>NZ_CP162775.1:0-4870000 GCF_054668485.1 Pseudomonas sp. S2_A05
GGCTGGAACGCTTGCGCGCCGCCCATGTGGCGATCGTCGGCGTTGGTGGCGTCGGTTCCTGGGCGGCGGAAGCCATGGCCCGTTGCGGAGTTGGCGAGATTTCGTTGTTCGACCTCGACGACGTCTGCGTCAGTAATGCCAACCGTCAGTTGCACGCCTTGGACAGCACTGTCGGCAAACCCAAGGTCGAGGTGATGGCCGAGCGCCTGCGCGGGATCAACCCCGATTGCACGGTGCACGCCGTGGCCGATTTCGTCACCCGCGACACCATGGCCGAATACATCACGCCGAACATCGACTGCGTGATCGACTGCATCGATGCGGTGAACGCCAAAGCGGCGCTGATCGCCTGGTGCAAACGCCGCAAGATCCAGATCATCACCACCGGCGGCGCGGGCGGGCAGATCGACCCGACGCTGATTCAGGTTTGCGACTTGAACCGCACCTTCAACGATCCGCTGGCCTCGAAAGTCCGTTCGACGTTGCGCCGGGACTACGGCTTCTCCCGCACCGTGACCCGTCACTACAGCGTGCCGTGTGTGTTTTCCACCGAACAGCTGCGCTACCCGAAACCGGATGGCAGCATTTGTCTGCAGAAGAGTTTTGTCGGCGACGGCGTGAAGCTCGACTGCGCCGGCGGGTTTGGCGCGGTGATGATGGTTACCGCGACATTTGGCATGGTCGCAGCGACCAAGGCTGTGGACAAGATTGTCGCTGGTGTTCGGCGCCCGGCGGACCGGGTCAAGCCTCAAGCCTGAAGGTATTAATGAGGGCCTCTTCGCGAGCAGGCGATTAGCGCGCCAACTCATTCATCCGCTGGAGCACCGCATTCAGGCCATTACTGCGCGAAGGCGACAACTGCCGCGACAGTCCCAGCTGATTGAACCACTGCGGCAGATCCACCTGCTGCAACTCCACCGCCGACAAGCCATTGACCCGCAACAGCAGCAACGCCACCAACCCGCGAATCATCCGCGCATCGCTGCTTGCCTTGAACTGCCAGTGCCCGTCGCGCAAATCCCCGACCAGCCACACCTGGCTCTCACAACCATGCACCCGATTGGCCTCGCACTTTTGCGCGTCATCCAGCGCCGGCAAGCGATCGCCAAACTGCATCAGCAGCCGCGCGCGCTGTTCCCAGCCCGCCGCAGTCTGAAACGTCTGCAGCGCTTCGGCCGCTTCCACCGGCAGGCTCATCGCAACAACTCCAGCGCCTGATCCAGCGCCTCGAAAAAGCGCTCCAGATCTTCCGAGTCGTTATACAGCGCCAGCGACACGCGAATCGCGCCAGCCAGTTCGAAGCTTTTCATCAGCGGCATGGCGCAGTGATGCCCGGCGCGCACGGCGATGCCTTGTTCGGTGAGCAGATGCGCCAGATCAGCGTTGTGCACGCCTTCGACGACAAAACTGGCCAGCGCCAGTTGCGGCTTGCCGAGCAAGCGAATGCCATTGCGGGCGGCGAGGCCGCGCAACAGATAGTCGTGCAGCGCCGCTTCATGGGCAGATACGGCGTCCTGATCCAAACCGGCCAAGTAGTCGAGGGTCGCTCCGAGGCCGATGACACTGGCGATTGGCGGTGTGCCCGCCTCGAACCCCAACGGCGCCGGGCGGAAGCGCGAATCCTGATAGTTGGCGTCCAGCACCATCTCGCCGCCGAACTGCCATGGCTGCAATTGCTCCAGCGCAGCGTTGCGTCCGAACAGCAGGCCCAGTCCCTCAGGGCCGTAGAGTTTGTGGCTGGAAAACACATAGAAGTCGCAACCCAGCGCCTGCACATCATGCCGGCCGTGCACCACGCCTTGCGCGCCATCGACTACCGTCAGCGCGTTCTGCGCCTTGGCCATGCCGAGCAAAGCGGTCAGCGGTTGCCAGGCACCAAGGACGTTGGACAGCTGACTGACCGCCAGCAAACGCGTGCGCGGGCCGAGCAGATGCACGGCAGCGGCGAGGTCGATCAGGCCGTCGGCATCCAGCGGCAGGATCACCAGTTTCAGGTTGCGGCGTTGCGCCAGTTGCTGCCACGGCAACAGGTTGGCGTGATGCTCCAGAGCGCTGATGACAATCTCATCGCCCGGCTCGAACAAATGTTCAAGACCGTAAGCCAGCAGGTTCAAGGCACTGGTGGCGCCGTGCGTGAAAATTATCTGCCCGCTGTCACCGGCATTCAGCCACTGGCCAACCTTGCGCCGGCTGTCTTCGAACGCTTGTGTCGCGTGGGCACCGGGCAGGTGTTGCGCACGATGCACATTGGCCGCGCCGTTGGCGTAGTAATGCGTCAGTGCGTCGAGCAGGGCACGGGGTTTTTGCGTGGTGGCGGCGTTGTCCAGATAGGTCTGGTCTTGCCGTTGCAGCGCGGCGATGGCCGGGAAATCGGCGCGCCACGGGGAGGGGATCATCATGGGTTCAGCCCTGTGAAATTGGGCGGGGTGTACGCCAAACCTTGTGGGAGCGAGCCTGCTCGCGAAGGCGTTTCTTGGATACGCCAAAAGCTTCGCGAGCAGGCTCGCTCCCACAGGAGGTCGATGTGCTGCTTAGTTGTGAGCGTGCAGCGCTTCGTTCAGTTCGATCGCCGATTTGTGGGTCTTGCATTCCACAGCACCGGTTTCCGAATTACGACGGAACAGCAGGTCAGTCTGACCAGCCAGCTCGCGCGCCTTCACAACCTTGACCAGATTGTTGTGCTCGTCCAGCAGCGCAACCTTGGTGCCGGCGGTCACGTACAGGCCCGACTCGACAGTGTTGCGGTCGCCCAATGGAATACCGATACCGGCGTTGGCGCCGATCAGGCAGCCTTCACCGACCTTGATCACGATGTTGCCGCCGCCCGACAGGGTACCCATGGTCGAGCAACCGCCGCCCAGGTCCGAACCCTTGCCGACGAATACGCCAGCGGAAACGCGGCCTTCGATCATGCCCGGGCCTTCGGTGCCGGCGTTGAAGTTGATGAAACCTTCGTGCATGACGGTGGTGCCTTCGCCGACGTAGGCGCCCAGACGCAGACGTGCGGCATCAGCGATACGCACGCCGGCCGGTACCACGTAGTCGGTCATCTTCGGGAACTTGTCCACGGAGAACACTTCCAGCAGTTCGCCGCGCAGACGCGCTTCGAGTTGCATTTCCGCCAGTTCGCTCAGGTCGATCGCGCCCTGGCTGGTCCACGCCACGTTCGGCAGCAGCGGGAAGATACCGGCGAGGCTGACGCCGTGCGGCTTGACCAGACGGTGCGAGAGCAGATGCAGCTTGAGGTAGGCCTCAGGCGTGGAGGTCAGTTGCGCGTCTTCGGCCAGCAGCGTGGCAACCAACGGCTTGTGGCTTTCAGCCAGGCGAGTCAGCAGCTTGCCTTGCACAGCGTCGATGCCTTTCACGGCTTCAGCCAGTTGCGCGGCCTGGGCGGTGGTGAAGGTGATGGCCTGGTTGCCTTCGGTGTAACCGAGGATCGGCGCGACCGCTGCGACCAGTTCGGCCGAAGGATTGAGCAGTGGTTGTGCGTAGAACACTTCCAGCCATGCGCCTTGACGGTTCTGGGTGCCGACACCAAAGGCGATGCTGAACAGGGAATTGGACATGTGAATACCTCTACAAAGAGTGACGGGCTGCTTACTTCAGAGCGGCCGCGTAGATATCTGGCTTGAAGCCAATCAGGGTTCGGTCACCGAGATCGAGCACCGGGCGCTTGATCATCGAGGGTTGCGCGAGCATCAGTTCGATGGCTTTCGCTTGGTCGAGATCGGCTTTGCGTTCGTCGTCGAGTTTGCGAAAGGTCGTGCCGGCGCGGTTCAGCACGGTTTGCCAGCCGTGCTCGTCGCACCATTGGGTCAGGTGCTCACGGTCAATGCCGGCGGTCTTGTAATCGTGAAAGTCATAGCTGACAGCGTGTTCATCGAGCCAGGTGCGCGCCTTTTTCATGGTGTCGCAGGCTTTGATGCCGAAAAGGTGCAACGTTTTACTTGAAACGGCCAAGGAATCGCCCCCTTTACAGGTGCTGGAAAAAAATGGTGACGGATTATGCCATGACCGGACGGTTTCGTCGGCCACGGTTGTCGTAACGCTGTAAAACCTGTGGGAGCGAGCCTGCTCGCGAAGAGGCCACATCAATCAATATCTCTGTGTGCTGAACGACCGCTTTCGCGAGCAGGCTCGCTCCCACAAGGGTGTCGCTTGCGGTCGTGCGACATAGGTGCAACGGTCAGCCACAGCCTAAGGCGCTAATATGGCAGTTCAACGCTGTCGATCGCCTGAGATTTCCGTTTTATGCAAACTGCTTACACCGTCCTGATCCTGCTGATGCTGGTCAGCGTCTCGCGACTGGTCGGGCGGGTTATCCCGCTGCCATTGCCGCTGGTGCAAATCGCCGCCGGTGCCTTGCTCGCCTGGCCGACCCTGGGGCTGCACGTCGCCCTCGACCCGGAATTGTTCCTGTTTCTGTTCCTGCCGCCGCTGCTGTTTTCCGATGGCTGGCGCATGCCCAAACGCGCCTTCTGGCAATTGCGCGGACCGATCCTGACCCTGGCCGTCGGCCTTGTTCTGTTCACCGTGGTCGGTGCCGGCTATTTCATTCATTGGCTGTTGCCGACGATTCCGCTGCCGGTGGCCTTCGCCCTTGCAGCGGTTTTGTCACCGACAGACGCCGTAGCGGTTTCAGCGATTTCGCAGAACCGTCTCCCCACGCCGCTGATGCACATCCTTCAGGGCGAGGCGCTGATGAATGACGCCTCAGGCCTGGTGACCTTCAAATTCGCCCTCGCTGCAGCGGTCACGGGCGTGTTCTCGTTGACCAATGCCAGTCTGACCTTCGTCGCGGTGGCGCTCGGTGGCCTGGCTGTGGGTGTAGCGTTGAGCTGGCTGGTCGGGCGCCTGCGCGCGTGGATGATCGCCCGGGGCTGGGACGATCCGGCCACTCACGTGGTGTTCATGTTGCTGCTGCCGTTCGCCGCTTACGTACTGGCTGAACGTCTGGGCGCTTCGGGCATTCTCTCGGCGGTGGCAGCGGGGATGATGCAAAGCTGGCTCGACCTGCTGCCGCGCCAGACCAGCACGCGGCTGCTCAACCGCAGCGTTTGGGCGCTGCTCGAATTTGCGTTCAATGGCTTGATCTTCCTGCTGCTTGGTCTGCAATTGCCAGACATCATCAAGGCCGTGGTCAGCCATGAGCCGACGCTGTGGCCAACGTTGTTCTATCGCTGCCTCGATGTGCTGGCGATTTTCGTCGCGCTGGTGCTGCTGCGGTTCATCTGGGTGCAAAGCATCTGGCGCTTGTCGGTGTTGCTGCGCCGACTGCGCGGCAAGGGCGAGCTGACCCAAGTGCCGACGGCGCGTTCATGCTGGTTGCTGACGGTGGGCGGTGTGCGCGGGGCGGTGACGCTGGCAGGCGTGATGTCGGTGCCGATGCTGATCGGCGCCGAGGCTTTTCCTGAGCGTGACTTGCTGATCTTCATTGCTGCCGGGGTGATTCTGCTGTCGCTGATCTCGGCCTGTATCGCGCTGCCCTTGCTGCTGCGCGGCATCGACAAAAGTCCCGACGACAAGCGTCGTCAGGAAGTGCGCGACGCCTGGCGCAAGACGGCCGAAGCGGCGATTCACTCGCTGGAAACCGAAGAAGTCGTCCCACAGGATGCCGCTCAAGCAGCGCTGGCGGCGGAGCTCAAGGCGCGGATCATGTCCGAATATCGCCATCAACTTGATGTGTTCAATGATTCTGCCGAGGCTCAGGCGCTGGCATTCCAGATGGATCTGCTTGAGCGTCGCCTGCGTTTGAAAGCGCTGCGCGCGCAACGCCTGGAACTCTACAGCCTCAGTCGTCAGCACCAGATCGGTGATGACGTGTTGCGAGAAGTGCTCGGCGAACTGGACTTGAGCGAGGCCAATCTGGGCCAGGTCAAATAGCCGGTTGAGCGCTTGCAGCAGGGGACTGCCGCAAGCGCTCTGTGATCACTTCTGGCGGGTGATGAAGTCACGAATCCGTTCGGCGGCTTCGACGCATTCCGCCAGCGGCGCAACCAGTGCCATACGCACACGGCCGGCGCCAGGATTGACGCCATCGACATCGCGTGAGAGATACGAGCCCGGCACCACGGTCACGTGTTCCTGCTCGAACAGATCGCGGCAGAACGCCGCATCATCGCCCTGCACATTCGGCCACAGATAGAAGCTGCCGTCCGGGCGCTGTACGTCCAGCACCGGGCTGAGGATGTTCAGCACCGCATCGAACTTCTCGCGATACAGCGCACGGTTGGCGCGCACATGCACTTCGTCATTCCACGCGGCAACGCTGGCCAGTTGGGTTTGCACTGGCATCGCACAGCCGTGGTAAGTGCGATAGAGCAGGAAACCCTTGAGGATGTCGGCATCGCCGGCAACGAAGCCTGAACGCAGGCCTGGCAGGTTGGAGCGCTTGGACAGGCTGTGAAAGACCACGCAGCGCTTGAAGTCATTCCGGCCGAGTTCGACGCAAGCACTCAGCAGGCCCGGCGGCGGCGTCTGTTCGTCGAAGTACAGTTCGCTGTAGCACTCGTCGGCGGCAATCACGAAGTCGTATTGATCAGCCAGGGCGATCAGCTTCTTCAGGGTCTCAACCGGAATCAGCGCGCCGGTCGGGTTGCCCGGCGAGCACAGGAACAGGATCTGGCAGCGCTGCCAGATGTCTGACGAAACGGCGTCGAAGTCCGGGTTGAAGCCGTTTTCATCCAGGCATGGCAGGTAATGCGGCTTGGCCCCGGCGAGGAACGCCGCGCCTTCGTAGATCTGATAGAACGGGTTGGGGCTGACCACCAGCGCATCGTCACCACGATTGACCACGGTCTGGGTGAAGGCGAACAGCGCTTCACGGGTGCCGTTGACCGGCAGCACATTTCGCGCCGGATCGATCCAGCCGTTCGGCACGCCAAAACGACGCTCGCACCAGCCGGCGATGGCTTCGCGCAGGGCCGGAATGCCGAGGGTAGTCGGGTACACCGCCATCTGATCCAGATTGTTCGCCAGCGCTTCGGCGACAAAACTCGGCGAACGGTGTTTCGGCTCGCCGATCGACAGGGCGATCGGGCGCTTGTCCGGGTTCGGCGTAACGCTGCCGAGCAGGGCGCGGAGTTTTTCGAACGGGTACGGCTGGAGCTGGTTCAGAGCGTTGTTCATTGGGGCCTCTTTTAAATGCTCAAGAGCTTTCTGTGGCGAGGGGCTTTATCCCCGTTGGGCTGCGCAGCGGCCCCAAAACCATCACTGCGGTTCAACTGAATGTCCGCATACACAGGTTTTACGACTGCTTCGCAGCCGAACGGGGATAAATCCCCTCGCCACAGGGGATTGTATGTACCGGAGGAAAGCATGGGCTGCATTCACAGGGATAAACGGGTGATTCAGATACTGATCCGCGAAAGTTTGATATCCGGTTCCTGATTGACGCTCAGTTGTTCGACGATCGCATCTTGCAGACGGCTGCACAGCAGCGGATCGGACAGCGGCTGGTTGTGCGCGTCGGTGATGAAGAACACGTCTTCCACGCGCTCGCCCAGGGTCGCAATCTTGGCGTTCTGCAGCGACAGGTCGAACTCGAGGAAAATCCCTCCGACCCGCGCCAGCAGGCCCGGCCGGTCAGGCGCGGTCAGCTCCAGCACGGTCACTGGACGTTGGGCGTCGTTGTGGATCGTTACTTGCGGGGCGAAGGCGAAGTGTTTGAGCTGGCGCGGCACACGGCGCTGGATGATCGTTGGGTAGTCGTCCGGGTTGCGCAGCGCTTCGGTCAGGCCTTCGCGGATCTGCTTGATCCGCGCCGGGTTGTCGCCGATCGATTCGCCTTCGTTGTCGAGCACGATGTAGGTGTCGAGGGTGAACTGGCTGCTCGAGGTGATGACCCGGGCGTCGTGAATGTTCAGGTTGAGCTGGTCCATCGCCGCCACGGTCACGGCGAAGAAGTCGTGCTGGTCCGGTGCATAAATGAAGATCTGCGTGCCGCCCTCGAACTCGCGCTGGGTGGTTTCCTTGATCAGCACCAGAGGCCCGCCATCGACCGGTTGCTGCAGGATCGCATCGCTGTGCCAGGCGACGTCGCCGGCGGTGTGGCGCAGGAAATAGTCATCGCCCAATTGCGCCCACAGTTGCTCGACGTCGTCCGGGTCAGTGCCGCCGCGCACCAGAATGTCCAGCGCGGCGCTCTGCGTCTGGCGGATCTGCTCTTCGCGATCCACCGGATTTTCCAGACCCCGGCGCAGGGCTCGTTTGGTCTCGGTGTAGAGCTGGCGCAACAGGCTGGCGCGCCATGAATTCCACAGCGTCGGATTGGTCGCGTTGATGTCGGCCACGGTCAGCACGTAGAGGTAGTCGAGGCGCGTTTCGTCGCCGACCGCCTGGGCGAAATCGTGGATCACCTGCGGGTCGGACAGATCCTTGCGCTGCGCAGTGGTGGACATCACCAGGTGGTTCTGCACCAGCCAGACGATCAGGCGGCTGTCCCACACCGGCAACTGATGGCGCTGGCAGAACGCCTCGGCATCGACCGCGCCAATCTCCGAGTGATCGCCATGCCGGCCCTTGCCGATGTCGTGGTACAGGCCGGCCATGTAGATCAGCTCAGGTTTGGGCAACTTGGCCATGAGCTTGGCGGCCAGCGGAAATTTCTCCGAGACCTGGGTGTACTGCAGTTTGCGCAGGTGCTTGATCAAGTTCAGCGTGTGCGCATCGACCGTATAGATGTGGAACAGGTCGTGCTGCATCTGCCCGACGATAAAGCCGAACTCTGGCAGATAACGGCCGAGAATGCCGTAGCGGTTCATTCGCCGCAGATTGCGATGGATGCCGATCTTGCACTTGAACAGCTCGATGAACAGGCTGGTGTTGCGGATATCGTTACGGAAGTTGTCATCGATCAGATGACGATGTTCGCGCAGCAGACGAATGGTGTCGGCGCGCACGCCTTTGATTTCCGGCTGCTGGGCCATCAGCACGAAAATCTCCAGCATGGCGAACGGCGTGCGGCGGAACACGTTGTCATTGCGCGCTTCGATGTAACCGTCATGCAACTGGAAGCGCGAATTGATCGGTTGCGGCGGCGCTTCGTCTTCCGGGGCGAGGATGACTTCCTCGAAGTGCTGGATGATCAGATCGCTCAGTTGGGCGATGCTCATCACGGTGCGGAAATACTGCTGCATGAAGTTTTCGACCGCCTGTTTGGCGTCGTCTCCTTCAAAGCCAAGCAGGCCGGCAATGGTGCGTTGATGATCGAACAGCAAGCGGTCTTCGGAGCGGCCGGCGAGCATGTGCAGGGCGTAGCGCACTTTCCACAGGAATTCCCGGGACGAGGCGAGCAGGGCGTTTTCGCTTTCGACCAGAAAGCCTTCGCCGGCGAGGGCGCGCAGGTTCAGGGTGCCGTACTGTCTGCGGGCGACCCAGAGGATCGTCTGGATGTCACGCAGACCGCCGGGCGAGCCTTTGACGTTGGGTTCGAGGTTGTATTCGGTGTCGTTGTATTTGTGGTGACGGGCCTTTTGCTCGGCACGCTTGGCCAGGAAGAACTCCTTGGCCGGCCACATGTGCGCGGTGCTGGTGACGTCGAGCATGCGCTGGCGCAAACGCTCGGGGCCGCAGATGGTGCGGCTTTCCATCAGGTTGGTGACGACGGTCAGATCGGCGCGGGCCTCTTCTGCGCATTCGTCGACCGAGCGCACGCTCTGGCCGACTTCCAGACCGATGTCCCACAACAGCGTCAGAAAACGCTCGATGGAATCGCGGAAAACTTCGTGGTCGGCACTGTCGAGCAGGATCAGCAGATCAATGTCGGAATAGGGATGCAGCTCGCCGCGACCGTAGCCGCCCACTGCCACAAGGGCGATGTCGGCGTCTTCGCTCCAGTTGAACTGCTCCCAGGCCTTTTGCAGGATATTGTCGACAAACCAGGCGCGGTCTTCGATCAGCCGGCGGATGTCGCGGCCATTGCGAAAACGCGTGTCAAGGACCTCGCGAGCCTGGCGGATCGCCTTCTTGAACGCCGCGATCGGACTCGCTTTAAGGGCCAGTTCAGCCTGGAACTGGCCGCGGTCGAAGAGTTCGGGATCCACCTGCGGCATCGATTGGCTTTCCTTCTATAGGCTGGGAGCGTTCTGGGTGTCAGGCCGAGATACGCGGGATGGTGTCATCGCTGCGCAAAGTGAAAATCTCGTAGCCGGTGTCGGTGACCAGCAGGGTGTGTTCCCACTGTGCCGACAGCTTGCGGTCCTTGGTGATCGCGGTCCAGCCGTCGCCGAGCACCTTGGTGTCGGCCTTGCCCTGGTTGATCATCGGCTCGATGGTGAAGGTCATGCCAGCCTTCAGTTCCATGCCGGTGCCGGCGCGACCGTAGTGCAGGATCTGCGGCTCTTCGTGGAAGACCTTGCCGATGCCGTGGCCGCAGAACTCGCGCACCACCGAGAAACCGTTCTTTTCCGCGTGCTTCTGGATCACTTCACCGATGTCGCCGAGGCGGCAGCCGGGCTTGACGATCTCGATGGCCTTGTACATGCATTCCTGGGTGACCTGCGACAGGCGCTCGGCCCAGACCGGCACTTCGCCGACGTGGAACATGCGGCTGGTATCGCCGTGGTAGCCGTCCTTGATCACCGTGACGTCGATGTTCAGGGTGTCGCCGTTTTTCAGCGGTTTGTCGTTCGGGATGCCGTGGCAGACCACATGGTTGATCGAAGTGCAGATCGACTTCGGGTAGCCCTTGTAGTTGAGCGGGGCAGGGATGGCCTGCTGCACGTTGACGATGTAGTCATGGCAGATCTGGTTGAGCTGATCAGTGGTCACGCCCGGTTTGACATGTTCGGCAATCATTTCCAGCACATCGGCGGCCAGTTTGCCGGCGACACGCATGCCAGCGATGTCCTCGGGGGTTTTGAGGTTGACGGTCATACAGGCTCTCTCTGCGCTCGGCGGCGCTTACGGATACGAATTGGGTGGCAAGCGTACATTTTGCGACCCTGAAAAACGCGATTCTACCAGACGGGAGGCGCAAATCCGCGCCTGCATGTCCAGCTTCTATCTATACAATGGTGCCCATCGAGCCGATTCCAAGGGGGCTGCGCCCATGTCACTGGTGCGAATACAGATTCCGGGTTCCGTTTCTGCGCACCCTGTGGTATAAAATGCGCCGCTTTCCGGGGATGCCCCGAAAAGCTTAAATCCACACACGTGTCGACACGATGACCTGGGTGCCTTGGGCTTTATGCCTCTGGTTGGTCATTGGGATACGTGGAGGCCAAACCCGACTTATCAAGGAACTATCATGTCCCAAGTCAACATGCGCGATATGCTGAAGGCCGGTGTGCACTTCGGTCACCAAACCCGTTACTGGAATCCGAAAATGGGTAAGTACATTTTCGGCGCGCGTAACAAGATTCACATCATCAACCTTGAAAAAACCCTGCCAATGTTCAACGAAGCTCTGACTTTCGTAGAGCGTCTGGCCCAGGGCAAAAACAAGATTCTGTTCGTCGGCACCAAGCGTTCCGCTGGCAAGATCGTTGCTGAAGAAGCAGCACGTTGCGGTTCGCCGTACGTCGATCACCGCTGGCTGGGCGGCATGCTGACCAACTTCAAGACCATTCGTGCTTCCATCAAGCGTCTGCGTGACCTTGAAGTTCAAGCCGAAGACGGTACTTTCGCCAAGCTGACCAAGAAAGAAGCGCTGATGCGCTCCCGTGATCTTGAGAAGCTGGATCGTTCGCTGGGCGGCATCAAGGACATGGGCGGTCTGCCAGACGCACTGTTCGTGATCGACGTTGACCACGAGCGCATCGCGATCACCGAAGCCAACAAGCTGGGCATCCCGGTCATCGGTGTTGTCGATACCAACAGCAGCCCGGAAGGCGTTGACTACATCATCCCAGGCAACGATGACGCCATCCGCGCTATCCAGCTGTACATGGGTTCGATGGCTGACGCAGTTATCCGCGGTCGCAACAACGTTGCTGGCGGTACTGTTGAATTCGCAGCTGAAGAAACTCAGGCTGCAGCTGAGTAATCGACGCCCCTGGCGTTGACTCAGTAAGCAAAAAGGGGGCTTGGCCCCCTTTTTGCCACCTCGAAAACCATTTGTCGGCGCCCACGTCTGTATTTGTCATGTGCGGCAGCCAACATGGGTGGTTCGGGAAGAATTGAACGCCCGTTCGATCGGGTGGAATGGTTGAAAACCTATCCAAGAGGAATTTGAAAATGGCAGCAATTACTGCAGCGTTGGTCAAAGAACTGCGCGAGCGTACCGGCGAAGGCATGATGGATTGCAAGAAAGCCCTGGAAAAGGCTGACGGCGACATCGAAAAAGCCATTGATGACATGCGTGCTTCGGGCGCCATCAAGGCTGCGAAAAAAGCTGGCAACGTTGCCGCTGAAGGCGCAATCGCCATCAAATCGAATGACAAGGCAGCCGTGCTGCTGGAAGTCAACTCGCAGACCGACTTCCTGGCCCTGCAAGACGATTTCAAGAACTTCGTTGCTGCCAGCGTAGAAAAAGCTTTCGACGAAAAACTGACCGACGCAGCTCCGCTGATCGCCGCTCAGGAAACGGCTCGTGAAGCGCTGGTTGCCAAAGTCGGCGAGAACGTCAACATCCGTCGTCTGGTACGCGTAGAAGGTGACGTTGTCGGCACCTACCTGCACGGTAACAAGATCGGTGTTGCTGTTGTCCTGAAAGGCGGTGACGTCGAGCTGGCCAAAGACATCGCTATGCACGTTGCTGCAAGCAACCCTGAGTTCCTGCTGCCTTCGCAAGTCTCCGACGAAGCGATCGAGCGTGAGAAAGCTGTGTTCCTGCAGCTGAACGAAGAAAAGATCAAAGGCAAGCCAGAAAACATTGTTGAGAACATGGTCAAAGGCCGTATCAGCAAGTTCCTGGCAGAAGCGAGCCTGGTCGAGCAGGCGTTCGTCAAGAACCCTGAAGTCAAGGTTGGCGAGCTGGCCAAGAAAGCCGGCGCTGAAATCGTTTCCTTCACTTACTTCAAAGTAGGCGAAGGCATCGAGAAGCCGGTCGACAACTTCGCTGAAGAAGTTGCTGCCCAGCTGGCTGCCGCCAAGCAATAAGACGGTTTTTCAACTGTCGCCCGAAAGAGGCTGCCCGCTAACGCGCGCAGCCTCTTTTCAGATGGGGTACCAATTTTTTATTTGGTTTCCACCCGGAACTGACTTACAAAGCCATGTTCCGATGGCGCTGCAGCAGCGCCAAGCTAGAGTGAACGCCAGCTGTAAACAGCTCGCAAAGAATTTTAAATACGCCGCAGGAGAGATTCGCAATGGCTCAGCAGGGCAGTGGTTATCAGGCTCGCTATAAACGCATTCTACTCAAGCTTAGCGGCGAGGCCCTGATGGGCTCGGAAGAGTTCGGGATCGATCCGAAGGTACTGGATCGCATGGCGCTGGAAGTCGGCCAGCTGGTCGGCATCGGCGTCCAGGTCGGTCTGGTCATCGGCGGTGGCAACCTGTTCCGTGGCGAAGCCCTGAGCAAGGCCGGGATGGATCGGGTCACGGGCGACCACATGGGCATGCTGGCCACTGTGATGAACGCCTTGGCCATGCGCGATGCGCTGGAACGTGCCAATATCTCGGCCATCGTCATGTCCGCCATCTCCATGGTCGGTGTGACCGATCATTACGATCGCCGCAAAGCCATGCGCCACCTGAACTCCAAAGACGTCGTGATCTTCGCGGCCGGTACCGGCAATCCGTTCTTCACCACGGATTCGGCAGCCTGCCTGCGTGCAATCGAAATCGACGCCGACGTTGTGCTCAAGGCCACCAAGGTTGATGGCGTGTACACCGCAGACCCGTTCAAAGACCCGCATGCCGAGAAGTTCGATCATCTGACTTATGATGAAGTACTGGATCGCAAGCTGGGCGTAATGGATCTGACTGCCATCTGCCTGTGCCGCGATCACAAGATGCCGCTGCGCGTATTCAACATGAACAAGCCCGGCGCCCTGCTGAACATCGTGCACGGCGGCGCTGAAGGGACTTTGATCGAGGAAGGCCAACAATGATCAACGAAATCAAGAAAGACGCCCAAGCGCGTATGCAGAAATCCCTGGAATCTCTGAACCACGCGTTCGGCCAGATTCGTACCGGCAAGGCTCACCCGAGCATCCTCGGCAGCGTCATGGTGCCTTACTACGGCACTGACACTCCGCTGAGCGGCGTTGCCAACGTCACCGTGAAAGATTCGCGCACCCTGCAGGTCGTGGCCTTCGAGCGCAACATGCTCGCTGCCGTCGACAAGGCGATCCAGAGCGCTGGGCTGAACCTCAACCCGACCAACCTGGGCGAGTTGCTGCTGATCCCGATGCCGGCCCTCACCGAGGAAACGCGCAAAGGTTTCACCAAGCAGGCGCGCAGCGCAGCGGAAGACGCGCGCGTTGCTGTGCGCAACATCCGTCGTGATGCCTTGGGCGAGCTGAAGAAACTGGTCAAGGACAAGGAAATCAGCGAAGACGAAGAACGTCGTGCCATCGCTGATATCGATAAGCTGACCAAAGAATCCGAGGCCCAGATCACCAAGGCCACGGACGAGAAAGAAAAAGACCTGATGGCCGTATAAGGGTCGAGCTTTAAATGGACAAGACCAAGCAGACTGCGCCGTCCGCGGTGCCGCGCCATGTCGCGATCATCATGGATGGCAATAATCGCTGGGCGAAAAAACGCTTTATGCCGGGTGTCGCCGGGCATAAAGCGGGCGTGGATGCTGTGCGGGCGGTGATCGAGGTGTGCGCTGAGGCCAAGGTCGAAGTCCTGACCCTGTTCGCCTTCTCCAGTGAAAACTGGCAGCGCCCGGCCGATGAAGTCAGTGCCTTGATGGATCTATTCTTCAAGGCTCTGCGTCGCGAGGCCAAGCGTCTCAACGACAACAACATCAGCCTGCGCATCATTGGCGATCGCTCGCGCTTCCACCCTGAGCTTCAGGCGGCGATGCGCGAGGCCGAGGCCATGACGGTCGGTGCCAACCGCTTTGTCCTGCAGATCGCCGCCAACTATGGCGGCCAGTGGGATATCGCTCAGGCCGCGCAGCGTCTGGCGCGTGAAGTCCAGGCCGGGCATTTGCGCCCGGAGGACATTACCCCGGATCTGCTGCAGACTTGTCTGGCCACCGGCGATCTGCCGTTGCCTGACCTATGCATCCGCACCGGTGGCGAGCATCGCATCAGCAACTTCCTGCTGTGGCAGCTGGCCTACGCCGAGCTGTACTTCTCCGACCTGTTCTGGCCGGACTTCAAACACGACGCCATGCGCACTGCGCTGGCCGATTTCGCTTCGCGCCAGCGTCGTTTCGGTAAAACGAGCGAACAGGTCGAAGCTGGAGCCCGGGTTTAATGCTTAAACAACGAATCATCACTGCACTGATCCTGCTGCCGATCGCCTTGTGCGGGTTTTTCCTGCTCAAAGGTGCAGGCTTCGCGCTGTTCATCGGTCTGGTAGTCAGTCTCGGTGCGTGGGAATGGGCGCGTCTGGCCGGCTTCACCGCACAATCGTTCCGCGTCGGCTTTGCCGCTGTGGTCGCCCTGATGCTGTTCGTCATGTATGTGCTACCGGGCCTTGCGCCTTGGGTGCTCGGTGCATCGGTGATCTGGTGGGCGATTGCGACTTATCTGGTGCTGACGTATCCACGCTCCAGCGCGCACTGGTCCACTGCGGCAACCAAACTGCTGATTGGTCTGCTGATCCTGCTGCCTGCGTGGCAGGGTCTGGTGCAGATCAAGCAGTACCCGCTGGGTAACTGGTTGATCATGGCGGTGATGGTGTTGGTCTGGGGCGCGGACATCGGCGCTTACTTTTCCGGGCGCAAGTTCGGCAAGCGCAAGCTCGCGCCGCAGGTCAGCCCGGGCAAGAGCTGGGAAGGCGTGTACGGTGGTCTGGCGCTGAGTCTGGTGATCACTGCGATCGTCGGGCTGGTGCGCGACTGGACCGTAGCCGAGCTGCTCAAAGGCCTGATCGGCGCTGCAGTGATCGTCTTTATTTCCGTGGTCGGTGACCTTACCGAAAGCATGTTCAAGCGCCAATCCGGCATCAAGGACAGCAGTAATCTGCTGCCCGGGCATGGTGGCGTGCTGGATCGCATCGACAGCCTGACCGCAGCCATTCCGGTGTTCGCCGTATTGCTCTGGATGGCCGCACCGTGAGTCGTCCCCAGCAGATTACGGTGTTGGGTGCGACCGGTTCGATCGGTCTGAGCACCCTTGATGTGATTGCGCGTCATCCTGAGCGTTATCAGGTTTTCGCATTGAGTGGTTTCACGCGCCTCACTGAGTTGTTCGCGTTGTGCGTGCGTCATGTGCCGCAGTTTGCCGTGGTGCCTGAAGTGGCCGCAGCGCGCGGTTTGCAGGATGACTTGCGTGCAGCCGGTTTGCCGACTCGCGTCCTGGTAGGCGAGGAGGGCCTGTGTCAGGTTGCCTCCGCGCCCGAAGTCGATGCAGTAATGGCGGCCATCGTCGGTGCGGCCGGGCTGCGTCCGACACTGGCGGCGGTCGAGGCGGGCAAGAAGATTCTGCTGGCCAATAAAGAAGCGCTGGTGATGTCCGGCGCTCTGTTCATGCAGGCCGTGCGCAAAAGCGGTTCGGTACTGCTGCCGATCGACAGCGAACACAATGCGATTTTTCAATGCATGCCAGCGGATTTCGCCCGCGGCTTGAGCTCGGTGGGTGTGCGGCGGATTTTGCTGACAGCCTCTGGCGGGCCTTTCCGGCAGACACCGATGTCCGAGCTGGCGAATGTTTCGCCTGAGCAGGCGTGTGCACATCCGAACTGGTCCATGGGGCGCAAGATCTCCGTGGATTCAGCGAGCATGATGAACAAGGGCCTGGAACTGATCGAAGCCTGCTGGTTGTTCGACGCCAGGCCGGCTCAGGTCGAAGTAGTGATCCATCCGCAGAGCGTGATCCATTCTCTGGTGGATTACGTCGATGGCTCGGTGCTGGCGCAATTGGGCAACCCCGACATGCGCACCCCGATCGCCAATGCCCTGGCCTGGCCGGAGCGTATCGATTCCGGCGTAGCGCCACTTGATCTGTTCGCCATTGCACGACTGGATTTCGAAGCGCCCGATGAAAGCCGTTTCCCCTGCCTGCGTTTGGCCCGTCAGGCGGCCGAAGCTGGCGACAGCGCGCCGGCGATGCTTAACGCGGCCAATGAAGTGGCGGTTGCAGCGTTTCTCGACGGACGGGTTCGCTACCTGGAAATCGCGAGTATCATCGAGGAAGTCTTGAATCTGGAGCCGGTGGTGGCGCTGAACGATCTGGATGCCGTATTTACGGCGGACGCGAAAGCGCGATTGCTGGCCGAGCAATGGTTGAGTCGGCACGGCCGATAGTTTTTGCAACACAACGGCGACACGCGACACTGAACAGGATTGCGGAGAAAGTAGATGAGCGCGCTCTATATGATTGCCGGCACCCTGATCGCCCTGGGTGTGCTGGTCACCTTCCACGAATTCGGCCATTTCTGGGTCGCGCGTCGCTGTGGCGTCAAGGTTCTGCGTTTTTCCGTGGGCTTCGGCATGCCGCTGCTGCGCTGGCATGACAAGCAGGGCACTGAGTTCGTGGTCGCCGCGATTCCGCTGGGCGGCTACGTCAAGATGCTCGACGAGCGCGAAGGCGAAGTGCCGGTTGATCAACTTGATCAGTCGTTCAATCGCAAATCGGTACGTCAGCGTATCGCCATTGTTGCTGCCGGCCCGATTGCCAACTTCCTGCTGGCGCTGGTGTTTTTCTGGGTGCTGGCGATGCTCGGCAGCGAGCAGGTGCGTCCGGTCATCGGCGCGGTCGAGTCTGGCAGCATTGCCGCCAAGGCGGGTCTGAACGCGGGTCAGGAGATCGTCTCGATCGATGGCGAGCCAACGTCCGGTTGGGCTGCGGTCAATTTGCAACTGGTGCGTCGTCTCGGTGAAAGCGGTGCGATTCAATTGCTGGTGCGCGAGCAGGGTTCGACGGCAGAATCACCGCGCACGCTGGCACTGGATAACTGGCTAAAAGGTGCCGACGAGCCGGATCCGATCCGCTCGCTGGGCATTCGTCCTTGGCGTCCGGCCTTGCCACCGGTGCTTGCCGAGCTGGACCCGAAAGGTCCGGCCCAGGCCGCCGGGCTGAAAACCGGCGATCGCTTGCTGGCTCTTGATGGTCAACCGCTGAGTGACTGGCAGCAGGTGGTTGATACCGTTCGTACGCGTCCTGATACCAAAATCATGCTGCGCATCGAGCGCGACAATGCTCAAATCGACGTCCCTGTGACCCTGGCGGCGCGCGGTGAAAGCAAATCGCCAAGCGGTTATCTGGGCGCTGGCGTCAAAGCCATCGACTGGCCACCGGAAATGATCCGCGAAGTCAGCTATGGCCCGCTGGCCGCGATTGGCGAGGGTGCCCGTCGCACTTGGACCATGAGCATTCTGACGCTGGATTCACTGAAGAAAATGCTGTTCGGCGAGCTCTCGGTAAAAAACTTGAGTGGACCGATAACCATTGCTAAAGTGGCGGGCGCTTCTGCCCAGTCGGGCGTCGCTGATTTCCTGAATTTCCTTGCTTATCTGAGTATTAGCCTGGGCGTTCTGAATTTGCTGCCCATTCCTGTACTGGATGGGGGGCATTTGTTGTTTTATCTGATCGAGTGGGTGCGTGGTCGCCCCTTGTCGGATCGGGTGCAAGGTTGGGGGATACAGATCGGTATCAGTTTGGTGGTCGGGGTGATGTTGCTTGCTCTGGTCAACGATCTGGGTCGACTGTAACGCTTCGCTGAATTGCGAATCTGCCGCATTTTGCGGCAGTTTGTTTATTGCCAGTTGGAATAAGAAAGGACTTCATGAAACGTCTGCTGCTAACTGCGGTTCTCACCGTATTGATGATCGCCGAAGTTCACGCCGAGTCCTTCACTATCTCTGATATTCGCGTCAATGGCCTCCAGCGGGTCTCCGCGGGTAGCGTCTTTGGTGCCTTGCCGTTGAACGTCGGCGAGCAGGCGGATGATCGTCGCCTGGTGGAATCCACTCGTGCGTTGTTCAAAACCGGTTTCTTTCAAGATATCCAGCTGGGCCGCGAAGGCAACGTTCTGGTCATCACCGTGGTCGAGCGTCCATCGGTCGCCAGTATCGAAATCGAAGGCAACAAGGCGATTTCCACTGAAGACCTGATGAAAGGCCTCAAGCAATCCGGTCTGGCCGAAGGCGAAATCTTCCAGCGCGCCACCCTCGAGGGTGTGCGTAACGAACTGCAACGTCAGTACGTCGCCCAGGGTCGCTACTCGGCAACCGTTGACACCGAAGTGGTTTCGCAGCCGCGTAACCGCGTGGGTCTGAAGGTGAAGATCAACGAAGGTACCGTTGCCGCCATTCAGCACATCAACGTGGTAGGCAATACGGTTTTCCCTGAGGAAGACCTGACCGACCTGTTCGAACTGAAAACCACCAACTGGCTGTCGTTCTTCAAGAACGATGACAAATATGCCCGTGAAAAACTTTCCGGTGACCTGGAGCGTCTGCGTTCCTACTATCTGGACCGCGGCTATATCAACATGGACATCGCTTCGACCCAGGTATCGATTACCCCGGACAAGAAGCACGTCTACATTACTGTCAACGTCACCGAAGGCGAGAAGTACACCGTTCGTGACGTCAAGCTCAGCGGTGACCTGAAAGTCCCTGAAGACCAGATCAAGTCGCTGTTGCTCGTGCAGAAGGGCCAGGTGTTCTCGCGCAAGCTGATGACCACCACCTCCGAGCTGATCACCCGTCGTCTGGGTAACGAGGGCTACACCTTCGCCAACGTCAACGGCGTGCCTCAGCCGCATGATGATGACCACACTGTGGACATCCTCTTCGCTGTCGATCCGGGCAAGCGTGCCTACGTAAACCGCATCAATTTCCGTGGCAACACCAAGTCCGAGGACGAAGTGCTGCGTCGTGAAATGCGTCAGATGGAAGGTGGCTGGGCTTCGACCTACCTGATCGACCAGTCCAAGACCCGTCTTGAGCGTCTGGGCTTCTTCAAGGAAGTCAACGTTGAAACCCCGGCTGTGCCAGGTGTCGACGACCAGGTTGATGTGAACTACGCCGTTGAAGAACAGGCTTCCGGTTCGATCACCGCCAGCGTCGGTTTCGCCCAGAGCGCCGGTCTGATCCTCGGTGGCTCGATCACCCAGAACAACTTCCTCGGTACCGGTAACCGCGTCAGCATCGGCCTGACCCGCAGCGAATACCAGAGCCGCTACAACTTCGGCTACGTTGACCCCTACTGGACCGCTGATGGCGTGAGCCTGGGTTACAACGCGTTCTATCGCACCACCGACTACGATGAACTCGATGCCGATATTTCCAGCTATGCGGTAGACAGCCTCGGTGCGGGCGTGAACGTTGGCTACCCGATCAGTGAGACTTCGCGTCTGACGTTCGGTCTGTCTGCCCAGCAGGACAAGATCAACACCGGTCGCTATACCGTTGACGAGATTTTCGATTTCGTCGAGAAGGAAGGCGACAACTACCTGAACTTCAAGGCCTCGGCCGGTTGGTCCGAGTCGACCCTGAACAAAGGCGTGTTGCCGACCCGTGGTCGTTCCCAGAGCCTGACCCTGGAAACCACCATTCCTGGCAGCGACCTGTCGTTCTTCAAACTTGACTACCGTGGTCAGCTGTTCCAGCCGATCACCGAAAACTACACACTGCGCCTGCACTCCGAACTCGGTTATGGCGATGGTTACGGTTCGACCGATGGTCTGCCGTTCTATGAAAACTACTATGCCGGTGGTTTCAACTCGGTTCGTGGCTTCAAGGACAGCACCCTCGGCCCGCGTAGTACGCCGAGCCGTGGTAACAACCCGGGCACTATTGCAGACCCGGACCAGGATCCGCTGCCGTTCGGTGGTAACGTCCTGATCCAGGGTGGCGTGGAAGTCCTGTTCCCGCTGCCATTCGTCAAGGATCAGCGTTCCCTGCGGACTTCGGTCTTCTGGGATGTCGGTAACGTGTTTGACTCGCAGTGCAAGGACACTACGAACGCCAATGGTTCGTCGTCCAACACCAAGTGCAACGACATCAGTCTGAGCAACATGGCCAGTTCCGTCGGTGTCGGCGTGACCTGGGTCACCGCACTGGGGCCGTTGAGCTTCGCCCTGGCGATGCCGATCAAGAAACCGGATGACGCTGAAACTCAAGTGTTCCAATTCTCCCTCGGCCAGACGTTCTAAGCGTCTGACCCAAGATAACGACAATGGATTTTGTAGGAGTGCATCGTGCGTAAGTTGACTCAATTGGTTCTCCTGGCCTCCGTACTGGTGGCAGGCCCGGCGTTCGCCGACATGAAAATTGCCGTGCTGAACTATCAGATGGCACTGCTGGAATCCGACGCGGCGAAGAAGTACGCGGTGGATGCAGAGAAGAAGTTCGGTCCGCAACTGACCAAGCTGAAAACCCTGGAAAGCAGCGCCAAAGGCATTCAGGACCGTCTGATGGCCGGTGGCGACAAAATGCAGCAGGGCGAGCGTGAGCGTCTGGAGCTGGAATTCAAGCAAAAGGCTCGTGACTTCCAGTTCCAGTCCAAGGAACTGAATGAAGCCAAAGCCGTTGCCGACCGTGAAATGCTCAAGCAACTGAAGCCGAAACTGGACAGTGCCGTGGAAGAAGTCATCAAGAAAGGTGGTTTTGACCTGGTGTTCGAGCGTGGCGCAGTCATCGATGTCAAACCTCAGTACGACATCACGCGCCAGGTTATCGAGCGCATGAATCAGCTGAAGTAACCCATGACCGTGACTATCAGGCTCGGCCAGTTGGCCGAGCACCTCGGCGCCACCCTGCGTGGCGACCCCGAGACGCAAATTACTGGGCTAGCCACTTTGCAAGAGGCTGGCCCAGCTCAGTTGAGCTTTCTGGCAAATCCCCAATACCGCAAATACCTGGCCGGTTCTCAGGCAGCTGCACTGCTGCTCAAGGAGGCCGACGCTGAGGGTTTTGCCGGTAATGCCCTGGTGGTGCCGGACCCTTACCTGGCCTATGCACGCATCTCGCATCTGTTCGATCCAAAGCCAAAAGCGGCTGGCGGGATTCATCCGACAGCGGTGATCGCGGCGGACGCAGTGGTTGATCCAAGTGCCAGCATCGGTCCGTTCGTGGTGATCGAAGCCGGTGCACGCATCGCTGCACAGGTCACGCTGGGCGCGCATTGCGTAGTCGGCGCGCGCAGCGAAATCGGTGAAGGCGGCTGGCTGGCTCCGCGCGTCACGCTCTATCACGATGTGCGCATCGGCAAGCGTGTGGTTATTCAGTCCGGCGCAGTGATCGGCGGTGAGGGCTTCGGCTTCGCCAACGAAAAAGGTGTCTGGCAGAAAATCGCCCAGATCGGTGGCGTGACCATCGGCGACGATGTCGAGATTGGCGTGAACACCGCCATCGACCGCGGCGCTCTGGCCGATACTGTGATCGGCAACGGTGTGAAGCTCGACAACCAGATTCAGATCGCGCACAACGTCCAGGTCGGTGATCACACCGCCATGGCTGCATGCGTTGGCATTTCCGGCAGCACCAAGATCGGCAAGCACTGCATGCTCGCCGGCGGTGTTGGTCTGGTCGGCCACATTGATATTTGCGACAACGTTTTCCTGACCGGGATGACTATGGTGACTCACTCGATTACCGAGCCGGGCGCCTATTCTTCCGGCACAGCCATGCAACCGGCGGCCGAATGGCGCAAAAGCGCGGCCCGAATCCGTCAGCTCGATGACATCGCGCGACGGTTGAAACAGCTGGAAAAGCGCGTTGGGGAAGTGACCCCTGACGGCAATGCTTCATCTGATGGCTGATACCATTTCCATATCAAGTGTGCACAGCCTCTGGACTGCCTCCTTGATTTGCTAGAGGAGTGCGCGTCAGTCGCGCTCCCAATCTTTACATAGGCTTTCCCCTGAAATGATGGACATCAACGAGATTCGCGAATACCTGCCTCACCGTTACCCGTTCCTGCTGGTGGACCGGGTGGTGGAACTGGACACTGAAGGCAAGCGAATTCGCGCCTACAAGAATGTCAGCATCAATGAACCGTTCTTCAATGGTCACTTCCCTGCGCATCCAATCATGCCGGGCGTGCTGATCATCGAGGCGATGGCTCAGGCTGCCGGGATCCTCGGTTTCAAGATGCTCGACGTCAAACCGGCCGACGGCACCCTGTATTACTTCGTCGGTTCCGACAAGCTGCGCTTCCGCCAGCCAGTCAAGCCGGGCGATCAGTTGATCCTTGAAGCGACTTTCATCAGCTGCAAGCGCAAGATCTGGAAGTTCGAATGCCAGGCTTCGGTGGACGGCAAGCCGGTCTGCTCGGCAGAAATCATCTGCGCGGAACAGAAAGTATGAGTTTGATTGACCCTCGCGCAATCATCGATCCGTCCGCCGTTCTGGCTGACGGCGTCGAGGTCGGCCCGTGGTCGATCATCGGCGCAGGTGTGGAAATCGGCGAGGGTACCGTGATCGGGCCGCATGTGATCCTCAAGGGGCCGACCCGCATTGGTAAACACAATCGCATCTACCAGTTTTCTTCGGTAGGCGAAGACACCCCGGATCTGAAGTACAAAGGCGAGGAAACCCGCCTGGTGATCGGCGACCACAACGTTATTCGTGAAGGCGTGACCATTCACCGTGGCACCGTGCAGGACCGTTCGGAAACCACACTGGGTGATCACAACCTGATCATGGCCTATGCCCACATCGGCCATGACAGCGTCATCGGCAATCACTGCATTCTGGTCAACAACACTGCGTTGGCCGGGCATGTACACGTTGACGACTGGGCGATCCTCTCCGGTTTCACCCTGGTGCATCAGTACTGCCACATTGGCGCCCACAGCTTTTCCGGCATGGGCACGGCGATCGGCAAGGACGTTCCGGCGTTCGTCACCGTATTCGGCAACCCGGCCGAAGCGCGCAGCATGAACTTCGAAGGCATGCGCCGTCGCGGTTTCAGCGAAGACGCGATCCACGCCTTGCGTCGTGCTTACAAGACGGTCTATCGGCAGGGCCTGACGGTCGAGCAGGCGCTGGCCGAGCTGGCCGAGCCGTCTGCGCAGTTCCCTGAAGTCGCCGTGTTCCGCGATTCGATCCAGGCGTCGACTCGCGGCATCACCCGCTGATCATGGCCAGTCTGCGTATCGCGCTGGTGGCGGGTGAGGCTTCCGGTGACATTCTCGGCGCCGGCCTCATGCGCGCGCTCAAGGCACAGCACCCGGCAGTCGAGTTCATCGGCGTCGGCGGTCCGCTGATGCAGGCCGAAGGCCTGACCTCGTACTTTCCCATGGAGCGCTTGTCGGTCATGGGGCTGGTGGAGGTCCTCGGTCGGCTGCGTGAGTTACTCAAACGCCGCAAAGAGCTGATTGCCACACTGATCGCCGCCAAGCCGGACGTGTTCATCGGCATCGATGCGCCGGATTTCAACCTCAATATCGAACTCAAGCTGCGTCAGGCCGGGATCAAGACCGTGCATTACGTCAGCCCGTCGGTCTGGGCGTGGCGGCAGAAGCGGGTGCTGAAGATCCGCGAAGGTTGCGATCTGATGCTGACCCTGTTGCCGTTCGAGGCGAAATTCTACGAAGAGAAAGGCGTGCCGGTGCGTTTCGTCGGTCACACCTTGGCCGATACCATTCCGCTGCAAGCCGACCGCGCCGCTGCACGCACCGAACTGGGATTGGCCGACGGCCCGCTGGTAGCGCTGATGCCGGGCAGCCGTGGCGGGGAAGTCAGTCGCCTCGGTGCGCTGTTCCTCGACACCGCCGAACGTCTGCGCGCCATGCGTCCGGGCGTGCGCTTTGTCATGCCTTGTGCAAACCCGGAACGCCGGGTGCAACTTGAGGCCTTGCTTGCTGGCCGGGATTTGCCGGTGACATTGCTCGACGGTAAATCCCATCTGGCCCTCGCCGCGTGCAACGCCGTGTTGATCGCCTCCGGCACTGCTACCCTTGAAGCGCTGCTGTACAAGCGACCGATGGTGGTGGCATATCGGTTGGCGCCGCTGACGTTCTGGATTCTCAAACGCATGGTCAAGAGCCCGTACGTGTCGCTGCCCAACTTGCTCGCCCAGCGCTTGCTGGTGCCGGAGTTGTTGCAGGATGATGCGACTGTCGAGGCGTTGGCGCAGACGCTGTCGCCCTTGATCGATGGCGGTGATGAACAGACCCGCGGCTTCGACGAGATCCACCGCACGCTGCGGCGCGATGCTTCCAATCAGGCGGCGCAAGCCGTCCTTGACCTGATCGGCAAACCACAATGAGCAAGACAAGCATGCAAATGGGCCTGGATTTCACCCTGGTCGCCGAAGTCGAAGAACTGGTCGCCGGTGTTGATGAAGTCGGTCGTGGTCCGTTGTGCGGTGCGGTGGTGACGGCGGCAGTGATTCTCGATCCGAAACGGCCGATCCTCGGCCTCGACGATTCGAAAAAACTCACCGAAGCCAAGCGCGAAAAGCTCTACGACGAGATCTGCGAAAAGGCGCTGAGCTGGTGCATCGCTCGCGCCGAAGTCGAAGAAATCGACGATCTGAATATCCTCCACGCAACCATGCTGGCCATGCAGCGCGCGGTTGCCGGTCTGCACATTCAGCCGAAACTGGCGATGATCGACGGTAACCGCTGCCCGCATTTGCCGATGCGTGCCGAGGCTGTGATCCAGGGCGACGGCAAGGTACCGGCGATCGCGGCGGCGTCGATTCTGGCCAAGGTCAGCCGTGACCGCGAAATGGCGGCATTCGAATTGATCTACCCGGGCTACGGCATCGGTGGCCATAAAGGCTATCCGACGCCCGTTCATCTGGAAGCGCTGGCGCGGCTCGGCCCGACGCCGATTCACCGCCGCTCGTTCGCCCCGGTACGCCTGGCTTACGAGGCGCGGGAAAGCCTGACGCAGGTTTAGGCGCAAGGCTGATGTTTTATCGAGGCCCGGTACAATCCGGGCCTCGTTGTCTCTATGTAACTGGACAGGATCACTATGCCGGCTTCATTCGTTCATCTACGCCTGCACACTGAATACTCCCTGGTCGACGGGCTGGTGCGGATCAAGCCGCTGGTCAAGGCGCTGACCGCCATGAACATGCCGGCGGTCGCGGTCACCGACCAGAACAACATGTGTTCCCTGGTCAAGTTCTATAAAAACGCCATGGGCGCCGGCATCAAGCCGATCTGCGGCGCAGACCTGTGGCTGGCGAACAAGGACCCGGATGCACCGCTGAGCCGCCTCAGCCTGCTGGTGATGAACGCTCAGGGTTATCGCAATCTCACCGAACTGATCTCGCGTGGCTTCATCGAAGGCCAGCGCAACGGCATGGTCATCGTCGAGCGCGAGTGGGTGGCCGAGGCCAACGAAGGTTTGATCATGCTGTCCGCCGCCAAAGAAGGCGAGATCGGCATGGCCATGATCGGTGGCAACCCGGCGGAAGCCGAAGCGCTGGCGCGCGAGTGGATGGCGGTGTTCCCGGATCGCTTCTATCTGGAAATCCAGCGCACCAACCGCCCCAACGATGAAGAACAGCTGCACGGCGCCGTGGCACTGGCCGACAAGCTTGGCGCACCGCTGGTGGCGACCAACGATGTGCGTTTCATCAAGCAGGAAGACTTCGCCGCCCACGAAACTCGTGTGTGCATCGGTGAGGGCCGCGCCCTCGATGACCCGCGTCGTTCGAAGAATTACAGCGATCAGCAATACCTGAAAAGCGCCGAGGAAATGCTCGAGCTGTTCAGCGATATTCCCGACGCCATCGAAAACACCGTCGAGATCGCCAAGCGCTGCAACATCGAAGTGAAGCTGGGCACACACTTCCTGCCCAACTTCCCGATTCCCGATGGCATGACCATCGACGAATATTTCCGCAAGGTCTCCTTCGAAGGTCTCGAAGAACGCTTGGCTGTGCTGCTGCCCAAAGACACTACTGAAGACTACGAAGCCAAGCGTCAGGTCTACGTCGACCGCTTGAATTTCGAGCTGGATATCATCATCCAGATGGGCTTCCCCGGTTACTTCCTGATCGTGATGGACTTTATCCAGTGGGCCAAGAACAACGGCGTGCCGGTAGGTCCGGGCCGTGGGTCGGGTGCCGGTTCGCTGGTGGCTTACGTACAGAAGATCACCGACCTCGACCCGCTGGAATATGACCTGCTGTTCGAACGTTTCCTCAACCCGGAACGGGTCTCCATGCCCGACTTCGACGTCGACTTCTGCATGGACGGTCGTGACCGGGTGATCGATTACGTGGCCGAGAAATATGGCCGCAACGCGGTGAGCCAGATCATCACCTTCGGTTCCATGGCCGCCAAGGCTGTGGTCCGTGACGTGGCGCGGGTGCAGGGCAAGTCCTATGGCCTGGCGGATCGTCTGTCGAAGATGATTCCGTTCGAAGTCGGCATGACCCTGGAAAAAGCCTACGAGCAGGAAGAGATCCTGCGCGACTTCATCAAGGTCGATGAAGAAGCGGCGGAAATCTGGGAGATGGCGCGCAAGCTTGAGGGCGTGGTGCGTAACGTCGGCAAGCACGCCGGTGGTGTGGTGATCGCGCCGACCAAATTGACCGATTTCTCGCCGATCTATTGCGACGAGGCCGGTGACGGTCTGGTGACCCAGTTCGACAAGGACGACGTTGAGGCCGCCGGTCTGGTGAAGTTCGACTTCCTCGGCCTGCGTACCCTGACGATCATCGACTGGGCGCTCAAGACCATCAACCGTGACCGCGCCAAGGTCAACGAGCCGCCGCTGGATATCGCCTTTATCCCGCTCGACGACAAGCCGACCTATCAGTTGCTGCAAAAAGCCGAAACCACGGCGGTGTTCCAGCTTGAATCCCGGGGCATGAAAGAGCTGATCAAAAAGCTCAAGCCCGACTGCCTGGAAGACTTGATCGCACTCGTTGCACTGTTCCGTCCCGGTCCGCTGCAATCGGGCATGGTGGACGACTTCATCAACCGTAAGCACGGTCGCGCCGAACTGGCCTATCCGCACTCGGACTACCAGTACGACGGTCTCAAGCCGGTACTGGCGCCGACTTACGGCATCATCCTGTATCAGGAACAGGTGATGCAGATTGCCCAGGTCATGGCCGGTTACACCCTCGGCGGTGCGGACATGCTGCGTCGGGCGATGGGTAAGAAAAAGCCCGAAGAAATGGCCAAGCAGCGCGGCGGCTTCATCGAGGGCTGCGCGACCAACGGGATCGACGCGGATCTTGCCGGTAACATTTTCGACCTGGTGGAAAAATTCGCCGGTTACGGCTTCAACAAGTCCCACTCCGCCGCTTACGGCCTGGTGTCATACCAGACCGCTTGGCTGAAAGCTCACTACCCGGCGCCGTTCATGGCCGCGGTACTTTCGGCGGATATGCACAACACCGACAAGGTCGTGACCTTGATCGAGGAAGTGCGGACGATGAAGCTGCGTCTCGACGCGCCGGACGTGAACACTTCGGAGTTCAAGTTCACGGTGAACGACGACGGCCGTATCGTTTATGGCCTCGGCGCGATCAAGGGTGTCGGTGAAGGTCCGGTGGAAGCGATCACCGAAGCGCGACAGGCCGGTCCGTTCAAGGATCTGTTCGATTTCTGCGCGCGGGTCGACCTCAAGCGCATCAACAAGCGCACCCTCGATGGACTGATCCGCAGCGGTGCGCTGGATCGCCTCGGCCCGTATTTCCACGACGAACAAAAGGCCTATCAGGCCAACATCGACCGTAACCGCGCGGTATTGCTGGCGGCGATGGAAGAGGCGATCAAGGCGGCCGAGCAGACCGCGCGAACCCACGACAGTGGCCACGCCGACCTGTTTGGCGGCTTGTTCGTCGAAGAAGACGCCGACGTTTACGCGTCTCATCGCAAAGCCAAGGAACTGACCCTCAAGGAACGCCTCAAGGGTGAAAAAGACACCCTGGGCCTGTACCTGACCGGTCACCCGATCGACGAATACGAAGGCGAAATCCGCCGCTTCGCCCGTCAGCGCATCATCGACCTGAAACCGGCGCGCGATACGCAGACGGTGGCGGGGATGATCATTGCCCTGCGGGTGATGAAGAACAAGAAGGGCGACAAGATGGGCTTCATCACCCTCGACGACCGCTCCGGACGGATCGAAGCGTCGCTGTTTGCCGATGCGTTCCATTCGGCGCAGTCGCTGCTGCAGACCGACGCGATGGTGGTGGTCGAAGGCGAGGTCAGCAATGACGACTTCTCTGGCGGTCTGCGCCTGCGGGTCAAGCGCGTGATGAGCATGGAAGATGCGCGGACCAATCTGGCCGAGAGCCTGCGCCTGAAGCTGCACACCCAGGATCTGAAAGGCGATCAGCTACGCTGGTTGGGCGAACTGCTCAAGCGTCATCGCGGCGCGTGCCCGGTGACCATGGAGTACACCAGCCCGGATGCGAAGACCTTGCTGCAGTTCGGCGAGACCTGGCGGATCGACCCGGCGGATACCTTGATTCAAGCCCTGCGTGACCAGTTCGGGCGAGACAACGTCTTCCTCCAATACCGTTGACCGGCAAGTGCCATCATGGCGCTTGCCCGCAACCTGAATTTTTAATCTCGACCTCAGCGCGCCTCTCCCTTAAGGTAGGGCGCGAATAGACAACCGGCCGGCCCAAGCTCACTTGGGACACGACCCAAGACGGACGCCTATGAACCCGAATTTTCTAGATTTCGAACAGCCGATCGCCGACCTGCAAGCCAAGATCGAAGAGTTGCGCTTGGTCGGTAATGACAATTCGCTGAATATCGGCGATGAGATCTCCCGCCTGCAGGACAAGAGCAAGACGCTGACCGAAGACATCTTCGGCAAGCTGACCAGCTGGCAGATCGCACGCCTGGCGCGTCACCCGAAACGCCCTTACACCCTCGATTACATCGAGCACATCTTCACCGAGTTCGACGAGCTGCACGGCGACCGTCACTTCTCCGACGACGCTGCCATCGTTGGCGGTATCGCCCGTCTGGAAGACCAGCCGGTGATGATCATCGGCCACCAGAAGGGCCGTGAAGTGCGTGAGAAAGTTCGCCGCAACTTCGGTATGCCGCGTCCGGAAGGCTACCGCAAGGCCTGCCGTCTGATGGAGATGGCCGAGCGCTTCAAGATGCCGATCCTGACCTTCATCGATACCCCGGGCGCTTATCCTGGCATCGACGCTGAAGAGCGCAACCAGAGCGAAGCGATTGCCTGGAACCTGCGTGTGATGGCGCGTCTGAAGACTCCGATCATCGCCACTGTAATTGGTGAAGGTGGTTCCGGCGGCGCACTGGCCATCGGCGTCTGCGATCAATTGAACATGCTGCAATATTCGACCTACGCGGTGATCTCGCCGGAAGGTTGCGCATCGATCCTGTGGAAGACCGCCGAGAAAGCACCGGATGCCGCTGAAGCAATGGGCATCACCGCTGAGCGTTTGAAAGGCCTGGGTATCGTCGACAAAGTGATCAGCGAGCCACTGGGCGGCGCCCATCGTGACCCGGCTGCTGCCGCCGCTTCGATCCGCGCCGAACTGAGCTCGCAACTGGCAATGCTCAAGCAGTTCGATAACGAAGCGCTGCTCAAGCGCCGTTACGATCGCCTGATGAGCTACGGTCTCTAAGTCAGACGCGCATTATCCCTGTGGGAGCGAGCCTGCTCGCGAAACCGGTATGACAGTCGACGAAATTGTTGAATGTTAAATCGCTTTCGCGAGCAGGCTCGCTCCCACAGAGGGTTAGGCAAAGGTGCAGATATGGGCCAGTCCCCGATTGATTTGCCATCCCGTCTTCTGCTGAATCTTGAGCCTTGGCGCCACGCCGCTCACTGGCGCATCGCCTTCTCCGGTGGCCTCGATTCCACCGTCCTCCTGCATCTGCTCGCCACTCTGGCGAACACCGAATCCCTCCCTGCGCTCAGCGCCATTCATATCCACCACGGCCTTCAGGCTGCGGCCGATGCATGGCCGCAACATTGCCAGGCCGTTTGTAATGCGCTGGGCGTGCCGTTGCAAGTGAAGCGGGTGACCGTAAAGGGCGGGGCGAGCCTGGAGCGGGCGGCGCGGGATGCGCGTTATGCCGCGTTCAGTTCGCTGACGCAGACCAATGACGTGTTGCTGACTGGCCAGCACCGCGATGACCAAGCGGAAACGCTGCTTTTTCGGCTGTTGCGCGGTGCCGGTGTACGCGGGCTCGGGGCGATGCCGCAGCGGCGCCCAGTGGGGCAGGGCACGCTGGTTCGACCGTTGCTGGATGTCAGCCGTGCTGAGCTGGAAGGTTATGCACAGGCGCATCAGTTGCGCTGGATCGAAGACCCGTCGAACCAGGACCGGCAGTTTTCGCGCAACTATCTGCGCCATCAAGTCATGCCGGTCCTCACCGAACGCTGGCCGCAAGCGCAGGCCAGCATGGCGCGCACGGCTGCGCATCTGCGTGAGGCGCAGGGCTTGCTCGATGAGCTGGCGCAGATCGATCTCGCACAAGCCGAAACGGTCCATGAATTCGCTTGGCTGGGTGTGCCATCCCTGGAGCTGACATCATTGAGGGCATTGTCTGACGCGCGCCAGCGAAATGCCCTCAGCCACTGGCTCGAACCATTGACCCGGCTGCCAGATGCTGACCATTGGTCGGGTTGGACAACACTGTGCAATGCCGGCGCCGACGCTTCTCCGATCTGGCGTCTGGCCGACGGAGAGCTGCACCGCAGCGGCCGTCGCGTCTGGTGGCTGAGCGGCAATTGGTTGGGCGCGCCAGTGATCGGCGCCGACTGGCAGACCCCGACTTCAGCGCTACGCTTGCCGGATAACGGACGCGTAATGCTCCACGGGCAAGCTCCATCCGGGCCTTTGCGTATTGCCTATCGGCAAGGCGGTGAGGTCATGCAACTGGCCGAGCGCGGCAGTCGTGATCTCAAGCGTCTGCTCAACGAGCGCGCGGTCCCGGCCTTCGTGCGTGGCAGATTGCCGCTGCTGTTTCGTGGCGAAGAATTGCTCGCCGTGGCGAACCTGCCGGGTCTTGCTGGTCAGATGGACGAAGGCTGGACATTGCACTGGCAGCCAACAGACGAAGATCAAGGTTTGAGCTGAAAGGAGCATTCCGGTAGACTACGCTCCCTTCTTGATACAACTTCTGTGGATTCGCCTGAATTGCAGGAGTTGCCGATTACCAAGCAGTCTTTGCTGGGCGATTCCAAAAAATGTGTAGCGAGCAACGTACCGGTGTTTCATCTGCCGGTCTGTCACAACGCGGCGGTTTTTTCGAAAGGTGCACTGTGATTAATGCAGGTGATCGGGGGCTTCGGCCTTCCTTCGCTTTCCCCGGCGGCTCGTTCCGCTTTAACGCAGACTTCTAGGGTTTTTCATGACGCGCTACATATTCGTCACGGGCGGTGTTGTTTCTTCATTGGGGAAAGGCATTGCCTCGGCTTCATTGGCGGCTATCCTGGAGGCGCGGGGGCTTAAGGTCACCATGCTGAAGCTGGATCCGTACATCAACGTCGATCCAGGCACCATGAGTCCGTTCCAGCACGGTGAAGTGTTCGTCACCCACGACGGCGCCGAGACCGATCTGGATCTGGGGCACTACGAGCGGTTCATCCGCACGACCATGACCCAGAACAACAACTTCACCACCGGCCGTGTCTACGAGCACGTGCTGCGCAAAGAGCGCCGTGGCGACTACCTGGGTGCAACCATCCAGGTGATCCCGCACATCACCGACGAAATCAAACGTCGCATCATCAAAGGTGCCGGTGACGCTGACGTGGCGATGGTTGAAATCGGTGGCACCGTCGGTGACATCGAGTCGCAACCATTCCTCGAAGCCATCCGCCAGTTGCGTTTCGAAGTCGGCGCCAAGCGCGCGATGCTGATGCACCTGACGCTGGTGCCGTACATCGCCACCGCTGGCGAAACCAAGACCAAACCGACCCAGCACTCCGTCAAGGAACTGCGCTCGATCGGTCTGCAGCCAGACGTGCTGGTGTGCCGCTCCGATCACCCGATCGATGTGTCCTCGCGTCGCAAGATCGCGCAATTCACCAACGTTGAAGAGCGTGCGGTAATCGCGCTGGAAGACGCCGATACCATCTACAAGATCCCGGGCATCCTGCACTCGCAGGGCCTGGACGATTTCGTCGTCGAGCGTTTCGGTCTGCAGTGCGGCAGCGCCGATCTGTCCGAGTGGGACGCAGTGGTCGATGCCAAGCTGAACCCGGAACACGAAGTGACCATCGCCATGGTCGGCAAGTACATGGAACTGCTCGACGCCTACAAGTCGCTGATCGAAGCGATGAGTCATGCCGGCATCAGCAACCGCACCAAGGTCAACCTGCGCTACATCGATTCCGAAGACATCGAGAACCAGGGCACTGCGCTGCTCGAAGGTGTCGACGCGATTCTGGTGCCGGGCGGCTTCGGTCTGCGTGGCGTTGAAGGCAAGATCACCGCTGTTCAGTACGCTCGCGAAAACAAGGTTCCGTACCTCGGCATCTGCCTGGGCATGCAAGTGGCGGTCATCGAATTCGCCCGTAACGTACTGGGCTGGAAAGACGCCAACTCCACCGAGTTCGATCGTGCCAGCGGCCATCCGGTTGTCGGTCTGATCACCGAGTGGGAAGACGCCACCGGCGCTGTCGAAGTACGTACCGAAGCGTCCGATCTGGGCGGCACCATGCGTCTCGGCGCGCAGGAATGCCTGCTCGAGCCGGGCTCCAAAGTCCATGATTGCTACGGCAAGGACGTGATTGTCGAGCGTCACCGTCACCGGTACGAAGTGAACAACAACCTGCTGCCGCAGATCATCGAAGCCGGCCTGAAGATTTCCGGTCGCTCCGCCGATGCTGCGCTGGTCGAAGTGGTTGAAGCGCCGGATCATCCATGGTTCGTCGCCTGCCAGTTCCACCCTGAGTTCACCTCGACCCCACGCGACGGCCATCCGCTGTTCAGCGGTTTTGTCAAAGCCGCGTTGGCTCAACACCAGAAGAAGGCGTAACCCGATGGCACAGAAGATCATCCGCGTCGGCGACATCGAGATTGCCAACGACAAACCCATGGTGCTGTTCGGCGGCATGAACGTGCTGGAAAGCCGTGACATGGCCATGCAGGTTTGCGAAGAGTACGTGAAGGTCACCGAAAAACTCGGTATCCCTTACGTGTTCAAGGCCAGCTTCGACAAGGCCAACCGTTCTTCTGTGACCTCGTATCGCGGTCCTGGCCTGGAAGAGGGCATGCGCATCTTCCAGGACATCAAACAAGCCTTCGGCGTGCCGATCATCACCGACGTCCACGAGCCGCATCAGGCCGCGGTCGTCGCTGAGGTCTGCGACATCATTCAACTGCCGGCCTTCCTGTCGCGCCAGACCGATCTGGTTGTCGCGATGGCCAAGACCAATGCCGTGATCAACATCAAGAAAGCCCAGTTCCTCGCGCCTCAGGAAATGAAACACATCCTGAACAAGTGCGTGGAAGCCGGTAACGATCAGTTGATCCTCTGCGAGCGTGGTTCGAGCTTCGGCTACAACAACCTCGTGGTCGACATGCTCGGCTTCGGCATCATGAAGCAGTTCGAATACCCGGTGTTCTTCGACGTGACCCACTCGTTGCAAATGCCTGGCGGTCGTTCCGACTCCGCCGGCGGTCGCCGCGCGCAGGTCACCGATCTGGCCAAGGCCGGCATGAGCCAGTCGCTGGCGGGTCTGTTTCTCGAAGCGCATCCGGATCCGGACAACGCCAAATGCGACGGCCCTTGCGCCTTGCGTCTGGACAAACTGGAGCCATTCCTGGCCCAGCTCAAGGCTCTGGACGAACTGGTGAAGAGTTTTCCGACGGTAGAAACCGCGTAACGCTCGATTCTCCGGTAAAGTACCGCACGATTTGTCGCTCATGCCCTCGGGCGTGAGCGTTGTCGTCTGCAAGTCTGCCCGCTGTACTTCGCTTGCCGACGATAAAGATTTCCTCTAGCTGCGTCGTTTTCGTCAACTTTGGAGTGTTTACAACAATGGCAAAAATCGTCGACATCAAAGGTCGTGAAGTTCTCGACTCCCGTGGCAATCCCACCGTGGAAGCGGACGTGCTTCTCGACAACGGCATCATCGGCAGCGCCTGCGCGCCGTCCGGTGCATCCACTGGCTCGCGTGAAGCGCTCGAGCTGCGTGATGGCGACAAGAGCCGTTACCTGGGCAAGGGCGTGCTCAAGGCGGTAGCCAACATCAACGGTCCGATCCGCGATCTGCTGCTGGGCACCGACCCGAGCGACCAGAAAGCCCTCGACCAAGCGATGATCAAGCTCGACGGTACCGAAAACAAGGCGACCCTGGGCGCCAACGCCATCCTCGCCGTGTCCCTGGCTGCGGCCAAGGCGGCTGCGCAGGATCAGGATCTGCCGCTGTACGCACACATCGCCAACCTCAACGGCACCCCGGGTGTGTACTCGATGCCGGTCCCGATGATGAACATCATCAACGGTGGCGAGCACGCCGATAACAACGTCGACATCCAGGAATTCATGGTGCAGCCGGTCGGCGCCAAGTCGTTCTCGGAAGGTCTGCGCATGGGCACCGAGATTTTCCATCACTTGAAAGCTGTGCTGAAGGCCCGTGGCCTGAGCACCGCCGTTGGTGACGAAGGCGGTTTCGCACCGAACCTGGCTTCCAACGAAGACGCGCTGAAAGTGATCTCCGAAGCCGTGGCCAACGCCGGTTACAAGCTGGGCACCGACGTGACCCTGGCGCTGGACTGCGCCGCGAGCGAGTTCTACGAAGACGGCAAGTACAACCTGTCCGGCGAAGGCCGGTGTTCACTGCTGAAGGTTTCGCCGACTACCTCAAAGGTCTGACCGAGCGTTACCCGATCATCTCCATCGAAGACGGTCTGGACGAGTCCGACTGGGCCGGCTGGAAAATCCTCACCGACAAGATCGGCGAGAAGACCCAACTGGTGGGCGACGACCTGTTCGTGACCAATACCAAGATCCTGAAAGAAGGCATCGATAAAAAGATCGCCAACTCGATCCTGATCAAGTTCAACCAGATCGGCACCCTGACCGAAACCCTGGAAGCCATCCAGATGGCCAAGGCTGCCGGCTACACCGCCGTGATCTCGCACCGCTCTGGCGAAACCGAAGATTCGACCATTGCCGACCTGGCTGTGGGCACCTCGGCTGGCCAGATCAAGACCGGTTCGCTGTGCCGCTCCGACCGCGTTTCCAAGTACAACCAACTGCTGCGTATCGAAGAGCAGTTGAACGGCAAGGCCAAGTACAACGGCCGTGCCGAGTTCCGCGGTTAAGCGCAACCTGATCAAAGGACACCGGATTGTGTCGGAAAAGTCGTGACAGCGATGGATTTGCCACTAATCTGATGCCTTAAGCACAAGCCTGGATCTTTCCAGGCTTCGTGCTATCAGATGCTGCAACATTATGCGTGGCTGTCTTTTTTCACTGGATACCTGATATTCGATGCGCAGTCCTTACTGGTTGTTTCTCGTTTTGCTCTTGCTGCTGGCCGGTCTGCAGTACCGCCTGTGGGTGGGCAATGGCAGTCTGGCGCAGGTCGCCGAGCTGAAACAGCAGATCGCCGAGCAACATGCCGAGAACGAAGGCCTGCTGGAGCGCAACCGAGTGATGGACGCTGAAGTCAGCGAACTGAAAAAAGGCATGGAGACCGTTGAAGAGCGGGCTCGTCACGAACTGGGCATGGTCAAGGACGGCGAAACCCTTTACCAGTTGGCCCAATGATCGATTCCCTGCCGGCCTTCTGGGCCGTGATTCCTGCCGCGGGCGTCGGTGCCCGAATGGCCGCGGACCGTCCCAAGCAATATCTGCAACTGGGCGGGCGCACAATTCTCGAACACAGCCTCGGCTGTTTCCTCGATCACCCGAGCCTCAAGGGCCTGGTGGTCAGTCTTGCTGTTGACGATCCCTATTGGCCGAATCTGGCTTGCGTCAGCGATCCACGCATTCAGCGGGTCGGCGGCGGGGCGGAGCGTTCTGCTTCGGTGCTCAATGCCTTGCTGCATCTGCATGCGCAAGGTGCCGACGATGACGATTGGGTGCTGGTGCACGATGCGGCCCGGCCGAATCTGAGTCGCGATGATCTCGACAAGTTGCTTGCCGAACTGGCGGATGACCCGGTCGGTGGTCTGTTGGCGGTGCCCGCTCGCGACACGCTCAAACTCGTTGATAAAAACGGTCGTGTGGTTGAAACGGTGGATCGCAGTGTGATCTGGCAGGCGTATACGCCGCAGATGTTTCGCCTCGGCGCGTTGCATCGGGCGTTGGCCGACAGCCTGGTTGCGGATGCCGTGATTACCGATGAAGCTTCTGCGATGGAATGGGCCGGTCTGGCACCGCGTCTGATCGAAGGGCGGGCGGATAACCTCAAGGTGACCCGGCCGGAAGATCTGGAGTGGTTGCGCCAGCGTTGGGCGAATCGCCGCTGAGATTTGGGGTCGCTGTGGCATTGCCTTCGCGAGCAGGCTCGCTCCCACAGAGGGAATGCATTCAGCTGTCGAACTCGGTCAATTGTGGGAGCGAGCCTGCTCGCGAAAACGGTCGCACAGGCAACCAATAACTCAAAGTTTGTACTCCGGCCTTTCAGCCAGTCCCACCTTCAAATAATCCACCAACTTGCGCACCTTCGGCGACAGATGCCGCTGCTGCGGATACAACGCCCACACCGCCGTATTCGGCGGCTGATGCGCCTCCAGCAAGGAAATCAGCGCGCCACTGTGCAGATGCTCGAGCACGTAATAGTCCGGCAACTGACACAACCCGACGCCCTGAAGCGCCGCATCCAGCACCGCTTGCCCACTGTTGCAACGCCAGTTGCCCTGCACCCGTTGGGAAAATTCCCGCCCGTTCTGTTCCAGTTGCCAGATATCCGAACTGCCAATCAGGCAATTGTGCCGACTCAATTCCGACAAGCTGTGTGGGCGCCCGTGCCGTTCCAGGTAGGACGGCGATGCGCACAGGTACATTCTCCGTGGTGCCAGACGTGTCGCGACCAAGCGCGAATCTTGTAACCGTCCCAGACGGATCGCCAGATCCAGCCCTTCATGCACCAGATCCAGTTGGCGATTGCTCAGCTCGATATCGATACGCAGCTGCGGGTAAAGCCCCATGAAACGAGTCACCAGCGGCACGATAAAGCGTTCGCCATAGGCCACCGCGCAGGTCATGCGCAGCATGCCTTTCGGTTCACTGGTCAGATCGCCCACCGCGCGCAACGCTTCTTCGCGGCCGTCCTGCAGGCGCTGGCAATGTTGCAGGAAAGTCTGCCCGGCCTCTGTCAGCGTCACCCGCCGGGTGCTGCGGTAGAGCAGCCGCGTCTGCAAACGCTCTTCGAGCCGTACGATTTGTCGACTGATGTGTGAGGAAGAAACCCCAAGACGCTCGGCAGCGGCGGTGAATTGATTGCATTCGGCGACGGCAACGAACTCATCGATGCCTTCCCAGCGGTTTTCCGACACTTGGATTATCCCTGTATGGCAATAATGTTTTGCTTTGGTCCGGATTATTCCTCAGGACGCGCTGAACTACACTGTCTGTCTGCTTTTTTATTTACTGGATTCATTGGAGAGTCAGCATGATCAAGTCGCGCGCCGCCGTTGCCTTCGAGGCCAAGAAGCCGCTGGAAATCGTAGAAGTCGATGTCGCCATGCCCAAGGCCGGTGAAGTATTGCTGCGCGTCGTCGCTTCCGGGGTTTGCCACACCGATGCCTACACGTTGTCCGGTGCTGACCCGGAAGGCATCTTCCCGTCGATCCTTGGCCACGAAGGTGGCGCCATCGTTGAAGCGATCGGCGAGGGCGTGACCTCGGTTGCCGTCGGCGATCACGTCATTCCGCTGTACACCCCGGAATGCGGCCAGTGCAAATTCTGCAAGTCGGGCAAGACCAACCTCTGCCAGGCGATTCGCGCCACCCAAGGCAAGGGCCTGATGCCGGATGGCACTTCGCGCTTTTCCTACAAGGGCGAAACGATTTTCCACTACATGGGCACTTCGACGTTCTCGGAGTACACCGTACTGCCGGAAATTTCCGTAGCGAAGATCTCCAAAGACGCGCCGCTGGAGAAGGTTTGCCTGCTCGGTTGCGGCGTCACCACCGGTATCGGTGCCGTGCTCAACACCGCCAAGGTCAAACCGGGTGACACCGTAGCCATCTTCGGTCTCGGCGGTATTGGCTTGTCGGCCGTGATCGGCGCGGTGAAAGCCAAGGCTGCGCGGATCATCGCCATCGACATCAATCCAGCCAAGTTCGAAATCGCCAAACAACTCGGTGCCACCGATTGCGTGAACCCGAAAGATTACGATCGTCCGATCCAGGAAGTGATCGTCGACATGACCGATGGTGGCGTCGACTTCTCCTTCGAGTGCATCGGCAATGTGCAACTGATGCGCGCTGCGCTTGAGTGCTGCCACAAAGGCTGGGGCGAGTCGGTCATCATCGGTGTCGCCGGTGCCGGCCAGGAAATCGCTACCCGTCCATTCCAATTGGTCACCGGTCGCGTCTGGCGCGGTTCGGCGTTCGGCGGCGTGCGTGGCCGTACTGAATTGCCAAGCTACGTCGACATGGCCCAGAGCGGCGAAATCCCGCTGGATACCTTCATCACCCACACCATGGGCCTGGAAGATATCAACAAGGCGTTCGACCTGATGCACGAAGGCAAGAGCATCCGCACAGTCATTCATTTCTAAGGAGCAGCGGCAAGCTACAAGCCACAAGCTGCAAGCAGGCGCAATTCCCTCTTGCAGCTTGAAGCTCGCATCTTGCGGCTGAAGTGCTATGAATCTGGAAAACATTTCCTGTCAGAAGAGTTTTGGTGGCTGGCACAAGCGTTATCGCCATCGCTCCGAAGTGCTTGATTGCGACATGGTCTTTGCCGTGTACCTGCCGCCACAAGCGGAGCAGGGCGGCAAGCTGCCGGTGTTGTACTGGTTGTCAGGCCTGACCTGCACCGATGAGAACTTCATGCAGAAGGCCGGTGCGATGCGCATGGCTGCCGAGCTCGGGTTGATCATCGTCGCCCCGGATACCAGTCCGCGTGGCGCGGATGTCCCGGATGATGCCGACAAAGCTTGGGATTTCGGTCTCGGCGCCGGGTTTTATCTGAACGCCACGCAGGAACCGTGGGCGCGGCACTATCAGATGCATGACTATGTCGTGCAGGAACTGCCTGCTCTGGTCGAAGCGCATTTCCCCGCTTCCGACAAACGCAGTATCAGCGGTCACTCCATGGGCGGCCACGGCGCATTGGTCTGCGCGCTGCGCAATCCCGGGCGTTATCAGTCAGTGTCGGCGTTCTCGCCGATTACCCATCCAATCGATTGCCCGTGGGGTCAGAAGGCCTTTTCCAACTATTTGGGCGAAGACCGTTCGAAGTGGAAGGAGTGGGACGCCTGTGTGCTGATCGCAGAGGCGACGGAGAAGTTGCCGTTGCTGGTCGATCAAGGTGATCGTGACGATTTCCTCGCCACCCAGCTGAAACCCGAAGCCCTGCAACACGCCGCAAAACAAGCGGGGCATCCGCTGGAGCTGCGCCTGCAACCGGGCTACGACCACAGCTATTTCTTCATCTCAAGCTTCATTGACGACCACTTGCAGCATCACGCACGCGCTCTGCGCGGTTAATGCAGGTAGAATCACGCCCTGACAAAAATCGGGGCGTTTTTTTATGCGTATTGGCCACGGCTACGATGTGCACCGTTTCGCTGAAGGCGATTTCATTACTCTGGGCGGCGTGCAGATTGCACACAGCTTCGGGCTGCTCGCTCATTCCGACGGTGACGTCCTGCTGCACGCCTTGAGCGATGCCTTGCTCGGCGCGGCGGCGCTGGGTGATATCGGCAAACACTTCCCGGACACCGATCCGCAATTCAAGGGCGCCGACAGCCGTGTGCTGTTGCGTCATGTGGTCAGTCTGATCCACGCCAAGGGCTGGAAAGTCGGCAACGTCGACAACACCATCGTTGCCCAGGCGCCAAAAATGGCGCCGCATATCGAATCGATGCGCGCGCTGATCGCGGCGGATCTTCAAGTTGAGTTGGATCAAGTGAACGTCAAAGCTACCACCACCGAAAAGCTTGGCTTTGTCGGTCGCGAAGAAGGCATCGCCGTGCACTCCGTTGCCTTGTTGCTGCGCGCATGAATGAACTGCAATTACTCGGCTCACGGGCCTATGGCGAACCCCTCGGCACAGCGGTACTGAAAGCCATCGCCGAAGATTTCCAGGTCGATGAAGTGCTGGATATTCCGTTCAGCGGTGACGGCGAACACCTGTGGATCTGGGTGGAAAAGCGCGGCCTCAATACCGAAGAAGCGGCGCGGCGTATTGCCAAGGCAGCCGGCGTGCCGTTGCGTACCGTCAGCTATGCCGGGCTGAAGGACCGTCAGGCCCTGACCCGACAGTGGTTCAGCGTGCAGTTGCCGGGCAAGGCCGATCCGGATCTGTCGGCCGCGGAAAACGACACGCTGAAGATCCTCAAGACCACGCGCCACAAGCGCAAGCTGCAACGCGGTGCGCATTCGGCCAACGGTTTCACCCTGCGCCTGACGCAATTCAATGGCGACAAAGATGCGATTGAACAGCGGCTGCAACTGATCGCCAAACAAGGCATCCCCAATTATTTCGGCGCCCAGCGCTTCGGCCATGACGGCGGCAACGTTGTCGATGCCCGGGCGTGGGCGGCGCGCAAGGCTTTGCCGGAACAGCGCAATGTGCGTTCGCGGTTGCTGTCGACGGCGCGTAGCTTTCTGTTCAACCAGGTGCTCGCGGCGCGCGTCGCCGAAGGCACCTGGAACACCGCGCTGGTTGGCGATCTGCTGGCCTTCACCGACAGCCGCAGCTTTTTCCCGGCCGGCGAAGCCGAATGCAGCGACCCGCGTCTGGCAATTCTCGACCTGCACCCGACCGGTCCGCAGTGGGGCGAAGGTGACTCGCCCACCGCTGGCGCAGTCCATGAACTGGAGCAGGCGATCGCCGCCCGCGAAGCGGATCTGCGCGACTGGTTGATCCACGCCGGCATGAGCCATGAACGTCGCATCCTGCGGCTGCCCATTGGCGGGTTGACGTGGCATTATCCCCAACCTGACATTCTGCAACTGGAATTCGTCCTCCCGGCCGGATGCTTTGCCACCGTATTGGTGCGCGAGCTCGTTGATCTGGTGCCGGTGGGGCAGACGGACAGCCCATGCGTATTCTGATTTCTAACGACGATGGGGTAACCGCGCCCGGTCTCGCCGCGCTTTATGCTGCGCTGGCGGATTACACCGAATGCGTGGTTATCGCCCCGGAGCAGGACAAAAGCGGCGCCAGCAGTTCGCTGACGCTCGACCGTCCGCTGCACCCGCAATACCTGGCGAACGGCTTTATCAGCCTCAACGGCACACCGACCGATTGCATTCACCTGGGCCTTAACGGCTTGCTTGAGCGCGAAGCGGACATGGTGGTATCCGGCATTAATCTGGGCGCCAATCTTGGTGACGACGTGCTGTATTCCGGAACCGTGGCGGCAGCGCTGGAAGGACGATTTCTCGAGCGCCCATCTTTTGCCTTCTCACTGGTTTCGCGTCAGGTGGACAATCTGCCGACTGCGGCCTACTTTGCGCGCAAACTGGTCGAGGCCCACGCCGGGCTGGATCTGCCACCGCGCACGGTGCTCAACGTGAACATCCCCAATCTGCCCATCGATCACATCCGTGGCATTCAGTTGACCCGCCTCGGTCATCGCGCCCGCGCGGCGGCGCCGATGAAAGTGGTCGATCCGCGCGGCAAGGCCGGTTACTGGATTGCCGCTGCCGGCGACGCTGAAGACGGCGGCCCGGGCACCGATTTTCATGCCGTGATGCAGGGCTATGTGTCCATCACGCCGTTGCAGCTCGATCGCACTTTCAATGATGCCTTCAGAAGTCTGGATGGCTGGCTGGGAGGGCTGAGCTGATGCGCGAACACGACGACCGCCTGCGCAGCGGCATAGGCATGACCTCCCAACGTACGCGCGAGCGCCTGATCCAGCGTCTATATGAAGAAGGCGTGTCGAACGCCAAGGTGCTGGAAGTGATCCGCCGCACGCCGCGTCATCTGTTTGTCGACGAGGCGCTGGCGCATCGCGCTTATGAAGACACCGCGCTGCCGATCGGCAACAACCAGACCATTTCCCAGCCTTATATGGTGGCGCGCATGAGCGAGCTGCTGCTAGAGGCCGGCCCGCTGGATAAAGTGTTGGAGATCGGCACCGGTTCCGGCTACCAGACGGCGGTGTTGTCGCAACTGGTCGAACGGGTGTTTTCGGTCGAACGCATCAAGGTGCTGCAGGACCGCGCCAAGGAGCGCCTGGTCGAGCTGAACCTGCGCAACGTGGTGTTTCGCTGGGGCGATGGCTGGGAAGGCTGGCCGGCGCTGGCACCATACAACGGCATCATCGTCACCGCCGTTGCCACCGATGTACCGCAGGCTTTGCTGGATCAACTGGCCCCCGGTGGGCGCATGGTAATTCCGGTTGGCTCGGGTGAAGTGCAACAACTGATGCTGATCGTGCGCGAGGAACATGGCTTTTCCCGACACGTTCTGGGCGCTGTGCGTTTCGTGCCGTTGCTCAACGGGCCACTGGCCTGAGCATTTGCAAACAGGGCTGAATTCCTTTCAACGGCGCCGGTCTTACACCGGCAGCCAGAGTTTAAACGCAGCGTACTTGCCCCTGGCAAACGTGTGCGTCCGGTGATTTCGCTTCATTAAAGGTAAAGCCGGTTCGGCCCGTTATACTTGCGACACCTCATGCCGCAATGCGGCATTCAGAATTTTTCAGCCACCACAAAGGGAGCGGCGGGTGAGTCTCACAGTCATTGCGCAGCGTATGGGTAACACGAGCTTTCAGCGCCTGGTGACTGGCCTTGTCTTGAGCACCTTGCTGGTCGGTTGCTCCAGCACCAAATCGAGCAACGTGCGCGTTGTTGATCGCAACAATGCGGTGGCGCAACGTCCTACCGTTACCACCGGGCAGTATGTAGTCCGTCCCGGCGATACCTTGTTTTCGATCGCCTTTCGTTACGGCTGGGACTACAAAACCCTCGCCGCACGGAACAATATTCCTACGCCGTATACGATCCATCCGGGTCAGACAATTCGCTTCGACGGGCGCAGCGGTTCAACGCCGACAGCGGTGGTGAGCAACTCCAGTTCCTCGCCTTCTTCGTCGAGTAAAACCACGGTAATCCGGCGCCAGGCGAATGGCACCACAACCACTACAACCACCGGTTCCAAAGGGGTTGTACCGTCCGTCGCGAGCAAACCTGCACCCGTTCCACTGCCTCCGGCAGGCCCGGCCCCGACCGGCTGGGGATGGCCATCTAATGGCGTTCTGATTGGAAAATTCTCTTCAAACGGTAGTTTGAATAAAGGAATTGATATCGCCGGAGATTTGGGACAGCCTGTTTTAGCTGCGTCTGATGGGACGGTCGTATACGCCGGGAGTGGCTTAAGGGGCTACGGCGAATTGGTCATCATCAAACACAGCGAAACCTACGTCAGTGCTTACGGACATAACCGCAGGCTGTTGGTTCGGGAGGGGCAGCAGGTCAAGGTCGGACAGACAATTGCCGAAATGGGGTCAACGGGTACAGACCGGGTGAAACTGCATTTTGAGATTCGCCGCCAAGGTAAACCTGTGGATCCGCTGCAGTTCCTGCCAAGACGTTGATTTGAAGGCCAGCCTGTTCCGTCGCGTAGAGGGGACAGGCTCCAGCGTTGCCAAGGATAAAGGCGTCGCTTGAGCTTGGGGTCGAACTCACCAAAGGACTATAACAATGGCTCTCAGTAAAGAAGTGCCGGAGTTTGACATCGACGATGAGGTTCTCCTTATGGAGACCGGCATCGATTCGGATTCGATGTTGAATGATGAAGGGGCTGCTCCACCTTCCGTTCGTTCCAAATCCAGACACTCCGCCACACTCAAACAACATAAATACATCGACTACACTCGGGCACTTGATGCCACGCAGCTGTATCTCAACGAAATCGGCTTTTCCCCTCTGCTCTCCCCGGAAGAAGAAGTTCATTTTGCGCGCTTGTCGCAAAGTGGCGATCCGGCCGGGCGCAAGCGCATGATCGAAAGTAACCTGCGGCTGGTGGTCAAGATCGCCCGGCGTTACGTCAATCGGGGGCTGTCGCTGCTGGATCTGATCGAAGAGGGCAACCTCGGATTGATCCGCGCGGTGGAAAAGTTCGATCCCGAGCGCGGCTTCCGCTTCTCGACCTACGCCACGTGGTGGATCCGTCAGACCATCGAACGCGCGATCATGAATCAGACCCGGACCATCCGGTTGCCGATTCACGTGGTCAAGGAGCTCAACGTGTACCTGCGGGCCGCACGGGAGCTGACGCAAAAGCTCGACCACGAACCTTCACCCGAAGAAATCGCCAACCTGCTGGAAAAACCGGTGGGGGAGGTCAAGCGCATGCTGGGCCTCAACGAAAGGGTTTCTTCGGTCGACGTCTCGCTGGGTCCGGATTCGGATAAAACCCTGCTGGACACACTCACTGACGATCGTCCGACCGATCCGTGCGAACTGCTGCAGGACGATGACCTGTCGCAGAGCATCGATCAATGGCTGTCGGAGCTGACCGACAAGCAGCGCGAGGTGGTGATTCGCCGCTTCGGCCTGCGTGGTCACGAAAGCAGCACGCTGGAAGATGTCGGCCTGGAGATCGGCCTGACCCGCGAGCGGGTACGGCAGATTCAGGTGGAAGGGCTCAAGCGCCTTCGCGAGATCCTTGAAAAGAACGGCCTGTCGAGCGAGTCGCTGTTTCAATAAGCGCCTTATCCTCCGCCCGCAAAAGCCCCGGCTGATTCGATCAGTCGGGGCTTTTTTGTTTTTCGCGTGCAGCAAATCGGGCTTTCGGCAGCCACCAGACAAGCGGTCGTCAATTTCTGAATTTGTAGTCTCGCGCTGTAAGCCTTTGCTTACTGTGTCGTAAGTGTTCGTTATTTTTACACTTCGGTGGAAGGCGATCGCGCTCACTCTCAGTGAGCAACTTTTTGATTTTGTTAATTATTTCGTAAATGTTATGTCCTTGTGACAGAGCGCGCGTACGCCGTGGGCCAATTGCTCGTCTCCAGAAACTCTCTAATATCTCAACTGTGTCGACGGACAGACACGCCCTTCACGGAAGAGGGGAACGGACATCGCAGGAGGCGATTCATCAGGACGATGAAAAGGACTACAGGGAATAGGGAAAAAATGTGGGCGGGTCATACCGCCCCTTTTTTCGTCTGCAGAAAAGTAAAACCTGCAAAAGCAAAAAGGCCCGCAAGGGGCCTTTCAGTCGAGCTCGGGGTAGATCAGCGTTCGAGGTGTTTGATCTTGTTCGGCTGGCCATCCCACTCTTCGGCATCCGGCAGCGATTCTTTTTTCTCGGTGATGTTCGGCCAGATATCCGCCAGCTCGGCATTGAGCTCGATGAAGTTTTCCATGCCGCTTGGGATCTCGTCTTCCGAGAAGATCGCCACAGCCGGGCATTCTGGTTCACACAGCGCGCAGTCGATGCACTCGTCCGGGTGAATCACCAGGAAGTTCGGGCCTTCGTAAAAGCAGTCCACCGGACAGACTTCTACGCAGTCGGTGTACTTGCACTTGATGCAGTTGTCGGTGACGACGAAGGTCATTTCTAATTTTCTCCTCAGGCGGCGGCAGCGTTGCCCCTTCACGGTTGGGGTCGCCAGGTTCGGGAGCGATACCTGCTGACCAGGCTATGAGCCAGCAGCATCCCGAACCGCGCGAGATTCTAACAGCTTGAAGCGAATTGCGTTATATCCGCTTCTTCAGTGCTTATATCCGGTTCTTCAGTGCATAGAGCATTTCCAGCGCACGGCGTGGCGTCATGTCGTCCAGATCCACTTTCGCCAATTCATCGAGCACCGGATGTGGCAGTGAGGCGAACATGTCGCTTTGCTGCGGTGTCGACGGCTTGCCCTTGGCCGCCGGTTTCGGCGCCTCGTGGGGCAGGGCAGTGTCTTCCAGGCGACTCAGATGCTCGCGCGCTCGCAGAATCACCTCGCTCGGCACGCCGGCCAGTTGTGCGACTGCCAAGCCATAGCTCTGACTGGCAGGCCCAGGCAGAACATGGTGCAGGAACACGATCCGTTCGTTGTGCTCGGTGGCATTGAGATGCACGTTAGCGACAAGAGGTTCGGCTTCCGGCAGCACGGTCAGCTCAAAATAGTGCGTAGCAAACAGGGTGTAGGCGCGCAAATGGGCCAAGCGCTCGGCCGCCGCCCACGCCAGCGACAGACCGTCAAAGGTGCTGGTACCGCGCCCGACTTCGTCCATCAGGACCAGACTGCGCTCGGTCGCGTTATGCAGGATGTTGGCGGTTTCGCTCATCTCGACCATGAAGGTCGAGCGACCGCCGGCCAGATCATCGCTTGAGCCGATACGGGTGAAGATGCGGTCGACCAGCGACAGCTCGCAACTGGCGGCCGGCACGAAACTGCCAATATGCGCTAGCAACACGATCAACGCGGTTTGCCGCATGTAAGTGGATTTACCGCCCATGTTCGGGCCGGTGATGACCAGCATGCGCGTATTGTCGTCCAGGCTCAGATCGTTGGCCACGAACGGCGTGGTCAGCACTTGCTCAACCACAGGGTGACGACCCCGGGTGATGCGCATGCACGGCTCGCTGACGAAACGCGGGCAATTGAGGTCGAGATTCAGCGCACGCTCGGCAAGGTTGCTCAGCACATCCAGTTCGGCCAATGCGCCGGCGGTGTCCTGCAGCGGTGGCAGCTGGCTGATCAAGTCTTCGAGCAGCGCCTCGTAAAGCATTTTTTCCCGGGCCAGCGCGCGACTCTTGGCGGACAGTGCCTTGTCTTCGAATTCTTTCAGCTCGGGCGTGATGAAGCGCTCGGCGCCTTTGAGCGTCTGCCGGCGGATATAGTCGGCCGGCGCCGATTCAGCCTGCTTGCTCGGCAATTCGATGAAGTAGCCGTGGATACGGTTGTAGCCGACTTTGAGGTTGGCCAGACCAGTACGGGCTTTCTCCCGGGCTTCGAGATCGATGAGGAACTGGCCGGCGTTTTCGCTCAGTGATTGCAGTTCGTCGAGTTCGCTGTCGTAACCGGTTTTCAGCACGCCGCCGTCACGGATCACCGCTGGCGGATTGTCGATGATGGCTTTTTCCAGCAATGCGGCCAGTTCCGGATAGGTGCTGGTGGTGGCCGCCAGATGCTGCAGGTGCGGCGCTTCCAGATCGGTCATCGCCACTTGCAGTTCGGGCAGTGCACCGAGAGCGTCACGCAGACGCGCAAGGTCACGTGGTCGTGCATTGCGCAGACCGATACGCGCCAGAATCCGCTCGATGTCGCCGATTTCCTTGAGCTGCGGTTGCAGCTTTTCGAAGCGATAGCCGTCGAGCAGGCAGCGGATCGAAGTCTGGCGTGCCAGCAGCACGGTGAGGTCGCGCAACGGCCGGTTCAGCCAGCGGGTCAGTAAACGGCTGCCCATGGCGGTCTGGCAGCGATCGACCACCGATTGCAGCGTGTTGTCGCGGCCACCGGCCAGATTGGTGTCGAGTTCCAGATTGCGCCGGCTGGCGCCGTCGAGCACCACGGTGTCATCGAGACGTTCGTGACGCAGGCTACGCAAATGGGGCAGGGCAGTGCGCTGGGTTTCCTTGGCGTAGGCCAACAGGCAACCGGCAGCGCCAATGGCCAGGGTCAGGTTCTCGCAGCCGAAGCCTTTCAGGTCTTGGGTGGAAAACTGCTGGCAGAGACTTTTCAGCGCCGAATCGCGCTCGAAATCCCACGGCGCGCGACGGCGTACGCCACGGCGTTTTTCCGCCGGCAGGTCTTTCGGCCAGTCATCCGGAATCAGCAATTCCACCGGGTTGACCCGCTCCAGTTCGGCGAGCAGGTTTTCCCAGCCTTTGATCTCGAGCACGGTGAAGTTGCCGCTGGTGATGTCCAGCACCGCCAGACCGAATAGTCGCTCGTCGCCCAACACCGCTGCGATCAGGTTATCGCGGCGTTCATCCAGCAGCGCCTCGTCACTGACCGTCCCCGGCGTGATGATCCGTACGACCTGGCGCTCCACCGGGCCTTTGCTGGTGGCCGGGTCGCCGACTTGCTCGCAAATCACTACCGATTCGCCGAGCTTGACCAGTTTCGCCAGGTAACCTTCCGCCGCATGGTAGGGAATCCCACACATCGGAATCGCCTGGCCCGCCGACTGCCCGCGCGCGGTCAGGGTGATGTCCAGCAATTTGGCGGCTTTCTTCGCATCTTCGTAGAAGATTTCGTAGAAATCGCCCATGCGATAGAACATCAGCTGGTCCGGGTGCTGATTCTTCAGGCGCCAGTATTGCTGCATCATCGGAGTGTGGGAGGACAGGTCGGAGACGGCTTTATTCATCGGATTGTCGGGCAACTCGTTAAAAGATGTAGGGCAAAGCGCGGGCAGTGGCCGGGCTTTTCCGCGATGGGCGCAAGGTTACCATGGCCAGTCTGCCCGACGCAGGCGCTGCGGTCGGGTGAGCATTTATTGGCAGGGAAAAGTTGATCTATGCACGATTTATGCAAATCAGCATTTGTCTTCACGAAAAACTTCAAGCACTATGCGCGTTATGCAAAAACGCAACGTTTCCTCCGTTTTAAGAGCACTGCTCGACCAGCACGGGATCTCCCCCACGGAGCTCCACCGTCGCACCGGCGTGCCTCAATCAACGCTCTCGCGGATTCTCAGCGGGAAGATTGTCGATCCTTCGGATAAACACATCTCGAAGATCGCTGAATATTTCAACGTCAGCACCGATCAGTTGCGCGGGCGCGCGGATGTCGCACCAACGGCGGCCGGCACGCGCGCTGACGTGCATGCGGAACTCAAGGACATAAGCCTGTGGGACGACGACACCCCCGTCGATGACGACGAGGTGTCGGTGCCCTTTCTACGTGAGGTTGAATTGGCTGCTGGATCAGGAAGATTCGTCATCGAAGAGAGCGAGCGCTCCAGCCTGCGCTTCGGCAAACGCAGCCTGCGCCACAACGGTGTGCAGTTCGACCAGGCCAAATGCGTGACGGTGCGCGGCAACAGCATGTTGCCGGTTCTGCGCGATGGCGCCACCGTCGGCGTCAATGCCGGCAAGTGCGGCATCGGCGACATCATCGATGGCGACCTGTATGCGATCAATCACAACGGCCAATTGCGCGTGAAGCAACTCTATCGCCTGCCCACCGGCATCCGTCTGCGCAGCTTCAATCGAGACGAGCATCCAGATGAGGACTACAGCTTCCAGGAAATCCAGGAAGAGCAGATCGTCATCCTCGGTCACGTCTTCTGGTGGGGCATGTACGCCCGCTGACTCTTGTTCATCCAACTGAAACCTGCCCCTCGGCAGGTTTTTTTCGCCTGCAGAAATCTCCCCACCCCTTGGCCCGCTTGGGTTTCATGCATATGCGCAAATTTAATGCATAAATAAATGCATTTACGCATTGACTGTATATGCATCCATGCATATTCTTGCCACCAAGCCGCTCGACAAAGCGGCTGGCAAGACAAGCTCTTTAGTTCCACAAGAACAGGCAGCGATGAACCGGCCTCAACGGTTCAGAGGGTTGGCAACTGACCCGGGTGTGCAGCGTAAAGCACCAGAAGCAGTTATCCGGCGGGCAGGGACCGCGGTCGGAAAAACAATCTGAATGGACTCGTACCGCGCCAGTAGCGCCGAAAAGTCAGCTTCCTTCTCGAACACAGGATTGGAAGGAAGGCGAAGGAGCGCATTACTGAAAAGCCCGGTGTGCAAGCGCCGGGCTTTTTGGAATGCCTGCCTCAAGAGAAACCGTTTGAACCCAACCCATCACTCATCAATCACCCACGGAGGCGTGACATGACAAACGAGCAACAAGCGTTGGCGGACATGCCGATCTGGCTGGTCATCCTCCTCGCTGTCGTCGGCGGGGTGTCCGGCGAAATGTGGCGCGCCGACAAGGAGGGCGCCCGCGGCTGGTCACTTGTGCGGCGTCTGGCTCTGCGTTCCGGCGCCTGCATGATCTGCGGCGTGTCAGCGATCATGCTGCTGTATGCCGCCGGCATGTCGATCTGGGCCGCTGGCGCGTTTGGCTGCCTGACGGCGATGGCCGGCGCTGATGTCGCTATAGGTCTTTACGAACGCTGGGCGGCCAAGCGTATCGGCGTCTGCGAAGTGCCGCCGCGCGACCAGCCTTAACTCTTTACGCATAGCCCTATGCGAGCGAGCCTGCTCGCGAAAGGGACGTCAGCTTCAGTATCGATGTGACTGATCGACCGCTTTCGCGAGCAGGCTCGCTCCCACAGGGACTGCGGCGTTCACTGTAATTTCTCTTACTTCGGAACACCCCCATGAAGATCACCCCGATCCTCACGCAACTGCGTGGGCAATGCCCTGGCCTTGCCAATCATATTTCGGTGGGTGTCGATCTGGCGTTGCTGCAAGGCAACCCCGATCTACCGACGCCCTCGGCTCACGTACTGCCGCTGGCCGATCTGGCCAGTCCTGGCACCACCCAAAACCTCACCACCCAACCGATCCGCGAGCGCTTCGAAATCGTTCTGGTGCTTGACGCTACCGACGCGACAAAAGCGCTGGATGGGTTGCACGACCTGCGCGCCGAACTGTGGCGCGCGCTGGTGGGGTTCAAACCCGATTCCGACTACAGCGCCATCGTCTACGACGGCGGCGAGATGGTCTCGATCAACAGCAGCCGCGCCTTCTATCGGCTGCGTTTTTATGCCGAGTTCCAGCTCGGCCGCAATCTGCCAAGTCAGCCTGCGGAGAGTTGGCACGAGCGCGAACTGGACGCTTTGTCGTCCTTTACCGGGATGACGGTGCGGGTCGATGCGATCGATCCGGCCGACCCCAATCTGCAACGCCCGGGTCCGGATGGCCGGGTGGAAATGACTTTCTCTGGAGACGTAACCCCATGAGCAACCGCATCACCGTAGTGCCGGCCGCTGGCCGTGTCGTACCTGACCCGGAGGCCGGCGACTTGCTGCCGGCCGCAGGCCGTGAAGTGCTGGACAGCGCCTGGTGGCGCCGGCGTCTGGCCGACGGCGATATCACACTCAAAACCGCAAAAGCGGCTAAACCACAGGGAGCCAAATAATGGCGATCGGATTCAGCAACATCCCGGCGGACATTCGTGTGCCGCTGTTCTATGCCGAAATGGACAACTCGGCCGCCAACAGCGCGACCTCGGCCATGCGCCGTTTGATCGTCGCGCAGGTCAACGACAATATTGCCCCGACTGAGGTCGGCAAACTGGTGCTGGTTTCCAGCGTGGCGCTGGCGAAAAGCATCGGCGGCCAGGGCTCGATGCTCGCTTCGATGTACGAGACCTTCCGCAAGGCTGACCCGATCGGCGAGATCTGGTGCCTGCCGCTGCACAACACCGAAGGCGCCATCGCCAAGGGTGTGTTGACCCTGACCGGTACCGCGACTCAAGCGGGCATGCTCAATCTATATGTCGGCGGCGTGCGCGTGCAGGCCACCGTGGTCAATGGCGCCACCGCCGCTCAAGCGGCCACGGCACTGGCGCAGAAAATCAACGCCACTGCCGACCTGCCAGTCAGCGCAGCCACTGCCGAAGGCGTGGTCACCCTGACCGCCAAATGGACCGGCGACAGCGGCAATGACATCAGCCTGCAATTCAATCGCCTGGGCAAGAGCAACGGCGAAGAAACTCCGGCCGGTCTGACCAGCGCAATCACCGCCATGACCGGCGGCGCCGGTGTGCCGGATCAGATCGCCGCCGTCGCGGCTCTAGGCGATGAGCCATTCGAATTCATCGCCTTGCCGTGGTCCGACCTGGCCACCCTCAACACCTGGCAAGCGGTGATGGATGACAGCACCGGGCGCTGGTCGTGGGCCAAGCAATTGTTCGGTCACGTCTACAGCGCCAAACGCGGCACGGTCGGTACGCTGGTCGCTGCCGGCCAGGCGCGCAACGATCAGCACATGACCATCCAGGCGCTGGAGCCGGGCGTACCGCAACCGTTCTGGGTACAAGCGGCGGCACTGGCTGCGCGCACGGCGGTGTTCATCTCCGCCGATGCCAGCCGTCCGACGCAAAGCGGCAGCCTGCCGGGTGTTGACCCGGCGCCGGCCAGCGAGCGCTTCACCCTGACCGAGCGTCAGTCGCTTCTCAACTACGGCATCGCTACTGCGTACTACGAAGGCGGTTACGTGCGCATCCAGCGTTCGATCACCACCTACCAGAAGAACGCCTACGGCCAGGCCGACAACTCCTATCTGGACAGCGAAACCATGCACCAGTCGGCGTTCATCGTGCGTCGTCTGCAAAGCGTGATCACCAGCAAATACGGACGCCACAAACTGGCCTCCGACGGTACCCGTTTCGGCGCCGGTCAGCCGATCGTCACGCCTGCGACCATTCGCGGCGAGCTGATTGCGCAGTACGCCAAGCTAGAGCTGGAAGGCCATGTGGAGAACGCCGAGCTGTTCGCCGAACACCTGATCGTCGAGCGCGACGTGCAGGACCCGAGCCGCGTGAACGTGCTGTTCCCGCCGGATTACATCAACGGCCTGCGCGTGTTCGCACTGCTCAACCAGTTCCGTCTGCAGTACGACGACGCGGCCTGATCCGCGCAGTCGGCGCTAAGCATTCAGCCCACCTCGCGTGGGCTTTTTATTTGAAGGGAGAAACACCATGGGTCAACTGATTGCAGGCACCTGCTACGTCAAGGTCGACGGCGCACAACTGACCATCAATGGCGGCTGCGAAGCCCCGCTGATGGCCGTCAAACGTGAAACCGTCGTGCCCGGTTTCTACAAGGAAACCGACATCGCACCGTCGTTCAAAGTGACCGCGCTGCACACCGCCGACTTCCCGCTGAAGAAGCTGATCGAAGGCACTGATATCACCGTCACCTGCGAATTCAGCAACGGCAAAGTCTACGTGCTGGCCGGCGCCTATCTGGTCGAGGAGCCAGTTTCCAAGGGCGACGACGCCACCATCGAACTGAAGTTCGAAGGCATCAAGGGGACCGGCAATGAGCGGCGCCGTGAAGCTTCAGGTAGCGATCGAAGCCCACGGCGAGCCTCTGACCGAACTCGTTCTGCGCCGCCCGACGGTGCAGGAAGTGCGAGCGATCAAGGCGCTGCCGTACAAGATCGACAAGAGCGAAGAAGTCAGCCTCGACATGGACGTGGCGGCCAAATACATCGCTGTGTGCGCGGGCATCCCGCCGTCGTCGGTCAACCAGTTGGATCTGGCTGACCTCAATGCGCTGAGCTGGGCTGTTGCGAGTTTTTTCATGAGTGCGGCGTCGGCGCCATCACCGACCTGATCGCCGTCGCCTATGACCTGGCCTGGTTCTGGAAGGTTGACCCCGAACAGATGATGGCCAGGCCACTGGATGTGCTTCGCGAATCGCTGGAGCACGCGCAACGGATCAATGCGATGCAGCAGGTGCAGTGATGGCAGACGAAGAGAAGAAAACCCCGAAACCGGTGCTGATCACCGGCATCGATGAACTCTCGCCCAAACTGGGCGCCCTGCGCATGAAGGTTGAGAGTTTTAAAAATAATCTCGAGCAGACCGGCCTCGGCAAACTGGACATCAGTGGTCTGTTCAACGGCGGCAGCGTGATCACGCCGTTTGTAGACGGCATCAAATCGGCCGCAGCGTTCCAGGGCAAATTGAGCGAAGTCAGCGACACGGCGAAAACCGTCGATCTGCCCGCCGCGCCGACAGCAGCGACGCAGAACATGAACGTGTTCAGTGCGTCGATGCAGAAGGTTTCGGCGGCGGTGGACGCCGCGCTGGTGCCGGCGGTGGGGGCCTTGGTGGTCGGGCTGGAACCGATGCTGACGCAGGTCGGCAGTCTGCTCGCCGACAATCCGAAACTGGTTGAAGGCCTGGCGGCGGGGGCAATTGCCTTCTCCGCTATGCAAACCGCGGTCACCGGTATGACGCAGGTGATGGACGTCATGAGCATGGTGCTCAAGACCAACCCGATCATGCTGATCGCCATGGGCATTGCCGTGGCGGCCGGTTTGATCGTGGCCAACTGGACGCCGATCAGCGCGTTCTTCACAGGGATGTGGGAGGGCGTGAAAAACATCGGGGCGAGTGCGATGGCGACGTTGCGCTCGGTACTCGACTGGCGACCTTTGGCGGCACTGGCGGCGTTGTGGGAACCGGTCACGGGATATTTCTCGGCTATCTGGGACAAGGTCACGGTCGTGACGGCGCCAGTGATCGACTTCTTCAAGTCGGTTTTCTCGTGGTCGCCTGCGGGGATGATCATTGAAAACTGGGGGCCGCTGACCGGCCTGTTCTCGGCGATCTGGGAATTGCTCAAGGCCTTGAGTGTGCCGGTGATGGCATTTCTTAGAAACCTGTTCGATTTCTCGCCGATGCAGATGCTTACCGATGCGTGGGGTGGTGTTGTCGCGTTCTTCGAACCGATGTTCAGCGGCCTGCGAGAAGTCGCGCTACCGGCTAAAGAACTCCTCGTGTCGCTGTTCGACTTCTCGCCAATGCAGATGATCACCAGCGCCTGGGGAGGCATTGTTGCGTATTTCCAGCCGATATTGACGACGCTGCAATCGGCTGTGCAAAGCACCCGGGATACTTTGCGGGCACTGTTCGATTTTTTCCCGATGCAAATGCTCACCAGCGCCTGGGGTGGGGTTGTCGGGTTTTTCGAACCGATCTGGATGGCGCTGCAAACTTCTGTGCAGCGGGTCAGAGGCTTTTTCACCAGCCTGTTCGAGTGGTCGCCGCTGGAGCAGATTGCTCAGTATTGGCAGCCGATCGGTGAGGTCTTTTCGGCGATCTGGGGCGTCGTGTTGGCGCTTTCCGCGCCGGTCGTGGATTTTCTGCACAGTCTGTTCGAATGGAAACCTCTGGATCAGATCATCGAGAGTTGGGGGCCGATCACTGAGTGGTTCGGCGAGTTGTGGCAAAAGCTGCAAACCGTCATTGCGCCGATCAAGGAGTTGTTCGAGGGTGGCTTCGCCGGACTGATCGCCAAGGTCACCGGCAAGGTCGAAACGCTGACCCAAGCGCAACGCGAGACCAATGCCGAAGGCAAAGGCGAACTGGCACCGGCGTTCTTCGCTGCCAGTCCGGCGCCTGCTGGCAACGGCGCACTGCAAAGCGGTTCGTTGCCACAAACCTCCAGCGCGCTGATCCAGCAAAGTGCCGCCAACAACCGTACGCAACTCGAAGGCGGTCTGACCGTGCGCTTCGAAAATGCGCCGGCGGGCCTGCGCACCGAACAACCGCAAACCAATCAACCGGGCCTGGCCGTGTCTTCACGTATCGGCTATCGCTCACTGTCGATGGGAGGTTCCCAATGAACTGGCGTGACCGTTTATTGCCGGCATCCTTTCGCGGTGTCGGTTTCTGGATCGACCAGGCGAAAACCCCGGTCGGTCGCAAAGGGCAGTTGCATGAATACCCGCAACGCGACCTGCCGTTTTTCGAGGACCTCGGCCAGCAGGCCAAGACTCACGATCTGACCGCGTTCATCATCGGCCCCGATTGCCTTGAGCAGCGCGACAAGCTGCTCAAGGCGCTGGAGCAGGGCCGTGGCGAACTGGTGCATCCGTGGCTTGGACGCCTGCAGGTCAAGGTCGGCGAATGCGACATGACTCACACCCGCCAGGACGGTGGGCTGGTGACGTTCGCCTTGAAGTTCTATCCCGACCAACCCCTGCCGTTTCCGACCGCCACGGTCAGCACGCAGAAAGTGCTGCTGGCCAAGGCCGACGGGCTGCTGGGTTCGGCGGTGGCGCGTTTCGAACAGGCGATGACGCTGATCAAGGCCGCGCGGATCGGCATCACCAACCTGCGCAACAGCCTTACCGGCGTATATGAAGTGATCAAGGAGCAACTGAAACCTTTGATCGAGCAGTACCGGCAGATCACTGAACTGGTCAAGGCCGTGAAGGAGTTGCCCAAGGAAGTGGCGGCGGAATTCAAGGGTTTGCTCGGCGATATCAAGGAGCTGAAGGCGTTCGCCAAGGAAGGCTACCGGGGCGTGATCGCCGACGTGTCGCAGCAACTCGAAGCGATTCGCAAGGCCGATGCGCCGAAGATCACTACCGGCAAGGACACCAATGCCGCAGCGCAGGCGATGGCCGATCTGGTGCAAGACACGATGCTGGTCAAAGTCGCGCAGTGGGTCGCGTCGATGCCAGTGGCGACCACGCCGGTGAAACTGGCGTCGACACCGTCGCTGGCTCAACAGTCGACGTCGCCGGTGAGTCGTCAGGAAGTCCCCGTCAGCGATGACATGCAAGCGCTGCGCACGGCGGTGACTGCAGCCATCGACCCGATGCTGGCGAAAGCCGGACCTGCGCACTTCCAGGCCATCAACGATGTAAAGGAAGCGCTGGTGGCTCATCTCAAAGCGGTGGCGTCTTCTGGCGTGCGGCAAGTCAGCAAATCGTTTCAGGAAAGCTTTCCGGCAGTGGTCGTGGCCTACAAGCAGTTCGGCGACGCCACGCGAGTCGAAGAAGTGACTCAGCGCAACGCGATTACCCATCCCGGTTTCTCGCCCAACGATGTGAAAGTCTCGCGGGAGTGACGCCATGAACGAGATGGACAATCACGTCACGCTGACGGTCAACAACATGGAATACGGCGGCTGGAAAAGCGTCGAAATCACCGCCGATCTCGAGCGTCAGTTCCGCACCTTCAAGCTCGACATTACCTGGCAATGGCCGGGGCAGGCGGTGAGCAAACCGATTAAACCCGGTGACCCCTGTGAAGTGAAAATCGGCAAGGATCTGGTGCTTACCGGCTACGTGTTCAAGGCGCCGATCCGCTATGACGGGCGGCAGGTCAGCCTGACCATCGAAGGCAGTTCGAAAACCCAGGATCTGGTCGATTGCGCCGCCCGTAATCTGCCCAGCCAATGGCAGCAACAACCCTTGCTGACTATCGTCCGCGATCTGGCGAGCGAATATGGACTGTGGGTCGTCAATGAAATCAGCGACACCACACGCCTGACCAAACACACCATCGTGCCGGGTGAAACGGCATTCCAGTCGATCGACCGATTGCTGTCGCTGCTGCGGGTGTTTTCCACCGACAACGAGCTGGGCCAGTTGGTGTTGGCCAAACCCGGCAGCGGTGGCCGCGCCAGCGATGCGCTGGAGTTGGGCAAGAACATCCTGTCGGCCAATGCGCCAATGGATTTCAGCCAGGTGTTCTCCGAGTATCGGGTGATCGGCCAGCAGAAAGGCTCGGATGCGAAAAGCGGCGCGGCGGTCAGCGAAGTCGAGTCGACGGCGGCCGACCTGAGTTTCAAACGGCGGCGCACCACGGTGATCAACGAAGGCACGCAACTGACCTTTGAGTTGGCGCAGCAGCGTGCCCAATGGGAAAGCGCGACTCGCATGGGCCGTGCGCAGACCACCACCTATCAGGTGCAGGGCTGGCGGCAGAGCAATGGCGATTTGTGGCGCCATAACACGCTAGTGAAGGTCAAGGATCCGGTGCTCGATTTCGATGGTGACATGCTGATTTCCAAGGTCACTTATTCGTTGTCGGCGCAAGGTTCGGTGACCACGCTGCAAGTTGCCCCGCCGCATACCTTTGATCCTGATCCGACGCCCCCGAAGCAATCCCAGGCCTGACGCAGGATCCTGCTGGCGACAATGGCCCCTGTGGGAGCGGGCTTGCCCGCGATAGCGGTCGTGACAACAAATACATTTTTTCCCTGACACACCGCCATCGCGGGCAAGCCCGCTCCCACAGGGTTTGTGTCGAAAAAGTCTAAGGAAACCCATGAGCCTACTGACACGCCTGCTGGCGCGCGGCACTGTCGTGCTCGCCAATTCGGCAACCAAGCTGCAATCGCTGCAAATGCGCCTCACCGCCGGTGAAGTCAACGACGACCTCGAACACTTCGAACCCTACGGTTTCACCAGCCATCCGCTGGCTGGCGCTGAAGGGGTCGTCACCTTCATCGGCGGCGACCGTTCCCACGCCATCGCCCTGGTCATCGCCGACCGTCGCTATCGCCTGCAAGCGCTCGCTGCCGGTGAAGTGGCGATCTACACCGACGAGGGCGACAAAATTCATTTCAAGCGCGGGCGGATCATCGACATCGAAACCGCCACGCTGAACATCCGCGCCAGCAGCGCGGTGAACTTCGAAACGCCGGTGATAAACCAGACCGGCAAGATCGTTTCCACCGGTGATCAACTGGCTGGCGGCATCAGCCAGATCAAACACGTGCATGTTGGCGTGCAGGCCGGCAACGGTCAGACCGGCGCGCCGGCAGGAGGCCAGTGATGTTCATCAGCCAGAACCTCCACGCCGCGCTGACCCGCGCCGTGCTCATCAGTCTGTTCACCTGGCGTCGCGCCGCTGATGACGACGCCCTCGATGACGAAGAACGCTTCGGCTGGTGGGGCGACAGTTTTCCCACGGTTGCCGACGATCGCATCGGCTCGCGGCTGTGGCTGCTGCGCCGGGTCAAGCTGACCCGGCAGACGCAAATGGACGCCGAATTTTATGCCCGCGAAGCCCTGCAATGGCTGCTCGACGACGGCCACTGCAGCGCCATCGACATCATCAGCGAACGCCTCGACGCCCAGCGCCTCAACCTGCGCACGATCCTCACGCTGGCCGACGGCGAACGTCTGGACATCAACCCCGATAACAGTTGGCAGGTGATCTATGCCGTTTGAAACCCCTTCGCTGCCGGTGCTGATCAAGCGCACCCAAAGCGACCTGGCCGGCGATTCGCTGCGCCAGTCCGATGCGCAAGTGCTCGCCCGCACCCTCGGCGGCGCCGCTTATGGCTTGTACGGTTATCTCGACTGGATTGCCGAGCAGATCCTGCCCGACAAAGCCGATGAGTCAACCCTGGAACGCATCGCCGCGCTGCGCCTGAATCAGCCGCGCAAAGCCGCGCAGGTGGCTACCGGCAGCGTCAGTTTTACCGCCACTCCCGGCGCCGTGCTCGACGTCGACACTCTGCTGCAAGCGAACGATGGCCGCACCTACAAAGTCACCACGGCGCGCACCACGGTCAATGGCAGCAACAGCACCACGATTGCGGCGCTGGAGGCCGGCAGTCTGGGCAACGCTGATGCGGGTTTGACGCTGACCCAGGTGCAGCCGATTGCCGGGATTGTCGGCAACAGCTTCGTGGTGCTGGCGCCGGGCCTCAGCGGCGGTGTGGCGCGGGAAAGCCTCGAATCGCTGCGCTCGCGGGTCATCCGTTCCTACCGCGTGATTCCCCACGGTGGCGCGGCCAGCGACTACGAAACCTGGGCGCTGGAAGTGCCGGGTGTGACGCGGGCGTGGTGCCGGGGCGGCCTGCTCGGGCCGGGCACGGTGACGGTGTTCATCATGCGTGATGAAGACCCGCAACCGGTGCCGAACGATGAGCAGTTGGCGGAGGTTCAGGAGTACATCGAACCGCTGCGTCCGGTGACCGCGGAAGTGCACGTGCAGCGACCGGTTCAGGTGCCGGTGGTGTATCGCTTCAAGAGCGTCAATCCGGACACTACCGCCGTGCGCGCCGCCGTTGAAGCGCAGTTGCGCGATCTGCACAACCGCGAGGCTGACCTCGGCGTGCCGTTGCTGATCAGCCATATCCGCGAAGCCATCAGCAGCGCCGGCGGCGAATACGATCACACGCTCACTGCTCCGGCCGCTGACGTGCCGGCCGGGCAGAGCGAACTGCTCACCTTCGGAGGCTGCGTATGGGGGGCATAAGAACCGCCGCGCAATACCAGGCGCAGTTGCGCGCCTTGCTGCCCAGTGGCCCGGCATGGGATCCGGAGCGGGTGCCCGAGCTTGAGGAAGTGTTGCAAGGCGTCGCCGTCGAACTGGCCCGCCTCGACGCCCGCGCCGCCGACCTGCTCAACGAGATGGACCCGGCCGGCGTCAGCGAACTGGTGCCGGACTGGGAGCGGGTGATGAACCTGCCCGACCCGTGCCTGGGCGCCACGCCACTGTTCGACGACCGCCGCCTCGCCGTACGCCGCCGCTTGCTCGCGGTCGGCAGCCAGGCTGTCGGCTACTACCTCGACATCGCCAAAAGCCAGGGTTACCCCAACGCCAGCATCACCGAACACGAAGCCCCACGCATGGGCCGCGCCCGCTTCGGCTCGGCGCATTGGGGCACTTGGGAAGCGCAGTTCATGTGGACGCTCAACACCGGCGGCCGCCTGCTGCTCGGCCGCCGTTACGGCGCGAGCTACTGGGGCGAGCGCTTCGGCGTCAACCCGGGCTCGGCGCTGGAATGCCTGATCCACCGCAGCGCGCCGGCGCATACCAAGGTGCACATCAATTATGACTAGGGAGGGATGAGCAGATGGACTATCCGAATAGCGTGCCCAGCGCCGGGCTGGTGAATGGCAAATTTGTGGATGAGAACCCCATGACGGGGACGCCGGGATCGTTGATCCCGGCGGACTGGGGTAACGGAGTTACGCAGGAAATTCTCAACGTGATCAAGGCGGCGGACCTGACGCCTGACGAGAAGAAATACGATCAGTTGTTGCAGGCGATTCAGAGCGTTTCGGCCAAGGGCTGGAATTTGGATTCGGCGTTGCCGATTGGCGCCTTGCCAACCGCCACCGTCGCTACGGCGGACGGGCGATTGCCAATCACACCGACCGCGTTTGCTACCAGTGGCGGTCGGTTATCTATTCTGCCCGGCGTACTGATCAGCCTGGGCCAAGAAGTGCTGGCAGGTCAGTTGGGTCGTCCGCGCACATTTACGACACAAGCGTGGAGCAGTGCCGATCTTTTGCCCAACTCTGGTTACTTTCTGCGTGCGCAAGTGGTTGCGGGCCTGCTGACCTTCTACATGCAGCGCGGCACGATTTATGACGCTACACCGGAGGGTTTGAAGGGCACGAACAATGGAGCGGCGGGAGGCGGTTTCCAATCGACGACGCTGGATCTTTGTCTGGCATGGGTGGTGACGGCTGGTCCCGGCTCGGTACCAATTGTCCGGCCGATTTATAACCGCAGTCGCTTGTCGTGGACGCAAACAATCAGCGGTAATGGTGTGGTGTACCTGCCACTTGACCCGCATGCTCGTGCCGCTCGTCTGGTGGTGGGCAACGCGACGCCGCATCCGACGCAAGTCACAGCTGTGAATTTTGCTACACCCGGATGGCTGGGCGCCAACTACTGTTTTCTCAACCCGAAGGTTGCCACGTCGAGCAACTGGGACGGCTGGGCCAATGCGGGTGAGACGGTGCGGGTTATTACCAACAACGAGGTGAATGACACAACCGTTTCGACATTGACCGCCAGCTTCGACCACAGCATGTTGCGTTCCCTGTGGCAGACCTATCAAGCCGAACACGCCTTCGGTGCTGATAGCGGAACAAGTGACGAATTGCTGTTGAGCATGGGTATTAAAAATATCCTTCCAAGCGACTACTCCAACGGTATTGCGATCAATTTTACAGCAGCGGTGAATATCAATCTTTCCTGGGAGTTGATCCGATGATCATCATTCAAGAAATGCATCAGTTCGAGGACGGTTTGCGTGCTGCACAGCCTTCTCCTGCCCATGAGTGGGTCGGTGAAGCATGGCAGCTCAATGCGGGCAGGGTCGCCGAACTGGAACTGCTGGAAGCCGAACGCCTCTGCGGCATGATCGACGCCGCTGCTGATAACGTCCGCTCGGTGCTGGCCGGCGACCCGCTCAAAGCCATGGAATACGCCCAGGCCGCCGCCGACGCGCATGCTTATCAGGACGCCGGTTACCCAAAAAAAGAAGTGCCGCTGTCGGTCGCCGCGTGGGTTGTCAAAGGCCGCAGCGCCAAACAGGCCACCGAGCAGATTCTGAGCATGGCCGATCAACTGACCGACCATCTGTTGGCGCTGCGTACCCTGCGCCTGAAGGCCAAAGCGCAGATTCGCGCCCAAGCTGCCAAGGGCAACATGGATCTGGCGCGCAGCTCTGCTGACGAAGCATTTGTCGCCATTCGCGAACTGGTCAACGGTCCATCCAGCTAAATCAAAAACCTCAGTTCTGCGTCACCCAAGCCCACTTCGATGTGGGCTTTTTTATTTCTGAAAACAGACCGTGAACAGGTAGGCGAAGAACGTTTTGCCGATGCCGATGCCGGTCATTTGTCATTTCAAAGGAGCGAACATCTTATGGATTATCCAAAAAGCGTACCCAGCGTCGGACTGGTCGATGGCCGCTTCGTCGATGAAAACCCGGTGGCGGGGACACCGGGTTCGTTGATTCCGGCGGTGTGGGGCAACAGCGTTACACAAGAGATTCTCAACGTGATCAAGGCGGCCGGGTTGACACCCGATGAGGCCAAAACGGATCAACTCGCCAGTGCGATCGGTGCACTGGTCGATTTCACCAAACTGAAAAATACCCCGACCACATTGGCCGGTTACGGCATCACCGATGCGGTGGGGCGGCTGTTGGCGGTCAGGCAGTTCGAGAAGGTCGGGATTACGCTTTACAAGCCAAACCCCAAAGCCAAGAGGATCCATGTGCGGCTGGTCGGCGCGGGGGGGAGCGGTGGTGGGTGTTCGCCCGTTGCCGCCGGTTATCAGGGTATTGGTGGTGGCGGAGGCTCTGGGGCCTTTGCTCAAAGCCTGTACGACGTGACCCCGGAAATACTTGCAGGCGTGCCCGTTACGCTGGGTGGCGGTGGCGCTGCGAGTAATGTGATGGGGCTGGCCGGCGGAGGTGCTTCGTTCGGCACCTACATGAGCGCTGCGGGCGGTGGAGGCGGGCAGGTCCTTACCGTCGCCGTAACAGCCACAACAGTTGGTTTCGTTCAGGGCGGTGCAGGAGGGCAAGCAGTCACAGGCGGCAATCTTGCGAATGCTCGGGGCGCACCCGGCGAATACGCAATGTACAACGCCAATTGGGGCGTCCTCTCGGGTGCGGGCGGTGCCAGCCCGTATGACGGCGGTGGTACCCGAGTGGGGGTCAACGGGATTGGCATCACCGGCGGACGCGGTTCCGGCGGCAGCGGCTCCTGTTCGACCAACGCTTCGGCTGCCGTACTCAGTGGCGCCGGCGGCAACGCATTCTGTGAAATCTGGGAGTATGAATAATGGCCATTTATGCACGGGTCGAGAACGGCGTGGTCGTCGAACGGATCGACGCCGGTGAGTACGCCATCTGCGAGCTGTTTGCTCCATCCTTCGTCGAGACGATGGTTCGCGTGCCGGAGGGTCAAGAGGTCGAGATCGGTGCGCCGATCACCGGGCTTCCGACAGGCGCCGAAGAACTGCCTGCACAGCAGAGCCGTGTGGTAGCTCAGGCTCCCATTGTTGCGGAAGAGGAACCTGCGGCCGCACTTGTCTGGCGCCAAGCCTCTCTGGCCACGACCGAATGGTTAGTCACGCGGCATCGCGATGAACAGGATATGGGACGCGGCACATCGCTCAAGCCCACGCAGTATCTGGAACTGCTTGAGTACCGACAGGCATTGCGCGACTGGCCTGACTCAGCGCTTTTCCCGGCGTTGGATGCCCGCCCTCTGGCACCCGCATGGCTCGCTATCAAAACAGGAGAACAGTAATGGATTACCCAAAAAGCGTCCCCAGCGCAGGGTTGGTGGACGGTAGCTTTGTTGATGAAGACCCGCTGAACGGCAGACCGGGATCGCTGATTCCGGCAAGTTGGGGCAATGGTGTTACCCAGGAAATCCTGAGCGTCGTTCAAGCCGGCGGGTTGACGCCGAGTGAGGCGTCCAACGCGCAATTGCTAGGCGCACTGCGCGGCGCTCAGTTGTTCAAGACCGCAGCACCTTTTGATGTCAGCCGTTCGGCGGCGACTTGCGAGTTTGTTCAGCGAGCTCTTGGCAGCTACGCGGGGGCGCGTGACATCCTTGCTACTACGCAACTGACGCTCGCTGACTTGGGCTGGTCGTTAGGTCTGGGTGGTAACTCGCCTTACACCGTGACCCTGCCGGAAATTGACAAGGTTCCTATGGGCGCCGCCATCGTCTTTCACTGCCGCAGCAATGCTCCTGTCACGATTGCTCACCCGGGTGCCGCAAAAATAAGCCCGCAAGGCGTCTTGTTGAGCTCGATCGTGATCAACAGTGGCGAGAGCGCCACCATCGTGAGGGAAAGTGGAGCCTGGGCGGTACACGGGACGGCGAGTCTGAAATATGCCTCGCTTTTTTCCGGATTGACGAGTGCCCAGGGATATCAAAAACATGCCAGCGGCAATATCGATCAATGGGGCTCAGGTCTGTCGAATGCTGCGGGACTGGTCTACGTGACATTCCCAATCTCGTTTCCGAGGGCCTATTTCTCGCTCGTGGCCACACATGCGGGAGGTGACACCGCAATGATCGTGCTGAATGCCGCCAATCAGCAGGGCTGCACCTTGAAAATTCGCGACGCGAATGCGCAGTTGGCTGCCAATTGCACCGTCAACTATTTTGTAAAGGGCTATTGAATGGACAACTTCAACGTTTTATTCAGCGCCACCACCCGGGGTGTTTACGTACCCGGCATCAACTCGACGGACATCCCCGACGACGTCATCGAAATTCCTCAGGGCTACTGGATCTCGCTGCTGCAGCAACTGGCGGTCAGCGCGAAAATGATCGGGGTGCGTGCGGACAACGGCTACCCGATTCTGGTTGATCCACCTCCACCCTCGGCAAAAGAAGTCGAGGACATGGAGCGTCTATGGCGTGATGCGCAATTGGCAGCCACCGATGGCATGGTTGCACGCGATCGCGATGAACTGGAGGATGGCGGTGGCACGACGCTGACTACTGAACAATATGCTGAACTGCAAGCCTATCGACGTGAATTACGCGATTGGCCGCAAGGGTCCTCTTTTCCCTTCAGCGAACATCGCCCGGTGGCGCCGCGCTGGTTGGTAGCGGCGCTCTGACCCAGCGTCACTTCACGAATACTTTCGCGGAAAACTCCGGAAAACAATGGCTGGCAAGCATCAACCGCCAGCCGTGATTCAATCGGGACAACATCCAGGGAGGATCAAGCATCATGCAATTAACTGAAAAACACCTTATCGACATCATGCCCAACGCCCGCTCCCAAGCGGGCGTTTTTGTTTCACCACTCAACGCCGCGATGGCCAGGCATCGCATCGATACGCCAAGACGTATCGCGGCTTTTCTGGCACAGGTCGGTCACGAGTCGGGCCAATTGCGTTACGTGCGCGAACTGGGCAACAACCAGTACCTGAGCAAATACGACACCGGCACGCTGGCGCTGCGTCTGGGCAATACTCCGGAAGCCGACGGCGACGGGCAAAAGTATCGCGGGCGTGGACTGATTCAGATCACCGGCCGGGCAAATTATCGTCAGTGCAGCCACGGCTTGTTTGGCGATGAGCGTCTTTTGTCGTTGCCCGAATTGCTCGAGCAACCGCAATGGGCGGCCGAATCGGCGGCGTGGTTCTGGGGGCAGAAGGGCTTGAATGAACTGGCCGACGCGGACCAGTTCAACACCATCACCCGGCGCATCAACGGCGGGTTGAACGGCTTGCAGGATCGCCTCGAGATTTGGGCGCGGGCGAGGGCGGTGCTATGTCCGGCTCCTGGCGCGTGATGGGTCTGTTGCTGCTGGTGGCCGGGGCGTTTGCAGCGGCATGGCAGTTTCAGGACTGGCGCTACGAGCGGCAATTGGCCGAGCAGGCGCGGTTAAACGCCGAAACCCTCAATCAACTGACGCAGACCGCCGCCGCCGCGCAACAGGCCGAGCAGGATAGACGCCTGGCACTGGAGCAGCGGCTCGCGGCCAGTGAGCAAACCCATTATCGAGCGCTGAGCGATGCCCAACGTGATCAGGATCGCTTGCGCGATCGCCTTGCTACTGCCGATGTGCGGCTGTCAGTCCTTCTCGATGCCGGCGACGTTGCCCACGGCTGTGCGGTGCCAGCCGCCGCCGGCACCGGCGGCGTGGATTCTGCAACCGTACGCGCCCGACTTGACCCGGCGCATGCTCAACGAATTATCGCCATCACCGACACCGGCGACCGTGGATTGATTGCGTTGCAGGCCTGTCAGGCCTATGTCAGAGCGCTGGCGCCCGAACATCTTGAATGATTCTGTGTATTGAAAGCGCGTCCGGCTCGTGTACGGTGGAGGCATTCCACACGATCCGGAGCTCGCCGTGAAAGAGACCACCCAACTGGCCGCAGAACTGGGCCGACGTCTGCAAGTGCTCAATGCTCATGTCACTACCGCCGAGTCCTGTACCGGTGGCGGTATCGCCGAAGCGATTACGCGGATTCCGGGCAGTTCGGCCTGGTTTGAAGCGGGTTACGTGACTTACTCCAATCGGCAGAAAACCCGGCAGCTGGATGTGCCAGGCGATTTGTTCGAGACGGTAGGGGCGGTCAGTCGTGAAGTGGTCGAGGCCATGGTGCGCGGGGCGCAGCGGCACAGCCTGGCGCATTTTGCCGTGGCGGTCAGCGGTGTAGCCGGTCCCGACGGCGGCACGCCGAACAAACCGGTGGGCACGGTGTGGCTGGCCTGGGGTGTGGGCGATGAGGTTTACACTGAAGTTCAGCACTTCCCCGGCGGCCGTGATGAAGTCCGCCGACAAACGGTGAAGGCCGCGCTAGAGGGGCTTGTGCGACTAGCGGCACGAGAAATCGAAAATCAGGGGTAGGCGATCTTCGAACGCTGTGGAATAATACTGGCTACTTATACAGGTGTTGGCCGTCAGGCCTTATTGATTACGTGAGGACTTTAATGGACGACAACAAGAAGAAAGCCTTGGCTGCGGCCCTGGGTCAGATCGAACGTCAATTCGGCAAGGGTGCCGTAATGCGTATGGGCGATCAGGACCGTCAGGCGATCCCGGCCATCTCTACTGGCTCTCTGGGTCTGGACATCGCACTCGGCATCGGCGGTCTGCCAAAAGGCCGTATTGTTGAAATCTACGGTCCTGAATCCTCCGGTAAAACCACACTGACCTTGTCCGTGATCGCCCAGGCGCAAAAAGCCGGCGCGACCTGCGCATTCGTCGACGCCGAGCACGCGCTCGATCCAGAGTACGCCGGCAAGCTGGGCGTCAACGTTGACGACCTGCTGGTTTCCCAGCCGGACACCGGCGAACAGGCCCTGGAAATCACCGACATGCTGGTGCGCTCCAACGCCGTTGACGTGATCATCGTCGACTCCGTGGCCGCACTGGTGCCGAAGGCTGAAATCGAAGGTGAAATGGGCGACATGCACGTCGGCCTGCAAGCACGTCTGATGTCTCAGGCGCTGCGTAAAATCACCGGTAACATCAAGAACGCCAACTGCCTGGTCATCTTCATCAACCAGATCCGTATGAAAATCGGCGTGATGTTCGGCAGCCCGGAAACCACCACCGGTGGTAACGCGTTGAAGTTCTACGCTTCGGTTCGTCTCGACATCCGCCGTACCGGCGCGGTGAAGGAAGGCGACGAAGTGGTCGGCAGCGAAACCCGCGTCAAGGTTGTGAAGAACAAGGTGGCTTCGCCGTTCCGTCAGGCCGAGTTCCAGATTCTTTACGGCAAAGGCATCTACCTCAACGGCGAGATGATCGACCTGGGTGTGCTGCACGGTTTCGTCGAGAAGTCCGGCGCCTGGTACGCCTACGAAGGCACCAAGATCGGTCAGGGCAAGGCCAACTCGGCCAAGTTCCTGGCGGACAACCCGGAAATCGCCGCGAAGCTCGAGAAGCAGCTGCGTGACAAGCTGCTGTCGCCAGCGGTGATCGCGGATTCCAAGGCCTCGGCGGTCAAAGAGACCGAAGACGACCTGGCCGATGCTGATCTCTGATACCAGCGATGACCACCGCCGTACTGGATACCCTCGTCGCGGTGCGGCGAACCGCCATGGACCTGCTCGCACGTCGCGAGCATGGTCGAGTCGAGTTGACGCGTAAACTGCGTCAGCGCGGCGCCGAGGCGGAGCTGATCGAAACAGCCCTCGACCGTTTGACGGAAGAGGGTCTGCTTTCCGAAGCCCGTTACCTTGAAAGTTTTGTCTCCTACCGTGCCCGTTCTGGCTATGGCCCCCTGCGAATTCGCGAGGAGCTCAGCCAGCGGGGTTTGCAACGTACCGATATCGAAATCGCCCTGCGCGAAAGTGGTATCAATTGGCAGGCGCAGCTTCAGGATACGTGGCAACGCAAGTTCTCCGGACATTTACCGATTGATGCGAAAGAACGGGCCAGGCAAGGCCGGTTTCTGGCGTATCGGGGGTTCTCGATGGAGATGATCAACCGCTTGTTCAGCGGTCGAGGGATGGACGATTAGACCGATTCAACAAAAAAGGCCCGCTATTTTTTAGAAAATAGCGGGCCTTTTTTTTGCCTTCAAATCACGTTGAAAGGCTCGCGTGAGCGTTGTGCAGTGGGCGGTTTTGAATCGGCCCAGTTTTCCGGCAGATTGATAAAGTCCACCAACTCCCTCAGACGACCATGGGTACGGCCATTGAAGGCAAAGGCCAGCCGTGCCAGATGGCTGAACTGCGCATCGTCGTGTTCTTCGCCGCTGTAGGCATGTTGGTGGAACTGGTCGCTCAGGCACAGATCAGCAAACTCCTCCTGCATCCGCGCCAGTGCGTGGTCGCTGAGCTTGTGGTTCATGCGAATCACAAATTGCCGCTTGAGCCAGCGGCTGGAGTGGAAGTTGCTGTAGAACTGATTGATCTCTTCCACCGCTTCTTCAACGCTGTAGACCAGTCGCATCAGCTTCATATCGGTCGGCAGGATGTAGCGGTTTTCTTCCAGCTGATTGCGGATGAAGTCCAGCGCGCCTTGCCAGAACGTCCCGCCCGGAACATCCAGCAACACCACCGGCACCAATGGGCTTTTGCCGGTCTGAATCAGCGTCAGCACTTCCAGCGCTTCATCAAGGGTGCCAAACCCGCCCGGGCACAGCACCAGCGCGTCAGCCTCTTTGACGAAGAACAGTTTTCGGGTGAAGAAAAAGTGGAAGGGCAACAGATTGTCGGTGCCGTCGACGGTGGGATTGGCATGTTGCTCGAAGGGCAGGGTGATATTGAAACCCAGGCTGTGGTCACGTCCGGCTCCTTCGTGGGCGGCGGCCATGATGCCGCCGCCGGCGCCGGTGATGACCATCATCTCTGCGCGTGTCAGTGCTGCGCCGAGTTCGCGGGCCATTGCATACAGCGGATGCTCCACTGGCGTACGTGCCGAGCCGAACACGGTAACTTTGCGCCGCCCCTTGAATTGCTCGAGTACACGAAATGCTTGCTCCAGTTCACGCAGGGCTTGCAGGGTGATCTTGGCGTTCCAGCGGTTGTGGTCTTCCTGAGCCATGCGCAGCACGGTCAGGATCATGTCACGGTAGATGGGGATGTTCGGGCTGTTGGTGGAAATATGACTGAGTTGGGCTTCGACCTGGCTGACAAGGTCGCCGCTTTCCTGAAAATGACGGCTCAAGAGGTCATTCGGTTGATAAGGCATTCAACGTCTCCTTCTGTACAGGGCGGGTAGCCCGGACAACCAGCGTCCGGGTCGCACTGCAAAAACACACAGGGCCGGCAGTTCCATTTCTGCCGTTAACAAATGATCGGGAATACTCTCAATCTAGACCCTCGCACGCATTCGCGCTGACTTGAACAGTGCGCTGTAACGTTTTGTCTGGCAACCGCTTACTGATTTGCGCCAAAGCCCCGCCGCTCGTCTGAACGTATCGCAAAGGGCCATCACTCTGATTTACTCAAATACAGACGTCGCAAGACAACCTTGCGCTTGCGCAAGGCAAAGCAATTCAAGGATTCGTGGGTGGCAAGGAGGCGGGATGCATGGTCAGAGTGGTTCTGGAGATCGATACGCAGCTGTATCGAATGTTGCAGGAGTCGGCCGAGACGCATCAATTGAGTCTCGAAGAAGAGTGCTGCCGACGATTGGCCGGCGGCGAGCGTCGCTCGCGCTATCTGCAGGCGCTAGTGGCGGAATTGCGCGCCGAGGATGAGCAGCGGCGCGCCAAGGCTTCGCGCTGATTACTTCTTCTTCGCTGGCGCGGCTTTCGGGCAATCGGATTCCTGGTAACTGGCCGAGCCGATCGCTTTGTTGGTTTTCACTTCGGTGAAGTCGTAACGCATGATCGCGCCCTTGGCCATCAGCTTGCGGTACGACGGGTTGTTGCACACCGACGCGCCCAACTGGAAATACACAGCCTTGGGATCGGCGCGCATCTTGTCGGCGTGGCTCTTTTGCACGCTCAGATGGTTGATCAGCTGCGTGCCTTCGACGGTGTAGCCTTGATCAAGAATGTCTTCATTGATCGCCCGTGGCGTGCCGACGCTGCTTTGGGCGGCGACGTTGCGCAGCTCTCGGTTCAGATTCTGCTCACTCAGGGACGCAGCCTGAGCGGTAAAGGACGACGCCAGCAGAATGGCAGCGGTGGGAACGATAAGGCGCAGCATGAAACTCTCCTGATTCGGTGACTGGTGGTTCGACCCGTCACGGGGCGGTGCGTTCAGTGGCGGCGAATTATAGGGGAGCCGGTCTGGACGGTACAGGCTTGTGGCCGTCGCTCTGGTAAACTGCCGGCCTTTATTGCCCTGCCGAGTGTCGTTCGTGTCGAGTTTCCCTGTCTGCCGGTGTTGCCTGCGATGAACCATGCCCCCAACGCCGTGGCCCGCCTGCGCGATCAGCGCGAGGACGAAGGCATCAAGCCGATTCAGGCGCGCGGCTTTCGCTCCGAGCGTTGCCGCGATTGCCGGGTCATCATCAGTCATTGCCTGTGCGCGTGGCGGCCAAGCGTCGACACCCGTTCCGGCGTGTGCCTGATCATGACCGGCAAGGAAGTGTTCAAGCCAAGCAACACCGGTTGGCTGATTGCCGATGTGGTGCGCGACAACCATGCGTTCATCTGGTCACGCACCGAGCCCGACCCGCAGATGCTTGCACTGCTCAACGATCCGCAATGGCAGCCGTACCTGGTGTTTCCGGGCGAGTATGTCGAACCGTCGCGGGTGACCAACACGGTGGCAGTCGATAGCAGCAAGCGCCCGCTGTTCATTCTGCTCGATGCGACCTGGACGGAGGCGCGCAAGATCTTTCGCAAGAGTCCGTATTTCGACCGCTTGCCAATCCTCAGCCTGCTGCCCGACAAACTCTCGCGCTATCGCTTGCGCCGTTCGACCCGCAGCGAGCACCTGTGCACCGCTGAAGTTGCGGCGTTGTGCCTGGAGCTGGCCGGTGACAGCGATGCCGCTTCGGCGCTGGACGCCTATTTCGATGTGTTCAGCCAGCATTACCTCGGTGCCAAGCAGCAACTGGACATGAATGAATCAACGCCCGCCCATGCCGAGCTGCTGCCCTATATACGAAAGCCGCAGCCGGAGTTGGCCCGATAGTGGCCCATACTGTCGACAGCGCTGGCCATCTTGCTTGACCACCCCGGCTGCGCTGGGCATGCTTGGCGCCGATTAGGGTGCGGCCAAGGTTTGAGACGCCGTGTTTGCTGTTGATTGGCGTCGAACGTGCCCCTGTGGATATCGCTTCCAAGCGTTGTCTCGAGTTGCTTTGGCCAGACCGGAATCTACCGCGTCTGCCATCAAAAACAGGATCATTTGAAAAATGGCCACATACGACATCCTGATTGCCGATGATCACCCCCTGTTTCGCAGCGCCCTGCACCAAGCGGTGACGCTGGGCCTTGGCCCGGACGTGCGACTGGTGGAGGTGGCGAGCATTGCCGAACTGGAAGCTCGCCTGACTGAAAAGGCTGACTGGGATCTGGTCCTGCTGGATCTGAATATGCCCGGCGCCTACGGTTTTTCCGGGCTGGTGCTGCTGCGCGGGCAGTATCCGCAGATTCCGGTGGTGATGGTCTCTGCCCAGGAAGAAGCCTCGGTGATGGTCAAATCCCGCGAGTTCGGCGCCAGTGGTTTCATTCCCAAGTCCAGCGATCTGAGCGTGATTCAGGTAGCGGTGCGCAAGGTGCTCGATGGCGACGTGTTCTGGCCGCCGCAAGCGTTCGAAGCAGTCAGCGTGTCGGATGAGGCCAAAGCTGCCAGTGATGGCCTCGCCAGCCTGACGCCGCAACAGTTCCGGGTGCTGACCATGGTCTGCGAAGGTCTGCTGAACAAGCAGATCGCTTATGAGCTGAGCGTGTCGGAAGCGACCATCAAGGCCCACGTCACGGCGATCTTTCGCAAATTGAACGTGCGCACTCGCACGCAAGCGGCTTTACTGCTGCAACAACTTGAGTCAATTCCGAGCCAGTGATGGCTGGCGGTTTCACGCTTTTTTGACTTTCGTTGATCTAGCTTCCCCACACCTTTTTGGCTGGTTTCTTTCTTATGTCACCTTTCAAGGGCCAGACCGGCCTGAAACGCATCCTCAACGCGTCCGGCTATTCGCTCGATGGCCTGCGCGCCGCCTTCACTGGCGAAGCGGCATTCCGCCAACTGGTGCTGCTCAACGTGGTGCTGATTCCGCTGACATTCTTCCTCAATGTCAGCCGGGTCGAGCAGGCGGTGTTGATCGCGGTTTGCTTGCTGGCGCTGATTGTCGAGCTGCTCAATTCGGCGGTGGAAGCGGCCATTGACCGCATCTCGCTGGAATTGCATCCGCTGTCGAAGAACGCCAAGGACATGGGCAGCGCCGCGCAGTTCGTGGCGCTGAGCATGATCGGACTGGTGTGGGCGGTGATTCTGCTTTAAGCGATGGTCGGCAAGACGATCTCGTCGCTGCGCTGCACCCCGGCGGTGAATGCTCGGCACAGCTCGAGAAACTCGCGCATCGCTGAAGTCTGGTACTTCTGTTTGTGCCAGATGAAATAGAACTGCCGGGCCAGGTCCAGATCCGGCGTCTCCACCGGCACCAGACTGCCGCGCCGGAAGGCATCGCGCAGCGCCAGCCGCGAAATGCAGCCAATCCCCAAGCCAGATTCCACTGCACGTTTGATCGCTTCGGTGTGTTCCAGCTCGAGACGAATATTCAGCGCGCTGCGATGGTGACGCATGGCCTGGTCGAAGGTCAGCCGCGTGCCGGAACCCTGTTCCCGCAGAATCCATGCCTCATGGGTCAGCTCTTCCATCGTCGCACTGCCGCGTTTGGCCAACGGATGCTGCGGCGCGCAAAACACCACCAGCTCATCCTCGACCCAACTCTGCACTTCGATGTCAGGGTGGCTGCAATCGCCTTCGATTAGACCTAGATCAATTTCGTAGTGGGCGACCTGCTGCACGATATTGGCAGTGTTCTGCACGTGCAGCTTGACCTGACTTTCCGGGTGGCGCTGCATGAAGCTGCCGATCAGCAGGGTGGCCAGATAGTTGCCAATGGTCAGCGTCGCCCCCACTGATAACGAGCCGAAACCGGATTTGCCATTAAGCAGGTCTTCGATTTCCTTGGCCTGGTCGAGCAGGGCCACCGCTTGCGGCAACAGCTGTTTGCCGAGGGCGTTGAGGCTCAGGCGTTTGCCGGCGCGGTCGAACAGCTGGCAGCTGGACTGGCGCTCGAGCTCGGTGATCGAAGTGCTGGCCGCCGATTGCGAGAGGTTGAGCAGACCCGCAGCACGGGATACGCTTTCCTGCTGGGCGACGGCAACGAAGACTTGCAGTTGACGGAGAGTAAATCGCATATCGATATAACCGATAACCCTTATCTTAATAATCCAGTTAACAGATATTGTCGTCGCTATTAGAATGCGATGCAATTGCGCACGTTAAGCCTCATTGAGCCGCGCAGACCAATCTCCAGGAGTCAAACGTACATGAGCAACATGAACCACGAGCGTGTCCTCAGTGTTCATCACTGGAACGACACTCTGTTCAGCTTCAAGTGCACCCGCGATCCGGGCCTGCGCTTCGAGAACGGTCAGTTCGTGATGATCGGCCTGCAACAGCCCAATGGCCGCCCGCTTATGCGCGCTTACTCGATCGCCAGCCCGAACTGGGAAGAGCATCTCGAGTTCTTCAGCATCAAAGTGCAGGACGGTCCGCTGACCTCCCAATTGCAGCACTTGAAGGAAGGCGACGAGATCATCATCTCGAAGAAGCCTACCGGCACGCTGGTTCTTGATGACCTGAACCCGGGCAAGCACCTGTACCTGCTGAGCACCGGCACCGGTCTGGCGCCTTTCATGAGCGTGATTCAGGACCCGGAAACCTACGAGCGCTTTGAGAAAGTGATCCTGGTTCACGGTGTGCGCTACGTCAACGAAGTCGCTTACCGCGAATTCATCACTGAGCACCTGCCGCAGAACGAGTTCTTCGGCGAAGCGCTGCGTGACAAGCTGATCTACTACCCGACCGTGACCCGCGAGCCGTTCGAGAATCAGGGACGCCTGACTGACCTGATGCGCAGCGGCAAGCTGTTCAGCGACATCGGCCTGCCACCGATCAACCCGCAGGACGATCGCGCGATGATCTGCGGCAGCCCGAGCATGCTCGACGAGACCAGCGAAGTGCTCGACAGCTTCGGCCTGAAAATCTCGGCGCGGATGCGCGAGCCGGGTGATTACCTGATCGAGCGTGCGTTCGTAGAGAAGTAAGCGCCACAGAGAGCCCCCATTGCCTTGGCAGGCAATGGGGGCTTTTTTATGCCCGAAGCATTTCCTTCATGCCTGCCACGATCCAAGGAGCTGCCGAAGGCTGCGATCTTTTGATCTTGCTTTTTAAAATCAAGATCAAAAGATCGCAGCCTTCGGCAGCTCCTACACTGGGCGCGGTTTCAGGCTGTGGCCGGGATGACTTCCAGCACGCGGATCTGTTCGGGCGTCGGGTAATGCCAGCGCACGTCCAGATCCCAGAACTGCGCACCATATTCACGTTCCGCTGCCGGTGTCTGATACGCCGGGCGCGGATCCTGAGCCAGGCACTGTTCAATCAGCTCAACCAATGGCTCTTCAAGCCGCTGAGCGTGGGTGTGCGCTTGTTTCAAGGCTGACTCCGCCCACTGGACGTCGATCAACTGCGGCGCCGCGCTGGCGATGTCATTGGTTGCCCCGGGGATGATGTCGGCGTACGGCACGTACGGTTTGATATCCAGCACCGGCGTGCCGTCGAGCAGATCGATCCCGGAGATAAACAGCCGATTACCTTCGACCCTGTCCAGCTTCACCACCGACTGGCCAATGCCGTTCGGCCGGTGCGTGGCGCGGGTGGCGAACACGCCCATCGACTTGTTGCCGCCCAGGCGTGGCGGGCGCACTTTCAGTCGCGGTTTGTCTTCCAGGGCTTGGTGGAACAGAAACAACAGCCACACATGGCTGACCTGCTCCAGCCCCTGCACGGCGTCACCCTGGTCGAACGGCGCGACCAGTTCCAGCACGCCACGGGCGGCCGGGGCCAGTTGTGGCTGGCGGGGGATGGCGAACTTCTCCTTGAAGCAGGAGCGCACGAAGCCGATGGGGGAGACGCTGTAAGTCATGGTCTGGGATCGAAGCGGGTAGGGCGGGCATGATAACCCGGCTCGCTTCAAGTCTGGTGGTGACAGGGCGGACGCCATCGCTGGCAAGCCAGCTCCCACAGGTTTTTGAGTGAACCCGGATTGTTCAAACACCCAAGAACCCTGTGGGAGCTGGCTTGCCAGCGATAGTCACACCGCCGATGTCAGAGGCTGAACCCACCATCAAGAGGAATGATATTCCCGGTCATATAAGCCCCCGCCGTACTCGCCAGGCTGATCGCCAGCGCCGCCATCTCTTCCTCACGCCCCCAGCGCTTCATCGGAATCAGCGCAGTATCCTCAGCCAATGCCTGTTCATCATTACCAATATGGTGGGTCATCTTGCTCGGAAAGCGACCCGGCGCAATCACGTTGACGTTGATGTGCTGGCTCACCAGTTCCCGCGCCAGAATGCGCGATAACTGATGCAGTGCCGCTTTGCTCGGCCCATAGGCATACGCCTGCTCGCCAAACGAAGAAATCCCCGCCACAGAACCGATATTGATGATCCGCGCCGGATTCGCCGCCGAGCCAGCCCTGCGCAGCAACGGCAGAAACTGCTGGATGCAACTGAACACCGACGTCACGTTGAGCTGCATGACCTTTTCCCAGCCCTTGACCGGATAACTCTCCAGCGGCGCGCCCCACGTGGTGCCGGCGTTGTTCACCAGAATGTCCAGATGAGTGATCTGCTCACCCAGGCGCGTGGCCAGTTCCCGCACGCCTTCTTCGGTCGCCAGATTCGCCGCCACGCCGTGGCAACTGCCCAGCGCGCCAAGTTCTTCGGCGGTTTGCTGGCAGGCTTCGACGTCGCGCGAGCACACGTAGACATGGGCGCCGGCCTCGACGAACGCCTTGGCGATCATCTTGCCGATACCACGAGTACCGCCAGTCACCAGAGCGGTGCGGCCTTGCAGGGAGAAGTAGGGATGCATGGCGAGTCCTGAAGATTAGGGATCGATACACCCTAGTCGTCAGCCGCGAAAAGCGGAGCCACTATTTTTGCAGGGAATGAGGGGCCATGCGGCCAGCTTCGAGTTGCAAGCCACAAGCGGCAAGTTAAAGCAGGGGCTAACTTGCAGCTTGCAGCTTGCAGCTGCTTTACGCTCTCACGCGCAGCGTGAGCCCTTTGAGGAAGTTACGCAGCAACTGGTCGCCACAAGGACGGTAGTTGGTGTGGCCGACCTTGCGGAACAGCGCGCTCAGTTCGGGTTTGGATACCGGAAACTCGGCGGCTTTGAGGATCGCGTGCATGTCGTCTTCTTTCAGTTCGAAGGCCACGCGCAGTTTTTTCAGGATGATGTTGTTGGTCACCGGCACTTCGATCGGCTGTGGCGGACGGCTTTCGTCCTTGCCGCGCTTGAAGATCACCAGGCCGTCGAGGAAGTGCGCGATGACTTCGTCCGGGCAGCGTACGAAGCCTTCTTCGTCTTCTTCTTTCTTGTCGAGCCAGGTGATGACATCGGCGAGCGTGACGTCCATGCCGCCCAGTTTGATGATCTCGACAACCTTCTTGTCGCTGATGTCGAGCATGTAGCGCACGCTGCGCAGTACGTCGTTATGAACCATGTCGGTATTCCTGATGCGTTGTGGGCAGCGCTCGTAAGCACTGCCGAAATGTGTGGCGGCAGTGGAAGTTCTAGAACTTCTCTTTGCCGGACAGGTAGCGCCACTGACCGAGCGGGACCTTGCCGATCGAGACGCCGCCGATGCGGATGCGGCGGATGCCGATGACCTTCAGGCCGACCGCTTCGCAGAACTGCGCGATGATCCCCGGCTGCGGATTTTTCATGGCGAAGCGCAGACGGTTTTCGTTCTGCCAACTGGCCTTGACCGGCGGCAGCTCCTTGCCCTTGTGCGTCAGGCCATGTTGCAGGCGGTTGAGGCCGTGGGCAGCCATCTCACCTTCGACTTCGACGATGTATTCCTGCTCGATCTTCGCCGCGTCGGCGGTGAGTTTGCGCAGGATTTTCCAGTCTTGGGTGAACACCAGCAGGCCGCTGGCCTTGGGCTGCAGGTCGGCGCTGGCGGTCAGGCGCAGGAAATGCCCGCGCAACGGACGCTTGCCGTAGCGATGCTCTTCGCTGAGGGTTTCGGCGCTGAGCGATTGCATGGCGCTGTCGACATCCATGCCGGCGGGCGCGTTAAGCAGGATGGTCACCGGCTCCGGCGCGGTGGCCTTGGCGTCCTTGTCGAGCTCGACCTTTTGCTCGCCGACCTTGAATTGCGGCTCATCGATGACTTCGCCGTCCACGGTGACCCAGCCGCCCTCGATGAACAGCTCGGCCTCCCGGCGGGAGCAACCGACCAGTTCGATGAGGCGTTTGGAGAGGCGGATCGGGTCAGTCATGACGGGGCCGTAACAAAAAAGGGGTGGGCATTGTACCTGTGTGGAAGCGGTTAAGCCCGGTTCCATTTGCAGGGTGTTGGTATTCCCTGTGGGAGCTGGCTTGCCTGCGATGGTATCAACTCGGTATTTCTCGTACACCGCGGCGTCTGCATCGCTGGCAAGCCAGCTCCCACAGGGTTCCAGGTTGTGTCAGGCATGGTTCGCGCGCTGTTGGGACTGCCGCAAGCGCATATGCAGCAGCGGATACGGCTGGCCCATGCCATCGACGTCGGAGCGGCCGATCACCTCGAAGCCCTGTTTCTCGTAAAAACCCAAGGCTTGCGGATTCTGTTCGTTGACGTCGAGTTCATCGGCGTTGAGCCGTTCGATCGCATAGCGCAGCAACTGCTTGCCCAGTCCCTGACCACGATGGTCGGGATCGATGAACAGCATTTCAATCTTGCCCGCCGCGACACCGGCAAACCCGGTGATGCGCTGCTGGCGGTCCTTGGTGCAGATCAGCATTACCGCATCGAGATAGCGGGTGAGCACCAGATTGCGCAGCAGCTCGATATAGCTGTCCGGCAGAAAATCATGTGTCGCGCGAACCGAGGCCTCCCAGACCCGGGTCAGTTCCTGGTAATCGCTGAGTTTCGGTGTGTGGATGACCGAATGCTGACGCATGTGCGTGTGCCTCTTGTGCGGTTCAAGGGAGTCCGTCCCCCGCTAAACGATAGCCGCAAAAAAGCCCCGTATCTCGGAAAAGAGCGGGGCTTTTTGGATTTGTTGCGGTGTCTGGCTGGCTATTTCTGTCGCCAGCAAGATCTCTCCCCCTCACCCCAACCCTCTCCCCAGAGGGGGCGAGGGGGAAGGGAGCTGAACTTCGTGCTTTTCAAACCTGAGTTCGACCGGATAGCTCAGGTCGATGTACCTAGAAAGAACAACACGGTCAGCTCCCCTCTCCCTCTGGGAGAGGGCTGGGGTGAGGGGCTTTTGATCTTCAGATCAGATCTGCTCAGCCCACAGATCATATTCGTCAGCGTCAGTCACCTTGCACCAGACCTTGTCGCCCGGCTTCAGATTGCTGCCGTTGTCGATAAACACGTTGCCATCGATTTCCGGGGCGTCGAAGAAGCAACGGCCGACCGCGCCTTGCTCGTCCACCTCATCCACCAGCACTTCAATCTCACGACCAATGCGCATCTGCAGACGTGCCGAGCTGATCGCCTGCTGGTGCGCCATGAAGCGTTCCCAACGGTCTTGCTTGACGTCGTCCGGGACCACTTCCAGATCCAGATCGTTGGCCGGTGCGCCATCCACCGGCGAGTACTGGAAGCAGCCGACGCGGTCGAGCTGGGCCTCGGTCAGCCAGTTGAGCAGGTACTGGAAGTCTTCTTCGGTTTCGCCCGGGAAGCCGACGATGAAGGTCGAACGGATGATCAGGTCCGGGCAGATTTCGCGCCAGTTCTTGATCCGCGCCAGGGTCTTGTCTTCGAACGCCGGGCGTTTCATCGACTTCAACACTTTCGGGCTGGCGTGCTGGAACGGGATATCCAGGTACGGCAGGATCTTGCCGGCGGCCATCAGCGGGATCAGCTCGTCGACGTGCGGGTACGGGTAAACGTAGTGCAGGCGGACCCAGACGCCCAGCGTGCTCAGCGCTTCGCACAGTTCGGTCATGCGGGTTTTCACCGGCGCGCCGTTCCAGAAGCCGGTGCGGTATTTCACGTCGACGCCGTAGGCGCTGGTGTCTTGCGAGATCACCAGCAGCTCTTTGACGCCGGATTTGACCAGGCGCTGCGCCTCGTCGAGCACATCACCGACCGGACGGCTGACCAGTTTGCCGCGCATCGACGGGATGATGCAGAACGAGCAGCTGTGGTTGCAGCCTTCGGAAATCTTCAGGTACGCGTAGTGGCGCGGGGTCAGTTTGATGCCTTGCGGCGGCACCAGGTCGATCAGCGGGTTGTGATCCTGACGCGGCGGCACCACTTCGTGCACGGCGTTGACCACTTGCTCGTACTGCTGCGGGCCGGTCACGGCCAGCACGCTCGGGTGTACGTCGCGGATGTTGCCTTCTTCCACGCCCATGCAGCCGGTAACGATGACCTTGCCGTTTTCCTTGATCGCTTCGCCGATCACTTCCAGCGACTCGGCCTTGGCCGAATCGATGAAACCGCAGGTGTTGACCACCACGACGTCGGCGTCCTGATAGGTGGACACCACGTCATAGCCTTCCATGCGCAGCTGGGTCAGGATGCGCTCGGAGTCGACCAGTGCTTTCGGGCAACCCAGAGATACAAAGCCAACCTTTGGATTGGCCGGCGCAGGAGTGGTGGACATGTCTAACCTCGGTGTTTTGTGACGTCGCTTGCTTGGTGCGCAAGCCGACGGATGGGCGCTTAGGGCGCGCCTCTGATCAAAAAGTGCGCAATTCTAGCGGCGGGCAACGCACTTGACCAGCTTTATACGGGGAAATACGACGAGTGCTGCGCTATGCTTCGCGCCGTTGAGCTTTACCGATTTCGTGCAGTCAATCATTGGTCTGTAACAACAGGTAAAACAGCGCATGCTGCAACTCAAAGCATAGTGCTTCCATCAAAGAAGCCGGTATCGAGATCAGGAGTGTTGGATGGGTCAGGCAAGTAGTCATGCGGCGGGCGCCGAGGGTTCGGCAAGCAGACCGCTGAGCATGCTGGTCGCGGCGGTCGGGGTGGTTTATGGCGACATCGGCACGAGCCCGTTGTACACCCTCAAGGAAGTGTTTTCCGGCGGTTACGGTGTGGCGGTCAATCACGACGGCGTGCTGGGCATTCTGTCGTTGATCTTCTGGTCGCTGATCTGGGTGGTCTCGATCAAGTACATGATGTTCGTCCTGCGCGCCGACAACCAGGGCGAGGGTGGGATTATGGCCCTCACCGCACTGGCACGGCGGGCAGCGGCGGGGCGCAAGCGCCTGCGCACGCTGTTGGTGGTGTGCGGGCTGATCGGCGCGGCGCTGTTCTATGGCGACAGCATGATCACCCCGGCCATTTCGGTGCTGTCGGCGATCGAAGGCCTTGGCCTGGCGTTTGACGGCATTGATCACTGGGTGGTGCCGCTGTCGCTGGTGGTGCTGGTCGCCTTGTTTCTGATTCAGCGCCACGGCACCGCGCGGATCGGCATTCTGTTCGGGCCGATCATGGTCACCTGGTTCCTCGTCCTCGGCGCGCTCGGTGTGTACGGCATCAGCCACACGCCGGAAGTGCTGCATGCGCTTAACCCGATGTGGGCGGTGAATTTTTTCGTCGTGCACCCAGGCATGGGCGTAGCGATCCTCGGCGCGGTAGTGCTGGCGCTGACCGGCGCGGAAGCGCTGTACGCCGACATGGGCCACTTCGGTCGCAAGCCGATCGCCCGCGCCTGGTTTCTGCTGGTGCTGCCGGCGCTGGTGCTCAACTACTTCGGCCAGGGCGCATTGCTGCTGGAAAACCCGGAAGCCGCGCGCAACCCGTTCTATCTGCTGGCGCCGAGCTGGGCGCTGATTCCGCTGGTCGGCCTGTCGACCCTGGCCACGGTGATCGCTTCGCAAGCGGTGATTTCCGGCGCGTTCTCCCTGACCCGTCAGGCGATCCAGCTCGGTTACATCCCGCGCATGTACATCCAGCACACCTCCAGCGACGAACAAGGCCAGATCTACATCGGCGCGGTGAACTGGGCGCTGATGGTCGGCGTGGTGCTGTTGGTGCTGGGCTTCGAATCCTCCGGTGCACTGGCCTCGGCCTACGGCGTCGCAGTGACCGGCACTATGCTGATGACCACCATTCTGGTGTCGGCGGTCATGCTGCTGCTGTGGAAATGGCCACCGATCCTTGCGGTGCCGGTGTTGATCGGCTTCCTGTTGGTGGATGGTCTGTATTTCGCTGCCAACGTGCCGAAGATCGTTCAGGGCGGCGCCTTCCCGGTGATCGCCGGTATCGCCCTGTTCGTGCTGATGACCACCTGGAAGCGCGGCAAACAGCTGCTGGTCGAACGCCTCGACGAAGGCGCGCTGCCGCTGCCGATCTTCATCAGCAGCATCCGCGTGCAACCGCCGCATCGGGTGCAAGGCACCGCGGTGTTCCTCACCGCACGCTCCGACGCCGTACCGCACGCGTTGTTGCACAATCTGCTGCATAACCAGGTGTTGCATGAGCAAGTGGTGTTGCTGACGGTGGTCTACGAAGACATCCCGCGCGTACCGCCATCGCGGCGCTTCGAGGTCGAAGCGCACGGCGAAGGCTTCTTCCGGGTGATCCTGCACTTCGGTTTCACCGACGAGCCAGACGTGCCGCAGGCGTTGAAGCTGTGTCATCTGGATGATCTGGACTTCAGTCCGATGCGTACCACCTACTTCCTCAGCCGCGAGACGGTGATTGCTTCGAAGCTGGAAGGCATGGCGCGTTGGCGTGAGGCGTTGTTTGCGTTCATGTTGAAGAATGCCAATGGCAATTTGCGGTTCTTTAATTTGCCGTTGAACCGGGTGATTGAGTTGGGGACGCAGGTGGAGATGTAAGCCTGACCTCAACTGAAAAGCCCCTGTCAGCCTTGTGGTTGGCGGGGGCTTTTTTGTGCCTGTGCCCAATCCCTCAAACCACCGCTGATTCCCTGTGGGAGCGAGCCTGCTCGCGAAGGCGTAGTGTCAGTCGAAGCATGTGGTGGCTGAACCACCGCATTCGCGAGCAGGCTCGCTCCCACAGGGTATTGGGTTGAATCAAGAGGTGCGTTCAGACAGATCAGCTTCAGATTCAGTCTTCGTCCGCGCAGGTCGTGGGATCAGCGCTTGGATCACGTCATCAACCAAGGCTTTGCCCATCACCGTCAGGTAATGCGCAGCCCAGGCATGGCGGTCGGTGTCTCTGATGAAGGCGGCGTCTTCTGCGAAGGATTTGGCAAGGGACAGCAGGTCGGAGGATTGGGACAAGGCATTGATGATCGGGACGCCGGAGCGGACATTGAAGAACGCTTGATCCGAGTTGTAGAGGAAAGGGGTGAAGCCGATGGTTTTAACGTTTGCGAGTCCGTGCAGATCAGTTTCGGTCATCGTGTTACTCCTTGGTTCGAAGTGCCGAGACTTTCGTTACCACGCGAAAGGGAGGCAGCTGTACGCAGGGTGGTAAACCGGGAACCAAGGAAACCGGCACGCCAGAAGGCGTCCCACGCACAGCCGCCATAACTCGATGAGCGCGCTGTTGCGATGGTTTCTCCGGGTTACCACACCCGATCGCTGAATGGGTCAGCGACCTCCGGAGAGTATCCCGTCGAAAAACAGCGCAATAGAGCGGCACAGCGCCCCAACAAGAGTTTCGGAGTTTGCCTACAAGGTCTGTGGGCGTCATCTGATATTGCGAGACTGGAAGTAAACGAAAGTAAACACTTGGCACTTTTTTCTCTGTGGGAGCGAGCCTGCTCGCGAAGGCGTAGTGTCAGTCGCCGAATCTGTAAACTGACCCACCGCTTTCGCGAGCAGGCTCGCTCCCACAGGGATTTTGGTGGCTGTTGGGATGTAAAAAGCCCCCGCAACCGTGAAGTTGCGGGGGCTTTTTTGTGGATGCGCTTCAGATCACTCTTCGGCGACCGAGTCCTTGCTCTGGCGCTTCTGAATCAAGTCCACCAAACGCTTGGCCAGCGCTGGATAGTTCTCATCGAAGTGATGCCCGCCGGGCAGTTTCACCGCTTCGCCGACAGCAGTCTTGTCGGTGCAGCCACTTTCATCCGTCTCTTCTTCGCCATAGATGCACACAACCTTGGCCGCTGGCAGCTTGGCCATTTCCGGGCCGGTCGCGGCTTCTTTGCCGGCGTTGCCCAGCCAGCCTTCGACTTCGATTTCGAAGCTGCCGGTGCGGGCGAAGGCGAGCAGGATGATCGCGTCGACGCGTTGCTGTTCGTTCTCTGGCAGGCGGTTGTAGATCGCCGGCAGGACGTCAGCGCCGAACGAATAGCCGGTGAGGATGAAGCGCTTGGTGCCCCATTTCTGCCGGTAGTGCTGCATCAGTTCGGTGAGGTCGAGTGCGCTTTGCTCCGGGCTCTTGTGCTGCCAGTAGTAGCGCAGGGTGTCGATGCCGACGACCGGGTAGCCGATCTTGGCCATTTCGCCCGCCACGTCACGGTCGAGGTCGCGCCAGCCGCCATCGCCGGAGAGGAACAGGGTCACGGTGTCGTTGGCCTGACCGGCCGGCACTTCCACGACCGGGATCGCCAGGCCGCCGTTGGCCTTGTCGCCGCCGACGAGGATTTTGCGCAGTTCGTTGTTCAGCACTTGCGGCAGATTGATGTCGTAGTCGCTGATGCTGGTTTCGGCGTTCGGCTGATCGCGCACGAAGCCCGCGCTGGCGTCGTCCGGGTTGTCGTTCCACGCCACCAGCCAGTGGCCGTGGGCGGCGGATTTCGGCAGCAGGTGAGTGCAGCCGGGTTTTTCCAGGGCCAGATCGACGGAGACGGCCTGGGCCTTGTCGTCTTTCTGTTCCGCCAGCCAGCGCCACGCCAGCACAGCGCCTGGGCCGATGCCGCTGACCAGAGTGGCCGGGCCATTCAGTTCGCGCAGGCCCGATTGCAGGGCGCGGCTTTGCAGCAGGCAGTCCTTGGGCAGAATCACCTGAACGATCTGCGCCGAAGCGCTGCGGCTGAGGGTGGTCAGTTGTTTCTCGGAAAGCTTCTGTTCGTCGGTGACGGCCACCAGCACCTGAGCCTTCGGCTTGTTGCCGGGGATCACGCGGGTCATGACCGTGCCATCGGCGGGTTTGAGCTGTTCGACGGTCGGTTCCGGTGCCGGGCGTTTGAGGTACCAGTAACCGCCGCCGGCAATCACGGCCAGCACCAGCAGGGCGGCCAGGATGTACTTCAGGGAGCGTTGAATCATCAGCGTTTCACCAATCCAGTCAAGCCGCCCGCGATCAGGGCAGCAGTATCGGCCAGCGCCACGAGCGGATCGAGTCCGGCGGGCACGGCCATATAACGGGGTTCCCAGTCGGGCTGGAACTTGTCTTTGAAGCGGCGCAAGCCTTGGAAGTTGTACAGCTGCTCACCACGGCGGAAAACCATCGAACCCAGGCGCTGGGTCAGCGGTGCGCCGCGCCGGGGTTGCAGCCCCGACAACGGCACCATGCCCAGGCTGAAGCGCGCGTATCCGTGACACTTATAGTGTTGAATCAGGCCGACCATCATGAATTCCATGGTCAGCTTCGGCGCTTCCGGGTGCGCGCGCATCAGGTCGAGACTGGCCAGGTCGTGGCTGTAGGTCTCGAGCAGATTGGCGAATGCTACCGGGCGGCCTTCGAAGCGAATCACCGCAATGCGGAAATGCTTTAGGTAATCGTCGCTGAAACGGCCGAGGGAGAAGCCTTTCTCGCGCACGTTCTTGCCGGTCAGCCAGGCATCGGAAATCACTTTCAGCTCGTCCATCGGCGCCTGGCCCGGCTCATGGATTTCCAGCGACAGACCATCGCGAGTGCCACGGTTCCAGGTGTAGCGCAGATCCTTCATCTCCTTGCCCTTGGCTTCCAGGTCGAAGCGTTGCAGATCGACCCCGGCTTCTTCGCCGAGCTTGATCGCTGTCAGGCCGATGTCCATGTAGTACGGCAGATTCTCCGCGCGCACCTGATAGAACACGGGGCGGGTGTGATGGATGTCGCAGAGATCGCGGAACTGCCAGATCATTTCCGCGCGTTGCTGGCTCGGCCCGATCGGGTCGTACAGCGCCACCAGACTGCGGCCACGGCGGGCGTACATCAGGAACGCCTCATCGTTGGGGTGAAACAGCAACGCCTTGTCACCGGTCAGCGCGAGGCCGCCGTCGGGTTGCGACGAGGCCATGAGGATTTTCGCCGCGCGATCCAGTTCGTCCGGCGTCGGCAAATGAATCACCGGGCGCGCCGTGCGCAGCAGCCAGGTCAGCGAGATGATCACCAGCAACACCGCCGCACCGAGCAGCGAGCGCAGACCGCGCGGCGCGTCAGCGTCGAGGGTGAACTGCCACCACAGCTGATGGCTGTAGGGTACGTCCTGATAGGCAAACAGCAGCAACCAGGCCGAAGCGCCCAGTACGCACAGGCTGGCGACCAGATACAGCGGCGAAAACGGCAGTTCGGTCAAACGGCTCGGACGGTAGAAGGAGCGGCGGAACACGCCGAGCAGCGCGGCCGTCAACGTCATCAGCGTGGCTTCTTCCCAGTCGAAGCCTTTGAGCAGCGAGAGCAGGGCGCCAACCAGCAGCAGAATGGTGGTCAGCATCCACGCCGCCGACAGGCGTCGACGCAGACCTTGGGCGAGCAACAGACAGAGGACGCCGATCAGGCTGGCGCCGAAGTGCGAGGCGTCGACCAGGCGATGCGGGATCAGAAAACCGATGTGCTCCAGGCGCGTGTCGATTTCCGGGGTCGCGCCGGAAAACAGCAGCACCACGCCAGACAGGAACACCAACACCGCCAGAACCGGCGCGGCCAGACCGGACGCCGCGCGCATGGTCTGGGATTGAAACAGGCGCTGGCCTTCGTTGATCAGCAGTAATACGCAGGCGACCAGCAGCGGCAGCACCACGTAGATCAGGCGATACAGCAGCAGTGCAGCGGCCAGCGGCGCGGCGCCAAGCTTGTCGGCAAATGCAGCAAGCAGAATCGCTTCGAACACACCGACGCCGCCCGGCACATGACTGAGCACGCCGGCGGCCAGCGCCAGCAGATACACCAGCAGGAACGGCGCAAACGGCGGCGCTTCCGGCAGCAACAAGTAGAGAACGGTGGCGGCAGCCGCGACATCGAGGGCGGTGATCACCAGTTGCAGAAAGGTCAGGCGTCGACCCGGCAGGCGCAGGGTGCGCCGCCCGGCACGGACCAGCAGATTGTCGGGGTAGGGTTGTTCCGGCAGACGACGACGATAGATGCCGATCGCCAGCACCGTACCAAGGATCAATACGGCAGCGGCGACCGAGCCCAGCAAGATTTCGGACAGCCCCAGCGCTTGCGAGGCGGCGGGCAGGTTGCTCAGGGTGGCCAGCGCTGCCAGTGGCGGCAAGGCGCAGCCCAGCGAGAGGCTGGCAAATAGCGTCATGTGCGCAACTTCCGACGCACCGACGCCCAGTCGCGCATATAAACGATAACGAACCGAGCCGCCGGACAGCAGCGACAGGCCGATCGCATTGCCAATCGCAAATGCGGTGAAGCCGCCGAGCGCGAGCGTGCGCGGCGGCAGTTTCACGCCAGCGTAGCGGCTGGCCGACCATTCATAGCCGAGCAGAATGATGAAACCGACCACGGTCGCACCGATGGCGCCGAGCAGGGCCGGTTTCGGCACGTCGAGAATCGAGTCATGCAACGCATAGAGATCGAGCTCGGCGAGCAGATGGCGGCAGGCAATCAGGGCAATGGCAAACAGCAGCAACGTGACGGCCAGACCGATCGGCTGACGGTATTTGCTTAATCGATCCAGCCAGCGCAAACGCTCGGGTTTGATCGGTTGTTCTGCTGTAACGGTGTCTTGTGGATCAGACGAGTTGGCGCGCATCAATCACCTCTTGGATTGTGCGCGACAGGATGGAGGTATCCAGCCAAGTTACCAATCCCTGTAGAAAAAAATAATCACAAAATACTACGCCTCTCGTCGGGCATCGGCGAGGGCAGTTCCTGGATTGCAGAAACCCTGTCTGCGACTCAAGCATAGTCGCAAGTCAGTGGTTCTGATGATCCCCAGCGGTTCACTGCACAGTGACAGATCATTGTTGCGAAAGGACTTTTTCAACAGATACAAAAAAGGCCACTCTTTCGAGTAGCCTTTTTTGATGTTTGGTTGCGGGAGCCGGATTTGAACCGACGACCTTCGGGTTATGAGCCCGACGAGCTACCAGACTGCTCCATCCCGCGTCTGTGTGGCGGCATTCTACAGGCGAACGACGAGGTGTCAACCGCTAATCCTGGAATGGGCCAAATAACTGCGAAATCGCGGCGAACGGTCGCAGGTAATGCGTAAGTTTCGGAAATGCAACAAATTGCCGTTTCGCTGGCGATTGAGCAGGGCGCGCGTTTGCAAAACAGACGCGCACAAAAAAGGCCACTCTTTCGAGTAGCCTTTTCTGATGTTTGGTTGCGGGAGCCGGATTTGAACCGACGACCTTCGGGTTATGAGCCCGACGAGCTACCAGACTGCTCCATCCCGCGTCTGTGTGGCGGCATTCTACAGAGGTTCGCGAGCGTGTCAACCGTAGATCCGGATAAATCTGTTGAGGTTCAAGCGCTTAGCGTATTTTCGCGGCGGGAGGGCGGCGCGCAGGGCAAGTGGCGCAAGGCTTTCAGCTCTATTGCGCGCGGATCTTTGATTGAAAAAATAAATTCATCGGAAATCTCCTACGGTCGGAAAAGAACATTCAACCACTGGTGCTATATACAGGTACCAATGAGATACTGCCGCTCCGGCTTGCCACGTTGTCTTTTTCCGACATGACCCAGCGAAAAATCATCCACGTCGACTGTGACTGTTTCTATGCCGCCATCGAGATGCGCGATGACCCGCGTCTGGCCGGCAAGCCACTGGCGGTGGGTGGTTCAGCGGATCGACGCGGGGTGATCGCCACCTGCAACTATGAAGCGCGCGCCTATGGTGTGCGCTCGGCCATGGCTTCCGGGCATGCATTAAAGCTGTGTCCGGACCTGACCATCGTCAAGCCGCGCATGGACGCTTATCGCGAAGCTTCGAAAGAAATTCATACGATCTTCGCCGACTACACCGATCTGATCGAGCCGCTGTCGCTGGACGAGGCCTATCTGGATGTGTCCGACAGCGCGCATTTCGGCGGCAGCGCTACGCGCATCGCCCAGGACATTCGCCGCCGGGTCTCCAACCAATTGCACATCACCGTCTCGGCTGGCGTTGCGCCAAACAAATTTCTGGCGAAGATCGCCAGCGACTGGAAAAACCCAACGGTTTGTTCGTGATCACCCCGGATCAGGTCGAGGAGTTCGTCAGTGGTCTGCCGGTGAGCAAGCTGCACGGCGTCGGCAAGGTCACCGCCGACAAGCTCGGCAAGCTCGGCATCGTTGACTGCCAGCATCTGCGCGAGTGGGGCAGGCTGGCGCTGGTGCGCGAATTCGGCAGTTTCGGCGAGCGCTTGTGGAATCTGGCTCGTGGGATCGATGACCGTCTGGTGCACAACGACAGCCGCCGTCAGTCGATCAGCGTGGAAAACACCTACGACGTAGATCTGCCTGACCTGCGCAGTTGCCTGGACAAATTGCCCGAGCTGCTCGATACCCTGAAAACCCGCATGGCCCGGATCGACGGCAGTTATCGACCGGGCAAGCCGTTCGTCAAAGTCAAATTTCATGATTTCACCCAGACCACGCTGGAGCAGGCTGGGGTAGGGCGCGACCTTGGCAGTTATCAGTTGATGCTGACGCAGGCGTTCAATCGCGGCGGCAAGCCGGTGCGGCTGTTGGGGGTGGGAGTGAGGCTGGAGGATTTGCGCGGCGGGTTTGAGCAGATGGAGTTGTTTGAGCGGTAGATTCGCGGCGTATTCAGATAATCATCGCGGGCAAGCCCGCTCCCACATTGATCGATGGTGAAACACATATTGTGTGAACACCCATAAACCCTGTGGGAGCGGGCTTGCCCGCGATGCCTTTAGCTTTTAATTCGGTCCCGGATCTGCAACCAGGCGCCCGGCATCCTTGGCCAAAGACTTGAGAAACTCAGCCTGCAACTCAGGATCATTGCGCGTCAGTTCGATCAGGCTCTGTTCCAGCTCACTGGCTTCTTCTTCCAGACCCAGCTCCGACAGGCGTTTAACCCGGTGTACCCACTGGCTCACCTCGTCATCTTCCAGATCGTCATAAATCAGCCCGTGCGCCTCAATCAACTTGCCGCGCAGGTGGCCGCTGAGCATCAGGGTCGAGTCGGAATGCACATCGTCCTTGGCGTCTTCGACACTGATCTGCAAGCGGCCGACATGGTTGAGGTCATGTTCGGCGAAAGGGCTATCGAGCAGATTCAAGCGCAGCACACCGTTGCGATCAGTGGTCATGTCGAACGTCTGCTTGCCGGCCTTGACCTGCACCGGTCGTTCGCTCCACGGCAGGCTCGAATACTCCGTGCGCTTGTCGCGCTGGACTTCGTCGATGCCCGCGAGGTTTTGCTGCGCGCGACCATTGGACTGCACGTTCATGAACGGGTTGAGCCCGGCGAAACCGTAGCTCAGCCAATCCCGGGTGACGCTATCCGGCAGGTTACCGAGGGCAAACACGTTGACCACATTGGCACCGACACCACCGACCACGGCCACCGCGCCCAGCGGAATCTCGTAGACTTCGCGCCAGGGTTGGTAAGGCGTGTAGCGGTCGTAGCGACGGGTGACCTCGAACTCGGTGACTTCGAAAGTCTTCTGCTCGTTTATCTTCACGCGTCGCTGCGGCAGCTCGAGCACCTTGGGCTCGCCGACATCGATCTGCAGGCTGTGATCGAGCAACTTTCGCTCGACCCGCTCTTCGTGCTCGCTGCGTTGTGACATGTGATTGGCGCAGCCGCTGACCAGCAGGGCGCCGCACAGGGCGGCGCCACCGAGGCCTAAGGTGTTTCGCTTGAACATGACGTCTCTATCTGGTTTCAGCGGCGGATACGGGCCTGAAGGAAGGACACAACATCGGCCACCGGCAGTGCTTGCGCCTCTGCTTCGGAACGACTCTTGTATTCCAGGTTGCCTTCGGCGAGGCCGCGGTCGCTGACCACGATCCGGTGTGGAATGCCGATCAGCTCCATGTCCGCGAACTTGATGCCCGGGCTGGTTTTCTTGTCGCGATCGTCCAGCAGCACTTCGAAGCCGGCCGCCGTCAGTTCGGCATAGAGCTTGTCGGTGGCTTCGCGCACCTGTTCGGTTTCATAGCGCAGCGGTACCAGCGCGATCTGGAATGGCGCCAGAGTGTCGCTCCAGATGATGCCGTTGGCGTCGTTGTTCTGCTCGATGGCAGCAGCCACCACGCGCGATACGCCAATGCCGTAGCAACCCATTTCCAGAGTCACCGGCTTGCCGTTTTCGCCCAGCACTTCGCACTTCATCGCCTTGCTGTACTTGTTGCCCAGCTGGAAGATGTGTCCGACTTCGATGCCGCGCTTGATTTCCAGCGTGCCTTTGCCGTCCGGGCTTGGGTCGCCGGCGACGACGTTGCGCAGGTCGGCAACGGTCGGAACCGGCAGATCACGCTCCCAGTTCACGCCGAAATAGTGCTTGTCGTCGATGTTCGCGCCAATGCCGAAGTCGCTCATCATCGCCACCGAGCGGTCGATGATGGTCGGCAGCGGCAGGTTCAGCGGGCCGAGCGAGCCGGCGCCGGCGCCAATCGCGTCACGCAGTTCTGCATCGGAGGCCATCACCAGCGGGCTGGCCACGCCAGGCTGGTTGGCAGCCTTGATCTCGTTCAGTTCGTGGTCGCCACGAATCACCAGCGCGATCAGCTTGCCTTCTTCTTCGGCATGGACGATCAGGGTCTTGATGGTCTTTTCAATCGGCAGATTGAATTTTTCCACCAGGGCGGCGATGGTTTTCGTGTCCGGTGTGTCGACCAGACGCAGCTCTTCGGTTGGCGCAGGGCGCGAGGTTTCCCGTGGCACCGCTTCGGCTTTTTCGATGTTCGCCGCGTAGTCGGAGCCGTTGCTGAAGACGATATCGTCTTCGCCGGACTCGGCCAGCACGTGGAATTCGTGGGAACCGGCACCACCGATCGAACCGTTGTCGGCTTCTACCGGGCGGAATTTCAGGCCCAGGCGCGTGAAGATGTTGCAGTAGGCTTCATGCATGCGGTCGTAGGTGACCTGCAGCGACGCCTGATCAGCGTGGAAGGAGTAGGCGTCCTTCATGATGAATTCGCGGCCGCGCATCAAACCGAAGCGTGGGCGGATTTCGTCGCGGAATTTGGTCTGGATCTGATACAGGTTGATTGGCAGCTGTTTGTAGCTGCTCAACTCGTTGCGCATCAGATCGGTGATCACTTCTTCGTGAGTCGGGCCCGCGCAGAAATCACGACCATGGCGGTCTTTGATGCGCAGCAGCTCAGGGCCGTATTCTTCCCAGCGCCCCGATTCCTGCCACAGCTCGGCCGGTTGGGTGCTCGGCATCAACACTTCCAGAGAACCGGCAGCGTTCATCTCTTCGCGAACGATGGCTTCGACCTTGCGCATGACCCGCAGGCCCATCGGCAGCCAGGTGTACAGGCCCGAGGCAAGCTTGCGGATCATGCCGGCGCGCAGCATCAGCTGGTGGCTGATCACGACCGCGTCGGAAGGCGTTTCTTTCTGTGTGGCGAGCAAAAATTGACTGGTGCGCATGGTTGGCCGTTGTCGGTTGCTATGACTGGAAATGACGGAGCAGTGTACCGGCGAGTTTTGCTGACGTACAGAAGTGTGGCCGGCGGAAGGCGCCAGCGGCGGGATTCCTCCCGCCATTGGCGAAGCGTCCTACGATTCTTCGGTGACGGGCGTCGGTGCAGGCTCGGGCGTCGGTGTTTGTCCTTCGCGGCGGCGCTCCTGAAACCAGTGGAGCGCGATCAGTAGCAGCGTCGGCACGCCGAGCAGGGCGGTAATGAGGAAGAAGCTGTGATAGCCGAACTTCTCGACCAGCACGCCGGAATAGCCGCCCATCAGGCGCGGCAGCAGCAACATGATCGAGCTGAGCAGGGCATATTGCGTAGCGGAAAACTTCAGGTTGGTCAGGCTCGACAGGTAGGCAACGAACGCCGATGTCGCCAGGCCCGAGCTGAAGTTGTCGAGGGAAATGGTCACCACCAGCATCTGCAGGTTCGGGCCCATGTCCGCGAGCATGACGAACAGCAGGTTGGTCGCTGCCGAAGACACACCACCGATAAACAGAATCGGCAGAATGCCGAAACGCACGATCAACAGGCCACCCATGCCGGCGCCGACGAGGGTCATGATCAGGCCGAAAATCTTGCTGACACTGGCGATCTGATCCTTGGTGAAACCCTGGTCAATATAAAACACGTTGGCCATGACGCCCATTACCGTGTCGGACATCCGGTAAGTGGCGATCAGGCCCAGCAGCAGCAGCGCCTGCCAGCGATAACGCAGGATGAAGTCATTGATCGGCGTCAGTACCGGCGCCAGTCCGCGCCGGCCCATGGCCGACAGACACATCCCCGTCAGCAACGTATAGAGGATGGCACGCAGGAAGGCGCGGTCTTCGAGCAGCAAATCGAGTGGGCTCATGTCGCCGAACAGCACGCCGGCGAAGTCGGTGTTGTATAGCTGGGTGAACATCGCCGGTACGGAAACCAGCAGAACGATCAGCACGAACACCGACATCAATTGATGCATGAACGTGTAGCGCCCGGCCTGCAACTGCGTGCGCAGCGGTACGGGTGGTTCACGCATGAACAGCGTGGTCAGCAGCGCGGGCACCATCAATGCGCCGAACAGCACATAGGTGCCGGTCCAAGCTGCGTGCTTATAGTTGAAGCCGGTGGAGCCGAAACCTTCGGCGAAGAATAGCGCGCCGGCGGTGGCGAGCAGGGCGGCGACGCGGTAACCGGACATGTAGCTGGCGGCGAGAGCGGCCTGGCGGCTGTCATCGGCGATTTCCAGGCGATAGGCGTCGACCGCGATATCTTGCGTGGCGGAGGCGAAGGCAACCACGACGGCAATGGCGATCAGCCAGGATAAATGCTTCTGCGGATCACAGAAACCCATGCCGATCAGGCCGAGAATCACCAGTGCCTGGGAGAGCACCAGCCAGGAACGGCGGCGGCCGAGTTTGCCCAGCAAGGGCAGGCGCCATTGATCGAGCAGCGGCGACCAGACCCATTTGAACGCGTACGCCAGGCCGATCAGGCTGGCATAGCCAATGGTTTCACGGGCCACGCCTGCTTCACGCAGCCATACGGAGAGCGTCGAGAACACCAGCATGTACGGCAGGCCGGCGGCAAAACCGAGCAACAACAGCACGAGCGTCGAAGGACTGGCATAGGCGGCGAGCGCGGCGCGCCAGGTTTTACGGGGCATGGGCTGAAGTCTGCCTCAAAATTGCGAAAACAAAGCGCGCACTCTAACCGCTGTGCTCTACCGGACGCCAGCCATGGCGCCGAATATCCACACGATTGTTCTGGACGGTGATGCCTTCCATGCGCAATCGCGCACGTTGTTCGTCACCGGAAGGGCTGCCGACCGGCAGGCTGATGCGTCCGCCGGCGCCGAGCACGCGGTGCCAGGGCAGCCTGGTGTCGCCGGGCAACTGGCTCAAGGTCCGTCCGACCCAGCGCGCGGCGCGGCCAAGTCCGGCGAGTTCGGCCAACTGGCCATAACTGACGACTTTGCCTTCGGGCACTTGTGCGAGCGTCGAGTAGAGTGCCGTGCGTCGGATTTGCGCATCGTTTTCGACGCTGTCGAGCGGGTCTTTCACGTACGCGGCTCCTGAGCATTGGTGTGATTATGGCGACAAGGGTAATCGCTCGTGGCGCAGTTGAGAAATGAACTCAATTGAAATAGTCCGGTCAGTCCTTGTCATGGGCAAAATCCTACGGATAATGCCGACCCTTTTCGCCAACTCTGAGCCCCCGATCTGCTTATGTTCCCCAGAACCCTGTTGTGCCTTGCTGTTTTCAGCGCGTCCACGCCCCTGCTTGCCGACACCGTCTGGTTGAAAAACGGCGACAAGCTGAGTGGCACTATCATGGTTTTCGACGGCGGCAAGCTGTTGATCCAGACCAAATACGCCGGCGCAGTGGCGATTGACTGGAAAGAGGTCAAGACCCTCGACAGCGATCAGCATCTGCTGGTCAAGCAGGACGCCTATGCCGGCGAAGTGTCGAAGTCGCTCACCGCGGCCGACGATGGCAAGGTCACCCTGGCTAACGGCGAGGCGCCGAAGACTGTCGAATTGGCGAGCATTCAGCAGATCCTCAAGCCCAAGCCGATCGTCACCGACCTGGTATGGAAGGGTAACGTCGATCTGGCGCTGGACTATCAGCGCGCCGAAAAGGACACCGACGATTACGACGTAGCCTTCAAGACTTCGGCTCGCCATGGTCGCTGGCGCCATACCGGCGAGGGCGAGTACAACCGCGAAGTGCAGGATACGGAAACCACCACCAACAACTGGCGCGCCGAATATTCCCTCGACCGCTTCCTTACCGATCAGTGGTTCTGGCAAGGGCGCATCAACTACAAGCGTGATCACATCGAAGAGCTGGCGCGTCAGCGTGTGGTCGGTACCGGTCCGGGTTACCAGTTCTGGGACGATGAGCTGGGTGCGTTCTCGCTGGGCTCGTTGCTCAACCGCACCGACTATGAATACCGCGATGGCAGCAAGGACAACTTCTACTCCGTCGCGATGAAGTGGGACTACAACCGCTACCTGATCGGCAAGAAGGTCGAGTTCTTCACCAATGGCGAAGTCGGCAAGCCGCTGTCGGGTGTTGCCGATTACGCACTGGATGCCGAGCTGGGCCTGCGCTACAAGGTCACCGACTGGGCATCGCTCAACCTCAAGGCCGAGCGCGACATCATCAGTGGCACCAACGATGCGGATCTGAACAAGACCCGTTATACCGCAGGGTTTGGCGTCGCCTGGTAAGGGCAGAAACAAAAAATCGCGGCCCAAGGGGTCGCGATTTTTTTTGCCAGCGCAAAACAGGCGCCCACAAAAAAGCCCCGCTTTTAAGGGCGGGGCTCTTTTCTAAAGAAGCTACAAGTTAGATAACTTGTACTTCTTCAGCTTGCATGCCTTTCTGACCGCGGGTAGCGATGAAAGAAACCTGTTGGCCTTCTTTCAGGCTTTTGAAGCCGTCGGATTGGATAGCTTTGAAGTGAACGAACAGGTCGTCACCGGATTGTGGAGTGATGAAGCCGAAGCCTTTTTCATCGTTGAACCACTTAACGGTACCGGTTTGGCGATTAGACATGGTGTAACTCCTTGAACAAAGATAACTGCGACTCAGGAAGAACCCTGGCCGAGACTGAGTGCAAAGAGCAGGAAAAATTCTTGTAGATGGTTGGATCGAAATTCAACATATCGTGTAGAGATTCTCAGTGACACAAGCAACACAGTGACGCCACCTTAACCCTTTTTCCGGAACGTGCCAATGTTTCTTGCAAAGGATTCTGTGTTTTAGGGATCGGCGGTGCGACGGTTCGTCGCCACATCGCGTAAATACGGGGTGTTCGCCGAGAATTGCGTTGCGCACTTTGAACGAGACGACGCGCCCGGTAAGATGCCGGACAGAATTTTTCCACCTCGCTATTCAGGACAAACCCGCCATGAGCATCAAATCGGACAAGTGGATTCGCCGCATGGCGCAGGAACACGGCATGATCGAACCGTTCGTCGAGCGCCAGATGCGCGGCAGCGACGACAGCCGGGTGATTTCCTACGGCGTGTCGAGCTACGGCTACGACGTGCGTTGCACCAACCACTTCAAGGTGTTCACCAACATCAACTCGGCCATTGTTGACCCGAAGAACTTCGACGCCGGCAGCTTCGTCGACATCCACAGCGACGTCTGCATCATTCCGCCGAACTCCTTCGCGCTGGCTAGCACCGTCGAATACTTCCGCATTCCGCGCAACGTGCTGACCATCTGCCTGGGTAAAAGCACCTACGCGCGCTGCGGCATCATCGTCAACGTCACTCCTCTCGAGCCTGAGTGGGAAGGTCATGTGACCCTGGAATTTTCCAACACCACCAACCTGCCGGCGAAAATCTACGCCAACGAAGGCGTGGCGCAGATGCTCTTCCTCGAATCCGATGAAGAATGTGAAGTTTCCTACAAGGATCGTGGCGGCAAATATCAGGGCCAGCGTGGCGTAACCTTGCCGCGTACCTGATCGACCATCCGACGGATGTCGGGAATTCTTTGGCGGGCAGACACTCTATGGGGTGTACTGCCCGTTTTTGTTACACACAAATTCGGGCCTTCACTGAGGAGTGCCCTATGAAGATCGACCCGCGAATCAGCGCTGAACTGGCAAGGCTTGAGCCCAATCAGATAGGCGTTCTGGCCTGGTCGTTACTGGCGAATCCGTCTTTGAGCCTGTCCGGCGGCGTGCCCGGCCAGCCCGATCCCGATACTCCCAACGAACAACCGACCGAACCAGGCGAACCGACGCTGCCGGACGAGCCGCCTCCGGCACCTGTCGCCTGACCCACTGTCCTGAATATGGCCCGTCAGTCTGATCGATTTGCGATCTAGCTGACGGGCCATATTTCGTTGTCGCCGATCACGAAGACTTTGCAACTGTCGTCGCGCTCGACCTGATAGCCGCCGGTAAACGCACCGAATGCCGGCATCAGGCTGATGCGCTCACCGAGTCTGAAACAAGCCAGGCGCAGACTCTGCCGACCTTTGCCATGCAGCCGATAGACCGGGTGCACGTGGCCGGCGAGCACGTGCCGTTCCGGATGCGCATCGGGCTCATGCTGCAAGGCAAACGGCCCCAATAACAGCGGCTCTGGCACCACGCGGATATTCAGCGATGCCGGTGGGTCGCCCGCGCGTTTGTCGTGGTTGCCGCGAATCAGCGTCATCGGCAGGTCAGCGTGGCGCGCTCGCCACTCTGCCAGCGCATTCAGTGTGGTCGGGACATGTGAGCCAGGCCCATGCAGGAAATCCCCGAGAAAAATCAACTGGCGACACGGCAGCCGCGCCAGCAATGCGTCGATCACCTCGATGTTGCTCGCTGTCGTGCCATGCGGCACCGGCTGGCCGAGGCTGCGATAGGCCGCCGCTTTACCGAAATGCACATCGGCGATCAGCAATGCTTCCTGCGCTGGCCAGTACAGGGCTTTCTCCGGCAGCAGCCATAACTCCTCACCGGCCAAACGCACCGGGTACGCACTCACGACGATTTTCCGTTATCAGCGGTTTTTTCCAGGTCACCGACCATTCTTCTGATCCTGTCAGCCAGTTTTTCCGAACTCATGCTCTCGCGCATCCGCTCCACCAGCAGCGGAAAACCCAGTGGTGTAGGACGTTTAACCTGATGCACGTCCAGTTTCATCTGATTGATGCGCTCCAGTGTCTGTTCCAGACGACGAATATCCAGTTCCTCGCGTAGGACTTCTTCCCCGGCCTGGGCCAAGAGCAGATTGTCGGCGTCGTATTGTTTGAACACCTGGAAAAACAAGCCACTCGACGCCTGCACCTGGCGGGTACTCTTTGGTGCGCCCGGATACCCGGCGAACACCAGCCCGGCGATCCGCGCGATTTCGCGGAAACGGCGCAACGCCAGTTCACCGGCATTGAGACTGGCGAGCACGTCCAGCAACAAGTCATCGGCATTGAACAGGTGCGCGTCCAGATGCGTGGCCCAATCCACCGGCGTGGCGCTGAGCAGTTCCAGGCCGTAATCATTCACGGCAATCGAGAAGGTCACCGGCTGGCGCTGACTTACGCGCCATGCCAACAGGCTCGCCAGTCCCAGATGCACTTGTCGCCCGGCGAACGGATAGAGAAAAAGATGCCAGCCTTCGCGGGATTTCAGCACCTCGGCGAGCAGATTTTCCGTGGTGGGCAAGCCGGACCAGCGTATCTGCGTCTCCAGCAGCGGACGCAGCGCGTGCATTTCCGGGCCTTTGAACTGACCTTGAGCAGCGGCGCTGAAGCGCGTGACCACCGCTTCGGCCAGTTCGTTGGATAACGGCATGCGTCCGCCATTCCAGCGCGGCACGGCAGCCTTTTTCGCGGTGCTGCGTTTGACGTAGGCTGTCATGTTTTCCACCCGCACCAGTTCCAGCAGGCGGCCGGCGAAGAGGAAACCATCGCCGGGTTTCAGTCGCGCGATAAAGCCTTCCTCGACGCTGCCCAGCTGTTTGCCGCCGCCGCCCTTGCTCCAGAATTTCAGGTTGATGCTCGCGTCGCTGACGATGGTGCCAATGCTCATGCGATGGCGCCGCGCCAGACGCGCATCCGGCACACGCCAGACGCCGTGTTCGTCCGGCTCGACCCGGCGGTAATCCGGATACGCTGTAAGAGACATCCCGCCATGGCGTACGAACGCCAGCGCCCAGGCCCAGTCTGCCGCTGTCAGGTCGCGATAGGCCCAGGCGCCTCGGACTTCTTCGTACAAGTCTCCAGGAATAAAGCCACCGCCAAGGGCCATGCTGACCAAATGCTGGACCAGCACATCCAGCGGCTTGAGCGGTGACAGGCGCGGCTCGATGCGCCGTTGCTCGACGGCATCGCGTGCGGCAACCGCTTCGATCAGTTCCAGGCTGTGGGTCGGCACCAGCGTCACCCGCGAGGTGCGCCCCGGTGCGTGGCCGGAGCGCCCGGCACGTTGCATCAAGCGCGCAACGCCTTTGGCCGAGCCGATCTGCAGCACGCGTTCGACCGGCAGGAAATCTACGCCCAGATCCAGGCTCGAGGTGCACACCACCGCTTTCAACTGGCCATTCTTCAACGCCTGCTCGACCCAGTCGCGGGTATCGCGTGACAGTGAGCTGTGGTGCAGCGCGATCAACCCGGCCCAGTCCGGCCGTGCTTCCAGCAGTGCCTGATACCAGATCTCCGATTGCGCGCGGGTGTTGGTGAACACCAGGCTGCTGGCACAGGCGTCAAGTTCGGCCACCACCTGCGGCAGCATCTTCAGACCGATGTGGCCGGCCCAGGGAAAACGCTCGATGGCCGGTGGCAGCAGGGTGTCGACTTGCAGGGTTTTTTCGCTTTTGCCTTGGACGCTGACGCCGCCGCCCTGTGGGATCAGCACTTGCTCCGCGTGGGATTGATTGCCGAGGGTGGCGGATACCCCCCAGACAATCAGTTCCGGCTGCCAATGACGCAGGCGGGCGAGGGCCAGTTGCAATTGCACGCCGCGTTTGTTGCCGAGCAATTCGTGCCATTCATCCACGACGATCATGCGCAGGGTCGACAACGCCGTGCGCGCATCGGCGCGGGCTAGTAGCAGAGTGAGGCTTTCCGGGGTGGTGATCAGCGTCGTTGGCAAACGCCGGCCCTGACGCGCGCGTTCGCTGCTGCTGGTATCGCCGGTGCGCAGGCCGATGGACCACGGAATCTGTAAGTCATCCACCGGAATCTGCAACGCGCGGGCGGTATCGGCGGCGAGGGCGCGCATCGGCGTGATCCACAGCACCGTCAGCGGTTCGGCCGGCGGTTTGCGTTTGCGCGGTGTAGCCACGGGCGGTTGCAGGCGGGCGAAGCGGTTGAGCGCAGCAAACCATACCGCATAAGTTTTGCCGGCGCCGGTGCTGGCGTGGAGCAACCCGGATTCGCCGTTTTTCACCGCCGCCCACACCTGTTTCTGAAAGGCGAACGGCTTCCAGTCGCGGGCGCTGAACCAGGTTTTTGCAAAGTCGGGGGATTTCGCCATGCCGGCTGCGTGCGCTCTGGAGGTGTTGTTTCAGAGACAGCGAAGCGGGGCGACAAGTTTAACTTTGTCGGTCGATGGATTCCCCCTGTGGGAGCGAGCCTGCTCGCGAATGCGATTGCACATTCAACATTGATGTTGACTGATAAACCGCTTTCGCGAGCAGGCTCGCTCCCACAGAGGGGTGGGTTGCCAACCTTATTTAAGATTGCCGCTGAGGAACTGCTTCAGGCGTTCACTCTTGGGATTGCCCAGCACTTCTTCGGGCGCACCTTCTTCTTCCACCAGACCCTGATGCAGAAACAGCACCTGATTCGACACCTTGCGCGCAAAACTCATTTCGTGGGTGACCATGATCATCGTCCGGCCTTCCTCGGCCAGACCCTGAATCACTTTCAGCACTTCGCCGACCAGTTCCGGGTCGAGTGCCGAGGTCGGTTCGTCGAACAGCATCACTTCCGGCTCCATCGCCAGTGCCCGGGCGATCGCCACGCGCTGTTGCTGACCGCCGGAGAGAAACGCCGGGTATTGATCGGCGACCCGCGCCGGCAAGCCGACTTTGTCCAGATAACGTCGGGCGCGATCCTCGGCTTCCTGTTTGCTGCAGCCCAGCACCCGGCGCGGGGCCATGGTGATGTTTTCCAGCACGGTCATGTGGCTCCACAGGTTGAAATGCTGGAACACCATCGCCAGCCGCGTGCGCAGGCGTTGCAGTTCATCGGCGTCGGCAACGTGCATGCCGTGGCGGTCGGTGACCATGCGGATCGCCTGGCCATCAAGGCTCATGGCGCCGTCATTCGGTTGTTCAAGGAAATTGATGCAGCGCAAAAAGGTGCTTTTGCCCGAGCCGCTGGCGCCGATCAGGCTGATCACGTCGCCGGTTTTGGCCTTGAGCGAAACGCCTTTGAGCACCTGATGATCGCCATAGCTTTTGTGCAGGCCTTCAACGGTCAGTTTGTACATGGACGAGCATCCTCAAGGCGAAAGTAGGTAGCCGCTGCGATAGGCCTGGGCGCCCGCGACGTGGGCGATGACCATGCCGGCAGTGGCCATGCGCCGCAGCGAGCGCGCATACAGCAGGCCGGGGGCGGTGCAATGAATGGGGGTGACCTTGTCGTGGACCGGGTCGATGATTTCTGCGATCTGCTGGCCGGCTTCCAGGTATTGGCCGGGCGTGGCGCAGTACACCAGCAGGCCGCCGACTGGTGTGGTCACCGGTTCGACCCCGGCCAGCGGCGTGGCAGGGTACGGCAGTGGCGGTTGCGGCTTGGTCTCGCCGACGATGGCATCGAACTGGATCAGATAGTCGATCAGCGCCTGACAATCGCGGCTGGCCAGCGGGTGATTGACGTCGCCCTGGCCGCGCAATTCGACGGTCACCGAGAAGCTGCCCAGCGGAATCTCGAACTGTTCGCCGAAGCGTTCGCGTAGTTGCCACCAGAGCAGGGTGAAGCACTCGTCGAACGACTGCCCGCCAGAGTCTGTAGCAAGCAGGCTGGCCTGCGCTTCCATGTAGCGCGCCAAGGGCTCGACCTGTGGCCACGCCTCGGGCGTGGTGTACAGGTGCACCACCGATTCGAAGTCGCAGTGCAAGTCCAGCACCATGTCGGCATCGCAGGCCAGGCGTTGCAGGGTCAGACGCTGGGATTGCAGTTGTGTGGTCGGCTTCTGACGGTCGAGGGCGTTGCGCAGGCTGGCACGGATCAGTTCGAGGTTGTGCTGCGCATCGTCGTTGAGTTGGCCTTCGATGGCGTTGCCGATTTCTTCGCTGAGGTCGACGAACCAGCGATTGAAGTTCTGCCCGCTCTCCAGGTCGTAACGGCCCAGCGGCACGTCCATCAGCACTTGTTCGAGGCCGACCGGGTTGGCCACCGGCACCAGGACGATTTCGCTGCGCAGGCGGCCGGCAGCTTCCAGTTCGGCCAGACGCTGTTTCAGGTGCCAGGCGACCAGCATGCCCGGCAGTTCGTCAGCGTGCAGCGACGCCTGGATGTAAACCTTGCCCTTGGCCTGCGGTGGGCCGAAGTGGAAGCTGTGAATCTGCCGTGCGGTCCCCGGCAGCGGGGCCAGCAAGTCATGGATCTGGTGGCGCATTGTTATCTCTTTTTTTCAAACCGGTGCTAGTGAGTCGGCCCGAGGAAGGCCAGCCAGCGGCGTTCGGCGAGGCGGAACAGACCGACCAGCGCAAAAGTAATGGTCAGGTAGATCAGCGCGGCGATGCCGAACGACTGGAAAGTCAGGAACGTCGCCGAGTTGGCGTCCCGCGCGACTTTCAGGATATCGGGAATGGTCGCGGTGAACGCCACCGTGGTCGAGTGCAGCATCAGAATCACTTCGTTGCTGTAGTAAGGCAACGAACGGCGCAGGGCTGACGGCATGATCACGTAGGCGTACAACTTCCAGCCGGTCAGACCGTAGGCCTTGGCCGCTTCGACTTCGCCGTGGTTCATGCTGCGAATCGCCCCGGCGAAAATCTCCGTGGTGTACGCGCAGGTGTTGAGGGCGAAGGCGAGGATCGTGCAGTTCATCGCATCGCGAAAGAAGCTGTCGAGGATCGGCTGCTCGCGTACGGCGGCGAGGCTGTAGATACCGGTGTAGCAGATCAGCAGCTGGATATACAGCGGCGTGCCCCGGAACAGGTAGGTGTAGAACTGCACCGGCCAGCGGATGTAGAAGTGCGGCGAAACCCGGGCGATCGACAGCGGAATCGAGACGATGAAGCCGATGCCGATCGACGCGGTGAGCAGCCACATCGTCATCGCCAGCCCAGTGATGTTCTGGCCGTCGGTATAAAGGAAGGCTTTCCAGTATTCCTGCAGGAGTTCGATCATCGTACGGCCTCCCGGGCACCAGCGGCGTAGCGGCGTTCGAGCCAGCGCAGGATGAAGTTCGAAGCACTGGTGATCAGCAGATAGATCAAGGCGGCGAGGACCAGAAAGTAGAACAGTTGATAGGTGCTTTTACCGGCGTCCTGGGCAGCCTTGACCAGATCGGCCAGGCCAATGATCGACACCAGCGCGGTGGCTTTGAGCATGACCATCCAGTTGTTGCCGATGCCGGGCAGGGCGAAGCGCATCATTTGCGGAAACACCACGAAGCGAAAGCGCTGGCCACGTTTGAGGCCATACGCGGTGGCGGCTTCGACCTGACCACGCGGCACCGCGAGGATGGCGCCACGGAAGGTCTCGGTGAAATACGCGCCATAAATGAAGCCCAGCGTCAGCACGCCGGCGCTGAACGGGTCGATTTCGATGTATTCCCATTCCATATAGTCGGTCAGCGACGTCAGCCAGGTTTGCAGGCTGTAGAAGATCAACAGCATCAGCACGAGATCCGGCACGCCGCGAATCAGCGTGGTGTAGAGCTGCGCGGGCAGGCGCACCAGTTTGACTTTCGACAGTTTGGCACTGGCGCCGAGCAGGCCGAGCAACACGGCCACCAGCAGCGACATCGCCGATAATTTGATGGTCATCCAGGTGCCTTGCAGCAGCAACGGGCCGAAGCCCTGCAGACTGAACGAGGCCAGCCCCAGATTTTGCAGGAGGGTTTCAAACATAAATCAGCAACCTGAGCGGATGGAAAAGGCGCCCATCGAGGATGGGCGCCGGGGCATTATTTGCCGCTGTACAGATTCAGGTCACCAAAGTGTTTCTTTTGAATCTCGGCGTATTTGCCGTCGTCGTGTAACGCTTTGATACCTTTATCCAAAAGTGCTTTCAGCTCAGTGTTACCTTTCTTGATACCGACAGCGGTTTTGGCTGGCAGCAATTCGCTGTCGACCGGCTGGCTGATTTCATAATCAGCGCCTTTTGGCGACTTCCAGAAAGCCCAGTTCGGCTTGCAGCATGTCCTGGATACCGGCGTCGAGACGACCGGAGGTCAGGTCGGAATACACCTGATCCTGGTTCTGATAAGCCTGGGTTTTCACGCCAGCCTTGTCCAGCACGGCTTTGGCGTAGGCTTCCTGAATGGTGCCTTGCTCGTAACCGACGGTTTTGCCCTTGAGTGAAGTGACGTCGGCGGTGATGCCGGAGCCTTTCTTGAACACGTAAGCGGTCGGGCCGGAAAACAGTTCGCTGGAGAAGTCGATGACCTTCTCGCGAGCCGGGGTCACGGTCATCGACGAGATCACACCGTCGAACTTGTTGGCCTTGAGGCCCGGAATCATGCCGTCGAAATCGCTTTCGACCCATTTGCACTTGACCTTCAGTTCGGCGCAGATCGCGTTGCCCAGATCGATATCGAACCCGACCAGGCTGCCATCGGCCGCTTTCGACTCGAACGGTGCGTACGAAGGGTCAACGCCAAAGCGCAGCTCTTTGTATTCCTTGGCCAGCGCGGAGCCGGCGGCCATGCACAACGCCAGTGCAGAAAGGGTCAGCAATGCTTTTTTCATTATTCAATCCCTAAGAACCAATATGAGCGCTTGTGGCGCAGAATTATTGTTACTGCAACGCTTACGACCTATAGAAAGTAGCAATTTCCGAACCAGAGTGCCGAACAGGTGTTTTAAAAGGTTGAGCGGAGAGAGGCAAGGGTAGTTGAATGCACGGAAACGGGCATTGCTGTTTGCATGCACTGTTTCGGTTCAAACGCGTAGCTCAGAGCAGGGAAAACTGTGGAAAGGAATTGTCCCCGATGACTGATCGTTCCCACGCTCCTGCGTGGGAATGCATCAACGGACGCTCCGCGTTCGGCTCTGGGGGGGACGCAGAGCGTCCCGGGCTGCGTTCCCACGCAGAGCGTGGGAACGATCAGTGAAAAGGGTTTAGGCCAACAGATCCTGAAGGGTAGCGAGGCTGTCCGCTTCTTCGACGGTCTTGTCCTTGCGCCAGCGCAGCATGCGCGGGAAACGCACGGCGATGCCGCTCTTGTGCCGGCGCGACAGGGCGATGCCTTCGAAGCCCAGTTCGAACACCAGGCTCGGTTTCACGCTGCTGACCGGGCCGAATTTCTCCACGGTGGTCTTGCGCACGATGCTGTCGACCTGACGCATCTCTTCATCGGTCAGCCCCGAATACGCCTTGGCGAACGGCACCAGCGAGCGTTGACTGGATTCCGGCGGGCCGTCCCACACGGCGAAGGTGTAATCGCTGTACAGACTGGCGCGACGACCGTGTCCGCGCTGGGCATAAATCAGTACCGCGTCGACGCTGAACGGGTCGACCTTCCACTTCCACCACACGCCCATGTCCTTGGTCCGGCCGACGCCATAAAGCGATTCGCGGGCCTTGAGCATCATGCCTTCGACGCCGAGTTTGCGTGACGCTTCGCGCTGGCGGCCGAGGTCGAGCCAGTCTTCGCCGGTCAATACGGGGGAGGGCAGCAGTACCGGGCTGTTGCAGCGCGCGATGACTTCCTCGAGTTGCGCCCGACGCTTGACCTGCGGCTGGTTGCGCCAGTCTTCGCCCTGCCATTCCAGCAGGTCGTAGGCCAGCACCACCACCGGCACTTCTTCGAGAATTTTCTTGTCGAGCGTCTTGCGACCGATGCGTTGTTGCAGCAGGGCGAACGGTTGCACGGCCGGCGGCTCATCGGATTGCGGATCGAAGGCATCTTCCGTAGTCGGATGGGTGCTCTTCCACACGACGATTTCGCCGTCGATCACCGTCCCGTCGGGCAAGCCGTGGACCAGCACATCGAACTCGGGGAAGCGCTCGGTCACCAATTCCTCGCCGCGCGACCACACCCACAGCTTGCCGTCGCGCTTGACTACTTGCGCGCGGATACCGTCCCACTTCCATTCCACCTGCCAGTCGCTGGCGGGGCCGAGCAGGGCTTCGAATTCCTCGACCGGTTGCGCCAAGGCGTGGGCAAGAAAGAACGGGTAGGGCTGGCCGCCGCGCTGGGCATGTTCGTCGGCGGATTCCGGGGCGATGAGTTTCAGGTAACTCGCGGCGTTGGGCCGGTTCGACAGATCGGTGTAACCGACCAGACGCTGAGCGACGCGTTTGCTGTCGAGGCCGGCCATCGACGCCAGGGCGCGGGTGACCAGCAACTTCGACACGCCGACGCGGAAACTGCCGGTGATCAGCTTGATGCACAGCATCAGGCTCGGCCGATCCAGTTGCGCCCACAACATCGGCAGTTGGCGCGCCAGATATTCCGGGGTTTCACCGCGAAGTGGCAGCAGCTTGTCTTCGATCCATTCGGCTAGACCGGCCTCGGAGCTGTGGGAATTTTCCGGCAGCACCAGAGAAATGGTCTCGGCCAGATCGCCGACGGCCTGATAGCTTTCTTCGAACAGCCACGGCTCCAACCCTGAAACTTCTACCGCCAGCTCACGGAGGATGCGCACCGGCACCAGTTGACGAGGCCGACCACCGGAGAGGAAATACACCGCCCATGCGGCATCTTCCGGCGCGGCCTGCGCGAAGTACACCTGCATCGCCGCCAGCTTGGCGTTGCTCGACGTGGTGGCGTCGAGTTCGGCATATAACTCGGCGAACGCTTTCATGGGGACGTCTCGGCAACGGTGGGTTCGGTGGCGATGTTGTCGTCTTCGTCATCGCCGTATTCAGTGGTGAAGCCTTGTGCATCAAGACCCTGTTCGCGCAGATGACGTACGAGCACGCCGATCGAGCCATGAGTGACCATCACCCGCTCCGCGCCGGTCTGGTTGATCGCCCAGAGCAGGCCGGGCCAGTCGGCGTGATCGGAGAGGACGAAACCGCGATCGACGCCGCGCCGCCGCCGGGTCCCGCGCAAGCGCATCCAGCCGCTGGCGAAGGCATCGCTGAAGTCGCCAAAACGGCGCATCCACGTGCTGCCGCCCGCCGACGGCGGAGCAATGACCAAAGCCTGGCGCATGATCGGATCGCTTTTTTTCACGTCGCCCGCATAGATCGTCGGCGGCAGGTACACACCGGCATCGCGGTACACACGGTTCAACGGTTCGACCGCGCCGTGGCTGAGGATCGGCCCGAGGGTTTCGTCGATGCCGTGGAGGATGCGTTGGGCCTTGCCGAAGGAATAGCAGAACAGCACGCTGGCCTTGCCGGCGGCGATATTGGCCGCCCACCACCGATTGATCTCGGCGAAGATCTGCGCCTGCGGCTGCCAGCGGTAGATAGGCAGGCCGAAGGTCGATTCGGTGATGAAGGTGTGGCAGCGCACCGGTTCGAATGGGGCGCACGTGCCATCCGGCTCGACCTTGTAATCCCCCGACGCGACCCAGACTTCGCCGCCGTATTCCAGGCGCACCTGCGCCGAACCGAGGACATGCCCGGCGGGGTGAAAGCTCAGGGTCACGCCGTGATGGGTCAGGCGCTGGCCGTAGTCGAGTGTTTGCAACTGGATGTCCTGACCCAGACGCGCGCGCAGAATCCCGGCGCTGGCGCTGCTCGACAGGTAGTGCTGATTACCGGTGCGCGCGTGATCGCCATGGGCATGGGTGATCACCGAACGCTCGACCGGCCGCCACGGATCGATATAGAAATCTCCGGCGGGGCAGTAGAGACCTTCAGGTCGGGCAATAACAAGATCCATGTCGTGACCGGAATGGGGGGCTTGTTAGCTATGAGGCGGGCGTGAGGCTGGAAGTTCGATCGGCTTTGAAGCGCTACCCTTACCCCAGCCCTCTCCCAGAGGGAGAGGGGGCCGACCGAGGTGTCTGGTGAGGTACATCGACCTGGGGGACCGAGTTGAATATGGATCCGGCACAGCCTTGAACCTGATCCAATGTTGGATTCACCTCGCTTTGTAGAGGGGCCGACCGAGGTGTCTGGTGAGGTACATCGACCTGGGGGGCCGAGTTGAATATGGATCCGGCACAGCCTTGAGCCTGATCCAATGTTGGATTCACCATCTCTCTTTCAGGTCGGCGCAAGACCCAAGCATCCCCCAATCAGTCCCCTCTCCCCTCCGGGAGAGGGCTAGGGTGAGGGGCTGTTGATCTTTGCTCTATTTCCCGGGGGTGAGGGTCAAGCGGGTCTTGCCATACACCCGATCAAAGTTCTGCGGCTGCATCGGCAAGCCGATGTACTGACCTTTCAGCCATGCATCGATCCCGTTCAGGTAGTTCGGACTCAGTGGATTGCCCGACTGCCCCGTACCGTTCTGCGCCATCAGTGGCTCGCTCTGGCCGAAGTCGACGATAAAACGCATCGACGGCGCGCGCGTGGTAACGAAGTCCTGGCCCCAGGCAAACGCCGAGTTGTTCAGCGTGGTGTGATCGCCACCGGCTGCCAGTGGTCCGCGCACGGTCTGGCCGTTGCTGTTTTTCCACGCATAGCTGTGCAATTTGCCCCACTGCCAGGCGCGATGATCGCCGCCCAACTGGCTGTCACCGGCAGTAATCGCCGCAGCGAGGCTACGGGCGAGAATCACGGATTTGTCTTCCTTCTGCGGCGTGCGCAGGTCATCCCAGAACGGACTGTCCTCACGCCCCAAGAGATGATCGGCCTGCGCCGCGTAGGACAGATCGCCATTGGCGACAAAGGCCTTCCACGCCGGGCTCGACTCAGGACCCAGTTCATCGAGGAAGATCTGCTTCATGCTTTCCTGCAGAAACAGTTCATAAATCGCCGCATCCGCCGAGGTCGGGCTGAGCTTGCCGTCGAACGCCATCAAGCGCGTGAAGGCTTCACGGGCTTTGCTGCGCTCAGCGTCCGGCAGGGCGTCGATCGCCTGTTTCAGCGGTTGCTTCATCCCCGGTGCTTCGAAGACTTTTTTCAGCTTGGCGGCGAACGTGGTGGTCTGGTCGTACTGCATGGCGATCACGCTGCGGCTGTCGTGCTTGCCGCTGCCGGCCATTTCCGCCAGGCGCTCGCCGCGCTCCGGTGCCGCCCAGGATTTCGACAACTGCATGCCGTAGCCGTCGGGAATTACACGCTGGTTGGCGGTGCCGAGCCAGCCTTGTGCCGGGTCCTGATCGTAGGGGTGCAGCATCGGGTCGGCGTAACCGTCCCAGTCGTAGCGACCGTCCCAACCCGGCGAGGGCAGCAGGCCTTCACCTTCGCGACGGTTGGGGAAGCGCCCGGTGACTTGCCAGCCGATATTGCTTGCATCGGCAAAGACCAGATTCAGGGTAATGGCGCGGATTTCACGGCTGGCGTCTCGAGGCGCGCTCGACGTTCTGCGCGCGGGTCAGGTCGAAGAAGGCATCCAGGGTTTTGTCGTCAGTGAAGCTTGGCGTCTGCAAGGCGAGGCCGAAACCGTTGCCTTGCGCCGCTGCCTGGGCACTGTTGAGCAGCGCGCCGTGGCGGGTTTCGTACACGGCTTCGCGAATCGGCCGCTGGCCTTTGACGAAATAGGTTTCGTTGCGCACGCCCAACGGCTGCCATTTGCCGTTGACTTCATAAGTGAGGCTGCTGCCCTGACGGCGGATTTTCTCGAGGAACAGGTCCTGATTGTCGCCGAGCACGCTGGTCATGCTCCACGCCACTTTGCCGTTGAAGCCGCCGAGCACCATCGGCAGACCGGCAACCGTGACGCCGGCTGCCTGATATTTCGGCGCGCGGATCTGCACGAAACTCCACAACGACGGCGCTGCCAGCGGCCCGTGCGCATCGCTGGCCAGCAGGCTCTTGCCGCTACGGCTGCGTTGCGGGGCGATTGCCCAGTTGTTCGCAGTCGGCGTGGCGAGCAGGTTCAGCGCCGACAGTTGCTGGCTGGCGCTGCTCAGTTCGGTCAGCCCCGGAATCTGCCCATTGAGCTTGAGGCCTTGCAGCTTGTCGGCTTCAGCCACTGGCAGGTTTTCATCAGGCGCCGACGGGCTCAGCCAGGCGAGTTTGTCAGTGGTCACGGTTTGCGCGAGCACCAGCGACTGGATTTCCTCCGGCAGGTTGGCCGACTGGCTGAAATTCAGCAGGGCGAAAATCAGCGCCGAATCTTCCGGTTTCCAGTATTCGGGCTTGTAACCGCTGGCGGCGAGGTCGCCCGGCAACTTGTCGGCATAGCGGAACAGATAAGCGTTGACGCCTCGTGCGTAGACTTCGAAGAAGCGCTTGAGCCGTGGCGACGAGGCCTTGTACAGCTCGCCGGCGCTCTTCTTCAGATTGACCGCGCGCATGTAGCGGTCGGCATCGAGCATCGACGCGCCGGACATTTCCGCCAGCCGGCCCTGGGCCAACAGGCGCAGGGTGACCATCTGGTTGATGCGGTCGCTGGCGTGGACATAGCCGAGGCTGAACAGCGCGTCATGGAAGCTGTTGCTCTCGATCAACGGCATGCCCATCGCATTGCGCCGCACCGACACGCTCTGCGCCAGGCCCTTGAGCGGTTGTACGCCGGAGGTCGGCGGCAGGCTGTCCTGGGCGTTCCAGGTCTGGCAACCGGACAGGCCGAGAACACCGGCCACTGCTGCGGCAACGCCGAACCGGGGAAGAAAATGTGTAAGGGCTGGCGAGGCCATGGCGAAGCTCCTGCGGGGGTATAAGGCTGGGGGCGCAATAAAGCCGCTACGTTAGTGACGGCGCGAGGGCCGCGCAAGCGGGGCGAGTGGTTATTTATGCAGTTGTCGGCTGATCGGTCAGAGGCGTGACAGTTGCTTGTGGGAAAGCGCTGATGTTGAACTGCGGAATGAGTCCCCAGACCTGTCAGGAGAAAGATCGCTATGGAGCTTCAAAGCAACGCTGCGCTGATCATCATCGACCAGCAGAAAGGCATTCTGCATCCGCGTCTGGGGCGGCGGAATAATCCTCAGGCCGAAGAGCGAATGCTTGAGTTATTGGCGCTGTGGCGCCTGCGCGGGCGCCCGGTGATTCACGTGCAGCATTTGTCGCGCTCACCTGACTCGGTGTTCTGGCCGGAGCAGGACGGAGTCGAGTTTCAAGAGCGTTTTGTCCCTCAGGGCGGGGAATGGCTGATCCAGAAACAGGTGCCGGACGCGTTTTGTGCCAGTGGGCTGGAGGCGCAGTTGCGTGAGGCCGGGATCGGGCAACTGATCATCGTTGGTGTGGCGACCAATAACTCTGTTGAGTCGACGGCGCGCACTGCGGGCAATCTGGGTTTCGACACATGGGTGGCAGAGGATGCGTGCTTTACCTTCGACAAAGCCGATTATTTCGGCAAACCGCGTACCGCTGAAGAGGTGCACGGGATGTCGCTGGGCAATCTGCATGGGGAGTATGCGACGGTGGTCGGCTCTTCACAGATTCTGGCGGCGGGCTGAAATTTTGTAGCGTATGTGCCGCCGCCTTCGCGAGCAGGCTCGCTCCCACATTCGAGCGCATTTCGTCAGAAGGAATGCAATTCACTGTGGGAGCGAGCCTGCTCGCGAAGCGGTGTGTCAGGCGAAGAAGATCTTCGCCCGTGACATCAAGCGCCGTGGCACTTCTTGAATTTCTTGCCGTTGCCGCATGGGCAAGGGTCGTTGCGGCCGACGTCTTTCAGGGCGTTGCGCACCGGTTCCTGGTGGGCGTGGCCGCAGTTCGGGCCGTGGACATGGCCATGGTCGTGATCATGATGGTGGTCATGATCGTGGTTGCAGTCAGGGCCATGGACATGGGGTTGCTGGGTCATCGAGGTCACTCCGGAGTTAGATCGGCGGGGATTATCACGCCATTGCGCTCAAGGTGCACGTAGTGGGCGATGAATAAACCGGTTTCCATTTCCCCCTGCAATCGATAGGGAATCTGCTGGTTCGGATTTTTCAGCAGTTTCACCACCTGTTTGACCTTCGGCCACAGGTTGGTGCGGATCGGCACTTTGAAGTAAGCGCTGCGCTTTGGCCCGACGGTAAACCAGTGCTCATGCTCGCCCTCGGTGAGCAGCATGTCCGCCAGGTGAATCCGGTATTCGAGGCCGCGCACGGTCAGATCGCTGTCGTTGGAATTGTCGACGCGAAAGTGCAGGATGAATTTTTGCTCGAGCAGTTTGGCCCGCACCACCTCGACTTTCACCAGATGCACGGCAGGCTCGACGCTGTCATCGCTGAACCACGAGGCACAGCCGCCGAGGTTTACGATCAGCATCAACAGCAGGAAATGTAATGTGCGCCGACGACCGAGCATGAAATTGACTCCCTTTGTGCCCAGTCTAGACCTTAAAAGATTTCAGCCTTCGGCTAATCCCGTGTAGGAGCGGCCGAAGGCTCGGGCCGCGATCGGACGATCTTTTGATCTTCAGCTCAAGCGCCGAAATAACCCGAACAACACTTCTTGAACTTCTGGCCGCTGCCACACGGGCAGCCGTCATTGCGCCCCAGCTTCATCTGCACCGTGGGATCGATGAAGTACCAGCGCCCGGCGTTTTGTACAAAGGATGAGCGCTCGCGATGGCTGTGCTCGCCCTGGCTGTCATGCCAGCGTGCGGTGAAGGTCACAAAAGCGTGTTCCGGCTGGCCGCCGAACACTTCCGAGCTTTCCACCTCAAGACCAAGCCAGGTGCTTTGCGCACTCCAGTCGCTGATCGATTGTCGGTTCAGCCCCGCCTGCTGCGCGGGCAGGGTGGTCGCCACCAGATAGTCGATCAGGCCCAGCACATAAGCGCTGTAGCGCGAACGCATCAAGGCTTCGGCACACGGCGCCGGGTGGCCGTCATGATAAGGGCCGCAGCAGGCATCCAGCAGATTGCCGCTGCCGCAAGGGCAAATGGCTGTACTCATTGCATTACCACCAGTATTTCCCGAAGTTTTCCGGATTGGCCCAGAAGCGTGAATTGAGCCAGTCGGGGACTTGTTTGTAGTCAAGCAGATCGTAGGTGAACAGGGTCAGCACCTGCGCGTCGCGCTGAAAACGCTCGCTGGCCTGCAGTGCCAGCGAATAGAAATCGGTTTCCTGCCAGCCACTGGCGGCCAGATCCGCCAGCACCGCGATGCGACTGGCGTTGAGATTGCGGATGCCGCCCAACAGATTCAGGCCATCGCGTTTGGGCAAATGTTCCAGGCAATCGACTACCAGCGCCAGATCGAAGCGTTGCGCAGCCAATTCGGCGGGCAACGCGCCGGGCGCGGCATGAGCGACCACGGTGTCTGGATGCGCGTCCTTGAAAGCGCTCAAGGCGGGAAACTCGCTGGCGCCGATCAGCAGCAGTCGGGCCGGGGCGTAGCGATCCAGCAAAGCGGCCAACGCCTGTTGTGGCGTGCGCGAAGAAATGGCGACGTTCATCGAAGCTCCTCAGTCAGACCGCCAAGACTAGCCTGCCAGACCGCGTCGGCAAAGCGCCCGGTGGCGGCGGTTTTCGCCCAAAGAGGCAAACCCCTTTGAACACGGTCGCAAACAGCGGTGGCCTATTGCTGGCGGAGATTAAAACTCCGGTCTTTACTCCCTGAATCGGTTTTAAGCCGATCCCTCAGGAGAAAACTAGATGAGCATAGTTCGGACAGCATTACCCTTGGTTCTGCTAACCAGTGTGTTGACTGGTTGCGCAGGTTTGCAGAAAACCGACTGGCCGACCTGTGCGGCGGTCGGTGGTGTGGTCGGCGCCGGTCTCGGTGCGACGGAAAGCGCATCGTGGGCTGGCTACGGTGCGCTGCTGGTCGGCGGTACGGCAGCGGCCTATTGCTGGGTTCATGGTGATGGCGATGAAGACGGCGATGGCGTGCCGGACAGTCGCGACAAGTGCCCGGGTACGCCTAAAGGCGTGCAGGTCGATGCTGACGGTTGCCCGCCACCAACGCCTGCGCCAGTGGTCGAAGAAGCGGTTGTGGTCAAGGAAGAAACCATCGTCATTCGTGATGTGCATTTCGAGTTCGACAAAGCCACGCTGACCGGCCCTGACAAGCAAGTGCTGGACAAGGTCGCCGATCGCTTGAAACAGGAATCCTCTACCGCGCAACTGACCGTGACCGGTCACACCGACAGTGTCGGCAGCGATGCCTACAACAAGAAACTGTCGGATCGTCGTGCGCACTCGGTGGTGGAATACCTGATCCAGCAGGGTGTACCGCGTGCCAGCTTCGTTTCGGTGTCGGGCCTTGGTGAAAGCCAGCCTGTGGCTGACAACAAGTCGGCTGATGGTCGTGCACAGAACCGTCGCACCGAAATCAAAATCGTCCGCTAGCCCCTCTCGCATCCGCGGCTTGTGCAGTCGCGGATGCGGGTCTTTACTCCTGTGTAACCGGTATGGGCCGGTACACAGGAGCGTTCACAAATGCGTCTTTTCTCAAGGTCCGTCTTGCCGGTGCTGCTGCTTGGCAGCTTGCTCACCGGTTGTGCCACTCACAGCGATGGCACCGCCCCCTCAATCAACGTACGTGGCCGATCTGCAGCCTGCTTGGCGGTCTGGTCGGCGGCGGTCTTGGCGCCATTGAAAGCGCCGGCTGGGCCGGCGGCGGCGCGGCATTGGGTATCGTCACCGGCGGGCTGATCTGTTACGCCCAGGATGGCGACGAAGATAGCGACGGCGTCTTCGACCGCCGCGACCGCTGCCCGGACACTCCGGAAAACACCGAAGTCGATCACCGTGGCTGCCCGCTGCCGCAATATCCGGTGGCAGTCAAACCGGTCGAACCGGCGCCGCAATCTGAAGTGATCACCTTGAGCGATGCCGGCAACGTGCTGTTCGATTTCGACAAGTCCGATCTGACCCCGGCGGCCAAAGCCCAGCTCGACACCTTGATGGACAAGCTGCGCAATGCCGATGTGGTCAGCATCAAGGTCATCGGGCACACCGACAGTAAAGGCTCCGACGCCTATAACCAGGCTTTGTCCGAGCGGCGCGCGAGCAGTGTCGCAGCGTATCTGTTGAGTCAGGGGCTGGCGCCGAACAAGCTCACCAGCGAGGGCCGAGGCGAGAGTGAGCCGGTCGCCGATAACGCCAGCGATGAAGGCCGCGCGGAAAATCGCCGGGTCGAGCTGCACATCAATCGTTAGCAACCGTCTGTAGTGCGCAGGCTAGAGCTGCCGGGTCGAGATCGTCGCCCCGGCAGCCATTTCATCCGCGTTTGCACAAATTTCATTTTTCCCTCTGGCTTATCCCCCGCAGAAGCCGGTACTGTGCGTGCAAAGAATAATTCGCAACACGGGGGAGCGTATGAAGGTGTTCTGGGGGCTGGGGCGTTTGCTGACCCTGCTGTTCTGCTGCGTGGTGCTGGCCAATCAGCTGGTGCCGTTTGTTCATCCGCTGCATCTGCTGGTGAATCTGGCCGGCGCTCTGTTGTTGCTGATTCATCTACTCGAAGTGCTGCTGTGCAACCGCAGCCTCAAAGGTCGTCCGCACCCTTGGCGTGATCGTGGCCGCATTCTGTTGTTCGGCGTTTTCCACCTGCAAACCATCCCGGCCCCGGCCGCTCCGGAGGCTTCTTCCCATGCGTAAACTCTGCCTGCTCGCTGCATTCATCAGTCCACTGGCCTGCGCCCAGGTGGTCAACGTGCAAAGCAATTCTTTGATGCGCTTGCCCAACACCACCAGCACGCTGCAACTGGAGAAACTGGAAGTCGCCGATTACGGCACCTTGCTGATCCCGTCCAACGTGACTGAATTGAACATTGATGAACTGCGTCTGGGCCACGAAGCACGTATTGCTATCGTTCCGGCTGAACAGGCGCTGGAAGTGAAGGTCAAGCGCGCTGAATTGAGCGAGGGCAGCCAGATCACCGCGCGCGGCGCCCCCGGCACTTATGAAAAAGCGGCCCGGGCCGGGCGCAATCTGAACCTGCAATTTCAGGCCCTGAGCGCGCCGCAACTGACGGTCGATGCCCGTGGCGGCAGGGGCGCGCCGGGTTTCGTCGGCCTCGACGGCGGCAACGGTGAAGATCCGGGCTGCACCTATGGTTCAGCCGGCCACGGCGCCGATGGCAGTGACGGCAGCGATGGCCAGCCAGGCGCACCGGGTGCGCTGGTGCGCCTCGCCGTACCACGGGATTTCCCGGCCGAGCTGATCAAGGTCAACGTGGCTGGCGGTGCCGGCGGCCCGGCGGGTGTCGGTGGTAAAGCAGGGAAGGGCGGCAAATCCAAGGGCTGCCTGGTGTACCGCGCAGATGGCGGCAAGAACGGCAAGGCCGGCGCGGATGGCCAGCCTGGGCCGGAGGGGGCAGCGGGTTCGGTTACCGTGCAACGGCTCTGAAACTGCGACCCACTCTCTGATCAATAAAATGCTTTGGTGAGTGAAGATCTTTGGTGAGTGAAATTATGTGGCGAGGGGATTTATCCCCGCTGGGTCGCGAAGCGGCCCCGCTCTAAAAATCAAAAGCGGGACTGCTACGCAGCCCAGCGGGGATAAATCCCCTCGCCACAACTGTGTTCACAGCAGAAAAATAGTGCGATTCAGAGCATCGGTCTCGCCGCCGCTACCGCCACCAGCACCAACCCGACCAGCAGATTAAGCCCCACCACCCGCCGAATCCGCCCCAGCACTGCCGCACCCGCCGGCCAATCCTTCGCCTCAACCGCCTTGCGCAACTCCGGCAGCATCAGCCCTTGAATGCGGATGAACAGCGCCGTCATCACCACGTACAAGCCGATCATCACCTGCACATACTTCGGCGCGGTCTCGAAGCCGACCTGCTGCAGATGCAGCATGCCCACGCCGCTGATCGGCAACAGGATCACCGCGACCCAGACCCAACGGAAAAAACCTTGAAACACTTCCACCCACAGGGTCAGGCGAGCGGGGCCGTCCAGAGCCTTCACAGCCGCAGGGCGCAAGACCATCCAGGCGAAAAACATACCGCCGACCCACACCAGAGCGGCGAGGACATGCAGGGGGTAAACGAGGCTAAAAGGTGTCATTGGGTCACTCCGTTCTGCGCGGGATCGATTAGCGGGGTATGATAGCCGCCGAATCAAACCACTGAAAATTTATCCAGCGTTTTGCGCCCGACACTCAATGATCAGCACTGAACTCAAAACCACGATCCAGGGCGCCTATTCGCGTTTTCTAGAGGCCAAGAGCCTCAAGCCGCGTTACGGCCAGCGCCTGATGATCGCCGAAATCGCCAAGGTCCTCGGGGATATCGACACCGATGACGAAGGCCGGCGCAGTGGCGACCCCGCGATTGTCGCGGTGGAAGCCGGCACCGGTACCGGCAAGACGGTGGCCTACAGCCTGGCGGCGATCCCTACGGCGAAACTGGCCGGCAAGCGTTTGGTGATAGCCACCGCGACCGTCGCCCTGCAAGAGCAGATCGTCTACAAGGATCTGCCCGACCTGATGCGCAACAGCGGGCTGAATTTCAGTTTTGCCCTGGCCAAGGGCCGTGGTCGCTACATGTGCCTGTCCAAGCTCGACATGCTGTTGCAGGAAGGCCACGCACAAACCGCCACCGCGCAGCTGTTCGAAGAAGAAGGCTTCAAGATCGAAGTCGACGAGGCCAGTCAGAAGCTGTTCACCAGCATGATCGAAAAGCTCGCCGGCAATAAATGGGACGGCGACCGCGACAGCTGGCCGAACGCGCTGGAAGACGCCGACTGGGCGCGCCTGACCACCGATCACAGCCAGTGCACCAACCGTCATTGCCCGAACTTCGGCCAGTGCGCTTTCTACAAGGCTCGCGAAGGCATGGGCAAGGTTGACGTGATCGTCACCAACCACGACATGGTCCTGGCTGACCTGGCACTGGGCGGCGGCGCCGTGTTGCCGGATCCGCGCGACACCATTTACGTGTTCGACGAAGGTCACCACCTGCCGGACAAGGCCATCGGCCACTTCGCTCACTACACGCGCCTGCGTTCCACCGCCGACTGGCTGGAAACCACCGCCAAGAATCTGACCAAGCTGCTGGCCCAGCATCCGTTGCCGGGCGATCTCGGCAAGCTGATTGAGCAGGTGCCCGAGCTGGCGCGGGAGATCAAGACCCAGCAGCAGTTCATGTTCACCGCCTGCGAGCAGATCGCCGATTTCAAACCCGGCGAAGACGTCGAAGGCCGCGAGCGCCCGCGTCATCGCTTTGTCGGCGGGGTGATTCCCGAGGATATGCGCGAGATGGGCATCGAGCTGAAAAAAGGCTATTCGCGCCTAAACGACCTGTTTCAACGCCTGACCGACCTGCTCAAGGAAGGCATGGACGGCGAGGTCAACATCGGCATCGCCAGCAATCAGGCCGAAGAATGGTATCCGCTGTTCGGCAGCCTGTTGTCCCGCGCTTCCGGCAACTGGGAATTGTGGACCGCGTTCACCGCCGAAGACCCGGAAGACAGCCCGCCCATGGCACGCTGGCTGACCCTGGCCGAAAGCGGCTCGCTGTTCGATATCGAGGTCAACGCCAGCCCGATTCTGGCGGCGGAAACCTTGCGTCGCAGTTTGTGGAACGTCGCTTACGGCTGCCTGGTGACCTCGGCGACGCTGACGGCGCTGGGCACTTTCGACCGTTTCCGCATGCGCGCCGGTCTGCCGAAAAAAGCTGTCACAGCGGTGGTGCCGAGCCCGTTCCATCATGCCGATGCCGGCGTGCTGCGCGTGCCGGATCTCAAGGCCGACCCGCGCGATGCCGCCGCCCACACGGCGGCGATCATTCGCGAGCTGCCCGATCTGGTGGAAGGTTCACGAGGCACACTGGTGCTGTTCTCCTCGCGCAAGCAAATGCAGGACGTATTCGACGGTCTCGACCGCGACTGGCGCAAGCAAGTGTTCATTCAGGGCAACCTGTCGAAACAGGAAACCCTGAACAAGCACAAGGCGCGGGTCGATGGCGGTGATTCCAGCGTGCTGTTCGGGCTGGCCAGTTTTGCCGAAGGTGTCGATTTGCCGGGGGCCTACTGCGAGCACGTGGTGATCGCCAAGATTCCGTTCTCGGTGCCCGATGATCCGGTTGAGGCCGCGTTATCGGAGTGGATCGAGGCGCGCGGTGGCAATCCGTTCATGGAAATCTCCGTGCCCGATGCCTCGCTGAAACTGGTCCAGGCCTGCGGCCGTCTGCTGCGCACCGAAGAAGACCGCGGCACCATCACCTTGCTCGACCGGCGTCTGGTCACTCAGCGCTACGGCAAGGCGATCCTCAATGCGTTGCCTCCTTTCCGTCGTGAAATATCCTGAGACACGGGTGGGCCGATTGGCCCGCCGCGTTGTCTATCTCTCTGCCACCGCTTTTCCACTGGCCTTGACTGGTCGTTAGGGAGAACTCCGTTCTTATGATCCGCCGTTCGTTGCCCGCTGTTTTCGCCTTGATCTTTGCCGCGCCGTTGCTGGCGGCCCCTGCCGGTCAGCAGACGCTGTTCAACTTCGTGCGCCCGGCCGACGTGGTCAAGGTCGCCACGGAAAACGCCGACCTGCCACAGGCCAATGCCGAACAGACCGCCGAAGGTGAAGTACTGCGTCGGGTGACGTTCAACCCGGTGGCCCGGCCGACCTTGCGCCTGACCCCGCAGACCGGCGCTTGGGACTGGTCGCAGTCCGACATGATGACCCTGCGTCTGCAAAGTGCGATGAATTGGGCGGTCACAGTCTATGTGCAGATCCAGAGCAACGATGGCCGCACTCTGGTCAGCCGCGTCGATCTGCCGGCCGGCCCCGCGCAGACCTTGCTGGTGCCGCTGGTGGCTTCGACGCCGCTGAGCCAGGGCATGAAAGCCGGGCCGCCGATGCCGATGACCGTCGATGGCCAACGCATCCTGCTGGCCAGCAGCACTGGCGAGATCGACCGCAGCCAAGTGGTCTCGGTGAGTCTGTCGATGGATCAGCCGAAAGTTGCGCAGAGCCTGTTGCTCGAGCGGTTCGGCGTGCAGGACGGCGAATCGGTGACGCGGGCGGTGTACGGCAATCTGGTCGACGCCTACGGTCAGTCAACCCGTAGTAAATGGCCGGAAAAAGTCAGCAGCGACGAACAACTGAAAAGCGCCGCCAGCAAAGAGCAGCAACAGCTGAATACGTGGCTGGCCGAGCGTGAAAAGGCTTCGCTGGACAAGTTCGGCGGCTGGAACAAAGGCCCGGCGTTCAAGGCCAGCGGATTCTTCCGCACGGAAAAACGCGATGGCCGCTGGTATCTGGTGACCCCCGAAGGCCACCCGTTCTATTCGTTGGGCGTCAACACCGTCAGCGCGCAGGTCAACCAGACCTACGTCGCCGGCCGTGAATCCATGTTTGAATCGTTGCCTAAGAACGACGACCCGCTGGCCGCGCATTTCGGTGAGGGTGACAACCGTGGCGGCAATGGCGCCGACCAGGGGCGTGGCTACGGCAACGGCCGCTGGTACGACTTCTATGGCGCCAATCTGCAACGCCTGTACGGCGAACCGTGCAAGGCAGACAGCGACAATAAGGCCGGGATTGCCGAAGCGGCGAAGGCTGGGGCGGCTGAGGCCGGTTCGGTGCAGGCCGCTGAAACCGCAGCGGTGCCTGCCGAGCCAAAATCCGGTATTGCCGAAGCGGCGCAGACCGATGCGGTGCAAGCGTCCAGCGCGCAAACCACTCCGTGCACAGCCGCAATTGATGAAGAACGCTGGACCCGGCATACCCTCGATCGGCTGCAAGCCTGGGGCTTCAACACAGTGGGCAACTGGAGCGCGCCGTCGCTGGCGGATGCTGAACGCGTGCCGTACACCTTGCCGCTGTCGATCGTCGGCGATTACACCAGCATCAGCACCGGCAGCGATTGGTGGGGTGGCATGCCGGATCCGTTCGATCCGCGTTTCGCCATGGCCACCGAGCGCGCCGTGGCCATCGCCGCCCGCGATCACCGTGACGATCCGTGGCTGATCGGTTATTACGCCGACAACGAACTGGCCTGGGCCGGCCCTGGCGACGATCCGAAAGCTCGCTACGCGCTGGCCTACGGCACGTTGAAAATGACCACCGACGTGCCGGCCAAACGCGCCTTTCTCAAGCAATTGCGCGACAAGTACCGCAATCAGGCCGGACTGTCCAAGGCCTGGGGCATCGAGTTGCCGGCGTGGGAATTGATGGAAGACCCTGGCTTCGTGCCGCCACTGCCGAACCCGGAGCATCCGGAGATCGAAGCGGATTTCAAATACTTCCAGAAGGTCTTCGCCGATACCTATTTCAAGACCATTTCCGATTCGCTGAAATGGCACGCGCCGAACCAGATGCTCCTGGGCGGTCGCTTCGCCACCAGTACGCCTGAAGCCGTGGCGTCCTGCGCGCAGTATTGCGATGTGTTGAGCTTCAACATGTACACGCTCAAGCCGCAGGACGGCTACGACTTCGCCGCGCTGGCAGCCCTGGACAAACCGGTGCTGATCACCGAATTCAACTTCGGCTCGGCCGACCGAGGTCCTTTCTGGGGCGGCGTGACGCAGCTGGCCAACGAGGAAGATCGCGGCCCGGCCTATGCCAACTTCCTCAAACAGGCGCTGAGCGAACCGTCGATTGTCGGCGTGCACTGGTTCCAGTATCTGGACCAACCGGTGACCGGGCGTTTGCTCGACGGCGAGAACGGCCATTTCGGTCTGGTAGGTGTGACCGATCTGCCGTATCAGGGATTTGTCGAGGCAGTGCGCAAAAGCAATCTGCAGGCGCTTGAGCAACTGGGCAAGGAGGCGCAGAAAACCCCGGCTGCGGAAGTTGAAGGCGGGCGCAAGGCCGAGGCTGGCAAAGCTGCGGAGGCTGCACAGGCGGGTGGGCATTCGGGGAATGGTCACTAGGTTTCAGACCGCGTTATCGTTCTTCGCGAGCAGGCTCGCTCCCACACTGGATATCAACAGCAGCGGAGATCCCCTGTGGGAGCGAGCCTGCTCGCGAAGGGATCGCCACAAATTGCCGATCAACCGTCTGGCCCGCGCCTGTTCCCAAATCCCTCAAGGGCTGGAACAATGCGGGCCACTTTGTAGAGCGTTTTCGCGGGGGAGTTGCGGGTGCAGATTCAGGGACATTACGAGCTTCAATTCGAAGCGGTGCGCGAGGCTTTCGCCGCACTGTTCGACGATCCCCAGGAACGCGGCGCAGCCCTGTGCATCCAGGTCGGTGGAGAAACCGTCCTCGACCTCTGGTCCGGTACTGCCGACAAGGACGGCGCCGAAGCCTGGCACAGCGATACCATCGCCAACCTGTTTTCCTGCACCAAGACCTTCACCGCCGTTACCGCGCTGCAACTGGTGGCTGAAGGCAAGTTGCAACTCGATGCCCCGGTTGCCCGCTACTGGCCGGAATTCGCCGCCGCCGGCAAAGAATCCGTCACCCTGCGCCAATTGCTCTGCCATCAGGCCGGCTTGCCGGCGCTGCGCGAACTGCTCGCCCCTGAAGCCCTTTACGACTGGCAAACCATGGTCGACGCCCTCGCCGCCGAAGCGCCATGGTGGACGCCGGGCACCGGTCACGGTTATGCCGCGATCACCTACGGCTGGCTGGTCGGCGAATTGCTGCGCCGCGCTGACGGGCGTGGGCCGGGCGAGTCGATCGTCGCTCGGGTCGCCAAACCGTTGGGCCTGGATTTCCATGTGGGCCTGGCCGACGAAGAGTTTCATCGCGTGGCGCACATCGCCCGTGGCAAGGGCAACGCCGGCGACGCTGCGGCTCAGCGTCTGCTGCAAGTGACCATGCGCGAACCGACGGCCATGACTACCCGCGCCTTCACCAATCCGCCGTCAGTGCTGACCAGCACCAACAAGCCGGAATGGCGCCGCATGCAGCAACCGGCGGCCAACGGCCACGGCAACGCGCGCAGTCTCGCCGGGTTCTATGCCGGCCTGCTCGATGGCAGCCTGCTCGAGAGCGAAATGCTCGAAGAGCTGACCCGCGAGCACAGCCTTGGCGATGACAAGACCTTGCTCACCCGCACCCGTTTCGGCCTCGGCTGCATGCTCGATCAACCGGACGTGCCCAACGCCACCTACGGCCTCGGACCACGCGCGTTCGGTCATCCGGGAGCGGGCGGCTCGATCGGTTTTGCTGATCCGGAGCACGATGTGGCTTTCGGTTTCGTGACAAATACCCTGGGGCCTTACGTTTTGATGGATCCGCGTGCACAAAAGCTGGCGCGGTTGCTTGCCACTTGTCTGTAAAGCTTCAACAGAGGTTCCGGGGTCGGAACCTCGAAGGGATTTTCGTTTCAAAACGGCTGTTTATCCGGGCGAAAGTGCTCTGATTTTTCATTACTTCATTTTGTGGATTTTCAATGTCATCTAAAAAGACCCTCGCCCTGGCCCTGTGTGTAGCGATCACCGGTTGCGCACAGACTCCGAAAAACGATGCAGACGGCGGCAGTTGGTGGCCGTTCGGTTCTTCCGACAAAGTCGCGGCCAAAGATTCGGCCCCGGCTCCGGCTCCGTTGAAACCGGCGGCGACTGCGCCAGTGGCCAAGACCGAAAGCAGCAACCCGTGGTACTGGCCGTTCGGTTCCAGCGATGAAGCGGTCAAGGCTGATCTGAAAGCCGAGGTCAAACCTGAAGCCAAACCGGTCGAGGTGGCCAAAGCCGAGGCGCAGTCCAATGGCAAATGGTGGTGGCCGTTCGGCGGCAAGGATCAGCCAACCGCCAAAGCCGTGCCGATGCCCGATCCGAAGGTGACTCAGGCCTGGCTGGATGACTACGAACCGCGTCTGCGTGAAGCGGTGAAGGACAGCAATCTGCAACTCGAACGTCGCGACAATGTGCTGGTAGTGACGGCGCCGGTCGAAGGCTCGTTCAACCCGGATCGCCCGGCGATGCTGCTGCCGGTCACTCTTGGCCCGTTCACTCGCGTAGCGAAAATCCTTGAAGCCGACCCGAAAACCGCAGTGCTGGTGCTCGGTCACAGTGACACCAGCGGTGCCGCACCGGCCAACGTCAAGCTGAGTCAGGAACGTGCACAATCGGTGGCAGCGATCTTCCGCCTCAGCGGCTTGCAACGTGATCGCCTGATGCTGCGCGGCATGGGTTCCGAAGCGCCGCGTGCGGCCAACGACAGCGTTGAAGGCCGCGCCTTGAATCGTCGTGTCGAGCTGCTGGTGACTCCGCAGAACACCATGGTTGCACTGCTGAGCAAATACAACATGCCAGCACCGAAGCCTGTAACGATGGTCGCTGCGCAAGACGTCAAGCCAGTGGCCAAACCGGTTACCCCGGCGCCTGCCGCGAAAAAAGCCGCTGTGCCGGCGGCGAAAAAGGCGCCAGCCAAGAAAACCGCCGCCAAGGCTCCTGCGAAGAAGGCACCGGCCAAGGCTCCAGCGAAAAAAACTGCACCAGCCAAAGCCGCCGCGACCGACAAGAAAGTCGCCGCAGCCGACGCCGCCAAGAAGTGATCCGCTAACGAAAAGGAATCCGCCATGACCCAGGCTCTGGCCGATATGCGTCGCGACTACACCCGTGACGGTTTGACCGAGGCGCAAGCCCCGGCCGAGCCGTTTGCGCTATTTCACCAGTGGTTCGCCGATGCGGTGAAAACCGAGCAGGCGCCGGTGGAAGCCAATGCCATGACCCTGGCCACGGTCGATGCCGACGGTCGTCCGCATTGCCGCATTTTGTTGCTCAAGGGCCTAGACGAGCAGGGCTTCACCTTCTTCACCAACTACGACAGCGCCAAGGGCCAGCATCTGGCGGCAAACCCGTTTGCCGCCATGACCTTCTTCTGGCCCACCCTGGAGCGCCAGGTGCGCATCGAAGGGCGGGTGGTCAAGGTCACGGCGCAAGAGTCCGACGCGTATTATCAGGTGCGTCCGCTGGGTAGCCGCCTCGGCGCCTGGGCCTCGCCGCAGAGCCGGGTCATCAACGGTCGTGGCGAACTGGAAGATTTGCTCAAGGCCACCGAGCAACGCTTCAGCGACAGCCAGCCGCACTGCCCGGAACATTGGGGCGGTTACCGCTTGTTGCCCGAGCGCATCGAGTTCTGGCAGGGCCGTCCGAGCCGCCTGCACGATCGCCTCAACTACCGCCTCCAGGGCGCCGAGTGGATTCTGGAACGTCTGGCACCCTGAGCAGTCTACCGAGCGAGATAAACGCGGATGGCGCAGGATCGTTGATTTGACGCTACCTTGAGTGGACGCTCGCGGGCATCTGTACCAGGCCTGAATGGAAGCCAATTTTATCCGGATGGTGTCGTGACAGGCGCCAGGCCACGGGGTTTAATGAACACATGTTCTTTTGGAGTTGATGCTATGCGTAAGTCTGTTCTGCTGGTTGCTTCCTTTTCGACGATGGCGATGTTGCTGACCGGCTGCCAATCGAGCCTCACTGGCGACTCCTACTCCCGTGACGAAGCGCGTCGTGTGCAGACGATTCGCATGGGCACCATCGAATCCCTGCGACCGGTAAAAATCGAAGGCACCAAGACCCCGATCGGCGGCGCAGCAGGCGCAGTGGTCGGCGGCGTCGGCGGCAGCGCTATCGGCGGCGGCAAGGGCAGCATTGTGGCTGCGGTCATCGGCGCAGTGGCCGGCGGCCTGCTTGGCTCGGCCACCGAAGAAGGCCTGACCCGCACCCAGGGCGTGGAAATCACCGTCCGCGAAGACGACGGCAGCATGCGCGCCTATGTGCAGCAGGTTCAGGAGAATGAAGTATTCCGCGTTGGCGAGCGGGTACGGATTTCCACCGTTGGCGGAACCAGCCGCGTTTCGCACTAAGCGGGAAGCCGGGTAAAAGAAAACCCCGATCAGGTGACTGGTCGGGGTTTTTCTTTGTTTGTGAATTGCTCATTCAGTATGTTGCGCAGGTGCCCATGAAGTATTCGAGGCCCTTTGGAAAACTGACGTTGAGCAGGTTTTCCAATGCGGTTACCTGATCCTGAGTCAACAACAGCTCGCCGGGTTCCACCTCATCCAAGGGCTTTGATTCAATGAGCTGAGCCACTTTTTCATTCATCTCGCTGCCTGTGATATCCAGCTCGAATTGCACGGAGTCGTCTTGGGCTTCGTCAGGGAAAAAACCGGTAATTAAAAGAAAGTGCATGGAGCTAATACTTCCGGGGCTGTTAGCCGTAGTCAAACGAAATTTGATAGTCGTGAACTCTCAAATCGATTTGATGTTGAAAATACGGCTGAATGGTGGCGAGCCAATTTTGAGCGACGTTGAAACTGCCATTGTTGATGTTGTCCGCGGCGGGAATCCCCAAGGCGTTTAACACTGACTCGTCACCACCCAGGTCTTTTGACGACTCTTCCCCCTGAAACTCCAAGGTTGCTGTGTCGTTCCATTCCAATCTCAGTTCCAGTCCCATCTACCATTGATCCCGGTAAACGAACGATACCTGATAGTCGTAAGAAGAAAATTGAATGGAATGCTGGAAGTGGGGCTGGAGAGTCTTGATCCAATCGGCTTTTACATCAAATCCGCCGTTATTGAAGCTTTTCGACGGTAGGCCTAATGCTTCCATTAATGAGCCGTCCTCGCCAAAGTCTTTCGACAGTTCCTCCCCCTCACCCAGTTCGGTTTGTTGGTCGTACCATTCGAGTCTGGCTTTGAGTCCCATGTAATCCTCATAAATATTTTTTAATACTACGGTTTTTTTGGGTGGATCTATCTGTTCACCAGTTCTGTGGTCGTAAGAGCCTAAATGGCTGCCATCACTTGCGCGGTAGCCTTCAAGCTCGCCGTGTAAATAGTCCCATTCATAAATTATTCGGCCTTTTGCATTGATCCAGCGATCCCGGAGCCCACCGTTGAACGGCGTTTTCTTTTTGCTCTTCTTAAATCGGGAAAGGCTGTGATATCCGACGTTTCGGGAGCGGGGTGATAGGTATGTCCCGCTTCAGCGGTGCCTTTCGCAGAGCTGACAACGATGTAAATCGGTTTTACACCCGAGTCTGTGGGAAACACCAGAATGAAATCTTTGTACTCCGGCGGATAAAGCGGATTCACCAGTATCCCGTCCGCCGCCTTCGTCGGTGGATACACCCAGATATGCGGTGCCTGCGGTGCGGCCTCCAGTGCTGGAATGCCGAGAATGTCCGAGCCATCCACCGCCGGGGTCCAGAGCAGTTCGACGCCTTCACCCAGATCGGCAACGAACCGGTCGCCACGCGCAATGAACTGCACGACATCGACCATTTCCCAATCGCGGTTCTTACCGGTGTAGAAACCGTAACCCTTGAGGCTGCCATCGGCCTGTTGCTCGACGCGCAGGCGCACGCGGGTTCGGGCTTGTTTGAGTGTGCTCAGTTGCTCATCGGTGTAGAGCGCGCTGTCGCCCAGGCTGGATGGCATCAAAAGCGCAATCAGCCCCACCAAAGTCGCAGCCGCCGCAGGGGAGGCGAGCGCCGGTAGCACTTCAAAAGCCGAGCCTGCCAAGGCCAGACTGCCGAACCCGACCGGGATGGTGTTGGCGCTGATTTTCTTGAGAGGAATGCCGCCGCTTGCGTCGGCTTCGCGAGCGCCGAGCAGGATCAGCTCGCCGTAATCCTTCAGGCTGTCGGTCGGCACCATGCCGGAAGGATTGCTGTAATCGATAATCGCATCCGGCAACTTGCAGGACTTGGCGAATACACAGCCGGCACGCACGGCTTCAGGTTTTTTCGCAGCCACTTCACGGCTGCGCTCGAACGCCTCCTGCCGCGCCAGCATCGCGTCGTAAGCGTTTTGCCCGGCTTCGCGCTCGGCCAGTTCTGCGGCCGTCATATACCGCCAGGTAACGTGATGCCCGTCGCCCTGCGGTGGGTTTTGCACCCGGGGAATGTCCTTGTTCCGCGCCACTGATCATCCCTTCGTTCATCATCGACAGCCCCTCGGAAAGGGGCTGCAGGACGTTATCGAAGCGGAGAAAGTGTGGCTGTAGGACGGGTCGCTAATGACGTGGGGATTGTTCGCTGCGTAACTGTCAGGCGAGGAATCTGTGGCGAGGGCCAAGCTCCCTCGCCACAGGGGTCATTGCAGTTGTGAATTCTTGCGACTCGCCGCCGCCGTCACCGCATAACCAATCACCGCCGCGAGAATCGAGCCGGTGAGGATGCCCATGCGATCCATGCCGGCGTAATCACTCACGCCCGGTTCGAAGGCCAGCGAGCCGACGAACAGGCTCATGGTGAAGCCGATGCCGCAGAGGATTGCCACGCCGAGGACCTGACCCCAGTTGGCGCCTTGGGGCAGGGCGGCGATGCCAATCTTGACCGCCAGCCAGGTCAGGCCGAACACGCCGATGGTCTTGCCCAGCAGCAGGCCGATGGCGATGCCCATCGGTACGTCGTGGGTGAAGCTTTCGACGGTGACGCCGCTCAGTGACAGGCCGGCGTTGGCGAAGGCGAACAGCGGCAGGATGCCGTAGGCGACCCAAGGGTGCAGCGCGTGTTCGAGGGTCAGCAGCGGCGACGACTCGGCGTTTTTCGTGCGCAGGGGAATGCAGAAAGCCAGGGTCACGCCGGCCAGTGTCGCGTGGACACCGCTCTTGAGCACGCAGACCCAGAGGATCAGGCCGATGATCATGTACGGCCCGAGCTTGACCACGCCGAGCCGGTTCATCGCCACCAGCGCGGCAATGCACGCAGCCGCCAGGCCAAGGGACAGGGTCGAGAGTTCGCCGGAATAGAAGATTGCGATGATGACGATGGCGCCCAGGTCATCGATGATCGCCAGGGTCATCAGGAACAGTTTCAGCGACACCGGAACGCGTTTGCCAAGCAGGGCCAATACGCCGAGGGCGAAGGCGATGTCGGTGGCGGTCGGAATGGCCCAGCCACTCAGGGCGGCGGGGTTGTCGCGGTTGAGGAACCAGTAGATCAGCGCCGGCACCAGCATGCCGCCGATCGCCGCTGCGCCGGGCAGGACGATCTGCGAAGGCTTGGACAATTGGCCGTCGAGCACTTCGCGTTTGACTTCCAGACCGATCAGCAGGAAGAACATCGCCATCAGGCCGTCATTGATCCACAGCAGCAGAGGTTTGGCGATTTTCAACGCGCCGATCTGCGCCACCACCGGGGTGTCGAGCAGGCCGGTGTACAGCCACGACAGCGGTGAGTTGTTGATGATCAGCGCGAGAACGGCTGCGGCGATCAATAGCAGACCGCTGGCGGCTTCCAACTGAAAGAAACGCGTGAAAGTGCTACGCAGAGGCAAGGTCGCTCTCCATCGAATCAAGAAAAAGGTGAAACACCCTAACCCGTACCGTTAGTTGTTAAAACAAAAGTTATATTCTTTTTTGTTATATGTCGTTACAGGCTGTCTGGCTCGGGCAGCACTGAGCCTAGCAGTTGCCTGACACATTGAGACTCAGCTGTATCTTTGCCGCCTGCGGGATTTTTCCTAAGCTTGCGGCAGACCTTTTTCAGAAGACCGATCTTCTGGCTGATTCAACGAGAACCGAAACCATGAGCGACAACCGACAGTGGGCACGCGAAGCCATCCGCATCATCGAGGCGGACTTCCAGCGCAGCGCCGACACCCACCTGATCCCTTTGCCGCTGCCCGGTTTTGCCGGCATCGAGTTGTATTTCAAGGACGAATCCAGCCACCCGACCGGCAGCCTCAAGCATCGCCTGGCACGTTCGCTGTTCCTTTACGCGCTGTGCAATGGCTGGCTGAAACCCGGCGCGCCAGTGATCGAAGCGTCCAGTGGGTCGACGGCGATTTCCGAAGCGTATTTCGCGCGCATGCTCGGATTGCCGTTTATCGCGGTAATGCCGGCGACGACTTCGAAAGAGAAGATTGCCCAGATTGCCTTCTACGGTGGCCAGAGCCATCTGGTGCAGGACCCGACGCAGATCTACGCCGAATCCGAGCGCCTGGCCCGCGAGCATGGCGGTCACTTTATCGATCAGTTCACCTACGCCGAACGTGCCACCGACTGGCGGGCGAACAACAACATCGCCGAGTCGATCTTCCAGCAGATGCGCTACGAAAAGCACCCTGAACCGACCTGGCTGATTTCCAGCCCCGGCACCGGCGGCACCACCGCGACCCTCGGCCGTTACGTGCGCTATCGCCAGCACTGCACCCGCGTGTTGTGTGCCGATGCCGAGCGTTCGGTGTTCTTCGATTTCTATCAGAGCGGTGATGCCAGCCTGCGTCTGGACTGCGGCTCGCGCATCGAGGGCATTGGTCGACCTAGGGTGGAAGCGTCGTTCCTGCCCAAGGTGATCGATGCGATGGTCAAGGTGCCGGACGCCCTGTCGCTGGCGGCCATGCATTACCTGGCGCAGCGTTTAGGGCGGCATGTCGGCGGGTCGAGCGGGACCAATCTGATCGGTGCGCTGATGGCGGCGCAACAGATGAAAGCGGCGGGGCAGTCGGGGTCGATCGTGGCGATCCTGTGCGATGGCGGCGAGCGTTATGCCGACACGTATTACGATCAGCAATGGCTGAAGGCGCAGGGTTATGAACTGGGTGACTTGATTGCAGCGGTGGCGGCAAGTGCCGAGCGCGGAGAGGCGCTCCCGACCTCGGTGCTGCGCGCCAACATCTGAAGAAACGCAAAAACCAATGTGGGAGCGAGCCTGCTCGCGAAGGCGGAATCACATTCAACAACTTCGTTGAGTGACAGACCGCTTTCGCGAGCAGGCTCGCTCCCACAGGGTTTTGTGTTGGGTCAGCTGATGCTGATCAGGCTTCCAGTCCGAGGATATCGCGAGCCACTGCCTCGGCAATACGAATCCCGTCGACACCCGCCGAGAGAATTCCGCCGGCATAGCCCGCGCCTTCACCGGCCGGGAACAGGCCTTTGACGTTCATGCTCTGCAGCGACTCATTGCGGGTGATGCGCAGCGGCGATGAAGTGCGCGTCTCGATTCCGGTCAGCACGGCGTCGTGCAGCGAATAACCGCGAATCTGCTTCTCGAACGCGGGCAAGGCTTCACGGATCGCCTCAATGGCAAAGTCCGGTAGCGCCAAGGCCAGATCGCCCAAGGCCACGCCCGGCTTGTACGACGGCTCGACTTCGCCCAGTTCGGTCGATGGTATGTCGTTGATGAAGTCGCCAACCAGTTGCGCCGGAGCCTTGTAGTCGCTGCCGCCAAGGATGAACGCGTGGGATTCCAGGCGCTCCTGCAACTCGATACCGGCGAGCGGGCCGCCCGGATAGTCGACTTCCGGGGTAATGCCGACGACGATGCCGGAGTTGGCATTGCGCTCGTTACGCGAGTACTGGCTCATGCCATTGGTGACCACGCGATTGGGCTCGGACGTCGCAGCGACCACGGTGCCGCCCGGGCACATGCAGAAGCTGTACACCGAACGCCCGTTCTTGGCGTGGTGCACCAGTTTGTAATCGGCCGCGCCAAGTTTCGGGTGGCCGGCGTATTTGCCCAAGCGCGCGCGGTCGATCAGCGACTGCGGATGTTCGATGCGGAAACCCACCGAGAACGGCTTGGCTTCCATGAACACGCCACGGCTGTGGAGCATGCGGAAGGTGTCGCGGGCGCTGTGGCCGAGGGCCAGAACCACGTGTTTGGAATGCAGGGTTTCGCCGCTGGCCAGTTGCACCCCCACCAGTTGGCCGTCTTCGATCAGCACGTCGCTGACGCGCTCCTGGAAGCGCACTTCACCGCCCAGTTCGCGTATCTGCTCGCGCATGTTTTCGACCATACCGGTCAGGCGGAACGTACCGATGTGCGGCTTGCTGACGTAGAGGATTTCTTCCGGCGCGCCGGCCTTGACGAACTCGTGCAGGACTTTGCGGCCGAGGAATTTCGGGTCCTTGATCTGGCTATACAGCTTGCCGTCGGAGAACGTGCCCGCGCCGCCTTCGCCAAACTGCACGTTGGACTCGGGATTGAGCACGCTTTTGCGCCACAGGCCCCAGGTGTCCTTGGTGCGCTGACGGACTTCGGTGCCGCGTTCGAGAATGATCGGTTTGAAGCCCATCTGCGCCAGCAGCAGGCCGGCGAAGATGCCGCACGGGCCGAAACCGACGACGATCGGCCGCTGACCGAGATCGCTCGGTGCCTGGCCGACGAATTTGTAGCTGACATCCGGCGCCACGTTGACGTTACGGTCGTCGGCGAACTTGCCCAACACTCTGGCCTCGTCGCGTACGTTGAGGTCGATGGTGTAGATGAAGCACAGTTCGGAGGACTTTTTGCGCGCGTCATAGCTGCGCTTGAACAAGGTGAAATCGAGCAGATCATCGCTGGCGATGCCCAGACGCTGCACGATGGCGGCGCGCAGGTCTTCTTCGGGATGGTCGATTGGCAGCTTGAGTTCAGTGATTCGTAACATGGCGGGGATCCGGATTCGCGGGGCGCACAACTGCGCCAGGGCGTTTGAAGGCGGCGATTATAAGCCGCCGCGAGCGGATCCGTGGGGGAAAAACGATCAGTCGTTGCGCGCGCCGCCGAAATAGCCGCAGCCGCGCTGGACCTGGCCGTCGATACGCAACTCGGCGCTCATATGCTGCACGCTGCCGGTGCTGCTGTCGACGCAGCGCTGTGGCGCAACCCACAATTCGATGCGCTGGTTGTTGGCTTCGCTGCTGAGATTGAAGCGGCCGTCGCCCAGTTGCTCTTCCACATACGGCACGGCGAGTGGAGCCTGGCCGTCGCGCTCGATGACCATGCCTTTGCCGCTGACCTTGACGTTCCACTCCGGGCCATGGCCGGCGGCGCGCAGGATCAGCAGTTTGAAATTCGGATCGTCGCAGGCCGTGCCCGAGCGCTCGACGCGATACAACTGGCCGAGGTCGAGACGGTCGCCGGAAACCTTGCCGCGCACATCGGCAAACAACTTGCCCTGCTCGTCGGCCAAGGTGGCGGCCTCTTGCAGGACGCTGGTGCCGCCGATGTCGTTGACCACCAGTTGCCGCTGATCCTGGCACGGCTGGAACACCAGTTTGCCGTCGGCGGCGGTCAGTTGCCCCTGCATGCGCGTCTGTCCGGCATGGGACACACTTTCACGCTGGCCGTCGAACAACTGGCAGGCGGCAAACATCGGCAGCAGGGCAACGAGGACGAACGAACGGGCAACACGCATCTTTGGCTCTCCAGACAAGTGCTGCCACGTTACGCAGCCTGACCGCTCATCACAAGGGCCTTAACCCACGTGAAACGTCTGACCGGTTTGCAGGCCTTCGACACTTTTCGCGTAGGCCAATGCCACTTCCGCGGCAGGAACCGGCTTGAAGCCACGGAAGTAGGGCGCGTATTTGCCCAGGGCTTCGGTCAGTACGGTCGGGCTCACCGAGTTCACCCGCAGGCCACGCGGCAGTTCGATGGCGGCGGCGCGGACGAAGCTGTCGATGGCGCCGTTGACCAGCGCTGCCGAGGCACCGCTGCGAATCGGGTCGTGGCTGAGCACGCCGGTGGTAAACGTGAACGAAGCGCCATCGTTGGCGTACTCGCGGCCGATCAGCAGCAGATTGACCTGACCCATCAGTTTGTCTTTCAGGCCGAGGGCGAAGCTGTCCTCAGTCATGTCGTCCAGCGCTGCAAACGTCACGTTGCCCGCCGCGCAGATCAGCGCATCGAACTTGCCGGTCTGTTCGAACAGCTTGCGGATCGAGGCGCTGTCGCTGATATCCACTTGCAAGTCACCGCTGTTACGACCGATACGAATGACCTCGTGGCGTTGCGACAATTCTTTGTCCACCGCTGAACCGATGGTGCCGCCTGCGCCTATCAACAGAATTTTCATCGAGCTGTACCCCATGTGTGTGAATGAGGTTTCAGTCTAGGGTGGTTTTTTCAGCGGATAAGCGCACTAATAGGCAACCTTTGGTTTTCAATTGGAAACAATCCGTGAGCGAAATGGATGATCTCGCTGCGTTCGCCGTACTGAGCGAGGCCGGCAGTTTTACCCTTGCGGCGCAGCAGTTGGGCTGCAGCAAGGGCCAGTTGTCCAAACGCATCAGCCAGCTCGAAGCGCAGTTCGGTGTGGTATTGCTGCAACGCACCACCCGGCGCTTGAGCCTGACGGCGGCGGGGGCGGCGCTGCTGCCGCAGGCACAGGCGCTGGTGGTCCAGGTCGAACGCGCACGGCAGGCTTTGGCGCGGTTGAAGGACGACATGGCCGGCCCCGTGCGCATGACGGTTCCGGTGTCGCTCGGCGAGACCTTTTTCGATGGCTTGCTGCTGGAGTTTTCCGGGCAATACCCGGAGGTGCAGATCGAGCTGGAGCTGAACAACAGCTATCGCGATCTGTCGCGCGATGGCTTTGATCTGGCGATTCGCGCCGAAGTCGCCAATGACGATCGGCTGGTGGCCAAGCCGCTGTTGGCGTGGCACGAAATGACCTGCGCCAGCCCGGCCTACCTCGAGCGCTTCGGCGAGCCGGCGACGCCGCATGCCTTGGCCGAGCATCGTTGTCTGCTCAACAGCCATTACAGCGGTCGCGAAGAATGGCTGTATCACCAGCAGCACGAGTTGCTGCGGGTGCGGGTCTCGGGTCCGTTTGCCAGCAATCACTACAGCCTGTTGAAGAAAGCAGCGCTGTCCGGCGCCGGCATCGCCCGTCTGCCGTCGTATCTGCTGCAAGCGGAACTGGCTGACGGCCGCTTGCGCTGGTTGCTGCGCGATTACCAGACCCGACGGATGCCGATGTATCTGGTGCACCCGTATCAGGGTGGTTTGCCCAAGCGCACGCAAGTGCTCGCGGATTATCTGATGGGCTGGTTCAAGCGCAGTGGCGAGGCGCTGGATCGACTCCAGCGCTGATGTGATTTCCCTGTGGGAGCGAGCCTGCTCGCGAATGCGTCAGTTCAGTCGATACCGATGTTGAATGACACACCGCTTTCGCGAGCAGGCTCGCTCCCACAGGGGGGATCTTATTTTGCCAAACGGCGGGCAATCAGCTGATCGATCGACAATTTGCCCGGCCCGGTCGCCATCAGGTACAGCAACACCGCCGCCCAGGTGCCGTGGGTCGGGTAGGCATCCGGGTAGACGAACAGTTGGATAGTCAACGTCATGCCGAGCAATGCCAGCGCCGAAAACCGTGTGGCGAAGCCGAGCAGGATCAGTAGCGGAAACACATGCTCGGCAAACGCCGCCAGATGCGCGGCAATTTCCGGCGACAGCAGCGGCAGGTTGTACTCGCTCTGAAACAGCGGAATCGTCGAATCGGCCAAACGTGGCCAGCCCAGTTCAAAAGTGCCGTCAATCAAATCGACGGCCAGTCCTTCGACCTTGGTTTGCCCGGATTTCCAGAACACCGCAGCGATGGAAAAACGCGCGATGAAGGCAATCAGGCTGTGCGGGATTTTTTCCAACAGCGCGATGACGCGCGGGATAAAAGCGTTCATGGCAACTCCTTGTAATTCAGCTGGGTGATCGCGTTATGCGCAATCAGTAAAGCGAGGGTTTGCGCGAGATCGAACGGCGGGCTGTTTTCTGCCGCCGCGAGCAGTGGCGAGCCCTGGAGCAGATGACCAATGAACACGCTCGCACCCGCCTCAAGAGCGAACACCTCAACGTCGAGACCGTTGCGCAGCACCAGGGCATGCTGGCCTTGATGGAGGCCAATGCCCGCCAGACTTGGCTCCTGCTGATGCGCGGCCCAGATCGCCACCACCGCGAACGCAGAGTCGAGCAGGTGCAGCGAGGGATGCAGTTCGAAACACAGTTCAATCAGCGACTGCGGATCGGCCAGCGCGGCACTGACTTGTTCAGGCCGGATCGGCTGCGCATCGGCGGCGTGGTAGGCAACAGTGCGCAAATGCTCGAGTCGCGCGACATCAGCCACATAAGGCACGCCTGCGATGGGTTCAAACTCTGCGATGAAGTCGGCGAAATTCTCGCCATAGCGGCTCATCAAAGGACTTTGTGGCGGCTGACTCTGGACGAAAATCGCCGCCATGGCGCGGAAGAATTCCTCGCCGACCAATTGCAGCACCACTGGATAACTGTCGGCCAGGGCATTGATCAGCGAACTCTGCACGTTGTTGCGATAGACCGCAAAACGCCGCGACGGATCGGCGCCGTTGTGGCTGCACAGGCCCTTGGGATACGGCAGTTGCGCATTGAGCAGGGCGGCGGCGAAGTCCGCTTGCGTGCTCATGCCGCACGCTCCGCGCGACGCAACAGCGTCTCGGCTTGCTGCGCTTCGGCGAACAATGCGTTGAAAGTCGGGACGTGATTATCGCGTTCGATGAGTGTCGCCACCGGGCCGATACGGCGCAGCACTTGCCGGTACAGATCCCAAACGGCCTGATCAACCGGCGCGCCGTGATCGTCAATCAGCAAGCGGTCGCCGAGGTTGTCGCAATCTTCAGCGAAGCCGGCCAGATGAATCTCGCCGACTGCGTGCAGCGGTAACGCATCAAGGTAGGCCAAAGGATCGCGCTGATGATTGATGCACGACACGTAGACATTATTGACGTCGAGCAACAAGCCGCAGCCGCTGCGGCGGATTACTTCGGCGATGAACTCGGCCTCGTCGATCGTCGAATGCTCAAACGCCAGATACGTCGCCGGGTTTTCCAGCAGCATCGGTCGTTTCAGAGTGTTCTGCACCTGGTCGATGTGCGCACAGACGCGGTTCAGCGTCGGCGTGTCGTAAGCCAGTGGCAGCAGGTCATTGAGGAACACCGGGCCGTGGCTCGACCATGCCAGGTGTTCGGAAAAGGCTTGCGGTTGATAGCGCTCGATCAGCTCGGCGAGGCGTTTGAGGTGCTGGCCGTCCAGCGGGCCTTCGCCACCGATCGACAGTCCAACGCCATGCAGTGACAGCGGGTACTGTTCGCGAATCAGACCGAGAAAATGATGAAACGGGCCGCCGGCCACCATGTAGTTTTCGGCGTGGACCTCGAAGAAACCGAGGTCCGGTACGGAGCCGAGCACATCAAGGAAGTGCCCGGTCTTGAGCCCCAGCCCGGCGCGGGCAGGGAGCTCGGTGCGAGCTGCCTGAGTGCGCGGCAGGGACGGTTCGTGATGACTGAACATGGGCGTCACTCAGGCAGGCCGTGGATCAGGACTTGGCTTTGAAGGCTTCGAGCTGACCGAAACCGGTCGGCGAGGTTTTGCTCTCGGTGGTGGCGCAGGTGCCTTTCGGAACGAGCTTCCAGGCGTTGGCCTGATAGTCCATTTTCGCCGTGCCGGCGCAGGTAGTCCCGGCACCTGCGGCGCAATCGTTCTTGCCCTTCATGGCCACGCCGAAGCATTTTTCCATGTTGGCATCGGCGGCCTGGGCGGTGGAGACAGTGGCGATGCTCAGAGCGGAACCGAGGGCCAGAACCAGGGCGGTAGCGGACAGGGTACGGGTAGTCGCAGTCATGATGTTTCTCCAGGTTTATCAGGGTTTCTGCAAGTGCTGTTGCGCTTGCTTGTCCCTCTAGAGAACGGGTGGGGGGATGCGTTACAGGTGGGGCGAGAAATTTATAAAAAATTTCGGATTCAGCAGTATCCCCGTGGGAGCGAGCCTGCTCGCGATGGCGGTGTGTCAGGCACCCATAATGTTGAATGACAGAGCGCTTTCGCGAGCAGGCTCGCTCCCACAGAGGATCGGTGTTTTTCGTTTGGGCATAAAAAACGGCCCGAAGGCCGTTTTTTTGTGCAGCGATAACACTCAACCGCCGAGGTACGCCTCGCGCACTTTCGGGTCGGTCAGCAGCGCTTCACCGGTGCCTTGCATGACCACGCGGCCGTTCTCCAGAACGTAGGCGCGGTCAGCGATTTTCAGTGCCTGGTTGGCGTTCTGCTCGACCAGGAACACCGTCACACCGTCCTTGCGCAGCTGTTCGATGATGTCGAAGATCTGCTGGATGATGATCGGCGCCAGACCCAGCGATGGCTCGTCGAGCAGCAGCAGCTTGGGCTTGCTCATCAGTGCACGGCCGATAGCGAGCATCTGCTGTTCGCCGCCGGACATGGTGCCGCCGCGCTGGTTGAAACGCTCTTTCAGGCGTGGGAAAAGTCCGAGGACCTTGTCCATCTGTTCCTGATAGTCGCCCTTGTCGGTGAAAAATCCGCCCATCGACAGGTTTTCTTCCACGGTCAGACGGGCAAACACCCGACGGCCTTCCGGGACCACGGCGATGCTCTTGCGCATGATCTGCGACGAGTCCTGGCCGACCAGTTCCTCACCCATGTAGCGGATGCTGCCGCTGTGCGCCTGCGGCGAACCGCAGAGTGTCATCAGCAGCGTGGATTTGCCGGCACCGTTGGCGCCGATCAGCGTCACGATCTCGCCCTGACGGACTTCGACGTTGACGCTGTGCAGGGCCTGAATCTTGCCGTAGAAGGTGGAAACGTTTTCGAACTGCAGCATTTACGCTTCCCCCAGGTAGGCTTTGATCACTTCAGGATTGTCGCGGATCTGTTCCGGCGTACCGTCGGCCAGCGGCGTGCCCTGATTGATCACGACGATGTGGTCGGAAATGCTCATGACCAGTTTCATGTCGTGTTCAATCAGCAGCACGGTGACGTTGTGCTCTTCGCGCAACACACCGATCAGCGCCTTGAGGTCTTCGGTTTCCTTCGGGTTCAGGCCGGCGGCCGGTTCGTCGAGCATGAGAATCCGCGGACGGGTCATCATGCAGCGGGCGATTTCCAGACGCCGTTGCTGGCCGTAGGCGAGGGTGCCGGCGGTGCGGTTGGCGAACTCTTTGAGGTTGACCTTTTCCAGCCAGTACTCGGCAAATTCCATCGCCTCGCGCTCGCTTTTGCGGAACGCCGGGGTCTTGAACAGGCCGGACAGGAAGTTGGTGTTCAAGTGACGGTGCTGGGCGATCAACAGGTTCTCGACCGCGGTCATGTCCTTGAACAAACGCACGTTCTGGAAGGTACGCACCACGCCTTTGAGGGCGATCTTGTGGCCCGGCAGGCCCTGGATCGGCTCGCCGTCGAGCAGGATGCTGCCGCCGGTAGGCTGATAGAAGCCGGTCAGGCAGTTGAACACGGTGGTCTTGCCGGCGCCGTTCGGGCCGATCAGTGCAACCACCTGTTTTTCCTTGACGGTCAGCGCCACGCCGTTGACCGCCAGCAAGCCGCCGAAGCGCATGCTCAGATTTTCGACTTTAAGGATCTCGCGGCTCATTTGCGCAACTCCATGTGTGGGCGTTGCATCGGCAGCAGACCTTGTGGACGCCAGATCATCATCAGCACCATCAGCGCACCGAACATCAACATGCGGTACTCGCTGAACTCACGCATCATTTCCGGCAACAGGATCATCACGATCGCCGCCAGAATCACACCCAATTGCGAGCCCATGCCGCCCAACACGACGATGGCGAGGATGATCGCCGACTCGATGAAGGTGAACGACTCCGGCGTTACCAGCCCCTGACGTGCAGCGAAGAAGCTGCCGGCGAAACCGGCGAACGCAGCGCCCAGGGTGAAGGCGGAGAGCTTGATCACGGTCGGGTTCAGGCCCAACGCGCGGCAGGCGATTTCGTCTTCACGCAGTGCTTCCCACGCACGGCCGATCGGCATGCGCAGCAGACGGTTGATCACGAACAGCGCGGCCAGTGCGAGCAACAGCGCAACCAGGTAAAGGAAGATCACCTTGTTGATCGAGTTGTATTGCAGGCCGAAATACTCGTGGAACGTCTGCAGGCCTTCGGCGGCTTTGCGCTCGAAGGTCAGGCCGAAGAACGTCGGTTTTTCGATGTTGCTGATGCCGTTCGGGCCACCGGTGATGTCGGTCAGGTTACGCAGGAACAGACGGATGATTTCGCCGAAACCCAAGGTCACGATCGCCAGATAGTCGCCACGCAGACGCAACACCGGGAAGCCCAGCAGGAAGCCGAACGTCGCCGCCATCAGGCCGGCAATCGGCAGGCAGATCCAGAAGCTCAAGCCGTAGTAATGCGACAGCAGCGCGTAGCTGTAGGCGCCGACGGCGTAGAAACCGACGTAACCCAGGTCGAGCAGACCGGCCAGACCGACGACGATGTTCAGGCCCAGGCCGAGCATCACGTAGATCAGGATCAGCGTTGCGATATCCACCGCGCCACGGGAGCCGAAGAACGGCCAGACCAGGGCGATCAGAATCAGCGCAATGATGAAATAGCGCTGGGTGGTTGGCAGGGTCAGAAAGTTGCTGGCCTTGGCCGGGATCAGCGGCATGCCCGGCGAGGAGCGCCAGGCCTTGCTGATCTGCTGGTTGAACAGCACGCGCAAGAACATCAGCACCGAGCAGATCGCGATGGTCGCGAGTACCGCAGGGCTGGTGTTGTGCACTTCCAGATTGATGCCGACGATGGTCAGTTTCAGACCCAGTACCGGGTAGGCCACCGCCCACACCAGCAAGGCACTGAATAGTGCCTGTTTAAGATTCCTAGTCATACTTTCTCAACCTCCGGACGGCCCAGAATGCCGGTCGGACGGAACAACAGCACCAGAACCAGCAGGCCGAACGCAACGACGTCCTTGTACTGGTCGCCGAAGATATCGGCACCGAACGCTTCCGCTACACCGAGCACCAAGCCGCCGAGCATTGCCCCGGGGATGCTGCCGATGCCGCCCAGTACCGCAGCGGTGAAGGCCTTGAGGCCGACGAGGAAACCGGCGTTGGGGTTGATCACGCCGTATTGCATGCTCAGCAGCACCGCAGCGACCGCCGCCAGCGCAGCACCGATGACGAAGGTCAGGGCGATGATGTTGTTGGTATTGATGCCGAGCAGGTTGGCCATCTTGATGTCCTCGGCACAGGCGCGGCAGGCGCGGCCCAGACGGGAACGGGAGATGAACAGGGTCAGGCCGAGCATGGCGATCAGGGTCACCACGAACACCACGATCTGCATGTAGGAAATCAGCACTTCTTGTGCGCCACCCGGACCGAAGGCGAAGTTGCCCGGGATCAGGTTGGGGATAGCTTTGTCCTTGGAGTCTTGCGCCAGCAGAACGGTGTTCTGCAGGAAGATCGACATACCGATGGCAGAAATCAGCGGGATCAGACGGTTGCTGCCGCGCAGGGGGCGGTAGGCGATCCGTTCGATGCTGTAACCGTAGGAACTGGTGACGACGATGCTGGCGATGAACGCCGCAGTCATCAACAGCGGGACACTGTCGAGTCCCATCATGGTCAGCCCGGCGATGGCGATGAAGGCCACGTAGGAACCGATCATGTACACCTCGCCGTGGGCGAAGTTGATCATTCCAATGATGCCGTAGACCATCGTGTAGCCGATGGCGATCAGGGCATACATGCTGCCAACGTTGAGGCCGTTAACCAGCTGTTGGAAGAAGTGATAGAGGTCAGGCATTACAGCGCTCCTAAAAACCTGTACGCATTTCACTGGTGGAGTCATTTTCCCGCCCGGCCCCGTGGATCTCTATCCACTTCGAATCCGGGTTTTGCCAGCGAACCGCTGATGACGGTTTTGAGATTTTCAGGTGGGCAGACTGGCGGATCACGCCAGCGCGGCCCATACATTCGCAAAACAAAGCCCACGGCACGCCGTGGGCTTTATTGGCAGTCAGTCGGGCAAGGCCTTACTGAGGCGAAACTTCGGTTTTAGGTTTGCCGTTGTGCCACTCGTACACGACAAATTTGAAGTCCTTCAGGTCGCCTTTGTCGTCGAAGCTCAGGTCGCCGGTCGGGGTCTTGAACGAACCGGCGTGGATGGCTTCAGCCACTTTGGTCGCGTCTTCGGACTTGGCCGCCTTGATGCCTTCGGCAATCACGGTCACTGCCGAGTAGGACGGGAACACGAACGGACCGCTCGGATCTTCCTTCTTGGCCTTGAACGCGTCAGCCAGGGCAACGTTGGCCGGATCCTGGTCGAAGGATTTCGGCAGGGTCACCAGCAGGCCTTCGGACGCATCCTTGGCGATCTGGGTGATCGAGTCGTTACCCACGCCTTCCGGACCCATGAAGCGGGCTTTCAGGCCTTTTTCCTGAGCTTGGCGCAGGATCAGACCCAACTCCGGGTGGTAGCCGCCGTAGTAGACGAAGTCGACGCCGGCTTGCTTGAGCTTGGCGATGATGGCGGAGAAGTCCTTGTCGCCAGCGTTGACGCCTTCGAAGACGGCAACCTTGGTGCCTTTCTTCTCGAGGGTCGATTTCACCGCGGTGGCGATGCCTTCACCGTACTGCTGTTTGTCGTGCAGCACGCCAACCACTTTCGGTTTCACGTGATCGGCGATGTAGTTGCCGGCGGCAGGGCCTTGGGCGCTGTCGAGACCGATGGTGCGGAAGATCATTTTGTAGCCACGGGCGGTGATGTCCGGGCTGGTGGCAGCCGGGGTGATCATGATCACGCCTTCGTCTTCGTAGATGTCCGAAGCGGGCTGAGTGGAGCTGGAGCACAGGTGACCGACCACGAACTTGACGCCGTCGTTGACGACCTTGTTCGCTACCGCTACCGCTTGTTTCGGATCGCAGGCATCGTCGTATTCAACGGCTTCGAGTTTCTTGCCGTCGACGCCGCCCTTGGCGTTGATCTGCTCGATGGCCATCTTCGCGCCACTGAACTGCATGTCGCCGTACTGGGCTACTGGACCGGTTTTAGGACCGGCGATACCGATTTTGATGGTGTCAGCTGCGAACGAATGGCTGGCAACCCCGGCCAGAACCATAGCGGCAAACAGTTTGGAAATCTGCTTAGTAGCCTTAGTCATAGTGCTCCACTCTTACTGTTGTATTTTTTAGAGTTCTGGCGCCGTAGCAGCAGAACCGGGTCAGATATCTTTGCGATACCCTCCGGAAAATGCCCCGGCAACTGTACCGGTACAGTGTAGAGCGCCGCTTGATCAACTGGGAAGCGGGCGCCACGGGGCAAAACTTGGGGGTGTCGCATTTTTGAATGAAAGAGACAGAATTGCGGCGGGGCAATCGGGGGCATATATCCCAAAAGGCAGCATTCCCTGGCGTTCCTGCTCTTTTCGTTCGGTGCAGCGATTTGCAACCGGGTTTTTCTGACGGACCACCGACGTTATCATTCGCGTCGATTTCTTTTCCGGACAGCTCCCATGAATCAAGAACCTAGCACCCTCTATGCCAAGCTGCTTGGTGAAACGGCATCTATTACCTGGAAAGAGCTGGAGCCGTTCTTCGCCAAGGGTGCCCTATTGTGGGTCGACCCTGACCTGGATTTGATCGCCGCCGCTGAGGCCGTGGCCTCGGATGAAGGCGAGAAAGTCGCGGCCTGGCTGGCCGACGACAAGGTCGCCAAGCTGTCTGAAACGCGGGCGCTGGATATTTTCGAACGTGATCCGCAGCTGTGGGCCGTGGTGGTTTCGCCGTGGATTCTGATCCAGGAAAGGGCGGCCGTTTAATTGCCTGCACTCTTTTGGTGCCTCGATTGCCGCGCCGCAAGTGTGTAGCGGAGTAGCGTGATGGCACCTTGCCGTGGAGAATCGCCACGCCTCACGGTGACGTAAACGTAACGGGAACAGTTTATTGAGCGGCCTGAGGGTTGCTTAATTGTTTCTGGATGTTCGTAAGCTGAATTTGTCGGTGAGGTTGAGGGCGCCTTCGCGAGCAGGCTCGCTCCCACACCGGAATGCACTTTCCTGTGGGAGCGAGCCTGCTCGCGAATGGAGCGACTCGCTGCTGGATCAGACCGAGAACGTCTTCCCGGTATGGTTATTCAGCGAAATGACCTTGGTTTTGCCAATCCGGTGGCGGTAGATCTCGCGCAGGTACTTGATCGACTTCTTCACGCAATCACGCGACAGGCGGATGTCATTGATCGAGACGAACTTGTCTTTATCGTTGATCAGCTCGCGATACTTTTTCTCGTACATCGGTTTGATCGCGTACCAGTTGGTATCGAGGATCTTCGCCGGGTTCTCGAATTCGTTGAGCAGGTCGTCGATCCGCTCCTCGTCGAAGTCTTCCTGAATGATGAAGTCGAGAATCGAGTTATCCAGCGTCTCGTCGAAACGGTACGGATTCTTCGCAAAGCAGCGCTTGATGAATGCCACGATCAGTGTGAGGAAGTCGTCCGACAGGCACGGGCTCTTGGCGATCAGGGTGGTCAGCGACAGGTTGGCCGAAGCGCCGATCACCAGCGCATAGCGCTTGAGCGTGGTGTTGGGGAACAGGCTGTTGAGGTGGGTCTTCAACCGGTTCAGATCCATGTACGACAGTTTGTAGTCTTTCGGCAGCGAGACGATCGACACCACCGACGAGCAGTTCTTGAAGAAGTGCAGGTCGTGCAGCGCGGCGGCGTCGTAGCCGGAATTCTTGTACTGCTCAAGCGAAGCGCGATAACGCTTGGATTCGATCGGCAGCAGGCTGATGCCTTCGATGGCCTGAGTGACCTTGTTGAAGTGCGGCAGGTCGATCGAACGGAAGAACAGGTCGTCGATGTTCAGGCGCTGTGGCTCTTTATCGAAGACCTTGAACTTGTCGCTGCTCGGCGGCGGGGTTTCCGGCACTACCGATTCGGCGTAGGCAATCGCCACTGGCCCGGCCAGACTCATGAACAGGTCGTTGGCATCCAGGCGGATGGTTTCGCCGATGTCGATGCCGGCGCGGCGGAAGTAGTTCTGGTCGTAGTCGGTGGTGACTGCCTGCGCCGTCAGAATATTGAAGATCTGTTGCGAGATGTACTGGTTGGCGTGCTTCTCCATGGCATTGACATCAATGTTCTGGATGTTGCCGTCATCGCTTTCTTCGGCGTAACGCATGATGTCGTTGGAGATCAGCATCATCGCGTTCCACGGGCGGATACGCCCCATCACGCTGGCTTCGCTGCTGTCTTCGTTGGCGAAGTTGTAGGAGAAATCCCATTCCTCCGACAGGTATTTGCAAAGCAGGCGCCCGGCGTTGATGTGCAGCGCTTCGGACATTTCGCTGCGGTGGTCGGAAATGTTCGGCAGCACGCAGATGCCGCTGGTGAAGATCGGCTCGAACACAAACGAATGGCCGCTCTTGCCGTCATGCTCATCCATCGGCTTGGTGTCGAAGGTCTTGTTCATGTACGAGTGCTGCTGCGCCAGACCGAACTCCGAGGCCATGCCCGAACCGGTACCGCCGCCGGCACTGAAGATCGAGAAATACAGGCGCGACTGGTTGGCCTTGATCCCGCAGCTGTCGATCAGGTACGAGTGGATCATTTTCCAGTCGGGGCTGGAGAAGCGCTGGGTGTCCTTGTTGAGGATGATCTTCGCCAGGTACTGGCCGAGGATCGGCGCGTTACCGGCGCCACCGGCGTGGACTTCGGACAAGTCCATGATCTTCATTTTGCTGTAGTCGCGCAGGAAGCCGCTTTTCTCGCCCTTGCGCGAGAAACGGATGCGCCCGGCGATGTCCTTGTCGAGGTCGCCAAGCATCACCAGCGGTTCGACCAGAAACACCGGTTTGGTCGATTTGCTGGTACCGATGCGCAGGTTGTTCTTGATCCACTGCGCCGGGCTGTAGCCCTTGTCGGCCAGACGCCGGTCGCTCGGGCGGTCTTCGTTGTTGAATTCATTGAGGTAGAACTTGCGCGCGTTGTACACCAGCTCCGCCACGTCGAGGGCGATGTTGGAGCCGCAGCGACCGAGGCCGATCAGACACACCGAGGGGAATTCCTGGTCGTTGTGCTGCTCGTTGTCGCCTTCCTGATGCGCCGGGCGCGGGAACACCGAGTCGCGCAGGCCGTCGAGGTTATCGAGGATGCGGTCGGTGTTGGTCTCGGTGAAGTACAGGTATTGCTGGGTCGACAGCGGACGCGAGGGCGGCGTCGGTCTGGATAATGACGCGCTGTTCGCGGCGGGGCTCAGGGTCAGATCGGCTGTTGCACTGGCGGGGTTGTTTTTAGAGGTCATGGTGCGCCATTTACCTGGACTGGGTTGGCCCGCCGAACAGTGCCGGCGAACCTCACGGAATAAGATCTCGCGTCTTGTGTGCGCGAATACGGCCCGGGCGTCGTAGTGCTGGCTGGTCTGATCGCCGGGCGGAATCCTTTCCTGATCGTTGATGAATCGGCCATGATTCGGTGATCTTTAATCGAAAAGAGGCGAAATGATGTCAACGCTACCTTCGTTGGGGTTTGCCGGAATCGGCCTGATGGGCCTGCCCATGTGCCGGCGTCTGCTGGCGGCGGGTTACCCGTTGGCGGTGTGGAACCGCAACCCGGACAAGTGCGCACCGCTGGTTGCGGCCGGCGCCCGCCGGTATCGAGCCCTGCCGAACTGTGCGCACACGCCGACATCGTCATGCTGTGTCTGGCCGATACCGCCGTGGTGCGTGAGGTGGTGTTTGGCACTGGCGGTATCGCCGAAGGGGCAAAAAACGGCCAGCTATTGGTGGATTTCTCCAGTCTTGAACCGACCGCGACTCGCGAGATGGCCGCAGCGCTGGCCGAGAAAACCGCCATGGGCTGGCTTGACTCCCCGGTGTCCGGCGGCGTGGTCGGCGCCGAGGCCGGCAGTCTGGCGATCATGGTCGGTGGTGCAGCGGCAGATCTTGAGCGCGTACGCCCGGTGCTGCTCAGCCTCGGTCAGCGCGTCACGCACATGGGCGGCGTTGGCGCCGGCCAGGTGACCAAGGCCTGCAACCAGATGATCGTCGCGTGCAATGCGCTGGTGATTGCCGAAGTGGTGGCGTTGGCCGAACAGGCCGGGGTCGATGCCAGTCTGATCGCCGAGGCGCTGGCCGGTGGCTTTGCTGATTCGAAGCCGTTGCAGATCCTTGCGCCGCAAATGGCCGAAAGCCGTTTCGAACCGGTCAAGTGGCACGTGCGCACGCTGCTCAAGGATCTCGACACAGCAGTGAAATTTTCCCGCGAGCAGGGCTCGGCGACGCCAATCAGCGGATTGGCCGCACAATTGATGCGCCTGCATGGGGCGCAAGGCTTTTTAGCGAAGGATCCAGCGACGCTGGTGCAAATGTATCGCGCGCCAGACTCAACGGATTGACCCCGAGGACGGGTTTGCGCTGGTTGATTTCATCGAGCACCGCGCGCAATTCGTCCAGCGGCACCGGGCGGCTGAGCAGATAACCCTGAATGAAGTCGCAGCCCGAACGCTCGAGAAACTCGTATTGCTCCAGGCTCTCGACGCCCTCGGTGACCACCTGCAGATGCAGAGTGTGGGCCATGACGATGATCGCCTGCACGATCTCCATGTCCGCCGTGGCGGTGGGAATGTCGAGGATGAACGAGCGGTCGATTTTCAGGGTGTTCAGCGGCAGGCGCTTGAGGTAGGCCAGCGACGAATAGCCGGTGCCGAAATCATCGATCGACAGCGACACACCGAGGGCGCGGATCTGCCGCAGCAGCACCAGAGTGTCGGCGATATTGCCCATCAAGGCGTTTTCGGTGACCTCCAGTTCCAGGCGTTCCGGGGCAACGCCCGCCGTGTGCAAGGCGTGCTCGATCTTCTCGGCCAGCTCTTCGCGCGCCAGATTCAGCGGCGAGCAGTTCCAGGCGATTTTCAATTCGGCACAACCATGCCGCGACAGCTCGCCAAGATCCTTGCAGGCGCGGCGCAGCACCCAATTGTCCAGTTCGGCGATCAAACCGTTGTTCTCGGCGATACCTATGAAGCGATCCGGTGTGAGCAAACCGTGAACCGGATGCTGCCAGCGAATCAGCGCCTCGAGCTTGGTCACGCGTCCGGTTTTCACTTCGAAGATCGGCTGGTAGTAGAGCATCAGCGCGTTGTCTTGCCGTAGCGCACTGCGCAGTTCTTCTTCCAGTTGCAGCTCGAAACTGGCGCGGGTCTTCAGGCTGGAATTGAAGAAGTGCAGACCGTTGCGCCCGGCGCCTTTGGATTGGTACAGGGCCAGGTCGGCGTGTTTGAGCAGCTCTTCGCAGGTAGTGCCGTCTTCGGGAAACAGGCTGATGCCGATGCTGGTGGTCATCACCATGCGCCGGCCGGCCAGTTCGATCGGCTCTTTCATCTTGTGCATGATGCGCTGCGCCATACCGCGCGCCTCTTCGCGGTCGCGCAGGCTGATGAGGATGCAAAACTCGTCGCCGCCGAACCGCGCGACCACGTCTTCGTGGCTGCGCACCGAGCTCTTGATGTGCTGGGCGATGACTTTGAGCAGCGCGTCACCGGCATCATGGCCGAGGCTATCGTTGATGCGCTTGAAGTGGTCGATGTCGAGAAACATCACCGCGAGCATGCCGCCTTCGCTGGTTTTCTGGCTGAGTTTTTCGGCGAACATCTGGTTGAAACCACGGCGGTTGATCAGGTTGGTCAGCGCGTCGTAATTGGCCGCTTGCTGCAAAGACATGCGCGCCTGATCGAGTTGGCTGAGCAGGGCGTTGACCCGGCGCAGGTCGTTTTCCTTGTTCTGCAGCTTTTTGTCGGCGAGGGCAGCGCTGATCGCACTGCCGAGAATCAACAGGATGATCAGCGCCACGGTCAGGCCCAGTTGCAAATGCCCGGTTTCACTGCCGCTCGCTGCCAGGGCACCTTCGGGAAGCACCAGATCCAGCGCAGCCATGCCGGTGAAGTGCATGCTGATGATGCCGGCGCCGAGAATCAGCGCCGCGCTGTACTTGAGCAATTGATGCGCGACCCCGCTGCCTTCGCTGAGATAGCGCGCCACCCACAGCGCGGTGAAACTGGCGCCGATGGCAATCAGCACCGACAGCGCGAACAGCCCTGGCTGATAGTAGGCGGTGGCGCTCGACTTCATCGCGGCCATGCCGACGTAATGCATGCCAGCGATGCCCAAACCGATGACACACGCGGTCTTCAGGCAATGCAGCGCGCTCGGCTGCACCTCACTGAGAGTGTGCATGGCCAGCCACGAGGCGAGCAGAGCGATCAGTAACGACAAGAGGGTGATGCCGAGGTCGTACTGAATATCGATGGGGGTCTGGAAGGCCAGCATGCCGATGAAGTGCATGGCCCAGATGCCGCCGGCCAGGCAGGTCGCGCCGATCCAGCGCCAGATGCGCCGCGACCCCGGATCTTCGGCATGCACCAGGCGCTCTGCCATGTCCAGGGTGGCGAAACTCGCCGCGCAGGCGACCAGATAGGCCACCATCACCAACAAAGGGTTGTGGCTGCAATCGAGGAGAATCTGCCCGCTCGCCGGCAGCTCGGCAACAAACTGCAAACCAAGCCACTCCATAGCATGCCCCGTCTCGGATTCATCTGGCCCGTGCGTCAATCAACGCAGGCGAATGGATGGAGTATAGAGGCGGTTTTCACGCTGCAAGGCGTAGTGGCACATTGGTGGTAATGATTTTGCCATTAGCCTCATAGCGATTTGCGCTAAGGCTCAGGCAATGCGCTCCAGCGGCAGATCATTCCAGTGTGGCGGCAAGGGCGGCAGGCCGTGGGCAGCGCGGGCCTTGTCGCAGTCCGGATTGTGTTCGCCGTTCTCCCACGATGCCTCGAACTCACGACACGTACTCGAGCGCTTGTCATAGATCGTGCAGGCCACGGCACTGCCGACCTCACCCGCCAGGGACATGCAACGCGCCGGTTTGCGATCGGTGCCGATCATTGCCACCCGGCTCGGGGTGATCTGCGCGACCAGTTCATCGGGCACCGTTCCGCCAGAGGATGAGCACTCACCCCAGAAAAAAGACACACGAAAATGGGAACAGCAGGCACCGCAATTCAGACACGGACTGGCTTCGGACATGGGCGGGGGTATCAAAGGGATTGATCGGAAGATCCGGACGGATCCGGCGGCCATTCTAGACTTTGCCATGGCGTTGGGAAGGGGGGCGCGAAACTATTTTTTTGTCGCCGGATTTTGCCGCGAAAGCCCCGTATGGCGGGGGATTCCAGACTTATCAAGGGCTTACGTTTCGTTACAGTGCGATGGGTCGATATCAGGCTGACGAATGATGACAGACAGCCCCCGTGCGGCTGACTAGATTGCAGGTTCCGGGCTCGACGCGCTGGCAGTGAAGCCCTCATAACAATAAAGAGACGGACCCATGCAGAACTCGACCCAAGCGGCGAATGCCTGGCGCATTCTGTTCCTGCTGTTCCTCGCCAACCTGTTCAATTTCTTCGACCGCACCATCCCGGCGATCATCATCGAACCGATCCGCATGGAATGGCACCTCAGCGACTTTCAGCTGGGCATCATCGGCACCGCGTTCACCATCGTTTACGCCATTGCCGGCCTGCCACTCGGGCGCATGGCCGACACCGGTTCACGCAGCAAGCTGATGGGCTGGGGCCTGGCCACCTGGAGTGCGCTGACTGCGGTCAACGGTATGGTCGGCAGTTTCTGGAGCTTTTTGATCGTGCGCATGGGCATCGGCATCGGCGAAGCCAGTTATGCACCAGCGGCCAACTCGCTGATCGGCGATCTGTTTCCGGCGCACCGTCGGGCGCGGGCGATGGGTATTTTCATGCTTGGCCTGCCGCTGGGGCTGCTGCTGGCGTTCTTCACCATCGGCGCGATGGTCAAGGCCTTCGACAGCTGGCGCGCGCCGTTCTTCATCGCCGCCGTGCCGGGGCTGATCCTCGCGGTGTTCATGTTCTTCATCAAAGAGCCGAAACGCGGCGCGGCTGAAACCGTGCAGGTTTCGCAGGAGAAAGTCGACAGGCCTATCCGCCGCGTTCTCGCTGTGCCGACCTTCCTGTGGTTGGTGATGGCCGGGCTGTGCTTCAACTTCGCGACCTATGCCTGCAACTCGTTTCTGGTGCCGATGCTGCAACGCTACTTTCTCATGCCGTTGCAGGAGGCGGCGGTGGCAACCGGGTTGATCGTTGGCGTGACGGGATTGGTCGGGCTGACCCTTGGCGGCTGGATTGCCGACAAGATTCACCAGCGCTTCGCCAGTGGGCGGCTGCTGTTTGCCGCGTTCAGTCTGATCATTTCAACGTTGTGCACAGCCTGGGCGCTGCATGCCGGGCGCATTGAGATCGGCGTGTTCGTCGCGGTGTTCAGCGTTGGCTGGCTGTTCGCGTACAACTTCTATACCTGCGTGTACACGGCAATTCAGGACGTCGTCGAACCGCGCCTGCGGGCCACGGCGATGGCGTTGTTCTTTGCCGGTCTGTATCTGCTCGGCGGCGGGTTGGGGCCAGTGGTCGTGGGTGGGCTGTCGGATCACTTCGCGCACACGGCGATGCTGGCGGCAGGGGCTGAGCAGATGACCGAAGCGTTCAAGGCTGTCGGCCTGCACGACGCGATGTACCTGATCCCGGTAGCGCTGTTCCTGACCATGGTCTTTCTGTTTCTGGCATCGCGGTGTTTTGTTCGCGATGCACAGCGGATGAAGGAGGGGTTGGTGGCGGTGGTTGAGCCTGAAATTTCTGCGGCGACTGCCTGACCGTTTTCGCGAGCAGGCTCGCTCCCACATGATCGTTCCCACGCAGAGCGTGGGAACGATCGGCCCGCATCACTGCGGGCCTCTTGGTTTTCAGCGGTGAAGCGGGGCGGTTAGCCCGCTACCAACACCCGAATCGCTTCCAGGCGCAGCGCCGCTTTGTCGAGCATCGCCAGACCTTGCTCACGCTGAGTGCGCAACGCCTGCAGTTCGCTATCGCGCACGGTCGGGTTGACCGCTTGCAAGGCGGTCAGGCGCGCCAGTTCTTCGTCGGTGTCGGCGGCCAGACGGCGGCGCGCTTCGGCCACACGTTCGGCGTGACGCGGGGCGATCTTTTCTTCGCCGGCATTGATCCGTGGCGTCAGCTGATCGCGCTGGGCCTGGATGAATTTGTTGGCACTGGCGCGGGGCACGCTTTCCAGCTGATCGTTGAGGGTTTCGAACGACACCCGTGGCGACAAGTCGTTGCCATTGGCATCGAGCAGGCAACGCAGCGCCGCCGGTGGCAGGTAGCGACCCAGTTGCAGCGAGCGCGGTGCGACCACTTCGCTGACGTAGAGCAATTCCAGCAACACGGTGCCTGGTTTCAGCGCCTTGTTCTTGATCAGCGCGACGGCGGTGTTGCCCATCGAACCGGACAGCACCAGATCCATGCCGCCCTGCACCATCGGGTGTTCCCAGGTGATGAACTGCATGTCTTCGCGCGACAGCGCCTGGTTGCGGTCGTAAGTGATGGTCACGCCTTCGTCGTCGCCCAGCGGGAAACTGGCGTCGAGCATCTTCTCGCTCGGCTTGAGGATCAGGGCGTTTTCCGAATGGTCTTCGCTGTCGATGCCGAACGCGTCGAACAGGGTTTCCATGTAGATCGGCAGGGCGAACTGATCGTCCTGCTCAAGGATCGCCTCGACCAGCGCTTCACCTTCGCCAGCGCCGCCGGAATTCAATTCCAGCAGACGGTCGCGACCGGTGTGCAGCTCGGCTTCGAGACGCTCACGCTCGGCGCGTGCTTCGTCGATCAGTGCTTGCCACTCGCCGTCATCGGCTTCTTCGAGCAGCGGCAGCAGGCGTGGGCCGAACTGATGCTGCAAGGCGTTGCCGGTCGGGCAGGTGTTGAGGAAGGCGTTGAGCGCTTCGTGGTACCACTGGAACAGGCGCTCTTGCGGGCTGGTTTCCAGGTACGGCACGTGCAGTTCGATGATGTGCTTCTGGCCGATCCGGTCGAGACGGCCGATGCGCTGCTCGAGCAGGTCCGGGTGCGACGGCAGATCGAACAGCACCAGATGGTGAGCGAACTGGAAGTTGCGACCTTCACTGCCGATTTCCGAGCAGATCAGCACTTGCGCGCCGAACTCTTCATCAGCGAAGTAGGCGGCGGCGCGGTCACGCTCGAGGATGTTCATGCCTTCGTGGAACACCGTGGCCGGGATGCCGGAACGCACGCGCAACGCGTCTTCCAGGTCCATCGCGGTTTCGGCGTGGGCGCAGATCACCAGCACCTTGGTGCGCTTGAGCATTTTCAGCTGATCGATCAGCCACTCGACGCGCGGATCGAATTTCCACCAGCGCTCTTCTTCGCTGGCGTCCGGCTGCGCCTGGAAGCTGACTTCCGGGTACAGCTCGGCGTGTTCGCCCAGCGGCAGTTCGAGGTATTCGTCCGGGCACGGCAGCGGGTACGGGTGCAGTTTGCGCTCCGGGAAACCCTGCACGGCCGCGCGGGTATTACGGAACAGCACGCGACCGGTGCCGTGGCGATCAAGCAGCTCACGGACGAGGCGGGCGCTGGCTTCAGTATCGCCATCGTTGACGGCGGTGAGCAGGGCTTCACCTTCGTTGCCGAGGAAGCCGTGAATGGTCTTGTGCGCTTCGGCCGAGAGGCGGCCCTTGTCGAGCAGTTCCTGCACCGCTTCGGCGACCGGGCGATAGTTGTCGCTCTCGGCGCGGAACGCGGCCAGGTCGTGGAAACGATTCGGGTCGAGCAGGCGCAGACGGGCGAAGTGGCTGTCCTGACCGAGTTGTTCCGGGGTGGCGGTGAGCAGCAGCACGCCGGGAATCACTTCGGCCAGTTGCTCGACCAGCGAATATTCCGCGCTGGCCTTGTCTTCATGCCAGACCAGGTGATGCGCTTCGTCGACCACCATCAGGTCCCAACCGGCAGCGAACAAGGCGTCCTGCGCCTTCTCGTCGTCGACCAGCCACTCCAGCGCGACCAGCGCCAGTTGCGTGTCTTCGAACGGGTTGGTGGCATCGCTTTCGATAAAGCGTTCTTCGTCGAACAGCGCGACCTGCAGATTGAAGCGGCGGCGCATCTCCACCAGCCACTGATGCTGGAGGTTTTCCGGGACCAGGATCAGCACGCGGTTGGCGCGCCCCGAAAGCAGTTGGCGATGGATGACCAGACCGGCTTCGATGGTTTTACCCAGACCCACTTCGTCCGCCAGCAATACGCGCGGGGCGATACGGTCGGCGACTTCGCGGGCGATGTGCAGCTGGTGCGCGATCGGTTGCGCACGCACGCCACCCAGGCCCCACAGCGAGGACTGCAACTGGCGGCTGGTGTGTTCAAGGGTGTTGTAGCGCAGGGAGAACCACGGCAGCGGGTCGATCTGTCCGGCGAACAGGCGGTCGCTGGCCAGACGGAACTGAATGAAGTTCGACAGCTGGGTTTCCGGCAGGGTGACGACTTCGTTCTGCCCGTTGAGGCCGTGATAGACCATCAGCCCGTCGACGTCGTCGACCTGCTGCACGGTCATCTTCCAGCCTTCGAAATGGGTGATGGAGTCGCCCGGCGAGAACCGCACGCGGGTCAGGGGCGCATTCCGTAGCGCGTACTGGCGGGTTTCGCCAGTGGCCGGGTAAAGCACGGTCAGCAAGCGGCCGTCCTGTGCCAGAACGGTGCCTAAACCAAGCTCTGCTTCGCTGTCACTGATCCAGCGTTGCCCCGGTTGATACTGCTGCGCCATGCTGCCTGACTCCCACCTTGAAAAAGCGGGCTATCTTAACGGAATGACGGCTTCAGGGCCAAAGATTACTGGCGTAGGAGCTGCCGAAGGCTGCGATCTTTTGATCTGTGGGAACACTTGGGTTTTGCGTTGTCCCATGAAAGATCGCAGCCTGCGGCAGCTCCTACGGGTGCGAGGTGCATCACACAATTACGACAGGCGGCTCAAGGCGCCTGCACCCCAGCCGATAGCCTGCAGACAGGAGACCTTTATATGTTGCCACCGATGCTCCCCTTGAGCGCCGTGCCGATCACTTCCCAGCAGGATCCGATCCGCCAGCGGCCGGACATCCCGCCAGTGGTGCCGGTGCAGGAAAGCTCCAACGAAAGCACGATCGATCTGCAGAAGCGTGATCCGGAAGAGGATCGTCTGCTCGCGCGCGAAGAACAGCGTCGTCAACAAGAACGTGACCGCCGACGTCGCGAGGCCGATGAAGATCCCGAAGAGCATCTGGCGGTGCCCGGCACTGAGCTCAATGCCGATAACACCGTGCCGGTGGTGCCGCTGATAGACGATCAGCCGCGTCAGGGCTTGTGGGTTGATATCGAGATTTGAGCAGCGACTGGTCAGCGCCTGCGCCAAGCGGCATGATTGGCGCAATCCTGTCGGTGACGGCAGCTGTGATCTCTTCTGCGATGTGCCGGACGCCATGAGCCAAGACGACAAACTGATCGACCTCAGCACTGAACGCGCCAAGCGAGTGCATGACCTCAACGAAAAGCGCCTGAACGAAGTGCGCCAGGCTTTCGAGCAGGCGATGCCGTTGGGAAAAGCCAAGAAAAAGTCGAAGAACAAGCCGAAAAAGCGTTGATCTCCCGCTGCATTGGTTGATGCAGATCAGTTATTTCCCCTCCTTTATTTCCCTTCGTTGCGGATATTGATCCTGGTCAATATGTGCGCCTGTGTGTTTGTTAATTTGAATCCATCGCAGCAAAGCAAAGCAAAGCAGGGCCGGGAGGTCAGTCATGTTTTTCGATAACGTGGTGTTTGCCGGGGTTCTCACGGTGGGGCTCATGGTGCTGTTTTTTGCAGGGTTTGGATTTTTTATCTGGAAGGATGCGCATAAGCGGCGCAAGTGAGTTCTTCTGGATTGATGGGCACGCAAGGCATTTTGGGGCGACTTCGGTTGCCCCTTTTTTTGTGCCTTGGCGGCCTTGGCGGCCTTTGGGCCGACCAGGCTGTTGGGGGGTTGGGTGAATATCCGTTGCTTCGGTAGCGGCTGCTGGCGGTTTCGCCTGACGGCGACTTACTTTTTTACAAGCGCCTAAAAAAGTAAGCAAAAAACGCTAGCTCCTGCGTTCGGCCCTCGCAGGCTCGGGTTCCTTCGTTTCGGGACTGATCCGGGCGCAGCGGCTCCGGTTTGCTTCGCTGCACCTCCTTCCGCTGTGTCTGGCTGCGCCAGACGGTCGCTGCGCTCCCACGCCCGGATCAATCCCTCCGCTCAGCCTTCCGACGTCGCCGGTGGATCAAGATCAAAAGCGTTACTCGAGCTTGCGCTCATTGTTGAGTGGTTAGAAGCGTCGCATGGCTTGAGATTTTCGGTGGATTCGCCCCCTCACCCCAGCCCTCTCCCGAGGGAGAGGGAGCCGATTTTTGCGGTGTTCAAAACCTGCATTCGACTCGGTATCGCAAGTCGGCGTGTTTCGCCCAAACACCTCGGTCAGTCCCCTCTCCCTCTGGGAGAGGGCTAGGGTGAGGGGCTCTTGATCTGGCTTTGGCTTTTGCTTTTGATCTTTTGCCCCTTCGGCAGGCTTCGTTACGGGATCGATCCGGGGGTGGGAGCGTAGCGACTGTACGACGCAGTCGTACACAGCGAGTGTAGGTGCAGCGAAGCCAACCGGAGCCGCTGCGCCCGGATCGGTCCCGTAACGAAGGTACCCCGAGCTCCAGCGAGCGGGCCGTACGCCGGGGCAAAGCCTTTGGGTTACCTTTTTGGCGTTTGGAAAAGGTGACTCGCTGTAAGAGCGAAACCGCCAGCGGCAGCACCCGCAGCAACGGATATGCCCCCAATCCAAAAAACAAAAAAGGCGCGATTCCAAAGAATCGCGCCTCCTTCACAAGCAACAATCGATCAACTACCCAAAGCCTTCGAAGCCAACCAGAACAACCCGGCCGACAGCGCCACGGTCGCTGGCAAGGTCAACACCCAGGCCAGCAGAATAGTCTTGACCGTGCCACCCTGCAGGCCGCTTTTATTGGCAACCATGGTCCCGGCCACACCCGAAGACAACACATGAGTGGTCGACACCGGCAGGCTGAAAATGTTGGCCATGCCGATCAGGCTGGCTGTGGTGATCTGCGCCGACATGCCCTGGGAATAGGTCATGCCCTGCTTGCCGATCTTCTCGCCAATGGTCAGCACCACACGCTTCCAGCCGACCATGGTGCCCAGGCCCAGTGCCAGGGCGACCGCCAGAATCACCCAGAACGGGGCGTATTCAGTGGTGGTGGTCAGGTCTTTGCGCAGCTTGTCGAGGTCAGCCTTTTCACGGGCTTCCAGGCCAGGCAATTTGCCGACTTTCTTCGCCGTGTCGTCCAGGCAGAGCAGGTAGCGACGCACTTCGATGCGGCTGTCCGACGACAGCGAATGGTAGTCCGCTACACCTTTGAGGGTATGCAGCAGGGCGGTGATGGTCGGTTCGGTCTGCTGCGGGTTGCAGCGGAATTTCTCCGGCAGGTCGCCTTCCACGCTCTTGCCCAGGGCCAGGAATTCACCCAGCGAATCGGCGTTGCGCTGGTAGAACTGGCTCAGGTGCAGGGTCGCGTCGCGGGTGCGTTCGATCTGGTAGGTGGTGCTGTTCAGATCGAGTACGAACTGCGCCGGGACAATACCGATCAGCACCAGCATGATCAGGCCGATGCCTTTCTGGCCATCGTTGGAACCGTGCACGAAGCTCACGGCCATGGCCGAGATCACCAGGACCAGACGGTTCCAGAACGGCGGGTGCTTTTTGTCGTCGATCTTGCGGCGCTGTTCCGGCGTCTTGTGCATCTTCGACAGCGGGCGCCACCATTTCAGGCCGATCAGCACCAGCGCGGCGATGAGGAAGCCGGCCATCGGCGAGAACACCAGCGAGGCGCCGATGTCGATCGCTTTCTGCCAGTTCACGCCATCTCTCAACGGAATGTCGTTGATCAGCGCGTTGGCCAGACCGACGCCGAGGATCGAGCCGATCAGGGTGTGCGAGCTGGAAGCCGGGATACCGAAGTACCAGGTGCCCAAATTCCAGGCGATTGCCGCGGCGAGCAACGAGAACACCATCGCCAGGCCATGGCCGGTGTTCACATTGATCAGCAGTTCAACCGGCAGCAGGTGGACGATGGCATAAGCCACGCCAACGCCGCCCAGCAGCACGCCGAGGAAATTGAACACACCGGAAAAGAACACCGCCAGGTGTGGCGGCATGGCTTTGGTGTAGATAACAGTGGCTACCGCGTTAGCGGTGTCATGAAATCCATTGATGAACTCGAAGGCGAGGACAAACGTCAGGGCGAGCAAGAGGCTCACAAGCACCCAAGCATCCAGTCCGCTGAATAAATCGATCATGAAGGTTTTCTGACCCGGTCGTAAGGGGGCGCGATTATGCCAGAAAAGACAGGAAATCGATGCCCCGTCTGCTCACTGGTCACACCCTTCTTCGATTTAATTTGTTGCAGGGCGTGAAAACCAAGCAGCACGCAGGGTTTTTCAACTACTTGATTTTATTGAATAAACTATATTTTCGAGCCGTTTTTTCAGACATCGCAAAGGCTCAAACGCTTGTCTGAAATATCTCTGAAACCTGTGGGACGCTCGTTCATAAGCCCCAGAACAGCGATGCAGCCGCTGCCCGCAGATAGCGGGCGCGCGAGATGTCGTCTTCCACCGCGCTGTGGCTCAGGCGGACGCCGACTTTCGAATGCTCAACCGCCGTGGCTCATGGCTCTTCGGCTTTGAGTTCCTTTTCGATCTTTTCGATTTCCTGCTTGAACACCTGATCCTGAACAGTAGGGCGCTTGCGCCATGCCTTGCGTTCCGGTTCCGGCTGAGCGGCGTAGGTGGTGACTTCCCCGCCGTAAACTTCCTTGTAACGTTGTTCCTGGCGCTCTAGTTCCGCGCGCAGTTCGTCTTTCGTCACGGTGCTACCTGTATGAGTTGAATTGAATATCCGGTGAAACACACTGCAACGAGTCAATTGAGCGAACCCGCCAGTCATCCACAGCCCGATCAGGCGCGGAGACATTGCAGAGGCGATCAAGACTTCCGTGTTACAGGCGGCTACGGCACCAGATAAAAACTGACGCAGCATCAGTTTCCTGTTTCAGCGAGCGCTGGCGTTGCATGTGTGATGGGCGCCGGGCGCTGGCCGGAGCTGAGACGAAGGACCTCGTTTCAGCAAGTCGCGGGCTTTTGATTAAAGCGCCGCGACTAGGGTGCATTATAGCGGCCGATTCGGGAATGACTATCTTTGCCAAGTTAAAAACGGTTCTGAATGTGTGAGGGTTTTGTTACCGGCAACTTTTACCGCTAGTTAAGTGTAAAGACCGCGTTATAGAACAGGCGTTCTGTTTTTGGCGCCATTAACTGGAACAACTAAGTTGCGAGCAGAATCGCTAAAGCTGCCTCAAGGATGAAGAGGAGGGCGGGCGGCTGGATTGCGATTATCGGTCGGCGGTTCGATAATCGCCCAATGTTGGTGCCGCGATGCTTGTGCATCGCGCGGCGAGCCGTTTGACTAGGCATCGATGCGTGCCGGACAAGGACAAGAAATGAACGATCAAATGCGCAACTCCTTCACGTCGGTGGCGCCGCCCATCGTCGCTTCGCCGGCCAAGCGCATTCAGGCGCTGACCGGTGATCCGGATTTCATGACGTCCTTGGCCCGTGGTCTGGCGGTGGTGCAGGCGTTTCAGGAACGTAAACGCCACCTGACCATCGCGCAGATCAGTCATCGCACGGAAATTCCCCGCGCCGCCGTGCGCCGTTGTCTGCACACGCTGATCAAGCTCGGCTACGCCACCACCGACGGGCGCACCTATTCGCTGCTGCCGAAAGTGCTGACCCTCGGCCACGCCTATCTGTCCTCAACCCCGCTGGCCGTTTCCGCACAGCCGTATCTCGACCGTATGAGCGAGCAACTGCACGAAGCCTGCAACATGGCGACGCTGGAGGGCGATGACATTCTCTATATCGCACGTTCGGCGACCACTCAGCGATTGATCTCGGTCGACCTTTCCGTCGGTGGGCGGTTGCCGGCGTATTGCACGTCGATGGGGCGGATTCTGCTAGCGGCACTGGATGACACCTCCCTGGGCGAATACCTCGACCACGCCGAACTGGTGGCCAAGACCAGCCGCACCATTCATACCCCGGACGCGTTGCTCGAATGTTTGCAGCAGGTGCGTCAGCAGGGCTGGTGCATTGTCGATCAGGAACTGGAACAGGGCCTGCGCTCGATCGCTGTGCCGGTGTACGACGCCTCCGGGCAAGTGGTCGCCGCGCTGAATGTCAGCACCCACGCCGGGCGAGTCAGCCGCGCCGAGCTGGAGCAGCGCTTCCTGCCCGGCCTGCTCAGCGCCAGCCGCGACCTCAGTGCGCAGTTGTTCGCCTGAGGAAGCTGTTCGATAAACGCACAGTGTTGCGTTTATCGAATTGACGCTAAAACCCTCGGATCATTAATGTCGCGGCAGCGTCATCCGGCGCTGATGTGAATGAGCTCGCCGGACTGTCGACCCCATAATAATGACAAGAGGCAACTCACCATGCGCTCGCTCCCCGACTGTCCGTATCCCACCCGTTGTTGCCGGGTTCACCGCAACGCCTGATAACAACCTTCTATTCTTGTGACCGTGCCTTCCTTTGGCCGGCCGCCGTTCGACTGCGTTTTTTGCGTGGAATAAAAATAATGAACCAGCCTCAGTCCGCTGTGGGTAACTGCCTCGATGTGCAGACCTTTATCAACGCCCAACCGATCTCGCGCTATCAGTGGCGAGTGGTGATCCTGTGTTTCCTGATCGTATTTCTCGACGGCCTCGACACCGCCGCCATGGGCTTCATCGCCCCGGCGCTGTCGCAAGACTGGGGCATCGACCGCGCCAGCCTCGGCCCGGTGATGAGTGCTGCGCTGATCGGCATGGTCTTCGGCGCCCTCGGCTCCGGCCCTTTGGCTGACCGCTTCGGGCGCAAAGTCGTACTCGTCGGTGCGGTGATTCTGTTCGGCGGCTTCAGCCTGGCCTCGGCGTACAGCACCAACGTCGAACAACTGCTGGTGTTGCGCTTCCTTACCGGCCTCGGTCTCGGCGCGGGCATGCCCAACGCGACGACGCTGCTCTCGGAATACACCCCGGAGCGCAAGAAGTCGCTGCTGGTGACCAGCATGTTCTGCGGCTTCAACCTCGGCATGGCCGGCGGCGGTTTCATCTCGGCAAAACTGATCCCGGCGTTCGGCTGGCACGCGCTGTTGATGATCGGCGGGATCCTGCCGCTGATCCTCGCCGTGGTATTGGTGTTCTGGCTGCCGGAGTCGGCGCGCTACCTGGTGGTACGCAACCGCGGCACCGACAAAGTTCGCAAGACCTTGGCACCGATCGATCCAATTACCGTCGCCCAGGCTGCGAGCTTCAGCGTGCCGGAACAGAAAACCGTCAAGGCGCGCAATGTCTTCGCGGTGATCTTCTCCGGCACTTACAGCACCGGCACGCTGCTGTTGTGGCTGACCTATTTCATGGGCCTGGTGATCGTCTACCTGCTGACCAGTTGGCTGCCGACGCTGATGCGCGACAGCGGCGCGAGCATGGAACAGGCCGCGTTCATCGGTGCGTTGTTCCAGTTTGGTGGGGTGTTGAGCGCGGTCGGGGTGGGCTGGGCGATGGACCGCTTCAATCCGCACAAGGTCATCGGCATTTTCTACCTGCTGGCCGGGGTGTTTGCCTACGCCGTGGGGCAGAGCCTGGGCAACATCACTTTGCTGGCGACGCTGGTACTGGTGGCGGGCATGTGCGTTAACGGCGCGCAATCGGCGATGCCGTCATTGGCAGCGCGCTTCTACCCGACCCAGGGCCGTGCGACCGGGGTGTCGTGGATGCTCGGCATCGGCCGCTTCGGCGCGATTCTTGGCGCGTGGATGGGCGCAACCTTGCTCGGCCTGGGCTGGAATTTCGAGCAAGTGCTGACCGCTCTGGTGATCCCGGCGGGGTTGGCGACGGCGGCGGTGTTGATCAAGGGCATGGTCAGTCATGCGGATGCGACCTGAATCGGGCGCAGATCGTTATTGAACAGGCTGGCCCCTTCGCGAGCAGGCTCGCTCCCACATTCTGGAATGCATTCCAAGGTGGGAGCGAGCCTGCTCGCGAAGCTTTTGATCTGATTGTTAGCTGAACAACAATCCGTTCGATAAACGAACACTCAGTCGATTATCGGATTGTTTGGCGATTTTCCCGAGCTTAATCTTCAGTGACTCCGGCGCTGAACCTCGCGCCTTTTTATCACTGGCGATTCCTTACAAGAACAGGAGCCCGCTCCATGGCTGAGATCCTTTCGCTGCACGACGCGGTGAAGCAATTCGTCAACGACGGCGATACCGTCGCCCTCGAAGGCTTCACTCACCTGATCCCTACGGCAGCGGGTCATGAAATCATTCGTCAAGGCAAGAAAGATCTGACGCTGGTGCGGATGACGCCTGACCTGATCTACGACCAACTGATCGGCGCCGGTTGCGCGCGCAAACTGATTTTCTCCTGGGGCGGCAACCCGGGTGTGGGTTCGCTGCACCGTCTGCGTGACGCGGTCGAAAAGCAGTGGCCACACGCGCTGGAAATCGAAGAACACAGCCACGCCGACCTCGCCAACGCCTACGTCGCCGGCGCGTCCGGGCTGCCGTTCGCGGTGCTGCGTGCCTACGCCGGTTCCGACCTGCCGAAGGTCAATCCGCTGATCAAAACCGTGACCTGTCCGTTCACCGGCGAAGTGCTGGCGGCAGTGCCATCGGTGCGCCCGGACGTCACCGTGATCCACGCGCAAAAGGCCGACCGCAAAGGCAACGTGCTGCTCTGGGGCATTCTCGGTGTGCAGAAAGAAGCCGCGCTGGCGGCCAAGCGCTGCATCGTCACGGTGGAAGAGATCGTCGATGACCTCAACGCACCGATGAACGCTTGCGTACTGCCGACCTGGGCCTTGAGCGCGGTCTGCCACGTGCCGGGCGGCGCGCATCCGTCCTACGCCCACGGTTACACCGAGCGTGACAATCGTTTCTATCAGGCGTGGGACCCGATCGCTCGCGACCGTGAGACGTTTACCGCGTGGATCAACGAATACATCCATGGCTGCGCTGACTTCAGCGAATTCCAGGCCAAATTGGCCGCTGCTTCGGAGGCCAAGTAATGACTTACACCACCAATGAAATGATGACCGTCGCGGCGGCCCGGCGCCTGAAGAACGGCTCGGTATGCTTCGTCGGCATCGGCCTGCCATCGAAAGCCGCCAACCTCGCGCGCCTGACTTCATCGCCGGACGTGGTGCTGATTTACGAATCCGGCCCGATTGGCGCTAAGCCGAGCGTACTGCCGCTGTCCATCGGTGACGGTGAGCTGGCCGAGACCGCCGACACCGTGGTGCCGACCGGTGAGATTTTTCGCTATTGGTTGCAGGGCGGGCGCATCGACGTTGGCTTCCTCGGCGCCGCGCAGGTCGACCGTTTCGGCAACATCAACACCACCGTGGTCGGCGACTACCACGCGCCGAAAGTGCGCCTGCCGGGTGCCGGTGGCGCGCCGGAGATTGCCGGTTCGGCGAAAAGCGTGCTGATCATCCTTAAACAGTCGGCGCGTTCGTTTGTCGACAAACTCGATTTCATCACCTCGGTCGGTCACGGCGAGGGCGGCGATTCGCGTAAACGTCTCGGCCTGCCGGGCGCCGGGCCGGTGGGGATCATCACCGACCTGTGCATCATGGAACCGGAGGAGGGCACCCACGAATTTGTGGTCACCGCGCTGCATCCGGGCGTGACCCGCGAGCAAGTGGTCGCCGCCACCGGTTGGGCGATCCGTTTTGCCGACTCTGTTGAAACCACCGCTGAGCCGACCGAAGTCGAGCTGACGGCGCTGCGTGATCTTGAAGCGCGCACCGCTGCCGCCCACGGTCAGGCACCGGGAGAAGCATGATGCGTGACGTGTATATCTGCGACGCGATTCGCACCCCCATTGGCCGCTTCGGTGGCGCATTGTCCGCCGTGCGCGCCGACGACCTGGCCGCCGTGCCGATCAAGGCCCTGATGGAGCGCAATCCATCGGTGGACTGGAATGCCGTCGATGAGGTGTTCCTCGGCTGCGCCAATCAGGCCGGCGAAGACAACCGCAACGTCGCACGCATGGCATTGCTGCTCGCCGGCCTGCCGGACAGCGTGCCCGGCGTTACGCTCAATCGCCTCTGCGCTTCGGGCATGGACGCGATCGGCACCGCATTCCGCGCTATCGCCAGTGGCGAGATGGAGTTGGCGATTGCCGGTGGCGTCGAGTCGATGTCCCGCGCGCCATTCGTGATGGGCAAGGCCGACGCGGCGTTCTCGCGCAACATGAAGCTGGAGGACACCACCATCGGCTGGCGTTTCATCAACCCGCTGATGAAGGCGCAGTACGGCGTCGATGCCATGCCGCAAACCGCTGACAACGTCGCCGACGACTATAAGGTCTCGCGCGCAGATCAGGACGCCTTTGCCTTGCGCAGTCAGCAACGTACCGCCGCCGCGCAGGCCGCCGGTTACTTCGCCGAAGAAATTGTTGAAGTACGGATTGCCCACAAGAAGGGCGAAACCGTGGTTAGCCAGGACGAACATCCGCGCGCCGATACCACGATTGAAGCGTTGACCAAGTTGAAACCGGTCAACGGCGCGGACAAAACCGTCACCGCCGGCAATGCCTCGGGGGTCAACGATGGTGCTGCTGCGCTGATTCTGGCTTCGGCCGAAGCGGTGAAAAAACACGGCCTGACCGCCCGCGCAAAAGTGCTCGGCATGGCCAGCGCCGGTGTCGCACCACGGGTGATGGGCATCGGCCCGGTGCCGGCGGTGCGCAAACTGACCGAGCGCCTCGGCGTGGCGGTCAGCGATTTCGACGTGATCGAACTCAACGAAGCGTTTGCCAGCCAAGGCTTGGCGGTGCTGCGCGAGTTGGGTCTGGCCGACGATGCGCCGCAGGTCAACCCGAATGGCGGCGCGATTGCCCTCGGTCACCCGTTGGGCATGAGCGGTGCGCGGCTGGTGCTGACCGCCCTGCATCATCTGGAAAAGACTGGCGGCAAGAAAGGTCTGGCGACCATGTGCGTCGGTGTCGGCCAGGGTCTGGCCCTAGCCATCGAACGTGTCTGACGCGCTGCGGCACTTACAAGAACTGAGGAAAGCGAAATGACTGACAAGCCTGGTTACCGTCGCCCACAGGCAGGCACTCAGCCTGACTACCTGCACCCGACGTATCAATCCACCAACCTGCGCTCGCCGTCCAAGCCGTTGGTGCACCTGCCGCACTCGCTGTCGGAAATCACCGGGCCGACCATCGGTGCCGAACACGTTGCCGAGAAGGACAATGACCTCACCGCGCAGCACGACGGCGAGCCGCTGGGCGAGCGCATCATCATTCACGGCCGCGTGCTCGACGAAGACGGCCTGCCGGTGCCGGGGATTCTGGTGGAGATCTGGCAGGCCAACGCCGCCGGCCGCTACAACCATGCCCGCGACCTGCACGACGCGCCGCTGGACCCGAACTTCACCGGCACCGGCCGCACCGTCACCGATGCCGATGGCTGGTACCAGTTCCAGACCATCAAGCCCGGCGCCTATCCGTGGGGCAACCACCACAACGCCTGGCGCCCGGCGCACATCCACTTTTCCCTGTTTGGGCCGAGCATTCTTACGCGTCTGGTCACGCAGATGTACTTCCCCGGTGATCCGCTGCTGGCGTATGACCCGATCTACAACTGCGTGCCGGACACTTCGGCCAAGGAACGCCTGATCGCCAGTTTCGATCTGGAAAAAACCATTCCGTCCTACGCCCTCGGTTACCGCTGGGACATCGTGCTGCGCGGCCGTGAAGCCACGCCGATGGAGAAATAAGATGACGCTCTATGCGACCACGTCCCACACCGTCGGGCCGTATTACCACATCGGCCTGACCTGGCTGAACCGCGAAACCCTGGCCAACGAGCTGACCCTCGGCGAGCGCGTGGCAATCACCGGCCAAGTGGTGGATGGCAATGGCGATGTCGTCAACGACGCCATGCTCGAAGTCTGGCAGGCCAACGCCGCCGGCAAGTACGACCACCCGGAAGATCAGCAGGACAAACCGCTCGACCCGAATTTTGAAGGTTTCGGTCGGGTGCCGGTCGACGCCGAAGGGCGCTTCCGTTTCACCACGATCAAACCGGGCTCTGTGCCGGGGTTGAAAGGCTCGACCCAGGCGCCGCATCTGGTGGTGCTGGTGTTTGCTCGTGGTCTGGTCAAGCATTTGCTGACGCGGATTTATTTTGAAGGTGAACCGGCGAACGTGGCTGATCCGTTGCTGGAATGTGTGCCGGCGGAGCGTCGCCAGACGTTGCTGGCCAAGGCGGATGCGTCGGGTGTGTACCAGTGGAATGTAGTTCTGCAGGGCACCGATGCCGAGACGGTGTTCTTCGATTATTGAGAGAACACCCCAAATCCCCTGCAGGACAGAGTCCCTGTGGTGAGGGGATTTATCCCCGCTGGGCTGCGAAGCAGCCCCAAAAACCAGTCGGCGCGGTATTCAGATGAACCGCGTGTATCTGATTTGCGAGTGCTTCGCACTCGAGCGGGGATAAATCCCCTCGCCATAAAGGCTGATCCAGACGTGGGTGATGATCCGATGTGGAACGGGACTGTTGCAAAGTATGTCTAGACTGTGACTGTCCCTATCGAGTGAAAAACAATGACAACCACCACCTCCCACTACACCGGCGAAGAGCGCAGCAAGCGCATCTTCGCTATCGTCGGCGCTTCGTCCGGCAACCTCGTCGAATGGTTCGACTTCTACGTCTACGCCTTCTGCGCGATCTATTTTGCCCCGGCGTTTTTCCCCTCCGATAACCCCACCGTGCAACTGGTCAACACCGCTGGCGTGTTCGCTGCCGGGTTCCTGATGCGTCCGATTGGTGGCTGGATTTTCGGCCGGGTCGCTGACAAGCACGGGCGCAAGAACTCGATGCTCATCTCGATTCTGATGATGTGCTTCGGCTCGTTGCTGATCGCCTGTTTGCCGACCTACAAGGACATCGGCGTCTGGGCACCGGTGCTGTTGCTGTTCGCGCGTTTGCTGCAAGGTCTGTCGGTCGGCGGCGAGTACGGCACCACCGCGACTTACATGAGCGAAGTCGCGCTCAAGGGCCAGCGCGGATTCTTCGCCTCGTTCCAGTACGTGACGCTGATTGGCGGGCAATTGCTGGCGGTGTCGCTGGTGGTGGTGCTGCAACAGTTCCTCACTGAAGAAGACCTGCGTGCCTACGGCTGGCGGATTCCATTCGTGGTCGGTGCGGTGGCGGCGCTGATTTCGCTGTTCCTGCGTCGTTCGCTGAAGGAAACCACCAACAAAGAAACCCGCGCACACAAAGACGCCGGCAGCATCACTGCACTGTTCCGCGATCACAAAGCGGCGTTCATCACCGTGCTCGGCTACACCGCTGGCGGCTCGCTGATTTTCTACACCTTCACCACCTACATGCAGAAATACCTGGTGAACACCGCCGGGATGCACGCCAAGACCGCCAGCTACATCATGACCGGCGCGCTGTTCCTGTATATGTGCATGCAGCCGCTGTTCGGCATGCTCGCCGACAAGATCGGCCGGCGTAACTCGATGCTTTGGTTCGGCGCCCTCGGCACGCTGTTCACCGTGCCGATTCTGCTCAGCCTGAAAAGTATCAGCAGCCCGTTCCTCGCCTTCGTGCTGATCACCCTGGCGCTGGCAATCGTCAGTTTCTACACCTCGATCAGCGGTCTGGTGAAAGCCGAGATGTTCCCGCCGGAAGTCCGCGCGCTTGGTGTCGGCCTGGCTTACGCGGTGGCGAATGCAATCTTCGGTGGTTCGGCGGAATTCGTTGCCTTGAGCCTCAAGGCTGGCGGCATGGAAAACGCCTTCTACTGGTACGTCACGGCGATGATGGCGGTGGCTTTCCTGTTCAGCCTGCGTTTGCCCAAGCAGGCGAAGTATCTGCACCACGATCTGTAAACCCATGTGCGCGGGCTGCGAGGCCCGCGCCGGCAAGGACTGTTTATGACTCAGCGACCGGGCAATCAATTGTTCGATGCCTACTTCACCGCCCGCGATATGCGCGAAGTGTTCTGCGATCAGGGCCGGGTGCAGGCGATGCTTGATTTCGAAGCGGCGCTGGCCCGGGCTGAGGCGCGGGTCGGGCTGATTCCTTCATCGGCCGTGGCACCGATTGCCACAGCGTGCGACGCCGGTCTGTATGACTTCGCGGCGCTGGGCGAGGCGATTGCCACGGCCGGCAATTCGGCGATTCCACTGGTCAAGGCCTTGGGCAAGCAGATCGCCTCGAGCGATGCCGAGGCCGAGCGCTATGTGCATCTGGGCGCGACCAGTCAGGACGTGATGGATTCCGGGCTGGTCTTGCAATTGCGCCAGGCGCTGGCGCTGATCGAAAACCAACTGGCACAACTGGCCGACTCGCTCGCCACTCAGGCACAACGTTTCGCCGCCACGCCACTGGCCGGTCGCACCTGGCTGCAACACGCGACGCCAGTGACCCTCGGTATGAAAATCGCCGGATGGCTGGGTGCCGTCACGCGCAGCCGTCAGCGTCTGCAACAACTCAAGCCACGTCTGCTGGTGCTGCAATTCGGTGGCGCCTCGGGCACGCTCGCGGCGCTGGGGGCACAGGCGTTGCCAATCGCTGAGGCCTTGGCCGAAGAGCTGCAACTGACCCTGCCCGAGCAACCGTGGCATACCCAGCGTGATCGCATCGTCGAGTTCGGCGCCGTGCTTGGACTGATCGCCGGCAGCCTCGGCAAATTCGGCCGCGACATCAGCCTGTTGATGCAGACCGAAGCGGCGGAAGTGTTCGAGCCCGCCGCACCGGGCAAGGGCGGCTCGTCGACCATGCCGCACAAACGCAACCCGGTCGGCGCGGCGGTGCTGATCGGCGCGGCAACGCGGGTGCCGGGGCTGGTGTCGACGCTGTTCAGCGCGATGCCGCAGGAGCACGAACGCAGCCTCGGTTTGTGGCACGCCGAATGGGAAACCTTGCCGGAGATCTGCTGCCTGGTGTCCGGTTCGCTGCAACAGGCGCGTTTGCTGGCCGACGGTCTGGAAGTCGACGCGGCGCGCATGGCCCGCAACCTCGAACTGACCCAAGGCCTGGTGCTGGCCGAAGCGGTGAGCATCGTCCTCGCCCAACGCGTCGGCCGCGACACCGCGCATCATCTGCTCGAACAGTGCTGCAAACGCGCGGTGGCCGAGCAGCGCCATCTGCGTGCGGTGCTCGCTGACGAGCCGCAAGTCACCGCCGAACTCAGTGGCGCTGAACTCGATGATCTTCTCAACCCCGCGCATTACCTCGGCCAGGCGCAAGTCTGGGTCGAGCGTGCGGTGGCTGAACACAACGCTTTGACTGTCTGAAGGAGAGGGCTGTGGCTTTCGTTCAACTCGCCGATGGCGAACTGCACTATCAAATAGAAGGCCCGGCCGCTGCGCCGGTGCTGGTGCTGTCCAACTCGCTGGGCACCGACCTGCACATGTGGGACGCGCAGATGCCGGCGTTCACCGAGCATTTTCGCGTGCTGCGTTTCGACACGCGCGGCCATGGGCAATCGCTGGTCACCGAAGGGCCGTACAGCATCGAGCAATTGGGCCATGACGTACTCGGTCTGCTCGATGCGCTGCATATCGAGCGCGCGCATTTCTGCGGACTGTCGATGGGCGGGCTGATCGGTCAGTGGCTGGGGATCAACGCAGGCCATCGTCTGCACAAACTGATCGTGTGCAACACGGCGGCGAAAATCGGCGATCCGTCGGTATGGAATCCACGCATCGAAACCGTGTTGCGTGACGGCCCGGCGGCGATGGTCGCACTGCGTGATGCCTCGATTGCGCGCTGGTTCACCCCAGACTTTTCCGCAGCGCATCCCGAGGCCGCGAAGAAGATTACCGACATGCTCGCCGCGACCAATCCACAAGGTTATGCGGCTAACTGCGCGGCCGTGCGAGATGCCGATTTTCGTGAACAACTGGCTTCGATCAACGTGCCGTTGCTGGTGATTGCCGGCAGCGAAGATGCGGTGACGCCGCCGTCCGGCGGGCACTTCATTCGCGACCATGTGCGCGACGCCGAGTACGCCGAGTTCCATGCGGCGCATTTGTCCAACGTGCAGGCCGGCGCCGATTTCAGCGACCGTGTGCTGGCGTTTTTGCAGGCTCAGTGAGGAAGATTTTGTGGACGAGAAACAACGTTACGACGAAGGCATGCAAGTCCGCCGCGCGGTGCTGGGCGATGCCCACGTTGATCGCAGCCTGACCACGCTGACCGAGTTCAACTCGGAATTCCAGGAGATGATCACCCGCCACGCATGGGGCGACATCTGGACCCGCCCGGGCCTGCCCCGCCATACCCGCAGCCTGATCACCATCGCCATGCTGATCGGCATGAACCGCGAGGGCGAACTGAAACTGCACCTGCGTGCGGCGGCCAATAATGGTGTGAGCCGTGGCGAGATCAAGGAAGTGATCATGCAGAGCGCAATCTACTGCGGCATACCGGCGGCGAACGCGACGTTTCATTTGGCCGAATCGGTGTGGGATGAACTCGGGGTTGAATCCCGCGAGTGAGGTTGTTGCACTGACGCCTTCGCGAGCAGGCTCGCTCCCACATTGGAATGCATTTCCCTGTGGGAGCGAGCCTGCTCGCGAAAGCGGTAGCGGCCGTAACGAATCACACCCTGGCGACAATAAATATTCGCTTGAATGCAAACAACGTATGCCCATCCCCCTCCTGCGGATAATGCTCATGCACCCGCATCAGGTAGTGATAGATAAACCGCGCCTGTTCCGCTGAACTCAACGCCTGCATCACCGGCCGCAGCGCCGAGACCTTCACCCAGTCATACACCGGCGACTTGCCGTCAACCACCTGCAACTGCTCGGTCTCCCAGATATCCAGCGACGTAGTCATGGGCGCGAGCAACCGATAGTAATCTTCCAGTGCCAATAACGGCCGCGCCGCCATGCGCTGGCGCAGTTCAGGTGTGCCCAGTGGTGTGCCACCGGGGCCGCCGTTTTCGAGGGTGTCGAGCATCAGCCGATACCACAGCGCATCGCGCCAGTCCGGCATGTGCGCCGCCAGACAGCCGCCGGGATTCAGATAATCGAGCAGGCGCGGCAGCAGTTTTTCATGGCCTTCGATAAAGTGCAGCACGGCGGCCGCGAACAGCAGATCCGCCGGTTGCTCAGGTTGCCAATCAAGCAGGTCGCAATGTTTCCACAACGCCCGGATCGGCAGGCAGCGTGCCTCATCGAGCATCTGCGCCGAGCTGTCGACGCCCTGCAACTGCGCGCGCGGCCAGCGTTTGGCCAACAACTGCGTGGCAATGCCGGTGCCGCAGCCCAGATCGTAAATGCGTTGCGGGTTGTGCAGGTCGACGCGGTCGAGCAATTCGTTGACCGGACGTTGTCTGAGACGGGAAAACTGCTGGTACGCCTTGGCGTCCCAATCGGGTGCAGTGGTGCGGCGCGTGATCATGAGGTGATCCTCCGGTGATCAAATGGTGTCTTCCGATGACAACCTGGTGCACAGCTGGAGACCGACTACGAAACGGAAGCGTGAAGGGTTGGAGCACCTGAGTCCTTCAGGTTTGCTCACTGTAACCGCCGCCCGCAAAAGCGCTACATGGCCTGACCAATGGCATGCATCTGTGATGGGAATCAAATGTGGGAGCGAGCCTGCTCGCGAAGGCCATTTCATATTCGACACAGATGTCGACTGAAGCAGCGCTTTCGCGAGCAGGCTCGCTCCCACAGTGGAGCATGTTTGGTTAAAGCAGGCTGATCGGGTAGCTGACGATCAATCGGTTCTCGTCGAACTCGTTGTTGCTGAAGTCGCGGCGCATGGTCGAGTTGCGCCATCTGACGTTCAAATCCTTCAACGTGCCGCTCTGCACCGTGTAACCGAGTTCCGATTCGCGACCCCATTCCTTGCCGTCGGTGATCGTCCCGGTGTGCACGTTGTCGCCGCTGATGTAGCGGTTCATCAGGGTCAGGCCGGGGATGCCCATGGCGGCGAAGTTGTAGTCGTGACGCAACTGCCAGGAGCGTTCCTGAGCGTTGTCATAACTGGCGTTGTAGCTGTCGTTGGCCAGAGTCCCGCCACTGGTGCCGTTGACGCGCATCCAGGCGCTGTCGCCGGTGAGTTTCTGCAGGCCGAGGTAGAACGTGCTGCCGCCGTACTTGGCCGAAAACATCCCGTACCAGGTCTTGTTGTCCAGATCGCCGGCACGCGCGCTGCCATCTTCCTTGCCATAGAAAAAGCCGAGGTTGGCGCCCAGCGTCCAGTCACCGAGCGGCTGACTGTGCAGCACATTGAGGTACTGCTGGCTGTAGATGTCCTTGAGTTGCGCATTCCATAAGCCGATCTGTGTGCGCTTGTCGTTGAACAGGTATTCGCCGCCCTGGAAGTTGAAACGGTCAGAGGTGAACGCGGCTTTGCCGGTCATCGACATGTCGCTCATGCTGCTGTCGTCGCGCGGGCTGTTGGCGCGGAACTGGCCGCCATAGAGGGTCAGGCCGGCGATTTCCTTGGAGGTGATCTGGCCGCCACGGAAGGTTTGCGGCAGCGAGCGACCGTCGTCCGAACGCAGAATCGGCAATACCGGCATCCACTCGCCGACCTTGACCTCGGTCTGCGAAAGTCTGGCCTTGAAGGCGACGTTGGTGCGACCGAAGTTGTCCGCCGGGCGCCCGTCATGGTCCAGCGGCAACAACTGCGTACCGCCCGTGCCTTTACCGCCATCGAGCTTGATCGAATACAGCCCGAGTACGTCCATGCCGAAACCGACGGTGCCTTGGGTAAAGCCGGATTTGGCGTCGAGGATGAAACTCTGCGTCCATTCTTCAGCCTTGCCCTGGGTTTTGGTCGGGTTGGTGAAGTTGCGGTTGATATAGAAGTTGCGCAGGTTCAGGTTGACCTTGGCGCCTTCAACGAAGCCGGCTTCTTGCGCCGCGACGGGGAGGGCGGCGCCCGCCAGGGCCAGGGCGATCAGGCCGGGAATTGCGTAAGGCGCAGGGGAGGTTGTCATGGGCTCGGGTCTCTCTTGTTTTTTTAGGGCGAACGGGTGCGCTGCGGCCGGTTTTCGGGGTGCAGACTTGGAAAGTATTCAGGGGTGAAACGATGGCAATCAGCCGGACGGGGCAGGGCGCGGGAGCATGGTGTCGAACCTGTTGTTATTGGTTTTGTGGAGCGAATGGTGCGGGGGGCGGATGTTTGGATTCAATTGGGAAAAGCGGGTTTTGGGCGATTATCGAACAGCATTGAAGATCAAAAGATCGCAGCCTTCGGCAGCTCCTTGCAGGGCAACGCATTTCAAATGTAGGAGCTGCCGAAGGCTGCGATCTTTTGATCTTCAAAAAACAAAAAGCCCACCAATAAGGTGGGCTTGATGTATTCAGCCGAGGATCAGAACAGCTTCATCTTCGGCGCTTCTTCTTTCAGCGCTTCGTTCTGCGCGGTCTGCGCATTCCAGCCACCACCCAGGGCCTTGTACAGGTTGACCGCACTGGTCAACTGCGCGAGGCGGTCGGTGATCAGCGCTTGTTGTGCGCTGAACAACTGACGCTGGGCATCGAGGAAGGTCAGGTTGCTGTCGACGCCGATGCGATAGCGACGTTCGGCCAAGCGGTAGTAATCCTGGTTGGCCTGCACGAAGTCACGCTGCGCTTGCAACTGCTCGGTGTAGGTCTGGCGCGCGGCCAGGCCGTCGGCGACTTCCTGGAAGGCCGTTTGAATGGACTTCTCGTAGTTCGCCACGCCAATGTCCTTCTGGATCTTGGCGTAGTCGAGGCTGGCGCGCAGGCTGCCGGCGTTGAAGATCGGCAGGTTGATCTGCGGCTGGAACAGCCACGTCCCCGAGCCACCCTTGAACAGACCGGACAGATCCGGGCTCAGGCTGCCCGCGTTGGCGGTCAGGCTGATGCTCGGGAAGAACGCTGCCCGCGCCGCGCCGATGTTAGCGTTGGCCGCCTTCAGGTTGTACTCGGCCTGGAGGATGTCCGGACGACGTTGCAGCAGGTCCGAAGGCAGACCGGCCGGTACGTCGCTGAGCAGATCATCAGACAGCGGTTTGGCGGCTTGCAGATTGGCCGGGATACCGGTGCCGAGCAGCAGGGTCAGGCTGTTTTCGTCCTGCGCGACCTGGCGGGTATAACGCGCCAATTGTGCCCGGGCGTTTTCCACGGAAGTGCGCGATTGCGCCAGGTCCAGCGCCGAAGCCACACCGACTTCGTTGCTGCGGCTGGTCAGCTTGTAGCTTTCTTCGAAGGCACCGAGGGTGTCCTGCGTCAGCTTGAGCAGTTCCTTGTCCGCTTGCCAGGTCAGGTAGGCATTGGCGACGTTGGCGACCAGACTGATCTGCGTACTGCGGCGTGCTTCTTCGGTAGCGAAGTACTGTTGCAACGCTTGCTCGCTCAGGCTGCGCACCCGACCGAACAGGTCGAGTTCGTAGGCGCTGACGCCGACGGTAGCCGAGTAGGAGCTGCTGATCATCGACTCGCCGGTCTGCGAGGCACGGGCCGGCAGACGCTGGCGGCTGCCGGCGGCATTGGCCGAAACTGCCGGGAACAGGTCTGCGCGCTGGATGCGGTACTGCGCCGCGTAAGCGTCGATGTTCAGCGCCGCGACACGCAGGTCGCGGTTGTTTTCCAAGGCGACCTGGATCAGCTGTTGCAGGGCAGGGTCATGGAAAAACTGCTTCCAGCCCTGTTCGGCAGCGGCTTGCGCCGGAGCCTGGGCCGGCGAATATGCCGGCCCCTGCGGGTACTGACCTGCGACCGGAGCCTCAGGCTGCTGATAGTCAGGTATCAGCGAGCAACCGCTCAGCACGAAGGCGGCGACTGCGATGGAGAGTAGCGACTTGCTCATTGGCCAGCCTCTTTAGGAGTTTCAGTAGTCTCATCCGCGTCGGTCTTTTTACGCTGACCGATGGACGACACAGTAACGAAGAACAGTGGGACCCAGAAGATCGCCAGGATCGTGGCCGTGAGCATACCGCCAATCACGCCGGTACCGATCGCGTGCTGACTGCCTGAACCGGCGCCGGTGGAAATCGCCAGCGGCACAACACCGAGAACGAAGGCCAGCGAGGTCATGATGATCGGGCGCAGACGCATGCGGCAGGCTTCGATTGCCGCCTCGCGCAGGCTGCGTCCCTGTTCATGCAGTTCCTTGGCGAATTCGACGATCAGAATGGCGTTTTTAGCCGCCAGACCGATGGTCGTCAACAAGCCCACCTGGAAGTACACGTCGTTGGACAGACCGCGCAGGCTGGTAGCCATCAGTGCACCGATGATCCCCAGCGGTACCACGAGCATGACCGCGATCGGAATCGACCAGCTCTCATACAGCGCCGCCAGACACAGGAACACCATCAGCAGCGACAGGGCGTACAGCGCTGGCGCTTGCGAGCCGGACAGACGTTCCTCGTAGGACAGACCGGTCCAGGAGATACCGACACCGGCCGGCAGCTTCTTGGCAATCGCTTCGACTTCAGCCATCGCTTCACCGGTGGAGTAGCCCGGCGCCGGAGCCCCGAGTACCTCGACCGCTTCCACACCGTTGTAGCGCGCCAGCTTCGGCGAACCGTAGACCCACTCGCCCTTGGCGAACGCCGAGAACGGAACCATGGTGCCTTCGGCGTTACGCACGTACCACTTCTTCAGGTCTTCGGGGCTCATGCGCGAGTCCGGCTGGCCCTGCACATACACTTTCTTCACCCGACCACGGTCGATGAAGTCGTTGACGTAGCTACTGCCCAACGCGATCGACAGGGTGTTGTTGATGTCGCTGATGGTGATGCCGAGGGCACTGGCCTTCTCGTCGTCGATTTCCAGCTGGAACTGCGGCTCATCGTTCAGGCCGTTCGGACGCACTTGGGTCAGCACCTTGCTTTGCGCCGCCATGCCAAGGAACTGGTTGCGCGCTTCCATCAGTTTTTCGTGACCGATACCGGCGCGGTCTTGCAGGAACACGTCGAAACCGGTGGCGTTACCCAATTCCAGAACCGCTGGCGGGGCGAAGGCAAACACCATCGCGTCACGGAAACTGAAGAAGTGTTGCTGGGCACGCGCGGCGAGCTTGAACACGCTGTTGTCGGCGTTACGTTCGCCCCACGGTTTGAGCATGATGAACGCCATACCCGAGCTCTGCCCACGGCCGGCGAAGTTGAAGCCGGTCACGGTGAACACCGAAGCCACCGCGTCCGCTTCACCACCGTCCTTGTTCGGACGCAGCAGGTACTCACGCATTTCATCCACGACCACCTGCGTGCGCTGGGCACTGGAACCGGCCGGGGTCTGCACTTGGGCGAACAGTACGCCCTGGTCTTCTTCCGGCAGGAACGCGGTCGGGATGCGGGTGAACAGCCAGATCATGCCGACGACGATCAGCAGATACGCCAGCAGGTACGGCGCCTTGCGGGTCAGCATATTGCCGACGCCGCGCTCGTAGCTGCGCACGCCACGGTCAAAGTTACGGTTGAACCAGCCGAAGAAACCTTTCTTCGGAGTACCGTGCTCGCCTTTCGGAATCGGCTTGAGCATGGTCGCGCACAGCGCCGGGGTGAAGATCAGGGCAACCAGCACCGACAGGGCCATCGCCGAAACGATGGTGATCGAGAACTGCTTGTAGATCACACCAGTGGAGCCGCTGAAGAATGCCATCGGCAGCAGTACCGCCGAGAGTACGAGGGCGATACCGACCAGTGCGCCCTGGATCTGGCCCATGGATTTCTTCGTCGCTTCCTTCGGTGACAAGCCTTCTTCGCTCATCACCCGCTCGACGTTTTCCACCACGACGATGGCATCGTCCACCAGCAGACCGATGGCCAGCACCATGCCGAACATGGTCAGGGTGTTGATGCTGAAACCGGCGGCGGCGAGGATGCCGAACGTACCGAGCAGTACCACCGGCACGGTCATCGTGGTGATGACGGTGGCGCGGAAGTTCTGCAGGAACAGGAACATCACCAGGAACACCAGAGCGATCGCTTCGACCAGGGTGTGCACCACGCCTTTGATCGACTCGGTCACCACCGGAGTGGTGTCGTACGGGAACACCACTTCCATGCCTTGCGGGAAGAACGGCTTGAGGCTGTCGATAGTGTTGCGCAGCGCTTTGGCGGTATCGAGGGCGTTGGCGCCGTTGGCCAGTTTCACCGCCAGACCGGACGCCGGGCTGCCGTTGAACTGGGCACTGATCGCGTAGTTCTCGCCGCCGAGACCAACTTCAGCCACGTCTTTGAGGCGAACCTGCGAGCCGTCCTTGTTGACCTTGAGCAGGATTTCCTTGAACTGCTCGGCGGTCTGCAGACGGGTCTTGCCGATGATCGTCGCGTTCAGTTGCTGGCCCTGCACGGCAGGCAAGCCACCGAGCTGACCGGACGACACCTGGACGTTCTGCGCAGCAATGGCGTTCTTCACGTCGACCGGGGTCAGGTTGAAGTTGTTCAACTTGGCCGGGTCGAGCCAGATACGCATCGCGTACTGCGCACCGAAGACCTGGAAGTCACCGACACCGGCGGTGCGCGAGATCGGGTCCTGCATGTTCGACACGATGTAGTTGGACAGGTCGTCCTTGCTCATGCTGCCGTCACGCGAAACCACGCCGATCACCAGCAGGAAGTTCTTCACTGCCTTGGTCACGCGGATACCCTGTTGCTGCACTTCCTGCGGCAGCAGCGGGGTGGCCAGGTTCAGCTTGTTCTGAACCTCGGACCTGCGCGGTGTCGGAGTTGGTGCCTTGCTCGAAGGTCGCGGTGATGGTCATGCTGCCGTCGGAGTTACTTTCCGACGACACATAACGCAGGTTGTCGATACCGTTGAGCTGTTGCTCGATGACCTGCACCACGGTGTCCTGCACGGTTTGTGCGGACGCACCCGGGTAGGTCACCTGGATCGCAATGGCCGGTGGCGCAATGCTCGGGTATTGGTTGATCGGCAATTTCAGGATCGAAAGTGCCCCGACCAGCATGATCACGAGGGCGATTACCCAAGCGAAAATCGGACGGTCGATGAAGAATTTTGACATGGGTTACTCCCCTTTGCCGCCGGCGGCTTTGTCAGCTGCCTGTGCGGGGGCCGGGTTCTTGGTGCCGACGTTAGTCGCCTCGGTCGCTTTGACCTCGACGCCCGGTTTGACGTACTGCAGCCCTTCGGTGATCAGACGATCGCCGGCTTTCAGGCCGTCTTCGATCAACCACTGGCTGCCGACAGTGCGGCTGGCCTTGAGCTGACGCAGCTCGACCTTGTTGTCGGCGCCGACGACCAGTGCGGTCGGGGTGCCTTTGAGGTCGCGGGTCACGCCTTGCTGTGGCGCGAGGATCGCTGCGCTGTTGACGCCGGCCTGCAACTGGGCGTGGACGAACATGCCTGGCAGCAGGGTGTGATCCGGGTTGGGGAACACTGCGCGCAGGGTCACCGAGCCGGTGGTCTGGTCAACCGAGACTTCGGAGAATTCCAGCTTGCCGTCGAGCTTGTACTGGCTGCCGTCTTCCAGGGTCAGCTTGACTGCGGCGGCGTTGTCGCCAGCCTTCTGCAGACGGCCACTTTCCAGTTCGCGGCGCAGTTCCAGCAGTTCCACCGACGACTGGGTGACGTCGACGTAGATCGGATCGAGCTGCTGAATCACTGCCATTGCATCGGCCTGGCCATTGCTGACCAGTGCGCCTTCGGTCACCGAAGAGCGGCCGATACGGCCGGAGATCGGCGCATAGACCTTGGTGTAACGCACGTTGATCTGCGCAGTCTGAAGCGACGCTTCCGATTGCAGGCGGTTGGCCAATGCGGTGTCGTATTCCTGACGGCTCACGGCTTGTTCGTCGACCAGTTGCTTGTAGCGGTCGGAAATCGACTTGGTCGAACGCAGGTTGGCTTCGGCACTTTTCAGCGTCGCTTCATAGACCGACGGATCGATCTGATAAAGCTGCTGACCGGCTTTGACGTCGGCGCCTTCCTTGAACAGACGCTTGAGAATGATGCCGTTGACCTGCGGGCGAACTTCAGCGATGCGGAACGCACTGGTGCGGCCCGGAAGTTCCGAGGTCAGGGTAAAGGCTTGTGGTTGCAGGGTGACGACGCCGACCTGAGGGGGCGGAGCGGCAGGGGCCGCTTCTTCCTTTTTACATCCGCTGAGCAGCGATGCCAGGGCGACGGCAGTGACCAGAGCGGTAACAGCTGGCTTGAATTGCATGAAGATCCTCGGGTCAGGCGCGCAAGAAGCGCACAAGAAGTGTGAAAGAGTAAAAGTCGGGCACCGGGTGGATAAGTAGCTTGCTAAGTAATATACTTACGTTCATGGTTGTTTGTAAACACCTGCGCCGCGTACCCACCCTGATACAAAAGTCGTCGCAAGGTTTGAAATTGTAGGCCGGGGAGTCGATTCACGAGAGATCGCCCCCTCTTTATTCAGCGGATATTCAGCCATCCCTGAAACATCCTGTTTGAGGTTTTACTGCCATGGTCCGTCGTACCAAAGAGGAAGCTCAGGAAACCCGCAGCCAGATTCTGGAAGCGGCCGAGAAAGCCTTTTATGAAAGGGGGGTTGCCCGCACCACCCTGGCGGACATCGCGACCCTCGCCGGCGTAACGCGTGGCGCCATCTACTGGCATTTCAGCAACAAGGCCGATCTGGTCCAGGCGATGCTCGACAGCCTGCACGAACCGCTGGATGAACTGGCCAAGGCCAGCGAAAGCGAAGACGAACCGGACCCGCTGGGCTGCATGCGGCAGTTGCTGATTCATTTGTTTCATCAAGTTGCACTGGACCCGAAAACCCGGCGCATCAACGAAATTCTGTTTCATAAGTGCGAGTTCACCGATGAAATGTGCGATCTGCGCCAGCAGCGCCGGACGGCCAGTCTCGATTGCAACCTGCGCATCGGCCTGACCCTGCGTAATGCGGTGAATCGCGGCCAGTTGCCGGAAGACCTCGACACTGCCCGCGCGGCCATCAGCATTCATGCCTACATCGACGGCCTGCTGTACGGCTGGCTGCTGGCCCCGGACAGCTTCGAACTGCACGCCGAGGCTGAACGCTGGGTCGACACCGGGCTGGACATGCTGCGCCTGAGCCCAAGCCTGCGCAAATGAAACAAAATGCGCAATTGCCCGGCAGGATGTCAATCAGCCGCCATGGCTGATCATCGCGGCGGGGAGTTTAAACGTAGCGAGTCGTGGATTTTGTAGGGAAATTGTGTCGCTGTTGTTAAACGGTGTTTGCTTGCGCTTGTCCTGCGCCAATAGCAAAAAGCCCCTGACTCTTAAAAGTCAGGGGCTTTTTCATTTCTGCGCTACAGCCTGATTACAAGGTCGGATAGTCGATGTAGCCGACCGGACCCTTGCCGTAGAAAGTCTCCGGATGCGGCTCGTTCAACGGCGCATCGGCCTGCAAACGTGCCGGCAGGTCCGGGTTGGCAATGAACGGCACGCCGAACGCTACGGCGTCTGCCTTACCGCTGGCCAGCCACTCGTTGGCGCTTTCCTTGGTGAACTTCTCGTTGGCGATGTACGGGCCACCGAAAGCTTCTTTCAGTTGCGGGCCGAGGCTGTCGGCGCCTTCTTTTTCGCGCGAGCAGATGAACGCGATGCCACGCTTGCCCAGTTCACGGGCGACGTAGGTGAAGGTCTCGGCAAGATTGTCATCGCCCATGTCATGGGAATCGGCACGCGGTGCCAGGTGCACACCAACGCGGCCAGCGCCCCAGACTTCGATCGCGGCGTCGGTCACTTCCAGCAGCAGGCGCGCACGGTTTTCCAGCGAGCCGCCGTACTGGTCGGTGCGCTGGTTGGTGCTGCTTTGCAGGAACTGGTCGAGCAGGTAGCCGTTGGCGCCGTGGATTTCCACGCCGTCGAAACCGGCGGCCTTGGCGTTCTCGGCACCGGTGCGGTAGGCGTCGACGATGTCGGCGATTTCAGCGGTTTCCAGAGCGCGCGGCGTTGGGTAGTCGGCCAGCGGACGCACCAGGCTGACGTGGCCCTTTGGCTGGATGGCGCTTGGCGCGACCGGTGCTTCACCGTTCAGGTACGAAGGGTGGGAAATGCGGCCAACGTGCCACAGTTGCAGGAAGATCTTGCCGCCGGCGCCGTGAATCGCCTTGGTCACGTTGGCCCAGCCACGCACTTGATCGTTGGACCAGATGCCCGGGGTGTCCGGATAGCCGACGCCCATCGGCGTTACCGAAGTGGCTTCACTGAGGATCAGGCCGGCCGAGGCGCGTTGTACGTAGTATTCGGCCATCAGCGCGTTCGGCACACGGCCTTCGTCGGCGCGGCAGCGGGTCAGCGGGGCCATGATGATGCGGTTGTTCAGCTCGATGTCGCCGAGTTTGATCGGGTCGAAAATAGTCGCCATGTCTAAAAGCCTCTCTTTAATAAAGGAAGTTGATCAGTTGGAAGCAGGGGCCAGCTCGGCATTGCCGTTCTGGCGGAAGGTAATCAGGGTTACCAGCAGGGCCAGTACAGCCAGCGCGGCGGCGGCCAGTGGCACGCTGGTCAGGCCGTAGCCGTGGGCGATGACGCTGCCGCCGACCCAAGCGCCAAGCGCGTTGCCGACGTTGAAAGCGCCGATGTTCAGGGTCGAAACCAGGTTCGGCGCAGCCTTGCCGAAGGTCACCACGTTGACTTGCAGCGCGGGCACAGCGGCGAAACACGCGGTGGCCCAGAGGAACAGGGTGATTTCAGTCGGGATCAGCGCGACGCTGGTCCAGCTCAGCACCGTGGAAACCACGGCCATGGCGATGAACACGCCGATCAGCGTGGCGGCCATGCCTTTATCGGCGAGTTTGCCGCCGATGATGTTGCCGACCGTCAGGCCCAGACCGATCAGCATCAGTGTCCAGGTCACGCCACGCGGCGACACGCCGGTGACTTCGCCAAGCAGTGGCGCTACGTAGGTGAACAGGGTGAAGACCGAGGCGGCGAACAGCGCGGTCATGCTCAGCGACAGCCAGATGCCGGCGCCTTTGAGCGCGGCGAGTTCGGCGCGCATGTCGAGTTTCTCTTCGTCACGCTTGGCCGGCAGAAAGCGGATCAGGCCGATCAGCGCGATCACACCGATGACGGTCACCGCCCAGAAGGTCGAACGCCAGCCGGCTTCCTGACCCAATGCGGTGCCCAGCGGTACGCCGAGCACGTTGGCCAGGGTCAGACCGGTGAACATCAGGGCGACCGCCGAGGCACGTTTGTTTGGCGCGACCAGATTGGCCGCGACCACCGAGCCGATGCCGAAGAATGCACCGTGGCACAAAGCGGTGACTACCCGGGCAAACATCAGCACGTTGTAGTCGCTGGCGATGGCGCAGAGCAGGTTGCCGACAATAAAGATGCCCATCAACGCCACCAGCGCGGCCTTGCGCGGCAGCTTCGCGGTGGCCAGCGCCATGAACGGTGCACCGATGGCCACGCCCAGGGCGTAACCGGTGACCAGCCAGCCGGCGCCGGGAATCGACACACCGAGATCCGCCGCCACGTCGGGCAGCAGGCCCATGATGACGAATTCGGTGGTGCCGATGGCGAAGGCGCTCAGGGCGAGGATGAGAAGCGAAAGGGGCATGCAGGTTTCCTTGTCGGCTGGCTGACGTTAAGGGTCAGAGCTCTTTACTGAGGGTGCTGAGAAACGCCTGGATGACGTCCTCGTTACGTTTGAAAAAATGCCACTGCCCGGCCTTCTGGCTGCTGATCAGCCCGGCCCGTTGCAACGTCGCCAGGTGTGCCGACACGGTCGATTGCGACAGGCCGCAACGTTGATCGATCTGCCCGGCGCAAATACCGTATTCGTGGTTGTGCAACTGCTCGGGGAATTCGCCTTTCGGGTCTTTCAGCCAGTTGAGGATGTCTCGCCGTACTGGGTGCGCCAGGGCTTTTATTATTTCGTCGAGGTCGAGGTTCATGGCTTGGGCTCGTAGTGGCAGTAGCGATATATCGCGATGGAGCGAACTTTAAATCGTTGGATCGCGATATACCAATATGAATTCGGTCTGACGAGCGCATAAATCGCTATATCGGGTTATAACGATGCGAGGGTGCTGGAGCAGCAAGCGCAGTGCTAAGCTGCGCCCATGAACTATCTCGCGCATTTGCATCTCGGCGGCCAGCGCCCCGGTCAGTTACTCGGCAGCTTGTATGGCGACTTCGTCAAAGGTCGGCTGCAAGGCCAGTTCGACCCGGAAGTGGAGGCGGCGATTGCGCTGCATCGGCGCATCGACGTGTTCACCGATCGGCATCCACTGGTCGACATCGCTCTGGGCCGCTTCAACGAAACGCGGCGGCGTTATGCCGGAATCGTCCTCGATGTGTTTTTCGACCATTGCCTGGCGCGGGACTGGACGCTGTATGCCGATCGACCGCTGGAGCAGTTCACCGCAGACGTCTATCAGGTGCTGTCCCGCGAACGGCAATTGCCGGAGCGGCTGGCAAAGATCGCCCCGCACATGGTCGCCAACGACTGGCTGGGCTCGTATCGCGAATTTGCAGTGCTGGAGCAGGTGTTGCGCGGGATCTCGCGGCGCCTGACCAGGCCCGAGGAATTGGCCGGGGCGATGGCGGAGTTGCGGCGGTTGTATGAGCCGTTGAGTGAAGACTTCAGCTTGTTCTACCCGCAATTGCAGGATTTCGCACAAAACTCTGATCCACTGAAGATCTGAATGTGGGAGCGAGCCTGCTCGCGAAGGCGTCCTGTCCGTCAATATATTCGGCGACTGACAGGTCGCATTCGCGAGCAGGCTCGCTCCCACAGGGGATTTGTATTTTCAGGCGGCGATCAAATCGCCTGCGCGACGCGGTTCGGCAGGTTTCGCCACCTCACCAAACAACACCTTCTGCACCGCCTGCTGCGCTTCGAACGCCAGCGCCGCGCGCTCGCGGCCCTGACAGGCAATCGGCTTGAGCAGATGCACCTCGACATCGCCGCAGTCGTGGCTGAACAGGCGCATCAAGTGCGAGAGCAGGTCATCGTCGCCAATGAATGGCGCCAGTGTGTCGATTTCGCCGTCACGCAGATAACGGATCGCCACCGGTTGCAGCATCACCTCGGAATCGATCGCCGCCGACAGCAGGCGACCATGAAAGGTGCGCAGCGAACGGCCATCGGTGGTGGTGCCTTCGGGGAACATCAGCAGCGCATGTTCGGTTTGCAGATGGCGGGTCATCTGCTTGCGAATCAACTGGCTGTCGCCCGACCCACGGCGGATGAACAGGCTGCCGGCCTTGGCCGCTAGCCAGCCGGCCACCGGCCAGGTGCGCACTTCGGCCTTGGACAGAAACGACAGCGGTGTGAGCATGCCCAGCAGCGGAATATCGGTCCACGACACGTGATTGCTGACCCACAGCATCGGCTGTTTCGGCAGCTCGCCATGCACGCTCACGCGAAACGGCAGGGCGTTGCTCAGCCGCGCCATGAAGAAGCGCGACCAGCGCTGGCGCCGCTCCATCGAGTGGGCCAGACCGATGCGTTCGAACACGCCGAAGACGCTCGCCATGGTCAGCCCCAGCGTCACCACCAGCAGCACTCGCGCGATTCGCGCGTACACCCGCAACCGGCTCATCACACCGCCGCCTTGAAGTGTTTGGCGTAGCGCGGGCAGAGTTCGTCGCGCTTGAGCAGGATGAACACGTCGGCCACCTGGAAGTCTTCGTCCCAGCACGGCTCGCCGCAGATCTTCGCCCCGAGGCGCATGTAGGCCTTGAGCAGCGGCGGCATTTCGGCGATGACGTTGGACGGAATATCCAGCGTCGGCAGCGGATTTTTCGGCTCGGCGCGCAGGTGTTCGGTGCACAGATAACGTTCGCGCAGACGCTGCATGATCGCGTGGGCCTGAATGCCGCCGTCCTGCATCGGGATGCTCGCGCAACCCATCAGATAGCTGTAGCCGCCCTGATTGAGCACTTCGGCCAATTCGCCCCAGAGCACGGCGATGGTGCCGCCGTTGCGGTACGCCGGATCGACGCAGGTGCGGCCGATTTCCAGGATCGGGCCTTGCAGATGGGCGAGGCCGTGCAGGCTGAATTCTTCTTCGCTGTAGAACTTGCCGAGGCTGCTGGCGGCGGTGTGATCGAGCAGACGCGTGGTGGCGACCAGGCGCCCGGTGTTCAGATCACGCACGCCGATGTGGCTGCAGTGAACATCATAATCATCCATGTCCAGACCCAGTTCGGCGCCTTTGAGTTTGGCGTTGAACTCGCCGCTGAAGACGGCGAAGCGCAGGGCCTGGGCTTGCTGCAAGGCTTCGGCGCCGATCAGGCGTTCGGCTTGCAGGCGGCGTTCATTGCCGGTGTCGCTGATGCGGGCGATTTGCGTCATGTGAATCTCCGTACGGGCCTTTAACCCGTCGTGGGTTGCAGCCGATCGACTTTCTTTATGCAGCCGTGTTGTGCAAAGTCAGGCTATGTAGCCCCGGTGTCATCGCCATGAACGTTCGGTGATGCTTATATGACAGCCCACAAGGAGGCGCCCATGCCCTGGCCAGATCTGCTGCACCGCCGTGAACGCTTGCCCGCCGCAGCTGATCTGGCCGAGGGCTTTGCAACGTTGTTGCAGACGCTGGGCAACGTCACGCCGTTCGAATTGGCGGTGGCCGGCGGGCGGCGGATGGCGACGCCGGGGCTGGCGTTTCTGGTGGGTTATCAGGCGGCGCTGCGCATGTTGTGGCCGAGCGCGCCGCTGAGCCTCGGCGCCTTGTGCGCGACCGAACAACGCAGCCTGCGTCCGGCCGACATGCAAACGCGGCTGAAAGATTTGCGCCTGAGCGGGCGCAAGGATTTCGTCACCGCAGGCGACGCCGCCGATTGGTTACTGGTGGCTGCGCGCAGTGAGGAGCCTGGCGAAACACCGCGCCTGAGTCTGGCGGTGGTGTATCCCGGCGAGCCCGGCGTGAAGGTGGAAAAACTGCCGGCGTTGCCGTTGATGCCGGACATCAGCCACGGTCGCCTGCATCTGGACGGCGCCCTGTGCGAACTGCTCGCCGGCGACGGCTGGGACGCCTACGTCAAACCGTTTCGCAGTCTTGAGGATGTCTACGTGCTCAGCGCCATGACCGCGTGGCTGTACGGCATCGGCCAGGACAGCAATTGGCCGCAGGCCCTGCAATTGCGTTTGCTGGCGCTGCTGGCCGGGTGCGCCGAGGCCAGCCGGCAAGCGCCGAACAATCCGCCCTGGCATGTGCTGCTGGGCGGGTTGTTTGCGCAGTTTGAAGCGCTGGCGGGGGAGGTGGACCAGGCATTGGGCAATGGCCCGGTGGAGTGGGCGCAGATGTGGCAGCGGGACAAGGGCGTGATGCAGTTGGCGGCGGGGGCGAGGGCCAAGCGGTTGGCCAAGGCTTTGGCGGTGACCTGAGCGGCCCCTTCGCGAGCAGGCTCGCTCCCACAGGGACGGTATTCTTCAATTGAAATGCGATCAACTGTGGGAGCGAGCCTGCTCGCGAAGGCGGCCTCAAAATCACCATACATCTGTCATAAACCCCGACTAGTCTCGACAGGTTCATTCCCAGAGCGCCCACCATGTTCAAAGGCCTGTCGCTGTTCCTGCTGCTGATCAGCCTCACCGTCCGCGCCGAACAATGGCCCGGCGAGCAATGGCCCATCGCACCGCAGATCACCGGCCCGGCCGTCGAGGCGCTGGAAAACTACGCCTTCGCGCCCCGCAACGACGCCACCCGCGAAGGCATCCGCACCGACGCCTTGCTGATCATCCGCGACGGCCAGATCATTTACGAACGCTACGCCGCTCCGACCACTGCACAGACACCGCATCTGACTTGGTCGATCAGCAAAAGCCTGCTGGCAACGGTCCTCGGCGTGGCCTACGGCGAAGGCCGGTTCAAACTCCATGATTCGGCGCTGAAGTTCTACCCGACGCTGGACAAACACCCGGCGATCACCCTCGGCCATCTGCTGAACTGGGCCTCCGGTCTCGATTGGCAGGAGGACTACGAATACGCCCCGCTGAAATCTTCGGTGGTGGCGATGCTCTACACCCGCGGCCATCGCGACATGGCCGCGTTCACCGCCGCACACGACAGTTATGCCGCAGCGGGTCAGGCTTTCCGTTATTCCAGCGGTGACAGCAATCTGCTCGCCGCTGCCCTGAAAACCATGGTCGGCGCAGAGCGTTATGCCGATTATCCGTGGACAGCATTGTTCGAGCCGTTGGGCATTCGCCACGCCGTGTGGGAAAGCGATGCCAGCGGCACCTTTGTCGCCTCGTCCTATGCCTATCTCACCGCGCGGGATCTGGCGCGGGTCGGTCTGTTGATGGCGCGCGGCGGGCGCTGGAACGATCGGCAGTTGCTGCCCGAGGATTGGCTCGCGTTCAACCTCACACCGTTTGCCGGCTACAAGGCGCATCAGGACGAAGCCGTGCCCGGCGGCCACTGGTGGCTCAATCGTCGTGTCGACGGCGCCACATCACCATGGCCCGACGCCCCACCCGACACCTTCGCCGCCCTCGGCCACTGGGGCCAGGCGCTGTATGTGATGCCCAGCCAGAAACTGGTGATCGTGCGTTACGGCGATGACCGCGATGGCAGCTACCGGCACAACGAACTGCTCAAACGCGTGTTGCAGGCGGTGCGGCGATGAAGCGCTTTCTATTGTTGCTGTTGGTCGTGCTGCTCGGCTGGGGTTGGTATGAGCGGGAGAATCTCTGGGCTTTCCCGGACATCATCAGCGCCTACACCGCCAAGGAATATTGCTCGTGTCGTTATGTGATGAACAACGATGCTGGGTATTGCCGTGGCTATGTGAAGCAATGGCTGCCAACCAGCCGTTTTACCGATGACGCTTCGAGCAAAACCATCACCGTCAGCGGCATGGGCCGCAGCAACAGCGCGCAGTGGCTGAGCGAACGCCAGGGCTGTCGCCTGAATCCTTGAATTATCTGGTCTCCCCTGTGGGAGCGAGCCTGCTCGCGAAATCGTCGCAAGCCGCAATACATGCTGTGCGGGGAGCATTGCATTCGCGAGCAGGCTCGCTCCCACAGGGCTTGCAATAACTTGGCGGGCGGTTAAGGTTCGTGCAGGTTTATCGCCCCCACGAGTGTTCAATGTTCAACCGCTCCCTCTATACAACCTTCGCCAGTCTGCTGTTGACCGCCGTTGCGCTGCCGGCCCAGGCCAATTGGTATCTGGACGGCGAGTCGTCGCGGCTGTCGTTCGTCAGCACCAAAAATGCCAGCGTTTCGGAAGTGCAGCGCTTTCTGGTGCTGCACGGCAAGGTCGACCCCAACGGTCGCGCCGAGGTCGAAGTCGAGCTCGAATCGATCAACAGCGGCATTCCGCTGCGTGATGAGCGCATGCGCAAGGAGCTGTTCCAGATCGAGCAGTTTCCCGCAGCCACCATCACTACCCAGATCGACCTGCGTCCGATCAACGATCTGGCCCCCGGCGCGCAGCTGGAGTTGCGCCTGCCGCTGACCGTCAGCCTGCACGGCAAGCAGCACGAATACCCGGCCGAGTTGCTCGCCACGCGTCTCGATGACCGGCGTTTTCAGGTGGTCACGCTGGAGCCGCTGGTGATCAATGCCGAGGATTTCGATCTGGCGCCCGGCCTGGAAAACCTGCGCAAACTCGCCGATCTGTCGGCGATCAGTCTGTCGGTGCCGGTGGGTGCGGTGCTGATCTTCACGGCGCGCTGACATGCGCGGTGCGGTGTTCCCCTGGCGTGACGGCAACCGTTTCGAACTGTTGATCGACGGCCCGCAGTTCTTTCCGCGCATGCTCGAGCACATCGCTGGAGCTACAGAGCAGATCGAACTGGAGCTGTACCTGGTCGAGGCCGGCGCCTGCGCCGAAGCCATCGTCCAGGCGCTGGTCGCGGCGGCCGAGCGCGGCGTGCGCGTGCGTTGCCTGTTCGATGATTACGGCAGCCTCGCGTTCACGCTGCACCTGCGCCAGCGCCTGACTCAGGCCGGGGTCGAACTGCGTTTTTACAATCGCCTGAGCTGGCGGCGCTGGGTCGGCAACTTCTATCGCGACCACCGTAAATTGCTGCTGGTCGATCAATGTCTGGCAGTGGTCGGCGGCACCGGCGTGACCGATGAATTCTGGACGCCGGGCCATGATGTCAGCGAGTGGCACGAGGTGATGGTCGAGATCAGCGGCCCATTGGTGATCGATTGGCAATTGCTGTTTGATCGCCAGTGGATCGCCAACCGCTACCGCCGCGCCTGGCGCCCGGCCGCGCATTTCGGCTTGCCGCGCCTGCCCCGCGTACCGGACAAGGGCGAAGGCATGGGCCGCGTGGCGTATGCCGATGCCCGTCAACATCGCGACATTTTGCAGTCGTTGTTCCGTGCGTTGAACAGCGGGCAAAAACGCATCTGGATGGCCACGCCGTACTTTCTGCCGACCTGGAAAATCCGCCGCTCGCTGCGCAAAGCCGCCGCACGCGGTGTCGATGTGCGCTTGCTGCTGACCGGGCCGCGCACCGATCACCCGTCAGTGCGCTACGCCGGCCATCGCTACTACCCGCGCCTGCTCAAGGCCGGGGTGCAGATCTTCGAATACCAGCCGTGTTTCCTGCACCTGAAAATGGTTCTGGTCGACGAATGGGTAAGCATCGGTTCGTGCAATTTCGATCACTGGAATCTGCGTTTCAATCTGGAGGCGAATCTGGAAGCGCTGGACCCGGCGTTGACGGCAGCGGTAGAGGCGAGTTTTGTGAAGGACTTCGGCTTGAGTCAGCTGGTGAGCCTGGAGGAATGGCAGCGCCGACCGTTGTGGCGGCGGATCAAGCAGCGGGTGTGGGGCTGGGTGGATCGGTTGGTGGTGAATATTCTCGATAGACGCGGATAACCACGATTTTGAATACACCCTGAATCCAATGTGGGAGCGAGCCTGCTCGCGAAAGCGGTGTGTCATTTGATCGTTCCCACGCTCTGCGTGGGAACGCCTCTAGGGACGCTCCGCGTCCAGTGACGCGGAGCGTCACGGGCTGCATTCCCACGCAGAGCGTGGGAACGATCAGTGCAGGGGGCGGTGTGCTTGCTGTTACAGCAATTCAAAACTCTGCTGCGTCACCGCCTGCGAATCCAGGCCGATCTGCACGTTGAACTTGCCAGGCTCGGCCGCGTATTTGAGCTGGGCGTTGTAGAACTTCAGGTCTTCCTCGGTAATGGTGAAGTGCACGACTTTCTGTTCGCCGGCCTTGAGCATGATCTTCTGGAAGTTCTTCAGTTCTTTCACCGGGCGGATCATCGAACCGGTGACGTCCTGGATGTACAGCTGCACCACGGTTTCGCCGTCACGCTTGCCGGTGTTCTTGACCATGACGCTGGCGTCGAGCTTGCCGCTGGCGTTCAGGGTGGTCGATGACAGCGCCATATCGCTCAGGGCGAAGGTGGTGTAGCTCAAGCCATAACCGAACGGAAACAGCGGGCCGGTGGTGTCATCGAAATACTGCGAGGTGTAGTTGCCCGGTTTGCCCGGCGTGAACGGCCGGCCGATGCTCAGGTGGTTGTAGTAGGTCGGGATCTGGCCCACGGAACGCGGGAAGGTCACCGGCAGTTTGCCCGACGGGTTGTAGTCGCCGAACAGCACGTCGGCGATGGCGTTGCCGCCCTCGGTGCCGCTGAACCAGGTTTCCAGAATCGCATCGGCCGACTGGTTTTCTTCGAGAATCGTCAGCGGACGGCCGTTCATCAACACCAGCACCAAAGGCTTGCCAGTGGCTTTAAGTGCGCGAATCAATTCGCGCTGGGTTTCCGGGATGTTCAGGTCAGTGCGGCTCGAGGATTCGTGGGACATGCCACGGGATTCGCCCACTGCTGCAACGATCACGTCAGCATCCTTCGCCGCTTTCACTGCCTCGTCGATCAGCACGTTGGCCGGGCGCGGGTCATCGACCACTTCCGGGGCATCGAAGTTGAGGAAGTTCAGGTAGTCGAGGACCTTCTTGTCGCCCGTGATGTTGGCGCCACGGGCGTAGATCAGGTTGGCCTTGTCGCCGATCACGGAATTCATGCCATCGAACAGCGTGACCGATTGCGCCGGGCGCCCGGCTGCGGCCCAGCTGCCCATCATGTCGATCGGGGCTTTCGCCAATGGGCCGACCAGCGCGATTTTCGCGTCTTTCTTCAGCGGCAGGGTTTCGTTGTGGTTCTTCAGCAGCACCAGACTGCGACGTGCCACTTCGCGGGCCTCAGCGCGATGCAGGCGGCTTTCGGCGTAGGTATCGGCCGGGTCATCCTCGGCCTTGCCGATGCGCAGGTACGGGTCCTTGAACAGGCCCATGTCGTACTTTGCCGCGAGCACTTCGCGCACAGCGTTGTCGATGTCTTTCTGTTCGATCTCGCCGGACTTGAGCAGCCCCGGCAGCTCTTTGCCGTAGAGGGTGTCGTTCATGCTCATGTCGATGCCCGCCTTGATCGCCAGCTTCGCCGCTTCGCGACCGTCGCGGGCGACGCCGTGCTTGATCAGTTCGAAGATCGCGCCATGATCGCTGACCGCCAGACCTTTGAAGCCCCAGTCCTTGCGCAGCAGGTCGTTCATCAGCCAGGTGTTGGCCGTGGCCGGAATGCCGTTGATCGAGTTCAACGCCACCATCACACCGCCAGCACCGGCATCGATCGCGGCGCGGTAGGGCGGCAGATAATCCTGGTACATCTTCACCGGGCTCATGTCGACGGTGTTGTAGTCGCGGCCGCCCTCGACCGCGCCGTAAAGGGCGAAGTGCTTGACGCTGGCCATGATGCTGTCGGCGGCGCTTGGGGTCTCGCCCTGATAGGCCTTGACCATGACTTTGGCGATGCGCGAGGTCAGGTAAGTGTCTTCGCCGAAACCTTCGGAGCTGCGGCCCCAGCGCGGATCGCGGGAGATATCCACCATCGGCGCGAAGGTGATGTCGAGGCTGTCAGCGGCGGCTTCTTTCGCCGCAACGCGACCGGACTGGCCGATGGCGTCCATGTCCCAGCTCGACGCAAGGGCCAGCGGAATCGGGAAAATCGTACGGTGACCGTGGATCACGTCGTACGCGAAAAACATCGGAATCTTCAGGCGACTGCGCATGGCCGCGTCCTGCATCGGACGGTTTTCCGCGCGGGTGATCGAGTTGAACGTGCCACCGATGTTGCCGCCGGCAATTTCCTTGCGGATCAGTTCGCGGGGCATTTCCGGGCCGATGCTGATCAGGCGCAACTGGCCGATCTTCTCGTCGAGGGTCATTTGTTTCATCAGGTTGCTGATGAAAGCGTCCTTGTTTTCCAAAGGTACCGGGGTCGTGGCGGCCAGTACCTGATGACTGGCCAGGCTGACGAACAGACCCAGCAAACACAGCTTCTTCATGAATTTTTTCTCTAGAGCCCAAACGGTGATGTAACACCGGCCAGCCAAAATGTAGGGAGCGACTATTGTTGTTCGGGTGTCGGCGCAAAATCCTGAGCCGGAAAACCGCAGCCGACAGCGGCAACGTGAACGCGAAGGGCACTTTTTAGCCGATTAACCCGTCGCATGCCAGTGGCGGCGCCGATTATGCCCCAACCGCTGGCCGGGAATGCCCAGCGCTCGGTTTTTAAATCAAATGTGTCATGGAGCATCACTGCAATGAATATCAGCTCAACCTCCCGTTCACGGCTACAGATCGCCACGTTGCTGGTGTTCGCCACGCTGTTGACCGCGTGCGGCATCAACAATATCCCGACCCTCGACGAACAGGTCAAAGCCGCCTGGGGCCAGGTGCAGAACCAGTATCAGCGCCGCGCCGACCTGATCCCCAATCTGGTGGAAACCGTGAAGGGCTATGCCGCCCATGAGCAGGAAACGCTGACCGCCGTGATTGAGGCGCGGGCCAAGGCGACGTCGATTCAGGTCGATGCCAGCACCCTCGACAATCCCGAGAAGCTCAAGCAGTTCCAGCAGGCGCAGGATCAACTGACCGGCGCGTTGAGCCGTTTGATGGTGGTCTCCGAGCGCTATCCGGATCTGAAGGCCAACCAGAACTTCCTCGCCTTGCAGTCGCAACTTGAAGGCACGGAAAACCGCATCGCCGTGGCGCGTCGCGACTTCATTCTGGCGGTGCAGAAGTACAACACCGAGATCCGCACCTTCCCCGGTCGCCTGTGGCACAGCGTGATGTACAGCGATCTGCCGATGCGCGAAACCTTTGAAGCCACCACGCCCGGCGCGGAAAAAGCTCCGGAAGTGAAATTCTGACTCGAGGTCGCCCATGCGTGTGTTGAAACTGGGCCTGATGCTGATGCTGTGGCTGTTCGCCGTCAGCGCCCGGGCCGAACTGACGTTTCCGCCGCTGAGCGGGCGCGTGGTCGATCAGGCGCAGATGCTCGAGCCATCGATTCGCGCGCAACTTAGCCAGCAATTGCAGGCGCACGAACAGGCCACCGGCGAGCAATTGGTGGTGGTCACGTTGCCCGATCTGCAGGGCACCACCATCGAGGATTTCGGCGTTCAGCTCGGTCGGCACTGGGGCATCGGTCAGAAGGACAAGAACAACGGCGCCTTGCTGATCGTCGCCCGTGACGAGCGCAAACTGCGCATCGAAGTCGGCTATGGCCTGGAGGATCGCCTGACCGATGCGCAGTCGTCGGTGATCATTCATCAGGTCATCACGCCAGCGTTCAAGGCCGGCAATTTCAGCAAAGGCATCAGCGACGGCGTTGCGGCGATGCTGGTGGTGCTCGGTGGCAATCCGCTGGACGAACCGTCGACCGTGTACGAATCCAGCGGCGACCCGGCGGATGATTTCATCTCACGGCATCCGGCGCTGTTCATGTTTCTGGTGATGTTGTTCATCGTGACGGTGTTTGTCTGCCAGATGCTCGGTATCCTGCCTGCCGGCCGGGGCGGCTCCGGAGGAGGGGGCGGCTTTGGCGGTGGCGGCGGATTCGGCGGCGGTGGCGGTGGCGGCTTCAGCGGTGGCGGGGGGAGTTTCGGCGGCGGCGGTTCGTCCGGCGGCTGGTGAGATCAAAAGAATAATGAGCAGGCACTTTTCGACATGGCATTACTGACTGAACACGAACAACGCAAAGTCGCCGAGGCCATCGCCCGGGTCGAACGCGACACCGACGCTGAACTGGTCACGGTGCTCGCTGCCCGTGCCGACGATTACGCGTACATCCCGCTGCTCTGGGCCAGTCTGCTGGCGCTGGTGTTGCCGGGCATCGTCCACTACTTCACGGGCTGGCTGACCCTGCACAGTCTGCTGCTGGTGCAATGGGGCATGTTCATCGTCCTCTGCCTGTTGTTCCGCCTGCCGAAAATCACCACGCATCTGGTCCCGCGCCGCGTGCGCCACTGGCGCGCCTCCAACCTGGCGCGGCGGCAGTTTCTCGAACAGAACCTGCACCACACCGTGGGCAGCACCGGCATGCTGATTTTTGTCTGCGAGGCTGAGCGCTATGTGGAGATTCTGGTGGACGAGGGGATTTCCAGACGGCTGGATAACAGCAACTGGGACGCGATTGTCTCAGCGTTCACCGAACAGGTCCGCCAGGGCCGCACGCTGGAAGGGTTTGTCACGTGCGTGGAGGCGTGTGGCGAGTTGTTGAAGGTGCACGTGCCGGTGACGCAGGTGCGGAACGAGTTGCCGAATCGGTTGGTGGTGTTGGGGTAGATCAAAAGCTCGCAGCCTTCGGCAGCTCCTACAGGAGAATGCATTCCAATCGTAGGAGCTGCCGAAGGCTGCGATCTTTTGATTTTCGCCGTTGGGTAAATAAGAGGGTGTCCCCAACCCCCATCCCCCCTAAAATACCCGCCATTCCCGATTCCGCCCGTCCGAGGCCGCTTGTCCATGTCCGTTTCCACTGCTTCCGCGCCGTCCGCCAAACCGGCCGCCGATCACCACGCCCAGTTCATCGAGCTGCTGCAAGCCAGCCTCGACGACAGCGGTTTCATCAAGCTGGTGCTGGCCAAGTACGTCGGTGAAGAGGCGGATCTGCAACGGGTCATCATCAAACCGGTGACGGTCAAGGCGCAGCCGTGCCTGTCATTCGTTTATCGCTACAAGACCCGCGACATCACCAAAAATCTGCCGCTGAGCGAAGGCGTGGCGCTGATTGCCGGGCTGCTGCCGGCCTCGTTCAAAAATGCTCATTTACTGGCGCTGACCGACGAAGCGCAGCTGGAATACAGCAAAAAGGGCAAGAGTTCGCTGTTCAAGAGCAAACCTCAGCAATTGCGTGAAGCGCCGTCCGCCGAGCACAACCGCGAGAAAAACCGCTTTCTCGAACTGAACCGCCCCTTCCTCAAAGACTTGGGCGTGACCAATGCGCAACAGGAGCTGATCCCGGCGATGTCGCGCAAGTGGAAGCAGATCAACAAGTTCATCGAAGTGTTCAGCCATGCCCTGACCTCGTCGCCGCTGGCGCTGGACAAACCGGTGCGGGTCGCCGATTTCGGTTCGGGCAAGGGCTACCTGACGTTCGCCATTCACGACTACCTGCGCAACACGCTCAAGGCCGAGGGCGAAGTCACCGGCGTCGAGCTGCGCGAAGAAATGGTCAGCCTGTGCAACGCCGCAGCGAGCAAGCTCGAGCATCCGGGGCTGGTGTTCAAGTGCGGTGACGTGCGTACGGTGGCGCCGAGCGAACTGGACGTGATGATCGCCCTGCATGCCTGCGATATCGCTACCGATTACGCGATCCACACCGGCATCCGCTCGGGCGCGTCGATCATCATGTGCTCGCCGTGCTGCCACAAACAGATCCGCCTGCAGATCCAAAGCCCGGCGCTGCTCAAACCGATGCTGCAATACGGCTTGCACCTCGGCCAGCAGGCGGAAATGGTCACCGACAGCTTGCGCGCGTTATTCCTCGAAGCCTGCGGTTACGAGACCAAAGTCTTCGAATTCATTTCGCTGGAACACACCAACAAGAACAAGATGATTCTCGCGGTGAAACGCGCCGAGCCGGTTAATCCAGCGCAATTGTTGGCGAAGATCGCAGAGCTGAAAGCGTTCTACCACATCAGCGAACACTGCCTGGAAACCCTGCTGCGCGCTGACGGTTTTCTCGCCTGATAGCCTGAAATACACCCCTGTAGGAGCCGCCGAAGGCTGCGATCTTTTGATCCTGATTATTTAAATGCAAGATCAAAAGATCGCAGCCTTCGGCGGCTCCTACATTTATCGCGATCGAGCGTAGTAAGCCTGGAATTACCGCAACCCTTGGATACGGTCTACCTTGAATACTCCCAGACCTTTCCCCGAGGAGTTTTCCCATGGCCGCGAAAAAGATCCTGATGCTGGTCGGCGATTACGTCGAAGACTACGAAGTGATGGTGCCGTTCCAGGCCCTGCAGATGGTCGGCCACACGGTGCACGCCGTGTGCCCGGACAAGTCCGCCGGCAGCACCGTGCGCACGGCGATTCATGATTTTGAAGGTGATCAGACCTACAGCGAAAAACCCGGTCACCTGTTCGCGCTCAATTTCGACTTCGCCAAGGCCCGCGAAACTGATTACGACGCGCTGCTGATTCCCGGCGGTCGCGCTCCGGAGTACCTGCGGCTGAACGACAAAGTCCTCGAACTGGTGCGCGCCTTCGACAACGCTGGCAAGCCCATCGCAGCGGTCTGCCATGGCGCGCAACTGCTCGCGGCGGCGGGTGTGCTCGAGGGGCGTGAGTGCAGCGCGTATCCGGCCTGCGCCCCGGAAGTGCGTCTGGCCGGTGGCACCTATATCGACATTCCGGTGACCGACGGCCATGTTCAGGGAAATTTCGCCACCGCTCCGGCGTGGCCGGCGCATCCGCGATGGCTGGCCGGTTTCCTCGGTCTGCTCGGTACGAAAATCACCTTGTAGTCGATGCAGGCGACAGATCGCAGGCGCTGGTCTTTACTCTGAAGCGCGAAATCTCTCAATCGCCCCCAGGAGAAACAGACATGTCCGGATGGTACGAAGTGAGCAAAAGCAGCAACGGCCAATTCAGGTTCGTGTTGAAAGCGGCGAACGCCGAAACGATCCTGACCAGCGAGCTCTACAGCACCCGCGCCGGTGCCGACGGCGGCATCGCCTCGGTGCAGGCCAACAGCCCGCTGGACGAACGTTACGAGAAAAAATCGACCAAGGACGGCCACCCGTACTTCAACCTGAAGGCGGCCAATCACCAGATCATCGGCAGCAGCGAGTCGTATTCATCGGATGGCGCGTGTGACAAGGGCATCGCCAGCGTGAAGGCCAACGGCCCGACCAAAGTCATCAAGGACAAGACCCAGCCGGTGCTCTGAAATCCGACATCAACCTGTGGGAGTGAGCCTGCTCGCGAAAGCGGTGTTCCAGTCACCTTTTGGGTTGGCTGATATGCCGTCTTCGCGAGCGGGCTCGCTCCCACAGGTGACCGCATTCCATTGTGGGAGCGAGCCTGCTCGCGAAGGCGTCAGCCCGGCCAATATCAAACCTCAACCGGTACCGACAATTTCGGATCACCCAACGCATGGCTCTTGGCATCAAAGAACCGCAACTCAACCCCGGTACCTTCAAACACCTTGGCGTAGTGACGCTTCTGATGCTGGATGAACGCGGCGCTGCGCGGGTAAATCGAGATCGCCACGCACTTCGGTCGGGCCAGGCGCAACGCCCGCACCAGATGCGCATCCTGCTCGCCCAGCGCGTGGCCGAAGATGCACAGGCTGTCGCCATGAGCCAGTAACTGCTCGTAGCAGAACGACAGATAATCCGAGCTGCGGATGGTCTTGAGCTTGTCCGCGCTCGGCCCTTCGGTGACGAACAGCGGCACGTCGTCCAGCGTCTTGATCGTATTGTTGATGGCGAAACTGCCGAGCAGCGTGCCTTCGGTCGAGGTCAGTTTGCGCGCGGTGCCGTCCTGATTGCGCACCAGATGCAGACCACCGTGCAGGTACAGCAGACGCGGTTTGTCGGTGGCGCTCTGGCTCAGATCGAAACTCGCGTCGGCGCCGTTGAACAGGTCGTCGATGGTCTCGCCGGGATGTTGCAGTGCCCAGTAATTGAGCAGGTCGTAGTTGGTGGTGAACACCGTGTGATAGCGCGCCAGTTCAGCATTGAGCACCGTCAGTGTCGAAGGCTGCACCAGCCGCCACGGGATGTGCACCGCATGCACGGTGTTGATCAGCGCTTCCTTGATCGCGTAATAGCGATTGCGCGGCGCCGCGGAGCTGACCGCCAGGGCCTTGTTGACCCGGCTGGTGGTTTTCAGGGCGCCCAGCACTTGTTCGAAGCTGCGGGTTTGCAGCGCGTCGAACACCGCCAGTTCCGATGGGCTCAGCGGTTTCTCTTCGACCGTACGGGCGTTTTCGAACAGCGAGTCGTAGCCGAAGTCATCCCACACCGCGCGGCTGGCGCCATTGCCCACCAGCAAACCCTGGAAATCGTTCGCGGCGCGCAAGGCATTCCAGTCTTCGAGGGTGGCGTCGACATCGAGAAAATCGGTCATTGCGTGGGCGGTCTCAAAACAAAGGGCAGATGGACGGCGACTTTATCACGAGCGGACATTGAGCCAGATCAACATTGCTTGTGACCGATCGGTCGATCCTGTGTGCACCCGCCGAATCGAGGCAGTCGATCCGGCTTCAGTCAGGAGACACACGATGAGCAGCACCTTCTTCATTCCGGCGGTCAACATCATGGGCAGCGGCTGCCTCGACGAAGCCATGGTCGCGATTCGCAATTATGGTTTTCGCAAGGCGCTGATTGTCACCGACGCCGGGCTGGCCAAGGCGGGCGTGGCCGCAATGATCGCCGAGAAACTGGCGATGCAGGACATCGATTCGGTGATCTTCGATGGCGCCAGACCGAACCCGACCACGGCCAATGTCGAATCCGGGTTGGGGCTGCTGAAGGAAAGCCGTTGCGATTTCGTCGTGTCGCTGGGTGGCGGCTCGCCGCACGATTGCGCCAAGGGCATCGCCCTGTGCGCAACCAATGGCGGGCAGATCGGCGATTACGAAGGCGTCGACCGCTCGAGCAAGCCGCAATTGCCGCTGATCGCCATCAATACCACCGCCGGCACTGCCAGCGAAATGACCCGCTTCTGCATCATCACCGACGAATCGCGCCACGTGAAAATGGCCATCGTCGACCGCAACGTCACGCCACTGCTGTCAGTCAACGATCCGGAACTGATGGTCGCGATGCCCAAAGGCCTGACCGCCGCCACTGGCATGGATGCACTGACCCACGCTATCGAAGCCTACGTCTCGACCGCCGCCAACCCGATCACCGACGCCTGCGCTTTGAAGGCCATGAGCCTGATCAGCAGCAACCTGCGTCTGGCCGTGCGCGACGGCAGCGACCTGGCGGCGCGGGAGAACATGGCTTACGCGCAGTTCCTCGCCGGCATGGCGTTCAACAACGCCTCGCTCGGATTTGTCCACGCCATGGCGCATCAGCTCGGCGGCTACTACGACTTGCCCCACGGCGTCTGCAATGCCGTGCTGTTGCCGCATGTGCAGAGTTTCAATGCGCTGGTCTGTGCTGACCGACTCAGGGACGTCGCCCACGCCATGGGCGCGGATATTCGTGGTTTCAGCGCAGAGGAGGGCGCGCAGGCGGCGATCAATGCCATTCGCAACCTTGCCAAGGACGTCGAGATTCCCGGCGGACTGCGTGAGCTGGGCGCGAAACTCAGCGATATCCCGGTGCTCGCCACCAACGCCTTGAAGGACGCCTGTGGACTGACCAATCCACGGGCGGCGGATCAGCGCCAGATCGAGGAAATTTTCCGCAATGCGTTTTGAATGAAGGCGCGCAGGCGAGCGAAGTCGGACAAGCCTTCGCTTGCTTCTGCGACCACGGCAAATGTCCGCACACGGCCCCAATCTGAAACCTTGCCGGCGATGTTGTGGACGGCGGAGATACGGTACTGCCCGACCGCCAGGGAGGGTGCTGCCGGGATTTGCCATTTCCGGTCGCTTTCGACCGCTGCTCTGGCAATCTCCAGGCCAGTGTCCAGATCGAAAATACTGACGAAACCCTCGGCTCGCATGACATCTCCCGAAAAGATCAGAGGCGTATCGACCTGCGCGCCCTCAATCGGTTCGACAACGACCGGGACGTCGATCTCGGGCCGCAGTCGCACCTCATATCCGCGCTCTTCGCTCCATTCGGACGTGATGCCTGCATAGGTCTGGTGGGCGTGAATCTTCTGCTGGCCCTGGGCCTGAACGCCGGTGATGCTGAACGCCCATCGTCCATTTGCGCTGACCAGCCCTTCGCCAAGCGAATGGGTGTTTTCAATGTTCCAGACCTGCACAAGAGCATTGGGTATGCCGCTGCCGAGCAACAATGTCGCAGGTCCCGTCGTGCTGGCCTCCTCGGGATAAGTGATGGTCGGGGCCGGTTGTGAAATTTGCTCGTCGCGAGTGCTCATCATGCTTCTCGTCCATGGCTGATTTGAACGCTGAGGTTGGCATGACGTGCCTGAATTCGAACCTGTAAGAACTACCAGTCATTCAGTCTTTTTTACACAGTAGGTAATTTCTTTTTCTTCTAAAAAACTGTCATTTCTGTCAGTTGTCCGGCGTGCCGGCCTGGGGTCGAATGCTCGCTACGAGGGGATCGATGTCGATCCCATAGGAGAATGCAAACATGCCGGAATCCACCGCGCCATTGCCCCCAAACGTGCAGTCAGCCGGGGAGCTGGATGCGCTCTTTGGTCTGCGAACGCTGAAATTCCCCGGAGCGGGCAAGACCATTGCCAAAGGCGTGGCGATCACGCCTTCGGAGCAGATCATGGTCAGCGCTACCGTCGAGCAATCGGGCCATTCGTACTACGGCCTTGCGCGCCTGGATGCCGATGGCAATCCGGATCCGGCTTTCGGCACCGGCGGATATCTCAGCGGCCAGTTCGGCACAGACTCGCTCACGCAAGGCGGGCCATTGATCGTTGATGCGCTGGGACGGATCTGGATGTGCTGTGTGATTGGCGTCGTCAAAGACCAGACTCTTGAATACCAGCAAGTCATCGCCCGGTTTCTGCCCGACGGTTCGCCGGACATCGAGTTCGGCGGCGACAGGAATGGCTACCGGATTGTGCCCATGCGGATTCCGGCACTCTTTGGGGCCACGCATGGGCAACTGCTGCTGGCGAAATCCGATCCGCAGCTTGCGCAGCCGGACCGGTTGCTGTTCGTGACCGCGCAAAAGGGCAGTGGCCTGTTGACGCGACTCCATCTCGATGGCTCGGACGATTTATCGTTCGCCAGCAACGGTTGGCTGCCCCTGTCACTGCCAGGGGTGGCCATTTCGCTGTCCGGGATCATCCAGCTCGACGATGGGCTGATTCTGCTGCATGGCAAAACGGAAGTAACCAATCAGGGACTGGTCATGGCGTTCGACCACAACGGGAAAGTTGCACAAGCGTTCGGCGACAAGGGTGTACTGCTGTTGAACATTCAGCGTGATGGCCAGCCGCTCGAAAGCAGCGTGACGGACATCGCGGTGCAAACGGCGCAGCGCCTGCTTCTGCTCGGTTCGGCGGTCGAGTCAACGCAAGGCACGAAACTGCAACACGGGTTCATCAGTGGTATTACCTACGCCGGCCAGATGGATGACGCGTTCAACAATCCTGTCCTCACCCCGACGGCGCAGGAACGGGATCTGAGAGGTTGGAAGGCAGGGTTTGCGCTGGATGATATCGCCGGTAAACGGATTGTGGCGGTCGGACAGACCTCGGGCAGCGCACGAGGCTTGTTGACGGCAGGCTTTCTGGTCGATGGCGCAGTGGATGATTCGTTTGATGTCGAGGGCGCGAAGGACATTTCATGGCCAGCCATCGATGCCTGCCTGCAAGGCTTATCGATCCTGGTGTTGGGTCGCAGGGACGACAGCGCGCAGCTGGTTCGCTTGCTGACCGCGCCTGTCACAAAACAGCGCGCCAGCATGAGCAACTGAGCAGTCAGCGGTAAAACCGGGCTATCCTGCCGGCTCGGATGAACCCTGCCTTCGAGCCACCATGCTGCAAAAAAGCCTGATCCGCCGTCTCGACCTGATCACTCTGCAACTGTTCGTCGCCGTCCACGAGGAAGGTACGTTGACCCGTGCGGCTGCGCGCGAAGCCATCGCGGTGTCGGCGGCGAGCAAGCGCCTGATGGAGTTGGAGGAGGCGCTGGGCATCGCTTTGTTCGTGCGCCAAGCCAAAGGCATGATCCTCACGCCGGCCGGTGAGACCCTGCTGCACCATGCGCGGCAGATGCTCTTCAACGTGGAAAAGATGGGCCTGGAACTGGGCGAGCACAGCCACGGTGTGCGGGGTTACGTGCGCATGCTGGCCAATCTTTCGGCGATCATTCAGTTCCTGCCCGAAGACTTGCGCGACTTCTCCGCGCGGCAGCCGCAGGTCAAGACCGACCTTGAAGAACGCCCCAGCGCCGGGGTGATTCAGGGCGTGCTCGATGGCGTCGCCGACCTCGGCATCTGCTCCGACGACAGCGACACCAAAGGCCTGCACAGCGTGTTGTACCGCCAGGACAAACTGGTGGTGGTGATGCTCCCGGAGCATCCGTTGGCTACGCGCGCATCGGTGACTTTCGATGAAACTCTCGACAGCGATTACGTCGGCTTGCACGCAGCCAGTTCGATCAACATGCGTACCCATGCGGCGGCGCGGCAGGCCGGCAAAGTCCTGCGCATCCGCATTCATGTGCCGGGATTCGATGCGGTGTGCCGGATGGTCCAGGCGAACATGGGCATCGGCATTCTGCCGCAGCGAGCCTATGAGTTGTTTGGTCAGGCACTGGGCTTGCGTGCGGTGCCGCTGACCGATGCCTGGGCGGATCGCGCGCTGATTGTGGTGGTGCGCGATGAGGCAGGGGTTGTCGCCGGTGAGCCGGATGTTGTTTGAGCATTTGCGCGGGCGGTAGATCTTCATTGCGGCTGATGGCCTCTTCGCGAGCAGGCTCGCTCCCACATTGAACTTGTGTGAACACAGAATCTGAAACCACTACAGATCCTTGTGGGAGCGAGCCTGCTCGCGAAGGCGGCCCTGAATTCACCACGCAATCACAGAGGAGCATTCGCATTTCGCGAACGCCCATTGCCGAGAGACGGCTGGATTCGCTGACGATCGTTCCTCTAGCCTTGGCGACATATTCCAAGAACAAGAGGTACCCGCGATGACTGCCCCTTTGAGTGCAATCAAAGTGATCGAGATCGGCACCCTGATCGCCGCGCCGTTTGCCGCGCGCATGCTTGCCGAGTTCGGCGCCGAGGTGATCAAGATCGAAGCCATGGGTCAGGGCGACCCGCTGCGCAAATGGCGCAAGCTGCACGAAGGCACATCGCTGTGGTGGTACCTGCAATCGCGCAACAAGAAATCCCTGGCGCTCAATCTCAAATCCGCTGAAGGCATCGAACTGGTCAAGCAACTGGCCGGCGACGCCGACGTGATCATTGAAAACCTGCGCCCCGGTGCGCTGGAAAAACTCGGTCTGGGTTGGGACGTGCTACATGCGCTGAATCCGAACCTGACCCTGGTGCGTATCTCCGGCTACGGCCAGACCGGCCCTTACCGTGACCGGCCCGGTTTCGGTGCGATTGGCGAGGCCATGGGCGGCATCCGCTACACCACCGGCAATCCCGATTCGCCACCGGCGCGGGTCGGCGTCAGCCTCGGCGATTCGCTGGCCTCGCTGCACGCGGTGATCGGCGCGCTGATGTCGCTGTTGCGGGTCAAGACCGGGCAGGGCGGTGGACAGATCGTCGATGTGTCGCTGGCCGAAAGCGTGTTCAACGTCATGGAAAGTCTGGTGCCGGAATACGACATGCTCGGCCATGTCCGCGAGCGCAGCGGCGGCGCCTTGCCGGGCATCGCGCCCTCCAATACTTACCTCACGTCCGACGGCGCTTATGTGGTGATTGCCGGCAACAGCGACCCGATCTACAAGCGCCTGATGCACACTATCGGCCGCGCTGATCTGGCCGACGCAGAAGAGTTCGCCCACAACGACGGCCGCGCGGCGCAGAGCGGTTTGCTCGATGCGGCCATCACACACTGGACCAGCAGCCTGCCGATCGACGAGGTACTGGCTGCTCTCGAAGCTGCCGAAGTGCCGGCCGGGCGCATCTATTCGGTGGCTGATATCGTCGCCGATCCGCACTATCAGGCGCGGGACATGCTGCTCGATGCCGAGTTGCCCGGTGGCGCAACGGTGAAGATGCCCGGCATCGTCCCCAAACTCTCGGAGACCCCCGGCGGGGTGAACTGGTCGGGGCCGCAGCTGGGCCAGCACACCGACGCTATTCTCACCAATCTTGGCCTGACTGAACTCGACATCGAACGTCTGAAAGGCCAGGGGGTGGTGCAATGATCACTGACTATTCGCAAACCCTGATCATCCAGGAAGTCTCACCCCGCGACGGTTTGCAGATCGAGCCGACGTGGGTGGAAACCTCTGACAAGATCGCCCTGATCAATCAATTGTCAGAGGCCGGATTCAGCCGCATCGAGGCCGGCTCGTTCGTCTCGCCCAAAGCCATTCCGGCCCTGCGTGACGGCGAGCAAGTGTTCAACGGCATTCAGCGCCAGCCAGGGGTAATTTATGTCGCGTTGATCCCTAATCTGAGAGGCGCACAACGGGCACTGGCGGCGAATGCCGATGAGTTGAACCTGGTGATGTCCGCCAGCCAGACCCACAACCTCGCCAACATGCGCATGCGTTGCGAAGAGTCGCTGGCGGCATTCGCTGACATTGTTGCGTTTGTCAGCGGCTCAGGTGTGCGCCTCAACGGCAGCATCGCCACCACGTTCGGTTGTCCGTTCGAAGGCCGGATCGATGAGGATCGCGTACTGCAGATCGTCGACGCTTATCAAGAGCTCGGCATTCAGGGCATCAGCCTCGCCGATACCACCGGCATGGCCAATCCGCGTCAGGTCGATCGCTTGGTGCGGCGCGTTTTGCAGCGGGTTTCGCCGGCCGATCTGACCCTGCATTTCCACAACACCCGCGGCCTCGGCCTGTGCAATGTGCTGGCCGCTTACGAGGCCGGCGCGCGGCGCTTCGATGCGGCGCTGGGTGGCCTCGGTGGCTGTCCGTTTGCGCCGGGGGCGTCGGGCAATATCTGCACCGAAGACCTGGTGAACCTGTGCGCTGAAGTCGGCATTCCCACGGGGATCGATTTGCCGCTGCTGCTGAAGCTTTCGCGCGGCTTGCCGGCGCTGTTGGGCCACGATGTCCCCGGCCAACTGGCCAAGGCCGGGCGCAACTGCGATCTGCATCCGATGCCCACCTGAGAAACACCAGTACCCCTGTGGGAGCGGGCTTGCCCGCGATGACGGCAGCAAATTCAACGAAAGCGTTAGCTGAACTGACGCCATCGCTGGCAAGCCAGCTCCCACACAAAAGCGCTCCACAGGGAGCGTCATCACCAGACAACAAAAACAATCGGACGCCCATCGGCAGTCCGCCTGGAGAAAATCTATGAGCCTCAATGTAATGGAGGCGGGCGTGAATCCGTCCGTCGATCACGACGCCGAAAAAGCCCTGGTCAGCAAAGTTGCCTGGCGCCTGATGCCGCTGATCATGGTCTGCTACCTGTTCGCCTTTTTCGACCGCATCAACATCAGCTTCGCCAAATTCCAGTTGCAGACCGACCTGAGTCTGAGCGACACCGCGTATGGCTTGGGCGCCGGGCTGTTCGTGGTCGGTTACGTGCTGTTCGAAGTGCCGAGCAACATGATGCTGTACAAGGTCGGCGCGCGGCGCTGGATCGCGCGGATCATGATGTCGTGGGGCGTGGCGACGGCGGCGATGGTCTTCGTCAACAGCGAATGGCAGTTCTATGCGCTGCGCTTCGTCATCGGTGCGATGGAAGCCGGGTTTGCTCCGGGCGTGCTGTATTACCTGACGCTGTGGTTTCCGCAGCACTTCCGTGGCCGCATCACCTCGATGCTGTTTCTCGCCTCGGCGTTTGCCGGGCTGGTCGGCGCACCGTTCTCAGGGCTGGTGTTGCAACACCTCGATGGCGTATTGCAGATGCGCGGCTGGCATTGGTTGTTCCTGCTCGGAGGCGTGCCGTGCATCGCGCTGGGTTTTCTGGTGCTGACGCAGCTGAAGGACCGCATCGAGGATGCGCACTGGCTGACGGCTGACGAGAAGAAATTGCTCTCCAGTCGCATCGCTCATCACGAACCACACAAGAGCGGCGGCTCATTGCTCGCGGCGCTGAAAATTCCCGGGTTCCTGACGTTGGGTTTGATCTACTTCCTGATCCAGGTCGCGTCCTACGGTTTGAATTTCTGGGCACCGCAATTGATCCGCAGCGCCGGCACCGAAAGCCCGGTGATGATCGGCCTGCTGACCGCCATTCCGTACATCTGCGGGGCGATCAGCATGGTGGTGATCGGACGCTTGTCCGACGCCACCGGTGAACGGCGCAAGTTTGTCGCCGGGCTGGTGATCGTCGGCGCGATCGGCTTCTTCAGCGCGGGAATCTTCGCCAGCCACACGACCTTCCTGATCGTCGCGCTCGGCCTGCTCGGCGCGGGCATCATCGCTTCGATTCCGAGCTTCTGGACCCTGCCACCGAAACTGCTGGCGGGCGCCGGTGCCGGCGCAGCGGGCGGGATCGCGGTGATCAATACCCTGGGGCAGTTCGGCGGGATCGTCAGCCCTGTCATGGTCGGACGCATCAAGGACCTCACCGGCAGCACCACCCCGGCGCTGTACGTCATCGGCGTCGCCGCGCTGATTGCGGCCGCTTTGCTGTTGTGGGGCTTGCCGCAGAAGTTGCGCACGCTGGATAAGTTCTGAGACTCGCGGCGTCTGTGATGACGCCTTCGCGAGCAGGCTCGCTCCCACTTTGGAATGCGCTTTCCTGTGCGAGCGTGCCTGCTCGCGAATTCCGACTTCAGACACATGAGAAGATTCGCTGGCCAGATCTGTTGAATCCTCCGATGCAGAAAGGGATAGTGCGCGCCTGGAAATATCTTCAAGGAGCAGGAAATGACAGTGAAGTCAGTATGGATCAGCGCAGCGCTCTGCGGGTGGTTCATGGCTGGGCAGGCCTGGGCCGATTGCACACCGCCGGCGGTCAGCGCGGAAGCGGATTTCTCGCTGTGCAAAGAATGGCCGGCTTATCCGTCGCTGACGATTATCGCGCTATCGACGTTCGTGCCCGATCCGGTCTATGGCCATGACGGCAGCGTGGGCTCGTACGATCTGGATCTGGCTATCATCACGGCCGGCAGCCCCAAACCGCTGGCGACCTATCATCAGCGGTCGGCGTTTCTCTCCGATGCCATCGCGCTGGAGAGTCTGGAGCTGGATACGGCGCGTTATAAACTCACGCCCGACCTCCGTGCCTTCGGCGTTCGCGCCCATTTCAAAGGCTCGTCACGCGTCAATCCGCTGGATGAAACCCTGCTGTCGCTCTACGTGAAAGAGGGCGACAAACTGCGCCCGGTGCTGGATCGCTTGGTCGCCTACAGCTTCAGTGGCGAATGGGATGGCAATTGCGCCGGAGAGCGCTCGGAGACGGTGCGTACGCTTGAGATGGGCAAAACCAGTTCCCATGGTTACGCCGATATCATTGTCCGCTCAGTCACCATGGGCCTGGTCGGTGAGGGGCCACCCGACACCTGCGAATCGAAAACTACCCACGAAAAGCCGGTGCTGACCACGTTGCGCTATGACGGACAGCAATATTTCGTTCCCGAAAATCTGAGAGGCTATTGAAGGCGCGTCGTTCTACTTCCTCGATCCCGACGGGCACAAGCTGGAAGTCCACGTCGGCGATTTGCAATCGCGGCTGGCTACGTGTCGGCAGAAACCGTACCCCGGCATGCGTTTCTGCGACGAACCCTGATCCGCTTCAATCGCGGTGATATAGACTCTGCGCCACGTGTTCTGGCGCTTGCAGGTTTCTCATGACTCCATCATTGCTGTTGGCCGTTCTGGCTTCGGGTTTCATCTACGGGATCACGCCCGGGCCGGGCGTGCTGGCGGTGTTCGGGATTGGCGCGGCCCATGGCCGGCGGGCCGGGGCGGGGTTTCTGTGCGGGCATCTGCTCGGCGATGTGATCTGGTGCAGCACCGCGCTGGTGGCAATCGTCGGCGCCCGCGAGATCGGCAGCACCGCGTTCGATGTGCTCGGCGTGCTCAGCGCGTTGTACCTGTTCTGGCTCGGCTGGCGTGCGGTGCGTGCCCAACGCCGCAATGGCGACGAGGCGCAAGGGGCGGCGCGGCAGCCGTTCTGGCACGGCATCGTCTTCGGCCTGACCAATCCCAAGGCCTATCCGGTGGCGGTGGCGACCTTTACGGCGCTGTTGTCGAGCCGCGCCGAACTGCTCAACTGGTCGATGCTACCTGCACTGATCGCCCTGAGTTTCATCGGCGGCGCCCTGGCCTACGCTATCCTCATCGGCGTGGTCGGCGCACAGCGAGTGCGCATGGTGTATCAGCGGCATGAGCTGCTCATCACGCGTTTATGCGGCGTGATGTTTATCGGCTTCGCCATCAACGCGTTGATGCACGCGCTGCCGGGGCTGCTGCCGAACAAGACTTGATGGAATGGGCAGGGACGCGCAATCACGATCATGGATGATTGAAATCGCTGCACTGCGCGGACAATCGTTAGAACCATGGCAAGCCCAAACCCTGCGCCGCTGGCGAGCTACATTGACCTGTTGCTGGACGCCGTTTGCGCGGTCGACAAACAGGGCCGTTTCGTTTTTGTCAGCGCTGCCTGCGAGCGGATTTTCGGCTACACGCCTGACGAACTGATCGGCCGCTCGATGATCGAGCTGGTGCACCCGGCTGATCGCCAGCGCACCCTTGCGGCCGCTGGCGAAATCATGGGCGGCGACCCGAAGCACAATTTCGAGAACCGCTATCTGCGCAAGGACGGCAGCGTCGCGCACATTTCCTGGTCGGCGCGCTGGTCGGAAGTCGATCAACTGCGCATCGCCGTCGCCCGCGATATCACCGAGCGCAAGCAGGCCGAGTCGCGGCAAGCGGCGTTGTACGCGATTTCCGAAGCGGCGCACGCGGCGGAAGATTTGCTGGCGCTGTTCAAACGCATCCATCTGCTGATTGGCGAGTGGCTGCCGGCGCTGAATTTTTCCGTGGCGCTGTACGACGAACACTGCGCGCAGCTGAATTTTCCCTATCACGTCGACGATCACGAATTGCAGCCCGAGCAGCCCGGCACCGTCATCGGACGGCTCTGCGCGCAAGTGATCCGCAGCGGCCAGCCGATGTTGCTGACGCCGGACAGCGCCGATGCCACGCCCGATTTTGCTGAGCTGGTGGCGGAACAAAACGCGCCTTGCTGGCTCGGCGTACCACTGAACTCAAAAAACGGCACCATCGGCGCCTTGATCGTCAAAAGCCTCGCTGGCGGCGAACGCTACACCGAGCAGGACAAGGAACTGCTGCAATATGTCTGTGCACAAGTCGCCACGGCCGTCGAGCGCCAGCAACTGCACGCGCGGCTCAAACGCATGGCGCAATACGATCAACTGACGCAACTGCCCAACCGCGAACTGCTGCGTGATCGGCTCAAGGCAGCGCTGGCCCATGCGCGAACCGGGCACGGGCGCATGGCGCTGCTGTATGTCGATCTGGATCGCTTCAAACAGGTCAACGACACCCATGGCCATGCCGTCGGTGACATGCTCCTGCAAACCGTGGCCAACCGGCTGAAAGGCTGCGTGCGTGAAACCGACACGGTGGCGCGTATCGGTGGCGATGAGTTCGTCGTGCTGCTGCACAGCGTGCATGCCGCCGGCGATCCCGACAGTGTCGCCGGAAAAATCCGACAGGTTCTGGCGCAGCCCATGCGCCTCGACGGGCATGACTTGTGGATCGAATCGAGCATCGGCGTGGCGCGCTTTCCTGAACACGGCGAAGAAGAACAGCAACTGTTTCGGCATGCCGATCAAGCCATGTATGCGGCCAAACGCCTGAATCATCGAGCCTTGGGAAGCTGAAGCGAGCGCGCCGTTCGTCGCGGTTCAGGCAGATTTTCTAAACCTTTGACCGCTAAAGCATTCCTAATTGAGGCGGACAATTGTCCGCCGCGACTATTTGAGCTGCGGGCGAATCACGGCCCGTTTGAATTTTCCACGAAGGAGGGCGCGACCATGAGCCGGATGGCCACCCGTTTACGTAACGTCAGTTTTGCAACCCTGCTGGGCCTGTGCGCCAGCAGTGCGTTCGCCCAGTCGCCTGCCGAATTCATCAACGATGCCTCCGCCAAAGGCATGGCCGACATCGAAGCAAGTCGTCTGGCCCACGGCAAGACCGAATCGAAAGAGGTCAAGGATTACACCATCGTTGTGATCAACGACCGCACCACGGCCAACCAGCATCTGGCGAAAATCGCCAAGAAACTCGACCTGCCGGTTGCCCCCCGCGAAGAACTTGCTGACAAGGCCAAAGAACTGATGCCGGAAGTGAAGGACGGCGCGACATTCGATCAGGCTTACGCCGCCAGTCAGGTCAAGGCGACCGAAGAGGCCATCACCCAGATCGAGCAACAGGCACAGACCACCGACGTGCCGGAAATCAAAGCGTTTGCCGATGAGACTTTGCCGAAACTGCAAAGCCATCTGGAGAAAGCTCGAGCGTTGCAGGCCAGTCGCTAACTTCGCCTTGTTGGTGCAGCGCGAGCGAAACCTTCAGTTGAAATGCGATGCCTCCCCTGTGAGAGCGAGCCTGCTCGCGAAAGCGGTGTATCAGTCAATGATGTTTTGACTGACCCTGCGTCTTCGCGAGCAGGCTCGCTCCCACAGGGTGTGTTTACTTGCTCAGCACTCATTCAAATCCTGCTTTGGCTTGCTCTTGTCGCCAAGCCCCTCAAGATCAAACACCTGATTCTCACCCAGCGCGCGGTAATGCCGGCGCAGCGCTTCGAGCTGCTTCAGATCCAGCGCCTCCAGCCCGAGCATCGCGTTCTGCGCTTCCTTGTTCACTCGCAACAGCTCATCGAGTTTCAAATGCAGAATGTCGGTATCGCGGTTCTGCGTGTTCTGAATCAGGAACACCATCAGGAACGTGATGATCGTCGTCGAGGTGTTGATGATCAGCTGCCACGTGTCGTTGTAACCAAAAATCGGCCCGCTCAACCCCCACAGCCCGATCAGAATCAACGCCCCCATGAACGTCTTCGGGCTACCGGCCCACAGGGCAAGTTTCTGGGCAATCTTTGCGAATTTCATGATGGAAGTCCTTGTTTTGGGAGCTTGAAATTCAGACATCGGTGTTGTGCTGAAAATTCTAATTACAAATAACCGGGCCGGACGCCGGAGGCGAGGCGAGCTCATCGGCCTTATCGCTGTATGGTATGGGCAGCTGCACTTCCCGGTTTCAAGCCATGCCCCGACAGGAGAACGCAATGAGTTGGTCTGCCAAGCAATACGTCGCTTTCGAAGATGAACGCACCCGCCCGGCCCGTGATCTGTTGGCGGCGATACCCACCGCGCAGGCCCGGGCGGTGGTGGACATTGGTTGCGGACCGGGCAATTCCACCGAATTGCTGGTGCAGCGTTTTCCCGATGCGAGCGTCAGTGGCCTCGACAGTTCGGCGGACATGATTGCCGCCGCGCGCAAGCGCTTGCCTGACGTGCAGTTTCAGGTGGCCGAGGTCGACAAATGGGCTGACGAGGGTCCGTTCGATGTGATCTTCGCCAATGCGGTGCTGCAATGGGTGCCTGATCACGCTTCGTTGCTGCCAGCCCTGGCGAGCAAGCTTTCAGGCGGTGGCAGCCTGGCGATCCAGATGCCGGACAACCTCAACGAACCGTCCCACCGCTTGATGCGTGAAGTCGCCGCCAATGGGCCGTGGGCGAGCAAGCTCGCAGACGCTGCCGGGCAGCGCACCGACATGGCCAGTGCCAGTGAGTATTTTTCAATGCTGCGGCCGCACTGCGCGCGGGTCGATGTGTGGCGCACCACCTATCACCATCAACTTCGCGATGGTGCAGCGGGGGTGGTGGAGTGGTTCAAGGGTAGCGGGTTGATTCCATTCCTGAGCCCATTGACCGAGGAGGAGCGGGCGCAGTATCTGCAGCGGTATCTGGCGGAAGTTGCCAAGGCTTATCCGGCCTTGGCTGACGGCTCGGTGCTGTTGCCGTTTCCACGTTTGTTCATTGTTGCGACCCGCTGAAAATATTCATTCGTCTAGCTCGTTTTTTATCGTGAGTTCGACGCATTGGTTCAGGTCGGCGTAACTCGCAAGAACAACCCGATCGGTCCCCTCTCCCTCGGGAGAGGGTGAGGGTGAGGGGCTCGCTGGGGCAGTGATGGGTTTAGAAGCCCGGCCAGGATTGACCAACGGTTGCACATGTACCTTCCAGTCAGGCTTCGCCTGCACTTGATGGTGGCTGTGCGCATGGCACCCTCGGGTGCGCCGGGTTTTGGACTTCCTACCGGTCTGCTAACTTGCGTACAGCTGCCACCCTTTCGTATAGCAGCGGGATGGTTGCAGTTACCACTACAGGAAGATTCCATGTTCAAGGTAACGCCAAATCCGCCGGAAACCGATCCGGCTTCTCCGTACGAGTCCCTCGATTCGAAAAAACTCCACGAAGCCGCCGAACGCGCTCTCGACCACTATCTCATCCCGCCGCAAACCAGCTCACCGCCATACCAGGCCAGCAGCATGTTCATGGTCAATCCAGGCACCGACACCGAGTCGCTATTGGTCAACGCCAGCGAATCCCTCGGCTCGGCCAGCGTCATGCTCGGCGACTTCGCCGCCTTGCTCGACGGCAGCCAGCGCAAACCCTGCTCGGCATCGCCCAGGTCGTCATGCTGGGCGAGCTGGCGGTGAATCAGGTGTTGGATAATGTGGTGCCGGTGGGTTAGCCGGCGTTGATTTCCGAGTAAAAAGTAACCGGTCGTTGCGACCGGTTTTTCGGCTAGTGCAGCGTCAAAACCGCTGATCAATACCAGGTTTGTCCTCTTGAAAGGGCTCGGAAGGGGGAATCGGGAATTGCTGCTCCTCATACTCGCCCACCCGCCGAGCGAGAATTTCCAATTCATCGCCTTCCGGCGAGTTCATCTCAGCGCCCCAAATCTGCTCGATACGCAGCAATGCTGCGGACAAGTCTTCAGTGCTCCGAATGGGTTTGATGTCCATAAATGATGTCCGCTTTGGTAACCACATGAGCGGCGATCTTGAACGGCACAACAAACGCTGTGTTCATCATTACGTTGCCAAATATGACTGCATTGCGGAGAGTCAGATTCGCGGTGACAAAAGCGGCCACGCGTGACCCAACCGCGTAATCCTCAATGTCAGCTGTGTAGCAATCAGAAGATCTCTATTGCTCCACGAAATTAGTGAAATTTTTCAAAAATGGTCATATCTGATCCTTAAGGGAGGTTAGATGGCTACAATGGCTCTATTAAGATCCTTAAGAATTGGAAGGGTTTGCCATGTCATTCATGCATTTGCTTCACTCGCCGGCTGAGATCGCTAGAAATGTCGGAGAAAACGCCAAAATCCTGCGGCTCTCCAAAAACCTTTCCCGCAAGACGCTCGCAGAAAAGGCGGGGGTTTCCGAATCCACCATCAAGCGATTCGAAGCGACCGGCCTCGTGACGTTGGAGGCTTTGATCCTGATAGCCACTGCGCTTGATGAACTCAACGCTGTGACCAGGCTGTTCAAACCAGAGCAACCGAGCTCGCTGGATGAGCTGAAGAATGCCAGGCGCAAGAGAGGGATGCGCTGATGATCAAGCCTTTCAAACACACAGAAGCGCTGGATGTTTTGAAAGAGGGCGCCAAGGTTGGTGAGCTGGTCAGAGTCGCGGGCCGGGGGATTTACTTCGCTTACGATCCGGGTTGGCTTGCCACTGGCTACAATCTTTCGCCGCTGACAATGGCTTGGGACGAAAAGCCCCAGTTGGCCAGGAACACCAGCCTCTTCGAAGGGCTACACGGACCATTCGCCGATTCACTGCCTGACGGCTGGGGCATGCTGCTGATGGATCGATATTTCGACAGCACCTTCGGTGACGGCACCCACCTTACCCTCACAGCGCTTGATCGCCTTGCTTATATGGGCGAGCGCAGTATGGGGGCGTTTGAATATCAGCCGAAGGCGGAAAAAACAGAGCTCACAGGCCCTTTGGATATTTGCCAACTCTACGAAGCTTCAATCGAAGTTCAAGAGGGTGAGACCCCTGCTGTGCTTACCAAATTGCGACTGGCCGGTGGCTCACCGGGGGGCGCACGACCGAAGGCAATCGTGGCGCTGTCTGCCGACAAAAAACACGCAATTTCGGCCTTTGATGCCCTGCCCGAGGGCTATGCACATTGGATCGTGAAGTTCAGGGCATTGTACGAACCGATTGAAACCGGCGGCATTGAACTCGCCTATGCCGAGATGGCTCGTGCCGCCGGAGTGACCATGGCTGAATCGGATCTTCTGGATGTGCAGATGCCTGGCGGCGAGGTTGAGCGTTTCTTCGCAACCAAGCGCTTCGACCGCGACGGCGAGCGCAAGATTCACATGATGACCGTCTCGGCGCTCATGTACGCGGACTACCGCGCATTGTCATCCATCGACTACCCGAACCTGCTCAAGCTCACTCAGGTGTTGACCAGAAGCTCCGTCGAAGTGGAAAAGATGGCCAGGTTAATGATCTTCAATGCGCTGTCTCACAACCATGACGACCATGCGAAGAACTTTGCCTTTCTCTGCCACAATCCTGAAAAAAAAGGCGAGAAAGAAACCTGGACGCTGTCCCCGGCATACGACCTGACTTTCGCAAACGCCATGGGCGAGCACACCACTGACTTCGGTGGCCGCACTCCCGGCACGCCTACGCGCAAGCGAATCATGGAGATCTGCAAGGATTACAAATACCTCAAGGCCGAGGAATACATCGAGCAGACTCTCGCAGCGCTCGCCGACTGGAAGAAAGTATTCACTCGATTGAATGTCCCGCACAAAGCCGGGGAACCGATCTTCAATGTACTGGCGAGGCTGCATCAGGATTTCGAGAAGTAATCCGGGGAGGAGGGGCTCAGCGATCTTCTGGAAGTCTTCACCGCCAACACGCTTCAACTTCCAGACACAAAAAAACCGGCCATCAAGGCCGGTTTTTCATTTCTGCATCCCCCGTCAGACAACACAACGCGAGATCAATATTCGGTGGAGCGGGTAGAGGGAATCGAACCCTCATCTAAAGCTTGGGAAGCTTTCGTTCTACCACTAAACTATACCCGCTCAGAGCGGCTGACTTTGTACCAGACTCGGCCACGGATTTGAAGTTTTCTTTTCTCTGCGAGGGCTTTGCCACGCAGAAAACGGTCGATCGCGAGCAAGGGCTGCGCCGGTGCAACAGGCACTTCAAGCTTGCAGCCTTGCCCGCGATGACGCTGTTTCAAATGGCCAAAGCATGTTGATCCTGCACAAACGAGTAGCGCGTTCGGCTGGCTTGCGGCGCAGGTTTCAGAAAGCCGAGCAGGGCGTTCTGGCTGTCGCGGCAGGCGGCCTTGTGCTCCATGTCGAGAAAGTGTCCGGTGGCTTGCAGGGTGGTGAAGCTGCTGTGGGCAACGTGGTTGCCGAACAGTCGCGCATCCTCGGCGGCGGTGTATTCGTCCCATTCGCCGTTGAGAAACAGCACCGGCACGTTGATCTTTTTCGCCGCATTCAGATAGCACTGGCGATCGCTGTGCAGCACGTCGTTGATATGAAAATGCATCTGTCCGTATTCATGCTCGGCGAGACTGCTGACGTGGCGATAGTTGAAACGCTTGAACAGCGACGGCAGGTGTTTGCCGATGGTGTTGTTGACCAGATGGCCGACCCGATCGCCGTCGCGGCTGCCGAGGTAATCGACGCCGCGCTCAAGGTAATCGAGCATGTGCGCATTGATCACCGGGGAGAACGAGCTGATCACGGCTTTTTCGATGCGCCGGGGCTGCTGGGCGAGGGCGACCAGAGTGGCGGCGCCGCCCCAGGAGAACGACAGCACGTGTTCGGCGGCGAAGTGGTCGATCAGCTCCAGCAGAATCTGCCCTTCGACTTCCTTCGTCAGATGTTTCTCATGCCGGTTGTGGGCTTTTGAGCGGCCCGCGTAGGGCTGGTCATAGCAGACCACGTTGAATTGCGGGTGCAGGTTTTTCACGGTCTGTGCAAACGACGCAGTCGTGGCCATCGAGCCGTTGACCAGAATGATGGTCTTTTCTGCGGCGTCTGCGCGATAGAACTCCGTGTAAACCCGATACTGACCCTGTATATCCAGCACAGCGATTTCTGGCCTCATGTCATAAGACTCCTGGCAAGCAAGCGGGTATGCGCGCAATCGAGATTGCACGAGCTTTGTGACAGGTAGGCATACGCCTGAAATTTGCTGGCCCATGTCGATCCGGTACGGCAGGTCGACGGGTGTTGTTATTGGCGGGCAGATTGCCGGCTGAGGCGCAGCCCTTGAGGGCAGACGACCGACAAAAAGTTTCTTGGAAGTATGTGGTGACTCATCGGTCACATTTCGGCCGACGTCCTGATTCAAGCAGGGGACTCAGGATCACGCAAGTGCCGTCGGCGAATTGTTCGACAACTTCGGCTGAGCGGTCGCCGGCTTAGAACAAATGAATCTCTTCGGTGCGCAAAGCGCGGTACTCGCCCGTTTTTAGCGCGTGATCGAGGGTCAGTTCGCCGATGGATTCGCGGTGCAGGCGCAGGACTTTGTTGTTGAAGAACCCAAACATGCGCTTGACCTGATGGTAGCGGCCTTCAACGATGCTCAGCCGTGCCGAGCGTGGGCCGAGCAGCTCAAGCTGTGCCGGTTGCGTGGTCAGATCTTCGAAAGCGAAGTAGATGCCCTCGGCAAATTTCAGCGCGTAGCTCGGGTCGATGTCCTGTTCGGTTTCGATGTAATAGACCTTCGCCAGTTTGGTTTGCGGCTGCGTCAGGCGCCGCGACCAGGCGCCGTCATTGGTGATCAGCATCAGCCCGGTGGTGTTGAAATCCAGACGCCCGGCGATGTGCAGATCGTCCTTGTGCGGTTCATCGAGCAGGTCGAGCACGGTCGCATGCTGCGGATCGCGGGTGGCGCTGACGCAGCCCGGCGGTTTGTGCAGCATGAAATAGCGAGCCGGCTTACCGCTTTGCAGCACCTCATCGTCAACTTCGACCCGGCTGAATTCCAGTACGTCACTGTGCGGGTCGCTGACGACTTTTCCGTCAATCCGCACGCGCTTTTCCACCAGCAACAGGCGCACCTGCTGACGGTTGTAGCGGGGCAGATTGCTAAGGAAACGATCGACACGCATGGTCAGAATTCAACGGACAAAGGGCCGCGCATCTTACGGGATCGGCCGCCGGTCTGCTTGCAACTGCGCTTCGACCTGGGCGCAACGCGGGCACAGGCAGGCTTGATTGCGCAGCGCGGCCGGCAGCGCTTCGAGCACCGCCGGGTCGATGGTTACGCCATAGCACCAGCATTCGCGGTCGGCGGTGCGCGGGTCGGCGAGGCTGCAATCGTTGCGCGCACCGCAGGCCGGGCAGTGGTCGGGTTTGACGTCGTTATCAGGCATAGGTCGAGTGCGGCATTTCCATGCAGGTGCAGTTGCGCCCGGTTTGCTTGGCGCGGTACATCGCATGATCGGCCCGCGACAGCAGGGTGTGCAAGGTGTCATCGTGTTGCACGGTGGTGGCGCCGATGCTCACGGTCAGATGCAGGCTGTGGCCATCGTAGGCATATTCGTGTTGCTCGACGTGCTGGCGGATCTTCTCGGCGATTTTCTGCCCGGTCTCGCCGTCGGTGTCTTTCAACAGAACGATGAACTCTTCACCGCCCCAGCGGCAGACGATATCGGCGTGACGCAGGCAACTTTGCAGGTCGCGGGCGAAACCGATCAACACCTGATCGCCAGCCATGTGCCCGTAGGTGTCGTTCAAGGCTTTGAAGTGGTCGAGGTCGAGCAGCAACGCGGTCAGCGGCTTGGTTTCCCGTTGGGCCTCGTGCAGCGCTTGCGCAGCGAGGATGTCGAAGCCGCGTCGGTTCTGCAGTTCGGTCAGACTGTCGAGGGTGGCGTGCGCCTGGATCTTCGCCTGGAAGCGCTTGATCACCCGATTGAGCAGCGCCAGTACGATCAACGTCACCAACAGGCAGATCAGCAGATTGAGATACAGCGACTGGCGGATCTCGCTCAGCGCGCCGTCTTCGCGTTTATCGACGAACAGGTACCAGTTCAACTCGGGGATAAACCGCACGTTGAGAAAATGTCCCTGGCCGTGGGTGGAGTATTCGTAGCTGCCGCTGTGCGGCTTGGGCAACTGGCTGACCAGACCTTTCATGCTCTCCAGTTCGCCAAGACTCTGGCCGATGTGCGCGCCTTCCGGACCACCCTCGGCACCGGTCAATACGAGGCGGCCGAAGGTGTCGACGAAGTACACGCTGCGTTGATAGCGCTGTTGATACTTGTCGATCAGCTTGATCACCGCGTCCACGGTCAGGCCCACGCCCGCGGCACCGATGAAGCGGTTGTGGTAGTCGTAGACCTTGTAGTTGATGAAGAACGTCAGGTTGTCCTTGTTGGCCAGATCCGGGTCGACGTTGATCTCGTACGGGTCCTGCATGTCGCGCACGCGGAAGTACCAGGTGTCGCGCGGCTCATCGACTTTGACCTGTTTGAGCACGCCTTTGGCGTGGTAGTAGGTGAGCGTGGCATTGGAAACGAAGAACGCCGTGTAGGCGCCGTAATGGGTCATGACCTCGTCGAGATAGCGGGTCATCTGCTCGGGATTCTGCTCGCCGTTGACCACCCAGTCGCGCATGAACGTGTCACGGGACATCATCGAGGAAATCAGGATCGGCCGGACCAGATCTTTCTGGATTTCCGAATAGACCGTGTCGGAGGTCAGTGGCAGTTCAGTGTTGACGATGTTGTCGCGGATCGACTCGCGGGAAGCGAAATAGCTCAACAGCGAGGTGGCGAGAAACCCGGCGCCGAGCAGGGCGACCAACGTGAGCACCAGTGAACGTTGCGAGTACAAGGGAGAACGAAGCGGCATGGCAGATCCGTTGGCAGTGGCCCGATGGGATGCATTCTAGTGGCACTGCGCGCAAATAACTGCTCCCTGTGCGGCGTGAATGGTCGTTCCTTTATTCGGGGGTGGTGCGCCAGAACCTGTGGGAGCGAGCCTGCTCGCGAAAGCGGTGGGTCAGCCACATCAATGTTGAATGACATACCGCATTCGCGAGCAGGCTCGCTCCCACAGGGCGACAGATTCAGGCCAGGGTTTTGAGGTATGCCCGCCATCCCCCCAAATGACTGATATCCACCGCACCCTCCAGGCCATACGGCTCGCAGATAAACCCGCTCTCCCAGCGCCCATCCGCCAGTTGCACCTTGCCCAACCCGAGCGGCGCCGGAATTCCGGTGAGAAACGAGCCCAGCTCGCTGCTCGGCAATTCCCAGACCTCCACGGCAATCGCCACGCCGCCGTCCTTGACCCGCACCATGCCCGGCCGCAATGGCGGGCCGCCGGCGAGGGCGTGCAGTCGATAGTCCGGCGAACTGAATGTGGTTTCCAGCAAACGCCCGCCACGCTGGGTCAGTTGCCAGTTCAGCGCCAGCCCTTGCAGATGCGCGCCACACACCACCAATCGAGCGCGGTCGTTGCGCGCAGCGTTCGCCGGAGCTGGCAGGGCGCTGTCCTGCTGGCGCTGCAAGGCATCCGCCACGCTCAACAGATACTGATCGGTAAATACCCGCCCGAACAACGTCACGCCCCACGGCAAACCATTGTCCATGAACGCGGTCGGCACGGCGACGGCGGCGTAGTCGAGCAGGTTCATGAAGTTGGTGTAATAACCGAGTTCGGAGTTGCGCAGCACCGGTTCCGCCTCAAGCTCGGCCAGGGTCACTGGACGGCCGATGGTCGGCGTCAGCACGCAGTCGAGATTTTCCAGGGCCTCGTCGCAGAGGGCCTTCAGCGCCTGCAATCGATATTGCGCGCGGAAGGTCTGCACGCCAGTCACTGCCGGAGCCTTGGCCAGCACCGCTCGGATCACTGGCAGCACCGCTTCGGGATTCTGCTCCATCAGCTCACCGGCGACGCTGTAACGCTCGGCGACCCACGGCCCGTCGTAGAGCAGACGCGCCGCTTCGAGAAACGGCGACAGATCCAATTCGACTGCCTCGCCTCCCAAAGCCTTGAGCCGTTCGATGGCCGCTGCGAACAACTGTGGCCCCTCGTTGCAGCCGAAAAATTCAAGGTCCTGTGCCCGTGGCACGCCGAAGCGAAACGGCCGTGGCGCGCCAAATGCCGAGCCGTCGTTCCATGCCGGATTGCCTCGGCTGTATTCATCGCGAGGATCGTGTCTGGCCGTCAACGCCAGCAACTGACTGGCCTCACGGGCGGTCGCGGTGAAGGTGGTTACGCAGTCCAGCGTGCGGCACGCCGGCAGCACGCCAGCGGTGGAAATCAGGCCTTTGCTCGCCTTCAAACCCACCAGATTGTTCAGCGCCGCCGGCACCCGCCCGGAACCGGCGGTGTCAGTGCCCAAGGCAAAACTCGCCACACCCAGCGCTACCGCCAGCGATGAACCCGCACTGGAACCGCCGGACGGATACTCCGCCAGCACGCTGTTCGGGCACGCACCATAAGGCGAGCGGCTGCCATTGAGGCCGGTGGCGAACTGATCGAGATTGGTCTTGCCCAGCGGGATCGCGCCCAGCGCCAACAGTTGCTCGACGATGGTCGCCGACTGCTGCGGCACATAGGCGAACGCCGGGCACGCAGCGGTGGTGGGAATGCCGGCCAGATCGATGTTGTCCTTGATCGCGAATGGCACGCCATACAGCGGCAGACTGTCGAGGTCACGACCGTCGAGGGCGGCCAGATACGGCTCCAGTTCATCGATGCTGAGCAGGTGGATGAACAGGTGATAGTCGGGATTCAGCGCAGCGGCTTTTTCGCGCAGTTGCAGCAGCAGCTGGCGCGGTGTGGTGTCGCCATTGCGGTAGGCCTGGCGCAGTGCATCGAGTTGCAGATTCATCGGTTGATCCTTATAAAAAATGGCTTCAGTCGAGTTCCAGCACCACCACCCGTTGTCCGGCGCGCACCGCCGAACCGGGTTGCACGCGGATCTCTCGCACCACACCGGCCAGCGGCGCGAGCACAGGGATTTCCATCTTCATCGACTCGAGAATCACCAGCACATCGCCCGCCGCGACACGCTGGCCGGCCTCGACCTGCACCTGCCAGAGATTGCCGGCGATGTGGCTGTCGACGCTGTGTTCACCGTTTTCCAGTGGTGCTTCTTCGCTGGCGTCAGGCACGGCTTCTTCACTGTCGAAATGCGCCTGGCCGCTGGCGATCCAGCGCTCGCGTTCAGCTTTGAACGCGCCCTGTTGCTGCGCACGGAAAGCGCTGATGCCCGCGGCTTCCTGACTGAGAAATGCCTGATAGTCGGCGAGGTTGAGCTGGCTGTGTTCGATGTTCAGATCGAAGCGCCCCAACGGGAAATCGCGGCGAATGCGCAGCAGTTCTTCGGCGCTGACCGGGTAGAAACGGATCTGATCGAAGAAGCGCAGCAGCCACGGTTTGCCGTCGAACGCGGCGACTTCGCGATAGCGATTCCACATCTGCAGAGTGCGCCCGACAAACTGATAACCGCCCGGGCCTTCCATGCCGTACACGCACATGTAGGCGCCGCCGATGCCGACCGAATTCTCGGCGGTCCAGGTGCGTGCCGGGTTGTACTTGGTGGTCACCAGACGATGACGCGGGTCGAGCGGCGTGGCCACCGGCGCGCCGAGATAGACGTCGCCAAGGCCCATCACCAGATAGCTCGCATCGAACACCGTGCGCTGCACTTCGTCGAGATTCGGCAGGTCGTTGATGCGCCGGATGAACTCCAGATTGCTCGGGCACCACGGCGCGTCCTTGCGCACGGTGGTCATGTATTTCTCGATCGCCAACTGACAGGCCGGGTCGTCCCACGACAGCGGCAAGTGCACGATGCGCGAAGGCACCTGCAAGTCCTTGGCGGCGCACACCGCGTCCCATTCGCCAGCGACGATGCCGAGCAGATCGGCCAGCGGCAGTTGCTCGGGCTGGTAGTGCACTTGCAGCGAGCGAATGCCCGGGGTGAGGTCGATCACCCCATGCAGGGCCTGGCTTTCCAGCGCCTGCATCAGCGCGTGGGCGCGAAAGCGCAGGACCAGATCAAGCTCGGGCTCGCCGATTTCCAGCAGTAAATGAGTGTCGCCAGAAACCCGTGCAACAAGTCGCTGATCGCCTTGGCCCAACGCCAACACCACAGGCGACACCAAACCCTGTGGGAGCGAGCCTGCTCGCGAAGAGGCCGTGTCAGTCAATATCGATTTGTCTGGGGCGACGCTTTCGCGAGCAGGCTCGCTCCCACAGGGTGCATCCCATTTCAGGGCGAGATCGCGGGCGGTGCCGAGGTCGACGGGAATGAACTGAATTTTATCGCCCGCCTTGAGCTGCCCCAGCTGCCACAGGTCCGCCTCAATCACCGTCACCGGGCAGACAAACCCACCCAGGCTCGGGCCATCCGGGCCGAGAATCACCGGCATGTCGCCAGTGAAGTCCACCGCCCCGATCGCATACGGATTGTCATGGATGTTCGACGGGTGCAGACCCGCTTCACCGCCATCCTCACGCACCCACTCAGGCTTCGGTCCGATCAGGCGCACGCCGGTGCGGCTGGAATTGAAGTGCACTTCCCACTGGGTCGCGAAGAACGTGGCGATGTAGTTTTCGCTGAAGTATTCCGGTGCGCCGTGCGGGCCGTAGATCACCCGGATCTGGCGCACGCTCGGCAGCGTGGTGATGTGCTGTTCGGCCAGTTGCTGGCCGGCGCTGTGGTCGGCCAATGCCGGCACATGCAAGACGTCACCGGCCCTCAACGCGCGCCCGCCATGCCCACCGAACTGGCCGAGGGTAAAGGTACTTTTGCTGCCCAGATAATCCGGCACCTGCACGCCGCCGCGCAGGCACAGATAACTGCGCGCGCCGGCGCCGCTGATGCTGCCCAGTTGCAATGTCGCGCCGGCCGGGATCAGCAGCGCGGTGTTCATCGGCACCGGTTCAGCGTCAAGGGTCAAGGCAATCGGCGCGCCGGTCACCGCGACCACCGCGTCACAATTGAAGCGCAGGATCGGCCCGCTCATGGTGATTTCCAGCGCGGCTGCGCCTTGTTCATTGCCGAGCAGGCGATTACCCAGACGCAGTGCTCGGCTGTCCATCGGCCCCGACGGAGGCACGCCGACGGCCCAATAACCGAGGCGGCCGGGATAGTCCTGCACGCTGGTCTGCGTGCCGGCGCTGAGCACTTCGAAGGTGTTGGCGTGATAGAGCAGATTTTCCAGGCAACGGGTCCACGGCTGGCCGCTGGCGAATGGAGTATCGAGGAGAATCTGCCGCAGGTAATCGCGGTTGGTTTCCACGCCATACAGCAGGCTATCGCCCAGTGCCTGATGGAGTTCGGCGCGAGCCTGTTCGCGGCTCGGCGCCCACGCGATGAGCTTGGCGATCATCGGGTCGAAATACGGCGGGATTTCCACGCCGGCCTCGACCCAGGTGTCGATGCGCAACTCAACGCCGTTGGCTGGCGGAAACTGCACAGCGGTCAGCAGGCCCGGGCTTGGCTGAAAATCACGCCCCGGATCTTCCGCGTACAGACGTGCCTGAATCGCATGGCCCTGCGGTTCCAGGCCTTGATACAACTCGTTCAGCGGCGGCAGATCACCGGCGGCCAACTCGATCATCCAGCGCACCAGATCCACGTCCCACACCTGCTCGGTGACGCCGTGCTCGACCTGCAAGCGCGTGTTCACTTCGAGAAAATAGAAGCGCTGGGCCTCGCTGTCGAAGACGAATTCGACGGTGCCGGCGCTGCGGTAATTCACTGCTTGCGCCAGTTTGATCGCCGCTGCACACAGCTCATCGGCCATGCCTTCGGGCAGGTTCGGCGCCGGGGTTTCTTCGAGGACTTTCTGGTTGCGCCGCTGCACCGAACAGTCGCGCACACCGAGAGCGATGACTTCACCGCAGCCGTCGCCGAACACCTGCACTTCCAGATGCCGCGCGCGTTCGATGTACTTCTCGATGAACACCCCGGCGTCGCTGAAGTTGTTCTGGCCGAGGCGTTTCACCGCTTCGAATGATTCGCTCAATTCACTGGCGCTGCGGCACACGCGCATGCCGATGCCACCACCGCCAGCGGTGCTTTTCAGCATTACCGGGTAGCCGACCTGTTCGGCGGCGCTCAGCGCGCAATCGAGGCTGTCGAGCAGGTCGGTGCCTTCGAGCATGGGTACGCCGTGCTGTCTGGCTAATGCGCGAGCAGTGTGCTTGAGGCCGAACATCCGCAATTGCTCCGGCGTCGGCCCGATGAAGGCGATGCCCTGCGCTTCGCAGGCTTCGGCGAACGCTGCGTTTTCCGAGAGAAATCCGTAGCCGGGATGAATCGCCGTGGCGCCGCTTTGTTTGGCAATAGCGAGGATTTTATCGACGGCCAGATACGTCGCGGACGCCGCGCCTTCGCCGAGGCTGTACGCTTCAGCGGCCTGGGAGATGTGCAGGCTGGCAGCATCGGCTTCTGAGTACACGGCGACGCCTTGGGCCTTCAGCACGTTGATCGTGCGCAGGATGCGACAGGCAATCGCGCCACGGTTGGCGATGAGGATTTTTTCGAACATGGCATAACCCCTGAAGGGGGAGCGGGCCGTCCCGCTGTTTTTCGACAGACATCCGGGCCGTCCCGGATGGAAAAAACACACTTCACTCAAACCCACCACAAACACCCTGTGGGAGCGAGCCTGCTCGCGAAGGCGGTGTATCAGCCACATCAATGCTGAATGACACGGCGCATTCGCGAGCAGGCTCGCTCCCACAGGGGTTAGGGTTGTCTGGTGGATTTCAGGCACTGCCCGGAACGCGCCTGGCACAGGGCAAAAAGCCAACGGCGTAAACGGCTGATGGTCAGTTCCATACGAGCAACTCCGCCGGGGTCGGGTTGTAGGCATTGCACGGGTTGTTCAACTGCGGGCAGTTGGAAATCAGCACGATGACGTCCATCTCCGCGCGCAAATCAACGTACTTGCCCGGCGCGGAAATACCGTCCTCGAAGGTCAGCCCGCCATCCGCCGTCACTGGCACGTTCATGAAGAAATTGATGTTCGGCCCGATGTCGCTCTTGCTCAATCGGCCGTCGTGGACGCAGGCGCGCAGGTAGTTGTCGCGGCAGCTGTGCATGTAGCGTTTTTCCAGGGCGTAGCGCACGGTGTTGCTCTCTTGCGCGCAGGCGCCGCCGAGGGTGTCGTGGCGCCCGCAGGTGTCGGCAACGATGGTCAGCATCGGCTGGCCGAGGTTGGAATACAGCACGCTGCCGGTGCTCAGGTAGACGCTGTTCTGCCGGCGCAAGGTGCGTTGCACGTCGTAGCGTTCCTTGGGGTTGGCGAGGCTGTAGAACAAAGTGTCGACTGCCTGATTGCCTTCCAGATCGAGGATGCGCAGGGTCTGCCCGGCCTTGACTTCCATCAGCCAGGGCTCGCCGGCGGGAATGGTCGCGCGGTAGATCGCGCTGTCGGCTTGCTTGTGCGAAGTGGCGATTGCGAGTGACATGGCAGCGATCCTCAGGCGAACAAACGGTCGGTGTTGGTGAAGCCGCGCTCGTTCTCCGGGCGCGAAGTGCGGCAGTGTTCGGCGACGCTGGCGTCGGCGTTCATCCAGCTCAGCTTCAAGGGTTTCGGGGCGTATTCGGGGGACGGGTCCATCGGATGTTGCAGGGCGGTGAGCACCACCAGGGTGTCCATCGGCGCATATAGCTCGATGTAGTCACCGGCCTTCGAGTTGCCTTCGACGAAGTGGAAACGCCCGGCCTCATCGACGTTCACACGGCTGAACAGGTTGAGTGTCATCAGCAGGTCGGACAGGCCCAGGCCCCACTTGCCGAGCTCCACCAGCAGGTTGTCGGTGCCGTTGCGAAAGAAGCCGTTGCGCAGTTCCTGGTAGCGGCCCTGACCGTATTTTTCGGCGACTTCTTGCGCGCAGAGCACGCCGCCGAGGCTGTCGCTCCAGCCGCAGGTGTCGGCGGTGATCGCGGCGAGCACGCGGCCCATGTCCGAGTACAGGCAGTGGCCGGCAGTGAGCTTGGCGGTGTGTTGGCATTTGAGGCTGTCGGGCAGGTTCAGCCGCTCGGTTTTTTCATTGGCATTGAGCAAGGTCAGGCTGACATTGGCGCCGCCGCGCAGGTCGGTCAGGCGCAGCAATTGGCCGCGCTTGAGCACGAACGAACGGTGGCCGCCGCCCGGCAGCAGTTCTTCAGCGAAGGGTGGGAATAGTTGGATTGAATCAGTCATTGGAGCAGTCCTCTCAAGCAGTGCGAAGGGTGCCCGCCAGCGGCAGCGGCAGGGCCTCGACGGCGGCGCGCTGGGCGCGGCGGTCGCTGTTCAACGGGATGTCGTAGGTGATGCGGGCGCCATAGGCGCCGGGGGCGTGCGGGTCGAGGCGCACCTTGTCGAACACCAGCAGGCGCGTGCCGAGGCTGAAGCCTTCGGACAGGTCGTGGGTGACCATGAACACCGTCAGTTGCGTCTCGCGCCACAGCTCCAGCAGCAGCGCGTGCATGTCCTTGCGGATGCCCGGATCAAGCGCGCCGAAGGGCTCATCGAGCAACAACACGCGCGGCTTCATGATCAGCGCCTGAGCGATGGCCAAGCGTTGCTGCATGCCGCCGGACAGCTGTGCCGGGTACTTGTCCAGCGCATGGCCGAGGCCGACTTTTGTCAGCAGGGCTGCAGCCTGCTCGCGCGCCTCGCGTTTGGCGTTGCCGAACAGCCGGCCAAGCAAGGGCGCGCGCGGCAATTCGAGACCGAGGGCGACGTTGTCGAGCACGCTCAGGTGCGGGAACACCGAGTAGCGCTGAAAGACCACGCCACGGCTGGCATCCGGCTCGCTGGCCAAGGGCTGGCCGTCGAGCAGAATCTCCCCGCGACTGGCGGTTTCCTGGCCGAGCAACAGGCGCAGGAAGGTCGATTTGCCGCAACCGGAGGCGCCGACCAAGGTGCAGAACTCGCCTTCGTTGACGTTCAGGTTCAAGCCTTCCAGAACCACTTGATCGGCGTACTGCTGCCAGACGTTCTTTACTGTGATGAAGCTCATTTCGCCGCTCCCTCATACCAAGGGAAAGCGCGCTGGGTCAGCTGCTTCAGGCCCCAGTCCATCAGCCAGGCCAGCAGGGTGATCCACACCACATAGGGCAGGATCACGTCCATGGCCAGGTAGCGCCGCACCAGAAAGATCCGGTAGCCGAGGCCATCGGTGGAAGCGATCGCTTCGGCAGCAATCAGGAACAGCCACGCCGAACCGAGCATCAAGCGCAGCGAGATCAGCAAGCGCGGCAACAGCTGCGGCAAGACCACGCGCAGCATCAGCGTCCAGGTCGAGGCGCCGAGGGTCTGCGCCTTGATCAGCAGTTCGACCGGAATGTCGCGGGCACGCTGTTCCAGATCCCGGGCCAGCGCCGGGGTGATGCCAATCACGATCAGCATGACTTTCGACAACTCGCCCAGGCCGAAGACGATGAACAGAATCGGCAGGATCGCCAGCGGCGGCACCATCGACAGCACCGTCAGCAACGGCGACAACGGCGCGCCGAACAGCGGCAGGGTGCCCGCCGCAATACCCAGGCAAAGACCCGCCAGCGCCGCGATGCCGAGGCCGATGGCCAAACGGCGCAGACTCGACGCGGTGTCTTGCCACAACAGATATTCACCGGTGCGGCTGTCGGCGTTGAAGGCCAGGCGTTTTACCGCGTCGCTCATCTGCACGGCGCTGGGCAGCAGTTTGTCGTTGGGGTTGTCCGCCAGGCGCTCGGCCGAGCCTGTGAAGTAGGCGAACAGCACGAGCGCGAACGGCAGGATCACCAACAACAGGCGACTCGGGCGATCGGGGTGGCGATTGATCAGGCGCATGGCCAAATCCTCCGTGGCTTACAGCTTGGCGTCGGCGGCCATCTGCACGTAGGTCGGATCGAAGCGCAGCTTGAGATTGGCGGTGTCGCCGCTGGTCACGCCGTTGGCGAAGGACATGCCGACCGCGCTCGGGTCCTTCGCGCCTTCGCCGAGCAGACCATGCTCGAAGGAGAATTCCGCGACCTTGCGCATGGTGTCCGGCAGTTGTTTGCTGGTGGCGAAATTCAGCGCTTCGCTCGGCGTGGCGAACAGTTTTGTGGTGTCCAGTTGCGCCTGGAAGCCGGCGAGATCAGTACCCGAGGCCTTGGCCATGTGTTCCAGCGCAGCTTTGCTCGCGGCATTTTTTGCGTTCATCAAAGCGACCACTTCGAACCACGCGCCAGTCAGCGCTTTGCCCAGTGCCGGGTTGTCTTTGAGGGTGGCGCTGTTGACCACCATCATGTCCATGATCTCGCCGGGGATCTGGCTGGAATTGAACACTTCGGTGACGCCGGGTTTGGCCTTGATATCCGAGAGCATCGGGTTCCAGGTGGTCACGGCGTTGACGTCGTCGGTGTTGAATGCGGCGGCAATGTCGGCGTCGGAGGTGTTGACCACTTTCAGGTCTTTCTCGGTCAGGTCCACCGAGTCCAGCGCGCGAGCCAGCAGGTAATGGGAGACCGACAGCTCGACCAGATTGACGTCCATGCCCTTGAGGTCGGCGACTTTCTTGCCTTCACCCTTGAGCACGATGCCGTCGTTGCCGTTGGAGAAATCGCTGACGATCAGCGCGGTGCTGTCAACGCCGCCGGCAGCGGGAATGGTCAGCGCATCCATGTTGGTCATGGTGCAGCCGTCGAACTGGCCGGCGGTGTACTGGTTGATCGATTCGACGTAGTCGTTGAGTTGCACGACGTCGATCTTGATCCCGTATTTCTTCGCCCATTTGTCGACGATGCCCTGGCTGCCGGCGTATTCCCATGGCATCCAGCCGGCGTAGATCGTCCAGCACACGCTGAAGTGGTCTTTCTGGGCGGCGGAAGATTGCGTGCTGATGAGCGCGGCGAAGGCGGCGGCGAGCAGGGCGGGGAAACGTAGTCGGATCATTGCGGATTCTCCAGTTGATCGAGGGCGGACAGGAAGGCAACGCGGCACCGCGAACGGTGGCTTGTCTCCCGGGCTTTTGTCCCGCCGTGTAACCTCAACTGGAGGTCGCCAACTCTCGGACCAGCCACTCGCGCTTGCGAGCCGGAACCCTAGTCAGCCATTGCAAATTGTGGTGCCGCGAACCTGTGATGACTCCTGCACGGGTTTGCTAAAGCGAGAGGCGTGCCAAGTCGCGCCGAGGCCTCTGCGGCGGGGATCTGCTGGATTGCCGAGGTGAGCGGGGCGATCGATAGCGCATCGTGGTGGTGCGTGGTTGCACCGTCATGCAGCGTGTTCAGGGTTCACGGGGGGTTGATTTGCGGATTAACAAGATTTCATGATCACTTGTTTCAACTTGTTGCAGAAACGCACCAGATTCCGAAACCGCTGTCTGATTCTTCGACAGTCACGCAATTGCTGACGGTCGCCTGCCAGCGTCGCTGGTGTGGCCAACCCGCGGTCCAGGAGGCCGCCATGTATCGCCGAATCGTACTGCTTGCCGTGATGCTTTTTTTCCCTTGGCGGATGCGTTCCTTATTCCTATGGAGACAGCTACTACAGGTCAGAGGTCTACACATCACCCGCACCGGCCTATTACAGCGGTGGCGGCTCCTATTACCGCAGCGGCGGCACTTATTACACTCAGCCGCGCTACTACCAGCCAGCGCCGCGTTACTACCAGCAACCGCGTTATTACCAGGCACCCAGGCACTATCAACCGGCCCCGCGTTATTACGAAAGCCGTCGCTGGCACGGCAACGATCGCGGACGCTGGGACGGCCACCGTCGGGGCGGTTGGGACAATGACCACCGGGGTCGCGGCAACTATGATCGTCACAGCGGTCGCCGTGACTACAACGGCCGTGGCAACCGCTGGTAAATCACCGCAACGAACAAGCGGCGCATCAAGCGCCGCTTTTTTTGCCCGGCGAGAAAGCGTTCCGTGGGCCATCTCCCAAGGCAATCCCGGAAGCGTCCTACAGTTTCATTTCGTGGTGTTTGTTAGCGTTCGTGGACGCCGAACGAGGCGAGCAATCCTCAGCTCGATAGCGGCGAAAAATGGACGTTCAGCGCTATGAAGCTACTGGTTATTCATCAAAATTTTCCCGGTCAGTTCCGTCATGTGGTGCTGGCGGCGCTGGAGCGCGGTGATGAGGTTGTGGCGATAGGTCGGGACACTGCACCGGGCGTCGCCGGTGTGGAAATCCATCGATATCGAGCGACCAGCCGAGCGCCCGGCAATATTCACCCGTATCTGATCCGCTACGAACAAGCGGTGATCGACGGGCAGAAAGTTTTTGAAATCCTGGGCAGGCTGAAACGTTCGGGCTATCTGCCAGACGTGATTCTTGCTCATCCCGGGTGGGGAGAGACGCTGTTTGCCAAGGACGTCTATGCCGATACGCCGCTGATTCACTATTGCGAGTATTACTATCGAGCGCAGGGCGCCGATTGCGGGTTCGACCCTGAATTCCGCCGAGCCGCAAGGGAGTCGTCACGGCTGCGGGTGCTCAACTCGCTGCATCTGTTGAATCTTCAACAATGCGATATCGCAATCGCGCCTACGCAGTGGCAGCGCAGCCTGTTTCCGGCCGCTTACCGGTCGGCGATTCGGGTCATTCACGAAGGTGTGATTCAAAATTCTGACCTGGCGAAAGTCGGGGCAGTCAGACTGCCCAATGGAATCGAGCTCAAAGCCGGACAGCCGATCGTTACCTATGTCGCCAGAAACCTTGAGCCTTATCGCGGCTTTCACAGTTTCATGCGAGCTATTCCGCTTATTCAGGCCGAGTGCCCCGATGCGCAGATCATCGTGGTTGGCGGTGATGGCGTCAGTTATGGGAGTAGGCCGGTCGGGTACCCGGATTGGCGCAGCAGGATGGAGGCGGAGGTCAGTTTCGATCACTCCAGAGTGCATTTCACAGGGAAACTTCCTTACCAGACTTACCGTGCGGTTCTCGCATGTTCCAAAGTCCATGTCTATTTGACGTATCCGTTTGTCTTGTCGTGGTCGTTACTGGAGGCGATGGCGTCCGGTTGTGTGGTTGTTGCGTCGGATACGGCTCCGGTAAGGGAAGTCATTGTCGAGGGGGCTAATGGAATATTGGTGGATTTCTTTGACCATCAAGAAATTGCCAGAAGTGTAAGCAAGGTTTTGAAGTCGGCAGGTGAGTACGGTGGTCTTGCCAGCGCCGCGAAGTTGACGGCAGGTCGGTTCAGTGTGGAATCGGGCGTGAGCCAATATTTTGAGGTTTTTGCAAGCGCGATATCCGGGCATAGCGACATACCAACCGTTCCGCAGTTTGAGCGGGAGGTTTGAAATGTCCAGGAAGTCGCGTAAGCAGGCGATCAAGTGGTTTAAAAGGTTGTTGAAGTATGGATTGTTCTTTTATGTCTGTTACTGCGTAGCGGAATTCTATATTCGCAAAGAACAAACTGCCGAGTCGGCGGCTATTCACCAGGCAAATGAGAAAGCTTGCCAGAACAAGCTGGCGAGCATGCAGCAAGTGCCGATATTAGGCGGCGCCTATATAGATAAGACGCTAGTCCCTGAGTTTTATGTAGGCATGCCTGAAATGGTCAACAAGAAAGCGTGTCTGGCGATTGCTCTGAAGGGGCTTTTCTGGTGGACCGGGACGGGGCTGCACCGGTACCAGGATCAGCGCCCAGAGTCGATCCCCAAAAGTTGGCGGCTCTATAAATTGAACGCCGGACTTTTTACCAGGAAAGAAACCACCGAACCCCATGAGCGGGGTTATCGGCACGTCAACTGGCCGGATGAGTTGATTGTGAAACTAAAGAATTATCCGGGGCTGGAGATTTGGCTCGATGCACCTCCGCCGCATTTCAAGAATGAAGATTCGGTTAGAACGTTCGTCATTACTGGCTGGCCGCGGCGAGATGGAACCCCTCGGTTGATCAACTGTGACGGCTTGATTCGCCCGGCTTCGGAGGAAAAGCTGACTGACGAGAAACTGGCAAGGTTCAGCAGAACTGAATTGGAAAATCTTGATTTCGGCAAACTGAATTTCTTCTGCGCTATCAATCTGGATAACTTCGACTTCGCTGGTGGGCACGGTGGCGTAAAACTCGGATTAGCGTCATTACGCGAAGCACCTGAGATGCTCAAGTATCTCAGTGGTTATCTTTCACGGGCTGTTATTACAAGGAAGTAACAATGAGTTATGTTTTTAGCGACATGGAAAAATCAGAGATTTTCAACGCGGCTAATATTTGCAAAGGAATGAGGCTGAGCTCAAAACAAATTCAGTACGATGCGCTGAAAATAGCAGGGGCAAGCTGCGCCCCCCTGTACCAAAAGCTATTCGACATTATTGGTGAAAAAGTTTCTGACGTTGTAACTGCCGATAAAGAGGCCGGAGAAGTGCTGAAAAGCGCCAGACTCTGGCTTGCCGTGGCCATTGATGCCAACGGTGGAAGCGGTGCCTACTCTGCCCTGATTCGTGGTTACACCTCCCGCCAGGGTGAACTGAGACTGAATACAATTTTCAGTGAAGACCTGATGCAGCTTTCATCCAACCAGGTTGCCGTCAACTTCATCAATACCCTGATCAACGGATCCCTTGCCGGTCAACTGGCACCCTGGACCGTTCCGTCAATCAGCCAGATCGCAGAAATCGACGCCAGCGCGATTGGCGAGGCCCTGTTCAAGGAGGTTTGCGGGGAGGACGACACCGCCGTGAAACGTAACTCCGGTTGGTCTGGAACAGTCGGATTCAGCCTGTTGGGCGGTAAACCTCCCTATGAAACGTGGAGACTGATCTCTGCGGGCGACCCGGATGCGGAAGATGGCGGCCCACCCACTCAGGCAAAACCCAACCGGCTCGACGACTATAAAAACATTCTCTTCGCCATCGACGCCTACAGCGTCGGCCTGCGAGCGGCGATCAGTAATTTCGGCGTCAATCCACTGCAAAGTCTGCTATCGGTCGTACCCGAGCAAATCAACATCGCGCTGGCCAGTGGCAGTGTGAATCCGCTGATTCAGCATGTAGTCAAAGGCACGCCTGTTGCCGCCGTGGTCGAGCTGATCTTGCGCTACGGCCAGAACGAATTTCTCGACATGTTCAAGCGCACTCACGACGGCGATTCTGCTGCCACACCCACCACCAACGACACCTTCGCCAGCAATGCTTACGCCTTCTTCTCGGCATTCTCCCCAGAGCAGTCGCAAAGCATCGTCACCCGGACAATAGGCGAGTTCGGCAATGCCAATGCATGGGCAAAACTGGCAGGCGAGGCGACGCCGCTCGGTCTGGCGTTGCGCAACTCTTTGCAGCAACTCAGTGAAGTCGTCATAGAGCGAGCCGACGGTTATCCCGACCGCAACCTCGAGCTTTACGATCCGCACACTGGCGAAGGCTTTATCACCGCGCAGTGGCTGGCGGACCGTGCGCAGATGCTCGCCCGTTTGATTGCCCGAACCCAAGGCTCGTTTGGCGAACACTCGCTGCAGCAGTTTTCCTACTCCGATCTCGCCTCCGGCAAACAGGCGCCGATGACCACCGGAGTGCTGAACTCGTTGGCCATGTTCGGTGATGACGGCGGGCGATCTTTCGCCGGTGGCGCCAATGCCGATCATCTGTATGGCGGCGAGGGCAATGACTCAATCGATGGGATGGCCGGTCACGATGTAATTGAAGGTGGTCACGGCAATGACTCGCTAACCGGAGGTGACGGCAATGATGAGTTGTACGGGATGGCCGGTGACGATGTTCTGATCGGAGGAAAGGGTAACGACTCCTTGATCGGGGGCGAAGGCAACGACCGTTATGAATTCGCCAGCGGCGATGGCCTCGACGAGATTCTTGATGCCAACGCCGATGGGCAGCTGTGGATCAACGGCGCACCGATTCCCGCACTCAAACGCCGCGCGCCTCTGAGCAACATCTGGTCTACCGAGGATCGGTCCATCACCCTGGCGCTTGTTGAAAACACCCTCAACATCAAATACGGCCAGGGCGATCTGGTGGTGATCAAAAACTTCCAGCCCGGGATGCTTGGCATCCGCCTCCCTGAATACGAGGGGCAGCCGCTCACTGCTGCGGATTTGACGCTTCAGGGCGACTTGAAAGCCAAAGACGCCGATCCCACTGTCCCCGGCGATCAGCCCTCCTTTGATGAGCTGGGCAACGTGGTGCTGCTGCCCAAGGTCAAACAGCGCAACAAGGCCGACGTACTTTACGGTTCCGCCGCAGACGATGTCATTCTCGGCCTGGGCGGTTCTGATCGATTGTTTGGCAAGGCTGGAGACGATCGGTTATTCGGCGACAAGCAGACGACGCTCGAAAAAGCTATGGCCGACGGTGACGCCAAGGGCAAGGCGAATCGCGGAGACTGGCTCGACGGCGGGCAAGGTGACGATTTGCTTATCGGTACGGCATCCCGAGATGTTCTGCTCGGTGGCAATGACCGGGATACCTTGATCGGTGGTGCTGGCGACGATGTGTTATCCGGAGACGAAACCACCGGTGCGCTGGAGCAGGGTTGGGCGGTCAAACACGCTACCGTCACTATTGCTGGCGGTGTGACCAGTCACCGAACGGTCTTTTCAAAGGCCTCGATAAACAGTGCGTCCGAGGGCGGTGACGACGTGCTGTACGGGCAGGGTGGCAAGGACTTTATCGACGGCGGCTGGGGGGAGGACCTGCTTGACGGCGGAGCTGACGACGATTTTCTCAAAGGCGATCAAGGTAACGACACCCTGGCCGGTGGCAGCGGCAACGACGTGATGCTTGGTGACAACCTCGATTGGGGCGGTGGCCTGCCCAGCAGACACCATGGCAACGATGTGCTGGACGGCGGCAGTGGTGATGATTCACTCGGCGGTAACGGTGGCAGCGACGCTTTGTATGGCGGCCCTGGCAACGACATTTTGCAGGGTGATGACGGCGTACTGGACGGCGTCGAAGGCGATGCCGCGCATTTTTTTGGCGATGATCTGCTGGACGGTGGCCTCGGCGATGACACGCTCTGGGGCGGCGGTGGCGATGATTTGCTCTTCGGCGGCGAAGGCCATGACGATCTGATCGGCGACAGCCCTGACCATCCGGTTCGTTATCACGGCAACGACTTTCTCGATGGCGGCGCGGGGGATGACACCCTGCGCGGCATGGGCGGCGCAGATACGCTGGCGGGTGGCGCAGGGGCTGATTTCCTCGATGGCGACGTATCTGACCTGCAACCGGGCGGAAGCAACAACGACGTGCTTCAGGGCGGCGAAGGAAACGATACGTTACAGGGTGGTTTCGGTGCGGACACGCTGTACGGCGGCGCGGGTGACGACATTCTTGCCGGCGATTACGAAAACAGCGCTGAGGCCGAGCAGAATGCCGATTATCTACACGGTGGCTCAGGTAACGACACGTTGCTCGGTGGCGCTGGCAACGACACCTTGCTGGGCGGGGAAGGAACGGACTACCTTCGCGGCGATTCTGGCGACAACGTGTTTGATGGCGGTCCCGGTGCTGACGTGCTGGATGGCATGGATGGCGCTGACATCTACTATTTCGGCGCTGGCGACGGTCTGGATATCGTCACCGATGCCGGCGGCCGCAACATCATCAGGTTCGGTGCAGGGTTTTGCGCGCAAAGCCTGAAGGCCGACGTTATCGAAGTTACCGTCGGCACGGTTTTGCGACTGGCCAATGGCACGGGCGACGCGATACTCATCAAGAATCACGAGCGGTGGAAGGATTCCACATTCAGTTTCAGCGACGGCGTGGTACTTGATTACGCAGATGTCCTGCGCAAAACATTGCCACCGATAGAGATGTCCGAGCCACCCGTACCGGAACCTGTCACCGCCCCGGCAACCACTGAAAGCAAAGTTGCGGATCTGGTTAAGCCAGACGATGTCACCGCTGCGGCGCAAGGCCCGGTGGCGTCTGTTCAAGCGGTCAACTGGACCGATGAGTTCCTCGCGCAAATCCAGTCAAAACGCTCCGCCCGCAGACACGCCACAGGTTTTACCTTGAATGAGCAAGGCGTCTGGGTTCGCAGCCATATCACTACCAGCGACACCGGTTACACCACTCACACGGAGCTGATCGATGGCAGCGTCGAAGCGGGGACACTGTCTGAAACGCCGCCATGGATGAAGGTTGATGCAGGGCACGCCGTGGTCAGTGAAAGGCAGTCGACAACCACAACCCGTGTCGAAAATAAACAGGTGAAATCCGAGGGAGCGACAGCCTCTTCAAGTCAGGCGCTTCGCTATTATCGATCCGGCTCGGCCAACGGGTTTTCATTCAATTCGGGCGACGTATTGGTTGAGGACCGAAAGGAATCCGGCGCGCTTGAAGGCTGGTACGTCTATCCGGCGGCAAGCTTCAGTTCGGGCGCAACAGTGCCCAAGGCGTTTCGCTGGGATGTCACAACTGAAACGATCAAACGCAAAATCGTCCATGGCGACGATGCCGGCGGGCGAGTCAACGTCGAAGTGGAAAACGTTTTCCACGGCGGCGCGGGTGATGATCTGATCGTCGCTTATGCAGGCTCCCCACTTGACTACGGCACTGTCGGCGACAGAACACCGGGCGCGTTTTTATCCGCAGGTGCAGGTGACGATACCTTGCTGGGCGCCGAGGGCGCCGACTATCTGCTCAGCGGATCGGGTGATGACTGGCTCTACGGCGAAGACGGCGCCGACACCTACATCGTGCAAGCGCATGCCGGAGCGACAACCACGATTGCGGACGTGCTCAACCCTGTTTTCCATCGTGCAGAAGTCGGCGTAGCGGGGTGGAAAGATGAGTACGGATTGATCGATCAGGACACGGTCGTTCTTCCAGCAGATGCGCAGCGCGATGCACTGCAATTGAGCTGGAGTGCTGCGCTGATAGAGACCACCCATGTCGAGCTGGAGCCCAACCCGGATCGCGCGGCTTACCGCAACCCGCCGAGAGCGAAAATGCTTCATCCGACACTCGATATCCAATGGGGCGGGACACAGAAAGTCCGCATCGTCTGGCCCCACAGCGGTGAACTTGAGGGCGCCGGTATTGAGCTCGTCAAGTTCGCCGATGGGTCGGTCGCAAGTTTGAAGCAGCTCCTGGAATCAAGTCAGCCGGGACCTGCGCCCGAGACTTTTCATACGGGTGTCATCGTCAACCATCCCACCCGTTCAACTTCCTTGCGAGACGGACGAGCGCTGCCACTCGTGGGCGGTCGCGGCAATGACACGATAAGCGGCGCGGGAGAGATCCGAGGCATGCACGGGGATGACGTGCTCACGGGCAGCCCCGGTGATGATCTGCTGCTGGGTGGGCCGGGCAATGACACGCTAAGCGGCGGCGCGGGAAATGATATCTACCGATACGATGGCCTCGGCAGAGACGTGATCATCAACAACGGAGGCGGCCTGGACGGGATCGATTTTTCCGAGCGCAGGCTGACGATCGACAACCTGAAGTTTCACCGTGAGCGTGATGATCTGGTGATCGTGGTCGACTACGGCATGGCACCGAAAATCCGGGTTTCCAGTCATTTTGCCGAAGGTGAAAACGCTATTGGCTTCATAAGAGTCAGCGAAGGAACAGCGACTCAAGACTACAGCGCGACGCAGATTGCCGAGCGCCTGCACCCGCTTCCGCCATTAAGGGATGTCGAGGATATTTTGATAAAGGGCGACGATGAAGCGCAGCGGGCAATCAAGGAAATCATTGAGTTCTACGAACTGAATGTCTGACAGGACGACCGATTGAGCCGGCCCGCGATGGAAATCCAGTCGCCATAGCGGGCCTCGCGCCACTTCAATACTGGGTCAGATCCGCCAATGGATGCCGTCCCTCCCAGACTTTATGAAAGTGCGCCTCGACCACCGCATCCGGCACGCTACTGATATCCGGCCAGTGCCAGTGCGGCTTCTGATCCTTGTCGATCAACCGCGCGCGCACGCCTTCGCTGAATTCCGGATGACGGCAGCAATTGAGGCTCAGGGTGTATTCCATCTGGAATACTTCGGCCAGCGACATGTGCCGCGCGCGGCTGATCTGTTCCCAGACCAGATGCGCGGTCAGCGGCGAGCCCTCGGTCATGGTTTTCGCCGCTCGGGCGATCAATGGATCGCTGCTGTCGCGGTGCAGACTGATGGCTTTCCACGCACAGGCAACGTCGCTGACGTCGAGCAGTTCGTCGATCAGCTGGCGACGCGGCAGCCACTGCGCTTCGGGCATTTGCTCAAGTGCCTCCTGCTGCAGAGCCTTGAGCAGGCTGTTGAGCTGCATGGCGGTCTGTTCCTGCCAGTTCAATTGCAGCAGGCCTTCGATCAATTGCGGTTGCTGTTCGTCGAGCAGGAAGCGATCGGCCAGGGCCAGATCCAGCGCATCACGGCCGTTGATGTGCGCGCCGGTCAGGCCGAGAAACAAGCCGAGCTTGCCCGGCAATCGGGCGAGAAACCAACTGGCGCCGACGTCCGGATACAGTCCAATAGTGATTTCCGGCATCGCCAGACGGCTGCTCGGCGTGACGATCCGCGTGCTCGCGCCCTGCAACAGGCCCATGCCGCCACCGAGCACATAACCGTGACCCCAGCAGATCAGCGGTTTCGGATAGGTATGCAGGCTGTAATCGAGGCGGTATTCCGCGCTGAAAAACTGCGCGGCCAACGGCGGGACTTCGCCGGGGTGAGCGCGGCAGGCTTCGACCAGGCTGCGCACCTCACCGCCGGCGCAGAAGGCTTTGGCGCCGTTGCCGCGCAGCAGCACGCAGACGATTTGCGGGTCATTGGCCCAGGCGTTCAATTTGTCGCTGAGCGCGTTGATCATCGGCAGGGACAGTGCGTTCAGCGATTTTTCGGCATCCAGGCTGGCGATGCCGATGCGGGCGCCGTCGGTGCCGGTAAGTTCTTCGAAGTGCAGATTCATCGTGACCTCGATCGGGAATTTGAGCGATCAGTATGATCGCTATGGGGGAAAGTGCCGGATCTGCGTCAGATCAATTGACAAGCGTGGTCGGCTTTCCTAGGGTTCGCCCCATTGTTTTTGCCGGAAATGACCATGACTGCTGACGACCGTATCAAACTCGAACCGAGCTGGAAGGAGGCACTGCGTGCTGAGTTCGACCAGCCTTACATGGCAGAGTTGCGCAGCTTTCTGCAGCAGGAGCGGGCGGCCGGCAAGGAGATCTATCCGCCGGGACCGCTGATTTTCAACGCACTGAACTCAACGCCGCTGGACAAGGTGAAAGTGGTGATCCTCGGCCAGGACCCGTACCACGGCCCGGGCCAGGCCCACGGTCTGTGCTTCTCGGTGCAGCCGGGCGTGCCGGCACCGCCGTCGCTGGTCAACATCTATAAAGAGCTGAAACGCGACCTCAATATCGACATTCCCAACCACGGCTACCTGCAGAGCTGGGCCGAACAGGGCGTGCTGCTGCTCAACACCACCATGACGGTTGAGCGCGCCAACGCCAACGCGCACAAGGACAAGGGCTGGCAACACTTCACCGACCGCATCATTGAGGTGGTCAGCGAGCGGCAGCCGCATCTGGTGTTCATGCTCTGGGGCGCCCATGCGCAGAGCAAGCAGAAGCTGATCGACGCGACCAAGCACCTGGTGCTGACCTCGGTGCATCCGTCGCCGTTGTCGGCCTATCGCGGGTTTTTGGGCTGTGGGCATTTCAGCCGGACCAACAAGTTTCTCGAACAGAATGGCGAAACGCCGATCGACTGGCGCTTGCCACCGATTTGATGTGTCGACCGGGTTGGCCCCTTCGCGAGCAGGCTCGCTCCCACAGGAATTGTGTGCAAGCCACAAACCCCCTGTGGGAGCGAGCCTGCTCGCGAAAAGAGCGACCCGATCTCGCAGACTTAGGCGGGATGACGATTCCAGTACTTGAACAACGGCTCCGCCAGAAACAGCACAAACAACAGCCGCATCACCTGCATCGCCGTCACCAGCGGCACCGACAGTTGCAGGGTCTCCGCCGTCAGGCTCATCTCGGCGATCCCGCCGGGCATCATGCCCAGGGTCAGTGAACGCAGATCCAGATGGGTCAATGCACTCAAGCCCAGCGCCGCCAGCGACGCGATCAACATGGTCAGCGCCGTGCCGATCAACGTCCGGCCCATGAACGACGGCGCGCGGCGGAAGAACTGCCGATTGAAGTGACAGCCCAGGCCGCTGCCAATCAGCCATTGGCCGATCTGACTGCCGCCGTTGGGCAAACCGATGTGCAGATCCCACGTAATGCTCACCGCCGCACTGACCAGCAACGGCCCGAACAGCCATGGATTGGGTTGGCGCAGACGCTGCCAGAGCCAGGCGAGCAGGGCGCCCGCCGGGAACAGAATCGCCAGCCAGCGCCAATCGACGCTGCCTGCATGAGAAATCGGCGTGCCGTCACCGAGCAGATACTTGAACGCCGCCGGCACGCACAACACCACCACCAACACCCGCAGACTCTGCCCGGCCGCGACATGGCTGAGCAGTGCACCGTTGCGCGCCCCGAGGTTGACCATCTCCCCGGAACCACCGGGCATACTTGAGAAAAACGCCGTGGCGCGATCCTCGCCGGTGCGGCGCATCAGCCATACGCCGACCACCGCCGACAGGCTGGTGACCAGCGCACCGAAGAAGATCAAACCGAAATGACTGAGCACCTGTTCCATCACCAACGGGGTGAAGTGCAGGCCGATACCGATGCCGACGATCCACTGACCGCACTTGCGCCCGCCAGGGATTTCCGCCAGTTGCCACGGCGTCAGGCAGCGCACCAGGATGATCGCCAGCAACGAGCCGACCATCCACGGAAGCGGCCAGCCGATCTGGCTGGCGATGAAACCGCCAAGCAGACCGACCAGCGGGGTGCCCCACCAGGCTTTCAGGGACAAGCGATCAAACATCGGCAATGACGCGCCGTGCCGCCGAACGTTTACGCCAGATGCGAATCAGCGGCATCAGCAGCATGATCGCGGTGAGGATCCAGCAACCGAAGGTGATCGGACTCGACCAGAGAATCTCCAGCGCGCCATTGGAGATCGACAGCGCGCGACGCAGGTTCTGCTCCATCAGGCCTCCGAGGATGAAGCCCAGCAGCAGTGGCGACAGCGGGAAATCCAGCTTGCGCAGGATGTAACCGAAGATGCCGATACCGATCATCAGGAACAGATCGAAGGTGGTCGCGTGCACCGCGTAAACGCCGATCCCGGTGATGATCGCGATGATCGGCACCAGCGCCCAGTTCGGCACGGCGAGGATGCGGGTGAATACGCGGATCATCGGGATGTTGAGGATCACCAGCATCACGTTGGCGATGAACAACGACGCGATCAGACCCCAGACGATGTCCGGTTGCTGTTGGAACAGCAGTGGACCCGGGGTGATGTTGTACAGCGACAGCGCGCCGATCATCACCGCAGTGGTGCCCGAACCCGGAACGCCGAGGGTCAGCATCGGAACGAGAGCGCCGCACGCCGCGCCGCCGATCGCGGTTTCCGGAGCGGCCAGACCACGGGGGTCGCCTTCACCGAATTTGCCGCTGGAGCCAGCGATGCGTTTCTCGGTCATGTAGGCCACGGCACTGGCGAGCGTTGCGCCGGCACCGGGCAGCACGCCCATGATGAAACCGAGCACGCCGCAGCGCACGTTGACGACGAAAACCGACGCCGCTTCCTTGAAGTTGAACATCATCCGGCCGGTGGCTTTCACCGCTTCCTGGCCGTGGTGGGTTTTTTCCAGCAGCAGAAGGATTTCGCTGATCGAGAACAGACCCAGCACCAGCACGACGAACTGGATGCCGTCGGTCAGGTGAATGTTGTCGCCGGTGAAGCGGTACACGCCACTGTTGGCGTCGATGCCGACGGTGGAAAGGAACAGACCGATCAGCGCCGCAATAAAGGTCTTCAACGGTCGATCACCGGCCATGCCGCCGAGACAGACAATCGCGAACACCATCAACACGAAGTATTCCGCCGGTCCGAAGGCAATCGCCCATTTCGCCAGCAGCGGCGCAAACAGGACCATGCCGCAGGTGGCGATGAACGCGCCGATGAACGAACTCCACGCCGACAGCGACAGCGCGACACCGGCCATACCTTTACGGGCCATCGGATAGCCGTCGAGGGTGGTCATGACGGTGGAAGCTTCACCGGGAATGTTCAGCAGGATCGAGCTGATCCGGCCGCCGTATTCGCAGCCCAGATACACCGCCGCGAGCAGGATCAGCGCCGACTCCGGCGGCAGGCCGAGTGCGAACGCGATCGGAATCAGCAACGCCACGCCATTGATCGGACCAAGGCCCGGCAGCAGACCGACGACGGTGCCGATCAGGGTGCCGCACAGTGCGGTCACCAGGTTGTACGGGCTCAGCGCGACGCCGAAGCCCTGACCCAAATAGCCAAGGGTATCCATATCAGTTCTCCAGGACGCTGAGCAGGCCGAGGGGCAGCGGAACATCCATCAAGCGATCGAACAGCAGATAGAGACCAACCGCCATCAGGCTGATGATCACCACGCTAGGCAGCCAGCGGCCGCCATAGAGACGGGCCATCGGTACGCCGGTAATGATGCTGGCCACGATGAAGCCAAGGGGTTCGAAGGTGCCGGCAAACACCAGCAGCAACACCACGCACAGACCGATCTTGGTCAGGGTTTCGCGATCCAGCGGCGGCTCATCCGGGTTGTGTTTGATGGGTGCCGGGCGAACCACCATGTACAGCAGCGCCAGCCCCATCAGGCCGAGCATCAGCAGCGGAAAGGCGCGTGGGCCGACCGGTTCATAGGAAAAAGCCGCTTGGTACGGCCACGCCATCAGTGCCAGGCCGGCACACACCAGCAGCAACACCGAGGCGAAAATGCGTTGAATAAGCATGGGAGCTCCTGTGCTGCGTCCCCGCGTAGGAGACGCAGCCACTAGACAGAGACGATCACTGGATCAGGCCGAACTCTTTGGCCAGCACTTTGTAGTCGGCGACCTGCTTCTTCACGTAGGTGTCCAGTTCCGGGCCGGTCATGGCGAACGGGAACAGCTCACGCTGATCGCGCAGCTTGGCGAACTCGTCGGAAGCCAGCAGTTTGTCGAACGAGTCTTTCCACCAGGCGTAGTCTTCGTCGCTGACTTTTGGCCCGAGGTAGAAGCCGCGCACCACCGGCCAGACGATGTCGTAGCCTTGCTCGCGAGCGGTCGGGATGTCCTTCATTTCCGGTTCGTCGAGACGCTTGTCCGAGAACACCGCGAGCAGGCGCATGTCACCGCTCTGGATGTGCGGCATGGAGTCGGAGATGTCGGTACTGCCGACCTGGATGTGGCCGCCGAGCAGGGCCGTGGCGATCTCACCGCCGCCTTCGAGTGCCACATAACGCAGCTCGCGCGGGTTGATGCCGGCGGCCTTGGCGATCAGTGCGGTCTGCATCCAGTCCTGGCTGCCGACGGTGCCGCCGGAGCCGATAACCACCGAGCCTGGATCTTTCTTCAACGCCTGAACGAGATCGTCGAGGGTCTTGTAGGGCGAATCGCTTTTCACTGCGATGGCACCGTAGCTGGTGCCGACGGCCGCGAGCCAGCGCACGTTGGTTTCATCGAAGCGGCCGAACTTGCCCTGGGCCAGGTTCAACAGCGAACCGCTCGACCACGCCACCAGCGTGCCGGCATCCGCCGGACGTTGCGCGACCACCGCGTTGTACGCCACCGCGCCGACACCGCCGGGCATGTAGGTGACGCGCATCGGCTTGCTCAGCAACTTCTGGTTGACCAGTGCGCTCTGCACCAGTTTGCAGGTCAGGTCGAAACCACCGCCGGGGGAGGCGGGGGCGATGCATTCCGGACGTTTCGGCTCGGCCATGAGTTGGCCGGCAAACAGCATCGCGCCAGCGGCGAGAGCAACTTTACGCAGTGATACGTTCATTTGAGTCTCCAGAGGAGTTGTTGTTATGGATGGACCGAATGACCAAAGGGCAACGCGAAAACCTAGCGGCAGGCGCAGTTTTCTCGCGGCGCGCGCGCAACGACTGAAACAACGGAGGGGAAACAGGACTGCGGCGAGAAGCCGACGGTGCAACGGTGGAATCGAGCAAGGCGAGCAGGCATTACAGCCTTGGTGCGCATGGAGGGCATGCTGGGGTACTCCGTTATTGTTCTTATGAGTCGAAAACGCTTCATGGCGTTTTTCGTTGCGCTGTGTGGCGGCAGCGGCGACAGTCGAAACTGTCCGTGGGCCGACTCTAACCGGCTAACCTTTCAACAACCTTTCAATTGTCTTTCACGGTTTTTCGGGCTTCACAGCGGCGGTTGCGGCTGTAAACTCCGCGACAAAGCGTGGCGTCGGCCAACCCTGAACGAGGTAAAAATCCATGCGTGTCCTGCTCGTCGAAGACCATTTGCAACTGGCCGAAAGCGTGGCTCAGGCGCTCAAGAGCACCGGTCTGACGGTGGATGTGTTGCACGATGGCGTAGCTGCCGACCTGGCGTTGGGCAGCGAGGAATACGCCGTAGCGATCCTCGACGTAGGCCTGCCGCGCATGGACGGTTTCGAGGTGCTGGCGCGGCTGCGTGCACGCGGCAAAAACCTGCCGGTGTTGATGCTGACCGCGCGCAGCGACGTCAAGGATCGCGTGCATGGCCTCAATCTCGGTGCTGACGACTACCTGGCCAAGCCGTTCGAACTGACGGAACTGGAAGCGCGGGTCAAAGCCTTGCTGCGCCGCAGTGTGCTGGGCGGCGAGCGTCAGCAGCGCTGTGGTGTGCTGGCTTACGACCTCGATACGCGGCGCTTCACCCTCGGCGACGAACTGCTGACCCTCACCTCGCGCGAGCAAGCCGTTCTCGAAGCGTTGATCGCGCGGCCGGGGCGAGTGATGAGCAAGGAGCAACTGGCCGCGCAGGTGTTCGGCCTCGATGAAGAAGCCAGCCCCGACGCCATCGAAATCTACGTGCACCGCTTGCGCAAGAAACTCGATGGCCAGCCCGTGGCCATCGTCACCTTCCGTGGCCTCGGCTATCTGCTGGAAAGCCGCGATGCATAAGCCCAGCAGCCTGCGCTGGCGGTTGCTGTGGAACCTTGGATGGTTGCTGGTGGTGCTGATGCTCGCCAGCGGCTTGAGCGCTTACTGGAACGGTCGCGAAGCCGCCGACACCGCGTATGACCGCACGCTGCTGGCCTCGGCACGCACCATCGCTGCCGGGTTGTCGCAGCGCGATGGCAGCCTCAGCGCCGATGTGCCTTACGTGGCGCTGGACACCTTCGCCTACGACAGCGCCGGGCGCATCTATTACCAGGTCAACGACATTCACCAGAAGCTGATTTCCGGCTACGAAAATCTTCCCGGGCCACCGCCCGGCACGCCGCGCACCGACAGCTATCCGGCGCTGGCGCGCTTTTACAATGCGAAGTACAACGGCCAGAACGTGCGCGTGGTCAGCCTGCTCAAGGCCGTAAGCGAGCCGAACATGAACGGCATGGCGGAGATCCGCGTGGCTGAAACCGACGAAGCGCGAGTCAGTATGGCGCGCAGTCTGGCGGCCGATACGTTGCTGCGCCTGGGCATGCTGGCTGTGGGTGCATTGCTGCTGGTGTGGTTCGCGGTGAGTGCGGCGTTGCGCCCGCTGGAGCGGTTAAGAACCGCTGTTGAGGAACGCCAGCCCGACGACTTGCGGCCGCTGCCGCTGGTGGAAGTGCAGCATGAACTGGGACCCCTGGTACGCGCGCTCAATCATTTCACCGAAAGGCTACGCGGCCAGTTCGAGCGGCAGGCGCAGTTCATCGCCGATGCCGCTCACGAGTTGCGCACGCCGCTGGCGGCACTCAAGGCACGCCTGGAATTGGGCCTGCGCTCAAACGAACCGGAAACCTGGCGCACCACCCTTGAGTCATCCGCACAAAGCACCGATCGCCTGACCCATCTGGCCAATCAGCTGTTGTCGCTGGCCCGGGTCGAAAACGGTGCGCGGGCGATTGCCGAGGGCGGCGCGCAGTTGCTCGATCTGAGTCAATTGGCTCGTGAACTGGGCATGGCCATGGCGCCTTTGGCGCACAAGCGCGGCGTGGCGCTGGCGCTTGAAGCGGATGAACCGGTGTGGCTGCGCGGTGAGCCGACGCTGCTCAATGAGCTGCTGAGCAATCTGGTCGACAACGCGCTGGCGCATACGCCATCGGGCGGCAATGTGATTCTGCGGGTCACGGCCCCGGCGGTGCTTGAGGTTGAGGACGACGGGCCAGGCATCCCGCTGCACGAGCGTGATCGAGTGTTCGAACGGTTTTATCGGCGCAATCAGCAGGTTGCCGGTTCAGGTCTGGGCTTGGCGATTGTCGGCGAGATCTGTCGCGCGCATCTGGCGCAGATCACCTTGCATGATGGCGAGCAGGCAGGGTTGAAGGTGCGGGTCAGTTTTATTGCCGGGTGATACTTTTGTGGCGAGGAGTTTTTGTGGTGAGGGGATTTATCCCCGCTCGGCTGCGCAGCAGTCGCAGTTCAGCGATCACAATCTATCTGGAAAAAACCGGGTCGCAGAGTTCAGGGTCGCTTCGCAACCCAACGGGGATAAATCCCCTCACTACAGGTCAGTAGAACATCGACCGCGATTCTTCCAGATCCGCGCAGAACTGCTTGTTCTCCGGGTCAATCCCCAGCTTCCTGAACGCCGGCACGCTAAACGGGTCAATCCGCGCAAACGGATGATCGGTGTCCTTGCGGCAATACAAATTGGCCACTTGCACGACATCGACGTAATCGATGCGCGTCGAGTCGCGGCTGAAGTCTTGATACAGCAACGGCAAATGCACCAGGCGCTCGGGAAACTCCCAGACCCGCAGCAATTTCTCGCCCAGCAATGGGTGAATCTGCTCGATCACATGGGTCAGGCTGACCGCATCGGAGAGCAGTTCATTGTGGTCTTCGGCGTAAGTCAGAATCGGCAACACGCCAATCTGATGCACCAGCCCGCCGAGTGCCGCCTGATCGGGTTTGAGCTGGGTGTGGCGACGACACAGCGCATAGCTGACGCCAGCGATTTCCAGACTGCTGCGCCAGACTTCGCGCATCTTCTGTTCGACCACTTCGGAGCGGGCATTGAAGATCTGCTCCATCACTAGACCGATCGCCAGGTTGCTGCTGTAGTTGATGCCCAAACGGGTAATGGCGGTGTGCAGGTCGGTGACTTCCTGCGCAGCGCGCAGCAGCGGACTGTTGACCACTTTGATCAGGCGCGCCGACAGCGCGGTGTCGCGGCCGATGACTTTGCTCAGATCGCTGACGCTGATTTCCGGATCCTCGGCGGCCTTGCGAATTTGCAGGGCCACTTCCGGCAACGTTGGCAGAACCAGGTCATCGTTATCGATGGCCGCAACCAAATCCTGTTGGACCTTTTCCGCCAGTTCGCTCATTTGGACTCTCTAGGGTGTTGCAACAATGCTGCGATCAACGCTGGATTTCGCGGTCGCGATCCAGTTCGTAAGGCAGGTCGAGCACGTGCAACGCGGGGCCTTCGAGGGCGCCCAGACGCAAATCACCGGCTTCGGCAGCTTCGGCCTGCAACACGGCCAGGAGTTCAATGTTTCCCTCGGCATTGGCCGCCAGCACCACTTCGCCGATCGAGCTGTTGTGGCTGGGCGCGAACAACTGAGTGCCGGGCTCCGGCAACTCGGCCGCGTCCAGGCGCAGTCGGTACAGGCGCCGCTTGAGCTTGCCCAGATACTGCATGCGCGCGACGATTTCCTGGCCGGTGTAGCAGCCTTTCTTGAAGCTCACGCCGCCGACCGCCTGCAAATTGAGCATCTGCGGGATAAACAGCTCGCGGGTGGAAGGCATGACCTGGCCGATACCGGCGCGGATCTGGCCCAGCAGCCATTGATTCAGTTCGGCCTCAGGCAGCGCGGTCGACAGTTGGCTTTGCACCCTTTGCGCCTGAGCGGCAGGCACCCAGAGTTCGGCGCGCTCGGGCGAAACGCGAATTGCGATCAGGCCTTCATGGCGCACAACGCTGTCGGTTTCGGCGGGCAGTGCCAGACCGAGGCTGGTCAGGGCTACGTCGCCATGCGCCAGACCGAAGCGCACCCAGGCGGCGCTTTCGTCGGTCAGTTTCGATTTGGAGAACACCGCGTACTTTTTCAGGTCGGCCAGTTGCGGTTCGAGCAGCTCGCTGGCCATCGCCATCACCACGCCGTCACCTTCAAGCAGGATGCGGAAGCTCGACTGCATCCGGCCTTTCTGTGTGCAGCGGGCGCCGAGGCTGGCGCGGGTGTCGCTCAGGTAATTGATGTTGCAGGTCAACTGGCCTTGCAGGAATTTTCCGGCGTCCGCACCGCGAACCGCGAGTACGCCTTCATGAGACAGGGTGCAGAAAAAAGCAGAATCGGCCATGGGTCATCGCAGGGTAAATAGACTGGGGCACATCATAAGGGGGCAGGGTTGAAATGGGTAGTTGATAAAGGATCAGGGGTGCCCGACCAAAGCCGACTGTGCGGCCCGCGCCGGGGCTGTATACTGCCCGGCAAATTCGAGGAGGGCTCCATGGTCGAACAAGTTGAACTGAATCGCCTCTTTTGGCACAGCCGTCGCGGCATGCTTGAGCTTGACGTGCTGCTGGTGCCGTTCGTGCAGGAGGTTTACGCGACGTTGAATCAAGTGGATCGCGATCTGTACGTGCGTTTGCTGACCTGTGAGGATCAGGACATGTTCGGCTGGTTCATGGAGCGCAGCGAGTCGGAAGATCCCGAGCTGCAACGCATGGTCCGGATGATTCTGGATCGTGTCCAGCCCAAGTAATACGTTCGAATGCCGCTGGCATGCCTCACGGCAGTTGCTGGCGGCGTATCTGTTGGCCCAGGCGTTCGCCATGGGTTCGCTGTGTCTGCTGTCGATTCCGCTCTGGGCCAGTCTGCTCGGCACTTGCGTCTGTGCGCTGCACGGTCTTTGGGTGCTGCCACGGCAGATTCTGCTGAGTCATCCGCAAGCATTTTGCGGCTTGCGCCGCGATGGCGATGGCTGGCAGGTCTGGAATCAGGCTGATGGCTGGCAAGCGGTGCAACTGCGCCCGGACAGTCTGGCGCTGCCGTTGATCGTGGTGCTGCGCTTTCGCCTTCGCGGAGAGTGGCGGGTCAGGTCGATCTGCGTACCACGTGACTCGCAGGCGGCGGATCTGCACCGACGCCTGCGAGTGCGGCTCAAGTTCAGCCGGCGTAGGTGGGTGGCACCAGAATAGTGTCGAGCGCTTCGGGCAGCAGATCCGGATAGTCGAGGGTGTAGTGCAGCCCGCGACTTTCCTTGCGTTCCATGGCTGAGCTGATCATCAATTCGGCAACCTGTGCCAGGTTGCGCAACTCGATCAGGTCGCGGCTGACTTTGTAGTTGCTGTAGAACTCATCGATCTCATCCAGCAGCAGACGCACCCGATGCTGCGCCCGTTGCAGGCGCTTGTTGGTGCGCACGATGCCGACGTAGTCCCACATGAATCGGCGTAATTCGTCCCAGTTGTGCGCGATGATCACGTCTTCGTCCGAGTCGGTGACCTGGCTGGCATCCCAGACGGGCAGGGCACTTGGTGCCGCGACGTCATCGAGTTGCGCAAGAATGTCCGCTGCTGCCGAACGGGCATAAACGAAGCATTCCAGAAGCGAATTGCTGGCCATGCGGTTAGCGCCGTGCAGGCCGGTGAAGCTGGTTTCGCCGATGGCGTAGAGGCCAGGCACGTCGGTGCGACCGTGCTGATCGACCATCACTCCGCCACAGGTGTAGTGCGCGGCGGGAACCACCGGGATCGGTTGTTTGGTGATGTCGATGCCGAAGCCCAGGCAGCGTTCATAAACAGTCGGAAAGTGAGTTTTTACGAACGATTCAGGCTTGTGGCTGATGTCGAGATATACGCAGTCGACACCCAGACGCTTCATTTCATGGTCGATGGCCCGCGCGACAATGTCACGAGGCGCCAGCTCCGCGCGTTTATCGAAGCGATACATGAAGCGCTCGCCGTTGGGCAGCTTCAAATGCGCGCCCTCGCCACGCAGGGCCTCGGTGATGAGGAAGCTTTTGGCTTGCGGGTGATACAGACAGGTCGGATGGAACTGGTTGAATTCCAGGTTCGCCACCCGGCAACCGGAGCGCCAGGCCATGGCGATGCCGTCACCGCAGGCGCCGTCGGGGTTGCTGGTATAAAGGTAGACCTTGGCCGCGCCGCCCGAAGCCAGAATCACGAAACGTGCGCCGTAGGTGTCGACTTCGCCCGTGGCGCGGTTCAGCACGTAGGCGCCGAGGCAGCGATCGCCTTCCATGCCCAAGCGGCGCTCGGTGATGAGATCAACGGCCACCCGCTGTTCCAGCAGTTCGATGTTCTCGCGCTCTTTGGCCTGGGCCAGCAAGGTTTTGAAGATCGCGGCACCGGTGGCGTCTGCAGCATGGATGATGCGCCGATGACTGTGGCCGCCTTCGCGTGTCAGGTGAAATTCGAAACCACCATCTTCAGTGCCGGACTGTTCGTCGCGGGTGAACGGCACACCCTGGTCAATCAGCCATTGGATGGCTTCGCGGCTGTGCTCGACGGTGAAACGCACCGCGTCTTCGTGACACAAGCCGCCGCCAGCGTTGAGGGTGTCGTCGACGTGGGATTCGACAGTATCGGTATCGTCGAGCACCGCGGCCACGCCGCCTTGGGCCCAGAAGGTCGAACCGTTGGCGAGATCGCCTTTGCTCAATACGGCAATGCGCAGATGACCGGGCAAGGTCAAAGCGAGAGTCAAACCGGCAGCACCGCTGCCAATCACCAGAACATCGTGTTGGAACTGTTGGCTCATTTCAGGATTCCGCTCAAAGCGACCCGGGTCGGGGTTGGCGCAAGACAGCTGGATCGGCGAGTCAAGACAGCCACACAGCCCACTAGTATATAGAGGGGTTGGGCGGCACAATAGCCAGGCCCAGATGGCATTGTGAGACTACTGCGCGGTAAAAAGCGCTGTGCTTCGTCGGAAGTTTTTTTGCCGGTTTGGGAAAAGGACACCTGTATCGGCGCTGAAACAGACTTTTCCGAGCAGGGTTGCGCAATGTCAGGTGGGTACGGCTATAAATAATTGGAACTTTTGCCAAAGGCCCAAGATCAATAGACGGTGCCAGAAACCAGGGACAGTGTCGGCTTCAGTGCGGAATCTGCGTTTGGATTCCTGCCGGCGAAACCGATAACAAGATTATTCGCGCAGCCGGTTTATCCCGCGCTGCGTTTTTCGTGCGTGCCAAATCAGAGCTCGCAGGAAACTTGCTTGGAGGGGGAGAACTTTTGCGAAAAGCCCGAGTCTATGTTTGCAAGTCTGGTCGTTTAGTAATGCAAGTCTCCTCCGGGCTTATCGAGGAGTGTTCATGCTAACCCAGGAAGAGGATCAGCAGCTGGTCGAACGCGTACAGCGTGGCGACAAGCGAGCTTTCGATCTGCTGGTGCTGAAATATCAGCACAAAATTCTCGGGTTGATCGTGCGTTTTGTGCACGACACCCATGAAGCCCAGGACGTTGCTCAGGAAGCCTTTATCAAGGCGTATCGGGCACTTGGAAATTTCCGCGGTGACAGTGCGTTTTATACGTGGCTGTACCGTATTGCCATTAACACGGCAAAGAACTACCTGGTTTCCCGCGGCCGTCGGCCGCCGGATAGCGATGTAAGTTCGGAGGATGCGGAGTTCTACGATGGCGATCACGGCCTCAAGGATCTCGAATCACCAGAACGTGCATTGCTGCGGGATGAGATCGAAGGCACCGTCCATCGGACCATCCAGCAACTGCCAGAGGATTTGCGTACGGCTTTAACTTTACGTGAATTCGATGGTCTGAGTTACGAGGACATTGCGAGCGTCATGCAGTGTCCGGTGGGTACCGTGCGCTCCCGGATTTTCCGCGCTCGGGAGGCCATCGACAAAGCCCTGCAACCGTTGTTGCAGGAAAACTGAGACAGCGGCGACAGCCAAGAGAGGAACGCCATGAGTCGTGAAGCCCTGCAGGAATCGCTGTCCGCAGTGATGGATAACGAAGCGGACGAACTGGAATTGCGTCGAGTGCTTAGCGCACTGGATGATGTTGATACCCGTGAGACCTGGGCTCGTTACCAGATCGCTCGGGCAGCCATGCACAAGGATCTGCTGCTTCCGCGTCTGGATATCGCTGCGGCAGTGTCCGCTGCGCTGGAAGACGAAACGGCTCCGGCCAAAGTATCCCGCAGCCCATGGCGTAACCTGGGTCGCCTCGCTGTTGCCGCTTCGGTAACCGTAGCCGTTCTGGCCGGTGTTCGCCTGTACAACCAGGACGAAATCGCTGGTGTTGAACTGGCCCAGCAGTCGAATCAGCCTACTCTGGCCACTCCACAGGTCAAAGGTCCGGCAGTTCTGGCTGGTTACAGCGAAAGCTCGGAAGCGACTGGTCCTATGGCTAACGGCGTTCTGCAAGGACAGCCAGGCTGGCATGATCAGCGTCTGCCAGGCTATCTGCGTCAGCACGCTCAGCAGGCTGCACTCAAAGGAACTGAAAGCGCGCTGCCATACGCACGTGCCGCAAGCCTGGAAAACCGTTAAGGAGGATCATGCGCGCCATCCCTCTACTTTCGCTTCTGCTCAGTGGCTGGTTCATCGTTCCAGCCCACGCTGACGAGGCCCAGGACTGGTTGACCCGTCTGGGCCAGGCCGAGCAGCAGCAAAGCTTTCACGGTACTTTCGTTTACGAGCGCAACGGCAGTTTTTCCACGCACAACATCTGGCATCGTGTCCAGAATGGTCAGGTCCGCGAGCGGTTATTGCAGCTCGACGGTTCGGCTCAGGAAGTCGTGCGCATTGATGGACGAACTCAATGCGTCAGCGGCACACTGATTGCGGGATTGGGTGACTCGCCCAACGCTGCCGCCCGTGCGCTGGACCCCAAAAAGCTGAAGAATTGGTATGACCTTGCCGTTATTGGCAAGTCGCGCGTGGCCGGGCGAGACGCAGTGATCGTGTCGCTGACCCCTCGTGATCAGCACCGTTACGGTTTCGAGCTGCATCTGGACAAGAAAACCGGCCTGCCGCTCAAATCGTTGCTGTTGAACGATAAAGGGCAATTGCTCGAGCGCTTTCAGTTCACTAGCCTCGACACTGATGAAGTCCCGTCGGACAAAGACTTGATGGCAGACGCCGATTGCAAGCCGATCAACATCGGTAATGACAAGGCTTCTGCGGCGAAGACCGTGCAAAACTGGCGTTCGGACTGGCTGCCGCCAGGCTTCGAGTTGACCAGCAGCAGTTCACACAAGGATGCGCAGACCAAGACCCAGGTCAGCAGCCTGATGTATGACGATGGCCTGGCGCGTTTCTCCGTGTTCCTTGAACCGTTGAACGGTGCAACCGTCACCGATACTCGTACCCAGTTGGGCCCTACCGTCGCGGTATCCCGTCGTTTGACTACACCGCAAGGTGAAATGATGGTCACGGTGGTTGGCGAAATCCCGATTGGCACCGCCGAACGAATTGCTCTATCGATGCGTAACAACGATGGCGCTGCGACCAGCAAGCAGTGAGCTGATTTCAGTCATTTCCACCTCGTCGTCGAGACGTCGAAATGTTTGCTGAGCATTTTCATTTGCAAAACCCCTGAAAATTTTTTATAGGTCAGAGCCTCACGGCTCTGGCCTTGTTTGTTGTTCCCGGAACAAAAATACCGGTCTGTGGTTTCCGGTGTTCCTTTGCTCCATATCGCTTAACCCTGCTCGTCGTAACGGGAGCTGTATGTCGATACCTAGTTTGAAATCTTATCTTTCCATCTTCGCCACCGTGCTGTTGCTCGGTCAGGCGGTCCCTGCTGCGCAAGCGGCCGATCTGCCTGATTTCACCCAGTTGGTCGAACAAGCGTCGCCAGCGGTAGTGAATATCAGTACCACGCAGAAACTGCCGGACCGTCGCGTGAATCAGCAGATGCCGGATCTGGAAGGCCTGCCACCGATGCTGCGCGAATTCTTCGAGCGCGGCATGCCGCCTCAGCAGCGCTCACCGCGTGGCGACGGGCGTCAGCGTGAAGCGCAATCGCTGGGTTCGGGGTTCATCATTTCGCCGGACGGCTACATCCTCACCAACAACCACGTGATCGCCGATGCTGACGAAATCCTCGTCCGTCTGGCTGACCGCAGTGAGATGAAAGCCAAGCTGGTCGGCACCGATCCACGTTCCGACGTGGCGTTGCTGAAAATCGAAGGCAAGGATCTGCCGGTGCTCAAGCTCGGCAAATCCCAGGATCTGAAGGCTGGCCAGTGGGTCGTCGCGATCGGTTCGCCATTCGGCTTTGACCACACCGTGACCCAAGGCATCGTCAGCGCCGTCGGTCGTAGCCTGCCAAACGAAAACTATGTGCCGTTCATTCAGACCGACGTGCCGATCAACCCGGGCAACTCCGGTGGCCCGCTGTTCAACCTGAATGGTGAAGTGGTCGGCATCAACTCGCAGATCTACACCCGCTCCGGTGGCTTCATGGGCGTGTCGTTTGCCATCCCGATCGACGTGGCGATGGACGTTTCCAATCAGCTCAAAAGCGGTGGCAAAGTCAGCCGCGGCTGGCTGGGCGTAGTCATCCAGGAAGTGAACAAGGATCTGGCCGAGTCGTTCGGTCTGGACAAGCCGGCCGGCGCTCTCGTTGCACAGATCCAGGATGACGGCCCTGCGGCCAAGGGCGGCCTGCAGGTTGGCGACGTGATCCTGAGCATGAACGGTCAGCCGATCGTCATGTCTGCCGATCTGCCGCATCTGGTCGGCGCGCTGAAGGCTGGCGCAAAAGCCAATCTGGAAGTGATTCGTGAAGGCAAGCGCAAGAATGTCGAGTTGACTGTCGGCGCGATTCCGGACGAAGACAAAGAGCTGGACGCACTGCCGAAATCCGGCGCGGAAAGCAGCAGCAACCGCTTGGGTGTTGCGGTCGGCGAATTGACCGCCGAGCAGAAGAAAGCCTACGACCTCAAAGGTGGTGTGGTGATCAAGGAAGTGCAGGACGGTCCTGCGGCCCTGATCGGTCTGCAGCCGGGTGATGTGATTACTCACCTGAACAACCAGGCCATCGGCTCGGCCAAGGAGTTCACCGACATCGCCAAGGCGTTGCCGAAGAACCGTTCGGTGTCGATGCGCGTGCTGCGTCAGGGCCGTGCCAGCTTCATCACCTTCAAACTGGCTGAATAAGCCTGCAACAAGGTAAAAAAGAAACCGCCTCGAAAGAGGCGGTTTTTTTGTGTCTGAAGTTTTTGTCTTGTCTGGAAAGACTCAGCCCATCATGTCCTTGACCATACGCTCCTGTTCCATCAGCTCACGCTGGCGGGCATCGATGCGCGAGGACAGCGGGAAGTTGTTGCCAGCCTTGCGCTTGGCGAAGTCCAACTGCTGAATGGCCTGGCGGTAATCGCCGACCAGCGCAAAATACTCGGCTCGCGCCTGATGCAGGCCGATGATGTTGCCCGACAAGCCACGGGTTTCAGCAACCTGATACCAGACGTCCGGATCATCCGGGCGGGACTTGAGCAAGCTGTCCAGCGCCTTCTCGGCATCGGCGGCGCGATTCTGTTTCAACAGCAGATCGACACGCACCTGATTCAGCGGATAGTTGCCCGGGAACTGCGTGAGCATGCGGTCGACCCGTGATTGTGCATCGGGCAGGCGATTGTTGGTGATGTCCAGATCGACCTGAGCGAGGTTGTAGATGATCTCGTTCGGCGACTTGGCCAACAATTGCTTGAGGTTCTCGCGGGCTTCGTTGAGCTGGCCGCCCTTGATCTGGGCGATGGCGAGGCCGTAACGCGCGACATCGTTTTTCGGGTTCTCATCGAGCAGGGCGCGGAAACGCTTGGCGCCCAGCCCCGGGGTTTCTTCATAGATCAACTGGACCCGCGCGCGGATCAACTGGTAGCGCATGCTGTCTTCGATGCCGCCCGGTTTCGCCTGCTCGGCGCGGTTGCGGGTATCGGCGATACGCGATTCGGTGACCGGGTGAGTCAGGAGGAATTCCGGCGGTTTGGCGTCAAAGCGGTACTGGCGCATCAGGCGTTCGAACATGGTCGGCATCGACCGCGGATCGTAACCGGCCTTTTCCAGGTTGAGGATGCCGATGCGATCCGCCTCCTGTTCGTTTTGTCGCGAGAAGCGCCGTTGTTCCTGCAACGCCGCAGCCTGGGTGCCAGCGATGGTGGCGATGCCGGCATCACCGCCGCCGGCCGCCGCAATGACAATGCCGGCCAGCAACGCGGCCATCATCGGCACCTGCATTCTTTGTGAGGCTTCCACCCCGCGAGCAAAGTGGCGTTGCGACAAGTGCGCCAATTCGTGAGCGAGCACCGAGGCGTACTCACCCTCGGTCTGGGCGTTGAGGAAAAGACCGCCGTTGACCCCGACCACTCCGCCCGGCGCTGCAAAGGCGTTGAGTTGTGGGCTGTTGATCAGGATGAATTCCAGGCGTCGGTCGGAAACCTGACTGGTCTCGACCAGCTTGTACACGCTGGATTCGACGTAGTCCTTGAGCTGCGGATCGTTGAGCTGGGAAACCTGACTGCGCAGCATGGCCAGCCAAGCGCGGCCGAGCTGGTATTCCTGTTGCGGCGAGACAATGGCAGAGCTGGCGTCGCCGAGTGACGGCAGATCGTCGGCAAAGCCTGGTGAGGCGAGCAGGCAAGCGAGCGTCAGCAGGGTAGGGCGCAGAAAAGTCATGCACAAAGCCTTGGAGGACAAAGACCTTACTGTAGCCGGACACCGAAGCCGCGACCAGATATTCTAGGCAGCTCGACAACGAACCGGAGTGACGCAATGACTGACGCTGTAGCCCATGACGTGGAACTGGACGCCAGTGGCCTGAACTGTCCGTTGCCGTTGCTCAAGGCAAAAATGGAACTCAACAAACTGCACAGCGGCGCTGTGCTCAAGGTGATCGCCACCGATGCCGGCTCGCAACGCGACTTCCGTACCTTTGCCAAACTGGCCGGTCATGCGCTGTTGCGCGAAGAAGACGAGGCTGGCGTCTACCGTTACTGGTTGAAAAAAGCCTGACGCGAGCGCGTTAACGATCGAAGGGATTATTGATGTTCAAAGTGTTACGCGACTGGATTCAGCGCTACTTCTCCGATGAAGAAGCCGTGGTGCTGGCGGTGCTGCTGGTTCTCGCCTTCACCGCCGTGCTTACCCTCGGCGGCATGCTCGCGCCCGTATTGGCGGGCATGGTGCTGGCGTATCTGATGCAAGGCCTGGTGGTGACGCTCGAGCGACTGCGCGTGCCGGGCGGCGTGGCGGTGGGACTGGTCTTTGCGCTGTTCATGGGCGCGCTGATGCTGTTTATTGTCGTGGTGCTGCCGCTGCTGTGGCATCAGTTGATCACGCTGTTCAACGAGTTGCCGGGCATGCTCGCCAAGTGGCAGTCGCTGCTGCTTCTATTGCCAGAGCGCTATCCGCATCTGGTGTCTGACGAGCAAGTCTTGCAAGCGATCGAAGCGGCGCGAGGCGAGATTGGCAAGTTTGGCCAGTGGGCACTGACTTTCTCGTTGTCGAGTTTGCCGCTGCTGGTGAACATCATGATCTACCTTGTGCTGGTGCCGATTCTGGTGTTTTTCTTCCTCAAGGATCGGGCGATGATTGGCGAGTGGGTGCGTGGCTATCTGCCTCGCGAGCGCGCGCTGATCACCCGCGTCGCGCAGGAAATGAACCGGCAGATCGCCAACTACATACGAGGCAAAGGCATCGAGATCGTGATTTGCGGCGGCGTGACTTACATCGCCTTCATCGCGCTGGGCCTGAACTACGCGGCGCTGCTGGCGTTGCTGGTGGGGTTGTCGGTGGTGGTGCCGTATGTCGGTGCAGTAGTGGTGACCGTGCCGGTGCTGCTGATTGCGCTGTTCCAGTGGGGCTGGAGCGATCAGTTCATCTACCTGATGGCGGTCTACGGAATCATTCAGACGCTGGACGGCAACGTGCTGGTGCCATTGCTGTTTTCGGAAGCAGTGAATCTGCATCCGGTCGCGATCATCTGCGCGGTGCTGCTGTTTGGCGGGCTGTGGGGATTCTGGGGTGTGTTCTTTGCGATCCCGCTGGCGACGCTGTTCAAGGCTGTGCTCGATGCGTGGCCGCGCAAGGAGCCGGTGGTGGCGCCGTTGCTTTAAATCGGGGTGAGGCTTTTGGCCTCATCGCTGGCAAGCCAGCTCCCACAGGTTTTGTATGTGCTGAACCCTGTGGGAGCTGGCTTGCCAGCGATGGCGTCGGTGACGACGCAGCAAAAACATCAGGCTTTATTCAGAGCCTCAGCCGCCGCCAGCACGGCATCAACATGCCCCGGCACCTTCACACCACGCCATTCCTGACGCAGCACACCGTCCTTATCAATCAGGAAAGTGCTGCGATCAACGCCCAGGTATTCCTTGCCATACAGCTTTTTCAGCTTGATCACGTCGAACAGCTGACAAACCGCCTCGTCCTTGTCGCTGATCAGCTCAAACGGAAATTCCTGTTTGCCTTTGAAGTTTTCGTGCGACTTCAAGCTGTCGCGGGAAATGCCGAAGACTTCGGTGTTGGCAGCCTTGAATGCCGCATATTGATCGCGAAAGCCCTGGCCTTGAGTGGTGCAGCCCGGGGTGCTGTCCTTCGGGTAGAAATAGATCACCACTTGCTTGCCCTTGAGTTCGGACAGGCTGACGGTCTGCCCGCTGGTCGCAGGCGCGGTGAAATCCGCAACCGGTTGGTCGATAACAACGGCCATGAAAGCTTCCTTACATTGGGTTTTGTGGGCGCCAAGGCTCGATCAGGGCATCCAGGTTCATCGCGTCGGCGAAATCGAGGAACTGATCGCGCAGCCAGCTGATCTGCGTGTTGGCCGGCAGGGTCACGGTGAACGTGGCGTTGAGCATGGTGCCGCCGGTCTGCGGAGCCTGGTAAGTGTCGCAGGTGAGGTTTTCCAGTTCGACGTTATGGTCCATGAAGAACTGGCACAGCTCATTGATGATGTCCGGGCGATACGCCGAGCTGACGTAAGCCACGTAAGGCAGCGCTTGCGGACGATTTTCCAGAGCGGCGCTGCGCACCACGTTGACGGTGAAAGCGTGACGCTTGGCCAGCAATGGCAGGCTGCCTTCGAGGCGCGCGAGGGCGTCCCAGCTACCGGAAACTTCCAGCACCAGAGCGCTGCACTCGCCGTGGCGGGTCAGGCGAGAGGTGACGACAGCGCAGCGGTTTTCATGGCTGGCGCGGCACAGGACGTTGGTCAGCTCCATGGGGTTGGCGCCGAGGGCACTGATGACAAGGAATTGTTCGCGAACTGTGGGGGTGGACATGCAGCATTCCTAAAGCGATGAGCGGTCGGTAGGTTGACGGGCATTGGTGGCCGGGCGTGCCTGTTCTGGCGGTCCGTATAAAGAGCCCCGGCCAGCGTTCGCGGCTCGCTCCACTGTGCGGGAGCGCGTCGATGCGACGCAGGAACGGGGCCCGGGAGGCCGAAAGGGGAGGCTGAAACCCGGCGTACAAGCTGATCTGTACCGATCAAAGTCTGAAGGGTAGCGAAAAGCGGCGCCAAGGGGAATGGCAGCGGCGCAGTACTTCGCTTGTGCAAGCATCTTGGCGCCAGTACCATTACCGCTCTCTTTTTCCGGCAGGAGCGGTTTCATGATTGCGGGCAGTATGGTGGCACTGGTCACTCCCATGGATGCACAAGGGCGTCTTGACTGGGACAGCCTCAGCAAACTCGTGGACTTCCACCTCAAGAACGGCACCCATGCCATCGTCGCCGTCGGTACTACCGGCGAGTCGGCCACCCTTGATGTAGAAGAGCACATCGCCGTCATCAAAGCCGTGGTCAAACAGGTTGCCGGGCGCATTCCGGTCATCGCCGGCACCGGCGCAAATTCGACCCGCGAAGCCGTCGAGCTGACCCGCAACGCCAAGGCTGCCGGCGCCGATGCCTGCCTGCTGGTGGTTCCTTATTACAACAAGCCGACCCGGAAGGCCTGTACCAGCACTTCAAGCACATCGCTGAAGCGGTCGACATTCCGCAGATTCTCTACAACGTTCCCGGCCGCACCTCCTGCGACATGCAGGCCGAGACGGTGATTCGCCTGTCCACCGTGCCGAACATCATCGGCATCAAGGAAGCCACCGGCGACCTCAAGCGCGCCAAAGCGATCATCGATGGCGTGAGCAAGGATTTCATCGTGCTGTCCGGCGATGATCCGACCGCTGTCGAGCTGATCCTGCTGGGCGGCAAAGGCAACATCTCGGTCACCGCCAACGTCGCCCCGCGCGAAATGGCTGACCTGTGCGAGGCCGCGCTGAAGGGCGACGCCGATACCGCACGCGCAATCAACGAAAAACTGATGCCGCTGCACAAGGACCTGTTCATCGAAGCCAACCCGATTCCGGTGAAGTGGGCTTTGGTCGAAATGGGCCTGATGCACGAAGGCATCCGCCTGCCACTGACCTGGCTGAGCACCCCTTGTCATGAAACGCTGCGCTCGGCCCTGCGCCAGTGCAACGTCCTGGTTTAATTGAGGAAGTACAACGCATGAAGCGAATGGCCGGACTTTCCGCACTTGCCTTGATTATCTCCAGCACCAGTGGCTGCGGATGGGTCTGGGGGCCGGAAGGTTATTTCCGCGACCGTGGAAGCGATTACCTGCAAGCGCAACAGACTGCACCGATGCAATTGCCACCGGATGTGAGCACTGCCAAGCGTCTCGATCCGCTGTTGCCGATCCCGCGCAATGTGGCCGATGACACCGCGACGGGCGAATACGTCGTGCCGCGTCCTCAGCCGCTGTCGGCGGTTGCCGATGCCACGGATTACTCGCTGCAGAAGAGCGGTGATACGCGTTGGGTCGTGGCCCAGCACCCACCGGCCGAAGTCTGGCCAGTGGCGCTGCAGTTCTTCCAGGACAACGGTTTCCGTCTGGATGAACAGCGTCCGCAGACCGGCGAGTTCACCACCACCTGGCAGCACTCCGACGAGCTGTCCGCGTCGATGGCCAAGCGCCTGAGCGCGGCCGGTATTGCCAGCGACAGCGAAACCCGCGTGCGTGTGCGCATCGAGCCGGGCGTGCAGCGCAACACCAGTGAAATCTACGTGGTCAGCGCCGAGCGTCCTGCCGGCAGCACGGCCGACGTGGCCTTCACCAACCGTTCGGTCAACACTGGCCTGGACGCTGCGCTGGTCGACGACATGCTCGCGAGCATGAGTCGCACCTCCGAGAAGGGCGGCTCGGTGTCGATGCTGGCCTCGCGTGATTTCGACGCGCCGAGCCGTGTCAGCCTGAACGAAGACGGCAGCGGCAACCCGGTGTTGAACGTCGGTACCGATCTGGACCGCGCCTGGTCGAGCGTCGGCCGTGCGCTGGAACAGGGCGAATGGCGCGTTGAAGACATCAACCGCAGCCTGGGCCTTTACTACATCAACCTGGCCGAAAAAGCCGAGAAGAAAGACGACAAGCCTGGCTTCTTCAGCAGCCTGTTCGGCAGTGCGCCGAGCAAGGAAGAAGTCGAAGCCCGCGCCGAGCGTTATCAGGTTCGCCTGAGCAAGGTGGGCGAGAACATCCAGGTCACCGTCGAAAAGAACATCAACACCGTCGCGCCGGCCGATGTCGCGCGTAAAGTGTTGAGCGTGATTCAGGACAACCTGGGCTGATCCGATATGCGTTTTGCCGTTCTCGGCAGCGGTAGCCAAGGGAACGGCACGCTGATCGCCAGTGCTGATACGTACGTGCTGGTGGATTGTGGTTTTTCCCTGCGGGAAACCGAAAGACGTCTGTTGCGCCTGGGTGTGCACCCGGCGCAACTGAGCGCGATACTCGTGACCCACGAACATGCCGACCACGTGCATGGCGTGGGTTTGCTGTCTCGGCGCTACAATCTGCCGGTCTACCTCAGTCGCGGCACACTGCGCGGGATGCGCAAACCGCTGGAACCGGCAGGCTTTCTCGCCGGCGGCGAGCAACTGCAGATCGGCGCACTGAACGTCGGGGTCATTGCCGTGGCCCATGACGCGCAGGAGCCGACCCAGTACGTCTTCAGCGATCAGGAACAGCGGCGCTTCGGCCTGCTGACCGATCTGGGGTCGTTCTGCGAGCGGGTGCTGGATGGCTATCGGGACCTCGACGCATTGATGATCGAGTCCAACCATTGCCGCGACATGCTGGCTCGTGGTCACTACCCGTACTTTCTCAAGCAGCGGGTGGGCGGCGAACGCGGACATCTGAACAACCATCAGGCGGCATTCCTGGTGGCCGAGTTGGGCTGGCAGGGCTTGCAACACCTGGTCCTGGCCCATCTGAGCAGCAAGAACAACCTGCCGCAGCTGGCCCGGCAATGTTTTGTCGACACTCTCGGGTGCGACCCGGACTGGCTGCAACTGGCCGATCAAGATTCAGGGCTCGACTGGCGCCACAGCGCCTAGCCCACCTACTTAGCAAGCGGAGCCCATCATGGAAAAACGTGAAGAACTCTACCGCGGCAAAGCCAAATCGGTTTACAAGACCGACGACGCTGACCGCTTGATCCTGCTGTTTCGCAACGACACTTCGGCGTTCGACGGCAAGCGCATCGAACAGCTCGATCGCAAAGGTATGGTGAACAACAAGTTCAACGCCTTCATCATGCAGAAACTCGAAGCTGCCGGCGTGCCGACCCAGTTCGACAAACTGCTGGGCGACAACGAGTGCCTGGTGAAGAAGCTCGACATGATCCCGGTCGAATGCGTCGTGCGTAACTACGCCGCCGGCAGCCTGGTCAAGCGTCTGGGCGTCGAGGAGGGCATGAAGCTCAACCCGTACACCTTCGAACTGTTCTTGAAGGACGACGCCAAGGGCGACCCGTTCATCAACGAATCCCACGTTGTTGCATTCGGCTGGGGCACCGCCGAGCAACTGGCGCGCATGAAGGAACTGTCGCTCAAGGTCAACGAAGTCCTGAGCAAACTGTTCGACGACGCCGGCCTGCTGCTGGTCGACTTCAAGCTTGAATTCGGCGTGTTCAGCGACGGCTCCATAGTCCTCGGCGACGAGTTCAGCCCGGACGGCTGCCGTCTGTGGGACAAGGACACCAAGAAGAAGATGGACAAGGACCGCTTCCGCCAGGGCCTCGGTGACGTCATCGAAGCCTACGAAGAAGTCGCCGCTCGTCTGGGCGTACCGCTTTAATCGACGCAAGCATCTGATAGCACGGAAAAAATTTCGTTTGGGGGGTTCGCAACCGACGAAAGTGTTGTTATGATGCGCGCCGTTGGAGAGATGCCAGAGTGGCCGAATGGGACGGATTCGAAATCCGTTGTACCTTCACCGGTACCTAGGGTTCGAATCCCTATCTCTCCGCCATTATTGAACAAGACGAAGCCCCCGTAATCATTGCTGATTACGGGGGCTTTTTCGTTTCTGGCGTTTTGTTCGCAATGCTTTTCGGGTACAACCTGCCGACTGCATAAAGGAACAGCTCGATGAGTGAAGTTCAGCCGTTGGCGGATGATGACGACGTGAAGCCGCAAGTCGTGAGTTTGCGCGAGGCGTTCTGGTTCTGGTTGAAGCTGGGCTTTATCAGTTTCGGCGGGCCGGCCGGGCAGATTTCGATCATGCACCAGGAACTGGTCGAGCGCCGGCGCTGGATTTCCGAGCGGCGTTTTCTGCATGCCTTGAACTATTGCATGTTGCTGCCCGGGCCGGAGGCGCAGCAATTGGCGACCTACATTGGCTGGCTGATGCATCGAAGCTGGGGCGGGATTGTGGCCGGGGCGTTGTTCGTGTTGCCTTCGCTGTTCATCCTGATTTTCCTGTCGTGGCTCTATATCGCCTTCGGTGAGGTGCCGGTAGTGGCCGGGCTGTTTTACGGGATCAAGCCTGCGGTGACGGCCATCGTCGTGCAGGCGGCCCATCGGATCGGTTCGCGGGCGCTGAAGAACAATTGGCTGTGGGCGATTGCGGCGGCGTCGTTTACGGCGATCTTTGCGTTCAATGTGCCGTTTCCGCTGATCGTTTTGGGTGCGGCGGTAATCGGCTATTGCGGCGGACGCTTGGCGCCTGAGAGGTTCAGAGCCGGCGGGCATAGCGCGGCGAAGAAGTCTTTCGGCGCGGCGTTGATCGACGACGACACGCCAACACCGGCCCATGCCCGTTTCAGCTGGACGAAACTGGCCATGCTCGCCGTGATTGGCGCCGCGCTGTGGGCATTGCCGATGGGCGTGTTGACTGCGCTGTTTGGCTGGCAGGGCACGCTGACGCAGATGAGCTGGTTCTTCACCAAGGCAGCGCTGCTCACCTTCGGTGGAGCTTACGCAGTGTTGCCCTACGTCTATCAAGGTGCGGTCGGTCACTACGGCTGGCTGACCCCGACGCAGATGATCGACGGCTTGGCGCTGGGCGAAACCACGCCGGGGCCGCTGATCATGGTGGTGGCGTTCGTCGGTTTTGTCGGCGCTTATGTGACGCAGGTGTTCGGCGCCGATCAGGTGTTCCTCGCCGGAGCGGTCGCCGCCGCGCTGGTGACGTGGTTTACCTTTCTACCCTCATTCTTGTTCATCCTCGCCGGCGGCCCGCTGGTGGAGTCGACGCACGACGAACTCAAATTCACCGCCCCGCTTACCGCGATCACCGCTGCGGTGGTCGGCGTGATTCTCAATCTGGCGTGTTTCTTCGGCTATCACGTGCTCTGGCCGCAGGGTTTCAGCGGCAGCCTGGATTGGCCCTCGGCATTGATCGCCATTGCGGCAGCCGTTGCGCTGTTTCGCTTCAAACGCGGAGTGATTCAGGTGTTGCTGGGCTGTGCGTTGGTTGGGTTGGTGGTGCATTTGCTGCGTTAGTGGTCGCGGCGCCGGAAATCGAATCGCGCGCTGAAGGCCTGAAGAACTCAGTCACCTGGAGATCATTGGCTCGATCATCGTCATGCTCAACAAGGGCGCCGACATGCGCTCCAACATCGCAGCTGAAGCACGGGCGAAGATCGTCTATGAGCGCTTGATGGGGCGCGCGCCTGACATCAGGCGGCGCGCCCCGGTTAATCACTGTGAAATCTTGGTGACTTGCAAAGATTTGCGCTCGATCGCTACGGGCTGCAAATGCCCCAAACGGTCGAGGTGATAGCGCTGCAGATCCCGCGCCAGAATCAGTTGGCCGTGATACAGCGCTGCCGCTTCGTTGCGCACATCCTCGATCGACGGGCTCACCGCCGGATTGGCCTGATAGCGCGCGCTGAAATGCGTCAACACCAGATTGCGCACCCCGGCTGATTCGGCAAATCCAGCGACAGCGGCGGCGCTGCTGTGGCCGTAACTGGCACGAGCGCGGTCGATTGCTGCCTGCACGAATGTCGCTTCATGCACGAGCACATCTGCCGATTGCGCCACTTCGGCCAGCAGTGCCGGCCGATCGTTATCGCCGCAGACAATGATGCGTCGATCAGGTCGTGAACTCAGCAGATAGTCGCGAGCGTGCAGCATCCGTCCGTCAACCTCCACGTCCTGACCGTGGGCCAACTGACCCCAGAGCGGGCCGCGTTCGATACCCTCGGCATCCAGGCGCTGCACGTCCAGACGCGGTTCCGGGTCGGACTCGGTGAACACATAACCATGACACGGCACGCGGTGCGACAACTCAACGGTTTGCACCTGAACGTTGACGCTGCGCCACTCTGTAAGCGTTTCCACAGCATGCAGGTTGATCTCGAACGGCAGATACGATTGCGTCACCTCCAGACTCATTTTCAGCCAGGGATGCAGCGCTGTCGGCAGGATAATGTCCAGTGGTCGCGTGCGTCCGGACATGCCGGTGCTCGCCAGCAGACCCGGCAAGCCCAGGCAGTGATCGGCATGCACATGAGTGATGAAAATCGCCCGCAACTCGCTCAGCGACAGCGGCGTGCGCAGCACCTGATGCTGGGTGCCTTCACCGCAATCGATCAGGTACCAGCCCTTGCCGGCAGACGCGATCAGTGCCGTCGCACTGACGTTGCGCTGGCGGGTCGGCACGCCGGCAGACGTGCCCAGAAACAACAAATCCACGGTGGTTCTCCCTGGCGGATCGGATTTCAGATATTGCGTGCAGTTCTCGGTGAGCTTTCGACAATCAGCGAGGCGATTCGGATCCATCGATGGACTGCGACAATTCATCGGACACCCGCGCTGTCGGCGGCTGGCCTCGGCACTTCGCTCGCTGATGATGGTCACAGCGAAACGGAGTCACTTAGCGGAGGTCAACTTGCCCAGAAAATCCAGGCCGATCGTCGACCGCGCCGATGCGGCGACCCTTTCGCAAGAACGCAAAGATGTGTTTTTCGCGGCGGTGCAGGTCAGCCGCATGGCCATGATTGTCACCGATCCAGCGCAGCCCGACGATCCCATCATTTTTGCCAACAATGCGTTTCTTGAACTCAGCGGCTACGAGCTGGAAGAAGTGCTCGGGCGTAACTGCAGGTTTCTGCAAGGCGAGCAGACTGATCGCGCGGTGTTGCAACGGGTCAAGCAAGCGCTGAAACATCAACACGAAACCTGCGTGGAGGTGCTCAACTATCGCAAGGACGGCTCGTCGTTCTGGAACGAGCTGTTCATCGCGCCGCTATTCAACGAGCGCGGACAACTGGTGTATTTCTTCGCTTCGCAAATGGACGTCAGCCGCCGCCGTGACGCCGAGGACGGTTTGCGTTACAGCGAAAACATGGAAGCACTCGGGCAGTTGACCGGTGGCATCGCCCACGATTTCAACAACCTGCTGCAAGTGATGATCGGCTACATCGAGCTGATCCAGCACACCGCCAAGCGGCCGAGCATCGATCCGCAACGCATCGTGGTCGGCGCCGGTCACGCCCGTGCGGCGGCGGAAAAAGCCCGTCTGCTGACTCAGCATCTGCTGGCATTCTCCCGCCGACAACGGCTCGAAGGCCGGGTGATCAATCTCAATGCCTTGCTTGAGCGCTCTACGCTGCCGACGCATGAATCCGCCGATCTGGAACCGCGATTCGAACTGGCCGAGGACTTGTGGAACTGCCGGCTCGACCCGGCGCAGGCCGAGATGGCGCTGAACCATTTGCTCTCCAACGCCTGCGATGCGCTGGTTGACCAGCAGCAACCTGCGATCACCGTGCAGACCCGCAACGTCGATGTACCGGACTCGACGGATCCGCACCAGGGCGGACTGGCGGCGGGGCGTTACGTCTGCATCGCGGTTGCCGATAACGGCGTGGGCATTGCCGCTGACGATCTCGACAAAGTGATGGAACCGTTTTTCACCACCAAAGAGGAAGGCAATGGTGCCGGCCTCGGTTTGTCGATGGTTTACGGCTTCGTCAAGCAATCCGGCGGTGTGGTCAAAATCGAATCGACGCCGGGACTCGGCACCACGGTGCGCCTGTTCTTCCCGGCGGATGACAGTCAGCTATCGGCATCTGGCTCCGCTGAAGCCGCAGAAAATCTCAAGGGCACGGAGCGCATCCTGATCGTCGAGGATCGCGCCGAAGTCGCTGAACTGGCGCGCTTTGTATTGGCCGAACAGGGTTACCACACCGACCTCGCTGCAGATGCGAGCGAGGCACTGGCCGTGCTGCAGAGTAGCGAATACGACCTGGTATTCACCGATTTGGTCATGCCGGGCGACATGAACGGGCTGGCACTGGCGCGGGAAATCAGCCAACGCTATCCGGCCATGAAGATCCTGCTGACGACCGGGTACTGCGCGGACGAGTCGACGCCCAATGAGCTGGCTGACAATGAGTTCGAATTGATCGCCAAGCCCTACGCGCCGGTGGACCTTTTGCGCAAGCTGCGCTCGATGCTCGGCTGAAAAAACGAACTGACGGCGCACGTTCGGCGTCCATCCTAAAGACTGCATTGAACAACCAGTGAGGGACCCGATCCCCGAGGAGATATTGGCAGTGAGCGATGACTTGATGATCAATAACGGGCCGATCGACTGAGCGTCGACGAGGACGGTTCATGCAGGAGCAATCTTTGGTGGTGATTAGCGGCGCCAGTGCTGGCGTAGGGCGCGCGGTGGCCCATCGGTTTGCCGCTGGCGGCTACCGCATCGGACTGTTGGCGCGTGATCCGGCGGGCCTGGCCGCCACGCAAGAGGAACTGCAAGCGTATGGCGTTCAGGTTGAAACCGTTAGCGTCGATGTCGCCGATGCGCTCGCCGTGCAAGAGGCCGCGCAGCAACTGGAAGCCTCGCTCGGGCCGCTGGCGGTGTGGGTCAATGCAGCGATGGTCACGGTGCTCTCGCCGATAGAACAATTGTCCGCCGCCGAGATCGAGCGCGTCACCCAGGTAACCTATCTCGGCACGGTTCATGGCACGTTGGCAGCGCTGTCGTTGATGCGTCCGCGTAACAAAGGATTGATCATTCAGGTCGGCTCGGCGCTGGCCTATCGGGCCATTCCGTTGCAGGCCGCTTACTGCGGGGCAAAATTTGCCGTGCGCGGTTTTACCGATTCGTTGCGCTGTGAGTTGCTGCATGAGCGCAGCCATATTCGCGTGTGCATGGTGCAATTGCCCGCGATCAATACCCCGCAGTTCGACTGGGCGCGCAACAAATTGCCCAAGCGTCCCCAACCGGTGCCACCGATTCACGACCCCGACGTAGCGGCACGGGCGATTTTCAGTGTGGTAAAGCATCCTCCGCGAGAGTTGTGGCTAGGGTGGTCGACGATCAAAGCGATTATTGGGCAGTCGGTCATGCCCGGTCTGCTCGACCGTTTGATGGCGCGAAGTGCATGGTCCGGTCAGCAGACCAATGAGCCTGAAGACAACGAGCACCCGGACAACCTGTTCGAAGCGCAGCCGGATCGGCATCAGATTCGCGGCCGCTTCGTCGGCCGTTCCAGGGATGCAGCGCTGGCCTTGACCTCGACGCAAGTGCTGGCGATATCGGCAGTGATTGCCATATTGGTCGGCGTGGTTCTATTACAGCTCTGATGCTTTCCCGGTTCGCTCCACTGTCGACGCATCTCTGCGCGCGCTGCTAGAGGCGCTGGGGTGCATGGAAGCAACAAATGCAGCACATGCACCTTTGATGAATGTGGTTTCGCTCAAATCTCCTTGATCGGCGTCTCGCCTTGAACGGCTTTGATCAGATTGATCACGTGCAGGCAATCAGCCTTGTTCACATATGACTCACCACTGGCCACCGTCTCGTGGTTGCGCGCACGCAGACGCCAGCGCCACTGGCCTTTGCCAGTGCTGGGGGTGCCTCGGGTTTGTCGGTAGATTTCGAAATACATGGGGTTCGCTCCCTGCGATAGAAAGGCGCGCCAACCTGTGTGGCGCATCGACGCAAGCCTAGCGCAGCGGGTTTTTTTGGCTATCGCGGATTTGTTTCCAATCGTTCGCGGATGTTTCTGAAAGACGCTGGCCAGAGCGCCGCGACTGCCCGGCGAATTGGCCGATATGACGCCGTGTCCTGCTTGCACGTGCGTGCCGGCTGCTGCTTAATACGGCACGGCTCATGGCCTCGAAAGACTTTCGATGACCGACAAACTATAAAAAGAGCACTCCTTTGACTGAGCACGGAACGCAACAGGCCGGGCAGGTGACGTTGTCGCTGGTGATCCCCGTTTTCAACGAGGCCGACAGCCTCGACAGCTTTCTTTCGCGCATCGACGACGTCTTTCAGACGCAGGCACTGATCGATCTTGAACTGGTCTTCATCAACGATGGCAGCACCGACACCACCCTTGAGCGCTTGCTTGAGCGGCAGCGGCAAGACTCGCGTCTGCGCATCGTCGATCTAAGCCGCAACTTCGGCAAGGAAGCGGCGTTGTCGGCCGGTCTGCAAATGGCCACCGGGCAGATCGTGGTTCCGATCGACGCCGATCTGCAGGACCCGCCGGAAGTCATTTTGCAGATGATCGAGCGCTGGCGCGAAGGTTACGAAGTGGTGCTGGGGCATCGTGTCAGCCGCCGCAGCGACACGTGGGCCAAATCGACCTCGGCCCACTGGTTCTATCGCCTGCACAACCGCATCGCCGAACAGCCGTTGCCGGAGAACGTTGGCGACTTCCGCTTGATGGACCGCTGCGTGGTCGATGCCTTGCTGACCCTGCCTGAGTCGCGACGCTTCATGAAAGGTCTGTTCGCCTGGGTCGGTTTCCGCACCACTCATGTCGACTACGAGCGCCCCGAGCGCGTGGCCGGGCAAAGCAAATTCAATGGCTGGCGGCTGTGGAACTTCGCCCTCGAAGGCATCACCAGTTTCAGCACCGAGCCGCTGCGGGTCTGGACTTACCTGGGGGCAACGGTTTCGCTGGTGTCGTTTGCGTTCGCCATGTTCATTGTCCTGCGCACACTGATCCACGGTGTCGACTTGCCTGGTTATGCCTCGCTGATGGTCGCAGTCACGTTCCTTGGCGGTCTGCAATTGATCGGCATTGGCGTACTCGGCGAATACCTTGGCCGCACCTATATCGAATCCAAACGCCGGCCGGTTTTTCTGGTGCGTCGCGTTTACGACCCCAAGGACTGACAGATGGATCTCAAGGAAACCGACATCCTCGGCGACAGCATCGATGAGCATTGGTATTACTGCTGCAAAGCGGCGGCGACCCGGCGATTGCTGGGTAACATGCCGATCCGACGAATACTCGATGTCGGTGCCGGCTCGGGGTTTTTCTCGCATCATCTGCTGACCCACACCGACGCGCATGAGGCGTGGTGCGTCGACATCAGTTACCCCGCCGATTCAAGCGCCACCACCGCGGGCAAACCGGTGCATTACCGCCGCGGCATCGACAGCATCGATGCCGATCTGGTGTTACTGATGGACGTGCTCGAGCATGTCGACGACGACCTCGGCCTGCTCAAAAACTATGTCGATAAAGTGCCTTCGGGCAGTCGTTTTCTGATGACGGTGCCGGCGTTTCAGTTTCTCTGGAGCGGTCATGATGATTTTCTTGAGCACAAGCGCCGCTACACCCTCGCGCAATTCGAAACCCTGGCGGGCGATGCCGGTTTGACCGTGCAGCGCGGCGCCTACTATTTCGGTGCGGTGTTTCCTATCGCCGCAGCGTTGCGCCTGATACCTCAAGGTTCGCAAACCGCACGGCCGCAGTCGCAACTCAAGCGTCATCACCCGTGGGTCAACAGCGTGCTCAAGACTCTTTGCCGAATGGAGTTGCCGTTGATGGGCAGCAACCGGCTGGCCGGTTTGAGCGTCTTCGTGCTGGCGCAGAAACCGTGATCGACAGTGATCGTTCAGCGTTGGTTCGCCGTGGTCTGCGCTTTGCCCTGACCGGGCTGTTCGTCACTGCGCTGCATGCGCTGGTGGCCGTGATGTTCATCCGCTTCATCGCGCCCGAACCGCCGCTGGCCAATGGTTTCGCCTTTGCCGTGGCGACCGTTGTGTCGTATGTGATCAATACCACCTGGAGCTTTTCAGCTCGCCTGCACGGGCGCACGTTACTGCGCTTTGTGTCGGTCTCGGCGGGCGGTTTTCTATTGGCGATGCTGGTTGCCTGGGCGGCGCAAATGGCTGGGTTGCATTATCTGCTCGGGATCGGCGCCGTGGCCCTGACGGTGCCAGCGTTCACTTTCGTTTTGCATAATTTCTGGACGTATCGATGAAGCTTTGCTCAACCTCTCGGGCCGCTGCGCTGTTGCCTGTGCTGCTAGGCATTCTGGCCTTTTTTATCGTGGTCGGCCCACGGGCGTTGAACCCGATGAACATTGCCTGGCTGGGCGACGGCGACCCGGCCACCCATTACCAGGGTTGGGTGTTTTTCCGGCACTCGCCATGGAGCTTTCCGCTGGGGCTTAATCCGTCTTATGGACTTGAATTGGGCAATGGCTTGATCTTTTCCGATTCCAATCCCCTGTTCGCCTTTTTGTTCAAGCCGTTCTCGGCGTTGTTGCCAGAGCCGTTTCAGTATTTCGGACTGTGGTTGCTGACCTGCTTCATTCTGCAGAGCTGGTTTGCCTGGAAACTGCTCGGCCTGGTGACCCGCGACGCGGTTCTGCGGTTGCTCGGCACCGGGCTGTTTTTATTCGTTCCGGCCATGCTGATCCGCATGAGCGTGCACCTGTCCCTGGGCGGGCATTTCATGTTGCTGGCCGCGCTGTACCTGGCGCTGCGGCCATTCACGCCAAAACGCTCTCTGGCCTGGGGAACGTTGCTGGCGGCGGCCGCGCTGATTCACGCCTATTTGCTGGCGATGATTGCGCTGATCTGGCTCGCCGATCTCGCAGCGCACACCCTGCGGCGACATCTGGCGCCGCGCAAAGCTGTGGCCGAACTGATCGGTCTGTTTTTGCTGGTGAGTCTGTGTTGCTGGCAGGCGGGCTACTTCAGCGTCGGCGATGACGGTCTGGCACTGATGGGTTACGGTCTGTTCCGCGCCAATGTGCTGAGCTTTTTCGACCCGGGAACCTGGTCGTTTGCCCTGCGCGACATGCCCGGTGTGTTGGGCGATGGTGACGGTTTTGCTTTCCTTGGTTTGGGTGTGGTGTTCCTGTTCATCTGCGCCTTCGCGGCATGGCTGCAACGCGGCACGGCTGTTCACCTCAAGCCACGTCGCTACCCGTTGCTGTTGCTCGCGCTCGCCGGCCTGGCGCTGTTTGCGTTTTCCAACAACATCGGGGTCGGCCCATTCGAGTTGCACATCCCGCTGCCGGATGCGGTGGTGGCGGTGGCGACGATTTTTCGCGGTTCGGGGCGGATGATCTGGCCTGTCATGTACATGGCGATTTTCGCCATTCTGTACGTGGTGATTCGCGGCCATACTTCGCGCACGGCACGGATTCTGCTGAGCATTGCCCTGTTGCTGCAAGTGGCGGATACGCGTTCCGGTTGGGGAGAGTCGCGCAACCTGTTCATGGCCACGCCGGCGCCACAATGGCCGACGCCACTGGTTGATCCGTTCTGGGATCAGGCAGCCCGCCATTATCAGGCGGTGCGCTGGCTGCGCCCGGAGAATTATCCGGAGCAGTGGCGAACGCTGGCCGAGTATGCGGGACGCCATCATCTGCCGACCAATGCGGTCTACCTCGGCCGCATGAGTACCAAGGCCACCGAGGCGGCCCAGGCTGTGGCCGACCAGATGGTCAGCTCTGGTCAATACGCCGCCGATACGTTGTATGTACTCGATAGCCGCACTGTGCTGCCGGCCGCGCTGACGCTCAATCGCGAGACTGACGTACTCGCCAGAATCGACGGTTTGAACGTGCTGGCGCCCGGCTGGAAGCGTTGCGCCGATTGCCCGCCCATCGTGGCCGCCGATCCCCTTACGCTGATCTCGCCACTCAAGACGAACGAGCGCGTGACCTTCAACGTTACCAGCCTGGCGACGTTTTTCCTCGGCAGCGGATGGTCGAAAAGCGAACCGTGGGGCACGTGGTCCGAGGGCAGTGAGTCGCAAATCATTCTGCGGCCCGAGGCCCCGGTGAGATCATTTGTGCTGGAAGCCAATGCTTTGATTGCGCCGTCGCATACCGAACAGGGGCTGGAGATTAGCGTCAACGATGTGCCGGTGCTCTCCACCCGCTTGCTCAAGGCCGAAGCGAACGTTGTCAGCGTTGATCTGCCAGCGGAAGTCCAGCAGCGCATTGAGCGTGAAGGCGTGCTGGTGATTCGTTTCCAGCACGCCGATGCCGTCAGCCCGAGAGCGCTGGGCATGGGACTCGATCCGCGCAAACTGGCCATTGGCATTCTGGCGTTGACGCTTCATTGACCCTTCAGTGACTGTTCGGCGCAGCGGCCCATAGACGCGGTTCTTGGGCCTTTCTACACTGCCGCTATTCCGGGGAGCAGGGGCAAAGGATGAACCGCAATGAACTACGCAAGGCCGACATCAACCTGATGGTGGTGTTCGAGACCCTGATGCTCGAACGCAACGTGACCCGCGCGGCGGAGAAACTGTTCCTCGGCCAGCCGACCATCAGCTCGGCGCTCAACCGTTTGCGCACGATGCTCAACGATCCGCTGTTCATCCGCGTCGGCCATCGCATGGAGCCGACGGCCCGCGCTGAAGATATTTACCGCCATCTCAAACCGGCACTGGATTCACTCTCGGCGGCGCTGAGCCTGACCCGCGATTTCGATCCCGCGACGAGCACCATGACCTTTCGCATCGGCCTCTCCGACGACGTCGAATTCGGCCTGCTGCCGCCGCTGTTGCGCGCGCTGCGCCAAGAGGCGCCGAGTGTGGTGTTCGTGGTGCAGCATGTCGATTACTGGCGCATTCCCGACCTGCTCGCCGCCGGCGATATCACCGTCGGCATCAGCCAGACCCGTGGCCTGCCGGCCAACGCCAAACGCAAACTGCTGCGGCATATCCAGCCAAGCATCCTGCGCGCCGATGCCTCTGATACGCCGCTGACTCTCGATGAATATTGCGCGCGTCCGCATGTGCTGGTGTCGCACACGGCCAATATCAGCGGTTACGCCGATGAGTGGCTGGCGGAACTGGGCCGCACGCGGCAGGTGGTGTTGTCGGTGCCGCAGTACAGCGCACTGCCGGCTTTGCTGGCCGGCACCGACCTGATCGCCAGCCTGCCGGATTACACCGCAGCGGCGATGGCGGCGTCCGGGGCGCTGTTCCAGGAACCGTTCCCGTTCAAGACGCCGACACTGGACCTGTCGATGGTCTGGCTCAGCCACGTCGACAGCGACCCTGCCGAACGCTGGCTGCGCTCGCGGCTGGAAGCATTCATGAGTGAACGGCCGCTTATTTCGTCCTGACAAGCACCACACAACCCTGTGGGAGCGAGCCTGCTCGCGAAGCCGTTCGGCAGGCGCAGATGTGCAACCTGAAAGGACGCTTTCGCGAGCAGGCTCGCTCCCACAAATGACGCTGTGTGATTGTGGTATATGTACGCCCCCCGCATCCGCCGACTGGAGATCCGCAATGCCACACCTGCACATGGAATACACCGCCAACCTGACGCAGTTGAACGCTGACATCGCCCTGATCCGGCTCAACAACACGCTGGTCGGTTCCGGTCAGTTCGGCGCGGAGTTCGATATCAAGAGCCGCGCGATCAAGATCGACAACTTCAAGGTCGGCACGGCGCAGGGCGAGCGTGCCTTCGTCCATGTGAAACTGGCCTTGCTCAGCGGGCGCTCGGCGGAGATCAAGAAGCAGCTCTCGCAAAGTCTGCTGGCAGTGTTGCAGGAACTGTGCGAATGGCCGGCCGGGCTCGAAGTGCAACTGTGCGTGGAACTGCTCGACATCGATCGCGAGTCCTACAGCAAAGCCGCCATCGGCATCTGACGTTCAGGCGTTTTCCAGCTCGCTGCACACCTGAATCACCTGCTCGCGCAGCCAGACGTTGGCGCTGTCCTGATCGGCGTTCTGGCTCCACTGCATGTCGAGGGTGAAACCCGGCAGGCCGTTGGGCGCTTCGCAGTGGTTGAACACCGCGTCGTTGGTCAGCAGACGCTGGATACGCCGGGGCAGGGTGAGGATGAAATCGGTGCCGGTGATCATCTTCAACGCGGCGCTGTAGCTGTTCGATCGGGCCACTATCTGGCGCTTTTGCGCTTGCCGCGCCAGCCAGCCGTCGACCATGTTGGTGCTTGAAGTCCACGGCGTTGGAAACACATGCCGACGTTCGGTGAATGCTTGCAGGCTCAGGCGCGGTTCCAGTGGCGTGGCGCGTTTGTCGAAGACGCAGACCAGGTCATCTTCCAGCAACATCCGTGATTTCAGATCCGCATGCTGGCGGTGAAAGTGCGGGCCGAAACTGATCACCAGATCGAGGCTGCCGTCGCGCAACTCTTCGGCCGGAACGTCGGTTTCGAATTTGTGCATGTTGACCATCACCGGTAAGTCATCGAAGTCGAAGCGCTTCAACAGACGCGGCAGAATCAATTGCTCGAAGTATTCCGGGGCGCAGATGTTGAAAGTCACCGCCTGCCGGCTCGGGTCGAAGGCCGGGGCGCCGGCATGACAGAGGTTGATGCTTTCGAGAATCTTCTGCACATGGCCGTACATGCTGCAGGCCTTATAGGTCGGACGCATGCCAGTGCGGGTGTTAACGAATAACTCGTCTTCGAAACTGGTGCGCAGTTTCTTCAGGCAATAACTGACGGTGGACTGGCTGACGAACAGGGTTTCCGAGACATCGGTGACACTGCTCTGCTCGTACACGGCGACGAATACCATCAAGTCCTGCATATCGAGCTTGCGAAGCAAATTACTGTTCAGCATGAGTTCCGTCTCGCTGTGCCCCTTGCGCAGAATTCGCGCAAACGTGTGCGTACGATCCTAACGGAACGATGGTGCCAGGAGAAACCCTCGTAGGACATTTCACGGACACATGTGGGACAGAAACTTTTAGCAACACGACGTTGCCAATCTCGTGCGCAAAAGATGGCCAGAGGCCTCTAGGCCGGGCAGGGCAAGTGACGTGTGTAGTCGCGAGGGTTGAAGCGCACGACCATCAGCAGCATGAGCACCACTACTGCAGTCAGCGCCCACCACGCGCCTTCGAAACTGCCCAGCCGATCACGAATGATCCCTGCCAACAGCGGCGACAGTCCTGCGATCAGATAACCGATCCCCTGTACAAACGCGGTCAGGCCACCGGCGCGCTGCGGCTCGTCGCAGTGATCCAGAGCGACGATCAGGCTCATCGGAAACAGACCGCCAATCCCCAGCCCCAACAGACAGGGCCATAACAGGGCCAGAGATGGCGGGGCGAGAATCAGCCCGCAGAAACCGCCGATGATCAGCAACAGCAGAACCGCCAATATCCCACGCCGGTCACGGCTGCGATTGGCGATCGCCGGCACTACCAGCCCGGAAATGACCTCCATCGCTGTAAGAAAACCCAACATCAACCCGGCGGTTTGTTCACTCCAGCCTTTTTCTACGTAGTACGGGGCCAGCCAGGCGAGGACGCAGGTGTAGGACGCCGTACCGAGGCCAAAGAAAATCGCCAGCAACCAGGCGCGACGGCGCGTGATGAAAGGCTCCCGCTGGGTCACCCTTGATAGGGCTTGCGCTGGCTGCAAGCACCAGACCAGCAATGCGACCAATGCCAACGCCGCCCAGATGGCCAGCCCCACGCGCCAACTGCCGGTCTGCACCATCACCAGCGGCGCGAACGATGCGGCAATCGCGGCGCCGCCCATGATCGAAGTCACGTAGATGCCCATGCACAACGCCACGTTGTCAGCAAAGCGCGTCTTGATCAGCGCCGGCATCAATGCCTGAATCAGGGCTATGCCAATACCGGCCAGTATCGCGCTGACGATCAGCTCGCCCGCAGAATCGATAAACAGCCGTGACAGGCTCGCCAGCCCGATGACAAGCAGCGACAGCAGCACCGTGCGTTGTTCGCCCAGACGCTGGCTGATGCGCAGGCCGAAGAACATCGCCAGCCCCATGGCCATGACCGGCAGCATCGTCAGCAAAGAGGCAAGCGTGAAGCTCAACGGTATATCGCCACGGATCGCCGACAGCAGCGGCCCGATGGCTGCCATTGAGGGGCGCAGATTAAGTGCGACAAGAATGATCGCGAGTATCAGCCAAGCGGCGGGGCGGGAGTGATTCATCAGCGGGCCTTTGAGTGCAGAGGCTGATGATTAGGCGTGGCGTCGCGCGCATCGGCAAATCAGAAAATGCCGGGCCAGACCTAAAAACTCGATAACACCGCTGTCCCGATGTGGGAGCGAGCCTGCTCGCGAATGCGTTACTCCAGACCAACAATCATTTGCTGACACTGCGCTTTCGCGAGCAGGCTCGCTCCCACAGAGGACATTGTGAAGTGCCTGAAACTGAATAAACCCTGAACCATTCTCAAATACTCGCAAACTTTCACGTTCGTACTCCGAGGCAACTAATCATTAGCATCTTTTTCACGAAAAATTGATCCATGCCTGCCTAAAGTTTGGCATGCCTCGGTGAATGAATTTTTCACAATCGACGAGGCTCTTCTTTCAGGAACAGTCACTCATCATGTTGAAGTTAAAAGCCGTGCGCCCGGAATGGGTGACGTTGTTTGCCAGCGCCTTTTTGTTGCTCGGTTTCAATCTGGTGCTTTGGCAACACCTGTTCGAGATCACCGCCGCCGATGGCAAGGGCATCGCCATGCGCGTGGCGTTCGGCGTGATGATCCTTGCCGCGTTCAATATCGTGCTGACGATATTCGCGTTCCGGCCACTGCTTAAACCACTTTTGACTCTTTTGTTTTTAGTCAGCGCCGGCGTGGCTTATTTCATGAGCCAATATGGCGTCATGATTGATGCGGGCATGTTGCGCAACTTTGCCGAGACCAACGCGACGGAAGTGCGTGATCTGCTCTCGTTGAAGTTGTTCGCTTATATTCTCTTGCTGGGTGTTTTGCCGTGTTTGTTGTTGTGGAAAGTACCGGTCAATTATCGGCGCTGGCATCGCGAGTTGTTCAGCAAAGTTATTGTCAGTGTTGCCTCGGCGGCGGTAATCGGTGTTGTGGCATTGGCCAACTATCAAGGTTTGTCGTCGCTGTTTCGCAATCACCACGAAATTCGCCTGATGCTGGTGCCGAGCAATTACATCGGCGCATCCATTGGTTATCTGCAAGAGCAAGTTGTCTCGGCGCAGCAGCCGTTCATCAAGATCGGCGAAGATGCCCAGCGCAACCCCGACTTGCAGCTACAGCCACGCAAATCCCTCACCGTGCTGGTGGTAGGGGAAAGTGCGCGAGCGCAGAACTTCGGCATTCTCGGTTACGACCGAGACACCACCCCGCAACTGGACAAAGAGGCCGGGCTGATCGCTTTCACTGACGTGCATTCCTGCGGCACGGAAACCGCCGTTTCGGTACCGTGCATGTTCTCCAACATGGGTCGCAAGGATTACAACGCCAGCAAGGCCAGGAATGAAGAGGGCTTGCTCGATGTGCTCAAGCGTGCCGGCATCGATGTGATCTGGCGCGATAACCAGTCCGGCTGCAAAGGCACATGCGACCGCGTCACGGTGCAGGATGTCAGCAAGTTGCAAGACCCGGCGTTGTGCGCCAACAGCGAATGTCGCGATGAAATCCTCCTGCAAGGGCTGCAAAGTTTTATCGATCACTTGGACAAGGACACCGTCCTGGTTCTGCACCAGATGGGCAGTCACGGCCCGGACTACTTCAAGCGGTATCCCAAGGAGTACGAACACTTCACTCCGGTCTGTGAAAGTAACGCGCTGAACAATTGCAGCCGCGAAAGTATCGTAAACGGTTACGACAACACCTTGGTCTACACCGACCATGTGCTGGCGAGCCTGATCGATGTGCTGCGCAGCAATCAGGACAAAGTCGACACCGCCATGCTCTATCTGTCGGACCACGGCGAATCGCTGGGCGAGTACAACCTGTTTCTGCACGGCACGCCTTATATGCTGGCGCCCGAGCAACAGAAGCATGTAGCGATGCTGGCGTGGTTCTCTGACAGCTATCAGAAGGCCTATTCGGTCGACACCCATTGCCTGCAACTGAGCCGGGACAAGCCGCTTAGCCAGGACAATCTGTTCCACTCGATGCTCGGCCTGCTGGAAGTGCGCAGCAGCGTCTATCAACCTGCCTTGGACATGTTTGCCGGCTGTCGTGGCGCGGTGATCGACGGCGTGTTGGCAAAGCAGTGAAGCGTTTCCTGCCCGTCGCGCCAATGCGACGGGCCTTTCTGTTTCTGCTGTCAGACTATTCTTGCTGACAGGCAAGACATTTCCTTACAGCTCTTGCCCTTCAAAGGCGCGTAAATCGTCGGTGGCGATATATACTGCGCGCCATTCTTCAAGGGAGAGCCGTGTGGCTATCGATATTCACTGGATTCGCGACAACGAAAGCCTCGCGCAGTTTTGCGCCGAGTGGCAGCAGCTGCCGTTCGTTGCCCTCGACACCGAATTCATGCGGGTCGACACCTTCTACCCGATTGCCGGCCTGTTGCAGATCGGCGACGGCAAACGCGCCTACCTGATCGATCCGCTGACCATCAACGCCTGGCAACCTCTGGCAGCGTTGCTGGAAAACCCGGCGGTGCTGAAAGTCCTGCACGCCTGCAGCGAAGACCTCGAAGTACTGTTGCGCCTGACCGGCAGCCTGCCGGCGCCTCTGTTCGACACGCAACTGGCCGCCGCTTACCTGAACCTCGGCTTTTCGATGGGCTACTCGCGTCTGGTGCAGGAGGTGCTCGGCATCGACCTGCCAAAGGGCGAAACCCGTTCCGACTGGTTGCAGCGCCCGCTGTCCGAAACCCAGATCAGCTACGCCGCCGAAGACGCCGTGCATCTGGCCGAGGTGTTCGTCGAGTTGCGGCCCAAGCTGTCCGACGACAAGTTCGCCTGGGTGCTGGAGGATGGCGCCGAACTGGTCGCCAACCTGCGCCGCGAAACCGATCCTTACGAGGTGTATCGCGAGGCGAAACTGGCATGGAAGTTGTCCCGTGCACAACTCGCCGTGCTGCGTGAGCTGTGCGCCTGGCGCGAAAAAGAAGCCCGCGCCCGCGACCTGCCGCGCAACCGCATCGTCCGTGAACACTCGCTGTGGCCCTTGGCCCGCACGCAGCCGGATAACCTCGCGGCGCTGGGCAAGATTGAAGACATGCACCCGCGTACCGTACGTCAGGACGGTCAGTTTCTGCTTGATCTGATCAAGCGCTCTGGCAGTGTGGGGCCAGATCAATGGCCGCCGGCAGTGCCGGAGCCGTTGCCGATCGAAGCCGCTGCGCTGATCAAGCAACTGCGCGCGCTGGGTCAGGCCGAGGCCGAACGCCTGGGTATTGCCCCGGAACTGATGCTGCGCAAGAAAACCCTCGAAGCCCTGGTCAAAAGCGGCTTCCCCGAGGGGCCTTACCAATTGCCCGATTCGCTGCGTGGCTGGCGCCGCGAATTGCTCGGCCAGAAGCTGCTCGACAGCCTGGCCACCGCCGGAGAACAGCCTTGAAACGTATTTGCTCCATCTACCAAAGCTCCAAGCGCAGCGGCATGTATCTCTACGTGCTCAAGAGCGATGCGCTCGAGCGCGTGCCGGAAGCGCTGATGACGGCTTTTGGCAAAGCGAAGCACTCCTTCGATCTGGTGCTGTCGCCCGAGCGCAAGCTGGCCAGCGAAGACATCACCGTGGTTCTGGAAAACCTCGACAAGCAGGGCTATCACCTGCAAATGCCACCGGCCGAGGACGAGTACATCGAGCACTTGCCCGAAGAGTTGCTGCGACGCAACGACCCGGTCTGACCCGCGAGGCCCTGTTCTGGGCCTCGGTTAACCCTGGAACTGTTTTTACCGCGATGGCCGGCCCGACCCCGGCGGCTGTCTGCACGGTTTGCGAAAGGTTTGAAGATGCGCGTTCTGATTGCCGAACACGACTACGCGATATACGCCCGCCTGCTGCGTCAGGCGCTGCCCGAGCTTGAAATCCTGACCAGCGGCGACTCCGCCGAACTGGCGCGTCAGGCCGCCGATTGCCCGGTGTGGCTGGGCCAGCCGGATCTGCTGGCGACCTTGCTGCGCCAGGGCCATCAACCGCAATGGCTGCAATCGACCTGGGCCGGCATCACGCCGCTGCTCGCCGACGGCCTGCGCCGCGACTATCGCCTGACCCGCGCCGTGGGGATTTTCGGTCAGGTCATGGCTGAATACGTGCTGACCTACATCCTCGGCCACGAACGCGAAGTGCTGGCGCGGCTGGTCAGCCAGGTCGAGCGCAAGTGGGACAACCGCAGCGGCCAGAGTCTGGTAGGGCGCAAGGTGCTGATCGTCGGCACCGGTGACATCGGCCAGAGCGTTGCGCAGTTTCTGCGGCCGTTCGGCGTCGAGCTGTACGGTATCGCCAGCAGTGCCCGCGAACAGGCGCCATTTGTCGAAGTCGGCGCGCTGGCCGATCTTCCGCGATTGGTGGGCGAAGTGGATTACGTGGTCAATCTGCTGCCGAACACCGAACACACCCACGATATCTACGACGCGGCGCTGTTCAAGCAATTCAAGCCGACCGGATTGTTCATCAACGCCGGGCGTGGCGTCGCAGTGGTCGATGCCGATCTGGTAGAAGCCTTGAAGGAAGGGCATCTGGCCGGCGCGGTGATCGACGTTTGCCGTCAGGAGCCATTGCCGCAACGTCACCCGTTCTGGACCGCGTGGGGCTTGTTGCTGACCGGGCACAGCTCGGCGCCGACCTCGCCGGCGCTGATGGTGGATTTGTTTGTGCAGAACCTGAAAGCGTACGAGGCGGGTGAGGCTTTGCGCGGCGAGGTGGATTTCACCCGCGGTTACTGACTCACCCGATTTCGCTGTGGGAGCGAGCCTGCTCGCGAAGAGGGCGTGTCAGTCGACAACAGCGTGTCTGACACAGCGCTTTCGCGAGCAGGCTCGCTCCCACATTGGTTTCAAAGGGTAGCCACCAGTTTGCTCAGTGGGCGGCGCTGGCGCTGACAAGCGGATTTACCGGCAGTCGCCAGCGCTTGGCCCCCGCGCCCGCTGGCACTAGACTGGCGGCCTTTTCACCACCTTGATGTTGATGCTTGAGCCATGGCCGCCATAGTCGAACCGTTCTGGAAACGCAAAACCCTCGATCAACTCGATCATGAGGAATGGGAATCGCTGTGCGATGGCTGCGGTCTGTGCTGCCTGCAAAAGCTCGAGGACGAAGAAGACAACAGCGTCTATTACACGCGCATCGCCTGCAAACTGCTGGATCTGAAAACCTGCCAGTGCAGCGATTATCCGAACCGGATCAAGTTTGTCCCTGACTGCATCCAGCTCACGCCGGGTCAGGCGGAAGAATTCAAATGGCTGCCGCCGACCTGCGGTTATCGTCTGGTCAGCGAGGGCAAGGATCTGCCGTTATGGCACCACCTGGTGTGTGGCGACCGCGACGCGGTGCACCATGAGCGGATTTCCCAGTCCGGGCGCATGCTCGCCGAAGGCAGCGTGCCGGAGGATGACTGGGAAGATCATCTGATTTTTCGCGCGGGCTGATGAGGTGGTGAGTTGTTGAACCCGTAAAGATCAAAAGATCGCAGCCTTCGGCAGCTCCTACAATGGAAAACGTGATTCCGTGTAGGAGCTGCCGCAGGCTGCGATCTTTTGCTTTAAAGCCTCAGACGCCGGCCTTCGGCGAGGTCAGCGAATCATTGCCGGTGACGGTCGCCGTTTCCGTGGCCACTTCGGCATTGGTCTTCAACTTGCTCAGTTCTTCCCCGGCGCGTTCGATCTTCGCCCGCACGTTGCTCATGTCCTGACGGCCTTTTTCCAACAGGCTTTTCGCCGAGCAGTGCCCGGTAATGCCACGGGCCACGGCCATGCCGCCGAGCGCCACTTGAATCAGGCCGAACACGCCGCCACGGCGCAGGCCCTTGCCGACCATCAGCACGCCGCCGGTCAACGAGCCGACGCGCTCCCAGCCATGCACATTCTTGTGCGAAGGCGACTGGAACGGGGTGGATTCGATGCGTTCTACGCGTTTGAGCTCGCTCATGATCTATCTCCAGGCAGGGTGCGATTGATAGATAAGCTGACTGCCAGGGCGGTCAGCTTGTTCCATCGAATGTGCGACGCTTCAGCGGAATTTCGGCCCGGAGCGGGTGTTCAGGCCCTTGGCCATGCGGTCGTAGAGCACGACGTTGACCGTGGCGGCGAGATTCATGCAGCCGGTGGTGGGGATGTACACGACGTCTTCGCACCAGTCGCGAATCTCTTTATCCAGCGAGCCGTCTTCCGGGCCGAAGATGTACAGGGCGCGGTCGGGGTGGGTGTATTCCGGCAGCGGCCGTGCGCCTTCGACCAGCTCTACCGCGACGGGCACGCAGTTGAGCGGAAGGATTTTTTTCAGGTCGTCGATGCCGATCAACGGGATGTCGTAGTGCACGCGCTTGGTGTCGGTGACGAAATCGGCCGCGCGTTCATAACGCTTGCCGGTGTAGAACACCGACGCCACGCCGTAACAGCCTGCGGCGCGCATCACCGAGCCGACGTTCTCCGGTGATTTGGGGTTATACAAACCAATGCAGCTGTACCGTTTGTCTGCCACGAGCGGGGTGCCTTCGGGAAAAAGAGGGCGATTATACGGGGATTGGGGGAGGGCGGGCAGATTCGAGATTTGTGGTGCCTGGCCGGCCGCCTTCGCGAGCAGGCTCGCTCCCACAGGGGAACGCATTTCAACTGTGGGAGCGAGCCTGCTCGCGAAAGGGCCAGCTCAGGCGATGAAGATCTTCAATCTTCTTTTTCATCAGCCCAGCCAGGGCCGCAAACGGGTTATGCGTGGCCTTGGCGATCTTCGGTGTGCTCAGCGAGCCGTCGCCGAAATACTGCTGATCGGTGTAACGCGAGTGCTCGTTGTCGTGGCAATACAGGCACAACAGCTCCCAGTTCGAGCCGTCCTGCGGGTTGTTGTCGTGGTTGTGGTCGCGGTGATGCACAGTCAGTTCGCTCAGGCGCTTGCCGGAAAACTCACGGGCGCAGCGGCCGCAGACGTGTGGGTACATCTTCAGGGCTTTGTCGCGGTAGCCCATTTCCTTGTCGCGCTGGTTGTCGGCGAGGATGCGGTCCAGCTTCGACGTGTTGGTGGGGGTGGACGAACTCATGGGTTCACCTTTGCAGAAAGACTGATGACGGTTATGCGCAGTTTAGCTCAGCCCTTGAGCTTCTCGGCAATCCAGATCGTGTGACGGGTGCCCTTGTTGCCGTGGGCGAAGACCTGGACTTCTTCGGCCTTGAAACCGGCCTTCTTCAATTTGTCGGAAAACTGTCGGTCGGCGCTGGCCGACCATACCGCGAGCACACCTTTGGGGCGCAGCGCCTTGGCGCAGGCATTCAGACCTGCGGCGGAATACAGCCAGCTGTTGGCCTTTTGAGTCAGGCCTTCGGGGCCGTTGTCGACGTCAAGCATGATCGCATCGAAACCGTTCGGCTCGCTTTGCAGCACATTGGCCACATCTTCCTGACGGATCACCGTGCGCGGGTCAAGCAATGGCCGACCGGATTTCTCCCCGAGCGGGCCGCGATTCCACTCGACCACGCCGGGCACCAGCTCAGCGACCACCACTTCGGCGGACTTGCCCAGATGCTTGAGTGCCGAGGCGAGGGTGAAACCCATGCCCAGGCCACCGATCAACACCCGCGAATTCGACCGGCCGGCGACCTTGCGGCAGGGAATTTCTGCCAGTGCGTCCTCGGAACCGTGCATGCGCGTGTTCATCAACTGTCCGCCGTCGCCGCCCCGGATCTTGATGACGAAATCCTCGCCATACTCGAACAGGCACAGGGCACCGCCGTTTTCAGGGATCGGGGTGGTGTCGAGCAGAACGAAACGTTTCATGGGAATCTCTAAAGGGGGGAAGGCAAGCAGGCGCGTTGGGAGTAGCCTGAGCACAGACTAAAGGCCAAACGGAGCCCTTGATGAAGCGCACCATTCTAACGGTCATTACCCTGGCCGCGCTCGCGATTACTGCAGTGCAGGCCCAGCAGAGCGTTCCGGTCAGCCCGACGCCGCAACCCGGCTCGCCCGGCACCGCGACGCCGACACCGTATCCGCAGATCACCCCGATCACCCTGCCCAAGTCGGGCGCCGGTAGCGGCAGCCCGCCACTGGTGCCGATTGAAATGCCCAGCCCGCCGAGCAAGGATCAACCGGTGCCGGGCATCGAGCCGAACGGCAACAAGGTCAAATCCCCGGGCGGCTAAACCTGTTGTGCGGCGAGCTGGCCATCGGCCATGCGCAGGCGTTTGGACAGCGAGACGGCGAGGGCGCGGATGATTTTTGCGGCGATTTTCGGTGCGTCGTTGAGCATTTTTTCCAGCGAATCCTTGCCCAGGTTGAGCAACTGACAGTTGCTCGCCGCGATACACGTGGCCGAACGACGTTCGCCATCAAGCACGGCCATTTCACCGAAGGCCCGGCCGCTGCGCAGGGTGGCCATGGTGATGACCTGGCCGTCAGCGCCGGTTTTCTGCACGGCGACCTGGCCGGTGTGGATGATGCACATGAAACTGCCGGCATCACCCTCGCGAAAAATCGCCTCGCCTTCAGCCACGGTGCTAATGCTGAAATAGCCGGAGGCGGCCGCGAAGTCGGCCAGCTGCAATTGATCGAACAGGCCACAGTCCATCAGCCAGTCGCGGATCTCGTTGTTCAGAAAGGTCGGTTCAGACATGTCGATGCGGTCTTTTTGTTATCACATTTCAAGGCTATACACGGATCCCGTAGGAATGGGCTTTTGTGGCGAGGGGATTTATCCCCGCTCGGCTGCGCAGCAGTCGCAAATCCTGCCAACTCGGTGCTTCAGGAATACTGAGTTTGCAGGTTTTGGGGCCGCTTCGCAGCCCAACGGGGATAAATCCTCTCGCCACAAGGGTCTGCTGTAAGACCCAAGCCACCCACAGAGTTCCTCAGGCAATCTGCAAAACCTTGAACACAAATGCATATTCGAGCGCTACGTCACGTAATCCCTGATAGCGCCCGCTCATACCGCCATGCCCGGCGCCCAGTTCGGTCTTGAGCAGCAGCACATTGTCGTCGGTCTTGGTTGCGCGCAATTTTGCTACCCACTTGGCCGCTTCCCAGTACTGCACGCGGCTGTCGTTGTAGCCGGCGATCACCAGCAGTGGCGGATAAGCTTGCGCGGTGACGTTTTCGTACGGTGCGTAAGCCTTGATCCGATCATAGACGTCCGGTTCTTCCGGGTTGCCCCATTCGTCGTATTCGGTGACGGTCAGCGGCAGCTCGGGGTCGAGCATGGTGTTGAGCACGTCGACGAACGGCACTTCGGCAATCGCCACGCCGAACAGGTCCGGGCGCTGGTTGAGCACCGCGCCGATCAGCAGGCCACCGGCGCTGCCGCCGCTGATCGCCAGTTTTTCCGCCGTGGTGATGCCGTTGAGGATCAGAAACTCAGCGCAGGCGATGAAGTCGCTGAAGGTGTTGTGTTTGTGTTCCTGCTTGCCGGCGCGATACCAGGCTTCGCCCAGCTCGCCGCCGCCGCGTACGTGGGCAATGGCGAAGGCCATGCCGCGATCGAGCAGACTCAGGCGTGCGTGAGAAAACCACGGATCGAGGCTGGAGCCGTAAGCGCCATAACCATACAGATACAGCGGCACCGGTTTACCGACCATCTCGCGCTTCATCACCAGACTGATCGGCACCTGCGTACCGTCCGGGGCGGTCGCCCACAGGCGTTGGCTGACATAGGCGTCGGCATCAAATTGGCCGAGTACCGGGGTTTCCTTGAGCACCGTTTGCTCGCCGCTGGCAAGAATCAACTGGCGCACCTGGGCCGGGCGATTCAATGCTTCGTAGCGCAAGCGAATGCGGTCGCTCTCGAATTCCAGGCTGTTTTGCACGTGGAGGCTGTAGGCCGCATCGGGCAATTGCACGCGATACGGCGCCGAGCCCTGTGGGTGAACCTCGATGATCGGCAGGCCACCTCCGCGCAGACTCAAAGTCATCGCCTCGGTGTTGAGGCTGACACCGTCGAGCATCACTTCTTCGTTGTGCGGGATCAGGTTCTGCCAGTCGGCCTCGCTCGGCGGCACGCCAGTGTCCGGGGCCTGATACAGGGCGAAGTTGATGCCGTCGCGGTTGGTACGGATAAACCATGTCCAGACGCCATCGAGCAGGCCGTGGTCGACGTCGTATTCGTGATCTTCGACCCGTGGCGCCAGGCAGTTGAACGGCAGGTGCGGTTGGTTGGCGTCCAGCGCCCAAACTTCACTGGTGGTCTTGCTGCCCAGCGACAGCAGCAATTGCTGTTCGGAGCTGGCGCGGTAGCAATGCAGGAAGAAACGCCCATCCGGCTCGTGGAAGACTTCTTCAGCGGCGGTGCCATCGAGACGATAGCGGAACAGTTTATGCGGGCGATGGGTGTCGTCGAGCACACCGAAAAACAGGGTCAGGCTGTCGTTGGCCCAGGTCATGCTGCCGTCGCAGTCCTCGAATTCCAGTTCGCTGACCTTGTCGTTGGACAGCTCCTTGACGAACAGCGTGTAGATCTCGTCGCCCGAGGTATCGACGCTGTAGGCCAGGCGCTGGTGATCGGGGCTGATGCTGAAAGCACCGAGCGAGAAGAAACCGCCGTTGGCCAGCGCATTCGGGTCGAGCAACAGTTGCTCGCGGCTTTCATCGAGGGTCAGGCTGTCGTCCGCCGGGCGCGGGCAGCGGTAGTGCCGGGCATATTCGTCACCGGCGGTGGTGCGCGTGTAATACAGATACGGGCCCCAGGGCGAGGGCAGGGACAGGTCGGTTTCCAGAATCCTGCCCTTGATCTCATAGAACAGGTTTTCGCGCAGCTCGGCCTGATCGGCGATTTGCGCTTCCTGATAAGCGTTTTCAGCCTTGAGGTAGTCGAGCACCGCGTCGGTATCGCGTTCCTGCAGCCAGGCATACGGGTCGGCACCGGGCGCCCGGTGGGCAATCGGGGCAGTCATGACATTGGCGGATTGGGGCATGGAAGGCTCTCGGACAATATTCGGAATTGGGTTGTTCGCAGGTCTTGAAAGCGCCGCAGCCCGTGTGGGAGCGAGCCTGCTCGCGAAAGCGGTGTGTCAGGCGCCGCTGTTGCAACTGACAGTCCGTATTCGCGAGCAGGCTCGCTCCCACAGGGGCGGCTGCTGGCCGTCTGGTATTGGGACAAGCCGCATGGGCGAAAAGTCGTTACTATAAGCGCCTATTTGCCTGCCTTGCCATGGACACCATGACCGAGAACGACTATCTGATCGCCTGGGGCCTTTACGCCTTTGCCGCCGTGGGCTGCCTGCTGGTATGGATGCGCCTGACCACCTGGATGTGGCGCTGGCTGCGCGAGCCGCTGCGTGTGCTGATGGCGGTGTTGCTGTTCAGCCCGACCATCGTCGATCCGGTGAAAGCCAAAGTTGCACCGGCCATCGCCATCACCGCCCTGGACATGCTGTTCAAGGTCGGCAACAACGCCTGGCGCGCGGTTTCCGATCTGTTCATGTACGGCATGATCGCCTTCGGGGTGTATCTGGTTTTCGTTTTGATCCGCCTGCCGATCGAGCGTGCCTCGGCAGCACGGCGTGAACGCGCCGAGGCAGCCAAGGCTGCGGCCCGTGCCGAAGAGCGCGACGATGATCAACCGTTCGGCGGCGCCGGTGACGACCGCTACGGTCGCCCGCCAGTGCCGAACAATCCGCAGCGCATGCGGGTCGAGCCGCGTCTGTAACCCGAGAGTCCGCACATGTGTGAATTACTGGGCATGAGTGCCAACGTGCCGACCGACATCGTGTTCAGCTTCACCGGCCTGATGCAACGCGGCGGCCGTACCGGCCCGCACCGCGACGGCTGGGGCATTGCCTTCTACGAAGGGCGGGGCCTGCGGCTGTTTCAGGACCCGGCAGCGAGCAGCGAGTCGGAAGTTGCCAACCTGGTGCAGCGTTATCCGATCAAGAGCGAAGTGGTCATCGGCCATATTCGCCAGGCCAACGTCGGCAAGGTCTGCCTGTCCAACACCCACCCGTTCGTCCGCGAACTGTGGGGGCGCAACTGGTGTTTCGCGCACAACGGCCAGCTCGCCGACTTCACTGCGATCAAGAGTTTCTACCGACCGGTCGGCGATACCGACAGCGAAGCGGCGTTCTGCGATTTGCTCAACCGGGTACGCGCAGCCTTCCCCGAGCCGGTCGATATCGAAGTGCTGCTGCCGGATCTGGTCGCCGCTTGCGCTGAATATCGCAGCAAAGGCGTGTTCAATTGCCTGCTCAGCGACGGTGACTGGCTGTTCTGTTACTGCTCGACCAAACTCGCCCAGATCACCCGCCGCGCCCCGTTCGGCCCGGCGCGGCTCAAGGATGTCGATGTGATCGTCGACTTCCAGGCCGAAACCACGCCCAACGACGTGGTCACGGTGATTGCCACCGAGCCTTTGACCGAAAACGAAACCTGGACCCGTTACGAACCGGGCCAATGGAGCCTGTGGCGACGCGGCGAATGCGTCAGCCAGGGCAAGACCGAATAAGGATTTGCACCCATGTTGCTCAGTTATCTACGGCTGGTGTTGTTTGCGGCGGGCCTGTTGATCGGTGTCCAGGTGCCGGGGTTCATCAACGATTACGCGCAACGTGTCGAAGCGCACCTGATCGAAGCGCAGACCGGTCTGCGTGGTTTCCAGGGCACGGCGGATCAGTTTTTCAAAGGCGATATGCAGGCGCTGGTCGCACATTACCGTGCCAGCGAAGACCCGATTTTTCGCAGCGATGCCGACAGCCTGAACACTTTGCTCACTCGCCAGGTCGCGCTGGACAAGCAATTCCAGGCGATGCAAGGCCCGTGGTATGTGCGCTTCCTGCAAGTGGTGCTGGCCGCCGATCCGGATATTCGCAAGGAAACCTGGAACGGCTACAGCTACCAGATCCTGCTGACGCCAGAGGCGATGATCTGGGGCATGAGCGGCGCGTTGCTGCTGTCGTTCGGCGTCGAATGCCTGTTCCGCCTGATCGACTGGGTCGTCCTCGGCGGCCGCCGCCTGCGCCAGAGCCGACCGATCGAAGATCGCGATGTGCGCGGTTTGTAAGACTTGCACAATCCCCTCTGGCAAGAGAGGCCTTATGGCATGGGGGGAGTGGGTTCTGTGGCGAATGAGTTCCGTGGCGAGTGGGTTCTGTGATGAATGAGTTCTGTGGCGAGGGGATTTATCCCCGTTGGGCTGCGCAGCAGCCCCAAAACCTGCACTGAAAGACCGCGTTGGCCGCAATCACGACTGCTGCGCAGCCGAGCGGGGATAAATCCCCTCGCCACTAATCATTCAGTGAGGGTGATGCAGTCCTTGCCGACCTTGTGCGCATACCCCGCCAGGACCTGCTGACACAACGTCACGATCTCTTCGACCCACTCAACCCCGACCCGCCACGACACCACCACCGGCAGATTCGCCGGCCGCTGCTCGATGTCGAGCAAGATCAATTCGCCCCGTGCCAGCTCCTCGGTCACCAGCACCGGCGGCAGCGCGCCGATACCGAAGCCATCGCGCAACAACCGGGTGATCGCCGACACCGAGTTCACGCAATTCAAGCGTGGCGCCATGACGCCGCTGGCCTGCATCAGCGCGACGATATCCTGATGCGGTCGTGAGTTTTTCGAGTAGGTGATGATCCGCTCCTGCGCCAGTTCGGCGAGGTCGGCGTAGTCGCGGTTGTAGATCGAATTGCTGGCGACGATCCAGCCCAGCGGATGGCTCGCCAGCTCGAGGCTGCGCACGCTTTCGTGACGGACCAGATCGGTTTGCAGAACCAGATCAAGGAAGCCTTTTTGCAGTTGATCGCAGAGGTTCAGCGCGGTATCCGCGACCAATTCGATTTCCACCCGTGGGTACAGATCGGTCATCTGCGCCACCAGCGGGCTCAGCCAGGTATGGATCACTGTGTCCATCACGCCGATACGCACCCGGCCGACCTTGCTCGAACGGGTCTCGATCGACTGCTTCAGCGCCGCCATGGTGTCGAGCATCTGCTCGGCATAGTCGAGCACTTTCAGGCCTTCCGGGGTCAGGCTGACGCCGCGTGAGTCGCGCAAAAACAGCTTTACGCCCAGCTCGCCTTCGAGCACCGCAATGCGGCTGGAAATCGATGCCTGGGTGGTGAACAGATTGTCAGCGGTCAGGCGAAAACTCTTCAGGCGCGCGACCCAGACAAAGGTCTCGAGAAACTTCAGATTCATGGACAAGGCTCGAGTGACAAATTTTTCTTATGCCTAAGGCGGGTTTTTATTCGTTGGACGGCGCAGGGCAGGGCGACGAAAAATCGACGCATCCGGTTCCCACGATAGGCGTCGTCGGAGCTTCGAACAAGACCAATAAAAGCCCTGCGGAGATTTGCCATGAGTGCTCCCGATACCCTCCCTTTATCCAGCCTGCGGCTCGCCCCGGACCTTTCGACTGGTACCGCAACATCAACCAGCAGGAGCGTCGCACGTTCTGGAGCTGCAAGATCGGCTACGGTCTGGACGGTATGGACACACAGATGCTCAGCTTCGTCGTGCCGACGCTGATCGCGATGTGGGGCATCACCACGGGCGAAGCGGGACTGATTCACACCAGCACCCTGATCGCCTCGGCCATCGGCGGTTGGGTCGCCGGGATTCTCTCCGACCGCATCGGCCGTGTGCGCACCCTGCAACTGACGGTGCTGTGGTTCGCCTTCTTCACCTTCCTCTGCGGCTTCGCGCAAAACTACGAACAATTGTTGATCGCCCGCACCCTGATGGGCTTCGGTTTCGGCGGTGAATGGACCGCTGGCGCAGTGTTGATCGGTGAAGTGATCCGCGCCAAGGATCGCGGCAAAGCGGTGGGCATGGTGCAATCCGGCTGGGCGCTGGGTTGGGGCCTGACGGCGATTCTGTACGCGCTGCTGTTTTCGGTGTTGCCTGCGGAAGATGCCTGGCGCGCGCTGTTCATCCTTGGCATCGTGCCGGCGATATTCGTGATTTTTGTCCGTCGCCTGGTGAAAGATCCGGAGATATATCGCGAAGCCAAAGCCGCGCAAACTCCGGAAAACCCGGCGAAGTTCTACGAGATCTTCGCACCGGGCATGCTCTTCACCACGTTTCGCGCTTCCTTGCTGACCACCGGTGCGCTGGGCGGCTACTACGCGATCACCTCCTGGCTGCCGACTTTCCTCAAGAACGAGCGCGGTTTGAGCGTGCTTGGCACCGGTGGTTATCTGGCGATGGTGATCGTCGGTTCTTACGTCGGCTATGTGATCAGCGCTTATCTGACCGACCTGCTGGGGCGGAAAAAGAACTTCATTTTGTTTGCCGTCGGCTCGTTCACCATCGTTCTGCTCTACACGCAGATGCCGGTCAGCAATGGCGTGATGCTGTGGCTGGGCTTTCCGCTGGGCTTCTTCGCCTCGGGGATTTTCAGCGGCATGGGCGCGTTTCTCACCGAATTGTTCCCTACGCGGATACGCGGCTCGGGCCGGGGTTCTGCTACAACATCGGCCGCGCGCTGGCGGCTTTGTTCCCGCTGTTGATCGGCCTGCTCAGCCAGAAAGTGCCATTGAGCATGGGCATCGGCGCCTTCGCGGCGGTCTCCTATGGTGTGGTGATTCTGGCGGCGCTGAGCCTGCCGGAAACCCGTGGCAAGCAACTCGACGCGCAGTAACTGATACCCTGCGCAGAAGTCTCCTACAGATAAAAAAGACCAGCAGCTACAGGAGTGTTCACCGTGAGCCGCCTGCTATTGAATTGCGACATTGGCGAGAGCTTCGGCAGCTGGACCATGGGTCTGGACGCCGAAGTCATGCCCTTCATCGATTGCGCCAACGTTGCCTGTGGTTTCCATGCCGGCGACCCGAGCATCATGCGCAAAACAGTGGCGCTGGCGCTCGAGCATGGCGTGCAGATTGGCGCGCACCCGGCCTATCAGGATCTGGTCGGATTCGGCCGGCGTTCCATGGCCTATTCCGCGCAAGAGCTGCAAGACATCCTGCATTACCAGATCGGTGCCCTCGACGGCATCTGCAAGGCGCAGGGCGGGCGCGTGAGCTACGTCAAACCCCACGGCGCGATGTACAACGACATGATGGCCAACCCGGCGCAGTTGCGCGCGGTGGTGCAGGCCGTGGCCGCGTATGACCGTAGCTTGCCGCTGATGTTGATGGCGACCCGAGACAACGCTGCGGCGCAGCAAATTGGCGATGAATACGGCGTAACGCTGTGGTTTGAAGCATTCGCCGACCGTGCCTACGACAGCGCCGGCCGGCTGGTCTCCCGGCAACTGCCGGGCGCCGTGCATCACGATCCCGAAAAAATCATCGAGCAAGCGCTGACCATCGCCGATGGCGGCGCGCTCACCGCCAGTGATGGCAGCGCCTTGATCCTGCGCGCCAATACCTTGTGTGTACACGGCGACAACGCCAGTTCCGTGGCCGCCGTGCAGCGCATTCGCCAAGCCTTGCAACAGTCGAGTGCGTCATGAACCCACGGATTGAAGTGGTGGCGCTCGACTGCCTGATGCTGCGTCTGTTCGATGAAATCGCCGAAGCCAACATGCCGTGGCTGCTCGCCGCCAGCGAGCGTTTGCGCACGGTGTTTGGTGCACAGTTGATCGATCTGGTGCCGTCCTATACGACGTTGATGGTGCATTACGACCTGACGCTGTTGAGTCCTGCTCAGGCGCGTGACTTGATCGCCGAAGCGCTGATCGATCTGGCGCCGAATGCGCGCCGTGCCGGGCAGTGTCACGTCTTGCCGGTCTGGTACGACTTGAGTGTCGGCCCGGAACTGAGCCTGCTGGCTGAACGCAGCGGTCTCGCGGTGGAGGAGGTGATTCGTCGCCACAGCGCACGGGAATATCAGGTGTTCGCGCTGGGCTTTGCGCCGGGTTTTGCCTTCATGGGTCTGGTCGAAGAAATGCTCGCCGCGCCGCGCTTGAGCACGCCGCGCAAGAAAGTTGCCGCCGGCAGCGTGGGCATCGCTGAGCGGCAGACGGCGGCTTATCCGGTAGTTTCACCTGGTGGCTGGAACCTGATCGGGCGCACCCCGGCGCAACTGTTTGATCGCCATCGCGACGGCTACAGCCTGATGCAACCGGGCGACACGGTGCGCTTCGAAGCCGTCGATCACGCCGAATTCATACGCTTGGGCGGCGATGACACCCCACTGGAGGCGCTGGCATGAGTCGATTGATGATCGAGGCCAGCACGCCGCTGTGCCTGTTGCAGGACGCCGGGCGGTTTGGCGTGCGGCATCTGGGCGTGACCCAAGGCGGCGCGGCGGATTGGTGTTCGATGAGCTGGGCCAATTGGCTGCTCGGCAATGAGCTGGATGCAGCAGTGGTTGAAATCACCCTCGGCGGGTTTGCTGTTGTGGCTGAAGAGGATTGCCTGCTGGCGCTGGCGGGAGCGGATCTCGGCGCGCAGATCGACGGCCAGCCGCTGGCGCCGTGGCGCAGTTTCAAATTGGCGAAAGGCCAGACATTGCGGTTCACGCAGCCTTTGCTCGGCGCCCGGGCGTATCTGGCCGCGCCCTTTGGGTTTACTGCGCCCAAGGTACTGGGCAGCAGTGCCACGGTGGTGCGCGAAGAATTGGGCGGGCTTGATGGCATGGGCCTTCCGCTCGCCAAAGGGGCGGTGCTCGGTTACAGCGGCGAAGCGTTGGCAGTACGGGAAATGCCTTCGGCGCTGCGGCCGGATTTCAAAATGCACGCGCCTTTGGATTTGGTGCTCGGCGCACAGATCGGCCAGTTCAGCGGGCAGAGCCTGTTCGATGTGTTCAACAGCACCTGGACACTCGACAGTCGCGCCGACCGCATGGGCATCCGCCTGCTCGGCTCGGCGTTGCAATATCAGGGCGCGCCGATGATCTCCGAGGGGATTCCGTTGGGCGCGGTGCAGGTGCCGCCCGATGGCCAACCGATCGTGTTGCTCAACGATCGCCAGACCATTGGCGGATACCCGCGCCTGGGCGCGTTGACGCCGCTGGCGCTGGCCGGGCTGGCGCAATGTCTGCCAGGGGCAACGGTGCGATTCATTCCGGTAATGCAGGAGCAAGCCTGGAAAACGCATCAGAACTACCTGAGGTCCTACGCGTAACGTGCATGGTTTCGTACACAAAACCGAGACGCTTCCTGGCAGCTAAGTACGTCGCCTTACAGTCGTGACTGTGAGCATATGAAACGATTGCGCTTCATCTCTCACAAGGAAGTTACAGATGCGTTATATGAAAGTCAGTGCCCAAACCAGCGCGGAAGGTGCCGTGAGCGTCGTCGAGTTCCATGATCGCGCCAGAGCTGATGTGGTCTACAAGGCCAGAGTCGATCGTTTTGGTAGTCTGCAACGGGTAGACGCCGGTGACGCCGATAGCGAAGCAATGACAGACCCGATCGAAAAATTTCTGTCTACCGCCAATTCCGATATCCGGCGCATGTTTGTCAGGCACCTTCAAACCGGACAGAACGGCGCCTGTATGGAGCTGATTGCCGAGGGCAGGGTTGCGCAAGGTCCGGCTACCGGTGTGCGGTTTCGCTTCTTTGATGCGCAAGGTCAGATGAAAGAGGAACTGCTGACAAGGCCGGAAACCCGGCAGGAAAAGGCCAACCGTTTACAGCGCGAAGCTCAGCAGCGCAATGAAATCGTGCGGCAGGCGAAACAACGCGGCGTGTCTCCTCCGCCTGTTTGCGAAACGGATGACCGAGCCTTCATGGACAGACTTTGCGTGGCCTACATCAAATCGGGCTGGTAATTCTTTGATCATTCCCGCGCTCAGCGTGGGAATGATCAGGCGGTCATTTGGACAAGAACCGCATCCCTTCTTCAAGCCCGCGCAGCGTCAGCGGATACATCTGATCCTCGATCAGATCGCGGACGATGTTGGTCGACGAGGTATAGCCCCAGGTATCTTTCGGATACGGGTTGATCCAGATGAGCTTCTTGTATTTCTCCATGAAGCGCTGCATCCACACGTAACCCGGCTCTTCGTTCCAGTGCTCGACGCTGCCACCGGCCTGGGTGATTTCGTAAGGCGCCATGGCGGCGTCACCGATGAAGATCACTTTGTAGTCGGCGCCGTATTTATGCAGCAGATCCTGGGTCGAGGTGCGTTCGGAAGTGCGGCGCATGTTGTTCTTCCACACTGATTCATAAATGAAGTTGTGGAAGTAGAAATACTCAAGATGCTTGAACTCGGTCTTGCAGGCCGAGAACAATTCCTCGCAGATCTTCACGTGCGCATCCATCGAACCGCCGATGTCGAACAACAGCAGCAGCTTCACCGTGTTGCGCCGTTCCGGGCGCATCTGGATATTCAGCAGGCCGGCGTCCTTGGCGGTGTGGTCGATGGTGCCGTCAATGTCGAGTTCTTCCGCCGCACCCTGACGGGCGAACTTGCGCAGACGACGCAGGGCGACCTTGATGTTGCGCGTGCCCAGTTCCACCGAATCGTCGAGGTTCTTGTACTCGCGCTGATCCCAGACCTTGACCGCTTTGCCCTGACGCTTGCCGGCATCGCCAACGCGGATGCCTTCCGGGTTGAAACCGCCGGAACCGAACGGGCTGGTGCCGCCGGTGCCGATCCATTTGTTGCCGCCGGCGTGACGTTCCTTCTGTTCTTCCAGACGCTTCTTGAATTCCTCGATGAGCTTGTCCAGCCCGCCAAGGGACTGGATCTGCGCGCGTTCTTCGTCGCTCAGCGAACGCTCGAATTCCTTGCGCAGCCAGTCTTCGGGAATCAGCGCCTGCAAGTGATCGTCGAGTTTCTCCAGGCCATTGAAGTAGGCACCGAACGCGCGGTCGAACTTGTCGAAATGGCGCTCGTCCTTCACCAGAATCGCCCGCGACAAGTAGTAGAACTCGTCCATGTCGGCGAAGGTCACGCGCTGTTTCAGCGCGTTGATCAGGTCGAGCAGCTCGCGTACCGACACCGGCACCTTGGCTGCACGCATTTCGTTGAACAGGTTGAGCAACATGGCAGCAGCCTCTTAGCGGGTGCCGCGCCGGCTCATGAACGCCAGGCGCTCAAGCAGTTGCACGTCCTGTTCGTTCTTCACCAGTGCGCCTGCCAGCGGCGGAATGGCTTTGGTCGGATCGCGCTCGCGCAGCACCGCTTCGCCGATGTTGTCGGCCATCAGCAGTTTCAGCCAGTCGACCAGCTCGGACGTCGAAGGCTTTTTCTTCAGGCCCGGTACCTTGCGCACGTCGAAGAACACGTCGAGCGCTTCGCTGACCAGGTCCTTTTTGATGTCCGGGTAGTGCACGTCGACGATTTTCTGCAGGATAGTGCGGTCGGGGAAGGCGATGTAGTGGAAGAAGCAGCGGCGCAGGAAGGCGTCCGGCAGTTCTTTCTCGTTGTTGGAAGTAATGATGATGATCGGGCGCTTCTTGGCCTTGATGGTCTCGTCGATTTCGTAAACGTAGAACTCCATCTTGTCGAGTTCTTGCAACAGGTCGTTGGGGAACTCGATGTCGGCCTTGTCGATTTCGTCGATCAGCAGAATCACCCGCTCCTCGGACTCAAAGGCTTCCCAGAGCTTGCCCTTCTTCAGGTAATTGCGCACGTCATGGACTTTTTCATTGCCCAGCTGCGAGTCGCGCAAACGGCTGACCGCGTCGTACTCGTACAGACCCTGATGGGCCTTGGTGGTGGACTTGATGTGCCAGGTGATCAGCTTGGCCCCGAACGACTCGGCCAGTTGCTCGGCGAGCATGGTCTTGCCGGTGCCCGGCTCACCCTTGACCAGCAGCGGCCGTTCCAGGGTGATGGCGGCGTTGACCGCCAGCTTCAGGTCATCGGTGGCGACGTAGGCCTGGGTGCCTTCGAACTTCATCTGCAAATCCTCGAACGGTAACGCTGACCTTGCGGGCAGGGCGGGGCGAATAATCGGATGCCCGACTATAACGCGCACGCCGGTCGACTGTGAACGCAGACGGCTTATTCAGTCTCTGAATGGAGCGTCACATGTTGACTCAGTCTCGGCGGATGGCCAGTATTTCGGTATCGCCGATTTGGCGATAGCTTGTGATCCATGTCTACTAAATACCGATTTCGCGATAAATACCGCATACAACTGCGTGAGAAAGATCACCCACCGCCCCATGTCCACCTGACCGGTGGCGGCGTTGACGTGATACTCAGCCTGGAAACGATCGAAGTCATGATGGGTAAGGCCCCGCCGCTGATCGTCAAAGAAGCGTTGGCTTGGGTGGGCGCACATCAGGCGCAACTACTGAAGGAGTGGAAACGATGTTACCCATGAAACGGCCGCGTCTGCGATCTGCGCACGTCCTGTCGGATTTCAGGTTGGCGCTGACATTTATCAATGGTCAGGAACTGACAGTTGGTTTGGGGATGGATATTCATACTTATCCAGGTCTGCGGCCACTGCTTGATCGCGAAGTCTTTGCGACTGCCGTAGTCGGGGACGAGGGTTGGATCGTTGAATGGGTTGAACCCGACGTACAGATCGGTGCAGACACCTTGTATATGGATGCGCTAGCGCAAAATGCCCAGGATGAGAACACGCGCATTTTTATCGATTGGCGCGCCCGTACCGGACTTTCTCTCAATGATGCGGCCGAAGCGCTCGGTGTGAGCGCTCGCAGCATCAGCCGTTACAGCAATGGGCGTGAAGCAGTGCCACGTTCTTTGGCCTTGGCCTGCCTGGGCTGGGATTCGCTGCAACAGCGTTCATCGATAGCGGCCGAAGACACAGGTCGATATGTCGTCAACCGCAAAAATTAACCCTCATCCGGCTTCGGCCGCTCATATCGCGCATTGAATGCCTGGATGAAGCCATTGCGCAAAATCTGCAAAAACGCTTCGAAGGCGTTGACGTTCTGCTGGTGAACATTGCCGCTGAGTTCGACTCGCGTGGCGAACTGGTTTTTGTTCTGGTTTTTCAGCACGGTCTCGGTGCCGCCGACCAGCGCTTCCCAGATTGAGCGGAACAGGCCTTTGTTCTTGTTCTCGACGTCTTGCTGCCAGTTGAAAACGTCGACGTCGCGCAGCAGGGGTTTGATGTAGCCGGTGAGTCGGGCTTTCTCTGCCTTCGCTTCGATAACCACGTCGCCGTGGCCGGCGTTGAAGTCGAACTTGCCGTAGGCGGCGGCGAAGTCGTTCATGCGTTTGAGCTCGATGTCGCGAGCGCGCAGACGGAATTCAAAGTCTTCGAAGTTGCTCAGCGGATCGAAGGTGGCGGTGGTTTCCAATGGCGCGTGGCCCAGCAGCAAGGCCTTGCCTTCAAAGCGGGCGTCGCGTTTGCCTTCCTTGTCGACCACATTGGTCAGGTTGTAGATGCTGGCGTTGACGTTGCTGGCGTTCATGTTCACCGGCGGCTTGGAATTGAAGTTGCGGAAGGTGATACGGCCGTCGTTGATCTGCACTTCATCGAGGGTGATCGGCAGCAGCTTGCCCAATTGTTCACGCCAGTCGGTGCCCTGACCGGTTTGCGAGTTCTGCTTGTTGGGGCCACCGTCGACGAAGTTGATTTCGGGATTGAGGAATTGCACCTGCGCGACCACGGCATGGTCGTACCACAACGAATGCCAGCTCACCGACAGATCGATCAACGGCGCATCGACGAACGGCACCGGGACCTTGCCATCGACCTTGACGATCTTCAGGCCGTTGATTTTGTAGGCGCCGCGCCATAGCGCGAGATCGACATCGGTGATCTGTCCACGGTAATCGCCCATGTCCGCGAGCTTGTCATTGAGGTAGTCGCGTACCAGATAGGGCAGGGCGAAATGCAGGGCGACCAGCAGCACCACGACACCCGCCAGGGTCCAGAGCGGCCAGCTGTAACGACGTTTCATGCCATTGTTCCTTCAAGAGTGTGGCTTGACGATTCAAAGCGATTGACTCCGCGCGTTTGCAGACGTTCGACCCGACTGGACTGTGATCGGCAACGGGCTTACCTTGGAAGGCTGAATTCAACGCTGCATAAGGACCCAGCCATGAGCCGTATTTACGCTGACAACGCCCACTCCATCGGTAATACGCCGCTGGTCCAGATCAACCGCATCGCGCCGCGCGGGGTTACGATTCTGGCCAAGATCGAGGGGCGCAATCCCGGTTACTCGGTCAAATGCCGAATCGGCGCCAACATGATCTGGGACGCCGAAGGCAGCGGCAGACTCAAGCCGGGCATGACCATTGTCGAGCCGACTTCCGGTAACACCGGTATCGGTCTGGCCTTCGTTGCCGCTGCGCGGGGCTACAAGTTGATGCTGACCATGCCGGCATCGATGAGCATCGAGCGCCGCAAGGTTCTTAAAGCCTTGGGCGCGGAACTGGTGTTGACCGAGCCGGCCAAGGGCATGAAGGGCGCCATCGAGAAAGCCGTGGAAATCGTCGCCAGCGATACCGATAAATATTTCATGCCGGCGCAATTCGATAACCCGGCCAACCCGGCGATTCACGAAAAGACCACCGGCCCGGAAATCTGGAACGACACCGACGGCGCCGTGGATGTGCTGGTGGCAGGCGTCGGCACCGGCGGAACCATTACTGGTGTCTCGCGGTATATCAAGAACACCGCCGGTAAACCGATTCTGTCGGTGGCTGTCGAGCCGGCATCTTCGCCCGTCATCACCCAGGCTCTGGCCGGTGCCGAAATCAAGCCGAGCCCGCACAAGATACAGGGCATTGGCGCCGGTTTTGTGCCGAAGAATCTTGATCTGTCGATGGTCGATCGCGTCGAGCAGGTGACCGATGAAGAATCCAAGGCCATGGCTTTGCGCCTGATGCAGGAAGAGGGGATTTTGTGCGGAATTTCCTGCGGTGCTGCCATGGCGGTGGCGGTGCGTCTGGCGGAGAAACCAGAGATGCAGGGTAAAACCATCGTCGTGGTGCTGCCGGATTCGGGTGAGCGTTACCTGTCGAGCATGCTGTTCAGTGACCTGTTTACCGAGCAGGAGAACCAGCAGTAAGCCTGTTGATTCAGGTCAGCCGAGGTTCAGGTGCTGCATGTTAATAAAGGCTTTGTTGCGTAATGCTTAACACTGAATCTTGCGTCAGGCGGGTTTTTCCGCAGGCCGGTAGTGTTTATCATGGCCGGCTGCCATGCCGGGTAAAGGGCATTGCGCAGCGTTGTCTTTATTCAAGGAGTTGTTGATGACCGTTTCGTTTGCCGCCAAGGCGTTTGTGCTGTTGCTGTTTCTGGGCAGCACGCTCTATGTGCATTTGCGCGGCAAGGCGCGTTTGCCGGTATTGCGCCAGTTCGTCAACCACTCCGCGCTGTTCGCGCCCTACAACGCGTTGATGTACCTGTTTTCCGCAGTGCCATCCAGACCGTATCTGGATCGCAGCAAGTTTCCGGAACTGGATGTTCTGCGCGACAACTGGGAAACCATCCGCGACGAAGCCATGCACCTGTTCGACGAAGGCTACATTCGCGCTGCCGAAAAGAATAACGATGCCGGTTTCGGTTCGTTTTTCAAGAAAGGCTGGAAGCGTTTCTATCTGAAGTGGTACGACAAACCGTTGCCATCGGCCGAAGCCCTGTGCCCGAAAACCGTGGCGCTGGTCAGCGCCATTCCCAACGTCAAGGGCGCGATGTTTGCGCTGCTGCCGGGCGGCAGTCACCTCAACCCGCACCGCGATCCGTTCGCCGGCTCGCTGCGCTATCACCTCGGTTTGTCGACGCCCAACTCCGATGATTGCCGGATCTTCGTCGACGGTCAGGTCTATGCCTGGCGCGACGGCGATGACGTGATGTTCGACGAGACCTACGTGCACTGGGTCAAGAATGAAACCGCTCAGACTCGAGTGATTCTGTTCTGTGACATCGAACGTCCGCTGAGCAACCGCTTGATGACCCGGATCAACCGCTTCATCAGCGGCTGGCTCGGCCGCGCCACCGCGCCGCAGAATCTTGATGACGAACGCGTTGGCGGCATCAACCAGGCTTATGCCTGGAGCAAGAACTTCAGCGACCGTTTCAGCGGCGTGGTCAAGCAGTGGAAGCGCCGCCATCCCAAGGCCTACAGGGTAATGCGCCCGGTGCTGGCGGTGCTGGTGCTGACGATGCTGGGGTACTGGTTGTTTGGCTGAGGCTGGATCAGACAATAGAAAACCGCTCTTTGGGAGCGGTTTTTCATTAGCGGAAGGAAAAGGACGACCCGGCTAATGCGCCGCTTGGCTCTTCAACGGCTGGATTGACCAGTGCATTCCTGATGCGATGCATCTCGGTTTCAGATAATTCAACAGATGGCTGCTTTTTCTCCATCTTTCTGGATTTGAAGTTTGATGCTTTCTTTTCAACGACAGCTTTCATGGGATCTCCCACGTTGATCACTAAATGAGCAGGTGCTCAGATACTAGACTTGGTCAATACGCTTCACAAGACGGCCCTCAGAGTCGAATTCGAAACCCAGTTGACGGTATAGAGGTATAGCTCCCGAAAGAGGCTCCTGAATTTCGATTTGCTGGCTGCCGATGATACGTGCGAAATGAGTGACGGCAGTCAGGGCGAAGGTCGCTATGCGGCCCTTGAGCGGGTGTTCGTTTGGGTGCCCCTCAAGACGCACAATTTTGACTCTCAGTCGGCTTTGGTTCGGATTGGCGAAACAAAGTCCGCACAGTTCACGATCAAACCAGATTGCCAGATCGAAGCTCATTGGTTCTTTGGCTTTCCATCGGACAATTTCCTCCCAGCAGAAATGCGGATCGAGCCATTGCTCATAAGCTTTCATGGCGGACGCATCAATAGCCTCGAAGCGAACCTTGGAATAATCAACGTCAACAATTGCGCGCGCCTCGAGTTCGCTGTGTAGCTTCGCAAATGTAACTGCCGCCCGCTTCCTCGCCTCCGACCGATAAACCTGATACCGCAAATACGTCCGTTTCCTTGGCATATGATCTCTTGCATTCCATGTCTCCTGACAATCCGTTGCCACGCCAATAACCCTAACCACCCGGCGCCGCACTGTCGCTACCGGCCCATTGCCCAAGTCATTGCAATCTGTGTCCCGGGCTGGTTATAGTCAGCCCGCTTGAGCGCCATGCTCACGCCTTCATTTCCTCAATAAAGATCAGCATCCATGCCTGCATCCCTCATCAACGCGGTAGTCGATTCAGCGGCCAACGCTGGCGTCGTGCCGTGCGGGAATCGGCAGCCTGTGCAGATCAGTCATTACCCTCCACCTGTCAGTAGCACGCCGGTGTGCGCAGTCGTTTCGCCGCCGGGCGTTGGTGTTCGGGGCTGATCGGCAGTTTCTGCTGAACCCCGCGCCCGCCAGAAAAACCTACTGAATTTCAGCTTCGGCTGAGTTGGCTTCTTGCCTGACTACAGGTGGTATTCATGTTTGTCCTTTCGAAACAATCCGCGCTCGCGGCGACGTCCACGAGCCTGTTCGTTCTGCTGTGGAGCAGCGGGGCGATTTTCTCTAAATGGGGCCTGGCCCATGCTTCGCCCTTTGCCTTTCTGCTGATTCGCTTCGCCATCGCCCTGTGCGGGCTGGTGTTGCTGGCGCCGCTGCTCAAACTCAAGTTGCCCAAGGGCGGCAAACCGATGCTGTTTGCGATCGCCACCGGCGTGGTGCTGTTGGGCGCCTATCAGATCTTTTATCTGCTGGCGCTGGACTGCAAAGTCACGCCGGGGGTGATGGCCACTCTGATGGGCGTTCAGCCGATTCTCACCGTGGTGCTGATGGAGCGCCAGCGTTCGGCGAGCCGCCTGTTCGGCCTGACGCTGGGGCTGACAGGGCTGATCATGGTGGTTTATCAGGGCATCGGTCTGGCCGGAATGTCCTGGGCTGGCATGTTGTTCGGTTTGCTGGCGCTGGCGAGCATGACGCTCGGCTCGATCATGCAAAAACGCATCACCGACAATCCGCTCGGTACGCTGCCAGTGCAGTACCTGGCCGGCCTGTTGCTGTGCGCGGTGTTCGTACCGTTCCAGCCGTTTCACTTCGAGCACAGCGCAGGCTTTATTGTCCCGGTGTTATGGATGGGCCTGGTGGTGTCGGTGCTGGCGACGCTGTTGCTGTATCGACTGATCGCGCGGGGCAATCTGGTGAATGTCACCAGCCTGTTCTATCTGGTGCCGGCGGTGACGGCAGTGATGGATTACCTGATTTTCGGTAATCGTCTGGCGGCGTTGAGCGTGTTGGGAATGCTGCTGATTATTGTTGGATTGGTATTTGTGTTCCGTAAAACCGGATAGCCGATAGGCAGGTGGCGCTTGTTGCGCCGCCTTTCGCGAGCAGGCTCGCTCCCACATTGGAATGTATTTTTCTGTGGGAGCGAGCCTGCTCGCGAATATCTGCGGCAGAAAATCTAACGGACTGACACCTTTGCAGGCCTCACCACCGCCGGCTTCAACACCAGCCACAACGCTGCCGCAATCAGCACCCCGCCATAAATGTGCGCCATCGACAACGGCTCATCCAGCAACAACGCCCCCCACAACACGCCGAACGGCGGGATCATGAAGGTCACGGTCATCGATTTTACCGGGCCGATCGAGCTGAGCAGGCGGAAATAGATGATGTAGGCAAACGCCGTGCAACCCAGGCCCAGGCCGAGCAGCGACAGCCAGACATGCCAGCCACCCCAGCTGACCGGCGGCGCAGTGATCACGCTGTAGGCGAACAGCGGCAGCAGAAACAACGTCGCTCCGAGCATGCTGCCCAGTGCCGACAAACGGCTGTCCAGCCCACCGGCCTGATCCAGCCAGCGCCGCGCGAGGAAACCGGCAAAGCCATAACAAGTGGTCGCCAGCAGGCAGGCGACCGCGCCCATCAGCAGTTGCAGGTCGAAGGCCACGGGACCGGCGCGTGTCAGCACGCCGACGCCGAACAGGCCGAGGAACACACCGCCCAGCTTGGCAATCGTCAGTTTCTCGCTGAAGAACAAACCGCCAATCAACACGCCCATCAGCGGCGTCGTGGCGTTGAAGATCGCCGAATAGCCGGCCGGCAATACCTGGGCGGCAACCGAATACAGCGTCGCCGGAATCCCCGAGTTGATCACGCCCAGTAGCATCACGGTCTTCAGCTTGCCCTTGAAGTCCCAACTGATGCGCATCAGCCCAAGGATCACCAGCAGCCCGGCAGCCGCGATCGACACGCGAAAGAACCCGGTCGGGATCGTGCCGATCACCGGGGCAATGATGCGCATGAACAGAAAACTCGCGCCCCAGATAGCGGCCAGCGACAACATGCGGAAAATATCGACAGGGCTCACGGCGGGCTCCTTCCTTGATCGGGACGAGAGTGTTGCCGAGCGTCCGGATCATGGCAACCGCTATTCGGGCTTTTAATTCTGTCTTGGGATTAACCTGCGCGAGAAACACCGTCAACGGTCAGCGCTGTATCGGTTTTGGCAGAAATTGCGCTTTTCCTGCGAGCGCTTCCGTGACTAAGCTCAGACCAACCGAATTCCCGCCGAGGTTTCATTTATGTCGCAGCAATGGCCAGCCACCGAGATCGCCCGGATGATCCTCGCCGGCTTCGACGATTACCGCGAGCATTTCCGCCGCATCACCGATGGCGCGCGGGAGCGCTTCGAACAGGCGCGCTGGCAGGAGGCGCAGGCCGCGTCGGCGGCGCGGATCAGTCTGTATGAGGAAAAGGTCGGCGAAACCGTCGCTCGCCTGCGCGAGTATTTCGACGAAGAGACCCTGATGAACGTCAGCTGCTGGCCGCTGGTGAAAAGCGCCTATATCAGTGTCATCGACCTGCGCTTCGACGATGAGCTGTCCGAAACCTGGTACAACTCGATTTTCTGCGGGCTGTTCAGCCACGACCTGATCAGCGACGGCTGCATGTTCATCCACACCACGCGTCCTAGCCTGCGCCGTGCCCGCGCCGCGCAAACCCGTACGTACAAGCCGCAGGGCCAGTTGTCCGGGATGCTCGCCAGCATCTTCGCCGATTACCGCTTCAGCGAGGATTACGCTGATTTGCCCGGCGACTTGCTGCGGCTCGAAGCGCAATTGCGCGAGAACCTGCCGGACTGGGTGTGCAAGGACCCGGAACTGAGTGTCGAGCTGTTTTCCTCGGTGCTCTACCGCAACAAGGGCGCGTATCTGGTCGGACGCATCTACACCCGCGACGAGCAATGGCCGCTGGTGATTCCGCTGTTGCACCGCGAAGGCCGGGGCATTCAGATCGATGCATTGATCACCGACGAAGCCGATGTGTCGATCATCTTTTCTTTTACCCGTTCGTATTTCATGGTCGATGTCCCGGTGCCGGCGGAGTTCATCGGATTTCTGCGGCGCATCCTGCCGGGCAAGCACATCGCCGAGCTGTACACCTCGATCGGCTTCTACAAGCACGGCAAGTCGGAGTTTTACCGCGCGCTGATCAATCACCTGGCCAACACTGACGACCAGTTCATCATGGCCCCGGGCGTGCGCGGCATGGTCATGAGCGTGTTCACTTTGCCGGGTTTCAACACCGTGTTCAAAATCATCAAGGACCGTTTCTCACCGTCGAAGAACGTCGACCGCGCCACGGTGATCGAAAAGTATCGGCTGGTGAAAAGCGTCGATCGGGTCGGGCGTATGGCCGATACCCAGGAATTCGCCGATTTTCGCTTTCCGCTGAGCAAGTTCGATCCGGCGTGTCTGGAGGAACTGCTAGAGGTCGCGCCATCCACGGTTTCGGTCGAAGGCGAAACCGTGCTGATCCGCCACTGCTGGACCGAACGCCGGATGACGCCGCTCAACCTGTATCTGGAAAATGCCAACGACGCCCAGGTACGTGAAGCGCTTGAAGATTATGGCCTGGCAATCAAGCAGCTGGCGGCGGCGAATATTTTTCCCGGGGATATGCTGCTGAAAAACTTCGGCGTCACCCGTCACGGGCGCGTGGTGTTTTACGATTACGACGAAATCTGTTTCCTGACCGAAGCCAACTTCCGCCACATCCCGCAACCGCGCACGCCGGAGGACGAAATGGCCTCTGAGCCGTGGTACTCGATCGGCCCGCTGGACGTGTTTCCCGAAGAGTTTCCACCGTTCCTGTTTGCCGATGCCGGACAGCGCAAGCTGTTCGATCAGTTGCATGGCGAGTTGTATAACGCCGATTACTGGAAGGGCTTGCAGGAGGCGATTCGGGCGGGGAAGGTGATAGACGTCTTCCCATATCGGCGCAAGGGCCTCGACAACGAGTAGCTCTTTTAAAAGCCCCTCACCCCAAGCCCTCTCCCAGAGGGGAGAGGGAGCTGACCGAGGTGTCTTGGGTCAAACGCCGACCTGAAAGAGCTCGGCGATTATGGATTCGGCAAAGCTCTTTCAGGTCGATGTACCTTTGAAGCATCCCCCAATCGGTCCCCTCTCCCTTTGGGAGAGGGCTAGGGTGAGGGTCGCAATCCCCCTGACACGCCACAACCCCCCCAAATCTGCGACAATCCGCCCCCTGCATAAATAGACGACCGAATTGCCTACCCGATGACCGACGAATCGCCCTCCATCGACAAACTGCTGAAAAACCTCGATCACGCCATGCTCGCCGACCGTCACCGGCTGCGGCGGCAGTTGCTTGAACTGCGCAAGAAACCCGACGAGGCCAAACTGGCCCAGTGGGTGACGCGCATGCAGGCGTCCTGTGATCAGGTACTGGCGCGTCGCGCGAGCCTGCCGGTGATTCGTTACGACGACAGTTTGCCGATCGCGGCCAAGCGCGACGAAATCAAAAAGGCCCTGGAGCAACATCAGGTGCTGATCATCGCTGGCGAAACCGGTTCGGGTAAAACCACCCAGTTGCCGAAAATCTGCCTTGAAATCGGTCGTGGCCAGCACGGTCTGATCGGCCATACCCAGCCGCGTCGGATCGCCGCGCGCAGTGTGGCCAGTCGCGTCGCCGAAGAACTCGGCACGCCGCTTGGAGCGCTGGTCGGCTATCAGGTGCGCTTCGAGGATCAGAGCGATGCCAACACCCTGATCAAGCTAATGACCGACGGTATTCTGCTGGCGGAAACCCAGAACGACCGTTATCTGGAACGCTACGACACGATCATCGTCGACGAAGCCCACGAACGCAGCCTCAACATCGATTTCCTCCTCGGTTACCTGAAAACCCTGCTGCCACGCCGTCCCGACCTGAAGGTCATCATCACGTCGGCGACCATCGATCTGGAGCGCTTCTCCAAGCACTTCGATGACGCGCCGATCGTCGAAGTGTCGGGGCGTACTTTCCCGGTGGAAACCTGGTACCGGCCGCTGACGCTTGAGCAGGACGAGGAGGGCAACCGGGTCGAGGATGACCTGACCGTCGATCAGGCGATTCTCGCCACCCTCGACGAAATCGCCGCCTACGAGCGCAGCGAACGGCGCAGCCCCGGCGATGTGCTGGTGTTCCTGCCCGGCGAGCGCGAGATTCGCGATGCTGCCGACATGCTGCGCAAGGCCCAGCTCAAGCACACTGAAATCCTGCCGCTGTACGCGCGCCTGTCGCCGGCTGAACAGCAGCGCATCTTCCAGTCGCACCCGGGCCGTCGTGTGGTGCTGGCGACCAACGTCGCCGAAACCTCGTTGACCGTACCGGGCATTCGCTATGTGATCGACAGCGGCACCGCGCGCATCAGTCGCTACAGCTATCGGGCCAAGGTGCAGCGCTTGCCGATCGAAGCGATTTCCCAGGCCAGCGCCAATCAGCGTAAAGGTCGCTGCGGGCGGGTCGAACCGGGTATCTGCGTGCGTTTGTACAGCGAAGAGGATTTCCTCGGCCGCCCGGAATTTACCGATCCGGAAATTCTGCGCACCAACCTCGCCGCCGTTATTTTGCAGATGCTCCATCTGCGCCTCGGCGAAATCACCGCGTTCCCCTTTATCGAACCGCCGGACGGCAAGGCGATCAGCGACGGTTTCAACCTGCTGCAAGAGCTTTCGGCAGTGGATCGCAACAGTCAGCTGACCCCGCTCGGTCGCCAGTTGGCGCGCTTGCCGGTCGACCCGCGCATGGGCCGCATGCTCCTGGAAGCGGCCAGGCTCGGCAGCTTGCAGGAAGTGCTGATCGTCGCCAGCGCCATGTCGATTCAGGACCCGCGCGAGCGTCCACCGGAGCGTCAGCAAGCGGCGGATCAGGCCCATGCACAATGGAAGGACCCGGATTCGGACTTCGCCGGGCTGGTCAATCTGTGGCGTGGTTTCGAAGAGCAACGTCAGGCGCTGACCGCCAACCCGCTGCGCAACTGGTGCCGGAAGAATTTCCTCAATTACCTGCGCTTGCGCGAGTGGCGTGATTCTCACCGTCAGTTGAGCCTGATCTGCCGCGACATGCAGCTGAGTCTGAACAAAGAGCCGGCGGATTATCCGAAGCTGCACAAAGCGGTACTGGTCGGCTTGCTCAGCCAGATTGGCCAGAAAACCGAAGACGGCGATTACCTCGGCGCGCGGCAACGGCGCTTCTGGATTCATCCGTCGTCGGGCATCGGCAAGAAGCGTCCGCAGTGGCTGATGACCGCCGAACTGGTGGAAACCACCAAGCTGTACGCGCGCATGGTCGCCAAGATCGATGCCGACTGGATCGAGCCGCTGGCCGGGCACCTGATCAAGAAAAACCATTTCGAGCCGCATTGGGAGAAGAAGCGCGGCCAGGTCGTAGCCTATGAGCAGATCACCCTGTTCGGCCTGATCGTGGTCGGTCGCCGCCCGGTGCATTACGGCCCGGTCGATCCGGTGGTGTCGCGTGAGCTGTTTATCCGCGAAGGCCTGGTGCGCGGCGAGATTCAGTCGCGGGCCAAATGCCTGAGCGCCAATCAGAAACTGCTCGAGCAGCTCGACGAACTGGAAGCCAAGGCTCGCCGTCGCGACATTCTCGCCGACGAAGAAACCTTGTACGCCTTCTACGATGCGCGTCTGCCGGCGGAGATCCACCAGACCGCGACCTTCGACAGTTGGTACAAGGTCAACAGCCAGAAAGACCCGCAGCTGCTGATCATGCGCGAAGAAGACGTGCTGGCCCGCGAGGCCAGTGAAGTCACCGCCCGTGATTACCCGGACACCCTGCACATCGGCGATCTGGAGCTGGCGCTGACCTACCATTTCGAACCCAATCACCCGCGCGACGGCGTGACCTTGCGCGTGCCGGCGCCGCTGCTGCCGATGCTGCCGCCGGAGCGTCTGGAATGGCTGGTACCGGGCCTGATCGAGGCCAAGTGCATTGCCCTGGTGCGCAACCTGCCGAAAGCCCTGCGCAAGAACTTCGTGCCGGTGCCGGACTTCATCAAGGCCGCGTTGCAGCGCATGACTTTCGCCGAAGGTTCGCTGCCGCAAGCGCTCGGTCGCGAGCTGCTGCGCATGACCGGCGCGCGGGTCAGCGATGAAGCGTGGGCGGAAGCGGCGCAGCAGGTTGAAAGCCACCTGCGCATGAACCTGGAAATTGTCGACGGCGAGGGCAAGTTCCTTGGCGAAGGCCGCGATCTGGCTGAGCTGACCGCACGCTTCGCCGAAGCCAGCCAGGCCGCGCTGGCGGTGCCGCAGAGTGCGAAAAGTCAGCAGCCGGTCGAGGCAAAAGTCTTTGCCCCGGTAGCAGAAAAGACCCAGCAGAAGATCGCCGGGCTGTCGATGACGGTGTACCCGGCGCTGGTGGAAGAGGGCGGCGCGGTCAAGGAAGGGCGCTTCTCGACCCCGGCCGAAGCCGAGTTCCAGCATCGTCGGGCCTTGCAGCGCTTGCTCATGCAGCAACTGGCCGAGCCGGCGAAATTTCTCCGGGGCAAGTTGCCCGGGCAGACTGAACTGGGCCTGCTGTATCGCGAACTGGGCCGCGTCGATGCGCTGGTCGAAGACATTCTGCTGGCCAGCCTTGACAGCTGCATTCTCGAAGGTGAAGACCCGTTGCCCCGCGATGGCGCCGGATTGGCGACATTGGCCGAACGCAAACGCGGCAACTGGACCGAGCACGCCGAGCGTGTCGCGCGGCTGACGCTGGAAATCCTCAAGATCTGGCACGGTCTGCAAAAACGCTTCAAGGGCAAGATTGATCTGGCGCAAGCGGTGGCGTTGAACGACATCAAGCAGCAGATCGGCAATCTGGTCTATCCGGGTTTCGTCCGCGAAACGCCGATGCAGTGGCTCAAAGAGTTACCGCGTTACCTGAAAGCGGTCGAGCAGCGTTTCGAGAAGCTCGGTGCACAGGTGCAGAAGGACCGCGTCTGGAGTGGCGAACTCGCTGGCCTGTGGGCGCAATACCAGACCCGCGCGGCCAAGCATGCGCAGGAAGGCAAGCGTGATCCGCAGCTGGAGTTGTACCGCTGGTGGCTGGAGGAATACCGCGTGTCGTTGTTTGCTCAGCAGTTGGGGACGAAAGTGCCGATCTCCGACAAGCGCCTGAGCAAACAGTGGAGTCAGGTCGAGCCCTGACCTGCAGCCATACACAATCCCCCTGTGAAAGCGGGCTTTGTGGCGAGGGGATTTATCCCCGTTGGGTGGCGAAGCCGCCCCAAAAACTGCAACCTCGGTTCATCAGCTATACCGAGCGTGGTGGGTTGGCGACTGCTTCGCAGTCGAACGGGGATAAATCCCCTCGCCACAGAGTTGAGTTCATATGGTGAATGGCAGTTGTGCTTGAGAACGGCGCCAAAACCTCGGGTTTATGGCAAACTTCGCCACCATAACCCGCCGTTTCGCGACCCAGAGCCTTCGGCCGTGTCGCGCTGCGGAATAAAACGATGCCAGGTTTGCGTCCCCCGGATGGGAATAGACCCTTTGCGTGTTGGTACGACGGTTCCAGCACTTTCTGCCTGAACAGATTAGAGAAACGACCATGCATAACGTCGTCATCAGCGGCACCGGCCTGTACACACCGGCCAACAGCATCTCCAACGAAGAGCTGGTGCAGTCTTTCAATACCTACGTCGCCCAGTTCAACGCCGATAACGCCGAGGCCATTGCCAGCGGTGAAGTCCAGGCCCTGACAGAATCCAGCGCTGCGTTCATCGAAAAAGCCTCTGGCATCAAGAGCCGCTTTGTCATGGACAAGGACGGCATCCTCGATCCGCAACGCATGGCCCCGCGCTTGCCCGAGCGCTCCAACGACGAATGGTCGGTGCTCTGCCAGATGGCCGTTGGCGCAGCCGAGCAAGCCTTGCAGCGAGCCGGCAAAACCGCAGCCGACATCGACGGCGTGATCGTCGCCTGCTCCAACCTGCAACGCGCTTACCCGGCCATCGCCATCGAAGTCCAGGAAGCGTTGGGCATCGAAGGTTTTGGTTTCGACATGAACGTGGCGTGTTCTTCCGCCACCTTCGGCATCCAGGCCGCCGCCAACAGCGTGCAACTGGGCCAGGCGCGGGCGATCCTGATGGTCAACCCGGAGGTCTGCACCGGGCACCTGAACTTCCGTGATCGCGACAGCCATTTCATCTTCGGCGATGCCGCGACTGCGGTGATCATCGAACGCGCGGATCTGGCGACCTCCGCGTACCAGTTCGACGTGGTCAGCACCAAATTGCTGACCAAGTTCTCCAACAACATCCGCAATAACTTCGGCTTCCTCAACCGCGCGGCGGAAGAGGGCATCGGTGCCCGCGACAAGCTGTTCGTGCAGGAAGGCCGCAAGGTGTTCAAGGATGTCTGCCCGATGGTCGCCGAGCTGATTGGCGAGCACCTGGAAGAGAACCAGCTCAACGTTGGCGACGTGAAGCGTTTCTGGCTGCACCAGGCCAACCTGAGTATGAACCACTTGATCGTGCGCAAGCTGCTCGGCCGCGAAGCTACCGAAGAAGAAGCCCCGGTGATTCTCGACAGCTACGCCAACACCAGCTCGGCCGGTTCTGTCATTGCTTTCCATAAATATCAGGATGATCTGGCCTCGGGTTCGCTGGCGGTGCTCAGCTCCTTCGGTGCCGGTTATTCGATCGGTAGCGTGTTGCTGCGCAAGCGCTGAAACAGGTTAATTTCCCCTTAATCGCGTCGATCTTTCCTACATCCGAAGCGATTGAAACGCTGTAATTTTTCGGACGTCGCGGCAGGTGCACACCTGCCGCGTTCATTTTCGAAGTCCGGACAAGGGGATTGATGGATGGCGGCTGACGACACCCAACTGCTCACGCGCCTGCTGGCGGGGGAGCAAAAGGCTTTCAAGGAACTGGTCACCACGTATCAGAGCGCCATGCGCGCTGTGGCTTACGCGATTGTCGGCCAGCGTCATGTCGAGGAAGTGGTGCAGGATGCCTGGCTGTCGGTGGTGCGTCATCTGGCCAGCTTCGAAGGCCGCTCCAGCCTCAAGACCTGGTTGCTGACCATCACCGCCAATTCGGCCAAGAGTCGCTACAAGCTCAATCGCCGGGAGGTCCTGCTCGACGACCTGCCATCGCCCCACGGCACCATCGGTGATGATCGATTTTCCTCGAGCGACGGTCATTGGCTGGTCGCGCCATTTGCCTGGCATCAGGACACCCCCGAAGCGCTACTCACCGAAAACGAACTGCGCGAATGCCTCGAGCACACCTTGCTGAGTCTGTCCGAGTTGCAGAGCAGTGTCCTGCTGTTGCGCGAACGCCAGGGCCTGGAGCTGGAAGAGATCTGTAATCTTCTGGAGATCTCGCTCTCCAATGTCCGCGTGCTGCTGCACCGGGCACGCTTGAAGGTCTTTGCGACCGTGGAACATTTTGAGGAGACAGGAGAATGTTGACCTGCAAGGAGCAAGTGGCACGATCCAGCGATTATCTCGACGGCCAACTGAGCTTTCGCGAGACGCTGATGGTGCGTCATCACCTGTTGTTCTGCCCGAACTGCCGGCGCTTCATGCGGCAGATGCGCGTGATGCAGGCAACCCTGAAGGCGCTGCCGGACAAACCGGACGAGAACGTCGATGCCTTGGCCGAACGCCTGGCCGAGCAACGACGAAAAGACAACCCCCTGTAGGAGCTGTCGAGTGAAACGAGGCTGCGATCTTTTGATCTTGTTTTCAGGATCAAGATCAAAAGATCGCAGCCTTCGGCAGCTCCTACAGGGGTTTTTGCATCCTGCAGAAATAACCCGGTGCGGGTGAAACGAACGGATGATGGGGATCGTCCCGCCCGCACCGGAGTGAGGCAGCTTCAAGCCTCAAGCCTCAAGCCTCAAGCCTCAAGCCTCAAGCCTCAAGCTGCAAGTAAAGGCATTCACTCGCAGCTCTTGGCTTGTAGCTTGTAGCTTGTAGCTGCCGTTTTAGAACTTCGCTTCAGCATCCAGCTGCAGGGTGTTGGCATCTGCATCGCGCTGGCTGCGGCTGGCGAAGTCGGCCTTGGTCAGGAAGTACGTGGCGCCGACGGCGAAGTTCTTGTCGATGTCGTAACCGACCTTGAACTTGTGCCCGCGCGAACCGGTGGTGCCGTTGGCGAAGTCGGAGTCGGTGAAGGCGCCGACCACGGCATTGCGCTGCACGTCGCGATAGTTGTAGTCGAGGTTGAAGCCGAAGACTTTCGACTTGGCGCCGAGCAACCATGCGGTGTCCTGATCGGTCACGGCATCGTTGTTCTTCACGTACTGGCCGTAGAACGACAGCGGCATTGGCAGGCCGCCGATGTCGATCTGGCTGAACCCTTCATACAGACGGAATTCGTTGTTCGCCGAGTTGCCGTTGACTGCCAGCGCGCACGGCGTCGAGGTGCCGGTGCAGCGGCTGTCTTCGTCGTTCTGGTAGGCGTAGACACTGCCGCCGACGGTCATTTTCAGGTTGTCGGTGATGTTGAAGCGGCTGCCCAACTGGCCAGCGGTCAGACGCAGGTCGTGGCGGAACTGCACGCCGTCGCCGTCAACGTTGTCCTTGAGGTTGTAGTTACCCAGGCTGCCGAACAGTTCGGCGCTGCCGCCCAATGGATACTTGTAGGTAACGGCCAGACCTTCCGGGTTGATATCGCTGTCCCAGATCACGTCGCCCATGCTCACCCACGGTTGCAGCATCTTGCCGCCGATCACGTGCAGGTTCTTGATCTGATCAGGGTGATAGTCGATGTAGCCGAGGTCGAGCCAGATCTGCTTCTTGTCGAAGTAGTTGTCCTGATCCTGGTTGGTCGAACGCGCGTCGTCACCGCCGCCGGTGGCGATGCGGATGCCGGTGTCGACTTGCGGGTTGATCTCGGTGTAGGCGCCCAGACGCGCACGGATGCGCTGGCGATCCTTGTCGCGGCCGCCGTTGTTCGGCTCGCCGTCGATCTTGATGGTTTCCTGGCGGATACGTACGTCGCCCTTGAACTGGGTCTTCGCCGCCCAAGCCAGTTTCTGGTCGAACAGGCTCTGTTCGTTGGTCTTCTTCGCGACCGCCGCCACTTGTTCGTTGGTTTCCTGCTGCGCCTGTTGGGCGATTTGCTGAGCCTTCTGATCCTTGGCCAGTTCTGTTTGCAGCTCGATGTACTGCGCACGGGAAATCGACCCGTTGGCCTTGAGCATGTCGAGCAGTTTGGCGTCGACTGCAGCACTGGCCGGAACGCTCATGGCCAGCAACAAGCCGCCGCACAGGGCCGCTGCAGTTTTCGTGGAAGCAAGACGCATAGCAATCTCCGAAGATGAAGGGGATGGCTGAACCATCCTGGGCACAACCGGCTGAAGGCCGGAAAACTGTGTCCGGGTTAGAACCCGGCGCTCTAAAAACAGGCGCCAGTATCGCGATGGTTTATGACAGAGCGGTGGCACAGTGATGGCAGGTTGATGACGATGCGTATCAGGCGTGAACTATCGAGTTAGAGCGCTGTCGGCCGATTGAGCGTGTGCAACCGGGCCGCGATCAGCGATACTCGCCGGGCTTTGTCGCCAAGCTGTGGAGTGCCAGTGAATGCCGTTGCAACGCCTGCAAGACCTGTCAGAAATCGCCCCGGCAAGCTGGGATGCGCTGGTGCCGGACAACCAGCCGTTCCTGCGCCACGCCTTTCTCAGTGCGCTGGAAGACAGCGGCAGTGTCGGCCCGCATTCGGGCTGGCAGCCCGAACATTTACTGCACATCGAAGATGATCGACTGATCGCCGCACTGCCCAGTTATCGCAAGTGGCATTCCTACGGCGAGTACGTTTTCGATCACGGCTGGGCCGATGCCTGCGCGCGTGCCGGCATCGATTACTACCCCAAACTCCTGACTGCTGTGCCCTTCAGCCCGGTCAGCGGTCCGCGCTTGCTGGCGGCGAAGGTCGAGGACGGTTTCGAACTGCTGAAAAGCCTGCCGGGCTATCTGCAGATCGAAGAACTGTCCAGCGCGCACATCAATTTCACCGATCCGTTTACCGATGCGGCGATGGCCGAGCAGCCGGGCTGGCTGCAGCGCATCGGCTGTCAATATCACTGGCAGAACCGTGGTTACCGCGACTTTCAGGACTTCCTCGACGCCCTCAGTTCGCGCAAGCGCAAGCAGATGCGCAAGGAACGCGAGCAGGTGGCGGGGCAGGGCTTCGAGTTCGAGTGGTTGGAGGGGCGAGAGCTGGGCGAGGCGCAGTGGGATTTCGTGTACGCCTGCTATGCCAACACTTATGCGGTGCGGCGTCAGGCGCCGTACCTGACGCGCGAGTTCTTCAGCCTGCTGGCCGAACGTATGCCCGAAGCGATTCGGGTGGTTCTTGCCAAACAGGGCTCACGGCCGGTGGCGATGGCGTTCAGCCTGGTCGGTGGCGACAGTTTCTACGGGCGTTATTGGGGCTGCCTGGCCGAGTTTGATCGGCTGCATTTCGAGACGTGTTTTTATCAGGGCATGGATTACGCGATTGCCCATGGCATCCAGCGTTTCGATGCCGGGGCGCAGGGCGAGCACAAGTTGATTCGCGGCTTCGAACCGGTGATCACCCATTCCTGGCACTACCTGCGCCATCCGGGGCTGAAAGCGGCGGTGAAGGATTTTCTTCAACAGGAGCGCGCCGGGGTTCTGGCGTATGCCGAAGAGGCGAGAACGGCGTTGCCCTATCGCCAAACCTGACCATGATCGCTCCCACGCTCTGCGTGGGAATGCAGGCCGTGACGCTCCGCATCACTGGACGCGGAGCGTCCCTTGAGGCGTTCCCACGCGGAGCGTGGGAACGATCATATCGCGCGATCAATCGATGCCGACAAAGCCTCCGGTCTGGTGCGCCCACAAGCGCGCATACAAGCCGCGATGGGCGAGCAGTTCGGCGTGGGTGCCGCTCTCGGCGATCTTGCCGTTTTCCAGCACCACCAGGCGGTCCATGCGCGCGATGGTGGAGAGACGGTGGGCGATGGCGATTACGGTTTTGCCCTGCATCAAGGTCTCGAGGCTTTCCTGAATCGCCGCTTCGACTTCCGAATCCAGTGCCGAGGTGGCTTCGTCCATGATCAGGATCGGCGCGTCCTTGAGCAGTACCCGCGCAATCGCGATGCGCTGGCGCTGACCGCCCGAGAGTTTCACCCCGCGCTCGCCGACATGGGCATCGAAACCGGTGCGGCCTTCAGCGTCGGACAGCAGTGGAATGAACTCATCGGCGCGAGCCTTGTGCACCGCCTCCCACAGTTCAGCGTCGGTGGCGTCGGGTTTGCCGTAAAGCAAGTTGTCGCGGATCGAGCGGTGCAACAGCGAGGTGTCCTGAGTGATCATGCCGATCCGCGCACGCAGGCTTTCCTGGCCGACTTCGGCAATGTTCTGCCCATCGATCAGGATGCGCCCGCCCTCGACGTCGTACAGGCGCAGCAACAGGTTGACCAAGGTTGATTTGCCGGCGCCGGACGGGCCGATCAAGCCGATTTTCTCCCCCGGTTTTATCGTCAGATTGAGGTCGCCGATGATGCCTTTCTTCTTGCCGTAGTGAAAATCCACGTGCTCGAAACGCACTTCGCCCGAGGCCACGGCCAGCGGTTTGGCCTGCTCGCGGTCGGTGACGCTGACCGGTTGCGAAATGGTGCGCAGACCGTCCTGGACCATGCCGATGTTTTCGAAAATGCCGGTGACCACCCACATGATCCAGCCGGACATGTTGACGATGCGAATCACCAGGCCGGTGGCCAGGGCAATCGCGCCGACGGTGATCAGCGACTGCGTCCACAGCCACAATGCCAGCGCCGTGGTGCCGACGATCAGCAGGCCGTTCATGGTGGTAATCGCCACGTCCATGCTGGTCACCACGCGACCGGCCATCTGCGCTTTGACGGTCTGTTCCTCGATCGCTTCCTTGGCGTAGTGCTGTTCGAAGTTGGTGTGAGCGAACAGTTTCAGCGTGGCGATGTTGGTGTAGCCGTCGACGATACGGCCCATCAATTTCGAGCGCGCGTCAGAGGCTTCCACCGAACGCTCTTTCACGCGCGGCACGAAGTAATACAGCGCGCCGATGTAGGCGACGATCCAGGTCAGCAACGGGATCATCAGGCGCCAGTCGGCCTCGGCGAACAGCACCAGCGAGCTGATCGCATAGATCACCACGTGCCACAGCGCGTCCACCGCTTGCACGGCGGAATCGCGCAGCGAGTTGCCGGTCTGCATGATGCGCTGGGCGATGCGCCCGGCGAAGTCGTTCTGGAAGAAATTCAGGCTCTGCTTGAGCACGTAACTGTGGTTCTGCCAGCGGATCATGCTGGTCATGCCGGGGCTAAGGGTCTGATGCACCAGCAGGTCGTGCAGAGCAAAGAAGATCGGTCGCAGCACCAGAGCGACCACCAGCATCCAGGTCAATTCGAGGGCGTGGTCGCTGAAGAAATTCGGGTTGGGCGTGCCTTGCGCCAGATCGATGATGCGGCTCAGGTAACTGAACAGCGCAACCTCAATCAATGAGGCAAACAGGCCGATAACAAGCAGGGCAGCGAAACTCGGCCAGACCTGCTTCAGGTAATAGACGTAGAAGGGCCAGACGCGGTCCGGCGGGGACGCCGTCGGGGCGTCGCGGAAGATATCGATAAGTTGTTCGAAACGGCGATAGAGCATCAGATAACCGCCCGGAATCCGGGCTCTCCTTTTATCAGTGCGAGCGGCGCAGGCTCAGCCCGGCGCCGCTCGATATGCCCGGCGAAACTCAGTCGATGCGCTTGGCCGACTTGATGATCACAGGGTCGACAGGCACGTTTTGCATGCCTTGTTTGGTGGTGGTCTGCGAGTTGACGATGACGTCTACGACGTCCATGCCCTTGACCACTTTGGCGAACACCGCGTAACCGGCGTCACGGCCCGGATCGAGGAATGCGTTGTCGGCAACGTTGATGAAGAACTGGCTGGTCGCCGAATCAGGGTTGGAAGTACGCGCCATCGACAGGGTGCCGCGAACGTTGTGCAGGCCATTGCTGGCTTCGTTCTTGATCGGCGCCTTGGTGTCTTTCTGTTGCATCTGCTGGGTGAAGCCGCCGCCCTGAGCCATGAAGCCCGGGATCACGCGGTGGAAAATGGTGTTGTTGTAGAAACCGCTGTCGACGTATTCAAGGAAGTTCTTCGTGCTGATCGGTGCCTTGACCGGGTCCAGTTCGATTTCGATCTGGCCGTTGGTGGTGTCCAGCAGCACGTGGGGCGCCTTGGCCGGGGTAGCAGCCATCAGGTTGGCGGCAAACAGTACGGAGCCGGCGGCGAGGGCGAGTTTTTTCAGCATGGGTCAGTGATCCTGAGAGTGAAGGTCGGCTGTGGCGAGAAAATCCAGCAGCGTGTGATTGAAGCGTTCGGGTTGATCGAGCGGGGTGGCATGGCGCGAGTCGTCAATGACCACCAGCCGCGCATCCGGCAGCAGTTTTACATAGGTTTCTTTTAACGCCACCGGTGTGTAATCACGGTCGGCGCTGATGACGAGCGTTGGACAGGACACCCGGGAAAGTCGTTCCTGAACGCCCCAGCCCACGATCGCATCGAAGCTGGCGAGATAAGCACGTTTGTCGTTTTTTGCCCAGCGTTCGGCCATTTTCTGTCGTAGATCGGCCTGTTCCGGCTTGGGGAAAAGTTTGCTGCCGAGGGCTTTGCCGATGGTTTCCAGGCTGAGCAGGCGCATCAGGCTCCAGCGTTTGAACCACTGCCAATAATCGTCGCGGCTGCGCAATTTGACTTGTGGCGCGCTGTTGACGATGGTCAGGCTCTTGAGCACCTGCGGCTGATCGACGGCCAGCTGAAAACCGATCATCCCGCCCATCGACAGCCCGACGTAGTGCACCGGGCCGAGGCGCAGGTGCTCGATCAAGGCCAGCAGGTCGGCGCTGAACCCGGCAATGCTGTAGCGCTCGCGGGGTTTGTCCGAGCGCCCGTGGCCGCGAATGTCCGGGACGATTACCCGGTAGTGCGCGGCCAGCGCCGGGATCTGCATTTCCCAGTCCAGTGTGCTCGAGCCGAGCCCGTGGACCAGCAGCAACGGCGCACCGTGGCCATATTCCTCGTAGTGCAGGTTGCAACCTTCGTGCTCGAAATACGCCATCGGTGAACTCCGTGTCAGGCTTGTTCAGGTGCGGCGAACGGTGCGTCCAGCGGCAAGGTGTCGAAGGTGCGCAGCAGTTCGATGAGGATCTGCGTGGCCGGGCCCAGGGGTTTGTCCTTGTTCGAATACAGATAGAAGCTCGAATTGCGGCTGCCGCCTCGATCCAACGGTAGCAGCTTGAGCGAACCATCCTTCAATTCGCGGTCGATCATGTGCCGCGGTAGCCAGGCAAAACCCAGGCCGCTGCTGACAAAGGTCGCGGCGGTGGCGAGGCTGCCGACGGTCCAGCGCTGCTCGGCGCCGAGCCAGCCGACATCGCGCGGCTGCTGGCGGCCGGAGTCGCGGATCACCACTTGCATCTGGGTTTCCAGATCCTGAAAGCTCAGCTCGCGGTTGAGCCGATGCAGCGGATGATCAGGGTGGGCAACGGCGACGAACTCGACATCGCTCAACTCCGCACCCAGGTAGCCCGGAATGCTCAGGCCGGTGATCGCCAGGTCCGCCACGCCTTCGAGCAGCACTTCCTCGACCCCCGACAACACTTCCTCGCGCAAACGCACGCGGCAGCCGCGACTCTGCGGCATGAACGCGGTCAGCGCGCGGACGATCCGCGCGCTCGGGTAGGCCGCATCCACCACCAGCCGCACTTCCGCTTCCCAGCCTTGCTCCATGTGATGGGCGAGGTCTTCGAGTTGGCTGGCCTGTTTGACCAATTGCCGCGAACGGCGCAACAACACGCCGCCGGCCTCGGTGAGCACAGCTTTGCGCCCGTCGATGCGCAGCAACGGCACGCCGAGCTGATCCTGCATGCGGGCGACGGTGTAGCTCACCGACGATTGCGAACGGTGCAGGGCCTCGGCGGCCTGGGCGAATCCGCCGTGGTCGACCACGGCCTGCAACGTTCGCCATTGATCAAGGGTCACGCGGGGCGCTTTCATCAATAGCTCCTCTTGTCCTAAGCTGGCCGTCCCTCATGGAGACTGCCGAATGAAAAAATTCTGTTGTGTGGTGCTGGCGCTGCTGCCGTTGACCGCGTTTGCCTATCCGATCGATGTGCAAAAGGATCTCAACGGCATGAAGATCGACTACGAGACTTACGACACGGACAACGACATAGGCTCGATCCGCGTGGCCAATTACGGTGACGTCGATGCGACCTGCCGTGCGGTGTTCAGCAACGGCCCGGAAGCACCGCGCACGCGCAGCATCGATGTGCCGGCGGGCAAGCATAAAAACGCCACGGCCAAGTTCACCCGCGAGATCATCAAGCTGCGCATCAAACTGACCTGCACCCCGAAATAACGCTATTTCCCTGTGGGAGCGAGCCTGCTCGCGAAGACGGAGTGTCATCCAGAGATGATGTGACTGACATTCCGCTTTCGCGAGCAGGCTCGCTTCCACAGGGGATATGGGTCTAGCTTATAAACGAATTTATCGATGGATTACAGCGGATATTTGCGCTTTTTCATCGATTCGACTCTGTTTAACCTTCACTCCATCGACTTACAACATTCTCGGATGGAGGCTACACACCATGTCCCGCGTTCTGATCATCGAAAGCAGTGCCCGCCAGCAAGATTCGGTTTCCCGTCAACTGACCCAGACCTTCATCGCTCAGTGGAAAGCCGCGCACCCTGCCGATCAGATCACCGTGCGTGACCTCGCCGCGAACCCGGTGCCGCATCTGGACGCCAATTTGCTGGGTGGCTGGATGAAACCCGCCGAACAGCGCAACGACAGCGAACAGGCGTCGCTGGACCGCTCCAACCAATTGACTGATGAGCTGCTTGCCGCCGACGTGCTGGTGATGGCTGCACCGATGTACAACTTTGCGATCCCGAGCACGCTCAAGGCCTGGCTTGACCATGTGCTGCGTGCCGGGGTGACCTTCAAGTACACCGAAACTGGCCCGCAAGGTCTGCTCAGCGGCAAGCGCGCCTTTGTCCTGACCGCTCGCGGTGGCGTGTATGCCGGTGGCCCGGCGGATCATCAGGAACCGTACCTGCGTCAGGTGATGGGTTTCATCGGGATCAACGACGTGACTTTTATCCATGCTGAGGGCATGAACCTGGGCGGTGACTTCCAGGAGAAGGGCCTGAATCAGGCCAACGCCAAATTGTCTCAGGTCGCTTGATCGGTTAATCGCCAGATAATCGCCGATTGTTTAAGTGACCTGGCGCAACCCCTTCAAGGTTCCACGCGCATCGAACCTCCCTTTGCACTTTTGCTCCTGAGTGCTGTAGCCCGATTGAACGCTTTAGCGAGATCGGGCTTTTTTTTGTCTGGGTTTTCTTGGCGGCCTTTGGGCCGACCAGGCTCTTGGGGTTTTGGGTGAATATCCGTTACTGCGGTGTTGCGGCTGGCGGTTCCGCTCTTACAGCGGGTCACTTTGGCAAACGCCCCAAAGTAACCAAAGGTCTGTGCCCCAACGTTCGGCCCGCTCGCTGGGGCTCGGGGTTCCTTCGCTGCGGGATCGATCCGGGCGCAGCGGCTCCGGTTTGCTTCGCTGCACCTCCTTCCGCTGTGTCTGGCTGCGCCAGACGGTCGCTGCGCTCCCACGCCCGGATCAATCCCTCCGCTCAGCCTGCCGACGGGGCGGGTGGATCAAGATCAAGAGCGGTACTCGAGCTTGCGCTCATTGTGTTGAGCGGTGGAGGGCCGGTTTTTGGCTTCTTTGGATTCGATGCGGTATTTCATGTCGGCGTAGCTTGCCCAACCACCTCGGTCAGTCCCCTCTCCCTCCGGGAGAGGGCTAGGGTGAGGGGCTTTTGATTCCGGCGCCGTTTGCTGTTGGAGCCCATCCGAAAAACCGCTATCGTCGCCGCCATTCGATTTTCGAGGCGAGCATGGGCTATCTACTTTTTGTCACGCTGATCCAGGCGTTTTCCTTCAGTCTGATCGGCGAATACCTGGCTGGGCATGTCGACAGTTACTTTGCGGTGCTGGTCCGTGTGGTGTTGGCCGGGCTGGTGTTTATTCCGTTGACGCGCTGGCGTTCGGTGGAGCCGGCGTTCATGCGTGGCATGTTGCTCATCGGCGCGTTGCAGTTCGGGGTGACTTACGTCTGCCTGTACCTGAGCTTCCGCGTGCTGACGGTGCCGGAGGTGTTGCTGTTCACCATTCTCACGCCGCTGCACGTGACGTTGATCGAAGACGCGCTGAACCGCCGCTTCAACCCGTGGGCGTTGATTGCTGCGCTGGTAGCAGTCGGGGGTGCGGCGGTGATTCGCTTCGACAGCATCAGTCCCGACTTCTTCATGGGCTTCCTGCTGCTGCAACTGGCCAACTTCACTTATGCCGCCGGGCAGGTCCTGTACAAGCATCTGGTGGCGAAGCATCCGAGTGACCTGCCGCATTACCGCCGCTTCGGTTATTTCTACTTGGGCGCATTGGCGGTTGTGCTGCCAGCGTTCCTGTTGTTCGGCAAGTCGAACTTCCTGCCGGAAGCGCCGCTGCAATGGGCGGTGTTGCTGTTTCTCGGACTGGTGTCGACGGCGCTGGGTCTGTACTGGTGGAACAAGGGCGCGTGCATGGTCAACGGCGGTACCCTGGCGGTGATGAACAACCTGCATGTGCCGGTGGGATTGTTGTTGAATCTGCTGATCTGGAATCAGCATGAGGAACTGGGGCGGTTGTTCCTTGGCGGGGGTGTGATTCTGGCAGCGGTGTGGATCAGTCGGGTGGGCATCCGCAAATCCCCGGCCGCCGCATAACCCCTGTGGGAGCGAGCCTGCTCGCGAAGGCGTTGGGTCAGATAAGTATGGGTCGACTGACACATTGCATTCGCGAGCAGGCTCGCTCCTACATTTGATCTTTGGGTTACATCAGGTGTTTTTCCGGCTCGGGAATACTCGCCGAGCCCAAGACCGCCGGCAGCAACCCGGCGCGCAAATCCCCGCCACTCGGCTGTTGATACAGGCTCAACCCGAACTCCGGCAACACCGCCAGCAGGTAATCGAAAATATCCCCCTGAATCCGCTCGTAATCGGCCCACACCGTGGTGCGGGTGAAGCAGTAGATTTCCAGCGGAATGCCCTGCGCGGTGGTTTGCATCTGCCGGACCATGCAGGTCATGTTCGGCTGAATCTCCGGATGACTCTTCAGATACGCCAGCGCATACGCGCGGAAGGTGCCGATATTGGTCATGCGGCGGCGGTTGGCTGACATGGCTGCGACATTGCCCTGCGCTTCGTTCCAAGCCTTGAGCTCGGCTTTCTTGCGGCCCATGTAGTCGGTCAGCAGGTGCACCTGCGAAAGCTTTTCTTCCTCGTCGTCGCGGATGAAGCGCACGCCGCTGGCATCGATGAACAGGCTGCGTTTGATCCGCCGACCGCCGGACTGCTGCATGCCGCGCCAGTTCTTGAATGACTCGGACATCAGCCGCCAGGTCGGGATCGAGACGATCGTCTTGTCGAAGTTCTGCACTTTGACCGTGTGCAACGTGATGTCGACCACGTCGCCATCGGCGCCGACTTGCGGCATCTCGATCCAGTCGCCGACGCGCAGCATGTCGTTGCTGGTCAGCTGCACGCTGGCGACGAACGACAGCAGCGTGTCCTTGTAGACCAACAGAATCACCGCCGACATCGCACCCAGGCCCGACAACAGCAACAGCGGCGAGCGGTCGATCAGGGTGGCGACGATGATGATCGCGCCGAACACGTACAAAACCATTTTCGCCAGTTGCACGTAGCCTTTGATCGAGCGTGTACGCGCATGCTCGGTGCGCGCGTAGATGTCGAGCAGGGCGTTGAGCAGGGCGCTGACCGCCAGCAGCAGGAACAGAATGGTGAAGGCCAGCGCGACGTTGCCGAGGAAATTCATCGCGGTTTTGCTCAGCTCCGGCACCAGGTGCAGGCCGAACTGGATCACCAGCGACGGCGTCATCTGCGCCAGTCGTTGAAACACCTTGTTGTGGCGAAAGTCGTTGATCCAGTGCAGCGCCGGTTGGCGGCCGAGCATGCGACTGGCGTGCAGGATCAGGTAACGCGCCACTCGCCCGAGCACCAGCGCGATGACCAGCAGCACCAGCAGCGCCAGTCCCGATTGCAGAAGTGGGTGCTCTTCGAGCGTGCCCCAGAGGCCTTGGGCTTTGAGCCAGAGCTGTTTGATATCCATGAGCGAAACGTTTCTTCTGTAAGACGCGAGGGCCGATTAGAGCATTTAAGACGCTGTGTATTGCAGCGAGTGACAAATCGGGCAACAAAAAAAACACTGATTGTCGGCGTTTGCACAAAGAAACTCGGCCTGAGCGCTCGAAACCGGTAACCTATGCAGCTGTTTTTTTGCATATCTTCGAGGTAGCACCCGTGTTTTCCCAATTCGCCCTGCACGAACGCCTGCTCAAAGCCGTGGCCGAGCTGAAATTTGTCGAGCCAACGCCAGTGCAAGCCGCGGCCATCCCGCTGGCGCTCCAGGGGCGTGATCTGCGGGTGACGGCGCAAACCGGTAGCGGCAAAACCGCCGCTTTCGTCTTGCCGATCCTCAATCGCCTGATCGGCCCGGCGAAGATCCGCGTCAGCATCAAGACGCTGATCCTGCTGCCAACCCGTGAGCTGGCCCAGCAGACTTTGAAGGAAGTCGAACGCTTCTCGCAGTTCACCTTCATCAAGTCCGGCCTGATCACTGGCGGCGAAGACTTCAAAGTCCAGGCCGCCATGCTGCGCAAAGTGCCGGACATCCTCATCGGCACCCCGGGGCGGATGATCGAGCAGCTCAACGCCGGCAACCTCGACCTGAAAGAAGTCGAAGTGCTGGTGCTCGACGAAGCCGACCGCATGCTCGACATGGGTTTCGCCGAAGACGTGCAGCGTCTGGTCGATGAGTGCCCGAACCGTCAGCAGACCATGCTGTTCTCCGCGACCACCGGCGGTTCCGGTTTGCGCGAAATGATCGCCAAGGTCCTGAACAACCCGGAGCACCTGCAGCTCAACGCGGTCAGCCAGCTCAACTCGACGACTCGTCAGCAAATCATCACCGCCGACCACAATCAGCACAAAGAGCAGATTGTGAACTGGCTGTTGGCCAACGAGACCTACCAGAAGGCCATCGTCTTCACCAACACTCGCGCCATGGCCGACCGCATCTACGGCCGCCTCGTGGCCCAAGAATACAAGGCGTTTGTGCTGCACGGCGAGAAAGACCAGAAGGATCGCAAACTGGCGATCGATCGACTGAAACAGGGCGGCGTAAAGATCCTCGTCGCGACTGACGTTGCGGCCCGTGGTCTGGACGTCGACGGTCTGGATCTGGTGATCAACTTCGACATGCCACGCAGCGGCGACGAGTACGTGCACCGCATCGGTCGTACCGGCCGCGCCGGCAACGATGGCCTGGCGATCTCGCTGATCTGCCACGGCGACTGGAACCTGATGTCGAGCATCGAGCGCTACCTGAAGCAAAGCTTCGAGCGCCGCACCATCAAGGAAGTCAAAGGCACCTACGGCGGACCGAAAAAGGTCAAGGCCTCGGGCAAAGCCGTCGGCGTGAAGAAGAAAAAGACCGACGCCAAGGGCGACAAGAAGAAAACCGCCGCCAAGACGCCGACCAAGCGCAAGAGCGTCAACCGTCCAAAGCCGGATTCTCTGGTGAGCAGCGACGGCATGGCCCCGCTCAAGCGTCGCAAGCCAGCAGAACCTGCGGCCGAGTAAGCTTTAGAACGCGCATAAAAAAACCGGACAATGTCCGGTTTTTTTTCGTCCTCAACTGTCGGCTTTTTTCTCCGCCGATCCCAGTTCCTTCAAACGCTGATCGATCAACTGGCACTTGTCCGGCAGATCGGCGCTGGCCGTGCCCAGATCCATTTTCTGCAACTCGGCGTTAATCTCCTTGGCTTTTTCCGGATTCTGCTCGGTGAGCTTTGAGACTTCCTTGGCCAGTTGTTCGCGTTTGATCGTCGCCTCTTCCGGCGTGCAAGCCCAGACGGGCAGGGCGCAGGCGAGAGTGGCGGCGAGGGAGAGCTTGATCAGGATTTTCATGGGCAGGCCTCAGTTCCGGTTAAGGCAGACAAGCGGTTGAGGGCTGAAGCCTGGCAAAAGTTCAGAAACTGTGGAGACACGGTTGCGCTCAATCGGCATGGCAGCAGCCTGACATCGTCGCACCGTCATACCGATCATGATGTCGCACCCATTCCATGATCTCGTCTTCATTCCTGCCCTTGGGCGTCAGATCAAGGTAGTGGTAAGCGCCGACCAGCATGTCCAGACCGCGTGCGTACGTTGAATAGGTGTGAAAAATCTCGCCTTCGTCATTGCGATAAAACACGCTCAGCCCCGGCATTTCTTCCTCGGCGCTGTCGGTTTTTTCGTAATTGTAGGTAGCCTTGCCCTCGGCGACATCTTCAGCCCGGGCGCAGACGCCGAAGTCGTAATTGAAATCGCAACCTTCTGACGAAACCCAGTCGAATTTCCAGCCCATGCGTTGTTTGAACGCCTGAAACTCGTTGAACGGCGCGTGGGAAACGGCGACAACTGCGACGTCGTGGTGGGCCAGGTGCTGGTTGGCGCCGTCAATGTGGTCACTGAGGAACGAGCAGCCCCGGCAGCCTTCTTCCCAGCCTTCAGCAAACATGAAGTGGTAGATGATCAACTGGCTGTTGTTGCCAAACAAATCGTTGAGCTTCAGTTCGCCGTTCGGACCTTGGAAGTGATAGTCCTTGTCGACTTTTACCCACGGCAGGGCGCGGCGCTCGGCGCTGAGGCGATCGCGTTCCCGGGTGAAGGCTTTTTCGTGGGCCAGATGCTGCTGGCGGGCGGCGAGCCATTCTTCGCGTGATACCACCGGATGGTTTGTAACGCTCATGACCATGTCTCCTGCGGGTTGAACCGGCTGTTTCAGACTAGTCGTTTAACCAGGGAGAGAATCGACAGACCGCCGGTCGGTCGCCGCGAAGATATGCGGCTGAACGGCTGCGCAGCGCTTGGGTCACAACCTTTGAAAGCGGCACAAATCACCCGCACCGGAGGTTGAACCAGGATGACAACTTATAACTGGGATTTGATTGAACGTTTGCTGCATGAAGTGCAGAACAGCGCTGGACAGAGCTTCGCTCCCCGCGCTTATGCCGAAGCCTACGCGGCCGAGAAAGCCAGCGCTGGCGAGCCGATCGAGAATCTCGACCATTTGAAAACGTTGGCCTGTGAGTATGAAAGTCTGCTGCTTGACCGTGGTTATATCGAGCCGCGTCCGGATCATGAAGGCAGTACCGGCAACAATTTCATTCTGACGCAGCGCGGTTCCAGCCTGCTGAGCCTGATCGACAGCAGCATCCCCGGCAACGACCACCCGCGTCAGGTGCTGGATGAGCAGGAGGATGCGCTGGATGAGGTGACATTTGATGAAGTCGCTTCAAAGGCTCAAATCGCCTGAGCCAGCGAAATCCCCCTGTGGGAGCGAGCCTGCTCGCGAATACGGTTTGTCAGTGACATTGAACTGTCTGATACACCGCTTTCGCGAGCAGGCTCGCTCCCACATTGGATTCCAGTAATCTCAAGGTTTCTGCGCGGCCTTCAGGCATTTCAGGTCATTGAAGTCCTTACGCACTTTCTCGATTTTCTTCAACAACCGCTCACGCTGTTGCGGCGTGCTCTGCGCCATCAGATCGACAAACAGCGAGCGTGCCTGGGCTTCAGTGTTGGCGTAGGCCTCGCGGTAGTCCGCTGTCCACAACCGCTCGCGGTTGACTAGAAGTGTCTCGATGCGTTGTGGGAATTCCGGGCTTTGGCGTTGCGCAACGGCGGCACTGAACTGTTGCTGCCAGTGCGCGCGGTTGGCGATCCATTGAGTGTTCTGGTCGCCCAAGGCGTTGGTCCAGGCCGCGACGCGTTGTTTCTGTGTGTCGCTGAGCGGACCCAGCCAGTCGTTCAGGCGTTTTTCCATGCGCTCGCCGCGTTCCTGTATCTGCTGGGCCAGCGGCGGTTTGACGTATTCCTGCTGACGTTTGCGCAAATCCTTGGCAAACGCGTCGTTCATTTCTGCGACCTGTTTATCGTCCAGGCCCTGCAGCAACTCAATGGCCGAAGGGGTGATTTCCCGGGCGGTTTCGGCAATGGCCTGCTTGGCTTCGGCGGTGCGCTCCTGCAGGGCGACGTCGGTGACCTGATTGCTTTCAACCATGGCCTGCAAACGGTCCAGCCAGTCGAGGTAATCGGGTAACTGCGTGGTGCAATGCCAGCTCAGGTGTTCTTTGAGCCGGTCGTTGAACCAGTCTTTCTGCTCGCCGTTCATGTCCACGTAGTCACTTAGCGACCATGGAATAATCACGTCGAGGTTGCGGTAGGCAAGGCCCACGCGGCTGCAAGCGCCGAGGGCGAGAGTGAAGATGAGCAGGGCGGCAATCTGTTTGAACCAGCGAGACATGGGCAAATCCTTGCGAGAGCCTGGCGTCGGAAATCTGATTCTTATGTGATGCAGGATGCGCGCGGCAGTTCAGCCGATCAATAGAACGTGCGTACAGCCTTGAGGGTGACGAGGCCGTCGCACTCGCTGTTGTGCCCGGAATAGGCCGAGCAATCGCTGCCGCTGAGGCTGGAATTGCTGTAGATCAGATCGAGATCGACACCCATGAATGGTCGCGACAGCTTCACCGACCAATCGGTGAAACTGCTGACATAACCACCGTCCACCGCCACCGGTGTGTTCAGTTGATGGGTGGTGTATTTCATGCTCACGCCGATGCCGAACGGCTGATTGCCAGTGAGGTCGGCAAACAAGGTGTTGTTCTGTTTATCCGGGTCGTTGCTCAATGCGATGCCGAAGCGACTGCCGAGCAGAGTCAGACCGCCGAACAGCTCCTGGCTGTCGAGGGTGTCCACGCGGGGATAGCTGTAATGGATCATCCCGACTTCATAGCCGAGCACCTGATCGAAAGGCTGCTTGAAGCCGACGTAGGAATCGATCTCGAGGTTTTTGCCGGGGGTGATGCCCATGCTCGGCGCGTACTGACCGAAATACACGCCGCTGTCGTGGCTCAGGTCGAGGCCGCCGTGAAACGAGCCGACCGCCGCCGGTTTCACCAGACCCTGGGCCATGCTGCGGCTGGGCGTGGTGCCGAGCTTGAGATCGAAGTCGCCCAGTTCACCCTGAAAAACCTGCGCGTGCGCGGTCGCGCCTGACAGCAGGCTGACGAACAATAAACAGGAAAATGGGCGCATGCGTCACTCCATGAACCGCGAGCGCAGGGCGAAGGCCTGCTGAAACGCTTGATCTAGACGCGTGCAAGGATACCGGCGAATAACCGGCATTGATGGCCGTTCGTCGATTTTTGAGGATTATTGTTTAAAGCGAAGGGGTATTGCGCGGTGCCAGTCCAGGCGCTTCGAAGCTCAAAGCGCCTCTGGACGGGGTAAAACCGGTGTTACTTCTTGCCCAGGCTGATCTGCTTGGACGGGCCGAATGTCTGGCCACTGACGCCTTTGGCAATTTGCTGGATCTCGCCGCCGGACTTGAGGAATGCTGCGATCTGATCGTTGATCGATTCGCTGGTTTCAACGGCTGGAGCTGGCTTTGCTTTGCTGGTGGATGCTTTTACACGCATGGCGGCCATTAACCTTTAGAAAAGTAACTCGGCCAGGCATCGTACAGGAATAACTTGACAATAGCTTGGTAAATATCCCCCGGAATAACCAAGCCCAGCGCTGTATTATTGCCTGATCGACACTGTTAATTTTTAGCTAACTCCCTGTTTTAAATAAGAACATCGAATCGGCGTGAGGCAATTGTGCGCAGCCGTAAGCCGCCCGGCCGGACTGACGAGCGGCACCTCACCGGGCAGTGATCAAGCAAAATCAACAGGTTGACGCAGATTTTCCGCTGCGAGGATCTGTCGCCCGACGTCTGCGGCAAAAACGGGTAGAATGCCGCCCACGTATTGAGGGTTTCGGAAATGGCTTTAGTCGGGCGTTACAACAGTTTGCAAGTGGTTAAACACACTAACTTCGGTTTATATCTGGACGGCGGTGCCGACGGCGAAATTCTTTTGCCCAACCGTTATATCCCCAAAGATATTCCCAGCGAAGATGAAGACTGGCTCAACGTATTCATCTATCTGGACAGCGAAGACAAACTTCTCGCCACTACGGAAAAACCCAAAGTTCAGGTCGGCGAGTTTGCCAGCCTGAAAGTGGTTGAAGTCAACAGCATCGGCGTGTTCCTCGACTGGGGCCTGCCGAAAGATCTGTTGCTGCCGTACTCGGAAGAAAAGCGCCAGATGACCGCTGGCGAATACTGCGTGGTGCACGTCTACCTCGACAAACACACGCGCCGCATCACCGCCACCGCGCGCCTCGATCGTTACCTGGACAAGACCCCGGCCACCTACAGCCCGGGCCAGGAAGTTGATCTGCTGGTTGCCGAAGCCACCGACATGGGCTTCAAGGCGATCATCAACAACAAGCACTGGGGCTTGATCCACAAGAACGAAATCTTCAAGTTCATGCGTTCGGGCATGCGCGAGAAAGGCTTCATCAAGGAAGTGCGCGCCGACGGCAAGATCAGCCTGAGCCTGCAACCGGTTGGCCAGGAAGCGGCCAGCAGCCTGAGTTCGAAGATCCTCGGCAAGTTGCGCGAAAACGACGGCACCCTGGCGGTCAGTGACAAGAGTGATCCGGCGTTGATCAGCAGCCTGTTCGGCGTCAGCAAGGGCAACTTCAAGAAAGCCATCGGCTCGCTGTACAAGGAAGGCAAGATCGTGATCCACGCCGATCGTATTGAACTAACCTGACTCACCGCAGGCCCATGGTAGGAGCTGCCGAAGGCTGCGATCTTTTGATCTTGATCTTGAAAATCGGCGGCTCCCACATCTAAAAGGGGTGAGCCAATGAAAAAGGCGCTGATCGCATACGTCTCGACGCTACTGACGTTTCTGCTGCTCGATGGCATCTGGCTCGGGCTGCTGATGGCGCCGACCTATCGCGAACTGCTCGGTTCGCTGATGCTGGATAAACCGCTGCTGTTGCCCGCAGCGGTTTTTTATTGCCTGTACGTTATTGGCTGCGTGGTATTCGTGGTCTTGCCGGCGCTGAGCTGGCAGCGAGCGGCGAAGCTGGGTGCGCTGTTGGGGCTGGTGGCGTACGGCACTTATGACCTGACCAATTGGGCGACATTGCGCGACTGGTCGGTGCAGGTGAGTTTGATGGATTGGGCGTGGGGGACAGTGGCGACGGCGGTTGCTTGCACGGTGGGTTATTTGGTTGCGAAGCGGTTTGCCTGAGCTGCTCCGGCAGTTGTGTTGGCAATGCTGCCTCTTCGCGAGCAGGCTCGCTCCCACATGTTCACCGAACCCTCTGTGGGAGCGGGCTTGCCCGCGAATGACGGCGCAGCCGTCAACCATTCAGCGCTGACGCCACTGACCAAATAAAGGTCTTTTCCAGACGGCTTTTTCCGCGCATCTGATTGATAATCCCCGACACTGTTTCCTGACCAATGGATGGCCTGCCATGTTGTGTGTGTTCGAGGTGTTGCGGTGAGTGCCGAGCGGCGCAATGCCGACGGTTTTGCCCTGCAAGTGATGATCGGCCTGTGCCTGATCTGGGGTGTGCAGCAAGTCCTGATCAAATGGGCGGCGACTGACATCGCGCCGGTGATGCAAGCGGCAGGGCGTTCAGGAATCTCGGCTTTGCTGGTCGGTTTGCTGATCTGCTGGAAGGGCGGTTGGGATCAGGTCGGCAGCACCTGGCGCGGCGGTTTGCTGGCCGGTGCGCTGTTTGGTCTGGAATTCCTGTTCATCGCCGAAGGCCTGCAATTGACCACCGCCGCGCACATGTCGGTGTTCTTGTATACCGCGCCGATCTTCACCGCACTGGGCGTGCATTTCCTGCTCGCCAGCGAGCGGTTGCGCCCGTTGCAATGGCTGGGGATTCTGCTGGCGTTCATCGGCATTGCGATTGCCTTCGCCGGCGGTGTGTCGTGGGACAACCTTGATCGGCGCATGCTGCTGGGCGATGCCTTCGGCGTATTGGCCGGCGCTTGTTGGGGCGCGACCACCGTGGTGGTGCGGGCCTCGCGACTGTCGGAAGCGCCGGTGACATTGACCCTGTTTTATCAGTTGCTGGTCGGTTTCATCGGCCTGCTGTTGATCGCGCTGTTCAGCGGCCAGATCACCCACGTCAGCCTGACCACCGTGGCGGTGGCCAGTGTGCTGTTCCAGGGCCTGGTGGTGTCGTTCTTCAGCTACCTGGTGTGGTTCTGGCTGCTGCGCCGTTATCTGGCGGCCAACCTTGCGGTGTTTTCGTTCATGACGCCGTTGTTCGGCGTGACCTTCGGCGTGCTGCTGCTCGGCGAACAGTTGAGCCTGAACTTCGTCATCGGCGCCGTGCTGGTGCTGCTCGGCATCACCTTCGTCAGCGCCGAGCAGTGGCTGCGTCGGCGTTTGCGCAAGGCGCTGGGCCAGTAGCCTTGGCCTGCATCGCCAGCGCGCCGGCCAGCAACAGGCCGGCGCCGGCGATCAGCAGCGCCGGCTGCAAACCGCCGCTGAAATGGCTGCTCAGCGCCGCCAGCAGCGGGCCGCTCAGCTGGCCGACAGCGAAGCACGCCGTGAGCATCCCGGCGTTGCGCTGAGTGTCGTGGGGCGCCAGCTCTCGCGAACGCTGCATGACCAGTTGCATGCACGCCAGAAACGGCGTGCCGCAGAGGATCACCCCCAACGCCAGGCCGAGGCCGCTGCCCAGCAGACAGGCGAACACTCCGGCCGCTTGCAGCCACAGCGTCGCCATCAGCCAGTGCCGCGTGGTCTCGGGATCATGCCGACGCAAGCTCACCAGCCACACACCGATCGCCGCGCCGAGGCCAAAACACGGCCAGAACAGATCTGCCTGCCACTGGCCATGAAACTGCGCGTTGGCCATTTGCGCCAGAAACGTCGCCGGAATGATGTAGCCGATGCCGTACAGCGCATACACCAGCGCCAGTCGGCCAATGCCTCGATTCGCTGTTTTCACATGCATTGTCGCTGGCCTCGCTGCCGCCGTGGGCTGCGGTAACAACCGCCAGACGCCGAGCATCATCAGCAGCGCAGCCGCCGCGTAAATCAGCCACAGGGTTGCCGATGTCTGCTGCAATCGATGTGAGACCAGCGCCAGCAAGCCTGTGAGAAAAATCCCCAGACCCGGCCCGGCAAAAACCAGAGCACCCCAGCGCGGGCGACCCGCTGCCGCCGCCAGCGGCTGGCTGAGCGAAGTAATCATCACCAGCACCCAGGCACTCGCCACCCCGGTGCCAAAGCGCAACAGCAGGTGCGACCAGAAACCGCTGGCCCAGAACGACGCCAGTGTCAGCAGCACGCACAGCCACAGCCCGCCATGCAGCCGTCGCTGCACCTGCTGCGGCCGCTGCGCGAACATCGCATCCACAGCACCAAGCAGATAGCCGAGGTAGTTGGCCGCCGCGATCAGCCCGGCGGCGGTGAGGTCGATCTGCCCTTCGCTGAGCAGGTGCGGCATCTGTGGCGTCAGGGCGAAACGGCCGATGCCCATGGCCATCATCAGGGCAACGAAACAGGCGGATAAACGTATCAGCGGCGACATGGTCGGGCTTCCTTCAAAGCAGCAATGACCGTCAGGCTAGGATCGATTGACTTTCTTTAAAATTGAATAATAGTGAGTAACTTGTTCTGTTCAGGAGAAGATTGTGGAATTCAGCCAGCTGCGGATATTTCAGGCGGTCGCCGAGGAAGGCTCGATCACCCGCGCCGCCGAGCGCCTGCATCGGGTGCCATCAAATCTGTCAACGCGGCTGAAACAGCTTGAGGAGCAACTGGGCGTTGAGCTGTTCGTCCGCGAACGGCAGCGTTTGCAGTTGTCGCCGGCGGGCAAGGTGCTGCTCGACTACACCGGCAAACTGTTTGCCCTGCGCGATCAGGCCAGTGCGGCGGTGATGGGCGGGCAACCGGCCGGGGATTTCGTGCTGGGCACCATGTACAGCACGGCGGCGATCCATCTGCCGGCGCTGCTGGCGCGTTATCACAAGCAATACCCGACAGTGAATTTGCAGGTGCAATCGGCACCGACCGGCGAATTGCTCGAAGGTTTGCTCACCGGCCGCCTCGACGCGGCATTGGTCGACGGACCGCTGCAACTGGCCGGGCTTGATGGCGTGCCGTTGTGCGAGGAACGGCTGGTGCTGATCACTGAAATCGACCATCCACCGGTGCACAGCGCGCGCGACGTGGAAGGGCGTTCGGTATTCACCTTCCGTCAGGGCTGTTCCTATCGCATGCGCCTGGAGGCATGGTTCTCTCACTACCATGCAGCAATGGGTCGGCCGATGGAGATCGAGTCGTATCAGGGCATGCTCGCCTGTGTGATTGCCGGCAGTGGTGTGGCGTTGATGGCCGAGTCGATGTTGGCCAGCCTGCCGGGTCGCGAAAGCGTCGCCGTGCATCCGTTGGCCGAGCCGTTCGCGGGTGCGACAACGTGGCTCATGTGGCGCAAGGGTATGGCCGGGGCCAACCTGAATGCCTGGATTGACGTGCAGCAAGCGGTCTATCCCGTGGCTTTGCATGAAGTGCGGGAAACCGCGTGAACCAATCGCAACAGATTCTGTTCAATTCAGTAACAGATCATTGCGGATTTGGCCGAGCATTGCGTAGGACTTCGGACTATTATCAGTGCGAAGCGGCCTCAGAATTCCGGCCGCTCAGCACCACCCTGAAGGGGGCATGACGATGAAAGAGAAAATCCAGAACTGGCTGCACGATTTGGGAGTTGCCCTCGGTTTGATCGAACCGCCTCTGCAACCGGTACCGATTCGCACGGACGACGAACAGCGTCGGCGCCAGCCACGTCGCCGTTAATACCTCCGATCAGAGATTTCAAGATCGCAGCCGTCGGCAGTTTCTATAAATGGTAGGAGCTGCCGAAGGCTGCGATCTTTTGCTTTTCGCCAAGCGAAAAAAACGGGTGTGGCTACCGACGCCACACCCGCTGAAGAAAACATCACCTCGTTACAGTCGATTCACACCGCAGTGGCCACGGTCGCCGGGCGCGGCGAGAACAGGCTGACCAGTACAAAGCTAACCAGGCTGACACCCAGGCTGTAATAGATCGGCGTGTTCGCGTCCATGCCGTCCTTGACCATGAACACCAGCGCAGTGATAAAGCCCAGCGTCATGGCGCTGATCGCCCCGGCAGTAGTCGCACGCTTCCAGAAAATCGCCCCCATCAGCGGAATCAGCATGCCGCCGACCAAAAGGTTGTAAGCCAGGGTCAACGCGCTGATCACGTCATTGACGACCAGAGCAATGCCCAACACCGCGATCCCCGTCAGCAGAGTAAACAGACGGCTGACCGCGACATTGGACTGTTTGCCACCGCGCAGTTTCGGCAGCAGGTCTTCGGTCAGGGTGGTGGACGCGGCGAGCAGGCCGGCGCTGGCGGTGGACATCATCGCCGCCAGTGCGGCAGCGATCACCAGGCCACGGATGCCGTCGGGCAGCGAGACTTTGACGATGGCGGCGAACGCGTTGTTGACGTTGTCCAGATCCGGAATCAGCACATGCGCAGCCATGCCGATCAAGGCGCAGACCAGGCCGTAAATGATGCAGTAGATCCCGGCCGAGGTGCCGGCGTACTTGGCGACCTTTTCGCTTTTGGCGGTGAACACCCGCTGCCAGATGTCCTGGCCGATCAGGATGCCGAAGAAGTAGATCATGAAGTAGGTAATGATCGTGTCCCAGCCGATGCTGGTGAAGTTGAAGCTGGCCGCCGGCAGTTGCGCGACCAGTTGATCCCAGCCGCCGACGCGGTACAGGCAGATCGGCAGCAGCAGGAACATCAGGCCCACCGTCTGGATGCCGAACTGGACGATGTCCGTCAGGGTCAGCGACCACATGCCGCCGATCGTTGAATAAGTCACCACGATACCGCCGCCCAGCAGTACGGAAATCCAGAAGGGCAGGCCGAACAACACTTGCAGCACGGTGCCGATCGCCAGAATCGAGGTCACGCCGATCATCAGCGCGTAAGCGAGCATGATCGTCGCACTGGCGGTGCGCGCCATCGGGTTGTAGCGCTTCTCCAGGACCTGGGTGACGGTGAATACCTTGAGTTTCAGCAAGGGTTTGGCGAGGAACAGGTTCAGCGCGACGATGCCGCAGCCCAATGCCGCGCACAGCCAGAAACCGGAAATGCCATGCACGTAGCCCAAACGGACCGTGCCGACGGTGGACGCGCCGCCGAGGACGGTTGCTGCCATGGTGCCCATGTACAGCGACGGCCCCAGATTACGCCCGGCAACCAGATAGTCTTCGTGGGTCTTGGCCTTGCGCATGCCGTAGTAGCCGAGAATCAGCATCGCAGCGGCATAAATGAGTACGACGAATAAATCCAAAGCCATGATGGCGTGTCTCCGATTGTCTTTTTTATGGTCAAGCAAATGGGGTCTGCAATGCTTCCTGTGGGAGCGAGCCTGCTCGCGAAGGCGGTCTGTCAGTCACACCATTGTTGGATGTGCTGAAGTCTTCGCGAGCAGGCTCGCTCCCACAGGGGATTCGTGTCAGGCGGCGTGACGTAGTTCGGGTTTTATGGCGGCTTCGCTGCGCACATCGCTCGGCCCAAACACTTCGCGCGGTTCCGGGAACAGGCGCAGCAGCGTCAGATACACCACCGACGCCAGGCCCAACGTCACCGGCAAACTGATGTCGATGCCACCGGCCAATTCGCCCAGCGGGCCGACGAACTGCCCCGGCAGGTTGACGAAGCACAGGCCGACCAGCGCACTCGGAATCCATGCACCGAGACCGCGCCAGTTCCAGCCGTGGTTGAACCAGTAGCGTCCGCCCTGTTCGCCGCGGGTGAACACTTGCAGGTCATCCGGGCAGTAGAAGCCGCGCCGTACCAGCAGGCCGATGATCATGATCACCATCCATGGGGTGGTGCAGGTAATGATCAGCACGGCGAAGGTCGACACGCTCTGCACCAGGTTCGCCGCAAAACGGCCGATGAAGATAAAGGCGATCGACAGCACGCCGATCAGCAAGGTCGCCTTGACCCGGGAGAGCACGCGCGGGAACACGCTGGACATGTCCAGCCCGGTGCCATACAGCGATGTGGTGCCGGTGGACATGCCGCCGATCACCGCAATCAGGCACACCGGCAGGAAGAACCAGCTCGGCGACACGGCCAGCAAGCCGCCGACATAGTTGTTCGCGGCGATGTAGTCCGGCGCCTTGATCGCGACGATGGTGGCGGTGGCAAGGCCGAACAGGAATGGGATCAACGTCGCCAGTTGCGCGGCGATCACCGCCAGCATGATCCGGCCCTTCGGCGTCTCACGCGGGATGTAGCGCGACCAGTCGCCGAGGAACGCACCGAAGGAAATCGGGTTGCTCATGGCCACCAGCGCCGCGCCGATGAATGCCGCCCAGAACCCGGCCTGACCCAGCGCCACGCTGCCGGCGTACTGGCTGTCGAAAGCGGGGGCGAAGGCGAAGATGCCGAGCAGGAACAACAGGCTCGCGGCCCACACGGCGATGCGGTTGACCCACAGCATGATGCGGAAACCGTAGATGCACACGGTCAGCACCAGCAGCGCGAACAGACCGTAGGCCAGGCCCAGGGTCAGGTCGGTTTCCGGCAAATCGACGAGGCGTTTGGCGCCGCCGACCAGCGCATCACCCGAGCTCCACACTGACAGCGAGAAGAACGCGATCGCCGTCAGCAACGACAGGAACGACCCGACAATCCGCCCGTGCACGCCGAAGTGCGCACCGGAAGACACGGCGTTGTTGGTACCGTTGAGCGGGCCGAACAGGCCCATCGGCGCGAGGATCAGCGCACCGACCACCACACCCAGGACAATCGCCCAGACACCGGCCTGAAACGACAGGCCGAAGAGCACCGGGAAACTGCCGAGCACAGCGGTGGCAAACGTATTGGCGCCGCCGAAGATCAAGCGAAACAGGTCGCTGGGCCGGGCGTCGCGCTCATGATCCGGGATCTGTTCGACCCCGTTTGTTTCGATGCTGCTAAGGCTTTTTTCGTTGTTGTTGTTATTCATGATCTGCTCCGATCATCAGGCGCGCTCATCGTGCGTGAGCGTCACCATTGGCTAAGGGGGTGGCAGCCCTTCCGGCATTGCGGACAAATGTTCGTGACAGGCCAGCCATAGGCCTTGTTGTTCTAGGCTCGACGCTTGTCTTCTGAAAACAATCGTCTCGCGCTCCTGGCTGAAATGTTGCTCCCCTTGCATGCGCAGCTCGGTGGCCACGTCATGGATGAACACCGCCACGTCACCCTGCAGGCTGACAAAGGCGTTGCTCGAGGTGCACGACAGCACCTCGAAACCATCCTCGGCACGCCAGCGGTCCCACAACGCCTGATAGGCATCGCGCGACAGCAATGGCTGGTCGAGGGTGTAGAAGACGAAGGTGGCATCGGCGCTGAACGCCCCGAAGTAAGCTTCGCGATCGTTACGCGCAAACGCGGCGACCAACTCGGCGGCCGCGTGCAAAACCTGATCACGTGCGTGCATGACCGACCCTCAGCGATGAACCACGCCAGGCAGTACGCAGAGCATTTCGTACAGCAGGTTGGCGGCCAGCAGCGAGGTGTTGCCGGTGGTGTCGTAAGCGGGCGAGACTTCTACCAGATCGCAACCGATCAGGTCGAGGCCCTGGCAGCCACGGACGATTTCAATCGCCTGAATGGTGGTCAGGCCGCCGATTTCCGGGGTGCCGGTGCCGGGCGCCCAGGCCGGGTCGATGCCGTCGATGTCGAAACTCAGGTACACCGGACCGCCACCGACTTTCTCGCGTACTTCCGCCATCAGCGGCGCCAGCGACTTGTGCCAGCACTCTTCGGCTTGAACGACGCGGAAGCCCTGATCGCGGCTCCAGTTGAAGTCGTCGGCGGTGTAACCCTGGGCACGCAAACCGATCTGCACCACGCGATCGCAATCGAGCAGACCTTCTTCGACAGCGCGACGGAACGTGGTGCCATGGGCGATCTTCTCGCCGAACATGTGATCGTTGACGTCAGCGTGGGCATCGATGTGCACCAGGCCAACCTTGCCGTGCTTCTTATGAATCGCACGCAGGATCGGCAGGGTGATGGTGTGGTCGCCACCCAGGGTCATCGGGATGACGTTGTGCTCGAGGATGTTGTCGTAGGCTTCTTCGATGATGCGCACGGCGTCGAGCAGGTTGAAGGTGTTGATCGCCACGTCACCGATGTCGGCAACCGACAGCGAGTCGAACGGCGCGGCGCCGGTGGCCATGTTGTACGGGCGGATCATCACCGATTCGGTGCGGATGTCGCGCGGCCCGAAGCGGGTGCCGGGGCGCAGCGAAGTGCCGATGTCCAGCGGCACGCCAACGAAGGCAGCGTCGAGGCCGGCAGCGGTCGGTACATGGGGAAGTCGGAGCATGGTGGCGATGCCGCCGAAGCGCGGCATTTCATTGCCGCCCAGTGGTTGGTGAAGAATCTTGTCCACGGGTAGGGCCTCATCGTCTTTGTTTTATTTATGCCGGCGCGCCGTTGAGCACAGGTTCGGACGCCGCTGTGGGGCCGATCATGCGAAATGTAGTGACGGGGAAGAATCGCTACGGGCAAAAACTTAGTTCAGATTTTTCTAAACTAATGGGAGAGGTGGGATTAGACTTTGGTGGGTTCGAATGAAGTGTAGGGCTGAAGATTGTTGCCCTCACCCCATCCCTCTCCCAGAGGGAGAGGGGGCCGACCGAGTTGTTGGCGGAATCTGCATCGACCTGAAAAATCGAGTCGAACTCAGGATTTGAAAGCCATGGAGATCGGCTCCCTCTCCCTCGGGGAGAGGGCTGGGGTGAGGGGCTTTTCCCACATACACACAGTTGCAAAGCCCGGAGTAGACATGGCCAACGCTTTACCCGACCTGAAACTCCTGCGCATCTTCGTCAGCGTCGTGCGCCATCAGGGTTTTGCCAACGCGCAGCAGGAACTCAACCTGTCGACCTCGGCGATCAGCACTTACATGAGCCAGCTCGAAACCGCGCTCGGTCTGGTGCTGTGCCATCGCGGGCGCGGTGGCTTCAGCCTGACCAGCAAGGGCGAGCTGTTCCATCAGGAAACCCTGCGCCTGCTCGCCGAGCTCGAAGGCTTCGAGCAATACGCCGCCGCGCTGAAGGGCGAACTGCGCGGCACGCTCAACCTCGGGGTGATCGATTCCACGGTCAGCGACAAGGCCTTACCGTTTGCCGAAGCCATTGGTGCCTACAGTCAGGAACACCCGGCGGTGCATCTGCACCTGTCGGTGATGAGCCCTTATGAATTGCAACTCGGCGTGCAGGACAATCGCCTCGATCTGGCCATCGGTGCGTTTTCCACGCGCATGAGCGGTCTGGTCTACATGCCGCTGTACCGCGAGCAGCACTGGCTGTATTGCAGCAGTCGTCACCCGTTGTTCAACGAGCGGCGCATCCCCGAGCAGGTCATCACTCAGCAACGAATGGTCGGGCGCGGTTACTGGAGTCAGGCGGAACTGGCCCGCCACGGTTTCAAACACAGTGCCGCGACCGTGGAAAGTATGGAAGCGCAGCTGATTCTGGTGCTCTCCGGCGCCTACATCGGTTATCTGCCGGAGCACTACGCGCAGGCCTGGGCCGACAAGGGCGATCTGCGCGTTCTGCTGCCAGCGACCTTCGGTTATCAGGCGCCGTTTTCGATGATCATGCGCAGGGGCCGCAGCCGCGAGCCGCTGATCCAGACCTTCCGCGATTTGCTCAAAGCGCAGCTCAATCAGGCTTGAGAAAAAAATGTCCCGACCACAATGCCCGCGCTGCCTTCGCCCCCAGACCCATTGCCTGTGCCCATTGATTCCGCACCTCGATAGCCGCACCCGGGTGTTGCTGCTGCAGCATCCGAGCGAGGTCAGTCACGCCCTGAATACCGCGCGGCTGGCGGCGCTGGGACTGAGCAATGCCGAGCTGATTGTCGGCGAGGTATTCGAAGATTTGCCGAAACTGTTGAACCGGCCGGGTTATCAGGCGCGCTTGCTGTTCCCGGCTGAGGATGCGCAGCCGCTGCAGGTCTACGCGCCAAATGATCAGCCAATGTTGCTGGTCGTCCCGGATGGAACATGGCGCAAGGCGCGCAAGATGTTGCACCTCAATCCGCTGCTGGCAGCACTGCCACGGGTGACCCTGACCGAGGGCGGCGTGTCGCGCTATCGCCTGCGCAAGGCGCCGGGGCCGGGAGCGCTATCGACGATCGAGGCGATCGTCCAGGCGCTGGAAACCCTCGAAGCACCGACGACGTTTGCGCCGTTACTGAAACCGTTTGAAGCGCTGATCGAAGGGCAGATTGCGGCGATGGGGGAGGAGGTTTTTCAGCGTAACCATGGCGACAGATGATCATTGTCTGTGCGGGCCTCTTCGCGAGCAGGCTCGCTCCCACAGGGGAACGCATTCCAATTGTGGGAGCGAGCCTGCTCGCGAAAGCGCCAGATCAATCACCGCAATTCAAAGATCACTAGCGCTCGCGCATCGCCTCGGTCCGCGCTTTCAGCACCGGTTTGAGCAGATAATCCAAAACGCTTTTCTCGCCGGTAATGATGTCCACCGTCGCCACCATCCCCGGGATGATCAGCAGCGGTTTGACATCGCCGCCCAGGTGATTCCTGTCGGTGCGCACCTGAATCAGATAGAAGCTGTTGCCCTTGTCATCGGTGATCGTATCGGCGCCGATCAGCTCGAGCTTGGCGCTCAGCCCGCCGTAAATCGTGTAGTCGTAGGCACTGAACTTGACCATGGCTTTCTGGCCTGGATGCAGGAACGCGACGTCCTGCGGGCGGACCTTGGCTTCGATCAGCAGGTTGTCTTCCAGCGGCACGATTTCGACCATGTCGCTGCCCGGCTGGACCACGCCGCCGATGGTGTTGACCTTCATCTGCTTGATCACGCCACGCACCGGCGACGTCACCGTGGTACGGCTGACGCGATCGTCGATGGCGATGCTCGAAGCGGTGATTTTCGACAGGTCGGTGCGTTTCTCATTCAGCTCTTTGGCGGCCTCGGAACGGAAGGTTTGCTCGGATTCGTCGATCTTGCTGCGGATCTCGGCGATGGCCGATTCGGCGCGGGGAATCGCCAGCTTGGTGGCGTTCAGCGAACCACGGATCTCCACGGCGCTGCGCCTGAGCCTGAGGATTTCCACTGGTGACACCGCACCGGTTTTCACCAGCGGTTCGGACATGTTCATCTCTTGTTGCAGCAGCGCCAGGCTCGAGCTGAACTGGCCTTGCTTGGAGCGAAACTCCGCCAGTTCCTGGGTTTTCTGCCGCAGTTGTTCGCTGAGGGTGCGCTGTTCACTGGCCAAGCGGCGCTGACGCTGTTCGTACAGCGAGCGCTCGTCCTCGGCGACTTGCGGCGCCTTGGCGATGACTTCAGCGGAGAGTTTGAAGGGGCGTCCCTCGGCCTCCGCTGACAGCCGTTCAACCTGTGCGGTCAGCGCGTAACGGTCGGCCTCGCTTTCGCCCTTGTTCGAGCGAAAGCGCGTGTCATCCAGACGCAGCAGGGTGTCGCCCTTGCCGACCATCTGGCCTTCGCGAACGAAAATCTCGGTGACGATACCGCCCTCAAGGTTCTGGATCACCTGGACCTTGCTCGACGGAATCGCTTTGCCTTCGCCCATGGTCACTTCTTCGAGCACGGCAAATTTGGCCCAGACCAAGGCGGCGATCAGCAGCGCTGCCGCCAGCCACACGGTGATCCGCGATTTGCGCGGCGAATCCTGCAACGCCGCGCCGGCGGTTTCCGGCATGAACTCGGCTTCGGCGCTTTTGCCGAAGCTGTCGAAGTAGCCGCGCTTGTTGCTATCGGAAGAAGCAGGCATGGCGTAACTCCTAGACCGCCGCCGAGCCGACACGGCCCTTGCGCAGCGCTTCGATGACTGCTTCTTTCGGGCCGTCAGCGACGACCCGGCCGTTGTCCAGCACCAGCAACCGGTCCACCAGGCTCAGCATTGAGGTGCGGTGGGTGACCAGCAGCAGGGTTTTGCCTTGCACCCAGCCATGCAGTTTCTGCCGCAGCGCATCTTCGCTGCTGTTGTCCATGGCGCTGGTGGGTTCGTCGAGCAGCATGATCGGTGGATCGAGCAGTAACGCGCGCGCCAGCAACACCGCCTGGCGCTGGCCGCCGGAAAGCAATTGCCCGCGTTCGCCCACCGGTCGGTCGAAACCTTGCGGGTGTTGCCGGGCCAGTTCAGTGACGCCGGTGAGTTCGGCGACTTCGAGCATGCGTGAGTCGCTGATGTAACGCGCGCCCAGGGTCAGGTTGTCGCGCAGGCTGCCAGCCAGCAGCGGCAGGTCGTGGGCGACATAACCTATCTGCTGGCGCAGGTCAGCCACGTCCAGTTGGCGCAGGTCGAGGCCGTCGAGCAGCAGTTGGCCTTCCTCCGCTTCATAAAAGCCCATGACCAGCCGCGCCAACGTGCTTTTGCCCGAACCGCTGCGGCCGATGATGCCGACCCGCTCGCCGGCTTTCAGGCTGAAGCTGACTTCGCTCAGCGCCGGCGCATTCTGGCCGTTGTAGTGAAACGTCACGCCGCTGACGTCCAGTGCGCCTTGCAGCTGCGTGCGTTCCAGTGGCCGTTGTTTGCCGTCGCGTTCCTGCGGCAGGGCCATCAGCGCATCGGTGCTTTTCATCGTCAGTTGCGCTTGCTGGTAGCGGGTGATCAGCCCGGCGATCTGGCCGAGCGGGGCGAGCACGCGGCTGCCGAGCATGTAAGTGGCAACCAGCGCGCCGACGCTGAGGTTGCCGGCAATGATGCTGTAGACCCCGGCAACAATCGTCGCCATCCCGGAAAACTGCTGGATGAACAGCGTGCCGTTGGTGGCCAGCGCCGACAGGTTGCGCGCATGGCTGTCGAGGCGGGTGAGGGCGCCGTGGGTGCTTTCCCATTTGTGCTGACGCTCGCTTTCGGCGCCGCAGGCCTTGAGGGTTTCCAGGCCACCGAGGGTTTCGATCAGCACCGCCTGACGCTCGGCGCCGAGGCTCAGGCTTTTCTGCACGGTGTCACGCAGGCGCACCTGAATCACCATGGCGAAAATGATCGTGATCGGAAACGCCAACAGTGGAATCACCACCAGCCAGCCGCCGAGCAGACCGATCACCACCAGCATCAACACCACAAAGGGCAAGTCGATCAGGCTGGTCAGGGTCACGGCAGTGAGAAATTCACGCAGGCCCTGGAAGTCGTGAATGCTCTGGGCAAAGCCGCCAATGGTCGCCGGCCGCGCTTTCATCGACATCCCGGTGATGCGCTCGAACAACGTCGCCGAGAGGATCACATCGGTTTTCTTGCCGGCGGTGTCGAGCAGGTGCGCACGGACCACGCGCAGCACCAGTTCAAAACCGGTGCCGATCAACAGGCCGATCGACAGCACCCACAGCGTCGAGGTCGCCTGATTCGGCACGACGCGATCATAGGTCTGCATGACGAACAGCGGCACCATCAGGCCGAGCAAATTGATCAGGAAACTGGCGAGGATCGCATCGCTGTACAGCCATTTCGACAGTTTGAGAGTGTCGCGAAACCACGCATTTACCCGTGGCACCAGCGGCGCGCGCAGGTCTTCGAGTTCGTGACGCGGACGGGCGAACAAGGCCTGGCCGCTGTAGTGTTCGCCAAGCTCTTCGCGGCTCACCCATTGCTCGCCGCCGTCGGCTTCGCTGGGCAGCAGCAGGGCTTTGCCATCCTCGCCAAACCGCCGCAGCACAGCGGTGCGGCCGTCGTTGAGCAGCAGCAGGATCGGCAGGTTCAGCGGTGAAATGTCTTTCAGGTCACGGCGCAACAACCGCGCCTGTAATCCGGCCCGCACTGCTGCGCGGGGCAGCAGATCGAGGCTCAGGCGTTGTTTGTTCAGGGGCAGCCCGGCGCTCAGGCTGGCACGACTGACCGTGGCGCCATGCAGTTTGCAGAGGATCAGCAGACCGTCGAGTAACGGATCGTCGAAGCTCAGGCGCGGATCGACCCCGGTGGCGCCGGGTTCCATGCTGGTCATAGTGATTGCCTCTGTTGAACGGGCTCGGTTATCGGATCGTTCCCACGCTCTGCGTGGGAATGCAGCCCGTGACGCTCCGCGTCACTGGACGCGGAGCGTCCCTTGAGGCATTCCCACGCAGAGCGTGGGAACGATCAGGGCAAAGTCAGTTCCTGCACCGTTTATTTCAGTTCCGGCAGGCGCGCCTGGTTTTTCACTTCGGTCGTGGCAATCGCATCAGCCGGCAGCACCACGCGTTGCTTGCTCAGCAACTGGCCCATGTTCGCCAGCACGCGATACATCGAGTATTCCTCGGTGTAGCGGATTTCGGTGTAGCGACGGTTGGCGTTGTACAGCTCGTTTTCGCTGTCGAGCAGGTCGAGCAGGGTGCGTTGGCCGAGGCCGAACTGGTCCTGATAAGCGGCGCGCACGCGTTTGGTGGTTTCGGCGTATTCGCGGGCCGTCGGCGTCTGCTTCTTGGCGTTCTCCATGGCGTTCCAGGCCAGGCGAATGTTCTCGTTGAGCTGACGCAGGGCGTTGTTGCGGATGTCCATCGCCTGGTTGATGTCGTGGGCATTCGCGGCCAGACGTGCCTTGTCGCTGCCGCCACGGAACAGGTTGTAGTTCATCACCACACCGACACGCCATTCGTTGTCGTGGCCTTCGTCGCCCTGCACGTTGTTGTTCGCGCCCACTGCCGCTTCCGCGTCGAAGCGCGGGTAGAACGGCGACTTGGCCACTTCGTACTGGCTCTCGGCGGACTGCACGTCAGCCTGGGCCGATTTCAGGTACGGGTTGTTGTCGACCATGCTTTGCTGCGCTTCACGCAGGTCCGGCGGCAGCTCACCGCGAGTCGAGGCCGGGGTTTCCAGTTCGTCGGGCATGCGTCCGACCACGCTGTAGAAATTCGATTCGGCGTCAGCCAGATCGACTTCGGCGGTGTCGAGGTTGTTCTGCGCCAGTGCACGACGGGCAACCGATTGATCGGAGTCTGCAGTGCTGCCGATGCCGCGCTCGGTGCGCAGGCCGATCTGATCGTTGACGCGCAAGTGCGCCTGCAAATTGTTCTTCGCCAGCGTCACCAGTTCACGCCGCTTGAGCACTTCGAGGTAGACCTCGATCGTGCGCAGGGCCAGATCCTGCGCGGTGCCTTGCGCGTAGTAGGCGCGCGAGTTGGACACGCCCTTGGTGCGCTCGACCTCGTTGGCGGTATTGAAACCGTCAAAGATCATCTGCCGCAAGCGCAGCTCGGACTGGGTGTAATTGAGGATTTCGGTGTTGTGGTTACCGAAAGCGCGGGTATTGGTGTTGTCGCTGTAGCCGCGCCCGTAGGCGGCGTTCAGATCGACCGACGGATAAAACCCGCCCTTGGCCACTTTCACCTGTTCATCCGCTGACAGGCGGGCGTCCACGCGCGACGCCAGTTCCGGGTGAGTGGCGATGGTGCTTTGAATCGCCTCGGTGAGGTTCATCGCCTGGGCTTGGGAAGTGCAAGCCATGGCCAGCAAAACCGCGCTGCAGAGGGGGGTTAAAACGCGCATGGGTGCATCTCCCTGGATCTCAATGTTGTGTTACCGTCGCCAAATATTTGACGTAAATTTTGGGTATAAGCGTTTCACTCTTGTAACAACAGAGCTAAGAACATCCTAGAGCGTAGCTAAGAAAAAATTTTCATAAGGTTTATTCCAAAAAAAACTTATGCGGTTTTTCAAAAGCAGCACATTGTTCAGCTCGAAAGCCTTTGTTTTATGCGCTTTAGGGAGCTCGAAAAGGCTTGAGGAAAGTTCCATTCACTTTGCGAGACACTGCGAAGTACTGCTGAAGGGGAGGGACGCGTAACGGCGAATGAGCGACAGATTTTTGTCACTCGGGTGATTCACCACCGTTACGTAGCGCTAGTGGGTCGGCGGATTGAACAGGGTTGGCAAGTGCTTGATAGCGCTGACAATTCACCTCAAACCGGGCCTGCGAAACGAACTGTCGAGGGTGCGAGCGTCGCCCCCGGCAACCCGATTGAGCCATGGGCTGCTTCGCGAACCAGTGCCGACGGTGGTCGGCAGCGGAGGATTTCACATGGCAGCGCTCATCGGTACGGTCACAAAAGTCATTGGTCAGGTGTTCGCTCAGGCGAGCGACGGCATCAAGCGTCCGTTGTTCGAAGGCGATCGTTTGTACGCTGGCGATCAACTGATCACCGGCGCGGAAGGCGCGGTGGCAGTGAAACTGCAAAACGGCGAGGAATTGACCCTCGGCCGGGGCAGCAGCATCACCATGACCGGGCAACTACTGGCCGACCAGGCTGTGCCGGTGAACGTCGACGAAGCCCAGACCCCGAGCCAGGCGCAACTGACCGATGTCGAGCAGATCCAGCAAGCCATCGCCGCCGGTGAAGACCCAAGCAAAACCGCCGAAGCCACCGCGGCCGGCCCCAACGCGCCCACCGGCAACACCGGTGAACTGGGCGGCGGGCACAGTTTCGTTCTGCTGACCGAAGTCGGCGGCCGGGTCGATCCGATCATCGGTTTCCCCACTGCCGGTTTCAATGGCATTCCCGAATTTCCCGAGTATCGTCGCGACGCGGACATCGACAATGGTGACGACACGCCGGCGCCGGTCGTGGTGCCACCGCCACCAGTGAACAACCCGGTCATCCTCAACGGCCTCAATGGGGCGGATGGTGAACTCAACCTCAATGAAGCCAATCTGCCTGACGGTACAGCGGCCAATCCAGGCGCGCTGACGCAAAGTGGCAGCTTCACGGTCTCGGCAGCGGATGGTTTGAACAGCCTGAGCATCGGCGGCATCAACGTGATCGTTGGCGGCGTGCCGATCGGCTTTCCCCAGTCGATCACCACGCAACTGGGCAATACCCTGACCATCACCGGTTATAACGCGGCCACTGGCACGGTCAGCTACAGCTACACCCTCAACGGCAACGAAACCCACGCGGCCGGCGACGGCGTGAACAATCTCAGCGAACAGTTCACCGTAATCGCCACCGACAGCAATGGCGACAGCGCCACCGGCACCCTCGACGTGAACATCACCGACGACGTGCCCAAAGCGTTTGACGACGCCAACGGCATTGCCTCGGAAACCTTGCTGACCCTGACCGGCAATGTCCTCACCAATGACATACAAGGCGCCGACCGCGTACCCACCGGTCCAGTCACGCCCGGTACATTCACCGGTACCTACGGCACCTTGGTTCTGAACGCCGACGGCACCTACACCTACACGCTCAATACCAGCGATGCCGATTTCAAAGCCTTGACCGGTGGCGGCAACGGCACAGAGACCTTCGCCTACACCATCACTGATGCCGACGGCGATTCCAGCACTGCCAATCTGGTTCTGCAGATCCACAACAACGACGATCCAGTCACCATCGACGGCCTGAACGTCGCCGGTGGCGAGCTGACGATCTACGAAAAAAACCTCAGCGACGGCAGCGCCCCTGACGCTGGCGCACTGACGCAAAACGGCACGTTCACCATCACTGCACTGGACGGCGTCACCACGCTGACCGTCGGCGGCATCGCCGTGGTGACCAACGGCGTCGTCGCAGGCTTCCCGCAATCGATCACCACACCAGTGGGCAGCACGCTGACCATCACTGGTTTCAACGCTGCAACCGGCGTGGTCAGTTACAGCTACACCCTGGCTGATAACGAAACGCATCCGAACGCCAACGGCGCGAACAATCTGCCTGAGCAGTTCGCGGTTACGGTAGTCGATGACAACGGCACGACAGCCAACGGCACGCTGGATGTGAACATCGTCGACGACCTGCCGAAAGCCAACGATGACAGCAATGGCACTGCCTCAGAAAGCCAACTGACGCTGACTGGCAATGTCCTCACCAACGACATACAAGGCGCCGACCGCGTACCCACCGGTCCAGTCACGGCCGGTACATTTACTGGTACTTACGGCACCTTGGTTCTAAACGCCGACGGCACTTACACCTACACCCTGAACACCAGCGATGCCGATTTCAAAGCCTTGACCGGCGGCGGTAACGGCACAGAGACCTTCGCCTACACCATCACTGATGCCGACGGCGATTCCAGCACTGCCAATCTGGTTCTGCAGATCCACAACAACGACGATCCAGTCATCATCGACGGCCTGAACGTCGCCGGTGGCGAGTTGACGGTTTACGAGAAAAATCTCGGCGACGGCAGCGCCCCGGACACTGGCGCGCTGACGCAGAACGGCACGTTCACCATCACTGCACTGGACGGCGTCACCACGCTGACCGTCGGCGGCATCGCCGTGGTGACCAACGGCGTCGCCGCAGGCTTCCCGCAATCGATCACCACGCCACTGGGCAGCACGCTGACCATCACCGGTTTCAACGCTGCAACCGGCGTGGTCAGTTACAGCTACACCCTGGCCGACAACGAAGCGCATCCGAACGCCAACGGCGCGAATAATTTGTCTGAGCAGTTCGCGGTTACGGTAGTCGATGACAACGGCACGACAGCCAACGGCACGCTGGATGTGAACATCGTCGACGACCTGCCGAAAGCCAACGATGACAGCAATGGCACTGCCTCAGAAAGCCAACTGACGCTGACTGGCAATGTCCTCACCAACGACATACAAGGCGCCGATCGCGTACCGACCGGCCCAGTCACGCCGGGTACTTTCACCGGTACTTACGGCACGTTGATGCTGAACGCCGACGGCACCTACACCTACACGCTGAACACCAGCGACGCCGACTTCAAAGCCTTGACCGGCGGCGGTAACGGCACGGAAACCTTCGCCTACACCATCACCGATGCCGACGGCGATACCAGCACTGCCAACCTCGTTCTGCAGATTCACAACAACGACGACCCGGTGCTGCTCAACGGCCTCGACGTCAACGGTGGCGAACTCACCGTCTACGAAAAAAACCTCAGCGACGGCACCAGCCCCAACACCCCGGCGCTGACCCAGAACGGCACTTTCACCGTCAGTGCTCTCGATGGTCTGCAGACCCTCACGGTTGGCGGCATCGCGGTGATCACCAACGGCGTGGCCGCAGGTTTCCCGCAATCGGTGATCACACCCCTGGGCAGCACGTTGACTATCACCGGTTATGACCCGGCAACCGGTGTAGTCAGTTACAGCTACAGCCTGGCCGACAACGAAGCTCATCCAACCGCTAACGGCGCCAACAGCCTCACCGAGAACTTCGACGTGGTGGCGACTGACACCGATGGCAGTACCGCCAGCGGCCAGATCAACGTCAATATCGTCGATGATTTGCCGACCGCGCATGCGGACGCGGCTTCGGTGGCGGAGGGCGGCACCGTCAGCGGCAATGTGCTGGATAACGATATCGGCGGCGCGGATGGCCCGGCGATTACCGGCGCAGTGGTCGGCGTGCGTGCCGGTGCCGACACCTCGACTTCGGCCATCGGCGGGCTCAATTCGCAGATCAACGGCACCTACGGTTACCTCACGCTTGATGCCAACGGCAACGCCGTTTATCACAGCAATCCCAACGCGGTGAACGGTCCGGGTGCGGTGGATGTGTTCACCTACACCGTGCGCGATTCCGATGGTGATGAAAGCACCACGACGATCACCATCGACGTCTATAACAGCTGCCTGAAAGCGGTCAGCGACACTGACGTCACCGTCTACGAAAAATCCCTCGACCTGAACAAGGATGGCCAGGATCTGGCGGCGGGCAGTGTGGTCGGCAGCGATCCGAACAGCACTGGCGAAACCGCTTCCGGCACCCTGGTCGGCTCGGTCACTGGTGCGGTCGGCGCGATCAGCTATGCACTGGTCGGCAGCGCCACCGGTAATTACGGGCAGATCGTCCTCAATGCCAATGGCACTTACACCTACACCCTGACTTCGCCTGCGACCACCACGCCGCACGCCGACGATGGCGCCAACAGCCTGAGCGAAACATTCACCTATCAGGCCACCGATTCGCTGGGCAATGTCGTCACCAGCACGATCGTTGTGAGCATCGTCGATGACGTGCCGAAGGCGCTGAATGACAGCAATGCCGACAACGCGACCGAAGCCCAGTTGACCCTGACCGGCAACGTCCTCGACAACGACGTGCAGGGCGCCGACCGCGTCGCCAGCGGCCCGGTAACCGCCGGTACTTTCACCGGCACTTACGGCACCCTGGTGCTCAATGCCAACGGCACTTATACCTACACGCTTGACGCCAACGACGCCGACTTCAAAAACCTCCATGGCGGCGGCAACGGCACGGAAAACTTCGCCTACACCATCACCGATGCCGACGGCGACACCAGCACCGCCAACCTGGTGCTGAACATCCACAACAATGACGATCCGGTGTGCCTCGACGGCCTCGATGTGAAGGGCGGCGAAATCACTGTTTACGAGAAAAACCTCAGCGACGGCAGCAACCCCGACACCTCGGCGCTGACCCGGAGCGGCAGCTTCACCGTGACCGCCCTCGATGGCCTGCAAACCCTCACGGTCGGCGGCATCGCCGTAATCAGCAATGGCGTCGCCGCCGGTTTGCCGCAATCGGTGGTTTCGCCGCTGGGCAGCACCTTCACCATCACCGGTTACGATCCGGCCACCGGCGTGGTCAGTTACAGCTACACCCTGGTCGACAACGAAGCTCATCCGAACGCCAACGGTGCCAACAGCCTCAGCGAGAGCTTCGACGTGGTCGCCACTGATACCGATGGCAGTACCGCCAGCGGTCAGATCAACGTCAATATCGTCGACGATTTGCCGACTGCCAACGCCGATACCGGCTCGGTAGCGGAGGGCGGCACGGTCAATGTCAGTGTGCTCGGCAATGACCTCAGCGGCGCCGATGGTGCCGCAACGGTGGTCGGCGTGCGCGCCGGCAGCAACACCGCGACATCAGCCAGCGGCGGGCTCAACAGCAACATCAACGGCAACTACGGCTACCTGACCCTCGACGCGGCGGGCAATGCGGTTTACCACAGCAACCCGAACTCGGTGAGCCCGCCGGGCGCGACCGACACGTTCACCTACACCATCCGTGACAGCGATGGCGATGAAAGCACCACGACGCTGACCATCAACGTCGCCGACAGCAAACTGGTCGCCTCGGTCGATCAGGATGTGACGGTCTATGAAAAAGCCCTCGACCTGAACAAGGATGGCCAGGATCTCGCCCCCGGCACAGTCACCGGCAGCGAACCGGGCAATACCGGTGAAACCGCCAGCGGCACGCTGGTCGGTTCGGTCAGTGGCGGCAGCGGCGCGATCACTTACACCCTGGTCGGCAACGCCACCGGTAGCTACGGGCAACTGCTGCTCAACGCTGACGGCACCTACACCTACACGCTGACCTCGGCGCCGAAAACCGCGCCGAACGCCAACGACGGGCCGAACACCCTCAGCGAAACGTTCACCTACAAAGCCACCGATGCACTGGGCAACAGCACCACCAGCACCCTCGTGGTCAACATCGTCGACGACATACCGAAAGCCGTTGCCTCGGATCGCTCGGTAACCGCAGTGGAGATCGATTCGAACATTCTCATCGTCCTCGACATCTCCGGCAGTATGGCTGATGCCTCTGGCGTGCCGGGCCTGTCGCGGCTGGCACTGGCCAAGCAGGCCATTGGTGCCTTGCTCGACAAGTACGATGATCTGGGCGATGTGAAAGTGCAGCTGGTGACGTTCAGCAGCAATGCCGCCGACCGCACCACCGTGTGGGTGGATGTCGCCACCGCCAAGACACTCCTCGCCGGTCTCAATGCCGGCGGCGGCACCAACTACGATGCTGCCGTAGCAGTGATGCAGACCGCGTTCAACACCTCCGGCAAACTCACCGGGGCACAGAACGTCGGCTACTTCTTCTCTGACGGCAAGCCCAACGAGGGCGACATCGGCACGGCTGACGAAGCCGCGCTGAAAAACTTCCTCGACGCCAACAACATCAAGAACTACGCCATTGGTCTGGGCAGTGGCGTGAGCAACGCCAACCTCGATCCGCTGGCCTACGATGGCATCAACCACACCAATACCAATGCGGTGGTGGTCACCGATCTCAATCAGCTCAACTCGGTATTGTCCGGCACCGTGCAGGGCGCGCCGGTCACCGGTTCGCTGCTGGGCGAAGGCGGTTCGTTCGGCGCCGATGGCGGTTTCATCAAGTCGATCGTGGTCGACGGCACCACCTACACCTACGATCCGAAAGCCCTCAGTGGCCAGGGTTCGTTGACCGCGAGCGGCGGCGCCAATCACGGCACCTTCAATACCGCCAACAACAGCGTCAGCATTGCCACCAACAACAGCGGCACGCTGGTGGTCAATCTTGATACCGGCGAATACAGCTACACCTCGCAGAAAACCACCGCAGTGGTGATCACCGAAAACATCGGCTTCACCGTCAGCGACAACGACGGCGATCTGGCCAGCTCCACCCTGACGGTGAAAGTGATCCCCAACGCGCCACCGGTGGCGATGGACGATCACGTCATCACCAACGTGCTGTCGGGCAATATCGTGGTGCCGGGCGAGCTGTTGCTGGCCAATGACACCGATCCGAACGGCGACACCCTCAACGCCACACCCACCAGTTTCAATACCGGTTGGGTGTCGAAAGCGGCGGACTTCACCGGCAGCGGCCTGATCGGCTTCACTGGGCAGACCAATAACGCAGCCAACCAGAATCTGGCCAATGTGCGCAGCGCCTTCAGCGCCAATGCCGCGACCATGACCGCCGTGCTGGTGGTCAGCGGTTATCTGGGCATGGTGAGCAACAGCAATGCCAACGATGAAGACCGCATTACCGTCAATCTGCGTCAGGGCGAAACCCTCAATCTGGATCACAATCTGGGTGCCGGTAAGATCAGCATGGAGTATTCGCTCAATGGCGGTGCCTGGATGGCGCTGGCGGACGGCCAGACCCTCAGCGCCTCGGCGGACGGCGTCTATCAGATTCACATCACCAACATTGGTAATGGTGGCGGCAACCCGAATGCGGCGGAGAACTACCAGATGACCATGACCCTCAACTACGCCGCGGCCCACGACATCACGCCGGACTACCACGGCACTTACGCCGCCAACGACAACCACGGCGGCAGCGACACGGCTAACGTCAGCATCAGCTATCAGGACGGCCACACCCTGACCGGCACTGCTGGCGACGATGTGTTGGTGGCGGGCAGCGGCAACAACGTGATCAATGCCGGCGACGGCAACGACGTACTCACGGCAGGCTCCGGCAATAACGAAATGCACGGCGACGCTGGCAACGACTTGCTCTACAGCGGCGCGGGCAACGATCTGCTCGACGGCGGCACTGGCAGCGACACCGCCAGCTACGCCCACGCCACGGCCGCCGTCACCGTCAATCTCGGCCTGCTCGGTGCGCAGAACACCCTCGGCGCCGGTACTGACACGTTGACCGGCATCGAAAACCTGCTCGGCTCCAACTTCAACGACAGCCTCACCGGCGACGGCAACAACAACGTGATCAACGGTGGCCTCGGCAACGACTTCCTCAATGGCGGCGCTGGCGATGACTTGCTGATCGGTGGCATGGGCAACAATACGCTGACGGGCGGGGCAGGGGCGGACACCTTCCAGTGGCTCAAGGGCAACAGCGGCCATGACCTGATTACCGATTTCACCCCCGGTACCGACAGGCTCGATCTGTCGCAACTGCTGCAAGGCGAAAACGCCAGTACCGCGTCGCTGGACGACTATCTGCACTTCACCGTCAGCGGCAGCGGCGCCTCGGTGATGACCAGCATCGACGTCAGCGCCATGGCCGGCGCCGCGCCGAGCCAGACCATCGACCTGGCCGGCGTCAACCTCGCCAGCCACTACGGCGTGACCCCGGGCGCAGGCGGCATGATTGCCAGCGGTCACGACACAGCGACGATCATCAGCGGCATGCTAAATGATCATTCGTTGAAGGTGGATACGGTCTGATCTGAGGTCTGAAACAACAAAACCCGCCGCCCCGGTTGATTCGGGACGGTGGGTTTTGTCTGTCTGTAGAGACGTGTTGTCTTTAAGTCAGCCTTCGCGAGCAGGCTCGCTCCCACAGGGGAGAGCGGTGAAACTGTGGGAGCGAGCCTGCTCGCGAAGAGGCCGGTTTATCCGTAAATGGGATAGATACACCATGGAGCCCATCGGGCATTCAGGTCCGGATGGCAAACAATTCCGCCATTGGCATGCGCATATATCGACCGCGAGTTGCTCGGGCAACCGCCTTCATCGCACATCCGGTATATGCCCCCAGCGGCTATTGGCCAATAAGGATCGGGTCCATATACCACTTGCATTGTGTGCAGTGCACCACCCATGGCTTCTGCGCCCGGAATGCTGTATCGCCAGTTGAGCGCCTCTTGGTGTGTCATGCCGTAGCCGCCGATAGCCAACTGATAAACATTCGTCACACTGACGTAATAAGAAAATGAGCTGAATCGGTCCTGTACGGTAATGTACGTATTGCCGTTACGTATGCCCGTGACTTTCCCGTTGCCGTCGACATAAGCCACGTTCGGATTACTGCTTCTGTAGGTGATCGGGTGGACGCCTGTAGACGGGACGGCGGCGCGGATTTGGGTATTGTTTGGAAAATCTGCACTGTGAGTGTGGCGCCATGCATAAACTCTCAGTCCTGACAGGGCCATGGCGCTGTTGTTGACTTGCAGCGCTTTGCGCAGCGTGAACGAGCGTAAAGGAGAGAGAAGACCGTCGCCATAGAGTGCTCGAATCTGCACGACTGTCAGTACATCGACAACGAGCCCCTTCAATAGCGTTGAAAATTTCCCGTCCTTGTCTGTGGTCAATGTCTCTATCGACTTGCCATTCACCAGAACTTCAACCTGCTGTTCTACGCTCGCAGTTCCCTCGATCGTGACATTCGGATCAACCGTCAGGTCGCTATGCGGAATCTCCCTGTTCTGCGAGTCCTTAATCAGTGTGATGACCGGCTGCAACTCAACCAGAGATTCGATCTGATAGGTCTGGTGGGGAAATTCCACTGGATTGCCGCGCAACCCCAGGCGCACGGAAAATATCAATGTCGCCGTACTGCCGCTTTTGAGATTTTTCAACACTTCCAGCGTCGGCGTTGACAGTTCCCGTATCAGCCCGGCGCTGGTGACGCTCGCCTCCGCGTTCATGATGACGTGGCGAACAGGGTTGTCTTTGCTGTCGATGCCGATCAGCACCAGCGTCATGCTCTGGCCCGGCCGTTGTCCGTGCCAGAGGTTGACCGCCAATTTGTCTGCGCTGGTCAGTTTTTTTACGTCCAGGATTGCGTTATCAATGCCAATGATTCGCGGTCTCGGAAACCTGGGATCCTGATCAGCGATCAGTTTGAAAGAAACCTCAGTTTCCGGAGAAGATCCGATTTTCTTGCCGTCCTGATTCAGGTTGAATTTGAATCGCACGGTTTCACCGTGAAGCGCCACGATCAGGCGCCTGTCGAACGGAAAGCGGGCTTGTTTGGCCGAATCCAGATCTACCAGCGGGAAGCGATCAAATCCCAAGGGCAGTGGTGTGCACACCAGACGGACCTTCTCGGTCTTGGCATCGAGATATTCCACCAGCATGCTCGGCAGCGCTGCCAAGGGATCAAGCGGATTAGTGAAAGGCGATACCAGTGAGGGCGGCGTGAGGACAAGCTCCTTGGGATCGCCGATCTTCAACTGCGCGATATCGGAAAAGACTTCACTTTCGCCGGGATTGGTGATGGTGGCCTGCACGGCCAGTCTCGCGCTGGCGTAGGGCTTGATGTACTCGTTCTCGGCCTCGAAAACGATGGGCTTTGAAGGATCCGTTACAAGCTGTCCCCAAGTAAACCGTACCAACTTGCCGTTGATGTCTGTGGTCTGCCAATGCAGCTTGACCTCTGCCCCTTGTTTCAAGGGCCAGAAACTGGCGACATTTATAAAGGCTTTGGCAGTGTCGACTGCCAGCTCACCTTCCACCAGTGGGGTGACCTCCGGTGCTCCCAGTGGCAAGGATTTACCCGCAACGGTGACGTCAGCAGGTTTGGAAAGTTTGGACTGACCTGCTCTGGTCAGAATATAAGTTGCCCGTAAACTTCCACCTATCACATTTTGAATGCGGAAATTTTCCACGGGAAAGTTCAGTGTCTTGCTGTCTACGGTCACCGTTAAAGAATAGGTATGAGTGACTGGCACGTTGTTTCGGGTGAATCCTTCCAGTGTCAGGGCGATCACATCGTTGATCGCAAAACTGCCCGTCAGGAGAATGTTCGTCGGGCCGCCTGCAAGCCAGTCATGGTGTATTACGTCGTCGGCATCGGACTGCTCGAAAATCGGCGCGGTCAGCAGAGTTATTACGGGCTTGAACGGCAGAATGAGCGGTTCCGAAAAACCACTGGAGTTCTCGACAATGTCATAAACGCTCCAGCGCACCACCAGATTGCTGGTTTGTTGCAATTTGCCGAGCAAGTCAGGCGTCAGCTTGAAAACGATGTCGGCCGAGTCGTCGGTCACGACGAAGTCCAGCCGCAGCGAACCAAATGTCAGCACGACCGTATCGCCGATCTGCTGATTGAAGTAATGCTTGACCGTGACTTCCATGCCCTCTTTGATGACGTTCTGATCGACGATACTTTCCGATGCGATTGGCAGCTTGAGGCCCTGATTGGAAGGCTTGCCGCCGTCAATGTCCGCTTCGCCCGGAGCGGGATGTTTGAACCAGAGTTGTGAGTGTGGCGATTCCCCCGGGTTGCCGCTCAGTCTCGTGACTTTAATCCAGCAATCCAGCCTGACGTCGGTAAACGGCAGGAATTTCTCCTCGAGGGTTTCAGCTGTAATGTCAAAAAGTACGGTTTTAGGGGTCTTTCCATCGGCCTCAAAATCGTCCTCTGTAAGGGCGAAATCAATCACGGACGAAGGGGTGGTGACATCGGGTCTATCGAGGAAGACTTCGATACGGTCACCGAGGGCTTGAGACAGATATGTCGGGAGACTGAAGCCCAATCCGTTAATGTTCTGAGCAATCATGGCGATGTTGATACCGTAGCTCTGGTCAGTTTGCAGCTTGTACAGGAGTGGTTGCGGCGGATAGAGGGCCAGCACACCGATACCGGAACGCGGCGCAGGAGGGAATATCAGGTATTGTGAGCTGGTCATGAATTTTCGCCTTCCATACGGGGCGCTTACCTGGGCTGTCAGCGCCGATACGGAAGAATTAAGCATGCGACGTTAAAGCGCGCACCTGTCAACTCTGACAGGTGCGGACTGATATCGGATGAACGGTTGTGCCGCCGACGGTGGAGCAATCAGCGTTTTTTCAAGGTCTTCTGCCGCACAATATAAACCGTCACCAACACCGCACTGGTCAGCATGAACCCACGCGCCCAAACCAACGGCACCAGATAACACGAGAACAGAATGCTCACCCACATCAGGCCGATCGCGTAGACCTTGCCTTTGAGCGGGATGCCGTTGCCTTCGAGGTAGTCGCGAATCCATGGCCCCAGCCGTGGATGTTCGACCAGCCAGCGATAGAAGCGCGGAGAGCTGCGCGCGAAGCAGGCCGCGGCGAGCAGGAGGAAGGGGGTGGTGGGCAGGACCGGCAGGAAGATGCCGATCACCCCCAATGCGACGCTGAGCCAGCCGATGGCCAGCAGGACGTAGCGCAACATCAGGGGGCGGTTGCCTATGGGGTTGTCCATAGGCCGGTTCTTAGTGATGACGAGGCTTGAGGATCGCCGGTTTTTCGTCGGGGGCCTGGCACAGCAGATACAGCGCGGTCAGGGCTTCCGGGATCTGAACGATCATGTCGTCCATCAGGTTGGCGTCCTTGGCGATGTCTTCGAACTCAGGCTGCTCGTCGAACAGGCCGGAACCGACCATGATCGGCAGGAGCATTTCGCTGACTTCTTCTTCGGCGGTTTCGAACCAGGCCGCTTCACGCAGGAACACGCCTTCCATGAAACCGATGCACCAGCCACGCAGTTCGGAATCGTCCGGCTCTTCGCCCAGATCCAGTTCGCACGGCAATTCGAATTCTTCATCCGAGGCCAGTTGGCGAGCGATGTGTGCTTTGAGGCCGATCAGTGTGGCTTCGATTTCGGCACGCTGGGCTTCGTCGGCGTAATGCGGCTCTTCGGCGAACAGCGCGTCGATCCACTCGCGCTCCGGAACGTCTTCGGAGCAGATAGACAGCGCGGTCAGGTAACCGTGGGCGGCGACGTAATCCAGCGCCTCGTCGTGCAGCTCGTCGGCATCGAGGAAGACTTGCAGGCGGGTCAGTTGCTCAGCGAAGGACATTACGGGGCTACCTTGGGGAATAAACAATGCGGGAATTCTAGGCTTTCTTGCGCGCTCTAGCCAGCCGCTTGGCAGATTTGCCGTAAATGCCGGACGGTATACAAAGCCATGTGGGAGCGAGCCTGCTCGCGAAGGCGGCATGTCAGGCACTGTTGCATTGACTGACCGATTGCTTTCGCGAACAGGCTCGCTCCCACAAGGGCTTTTTGTGTGTCGGTCGGGCGGTGTCTTCTCAGCGGCACCCTGTGCGGCGAAGGCCTCGGGTATACTGCCGCGTTTTGCGATCCCTGCCGGCGCTGCGCTGGTCATGCAATGTGTTCTTACGTTTTGTTTAAGCAGCCGAGGCTGCTCTGAACCAGCCTGAGCAGGGATGTATCGGTAGATTTTTGGAGTTTTTATGCTCGAACAGGCTCAACGCGTCCTCAAGGACATCTTCGGCTACGACAGTTTCCGTGGCCGTCAGGGTGCGATCATTGAGCGCGTGGCCAGCGGCGGTGATGCGCTGGTGCTGATGCCTACCGGTGGCGGCAAGTCGTTGTGCTTCCAGGTGCCGGCACTGTTGCGCGAGGGCCTGGCGGTGGTCGTTTCGCCGTTGATCGCGCTGATGGACGATCAGGTCGCCACCCTTGAAGAACTGGGCGTCGCCGCCGCTGCGCTGAACTCCACGCTGAGTGCCGAGCAGCAGCGTGATCTCGCCCTGCGGATCAAGCGCGGCGAAGTGAAAATGCTCTATCTCGCGCCCGAGCGTCTGGTGCAGCCACGCATGCTGGCGTTCCTGCAAAGCCCGGAAATCGCCCTGTTCGCCATCGACGAAGCGCATTGCGTGTCGCAATGGGGTCACGATTTCCGCCGCGAATACCTGCAACTGGGTCAATTGGCCGAGCTGTTCCCCAACGTTCCGCGCATTGCCCTCACCGCGACCGCCGACAAGCGCACCCGCGAAGAAATTGTCGATCGCCTGCACCTGCAGAACGCCGAGCGCTTTCTGTCGAGTTTCGACCGCCCGAACATCTTCTATCGCATCGTGCCCAAGGAGCAGCCGCGCAAACAGTTGCTGGCGTTCCTCGCCGAACGGCGCAGCGACGCCGGCATCGTTTACTGCCTGTCGCGCAAGAAGGTCGAAGAAGTTGCGGCGTTCCTCAGCGAGCAGGGCTTCCCGGCGCTCCCGTATCACGCCGGTCTGCCCAACGATCTGCGCGCTTATCACCAGAAGCGCTTCCTCAACGAGGAAGGCCTGATCATGGTCGCCACCGTGGCGTTCGGCATGGGCATCGACAAGCCCAACGTACGCTTTGTCGCGCACCTCGATCTGCCGAAATCCCTTGAGGCGTATTACCAGGAAACCGGACGCGGCGGCCGTGACGGGCTGCCAGCGGATGCGTGGATGGCCTACGGTCTGCAAGACGTGGTGATGCTCAAGCAGATGCTGCAGAACTCCGAAGGCGACGAGCGGCACAAGCGTCTGGAGCAGCACAAGCTCGACGCCATGCTCTCGCTGTGCGAAGAAACCCGCTGCCGCCGGCAGGCGTTGCTGGCCTATTTCGATGAAGACATGCCAGAACCGTGCGGGCACTGCGACAACTGTGTCGACGGCGTGCAGACCTGGGACGCCACCGAGCCTGCTCGTCAGGCCTTGTCGGCGATTTTCCGCACCGGCCAGCGCTATGGCGTCGGTCATCTGGTCGACGTGTTGCTGGGCAAGGACAACGAAAAGGTGCGCAGCTTCGGCCACCAGCATTTGTCGGTGTTTGGCGTTGGCAAAGCGTTGAGCGAGAGCGAGTGGCGCTCGCTGTTCCGCCAGTTGGTGGCGCGTGGGTTGGCCGATGTCGATCACGAGGGTTATGGCGGTCTGCGTCTTAATGACAGTTGCCGGCCGCTGCTCAAAGGCGAAGTGAAGCTGGAACTGCGCCGCGACCTGAAACCGCAAGTCACCGCGAAAACGGGCAGCAAGAGCCAGGCCAGCCAACTGGTGCGCGGCGAGGAACGCGAACAGTGGGAAGCCTTGCGCGCACTGCGGCGCAAATTGGCCGAAGAACACGGCGTGCCGCCGTACGTCATCTTCCCCGACTCGACGTTGTTGGAAATGCTCCGCAGCCAGCCGACCTCGCTGGCGGAAATGGCCCGGGTCAGCGGCGTCGGCGCACGCAAGCTGGAGCGTTATGGCGAAGCCTTCCTTGAAGTCCTCGGCGGCGAGGCGGAGGCGCCGAAGGTGGTCGCCGATGTCCGTCACGAGCTGATCACCCTGGCCCGCGCCGGCATGACCCCGCTGCAGATCGCCGGGCAGTTGCAGTGCTCGGAGAAGAACGTCTACGCCATGCTCGCCGAAGCCATCGGCAAGCAGCAGTTGTCGCTGGAGCAGGCGCTGGATTTGCCAGAAGAGCTGATGGGTGAAGTGCAGGACGCGTTTCTCGATGGCGAGGGCGAGTTGCCGTCCGTCGCCGAAGTCGCCGAATTGTTCGCCGGGCGTGTTCCTGAAGGCGTGCTTTATTGTGTGCGGGCGGCGTTGCAGTCTGAATTCGAGATGTGAAACGACGTATGCGCCAAGCCCCGTGCAGTTGTAACGATTCAGTACAGAGCCACTCTTGCCTATAACTGCCGCCCATGCTTAGCTGACTAATAATTAGATTTTCCGTATTTTCAGTCTAACCGTGAGTGTTTTATGCCGTTAACCGATCAACATCGCTTTGGTATGCAACTGGCCCAGATGTCCCGTGGCTGGCGTGCCGAACTGGATCGTCGCCTCGCCGGGCTGGGCCTGTCGCAGGCGCGCTGGCTGGTGCTGCTGCATCTGGCGCGTTTTGAAGAGGCGCCGACCCAACGCGAACTGGCCCAGAGTGTCGGCGTCGAAGGCCCGACCCTGGCACGCTTGCTCGATAGTCTGGAGAACCAGGGACTGGTGCAACGCCAGTCCGTGATGGAAGACCGCCGGGCGAAAAAAATCGTGCTCTGTGCACCTGCCTTGCCCCTGATCGAACAAATCGAAACCATTGCCACGCAACTGCGTCACGAACTGTTCGAAGGTGTCGACGAGGCGGATCTGAAGGTGTGCATGCGCGTGCACGGGCACATTCTGGCCAACCTGGAAAAATCTTGAGGCACATCCCGACAGCGATTTTTTGAGAGATCGCGCTGAGCGGACTATAAGAACTACTGGGCAATATCGTGTTCGTACCGGATGTGCGAACGCATAGAAACCGGTTTTGCTTATTTAAGGGATGCTCATGCTCGCAAGTCGGCACGTGCTGCGCGGGGGCGCCAAATGGCTGCTGCTCGCTGGCGTATTCAGCTATTCGACCTGGTCGATGGCGTTGGGGTTGGGCGAAATCACTGTTCACTCAGCCCTCAATCAGCCGTTCAAGGCCGACATCGCGCTGGTCGATGTCGGTACGTTGACGCAAAACGATCTCTCGGCCAGCCTGGCTTCGGCGGATGAGTTCGGCCGGGCGGGCGTCGAGCGGGTGTTCTTTCTTAATGACCTCAAGTTCACTCCGATCCTGCGCGGCAGCCGCCAGATGATCCGGGTGACGTCCGGCAAACCGGTCAACGAACCTTTCCTGAATTTCCTCGTGCAGCTCGATCAACCCAACGGCCGTCTGCTGCGCGAGTACACGGTGTTGATCGATCCGCCGGGTTCGCCGGGCATCGTGCCCGCCACCGACGAGCCGGATCCGCGCCCGCAATCTTCTGAGTTTCCAACCGTCGAACCGGTTACCGCACCGCCCCAGGCTGCCCAAGGCAAACGCCCTGCGACGCCTGTGCCGCCAACGCCGGCGCCGCCTGCCAATGATGCGCAGGCCGAGCAACTGGCCGCCAGCGTGCTGCTCACCCAGCAACTGCAAAAGACCCTCGACGAACAGAACCTCAGGCTGCAAGAGCAGCAAGTGCAAATAGCCGACGGCAAGAAGCAGATTGAAGATTTGCAAACCCGCTTGGCCGAAGTGCAGAAAGCACCGCCACCGCCCGTGGTCGCTCCGGTTCCGGCCGCTGTTTCAGCCCCGGTCGAGGCGGCAGACGATGGCGTGAACTGGCCGCTGCTCGGCGGACTTCTATTGCTGCTGGGCGTGCTGGCTGCGTTGCTCATACGTCGCCGTCAGCAAGGTTCGACCGCAGATGGCACGCCGATGCCGCTATTGCCTGTGAGCGCCGAAGACAACGTTGATGAGCCTGAACTTCAACAATCTGTCGGTGCGCACGCGGCCGCCGATCATCGCGACGAACCCGGTGCCGGCGACGTGCTGGAGGCTGTGGGCATCTATCTGGCCTACGGCCGGCTCAGCGAAGCCGCCGGGCTGCTGCGCGATGCCTTGCACAAGGAGCCTGAACGCACCGATCTCGGTTTGCAGTTGCTGGAGGTTCTTGGGCGCCAGGGTGACAGCGCCGCTTACGAACAGCAGGAAAACCGCCTGCGTGCGCTTGGCGTCGATGAGCGCGAACTGATTGAAACCCGCGCTCGCCATCCCAAACTGGCAGGCGCCGCACCGGCGGCATTTGCAGCAACGCCAATCGCGCCTGAGCTGTCCGTGGCCACGGCAGCGACCGCAGCCGCGCCGCTTGCATCGTCGCCCGGCGCTCTCGAGGATGATTTCGAATTGAATCTGGGCGAGCTGTCGATGGATTCAAATTGGGATCTGAACGACAGCCGCACCGATTCCGCCGCACCGCCAATCGATGATCCAGAGCTGGGCACTAGCTTGTCAGTGCTGCCTGTCGATTTTGACCTGCCACAGGCTGCATCTGCTGAAGAAGCCGAACTTGAATGGATACCCGAACCCGACGCCCAGCCGCTCGACGATGACTTTCTCAATGAGTTCGGCGATCCCGAGCCGTCGCTGGTGCTGGAACCTTTGGATCTGCAACCACCCGAGTCCACCGAGACCGACACCGAGGCCGCCGGCAAGCTCGAACAGGCACAAACCTGCATCGACGATGGCGACATCGACAGCGCGATCGCGCTGCTCAATGAATTGCTCAGGGAAGGGGATGAGCCGTTGAAGCAGACGGCAAGGACGTTGTTGGCGGGGATTCGCTGAGCGCCAACGGATTTCGCGTTCATCCGAGACCGCTTTCGCGAGCAGGCTCGCTCCCACAATGGAATGCGCTCTCCCTGTGGGAGCGAGCCTGCTCGCGAAGGCGTCAGATCGGCCAACACCGTCTCAGGTCAGAACGTCTGCCCCAGATTCAGATAAACCGCCTGCTCATCCGCATCATTCAACCCATACGTGAAGTTCAACGGCCCCAGCGGCGTGTCGAAGCCGATAAACACACTCGCGGCGTTGATGTAGCCGCTGTCGAACTCATTGTCATTGTTCCACGCCCGACCGCGCTCCAGCGAGGCGCCGGCGTACAGCGGGAAGTCCAGCGGCAGGTACGAGCGCGGCGTCAGGCGGCGGTAGTACACGGCGCGCATCAGGCTGACATTCTGCCCGGACAACGCATCCTCACGGAATCCTGACAACTGCCGCGCGCCGCCGAGCAGGAAGCTTGAGGTCACCACATTGGCATCGTCCAGCGTCCGGCCGTAGCGCCCGCCGAGTATCAGCGTATCCGGCCCGTGGCTCATGGCCTTGTCGAAATTCAATTCCCACTGGCGATAGCGATTGTCTGAACCCAGGCCCGGTTCGAACTGGGCAAACGTCAGGCTGACGTCCTTGCCCTCGTGCGGAAAGTAGACGTTGTCCAGCGAGTCGTAGGAATACTTCACGGTATAGAAGCCTTCGTTGAAACTCTCGCTCGGCAGATCCTGATCGCCGATGCGTACGTCAGCCTTGCCCCAGGCCTGGCCGACGCCGAGTCGCACTTCACCGTTGTTGCCGATCTGCCGGCCGAGGTTGAGGCCGAAGCCGTAACGCTCGACCCGATACTGCGCGATCGGATCGTTATCCAGCACCGAGTCAACGTTCTGCGCCTCGAACGACCCGTAGGGCGCGACGAAGTAACGCGAGCCGACGTCCAGCGGCTGATAGAACTCGCTGTACAGCTCCTGCTTGTCGCCGATCTGCGCGCGGGTCAGCCATTCCGCACCGAGGCGGTTGATGCCGTTGACGCGATAACTGGCACCAAGGTTGAAAGCACTGTCGCCGCGCATGTCGTCCGACAGATTGAGGCCTACCCGCAAGTAATCGGTGCCGCTGCGCTTGCCGCTGGCACTGATGACCAAGGTGTGATCCTGGCCTTTGTGCACCACGCGGTAACGCACTTGATCGAAGTAATCGAGGCCGTACAGCGTGCCCATGTCCGAATGCAGGCGGCCCAGGTCCAGCGGCGCGCCGATCGGTTGGCGGATGTAATAGCGAATCACGTCATCGTCGACCTTCGAGTCATTTTCGACGCGGATCGCGGTGATGATCGGCGTGCGCTGGCCCGGCTGACGGGCGGCGTTCAGTTCCGCGTCCTGGGTTTGAGTCGGCTTGAGTTGCGCCAGCCGCGCATCGAGGATCCGCGTGGCGCGGTAACCGGCGTCGATCATCTCCTGAGCCTTGCCGAAATCGGTCACGCCGAACGCGGCCAGCGCAGGCTGGATCAACACGTCATTGGCATGCAGAGTCGCCAGTTGTTCTTCGGAGTTGCGCCGGGTCATCAAGGTGATCGACTGATTGAGCACATCGACTACTGTGGTCAGTTGCTTGCGATTGCGCAGAGGTGTGCCGATATCGACGACGATGGCGATGTCGACGCCCATCTCCCGCGCGACATCCAGCGGGATGTTGTCGGTCATGCCGCCGTCCACCAGCAGGCGCCCATCGAGCTCGACCGGGGCGAACACCGCCGGGATCGACATGCTCGCACGGATCACTTGCGGCAGGTGACCTTTGCGAAACACCACTTTTTCGCCATTGGCGATGTCAGTGGTCACGGCGCGAAACGGGATCGGCAGTTTGTCGAAGTCGCGGGTGTCGCTGGTGTGCGCCAACAGGCTTTCCAGCAACAGTGCGAGGTTCTGGCCCTGAATCACCCCCAATGGCAGGCCGAGACTGCCGTCGTCGCGGAAGCTGAGTTTCTGCTTCACCAGAAAATCGCGGTCGTCCTGCTTGCGTCGAAATGGCACGTCCTCACGCGGCGGCGCATCGGACAGCGCCGCTTGCCAGTCGATACTCAGGGCGAGTTTTTCCAGTTCGTCGACCTTGTAGCCCGAGGCGTACAGGCCGCCGACTACCGCGCCCATGCTGGTGCCAGCAATCGCGTCGATCCTGATGCCTTGTTCTTCCAGCGCCTTGAGCACGCCGATGTGCGCCAGCCCGCGCGCAGCGCCGCCGGACAGCACCAGGCCGACTTTCGGTCGTGGCGCTTCACTGGCGTGAACCAGCAGGGGAAGGAAACCAAGCAGCAGGCAGAACAGCAAACGGCGCATTGTGAGTCTCGGGGCAAGCGGTAAAGCCGGCTATTATAGCGGCGCCCTCTGCCTCAGGAGTTTCAGCGATCATGACCGTCGCCAAAGCCGAAGTTGTCATCACTTATTGCACTCAATGCCAGTGGCTGCTGCGCGCGGCGTGGCTGGCTCAGGAACTGCTCAGCACCTTCGCTGACGACTTGGGCAAAGTGTCGTTGGTGCCGGGCACCGGTGGGGTGTTTCATATCACTTGTGCGGGTGTGCAGATCTGGGAGCGCAAGACCGACGGTGGTTTCCCTGAGGCCAAGGTATTGAAGCAGCGAGTGCGCGATCAGATCGATCCTGACCGCGACCTCGGCCACAACGACCGCACTCAGTGAGAGGCGGCCTCGGCGGCGACGGTTGTCTTGTCGCTGCCGCCTGACATCCGCGCCGACACCACAATCGCGACGATGATCAACGCGCCACCGATGAGCATCCGCAGGGTCGGGGTTTCACTGAACAGCAGCCAGGCGAGGGTGATGCCGTAGACCGGCTCCATGGCGAACACCACTGCCGCCGTGCGTGCCTTGATCACCGCCAGACTGGCGACGAACAGGCTGTGCGCCACGCCCGTGCAGAACACTCCGAGCAGGGCGATCCACAACCAGTCCAGCGCTCGGACCTGACTCAACTGCGGCGCCGCGACCGGCAACAGACACAACGCCACGACGACGTTCTGGCACAACGCTGCCTGCACCGCCGGGATGCGCCCGGAACTGGCGCGGTTGGTCAGCGACAGCAGGGAAAACAGCAGGCCGGACAACACTGCCCAAAGCAAGCCGACGGTGGCGCCGCTGCCCAGATCAAATGCGGGCGTCACCAGCACCAGACCGATGCTGACCAATACCACCAGGACGATTTCATTGGCACGAATACGTTCGCGGAAGATCAGTCCTTCGAGAATCACCGTGAACGCCGGGAAACTGGCAAAGCCCAACGTGGCGATGGCCACCCCGGCGATCTTCACGGATATGAAGAAACTCACCCAGTGCCCGGCCAGCAACACGCCGCTGAGGGCGAGGCGCCGCCAGTCCACGGCCTGAAGTTTCTGCCAACCATGCTGGCTGGCGAAACGGGCAAAAAATGCCAGGGCGAGCACGGCGAAAGCTGCACGTCCAAATACGATCACAGCAGGGGATGCGGCAGCGAGTTTGCCGAACACACCGGTCAGGCCAAACATCAAAGCGCCGATATGCAGAGCGCCGAGGGCGGTACGCGGAGTCATTGCATTCCTTTTTTCAGGTTCAACTTCATGGGGCCATTGAACCGCGTCTCGGCCTACAAGTCTGTCGGCAGGCTATCGTCTTTTGTCGCAGGAATCGCGCCGGAGATGTCCGGGCGACGAGCCGAACTCACGTAGGACTGCGGCCGAGAACGCACTTTGCGAGCTGTAACCGACGCGACTGGCTACTTCACCAATCGGTAATGCAGTGTCGCGCAGCAGTTGCACCGCGAGATGCAGGCGTCGACTGCGGATGTAATCCATCGGCGTCTGTCCGCATTCGGCCATGAACCGAGCGTGCAGGCGCGCGCTGGACAACCCGGCCACGCGCGCCAGGTCGGCCACTTGCAGCGGATAGCCGGCGTATTGCTCGATGTGCGCATCCAGCGCGGCGTAGGGCAGGCGACGCGCGCCGAGTTCGGCAGGTTGCGCGTGATTGAGACTGGCCAGCAGCAACACTGCGCCTTGCTGCGCTATCAACGGATCGCTGACCGGACTGTTCGCCAGCCAGTTGACCAATTGGCTCTGCCCCGAGTCCAGCGACAGCCGCCCCGGATGATCGAGCAAGCGCCGACTGGCCTCGGCATGCGCGCCCAGCGACTCCTGCACCCATTGCCCTTCAGGGATGTCGAGCACCAGGCAGCTGCTGCCTTGGGGACTGTCGCAGGCATGATGAGCGCCGGACGGAACCACCACAACACTCTGCTGACGCACTTGGCTGCCACAGCCCTCGACCTCGAAATCCAGCGCACCGGACAGCCCGAACACCAACTGCGCGTGCTCGTGGCTGTGCACAATCAGGTCATGGGTGTACTGACGCAGGGTGAGGATCGGTCGCATGGCAGGTTGTCTCCGAAGTGGCCCTCAGTCTACACCGCCGTACGCCGGATGCGCTGTCACACGACTGACTCACGCTTGTCACGGTCAATTAACCCGGCGCGCGCAAGCTGGCGAAAACATCGCAGAGGGTTGCCCATGACCAGCGCCGAGCTCGCCAGACCCAGTCGCAAACAACGGGTGCGAACCCTGTGGATCTCCGATGTGCACCTGGGCACCCGGGATTGCCAGGCCGGGCACTTGTCGCAATTTCTCAAGGGCTACCACGCCGACAAGGTCTATCTGGTCGGTGACATCATCGACGGCTGGAAACTGCGCAGCGGCATGTACTGGCCGCAAGCGCACACCAACGTCATCCGCCGATTGCTGACCATGAGCAAGCGCGGCACCGAGGTGATCTACGTCACCGGCAACCATGACGAATTCCTGCGGCGCTATTCGAAGCTGATTCTGGGCAATATCCAGTTGGTCGACGAGGCGGTGCACGTTACCGCGGATGGCCGGCATTTGCTGGTGATCCACGGCGATCAGTTCGATGTGATCACTCGCTATCACCGCTGGCTGGCGTTTCTCGGCGACTCGGCCTACGAATTCACCCTGACGCTCAACCGCTGGCTCAATCACTGGCGCGCCCGGTATGGCTACGGTTACTGGTCGCTGTCGGCGTACCTGAAACACAAGGTCAAGACAGCGGTGAGTTTCATCAGCGACTTTGAAGAAGCCATCGCCCACGAGTGTGTGAAGCGCGAACTGCATGGCGTGGTTTGCGGGCATATCCACCATGCCGAAATTCGCAAGGTCGGTGGGGTGGACTATCTCAACTGCGGCGATTGGGTCGAGTCGTGCACGGCGTTGATCGAGCATTGGGACGGCACGATCGAGTTGTATCGACTGGCGGATGCGCAGGCGCGAGAGGCGGAGTTGAAAGCTGCCAAAGTTGCCGAGATCGCCTGAGCCAAAGATCACCCTGTGGGAGCGAGCCTGCTCGCGAAGGCGTAGTGTCAGACAAAGCTTATGTGCCTGATACAGCGCTTTCGCGAGCAGGCTCGCTCCCACATGTGTTCTCAGGCCGGGCTGTGTTCTTGCATCGCAGCCTGGTAGATCGAGTTCTTCGGCTGCGCAAACAGCCTTTCCATCATCGGCTCGAAGAAACTCAGCGGCAGCGTGTCATACGCCGGGTCAAAAGCCGCGGCGTCGTATTTGGCGCAGAATTCGGCCGTGGCCTGGAACTGCGGATGGTCCTTGAACTGCTCGCGCAAGTGCCGATCCATGCCCAGGTGATGAAAGAAGTAATAGCCCTGAAAAATGCCGTGCTTTTCCACCATCCACAGGTTTTCCGCATTCACGAACGGCTTGAGAATCGCTGCGGCGATGTCCGGATGATTGTAGGAACCGAGGGTGTCGCCAATGTCGTGCAACAGCGCGCAAACCACGTACTCCTCGTCACGCCCGTCGCGAAAGGCGCGGGTCGCGGTTTGCAACGAGTGGGTCAGGCGATCCACGGGGAAACCGCCAAAGTCGCCCTCAAGCAGTTTCAGGTGCGCAAGGATCCTCGACGGCAGTTGTCTGGCATAGGCACTGAAGTCGGCGGCGATGATCGCCCAGTCTTCCTCGGTGCCATCCTTCATATGGGTGAAGCGAGCATGGGCATTCATGGGCAGACCCTCATTCAGAACGCCACGCGACCGAGAATCATGTCGCGGTACATGACGAAATCGCCGAGCAGGCTGTACAGCGGATGCTGGAACGTCGCCGGGCGGTTTTTCTCGAAAAAGAAATGGCCGATCCAGGCAAAGCTGTAACCGGCCACAGGCAATGCCAGCAACAACAACCAGGCGCTCTTGGCGATGCTCAGGGCGAGAATGAAGATGACCAGAGAAGTGCCGATGAAATGCAGACGACGGCAGGTGCTGTTGCTGTGCTCGGCGAGGTAATAGGGGTAGAACTCGGCGAAGCTGTTGAACCGCTTGATGTTTTCCACGACCGCGCTCTCTGTGGTGATTGTTCTGGCGACAAGTTGTTCGGCGGGGAGCTTATTTGAGTCTAGAGTGATCATTGGCGTGGGCCAGTGACAATCGGCGCCACTTTAGTATCCTTCGCAAATAGGGCGGTTATCTGCAGCCCGTCATGTAAAAGAATAACAACCATGAGCGAACGAACGACTTCTGCAAGCTGGGCGATGGGGATTGTCAAAGCACTGGAGATGGACGGCCTGGATTGCCGGGTTCTGTTCAGGCAACTGGGGCTGGATTTCAGCGCCCTTGAAGATCCGGATGCACGCTTCCCGCAAGACTCCATGACCCGGCTCTGGCAGCGCGCGGTCGAGGTGTCCGGCAACCCGGCGATCGGCCTGAACATGGGCAAAGTGGTGCGCCCGGCCTCGTTTCATGTCGCCGGCTATGCGCTGATGTCGAGCAATACCCTGGCTGAAGGCTTCCAGCGTCTGGTGCGCTATCAACGCATCATTGCCGAAAGCGCTGACCTGAGCTTTCGCCTGCTCGACGAAGGTTACGCGCTGATTCTCACCGTGCACGGCGATCATCTGCCGCCGACCCGGCAGAGTGCCGAAGCGTCACTGGCCTGCGCGTTGGCGCTGTGCGGCTGGCTGACCGGGCGTCCGCTGCACCCGGTCAAAGTGTTGGTTCAGGGCGATCAGCCGACAAATCTGCAACCTTATAAAGAAGCGTTTCACGCACCGCTGGTGTTCAACGCGCCATACGACGCGTTGATCTTCGAACGGGCCGATATGGAGGCGCCGCTGCCGACCGCCAATGAAGCCATGGCGCTGTTGCATGATCGCTTTGCCGGGGAATATCTGGCGCGGTTCTCCGAGAGCCGCGTGACGCACCGGGCACGCCAGGTGCTGTGCCGTTTGTTGCCCCAGGGCGAACCCAAGCGCGACACCGTGGCGCAGACGCTGCACCTGTCGCAGCGCACTTTGCAGCGGCGCTTGCAGGAGGAGGGCACCAGTTTTCAGCAGTTGCTCGACGACACCCGGCGCGAGCTGGCTGAGCAATATCTGGCGCAACCGAGCATGACCTTGCTGGAAATCGCCTACCTGCTGGGCTTTGCCGACCCGAGCAACTTCTTCCGCGCTTTTCGCCGCTGGTTCGACACCACACCCGGCGAATACCGCTTGCGCCTGACGCAGGTGCCGGACGCAGTCAATGACGCCAGAACGCCGGAATACACAGCACAAACACCGTAATGATCTCCAGTCGGCCGAGCAGCATGCCGAACGACAGAATCCACTTCGCCGCATCCGGCAACGTCGCGAAGTTGCCGGCCGGGCCGATGGTTTCGCCCAGACCCGGGCCGACGCCGGACACGGTGCTGGCGGCACCGGTCAGTGCGGTCATCCAGTCGACTCCGAGCAGCGACAGCAGCAGCGCGATCACGCAGATGGTGATGGCGAAGAAGAACGAGAAAGTCAGGATCGAACGGACAATTTCTTCGTCGAGACGGTGACCGTTGTACTTCTGTTTGATCACCGCGCGCGGGTGGATGAGCTGATTGAGGTTGGCCTTGAGCAGGATGTAGGCGACCTGGAAACGGAAAATCTTGATCCCGCCCGCCGTCGAACCTGAGCAGCCGCCGACAAAGCCCAGATAGAAAAACAGCATCAGCGAGAAGTTGCCCCACAGGCTGTAGTCACCGAGGGCGAAGCCGGTGGTAGTGACTACCGAGGTCACGTTCAGCGCCACATGCCGCAGCGCTTCCAGCCAATGCAGCTTGGTGGTCCACCAATACCAGGTGCCGAGCACCAGCCAGGTCACCAGCAACATCGCCAGCAAACCCTGCACCTGTTGATCCCTGATCAACGCACGGCGGTTACCGCGCAGCGTCGCCACGTACAGGGTGAACGGCAGGCTGCCGAGGATCATGATGACAATCGCCACCCAATGAACTGCCGGTTGCGTCCACTTGGCCAGCGACTGGTCAGAGGTCGAGAAACCACCGGTGGAAATCGCCGACATCGCGTGGTTGATCGCATCGAACGGGCTCATCCCGGCCCACCAGAACGCCAGGCTGCCGAGAATGGTGATGCCGACGTAGGCCGCCACAATCAACCGCGCCACCATGTGCGAACGCGGCATGACCTTCTCCGAGCGGTCCGAGGATTCGGTCTGGAACAGGCGCATGCCACCGATGCGCAGCAGCGGCAGAATCGCCACCGCCATGCCGATGAAGCCGATGCCGCCGATCCAGTGCAGCAGCGACCGCCACATCAGAATCCCCGGCGACATGTTGTCCAGGCCGTTGAGCACCGTGGAACCGGTGGCGGTGATGCCGGACATGCTTTCGAAGAACGAGTCGGTGTAGCTGATGTGCTGGGTCAGCAGAAACGGCAGCGCGGCGAAAATGCACACTACCAGCCAGCTGCTGACCGTCAGCAGATACATGTCGCGCGGGCGCAGGTGAATGTGTTCCGGTCTGCCGGGTATCACCAGAGCGAGGCCGGCGACAAAGGTGATCATGCTCGCCCAGAGGAACGACGGCAGATCGCTGGTGCGCTCGAAAATCACCAGCGTGGCCATCGGCACGACCATGGCCACAGCCAGGGTTATCAGGAAGATGCCGATGATAAAACCAATGATCCGTAAGGTCGGCAACGCCATGAAATCCGCTCGGGCTGATTGAACAAGGGCGCCATTCTACCTGTGGGGCAAGGCATGTAAACCGGCAGGCGTTGCGCAGTTGCAGCTAGAATAGCTGCACATTTTTCAAAGGAGGTGGCCGATGCAGGCTCTCGACGCGTTGCTCAACCGTGTTTCCGTTCCCCGCCTGGTCGAACCGGCCCCTACTGCCGAGCAGCGCGAAGCCCTGTTCGGCGCGGCCTTGCGTGCCCCGGATCACGGGCACTTGCAGCCGTACCGCTTTTTGACCGTCGAAGGCGCAGCGCGTGAGCAAATGGGCGAGTTGCTGGCCGAGGCGGCCCGCCAGCAGGGCGGTGAAGTCACCGACGCGATGATCGACAAGGCGCGCAACGGCCCACTGCGCGCGCCGCTGGTGGTTGTGGTCATCGCGAAATTGCAGGAACACGTGAAATACCCGAAGGCCGAGCAACTGCTCACGGCCGGCTGTGCGGCCCACGGGATTTTGCTCGCGGCGTATGCGCAGGGGATTGGCGCGGTGTGGCGCACCGGGGATCTGGCGTACTCCAAGCATGTGGCCGAAGGCCTGGGGCTGGTGGAAGGCGAGGAGGTGATCGCGTTCCTCTATCTCGGCACGCCGCAGAAAGAGCCGCGCGTGGCGGAGAAGGTTGATCTGGCTGAGTTCGTCAGCGCCTGGCCAGGTAAGGTCTGAAGATCAAAAAGCCCCTCACCCTAACCCTCTCCCAGAGGAAGAGGGGACTGATTGGGGGATGCTTTGGAATTACACCGACCTGAGCGTCCTTCGCTGAATCCAGCGTCGGGATACCGGACGTCTGGTTTCTGCGAATCCATAAGGTCGATGCACAACGGCAGACAACTCGCTCGGCCCCCTCTCCCTCCGGGAGAGGGTTGGGGTGAGGGGCTTTTTCAGGGCTGGACCACGACTCCCGGTACCAGCGGCAATTCCAGACTCGCCACAAAGCCGCCCTGCGGATGATTGGCCAGCGTCAGCGTGCCGCCATGCCGTTCTGCCGCGCGTTTGGCGATCGCCAGCCCCAGGCCATGCCCGGCAGCGGTCTGCCCCGGCGCGCGATAAAACGGTTCAGCCAACTGGCTCAGATGTTCCGCCTGTACCCCCGGCCCATGGTCGCGCACGCTGATGACAATCCGCTCTCCCTGCCGCGCAGCCTGCAATTCGATCGGCTGATCGCTCGGGTTGAAGCGCTGGGCGTTGCGCAGCAGATTATCCACGGCGCGCTCGATCATCGTCGGCCAGCCTTTGAGATTCAGTTGTGACTCAGCTTGCAGGCGCACGGTCTGCTCGGGGGAGCTGAGCTGCGCATCCTTTTGCAGCGTGGCGAGCAACGCATTCAGGTCCACTTCTTCAGCGCTGGCGTTGTCGGCATCGACTCGCGCCAGCACCAGAATTTCACTGATCAACGCCTCCAGCCGATCGCATTCGCGGGTCAGGCGTGGCCACAATTTCTCGCGCTCTTGCGGGTTGGCACGCTCGGCCAAAGCCAACGCGATGCGCAGGCGCGCCAGTGGTGAGCGCAGTTCGTGGGAGACATCGCGCAGCAACTGGCGCTGACTGCCGATGAGGCTTTGCAGGCGCGCGCCCATGCGGTTGAAATCGGTGGCCAGCACGCCGAATTCGTCACGGCGGTTGGCCAGTTTCGCCAGACTGTTCTGCTGATAAGTCGTCTGCCCCAGATCATGCACCGCGCCGCGCAAGCGACTGAGCGGGCGGGTGATGGAGAAAGTCACGAGCAAACTGAACAGGGTCAGCACCACCAGCGCAATACCCAGCGCACTCAGTGGCCAGAGCAGACTTTCGCGGTGCCAGGCGTCGAGTTCCGGGTGCGGGATGCGGTAGATGAACAGGTAGGTGTCACCGGTTTTTTCGCTGGTGATTTCGTCGGTCAGGCGCCGCCACGGCAGGCGGCGATCGTCGTTGTTCTGCCGCGCCTCGAATGCTGCGGCCCGGCGCGGGAAGGTGCCACGCACCACCGGATCGCCGGTTTCGTTGAGCACTTGAACGTCGATGTGATACTGGCGTTTACGTTGTTCGAGGATGTCCTGGGCGGCTTCCTCGCCTTGGGCTTCGTAAGTCTGCGTCCATTCTGCGGCCAGCGTGTTGAGGCCGGGATGGCGGCTGAGAATCCACGCGTCCTGATTGAGCATGTGCCCGAGCAGGATCGACAGCCCGGCTACCAGAGCGATGGCCAGCCAGAAGCTCGCAAGAATCCGCCAGAACAGTGAACGCACAGAAAATCCTCGAAAATTACACCGTTCAAATGTGGGAGCGAGCCTGCTCGCGAAGGCGTAGTGTCAGTCAATCCATCGCTGGCTGATACACCGCCTTCGCGAGCAGGCTCGCTCCCACATTTGATTTGAATGGAACAGGCCCGACGAGGTAAGTCGTCGGGCCCAGGGTCAAGCCATTATTGCGCCTTTGGTGCCTGCTGCGCTTTCCAGGCCTTGAACTCGGCCCACTCGGCGCGGCGTTCGGCGCGTTTCTTCTGGATTTCGTCGAACTGCTTCTGTTGCTCGGGCTTAAGCAGTGCGCGGACATCGGACTCGGCTTTCTTGTGGTTGGCCGCGATCTCGTCCTTCATGGCTTTCTGGTCGGCCGGCGAGAGTTTTTCCAGGTACTTGTCGACCACCTGCTTACGCTCGTGCATCTGCTCGCCCATGATCTTGCGAATCTGCTCGCGTTGTTCGCGGGTCAGGTCGAGCTGGCTGTACGGACCTTTGCCGTGCATGCCGCCGTGCATCTGACCGCCGTGGCGCGGGCCATCCAGCGGACCACCCAGCGGACCGCCATCCTGCGGCATGGCCATGGCCACGGTTGGCAGAGCGGCAGCGAACATCAGAGCGATAAGAGTCTTGCGCATGGTGTATCTCCTTGTCTCGTTCCCGGTACGTTCCGGATGAGTGCAGATTACGCAGATCAAGGTCAACGGCGGTCAGCGCAGCGTAAAGCTTCGGTAAAGACGTTTCGTGCCCGGCCTTACACATATCCAGTGCAGGAGGTGCTGAAGGCTGCGATCTGATCGTTCCCACGCTCTGCGTAGGAATGCAGCCGAGGACGCTCTGCGTCCTGCAGCCTGAAGATCGCCGCCTTGGGCAGCTCGTACACGGAACAAGATGGTTTTACAGGCTGTAGTAGTAACCACGGCTACGCAGCGCGACGATGCGTGGGCGGCCGTCGGGGTGGGGGCCGATTTTTTTGCGCAGGTTGCTGACGTGCATGTCGAGGCTGCGGTCGTACAGGGTCAGCTTGCGGCCGAGGGCCAGTTGCGCCAGTTCCTGTTTGTCCAGCGGCTCGCCCGGCTGTTTGAGCAGGGCTTCGAGCAGGCGGCTTTCGGAGACGGTCAGGGTCAGTTCTTTTTCGTCGATGCTGACCACGCCGCGCACCGGGCTGAAACTCAGGTCGCCCAGCTCGAGCTGCGTCGAAACGGCTGCCGGGTGGCTGCGGCGCAACACGGCACGCAGGCGCGCGGTCAGTTCGCGGGGGTCGCAGGGTTTGGCCAGATAATCGTCGGCACCCAGCTCGAGGCCGAGGATGCGGTCCAGCGGTTCGCCACGCGCTGACAGCATCAGCACCGGCAAGTCCGCGTGGTCGTTGCGCAGTTGTTTGAGCAGTTCCAGACCGCTGCCGTCGGGCAGCATTACGTCGAGCACCACCGCCGCCGGGGCGGTTTCGGCCAACGCCTTGCGGGCGCTCTGGCCATCGTGGCAGGCGCGCACCTGGAAGCCTTCCTGGCTCAACCAGCTACTCAGGAGTTCGCACAACTCCTGGTCATCATCAATCAATAACAGCTCGCTCATGACTCACTCAATTTAGCCATTGCCGACGTTTTCGGCTTGCACCGCTGGCAAAGATACCGCAGAGCAGCGCCAATAGCGCTACTCCAGCGCCAGTGACGAACCACTGCTGTTGATCGGTCAGCAAACGCGGCAGCGGGCTGGCCTGGGCTTCCTTGAGTTGCAGCTTCAGACGCTGGTTCTCCTGGCGCAGCCGGGCGAGCTGGGCGCTTTCGCGGGTGTTGTCGGCATTTTGCAGTTGTTTGTTCAGTTCTTCGCGCTGCTGCTCACTGGCCTTGAGCCGCTGTTGCAGCTCGGTGATCTGGCTGCCGGCGCTCAATGACAATGGCGTGGAGCTGCCGCTTTCGGTGGTTTCCTCACCATGGGCGGGGGCCATGATCGACAACGTGAGCAACATCAGACACAACGGACCCTTGCGCATCGCGACACCTGTTTCCAAATGGATATTGGGCAGGTTGTCGGCAGGCAAACGAGAATAATGAGCGATTGAGAGCGCGATGAACCGAGAAGGTTCATCGCGTGGAAGGACTTAAGGCAGGACTTGCTTGAACGGCTTGACGATCACATTGGCGTAAACGCCAGCGGCGATGTACGGGTCGGCATCGGCCCAGGCCTGAGCGGCGCTGAGGGAGTCGAACTCGGCGACGATCAGGCTGCCGGTGAATCCCGCTGCACCCGGATCATTGCTGTCGACCGCCGGGTGCGGGCCGGCCAGCACGATGCGGCCTTCGCCCTTGAGCGCTTGCAGGCGTTCCAGATGCGCCGGGCGCGCGGACAGGCGAGCTTCGAGCGAGTTGGCAACGTCGGTGGCAATGATGGCGTAGAGCATGTCAGTCCTCGGTTTTTGGCGTTGTGGTATCGGTGTCATGCAGATGGCGCGACAGGTAGACGCCCTGTGCGACCAGGAACAGCACGGTCATGCCCAGGCTGCCGAACACCTTGAAGTCGACCCAGATGCTCTGAAAGGTGAAAGCGACGAACAGGTTGGCGGCGCCGCAGAACAGGAAGAACGCGATCCAGGCGATGTTCAGGCGGGTCCAGACCGGGTCCGGCAGGGTCAGCGCGTGACCCATGATGCGTTTGATCAGCAAGCGATCGCCGATGAAGTGGCTACCGATGAACGCCGCAGCGAACAGCCAGTTGACCACCGGCGCTTTCCATTTCAGGAAGGTTTCGCTGTGGAAGGCCAGCGTCAGGCTGCCGAATACCAGACAGGCGATCAGCGTCAGCCACTGGCTCTTTTCCAGCTTGCGCTGCTTGATGAACAGCGCGCCGTACACCACCAGGGAACTGATGATCAGCATCGCCGTGGCGCTGTAGATACCGCCTACGGTCACTTGCTGGCCGGCAATGTCGACGACCCGTGGATCAAGTTTGTAAACGATGAAGAACAGCAGAAGCGGGATGAAATCGATGAATTGTTTCACAGTGAGAGCCAGAAGCTGGATGTGGCGGCATAATAACAAACATATGGGCGCGCGATAGCGCCAGCTGATTTGAGGTTACAACTCCCCGTGAATGTTGATTTGCACTGCCACAGCACGGCCTCCGACGGCGCCCTGGCGCCTGCGGTTCTGGTTGCGCGAGCGTTCGAAAACGGCGTGCGAGTCCTGGCGTTGACCGACCACGACACCCTCGAAGGCCTCGCCGAAGCGCGTACGGCGGCCACCGAGTTGGGCATGCAACTGGTCAACGGCGTCGAATTGTCCTGCACCTGGGGCGGGGCGACCATTCATGTGCTGGGCTACGGTTTCGACGTCAACGCTGCGCCGTTGGTCGAAGCGATCGCCAAATTGCACGATGGCCGCTGGCTGCGGTCGGAAGAAATAAGCCGCAAGCTCGCCCTCAAGGGCATGCCCGGTGCCCTCGACGGCGCCCGGCAGATCCAGCAGGAACTGGGTGACAGCGGCAACGCGCCGGCCCGGCCGCATTTCGCCGACTGGATGGTGCGTGAAGGTTATGTAAAGGATCGCGCCGAGGCATTTCGCAAATGGCTCGGCGCCGGCAAACTCGGCGACGTCAAACTGCACTGGCCGACCCTGGAAGACACCGTCGGCACCCTGCGCGCCGCCGGAGCCTGGGTCAGCCTGGCGCATCCATGGCACTACGATTTCACCCGTAGCAAGCGCCGAAAGCTGATTGCCGACTATATTCAAGCAGGCGGGCATGCTATCGAGGTGGTCAATGGCCATCAGCCCGCAGAACAGGTGGGCAGCCTGGCGATCCTTGCCCGTGAGTTCGGTCTGCTGGTCAGCGCCGGCAGTGACTTCCATGGCCCTGGCGGCTGGTCCGAGATCGGCCAGTACCGGCCGGTTCCCGAGGACCTTCCACCCCTGTGGTGTCGGTTCAAACATGACACAGATATTGCCGCCGTCTGAACAGGTAGAGAATGTGAGTCAATTTTTCCAGATACATCCGGAAAACCCGCAAGCGCGCCTGATCAAACAGGCGGTCGAGATCATCCGCAAAGGCGGGGTGGTGATTTATCCCACGGACTCGTCCTACGCCATTGGTTGCCAGATCGGCGACAAGACCGCCATCGAGCGTGTGCGACGTCTGCGTCAGCTCGATGAAAAGCACAACTTCGCGCTGATCTGCAGCGACCTGTCGCAACTGGGCAATTACGCCAAGATCGACACCGGCACCTTCCGCATTCTCAAGGCGCACCTGCCGGGGCCTTACACCTTTATTCTCAACGCCACCCGCGAAGTGCCGCGCCTGTTGCTGCATCCGAAAAAACGCACCATCGGCCTGCGCGTGCCAAGCCATCCGATCGCGCTGGCGCTGCTGGCCGAACTCGGCGAGCCGCTGATGAGCGTGACGCTGATCATGCCCGGCGATGAAGACCCACTTACCGATCCCTACGAAGTGCGCCAGTTGCTCGAGCACCAGGTCGATCTGATCATCGACGGCGGCTTCGGCGGCATCAAAGCCTCGACGGTGATTGACCTGACTGGCGACGACCCGGAAGTGGTCCGCGTCGGTTGCGGCGATCCGACGCCGTTCATGGTCGAGGCCTGAATGTCCGCAGTGGAAACCGTGGTCGATCCCCAGGCCGGCGCCCAGCAGGAACTGCCGTTCGCGATGGTCTATGGTCAGGCGGTCATGGAAATGCCGCTGGACCTGTACATCCCGCCGGATGCGCTGGAAGTTTTTCTTGAAGCCTTCGAAGGCCCGCTCGACCTGCTGCTGTACCTGATCCGCAAACAGAACATCAATATCCTCGACATCCCGGTGGCGGAAATCACCCGCCAGTACATGGGCTATGTCGAGTTGATGCAATCGGTGCGCTTGGAACTGGCTGCCGAATATCTGGTGATGGCGGCGATGCTCGCCGAGATCAAGTCGCGCATGCTTCTGCCGCGCGCTGAAACCGTCGAAGATGAAGAAGACGATCCACGCGCCGAACTGATCCGCCGCTTGCAGGAATACGAGCGTTTCAAGGCTGCTGCCGAAGGTATCGATGGGTTGAGCCGGGTCGGCCGCGATGTGATCGTGCCCAAGCTCGACGCCCTGGAAGCGCGGGCGCGCAAGCTGTTGCCCGACGTCGCGCTGGAAGAGATTCTGATGTGCATGGCCGAGGTGCTGCGCCGTGGCGACATGTTCGAAAGCCACCAGGTCAGTCGCGAAGCGCTGTCCACCCGCGAACGCATGAGCGATGTGCTGGAACGGCTCAAGGGCGGCGGCTTCGTGCCGTTTGTCGAGCTGTTCACCGCTGAAGAAGGCCGCCTGGGTGTGGTGGTGACCTTCATGGCGATCCTTGAACTGGTCAAGGAGTCCTTGGTCGAGCTGGTGCAGAATGAGCCGTTCGCCGCGATCCACGTGCGAGCCCGAGCCGAATAACGAGTCCCTGTATGAACCTGACTGAACCCCGCGAGCTGGCGTCCCTGCTTGAAGCCTTTCTGTTGGCCTCGGGAAAGCCGCAATCCCTTGAGCGCCTGTATGAACTGTTTGAAGAAGGCGAGCGGCCCGAGCCGGCGGTCTTCAAGAAAGCCCTGACCCTGCTCGGCAAGTCCTGCGAGGGTCGCGCCTTTGAACTAAAGGAAGTCTCGTCGGGCTATCGTTTGCAGATCCGCGAGAAGTTTTCACCGTGGGTCGGCCGTCTCTGGGAAGAACGCCCGCAGCGCTATTCCCGTGCGTTGCTGGAGACCATCGCGCTGATCGCCTATCGCCAGCCGATCACCCGTGGCGAGATCGAAGACGTGCGTGGCGTGGCGGTCAACAGCAACATCGTCAAGACCTTGCTCGAGCGTGAGTGGATCCGCGTCGTCGGCTATCGCGACGTGCCGGGCAAACCGGCTATGTTCGCCACGACCAAGGCGTTTCTCGACCACTTCAACCTGAAAAACCTTGAAGATCTGCCGCCGCTGGCCGAGCTGCGCGAGATGGAAGCCGAACCGGTGCTCGACTTCGACGACGCGCCGGTGCCGCAGAGTCTGCAGGAACTGGCCGACGCCAGCGCCGAGCCGGAGGAGGAAAAAGAAGAAACCAGTTTCCATTCCCTGCTGCTGGAGCTGGACAGCATGGAAGAAGGCATCAAAACCGACTTTGACGATTTGCTGCGTGATGCGGTGGATGGCGAAGCGCCGGTGTCTGAGCCTGAGATCATCGCGCCGGTTGTTGAAGCTGAAGTTGAACTTGAAGCGGCGCCTGACGCCGAACCGGAAGAAGACATTCTCGGTGTCGCCGAGGCCCGCGAGAAGCTCCTGGCCGCTGTCGCCGCCCTCGAACAGCCTGAACCGGAACTCAGCGAAGAAGAAGCCGAAGCCCGCGCACTGGCCGAGGCGATCGAAGCCGAACGGCGCGAGTTCGAAGACTGACGCCTATCGAGAAACCAGTGAAGACGCTGTGGGAGCGAGCCTGCTCGCGAAGGCGGTGTGTCAGATACATTAATGCTGAATGACAACGGGCCTTCGCGAGCAGGCTCGCTCCCACAGGGTGAAATGTCGTTCTGGAGATTGCGATGAGCTCAACCAAAGACCCCTGCATCAGCCTCTGCAAATTCTCCGACGACATCTGCCTGGGTTGCGGTCGCAGCAAGCGCGAGATCAAGGCCTGGAAGAAGCTCGACAAGGACGACAAACGCACGGTGCTGGCCGAAGCCGCGCTGCGCCTGATCAAACTCGGTGGTGCCGGTCGGCGGAAAAAGAAATAACCGGCAATCGATCAGCTAGTCTCTGATGCGCGACGGCGCACATCCGCGTATGATTCGCGACCCTTCGCCGATCCCTTCGGCCTGGACCCAGTTTTCAATACTTCAGGCGCCGCCTGAACAGACCACACCGGGAGGTGCCCAGATGAGTGACATCAATCAGAAAGACGACCAGGAAATCGGCCCAGCAGGCGAAAAGCTGCAGAAGGTCCTCGCCCGTATCGGCGTCGGCTCGCGCCGTGACGTGGAATCCTGGATCAGCCAGGGCCGGATCAAGGTCAATGGCAAAGACGCCACCCTCGGCCTGCGCGTCGACATGCACGACGCCATCACCATCGATGGCAAAGTGATCAAACGCGAAGAGGCCGCCGAATCGGTGCGCCGCGTGATCATGTACAACAAGCCCGACGGCGAAATCTGCACCCGTGACGACCCGGAAGGCCGTCCGACCGTGTTCGACAAGCTGCCGCGTCCGAAAGAAGGCCGCTGGATCAACATCGGCCGTCTCGACATCAACACCACCGGTCTGCTGATGTTCACCACTGACGGTGAGCTGGCCAACCGTCTGATGCACCCGTCCTACGAGATGGACCGCGAGTACGCCGTGCGTGTACGCGGTGAAGTCGACGACGAGATGATCGAACGCCTGAAGGCCGGCGTGGTGCTGGAAGACGGTCCGGCGCGTTTCACCGACATTCAACAGGCGCCGGGCGGTGAAGGTTTCAACCACTGGTACCACTGCGTGGTCATGGAAGGGCGCAACCGTGAAGTGCGTCGTCTGTGGGAATCCCAAGGTCTGGTGGTCAGCCGTCTGAAGCGCGTGCGTTTCGGTCCGGTGTTCCTCAACTCCGACCTGCCGATGGGTCGCTGGCGCGAAATGAGCCAGTACGAAGTCGACGTCCTCAGCGCCGAAGTCGGCCTGACGCCGGTGGCAATGCCGCAGCTGAACGCCAAGAGCAAGGACAAGCTCGAACGCATGCAGCGCAAATCGTCGCGGCCGATGGCCAAGACCGAGCGCGTACGCACCCTGCGTCCAGCCGCCGGCGCACCGACCGCGCCGCGCCCGAGCCGTGAGCCGCAGATCGAAGGCGAGCGTCCAGGTCGCAAGCCAGTCGCCCGTGACGGCGAGCGCGCACCGCGTCCGGCCAATGGCCGTACTGAGCGTGGCGAACGCGGCGCTCCTGCCGGTCGCGGTACGCCAGTGGCGGATCGTCCAGCCGACACCACCAACAAGCGCCCGGCCAAACCGGCGCCAAAGCGTCCGGGAATCAAACTGGTCGACGGCGACAAGCCCTCGGGCAAGCGTCGCGGCGCACCGGCTGGTTCCGGTCAGCGCCCGGGTTTCGGTCGCAAAAAGCCGGAATAAGGCAGCTGTGAGTTACTAGCTGCAAGCTGCAAGTTGAAGCAAAAACGCCAACCTTAGGGTTGGCGTTTTTTTTCGTCTGGCGAAACTCATGTAGCGTCTGATTGGGCCTCTTCGCGAGCAGGCTCGCTCCCACATTGGAGTTGCGTCGAACATAAATCCCTGTGGGAGCGAGCCTGCTCGCGAAGGCGTCAGTCGCCTAAAACACAAATCGGCCATCGAAAACCGGCTTGTCATCCAGCGCCAACACCCCGCCCGAAAAGATCAGATCCAGGTGATGACTGCCCTTGGCGCCACCGCCTAATCCAAGATGCAACCCACAATGCCGCTCCTCAAACCCGGCATTGCGCGCATACAGATCCTTCACGCCTTCGTTGGTGCCAATCCCCAACTCCTCAATCCGCCGGTTCGACGGGTTGGCATCCAGGTACTTGTTGAAATCATGTTCCAGCCCCGGCACGTCGGTGGCGATGCGGCTGATGGTCGAGTTCTCGATCCACAGCTCCAGCGGCGATTCCAGCACGCCGTACTTGCGCGCGAAGGGGATGGTGCTGAGGAAGGTGCCCTTGAACTTCACGTGGCCATTGATGGCTTCGCTATGGGTGGCGATTTCGCCGGGGGCGAGGTCAAAGTTGCCGACGCCGTTGATGTCGGTCCACTTCTTGATGCTGCTCATCGGCGTTTCGAACCATGAGCCGTGGTCATCCTTGAAACTCAGCGTGGTCGCCTGGGACATGCGCTGGATCAAGTGACTGTTGAGTCCGGCGATGCGTTGCGGGGTGATGCTGAAGGTGTCGTAGAAATAGTCGCCGTAATCCTTGAACAGCAGCGACTTCTTCCAGTTTTCCGCCATCACCGCTTGCAGTGCGCGGACGAACTCCGGGCCGTCGGGGCGCGGGTTGGGCAGGGTGGAAGAGTCGTAGAAGAAAATGTACAGATCGCTGTCGGCAATTGCCTCGGACAGCGCTGCGGTGCTTTCCAGGTCCAGGCGCCGGGCGCTGAACTCAAAGCGCGGATGCTCGCCGGCCTGTTCGGCAATGGCGCCGGTCAGGGCTTCGTAATCGGCGGTGTGGCCCAGCATGACCTTCGCCGAGTCGAGGCCGGCGAGGGCAGGGTGATGTTCGAGGTAGTAAAGGAAATGCGAGATGGCGCGGGGCTTGTCCATGAATCCTCCCTGACTGACCGGGGAATGAAGCGGCAGGCACGACCGGCCGGACCGTGCCTGCCCGGGATGTCTTACAGAGGCCACATCGCCGTGCCGAACGGAACCACCGCGTCGGCTTGCATCATTTCCACAGCAGCCTCATGGGTTGGCGCTTCAAACCATTCGTCCAGTTGCAGTTCGGTATCCAAGTCTTTTTCCAGTGCTTGCATGGTCGATCTCCTAGAGAATTTCACGGTTTATGACTGACCGGTCGAGGTGGCCGGTGAGACGTGAAAAACCTAGTTGAGGCTTTTTCGTAATGCAAAATTTTATCCATTTAATTTTTAAATAGACTTTTTGTTCTGTTTTTCAGGATCGGTTTTCTTATTTGAAAACAAAAAACTAGGCAGGCGAAATTGATAGCAAGCTAGCTACCGTCAATATGCAGACGTCCTTCGGAAATTTCTGATTCGGAAAATATTCGTTACGCGTTGTAAACAAAACGTGACGAAAAGACCCCGCGGGAGCGGTGATTTCCCGCCTCCGCATCGGTTGTAAGGAAAAGCTTCCGTAAGCCGGGAGAACAGCTGCCGCGCAAGGCTCTGGCGCGCTTGTTTCCAGCCTTCAAGCAGGGTGTGATGCGCCCCATGCCTGTCGTGCAGGCGAATAACAAGAAGGAGGCGCAATGAACGCCGCGACTGATTTCCACTTCTCCCCGTGGGACGGTTTTTTCCTCGTCCCCGTCGATGGCCTGCAAAGGCCTGACTCATATTTTGCAGCCGCTCGGCACTGTCGAGGCGGACACGTGCAATCCCGGCAACCGACACGCTGATCAGGCGGGTCTGGCAGCAGGGGGTTAGCGGTGTACAATGCGCCGCGTTTTAACTGTGACCCTCTGCGTAATCGCAAAAATCTCGAGGCTATCCGCCTTGTTCACTCCGCCGCGCCACAAGCGTGCCGGGTTCGATTTCGTCACAGATAAAAACAAACAGGTGACGCATGACCGTTGTAAATGAGCTGAACTCCTGGTGCCTGCGCTGGGGTTTGATCGGGGCTGCCTGAAATCGCAACCTTGCAGCAACGTCTACTGAACATCATCAAACCTTGCGTGAGACCTTTTCATGAGTGGACAACCCTCGCAATCAGGCGAGCTTAAGCGCGGCCTGAAAAATCGCCATATTCAACTGATCGCCCTCGGTGGCGCGATCGGTACCGGATTGTTCCTCGGTTCTGCCGGGGTACTGAAATCCGCCGGCCCGTCGATGATCCTCGGCTACGCCATTTGCGGCTTCATCGCCTTCATGATCATGCGCCAGCTCGGCGAAATGATCGTCGAAGAGCCGGTGGCCGGTTCCTTCAGCCACTTCGCGCACAAATACTGGGGCGGTTTCGCCGGTTTCCTCTCGGGCTGGAACTGCTGGATTCTGTACATTCTGGTGGGCATGTCCGAGCTGACAGCGGTCGGCAAGTACATCCATTACTGGGCGCCGGACATCCCGACCTGGGTCTCCGCTGCTGCATTCTTCGTGCTGATCAACGCGATCAACCTGGCCAACGTCAAAGTCTTCGGTGAGGCCGAATTCTGGTTTGCGATCATCAAGGTCGTGGCCATCGTCGGCATGATCGCCCTGGGCAGCTACTTGCTGGTCAGCGGCCATGGCGGCCCGCAAGCCTCGGTCTCCAACCTGTGGTCCCACGGCGGTTTCTTCCCCAATGGGGTGAGCGGTCTGGTGATGGCCATGGCGATCATCATGTTCTCTTTCGGCGGTCTGGAAATGCTCGGTTTCACCGCCGCTGAAGCCGACAAGCCGAAAACCGTGATCCCGAAAGCGATCAACCAGGTGATCTACCGCATCCTGATTTTCTACATCGGCGCGCTGGTGATCCTGCTGTCGCTGACTCCTTGGGACAGCCTGCTGGAAACGCTCAACGCCTCGGGCGATTCCTACAGCGGCAGCCCGTTCGTACAAGTGTTCTCGATGCTCGGCAGCAACACCGCCGCGCACATCCTCAACTTCGTCGTGCTGACCGCCGCGCTGTCGGTGTACAACAGCGGCACCTACTGCAACAGCCGTATGCTGCTGGGGATGGCCGAGCAGGGCGATGCGCCAAAAGCTCTGGCGAAGATCGACAAGCGCGGCGTGCCGGTGCGTTCGATTCTGGCTTCGGCGGCAGTGACGCTGGTTGCCGTGTTGCTCAACTATCTGATCCCGCAACATGCGCTGGAACTGCTGATGTCGCTGGTGGTTGCGACGCTGGTGATCAACTGGGCGATGATCAGCTACTCGCACTTCAAGTTCCGCCAGCACATGAATCGGACTAAACAGACGCCGCTGTTCAAGGCGCTGTGGTACCCGTACGGCAACTTCGTCTGCCTGGCGTTCGTGGTGTTCATTCTCGGCGTGATGCTGCTGATCCCGGGGATTCAGATATCGGTATACGCGATTCCGGTGTGGGTGGTGTTCATGTGGGTCTGCTACCTGATCAAGAACAAGCGCAGTGCCCAGCAGGCGCTGCCAGTGATCGCCAAGTAACCGCTCAAGCAGAAACAGCAAACCCGGCCAAGTGCCGGGTTTGTTGTTTTGAAATGGAAAAATCTGACATCACACCGAACCCTGTGGAGCGAGCCTGCTCGCGAAAGCGGTCCATCAGAAACATCTGCATCGACTGACACACCGCCTTCGCGAGCAGGCTCGCTCCCACAGAGGTTGAGTGAATCGGGTTATCCTGCACGCTCTGATTACGGACGTTTTTCCATGCTGGTGATTTCCAACAACGTGCATCTGCCGGATGCCGAGATCGAATTGACCGCCATCCGCGCGCAAGGCGCCGGTGGGCAGAATGTCAACAAGGTCTCCAGCGCCATGCACTTGCGCTTCGACATTCCCAACTCGTCGTTGCCGGAGTTCTACAAGGAACGTCTGCTGGCACTGCGTGACAGCCGTATCACCAGCGATGGCGTGCTGATCATCAAGGCGCAGCAATACCGAACCCAGGAAGCTAACCGCGCCGATGCGCTGGAGCGGCTGGTCGAGCTGATTCTCAGCGCCACCAAAGTGGAAAAGAAACGCCGCCCGACCAAGCCGACCCTCGGCTCGAAGAAGCGTCGGCTGGAGTCGAAAACCAAGCGCGGCAGTATCAAGGCCGGGCGCGGCAAGGTGGATTTCTAAGCCTCGCGGTATTTTGCCGTGTGTTTGTACAGGTAAACGCTCAAGCCGAGCCCGCTCAACGCCGCGAAGGCGGCGAACAGGAAGATCGAAGCAAAACCGAATCCTGCTGCGATCGCCCCGGCCAGCGGCCCGGTGATCCCCAGCGACAAATCAATGAACAGTGAATAGGCACCGACCGCCGCGCCACGGCTCGAGGCCGGCACCAGATTCACCGCCTCCACGCCCAGCGCCGGGAACACCAGCGAGAAGCCGAAACCGCTCAGCGCCGCGCCCGCCAGTGCCCAATGCGCATCCGGCGCGATCCACAGCAACAACAAACCCAACGTTTCCACCGACAGGCAGGCAATCGCCACGCGGAAGCCGCCGAGGCGGTTGATCAGGTTGCCGAACAGCAGCCGCGCGCCGATGAAGCTGGCGCCGAACAGGCTCAGGCACAGCACGGCGTTGTCCCAGTGCTGGGTCGCGTAGTACAGGGTGATGAAAGTGGCGATGGTGCCGAAGCCGATCGAACCCAGCGCGAGCCCGCAGCCGTGGGGGAAGACTTTGCCCAGCACATGCATGAACGGCAGGCGTTCACCGGCGACAATCGGCGCGGCAGTCTTCGGCCATGCCAGCGCCAGACCGAGCAGGGCGAGAAGGATGATGCTCACGCCCATGCTCCACAGCCCCAAGCTGCTTACCAGCCACACACCGAACGGCGCGCCGATCGCCAGGGCGCCGTAACTGGCGATGCCGTTCCAGGAAATCACTTTCGCCGTATTCGCCGCGCCGACCCGGCCGATGCCCCAGCCAATCGAACCGGAACCGACCAGGCTTTCCGCGCTGCCCAGCACCAGACGGCCAATTAAGAGGCTGATCAGACTGAGCAGCGGCAGGTTCGGCGTCCACGCGGAAATCAGCATGAACACACCGCTCAAGCCGCAACCAGCGAGGCCAATCATCACTGCGCGTTTACTGCCCTGGTTGTCGATGATCTTGCCGGCATACGGGCGGCTGAGCAGGGTGGCGAGGTATTGCACGCTGATCACCAGCCCGGCGATCACGGCGCCGAAACCAAGGTCACTGTGGACATAGCCCGGCAACACGGCGAGCGGGATGCCGATGTTCAGGTAACCGATAAAGGTGAAGAGGACGATGGAGACTACTTGCAGCGTAACCGCCAGCGGACGCTGGGGCTCGGATATAGACGACATGGGTAACGATCCACGGGAGCAGCAGATTAGATAGGCTGCTCATGATACCGGCGTGAACCGTTCAGGGGCGGGGAAAAGTAAAACTATTTGCCGGGCGGCGCTTTCAGGATTTCGCCGGGGCGACCAGTTGCGTGGTGACGAGGGCGGCGAGGGCGTTTTCTTCGCTGCCGAAACGTTCGAGCAGGGCAGCTTGCTTCTCGGGCGAGAGGCGATTCCAGATCTCGATCATTTTCTCGGTGGCGCCGATCAGCACGGCAGCTTGGCTTTCGGAGAATTCGTCGGTCATGGCGGGCTCGGGTTTCAGGCAGTGTGGAAAGCGCATGTTAGCGCTTTCCACACGGTCTGTACGGCGGGTCTTACTCTTCGCTGTCGGCTTTGCGGCTGTCAGCGGCTTCTTGCGGCTCGGGCTTTTCAGCGCCGGCGTGTTGCGGGGTCGTCTGCTCAGGTACGTGCAGGCTTGGGAAGGGGAGATTGGGAATCTCGTGCATGGGTGCGCTCCTCGCTAAGTCTGTTGATAGATCAGGTGCTCCGCGCTTTACAAAGCCTGCGCAGGATACAGCAGGAAAAATGACAATCAGACTTTTAATTCAAATTAATGCGACAGATGGCCGCAGGGAGGGGAGGCGACCACAAAAACCAAATGTGGGAGTGGGCTTTCGTGGCGAGGGGATTTATCCCCGATGGGCTGCGAAGCGGCCCCAGACCCTGCATTTGATCGTTCCCACGCTCCGCGTGGGAATGCAGCCGGGGACGCTCTGCGTCCCAAAGCGGACGCAGAGCGTCCGAAGAGGCATTCCCACGCGGAGCGTGGGAACGAGCATAGTGGGCTATTTACAGGCGTCGGCGATGGCGTCGCCGAGCGATGCGAGGCGGGTGGCGTCGATGCCGGCGACGTTCGCGCGGCCGGAGCTGACCATGTACACGCTGTGCCGCTCGCGCAGGGTTTTCACCTGTTCCGGCGACAGGCCGGTGTAGGAGAACATCCCGCGTTGCACACCGATGTGTGCGAAACGCTCGCGCAAACCGTGGGGTTCCAGCGCTTCGACCAGACCGCTGCGCAGCTGGGCGATCCGCAGACGCATCGCTTCCACTTCATCGGCCCAGCGCGCTTTCAGCTCTGGATCGGCGAGGATGGTCGCGACCACCGCCGCGCCGTGATCCGGCGGCGTCGACCACAGATTGCGGGCGATGTTGGCCAGTTGGCTGCGGATGTCGATGAGCTTGTCGGCGCTGGTCGCGCAGACGATCAGTGCCCCGGTGCGGTCGCGATACAGGCCGAAGTTCTTCGAGCAGGAACTGGTGATCAGCAGCTCCGGCACTTGCGCCGCGAACAACCGGGTCGACCACGCGTCCTGCTCCAGGCCATCGCCAAAACCCTGATAAGCAAAGTCGATCAGCGGCAGCAGATCGCGGCTGCGCACCACTTCAAGCACGCGCTTCCAGTCGTCATGGCTCAGGTCGAAACCGGTCGGGTTGTGGCAGCACGCATGCAGCAGCACCACGTCGCCCTTCGGCACTTCCTTGAGCACGGCGAGCATCGCTTCGACGTCGAGGCGATTGTCACTGCCCACATAGGGGTAGTGGCTGACCTTGACCTTGGCGGCGGCGAAAATGGTTTCGTGGATCGGCCAGGTCGGGTTGCTCAACCACACGCCTTTGCCCGGCAGGCATTGCGCGATGAAGTCGGCAGCCAGACGCAGGGCGCCGGTGCCGCCCGGGGTCTGGGTGGCGCCGGCGCGTTGTTCCATGATCAGTTGTGAGTCGGCACCGAGCACCAGCTCATTGATGACCTTGCCGAACAGCGGGTTGCCGTGGCCACCGATGTAGGTTTTGGTGTCCTGGCTTTCGACCAGTCGCGCTTCGGCGATTTTCACCGCTTCGGGAATCGGCGTCAGGCCCTGGGCATCCTTGTAGACGCCAACGCCGAGGTCGAACTTGCGCGGATTGGCATCCTGCGCATAGGCCTCCATCAAACCGAGAATCGGGTCGCCGGGAACCCGGCCGATGGCGTCGAAGTGCATCACTTGCGTCCTCCTGCGGTCTTCGCTACTTCGTCAGTGCGCGCGGCCATGATGAAGTCGTTGCGGTGCAGGCCTTTGATCGAGTGGCTCCACCAGGTCACGGTGACTTTGCCCCACTCGGTCAGCAGGCCCGGGTGGTGACCTTCGGCCTCGGAGATCTCGCCCACGGCGTTGGTGAACGCCAGAGCGTGTTTGAAGTTCTTGAACAGGAAAACTTTCTCCAACTGCATGATGCCGTCGCGTACTTCGATGTTCCAGTCAGGGATCTGCTTGATCAGGATCGGCAGCTCTTCGTCGCTGACTTGTGGCGCATCGGCGCGGCAGGCTTCGCAGTGGGCTTGGTTCAAAGTCGACATGGTGGATTCCTGAAAACGAGTGTGTTTTTTATTAAAGCGCGTGTGCCGCCAATGCCGTCACGCTAAAGCAAAGTGGCGGCGACGGACAGACGCAATTGTCAGCAAAAGTCGCGGTTCAGGCGGCTTTGGGTTTCGGCGGAAATTTCGGCGCGTGCAAGCCCAGCTGCATGCCCTGACGAACCATGGCCATGATGTCTTCATGGGCCACGTCGAACAGGCGCTTGAGATTGGGCAGGACGAAGTACAGCGGTTGCAGAATGTCGATGCGATACGGCGTGCGCATGGCTTCCAGCGGATCGAAGAGCTGATGCTCAGGCTCGTCCGACAGGCAGTAAACGGTTTCTTTCGGCGAGGACAGAATCCCGCCGCCGTAGATGCGCTTGCCGTGCGGGGTGTCGACCAGACCGAATTCGATGGTCATCCAGTACAACCGGGCCAGATACACGCGCTCTTCCTTGGTCGCCTGCAGGCCGAGCTTGCCATAGGTGTGGGTGAATTCAGCGAAGTAGGGGTTGGTCAGTAGCGGGCAGTGGCCGAAGATCTCGTGAAAGATGTCGGGCTCTTGCAGATAGTCGAGTTCTTCGCGGGTACGTATGAAGGTGGCGACGGGGAATTGCTTGCTGGCAAGCAACTCGAAAAACGTCTGGAAGGGAATCAGCGCCGGCACCCTTGCAACCTGCCAGCCGGTGGTTTCGCCGAGGACTTTGTTGATCTCGGCCAGTTGCGGGATGCGGTCGTGGGGCAGACCGAGTTTTTCGATACCGTCCAGATATTCCTGGCACGCACGACCTTCAATCACCTTCAACTGGCGAGTGATCAGCGTGTTCCACACCGCATGTTCTTCGGCGGGGTAGTCGATAAAACCTTGCGCATCGGGCTCGCGAGCCACGTATTGCGTCTGCTTCATGCTGCTCTCCTGCTAGGAAATTCGTTTTTGTTATGTCCAGCGATGGCTAAAGGAATACCCGAGAGTGACAGGGCGTGCAGCATGTTGACCGGTGTGTGCGTAGGAAAATTCTGCGCATTTCGTAAAGTTATCGTTACGCTTTGTCGGGTAATGCGCATTTACGGTGATTGGCGGGTTTGAAAAGGGTTGGGGCTGTCACATAATCTTGACAACTATCTGCGTGCCTCGACAGAAACATCTGCCCCGGGCGCGCCACAGAACCCTGTGGGAGCGAGCCTGCTCGCGAAAGCGGTCTGTCTGACACATCGATACTGGATGTGCTGGCGCCTTCGCGAGCAGGCTCGCTCCCACAAGGACATGTGTTTATCTTTCAAACCTGTCGGACCTTTTTCTATGCGCATCAAAGTCCACTGCCAGAATCGCATCGGCATCCTGCGTGACATCCTCAATCTGCTGGTGGCGTACGGGATCAACGTCGCTCGCGGCGAGGTGGGTGGTGAGCATGGCAATGCGATCTACCTGCACTGCCCGAACCTGATCAACATCCAGTTCCAGGCGTTGCGCCCCAAGTTCGAGGCAATCGGCGGGGTGTTCGGGGTCAAGCGCGTCGGGCTGATGCCCAGCGAACGCCGGCACATGGAATTGAACGCACTGCTCGGCGCGCTGGAATTTCCGGTGCTGTCGATCGACATGGGCGGTTCGATCGTTGCGGCCAACCGCGCGGCGGCGCAGTTGCTCGGGGTGCGCGTCGATGAGGTGCCGGGGATTCCGCTGTCGCGCTACGCCGAGGATTTCGATTTGCCGGAATTGGTGCGCGCCAACAAATCGCGAATCAACGGCATGCGGGTCAAGGTCAAGGGCGACATCTTTCTCGCTGACATCGCGCCGCTGCAATCGGAACACGACGACAGCGAGGCCATGGCCGGCGCCGTATTGACTCTGCATCGCGCCGACCGTGTCGGCGAGCGAATCTACAATGTGCGCAAGCAGGAACTGCGCGGGTTCGACAGCATCTTTCAAAGCTCGAAAGTCATGGCCGCTGTGGTCCGCGAAGCGCGGCGCATGGCGCCGCTGGATGCGCCGCTATTAATAGAAGGCGAAACCGGCACTGGCAAGGAATTGCTGGCGCGCGCCTGCCACCTCGCCAGCCCGCGCGGACAGTCACCGTTGATGGCGCTCAACTGCGCCGGACTGCCGGAGTCGATGGCCGAGACCGAGTTGTTCGGCTACGGCCCCGGCGCCTTCGAAGGCGCTCGCGCTGAGGGCAAGCTTGGCCTGCTCGAATTGACCGCTGGCGGCACGCTGTTTCTCGATGGCGTCGGCGAGATGAGCCCGCGTTTGCAGGTCAAATTGCTGCGCTTTCTTCAGGACGGTTGCTTCCGTCGCGTCGGCAGTGATGAAGAGGTGTATCTGGACGTGCGGGTGATCTGCGCGACGCAGGTGGACTTGTCCGAATTGTGCGCGCGCGGTGAGTTTCGTCAGGATCTCTATCACCGCTTGAACGTGCTGTCGCTGCACATCCCGCCGCTGCGCGAGTGCCTCGACGGTCTGACGCCGCTGGTTGAACACTTTCTCGACCAGGCCAGTCGGCAGATCGGTTGTCCGCTGCCGAAACTGGCCCCGGCGGCGATGGATCGCCTCAGCCATTACCACTGGCCGGGCAATGTGCGGCAACTGGAGAACGTGCTGTTCCAGGCGGTTTCCCTGTGCGACGGCGGCACGGTCAAGGCCGAACATATTCGCCTGCCGGATTATGGCGTGCGTCAGCCGCTTGGCGATTTTTCCCTCGACGGAAGTCTGGACGAGATCGTCGGGCGTTTCGAAAAAGCGGTGCTGGAACGCTTGTATTCCGAGCATCCAAGCAGTCGGCAGTTGGGCAAGCGACTCGGTGTGTCGCACACGACGATTGCCAACAAGTTGCGTGAGTATGAGGTTGGCAAAACCTCCGAAAGCTAAATAGAGCCTTTGTGGCGAGGGGATTTATCCCCGATGGGCGGCGAAGCCGCCCCGCTTTTTCTTCCCAGCGACCTCATTTGCAGGCTTGGCGACTGCTGCGCAGCCGAACGGGGATAAATCCCCTCGCCACAGGATCTCCATCCCCCGCCGAACTCAGGATTGCCACTAACCGGCATGACACCGCCGGTTTTTCGTCTTCGACCCATTTCAGATTCCCCCTCCGATCCCCCCAAGTCCCCTGTTTACCGGGCCTTCGCCCGCCAATAAAAAGTTGGTCTGCAAATTGCTTATGGCTGAGCAGTACAGCGGTGGGCGGCAAACGTCCGGCATGCAGAGGAAACACTGTGGACAAGTACCTTTATGTGGCAATGACCGGCGCCAGCCAGAACGCACTGGCGCAGCGGGCGCATGCCAACAACCTGGCGAACATTTCCACCAACGGCTTCCAGCGCGACCTCGAGCAGGCGCGTTCGATGCCGGTATTCGGTGACAGCTTTCCGGCGCGCGCGTTTGCCATGAGCGAACGTCCTGCCACCGACTTCACGCCGGGCTCGCTGGTGCAGACCGGTCGTGAACTCGACGTCGCGGTATCCGGCAACGGTTTCATCGCCGTGCAAAACCCCAGCGGTGGTGAAAGCTACGTGCGTACCGGCAGCCTCAACATCGACGCCCTCGGCGTACTGCGCGCCGGCAACGGCATGCCGGTGATCGGTAATGGCGGCCCGATCGCCGTGCCGCCCGAGCAGCAGGTCGAAGTCGGCGAAGACGGCACCATCAGCATTCGCGCAATGGGCGAAGGTCCGCGCGTCATGGCCGAAGTCGACCGGATCAAGCTGGTCAACCCGGACATCAAGAACATGAACAAAGGCCTCGACGGTTCGATTTACACCAAGGACGGCCAGCCGGCGCAAGCCGACGCCAACGTCAAACTGGTCTCGGGTTTCCTTGAGTCGAGCAACGTCAATGCCGTGGAAGAAATGACTTCGGTGCTGGCCCTGGCCAAGCAATTCGAGTTGCACGTCAAGATGATGAACACCGCCAAAGACGACGACCAGGCCATGGCTCGGGTCTTGCAGATCAGCTAATTATCAGAACGTCGCGCCGTAAAACAGGCGCACGAGGAGAATCGAATGCTTCCGGCTCTATGGGTTGCCAAAACCGGTCTGTCCGCCCAGGACACCAACCTGACCACCATTTCCAACAACCTGGCGAACGTTTCGACCACGGGTTTCAAACGTGACCGTGCCGAGTTCCAGGACTTGCTCTATCAGATCAAGCGTCAGCCAGGCGCCCAGTCGACCCAGGACAGCGAACTGCCGTCGGGTCTGCAAGTGGGTACCGGTGTGCGCATTGTCGGCACCCAGAAAAACTTCACCGCCGGCAGCCTGCAAACCACCGAGCAGCCGCTGGACATGGCCATCGACGGTCGCGGTTTCTTCCAGATCCTGCAGCCGGACGGCACCACGTCCTACACCCGTGACGGTACTTTCCACCTCGACTCCAATGGCCAGATCGTCAACGCCAGCGGTTTCGCCCTGGAACCGGCGATCATCATCCCGAACGATGCGCAGACCTTCACTGTTGGCCGTGACGGCACCGTGTCGATCACCATCGCCGGCAACCCGGCCTCGCAAGTGATCGGCAACCTGCAGACCGCCGACTTCATCAACCCGGCCGGTCTGCAAGCAGTGGGCAACAACCTGTTCCTGGAAACCGCTGCTTCCGGCGCGCCGCAGATCGGCACTCCGGGCCTGAACGGTTTCGGTACCACGCTGCAGAACACCCTGGAAACCTCGAACGTCAGCACCGTTGAAGAGATGGTCAACATGATCACCACTCAACGCGCCTACGAGATGAACTCCAAGGTGATCTCCACCGCCGACCAGATGCTCTCGTTCGTAACGCAGAATCTGTAATCCAGTCTTTGGGGTGGCCTGAGGTCGCCAGCAACACCGTGAGGTAGGGTCATGAAGCGCTTTGTATCTGTTCTGGCATTGAGTGGGGTCGTCTCGCTCGCGGGCTGCGTCGCCCCGACGCCCAAGCCCAATGACCCTTACTACGCCCCGGTGTTGCCGCGCACACCGTTGCCGGCGGCTGCCAATAACGGCTCGATCTATCAGGCCGGCTTCGAGCAGAACCTGTACAGCGACCGCAAGGCGTTCCGGGTCGGTGACATCATCACCATCACCCTGAACGAGCGCACCCAGGCGAGCAAGAACGCCAACTCGCAGATGGACAAGAACAGCGATAACTCGATTGGTCTGACCTCGTTGTTCGGTTCCAGCCTGACCACCAACAACCCGATCGGTGGCGGTGACCTGAGCCTCAACGCCGGCTACAGCGCCGACCGTTCGACCAAGGGCGACGCCAAGTCCGGGCAGAGCAACAGCCTGACCGGTTCGATCACCGTGACCGTGGCCGACGTGCTGCCCAACGGCATCATCGCCGTGCGTGGCGAGAAGTGGCTGACGCTCAACACCGGTGACGAACTGGTGCGCATCGCCGGTATGGTCCGCGCCGATGACATCGCGACCGACAACACCGTGTCGTCGACCCGTGTCGCCGATGCGCGCATCACCTACTCGGGTACCGGCGCGTTTGCCGATACGAGTCAGCCAGGCTGGTTCGACCGTTTCTTCCTCAGCCCGCTGTTCCCTTTCTAGGTGGCGACTTTGAATTTCAAGAGCCTTATGGTGGCCGCGTTGTTGATGTCTGCGGCGTTCACCGCACACGCCGAGCGGCTGAAAGACATCGCCAGCATTTCCGGCGTGCGCTCCAACCAGTTGATCGGTTACGGCCTGGTGGTCGGGCTTAACGGCACCGGTGACCAGACGACGCAGACTCCGTTCACCCTGCAGACCTTCAACAACATGCTCTCGCAGTTCGGCATCAAGGTGCCGCCGGGATCGGGCAACGTGCAGTTGAAGAACGTCGCGGCGGTGTCGGTGAGCGCCGATCTGCCAGCGTTTGCCAAACCGGGTCAGCAGGTCGACATCACCGTATCCTCGATCGGTAACTCCAAGAGCCTGCGTGGCGGCACCTTGCTGCTGACGCCGCTCAAGGGTATCGACGGCAACGTCTATGCGATCGCTCAGGGCAACCTCGTGGTTGGCGGTTTCGACGCTGAAGGCCGTGATGGTTCGAAGATCACCGTCAACGTTCCGTCGGCCGGTCGCATCCCTGGCGGTGCGTCGGTGGAACGTGCGGTGCCGAGCGGTTTCAACCAGGGCAACAGCCTGACGCTGAACCTCAACCGCTCCGACTTCACCACCGCCAAGCGCATCGTCGACAAGGTCAACGACATGCTCGGCCCCGGCGTCGCCCAAGCCATCGACGGCGGATCGGTGCGGGTCACTGCGCCACTGGATCCGAGCCAGCGCGTCGACTACCTGTCGATCCTGGAGAACCTCGAAATCGATCCGGGTCAGGCGGTGGCAAAAGTCATCATCAACTCGCGTACCGGCACCATCGTCATCGGCCAGAACGTGAAAGTGTCGCCAGCCGCCGTGACCCACGGCAGCCTGACAGTGACCATCACCGAAGACCCGATCGTCAGCCAGCCTGGCCCGCTGTCCAACGGCCAGACCGCCGTGGTGCCGCGCTCGCGGGTGAATGCCGAACAGGAAGCCAAACCGATGTTCAAGTTCGGCCCGGGCACCACCCTCGACGAGATCGTCCGTGCGGTAAACCAGGTCGGCGCAGCACCGGGTGACCTGATGGCAATTCTCGAAGCTCTGAAGCAGGCCGGCGCATTGCAAGCCGACCTGATCGTGATCTGAGGCCGGCCACCATGGATATGCGCAAAAGCGGTCTGGTCAGCAGCAGCGATTCGGGTTCCTACTCCGACCTCAATCGTCTGAACCAGCTCAAGGTCGGCGACAAGAACAGCGACGAAAACATGCGCAAGGTTGCGCAGGAATTCGAGTCGCTGTTCCTCGGCGAAATGCTCAAGTCGATGCGTTCGGCCACCGAAGCGCTCGGCCAGGACAACCCGCTGAACACGCCGGCGGCCAAGCAGTATCAGGAAATGTACGACCAGCAACTGGCGGTTTCCATGTCGCGGGAGGGCGGTGGTATCGGCCTGGCCGACGTGCTGATCCGGCAGATGTCGAAGAACAAACCGATGGCGCCGGGCGAGGCTGCGGCTGCGTCCGCCGCCAAGCAGCAGGAAGCGCTGGCCAAGGCCGCCGCCGTGCCGACGCCGATTGCCGCCGGCACCGTCGCCACCGGTCCGCTGTCCCGCGTCAACGGCGAGCGTCCGTTGTGGGCATCGCGCTCGGTGCATGCTCCGAACAACACCGATATTTCCCATCGCAACGACATGGCGCTGATCAACCAGCGGCGTCTGGCGCTGCCGCCGAAACTGGCCGACCGGTTGCTCGCCGGTCTGGTGCCGTCGGCGCCGAGCGCGGCCACTGCCAGCACTGCGGCGGCAGCGACCAACGCCTTGCCGCAACGGGCTGCGACTACCGCCGTCACAGGCTCCGGCGCGTTGTACAACGGCGACTGGCTGGCCCGTGCCGAAGAGCAGAAAGCCGCTGGCGGGCAGATGCAGGTCTACGGCCGCGCCATGGCGCAGATTCCGCTGGCACCGGCGAAGAAGGCCTTCAGTTCCGCCGACGAATTCGTCAACACCATGTTGCCGATGGCCAAGGAAGCCGCTGACCGCATCGGCGTCGATCCGCGTTATCTGGTGGCGCAAGCGGCACTGGAAACCGGCTGGGGCAAATCGGTCATGCGCGCCCAGGATGGCAGCAGCAGCCACAACCTGTTCGGCATCAAGGCGAGCAGCAACTGGAAGGGCGATTCGGCCCGCGCGATCACCAGCGAGTTCCGCAATGGCGCGATGGTCAAGGAGACGGCCGAGTTCCGTTCCTATGCCTCGTACAAGGACAGCTTCCACGATCTGGTGACGTTGCTGCAGAGCAACAATCGCTATCAAGAAGTGCTGAAGTCGGCCGATAACCCAGAACAGTTTGTACGCGAGTTGCAGAAGGCCGGTTACGCCACCGACCCGAACTACGCGACGAAGATTTCGCAAATTGCCAAGCAGATGAACAGTTTTGAAAACTACGCTGCGGCGGGTGTCTCCACCACGCCTTTATAAGGCACCAGGTAATAAGGTCTGAACCATGAGTTTGCTCAATATCGGGATGTCGGGACTGTCGGCCAGCCAGTCCTCTCTGGCTACGACAGGCAACAACATTGCCAACGTCGACACCGCCGGTTATTCACGTCAGCAAACCGTGCAGGGCACTAAGTCCTCGCAGCAGTACGGCAGCGTTTTCATCGGCACGGGCACGACCCTGGCTGACGTGCGCCGGGTGTACAACTCGTACCTGGAATCGCAGCTGCACACCGCGACTTCGCTGGACAGCGAATCGGCTGCGTTTCTCAAGCAGGCGACGCCGCTGGATGCCATGCTGTCGGACACCAACACCGGCCTGACCGGTGTGCTGCAGAAATTCTTCACCTCGATGCAGGGCGTATCGACGTCGGCCACCGATGACACTTCGCGTCAGTCGGTGCTGACCGGCGCGCAGGCGCTGACCAGCCGTTTCAATACCCTGGCCAAGCAGCTCAACGATCAGAACACCACGATCAACGGCAGCCTCGGCGACATGACTGCCCAGGTGAACAAGCTCGCCACGGCGATCGCCAATCTCAATCAGAAGATCGGCGAAATCTCCACCAGCGGCGGGGCGCCGAACGACCTGCTCGACAGCCGTAACGAAGCCGTGCGTCAACTCTCCGAGCTTACCGGTGCGCAAGTCGTCGAGCGCGGCACCAGCTTCGACATTTATGTCGGCAGCGGCCAGCCGCTGGTCATCGGCAACACCACCAACAGCCTGAGCATGGTCGCGAGCAAGACCGACCCGTCGCGCATGTCGATCCAGATGGATCGCGGTTCGAGCACCATCGACATCACTTCGGTGATCAGCGGTGGCGAAATCGGCGGTCTGCTGACCTATCGCAAGGAAGTCCTCGACCCATCGCTCAACGAGCTCGGTCGCGTGGCCCTGGTGATTGCCGATCAGATCAACAGCCAGCAAGCCCAGGGCATCGACAAGAACGGTGACTTCGGTGCGGCGATTTTCAACAACATCAACAGTGCCGCCCTGATCAGTCAGCGCAGCATTGCGAAGGATGGCAACAGCGCCGGTTCGGGCAACCTCGATGTGACCATCAAGGACACCGGCAAGCTGACCACCAGCGATTATCAGGTGACCTTCACCAGCGCTACCGATTACACCGTCAAACGTTCCGACGGCACCGATCTGGGCGCATTCAGCACCACGACCAATCCGCCGCCAGTGATCGACGGTTTCACCCTGGCCTTGAATGGCGGCGCGCTGAGCGCGGGTGACTCGTTCAAGATCACGCCGACCCGCAACGCGGCGGCGAGCATTCAGACGGTCCTGACCGATCCGAAGAAAATCGCTGCGGCAGGTCCGCTGACCGGCGTCGCCAGCGCCAACGGTCTGGGCACGTACACCCAGCCGACGCTCAGCGACAAGATCGACATCTACAACCCGACCGCCCAGGCTGACATGCAGGCGGCGCTGAAGAATTCGACACCGGTCAAACTGGTGTTCGGCGCAGCCAGCGGTGGCAGCCAGTCGTACAACCTGGTCGACGCCAAGGGCGCGACCATCGGCACCGGCACCATCGTGCCTGGCCAGTCGAACACGCTGAACCTGAAAGTCGGCATCGTCGATGCCAGCGGCAACCCGGTGATGGACACTACCGTCACGCCGAACGTACAGAAGACCTTCACCGTGCAGACCACCGTGGGCGGCACGCCGAAAACCGGCGAGACCTTCACCATGAACCTGACCGGTGCGGCGTCTTCGGACAACCGCAACGCCCAGGCACTGGTCGCATTGCAAACCAAACAGACCGTGGACACCGGTTCGGCGAGCAAGGGCATCAGCCTGACCGACGCCTACAACACCCTGGTGACCAACGTCGGTACCAAGACCGCCCAAGGCAAGTCCGACAGCGCCGCAACCACGGCGATTCTGGAGAATGCCAAGGGTGCCCGCGATTCGTTGTCCGGGGTCAACCTGGACGAAGAAACCGGCAACCTGGTCAAGTACCAGCAGTACTACACAGCGTCTTCGCAGATCATCAAAGCTGCGCAGGAAACTTTCGCCACGCTGATCAACAGCCTTTAAGGAGTCGTAATTCATGCGCATTTCCACCGCCCAGTATTACGGAACGCAAGCTTCGGATTATCAGCGTAACTTCAACAAGGCTGTCGCCACCGCGAGCGAGGCGAGCAGCCTGCAACGCATCAACACCGCCGCCGATGATCCGATCGGTGCCGGGCGCTTGCTGCAATTGGGCCAGCAGGCGGCGATGCTCGATCAGTACAAGACCAACGTCAACACCACCAAAAGCGCCTTGACCGTGCAGGAGTCCACTCTGGATTCGATTACCACGGCGCTTGCGCGAGCCAAAGAGCTGGCGCTGGCCGCGAACAACGGCACCATCACCGACAAGGACCGCCAGGCATATGCCTCGGAACTGGGTGAGATCCAACAGCAAGTGCTGGGCCTGATGAACGCCAAGGATGCCAACGGCAACTACCTGTTCTCCGGTTCGAAAACCGATACCGCGCCGTATTCGAAGAATTCTGACGGCACGTTCAGCTACAACGGCGACCAGACCACCATCGATCTGGGCATCGGCGACGGCATGACCGTGGGTACCAACACCACCGGTTGGGACGCGTTCCAGCAGACCATCAACACCGGCCGCACCAACACCAAAATGACTGCGCCAGCTGTGGATGACGGCCGTGTCGTGCTGTCCAACGGCACCGTCGGCACTGCCGCCACCTACGACGCCAAGTTCACCGCCGGGCAGCCGTATACCATCGATTTCGTCAGCAGCACCCAGCTGAAAATCACCGATGCCTTGGGTAACGATGTGACTGCCGAGGCCAGCCAGAATGGCCTGATCAGCAACAGCACCGGCGCCAACCAGACTGTCAGCTTCCGTGGCGTCGACCTCAAGCTGAACGTCAACCTGAAGGCCGGCGATACCAATCCGGACGCCGTTATCGCAGGGCACAGTTTTCAGCTGTCGGCCTCGCCGGACTCGTTCACCACCACGCGTAATCCGGGTAACCCGTCGACCAGCGTGATCACCGGTTCGACCATCACCGATCAGGCAGCCTACACCGCAGCGTTCCCGCAGGGCGGCGCGGTGCTCAAGTTCACCAGCGCCACCGATTTCGATCTGTATGCCGCGCCGGTGACGGCCGACAGCAAGCCGGTTTCCTCGGGCACGGTTGCCGGCGGTAACGCCACCGCTGCCGGTGTGACTTTCGCCCTGGGCAGCGCGCCGGCCGCTGGTGATCAGTTCTCGATCCAGCCGAACAATCATCAGACCCAGAACGTGCTCGACACTCTGGGCCAGATGATCACCGCGCTGAATACGCCAGTCGACGGTGACCCGGTTGCCAAGCAGAAATTGCAGGGCGCGATGGAGGCAGGCCTCGGCAACATCGATGCAGCTTCCAACCAGATCGGCACGGCGGTGACCACCATTGGTGCGCGCGGCCAGGCGCTGGACATGCAGACCATCACCAATGACAGCCTGACCACGGCGAACAGCACGACCCAGGGTTCGATCCGTGATTCCGATCCGGCTGAAGTCATGACCCGTCTGACGCTGCAACAGACCATGCTGCAAGCCGCGCAACTGGCGTTCAGCAAGATCAGTCAGTTGGGGCTGTTCAACAAGATCTGATGATTGGCGGGCGCGTGCACGCCCGCCAACGTTGTCCCTCTGTTAATGATTTTTTGCGGTATCAAGGGCTCGTTTTTGCGAGCGGGCTCGTACCGCCTGTGAGCCCGCCGTGAATTCACTCCCCCTCGTCAGCATTGCCATCCCTGCGTTCAATCCGCGCTTTTTCGAGCGGGCATTGAACAGCGCCGTCAGCCAGACATACGCGCCTCTTGAGATCATTGTCTGCGACGACAGTCGTGGTCATGAGATCGAAGGGATTGTCAGCGCTGTGGCCGAGCGCTCGGGTGTTGCCGTGCGCTATGTGCGCAACCCGCGCACATTGGGCATGGTCGGCAATCTCAAGGCGTGCCTTGATCAGGCGCAGGGTGAATTCGTCAAGTTCATGTGTGACGACGATCATCTCTATGCCGCCTGCATCGAGCAGCAGGCGCACGAGATGTTGCGTGAGGAAGTCAGCCTGGTGCTGGCTCAGCGGCTGTTCTGGGACGCCGACGACATCATTCTGCCGGCGCGCCTGGAAAACACTTCGTTGTCACCGGCCAGCGGTCTGTTCAAGGGTGACGACCTGCTGGGCATCTTCGAAAAATTTCCGGTCAATGTGCTGGGCGGTTTCTCCAGCGCCTTGTTCCGTCGTTCGGACCTCGTCGACTTGTTGCCGGCGCTGACTCAGGACGGCCACTGCTTTGTCGCCACCCTGGATTTCGCCTTGTACGTATGCCTGCTGCGGCGCGGCAATCTGGCGATGTCGAACACCGTGCTCAGTGCCGAGCGGCTGTATCCGGAGCGCTTGAGTGCTCAGCAGCCGATGAAAGACGCGGTCGAGGTCGAGCGCGAGTGGATTCTCCAAATGCTCAAGGCGCGCAGCGGCGAGTCGGCGCCAGCGCCGGGTTGGGTGCGCTATGTCCCGCTGACCAAGGCTGACGCAATGCCGCGTGTCTGGGAAGAGCTGCCCCTGAGTCGTACGCTGGGTACCAAGCAGAGTCGCCAGGAGTGGTGCGTCGGCATCGATAGCTGGAGCTTCGCCGAACTCTACGCGCACTGGCTGCAATGCCGCAGTCTCACTGAAGGGCAGCGCAAGTTACTGCCGGAAACTCTGGCCGCCTGGCCACAACAGCCGCGAATAGTGCCGATCGTCATTGATGCCCAGGGCAGTCGCGATGGAGTCGAGCGCACGCTTGAGGCGCTTGCTCGGCAGGACTATGCCCCTGAACTGATTCTGGTGCTGTCCGCTTCCTGTAACGAGGCGACGCTGGATGGCCGCGCGTTCCACATGCCACTGGAAGGTGACGGGCTGGGTCAGATCAACGCGTTGTTGCCCCAACTGGAGGGCGCCGACTGGTTTTACCTGTTGCAGGCCGGTGACCGGCTGATGGTGCCGGCCTTGCTGGTCATGGCTGACCGGATCGCGCACTCGCCGTCGCTCGGTTGCGTGTACAGCGATGAAGGCGGTCTGCGCGATGGTGAGTCCGTGGAACCCGCCTTCAAACCCGATTTCAACCTTGATCTGATGCGCAGCTACCCGTATGTCGGGCGCGCCTTGGCGTTCAAGCGCGAACGCTTTCTGGCGCTGGGTGGTTTTGACACGACGTTCACCGAACTGGCTCCTCACGACATGCTGTGGCGCATGGTCGAAAGCGACGGCACCCAGGTGATCGGGCATGTCGCCGAAGTTCTGCTGGAGTCGCCATTCGATCTGTCGCGGTGGTTGGCCGAGCCAGGCGTCATCGAACAGAATCCTCGTGTGCTCGAAGCGCATCTGCAACGCATTGGCGTCGCCCATGAAATCCGCCGTGGCAGTTGCCAATTGCTCAATCGTGTCGACTATCGGCACGCGCGCCGTCCGCTTGTGTCGATCATCATCGTGACCCGGGATCAGACCGCTGCCTTGCAGCGGTGTGTCGAGACCGTGCTGGAAAAAACCGCCTACGCCGAATACGAACTGCTGCTGGTCGACAACGGCAGCGAAACCGCTGAGGCCAGAGCATGGCTGGACGGCATCGCGCAATTGGGTGGTGACCGAATCCGCGTGCTGCCGTACCCGCAGCCGGACAACATGGCTGCCCTGCACAATTTTGCCGTGACCAAGGCTCGTGGCGAATATGTGCTGCTGCTCAATACCTTTGCGGTGATTACCCACGCCGACTGGCTGGACGAACTGCTCAATCATGCGCAGCGCCCGGAAGTCGGCGTGGTCGGCGCCAAGTTGTTCAACCCGGATGGTTATGTGCTGCATGCCGGCATGATTCTGGGGATGCAGGGCGCGGTCGGGCTGCCATTTTATGGACAGTCGCTGCAGTCGGACGGTTATATGTTCCGGCTCCAGGCCGCCCACGATCTGAGTGCGGTCGGCGGTGATTGCCTGATGGTACGCAAGACGGTTTTCGAGGCGGTGGCAGGGCTTGATGAAGAGGATTTGAAGCAGGCGCTGAACGTGGTGGATCTGTGCCTGCGCATCGGCCAGGAAGGCTACCTGGTAGTGTGGACGCCTTATGCCTTGCTGGCTCAGGGCGTGCGCCCGACTGTCGAGTCGACAGCTCAGCAAGGCCAGCAACATTTGCACGAGCAGGAGATCTTCTACAAGCGCTGGCTGCCGCGCATTGCTCGCGATCCGGCCTTCAATGTCAACCTGTCCTTGCAGGGCGTCGGCGCGACGAGTTTCAGCCTTGAGCCGGGCCTGCGTACGGGGTGGACTGCTTTCTCCAGGCCGCAATTGCCCAACGTACTCGCCGTGCCGATCAATGCCTCAGCCATTGGCCATTACCGCATGAGTCAGCCGCTGATAGAGCTGGAAGCGGCGAACCGGGCCGAAGGGTGTATTCGTTACGGCTTGCCGTCGATCATTGAAATCGAGCGTCAGTCGCCGGATGTCATCGTCCTGCAAGGGCGCTATTCCCAGGGCGCGATCGATGAAATCCCGCCGCTGAAAAAATTCTGCCATGCCCGGCGCATCTTCGAGCTGGATGACTATGTGATTGATGTTCCGCATCGCAATGCGCATATCCGCAACATGCCCAGCAAGCAGGAAATGGAGCGGATGGTGCGCCAGGCGATCAGCCTGTGCGACCGCGTGGTGGTGTCGACTCAACCACTGGCCAATGCGCTGTCCGACATGCACCACGACATTCGCGTAGTCCCCAACATGCTCGCGCAAAACCTCTGGACCGGTTTGCGGGGTCAGCGCCGCACCTCGAAAAACCTCGCGTGGGTTGGGGCGGAGGCACCAGCCACCATGGCGATCTGGCGGTGATTGCCGATGTCGTGCGTGAGCTGGCCAACGAAGTCGACTGGGTATTCTTTGGCATGTGCCCGGATGACCTGCGTCCGTACATGCACGAGTTCCACGGTGTGATTCCTCTGGACGTCTATCCGGCCAAGCTGGCCAGTCTGAACCTCGACCTGGCTCTGGCACCGCTGGAGTTTCACATTTTCAATGACTGCAAGAGCAATCTGCGTTTGCTGGAATACGGCGCCTGCGGTTACCCGGTCATCTGCACTGATACCGAAGCCTATCAGGGCTATCTGCCGTGCACGCGGGTGAAGACCAACAGCACTGATGAGTGGCTGCAGGCGATTCGCATGCATCTGGCCGACCCTGACGCCAGTTATCGCATGGGTGACGAGCTGCACGAGGTGGTCATGCGCGATTATGTGTTGCGTGGTGACAATCTGCGGTATTGGGAGAATGGCTGGCTGGCGGATTGATCGTTTATATAGGCGGCTTTTTGGGGTTGCCTTTTTTTGGGGCCTTGGCGGCCTTGGCGGCCTTTGGGCCGACCAGGCTGTTGGGGGTTTTGGGTGTAGATCCGTTTCTGCGGGTGTTGCTGATTACGGTTCCGCCCTTACGGCGGGTCACCTTTTTCAAACGCCAAAAAGGTAACCCAAAAGGCTTGCTCCTACGTTCGGCCCTCGCAGGCTCGGGTTCCTTCGCTGCGGGACTGATCCGGGCGCAGCGGCTCCGGTTTGCTTCGCTGCACCTCCTTCCGCTGTGTCTGGCTGCGCCAGACGGTCGCTGCGCTCCCACGCCCGGATCAATCCCTCCACTCAGCCTTCCGACGTCGCCGGTGGATCAAGATCAAAAGCACTCGAGCTTGCGCTCATTGTTGAGTGGGGCGGCTTTGCCGCGGGCAGCTGCGCTGCTTTGATTTGATTTGCTTTGCTTTGCTTTGCTTTGCTTTGCTTTGCTTTGCTTTGCTTTGCTTTGCTTTGCTTTTGCTTTTGTGGGAGCGAGCCTGCTCGCGAAGGCGGCCTGCCGAGCAACCCATTTCTCCCAAATGCCCACGATCCAACTGTAGGAGCTGCCGAAGGCTGCGATCTTTTGCTCTTGCTCTTGCTCTTGCTCTTGCTCTTGCTGTTCTGTGGGAGCGAGCCTGCTCGCGAAGGCGGCCTGACCGCCGACCCATTTCTTGCTGGACGCACGCGATCCAACTGTTGGAATTGGCGAAGGCTCGGGCTGCGATCGGACGATCTTTTGCTTTGGCTTTTGATCTCTTGCCCCTCCACGCCCTCAGCCCGTCCGTCATTCTGTTGCCACTTCCATCGAAGCCTCTATCAGCTATCTCCCAAAACCCGGCTACGAGCTGGCGCGTTTCCTGCAAGTGCCCCGCAAATCGCCATAAAACGAGCGCTCGCGGTGTTTCCTCCTGCGCCCGTAGCGGCAGAAGGTTTGGCCAGAAGGCCTGCGACGCTCAAAAAAGCAGTGCGCAGCCCGGTGACGTACGAGAGGGGAGACGATGAAGGCAGTAATTTTGGCGGGTGGCCTCGGCACGCGCATCAGTGAAGAGTCGCACCTCAAGCCCAAGCCGATGATCGAGATTGGCGGCAAGCCAATTCTCTGGCACATCATGAAGCAGTATTCCGCCCACGGGATCCACGACTTCGTCATTTGCCTGGGCTACAAGGGCTACGCGATCAAGGACTTCTTCGCCAACTACTTCCTGCATACATCCGACGTCACTTTCGACATGCGCAACAACCGCATGGACGTCCATCAGAATTACAGCGAGCCGTGGAGTGTGACCCTCATCGACACCGGCGAGGAAACCATGACCGGTGGCCGCCTGTTGCGTGCCGCGCGTTATCTCAAGGATGAAGAGGCGTTCTGCTTCACCTATGGCGATGGCGTTTCCGACATCAATATTGCTGAGCTGGTCGACTATCACAAGGCTCACGGCCGCCTGGCGACCGTCACTGCGGTGCAGCCGCCAGGTCGTTACGGCGCGCTTGAACGGCAAGGTGACCAGGTGCTGGGTTTCACTGAAAAACCTCGTGGTGACGGTGGCTGGATCAATGGCGGTTTCTTCGTGCTGTCGCCAAAAGTGCTGCCCTACATCAGCGATGACAGCACCACCTGGGAAGCCGAGCCGTTGGCCCGTCTGGCTCAGGACGAACAACTGAAAGCCTTCGAGCACGAAGGTTTCTGGCATCCGATGGACACCCTGCGCGACAAGAACCATCTCGAAGCGCTGTGGCAGAGCGGGGAGGCCCCATGGAAGCAATGGGCTTGAGTGCGGAGTTCTGGCGTGGCAAGCGCGTTCTCGTCACCGGACACACTGGTTTCAAAGGCAGTTGGCTGACCCTTTGGCTGCAAAGCCTCGGCGCGCAGGTCAGCGGTTTTTCGCTGGATCCGTCGACTGAGCCAAGCCTGTTCGCACTGGCGCGCGTACACGAAGGCATCAACGACCAGCGCGGCGATTTGCGTGACCTCGGCGCCTTGCTGGAAATCATCGCCGAGACCGAACCGGAGATCGTCCTGCATCTGGCGGCGCAGCCCTTGGTGCGCGAGGGCTATCGCGATCCGCTCGGCACCTATTCAAGCAATGTCATGGGCACGCTGAACCTGCTCGAAGCGATTCGTCAGGTCGGCGGCGTGCGCGCCTGCGTGCTGGTCACTACCGACAAGGTCTACGCCAACAAGGAATGGCTGTGGCCGTACCGCGAAGACGAAGCCCTCGGTGGCCACGATCCTTACAGCAGCAGCAAGGCCTGCTGCGAGTTGCTCGCGCAGTCGTATGCCGCGTCGTTCTTCCCGGCGGACAAACATGCCGAGCATGGTTTGGCCCTGGCGACCGCACGCGCCGGCAATGTGCTGGGCGGCGGTGACTTTGCCCCGGAGCGACTGATTCCCGACGTATTGAAAGCATGGAGTGCCGACGAGCCGGTGACCCTGCGTTACCCGCAAGCCGTGCGCCCATGGCAGCACGCCCTTGAACCGCTGGCGGGTTACCTGCAATTGGCCGCAGGCCTTTATGCGCGAGGTCCGGAGTATGCCGGCGCGTGGAACTTCGGCCCCGGTGAGGCGGACATGTGCAGCGTCGGCGAAGTCGTCGAATTGCTCGCCAGCCGCTGGCCGCAGGCACCTGGTTTGCGTATCGAAAAAAGCGAACTGCATGAAGCCGGCCTGCTGCGCCTGGACAGCAGCCGTGCGCGGCAATTGCTGGGTTGGCAAGCGCGCTGGACCTTGCAGCAATGCCTGGCCCAGACCCTCGACTGGCACTTGGCGTGGCAGAACGGCGATGACATGCGCGCCGTAACTCTGGGCCAGTTGAATCTGTACCGAGGCGCGCTGTGAGCGAGTTTTCCCTGAAAGCGTTGCCATTGGCCGGTCTGTTCAGCGTTCAGCACAAACGTTTCGAAGATCAGCGCGGGCACTTCGCCCGGTTGTTCTGCGAGGGCAGCCTGATTGCGTTCGGCAATGAATTTCATATCCGCCAGATCAACCACTCCTGCACCCGCGAGAAGGGCAGTGTGCGTGGCCTGCATTATCAGAATGCCAACGCCCCGGAAGCCAAACTGATCACGTGCCTGCGCGGTGAGGTCTGGGATGTGGCGGTGGATCTGCGGCCGGACTCGGAGACGTTTTTGCACTGGCACGCCGAGCACTTGAAGGCGGGCGATGGCCGCAGCCTGTTGATTCCGGCCGGTTTCGCTCATGGCTTTCAGACGCTTACCGCAGACGCCGAATTGCTCTATCTGCACAGCGCCGATTACGCGCCGGAGCACGAGGGCGGCTTGTCGGTGAACGATCCTCGGCTGGCGATTGCCTGGCCGTTGCCTGTCAATAATTTGTCAGCGCGCGATTCCAGCCATCCTGCGCTCGATCAACACTTTGCTGGAGTGCGTCTATGAATTGCCGTGGGTGCGCCGCACCGCTGAATCTGCCGCTGATCGACCTCGGTACTTCGCCGCCGTCCAACGCCTACGTGCATGCCGATCGTCTGGAACAGGCCGAGCAATGGGTCCCGCTCAAAGTCGCGGTGTGCCAGCAATGCTGGCTGGTGCAGACCGAGGATTACACCAGTGCCGACAGCCTGTTCGATGCCGAGTACGCCTACTTCAGTTCGTTCTCCAGCACTTGGCTCAATCACGCCGAGCGCTATGTCGCCGAGATGAGCGAGCGTTTCGGTTTGAACGCTGACAGCCGCGTGGTTGAAGTCGCCGCCAACGATGGTTACCTGCTGCAATACGTCGCCGCGCGCGGGATCCCGTGCCTGGGCGTCGAGCCGACTCGCAGCACCGCACAGGCTGCACGCGAGAAAGGCCTGGAAATTCGCGAGCTGTTCTTCGGCCGCGACACCGCCACGCAATTGCGCAACGAAGGCTGGAGCGCCGACCTGATGGCGGCCAACAACGTGCTCGCCCATGTGCCGGACATCAACGATTTCCTCGCCGGCTTCGCGACGCTGCTCAAGCCGACCGGCGTCGCCACTTTCGAGTTTCCGCAACTGCTGACGCTGATGGCTGGCGCGCAGTTCGACACGCTGTATCACGAACATTATTCCTACCTGTCGCTGACCGCCGTGCAGACCCTGTGCGAGCGCAATGGCCTGGAAGTGTTCGACGTCAGCCAGTTGAGCACTCACGGCGGCTCGCTGCGCGTATTCGTGCAGCGCAAGGACGGCCGGCGCCGCGCTGTTCTCCCGGCAGTTCAGCAACAACTGCAGGCCGAACTCGCTGCCGGGGTAAAAACCCCTGAGTACTACGCGACCCTCGCGCCTGCTGCCGAACGCATCAAACATGACCTGCTGCGCTTCTTGTTGCAGGCCAAAGCCGACGGCAAACGTGTGGTCGGTTACGGCGCGGCGGCCAAGGGCAATACCTTGCTCAACTACGCCGGAGTCAAAGCTGATCTGCTGTCCTGGGTGGCCGATGCCAACCCGCACAAACAGGGCAAGTTCTTGCCGGGCAGTCGCATCCCGATTGTTGCGCCAGCGCAGATCGACATTGAGCAACCGGACTACGTGCTGGTGCTGCCCTGGAACCTGCTGCACGAAGTCAGTCAGCAACTGGCGCAGGTGCGTCAGTGGGACGGGCGCTTCGTCATCGCCGTGCCTGAGTTGAAAGTGCTGTGAAAGTTCTGGTCACTGGCGCCACAGGCTTTGTCGGTCGGCATCTGGTTGCTGCATTGCTTGAGCGCGGCTGCGAAGTCCGCGCGGTGGCGCGCAACGCAGAAACCGCGCAGGGCATGCCATGGATTAACCACGTCGAATTCGTCGCGGCAGACATTCACGCTGCCGACCTGAATGTCGTCGCGCTGACCGAAGGCATCGACGCGCTGGCGCATCTGGCCTGGCCGGGGTTGCCGAACTATCGGGCGCTGTTTCATTTCGAGCACAACCTGATGGCCGATTACCGCTTTATCAAAAACGCGATAGAGGCGGGCGTGTCGCAGGTGCTGGTGACCGGCACCTGCTTCGAATACGGCATGCAGAGCGGTCCGCTCAGCGAGTCAACCGAGCCACGGCCGAGCAATCCCTACGGTCTGGCCAAACATACGCTGCACCTGTTTCTGCAGAATCTGCAGCAGGAGCAACCGTTCACCCTGCAATGGGCGCGCTTGTTCTATCTGCACGGCGAAGGGCAGAACCCCAACAGCCTGTTGGCCGCGCTGGACCGGGCAATCGATAGCGGCGAGGCGTCGTTCAACATGTCGGCCGGTGAGCAGTTGCGCGATTTCCTCGCGATTGAAACCGCCGCGAGTCATCTCGCCGCGATCCTCCATCAGCGCGACTTTGGTGGCGTGATCAACTGCGCCAGCGGCCATCCGGTGTCGGTGCGTGCGCTGGTCGAACAGCGCTTGCGTGAGCGTGGCGCAACCCTGGATCTGAACCTCGGCCATTACCCGTATCCGACCCACGAACCGCTGGCGTTCTGGGCCGTCACCGAGCGCTTGCAACAGTTATTGGGAGAGTCGCCATGAGGCACGAGTTGTACCGGGCCACCGGCCTGCCGGTGTTGCAGAACCGCACTTTCGCCGATGCCGAATCGGCGCGGGCCTCGGCCAGCGCCGACATGGTCCTGGTTCAGGACGAGCGTAGCGGTCTGGTCTTCAACGCCGCGTTCGATGCCGACAAGCTCAGTTATGACGCCGACTATCAGAACGAGCAGGCGCACTCCGGCCAGTTCCAGCAACACCTGCGCGATGTCGAAGGCATCATCGGCAAGCACTTCAAGGGCCGCGAGCTGATCGAGGTCGGCTGCGGCAAGGGCTACTTTCTCGAGCTGCTCAAAGGCCTCGGCTATTCGATTACCGGCATCGACCCGGCTTATGAAGGCGAAAACCCCGAGGTGATCAAGGCGCCGTTTACGCGCGGCCTCGGCCTGGCGGCAGATGCCATTGTGCTGCGTCATGTGCTGGAGCACATCGAAGACCCGGTGAGCTTTCTGGCCGTGATCGCCGAGGCCAATCAGGGCGGGCAGATCTATATCGAAGTGCCGTGCCTGGACTGGATCCTCGAGCACAAGGCCTGGTTCGACCTGTTCTACGAACACGTCAATTATTTCCGCCTCGATGACCTGCGCCGGATGTTCGGCACGGTGCACGAGGCCGGGCATCTGTTCGGCGGCCAATATCTGTACATCGTCGCTGATCTGTCGACGTTGCGCCTGATACCCGAACAACCGGTGCCGCGCCTGACTCTGCCTGAAGATTTCAGCGCCAGCCTCGACCGTGCTGTGCAGATCATCCGCTCGGCGCCTGCGCAGGGTTCGGCGATCTGGGGTGCCTCGTCCAAAGGCGTGATCTATTCGCTGTACCTGCAACGCGCCGGCGTTGCGGTCGATCGCGTAGTCGATATCAACCCGGCCAAGCAGGGGCGTTATCTGCCGCTGAGCGGCGCGCGCGTGTCCTCGCCGCAAGAGGCCATGGATGCGCTGCCGGAAGGCGCGCACCTGTTTGTGATGAATTCCAATTACCTCGAAGAGATCAAGCGGATGACCGGTGGACGCTACGTCTATCACGCCGTCGACAGCGCTTCGTTTCAGTGACCCTTGAGATGACCAACATGACCGACAACAGCATCAACCAAGCCTTCGAAGCCGAGTGCCGCGAGCAGATCGCCCAGCAAGGTGACGACCCCAAACTGACCGGCCTGGCCCGCGATTTCTTCAACGAATCGGCCAAGCACAAATACAGCTACCACTTCTCGTGGATGGGCCGCCCGATCATCCAGCTGCCGCAAGACATGATGGCCATGCAGGAGATCATCTGGCAGGTCAAGCCGGACCTGGTTATCGAGTGCGGCATTGCCCACGGCGGTTCGATCATCTACTACGCCTCGCTGCTCGAGCTGCAAGGCCACGGCGAAGTGCTCGGCATCGACCTCGACATTCGTCCGCACAACCGTGAAGCCATCGAAAGCCACCCGATGGCCAAGCGCATCAAGATGATCGAAGGCTCAAGCATCGACCCGGCCATTGCCGCTCAGGTGCAGGCCGCCGCCAAAGGCAAGAAAGTCATTCTGGTCCTCGACTCCAATCACACCCACGATCACGTGCTCGAAGAGCTGCGCCTCTACGCGCCGCTGGTGTCGGTCGACAGCTATTGCGTGGTCATGGACACCGTGGTTGAAGACATGCCGGCCGATTTCTTCCCGGATCGTCCATGGGGCCCGGGCGACAACCCGAAAACCGCCGTGTGGAAGTACCTGGAAGAGAACCAGGACTTCGAAATCGACCAGCAATTGCAGAACAAACTGCTGATCACCGTGGCGCCGGACGGCTACCTGCGTCGCGTTCGTTAATTCGCAACATTTACCCAGAGTTGTTTCGGCGAGTCGCCGGTTGTGGAGAGAAGTTATGCAAGGCAAGTACAGTTCTGAACTGACGCTACCGCTTGATGAGCTGTTGACGGTGGTGCTCATTACCCACAACCGACCGGCGTTCCTGCGTCGGGCTGTGAAGTATTACAGCGACTTGCCCTGCAAGATCATGGTGCTCGACTCCTCGCCGGAACGTCCGGAAGGCGATTTTTCCGCCGTCGATTACCATCATGTGCCGCAATTCGCGTACTGGGGGATGCAGGCCAAACTGGCCTATGGTGTCGAGCAACTGACCACGCCGTACATGGTGCTGGCGGCCGATGACGACTTCATCCTGCATGATTCATTGGCCGAATCCGTGGGTTTCCTGCAGGCCAATCCGGATTACGGCATGTGCCACGGCTACTGCCTGATGTACCTGACGCTGGCCGGTGGCGTCAGCTACTACCGCCGCGACAAAAAGGTCCAGGAAGACTACTGCTCTGAACAGGCTCAGGAGCGGGTCATCGATTACATGAGCCAGTACATCCCGCCGTTCTATGCGGTGACCCGTACTGATCTGATGAAGACCTGGCACTCGGCATTGCCACCCGGCACCAGCTTCCAGTGGCAGGAAATCGGCCATGTCTATTTCCTGCTGGCCAGTGCCAAAGCACGGATTCTGCCGATCCCTTATGTGGTTCGGGAGATCAACTACGGTGCCTCCGAGCACAGCACCGAGGTGTATCACTCGCTGACCTACGTCGATGCCAAATCGGTCGCCGAGCGTGAAGCCTTTGCCGAGTTCCTTGCCGCGCTGCCAACCCAGATCAAAGGGCTGAACGCCGAGCAGGGCAAAGCGCTTGCCCTGCAAAGCTTCGAGGCAATGGTCGACAGCCTGCAATCGAATCGAGCGCTGACTGCGGAGCTGATCATCCAGTCCACCTGGAATCAGGAGCTCAAGTACCCGGATCGTCGTTTCGGGCCTTTGCAGTACGTGGAAATGCCGTTCTACAACGAGGCATTTTTCGACCGCCTGGCGCAGTTCGAATTCATGCTGCACGCCATGCCGGCGGGGCGCATCCAGCTTGAAGGCCTGGAGGGCGTCTGGACCCGTCAGGCGCACTTGCTGCAAGCACGCAACAACGACACGCCGGAAAGCGTTCTCGACCGTTTGTGGCAGGCTCACGATCTCAATGCGTTCAATCGCACCGTGATCAAGCGGCTGGCGGCTCAGCTGACTGCGATGGGCCAAGCCGAAGAGGCGCAAGCGATGCAGGCCTGGATCGAGCGTCTCGAAGCGTTGACCGTCGATGACCATCATGCGGTCATGGACAAGATGCAGTCCGGTCGCCTGCTCAACTGGCTGGCCGCACGTGCGCCCGGCGCTCACCTCGAGGCAATCGGCCAACATCTGGCGGTGAATGGCGGCGGGCCGCAGTTCGGCATTTTTCTGCTGGATCTGGACGACGACATCGACAAGCTTCAGGTGTCTCTCGACAGCTTGCTGGAAGGGCAGTGCAAGGCCTTCCGCATTGTCGTGTTCACCACCGGCGAAGCGCCCGCCGCGACCACGGCGCAGAACACCCTGCATTTTGTCCGAGTGACCGCGGGCAATCTGATCGACAAGCTCAATCAAAGCGCTCGTCAATCGCCGTGTGACTGGCTGCTGTTGGCTGAAGCCGGTGATGAGTTCACTGCCAGCGGATTGTTGCGCGCCAGCCTGGAGTTGATGAACGCCGGCGATTGCCGCGCGGTATCCACCGACGAAATCCAGCGTCAGGAAAACGGTGCCCTGACCGACGTGTTCCGGCCGGGCTTCAACCTTGATCTGCTGCTGAGCCTGCCAACGCTGATGGCGCGGCACTGGCTGGTACGGCGCGATGCGCTGGTCGAAATCGGCGGCTATCGCGCTGATTTCAGTCAGGCACTGGAGCTCGATGTGCTGCTGCGTCTTATCGAAGAACACGGCCTCAACAGCCTGGCTCACCTCGACGAGCCGCTATTGATCAGCCAGGCACCAGAGCTGGTCGAGAATGCTGACGAGCGCCTGGCGCTGCTGCGCCATTTGGGCAATCGCGGTTACAAGGGCAAAGTGACGTCAGCGGTCCCGGGGGTTTACCAGATCGACTACCACCACAGTGATCGTCCGCTGGTGTCGATCATTATTCCGGCGGGCAGCGATTTGGCGGTGCTGCAACGTTGCCTTGAAGGTGTGTTGCTGCGTACCCGTTACCATCACTATGAAGTGCTGATCGCCGCGACTGCGGATCAGACGGCTGAGATCAATGACTGGCTCGGCACTTACAAGCACTCCAGAGTGCAGGTGCTGCGTACTGATCGGACGTTGAGCGCAGCAGGATTATTCAACGCGGGCAGTCGTCAGGCGCGTGGCGAGTACCTGGTGCTGCTCGCCGCCGATGCGGAAGTGGTCAATCCGAACTGGCTCGACTCTTTGCTCAACCATGCTCTGCGTCCGGAGGTCGGCGTGGTCGGGCCAAAACTGATCGACCGTGATCGCAAGATCAGCCAGGCGGGATTGATCCTGGGCATGAATGGCGGGGTCGATTCGCCCTTCGTCGGTGAAGATCACGATGCCGACGGTTACCTGCACCGCTTGGCGGTGGAACAGAACTACTCGGCGGTATCGAGCGTGTGCCTGATGGTCCGCAAAGAGTTGTACGAGGCGCTCGGCGGTCTGGACGAAAGCACATTTGCCGAAGGCTTCAGCGATGTCGATCTGTGCCTGAGCGCCGGGCAAGCCGGTTATCTGACGGTATGGACTCCGGCGGTGCAAGTCATCCATCAGGGCGGTATGCCTGACGCCCCGCAAGCGCTGCTGGCCCTGCGCGAAAAATGGCCGGCGGCATTCGTTCAGGATCAGGCCTACAACGCGAACCTGAGCCTGAAGGGCAAAGGCTTCGTGCTCGATGACAATGCTTCACTGGACTGGGCACAGTTGCTCGCTTAAGCCTGGCGACAGGGACGGAATTGAAAAAATGTTCAACGGTAAATCGATCTTCATCTCCGGCGGCACCGGCTCGTTCGGGCGCAACTTCATCCGTCGCTTGCTGGAGCAATACCAGCCCAAGCGCGTGGTGGTGTTCTCCCGCGACGAGCTGAAACAGTACGAGATGCAGCAGACCTTCAATGCGCCGTGCATGCGTTATTTCATCGGTGACGTGCGTGACGCCGACCGCTTGCGTCAGGCCATGCGCGGTATCGATTACGTGGTGCATGCCGCCGCGCTAAAGCAGGTGCCGGCGGCGGAATACAACCCGACCGAATGCATCCGTACCAACGTCAACGGCGCGGAAAACATCATCGCCGCTGCGATCGATAACGGCGTAAAGAAAGTCGTCGCGCTGTCCACCGACAAGGCGGCCAGCCCGATCAATCTGTACGGCGCGACCAAGTTGCTTTCGGACAAATTGTTCGTCGCCGCCAACAACATTGCCGGCGAGCAGCAGACCCGTTTCGCCGTGGTGCGCTACGGCAACGTCGCTGGCTCGCGCGGCTCGGTGGTGCCGTTTTTCAGCAAGCTGATCGCTGACGGCGCGCAAGAATTGCCGATCACCGACGAGCGCATGACGCGGTTCTGGATCACCCTCGACCACGGCGTGCAGTTCGTCCTCGACAGCTTTGCGCGGATGCACGGCGGCGAAGTGTTCGTGCCGAAGATCCCGTCGATCCGCATCGTCGATCTGGCGCGCGGCATGGCTGAACATCTGCCGCACAAAAACGTCGGCATTCGTCCGGGCGAAAAGCTGCATGAACTGATGGTGCCGCTGGACGATGCGCGCATGACCCTGGAGTTCGAGGATCACTACACGATTCAGCCGTCGATTCGTTTTACCAGCGTCGACGTCGATTTCGCCGTCGATAAACTCGGTGAACGTGGCCGTGCGGTGGGCGAGGATTTCGAGTATCGCTCGGACACCAACCCGCATTTCCTTTCAGTGGGGCAGATCGCCGATCTGCACGCGAAGCTGTCGGTATGATCCCTTACTGTCGGCAGAGCCTTGATCAGGCGGACATCGACGCGGTGGTCGAAGTCCTGCAATCGGACTGGCTGACCCAGGGGCCGACCATAGAACGTTTCGAGCAGGCGATGGCCGAGCGCTGTCAGGCGGATTTCGCCGTAGCGGTGTGCAATGCCACGGCGGCGCTGCACATTGCCTGTCTGGCTGCTGACCTGGGGCCGGGCGATCGCTTGTGGACCTCGCCAAACACCTTTCTTGCCTCGGCCAATTGCGGGCGTTATTGCGGCGCTGATGTTGATTTCGTCGACATCGATCCGCTGACCTGGAACCTCGATGCCTTTGCCCTTGAAGCGAAGCTGGAACAGGCCGAGCGCGACGGCACGTTGCCGAAAGTCCTCGTCGCCGTCGCGTTCTCCGGGCAGAGCTGCGATATGCGGCGCATCGCCGAACTGGCGGTGCGCTACAACTTCACCGTGATCGAAGACGCCTCCCACGCAGTGGGCGCGAGCTACGCCGGCCGCCCGGTCGGTTGTGGCGAGTTTGCGGCAATGACGGTGTTCAGTTTTCACCCGGTGAAAATCATTACCAGCGCCGAAGGCGGCATGGTCCTGACCAATCGCCCGGTGCTGGCCGAACGTCTGCGACGCCTGCGCAGCCACGGCATGACCCGCGATCCCGAGCACATGACCGAGCCGAGCCACGGGGCGTGGTATTACCAGCAAGTCGAGCTGGGCTTCAATTACCGGATCACCGATCTGCAAGCGGCGCTGGGACTGTCGCAACTACGCAAACTTGATGAGTTTGTCGCACGTCGCCGGGAACTGGCCGCGCGTTACGATCAGTTGCTCGCCTACCTGCCGCTGACCTTGCCGAGCGCGCAGCCGGAAGCCGATTCGGCGTGGCACCTGTATGTGGTGCGCTTGCAGACCGAGCGCTGCAACCTCAGTCATCGCCAAGTGTTCGAAGGTTTGCGCAACGCTGGCATCGGCGTCAATCTGCACTACATTCCCGTGCACTTGCAGCCTTACTATCGAGAGCTGGGCTTTGCCGAGGGCGATTTTCCCGAGGCCGAGCGCTATTACGCCGAGGCGCTCAGCTTGCCGCTGTTCCCTTTGCTCAGTGAGGCACAACAGGATCAGGTGGTCGAGCAACTGCGTCGGCTGCTGCTTGAGGAGTAAGGCACCGTGAGCTGCGTCGCGATCATCCCCGCCCGTGGTGCCAGCAAGCGCATTCCGCGCAAGAATCTCAAACCGTTCGACGGCGTACCGATGATCGTCCGCACGATTCGCACGGCGCTGGAGTCAGGGCTGTTCGAGAGCGTTGTGGTCAGCACCGACGATGACGAAATCGCCGACGTCGCACGAGCACATGGCGCTGAAGTGCCGTTCATGCGACCGGCCGATCTGGCCGATGATTTCACCGGTACCGCTGCGGTGATCGTGCATGCTTTGCAGCAATTGCCGACGTTCGATTACGCCTGCTGCGTGTACGCGACCGCGCCGTTGTTGCAGGCGCGTTATCTGCGTCAGGGTCTGGATTTGCTCAAGCAGCATCCGCACAAGTCGTTTGCCTTTTCGGTGTGCGGTTTCGGTTTCCCGGTGCAGCGCGCACTGACCCTCGACGAGGAGGGCGCTTTGATGTCCATGTACCCCGAATTTCGTACCACCCGTTCGCAGGATCTGCCCGAAGCGTTTCAGGATGCCGGGCAATTTTACTGGGGGCGCAGCGAAGCGTGGCTGCGTGGCGAGACGCTGTTTTCGCCAGCGAGCCTGCCGGTGATCCTGCCGCGTCATTTGGTCCAGGACATCGACACGCCCGAAGACTGGCAACGCGCCGAATATCTGTACGCCGCACTCAGAGCCGGCGGAGAACTGCAATGAGAGTGCTGATCCGCGCCGACGCCTCGCCAACCATCGGCAGCGGCCACATTGCCCGCTGCGTGACTCTGGCGCGGATGCTGCGCGGGCAGGGCAGTCATGTTGCGTTTGCCTGTCGGCGTTTGCCGGGGCATCGACTCGAAGCCTTGAATGCCGAAGGCTTCGAGACCTTTGCACTGCCCGAGCGCTATCGCGACGAAGACCCGCTGCAGGCCATCGAATCGATGTTGCCGTGGCAGTTCGATATTGATGCACTGGGCCTGCTGCTGGATGGGCAGGCACCGTTCGACTGGATCATCGTCGACCATTACGGCCTCGATCATCACTGGCAAACCGCTGCCCGGCGCTGGGCGCATCGAATCGCCGCCGTGGATGATCTGGCCACGCGGCGTTACAGCGTCGATCTGCTGCTCAATCAGAACCTCTCGGGCTTGAGTGAAAACTACGCGGCGCTGCTGCCGCCAGGCTGTCGCACCTTGCTCGGCCCGCGCTACGCCATGCTGCGCGAAGAATTCAACTGCGATGCCATCGAGATCAAACCGAAGGCCCGGCGTGTGCTGGTGAATTTCGGCGGTTTCGACGCGGCGAGGCAGACTCATCATGCGATGCTGGCGCTGGCTGATTTCACTGAGTTGCAGGTGGACTTCGTCGCTGGCGCCGACAACCCGGCGTGGACGCAGATGCAAGCGTTGGCCGAGACGCGACCGAACTGGCGCCTGCACAGTTTCGTCAGCGATTTCCATCAGCGCATGACTGAGGCCGATCTGTTTATCGGCGCCGGCGGTGGCACCAGTTGGGAGCGCGCGGCGTTGGGTTTGCCGACGATCTGCATCGCCGTGGCGAACAATCAGCAGGCCAACGGCGAAGTCATGGCCGCTGCCGGTGCGCATGTGTTCATGGGTGCTCGGGAACAGGTCAGCGTCGAGCAGTTGCGTGATGCGGTCGGCTTCGTCGTAAACAATCATTTTCTACGCCGCAGCCTCGCCGAGCGCTCGCGGCAACTGGTCGACGGACGCGGTGCCGAACGCGTGGCGGCGGCGCTGGCCGGTGCGGTGCTGAAACTGCGCCCGGCAACCCAGGACGATGCGCAGTTGCTGTTCGATGGACGCAATGCCGAAGCAGTGCGGCGCTGGTCGCTGGAAACCGGCGTTATCGATTGGGTGCAGCATCTGCACTGGCTGACGGCGAGTCTGCGCAATCCGCAGCGACTGCTACTGATTGCCGAGGCGGACGACGGCCCGGTCGGGGTGCTGCGTTACGACTTGCGCGGGTTCGAAGCCGAAGTGTCGATCTATCTGCTGGAAGGGCGTTTCGGCCTCGGTTGGGGCAGGGCAGTGCTCAGCCGTGGCGAAGCGTTTGTCGCTGCGCACTGGCCGCAACTGACACGCATCACTGCCCGGGTCATGCCCGCCAATCAGTCCTCATTGAAAGTTTTTCGCGACGCCGGGTTCATCCAGGAAACCTGCGCGTTCAGCCGTGTTTTGAAGGATCACCCGCATGTCTAGTTTCAAGATTGGCCACCACACCATCGGTGCCGATGCGCCGCCGTTCATCATTGCCGAGATGAGCGGCAACCATAACCAGTCTCTCGACGTCGCTTTGCAAATCGTCGAGGCGGCAGCCAAGGCCGGGGCGCATGCCTTGAAGCTGCAAACCTACACCGCCGAAACCATGACCCTGGATTTGGCTGAAGGCGAATTCTTCATCAAGGATCCGGGCAGTCTGTGGGCCGGCACGTCGCTCTACGATCTCTACGAAAAAGCCCATACACCGTGGGAGTGGCACGCGCCGATTTTTGCTCGGGCCAAAGAGTTGGGAATGCTCGCGTTCTCGACGCCGTTCGATGACAGCGCGGTGGATTTTCTCGAAGGCCTCGAGGTGCCGGCGTACAAGATTGCCAGTTTTGAAAACACCGATCTGCCGTTGATCCGTCGAGTGGCAGCGACCGGCAAACCACTGATCATCTCCACCGGCATGGCCAGCATCGCCGAACTGGATGAAACCGTGCGTGCCGCCCGCGAGGCCGGCTGCAAGGATCTGGTGTTGCTCAAGTGCACCAGCACTTATCCGGCAACGCCACTCAACAGCAATGTGCGCACGATCCCGCATCTGCGTGAGTTGTTTGGTTGCGAGGTCGGGCTGTCAGATCATTCGATGGGCGTTGGCGTGTCGGTGGCGGCGGTGGCGCTGGGCGCGACGGTGGTGGAGAAACACTTCACCCTTGATCGTTCCGCCGGTGGCGTGGACGCGAGTTTCTCCCTGGAGCCTGCGGAGCTGGCCAGTCTGGTCGTCGAAACCGAACGTGCCTGGCAGGCCATGGGGCGTGTTCAGTATGGTCCGACCGAGGCCGAGCGCAAGTCGCTGGTCTATCGCCGCTCGCTGTATGTCACCGCTGACATGGCTGCCGGTGAAGCCTTTACCGGCGACAATCTGCGCGCCATTCGCCCCGGTCTCGGTCTACCGCCCAAGCACACCGAAGCCGTCCTCGGACGCCGTGCGCGCACCGCGATCAAGCGCGGTACGCCGCTGGACTGGTCGCTGGTCGAATAGGCCAATCTGCCATCGATTCGGCAAAATAGCGTGACCTGCGAGTCATAACGCGCATCTTCACTGTATTGTATTGACCGGGGAGATGGCGCCTGGCCCGTTTTGCGGTTCCAGTGATAGCCCTTTGCGCTTCCCGTGGCTGCCCGTTGTGGCGGCCGTTTTCTGTTTGTCGGCGCCCCTCGAATCCTTGCGAGCGGTGGTTTTGGGCTGTTTTTTATTGGGAAGCCGTAATGATTGGCATAAAAAGCATTGCGAGCTACGTTCCTGTAGCCGGCGTGGACAATTACGCACAAGGTGCAAAATTCGAGAAGGATGAAGAATTCATCCTGGGCAAGATCGGTTCGGCGTTCCTGCCGCGCAAAGACGCTGAGCAGGAAACTTCTGACCTGTGCGTGGAAGCGGCCAATGCGCTGTTTGCCAGCAACCCTGAACTGAAGCGTGAATCGATCGACGCGTTGATTGTCGTCACCCAGAACGGTGATGAAGAAGGCCTGCCGCACACAGCAGCAATCGTCCAGGACAAACTCGGCCTGCCGACCAATGTCGCAGCGTTCGATATCTCTTTGGGCTGCTCCGGTTATGTTTACGGCATCTACGCGATCAAGGGCTTCATGGAAGCCGCCGGCCTGAAGAATGGCCTGCTGATCACCGCTGACCCGTACTCGAAAATCGTTGACCCGGAAGACCGCAACACCACCATGTTGTTTGGCGATGCCGCCACCGCCACCTGGATGGGCGAAAACCCGACCTGGGCGCTGGGCAAGGCCAAGTTCGGCACCGACGGTTCCGGCGCACCGCATTTGAAAGTCAGCAACGGCGTGTTCTTCATGAATGGTCGTCAGGTCTTCAACTTCGCTCTGCTGAAAGTCCCGGCGCACTTGCACGAGCTGCTCGACGATTCCAATCTCAAGGCCGATGACATCGACGCATTCTGCATTCACCAGGGCAGCGCGGCGATTGTCGACGCCGTGGCGCGACGCTTTGAAGGCGAACCGGAGAAGTTCATCAAGGACATGGTCGAGACCGGCAACACCGTGTCGTCGAGCATTCCGCTGCTGTTGGAAAAACATGTGCTCGATTCCGACTGGCAGCGCGTTGCGCTGAGCGGTTTTGGTGTCGGTCTGTCGTGGGGCTCGGCGATCATCTATCGTCCGTAAGCTGCAGTAAAAACCACTGATACAAAAATAGCGTTCAAGGTTAACCTTGAACGCTATTTTTTTGCCCGAGAAGGAGCGCGAGGCGCCATGAGCGAGTTTTTCCAAGCCAATGCCGAGGTATTGCAACGGCGCTGGCCGGCGCTGTTCGAGCGATTGATGGCTGAAGACAGCGCGTCCGTGCAGGCCGAACTCGTGCAAGGACTGGGCTCGACGCTGAGCGTCGATGGCATTCAGCTCACCAGTCGCCATGATCGTCTGCATGAGGCGCAAATCCAGGCGGCGAGCCTGCCGGAAAAACCGCATGTTCACGTCTATGGCACTGGCTTGGGCGACTTGCCCGCCGTGCTTCTTGAACATGCGGGGCTCGAGCGCCTGTACGTACACATCCTCAACGGTGCGCTGTTCGCGCTGGTGCTGCAACTGCTCGATCAGCGCCAGTGGCTGCAGGATCCTCGGGTAGAGCTGTTTTACGCCGGTGATCATCCTGACTTCTTCACGCCATTCTTTGCCTTGCCGGCCGAGATGCTGCTGGCCGATGACTTCAATGCAAAGATCCGCGATCGGCTGATCAATGAAGTGCACCTGACGTTCAACAACCGCGATTTCGATCCGCAGTCGCCAGAAATCCAGCAACGCTTGCAGGAATGTCTGCCGGTGTTGCTTGGCGATGCCGATGTGGCGCAGTTGTTCGGTAGCTGCGCCGGGCGCGAAGTCTACGTGATCGCCACCGGGCCGACACTGGAGCAGCATTTCGAACGTCTGGCGGCGATCCGTCAGCTTGCTGAGCGGCCGTTGTTCATCTGCGTTGATACGGCCTATCGGCCATTGCGTGAGCACGGCATCGAGCCTGATCTGGTGGTGAGCATCGATCAGCGCATCGGCTTTCGGCATCTGCCGTGCGAGGCGTCCGAGAACATTGCGCTGGTGTACTTGCCGATGAGCGATCCGCAGGTATTGAAGGCATGGAAGGGCAAGCGTTATGGCGGCTATTCGGCCAGCCCGATCTACAGCGACCTGCGAGAACAGTATCCACGCGGTGAGCTGCATGTCGGCGGTAGCGTGATCCATCCGGCGGTGGATCTCGCGGTAAAAATGGGCGCGAGTCGAATCACTCTGTTCGGCGCCGACTTCGCCTTCCCGATGAACAAGACCCACGCCGGTTGGGACGACGGCGATTTAGGCCCGCCGCTGGCCCAGGCGCGGCACTGGGTGCGCGATGGTCATGGTCAGCGCGTCAGCACTCAGCTAAATTTTCGCGGCTATCTATGTGTGCTTGAGCGTTATATCGCTGCGCATCCGCAGGTCGAGTTTCTCAACAGCAGCCGCGCCGGTGCATCGATTGCCGGGACCGCTTTCAATCCGGAGTTCGTGCAATGAGTGCGCTGAACCAGAGTCAGCATCAGTGCCGCCAGTGCGCGGCTTTGTTTCGCTTGGGGCGTGATGTCGAGGCGGCGTTGACGATGGTCGATGTATTCGAACAGGCTCAACTATGCCTGGCGTCTGCCTCGGAGAAGGTGCAGCAGGACTGGGCACAGGTGCTCACGCAAATGCTCGACTGTCAGGAGCGCCAGGACTGGTTGGGCCTGGCTGACTATATGGAATACGAACTGGTCGAATTGCTGGAAAGTGCCAGGCGCTGAACCGCTGCGCCGCGCTGGCCCGCGGCTTTGCGTTACAGGCGGTTTTATGACGTCATTTTTTCGCGCTGGATGTGCTGCTAAGTCTTTGTTTTCTCGGGGGTGGCGTGGTGATGGCAAAATTTTTTCAAAAAGCCCTCAAGCAACCTGCAAACCCGACGATAACTATTACGAAGGTTCTCTAGGCCATACCCGGCGGTTGCCAGGGCCGGAAGCCGCAGTACCCAACCAACGAGGAATTCGTCATGGCTTTAACAGTAAACACCAACACCACATCGTTGAACGTTCAGAAAAACCTGAACCGCGCTTCCGACGCTCTGTCCACCTCGATGCAGCGCCTGTCTTCCGGCCTGAAAATCAACAGCGCCAAAGACGACGCCGCTGGCCTGCAGATCTCCAACCGTATGTCCTCGCAGATCCGCGGTAACACCCAGGCCATCCAGAACGCCAACGACGGTATCTCCGTTGCCCAGACCGCTGAAGGCGCTCTGCAAGCTTCGACCGACATCCTGCAGCGTATGCGTGAACTGGCTGTTAAAGCTCGTAACGGTACCAACGGCACCGCTGACCAGACCGCTACCAACGCTGAATTCGCTCAGATGTCTGACGAAATCACCCGTATCTCGGCTGCTACCAACCTGAACGGCAAAAACCTGCTGGACGGTTCGGCTGGTACTGTGACCCTGCAAGTTGGCGCAAACACCGGTTCGGCTAACCACATCGACCTGGTACTGAGCTCCAAGTTCGACGCCGTCAGCCTGTCGGTAGGTAGCGGTACTGTAGTTCTGACCGGTACTTCGGGTACTGGTGCTGGTTCTGCTTCGCAGAACATCGACAACGCGATCACTGCAATCGACGCCGCTATCGCTGCAATCGGTGCAACCCGTGCCAGCCTGGGTGCTTCGCAAAACCGTCTGACCAGCACCATCTCCAACCTGCAGAACATCACTGAAAACACCACCGCTGCTCAGGGTCGTGTACAGGACACCGACTTCGCCGCAGAAACTGCTAACCTGACCAAGCAGCAGACTCTGCAGCAAGCTTCGACCTCCGTACTGGCTCAAGCCAACCAACTGCCTTCCGCTGTACTGAAGCTGCTTCAGTAATCCGGAACAAGTTTAGGCGGGGGAGTGCGCTTGTCGTGCTCTCTCGCTTTTTTACGTTAAGAGGTGATGGGCATGGACATGAGCGTAAAGCTTAACGTGTCTTATCCGGCTCCCAAGCCAGTGACACCGGTTGCTGACAAACCGTCAGAGCTGCCTAAAGTCCAAAAGACTGAAGCACCGGTCGCTGCCAAGGATCAGGATTCGGACGGCGCCAAGTTGAAGCTGGCGGTGCAAGAGATCGAAAAGTTCGTCCAGTCGATCAAGCGTAATCTGGAGTTCTCGATTGACGAGCATTCCGGCAAGGTCATCGTCAAGGTGATCGCGAGCGAGACGGGTGAAGTCGTTCGACAGATTCCTTCCGCCGAAGCCCTCAAACTGGCCGACAGCCTCGCCAATGCAAGTCATGTATTGTTCGACGCCAAGGTCTGATAAATGGCATGAATAGTGTTTGTTCGTTCTCAGGACGCGTGTAACGGTCAAAAGAATGGCAGCAATCTGAAGGGAGATGCACATGGCAAGTCCAATTTTACCGGGTTCCGGACTGGGTTCCGGCCTGGACATCGGCGCGATCGTGACCGCGCTGGTCAACGCCGACAAGTCTGCCAAGCAGACGCAGATCGATACCGCGACCAAAAGCAACAGCCTGAAGATTTCCGGCGTTGGTTCGCTGAAAAGTGCACTGGCGGCCTATCAGAAAGCGATGGGTGATCTGAACAAGGCAACAAGCCCGGCGTTTGCCGGTTTTACTGCAACCTCGGATACGCCAACTGTCGTCGGTGCCACTTCGGATAAAACCGCCGTGCCGGGTACTTACAGCGTAGTCGTGAAAAACCTGGCCACCGGCTCCAAAGTTGCCAGTGCCGCCTTTGCCGGCGGGGCCGCCAGTGCCATTCCGAGTGGTACTCTGAAAATCAGTCAGAATGGCATTGATTACAATGTCGCGATTCCGGCCAATGCCACCTTGCAGTCCACGCGCGATGCGATCAACACCGCGCAGTCCAGCAATGGCATTTCCGCGAACATCGTGACTGACAGTACCGGCGCCTCGCGTCTGGTACTGAGCTCCAACAAGACGGGCGCCGGCATGGACCTGCAGGTCAGCGGTATCGCCGGTCTCGAGATCGATGGCACCCAGAAGATGGGTGACAGTCCTGCGGCAGGGGCATCCGGTGCGGTCGGTGATGTGGCCAAGGACGCGAGCCTGACCATCGACGGACTGGCCGTTACCAGCAAGACCAACACCGTCACCGGTGCGATCAGCGGCATGACGCTGAATCTGGTCACTGCGAGTCCCGTCGTGGGCGGCGTGCCAACGCCGGCTACTGTATCGGTTGCGACCAATACCGCCGGCATCCAGACATCGCTGCAATCGTTCATCGATTCCTATAACACCCTGAAGAAAACCATCGACACCTTGTCCAAGGCAACGCCGGATGCCGATGGCAATCTGACCGTTTCGGCGGCGTTCACTGGTGACGCTCTGCCGCGTTCGTTGATGGCGGACGTGCGCGCTCAGTTGACAGATCCAGGGGCGGGCGGAGCAGGCCAATTGTCCGTGCTTTCACAGATGGGTGTGTTGACTGACAGTAAAACCGGTTTGCTGACGCTCGATACTGCAGTGTTCAACAAGCGTATGGAAATCCCAGGCATGGCTGGCCAGGTTCAGCAGCTCTTCAGCGGCACCGATGCCAAGAATGGTCTGTTGGCGCGTATGACTGCGGCGGTTGATCCGTACGTCAAGACCGGTGGGCTGCTGGATCAGCGCAGCTCCAACCTGGCGAGTCTGACGAGCGGCTTGCAGAAGCAGCAGGCGGCGCTGGATCTGCGGGTTGCCAATCTGACGTCGACATTGACCGCCAAGTACAACGCCATGGACTTGCTGGTAGGGCAGATGAAGGCAACGGCGAGCAACATCACGTCGTTCTTCAGCTCGCTGAACGCTCAGCAGTCGGCGAAGTAACAGTCAGTAACGACAAAAACCCGGCTACGCTTTATCGGCGTGCGCCGGGTTTTTGTCTTTTGATCTAAAGTTTTCGGGCCGGTTGGCGATACACTGGTTATACGAGTCAACGTGGCAATGAGGTAGAACATGAACCCGATGTTAGCCCTTCGGCAGTACCAGAAAGTCGGCGCCCATGCGCAGACGTCCGAAGCGAGCCCGCACCGCCTGGTGCAAATGTTGATGGAAGGTGGCCTGGCCCGGATTGCGCAGGCCAAGGGCGCCATTGAGCGCAAGGATATTCCCGGCAAGTGCACGGCGATCAGCAAGGCCATCGGCATTGTCAGTGGCCTGCGTGAAGGTCTCGACCTTGAAAACAATGCAGAGGCACTGGCCGATCTGGATGGCCTGTACATCTACATGATGAAGCGCCTCGCCGAGGCGAACATCAGCAGCGATCCCCGTGTACTCGACGAAGTCGCCGGCCTGCTGACCACGGTCAAAGAAGGTTGGGACGCCATCGCGCCCGTGCCGGCTCCGCAGTTCTGAAGGAGATCACCATGAGTCTTGTATTGCAGCGAATTGCCGATACCCGTGAAGCGTTGGTCGGAGCATTGGCCGAGCGAAACTGGGAAGCCATTGGCGAGCTGGATCTGGCTTGCCGTTCCTGCATGGAAGACGTCATGGCGGAAGCTTCGCTGGACGAAGTTGCGTTACGCGATAACCTTGAAGAGCTGCTATTCGTCTACAAAGAGCTTCTCGAGGTGGCAATGGGCGAGCGGCAGGCGATAGCCAACGAGATGTCGCAGATCACCCAAGCGCAAAAGGCTGCAAAGGTTTACCATCTGTTTGGTTGATTAACCGTCAGTTGAACCAGAGATGTGCGCCATAAATTTGACTGTGCACGGTTTTTTGACTTAACTAGTGGCTATTATCAGGTTTAGGGCGTCTACAGGCACAAGGTGTCCTGCAAGCGTCTCGCTTGCCCCATTTTTCGGGCATTGAGTTGACTAGGGAAGTTGCTATTGCATGTGGCGTGAAACCAAAATTCTGCTGATCGATGACGATAGCGTCCGCCGCCGCGACCTGGCGGTGATTCTAAATTTTCTTGGCGAAGAAAATTTACCCTGCGGCAGCCATGACTGGCAGCAGGCAGTCGGCTCTTTGTCGTCTAGTCGTGAAGTCATTTGCGTACTGATCGGGACCGTTAATGCTCCTGGCGCGCTTTTGGGCTTGCTAAAGACACTCGCAACCTGGGATGAGTTCCTTCCGGTTTTGTTAATGGGCGATAATTCTTCCGTTGACCTGCCTGAAGACCAGCGTCGTCGCGTGCTGTCAACCCTGGAAATGCCGCCCAGCTACAGCAAATTGCTCGATTCGCTGCATCGCGCCCAGGTCTATCGCGAAATGTACGACCAGGCCCGCGAGCGCGGCCGTCATCGCGAACCCAATCTTTTCCGCAGTCTTGTCGGCACCAGCCGTGCGATTCAGCACGTCCGGCAGATGATGCAGCAAGTGGCCGACACCGACGCCAGCGTGCTGATCCTCGGCGAGTCCGGCACCGGCAAGGAAGTGGTCGCGCGCAACCTGCACTATCACTCCAAACGCCGCGACGCGCCATTCGTGCCGGTCAACTGCGGGGCGATCCCGGCAGAGCTGCTCGAAAGCGAACTGTTCGGCCACGAGAAGGGCGCCTTCACGGGCGCGATCACCAGCCGTGCCGGGCGCTTTGAGCTGGCCAATGGCGGCACGCTGTTTCTCGACGAAATCGGCGACATGCCGCTGCCGATGCAGGTCAAGCTGCTGCGCGTATTGCAAGAGCGCACCTTCGAACGCGTGGGCAGCAACAAGACCCAGAGCGTCGACGTGCGCATCATTGCCGCAACGCACAAGAATCTCGAAAGCATGATCGAGATCGGCTCGTTCCGCGAAGACCTCTACTATCGCCTGAACGTGTTCCCGATCGAAATGGCGCCACTGCGTGAGCGCGTCGAAGACATCCCGCTGCTGATGAACGAACTGATCTCGCGCATGGAGCACGAGAAGCGCGGTTCGATCCGTTTCAACTCGGCGGCGATCATGTCGCTGTGCCGTCACGGCTGGCCGGGCAACGTCCGCGAACTCGCCAACCTGGTCGAGCGCATGGCGATCATGCACCCGTACGGGGTGATCGGCGTGGTCGAGTTGCCGAAGAAATTCCGCTACGTCGACGACGAAGACGAGCAGATGGTCGACAGCCTGCGCAGCGATCTGGAAGAACGCGTGGCCATCAACGGCCATACGCCGGACTTCAGCGCCAACGCGTTGCTGCCGCCGGAAGGTCTCGACCTCAAAGACTACCTCGGTGGCCTGGAGCAGGGCCTGATTCAGCAAGCGCTGGACGATGCCAATGGCATTGTCGCCCGTGCCGCTGAGCGTCTGCGTATTCGTCGCACCACCCTGGTCGAGAAGATGCGCAAGTACGGCATGAGCCGTGCTGGAGGAGATGAACAGGCGGATGATTGACGCCTGTTTTTCAAGCGCTTCATTTATAAGCGGTTTTTTTTAGGCACGGGTATTGCTATAGCCCTCGCAACGTTCCGTTTCACTGACGGTCAGCCAAGCGAGAGAGCCCAATGCCCCAAGCCGCCCAGATCTCTTCTGCCTCCAATATCGTGGGGCAACCCTCGTCCGTAGAGCAGGCAAGTCGTCAGGGACTTGAGCAGGCCTTCCAGCTGTTCAACCAGATGTCGAGCCAGCTGACCGACTCCTACAGCCTGCTCGAAGCGCGGGTCACCGAGCTCAAGGGTGAGCTGGCCGTGGTCAGCGCCCAGCGCATGCAGGAACTGGCGGAAAAAGAACGCCTGGCCAATCGCCTGCAAAACCTTCTCGACCTTTTGCCCGGCGGCGTCATCGTCATTGACGGCCACGGTCTGGTGCGCGAAGCCAATCCTGCCGCCATCGATCTGCTCGGCTCGCCACTCGAGGGCGAACTCTGGCGCCATGTGATCGCGCGCTGCTTCGCTCCCCGTGAAGACGACGGTCATGAAATCTCCTTGAAAAACGGTCGACGCCTGTCGATTTCCACCCGCTCGCTGGATGCCGAGCCGGGGCAGTTGGTGCTGCTCAACGACTTGACGGAAACACGTCATCTGCAAGACCAGTTGGCGCGCCACGAACGTTTGTCATCGCTGGGGCGCATGGTTGCCTCGCTGGCCCACCAGATTCGCACGCCGCTGTCCGCCGCTTTGCTCTACGCCAGTCATTTGACTGAACAGCAACTGCCAGTGGAAACCCAGCAACGCTTTGCCGGCCGCTTGAAAGAGCGTCTGCACGAACTCGAACATCAAGTGCGCGACATGCTGGTGTTCGCTCGCGGTGAATTGCCGCTGACCGACCGCATTTCGCCCAATGCCTTGATGCAATCGCTGCAGGCAGCGGCGCTGACCCATGTGCAGGATCTGCCGATCCGCTGGCAGTGCGACAGCCATGCCGGTGAGCTGCTGTGCAACCGCGACACACTGGTCGGGGCATTACTGAATCTGATTGAAAACGCCATTCAGGCCAGCGCCGGCGAAGCGCGCCTGAAGGTGCATTGCTACACCAGAGGCAACACCCTGCGTCTGTGTGTCAGCGACAGTGGCGGCGGCATTGAGCCGACAGTTTTGGCGCGCCTCGGCGAGCCTTTTTTACTACCAAAGTCACCGGCACCGGCCTCGGCCTGACCGTGGTCAAAGCGGTGGTCCGTGCGCATCAGGGAGAATTGACCCTGCGTTCGCGAGTCGGGCGCGGCACTTGCGCGCAGGTCAGTCTGCCGCTGTTTTCCGCTGCACAAGGAGTTGAATAAACGTCATGGGCATCAAGGTGTTGCTGGTCGAGGATGACCGTTCGTTGCGCGAGGCGCTGGCCGATACGCTGCTGCTCGCCGGCCACGACTATCACGCCGTCGGTAGCGCCGAAGAAGCGCTGACGGCCGTCGCGCAGCAAGCTTTCAGCCTGGTGGTCAGCGACGTCAACATGCCGGGCATGGACGGTCATCAATTGCTTGCGTTGCTGCGCGCACGCCAGCCGCAATTGCCGGTGCTATTGATGACCGCCCACGGCGCCGTCGAGCGTGCGGTCGATGCGATGCGCCAAGGCGCGGCGGATTATCTGGTCAAGCCGTTTGAGCCCAAGGCATTGCTCGATCTGGTGGCGCGGCATGCGCTGGGCTGCATTGATGCTGGCGAAGCGGAAGGCCCCGTCGCCGTTGAACCGGCCAGTGCGCAGTTGCTTGAGCTGGCGGCACGGGTCGCGCGCAGTGACTCGACTGTGTTGATCTCCGGCGAGTCCGGCACCGGTAAAGAAGTGCTGGCGCGCTACATTCACCAGCAATCGCGACGGGCGAGCCAGCCGTTTATTGCGATCAACTGCGCGGCGATTCCCGACAACATGCTCGAAGCAACACTGTTCGGCCATGAGAAGGGCTCGTTCACCGGCGCCATCGCTTCGCAGGCCGGCAAGTTCGAGCAGGCGGACGGCGGCACCATTCTGCTCGACGAAATTTCCGAAATGCCCCTGGCCCTGCAAGCCAAGTTGCTGCGCGTTCTGCAAGAGCGTGAAGTGGAGCGAGTGGGCGCGCGCAAGCCGATCAGTCTGGATATTCGCGTGGTCGCCACGACCAACCGCGATCTGGCCGGCGAAGTGGCGGCGGGGCGTTTTCGCGAAGACCTGTTTTACCGCTTGTCGGTTTTTCCCTTGGCCTGGCGTCCACTTCGCGAGCGCACTGCCGATATCCTGCCGTTGGCGGAAAAATTGTTGGCCAAACACGTCAATAAAATGAAGCACGCAGCAGCCAAGCTGTCCCCCGAAGCTCAAGCCTGTCTGACCGCGTACCCGTGGCCGGGCAACGTGCGGGAGCTGGACAACGCCATTCAGCGCGCGTTGATTCTGCAGCAGGGCGGTTTGATTCAGCCGCAGGATTTTTGCCTGAGCGGTGCGGTGACATTTGCGCCGTTGCCGGTCGCGGCACCAGTGATCCGCGAGGTGGAAATCGAAGCGGATTCTTCCGGCGCGCTGGGCGATGACCTGCGCCGCCGGGAGTTTCAGATGATCATCGACACCCTGCGCGCCGAGCGTGGCCGACGCAAGGAAGCTGCCGAAAAACTCGGCATCAGCCCGCGCACTCTGCGCTACAAACTGGCGCAAATGCGCGATGCCGGGATGGATGTCGAAGGTTATCTGTTCGCCACCTGATCGATGCTGCAAAACATTCCAGATGCTTTTCTCAGAAGGGTGCCCACTAGCTGGCACCCTTGTTGCTAATACCTGTGTACCCGCCGAGTGAGTGTCAAAAAATTGCGGGCCGCCCAAGAGAGTAGACCATGAGCCAAGGTATTGAATTTAATCGGTTGATGATGGACATGCAGGCCATGAAAGTGGATGCCATGTCTGCGCGTAAATCGACTGCCGCTGTCCCTGAAATCGCGGGCAGCAGCTTTTCCGACATGCTCGGTCAGGCGATCAATAAAGTCAGCGATACCCAGCAGGCGTCGACTCAACTGGCCAACGCGTTCGAGATCGGCAAGAGCGGTGTCGACCTGACTGACGTCATGATTGCGTCGCAAAAAGCCAGCGTGTCGTTCCAGGCTCTGACCCAGGTGCGCAACAAGCTGGTCCAGGCTTACCAAGACATCATGCAGATGCCGGTTTAAGGGCGAAATAAGTCATGGCAGAAGCAGTCGCTGATAACGTTCCGGCCAAGGCCACCCCGATCGACGGCAAACCGCCGCTGTTCGGCCTGTCCTTTCTGGAAAACCTTTCCCAGATGACCGTGCTGCGTCAGGTCGGCCTGTTGGTCGGTCTGGCGGCGAGCGTGGCGATTGGCTTTGCCGTGGTGCTGTGGTCGCAGCAGCCGGATTACCGTCCACTGTACGGCAGCCTTGCCGGCATGGACGCCAAGCAGGTCATGGAAACCCTGGCCGCCGCTGACATTCCCTACAACGTAGAACCCAATTCCGGCGCCTTGCTGGTCAAGGCCGACGACCTGTCCCGTGCGCGGATGAAACTCGCTGCCGCTGGTGTCACTCCCAGCGACGGCAACATCGGTTTCGAAATCCTCGACAAGGAACAGGGTCTGGGCACCAGCCAGTTCATGGAAGCGACCCGTTATCGTCGCGGCCTCGAAGGCGAACTGGCGCGGACCATCTCCAGCCTGAACAACGTCAAGGGTGCTCGCGTGCACCTGGCCATTCCGAAGAGTTCGGTGTTCGTCCGTGACGAGCGCAAGCCGAGCGCTTCGGTACTGGTCGAGCTGTACAGCGGGCGTTCGCTGGAGCCGGGCCAGGTGGTGGCGATTATCAACCTGGTCGCGACTTCCGTGCCCGAGTTGAGCAAATCGCAGATCACCGTCGTCGATCAGAAGGGCAACCTGCTCTCCGATCAGGCGGAGAACTCGGAAATGACCATGGCCGGCAAGCAGTTCGATTACAGCCGCCGCATGGAAAGCATGCTCACCCAGCGCGTGCACAACATTCTGCAACCGGTACTGGGCAACGATCGCTACAAGGCTGAAGTCTCCGCCGACGTCGATTTCAGTGCCGTCGAATCGACTGCCGAGCAGTTCAACCCGGACCAACCGGCGTTGCGCAGCGAGCAGTCGGTCAACGAACAACGTACCGCCAGCAATGGCCCGCAAGGTGTGCCGGGTGCCCTGAGCAACCAGCCGCCGTCGCCTGCCTCGGCGCCGCAGACCACCGGTGGCACCGCCGCACCGGCCGGGATGATCCAGCCGGGTCAGCCACTGGTTGACGCCAACGGTCAGCAGATCATGGACCCGGCCACCGGCCAGCCGATGCTCGCACCGTACCCGGCGGACAAGCGTCAACAATCCACCAAGAACTTCGAGCTCGACCGTTCGATCAGCCACACCAAGCAGCAGCAGGGCCGTCTCAATCGCCTGTCGGTGTCGGTCGTGGTCGACGATCAGGTCAAGATCAACCCGGCCAACGGCGAAACCAGCCGTGCGCCGTGGAGCGCCGACGAATTGGCGCGCTTCACCCGTCTGGTGCAGGACGCCGTCGGTTTCGACGCCAGCCGTGGCGACAGCGTCAGCGTGATCAACATGCCGTTCTCCGCCGAGCGCGGCGAAGTGATTGCCGATATTCCGTTCTACTCCCAGCCTTGGTTCTGGGACATCGTCAAACAAGTGCTGGGTGTGCTGTTCATCCTCGTACTGGTGTTTGGTGTGCTGCGTCCGGTGCTCAACAACATCACCGGCGGTGGCAAAGGCAAGGAGCTGGCCGGTCTGGGCAGCGACGTGGAACTCGGTGGCATGGGCGGCCTGGACGGCGAACTGGCCAACGACCGCGTGAGCCTCGGTGGTCCGCAGAGCATTCTGTTGCCGAGCCCGAGCGAGGGTTATGACGCACAACTGAATGCAATCAAGAGTCTGGTAGCTGAAGACCCGGGTCGCGTGGCTCAGGTCGTGAAAGAGTGGATTAACGCAGATGAGTGATAACCGAGCCGCCACCGTCAAACTGACCAAGGTCGACAAAGCCGCGATTCTGCTGCTGTCCCTGGGTTCGACCGATGCTGCGCAAGTGCTGCGCCACATGGGGCCCAAGGAGGTTCAGCGCGTCGGCGTGGCCATGGCGCAGATGGGCAACGTCCATCGCGAACAGGTCGAGCAGGTGATGAGCGAGTTCGTCGACATCGTCGGCGATCAGACCAGTCTCGGCGTCGGATCCGACGACTACGTACGCAAGATGCTCACCCAGGCCCTGGGCGAAGACAAGGCCAACGGCCTGATCGACCGCATCCTGCTCGGCGGCAACACCAGCGGCCTCGACAGCCTGAAATGGATGGAGCCGCGCGCAGTCGCTGACGTCATCCGTTACGAACACCCGCAGATCCAGGCAATCGTGGTCGCGTACCTCGACCCGGATCAGGCCGGTGAAGTGCTCGGCAACTTCGACCATAAAGTGCGTCTGGACATCATCCTGCGCGTCTCGTCGTTGAACACCGTGCAACCGGCCGCCTTGAAAGAACTCAACCAGATTCTCGAGAAACAGTTCTCCGGCAACTCGAACGCCTCGCGCACCACCCGGGTGGCATCAAGCGTGCGGCCGACATCATGAACTTCCTGGACAGCTCGATCGAAGGCCAGCTCATGGACTCGATCCGCGAAGTCGACGAAGACCTGTCCGGTCAGATCGAAGACCTCATGTTCGTGTTCAACAACCTTGCCGACGTCGACGACCGTGGCATTCAGGCGCTGTTGCGCGAAGTCTCTTCCGATGTGCTGGTGCTGGCCCTCAAAGGCTCGGACGAGGGCGTCAAGGAAAAGATCTTCAAGAACATGTCCAAGCGTGCCGCCGAACTGTTGCGCGACGACCTCGAGGCGAAAGGCCCGGTGCGCGTCAGCGACGTCGAAACCGCGCAGAAGGAGATCCTCACTATTGCCCGTCGTATGGCCGAAGCCGGCGAGATCGTGCTCGGTGGCAAGGGCGGCGAGGAAATGATCTAAGCCCATGGATAAGCCTGACGAGTCTGTGACGGATCTGATCCGCGCCCGCGATGTTCGTGGTTTCGAATCCCGGGCGCTGCCCAGCTTCGACCCGCCGAAACCGGAACCCGAGCCGGAACCCGAGCCCGAACCGCCGGAAATGGAAGAAGTGCCGCTGGAAGAAGTCCAGCCACTGACCCTGGAAGAACTCGAAAGTATCCGTCAGGAGGCTTACAACGAGGGCTTCGCCATCGGCGAAAAAGAAGGTTTTCACAGCACCTCGCTGAAGGTGCGTCAGGAGGCTGAAACAGCGCTCGCGGCGAAAATCGCCAGCCTTGAGCTGCTGATGGCCAACCTGTTCGAACCGATCGCCGAGCAAGACACCCAGATTGAAAAGTCGCTGGTCGACCTCGTGCAGCACATCACCAAACAAGTGATCAAGCGCGAACTGGCCATCGACTCGACGCAGATCGAACACGTCATGCGCGATGCCCTCAAGCTGCTGCCGCTGGGCGTGGAAAACGTGCGCCTGTACGTCAATCCGCAGGATTTCGCCCAGGTCAAAGCCCTGCGCGAACGCCACGAAGAAAGCTGGCGCATCGTCGAGGACGAGTCGCTGTTGCCGGGCGGTTGCCGGGTTGAAACCGAGCACAGCCGCATCGACGCCAGCGTCGAATCGCGGGTGACCCAGGTCATGGCCAAGCTGTTCGACCAGTTGCACGAGCAGGCTCTGCATCCGGCAGCGCCTGACTTGAGTCTGGACATTCCCGAAGACACCCCAGCGGCTGTCGACTCTGACGAGCCGCGCGCGGACGCCAGCGATGCGCCTTGAACGCACCAGTTTCGCCAAGCGCCTGAGCACCTACGCCGAGGCCACCGAGATTGCCGGCGCGCCGATCCTTGAAGGTCGGCTGCTGCGCATGGTTGGCCTGACCCTCGAAGCCGAAGGCCTGCGCGCCGCCATGGGCACCCGCTGCATGGTGATCAATGACGACAGCTACCATCCGTCTCAGGTGGAAGCGGAAGTCATGGGTTTTTCCGGCAGCAAAGTCTTTCTGATGCCGGTCGGCAGCGTCGCCGGCATTGCCCCGGGCGCTCGTGTGGTGCCGCTGGCCGACACCGGTCGTTTGCCGATGGGCATGAGCATGCTCGGCCGTGTTCTTGACGGTGCCGGCCGCGCGCTGGACGGCAAGGGTGGCATGAAGGCCGAAGACTGGGTGCCGATGGACGGCCCGACCATCAACCCGCTCAACCGTGATCCGATCAGCGTACCGCTGGATGTCGGCATCCGTTGCATCAACGGTTTGCTGACGGTCGGCCGTGGCCAGCGTCTGGGTCTGTTCGCCGGTACCGGTGTCGGTAAATCGGTGCTGTTGGGCATGATGACCCGCTTCACCGAAGCCGACATCATCGTCGTCGGCCTGATCGGTGAGCGTGGCCGCGAAGTTAAGGAATTCATCGAGCACATCCTCGGTGAAGAGGGCCTCAAACGCTCGGTAGTGGTTGCCTCGCCAGCGGACGACGCACCGCTGATGCGTATGCGCGCGGCGATGTATTGCACGCGCATCGCCGAGTATTTCCGCGACAAGGGCAAGAACGTGCTGCTGCTGATGGACTCGCTGACCCGTTTCGCCCAGGCCCAGCGCGAAATCGCGCTGGCCATCGGCGAACCGCCAGCAACCAAGGGCTATCCGCCCTCGGTGTTCGCCAAGCTGCCGAAACTGGTGGAGCGCGCCGGTAACGCGGAGAAGGGCGGTGGCTCGATCACGGCGTTCTACACCGTACTGTCCGAAGGCGACGACCAGCAGGACCCGATTGCCGACTCGGCGCGTGGCGTGCTCGACGGCCACATCGTCCTGTCGCGGCGCCTGGCCGAGGAAGGCCACTATCCGGCGATCGACATCGAAGCGTCGATCAGCCGGGTGATGCCGGCGGTGGTTTCGCCGGATCACATGCAGCGCGCGCAGTATTTCAAGCAGCTTTGGTCGCGCTATCAGCAGAGCCGTGATTTGATCAGCGTCGGTGCCTATGTGGCCGGTGGTGATCGCGAGACCGATCTGGCGATTTCCCTGCAGCCGCAATTGGTCAGGTATCAGCGCCAGGGCCTCAACGACAAAATCAATCTGGGTGAAAGCCAGGCCTATCTGGAAACCCTGTTCGCCCCTGCGGCGGGCGGGTAACCGGCCATGGCCGTCAGCCGCGCTGCGCGCCTGGCACCGGTGGTGGACATGGCCGAGAAGGCCGAGAAAGCCGCCGTGCAGCGCCTCGCCTACTTTCAGGGCCAGGTCAAAGTTGCCGAAAGCAAACTGGCCGACCTCAATGCCTTTCGTCTGGATTACTCGCAGCAGTGGATCGTCCGTGGCAGCACCGGCGTCACCGGGCAATGGCTGCTGGGTTTTCAGGGTTTCCTGGCGCAACTCGATACTGCCGTCGACCAGCAACGGCAGAGCCTGGTCTGGCACCAGAACAAGCTCGACAAGGCGCGGGAGGAATGGCAACAGGCATTCGCCCGCGTCGAGGGCTTGCGCAAACTGGTGCAGCGCTATCGTGATGAAGCGCAACGCCTGGAAGACAAGCGGGAGCAGAAGCTGCTCGATGAACTGTCGCAGCGGTTGCCAAGGCGTGATGCCTTCTAAACCTCACCGCCAAACCCTGTGGGAGCGAGCCTGCTCGCGAAAGCGCCGTGTCAGTCAATCCTGTAGTCAACTGACAGAATGCCTTCGCGAGCAGGCTCGCTCCCACACTTGTTCCACTGTTGCGCCTTGCCCCAAGCCTATCCAGGTGCTAAACCTTGTACAGGTTCGTCAATGACAAGGAAGCCAGTCAATGTCAGTCGTTACAGAAGTCTCTCCAGACCAGAAAAAGCTCACGATCGCCGTCAAAGGCCGGTTCGATTTCGGTCGCCATCAGGAATTTCGCGAGTCGTATGAACGGCTCCCACACAAACCCGAATCCATCGTGGTCGATCTCAAAGAGGCCACTTACCTCGACAGCTCCGCGCTGGGCATGTTGCTTCTGCTGCGTGATCACGCCGGTGGCGACAATTCGGATATCCGCGTCGTCAACAGCAGCTCCGATGTGAAGAAAATCCTCGCGATTTCCAACTTCGACAAACTCTTCGACATCAGTTGACGCCCATGCAGGCGCAAGAGCCGCTGACTATTCTTATCGCCGAAGACAGTGCCGCCGACCGGCTGCTGCTGTCGACCATTGTCCGCCGTCAAGGTCATCAGGTGCTGACGGCGGCAAATGGTGCGGAGGCGGTCGAATGCTTCCAGCAGCAAGAACCCGATCTGGTGTTGATGGACGCGCTGATGCCGGTGATGGACGGCTTCGAAGCGGCGCGGCAGATCAAGGCGCTGGCGGGTGAAGCGTTGGTGCCGATCATTTTCCTCACGTCGCTGACCGAGAGTGAAGCGCTGGCTCGGTGTCTGGAGGCTGGCGGCGACGATTTTCTGGCGAAGCCGTACAACCAGGTGATCCTTGCCGCCAAAATCAAGGCGATGGATCGCTTGCGTCGCCTTCAGGCCACGGTCCTGCAGCAGCGCGATCTGATCGCGAAACATCATGACTATCTGCTCAACGAACAACGCGTGGCCAAAGCGGTGTTCGACAAGGTCGCGCATTCCGGGTGCCTGAGTGCGCCGAACATCCGTTACCTGCAATCGCCTTACGCCCTGTTCAATGGCGATCTGTTGCTCGCTGCGTATACGCCGGCCGGTGACATGCACGTCATGCTCGGCGATTTCACCGGGCATGGCTTGCCGGCAGCGGTGGGGGCGATGCCGCTGGCCGAAGTGTTTTATGGGATGACCGCCAAGGGCTATGGCCTGGCCGAAACCCTGCGCGAGATGAACGCCAAGCTCAAGCGCATCCTGCCGGTGGACATGTTCTGCTGTGCCACCTTGCTCAGTCTGAGTTTCCAGAGCCGTTCGGTGGAGGTGTGGAATGGTGGCATGCCCGACGGTTACCTGCACCGCATGGCCAGCGGCGAGCGTGTGCCCTTGCCGGCGCGGCATTTGCCCCTTGGGATTCTCAGCGCGCAAGCCTTCGATGACCGTACGGATGTGTATCCGATGGCCGTCGATGATCGAGTGTTTCTGTTATCGGACGGGGTGATCGATACCTGCGATGCCAATGACCAGTTGTTCGGCGTCGAACGCTTGCAGCAGGTGTTTGCGGCGAACCGTGAGCCGGATCGGTTATTCGAGGATATCGAACAGGCGTTGCGCGATTTTCGCGGACAGGCCCGTGATGACGTAAGCATGGTCGAAGTCAGTCTGCTTGAGTCGGCGCAGGCCCACGGCGCAGCGCCGGTGTATTCCGACAGTGGCCAGTCGTGCCCGCTGGACTGGTCGGCCAGTTTCGAGTTTCGCGGCGCCACGCTCAGGCGCTTCAATCCGTTGCCGTTCCTCTTGCAGTTGCTGCTTGAGGTGCATGGCCTGCGCGCGCAAAGCGGGGCGCTGTACAGCGTGCTCGCCGAGTTGTATTCCAATGGGCTGGAGCATGGCGTGCTCGGGCTGGACTCGAGCCTCAAACGCGATGCGGCAGGTTTCGCCCGCTACTATGAAATGCGCGCGGCGCGGCTGGAGGCGCTGCAAGACGGTTTCGTGCGCGTGCATCTGCAGGTGCAACCGCAAGGCGAGGGTGGGCGGCTGGTCATTCGTGTCGATGACAGTGGCAAGGGGTTTGATGTGGCGCGGGTCATGGAAAGGCCCGTGGATAACGTCCGCTTGTCGGGACGCGGCATCGGTCTGGTCCGGCAACTGGGGCGCAACGCCAGTTGGTCGGACCAGGGTCGTAGTGCCAGCGTGGAGTTTTTCTGGGAGATTGAGGCATAATCCGCCCATTCTTGATCAAGGAGTGAGCAAGTGACAGACCCACATGTAGATCGCGAAGTCCTCGATACTTTGCGCGAGGTGATGGAGGACGGCTATACGGAATTGCTGGAGACTTTTCTGGCAGATTCGCAAAGCCGCCTGCACGAGTTGCAGGACAGCACCAGCGCCAAAGCGCTTTCCGATGTAGCCCATAGCTTCAAGGGCAGTGCCAGCAACATGGGCGCGGTTCGACTGGCCGAGTTGTGCCAGGATCTTGAGTCGAATGCCAAGGACAAAAGTCCGGAAGCGCTCGCTCAACTGGTGGCCGATATCCATTCCGAATTCGCCGAAGTACGCCCGGTGTACGAAAGCGAAAAGCACCACGCCCACATCCACTGAAGCTGCCGCCCGGCGCTTTTCGCAAGTGTCTGGCCAAACTGGCCCGGCACTTGCAGTCATCTTGCTCAACTGTACCTACGATCCCAGTGCAGCGGAGACCGTGTCATGCCTGCGACCCCCAACATTCTTCTTCAGACCGCCGCCCAGGCCAAGGCGCAAGCCGCCTCTGGCAAATCGTCGGCAATGGCCGCAGACGCCGGGGACAAGGCTTCCAGCTTCGCCAGAGTGTTTGCCGATCAGGCGCCGGCCAAGCCTGCCGTGAGCGCTGACAATTCAGTCAAGCCGGCACGCGACAAGGTCGCTGACAGCAGCGGCAAAAAGGATATCGGCAAAGATCAGTCTGCCGCGCCCGAGCCAGCAGTTGCCGATAGCGGCAAAGCGTTGCCTGCCGACAAAGCGGCGGCGAGCGACGACGCGACAGCGACTGCCGATGACACCACTGAAACGGTACAAACCCCTGTGGCCGATGCCGCGCCTGTAGACCCGGCGCTTGATCCGGCCCTGGCGCAAGTCGTTCAGCCGTTGGTGGCAGCGCCTGTGGTGCAAGCACCAACAGTCACCACGCCAGCCCAGCCGGAAACCGAAACGCCTGCATTGGCGGTCGTATCGGGCATGGTCAAAGATCCGGCGGCCACCGACAGCGATTTCGATCCATCGGCCGACCCGCTCGACTCGATGCCGGCCGTGCGCATGGCGATGGAGCAGGGCGGGCATATTTCCGCCGCCAGTCAGGCGCAGCTGAAAGCCTCGCCTGCTCAGGCTCAGGCCGATGGCGAGTTGACCGCCGCGCAGAACTTCGCCGCCGGCATGGCCAGCATGCTCGACGTGCAGGCCGACAAGGACAGCACCAGTCAGGGCGGCGAACAAGCTTTCAGCGGGTTGATCGACGATGGTCTGAAGGATCTGAAATCGGCTACCAGCGACACCCGCGTCGATGACTTCGCCAACCGTCTGGCGGCACTGACCCAGGCCGCTACGCCGAAAACCGCCAATGCGCTGCCGGTGAATCAGCCGATCGCCATGCACCAGAGTGGCTGGACCGAAGAAGTGGTCAACCGCGTCATGTACCTGTCCAGCGTCAACCTGAAGGCCGCCGACATTCAGTTGCAACCGGCGGAGCTGGGGCGTCTGGATATCCGCGTGAACATGGTTCCCGATCAGCAGACCCAGGTCACCTTCATGAGCGCACACCCAAGCGTGCGTGAAGCGCTCGACAGCCAGATGCACCGCCTGCGCGACATGTTCAACCAGCAGGGCATGGGCCAGGTGGATGTCAATGTCGCCGACCAGAACCGTGGCTGGCAGGGGCAGCAAGGTCAGGAACAGGCGCAGCAGGGGCAGAGTGGCCGGACCAGCGCTGCGGGTGGCCGCTTGGATTCGGCGGATGAGGAATTGGCACCGGCTACTGTCGCTGAAGTGGCGGCGCAGACTACCAGCGTAATTGGCAGCAGCGCGGTCGACTATTACGCCTGAGCAAATCAAGAGCCCCCTCACCCTAGCCCTCTCCCAGAGGGAGAGGGGACCGATTGGGGAATCTTGAAGAACTACGCCGACCTGAACGAGCATCGCTGAATCCGTTCGACATTCGGCGACCTGTTGATTCCCGCCCTGAACTTGCAATCACCTCGGTTGTGCAGGTCGATGTCCAGCCCCATTACATCTCGGTCGGCCCCCTCTCCCTCAGGGAGAGGGCTGGGGTGAGGGTACTTTTGACTTTAGCGTCGTTCTCGACCTCCGACACTTCTGGCATAACACTTGCTCTTGCCTTGCCGTGCGACTGTGAAACCCCCGATTAGTGACGGATTATTGGCATGGCGAAGAGCGAAGCTGCAGCAGTAAAAGACCCCGCAACCAAAGGCAAACTCAAGCTGATCATCGTGATCGTGCTGGCGTTGCTGGTGGCCATTGGTGCATCCGTCGGGGCGACCTGGTTCTTCATGCACGGCGCGCAAAGCAAGCCTGCCGAGGCCGCTGAAGCAGCGCCGGTCGGCAAGCAGGCGGCGATTTTCGAGCCGATGGCGCCGGCCTTCGTGGCCAACTACAACCAGAACGGCCGTCAGCGCTACATGCAGGTGAGCATCACCATGCTGGCGCGTAATCAGGCCGATCTGGACGCGCTCAAAGTGCACATGCCGGTTATCCGCAACAACCTGGTAATGCTCTTCTCTGGTCAGGATTTCGCCACACTGGCGACCCCGGTCGGCCAGGAGATGTTGCGCCAGAAGGCCACCGCCAGCGTCCAGGAAGTGGCGCAGAAAGAACTGGGCAAAGTGGTCATCGAACAGTTGCTTTTCACTAATTTCGTACTGCAGTAGGAACACGACATGGCCGTGCAGGATCTGCTGTCCCAGGATGAAATCGATGCGCTGCTGCATGGCGTCGATGATGGTCTGGTACAGACCGATAATGCTGCCGAACCCGGCAGTGTCAAAAGCTACGACCTGACCAGTCAGGATCGCATCGTCCGTGGACGCATGCCGACGCTGGAAATGATCAACGAGCGCTTTGCCCGCTACACCCGCATCAGCATGTTCAACATGCTGCGCCGCTCGGCGGACGTGGCTGTCGGTGGTGTGCAGGTGATGAAGTTCGGCGAATACGTGCACTCGCTGTACGTGCCGACCAGCCTCAATCTGGTCAAGATCAAACCGCTGCGCGGCACCGCGCTGTTCATCCTCGACGCCAAACTGGTGTTCAAGCTGGTGGACAACTTCTTCGGTGGTGACGGCCGTCACGCCAAGATCGAAGGGCGTGAGTTCACCCCGACCGAGTTGCGCGTAGTGCGCATGGTGCTCGAGCAGGCTTTCGTCGATCTGAAAGAAGCCTGGCAGGCGATCATGGAAGTCAATTTCGAGTACATCAACTCGGAAGTGAACCCGGCCATGGCCAACATCGTCGGCCCGAGCGAAGCAATTGTGGTCTCCACCTTCCACATCGAACTCGATGGCGGTGGCGGCGATCTGCACGTGACCATGCCGTACTCGATGATCGAGCCAGTGCGCGAGATGCTCGACGCCGGTTTCCAGTCCGACCTCGACGATCAGGACGAGCGCTGGGTCAACGCCCTGCGCCAGGACGTGCTCGATGTCGACGTGCCGATCGGCGCCACCGTGGCCCGCCGCCAGTTGAAGCTGCGCGACATCCTGCACATGCAACCGGGCGATGTGATCCCGGTCGAGATGCCGGAAGACATGATCATGCGCGCCAACGGCGTGCCGGCCTTCAAGGTCAAGATGGGCTCGCACAAAGGCAACCTCGCGTTGCAGGTGATCGAGCCGATCGAGCGTCGCTGAGGCGGCGCTTTTCACCCCCGTATTTAACCGAATTGTTGCCCGCCGAGGACACATGATGAACGACGATATGAACGCGCAGGACGACCAGGCACTGGCCGATGAATGGGCTGCGGCCCTGGAAGAAACCGGTGACGCCGGCCAGGCTGACATCGATGCACTGCTGGCCGCCGACGCCGGCGCTTCCAGCTCCAACCGTCTGCCGATGGAAGAGTTCGGCAGCGTGCCGAAGAACAATGATCCGGTGACCCTCGACGGTCCGAACCTGGACGTGATCCTCGACATCCCGGTGTCGATCTCGATGGAAGTCGGCAGTACCGACATCAACATCCGCAACCTGCTGCAACTCAACCAGGGTTCGGTGATCGAGCTTGATCGTCTGGCCGGTGAGCCGCTCGACGTGCTGGTCAACGGCACCTTGATCGCCCACGGCGAAGTAGTGGTGGTCAACGAGAAGTTCGGCATCCGCCTGACCGACGTGATCAGCCCAAGCGAACGCATCAAGAAGCTGCGCTGAGTGAAAAGGTTTCTCTGGGTGCTGCTGGCATGGCCGTTGAGCGTGCTGGCTGCCGAGCCGGGCGCAACCACTGCCGCGCCTGCCGCCACCGCGCCAATGGTCAATAGCGGCGTGGCCGGTCAGTTGACACAACTGGTGTTCGGTTTGCTGCTGGTGCTGGGTTTGATTTTCTTCCTCGCCTGGCTGCTGCGCCGCGTGCAGCAGGCGGGGCCGGCCGGCAAGGGCCAGGTGATCGAGCTGATCGGCTCACGCGCGCTCGGTCCGCGTGACCGCTTGATGCTGGTGCAGGTCGGCAACGAGCAGATTCTGCTCGGCCTCAGCCCCGGCACCATCACCGCGCTGCACGTGCTCAAAGAGCCGGTCGAAGTCCCCACCGCCAGTGAAAAAGCGACGCCGGAATTTGCTCAGCATCTGCTGAAGATTCTTGGCAAGGACCAAAAGGATACGAAGTAATGGGTGCGCTCCGCATCGTCTTGACGCTGGTCTTGTTGCTGGCCGCGCCGCTGGCGTTCGCCGCCGATCCGTTGTCTATCCCGGCGATCACGCTGGGCACTAATGCCGACGGCGCGCAGGAATATTCGGTCAGTCTGCAGATCCTGCTGATCATGACCGCGCTGAGCTTTATTCCAGCGGCGGTCATCCTGATGACCAGCTTCACGCGGATCATCATCGTCTTCTCGATCCTGCGTCAGGCCCTCGGCCTGCAACAGACGCCGTCGAACCAGATCCTCACCGGCATGGCGCTGTTCCTGACGCTGTTCATCATGGCGCCGGTCTTCGACCGGGTGAACAACGACGCGCTGCAACCGTATCTGGCGGAAACCCTCACCGCCCAGCAAGCGGTGGAAAAGGCTCAGGTGCCGATCAAGGACTTCATGCTCGCGCAGACCCGCACCAGCGATCTGGAGCTGTTCATGCGCCTGTCTAAGCGCACCGACATTGCCAGCCCGGATCAGGCGCCGTTGACCATTCTGGTGCCGGCGTTCGTGACTTCCGAGCTTAAAACCGCCTTCCAGATCGGCTTCATGATCTTCATTCCGTTCCTGATCATCGACCTCGTCGTGGCGAGCGTGCTGATGGCCATGGGTATGATGATGCTCTCGCCGCTGATCATCTCGCTGCCGTTCAAGATCATGCTGTTCGTGCTGGTCGATGGCTGGGCGCTGATCATCGGTACTCTGGCCAGCAGTTTTGGAGGTGTTTCGCCATGACGCCGGAAGTCGCGGTCGATATCTTTCGTGAAGCCCTGTGGCTGACCACCATGATGGTTGCCATCCTGGTGGTGCCGAGCCTTCTGGTCGGCCTGCTGGTGTCGATGTTCCAGGCTGCCACGCAGATCAACGAACAGACCCTGAGCTTCCTGCCGCGTCTTCTGGTGATGCTGGTGACCCTGATCATCGGCGGTCCGTGGATCGTGCAGACGTTCATGGAATACATCATCCAGCTGTACAAAAACATTCCGATGGTCATCGGCTAAGCCATGCAATCGCTGCTTCAGCTGACCGACACCCAGATCAGCACCTGGGTGGCGTCGTTCATGTTGCCGCTGTTTCGCGTGGCGTCGATGCTGATGGTCATGCCGGTGTTCGGCACCACCCTGATCCCGCGCCGCGTGCGCCTGTATTTCGCCGTGGCGATCACCGTGGTCATCACCCCGGCGCTGCCGCCGATGCCCGCCGTCAGCCCGCTGGATCTCAGCGGCCTGCTGCTGATCGGCGAGCAGATTCTGGTGGGCGCCGTACTCGGCTTTTCCCTGCAACTGTTCTTCCAGGCTTTCGCCGTCGCCGGGCAGATTGTTGCGATCCAGATGGGCATGGGCTTCGCCTCGATGATCGACCCTACCAACGGCGTTTCGGTGGCGGTGATCGGGCAGTTCTTCACCATGCTGGTGACGTTGCTGTTCCTGTCGATGAACGGCCATCTGGTGGTGTTCGAAGTCCTCACTGAAAGTTTCACCACGCTGCCGGTCGGCGGCGGTTTGATGGTTGCGCATTACTGGGAACTGGCCGGCAAACTCGGCTGGGTCCTCGGCGCCGCATTGCTGCTGGTGTTGCCGGCCGTCACCGCACTGTTGGTGGTCAACATCGCCTTCGGCGTGATGACCCGCGCCGCGCCGCAACTGAACATCTTCTCGATCGGTTTTCCGCTGACCCTGGTGCTCGGCCTGTTCATCGTCTGGGTCGGCCTTGCGGATATTCTCAACCAGTATCAACCGCTGGCCAGCGAGGCCTTGCAGTTGCTACGCGAACTGGCACGGGCGCGCTGAGTCATGGCAGAGAGCGAAAGCGGTCAGGACAAGACAGAAGACCCCACGGAGAAACGCAAAAAGGACTCCCGTGAGAAGGGTGAGATTGCTCGCTCCAAAGAGCTCAACACTCTGGCCGTGATGATGGCCGGTGCCTCTGCGCTGCTGATTTTCGGCGGCATGCTTGCGCAAGAAATGATGGACGTGATGCGCCTGAACTTCACCCTGTCCCGCGAAGTGGTCATGGATCAGGGCGCCATGGGCCGTTTTCTGTTGGAGTCAGGGTTGATCGCCTTGCTGGCGATTCAGCCGGTGATGATAACCCTGTTGCTCGCCGCCATCATCGGGCCAATCTCCCTGGGTGGCTGGCTGTTCGCGGCAAGTTCGCTGGCACCCAAATTCAGCCGGATGAACCCGGCCGCCGGCCTCAAACGGATGTTCTCGTTCAAGGCTGTGGTTGAACTGCTCAAGGCATTGGCGAAGTTTCTGATCACCTTGGGCGTGGCGCTGTTGGTGTTGTCCGCCGACGTCGACGACTTGCTGCGCATCGCCCACGAACCACTGGATATGGCGATCATTCACAGCGTCTTGCTGGTGGGCTGGAGCACGCTGTGGCTGGCCTGCGGTCTGATCATCATCGCCGCCGTCGACGTGCCGGTGCAGATCTGGGAGAGCATGAAGAAGCTCAAGATGACCAAGCAGGAAGTGCGCGACGAACACAAGGATCAGGAAGGCCGCCCGGAGGTCAAGCAACGCATTCGCCAGACCCAGCGCGAAATGTCCCAGCGACGGATGATGGCGGCGATTCCCGAAGCCGACGTGGTCATCACCAACCCGACCCACTACGCGGTCGCGCTCAAGTACGACTCGGAGAAGGGCGGCGCACCGGTGCTGCTGGCCAAGGGCAGCGACTTCATCGCCCTGAAAATCCGCGAAATCGCAGTGGCCAACAACGTCATGCTGCTCGAGTCGCCTGCGCTGGCGCGCTCGATCTATTACTCAACTGAGCTTGAGCAGGAGATTCCTGGCGGGCTGTATTTGGCAGTGGCGCAGGTGTTGGCCTACGTCTATCAGATTCGCCAACACCAGGCGGGCAAGGGCAAGCGGCCGGACCCGTTGAAGGATGATTTGCCGATTCCGCCGGATTTGCGTCGGGATTCCTGACGTTGCTGCGCAGCCTTTTGTCTGAGATTCCCCTTTACTGTCAACTCTGACAGGTGCAGTCGCCGTGATTTTGCAGTTTGATGCAAGATGCAGCTGCGTACTGGCGCGGTCAGGCGAGCGAGTGCAAGGGAGCACGACGATGAAAGGTATTTTCAGCAGCTACGATGAAAAAACCGGCAAAGGCACCATCACGCCGAAGCCGACGGGACGATGCCTTTCCTTTGCCGAAGCCACGGGTTTTTTTCTGACTGCCAAAGAGTACCGATTCAGCGTTCCATTGGCTGAGGCCTTGCAGGCGAAGATCAAAGTGGGCGGCGAAGTCGAGTTCGAATTGCCCAGAACCAAAAATGGGAAAGTGAAAATCCTTCGGTATTGAGCAACCGATCGCAAAGCCCCGAAACGAAAAAACGCCGCCCTTATTCAACGATGCGGCGTTTTCTTATGCCTGAAGACATGCATCGGCTACCGGGTCGCTTTCGCGAGCAGGCTCGCTCCCACAGGTCCGTCGTCTAGACAAAAGGTTTGTGATCGACGCCAATCTCTGTGGGAGCGAGCCTGCTCGTGAAGACGTCAGCCTCCACAGCGCTTTACTCAAGCTCGTCAAAAATCCCTGCTACTGCGGCAACTCCAGATTCTCCAGCACATGACTCACCGCCCGACTCACTGCCAGCTCGCCGAGCACAATTAGTTGCGCGATTCCCAGCAGGGTTCTGCGCTGTGATGCGGATTGAGGTTGGCGAAGTCATTGGTGATGGTTCTGGCCGAGGCAAGGCTGTCGCAGCCGTTGGCCAGCAGGTCTTCACTTTTGGCGTCGGCGGTAACGGCATACAAGGCGATCGCCGCTCCTGCGTCAAACTCATTCCGGTAACAAGCACCAACCATGTGCTTGGGAGTTGTTGCCGGTGAAGCAGGAAATTGTCCAGGCATTTGGATTATTGGTTACTACCGAAAGGTAGTGCCCAGCGCCGCATCCATCAGTTCGGCATAACCAGCCGCCTGCGCTGGACACCAGTGGCCTGAATTTGACTTTAAGAACATCGATGGCTGCATTCGAAACGGGTGATCCACCTATCGAATTCATCCAATTAATGGCTGCACCGATGCTGTAGGTATGGGTAGGTGTCATAACAAGGCGAGTAACATTCTGCACTCTGACGGGGAACGAAACTTCTCGTTGCGTGCTGTTTTCTCGTACCGTAATAGTCGCACTGCCGTTTTTGCAGCCGCTGACCAGTCCGTTGCTGTCGACTGTCGCTACATCTGTAGAACTGGAGAAATAGGCATAGTCACCATCGCCAGAGGTTGGTGAGCGCGTTTGGGTTGTTCCGGGTGCTGGAGTTCCGGTCAGAGCAAGAAAGTCAGCATTGATGTTCAGACCATTAAGCTCCATGAGGACGGTTTCTATGGTGAAAGGATGTAATGCCTTGACGGTATAAATACGCGACGGCAGAACTACCGCCTTAGCGGCATCGGCGACCCCATCAAGGTTTACTTTCACGGTTGTCGTCTGCTTCGTCCCGTCCTTGAGAGCCTTGAGCCATTCAATTGGCGCTTCCACTGACAAGCCGTTCGCTGATTCATTGAACTCCCCCGACCTCACATGCTTGCTGACGGCATTGCCATTCTTGTCAAAGCCGGCACACGTTACCCAAATCGGTTGTCTTGGTTCGAACAGCGGCCATCGCGCCGCAAGAATCCGCGCTTCTGGTGAGAGTTCTGTGGTGTTCAGTAAGTCGCCGGTATTGCCGGCAATGTCAGGCGTCGGCAAACGCGGGTCTCCATCGGCGATTTTCATAACATCAAAATTGGCAGATGGTGATTCGTAGGCTGGTACCCCAGCGCGAATCAAATCCCACCGAAACTCAATCGCCTTGCCATGCCAAGCCGCCAGAAACGCAGCGCTCAATGAAATCTCTGCAATCCCACCAACAAAATCCACCACCGGAAACGGCGGCGCACCGGCCGGCGCGTTCACCTGGACGAATTGAGCCTTATCGTCTTTCTCTGCTGCGAAACCTGTTATCTGAAGCTTCACTCCATCCAGATTAGCCAAAACGTCAATCGGCACAGTGGGCGGGGTCAAGGTTGGGGGTGGCAGGACAAATTGCAGGCCAATGACGGTATACACCTGATAAGGAAACCGCGTGGCGCTAGCGAAGTCATTGCTCTTGTCCTCCGATACCCAGAATTCCAGTTTCAACAGCGATCCTTCTTTCAATTCTTTCAGAAAAGCTATGAGCAGCGGTTTATCCCAGAACCCCTGACTGACCCAGGTCGCATTCACCTTGTGGGTGTCACCATTCCAGAATTGCAGGACGTGCGCCGAGCCGTCGGGTTTCTGGCCGGTGAGCTTCAGCCACACCTGCTGACCGACCTGGATTCCCGTCCAGTTGCGTGCTCGTAGCGTGGCGTCCTGGCCCCTCAGTGCGGCCACGTCGAGCATGCCGTCCACGGCCTCAGCGATTATCGGCGAGTTGTACACCTTCTGATTGGCGGTGATAGTGATCGGGGTCGTCGCCGACTCATTGTTGTTGGTCAATTGATCGCGCACCCTGGCGAAGACCGAATGGGTGCCGTCGCCTATCAACTGCAATTCTGCAGCCGTCAGGGTGTGGTTGATCGGGCTTGTGGGGTTGGGAAATGTGATGCTCCAGGTGCCTATGGTGAGCGTGACCGTGTCGTGAGGCCGTGGGTAACCGACGGTGATCGTGATGACTGCCGTCTGCCCCGGTGCGACGCTGGGTGGATGGCTGACGGTGACGGTAGGCGCCGGGTTGTTGTAGAGCAGCTTAAGTGTGGGTGAGTCAGCGTCGTTACCGCTGGCTCGGGTCACTCTGTAGCGGACATCGTTGACACCGTTTGTGAACCAGCTCGCCGGCACGTGCAAAAGAATGCGTTCCTGCTCCTCACCGGGATAGATGGTTTTGCTGATGCCGGTGTTGACTCCGTTGACAAAAATAGTCACGACGTCATAAGCCGCCATGACCCAATTCCGCAAGCCGGTTATGGGGTCGATGACAAGTTCTACCCCAGATGGAGTGAATGCCGAGAGAGGAAGGCCACCGTCGGCAGTACCTGGAGGCAGCACCGGTGTTATCCATTGCGGGGGGTACACGGGATACAAGGCCAGGGCTGCGTTGGCTTCGGTTGAATAGACTTGAACGCTCATTCTGTTCTCCTCGAACACTGGTGATGAACAATGGCGGGCAAGGTTCATCACAACGCAGAACGAGGCGTCCGTCACCTGTCAGATCTGACAGGTGGGGACGGTTTTCCGACCAATGGTATCGCTTTGTGTGTGTTTTTTTTGCGAACTCCGGAGCTTGGATTAACCTTTTTTATTGATTCAGGTGCGGGGCGGCTTATCGTACACATCTAAAATTGTCGATGGCGATCGCGTCATTATTTGTGATTATTTCCACTCGAGCAACATCAGTGCCTCTAAATTCGATAAGTTGCGCGGGATCTTTTACTGTGGGAGTCAGAAGTTGATATCCTAGGAAAGATCCTTTTGAATCATAATAGTTTGCCCTGTTTGTTACGTTTCCCCAGGCTTGATAAAAGCTGATGTATGTGAATGCATGTTTAAAGTTAAAGTGTATTTGGCAGGTTCCCAGTGATGTAAAAACTACTTGCCTCTCAATGTTTTGTAATGGGGGGTCACCGCTGCCACTTGCCGGCGATATTGATATGGGGTGCGACGAAGATATATTAGTGATAGTGACATACTGCGTTTCGAGTGACTCCCCGGTGTACAGTGCTCGAGACGGCTCATTATCAAAGTTTATGATTATCTCGTTTGGAATTATAATGAGAGTGAGGATTAACGTCGGAAGCATTATGGTCGGAATGCCGTTGCTTGAGGCAAATTCTACCCATGCTTTAATTTGAATCTCTTCGTTGTCCTTAAGTTTATTGAGCTCGCTTCTTGATAGGCTCTCTATAAAACCGTGTTCGATATTTTCCGCAGTGATTTGATGGTTGGTCAGAAGCTCGATTGTATGGGGGGTGCCAGAGTTGTCGACTCCAATGCACTGTAGATTAATAATCTGATCCGTCGAAATGCCAGTCCAGTGATCTAATGTCACTTCCGCATCGCCCGTGAAGCTGTTTAAGTTTAACGTTTTATTATCCTGTGCCTGGGTCACGTTCGGCGTTGGCAAGCGGGGATCTGCATCAGCGATAATCCTGACATCAAAGCCGGCTATTGCTGATGCCCCGGCCGGTTGTCCAGCGCGAATCAAATCCCACCGAAACTCAATCGCCTTGCCATGCCAAGCCGCCAGAAACGCAGCGCTCAATGAAATCTCTGCAATCCCACCAACAAAATCCACCACCGGAAACGGCGGCGCACCGGCCGGCGCGTTCACCTGGACGAATTGAGCCTTATCGTCTTTCTCTGCTGCGAAGCCTGTTATCTGAAGCTTCACTCCATCCGGATTAGCCAAAACGTCAATCGGCACTGTGGGCGGGTTCAAGGTTGGGGGTGGCAGGACAAGTTGCAGGCCAATGACGGTATACACCTGATACGGAAACTGCGTGGCGCTAGCGAAGTCATTGCTCTTGTCCTCCGATACCCAGAATTCCAGTTTCAACAGCGATCCTTCTTTCAATTCTTTCAGAAAAGCTATGAGCAGCGGTTTATCCCAGAACCCCTGACTGACCCAGGTCGCATTCACCTTGTGGGTGTCACCATTCCAGAATTGCAGGACGTGCGCCGAGCCGTCAGGTTTCTGGCCGGTGAGCTTCAACCACACCTGCTGACCGACCTGGATTCCCGTCCAGTCGCGTGCTCGCAGCGTGGCGTCCTGGCCCCTCAGTGCGGCCACGTCGAGCATGCCGTCCACGGCCTCAGCGATTATCGGCGAGTTGTACACCTTCTGATTGGCGGTGATAGTGATCGGGGTCGTCGCCGACTCATTGTTGTTGGTCAATTGATCGCGCACCCTGGCGAAGACCGAATGGGTGCCGTCGCCAATCAACTGCAATTCGGCAGCCGTCAGGGTATGGTTGATCGGGCTTGTGGGGTTGGGAAATGTGATGCTCCAGGTGCCTATGGTGAGCGTGACCGTGTCGTGAGGCCGTGAGTAACCGACGGTGATCGTGATGACTGCCGTCTGCCCCGGTGCGACGCTGGGTGGATGGCTGACGGTGACGGTAGGCGCCGGGTTGTTGTAGAGCAGCTTAAGTGTGGGTGAGTCAGCGTCGTTACCGCTGGCTCGGGTCACTCTGTAGCGGACATCGTTGACACCGTTTGTGAACCAGCTCGCCGGCACGTGCAAAAGAATGCGTTCCTGCTCCTCACCGGGATAGATGGTTTTGCTGATGCCGGTGTTGACTCCGTTGACAAAAATAGTCACGACGTCATAAGCCGCCATGACCCAATTCCGCAAGCCGGTTATGGGGTCGATGACAAGTTCTACCCCAGATGGAGTGAATGCCGAGAGAGGAAGGCCACCATCGGCAGTACCTGGAGGCAGCACCGGTGTTATCCATTGCGGGGGGTACACGGGATACAAGGCCAGGGCAGCGTTGGCTTCGGTTGAATGGACTTGAACGCTCATTCTGTTCTCCAGGAACAATGGCAGGCAAGGTTCATCACAACGCAGAACGAGGCGCCCGTCACCTGTCAGATCTGACAGGTGGGGACGGTTTTCCGACCAATGGTATCGCTGAAGGAGTGGGCGCTCCTGCGCCGCCGAGAGGCCTAGCTCGCGCAAGCTGCACTCGACAGGATCTTCAGCCGCTGCAAGATTTGCATCCAAGAAGATCAAAATGTGGGAGCGCGCTTGCTCGCCAAAAGGCCGGCTCTCTCACTCGAATCACTCAGCCGAACCGCATCATCCAGGCAACTCCAGATTATCCAGCACCCGATTTACCGCCAGTTCCCCGAGCATGATCAGTTGCGCAATCCCCATCAGCGTTCGGCGCTGCGATGGTTTGACCAGCCCGGCGAATTCCTGGGCGATGGTTTTGGCCGAGGCGAGGGTTTCGCAGGCGTTGGCCAGCAGGTCTTCGTTTTTGGTGTCGGCGGTGACGGCGTACATGGCGCGGGGGCTGAACGGCGGTGGGGTCGAGCCGGGTGGGCAGAGGTAGTGGTCGAGGGCGCGGTCGGCGGCTTGGTGGAGTTTTTTGAGTCGAGGGATTCGTAGGGGGAGGTGGGGTCGGATTCGGGCGGGTTGGGTGTTGGTTTGATCATGGTGAAGCTCCTATATAAGTGGAGCCGTCAGGCACTGTCGCTAAACAGTAAGGTGGCGGCTGTACGCAGGTTAGCGAACCGGTTATAGGCACCCGGCAGACCCGAAGGTCTCCCACATACAGCCACCATGGCGCAGTCGCAGATACTGAACCCGCGACAAAGCATGGAACGCTGATGCACCTATTCAAGATCCGGGTCGCTAAACCCGATCGCTGATTCGTCAGCGACCGGACCACAATAGAATCCGACCCCCAGGTGCACAAGCCGGCGGATTCTGGCTTGGCTGTAGGCAATGGCGCAAGGATTTGTAGCCTTGAGACCGTGTCTGCTGGTGTCTTGTAAACAGCTTCGTTTAAATCGAAAAAAATGCGCCGCATTCGAAGGCCTCTTCGCGAGCAGGCTCGCTCCCACAGGGGCCGTATTCCAAATGTCCGATTGGGAATGCATGTCAAACTGTGGGAGCGAGCCTGCTCGCGAAGGGGCCAGCCCAATCAGCCGATAAATCCCAAGTAAAACCGCTCTATTTCATTCCCCGGCAAAAGTTGGAAAGCTTCTTGCAATAGCCGCCCTGCGCCCGTTCGGGGCGTCAAAAGTTTGCTTTAAAGGAACGGGGAAAACCGGTGGATCGCACTCAGTTATTCAATACAGCACGCACCAACGTTGCCGACCTCAGTCGAGGCAATCTGGGCGTGCCGTTGTTGCTGCTGGTCATGCTGGCGATGATGATGTTGCCGGTACCGCCGTTCCTGCTCGACGTCTTCTTTACCTTCAACATTGCCCTGTCGATCGTCGTCCTGCTGGTCTGCGTGTACGCGCTGCGGCCGCTGGATTTCGCCGTGTTCCCGACGATTCTGCTGGTGGCGACGTTGCTGCGACTGGCGCTGAACGTGGCCTCGACGCGGGTGGTAATGCTCCACGGTCAGGACGGCCATGCCGCGGCTGGTAAGGTGATTCAGGCGTTCGGTGAGGTGGTGATCGGCGGTAACTACGTGGTCGGTATCGTGGTCTTCGCGATCCTCATGATCATCAACTTCGTCGTGGTGACCAAGGGTGCCGGGCGGATTTCCGAGGTGAGCGCGCGCTTCACCCTCGATGCGATGCCCGGCAAACAAATGGCGATCGACGCCGACCTCAACGCCGGTTTGATTGACCAGAACCAGGCCAAATCGCGCCGTCAGGAAGTTGCCCAGGAGGCGGAGTTCTACGGTTCGATGGACGGTGCCAGCAAGTTCGTCCGTGGTGACGCCATCGCCGGCCTGCTGATTCTGTTCATCAACCTTATCGGCGGCATGGCCGTGGGTATCTTCCAGCACGGCATGAGCTTCGGCGATGCGGGCAAGGTTTACGCCTTGCTGACTATCGGTGACGGTTTAGTGGCGCAATTGCCATCACTGTTGTTATCTACAGCGGCGGCGATCATGGTGACCCGTGCTTCCGGCTCGGAAGACATGGGCAAGCAGATCAACCGCCAGATGTTCGCCTCGCCGAAAGCACTGGCCGTGGCCGCTGGTTTGATGGCGGTGATGGGTCTGGTGCCGGGCATGCCGCACTTCTCCTTCCTGAGCATGGCCGCGCTGGCCGCAGGCGGCGCGTACCTGTTCTGGAAGAAGCAGAACGTCGCCAAGGTCGTGGCGCTGGAAGAGGTCAAGCGTCAGCAGGAACTGCTGCCGTCGCCGGCCCGCGCCATGGAAACCAAAGAGCTGGGCTGGGACGACGTGACGCCGATCGACATGATCGGCCTGGAAGTCGGCTATCGCCTGATTCCGCTGGTGGACCGCAATCAGGGTGGGCAATTGCTCGCGCGGATCAAGGGTGTGCGCAAGAAGCTCTCGCAGGATCTGGGCTTTCTGATGCCGACCGTGCATATCCGCGACAACCTCGATCTGGCGCCGAGCGCGTATCGGCTGACGCTGATGGGCGTGATTCTCGCCGAGGCCGAGATCTACCCGGATCGCGAACTGGCGATCAACCCGGGTCAGGTCTACGGCTCGCTCAACGGGATCAACGCCAAAGATCCGGCTTTCGGCCTGGAGGCGGTGTGGATCGAAATCAGCCAGCGCGCCCAGGCGCAATCGCTCGGCTACACCGTGGTTGACGCCAGCACCGTGGTCGCCACGCACTTGAACCAGATTCTGTACAAGCACTCCAGTGAGCTGATCGGCCACGAGGAAGTGCAGCAACTCATGCAATTGCTGGCCAAGAGCTCGCCGAAACTGGCGGAAGAGCTGGTGCCGGGCGTGGTTTCGCTGTCGCAGTTGCTCAAGGTCCTGCAAGCGCTGCTCGCCGAGCACGTGCCGGTGCGCGACATTCGCAGCATCGCCGAAGCGATCGCGAACAACGCTGCCAAGAGTCAAGATACCGCCGCGCTGGTCGCCGCTGTGCGGGTCGGCGTATCCCGTGCAATCGTCCAAAGCATTGTAGGCACTGAGTCCGAGCTGCCTGTAATCACATTGGAACCAAGGTTGGAACAGATATTGCTCAATAGTCTGCAGAAGGCAGGACAAGGCTCGGAAGAGGGCGTTCTGCTGGAGCCGAGCATGGCCGAGAAGCTGCAGCGTTCGTTGATCGAAGCGGCCCAGCGTCAGGAAATGCAAGGCCAACCGGTGATCCTGCTGGTAGCAGGACCGATCCGCGCGATGCTCTCGCGTTTCGGCCGCCTCGCAGTGCCAGGGCTGCATGTACTGGCCTACCAGGAAGTACCGGACAACAAGCAAGTGACCATCGTTGCGACAGTAGGGCCCAACGGCTGAGGTAGTGGTTTATGCAAGTTAAGCGTTTTTTCGCCGCCGATATGCGTCAGGCCATGAAGCTGGTTCGCGATGAGCTGGGCGCTGATGCCGCCATCATCGGCAACCGCCGCATTGCCGGCGGCGTCGAGTTGACGGCGGCTCTGGATTACAAGTTGTCGGCGCTGGCGCCACGGGTTCCGAACATGGAACTCGAAGACGAGCTGCGCAAGACCCAGTCGCGCATCGTCACCGCCCAGGCCGAGCTGAGCCTGCGTGGCGAAGCCGACGGCAACACCAATCAGCAGTTGTTCGCCGGGCTGCCGTTGACCGCAGGCCTGCCGCTGACTGCTGCCGAGCCGCTGAGCGAGCCGACCTACGCCGCACCGACGCGCCCGGCCGCAGCGCCTGCGCAGGCCTCGGCGGGTGTCGATCCGCGTGCACTGGATTCGATGCGTTTTGAATTGAACAGCCTGCGCGAGCTGATGGAAGTGCAGCTCGGCACCCTGGCCTGGAATCAGCTGCAAGGCAGCCGTCCGGCCCAGGCCAATCTGTATCGCCGTCTGCAGCGCATCGGCCTGTCCGGCCCGCTGTCGCGCGATCTGTTGGCGATGATCACCGATATCGAAGAACCCCGTCAGGCCTGGCGCATGCTGCTGGCGCACCTGGCGCGGATGATTGCCGTACCGGAAGTCGAGCCGCTGGAAGAGGGCGGTGTGATTGCCATGGTCGGCCCGGCCGGCATGGGCAAGACCACCACGCTGGCCAAGCTTGCCGCGCGTTATGTGCTCAAGTACGGCGCGCAGAACGTTGCGCTGGTGAGCATGGACAGCTTCCGCATCGGCGCGCAGGAACAATTGAAAACCCTCGGGCGCATCCTCAACGTGCCGGTAACGCACGTCGATCCGGGTCAGTCGCTGGTGCAGGCATTGGATCCACTGCTACGCAAACGCGTGGTTTTGATCGATACTGCCGGCCTGCAAGCCAGTGATCCGGCGTTGCGCATGCAGCTTGAGAGCCTGGCCGGGCGTGGCATTCGCTCAAAAAATTATCTGGTCCTGGCAACCACCAGCCAGAAACAGGTTCTAACCGCCGCTTATCACAGTTACAAGCGTTGCGGGCTGGCCGGCTGCATCCTGACTAAACTGGATGAAACGGCCAGTCTCGGCGAAGTGTTGAGCCTGGCGATCAGTCATGAATTGCCGGTCGCGTATCTGACCGATGGCCCACGGATTCCGGATGATCTGCATCTGCCGCGTCGTCATCAATTGGTCAGCCGCGCCGTCAGCGTGCAAATGCAGGAAGAACCCAGCGAAGAAGCCATGGCTGACATGTTCGCTGATATCTATCACAGCCCGACCAAGCAGGTTGGCTGAGGTAATCATGAACAGTTTTTGTACCTACATCGATGGTCTGCCACGCATTGTTCCGATCAGGAACGCGCAGCCAGTAATGTGGCCTCCGTCTATGCAAGACAAGGTAAAGAAATAACATGGGCAGCATGCATCCCGTACAGGTGATCGCGGTGACCGGCGGCAAAGGTGGCGTCGGCAAGACTAACGTGTCAGTGAACTTGTCGCTGGCGCTGGCAGAGCTTGGCCGTCGGGTCATGCTGCTGGACGCCGACCTGGGCCTGGCGAACGTCGACGTTCTGCTGGGGCTGACACCCAAGCGCACACTGGCCGACGTTATCGAAGGCCGTTGCGAACTGCGCGACGTGCTGTTGCAAGGCCCGGGCGGGATTCGCATCGTGCCGGCGGCCTCCGGCACGCAGAGCATGGTGCACCTGAGCCCGGCGCAACACGCCGGCCTGATCCAGGCGTTCAGCGACATCGGCGACAATCTCGACGTGCTGGTGATCGACACCGCTGCGGGTATTGGTGACTCGGTAGTCAGTTTCGTTCGTGCCGCGCAAGAGGTGTTGCTGGTGGTCTGCGACGAGCCGACTTCGATCACCGACGCTTACGCGCTGATCAAGTTGCTCAACCGCGACTACGGCATGAACCGCTTCCGCGTGCTGGCCAACATGGCGCAGAGCCCGCAAGAAGGGCGCAACCTGTTCGCCAAGTTGACCAAGGTCACGGATCGCTTCCTCGACGTCGCCCTACAATACGTCGGCGCCGTGCCATACGACGAAAGCGTGCGCAAGGCAGTGCAGAAGCAGCGCGCCGTCTACGAAGCCTTTCCCCGTTCCAAGTGCGCACTGGCCTTCAAGGCCATCGCCCAGAAGGTCGATACCTGGCCGCTGCCCGCCAACCCGCGCGGGCATCTGGAATTTTTCGTCGAGCGTCTCGTGCAGCAAACCGCAGGGCCTGTGATATGACCGCCAGTGGCATGAATCTTTACAAAAAGTCGGCGCGTGACGCGCAATACGAATTGATCGAGCGCTACGCGCCGCTGGTCAAGCGCATTGCCTATCACTTGCTGGCGCGCCTGCCGGCCAGCGTGCAGGTCGAAGACCTGATCCAGGCCGGGATGATCGGGTTGCTGGAAGTCTCGACCAAATACGACGCCAGCAAAGGCGCCAGTTTCGAAACGTACGCGGGCATTCGAATCCGCGGCGCGATGCTCGATGAAGTGCGCAAAGGGGATTGGGCACCACGCTCGGTTCACCGTAATACCAGGATGGTCAGCGACGCGATTCGCTCGATTGAAGCTAAAACCGGCCGTGACGCTAAAGATCACGAGGTTGCGGCCGAACTCCAATTGAGTCTCGACGATTACTACGGGATTCTGAATGACACCTTGGGCAGTCGCCTGTTCAGTTTCGACGACCTGTTGCAGGACGGCGAACACGAAGGGCTGCACGAGGATGGCGCGAGTGCTCATATGGAGCCGTCACGCGATCTGGAAGATGAACGCTTCCAGGCGGCGCTGGCGGACGCGATTGCCAATTTGCCGGAGCGTGAGCGACTGGTGTTGGCGCTGTACTACGACGAAGAGCTGAACCTCAAGGAAATCGGTGAAGTCCTTGGCGTCAGTGAATCGCGGGTCAGCCAGTTACACAGCCAGTGCGCGGCCCGTCTGCGGGGGCGTTTGGGGGAGTGGCGAGCGCGCTGAAGGCAGTGTGGGGACACTGCGAAACGAGGCTGGTGCGGTGATGAACGGCGCCGGTCTCGATCCGTTGTGCTCCAGACAAACTTTAAGTGCTGCGCCGATTGATTGAAGTGGCGCGTCCAGGTGCTGGGCGCGTTTAAGACTGCTTGGAGGTCGAATTGAACAAAGACATGAAAATCCTCATCGTTGATGACTTCTCAACGATGCGGCGGATCATCAAGAACCTGCTGCGCGATCTTGGGTTCACCAACACCGTCGAGGCCGACGATGGCACCACTGCCATTCCGGTGCTCAACAGCGGCAGCATCGACTTTCTGGTAACGGACTGGAACATGCCGGGCATGACCGGTATCGACCTGCTGCGTCACGTGCGCGCCGATGAAAAACTCAAGCACCTCCCGGTGTTGATGGTGACTGCTGAAGCCAAGCGCGAGCAGATCATCGAGGCCGCTCAGGCCGGTGTGAACGGTTACGTAGTCAAACCTTTCACGGCTCAGGCGTTGAAAGACAAAATCGAGAAGATTTTCGAACGCATCGGCTGATGAATGCGCGGGGGAGCTATGGAGCATAACGAATCATCACAGGGCGATTTCGAATCGACCCTGAAAAAACACGCGGTCGAACTGGTCGAGAGCCTTGAAAAAGGCAAGTTCGGCGACGCGGTGCAACTGATCCATGAGCTCAATCAGACCCGTGACCGCGGCCTGTATCAGGAAGTGGGCAAGCTCACACGTGAACTGCACAGTGCGATCGTCAATTTCCAGATCGATCCGCACATGCCGCAGGCCGAGGAAGTGTCGCAAATCACCGACGCCACCGAACGCCTGGGCTATGTGGTCAAGCTGACGGAAGCCGCGGCCAACCGCACCATGGATCTGGTGGAAAGCGCCACCCCGGTGGTCAACAGTCTGGCTGATGAAGCGCAGACGTTGAGCGCCGATTGGGGCCGCTTCATGCGTCGCGAGGTCGGGGCTGAAGAGTTCCGTGAACTGGCGCGCCGGGTCGACGGTTTTCTGTCACGCAGCAGCACGGACAACCGTGCGGTGTCGAGCAACCTCAACGACATCCTGCTGGCTCAGGATTACCAGGACCTCACAGGTCAAGTGATCAAGCGTGTGACCCAACTGGTCACCGAAGTCGAAAGCAATCTGCTCAAACTCGTGCTCATGGCCAGTCAGGTCGACCGCTTTGCGGGCATCGAACATGACCGCGCCGCAATGCTTGCTGAAAAAGATCCACAAAAACATCTCTCGCAGGGTGAAGGTCCGCAGATTCATGCCGATAAACGAGAAGACGTTGTGTCCGGTCAGGACGATGTGGACGATTTGTTATCCAGCCTTGGATTCTAGAGTTTCGGAATTCGGGTTTTTTGGGTTTTTAGACCTGTAGGAGCACCCCATTAATGAGCTTCGGCGCCGATGAAGAGATCCTTCAGGATTTCCTGGTTGAGGCCGGCGAGATTCTTGAGCAACTGTCCGAACAACTGGTCGAGCTGGAAAGCCGCCCGGATGATGCAGATCTGCTCAATGCAATTTTTCGCGGTTTCCACACTGTAAAAGGGGGCGCCGGCTTCCTTCAGCTCAATGAGCTGGTGGAGTGCTGTCACATCGCCGAAAACGTGTTCGACATCCTGCGCAAGGGTGAGCGTCGCGTTGATGCAGAACTGATGGACGTGGTGCTCGAAGCACTGGACGCAGTGAACAGCATGTTCAGCGAAGTCCGTGAGCGTGCACCGATCACCGCTGCCACGCCGGAACTGTTGGCCGCGCTGGCGCGTCTGGCCGAACCGCAATCGGCGGATGAAGCCCCGGCTTCGCCGGTTGCCGAGATGATCGAAGACCTGGTTGTTGAAAGCGACTCCTCGGAGGACATCACCGATAACGAATTCGAACAACTGCTGGACTCGCTGAATGCCGTCAAGGCCCAGGCTGAGGCTCCGGCCGCTGCTGTGGCGCCCGCGCCGGTTGCCGACACGGCGGCCAGCGATGAAATCACCGACGCCGAATTTGAATCGCTGCTCGATCAGCTGCACGGCAAGGGCCAGTTTGCTGTCGATGCGGTCGCTCCGGCGGCACCAGCAGCGCCGGCTGCTCCGGCCGCGCCTGCTGCTGGCGACAGCTCGGACATCACCGACGACGAATTCGAAGCCTTGCTCGATCAGTTGCACGGCAAGGGCAACTTCGCCGTTGACGCGCTGGAATCGGCCATCGCTTCGGCCCCGTCAGCACCTGCTGCACCGGCAGCCGCTGCGGCCGGCAGTGACCTGATCAGCGATCACGAATTCGAATCGCTGCTCGACGAACTGCACGGCAAAGGCAAGTTTGACGCCAGCGCTGCGACTGCCGGCTCCGTGTCGAGCGTCGCCACGCCAGCGGCGAAAGCTCCGGCTGCCGCTGCTGCGCCGAAGCCTGCCGCCAAGCCTGAACCGAAAGCCGAGGCGCCGAAACCGGCCGCCGCTGCTGCACCGGCTCCGGCCCGCGCGCCAGCTGCTGCCCCGGCAGAAAAGCCGGCCAGCGAAGCGGAAACCACCGTGCGCGTCGACACCGCGCGGCTCGACGAGATCATGAACATGGTCGGCGAGCTGGTGCTGGTGCGTAACCGTCTGGTGCGTCTGGGCCTCAACAGCGGCGACGAAGCCATGTCCAAGGCCGTGTCGAACCTCGACGTGGTCACCGCTGACCTGCAGACCGCCGTGATGAAAACGCGGATGCAGCCGATCAAGAAGGTCTTCGGGCGCTTCCCGCGTCTGGTTCGCGACCTCGCACGTCAGCTCAAGAAAGAGATCAACCTGGAACTGGTGGGCGAAGAAACCGACCTCGACAAAAACCTTGTCGAGGCCCTCGCCGACCCGCTGGTCCACTTGGTGCGCAACGCCGTCGACCACGGCATCGAGTCGCCGGAAGAACGCGAAGCATCGGGCAAGGCCCGTGGCGGTCGCGTGGTGCTGGCGGCCGAGCAGGAAGGCGACCATATCCTGCTGTCGATCTCCGACGACGGCAAAGGCATGGACCCGAACGTCCTGCGTTCGATCGCGGTAAAACGCGGTGTGATGGACAAGGACGCCGCCGATCGCCTGAGCGATACCGAGTGCTACAACCTGATTTTCGCTCCGGGTTTCTCGACCAAGACCGAAATCTCCGACGTGTCCGGCCGTGGTGTCGGCATGGACGTGGTGAAGACCAAGATTTCCCAGCTCAACGGTTCGATCAACATCTACTCGACCAAGGGCCAGGGTTCTAAGATCGTCATCAAGGTGCCGCTGACCCTGGCGATCATGCCGACGCTGATGGTCATGCTGGGCAATCAGGCGTTCGCGTTCCCGCTGGTCAACGTCAACGAAATCTTCCACCTCGACCTGTCGACCACCAATGTCGTCGACGGTCAGGAAGTGGTGATCGTGCGCGACAAGGCGCTGCCATTGTTCTACCTCAAGCGCTGGCTGGTCAGCTCCGCCGCTCACGAAGAGCAGCGCGAAGGCCATGTGGTGATTCTTTCGGTGGGCACTCAGCGGATCGGCTTCGTCGTCGATCAACTGGTCGGCCAGGAAGAAGTGGTCATCAAGCCATTGGGCAAAATGCTCCAGGGAACTCCGGGCATGTCCGGCGCCACCATCACCGGTGACGGCCGCATTGCGCTGATTCTCGATGTTCCAAGCATGCTCAAGCGTTACGCCACAAAGCGTATTTGAATCCGGGGCGGCGGCGCGATGACGCGCCGCTGCACCTAATGGAGTGTTTATGGCAGTCAAAGTCCTGGTGGTGGACGATTCGGGTTTTTTCCGCCGCCGCGTCTCGGAAATTCTTTCGGCGGATCCGAGCATCCAGGTGGTCGGTACGGCCACCAACGGTAAAGAGGCGATCGATCAGGCCATGGCCCTCAAGCCTGACGTGATCACCATGGACTACGAGATGCCGATGATGGACGGCATCACGGCAGTGCGGCACATCATGCAGCGCTGCCCGACCCCGGTGTTGATGTTCTCCTCGCTGACGCATGAAGGCGCGCGGGTAACCCTCGATGCGCTGGACGCCGGCGCGGTGGATTTCCTGCCGAAGAATTTCGAAGACATCTCGCGCAACCCCGAGAAGGTCAAGCAGCTGCTGTGCGAGAAAGTCCACAGCATCTCGCGCAGCAATCGTCGTTTCAGTGCCTACAGCGCGCCGGCTCCCGCCGCTGCGCCAGCGCCGACGCCTGCTCCGGCAGCGTCGAGCTACGGCAGCCACACGAGCCACAGCAGCCCTGTCCCGGCACGTCCGGCACCTGCGCCAGCGCCTGCTCGCGCATCCGCTGCCAGCGCTTCGTCGCCGGCACCGAAACGCAAAGCCTACAAACTGGTTGCCATCGGCACTTCGACTGGTGGCCCGGTTGCGCTGCAACGCGTACTGACGCAATTGCCGGCGAACTTCCCGGCGCCGATCGTGCTGATCCAGCACATGCCGGCGGCGTTCACCAAAGCGTTTGCCGAACGCCTCGACAAGCTCTGCCGTATCAGCGTCAAGGAAGCCGAGGATGGCGACATCCTGCGTCCGGGCCTGGCGCTGCTGGCGCCGGGTGGCAAGCAGATGATGATCGACGGCCGTGGCGCGGTGAAGATTTTGCCGGGTGACGAGCGTCTGAATTACAAGCCGTGCGTGGATATCACTTTCGGTTCTGCTGCCAAGTCCTACGGCGACAAAGTTCTGGCAGTCGTGCTGACCGGCATGGGCGCCGACGGCCGCGAAGGCGCGCGTCTGCTCAAGCAGGGCGGCAGTTCGGTGTGGGCGCAGGACGAAGCAAGCTGCGTGATCTACGGCATGCCGATGGCCATCGTCAAAGCCGATCTGGCTGACGCGGTGTACGGTCTGGACGACATCGGCAAGCACATCGTCGAGGCGTGTATCTGATGGATGTTCTCAGCCTAATCGGCCTCATCATGGCGTTCGTCGCCATCATCGGCGGCAACTACCTTGAAGGCGGTCACCTCGGCGCGCTGGCCAACGGCCCGGCAGCGCTGATCGTGCTGGGCGGCACGGTCGGTGCTGCGCTGCTGCAATCGCCGATGAGTGCGTTCAAGCGCGCCATGCAGATTCTCGGCTGGATCTTCTTTCCGCCGCGTGTCGATCTGGCCGGCGGCATCGACCGCGTGGTCAATTGGAGCCTTACGGCGCGCAAGGAAGGCTTGCTCGGCCTCGAAGGCGTGGCCGACGCTGAACCTGACAGCTACTCGCGCAAGGGTTTGCAACTGCTGGTCGACGGCGCCGAGCCGGAAGCCATTCGCAGCATTCTCGAAGTGGATTTCTACACTCAGGAATCCCGCGACATCGAAGCGGCCAAGGTGTTCGAAAGCATGGGCGGCTACGCGCCGACCATCGGCATCATCGGTGCGGTGATGGGCCTGATCCACGTGATGGGCAACCTCGCCGATCCGTCGCAACTGGGTAACGGGATTGCCGTGGCGTTCGTCGCGACCATCTACGGCGTGGCCAGTGCCAACCTGATCCTCTTGCCGGTCGCGGCCAAGCTCAAGTCCATCGCGTTGCGGCAGTCGCGTTATCGCGAAATGTTGCTGGAAGGAATTCTGTCGATCGCCGAAGGTGAAAACCCTCGTTCCATTGAGTTGAAGCTGCAAGGCTTCATGGACTAAGGGAATAACCTCATGGCTCGTCGTCGCCACCAGGAAGAACACGTCAATCACGAGCGCTGGCTCGTGTCCTACGCGGATTTCATCACTTTGCTGTTCGCGTTTTTCGTGGTGATGTACTCGATCTCGTCGATCAACGAAGGCAAATACAAAGTCATTTCCGAAGCGCTGATCGGCGTGTTTACCGACTCCGATCGCTCGCTCAAGCCGATTCCGATCGGCGACGAACGACCGAAAACCGTGACCCCGGCCAAGCCGCTGGTCAAGGATGCCGAACAGGTCGACGCCGGTATTTCCGGGGCCAGCGATCCACTGAAAAGCATTGCCGATGACATCAGCGCCGCCTTCGGTGACTTGATCAGCTCCAACCAGATGACCGTGCGCGGCAACGAGTTGTGGGTCGAGATCGAGCTCAATTCCAGCCTGTTGTTTGGCAGCGGCGATGCCATGCCGAGCGACATCGCGTTCAACATCATCGACAAGGTCGCGGCGATCCTCAAACCGTTCGATAACCCGATCCACGTCGAAGGCTTCACCGACGATCAACCGATCCGCACCGCGCAGTACCCGACCAACTGGGAACTGTCCTCGGCGCGCTCGGCGAGCATCGTGCGCATGCTCGCCATGCAGGGCGTAAACCCCGGGCGACTGGCGTCGGTGGGCTACGGCGAATTCCAGCCGGTGGCCAACAACGCCACGGTCGAAGGCCGGGCGAAGAACCGTCGAGTGGTGCTGGTGGTGTCGCGCAATCTCGATGTGCGCCGCAGCCTGACGGGCACCGGAACCGCCAATGCGCAACCGGACGCGGCGTTGAAGCGCGCTGGCACACAAACTGCACCGACCCCGGTCAAGACGCCGGGACGCGAGAGTGCCGTCAATTCTCCGTCGCCCGCATTAACACGCTGAAGCATGTCTCGGCCAGCCGATCTGGCCGGGAGGAACGAACTGAATGAGAGTCTGGGCAGTCGCCAATCAAAAGGGTGGTGTCGGTAAAACCACATCCTCCATCGCTTTAGCCGGATTGCTGGCCGAGGCGGGCAAGCGCGTGGTTGTGGTCGATCTCGACCCGCACGGCTCGATGACCAGCTATTTCGGTTACGACCCCGACAGCCTGGAGCACAGCAACTACGACCTGTTTCTGCACAAGGGCAGCGTGCCGCAAGGCCTGCCCGGGCAGTTGCTGTTGTCGACCAGCGACGAACGCATTTCCCTGCTGCCATCGAGCACCGCACTGGCCACCCTTGAGCGGCAGTCGCCGGGGCAGAGTGGCTTGGGCCTGGTGATCGCCAAGAGTCTGGCGCAATTGTGGCAGGACTTCGATTACGCGATCATCGACAGCCCGCCGTTGCTCGGTGTGCTGATGGTCAACGCCCTCGCGGCGAGCCAGCAACTGGTGATCCCGGTGCAGACCGAGCACTTGGCCGTGAAAGGTCTGGAGCGCATGGTCAACACCCTGGCGATGATCAATCGCTCGCGCAAACAGCCGCTGCCCTTCAGCATCGTGCCGACCCTGTTTGACCGCCGCACGCAGGCGTCGATGGGCACCTTGCGCGTGCTGCGTGACAAATTCCCCGACGACATCTGGCACGGCTACATCCCGGTCGATACCCGTCTGCGCGACGCCAGCCGGGCCGGTGTCACGCCTTCGCAATTCGACGGCAAGAGCCGTGGCGTGCTGGCCTACCGCGCACTGCTCAAGCACCTGCTCGCGCAGCAACTTGTTCCGCAGGTGGCCTGAGCATGATCCTTATTCGCTTGCCCGAACCCTGTGGGAGCGAGCCTGCTCGCGAAGCAGACGACGCGGTTTCCCTGCCTGGCGTTGATCACCGATGAACCGCCCAGTGAAACTCACGTCACGTCCGCAACAGGCCTTGCAGTCCTATCTGGCAGACCTGTTGCTCGACCTGCCCGAGGACTTGCCTGCGCCGGTCGAAGCGCCGCCGCCAGTCGTCGAACAGGCGCAGCCTGAAGTGGTGGAAAGCACCGAGGCCATGGACGAGTTCCAGGCCGCGGTGCTGGAAGAACAGGCCCGCGACGCGCAGAAATCCGTCGCTCCGATTACCGCGCCCGCTGCTGCCCCCGTGGGCAAGGCGCCAGTCGCGCTGATCGACGAACCGCGCGCGCCGCTGTCGACCTTGGCGCCGCTGCTGCAAACGCAATTATTGACCGTGCCGGAACCCGAGCCGGAGCCTGAAGCCGCGCCGCCAGTGGCGGAACCGCAGGTGCTGGTCCCGCCGCTGGTCGAAGTGCACCTGCCACCGAACAACCCGCCGCCACCGGTCGAACCCGATGGCCGTCCGGCCTGGGCTGCCGATGCTTTCGAATGCTTGCTGTTCGACGTTGCCGGGCTGACCCTGGCGGTGCCGCTGGTGTGCCTCGGCTCGATCTATTCGCTGGCCGGCCACGAGCTGACGCCGCTGTTTGGTCAGCCGGAGTGGTTCCTCGGCATTCTGCCGAGCCAGGCTGGCAACCTGAAAGTTTTGGACACCGCGCGCTGGGTCATGCCGGACCGTTACCGCGATGACTTCCGGCAGGGCCTGCAATACGTGATTTCGGTACAAGGTTACGAGTGGGGGCTGGCGGTGCATCAGGTCAGCCGCTCGTTGCGCCTTGACCCGAATGAAATCAAATGGAGAAGTCACCGGGGTCAGCGGCCATGGCTCGCCGGCACCGTGATCGAGCACATGTGTGCATTGCTTGACGTATCCGCACTGGCCGAGTTGATCGCCAGCGGCGGGGCAAAGCACTTGAGTGGCAACAAGCCGCTACATAAACCGACATAGCAGCCGACATAACAATCAGGCGATGGCATTTTCCAATGCCACCACACAGAACACACACCGCCCGGGGCGGTTTTTTCGAGGGGTCAGGGTATGAGTAATCAGGCGTCGAATGCAAAAGGTTCTGAAGATCCGATCCTGCAATGGGTGACCTTCAAACTGGATAACGAAACCTACGGCATCAACGTGATGCGCGTGCAGGAAGTGCTGCGCTACACCGAGATCGCGCCGGTGCCGGGTGCACCGAGCTACGTGCTGGGCATCATCAACCTGCGCGGTAACGTGGTCACCGTGATCGACACCCGTCAGCGCTTCGGCCTGCACAGCGGCGAGATCAGCGACAACACCCGTATCGTCATCATCGAAGCCGACAAGCAAGTCGTTGGCATCATGGTCGACAGCGTGGCCGAAGTGGTTTACCTGCGTCAGTCGGAAATCGAAACCGCGCCGAACGTCGGTAACGAAGAATCGGCCAAGTTCATTCAGGGCGTGTGCAACAAGAACAACGAACTGCTGATTCTGGTCGAGCTGGACAAGATGATGAGCGAAGAAGAATGGTCGGAACTGGAGAGCATCTGATTTGATTCTCGAGGTTGCGGTAATTGTTCTGTTCCTGTTCTGGGCCGGCACGCTGGTGATGTTCGTCTCGTACATCAAGGCGCAGCGAGTGATCGCTGCACAGCAGGCCCAGGGCGATGCGCTGCGTGATCAGCGCATCAAGGAACTGGCCAAACGCGTCGACGATTACCAGAACGGCAACGTGCGCATGGGCGAGGCCCTGCACGAGTTGCGCGCGGTGGTAAGCCCGTTGCCGGACAAGATCGTTGCACTGGAACAACGCGACCCGTCGAGCCTGTCATTCGCCCAAGCGGCGAAACTGGTGGGCATGGGCGCCAGCGTCGATGAATTGACTCAGTCGTGCGGGTTGACCCAGGCTGAGGCGGAGTTGATGCGCAAGTTGCACAAGGGCAGCTAGGGGCTTCAAGCTTCAAGCGGCAAGCAAGATCAAAAGATCGCATCGGAGGCAGCGCCTGCATAAATCTCGTGTAAGCGGTGTCGAAGGCTGCGATCTTTTTTCTCGATTGCATCGCAGGCATAGCGATCCGCAGTTGTCCGCATCAGCTCGCCGGAGTTTTTGTGTAACTGATCAGTTGATACAGGGCTTTCTGCTCACCGTTACCGCCGAAGTCGGCGTTGCCCCAGGCCACTACCCGACGATCTGCCCTGAGTGCCACGAAGGTATCGCCTCCTCCGTACACAGCACGCACGTCAGTGAGCAAATGGGCAACTGCGCTGGTATCGCCGCCGCCGTTCTCTCTTCCCCACGCAACTGCCACGCCGTTGCTGCGCAATGCTACGACCGCGTCTTGGTTGGCATTAATGGCGACAATGTCTCTCAACTGGCGAATGTCTGGCGGAATGTTAACGATATCGCTGGGGAGGGTAGCCCAAGCGTGCACTGAGCCATCCCCGCACAGCACGACAAATCCGGATCCGGAGCCTATGACGTGGACGATGTCGTTGCGACTGGCAATCTCTTCTGGCATGGCCGGCATATGTCCCCATACGACCAGTGCGCCATTGCTTCTGCGTGCTGCAAAGGCTGAGCTGTTACTGGCCAGGTCGACGATATCTCTCAGCGCTGCGATGTCCGACGGCACTTGGCCTCCAAGCGATTCATGCCCCCATGCGCGCACTTGGCCATTGCCGCTCAGTACTGCGAAAGCATGAGTCGAGCAAGCCAGTCTGGTTATGTCGGTGAGCAACGCGATATCGTCCGGCAACTGCGCTGAATGGTCATGATAGCCCCAACAGACGACGTTGCCAGTGCTGCGCAGCGCGGCGAAACCATACTGGCCACCCGACGCTTGCATGATATCGGTCAAATCGGCGATTTCGGGCGGAAGTGCGCCTCCCATCTCGGGCATGCCCCATGCGACAAGCTTGCGCGATTCAAGAAGGGCTACGAAAACATAAGTGCTTCCCGACACCGCGACAACCGTATTCAGCTGTGCGATATCTTCGGGGACGGTCCCGCTGGGCTGAAGTCCCCAAGCGAGGACATTGCCTTGCGCGCGCCGAATCGCAAAGGCTCTCATCCCCGCCGACAACTCTACGACGTCGTGCGCTTCTCTTACCGGTTCCGGCAAAGTGCCGCCGCCATCGACGTGACCCCATGCATGGACTGCCCGGCTGTCCAAAACAGCGCACAGGGCGAATGATGTACCGATAATGTTTGACGGGTTCAGGGTTATCCGTTTCTTGCCCGACCAGACGACCAGTTCCTCATAAGGCCGGACATCGAAAAATTCGCTACCAGTGGCTGGCTGCTTGTCTCCAACATACTGCCACGTGACGTTCAACGGTTTGAGCGTTGAGGCGTCCAGCGCTACAAGTCGCCAGCTGCGCGTGTAGAAGTTGCCAAGACCACCCCGATTGCCGCGTGCGCCCATGACCAGCAGTCCGCCTTCAGCGTTTATCTTCAGGGGCAATTCATCTTTCTCGTTTGGCATGGAATCAATCCCTCAAGATTGTGGACCTGCGGGCAACCTGGTCAGGTCTGGTCCGTAATCAAGCGCTGCGGGATCGGGCATGCGCTACTGTCAGACCTGACAGTAGCGACAAACGGTATATGGCAGGGCGCAGAAGAGACTGCGACTGCGGCTCAGTAGTCATCCCCGCGCGCGGTGATGTCCTTCTCGACCATCGGCGCGTTCGGGTCTTGTCCTTCGGGGAATTTGCCCTTCAGATTCCAGGCAAACGCGATGATCTCGGCGATGGTGCGATAGAGCTCTTCGGGAATGCTGTCGCCCAGTTCCATCCGCGCCAGCAGGCGCACCAGTTCGGCGTTCTCGTAGATCGGCACTTCGTAATCGCGAGCGATACGCAGGATTTCTTCGGCCAGTTCCTCGTCGCCCTTGGCGGTGAGGGTCGGGGCGTGGTTGCCGTCATACTTGAGGGCGATGGCCTGGCGTGGGGCGGTGGAATCGTTCATGCGGTTTCGTCGACCCAGCGGTGTTCGAGGCGGGTTTGGTTGCCTTGCGGCGGGGTGCCGTGGTGGCAGTCGAGGTCGCCGACGTTGAGCCCGGAATCGAGCAAGCGCTGGCGCAGGGCGAAAAGGTTGTTCTCGATCAGGTCGGCGGTGTACGGCCGCTCGGCCCACAGCTGACTGGACAGGCTGCCGGCGATCAGTTGCGCCTGAATCTGCATTGGCCCGAGCGGTTCCAGATCGAAGGCCAGATCGACGCGCCACAGTTGCTGTTTGGCTTCGCGTTCATCGCGGCGTTCATGCGGCTGCGGTTCGCGCTCCGGCGCTTCTTCACGCTGAAACTTGACCTGCAACGGCACGATGTCTTGCAGGTTGCGCATGGGGATTTCCAGCTGCCAGGTGCTGAGCAGGCGGCCATCGTCGGTGACGCCGGTCTGTTCCAGGCTCGACAACTGATGGCTTTGCAGGCGCGACACCGCTGCGGCGGCGAGGCGCAGCAGTTGTTCGAGATCACCTTCGCCCTCGAGTTTCGCCAGCAGTCGTTCGGGCAACGGGAAGCTGCTGGGCACCGGTTTGGCGCTGACCTGGCCGAGGGTGCCGAGGGCGTTCCGGACGAAACTCGGCAGCGCCTGGGCCAGGGTATTGGCGGCGATGATCGCATTGAAATTGGTGTTGCTCGGCAGGCCCGGGGTCAGTTGCGCGATCAGCTTGAGCAGGTCGGCTTTCATGTCCGGGGCGAGAGTCGGGTTTTGTCCGCCGAGCAATTTCGCTTCGAGGAACGCGCCGCTGTTGGCCAATGCCAGCGCCACGCCTTTGGCGGTGCTCATTTGCGGCAGGTCCGGCAGGCTGGCAAGCAGCTTGTCGACCACCGCGCGCAGATCGGCCGAAGTCTGATCGCTGGATGGCGGCAGGTTCTGCAACATCTTCAGCAGGCCATCGAGCGAGCCCTGACGACTTTGCTGACCGAGCAATTGCTGACTGACCGCCAGTTGCTCCTGACGGCTGCTCAGCGGCACGAATTTGAGGGTTTGCGCATCCTGCACCTGCGCCGACAACAAGGTGCCGATGCGCAGCGGTTGCGGGCTGTCGACGGTCAAAGTGCTGCCGCTCAATGCGGTGTTGAGCAGGGTGACCATCGAGCGAAACACCGCCGCTTGCCCCGGCGTCTGCGGCAGGGCCTGCGAGGTCACGACTTTGCCTTGCAGCAAGGTGCCGGCGGGCAATTGCGCGGTATCGATGCGGGTGAGGGTGGCGACGCTGCTGGCGATCGCTTGCTGTACGGTGATCGCCAGATTACCGGCCGATGGCTGAGTGATCGCCAGGTTGGTGCCCTGTGGCAACGGCAGGTTGCTGCTGGCCTGCACGGTGGTCTGACGGCCGCTGTCGAGGGTCACTTTCAACAGCAATTCAAAGGTCTGATCGGCCTGCTTGAGCGACAACACCTCAGCCTTGGCGCTTTGTCCCGCGCCGATCAAGCCCTCGACCGGCGTCAGCAGCTTGAGCAGTTCACCCGTCTGCGGGCGAGCGCTCGCCGGCACGGTGGGCGGCAGCGGGAGGATGTTCATTTCGCCTGTCATACGCGGACACAACCTGAGGAAATTGCGCTCTTGAGAGTAAGGCACGGCATGTATAATGCCGCGCGTCGTGCGCTTCGTTCAAAAAACCTGGCAATTGTTTGATCCAGCTCGCCAGATCGAGCGATCAAAGCATCTATGCTGCATCTCTTTAACGGCCGCTCTAGAGCCGACTTGAACCGTATAAGGCCCGTGATCCCTTGACCAGTCCTGTCCTGCAAACCGTTGCCCTGGCGTGTGAACGCGACCTCAGGCTGCTTTTCGAAAACCTCGAATTGCGCCTGGCCAGTGGTGACATGGTGCAGATCAGCGGCCCCAACGGCAGCGGCAAGACCAGTCTTTTACGTCTGCTCGCCGGTTTGATGCAACCCACCGACGGCCAGGTGCTGCTCAACGGTCAGCCGCTGACCGAGCAACGCAGCGAACTGGCGCGAAACCTTTTGTGGATCGGCCACGCTGCCGGGATCAAGGATCTGCTCACTCCCGAAGAAAACCTGTCGTGGCTGTGCGCCCTGCATCATCCCGCCGAACGCGAGGCGATCTGGCAGGCGCTGGCAGCGGTAGGATTGCGCGGTTTCGAAGACGTTCCCTGCCACAGCCTTTCCGCCGGTCAACAGCGCCGTGTGGCGCTGGCGCGGTTGTATCTGGACAGCCCGCCGTTGTGGATTCTCGATGAACCTTTCACCGCGCTGGACAAGCAGGGTGTCGCTCAGTTGGAAGAGCATCTGGCCGGCCACTGCGAACGCGGCGGTCTGGTGGTGCTGACCACCCACCACACCCTGAGCCGCATGCCGGCCGGTTATCGCGACATCGATCTGGGGAAATGGGCGGTATGAGTGTCTTCGGCCTGCTGCTTGCCCGCGAATCGCGACTGCTGTTCCGCCGCCCGGCGGAGCTGGCCAATCCGCTGATTTTCTTTGCCATCGTCATTGCCCTTTTCCCGCTCGCCGTCGGCCCGGAAACTCAAGTCTTGCAAAACCTGTCCCCGGGGTTAGTCTGGGTGGCGGCGTTGTTGTCGGTCCTGCTGTCGCTGGACGGATTGTTTCGCAGTGACTTCGAAGACGGCTCGCTGGAACAGTGGGTCCTTTCGTCGCACCCGCTGCCGCTTCTGGTCTTGGCCAAGGTGCTGGCACACTGGCTGTTCTCCGGTCTGGCGCTGGTGCTGCTGTCGCCGTTGCTGGCGCTGATGCTCGGTTTGCCGGCCGCGTGCCTGCCGGTGCTGCTGCTGTCGTTGCTGCTGGGAACGCCGGTGTTGAGCCTGCTCGGTGCAGTCGGGGCGGCGCTGACGGTCGGCCTGAAGCGCGGCGGGCTGTTGCTGGCGCTGCTGATTCTGCCGTTGTACATCCCGGTGTTGATCCTAGGCAGCGGCGCGTTGCAAGCGGCGCTGCAAGGCATGCCGGCGACCGGATACCTGTTGTGGATGGCCAGCCTTACAGCGCTGGCGATCACCCTGACACCCTTTGCAATAGCCGCTGGCCTGAAGATCAGCGTCGGCGAATAATAATGAGGCCTGGTCAAAAATTGACCACTTCTTCCAGAAGAAAGGCATGACCCTCTGCCAGCTCGCGATGATGAGCGGCAACCGTGACGGAAACAGTATGAACTGGACCTGGTTTCACAAGCTCGGCTCGCCCAAGTGGTTCTACGGCATCAGCGGCAAGTTCCTGCCGTGGTTGAGCATTGCAGCGTTGCTGCTGATCGGCGTTGGCGTGGTCTGGGGCCTGGCGTTCGCGCCGCCGGATTACCAGCAAGGCAACAGCTTTCGCATCATCTATATCCACGTGCCAGCGGCGATGCTCGCCCAGTCGATCTACGTGATGCTCGCGGTGTGCGGCGTAGTCGGGCTGGTGTGGAAGATGAAACTGGCCGACGTCGCTTTGCAATGCGCCGCACCGATCGGTGCGTGGATGACCGCCGTGGCGCTGGTCACCGGGGCCATCTGGGGCAAACCAACCTGGGGCTCGTGGTGGGTGTGGGATGCGCGCCTGACCTCAATGCTGATTCTGCTGTTTCTGTATTTCGGCGTGATCGCGCTGGGCAATGCCATCAGCAACCGCGACAGCGCCGCCAAGGCCTGCGCGGTGCTGGCGATCGTTGGCGTGATCAACATTCCGATCATCAAATACTCGGTGGAGTGGTGGAACACCCTGCACCAGGGCGCGACGTTCACCCTCACGGAAGAACCGGCGATGCCAGCGGAAATGTGGCTGCCGCTGCTGCTGACGGTGCTGGGTTTCTACTGCTTCTTCGGCGCCGTGCTGTTGCTGCGCATGCGGCTGGAAGTGCTCAAGCGCGAGGCCCGCGCCAGTTGGGTGAAGGCCGAAGTGCAGCAGAGTCTGGAGGCGGCGCAATGAGTTTTGCTTCATTCGGCGATTTTCTCGCCATGGGCCATCACGGCCTGTATGTCTGGTCGGCCTACGGCATCTGCCTGACGGTGCTGGCCCTCAACGTGGTGGCGCCGATTGCGGCGCGTAAGCGTTATCTGCAACAAGAGGCGCGTCGTCTGCGCCGGGAGAACGGCAAGTGAATGCGCTGCGCAAAAAACGTCTGATCATCATTCTGGCGATTCTGGTCGGAGTGGGCGCTGCTGTCGGCCTGGCCCTGAGCGCGTTGCAGGAAAACATCAATCTGTTTTACACGCCGACGCAGATCGCCAACGGCGATGCGCCGCAGGACACGCGCATCCGCGCCGGCGGCATGGTCGAGGCCGGTTCGCTGCAACGCTCCAAGGATTCGCTGGACGTCAAATTCGTCGTCACCGATTTCAACAAATCCGTGACCATCGCCTATCGCGGCATCCTCCCGGATCTGTTCCGCGAAGGGCAGGGCATCGTTGCCCTCGGCAAGCTCAACGCCGATGGCGTGGTGGTCGCCGATGAAGTGCTGGCCAAGCACGACGAGAAGTACATGCCGCCGGAAGTGACCAAAGCGCTGAAGGACAGCGGTCAATCCGCACCGACGCCTGTGAAGGAGGGTTGATCGATGGCTGCTGCACTGTTTATTCCCGAGCTGGGCCATTTGGCGATGATCCTCGCCCTGTGTTTTGCACTCGTCCAAGCGCTGGTACCGATGCTCGGCGCGTGGCGCGGCGACCGCTTGTGGATGAGCCTGGCGCAACCGGCTGCGTGGGGCCAGTTCGCCTTTCTGCTGTTTGCCTTTGGCTGCCTGACCTATGCGTTCATGACCGACGATTTCTCCGTCGGCTACGTGGCTATGAACTCCAACAGCGCGCTGCCCTGGTACTACAAATTCAGCGCGGTGTGGGGCGCCCACGAAGGTTCCCTGCTGCTGTGGGCGTTGATCCTCGGCGGCTGGACCTTCGCCGTGTCGGTGTTCTCCCGACAGTTGCCACAAGTCATGCTCGCCCGGGTACTGGCGGTGATGGGCATGATCAGCACCGGTTTCCTGCTGTTCCTGATTCTCACATCGAACCCGTTTTCGCGGATCCTGCCACAGATTCCCGCAGACGGTCGCGACCTCAACCCGTTGCTGCAGGACATTGGCCTGATCGTGCATCCGCCGATGCTGTACATGGGTTACGTCGGTTTCTCTGTGGCCTTCGCATTTGCCATCGCCGCGCTGCTCGGCGGCCGTCTCGATGCGGCATGGGCGCGCTGGTCGCGGCCATGGACCATCGTCGCCTGGGCCTTCCTCGGCATCGGCATCACCCTCGGTTCGTGGTGGGCGTATTACGAACTCGGCTGGGGCGGCTGGTGGTTCTGGGACCCGGTGGAAAACGCCTCGTTCATGCCATGGCTGGTCGGCACCGCGTTGATTCACTCGTTGGCGGTCACCGAGAAACGCGGCGTGTTCAAGAGCTGGACGGTGTTGCTGGCGATTGCCGCTTTTTCGTTGAGCCTGCTCGGCACCTTCCTCGTCCGCTCGGGCGTGCTGACTTCGGTGCATGCCTTCGCTTCGGATCCCGAGCGCGGTGTGTTCATCCTGATTTTCCTGCTGTTCGTGGTGGGCGGTTCGCTGACCCTTTTCGCCCTGCGCGCGCCAGTGGTGAAAAGTCAGGTCGGGTTCAATCTTTGGTCACGGGAAACCTTGCTGCTGGGCAACAACCTGGTGCTGGTCGTCGCTGCATCGATGATCCTGCTTGGGACCTTGTATCCGCTGATTCTTGATGCCATCAGCGGCGCCAAGCTGTCGGTCGGCCCACCATACTTCAATGCGTTGTTCATTCCGTTGATGGCGTTGCTGATGCTGGTCATGGCGATCGGCGTGATCGTGCGCTGGAAGGACACGCCAGTGAAATGGCTGGCGAGCATGCTCACTCCGGTGCTGCTCGGCAGCGTCGCATTGGCCGTGGTGGCCGGCGTGGCTTATGGCGATTTCAACTGGGCGGTGATCGCGACGTTCCTGCTGGCGGCGTGGGTGTTGCTTGCCGGTGTGCGCGATCTGTTCGACAAGACTCGGCACAAAGGCCTGATCAACGGTTTGCCGACGCTGACCCGCAGCTATTGGGGCATGCAGATCGCTCACCTAGGCATCGCGGTGTGCGCGCTGGGCGTGGTGTTGTCGAGCCAGAACAGCGCCGAGCGCGACCTGCGTCTGGCGCCGGGCGAGTCGATGGACCTGGCGGGCTATCAATTCGTCTTCGAAGGCGCGAAGCATTTCGAAGGGCCGAATTTCACCTCGGACAAAGGCACCATCCGCGTCATTCGTGACGGCGAGGAAATCAGCGTGCTGCACCCGGAAAAACGTCTGTACACCGTGCAGAACTCGGTGATGACCGAAGCCGGCATCGATGCCGGTTTCACTCGCGATCTCTACGTCGCCCTCGGCGAGCCGCTGGATAACGGCGCCTGGGCCGTGCGCGTACACGTCAAACCGTTCGTGCGCTGGATCTGGTTCGGCGGCTTGCTCACCGGATTGGGTGGTGTGCTGGCGGCGCTGGATCGGCGTTATCGGGTCAAGGTGAAAAGCAAAGTGCGCGAAGCGCTGGGCATGACGGGAGCGGCGGCATGAGGCGTTGGTTGATGTTGTTGCCGTTGGCGATTTTCTTGCTGGTGGCGGTGTTTCTCTATCGCGGCTTGTACCTGGATCCGGCGGAGCTGCCGTCGGCGATGATCAACAAGCCATTCCCGGAGTTTTCCCTGCCGAGTGTGCAGGGTGACAAGACGCTGACCAAGGCCGACATTCTCGGCAAACCGGCGCTGGTCAATGTCTGGGGCACCTGGTGCATTTCCTGCCGGGTCGAGCATCCGGTGCTGAACAAACTTGCCGAGCGCGGCGTGGTGATCTACGGCATCAACTACAAGGACACCAATGCCGACGCCTTGAAATGGCTGGCCGAGTTCCACAATCCGTATGCGCTGGATATTCGTGACGACGAGGGTTCGCTGGGCCTCAACCTCGGTGTCTACGGCGCGCCGGAAACCTTCTTTATCGACGCCAAAGGCATCATCCGCGACAAGTTCGTCGGGGTGATCGACGAGCAGGTCTGGCGCGAAAAACTCGCGGCCAAGTATCAGGCGCTGGTCGATGAGGCCAAGCCATGAAGCGTTTTCTCGCTGCGGTCGTGTTGGGTTTGAGCCTGGCCGGTGTCGCCCACGCGGCCATCGATACCTACGAATTTGCCAAAGAGGGCGACCGCGAGCGTTTCCGCGAGCTGACCAAGGAACTGCGCTGCCCCAAATGCCAGAACCAGGACATCGCCGACTCCAACGCACCGATTGCCGCCGACCTGCGCAAAGAGATTTTCCGCATGCTCGGCGAGGGCAAGGACAATCAGCAGATCATCGACTTCATGGTCGATCGCTATGGTGATTTCGTTCGCTATAAACCGGCGCTCAATGCCAAGACCGCGCTGCTGTGGTTCGGCCCGGCCGGTCTGCTGCTCGGTGGTTTCGTGGTGATCGCGCTGATCGTGCGCAGGCGTCGCGGGCAACGTGCCGAAACGCCGTCATCGCTGTCTGCCGAAGAACGTCAGCGCCTCGACCAACTGTTGGATAAAAACCAAGAATGATTGATTTCTGGCTCGCCGCAGGGCTGTTGCTTCTGGTCGCCCTGAGTTTTCTGCTGATCCCGGTACTGCGCGAACGCCGCGCTCAGCGGGAAGAAGATCGCACCGCGTTGAACGTCGCGCTGTACCAGGAACGGGTTGCCGAGCTGCAAGCGCAGCAGGCCGAAGGCGTGCTCGACGCCGCGCAACTGGACAGCGGCCGCGCAGAAGCCGCGCGTGAATTGCTCGCTGACACCGAAGGCGTCACCGCACCGCGTGTCTCCCGCCTGGGCAAGCCGTTGCCGCTGCTGGCCGCCGTGTTGGTACCGGTGCTGGGTCTCGGTCTGTACCTGCATTTCGGCGCCGCCGACAAGGTCGAACTGACCCGCGAATTCGCTCAGGCACCACAGTCGATGGAAGAGATGACCCAGCGTCTGGAGCGTGCGGTTGCCGCGCAACCGGATTCCGCTGAAGGCCTGTATTTCCTCGGCCGTACCTACATGGCTCAAGACCGTCCGGCAGACGCGGCGAAGATGTTCGAACGCGCCGCCAACCTCGCCGGTCGCCAGCCGGAACTGCTCGGCCAGTGGGCGCAGGCGCAGTATTTTGCTGACGGTAAAAAGTGGTCGGAGCAGATTCAGAAACTGACCGACGAAGCGCTGAAGGCCGATCCGAAGGAAGTTACCAGCCTCGGCCTGCTCGGCATCGCCGCGTTCGAAGGCGAGCGTTATCAGGAGGCCATCGACTACTGGAATCGCCTGCTCGCGCAACTGCCGCCGGATGACAACTCTCGCGCTGCGCTGCAAGGCGGCATCGAGCGTGCCGCCGAACGCTTGAAAGCCAGCGGCGGCAAAGTTGCCCGGGCACCGGCGCCGAAAGCGGCATTGCTGACAGTCAGCGTTGATCTGGCCAGCGAACTCAAGAGCAAGGTGCAACCGGGCGACAGCGTGTTCATCTTCGCCCGCGCCACTTCAGGCCCACCGGCGCCGCTGGCGGCCAAACGCCTGACCGTGGCTGACCTGCCGGTGACCGTCGAACTGGGCGATGCCGACGCGATGATGCCGCAGTTGAAACTGTCCAACTTCCCTGAAGTCCAACTGGTTGCGCGCATCTCACGGGCCGGTCAACCGACTGCCGGTGAGTGGATCGGTCGCAGCGGCCCAGTGGCCAGCAGCACCACCGCGCCACAAAAACTGACTATCGACAGCCCGGACAAGTAACCGGATCCAACAGGAAAGCACCGCCATGCACACCATCGCCCGCATCACAGTCCTCACACTGGCCCCGGGCTTGAGTGCATGTGCGGTACAACGCCCGGAACCGACCACCAGCCTGCCGCCGATCCCGCCGTCTCAGCCAAGCCCAACCCCGTCGACCTCGCCGACTCCCGGCAAGAGCATCCCGGCCAAACCCGCCAAGCCCGTGCCACGTACCTCGGCCAGCTTCGCCCCGCCACCGGGCGGCAACAGCCACTGGGACCAGAAGCTCGGCGTCTACGTGCTCGACGACCAGACCAACACCTTCTACCGCCAGCGCACCTACTACCGCTGGAACAACGGCTGGAGCCGCTCGGTCAGCCCCAACGGCCCGTGGGAAGACACCAACATCCACGGCGTCCCGCCGGGGTTGGGCAAGAAGTTCGGGCAGTGAGAGAAACGGCGATCCTGGGATCGCCGTTTTTTTTGCGTCTGATTTTCAGAGAATCGCACGATAGTTACCTAACGCCTTTACCGACTCGACCAATCCTTGCCGTTGGAGAAAGCCAAGATATTTGTCCACCTCCACATTGGGCGTTTTCAATTGCCGTCGCTGGCTTTGAGCCGCAGCGACGACGGCAGCCGAATCAAGATGGAAAAGGTTTTCCACAAACTCATCCGGGTGCTGAGCTTCAATGCCGTATGGCGCGAGGTGACGGGTGGGGAAATCTTTCAGGTTGAACGTCACTATTACATCGGCACCGCATCGGATTGCGGCCGCTAGAACATGGCGATCGTTCTCATCAGGCAGTGTCAGGCCTGACACCAAGTCTTCATAGCCATCGATACACGCGTCTGGAATGGCCAGGTCCATCAATTGCGATGTGCGATCGAGTTGTTCGAGGGTCAGGTCGGACCTGTTCTTCAATAAGTTACGCTTCCATTCGTGGTGTATTTCCTGAGTCCAGCGAGCCCGATACACCCTGACAGTGCGAGCCACATCAGGAAATCTCTTAGAGGGGCCGGATATAAAACGCATGCATCGTATACAGCAGTGAAAGAGGAATGCCTCACTCGTATCCTGTCCTTAGCGCCTGTGCCTGCTCCGCGAGAAGCATCATTGCCTGCTCGCTGGCGGTGTCTCGCCGGGTTTTATATTCCATCAGATCAGCAAAACGCACACGTCGGTGCTTGCCTGTTTTGTGGTAGGAAATCTCACCGCTCTCCAGCAGTTTGATCATGTGCGGACGTGAGACGTTGAGCAGATCGGCAGCTTCCTGCGTGGTCAGCTCCGCGTGGATCGGTACCACCTTCACAGCGTTGCCCTGCGCCAGCGCCGCGAGGATATCGCTCAGCAAGCGCAACGCCGATGTTGGCAGCTCGACGCTGTGGGCTTCGTTCTGTTCATCAAAAATCTGGATTCGCTGAGTTTCAAAACCGCTTGCGAGAAATGCGGTCAGGGCGCGCTGGCCTTCAATCGCGGCTTTGACCTCTCGTTCGACAGGCAGATTGATGGCAGATGGAGTAGCAGTGGTCATAAGACTGTTCCAGCATTGTAAGGAAGATCCGCGGACGTTATTCGAATCAAACGAAATTCGCAATAAACGAAACTGGTGCAGGAATACTTTGTAAAACAACCAACCGTCACCCCGTCCCATTCTGTGCTTGAGTAAAGATAACTCTAGAGTTATTTTTAATGGGCCAGGCCAAGGAGGCGGTTGGTGCAGAGCAGGCTATTGATGAAGGAGCTGGAGGAGGCGGGCTGGACGCTGGATCGGGTTGCGGGCAGTCATTACATCTTCACTCATCGTTACAACCCGGACACGATTGCCGTCCCGCATCCGAAAAAGGATTTACCGTTGGGGACAGTCAAAAGCATTCGGCGGCGCGCGGGGTTATTCAGCCCGCCAACCCGTCATGAAGGAGATCCGTAATGCAATATCCCATTTGCATCGAGTGGGGTGACGAGAACACTGCCATCGGCATTCAGATCCCCGATATTCCCGGCGCAGTCACGGCCGGGGACAGCTTTGAGGAGGCCTACAACGCGGCCGTGGAAGTGGCTCACCTCATGCTGCAGGAGATCGCGGCGGCCGGTCAGGCGATTCCGATGCCGACCTCGGCAGCGGCGCATCGCAATCATCCGGATTTTGCCGAGATGGGCTGGGGCATGCTGGAGCTGGATATCTCGCCGTACCTTGGCAAGACCGAAAAGGTCAACGTTACGCTGCCCGGCTATGTCATTCAGCGTATTGATCGCTATGTACGCGAGCATAACGTGAAAAGCCGCTCCTCGTTTCTGGCGGATGCGGCGATGGAGAAACTGGTTCGGTATTGAGGGTCTGCGCAATTGTGGGAGCGAGCCTGCTCGCGAAAGCGGTGTGTCAGTCGGTGCAAACATGATCTGAACTGACGCCTTCGCGAGCAGGCTCGCTCCCACACTGGTTTTGTGTGTTGCAGTGATTGGAAGGTCACCCAAAACCTGTGGGAGCGAGCCTGCTCGCGAAGCTTTTGAAGCCTTAAGCCGTGGCCAATGAAGCGCGTCGTGAAGTGCTCAAAAACCGTAACAACGCCAACAACGGAAACACGCTGCCGACAATGACGATCCACAACCAGCCGCCATGCTCGTACACCGCGCTGGCCACCGACGAGCCGAACGCGCCGCCGATGAAGATGCTGGTCATGTACAGCGCGTTCAAACGGCCACGACTTTTCGCGTCCAGCGAGTACACCGCGCGTTGCCCCAGGACCATGTTCATCTGCACGCAGAAGTCCAGCACCACGCCGGTCACGGCCAGGCCGATGACGCTATAGGCCGGGTGAATGAAGGCGGGCAGGAAGCTCAGGCTGGCGAAGAGCATGGCCAGTAGCGAGGCGATGCGTGTGTGACCGGCATCAGCGAGGCGGCCGCTGATTGGCGCGGCGATGGCACCGATGGCGCCGACCAGGGCGAAGATGGCGATTTCGCTTTGCGACAGGCCATGGTTGCGTGCAAGTTCCAGTGGCACGGCGGTCCAGAACAGGCTGAACGTGGCAAACATGCAGCCCTGATAAAACGCCCGCTGACGCAGCACCGGTTGCTGGCGCAGCAGCGTCCACAGCGAGCCGATCAATTGGTCATAAGTAGCGCTGTGATCTGGCTGGCGCTTGGGCACGGTCAGCGCCAGCACCACGCTGATAGCCGCCATCAATGCTGCGGCGATCATGAACATGGCGCGCCAGCCGAGGTGATCGGCGACCACGCTCGACACCGGTCGCGCCAACAGAATACCCAGCAGCAAACCGCCCATGATCCCGCCCACCACGCGGCCACGGGACTCTTCCGGCGCCAGATGCGCGGCCAGCGGAATCAGGATCTGCACCGACACCGAGCTGAAGCCGACCAGCAGCGAGATCAGCAGAAATACGTTCGGCTGTTCAGTGAACGCGGCGCCAAGCAGACTGGCGATCGCCACCAGCGTAGTGATGATCATCAGCCGACGGTTCTCCAGCAGATCCCCCAGCGGCACCAGAAAGAACAGGCCCAACGCGTAACCGATCTGCGTCAGCGAGACGATGAAACTGGCCATGGTGTCGGAGAGGCCGATGTCCGGCGCGATCAGGCCGATGATCGGCTGTGCGTAGTAGATGTTGGCAACGATGGCGCCGCAGCAGAACGCGAACAGCAGGACCATGCCTCGGGTCATTGCGTGAGGAGTGGTGGTCATAGGGGATCTCGAGTCGGGCACAGGAAAGCGCTGAGGCTAATGGACAACGTGGGCTGGCAGAAGACGTTTTCGGATGATAACTGTTATTACGCAGTGTAATGAGCGGTATTGCCGCGCAACAAAAAGGCGACCCGGTGGGTCGCCTTTTGATTTTTCAGACCAAGCCTTACTGCCCGCTGTAAATCTGATCGAACACGCCACCATCATTGAAGTGGGTTTTCTGCACCGTGCGCCAGTCACCAAACGTCTTCTCCACCGAAAGGAAGTCGACTTTCGGGAAACGGTCGGTGTACTTCGCCAGCACCGCCGGGTCACGCGGGCGCAGGTAGTTGGCCGCCGCAATTTCCTGTCCTTCCGGCGACCACAGGTACTTCAGATACTCGTCAGCCGCAGCGCGCGAGCCTTTCTTGTCGACGACTTTGTCGACCACCGAAACCGGTGGCTCGGCTTCCGCTGAGACCGTCGGGTAGATGACTTCGAACTGATCGCGACCGAACTCGCGGGCGATCATTTCCGCTTCGTTTTCAAAGGTCACCAGCACGTCGCCGATCTGGTTGGTCATGAACGTGGTGGTGGCGGCGCGGCCACCGGTATCGAGTACCGGCGCCTGCTTGAACAGCTTGCCGACGAAGTCCTTGGCCTTATTCTCGTCGCCACCGTTTTTCAGCACATAGCCCCAGGCCGACAGGTAGGTGTAGCGGCCGTTACCGGAAGTTTTCGGGTTCGGCACGATGACCTGAACGCCGTCCTTGAGCAGATCCGGCCAGTCTTTCAGCGCTTTTGGATTGCCCTTGCGAACGATGAACACTGTCGCCGAGGTGAACGGTGCGCTGTTGTTCGGCAGGCGCGTGACCCAGTTGTCCGGCACCAGTTTGCCGTTGTCGGCGAGGGCGTTGATGTCGGTGGCCATGTTCATGGTAATGACGTCAGCCGGCAGGCCGTCGATCACCGAACGCGCCTGCTTGCTCGAGCCGCCGAAGGACATCTGCACGGTGATGTTTTCGTTGTGCTCGGCTTGCCAGTGCTTCTGGAACGCAGTGTTGTAGTCCTTGTAGAAATCGCGCATCACGTCGTAGGAAACGTTAAGCAGCGTCGGTGCTGCTTCGGCGATGTTGGCCAAGGCCAGGCCGGCGGCGAGAAGTGAGGCGCCAAAGAGTTTTTTCACTGCGCATTCCTTGTTCTGTGGGGGTGTTATGCCAAAAATGAAGCCATTTGCCAGCGACTATAACGGTCAGCGCATAGTCGCTTAAAGATTAAAAAGCTCTGTGCTTATTCCACTTTCTTGAACAGCTGACTGCCGCAGCGCGAACAGAACGCTGCGCTCTGTTCATGGCTCTTTTTCTGACAGCCCGGGCAGTCATGTTGCAGCTGTTCGCCGCGCATGGCATTGGCCAGTTCTGCGGTAAAAATCCCCGTGGGCACGGCGATGATCGAGTAACCGGTGATCATCACCAGCGAGGAAATCACTTGACCCAGCGGCGTCTTCGGCACGATGTCGCCGAAGCCCACAGTGGTCAAGGTCACGATGGCCCAATAGATGCCTTTGGGAATGCTGGTGAAGCCATGTTCCGGGCCTTCGATCACGTACATCAGCGTGCCGAACACTGTCACCAGCGTGCACACGCTGACCAGAAACACGACGATTTTCTGCTTGCTGCCACGCAGCGCCGACATCAGATAGTTGGCTTGCTTGAGATACGGGCTGAGCTTGAGCACACGGAAAATCCGCAGCATCCGAATGATGCGGATGATCAGCAGATACTGCGCATCGCTGTAATACAGGGCGAGGATGCCCGGCACGATCGCCAGCAGATCCACCAGGCCATAAAAGCTGAAGGCATAGCGCAGCGGCTTGGGCGAGCAGTACAGACGCAGGATGTATTCGCCGAGGAAGATCGCCGTGAAGCCCCACTCGATATAGGCCAGAACGTCGGCGTAATTACGGTGGATGCTGTCGATACTGTCGAGCATCACGATCACCAGACTGGCGAGGATGATCAACAGCAGGATGCCGTCGAAGCGACGCCCGGCCGGGGTGTCGCTCTGGAAAATCATGACGTAAAGCCGTTCGCGCCAATTGTTGCTGCTGTCCATGGATAACGCCTGAATCGAAGATCAGCGCAGCCTAGGGTGATTCTCCTCATGAGCGCAAGACTCATGCGCGAGCGACGCTTTGCCAAGCATTTGAATGCCGGCACGAATCAACCAGCAGGCGAGGATGAACGGCGCGGTCAGCGTGGCCAGCCCGAGGGCGGCAAACAGCGGCGTCACCAGCAAGGCCAGGACAATGGCGAGCAGCGGCAGCCACGGATTTTGTCGCTGAGCGCTGAAGGCGAGGGCGGCGAGTACAGCGTTGTAGCCACCGAGCCCGAGCAGTGCGGCGGACGTGTCGTGGTGCAGCAGACTCGAGCCGAGGCCGATCGCCGACGCCAGCAGCGCCCAGCAGAACGCGCGGCGATCGGCGAGCAGCAAGCCGCTGGCGATCAAGGCCCCGGCCAATGGATGGTCGAGAAACATCACCTGGCCGAATCCGCGCAGTTCAGCGGCCAGCAGATTTGTCGTGTTCAGGTCGACCGATGCCGCCGGCGCGGACGGCTCGGCGAACATCAGCAGCACCCAGCTGAGCGCCACGAACGGCGAGGTATACGCCGGTATGGCGCGACTGCGGTACACGTGTTTGAGCCATTGCTGAGTAAGCATCGCGCTCAAGCCACCGGCTGCAAGAATCAACGGCGGCAGCAGTGGCGACCAAGGGAAATACAGGCTCAGCAGCAGGCCGAGCAGCACGCCGTTGTAGCTGAACAACCCGGCCTGGCGATCGGCCTTGGCGTAGTTGCGCCGCTGCGCGGTGAGCAGACCGGCAACGCCACCGAGCAGCGCCCCGGCGAACAGCACCGGCGCCGTCAGCAGAATCGCCAGCAGACACAGCAGCCCGCACAGCGGATGGCGCTGGAAGAAAATCTGACTGAAACCGTTGAGCAAAGCCTCGGCCCAGTCGGGGCAGTGGGTGTTGAAGTGATTGGCAGGCATGTTGAGAAAATCTGGGCAGTTGGAACATCAAAAGGTCTTGCAAGTCACTGTGGCGAGGGGATTTAGCGAAACGTCGCACCGCCCCGTTCGGCTGCGCAGCAGTCGTCGCTTTTGAGGGTGTGACGGTTTCCACAGAGAAACCGCATTCTCCGATTGGGGGCCGCTTCGCAGCCCAACGGGGATAAATCCCCTCGCCACAAGTTTATGCACCCACTTTTATGGGGGGTTAAATCAACGTCTCGATGCGCAGCGAATTGGTCGATCCCGGCTGCCCGAACGGCACGCCGGCGGTGATCAGCAGCGTGTCGCCACGCTCGGCCATGCCTTGCGCCTGAGCAATCTCCAGTGCGGTCGAGCAGACTTCGTCGACCTGACGCAGGCGATCGTTGACCACCGAATGAATGCCCCACGCTACGCTCAAGCGCCGCGCCGTTTGCAGGTTCGGCGTCAGATTGAGGATCGGTGCTTTCGGCCGTTCCCGGGATGCGCGCAACGTCGAGGCGCCGGACTCGCTGTAATTGACCAGCACCGCCACCGGCAGCACGTTGCTGATCCGGCGGATCGCACAGCTGATCGCATCGGAAACCGTCGCCTCGGCTTTCGGTCGGCTGACGTCAAGCTGGGTCTGATAATCCGGGCCGTTCTCAACTTGACGGATGATCTTGCTCATCATCTGCACGGCTTCCAGCGGGTATTCGCCGGACGCGGTCTCCGCCGAGAGCATCACCGCATCGGCGCCTTCGGCTACGGCGTTGGCGACGTCAGTCACCTCGGCACGGGTTGGGGCAGGGGAGAAGCGCATTGACTCGAGCATCTGCGTCGCCACCACCACCGGTTTGCCCAGCGCGCGGCAGGTGGTGATGATGTTTTTCTGAATCTGCGGCACGCTCTCCGCCGGCACTTCCACACCAAGATCGCCGCGCGCGACCATGATCGCGTCGCTCAACTCAGCAATCTCACGTAGTTGCTCGACCGCTGAAGGCTTCTCGATTTTCGCCATCAGAAACGCCTTGTCGCCGATCAATGCGCGGGCTTCGACAATGTCCTGCGGGCGCTGTACGAACGACAGCGCGACCCAGTCCACACCCAATTCCAGGCCGAAGCTCAAATCGCGGCGATCCTTGGCGGTCAGCGGGCTGAGGTCGAGCACCGCTTGCGGCACATTCACGCCTTTGCGATCGGACAGTTCGCCGCCGTTGAGCACGCTGGTGTCGATCGCATCGGCGTACTTGGTGACCACGCGCAGGCGCAGCTTGCCGTCGTCGAGCAGCAGGTCCATGCCCGCTTCCAGCGCGGCAATGATTTCCGGATGCGGCAGGTTGACCCGGCGCTCATCGCCCGGTGTCGCATCGAGATCCAAGCGGAACGCCTGACCGCGATGCAACTGCACCTTGCCGTCAGCGAACTTGCCCACACGCAGTTTCGGCCCTTGCAGGTCCATCAGAATGCCCAGCGGATAGTTGAGCTGGCGCTCGACTTCGCGGATCCATTGATAGCGCTTGGCGTGGTCGGCGTGATCGCCATGGCTGAAATTCAGCCGGAAGATGTTGACCCCGGCCTTGACCAGCTCGCGGATGTCGTCGATACCGTCGACCGCAGGGCCGAGGGTGGCGAGGATTTTGACCTTTTTATCAGGCGTCATGATTTGCAGTTCTCAAGGATCAGAATGGCGCGGAAGTCGTTGACGTTAGTGCGGGTCGGCTCGGTGACGATCAGCGCATCGAGCGCCTGGAAGTAGCCATAGCCGTTGTTGTTATCCAGCTCGTCGCTGGCGCTCAGACCCAGTGCGGCGGCGCGGGCGTAGCTGTCCGGAGTCATGATTGCGCCGGCGTTGTCTTCCGAGCCGTCGATGCCATCGGTGTCGCCGGCCAGCGCGTAGACGCCGGGCTGGCCCTTGAGGCTGTCGGTCAGGCTGAGGAGGAATTCGGCGTTACGCCCGCCACGGCCATTGCCGCGCACGGTTACCGTGGTCTCACCGCCAGAAAGAATCACGCACGGCGTCGCCAGTGGCTGGCCGTGATTGATGATCTGTCGGGCGATGCCGGCGTGGACTTTCGCCACTTCGCGGGATTCGCCTTCGAGGTCGCCGAGAATCAAGGTGCTGAAACCGGCCTGACGGCACTTCACCGCCGCCGCGTCCAGCGACTGCTGCGGGCGGGCGATCAACTGGAAATGACTGCGCGCCAGACCCGGATCGCCGGGTTTGACGGTTTCCGATTCAGGGCTGTGCAGCCAGGTGCGCACGGAAGCGGGAATCTCGATGCCGTAGCGTTTGATGATCGCCAGTGCTTCGGCGGAAGTGCTCGGGTCGGCCACGGTCGGGCCGGAGGCAATGACGGTGGCGAGGTCGCCCGGCACATCGGAAATCGCGTAGGTGTAAACCGTCGCCGGCCAGCAGGCCTTGCCGAGGCGGCCGCCCTTGATCGCCGAGAGGTGCTTGCGCACGCAGTTCATCTCGCCGATGGTCGCGCCGGATTTGAGCAGGGCTTTGTTGATCGCCTGCTTGTCAGCGAGGGTAATGCCTTCGGCTGGCAGGGCGAGCAGGGCAGAGCCGCCGCCGGAGAGCAGGAAGATCACGCGGTCGTCTTCAGTCAGGTTGCTGACCAGTTCCAGCACACGTTTGGCCACGGCCAGCCCGGCCGCATCCGGCACCGGGTGTGCGGCTTCGACCACTTCGATTTTTTCGCACGGGGCGCCGTGGCCGTAGCGGGTCACCACCAGGCCGGTGACTTCACCCTCCCAGCAGCGCTCGACCACTTGCGCCATGGCGGCAGCGGCTTTGCCGGCGCCGATGACGATCAACCGACCGGTGCGATCGGCAGGCAAATGGGCTTCGAGGACTTGGTTCGGATGGGCCGCGTCGATGGCTGTGGCAAACAGCTCGCGCAGCAGTTGTTGCGGATCGACCGACATGGCGGGCTCCCGGAATTCTTGTTATTCGAAAGGGCGACTCAGGTCCCTTGTGGGAGCGAGCCTGCTCGCGAACGCGGTATGTCAGCCAACATGGATGTTGAATGTGAAGCCGCTTTCGCGAGCAGGCTCGCTCCCACAGGGTTTTGTGCAGGCTTTATTTATTGTCGCGAATCGAGAAATTGGCCATGTGCTCCAGGCCCTTGATCAGCGCCGAGTGGTCCCAGTTGCTGCCGCCGATGGCCGCGCAGGTGCTGAATACCTGCTGGGCATTGGCGGTGTTCGGCAGGTTGATGTTCAGCTCCTTGGCGCCTTGCAGGGCCAGGTTCAGGTCCTTCTGGTGCAGGCTGATGCGGAAGCCCGGGTCGAAGGTACCTTTGATCATGCGCTCGCCGTGCACTTCGAGGATCTTCGAAGAAGCGAAACCGCCCATCAGCGCTTCACGCACCTTGGCTGGATCGGCACCGTTTTTCGAGGCGAACAGCAGGGCTTCGGCTACGGCCTGGATGTTCAGCGCGACGATGATCTGGTTCGCCACTTTGGCGGTCTGGCCGTCGCCATTGCTACCAACCAGGGTGATGTTCTTGCCCATGGCCTGGAACAGCGGCAGGGCGCGTTCGAAGGCATCGGCGTCGCCACCGACCATGATGCTCAGGGTTGCGGCCTTGGCGCCGACTTCACCGCCGGAAACCGGAGCGTCGAGGTACTGCGCGCCTTTTTCGTTGATCTTCGCCGCGAAAGCTTTGGTGGCGGTCGGCGAAATCGAGCTCATGTCGATGACTACTTTGCCCTTGCCGATACCGGCCGCGACGCCGTCGGCGCGGAACAGCACGTCATCGACCTGCGGGGTGTCCGGAACCATGACGATGATGAATTCGGCTTCCTGCGCCACTTCGCGCGGATTGGCCAGGGCGACAGCGCCAGCGGCGACCAGATCGGCCGGGGCCGCGTCGTGGTGTTGCGACAGGAACAGGCTGTGACCGGCTTTCTGCAGGTTCGCCGCCATTGGGTGGCCCATGATGCCGGTGCCGATGAATCCGATTTTAGCCATGAGAAAATCCTCTTGTTTTTGTCGTGCTCAAGCAAATAGGGGAGCTGCTTTTCATGTGGGAGCGAGCCTGCTCGCGAATGCGGTGGAACATTCAATATCCGTGTTGACTGAACCACCGCATTCGCGAGCAGGCTCGCTCCCACTGGGGATTTGCTGTGTTTCTTAGATTGCGTTGTGTGATTTCAACCAACCCAGGCCCGCTTCGGTGGTGGTCAGCGGTTTGTACTCGCAACCGACCCAACCCTGATAACCGATGCGATCAAGGTGTTCGAACAGGAAGCGGTAGTTGATCTCACCAGTGCCCGGCTCGTTGCGCCCCGGGTTGTCCGCGAGTTGCACGTGGTTGATCTCGCCCAGGTGCGATTGCAGGGTGCGGGCCAGATCGCCTTCCATGATTTGCATGTGATAGATGTCGTATTGCAGGAACAGATTGGCGCTGCCGACCTGCTCGCGAATCGACAGGGCTTGCGCCGTGTTGTTCAGGTAGAAACCGGGAATGTCGCGGGTGTTGATCGCTTCCATCACCAGTTTGATGCCCGCCGCTTGCAGCTTGTCGGCGGCGTATTTGAGGTTGGCAACGAAGGTCTTCTCCACCGAGGCATCGTCAACGCCTTGCGGGCGGATACCGGCCAGGCAGTTGACCTGGGTGTTGCCCAGCACTTGTGCGTAGGCGATCGCCAAATCGACCCCGGCGCGGAACTCTTCGACCCGATCCGGCAGGCAGGCGATGCCACGCTCGCCCTTGGCCCAGTCACCGGCCGGCAGGTTGAACAGCACTTGGGTCAGCCCGTTGGCCTCGAGTTTTGCCTTGATTTCAGCCGAGCTGAAGTCGTACGGGAACAGGTATTCCACGCCACTGAAGCCGGCCTTGGCGGCGGCGTCGAAACGGGCAAGGAAATCCTGTTCGGTGAACAGCATGGACAGGTTGGCTGCGAAACGCGGCATGGTGGTCTCCTAAAAACTGATGAGGCACGGTAGGTCAGACTGAACGCGATCAGTCCCCTCTCCTTGGGGAGAGGGTTAGGGTGAGGGGGAATCCTGAGTCAGATCCCGATTGTGCGAACACCGCAAAACCTTTCCCTCACCCCAGCCCTCTCCCAGAGGGAGAGGGGGCTAAAAGCAATCAATCGAGCAACGAAATCGCCGTCGGCGCATCGTTGCCGACCAGTGCCAGGTCTTCGAACTCGTTGACCGCGTTGATCTCGGTACCCATGGAGATGTTGGTCACACGCTCCAGAATGATCTCGACGATCACCGGCACCTTGAACTCTTCGATCATCTGTTCGGCCTTGCGCAGGGCAGGGGCGATTTCCGACGGTTCGAACACACGCAGCGCCTTGCAGCCGAGACCTTCGGCGACTGCGATGTGGTCAACCCCGTAACCGTTGAGTTCCGGCGCATTCAGGTTATCGAAGGACAGCTGCACGCAGTAGTCCATTTCGAACCCGCGCTGGGCCTGACGGATCAGGCCCAGGTACGAGTTGTTCACCACGACGTGGATGTACGGCAGTTTGAACTGAGCGCCGACCGCCAGTTCTTCGATCATGAACTGGAAATCATAGTCCCCCGACAGGGCCACGACTTTGCGGTTCGGATCGGCCTTGACCACGCCCAGCGCCGCCGGAATGGTCCAGCCCAACGGGCCGGCCTGACCACAGTTGATCCAGTGACGCGGTTTGTAGACGTGCAGGAACTGCGCGCCGGCAATCTGCGACAGACCAATGGTGCTGACGTAGCAGGTGTCCTTGCCGAACACCTGGTTCATTTCTTCATAAACGCGCTGCGGTTTGACCGGCACGTTGTCGAAGTGGGTCTTGCGATGCAGGCTGGCCTTGCGCTGCTGGCAATCCTGCAGCCAGGCGCTGCGGTTCTTCAGCTTGCCGGCGGCTTGCCATTCACGGGCCACTTCGATGAACACGGTCAGCGCTGCGGCGGCGTCGGAAACGATGCCCAGATCCGGGGTGAACACACGACCGATCTGCGTGCCTTCGATGTCGACGTGAATGAACTTGCGACCTTCGGTGTACACGTCAACCGAACCGGTGTGGCGGTTGGCCCAACGGTTACCAATGCCCAGCACCACGTCGGATTTCAGCATCGTCGCGTTGCCGTAACGGTGCGAAGTCTGCAGACCGACCATGCCGACCATCAGCGGGTGATCGTCAGGGATGGTGCCCCAGCCCATCAGGGTCGGGATCACCGGGATGCCGGTCAGCTCAGCGAACTCGACCAGCAGGTCGCTGGCGTCGGCGTTGATGATGCCGCCGCCGGCCACCAGCAGTGGGCGCTCAGCCTGATCCAGCAAAGCCAAAGCTTTTTCAACCTGAACGCGGGTTGCGGTCGGTTTGGCCAATGGCAGCGGTTGGTAAGCGTCGATGTCGAATTCGATCTCGGCCATCTGCACGTCGAACGGCAGGTCGATCAGCACCGGGCCTGGACGGCCGGAGCGCATTTCATAAAAGGCTTTCTGGAATGCGTAAGGCACTTGGCCCGGCTCCAGAACCGTGGTTGCCCACTTGGTCACTGGCTTGACGATGCTGGTGATGTCGACAGCCTGGAAGTCTTCCTTGTGCATACGGGCGCGGGGTGCTTGCCCGGTGATGCAGAGGATTGGAATCGAGTCGGCCGAGGCGCTGTAGAGCCCGGTGACCATGTCGGTACCGGCCGGGCCGGACGTGCCGATGCACACGCCGATGTTGCCGGCCTTGGTGCGGGTGTAGCCCTCGGCCATGTGCGAGGCGCCTTCAACGTGGCGAGCAAGGACGTGATCGATGCCACCGACCTTCTGCAAGGCGGAGTACAGCGGGTTGATCGCTGCGCCCGGGATGCCAAAAGCGGTATCAACCCCTTCACGGCGCATCACCAGAACGGCGGCTTCGATTGCTCTCATTTTGCTCATGGTTTTGTGCCTCTTTACGTTTTGTAATTGTATACAAGTGGCTTTGCGCAGAGTGTATTCACGGCGGACGGCGCAGGTCAATCCATTTTCTCAAGCGTCTGTTTCATTCGTCGGAAGCCCGCTGTGCTGTGGCTTTTCGTCGCATGTGGCGCTTTTCGAGAATTATTGTATACAAAACAATAACTCATTGTGTTCTATTTGTGGCATCGGACTGCGGCACAAACGCGCAGTCCCACGACTTTCCCTATAACAAAATGAGGACGGCACCATGAGCGCTTTAACCTTGAAAGTCGCAGTCAGCCTAGTCAGCGAAGCCATCAACGCAGGACGCGGCATCAACGCCGCACCGCTGACCATCGCGGTACTCGATAACGGCGGCCACCTGATCGCCCTGCAACGCGAAGACGGCGCCAGCCTGCTGCGCCCGAACATCGCCATCGGCAAAGCCTGGGGCGCCATCGCCTTGGGTAAAGGCTCCCGCCTGCTCGCCCAGGACGCCCAACAACGCCCGGCGTTTTTTTCTTCGTTGAACAGCATGGGGCAGGGCAGCGTAGTGCCGGCACCGGGTGGGGTGTTGATTCGAAATCAGGCGGGTGAAGTGCTAGGCGCGATCGGGATCAGTGGGGATTTGTCGGATGTGGATGAGCAGGTGGCGATCAGAGCGGTGGAAGCGCTGGATTTGCGGGCGGATGGTGGGGTGGTTGATTGAATGTCAGTGTCTGAATAACCGCTTTCGCCAGCAGGCTCGCTCCCCCATGGGATCAGGGTTGGACACAAAATGTCTGAACACCTGAAGCCCACTGTGGGAGCGAGCCTGCTCGCGAAGCGGTTCCCCCGATCTCACCGATCCGGCTCACACCCCTTCAACACCAACCGGATAATCGTCTGCGCCGCCGCTTCATAATCGGCTTCATCAAGCTTGTCTTTCCCGGTCACTGCGGAAATCTGCCAGTCGAAGTCGGCGTAGGTCTGGGTCGCGGCCCAGATGCTGAACATCAGGTGGTTGGGGTCGATCGGGGCGATCTGGCCGCGGTCGATCCAGCTCTGGATGCAGGCGATGTTGTGTTTGGCCTGGGCGTTGAGCTGCTCTACCAGGTCAGCGCTCAGGTGCGGGGCGCCGTGCATGATTTCGCTGGCGAACACCTTGGAGGCGTAGGGCAGGTCGCGGGAGATGCGGATCTTCGAGCGGATGTAGCCGCTCAGCACCTCGCTCGGCACACCGTCCGGGTTGAACGGGGTCGAGGCCTGCAGAATCGGCTCGATGATGCTTTCCAGCACCTCGCGATAGAGGTTTTCCTTGGATTTGAAGTAGTAGTAGACGTTGGGCTTGGGCAATCCCGCCTTGGCGGCGATGTCGCTGGTTTTGGTCGCCGCGAAGCCCTTGTCGGCAAACTCTTCGCTGGCGGCGCGCAGGATCAGTTCTTTGTTACGCTCGCGGATTGTGCTCATAAACCCGGTGGTTCCTTGCCTGTTCTGGCGGTGGCGCATGGTAGCACCGGCCTTGAGCGGCGCTCAACAATGCAGCCTGTGGCCGGCGGTCGCGTTATGCTTGGCAACATTCATACACAGAAGGAAACAGGATTCATGGCAGGAAGCAGTTTGCTGGTGCTGATCGATGACATCGCCACCGTTCTGGATGACGTTGCGTTGATGACCAAGATGGCCGCGAAGAAGACCGCCGGGGTGCTCGGTGATGATCTGGCGCTCAATGCCCAGCAGGTATCGGGCGTGCGCGCCGAGCGGGAAATTCCCGTGGTCTGGGCGGTGGCCAAGGGCTCGTTCGTCAACAAACTGATCCTCGTGCCGTCGGCGCTGGCAATCAGCGCCTTTGTGCCTTGGCTGGTGACGCCGCTGTTGATGGTCGGCGGCGCGTACCTGTGTTTCGAGGGTTTTGAAAAACTCGCGCACAAGTTTCTGCACAGCAAAGAGGAAGACGAGGCAGAACACGCACAGTTGACCGAAGCAGTGGCCGATCCGGCGACCGATCTGGTGGCGTACGAAAAGGACAAGATCAAAGGCGCGATCCGCACCGACTTCATTCTCTCGGCAGAAATCATTGCGATCACCCTCGGCACCGTGGCAGATGCCTCGCTGACCCAGCAAGTGGTCGTCATGTCCGGCATAGCCATTGTCATGACCGTGGGCGTTTACGGTTTGGTGGCGGGCATCGTCAAGCTCGACGACCTGGGGCTGTGGCTGACGCAGAAGCCCGGGCAGATGGCGAAAAAGATCGGCGGCGGCATTCTCAGCGCCGCGCCGTACATGATGAAAACCCTGTCGGTGGTTGGCACGGCAGCGATGTTCCTGGTCGGCGGCGGCATCCTGACCCATGGCGTGCCGGTGCTGCATCACTGGATCGAAGGTGTCGGCGCAGCGGCGGGCAGTGCCGGGTTTGCCGTACCGATGCTGCTCAATGGTGTTGCGGGGATTATTGCCGGTGCTGTGGTGTTGGCGGTGGTTTCGGTCGTAGGCAAGCTCTGGAAAGCGCTGAAGGGTTAGTCAGCAACACATAACAAATGTGGGAGCGAGCCTGCTTGCGAATGCGGTAGTTCAGTCAATATCGATGTTGACTGAAACTCCGCGTTCGCGAGCAGGCTCGCTCCCACAGTGTTTTGCGCCAGCCGATTTACTCGGCGATCTGCAACTTGCGCGCTTCGGTGTAGACGTACCGCACTTTCTCGTACTCGAACGGCGAGTTCATCTGGCCGTAGCGGAAGCTGGTCTGGTAGCGCTTGTCGATCGCACGCAAGGCCCAGACTTCCGGGTGGTTGGAGCTGACTTCCGCGACGTTGAGGAAGTTGATCGCGGTGTCGGCGGTGTAATCCACGGCCAGACCTGCGGTGTCGCGGATGTTCGACGGGCCGAAGATCGGCAGTACGAAGTAGGCGCCGCCCGGTACGCCATAGAAGCCCAGAGTCTGCCCGAAGTCCTCGTTCTGGCGCGGCAGGCCCATGGCGGTTGCCGGATCCCACAGACCGGCGATGCCGATCGTGGTGTTGAGCAGCAGGCGCGCAGTGGTTTCCATCGAGCGCTGGCCCTTGAACTGCAGCAGGCTGTTGACCAGGTTCGGCACGTCGCCAATGTTGTTGAAGAAGTTGCTCACCCCGGTACGCACGAAGCTTGGGGTGATGTAGCGATAGCCATCGACCACTGGCAAGAACACCCACTGGTCGAAGCGGTAGTTGAAGTGATAGACCCGGCGATTCCACGATTCCAGCGGGTCATAGACGTTCAGCGCATTGAGCGTGGAGCGTTCGAATTCGCGCTGATCCAGGCCCGGGTTGAACTTGAGTTTGGTCAGCGGCTGCTTGAAGCCGTCGCTGTCGACCACCACCGGTGCATCGGCTTTACTGTTGTCGGCCTGGGCCACGCCTGCACAGAGGAACGCTGCAATCAGCAGGAGATATTTAGCCACGGAAGAACTCCAGCATGGCGTCGCTGTTGACGCGATAGTTAAGGTTGCCGCAGTGGCCGCCCAGTGGATAAACGGTCAGGCGATCACCGAAGGTTTTCCGCAGGAAGCCCAGGTCGCCAGGGCCGAGGATGACGTCGTCGGCGTTGTGCATGACGGCGATTTTCGGGCTGTCGTGCAGGTAGTCCTTGAGCGCATACAGGCTGACCTGATCGATCAGTTGCAGCAGGCTGCCGCCGTCGGTGCGTGCGCGCCACATCGGAATAACCTGCTCGGTGATGTAGCAGTCGAAATCGCATTGCAGCGCACGCTTGAGGAACGGCGTGAGGCTGGTGCCTTCGGTGATCGGGAATTTCGGCGGGGTGATCAGGCCGCGACGGTTGACCAGGTCCGAGGTGTAGGCAATGTCGGCTGCCGAAAAGCGGAACGACGTGCCGATGAGCATGGCCATCTGTTCGTTGGTCAGGTGCTGTTTGGACTGCTGGAAGTCGTACAGCAGCGCATCGTTGAGGTCGATGTAGCCTTTCTGCTGGAAGTAGCGGGTCAGCTTGGTCAGTACCAGTTCGTAGAACGTGGTGCTGTTGTTGATGCCCTTGACCTCGGTCTGCACCAGTTTGTCGAGGTTGGTCACCGAGGTATAGAGGTTGACCGGCGGGTTGAGCAGCAGGACTTTCTTGAAGTTGAAGCTGCGGCGAGTCTCGTCCAGATGCGCGACGAACGCGGCATCAAGGGCGCCGAGGCTGTAGCCGGTCAGGTAATACTCGGTGACCGGCAGCTTCGGGTTCTGCGCCCGCACGGCCTGCATCACCCGATACATGTCTTCGGCATCTTCCTTGGTCACGCCCGGGGTGGCGAAACGCGAGGCAGCGCTGATGAAGTCGAAGCTGGTCGGCGACGACAGTTGCACGACGTGGTAACCGGCCTTGTAGTAAAGCTTTTTCAGGTATTCGTTGAGCGTGCTGTCAAAGCGCGCGCCGGTGCCGGCAATCAGGAAGATAAGCGGCGCCGGTTTGTCCTGCGTGGCGATGCGGTAAGTGAGTTTCTTCACTGCCCAGAAATTGTCCGGCAGTTGGAATTCACGCTCCGGGCGCAGGGTGAGGCTGCGGTCCGTTTGATTGATGTCGTCGTCCAGCGGCAACTCCGGACGCAGATCCGGCGGTGTCGTGGCGATCGTCGCCTCGAACGGGTTGGTCAGCGGGTAGCCATAGCTGGCGGCGTCGATATCCACCGCCAGCGCGGACGCACTCAAGATAAGGCCGCTGAACAGCGCGGCGAAGCGCAAGGAACGGAGCATGACTAGATCCCTTAGAGGAAGGTGCCGATTGAAGTTCGCAGGCTATGACCACCGGCCGTGCGCCAAAGTGCCATGCTGCGGCACCAAACAGGCGGAATTCGGGGTAATAGTAGCTGGACGATACACGTTGCAAGGGCTCGCTGAACAGTTAACAGTTGTTAGTGCTTGCGAATGCCGGTCGGCAGATTAAGCTGGCCGCCGATTTCCGCAGATTGGAGTGCTCCATGTCCCGCCGCTTGCCCGTTATTGTGCTGCTTGTTTTGTTGCCGCTGTGGCTGGCCGGCAGTTATGCCGCGCGCTATGGCTTCATGGAAGACGGGCAGTGGGTGGGCATCTGTGTCGACGAGGCCGGCCGTTGGGAATGCGTGGTGCGGTCGAACCTCGGGCTGATGATTCATTTCAAGGTGCTGGGCTGGGCGGCGGTGGGCGCGGCGGTATTGGCGTTTGTATTGCCGGGACGGGCAGGGTGGTGGCTGGCGGTGCTGGCGCTGGTGTTCGGCCTGCCGGCGCTGGCGTTGTACAACACCACATTAGCGGTATTTGCGGTGGTGATTGCCGGATTGCGCCTGGTCCGCGAGTCCCGCAGCGCCTGACAGTCAGTCATCGCGGGCAAGCCCGCTCCCACAGGGATTGAGGTGAACACAACATTTGTGTGCAGCAGAAATCCTGTGGGAGCTGGCTTGCCAGCGATGGCGATTTCGAAAGCGCTGAAATCAGGCCTTGCGAACCCGCAGACAGCGCCACAACGCCACCACCATCAATCCACTGACCAGCGCCCAGCCCCACGCCTGCTGATTCAGCATCCCTTCCTGATACAACTGCGGTGCAATCCCCGCGCCAACGATAAAGGTCAGCAGAGCAACCTCCCGACGCGGCACGCTTACCGGGCGGCACAGGTAGACCAGCGCCGGCAGCACGAACGCCATGCTGGCGAAACTGCGATAGCGCGGGTCGAAGACCATTTCCAGCATCATCACCGCCGCGGCAAAACCGGCCACCGCGACCAGCCAGCCGGCGCGACGCTCGAGGAAATCGAAGGCTCGCGCGCGCCAACCTGTGCGTGCGCTCAACGTCAGCGCGGCATGCGTGAGCACCAACAGATTCAACCCGGTCAGCAAGCCGACCCACAGCCATTCCCCGGCAAACCGCGTGGTCAGCCGCGCCAGATCGCCCCAGGCGCCAATCGAGCAAGCAGCGACAGCGCCCAGCAGCGGTAGCAGCAACGCCGAACGAGTGGTGCGCACGCGTCCACCAAGGATCAGCGTGCCGAGGAAAATCAAAGCACCGACTGCCAGCCATTCTTTCCAGTACGGCACATTGCTCACCGGTCCGGCGAGCACGCCTTTGTCCTGCCGATCCGCATCGAACAGCCCCCAGTAGCCGCCGACCGCGCCTTCACTGCCGCGCTTCCATGGTTGATCAAAGGCTTCGATCAGGTTGTAACGCCAGCCTTCCTGCTCGGCCATCGCCACGAATCCACGAATGAATTTCGCCTCGTTGACCCGGCTCGGCACGGCGGTTTCGCGCTGGCGGCCTTCGCTGGGCCAACCGGTTTCGCCAATCATCACGTCTTTCGGAGCGAATTTGTTGCCGAACACCTGACGCACATCCGCCACATGCCGCAGCGCCACGTCGATATTCGACGGATCGTCTTCCCAGTACGGCAGCAAGTGGATGGTCAGAAAATCCACGGCCGGGGCGACTTCCGGGTGCTTGAGCCAGAATTCCCAAACATCGGCGTAAGTCACCGGTTGCTTGACCTGGCTTTTTACCTTGTTGATCAGCCGGGCCAGTTGCGCGCCAGTGACCTCTTTGCGCAGCAGCGCTTCGTTGCCGACGATTACGGCGGTGACCACGTCGGGGTTGGCATTGGCCGATTTGATCAGCAGCTCGACTTCCTGCTCGGTATCGACGGGGTTGCTATTGACCCAGGCGCCGATCATCAACTTCAGACCGTGCTTGCGCGCCAGATCGGGCAGGGCGTCGAGGCCGGTCATCGAGTAGGTGCGGATGCATTCAAAGCGCGTCGCCAGCAGCGCGAGGTCGGCGTCCATGCGCTCGGGGCGCAATTTGAACGGCACGTCGAACGGCGATTGGTCTTTGTCGAACGGTGTGTAGGAGGCGCATTGCAACTTGTGCGTTGGCGTCGCGGCGTCCGGCAGGATCACCGGTTGGCCGAGGCCATACCAGAAACCGCTAAGGGCCAACAGCCCGAGCAGGCAGGCGAACAGATAAGGCAGAAAAGGAAATCGGTACGTTGCGGACATGGTCAGGCCGAGTGGCTGCAAAGCGACGCATGTTACCTGCATTTATAGAAGGGCTGGTGGCTTGCAGGCGTTGTCCATGCAAAGTTCGGGCGGATTGTCTGGCGTCAATTAATCTCGCTTGATTAATGGCTTTCTGATGTCGTTTCTCGCTGCCTTGAGGTCGCTGACAGAGCAGGTCGCCGGCCGCTTGAGGTTGATGATCAAACCATCAGTACCCTTTTTGAAAAATCGGCTGATGTTCGGTGTGTGAGGTCCGGCGTGATGGGGGCGCTGTGCACCATAACAATACGTTGACGATGCCCGGCATCCGTCGGGCGCAGCATTTCGGGGAAGTAAACGATGAAGATGCGACGACTTTTAGGCGCAGGTGCCGCTTTGGCGCTTGCGATGAGTTCCACTTTCGCCAACGCTGAAAAACAGACCCTGAACATCGGTTACGTTGACGGCTGGTCCGACAGCGTCGCGACCACCCACGTGGCGGCCGAAGTGATCAAACAGAAGCTCGGTTATGACGTGAAGCTGCAAGCTGTCGCCACCGGGATCATGTGGCAGGGCGTGGCCACCGGCAAACTCGATGCGATGCTCTCGGCCTGGCTGCCCGTGACCCACGGTGACTATTGGACGAAAAACAAGGATCAGGTCGTCGATTACGGCCCGAACTTCAAGGACGCGAAGATCGGCCTGATCGTGCCGGAGTACGTCAAAGCCAAATCGATCGAAGACCTGAAAACCGACGATACCTTCAAAAACCGCATTGTTGGCATCGACGCCGGTTCAGGCGTAATGCTCAAGACCGATCAGGCGATCAAGGATTACGGCCTGGACAAATACAGCCTCAAGGCCAGTTCCGGCGCCGGCATGATTGCCGAGCTGACCCGCGCCGAGAAGAAGAACGAATCCATCGCCGTCACCGGTTGGGTGCCGCACTGGATGTTCGCCAAGTGGAAACTGCGCTTCCTCGACGACCCGAAAGGCGTGTATGGCCAGGCTGAAACAGTGAACAGCATCGGCAGCAAAGGCCTGGACGCCAAGGCGCCGGAAGTGGCCAAATTCCTGAAAAACTTCCAGTGGGCCTCGAAAGACGAAATCGGCGAGGTCATGCTGGCGATTCAGGACGGTGCCAAGCCTGATGCAGCGGCCAAGGACTGGGTGGCCAAACACCCGGATCGTGTAGCTGACTGGACCAAATGATTTAAATCTCGCCACACCCCTGTGGGAGCGAGCCTGCTCGCGAATGCAATCTGTCAGTTGATGCAATATCGACTGATACGACGCCTTCGCGAGCAGGCTCGCTCCCACAGTTTTTTTCTGTGTACCGGAAAATGGCTAAAACATCATGGCCATCTACTACTAAGGTCGTCTGGAACCTCTCTCGCAGCCGCATACATTAGCTACGTTCCAACAATAATTTGTGCTGCGAGGATAAAAACAATGAACGACAGCATTTACCTCTCGATTCAAAACAGTCCCCGATTCAAGGAGCTGGTTCAGAAAAGGGAACGATTCGCCTGGATTCTCTCGGCAATCATGCTCGGGCTGTACTCCGCATTCATCCTGCTGATCGCATACGGGCCGCACGTGCTCGGGGCGAAACTCAGTCCTGAATCTTCGATCACCTGGGGCATCCCGATCGGTGTCGGCCTGATCATTTCAGCCTTCGTCCTGACCGGCATCTACGTGCGCCGCGCCAATGGCGAGTTCGACGACCTGAACAATGCGATTCTCAAGGAGGCTCAGCAATGATCCGGCGTCTACTGGCTTTATTGAGTGTTGCGGCTTTCGCGCCGAGTGTCTGGGCGGCTGACGCATTGACGGGGGAGGTGGCCAAACAGCCGCTGAACATTCCGGCGATCCTGATGTTCGTGGCCTTCGTCGGCGCGACTTTATACATCACCTACTGGGCTTCAAAGAAAAACAACTCGGCCGCCGACTACTATGCGGCGGGCGGCAAGATCACCGGTTTCCAGAACGGCCTGGCGATTGCCGGCGACTACATGTCGGCGGCGTCCTTCCTGGGGATCTCCGCGCTGGTGTTCACCTCCGGCTATGACGGCCTGATCTACTCGATCGGCTTCCTCGTGGGCTGGCCGATCATTCTGTTCCTGATCGCCGAACGCCTGCGCAACCTGGGTAAATACACCTTTGCCGACGTGGCGTCGTACCGCCTCGGGCAAACCCAGATCCGCACCCTGTCCGCCTGCGGCTCGCTGGTGGTGGTGGCGTTCTACCTGATCGCGCAAATGGTCGGTGCCGGCAAGCTGATCCAGCTGCTGTTCGGCCTCGATTACCACGTTGCGGTGATTCTGGTCGGCGTGCTGATGTGCATGTACGTGCTGTTCGGCGGCATGCTCGCGACCACTTGGGTGCAGATCATCAAGGCAGTGTTGCTGCTGTCCGGTGCCTCGTTCATGGCGCTGATGGTGATGAAGCACGTCGGCTTCGACTTCAACACGCTGTTCTCCGAAGCGATCAAGGTTCACGCCAAGGGCGAAGCGATCATGAGCCCCGGCGGTCTGGTGAAGGATCCGATCTCGGCATTCTCGCTGGGTCTGGCGCTGATGTTCGGCACCGCTGGCCTGCCGCATATTCTGATGCGCTTCTTCACCGTGAGTGACGCAAAAGAAGCGCGCAAGAGCGTGCTGTACGCTACCGGTTTCATTGGCTACTTCTACATCCTGACCTTCATCATCGGCTTCGGCGCGATCCTGCTGGTCAGCACCAACCCGGCCTTCAAAGATGCAGCGGGTGCTTTGCTCGGCGGCAACAACATGGCGGCGGTGCACCTGGCCAACGCGGTGGGCGGCAGCATCTTCCTTGGCTTCATCTCGGCAGTGGCGTTCGCAACCATTCTGGCTGTGGTAGCCGGTCTGACGCTGGCGGGTGCTTCGGCGGTTTCTCACGACCTGTACGCCAGTGTGATCAAGAAGGGCAAGGCCAACGAGAAGGATGAGATTCGCGTATCGAAGATCACCACCATCGCCCTGGCGGTGCTGGCGATTGGTCTGGGCATTCTGTTCGAAAGCCAGAACATTGCGTTCATGGTCGGCCTGGCGTTCTCCATCGCGGCGAGCTGCAACTTCCCGGTACTGCTGCTTTCGATGTACTGGAAGAAGCTGACCACTCGCGGCGCGATGATTGGTGGCTGGCTGGGTCTGGTGAGTGCTGTTGGTCTGATGATCCTCGGCCCAACCATCTGGGTGCAGATTCTGCATCACGAGAAGGCGATCTTCCCTTACGAATATCCGGCGCTGTTCTCGATGATGATTGCGTTCATCGGGATCTGGTTCTTCTCGATTACCGACAAGTCGGCGGCTGCGGATAACGAGCGGGCGCTGTTCTTCCCGCAGTTTGTGCGTTCGCAGACCGGGTTGGGGGCGAGTGGGGCGGTTTCGCACTAAGAGATCAGTTGTAAGCTGCAAGCTGCAAGCTTCAAGCTTCAAGAAAACGCCCTGATTGAGAGATTGGGGCGTTTTTTTTGTGGGTGGTTATGGTTGGTTTTGGGTGTATATCCGTTTTTTGCAGTGCTGCGGCTGGCGGTTTCGCCCTTACGGCGACTTACTTTTTTACAAGCGCCTAAAAAAGTAAGCAAAAAACGCTAGCTCCTACGTTCGGCCCGCTCGCTGGGGCTCGGGGTTCCTTTGCTCCGGGACTGATCCTGGCGCAGCGGCTCCGGTTTGCTTCGCTGCACCTCCTTCCGCTGTGTCTGGCTGCGCCAGACGGTCGCTGCGCTCCCACGCCCGGATCAATCCCTCCGCTCAGCCTTCCGACGTCGCCCGTGGATCAAGATCAAAAGCACTCGAGCTTGCGCTCATTGTTGAGTGGTTAGAAGCGTCGCATGGCTTGAGATTTTCGGTGGATTCGCCCCTCACCCCAGCCCTCTCCCGAGGGAGAGGGAGCCGATTTGTGTGGTGTTCAAAACCTGCATTCGACTCGGTATCGCAAGTCGGCGTGTTTCGCCCAAACACCTCGGTCAGTCCCCTCTCCCTCTGGGAGAGGGCTAGGGTGAGGGGCTCTTGATCTGGCTTTGGCTTTGGCTTTGGTTCTTGTTTTGATCTCTTGCCCCTTCGACAGGCTTCGTTACGGGATCGATCCGGGTGTGGGAGCGCAGCGACCGTACGACGCAGTCGTACACAGCGAGTGTAGGTGCAGCGAAGCCAACCGGAGCCGCTGCGCCCGGATCGGTCCCGTAACGAAGGTACCCCGAGCCCCAGCGAGCGGGCCGTACGCCGGGGCAAAGCCTTTTGGGTTACCTTTTTGGCGTTTGGAAAAGGTGACTCGCTGTAAGAGCGAAACCGCCAGCGGCAGCACCCGCAGCAACGGATATGCCCCCAAAATCCAAGAACCAGTCGGCCCGAAGGCCGCTGAAACCACAAACAAAAACGGCCTCTATATAAGAGGCCGTTCCTGACACACCACTAAACCATCACAAAAAAGAAAAACCCTTATTTGCGATCTTCCAGCTTGGTAATGTCACGCGACTCGTAACCGGTGTACAGCTGGCGCGGACGGCCAATCTTGTACGGGCTCGAAAGCATTTCTTTCCAGTGCGAAATCCAGCCCACAGTACGCGCCAGGGCGAAAATCACCGTGAACATGCTGGTTGGAATGCCGATCGCCTTGAGGATGATCCCCGAGTAGAAGTCGACGTTCGGGTACAGCGAGCGCTCGATGAAGTACGGGTCGGTCAACGCGATCTCTTCCAGGCGCATGGCCAGTTCGAGTTGCGGATCGTTGTTGATGCCCAGTTCCTTCAGCACTTCGTCGCAGGTCTGCTTCATGACAGTCGCGCGAGGGTCGCGGTTCTTGTAGACGCGGTGACCGAAGCCCATCAACTTGAACGGATCGTTCTTGTCCTTGGCCTTGGCGATGAACTTGTCGATGTTCGACACATCGCCAATCTCGTCGAGCATGGTCAGCACGGCTTCGTTCGCGCCGCCGTGGGCAGGGCCCCACAGTGCGGCGATACCGGCGGCGATACAGGCGAACGGGTTGGCACCCGAAGAGCCGGCCAGACGCACGGTGGAGGTCGAAGCGTTCTGCTCGTGGTCGGCGTGGAGGATGAAGATCCGGTCCATGGCCTTGGCGAGTACCGGGCTGATCGGTTTGATCTCGCACGGGGTGTTGAACATCATGTGCAGGAAGTTTTCCGCGTAAGTCAGATCGTTGCGCGGGTACATCATGGGTTGGCCCATGGAGTACTTGTAAACCATCGCTGCCAGGGTCGGCATCTTCGCAACCAGACGGATCGCGGAAATTTCGCGATGCTGCGGGTTATTGATGTCCAGGGAGTCGTGGTAGAAGGCCGAGAGGGCGCCGACTACACCGCACATGACGGCCATCGGGTGGGCGTCGCGACGGAAACCGTTGAAGAAGGTTTTCAGCTGCTCGTGAACCATGGTGTGGTTCTTCACGGTGCTGACGAACTGGGCCTTCTGTTCTGCGGTCGGCAATTCGCCGTTGAGCAGCAGGTAGCAGGTTTCCAGGTAGTCCGACTTTTCAGCCAGCTGTTCGATCGGGTAGCCGCGGTGCAACAAAATGCCGTTGTCGCCGTCGATATAGGTAATTTTCGATTCGCACGAAGCGGTCGACATGAAACCCGGGTCGAAAGTGAAGCGGCCCGTGGCCGTCAGGCCCCGAACATCGATTACATCGGGACCAACGGTGCCGGTTAAAATGGGCAGCTCGACGGGGGCTGCGCCCTCGATGATCAACTGCGCTTTTTTGTCAGCCATGTGGCCTCCTATTTATGCTTGAACCATCAGACAGACCCCCCACGCAGGGCCCGCACCACTATAGTGAGATAAATTCGAATGTCAATTTGCCTAAAGTCTTGCTCCAGAAGGCTTTAAGCCGACTTTTTCCTCGAAATTGCCTGCCATTTACGCCTTTTATGCAACTTGTGCAATCCGCTATTGGGGGTAGGTGAACGCGTTGTCATTAGTAGCCTAACTGTCTATACTCGGCCACCGACCGCCAAGGGCTTTTGGGCTTGCTTTCATTGGGGGTCGCATCCCCGGGTGGTGGTTACCTGACCAGTGCACTCCCCAACAACTTTGCCCTGATTGTTAGGGGCTCTTCAGTGTGAAAAAAAAGCCGTGAAAAGCCAACGACCTGTAAACCTAGACCTAAGGACCATCAAACTCCCAGTCACTGCTTACACGTCCATTCTTCACCGTATCTCCGGTGTCATCCTCTTCGTGTGCCTTGCCATCATGCTTTACGCATTGGACAAGTCGCTGAGCTCCGAGGAAGGCTTCGGTCAGGTGAAAGCGTGTCTGACCAGTCCGCTAGCCAAGCTAGTGATTTGGGGCATCCTGTCCGCTCTGCTGTATCACCTGGTAGCCGGTGTGCGCCACTTGATCATGGACATGGGCATCGGTGAGACGCTGGAAGGCGGCAAACTGGGCTCGAAAATCGTTATCGCCGTTTCCGTGGTGGTAATCGTTCTGGCAGGAGTCTGGATATGGTAACTAACGTCACTAACCTGTCGCGTTCGGGCCTCTATGACTGGATGGCACAGCGTGTGTCTGCGGTCGTTCTCGCGGCTTACTTCATCTTTCTGATCGGATACATCGTCGCCAACCCTGGCCTCGAGTATGCCCAGTGGCATGAACTGTTCGCTCACAACGGAATGCGTATTTTCAGCCTGCTGGCCCTTGTTGCTCTGGGCGCTCACGCCTGGGTCGGCATGTGGACCATCGCGACCGACTACCTGACGCCAATGGCGTTCGGCAAGTCCGCAACGGCGATACGTTTCCTTTTCCAGGCAGTATGCGGCGTTGCGATGTTCGCTTACTTCGTCTGGGGTGTGCAGATTCTCTGGGGTATCTGATTCATGGCTAACATTCCAACGATTTCTTTCGACGCCATCATTATTGGTGGTGGCGGTGCCGGCATGCGCGCTGCGCTGCAGCTGGCACAGGGCGGCCACAAGACTGCGGTGATCACCAAGGTTTTCCCGACCCGTTCGCACACTGTGTCCGCACAGGGCGGCATCACGTGCGCCATCGCTTCCGCCGACCCGAACGATGACTGGCGCTGGCACATGTACGATACCGTCAAGGGTTCCGACTACATCGGTGACCAGGACGCTATCGAATACATGTGTCAGGAAGGCCCTGCCGCTGTTTTCGAGCTGGACCACATGGGTCTGCCGTTCTCGCGTACCGAGCAAGGCCGCATCTACCAGCGTCCATTCGGGGGCCAGTCCAAGGATTACGGCAAGGGCGGTCAGGCTGCACGTACCTGCGCTGCATCCGACCGTACCGGTCACGCGCTGCTGCACACCCTTTATCAGGGCAACCTGAAAGCCGGCACTACGTTCCTCAACGAGTACTACGCTGTTGATCTGGTGAAAAACCAGGAAGGCGAATTCGTTGGTGTGATCGCGATCTGCATCGAAACCGGCGAAACCTCCTACATTCGTGCCAAGGCCACGGTTCTGGCCACTGGCGGTGCAGGCCGTATCTACGCGTCCACCACCAACGCCCTGATCAACACCGGTGACGGCGTCGGCATGGCTCTGCGTGCTGGCGTGCCGGTACAAGACATCGAAATGTGGCAGTTCCACCCGACCGGCATCGCCGGCGCCGGTGTACTGGTTACCGAAGGTTGCCGTGGTGAAGGTGGTTACCTGATCAACAAGCACGGCGAGCGTTTCATGGAGCGTTATGCTCCGAACGCGAAGGACCTTGCAGGTCGTGACGTGGTTGCCCGTTCGATGGTTAAGGAAATCATCGCCGGCAACGGTTGCGGTCCGAATGGCGACCACGTAATGCTCAAGCTCGACCACCTGGGCGAGGAAGTGCTGCACAGCCGTCTGCCAGGCATCTGCGAACTGTCGAAGACTTTCGCCCACGTTGACCCGGTCGTTGCTCCGGTTCCGGTTGTGCCGACCTGCCACTACATGATGGGCGGCGTTGCCACCAACATTCATGGCCAGGCGATCACCCAGAACGCCGAAGGTCAGGACCAGATCATCCCTGGCCTGTTCGCGGTAGGCGAAGTGGCTTGCGTATCGGTACACGGTGCGAACCGTCTGGGCGGCAACTCGCTGCTCGACCTGGTGGTCTTCGGTCGCGCTGCCGGCCTGCACCTGGAAAAGGCGTTGACCGATGGCATCGAATACGACGACGCTACCGAGTCCGACATCGAAGCTGCACTGTCGCGTCTGAACGCGCTGAACAACCGTACCGACGGTGAAGACGTTGCCACCCTGCGTCGCGAGCTGCAAAGCTGCATGCAGAACTACTTCGGTGTATTCCGTACCGGCGAATACATGCAGAAGGGCATCGCTCAGCTGGCCGATCTGCGCAAGCGTATCGCCAACGTGAAGATCAACGACAAGTCGCAAGCGTTCAACACTGCACGTATCGAAGCGCTGGAACTGCAGAACCTGCTGGAAGTGGCTGAAGCTACCGCCATCGCGGCCGAAGTACGTAAAGAGTCCCGCGGCGCTCACGCCCGTGAAGACTTCGAAGACCGTGATGACGAAAACTGGCTGTGCCACACCCTGTACTTCCCGGGTGACAAGCGCGTCACCAAGCGTGCCGTGAACTTCTCGCCGAAGACTGTTCCGACTTTCGAACCTAAAGTCCGGACTTATTAAGGGTGACCGCCATGTTGCAAGTCAGTGTTTATCGCTACAACCCTGATCAGGACGCCGCGCCGTTCATGCAGGATTTCCAGGTCGATACCGGTGGTAAAGACCTGATGGTGCTGGACGTGCTGGCCCTGATCAAAGAGCAGGACGAAGGTTTCTCCTATCGTCGCTCCTGCCGTGAAGGCGTCTGCGGCTCCGACGGCATGAACATCAACGGCAAGAACGGTCTGGCCTGCATCACGCCGCTGTCTGCCGTTGTAAAAGGCAACAAGCTGATCGTTCGTCCGCTGCCAGGTTTGCCGGTTATCCGTGACCTGGTCGTCGATATGAGCATCTTCTACAAGCAATACGAGAAGGTGAAGCCTTACCTGCAGAACGACACGCCGGCTCCGGCCATCGAGCGTCTGCAGTCGCCAGAAGAGCGCGAAAAGCTCGACGGTCTGTACGAGTGCATCCTGTGCGCCTGCTGCTCGACCTCTTGCCCGTCCTTCTGGTGGAACCCGGACAAGTTCCTGGGTCCTGCTGCGCTGCTGCAAGCCTACCGCTTCCTGGCAGACAGCCGCGACACCAAGACCAGCGAGCGTCTGGCTTCACTTGACGACCCGTTCAGCGTTTTCCGCTGCCGGGGCATCATGAACTGCGTCAACGTATGTCCGAAAGGCCTGAACCCGACTAAGGCCATCGGTCACATCCGTAACATGCTGCTTTCGAGCGGCGTGTGATTCAGCTGCTGTAACCGTTGCACCGTAGAGGCTGTGGCGCGGGCTTCAACCCGCGTCATGGCTATAACCAGAGCAGTAGCCATAAGCTGCAGCTCTTCTTTTGAAGAAATGAGACAAGCAGGGGCATCCGGGCTGGTACCCGGACTATCAGTGTGATCCTAGGTGGCTTGTTTTAGTCGCTGCATTCGGACTTCTGCAAGTTTGCTCGGTGTCGACACCGATGGTGTTCCCCTAACCGAGGGTGACCAAGCATGCAAGAAAGCGTGATGCAGCGCATGTGGAACAGCGCCTACCTTTCAGGTGGAAACGCTGCCTATGTGGAAGAGCTTTATGAGCTCTACCTGCACGACCCTAACGCTGTGCCAGAAGAGTGGCGCACCTACTTTCAGAAGTTGCCAGCCGACGGCAACTCTGCCACTGATGTTTCGCACTCGACGATTCGCGATCATTTCGTGCTGCTGGCAAAGAACCAGCGCCGCGCCCAACCGGTTTCCGCCGGCAGCGTGAGCAGTGAGCACGAGAAGAAGCAAGTTGAAGTGCTGCGATTGATCCAGGCCTACCGTATGCGTGGCCACCAGGCAGCCCAGCTTGACCCGCTGGGGCTGTGGCAGCGTCCTGCACCTGCAGACCTGTCGATCAATCATTACGGCTTGACCAATGCCGATCTTGATACGACCTTCCGTGCCGGCGACCTGTTCATCGGCAAAGAGGAAGCGAGCCTACGCGAAATTCACGAAGCGTTGCAGCAGACATATTGCCGCACCATCGGCGCTGAATTCACGCACATCACCGATTCCGAGCAGCGCCAGTGGTTCCAGCAGCGTCTGGAAAGCGTGCGTGGTCGTCCGACGTACTCCGCCGACATCAAGAGCCACCTGCTTGAGCGCGTGACTGCCGGTGAAGGCCTGGAAAAATACCTCGGCACCAAATACCCGGGCACCAAGCGTTTCGGTCTGGAAGGCGGCGAAAGCCTGATTCCGATGCTCGACGAACTGATCCAGCGTTCCGGCTCGTACGGTACCAAGGAAGTCGTCATCGGCATGGCCCACCGTGGCCGTCTGAACGTACTGGTCAACACCTTCGGCAAGAACCCGCGCGAGCTGTTCGACGAGTTCGAAGGCAAGAAGAAGGTCGAGCTCGGTTCCGGTGACGTTAAATACCACCAGGGCTTCTCGTCCAACGTGATGACCACCGGCGGTGAAGTTCACCTGGCCATGGCGTTCAACCCGTCCCACCTGGAAATCGTTTCCCCGGTGGTCGAAGGTTCGGTGCGCGCCCGTCAGGACCGTCGCAACGACCTGACCGGTGAGAAAGTTCTGCCGATCTCCATCCACGGTGACGCGGCATTCGCCGGTCAGGGCGTGGTCATGGAAACCTTCCAGATGTCGCAGACCCGCGGTTTCAAGACCGGCGGTACCGTGCACATCGTGATCAACAACCAGGTCGGTTTCACCATCAGCAACCCGCTGGACTCGCGTTCCACCGAGTACGCCACCGACGTTGCCAAGATGATCCAGGCGCCGATCCTCCATGTGAATGGCGATGATCCGGAAGCCGTGCTGTTCGTGACCCAACTGGCCATCGACTACCGCATGCAGTTCAAGCGTGACGTGGTGATCGATCTGGTCTGCTACCGTCGTCGCGGCCACAACGAGGCCGACGAACCAAGCGGCACCCAGCCACTGATGTATCAGCAGATCACCAAGCAGCGCACCACCCGTGAGCTGTACGCTGATCGCCTGACTCAGGCCGGTGTGCTTGACGCTGAACGCGTTCAGGCCAAGGTCGACGAATACCGCAACGCGCTGGACAACGGTCTGCACGTAGTGAAATCGCTGGTCAAAGAGCCGAACAAAGAGCTGTTCGTCGACTGGCGTCCGTACCTGGGCCACGCCTGGACTGCGCGTCACGACACGCGTTTCGATCTCAAGACCCTGCAAGAGCTGTCCGCCAAGCTGCTGGAAATTCCGGAAGGCTTCGTCGTTCAGCGCCAGGTCGCGAAGATCTACGAAGACCGTCAGAAGATGCAAGCCGGCGGCCTGCCGATCAACTGGGGTTACGCTGAAACCATGGCGTACGCGACCCTCGCGTTCGAAGGTCACCCGATCCGCATGACCGGTCAGGACATCGGCCGCGGTACGTTCTCGCACCGTCACGCTGTGTTGCACAACCAGAAAGACGCGGGCACCTACATTCCGCTGCAGAACCTGTACGACGGTCAGCCACGTTTCGACCTGTACGACTCGTTCCTCTCGGAAGAAGCGGTACTGGCATTCGAATACGGTTACTCGACCACCACGCCAAACGCGCTGGTGATCTGGGAAGCCCAGTTCGGCGACTTCGCCAACGGTGCTCAGGTCGTGATCGACCAGTTCATCACCAGCGGCGAGCACAAATGGGGCCGTCTCTGCGGTCTGACCATGCTGCTGCCACACGGTTACGAAGGCCAGGGCCCTGAGCACAGCTCGGCACGTCTTGAGCGTTACCTGCAGCTGTGCGCCGAGCACAACATTCAGGTGTGCATGCCGACCACGCCAGCGCAGATCTACCACTTGCTGCGTCGTCAGGTGATTCGTCCGCTGCGCAAGCCGCTGGTCGTGCTGACGCCGAAGTCGCTGCTGCGCCACAAGCTGGCCATCTCGACACTGGAAGATCTGGCCGAAGGTTCGTTCCAGACCGTGATCCCGGAAATCGATGCACTGGACCCGAAAAAGGTCGAGCGCGTGGTTCTGTGCAGCGGCAAGGTCTACTACGACCTGCTGGAAAAACGCCGTGCCGAAGGCCGCGAAGATATCGCCATCGTGCGTATCGAGCAGCTGTATCCGTTCCCTGAGGACGACTTGAAAGAAGTCCTGGCTCCGTACACCAACGTCAAACACGCCGTTTGGTGTCAGGAAGAGCCGATGAACCAGGGTGCCTGGTACTGCAGCCAGCATCACTTGCGTCGCAGCATCGCCAACCTCGACAAGACTCTCGTACTTGAGTACGCGGGCCGTGAGGCTTCGGCTGCGCCAGCTTGTGGTTACGCATCGATGCACGCCGAGCAGCAGGAAAAACTGCTGCAAGATGCTTTCACTGTTTAACGCCTTCGCGCTGACTGAAACCGAATTTTAAGGACCCACAGATAATGGCTATCGAAATCAAAGCCCCGTCATTCCCGGAATCGGTTGCCGATGGCACCGTTGCCACCTGGCACAAGAAACCAGGTGAGGCCGTCAAGCGTGACGACCTGATCGTCGACATCGAAACCGACAAAGTCGTGCTCGAAGTGTTGGCTGAAGCAGACGGCGTGCTGGGCGCAATCGTTGCCGAAGAGGGCGCTACCGTTCTGTCGAACCAGGTCCTGGGCTCGATCGAAGAGGGCGGCGCTGCTGCTGCCGCTCCTGCCGCCGCTGCTGCTCCGGCCGCTACTGCCGCTGCCGCACCAGCTGCTGCCGATGGCGAAGATGACCCGATCGCCGCTCCTGCCGCGCGCAAGCTGGCTGAAGAAAACGGCATCAACATCGCTTCCGTTGCCGGCACCGGCAAGGGCGGTCGTGTGACCAAGGAAGACGTGGTAGCAGCGGTTGCTGCGAAGAAAGCCGCTCCGGCTGCCGCACCTGCCAAGGCTGCTGCTCCTTCGGCTGCTGCGCCTGTGTTCGCTGCCGGCGACCGCATCGAGAAGCGCGTACCGATGACTCGCGTACGTGCCACCGTGGCCAAGCGTCTGGTTGAAGCCCAGTCAAACATGGCGATGCTGACCACGTTCAACGAAGTCGACATGACCGAAGTCATGGCGCTGCGTTCGAAGTACAAGGACCTGTTCGAGAAGTCCCACAACGGCGTACGCCTGGGCTTCATGTCGTTCTTCGTGAAAGCGGCCACCGAAGCGCTGAAACGCTTCCCGGCTGTCAACGCGTCGATCGACGGCGGCGACATCGTTTACCACGGCTATGCGGACATCGGCGTTGCCGTTTCCAGCGACCGTGGCCTGGTGGTACCGGTTCTGCGTAACGCCGAGCTGATGAGCCTGGCTGAAATCGAAGGCGGCATCGCAACATTTGGCAAGAAAGCCCGTGACGGCAAACTGTCGATGGACGAGATGACCGGTGGTACCTTCACCATCACCAACGGTGGTACCTTCGGTTCGATGATGTCGACGCCGATCGTCAACCCGCCGCAGGCAGCGATTCTGGGCATGCACAACATCATCCAGCGTCCGATGGCCATCAACGGTCAGGTCGTGATCCGTCCGATGATGTACCTGGCTCTGTCCTACGATCACCGCCTGATCGATGGCAAAGAAGCTGTGACCTTCCTGGTGACCATCAAGAACCTGCTGGAAGATCCGGCTCGTCTGTTGCTGGATATCTAAAAAGCAGCTGCAAGCTTTCAGCTACAAGCCTCAAGCTCAGGGCGAGCGGGTGGGCTTGCAGCTTGGAGCTTGCGGCTTGTAGCTTTATTGCTAAAGAGGATTTTTTGAATGTCGCAGAAATTTGACGTAGTAGTGATCGGTGCCGGCCCTGGTGGCTATGTAGCGGCCATCAAGGCTGCTCAGTTGGGCCTGACCACTGCCTGCATCGAGAAGTACACCGACGCAGAGGGCAAGCAAGCCCTGGGCGGTACCTGCCTGAACGTAGGTTGCATTCCTTCCAAGGCGCTGCTCGACAGCTCGTGGAAATACAAGGAAGCCAAAGAGAGCTTCAACGTTCACGGTATCTCGACCGGCGAAGTCAAAATGGACGTCGCTGCGATGGTTGGCCGCAAGGCTGGCATCGTCAAGAACCTGACCGGCGGCGTTGCCACCCTGTTCAAGGCCAACGGCGTTACTTCGATCCAGGGCCACGGCAAGCTGCTGGCCGGCAAGAAAGTCGAAGTCACCAAGCCGGACGGTTCGGTTGAAGTCATCGAAGCGGAAAACGTCATTCTCGCGCCAGGTTCGCGTCCGATCGACATTCCACCGGCTCCGGTTGACCAGAAAGTCATCGTCGATTCGACTGGCGCTCTGGAATTCCAGTCCGTACCTAAACGTCTGGGCGTGATCGGCGCTGGCGTGATCGGTCTGGAACTGGGTTCGGTATGGTCGCGTCTGGGTGCAGAAGTGACTGTGCTCGAAGCACTGGACACTTTCCTGATGGCAGCGGACACCGCTGTTTCCAAGGAAGCGCTGAAAACCCTGACCAAACAGGGTCTGGACATCAAGCTGGGCGCTCGCGTTACCGGTTCGAAAGTCAACGGCGAAGAAGTCGTCGTCAACTACACCGATGCCAACGGCGAACAGACCATCACTTTCGACAAGCTGATCGTAGCCGTTGGTCGCCGTCCGGTGACCACTGATCTGCTGTCTGCCGACTGCGGCGTGGAAATCGACGAGCGCGGTTTCATCGCGGTCGATGACCATTGCGTCACAGCTGTACCGGGCGTCTTCGCCATCGGTGACGTGGTTCGCGGCATGATGCTGGCCCACAAGGCTTCGGAAGAAGGCATCATGGTTGTCGAGCGCATCAAGGGCCACAAGGCTCAGATGAACTATGATTTGATCCCTTCGGTTATTTATACTCACCCGGAAATCGCGTGGGTTGGCAAAACCGAGCAGGCGCTGAAGGCCGAAGGCGTTGAAGTCAACGTCGGCACCTTCCCGTTCGCCGCTTCCGGCCGTGCAATGGCTGCCAACGATACCGGTGGTTTCGTCAAGGTCATCGCCGATGCCAAGACCGACCGCGTATTGGGCGTGCACGTGATTGGCCCGAGCGCTGCAGAACTGGTTCAGCAGGGCGCGATCGGTATGGAATTCGGCACCAGCGCTGAAGACCTGGGCATGATGGTTTTCTCCCATCCGACCCTGTCCGAAGCCTTGCACGAAGCTGCTCTGGCAGTGAATGGCGGCGCCATTCACATTGCCAACCGCAAGAAGCGTTAAGACATAATAAGAAACCACGGCGGCAACGGCCCGTCGTGAGCCTTGCGAGCAAGACTCACCGCGGAATGTCCGCCGGACGCAGTCTTGCGTAGCCCAGCTACGCAAGCAGCAGTCACAGGTGGCGCGGCACTCAAACGAGCGCAGCGCCGAATGCGCAGTACCTAACGAAGACGGTAAAAAGCATGAATCTTCACGAGTATCAGGGTAAGCAGCTGTTCGCTGAATACGGCCTGCCAGTTTCCACTGGTTACGCAGTAGACACCCCGGAAGCAGCAGCAGAAGCTTGCGACAAAATCGGCGGCAACGAGTGGGTCGTCAAAGCCCAGGTTCACGCCGGTGGTCGCGGTAAAGCGGGCGGCGTAAAGCTGGTTCGCAGCAAAGAAGACGCCAAAGCCTTCGCACAGCAGTGGCTGGGCAAGCGTCTGGTGACTTACCAGACTGACGCCAATGGCCAGCCAGTCACCAAGATCCTGGTTGAATCGTGCACTGATATCGCTAAAGAGCTGTACCTGGGCGCTGTCGTTGACCGTTCGAGCCGTCGCATCGTGTTCATGGCTTCCACCGAAGGTGGCGTGGACATCGAGAAAATCGCTCACGACACTCCAGAAAAAATTCTCAAGGCCACTATCGATCCACTGGTTGGCGCTCAGCCATCCCAGGGTCGCGAGCTGGCATTCCAGCTGGGTCTGGAAGGCAAGCAGGTCACTCAGTTCGCCAAGATCTTCGTAGGTCTGGCCAAGCTGTTCAAAGACCACGACCTGGCTCTGCTGGAAGTAAACCCGCTGGTGATCAAGGCTGACGGCGATCTGCACTGCCTCGACGCGAAGATCAACATCGACGCCAACGCCATGTACCGTCAGCCTAAGCTGAAGGCTTTCCACGATCCGTCGCAGGACGATCCGCGCGAAGCGCACGCTGCCAAGTTCGAACTGAACTACGTAGCGCTGGAAGGCAACATCGGCTGCATGGTCAACGGTGCCGGTCTGGCCATGGGCACCATGGACATCGTCAACCTGCATGGCGGCAAGCCAGCCAACTTCCTCGACGTAGGTGGTGGCGCTACCAAGGAACGCGTTACTGAAGCGTTCAAGATCATCCTGTCCGACCAGAATGTCGCGGCAGTACTGGTCAACATCTTCGGCGGCATCGTTCGCTGCGACATGATTGCCGAAGGCATCATCGGCGCCGTGAAAGAAGTCGGCGTGAAAATCCCGGTTGTTGTTCGCCTTGAAGGCAACAACGCTGAGCTGGGCGCTAAAGTACTGGCAGAAAGCGGTTTGAACATCATCGCTGCTACCAGCCTGACCGACGCTGCTCAACAAGTTGTCAAAGCTGCGGAGGGCAAATAATGAGCGTCCTGATCAATAAAGACACCAAAGTTATCTGCCAGGGTATTACCGGTTCGCAAGGTAGTTTCCACACCCAGCAAGCCATCGAATACGGCACCAAGATGGTTGGCGGCGTAACTCCGGGCAAAGGCGGCACCGAGCACCTGGGTCTGCCAGTGTTCAACACCGTCAAAGATGCAGTAGCAGCCACTGGCGCTACCGCCAGCGTGATCTACGTTCCGGCTCCGTTCTGCAAGGACTCGATCCTGGAAGCGGCATTCGGCGGCATCAAGCTGATCGTCTGCATCACCGAAGGCATTCCTACCCTGGACATGCTGGACGCCAAAGTTAAGTGCGACGAGCTGGGCGTAGTCCTGATCGGCCCTAACTGCCCAGGCGTGATCACCCCAGGCGAATGCAAGATCGGCATCATGCCAGGTCACATTCACTTGCCAGGCAAGGTCGGTATCGTTTCGCGTTCCGGCACCCTGACCTACGAAGCTGTGAAGCAGACCACTGACGCCGGTTTCGGTCAGTCGACTTGCGTCGGCATCGGCGGTGACCCGATCCCGGGTTCGAACTTCATCGACATCCTGAAGCTGTTCCAGGAAGACCCGAAGACCGAGGCGATCGTGATGATCGGCGAGATCGGCGGTTCGGCTGAAGAAGAAGCGGCTGCCTACATCAAGGCTAACGTGACCAAGCCGGTTGTTTCCTACATCGCTGGTGTGACTGCTCCTCCGGGCAAGCGCATGGGCCATGCTGGCGCAATCATCTCTGGCGGCAAAGGCACTGCAGACGAGAAATTCGCTGCGCTGCAAGACGCAGGCGTTAAAACCGTGCGTTCGCTGGCAGACATCGGCAAGGCCCTGGCCGAGCTGACTGGCTGGGAAGTGAAGAAGTAAGCTTCGGCTGACTTTTTAGCTCCAGCAACAAAGGCCACCTTCGGGTGGCCTTTGTCGTTCCTGGCGTATGAGAATTTTGAGAGCTGTAGTGGCGAGGGGATTTATCCCCGCTGGGCTGCGAAGCGGCCCCCATGCTAGCGACCATGATCAGTCAGGCAGTTCCAGCTCGGATTCTTTGGGACTGCTGCGCAGTCCAACGGGGATAAATCCCCTCGCCACAGGTTCGTTGTGATGAATACAGGTTCTCTGTATGAAAAATAGATATGTAAACGCGACACTGAAACGTCGCGTATCGGATAGTTCGCCCTCTAACAGTGCGTTTGTCAGCCAAATTCGTTAGGCTGGCCGCCATTTTTGCGTCCGCCGCCCACAAGGCAGCTACGCGCTTTAAGGGTCAGTCCCATACGGATCGACAGCATTTCCCTAATCCAACAGGGCAATCCCCCTCTAAATTCCGATTTCAGTAGTGTGGTATTACCTTAATGAAAGTTTTGAAAGGTCAGGACATCCTGGCACTTGGTTTTATGACGTTTGCCCTGTTTGTCGGGGCCGGTAACATCATTTTCCCGCCGATCGTCGGCTTGCAGGCCGGGCCTCACGTCTGGATGGCCGCACTGGGCTTCCTGATTACCGCCGTTGGTTTGCCGGTGGTCACCGTGGTGGCGTTGGCCAAGGTCGGCGGTGCGATGGATGCGTTGAGCAGCCCTATCGGCAAGATCGCTGGCGGTATCCTCGCGGCGGCATGCTACCTGGCCGTGGGTCCGCTGTTCGCCACCCCGCGTACCGCGACCGTATCCTTCGAGGTAGGTCTGGCGCCATTGACCGGCGAAAGCCCGCTGGCGCTGTTCCTCTACAGCTCGGTGTACTTCCTGCTGGTGTTCTTCATTTCGCTCTACCCTGGGCGGTTGCTGGATACCGTTGGCCGCTTCCTCGCACCGCTGAAAATCATTGCGCTGGCAGTACTGGGCATCGCCGCGTTCGCCTTGCCGGCGGGTGACATCGGTCACGGCACACCGGAATATGTGGCGGCACCGTTCTCTCAGGGCTTCATCAATGGTTACCTGACCATGGATACCCTCGGCGCACTGGTATTCGGCATCGTTATCGTCAACGCGATCCGCTCCCGTGGCGTCGAGTCGCCGGCGCTGATCACCCGTTACGCGATCATTGCCGGGCTGATTGCCGGCGTGGGTCTGGCACTGGTCTACGTCAGCCTGTTCCGCCTCGGTTCCGGCAGCCATGAAGTCGCGGTCGGCGCCACCAACGGCGCGGCGGTGTTGCATGCCTACGTGCAACACACCTTCGGTTCGCTGGGTAGCGGTTTCCTTGCGGTGCTGATCTCGCTGGCGTGTCTGGTCACGGCGGTCGGTCTGACCTGTGCCTGTGCTGAATACTTCAGCCGTGTGCTGCCACTGTCTTACAAGACGCTGGTGATTATCCTCGCGGCATTTTCGCTGCTGGTCTCCAACCTCGGTCTGACCAAGCTCATTGCTTTCTCGATTCCGGTACTCACCGCGATCTACCCGCCGTGCATCGTTCTGGTCGCACTGAGCTTCTGCAAGGATTTCTGGCATGAGCACGGGCGCATTCTTGGCCCGGTGATGCTGGTTTCCTTCGTTTTCGGCACCATCGACGCCCTGAAAGGCGCTGGTCTGGCCGACTGGATGCCAACTCAGCTGACCCATCTGCCGCTGAGCGAGCAAGGGCTGGCATGGCTGGTGCCATGCGTGATGACCCTGGTGGTCGCCGTGGTCTGTGATCGCCTGCTGGGCAAGCGCAGCGAAGTCACTGCCTGACGTGATGTGACCCGCCACAAGCGGGTCAGGCACGGTTAAACAGAAATGCCCCGTATCAATCGATACGGGGCATTTTTTATCAGAGCTGATAATCCTCAACCCAGATAACGTACGACCAGAGCTCCCACATTGACGTTGTCGCTGTCACGGCTCAGGAGTATTCGCTTGTCGGGCTGCACTGCCACCGAGATCCATTGCATACCGGGCCCCATAGAGTGAGTAACGTATCCCTTGCCGTCCCCAAAGGTTGTGTCCAGTTCACCCGTTGCCAGATAGCGGCAGGCAAGCATTTGCTCCCTGGTTATTTGCCCTGTACTCCCCACCACAACCAAACCATCCTCAGGTTCCCCACTTAGATCGAACAAAGTGCAACCGTCGGTTAATCCAAGATCAGTGACAACAGGCTTACCCTGATTGAATGCGAGATTTGGTCTACCGTTCGGGTTGTACGCGGCCATCATTGCTTTGCGTCCTTTCCCCCAAACGTCGTTGGGGGATGTGTCGACCTGGCCAGCAACAAAGAAGCTGCCGTCAGCACGTAACATCAGGCTTCGTACGCTGACCGGGTAATCCGATGGAATGTAGACGGTCCCGGTGCCATCATCGCCGAAGTCTTTATGGGGCGTTCCATCGACGTTCAGGCGCACAATCTTCCCTTCTCCAGCCCTCGAACCTGCAACTGTGATTACTCCATCCTCTGCTACTGAAATCGAAGCAATGCCCATTGCAAGATCCAGCCAGCCTTTGTTGTTGAAAGCGGTATCGAAATCTCCATTCTGATCAAGTCTGAACAGTCGGTCGCTTTGACCGACGAGTATTTTTTCATCAGCAGTCAGTACTAACCTGGTTCTGGATTGCGACGTGATGGAAGCTTCCGGTTTTGGCAATTGCGATTCGGACTGTGGCAGGAAAGGGACGTAAACCGTCCCATCGGGACCGAAATCGCGATCTCTTTCACCATCAGCGAAGAATCTGGCAAGCGCAAATCGGGTTCCTTGGTCCTCATCATATTGATACCCAAAAAGCAGCGCCTTGCCGTCTTTATAAAGACAGGCGCCAGTTCCGCTGGCTTGTCCCGAACCTGTAAACGTACCTACGATCAAACCGTTTTCGTTGAAGCCAGTATCGTTAGTACCGTCCGCGAGTAATTGCGCCAAATGAAAACTGACTTTGCCCTCTACAACAGTTTGTCCCACGAGAAGGATCTTTCCATCCGGGCGCAAGCCTGCGATTTTCAAAGCCTGGCTTCCCGTAGCAAATGACTCGGCGTACCCCCGGTTGCCAAACGTTGTGTCAATGGGCAGCGCAGCGTTCAAAGGTCTCATGCTCAAATCCTTGTCTGATAGGGGAGCGGTCAGTGTTCCCGTTTGAGAAAACGACCTTATGCCTCGCCATACCCTCGGCGCTACTGTCAGAGTTGACAGGTATAAGCCTCTGAAAACTGATAGCTGCGGTCTATTTTGAATAAATTTGACTCTTCAATGAGCGTGTCTTTTTACGAGCCAACACGTCGAAACGAAGGGTTCCCTCCATCATTCCTCTTGCTCAGGACAACGAATGTCGTTCATCCAAGCCAATCTGATCCACTTGCTCGCCGCCGTCTGGTTTGTCGTCTGCTGGGGCGGTTACACCCGTTATGCCACCTGGAAGGCCCGTGATACGGCGTGTCTGGCCAGCGTGTTGCACCTGTACCGCGAAGACTGGATGCGCCGCATGCTGCTGCGTGACAACCGCATCGCCGATGCCAGCGTGATCGGCAATCTGGAACGCAACGCGTCGTTCTTCGCCTCCAGCACGCTGATCATCCTCGCCGGTATCCTCACCGTGCTCGGTGCGTCCGACCGAGCCGTGTCGTTGTTGGCGGATATTCCGATGGTGCAGCAGGCGTCGCAGGGCATGTCGGAGATCAAGTTGCTGTGTCTGGCACTGGTGTTCGTCTATGCGTTCTTTACTTTCAGTTGGTGCATGCGCCAATACAACTTCGCGGCGATTCTGGTCGGGTCGGCGCCGATGATCGGTGAGCGCCAAGTGACCGAGCAGGAACGCAAGGCCTTCGCTTCGCGGGCGGCGCGGGTGATTTCGATGGCGGCCAACCAGTTCAACTTCGGCCTGCGTTCTTATTACTTCGGCATGAGCATGCTGGCGTGGTTCGTCAGCCCGTGGCTGTTCATGATCATGAGCGCGGGAGTCGTGGTGGTTTTGTATCGCCGCGAGTTTCATTCCGACGTTCTCGATGTCATGGTCTATACCCCTACAGAGGCGCCCGTCCCTGAGGCGAACAAAGAGGCTGTTTGATGAGTATTCCGTTCTGGTGTGTGTTTATCAGTGCTTTATTGATCTACGTGGCGCGTATGCCGGTGGCCAAGGCCATGAAAGAGCAGGGCGGGTATGACAATCACTTGCCGCGGCAGCAGCAGGCGCAGTTGACCGGCTTCGGTGCGAGGGCGCTGGCGGCCCATCAGAACAGCATCGAAGCCTTCATCCTCTTCGCCGTCGGCGTGCTGATGGCGCATACCACGCAAACCGCGGGTTGGCTGATCGATGCGCTGGCGATCATCTTCGTGATCTCGCGGATTTTCTATCTGTGGTTCTATCTGGCCGATCTGGCGAAGTTGCGCAGCCTGATGTGGCTAGTTGGCTTCATCTGTTCGCTGTTGCTGATGATTAGTCCGACTTTTAGAACCGTGTTGCTCTAATCGGTAAATCGCAGGCAAAAGAAAACCCGCACTTGGCGGGTTTTCTTTCACACCACAAAGCTTATTGCTTTTTGGCGGCTTCTTCTTGAGCAGCGGCGTTCGATTCAGCCTGAGCTTTGGCAGCTTCGGCGTTTTCTTTTGCTGCGTCGTTCACTTTATCCTGAGCTTTGTTCATGTCTTGCTGAGCTTGCTCAGCATGTTGGTTTGCATCTTGAGCTTTGTCCTCGGATTTTTTATCGCAGGCAGCGAGACCGAGGGAAGCGGTCAACATCAAGGCAATAGCTAAAGTCTTACGCATGGGGTGTATCTCCTTATGGAAAATAACTACTGGCCTTAAGAACTCGGCGCTGCGGGTTAAGTTCCTCAATTGTTTCAGATATATAAGTTTGTTTTATCACGGAACTTTTGCCGCTTTTCTCACTACTGGCACAAGGCCCAAACGCGAGTAATTATCACATGGCCGAAAACCCCGTTTTTGAGCGCGCGACGCGCTTTTTATCGGCATTGCGGCACTGTCAGGTCCTCGGTCTGCAGGTGCACAGTGCCTCCAGCGAAGGGCTGACGGTGATCCTGCCGTACAGCGAAAAAATCGTCGGCAATCCCGAAACCGGAGTCATCCACGGCGGTGCCATCACTTCACTGATGGACACTGCATGCGGCATGTCGACCCTGTGCGTGCTGCCGGAGTTCGAAGTCTGTCCGACCCTCGATCTGCGCATCGACTACATGCACGCCGCTGAACCGAACAAAGCGGTGTACGGCTTTGCCCAGTGCTACCGCGTCACCACCGACGTGATCTTTGCCCGTGGTTTTGCCTACCAGGACGATCCCGAGCAACCGATTGCCCACGTCGTCGGCACATTCATGCGCATGGGCATCGGCTTGAAGGGCAGCAAAGGTTTCGCGGGCGCGATCAAGGGAGCGAGCCAATGAGCAACGATCTCAGGGAGCAGCTGCAGCAGGCCCACGCGCAGGGCGATTACGCGCCGCTGCTGGCGTTGATTCCTTATGCCGGGCTGATCGGTATCGAATGTTCGCGGGTTGGCGATGAGCTCTTGTTCAAGCTGCCGGCGAACAAGGACAACATTGGTAACCCTTTATTGCCGGCGATCCATGGCGGCGTGATTGCCGGCTTCATGGAGCTGGCCGCAGCCCTGCATCTGCTGATTTTTACCGGCACGCCGGGCGTGCCGAAGATCATCGATTTTTCCCTCGATTACCTGCGCGCCGGGCAGTTTCGCGACACGTGGGCCAGGTGTCAGGTCTGCCGTCAGGGGCGTCGCGTGGCCAACGTTGCGGTCACGGCGTGGCAGAGTACCGAGGGCGAACCGATCGCCACCGCCCGCGCGCACTTCAAAATTGATGAGCCCTTGAAATCCTGAACAGCGCCCCCAACTCAGATGACAACCCGCCGCAGACCATTTCGGGTCGCGGCCACTGCCATCTGATTGGAGTTTGATGACCATGAGTGTGGAAACTCAAAAGGAAACCCTGGGCTTCCAGACCGAGGTAAAGCAGCTGCTGCACCTCATGATCCATTCGCTGTATTCGAATAAGGAAATTTTCCTTCGCGAATTGATCTCGAACGCCTCTGACGCTGTCGACAAGCTGCGCTTCGAAGCCCTGGCCAAGCCTGAGTTGCTCGAAGGTGGCGCTGACCTGAAAATCCGTGTGAGCTTCGACAAGGACGCCAAGACCGTCACCCTCGAAGACAACGGTATCGGCATGAACCGTGACGATGTGATCACCCACCTGGGGACCATCGCCAAATCCGGCACCGCCGATTTCATGAAAAACCTGTCCGGCGATCAGAAGAAAGATTCGCACCTGATCGGCCAGTTCGGTGTCGGCTTCTATTCGGCCTTTATCGTCGCCGACAAGGTTGATGTATACAGCCGTCGCGCCGGCACCGATGCCAGCGAAGGCGTGCACTGGTCGTCGAAAGGCGAGGGCGAGTTCGAAGTCGCCACCATTGACAAGCCAGAGCGCGGTACCCGCATCGTCCTGCACCTGAAATCCGGTGAAGACGAATTCGCGGATGGCTGGCGTCTGCGCAACATCATCAAGAAGTACTCCGACCACATCGCTTTGCCGATCGAACTGCCGAAGGAAGTCACTCCGGCCGAAGGCGAAGAGGCTCCAGCCGTTGAATGGGAAACCGTCAACCGTGCCAGCGCCCTGTGGACCCGTCCGCGCACTGAAGTCAAAGACGAGGAATACCAGGAGTTCTACAAACACATCGCGCACGACTTTGAGAATCCGTTGTCGTGGAGCCACAACAAGGTTGAAGGCAAGCTTGAGTACAGCTCGCTGCTGTACGTGCCGGCCCGCGCGCCGTTCGACCTGTACCAGCGTGAAGCGCCGAAGGGCCTGAAGCTGTACGTGCAGCGTGTGTTTGTAATGGATCAGGCCGAGTCGTTCCTGCCGCTGTACCTGCGCTTCATCAAAGGCGTGGTCGATTCCAACGACCTGTCGCTGAACGTGTCGCGTGAGATCCTGCAGAAAGACCCGATCATCGATTCGATGAAAACCGCGCTGACCAAGCGTGTGCTCGACATGCTGGAAAAACTGGCGAAGAACGAACCTGAGCAATACAAGGGCTTCTGGAAAAACTTCGGTCAGGTCATGAAAGAAGGCCCGGCAGAAGATTTCGCCAACAAAGAGAAAATTGCCGGTCTGCTGCGTTTTGCATCGACCCAGGGCGACGACGGCGAGCAGATTGTCGGTCTGGCTGACTACCTGGCCCGCGCCAAGGAAGGTCAGGACAAGATCTACTACCTCACCGGCGAAACCTACGCGCAGGTCAAGAACAGCCCGCACCTGGAAGTCTTCCGCAAGAAAGGCATCGAAGTGCTGCTGCTCACCGATCGCATCGACGAGTGGCTGATGAGCTACCTCAGCGAATTCGACGGCAAGACTTTTGTCGACGTGGCGCGCGGTGACCTCGATCTGGGCAACCTGGACTCGGAAGAGGACAAGAAAGCCGCTGAAGAAGTCGCCAAGTCCAAAGAGGGTCTGGTCGAGCGCCTGAAAACTGCGCTGGGTGATTCCGTGGCTGAAGTTCGCGTATCCCATCGTCTGACCGACTCGCCGGCCATTCTGGCTATCGGCGAACAGGATCTGGGTCTGCAAATGCGCCAGATTCTCGAAGCCAGCGGGCAGAAAGTCCCGGATTCGAAGCCGATCTTCGAGTTCAACCCGAGCCACCCGCTGATCGAGAAACTCGATGGCGAGCAGAGCGAAGAGCGTTTTGGCGATCTGTCGCACATCCTCTTCGATCAGGCCGCCCTGGCGGCGGGCGACAGCTTGAAGGATCCGGCCGCTTACGTGCGCCGGCTGAACAAGCTGCTGGTTGAACTGTCGGTTTGATCACGTTGTAGGAAAAACCCGCTTCGGCGGGTTTTTTCATTCTGGTGTTTACACAATCAGGAGTCAGAAATGAGCCAAGTCACTGTACGTTCCGTGGTCTATCAGATTGACGGCCAGACCTATGAAGGTCGCCTGGCGTTCGACGCCGAGCACAAGGCTGCGCGCCCGGGTTTGCTGATGGCGCCGAACTGGATGGGCGTCAGCGCCGGTGCTGAAGACATCGCCAAAGCCGTGGCGGCCAAGGGTTACGTGGTGCTGATTGCGGATGTCTATGGCCAGACCGTACGTCCGCAGAACGCTGATGAGGCGCTGGCAGCGATGATGCCGCTCAAGGACGACCGCGCGCTGTTGCGCAAACGTCTGCAAGTGGCATTTGAGCAATTGCAGAGCCAGGGCGAAGCCGCTGTGGATACGTCAAAACTGGCGGTGTTCGGTTTCTGCTTCGGTGGTTGCTGTGCGCTGGATCTGGCCCGCACCGGCGCGCCGGTAAAAGCGGCGGTGTCGTTCCACGGCACGCTGGATTCGCCGAACCCGGCGGATGCGCAGAACATCAAGGGCTCGGTGCTGGTGCTGCATGGCGCGTCCGATCCATTGGTGCCGAAAGAGCAACTGCCGGCATTCGAAGATGAGATGAACGCGGCGAAGGTCGACTGGCAACTGCTCAGCTACGGCGGCGCGGTGCACTCCTTTACCGATCCGCACGCCAATGTGCCGGGCAAGATGATGTACGACGAAAAGACCGCCAAGCGCGCGTTCAAGTCGATGCATGATTTGCTGGATGAAGTGTTCAACGGTTAAAAGCGAAAAGCCCCTCACCCTAGCCCTCTCCCGGAGGGAGAGGGGACTGATTGGGGTTGCTCGGGAGTGGCGTCGACCTGAACGTGAATAGGCGAATCCATAATCGCCGAGACTTTTCAGGTCGATGTATAACGCAAGACGCCTCGGTCGGCTCCCTATCCCTCTGGGATAGGCGACTGATTGAGGGTTGCTCGGGAGTGACGTCGACCTGAACTTGAATAGGCGAATCCATAATCGCCGGGATTTTTCAGGTCGATGTATAACGCAAGGCGCCTCGGTCGGCTCCCTATCCCTCTGGGATAGGGGACTGATTGGGGGTTGCTCGGGAGTGGCGTCGACCTGAACGTGAATAGGCGAATCCATAATCGCCGAGACTTTTCAGGTCGATGTATAACGCAAGACGCCTCGGTCGGCTCCCTCTCCCTCTGGGAGAGGGCTGGGGTGAGGGTAAGCGGCCTAGCGCGGTAGTTCGATCCGCTCGACTTCCCCCGGCACCGTCGGCCAATCCCCGGCCGCCCACTTGCGCCGTGCCTCATCAATCGCCGCCGGATCGCTTGCAACAAAATTCCAGTTGATCCGCCTCGGACCGTCCAGCGCCGCGCCGCCGAACACCACCGCGTGCACATCGCTTTCGGCAAACAGGCTCATCTCTTCGCCGGCTGGCAACACCACCAGCGCATGCGGCTCGATCGCCTCGCCGTTCAACTGCGCATCCCCGCTCAACACATACACCGCGCGTTCTTCATGCTCGGCCGGAATCAGCAATGTGGTCGCGGTCTGCATCTTCACTTCCGCATACAACGTAGGAGAAAGCACCGGCACCGGCGATTCCAGGCAAAAGCCTGACCCGGCAATCATGCGAATCTGCACGCCAAGGTTATCGCTGACCGGCAACGTCGCTGCCGGATGATGACTGTAATGCCCCGGGCCTTCTTCGTGTGCCTTGGGCGAGGCGAGCCAGACTTGCAGGCCGTGCAGAGTGAAGGTCTCGGCGAGCAGTGGCGCAGGCGTGCGCTCGACGTGGGCGATGGCGCTGCCAGCGGTCATCCAGCTGACATCGCCGGCGCCGACCACCTGATCGGAGCCCAGACTGTCTTTGTGCTGCAATTGCCCTTCGAACAGATAGGTAAGTGTCGACAGGCCAATGTGCGGATGCTGTCGGATATCCATGCCTTTACCCGTCGGATAAATCGTCTCGAGCATGTGGTCGAAAAACACGAAAGGCCCGACGTTGCGGCATTTGGCTGACGGCAGCGGGCGCAGAATCGGCTGGCCTTCGACGTCTTCGGCGCGCGGGCGGATGATCAGGAGTGGCGTGTCCATGGTGCATTCCAGGCTGAGCGGGTGATGCCAGAAGCATAACCCGCCGCTGGCATTGGGAGGATTATTGGCTGTCGAAGCCTTGTGGTGCGTGGGTTTCGATACTGACTTCGCTGGTGGTCATCAATTTGTGAATCGGGCAGCGATCGGCCACACGCAGCAGTTCCTCGCGCTGAGCGTCGGTCAGTACACCTTTGAGGGTGAGGGTGACATGCAGGGCGTATTTGCCTTTCTGCTCTTGGCTGTTGTCGCGCTTCACTTCGACTCCCACGCCGGTCAGTGGGATGTCTTTTTTCTTCGCGTACATCTTCAGGGTCAGCGCTTTACAGGCGCCAAGGGCTGCGTCGAAGTAGTCGTGTGGCTCTGGCGCGGTGCCTTCACCCCCAGCGTTTTTCGGTACATCGGCAAACAATTCGTGGTCGTCGATCTGGACGGTGTGACGAAAACCTTCGGCAGAGACGGTATTGACGGTAACAGTCATGGAAACCTCACAGGCGGCAGGAAAAATCGTTCGATCAAAACAGACCTTGCAGTTATAGAGCATTCGCGGCAGTGGGCGTTCCGCTTTTCGGCAGGGATGAACCCTTGTCGTTCGGGCGCGGTCTAGGCTATGCCCATCTGCCGGAGATTACTTGTGTCCTTGTCTCGTCTGAGTCTTGCCTGTCTGCTGCTGTTCGCTGGCAGCGCCAGTGCCCGCGAATACACCTACAGCGATGCGCACCTGCATTACGTGGATTTTTTCCAGGAAAGCGCCGGCATGCAGAAATTGCTCACGGCCATGAAGGACAATTCCATCGAGCACGTCATGATTTCCGGCATTCCCGTGGCGAAGAAATGGCACGAAGACGAACCCAAGCGTCCGCGCTACTACGCCGGCGATGACGCCGATGCCTATTGGTACAGCGCCACTGACGTGATCGTTGCCGACGCGGTGGAAAAGCTCGCGCCGGAGCAGCGCCAGTACTTTCATCCGTTCCTGTCCGGCTTCAATCCCAATGACAAGAATTCCGCCGCGCACATCCAGCGCATGCTCGACCTGTATCCGGGGTTGTGGCAGGGCATCGGCGAGGTGTTCACCCGGCACGATGACCTGACGGCGCTGACCTCCGGCGACACGCCCCGAGCCAACAACGAGGCAATGACCAAGATCTATCACCTCGCTGCGGAAAACGATCTGCCGGTGATGCTGCATTCCAACATCACTTCCAAGCGTGAGAAAAATCCGCTGTACCTGAAGGAAGTCGAAGAGCCGCTGCGCAACCATCCGCACACGCGATTCATCTGGGCGCATGCCGGCACCAGCGCCGAGATCCATCGGCATCAGACCCAGTTGCCGTTTCTCCTGCCAACCCTGACGCGCATGCTTGAGGCTTATCCGAATCTGTTTATCGACCTGTCGTGGAGCATGCTCACGCCGTATCTGCTGGACGAGCAGGGCAAGCCGCGCGCCGAATGGCTGGCGCTGGTGGAAAAGTATCCCGAGCGCTTCATGCTCGGCTCTGACGTGGTAGGACGGTTCAACAAGCTTGGTCAGGAAATGCACAGCTACAAGCCGTTTCTCGATGCGCTGCCGGAAGGGGTGGCGCGCAAAGTCGCGCGCGATAACTTCCTGGCAATATTGCCGCGCAACACAGAAAAATCCGCTGCTCCGCGCTGAAACGTCAAAGCCATGAGTTCGGACTAGCCGCTCGTCTGCCTATCGCTTTTTCGTCTTACGCAATTTCACGGCAATGCCGATACCTTCTAAAGCAACCCGCTGCAGGCTGATGCAGCGCTTTTGGAAGGAGCCAGAGTGATGAATATCCGTAGTCTCAATATTGCCCCGCGCGCCGGTCTCGGTTTCGGCCTGCTGGCCCTGATGGTGTTTGCCCTCGGCGCGTTCGCCTTGCTGCAAATGTCGAACATGCGAGCGCAGTCCGATGAAGTCGACAACAACTGGCTGCCAAGCGTGATGGCGGTGGGGGAGATGAGTCAGGACATGCTGCGTCTGCGTGCGCTGACCATGCGCCTGTTGCTCAACCGTGACCCCAAGGCACTGGAGCAAAATGTCGCCAAGCTCGACGAACTGCGCAGTGGCTTGAGCGAAGCGCAGCAGCGTTATGATGGTCTGATCGTGCTGCCTGAAGAGCGCGTATTGTTCGAACGCTTCAAGGGCACCGAGCACAAATACCTTGAGCTTCAGGCACAAGTTCTACAGCTGTCGGCGCAGAATCGGGTCGCTGAGGCTGCGACGATTCTCAATGATCAGATGAGCCCGCTGGCCGATGAAATCGCCGCCACTTTGCGTGAGCTGGTCGAGTTGAATAAACAGAATGCCGGTCTGGCCACTGAGGCCGCGCGGCTGGTGTTCAAGCAATCGCGGCTATGGGTCGCAGTAATGATCGCCATGGCTGCGCTGATTACTGTCGGCCTGGCGTTGCTGCTGACGCGCAGCATTGTCGTGCCATTGTCGCAATCGCTCAGCGTGGCCGAGGTGGTGGCCGGTGGGGATTTGACCGGTGACATTCACATCACTGGCAAAGACGAGCCGGCGCGTCTGCTGCAAGCGTTGAAAAGCATGCAGCACAATCTGCGCGACACGATCCGGCGCATCTCCGAGTCGTCAACGCAGTTGGCCTCGGCAGCCGAAGAACTCAGCAGTGTCACCGAAGACGCCACTCGCGGCCTGCATCAGCAGAGCCAGGAAATCGAACAGGCCGCCACTGCGGTCAACCAGATGACAGCAGCGGTGGAAGAGGTGGCGAACAACGCCGTGGCCACGTCCGAAGCCTCCCGCGAGTCCGACCGCATCGCCCGGCAAGGGCGCGAGCAAGTGCAGCAGACGGTGACGTCGATCGAGTTTCTCGCTGGCGATGTCACCAATAATGCCGCGCAGGTCGAGGCGCTGGCGCAAAAGGTTCATGGCATCAGCAAAGTGCTGGACGTGATTCGCTCGATCGCCGAACAGACCAATCTGCTCGCCCTCAACGCTGCGATCGAAGCCGCGCGCGCCGGTGATGCCGGGCGTGGCTTTGCAGTAGTGGCAGATGAAGTGCGGGCGCTGGCGCATCGCACCCAGCAGTCGACCCAGGAAATCGAGCAAATGATCGGCGGGATCCAGCAGGGCACCGATTCAGCGGTCAGTTCGATGCAGCAAAGCAACTCAAGGGCGCGCTCGACCCTCGAGCTGGCGAAGAGCGCAGGCTCGGCCCTGGAGGAAATTGCCTCGGCGTTTACCTTGATCAACGAGCGCAATCTGGTCATCGCCAGCGCCTCGGAAGAGCAGGCAGCGGTGGCGCGGGAGGTGGATCGCAACCTGATGAATATTCGTGATCTGGCGATGCAGACATCGGCGGGGGCCAATCAGACCAGTGCGGCGAGTCAGGAGTTGTCGAAGTTGGCGGTGGATCTGAACGGGATGGTGGCGCGGTTTTCGGTGTGAGTTTGACCTTCAAAAGCCCCTCAACCTAACCCTCTCCCGGAGGGGAGAGGGGACTAATCGTGCGATGCTTTGGAATCCATATTCGACTCGGTTTCTCAGGTCGATGGTTAGCGGCAGACACCTCGGTCGGCTCCCTCTCCCTCGGGAGAGGGCTGGGGTGAGGGGTAGGGCCGCCGCGCAGTATCATCGAACAGATAAACAAAAGCCCCGCATTCGCGGGGCTCTCTGTTCTTGCGACGGATCAGCTGCCTTTGACAGTCTTGCCGTTGACAGTACCGTCCTGGAGCATGATGTTGTACTCCTTGCCGTCAGTCTCGACCTGTTGCAGGCGCACCAGCAGGTAATCCCAATCCTTGGCGAACCACAGCACGGTGATGCGTTTGCTTTGTGTCGGATCGCGCACGCGCTCGACCTTGATCGCATCGATCTGGCCGGCCTTGGTGTCGACCTTTTCCGAACCCAGCACGCGGAAGTCGTAGGTATCGACTTCGCCATCATCAACCACCTGATAGCTCATGCTTTTCTTGCCGGCGGCAACGTCGTGCTGCAGCGCCAGTTGATAGGTCGACTTGTCGACCATGCCGCGGTTCAGCGGGATCTTCACCGCGTCGCCACGGTCGGTGCCGGTCACCAGTTTATTGGCCCAGTCGAAGTCCAGATCAGCTTTTTTCGCTTTGCCCAGACCACCACGTTCAAAGTGGTAGGACTGCGGCAGCAGCGTGTCCTTGTCCAGCTTCAGGGTGCTTTCTTCAGTCAGGCTGGCGATCATCATCGAGGCCTTGAAGCTGAGCTTCCAGACGCCGTCGGCTTCCTTGGTCAGGCTGCGTTCGGCGGTGCCGCTCATGGGCAGCTGCTTCCAGTCGGCGGTGTAGCTGGCGGAGAACGGTTGAAGGTCCGCTGCCTGCGCGAAGGGCAGGGCGAGCAGAGCGCAAGCGAAGAGCAGGGCGCGACGCATAATATCTCCTAGTGTCGAATCAAGTGGCCGCTGGCGGCGAGTGGCTGACCGTCGAGTAAAGCACCCTGGTCACCGAGTGTCAGCCTGCCTTCGGCAAACCAGCGTACTGCCATCGGATAGATCAGGTGTTCCTGGGCGTGGATTCGTTGCGCCAGACTCTGCGGCGTGTCGTGCAACTCTACCGGTAATACTGCTTGTACGACCAGTGGTCCGCCATCGAGTTCCTCGGTGACGAAGTGCACGGAGCAGCCATGTTCCGTATCGCCGGCCTCCAGCGCGCGCTGATGAGTGTGTAACCCTTTGTATTTGGGCAGCAGCGACGGGTGGATGTTGAGCAGGCGACCCTGGTAATGACGCACGAAATCAGCGCTGAGAATGCGCATGAAGCCGGCCAGCACCACGAGTTCGGGGTTGAATTGGTCGATCAGTTCGATCAGCGCGGCATCGAAGGCCTCGCGGCCTTCGAATGCCTTGTGATCCAGCGAGCGGGTGGCGATACCCGCGTCGCGGGCGCGTTGCAGGCCGTAGGCGTCGGCGCGGTTGGAAATCACCGCAGCGATGCGGACCGGGCTGTCGCCGGTCCGCGTGCTGTCGATCAGAGCCTGCAAGTTACTGCCGGTGCCGGACAACAGCACCACGACATCACAGGACTTTGGCATCAGTGAGCCTTGAGGTTCTTCAGCTCGACTTGCGCAGCGCCCTCGGCGGCCACGGCGATCTGACCGATGACCCAAGGCTGCTCGCCGGCGTCACGCAGGGTGTTCAGGGCCACTTCGACGTGCTCCTGAGCCACGCAGATGACCATGCCGACGCCGCAGTTGAGCACGCGGTGCATTTCGGTTTCATCAACGTTGCCTTTCTCTTGCAGCCAGTCGAATACGGCCGGGCGAGTCCAGCTTGCCACGTCAACCACAGCTTGCGCGCCTTTTGGCAACACGCGCGGGATGTTGTCGAGCAGGCCGCCACCGGTGATGTGGGCCATGGCCTTCACAGCGCCAGTGTCCTTGATCAGCTTGAGCAGTGGCTTGACGTAGATGCGGGTCGGGGCCATCAGCAGGTCGGTCAGCGGTTTGCCGTCGAGCTGGGTGTTTTCGATGTCGGCGCCGGAGACTTCGATGATCTTGCGGATCAGCGAGTAGCCGTTGGAGTGCGGGCCGGACGATGGCAGGGCGATCAGGGCGTCACCGGTGGCGACTTTCGAGCCGTCGATGATTTCCGCTTTTTCCACGACGCCGACGCAGAAGCCGGCCAGGTCGTAGTCCTCGCCTTCGTACATGCCTGGCATTTCAGCGGTTTCGCCGCCGACCAGCGAGCAACCCGACAGTTCGCAGCCAGCGCCGATGCCGGTGACAACCTGGGCAGCGGTGTCGACATTCAGTTTGCCGGTGGCGTAGTAGTCGAGGAAGAACAGCGGCTCGGCGCCGCACACCACCAGATCGTTGACGCACATGGCGACCAGGTCGATGCCGATGCTGTCGTGCTTGTTCAGGTTCAGCGCCAGACGCAGCTTGGTGCCGACGCCGTCGGTGCCGGAGACCAGCACTGGCTGCTTGTAGCCGGCCGGGATTTCGCAGAGGGCGCCGAAACCGCCCAGGCCGCCCATGACTTCCGGGCGCGCAGTGCGCTTGGCGACGCTCTTGATGCGTTCGACCAATGCTTCACCGGCGTCGATGTCTACACCGGCGTCCTTGTAGCTCAGGGAGGGTTGCTTGCTCATGATCCAGGCCTTTAGGGGAGGGGATTCAGGGGGTAACGACCGAGTTCAGCGGGAACATCGAACTCGATGGGCGATCGCCTCACGCGAGTTTCGAGGGGCCCGGCTGTTGCCGGTCTGCGAAGGCGCGCGATTTTATCAGGCTTGAGGGGCAGCGGCCATCCTCGCACCGACGGGCAGGGCCATATCGGCGGAAATTTTTTGCAATCGCAGGGTATGACTGCCTGTATAAGGTGTGGCGATTAACCGTCTATCGTTAGGACTGTGCAAAAACTTACCGCCACCGTGTGAATGTTTTGCAAGAGGTGGGGGTCACAGCCTTGCTCAACCGGTTCACGCGGCGTGTTCCAGCCGCTCCTGTCGACGGGAATTTTCCATGCGTTTTTGTAAATTGTTATTTGTAGGCTGCCTGACGCTGGTCAGCCTGGCGAGCCATGCCGAAAACCTCAAAGGTCTGTATCAGGTGCGTCAGCCGGTCAACGGCCAGGCGCCGGAAGAGCGCGATCGCGCCACGCAGGCGGCGCTCGATACCCTGGTGCTGCGCCTGACCGGCGACCCGAAAGCCGCGCAGAACCCGGGGCTGGCGCCGATCCGCAAGGACCCGCAGCAGATCATCAGCCAGTTCGGTTTCGATGCCGGGCCACCGGAAGTGCTGAAAGTCGATTTCGATCCGGCAACCACCGAGCAGGCCTTGCGTCGGGCCGGGTTGCCGGTGTGGGGCGCCAGTCGACCGTCGATCCTCGGCTGGTGGCTGAACGATTCAACTGAAGGTGCGAGCCTGGTCGGTGACGGTCAGGCCGCAGCCTCAGCGTTGCGCACGGCCGCACAACATCGCGGTTTGCCACTGCGCTTGCCGCTGGCTGATCTCAGCGAGCAATTGGTTGCCACCGCACCCGCGCTGGAAAGCGCTGACCCCGCGCCCTTGCGCAGTGCTTCGGAGCGCTACAACGCCGACGCCTTGCTGGCGGTGCATGCCCGCGAAGAGGGCGGACAGTGGCAGGCAAAATGGCGCTTGTGGCTCGGTGATCAGAAAGAGGCCGGCAGCGTGCAGGGCGCCGATCAGGCTGCGATTGCCGATGCGGTGATGCTGGCGGTGGCCGAGCGTCTGGCGCCGCGATTCGTCGCCAAACCCGGCGCATCGGGTCAGCAGACGCTGGAAGTGCAGGGCATGAATCTGGAGCATTATGCGGCGCTGCTGCGGTTACTCGAACCGTTCGGCGTGCGTCTGCAAAGCGTGCAGGGCGATCGGATCGTCTATCGGGTCAATGGCAGCGCCGATCAGTTGCGCGCGCAATTGTCGCTGGCGAAGTTGCAGGAGCTGCCGGCCGAAGCGCCGGTTCCGGTGGCGCCTGCCCAGCCAGCGGCGGATGGTACGCCTGCGGTTGCAGCGCCAGCGCCAGCCCCGGCAGCGGCGGCACCGTCGTTGCGGTTTCGCTGGTAAGTCTTTCCTTATATAGAAGCATCAGGAGTGGTAAATGGCCGATACGCGGCGTTGGTTCTGGCTCGGTGGGGTAGTCCTGCTTTGCGCGTTTGTATGGTTGCTGCATCCGATCCTCACGCCGTTTCTGGTCGCGTTGTTGCTGGCTTATCTGTTCGATCCGCTGGTGGATCGTCTGGAGCGGCTCGGGCTGTCGCGAACCTGGGGCGTGATTGCCGTGTTTGCCTTGTTCACCTTGATCGTCACGGCGTTGATGCTGGTGCTGGTACCGATGCTCGCCAAGCAGTTGCTGCGTCTGTACGAGCTGGCGCCGCAGATGCTCGACTGGTTGCAGCACACCGCTGTGCCGTGGGCGCAAGCGAAGCTTGGTTTGTCGGACGGCTTCTGGAAGTTCGATAAAGTCAAAGCCGCGATCAGCGAGCACATGGGCCAGACCACCGACATCGTCGGTGTGGTGCTGAGTCAGGCGACGGCCTCGAGCCTGGCGCTGATCGGCTGGCTGGCAAACCTGGTGCTGATTCCGGTGGTGAGCTTCTATCTGCTGCGCGACTGGGACGTGATGATGGGCAAGATCCGCAGCCTGCTCCCACGTGATCGCGAAGAGCGCGTGGTTGCGCTGGCGGGCGAGTGCCACGAAGTGCTCGGCGCGTTCGTGCGCGGGCAGTTGCTGGTGATGGTTGCGTTGGGGGTGATTTATGCCGCCGGCCTGATGATCGTCGGTCTGGAACTGGGGCTGTTGATCGGCCTGATTGCCGGGCTCGCGGCGATTGTGCCGTACATGGGTTTTGTCATCGGCATCGGTGCGGCATTGATCGCCGGATTGTTCCAGTTCGGGGGCGATCTGTACCCGATGGTCGGGATCGTCGCAGTGTTCATGGTCGGTCAGGCACTGGAAGGCATGGTGCTGACGCCGCTGCTGGTCGGGGACCGCATCGGCTTGCACCCGGTGGCGGTGATCTTCGCGATCCTCGCGGGTGGCGAGCTGTTCGGTTTTACAGGCGTGCTGCTGGCGTTGCCAGTGGCGGCGGTGATCATGGTGCTGGTGCGTCATGTCCACGACTTGTATAAGGACTCCGGGATCTACAGCGGCGTTGACGAACCTGAGCTGTGATGGCGCGGGCGGCCCGGCGCTTGGCCGGGCTGCCGCGTTTCGTTCGAGCGAGGGCGCCAGAGAATCTGTCATCAAACCGCTGCGTCAACGCAAACCTTTGATTTTGCTTGGGGTCTGTCGCATTGTGCGCTCAGCCTCACGGGTATAAACTTCGCCAACTTTACACAGAGGCCACTAACGGTTCCTTTGAGAACTGTTCAGTCAGCATGAAACCGATTCAGCTGCCCCTAGGTGTGCGTCTGCGTGACGACGCCACCTTCATCAACTACTACCCAGGCGCCAATGCCGCTGCACTCGGCTATGTCGAGCGTCTCTGCGAAGCCGACGCCGGGTGGACGGAGAGCCTGATCTACCTGTGGGGCAAACACGGCGTCGGGCGCACGCATCTGTTGCAGGCCGCGTGCCTGCGCTTCGAGCAGATGGGCGAACCGGCGGTATATCTGCCGCTGGCCGAGTTGATGGATCGCGGCGTGGAAATCCTCGACAACCTTGAGCAGTACGAACTGGTCTGCCTGGATGACTTGCAGGTGATTGCCGGCAAGGCCGACTGGGAAGAGGCGATGTTTCATCTGTTCAATCGTCTGCGTGACAGCGGCCGGCGCCTGCTGATCGCCGCGTCCACTTCGCCGCGCGAATTGCCAGTGAAGCTGGCCGACCTGAAATCGCGCCTGACCCTGGCGCTGATCTTCCAGATGCGCCCACTCTCCGATGAAGACAAATTGCGTGCGCTGCAATTGCGCGCATCCCGTCGCGGTCTGCACCTGACCGATGAAGTCGGGCACTTCATTCTCACTCGCGGCACGCGCAGCATGAGCGCGCTGTTCGATCTTCTCGAGCAGCTTGATCAGGCGTCCCTGCAAGCGCAACGCAAGCTGACCATTCCCTTCCTCAAGGAAACTCTTGGCTGGTAGTAGTGGGCTTTTGCCAGCTTTCAGGCGCCACAAAACCCGCGTCCCTGCGCCGATTCACCGGCCAGACGAGTTACGCGCTTAGATGTAAACGCGAAACCGGGAAGTCACATAAAGTTCGATTGAATTTGCAAATGAGGACGATAGCGGGCATAGTCTCGGCTTCTTTACAACTATCAGCCACGGTCGTGCCCATGCTAAAGCGCTTCGCACCCCTCGTGCCTCTCGCACTCGTTACCCTGTTATTCGGTTGTGCTGCTCATTCTCCGGTTCAAGAGCCGCCGCAACAGGTCAAGAATTCTGCTACTGCCCAGTCTTCCGTTATTTACCAGGAAGAGCTGGACACCGAAAAAGAACTCAACCAGTTCAACGGCAGCAAGCCTTATCAGCTTCCTGTACTGGCTGACAGCATCCTCGAACGCGGTATGTCCCTGATCGGTACTCGTTACCGTTTCGGCGGAACTTCTGAAGCCGGTTTCGATTGCAGCGGTTTCATCGGTTACCTGTTCCGTGAAGAGGCGGGCATGAACCTGCCGCGCTCCACTCGCGAAATGATCAACGTTGATGCGCCACTGGTTTCGCGCAGCAACCTTGAACCGGGGGATCTGCTGTTCTTCGCCACCAATGGTCGTCGCGGTCGTGTCAGTCACGCCGGGATCTACCTGGGTGACAATCAGTTCATCCACTCCAGCAGTCGTCGCAGCGGCGGTGTTCGCATCGACAGCCTGGGTGACAGCTACTGGAGCAAGACCTTCATCGAAGCCAAGCGTGCACTCGCCATGGCGCCGACCGTGGTCACCGCTCGCAAGTAACCTGCATGTCGCTGCGTTCGCGGCGACAAAACGGCACGGCAACGGAGTAGACCTAAACTTTACAAGGTGAAGTTAAAGTCTTACTTGAAGTTTGCCGCGTAGCCGCTAGAATCCTGAATCTATATTGATGGCAAACCGCCTGCGTGATGACGCAGGCGGTTTTGTTTCTGTCCATTCGGCAGAGAAAGCCGCAGCCAGATCAGGATGTTCTGCTTATGACGATGTCGGCCCGCCTCACCTTGATCCTTTGCGCCGCGCTGCTCAGCGCCTGCGCCAGCCGCACACCGCCGCCAGCCCTCGTGGTTCGCGCGCCGATCGTGTTCGCTCCCTCCCAGGCTTTTTCCCCCGTTGCTGAAGACGTGCTGTTCCGTGCCCTCGGCCTGGTCGGTACGCCGTATCGCTGGGGCGGCAACACGCCAGATTCGGGCTTTGATTGCAGTGGTCTGATCGGGTTTGTCTACCGCGACGCGGCGGGAATTTCACTGCCACGCTCGACCCGCGAAATGATCGTCATGCAGGCGCCGAATGTCGGCAAGGAAGGCCTGCAAACCGGCGACCTGATCTTCTTCGCCACCAATGGCGGCTCGCAGGTCAGTCATGCGGGGATTTACGTGGGGGAAGGGCGCTTCGTGCATGCCCCGGCCACGGGCGGCACGGTCAAGCTCGATAGCCTGTCGAAGGCCTATTGGCAGAAGGCGTATCTGAGCGCCAAGCGGGTGTTGCAGCCGGGGCAGCTGGCGCATAACCCCTAGTGCGTATGCATAACTAAATGTGGGAGCGAGCCTGCTCGCGAAGGCGGAGTGTCAGTTGACAATGATTTGACTGATAAACCGCTTTCGCGAGCAGGCTCGCTCCCACATTTTTTGCTTCGCGCTTAACTTACTTGCTGGCAGAAACGCGCCACACCTTGTTGCCCACATCATCTGCCACCAGCAAGCCACCTTGCTGATCGATCACCACGCCCACCGGGCGGCCCAGCGCGTTCTCGTCCTTGTCGAGGAAGCCGGTCAGCACATCCACCGGCTGCCCGGTCGGCTTGCCGCCAGTAAACGGCACGAAAATCACCTTGTAGCCACTGTGCGGTTTGCGGTTCCACGAGCCGTGTTGGCCAATGAATGCGCCTTCCTTGAATTGCGCCGGCAAGCGGTTGCCCTCGGCGAAGGTCAGGCCCAGCGAAGCGGTGTGCGGACCGACCGCGTAATCCGGAGCGATGGCCTTGGCCACCAGATCAGGATTCTGCGGTTTGACCCGCACATCGACGTGCTGGCCGTAGTAGCTGAACGGCCAGCCATAGAAGCCGCCGTCCTTGACCGAGGTGATGTAGTCCGGCACCAGATCGCTGCCGATTTCGTCACGCTCGTTGACCGCTGTCCACAAGGCGCCGCTGGTAGGTTCCCGGGCGAGGCCGTTGGGGTTGCGAATGCCCGAGGCGAAGATGCGGTGGTTGCCGGTCGCACGATCGACTTCCCAGATCGCCGCGCGGCCTTCTTCCTGATCCAGACCGTTTTCGCCGACGTTACTGTTCGAGCCGACGGTGACGTAGAGCTTGTTGCCGTCCTTGCTGGCGATGACGTTTTTGGTCCAGTGGTGATTCAGCGTGCCGCCAGGCAAGTCGACGACTTTGATCGGTTGGGTCTTGATCTCGGTGGCGCCCGGCTCGTAGTTGAAGCGCAGCAGGCGGTCGGTGTCGGCTACGTACAAATCGTTGCCGACCAGCGTCATGCCAAACGGCGAATTGAGGTTCTGCAGGAACACCGTGCGGGTTTCTGCGACGCCGTCGTGGTCGGCATCACGCAGCAGGGTGATGCGGTTCGGGCTGGGCACGCCGGCGCCGGCCTTGCCCATGACTTTCTTCATCACCCAGCCACGAATGCCTTTGCTGTCATCGGGCTTGGGCGGCGCATTGGTCTCCGCCACCAGCACATCGCCGTTGGGCAGCACGTAGAGCCAGCGCGGGTGATCAAGGCCTTCGGCAAACGCGGCGACCTGGGTGCCGGCCGCTGCGGTCGGTTTCGCGCCGTCCGGCCAGCCCACCGCCGGGGCGATGTTGACTGTCGGGATCAGCGTCTTGTTCGGTTCGGGCAGTTTCGGTGACGGGCCGGTGCCGTCGGAGACTTGCAGGCTGGAGGTTTCACCGCAGGCGGCGAGCCCGCCAGCGACGGCGATGATAAGAGCGAGTTGGGCCTTGCGCATTGCTGATCTTCCCTATGAATGCATTCCTAAACATAGAGGAGGGCGCAGGCCCGATGGTTCAACTGCTCAACCGCGGGCTTCCTTTAACAGCACGGCGATGCCCGGATGATAGTTGCCCGCGTCGCTGTGCAATTTGCGATAGGCGTAGGGGAAATACCAGGCCACGGCGCAGGTGTGTTCCTTTTGCAGGTCGTCGACCATGTCCTGCAATTCTTCGGGGCTGGCGCTGTGCTGAGGTTTTTGCGGAGCGACGAAGAGGCAGCCGAGCTTGAGATCGCTGGCGTAGCTGATGCGCTTGGCATCAACGGTGATGTCGAGCAGTGCCTGGGTCAGGTTGAGGTTGTTGACCCGTGGCCAGCGTTGCGTGGCCTGAATGAACGCGCGGTCTTCGGCGCCGGCAATCAGCAGGTCGGCGCGAGCATTGCGTTCGCCTTCTTCGTTCTGTTTGCGCGTGGCCGTGTCGTTCAGCGTGACCATTTCAGCCATCCACGCCGCTGCCGCGAGCAGGCCGAGATTGGCTTTCTCGTCGTGCCAGTACGGTGTGTCGTTGTCGCCGCGTACAGTGTTGTAGCGATCGATACAGTCAAACCAGCGTTCCAGCACCGGGCGCAGAAATTCCAGGCGCGGGTTGCTGATGATCATGCCTTGCATCGTCGTCATCCTTATTGTTGTAGTGGGCTTTCGAAAAAAGCATGGCTCTTTGATATCACTTGTCGCAGTCTGGCACAAGATTGCCGCTGCACAATGGATCAGCGGCAGTTATTCGCGCGCAAAGCGCCTCTTCAATTGACGCTCCACCCCCAACCCTCTAACCTTCGCCGCTTGTTTCAGGTGCTCTGTGGCCCCGCGTCGACAGAGTGAAACAGGGAAGCCGGTGAGGGTGGTCTTCAAGCGAAGCCACGACGATCCCGGCGCTGCCCCCGCAACGGTAAATGAGTGAAAACTGCGCCTTGAGCCACTGCCTCGAAAGAAGCGGGAAGGCGCGCAGTCCGGCGAAACGCCGCTCATGAGCCCGGAGACCGGCCTGATCCATCTCAGCGGCATCACGGTGGGCGATGCCAGGCTTTTTGCCGTCTATTCTTGTGCCTGCCCGCCGTTATCCAGCCTCAACGGAGAGCTCCCCCCATGACTGATTCCCCCGAGCGTGACGAACGCCATCTGGCGCGCATGCAGCGCAAGAAGGCCGTGATCGACGAACGCATCGCCAGCTCGCCCGACGAATGTGGCCTGGTGCTGGTGCTGACCGGCAATGGCAAAGGCAAGAGCAGCTCGGCGTTCGGCATGCTCGCCCGCGCGATGGGCCACGGCATGCAGTGCGGCGTGGTGCAGTTCATCAAGGGCCGCAACAGCACTGGCGAGGAATTGTTTTTCCGCCGCTTCCCCGAGCAGGTGCGTTTCCACGTCATGGGCGAAGGCTTCACCTGGGAAACCCAGGATCGTCAGCGCGACATCGCCGCTGCGACCGCCGCTTGGGAAGTCTCGCGTGAATTGTTGCGCGACCCTTCGATCGGTCTGGTGGTGCTCGATGAATTGAACATCGCCCTCAAGCACGGCTACCTCGATCTCGATCAGGTGCTCAGCGATTTGCAAGCGCGCCCGCCGATGCAGCACGTGGTGGTCACCGGTCGCGGCGCCAAGCCGGAAATGATCGAGATGGGCGACACGGTTACCGAGATGGGCATGCTCAAGCACGCCTTCCAGGCCGGGATCAAAGCGCAGAAAGGCGTCGAACTTTGAAGCCACCACGTCACTGCCCCGCGGTGTTGATCGCCGCGCCGGCCTCCGGTCAGGGCAAGACCACCGTCACCGCCGCACTCGCCCGTTTGCATCGCAATCAGGGGCGCAAGGTGCGCGTGTTCAAATGCGGCCCGGACTTTCTCGACCCGATGATCCTCGAGCGCGCCAGCGGTGCGCCGGTGTATCAACTGGACATGTGGATGGTCGGCGAGCAGGAAAGTCGCCGGCTGTTGTGGGAAGCCGCCGCCGAAGCCGACCTGATTCTGATTGAAGGGGTGATGGGCCTTTTCGACGGCACGCCATCCAGCGCTGATCTGGCGCGCCACTTCGGTGTGCCGGTGCTCGGCGTGATCGACGGCACCGCCATGGCGCAGACCTTTGGCGCCTTGGCGCTGGGCCTGGCGAAGTATCAGCCGGACTTGCCGTTCGCTGGCGTGCTGGCCAACCGCGTCGGCACCTTGCGCCATGCGCAATTACTCGAAGGCAGCCTCACCGAAGGTCTGCGCTGGTACGGTGCGCTGTCCCGCGAAACCGGTATCGAATTGCCGAGCCGCCACCTCGGCCTGGTTCAGGCCAGCGAATTGAATGATCTGGATCTGCGCCTCGACGCGGCCGCCGATGCGCTGGCCAGCAGTTGCGAGGTCGCGCTGCCACCCGCCGTAGAATTCGCCGCGCCTGAGATCATCGCCGCCGAGCCTCTATTAAAAGGTGTGCGCATCGCCGTTGCCCGCGATGAAGCCTTTGCCTTCACCTATGGCGCCAGTCTCGATCTGCTGCGGGCGATGGGCGCCGAATTGCGCTTCTTCTCGCCGATCCGCGACACGCAATTGCCCGAGGCGGACAGCCTGTATCTACCGGGCGGCTATCCAGAGTTGCATCACGTCGCGCTGGCGCAAAACGCCTCGATGCTGGCGGCGATCCGCGCGCACCATACGGCGGGCAAGCCCTTGCTCGCCGAATGTGGCGGCATGCTTTACCTGCTTGATTCGCTGACTGACGTGGAAGGCACCCGTGCTGAGCTGGTCGGTTTGCTCAAGGGCGAGGCGGTGATGCAGAAGCGTCTGGCGGCGCTGGCGTTGCAGGCGGTTGAATTGCCGGAAGGGGAGTTGCGTGGGCATACCTATCATCATTCCCTGACCACCACAGCGCTGACGCCGATTGCCCGTGGGCTGAGTCCCAATGGCGGGCGCGGCGCTGAGGCGGTTTATCGCGAGGGGCGGATGACGGCGTCGTACGTGCACTTTTATTTCCCATCGAATCCGACTGCGATTGCGGCATTGTTTGCGCCAGACAGTGAGGCCGGCTTCGCGAGCAAGCTCGCTCCCACAGTGAATGGTGAGCTTCCTGAAGAAATGCGATCTCCTGTGGGAGCTGGCTTGCCAGCGATGGGGCCATGACCGACAACACATTCTCCGAAGCCGAGCGCGCAGCGGTCTACAAGGCAATCGCCGAGCGCCGCGACATGCGCCACTTCACCGGCGGCAGCGTCGAGCCGCAACTGCTGCGTCGTCTGCTCGAAGCCGCTCATCAAGCGCCGAGCGTCGGTCTGATGCAGCCCTGGCGCTTCATCCGCATCAGCGATCGTGCTCTGCGCGGGCAGATCCGCGATCTGGTGGAAGAAGAGCGCATCCGCACTGCCGAAGCCCTTGGCGAGCGCAGCGATGAGTTCATGCAGCTCAAGGTCGAAGGCATCAACGATTGCGCCGAAGTGCTGGTCGCAGCGCTGATGGACGATCGCGAAAAACACATCTTCGGTCGGCGCACGTTGCCGGAAATGGACATGGCCTCGCTGTCCTGCGCGATCCAGAATCTGTGGCTGGCCTCCCGTGCCGAAGGCCTGGGCATGGGCTGGGTTTCGTTGTTCGAACCGCAAGCCTTGGCGGATTTGCTCAAATTGCCGGCCGGTGCGAAACCGCTGGCGGTGTTGTGTCTCGGCCCGGTCAAGGAATTCTATCCGGCGCCGATGCTGGTACTTGAAGGCTGGGCGCAGGCGCGGCCGCTCAACGAGTTGCTGTACGAAAATTATTGGGGAGTGAGTCAATGAGTGTGGCGTTGCTGAGTGTCGCCGCAGTAGCGCTGGATGCGCTGCTCGGTGAACCGAAACGCTGGCATCCGCTGGTGGCGTTCGGCAATTTTGCCGGGCGCATCGAGCAACGCTTCAACGCCGGCGGCCGGGGCTGGCGCAGCCACGGTGTGACCGCGTGGGTGCTCGCGGTGCTGCCGCTGACCTTGCTCGCCACAGCATTTTCCTGGGCGCCCTATGTGGGCTGGATTGTCGAGATTCTCGCGCTGTATTGCGCCCTCGGCATGCGCAGCCTCGGCGAACATGTCGCACCGGTCGCGGCTGCGTTGCGCGCCGATGATCTGGACGAGGCGCGCAAGCGTGTCGGTTATCTGGTCAGCCGCCAGACCGATGAACTCGACAGCACTGCCGTGGCCCGTGCCGCGACTGAGTCGGTGCTGGAGAACGGCAGCGATGCGGTGTTCGCTGCGCTGTTCTGGTTTGTCGTCGCCGGCGCCCCGGGCGTGGTTCTGTATCGCTTGAGCAATACCCTCGATGCGATGTGGGGTTATCGCAACGAACGCTTCGAACGTTTCGGCTGGGCGGCGGCGAAAATCGACGACGTGTTGAACTACATTCCTGCGCGTCTGGTGGCATTGACCTACGCGCTGCTCGGCAAAACCCGCCTCGCGCTGAAGTGCTGGCGCACCCAGGCGCCGCAGTGGGACAGCCCTAACGCCGGCCCGGTGATGGCGGCCGGTGCCGGTGCGCTCGGCGTCGAGTTGGGTGGACCGGCGATCTATCACGGCGAACTGCATGAGCGCCCACAACTGGGCGAAGGTGCGCCGGCGGATGCCGATTCCATTGACCGTGGCTGGCAATTGGTCCAGCGCGGCGTATGGTTGTGGCTGCTGATGCTTTGCCTGGGGGCGGAATTTTATGCTTGAGCACGGTGGCCGGCTGCGCAAGGCTGCACTCGATTACGGGATTGCCGAGGCCGACTGGCTTGACCTGTCCAGCGGCCTCGCGCCATGGCCGTTCCCGATCCCGGAGATCCCGCTACGCGCCTGGGCGCGCTTGCCGGAAACCGATGACGGACTGGAACAGGCCGCCTGCGATTATTACGGCGCCGCGCAGGTGCTACCGGTCGCCGGCTCGCAAATGGCTATCCAGTTGCTGCCGCGTCTGCGCCGGGCCGGCAAGGTCGGCGTGTTGTCGCCGTGCTATGCCGAGCATGCCGAAGCCTGGCGGCGCAGCGGTTACATCGTCCGTGAAGTGCTCGAGCAGGAAGTCGAGTTCTTTCTCGACAGTCTCGATGTGCTGGTGGTAGTCAATCCGAACAATCCGACCGGCCTCAGCCTGACCCCGGCACGCCTGCTCGACTGGCATGCGCGGCTGGCGCAACGCGGCGGCTGGCTGGTGGTCGACGAAGCATTCATGGACAACACACCGCAACTGAGCCTGGCGCCCTATGCGCATCAGGTCGGGCTGGTGGTGTTGCGTTCGTTCGGCAAGTTTTTCGGTCTGGCCGGGGTGCGCCTCGGTTTCGTTCTGGCTGAGCGCAAGTTGCTCAAACTGCTCGCCGAACAGGTCGGGCCGTGGGCGGTGAGCGGGCCGACGCGGGTACTCGGTACGGCGTGCCTGCAAGACACCGAGGGTCACACCCGTCAGCGGATTCGTAGCGATGAAGCGAGCGAACGGCTGGCGGCGCTGCTGACCCGTTGCGGTTTTGCACCGCAGGGTGGCTGCGCGCTGTTTCAGTGGCTGATCACCGAGCACGCCGAAGCGCTGCACGAATTCCTCGCCCGGCGCGGCATCCTCCTGCGCCTGTTCAGCCACAACAGCAGCGTGCGTTTCGGCCTGCCAGCCGATGCCGCGCAAGAGCTGCGTCTCGAACAGGCTTTGCAAGCATTCGCCAAGGACCACCCATGACCACTCTGATGGTGCAAGGCACCACGTCCGATGCCGGCAAAAGCACATTGGTGACCGCGTTGTGCCGCTGGGCCACTCGCCAGGGCGTGGCGGTGGTGCCGTTCAAACCGCAGAACATGGCGCTCAACAGCGCAGTCACCGCTGACGGCGGCGAGATCGGCCGCGCGCAGGCAGTGCAGGCGCAAGCGGCCGGTCTTGAACCGCACACAGACATGAACCCGGTGCTGCTCAAGCCCAACAGCGACACCGGCGCGCAAGTGATCATTCATGGCCGCGCGGTGACGACGATGAACGCCGTCGCCTATCACGATTACAAGGCCATCGCGATGCAAGCGGTGCTCGCCTCGCACGAGCGACTCAGCGCTGCGTACTCGTTGGTAATGGTCGAAGGCGCCGGTTCGCCGGCGGAGATCAATCTGCGCGCCGGCGACATTGCCAACATGGGCTTTGCCGAAGCGGTGGATTGCCCGGTGCTGCTGATCGCCGACATCAATCGCGGCGGCGTGTTTGCGCATTTGGTCGGCACGCTGGAATTGCTTTCACCGAGCGAGCAGGCGCGGGTCAAAGGCTTCATCATCAACCGCTTTCGTGGCGATATCGCCTTGTTGCAACCGGGCCTCGACTGGCTGGAACAGCGCACCGGCAAACCGGTGGTCGGCGTCCTGCCCTACGTGATGGACCTGCACCTTGAAGCCGAGGACGGCATCGACCAACGCCAGACCGACAAGGCCGAACAGGTCTTGAAAGTGGTGGTGCCGGTGCTGCCGCGCATCAGCAATCACACCGATTTCGACCCGCTGCGTCTGCATCCGCAGGTGGATCTGCAATTTGTCGGCCCGGGGCAGGCGATTCCCGCCGCCGACCTGATCATCCTGCCGGGCTCGAAAAGCGTGCGCAGTGATCTGGCTTATCTGCGCGCCAACGGCTGGGACGCTGCGATCAATCGGCATCTGCGCTACGGCGGCAAGGTGCTGGGGATTTGCGGCGGTCTGCAGATGCTCGGTGAGCAAGTACACGATCCGCTTGGGCTGGAAGGCGCTGCCGGCTCCAGCGCCGGTCTGGGGCTGCTGGCGTTCGAAACGCAACTCGAAGCCGAGAAGCAATTGCGCAACGTGCGCGGGCGGCTGGCGTTGGAAAGCGCCGCAGTCAGCGGTTACGAAATACACGCTGGCGTAACCAGCGGGCCGGCGCTGGAGAATCCGGCGGTACATTTGGACGACGGTCGTTGCGATGGTGCGCAAAGTGCCGATGGTCAGGTGTTTGGCACCTATCTGCACGGCTTGTTCGAATCCCCCGAGGCGAGCGCGGCGTTGCTGCGCTGGGCCGGGTTGAGTGATGTGCAGGAAGTCGATTACCACGGCTTGCGCGAACGCGACATCGAACGGCTGGCAGATCTGGTGGAGAAGCATCTGGATACCGGGCTGTTGCGTCAGCTCTGCGGGATTTGAGTTGTCTGGACTGGCCTCTTCGCGAGCAGGCTCGCTCCCCACAGGGAGACGCGATCAACGGTGGGAGCGAGCCTGCTCGCGAAGGGGCCGGTTGTCTCACCACACATTTTTGGATGAACCCATGCTCCAACTGATCCTCGGCGGCGCCCGCTCCGGCAAGAGTCGTCTGGCGGAAAAACTCGCCAGCGACAGCCATCTGGCGGTCACCTACATCGCCACCAGCCAACCGCTCGACGGCGAAATGAACCAGCGCGTCGCCCATCACCGCGCGCGCCGCCCGGTCGAATGGGCGTTGATCGAAGAGCCACTGGAACTGGCCCGCGTGCTGCGCGAATCCGCCGGCGCAGAGCGCTGCCTGCTGGTCGATTGCCTGACCCTGTGGCTGACCAATCTGCTCATGCTCGACGACGCCGAACGTCTCGCCGCCGAGCGTGAAGCGCTGCTCGACTGCCTGGCGTCGTTGCCGGGTGAAATCATTTTTGTCAGCAACGAGACCGGAATGGGTGTCGTGCCGCTGGGCGAATTGACCCGCCGCTATGTCGATGAAGCCGGTTGGCTGCATCAAGCTCTGGCCGAGCGCTGTCAGCGAGTTGTCCTGACCGTCGCCGGCCTGCCCCTGACTTTGAAAGGACCTGCGTTATGAGCCCGACCTGGTGGCTGAACCCGTGCAAAACCGTGAACTCGGACATCATCGCGCAAGCGACCGAGCGCCAGCAGCAACTGACCAAACCGGCCGGTTCGCTGGGGCGCCTTGAATCGGTGGCCGTGCAACTGGCCGGTCTGCAAGGTCAGCTCAAGCCAACGCTGGATCAAGTCTGGATCGCGATCTTCGCTGGCGACCATGGTGTGGTAGCCGAAGGCGTATCGGCTTATCCGCAGGAAGTTACCGGGCAGATGCTGCTCAACTTTGTCAGCGGCGGCGCGGCGATCAGCGTGCTGGCGCGTCAGCTCGGTGCGCAACTGGAAGTGGTCGATCTGGGCACGGTGAATCCGGCGCTGAACCTGCCCGGCGTGCGCCATCTGAACATTGGTGCGGGAACGGCGAACTTCGCTCAGGGCGCAGCGATGACTCAGGCGCAGGGCGAAATAGCCTTGCAGGCCGGTCGCGACAGCGTCTTGCGCGCGAAAGCCGCCGGTTCCCAGTTGTTCATCGGCGGCGAGATGGGCATCGGCAACACCACGGCGGCCAGTGCGCTGGCCTGTGCCTTGCTCGATTGCCCGGTTGCGCACCTGACCGGTCCCGGTACCGGGCTGAATGCCGCTGGCGTCAGCCACAAGGCGCAAGTCATCGAGCGCGCGCTGGCGCTGCATGCCACGCAGCGTGGCGATGCCTTGCAGACGCTGTTGAATCTCGGCGGTTTCGAGATTGCCGCGTTGGTCGGCGCTTATCTGGCCTGCGCGCAGGAAGGCATCGCGGTGCTGGTCGACGGATTTATCTGTACTGTCGCCGCGCTGGTCGCAGTGCGCTTGAATCCGGCCTGTCGTGAATGGCTGTTGTTCGGCCATCGCGGTGCCGAGCCGGGCCATCGTCATGTGCTGGAAACCTTGTGCGCCGAACCGTTGCTGGAACTCGACCTGCGCTTGGGCGAGGGCAGTGGCGCAGCGTTGGCGGTGCCGTTGTTGCGCCTGGCCTGTGACCTGCACGGGCAAATGGCGACGTTCGCCGAAGCGGCTGTCGCGGATCGCCCGGCATGAGTCTGCGTCTGGATCTGCTGCGCCACGGCGAAACGGAACTCGGCGGCGGCTTGCGCGGCAGCCTCGACGATGCGCTGACCGCAAACGGCTGGACACAGATGCGTGCAGCGGTGGTCGAAGGCGGGCCGTGGGATCGAATTGTCAGTTCGCCATTGCAGCGCTGCGCGCGCTTCGCCGCCGAACTCGGTGAGCAATTGAACCTGTCCGTGCATCTGGACAAGGATCTGCAGGAACTGCATTTCGGCGCATGGGAAGGGCAGAGCGCGGCGGCGTTGATGGAAACGGACGCCGAAGCGCTGGGGCTGTTCTGGGCTGATCCCTATGGCTTCACGCCACCGCAGGGGGAGCCGGTCAGCGCGTTTTCCGCGCGGGTGTTGGCGGCGGTCGCGCGGTTGCAGGCGGCTTACGCCGGCGAACGGATTCTGCTGGTCAGCCACGGCGGCGTGATGCGCTTGTTGCTCGCGCAGGCACGTGGTCTGCCGCGCGAACAGTTGCTCAATGTCGAAGTCGGCCACGGCGCGCTGTTTGCGCTGACGGTCGAGGCTGATGGCGCGCTCAAGGAAGGTCACTGAGATGTTGCCGCTGTGGATCGCCTTGCAGTTTCTCAGCAGCCTGCCGATTCGCCTGCCGGGCATGCCCGAGCCGCAACAGCTCGGCCGTTCGCTGCTGTTTTATCCGCTGGTGGGATTGCTGTTCGGGTTGATCCTCTATGCGTTGAATCTGTTATTGGTCGGCGCGCCGATGTTGCTGCATGCGGCGCTGTTGTTGACCGTGTGGGTATTGCTCAGCGGCGCGCTGCATCTCGATGGCCTGGCCGACAGCGCTGATGCCTGGCTCGGCGGCTTCGGTGATCGCGAGCGCACGCTGACGATCATGAAAGATCCGTGCAGCGGGCCGATCGCGGTGGTCACGCTGGTGCTGGTGTTGTTGCTGAAATTCGCCGCGCTGCTGGCGCTGATCGAGCAAGGGCATACCCTGGCGCTGATCATCGTCCCGGTGCTCGGGCGAGCGGCGCTGTTGGGGTTGTTTCTGACTACGCCGTATGTGCGTGCGGGTGGCTTGGGTCAGGCGCTGGCCGATCATCTGCCGCGCAAAGCGGGGTGGTGGGTGCTGGGGTTGAGTGCGCTGGGCTGCGTGTTGATCGCGGGTATCGGCGCGGTGCTGATTTCGCTGGTTGGGTTTGTCTGGCTGCGGCGATTGATGATGCGGCGGTTGGGCGGGGCTACCGGGGATACGGCAGGGGCGTTGCTGGAATTGCTGGAGATGGGGGTGTTGGTGGGGCTCGCTTTGGTCTGAAGGATTTGCGTAGATGATGCCGGCCCCTTCGCGAGCAGGCTCGCTCCCACCTTCGAAATGCAATCCCCTGTGGGAGCGAGCCTGCTCGCGAAGGCGGCCTCACCGGCAACAATGATGTTCAGAGTAAACTGATCTGTAACTTGATTTAACACACTCGCGGGTATATACACGCATCATGCTTCCTTCTCAGTGTTTATGCACCAACCTGCGTCGCGCCGCGCGTGGCGTCAGCAGGCATTACGACGGCGCTCTCGACGGCTTCGGGATCAACGTTGCCCAGTATTCTCTGCTGTGCAATCTGCAGCGGCTGGAGCAACCGAGCATTTCCGAACTGGCTGAGGCCATGGGCCTGGATCGCAGCACCCTCGGGCGCAATCTACGTGTGCTGGAGGGCGAAGGTCTGGTGGCGCTGGCCGAAGGCGAGGACATGCGCAACCGCATCGTGCGCCTCACTGAAACCGGCGTGCAGCGGCTGGCAGCGGCATTGCCGGCGTGGGAGGCGGCGCAACAGCGGCTGATCGACCGGCTCGGTGCCGAGAAGCGCGAAACCTTGCTCAAATTGCTCGACGAACTGGCCTGACGCCGGTTTCTTCGCGCTCAAGCGGGTATATACCCGCGACTGGAGAATAACAATGACATCGATGTGGCGTACGTGCGGTTGGGTGTTGCTGGGGAGTGCGCTGATCCTGGCGTTGTCATTGGGCGTGCGTCACGGGTTCGGCTTGTTCCTGTCGCCAATGAGCGCGCAGTTCGGCTGGGGTCGCGAAGTGTTTGCCTTCGCCATAGCCCTGCAAAACCTGATCTGGGGCCTGGCGCAGCCGTTCACCGGCGCGCTGGCCGACCGCTTCGGTGCGGCGAAAGTGGTGCTGGTCGGTGGGATCCTCTACGCGGCGGGCCTGGTGTGCATGGGCCTGTCTGATTCGGCAGTGACTCTGTCACTCAGTGCCGGTCTGCTGATCGGTATCGGTCTTTCGGGCACTTCGTTTTCGGTCATTCTTGGTGTTGTGGGTCGCGCTGTGCCGCCAGAGAAACGCAGCATGGGCATGGGTATCGCCAGCGCCGCCGGTTCGTTCGGCCAGTTTGCGATGTTGCCGGGCACTCTCGGGTTGATCGGCTGGCTCGGCTGGTCGGCCGCGCTGTTGGTGCTGGGCCTGCTGGTGGCGATGATTGTGCCGCTGGTGAGCATGCTCAAGGATAAACCCCTGCCGGTGCTTGGCCATGAACAGACTCTTTCCGAAGCGCTGCGTGAGGCCTGCTCGCACTCCGGATTCTGGCTGCTGGCGTTCGGCTTTTTTGTCTGCGGTTTTCAGGTGGTGTTCATCGGTGTGCACTTGCCAGCGTATCTGGTGGATCAGCATCTGCCCGCCAGTGTCGGCACCACGGTGCTGGCATTGATCGGGCTGTTCAATATCTTCGGCACTTACACCGCTGGTTGGCTTGGCGGACGCATGTCCAAACCGCGTCTGTTGACTGCGCTGTATCTGTTGCGCGCGGTGGTGATCGTGCTGTTCCTGTGGTTGCCGGTGACCACCACCACAGCGTATCTGTTCGGCATGGCCATGGGCTTCCTGTGGCTGTCGACGGTGCCGTTGACCAACGGTACGGTGGCGACCTTGTTCGGCGTGCGCAATTTGTCCATGCTCGGTGGCATCGTCTTTCTGTTCCATCAGCTCGGCTCATTCCTTGGTGGCTGGCTGGGCGGGGTGGTGTACGACCGAACCGGGAGTTATGACTTGATCTGGCAAGTGGCGGTTCTCTTGAGCCTGCTCGCGGCGGCGCTGAACTGGCCGGTGCGCGAGCGTCCGGTGGCGCGCCTGCAAGCTGCGGCGAGCGCAGCATGAGCCGGATCTGCACGCGATTCGCCGTGACCGCACTGGCTGCTGCGCTGTTGGCGCTGGTGTGGTGGGGCTGGCAACGCGGCGGTCTGGCGCTGATGCAGTTGGGCATGAGCATTTGCTAGATGGCAGCGTGGCGAGTAACGTCGAAGCCTGATGACTGCCCAAGGAAATTCGACATGTTGATGCGCTGGTGTGCTGTTCCCGCGTTGCTGATGGCGTTGACTGGCCTGGCCCAGGCCGCCGACTGTCCTGAGCTGCTGCAAGGCTCGCTGCCCAAGCTGCGCGCCAAGGAATCCATCGATCTGTGCAAGCAGTACGCCGACAAGCCGCTGGTGGTGGTCAATACCGCCAGCTTCTGCGGTTTCGCCCCGCAGTTCGAAGGCCTCGAGGCGCTGAACAAGCGCTACAAGGCGCAAGGGCTGGAAATGCTCGGCGTGCCGTCGAATGACTTCAAGCAGGAGTCCAAGGACAGCGCCGAAACCGCCAAGGTCTGCTACGCCAATTATGGCGTGACCTTCAACATGACCGAGCCGCAGAAGGTTCGCGGTGATGACGCCACGCATCTGTTCCAGGTGCTGGCCGCGCAGAGCAATGCGCCGAAGTGGAATTTCTACAAGTACGTGGTCGACCGGCAGGGCAAGGTGGTAGCGAGTTTTTCCAGCTTGACCAAACCGGATGATCCCGAGTTTATCGCCGCGATCGAAAAGGCAATTGCCTCCAAACCGCTGAAGCCCTGAAGCCCTGTGATGATCCTGTAGGAGCTGACGAGTGCAACGAGGCTGCGATCTTTTGATCCTCGAATTCAAGATCAAAAGATCGCAGCCTCGTTGCACTCGTCAGCTCCTACCGGTTTGTTCGATGCCCAGGCATGAAAAAGCCCCGCCTCTGTAAAGAGAGCGGGGCTTTTTCGTGGGCGAGGGTTTAGCCTCGCCACGGTGCATCAGAAGCGGTATGTCGCGCCGACACCGAAGCCGTTTGCCGAGTTTTCATACTTGGCATCGTAAGTCTGGCCGCGCGCGTTTTCGTTGCGGATGTTGACCGACTCTTCTTTCAGGTACGAGTACGCGACGTCGATGGTCAGGTCGTCGGTCGGGCTCCAGCCGGCACCGATACTGAAGATGGTGCGGTCGCCAGTCGGGATACGCGGCGAGCGGTCTTCGTTATTGGTTGGCGACTGGTCGAAGGTCAGACCGGTACGCAGGACCCATTCCTTGTTCAACTGGTACGAGGTACCCACGGCATAGGCCCAGGAGTCATGCCAGTTCTGGTCTTCGTTGATCGAACCGAACTGACCGGCCAGCAGAGGCTGCACGCCGGAGTTCTTCACGGTGATCTTGTCCAGCTGGCTCCAGCGGGTCCAGGTGGTGCCGGCGTAGACGTTCCAGCGATCGTTGATCGCCTGGGTGACCGACAGGTCCACGGATTCCGGCGTGGTGATCTTCAACGAAGCGTCGTACTTCTGGTTGGCGCCAACGCCCACCAGCGCCAGAGCGTTGTAGTTGACCTTGGTGTCGCCTTCGAGCTTGTAGTCGACCTTGGAGTGATAGGTCAGGCCGACACGGGTGGTGTCGGTGGCCTGGACCAGCAAGCCGACGTTGTAGCCCAGCGCGGTGTCGTCACCCTTGATCTTGACCTTGCCGTCCGGCAGTGCCTGGGTGATCGACAGGTTGGATTCCAGCGAGCCGTCGATACGGTTGATGGTCGGGCCGAAACCGATCGACACCTTGTCGTTGAAGGCGTAGCTGACGGTTGGCTGGAAAGTGATGACTTGCACTTCGGACTTGCTGCCGAAGTAACGACCGGCGAAGCCGTTTTCGTAATCCGTGATCAGACCGAACGGTACGTACACACCGAGGCCGAATGCCCAGTGATCATCGATCGGTTTTACATAGAAGCCCATCGGTACGGCAGTGAGGGGCACCATGTCGCCCTTGTTGCTGCCGCCATTAGGGCTGGAGCTGGTATCGCTGATATCGGTATGCGCGTCGACCAGGGCGACGCCGCCGGTGACTTGTTCGCGCTTGATGCGCGCCATGCCGGCCGGGTTGCCATAAACAGTGCTTGCGTCGTCGGCAGAAGAAGATCGCCCGGCAAAACCAGTCCCCATCCCACTGATGCTTTGTTCGTTGAGGGCAAAACCTGCCGCGAAGATTTGTGTGGAGGCAAGGGTAACGGCGAGGCTAAGGGTGGTTTTGAGCATGACTTTTTTCATTATTAGAACTCCTGGTGATCACCGGGGCGAAAATTACCAACATTTTCGTCCCAGCGCTATAGCTTGTAAGCCTTGAGTTAGAGCGGTTTTGTAGGACAATCCGACCAAAATGGCGACTTGTTGCGAGAACTTGTGAAACCGCCCGGTCAGCAAGCGACCTGATTCAACGGTGAAACACAGGTTTGCCAGGCATAGGTGAAGTCGCGCAAACGGCCTTGCGGTTGAAAGGTCTGGCGCCAGATGCGCGCCATGCCGAGCAGGTCGGTCGGAGCGGGGAGGATGGGGTTCTGTTCTTCTACCAGCAGCCAGGCGATGGCCGTGGCGTAACGCAGGTTCACGGTCAGTTCCAGATGCGGACCGCTGAGGAATGCATGCTGACTGGCGAGGCCGCGCACCAGGCTGGCGCGCTCCGGATCGAGCGCCAGATAATCGTCCCAGAGCGCCTGATGGCGATGCTCGGCAATCCGGTAGAGGCCGTGGCCGCGGCGGTCGTGCAGGGCAGAGCCGAGGGCGGATTGGCTGGCAGCGATACCCAGCAGCAGGGATTCGGCGGTTGCGCAGTGGCGTCCCAGATAGATCAATGTGGGACGGATCACATAGCGGCACAGTTCGCTGGCAGCGATACCCATAACACCCTCGGTTCTTGTTGTTGAGGGCGAGTCCTGAAGGGGCTTTGGCAGCAGTGGATCGAATCAGGCTCGCCGCAAGCGGGTCAAGCCGCTTGAGTTGAAGTGTAGTGTCATATTCAGCGTGTAAAGGACTGTTTTTAAAATATTTCCGCCATCGCATACCGGGCGTTAGATCGGAACATGCTTAGAAGCGTTGCGCTAAAAGTGAAATATCAGGCAATAAAAAGCCCCGCTTTTCAGCAGGGCTTTGCTTTTGCAGCCTGTCCGGCTTTCAGGCAACCAGTGCCTGACGGGTACGCTCGATCACGGCCTGCAGCGGTTCGGCGCTGGAGTATTGATCGGGGTACAGACGCTCGCTGTGACGAGCGATACCGTGTTCATTGACTACGGTGAAGCTGAAGCAGCCTTTGCGAGCGGCCATGATCAGGCAGTTCATTGGAGCAAAAGCGTTGGTTAGGGTGCGAATGGCATCCTGAGTCTGGATTTGAGTAGACATAGTTATTAGGTGTTCCTACAAATGACACGGATAAGAACCGTGCAACGTTAAAACGTTCCAGTAACGTTGATCACCATTGATCGAACGAAGAACCCGACTGGAACAAAGCAGCCAGTTTGAAGCGCTGATAAGTGAGCGCGCTTGGGCTGGCAGGTAGGTACTTAGGAGGACAGGCATCACAGCGAGGGCAAAGGTTCTGGGCCCGGGGTGAAGATCCTGATCAATTTGCAGGTTGGTTCGGTCAGAGTAAGTGTTCTTCGCAACGCCCTTTGCTTTCGTTCAAAGGCAGCGTCGTCGCAAAAGTTACCTGGAAACCATCGAGGGGTCGTTCCCGCTTTTTTCGGCAGTGTCTTCCTGTTGGAAGTTGACCGTGGGAGATGTTCGACCGGAATTGACTTTCAGCTTGGTACTAACGCCGCGGATAGTAACGGATCCGTTCGGGCGAAGCAAACCCCACGTCAAAAAAACTTCACAGGGAATGGTCGGGTCGCACCGTCCGTCGGCGTGCATGCTTTTCGCAGAGCCTTTCGGTCGCTCGTAGCTGCGCAAAATGACCCGAAAAAGCGCACGCATATAACCGGCTCACAGGTACTTGTGCACATTAGTTGCGCAGAGCGTAACGCAACTGTCACATCGATCCTGACTCCAGTCACTGCCTGTATCAAAAGTTTAAGTCAATGAAAAATATCGTCTTTTTTTGTTGGTGAAAAAATCGTCAGTTTGACTGCGAGCCCCATTCCATAAGGCTTTGCGAGGATCACAGAGCGGTTGTCCACTGACTTATCCACAGCTTCTGTGGATTGTCCCTAGCGCTTGCTCTAGGACGGGCGTGCCGGGTTTTTTTCGACTTTACCTGTAAGAAAAAGAGAGTAAAGTGGCGCGCCTTCCGATCTGTCCCGCAGTGCTTTATGAAGTTTCGCTCAGTATCAGACTCTGTTACCTCCAATCCGACCTCTGTTACCGCTCCCAAGCGTTTTTCCGTACGTGTGGCTGAGTGGCTGCTCGATGCGCCGCGCCTGAGCGACAGCCCCAGCGCCAAACACCTCGCGGGCCGCCTGCTCAAGCAACCGGCCCGTGAAGGTGTAGTCGCTGCGCAAAGCCGTCTCGGCCAATTGATCTGCCGTGAGTGCGGCAATGCCCGTGACCGGCGTATCGGTCAGGAGCTGCTGCGTCAGGCCGCCCGCGCCGGTGACCGTCGCGCACAGCAGGAACTCGGTCTGATCGAAGACTGAGCTGTCCAAGCCCAGACACCTTGGTTAACCTTCAGGCTTTATCCGATTGGCAGGAGTCGCTATGGCTATGGACTTGACCAGCATATTGCTTGGTCTTGCGGCAGCAGGGGTGCCGCTGCTGGCGCTGGCCTGGCAACTGCAACGCCGGGCCGGCAATGCCCAGGCCGATCTGGCCTTGCTCGAGGAGCGCCTGGCGATGGCGCAACTGGCCCAGGACGGCCTCACCGCGCAGCTTGAAGCGAGCCGCGATGAAATCGCCGATCTCGGCCAGGCCAATGCCGCCAAACAGGCAGACCTCGCCGCCCTGCGCCGCGAAGTTGAATTGCTGCAGATCGAGCGCGATGACGCCCGCGACGCCTCCCACGCCTGGAACCTCGAACGCGCCAACAAGGACGCTGAGTTGCGCCGCCTCGACGCCCAAGCGGCCTCGCTGAGTGCCGAACTGCGAGAGCAACAGGAAAGCCATCAACAACGTCTCAACGACCTGCAAGGCTCGCGCGATGAGTTGCGTGCGCAATTCGCCGAGCTGGCCGGCAAGATCTTCGATGAGCGTGAGCAGCGCTTTGCCGAAACCAGCCAGCAGCGGCTCGGGCAGTTACTCGATCCGTTGAAAGAACGCATCCAGTCCTTTGAAAAACGCGTGGAAGAAAGCTATCAGGCCGAAGCCCGCGAGCGCTTCTCGCTGGCCAAGGAGCTGGAGCGTTTGCAGGCATTGAACCTGCGCCTGAGCGACGAAGCGACCAACCTGACTCGCGCGCTCAAGGGCCAGAAAACCCAAGGCAATTGGGGCGAACTGATCCTCGAGCGCGTTCTTGAGCATGCAGGTCTGGAGAAGGGCCGCGAGTACCAGACCCAGGTCAATCTCAAAGGCCCGGACGGGGAACGCTTCCAGCCCGATGTGATCATTTATCTGCCCGGCGACAAGCAGGTGGTGGTCGATTCGAAAGTCAGCCTCACGGCCTATCAACAATATGTTGCGGCTGATGACGACACGTTGGGGCAGATCGCGATTAAGCAGCACGTGTTGTCGCTGCGCAATCACGTCAAAGGTCTGGCCGGCAAGGATTACAAGCGCCTGGAAGGCCTGCACAGCCTCGATTTCGTTTTGTTGTTCGTACCGATCGAAGCGGCATTTTCCGCTGCGTTACAGGCTGAGCCGTCGCTGTTTCAGGACGCTTTCGACCGCAATATCGTGATCGTCAGCCCGACTACGCTGCTGGCCACGCTGCGGGTGATCGACAGTTTGTGGAAGCAGGAACGGCAGAGCCAGAATGCCCGGGAAATCGCTGAGCGGGCGGGTTGGCTGTACGACAAGTTCGTGTTGTTTATTCAGGATCTGGACGAAGTGGGCAATCGTCTGCAGCAACTGGACAAGGCTTACAGCTCAGCGCGCAATAAGCTGACAGAGGGGCGCGGTAATCTGGTCAGCCGCAGTGAGCAGTTGAAGTTGCTCGGTGCGCGGGCGAGCAAGAGCTTGCCGGCGGATTTGCTGGAGCGGGCGATGACGGATGTTGATGGGTTGGTTGAGTTGCCTGAGTAGGCGTCGTTTTTTGGGCTGATTTTGGGGGCATATCCGTTGCTGCGGGCGTGGCGGCTGGCGGTTTCGCCTGACGGCGACTTACTTTTTTACAAGCGCCTAAAAAAGTAAGCAAAAAACGCTAGCTCCTGCGTTCGGCCCTCGCAGGCTCGGGTTCCTTCGCTCCGGGATCGATCCGGGCGCAGCGGCTCCGGTTTGCTTCGCTGCACCTACACTCGCTGTGTCTGGCTGCGCCAGACGGTCGCTGCGCTCCCACGCCCGGATCAATCCCTCCACTCAGCCTTCCGACGTCGCCGGTGGATCAAGATCAAAAGCACTCGAGCTTGCGCTCATTGTTGAGTGGGGCGGCTGCGCCGCGGGCAGCTTCGCTGCTTTGCTTTTCTGTGGGAGCGAGCCTGCTCGCGAAGGCAATCTGCCGACCAACCATTCCACTCAGATATCGACGGTCCAACTGTAGGAGCTGCCGAAGGCTGCGATCTTTTGCTCTTGCTCTTGCTCTTGCTCTTGCTCTTGCTCTTGCTCTTGCTCTTGCTGTTCTGTGGGAGCGAGCCTGCTCGCGAAGGCGTCTGCAAGGTCACCTTCTACAACGGCAAATACCGACTCAACAGTGCCCGCAACGCTGCCGGCTTCACCGGTTTGGCCAGGTAATCCAGGCCCGCGGCATGCACTTGCGCTACGGTCTCCGGGCGTCCATCCGCGCTGATTACCACGCCGGGTACCGGCTCGCCCAGGCGCGTGCGCAACCAGGCCATCAGCTCTGTGCCGGTATCGCCGTGGTCGAGGTGATAGTCGACCAGCGCCAGTTGCGGCCGCACACCTTCATTCAATATCGCTGCGCATTCTTCGCGATTGCGCGCCGTCCATACCTGGCACCCCCAGCGGCTCAGCAGGCTGTTCATGCCGATCAGGATGCTGTCTTCGTTATCGATGCACAGCACCTGCGCGCCGCTGAGCATTTTGCTGTTTGGTTCGATCGAGGCGCTCGCCGCAGGCGTTTGCGCGCGCGCCAGCGGTACCGTGACGCTGAACACACTGCCGCGCCCCGGCCAGGAGCGAACGCGCAGGGTGTGCCCGAGCACGCGGCACAAGCCGTCGGCGATCGCCAGACCCAGGCCCAGACCTTTTTCGGCGCGGGTCTGGTGGCTGTCGAGGCGTTTGAATTCTTCGAAAATCACTTGTTGTTTGTCTTCCGGAATCCCCGGGCCGCGATCCCAGACTTCCAGACATAACTCACCACCGCGCCGACGCACGCCCAGCAGCACTGGGCCTTTGGCGTAGCGGAACGCGTTGGTGAGGAAATTCTGCAGAATCCGCCGCAGCAGTTTGATGTCGCTGTCGATGCGCAATTGACTGCCGCGCACCCGGAACGTGAGCTTTTGCTCTTGGGCCAGCGCCTTGAACTCCGCGCCTAGGGTGTCGAACAGTTCATTGACGACGAACGCTTTGCGGTCCGGGTTGATCTTGCCGTTTTCCAGGCGCGATATGTCCAGTAGATCGCTGATCAGGTCTTCCGCCGAACGCAACGAGCTGTCGAGGTGTTGCACCAGCTGCTGCGCCTCTGCGCTCAAGCCTTCGTTCTGGTGGGAGAGGGCGGCGGAGAACAGTCGCGCGGCGTTCAGCGGTTGCATCAAGTCGTGGCTGACGGCGGCGAGGAAGCGGGTTTTCGACTGGTTGGCCGCCTCGGCATTGCCCTTGGCTTCGGTGAGCGCGACGTTGAGTTGCGACAGTTCCTGGGTGCGCTCGCTGACCCGTTGTTCCAGCCCTTCGTTGGCCTCGGTCAGCGCCTGTTCGGCTTCGCGGAACGCGGTAATGTCGGTGAAGCTCATGACAAATCCGCCGCCGGGCATCGGGTTGCCGATCAGCTCGATCACCCGGCCATTGGGGAACAGCCGTTCGGAAGTGTGTGCGCGGCCCTGACGCATCCAGTGCAAGCGTCGCGCGACGTGCACTTCCGCTTCGCCAGGGCCGCACAAACCGCGTTCGGCGTTGTAGCGAATGATGTCGGCAATCGGCCGGCCGACGCTGATCAGGCCGTCGGGGTAGTTGAACAGCTCCAGATAACGCCGGTTCCACGCCACCAGTTTCAGCGACTGGTCGACCACGCTGATGCCCTGGGTGATGTTCTCGATCGCGCCTTGCAGCAGGGCGCGGTTGAACTGCAGCACTTCCGAGGCTTCGTCAGCGATTCGGACTACGTCCTCCAACTGCATTTCCCGACCTTCGATGGCGGCCTTTACTACGGCGCGCGTCGAAGAGGCGCCAAGGACACCGGCGAGCAAGCGTTCGGTGTGGGCAATCCATTCGCTGTCGGCGTTCTGGTTGGGGTTGAAACCCTTGCCCTGACGGTAGGCGAAGCGAATGAAGCTCTGCCGCGCACGTTCTTCGCCGACGAAACGCGCCGCCAGTTGCAGCAGATCGTCGATCTGCACCGCCAGCATCGAACGGGCATTAGGCCGCGCGCTGATTTCCTGACCGATGAAGCGCCCGGCTTGCCAGTGCTCGGAAACGCGCGTGCGCGACAGCACCGAGACCCAGGCGAACAGGGTGAAATTACCGGCCAGCGACAGCACCACGCCTTGGGTCAACGGGGTGATCGGCAGGTTCAGCGGATTGCTGTGCAGCCACGCCAAGCCGGGGAAGCTCGCCAGTGACCAGCCGAGACTGTGCGCGGCAATCGGCAGCACCAGCGTGTAAAACCACAGAAACGTCCCGGTAGCGAGCCCGGCGAACACGCCACGGCGGTTGGCCTGTTTCCAGTACAGCGCGCCAAGCATGGCCGGCGCCAGTTGCGTTACCGCCGCGAAGGCGATCTGGCCGATGGTCGCCAGGCTCGCGGTCGAGCCGAGCAAGCGATAACTGACGTAGGCCAGCAGCAGAATCACCACGATGCTCACGCGGCGCACCGAGAGCATCCACTGGCGGAACACCTCGAACGGGCGCTCGGCGTTGTTGCGCCGCAACAGCCACGGCAGCAGCATGTCGTTGGAGACCATGGTCGACAGTGCGACGCTGGCGACAATCACCATGCCGGTCGCTGCCGATGCGCCGCCGATAAACGCCAGCATCGCCAGCGCCGGATGGGCCTGGGCCAGCGGCAGGCTGATCACGAACGAGTCGGGCAGTACATCGCTGGGCAGCATCATCTGACCGGCAAGGGCGATCGGGACTACAAACAGTGCGGCCAGAGCCAGATAGGCGGGGAAGACCCATTTCGCCAGTCGCAGATCCTGCGGGTCGATGTTCTCCACCACGGTCACGTGAAATTGCCGGGGCAGGCAGATGATCGCCATCATCGCCACGCCGGTCTGCACCACCATCGACGGCCAATTAATCGTTTCCTTCCAGTACGCCTCAAGGCGCGGGGCGAGCATCGCCTGATTGAACAGGTCGTCGAAACCGTCATACAGCCCGTACGTGACGAAGGCGCCGACGGCGAGGAAGGCGAACAGCTTGACCAGCGATTCGAACGCGATCGCCAGCACCATGCCACGGTGGTGTTCGGTGGCGTCGAGGTTGCGCGTACCGAAAACGATGGTGAACAACGCCAGCACCAGCGACACGATCAGCGCCGTGTCCTGGGCGCGGGTGCCCATGGCATCGGCGCCGGCGCCGATCAACAGGTTCACGCCAAGGACAATGCCTTTGAGTTGCAGGGCGATGTAGGGCAAGACGCCGACGAGACAAATCAGCGCCACCACCACCGCCAGCGATTGCGACTTACCGTAGCGCGCGGCGATGAAGTCGGCGATGGAGGTGATGTTCTCCTGTTTGCTGATCATCACCATTTTCTGCAGGACCCACGGCGCGCCGACCAGCAGCAGGATCGGCCCGAGGTAGATCGGCAGGAATGACCACAGTTGTTCCGCCGCCTGACCGACCGCGCCGAAGAACGTCCAACTGGTGCAGTAAACCGCCAGCGACAGGCTGTACACCCAGGCGCGCACCCGTGGCGGCAACGGCGTGCTGCGACGGTCGCCGTAGAAGGCGATGGCGAACATGATGGCCATGTAGGCCAGGGCAACGACGGCGATCAGCCCGGTGGACAACGACATGCAGCACTCCCGACAAAAGACTCCCCGGCACTCCTGCCCGGGCGGACAGTCTCGCACGCGCGCGACGGTTAGTCAGTGTCGACCAAGGTCGTGGCGTGGCGGGGTGTCGCAGGCGGGGTACCGGGTGGTTTTTGTGGTGCCCGGGCGGGCCTCTTCGCGAGCAGGCTCGCTCCCACTTTCTGGAATGCATTCCCTTGTGGGAGCGAGCCTGCTCGCGAAGGCGTCAGTCCTGCCGCAATGCAATATCGATCAACCGATGCAACTCATCCACCTCCAGCGCCGTGGCCGAAAACAGAATCCGGAACACCACCGGCGCCACCACCAGATTGATCAAGCGGTCGACACTCGGTGTGTTTTCATCCGGATAGCGATCGACAATGGTCTGCAACTGCGCACCGATGATCGCCACGCAATAGCCGGGCGTAGCGCTGGCCTGCACGTCGCGCATCATGTTGCGCCCGACCTCCGAGCTCATCTCGTCGAGATATTGCTCGGCCCAGGCGCGGATATCGCCGCGCAGGCTGCCAGTGTTCGCCGGCTCGCTGTCCGGGCGCATGCGGGCGAGGGCGACGTCCGCCAGCAACGCCGCCAGATCACCCCAGCGGCGGTAGATCGTCGACGGCGTAACCCCCGCGCGGGCGGCAATCTGCGGGACGGTCACGGTGGAACGTTCCTGCTCTTGCAGCAGCGCATTGACCGCCGAATGAATCGACTCCTGCACCCGGGCACTGCGGCCACCGGGGCGTAAACCTTCTTTAATAGCCATGCGGCAGACCTTAACACAAAGAATTTGCTTTAAGCGCTGGGCGGTAGCACACTCCGCAAAAGCAAAAAATTAGCTTTTGCGGAGTATGCCCATGACCAGCCCCTTGAATAGTGTCGCTTCCCACCGGTCCAGCTTGTGGTTTCTGGCGATCACCTTACTCAGTTTTCTCGCCGCTTCCACCGCTCCGACGCCGTTGTATCACTTGTATCAGGATCAGCTGCATTTCTCGGCAGCGATGTTGACGCTGATCTTCGCCGTTTACGCTTTCAGTCTGTTGGCGGCGTTGCTGACGGTTGGTTCGCTTTCCGACCATCTCGGACGCAAACCGGTGATCTTCAGTGCAGTGCTGCTCAATGCGCTGGCGATGCTGCTGTTCATTTATGCCGACAGCGTGTCGTGGTTGATCAGCGCACGGGTGCTGCAAGGTTTCGCCACCGGCATGGCCACTGCCGTATTGAGTGCAACGCTGCTCGACACCGACCGTCAGCAGGGGCCGCTGATCAACAGTGTCGCGCCGTTACTCGGGATGGCTTTGGGCGGTTTGGGCTGTGGCTTGCTGGCAGAATTCGCACCAGCGCCGTTGCAGCTGACCTATTGGTTACTGTTGGCACTGTTTGTGTTGCAAGGCGTGTATGTCTGGCGCCTGCCGGAAAGTGTCTCGCGGCAAGGTGGGGCGCTGGCGTCTTTGCGACCGACTTTGCACGTGCCGGTGCAAGCGCGATCGACGTTGTGGCGAGTGCTGCCGCTGAACACCGCAACCTGGGCGCTCGGAGGTTTTTATGCCTCGCTGGCACCGTCGTTGGTGCGCACCGCCACTGGCTCTACCTCCAATCTGATCGGCGGCGCTACGGTCGCGGCGCTCACCGTGACCGGTGCGTTGATGATTTTCATGATGCGCAATCGTCCGGCCGCTCAGGCGCTGCGGCTGGGCGCGAGCTTGCTGCCGATCGGGCTAGTGCTGATTCTGCTCGGTGTGCATGGCGCCAGTCTGTCGCTGTTTTTCTTTGGCACCCTGATCGCCGGTTGCGGCTTCGGTTCGGGTTTCCTCGGTGCGGTGCGCAGTCTGGTGTCGCTGGCCTCGCCACACGAGCGAGCCGGATTGATGTCGGCGTATTACGTGCTCAGTTATCTGGCGTTCTGTTTGCCGGCGTTGCTGGCCGGGCACCTGGCGCGCAGTTTCGGGTTGCTGGCGACCACTGATGGTTACGGCGTTGTATTGATCGTGCTGGCCGTGGCTGCGCTGCTGCTCAGTCTGCGTCCGCAGACCGGCAGAGTTTGCAACGCTCCTTAAGCGCGTGTAGATCTTATCTGCAAAACAGATAACAGTTAGAGATATTACCCGTTATATCGATATTCGATTCGGATCTACCATGGACTCAACCTCACCAGAGGACAGGAGTTCATGATGATTTGCCCTAACAGTGTCACCCCCGGCTACAAACCTTTCAGCCAGCTTCAGCATCCGCGTGAAGTGATCCGCCAGTTCACGCCGAACTGGTTCGCCGCGACCATGGGCACCGGTGTGTTGGCATTGGCGCTGGCCCAGTTGCCGCTGGCCATTCCCGGATTGCGCGCTGTGGCCGAAGGGCTGTGGTTGTTCAACATTCTCTTGTTCAGCCTGTTTACCGCTGCCTACGCCGCGCGCTGGATTCTGTTCTTTGACGAGGCGCGGCGGATTTTCGGTCATTCCACTGTGTCGATGTTCTTCGGCACCATTCCCATGGGCCTGGCGACGATCATCAACGGCTTTCTGTTGTTCGGGCTGCCGCGCTGGGGCGACGGTGTCATTCAGCTCGTTGAAGTGTTGTGGTGGATCGATGTAGCGATGTCGCTGGCCTGCGGTGTGTTGATTCCGTACATGATGTTTACCCGTCAGGAACACAGCATCGATCAGATGACTGCGGTCTGGTTGCTGCCGGTGGTGGCGGCGGAAGTAGCAGCGGCCAGCGGCGGTTTGCTCGCCCCGCATCTGACCGACGCCCATGGGCAACTCGTCGTACTGACCACCAGCTATGTGCTCTGGGCTTTCTCCCTGCCGGTGGCGTTCAGCATTCTGACCATCCTGTTGTTGCGCATGGCTCTGCACAAGCTACCCCACGAAAACATGGCCGCGTCGAGCTGGCTCGCCCTCGGTCCGATCGGCACCGGTGCCCTGGGCATGTTGCTGTTGGGCGGTGAGGCGCCAGCGATTTTTGCCGCGAATGGTCTGCCCGGCGTTGGTGAAATCGCCTCAGGATTAGGGCTGGTGGCAGGGATCACCCTGTGGGGTTTTGGTCTGTGGTGGATGTTGATGGCGCTGCTGATCACCGTGCGTTATCTGCGTGACGGCATTCCGTTCAACCTCGGCTGGTGGGGCTTCACCTTCCCATTGGGCGTGTATTCGCTGGCGACGCTGAAACTGGCAAGTATCCTCAACCTGACATTTTTCAGTGTGATCGGTACGGCGCTGGTGATTTTGTTGGCGGCAATGTGGCTGATCGTCGGCAAGCGCACCGTGCAGGGCGCGTGGCGTGGCGAGCTGTTTGTCTCGCCGTGTATTGCAGGTTTGAAGAAATAATCCGAAAAGTTTAGGTAAGGTGTGGCCTGGATCGTGGTGCGGGATTCCAATAACAAGCACCCAGGCCTCACTACCTAACATCAGGAAACACGGAAGATGAGTCACCCCTCACAGTTCAACCTGTTGCGCACCCGGCGCTTTTTGCCCTTCTTTATTACCCAGTCGCTCGGCGCGTTTAACGACAATGTGTTCAAGCAGTCGTTGATCCTCGCCATCCTCTATCGGCTGACCATCGAGGGCGATCGCTCGATCTGGGTCAACCTCTGCGCGCTGCTGTTTATCCTGCCGTTTTTCCTGTTCTCGGCGCTGGCCGGGCAGTTCGGGGAAAAATTCGCCAAGGACGCGCTGATCCGTCTGATCAAACTCGCGGAAATCGCCATCATGGCCGTAGGATCGATCGGCTTCCTCTTCGATCATCTGTCGCTGATGCTGGTGGCGCTGTTCGCCATGGGCACGCACTCGGCGCTGTTCGGCCCGGTGAAGTATTCGATCCTGCCGCAGGCCTTGCGCGACGATGAACTGGTCGGCGGCAACGGTCTGGTGGAAATGGGCACGTTTCTGGCGATTCTCGCCGGGACCATCGGCGCCGGGATCATGATGTCGACCGAGCACTACGCGCCGGTAGTCTCCGCCGCGATCGTCGGCATTGCCGTGCTGGGTTATCTGGCCAGCCGCAGTATTCCGCGCGCGGCGGCCTCGTCGCCGGAAATGCGCCTGAACTGGAATATCTTCAGTCAGTCCTGGGCGACGTTGAAACTCGGTCTGGGCCAGACGCCTGCGGTGTCGCGCTCGATTGTCGGCAACTCGTGGTTCTGGTTCGTCGGGGCTATCTATCTGACGCAGATCCCGGCCTACGCCAAGGAATGGATGCACGGTGACGAAACCGTGGTCACGCTGATCCTGACCGTGTTCTCGGTGGGCATCGCGCTGGGTTCGATGCTCTGCGAGAAGCTCTCCGGGCGCAAAGTCGAGATCGGTCTGGTGCCGTTTGGCTCGTTTGGCCTGACCGTGTTCGGCCTGTTGCTGTGGTGGCATTCCGGTGGGATCCCGGACAGCGTCAGCGGCCATAGCTGGATTGCGGTGCTCGGCTTCGTGCACACCTGGGCGGTGTTGATCGACATTCTTGGCCTCGGCATTTTCGGTGGCTTCTATATTGTCCCGCTGTACGCGCTGATCCAGTCGCGTACGGCTGAAAACGAACGCGCGCGGGTGATTGCCGCCAACAACATTCTCAACGCGTTGTTTATGGTGGTGTCGGCGATTGTTTCGATCGCGTTGTTGAGCGTCGCCAAGCTGTCGATCCCGCAACTGTTCCTGGTGGTGTCGCTGCTGAACATCGGCGTCAACGCCTACATCTTCAAGATCGTTCCGGAATTCAGCATGCGCTTCATGATCTGGCTGCTCAGCCATTCCATGTACCGCGTCGAACATCGCAACCTTGAAGCGATCCCGGACGAGGGCGCGGCGCTGCTGGTGTGCAACCATGTGTCGTTCGTCGACGCCTTGCTGATCGGCGGGGCGGTGCGTAGGCCGATTCGCTTTGTCATGTACTACAAGATCTACAACTTGCCGGTGCTGAACTTCATCTTTCGCACGGCGGGCGCTATTCCGATTGCCGGACGCCAGGAAGATATCCAGATCTACGAAAAAGCCTTTACCCGCATCGCTCAGTATTTGAGGGACGGTGAGCTGGTGTGTATTTTCCCGGAAGGCAAATTGACCGCCGATGGCGAGATCAACGAGTTTCGCGGCGGCGTGACGCGGATTCTCGAAGAGACCCCGGTGCCGGTGATTCCGCTGGCGCTGCAAGGATTGTGGGGGAGTTTCTTCAGTCGCGATCCGAACAAGGGCTTGTTCCATCGCTTGTGGTCGCGGGTGACGCTGGTGGCGGGGCCGGCTATTACCGAAGGGACCGAGCCGGCGAAGTTGCAGGTGTTGGTGGGGGAGTTGCGCGGATCCGTCAGATAGTTGTTGACTGGACGGCCCTCATCGCTGGCAAGCCAGCTCCCACAGGTTCGATGGTGTACACCAATCTTGTGGGAGCTGGCTTGCCAGCGATGGGGCCGGTGGCTTAAGCGCTGACCTTGAGCCCGATCAACCCGGTAACGATCAACGCCACACTGACCAGTCGAATCAGCGCCATTGATTCGCCAAACAAAATGATCCCGGCGATCACCGTGCCCACCGCACCTACGCCGGTCCAGATCGCATAAGCCGTACCCAATGGCAATTCCTTCATCGCCAAGCCCAATAGACCCAGACTGATGGCCATGGCGGCAACGGTCAGGGCGGTGGGAAGCGGGCGGGTGAAGCCGTCGGTGTATTTCAGGCCAACGGCCCAGCCGACTTCGAACAGGCCGGCGCAAAACAGAATGATCCAGGACATGCAGGACCTCCATCGATTGACGGGGTCGTCCCCAGATGAATGACTCGAGCGAGCCGCAGGGTCGTCCCCGCGTTGCGCAATATAGTGACGAGCATTAACCCGGGGATCAAGTTTTCAGCCTCAATCGGCAGCCCGTTGCGCGAGGTTGTCGCGGTCTTCCTTTTCGCTCATGCGCCGGAAGTACGTCGATAGCAGTGCTCCGGAAATATTGTGCCAAACGCTGAACAGCGCGCTCGGCACCGCCGCCAGTGGCGAAAAGTGCGCACTGGCCAATGCCGCGCCCAGTCCCGAATTCTGCATGCCGACCTCCAGTGCCAGCGACTTGCGCTGAGCCAGAGGCAAGCCGAACAGGCGTCCGGTGAAGTAGCCGAGCAGATAACCGAAGCTGTTGTGCAGCATCACCACGGCCATGATCAACAGGCCGGACTCGGCGATTTTCGCCTGACTGGCCGCCACCACGGCGGTGACGATAATCACGATGCTGACCACCGATACCAGCGGCAACACATCCACCGCATGCCGCACCTTGTCGCCGAGCAGACGCTGCGCGACCACGCCGAGAACGATCGGCAACAGCACCACTTGCAGGATCGACCAGAACAGCTCCATGAACGATACCGGCAGCCACGCCGAGGCCAGCAGCCAGATCAGCGCCGGGGTCAACAGTGGGGCGAGGAGGGTAGTGACCGCGGCAATCGCCACTGAAAGCGCCAGATCACCGCGTGCCAGCCAGGTCATCACGTTCGAAGAGGTGCCGCTCGGGCAGCAGCCGACCAGAATCACCCCGACGGCGATTTCCGGCGGCAGGTGAAACACCTGGCAGAGCAACCACGCTACACCGGGCATGATCACGAAATGCGCAACCACGCCCAGCGCCACCCGCCACGGATGGCGAGCGACGGCAGCGAAGTCGTCGAGCTTGAGGGTCAGGCCCATGCCGAACATCACCAGACCCAGCAGCGGTACGATCGCGCTTTTCAGGCCAATGAACCACGCCGGTTGCAGGAAGGCCACGACGGCGAATATCAGAACCCAGTAAGCGAAGGTATTGCCGACAAAGCGGCTGAGTGCAGCCAGTGCGCGCATGGCTTGATCCTTATTATTGGTTACACCACAAAACATTGTGGGAGCGAGCCTGCTCGCGAAAGCGGTGAGCCAGATACATTAATGTTGCTGGCGCACCGCATTCGCGAGCAGGCTCGCTCCCACAGGTTAGATGCTCGTCAGAGTCAGATCCCCTGCGGCATCTCTTCCCCACCCAACGCTTCAACCAGCGCCGGCAGGAAGTCGCCGAAGGTCAGCATCATCAGGGTGAAGCTGGCATCCAGTTGGCCCAGGGCTTCGTCGCCACCGTCCTGTTCCGCCTGATCCTGCAGCAGATCCTCGAATTTCAGGCGCTTGACGGTCATCTTGTCGTCGAGCATGAACGACAGTTTGTCCTGCCAGGCCAGCGACAGCTGAGTGACGACTTTGCCGGTGCTCAGGTGCAGCTGGATTTCTTCGCTGGTCAGGTCCTGACGCTTGCAACGGACAATGCCGCCGTCTTCGTGGGTGTCGCGCAGTTCGCACTCGTCCAGTACATAGAAATCGTCGGCGGCTTTCTGTGTGGTGACCCACTCGGTCATCACCGCAGTCGGTGCCATTTTCACGGTCAGCGGACGCACGGGCAGGGTGCCGATCACTTCGCGCAGCGTCGACAGCAGGTCTTCGGCGCGTTTCGGGCTGGCCGAGTTGACCAGGATCAGGCCCTGTTTCGGCGCGATCGCGGCGAAGGTCGACGAACGACGGATGAACGCGCGCGGCAGAAACGCCTGGATAATTTCATCCTTGATCTGGTCGCGTTCCTTCTTATAGACCTTGCGCATCTGCTCGGCTTCGATCTCTTCGACCTTTTCCTTGACCGCGTCACGCACCACGCTGCCCGGCAGAATACGTTCTTCTTTACGCGCAGAGATCAGCAGGAAATCGCCGCTGACATGCACCAGCGGCGCATCTTCGCCCTTGCCGAATGGTGCGACGAAACCGTAAGTGGTCAGCTCCTGGCTTGCACACGGCCGCGCCAGTTTGGTCGCCAGTGCAGTTTCCAGCGCCTCGGCATCGACAGGCAGGTCTTGGGTCAGGCGATAGATCAGCAGGTTCTTGAACCACATGGGGCGAGTCACTCCTTTATACAAAGGGGGGCATTATTGTCTTCGCCGGGGCATAGGCCAACCCTTCTCTAAGCCTTTGGAAGGCCTCGGAAAATTATTTAAAAAAGTGCTTGCCAGAGGTTGGGGTGCTCCGTAGAATGCGCGCCACACCGAAGCGAAGGGTGATTAGCTCAGCTGGGAGAGCGTCTGCCTTACAAGCAGAATGTCGGCGGTTCGATCCCGTCATCACCCACCATTCGTTTCAAGTGTTTAGCGCAGCGGTAGTTCAGTCGGTTAGAATACCGGCCTGTCACGCCGGGGGTCGCGGGTTCGAGTCCCGTCCGCTGCGCCATATTCGGTAACCTGGACCACTGAACGCCAGGTAACCACGGAAAAACCCGCTGATGCGGGTTTTTTTCTGTCTCAAGGTTGTACCCGCGGGATGTATCGTTTCACCGGTTTTCAGATTTTTTTGAAAAATATTCAATTAAATCAACACTTTACGAAAACTTGTGGCATAATGCGCCCCGTAACGAAGCGAAGGGTGATTAGCTCAGCTGGGAGAGCGTCTGCCTTACAAGCAGAATGTCGGCGGTTCGATCCCGTCATCACCCACCATTCGTTTCAAGCGTTTCGCGCAGCGGTAGTTCAGTCGGTTAGAATACCGGCCTGTCACGCCGGGGGTCGCGGGTTCGAGTCCCGTCCGCTGCGCCATATTCGGTATCTGGAACTGAACGCCAGACACCACAAAAAGCCCGCCTTGTGCGGGCTTTTTTGCTGTCTGCGATTTATGAAATCGCCGCGCTACTGCGCCGCATTGCGGACATGCCGATAATCGCTCACCGCCTCATACACCGCCCTGCGCAAGCGATTGATCCCGCCAATCGGCCGATGCGCGTCGATGCCGAACCAAGGATTGAACGACAGATTGTCGCATTGCAGATTCAGCGCCGGCGTATCGAAGTCCTGCGCGGGCAGGGTGATCCGCGCCACCGTTGCAAACGGCGCATCCTGCTCACGCCACTCAATGCTGGTGTCTTCGATCGGCATGTACTTGTTCGCGTCCTGGCGCTGGATCTGCAAGGCGAAACACGCCGGCACCCGATCCGTGGATAACTGTTGATTCAGTGCACTGCGCAGAAAATTCGGCAAGTCGTGATTCTGTTTGGGCAAGGTATACGCCGGGCACCGCTCCGGATCCGGCACGACGCGGAATTTCGCATTGGCCTCACCGAACTTGTAGGGTGATACAGAGAAATATGTAGTCTCGGTCGGACTGTCCGGCGGCGCTGACAGGGTTGCCAACGCGATGAATAGATGACGGACCTGCCAGGTGCGCGGATCCCACGTCGGAAAAAACGCCATGACCTTCTTGCCGTCAGCCTGCGCCGCTACATTCTGACGATACTCGGCGACATCGCTGACAAAGAAATTCGGATGGCTGAACATCACGAAATCCTGTTCATGCTGGTCCTGGCGGTTGCCGAGCAGTTGCTTGCCAGGAACCTCGAACAGCTTGATTGCCATCCCGCGCGCGTCGCGAATGCTGTCGAATTGCGGGTAGGCATTACCGTTGGACAACCGGATCAGCGCCTGCCAGGTCTTGCCCGGCTCGCTGAACACCCCCTGCCGCAGCGATTGCTCCAGTTCCGGTAACACTTGCACTTGCGCCTTCACGCAGCCATGCGCCTTGGCGTGGGCATCGCGCAGATAACGCGTGCTTTCGCGATGCTGGTCGACGATGCGCACAGCGGTTTGAATGATGTCCTGGGTCATCACCGCTTCGCCTGGTGGAATCTGTTCCTGCGCCGACACCGGCCCACGATGCTGCCAAGCGAACCACGCGGCGGCGATGGCCCAGCCGAGCAGGCCGATGATCAGCAGGATCAGCAGCGTCTTGCCAAGCAAACGCCCCAACCAGAGCCAGAAGCGAGCCAGTGGCGGCAGTTCTTTTTTGAATGTCGGCATGATCATGGCAACTGCGCCTCCAGTGGTCCGCCCAGCACTTTCAGGTATTCGAGCAGCGCCCAGCGCTCCTCTGGTTGCAGGAGGCGGCCGATCACCCCGTTGCCGCGAGCGCCAGCGCGGAATTCGTGGCCGCTGTTGTGGTTGCCGCTGATGCGCGTGTCGAACAGAAAACCGTTGGTGAAAGGCTCGGTGCGATAGCCGAGGTGGCGCGGGTCGTATTCGAGCGTGCCTTTATAGAAGGTGGTGGCGCGCTCATCCTGCGGTGACAGCAACTGATAGATGCTTGGCACCGAACCGTTGTGCAGAAACGGCGCAGTCGCCCACACGCCAGCCAGCGGTCGAGCCTTGTAAGCGACCTTCTCGCGCACGCCGATCGGCAGGCCGAAACCGTCCATGCGCGGTTTTTCTTCCGGCGTGATCTGCGCGTCGCTATAGGCACGGTTTTCCACGAACGCGGTGACGTAAGCCAGGCCCTTGGCCACCGACAATTGGCTCAGATCAAGCGGCGCTTTAGGTTCGGGGTGCAGTCTGACGTCCATTTTTTCCAACTCTTTGACATCCCATTGCAGCGCGCTCAGGTCGAAACGATGGCTGGCAACGTTGTTGGCCGCATTGGGATCGGTACCGATCACGTCTACGGGCAGCATGTGCAAGTGCTGCACCCAGCGTTCGCCTTCCTGCGATTGGCGCGGGACATGGCAGCCGACGCAGTTTTCCGCGAACAGCGCGCGGCCTTTGGCGGCCAGCGGCTTGTCGATCGCACCGAACAGATCTTCCGGCCAGGTCGGCGGCTTCAACTGCTGCAAGGTTTCTTCGATGGCGTGCAGATCGCGCACGCGCACGCTGGAGGGGTAGCGCTCAGCACCTTGCAGCGGCTGGCCGTTGCCGTCGAAGAAATTCAATGTGGCTCCGACGCCGAGCGCTTCGCCGATATTGCGCGCCATCGGCTGCTGGGCCGAGCCATTCCACTGCACCCAATCGAACGTCCACATGTCCCACAGCTGCGGATAATCCACCGGGGCATCGGCTACGCGGTAGTTGGCAGGGGAAATCGCATCGCCAAACGTCGCGTTGGCAATCCGGCCGAACGCATCGGTGCGCCCCGGGCCTTCCTCGGTCGGGTACAGGCCGCGATGGGTGTCGTTCCACGCCACTTTGACGAAGGTGTTCAGCGAGGTCTTGAACTCGCTGCGCAATTGTTCGCGGCGCGCTTCGTAATCATCTCCGAGCACCTGGCGGGCGAAGCGCTCGAACTTCCACGGGTTGTAGTAAGTCGAGGCGAGACTGGCGACCAGGGCCTGTCCGAAACTGCCACCGCGCAACGTAGGAACGCTGGAAGGCAGCACGTGCTGTGCGCTGCCGCCATCGATACGTACGGCCTGGCCTTTGATGCGCAACTCGCCGGTGTGGCAAGCGGCGCAGGTGATGTCCAGATAATGCTCCGAGGCGTTGCCGGGATTCTCGTGCCGGGCAAAACCGACGGGAAGGTTGCCGGGGTTGTTCGCGCTCGCTTTCTGCTGCGGGTCGACCAGGAAGCCGAAACGGGCGAGATATTCAGGGGAGGCGAAGCGCTGCTCGGAGAAGGGCAATTCCAATGCCTGGAACCACTCGTAACGCAGGCCTTTGACTTGCGTACCTTGGGGCGTGAAGTAGTAGGTCTGCCGTTGCTCTTCGCTCCATTGATCCAGGTAACGTACCTGTTGCGGCGGGGTGTAGAAGGGCAATTTCGGGCTGGCGACGTAATAGACGATCACCGCGAGGGCGATTATCGCCAGCACGATCACCAGAGTGAGAACGCGGAATAGAAGGCGCAAGTTAAACATCCTTGTCGAATTGTTGCGCTGTTATGCCTGAGCCATGACTGCTGGGCAAGTGGCCATTACGCCAGACGCTGAGGCAAGCTCCGATGACGCTTGTCGTCCGTGGATGACAGAAGCTTCATCCAGCCGTTGCCCAAATGCGTTTTAATCCCTGAACTTATCGGAAGATTCCTGCTCTCATGCCGGTAGCCATTGGTCGTGGCGGCCTGATAAGCTCGCGGCTTTACTCGATTGCCCATTCGGCGCATGAACAAGGAAATAGCATGAAACAGCATCGGTTGGCGGCGGCGGTAGCCCTGGTTAGCCTGGTACTCGCGGGTTGTGACTCGCAGACCAGCGTAGAGCTGAAAACCCCGGCGCAAAAAGCTTCCTACGGCATCGGCCTGAACATGGGCAAAAGCCTTGCCCAGGAAGGCATGGATGATCTGGACTCCAAAGCGGTAGCCCAGGGCATCGAAGATGCCGTTGGCAAGAAAGAACAGAAGCTGAAAGATGAAGAACTGGTCGAAGCCTTCGCCTCGCTGCAAAAACGTGCTGAAGAGCGTATGGCCAAGATGAGTGAAGAGTCGGCAGCCGCCGGCAAGAAATTCCTCGAAGAGAACGGCAAGAAAGCCGGTGTGACCACCACCGCTTCCGGCCTGCAGTACGAAGTAGTGAAGAAAGCCGACGGCCCACAGCCTAAGCCGACCGACGTCGTAACTGTTCACTACACCGGCAAGCTGACCAACGGCACCGTGTTCGACAGCTCCGTAGAGCGCGGCAGCCCGATCGATCTGCCAGTCAGTGGCGTGATCCCGGGTTGGGTTGAAGGTCTGCAACTGATGCACGTTGGCGAGAAGTACAAACTGTACATCCCTAGCGATCTGGCTTACGGCGCTCAGTCGCCAAGCCCGGCAATCCCGGCCAACTCGGTTCTGGTTTTCGACCTGGAACTGCTGGCCATCAAGGATCCAGCCAAAGAAGACGCCGCTGCCAAGTAACACGCAACGGCTCGAAAACAACGCCTCGCACATGCGGGGCGTTGTTGCATCTGCAGGTCAGGGAAGGTAAACAGAGCGAACTGACAGCGATCAGCACAGTCATAGCTTTGAGGCTGCCCGCGCTAGACGCCCTGAGCTGCCAAGTCAATGAAATATTGGGCTTTTTTATGTGAGTAAAAAACGCCCGATCTGAGCGCAGCCCTTATGAAACGGGGCTCTCAGCGCTGAAATGCAGCTCTGTTCACAAGGTTATCCACAATTTGTGTGGATAACATTTCAACGGGAAGAATAGATGAAAGCTCCGTGGAATTTCGCTCGATTCCTGCCGTTGGCCGGTCGCCTGCTGGCCCGTGGACGCTTGCCGACCCTGTTGTTTGCCGTGGCCAGCAAAGGCGCCGCGCAAGGCAATCGCCTGGGCAAACTCAAGGATGATCTGCGCTTGCTGCAGTCGCTGTGCCTGGCCTACTGGCGTGGCGAGTATCGCGCGATCAGTGCCAAGTCGCTGATTTCGGTGGTGGCCGGCCTGATGTATTTCCTCAGCCCGGTCGATGCCATTCCGGATTTCATTCCCATGTTCGGCATGCTCGATGACATCGCTGTCCTCGCCTGGCTGATGAAAACCCTCGATGACGAGCTCAACGCCTTCCGCCTGTGGCGCAAGCGCCAGCAACCCGAGAAGCTGGCGGTGGTTGAGCGCCTTCCTGATACCCCTGAACAATTGCAGCTGCAAGGCCCGAAAAAGCCCTGACTGACGAAGACTGCCTACAGATAGATACCACTCGCGACCCTGGCCGCTGTTAGGATTACACTTCTAGGGAAAAGTGCCGACTCGCTAAGTGGTGTTGTCCTACGGGGTAGTCATGGATATTCAGATAATTGCACGCGATGGCGAACCCGAATACGCGGTTCTGCCGTGGGCTCAATATCAGGCTTTACTGAAAGCAGCAGGGATCAACGCAACACCGGTGCAGCAGCCAGCAGCGCCGCTCGCCGCCTCGCCGGAGCCGATTCTTCCGGGTCTGGATCAATTACGCAGTTTGCGCGAAGGGAAGGGCATCGCCATCGAGGCGCTGGCCCGCACGGTAGGTATCAGCCCGTCTTATCTGGCCATGATCGAAAGTGGTGAGCGTCAGCCCGACGCCGCGATTCGCCGCAGCCTGGCCTGGGAACTGACGGTGCCGGGTTGGAGGGACGAATCGTGAGCGTACGAATCAGCCGTCAACATTGGGACGGATTGCTGGGGGAACTGGACCAGGCGCGTCGTCAGCGCCATCTTCTCACTTATCGAGCCTTGCTTGAGCGTTTGCAGCTGCCGACGCCGGCGATGCAGACACTGACGGCTGCGCTGGAGCATCTGGCCGCACTGGACGCCAAAGCCGAGCAGCCGTTGCGCAGTTCGCTGGTCATCAGTCAGGGCGCCAGTCGTTTGCCGCGTACCGGTTTTTTTGAATGTGTCGAGCGTCTGGGGCGCTTTTCCGGGCCTTCGGATGGCGTTGCAGCGGCGTCCTGGCATGCGTCGGAAGTGGTGCGCGTCTTCGAATACGAATACCCGGAATCGGCGGAGGCCTGAGTGTTTCTGCGCCTCAAGGCGCGGGCCGGTTACTGGCTGGCCCGCAGGCTGTTTCATTGGTCGTGGTTCGTTCGCCAGCCGCGTGGCTGGCGCTGGCTCGAAGGCCAGTTTGCACGCATGGCCAACCTCGGCGATGTCGGTGCGCAAAGCTTTTATGGGCACATTCTGACTTTTCGCGGCGTCGGGTTAGGCGCGCGTGAAGAAGGCGTGCGCTTACTGCGTCTGGCGGCGTTGGCTGGTGATGGTAAAGCGGCGTATCAAGTCGGCGTGATCAGCCTCGCCGGTACCCCGAGCAAGGCGCCGGATCCCGCTGAGGCCGCTCGTTGGTGGAGCATGGCCGCCGAAGCCGGCCACCCGTTGGCCGAGCTTAAGCTGCAACAGCTGATGGCTGGTGATTCAACGCAGTAATTCCATGTATGTCTTCTAAGTAAACGCGGCGTGAGGTTTTCCTCACGCCGCGTTTACGTTTTTGCCTGCACGTTTTTCGCTGGATGTTGGATTGCAGATTAGTCCTACATCCTTTGCCTACTCGCCTGACTTCTTTCCTTTCTGATCCCCCGCACAGTTCCCGCGACTAATTTCTTGCGCGAGGGACCGCTCATGCTTCAGCCCGTTTTTCAGCCCACCTTGTCTGCCTGCGTGTGTTGATGGAAGCCATCGCTCGCATCGAGCAGGAACTCGACAGCTTTCCGCAAACGCTCAGCCTCTACCGCAAACAGCTTGATCACTGGCTCAGTCGCAGGGTGGACCAGATCAGCGAGGCAGCAGACCTGCCATCGCTGGTGGGTATGGAGCGGATCATTCGCTTCGGCGATCGCAGCACGGCGGTCAGTAGCAGCGACGAGGAGTTTTCTTCCAGCGTCGTCCAGTGCCCGCAGGGCGGGCTCATGCAGATCGAGAGCAAGTTTGAATCGGTCTACGACATCCCGCTGGGCAACATTTCCGTCGATGTGGTCGACGTGGATAGCGGCAAGACCGCGCCGGTCACCCTTGATCAGCAGGGCAAGGGCGAATTCAGAGGTGAAGAGGGCAAGTTCTACCGCGTTCTTGTGCACAGCGCTGTCACCTCCAATCAAGTCGCGAAGCTGTTCGAATCCTATGACGGTTTGACCGGCGAGCTGGACGGCTGGCTGCGTAGCGAGTGGCAAGGTTTCAAGCCGCAGTGGTCACAGTCGGTAGCGGCCGCAGCCAGCAACGGCATGCTCGCCGGCAGTTGGGCGGCCATCGAGGGGGTATGGGACAGCCTCGGACTGCTCTCGGAAATTCTTCAGGAACCCGGCAAGTTCGCCGAGCGTTTGGGCAGTGGCGCGGCTGAGCTGATCGAGCTGGCACAGACCGCGCCAAATCTCATGGAAAAGCTGCAGTTGCTGGTCAGTGACGAAGCGGCGATGTGCTTGCTGCTGCGGTCGGCAAGCCTGTGGCTGGACATGCTGCCGCCCAGCGAGATTGCCGGCAAATCTGCTGAAGTGGCGTCGATGATGATCGTGCAACTGATCATCGATGTGTTGATCAGCGTGGTGCTGACGTTTGTCGGAGCGGGGGCGGGGATCGCTTATCTGACGCTGCGTCTGGCTGACCGTGCAACGCAGCTGTTCAACGTCGCCAAGCGTCTGGTCAAGGCGCTGTTCAGCATCGTCAGCGCCTTCATTGAATACGTCGACCGCTACAAAGCCGTTGCCGCGCGCGGCATCGCCGCCGGGGTGAAAAAGGGCCGGATGCAATTGCGCTGGGATGCCCAGCGCAACGCCATGTTGAAGAAAGACGAACAGCACGACGACGTCCCCGACCAGGCAAAAAACCCCAACGGCGACGCCGCCGATTGCGTCCCCAATACCTGCAAAAACGGCTGTCCGGTGTCGATGGTCACCGGCGAGGAACTGCTGACCCTGACCGACGCGGTGCTCGATGGCGTGCTGCCCTTCGAGTTCACCCGCTTGTACCGCAGCAGCGCGGTCGAGATCGACATCGGCCTGGGTTTTGGCTGGAGCCACACGCTGGCCCATCGCCTGTCCTTCGACGGCGATGGCGTGATCTGGATCGACCACGAAAACCGCCGCACTCGTTTTCCCCTGCCCAACGTCGCGCGCCCAGCGATTCACAACAGCCTGTCGCGGGCGGCGATCTTTCTCGGCGATGAGCCGGAAGAACTGATTCTGGTTTTGGCCGGCGACAGCGCGCGCTTTTATCACTTTCGCGCCGGCCGGCTGACGGCGATCAGCGACGTCTACGGCAATCGTCTGACCCTGCAACGCGATCGCTCCGACCGCATTCAGCGTCTGGACAACGGCGCCGGCCGCGCCCTGCTGTTGCGTTATGACCGCGCGCAACTGGTGGCGATCGATTATCAGGTGTTCGTCCAAGGCGAGTGGACCACCGAGCAAACCCTCGCCACCTACAGCTTCGATGCCCGGCAACGCCTGCTGACCGCGACCAACGCGGTCGGCGACAGCGAACGCTACGACTACGACGACCACCACGTCATCCTCCAGCGCCAGTTGACCGGCGGTGCGAGCTTCTTCTGGGAGTGGCAGCGCGAGGGCAAAGCCGCCCGCTGCGTGAGGCACTGGGCGTCGTTCTCGCAGATGAACACCCGTTACGTCTGGAACGATGATGACGCCAGCGTGACCGTGCATTACGTCGACGGTACCGAAGAAGTCTACGTCCACGACGAGCGCGCACGGCTGGTGCGGCAGGTCGCGGCCGATGGCGGCGAGCAGCTCAAGGCCTATGACGAGCAGGGGCGCTTGATCGCCGAGCAGGATGCGTTGGGCGCGGTTACCGAATACCGCTATGACGAACTCGGACGGCTGATCGCGCTGATTCCGCCGGACGATGCACCAACGTCCTACGAGTACCGCAACGGCTTTCTCTACAAGCGTTGCCGTGGTGATGCGGTGTGGATCTACCGGCGCAATGCCGAAGGCGCCGTCACTGAAGCGGTCGATCCCGACGGCCAGGTCACCCATTACTACTACAACCTGCGCGGCCAATTGCTGTCGCTGCGCTATCCGGACAGCAGCCGCCACCGCTGGGTGTGGAACGAGCTCGGCCAGCTCATCGAAGAAACCCTGCCCGATGGCGGCGTGCGGCGCTTTTCCTACGATGCGCTGGGACGGCGGATTACCACCCAGGACGAATTTGGTGTCGTCAGTCGTCAGCAGTGGGACGCGGCCGGCCGACTGATCCTGACGACTTCTCCTACGGGAAGCACGCGCGCCTACAGCTACGGCGCCTACGGCCAGATCACCGCTGAGCGCGACGAGCTCGGGCGCATCACCCGCTACGAATATGACGACGACCTGCATCTGGTCTCGCGGCGGATCAACCCTGACGGCACCCGCGTGCAGTACCGCTACGACCATGCGCGGTTGCTGCTGACCGAAATTGAAAACGAGTCAGGGGAAAAATACCGACTGGATTACACGCCGACCGGATTGATCCGACAGGAAACCGGGTTTGATGGGCGGCGCACGGCTTATGCCTACGACCTTAATGGTCATTTGCTGGAGAAGACCGAGTTTGGTGATTTCGGCCCCAGTCTGGTCACCCACTATGAGCGCGACAAGGCCGGGCGTTTGCTGGTCAAAACCCTGCCCGATGGGCTCAAAGTCCGCTACGACTACGATCGCCTCGGTCGGTTGATCGGTGTCGAGGACGGGCAAAACCATCCGCTGGCCTTCGAGTACGACCGTCAGGATCGGCTGATCACCGAGCATCAGGGCTGGGGCACCTTGCGCTACGCCTATGACGCCTGCGGTCAGCTCAAACGCCTGCGTCTGCCGGACAACAGCAAGCTCGATTATCACTACACCAAGGGCGGTGCGCTGTCAGCCATCGACCTTAATGGCACGCCGCTCACGCGCCACGTCTACCAGTCCGGTCGCGAACAGCAACGCCAGCAAGGTTTGCTGCTCAGCGAATATTCTTACGACGATCAGGGCCGCTTGCTTGCCCACGCTGTAGGTCATCGCCACGCTTCGCTGTACCGCCGCGATTATGCCTACAGCGCCAACGGCAATCTCGAGCACATTGCCGACAGCCGCCACGGCCAGCGCACTTATGGCTACGACGCCCTCGACCGGTTGATCCGCGTACGTCACTCACGCGACGAGCTGCCCGAATCCTTCGCCCACGACCCGGCCGGCAACCTGCTGATGCAGGATCGTCCCGGCCCTGCGCAGATCAAGGGCAATCGCCTGCTGATGCAGGGCGACCGTCATTACAACTACGACGCCTTCGGCAACCTGATCCGCGAACGCCGTGGCCACGGCCAGACCCTGGTCACCGAATACCGCTACGACTGCCAGCACCGCCTGATCGGCCTGACCCGCCCCGACGGCCAGACCGCCACTTATCACTACGACGCCTTCGGCCGGCGCATCCGCAAAACAATCGACGGCGCCGTCACCGAATTCTTCTGGCAAGGCGAACACCTCGTCGCCGAAAGCAGCGCCACGCAATACCGCAGCTTCCTCTACGAACCCGGCACCTTCCGCCCACTGGCGATGCTCGACGGCAAAGGCCCGAAAAAAGCCTGCCCGTTCTACTACCAACTCGACCACCTCGGCACCCCGCAGGAACTCACCGACTACAGCGGCGAAATCGTCTGGTCCGCGCAATACGACGCCTACGGCAAAGTCGCCGCCGTCACCCTCGCCGGCGAAGACTATCTGGACCAACCGCTGCGTTTTCAGGGGCAGTACTTCGATGTTGAAAGTGGCCTGCATTACAACCGACATCGGTATTACGACCCGAGATTGGGAAGGTATCTAACCCCGGATCCGGTGAAGCTCGCGGGTGGGTTGAATCAGTACCAGTACGTGCCGAATCCGACGGGGTGGGTTGATCCGTTGGGGTTGAGTTGCATTTGTCCACCGTCAGCGCCGCGACGTCCTATGCGGTACGAGGCTGGTCGCGTGGTCGTCGAAGAGGGAGCGCCCCCGCTGCCAAAGATGACGGCGCAGGAACGACGGGCGAGGATTGATGAAGTGGCTGAGGAGAATGCGAAACGGCGTGTGAGTGAGTATGAAGAACTTTATGACATGCACACTGTGAAAAAACATAGTTCGGAAATTACTGGCCCGGCTCTCAAGCAGCGAGCGATAAATGGCGCGGATCCTCATACTGGCGAGGTTCCTAAAAATGCCAAAGGTAATCCAAGCTCTCAGTTTCATAGTTGGCGTATGCATCTGGGGGCCTTGAATAAAGCGATGACGAAGGATGAAAACAGATTGATTAAACATACAGGGAAGGATCAAAAGAAAAATCCTATAGTTCGATTGGAACTGCCTGGAGCTGGGCGCGGCTACAGGCCTAATAAAAAAGATGCACAAAATCCTCGGCTGAATGAGGATATGAATTGGTTTGAGGTTAAGTTCGACAAAGACAATACACAGAAGCCTTTTACGGGCTTCCCGTCGGAGGGCAAATGATGCTTAAAGACCCATTTTTAAATGAGCCTTTTGAACCTGATTTGATGTGGTTCGTTGGTGTATTTGATGTTTATGATAGAGAGGAAACCAAGGGTGTGGAGCTCGAGATATATGATCCGAATGATCGAGCTGATAGAAGCGTGCTAATAACGAAATATTGCTTAAATCAGCCCTATCTCTCCTTTAGGCATAAACTGGTTCTCATTGAAAATCTGGAAGCAGTGCTTAAGGATTCAAGCTTCGATTTTCAAGCTGTATTCGAAATTGATGAATGCGAGACAAACAGTTGGCCGCGTGAGGAATGGTACTCATTAGAAAATCCCCGTTGCTTTTTTCAAGATGTCTTTCGACTGGCGCAGGAAATTTGGAAAGAGGATCTATTGATGGCAACTAATGAGGATAGATCAACTTGGTAAACTAAAAGCCAAGTTGACGTTGGTCCGTAAGCTATGACGGAAGTAGCTCGGCAGCGACGAAACTATCAATCACGTACACACTAAACCCCACAACACCCTTCGCATGATGCTTAGCCTGCGAAGCCATCTCCGCAAGCTGGCTGGCATCAAGCGTTGCACAAGCTTCAGGTCGCAAATGCACCACCCCAATCGATAACGACAACAACGCAAATTCTTGCCGCACACCCTGTCGGTTTGGCGCTACAAAACAACCGGCTTCCAGATGCTCGGGCCGATAGAACCGGCGGCATTGGCTTTGGAAATCGTCGAGCAGTTGGTTGAGGCGTTTGCGCCAGTCTTCGGGGCCGAGGACGAGGAGGAAGTCGTCGCCGCCGATGTGGCCGACGAAGTCGCGGGTGGGGTCGATGCGTTCGTTGAGGCATTGGGCCAGGCAGAGCAGGACTTCGTCGCCACGGCCGTAGCCGTAGATGTCGTTGAAGGGTTTGAAGCTGTCGATGTCGACGTAGCAGATAATGGACTCGCGGGCCTGTTGCAGCAGGCGGGTGAGGCACTGCTGGATCGGTACGTTGCCCGGCAGCAGGGTGAGGGGATTGGCGTAGCGCGCCTGCTGGATTTTCAGTTCGGTGATCAGTTTCAGCACGTCGATCACTCGGCCGAGGCCTAGATAACCGCCGTTGAGGGTGATGATGAAGTCTTCTTCGATGCGCTGGCGGGCGCGGCTGGTGATCAGGCGGCTGACTTGCTGCAGCGACTGGCTGATTTCCACGGCGAGGAAATCATCGTTCATCAGGCGGCTGATCGGTTTGCGCGCGAACAGATCGGTGGCAAACGGTTTGAGCAGTGCGTCCGACAGCGAGTGGCGATGGACGATGCCGCAGGGCTGGCCTTGTTCGTCGAGCACCGCGAGCGAATTGAGGTTGGCCTGGCGGCGAAAGGCTTCCAGTACCGTCGCGGTGGGCGTATCGCGTTGCACGGCGGGCTGGTCGTTGAGCAGGGCGCTGAGGTCGCTGCCTTCGTCATTCAGCGCGACGGCGCTGCTGTCGTGTTTGGGCATCAACGCGCGAGCGTCGCGGGACGGATGTTCCTGAGGGCGGCCGAGCAGGTAGCCTTGCACCAGGTCGACGCCCATTTCAGTCAGCACCGCGAGTTCTTCCGGTAGCTCGATGCCCTCGGCGATGACTTGCGCGCGCGAGGCTTTGGCGATTTGCAGAATCGAACCGACAAACTCTCTTTCAACGCATCCTGATGAATGCCATCAATGAAGTGCCGGTCGATCTTCACGTAATCCGGACGCAATTCCGACCACAGGCGCAGGCTCGAATACCCCGCGCCCAAGTCGTCCAGCGCAATGGAAAAACCCATCGCCCGGTAGTGATGCAGGGCGGTTTGCAGCAACTGGAAGTCATCGATCGGCGTCTGCTCGGTGAGCTCGATCACCACCTGGCTCGGCGCAATGCCCAAGTCCTGCAGCAGTTGCAACGTACGGCCGGGTTGGTGCGCGGCTTCGAGCAAGGATTCTGGCGACACGTTAAGGAACAGCTTGCCCGGCAGTTGCTGTTCGTTGAAGCGGCGGCAGGCGCTTTGTCGGCAGGCGATTTCCAGTTCACTCAATCGACCAGCCTGTCGCGCCACGGCGAACAGGGCAATCGGAGAGTGAAGAGGGCTGTTGGACGGGCCACGGGTGAGGGCTTCGTAACCGAGAATGCGGCGTTCGGAAAGACAGATGATCGGCTGGAACAGGCTGTGTAAACCGCTTTGAGTCAGGATCGAGCTCAAGGCGCTCAGCTGTTCGGTCGTGGTCATGGCAGTCTCTGGCGATAAAAAAGGACCGGGAGCGCTTGCTCCTGGTCCTTTATTGCACGACAGAATGATGACTGTTTGATGACGATCCGGGGATCGTCAGCACTAAATTGCCATCACTTACTTCTTGGCCACCTGATTGCTAAGTTTCAGGTAATCCAGCAGCACGCGCCCGGTTTCGCTCAGGTAGGCATCGTCTTCTGGTTTGACCTTGTCCGGCTCGGCAGCGGCCAGTGCGTCTTCGTCTTCTTTCTTCAGCTCTTTGAGCGGTTCTTCGCCTTTGGCCTTGCGACGGATGTTCTCCATCGCCAGTTGCTTGGCGTCGATGTCGGCGTGCTGGGCACGACGATCGGCTTCGTTGAGGCTGACGGTTTTTTCTTCCATCAGTTTCTGCGCCAGGGCCAGCTTGTCGCGGATGAACACGAACTCGGCATCCTTGTTGGTGCGCGAGTCATGTTCGGACTTCAACTGGGCGAGGAACGGCTTGAACGGATCGGCCGCCGGCTTGATCGCCGCGCGAATGGTGTCCCACGGCATGGCTTCCGGCAGGGCACTTTCGCCGATTTCCTTGGTGTCGATCAGCGACGGGTAGTCGATGTCCGGCAGTACACCCTGATGCTGGGTGCTCTGCCCGGAGACACGGTAGAACTTGGCCAGGGTCAGTTTCAGTTCGCCGTGGTTCAGCGGCTGAATGGTTTGCACAGTGCCTTTACCGAAAGTCTGGCCGCCGATGATCAATGCGCGATGGTAGTCCTGCATGGCGCCGGCGAAGATCTCCGAGGCCGAGGCGGACAGGCGGTTGACCAACAGCGCCATCGGGCCTTTGTAGAACGCGCCCGGGTTTTCATCTTCGAGCACGTCAACACGGCCGTCGGCGTTACGCACGAGTACGGTCGGACCTTTGTCGATGAACAGGCTGGTCAGCTCGGTGGCTTCCTGCAGGGAGCCGCCGCCGTTGTTGCGCAAGTCGATGACCACGCCGTCGACTTTGTCCTTCTGCAGCTCGGTCAGCAGCTTCTTGACGTCGCGAGTGGTGCTCTTGTAGTCCGGATCGCCGGCACGGAATGCCTTGAAGTCGAGGTAGAAGGCCGGGATCTCGATCACGCCAAGTTTGTAGTCCTTGCCGTCCTGTTTCAGGCTGAGAATCGACTTCTTCACGGCCTGGTCTTCGAGCTTCACCGCTTCACGGGTGATCGGCACGATCTTGGTGGTCTGGTCGTTCGGCGCATTGCTCGCCGGAATGACTTCCAGACGCACCACGGTGCCTTTAGGACCGCGAATCAATTTGACCACTTCGTCCAGACGCCAGCCGACCACGTCGACCATTTCCTTGTTGCCCTGGGCGACGCCGATGATCTTGTCGGCCGGAGCGACTTGCTTGGTCTTGTCCGCCGGGCCTGCCGGCACCAGACGCACGACTTTCACTTGATCGTTGTCGCTCTGCAACACGGCACCGATGCCCTCGAGGGACAGGCTCATGTTGATGTCGAAGTTTTCCGCGTTATCCGGCGACAGATAGTTGGTGTGCGGGTCGTAGGACATGGCGAAGGTGTTGATGTACGCCTGGAAAATGTCCTCGGCACGGGTCTGGTCGAGGCGCGCCAGCTGATTCTTGTAGCGCTTGGTCAGGGTTTCCTGGATCTGCTTCGGCTCTTTGCCGGCGATCTTCTGGCGCAGCACTTCGTCCTTGACGCGTTTGCGCCACAGGTCGTCGAGTTCCGCGGTGGACTTGAGCCAAGGCGCGTCCTTGCGATCGATCAGCAAGGTCTCCTTGGTGTTGAAGTCCATCTTGTCGACGCCTTTGTTCAGCTCGGCAAGGGCGAAGTCCAGACGCGCTTTGACGCGGTCCAGGTAGCGCTTGTAGATGGTGAACCCGGCGTTGAGGTCGCCGCTTTTGAGGAAGTCGTCGAACTGGGTCTTCCACTTGTCGAATTCGGCGATGTCGCTGGCCATGAAATAGCTGCGCGACGGGTCGAGCAGCTTGATGTAGCTGTCGTAGATGATCACCGAGCGCGCATCGTCGAGCGGCGGCTTGCTGTAGTGGTGACGCTTGAGCAACTCGACGACGTTCAGGCTGGCGATGACTTCATCGCGATCAGGCTGCAACTTGTCCCAGCTGTTGGCTGCGAATGTGGTGCCCGACACCGGCAACAGGCCGATACCGATGAAAAGAGCGAGGGCGGTGCTGGGGAGCAGATGCTTCATGCTGATTCGACGCGGGGACAATTGATAACGCATATTAGGCCGTCTTTGAAGTCGCCGGTTCTTTGAGAGCCGGTCGCATAATGCAAAAAGCCCGGCGCTACAGCTTCGGGCTCAGTCCAGACTCACTATGGAGGCAGTGTGAAGGCATTGCAAGGCGTTGAAGGTCAAGTGGCATGGGTTGAAGAGCCGAGTCCGACGTGCGATGTAGGACAAGTCCGCATCCGGGTGGCGGCAGCCGGCCTCAATCGCGCCGATTTATTACAGAAAGCAGGGCTTTATCCGCCACCACCCGGGGCCGGCCAAGTGCTTGGTCTTGAGTGCTCCGGGGTGATCAGCGAGGTCGGCGCGGGCTCGTCCCGGCAGGTTGGCGACCGGGTTTGCGCCTTGTTGGCCGGGGGCGGCATGGCTGAAGAGGTGGTCGTCGACGGACGGCATGTACTGCCCGTGCCCGAAGGTGTTTCGCTGATCGAGGCGGCGGCATTGCCCGAGGTGTACGCCACCGTCTGGCTGAATGTGTTTCAACTTGCAGCGCTGAAACCCGGTGAGAAAATTCTCCTGCACGCCGGCGCAAGTGGAATCGGTTCAGCCGCCATTCAGCTGTGCAAAGCCTTCGGTAACCCTTGCTGGGTCAGCGTCGGTTCCGCCGAACGCCTGGCTTACTGCGAAGCATTGGGTGCGCAGGGCGGCGTGGTGCGCACCGATGAAATTGAAAGTCTGCGCGACTTCGGGCCGTTCGATGTGATTCTCGACCCGGTGGGCGGCAATTATGCGGCGCTGAACCTCAAGCTGATGGCGCTGGACGGACGTTGGGTGCTGATCGGTTTGATGGGCGGGCGCGAGGCGAAGATGGATCTGGCGCAGGTGTTGGCCAAGCGTGTGCAACTGCTCGGTTCGACGTTGCGCAGCCGTAGCGATCAATTCAAGGCCGATCTGCTCAGTGATCTGGGCCAGCATGTGTGGCCGCTGTTTGCCGAGGGCCGCTTGCGTCCGCAATTGGCCAGAGCCTTTGCGGTGAAGGATGCCGAAGCAGCGTTTGCCCAACTGGCGAGCAATACGGTGGCGGGCAAGTTGGTGTTGGTGATCAATGAGGGTTTGAGCTGACAGCAAAGCAAGGTCAAAAGATCGCAGCCTTCGGCAGCTCCTTGTATCTCGACTAACGCTCCGTCAGGAGCGATAGTTCTCGACTGATCATCGAGGGAGGGACTTGGAAGCCGCGCAGCTCCTTAGGCTTTTTGCCTGTGACGTAGATCGTGCTCCAGCCCTCCACACTCACTCGTACAGTTCGCACGGTATCTTGGGCCCGCCTGCGGCGAGAGCCCGCATTCGCAAGGTTGGACAGAGTGACGTGATGATCGCAACAGGGAACAAGTGGAGAAACGATCATGTCCGGTTTCGTTGGCGTCGACATCGCAAAGAACACCTTTGATATCGCTACACACCAGCCCAACGGCAAGCACAAAACCAAGGCCAAGCTGGCCAACGATCCAAAGGGCTTTAAAGAGTTTGAGGCGTGGCTAGAAAAAAACGCCGAGCGTTCGGCCCTGATCGTGATGGAAGCCACCAGCGTCTACCACTTGGAACTCGCGGAATTCGTTTACAACAAAGGCTTCCGGGTCTGCGTCGTGAACCCGGCTACGACCAAAGCGTACGCTGACAGCGAACTGCGCTGCATCAAGACTGATAAAAGCGATGCTAAACTGATCGCCGACTTTGCCCGGGAAAAGGATCAAAAACTTCACCCATGGGCGCCTGAGCCGCTGAAATACCGCCAGTTAAAAGCAATGGTGCGCCGCCTGGATGACCTTCAGGAAATGGAACAAATGGAGCTTAATCGTCTGGACGTTTCCGACGAAAAGGTCAAAGACTCGATCAACTCCGTTCTGCGCCATATCGAAAAAGAGATCGTAGAAACGCATAAGGCGATCAAAAAACACATCGATGACGACCCGGATATGCGTCAGATGCGGGATCTCATCGTAACCATCGACGGCATCGGACAAAAAACGCTTGAACGATTGCTCGCCGAACTGGGTGACCTGCGCAAATACAGTGATCCTCGCCAACTGGTCGCTGCCGCAGGGCTCAATCCAAAGCTGCAGGAATCAGGAAAGCTCAAAGGTCACACCCTGATCTCAAGAGTAGGGTCAGCACGGCTGCGTGCAGGCCTTTACATGCCTGGCATGGTGGCGCTGAAACACAATAAGGCGATCAAGGCGATGAAAGAACGCCTGGAAGCCAATGGCAAGGCCCCCAAGCAGATCATCTGCGCAGCAATGCGCAAGCTGCTGCACTTCATTTACGGAGTGCTCAAGTCAGGACTGCCATATGACCCGAAACTTGCGCTTGCCCGGTGAGGCTCATGACGGTATCTACAGAGGCACGCATTCCAAAAGTAGCAGCTGCCGAAGGCTGCGATCTTTTGCTTTTATTTCCAGAGGTGGATCGGCCAGCCGGCCTTTTCTGCGTGCTCAAGCAGCACCGGATCCGGATTGACCACGTGTGGAAAATCCACTTTCAACAGCAGCGGCAAGTCATTGCGCGAATCGGAATAAAAACTCGCGCCCTCGAGGTTTTCTTCTTCGGCGTCCAGCCATTCCAGCAAGCGGGTGATCTTGCCTTCGCGGTAGGTCAACGTGCCCACGGTATGGCCGCTGTAAACGCCGTGCGCGACTTCCAGTTCAATCCCTAGAATCTCGTCGATGCCGAGTCGATCGGCAATCGGTCTGACCAGGTGCGTGCCCGACGCCGAGATCACCAGAATCCGGTCGCCGGCCTTGCGGTGCGCGGCGATGGTTTTGGTCGCGTCGCTGAAGATGATCGGTTCGATAAAGTCTTCAACCCACGGCCCGACCAGGTGCTCGACTTCTTCTGGCGTACGGCCGATCAGCGGTTCGAGGCTGAACGCCATGTAATCTTCCATGCGTAATTTGCCATGGCTGTAGGCGTCCATCAGTTCGTTGTTCTTGCGCATGAACGACTCGGGATCGACCCAGCCCAGGCGCCCCATCTGCTCGCTCCAGAGGGTGGCGCAGTCGCCGTGGATCAACGTTTCGTCCAGATCAAAAATTGCCAGGGCCATCAGTGCAGTTCTCTCTTCAACGTCAGCAAAGTCATCAGGCTACCTCACACAGGGCCGTCGGATCGATGGAAAGTGCCAGGCGTTGTCCGTCGGGATGCAGATCGGCGGCGGAGCGGTTGAGTACGTCGACCACCAGTTCCACCCCGCGCGCTTCGACGCGATAGCGAATGACGTTGCCGAGCAGGCTGTGGCTGCGGATCTGCGCGTCGAGTTCGCCGTCAAGGCTCAGTTCGATGGCTTCCGGGCGGATGGCGATGCGATGGTTGACCGGCCGTTGCAACAGCTTCGAGGCGGCATCTGCGTCGAGCAGGTTGTAGTTGCCGATGAAGCCGGCGGCGAATACATCGACCGGAGCGGTGTAGAGGGTTTCGGCGTCGCCGCTCTGGACGATCTTTCCCTGGTTCATCAGGAAAATCCGGTCCGACATGGTCAGCGCTTCTTCCTGATCGTGGGTGACGAAGATCGTGGTCAGGCCGAGTTCGCGCTGGATCTGACGAATCTGTTCGCGCAGGTGTTTGCGAATCCGTGCGTCGAGCGCCGACAGCGGCTCATCCAGCAGCAACAAGCGCGGGCGGGTCACCAGCGACCGGGCGAGGGCGACACGCTGGCACTGCCCACCTGACAGTTGATGCGGATAGCGGCTGGCGAAGTCGTGCAGTTCAACCAGTTTCAACACTTCAGAGACGCGCTTGTGGCTGTCATCGGCGTTGACCTTTTGCATGCGCAGGCCGAAGGCGACGTTCTGTTCGACGGTCATGTTGGGGAATAGCGCGTAGCTTTGAAAGACCATACCGATGCCACGTTTCTGTGGGCTCAACGGCACGAGGTCGACACCGTCGAGGAGGATCTTGCCGCCATCCACCGGGGTCAGGCCGGCGATGCAACGCAGCAAAGTCGACTTGCCGCAACCGGACGGGCCGAGCAGGGTGACGAACTCGCCTTTGTTGATTTCGCAATCGATGTCGCTGAACACCGTGGTGCCGGCATAACTTTTCTGCAGGTGTTGGACGCTGACGTAGCTCATTCGCTTTTGTCCTTGTTCAAGATGTTGGCGATCCAGGTCAGGACCAGCACGAAAAAGAAATACGAAATGACCAGCGCACTGGTGAAGTGACCGCTGCTGTTGCGCATGTTGTTCAGGTACACCTGCAAGGTTTCGTAGCGGGTGCCGACGAGAATGTTGGCGAACACGAACTCACCGAAGAGGAACGAGAAAGACAGTAGCAGCGCCACCATCAGGCCTTTGCGCAAGTTCGGCAGCACCACCAGAAACGCCGCTTGAAAGGTGCTGGCGCCGAGCAGTTGCGCGGCGTCCATCAGGTCGCGCAGGTTGATCGCTTGCAGGTTGTTGGTGATCGCGCGGTACATGAACGGCAGCGCTACGGTGAAGTAGCAGCCGATCAGAATCCACGGTGTGCCGACCATCGCCATCGGCCCGGAACCGTAGAGCTGCAGCAGCCCCACCGAGGACACCACCGGCGGCACCGCGAAGGGCAGCAGGATGAGGATGTTCATCAGCGCATCGAGTTTCGGAAAGTAGTAATGCACGACAAACAGCAGCGGCAGGATCAGCACCACCGATAACACCAGCGCGCCGACACAGACGATCAGCGACTGCCCGAATGCGTGGAGAAAGCGCGGATCGCTCCACAGCTGGATGTACCACTTGAAGGTGAAGCCGCTCGGCAGAATGGTCGCCGACCAACTGCTGGCGATCGAATAGACCAGCGTGCCCAGCAGCGGCAACAACAGGATGGCGAACAGCAGATAGACCACGACGCGGTGGTAGAGGCCGGCCGGGCCGGATTCAGCGCGAGACATGGTAGCTCCTCTTCAACAGCAATTGATGCACGACGGTGACAATGGTCATCAGCGCCACGAGCACCACCGCCAGCGCGCTGGCCAGGTTCGGGTCAAGGGAAATGTCGCCGGAGACCATCGCCGCAATACGGATCGGCAGAACGTTGAAGTTGCCGGTGGTCAGCGCATAAACCGTGGCGTAGGCGCCGAGGGCGTTGGCCAGCAGGATCACGAACGTGCCGAGCAACGCCGGGGTCAACACCGGCAGGCCGATGTGCCGCCAGAACTGCCAGCCGTTGGCGCCGAGCAGTGCGGCGGACTCGCGCCAGTCCTCCCGCAGAGCGTCGAAAGCCGGGTAGAGGAGCAGCACGCCGAGGGGAATCTGGAAGTAGGTGTAGAGGATGATCAGGCCGGTTTTCGAATACAGGTTGAAGTCCTGAATGATCCCCGACTGCTTGAGCATGATGGTGATGCTGCCGTTGAAACCGAGCAGGATGATGAAGGCGAACGCCAGCGGCACGCCGGCAAAATTGCTGGTCATGTTGGCGAAGGCATTCACGAAGTTGCGCAGCTTCGAATCGACGCGGCGTAGTGAATACGCACCCAGCACGGCGATGATGATGCCGAATACGCTCGACCAGAAACTGATCTCCAGGCTGTACTGGATTGCCTGCCGATAGAACTTCGAACCGAAGATCTTGCTGAAGTTGGCCAGGCCCCAGCCGGACTCTTCCGATTGCAGGCTGTTGATCATCACCCAGACCAGCGGGGCGATTTCGAAGACGATGAAGAACAGCGCGAAGGGCACCAGACACAGCGCCGCGAGCCATTTGCCGCGATTCATGGCATTCACTTGAGCAGCTCCCGGCACACAGGTTTGTCGTGGGGCACGCCGAGCAGTTCGCAAACCGTGCCGCAGAGCTCGGTCTGCTTCGGAGTGGCGTCAGTGTTGAGGCTGAACGCCTCACCGAGGACGAACAGCGGCACCTGACGTTCTTCCGCCAGCAGGCCGTTGTGCGAACGATCGTTGTTCATGCCGTGGTCTGCGGTCACCAATACCTGATAACCAGCGTCGAGCCAGGTCTGCAGATAGTCGGCGAGGATGACGTCAGCCGAGCGCGCGCTGTTGCGGTATTGCGAGCTGTCGAGGCCGTGCTTGTGCCCGGCGTCGTCGATGTTCATCGGGTGGATCAGGAGGAAATCCGGCGCATGACGCAGGCGCAGGTTCTCCGCGTCGGCGAACAGGTGCGAATCCGGATAATGGTCGTTCCAGTAGAAATGCCCGTGCTGGATCGGCAATGTCGGATCGTCGGTGTGGCGGTCGCGCGCAGCCACGAACGGTGAGCGGTTATACAACTCGCTGACCCAGTGATACGCCGCAGCGGCGGTTTTCAGCCCGGCATCGCGGGCGTAGTGATAGATGCTGCGCTGGTTGGACAAGCGCGAGACATTGTTGTGGACGATGCCGCTGCCGATCGGTGGCACGCCGGTGAGGATACATTCGTAAAGCGGTCGGGACAGGGCGGGCAATTCGCACTCCAGTTGATAGAGCGCCGCGCGTCCTGCGCCAACATAAGCCTGCAGATGCCCCATGGCGTGACACGCAACCTCGTAGTTGAGGCCGTCGAGCACGACAAGGATGACGTTGTGCTTCATAGGGGCAAGAACTCCGAAAACAAATCTGGAACCAATCTGTGTCGGAGCTGCCGGACGCTGCGATCTTTCGATGTTGCTTTTAAAGGGCAAGATCAAAAGATCGCAGCCTTCGGCAGCTCCTACAGATGAAGGATTACTTCATCTCTACGATGACTTCTTCGTTCCACTGCTGCGGCAGGGCTTTGGAGGTCTTTTCCCACGCGTCGGCGTCCTTGACTGGCGTAACGTTTTTGTATTGCTCGTTCGGCAGCAGCTTGGCTTTCACGTCTTCCGGCAGTTGCAGGTGTTCGGCGCGGATCGGCCGGGCGTTGCCGCGGGCGAGGTTGGTCTGGCCGGCGTCGCTGAAGATGTATTCGCGCGTCAGCTTGGCGGCATTGGGGTTTTTCGCGTACTTGTTGATGATCGTGGTGTAGCCGGAAATCACCGAGCCGTCGGATGGAATCAGCACTACGTAATCATCCGGGTTGGCCATCTTGGCTTTGTAGCTCAGGCCATTGAAGTCCCAGACCACGCCGACTTCAATCTCGCCTTTTTCCATGGTGGCGATGGTCGGGTTGGCCATCGACAGACGACCCTGTTTGGCGAGGTCGGCGAACAGCAGCAAGGCAGGCTTGATGTTTTTCTCGTCACCGCCATTGGCCAGTGCGGCAGCGAGGACACCGTTGGCGGCCTGGGCAGCAGTGCTCACGTCGCCGATGGAGACTTTGTATTTACCGGTTTTCAGGTCAGCCCATTTGGTCGGCACGTCGGAGCCGTTCAGCAGCTTCTTGTTGACGATGAAGGCGATGGTGCCGGTGTAGGCCAGTGCCCAGTTGCCGTCCTTGTCCTTGGCCCAGTCCGGAATCTGATCCCAGGTGCTTGGCTTGTACGGTTGCACCACACCTTGCTTGACCGCGATCGGGCCGAAGGCGGCGCCGACGTCACCGATGTCGGCGGTGGCGTTGTCTTTTTCAGCTGCGAATTTGGCGATTTCCTGGGCCGAGCTCATGTCGGTGTCGATGTGTTTCAGGCCGTATTTCTTGGCCAGGTCTTCCCAGGTGCCTTTCCAGTTGGCCCAGTCATCGGGCATGCCGACGCTGTTGACGGCGCCTTCCGCTTTCGCAGCGGCTTCTAGGGTTTTCAGATCGGTGTCGGCCGCCATGGCGGCGCTGCACATTGCAATGGTCGAGCCTAACAGTGTTGCCAGGAAAAGCTGTTTCATTCCGAAGCTCCTTGGTCGTGTTCAACGCTGCGATTGCGGTTGGGTTGGTCTAGGTCAGCAATACCTGAGCCAATTTAGGCGGGCTGGATGACATTTTGATGTCGATGGCCTTATGGCTGATCTTTTCTCCGCCCGGGATTGGCGGTTGCCAAACAAGCGTAGACCATGACGCAGGCCCGATAAGCAAGGGACTTGGCCGATGTATTGCAAGCCGTGAAAACGACCGTTGGGTAGTTTTGTCATCTGTCGGTCATCTGCACTGCCTAGGCTTGCAACACACGAAAGCGCTCTGAGCAGCGCCCGGATTTGCCCTGAAACAGTGCTGGTCTAGTCCAGATAGGTAACGTTGATGCGCGATGAGGCAACGAAAGCGGTGACAGCGATTGGCCAGGTGCTGCAGGAGCAGATCGATCATGGTTTACTGGCGGCCGGGAGCAAGTTGCCCGCTGAACGCAAGCTCAGCGAGTTGTTCGGGACGACGCGGATCACTGTGCGTGAAGCGCTGTTGCAATTGGAGGCGCAAGGGCAGATTTATCGTGAGGAGCGGCGCGGCTGGTTCGTGTCGCCGCCGCGTCTGGCGTACAACCTGATGCAGCGCAGTCATTTTCACGCGATGGTCAGTGCGCAGGGGCGTGAGCCGTCGACCGAGGTGATTTCGGCGCGGTTGCAGCCGGCTTCGGCGGCGGTGTGTGCGTGGTTGCAGCTGCCGGCGTTGTCGAGCGTGATCCAGATTTGCCGCTCGCGGCGGATTGATGGGCGACTGGTGTTGTATGTCGAGCACTACCTGAATCCGCAGTTTTTTCCGGGGATTCTTGAGTTTGATCTGAATCAGTCGATCACTGAGTTGTATGCGCGGCATTTCGATTTGCACTATGGGCGGGTGCGGTTTGAGATTGTGCCTACGTCTTTATCTGTCGATGCGGCGGCGGCTTTGCGGGTGTCGGTGGGGAGTCCGGGATTGAGGATTGCTCGGGTCAATTATGATCAGCATGGGCGGCTGATTGATTGTGATCTGGAGTTTTGGCGGCATGATGCGATTCACGTAGGGGTTGATGTGGTTTGATCTTTTTTGACCTTGGCGGCCTTTGGGCCGACCAGGTTTTGGGGGTTTGGGTGAATATCCGTTGCTGCGGTAACGGCTTCTTATGGTTCCGTCCTTACGGCGGGTCACTTTTTCAAACGCCAAAAAGTAACCAAAAGGCTGCGCCCTGACGTTCGGCCCGCTCGCTGGGGCTCGGGGTTCCTTCGCTGCGGGATCGATCCCGGCGCAGCGGCTCCGGTTTGCTTCGCTGCACCTACACTCGCTGTGTACGACTGCGTCGTACGGTCGCTGCGCTCCCACGCCCGGATCAATCCCTCCACTCAGCCTGCCGACGGGCTCCGAGATCAAGATCAAAAGCGGTGCTCGAGCTAACGCTCATCGTGTGTAGGAGCTGCCGAAGGCTGCGATCTTTTGTTTTTGCTTTCGCTTTTCTGTGGGAAGCGAGCCTGCTCGCGAAGGCGGCCTGTCAGCCGACCAATCTCTGTCGGATGTACTTAATCCCTGTGGGAGCGAGTCTGCTCGCGAAAGCGCCCCCACAGTCACCCCTTCCTACTTGCCCACCGCCGCATTCCCATACAGATAATCCGTCGCCAACGACGCCAGTGTCCTCACCCCAACCACCAGCGCCGACTCATCCACAAAGAACCCCGGATTGTGATTCGGCGCGGCTTTGCTCATGTCCTGGTCCCGCGGGGTCACTCCAAGAAACACAAACAGTCCCGGTGCTTCCTTGGCGAAGAACGAGAAATCTTCCGCCCCACCCACCAGCGGTCCCTGCACCACATCATCCTTGGCCGCCCACTTCAATGTCGGCAGCATTTTCTCGGTCAGTGCCGGGTTGTTAATCGTCGGGTCGTATTTTTCGATGATGGTGACGTCGGCTTTGGCGCCGCCGCTTTCGGCGATTTTCTCGATGGTCTGGCGTACGTCGCTGTGCAGTTTCTGGCGGATGCCGTAGTCGTAGGAGCGGATGGTGCCGGTCATGTCGAGTGATTCGGGGATGATGTTGTAGCGGGTGCCGCCGTTGATGGTGCCGATGCTGACCACCGACGGGTAAGAGGAAATGTCGGTGCGGCGGCTGACCACGGTTTGCAGGCCGACGATGGTTTGCGCGCCGACGGTGATTGGGTCGATGCCATCCCAGGGGCGGCCGGCGTGGGTTTGTTTGCCGTGGATCTTGATGCGCAGGTCGTCGGAGCTGGCCAGGGTCGGGCCGGGGCGGTAGGCGATCTGGCCGGCGGGGACGCCGGCCCAGACGTGCAGCCCGAACACCGCGTCTGGTTTCGGCGATTTCATTACGCCTTCCTCGACCATCATCTTCGCGCCCCAGGTGTTTTTGCCGTCGGGAATGAAGTCGCTCGGGCCTTCTTCGGCGGGCTGGAAGTAGAACACCACGGTGCCGGGCAGGGTGTCGCGCATGCCCGTCAGAATTTTCGCTGCGCTGAGCAGGATTGCGGTGTGGGCGTCGTGGCCGCAGGCGTGCATGACGTCGACTTCCTTGTCGAGATACGTGCCTTTGGCTTTCGAAGCGAACGGCAAGTCGGAGACTTCCTTGACCGGCAGCGCGTCCATGTCGGCGCGCAGGGCGACGGTCGGGCCGGGCAGGGCGCCTTTGAGAATGGCGACAACGCCGGTGCGGGCGACGCCGGTTTTCACTTCCAGGCCCATGGCTTGCAGCTGTTTGGCGACCAGTTCAGCGGTGCGTTTTTCAGTGTTGCCAAGTTCTGGATGAGCGTGAAGGTCGCGGCGGGTTTCCAGCAGCTCCGGCTCGAGCTTCTGCGCCTGCTCGGCGATGCGCGTGCGGGCGCTGTCCATCGTCGCGGCACTGGCGTGGCTGGCGACCAGGGTGAGCAAAAGGGTCTGGGCAATGCGCGTCAGTTGCATGGGCTTCTCCTTGATTATTGTTGTTGGCTTCCTTGCCTGTGACAAAGGCTTTGCACGCAAGTGCGATCGGGTCCGGAAAGCGCTATGCGCTCCGACAGATTTACGTTTGAGCATAAGTTATCAGCGAAAACTCCTACCGCTTTATCAGTTCCGTCCGGCGTGACAGATAAAACGCGGGCGATAACCATGTACCGCACCGCACAACATCTATTTCCATAAATTTCTCCAGGTGCCGGTCACGTTATTGGCTGTTTGAGGGTAACGAGTCAGTGCGACAAAACTATTGTCCATGGAGGACTTATAAATGCAGCGTAATGGAATAACGCTTCCGCCGATTGTTGTGCGTCCGGATAAACAAGATGAATATTTACATTATTTAGGTGCAGGGGACGGCTCGGGACCAGGCATTAACTTTGCGCCGCTGGGTGAAATACTCGATATGGAAAGTATCTATAAAGATACTTCCAGGAATATTGCTCAGGTCATTGAAAATGAACTGGCAGAAGTGCGGGCAGCAGGTGATCAAAGTGTCTTGCCGCCTTTGGATGCGCTGGCGCGGGAGATGCAATTCAGGGATTCCCTGATCGCCAGGAAGTTTGGTGCGCTTTTGGTGGCCAAGGACGTGGCCATCGAACGTTTCGGCCACGCCCAGGTTGAAACCTTTTTCAACGGAGGCCGCTTACCGCAAGTCAATCGGCGAAGCGCCAGCGTCAGCGTACGGCAGGCTTATAGCGCTCTGTTCAACGCCAAGTTACTGGTTGAAGGCATTGGCGTGTTGAACAGCCAGTCGGCCACGGTCAAGGGCATGATTGCCGTGGTGCAAGCGCAGGAAGCCGAGCGGATCGCTCAGGAGCAGGCGCGGTTGGCGGCGGAATACGCCGGGCAGGTTGCACAGGAACAGGCCCGCGTCGCTCAAGAGCAGGCGCGGCGGCAGGCGGAGGAGCTGGCGCGGCAGGCCGCGGCCGATGAAATCAGGCGGCTCGAAGAGGAACAGGCCCGTTTGGCGGCTGAGGCACTAGAGCGCAAGCGTGCCGAGGAACAGGCAGCGCTTGAGGCTGAGGCCGAAGCACGCAGGGTTGCTGAGGAAAAGCGCTGGCAGGACACCTCCGGTGGGCACAGTAGCCTGTTGCGCTTTCAGGGCAATACCAGCCACGCCCAACTGGTATTTGCGACGTCCGCTGGTGCGGTCGCGATTGCAGACAACCTGATGGCGGGTTTTGCCGCTTCGATTCGCGCGGCGGTGGCCGGTTTATCGGAGGTGGCTGCCGGCGCGGCGTCCGGGCTGATGGTGGGGGTGAGTGCGTTTGTCTATTCCCCGGTGTTGGGTAATGGGGAATTGCCTGAACGCTTTCTGCTCAGCCTCCCACTGGCAGATCTGCTGCCCGGTCAACTGCCTGATCTGGGCAAGCTGGCAAGCGAAAGAGCACGACTTAATCTGCCGGTACGTTTGAGCGCCCGGCCGCTGACGGGCTCTCTCGCCGAACTGCTTGTCGTTCCGGTAGCGGGGACAAAACGGCCTTCCGGCGTTCGCGTGGTTGCAGCTGATTTCAACGCAGGGAACAACACTTACAGCGCGACCCTCACTGACATCCCGCCGACAACCGCGGTCTGGACTCCCGCAGTAACGCCGGCAGACAGTTCAACGCTGTTCCCCATCGAGAATCCGTCCCCACCGCGATATATCGGCGGTAACCTCGTGCCGATTGAAGGACGGATCGACGCTCACCCAGGGCGGGGCAGCATTCGTTTCGACGACTTCATTCTGGTCTTCCCGTCGGAATCGGGCCTGCCACCGCAGTACGTCATGTTCCGGGATCGACGCAATGATCCAGGGGTGGCGAGTGGTCATGGAGCGCCGGTTGCGGGTGGATGGCTGGAGGCGGCTACGCAAGGTGAGGGGGCGGCAATTCCCTCAAAAATTGCAGATCAATTGCGAGGCAAGAATTTCAAGGATTTCAGGGCATTCAGGGAGACTTTCTGGAAAGCGGTGGCCGCTGATGCGGAACTGGCGATGTCGTTTGATCCAGGTAGTCTCAGTGCAATGAGCAAAGGCCGATCACCGTATGTGAAAGCGGGCGATCGGGTTGGTAAACGAGTGAAGTTTGAGTTGCACCACGTCTCATCGTTATCGGATGGTGGGCAGTTGTACGATATTGACAACCTGCGGTTGCTAACTCCGAAACAGCATTTGGCAGTTCATAAGGGAGGCGAGTAATGAAAAAATTAATGATCAATGAAATGTCCGAAGAGCAATTCTTGCATTTCGTACAAAAGATATACCAATCGGATTACGCGACTGAGAAGGGGCAAACCTCAGCTGTAATGGAGTTTGAACGACTGAGCGAACATCCAGCGGGTTCCGATTTGATCTACTACCCAGAATCGGGGAAAAGCGGTCCGGAAAATATTGTGGCGGAAGTCAAAAGGTGGCGGGCCGCCGAAGGAAAACCTGGTTTCAAAGCCAGATAAAACTAGCCCCCTATTGGTATTACCTGCCAATAGGGGGCCATCTCTGTTCAGCTTTCCTTTTTGATTTCCACCCCAGGCGTAATCACCTGCACACTCATCCTTGGCGTCGCCAGATCCAGCCCCGCCTCATCCAGTTGCCTTTTCAGCGACAAATTGAACGCCCGGGAAACTTCCCACTGCTTGATCGGCGCAGTCTTGAACCGTGCGCGCAAAATCGCGCTGCCGGACTCGAAACTTTCCACACCCTGAATCTCCAGCGGCGACCAAATATTGCGGCGCTGCAACGGATCGCTGCGCATCTTCTGGCCGACGTCGCGCATCAGTTTGATCGCGTCGTCGATTTCCATGTTGTATGGCACGGCGACGCGGAAGATCGCGTAGCCGAATTCCCGCGAGTAGTTCTTGATGCTTTTGATTTCGCTGAACGGGATGGTGTGGACGATGCCGTCGATATCGCGCAGGCGTACGGTGCGGATGGTCAGGCCTTCGACGGTGCCGAGGTGGCCGCCAACGTCGACGTAGTCGTCGATGGCCAGCGAGTCTTCGATGATGATGAACAGGCCGGTGATCAGGTCAGCGACGAGCGACTGCGCGCCGAAGCCGATGGCCAGACCGATCACGCCGGCACCGGCCAGCAGCGGTGTGACGTTCATGCCCATGTTCGCCAACGCGACGATCAGCGCGATGATGAAAATCGCCACGAACAGCACGTTGCGGATCAGCGGCATCATCGTCTGCGCCCGTGCATTCGCCAGGCCTTTGCGCGAGCGGGTGAGGGCGTGGTGCACGGCGGTGTCGGCGAGGATCCAGATCAGCCAGGAGAAAATCAGCGTGCCGATCAGGCTGAACAGTTTGACGCTGATGTCATGGCCATCGCCTTCGGCGAACGCGATCAGCGAATGGCCCCAGACGCGCAGGCCCAGTTCGATGAAGATCAGCCACACCAGCAAATGCGTCAGGGTGTAGAAGAAGTTTTTCAGTCGCTCCGAATACAGCGCATGGCGTTTCGGCCCGCGTTGCGGTTTCAGCGAATGGCGGCGCACGAGGCCGTTGATCACCATGCACAACACCAGCAGCACCGTGCAGATCAGCGACTGGCGCAGCGCGGTGCTGGTGTCGCCGGCGGAGACAAACGTGGCGAACAGCGAGATGCCGACCAGCACCAGTGCCGGCACGTACCAGAAAGTGCCGAGGATTTCGATGGTGTCGCTGAGGGCGCGGCGGGTCAGGCGGCGTGACAGCGGTTGGTTGCGGATCAGGTGCGCAATCGGTCGGCGGAATCGCAGAATGAACAGGCCGGTCGACAGCGCCGCAAGCACATTGGCCGTGGTCGCGGCGGTGTGCGCCAGATGTACGCCCAGGCTCTCGACCAGACGCGGATCGCTCAGCGCTTCACCAAACGCGGCGAAGCTGCCGATCAGCCACAGCGGCCGAAACGCCTGATGACGCAGGATGTACAGCGCGCGATGGCGGTGCGGGCCGTCGAGCAGGGAGAAGGCGATCACGCAGATCGCCGAGAAACAGGTGCCGACCACCAAGGCATAGGCCAGCACCATCGCCAGGCTTTTGCCCAGGGAAGACGGCAGCACGTAGCTCATGTACACCGTCATTACCAACGCGATCAGCCACGGCCCGAGCTTGCGCAGGGCAAAGCGCAGCATGTCGAGGGCCTTGGGGTGTTGCGGCAGTTCTTCGGTGAGGCCGAAGCGCAGACGCACGCGGTGGCTGAGCCAGATCAGCGCGGCGGCGAGCAGGCTCCAGACCATCAGGATCACTGCGAAACCGAAGATGATCGGCAGCCATTCATTGGCCGGCAGCAGCTTGCTGGTCAGTTCGTCCTTGGCCAGATCGAATTCGTTGGACCAGCGGGTGAGCGGGCTGTCGGCGCCGGAAAACTGTTTTTCGAAGCTGGCGAGGGTGCCGCCGATCAGGCCCAGCACGCCTTCTTCCGGGGTGGCTTGAGCTTTCTTCGTAGCGTCGCGCAGCTTCTTCAGATCGCTGAGCAACTGCGCGCGTTGCTTGTCGTTTTCCAGCGACTTGATCACTTCGTCCAGTGACTGGCCGAGGGGTTCCACGGCTTCAGGCTGCGGTTTGGAAGTGTTGAGCAGGCCGGGCAGACCGACCGCTTGGGCGGGCGCCAGCGGCAGCAGCGTCATCAGGCAGACAAGCAGCAGACCGGGCAAAGCAAAAAGACGAGCGAACACCAGAAGACAACCTCGCGATAGGCGGATGCGCTGGAGTGTACGAGGCCCTTTGGCTCAATGCGAGCCGGGTGCGGTCATTCGTTGAGTTTGGCGAGGATCTTGTAGACCACCGTGGCGAGGATCATCAGCATACCGATCCACATGGCGAACACCCCGGCGTTCTTGTCGCGGAAGTTGAAGCCGATGGCCAGCAGGATCATTCCGCTGAGGATGGGAATGAGCATGCCGTGGAAGGAGGACATCGAGATCATGGAGACTGCCTTGTCTGTGGGGGATGCTTGCAGTCTAGGCGGGTTTTCGAGGCGGGGTGTGATGTGGCTCAGGAATGCATCAGGCCGGGAGGATTCTGCTGTCGGCACAGGCGATTTCGCGAGCAGGCTCGCTCCCACAGGTGAATGGCATTCCATTGTGGGAGCGAGCCTGCTCGCGAAGCTTGTCAGCCGTTACGGCAATTCACGGCTGGCATAGAACGCACTGAGCACTTTGACCAGATGCGCCAGGTCATGGCTGCCGCACAGTTCGCGAATCGAATGCATGGCGAAGGTCGGCAGGCCGATGTCGACGGTGCGCACGCCCAGATGGCTGGCGGTGATCGGGCCAATCGTCGAGCCGCAGCCCATGTCGCTGCGCACCACGAAGCTTTGCACCGGGACTTCTTCGGCCATGCACAGATGGCGGAAGAAACCGGCAGTTTCGCTATTGGTGGCGTAGCGCTGGTTGCTGTTGACCTTGATCACCGGGCCGGCGTTGAGTTTCGGGCCGTGATTGGCGTCGTGCTTGTCTGCATAGTTGGGATGCACGCCGTGGGCGTTGTCGGCGGAGACCAGCAGGGATTTCTGAATCGTGCGGACGAACTCGTCGCCTTCTGGCAGCAGGCGGCGCAGAGTCTGTTCGAGCATCGGGCCGTCGGCACCGCACGCCGAGCACGAGCCGACTTCTTCGTGGTCGTTACAGACCAGCACGCAGGTCTCGTCGGTTTCGGCGGTGAGCAACGCTTGCAGGCCGGCGTAGCACGACAGCAGGTTGTCCAGACGCGCACCGGCAATGAAATCGCCGTTCAGGCCGATCACCGCAGCGCTTTGCGTGTCGTAGAAACTCAGCTCGTAATCCAGCACCACGTCGGCATTCAGGCCGTGTTCGCGAGCCAGTTGATCGGTGAGCACGGCGCGGAAATCGACGCGCTCGTCACCGGCGAATTGCGCCAGGATCGGCGGTAGTTCGGTCTGCGCGTTGATCGCCCAGCCCTGGTTGGCTTCACGGTTGAGGTGAATGGCCAGGTTGGGAATGATCGCGATGGGTGCCTTGAAGTCGATCAACTGACTCTCGACCTTGCCGTCACGGCGGAAGGTCACGCGGCCGGCCAGCGACAGATCGCGGTCGAACCATGGCGCCAGCAGCGCGCCGCCGTAGACTTCGACGCCCAGTTGCCAGAAGCCCTGACGTTGCAGTTCCGGTTGCGGCTTGACCCGCAGACACGGGCTGTCGGTGTGCGCGCCGACCAGACGGATACCGTCGTGCAGTGGCGAGTTGCGGCCCATTTTGATCGCGACGATCGAGGAGTCGTTACGGGTAACGTAATAGCGGCCGTTGGCCTCGGTGGACCATGGCTCGCGCTCGTCGAGGCGCACATAACCGGCGGCCTCCAGACGCTGAACGAGGCTGGCGGTGGCGTGGAACGGGGTAGGGGAGGCCTTGAGAAAGTCGATCAGGCCCTGGTTCAACTCTGCGCGCATAAGAAACTCCAGACAGCAATGGGCGGCAGTTTAACGCATCACTCAGCGCCATTGGGCAAGTGGTTTGCGCAAGCACGCTCAGGAATGCTGATCGATGCGCTTGCGCAGGTAGGCAATGATGGCTTGTTGATCATCCTTTCTGGCGGGTTTCGGCAGGTGCTTCGGCCAGCCCTTGCCGCTGCCGAAGAAGGCCTTTTGCGTGACGCTGTCCCAGCGCAGGATTTCCCGCGACGCCGATTCCCACCATTCGTGACGGCAGATCTCGTAATACGGATGGGCAGGTGCAGCACTGCCGAACAGCAACGCCCGGCCGACTTTCTTCATGCCGCCGCGCTTTTTGCGCAGCTTCCACTTGATGCGCAGGCGCTCCCAGGTTGAGGGAACGGGTTTGCTGCGCGGAACCTCGTTGCACAGCTCTGGCAGTTCGGGGTGGAAGGCCTCGCCGTAACGGGCGAAAAAATGTTTCTGCATGGCGTGGAAGAAGTTTTTGTCGGCGAAGTAGTGATAGACGAATTTCTTCGCTTCCTGGATCGGCTGGTCGCGCATGGCAAACGACAGTGCAATCTGTTCGATCGTATGGATGTCGAACGGGTCCTGCGTCCACTCATCGATCAGCCGGACCGATTTCTCCAGCAGCGCTGCATCGCCATCGGTGACGCCGCACAAGCCGCTGTTGTAGAGCTTGAAGCTGTTCGTCGACGAGATGCCGTGGACTTGCAGGCAGCGCGCGAGTTTTTCGTAGTCCGCCCGGTTACAGACGTAACTCCAGTCATATTCGAAGCGGTCCATCACGTAACGGCCGGGCGTGATCATGCTGAACAGCCGGTGCGGCGAATCGAGAAACAGCGTGTCGGTGTCGACAAACAGGGTTTTTTCGGCAAGCGTCAGGCCCAGTGCAATGGCGCACGCTTTGCGGCGGTGGTGGTAGCCGTTCTCGCCCTGCCACTGGATCAGGGTCTGCTCGCTCAAAGGGACGGTATCGACCGGCCAGCCGGCATAGTCCTGCGGACGATCGGTCAGGACTCGGATGCACAACGATTCATCTGGCTGCAGCTGTGCAAGGGCGGTGAGGATGCTGAATTTCGCCTCGCGCCGATAAACGTCTTTGTCGCCATAGATCAGGTAGAGCAGCTGGTGCGGTACTTTTTCCAGGGGGGAAGGCTTCGCGCATAAGCGGCTCCATACGGCGGGGGGCGCGAGTTTACCGTATTGCTCCGCTGATTTGCAGGCCGGACACTTGCTTCAAAGTGTTGCCAGGGAGGGCGTCAACCAGTGATCAATCTGCCAGAGAGGAAGACTTCACGGCGTTGCTTGCGACCGACGTATTCATGTTTGCTCAACTGATAGACAGCCTCGAACCTGTCTCTCGACAGACCGGGCAGCGCGCTGAGATATTGATCGACCAGGCGATCGTAGGCGGCTTCGGTGATGAATTTGTAGATATCCCGACGATAGAAGAAGCCGAGTTGAAAACCGAGTGTTTCACTTGCGTGCGCGGTCGGGCCTGCGAAGCAGTTTTCAAAGTCGATGGCTTTGAGTGGCCTTTGCGTTTGCTCGGGCACCATGATGTTGCCCACCCAGAAATCCATGTGGGTGATGTTCTTGCTGGCGAGCGAGCTGAGCAGTTGAAACGCGTCGAGGATAAAGGCTTCGATGTTTTCGGGATTGCGTCTGATGCACTCGGCCCCATCAATATGGCCTTCGAGCAGGTGAGTCAGCAGGAAGAACTCCTCGGTCAGGCCGAGTCTGCTGCGGGTATAGCCATAGCCCTTCAGTGGAGGCATCTCCACGCCCCGGCGCTGAGCTTCGAGGGAATTCATCAGCTCTTCGAGAGGCCAGTCGAAGCGCCCGTTGCGTTGCGGTTTGTTCAGACTCACCCGCACCTTTGCCTTGAACGTGTCCAATGGCTGGACCTTGGCAAATAGTGGTGTTTCACAGGACGACAACGGTGCGCTGGCCCGGGTCAGTTTGTGCGCGCGGCGTTTTTTAATGAGCTGCTCCAGGGCCTGGCGTGCCTGGATGCTGGGTGCTTCGCTCAAGTGCAGGGTCGTGTTACCGAATGCGTAGATGATCGGGTATTCGGATTGAAGTGTTTTGTTGCAGAACACGGGAAAGGCCTCCTGCCTGATATCGAAGTGCCATGATTTTATATTTGATTACAATTTTATGACAGTTCTTTACGTCAATCTATTGCCGGTGGAATTCTGGCAGGACAAAAAAAGCCCTTCACCAGGAAGGGCTTCCAAAGTATTCACGCAATTCAGAACGGAGCCGGGCACTCGAAGCGCAGGCGCTCGCCGGTCTGCGGATGAGTGAAGCTGAGCATGCTTGCGTGCAGGCACAGACGGGGCCAGGCCGCCAGCGCCTGCTCGTGGGCGTAGAGCCCGTCACCGAGTAGCGGGTGGCCGATCGACAACATGTGTACGCGCAGTTGATGGGAGCGGCCGGTAATCGGTGTCAGTTCGACACGGCACCAGTCGCCGCAACGTTCCAGCACCTTCCAGAAGGTCAGCGCATGCTTGCCGAATTCGTGATCGACCACGTGTCGCGGCTTGGTCGGTGGGTCGTAGCGCAGGGGCAGATCGATGCTGCCGCTGTCCAGCTCCGGCTGACCCCAGGCCAAAGCGGTGTAGGCCTTTTCGGTTTCGCGATCGTGAAACTGCCGCGACAGTTCGCGATGAGTGTCGGCGTCACGGGCCAGCAGGATGATCCCGGAGGTTTCCCAGTCCAGGCGATGAACGATGCGCGCTTCCGGGTAGCCGTTTTCCTGCAAGCGGGTAATCAGGCAGTCCTTGTTGTCGTCAGCGCGACCGGGCACCGAGAGCAGCAGGGTCGGTTTGTCGACCACAAGAACGGCGGCGTCCTCGTGGATGATGCGGATGTTGGACAGCGGCATTAAAACAGCCTCGTAACAAATGCCAACGGCGGCTCGGGACTGCTGATAACTCTGTAGGAGCTGCCGAAGGCTGCGATCTTTTGACTTTGAAGATCAAAAGATCGCAGCCTTCGGCAGCTCCTACACGAGCATCAACAGCCCGAGCCGCCGTAGCGACTGCCAAATCGACTCAGCGATCGGGCAGGGTGATGTTGAGTTCCAGAATCGAGCAACTGCCCTGGCTTTCCAGTGCAACATGTACGTCGTCGTTGCCGATGTTGACGTACTTGCGGATCACGTCGACCAGTTCCTTCTGCAAGGCTGGCAGGTAATCCGGCGTGCTGCGCTGGCCGCGCTCATGCGCCACGATGATCTGTAGACGCTCTTTCGCTACCGAGGCGGTACTTGGCTTTTTGTTGGCACGAAAGAAGTCAAAAGGTTCATTACCTACCTCCAAACAGGCGCTCGAAGAATCCCTTCTTCTCGACATCGAGGAATCGGTGGGCTTTTTCTTTGCCCAGCAGGCGGTCGACGGTATCGCTGTAAGCCTGACCGGCATCGCTCTGGTCGTCGAGAATCACCGGCACGCCCTGGTTGGAAGCCTTGAGCACCGCCTGGGATTCCGGGATGACGCCGAGCAGGGTCACCGAGAGGATCTCCTTGACGTCTTCAACGCCAAGCATCTCGCCTTTTTCAACCCGCTCCGGGTGGTAGCGGGTGATCAGCAGGTGTTCCTTGATCGGGTCTTCGCCACGTTCGGCGCGGCGCGATTTGCTCGCCAGCAGGCCGAGCATGCGGTCCGAGTCACGTACCGAGGAGACTTCCGGGTTGGTCACGACGATCGCTTCATCGGCGAAATACATGGCCAGGTGCGCACCTTTCTCGATGCCCGCCGGGGAATCGCAGACGACGAACTCGAATTGTTCCTTGAGCTCCATCAGGACTTTTTCCACGCCTTCGACGGTCAGCGCGTCTTTGTCGCGGGTCTGGCTGGCCGCCAGTACGTAGAGGTTTTCCAGGCGCTTGTCTTTGATCAGTGCCTGTTGCAGGTTGGCTTCGCCGTTTACCACGTTGACGAAGTCATACACCACGCGGCGCTCGCAACCCATGATCAGGTCGAGGTTACGCAAGCCCACGTCGAAGTCGACGATCACTGTTTTGTGGCCGCGCAGAGCGAGACCGGTACCGATAGCGGCGCTGGTGGTGGTCTTACCCACACCACCCTTGCCGGATGTAACCACGAGAATCTTGGCCAAGGTGTTTCACCCCTAAGGAAGAAGGACTGTTCAGCCCCTGAAAAACATCTCTTGAAAACTACTGCAGTCGGACAGCCTTGGCTGGAATTTGGCTTTGAGCCTTTTTCCTACTTCGTTTGAGCCGTTTTCGCTACGTTTTAGAGATGCTTGGAAAATGCGGCAGTATCCGTTAAAGCCGAATGATGTTCAACACGTCGCCTGACAGGCTGACCTGGACGCCCGAGCCCCACATCGGATCACGACGCAAATCCTCGGAGACCTTGTAATGACCGGCGATGGAGATCAGTTCAGCGCTCAATTGCTGACAGAAAATCCGTGCCTTGGTGTCACCTTTGACGCCGGCCAGCGCACGGCCGCGCATCGGGCCGTATACATGGATGTTGCCATCGGCGAGAAGTTCCGCCCCCGGACTGACCGATGAGACCACGACCAGATCGCCACCCTGGGCATATATCTGCTGGCCACCACGTACTGGCGTGGTGATTACGCGGGTCGGTTTGACGGTCGGCTCAGGCGGCTTTTCCGGCTTCTTTTTGACTTCGGCTTCCGGCGTCTCCAGCGGACGCTCGCGGGCGCCGGAGGGCGGTAGCACGGGGATGTCGATGGCGATGGCGGCGGCGATGTCTTCGATGCGGCTGGCACGAATGGCCAGGGTACGCAGACCGTGCTGACGGCAGACGCGCATCAGCCCCGGCAGGTCAACCGCGCCCTGATTCGGCGGTAGTTTGTCCAGCGCCAGAACCAGCGGTGCATTGCTGAAAAAATTCGGCGCCTGGGCGACTTTGGCGGCCAATTGCCGATCGAGGCTTTCGAGGTCGTTACGGGCCAGTTCCAGCACAGTGATGGCCAGCATGCTGCCCTTGAGCTGGAATACGGGATCTTGGTCTAACGGGTCGGTTTGGCTCATGTCGGCATACAACGGCTTGTCACTAAAAGTGCCGAGACTTATAACGAGAACGCCCGCGAGCCGCAAGCCGGGTCGAACGATGTAGAATGCGCGGCCACTGTATTTACGGAAGCTTTAATGGATCGCCCGCGTTTTCGAAAAGCATATCTTGCTCCGCGCTTCTGGCCGCTCTGGTGCGGCCTGGGGCTTTTGTGGCTGATCGTGCAGTTGCCGTATCCGGCGCTGCTGACCATCGGTCGAGTTTTGGGCGCGTTGATGTATCGCGTCGCCAGCGACCGGCGAACCATCGCCCGGCGCAATCTGGAATTGTGCTTTCCGGAAAAATCCGCCGCTGAGCGCAAACGCCTGCTCAAGGAAAACTTCGCCTCCACCGGCATTGCCTTTTTTGAAATGGCGATGAGCTGGTGGTGGTCGCGCGAGCGTCTGGCGAAACTGGCCCACGTCGAAGGCCTTGAACATCTGCAGAAGGCCCAGCGCGAAGGCAAAGGCGTGATTCTCATGGCCGCGCATTTCACCACCCTGGAAATCGGCGCGGCGCTGCTCGGCCAGCAGCACACCATCGACGGCATGTACCGCGAACACAAAAACCCCTTGTTCGACTTCGTCCAGCGCCGTGGCCGCGAGCGGCACAATCTCGATTCGCTGGCGGTGGAGCGCGATGACGTACGCGGCATGCTCAAACTGCTGCGCTCGGGACGGGCGATCTGGTATGCGCCGGATCAGGATTACGGCGCCAAGCAGAGCATCTTCGTGCCGCTGTTCGGCATTCAGGCCGCCACCGTCACTGCGACGACCAAGTTTGCACGGCTGGGCAAAGCGCTGGTGGTGCCGTTCACTCAGGAACGTCTGGCCGACGGCAGTGGTTATCGCCTGGTGATTCATCCGCCGCTGGAAGACTTCCCCGGCGAAAGCGAGGAGGCCGATTGCATCCGCATCAATCAGTGGGTCGAGAGCGCTTTGCGTGCCTGCCCCGAGCAGTATCTGTGGGCGCATCGGCGCTTCAAGAGTCGCCCACCGGGCGAGCCGAAGCTTTATCCCAAGCGTCGTTGATTCACCCGTACTGACAAGCACTGTGGAGTGTTGCGATGAGTCCTGCTGAACCGGTCACAGGTTTGATTCTTTCCGGCGGCGGGGCTCGGGCGGCTTATCAGGTCGGGGTGCTGGCGGCGATTGCCGAGTTGCTGCCGGTCGGTGCGGACAATCCGTTTCCGGTGATCGTCGGCACCTCGGCCGGGGCGATCAATGCGGTCAGCCTGGCCAGTGGTGCCATGGATTTTCGCGCTGCCATCGAACGCCTGACCCAGTTCTGGCAGGGCTTTCGCAGCCACCGCGTGTTGCGCAGCGACTGGCCGGGCGTGATCCATCAGGCCAGCCGTTTTGTCAGCCACAGCCTGCTCGGCCTCGGTCGGCAGATGCCGGTGGCACTGCTCAACAGTTCGCCGCTGCGCGAGCTGCTCGAGGAAAAACTGCACCTGCCCGGCATCGCCGAATCCATCGCGCGCAAGCAATTGCACGCGGTAGCGGTGACTGCGTTCGGCTACGAATCGGGGCAAGCGGTGACGTTCTATCAGGGCGGCGGCACCATCGACGCCTGGCTGCGGCACCGCCGTATTGGCGTGCCGACGCAATTGTCGGTCGATCACCTGTTGGCCAGTTCGGCGATCCCGCTGTTGTTCGCGCCAGTGAAAATCGGCGAGGAATATTTCGGTGACGGCGCAGTGCGCCAGTCGGCGCCGATCAGCCCGGCGCTGCATCTGGGGGCCAGTCGCGTGCTGGTGGTGGGCGTCAGCGGCAACCCGCGCGGCGTCGATCCGCAGCAGCCGCTGGAGCGCGCCTACAGCGGCCAGCAACCGACGCTGGCGCAGATTGGCGGGCACATGCTCAACAGCACGTTCATCGACAGTCTGGAGAGCGATATCGAGTTGCTGCAGCGTCTGAATCAGTTCAGTCATTTGCTCCCGGCCGGCACACCCACTCGCGCGCTGGGTGTGGCGCCCGTGGAAGTGCTGGTGATTGCGCCGAGTCAGCCGATCGACGAAATCGCCGCGCGGCATCGCCAGGAGCTGCCAGCGGCGTTGCGCCTGTTTCTGCGCGGGCCGGGGGCGACGAAGACGAGCGGGGCGGGGGTGCTCAGTTATCTGCTGTTCGAGGCGGGGTATTGCAGCGAGTTGATCGAGTTGGGACGGCGGGATGCGTTGGCCAAGCGCGAGGAGCTGTGCCGGTTTTTGCGGATATCTGAAGCGGTGGCTCCTGCCTGAAATCTGCGGTGAGGCCTTCGCGAGCAGGCTCGCTCCCACATTGGAACTCGGTCTGAATGTGGGAGCGAGCCTGCTCGCGAAGCTTTCAGGGTCAGAAGTGGAACTTGACCAGGAAGCTCGTGGTGCTCTGATCGGTCTTGAAGTACTGGCTGTCCTTGATCCCGTACTTGTCCGACCAGTAGTCGTACTCGACACCGACATACAACTGCTTCTCGCCGAAATTCAGCGCCTTGCCCAGGTCGTATTTGACCTGCGGGTTGAAGTGCAGGTTGGCGTGGTAGTCGCCCTTGGAATTGGAGTCGTTGTCGACCACCCAGTCCATGAAACCGTCGATGAGGATGTTCGATTTACCCACCGGGATGATGTAGGACCACACCGGGGTGATCTGCCAGACATTGTCACCGGCGCGTGCGCCCTGGGTGTGACGCTGGTAGAAGTTCAGCTGGAAGTAGTCGAAGCCTGGAATCGCCAGGTCGAAGCCCGGACCGATCAGGTACGATTCGGTATCGCCTTCACCGAACTCGTAGGTCATGGCCAGCAACACGTCAGTCACCGGACCAAAGGCCAGTTTCTGATCGAAGATCTTGCCGAACGACAGGCGCGGGCTGAGCTCGCCGTAGTAGGTGTTGGAGCCGACGCCGCCATCATCTTTGCCGTTGTAGAAGATCTTGTCGATGAACAGGAAGTTGTCCCCATACTTCCAGGCATCGGCGTGCTCGAAGGTCACGGTCTGCTGAATGCGCGGGTTGACCTGGAAGTCCTTGCCATACAGGTAGGTCAGGCTGTTGTTCTGCCACTGCAGCAGGCCTTCGGCCATCGCCTGGCCGCCGGCGAACATCGATCCGGCCAGCATCAGGCTGGTGCACATACGTTTCATTCGGTTGCTCCCAAAGTAGGTGTTCCACGTTATTTTTTTAAGATCGGCGCTCTGATGTGGCGCCTTTTTTCGTACCGCAAATTTCATCCGATCGGTCAGCTTTGAATGCTGGTAGCAAAAGCTGCGCCAAGGCTTTTGAAAAACCAAAAAACGCCCGTTCGGCTGCTGAAAAACAGTCGACGAGCGTGTTTTCGGGATGCCTCAGGACTGACCGCAGCCGGGATAAGTTGGCTTTTCGGTCAGAAATTGAATTCGGGCTTTTTTTTAGAGCGAATTCGGAAGGCCGCGGAGAATACTGACTCCTCGGCCAACGCTCAAGTGCCCCGCAACAGAGCACCGACGGCAGGCATGGCGCACGGTTGCGGGCCATCTCAGAAGTGCACCTTCAGCAGCAGGCTGGCAGTGTTCTGGTTGGTATCGAACGCGTGGCTGTTTTCGATGCCGTATTTGTTCTTCCAGTAGCTGTACTCGGTGCCGACGTATACCTGTTTCTGGCTCCAGCCCAAGGCTTTGCCGAGGTCGTATTTGATCTGCGGATTGATGTGCAGGTTGGCGTGGTAGGTGCCGCGCGAGTTTTCGTCATTGTCGACGACCCAGTCGAGGTAGCCGTCGATCAGCACATCGGAATTGCCCAGTGGGAAGCTGTAGGACCACGCGGGGGTGATCTGCCAGACACCATCGCCGGGCCGCGGGCCTTCGGTCTGACGACGGAAAATGTTCAGGGTGACGTAGTTGAAGCCGGGCACTTTCAGATCGAAGCCGGGACCGATCAGGTAGGCCTCGCTTTCGCCCTCGCCGTACTCGTAGGTCATCGCCAGCAGCACATCCTTGATCGGGCCGTACTCGATCTTGCGGTCGAGGATCTTGCCGAAGGAAAAGCGCGGGGTGAACTCGCCGTAGAAGGTGTGTGGACCTTTGTTCGGGTCCTCCTTGCCGTTGTAGAAGATCTTGTCGACAAATAGAAAGTTGTCACCGTACTTCCACTTGTCGGCGTGCTCGAAGGTGACCGTCTGCTGATAGGACGGGTTGATCGCGAAGTTCTTGCCGTACAGATAGCTGAGGCTGTTGCTCTGCCACAGCAGCAGATCGCCGGCCATGGCCTGACTCGCGGCCAGCAGGCCGCCACACAACAGAACGTTGCTTTGCGTGCGGATCATCTGTTGCTCCCTGTTGTTTTTATTGTTTGAGGCACAAGCAGTTGCGTAGTCCCTGTGGGAGCGAGCCTGCTCGCGAAGCGGTTGTGTCAGTCGCCACCAATGTTGAATGACACAGTGCTTTCGCGAGCAGGCTCGCTCCCACAGGTGGTGTGGTGGTTTCAATCAGTGCGCATGGCAATCGTTGATCGCCGCACGCTCCTTGCCGCCGAGGATGTTGAACAGCAGGTTCAGGGTCAGCGCGCTGAGGGTGGCCATGGCGATGCCGCTGTGGGTGATCGGGCTCATCCACATCGGCAGGTGGGCGAAGAATTCCGGACGCACCACCGGGATCAGGCCCATGCCGATGCTCACCGCGACCAGCAACTGGTTGCGGCGGTCACCGATGTCCGCCTCTTGGAGGATTTTGATGCCAGTCGCGGCGACCATGCCGAACATCGCAATCGCCGCACCGCCCAGCACTGCCGGTGGAATCGATGCCACCAGAAACGCCGCTTTGGGCAACAGGCTGAGGACGATCAGCAGACCGCCGGCAACGATGGTCACCGAACGGCAGCGCACGCCGGTCATCTGCACCAGGCCGATGTTCTGCGCGAACGAGGAGTGGGTGAAGGTGTTGAAGAAACCGGCGAAAAACGACGCGCCGGCATCGCACAACAAGCCACGACGGAGCATGCGTGGGCAGACTTCCTGGCCGGTGATCTTGCCCAGCGCGAGGAACATCCCGGTGGACTCGACGAAGATGATCACCACCACCAGACACATCGACAGAATCGGTGCCAGCTCGAATTTGGGCATGCCGAAATGCAACGGGGTGACGAACTGAATCCACGGTGCGCTGGCCATGCCGCTGAGGTCGACCATGCCGATCGCGCCGCACAATACATAGCCCAGGCACATGCCGATCAGCACGGAAATATTGACCCAGAAACCGCGCATGAAGCGATGAACCAACAGGATGGTGGCCAGCACCAGCGCAGCGATGGCCAGATAAATCGGCGAACCGAATTGCGCGGCATCGACCCCGCCACCGGCCCAGTTCACGGCCACGGGGAACAGCGATAAACCGATCGAGGTGATGACGGTGCCGGTCACCAGCGGCGGGAAGAAACGCACGACCTTGGACATGAACGGCGCGATCACCATGCCGAAGAAACCGGCAGCGATCGTTGCACCGAAGATGCCTTGCAGACCGATGCCGGGCATGCCGGCCATGGCCACCATGCTGCCGACCGCAGCGAAACTGGCGCCCATCATCACCGGCATGCGAATGCCCATCGGGCCGATGCCGAGCGACTGCACGATAGTGGCGATGCCGGCGACGAGCAGGTCGGCGTTGATCAGGAAGGCGATTTCTTCACGACTCAGGCCAGCGGCCTGTCCGATGATCAGCGGCACCGCGATGGCACCGCCGTACATCAGCAGAACATGTTGCAGACCGACCAGGATCAGTTGCAAAAGGGGCAAACGCTGAATGGCGGGTGCGTCGGGGATGCGCGCTTTGGACAGCTCGGACATGCAACACCTCGGATCTTTTTTATTCTTGTGATTAACAGCTGCCGGGTTGCTTGCAGCTGTTTCTTTGCATCAGGGGGACCGCGGAGCGGCCATTCGCGGGCAAGCCCGCTCCCACACAGGCAATGCAAAACCCTGTGGGAGCTGGCTTGCCAGCGATGCTTTTAACGATTAATTGGTTTGCGCTCCCTGGGCAATCCAGGCACCGATCAGGTCACGTTCCTGCTGGGTCATCTGGGTGATGTTGCCCAGTGGCATGATCTGCGTGGTGATGGCTTGCGCCTGAATGCGCGCGGCGTTCTGGCGGATCTGCTCTGGGGTGTCGAACATCACACCGGCCGGGGCTGCGCTGAACAACGGGCTGGTCGGCTTGGACGAATGGCACACCGTGCAACGCTCTTGAATCACGTTGTGCACCTTGTCGAAACCGGAGCCGGCATTCGAGGCTTGCGCGGGTGCCGCCGCAGGGGCTGCGGGTGCCGCAGGTTGCGCCGCTTCGGCCGGTTTCGCGCCACCGCCCAGTGCCGTTTCCGGCAGCGGTTGGTACTCGATTTTCGCCGGTGCCTTGGCCACTTCAGGTGCGCTCGACATCGGCGCCGGGCCAGTGACGTAGGCCAGGCAGATCATGCCCACCGCTGCCACCGGCAGGGTCCAGGCAAACTTGTGGCTGTCGTGACGGGTGTTGAAGTAGTGACGCACCAACACCGCCAACACTGCGATCCCGGCGAGGATCAACCAGTTGTACTGGCTGCCGTAAGTGCTCGGGAAGTGGTTGCTGATCATGATGAACAGCACCGGCAGGGTGAAGTAGTTGTTGTGTCGCGAACGCAGCAGGCCCTTGGCCGGCAGGGCCGGATCAGGCGTGCGGTTCTCGGCGATCGCCGCGACCAGTGCCCGTTGCGCCGGCATGATGATGCGGAACACGTTACCGACCATGATGGTGCCGATGATCGCGCCAACGTGCAGGTACGCACCACGACCGCTGAACACCTTGCTGAAGCCATAGGCGGCGGCAATGATCAGCACGAACAGGATGAAGCCGAGCAGGGCGGGTTTCTTGCCCAGGGCCGAATCGCAGAGGAAGTCGTAGACAAACCAGCCGACGATCAGCGAGCCGATACCGATGGCCACGCCTTCAGGACCGCTGAGGCCACTGCCGGGTGCCACGAGGTAGAGCACCGGATTGGAGTAGAACACCACGCACAGCAGCGCGATCCCCGACATCCAGGTGAAGTAGGCTTCCCACTTGAACCAGTGCAGGTTGTCCGGCATGGACGGTGGGGCCAGTTTGTATTTTTCCAGGTGGTAGATGCCGCCGCCGTGGATCGCCCACAGATCACCGGCCAGACCGGTTTTCGGGTTGACGCGGTTGAGGTTGTTCTCCAGCCAGACGAAGTAGAACGACGCGCCGATCCAGGCCACGCCAGTGATCATGTGAACCCAGCGCACGCTCAGGTTCAGCCATTCCAACAGATGTGCTTCCACAGTCTTTACCTCTCGCCTGTCACTCTTGTTGTCGAGTGATCAGACCTTCTCTTATTGGTGGGGGGCGAGGATCAACCGCTCATCCTCTTTGAAAAAATGCTCATCGCAGTTATTGCCTGTGCCACTGCGATCAACCACCAGGAAGTCATCCCGCTTTTCGATCGTCAGCACCGGGTGGTGCCAAACGCCGCGATGGTAATTAATGCCCTGCCTGCCGTTGGTGACGAAGGCGCGGACCAAGCCTGATACAGGTTCATCGCCAACTGGCGCGACCACGATCAGAAAGGGGTTGCCGAGCAGCGGTATGAAAGCCTGGCTGCCCAGCGGATGGCGTTCCAGCATGCAAACGGTCAGCGGCATGTCCTGCGCGTCGGCGCGGAAAATGCTGATGATCGCGTTGTCCTCAGGCGTAGCGGTTTCGACCGTCGCCAGTTTGTGGAAGCGCATGGTCGAACCGTTGTTGATCATGAAGTGATCGCTGCCGTCGGTTTCGATCACGTCACCGAAAGGGGCGAAGGCTTCTTTGGTCAGCGGTTCAATCGTCAGTGTGCGCATGCTGTTCTTCTTATCCGGATTCTGTTTTGTTGGTTCTGACGCTTTCGCGAGCAGGCTCGCTCCCACCTTTGGAATGCTATTCCCTGTGGGAGCGAGCCTGCTCGCGAACGGATTCAACCCTATTTAGCGACCTTGCCGAGTACACGCAGGCGACTCACGCCACCATCCGGGAACACGTTCAGGCGGATGTGGGTGATCGGGCCGAGTGCCTTGATCTGCTCGACGAAGGTGTGTTCGGCGTGCATTTCCAGCTTCTGGCTTGGCAGCAGTTCGCGCCAGAACAGCGACTGGGTTTCGATCTGGCTGTCAGTCCCGCCTTTCACGAACGCGCCCTGGATCGAGCAAGTGTCCGGGTAGTTGCCTTTGAAGTGCAGGGTGTCGACGACGATCTTCTCGATCTCGCCCGGATGACCCAGGGCGACGATCACCCAGTCATTGCCCGGCGTGCGACGACGCGCGGTTTCCCAGCCGTCGCCCATGTTGATGCCACGGCCCGGATTGAGGATGTTGCTCATGCGGCCGAAGTGTTCGTCGGAGCAGGCGAGGGCGCGGCCACCGTTGAGGGCTGCTGCCAAGTCCACTTGCTCGTTGTCACCCACAGCGGACCAGTCGCGGAACGGAATGCCGTACACGCGCAGACGGGCAACACCACCGTCCGGGTAGATGTTGAAGCGCAGGTGGCTGAACGCTTTGTCGTTGCTGATTTCGTGGTAGTGGTGGCTGTTGCCCTGCAGCTCGACGGCCGACAGCACTTCGGTCCACTGGGTGTTTTCATCCGGCTCGCCCGAGGCCAGGAAGCACGCTTCCAGCGAGGCCGATGGCGGGTAGTTGCCGGTGAAGAATGAAGTGTCGATGTCCACGCCTTTGATCGAGCCCGGTACGCCCAGACGGATCACCGCGCTGTCGAAACCTTCGAAGCGCTTGCGGCGCGACTCCCAGCCGTCCATCCACTTGCCGTTGTCATCGAACACGCCCTCCTTCCATACGGCCGGGGTCGGTTGGAACAGACGATTGGCGTCTGCGAACCAGTCATCGGTGACCGAAATGATCTTGGTGCCCAGACGGGCGTCGGCCAGGTTGACGTATTTTTCGAAAGGTACGGCGTAAGCTTTCATTCTTCTTGTCTGCCTTTGATAAGTTGGCTGGGGATGCTCGCAGGGCCCTGGGCGTTTGCGCGTTCATTCACGCTCGGGCCAGGCTTGCTAAAGAGTCAGTAAACGGAACAGGGCAATCTTGTTGATCTCCGCCAGCGCGCATTTGAACTCGGCTTCCACCGAATTGTTGATGCGCGTTTCGAACGCCGCGAGGATCTGATGCCGGTTGCTGCCTTTTACCGCCATGATGAAGGGAAACTTGAACTTGGCTTTGTAGGCGTCGTTCAGCTCGGTGAAGCGCTGGAACTCTTCGGCCGTGCATTGGTGAATACCGGCGCCAGCCTGTTCATTGGTGCTGGCTTCGGTCAGTTGGCCCTGGACGGCAGCTTTGCCGGCCAAGTCCGGGTGAGCGTTGGTCAGGGCCAGCTGGCTGGCATGATCGGCGCTCAACAGGATATCGCTCATGCGCTGGTGCAGGGTTTCGATCTCGTCGATCGAAGCGTCCGCACCGAGGTCGTAGGCCTTTTCGGCCACCCATGGCGAATGTTCGTAGATGTCGGCGAAGGCTTTGACGAAAGCGTCGCGGCTCAGGGTCGACGGTTGCAGGGTTTGAAAGCGGCTCATTTTGCAGTCCCTTGGTACGGGTGGGTTTGCTGCCAGTGGCGTGCGATGTCGACGCGACGGCTGAACCACACCTGTTCATGACTTTTGGCGTATTCGATAAAGCGCTTGAGCGAAGCGAGGCGACCAGGACGGCCGATCAGGCGGCAGTGCAGACCGATCGAAAGCATTTTCGGTGCCTCGGCACCTTCGGCGTAAAGCACGTCGAATGCGTCTTTGAGGTATTCGAAGAAATCGTCACCCTTGTTGAAACCCTGCACTTGCGTGAAGCGCATGTCGTTGGTGTCGAGGGTGTAGGGGATCACCAGATGCGGCTTGCCGGTCGGGTTGTTCGGTTCCCAGTAGGGCAGGTCATCGTCGTAGGTATCGCAGTCGTAGAGGAAACCGCCTTCTTCCATGACCAGGCGACGGGTATTCGGCCCGGTACGGCCGGTGTACCAGCCCAGCGGACGCTCGCCGGTCAGTTCGGTGAGGATGCGGATCGCTTCGAGCATGTGCTCGCGTTCCTGCGCTTCGTCCATGTACTGGTAGTCGATCCAGCGGTAGCCGTGGCTGCAGATTTCGTGGCCGGCCTCGACCATCGCACGGATCACGTCCGGGTGACGCTGGGCGGCCATGGCCACGGCGAAGATGGTCAGCGGAATATCGAATTCCTTGAACAGCTTCAAAATGCGCCAGACGCCGGCACGGCTGCCATACTCGTAAAGCGATTCCATGCTCATGTTGCGCGCGCCCTGCAGCGGCTGGGCAGCGACCATTTCCGACAGGAAGGCTTCGGATTCCTTGTCGCCGTGCAGAACATTGCGCTCGCCACCTTCTTCGTAATTGAGCACGAAGGACAGGGCGATCCGGGCATTGCCCGGCCAGTGTGGGTGAGGAGGGTTACTGCCGTAACCGATCAGGTCGCGTGGGTAGTCAGCGCTCACTGCAGTCTTCCTTCTTGTACGTTGACAGATTGGTGTGGCGGCCTGGCAGGCTGGCGTCACAGCGATGGGCTGATTGTATACAACTTTATTTACATTTTGTAAGCCTGAATTTTCGCATTTTTCACCGGCTGTCATCTTTTGCTGTTAATGGTTCCGGCCTGCAAGAAACCTGCCTGACCAGTCAGCTAATGAATAGAAGGTTCAATGATCAGGCGCTTTGCCTGCGAATTGGCGATTAAGGCCCGGATGGCGGGGGGGAAGCGAAAAATGTCGTTTTTATTGTGTACAATTTTTTTGAAAAGTGTCTTAATCAGTCGCTCGCCGCAGCGTTTCGTGCTCCGAAACGGTGCGGTCTCCTTTTCAACTGACTTCGGGAGGCGCGAAGTCTGACCGCTTGTTGCGGCCGGGCGCGCAGAATCAATGGGACGTTTGACAACACACGTTTTGGACGCTGCACACGGTTGCCCGGGCAGCTCGATCAAGGTCGAGCTGTACCGCGTTGAAGGTTCGCACCTGGAATTGGTCGCCAGTGCGACAACCAACAGTGATGGCCGGGTCGATGCGCCGCTGCTGCAGGGCGATGATTACCGCACCGGGGTTTATCAGGTGCAGTTCCATGCCGGCGATTACTACCGCGCCCGGGGCGTGCAACTGCCCGAGCCGGCCTTCCTGGACGTGGTGGTGCTGCGTTTCGGCATCTCCGCCGAGCAGGAGCACTATCACGTGCCCCTGCTGATTTCGCCTTACAGCTATTCCACGTATCGGGGCAGCTGACCCCCAAGCAGCTGCCCCCACCGGGAAGCGACTGCGCATATAGCTTCTTTGGTCTTTCGCCCGCTCACACTGCGGGCTTTTTTTATGCCTGCTTACAGCTCAACTGCCGGTGCAGGCGGGTAGCGGCTCAGCGCTCGCGGATAATGAATACCGAATCTGGCGTGGACGCGACCTTCAATACGCCCCCGATCAGCCATACCACTTTGTTCTGCGCGGCTGCATCGGTCAGTGCCTTGAAGGCGTCCTGACCGATTCTGGCGGGCAAGCCCGGTTCCGCCAGTTCGTTGCCAGGCACATGAGTCAGGCCGGCCTGACTGATCGCTCCCAGTTTCAAAAAGAAGATCTGATCGTGACCGGCTCGTTTGAAGACCAGCGTCGGCATTCTGTGCTCATAAGTCAGTGGAAACAGCTCGTAACCACAGCCGACCAGCAACGCGCCGAGCAATCGCCGCAGATTCAGATCCGAGGGATAGGTCTTGTAATGATTCCAGGCAGAGGGGAAATGCTGCGGATCGAAGCTCAGGCGTTGCAATTCGCTGTCGGTCTGGGAAGGCATCGGAATAAGCCGTTTGCTTCCCAGGTCGATGTCCGGCGCAACGGCCAGCATGTTCAGCGGGTCGGCAAAATCGGGAGCTGTGGAAAACGGCAGTTGTTTCCACTGATGCAGAACGGCCTGGACATTGATCAATCCGGTGCCGGTAATCGTCTCGGAGTGATCAGCGAGTTCGAACAACCTGCGGGCGACGGCCCTTGCTGTTGCTTCAGAGAAATCGGGGAACGCGCGAGCGACGGACGTTGATATCGGCTCTTCAAAAAAGCGTTTGCCCGGATGGACCTCACCCGGATCACTGCCGATGCGAAAAGTCGCTACCGGCTGTCGCTCGGGCATGTTTATCAGCATGCTTTCGAAAGTATTGAAATCTGTCGGGACAAACTCGGGATGACATACGAAATACACTTTGGGTGTCGTGTTCGAGCCGACAGGGACGATTGGATAATGCAGCCAGCCAAGCTGTACCGATTCGATGTGCACAGGTTTGTTCAGGTGCCCCAAGGGCAGCCAGAAATACGGGGTCAGCTCCTCAGGCGGAGTCGTGGCTTTCGGCGCGGTAAGTGTTTCTGTGGCCTCGGCAAGTCGTGGACGCTTGCTCGGGCCGGGGACTGCGTTGTCGGACTGGCTGGCTTCGGGCTTGGTACCTGATGGCTTCGTCCCGGGTGTTTTTCGCCGCCAGAACACGGTGCCGGGGATTTGCTCGAAGAAAACGTCGGGTGCATTGGTCGTTGAGGCAAACGCTTGTTGATATTCACCGTCCTGGTTTTTGCGCACCATGACGGTGCCGTCTACCGTGGTTACGAAGGTCTGCCTGAGTCTGTTGTAACGAAGGCCTTCTGTCGCCATTTCCGGCTTGGTCAACGTCATGGCGTCGGCCGGCGAGATGTATGAGGGCAAGTGTGGCGTGGAGGACGCAAGCCGGTTGGAGGGCCTCGCGGGCCGCTGGATTTGCCAGATCGCCTGACCCTCGGTTCGCGTCAGAGGCAGGCCGGGCACGCCGGGCGCGAAGGTCAGTGGCACATGGTAGTTGCCTTGCCCGTCCTGCTCGACGACAAATTGGCCTTCATTGGCGATTTGAGCGTAGGTGCGCTGATCCGGTCCAGTGAACAAGCCATCGTTCTGCGTCACCGGTACCAATTCGTGGAAACGCTCTTGCGGCCAGGCGATTGCGTTCCGAGTGGCGCTGAAATCATGCGCTGCATCTGGCAAGGCATGAAGGCTGACCGTGGGCACTGCGTTGGCTGCGGCAGAGGTGGCTGGCGCTTGGCTGATCGCCGGCGAATCGATGCCCAGGAGCAGGGCGTCAGGCATGTCCAGGCCCACATTTTTGACGAGGGGCGGTGATCCGGGATGTGTGGCATCGGGCGAATCGGGCGATTTTATGGTCGGGATTTTTTTGGGTGATTTGGCCATGGGAAATACTCGGAAAAAGAGCGCGCAGACGCGTGCGGGTGCCGCGTAGACAGTACGCTGATAAAAAAAGGGTGTTTGTTGACGGGTTACCGCGAATTACGCGGGAGGCACTTTCATCAGCGAAACAGGGCGGAAAATGTTGGTCTGGTGACTGCAGCGATTCACTACTCTTAACGCAGACTTTTCGATGCGGGATTTGTCGGCACGCAATACCCAGCCATGGGCGGCCAGGTTGTAGCCCACGCGCGCGGTTTCGTCGTTGACGCAGATAACGTTCCAGACTTTGACTTCGTCGTTGGCCAATGCGGCAAGATATGGCGGGAGCGCTTTTGAGGCGTCGGGCTCTTCGAAAAAACGTGCATCAAGCCCATCCAGATAAATGCGATCAAAGACCAGATCGACCGTGTGCACAACTCCACCGGTGGTAATAACGCGGATTTGATCTATCAGATCTTCGCTTCCATAGACCGGCAGATAAAAAGTGGTTGTGCCGATGGAGAGTCGGTTTTCTTCCAGCCTTATTTCGACCTTGCCGAGCTGCGTTGCATCAAGTTCCCAAGTGGATGAATAGGGCAGGCGAACTTTGGCATCGGCAAGTGCGCCGGGAGTCGAGAGTTTGATGGTCATGTCCGGGAGTACGTGGATGAGATAACTCGAACCTTCTCCTTCGTAGTTGTCCATGTCGGTTTGCACGGCCAGTCGAATCGGCGTTGCGCAAACTCTTGTACGGCCCATCGGTTCAGCTGCTTTTTCAGCCAGATTGTGAAAGTAACGCTGAGAGCGAACCTCGAGCGGCAGTTTCATCTGGGTCACCCAATCCCGCGATACCGTGAAATCCGTAAATGCAGGTGCGATTTCGGTTTGCGCTGTAAGCTCGGCATCTGCAACGACACCGTCCTTGAAAATCAATACGTAACGGCTGAACGGACGAACAGCCATGGTGCGCAGGATCTTCGTAATATTGTCGTGATCGTCTTCGTTACGCGCAGCGGAGTAATAATTGAGCTTGATGCTTTTCGCGCCGAAGTGATAGACGAGATGGCAACCAACAGTCAGGTGATATGACTTGGGTTTGTCCGAGAAAAAATGCGCCTCCGCTTTTGTCAGCTCATCGCTGCGGAAATCCAGATATATCCGGGTAATGACATCAGAACGTAAAACTGCGTAAAAAGTGGTTGTCTTGCCGGTTCTCGGGACGTAATAGGCAGCGGGTTTGCGGTGGCGGATCCAGCATTCCGCTGCATAAATAATGATCGGGTTTACCGGTTTTCCTCGTTTGAGGAAGATTTCGGTTATTTCTACGGTGTGGCCGTCCGGGATTGTGTCTGGCAGATCAAGTCTGAAATGGAAATCATCGCTGGTTACGAAAACCAGGTTTTTGTTGCTCAACTTTCTAGTGTGTTCGGTGTTCGTATAAACGTCATGAATGGTCAACACGTTTTTGAGGTGGTCAGACGTTTCGAAACCTGAGCGGATGACCAGGTCGTTACCCTCGATATCCCAGGATTCAATCAACTCCTTGCGCCAGTTCATGACGATGTAGCTGGTCTGTTCACCATCATCGACAATGGAAAAACGGCCCGCCACATGCGCTATGTAATATTGATCGGTGCCGGCGCCTCCCGACGCTTTTGCTCTTTCGTGGGAGAGAAATATCTGGTCGTCCCCAGCGCCAGCTTCAATGCTGTCGCTGCCCCGGGATTTGATGATGTTGTTTTGCGCGGAGCCCGTTACCACGCTTGCCGCGCGATGGACTGTCTCAACGTTTTCGATGCTGTCCAGCAAACTGTGCAGGATAAATATCCGGTTATTGTCGGCATCGACATCGCTCGTGATGATCTGCAATGTTCCAGCCAGCAGATCTACGTCATAGCCAGTTCTGTTGGTATTTCGGGAGGAGTAGCTGCCGCCGAGTACCAGTGTGTCATTTCCCGCGCCGCCGCTCAGCGTCGAATGATCTGCGACATGGCGACCCCTTTCAAGGAAGTCCGCTGCGTTCTCAAACAGGAACTGGTCATTTTCTTCGCCGCCCGAAAGTTGTTTTTTTCCTGACTTGTAATGGAAGGTGTTGGGTTTTTTTTCTACCCCTCTGATCGAGTCGTTGCCCTCGCTGATGAACCAGAGAACGTTCTTGCCCTCTGCGGCGACCCCCAACTCCGCGCCGGGTGTATCTTTTGTAACCCCTGCGCGTGCATCAATGATGTCATCGGTGCCTACCACTTCAGGGACATTGACCGATTCCCACGCATCCTGTTTGGTCCACCAGTTTCGTTTCCAGACCCGCGTTGGTTTCAGACGCACATCGAACTTGCCGTTGACGATGGCTTCGGTGGTCTCTTTCAAGGGGCCATCGAGCAGCGTTCTGGCGGACTTTTTCAGTTGCAGAGAGTGCTGCAACAGCGTCTTTGCCTTGATATAGCGGTTTTGAACGCTTTGATCGACCTCCATCATGCAGAACGAAAACCAACCGCTACGCCACCGTTCATCGACAGTCAATTCAATGTAGTCATCTATATCGTCAACGATACGCACCGCACCGTAGACCTGTGAGCCGATGGCGAGGATCGCGCCGGCTGCAAGTCCGACAGGGCCGGCAAACGAGAACCCGGCCATAGCGGCGGACCCGAGGATGACAGTCATGGCTGCACTGGTAATGCTCAGGCCAGCGCTGACGTAATGATCCATCGCTTCTTTGCCGGTGGCATTCTGAGCGGCGTTCATCGACCTCACGGCGGTAAAGATGTCGAAGGGCAGCGTCAGCATGCCGCCGACCAACCCTCCCGATCGACCCAATCTGAGTGCAAAGCGGGTTTTGGCGAAGTCCCGATAAGCACTTTGCCCGGCTGTGAGCATCTGCGTGGCTATCTTGCTCACCGCGACATCGGCCGCGATGGAGCCCAGCTCCGATACAATGCCTGCGCTGTTTATCGCTATTTCAGCAGTGTTTTCGGCTTTGATCGCATCGACAACGCCGCGAATTCCCATGAAGATGCCGAAGCCCTGGATGCCCACGCTGGAGCCCAGCGTCGCGTAACTTTTGGTCAATGCGGCCCAGCGGGGATGATGTTTGGGGACGTGCACGTGTTGCAGATCAAGCGACTGTGCGGCACTCAGAAGTTTGACAAGTTTGTCGCGGTAATTGCCGGATACAGTATCTGCAGCACTCTCCCTCAAGAGCCGGGGAGCGGTGAGCGGGCGCTGGCTGGCCATTTCAAACAGGAGCGTGGGCAACAAGTAGCTATCGCTGCCCGTTGAAGTTTTCAGGTAGTGTTCAACTTTATTGGCGTCGAACTGCAGGCTATTGATCAAAGAGCGCTTGGGGCGGCGAAAGAAACTGTTCTCGCCATTCAACGGCTGACCGTCAATGGTCGCGCCTAATCCGTCGAGTGCGGTACGGGTAATTGAAATATCGCCAATTTCCAAGGGGCCGAACACTTCGTCCACCATTTGCAACTGACTCGATTTTTCGTTAGTTCGGCTCTGATCAATGGTTGAGGGCTTGTATTCGTTGGCTTCATAGCCCAGATCCATGATTATTACGGTATCGGAAACAGGTTGCAGGTCCGCGTGTATTGAAGGGTCGGTTTGTGCTGTTGCTTCGCTTATCAGTGTGGCCATTAGAACTTCCTTGTTCCGGCAATTGTCGTTAAGGCGAAGAATATTACGTTGGCTTTTCCAGAGCTGTATATCGGGGGGTTGTTGCTATCTATTGCATATCAAAGATTGAATGTTGTTCGAGTTGAATTGATTCAAAACAACACATCATCCCGCCCGAGGTCCGTTCCGGCAGGATGATCAATAGTGGCGCTTTTCAGTGGCTGCCAAGCAACGACGCGGCGCCAGCACCACCAAATAGTCCGGCACTGACCCGATTGAACCAACTCTGGCCTTTGCCGCTGCGCAGATAACGTGCGGCGCCATGGGCGCCCAGGCCATAGGCCAGCTTGCAGCACAGATCGAGCACTACCCAGGTCGCGATCATGATCAGCAATTGCGGCAGAAAAGGTTGCTCAGCGCGGAGGAACTGCGGCAGAAACGCGGCGAAAAACAGGATGTCCTTCGGATTGCTCGCACCCAGTACAAAGGCGCGTCCGAACAATGTGCGAAAGCGCGGCGCCGGTGCAGCCTCAGGTACTTCGGCGCCCGTCGATGGCTGCCGCGACTGCTGCCAGCTCTGCCAGGCGAGGTAGAACAGGTACAGCGCGCCGACGATTTTCAATGCGCTGAACAACTGCTCCGAAGCCATTAGCAATGCGCCGAGGCCAAGTGCCGACGCGCTGAGCAGGCAGATCGAGGCGATCACGCCACCCAGGAACGCGGGGTACGACCGGCGCAAACCGTAATTCAGACTGTTGCTGATCATCAGCAATGACAGCGGTCCCGGGATCAGGATCACCACCAGCGCAGCGCCACTGAACAGCAGCCAGGTTTCCAGACTCATCGTATTGCTCCTTTGTTGTTATCGAGATGTGCAAAAGCCCCACCGGTGAGGGTGAGGCTGGTTTTGAAGCCTGAACCGCGCAGCGTTTACAGGAAGATGAACTTGGCGATGAAGATCGCGCAGAGCACCCACAGGCTGACGGAAATTTCCTTGTACTTGCCGGTGCCGGCCTTCAACGCGACGTAAGTGATGAAGCCCAGGGCGATGCCGTCGGCGACCGAAAAGGTCAGCGGCATCATGATCGCCGTGACGATCGCCGGAATGGCGTCGGTCGCTTCGTCCCATTCGATGTGGGCCATACCGCCCATCATCAACATCGCCACGTAGATCAGTGCACCTGCCGTGGCATAAGCGGGAATCATGCCAGCCAGCGGTGCGAAAAACATGGCCGCTATAAATAGCACACCCACGGTGACGGCGGTAAGACCAGTCCGACCACCAGCGGCTACGCCGGCGGCACTTTCCACGTAACTTGTCACGGGTGGAACCCCCACCACGGCGCCAAATACGCTGGATGCGCTGTCAGCCTTCATGGCTCGGGAAAGATTCTCGATGCGACCGTCAGCGGCGACAAGGTTGGCGCGCTGGGCCACGCCCATCAGCGTACCGGCGGTGTCGAACATGTGCACGAAGAGGAACGCGAGCACCACGCTGATCATGCTGACGTTGAACACGCCGGCGACGTTCATTGCCATCCAGGTCGGTGCCAGGCTCGGCGGCGCGGACATGATGCCCTCGTAGTGCACCAGACCCAGGCCCCAGCCGGCGAGGGTGACGGTGATGATGCTGATCAGGATCGCACCGAACACGCGGTGGTAACTGAGGATCGCGATCATCAGGAAGCAGATCGCGGCGAGCAGCGGGCCAGGTTCACGCAGCGAACCCAGCTTGATCAGCGTCGCCGGGCTGTCGACGACGATACCGGCCGTCTTCAGACCGATCAGGCCCAGAAACAGACCGACACCGGCGCCCATCGCGAACCGCAGGCTGACCGGGATACTGTTGAGCAGCCACTCGCGGATCCGCGAAAAGGTCAGGAACATGAACAGCACGCCCGAGACAAACACCGCGCCGAGGGCGGTTTCCCAGTTGTAGCCCATGGTGCCGACCACGGTGTAGGTGAAGAAGGCGTTGAGGCCCATGCCCGGCGCCAGGCCGACCGGCCAATTGGCATAGAGCCCCATCAACAGGCAACCGAGCGCGGCGGCGATGCAGGTGGCGACGAAGGCCGCACCGTGGTCGATGCCGGCATCGGCCATGATGTTCGGGTTGACGAAAATGATGTAAGCCATGGTGATGAAGGTTGTCAGACCGGCAATCAGCTCGGTCTTCACCGTGGTGCCATGCAAGCTGAGTTTGAACAGACGCTCCAGCAGGCCATTGCGTAATGGCGGCGTGAGCTCGAGCGGCGGTGCTTCGGATTTGCGGCTTTCCACAGCGAGTACTCCTCAAGAGTTTTATTGTTATTTCCAGGGCCGGACCCATGAGGGGTGGCAGCGGCCCTTTGAGGCATACGCGAATTTGTTGACCGTATAGTCAGGAACTCGCACGCAGTGGATTATGCTTTTGTGTACAAATAAAGCAAATATTGTTTTTTGTTTTGTCGGCGATTTTTTTGCCGATAGGGATATATGGCTATCAGGATGGCTACGCGAGCAGGCTCGCTCACACAGGAGAATGCGTTCCAATGTGGGAGCGAGCCTGCTCGCGAAGAGGGCGGTCCTGTCAATCCAGATGCGGCTGATTCCCCCCAAGCGCCAGATTCACCGCCAACCACCCATTCACCGCCGCTTCCCCAGCGTCGGCAAATACCCGCTCGAGCAATTTCACCTGCTCACGGCGCAGCGCTTGCTCGAACTTCGCGCCTTCCGCCGTCAGCTCAAGCAGGCGCTTACGCTTGTCCGTCTGCGAAGCGACGCTGTCGACCAGGTGCATTTCCTGCAATTGGCGCAGGGGCATGTTCAACGCTTGTTTGCTCACGCCCAGCAGGGCCAGCAACTCTTTCACACTCAGGTTCGGATAGCGCGCGATGAAAAACACGATGCGCTGATGCACCCGCGAGAGGCCGCGACGCTCGAGCATTTCATCAGCCTTGGCAGTGAACGCCTGATAGCCGAAGAAAAACGCTTCCATGGCCTGTTGCTGAGTGGAGGGGTTCTTAAGGTCAAGCATGTTGACGTACTCGCTCAAGCTGTCGTAATTTCAGTCAACAAGTTTGACTCATTTCCTGCATGCCTTGCTACGGTGACCTCCATGGCTTTTTCCGAACGTGTCTCACGCCTCAAAAGTTCTTTGATCCGAGAAATCCTCGCCGCCGCCCAGCGTCCGGAGGTCATGTCGTTCGCCGGCGGCTTGCCCGCTGAGGCGATGTTGCCGAAGGTGGAGTGGGACGAGATGCCGCTGTCGCTGGGGCAGTACGGCATGAGCGAAGGCGAGCCGGCCTTGCGCGAGGCGCTGGCGGCACAGGCGAGGGCGCTGGGCCTTGCGTGCGAGGCGAGTCAGGTGCTGGTGGTCAGTGGTTCCCAGCAAACTCTGGATCTGGCGGCAAAACTGTATATCGACAAGGGCACGGAAATTCTGTTGGAGGCGCCGACTTATCTGGCCGCGCTGCAAATCTTCCAGCTGTTCGGCGCCGATTGCCTGACTGTGGCGCAGGAAGCCGACGGTCCAAATCTGGCGCAATTGCGTAATCGTTTAGAGCAGCATCGCCCTGCGTTTATCTACCTGATCCCGACTTTCCAGAATCCTTCCGCCGTGCGCTACAGCGAGGCCAAGCGCGCAGCGGTCGCGGCATTGCTCGATGAATTCGGCGTCACTCTCATCGAAGACGAGCCATACCGCGAACTGACTTTCGATGGTGGCAGCGCAAAACCGATTGCGGCGCGCCTGAAAAAAGCCAGCTGGATCTACACCGGTACCGTATCGAAAACCTTGCTCCCGGGTTTACGTGTTGGCTACTTGATCGCCAGTGCGGATCTGTTCCCGCACCTGCTCAAGCTCAAGCAATCGGCGGATCTGCACACCAATCGCATCGGTCAGTGGCAGGCGCTGCAATGGATCGGCTCGGAAAAGTATCAACAGCATTTAAGTGAGTTGCGGGATTTCTATCGGCTGCGGCGAGATGCGTTTCAATTGGGGCTGGAAAGCCATTTTGCCGATCTGGCTGACTGGGACATGCCGCAAGGCGGACTGTTCTTCTGGCTGACGCTGAAGCAACCGCTGGATACGCGCACTTTGCTCAATGAGGCATTGGCCAATGATGTGGCATTCATGCCCGGTGAGCCGTTCTTTCCCGAGCCGGACAAGCATCATGGGCATTTGCGCCTGAATTTCAGCCACATCGATCCGGCGCGGCTGGATGAAGGGTTGAAGCGGTTGGCGGCGGTGGTGCGGCGGGCGCAGATGGAGAGGGCGGCCTGATAAGCAATAAACCGGCTGGAGGGCCGGTTTATCATTGTCTGAGTTTTGTGATGATTTGACGGGCCTCATCGCTGGCAAGCCAGCTCCCACAATTCTTGTCTACAACCTGAGATCAATGTGGGAGCTGGCTTGCCAGCGATGGCGCCATCAGCCACAGCACATCAATGTCAGACTGCAACAAACCGCTTATCCAGATAATCAATAATCACCTTGGATTCATACATCCAGGTTGTCTGCCCGTTCTCTTCAATTCGCAGGCAAGGCACTTTGATTCGGCCACCCTGTTCCAGCAGGGTCTGGCGATCCTGCTCGTTGTTCTTCGCGTCTTTCAGCGCCACCGGCACATTCAGGCGATGCAGGGCGCGGCGGGTTTTCACGCAGAACGGGCAGGCGTGAAATTGGTACAGGGTCAGATCTTTCGCGGCAGCGTCGACTTGTGCCTGAGCAGCAGCGGGGCGTTTTGTCTTGCCCGGGCGGGTGATGAAATCGATGAAGATAACCAGTTGGCCGAGGCCGACACGAAGCGCTTTGACGAACACGTTGAAAGCCTCACGGTGCAAATGAAGAAGGCGCGCAGCTTACCCGATTTTTCACGGGCGAAAAAAAACCGGCGATCAACGCCGGCTCTTTTCTGTTGCGAATTACTTGATGAGGCTGAGGAATTCGCTACGGGTTGCCGCGTTTTCACGGAATTCACCGAGCATCACCGAAGTGATCATCGACGAATTCTGCTTTTCGACGCCGCGCATCATCATGCACATGTGCTTGGCTTCGATCACCACGGCCACGCCCAGCGCGCCGGTGACTTGCTGCACCGCATCGGCGATCTGGCGGCTGAGGTTTTCCTGAATCTGCAGGCGGCGCGCGTACATATCGACGATCCGCGCAACCTTGGACAGGCCCAGCACTTTGCCGCTCGGGATATAGGCGACATGCGCCTTGCCGATGAACGGCAGCAAGTGGTGTTCGCACAACGAATACAGCTCGATGTCCTTGACCAGCACCATTTCGCTGTTGTCGGAGCTGAACAGGGCACCGTTGGTGACCTCTTCGAGCGTCTGTGCATAACCGCGGCAGAGGTACTGCATGGCTTTGGCGGCACGCTTTGGCGTGTCGAGCAGGCCCTCGCGGGAGACGTCCTCGCCCAATTGGCCGAGAATCGCGGTGTAATTCTGTTCCAGGGACATGAAACTACCTGTGGGGATTTTCGCAAAGGGCAAGGGTACGGTGGCGGACACAACCCTGCAAGTTCGGTGTGATGGCTTTATTCGTCGCGGCCTTCCATCATCGTCCGTTTCAGCATCACATAAACCGCGCCGGCGCCGCCGTGACGGGCCTGGCAGGAGCAAAAGCCGAGGACTTGGGCGTGCTGGCGCAGCCAGGTGTTGACATGGCTTTTGAGCATTGGCCGCTTGCCATCGAGGCGCACGGCCTTGCCGTGAGTCACGCGCACGCAGCGGATTTCGAATTTGGTCGCTTCGGCGAGAAAGGCCCAAAGCGTCTCCCGGGCCTTTTCCACGCTCATGCCGTGGAGGTCGAGGCTGCCTTCGAACGGGATCTGCCCGACCTTGAGCTTGCGCATCTGGCTTTCCTGCACGCCGTCGCGGGACCACATCAGTTCGTCTTCCGGGCCGACGTCGATCACGAACTGGTCGGACAAGCCATCAATGATAGTGGTGTCGCTGCGCACGGTGGCGGACTGACGCAGCTTGGCAATTTGCGCGCGGTCAGCCTTGGGTTTGCCGGTGTCGGCGCGGTCGTGCTTGATCGGCTTGACGCCCTGGATCGCACTTTTGAACAGAGAAAAATCGTCGTCTTGCATGTCAGCCTCCGCGAAGGGCGGCCAGTTTACCCAAGTCGACAGAAAACGGCCCGGCAAAAAGCCAGGCCGTTGGGTCAGTCGTGTTTTTTCATCAGATGCGGGGCCATGTTCAGTTCCCGCGATTGCCGTGCGCGACGGCGGCAGCGGCGCCACAGGGCAACGCCGAAATACAGAAACAGCAAGCCGATGGCGAGCATGATTGCCGAGCCCAGCGGTGACGCGTTCAGGTCACCCAGCGCCGGCGGGCGGCCGAGCAGGCTGGCTGCCCCGGCCATCGCCAGCAGCACGCCGAACGTAGCCAGAATGGCCGAGATCGCCGCGCCAAATCGAAAACGCCAGTTGCTTTGGCCTTTGGGCCGCAAACGGCGTGCGTCAAATCCATCGGATAACTTCATTCCGACCTTCCTCAATGGTATCGGCCCTTCGACCGGGAGTTGACCGGGTTGTTCCTGAGGCTATGGCATTTGCGGCAAATCAGCGGATATAGCGGATGAGCGGCGCCAACGCACCGCTCGCAAGGGCAGGATCAGATCAGGTCCTGAGTCTTGGCCAGCGTGGCGAAGTTGTCGGCCATGATCGCCATTTCCGCTTCCTGCACGCGTTCGGCGCTGAGTACACCGCCCTTGAACGGCAGATCGCGTGTCGCGCAGGCGTCTTCGACCAGGGTGCAGCGGAAACCGAGATTCTTCGCCGCGCGCACGGTGGTGCTGACGCTGGAGTGACTCATGAAACCGCAAACGATCAGGTCCAGCGAGCCGAGGTTCTGCAGGCGCTCGAGCAGTTCGGTGCCATGGAACGCGCTCGGCAGCAGTTTGCCGATAATGGTTTCATCACCCTGTGGTTCCAGACCAGGGATGAACTCGCCACGTTCGCCCTGCGGGTCGAACAGGCCACCCACGGTGCCGAGATGACGCACGTGCACGATCGGCCGACCGGCGGCACGGGCTGCGGCAACCACTTGTTTGATGTTCGCGACGGCCGCGTCCATGCCGCTCAGGGCCAGCGGGCCACTGAGGTATTCCTTCTGGGCATCGATGATGACCACGGTGGCATGGCTCAGTGTGGCCGCTGCGTAACCGCGGCCGCTGAGTTGAAACATCGTTTTTGGAACGGACATTCTGGGGCTCCTCGGGGTGGGGCTTTTGCGACATTGTCCTCTGGCTGAGCGGTTCTGTGAATCGCTACCATCGTAGGCGCCGTCGTTCTTGGCCTGCAGCCTTGTCAAGTTACACGTTCCGTTCAATGCCTGATGCAAAAAAAGAAAACTCCTACCGGAACCGCGTGGTTTTTCCTGCGTCGTCGTCGCGCGTTTTGGCTGCTAGAATCGCCAGTCGTTTTTTCTGGAGTTCTACGCCGTGATCACTTCCCGACTTCGTACCCTGCGCGACCACATCCGTTGGGCCGTCAGCCGCTTCCATGGGGAGGATCTGTTTTTCGGTCATGGCACCGACAACGCCTGGGACGAGGCGCGCCAGCTGGTGCTGGGCGCTTTGCACCTGCCTTGGGAAATCGCCGACAGCTATCTTGATTGCGCGCTGGAAGATGACGAACTGGTGAATCTGCAGCGCTTGCTCAAGCGCCGCATCGAGGATCGCGTTCCCACCGCCTATCTGCTCGGCGAGGCGTGGTTCTGCGGCATGTCGTTCATCGTCGACCCGCGCGTGTTGATCCCGCGTTCGCCGATTGGTGAACTGATCGAAAACCGCTTTGCGCCATGGATCGGCAACGAACCGGCGCGGATTCTCGACCTGTGCACTGGCTCCGGCTGCATCGGCATTGCTTGCGCTTACGAATTCCAGAATGCCGAGGTAGTGCTCGCGGACCTGTCGTTCGAGGCGCTGGAAGTGGCCAATCAGAACATCGAGCGCCATGGCGTCGATGAGCGCGTCTACACGGTGCAGGGTGATGGCTTCGATGGCTTGCCGGGTCAGCGTTTCGACCTGATCGTGTCGAACCCGCCCTACGTCGATGCGGAAGATTTCGCCGACATGCCGGACGAGTATCAGCACGAGCCTGAACTCGGTCTGGCCTGCGGTGATGATGGTCTGAATCTGGTCCGGCGCATGCTCGCCGAAGCGGCGGATCACCTGACCGAGAAAGGTTTGTTGATTGTCGAGGTGGGCAACAGCCAGGTGCACGTCGAGGCGTTGTACCCGGAAGTCGATTTCGCCTGGCTGGAGTTCCAGCGTGGTGGGCATGGCGTGTTCATGCTCACAGCCGAGCAGTGCCGCGCGCATCAGGCCCTGTTCGCCTCCCGCGTCTAAGGTTGTGACAGATCGTTCCCACGCTCCGCGTGGGAATGCATCAATGGACGCTCTGCGTCCGCTTTTGGGACGCGGAGCGTCCCGGGCTGCATTCCCACGCAGAGCATGGGAACGATCAGTACGCGCTCAAGCCCTCAGCGGTGCGTAGCAATCCAGATCAACAACCCCGCCTGAAACACCGCAAATGCCACCAGGCACGTAATGGTGAAACGCAGCCCGGCGTCTTCACGCTTGAACTTGCTGACTTTTTCTTCCTGCTTCTTCAGTTTCACTTCCTGCTCGGCCAGGTTCTGTTCGGCCTGCTGGAGCATCTGCGCGGCTTCAAGAATTTCGACGATCTGCAGCTTTTCGCTGTTCCAGTCACCGAGCAGATCACCGACCTGCACGGCCTTGATGCTGCCTTTCAAATGCTGGGCATCGGCGTAAGCCACATCGAAACCGTGCACGCGCAGGAAATGGTCGCGGCGCAAGCGAGTGTCTTCGTTGAGCGCGTCCTTGTTGTTCAGGTCCATGCCGTCGACGGTGTAGCCGGGCCAGCGTTTTTTCGCCCAATTGATGCCTTGCGCAGCCATGAAGCGGCCGATACCGCGATTCAGCGGTTCAATCTGCAAGCCGCTATCGGGACCGAAGCTCACCCGTTTGCTCGCGTGGTCGACCCACACATCCAGATGATTCTGCTCTTTGCGCACGCGCTGGTTGGGCAGCTTGATCGCCATGCGCATCAGGCTGCGCTCTTTGCTGTTGCGCTCGGCGTAACCGAATTCGACAAAGCGCAACGGCCGGCCGCCGGTATTGCGGTCGGTCTGCAGCGGCGCCAGGCGGAGCATCTTGTGGTGCTCGGCCTGAACGTCCGCCCACGGCAGTTCGACCGCTGGCGGTGCGTCTTTTTCAGCGCTGGTGTCGGGTGAAGTCTGGGTTTCAGTCATAACGGCGAGATCCTGTCCAAGCCCTGCTTGCCGCCAGACGTTGCGCTGGCGACAAAGGCTTATCGGCCGTTTTCTGTGAGGCTGGAGGGTAAAACGCAGTTAACTTGCACGAATTCCGTCAATAAATTCGATGACGGCGGCGCCCAGTTCGGCGGCCAGGGGCAAATTCGGGTCCTTGTAGGAGGCCAATTGCCGCTTCATGTCGTTGTGGACGATGCGCAGCACGTGATTCATACCGTCGATCACTGTCAGTTGCGCGTCCGGTTTCGCCGCCTTGAGCAGCTTCGCGTCCTCGGTGCCGACCTGAATGTCGTTGCTGCCCTGGACAATCAGCGCCGGCATTTTCAGCTGGGCAAAGGCTTGCGCCGGGTCCTGACGGAACAGCGAAATCAGGTACGGCTGCACGCTCGGGCGAAAGATCACCTGCAACGGTTGCGGCACGTTGTCATCGGTATGGCCGGCCTTGAGGCTGTCGAGCAGTTCGTTGCTGCGCAGCATCAGTGGCGGCGGCAGGCTGCGCGCCAACTGTTCGCGGATTACCTGATCGACCGGGCGCGCGCTGCCGGACAGCGAGATCACCGCCGCTGCGTCCAGCTTCGGCGCGGCGAGGCTGGCAATCAGCGCGCCTTCGCTGTGGCCGAGCAGAATCAGTTTGCCGAAACGCGGATCGGCCTTGAGCTTCTGCCCCCAGGCCACGGCGTCCGCAGCGTAGCCTTCTACAGACAAATCACGTTCATCGGGAGCTGCCGCCAGGCTTGCCGCAACGCCACGCTTGTCGTAGCGCACGCTGGCGATGTTGTGTTTGGCCAGCACCCAGGCCAAGCGCTTGAGGCTGTCGTTACGCCCGCCGTCGGGGTTGTTTCCATCGCGATCTGTAGGACCTGAGCCAGAAATCATCAGAACAATCGGCACCGGGCTGTCGGACTTGGGCAACAACAGCGAACCGAAAAGTTCGCCGCTGCCGGTGTCCAGAGTGACCGGGCGCTGTAGGACTGTCGCTTGGGCAAAGCCGGTAAAGAGGGTAAGACTCAAGATCAGAACTCGCAGCATCATCACGCCATCATTGGTCAAGGTGCCGGTTGGACTCGCCAGCACCACTAAGGTTCGAGGATGAACTACTCGGTTAGCCTGCGTATACTGGCGCGCATCAAGAATTCGGGTTTGATTTCACGGAGCGTCCTGCATGTCCGGCAATACCTACGGCAAGTTGTTCACTGTCACCACCGCTGGCGAAAGCCATGGTCCGGCGTTGGTCGCCATTGTCGACGGCTGCCCGCCGGGCCTGGAGATTTCCCTGGAAGATCTGCAGCGCGACCTCGATCGCCGCAAGCCTGGCACCAGCCGCCATACCACTCAGCGCCAGGAAGCCGATGAAGTCGAAATCCTCTCCGGCGTGTTCGAGGGTCGCACCACCGGTTGCTCGATCGGCCTGCTGATTCGCAATACCGACCAGAAGTCCAAGGACTACTCGGCGATCAAGGACCTGTTCCGCCCGGCTCACGCCGACTACACCTATCACCATAAATACGGCGAACGCGATTATCGCGGCGGTGGCCGCAGTTCGGCGCGGGAAACCGCCATGCGCGTGGCGGCCGGTGCGATCGCCAAGAAGTATCTGGCCAGTCAGGGCATCGTCATTCGCGGTTACATGAGCCAGCTCGGCCCGATCGAAATTCCGTTCAAGACTTGGGATTCGGTCGAAGAAAACGCCTTTTTCAGTCCTGACCCGGACAAGGTCCCGGAGCTGGAAGCGTACATGGACCAGTTGCGCCGCGATCAGGACTCGGTCGGAGCGAAGATCACCGTGGTCGCCGAAGGCGTGATGCCGGGTCTTGGCGAACCGATTTTCGACCGCCTCGACGCCGAACTGGCCCACGCGCTGATGAGCATCAACGCGGTCAAAGGCGTGGAGATCGGCGCCGGGTTCGCCTGTGTCGCCCAGCGTGGTACCGAACACCGCGATGAACTGACGCCGGAAGGATTCCTCAGCAACAACGCCGGCGGCATCCTCGGTGGCATCTCGTCCGGCCAGCCAATCGTTGCGCATCTGGCATTGAAACCGACCTCGAGCATCACCACCCCGGGCCGCTCGATCGACGTGAATGGCAACCCGGTCGACGTGATCACCAAGGGTCGTCACGACCCCTGCGTCGGCATCCGCGCGACGCCGATCGCCGAAGCGATGATGGCCATCGTGCTGATGGATCACCTGCTGCGCCACCGTGGGCAGAACGCCGATGTGCGCGTGAGCACGCCGGTGCTGGGCCAGCTCTGATGACTGCGCTCAAAGCCGTCGCGGCATAACCGGCGTGGCGGCGCTTCCTTACTGGCGGCTGTCCAGTTTCTATCTGTTCTATTTCGCCTTGCTCGGATCGACAGCGCCGTTTCTGGCGCTGTACTTCGATCACCTCGGCTTCAGCGCCGCACGCATCGGCGAGCTGGTGGCGATTCCGATGCTGATGCGCTGCGTGGCGCCGAACATCTGGGGCTGGCTCGGCGATTACACCGGCAGGCGTCTGGCCATCGTGCGCTTTGGTGCGGTCTGTACGTTGCTGACCTTTTCGCTGATTTTCGTCAGCCAGACCTACGCCTGGCTGGCGATGGTCATGGCCCTGCATGCGTTCTTCTGGCATGCAGTGCTGCCGCAGTTCGAAGTCATTACCCTCGCGCATCTGCAGGGGCAAACATCGCGCTACAGCCAGATTCGCCTGTGGGGCTCCATCGGTTTCATCATCACAGTGGTAGTGCTGGGGCGGCTGTTCGAATGGCTGAGTCTGGACATCTACCCGGCTGCGCTGGTGCTGATCATGGCCGGTATCGTTCTCAGCAGCCTGTGGGTGCCGAATGCGCAGCCCGCGCAAGGCAATCGGCCGACGGGTGAGGGCTTCCTCAAGCAATTGCGTCATCCCGGCGTGCTGGCGTTTTATGCTTGCGTCGCGCTGATGCAGGTCAGCCACGGGCCGTACTACACCTTTCTGACTCTGCACCTTGAACGCCTCGGTTACAGCCGTGGCGTCATCGGTATGCTCTGGGCCGTGGGTGTGGTGGCGGAAGTGCTGATGTTCATGGCCATGAGTCGCATTCTGGCGCGCTTTTCCCTGCGCCGGGTGCTGCTGGCGAGCTTCCTGCTGGCGGCGTTGCGTTGGGTGCTGCTCGGTTCGTTTGCGGAGTTTCTCTGGGTGTTGTTGTTCGCCCAGGTGTTGCATGCAGCGACATTCGGCAGCTTTCATGCGGCTGCCATCGCTTTCGTGCAACGTAGTTTCGGCGCCCGCCAGCAAGGCCAGGGCCAGGCGCTGTATGCGGCACTGGCCGGCACCGGCGGGGCGCTCGGCGCGCTGTATTCCGGCTACAGCTGGAATGCCCTCGGCGCAACATTGACCTTTAGTATTGCCAGTCTCGCAGCGCTTGCCGCTGCCGTTATCATTGCCACATGTATGCAAGAGGACAGGCCATGAGCCTTAGTCGTGAACAGCTCGCCCAGCAGATCGTTGACGCCGGGCGTTTTCTATATGGCCGTGGCTGGTCGCCAGCCACCAGCAGCAACTATTCGACACGCCTGTCGCCGAGCGAAGCGCTGTTGACCGTATCGGGCAAGCACAAGGGCCAGTTGGGTGTGGATGACGTGCTCGCTACCGATCTGTCCGGCAATAGCCTGGAGCCGGGCAAGAAACCCTCCGCCGAAACCTTGCTGCACACCCAGCTCTACCGCTGGCGCGCGGAAATCGGTGCGGTGCTGCACACCCATTCGGTGAATGCCACGGTGCTGTCGCGCCTGACCCCGGAAGATTTCATCGAATTTGAAGACTACGAATTGCAGAAAGCCTTCAGCGGCATTTCCACCCACGAATCACGGGTGCGTGTGCCGATTTTCGACAACGATCAGGACATTGCGCGCCTCGCCGCCAAGGTGCAGCCTTGGCTCGACGCCCATCCTGATTGCGTCGGTTATCTGATTCGCGGTCATGGCCTCTACACCTGGGGCGCGCAGATGAGCGACGCGCTGCGGCAGATCGAGGCTTTTGAATTCCTGTTTGAATGCGAGTTGAAAACCCGCAGCGTCATGAACCGCCAAGGCTGAATTCATCTGAAACAGCCTGTTTGCCTGATGCCATGCGGCGCCCGACCGGTCTTCAAGAGCCGGACGGCGCCGCCGCTACCGAGGAATTGCCCATGAGCAGCCTGTCCGTTTATCACGTTTCCAGCCCTGAGATTCCCAATAAGGTGCTGACCCATTTCGAAGATATCGCCTCGACGCTGGCCGAGCAGGGCGTGCGTTTCGACCGCTGGCAGGCCGCCGCGAAGATTCAGCCCGGCGCCAGTCAGGAAGAGGTCATCAGCGCTTATAAAGAGCAGATCGACAAACTGATGACTGAGCGCGGTTACATTACGGTCGATGTGATCAGCCTCAACAGTGATCATCCGCAAAAAGCCGAGCTGCGCGCCAAGTTCCTCGAAGAGCACCGCCATGGCGAAGACGAAGTGCGATTTTTCGTCGCCGGTCGTGGCTTGTTTACCCTGCATATCGACGATTACGTCTATGCCGTGCTTTGCGAGAAAAATGATCTGATCTCGGTTCCCGCCGGCACCAAGCACTGGTTCGACATGGGCGAGCATCCGCATTTCGTGGCGATCCGTCTGTTCAACAACCCGGAAGGCTGGGTTGCCAATTTCACCGGCGAAGACATCGCCGGTCGTTTCCCGCGTCTGGAGGACTGAAACCGTGTCGATCAAAGCCATCCTCACCGACATTGAAGGCACCACCAGCGCGGTGAGTTTCGTCTTCGACGTGCTGTTTCCCTACGCCGCCGAACATTTGCCCGACTTTGTGCGCCAGACCGCATCGCGTGCTGATGTCGCCGAACAGCTCGACGCCGTGCGCCGCGACAGCAACGAGCCGCAGGCCGATGTTGAGCGGGTTGTTGAAATCCTCTTGAGCTGGATCGCTGAAGACCGCAAAGCCACGCCGCTCAAGGCGTTGCAAGGCATGGTCTGGGCGCAGGGCTATCAGGCCGGGCAGCTGAAAGGGCATGTTTATCCGGATGCTGTTGAAGCGCTGCAACGTTGGCATGCGGCCGGTTATCAACTGTTTGTTTACTCATCCGGCTCGATCCAGGCGCAGAAACTGATTTTCGGTTGCTCGGAGGCGGGGGATCTGACACCGCTGTTCAGCGGCTATTTCGACACCACATCAGGGCCGAAGCGTGAGGCGCAGTCCTACCGCAACATTCAGCAGGCAGTGGGTGTTGAAGCCGATGAAATCCTGTTCTTGTCGGACATCGTCGAAGAGCTCGACGCTGCCCAGTCAGCCGGCATGAAAACCTGTGGCCTGGCGCGTGAAGGCGGAGAGTTGGCAGGACACGTGACGGTGGACAGCTTTACCGGGATCGAACCGGAAGCGTTCTGACCATTGCACGCATCCCTGAAGGAGCTGTCGAGTGAAACGAGGCTGCGATCTTTCGATTTACGCATGAAATCAAGATCAAAAGATCGCAGCGTGCCGCAGCTCCTAAAAAAATCATGCGCACATAAAAACAGGCCGTGAAGCGCATGCTCCACGGCCTGTTTTTGTTTAAAGCCAATTACAGCGAGTGATAGGTCGGCAGAGCAAAACGCTGCTGGCTCTGCAGCATCGCAATTTGCGGCAGCTCGCTGGCTTGTTCGGCCAGGTCGCGGCGGATCGCGCTGATCGCCCACGACAGTTGGTCACCGGCATGCAGTTGCTGATACGAGAGGGCGCGTTTGAAGACTTTGCCGTCGCTGCTACGCAGAGTGAGCAGGATGCCACCGTCAGGACGCGGGGCAGTGCTGACTTCGTAGTTGGAGAACAGCGATGTAAATTTTTCTTGAATCAGGCTCATGTCATCAGCTCCGTATGTACTTGAATGGCAAGCATGCGGAGGTAGTTGCAGCGTTTGTGCCAGCATTGCTTCTAATAAAAACCCTTTAAAATCAATAATTTAAATGCATTGCATTTTGCAGGCGTCGTGCAATATGCATGAATGGCCATCGTGCATCCTGCATTTTGCGTGATTTTTCTCCGTACAACGGAACCAAACGTCCGTACCAGAATCCGCTCTTCCCCGGAGGCGCGACGGGATACAAATCATTGCAAAAACCGCGTGTACAGCCCCGCGAGCACTGACGTACTTTCCTTCTCGACCCACGGCGTAAACGCGTCGGTCGCAGTCATTACCCGATAACAAGAACAGCGGTCTGCACGTCAAGATCGAACGGGGAGCTTTCATGCGTCACGCACCAAGCGACACGATTACCTGGGGCATGATGCTCCGCAAACTGCCGATGATCGCCAAGGCCATCCCCCGGGTGGTCAAAGGCATGAAGGTGGCCAACGTCACGGATCCGACCCAAACGTGTGGCCTGGGCTGGACGTTCGAGCAGGCGACGCTGCGCAATCCCGATGGTGTGGCGTTATTGCAGGGCGACGTGGCGTTGACCTACACACAGGTCAACCAGTGGGCCAATCGCATTGCGCATTATCTGAGCGAGCAAGGTATCGGCAAAGGCGATGTGGTCGCGGTGTTCATCGAGAACCGTGCGGAATTACTGGTGACAATCCTGGCGCTGGCCAAGCTCGGCGCGGTCAGTGCGCTGCTCAACACCTCATTGATGCGCGACACGCTTGTTCACAGCATCAATCTGGTTGCGCCTGTGGCCATCGTGGTCGGGGAAGAACTGACCGCTGCCTATGCCGGCGTGCGTGATCAGGTAGCGATCGCAGCGCCCCGCACCTGGTTTGTCGCTGATCAGGACACATACAGCCACCCGGGCATCGCGCCCGAGGATTACGTCAATCTGATCAGCGCCAGTGCTGACGCCAGCAGCGATAACCCGCCGAGCAGCGCGCAAGTATTCTTCGACGATCCGTGTTTCTACATCTACACCTCCGGCACCACCGGTCTGCCCAAGGCCGGGGTTTTCAAGCACGGACGGTGGATGCGCAGTTCGGCGAGCTTCGGCATGATCGCCCTCGATATGCGCCCGGATGATGTCGTTTACTGCACCTTGCCGCTGTATCACGCCACAGGTCTGTGCGTGTGTTGGGGATCGGCGATCAACGGCGCCTCGGGTTTCGCCATCCGCCGCAAATTCAGCGCCAGCCAGTTCTGGAATGATGTGCGCCGCTATCGCGCGACCACCATCGGCTATGTTGGCGAATTGTGCCGCTACCTGGTCGAGCAACCGGTCAGCGTCGATGACAGCCGTCACGATGTGCGCAAGATGATCGGCAATGGCCTGCGTCCTGGTGCTTGGGCCGAGTTCAAATCACGTTTTGCGGTGGAGCATATCTGTGAGCTGTACGCGGCCAGCGACGGCAACATCGGTTTCACCAACATCCTCAATTTCGACAACACCGTCGGGTTTTCCCTGATGGCCTGGGAACTGGTCGCTTACGACCATGACAGTGGCGAGCCGTTGCGCGGCGAAGATGGTTTCATGCGCAAGGTCGGCAAGGGCGAGCAAGGCCTGCTGCTGGCGCGGATCGACGACAAAGCGCCGCTGGACGGTTACACCGATCCGCAGAAAACCGCGCGCGTCGTCCTCCACGATGTGTTCAACAAGGGCGATCGCTTTTTCAACACCGGCGACCTGCTGCGCAACATCGGTTTCGGCCACGCGCAATTTGTTGATCGCCTCGGCGATACCTATCGCTGGAAGGGTGAAAACGTGTCGACCACCGAAGTCGAGAACCTGTTGCTGCAACATCCATTGATTGCTGAAGCCGTGGCCTACGGTGTCGAAATCCCCAACACCAACGGGCGCGCCGGAATGGCCGCCATCACTCCTGCGGAATCCTTGGCCACGCTGGATTTCGCTGAATTGCTGAGTTTCGTCCGGCAACGTATGCCGGCTTATGCCGTGCCGTTGTTCCTGCGGGTGAAAGTGAAAATGGAAACCACCGGCACGTTCAAGTACCAGAAGACTCGCCTGAAAACAGAAGGCTTTGACCCCGGGCTCACAGGCGATGACCCGATCTTCGCCTGGCTGCCCGGCAGCGAAACTTACGTGCATGTCAGTGAGCAAATCCTCGCTGAAATTCAACAGGGCAAACATCGGTATTGAGCGTGGCTATCGGGACGCTCGGAAAAAACCGAGTGACAGGCACCGTCGCGCTCGGGAAACTGTCGGCTTCCGATAGACCGAAATGGAGTGCCACATGTCTGACCAAAGCCGCCAGATGACCCCTGAGGAAGCTGCCGAATTCACCGAGCAGGTTTTCAACAAGGCGCGCGACGGTGATGCCGAGATGCTTGATCGCCTTGTCTCCGCCGGACTGCCGGTGAACCTGAAAAACAGCAAGGGCGACACCCTGTTGATGCTCGCCAGCTACTACGGCCATGTTGATGCGGTGAAGGTTCTGCTTAAACACAAAGCCGATCCGGAAATGCGTAATGGCAACGGCCAGAGCCCGATTGCCGGCGCTGCGTTCAAAGGCGATCTGGCGGTGGTCAAGGCGCTGGTCGAGGCGGGCGCCGAGATTGAAGGTTCTTCCTTCGACGGCCGCACGGCGCTGATGATGGCGGCGATGTTCAACCGCGTTGAAATCGTCGATTACCTGATCGGCCAGGGTGCTGACCCGAGAGCCAAGGACGCCAATGGCGTGACCGCGCTGGATGCGGCGCGGACCATGGGTGCAGTCGATACCACTGCGCAGCTGGAAAAGTTGTTGGCCTGATAAACGATCAAAAGATCGCAGCCTGCGGCAGCTCCTACACTTGATGCGTTCGCCAAGTGAACGCAGGACCTGTAGGAGCTGCCGAAGGCTGCGATCTTTTGCTTTTTCTGCGCTATTCTTCGCGCCCGAAATTCTACTGTCACTACAGGATCCGCCCTCATGAAAGCCGCACTCGTCGAACTCATCAGCAAAATCAGCTCCGGCTGCATGGGCGAGGACGAGATCCTGAAAGTGGCCGACGAAGCCGCGCAGGCCTACGCCGATGCCAATGCTTTTCTGGCCGCCAATCCGGACATCAACTACGACGACACATTCCCGATCCCGCTGGGTGAGTGGGTAGTGGTCGGCAGCCTGCCGGAAACTGTGCTGTTCCAGGCCGATACCTATGTCGATCTGTTCGCACAAATCGTTGCTTCGTTTGGCCCCGGTGTGGATTTCAACCTCAAGCCCAAACAACTGGCCAAGACCGAAGCACTGACCGCACTCAACCGCATCCAGGTGCAGATGAGCAGCCTGAACAAGGAAAACGGCGGTTACACGTTGATGAACTTCAGCCAGTTGCTCGACGATGAGCTACAAATGGTCCTGGTCTACGGCAACGATGTGCCCCGCGTGCTGGAGTTATGCGCCGAGATTGGCATCGCCGCTGCGCCAGCGCTGGAAGCCTTGAAGGTCGCCGTTCACGTCTGAACGCAATAAAAGGGAACCCTGCGCGCGACCGTCTATCCTAAAAGTGCATGCCACTATTCTGGAGCGACACCATGGGTTCCACGTTTAACGGTCTGATCGGCCTGATCATCCTTGCCCTCGATATCTGGGCCATCATCAATGTGCTCAAAAGCGGCGCCTCCACCGGGATGAAAATCGTCTGGGTGTTGCTGATTATCCTCCTGCCGGTGCTGGGCCTGATCATCTGGGCTATTGCCGGGCCACGGGGTAACGTCCGGATCTGAGCTGAGTTTCGATCACACGGTCATCCCTGTGGGAGCGAGCCTGCTCGCGAAGACGTTGTGTCAGTCGCCATCACCGGCAACTGATACTCCGCTTTCGCGAGCAGGCTCGCTCCCACAGTGGTTTGCGCTGGTAAAAAACAACCGGAGGTTCGACCTGTCATCTTCGGCAACGTAGAATGCGCGCCTTTCCCGGGCAATCGTCCCCACGATGGCGCCCGCGCATTTATCGGAGCACTTGACCATGACCGTTACCAAGACCAGCGAGTACCTGGAAACCCTCTACGAAGGCTACGGCCAGCGTTTTCGCATGGAAAAACTGCTGCACGAAGTGCGCACCGAACACCAGCATCTGGTGATCTTCCAGAACCCGCGCATGGGCCGGGTGATGGCGCTGGACGGCGTGATCCAGACCACCGAAGCCGACGAATTCATCTACCACGAAATGCTCACCCACGTGCCGATCCTCGCCCACGGCACTGCCAAGCGCGTGCTGATCATCGGCGGCGGTGACGGCGGCATGTTGCGCGAAGTGACCAAGCACGCCGGCGTCGAGCACATCACCATGGTCGAAATTGACGGCACCGTGGTCGACATGTGCAAGGAATTCCTGCCGAACCATTCCGCTGGTGCCTACGACGATCCGCGCCTGAACCTGGTGATCGATGACGGCATGCGTTTCGTCGCCACCACCACTGAAAAATTCGACGTGATCATCTCCGACTCCACCGACCCGATCGGCCCGGGCGAAGTGCTGTTCTCGGAGAACTTCTACCAGGCGTGCCACCGCTGCCTGAACGAAGGCGGCATCCTGGTGACTCAGAACGGCACGCCGTTCATGCAAATCGACGAAGTCAAAACCACCGCCGGTCGCCTGCGCAGCCTGTTCCCGGACTGGCACTTCTACCAGGCCGCCGTGCCGACCTACATCGGCGGCTCGATGACCTTCGCCTGGGGCTCGACCAACCCGGCCTACCGCAAGCTCAGCCGTGAAACCCTGCAACAGCGCTTCATCGGCAGCGGCATTGTCACCCGTTACTACAATCCGGAAATCCACATCGGCGCGTTCGCCTTGCCGCAATACGTGCTGCAAGCGGTCAACAAGCCAAGCAACGACTGATCACTCTGAAGTCGCTCTGCAAGGGAGCTTTTGTGGTGAGGGGATTTATCCCCGTTGGGATGCGCAGCATCCCTGAACCGGCCGGCGCGGTGTATCCGTTAAACCGCAATGGACGGTCTTACGACTGCTGCGCAGCCGAACGGGGATAAATCCCCTCGCCACAGAAGTCCGCCCTATCGATCGGCTGGTTATTTTCACCGTTGGCGGCTGTAATCCTTTTGAACCAACTCTCGCGGAAAAAAGTCGAGATAGAGGTAAGCCCATTTACGGGTTGATCGAGGAGGCACTGATGCAAAAGTGGAAAGTCACTTTCGTGGATGATCACGGCGAAATTGTTGATGAAGTCTTCGAACGTGAGGAATGCCCGTCCGATGATGAAGCCGCCCGGCTGATCAAGGAGCGGCTTCTTCCGGTTGCCGCCCAGCTGGATCTCAACGACCTGCAAGGGCGCACCACCGATGCCGAGGTGAAAAACCTCAAGACTCAGAACGGCATCGAAATCCGCAGCATCACCCCTGTCTGAACACTTCCTGTCATCTCGTAAACCAGGCCTTGGCAGCGGCGCTCTCTTGGGGCTACTCTGCAAGCGAGATCAGCGAATGGATCGCTAAGGTCTGGTCTTGTCAGCTACATGCTTGTTTCCCGCGCGCAACCACGTTGCCGTAGTACTTAGGCCAAAAGGCCCGGGGCGGGAATACGGAAAGTCTATCCATCAATCGAGGGGGACGATTCATGAGCACAGCCTATCAAGAAGACATCAGCAGCAATGTTCTGCGCCGCATGAAAGAAGGCGGTTTCGATTTTTCCCGGTTCCATCCCATTGAGTTCTACGCGATTTTCCCGGACGAGGAGCGGGCGCGCAGGGCAGCAGGCAAATTTCGCGGTGAATCCATCAATGCCCAGGTCAGTGCGCGCGACGACGGCGCCTGGTCGCTGGAATTGAGCAAAGTGATGTACGCAACCTATGACGACATCGGCGATTTCGAGCAAGGCTTTTCTGCCGTGGTCGAACCGCTGGGCGGCATTATCGAGGGTTGGGGCGTGAAGCAGGAGGTGCGCAATCGTTACCGGTTGAATTGATATTGCGCATTGTTTGTCGGGCAACGGCTGACCTTCGGGTCGGCCGTTGTCGTTTCTGGCTTCTGCACATCGCAGTGGCAAAACCCTGAAACAAGAATCCCGGGCAAAAAAAAGCCACCGGAGAGGGTGGCTAAAAGGGAAGACGGGTGTGCAATAAAGTCCTGTCGGGACGGGGCTGCCAAGGCAGTTCAGATCAGTTGAGCTGACTACTTCGCGACGGCGTGCCGGGGAAGTTTTGCAGCGAATGCGCGGATTATCCGCAGTCGTGGCCGGGCAGTGAAATCAACTCTGACTATGCTGGTGATAGGCGATGCAGTGCGTCGCAATGAAGCGGGGGCAATCGGGCCGGGGCATTTGCCGCACAGGAATGGTGCGCAGCCTTCGGCGTGGATCTACAACCGATTGAAATCAAAGCGTTTATGCCGATGGCACGGGCCTTGCGAAGGCCTGTATGTCCGGAGTGACAAGGAGTACGGCATGATCCGCACCTATTTTGACGAGATGTACGATGCCGGCGGCCTGGTCCGCCCGCATTACCGGGAATTTGCCCGCTGGCTGGCCGAGACGCCCGACGAGCTGCTCGCGCAGCGCCGCCGCGAGGCCGATCTGCTGTTCCACCGGGCCGGGATCACCTTCACGCTCTATGGCGACGAGCAGGGCACCGAGCGCCTGATTCCGTTCGACACCATTCCACGCAGCATTCCTGCCAGTGAATGGCGGATTGTCGAGCGCGGCTGCATTCAGCGGGTCAAGGCGTTGAACATGTTTCTCGCCGACCTCTACCACGAACAGCGCATCATCAAGGCCGGGATCATTCCCGCCGAACAGGTGCTGGCCAACGAGCAATACCAGTTGGCGATGCAGGGCCTGGATCTGCACCGCGACATCTACTCGCATATCTCCGGCGTCGATCTGGTACGCGATGGCGATGGCACTTATTACGTCCTCGAAGACAACCTGCGCACACCCAGTGGCGTCAGCTACATGCTCGAAGACCGCAAGATGATGATGCGCCTGTTCCCCGAACTGTTCTCCGCCCAGCGCATCGCCCCGATCGATCACTATCCCAATCTGCTGCTCGACACCCTGAAAAGCTCAAGCCCGATCGACAACCCGAGCGTGGTGGTGTTGACGCCGGGTCGCTTCAACAGCGCGTTCTTCGAACATGCGTTTCTGGCGCGGGAGATGGGCGTTGAACTGGTGGAAGGCGCAGATCTGTTCGTGCGTGACGACAAGGTGTTCATGCGCACCACCGATGGCCCGAAAGCGGTCGACGTGATCTATCGCCGCCTCGACGACGCGTTCCTTGATCCGCTGGCGTTCAACCCGGACTCGATGCTCGGCGTGCCGGGGCTGCTGTCGTCTTATCGCTCCGGCAATGTGGTGCTGGCCAATGCCATCGGCACCGGGGTCGCGGACGATAAATCGGTTTACCCGTTTGTCACCGACATGATCCGTTTTTACCTCGACGAAGAGCCGATCCTGAAAAACGTGCCGACCTGGCAATGCCGCAACCCGTCCGAGCTGTCCCACGTACTGGCCAATCTTGCGGATTTGGTCGTCAAGGAAACCCAGGGCTCCGGCGGTTACGGGATGCTGGTCGGACCGGCCGCGACGACGGCGGAAATCGATGCCTTTCGCGAGCGCATCAAAGCCAAACCCCATGCCTACATTGCGCAGCCGACGCTGTCGCTGTCGACCTGTCCGACCTTTGTCGAAAACGGCATCGCGCCGCGCCATATCGACTTGCGTCCGTTCGTGCTGTCTGGCCGCGAAACCCGTGTGGTGCCTGGCGGTTTGACCCGTGTCGCGTTGCGTGAAGGCTCCCTGGTGGTGAACTCCTCCCAGGGCGGCGGGACCAAGGACACCTGGGTAGTCGAGGATTGAAGGAAGCTTGCCATGTTAAGTAGAACTGCCTCGGATCTGTACTGGATGTCGCGTTACCTGGAGCGTGCGGAGAATCTCGCGCGCATGCTCGACATCAGTTATTCGCTGTCGCTGATGCCGCAGGACGGGCGCGGCGACGGTCTGCACGAACTCGCCATGCCGTTGCTGATCACCGGCACCTTGGACGATTACCTTGAACGCCACGGCGACCTGCACGCTGAACGCTTGCTGCATTTCTTCGCACTGGACGCGGCCAACCCGGCCAGTATCTACAGCTGCCTTGGTGCAGCGCGGGCCAGTGCCCATGCCGTGCGCGGGCGAATCACTGCGGACATGTGGGAAAACATCAACGCGACCTGGCTGGAAATTCGCGGCATCGCCGAACAGGGCTTGAGCCGCTATGGCATGAGTCGTTTCTGCGAATGGATCAAGGAGCGTTCGCACCTGTTTCGCGGCGCCTCTTACGGCACGATCATGCGCAACGACGCGTTTCGCTTTATTCGTCTGGGCACGTTTATCGAGCGCGCGGACAACACGCTGCGCCTGCTTGATGCGCGTTACGAAATGGCCGGCGATCAGGCCGAAGCGGTCAGCGATGGCACCGCGCACGCTTATTACCAGTGGAGTGCGCTGCTGCGGGCGTTGTCGTCGTTCGAGGCCTACACCGAAATCTACCGCGACGCGCCCGGCGCCCGGCATGTCGCCGAACTGCTGCTGTTACGCGCCGATGTGCCGCGTTCGCTGCGTGCCTGTACCGAAGAGATCGACCAGATCCTCGCGCAACTGCCAGGCGCCAACGGCCGACCGGCACAACGCCTGGCGGCGGAAATGGACGCGCGCCTGCGTTACACCGGCATCAACGAAATTCTCGAAGAAGGCCTGCACGCCTGGCTGACCGAATTCATCCCGCTGGTGCGCCAGTTGGGCAACGCCATTCACAGTTCCTACCTGGAGGCTGCATGAGACTTTCCATAAGCCACGAGACCACCTATCACTACGAAGATCAGGTGCGCGCGAGCATCCAGTACCTGCGCCTGACACCCCACGACAGCGAGCGTCAGCATGTCCTCAGTTGGCAACTCGACTTGCCGCGTCCGGTGCGTGCGCAGCTCGATCCGTTCGGCAACATCCTGCATGTGCTGACCATGGACGAGCCGCACGAAGCGATCATCATTGGCGCCCGGGGGCAGGTCGATATCGACGAATTGCGCGAGGCCGAACATGAGAGCCAGTCGGCGCTGCCGTTCCTGCGCTTCACGCGCCTGACCGAAGCCGATGAAGCCTTGCGCGAGTTTGCCGCGAAGAACTGCAAGCAGCGGCGAGACCGCACCGCGCTGATCGACTTGATGCACGGTCTGAATCAGCACATGAGCTACACGCCGGGCTCCACCGAAGTCGACACCAGCGCAGCCGAAGCTTTCGCCGGTCGGGCCGGGGTCTGTCAGGATCATGCCCACGCCTTTCTAGCCTGCGCGCGCAGTCTCGGCGTGCCGTCGCGTTACGTGTCGGGTTATCTGTACAGCGAAGATTGCGAGCATCTGGCCAGTCATGCCTGGGCAGAAGCGTGGCTGGATGACGCGTGGTACAGCTTCGACGTGACCAACCAGCTGGCGCGCCCGGAGCGACACCTGAAGCTGGCGGTGGGCCTGGATTATCTCGATGCCTGCCCGGTCCGTGGCATGCGCCGGGGCGGTGGCTGCGAGCAGATGCATGCGAAGGTGTTCGTCTCGCCGACACCGGTTATTTCCGTGCAGCAACAATAGATTCGGGATACCGCTATCGCTGGCAAGCCAGCTCCCACAGGATGACCGCTGATTCGAACTCTGCGCATACCCTGTGGGAGCTGGCTTGCCAGCGAAGAGGCCAGTAATAACACCCTAAGGCTTACGGCTTAACTTTGCGCCCGGCCATATGCTTGAGATAGCCCACCAGCATTTCAAGATCTGTATCCGGCAATACCTCAGCAGAAAACCCCGGCATCTTCGCCTGCGGCCACTGACGCAAACTCTGCGGATCGCGGATGTAGCGCTTCAAGAAATCCGCCCCGAAATACTCGGTCGGGCTATACGGAATATTCAGATCCGGACCGAACTGCGCGTCTCCGGCACCATTCAACCGGTGACAGGCCAGGCAGTTTTTTTGAAACAGGGCAAAACCCTGGTTCACCGGATCATCGGCCTTCAAGGCAGGATCGGGCAGCAGGGCAGGAAAGCGTTGGGCCACCGGGGCCATCAGCTTGATGCTGGCGACTTCGAACGGCCACTGCTCGGGGCTGATATTGCCCGCCTGCGGATCGGTCCAGACCAGATAGAACGGCCCGGCGCTGTGCTTGCCGGCTGACAGCGGTGGCCACGGCTGCGCCGGATCCTCGATCGCCAGCCATGCCCGCGCGCCGTCCTTGTTCAGCAAGGGCGCGGCGGCCAACTCTGCGGCAAAGCCATCCAGCGCCACCGCCTGCAAGTGATCCTCCGGCTTGACCCCCGTCAGCAATGCGGCCAGCGGCACGGCCTGATAGGTCATGTCCTTCTTATAGGAAACATCATTGTTAATCGTGAGAGTTTGCAGCTGAGGATGCTTGAGCAGCTCTTCGGTCTGCCAGGTGCGGCTGTTTGCGCCCAACTGCAGATCCAGTTGTGCGGCGGACAAGGGCAAGCTCAGCAGCAAGGCACCGAGCGCAATGAGCGTTTTCAAATGATCGCCGTCCATGTCGAGGAAGTGCGCAAAGGTTGGCACAACCACGCTGGCCCGGGTAGCGGGCCAGTCACATTTTCATTGGCGATATACAGCACGCGACGTTTGAATCAGCCGATGACCTTGGTCAGATTCGGCAAGATCAACAACAGCGTCGTGGCGAAAAGAATGAGTCCTGCTTGACGTACTTTCGGTTGTTTGAACATGGCTTGACCGCCTTTATTGTTATTTCCTGATGCGTGCCTGACTGCATTTCCCTGACGGCACGCGGTGCACTTCCTGTTGAAGCACGCCCGTCTCGGCAAAACCCAACGACGATGGCGTACATGTTCACCTTAGAGCCCGCGTCAGCCTTCGCTTAGATCCATTTCATATGGGGATCTTGAAAAAGCTTTTAAAACGGCATGAGGCGTATTGCCAGCTTCTTTGCCGCCCGCTGGCTAGACAACTCGACGACCTGAACCGGTTCACCTCATGCCGCATGACCGTCCGTCTGAGCGCGTGCGTCAAGCGCTTTGAGCAATGTGGTCATTGCTTGCCAGTGGGCGCAGGGCGAAAGTGAAGTGACAATAAATCAGGTTCGAGGACGTCATGACTGAAGCTTTGATTTTCGATGCGTTACGCACTCCGCGTGGCAAAGGCAAGGCCGATGGCGCGCTGCACAGCGTGAAGCCGGTCAACCTGGTGGCGGGTTTGCTGAGCGCTTTGCAGGCGCGCACCGCGCTGGATACCAGTCAGGTCGATGACGTCGTCCTTGGCTGCGTCACGCCGATCGGCGATCAAGGTTCGGACATCGCCAAGACGGCGGTGCAAGTGGCCGACTGGGACGTCAGCGTCGCCGGTGTGCAGATCAACCGTTTCTGCGCTTCGGGTCTGGAAGCGGTGAATCTTGGCGCGATGAAAGTGCGCTCAGGATTCGAGGATCTGGTGGTGGTCGGCGGCGTCGAGTCGATGTCGCGGGTGCCGATGGGCAGCGATGGCGGCGCCTGGGCACTGGACCCGCAGACCAACCTGCACAGCCATTTCACCCCGCAAGGCGTCGGCGCCGATCTGATCGCCACCCTCGAAGGCTTCAGCCGGCAGGATGTCGATGCCTACGCACTGCACTCCCAGCAAAAAGCCGCACGAGCGCGGGCCGACGGCTCGTTCAACAAGTCGCTGGTGCCGGTGCAGGATCAGAACGGCATCATCCTGCTTGACCACGATGAGTTCATCCGCGCCGAGTCTACCCTCGAGGGCCTGGGCAAGCTCAAGCCGAGTTTCGAAATGATCGGGCAAATGGGCTTCGACGCCACGGCGTTGCGGGTCTACAGCCATGTCGAGCGGATCAACCACGTGCACACGCCGGGCAACAGTTCCGGAATTGTCGACGGTGCGGCGCTGATGCTCATCGGCTCCGAAGCCAAGGGCCGCGCGCTGGGGCTGCAGCCACGCGCGCGTATCGTCGCCACGGCCGTCACCAGCACAGATCCGACCATCATGCTCACCGGCCCAGCGCCGGCGACCCGCAAAGCCTTGGCCAAGGCCGGACTGCGCGTGGAGGACATCGATCTGTTCGAGGTCAACGAAGCGTTTGCTTCGGTGGTGTTGAAATTCATCAAGGACATGGCCGTCGACCCGGGCAAGGTCAACGTCAACGGCGGCTCGATCGCCATGGGCCACCCGCTGGGCGCCACCGGTTGCGCGATCCTCGGCACCCTGCTTGATGAACTGGAAGCGCGCAACTTGCGCTACGGCCTGGCGACGCTGTGTGTCGGCGGAGGCATGGGCATTGCCACCATCATCGAACGCCTCTGAGCCCCGACTTCAAGGAACCCTGTTATGAGCGAAGCCATTCGTTACGAAAAAGGCCAGGACGCTATCGTCGTGCTGACCATGGACATGCCGGGCCAGAGCGCCAACACCATGAACGCCGTGTACCGCGAGGCCATGGCCGCTTGCGTTGCCCGCTTGCTGGCCGAGAAAGACAGCATCGCCGGAGTGATCATCACCTCCGCGAAGAAAACCTTTTTTGCCGGCGGCGACCTCAATGAATTGATCAAGGTCGGCAAACCCGAAGCCAAAGCTTTCTACGACATGGTGCTGACTCTCAAGGCGCAATTGCGCAGCCTGGAAACCCTCGGCAAACCGGTGGTCGCGGCGATCAACGGCGCCGCACTGGGCGGCGGCTGGGAAATCTGTCTGTCCTGCCACCATCGCATCGCTGTGGATGATGCCTCGGTGCAACTCGGTTTGCCGGAGGTGACGCTGGGCCTGTTGCCGGGCGGCGGCGGGGTGGTGCGCATGGTGCGCATGCTCGGTATCGAAAAAGCCCTGCCGTACTTGCTTGAAGGCAAGAAGGTGCGCCCGCAACAGGCGTTGCAGGCCGGGCTGATTGATGAACTGGCATCGGATCGCGATGAGCTGCTGGCCAAGGCGCGCGCGTGGATTCTCGCCAATCCGGCGGCAGTGCAACGCTGGGACGTTAAGGGCTACCAGATACCTGGCGGCACGCCATCGAACCCGAAAGTGGCGCAGATGCTGGCGATTGCGCCGTCGATCCTGCGCGCGAAAACTCAAGGCACCCTGCCGGCGCCGGAGAAGATTCTATGCGCGGCGGTGGAGGGCGCTCAGGTCGATTTCGACACCGCGCACCTGATCGAAACCCGCTACTTCACCGAGCTGACGACCGGGCAGATTTCGAAAAACCTGATCGGCACGTTCTGGTTCCAGTTGAACGAAATCAACGCCGGCGGTTCCAGGCCGCAAAGTTTTGCGCCCTGTAAAACCCGGAAAGTCGGTGTGCTCGGCGCCGGAATGATGGGCGCGGGCATCGCGTTTGTCAGCGCTTCGGCCGGTATCGAAGTCGTCCTCAAGGACATCAATCTCGCTGCTGCCGAGAAAGGTAAGGCGCATTCAGCGGCGCTGCTGGATAAAAAAGTTGCCCGTGGCCAGCTGACTGTCGAGCAGCGCGAGGCGGTGCTGGCGCGCATCGTTGCGAGCGAAAGCGATGCCGATCTGGCCGGTTGCGATCTGATCATCGAAGCGGTGTTCGAGGATCGCCAGCTCAAGGCCAAGGTATCTGCCGCCGCGCAACAGGTGGTGGGTGGCGACGCTGTCATCGCCTCCAACACATCGACCCTGCCGATCACCGGCCTGGCGACGGCCGTGCCCGATCAAAGCAAATTCATCGGCCTGCATTTCTTCAGTCCGGTGGAAAAAATGCCGCTGGTGGAAATCATCAAGGGCGAGCAGACCAGCGACGAAACTCTCGCTCGCGGTTTCGACTTCGTTCTGCAAATCAAGAAAACTCCGATCGTGGTCAATGACAGTCGCGGCTTCTTTACCTCGCGGGTTTTCGGCACATTCACCAACGAGGGCATCGCCATGCTCGGCGAGGGTGTCAGTGCGCCGATGATCGAGACCGAAGCGCGCAAGGCCGGGATGCCGGTCGGGCCGCTGGCCATCTCCGATGAAGTTTCCCTCAGCCTGATGAGCCATATCCGTCAGCAGACGGCCAAGGACTTGCAGGCAGAAGGCAAACCGCTGATTGAGCACCCTGCCTTCGCCGTGATCGATTTGATGCTCAATGAATTCAAGCGACCGGGCAAAGCTGGCGGAGGCGGTTTTTATGAGTATCCAGCGGGCGCGCAGAAGCATTTGTGGCCGGAGCTGAAAGCGCGCTTCGAGAAGGCCGACGGACAGATCTCTGCGAAGGATGTGCGTGATCGTCTGTTGTTTGTGCAGGCCATCGAAACCGTGCGTTGCGTGGAGGAGGGCGTGCTGACCTCGACGGCGGATGGCAACGTCGGTTCCATCTTCGGCATCGGTTTCGCCGCGTGGACCGGCGGTGCGCTGCAGTTCATCAACCAGTATGGCCTGGAGGACTTCATCGCCCGCGCGCAGTATCTGGCCGAGCAATACGGCGAGCGTTTTACCCCGCCAGCGCTGCTGCTGGACAAAGCGGCGAAAGGTGAAATGTTCTAGGGCTGGCGAGCATTTCGGGGCTTGCCTTGGCCGGGTGTTTCAGGGCAGGCTCTGGGGTGTTCATTATTCCCATCACGTGTCAGGTATTTTTTATGTCGCTGCGCATCTGCATTCTCGAAACCGACATCCTGCGGCCCGAATTGATTGACCAATATCAGGGCTATGGGCAGATGTTCCAGCGCCTGTTCTCGCAGCAACCGATCGCCGCTGATTTCACTGTCTATAACGTGGTGAAAGGGGATTACCCAAGTGACGACGAGACTTTCGATGCGTACCTGGTCACTGGCAGCAAGGCCGATTCGTTCGGCACGGATCCGTGGATCCAGACCCTCAAGACCTACCTTTTGAACCGCTACGAACGCGGCGACAAATTGCTCGGCGTGTGCTTCGGCCATCAATTGCTGGCGCTACTGCTTGGTGGCAAGAGTGAGCGTGCGTCCCAAGGCTGGGGCGTCGGCACTCACAGCTATCAGCTGGCAGCTAAGGCGCCGTGGATGAGCCCGGTGCGCGAAGAGCTGACACTGCTGATCAGTCATCAGGATCAGGTAACCGAGCTTCCGGAAAACGCCACGGTCATCGCCTCCAGCGATTTCTGCCCGTTCGCGGCGTATCACATCAACGATCAAGTGCTGTGCTTCCAGGGTCACCCGGAATTCATTCACGATTACTCGCGGGCGCTGCTCGATCTGCGCCAGGAAGCTCTGGGCTCGCAGATTTACAGCAAAGGCATGGCCAGCCTTGAGCAGGAACATCATGGCGCTACGGTTGCGGAGTGGATGATGCGGTTCGTGGCGCACAAGCCAGAAGCTGCTCAACACTAAAAGTCCCTGCTCCCACAATCCCTGTGGGAGCGAGCCTGCTCGCGAATCTCCGGGGCAACGCGGTCCCGGCTACAGCCACCCGGACCGCTTGAAACTCGCCCACAAACTCACACACCCCACCGCAATAAACCCCAGCACTGCAAAATAACCGTAGTGCCAGGTCAACTCGGGCATGTTCTGGAAATTCATCCCGTAGATCCCTGCTACCGCAGTCGGGAACGCCAGAATCGCCGCCCACGCTGCAAACTTGCGCTGCACCACGCTCTGCCGTGATGCCTCAAGCAGCACGCCAATCTCGATGGTCTGGCTGGCAATGTCCGCCAGCGTGGTCAGGTCTTCCATCTGCCGCGTTACGTGAATCTGCACATCGCGAAAGTACGGGCGCATGTTCTTGTCGATGAACGGGAAACTGAGCTTTTGCAGCTCCTCGCCGATCTCCACCATCGGTGCCGCGTACCGACGCAAGCGCACCACATCGCGGCGCAGACCGTGCAGCTTCTGGATGTCGCGCTCGTTGAGGGCGCTGCACAGCACGTTGCGCTCCAGCTCATCGATCTCGGCGTGGATCGCTTCGCCCACCGGCTGATAGTTTTCGATGACGAAATCGAGCAGCGCATAGAGGACGAAATCCTCTCCGTGCTCGAGCAACAGCGGACGTGCTTCACAGCGTTGACGCACATAGGCGTACGACGCGGAATGGCCGTTGCGTGCGGTAATGATGTAGCCCCTGCCGGCGAAGATATGCGTTTCGATGAATTGCAAAACGCCGTTTTCGCGAACCGGTGAGTAGGTGACGATAAACAGAGCGTCACCAAAGGTTTCCAGTTTTGGTCGGCTGTGTTTTTCCAGCGCGTCTTCGATGGCCAGTTCATGCAGGTTGAACTGTCGTTGCAGGTTGGATAATTCCTGTGCGTCCGGTTCTTCCAGACCGATCCAGACGAAGTGGCCGGGTTTGGCGGCCCAGGCAGCACCTTCGTCCAGCGAAATATTGGAGACTTTCTTACCCTCGCTGTACACCGCAGCAGCAACAACTCGACCCATGGTGGTGATTCACTTCTTCTTGGCAGATGGCAGGGAAACTAGGCTTCAGCTTAGCCGTGTCGCTGCTTGAGAGTCAGTGAAACTTCTACAGTTCACCCGGCAAAAGAAAACCCGCACGGGGCGGGTTTGGTTTCACGCGGCTTGCAGTTGCCGATCCATCGATTCGATGCACTCGCGCATCTGCTCGCGGCATCGCTCGATCAGCATGGGCATGTCGTCCATGGTCAATCCGACTGTAGGAATCGCCGGCAAGGAACGTATGAGAACGTTGCCACTGCGCCAGCGATTCAGGCGCATGTGCTTTATATAGCTGCTCACGCACACCGGAACGATCGGCACGCCGGCAGCAATCGCCATCTGGAACGCGCCTTTCTTGAACGGCAATAGATCTTCACCGAGGTTGCGGGTGCCCTCCGGAAACACCCAGATCGAGGTGTCTTCGTTCTGCAAGGTGTGGGTCGTCGTCAGCATCGACTGCCGCGCCTTGTGCGCATTGCCACGGTCGATCAACACATTGCCGGCCAGCCAGAACAACTGGCCGAACAACGGCACCCACTTCAGGCTCTTCTTGCCGATACAAACGGTGCGACGAGGGACGACATTGCCGAACACGAACAGATCGTAGTTGGACTGATGGTTGGCAATGATTACGCAACTGTCGGGCTTGTTCATCAAGCCGTTGACCTCGGACCTGACCCGCAAACGCAAGATACACATCGCCGGCAAAGCGTAGAGGCGGGCGCAGAGTCGGCTGTTGTCCGGGTTGAACGGGCGGCACAATCCAAGGATCACGCCGAGCACGCCGGCCAGAATAAAGTGCAGGCCCATCAACAACATACGAAACACAAACAGCATTTTTGCAGGCCCACCGGGACAAAAGGTGGCGCAGTGTACGGATGTGCACTGTTTTCGGCAATTGCCGCTATAGAGTCCGGAGATGGCCGATGTTTAAGCGCATGTTTCAGCGTTGCCTGTCAGGCGCGTCCTAGAGCTTTCAGCGAATCTTCAACGCTGAACCTAAGAAAAAGCCCGACCAAGGTCGGGCTATTCTCTTACCGGCAGATTTTGGACGAGTCAGCCCAGATGTTGCTGATCCTGCAGGATCGCGTCGTCGAGGGTTTCCAGCAGTTGCTTGCGCACTTTGAGCTTGGTGTTCTTGTGCGCCAGCATGTTGATCTTCTTCAACTGACGCGCGGCAGCCAGCGCGGCGCCCTGCAATTCTTCGGCAGTGACGACTTTGTCGAGGAAGCCTGCATCAACGGCACTTTGCGGATCGAACATCTCGCCATTGATTACCGAGCGATGGAAAGCCGAACGCCGCAAGCGGTCGCGTGCCAGCTCGATACCGGCATGGTGCATGGTCATGCCGATTTGCACTTCGTTGAGACCGATGCTGAACGGGCCGTCGACACCGATGCGGTAATCGGCGGACAACAGCAGGAAAGCACCCTTGGCCACGGCGTGCCCCGGGCAAGCAACGATCACCGGGAACGGGTGAGAGAGCAGGCGGCGGGCCAGGGTCGAACCGGCCGTCACCAGCGCAACGGCCTCTTTCGGGCCGGCCGTCATCACCTTCAGGTCATAACCACCCGAAAGAATCCCCGGCTGCCCGGTAATGATCACCACGGCGCGATCCGCCACCGCCTGATCCAGCGCCGCATTAAACGCCGCAATCACATCCGGAGAAATCGCGTTGACCTTGCCATTGTTCAGGGTCAGGGTCGCGATACCGTCTTCGAGGTGGTAGGCAATCAACTCGCTCATGACGCTATTCCTTATTAGAAAGATGGGCAGACGTTACCCACCGCCGCAGGCCAGGTAAAGCGCCGTGACTGACCTGCCAGTCACCGTTTTGCGCTTCGGCCAGCGTCGCGCGCGTGTTGCCTGCTATAAAGGAAGCGTGCGGCTTACCCGAGATTGGCGGGTTTGCCATCGCCCGCTTTGGCAGAATGAAGCGTGCTCTCTTAAGCGCATGAAAATTCTGAAAAAAAGTTTGCCATCGGAAAAGCTTTCGACTACATTAGCGCGCCTCGACAGACAGAACATGTCTGCAGAGATACGGTGAAGTGTCCGAGTGGCTTAAGGAGCACGCCTGGAAAGTGTGTATACAGGAAACTGTATCGAGAGTTCGAATCTCTCCTTCACCGCCACATTCAGTAAACGCAAACCCCTGATTTTCCTAGAGAAAGTCGGGGGTTTGTGGTTTTTGGTGTCTGGAAAATGGTCATATGGGACCGTTGGTGCTCGGCATCCATGAAATGTGTTTTGGTGATCATTCTCTCTCCAAAGCTATACAAAACCCTGTCACCCGTCGAAATCTCCTACACGCCTCATTGACCCCCCGAACCGTCCCGAGTTTACTGTATGCGCATACAGTAAATTCACTATCAGGTTCGTATCATGAGCGTCACCATCCTCGGCCCTTTGTCAGGCGCGGGCGAACAGCTTGCGCTGTATTCGTTTCGGATTCCCGCCGGTTTTCCTTCGCCCGCGGCTGATCACATTGAAAAGCACATCTCTCTGGACGAAGTTTTTGATATTCGTGCGCCGCACGTTTATCTGGCGAAGATCGAAGGCGAGAGCATGCAGGACGCCGGGATATTTTGCGGTGATCTGGTGATTGTTGATCGCAGCCTGAATGCCGAGCACGGCGATATCGTCATCGCCGGTCTCAACTCCGAACCTGTCTGCAAGCGCCTGCACATGCGCGACAACACCATCATCCTTCTTTCGGCCAACAGCAAATACCCGCCTCGCTATGTGATGGAAGGGGATGAGCTGGTGATCTGGGGCGTGGTGACTTACAGCGTGCGCGACCATGGCAAATCGTGAGCAGGTTTTCGCGCTGATCGATTGCAACAGCTTCTATGCCAGCTGTGAGCGAGTGTTCCGGCCCGATCTGGCGAAGACGCCGATTGTCGTGCTGAGCAATAACGATGGCTGCGTGATCGCGCGCAGCTACGATGCCAAACCTTTTGTGAAAATGGGCGCGCCGTATTTTCAGATTCGTGATGATCTGCGCCGCCACGGCATTCAGGTGTTCAGCAGTAATTACGCGTTGTACGGCGACATGAGCGAACGGGTGATGACGATCATCGAATCCATGGTGCCGGCGGTCGAGGTTTACAGCATTGATGAGGCGTTCGCCGATCTCAGCGGCATTCCTGGGGACCTGACAGGTTTTGGCCGAACCATTCGCTCTGCTGTTTATAAGCGCACCGGCATCCCGGTCGGCGTCGGCATCGCCCCGACGAAAACGCTGGCCAAGCTCGCCAACCACACCGCGAAACGCCTGCAAGCGCATACCGGCGGCGTGGTCGACATCTGCGATCCGTCCAAACGCGACTGGGTGCTGCGCAATACCGATGTCGGTGACGTGTGGGGCGTCGGTCGGCGGATGAAAGCTCATCTGGAAAGCATGCAAATCAGAAGTGCGATGGACCTGGCGAAGGCCGATCCGTGGACACTGCGGCGCAAGTTCAGCGTGGTGATCGAGAAGACCGCGCGCGAACTGGGCGGCACATCCTGTCTGGAACTGTCGGAAACAGAACCGCCGAAGCAGGAAATTTGCAGCAGCCGCATGTTTGGCAACCGTTTGACTACCATCGAGCCGATCAAGGAAGCCGTTGCTACTTATGTGCATCGAGCGGCGGAAAAGCTGCGTGCGCAGAGTTCGCTGTGCAAAAAGATCCGCGTGAGTATCCGCACCGGCATGTTCAATCCGGAAGAGGCGAAGTACGCCAATGGCGCGCTGATCGAGTTGCCTTATCCGACCAATGATGTGCGATTGCTGAGCAAGGTGGCGAGCGAAGCGATCGATCGATTGTTCCGGCCGGGGTTCAAGTACAGCAAGCCTGAGGTGCTGTTGATGGATCTGCGACAGCCCGGAGAATTTACCGAAGACCTGTTTGCACAGTCCCAACCTCAAGCGGCGGAGAGGGTGATGGGCGTGCTGGACCAGATCAATCTGCGCTGGGGGCATGGAACGTTGCGAGCGGGGAGTGTGCCGGCGGATCCGGCCTGGGGCATGCGGCGGGAGATGATGAGTTCGAGTTTTACGACGAAGCTGGATCAATTGTGGGTCGTTAAATCCAATTGAGGCACGGGCCAGATCTGGTGCCGCGTTACAATCGCTGCCTTCACTTATGCAGTAAAGGGACGACTTTCATGATCATTTCCACCACTCATTCCGTCGAGGGGCGGCAGATCACGGCCTATCTGGACATCGTCAGCGCCGAGTCTGTGCAGGGCGTCAACGTGATCCGCGATATGTTCGCCGGCATGCGCGATTTCTTTGGCGGGCGGTCGCAGACGTTGGAGCGGGCTCTTAAAGAAGCACGCATTCAGGCCACCGACGAACTGAAAGATCGAGCGCGGGCATTGCAGGCTGACGCGGTGGTCGGCGTGGACTTCGAGATCAGCATGCCGGCAGGCAAGGGCGGCATGGTCGTGGTGTTCGTCACCGGAACTGCGGTCAAGCTGCGCTGATCATTGTGTTCAAGGCAAAGTCCACTCGCACAACGAATGGGCTTTTTCGCGTCAATCAGCCTTGTGGCTTGAGCAACACAGCGCCTCTTGAGTCATAGGTCAGCGGTGTATCGATGGCAACGAGGGGCGGCGTCCCGTCAGGCTGCGCCGATGGTGCGGGCTCGCTGGGATGGTAGACGACGCCCGGTTGCAGAAGCGGTTTGTCTGGGTATTTGATGGTGATTTCACCCGAGGCGATCTTTTCCTTGAGTTTTTCCGCACCGGCCTTGCCGGCAGCGATCTGCTCGTCCGTGAGTTTTACGACTGGCATGTTCGGGAATCCATTGATCTGCATGATCTCTCCTTGAGATTCATTTGTAGGAGTAAGGGCAGCGGCCGTTCGATGGAAATCTTTAGCGAATGATCGTTCACGACGCTTTTTTCCATTCGTCGGTGATCAGTCTTTCTGAACGGCAAGTCCAGTAGTGACCAGCTAGTCTCAAAAGCGCTGAGGGGCGATATTTTCCAGGCAAAACTGTTTTGTCGGTGTCGACCCAGTTGCGTAGGGGAGAGTCTATGTCAGGTCCATTTATCGAAGATGATGGCGCAGAGTTTTCATTCAACAATTGTGTGCGCTGCGGTCAGTCGGAGTATCAGTCGGGGTTTGGCGAGGATCCGGTGAGCATCGGCAAAATCAAATCCACAGCCCCCAAAGGGCCGAAAGCGAAATTCCTACCCAAGGTCACGGCAAGGACCAGAAAGTGATTTCATCCTGCACCCCGTCACTGAACGGGGTTTTTTATGTGCGCAAGAATAGGGGTTTGAAATCTCTGGCAAGCATTGACATTAATGTCGGTTTTTTTTCACAAACTTTTCACGTTGGCCAACGTAGTGTGAAGCCATCCGTTAGAAAGCAAGTCTCCAGCCCGTCTCCCCAGCGGGCTTTTTTTTGCCCGGCATAAAACCTTTTCCCTGATCGCGGTCCAAACGACGCTGTCGCCTGCGTCTGGACTTTCCTGGGCCGAGCGCATTAAATCCCGCTCCTTTTCGTCATCCCGTTTATTTGAGGTTTTCGTCATGCGTTTAACACTGCCTGCTCTGGTTCTTGGCCTTCTGGTTGCTCAAGGTGCGATGGCTGCCGGTGATGGCACCGCTGCGCTGGGCGGTGGCCTGGGTGGCGCGCTGGGTAACGTGGTCGGTCAGAAAATGGGCGGCAGCACCGGTGCCGCCATTGGCGCTGGCGTCGCGGGCGCAGCAGGCAGTGCCGTCGCCGCACGCAAGGGCAGCCGCACCAAAGCGGCGATCGGCGGCGGTGTCGGTGCAGCCGGCGGTTCGGTGATCGGCAACAGCCTGGGCGGCCGCAACGGCGCCACCATCGGTGCAGGTCTGGGCGGCGCGGCCGGCGGCGCAGTCGGCAGCAACCTGGGCAAAGGTCACAGGCGCCACTGAGACTGATGGCCTGTCAGAAAAAGCCCGACTCGATGTCGGGCTTTTTCATGGCTGAACGTTTCGTCCGAAATCATCTCCAATCTGCATACGCCCCGCTTGGGCGGACTGTCCCGATTCGGGAACTGCGAGGTTCATATGCGATTGTCATTATCTGCACTGTTTTTTGGCTTGGTCGTGGCGCAGGGCGCGATGGCGGCCGGAGACGGCACCGCTGCCGTAGGCGGTGGTCTCGGCGGTGCGCTGGGTAATGTGGTTGGCGGACAACTTGGCGGCAGTACGGGCGCAGCGGTCGGCGCAGGTGTTGGCGGCGCGGCCGGCAGTGCCGTCGGCGCGAACAAACGCAACCGCACCGAAGCCGCGATTGGCGGCGGTCTTGGCGCAGCAGGGGGCTCGGTCGTCGGCAACAGCCTCGGCGGCTCCACCGGCTCCGCCATTGGCGCAGGCCTGGGCGGCGCAGCAGGCGGCGCGGTAGGTAACAATCTTGGCGACGACGACGGCGGATCTCATTCCGGCGGCCACAAGCACAAGAACAAACACAAAAATAAACATCGCTGATTGATCAACGAAAACCCGGCCTGGCGCCGGGTTTTTCGTGTCTGGCCGTCAGGCAGAGGAACGATTGGCGATAGGGCTTTTCGAAAGTGATACATCCCACACGCTCAAGAGGTGCGCCATGACTCCCGAAACCGAAGGCAAAGAAGAGAAGGGCCCGAGTGGATTGCCGTTTATCAATGATCCGGGGAATGAAGATCCCGGCTCGCTGATGGATGATGCGACGGTGCCGTTGAATGATGCGGATGAGGCGGATATGGAGTATGAGGAGGATGGGGATGAGCAGTGAGAGTGTTCTTGGTGAATGGAGATTTTGAATATTGGTTTAAAGGGCCTGAGTCCACAGGCCCTCTTTGTGGTCGTGTTTAGGTCGTTTCTTTCGAGTCGGCCCAGATATATAGATTACTTATGGCTGAAATTTTTTTGATTTTTTTTAGATTGATGTATTCGGCGAATTCTTTTTCGATAGTTTCTTCGTTGCAATACTTTCTATGCTTAGATGGTCGTTCACAAGCAAAGTTGTATAAGCGCCAAGTGTCGAATCCATTGATTTCACCATTAGGTCCATAGTCAAAATCTACGGTTCCTGTCGATAGATTGATGCGGCAGCCAATGCCGTGCAATTCATATTTAACGCCTCGAGTGACTCTCCCGCATCGCTTGATCGCCTTGGTATACCAGAGCTTTCGAATATCTCGAGTGCCAAATTTTCTTTCAAGTATCAACGTGCTGGAATCTACCATGGAGATAAAATCATTTATCAGGGTCTCCAGATTTTCACTTTGATCACTCATCTTCTTCTCCGGTGCTCCAATCTGTCGAAGCCTATATTATTTGCTGACTCTAATATATCTTCAATGCTTCTTAGAGATCCTTCGTACGCTTTCAGATTTGTTATGAGTTTAATCGTCACATTGGTCGAAGTTTGTCGTGCAGCTGCTGCGCGGTGGTGTCCATCCAGAATATATAAACTGCCGTTATGTTCTAGAACGTCAATGGGGCGTACTGAATTGAATCCGTCACGCATTTTGTCCTTATACCCATCTACTGTCCTAGTTGAGGTCTTACCCGCGATTGCATGTACTCGTTTCAGAGTGTTTGGATCTATATTGTGAGCAATGGCCGGTAGGTCCGGCTCCCCCTCATCAACCTTAACCCCATCACTCGCCCCCGGCACCTCACACCCAGGCTTATTCGGCGGCGGGCAGTTGGACGTCAACCCCAACGGATCCACCCATCCCGTCGGATTCGGCACGTACTGGTACTGGTTCAACCCACCCGCGAGCTTCACCGGGTCCGGGGTCAGATACCGCCCTAACCTAGGGTCGTAATACCGATGGCGGTTGTAATGCAGCCCACTTTCAACATCGAAGTACTGCCCCTGAAAACGCAGCGGTTGGTCGAGGTAGTCTTCGCCGGCGAGGGTGACGGCGGCGACTTTGCCGTAGGCGTCGTATTGCGCGGACCAGACGATTTCGCCGCTGTAGTCGGTGAGTTCCTGCGGAGTACCGAGGTGGTCGAGTTGGTAGTAGAACGGGCAGGCTTTTTTCGGGCCTTTGCCGTCGAGCATCGCCAGTGGGCGGAAGGTGCCGGGTTCGTAGAGGAAGCTGCGGTATTGCGTGGCGCTGCTTTCGGCGACGAGGTGTTCGCCTTGCCAGAAGAATTCGGTGACGGCGCCGTCGATTGTTTTGCGGATGCGCCGGCCGAAGGCGTCGTAGTGATAAGTGGCGGTCTGGCCGTCGGGGCGGGTCAGGCCGATCAGGCGGTGCTGGCAGTCGTAGCGGTATTCGGTGACCAGGGTCTGGCCGTGGCCACGGCGTTCGCGGATCAGGTTGCCGAAGGCGTCGTAGTCGTAATGACGGTCGCCCTGCATCAGCAGGCGATTGCCCTTGATCTGCGCAGGGCCGGGACGATCCTGCATCAGCAGGTTGCCGGCCGGGTCGTGGGCGAAGGATTCGGGCAGCTCGTCGCGTGAGTGACGTACGCGGATCAACCGGTCGAGGGCGTCGTAGCCATAAGTGCGCTGGCCGTGGCGGCTGTCGGCAATGTGCTCGAGATTGCCGTTGGCGCTGTAGGCATAATCGCGGCGGTACAGCGAAGCGTGGCGATGACCTACAGCGTGGGCAAGCAAGCGGCCCTGATCGTCGTAAGAATATTCGCTGAGCAGCAAACCTTGCTGGCGTTGCTGTTCGCGACCGGACTGGTAGACGTGGCGCGTGAGCGGCGTGCCATTAAGGTCGATGGCCGACAGCGCACCGCCCTTGGCGTAGTGGTAATCGAGCTTGCTGTTGTCCGGCAGGCGCAGGCGCTTGAGCTGACCGCAGGCGTCATAGGCGTAGCGCAAGGTGCCCCAGCCCTGATGCTCGGTGATCAGCCGGTCCTGACGGTCGTACTCGAAGGCCAGCGGATGGTTTTGCCCGTCATCGACGCCGATCAACCGACCGAGGCGATCGTAGTCGTAGCGGATCTTGGCGCCATCGGGCAGGGTTTTGACCCGCAAGCGCCCGGCCTTATCGCGCTGGTAGTGGGTGACCAGCGATAAACCCTGCTCGCCAAACTCGGTCTTCTCCAGCAGGTGCCCGTTGAGGTCGTAGGCATACGCCGTGCGCCGCCCATCAAACCCGGTTTCCTGTCGGATCAATCCGGTCGGCGTGTAATCCAGGCAGTATTTTTCCCCTGACTCGTTTTCAATTTCGGTCAGCAGCAACCGCGCATGGTCGTAGCGGTACTGCACGCGGGTGCCGTCGGGATTGATCCGTCGCGAGACCAGGTGCAAATCATCGTCATATTCGTAGCGGGTAATGCACCCGAGTTCATCGCGCTCAGCGGTGATCTGGCCGTAGGCGCCGTAGCTGTAGGCGCGCGTGCTGCCCGTAGGAGAAGTCGTCAGGATCAGTCGGCCGGCCGCGTCCCACTGCTGACGACTGACAACACCAAATTCGTCCTGGGTGGTAATCCGCCGGCCCAGCGCATCGTAGGAAAAACGCCGCACGCCGCCATCGGGCAGGGTTTCTTCGATGAGCTGGCCGAGCTCGTTCCACACCCAGCGGTGGCGGCTGCTGTCCGGATAGCGCAGCGACAGCAATTGCCCGCGCAGGTTGTAGTAGTAATGGGTGACCTGGCCGTGGGGATCGACCGCTTCGGTGACGGCGCCTTCAGCGTTGCGCCGGTAGATCCACACCGCATCACCACGGCAACGCTTGTAGAGAAAACCGTTGCGGTACTCGTAGGACGTTGGTGCATCGTCCGGCGGAATCAGCGCGATCAGCCGTCCGACCTCGTCGTAGCGGTATTCGGTAACCGCGCCCAACGCATCCTGCTCGGCGATCAACCGGCCCTGCTGGTCATAGGCCTTGAGCTGCTCGCCACCATCGGCCGCGACCTGCCGCACCAGCCGTGCGCGCTCGTCGTGGACGTAGACTTCTTCGGTACCGTCGACGTAATGCACGGTCACGCTGGCGTCGTCATCGTTCCAGACGTAACGGGTGTTCATCTGCGAGAACGACGCCCAGTGCCTCACGCAGCGCGCCGCTTTGCCCTCGCGCTGCCACTCCCAGAAGAAGCTCGCGCCGCCGGTCAGCTGGCGCTGGAGGATGACGTGATGGTCGTCGTAGTCGTAGCGTTCGCTGTCGCCGACCGCGTTGGTCGCGGTCAGCAGGCGTTGCCGGGCATCGAAGCTGTAGGTGGCAAGGTTTTGCTCGGTGGTCCACTCGCCCTGGACGAACACCTGATAATCAATCGCCACCAGCTGCGCGCGGTCATAACGCAACAGCAATGAGCGGCCGGCGCCGTTGTCCAGACGCTGAATGCGGTCGGAGCGATCGCGTTGCAGGGTCAGACGATTGCCGTAGACATCGCTGATCGCCGTCAGCCGGCCGGCGCGAAAGTGATAAAAGCGCGCGCTGTCGCCGGCCAAAACCAGAATCAGTTCTTCCGGCTCATCGCCGAGAAAGATCGCCGCCCGCGACAGGCTGTTGTGAATCGCTGGGCGCGCGACGTTGGGCAGGGGAAAACGGGTGCGGCGGTTTTCGTGGTCGATCCAGATCACGCCATCGCCGTCGAAGGCCAGCCGATGCGCGAGCGTATGGCTCCAGCCGAAACCCAGGCCGATGTCGATCTCGACCGCGCTGCTGCGGTACAAGCGGGTGAACTCGAAGGGCAGCACGCCATCGAGCACCGCGTCGGTCAGGGTCAGCAGTTCTTCGCCGGTGACCATCGACACAGGGCAGCCGTTTTTGCAGGTATTGGGGACGCAGTCGGCGGCGTCGCCGTTGGGGTTTTTCGCTTGATCGGGGACGTCGTCGTGGGGCTCGTGGCGCTCAAGGCGCGCCATGCCCCGGGATTTTTCCCGCGCGAGCGGCGCCGGATTCGGCACGCGGAGCACCACCGCGTCGGCCTGACGAATGTTCAGCGGAATCGATGGCGTCGGCTTCAGCTCCACTTCGCGGGCATGGAACATCAGCGGCTTCAGCGTGCTCGCGTGCTGCTTGAGTTCCGGTGCCGAAGTCAGCTCAGCCAGACGCAAGGCTGAGGCGGCCAGCCACTCCCGCGCCCTTGGCGATTTGATCTTCGCCAGGACCTTGCTGCTCAAACGCAGCGATACGCCGGCACCGCCCGCCACGCGCATCAACAGGAAGCTGATCAGCAACTCGGTGCGAACTTCGGCCACCACCTCGGCGAGGTATTGCGGCGGCAGCATTTTTAGCCAACTGGTGAACGCGGCCAGATGAATGAACAACAACGGCTCGTCGCTGAGCATCAACAAGGCGTTGGCGATCGCTTCGTTTGAAGCGGCAAGCAGCGCCTCGAGTTCGACTTCGCTCAGGTATTCGAGGAGCTTTGCGCTGTGCTCCTGCAGATCGGCAAGTAGGGCGAACAGCTGTTGAATGTCATCCCAGACGCCATTCAGGGCTTTTTCCAGGCCGCGCCAATCGGCCCGCTGCAACTGCCCGTAACGATCAAGAAAACCGGCGCTGGAAAACTCCGTCCACTGCGGCTGGAAGCCTGTCCATTCGCTGCGCAGCCAGCCTTCAAGGCCGGCAATGACCCCTTCATATGAGGCATACAGGGCGCGGACATGGGCGGAGGAAACGTTGGGAAAGAAGGTGACGCGATAGCGCTGGCCGCGCATGCAATCGGTCACCTCGAGGATCCCGCTCGGGCCAATGGTGTAGCGCTTTGGTTCGCCGAAGGTCAGCACGCCGTCGACGTCGCTGAGCAGCGGTTCGAGGGTCACCGGGGTGTCGCCGATCGGTACGAAGCGCGCTGCTTCAAACAGATGCACCAGGGTCAGCGGTCCGCTGGCCGAACACATGACCACCGATGAACTGACAGGTGCGCGCGAAGTGATCGGCGCGCTCAGTTGTACGTCATTGCCAACCTTGAACACCTGCTCGATGTCCAGCGCCGTCCCCGTCCAGAATTGCTCGGCCCAGGCGTCGTAGTTGTTCAGGCACAGGCGGAACTCGTCGATCAGCGCTTCAAAATCTGGCTGCTTCGGATTCAGGGCGGCCACCACCAGCAGTCCGATGCTGTTGTTCAGGGCCAGGAGCTGATCGGGTTGAAACATTCGCAGTCGCTCGCGCATATGAAGAAACGGGAGCGCGGACTTTGCGGGGGATCAAAAAGGAAAGAAGTCGGGGAAGTAGGCAGTGTCTGTAGGAGTTTTCGCTAAATGCGAAAAGGCGTCGATGGCATTGCCCGTTGCTCAATGTCCATCGGCCTCGCTATGCTGCTGAACCCATTAATCAGATCCGCGTTGCGGCACGTTGCCTGTCGCCCGGGATGTCTTTGTTAACGGATCCGATGATGAATGCACCGCTGAAGACGTTCGGCCCGATCAAGGCCGTGATTTTCGATATGGACGGTTTGCTGCTCGACACCGAGGGCATTTACACCGAGGTCACCTCGCTGATTGCCGGGCGCTACGGGAAAACCTTCGACTGGAGCGTCAAGCAGAACATCATTGGTCGCGGTGCCAATGATCTGGCCAACTACGTGGTGCAGGCGTTGGAGTTACCGATCACTCCGGAAGAATTTCTGCAGATCCGCGAGCCGCTGATGCGCGAGCGTTTCCCCAAGGCGCAAGCGATGCCGGGGGCCGAAGCGCTGGTGCGTCACCTCAAGGCGCACAACATCCCGATCGCAGTCGGCACCAGTTCGTCGCGCCAGTCGTTCGGGCAGAAAACCACCTTGCACCGTGAGTGGTTTGCGCTGTTCGATTTCATCGTCACGGCGGACGATCCGGAAGTCGGCGCGGCCAAACCGGCGCCGGATATCTTCCTCACCGCCGCCCGGCGCCTGGGCATCGCGCCCGGGGATTGTCTGGTGTTCGAGGATTCGCCGTTCGGCGTCACCGCCGCGAAAGCGGCAGGCATGACCGCAATCGCCATCCCCGACGCAGCGATGGCTGATGAGAAATATGCTCACGCTGACGGCATTATCCGCTCGCTGAAAGCATTTATGCCCAGCGCCTTTGGCTTGCCGACGCTGGAACTGGCTTGACCGTCCGCACAAAAACGCCGTCCTTCCTGTAAAGAAGGGCGGCGTTTTTTCTTGCCGGTCTGTCAGGCGCCGAAACCACCGTCGATGGTCAGGCTGGCACCGGTGATGTAACCGGCTTCCGGCCCGGCCAGGTAGGCGACGAAGCTGGCGATTTCATCGGCGGTGCCGTAACGACCGACGGCCATCAGCGGGATCAGGCTGTCGGCGAATTCGCCATGGGCCGGGTTCATGTCGGTGTCGACCGGGCCAGGTTGCACGTTGTTGATGGTGATGCCGCGAGGGCCGAGGTCGCGGGCTAGGCCTTTGGTCAGGCCGACCAGTGCCGATTTGCTCATCGCGTAGACACCGCCACCGCCGAAGGGCATGCGGTCGGCGTTGGTGCTGCCGATGTTGATGATCCGCGAGCCTTCGCCCATGTGTTTCGCCGCTTCCTGCGAAGCGATGAACACGCTGCGCACGTTGATGGCCAGGGTCTGATCGAAGTCTTCGAGTTTGAAGTCTTCCAGCGGCGCGATGGCCAGTACGCCGGCGTTGTTGACCAGAATGTCCAGGCGTCCAAACGCTTCGACGGTGGCGCTGACGGCGTGGCGAATCGCGCTGGCATCGGCGCTGTCTGCCTTGATCGCCAAGGCTTTGCCGCCGTTGCCAGTGATGCTGTTCTGCAGTTCTTCAGCTTTGGCGGCGGAGCTGACGTAGGTGAAAGCGACAGCGGCGCCTTCAGCGGCCAGACGTTTGACGATGGCCGCGCCGATGCCGCGCGAACCGCCTTGAATCAGAGCGACCTTGCCGCTGAGGTGTTGAGTGGTCATGTTCGATCTCCAAGTGTTCAAGGCGGAATGCCTTGGTGTAGGTGCCGAGTATCGGCCTGGCATCGACAACCGGGTAGACCATGATTGCTATAGTCTGTGTAAACCAGAAGTTTATAGTGGCGATCATGGAAACGTTCAGCAGTATCGAATGCTTTGTGCGCAGCGCCGAAGTCGGCAGCTTTGCCGAAGCCGCGCGACGCTTGAGCCTGACCCCGGCGGCGGTCGGCAAAAGCGTGGCGAAACTGGAGGCGCGGCTTGGCGTGCGGCTGTTCCAGCGTAGTACCCGCAGCCTGACCCTGACCGAAGCGGGGCAGCTGTTTTTGAGTGAAGTCAGCGCCAGCCTGACCACCATCCAGAATGCCGTAGCCAATCTGGCCAGTGCCGGCGGGCAACCGGCCGGCACGCTGAAAGTCAGCATGGGCACGGTGTTCGGTCGTCTGTATATCGTGCCGCTGCTCGGTGAGTTCTTGCGGCGCTATCCGGCGATCAACCCGGACTGGCATTTCGATAACCGCCAGGTCGACCTGATCGGGCAGGGCTTTGACGCGGCGATTGGCGGCGGCTTTGAACTGCCACAAGGCGTGGTTGCGCGCAGGCTGACACCGGCGCATCGGGTGTTGGTGGCATCGGAGGACTATCTGCAAAAACATGCGCCGATCAGCCATCCCGATGACCTCAAGCAACACGACGGCATTCTGATTCGCTCACCGCAGACCGGGCGCGTGCGCTCCTGGCAACTGACTCACCGCGATCAGCAACACAGTCCGCTGACATTGCGGGCGCGGATGACCATGAGTGATTCCGAGGCTGCCTGTGCAACGGCGATGCAAGATTTGGGCATTGCGCTGGTGAGCATGCCGTTTGCGGTCCCGTATCTTCAGGCAGGGACGTTACGGCGAGTGCTGCCGGAATGGTTTGTCGATGACGGCAACATTTCGATCTATTACGCCGAGCACAAATTGTTGCCGGGCAAGACCCGGGCGTTTGTGGATTTCGTGATTGAACAGTTTGCTGAGCAGGGACTGGGGCGGCGGTTTAGTGCTATCTGAGCCAGGCATCAAACCGAGTTGCGGCTATCGCGGGCAAGCCCGCTCCCACAAGTTTTGAGTTGTTCACACATCTTGCAAACAACACAAAACCCTGTGGGAGAGGGCTTGCCCGCGATGAACGATAACTCGGTTTATCGAGCAAAGCGCTCCGCCCAGCCAACAATGTTCTTCGGCCGTGGCGTCGCATAAGTGCGCACCTTGGACGTCGACAACTTCAAACGCACCAGCGACTCGGCAATCATCACGGCGGCTGTCACGCCATCCACCACCGGCACGCCGGTGCGCCGGCGAATCTGCTCGTCCAGCCCGGCCATACCGCCGCAGCCCAGGCAAATCACCTCTGCCTTGTCCTGGGTCACCGCCAGTTCGGCCTGCTGCACGATCGCTTCCAGTGCGCGCTGCGGTTCATGTTCCAGCTCCAGAACTGCCAGACCACTGGCGCGCACCGAGGCACAGCGATCCCACAGGCCGGACAATTTCAGCCGATCCTCGATCAGCGGCACGGTGCGATCCAGCGTGGTCACCACCGAGTAGGCATGGCCGAGAAACATCGCGGTGCTGGCCGCCGCGTCAGTGATATCTACCACTGGCACGTTGAGCAGTTCCTGCAAACCTTCGCGGCCATGTTCGCCGTAGCCGGCCTGGATCACCGCATCGAAGGGTTGATCGTAAGACATCACTCGATCCATCACGGCGATGGCGGCCAGGTAGCTTTCGAAATTGCCTTCAATCGATTCGGCGCCGAAGTACGGCGTCAGGCCGACGATTTCGGTGCCGGGCGAAGCGACGGCCTGCGCCGAGCGGGCGATGGCGTCGGTGATGGATTCGGTGGTGTTGACGTTGACCACGAGAATACGCATGGAAAATCCTTATTGCGGGCAGTGGTGCGGCCCGAAAACCGGGCCGCGAAGGGATCAGTGGCTGACGTTATCCACAGCGATGCATTCACCGCTGACTTCGGCGTAATGGGTCTGGCGCTTGGCGATGATCAGGTAAAGCATGCCGGCGATGCCGGCACCGATCAGCCAGGAGAACGGTGAGACGCTGTGGAAACCGGGTACCAGGGCCAGAACGATGGCGATCAGCGCTGCAGGAATAAACGCCGCCACCGCGCGGAAATTGATGCCACGGCTGTAGTAATAAGCGCCGTTGGGGTCTTCGCTGTAGAGCTGCGGCACGTTGATCCGGCCTTTGCGGATCAGCCAGTAGTCGACCATGATCACGCCGTACAACGGGCCGAGCAGGGCGCCGAGGCCCGACAGGAAATACACGATCACCAGCGGGCTGTTGTAGAGGTTCCACGGCAGGATCAGCACGGCGATGGTCGCGCTGATCAACCCGGCGCGGCGGAAGGTCAGGTACTTCGGCGCCAGGTTGCTGAGGACGAACGCCGGGGCGACGAAGTTGGCCATGATGTTCACCGCAACGGTGACGATCAGAAAAGCCAGGCAGCCGAGCACCAGAAAGAACGTGTTGGGGATTGAAGCGATGATCTCGGTCGGGCTTTCGATGATTCGCCCGTTGATCTGGAACTGCGCGCCACACAGCAGTACGGTTATCGCAGCGAACACCAGAATGTTCACCGGCAAGCCCCAGAAATTTCCTACCTTGATGGTTTTGCGGCACGGCGAAGAACGGGCGAAGTCGCAGAAATTGAGGATCAGCGTGCCGTAGATCGCCAGCCACAACGCGCCGCCGGCAAAGATGTTGCGCCACATCTCGCCACCGGTCAGCGGCTCGCGGATCGACCAGGCAATGGTCGCGTTGGCCTGGAAGTACATCCACCCGGCGAGGGCAGCAACGGTCAGCAGAATCACCGGCCCGGCAAATGCCTCGTAACGGCGCACCATCTCCATGCCGTAGGCGAGGATCGCCAGTTGCACCAGCCAGATTGCTACAAAGCACACCCAGCCCAGACTGGACAGACCGAGAATCGAGTTGTGATCGTATTCGGCAAAGCCCGGATGCACGGCGGTCAGCAGGACGCGGAATACCACCGAGGCGAGGTACGTCTGAATACCGAACCAGGCGATGGCGATAACCGCCCTGATCAATGCAGGAATTTGCGCACCGTGGATGCCGAAACTGATCCGGCTGATCACCGGAAACGGCACCCCGGTTTTCTGCCCCATGTACCCGGACAGGTTCATGAAGAAGTACACCAGCGCCGCGCCGATCCCCAGTGACAAGAGGATTTGCCAGCCGCCCAGACCCAGTGCATACAAGCCGATGGCGAACGAGTAGTTGGCGATGTTGTGCACATCATTCGTCCACAGGGCGAAGATGCTGTACTGGCCCCAGCGCCGCCCTTCGGCTTTGGTCGGCGCCAGATCGCTGTTGTGCAGACGCGGGCTCAGTTGCAGCGGCTCGCTCAGTCCGTCATCGGGCAACGGTTGATCGAGCGTGGAGGAGGGCAGATTCAGCGCGATGTTATTCGAAAGACTTGTACGCATTCCGGCAGGCTCCTGACGTTCACTCCCGCGATGACTGTGCATGAGCGCTCAGGCTCGACAAATCTTCGTCGCGACGGTGAAAACATCACTGGTTACGGGGCATCTGCAGCCTGTACGGGATAGGGCGCTTCAGGCTTGCGGATCGAAAGTGTGCATGTTTTGCAGTTTTGTATACAAAACATGTATGCGATAAAGCCAGATTTGTGCCAGTTGCGAATCCATAAGCGCCAGGGCTCATTTCGAATAGTTATCAATGCGGGGTAAGTGACTGAAAAACCGGCGATATAAATTGATCGATTGGACAGGTATTTTTTTGGGGAAGGGATTTTGCAGGGGGCGCACGCAGAGGGGATTCTGCTGGGGGATGTAACTTTTCAGGGCGTAAAAACAGAAAGTGCACACATAAATGGCACCGATGGTGACAACCTTGTGTACACCTTTTGTGTGCCTGGCACATATCAATGTGGGAGCGAGCCTGCTCGCGAATGCGGTGTATCAGGCAACTGAAACGTTGACTGGAACTGCGCTTTCGCGAGCAGGCTCGCTCCCGCAGGTCTTTCTATAAATGGGGGATCAGACCTTGCTCTTGCTGATGATATTCCCCGCGTGCAGTCCGCATTCTTTCTGCGTGGCTTCTTCCCACCACCAGCGGCCCTCGCGCTCGTGCTGGTTCGGCAGCACCGGGCGGGTGCAGGGTTCGCAGCCGATGCTGATGAAACCGCGCTCGTGCAGGCTGTTGTAGGGCAGTTCGAGCATGCGGATGTAACCCCAGATCTCCTCGCTGGTCATCTGCGCCAACGGGTTGAACTTGTACAGGGTGCGTTCCGGTGTCGAGAACGCCGTGTCGATTTCCAGCACCGCCACAGCGCTGCGGGTGCCCGGGCTCTGATCGCGGCGCTGGCCGGTGGCCCACGCTTTGACGTCGGACAGCTTACGGCGCAGCGGCTCGATCTTGCGGATGCCGCAGCATTCGCCGTGGCCGTCCTTGTAGAAACTGAACAGGCCTTTTTCCTTCACGAACGGTTCGAGTTTCGTGTAGTCCGGCGAGACGATTTCTATATCGATCTTGTAGTGCTCGCGCACCTGCTCAATGAAGCGGTAGGTCTCCGGATGCAGGCGGCCGGTGTCGAGGCTGAACACTTTGACGTTCTTGTTCAGCTTCCACGCCATGTCCACCAACACCACGTCCTCGGCGCCGCTGAAAGATATCCACAAGTCATCGCCGAATTCGGCGAAGGCGAGCTTGAGGATGTCCTGGGCGGATTTGTTGGCATAGGTCGTGGCGAGTTCCACGACGTCGAACGTTGGGCTCATCAGGTCGGCTTCCTACAGGTCAGTGGCGCTCGGGCGCTCTATAGGGGGCCGATGGTAACAAAAAGCTGCCGCGGCCGGGGCGTCCTCTGCGTTGCGCGCGTCTGGTGCAGACGCTAGAGTTCGGCCTCGCTCGACTCAATAATCACTACAAACGGGAGTGTCTTGTGGAAATTGCTTGCCTGGATCTTGAAGGGGTACTGGTACCGGAAATCTGGATCGCCTTCGCCGAAAAAACCGGAATCGACGCCCTCAAGGCTACCACCCGGGACATTCCCGATTACGACGTACTAATGAAGCAGCGCCTGCGCATCCTCGATGAGCACGGCCTCAAGCTTGCGGACATTCAGGAAGTGATCGCGACACTGAAACCGCTGGACGGCGCGGTGGAGTTCGTCAACTGGCTGCGCGAGCGTTTCCAGGTGGTGATTCTCTCGGACACCTTTTATGAGTTTTCACAGCCACTGATGCGCCAACTGGGCTTCCCGACCTTGCTTTGCCATCGCTTGATCACTGACGAAAGCGGGCGGGTGACCAGCTATCAGTTGCGTCAGAAAGATCCCAAGCGTCAGTCGGTGCTGGCGTTCAAGAGCCTGTACTACCGGGTGATCGCGGCGGGGGATTCGTACAACGACACGACCATGCTCGGCGAGGCGGATGCGGGGATTCTGTTTCATGCGCCGGACAACGTGATTCGCGAGTTTCCGCAGTTCCCGGCGGTGCATACGTTTGAAGAGCTGAAGCAGGAATTTCTCAAGGCCTCTAATAGAGAGTTGAGTTTGTAGTCGTCTGGAAGGACGTCTTCGCGAGCAGGCTCGCTCCCACAAGAAAATGCATTGATGATCGTTCCCACGCTCTGCGTGGGAATGCCTCAACGGACGCTCCGCGTTCGGCTTTGGATGGGACGCGGAGCGTCCCGGGCTGCATTCCCACGCGGAGCGTGGGAACGATCATTCCTCAGAGGTTTTGCAGGGTTTCCAAGAGAATTCTGACTTTGGTCATCGACTCCTGATACTCCGCCTGCCAGTCCGAATCGGCGACGATCCCGCCGCCGCCCCAGCAGCACACCTGGCCATCCTTGACCAGCAGACTGCGAATGGCGATGGAGCTGTCCATCTCGCCGCGCACGTCCAGATACAGCAACGAGCCGCAATACAGACCGCGCCGGGTCGGCTCCAGCTCGTCGATGATCTGCATCGCCCGAATCTTCGGTGCGCCGGTGATTGAGCCGCCGGGGAAGCTGCCGGCTATCAGGTCCAGCGCGTCACGATCCGCCGCCAGTTCACCGGTCACGCTGCTGACCAGATGATGCACATTCGGATAGCTCTCCAGACTGAACAACTCCGGCACCCGCACCGAGCCGATGCGGCAGGTGCGCCCGAGGTCGTTGCGCAGCAGGTCGACGATCATCAGGTTTTCCGCGCGATCCTTGGGGCTGGCCAGCAGTTCGGCGGCGTTGGCGGCGTCTTCGGCTGGAGTCACGCCGCGAGGGCGAGTCCCCTTGATCGGTCGGGTTTCGACCTGACGCTGGCTGACTCTGACGAAACGTTCCGGTGACAGGCTCAGCACCGCGCCGCCGTCGGGCAGGCTCTGGAAGCCGGAGAACGGCGTCGGGCAGGCCTGACGCAAAGCGCAGTAAGCCAGCCACGGATCGCCCTGGCATTGCGCGCGGAAGCGTTGCGCGAAGTTGACCTGATAGCAGTCGCCGGCCTGGATGTATTCCTGAATGCGTTCGAACGCCTGACGGTAATCGTCGGCCGAAATATCAGCGGCCATCGGGGCGCTCAGTTTGAAGGGAGCCATCGCGTCAACTTGCGGCTGAGTGAACAGCGCGACCAATCGCTGCCGTTCACTGTCGACAAGCGAAGGATGAAAGACCAGTTGGCTGGTTTGCCCGTGGTGATCGCTGATCAGCGCCCAGTCGTACAGGCCAAAACGCGCATCGGGCAGTTGCAGGTCATCCAGTGCCTGACTCGGCAGGTTTTCCAGATGCCGGCCGAAGTCGTAGCTCAAATAACCGATCAGTCCGCCGGCGAACGGCAATTGGTACCCGGCAGGCAATTGTGCTTCGCCCAAGCGGCTGAGATTGTCACGCAGGCGCTGGAGGAAATGCGCGCCGCTCTCGTCCGGCAACACCGCCAGTTGTTCCAGCGGCCAAGCGCTGAGCAAGTCATAACGGCCGCGTTCAGCGCTCGGCCGGCCGCTGTCGAGCAGCACGGCGCCGGGTGCGTTGCGAATGGCCGCGAAATAGTCGGCCGGATTGGCGCGGTAGGGCAGTGGGTGTACGGAGCAGGTCAGCATGGGCGGGGCAGATCGGCCGTTGAGGCGGGGTGGGGATTGTAGTCCTCTGCGCTGCCAGATCAAAGTCAAAAGCCTCCCCCTCACCCCAACCCTCTCCCCCAAGGGGGCGAGGGGGAAAGGGAGCAGATCGGGGGCTTTTCAAAACTTGGGTTCGGCTCGATATCTTGGGGGAGGGAGCCGATCTTCATGCTTTTCAAAGCTTGAGTTCGACTCAAGACGTTCAGGTCGGCGTACCTCCAACATCCACCTCGGTCAGTCCCCTCTCCCTTTGGGAGAGGGTTAGGGTGAGGGGCTCTTGAGCTTTTAGCCTTCGACAGCTGGAATATGCCCAAACATCTCCTGGGTAAACGCCACCCGCTCTTCAACCGACTCCGTCACGCCCCGCGCCTTCAGCTCTTCCAGCCGCGCTTCAACCGCGTGGGTACGCAAGGTCAGGCCGCAATCGTTGGCGATCTGAATGTTCAGCCCCGGCCGCGCATTCAGCTCGAGGATCAGCGGGCCTTTTTCCTGATCGAGCACCATGTCCACGCCGATATAACCCAGCCCACACAACTCATAGCAGCCGGCGGCGAGTTTCATGAAACCGTCCCAGTAGGGCAGTTGCACGCCATCCACCGCGTTGGTGGTGTCAGGGTGTTTGGTGATGATGTTGTTCAGCCAGGTGCCGCGCAGCGTAAGGCCGGTGGCCAGATCGACGCCGACGCCAATGGCGCCCTGGTGCAGGTTGGCCTTGCCGCCGGACTGGCGGGTCGGCAGACGCAACATCGCCATCACCGGGTAACCCATCAGCACGATGATGCGGATGTCCGGCACGCCTTCGTAGCTGATGCTTTTGAAGATCTGGTCCGGGGTCACACGGTATTCGATCAGCGCGCGGTCACGGTGGCCGCCCAGCGAGTACAGGCCGGTGAGGATGCTGGAGATGTGATGTTCCAGCTCCTCGTGGGCGAGGATCTTGCCCGACACCGTGCGATAGCGGCCTTCGAAGCGGTCGGCGATGACGATGATGCCGTCGCCACCCGCGCCCTGCGCCGGTTTGATCACGAAGTCGCTGCGCCCGCCGATGATCTCGTCGAGCTTGTCGATTTCCTTCTCGGTGGAGATCACCCCGTACAGCTCCGGCACATGAATGCCGGCGGCGATGGCGCGTTCCTTGGTGAGGATCTTGTCATCGACGATCGGGTACAGGCTGCGCTTGTTGTACTTGAGCACGTAGTCCGCGTTTCGGCGGTTGATGCCCATGATGCCGCGCGCCTCGAGGGCCTTCCAGGTCTTCCAGAAACCGAACATCAGGCGTCAGCCTTCTTCAGGAAGGCCTTGAAACGTACCAGTTCGGTCAGGCGGTAGCCGCGATAGCGACCCATCGCCAGCATGAAACCGACCAGAATCAGCAGGATCGCCGGGAAGGTAAATACGAAGTACACCAGCTCCGGCACGGTCATGATCAGGTGCGCCAGGGAGGCGGCGAACAGCGTGCCGATGGCGACTTTCAGCGCATGGTTGGCGCCGCGTTCTTCCCAGGTGATCGACAGACGTTCGATGGTCATGGTCAGAATCACCATCGGGAACAGCGCCACCGACAAGCCACGCTCAAGCCCCAGCTTGTGGCTGAACAGACTGATCGCCGCAATCAACACCACCACGAACGTCAGCACCACCGACAGACGCGGCAGCATTTGCAGCTTCAGATGTTCGAGATACGAGCGCAATGACAGGCCCAGCGCGGTGATCACTGTGAACAGCAGGATGCCGAAGCCCAGCTGCGTTTCGCGGAAGGCCAAGGCGATCAGCACCGGGGTGAATGTGCCGAGGGTCTGCAGGCCGACGAGGTTGCGCAGGATCAGGATCACCAGCACACCGATCGGGATCATCACCATGATCATGAAGGTCTGCTGGGTCTGCAGCGGTAAGCCGTACAGCGAGTAATCGAGGAAGTTGGCGTCAGTGTTTTCGTCGGTCAGCTTGGCCAGACGAATCGCGTTCATCTCGCTGTTGTTCAGGCTGAAGGTCACGTTGGCTTTCTTGCCGCCGTCGACGGTGATCAGGTTTTCGTCGCCGGTCCACCACAGCAGGCGATCGGTCGGCAGGCCTTGCTCACCGGTTTCCGGGTTGAAGTACAGCCAGTCGTTGCCGTTGAAGCTGCGCAGCCACAGTTCGGGAGTCTGAGGCTGATCGGCGACGAGGCGGATGGTGTGGACTTTTTCCACCGGAACGTGGGCAATCGACAGCAGCAGTTCGACGATCTTGGCTTTGTGCGAAGTCGACGGATCGCCGGCCAGCAGCAATTTGACGTTGTCGTCGTTGACGTTGTTGACGCGCTTGATCGCCTCGCCAATAAAGGTTTCGACGTCGGCCGAATGTTGGCGGATCGGCGCGAGCAGGGCTTCGGCGGCGATTTTTTCCGGGCCTTCGATGACCATGCTGTCACGGAAGGTCGGGCCTTTGACCTTGGATTTTTCCGCGGTGTAGCGCTTTGTCAGCACCAAACGGTAATACAGCGTCTGGTTGCCCTTGGCGCGACGGGCCGACCAGGTCACCTTGCGGTTGCCGTCGATGCGGTTCACCGCGACGCCGTAGTTATTGGAGATGAAGCTTTCGTTGAGACTGACGTAATCGCGGCTCAACGGCGGCACGAACATCTGGATCTTTACCGGATCCTTGGTGCTGGCGACGAACTCGACCTTGGCGTCGATGTTCCACAGGTCGTCGGTGGCGTCTTCGGTCACCGGGATGCCGAGCACGAAAATCTGATAGGCCGTAACCGAAACGCCCAGCAGCACCAGCACGGCGATCAGGATTTTCAGGTGGAAGGTTAGAGAACGCATGGAAATTACTCGGCGGTATGAGCGGCGATGGTGCAGGCAGGTTTGCCGGCAGCGTATTTAAGACTGGGGTCGACCAGCGCGTCGAAGCGTTTCAGCGCCTCGGAGCCGATCAAAAGCGGGTATTGGAACGCACTTCGGTCGGTGAGGTTCACTTCGATGCTGCGCAATGCCGAACCCATGCAGATATCCAGCTCGATCACCGGACGGGCGGTGTACTGCTTGCCTTCTTCCGGATCGTAGTCGCCGGCGCGGCGCTTGATCTTGCTGACTCGCGCCAGCGGCCGTTCGATGGGGTGTGAATGCGCGGTGTCGATGGCCAGGTAGAAACGTACCCAGGACTCACCGTTGCGTTTGAAGCGTTTGATGTCGCGGGCGCTCAGCGAGGCGGTTTTCGCCCCGGTGTCGAGTTTGGCCGCGACTTCGAGATTGATGCCGTCAAGCGAAGCGTATTCGTTGAGGCCATACACGGTTTTTTCCCCGCGGCGGCGAGGCCGGGCAGGCAAAACAGAGCAAAAAAGGTGGGGAAAGGCTTGAGTCTCATAAATCCTGGTGCGCAGCGTTCCGTTATCGGTTCAGGTGCCCGCGCAACCGTGCGCAAGCCCCCGCGTGTGCCTGGCAGCTTTTTATGGCAAGCCGTACTAAAGACCCGCAAATGCGGGCGGCATTCTAGCACGGTGGTTTTATGGCGCCAGCGCTTGCGCCGACCCAAAACCTGCAAGGGGTGCCACCCTTGTGAGAGCGAGCCTGCTCGCGAATGCGCTGTGTCATTCGATGCAGAAGCCGACTGACCTGCCGCCTTCGCGAGCAGGCTCGCTCCCACAGTAAGAGATGATCGATTGGCAGCGGTTATTAGACGATTGTCGACAATACCTATTTATCCTTTGACTCATCGGGCCAGATTGGCTAGTTTTTGCCGCATTGGATTTAAAGGTGTCGACAATCATGCTGGATCAACTCGATCCCCCGGTCATCAGTGGCGACGATTCCGAGACGCTGTCGGAAAACGTCTTCCGGCGTATCCAGGCCGCAATCGTCAAAGGCGAAATCGCCCCGGGCAGCAAGATCTCCGAGCCGGAGCTGGCGCGCACCTATGGCATCAGCCGAGGCCCGCTGCGTGAGGCGATCCATCGTCTGGAAGGCCAGCGCCTGCTGGTGCGCGTGCCGCACGTCGGTGCGCGGGTGGTCTCGCTCAGCCATGCCGAATTGATCGAACTCTACGAAATCCGTGAATCCCTCGAAGGTATGGCCTGCCGCCTCGCCGCCGAGCGCATGAGCGTCGAGGAAATCGACGAACTGCGCCGGGTCCTGGAAACCCACGAGCGCGATGCGGCGTTTCAGGCCGGCGTCGGTTATTACCAGCAGGAAGGCGATTTCGACTTTCATTACCGGATCATCCAGGGCAGCGGCAATCGCACGCTGACGCAGATGCTCTGCGGCGAGCTGTATCAATTGGTGCGCATGTACCGCATCCAGTTTTCCACCACGCCGAACCGCCCGCACCAGGCGTTCGCCGAACACCACCGCATTCTCGATGCCATCGCCGACCGTGACGGCGAGCTCGCGGAATTGTTGATGCGCCGCCACATCGGCGCCTCGAAACGCAACATCGCCCGTCACTACGAGGACGGCGCCCACAACAAGACAGCCACTGAACGAGGTGATGCATGACTTCCAACCTGAACACGCCGGGCCAGCGCTTCCGCGATGCGGTCGCCAGCGAGCATCCTTTGCAAGTGGTCGGCGCGATCAACGCCAACCACGCGCTGCTGGCCAAACGCGCCGGTTTCAAGGCGATCTACCTGTCCGGTGGCGGTGTAGCCGCAGGTTCTCTGGGCGTGCCGGACCTGGGCATCACTGGATTGGACGACGTGCTGACCGACGTGCGCCGCATCACCGATGTCTGCGACCTGCCGCTGCTGGTGGATGTCGACACCGGTTTTGGCTCGTCGGCGTTCAACGTCGCGCGCACGGTCAAGTCGATGATCAAGTTCGGCGCGGCGGCGATTCACATCGAGGACCAGGTTGGCGCCAAGCGCTGCGGCCATCGCCCGAATAAAGAAATTGTCAGCCAGCAGGAAATGGTCGATCGCATCAAAGCCGCCGTCGATGCCCGTACCGATGACAGCTTCGTGATCATGGCGCGTACCGACGCACTGGCGGTGGAAGGTCTGGAGTCGGCACTCGATCGTGCGGCGGCGTGCATCGAGGCCGGCGCTGACATGATTTTCCCTGAGGCGATTACCGAGCTGGACATGTACAAGCTTTTCGCCAATCGCGTGAAAGCGCCGATCCTGGCCAACATCACCGAGTTCGGCGCAACGCCGCTGTACACCACCGAACAACTGGCCGGCGCCGACGTTTCTCTGGTGCTGTATCCGCTGTCGGCATTCCGCGCGATGAACAAGGCGGCGGAAAATGTCTACACGGCGATCCGCCGCGATGGCACGCAACAGAATGTCATCGACACCATGCAGACTCGCATGGAGCTCTACGATCGTATCGATTACCACACGTTCGAGCAGAAGCTCGATGCGTTGTTTGCACAGAAGAAAGGCTGAACAAAACCCTGTGGGAGCGAGCCTGCTCGCGAAGACGGACTGACATCCAACATTGATGTCGACTGATCCAGCGCTTTCGCGAGCAGGCTCGCTCCCACAAGTTTTCCCCATACAAATTCAAGAAGATTGGAGAACACAATGGCCGAAGCAAAAGTACTCAGTGGCGCCGGGCTCCGTGGCCAGGTTGCCGGGCAAACCGCACTGTCCACCGTGGGCCAGGCCGGAGCCGGGCTGACCTATCGCGGCTACGACGTGCGTGAACTGGCCGCCGACGCGCAATTTGAAGAAGTCGCGTATCTGCTGCTGTACGGCGAACTGCCGACCAAAGCGCAACTGGCCGACTATCAAAGCAAACTGAGCAAGCTGCGCGACCTGCCGCAAGCTTTGAAAGAAGTGCTCGAACGAATTCCCGCCGACGCCCACCCTATGGACGTCATGCGCACCGGTTGCTCATTCCTCGGCAACATCGAACCGGAGAAAGACTTCTCCGAACAGCGCGACAAGACCGACCGTCTGCTCGCCGCGTTCCCGGCGATCATGTGCTACTGGTATCGCTTCAGCCACGACGGCAAGCGCATCGACTGCGTCAGCGACGAGCCGACCATTGGCGGCCACTTCCTGCATTTGCTGCACGGCAAGAAACCGAGCGAACTGCACGTCAAAGTCATGAACGTGTCGCTGATCCTCTACGCCGAGCACGAATTCAATGCCTCGACCTTCACCGCACGGGTTTGCGCCTCGACCCTTTCCGATCTGTATTCCTGCGTAACAGCGGCAATCGGTTCGCTGCGCGGTCCATTGCACGGCGGCGCCAACGAAGCGGCGATGGAAATGATCGAGCGCTTCTCGTCGCCGGAAGAGGCGATCAAAGGCACCCTCGGCATGCTCGAGCGCAAGGACAAGATCATGGGCTTCGGCCACGCGATCTATAAGGACAGCGACCCGCGCAACGAGGTGATCAAGGGCTGGGCGAAAAAACTCGCGGACGAGGTCGGCGACAAGGTGCTGTTCCCGGTTTCCGAGGCCATCGACAAGACCATGTGGGAGCAGAAGAAACTGTTCCCGAATGCCGACTTCTATCACGCCTCGGCTTACCACTTCATGGGCATCCCGACCAAGCTGTTCACGCCGATCTTCGTCTGCTCGCGCCTGACCGGCTGGGCCGCGCACGTGTTCGAACAACGCGCCAACAACCGCATCATCCGCCCAAGCGCCGAGTACACCGGCGTCGAACAGCGCAAGTTCGTGCCAATCGAACGTCGCTGAATGGTGAGGGCCAAGCGCTGATCCGAGATTCACCGAAGACCCTGTGGGAGCTGGCTTGCCAGCGATGACTGAGTCACATTCAACATTGATGTCGACTGACCCACCGCTATCGCTGGCAAGCCAGCTCCCACAGGGTTCGGGGTGAATTTCAAGGTCGGTGTCGCGCTCACCCTTTGCAATCACCGTGACCCGAGTCCTGACCCGATGAACACAGAATTCCGCAAGAACCTGCCCGGCACGCCGCTGGATTACTTCGACACCCGCGCGGCGGTCGAGGCGATTGCGCCCGGCAGCTACGACACCCTGCCGTACACCTCCCGCGTGCTGGCGGAAAACCTTGTGCGTCGCTGCGACCCGGCCACGCTCACCGACTCGCTCAAGCAACTGATCGAACGCAAGCGCGACCTCGATTTCCCGTGGTTCCCGGCGCGGGTGGTCTGCCATGACATCCTCGGCCAGACCGCGCTGGTCGACCTCGCCGGTCTGCGTGACGCCATCGCTTTGCAGGGTGGTGACCCGGCGCAGGTCAACCCGGTGGTGCCGACGCAACTGATCGTCGACCACTCGCTGGCCGTCGAGGCGGGCGGTTTCGATGCCCAGGCCTTCGAGAAGAACCGCGCCATCGAAGATCGCCGCAACGAAGACCGTTTCCACTTCATCAACTGGACCAAAAAGGCCTTCAAGAACGTCGATGTGATCCCGCCGGGCAACGGCATCATGCACCAGATCAACCTGGAGAAAATGTCCCCGGTGATTCAGGTGCGCGAAGGCGTGGCGTTCCCCGACACTTGCGTCGGCACCGACAGCCACACGCCGCACGTCGATGCGCTGGGTGTGATTGCCATCGGCGTCGGCGGCCTCGAAGCCGAGAGCGTGATGCTCGGTCGCGCGTCGTGGATGCGCCTGCCGGAAAGCGTTGGCGTCGAACTGACCGGCAAGTTGCAACCGGGCATCACCGCCACCGACATGGTCCTGGCCCTGACCGAATACCTGCGCAAACAGAAAGTCGTTGGTGCCTGGCTGGAGTTCTTCGGTGAAGGTGCAGCAGCGCTGACACTCGGCGACCGCGCGACCATTTCCAACATGGCCCCGGAATACGGCGCCACGGCGGCGATGTTCTACATCGACCAGCAGACCATCGATTACCTGAAACTGACCGGTCGTGAAGACCAGCAGGTTCAATTGGTCGAGCAGTACGCCAAACTCACCGGCCTGTGGGCTGACAGCCTCAAAGGTGCGCAATACGAGCGCGGCCTGACCTTCGATTTGTCCTCGGTGGTGCGCAACATGGCCGGCCCGAGCAACCCGCACGCCCGCGTCGCGGTGTCCGATCTGGCGGCCAAAGGCATCTCCGGCCAGTGGGATGACGTGCCGGGGCAAATGCCCGACGGCGCGGTGATCATCGCCGCGATCACCAGTTGCACCAACACCAGCAACCCGCGCAACGTCATCGCCGCCGGCCTGTTGGCGCGCAATGCCAACAAGCTCGGCCTGACCCGCAAGCCGTGGGTCAAATCTTCGCTGGCGCCGGGCTCGAAAACCGTGGCGCTGTACCTCGATGAAGCGGGGCTGACCACTGAGCTGGAACAGCTCGGTTTCGGCGTTGTGGCATTTGCCTGCACCACTTGCAACGGCATGTCCGGCGCCCTCGATCCGCTGATCCAGCAAGAGATCATCGACCGCGATCTGTACGCGACCGCGGTGCTTTCCGGCAACCGCAACTTCGACGGCCGCATTCACCCGTACGCCAAACAGGCATTCCTCGCCTCGCCGCCGCTGGTGGTTGCCTACGCGATCGCCGGGACCATCCGTTTCGATATCGAGAAGGATGTGCTGGGCGTGGTCGATGGCCGGGAAATCCGCCTCAAGGACATCTGGCCGAGCGATGAAGAAATCGATGCGGTGGTGAAGTCGTCGGTCAAGCCTGAGCAGTTCCGTCAGGTCTACATTCCGATGTTCGCCGTGCATGAAGACACCGGGCCGAAAGTCGCGCCGCTGTACGACTGGCGCGAGATGAGCACCTACATCCGCCGTCCGCCGTACTGGGAAGGCGCACTGGCCGGCGCCCGTCCGCTGAAGGGCATGCGCCCATTGGCGGTGCTGCCGGACAACATCACCACTGATCACCTGTCGCCATCGAACGCGATCATGCTCGACAGCGCCGCCGGCGAATACCTGGCAAAAATGGGCCTGCCGGAAGAGGACTTCAACTCCTACGCCACCCACCGTGGCGACCACCTGACCGCCCAGCGCGCGACATTCGCCAACCCGAAGCTGTTCAACGAAATGGTCGTGGAAAACGGCAAGGTCAAGCAGGGTTCGCTGGCGCGTGTCGAGCCGGAAGGCCAGGTCATGCGCATGTGGGAAGCCATCGAAACCTACATGCAGCGTAAGCAGCCACTGATCATCATCGCTGGCGCTGACTACGGCCAGGGTTCGTCCCGCGACTGGGCGGCGAAAGGCGTGCGCCTGGCCGGTGTCGAGGCGATTGCCGCTGAAGGTTTCGAGCGCATTCACCGCACCAACCTGGTGGGCATGGGCGTGTTGCCGCTGGAATTCAAACCTGGCACCAACCGCCACACTCTGGCCATCGATGGCAGCGAAACCTACGACGTGATCGGCGAGCGCAAGCCGCGTGCGGATCTTACGCTGGTGATCAATCGCAAGAATGGCGAGCGTGTCGAAGTGCCGGTGACCTGCCGTCTCGATACCGCTGAAGAAGTGTCGATCTACGAGGCCGGCGGCGTGTTGCAGCGCTTCGCGCAGGACTTCCTCGAAGGCTCGGCGGTCGCCGTTTAAATCAACTTGTGGGCATGGGATTTTCAAGTCCCATGCCTTCGGTAAGGAGCACCATGGCTCACGCACCACAAATAAAAATCCCTGCGACTTACATGCGCGGCGGCACCAGCAAAGGCGTGTTCTTCAGCCTCAAGGATCTGCCCGAAGCAGCGCAGGTCCAGGACCGGCGCGCGACGCTTTGTTGCTGCGAGTGATCGGCAGCCCCGATCCCTACGACAAGCAAATCGACGGCATGGGCGGCGCGACGTCGAGCACCAGCAAAACCGTGATCCTGTCGAAAAGCACCCGCGCCGATCACGACGTCGATTACCTGTTCGGCCAAGTGTCGATCGACAAGCCGTTCGTCGACTGGAGCGGCAACTGCGGCAACCTCTCGGCGGCGGTCGGTTCGTTCGCCATCAGCAACGGTCTGGTCGACGTCAGCCGCATTCCGCACAACGGTGTGGCGGTGGTGCGCGTGTGGCAGGCCAACATCGGCAAGACCATCATTGCCCACGTCCCGATCACCAACGGCGAAGTGCAGGAAACCGGTGATTTCGAACTCGACGGCGTGACCTTTCCGGCGGCCGAAGTGCAGGTTGAATTCATGGATCCGGCGGCGGAAGAAGAGGGCGGCGGTGGCTCGATGTTCCCTACCGGCAATCTGGTCGACGAGCTGGAAGTGCCGGGTGTCGGCACGTTCAAGGCGACCATGATCAATGCCGGGATCCCGACGATATTCGTCAACGCCGAAGACATCGGCTACACCGGCACCGAACTGCAAGGTGCGATCAACGGCGATCCGAAAGCGCTACTGATGTTCGAGACCATTCGCGCCTACGGTGCGTTGCGGATGGGGCTGATCGCCAATCTGGAAGAAGCCGCCAAGCGGCAACACACGCCGAAAGTTGCGTTCGTCGCCAAGCCAGCGGATTACGTGGCGTCGAGTGGTAAAGCGATTGCCGCCAGTGACGTCGATCTGCTGGTGCGCGCGTTGTCGATGGGCAAACTGCACCACGCGATGATGGGCACGGCAGCGGTGGCGATCGGCACGGCGGCAGCGATTTCCGGCACGTTGGTCAATCTTGCGGCGGGTGGCATTGAACGCAACGCGGTGCGTTTCGGGCATCCGTCGGGGACATTGCGCGTGGGCGCTGAGGCGACGCTGGAGAATGGCGAGTGGGTGGTGAAGAAAGCCATCATGAGCCGCAGTGCACGCGTTCTCATGGAAGGTTACGTCCGCGTGCCCGGAGATTCCTTTTAAGCGACAGCAATATCCTTGTGGGAGCGAGCCTGCTCGCGAAAGCGATGCATCAGACATGCAAAGGTTGACTGACACTCAGCCTTCGCGAGCAGGCTCGCTCCCACAGTGGATTGCATTTCAATCATAAGAAATCGTTAGCCCTGAACCGAGGTCCCATCAACGAACCACTTTACGAGTGAATCGAACATGAGCGCCAACGTCGACCTGAACAACCGTCCCGATTACGACGCAGTCCTGCAGGACATCGCCGACTACGTCCTCACCTTCAAGCCCGAATCCGCCGAAGCGCTGAACACCGCGCGCAACTGCCTGATCGACACGCTGGGCTGCGGTCTGCTGGCTCTGCGTTTTCCCGAATGCACGAAACATCTCGGCCCGATCGTCGAAGGCACGGTTGTACCGTTCGGCGCACGAGTGCCGGGCACCAGTTATCGCCTCGATCCGGTCAAGGCCGCCTGGGATATCGGCTGCATCGTCCGCTGGCTCGACTACAACGACACTTGGCTTGCCGCTGAGTGGGGGCATCCATCGGACAACCTCGGTGCCATCCTCGCCGTTGCTGATCACCTGTCGCAGAAACGCGTCGCCCACGGTGAGGCGCCGCTGACCCTGCGTGATGTGCTTGAAGCGATGATCATGGCCCACGAGATTCAAGGCGTGATCGCTCTGGAAAACTCCTTCAACCGGGTTGGGCTCGACCACGTCATTCTGGTGAAAGTCGCCTCGACCGCCGTCAGCGCCAGACTGATGGGTGCCAATCGCGAGCAGCTGTTGTCGGCGCTGTCCCATGCCTTCGCCGACGGTCAGGCGCTGCGTACCTATCGCCATGCGCCGAACGCTGGCTCGCGCAAATCCTGGGCGGCGGGGGATGCGGCGAGTCGCGGCGTAAGGCTGGCCGACATCGCCATGCGCGGCGAGATGGGCATTCCCGGAGTTTTGAGCGCGAAGCAGTGGGGCTTCTATGACGTTTCGTTCAGCCACACCAACAACGATCTGGCGCTGAAACCCGCGGACAAACGCGCTTTCAGCTTCTCCCGGCCGTTCGGCAGTTACGTGATGGAAAACGTGCTGTTCAAGATCAGTTTCCCCGCCGAATTCCATGCGCAGACGGCGTGCGAGGCGGCGGTGACCCTGCATCCGCAGGTGCGCAATCGCCTGCACGAGATCGACCGCATTGTCATCACCACCCATGAATCGGCGATCCGCATAATTTCCAAGGTCGGCCCGCTGGCCAACGCAGCCGACCGCGACCACTGCCTGCAATATATGACCGCCGTGCCGCTGGCATTCGGCAATCTGGTGGCGGAGCACTACGAAGACGACTTCCACAAGGCGCATCCGATCATCGATGTGCTGCGCGAAAAAATGCTCATCGTTGAAGAACCGCGCTTCACCCGCGAATACCTTGAGCCCGACAAACGCTCGATTGCCAATGCCGTGCAGGTGTTTTTCAAGGACGGCAGCAGCACCGAGAACGTCGTGGTGGAGTACCCGATCGGCCATCGCCGCCGCCGCGCCGAAGGTATTCCGTTGCTGGAGGACAAGTTCAAGGCCAACCTGGCCACGCGGTTTGCCGGGCAGCGTTGCGCTGAGATATTTGCGCTCTGTGAGGATCAGGCGCGGCTGGAAGCCACAGCGGTGAATCGATTCATCGATCTGTTTGTGCTCTGACAGACCGCGTTATCGTTCTTCGCGGGCAAGCCCGCTCCCACAGGGAATGGTGATGAACACAGAAATTGTGAACGCCTTCAGAACCTGTGGGAGCGGGCTTGCCCGCGATAGCGTCAGATCAGGCACCGCAAACCTACTTGAACCGCCGCTCAACGCCTTTTTCCACCAGAATCTTCGCCGAAATCTCCTCGACGGAAAAATGCGTGGAATTGATGTGCGGAATGTTCTCGCGGCGGAACAGGTTCTCCACTTCGCGCACTTCGAATTCGCACTGGGCGTAGCTCGAATAACGGCTGTTGGGCTTGCGCTCGTTGCGGATCGCAGTCAGGCGGTCGGGGTCGATGGTCAGGCCGAACAGCTTGTGCTGATGGGCGCGCAGGGCCGTCGGCAGGGTCAGGCGCTCCATGTCGTCTTCGGTCAGCGGATAGTTGGCCGCGCGGATGCCGAACTGCATGGCCATGTACAGACACGTCGGCGTTTTGCCGCATCGCGACACGCCCACTAGTATCAGATCGGCTTTGTCGTAATAGTGGGTGCGCGCGCCGTCATCGTTGTCGAGGGCGAAGTTCACCGCCTCGATGCGCTCCATGTAATTGGAGTTGTGCCCGATGGAATGAGACTTGCCGACGGTGTAGGAAGAGTGCTCGGTGAGCTCCTGTTCGAGCGGCGCGAGGAAAGTCGAGAAAATGTCGATCATGAAACCATTGGACGTTGCGAGAATCTCACGAATGTCCTGATTGACGATGGTGTCGAAGATGATCGGCCGAAAGCCGTCGGTTTCAGCGGCTTTGTTGATTTGTTGTACCATGGCCCGCGCTTTTTCCACGCTGTCGATGTAGGGCCGCGTGAATTTGCTGAAGGTAATGTTTTCGAACTGCGCCAGCAGGCTTTGACCCAGGGTTTCGGCGGTAATGCCGGTGCCATCGGAGATGAAGAAAGCAGATCGTTTCATTTGCACCTTGGGCCTTAAGCTAGTAACGAATCTTGGATATGATAGGCGCGATTTGCCGGCCGCCATTGGCCCGCATTCTCACTTATTTTCCAGGTCCAGGCCATACAACCGGCCAAGGCTCCCCCGGGCCGCCGGTTTCTGAGCTTTTCCAACACAGTTAGTGGAGAGATCACCTTGGTAGAGTACGTAGTTTCCCTCGATAAGCTCGGCAAACACGATGTTGAGCATGTGGGGGGCAAGAACGCATCCCTGGGCGAGATGATCAGTAACCTGGCAGGCGCCGGTGTTTCGGTCCCCGGCGGCTTCGCCACGACGGCTCAGGCCTATCGTGACTTCCTCGAACTGAGCGGCCTGAACGAGCAGATCCACAAGGCCCTCGACGCGCTCGACGTCGACGACGTCAATGCCCTGGCCAAGACCGGTGCGCAGATCCGCCAATGGATCATGGACGCCGAATTCCCCGAAAAACTCAACACCGAGATCCGCACCGCGTTCGCCGCGCTGTCGGCGGGCAACCCTGATGTGGCCGTTGCCGTGCGTTCTTCCGCCACCGCCGAAGACCTGCCGGACGCCTCGTTCGCCGGTCAGCAGGAAACCTTCCTGAACATCCGTGGTGTGGAAAACGTAATCCGCGCCGCCAAAGAGGTGTTCGCTTCGCTGTTCAACGACCGTGCGATTTCCTACCGCGTGCACCAGGGCTTCGACCACAAACTGGTCGCCCTGTCGGCTGGCGTGCAGCGCATGGTGCGTTCGGAAACCGGCACCGCCGGCGTGATGTTCACCCTCGATACCGAATCGGGTTTCCGTGACGTGGTGTTCATCACCGGCGCTTACGGCCTGGGCGAAACCGTCGTACAAGGCGCGGTCAACCCGGATGAGTTCTACGTACACAAAGGCACGCTGGAGGCCGGTCGTCCGGCGATCCTGCGTCGCAATCTGGGCAGCAAAGCCATCAAGATGATCTACGGCGACGAGGCCAAGGCCGGTCGTTCGGTCAAAACCGTCGATGTCGACAAGGCCGAACGCGCGCGTTTCTGCCTGACCGACGCCGAAGTCAGCGAGCTGGCCAAGCAGGCGATGATCATCGAGAAGCACTACGGCTGCCCGATGGACATCGAGTGGGCCAAGGACGGTGACGACGGCAAGCTGTACATCGTGCAGGCCCGTCCGGAAACCGTGAAAAGCCGCACCCAGGCCAACGTCATGGAACGTTACCTGCTGAAAGAAACCGGCACCGTGCTGGTGGAAGGTCGGGCGATCGGCCAGCGCATCGGCGCCGGCAAAGTGCGGATCATCAAAGACGTCTCGGAAATGGACAAGGTCCAGCCGGGCGACGTGCTGGTTTCCGACATGACCGACCCGGACTGGGAACCGGTGATGAAGCGCGCCAGCGCCATCGTCACCAACCGTGGCGGACGTACCTGCCACGCGGCGATCATTGCCCGTGAGCTGGGCATTCCGGCGGTGGTCGGTTGCGGCAACGCCACCCAGCTGCTGAAGGATGGCCAGGGCGTGACCGTATCCTGCGCCGAAGGCGACACCGGTTACATCTTCGAAGGCGAACTGGGCTTCGACATCAAGAAGAACTCCGTCGACGCCATGCCGGAGCTGCCGTTCAAGATCATGATGAACGTCGGCAACCCGGATCGCGCCTTCGACTTCGCCCAATTGCCGAACGCCGGCGTCGGTCTGGCGCGTCTGGAATTCATCATCAACCGCATGATCGGCGTGCACCCGAAAGCGCTGTTGAACTACGACGGTCTGCCGCAGGAAATCAAGGACAGCGTCGACAAGCGTATTGCTGGTTACAGCGACCCCGTCGACTTCTACGTCGACAAACTGGTGGAAGGCATCAGCACCCTGGCTGCAGCGTTCACGCCGAAAAAGTCATCGTGCGTCTGTCGGACTTCAAGTCCAACGAATACGCCAACCTGATCGGCGGCAAGCTCTACGAGCCGGAAGAAGAAAACCCGATGCTGGGCTTCCGTGGCGCTTCGCGTTACATCAGCGAATCGTTCCGCGACTGCTTCGAACTCGAATGCCGCGCGCTGAAACGCGTGCGCAACGAGATGGGCCTGACCAACGTGGAAATCATGGTGCCGTTCGTCCGTACTCTCGGCGAAGCCAGCCAGGTGGTCGATCTGCTCGCCGAGAACGGCTTGAAGCGTGGCGAGAACGGTCTACGCGTAATCATGATGTGCGAACTGCCATCCAACGCGATTCTGGCTGAGGAATTCCTCGAATTCTTCGACGGTTTCTCGATCGGCTCCAACGACCTGACCCAACTGACTTTGGGTCTGGACCGTGACTCCGGGATCATCGCGCACCTGTTCGACGAGCGGAATCCAGCGGTGAAGAAGCTGTTGGCCAACGCCATTCAGGCGTGCAACAAGGCCGGCAAGTACATCGGCATCTGCGGTCAGGGTCCTTCGGACCACCCGGATCTGGCCAAGTGGCTGATGGAACAGGGCATCGAGAGCGTGTCGCTGAACCCGGACACCGTGCTGGAAACCTGGTTCTTCCTCGCCGAAGGTCAGGCGCAGGCTTGATCAACATGTGAACGGGCCGCGCCCTCGTAGGAGCGAGCCTGCTCGCGAAGACGGAGCAACATTCACCATGGATGTTGATTGATACACCGCTTTCGCGAGCAGGCCCGCTCCCACATGGGCCGGGCCTTGAGATTGAAGTAGGGCGGGCTCCATCGGATGCCGCCCTTTTTTGTGCAAGAGCATTATGCAAAGCAGCAGCAACCTGTTTCCTGTCGCGCTGATCAGCGCCGAGCGGCGCGGCGATCTGAGCGAAGACGTCTATCGATTGAAACCCGGCAACAGCCCGGACTGGTCCGTGGAGATCGCCGTCACCCGCCTGGGCATGGCCGATGACACGGCGCCACGCGGCGTGCCGGTGATTCTGTTACACGGCAGCTTTTCCAATCGGCGCTTCTGGTTTTCTCCCAAAGGCCTCGGGCTCGGCGCGTATCTGACGCGGCTGGGCTTCGACGTGTGGATTCCGGAAATGCGCGGTCACGGCCTGTCCCAGCGCAACGAGGACTATCGGCGCAACCGCGTGGCCGATTACGCCCGTTACGATCTGCCGGCGATTGCCGCGTTCGTGCGTGAGCAGAGCGGACAGATCCCGCACTGGATCGGCCATTCGCTGGGCGGCATCACCCTGGCAGCAGCGCTCGGCGGCGAATATCTCGGCGAACCGGCCGTGGCCTCGGCGGCGTTTTTCGGCACCCAGGTCAGCCGCACCTATTGGCCTTTGAAAATCCCACCGGTGGAGTGGGGCGGGCGCTTTATTCTCAAGCGTTTCGCGCAGTTGTCCGGCTCACGCCTCAAACGCGGCCCGGAAGACGAACCGATCGGCCTGGCCATCGAAAGCATGCGCTGGTACGGCTTGTTCGGTCGCTTCGGCGACAAGGACAAGGACTGGTGGGCCGGACTTGCCGATGTTCAGGTACCGGTGCTGGCGGTGACGGCAGCGGGCGATCATCAGGATCCGGCGTGGGCCTGCCGCAAGCTGTTCGAGCAGATCGGCGCCGAGCACAAGCAGTTCATCAATCTGGGCCGCGAGCAGGGCTTCTCGGATAATTTCGGTCATGTCGAAATGCTGGTGAGCAAAGCGGCGCAGGCTGAGGTGTGGCCGCTGGTGGCGCGCTGGTTGAGGGGTCAGCAGACACCGTTGCTTGAGCAGCCAGCGAATCTGGCCGCTGCAGTGTGAGGGGCGTTCCGTTCAGCCTGGCTTGCGGCTAAGATATGACGCATTGTGCGGTTCCGGTCATATTTCGTGACTGTTTAGCGATAACGTTTCAGCCGCGGTTCAGGTTCGCTCAGCGACCATGGCATGGACTAAGGTAAACAGCGACCGCCGGAACTCGTCTAATCAGAATGCGGCATCCTTGATCGTCTTCCTTGTTACAGGAGTTTTTCGATGGAACATTACCTTACGCCTGACCTGTGCGACGCCTACCCGGAGCTGGTGCAGGTGCTGGAACCGATGTTCAGCAATTTCGGCGGCCGGGATTCCTTCGGCGGCGAAATCGTGACCATCAAGTGCTTCGAAGACAATTCGCTGGTCAAGGAGCAGGCCGAACTCAACGGCAAAGGCAAAGTGCTGGTGGTTGATGGCGGCGGTTCGCTGCGCCGCGCCCTGCTGGGCGACATGATCGCCGCCAAGGCCGCGCAGAACGGCTGGGAAGGGCTGGTGATCTACGGTTGCATCCGTGACGTCGACGTCATTGCCCAGACCGATCTCGGCGTGCAGGCGCTGGCCAGTCACCCGATGAAAACCGACAAGCGCGGCATTGGCGACCTCAACGTCCCGGTGACTTTCGCCGGTGTGACGTTTCACCCGGGCCAGTACATTTATGCGGACAACAACGGCGTGATCGTTTCGCCGACTCCGCTGAAAATGCCTGAATAAGGTTTTCGACAAGGGATGCGGATGTTCGAGGAAGAAAACGCGCAATGGGGGCTGGTACATGCCCTGGTACTGGACGGCAAGGGCGGTGCGCGTTCGATAGCCCGGACTGAGCTCGACGATTTGCAGCTGCAGGCCCATGAAAGCCTGTGGCTGCACTGGGATCGCAGCCATCCGCAGACCCAAACCTGGCTGCGCAAGTCCAGCGGGCTCAACGAATTCACCTGCGATCTGCTGCTGGAAGAGAACACCCGCCCGCGTCTGTTGCCATTGCCCGACTCCGAGCTGCTGCTGTTTCTGCGCGGGGTCAATCTCAACCCCGGGGCCGAACCGGAAGACATGGTCTCGGTGCGGATTTTTGCCTCCGCTCAGCGCGTGATTTCCCTGCGCTTGCGTCCGTTGCGCGCTACAGATGAGTTGCTGGCGCTGCTGGGGGAGGGCAAAGGTCCGAAAACGTCTTCTGAATTGATGCTGTATCTGGCGCAGTTCCTCACCAATAAAGTGCAGGATCTGGTCACGTGCCTGTCGGAAGTGGTCGATGAAGAGGAAGAAAAACTCGACGCCGACGAACGGTATACGCCCGAGCACGGGGCGATTTTGCACATCCGCCGTAGAGCGGCCGGGCTGAAGCGTTTTCTTGCGCCACAGCGGGATATTTTCGGACAGCTGACGCGGATAAAATTGCCGTGGTTCGTCGAAGACGACGCCGACTACTGGAACGAATTGAACAACAGCCTCACCCGCTATCTGGAAGAGCTCGAATTGACCCGAGAGCGCGTGGGGCTTGTGCTGGAGGCCGAAGATCGGCGTTTGAGCGTGCACATGAATCGCACCATGTACCGCTTCGGCATCATTACCTGCATCTTCTTGCCGATGAGTTTCATCACCGGTCTGCTGGGCATCAATGTCGGCGGTATTCCGTTTGCCGAAAGCCCGTATGGTTTCCTGATTGCCTGCCTGACGGTACTCGCCCCGGCGTTCGGCCAGTGGTGGTTGTTCCGTCGATTGCGCTGGGTGTGAACATGGCGCATGTGACCCGAGTAAATCTGCCCGCGTCTTTCACAGACATCACGAGAGGTGCGTATGCACGATCCGTTTGAACAGTCTTTGCGCGACATGCTCAACGCTTCGCCGTCCAGCCGCGACGACGATGCCTGCCTGGGCCGCGTACTCAAAACCGCCAACCGCCAGGTTGGCGCCGGTGATCTGTTCAGCCTGCTGGGCCGCTGGCTGCCCGCGCTGATGATCGCCCTGAACAATGGCTCGGCGCATGTCTCGCCGGTTTCCCGTCTTCGTAAAACCACTGCTCGCACTGCTGATAAGGCTGATTGAATATGGAACTTGATCTCTGGACTCAGAGCCTCGTCACTGCAATGACTGCGTTGTGGACCAAAGTTGCTAACTTCATTCCGAACCTGTTCGGCGCACTGGTTGTGCTGCTGTTGGGTTTCGTCGTGGCCAAACTGCTCGACACCTTGCTCTCCAAATTGCTCGCAAAACTGGGCCTTGATCGCCTGATGGGCGGCACCGGGCTGACCAAGCTGATGTCGCGCGCCGGGCTGCAAGTGCCGATCTCGACGCTGATCGGTAAAATCGTCTACTGGTTCGTTCTGCTGATTTTTCTGGTTTCCGCAGCAGAATCCCTTGGCCTCGAGCGAGTTTCAGCTACGCTGGACATGCTGGCGTTGTATCTGCCGAAAGTATTCGGCGCCGCGCTGGTGCTGCTGGTCGGTGTCCTGCTGGCGCAACTGGCCAACGGGCTGGTGCGCGGCGCAGCAGAAGGTGTAGGCCTGGACTACGCTTCGGGGTTGGGGCGGATCGCGCAGGGGCTGGTGATCATCATCAGCATCTCGGTTGCAATCAGCCAGCTCGAGGTCAAGACCGACCTGCTGAACCATGTAATTGTCATCGTTTTGATTACCGTTGGTCTGGCAGTTGCGCTGGCCATGGGTTTGGGAAGCCGGGAAATCGCCGGTCAGATTCTTGCGGGAATCTATGTGCGTGAGCTGTATGAGGTTGGGCAACAAGTGCGTGTTGGCGAGGTCGAAGGCCAGATCGAAGAGATCGGCACGGTTAAAACCACATTGCTGACCGATGAGGGTGAGCTAGTCTCTCTCTCCAATCGGATCCTGCTGGAACAGCATGTGAGTAGCCGCTAAACCGGCAAACCCTGCTAATGTATGCCGCCGCAAAATGCCAGCCGAGGCTGGTTGTGGCGGACATTGACCTGACTGTCGGCACGACTTGTTTTGAATAAAGCCCAACCGCTATCCACGCGCTACGACCCCCGCGAGCTCTCTGATGAGGAGTTGGTCGCGCGCTCGCATACCGAGCTGTTTCACGTAACGCGCGCCTACGAAGAGTTGATGCGGCGTTACCAGCGAACATTATTTAACGTCTGCGCGAGATATCTTGGGAACGATCGCGACGCAGACGATGTCTGTCAGGAAGTGATGCTGAAGGTGCTGTACGGCCTGAAGAACTTCGAGGGGAAATCGAAGTTCAAAACCTGGCTTTACAGCATCACTTACAACGAATGCATCACGCAGTATCGGAAGGAACGGCGTAAGCGTCGCTTGATGGACGCTCTCAGTCTGGACCCTCTTGAAGAAGCGTCTGAAGAAAAGGCGCCGAAGCCGGAGGAGAAGGGTGGGCTTGATCGCTGGCTGGTGTATGTGAATCCGATTGACCGCGAAATTCTGGTGCTACGATTTGTCGCAGAGCTGGAGTTTCAGGAGATCGCAGACATCATGCACATGGGTTTGAGTGCGACAAAAATGCGTTACAAACGCGCTCTAGATAAATTGCGTGAGAAATTTGCAGGCATTGCTGAAACTTAGTTCAGCGCAAATATCTCTTACGTGTAGGCAAGTTCTGATAGACTTGCCGCCGAGTTGTCCCCCGGTTTGCGGGACTGCTTCACAATCACCAGATGGGGATTTAACGGATGAAACTGAAAAACACCTTGGGCTTGGCCATTGGTTCTCTGATTGCCGCCACTTCGTTCGGCGCTCTGGCACAAGGCCAAGGCGCAGTTGAAATCGAAGGCTTCGCTAAGAAAGAACAATTCGACAGCGCTCGTAACTTCAAGAACAACGGCAACCTGTTCGGCGGTTCGATCGGTTACTTCCTGACCGACGACGTTGAACTGCGTCTGGGCTACGACGAAGTGCACAACGTACGTGCCGACGATGGCAAGAACGTCAAAGGCGCTAACACCGCTCTGGACGCTCTGTACCACTTCAACAACCCAGGCGACATGATTCGTCCATACGTTTCGGCCGGTTTCTCTGACCAGAGCATCGACCAGAACGGTTCGAACGGTCGTAACCGTTCCACCTTCGCCAACGTTGGCGGCGGTGCCAAGCTGTACTTCACCGAGAACTTCTACGCCCGTGCCGGCGTTGAAGCTCAGTACAACATCGACCAGGGCGACACCGAGTGGGCTCCTAGCGTCGGTATCGGTGTGAACTTCGGTGGCGGCTCCAAGCCAGCTGCTGCTCCAGTTCCAGCACCTGCTGAAGTCTGCTCCGACAGCGACAACGATGGCGTTTGCGACAACGTTGACAAGTGCCCGGACACCCCAGCCAACGTAACCGTTGACGCTGATGGCTGCCCAGCAGTTGCTGAAGTTGTTCGTGTTGAGCTGGACGTGAAATTCGACTTCGACAAGTCGGTAGTCAAGCCTAACAGCTACGGCGACATCAAAAACCTGGCTGACTTCATGAAGCAGTACCCATCCACCACCACTACTGTTGAAGGTCACACTGACTCCGTCGGTCCTGACGCTTACAACCAGAAACTGTCCGAGCGTCGTGCAAACGCCGTTAAGCAAGTTCTGACCAACCAGTACGGTGTTGAATCGTCCCGCGTTCAGTCTGTTGGCTACGGCGAATCCCGCCCAGTTGCTGACAACAAAACTGAAGCTGGCCGCGCTGTAAACCGTCGCGTAGAAGCGCAGGTTGAAGCTCAAGCTAAGTAATTAGCTGCCGCTGATGGAAAAGCCCGGCTCAGGCCGGGCTTTTCTTTGTCTGCGATTTGGCTTCGCCGCTTAAAGCGCCTGCGCGTTGTACGCCGTCCCGGAGCTACCGAAGGCTGCGATCTTTTGCTCTTGAGCAACAGCCGCCACCGCACCAATCACCAGAATCGCCGGACTTTTCAACTCAAACGCCGACGCATCCTCAGCCATCGCAGTCAGATCACTGCGACATTCACGCTGATGCGCCAAAGAAGCGTTTTCGATCATCGCCACCGGCGTATGCGCCGCCATCCCTCCCGCCAGCAGATGATCACGAATCTCGCCCAGCTTGGCCACGCCCATGTAAACCACCAGCGTCGTTCCGCCTTGCGCCAACGCCTGCCAGTTCAACTGGCTGTCATCCTGAGTGTGCGCAGTCACCAGCGTTACCCCGCGCGCGACGCCACGCAACGTCAGCGGAATATCGCACTGCGTCGCCCCGGCCAGCCCGGCGGTAATGCCATTGACCAATTCCACTTCAACCCCGCGCTCGCGCAACCACTGCGCTTCTTCGCCACCGCGGCCGAAAATGCACGGATCGCCGCCCTTCAGGCGCACTACGCATTTGCCCTGGCGTGAATAACGCAGCATCAGCCGATGAATGAATGCCTGTGGCGTCGAACGGCAGCCGCCGCGCTTGCCAACGGGAATAACCCGCGCAGTCGGGCAGTGTTCCAGCACGGCGTCGTTGACCAGATCATCGATCATCACCACATCGGCCTCGCGCAATGCACGCACCGCTTTGAGCGTCAGCAACTCCGGATCGCCAGGGCCTGCGCCCACCAGCCAGACTTTCGCATTCATGGTGTTGTCCTCGTTAAATGACCGCGACCGGCCGCGCTTCGGCAGCCAGCAGACGCTTGATTTCCGGCACGCAGGAACCGCATTGCGTACCGCATCGGAGATTGTTTTTCAGGCCTTGCAGATCCAGTCCCTGGCGAATGCCGGCGCAGACTGCGTTGAGACTGACGTTTTCGCAATTGCACAAGGTCTTGTCGCTCGCAATGGCGCCGACAGCGCCCGGCGGCGCGCTCATCGGCGCGAGCAGCCAGCGCCGCAGTTGTTGGTCGGCACGGCCCTCCAGCCACAGGCTTTGCAGCCAGTGTTGCGCCAGGGTTTCGCCGGCCAGGCGAATCGCGGTGATACGGCCGTTTTCGATACGCACCCGCTTGCCGATGGCTCGGCGAGGGTCGTCGTAGGCCAGAACCGGGCCATCCAGCAAGGACAGGCATTGGTCGATCTCGCCCAGCAACTGTGGATCGGGCGCCTCAGCGTGTGCAGCGCGTATCAGCAACGCTGGCCGCTCACGACCGACAAGGCTGAGGCTGACGTAGGAAAACGCCTCACACAGCGGCCGTAGCGTCTCGAAATGCCGTTGAACATCACCCTCGATCAAGGCGAACAGTTGCCACGGCAGGTTGACTGCCTCCAGACGCACGCCGCTGTGCTTGAGCTCCGGTTGCCTGGACAGCGGATCAAACGCCGGCAAGGTCAGCGTGTTGACGCCGCCCTTGAGATAGCGATCGCCCCAGTGCATCGGCAGGAACGCCTGGCCCGGACGCACGCTGTCGTCGCTGCCGACCGCAACAATCACCGCGCCACGGCGGCTTTTCAGATTGACCAGATCACCGGGCTGCAAGCGGTGCCGACGTATTTCGTCAGGGTGCAGGCTCAGCACGGCTTCGCTGACGTGGCCGAACAATTGCGCGGCGGTGCCGGTGCGGCTCATGCCGTGCCACTGGTCACGCAGGCGACCGGTGATCAACGTCAGCGGGAAGCGCGCGTCGCGTTGTTCCTTGGCGGCGCGGTACGGATCGGCAATGAATTGCGCGCGACCATTGGCTGTAGGGAAAATGCCGTCGCCGTACAAGCGTGGCGTGCCTTGGCGGGCGCCGGCAGGGAAGGGCCATTGCTGCGGACCGATCTCGTCGATCAAGGCATGACTGATTCCGCACAGATCCAGGTCTCGCCCTTGGGTCAGCAGTTTGAATTCATCAAACAACTGCGAAGGCTGATCGAAAGCGAACAGACTTGGCTGCCGAGGACGCAGACGTTTCTCCAGACGCTGTGCGAAATCCACCGTGATGGCCCAGTCCGGCCGCGCTTCGCCCGGTGCGACAACCGCTTTGCGCACGTGGGAAATGCGCCGTTCGGAGTTGGTCACCGAACCTTCTTTCTCGCCCCAACTGGCGGCGGGTAACAGCAGGTCGGCAAATGCAGCGGTTTCGGTGGTCCGAAAGGCTTCCTGCAACACTACAAAAGGGCAGGCCTCAAGCGCTGCGCGGACTGCGCTCTGGTCTGGCATCGATTGCGCCGGGTTGGTACAGGCGATCCACAGTGCTTTGATTTTGCCGCTGCGCAGGTTTTCGAACAGTTCGATGGCGCTCAGGCCCGGCGCCTCGGGCAAGCTCTCGACGCCCCAGTACGCCGCCACTTCGGCGCGATGTTTCGGGTTGGCGGCATCGCGATGGCCCGGCAACAGATTGGACAGACTGCCGGTTTCCCGCCCACCCATGGCATTTGGCTGACCCGTCAGGGAGAAAGGTCCTGCACCGGGTCGGCCGATTTGCCCGGTGGCCAGGTGCAGATTGATCAGCGCACTGTTTTTTGCGCTGCCGGCGGTGGACTGATTCAGGCCCATGCACCACAGCGACAGGAAGCTCGGCGCAGTGCCGACCCATTCTGCGCATTGCTGCAGTTGTTCGATGCTGATGCCGCACAGTTGCGCAACCATCTGCGGGGTGTAATCGCGGACCAGCGTCTTGAGTTCGGCGAGGCCGTCGGCGTGCGCCTTGATGAAATCGCGATCGATCCAGTCTTCCCACAACAGCAGATGCAAAATCCCATGGAACAAGGCGACATCGGTGCCCGGAAGAATCGCCAGATGCAGGTCAGCCAAATCGCAGGTATCGGTACGACGCGGGTCGATTACGATGACTTTCATCTGCGGGCGACGGGATTTGGCTTCCTCCAGCCGACGGAAAAGTACCGGATGGGCGTAGGCCATGTTACTGCCGACGATCATCACGCAGTCGCTCAGCTCCAGGTCTTCGTAACTGCACGGCGGTGCGTCGGCGCCGAGGCTGCGTTTGTAGCCGACCACCGCCGAGGACATGCACAGCCGCGAATTGCTGTCGATGTTGTTGGTGCGGACCAGCGCCCGCGCCAGTTTGTTGAAGGCGTAGTAGTCCTCGGTGAGCAACTGCCCGGAGATGTAGAACGCCACGCTGTCCGGGCCGTGTTCGGCGATGGTTTCGGCAAACACGTTGGTCGCGTGGTCGAGGGCGGTATCCCAGTCAGTACGGCTGCGCGCCAGGCCTTTGCCCAGGCGCAGTTCCGGGTACAAGGCGCGGGCGGCGAGGTCGCCGGTCAGGTGCAGCGTCGAGCCTTTGCTGCACAGTTTGCCGAAGTTGGCCGGGTGCGCCGGATCGCCGCTGACGCCGAGGATGCGCTCGCCGTCATGCTCGATCAGTACGCCGCAGCCGACCCCGCAGTAACAGCAGGTCGAGGCGGTCGTCTGGCGGTTCATCAGATGGCGTCCCGCAGGGCCAGTTGCACCCGGCCATTCTCGACCCGCGCCGGATGATGGTGCGCACAGCCGATGTCCGGCGCCTGGGCTTCGCCGGTTGCGAGGTCGATCTGCCAGTTGTGGAGCGGGCAGGCCACGCGCTTGCCGTAGATCAGGCCTTGCGACAATGGCCCACCCTTGTGCGGGCAGCGATCATCGAGGGCGAAAACCTCGTCGTCGCTTGTACGAAAAATCGCGATGTCTCCTTTCGGCCCGGCAATGATCCGCGAACCGAGGGCGTTGATCTCTTCCAGCGCACAGATGTCGAGCCAGTTCATGCCGGCACCTCCAGGTTTTTCACGGGGATCACGTCGAATTCTTTCTTCAGTTGCGGCTGCGCCAGGCGCTCTTTCCATGGGTCCTGTTCGAACGACAGGGAGAATTGCAGGCGCTCGTTGAGGGCCTTGCGCCGCTCGGCGTCTTCGAGCACGTTCTTCTTGATGTGCTCCATGCCGACCCGTTGCAGGTAGTGCACGGTGCGCTCAAGGTAGAAGGCTTCTTCGCGGTAGAGCTGGAGGAATGCGCCGTTGTATTCACGGACTTCCTCGGCAGTCTTGAGCTTGACGAAGAACTCGGCGACTTCGGTCTTGATCCCGCCGTTGCCACCGATGTACATCTCCCAGCCGGAGTCGACGCCGATAATTCCTACGTCCTTGATGCCCGCTTCCGAGCAGTTCCGTGGGCAACCGGACACCGCCAGCTTCACTTTGTGCGGCGACCACATGTTGAACAGGTCGTGCTCGAGTTCGATGCCCAGTTGCGTCGAGTTCTGCGTGCCGAAGCGGCAGAACTCGCTGCCAACGCAGGTTTTCACCGTGCGGATGGATTTGCCGTAGGCGTGGCCGGACGGCATGTCGAGGTCTTTCCAGACGCCGGGCAGATCCTGTTTCTTGATCCCCAGCAAGTCGATGCGCTGACCGCCGGTGACCTTGACCATCGGCACGTTGTACTTGTCGGCCACATCGGCGATTCGGCGCAGTTCTGATGGGTTGGTGACGCCGCCCCACATGCGCGGCACCACCGAATAGGTGCCGTCCTTCTGGATGTTGGCGTGGGCGCGTTCGTTGATCAGGCGCGATTGCGGATCGTCCTTGGCCTCGCCCGGCCAGGTGGAAATCAGGTAGTAGTTGAGCGCCGGGCGACAGGTCGCGCAGCCATTCGGTGTGCGCCAGTTCAGGTAACTCATGGTCTCGGCGATGGTCAGCAGGTGTTCCTGACGGATCGCCTGACGAATCTGCCCGTGGTTGAGGTCGCTGCAACCGCAGATGGCTTTTTCGCTTTTCGGTTTGACGTCCGCCGCGCCACCGACGGTGTTAATCAGGATCTGCTCGACCAGCCCGGCGCAGGAGCCGCAGGAGCTCGCAGCCTTGGTGTGTTTCTTCACTTCATCGACGCTGAACAGGCCGTGTTCCTGGATCGCCTTGACGATGGTGCCCTTGCACACACCATTGCAGCCGCAGACTTCGGCGCTGTCGGCCATGACCATGGCTTTGTCCTGGCCCTGATGTCCTACGTCGCCTAATGCATTTTCTCCAAACATCAGGTGATCGCGGATTTCGCCGATGGCGTGATTCTCACGAATCTGCCGGAAATACCAACCGCCATCTGCCGTATCGCCGTACAGACAGGCGCCGACCAGCACGTCATCCTTGATCACCAGTTTTTTGTACACACCGCCGATCGGGTCGGAGAGGGTGATGGTCTCGGTGCCTTCGCCGCCCATGAAGTCGCCGGCGGAGAACAGGTCGATGCCGGTGACTTTCAATTTGGTCGAGGTCACTGAACCCTGATAGCGAGCGAAACCCAGTTGCGCGAGGTGATTGGCGCAGACCTTGGCCTGTTCGAACAGCGGTGCAACCAGACCGTAGGCGATGCCGCGATGGCTGGCGCATTCGCCGATTGCGTAGATGCGCGGGTCGTAGGTTTGCAGGGTGTCGTTGACCAGAATCCCGCGATTGCACGGAATGCCGGCCTTTTCTGCCAGTTCAGTGTTGGGACGGATGCCGGCGGCCATCACCACCAGATCGGCAGGGATGATGTCGCCGTTCTTGAACTGCACCGAGCCGACCCGGCCATTACCGGCGTCGTGCAGGGCTTGGGTCTGTTCGCACAGGCGAAAATGCAGGCCACGGGATTCCAGCGCCGATTGCAGAAGCTGGCCGCTGGTCTTGTCCAGTTGCCGCTCCAGCAGCCATTCGCCGAGGTGCACCACGGTCACGTGCATGCCGCGCAGCATCAGGCCGTTGGCCGCTTCGAGGCCGAGCAGACCGCCGCCGATGACCACGGCGTGCTTGTGGGTCCTGGCGGTGTCGATCATGGCCTGGGTGTCGGCGATGTCGCGGTAACCGATCACGCCCTGCAAAGTGTTGCCGGGGATTGGCAGGATGAACGGAGTCGAGCCGGTGGCGATCAGCAGACGGTCGTACTCGGCTTCGGTGCCGTCCTCGGCGATCACTCGGCGTTTGACCCGGTCGATCTCCACCACTTTGCGGTTGAGCAGCAACTTGATGTTGTTTTCCAGGTACCAGTCGAGGTCGTTGAGGACGATCTCTTCGAAGGTCTGCTCACCGGCCAGCACCGGCGACAACAGGATGCGGTTGTAGTTGGTGTGCGGTTCGGCGCCGAAGACGGTGATGTCGTAGAGCTCGTCGCTCAGCTTGAGCAGTTCTTCCAGGGTACGGACCCCGGCCATGCCATTGCCGATCATCACCAGTTTGAGTTTTTTCATCAGGTTCTCCGGGAGCTGCGGCTGGCCTCTGGTGGGCCGTCGGGCCTTGCTCGACAAATTTTGCGCAAACAAAAAAAGGCGTCCCGCTAGTTGCCTAGCGAGGACGCCTTTGTCCTGGTCCCGTTCTCTCGGGAAGCGCAGCCTTCGTCGTTGAAGGTTGGGCTTTATGTATGGTGAAAAGGGTAATGCAGTGGTTGTGCCAACTCGGGGGGACGCGGATTTATTGGGGATTGGGGTTGTGACAGGAGGTTTTTTTGCACCGAATCGAGGCGTGTTGCTCGTTCGTGGCGCGTTAATTCTTGGGGTTATGCGGTGTGGCGCCGAATGCCTTCGCGAGCAGGCTCGCTCCCACAAGGTGTCTGCGAACGACACAAATTCCCTGTGGGAGCGAGCCTGCTCGCGAATGGCGCGGCGCGGTTCAACTGTGAAACAACAAAACCAGCAGCACCACATTACCCAGCAATGCCAGAAGCGCCATGGTCCGCCAGACCTTCAACGGCTCCCGCTCCAACAAAGGCCGGGGCCGCACACTCAAACTTTGCCGCTCACCCTGTTCCAGCACCAGCAGCCACTCTTCAGCGGTTTCGAAGCGTTGCTGCGGATCGGCGGCAACGCCACGTTCCAGACTTTGCGCCAGCCAGTCCGGCAAGTCTGGGCGATAGCGACTGGCACTCACCGGCACGCCAAATCGGGGCCGCTGGAATGCTTCGATTTCGCCGTAGGGAAAATGCCCGGTGAGCAGGTAATAGAGAGTGACGCCGACTGAATACAAATCCTGCTGCGCACTTGGCGACTCGCCGCGAAACGCTTCCGGGGCGATGAAACTAGGCGTTCCCGGCAGGGTCGACGGCGCGTCCTCCGACAATCCCGGGCAATAAGCCAGGCCGAAATCCAGCAGGCGCAGTTCGCCGTCATCCCCCAGCAGCAGGTTTTCCGGTTTGATGTCGCGGTGCAGAATCTGCCGCCGATGCAGCAGCCCGACCGCGCGCAATAGCCGTTCGGCGATGTCCTGCCACTGCGCCAAAGGCAACGGGCCGCTGTGTTGAAACACGTCGGCCAGCGTCGTCCCGGCGTATTCGCGCATGACGTAATACAAATGCTGACGCTGAGTGCAGGCATGGATTTGTGGAAAATGCCGGCCGGCCACGCGCTTGAGGAACCATTCTTCCGACAGCAGCGCCTGCCCGGCTTGCGGATCGTCGGCCAGGCGCGCCGGTAAGGTCTTCAACAGCCAAGGCTGGCCCTGACTATCGAGCACGCGATACAGCAATGATTGCTGGCTCTGGCCGATGATGCCTTGCACCTGCCAGCCTTCAAACGCTTGCCCGGGTTTCAGCGTTGGCGGCAGTGGCCATTGCTGCAATTGCACCAGCGCATCGCCAATGCTCGCTTCGCCCAGCGCATCGACGCGCACCAGCAGGGCACTGGCGTTGTCCTGACTGCCGGCCAGATGCGCGGCGTTGACCAAGGTTTGCGCCGCGCTGTGCAGATCCACTTGATCGCGCAGAATCGCGGCGATCGCGGTATCGCCCAAGGTCGACCAGACGCCGTCGCTGAGCAGCACGAAGCTTTCGCCCTCACGCAGTTCGCCGTCGAGGAAATCCAGGACCAGATGCTGATCGAGCCCGAGCGCACGCTTGAGCACGTGTTGCATGCCCGGTTGCTCCCAGACGTGATCCTCGCTGATGCGCTGCAAGCGCTCGGCGTGCCAGCGATAGACCCGGCAATCGCCGACGTGGGCGAGGGTGAAGCGTCGACCGCGCATCACCAGCGCGCTGACTGTGGTCAGCAGCGGTTGCCCGCCGCCGTTGGCCTGCAACCAGCGATTTTGCGCGAGCAGCAGGCGATCCAGCGCCTGGGCCACGCTCCAGGTTTCCGGCGTGGCAAAGTAGTCCAGCGCCAGGGCCTGCAAGGTCGAACGCGCGGCGAGGCCGCCATCGGCGCACTGGCTGACGCCGTCGGCGATGGCGAAAAGATAACCCTTGCTCACCGCCAGTGCCGGCGCCGGTGTCACTGAACGCAGGGCGTCCTGATTCTCCGCGCGCGGGCCGGTGGCGCTGGCTTCGGCGAAGCTCAGTTGCAGGGCCATTGGGGCCTCAGACCCGCGCCGCCGTCACCGCCGCCGAGCCCCAGGTGGTTCTCCAGCGACGCTTGACGCCGTGCAGGCCAAACCATGCCAGCACGCCGAGGCTGGCGAACAACCACAGCGCCAGTTGATAGCTGCCGGTGCTTTGCTTGATCGCGCCCATGCCGGCCGCCAGGGCGAAGCCGCCAATTCCGCCGGCCATGCCGATCAGCCCGGTCATCACGCCGATCTCCAGACGAAAACGCTGCGGCACCAGTTGGAAAACCGCACCGTTGCCGGCGCCCAAGCCGAGCATGGTGCAGACGAAAAGCGCCAGCGCCGCGTAGGAACTTGGCAGATTGAAGCCCACCGCTGCGATGCAGATGGCAGCGACGGTGTACATCGCCAGCAAGGTACGAATGCCGCCGAAGCGGTCGGCCAGCGCGCCACCCAATGGCCGCATCAGGCTGCCGCCGAACACGCAGGCAGCGGTGTAGTAGCCGGCGGTCACCGGGCTCAGACCGTATTGATCGTTGAAGTAACCGGGCAGGGCGCTGGCCAGGCCGATGAAGCCGCCGAAGGTGACGCTGTAGAAAAACATGAACCACCAGCTGTCGCGATCACCGAGGGCCTTGAAGTAGTCGGCCATGGCTTTCGGTTTTGGCCGCTGCGGGGCGTTTTTTGCCAACAGGGCGAACAGCACCAAAGTCAGGACCAGCGGGATCAGGGCAAACCCGAAGACATTGCTCCAGCCGAACGCGGCGGCAATCACTGGCGCCAGCAGCGCGGCGAACACGGTGCCGGAGTTGCCCGCACCGGCGATGCCCATGGCTTTGCCTTGGTGCTCTGGCGGGTACCACTGCGAGGCCAGCGGCAGGGCCACGGCGAACGACGCGCCGGCCATACCGAGGAACAGGCCGAGGATCAGCGCCTGTTCATAACTGTGGATGCCGAGTTTCCAGGCACCGAACAGCGCGCAGATGACGATGACCTGGCCGATCAGCCCGGCGGTCTTGGGCGACAAGCGATCAGCGAGCATGCCCATGGCGAAGCGCAACACCGCGCCGGCCAGAATCGGCGTGGCGACGACGAGGCCGCGTTGCTGGGTGGTCAGGTGCAGGTCGGCGGCAATCTGCACCGCCAGCGGGCCGAGCAGGTACCAGACCATGAAGCTCAGGTCGAAATACAGAAAGGCCGCGAACAGGGTCGGGGTATGGCCGGATTTCCAGAAGCTTGAATTCATCGCGCACCTCGGCTGAAAAGAGTCTCGAAAGGAGTCATGCACAGCAGGTGGAGCGCCTCACGGCCGCACCACCGGCCCCGTTCTGTGGGGCCAAAACGCAAAAACGCCGCTACCTGATTCGCCGGGGGGCGAACGGGGTGAGCGACGTCTTTGTCGTAGGTGGGGCAACCGCCGTTGGTTACCTGTGCGGTTTACTTAGCGAGATTTGTGCCAACAGCTGAAAAGCAAAAGCCCCTCACCCTAGCCCTCTCCCAGAGGGAGAGGGAACCGAGCGGGGGATGTCCGAATCATTTGCCGATCTGAACGATTTCGAGTGAATCCATAATCGACTCGGTCGTTCAGGTCGGCGGACAGCGCAAGACAACGCGGTCGGTCCCCTCTCCCCTCCGGGAGAGGGAACCGAGCGGGGGATGGCCGAATCATTTGCCGATCTGAACGATTTCGAGTGAATCCATAATCGACTCGGTCGTTCAGGTCGGCGGACAGCGCAAGACAACGCGGTCGGTCCCCTCTCCCTCCGGGAGAGGGCTAGGGTGAGGGGCCCTTGATTTGCAGCGAAAATTTCAGCCCAGCAACTCACTCATGGCAATGATCTGCTCCGCCACCTGAATCAGCTTCTGCTGGCGGCTCATCGCCTGGCGGCGCATCAGCGTGTAGGCCTGTTCCTCGTTGCAATCCTTCATCTTCATCAGCAACCCCTTGGCCAGTTCGATGCGCTTGCGCTCGGCCAGTTGCTGATCGCGCGCCTGCAATTGCGCGCGCAAAGCCTGGTCACTCTCGAAGCGCGCCATCGCCACGTCGAGAATCGGCTGCAACCGTTGTGCGTGAATGCCTTCGACGATGTAGGCACTGACCCCGGACTTGATCGCCTGACGCATCACCCCCGGGTCATGTTCGTCGGTAAACATCACGATCGGCCGGGGCTGGTCGCGGCTGACCAGCACCACTTGCTCCATGACATCGCGGCTCGGTGACTCGGTATCGATCAGGATCACGTCCGGGCGCACCGTTTCGACGCGCGCCGGCAGGTCGATGGTCAGGCCGGACTCGTCGATTACCTCGAAGCCGGCCTCGGTCAGCGCCGCTTTCAGGCGTCCGACTTTTTTCGCGGTGTCGTTGATCAGCAGAATGCGCAACATGTTCGCGGTCTCCTGTCAGCGCTGGGCGAGAAGGGGGGCGGTGTCGCTCAGGGCATGCAGTTTGAAACTGCGCGCATAACCCGCCGGGTCGCTGCCGTCCCAGACCTTGCCGTCGAGCAACTGGCTGCTGCGCAGGTCTGCGTACGAAGTCGCAACACCGACAGCGCTGGCGGCCTCGCGATACAGATCCAGACGCTGAACCTGGCGGGCTACGGCCAGATAATCCGGATCCTCGCGCAACAGACCCCAGCGACGAAACTGGGTCATGAACCACATGCCGTCGGAGAGGTACGGCAGATTGACCTCGCCACCGCCGTGAAAACGCAGCGCATGCGGGTCCTGCCAGCGATTGCCGAGGCCATCGGCGTAATCCCCCATGAAACGCGGCTCGATGCACGGGGCGGGGGTGTCGAGGTATTCGGCGGCGCTGAGCAATTGCGCGGTACTGCGGCGGTTTTCCGGGCTTTCTTCGATGAAGCGACTGGCCTCAAGGATGGCCATGACCAGCGCCCGCGCGGTGTTGGGGTATTGCTCGACGAATTCGCGAGTGCAGCCGAGGACTTTTTCCGGGTGGTCGGGCCAGATGCTCTGGCTGGTCGCCATGGTGAAACCGAGATTCTGCTGCACGGCGCTGGCCGCCCACGGTTCGCCGACGCAAAAGCCGTCGATGCGCCCGGCTTGCAGGTGCGCGACCATTTGCGGCGGCGGCACTACCACGCTGTCGACGTCCTGCAACGGATGAATGCCCTGGCTCGCCAGCCAGTAATAAAGCCACATCGCATGGGTGCCGGTGGGGAAGGTCTGGGCGAAGGTCAGTTTTGCGCGGCTTTGGTGCACGTGCCGATCGAGCGCTTCAGGACTGTTCACGCCAGCCTGTTGCAAGCCATGGGACAGGTTCAGGCTCTGGCCATTCTGGTTCAGGCCCATCAGCACCGCCATGTCGGTCGGGGCGACGCCGCCGATGCCCAGGTGCACCGCATAAATCAGCCCGTACAGGCTGTGCGCGGCATCCAGTTCGCCGCTGACCAGTTTGTCGCGCAAGTTGGCCCATGACGCCTGACGCTTGAGGTTCAGGGTCAGGCCGTAGGGCTGGGCGAAGCCCTGAGTGGCGGCGACCACCACCGAGGCGCAGTCGCTCAGCGCCATGAAGCCGAGATTGATCGCGCTCTTTTCCGGCGCATCGCTGCCATTGACCCAGGCCAGAGGCCCCAAGGACGTTTCGTTCATACGCTACCTCAAAAAAAACGTCGTCCCGGATTCTGCGCAGGCAAAACCCGGGGACGACGCCATTGTCCTGGCCTGCGCGCCGTCATTGGTCGGCAGACTGATGAGCGGGGTGGTGCAAGGCATATGCCAGTCGCCTGATTCGCGCAGGCGCCTCGCGCCGGGGGACGATGCCCGGCTATAATCGCCGCCTCTTTTCGCCGCCCGAGTCATTGCCGCCCATGTACACCCTGGCCCGTCAGCTGTTGTTCAAACTTTCCCCGGAAACCTCCCACGATCTGTCGCTGGATCTGATCGGCGCGGGTGGACGTTTGGGCCTCAACGGCTTGCTGTGCAAGGCTCCGGCGAAAATGCCGGTGACCGTCATGGGCCTGGAGTTCCCGAACCCGGTAGGGCTGGCGGCAGGTCTGGACAAGAACGGCGCGGCCATCGACGGCTTTGCGCAACTGGGTTTCGGTTTTGTCGAGATCGGCACCGTGACCCCGCGTCCGCAGCCGGGCAACCCGAAACCACGGATCTTCCGCCTGCCGGAAGCCGAGGCGATCATCAATCGCATGGGCTTCAACAACCTCGGCGTGGATAACCTGCTGGCGCGGGTCGCTGCGGCGAAATACACAGGCGTGCTGGGCATCAACATCGGCAAGAACTTCGATACCCCGGTCGAGCGCGCGGTGGATGATTACCTGATCTGCCTGGACAAGGTCTACGCCCACGCCAGTTACATCACGGTCAACGTCAGCTCGCCGAATACCCCGGGCCTGCGCAGCCTGCAGTTCGGCGACTCGCTCAAACAATTGCTCGCGGACCTGGCCACGCGCCGCGCCGAACTGGCTCTGCGTCACGGCAAGCATGTGCCGCTGGCGATCAAGATCGCGCCGGACATGACCGACGAAGAAACTGCGCAGGTCGCCCAGGCGTTGATCGAAACCGGCATGGATGCGGTGATCGCCACCAATACGACTCTGAGCCGTGTCGGCGTCGAAGGCATGGAGCATGGTGACGAGGCGGGCGGTCTGTCGGGTGCGCCGGTGCGTGAAAAGAGCACCCATACCGTGAAGGTGCTGGCGGGCGAATTGGCCGGTCGTTTGCCGATCATTGCTGCGGGCGGGATTACCGAGGGCAAGCACGCGGCGGAGAAAATTACTGCTGGCGCGAGCCTGGTGCAGATCTATTCGGGCTTCATCTACAAAGGCCCGGCGCTGATTCGTGAATCGGTAGACGCCATCGCCGCGTTGCGCTGAGGATTGCCGAGGACTTGTCGGAGCCTTTGTGGCGAGGGGATTTATCCCCGCTGGGCTGCTCAGCAGCCCCAAAGCCTTGCACATTGATACGCCAGGTAAATTGAAATTCGGACTTCGCGACTGCTGCGCAGCCGAGCGGGGATAAATCCCCTCGCCACGTGGATCCCGGTTAACCCTTTTTGCAGGCATAAAAAAGGGCTCCTCGAAGGAGCCCCTGGGCCGTAGCCCGCCGTCCGGGAGGGACGTGCGTGGTTAATTCAGTGCAGATTCAGATTGTCGTGTCGGAATAAATGCCCTGTGTCAGCCGACGGCGTGAAGTTCGTTGAGTCTGTGGATTCCCGCAGTGCCGGTCATACCGTCCCAGTTGTCGCCGCGTCCTTCTCGCCAGCCGTTGATCCAGGCTTGACGTACCGACGGTAGAGTAAATGGGCAAAGCTCACGGGATTTGCCACCAACGCCATATTGATATCCGCGCAAAAATGCTCTTTCCAACGGATCACGCTTAAGTCTTCTCATAGGGTGTTTCCCTCACTTGTTGACTGTAGTGTCGCGTTGACCTCAATTGAGGTCTGGCAGAAAAAACCTGCCATCGTGCGGCTCGCTGCCGGCGTGGCGAGCCAAGGTGTTGACGCCGTTGCGACGTCAACCTGTGCTCAGTTCTAACCAATGAGTCACACCGAGGGAATGATCGTTTTGTCATAAGCACGTAACGTAAAGGATGCTATGGCGATAAGTAACCGCGTATTTATTCAACGTTCAATGCGCAAACCCCGGTATGATCGGCGCCCCGCTGACTCAGGGGGTTAGTCCTTTAGTGAGAATGACCCACGTTTGCGCTTGGGTAATATTCGACGAAGGGTCGCTTTCAGTCTTTTTGTTGCACCAACTTTTTTATCTGTCCCGGCATCTAAGCTCTTTTAACCCGAGCAGCGGGGATGGAACGGCACACCTTCGTGCCACGCGGGCGCTCTTTCAGAAAAGCGCCTGATTGAAAACCGGGTCGGCAATGCGTTGCCGGCCCACTAGCCAAAGGCTCTGGAATTACCATGTCCGATCGTTTCGAACTCTTCCTCACTTGCCCCAAAGGCCTTGAAGGCCTGCTCATCGAGGAAGCCGTCGGGCTTGGCCTTGAAGAAGCGCGCGAGCACACCTCCGCCGTGCGTGGCATGGCGACCATGGAAACCGCCTATCGCCTGTGCCTCTGGTCGCGTCTGGCCAACCGGGTGTTGCTGGTGCTCAAGCGTTTCCCGATGAAGGACGCCGAAGACCTCTACCACGGCGTGCTCGACATCGACTGGCAGGATCACATGCTCAGCGACGGCACCCTGGCCGTCGAATTCAGCGGCCACGGCTCGGGCATCGACAACACCCACTTCGGCGCGCTGAAAGTCAAAGATGCCATCGTCGACAAACTGCGCACGCCACAGGGTGATCGTCCATCCATCGACAAGCTCAACCCGGACCTGCGCATTCACCTGCGTCTGGATCGCGGCGAAGCGATTCTCTCCCTCGACCTGTCCGGCCACAGCCTGCACCAGCGCGGCTATCGCTTGCAGCAGGGCGCCGCGCCGCTGAAGGAAAACCTCGCGGCGGCAATCCTCATTCGTTCCGGCTGGCCGCGCATTGCCGCCGAAGGTGGCGCACTGGCTGACCCGATGTGCGGTGTCGGTACGTTCCTCGTCGAAGCGGGGATGATCGCTGCCGACATGGCGCCGAACCTGCGTCGCGAGCAGTGGGGCTTTACCGCGTGGCTCGGTCACGTGCCGGCACTGTGGAAAAAACTCCACGAAGAAGCCGTCGAGCGTGCCGCCGCCGGTCTGGCCAAACCGCCGCTGTGGATTCGCGGTTACGAAGCCGACCCACGATTGATTCAGCCAGGCCGCAACAACGTTGAACGTGCCGGCCTCAGCGAGTGGATCAAGATCTACCAGGGCGAAGTGGCGACCTTCGAGCCGCGCCCGGACCAGAACCAGAAAGGCCTGGTGATCTGCAACCCGCCGTACGGCGAGCGTCTCGGTGACGAAGCCAGCCTGCTGTATCTCTATCAGAACCTCGGCGAGCGTCTGCGTCAGGCCTGCTTGAACTGGGAAGCGGCGGTGTTCACCGGCGCCCCGGATCTGGGCAAGCGCATGGGCATTCGCAGCCATAAGCAGTATTCGTTCTGGAACGGCGCGCTGCCGTGCAAACTGCTGCTGATCAAGGTTCTGCCGGATCAGTTCGTCACTGGCGAACGTCGCACCCCGGAACAGCGTCAGGCCGAGCGCGAGCAAGCGGCTTACGATCAGACCCCGGACGAGCCGCAAGAGCGCAAGTTCAACAAGAACGGCAACCCGATCAAGCCGACGCCGGCCCCGGCGCCAGTGATCGAACAGCCGCGCCTGAGCGAAGGCGGGCAGATGTTTGCCAATCGCTTGCAGAAAAATCTCAAGGCGATGGGCAAGTGGGTCAAGCGCGAAGGTATCGATTGCTACCGCGTCTATGATGCCGACATGCCGGAATACGCAATGGCCATCGACCTGTACCACGACTGGGTGCACGTTCAGGAATACGCCGCGCCGAAATCCATCGACCCGGAAAAAGCCTCGGCGCGCATGTTCGATGCGCTGGCGGCCATACCGCAGGCGTTGAACGTCGACAAGAACCGCGTGGTGGTCAAGCGCCGCGAGCGCCAGAGCGGCACCAAGCAGTACGAGCGTCAGGCTGCGCAGGGCAAGTTCGTCGAGGTCAATGAAGGTGGCGTGAAGCTGCTGGTCAACCTCACCGATTACCTCGACACCGGCCTGTTCCTCGATCACCGGCCGATGCGCATGCGCATTCAGAAAGAGGCGGCCGGCAAGCGCTTCCTCAATCTGTTCTGCTACACCGCGACCGCCAGCGTACACGCGGCCAAGGGCGGCGCGCGCAGCACTACCAGCGTCGACCTGTCGAAAACCTATCTGGACTGGGCGCGGCGCAACCTGTCGTTGAACGGTTTCTCGGACAAGAACCGTCTGGAGCAGGGCGATGTGATGGCGTGGCTGGAAAGCAGCCGCGACGAATACGACCTGATCTTCATCGACCCGCCGACGTTCTCCAACTCCAAGCGCATGGAAGGCATCTTCGACGTACAGCGCGATCAGGTGCAGTTGATCGACTTGGCGATGGCGCGGCTGGCACCGGGTGGCGTGCTGTATTTCTCCAACAACTTCCGCAAGTTCCAGTTGGAGGAAAACCTCGCCGAGCGTTATGCGGTCGAGGAAATCAGTGCGCAGACCATTGATCCGGATTTCGCCCGCAATACCAAGATCCACCGCGCCTGGAAAATCACGGCTCGTTGACGCTTTCACTGGTTGGATCCACAGAGCCTTGATTTTTAACGGCTCGGTGGATCCAGCGGTGCTGGCTAAATTAGTGGCTAATAGCTATAACTCACACACCGCCAATGGGGTTTTCCCGTGAATCTGGCGGAGTGAGTCGTGCTTATGCCGTTGCACCCCGTGCGCCCGAAAATCCTCGGTTTCATCAGTGAAGACGTCTCAGCCTGGCTGGTCGCTTTGCTGGTGTTGCTTGCCGGTGGGATTCTCACCGGGCTGCTCGCGTGGGGCACCTTCAACCAGTTTCAGCAACAATCGCGTCAGCGCTTTCAACTGCTGGCCAACGAACGCTACAGCCGTATCGCCGAACGTTTTCAGGACCAGGAGCAACGTCTCGATAGTCTGCGCCGGTTCTTCGCCAACTCCGAATCGGTGTCCCGCGCCGAATTCGACGGCTACTCCCGCCCTTTATTGCTGCGCACCCAAGCCTATACCTATGCCCCGAGAGTCAGTGGTGCCGAACGCGCCGCGTTCGAACAGCAGGTGCGTGACGAAGGCCTGAGCAACTTCACCATTCGCGAGCTCGACGCCAATGGCGAGCTGCAACTGGCGGCAGCGCGCGACGCATATGTGCCGGTGCTGTACACCCAGACCCAAAGCCGATTGGCGCCACCACTGGGTTATGACTTGCTCGCCCAACCCTTGCGCCGCGAAACCCTGCAACGCGCCGACCAGCTCGGCAGCATGGCGGTGTCGCAACCGATGCACCTGGTCGGGATTGAGCCGTCCTACGCGCGTGGGGTGTTGCTACTGGCGCCGGTCAGTCGCGCTGGAGAGTCGCAGCCGTTCGGCTATGTGATGGCGGTGATCAGCATGCGCCAGTTGCTCGCCGACGGTTTGCCCGATGCCCTGCACGATTACCTGTCGGTGCGCATTCTCGACCTGTCGACCCAGGATCAGCACGAGGCGCTGTTCGAATCGAGCAACGAGGCGGTGCCCGGCGATCTGGCGGCGACACGCTTGCTACGCATGGCCGATCACGACTATCAGGTCGATATCCTGCCGAGCGAAGCGTTCATGCAGGCCAACCATTCGTCGGTGGGCAGCGTGATCATTCTGGGCGGCTTGCTCAGCGCATTGCTCAGCGCCTTGTTGTACGTGCTGGTCAGCCAGCGTCAGCGCGCGGTGCGTCTGGTCGAGGTGCGCACCCAGGAATTGCACGAGCGCGAGCAGGAACTGCGCGGCACCCACGGTCAGTTGCGCGGCGTGCTGAATGCCGCCACCCAGGTCGCGATCATCGCCACCGACCTGCGCGGCGTGATCAACACCTTCAACCCCGGCGCTGAACAGATGCTCGGCTACAGCAGCGCCGAAGTGGTCGGGCGCATGACCCTGGAGAACCTGCATTTACCCCGGGAGCTGGCGGCGCGTTCGGCGGAGCTGAGCGCGCGCTACGGCAAAAGCATTCCGACCTGCCACGCGATGCTGGTCGAGGGCGGCGAAGTCGGCGGTCATGAAGCACGCGAATGGACCCTGGTACGCAGCGATGGCAGTCATCTGCCGGTGAACATGCTCGCCACCCCGGTGCTTGACGAGCAAGGCCTGTGGGTCGGTCATCTGGCGATCTGCATCGACATCACCGAGCGCAAACGCGTGCACGAAGTGCTGGCAGCACGCGACACGTTGCTGAAGAAGCTCAGCGCCCATGTTCCCGGTGGCATCTACCAATTCAAGATGGAATTCGACGGACGCTTCAGCGTGATCTACGCCAGCGATGGCATCCGCGAGATCTACGAGCTGGAGCCGGATGTGCTGCTGCTCGACTCCGAGGCGATTTTCAGCCGCATTCACCCGCAGGATGCGATTCGCGTGCGCAGCTCGATCCGCGAATCGGCGGAAAATCTCAGCCCATGGCGCGAGGAGTATCGCGTGCAACTGCCCGAGCGCGGCCTGCGCTGGGTGCGCGGCGAGGCGACACCGGAAGAACTGCCGGGCGGCGGGGTGCTGTGGCACGGTTACATCTCGGATATCTCCGATCTCAAGCGCGTGGAAGAAGAATTGCGCGCGTTGTCGATCACCGATTCGCTGACCGGCATACACAACCGCCGCTATTTCCAGGAACGCCTGACCACCGAAATGGCCCGGGTCGAGCGTGGCGGCGGTGAGTTGTCGGTGATCATGCTCGACATCGACCACTTCAAACGCATCAACGATCAGTTCGGCCACGCTGTCGGCGACCGCGTGCTGCAAGCAGTTTGCGAACGGATCGGCCATCGCTTGCGCCGCACCGACGTGTTCTGCCGTCTGGGCGGCGAAGAGTTCATGGTGCTGTGCCCGGACATCGACGGCGAACACGCCTACATGCTGGCGATGGAGTTGTGGGAAGGTTTGCGTAGCGCGCCGGTGGATGTGGTCGGCTTGGTCACCGCGAGTTTCGGCATCGCCAGTTGGCGCCCGGGGGAGGGCGCGGATGCGCTGTTGCTGCGCGCTGACTCAGGGGTTTATGCAGCGAAGCAGAATGGCCGGGATCGGGTTGAGCGGGAGATGTGCTGATTCGAACCTGACACCTGACCCTGTGGGGCAGAGGGGACCTGGCGCTGATTTTCTGTGGGAGCGAGCCTGCTCGCGAAAGCGGTGTGACAGTCACTGAACATGCTTACTGAACCGACGCCTTCGCGAGCAGGCTCGCTCCCACAATTGCACCTGCTGCGCTTACAGCACCGAAGCGGTCTGCGGCAGTTTCGGCTGTTTGTACAGATCCAGCAGCACCTGATCGAGCACCGACGATGCACCAAACGGGGCCTTGTCGTTGAGGATCGCGACCACCGCCCAGGTATTGCCATTCACATCACGACTGAAACCGGCGATCGCGCGCACGGTGTTCAGGGTGCCGGTCTTGACGTGGGCTTCGCCGCGCATCGCCGTGGTTTTCAGGCGTTTGCGCATGGTGCCGTCGGTGCCGGCAATCGGCAGCGAGCTGATGTACTCGGCGGCGTACGGACTGTGCCAGGCGGCTTGCAGCATGTTGGCCATCTCACGCGCGCTGACCCGCTCGGCCCGCGACAGACCAGAACCATTCTCCATCACCAGATGCGGCGCGGTGATGCCTTTCTTCGCCAGCCACTGACGTACCACGCGCTGCGCTGCCCGGGCGTCGTCACCGTCGGCATCGTTGCGGAAACGCTGGCCAAGGCTGAGGAACAGCTGCTGGGCCATGGTGTTGTTACTGTATTTGTTGATGTCGCGGATGATCTCGGCCAGATCCGGCGAGTACGCACGGGCAAGCAGTTTGGCGCTGCTCGGCGTCGGTGCCAGACGATCCTTGCCCTGGATGCTGCCACCCAGTTCCTTCCAGATCGCGCGGACGGCGCCAGCGGTGTAGGTCGCGTGGTCGAGCAGCGACAGGTAAGTCTGCGAGCTGCAGCCTTCACCCAACTGGCCGCCGACGGTTACGGTCACGCTGCCATCGGCCTGCGGCACCGGGTTATAGCGCACGCCGCCGGTGCATTGCTTGGACGGCAGCGCCTTGACGGTGTTTTCGATGCGGATGCTGGCAATCGGCGGCTCAACCGAAATCAGTACGCGGCCACCGTCATTGCGCGCAACAAAGCGCAGGGCCTTGAGGTTGACCAGCAATGAGTCGGGCTTGACCAGGAACGGCTTGTTGTCGTCGTTGCCGTCATCGTTGAATTCCGGCAATTGCGGCTGCACGAAGAAGTTGCGGTCGAGGATCAGATCGCCGGTGATCTGCGTGACGCCGTTGGCGCGCAGGTCGCGCATCAACAGCCAGAGTTTCTCCATGTTCAGCTTCGGGTCACCGCCGCCCTTGAGGTAGAGGTTGCCGTTGAGAATGCCGCCGCTCAGGGTGCCGTCGGTGTAGAACTCGGTTTTCCACTGATGGTTGGGCCCGAGCATTTCCAGCGCCGCGTAAGTGGTGACCAGTTTCATCGTCGAGGCCGGATTGACCGAGACGTCGGCGTTGAACACGGTCGGCGTGCCCGGACCGTCGAGCGGCACCATCACCAGCGACAGCGCAGTGGGCTGCAGCTTGCTGGCCTTGAGGGCTTTTTCGACGTTCGGGGTGAGGGAAGTGTTGATGGTGGCAGCGGAGACAGGCAGGGCCAGAGGCAGAAGAAGGCCGGCGAGAAACAGTGGACGCAACGATTTGATCATATGCAATAAAACCCTGCAAAAGAGGGGAAAAAAGACGAGGACATGGATGAAAAGGCCCTCAGTGGTCATGAAAGTGTCGGCATTATGCCCCAAGCTGTAACAGCTTGTGCCGTGTCGCGACCGGCCAATCGCTTATTTTTTTACAGGCGGTCGGCCGCAGCGACCAGAGAGTCGGGCAATCGCTGGCTTAAACTGGTAAAGTGCCGGCCGTTATTACTAAAGAGGATTGTTCCAATGGCGACTAACCGTTCCCAGCGTCTGCGCAAAAAACTGTGCGTAGATGAATTTCAAGAGCTGGGTTTCGAACTGAACCTGGACTTCAAAGAAGACTTGTCCGAAGAAGCCATTGACGCTTTCCTCGAAGCATTCATCAAAGAAGCCATGGAAGCCAACGGTCTGGGTTATGTTGGCGGCGACGACTTCGGTCTGGTGTGCCTGCAGAAGCGTGGCTCGGTCAACGAAGAGCAGCGCGCTGCCGTTGAAGCCTGGCTGAAAAACCGCTCCGAGCTGACCAAGTACGAAGTCAGCCCGCTGCTGGACGTGTGGTATCCGGAAAAGCCGATCAACGCGGCCAAGTGATACTGAAAAAAACGGCGACCTGAGGGTCGCCGTTTTTTTTCGTCTGGTGTTTAGGTGATACGGCTTGGATTTGATGGTGGACTCGCCCCTCACCCCAGCCCTCTCCCCGAGGGAGAGGGAGCCGATTTGTGGGCTTTTCAAGATATGAGTTCGACTCGGTACCTCATGTGGCGCACCTCTTCCAGACACCACGGTCAGTTCCCCTCTCCCTCCGGGAGAGGGCTAGGGTGAGGGGCTTTTGATCTTAAGCTTTACGCCAATTCAAAATCACCAGCGTCAAAACCCCCGCCACGATCCCCCAGAACGCCGAACCAATGGAAAACAGCGTCAACCCCGACGCCGTGACCATAAACGTGATCAACGCCGCTTCCCGTTCCTTCACCTCGCTCATGGCAATGCTCAAGCCATTGATGATCGAGCCGAACAGCGCCAGCGCCGCAATCGACAGCACCAGTTCTTTCGGCAACGCGGCAAACAACGCTGCCAACGTCGCGCCGAACACCCCGGCAATCCCGTAGAACACCCCGCACCACACCGCTGCGGTGTAGCGCTTGTTGCGATCTTCATGGGCATGCGGGCCGGTGCAGATCGCCGCGCTGATGGCCGCGAGGTTGATGCCGTGGGAGCCGAACGGCGCCAGCAACAGCGAGGCGATGCCGGTGGTGGTGATCAGTGGCGAGGCCGGGACGTTATAGCCATCGGCGCGCAGCACGGCGATGCCGGGCATGTTCTGCGAGGTCATCGCCACCACGAACAGCGGAATGCCGATGCTGATGGTTGCGGCCAGGGAGAAGTGCGGCGTGGTCCAGACCGGGGTGGCCACTTCCAGATGAAAGCCGTTGAAATCCAGCAGCCCCATGAAGCCCGACAGCGCGGTGCCGATCAGCAGCGCCGCGAGCACCGCATAGCGCGGCGACAGGCGCTTGACCAGCAGATAAGTGAAGAACATCCCCAACACCAGACCGGTACGGTGTTGCGCGGCGACGAAGATTTCGCTGCCGATCTTGAACAGAATCCCTGCCAGCAGAGCTGCCGCCAAAGAGGCCGGGATCTTTTTCACCAGCCGTTCGAAGCTGCCGGTCAGGCCGCAGATCGTCACCAGTACCGCGCACGTGATGTAGGCGCCGATCGCCTCGCCGTAACTGACTCCGCCCAGGCTGGTGATCAGCAACGCTGCGCCGGGGGTCGACCAAGCGATGGTGATCGGTGTGCGATAGCGCAGCGACAGGCCGATCGAACACACCGCCATGCCGATAGAAATCGCCCAGATCCACGAAGAAATCTGCCCGCTGCTCAGGCCGGCCGCTTGCCCGGCCTGGAACATCAGCACCAGCGAACTGGTGTAACCGGTCATCATCGCGATGAAACCGGCGACGATGGCGGAAGGCGAAGTGTCGGCCAGAGGGCGCAGGCGGGCGTGGGTGGCGTCGGTCATGACGGCGGTGTTCCTTATACCAATGGAGATGTCCGCCACAACACAGAACCTCTGTGGGAGCGAGCCTGCTCGCGAAAGCGCTATGTCAGTCAACATTCATAGTGAATGTGAAATGGCTTTCGCGAGCAGGCTCGCTCCCACGGGGGATTGCGGTCATGCAGCGGATTCTGCGATCAAGCCTAAACTCAAACCTGACAAACCGTTGCAATACAGCCGCAGGCGCAAACAGCCGTACAGTCGTGTTGCCACCATTCATTGTGTACAATCGCGCTGTTTTTTACGCGATACTTGCCAGCGACCTACTGTGCCGTATTACAGTCACGGTCTATTCGCCGCAGTTTTCCCGACTCGAGTGCCCATGAACGAACAGTTGCAACCCCTCAAGAAACAACCGCGAGCAGGCAAAGCCGGCCGCAGCGGAACCCAGGACGATATTGTCTACGCGCATATCTTCGAGGCCATCCTCGAACAGCGTCTGGCGCCCGGTACCAAGTTGAGCGAAGAGGCGCTGGGGGAAATCTTCGGGGTCAGCCGCACCATCATTCGCCGCGCGCTGTCGCGTCTGGCCCATGAAGGCGTGGTGCTGTTGCGGCCGAATCGTGGCGCCGTCGTCGCCAGCCCGAGTGTTGAAGAAGCGCGTCAAGTGTTCCTCGCCCGCCGTCTGGTCGAGCGTGCGATCACTGAATTGGCCGTGCAGCACGCCACGGCCGAGCAGATCGCCGAATTGCGGCAGATGGTCAACGATGAGCGGGACAGTTTCTCGCGCGGCGATCGCGGTGCCGGTATTCGTCTGTCAGGCGAATTCCACCTGAAACTGGCGGAAGCGGCGATGAACGCACCGTTGATCAGCTTCCAGCGCAGCCTGGTTTCGCAGACCTCGCTGATCATCGCCCAGTATGAAAGCGGCAACCGCTCGCACTGCTCGTACGATGAACACACGCAGTTGATCGACGCCATTGAAAAGCGCGACGGTGAACTGGCGGTGAACCTGATGATGCATCACATGGATCACATCGACAGCAAGCTCAACCTCGACGAGGAAGGCGCGTCGGATGATCTGCATGCGGTGTTCTCGCACTTGTTGCAGACCAAGAAGCCGGGGCGTCCAGCGGCCAAGCTCTAAGCTGAAACCGAGTCGCGGCTTTCGCGAGCAGGCTCGCTCCCACAGGGGAATGCATTTCAAAGGTGGGAGCGAGCCTGCTCGCGAAGACAACCTGACCGGCAACAAAAATCCTCCGTGGTAAACACCACCGGGAACGATCAGTGCGAAGAGGTTAGCGCTGATGCACCAGCGCCCCCGCAGCGTAAGTCTGCTGCACCGTCCGGTCATCGCCCAAGGTCATCAACACAAACAATGTCTCGGCAATGTTATTCGACTGCTTTAAGCGATAACTCAGCAGCGGCGTGGCGTTGTAATCCAGTACCAGGAAGTCGGCATCGGAGCCCGGTTGCAGATTGCCGATCCTGTCTTCCAGACGCAGCGCCCGCGCACCACCCAGGGTCGCCAGATACAGCGACTTGAACGGGCTCAACCGCGCGCCCTGCAGTTGCATGACCTTGTAGGCTTCGTTGAGGGTTTGCAGCAGGGAGAAACTGGTACCGCCGCCGACGTCGGTGCCGAGGCCGACATTGAGCTTGTGCTTCTCGGCCATCGGCAGGTTGAACAGGCCGCTGCCGAGGAACAGGTTCGAGGTCGGGCAGAACGAGATCGCCGAGCCGGTTTCCGCCAGCCGCGCGCATTCTTCGTCACACAGGTGCACGCCGTGGGCGAATACCGAGCGTTCGCCGAGCAACTGGTAATGATCGTAGACGTCGAGGTAGCCCTTGCGCTCCGGAAACAGCTCCTTGACCCACTCGATTTCCTTGAGGTTTTCGCTGATGTGGGTCTGCATGTACAGATCCGGGTATTCCGTCAGCAATTGCCCGGCGAGGGTCAGTTGTTCCGGGGTGCTGGTGGGGGCGAAGCGCGGTGTCACCGCATAGTGCAATCGACCCTTGCCGTGCCAGCGCTCGATCAGCGCCTTGCTGTCGACGTAGCTGGATTCGGCGGTATCGACCAGATAGTCCGGGGCATTGCGGTCCATCATCACCTTGCCGGCGATCATGCGCAGATCAAGCTTTTCCGCCGCTTCAAAAAACGAATTGACTGACTGCGGGTGCACGCTGCCGAACACCAGCGCCGTGGTGGTGCCGTTGCGCAGCAGTTCCTTGATGAAAATGTCCGCCACTTCGTCGGCGTGGGCCTTGTCGCCAAACTGGCTTTCGCAGGGGAAGGTGTAGGTGTTCAGCCAGTCGAGCAGTTGCTCGCCATAGGAGCCGACCATGCCGGTCTGCGGCAGGTGAATGTGCGTATCGATAAAGCCGGGGGTGATCAGCGCATCCTGATAATGGTTGATCTCGATATCCGCCGGCAGGGTTGGCAGCAGTTCGCTGGCGTGGCCGAGGGCGCTGATCTTGCCGTCGTCGATCACCAGCAGGCCATCCTCGAAATATTCATACGAGGCTTCGATGCCGACTTCGGCAGGGTCGGCGATGCTGTGCAGGATGGCGGCGCGGTAGGCTTTGCGAGTCAGAGGCATGAGGGTTCTCTAATCAGTTTGAGGCTTTGAGTTTGGCGGCCTGACTGCGGCGCGAGGCGGGCAGCAGTCGGGCAATCGGTTCGGCGCGGGCGCTGTGCTGGCCGAAATTGGCGTTGTAAGTGGCGATGATTTCGCCGGCGATGGAGATGGCGATTTCCACAGGCAGTTTGCCTTTGACTTCGCCGATGCCCATCGGGCAGCGCATGCGCTGCACCACGCTCGGGTCGAAACCACGATCACGCAGACGGTGTTCGAATTTGGCGCGTTTGGTTTTCGAGCCGATCAGGCCGAACCAAGTGAAATCGTTACGCTTGAGAATCGCCGCGGTCAGCTCCAGATCGAGCTGATGGTTGTGGGTCATGACGATGCAGTAGCTGCCGGCAGGCAGATCATCGACTTCGTCCACCGGCTCTTCGCTGACGATTTTACGCACGCCGTGGGGAATGTGTTCGGGGAACTCCGCCTCGCGCGAATCGATCCAGCGCACCCGGCAGGGCAGGCTGGCCAGCAGCGGCACGAGGGCGCGACCGACATGGCCGGCACCGAACACGGCAATCTGCGCCTGCACCTGGCCCATCGGTTCGAACAGCAACACCGTAGCGCCACCGCAGCACTGGCCGAGACTGGCGCCGAGGCTGAAGCGCTCCAAATGGGTGTCCTGCTTACCGCTGGCGAGCATTTCGCGGGCGATCTGCATGGCTTTGAATTCCAGATGCCCGCCACCAATAGTGTCGAACAGGCGGTCGGCACTGACGACCATTTTCGAGCCGGCGTTGCGTGGCGTCGAACCGAGTTCTTCGATGATCGTCACCAGCACACAGGGCTCGCCCTGATTCTGCAGGTCGGCGAGGGCGTCGATCCAGTTGTACATGTTCACCTCGACATCTTCGTTGTCTGTGCCGGCCTCTTCGCGAGCAGGCTCGCTCCCACATTGGCAATGCATTCCAAATGTGGGAGCGAGCCTGCTCGCGAATGGCCGCGCCTCGGTCCTAGAGCGGAGCCAGCTCGGTTTCAGCTTCGACGGCTTTCACCGCTTTGAGCTGACGCATCTGCTCGCAACCCCACAACACCCGCTCCGGCGTGGCTGGCGCGTCGATTTTCGGCTGATGCTGATAATCACCGAGGCTCGCCACCGCATCCTTGATCGCACACCACGCGGCGATCCCGAGCATGAACGGCGGTTCACCGACAGCTTTGGAATGGAACACCGTGTCTTCCGGGTTCTTGCGGTTTTCCACCAGCTTCACTCGCAGATCCAGCGGCATGTCCGCCACCGCCGGGATCTTGTAGCTGGCCGGGCCGTTGGTCATCAGCTTGCCTTTGTTGTTCCAGACCAGCTCTTCCATGGTCAGCCAGCCCATACCTTGCACGAAACCACCCTCGACCTGACCGATGTCGATCGACGGGTTCAGCGAGGCGCCGACGTCATGCAGGATGTCGGTGCGCAGCATCTTGTACTCGCCGGTCAGGGTGTCGACGATCACTTCGCAGCAGGCTGCGCCGAAAGCGAAGTAATAGAACGGACGCCCACGCGCCTGACTGCGGTCGTAATAGATTTTCGGGGTCTTGTAGAAGCCGGTGCTGGACAGCGAGACCTGATTGAAATACGCCTGCTGGATCAGCGCTTCGAACGTCAGGATCTGCTCGCGCACCCGCACGTGGCCGTTGCGGAATTCGACGTCTTCTTCGCTGACCTTGTAGTGCCGCGCGGCGAATTCGACCAGGCGTTGCTTGATGGTCTGTGCTGCGTTCTGCGCGGCTTTGCCGTTCAGGTCAGCACCGCTGGAAGCAGCGGTCGGCGAGGTGTTCGGCACTTTGTCGGTGTTGGTCGCAGTGATCTGCACACGATCGATTTCGACCTGGAACACTTCCGCCACGACCTGAGCGACTTTGGTGTTCAGGCCCTGGCCCATTTCCGTACCGCCGTGGTTCAGGTGGATGCTGCCGTCGGTGTAGATGTGGATCAGCGCACCGGCCTGGTTCAAGAAGCTCGCAGTGAAGGAAATGCCGAATTTCACCGGAGTCAGCGCCAGGCCTTTTTTCAGGATCGGGCTGTTGGCGTTGTAGCGACGGATCGCTTCGCGGCGCTCGGCGTACTGGCTGCTTTCTTCCAGCTCGGCGGTCATCTCTTCGAGCATGTTGTGCTCGACGGTCTGGTAGTAGTGGGTGACGTTGCGCTCGGTTTTGCCGTAGTAGTTGGCCTTGCGCACCGCCAGCGGGTCGAGCTTCAGGTGCCGGGCAATCGCGTCCATCACTTCCTCGATGGCGACCATGCCTTGCGGGCCACCGAAGCCACGATAAGCGGTGTTCGAGGCGGTGTTGGTCTTGCAGCGGTGACCGTTGATGGTCGCATCGCCGAGATAGTAGGAGTTGTCCGAGTGGAACATCGCCCGGTCAACGATCGAGGCGGACAAGTCCGGCGAGCAGCCGCAGTTGCCGGCCAGCTCCATATTGATCCCGTGCAGACGGCCGCTGCTGTCGAAGCCGACGTCGTATTCAACGTAGAACGGGTGGCGCTTGCCGGTCATCAGCATGTCTTCGACACGCGGCAGGCGCATCTTGGTCGGTTGGCCGGTGAGGTGCGCGACCACTGCGCACAGGCACGCCGGACTCGCGGCCTGGGTTTCCTTGCCACCAAAACCACCGCCCATGCGGCGCATGTCGACGACGATCTTGTTCATCGACACGTCGAGCACTTCGGCGACCAGTTTCTGCACTTCGGTCGGGTTCTGCGTCGAGCAGTAGACGATCATGCCGCCGTCTTCAGTAGGCATCACCGAGGAGATCTGTGTCTCCAGATAGAAGTGCTCCTGGCCGCCGATGTGCAGCGTGCCCTGAATACGGTGTTCAGCCGTGGCCAGCGCCGAAGCCGAGTCGCCGCGCTGATGGGTGTGGCTGTCGAGCACGAAATGGCGCTTGCGCAGGGCTTCGACGACGTCGAGCACCGGTTCCAGATCTTCGTATTCGATGATCGCCGCCATCGCTGCCTTGCGCGCGGTTTCCAGATCTTTCGCTGCGACTGCCAGCACTGGCTGGCCGACGAACTGCACGTCATCGATGGCCAGCAGCGGGTCACCCGGCATCAGCGGGCCGATGTCCTTCAGGCCCGGCACGTCTTCGTGGGTAATGACAATGCGCACGCCTTCGAAGGCGTAGCACGGCGACGTGTCGATGCTGAGGATTTTCGCGTGGGCGCGGTCCGACAGGCGCGCATACAGGTGCAATTGGTTGGGGAATTCCAGGCGATCATCGATGTACTGCGCTTCACCGGATACATGCTTGGCGGCGCTGTCGTGCTTGACGCTGCGGCCGACACCGGTGGTCAGGTCCTGGGCGAACAGTTCGGCCAGTTCAGCTTGAGTCTTCTCTACGGCGTGATGGTTAGACATAAGCGGTCACCCGAGTCTCGATGTGCGGTGTTTGCAGTTCGATGAAGTATTTGCGCAGCAGGTTCTGCGCGCTGAGCAGGCGATATTCCTTGCTGGCGCGGAAGTCCGAGAGTGGCGTGAAGTCTTCGGCCAGCGCGGCGCAGGCGCGTTCGATCACGGCGTTATTGAACGGCTGACCAAGCAGCACGGCTTCGCAGTGCGCAGCGCGTTTCGGAATCGCCGCCATGCCGCCGAAGGCCACCCGGGCGTCGCTGATCACGCCATTTTCCACGCGCAGATTGAACGCAGCACAGACGGCGGAGATGTCGTCGTCCAGTCGCTTCGACACTTTATAGGCGCGGAACAACTGCTCGGCGCAGGCGCGCGGCACGATGATTTTTTCGATGAATTCGCTTTCCTGGCGCGCGGTGACGCGGTAGTCGATGAAGTAATCTTCCAGGTTCAAGGTGCGGCGGGTTTCGCCTTTGCACAGCACGATCTGCGCGCCGAGGGCGATCAGCAGCGGTGGCGAGTCACCGATCGGCGAGGCGTTGCCGATGTTGCCGCCGAGGGTGCCTTGGTTGCGGATCTGCAACGAGGCGAAGCGGTGCAGCAGTTCGCCGAAGTCCGGGTACTCGGCATTCAACGCCTCGTAGCAGTCGGAGAGGGCAGTGGCGGCGCCGATTTCGATGCGGTCATCGAAGGTTTCGATGCGCTTCATTTCGGCGACGTTGCCGACATAGATCATTACCGGCAGGGTGCGGTGGAACTGGGTGACTTCCAGCGCCAGATCGGTGCCGCCGGCGAGCAGGCGTGCTTGTGGATAAGCGTCGTAGAGGTCGGCCAGATCGGCCACGGTCAGCGGCACCAGGCAGCGTTTGTCACCGCTGTTGAGTTCACCGATATCGGTCGGCGCGATGGCCTTGAGGCGGGCAATGGTTTCGGCTTCGCGGGCGTCGAACTGATCCGCTGGTTTGCCGCAGCAGGATTGTTCGGCAGCGGCCAGAATAGGGCGGTAGCCGGTGCAGCGGCAGAGGTTGCCGGCCAGCGCTTCGTGGGCCTTGGCCTGATCCGGCGCATCGCTGTTCTTTTGCAGGGCGAACAACGACATCACAAAACCGGGGGTGCAGAAGCCGCACTGCGAACCGTGGCACTCGACCATGGCTTTCTGCACGCTGTGCAGTTCGCCCTTGTGCTTGAGGTCTTCAACGCTGATCAGTTGTTTGCCGTGCAACGATGAGACGAAAGTCAGGCACGAGTTGAGGCTGCGATAGCGAATGTGTTCACGCCCCGTGTCATCGGTCTGCAACTCGCCAACCACCACGGTGCAGGCGCCGCAGTCGCCGCTGGCGCAACCTTCTTTGGTGCCGGGCTTGCCCACATGTTCACGCAGGTAATTGAGCACAGTCAGATTCGGGTCCAGGGCGTGCTCGCTACGGAGTTCCTGGTTAAGTAAAAACTGGATCACGGAAGGCCTCGCAGACTCATTATTGTTGTTAACCGACGTGAACCGAATTTAGCAGGTCTGACTTTTCGGTCAATGGTTTTCTGACTTAAAGGTCAGGAAAATCCGTTTCGTCGATCAACAGCGTGTCTATTCAGTATTGACCTTCATCGGTCACTGCGCTTTTTTGCGGGATTCGTGCCAAAAACCGCTGAGTGGGCACTCCGCCATGACCGCGCATTTGCGCTACACTGCGCCGCTTGTGCAGATCGATAGAGTTTGAAGGACAACCATGACGTTCAAGGCGCCGGACAGCCTCGCCGAGCAAATCGCTCACCACCTCGCCGAACGCATCATTCGTGGCGAAATGAAGCCAGGAGAGCGCATCCAGGAACAGAAGGTCACGCTGGCGCTCAACGTCAGCCGCGGTTCGGTCCGCGAAGCCTTGCTGATCCTCGAGCGCCGTCACCTGATCGCGATCCTGCCGCGTCGTGGCGCCCACGTTACCGAGCTGACGCCGCACAAGGTGCAGAGCCTGTGCACGCTGATGAGCGAGCTGTACATCCTGCTCGGCAATTCCGTGGCCAACGGCTGGCAAGTGCAGTCGGACATGGCGCCCTTCGTGCAGATCCAGCAGCGCCTGACCGCCAATTACGAACGCGGCGATATCCGCAGCTTCGTCGATGACAGCTTCGCGGTGATGCGCGCCGCCTATCCGTTTGCCAACAATCCGTACCTGCAAGAAACCGTCGAGAACCTCCAGCCGGCGATGAGCCGTGCGTATTTCCTCGCCCTCGAACAGCGCAAGGCGGAAATGAGCGAGTTCCTCGAACTGTTCGAACGCTTGCTCGCCGCCGTACTCGCCCGTGATTTGCCGCAGATCCGCATCGTGCTCACGGCTTATGCCCAGCGCAGCTGCGATCTGGTGGTGTCTGCGCTGACGGTTGCCTGAGCGTGCGGCTGAAGTGCATCAAACTGGCGGGGTTCAAATCCTTCGTCGACCCGACCACGGTGAACTTCCCCAGTAACATGGCGGCGGTCGTCGGGCCGAACGGTTGCGGCAAGTCGAACATCATCGACGCCGTGCGCTGGGTGATGGGCGAAAGTTCGGCGAAGAACCTCCGTGGCGAGTCGATGACCGATGTCATCTTCAACGGCTCGACCAGTCGCAAACCGGTGAGCCAGGCCAGTATCGAGCTGGTGTTCGACAACTCCGACGGCACGCTGCTCGGCGAATACGCCGCCTACGCGGAAATTTCCATCCGCCGCAAAGTCACCCGCGACAGCCAGACCACCTATTACCTCAACGGCACCAAATGCCGTCGGCGCGACATCACCGATATTTTCCTCGGCACCGGCCTCGGTCCGCGCAGCTACTCGATCATCGAACAGGGGATGATCTCCAAGCTGATCGAATCCAAGCCCGAAGACCTGCGTAACTTCATCGAAGAAGCCGCCGGCATCTCGAAATATAAAGAGCGCCGCCGCGAGACCGAGAACCGCATCCGCCGCACCCACGAAAACCTCGCCCGCCTCACCGACCTGCGCGAAGAACTGGAGCGCCAGCTCGAACGTCTGCACCGTCAGGCCGAGGCGGCGAAAAAGTATCAGGAACTCAAGGCCGAAGAGCGTCAGCTCAAGGCGCAACTGTCGGCGCTGCGCTGGCAGGATCTTAACGAGCAGGTCGGCCAGCGCGAGTCGATCATCGGCAACCAGGAAGTCAGCTTCGAAGCGCTGGTCGCTGAACAGCGTAACGCTGACGCCGCCATCGAACGCCTGCGTGACGGTCACCACGACCTGTCCGAACGCTTCAATCTGGTGCAGGGGCGCTTCTATTCGGTCGGCGGCGACATCGCCCGGGTCGAGCAGAGCATCCAGCACGGCCAGCAGCGTTTGCGTCAGTTGCAGGACGATCTGAAAGAAGCCGAGCGCGCGCGTCTGGAAACCGAATCGCACCTTGGCCACGACCGCACGTTGCTGCTGACTCTCGGCGAAGAACTGGACATGCTCACCCCCGAGCAGGAAGTCACCAGCGCCGCCGCCGAGGAAGCCGCCGCTGCGCTTGAAGAAGCCGAAACCACCATGCACGGCTGGCAGGAGCAGTGGGACGCTTTCAACCTGACCGCTGCCGAACCGCGCCGTCAGGCTGAAGTCCAGCAATCGCGGATCCAGCAGCTGGAAAGCAGCATGGAGCGCCTGGCCGACCGGCAGAAACGCCTCGCCGAAGAACGTGCGTTGCTGTCCGCCGACCCGGAAGACGCGGCGATCATGGCGCTCAATGAGCAGCTCGCCGAGTCCGAAGCGACTCTCGAAGATTTGCAGACCAGCGAAGAAGCGCAGGTCGAAAAGCTCGAACAACTGCGTCAGGAATTGCAGCAGGCGTTGACCGCCCAGCAGCAGGCGCAGGGCGATCTGCAGCGGCTCAACGGGCGTTTGGCGTCGCTGGAAGCCTTGCAGCAGGCCGCGCTCGATCCCGGCACCGGCACTGCTGAGTGGTTGAAGGAACACAACCTCGCCGAGCGTCCGCGTCTGGCCGAAGGCCTGAAGGTCGAGGCCGGTTGGGAGCTGGCGGTGGAAACCGTGCTCGGCGCCGATCTGCAAGCGGTGCTGGTCGACGACTTCAGCGGTTTTGATTTGTCCGGTTTCACCCAAGGCGATTTGCGCCTGCTCAGCCCGGCCAGCGATGGCGTGCGGGTGGCGGGCAGCCTGCTGGACAAAGTCGAGGCGCAGATCGATCTGTCGCCGTGGCTTGGTCAGGTCAAACCGGTCGACAGCCTTGAACAGGCGCTGGCGTTGCGCGGTCAGTTGAGCGCCGGGCAGAGCCTGATCAGTCGCGATGGCTATTGGGTGGGTCGACACTTTTTACGCGTACGTCGCGCCAGCGAAGCGGAAAGCGGCATGCTCGCCCGTGGCCAGGAAATCGAAGACTTGCAGCTTGAACGCGAAGAGCGCGAAGCCACGGTCGAGGCCATGGAAACCCGCCTGCAAACCTTGCGCGCGCAACAGCGCCAGCAGGAAAACGGCCGCGAACATCTGCGCCGCTTGCTGCAGGACGAAGCGCGCCAGCAAGGCGAACTGAAAGCGCAGTTGTCCGCCGGTAAGGCCAAAGCCGAACAGCTGACATTGCGCCGCACCCGTCTCGATGAAGAACTGGTCGAACTCGCCGAACAGCGCGAGCTTGAGCACGAACAGGTCGGCGAAGCGCGCATGCAATTGCAGGAAGCGCTGGACGCCATGGCGCTCGACACCGAGCAGCGCGAGTTGCTGCTGGCCCAGCGCGACAGCCTGCGCGAGCGCCTTGATCGCGTGCGTCAGGAAGCCCGGCAGCACAAGGATCACGCCCATCAACTGGCCGTGCGTCTCGGCTCGTTGCGTGCTCAGCACGACTCCACGCGGCAGGCGCTGGAACGTCTGGAAATGCAGGCCGAGCGTCTGACTGAAAAACGCGAGCAGTTGAGCCTGAATCTGGAGGAGGGCGAGGCGCCGCTGGAAGAGCTGCGCCTCAAGCTCGAAGAGTTGCTCGACAAGCGCATGACCGTCGATGAAGAACTCAAGACTGCGCAGATCGCCCTGGAAGACGCCGATCGTGAATTGCGCGACGCGGAAAAACGCCGCACCCAGGCCGAACAGCAATCGCAGCTGATTCGCGGCCAGCTCGAACAACAGCGCATGGAATGGCAGGCGCTGACCGTACGGCGCAAAGCTTTGCAGGATCAATTGCTCGAAGATGGCTACGATCTCAACGGCGTGCTCGCCACATTGACCGCACAAGCCAGTGAACGCGAAGCCGAAGAAGAACTAGAACGCATCAACGCGCGAATTCAGCGCCTGGGTGCGATCAACCTCGCGGCCATCGATGAATACACGCAACAATCGGAGCGTAAACGTTATCTGGATGCGCAGGACGCCGATCTGGTCGAGGCGCTGGAGACCCTGGAAAACGTCATCCGCAAGATCGACAAGGAAACCCGCAACCGTTTCAAAGATACCTTTGATCAGATCAACGGCGGTTTGCAGGCACTTTTCCCGAAAGTTTTCGGTGGCGGGCGCGCGTATTTGGAACTGACGGGCGAAGATCTACTCGATACAGGGGTGACGATCATGGCGCAGCCGCCCGGGAAGAAGAACAGCACCATCCATTTGCTCTCCGGCGGCGAAAAGGCCCTGACTGCACTGGCCCTGGTTTTTGCCATCTTCAAGTTGAACCCGGCGCCGTTCTGCATGCTCGATGAGGTTGACGCGCCACTGGATGACGCTAACGTTGGACGCTACGCACGCCTGGTCAAAGACATGTCGCAGACCGTGCAGTTCATCTACATCACCCACAACAAGATCGCCATGGAAATGGCCGAGCAGTTGATGGGGGTGACGATGCATGAACCGGGCTGCTCGCGACTGGTGGCGGTGGATGTCGAGGAGGCGATGGCGATGGTGGACGCCTGAGTCGGTGTGATGTCGGAATAGTTTTGGAGGTCTGTAGGACTTTTTACTGACATCGGCTGGATGGCCAATCGACATATTCGCGCAAGCCAAATGAGACAGACGGTGTAAAGTTGTCTTTGGTCGTGCTAGTTTAATGTCAATTTTTCGTATACGTGGGCAAAACGCCTGTCAGAACATAGAGTTGGCGCCACGTTTTAAAGCGGTTTACGCAGTGTAAACCCCTTATTTTTCAGCATTTTTTATAGAGGCACGGGATTACATGGAAATCGGTCTGCGCGAGTGGCTGATCGTCATCGGCATCATTGTGATAGCCGGTATTCTTTTCGATGGCTGGCGCCGTATGCGCGGCGGCAAGGGAAAGCTGAAATTCCGTCTCGACCGGAGCCTGTCCAATCTGCCGGACGAGGACACCAGCGCCGAGCTGTTGGGCCCGGCCCGCGTCCTGGATACGCACAAAGAGCCGCAACTGGACGAGCACGATCTGCCGTCGGTGAGCATGCCCAACCGCGAAGCCCGCGAACCGCGTGAGTCCGGTTCGAAACGTGGCAAGCGCGGCAGCAACGGCCCGGCGCAGGGCGACCTGAACCTCGACCTCGATCTGGACGGCGGCCCGAGCTTCAGCAGCCGTGACGACGATTTCGCCGAAGACAGCAAGCCTGCAGCGGCCGTGGCGGAAAAAGATCAGCCGCAAGCCGAAGAAGTCCTGGTGATCAGCGTGATCTGCCGCGACCCGGCCGGCTTCAAAGGCCCGGCGCTGCTGCAGAATATTCTCGAAAGCGGCCTGCGTTTCGGCGAGATGGACATTTTCCACCGCCACGAAAGCATGGCCGGCAACGGCGAAGTGCTGTTCTCCATGGCCAACGCGGTCAAGCCGGGTATCTTCGATCTGGACGACATCGACCACTTCAGCACTCCGGCGGTGAGCTTCTTCCTCGGTCTGCCAGGCCCGCGTCATCCAAAGCAGGCCTTCGACGTGATGGTTGCGGCAGCCCGCAAGCTGTCCCAGGAATTGAACGGCGAATTGAAAGACGATCAGCGCAGCGTACTGACCGCGCAGACGATTGAGCATTACCGTCAGCGCATCGTCGAATTCGAACGCCGCGCATTGACCCAGAAGCGCTAAGGCCAGATCAAAAGATCGCAGCCTTCGGCAGCTCCTACAGAGGATCGCGATACTGTAGGAGCTGACGAGTGCAACGAGGCTGCGATCTTCTGGCCCCGCCGCCGATAATGGAATAAAACTGGAGCAGCCTCGGCTGCTCTTTTGCTTTATGAGAGAACACCCATGACCGCCGCCAAAACCCGCATTCTAGAGCTGCGCGCTGAGCTGGATCAGCACAACTATCGCTATCACGTTCTCGACGAGCCGAGCATTCCCGATGCCGAGTACGATCGCTTGTTCCACGAGCTCAAGGCACTGGAGGCGGCCAACCCGGAACTGATCACCAGCGATTCGCCGACCCAGCGCGTCGGCAGCATGGCGTTGACCGCGTTCACTCAGGTGCGTCACGAAATTCCGATGCTCAGCCTCGGCAACGCCTTCGAAGAATCCGACATGCGCGAGTTCGATCGCCGCGTCAACGAAGGCCTCGACGTGCCGGCCGGCGATCTGTTTGGTGGCGGCGCGGCGGTGGAATACAGCTGCGAGCCGAAGCTTGATGGCCTGGCGGTCAGCCTGCTGTATCAGGATGGTCTGCTGGTGCGCGGCGCCACCCGTGGCGATGGCACCACCGGCGAAGACATCAGCGTCAACGTGCGCACTGTGCGCAATATTCCGCTGAAGCTGCATGGCGAAGGCTGGCCGGCGACGCTGGAAGTGCGCGGTGAAGTGTTCATGTCCAAGGCCGGTTTCGAGCGCCTCAATGCTTCGCAGCTGGAAATCGGCGGCAAGACCTTTGCCAACCCGCGCAACGCGGCAGCAGGCAGCCTGCGCCAGCTCGATTCGAAGATCACCGCCAACCGGCCGCTGGAATTCTGTTGCTACGGCATTGGCCAGGTGTCCCACGATATTGCCGACACCCACATCGGCAACCTCAAGCAGTTGCAGAAGTGGGGCATGCCGATCAGTCACGAACTGAAGCTGGCCAAGGGCATCGATGAGTGCCTGGAGTATTACCGCGACATCGGCGCGCGCCGTAACTCGCTGGCCTATGAAATCGATGGCGTGGTGTTCAAGGTCAACAGCATTGCCGACCAGCGTGAACTGAGCTTTCGTGCGCGCGAGCCGCGCTGGGCGATCGCGCACAAATTCCCGGCGATGGAAGAACTCACCGAGCTGCTCGACGTGGAATTCCAGGTCGGCCGCACCGGTGCGGTAACTCCCGTGGCGCGCCTGAAACCGGTGAAAGTCGCCGGCGTCACCGTGGCCAACGCCACGTTGCACAACATGGACGAAGTCGCGCGTCTGGGCCTGATGATCGGCGACACGGTGATCATTCGCCGCGCCGGCGATGTGATTCCGCAAGTGGTGCAGGTAGTTACCGAGCGTCGCCCCGATGACGCGCGCCCGGTGGCCATTCCTGAAAGTTGCCCGGTGTGCGGCTCCCACGTTGAACGCACGCAACTGGTCAAGCGCAGCAAGGGCAAGGAAACCTTCAGCGAAGGCGCGGTGTATCGCTGCGTCGGCCGACTGGCCTGCGGTGCGCAACTGAAACAGGCGATCATTCACTTCGTCTCGCGCCGGGCCATGGACATCGAAGGCTTGGGCGACAAGAGCGTCGAACAACTGGTCGACGAAGGCCTGGTCAGCTCGCCGGCCGATCTGTATGCGCTGAAGTTCGACGACATCGTCGATCTGGAAGGCTTCGCCGAGGTATCGAGCAACAAGCTTCTCAAAGCCATTGAAGACAGCAAGCAACCGAGCCTGGCACGTTTCATCTACGCCCTCGGCATTCCCGATGTCGGCGAAGAGACGGCGAAGGTGCTGGCGCGTTCGCTGGGTTCACTGGAGCGCGTGCAACAGGCTTTGCCGCATGTGCTGACCTATCTGCCGGATGTCGGCCTGGAAGTGGCGCACGAGATTCACAGTTTCTTTGAGGATGCGCACAACCAGCAGGTCATCAGCGAATTGCTCGGCCATGGTTTGCAGATTCAGGATCAAGGCGAGTTGGGCGCCGAATTCGCCGCCAGTACCACGCTGGGCGGCTTGCTCGACAAACTGCACATTCCTTTCGTCGGCCCCGGTGGTGCGCAAAAACTCGCCGACCGCTTTGGCTCGCTGGAAGCGGTGATGAACGCTGACTGGCTGGACATGCGCCAGGCATTGCCAGAGAAGCAGGCCAACTCGGTGCGCGAGTTCTTCGCCTCGCCTGAGCATCGGCAACTGGCCGAGCGGGCCGAGCAGCAGTTGCGCGATTTCGGCATGCATTGGCAGAGCGAGAAGAAAGTCGTCGAAGGTCTGCCGCTGTCCGGGGAAACCTGGGTGCTGACCGGCAAGGTCGAACTGATGAGCCGGGATGTGGCCAAGGATCATCTCGAAAGCCTGGGTGCCAAGGTCGCCGGTTCGGTGTCGGCGAAAACCCATTGCGTGGTCGCAGGCCCGGGTGCCGGCTCGAAACTGACCAAGGCCAACGAGCTGGGTGTGAAGGTCATGGACGAGGAAGCGTTTATCGCCTTCCTCAAAACCCACGGCGTCGCTGTCTGACCGGATGAACCCCTGTGGTGAGGGGATTTATCCCTGTCCGGATGGACACCTGTGGCGAGGGGATTTATCCCCGTTCGGCGACACCGTCGTCGCAAAACCGAACGACTCGGTATACCTGATTAACCGCGTTGTATGGTTTTGGGGGGCTCTTCGCAACCCAGCGGGGATAAATCCCCTCACCACAATGGTGCTATCACCCGGCTGCGCGGTTATGGGTGGGAACGATGTTGTCTTCAGAATGATCTAGTCTTGGCCAGTCCCAGGGAGAGATCGCCATGCACCGTTTTTTCGAGCAGCTCAGTTCCCGCATCATCGCGCCGTTCGTGGCCGGATCCTCGCGCAACAGCAAAGTCTGGCCGTGCCGTTGCGGCCAGTCGCTGTTCTTTCGCAACAGTCAGTGCCTGGCCTGTAACGCCTTGCTCGGCTATCAACCTGAAGAAAGTCGCCTGACCTCGCTGCAGCCGGGGCCGGAAGAGGGCACCTGGACGCTCGACGCCGATCCCGACGCCGGACTGTTCCGCCGCTGCGCCAACCTCGACATGCCCGCCGCGTGCAACTGGCTGCTGCCGGCCAACGATCACGACACCTTGTGCATCGCTTGCAGCCTCAACCGCACCATTCCCGACCTGTCCGTCGCGGAAAATCCCGAACGCTGGCGCAAGGTCGAAATCGCCAAGCGTCGACTGGTCGCGCAACTGATCACCCTCGGCTTGCCGGTCATCCCGAAAACCACGGATGAAGAAACCGGGCTGGCGTTCGACTTCATCGGTGTCGACCTGGAAGGCAACGCGCCGATGACCGGCCACGCCAATGGCCTGATCACCCTCGATATCAAAGAGGCCGACGACGCTCACCGTGAACAGGTCAGGGCGGCGATGCACGAACCTTACCGCACGCTGCTCGGGCATTTTCGCCATGAGGTCGGCCACTACTACTGGGATCGCCTCATCGCCAACGGCCCTTGGCTGGAGGCGTTCCGTAACCTGTTCGGCGACGAGCGCGCCAGTTACGCCGACGCGCTGGACCGGCATTACCAGCAAGGCGCACCGCTGGACTGGCCGCAGCACTACGTCAGTGCCTACGCGACCATGCACCCGTGGGAAGACTGGGCGGAAACCTGGGCGCACTACCTGCACATGATGGACGCCGTGGATACTGCGCTGGGCTTCGGCATGAGCGCGCGGGAAATGGACTTCGACTATCAGCCGTTTCCGACCAGCACCCTGTACGACCCGGAGCACCCCGGCGGTGGCGCTTTCCTGTCATTCGTCAATGCGTGGATCGAGCTGGCGGGCATGCTCAACGAACTGTCGCGCAGCATGGGCCAGCCGGATTTCTATCCGTTCGTACTGCCGGCAGCGGCGATCGCCAAGCTGCACTTCATTCATCTGGTGATCCAGGATGCGGGCGGTCGCGCAGACGAAGTCCTGGCCCTGTAGAAGCTGGCGCAGGCTGCGATCTTTTGGCGTCACCGCATGTCCTTGAACCTGTTGGTATTTTTTATCTGCAACCAACGGTTGTAACTTCATCTCAGACAGGTACAATGGCGCGGCTCGCCGACAGGCAAGCGTCGTTATGGTGACCCCATCGGTCCCCCCGCAACGATTACCCGTGAACCTGGTCAGATCCGGAAGGAAGCAGCCACAGCGGGAACATTGTGTGCCGGGGTGTGGCTGGTGGGGGCACCACCTTAACGAACCTACCGAGAATTCAGAGAACTGCATGGGTTTGCCCACTGCGGTTTTTTTATGCCTGCGATTTGGCTAGTGGCGTTGATCCGCCAGCAAAAATGCTCGGATCAGCCGGGCAGCTTCCAGTGCCCTTGCGGCTGTCGACAGCGAACAGTGGCATACTCCCCCGCCTGGCAACGAGAGGTAAGGCAAGTGGGTGAAATTGACGATCTGACCCGGGAAAAGCTGCGCGAATGGCAGTTACGTCGTCTGGAAGTCAAAGCACAGATGCAGGATCAGCCCGAGCGCACGCTGGAGCTGTCGCGAGTGCTCGACCTGATGGATGAAGAACACGCTGCGATTCTGGCGGCATCTGCTGTTTTCAACGCGGCAGACGAGCCTGAACAGTCGGTCCCGGTCGAGGCACAATCGGCGATCGTCGAGCACGCATCAGCCTCGCCGACCGCAAAGTACGACCTGCAACTGCACGCCACCGCGCAAAACCCTGAACACCTGCGCAAACTGCTCGAAATGGCCCTCTACGAAGTGCAGGCGCAGATCGATGCGGCGGCGGTGGCCAGCGGCACTGAACGACGCGGCATGTCCGGCACGCTCGGCGGTTACTCCTTCGAGCTGCGGATCAGCCCCGAGTCCAGCCGTGAGAGAAACTTGCCGCAGTCCCATGAAATGCCCGACGAGAATGACCAGGACTGATCTGGTGTTGTATTAAGGCCCAGGCGGCGAGGTTGTATGCACCCGGAACATTTTGATTTGGCCACCCCGGTATTTCTGCCCATCACCCATGATGTGTGTACGGCGCTGTTGCAGCCCGAGGGTGTCGCGACACTCGCCAACCTGAGCGACCCGGAACTGGCGGCGGTGCTGGTCATCCAGAACCTTGCCCAGGCCACGGAAAAGGACCTGAGTGCCAGCGCAGCGGAGAAAATTCTCGCCAGACTCATTGACTGGTCTGTCACCTCCCGGCGCTCCGGATCGGCGGGACTGCTTGCAGAGGCGCGGCGTCTTTTCGATTCGCGCAAATTGTATTTCGGCCTCAATGCGCTCAAAGGCCTGAACCTGCGGTTTCTCATGGCCGATGAAGTCACAGCGCAGGAATACCTGTTGCCCGGCGGGCAATGGGATGTGGACTACAAAGTCCGCCACCAGCAACAGAACAACCCGTTTCGGCAGCAAATGGTCACGCCACGCGAGCGCGAGCACTGGTTGAGCGCGGCGCAGGACAAGCTGTTGCGAACCTTTCGCGCCAACCTCGACGAAGACCTGCACGTGCAGGGTTATGCGGGCATCGGCAAGAGTTACATGCTCAGCGCGCTGATCGAATGCCTGCGCTCGAAACGCACCCTGGTGCTGGCGCGCACCCCGGCGAAACTGGCGACGTTGCGCAAGCACATCGTGCAAGTGCACGACACGGAAATTGGCCAGACCTTCTACGATTTTGCCCAGGCCCAGTTGCTTGGCCCCCGATCGCACATGGCCAGGACGCCAGCGCGTATCCCGAGCAGGCAGGCGCTGGCGCAGGAACTGAATATGTTCGGCTTTCGCCACCACGATGGGCAGGGCACTCTGGAGGTTTGTCTGCGCGTGCTGGAGCTGTATTGCGCCTCAAGAGATCACACGCTATCCGCCAGGCACCTGCCGCATTTTCAGCAGCCGTTGAGCGGCGCAGACTCACAGGCGCTGCTGGAATATTCCAGTCGCCTGTGGGTGTATCTGGAAGCCAATCCGGCCTGGGCCAGCCAGAGCGGTTTTCCGACGTTGCTCATGATCAAGCGCGCCAGTCTGGCCGGTTGCCGCGTCCCGCCGCGCTACACCCATGTGATCATCGACGAAAGCCAGGACGTGCCGGCGTCGCTGCTGCAAATCATCGAGCGCGGGCAGCAGGTGCTGATCACCCTCGGCGATGAATATCAGCAGGCCACGGGCGAGGCGCCCAAGCGCAAGCGTGAAGTCCGTCAGAGCGATATCTGCTATTCGGTGCGTTCGGGGCGCAATGTCGAGCGCCTGGTCAATCCGCTGATCTCGCGCCACACGCACAAGAGCAAAGTGCCGTTCGAAGGCGCTCGTCACGCCGACGTCGATATCGAGTACTACCCGCAAGCCTTCGTGCCGCCCGAAGGTTGCGTGGTGCTGACCGCGTCACCCTGGGACACGATGATGTGGGCCATCCATCTGCACGACTCCAGTTGCGCCTTCAGTTTTCCCGACAGGGAAGCGCAGGACGACATCAAACATTTCATGACCACCGCCATCGAACTGTTCCGCCGCGATTTCTACAATGCCGGGTCCAGCGAGAAAGGACCGCACCCGTATTTCAGCGACATGGCTGATTGGCAGCGGGTGCGCGCCGCCAACCAGTTCGATGAAGCTTTCTTGTGGATCGAGGCGCAGTTGCAAAACGGCTTCATGATTGCCGACCTGACTCGCCTGAGCCAAAAGATCATCGAGCCAGGCAAAGCCTGCCTGTTGATGATGGCCGAGCGGGCTGGCGGCATGGAGTTCAAGCGCGTGCTGTTGACCCGGACGTTGCTCAGTAACGAGAAATTCAAGGATGCCTACGAGTTCGATCAGCGCATCTGTGCCGTGTACATCGCCGTGTCCCGTGCCCGGCAGCAGCTTTATCTGCCTTACGACGTGGTCGAGTGGATCGATTATCACCACAGCCGCGAGCCAAAATTCCGCGAGTCGCACGGTTATTGACCCGGCCAACCCTGTGGGAGCTAGGGTGTGGTTGAAGAGGCGCCGGTGTACAACCTGATTATGTCGTCGATCTCGCCGGACATTTTCATGCGCAGCAACGTTCGTAAAATCCGCTGCACCGGCACGTTCGGGTCGTTCCTCACATAGCAGCCGATATTCTGTTCCTGCAGCACCGCGACCCCTTGCAACTGCTGCTCCGGCAGCAGGCGTTGATTGATCCAGTCCAGTGTCCACTGATTGCTCACCGCATAGCGGTATCGCCCGGCTAGGAGCTTTTCCAGTACCTGTTCCTGATTGCGCGCGTCTTCGCGTTGCAACTGGTCGGCGTCAAACAGCGGTTGCAGGGTAGGGTAGCTGTAACCGAGGACGGTGCCGATGGCCTGGCGCGGCAGCCGGGCGGGATCGATCTGCGCCGGTTGTTCCTTGCGGCTGATCAGCAGGTCGCGCTGAAACCACAACGGCACGCTCCAGATGTAATCGCCGGACTGATTCGGCAACCACGACTGTGCGGCATAGCAGCGCACATCGATGTCGCCGTGTTCCATGGCGCTCTGTACCCGCGCGCGCGGCAGGACGACGAACTGTGCCGGCGCGCCAACCTGGGTCGCCAGGCTGAGCAGGACGTCGTGCAGTATCCCCTGGGTCGGTCTGCCGCCTTGCAGTTGCACCATCGGCATCGCCCAACTGTCCGGCACGGCGAAACGCAACGGCGCCTGCGCTGCCATCGCGTTGAGGCTGATTCCCAGCAATGCCGCCACGGCCCACCGCATAAACGCTCCGGTAATTCCTCGTCCCGAGCCGATAAAAGCCTCTGCTGATGCAGCTTAGCCATATTAGACGAGGACACCGGATGCAATTTTGCCCTTGCTCCGCTAGCATTAGCCGCTTCTGCTTCCTTCGCTGCGACGGTTTTCGATGAGTTATCAGGTTCTTGCACGTAAATGGCGTCCACGCTCGTTCCGCGAAATGGTCGGCCAGACCCATGTGCTCAAGGCTCTGATCAATGCCTTGGACAGCCAACGGCTGCACCACGCCTACCTGTTCACCGGGACGCGCGGGGTCGGCAAGACCACCATCGCGCGGATTATTGCCAAGTGCCTGAACTGCGAGACAGGTATCACCTCCAGCCCCTGCGGCGAGTGCTCCGTGTGCCGCGAGATCGATGAAGGTCGTTTTGTCGACCTGATCGAGATCGACGCCGCCAGCCGCACCAAGGTCGAAGACACCCGCGAACTGCTCGATAACGTGCAGTACGCGCCAAGCCGTGGGCGCTTCAAGGTCTACCTGATCGACGAAGTGCACATGCTATCCAGCCATTCCTTCAATGCGCTGTTGAAAACCCTCGAAGAGCCGCCGCCCTACGTCAAGTTCATCCTGGCGACCACCGATCCGCAGAAACTTCCGGCAACGATTCTTTCGCGCTGCCTGCAGTTCTCCCTGAAGAACATGACGCCCGAGCGTGTGGTCGAGCATTTGACCCACGTGCTGACCGCAGAAAACGTACCGTTCGAAGACGACGCACTGTGGCTGCTTGGTCGCGCTGCTGACGGCTCGATGCGTGACGCCATGAGCCTGACCGATCAGGCCATCGCGTTCGGTGAAGGCAAAGTGCTCGCTACCGACGTGCGGGCCATGCTCGGCACGCTGGATCACGGTCAGGTCTATGACGTGCTGCATTCGCTGATCGAGGGCGATGCCAAGGCGCTGCTCGAAGCCGTGCGGCATCTGGCCGAGCAAGGCCCGGACTGGAACGGCGTGCTCTCGGAAATTCTTAACGTGCTGCACCGGGTGGCCATCGCTCAGGCGTTGCCGGAAGGGGTCGACAATGGCCACGGCGACCGTGATCGCGTATTGGCCCTGGCCCAGGCGTTGCCGGCCGAAGACGTGCAGTTCTATTACCAGATGGGCCTGATTGGTCGCCGCGACTTGCCGCTGGCGCCGGACCCGCGTGGCGGTTTCGAGATGGTCTTGCTGCGGATGCTCGCGTTCCGCCCGGCGGATACGGCGGACGCGCCGAGGCAACCGCTAAAGCCAGTGGGGATCAGCCAGGCCACAGTTGATTCCGCAAACTCAGTGGCTGCCGCGCCGAAGCCTGCGCCGGTGGTCGCTGCGGCTGCGGCTGCTGCGCCAGCACCCGCGCCCGCTGCCGAGCCAGAACCGGTTGTGCCGGTTGTCGAAGCGCAACCGGAGCCTGAGCCAGTCGCCGTCGAAACCGTGGTCGATCTGCCATGGAACGACCCGGTGGAAGCCGAGGCCGAGCCGGCACCAGTACAGCAACCCGCCGTCGAACCGGTGCTGGAAACCGCTGGCGAGCAGCCCGAGCTGCCGCCGATGCCGCTGCCGACCCCGGACAGCGTGGTGCCGGATGCGCCGGAGTGGGCCGCTGCGCCAATTCCCGAGCCGTCCGTCGCCGAGGTCGATGCCGCTACGCCGGGCATGGACATGGACGACGAACCACCGCTGGATGAAGACTACATCGAGCCGGACATGGATTCGGCCTACAGCTACCTCGACGAACTGGCCAGCGAACACGCCGCCGATCCGGAGCCTGAGCCCGAGCCGGAACCTGCCGCCGCGCCGGCCACCGGCCTGGCCCTGCAATGGCTGGAGCTGTTCCCGAAGCTGCCGATTTCCGGCATGACCGGCAGCATCGCCGCCAACTGCACATTGATTGCGGTCGACGGCGACCACTGGCTGATGCACCTTGATCCGGCCCACAGCGCGCTGTTCAACGCCACGCAGCAGCGTCGTCTCAACGACGCGTTGAACCAGTTCCACGGGCGCACGCTGACGCTGACCATCGAGCTGATCAAGCCCGAGCAGGAAACCCCGGCCCAGGCCGCCTCCCGCCGCCGCGCCAATCGCCAGCGCGAGGCCGAGGAATCGATCCATGGTGATCCGTTCATCCAGCAGATGGTTCAGCAGTTCGGCGCGGTGGTGCGAAGCGATACTATTGAACCTGTCGACGCCTTGGTCACCCAAGGCTAATAACTGAAGGTGCTCGGCCAAGATGGCCGGGCGCTGTTTTATCCAAGTACGTTTGAGGTGATTCCCATGATGAAAGGTGGCATGGCCGGCCTGATGAAGCAGGCGCAGCAGATGCAGGAAAAAATGGCCAAGATGCAGGAAGAACTGGCCAACGCCGAAGTCACCGGCAAGGCCGGCGGCGACATGGTCACCGTGGTGATGACCGGTCGTCACGACGTTAAAAGCGTGAGCATCGACCCAAGCCTGGTCGAAGGCCTGAGCGAAGACGACAAAGAGATGCTGGAAGCCGTGGTCGCTGCCGCCGTCAACGACGCCGTGCGCAAGATCGAAGCCAACAGCCAGGAAAAAATGGGCAGCATGACCGCCGGCATGAACCTGCCAGCGGGTATGAAACTGCCATTCTGATTCGCCTTTGGGCGGCAGATGAGCTACACAAAATGCCAGGCATTGTGCCTGGCATTTTTGTTTCTGCGCGGCGCGGATCGTTCCTACGCTCTGCGTGGGAATGCTTCTGGGGACGCTCCGCGTTCCAGCTTGCGATCGGGACGCGGAGCGTCCCGGGCTGCATTCCCACGCAGAGCTTGGGAATGATCAGTGGGAGCGAGCCTCGGTCAAAACTGCAGAAACATCGAACACACCACCGCTACCAAGGTCTGCTCCCTATACACCGAATTCCCCATTCACAGGAGACGCTGACATGTCCGACCCTCTCACCCTCAATCAACGCTTCGTCCTCGCCTCGCGCCCGAGCGGCGCGCCGACCCCGGAGAACTTCCGTCTGGAGCGCGAGGCGCTGCCGGATCTGCAGGACGGTCAAGTTCTGCTGAAAACCCTGTACCTGTCACTCGACCCGTACATGCGCGGGCGCATGAGCGACGCTCCGTCCTACGCTGCGCCAGTGCAAATCGGCGAAGTCATGACCGGTGGTGCGGTCAGCCGGGTCGAGCAGTCCAATCATCCGAAATTTCACGTAGGTGATCTGGTGGTTGGCGCCACCGGTTGGCAGAGCCACAGCATCAGCGACGGTCGCAACATCATGCCGATCCCGGCCGGCCTGCCGAGCCCGTCGATGGCCCTCGGGGTGCTGGGTATGCCGGGCATGACCGCCTACATGGGCCTGATGGACATCGGCCAGCCGAAAGAGGGCGAAACCCTGGTGGTGGCCGCGGCGTCCGGCGCCGTCGGCTCGGTGGTCGGGCAAGTGGCGAAGATCAAAGGCCTGCGCGCGATCGGTGTGGCCGGTGGGGCCGAGAAGTGCAAATACGTCGTTGAGGAGCTGGGTTTTGATGCCTGCATCGACCACAAGGCCGATGACTTTGCCGAGCAACTGGCCAAAGCCTGTCCCAACGGCATCGACATCTATTACGAGAACGTCGGCGGCCATGTCTTCGACGCGGTCTTGCCGTTGCTCAACCCCAAGGCGCGCATCCCGTTGTGCGGCCTGATCGCCGGCTACAACGCCGCCGAGGCGCCGACCGGCCCGGATCGTCTGCCGATGCTGCAACGCACTTTGCTCACCAAGCGTGTGCGGATTCAGGGCTTCATCGTCTTCGACGATTACGGTGATCGTCAGCCGGAATTCATCAGCCACATGGTGCCGTGGGTACGCGACGGCAAGGTGAAGTTCCGCGAGGACGTGGTCGAAGGCCTGGAGCAGGCGCCCGAGGCGTTCATCGGTCTGCTGGAAGGGCGCAACTTCGGCAAACTGGTGGTCCGGGTCGCCCAGGACTGAGGATTTGACGCTGGCCAGAGGCGCGGGTATAAACCGCGTCTCGTTGTTTAGTCGGACTGTTTACCCATGAGCTTCAGCCCTTTGATTCGCCAACTGATCGACGCTCTGCGCACCTTGCCAGGCGTGGGTCAGAAAACCGCTCAGCGCATGGCGTTGCAGTTGCTCGAACGTGATCGCAGCGGTGGCACCCGTCTGGCCCAGGCCTTGAGCCAGGCCATGGAAGGCGTTGGCCATTGCCGCCAGTGCCGCACGCTGACCGAAGACGACCTCTGCCCGCAATGCGCCGACCCGCGCCGCGATGACACGCTGCTCTGCGTGGTCGAAGGGCCGATGGACGTTTATGCGGTGGAGCAGACCGGCTTCCGTGGCCGCTATTTCGTGCTCAAGGGGCACTTGTCGCCGCTGGATGGCCTGGGGCCGGAAGCGATCGGCATTCCGCAACTGATGGCGCGGATTGAAGAGGCGGGGACCTTTACTGAAGTCATCCTCGCCACCAACCCGACGGTGGAAGGCGAAGCGACGGCGCACTACATCGCGCAGTTGCTCAACAACAAAGGCCTGGTCGCCTCGCGGATTGCCCACGGCGTACCGTTGGGCGGTGAGCTGGAGCTGGTCGACGGCGGCACGCTGGCGCATTCGTTTGCCGGGCGTAAACCTATCTCCCTGTAAGTCTCTATCGCCCTTTCGGGCCACATCGCTGGCAAGCCAGCTCCCACAGTGTTGGATGTGACCCACAGCATATGTGTCCACACCGAACCCTGTGGGAGCTGGCTTGCCAGCGATGGCCGCGCCGCGGTCCATCTGATTCACACAATTTCATTGATAACCAAGCAAGCGCTCGGTTAACGTCGGCGAACCCCTCCGTGGAGCTCGCCCATGCCTGCCTTTCAGGAATACTTCGACCCCAGCCACCAATTGGTCCGTGACAGCGTCAGACGTTTTGTCGAACGCGAGATCCTGCCGGACATCGATCAGTGGGAAGAAGCCGAAAGCTTTCCCCGTGAGCTGTACCTCAAGGCCGGTGCGGCGGGCATTCTCGGTATCGGCTATCCCGAGGCGCTTGGCGGCAGCCATGAAGGCGATCTGTTCGCCAAGGTCGCCGCCAGTGAGGAGCTGATGCGCTGTGGCTCAGGCGGGCTGGTGGCGGGGCTGGGTTCGCTGGATATCGGCCTGCCGCCGATCGTCAAATGGGCGCGGCCTGAAGTGCGAGAGCGGGTCGTCCCCCAAGTGCTCAGCGGCGAAAAGATCAGCGCCTTGGCGGTTACCGAACCCGGTGGCGGTTCCGACGTCGCCAACCTGCAAACCCGCGCCGTGCGTGACGGCGATTTCTACCGGGTCAGCGGCAGCAAGACCTTTATCACCAGCGGCGTGCGCGCCGATTTCTACACCGTCGCGGTGCGCACCGGTGCGCCGGGGTTTGGCGGCATCAGTTTGTTGCTGATCGAGAAGGGCACGCCGGGGTTCAGTGTCGGTAGGCAGTTGAAGAAAATGGGCTGGTGGGCGTCGGACACGGCTGAATTGTTCTTCGACGATTGCCGCGTGCCTGTAGGAAACCTCATCGGCGCCGAGAACATGGGCTTCGCCTGCATCATGGGCAATTTCCAGAGCGAACGCCTGGCGCTGGCGCTGATGGCCAACATGACGGCGCAATTGGCGCTGGAGGAGAGCCTGAAGTGGGCGCGCGAGCGTGAGGCGTTTGGCAAACCCATCGGCAAGTTTCAGGTAATCAAACATCGGCTCGCCGAAATGGCCACGGCGCTGGAAGTGTCGCGGGAGTTCACATATCGGCAAGCAGCGAAAATGGCGGCGGGGCAGAGCGTGATCAAGGAGATTTCCATGGCGAAGAACTTCGCCACCGACACCTCGGACCGGATCACCACCGAAGCCGTGCAGATCCTTGGCGGGCTCGGTTACATGCGTGAAAGCCTGGTGGAGCGGTTGTATCGGGATAATCGCATTCTGTCGATTGGCGGCGGAACGCGGGAAGTGATGAACGAAATCATCAGCAAGCAGATGGGGCTCTAAGTCCTGCGGTGTAGCTGCCGGCCCCTTCGCGAGCAGGCTCGCTCCCACAGTTGAAATGCATTCCCCTGTGGGAGCGAGCCTGCTCGCGAAAGCGGCCTGTCAGACGCTGTTTATTTATCGGTCAACGCAAACTGCGTCAGGCAAAACGTCGGAATACCCATGTCCTGCAAGCGCTGCGAACCTTGCAGCTCCGGCAGATCAATGATCGCCGCCGCTTCATGTACCCGCGCGCCCATGCGGCGAATCAGGTTGGCTGCTGCGATCAGCGTGCCGCCGGTAGCGATCAGGTCATCGAACATCACCACCGAATCGCCTTCGCACAGGCTGTCGGCGTGCACTTCCAGGAACGCTTCGCCGTATTCGGTCGCATAACCTTCCGCCAGCACGTCCGCCGGCAGTTTGCCTTGCTTGCGGAACAGCACCAGCGGCTTGTTCAACTGATAGGCCAGCACCGAACCGATCAGGAAACCACGGGCATCCATGGCGCCGATGTGGGTGAAGTCGGCTTCGACGTAGCGATGGGCGAAGCTGTCCATCACCAGGCGCAGGGCCGTCGGCGACTGGAACAGCGGGGTGATGTCGCGAAAGATCACGCCCGGTTTCGGGAAGTCGATCACGGGGCGGATCAGGGATTTGATGTCGAAGGAGTCGAAGACCATCGGGGTGTCCTGGCAGGGCTGCAAACGGCGCAGTATACCCGCGGCTGAAACGATTCGCTCAACCGCGGGTCGTGATCAGCCTTCGATCGAGCCGCCGGCCAGCGCACACAGCTGGATCGGGTCGAGGATGTGAATCTCTTTGCCCTCGGCGGCGATCAGCTCGTTCTGCTGGAAACGGGTGAACACCCGCGACACGGTTTCCACCGCCAGGCCCAGGTAATTGCCGATTTCATTGCGCGACATGCTCAGGCGGAACTGGTTGGCCGAGAAGCCGCGAGCGCGGAAGCGGGCCGACAGGTTGACCAGAAAAGTGGCGATGCGCTCGTCGGCGGTCTTCTTCGACAGCAGCAGCATCATTTGCTGGTCGTCACGAATCTCGCGGCTCATCACCCGCATCAACTGGCGGCGCAGTTGTGGTAATTGCAGCGCGAGTTCGTCGAGGCGTTCGAAGGGAATCTCGCAGACCGAAGTGGTTTCCAGCGCCTGGGCCGAGACCGGGTGTTTTTCGGTGTCCATGCCCGACAGGCCAACCAGTTCGCTTGGCAGGTGGAAGCCGGTCAGTTGCTCTTCGCCGGCATCGCTCAGGCTGAAGGTCTTCAGCGCGCCGGAGCGGACTGCATAAACGGAATCAAAGGTGTCGCCCTGGCGGAACAGGAATTCGCCTTTCTTCAGCGGGCGGCCGCGTTTAACGATTTCGTCGAGCGCATCCATGTCTTCCAGATTCAGAGAAAGTGGCAGGCAGAGCGGGGCCAGGCTGCAATCCTTGCAATGGGCCTGGTTGTGAGCGCGCAGTTTGACTGGCTCGGACATTTCTTCAATCCTTGTGGGAAAACACACATAAGCCGTAAGGGTAACCCACGGGAGGACATTCAGGCCAGCACGTGCCGGCGTTGTCCTACAGACATAAAGCCGCAGCACCGGCGGCCGATAACCTGCTATCAGCACTCAACCAAGGAAGGCCCCGATGACCGCCATTGGCACGCTAAGCCCCGGCAGCAGCGGCGTTGCCGCTTCGCCGGAGATGGCCAGCACCGACGCTGCAATCGATCGCGATGAAGACTTGTCGCACACGGCAACCCCGACCTTGGTCGAGGGCGTCAAAGTGTCGCTGTCCGGCGCGGCCATCGCCAAATCCGCCGCTGTCGGCGGCGAAAACAGTGACATCGACAACAGTGGCTTGCCGGAGAACATCCAGCAGTTGCTGAAGATGATTCGCAAGATCCAAAAAGAAATCATCGAGAAAAAAGCCCGGATGGCGGCGGTCATGTCAGACAGAACCCTCTCCACCGAGGAAAAGATCAACAAGCTCGCCGCACTGCGGGGCGCCATCGCCGCCCTCAACAGTGGCCTGATCACCGCCAACCTCGCCCTGTCGAAAGTCATGAACCAGTCGGCGCTCAATCCTGATCAGAACCTCAAAGTCGGCTCGTTGCTGACCAAGCCTTAAATCACCCGTGAGAAACGCTGGCGGTTCTGCTGCTCCAGGTACGCATCGAAGACCATGCACACCGAGCGCACCAGCAATCGGCCCGCTGGCAACACCTCGATGCGCTCGCGCTCAAGCCTGATCAGGCCATCCTCGGCCATACCTTGCAACTGCGGCCAGAGCGCGCCGAAGTAGCCTTGAAAATCGATGTTGAACTGCTGCTCGATCTCGGCGAACTCGAGTTTGAAATTGCAGATCAGTTGCTGAATCACTGCGCGGCGCAAGCGGTCGTCGGCGTTGCACACCAGACCGCGACTGGTCGCCAGCTGCGCGCTGGCCAGGCTGTTCTGATACGCGTTGAGGTCGCTGCTGTTCTGGCAGTACAGATCGCCGATCTGGCTGATCGCCGACACGCCCAGGCCAATCAGGTCGCAATGGCCGTGGGTGGTGTAACCCTGGAAGTTGCGTTGCAGGGTGTGCTCTTCCTGGGCAATCGCCAGTTCGTCATCAGGCAGGGCGAAGTGGTCCATGCCGATGTAACGGTAGCCGGCAGCGGTCAGTTGCTCGATGGTGCGCTGGAGCATTTCCAGCTTGTGCGCCGGGCTCGGCAGTTCGCTGCTGTTGATTCGCCGTTGCGGCATGAAGCGTTCCGGCAGGTGCGCGTAGTTGAATACCGAGAGGCGATCCGGTTGCAGGCTGATCACTTCCTCGACGGTGCGGGCGAAATTGTCGGGTGTCTGCTTGGGCAGGCCATAAATCAGATCGATGTTGATCGAGCGAAATTGCAGGGTTCGCGCCGCATCGATCACCGCGCGGGTTTCTTCCAGGCTTTGCAGGCGATTGACCGCGCGCTGCACCGCCGGGTCAAGATCCTGCAGGCCAATGCTGACCCGGTTGAAACCCAATTCACGCAACAGGCCCATGGTCGACCAGTCGGCTTCGCGCGGGTCGATTTCAATGCCGTAATCGCCCGAGTCATCGTTGAGCAAATTGAAATGCTTGCGCAGGTGCGCCATCAGCTGGCGCAATTCGTCGTGGCTGAGAAAAGTCGGCGTGCCGCCACCGAAATGCAGCTGCTCGACGGTTTGCGCCGGGTCGAGGTGGCAGGCAATCAACTGGATTTCCTGCTCGAGCCGTTGCAGATACGGCTGCGCGCGACCGCGATCCTTGGTGATGACCTTATTGCAGGCGCAGTAGTAGCAAATGTTCGCGCAGAACGGCACATGCACGTACAGCGACAACGGCCGCTGCGCCTTGCGGCTGTCGCGCAGGGCGTGGAACAGGTCGAAAGTGCCGACCTGACCGTGAAATTGCACGGCAGTCGGGTACGAGGTGTAGCGTGGCCCCGCCAGATCGTAGCGGCGGATCAGATCAGAGTCCCAACGAATGGCGTCGAGCATGCGGGCATTCCCCCGGATAGGCTGGCAGTGTGGCGAGTCTAGGGGAGTGCGTTACAGGGCATCTTGATTTGCATCAACGGCGAGGATTTGTGTTGTTCGTGCGGGCGTCTTCGCGAGCAGGCTCGCTCCCACATTGGATTTGCAGCGTACTCAAGACCTGTGGGAGCGAGCCTGCTCGCGAAGGCCGCGCCACACATTTAATGGCCCATAAGCCAATGCTGATGCGGGCCGGGAAGGGTCCACAGGCCAAACAGGATCACCAGCAAGCCACCCGCCATGCGCACGCTGCGTTTGCGCAAGATCGCGGTCACCCGTTCAGCCGCCAGCCCGGTGGCGAGCAGCACCGGCCAGGTGCCGAGGCCGAAAGCGAGCATCAGCAACGCACTGTCCAGCGCATTGCCCTGACTCGCGCTCCACAGCAAGGTGCTGTAAACCAGTCCGCACGGCAGCCACCCCCACAGCGCACCGAGCAGCAAGGCACGCGGCAGGCTGGAAACCGGCAGCAAGCGATTCGCCACGGGTTGAATAAAACGCCACAAGCCACGCCCGAGCGCTTCGATACGGGTGAGCCCGCTCCACCAGCCGGCCAGGTACAAACCCATGGCGATCAGCAGCAACCCGGCCAGCACGCGCATGAACAGCGCCGCCGGGCTGTTGGCGACTGCCCAGCCGGCCAGACCGATGAGCAACCCCGCCGTGGCATAACTGAGAATCCGCCCGAGGTTGTACGCCAGTAACAGGCGAAAGCGCCGGCTGCGCTGCTCCTTGGGAATCGCCAGGGTCAGCGCGCCCATCAGGCCGCCGCACATGCCCAGACAGTGGCCGCCACCAAGCAGGCCGAGGATCAGCGCCGAGACCAGCAGCGGCGCCAGTTCAAGCATGGGGTGGCGCCTTGTCGTCCGGTTTGCCAGCGTTGGCTTCGTCCACCGCGGCGGTGTGGTTGGGGTCCTGATCGTCAAAAAGAATGCTGTGCGCCGGGCCGTCGAGGTCATCGTACTGGCCGCTGTCCACCGCCCAGAAGAAGATGTACACGGCGATGGCGACGATGAGCAAGGCAGCGGGAATCATCACATAGAGAGCTGGCATCGGTAACTCCAAGCCCGCGCGGCTCAGGCCGGCAGCGGGCGGGTTTGGATCGGGCTGCCGGCGGCCGGCGCGCTCGGCAGACGAGTCAGGCGCAGGGCGTTGAGCACCACGGTCAGCGAACTGATCGACATGCCGACCGCCGCCCACACCGGAGTGATCCAGCCGAGGGCGGCGAACGGCAACATGAGGCCATTGTACAGCGCCGCCCACAGCAGGTTTTCGATGATTACCCGGCGCGTGCGTCGCGCCAGCGTGAAGGCTTGCACCAGAGCGTCAAGGCGGTTGGACAGCAACACTGCATCGGCGCTGGTTTTCGCCAGATCGGTGGCCGAGCCCATGGCCACGCTGATATCGGCCGCAGCCAGCACCGGCACGTCGTTGACGCCGTCACCGAGCATCAACACTTTGCGACCTTCGCGATGAAGTTGCTGCAGCACTTGCAGTTTGTCATCGGGGCGCAAGCCGCCACGGGCCTCGTCGATGCCCAGTTCGGCGGCGACACTGGCGACCATCGGCGAACTGTCGCCGGACAACAGCAAGGTGCGCCAGCCCCGCGCTTTGCAGGCCGCGAGCAGGGCGGGGGCGTCGTCACGCAGGCGATCATCGAGCACCAGCCACGCCAGCGGCCCGTGGGTGTCAGCGAGCAGCAGCCATTGCCCGGCCTCATCAGGCATTGACGGCAGTGCCGCGCCGCTCAGGGCACAGGCGAACGGCGCCTGACCGATGCGCAAGCGTTGCTCACCGACCACGCCTTCCAGGCCCAGGCCTGGTGTGCTGTGCACGTCCTCGGCGGCCAGCGGCGCACGCCCGAAAGCGCGGGCGATCGGGTGTTCCGAGCGGTTTTCCAGCGCAGCGGCGAGGCTCAGGCATTGCTCGCTGTCGAGCGCGCCGAGCGGGCGAATCGAGCGCAGCACCAAGCGGCCTTCGGTGAGCGTACCGGTCTTGTCGAAAATCACCGTGTCGATCTGGTTCAAGCCTTCCAGCACATGGCCGCGGGTCAGCAGCAGGCCGAGTTTGTGCAGGGTGCCGGTGGCGGCGGTGAGGGCGGTCGGCGTCGCCAGTGACAGCGCGCACGGGCAGGTCGCCACCAGCATGGCGAGGACGATCCAGAACGCCCGTGAAGAATCCAGTTGCCACCACAGCAGGCCGATCACTGCCGCCGCAATCAGCGACAGCAGCAAAAACCATTGCGCGGCGCGGTCGGCGATTTCCGCCAGACGCGGTTTCTCCGCCTGAGCGCGGTCGAGCAGGCGCACGATCGCGGAGAGACGCGTGTCCTGTCCCAGCGCCTGCACTTGCACGGTCAATGCGCCTTCGACATTGAGCGTGCCCGCAGTAACAGCATCGCCGAGCGTGCGTGGCTGCGGCAGGTATTCGCCAGTCAGCAGCGATTCGTCGATGCTCGACTGACCGTCGATGATCTTGCCGTCAGCCGGCAGAATCGAGCCCGGCTGCACCAGAATCCGCTCGCCGACCTGCAATTCGCTGAGCAGGATGCGTTCGCTCTGGCCATTCGCATCCAGGCGCAGGCACGAGGCGGGCAACAGGTTGACCAGTTGCGCAGTGGCGGCAGCGGTGCGTTCGCGGGCGCGGCGTTCCAGATAGCGTCCGGCGAGCAGAAACAGCGCGAACATGCCGACCGCATCGAAGTACAGCTCGCCGACCCCGGTGATCGATGTCCAGATCCCGGCGATGTAAGCGCTGCCGATCGCCAGTGAAACAGAAACGTCCATGGTCAAGTGGCGCGTACGCAAATCGCGCATCGCGCCTTTGAAGAACGGCGCGCAGCTGTAGAACACGATCGGTGTGGTCAGAAACAGCGCGACCCAGCGCAGGATCGTGTGCAGCTCGGGACTGAGGTCGATGTTGAATTCCGGCCAGGTGGCCATGGTCGCCATCATCGCCTGAAACCACAGCAACCCGGCGACGCCGAGCTGGCGCAGGGCCAGGCGATTCTCGCTGGCCAGCTGTTCGCTGGCGCGGTCGGCCTGGTACGGGTGGGCGGCGTAACCGATGTGGCGCAGCTCGGCGAGGATCTGGCTCAGCGGCAATTGTGCGTCGGCCCAGCGCACGTGCAGGCGATGGTTGGACAGGTTCAACCGCGCTTCGGCGACGGCGGGCAGGGTGCGCAGGTGTTTCTCGATCAGCCAGCCGCAGGCGGCGCAACTGATGCCTTCCATCAACAAGGTGGTTTCGGCCAGATCGCCTTCATGGCGCACGAAGGGTTGCTGCACGTCGGCGCGGTCGTACAGCGCCAGTTCATCAGTCAGTTGCACCGGCAGCGCTTCGGGATTGGCCGACGCTTCGCTGCGATGCTGGTAATAGCTTTCCAGACCCCCGGCGACAATGGCTTCGGCCACCGCCTGACAGCCCGGGCAGCAGAACTCCCGGGCCTGCCCGAGGACGACGGCGGTGAAGCGGCTGCCGGACGGGACGGGCAGGGCGCAGTGGTAGCAGGGAACTGGGGTGGTCATGGCATTGATGAGGGTATGAGCCCTTGCATTGGGGGTGTTCGCTTGCCCTCACCCCAGCCCTCTCCCGGAGGGAGAGGGAGCCGATCGGTGTAAGCCTGAAGAGCGGCTTCAGTCGCTGACATTGTCACTGTCATACGCCCCGCTTCCAAGCAACCGAGATCAGTCCCCTCGCCCTCCGGGAGAGGGCTAGGGTGAGGGGCTCTTGATTTTGATTCACTTCTTCAGGTCTTCCGCACCCTGCAGTGGCTCATCCCCCAGCAGCAGTTCCTTGTCATGGCTGACCAGCTCTTCTTCAAACATGCGCCACACGTGCTCGTCCTGGCTGCCGAGCAACTCGACAAAGCGCCGCCCTTCGACCTTGTCGCTTAGCTGGCCGATGTAGCGCCCGCTCTCGCTGCCACTGCGGGTCAGAACGATCTTGCGATCCTTTTCCGGCTGGGTCGGCGAGATCAGGTTCAGTTCCAGGGTTTGCGGCTGGCTGTCACCGTTCAAGCGCAGATCGACTTCACCGGTCACATCATCCAGATGCACCGCCGCACGCAGCTTCAGGGTTTGCGCCAGCAGCTCGCGATCCAGTGAACGGTTGATGCCTTTGCCCGCCTCGTAGTAGTTGTCGTTGACCAAGTTGTCCGGGTTGTTCACCGCGATGGTCACCATCGACAGGGTCAAGGCCACCGAGCAGGCCAGAATCGCGATGATGATCCACGGCCAGAGGTGCTTGTACCAGGGACTTGCGGCGTTTGCAGCGGGCATGTTCAAAATTCTCTCAACGGATTTGTGGGCCGATGAATCGGCTCTTGGCTTCAACGTGGACGCTTTCGTCATCGGCATCCTTGAGGATGAATTTCACCTCGTTGGTGCTCGATGGCAGTTGTTCCGGTGCGCTCGACAACTCGACCGGCATGCTGACGATATCGCCGGCGGCAACCTTGATCTCGCGCTTGCCTTGCAGGCGCAGGTCCGGCAGCCCCTCGGCTTGCAGCAGGTAAGTGTGGTCGCGCTGATCCTTGTTCATGATCTTCAGGCTGTAGACGTTTTCGATCCGGCCTTCAGCGTTTTCGCGGTACAGCACGCGGTCTTTGCTGACGTCGAAGCCGACCAGTGAACGCATGAAGAACGCGGCGACCAACAGGCTGATCATCGCCAGCAGCACCACGGCGTAACCGATCAGGCGCGGTCGCAGTTTATGGGTTTTCTGCCCGGAGAGGTTGTGTTCGGTGGTGTAACTGATCAGGCCGCGCGGGTAATCCATCTTGTCCATGATGCTGTCGCAAGCGTCGATGCACGCCGCGCAGCCGATGCATTCGATCTGCAGGCCATCGCGGATGTCGATGCCGGTCGGGCAGACCTGCACGCACATCGTGCAGTCGATGCAATCGCCCAGCCCCAGCGCCTTGTAGTCGATGCCTTTCTTGCGCGGCCCACGGCTTTCGCCACGGCGCGGGTCGTAGGAAACGATCAGCGTGTCCTTGTCGAACATCACGCTCTGGAAGCGCGCATACGGGCACATGTAGATGCACACCTGCTCACGTAACCAACCGGCGTTGCCGTACGTGGCAAGGGTGAAAAAACCGACCCAGAAATACGACCAGCCATCGGCCTGGCCGGTGAAGAACTCGATGACCAGTTCGCGGATCGGCGAGAAGTAGCCGACAAAGGTCATGCCGGTGACAAAACCGATCAACAGCCACAGCGAGTGCTTGGCCAGTTTGCGCAGGAATTTGTTGGCGCTCATCGGCGCCTTGTCGAGCTTGATGCGCTGGTTGCGGTCGCCTTCGGTGACCTTTTCGCACCACATGAAAATCCACGTCCACACGCTCTGCGGGCAGGTATAACCGCACCAGACACGCCCGGCATAGACAGTGATGAAGAACAGGCCGAACGCGGCAATGATCAACAGGCCCGAGAGCAGGATGAAATCCTGTGGCCAGAAAGTCGCGCCGAAGATGAAGAACTTGCGCTCCGGCAGGTTCCACCACACCGCCTGATGACCGCCCCAGTTCAGCCACACCGTGCCGAAATACAGCAGAAACAACGCCGCACCGCCGAGCATCCGCAGATTGCGGAACAGGCCGGTGAAAGCCCGGGTGTAGATTTTTTCTCGTGAGGCATAAAGATCGACGCTGTTGTTCGCGTTCTTGCTCGGTGGCGTGACGTCGTGTACCGGAATCTGATTGCTCATCATTGCATCCCACGGCAGTGGAAAAATGCCTCGGTCGATACGTGCCAACCGAAGTCAAAAAGGGCTGTTGCAGTAGCGTGATGATACGCCTGCCGCTCAGGCTCAAGGGTGCGACCTTTGGTCGCGTTGGAGTAAAAAATGCGGATGGTGTAGCGATTGCGCAAAAGCCTGACGCAGATCAATTGACTTGTTGAGTATGGACGCTTTTGCCGAAGTGGCTAGTTCATCCTTTCAATTGTTTGTTCACGCCACTGCCGTTGATTTCGCAAGTTGAATAACACCCGTGATTGTTTTCGTCCAGGCGACAACTCAGGCCGGACGCTACGGGTTTCTATTGATTGGTATGTTGTAAGTTGTTGGGTCTGAAATATATTCACTCGATTGTTGTAGGTGAAGGCTTTGAAGTTTTCGCGGTATTCGAATAAGTTCTGTTCGCGCGAAACTTCTTTTGCGTACCGAAAATTAATTGAAATGGAATTTCAAGCATGGCTTTGAATAAATTCATGAGCACCTTTATGGGTGCTTGTCTGGTAGCTTCGGCTATTACCGCTCAGGCTACAACTGGCATGCCGAAATATATGGTCTTTGCTTCGGATACTCAATATCCGTGGACAGACAAGACTGATATCCGCGAGCCCGAATCGGATTCAGAATTCACGGCGCGCTCGAAATGGCTGATTGAAACCCAACTTGCAAGCATTGCCGAATTCAGAAATCTACACGGCTCCCAAGCGCAGGTTCCTTTGATGATCAATGGCGATATAACCGCTTTTGGTCATGGCTGGCAGCGCTCGTTCATGAAGGATTCGCTGAACAGGCACTTCAAGGGTGAATATCTTTACGGCTTGGGCAATCACGACTATGAAAACAATGTTGATGATTGCTTTACCAATAACTGTGCTGCAGGAAGTATTGTCGAGTTCAAAGAACATCATGAAGGTAAAGTCGATAACTTTGATCTGAAAATCACTGACGGTTTTCTGAGCAAGACGTATGCCGGTAGCCTCGCCTATTCGAAAAATATCGGCGAAGTGCATATGGTTCAGCTCAATAACGAGCCGACCTACACCACCCGGATTGCTCATCCGTTGAACCCGACGACGTTCGAAATCAACGACGCACTGGACTGGCTCGAGACTGATCTGAGACTGGCGCGAGCGTCTGGCTACGCCATCATTATCAATATGCATAAACCCTTGCGGCACCAGGGCAGCCCCGAGCAGAAGAAGCGTTTCCATGACATGGTCAACAAGTACCAGGTGACGGCCATTTTCGCCGGCCACCTGCATACCGAGGAGGAAGTTCCTACTGGGAAGGCAGCGTCCCCATGTATCTCAGCGGAAGCACCTCTCAGCAAACCTACCTGACTGCGAATTTCACCGAGGATCGCAAGCATTTGCAGATCTATCTGGTGAAGAACAACCAGTGGCGTGAGCGGACGCTGATCGATACCACGGTTGTGCATTCAATCTTTGCCCAACGCCCATGAAAAAAGCCCCGCCGGTGATAGGGCGGGGTGTTCAGCAGTCAGTTATTGGCAGCGATCCATGGGTTGATCAGATTGACGCCGCTGAGTTGAAAGTCCGCAATGTTGCGAGTTACCAGCGTAAGCCCGTGCACAAGCGCGGTGGCGGCGATCAAGGCGTCGCATTCACTGCTGCGGTCGGGAACATGCAATCGTGCGCACCGGGTGGCGACGCTGGTATCGACAGGCAGGATTCTTCCAGAGAACGCCGGTTTGACGTGATGTTCCAGCCAGTTGCGCAGCAGCTGGCCTTGTGAAGGGCCACGACGTTCGATACGCAGGACGCCCGTTTCCAGTTCCAGCACAGTCATTGCAGATAGATACAGGCTGGCTGGGGAAACGCTGTTTGCCCATTTCACCACATGCCTGTCGGCTTGTTTTTTGCGCAGCTCGGAAACTACATTGGTATCCAGTAGGAACATCAGGAAAGGTCCACGCTGCGAGGAGTGATTACAGCGCGCTCGGGTCCGAATTCGATTTCAAGCGCATTCGGCATCGCCAGCAGCTCAACGATGCTGGTCTCGCAACCGGTCAGTTTCTGGTACTCCTCAATGCTGAGCAATACGTGGGCAGGCCTGCCTCGGTCAGTAATGATTACTGGACCTTGACGCGTGGCTTTTTTGGCTGCACTGGTGTCCTGATTGAACTCGCGGCTGGAAATGGTGGTGATGGCCATCATGTTTGGCCTCCAGAAATTCTGATGTAGGAACGTTTCTATTTTGAGGTTTTCACCGCAATCGGAAAGGCAGGTCGGGGTCGATCGGTTTGTCAATTTCATAAGGGCACCGGCGAAGGCGCCTCCCGCCAAGGCGTGAGGCACTGGATACAGGGCGTAAATTCGGTGTTTTTGCTGCCCTTGTCAGAGCAATCTACCGCCCCCGAGGCCGTCGAGTCCGCCACCGTTACCGGGGCTGTTAATGGTTTGCTGCGACACCACGAGTAACGGTTTCACAGATGTTGGTTCGAACCCTGCCCTATGGGTAGAGCCGGGTTGAGGCTGATTTTGCAGTGTGCTTTGGTGATCTTTCGACATTGGGGCTTCATCCTTGAAGTAGTCCCGATATGGCTTATCGGGGCGAAAAAACCTACCTTGCATCGCAGCTCAGGTCCATTGAGCAAGCGTTTCGAATCATGAATGCCAGCATGAAAAAAGGCCCCGCCAATTCTCATTGGCGGGGCCTTTTTTGCTTCAAGCGTTGGCCTTACTCAGCCTTCGCCTCCGGTGTTTTTTCACCATGGGACAAACTGTAAACATACGCCGCCAGCAGGTGCACCTTGTCATTGCCCTGCAGTTGTTCCTGCGCAGGCATCTGGCCCTGACGACCGTAACGGATGGTCTGCTGCAGTTGCGCGAAGCTCGAGCCGTAGATGAATGCGCCCGGATGGGTCAGGTCAGGCGCACCCATGGCCGGCGTGCCTTTGCCGGCAGGGCCGTGGCAAGCCACGCAGTTGGCGGCGAAGAGTTTCTGGCCGTTGGCCGGGTCGGCCTTGGTGCCTTCCGGCAATTTACGGCCGTCGAGATTGGTCACCACGTAAGCAGCCACATCGGCCACGCCTTGCTCACCGATCACTTCCGCCCACGCCGGCATCACCGCGTGGCGGCCGCCCATGATGGTGGTCTTGATGGTTTCCGGCTCACCGCCCCAGCGCCAGTCGGCGTCGGTCAGGTTGGGGAAGCCATAGGCGCCCTTGGCGTCGGAACCGTGGCACACCGAGCAGTTGGACGCGAACAGACGGCCGCCCATTTTCAGTGCTTGCGGATCCTTGGCGACTTCTTCGATCGGCATCGCCGCGAACTTGGCGAAAATCGGACCGAAGCGCGCGTCCGAACGGGCCATTTCCTTTTCCCACTCGTGGACGCCGGTCCAGCCGGTCTGGCCGTTGGCGAACGCGGTCTGTTTCTCGGTATCCAGATAGTTGTAGCCCGGCAGCAGACCTTTCCAGTTGCCCAGACCCGGGTACAGCACCAGATAACCCAGGGCAAAAATGATGGTGCCGACGAACAGCATGAACCACCATTTCGGCAGCGGGTTGTCGTACTCCTCGATCCCGTCGAAGGAGTGGCCGACCGTCTCGTCCGTCTGTTCGCTGCGCTGGCCCTTGCGGGTCGACAGCAGCAGCCAGGTCAGGGCGAAGATCGTACCGAGACTGAGGACTGTGACGTACAGACTCCAGAATGTAGTCATTCTTTGTTACTCCTAGAAGCTTGCTCGACGTGCTTGATGGCTTCGGGATCATCGGCAAAAGGCAGCATGGTCGCATCGTCGAATTCCGACTTGCGCTTGGGGCTGAACACCCACAAGGCCAGACCGATGAAGGCCACCATCACGACAACGGTGCCCAGGCCTCGAATCATCCCGATATCCATCAGATTCACCGTTTGCTTTTGATGATGGTGCCCAGGCCTTGCAGATAGGCCACCAGCGCGTCCATTTCGGTTTTGCCCTTCACGGCATCCTGTGCACCGGCGATGTCTTCGTCGGTGTAAGGCACGCCGAGGGTGCGCAAGACTTCCATTTTTTTCGCGGTTTCCTTGCCGTCGAGCTTGTTTTCCACGAGGAACGGGTAAGCCGGCATTTTCGACTCGGGGACCACGTTGCGCGGGTTGTACAAGTGCGCACGTTGCCAGTCATCGGAGTAACGACCGCCCACACGGGCCAGATCCGGGCCGGTACGTTTGGAGCCCCACAGGAACGGGTGGTCCCAGACGCTTTCACCGGCGACCGAATAGTGGCCATAGCGTTCGGTTTCAGCGCGGAACGGGCGGATCATCTGCGAGTGGCAGCCGACACAACCGTTGGCGATGTAGACGTCGCGGCCTTCCAGTTCCAGCGCCGAACGTGGCTTCATGCCCTCGACCGGCTTGTTGGTGACGTCCTGGAAGAACAGCGGAACAATTTGGGTCAGACCACCGACGCTGACGGCGATGACCATGAAGAAGGCCAGCAGGCCAATATTCTTCTCGACAGCTTCATGCTTCATCAGTGAGCTCCAACGACGGCAATCTTGGCGGCGGCTTCGGCTTCAACCGGATCCGACGCACGGACAGTGCGGTACACGTTGTAAGCCATCAGCAGCATGCCGCTGGCAAAGAAAGCACCGCCCAGCGCGCGGACGATGAAGCCCGGGTGGCTGGCCTGCAGCGCTTCGACGAACGAGTAGGTGAGGGTGCCGTCATCGTTGATTGCACGCCACATCAGGCCCTGGGTGATGCCGTTGACCCACATCGACGCGATGTAGAGCACAGTACCGATGGTCGCAAGCCAGAAGTGCGCATTGATCAGCCCGGTGCTGTGCATCTGCGCGCGGCCGAACAGTTTCGGGATCATGTGGTAGATCGCGCCGATCGAGATCATTGCTACCCAACCGAGGGCGCCGGCGTGGACGTGGCCGATGGTCCAGTCGGTGTAGTGCGAGAGCGAGTTGACGGTTTTGATCGCCATCATCGGCCCTTCGAAGGTCGACATGCCGTAGAACGCCAGCGATACCACGAGGAAGCGCAGGATCGGGTCGGTGCGCAACTTATGCCAGGCGCCCGACAGGGTCATCATGCCGTTGATCATGCCGCCCCAGCTTGGCGCCAGGAGGATGATCGACATCGCCATGCCCAGCGATTGTGCCCAGTCCGGCAGGGCGGTGTAGTGCAGGTGGTGCGGGCCGGCCCAGATGTACAGGGTGATCAGCGCCCAGAAGTGCACGATCGACAGACGATAGGAGTAGATCGGGCGTTCGGCCTGTTTCGGCACAAAGTAGTACATCATCCCGAGGAAACCGGTGGTCAGGAAGAAGCCCACCGCGTTGTGGCCGTACCACCACTGGATCATCGCGTCAGTGGCGCCGGAGTAGGCCGAATACGACTTGAACAGGCTGACCGGCAGCGACATGTGGTTGACGATGTGCAGCATCGCGGTGACCACGATGAACGCCCCGTAGAACCAGTTGCCCACATAGATGTGCTTGGTTTTGCGCTTGGTGATGGTGCCGAAGAACACCAGACCGTAGGTGACCCAGACAATGGCCAGCAAAATGGCGATCGGCCATTCCAGCTCGGCGTATTCCTTGGTGGTGGTGTAACCCAGCGGCAAGGTAATGATTGCGCCGACGATGACCGCTTGCCAGCCCCAGAAGGTGAAGGCTGCGAGGCTGTCGGAAATCAGTCGCGTCTGGCAGGTTCGCTGCACGACATAGTAGGAAGTGGCAAACAGTGCACAACCGCCGAAGGCGAAAATCACCAGGTTTGTGTGCAACGGGCGCAGGCGTCCAAAGCTCGTCCACGGCAGACCGAAGTTCAGTTCCGGCCAGACCAGTTGCGAGGCGATGAAGACACCGAGCCCCATGCCAAGGATCCCCCAGATCACCGTCATGATGGCGAACTGGCGGACTACCTTATAGTTATAAGCAGTCGGACTGATTGCTGTGCTCATTCTAAGGTTCCACGGTTTGGGTATTTTTATAGGGATAAAATCGGCCGCAAGTATGTATAAAGCAGGGGGTCATTGCAACGCGCCATGACCTGGGTCAATGCTTTCCAACGCTGATTCTGCGGCCTTTCCATGCGCCGCGTAGGGTCAAAAATGGCCTCTGACAAAATGTCGCAGTGTGCGTAAAAAGCTCGCAATTCGGATCGCCGTCAACGGTGCCCGTTCACAGGTCGTGATCGGGAAATTGCGGGCAATCGGCGCAACAGCCGTTATCTACCTGCGTTTGCGGCGAATCCATCAACCGTTTCACGGCGCGCATCGTTCGGGATTGATCTGGAAACCGACTTCAGCCGGTCCGCTTCGATGAAGCGTAGACCCGAATCCGGGGTTCCGAAAGGAGGGGATCCAAGGGGTGCGACAATGCGTCGCAAAGGGGCGGGAAACTGCCGCAGCGAGAAAGCTGCGGCAGTGGTGTACGCAATTGCTATTTCTTGTTGTCTTCAGTTATCAGTTTTTCTGTGTTCAATCCGTGGCTCAGGCTGTACACATAAGCGGCGAGCAATTGCACTTTATCGTTGCCCAGCAATTCGTTCTGCGCTGGCATATGCCCCTGACGACCATGGCGAATGGTCTGCTCCAGTTGGGTCAGGCTGGTGCCATAAATGAAGCCGGCCGGGTGGGTAAGATTCGGTGCGCCCATGGCAGGGGTGCCTTGGCCAGTTGCGCCGTGGCAAGCCACGCACGTGGTGCTGAACGCCTGCTGCCCGGCTTGCAGGTCTGCCTTGCTGTCGGCAGGTAGCGGCAGGCCGGCGAGTTCGTGGCGCACGTAGGCGGCAACGTTTTTCACCCCGGCCTCACCGAGCACTTCGCCCCAGGCCGGCATAGCCGCCATGCGGCCGCCCATGATGGTGGTCTTGATCGTCTCGGCATCGCCGCCCCAGCGCCAGTCGCTGTCGGCAAGGTTAGGGAAGCCGAACGCGCCCTTGGCATCCGAGCCGTGGCACACCGAGCAATTGGAGGCGAACAGACGACCGCCCATTTTCAGCGCCTGCGGATCCTTGGCCACTTCTTCCAGCGGCATCGCCGCGAATTTGGCGAAGATCGGCCCGAACCGGGCGTCCGCCTTGTTCATTTCCTTTTCCCATTCGTGCACGCCTGTCCAGCCATCCTCATAGCCGGGCAGGATGCCTTTCCAGTTGCCCAGGCCCGGATAGAGAATCAGATAACCCACCGAGAACACCAGCGTGCCGGCGAACAGCATGAACCACCACTGCGGCAGTGGATTGTCGTATTCCTCGATGCCGTCGAAGCTGTGGCCCATGGTCTGGTCGACGCTGCCCTTGGTCTCGCCCCGGCGCGTGCCGATCAGCAACGAGGTCAGGCCGATCAGGCTGCCAATGGTCAGTACGCAGATCCACGTACTCCAGAAGGTGGTCATGGCCGGGTACTCCTTGTTTCAGGGGCTGAAATTGTTTCGGGTAGTGGTTCGTCGGCGAACGGCAGCAGGCGTGCTTCGGCGAATTCCGGGGTGCGCTTGCGGTTGAACACCCATAAGGTCAGGCCGACGAACGCGACGAACACCACGACCGTGCCGAGACCGCGAATCAGGCCTGCACTCATTTCAATGACCATGGCTCACCTCTTGCTCTTGATTGCAGTGCCGAGCACTTGCAGGTAGGAAACGAGGGCGTCCATTTCGGTCTTGCCCTTGAGGCTGGCGACTGCGCCGCTGATGTCGTCATCGGTATACGGCACGCCGAGGGTACGCATGGTTTTGAGCTTGGTTTCGGTGTGGCTGCTGTCGACCGCTTGGGTGACCAGCCACGGGTAGGCCGGCATCTTCGACTCCGGCACGACGTTGCGCGGGTTGTACAAGTGCGCGCGGTGCCAGTCATCCGAGTAACGCGCGCCGACCCGGGCGAGGTCCGGACCGGTACGTTTCGAGCCCCACAGGAACGGGTGATCCCAAACGCTTTCGCCCGCAACCGAGTAGTGCCCGTAACGTTCGGTTTCGGCGCGGAACGGACGGATCATCTGCGAGTGGCAACCGACGCAGCCTTCGCGGATGTAGATGTCGCGACCTTCCAGTTGCAGCGCGGTATAGGGCTTCATGCCCTCCACCGGTTTGTTGGTGACGTCCTGGAAGAACAGCGGGATGATCTGGGTCAGGCCGCCGATGCTCACGGCGAACACCATCAACAGCATCAGCAGGCCGACGTTCTTTTCAATCGTTTCGTGTTTCATGGCGGACTCCTCAGGCCATCTGCGCGGCAGCGACGACGTCGGCAGGCTGCGAGGCCCGCACGGTGCGCCAGGTGTTGTAAGCCATCAGGAACATGCCGCTTAAGAAAATCGCCCCGCCGATCAGCCGCACGACAAAGCCCGGATGGCTGGCCACCAGGGTTTCGACGAAGGAATACGTCAGCGTGCCGTCCTCGTTGACTGCGCGCCACATCAGGCCCTGGGCGATGCCGTTGACCCACATCGAGGCGATGTAGAGCACGGTGCCGATGGTCGCGAGCCAGAAATGCGCGTTGATCAGTCCGACGCTGTGCATCTGCGCTTTGCCGAAGATTTTCGGGATCATGTGGTACAGCGCGCCGATCGAGATCATCGCTACCCAGCCGAGGGCGCCGGCGTGAACGTGGCCGATGGTCCAGTCGGTGTAGTGGGAGAGGGCGTTGACAGTCTTGATGGCCATCATCGGCCCTTCGAAGGTCGACATGCCGTAGAACGCCAGCGACACCACGAGGAAGCGCAGGATCGGGTCGCTGCGCAACTTATGCCAGGCGCCGGAGAGGGTCATCATGCCGTTGATCATGCCGCCCCAGCTCGGTGCCAGCAGGATCAGCGACATCACCATGCCCAGTGACTGTGCCCAGTCCGGCAGCGCGGTGTAGTGCAAGTGGTGCGGGCCGGCCCAGATGTACAGGGTGATCAAGGCCCAGAAGTGCACGATTGACAGGCGATACGAATACACCGGACGTTCGGCCTGTTTCGGCACGAAGTAATACATCATCCCGAGGAAACCGGCGGTGAGGAAAAAGCCCACAGCGTTGTGGCCGTACCACCACTGCACCATCGCGTCGGTTGCACCGGCGTACACCGAGTAGGACTTGGTGAAACTCACCGGCAACTCAAGGTTGTTGACGATGTGCAGAATCGCCACGGTGATGATGAACGCGCCGAAGAACCAGTTGCCCACATAAATGTGTTTGGTTTTGCGCTGCATGATCGTGCCGAAGAACACGATCGCATAGGCGACCCAGACGATGGTGATCAGGATGTCGATCGGCCATTCCAGTTCGGCGTATTCCTTGGAGCTGGTGTAACCCAGCGGCAGGCTGATCGCCGCCAGCAGGATCACCAGTTGCCAGCCCCAGAAGCAGAACGCGGCGATTTGCGGCGCAAACAATTGCGTCTGGCAGGTGCGTTGCACCGAATAGAAAGAGCTGGCGAACAGCGCGCAGCCACCGAAGGCGAAGATCACCGCGTTGGTGTGCAGCGGGCGCAGACGGCCGAAACTGGTCCAGGGCAAATTGAAGTTGAGTTCCGGCCAGACCAATTGCGCCGCGAGAAAAACCCCGAGGCCCATGCCGACGATGCCCCACACCACCGTCATAATGGCGAATTGGCGGACCACCTTGTAGTTGTAGGCGGTACTGATAGAAGTGTTCATGGTTCCCCATCCACGGTTCAGCCGAAGTGAGCGCGCAAACGGCGCGAATCCTTCGCCTGGAGTTATAGGCAGACTAAAAGCGAGGCAAGCATGGACAAACAGCACAAGGCCAGTATTGACGGGGATCAATGGGCGCAGTGTGTGCTCGATCATGGGTGGCTTTGGGATGCCGCTGTTGGTGAGGCTTCGGCAACGCTGATTCTGGCGCACGGGGCGGGGGCGCCGATGGATAGCGAGTGGATGAACGACATGGCTGGGCGCCTTGCCGGGCTTGGGGTCAACGTGTTGCGCTTTGAGTTTCCCTATATGGCGCAGCGGCGGGTGGATGGGGTTAAGCGGCCGCCGAATCCTGCTGGCAAGTTGCAGGAATGTTGGCGGGAGGTGTTTGCGGTTGTGCGGCGTCATGTCGCTGGGCCGTTGGCGATTGGCGGCAAGTCGATGGGCGGGCGGATGGCGAGTCTGGTGGCGGATGAGTTGGGGGTGGATGCGTTGGTATGTCTGGGGTATCCGTTTTATGCGGTGGGGAAGCCGGAGAAACCGCGGGTTGAGCATTTGGCTTCGTTGCGCACGCGGGCGTTGATTGTGCAGGGAGAGCGGGACGCTCTGGGGAATCGCGAGGCGGTTGAGGGCTATTCGTTAGCGCCGGGGATTGAGGTGTTTTGGTTGGTGGCGGGGGATCATGATTTGAAGCCGCTCAAGGCTTCTGGCTTTGCGCATTCCGATCATTTGGCGGGTGCTGCGCAGAAGGTGGCTGAATTTCTCGGTGACTGATTTTGAGCCGGGCCGGGATTTTGCGTTGCATGAAGACCTGCTCCCTTTCCCCCTCGCCCCCTTGGGGGAGAGGGTTGGGGTGAGGGGGCTAGCTTTTGATCTTGCTCTTGGGGGCATATCCGTTGCTTTGGGAGCTGCGGCTGGCGGTTTCGCCTGACGGCGACTTACTTTTTTACAAGCGCCTAAAAAAGTAAGCAAAAAACGCTAGCTCCTGCGTTCGGCCCTCGCAGGCTCGGGTTCCTTCGCTCCGGGACTGATCCGGGCGCAGCGGCTCCGGTTTGCTTCGCTGCACCTCCTTCCGCTGTGTCTGGCTGCGCCAGACGGTCGCTACGCTCCCACCCCCGGATCAATCCCTCCACTCAGCCTTCCGACGTCGCCGGTGGATCAAGATCAAGAGCACTCGAGCTTGCGCTCATTGTTGAGTGGTGCGGCTTCGCCGCGGGCAGCTGCGCTGCCTTGCTTTTCTGTGGGAGCGAGCCTGCTCGCGAAGGCGGCCTGACAGCCGACCTGATTCTTCCTGATGTACACCGCGCTCCTTGTAGGAGTGAGCCTGCTCGCGATGGCGGTCTCCCAGTCGACCAATCTCTACCGTTTGGACCAAATCCCTGTGGGAGCTGGCTTGCCAGCGATGGCAGCCTCCAAGCCGACCAATCCCCCACTGATGTACCCGATCCAAATGTGGGAGCGAGCCTGCTCGCGAAGGCGGCCTGACAGCCGACCTGATTCTTCCTGATGTACACCGCGCTCCTTGTAGAAGTGAGCCAGCTCGCGATGGCGGTCTCCCAGTCGACCAATCTCTACCTTTTGGACCAAATCCCTGTGGGAGCTGGCTTGCCAGCGATGGCAGCCTCCAAGTCGACCAATCCCCCACTGATGTACCCGATCCAAATGTGGGAGCGAGCCTGCTCGCGAAAGCTCCCTTCCAGACGACATCAAACCACCTGCCTGTCAGAGGCAATCTCTGAACTTAAACATCATCAAATACCAATGTTTAAACTACACGACCCGTTACGCCATCCCGGCTACAACTCCTTGCGCCATTGCCTACGCCTACGCCAGAATCCGCCGGCTTACGCGTCTAGGCGGCGGGCTATATCGTTTGTCTGTCACTGAGAAACAGTGATGGGGTTTGGTAGCCCGCGTCGAAACCGTTGTATAGCGTCACCGTATGCAGTCCCGTTTCGGGGCTCGACTTTTATGGTGGGCATGCGTGGGGCTCCTTTGTGAGCGCCGGGTTTCCTGTTTCGACCGGTCTACCAACCTGCGTATGACCACCACCTTTCGTTTGGTAGCGAGGGTGTTGGCTCCCAATATTCGAAACCGGAGTACGCCCATGTTCAAAGTCACCCCCAACCCGCCACCCCCCACGACCGCGCTCTCGATCCGCAAAAAATCCAGGAAGCCACCGACCGCGCCCTCGATTACTACCTCAAACCCGAAGATCTGGCCGCTCCACCAAGCTCTCCAAAATATCGCCCGATCTATGTCGTGGACCCCACGCTGGATGACGAAACCCTGTTGATCGAAGCCTGCGAGTCGCTTTCATACGCGCATGCCATGGCCGGTAACATCGCCAACTCGATAGGCGGCCCGGAACGCAAACCACTGCTGGCGCTGCAACAGGTAATCATGCTCAACGAACAGTTGGTCAATCGACTGCTGGATAAGCTGAAGTTGCCTCAATAATTTCGCTGGCTGTTATGGCCTCTTCGCGAGCAGGCTCGCTCCCACAGGGGATTGGTGTCTGGCACCTAATCTGTGATCAGCGCAGATCCAGTGTGGGAGTGAGCCTGCTCGCGAAGCGCCATACGGCTGAAAGGGCGGGGATGCAATCTGATCGAAACGTTGTCGCGAAAAATCACAAATCATCCCTAAGCAAGTTGAAAGTACCTATAGGCTGCGTTCGGTATCCATGGCTTTTGAACTTTGCTTCAAATGTACCTTTAGCAATCCCCTTGGTGGGATGGATGTCGATAGTGACCGTGGCTTCATCAGCATCAACATAAGTAAATCCATAAAACCCAGAGGGTCCAGGTGACGAGTGGCCGTGCTGGAATGTCAGCCCGTCTTCTAGCGTATAGGTTTTATGGAACGGGGCGTCACTGGTATAGGGGATCGAGAAAGAGTAGAGAAAGATGTTCTTCTCCTCCAGCGTTCCTGTAGATCCTGAGATTGACCAGCTCTTTTCGCCCGTCGGAATAAAATGACGTAACTCAAAAGAAATTATAGTGGCCGTTGTTTCAGGGTTGGTGCCGAATTGCCAAGTGAAAACATTAGACTGTTTTGCAATGGCACCTGGTTTTGGGATGAGGATGCTATGTTTGCTCATTTTTTAGCTCCTTGGTCATATCGTGATGATGAAAACCATCTGTTCAACGATTTATAGATATGCCCCTGAAACTTGAATGTCTACTGTAAGACCTGACAGTAGACATACGCTGTATTCTGTGGATTTTCGCCAGGATTTCCGAATGTGCAGCGCAAAACTTTCTGATGAAGTTCAATATTAGATGTCTCGGTTTGGCAGGCGGCGCAATGCAAGACTGAACTACTCAAGCGCAGTCTCAACCTACTCAAATCCTATTGAGTAGTTCATTGACACAACAAAAAACCCGGAAAGCTCACGCCATCCGGGTTTTTTCATTCCAGCCTTCCAATCAGCGGTTAAACCGCGCCACCAACGAATACTGCGTGTTGGCCGTCTTCGTCAGTTCTTCACTGAGCAACGCCGAGTTGTGCGCTTGTTCCGAGGTCTGATCGGCCAGTTCCGAGATATTGCTGATGTTGCGGCTGATCTCTTCAGCCACGGCACTTTGCTCTTCGGTCGCGGCGGCGATCTGGGTGGTCATGTCGGTGATGTTGGCCACTGCTTCGCTGATGCCGACCAGCGCCTGATCCGCTTCCAAGACCCGCGCCACGCCTTCTTCAGCCTGGCGATGGCCGGCTTCCATGGTTTGCACGGCGCTGGAGGCGGTCTGTTGCAACTTGGCGATCAGGGCGTGAATCTGCCCAGTGGACTCGCTGGTGCGTTGCGCCAGTTGGCGGACTTCGTCAGCCACGACCGCAAAACCACGGCCCATTTCACCGGCACGTGCAGCCTCGATGGCAGCGTTGAGGGCGAGGAGGTTGGTCTGGTCGGCGATGCCTTTGATCACGTCGACCACGCCGCCGATTTCGTCGCTGTCCTTGGCCAGTTGCGTCACGGTCAGGCCGGTTTCGCCGACGACCACCGACAGACGCTGGATCGCTTCGCGGGTTTCCCCGGCGATGTCGCGGCCGCGGCCGGTCAGGCGGTTGGCTTCCTGGGTGGCGTCAGCGGTGCGCTGTACGTGGCTGGCGACTTCCTGGGTTGTGGCGGCCATCTGGTTGACGGCGGTGGCGACCTGTTCGGTTTCCACGCGCTGGCGTTCCAGGCCGGTTGAGCTGTTGTGCGCCAGGGCGTCGGACTGCTTGGCCTGTTCGGTCAAGTGCTCGGCGGTGTCCTGCAGGCGGGTCAGACAGGTTTTCAGGCGTGCTTCCTGGCTGAGGATCGACATTTCCAGACGCGCCTGGGCGCCACGGCTGTCGGTGTACATCTGCGCGATCAGCGGGTCGGAGGTGGTCTGTTCGGCCAGGCGCAGCAGGCGCTTGAGCCCGCGTTGCTGCCATTGCAGGCCCATCAGGCCCAGCGGCACCGACAAACCGGCGGCGAGGGCGAAGCCCCACTGCGAGTTCAGCGTCGCGCCGATCATGAAGCTCAGCTGGCTGACCAGAATGAACGGCAGCCAGTCCTGCAGGAGCGGCAGCCATTTGTCCGTCGAAGGAATCGCCGACTTGCCCTGGTTGATGCGTTGGTAGAGCGCTTCGGCGCGGCGGATCTGTTCGGCGGTGGGCTTGACGCGCACGGACTCGTAACCGATCACCTGGCTGCCATCGAACACCGGTGTGACATAGGCGTTAACCCAATAGTGGTCACCGGATTTGCAGCGATTCTTGACGATGCCCATCCATGGCAAGCCTTGTTTCAGTGTGCCCCACATGTGCGAGAACACCGCCGACGGCACGTCAGGGTGACGGACCAGATTGTGCGGCGCACGGATCAGTTCCTCTCGCGAAAACCCGCTGATTTCAACGAACGCGTCGTTGCAGTAGGTGATCATGCCCTTGGCATCGGTGGTGGAAATCAACCGTTGCTGAGCTGGAAAGGTCCGCTCGCGTTGTGTAATGGGCTGGTTGTTACGCATGGTTTTTCAATCCGCAAGGCTTTGAAAGGTTGTCGGCGCTGACAGGTTTTTATTGAAGTTTTTTTTCAGAATTAAGTACGGCGTCGCAGAACCGCGCTTGCATCAACTGGCCAGCATCGGATAGGTGAACAGACCGAAGTGCAACAGATTCAGGCCGAAATGGGTGGCGATCGCCGCGCCCAGTCCGCCGAAACGGTAGGCCAGACCATAGCCGACCCCGGCCAGTCCCGCCAGCAACACCCAGGTCCAGCCAGCACCGACATGCACCAGACCGAACAACAGCGAGGCCAACAGCAGCGCGAGATTGTCGCCGTAGGGCAGGTGCTTGAAGCGACGGCTCAGCCCGCCCTGTATATAGCCGCGAAACAGCGCTTCCTCGACCAGCGTCACCAGCAGCAGATTGTTCAGCACCCACAGCCAGGCCTGATCCGGCCATTTCGGTGCCCAGGCGATCACGCCAAGTAAAAGCGCGCCGCCGAGGGCGAGAATCGCGCACAGCGTCAGGGCGAGGGCGGTGGCATAGACCGTCAGGCGCAACGATCGCCGCGCGACGATCCACGGACAAACCAGCAGCAACCATAAGCCCACCAGCGGTTTGTCGAGATTGAAGTACATCGCGAACGGCACGGCGTTGTCAGTGAAACGTTGCGGATTGATCACCCGGCCGTTGGCGAAGCCCGGCAGCCAGTGCAGCGCCAGTGCCACCGCTAAAACAATGAACAGGCCATGGCCGAGCCAACGCGCGACCGGCACCTCTTGCTGACGCACGGCGAATGCGGCGAACAACAGAAGCCCGACGGAGATCAACGCCAGCCAACCGAGCTGGCCGTAGCTCAGGGCCAGTCCGTAACCGAGGCCGAGCAGCGCGAGATAGAGCCGGGGCAGCGCCTTCATCGAAAGTCCTTGTGCGAGATTTCTGGAAGGGGCTTTCTACACGGGCGAGGGAGGTGGGACAAGTGAAGGTGTGGCAGTCATGCCAGACACAAATCAAATGTGGGAGCGAGCCTGCTCGCGAATGCGGTCTTCCAGATGACGTCACTGGCGCCTGACACTCCGCCTTCGCGAGCAGGCTCGCTCCCACAGGTTTTGCATTCGGCTGGATATCAGCGCAGGCCCAGTTTGGCCGCTGCGCGTTCGGTAATCTCGGTACGCAGCTTCAACGACGGCACCGCGCGCAACCGCGCTTCATCGACCACCGCACTCGGTGCCACGTCCGGGCTGCCGGCATTGAACGGCGGTGCCGGGGCATATTCCAGTTGCAACTGCACCAGTTGCGCTGTGTCGGCATCGACCAGTTCCGCCGCCAGCACCAAGGCAAAATCGATCCCGGCAGTGATTCCGCCACCGGTAAACAGATTGCCGTCGCGTACCACCCGATCCTTCACCGCAACCGCGCCCAGCGTCGGCAGCAACTCGTGATAGGCCCAGTGCGTGGTCGCACGTTTGCCATGCAGCAGGCCCGCCGCGCCGAGCACCAGCGAGCCGGTGCACACCGAGGTTACGTAACGTGCCTGGGCGGCCCGGCGTTTGATGAAGTCCAACGTCTGCTGATCTTCCATCAACGGCCCGACGCCGCCACCGCCGGGTACGCAGATTACGTCCAGATCCGGGCAATCCTCGAAAGTCGTAGTCGGTTTCAGCAGCAGCCCGGTGCTGGATGTCACTGGCATCAGATCCTTCCAGATCAGGTGGACCTGCACGCCGGGCAACGAGGCGAGGACGTCGTAGGGGCCGGTGAGGTCGAGTTGCTGAACCTGCGGGAATAACAGAAAACCGATCTGCAGCGTCATCGTTCTTGCTCCGTTGAAAGAAGTGGACGACTTCACTGTAGGCGGGTAGGTTCTGGCGCATACGCCAATCACCCCACGAATTACGCCAAATGCCCAAAGCCATTCACGTCCTCGCGTTTGCCAACATGCAGATTCTCGATGTCACCGGGCCGCTGCAGGTGTTCGCCTCGGCCAACGATCTGGCTCGCCAGCGCGGTTTGCCCACACCCTATGCGCCGAGCGTGATCGCCAGCGGCGGTGGGGCGGTGATGTCATCGGCGGGGTTGGCGGTGCTCGCCGAACCCTTGCCAAAAACGCCCAGCGACACCTTGATCATCGCCGGCGGCTGGGGCATTTATCCCGCCGCCGAAGACTCGCAACTGGTCGACTGGGTGCGCGAGCACGGCACTCACTGCCGGCGCGTGGCTTCGGTATGCACCGGGGCCTTTCTGCTCGCGGCCAGCGGCTGGCTTGATGGTCGCCGCGTGGTCACGCACTGGACGCGCTGCGAGCAACTGGCCGCGCAACATCCCAATCTGCACGTGGAAGCCAACCCGATTTTCATCAACGACGGCCCGGTATGGACTTCCGCCGGGGTCACGGCCGGTATCGATCTGGCGTTGGCCATGGTCGAAGAAGACCTCGGCCGCGACATCGCCCTCGACGTCGCCCGGCACTTGGTCGTCTTCCTGAAACGCCCGGGCGGACAGTCGCAGTTCAGCGTGACGCTGTCGCTGCAACAACAGGGCAACCGCTTCGATGAACTGCACGCCTGGATCGCCGAGAACCTGACCTGCGACCTCGGCATCCCGACCCTCGCCGAACAGGCTGGCATGAGCGAACGCAGCTTCATCCGCCACTACCGCGCCGACACCGGCCAGACCCCGGCGCGGGCGATCGAATTGATCCGCGTCGAAACCGCGCGGCGACTGCTCAGCGATACCGGTTTGCCGGTGAAACGCATCGCCGCCAATTGCGGGTTTGGCAGCGAAGAGACGCTGCGGCGCAGTTTTTTGCGAGCGATTGGCGTGACGCCGCAGGCTTATCGGGAGCGGTTTTCGGTCAGCGTTGCAGCAGATCCAGTATTGCCTTGAGGGTTTCCTGCGGCGCTTCTTCGGGAATGTTGTGGCCGACACCCGCGAGCACGCGCCGCTCATAAAAGCCGCTGAAATGCTCGGCATCTTCATCAATCAGCGAAGGCGGGCCGACGCCATCATCGCCACCGCACAGCGAAATACTCGGCACGCTGATCACCGGCTTTGTGGCCAGCGCTTCTTCCATCCACTCCAGAGCTGGATCGCCCGGGGCGTAGCCGAAGCGATGCCGATAGGAATGAATCACCACGTCGACAAAGTCAGGATTATCAAAAGCGCCAGCGGTCAGCGGGTAGCGTTCGTCCTTTCTCGCCCATGTCGGCGACCACAGCCGCCAGAGCAACTGACACAACTCCCGGCGATTCTGCTTAAGGCCCTCGGCGCCACGCGGCGTGTGGAAATAGTACTGATACCAGAGCCGATGCTCGTCTTCCGGGTCCAACGGCTGGTTCGCATGGGCGATGTCCTGCACGAGGTAGCCGTCGCCGCTGACCAGCCCGCGCACTCGCGCCGGAAACAACGCCGCGACAATACACGCTGCCCGACCGCCCCAGTCATAACCGCAAAGCGTGGCCTGTTCGATGCCCAGCGCATCCATCAGATCGAGCAAGTCCTGCGCCATCGCAGCTTGCTGGCCGGAGCGCAGGGTTTGCGCACTGTTGAACCGGGTCGGCCCGTAACCGCGCAAGTACGGCACGATGACGCGGTAGCCTCGCGCGGCCAGCGCCGGGGCGACTTCGTCGAAGGTGCGCGGGGAATAGGGGAAGCCGTGGAGCAGAATCACCGGGGCGCCGTTGTTCGGACCGTGCTGTTCGTAGGCAATGGTCAGAAAAGGCGTAAGGACTGACTGAATCATGACTGTCAACTCCGTGCAAACGTCTTCCAAACCCTAGACCATCGGATAGACTGCGCAGCTCATTCTGTCGACTGGCTTCAAGGACGATACATGTCACTCAAAACGCTGCTTGTTATGTTGGCACTTGTCGTGATGCTGACCGGTTGCGCATCGCCGCCACCGGCATTGCCGGACACCCCGCAGCGCCGTGAACTGATGGAGCGCATGTTTGCCAAGTCGACGATCATGCTGTCCTTCAAGGAGTTGGACGCACGATCCGCTACCGTGCCGGGCGAACCGCAACGCCAGCTCAGCGCCGATGAGGCATTGGCCAGCCATAAGCAACAAATGAATGTAGACCTGCCGGCGGCGTACTGGGAGCAGCGCCGTGCAAACCTTGCGCAACTTATCGATGCCAGAGCAAAAGGTGAAGCCATCGGTCTGGCGGCATACAAGCAGAAGTACTTCGAGCAATTATCCCTGGCACCGACGTCAATGCTCGCGGCGCTGGCCAATGCCCCGAGGATGGACGCGCTGGCAGAGTTTCCATTGGTGCTGCCCAATGACCATCAGCTCAGTTACTTCTACCTGATGACCGTTGCGGATGAAACGTTTTGGGAAATCGAGCAGTTCTACCAGCACATGGCCGATCTGGACGCCCAGTACGGCGTCTGTGCCCTGTACCCGGATTGCTACCGCCCGGACTTCCGCACGGCTAAGCCTCAAGCTCCGCGATCTGATTGAAATACTTCGTCCGATCCGGCGTAAACGTCACCTTCATCTTCGTCCGCGAACACATCAGCGAACGCTCCTGCGCCAGATCAATATCCAGATCCTCACCGCGCAGACCCTGCCACTGCGCCAGATATTTCAGTGAGCCGTACTTCTCGTTTTTCTTCAGGCTGCGACTGACGCCACCCTTCCAGCCCAGCACCGGCAATTCACCGGCCAGGCAGCGCTGGGCCAGTTCGGGAAAGCGTTCGGCGCGCTGGCGGCCGATTTCCCAACATTTGATCAGGCCTTTGTCGGCGGCTTCCCAGAGCTGGGTGCGAGTCAGTCCGCTGCGAAGAGGGGAGGCGATGCTGCGCTGGACGTGGTGAGGCATTCCGGTTCCTTGAATTCGGGTGTGGTTGGACAGCTCCGCTGTGCCCGTTGCGTTGGATGGTAGGTGTGGATGTAACGGCTGGCAACAAGGTATTTCGCCGTGTAAGCGTACGTTGCGGGAAGCGTTTCAACGTAACGTGTGTGGCGTATGTAGGAGCAGTTTTTACACAGACTGTCGCCAGACATAACCGCCGTGCAGGTTTCACGTTGGGTATGGGCCTGTTGCCGTTGGCTGGCGGGCAGGCCCGTTGTGGAAAAATCCCGTCCAGTCAGGGATAGGTCTGACATGCGCTGACGAAAAAACAGCCCTACGGCTGCCAGGAACTCTTCTCGCCACTCAGCTTGCGATCAAGAAAACTCGCCGCACTGATCAACGCCAGATGCGTCAGCGCTTGCGGCGTGTTGCCCAGGTGCCGCCCGTGGCTGTCGAACTCTTCGGCGTACAGCCCAAGCGGATTGGCATATCGCAGCAATTGCTCGAACTCCAGGTGGGCTTTTTCCACCTGGCCGGCGCGGGCCAGGCATTCGACGTACCAGAACGAACACGCGGCGAACGCGCCTTCGGTGCCGCTGAGGCCATCGATGTTGGCGTCTTCGTTGCGATAGCGATAGACCATGCCGTCACGCACCAGGGTTTTTTCGATTGCTTCCAGAGTCGACAGCCAGCGCGGATCCTTGGCGCTGACGAAGCGCACCAGCGGCATCAGCAGCATCGAGCCATCCAGTGCGGTGCCGCCCTTGTACTGAACGAAATGCCCGCGTTCTTCGTCCCAGAAGTTTTCCCAGATGTCGGTGTAGATCGCTTGCCGGGTGTCATCCCAACGGGCGAACGGCGCCGGCAGCGAACGTTTGGAAGCCAGACGGATCGCCCGGTCCAACGCCACCCAGCACATCAGCCGCGAGTGCAGGAAATGATGGGTCTCACCGCGCATTTCCCAGATGCCGACATCTTCGCTCTGCCAGTTTTCGCAGACCTGATCGACCACTTCGCCGACATGCCGCCAGCCTTCGTGGGAAATGGCGTCGCCGTACTTGTTGACCAGATACACGGCGTCCATCAGCTCACCGAAGATGTCGAGCTGGATTTGGTCATAAGCGCCGTTACCGATGCGCACCGGTTGCGCGCCGCCGTGACCGGACAGGTGCGTGAGTTCGGTTTCCGGCAATTCCTGCTGGCCGTCGATGGCATAGAGGATGTTGAGTTTCATTGGTTTGCCGCAGCAATCGCTCACCCGTCCGCGCAGCCATTGCATGTAGTGGTTGGCTTCATCGACAAAGCCCAGGCGCATGAACGCGTAAACGGTGAACGAGGCATCGCGGATCCACGTGTAGCGGTAATCCCAATTGCGCTCGCCGCCGGGAGTTTCCGGCAGGCCGAAGGTGGCGGCGGCGAGAATCGCACCGTGGCGACGCGAGGTCAGCAGTTTCAGGGCGAGGGCGGAGCGATTGACGATTTCCCGCCAGCGCCCGCGATAGTTGGATTGGCCGATCCAGCCGCGCCAGTATTTCAGGGTGCGCTCCATGCACAACTCGCCGGCGCCTTCGGCAAAACGCGGATCGTCGCTGCCGCCGAGCATGAACGCGGCGGTTTCATTGTGCTTGAGGGTGAACTGCGCGACGGCCGCTTGCGCATCGATTTGCAGTGCCTGATCTGAAGCCAGGCGTATCGACGGCTGGCCAGCGGCGTGGAACGTTACGTCTTTTTCGTCCATTTCTGCCCGGGTGTCGGCGCGGCCATAGTCGTGGCGCACCGCGCAACGCAGATTGAACGTCGCCGAGCCGCTGACCACGCGCACCCGGCGCATCAGCAGCGGCAGGGCGTCGACATCGTCTCCGATGGGCAAAAGATCGGTGATTTCCACCACTGCGTGCTCACTTAGCCAACGGGTCTGCAAGACGTTGGTGTCGGGCAGATAAATCTGTTCCCGGCGCGCATCCGGCAAGTCCGGCGCGAGCTGGAAAATCCCTGCTTCAGGGGTATCGAGCAGCGAGCAGAAGATCGTCGGGCTGTCGAACTCCGGCCAGCAGAAAAAATCCACGCTGCCCTTGTCGTTGACCAGTGCGGCGCTGCGCATGTCGCCGATGATGCCGTGGGCACCGATGGGACTTTGTTGTTCCACTTCAGGCTCAGCCATTGCCGCGAAACTCCGGATAGAGGCTCATCCCGCCATCGATGAACAGGGTGGTGCCGACGATGTAATCGGACAGGTCGGAAGCGAGGAAAACCACTGCGTTGGCGACATCCTCGACATCGCCGATGCGCCCGTACGGAATCAGCTCAAGAAGTTTGTCGCCGGCCGCGCCTTCAGTGGCTTCTGTGTTGATAGCCGTGCTGATCGCACCGGGCGCGATGCTGTTGATGCGGATGCGCTGGTGGCTGACTTCCTGGGCGAGGCTCTGCATCAATTGATCGACGCCGCCCTTGGACGCCGCGTAATTGACATGCCCGGCCCATGGAATGCGCTGGTGCACCGAACTCATGTGAATGATCTTGCCCGCCGCGCGCGACACGCCTTCGCGCACGCCCTGACGCTGGAAAATCCGCAACGCCGCCCGTGCGCAGAGGAACTGCCCGGTGAGGTTGACGCCGATCACCGTGTTCCAGTCGTCGAGGGTCATGTCCACGGCGGCAGCGTCTTTTTGCAGACCGGAGTTGGCCACCAGAATGTCCAGCGAGCCGAAGGCTTCGACGGTCTCGGCGAACAGCCGCTCGACCTCGTCCTCTTTCGAAACATCGGCGCCGATAGCGAGGGCCTTGCCGCCCTTGGCGTTGATTTGCGCGGCCAGTTCTTCCGCAGGTTCAGCGCTGCTGTTGTAGTTGATCACGACCGCAGCACCGGCCGCAGCGAGTGCTTTAGCTGCGGCATGGCCGATGCCGGAGCTGGCACCCGTGACCAGCGCCACCTGATGAGCGAGGGAAATCTGCATGACGATTCGCGCCTTGGTTCCAGAGACTTAAGTAGCTGACTGATGGCAGACGCTGAGAGTTCATTTGCTGGATGCGGTGATTGCGCCGGCCCCTTCGCGAGCAGGCTCGCTCCCACCGAGGGACGGCATTTCGAATGTGCGAGCGAAGGGGCCTTCACAGACCGCTAACAATTGCGCGCTTCCACGGCATTCAAGGCTATGGCAACTTGGCCGCCCCTGATGAGGCTGCAATCGATGGCAAATCCCTACCGCGAATTGTTCACCGCCCCCGGTGCCCGTGCGTTTGTGCTGGCCGGGATGCTGGCGCGCATGCCGATTTCCATGACCGGCATCGGCCTGATCACCATGCTTGCGCAGTTGAACGGCGGTTATGCGCTGGCGGGGGCGGTGGCGGCGACGTTTGCCTTGGCCACGGCGTTTTGCGCGCCGCAGGTATCGCGGTTGGTGGACCGTTATGGGCAGGGGCGGGTGCTGCCGATCGCAGCGCTGACCGGTGGCGGCGGTTTATTGATGTTGCTGCTGTGCACGCGTTTGCAGGCGCCGGACTGGACGTTGTTCGTGTTCGCCGCGCTGGCCGGGTGCATGCCGAGCATGTCGGCGATGGTGCGGGCGCGCTGGACTGAAATCTACCGTGGCCAGCCGCAATTGCAGACGGCGTATGCGCTGGAGTCGGTGCTCGACGAAGTGTGTTTTATCGTCGGGCCGCCGCTGTCGGTGGGCTTGTCGGTCGCGGTGTTTCCCGAGGCCGGGCCTTTGGCGGCGTTGTTGGCCTTGGCCATTGGCGTGACGGCGTTTGTCGCCCAGCGCAGCACCGAGCCGCCCGTGCACGCGCAGGAGTCGCAGCATCGGGGCTCGATCATTCGCTCGACCGACGTGCAATGGCTGCTGGCCTTGATGCTGGCGATGGGCGTGATCGTCGGGGTGATCGACGTGGTCAGCGTCGCCTTCGCTCAACATCAGGGCCAGCCGGCAGCGGCGAGTATTGTTTTGTCGGTGTACGCGATCGGCTCATGCCTGGCCGGCATCGCCTTCGGTGCGATGCGTTCGAAACTGCCGCTGCCGCGCCTGTTTCTCTATGGCGGCGTGGCGACGGCGGTGACCACGCTGCCGCTGCTTTTGGCGAGCAACATCCTCGGCTTGTCGATCGCGGTATTTATCGCCGGACTGTTTTTTTCGCCGACGTTGATTGTGGCGATGGCGTTGATCGAACGCATCGTGCCGCCGGCCAAACTGACTGAAGGCCTGACCTGGCTGGTGACCGGACTGAGCATCGGCGTGGCGATCGGCGCCGCCGGTTCCGGCGCGCTGGTCGATGCGTTTGGCGCGCGCAGCGGATTCTGGCTGGCGATTGCGGCGGGGGCGGTGGTGCTGATTTCCGCGTTTCAAAGTTTCCGTCACTTGAAATAACAGTCCTGTTGTAGGAGCTGACGAGTGCAACGAGGCTGCGATCTTTTGACTTTGACTTTGACTTTGGATTTGAAGATCAAGATCAAGATCAAAAGATCGCAGCCTCGTTGCACTCGTCAGCTCCTACAGGGGATCGGGTTACCAGCCTCGGCCGGAGTTGACCCAGAAGTTGACGGATAGCGACGTCGACACCGACTCCACCTGATGGAACCAGCCCTCGGGCAGGAACAGCAGATCCCCAGCCTCCAGCGTCACCCGCAAAAACGTCACCTCCCGCGCTGCCGGGAAGCGTTCATAGTCCGGCGCATCGGGGTTGAAATCGCAGCCATCCAGGCCACCCTTGGGCGCGGTCGACCAAGTGCCCAGTGCCTCGCGGTGATGCGGCGCGGCAAGGGTGAATTTTTTCTGCCCCCAAACCTGGGCGAAGAGGTTGTCGGTGTCATCGCGGTGCAACGGCGTCAGCGTGCCCTTGGGGCCGATCCAGATGCGCGGCGGGATGAACAGCGACTCGTCGAAGTAAGGCGGGTACTGGATCTGCTGCAACAATTGCGCGGGCAGGATGTTGTTGCCCATGTACGCCGGCGGCTCGCCGTCCGCGCCTTTCACCGCCGGGCTGTCCAGCGAGGCGATGAATTCGGCCATCGAGGTCGAGCGGAAATCACGCTCGGTGGAAAAGGTCTTCTTCACATAATCGCCATGGCGGGTGATGCCCTGCAGTTCAGCGAAATGCACCAGCGATTCCTCGCGGCTCAGGCTGAACAATGGCCAGTCGTGCAGGGCATTGCTGATCACCAATGGAATGCCGTTGGGCAGATACCGGGTTTCGAATTCGTGCCGGCTCAACCCTTCGCGCGCACGGCGTTCGATGCTGGTCTGCCGAGGCAGCGCGGCAGTGAGCTTTTCGCTGAAGCGCGGTGGCGTCGGGTAGCGCTTGTTCATGTCAACCTTTTCCACCGTGCCGCCACCCTGGCGAGCGTGGTCGATGATCTGCGGCAACATCGTCGCCAGGCCCATGTTGCCGCCGATCTTCAGGCGCCCGCTGGCGAACAGTTCCTCGACATTGACCACGCCGGCCATGATCCCGAGAAATTCCTTTTGCGCCACTTCGATGGTCACGTCCGGGCTTGGATGGCGCCCGATTTCCGTGCGCTGGCTGGTCTTGATGTCGTACCAGTACGCCTGTTGCGCGCTGAAGATGAACTGGAAAACGCCCTCGATGCCGACCGCGCCGGCGTTGGCGAACAACTTGCCCAGAATGCTCTGCAGGTCCACGGTGATTCCCTCGCGATTGTTGTTTTTTTCCTGAACAGGCAACGAGCGGCTGGCGGGGGAATTTAGCGACCGGGCGACTAATTTGTCCGGCGAGTGATCCGTCTTTCTTGCAGACACATTTTTCAAGGAAAGCGCGGTGACCAAGCTGACATTGCTGTGCCTGCCCTATTCGGGCGCCAGCGCCATGGTTTACAGCCGCTGGCGGCGTCAACTGCCGACGTGGCTGCAATTGCAACCGGTGGAACTGCCGGGACGTGGCGCGCGGTTCGATGAACCGCTGCAAACCGACATGCGCGCACTGGCGCGGCAACTGGCGCGCGAGCACAAGCCGGGGCTGCAAGGCCCGTATGCGTTGTTCGGGCATAGCCTCGGTGCGTTGCTCGCCTGCGAAATGGCCCATGCCTTTCGCGAATTGGGTGTGCCGGAGCCGCTGGCGCTGTTCGCCTCCGGCACCGCCGCACCGTCCATGCGCAGCGATTACGACCGAGGCTTTGCCGAACCGCGCAGCGATGCAGAACTCATCGAACAGTTGCGCACTTTTCAGGGCACCAGCGAAGAAGTCCTCGCCAATAAAGAGCTGATGAGCCTGACCCTGCCGGTGCTGCGCGCCGATTTCATGATGTGCGGGCGCTTCACGCCTGCCGAGCGGCCCTTGCTCAATTGCCCGGTGCACGTGCTCGGTGGCAAGGAAGACCGCGCCACCACCGAACAACTGATCGGCTGGAGCAAAGAGACCCTGGGCAGTTTCTCGGTGGACATGATGACCGGCGGGCATTTCTTCATTCATGAACATGAAGCGCGGGTCATTCGCACGATCAAGACGCATCTGGAAGTGCATCACCGGCGCCATGCGCAGGCCGCGCAACCGGCGTTTTGAGACCGCCTCATCTATCATTTTCAGGAGGCCAGTCATGGCTGTTGCTCTGGGGTTTTCCGTGCGGCCGTTGCTGCCGCAGCGCGGACGCTTGCCGCTGTTGATCGAGGCGGGCGATGCCGACACTGATCTGTTGGCGGTATTCGATGAATTGAAGGAGCTGGTCGACGAGCACCTGCTGCGCGACGGTGGCGTGCTGTTTCGCGGCTTCCGCCTCGACGGCGCCGAGCAGTTTCGCCAGTTTGCCGCGAGTTTCGGCCATCCATTGCTCAACTACGAGTTCGGCTCGACGCCGCGTACCAACGTCACCCAAGGCGTGTACACCTCCACCGAATACCCGGCGCACCAAAGCATTCCGCTGCACAACGAACAGGCTTATTCCCGCGACTGGCCGATGAAGATCTGGTTCTACAGCATGATCGCCGCCAGGTCCGGCGGTGAGACGCCGATTGCCGACAGCCGCGAAGTGTACCGGCGCATCCCGGTGGCGATCCGCGAGCGTTTCGTCAGCAAAGGCCTGATGTACGTGCGCAACTTCGGCAATGGCCTCGATGTGGCCTGGGAAGACGTGTTCAACACCGAAGACCGTGAAGTCGTCGAGGCCTACTGCAAGGCTCACGGCATTGTCTGCGAGTGGAAGGACGACGGTGAGCTGCGCACGCGCCAGATCTGTCAGGCGGTGGCGGTGCATCCGGTGACCGGCGACCACGTCTGGTTCAATCAGGCGCACCTGTTTCACATCTCCAACCTGCCAGCGGACGTGCGCGAAAGCTTGCTCGACATCGTCGACGAAGAAGACCTGCCACGTAATGTCTACTACGGCGACGGCTCGCCGATCGAAGACGAAGTGCTGGCGCAGATTCGCGCGGTGCTCGACGACTGTGCGATCAGTTTCCCCTGGCAGGAGGGCGATGTGCTGATGCTCGACAACATGCTCTCGGCTCACGCGCGCTCACCGTTCGAAGGGCCGCGCAAAGTCATCGTGGCCATGGCCGAGGGGCATTCGCAGGACGTGCGCTGACCTGTTCGCAACCCTTCAACTCAAATGCCGAATCCGGGCCTGTACCGGCTTCGGCATTTGTCTGTCTGGCCTTTGAACCGTCGGGCCGTGATTGCCGCTGGCGCGCTAAATCATCGCGCGGGCCATTCGTTCTTGTTGATACGACCGGGTCTCCAGGTCACGCCGCCGATCAGCAAGGACTCCACGCATGAATGCCGCAGACGCACAGAAACTAGCCCGCCGCTTTATCGAATTGCCCCAGGACAAACGCCGTCTGTTCCTCGCCGGCATGGCCCGCGAAGGCATCGATTTTGCGCAGCTGCCCATGACCGCCTGCGACGGCATCGCCGAGCGTGACGGCCTGTCTTACGCGCAGCAGCGCATGTGGTTTCTCTGGCAACTGGAGCCGACCAGCGCCGCCTACAACCTGCCGATGGCTGTGCGTCTGGATGGTGAGTTGCAAGTCGAGGCACTGGAGCAGGCCTTCAGCCGTCTGGCGGCGCGCCACGAATGTTTGCGCACCACCTTCGGCCAGGATGGCGAGCGGGCCTTCCAGCGCGTGGCCGAACCGCAGCCGCTGAAACTGCCAGTGACTGACTTGAGCACGGTGCCCGAAGCCCAGCGCTGGCCGCTGGCGCAGCAGCACATGATGGCCGAGGCGACGCAGGCCTTCGACCTGCAGAACGGCCCGCTGCTGAGCCTGCGGCTGTTGCGCCTGGCCGAGCAGGAACATGTGCTGCTGCTGACCCTGCATCACATCATCGCCGACGGCTGGTCGATGAATATTCTGATCGACGAATTCATGCGCACTTACGACGCGTTGGTCGCCGGGCGTGATCCGACGCTGGCGCCGTTGAGCGTGCATTACCGCGACTACGCACTGTGGCAGCGCAGCTGGTTCGAGGCTGGCGAGCGCGAGCGGCAATTGGACTACTGGCGCACGCAACTGGGCGACGAACATCCAGTGCTGGAATTGCCCACCGATCGCGCCTATCCGGCGCAGTCCAGCCATCAGGGCGCACGCCTGGAAACGGTGATCGACGCAGCCCTGCGCGAAGAGCTGAAAAACCTTGCCCAGCGTCAGGGCGTAACCTTGTTCGTGGTGTTGCTGGCAGCGTTCAAGACCCTGTTGCATCGCTACAGCGGCCAGACCGATATTCGTGTCGGCGGGCTGATCGCCAACCGCACCCGCAGTGAAACCGAAGGGTTGATCGGTTTCTTCGTCAACACGCAGATCCTGCGCAGCGTGGTCACCGCACAAACGCCGTTCACCGAGTTGCTGCAGAACCTGCGCCAGGCCGCCCTCGGCGCCCAGGCCCATCAGGATCTGCCCTTTGACGCCTTGATCGAAGCCCTGCAACCGGCGCGCAGCCAGAGCCACAATCCGCTGTTTCAAGTGATGTTCAACCACCAGCCGCTGGTCACCGATTTGCACCAGGCGCAACTCGCTTCAGGCTTGCGCGTGGGCTATCTGAGCGAAGAACAACTGGCCGGCAGCGCTCGGCAACACGCGGCCACCAGTGACCTGATGCTCGACACCCGTGAGGAGGGCGAGCAACTGTTTGCCGCCTTCACTTACGCCACGGATATTTTCGACGCCGCGACCATCGCCGCGCTGGCCGGGCATTGGCGCAACATTCTCCAATCGGTGTGCCGTGACCCGCAGCAGTTGATCGGCGATGTGGCGATGCTTGCCGAAGACGAACGCCACGCCATGATCCAGGCCACCGCGCCAGCGCCTCGTTTCATTAGCGTGCAAAGCCTGTTCGAAGCGCAGGTCGCGCGCACTGGGCAAGCGCCGGCGGTGCGGTTGGCCACTGCGCCTGCGCCGGCATTCAGCTTCGACGAACTCAACAGCCGCAGCAATCGTCTGGCCCATCAATTACGCGTACAGGGTGTCGGCCCGGACGTGCTGGTCGGCGTCGCGCTGGGGCGTTCGCTGGAATTGGCGGTGGCGCTGCTGGCGGTGCTCAAGGCCGGTGGTGCCTATGTGCCGCTGGATCCGCAGACGCCGGCCGAACGCTTGCGCCATGTGCTCGCTGACAGCGGCCTGAAACTGTTGCTCGGCGACCGGCAAAGCCTCGCCAGCCTGCCGCCGCTCGACGGCATCGAATGCCTGTGTCTGGAGCAGCTGCCTGCCAGCGAGCAGAGCGGCAACCTGCCGGTCACGGTCGAAGCCGACAACCTCGCTTATGTGATCTACACCTCGGGTTCCACCGGGCGGCCGAAAGGCGTGGCGGTCAGTCATGGCGCGCTGAGCGAGTTCATTGCCCGCGCCATCGACTACAGCGATTTGCGTGAAGGCGACCGGGTTCTGCAATTTGCCACCAGCAGTTTCGACGGTTTCGTCGAGCAGTTTTTCCCGCCGCTGTGCCATGGCGCCAGCGTGGTCATGCGCGATGCGCCGTTGTGGGACAGCGCGACGCTGCATCAGGTGATCATCGATCAGGGCATTACCCTGGCTGATCTGCCAGCGGCTTATTGGTATTGGCTGGTGCAGGAATATGCGGCGAAACCGCGGGCAAGTTTCGGCGCGCTGCGGCAGGTTCACGTCGGCGGTGAAGCCATGGCGGTGGACGGTTTGCGCTTGTGGCAACAGGCCGGGCTCGGCCATGTGCGCCTGCTCAACACCTACGGCCCGACCGAGGCCACGGTGGTCTCGACGATTCATGACTGCACCGCGCTGACCGCGCAGGACGTGTCGTGGCGTGGCATGCCGATCGGCCACGGACTTGCAGCGCGTCGCCTGTACGTGCTCGACGATGATCTGAACCTGCTGCCGCAAGGCGCGGTGGGCGAGTTGTACATCGGTGGGCCGGGGCTGGCGCGCGGTTATCACCGTCAGCCGAGCCTCAGCGCTGAGCGGTTCATTGTCGACCCTTTCGCCGACGGTCAGCGCCTGTACCGCACCGGCGATCGTGCGCGGCTGCGCGGCGATGGCGCGCTGGAGTACGTCGGCCGGGTCGATCATCAAGTGAAGATTCGTGGCTTTCGCATCGAACTGGGCGAGATCGAATCGCGCCTGCAGCAATGTCCGGGCGTTCGCGAAGCGGTGGTGCTGGCGGTGCCATTCGCGGGCGGCGCGCAACTGGTCGCCTACGTGGTGACAGAACCTGCGGTGCTCGCCAGCGCGGCGACGCAAGCGGCATTCCGTCAGCAGACCCGCGCTGCGCTGCAAGCCAGCCTGCCGGATTACATGGTGCCGGGGCATCTGCTGTTGCTGGCGAACCTGCCGCTGACGCCGAGCGGCAAGCTCGACCGCAAGGCCTTGCCGACGCCGGATCCTGCGCAGTTGCAGGGCGATTACCGCGCCCCGCAATCGCCGGCCGAGCAGTGTCTGGCGCAGGTCTGGGCCGAGGTGCTGCACGTGCCGCGTGTGGGCCTGGACGATCACTTCTTTGAGCTGGGCGGCCATTCGTTGCTGGCCGCGCAGGTGATTGCCCGGGTCAAGGAGCAGATGGGCGTGGTGCTGCCGCTGCGCAGCCTGTTCGAAAAACCGCTGCTGGCGGATCTCGCCGAGGTGCTCGGGCAACTGGCCGAGGCGAGCGGCGACGACGACTGGTCCGACCTGGATCAGTTCATGAATGCTTTGCAAGGAGAAGAAGTATGAGCGGCACGATGGCGGAACGTATTGCAAAAAGGTTCGTCGGCTTGCCGCTGGAACAGCGTCGGCTGTTTCTGGCCAAATTGCGCGAGGAGGGCAAGGATTTCAGCCTGCTGCCGCTGCCGGTCAGCCGCCACGACTGCGCGCAGATTCCCCTGTCGTTCGCCCAGCAGCGCCTGCTGTTTCTCTGGCAACTGGAACCGCAGAGCGCCGCGTACAACATGGCCGCTGGCTTGCGTCTCAAAGGTTCGCTGAATGAGTCAGCCCTGAGCCGCTCGTTCGATCATCTGCTGGCGCGTCATGAAGTGTTGCGCACGGTGTTTCACACCGACGGTGATCAAGCGCATCAGCTGATTCTCGAGCAACAAAGTATTGCGCTGGAACGCTTCGATCTGACCGGCACCGCCGCGCAAGAGCGCGAAGAACTGCTCGCGCAACACGTACAAGACGTCACCGCGCAACCGTTTGATCTGCGCCACGGCCCGCTGTTGCGCGCCAGCCTGTTTGCTTTGGCCGACGATGAGTTCGTGCTGGTGGTGAGCATGCATCACATCGTCTCCGATGGCTGGTCGATGGACGTCATGGTCAAGGAATTCGTGCAGTGCTATCAGGCGTTCAGCCTGCAGCGCGAGCCGCAATTGCCGGCGCTGCCGTTGCAATACGCCGACTATGCGATCTGGCAGCGGCGCTGGCTGGAGGCCGGCGAGGGCGAACGCCAGCTCGACTACTGGCGTCAGCAACTGGGCGACGAGCATCCGCTGCTGGAAGTGGCAGCGGACTTTGCCCGACCACCGACCCAGAGCTTCGCCGGGCAGACCCTGAGCTTTGATTTCGGCACCGACCTGTCGCAACAGCTCAACGTCTTCGCCCGCAGCCAGGGCATCAGCCTGTTCATGCTGGTGCTGGCCGGGTTCTCGCTGTTCCTTTCGCGTCTGGCCGGCGAGCGCGACATTCGTGTCGGCGTGCCGAATGCCAACCGTGGCCGCGCCGAAGTCGAGGGACTGATCGGTTTCTTCGTCAACACCCAGGTGCTGCGTTGCCAGGTCGATGAGCGCGGCAGTTTCGCCGATTTGCTCGCGCAGGTGCGTGAAGCGGCGTTCGGCGCACAGGCACATCAGGAGTTGCCGTTCGAGCAACTCGTCGACGAATTGGTCGCCGAACGCACCCTGGGCCACAACCCGCTGTTCCAGGCCAAGTTCAACCAGAACGTCGGCATGCAGAAACAACGCTCGATGGCCTTGCCCGGCCTGACTGTCGGCGAATACCCGCTGGCCAAGGACGGCACGCACTTCGATCTGGCCTTGGATATCACCGACGACGGCGCGCTGATCCACGGCCAGATGACCTACGCCAGCGATCTCTATCGGGCGGAAACGGTCGCCGGTTTTGTGCCGATGTTGCTGGACCTGTTTACACAGTTGCTCAACTCGCCGCAGGCGCCGCTCCACACGGTAGCGACGCCACGGCCTGCTGCGCTTGCCAGCCAACGCGAACCGGCGTTGACGGTGTTGCAACACTGGGCGCGTGAAGTGGCCCGGCAGCCGCTGGCGCTGGCCGCTCGGGATCTCAAGCAAACGGTGACTTTCCAGGCGCTGGATGAACAAGCCAACCGTCTCGCCCATTATTTGCGTGCGCAGGGCGTCAGTGTCGGCGAACCGGTGGCGGTGCTGCTGGAGCGTTCGCTGGACTGGCTGACTTGCCTGCTGGCGATTTTCAAGGCTGGCGCGGTGTACATGCCGCTCGACGTCAAGGCGCCAAGCGCGCGCCTGCAACAGATGCTCGGCGCTGCCCAGGCGCGGGCGCTGATCGGTGCTGAAGGCGACGCACGGCTCAGCGAATTGGCGGCTGAGGGCTGTCAGGGTCTGGAATTTGCACAGGGGCAATGGCAGTCACTGCCGGCATCCGCGCCTGAGTTGACGCTGTATGCGCAGTCGCCGGCCTACGTGATTCACACCTCCGGTTCCACCGGGCAACCCAAGGGCGTGCTGGTCAGCCACGGCGCGCTGGGCAGTTACGTGCGCGGCGTACTCGAACGTCTGGCTCCTGCGCCGGAGGCGAGCATGGCGCTGGTCTCGACCATCGCCGCCGACCTTGGCTTCACCGTGCTGTTCGGCGCGTTGTGCTCCGGTCGTTTGCTACATGTGCTGCCAGAAGAACTCGGCTTCGACCCGGATCGTTTTGCCGAATACATGGCCTGCCATCGCGTTGGCGTGCTGAAGATCGTTCCCGGCCATCTCGCCGCGCTGTTGCAGGCGGCCAAGCCTGCGGATGTGCTGCCGGAACACGCACTGATCGTCGGCGGCGAAGCCTGTTCGCCGGCACTGGTCGAGCGTGTGCAGCAACTTAAACCGGGCTGTCGCCTGATCAATCACTATGGCCCTAGCGAAACCACCGTGGGTGTGCTGACCCATGAGGTCGAAGAACTCCCCGCGCAGGCGCGCAGTGTTCCGGTCGGCACGGCGTTGGCCGGTGCCCATGTCTATGTGCTCGACGATGTGCTCAACCCGGTGGCCGATCAGGTTGCCGGTGAGTTGTACATCGGCGGCGACAGCGTTGCCCTTGGCTACCTGAATCAGCCGGCGCTGACCGCCGAACGCTTCCTGCCCGATCCGTTCGGCATACCGGGTGCGCGGGTCTACCGCAGCGGCGACCGGGTCCGGCGCAACCGCGAGCAGGCGCTGGAGTTCATCGGTCGTGCCGACGATCAGGTCAAAGTTCGCGGCTACCGTGTGGAGCCTGCGGAAGTCGCGCGGGTGTTGCTCAGCCTCGATGACGTCAGCGAAGCCGCCGTGCTCGCGCTGCCACTGGATGACGATCCGGCGCGCCTGCAACTGCTGGCGTGGTGCGTGCCGGCAGTGGGCGCGAAGGTGCAGGCGCAGGAGCTGCGCGAGCAATTGCAGGCGCGGCTGCCGGATTACCTGGTGCCGGCACAGTTAGTGTTGCTGGAAAAGCTGCCGCTGACTGCCAACGGCAAACTCGACAAGCGTGCCTTGCCAGTGCCCGGCGTGGTCAGCCAGCAGTTCGTCGCGCCGGTCGGTGAGATCGAAGAGAAACTGGCCGCGATCTGGGCTGAGGTGCTCAAGCTTGAGCGGGTCGGCAGCAGCGATAACTTCTTTGAACTGGGCGGCGACTCGATCCTCAGCTTGCAGATCATCGCCCGGGCCAAGCGCCAGGGCATCAAGCTCAGCCCCAAGCAGTTGTTCGAAAAACAGACCATCGGCCAACTGGCTGCTGTGGCCAGACTGATCGAAGCCAAACCGGCTGCCGTCGCGGCACCAGTGGCTCGCGGGCCGTTGCCGTTGCTGCCGATCCAGGTGCGCTTCTTCGAGACGCCGATTGCCCAGCGTCAGCACTGGAATCAGTCGGTGATGTTGCAACCGACCCTGGCGCTGGACGCCGCGCATCTGCGTACGGCGCTGGCAGCGTTGGTAGAACAGCACGAGGCCTTGGCCCTGAGTTTCGTGCAGTCGGGCGATAGCTGGCAGGCGTTGCCGCAGACTCAGCGCGATGCCGAATTGCTCTGGGTTCGCGAGCTGGACAGCCTCGATGCCTTGCCGGCCGTGGCCGACGCAGCGCAGCGCAGCCTGGATTTGCAACGCGGGCACTTGCTGCGCGCGGTGCTGGTCAACCTGCCGAACGCCGAGCAGCGCTTGTTGCTGGTGATTCATCACCTGGTGGTCGACGGCGTGTCGTGGCGCATTCTGCTGGACGACTTGCAGCAGGCTTACCACGCATGGGCGGCGGGGACGGCGCCAGTGTTGCCAAGCCAGAGCAGTTCGTTGCACAACTGGGCCGAGCAGTTGCATCGTTATGCAGAGAGCGAAACGTTGGCGGCCGAAAGCGCTTATTGGCGCCAGACCCTGGCGGCGGCTGACGCGGCACTGCCACGGGATTTCGCCGAGGACAGCCAGACCCGCGCCCAGGCCGCCCGCGCCAGTACGCGCCTGAGCCAGACATTGACCGACAAACTGCTGAAAGTCGCCCCGGCGGCCTACCGCACGCAAATCAACGACCTGTTGCTGACCGCATTGGCGCGGGTGCTGTGTGACTGGAGCGAGCAGCCTTCGGTGTTGATCCAGCTCGAAGGCCATGGTCGTGAAGACCTGTTCGACGACATCGACCTGAGCCGCACGGTCGGCTGGTTCAGCAGCCTGTTCCCGGTGCGCCTGACCCCGCAGACGAGTCCCGCTGCGTCGCTGTGCGCGATCAAGGAGCAACTGCGCGCCGTGCCGGGCAAAGGCATCGGTTATGGCGTGCTGCGTTACCTCACGCGTGCTGCCGAGTTGCAGACGCTGGCGCAACCACGGGTAACCTTCAATTATCTCGGCCAGTTCGACGGCGCGTTCAGCGCTGAGCAGGGCGCGTTGTTCTTGCCAAGCAGCGACGGCACTGGCGCCAATCAGGATGGACAGGCACCGCTGGGCAATTGGCTGAGCGTCGACGGACAGGTTCTCGGCGGTGAGCTGGAACTGACCTGGACCTTCGGCACCGGCATGTACCGCGCCGAGACCATCGAGGCGCTGGCCGAGGCCTATCGCCGCGAACTGCAACGCCTGATCGAACATTGCTGCGCGAGCGGCGCAGGTGGCGTGACTCCTTCGGATTTCAACCTCGCCAACCTGACCCAGGCGCAGCTGTCGGCATTGCCGATTGCGCCGCGTGACATCGTCGATCTGTACCCGCTGTCGCCGATGCAGCAAGGCATTCTGTTCCACAGCCGCAACGAGCCGGACAGTCCGGCTTACACCAATCAGCTGCGCGTCGACGTCGAGCAGCTCGACGCCGAGCGCTTCCACCAGGCCTGGCAGCAGACCCTCGAAGCCCACGATATTCTGCGTACGGCGTTCGTCTGGCCGCAGGATGCCGCCGCGCCGGTGCAGGTGGTCCGCAGCCGTGTGCAGATGCCGTGGCAGGTGCAGGACTGGCGCGGTCGCGCTGGCCTGGATGCCGCGCTTGATCATCTCGCCGCTGAAGATCTGCACAACGGTTTCGATCTGCTCGACGCACCGCTGTTGCGCGTGACGTTGGTGCGCATCGATGAGCACACTCATCACCTGATCTACACCTGCCATCACATCCTCATGGACGGCTGGAGCACTTCGCAGTTGTTCGGCGAAGTGCTGCAACGTTACGCCGGCATCGCGCCGAGCGCAGGGCAGGGGCGTTATCGCGATTACATCGAATGGCTCGGCCAGCGTGATCAGCAGGCCAGTCGACAGTTCTGGCGCGCAGCGCTGGCGGACCTTGAACAGCCGACGCGACTGGCCAGTGCCATGCCGGTCAGGCAAACGGCGAGTGGCTATGCCGATCACGAGCATGTGTTCAGCGAACCGCTGACCGCCGAACTGAACCGCTTCGCCCGCGAGCAGAAAGTCACCCTCAACACGCTGGTACAAGCGGCGTGGCTGCTGCTGTTGCAGCGCTACACCGGCCAGGATCACGTGGCGTTCGGCGCGACGGTCGCCGGGCGGCCGACGGATTTGCCGGGCGTCGAGCAGCAGATCGGTCTGTTCATCAACACCTTGCCGGTGGTGGCGGCGCCATCGCCGGAGATCGGCGTCAGCCAATGGCTGCAACAGGTGCAAGACCTCAATCTGGCCTTGCGCGAGCACGAACACACGCCGCTGTATGATATTCAGCGCTGGGCCGGGGCGGGTGCCGGGGCATTGTTCGACAGCATTCTGGTGTTCGAGAACTATCCGATGGCCGAAGCGCTGGCGCAGGGACCGCAGACGGGTCTGAAGTTCTCGGCAATCCGCCGGCAGGAGCAGACCAACTATCCGCTGACGCTGGTCGCGGTCACCGGCCGCGAGCTGAGTCTGGGCGTGAGTTTCGATCAGGCCAGCTTCGACGTTCAAGCGATCCGCGCGTTGAGTGCGCAGTTGCAAGGCCTGCTCGAGCAGTTCCTCGCCGACGCCACGCAGCCGCTGGGCGCGCTGCAACTGCTCGCCGAGCCACAACGGCAACAAGCGATCGAGTGGGGCAAGGCGCCGGTTACCACGCCGGATCAACGCACGGTGCTGGCGCACATCGCCGCGCAAGTGCAACGACAGCCACAGGCGAACGCGGTGCTGTTCGCTGAGCAATCCATCGCTTACCAAAACCTCGATACCCGGGCCAATCGTCTGGCGCACAAGCTGCAAGGCATGGGCGTCGGGCCGGAAGTGCGCGTCGGCGTGTGCATGCGCCGCACGCCGGACATGCTGGTCGGCTTGCTGGCGATCCTCAAGGCCGGTGGCGCTTATGTGCCGCTGGACCCGGATTACCCGCAGGAGCGCTTGCTGCACATGCTCGACGACAGCCGCGCGGCGGTGCTGCTCACTGAGCCAGCGGCCTTGGCGATGCTGCCCGAAACCTTGAGTGCGCAGGTGCTGCTGGTGGACGAGAACGTCGCCAGCGAATACCCGGATGCTGCGCCACTGGTTAATCTCGCGGCAGACAATCTGGCGTACGTGATCTACACCTCCGGCTCCACCGGCAAGCCGAAAGGCGTAGCCATCAGCCACGGCAATCTGTCGGCGCTGATTCAGTGGTCAGCGGGTGTCTATCGCGAAGAACAATTGCGCGGTGTGCTGGCCTCGACCTCGATCTGCTTCGATCTGTCGGTGTGGGAAATCTTCGTCACGCTGGCCTGCGGTGGCTGCCTGGTGCTGGCCGACAACGCTCTGGCGCTGACGGATTTGCCGGCGCGCGAGCAGGTCACCCTGATCAACACTGTGCCGTCGGCGATTGCCGCGTTGCAACGGGCCGGGCAGATCCCGACTTCAGTCGGCACCATCAATCTGGCCGGCGAGCCGCTCAAGCAGAGTCTGGTCGACAGACTCTACGCCAGCACTCAGGTGCAGCAGGTCTACGACCTCTACGGGCCGTCGGAGGACACCACTTATTCGACCTTCACCCTGCGCACACCGCAGGGCCGGGCGAACATTGGCCGGCCGCTGGACAACACCGTGGCCTACCTGCTCGACAGTCAGTTGCAGGCGCTGCCCGAGGGCGTGGCGGCCGAGCTGTACCTGGCGGGTGCCGGGGTGACGCGCGGCTATCTGCGCCGCGCCGCGCTGACCGCCGAACGCTTTGTGCCGAATCCTTACGCGAGCAATGGCGAGCGCCTGTACCGCACCGGCGATCTGGTGCGCCAGGGCGACGATGGCAACATCGAGTACATCGGTCGCGCCGACCATCAGGTGAAGATTCGCGGCTTCCGCATCGAGCTCAGCGAGATCGAAGCGCGTCTGCTGGAACTCGACGATATCGGCGAAGCGGTGGTACTGGCGCAGGACGGCGCCGCTGGCAAACACCTGCATGCCTACCTCGTCGCGGCGCCGGACAGCGAGCGGTCGACGCTGGCCGAGCGGGTGCGCAATGCGTTGGCCAGTCGCTTGCCGGCGCACATGGTGCCGGGGCATCTGCACCTGATCGACGCGATCCCGCTGACGCCCAACGGCAAGCTCGATCGCAAGGCGCTGATGGCGTTGGGCGAGAGCCCGACGCAGGAGCAATACCAGGCGCCGCAAAGCGATCTGCAATGGGAGGTCGCCACGATCTGGCAGGAGGTGCTGGAAGTCGAGCGGGTCGGGCTGGCGGACAACTTCTTCCAGCTCGGCGGCCATTCGTTGCTGGCGACATTGGTGGTGACCCGGGTGCAGGAACGTCTGGGCGACAAGGTGCCGCTCAAGGCGCTGTTCGAAACCGACACGCTCAAGGATTTCTGCGCGCGGATCGAAGCGCTGCGCGTCGAAATGTCGCCCGTTCAGGATGAATTGGCTAAATCACTGGAGGCCCTCAAACGTCTATCCCTCGATGATCTGGAAAAACTGATTTCTTGAGAGGGAAAAACGCGTGCAAGAGTTAATCGAGTCGGTAGGACAACTTTCGGCTAAGCAAAGAAAGGCTCTGGCGGTTCTGCTCAAGCAGAAAGGCGTCAACCTCTTTGACATTGCCCCGGTTTTCAAGCGCACGGCTGAAGAGCCGTTGCTGCTGTCCTACGCTCAGCAGCGCCAGTGGTTCCTCTGGCAGTGGGCACCGCACAGCGCGGCCTACAACATTCCGACGGCCCTGCGCTTGCAGGGGCCGCTGGATGCGCCGGCACTGGAACGCAGCATCGCGGCGCTGATCGAACGCCACGAAACCTTGCGCACGGTGTTCTCTCAAGACAGCGCGCAACCCTTGCAAGTGGTCCTGCCCGCAGGACCTTTTGCGTTGGAGATTCATCACCTGAGCGCTGATCTGGCGAATGACCCGGAGCGTTCGATCCAGGCTTTCGTCCAGACCCAGAGCCAGAAGACTTTCGACCTGCAGCACGGCCCGTTGCTGCGAGCCGCGCTGCTACAGGTCAACCCCGCTGAGCATGTGCTGGTGCTGACCCTGCATCACATCGTTTCCGATGGCTGGTCGCTGCAAGTGATGATCGAGGAACTGGTGCAGCTCTATGCCGGTTTCAACCTCGGTCACGACGCCGGTCTGCCGGCGCTGCCGATTCAATACGCCGATTACGCCTTGTGGCAGCGCCAGTGGATGGAGGCCGGTGAGCAGGAGCGGCAGCTGGCCTACTGGCAGGCAAAACTCGGCGGCGAACAACCGGTGCTGGAGTTGCCGCTGGATCGCCCGCGCGCGGTCGATCAAAGCTTCGCCGGCGCCAGCCATAACCTGATTCTTGATCCGGCGCTGAGCCATGCCCTCAAGGCCTTTGCCCGGCAGGAAAACGTCACCCTGTTCGTGTTGCTGCTGGCTTCGTTTCAGGCCTTGCTGCATCGCTACAGCGGGCAAAGCGACATCCGTGTCGGCGTGCCGGTGGCCAACCGTGGCCGAGTGGAAATCGAGCGCCTGATCGGCTTCTTCGTCAACACCCAGGTGCTCAAGGCGGACATCGACGCAGAGCTGCCGTTTGTCGAACTGCTGCGTCAGGTCAAACAGACCGCGCAGGAGGCGCAGGCGCATCAGGACTTGCCTTTCGAGCAACTGGTCGAAGCGCTGGAGCCGGGCCGCAGCCTCAGCCACAGTCCGCTGTTCCAGGTGATGTTCAACCACCAGGCCGAGCGCCGCGCAAGCGTCGCCACACGCCTCAACGGCCTGAACATCGAACCGCTGGAATGGCAGAGCCAGACCGCGCAGTTCGACCTGACCCTCAACACCACCGAGCAGGCCCACGACATCGAAGCCGTGCTCAAGTACGCCACTGACCTGTTCGACGCAGCGACCATCGAGCGCCTGGCGCAACACTGGACCGCGCTGTTGCAGGCGATCGTCGCCGAGCCGACCCGGTGCATCGGCCAATTGCCGATGCTCGACGCCGGCCAGCAGCAACAGCTGTTGGCGCAATGGAATCCGTCGCTGATTGAACAACCGCTGACCCCGTGCATCCAGCAAGCCATCGAGGCCCAGGCCGAGCGGCATGCCGATGCGGTGGCGGTGAGCTTTGCCGGGCAACGCCTGACTTACGCTGAACTCAATCACCGCGCCAACCTGTGGGCGCATACGCTGATCGAGCAGGGCGTCGGCCCGGACGTGTGCGTCGGCGTTGCGGTCGAGCGTTCGCTGGACATGATCGTCGCCATTCTCGCGGTGCTGAAAGCGGGCGGCGCCTATGTGCCGCTGGACCCGAGCTACCCGGATGACCGCTTGAGCTACATGATCGACGACAGCGGTATTCGATTGCTGTTGACCCAGGGCCATTTGCTCGGGCAATTGCCGCTGCCGCCGGGGCTGATCTGCCTCGATCTGGATCAGGCGCCGGAACACAGCATCGAAAGCAACCCGCCATGCCTGACCACGCCGGACAATCTGGCCTACGTCATCTACACCTCCGGTTCCACCGGCAAACCCAAGGGCGCGTTGCTGCCGCACGGCAACGTGATGCGCCTGTTCAGCGCCACCGCGCACTGGTTCGATTTCGGCGCGCAGGACAGCTGGACGCTGTTCCATTCCTACGCGTTCGACTTTTCGGTGTGGGAGATTTTTGGCGCGCTGCTGTACGGCGGCAAACTGGTGGTCGTGCCCCACGACGTCAGCCGTTCGCCAGAGGATTTCTACACGCTGCTGTGCGATGAAAATGTCACGGTGCTGAACCAGACACCGTCGGCGTTCAAGCCGTTGATGCAGGTCGCCTGCGAGTCGAGCCGCAGTAATACCCTGCGTTACGTGGTGTTCGGCGGCGAGGCGCTGGAAGTACAGAATCTGCGCCCGTGGTTCGAACGTTTTGGCGACCGCACGCCGACGCTGATCAACATGTACGGCATCACCGAAACCACCGTGCACGTGACCTACCGGCCATTGTCGCTGGCGGATCTGCACAGCAATCACAGCAGCCCGATTGGCGCGCCGATTGTCGACCTGTCGTGGTACTTGCTCGACAGCTCGCTGAACCTGGTGCCGCAAGGCTGCATCGGTGAGTTGTACATCGCTGGCGCCGGTCTCGCCCGTGGTTATCTGAATCAGGCCGGCATGAGCGCCACCCGCTTCGTGCCCGATCCGTTCAACCACAAGGCCGGCCAGCGTCTGTACCGTACCGGCGACCTCGCACGGCTGCGCGGCGACGGGGTGATCGAGTACATCGGTCGTATCGACCACCAAGTGAAGATCCGTGGTTTCCGCATCGAGCTCGGCGAAATCGAAGCGCAACTGCTCAAGCATCCACAGGTGCGCGAAGCGGTGGTGCTGGCGGTGGACGGTCTCAGCGGTCAGCAACTGGCGACCTGGGTCGTGCCGGTTGAGACATTGAACACGGACGAGCAGGGCGCGCTGCGTGATTCGATCAAGCTGCACCTGCGCGAAACCCTGCCGGATTATATGGTCCCGGTCAGTTGGGCGTTCCTCGACCGACTGCCGCTGACCGCCAACGGCAAGCTCGATCGCAAACAACTGCCGCAGCCGGACGTTGCGCACGTGCAAGAGGCCTACGCCGCGCCGCGCAGCGAACTGGAACAGCGTCTGGCGGAGATTTGGCAGGACGTGCTCAAGGTCGAACGGGTCGGGCTTCACGATAATTTCTTCGAGCTGGGCGGCGATTCGATCATCTCGATTCAAGTGGTCAGCCGCGCTCGGCAGGCTGGCATTCGCTTCACGCCCAAGGACATTTTTCAGCACCAGACCGTGCAGCGTCTGGCCACAGTCGCGCAGCAGAGCGACGCCGTGCAGACGGAGCAGGGCGAGGTGCTTGGCGATGCGCCGCTGACGCCGATCCAGCAGTATTTCTTCCACAGCGACATCCCGGCGCGGCATCACTGGAACCAGTCGATCCTGCTGACCCCGGCGAAAACCCTGCAAGCCGCAGCCCTGCAACAGGCCCTGGCGCAGGTGCCAAAACAGCATGACGCCTTGCGTCTGCGCTATCGCCAAACCGAGCAGGGCTGGCAGCAAAGCCACGGCGCGGAGGATCAACCACAAGCGTTATTGCGCACTTTCACGCTGGACGACAGCGCGGCATTGCCAGCGCTGTGCCTGGACCTGCAACGCAGCCTCGACCTGCACAACGGCCCGCTGATCCGCGCGGCGCTGGTCGATATGCCGGACGCCAGTCAGCGTCTGTTGCTGGTGATTCATCACCTGGTGGTCGATGGCGTGTCGTGGCGAATCCTGCTCGAAGACCTGCAAAGCGCCTATCAGCAGATCAGCAGCGGACAGAGCGTGCATCTGCCGGCCAAGACCAGCGCGTTCAAGGACTGGGGCTTGCGCCTGCAAGAGCATGCGCGAAGCGCGGCGCTGGGCAGCGAACTGAGCTACTGGCGCGAACAGTTGCGCGACGCGCCGCTCGGTTTGCCGCTGGATAATCCGCAGGGCCAATTGAACAACCGCTTCGAACGCAGCGTCGACACGCGGCTGGACGCCGAACGCACTCGCCAATTGCTGCAACAGGCTCCGGCGGTCTACCGCACCCAGGTCAACGACCTGCTGCTGACCGCACTGGCGCGGGTGCTGTGCGAGTGGACCGCCAGCGACAGTGCGCTGGTGCAGCTCGAAGGCCATGGCCGCGAAGACCTCTTCGATGACATCGACCTGAGCCGCACCGTGGGCTGGTTCACCAGCATGTTCCCGGTGCGCCTGACACCAAACGCCAGCCTGGAAACCTCGATCAAAGGCATCAAGGAGCAACTGCGCGCGATCCCGAACAAGGGCATCGGCTTCAGCTTGCTGCGTTATCTCGGTACCGCCGAAGCACAAGCGGCACTGCATGAACTGGCGCAACCGCAGGTAACGTTCAACTACCTCGGCCAGTTCGATAACAACTTCGACGAAGACGCCTTGTGGCGGCCGGCCACCGAAGACAAGGGCGCCGGTCAGGACGCAAACGCGCCGATGGCCAATTGGCTGACCATCGATGGCCGGGTTTATCAGGGCCAGTTGAGCCTGACCTGGACCTACAGCAGCGACGTCTTCGAGGAGGCGACCATTGTCGGTTTGGCCCGCGCCTACGAAGTGGCGCTGAGCGAATTGATCGACCACTGCCTCAGTCATTCCGGGGGGCTGACTCCGTCCGACGTTCCGCTGGCCGGTTTGTCCCAGGCGCATCTGGACAGCCTGCCGATCGCCGCCCAGCGCATCGAGGACATTTATCCGCTGGCGCCGATGCAGCAGGGCATTCTGTTCCACAGCCTGTACGACGCGGATGCCAGCGCCTACGTCTATCAGATGCTGCTGGACATCGACGGCCTCGACGTCGCGCGGTTCCAGCAAGCCTGGCAACGGGTGGTCGATCGCCATGAAGTGCTGCGCGCCGGTTTCATCTGGGGCCGCGATGGCCTCGATGCGCCGTTGCAGGTGATCAACCGCCAACTGACCCTGGAAATGCCGGAAGTTGATGTACGCGATGCCGCTGATCTGCCGGCGGTGCTTGAGGCGCGGGCGCAGGCCGACCGCGAGCGCGGCTTCGATCTGCAGAATCCGCCGCTGTTGCGCCTGTGCCTGCTGCGCACTGCCGACGACCGCCATCGACTGATTTTCACTTGTCACCACATCCTCATGGATGGCTGGAGCAACTCGCGGATGTTCGGCGAGGTGCTGCAGGATTACGCCGGCCAGCCGGTGCCGAGCGCACAGGGCCGCTACCGCGATTTTCTGGTCTGGCTGCAAGGCCAGGACAAGGCTGGGGCACAGGAATTCTGGCGCGGACAACTGGCCGAACTCGACGAGCCGACCCGACTGGCCTCGGCCTGCCACGGACGCACCGTGCCGGGGCCGGGCAAACAGATGCATCGTCTGCATTTCGATGAAGCGTTGACCCAGCGTCTGAACAGCTTCTCCCGCCAGCAACAGGTGACCCTCAACAGTCTGGTGCAGGCGGCATGGCTGCTGGTGTTGCAGCGCTACACCGGGCAGGCCACCGTGGCGTTTGGCGCCACGGTATCCGGGCGTCCGGTGGATTTGCCGGGCATCGAAGAACAGCTGGGGCTATTCATCAACACCTTGCCGGTAATCGCCAGCCCGCAGGCCACCCTCAGCGTCGGCGACTGGGTGCGCAGCGTGCAGGACAAGAACCTGCTGTTGCGCGACTACGAACAGACGCCGTTGCAGGACATTCAGCGTCTGGCCGCATTGAGTGGCGAAGCGTTGTTCGACACTTTGCTGGTGTTCGAGAACTACCCGGTGTCCGAAGCGCTGGAGGCCAATCCGGGCGGGCTGCGCTTTTCCGGTCTGGAGCATCGTGAACAGACCAACTACGGCCTGACCCTGATCGCTGGTGCCAGCGAAGTGCTCAACCTCGATTTCAACTACCTCACCAAGCACTTCGCCGAGCGCAGCGTGCTTGGTCTGGCGGCGCATTTGCGTGAAGTGCTCGAGCAATTTATCGCAGCGCCGCAGCGTGCACTCGGCGAGATCGGTCTGCTGCCGCTGGCCGAGCGTCAGACGCTGGCGCAGTGGAACGACAATCACGCGGCTTATCCGGCCGAGCGGTTGATCTCGCAGAGCTTTGAAGCAAGGGTCGCAGCACATCCGCAGGCACTGGCGTTGAGTCATGCCGGCGTGGCCCTGAGCTATGGCGAACTGAACCTGCGGGCGAATCAGCTGGCGCGGCATTTGGTGACGCTGGGTGTCACCGCCGAAGTGCGCGTCGGCGTGGCGCTGCCGCGTTCGGCGGAACTGGTGATCGCCCTGATGGCGGTGCTCAAGGCCGGCGGCACCTACGTGCCGCTGGACCCGGACTACCCGGCCGACCGCGTGGCCTACATGCTCGACGACAGCCAGGCGAAAGTTCTGCTGACCCAGCAAGCGTTGCTGGCGCAACTGCCGTCCAGCGAAGCACACGTGGTACTGGTCGAGGCCGGCGGTGAGGCGTTCGCCGCGCAAGCGCCGGACAACCTGCCGGCGCGCGCCGACTCGGCCAATCTGGCCTACGTGATCTACACCTCCGGTTCCACCGGTAAACCGAAAGGCGTGGCCATCGCCCATCGCAACGTACAGGCGCTGATTGACTGGTCCGCCGAGGTCTACAGCGAGGACGATCTGCAAGGCGTGCTGGCCTCGACGTCGGTGTGCTTCGACCTGTCGGTGTGGGAGATTTTCGTCACCCTGGCGCGCGGCGGATCCATAGTCATGGCGCGCAATGCTCTGGAGCTGCCCGACTTGCCCGAGCGTGATCAGGTGCGCCTGATCAACACCGTGCCATCGGCGATTGCCGCGCTACAACGCATCGGCCAGATCCCGGCGGGCGTGCGCATCATCAATCTCGCCGGCGAGCCGCTCAAGCAGGCGCTGGTCGACACGCTGTACCGCGAGACTTCGGTTGCCCACGTTTACGATCTGTACGGGCCGTCCGAAGACACCACGTATTCGACCTGGACCCGTCGCGAACTCGGCGGCCAGGCCAATATCGGCCGGCCATTGCGCAACACCACCGCGTACCTGCTCGACGGGCAATTGCAGGCAGCTCCGCTCGGCATCGCAGCGGAGCTGTATCTGGCCGGTGAGGGCATCACCCGTGGCTATCTGTTGCGCCCGGGCCTGACCGCCGAGCGCTTCGTGCCCAACCCGTTGGCGAGCAACGGCGAGCGCATGTACCGCACCGGCGACCTGACGCGTTTCATGGACGACGGCCGTATCGAATACGTCGGCCGCATCGACCATCAGGTCAAGGTGCGCGGCTTCCGTATCGAACTGGGGGAAATCGAAGCGCGTCTGCTGGCCCAGGCCAGCGTGCGCGAAGGCGTGGTGCTGGCGGTGGACGGCGTTGGCGGCCAGCAACTGGTGGCTTATGTGGTGCCGGCCGAGGCTGATCAGAGTCTTGCGCAACTGGACGCGCTGAGCGCTGCGCTGCAAGCCGCGCTCAAGGCGCATCTGCCGGATTACATGGTGCCGGCGCAGTGGCTGTTCCTCGAACAGTTGCCGCTGACACCCAACGGCAAACTTGATCGCAAGGCTCTCCCGGCACCGGACGCCAGTCAGGCGCAACGCGATTACGTCGCGCCTTCGACGGCGCTGGAGCAGCAACTGGCCGAGGTCTGGCAGGACATTCTGAAGATCGAGCAGGTCGGCGTGACCGACAATTTCTTCGCCCTCGGCGGTGATTCGATCATCTCGATTCAACTGGTCAGCCGCGCGCGGCAGCAGGGCATTTGCTTCACGCCCAAAGACCTGTTCCAGCAGCAGACGGTGCAGAAACTGGCCGCAGTGGTTTCGCTTGAAGACGCGCAATCCGCCAGCGCCAGCGACTACCCGTTGGCGCAACTGGATCAGGCGCAACTCGATGCCTTGCCGGTGCCGGCGGAACTGATCGAAGACGTCTATCCGCTGTCGCCGATGCAGGAAGGCATGCTCTTCCACACCCTGTCGGATAACGGCAGCAGCCTCTATGTGCAACAGGTCAGCCTGCCGATCAAGGGCCTCGACGTGGAGCGTTTCCGCCAGGCCTGGGAATTCATCATTGTGCGGCAGGCGATCCTGCGCACCAGTTTCCATTGGCAGGATGGGCTGGCCAAGCCGTTGCAGGTCGTGCATCGCCAGGCGCCGCTGCAGATGCAGGTGCTCGATTGGCGTGGGCAGGATTGCAGCGAGGCGGCGATTGCCGAATTCGCCAGCGCCGACCGCGCGCTGGGCTTCGACTTGTCCGAGGCGCGTTTGCAACGGGTGACCCTGCTGCAGCTGGGCGACGAGCAGTACCAGATGATCTGGACCAGTCACCACATCCTGATGGACGGCTGGAGCAGTTCGCGGTTGTTCGGCGAGGTCTTGCAGTACTACGCCACGGGCCAGGTGACTGGCGAAAACGGCCGCTATCGCGACTTCATCGCCTGGTTGCAGGCGCAGGATCAGGATGCCCAGGAGCTGTTCTGGAAAGCGCGTCTGGCGGTGGTCAACGAACCCACTGCGCTGAGTCAGGCGATGCACCCGCGCCACAGTGCCGACGTTACCGGTCACGATGCGCTCTATTCGAATTGGGACAAGGCGCAAACCGCGCGCCTGCTGGAGTTCTGCCGCGATTTGCGCATCACCCCCAACACGCTGATCCAGGGCGCGTGGCTGCTGCTGTTGCAACGCTACACTGGCCAGCAAACGGTGACCTTCGGCGCCACCGTGTCGGGGCGCCCGGAAAGTCTGCCGAACGTCGGCAACATGCTCGGCCTGTTCATCAACACGTTGCCGATCATTCAGACCCCACAGGCCGATCAGCGCCTGGCCGACTGGCTGGGCGAAGTGCAGGCCTACAACCTCGACATTCGCGATTACTCCCAGGCACCGCTGGCCGATGTGCAGCGCTGGTCGAACCTCGGTGGTCAGGCGCTGTTCGACAGCATCGTGGTGTTCGAGAACTTCCCGATCGACGAGCGCTTGCAGGAAGAAACCGACTCCGAGCTTACCTTCGGCAAATCCATCGGCCACGGCGTGACCAACGTGCCGATGGACCTTGCGGTGATGCTCGGCGATGAATTGTCGATCGAGTACCTGTACCTGCGCAGCCACTTCAGCGCCGAGGCGGTAGAAGGCATTCGCCTGACCCTGGAAAACACCCTCGCGGCGATGATGGCCGCGCCGTATGAGCGACTGGGCAATTTGCAGCGTCTGTCCGCCGAACAATGGCAAGCGGCGCAGGCCTGGAGCGCCGAGCCTTCCCACCGCCACGCGCCGCAGTTGCTGCCGGAGCTGATCAGTCGTCATGCGCAACAGCAACCGAATGCGATCGCGGTGCAATGCGCCGGCGAGAGCCTGACCTACGCCGAACTGGAGCGGCAGGCCAATCGACTCGCGCAGTGCCTGATCGCGCACGGCGCCGGGCCGGAAGTGGTGATCGGCGTGGCGTTGCCGCGCTCGCTGGAAATGCTGGTGAGCTTCCTCGCCGTGCTCAAGAGCGGTGCGGCGTACGTACCGCTGGACATCGATTACCCGCCGGAGCGTCTGGCGTACATGATCGAAGATTCGCGCATGGCCCTGCTGCTGACGCAAACCAGCCTGCGGGCGACGTTACCGGCGCCGCATGGCGTGTTGCGTCTGGAAATCGATCAACTCGATCGCAGTCTTTACAGCGATGCCGCACCGGTCTGCGATGTTCACGAGCAGAGCCTGGCCTATCTGGTTTACACCTCCGGCTCCACCGGACGGCCAAAAGGCGTGGCCGTCACCCAGGGACCGCTGAGCATGCACTGCCAGGCCATCGCCGAGTTGTACGAAATGGACGCGAGCAGTTGCGAGTTGCACTTCATGTCGTTCGCTTTCGACGGTGCCCATGAACGCTGGCTGAGTACCTTGTACAGCGGCGGTCGTCTGGTGATTCGCGACGGTTGCCTTTGGACGCCGGAGCAGACCTATCAGGCCCTGCACGATTACGGCGTGACCATCGCCTGTTTCCCGCCGGCCTATCTCAAACAACTCGCCGAGTACGCCGCCGCCAGTGGCATCGCACCACCGCCAGTGCGCATCTACTGCTTCGGTGGCGATGCGGTGCCGGAGCAAACCTTCGAACAGGTCAAAGCCGCATTGCGTCCGCAGTTCTTCACCAACGGCTACGGCCCGACCGAAACCGTGGTCACGCCGATGCTCTGGAAAGTCGCCATCAGCCAGCAGTGCGAAGCGGCATACGCGCCGATTGGCCGCGCGGTCGGTGCGCGTTCGTTGTACGTGCTCGACGACGATCTGAATCCGCTGCCGCCGGGTTTTGCCGGTGAGTTGTACATCGGCGGTTACGGCGTCGCTCGCGGTTACTACGGCCGCCCCGATCTGACCAGCGAGCGCTTCGTGCCCAACCCGTTTGCCCTCGGCGAGCGCCTGTACCGCAGCGGCGATCTGGTGCGCCGTCGCCCGGACGGCGTGGTCGATTACGTCGGGCGCATCGACCATCAGGTCAAGGTGCGTGGCTTCCGCATCGAGCTGGGCGAAGTCGAGGCCAGCCTGCGTCAGTTGCCGGCGGTCAGCGATGCGCTGGTGATTGCCCGCGACAATGCCTCCGGCAAGCAACTGATCGGCTACGTGGTCACCGCCAGCGGTGAAGACATCGGCGATGAACTCAAGGCCGGGCTGCGCGCTTCGCTGCCGGAATACATGGTGCCGGCGCAGATCGTCTGCCTCAGCGCGTTCCCGGTCACGCCCAACGGCAAGCTCGATCGCAAGGCCTTGCCGGAGCCGGAGTTCAAAAGCGACGAATATGTTGCCCCGCGCACCGAGCAGGAACGCCTGCTGGCGGAAATCTGGGCGCAGGTGTTGCAGGTCGAGCAGGTCGGTATCAGCGATAACTTCTTTGAACTGGGCGGCGATTCGATCCTCAGCCTGCAAGTGATCTCGCGGGTGAGAAACCACCCGACCCTGCAGATGGAGCTGAAGCTGCGTGATCTGATGCGCTATCAAACCATCGCCGGCATCGTCGAGCAGCAAGTGGCGAAGGAGGGCGCCGGGCAAGCGTTGCCGGACCTGACTCAGGTTGCTGCAGAGGGTGCGTTCAATTTGCTGCCGATCCAGCAATGGTTCTTCGCCGAAGGCATGGCCGAGGCGCATCACTACAACCAGTCGTTGCTGCTCAGCGCACGTCAGCCGCTGGATCTCGATGCCCTGGAACAGGCGCTGGGCTTGATCGAACAGCATCACGATTCGTTGCGTCTGCGTTTTTCCAATGACGGCGGGCGCTGGTTGCAGCGCTATAGCAGCAGCGCGTCCGACGAGGCTGTGCTGTGGCGCCGTGAAGCGCAAAACAGCGAAGAGGTCGAAGCCTTGGCCAACCTCGCGCAGCGCAGCCTCAAACTCGATGACGGGCCGGTCTGGCGGGTCATGCATGTGGCCTTGCCGGATGGCCAGGCGCGGTTGTTGGTGGTGATTCATCACCTGGTGGTCGACACCGTGTCGTGGCGGATTCTGCTCGACGATCTGAAAGTCGCTTATGAGGCGTGCGTGCAGGGGCTGGCGCCGCAGCTGCCGATTCGCACCAGCAGTTATCGTTCGTTTGCCGAGGCATTGCAGGCGCAGGCGCCGGTGATTGCCGAGCAGGAATTGAGCTATTGGCTGGAGCAACTGGATCAGCCCGGCGTTGATCTGCCGTGCGACAACCCGCGCGGCAAGAACCTCGTGCGGCAACAGGCGCAGGCGCGGCTCAAGCTGTCCCGCGAGCACACCGAACAACTGCTCAAACGGGCCCCGGCGGTGTACGGCACGCAGATCAACGACTTGCTGTTGTCAGCGCTCAGCCGCGCCCTGTGCCGCTGGAGTCAGCAACCGTCGGCGTTGATTCTGCTCGAAGGGCACGGGCGCGAAGACCTCTTCGAATCGATCGACCTGAGCCGCAGCCTCGGCTGGTTCACCAGCATGTTCCCGGTGCGTTTGCGCCCGGACGGCGACGACATCGGCCAGTCGATCATCGATGTGCAGGCGCAACTGGCGGGCGTACCGCAGAAGGGCATCGGCTATGGCGTGCTGCGTCATCTGGCCGGGCCGGACATTTCGGCGCAACTGGCCGCACTGCCGCAGGCACGGGTGACCTTCAACTACCTCGGACAGTTCGACCAGAGCTTCGACGAACAGGCGTTGCTGGTGCCGGCACTGGAAGAGACCGGCGACAACTACAGTCTCAAGGCGAATCTGGGCAACTGGCTGGAAATCGTCGGCCAGGTCTATGACGGGCAACTGGCCTTGCGCTGCATCTACAGCAGCCAGCGTTACCGCGCCGGCACCATGGATGCGCTGATGAGCGATTACCAGCGTGAACTTGAAGCGTTGATCGAACATTGCATGGCGCGTGTGGGTTGATCGCCCGGTCTTTTGCGCGGGCGCTGCCCAGGCGCGCCCGTCCTATTGCGGATACAAGGATTTTTAACGATGTCGTTACACCCTGATCTGGAAGCTTTCCTTGACCTCGCTCAAGACAGCCAGGACGCCGGCCTGCCGGCCATGCACCAACTGACCCCGAGCGAGGCCCGCGCCACCTTCGAACAGACTACCGCGCAACTGCGCTGGCCGGCGCCGCAGGATCTTGAAGTCACCGAGATCGAAACACAGGCCCGTGACGGTGCGGCGTTGGCGTTACGTTTGTATCGGCCCAACGGTATTGAATCGCCGCTGCCGGTGCTGGTGTATTTCCACGGTGGCGGATTTGTCGTTGGCAGTCTGGATTCCCACGACGGCGTCTGCCGCGAGTTTTGCCAGCGCACGCCGTGTGCAGTGCTCTCGGTCGGTTATCGACTGGCGCCGGAGCATCGCTTTCCGACAGCGCTGGAGGATGGCGAGGACGCTTTGGCCTGGCTGGCCGAACAGGCTGCGAGCCTCGGCCTGGATGGTTCGCGCGTTGCGTTTGGTGGCGACAGCGCGGGTGCCACGTTGGCGACGGTGCTGGCGATTCAGGCAGTGGTGCAGCCGCACACGGTGGCTATCGCGCCCAAGGCGCAGTTGTTGTGTTATCCGGTGACCGATGCTTCGCGGGTGCATGATTCGCGGCTGTTGTTTGGTGAGGGGTACCTGCTCGAGAACGACACGCTGGAGTGGTTTTATCAGCACTATGCGCGAGGGCCGGAGGATTATCTGGATTGGCGTTTTTCGCCGTTGCTGGCGGAGGATTTGCGTGGGGTGGCGCCGGCCATTGTCGTATTGGCCGGGTTTGATCCGTTGCTGGATGAGGGGAAGGCTTATGTCGACAGGCTGCGTGGGCAGGGGGTTGAGGTCGAGGTCGAGGTTTGTGCCGGGTTGACTCATGATTTGTTGCGGTTGGGGACGGTGGTGCCTGGGGTTCTGGAGGTTTATTCGCGGGTTGGTGGGGCGCTTGCGCGGGTTTTTTGGATGGGGTGAATATCCGTTTTTTTTGGTGTTGCTGCTGGCGGTTTCGCCCTTACGGCGACTTACTTTTTTACAAGCGCCTAAAAAAGTAAGCAAAAAACGCTAGCTCCTGCGTTCGGCCCTCGCAGGCTCGGGTTCCTTCGCTGCGGGATCGATCCGGGCGCAGCGGCTCCGGTTTGCTTCGCTGCACCTACACTCGCTGTGTTTGGCTGCGCCAAACGGTCGCTGCGCTCCCACCCCCGGATCAATCCCTCCACTCAGCCTTCCGACGTCGCCGGTGGATCAAAAGCAAGATCAAAAGCACTCGAGCTAACGCTCATTGTTGAGTGGTGAAAAGCGTGTGGTCTGCTTTGGATCTGTGTTGGATTCGCCCCTCACCCCAGCCCTCTCCCGAGGGAGAGGGAGCCGATTTGCGGGCTTTCCAGAATCTGCATTCGACTCGATATCGCAAGTCGGCGTATTTCGCCTGAACACCTCGGTCAGTCCCCTCTCCCTTCGGGAGAGGGCTAGGGTGAGGGGCTTTTGCTCTGGCTCTTGATCTTTTGCCCCTTCGGCAGGCTTCGTTACGGGATCGATCCGGGGGTGGGAGCGTAGCGACCGTACGACGCAGTCGTACACAGCGAGTGTAGGTGCAGCGAAGCCAACCGGAGCCGCTGCGCCCGGATCGGTCCCGTAACGAAGGTACCCCGAGCCCCAGCGAGCGGGCCGTACGCCGGGGCAAAGCCTTTTTGGTTACTTTTCGCTGGGCCGGCATTCCGGCGTTTGGAAAAAGTGACCCGCCGTAAGGGCGGAACCCTAAGTAGCCTTCACCGCAGCAACGGATATGCCCCCCAATCCCAAAAACCAAAAAGCCCCGCCAAAGCGGGGCTTCCACACAACTAAGAGCAATCAGAAATCAGCCTTCACCGACATCACAAAATTGCGCGGATCCCCATAGAAGTTACCGAACCCCTCGGTACCAATAGTCGCGTAATAACGCTTGTCGAACAGGTTGTTGCCGTTCAACGCCACCGACCAGGTGTCATCAATCCGATAACCAATGCGACCGTTCCAGACCGCATAACCCGCGCCATCGACATTGTCCCCGCCCAGAGGCGAAACCCGGTAGGTGCCCGTCTGCGCATTGACCCCCGCACCAATCGTCACACGGTCCAGCGGCCCGCTCAGGGCGTAATCACCCCAGACGCGCAACAGGTGACGCGGCACGTAGGAGTTGTAGACCGCGCCATCCTGAGTGGCATCGGCATCTTCCAGCACCTTGGTCTGGGTGTAGGTATAACCGGCCAACAGTTGCAGGCGGTCGATCACTTCACCGCTGACTTCAGCTTCAAAGCCCTGGGCGCGGACCTTGCCCGAGTTGATCTGGCACGAACTGTCTTCGCACCGCAGGTCATCCTGGGCCGCGTCTTTCTGGATGGTGCGGAACAGGTTGAACGTGGTGTTCAGACGACCGTCGTACCACTCACCCTTGATCCCCAGCTCGTAGCTCTGGCCAATCAGCGGCTTGAGCGTGCTGCCGTCGATGGTTTTGTACGAGCCTTGCGGGGTGAAGATGTCGGTGTAGCTGGCGTAGGCGGTCAGGTTGTCGTTGAGGTCGTAGAGCAGGCCGGCGAAGGGCGTGACCTGGCCGGTTTCGGTGGACTGGGTGTTGACCTCGGTGCCTTCGCCACGGAAGTACTGCACCGAGTCAGTGTCGGATTTGTACCAGCTGACCCGGCTGCCGAGTACCAGGGTCATCGGGTCGGCGAGTTTCAGGCGGGCGATCGAGTAGGCGCCGTATTGCTTGATGTGCATGTCCACCGGGCCGCCACGGGAGGCGTTGGCCAGGTAGTAGCTTTCATCCGGCTGCGGGATGTTGTGGTTCGGGTTGAACACGTTCTGGCGCTGTGGCAATGCCGCCACCGCGTAGAAGTCGTCCTTGTGCGAACGGCTGGCGTTGGCGCCGACGATCAGTTCGTGCTGCTGGCCGAAGGCGTCGAATTTGCCATCGACGTAGGCATCGAACCCGTAGTCGCGCTGATCGTAATCATAGGTACTGCCGAGCATCAGCGTGTTGGTGGCGGTGGCGCCCAAGGGCACTGTGCCGCTCGGGAAGGAATATTCCATGTCCTGAGTGTTGCGCGAGTACACGCCGGCGACTTTCAGCGACCAGTCGTCGTTGAACTGGTGTTTGACGTCGGCGAAGTAGGTGGCGCGTTTGCTGCGCTGGTTGTTCCACGAGGTGTTCAGGCAGGTGGAGCGTTTCAGGTGCAGGTCGGAGCCGTCGGCGTAGCGCGGCAGGCCGCCCCAGCACGGGGTGGCGTCGACGTCTTCATAGGCCATGCCCAGACCGAGGGTGGTGTCAGGGCTGAGGTCGAAGTCCAGGGCGCCGTAGTAGATCTGGTCGCGGCGTTCAGCCACATCGTAGAAATACTTACGGGTCTGCTGGGTCACCACTGCGCGGCCACGGACAGTGCCGGCGTCGTTCAGCGGTCCGCCGGTGTCGACCTGGCCGCGGTAGTTGTCCCAGGTGCCGGCCGACAGCGACAGCTGCGTGTGCGGGGTGTCCTGGCCGCGCTTGCGCACGAAGTTGACGCCGCCGGCGGTGCCGCCCGCGCCCTTCATCATGCCCGCCGCGCCGCGGAGGATTTCCACGCGGTCGTAGATGGCCATGTCGCTGTTGAAGCTGTCCGCCTGCACGTAGCTGCTGCCGATGTCCAGCGGCACGCCGTCGTACTGGTACTGGCCGGTCATGCGGAAACCGCGCGAGTAGAAATATTTGCCGCCCATGGGCGAGTCGTAGACGGTGATGCCCGGGGTCTTCTCCATCACCTGTTCGATGGTGTTGAGGTTCTGGTCGTCGAGCATCTTGCGGGTCATCACCGTGACCGACTGCGGCGTTTCCTTCAGCGAGTGCACGCCTTTGCCGATGGTCACGCCGCCGGTGGTGTAGGAGTTGCTGCCTTCGGTGGTGGCGCCGAGGCGGTTGGCGTTGACGTTGGTCGGCGCCAGTTCCATCGCGTTGCCGCTGGTGGCCGGGCCGAGCACGGTGACGGTGTTGCCGTCACGCTGATAGCGAATGCCGGTGCCGCTGAGCATCGCCTTCAGTGACTCGTCATCCTGGTAGCGGCCGTTGAGGGCGCTGGAGCGCAGGCCTTGCAGGCTTTCCGGGCTGTAGATGATTTGCAGGCTGGTCTGCTGACCGAGGGTCTGCAGGGCCTGGGCCAGCGGCTGGGCCGGGATGTTCAGGGTCCATTCCTGGGCCTGGACATACGGCGCTGCTGCAAGGGTCAGTGCCAGACCCAGGCCGCTACCGGCCAGGCGTGTGCGGGTCGCGCCGTGCATCAGCAGGGCTCGAGTCAGAGGGCGAAGCATGAAACGGGATGCGGACATGAGGTTAAGACCTTGGCAGGTATAGTTGTTAATGGTTCTTATTCATCTCATTAAGACGAGGAAGCCGCGGCAAACCGGAAAAGTTTTTTCTCCGGCCCGGTCGCGGCTGCTTCGATCAGGCGGGTTGCAGTTCGCTTTTGACCTTGCCAGCCTCCATGCGCACCAGTTGATCGGCGACGTCGAAGTAACGGTCGTCGTGGGAAATCACGATGATGGTCTTGCCCAGACGCTTGAGGTCGGGCAGCAGCTCGGTATAGAAGATCCGCCGGAATGTCGGGTCCTGATCCGCCGCCCATTCATCGAACACCAGCACCGGGCGCTCTTCGAGCCAGGCATTGACCAGTGCCAGGCGTTTGCGCTGGCCGGTGGACAGGTCGGTAGTGCTGAAGGCGCCGTCGCGCACGCTGACCTTGTGCGCGATCTCCAGACGTTCCAGGTAGCGGGTGGCATCCTGCGGCACTTCACGATCGCCCTGGATCAAGTCATCGAACAGGTAGTAGTCGGCGAAGATCGTCGTGAAGTTCTGCCGGTAATCATCGCGGTTGACGGCGGTGATCGGCTTGTCGTTAACGCGAATTTCGCCCTCGGTCGGCGCGTACAGGCCCAGGAGCAATTTGATCAGCGTGGTCTTGCCGCAGCCGTTCTCACCGACGATAAACACAATGTCGCCCTGTTCGATGCGCAGGTTCACCGGGCCGAGGCGGAACGGCTCGCTGCCTTCCACGGGAGGGAAGGCGTAGCGCACGTTGCGCAGTTCCAGGCTGTTGACGGCGGCCGGCTTGCTGCCCTGATCCTGCAGCAACAGGTGCGGTTCCGGCGAGGAGAACTGTTCGCTGAGTTCGGCGATGCGGCGGAAGGCAATCTGCGCGCGGCTGATGATCGGCAGGGTGCTGATCAGGTGTTCCAGCGGCCCCTTCATGTACAGCAGCACCAGAACGAAACCGCTCATCACCGCTTTGTCGGCACTCGGCCACAGCGATTGCAGGGCCAGGGCCATGCCGATGACCACGAAGAACAGCATCGAGCCAAACGACTTGGCGATGACGAAGGTGTTGATCGATCTGATCTGGGTATCGCAGATTTTCTCGGCGGTTTTCTGAATGCCGGCGACGAACATGCGCTGGCGACGCGGGCGGTGAATGCGCAGTTCCTTGGCGCCTTCGGCAATTGCGTTGTAGTGCTTCTGCAGTTCGTCTTCGGAATCGCGGGCGGCGTAGAAACCGCGCATGCCTTTGGCCCGGGCGATGGCACTGGATGGTGGTGCCGATGGCGATGGCCACCAGCATCATCAGGAACATCGGCCACGACAGCATGGCCAGATAGCCGAGACAACCAAGGGTCACGGTCATGGAGATCGCCAGGGGCGCGAAGGCGAAGGCGAAGTCGCTGATGGTGTCGACGTCGTGGGTCAGCACCGGAATCAGGCGATGGCTGCGATAGCGTTCGATCTGGTCGATCGGCGCCGACAGGACTTTCTCCCCCAGCTCTTTGCGCAGTTTGGCGATGATGTGCTGGCCGACGTAGTTGGTGCCGATGTCCGACAGGATCGTGGTCAGCAGGGCCAGGGCACAGAGGCCGGCGAAGATCATCACCACGGTGCGGGTCAGGCCGTCATCGGAATGCAGGGCGTTGTTGATGGTCGCCAGCAGCACGGTGACGCTCAGGCCGCCGAGCATGCCGAGCACGATGGACGCCGAGACGATCAGGCGGAAGGGCTTGAGCAGGGCGAACAATTCGTTGATCGCCCCACGCGTAGGCTTGGTCATGGAGGATTCCTGCTTCGATGCGGAGGGAGTGCCGGTACTTAAGGAAAACGAATGGTCGGGTAGTTTCTTTAACTGAGCGCAGGCGTGGCTGCGCTCGTCGAGGGCGGGATCAGAGGTCGCGTACTACGCGGAAGCCCAGCCAGTCGCCCTTGCTGGTCGGCCAGCTGCTGTTGCGGTTGCCCGAGCGCGAGAAGATCGGCGCCTCGCCCCAGTCATTGCCGCGCATGACCTGGCGTTCGCAGTTTTCCTGGGTCCATGGGCGACCGTCGGCGGGCACGCCGGAGTAGTCCGGGTGGTAGCAGTCGGCGGTCCATTCGTAGACGTTGCCGTGGGCGTCGAACACGCCAAACGCATTGGCCGGGAAGGTGCCGGCCGGCGAGGTGAAGTTGTAGCCGTCGGCTGCGCCGTAAGTGTTGGCGTGCCCGGAAATCTGGTAATCCTTGCCCTCATCGAACGGGAACGGGAAAGGCCCGGTGCTGCCGCCCCGGGCGGCGTATTCGCGGATCGATTCGCTTTGCAGGCGATAGGCGTGCCCGGTCTTTTTCGACAGCCAGTCGATGTAGCCCTGGGCTTCGGCGACGTTCATGCACACGGCCGGGTCGCGTGGCGTCTGTTTGAATTCCGGCTTGCCGGCGGTGCAGCGGCGGCCGGGGCGGTCATCGAAGTCGTAAGGTTTGTTGCCGGTCTCGCGGACATAGGCGTCCCATTCGCCCACCAGCACCTGCGAGCGGCTGATAGCGAATGGTTTGCTGAACGTCACCGTGTGCAGCGGGCCTTCGTCGGGTTGGCGGCCGACTTCATCGTCCGGCGTGCCCATGGTGTAGCTGCCGGTCGGCAGCACGACCATTTCCGGGCAGTCCTTGCAGTCCTTGAACACTTTACCCGCGGCGGGGCCTGTCGCCGCCTGCGCGGTGCCGGGCATCAGTGCGCCGCAGAGGGCGCTCAGCGCCAGTGCGGGCAGGGCTTTGGAGATGAGTGACGCGTGAGGCTTTTTCATGGGTCGTCTCTTTGAAAGGAAAACGGCAGTCGAGGGTCAGGCACGCAGCTTGGTGCCGAGGATGTCCATGAAGCGATCCACTTCGGCTTCGTTGTTGAGCAAGCCCGGTGCGGTGCGAATCACCGGCCCGACGTCGCGGCTGACCGCGTCGCAGATCACCCGGTTCTGCATCAGCCAGGCCGCCACTTCATCGCTGTCCTGGCCCTTGATCCGGAAGAAAGTGAAGCCGGCGGAGAACTGCGAGTCGAGCGGGGTGACCAGTTCGATGTTGCGGTGCTCTTGCAGGCGTTGCTTGAGGTAACTGTTGAGCTGATGAATGCGCGTCTGCACCTCGGCCTTGCCCAGTTGCAGGTGCAACTTGAAGGCTTCGTCCAGCGCCCAGCGATGCTCGAAGGCGTGGTAGCCGCCCGGGGTCATGATGGTCGAGAAGGCCGTGGCCTCGGAGAAGGTCGGCACGCTGGGGCTGACGTATTTCAGTTCTTCGGCGCGGCTGCAAACGATGCCGGTGCCGCGCGGGCCGAACATCCACTTGTGCGTGCCGGCGATGAAAAAGTCGCAGTTCATCTGCGGGAAACTCAAGTCGTCGACACCGAAACCGTGCACACCATCGACCACGTAAATCAGCCGGTCCTGGTCGTCGCGCTGGCGGTTGTGCTCATCGACCAGCCGCGAAATCTCGCTGATCGGCAGCTTCACGCCGCTGCCGGAATGCACCCAGGTCATGCCCAGCACGCGGGTTTCGGGGCGGATATTGCGATTGATCGTGTCGAGCACCTGATCCAGAGAAATGCTCTGCGGGGTTTCGAACAGCTTGAGTTTGCGCACGCGCGTGCCGTCACGACGGCTGCGGAAATCGAGAATGTTGCGCGTCGAATAATGTTCGTGAACCGTGGTAAGAATTTCCTGATCCGCGCGCACCTGTACGCTGCCGTAGATCATCGCCAAGCCTTCGGTGGTGCTGCCGGTCAGGGCGATCTGCGCCGGTTTGGCTTGCAGATACTGGCCTGCCCAGTGGCGCACGTTTTCTTCGCGCTTCTCGGTGACGCCCAGATCCCAATCCATCGCCAGACCCGGATTCAGATCCAGCGCCGCGCGATGGCGTTCGATCGCTTCGCGCACCGGTTTGGGGTGCGAGGTGACGAGGAAATTGGCGAAGTGAATCGCTTGGGGATCCTGCTCGAACAACTGACGCAACTGCGCCCATTTGTCCCGCGACGCAGTCGGCACAGCAGCGATGGCCGCCGGTGCACTCAGGCTGGCGCCCAAGGGCAGGGCGGCGGCGAGCAGGCCGGCCTGCTTCAGGAAAGTGCGACGATCGGTCATGGCCGGGCCACCTCCTGGCGTGCCGCCAGCGCCGGTTTCGCGGCTTTTTGCACCTGATCCCAGACGCGCATGAAGTTGCCGCCCCAGAGCTTGGCGATATCCGCTTCGGAATAGCCGCGCTGCAGCAGTTCGGCGGTGACGTTGCGAATCTCGCCGACGTTTTCCCAGCCCTTGATGCCGCCGCCGTCGTTGAAGTCCGAGGCGATGCCGACGTGGTCGATACCGATCTTGCGCACTGTGTAATCGATGGCGTCGCCGAAGTCCTTGAGGGTGGCTTTCGGTTCTTCTTCGAGGATCGCGTAGAGGCCGCTGGCGTACTGGCCGAGCTTCTGTTCCGACCAGGCGGTGATGATCGGATCGCCCGGCATCAGTGCCATGGCCAGATTGGGCAGTGGCGGCAGATCGAAGCGCGCACGCAACGCATTGAGTTTGTCCTGCGTGCCCTGGGTCAGCGGTTTCAGGTACTGCGAGAAGGCGACGACTTGCACCACGCCGCCACTGTTTTTGATCAGTTGCAGTTCTTTGTCGCTGAGGTTGCGCGGGATATCCACCGCCGCCCGTGGCGCCGAGTGCGAGGCCACCAGCGGTGTACGGCTCAGTTCGGCGACTTGCTCGAGGGCCTTGGTCGACATCTGCGAAACGTCGATGATCACGCCCAGATCGTTCAAGCGCTGCACCGCTTGTTTGCCGATGTCCGACAGACCATCGAGGGCGTCGGGCGAATCATTGAAAAACGGCAGCGGCCGCGACGAGTCGGCCCAGCTGTTGTTGCCGATGTAACTGAAACCGAACATGCGCATGCCGCGCCCGGCCCACAGGTCGAGCTTTCTCAGATCATTGCCCAGCGGGTAGGCGTTGAGCATGCTGATGAAGATCGCAAACTTGCCTTCGCCGTGCAGGCGGCGGAAGTCATCCGGCGTGTAGGCGATGCCGGCCTGATTGGGGAAGTCGCGGACGATCCCGGAAATGATCTTGTAGCGCACCTCCTGCTGATTGCGCGCTTCTTCGACAAAACCCTCGGTCGGACGGTGCGGGGCATTCGGGCCGTTCCACATTTCCGGCCAGCCGAACACCGTCAGCGCGGCGCCGGACAGGCGTCCGCGATTGGCCTTGATGAGGTCGAACTGGCCCGAGCCATCCTTGTCGGCTTCGTGGTCGTGGCTGCCGAAACTCAGCGGTACGGTGATGTGGCTGTCGAACGACAGCAGGCGATCCTGCAACTCCGTCGCCTGTTTCATCACCTTCACCGGATAGCCGGGGTTGTTCCAGTAATCCCAGGCCAGAAATCCTGCGCCGGCACTGATCGCCAGGGCCAGCGGCAGGCCGATGAATAGAGCCTTTTTCCAACGCGGTTTTGTCATTGCCATCTCATTCAGGTTCGCCGTCGAGGTACAGGCGCAGGGGCCTTTGCTATCTGGGAAGAACGAGTGGCTGCACGGCTAATTTAGGTGTGCGTTACAAATGCCCGGCAGCGGCGCAGGGATGTTTTGCCGGCGGCGTAAATTTCCCCGCCGAGCAAACGTTCTAGCTTGGATAAAGCCTGCTTCATGGCTGACACAGGTAGGGCAATGACGATCTCTCGACGCTGGTTCATGGCGGGCATGGCACTCACGGGCGCCGCGCTGCCTGCCGCTTTTTATGCACATCGTGAATTGACCCGCGAGGAGTTTCCGATCACCCCGGGCGAGGCCACGGTCGATCTGGCGGACACCGCCGGGCAACAGCTGGCGGACAATTTGCGTGGGGTCTGGGACATTCGCTTTACCGGTGCGGCGGCCGGGCTTGATGGTTTGCCGGCGCAAGGCCTGGAGCTGTTTCTCGACATCGCTCATCGTGGGCGCGGCCTGCGCGGTTATCTCGACACCGGAGCGAATCTGCGTGCCGAAGGGCCTGTGCGTTATCAAGTGGTTGGCGATCTGGCACCGGGCAACGGCGCCGAGATGTATTGGCGCCTGCTGCGCACCGATGCGCCACTTGCACCGCCGGTGTATGAATTAAAAGTCAAACTGGATGAGGTCTGGGCGGCGTTCGGCAATGCCGGCAGCGCCACGTTCACCGGGCAAGTGCTGCGTCTGGACCGGCCGTTGGCGTTGCCCGAGCTGGACAACCAGTTCATCGCCATCAAACGACGTTTTCCCGAGGCCCGTGAACGCACCGGTCTGAATCCGCAACTGTTGGCCTGGCTGGTGGCGCCCGAGCATCGGTTGTTCCACCAGCTCTGGCACGCCACCCGCGACAAGTGGCACAAGCTCTCGGAGAAAAAGCGCGAAGCGCTGCGCGGCATCGGCTGGCAGCCCGGGCCGCGTGACAAAGAGCGCGACGCCCGTGGGCCAAGCAAGGATCGCAATGGCTCGGGCGTGGATTTTTTCTTTATGCATCGGCACATGCTAGGCATCGCCCGCTCGATGCAGGATTTGCCTTCCTGGCCGGCGTTTCCGCAGCCGCAGCCTGAGCTGGAGCGGGACCGACAGGGCTTCGCCCGCTATTTCGACAATCATGACGGCAATTCGCTGCCGCCGACCTGGCTGGCCGAGGGCGATGACGAGTACACCAAGTGGGTCAGCGACATCAAAGCGGCGGAGACTTTCCAGAGCAATTTCCTGGTCTGGGAATCGCAGTACCGTGACCCGCGTTATTTGTCGAAATTGACCCTTGGCCAGTTCGGTTCGGAAGTCGAACTGGGCCTGCACGACTGGCTGCACATGCGCTGGGCTTCGGTGGCGCGTGACCCATCCAACGACATTCCAGTGCCGATGGCGCGCGATCAGGCGGACTTCGCTGCGCGCTGGTATGCGCCGGAAAACGACTTTCTCGGTGATCCGTTTTCCTCCCATGTGAATCCGGTGTTCTGGCGTTTCCACGGCTGGATTGATGACCGCCTGGAAGACTGGTTCCGCGCCCATGAACGTTTTCACCCGGGCGAAGTGAGCCGTCTGGAAGTCAACGGCGTGCCGTGGTTTGCGCCGGGACGCTGGGTGGAAGTCGCCGACCCCTGGCTCGGCCCCGACACCCACGGCTGCAGCACCGTGCCCGGGCTGCAAGTCGGACGCTCAGTGGAGATGGACCCGGAGACCATGAAGCTGGCGCTGCGTATCACTTTTGGCGACGAAGACAACATGACCGAGCTGTTCCGCAAAGTGCCACAGCGCCCTTGGTATGCGCGACACCTGAAGGTCAAGGGCCGACAGCTCTAGATTGGTTCAAACAAACACACTCTCTGAATTGGTCGCAATCCCTTGTAGGAGCGAGCTTGCTCGCGGAGGCTTTTTTTGGGGCGGTGGGGGCATTTTGAGTGAGTACATATCCATCGCTGCGGTAACGACTACCTAAGGTTTCGCCCTTACGGCGACTCACTTTTTTACAAACGCCTAAAAAAAGTAAGCAAAAAAACGCTTGCTCCTGCGTTCGGCCCTCGCAGGCTCGGGTTCCTTCGCTGCGGGATCGATCCGGGCGCAGCGTTTCCGGTTTGCTTCGCTGCACCTCCTTCCGCTGTGTCTGGCTGCGCCAGACGGTCGCTGCGCTCCCACGCCCGGATCAATCCCTCCGCGCAGCCTTCCGACGTCGCCGGTAGATCAAGATCAAAAGCACTCGAGCTAACGCTCGTTGTTGAGTGGGGCGGCTTCGCCGCGGGCAGCTGCGCTGCTTTGCTTTTCTGTGGGAGCGAGCCTGCTCGCGATAGCTATCTCAAAGATACGAATGAACAGCAGATTTACCCTGATCCCTGTGGGAGCGAGCTTGCTCGCGATGGCGTCAGTTCAGTCGACGCATCTCCGTCAGATCACTTCCCAACCACCCCCCAGCGCTTTGTACAAGGCAATGCTCGCCTGCAACCGCGACAGGCGCAGCTGGACGTTCAGGTCTTGCGCCGCATACAGCGTGCGCTGAGTTTGCAGGACGGTGAGCAGGTCTTCGGCGCCGGCCTGGTAGCGGCTCTGGGCGATGTCGAAAGCGGTCTGTGCCTGGTTCAGTTCTTCGCTTTGCCATTGCCGCTGTTCGTCGAGGCCGCGAATGCTGCTGAGGGCTTTTTCGACGTCGGCGAAGCCGTTGATGATTGCCCCGCGATAGGTCTCCAGCAGTTCATCCTGTCGGGCCTTGGCCTTGTCGCGTTCGGCGCTGAGGCGGCCGTTGTTGAAGATCGGCGCGGTCAGCCCCGAGGACAGGTTGTAGAACGTCGTGCGCAGCAGGTCGGCGGCAAGGTCGGCGCCGCTGCCGAGGCTGGCGGTCAGGGTGATTTTCGGCAGCATCGCGGCGCGGGCGACGGTGACATCAGCCTGCGCCGCCGCCAGTCTGGCCTCGGCGCTGGCAATGTCCGGGCGGCGGCTGAGCAAGTCGCTCGGCACGCCGCTGGCGATGTCCGGCCAGTGCAATTGGGCGAAGGATTGCTCGGGCAACGGCAACGCTTGCACCGGTTGGCCGAGCAGGGCGGCGAGGCTGATCAGTGCTTCGCGGGCCTGTTGTTGCACCAGCGGTAGGCGACGCTGTTGTTCCGCCACCAGGCTTTTCTGCTGGGCCAGTTCCAGCGCGGTGGCGCTGCCGGCGTCGAAACGGGTCTGCACCAGATGCAGCACGTTCTGTGCATTGGCCAGATTGAGTTCGGCGATCCGCGCCTGCTCACGCAGGGCCAGGGCCTGGGTGTAACTGTTGGCGACGCCGCTGAGCAAGGTCAGTTCGACGGTGGCGCGGTCGAACTCGCTGGCCTGCACACCGAACAAGGCACTGTCGCGCGCGGCACGCTTGCCGCCCCAGAAATCGATTTCGTAACTGGCGCTGAGCTCGGCGTCGTAATAATCCAGCGAGCGATTCTCGGGACTGACATCCAACTGGCTGTAGCCCTTGCCGTGGATCAGTTTCTGCCGGTTGGCGTTCAGCCCGGCCTTGAGTTCGGGCAGCAGCGGGGCGCCGGCAATGGTTGCGCTGGCCTCGGCCTGTCTGACCCGTGCCACGGCGGCGGCGAGGTCGTAGCTGCCCAGCCGCGCCTGTTCGACCAGTCGCGCCAGCTCGGGGCTGCCGAATTGCGTCCACCATTGTCGATTGCTCTGCAGCGCGCCGTGGCTGTCGGCGGACTGCCACGCGCTCGGTGGCTGCACGCCGCTGTCGAGGCGCGGCGCCGGGCTGCTGCAGGCCGCCAGCAACAAGCTGGCGGCGAGGAACGTCAGTCGCACTTTCATAGGTCGATCATTCACTGGTAAGGGCCGTGACCGGGTCAAGCCGGGCAGCTTTGCGGGCCGGCATGAAGCCGAAGATGACACCGGTGACCAGCGCACAGGCAAACGCACCGATCACTGCCAGCGCTTGAAAGGCGATCGCCACGCCGCTGAGCAGCAACACGCCGCCAACCAGTAGTGCCAAGCCAATCCCGGCGACACCGCCGACCACCGAGAGCATTACCGCCTCGGTGAGAAACTGTCGGAGGATGTCGCGCTGACGGGCGCCGGTGGCCATGCGAATACCGATCTCGCGGGTACGTTCGCGCACGGTCATGAGCATGATGTTCATCACGCCAATGCCGCCGACCAGCAGAGAAATTGCTGCAATCGCCCCCAGCATCAGCGACAGCGTGCCTTGCGTGCGCGCTTCGGCCTGGATCATCGCGGCATTGTTGGTCAGCTCGAAATCCTTCTTGCCGTGGTGTCGACGCAACATCGCCTGTTCGATGGCCTGTTCGGCGTCCTTGACCTTGCGCGCGTCCTTGGCGGCAATCACCACGTATTGTGGATTGCGGCTGCCGAACAGGCGCGTGCTCGCCGCCGAGTAGGGAACGGCGATGCGGTTGTCGCTATCGGAGTCGCCGGAGCTGGCGCCTTTTTCCGCAAGCACGCCGAGGATCTGGAACGGCACGTTTTCGATGAGGATGTATTGACCGATGGGGTCGGCGACATCCTTGAGCAACTTGTCGCGAACCTTGGTGCCGATCACCGCGACGGCGGCGGCGCTGTCCTCGTCGGCCTGGGTGAAGTAGCTGCCCTGAATCACCGGCCAGTTGAAAATCTGCGGAAAGTTGGTGTCATTGCCGCCGACGTAACTGCTGTGGTCGGCGTTGCCAAAGCGCACCCCGGCGGTCGAGCCGTTGACCGGCATGATCCGTTCCACCTGGGGCAGGGTGGACAGTTCGGCAACGTCGTCGAGGGTGATGATGCCCTCCGGCGTACGCGGGTTCGGCGCCGAGCCGCTGAGGTAAATGATGTTCGAGCCGAACGCGCCCATTTGTGCCATGACCTGACGCTTGCTGCCCTCGCCGACGGCGAGCATGACCACCACCGAGGCCACGCCAATGACGATGCCCAGCAGGGTCAGCGCCGTGCGAAAGCGGTTGATCCACATCACCCGCCACGCCGCTTGTACAGCGTCGAGCAGTTCACCTTTCCAGGCGCCGGTCTGGTTGCTGCCGCTGCTCAGGCGCTGGCGCAGGTCGACCGCTTGCAACGCCCCGGGATTGGCCGCGGGCGGCGCGCACGCGTGCTCGGCGCTGTCGCTGATGATCAGGCCGTCGCGGATTTCGATGATGCGTTTGGCCCGTTGCGCCACTTCGCGGTCGTGGGTGATAAGGATCACCACATGGCCCTGATCGGCGAGTTCGTCGAGCAGGGTCATCACTTCAGCGCCGCTGTGGCTGTCGAGGGCGCCGGTCGGCTCGTCGGCGAGGATGATGTGGCCGCCGTTCATCAGCGCACGGGCAATCGACACCCGCTGTTGCTGGCCGCCGGAAAGTTGGTGCGGACGATTGCCGGTGCGAGTGCCGAGACCGAGACGTTCCAGCAGCGCGTGAGCTCGGGCATGGCGCTCGGCGGCCGGGGTGCCGGCATAGATCGCTGGCATCTCGACGTTTTCCTGCGCCGAGCCGGACGGGATCAGGTGATAGCCCTGAAAGACAAACCCGAACGCTTCGCGGCGCAGCCAGGCCAGTTCATCACTGTCCAGATGAGCGACGTTTTCCCCGGCGAAGCGGTATTCGCCGCTGGTCGGTCGGTCGAGGCAGCCGAGGATGTTCATCAGCGTCGATTTGCCTGAACCGGAGGCGCCGACAATCGCAACGAATTCGCCGGCGTGGATCGACAGATCGATCCCGCGCAGCACCTCCACCAGTGGGCTGTCATCACCGCCGTAGGCTTTGCGGATCTGCCGCAGGTCGATCAGGGGCGTGTGCATTCAGCCTCCATGACCAGTGGCCGGCGCGCTGAGAACATGCTCGCCCTCGGCCAGACCTTCCAGCACCTGGGTGCGCAGGCGATCGTTGATGCCGGTGCGCACTTCCCGCGTTTGAATATCACCGTTGGCAGCGACGATCTGCGCCCGCTGCCACTGCGGACGCGAGCCCGGTTGCAGGGCAGCAGTCGGCACGGTCAGGGTGTCTTGCGCCTGTTCGGCGACGAAGAACACCTGGGCGGTCATGTCGGTCATCAGGCTGTGATCGGCGTTGTCGACGTCGAGCAGCACGGTATAAAGAACCACGCGTTCGCTGCCGCTGCGACCACTGGTAGGGCTGCCGCCCTGATTCTGTTCAAGCGGACGTGGTGGCACCGGCAGGATCTGCCGCACCGTGCTGCTCCAGCGCCGAGTGCCACCGCTGAGGGTGGTGAAGTAAGCGGTCATGCCCGGTTTGACGTGGCCAATGTCGGCCTCCGAAACTTCGGCCCATACCGTCATCGGCGACAGTCGGGCGATGCGCAGGATCAGCGGGGTCTGTTGCTGCGCGTTGAGGGTCTGGCCTTCGCGCGCACCGATGGCGACCACGGTGCCGCTCATCGGCGCGTAGATGCGCGTGTAACCGAGCTCCGCTTCGTCGCTGCGCAGGCTGGCCTGGGCCTGGCGGATCTGCGCCTGGAACATGTCGATGCGCGCCTGGGTTGCGCGAACCTCGGCGCGCGCGGTCTGCACGTCTTCCTCGCGGGTGGCGCCACCGGCGGCGAGTTTCTGCTGGCGCTGGTATTTCTGCTGCGCCAGATCGTGCTGGGCGCGTTGCTCCTGCAACTGCGCCTTGAGGTTTTCGATGGAAAAGCGCCCGGCATCGAGCTTGGCTTTCTGTGTCGACGGGTCGATTTCCACCAGCAACTGGCCTTCCTTGACCGTATCGCCAGCCTCGACGTGAATCTTCTGAATCTGCCCCGAAGCCTGCGCCCCGACATCCACATAGCGGCGCGGCTGCAAGGTACCGAGCGCCGTCACGCTGTTTTCGATATCGCCCCGGCTGACCTGCACAGTGGCAACGGCGTCGCGACCGGGTGGCAAAACCTGCCAGGCAGCAACGGCGATCACGGGAATCAGACAGAGGGCGGCAAACAGCGCGCGACGGGCGGGGCGGGGACGATTCATGCAGGGTTCCGGCCAGTGGTTGCGGCCCGTCGCAAGGCACGACAGACACAGGGGCTGTCCTGTAAACGAGGCATGGGCGACGGAATTTAGCCGCAGACACATCGAGTTACCGTAGCCGGGCGACGACTATTTGTCCGGGATATGGAATCAACTCTTTAAATCTATATGAGAATTACTATAAATTACGCACCTCAAGTTGCCACTATCTTGCTACTGCGTGATCCGCAGGTCTGATCAGTGCGCTCAAGGACAGAAACGGCATCGATGCGGTCGGGAGTCATGTTGGAAAACTACTATCGTGAGCTGGTGTGTTTCCTCAACGCCAGACTGGGCAACCGTCAGGTCGCCGAGGATGTGGTGCATGACGCCTACGTACGCGTGCTGGAGCGCTCCAGCGAGGTGCCGATCGAACAACCCCGGGCCTTCCTTTATCGCACCGCGTTGAACCTGGTTATCGACGATCACCGCCGCAACGCGCTGCGCCAGGTCGAATCGCTGGACGTGCTGGATAACGAAGAGCGCTATTTCACTCCCTCGCCTCACGGCACCCTTGATCACGGACAGCGCCTGGAAATGCTCCAGCGCGCACTGGCCGAATTGCCGCCGCTGTGCCGCGACAGTTTTCTGCTGCGCAAGATCGAAGGCCTGTCCCATCCGGAAATCGCCCAGACCCTCGGCATCTCCCGGGCGCTGGTGGAAAAACACATCGTCAACGCCATGAAACATTGCCGCTTGCGCATCCAGCAATGGGATGGCCAGTGATCCGCGCCGGTTAAATTTCCTTTCATCGTCCTCGTTCCTACTCAACAGACGACCTGCTGACCTGATTCAGGCCGGTCAGGCCACCCAGGCTTTATTTCCCCGCGTTGAGGGGTTCATCCAGAGGACACTGGAAATGACACAGGCAATTGCATCGCCCATCGTTCACGACCTGATCGGCGTCGGTTTCGGCCCTTCGAACCTGGCACTGGCCATCGCCCTGCAAGAGCGCGGCCGGATCCAGGGCGAACTGGATGTGCTGTTCCTCGACAAGCAGGCCACCTACAGCTGGCACGGCAATACATTGTCGACGCAGAGCGAGTTGCAGATTTCCTTCCTCAAGGACCTGGTGACCCTGCGCAATCCGACCAGCCCGTATTCTTTCGTCAATTACCTCAAGCACCACGGGCGTCTGGTCGACTTCATCAACCTCGGCACTTTTTATCCATGCCGCATGGAGTACAACGACTACCTGCGCTGGGTGGCCGGGCAGTTCACCGAGCAGAGCCGTTATGGTGAAGAAGTACAGTTTATCGAACCGGTGTTGCACAACCAGCAGGTTGAAGCGTTGCGGGTGATTTCCCGGGGCAGCGACGGCCAGCAATTCGTGCGCACCACGCGTTCGGTGGTGGTCAGCGCTGGCGGCACGCCGCGCATTCCGGAGGCGTTCAAGGCGCTGAAGGGCGATCATCGGGTGTTCCACCATTCGCAGTATCTGTCGCAAATGGCCAGACAGCCTTGCGTGAACAATCAACCGATGAGCATCGCCATCATCGGAGGCGGACAGAGCGCGGCGGAAGCCTTTATCGATCTGAACGATTCATTCCCGTCGGTGCAGGTCGACATGATCCTGCGCGGCTCGGCCTTGAAGCCTGCGGACGACAGCCCGTTCGTCAACGAAGTGTTCTCGCCGGAATTCACTGATCTGGTGTTCCAGCAGAACAGCGTCGAGCGCGAGCGTCTGGTCAACGAGTACCACAACACCAACTATTCGGTGGTCGACATCGACCTGATCGAACGCATCTACGGCATCTTCTACCGGCAGAAGGTTTCCGGGATTGCCCGCCATGCGTTCCGCACCCTGACCACCGTCGAGAGCGCCACTGCCACGGCAAACGGCATCGAACTGGCCGTGCGCAACAACGCCACCGGGGAAGTCACGGTGCGAATCTATGACGCCGTGGTGCTGGCCACCGGTTACGAGCGCCAGATGCACCGCAAATTGCTCGCGCCGCTGGAGGAATACCTCGGCGAATTCGAAGTGGATCGCAACTACAAACTGATCACCGACGAGCGCTGCAAGGCCGGCATATATATGCAGGGCTTCTGCCAGGCCAGCCATGGCCTGAGCGATACGCTGCTGTCGGTGCTGCCGATTCGCGCCGATGAAATCGCTGGCTCGTTGTACGAGCATGGCAAGCAGCGCGGGCACAGTCGCTCGGTGGCGGAGCTGTTGTTGGCGACTGCCAGCTGAAGTATGCGGCGCCTGTCACACCGCTTTCGCGAGCAGGCTCGCTCCCACAATGGTTCTGTGAATGCAGGCCAGAATGTGGGAGCGAGCCTGCTCGCGAAGGGGCCATGGAAAGCCCCACAGATCCTGAATCTGAACCCTTCCTGAACACCCCCCACATTCCCGGCAAACACCTCTTCCAGCGGTTTAGCTGCAGGCGTAAGCTGCGCGCGTTTTCATCAATTGCGGAGACCCACAGTGGGTACTTGTTCGAGTGACAGTTGTCGGCCGGTCTCGATCACCGGCAGATTCTCGGCAAGATAACGCGCAGTCTTTCCCTGCCGTTGTCTCGCCGTAACAGCGAGCAGCGGCATCCCGTGCACGACCCGTTCCGGAACGTGTCTCGACGTCCTTCTCAACGACGCTGAACCAAGCGTGCTGACGACCTCAATCGTCATCGCCGCCTATCGACACGCCTGTCATTCCCGACCGGCGTGCCAAGCCTTGCCGCGCCGGTTGTCCCGGTGCCAGGGCGCGGCGGTACCTGCTCGACGGTTTCCCGGCTGACCACAGGGGACACAGCCATGAAACTCACGCTCAAGGAATTTTTCGCAGGCTTTCTGCGCAGCCGTCACATCGCCCGGCACTTCCGTCGCCTCGCGTTGCTGGATTCGATCAACGACACCGGGGTCAGCCGTGAAGTGCCGCCGACGCTGGCCAGTACGCTGGTGGCTGCCGCCCATGCCGACAGCGCCGCGTTGCTGTCGTCGTTGGGCACGCACGGCGAGGGGCTCACCGAGGTCGAGGCCGATGCACTGCGCGCGCAACATGGCCTCAACGAGGTCGAGCATGAGCAACCGCTGCCGTGGTGGACTCATCTGTGGCACTGCTACAAAAATCCGTTCAACCTGCTGCTGACCTTGCTCGCGGTGATCTCCTGGCTGACCGAAGACCTCAAGGCGGCCGTGGTGATTTTCTCCATGGTGGTGCTGTCGACGCTGCTGCGCTTCTGGCAAGAGAGCAAATCCAATCAGGCCGCCGATGCGCTCAAAGCCATGGTCAGCAACACCGCCACGGTGCTGCGCCGCGATGGCCCACGCCGGGAGCTGCCGATCAAGCAACTGGTGCCCGGCGATCTGATCGTACTCTCGGCCGGCGACATGATTCCCGCCGATTGCCGCGTGCTCAGCGCCAAGGACCTGTTCGTCAGCCAGGCAGCGATGACCGGTGAATCGATGCCGGTGGAGAAATTCACCCGGCAGACCGATCGCGACACGCGTAACCCGCTGGAGCTGGACAACATTCTGTTCATGGGCACCAACGTTGTCTCCGGCAGCGCGATTGCGCTGATTCTCACCACCGGCAACAGCACCTATTTCGGTGCGTTGGCGCAACGGGTCGGCGCGACGGACCGCGCGGTGACCTCGTTCCAGCAGGGCGTCAACAAGGTCAGCTGGCTGCTGATCCGCTTCATGTTCGTCATGGCGCCGCTGGTGCTGTTCATCAACGGTTTCACCAAGGGCGACTGGAGCGAAGCGCTGCTCTTCGCGCTGTCGATTGCCGTCGGCCTGACTCCGGAAATGCTGCCGATGATCGTCACCTCGACCCCGGCCAAAGGGGCCGTGTTCCTGTCGCGCAAAAAAGTCATCGTCAAACGCCTCGACGCGATCCAGAACTTCGGCGCCATGGACGTGCTGTGCACCGACAAGACCGGCACCCTGACTCAGGACAAGATCTTTCTCGCCCGTAATGTCGACGTCTGGGGTGAGGATTCTGACGCTGTGCTGGAACTGGCCTACCTCAACAGCTACTACCAGACCGGCCTGAAAAACCTGCTGGATGTGGCGGTGCTGGAACACGTGGAAATCCATCGCGAATTGAAAGTCGGCAGTGCGTTTCGCAAAGTCGATGAAATCCCGTTTGATTTCAATCGCCGGCGCATGTCGGTGGTCGTGGAGGGCCGCGCTCAGCCCCACCAATTGATCTGCAAAGGCGCGGTGGAAGAAGTGCTGGCGGTGTGCAGCCGGGTGCGTCACGGCGAAGTTGATGAGGCTTTGAGCGATGAATTGCTGGCACGGATTCGCCAGGTCACCGGCGCTTTCAACGCCGAAGGTCTGCGCGTGGTGGCGGTCGCGGCTCGCTCGATGCCTGACGGTCGCGAGATTTACAGCCTGGCCGATGAACAGGAACTGACGCTGATCGGTTACGTGGCGTTCCTCGATCCGCCGAAGGAAAGCACCGCGCCAGCGCTCAAGGCTTTGGCCGAGCATGGCGTGGCGGTCAAGGTGCTGACCGGCGACAACGAGCTGGTGACGGCGAAAATCTGCCGTGAGGTCGGCCTCGGCCAACAGGGTTTGCTGCTGGGCAATGACATTGAGCGCATGAGCGATGCTGAGCTGGCCATGGCGGTCGAGACGACCAACGTCTTCGCCAGACTCACGCCGTCGCACAAAGAGCGCATCGTCCGTGTGCTCAAGGGCAACGGCCATGTGGTCGGGTTCATGGGCGATGGCATCAACGACGCGCCGGCGCTGCGCAGCGCCGACATCGGCATTTCCGTGGACAGCGCGGTGGACATCGCCAAGGAAGCGGCGGACATCATCCTGTTGGAAAAAAGCCTCATGGTGCTGGAGGAGGGCGTGCTCGAAGGGCGGCGTACCTTCGCCAACATGCTCAAGTACATCAAGATGACTGCCAGCTCCAATTTCGGCAACGTGTTCTCGGTGCTGGTCGCCAGCGCGTTCATCCCGTTCCTGCCGATGCTGCCGATGCACCTGCTGGTGCAAAACCTGCTGTACGACATTTCGCAGATCGCCATTCCGTTCGATAACGTCGACGACGAAATGCTGAAACAGCCGCAGCGCTGGCAGCCGGCTGACGTCGGGCGTTTCATGCTGTTCTTCGGCCCGATCAGTTCGATCTTCGACATCACGACATTCGCCTTGATGTGGTACGTGTTCGACGCCAATACCCCGGATCACCAGACACTGTTCCAGTCCGGCTGGTTCGTGGTCGGGTTGCTGACCCAGACGCTGATCGTGCACATGATCCGCACGCCGAAGATTCCGTTCCTGCAAAGCCGTGCAGCCATGCCGCTGATGGTGATGACGGCGATTATCATGGCAGTCGGCATCTTCCTTCCAATGGGGCCGCTGGCGCATTACTTCAAATTGCAGGCGCTGCCGTCGCTGTATTTCGCGTTTCTGCCAATGATTCTGCTCGCGTACATGGCTTTGACCCAAGCGGTGAAAGGCTTCTACATCCGTCGATTCGGCTGGCAATAGCAGCCATGGAATGCTCTCCCCTGTGGGAGCGAGCCTTCTCGCGAAGGCGCCGTGTCAGTCAATACGTCTCTGACTGGTATAGCCCCTTCGCGAGCAGGCTCGCTCCCACAGGGGATATTGATGCGTCAGGGCCGCCGGATGAATGAGCGGATTTTTAGGAAAAGTCCTACAGAGCTATCCCCGGCGCTTGCGTAGTCTTGCCCTCCCCAAACCTCACCGGGAGAATGACCATGAGCAACAAAGCGTTGCGCATCCTGATCGCCGACCCGCAGCATTTTCATCGCATGAAAATCGAGCGCCTGTTCAACTCGCTCGGCTACTACCGCGTCGCCCCGGTGCAGAATCTCGGCGAATTGTTGACCCTGGTCGACTACGGCTGCGAGCCGTTCGATGTATTGGTGATCAATGCCGAGCTGGCGGCAGGCTCCCTGGATCTGTCGGGCTTTCTGCTCGATCACCCACAGGTTCGCCACGCTCTGATCTACAACGAACCGTCGGCGCCCTTGCTGGCGGTTGCGGGGTTTGCTCAGGAAAACGCGCAGATCAGCCCGACGCCATTGCCCAATTCACAGCTCATCGGGCAGGTGATGGCGAGAGTCGAAGCTTGCGACGAACGCCAGGCACCGCCCGACTCTCACGCGTCGTTGCGCCATGCCAATGCATAAAAAACCACTCTGCACAACTGTCAGACCTGACAGGTGATTCTCTTGCTCATCCATGTAACAGTGCCGGCGCAGCCACCGACTCCGGGACAGACTGTTGCGGTGTCTTCGATTTTGCAGGAGTACCAATGAAGTCAGCGCTGATCGTCGATGATCACCCAGTCGTGCGCGCGGCCATTCGCATTGTCCTGCAGGCTCAAGGCTTCACGCAGATTCATGAAGCGTCCAATGGCAATGAAGTCGTGCCGTTGATTTGCGCGCATGATCCACACCTGGTCGTGCTCGATCTCGGCTTGGGGTCCATGGACGGGCTGGAAGTGCTGACGCGAATCCAGATCAAAGCGCCGACGGCACGCTGCCGGATCCTGGTGTTCAGCATGCATGAGCCCACGCATTACCAGGAGCGCTGTTTGCGCGCGGGCGCGCGGGGTTACGTGACCAAGAGCAATCATCTGACGCTGCTGCACGATGCTATCAAGGCGCTGATGTCCGGCCACACCTATTTCTCTGCGTTGCCCAATACCAGCGGTCTGTACAACGCGGTGCAACGCACTGAACAGGAGCTGATCGCTCAGCTGTCCGATCGAGAGTTATGCATTTTCGTGAACCTGGCGTTGGGCAAACCAAACAAAGCCATCGCCCAGGAGATGCACCTGAGTCACAAGACCGTCAGCACCTACAAGACCCGCATGATGGCGAAACTTGGCCTGGGTTCGCTGGTGCTTCTGCGTGAGTTCGCCAAGCGCAATCACTTGATCTGAGTACCTCGACATGACGCAGGGACTGCGGGTTTTAGGACTGTGGCTGGGGCTTGTTGCCTCGGTCGGGGCGAATGACCAACCGCAGACACTGGAGGTGCTGGCGCGCCTCGAACCTGGGGGTATCCAGGTCCGCCTCGATGATCGGGAGCGCCAGTGGCTGCGTGAGCATCCAGTTTTGCGCATGGGCATCTCCGGCCCGGATTACCCGCCCTTCGAAATCACCCGCCAACAGCATGAGCTGGAAGGGCTGACCGCCGATTACGCCGATCTGCTGGCGCAACTGCTCGGCATCAGGATCGAAGTGCGGCGTTTCGCCGATCGGCCGGCACTGATGGCCGCACTCAAGCGCGCTGACGTTGATCTCTTGGGCACCTCGAACAGTTTCGAAGCGGCGGATCCGGCCTTTGTTCTGTCGCGGCCGTATGCTGAAGATCAGCCTATGCTGGTCACCCGCCACGACGAGAAGCTGACCGCCGACCTGACGGCCAAACGCATCGCCATGGTCGAGGATTACCTGCCACTGGCCCATGTTCAGGCGTTCTACCCCGGCGCCCACGTGCAGCTTTATGCTTCGGCCATGGATGCACTCGGCGCGGTCGCCTTCGGTGCCGACGACGTGTACCTGGGCGACTTCATCAGCGCCAATTATCTGATCAACACCAACTATCGCAACGACCTGCAATTGGCCGGGCCGTCGGGGCTTGATGCCAATCCGTTCGCCTTTGCGTTGTTGCGCAGCGATGTGGTGCTCAAACGCATCGTCGACAAGGCCTTGCTGGCCGTGCCCATGGAACGTCGGCATCTGATCGAACAGCGCTGGAGCGTCGGCCTCGCCGAGATGGCCGAACAGTCGCGGGTACAGCTCAGCGCCGCTGAACAGCAGTGGCTTGATCTGCACCCGGTGGTGCGGGTGGGCGCGGTCGAAGACTTCGCGCCGTTGGCGTTTTTCGATGCCGATGGACGCTTCAACGGCCTGGCAGCGCAGTTGTTGAGCCTCATCGCTCAGCGCAGCGGGCTGAATTTCGAGATCGTGCGTGGCACCTCGTTGAACGATCAGTTCGAGCAGCTCCAGGCGGGTGAACTTGATGTCCTGCCGGTAGTGACGCCGAGCACCGAGCGGGAAGCGCAACTGCAATTCACCCGCGCCTATCTGAACAATCCGTTCGTGCTGGTCAGTGCGGCGAACGGGCCACATCCATTGCCGCTCGACGACCTGGCGGGCAAACGCCTGGCCATCTATCGCGGCCACCCGTTGCGCGAATACCTGTTGCAACGCGTGCCCGGACTACGTCTGGTCGAAGTCAAAAGCCCCGCCGAAGGCATGGCGCTGATTGCCCGAGGACAGGTCGACGTAACGGTGAGCTCGTTGCTGGTGGCGCGTTTTCTGATTGCCCGGCAGTACCGCGATCGCCTGCGAATTACCGGCACCGTTGGCGATCAGCCGGCGCGCATCGCATTGGCCACGGCGCCGCAATCGGCATTGCTGCACTCGATCCTGAACAAGGCGTTACTGAGCATTGCGCCGCAGCAAATGGATGAACTGGTGGAGCGCTGGAGCCACGATGTAGTGGTCGAGAACAGCTACTGGCTGCGCCACCGTCAGGAGATTCTGCTTGGTTTCGCCAGCGCAGCTGCCTTGCTTCTGTTGGCACTGCTGTGGATTGGCTGGCAGCGCCGGCAGATCCACCAGCGTCAGCAATGGTTGCTGCAACTGCAACAGGCCAAGGACGCGGCGGACGAAGCCAGTCGGGCCAAGAGCACTTTTCTGGCGACCATGAGCCACGAGATCCGCACGCCGATGAACGCCCTGATCGGCATGCTCGAACTGGCCCTCAAGCGCGCAGAGGAGGGCGTGACCGATCGACTCGCCATTCAGGTGGCGTCGAATGCCGGCCAGCAATTATTGGCGTTGATTGGCGACATTCTCGATATCGCTCGTATCGAATCGGGGCATTTGTCCCTCGCGCCCGAGCGGGCCAACCTGCGGGAGACGGTGTCGTCGGTATGTCGGGTGTTCGAAGGGCTGGCGCGGCAGAAGCGCTTGTTGTGGCGCATCGAACTTGATCCGCGCGCCGACGTGGATGTTCTGACCGATCCGACGCGCTTCAAACAGGTGCTGTCCAACCTGTTGAGCAATGCGATCAAATTCACCGAGGCAGGCGAGGTCAGCCTGCGTCTGCAGATCGTTGCGATATCGGACGAGCAAGTGAATGTGCAGGTGCTTATCGAGGACAGCGGCATCGGTATAAGTGCCGAGGATCAAAAGCGCCTGTTCAGCCCGTTCGTTCAAGCGAGCAATAGCCTTCAAGCGGCGCGCAGCGGTTCCGGCCTGGGGTTGGTGATCAGCCGTAACCTCTGCGAAATGATGGGCGGCACGCTGGGTCTCGATAGTGATCTCGGGCAAGGCACGCGAGTAAAAATCAATATCCAGTTGCCGCTGCTGACGTCGGTGACGACCACACTGGCAACGCCCGAGGCGGCGGCCGCGACGTGTGTATTAAGCGTGTTGGTAGTCGACGATCACCCGGTCAATCGCTTGCTGATGTGCTGGCAACTGAGTGAATTGGGGCATCGCACGGTAGACGTGGGCGACGGAGAACAGGGGCTGGACCGCTGGCGAACCCAGGCCTTCGATGTGGTGATCACCGACTGCAACATGCCGCGACGCAATGGCTATGAACTGGCACAGGCGATTCGCAACGAAGAAGCCGCCAGCGGCCGCAGGCCCTGTCTGATCCTCGGTTTTACGGCCAACGCGCAGATCGAAGAGCGCCTGCGCTGTCTGGATGCCGGCATGGACGGCTGCCTGTTCAAACCGATTCGCTTGCATGATCTGGCTGAAGCCATGAACGGCGCCCGCCGTTGCGAGCTTCACGAAGATGAACCGCCTGGCGCCGAGTCGGTCGAGATTGACCTGAGTGCCCTGGAGCAGATGGCCGGGACCGATCACTCGTTGATCGAGCGTTTGCGCAAGGAAGTCGGCAACAGCCTGCGTGATGATCTCCAGGCTCTGGATCATATCCACGTCGGCGACCGCAACGGCCTGCGTGAGCTGGCCCATCGCATCAGGGGCGGCGCGCAAATGGTCGGCGCTGCGCGGGTTGTTGCGGCGTGTGCAGATCTGGACACGGCGTGCCGAGACGGTGATAACGCGTTTATCGAGCGTGCCATCGGCAAGCTGCGCGACGCCATGCACGGCCTCGCACGGTGCCTCTGAACCAATGCAGTCTGCTGTGGGAGCGAGCCTGCTCGCGAAATGCGCGCTGCTGACCCAATTGTTCTGCACATGGAACACTCAAGCCGGTTTTCACCGTCTAGTCGAATATTCGATATGCCTTTAGGCTTAATCCAATGCATTTACACATTGGAGACCCCATGAAAAATATCATCGGCATTTACACCAGCCCGCGCGGCCATTGGGTCGGCGATGGTTTTCCGGTGCGCACACTTTTCTCTTACGACAACCTGGGCAAGCACATCAGCCCGTTTCTGCTGCTCGATCACGCCGGTCCCGCCGAATTCACCCCGACCACCGAACAGCGTGGCGTCGGCCAGCACCCGCACCGTGGTTTTGAAACCGTGACCATCGTTTACGACGGCGAAGTGCAACACCGCGACTCCACCGGCAGCGGCGGCACCATCGGCCCGGGCGACGTGCAGTGGATGACCGCAGCGTCCGGCATCCTCCATGAAGAGTTTCATTCGGAGAATTTCGCCAGAACCGGCGGCAAGCTGGAAATGGTCCAGCTGTGGGTCAACCTGCCGGCCAAGGACAAAATGGCCGCGCCGGGTTACCAGACCATTCTCGACCGCGACATTCCGAACATCGCGCTCAAGGACAACGCCGGCAGCCTGCGTCTGATCGCCGGTGAATTCGACGGGCACACCGGACCTTCGCGCACCTTCACGCCGATCGACGTCTGGGATCTGCGCCTCAATGCCGGCAAGCTGCTGACGCTTGATCTGCACGAAGGACGCAACACCGCACTGGTGGTGTTGAAGGGTTCGGTGCAGGTCAACGGCGCGGAATCGGTAGGGGTCGGGCAGTTGGCGCTGTTCGAACGCGACGGTGATCGACTCACTCTCCAGGCCAGCGAAGACGCGGTGGTATTGCTGCTCAGCGGCGAGCCGATCGACGAACCGATCGTCGGCCATGGCCCGTTTGTGATGAACACCGAGCAGGAAATTCATCAGGCCTTCGCCGACTTCCAGTCCGGGCGTTTTGGCCGGATGCACGCCTGACCCCGAGCTTTACTGGCAACTGAAACTTCCCTGTGGGAGCGAGCCTGCTCGCGAATGCTCTGATTCAGTCGAAGAGGTAGTGACTGACAGGACGCCTTCGCGAGCAGGCTCGCTCCCACAGGTTTTTCAGCGTCTGATCGTTCCCACGCTCTGCGTGGGAATGCAGCCGGGGACGCTCCGCGTCCCACAGCCTCAAGATCGCAGCCTTCGGCAGCTCCTACAGGGTTTCGCAGTGTTTTCAAGCGGCGGTTCATCCGCCGAAATCAATTGCTCCTACACTGTGCCAATCTGTGCGATCTTCTCGCGATTGGCCTTTGTCGGAGTTGTTTGATGCTGTCTCTGCTGACCGAACACCCGTTGTTTAGCGCGTTGATCCTGATCCTGCTCGATCTTGGCCTGTGGCGGCTGATCAGCTCTCGCGGCAGCGAATGGAAGCTGTTGGTGCGGGTGCTGATTTTCGCCCTGTTCAGCATTGTGCTGTTCAACGAAGGCCTCAACCCGATGGAGCCGGCGCCGTGGGCCGACAACGTGCCGCTGCATCTGGCAGCGACCGGGTTGCAGATCGGCTGGTGGCTGTTTGGTGCACGCACCCTGACGGTGTTGATCGGCGCGGTGATGATGCAGCGGGTCGGCCACACCGGCCGGCTGTTGCAGGACTTGCTCGGCGCGGTGATTTTCCTCATCGCGATCATTGCGGCGCTGGCGTACGTGCTCGATCTGCCGGTCAAAGGCGTGCTGGCGACGTCGGGCGCGTTGGCGATCATTGTCGGTCTGGCCTTGCAGAGCACCTTGAGCGACGTGTTCTCCGGCATCGTCCTCAACACCACCAAGCCCTATCAACTCGATGACTGGATCTCCATCGACGGCACCGAGGGCCGCGTCACCGACATCGACTGGCGCGCCACGCGTCTGCAAACCAGTCAGGGCAGCATGGCCGTGATTCCCAACTCGCTGGCGGCGAAAGCCAAAATCATCAACTTCAGCCGACCGAGCAATATGTTCGGCGTTTCCGTCAGCGTGCCTGTCAGCCCCCATGCCCGGCCCAGTTCGGTAATCGAGGCGCTGGAGCGGGCAATGCAGGGTTGTCGGCAATTGCTCGACACACCGGCGCCGAGCGTGTCGTTGAAGAGTTCTGCCAGCGGCGGCGCGGAATACGAAATCAGTGGATTTGTCGCCTCGATGGGCGAGAAGCGCGTGGTGCGCAATCAGTTGTTCGACCTCGCTTACCGGCATTTGCAGGCCTCCGGCGTCAACCTGCTGTCGAGCAACGAGACCAGCGCCGCACCGCAGTTGTCGCGGCCAAGGGCGTTGTTGGAAAGCTCACCGATCTTCTCGACTCTGCGTGAAGAAGAGAAAGACACCTTCAGCCAGAACATGACCCTGCAAACCTTCCGCGCCGGCGAAACGATTCTGGCGGGCGGGGAGGTCAGCGATCATTTGTTCATCATTGAATCCGGCGTGGTATCGGTGACGCTCAAGCGCCATGGTGCACCCCGGAATCCGGGCGCATGGGGCCGGGCGAGGTGATCGGCGAGGCCGGGATTCTCTCCGACACCGCGCTGCCGGCGGATTTTTCCGCGAAGACTTTCTGCGCCCTGTATCGCATCGAGAAGTCCTACCTGAAACCGTGCCTGGACGCGCGCCATGACATCCATGATGCGATGCAGGCGTTGCTCGATTTCCGCCTGCACAAGGCGCAGTCGCTGAACGAGGAAGCGCCCGTGGTCGCGCCGAAAAGAGGCTTCCTGCAATGGCTGCGTAATCGCGTCTGAGCTGTCGCATTGTCATTCGATGCAACCTGCGCAGCGTTCTCAGGGTCACAATTTGCAATCCCACCGGGCAGGAGTTGCAGACGATGAAAAACCTGCGAATCGCCACCTTCAACGTCAACGGCATGCGCGCGCGGCTGCCGAATCTGCTGGAATGGCTCAAGCGCGACCAACCGGACATCGTCTGCCTGCAAGAGCTCAAGTCGGTGGACAGCGCATTTCCCGCCGCCGAACTGGAGGCCGTCGGTTACGGCGCGATCTGGCAGGGCCAGGCGTCATGGAATGGCGTGGCGATTCTGGCGCGTGATGCGCAGCCGCTGGAGAGTCGACGCGGTTTGCCCGGCGATCCCGATGACACGCACAGCCGCTATATCGAAGCGGCGGTGCACGGTGTGCTGGTCGGTTGCCTGTATCTGCCCAACGGCAACCCGCAGCCGGGGCCGAAATTCGATTACAAACTGGCCTGGTTCGAGCGTCTGATCAATTACGCCAAAGACCTGCAAGGCAGCGATCACCCGGTGGTGCTCGCCGGTGACTTCAATGTCGTGCCCACCGACATGGACATCTACAACACGCGATCCTGGCTCAAGGACGCCTTGTTGCAACCTGAAAGCCGCGAGTGCTACCAGCGGTTGCTGGATCAGGGCTGGACCGATTCCCTGCGCCACGTGTATCCCGAAGAACGCCTCTACACCTTCTGGGATTACTTCCGCAATCATTGGCAAACCAACTCCGGCCTGCGCATCGACCACCTGCTGCTCAACCCGGCATTGAGCCCGTATCTGCACGATGCCGGCGTCGACGCCTGGGTGCGCAACGAACCGCACGCCAGCGACCATGCACCGACATGGATTCGCATCGCTTCGCGGAAAAAGCGCTGAGCGGGCGATTGGCGAAATCAATTGTCGAAAGCCGTGCCTGATCCCGTATACAGGGCAACATCCACGCAGTGTTCTGCGGCCCATGCATAAGGATCGAGCAATGAGTGCGCTACGGCTGAGCAATACCAATCTGTATCTGCAACGTTTGGGTTTCGATGCGCCGCCGCCACCGACACTGGATACGTTGCGTCAGTTGCAACTGCGCCATACCGCCGAATTTGTTTTCGAAAATCTGGCTACGATCATGGGTGAACCGGTGTCGATCGACCTGGACTCCATCGAAAGCAAGGTGCTGCAGCAGGGGCGGGGCGGCTACTGCTACGAACTCAACCATTTGTTTTATGCGCTGCTGCTTGAATTGGGCTTCGACGCGCGGGCGATCAACGGGCGCGTCGTGATGAATCAACCGGAAGGCAGCTGGACGGCGCGCACCCATCGTCTGAGTCTGGTGACCATCGACGCAGTGCGTTACATCACCGACGTCGGCTTTGGCGGCATGGTGCCCACCGCACCGCTGCTGCTCGACAGTGAACATGAGCAACTAACCCCGCACGAACCCTACCGCATCGACAAGCAGAACGAAGGCTACCTGCTGCGCGCCCAGGTCGCAGGCGAGTGGCGGCCGATGTACCTGTTTGATCTGCAGCGCCAGGAAGACATCGATTACACCGTCGGCAACTGGTACGTCTCGACGCATCCCGAATCACCTTTTGCCCAGCGCCTGATGGTGGCGCGCACCGGCGCTGGCTGGCGCAAAACCCTGAACAACGGCAGTTTTGCCATTCATCACATGGGCGCGGACAGTGAGCGGCGCGAGGTGGCGGATGTCGACGAGCTGATGAAATTGCTGCGGCGTGAGTTTGATCTTCAAGTGCCTGATTCACCGCGTGTGCGGCAAGCGCTGGCTCGGGTAATCGCGCCAGCCTCCATCTAAGGCTTTACATCAGGCTCCAATACGCGACGGATTTCGCCGATGGCCGCTGAAAGAGCGCGACTGCACCGTCGGTCGCCGTGAACACTTCAGCCTGGTGGGCACTGGCGCGGACGCAGCGGGGATGTGTTGCCGAATTTGTTGGGGCAAGAAGCGCAGACTAGAAGGTTGGATGGCTACCTAACCATTATGTGACTGACAAGTTGTATACAACTCTATGGACATTTGTCCTGAGTATTGAATACAGTGTGCGCATAACAAAAACCAGGGAACCCCCACCATGAAAACGCCCCATGTTTCACACCAACGGCCCGAGGACGAAAACCTCGGGGTCGGCGCGAATATGGCTTACGGCCTGCAACATGTTCTGACCATGTACGGCGGTATCGTTGCGGTGCCACTGATCATTGGCCAGGCGGCCGGTCTGTCGCCGGCGGACATTGGTCTGTTGATTGCTGCTTCATTGTTTGCGGGGGGGCTGGCGACGTTGCTGCAAACCCTGGGTCTGCCGTTTTTTGGCTGTCAGCTGCCGCTGGTCCAGGGCGTATCGTTCTCTGGTGTGGCGACCATGGTCGCGATCGTCAGCAGTGGCGGGGAGGGCGGTTTCCAATCGGTGCTGGGCGCGGTGATTGCCGCCTCGTTGATCGGCTTGCTGATCACGCCAGTGTTTTCGCGCATCACCAAGTTCTTTCCGCCGTTGGTCACCGGCATTGTGATCACCACTATCGGCCTGACGCTGATGCCAGTGGCCGCACGCTGGGCAATGGGTGGCAACAGCCACGCGCCGGACTTCGGCAGCATGCAGAACATCGGTCTGGCAGCGGTGACGCTGGTGCTGGTGTTGCTGTTGAGCAAGGTTGGCAGCGCGACCATTTCTCGGCTGTCGATTCTGCTGGCCATGGTCATCGGCACGGTGCTGGCGGTGTTCCTCGGCATGGCGGATTTCTCCAGTGTCACCACCGGTCCCATGTTCGGCTTCCCGACACCGTTCCACTTCGGCATGCCGACCTTCCATTTCGCCGCGATCCTGTCGATGTGCATTGTGGTCATGGTGACGCTGGTGGAAACCTCGGCAGACATCCTTGCCGTGGGCGAAATCATTGACACCAAGGTAGATTCCAAACGCTTGGGCAACGGCCTGCGCGCCGACATGCTGTCGAGCATGTTTGCGCCGATCTTCGGTTCGTTTACGCAAAGTGCTTTCGCGCAAAACGTCGGCCTGGTGGCGGTGACCGGGATCAAGAGCCGATTCGTGGTCGCCACCGGCGGCCTGTTCCTGGTGGTGCTCGGCCTGCTGCCGTTCATGGGCCGGGTGATTGCCGCCGTGCCGACTTCTGTCCTCGGCGGCGCAGGGATCGTGCTGTTCGGCACCGTGGCGGCGAGTGGCATTCGCACGTTGTCGAAGGTGGACTACCGCAACAACGTCAACCTGATCATCGTCGCCACTTCGATCGGTTTCGGCATGATCCCGATCGCAGCGCCGAACTTCTACGATCACTTCCCGAGCTGGTTCGCGACTATTTTCCATTCGGGCATCAGTTCGTCGGCAATCATGGCGATCCTGCTCAACCTGGCGTTCAACCACTTCACGACCGGCAACTCGGATCAACAGTCGGTGTTCGCCGCAGCCGAAGAGCGCACCCTGCGTTATCGCGATCTCGCCGCGCTGCGAGAAGGCGATTACTTCAGCGACGGCAAGCTGCATGATTGCGATGGCAAGGAAGTGCCGGTGATCGAGCCGGATGACCACGACCATGGCCACGGCGCGCCTAAGGTTCAGGTGAAAAGCAGCGAACATGTCTGACCGCTGCGTCTGAAACAGAAAAGGCCGATCTGCCCAAACAGATCGGCCTTTTGGTATTTTTCGTGCGCCCACAAAAAAGCCCCTGAACCTTGCGATTCAGGGGCTTTGCTATTTGGCTCCACAACCTGGACTCGAACCAGGGACCCAGTGATTAACAGTCACTTGCTCTACCAACTGAGCTATTGCGGAATTGGTGCGTATGTTACTGATTCAAAAAGAGAAGTCAAGCATCGCTGGGCAACTTTTGCGATTCGTCGGGACGGACGGGATTTTGTCAGCGATTGGCGGTTACCAGAAAGGCCTCAGAGGTCTACCATGGCAGCCCGGAAGTGGTCACACGCGCTGCCGGCCATTCGCCGCAAAGGTACGCGCCATGATTCAAATCACTCGCAACACCGAGGTGCCTGCATGAGCACTGCACAGATCAGCCTGCCCAAAGGGATCGGCCCGCACGCCGAAAAACTTTTCGATGCAATCACCGGGGCAAGTACCGCCGAAGAATTGAACCGCGCCGGCGGCAAGGCCGAAGGTTTCGTCCTCGGTCTCGAAAGCAGCAAGGCCATCAAAAGCCAGGTCGCCGAATCGCTGTATGTGATTTACGACGATGCCGCCACCCAGCGCTCGGCTGAACTGGCTTAACTGCCGAAAGTAATCGTGCCGAGCATCAGCTTGGCATAGACGGCTGTCGCCGCCAGTTGCACCAGCCACAGGGCCAGGCCACCGAGGAATACCCCGGTGGCGACTTGCAGCACCAGGCTCTTTTCACGCTTGGCCGGAGCGCGCGGGATGAAGTCATCCAGGTCGTCACGGTCGGCGCGCAGGTTGTCGTTTTTCATGTGGGTTCTCTTCAAAAATCTCGGGTGTACACAAAACCGGAGCTGCGGAACGCTGCGATCTTTTGATCTTGATCTTGGAAACAAGATCAAAAGATCGCAGCCTCGTTGCACTCGTCAGCTCCTGCACTTTGAATTGTGTGCAGTCTAGAGGTTGCACGGCGGTTCCAGGGACAAATAAAAACGGGAAGCCGTTCAAGGCTTCCCGTTTTTTCATCACTCGCCGAAATCAGATGACCTGAACGATCGCGTCCGTCACAGCCTTGATGTTGCTCTGGTTCAAGGCAGCCACGCAGATGCGGCCGGTGTCCAGGGCGTAGATGCCGAACTCGTTGCGCAGGCGATGCACTTGTTCAGTGGTCAGGCCGGAGTAGGAGAACATGCCGCGCTGACGACCGACGAAGCTGAAATCGCGGCCCGGGGCTTTTTCCGCCAGCAGGGCAACCATCTGCTCGCGCATGCCGCGAATGCGCAGGCGCATCTCGGCCAGCTCGGCTTCCCACTGTGCGCGCAGTTCCGGGCTGTTCAGCACCGCAGCAACAATGCTGGCGCCATGGGTCGGCGGGTTGGAGTAGTTGGTGCGGATCACGCGCTTGACCTGCGACAGCACGCGCGCGCTTTCTTCTTTCGATTCGCTGATGATCGACAGTGCGCCAACGCGCTCGCCGTACAGCGAGAACGATTTGGAGAACGAGCTCGAGACGAAGAAGGTCAGGCCGGATTCAGCGAACAGGCGCACAGCGGCGGCGTCTTCATCGATGCCGTCGCCGAAACCCTGGTAAGCCATGTCGAGGAACGGCACGTGACCTTTGGCCTTGACCACTTCCAGCACCTTGTTCCAGTCCGCCGGGGTCAGGTCGACGCCGGTCGGGTTGTGGCAGCAAGCATGCAGGACAACGATCGAGCCGTTCGGCAGGGCGTTGAGGTCGTCGAGCATGCCGGCACGGTTCACGTCATGGGTGGCAGCGTCGTAGTAACGGTAGTTCTGCACCGGGAAACCAGCGGTCTCGAACAGCGCGCGGTGGTTTTCCCAGCTCGGGTCGCTGATCGCCACGACAGCGTTTGGCAGCAGTTGCTTGAGGAAGTCGGCACCGATTTTCAGTGCGCCGGTCCCGCCGACGGCCTGAGTAGTGATGACGCGACCGGCGCTGATCAGCGGCGAGTCGTTGCCGAACAGCAGTTTCTGCACGGCCTGGTCGTAGGCAGCGATGCCATCGATCGGCAGGTAACCGCGCGAAGCGTGTTGCGCGACGCGAATCGTCTCGGCTTCGATCACCGCGCGCAGCAGTGGAATTCGCCCCTCTTCGTTGCAGTACACGCCTACGCCCAGGTTGACCTTGGTGGTCCGGGTATCGGCGTTGAATGCTTCGTTGAGGCCCAGGATTGGATCGCGGGGTGCCATTTCGACAGCGGAGAACAGGCTCATTATTACGGCGGCTCTGAATGGAGAGTGGAGGGACGTGTAGCGCTCCAGCCGAATGCACTAGAGCGGTGCACAAACGGGGAGCTAGTATAGAGGCCATCACCGCGCAATGGCGACAGGCGAATCGGCTTTTGGGGTAAGTTTTTCCGATTATTTCTGGACCGTTAGTCGATTGACTTTGTCAGACTCTTTACCGGATGTAGGACGTTTGCCTTGAAAGGTCAGGCAATCGCCACCACATTCAGCACAATCCAGGTTTTTTCTTGCGCGACATCGGTCGTTTGCGGTCGTCCTCGTGGTGCTCCGTCTGACGCGGAGCGCCGCGAATCCAGAGGTGTGTATGTCGGAATTCCAGCTAGTCACCCGCTTCGAGCCTGCCGGCGATCAGCCGGAAGCCATTCGCCAGTTGGTTGAGGGCATTGACGCCGGACTGGCGCACCAGACATTGCTCGGTGTGACCGGCTCGGGCAAGACCTTCAGCATCGCCAACGTCATCTCCCAGGTACAGCGTCCGACGCTGGTTCTGGCGCCGAACAAGACCCTGGCCGCGCAGTTGTACGGTGAGTTCAAGGCGTTCTTCCCGAACAACGCCGTTGAATACTTCGTTTCCTATTACGACTACTACCAGCCCGAAGCCTATGTGCCGTCGTCCGACACCTTCATCGAGAAGGACGCGTCGATCAACGACCACATCGAGCAGATGCGACTGTCCGCGACGAAAGCGTTGCTGGAGCGCAAGGACGCGATCATCGTCACCACGGTGTCGTGCATCTATGGTCTGGGCAGCCCGGAAACCTATCTGAAAATGGTCTTGCACGTGGATCGCGGCGACAAGCTCGATCAGCGCGCGCTTCTGCGGCGCTTGGCTGACCTGCAATACACCCGCAACGACATGGATTTTGCCCGGGCGACGTTCCGCGTGCGCGGTGATGTGATCGATATCTTCCCGGCGGAATCCGATCTGGAAGCGATCCGCATTGAGCTTTTCGACGACGAGGTCGAGAGCATTTCCGCGTTTGATCCGCTGACCGGCGAAGTCATCCGCAAGATGCCGCGCTTCACTTTCTATCCGAAGAGCCACTACGTGACGCCTCGGGAAACCCTGCTCGACGCCATCGAAGGCATCAAGGTCGAATTGCAGGAGCGCCTCGAATACCTGCGCAGTAACAACAAACTGGTGGAGGCCCAGCGCCTGGAGCAGCGCACCCGTTTCGACCTCGAGATGATCCTCGAACTGGGTTACTGCAACGGCATCGAAAACTACTCGCGCTACCTTTCCGGGCGTCCATCCGGCGCGGCGCCACCCACGCTTTACGACTATCTGCCTGCCGACGCCTTGCTGGTGATCGACGAATCCCACGTCAGCGTGCCGCAGGTCGGCGCGATGTATAAGGGCGACCGTTCGCGCAAGGAAACCCTCGTTGAGTACGGCTTCCGCCTGCCTTCGGCGCTGGACAACCGGCCAATGCGTTTCGACGAGTGGGAAGGGGTCAGCCCGCAGACCATTTTCGTTTCGGCGACGCCCGGCAACTATGAAGCCGAGCACGCCGGGCGCGTGGTCGAACAAGTGGTGCGGCCGACCGGCCTGGTCGACCCGCAGGTTGAAGTGCGGCCGGCGCTGACTCAGGTCGATGACTTGCTCTCGGAAATCACCAAGCGCGTGGCGATCGAAGAACGTGTGCTGGTCACCACGCTGACCAAGCGCATGGCCGAAGACCTGACCGATTACCTCGCCGACCACGGCGTGCGCGTGCGTTATCTGCACTCGGACATCGATACCGTCGAGCGCGTCGAGATCATCCGCGATTTGCGCCTCGGCGTGTTCGATGTGCTGGTCGGGATCAACCTGCTGCGTGAAGGCCTCGACATGCCGGAAGTGTCGCTGGTGGCGATTCTCGATGCTGACAAGGAAGGCTTCCTGCGTTCCGAGCGCTCGCTGATCCAGACCATCGGTCGCGCGGCGCGTAACCTCAATGGCCGGGCGATTCTCTACGCCGATCGCATGACCGGTTCGATGGAGCGGGCGATTGGTGAGACCGAGCGCCGTCGCGAGAAGCAGATCGCTTTCAACCTTGAGAACGGCATCACCCCGAAAGGTGTGATCAAGGACGTCGCCGACATCATGGAAGGCGCCACCGTACCGGGCTCGCGCAGCAAGAAGCGCAAAGGCATGGCCAAGGCCGCCGAAGAGAACGCCAAGTACGAAGCCGAGTTGCGCTCGCCAAGCGAAATCACCAAGCGCATCCGCGCGCTGGAAGAGAAGATGTACCAACTGGCGCGGGATCTGGAGTTTGAAGCGGCGGCGCAGATGCGTGACGAGATTGCCAAACTGCGCGAACGATTGCTTACGGTTTAAGGGATCGTTCCCACGCTCTGCGTGGGAATGCCGCCCGGGACGCTCTGCGTCCCATCGCTCGCGTGACGCAGAGCGTCACAGGATGCTTTCCACGCAGAGCGTGGGAACGATCATTGTGTATCTCTGTAAGAGCGAGCCTGCTCGCGAATGGCCTTCACACCATCCGAAGGGCTTAGGGCATCTGGCTTAAATACCCTGCCCGCTGGAGCGGGGCGGGTGTCGCCTGTTACCATTCGCCGCTTGATTGTTCTGCTCTTCATTTTTTCGAGACAAGCCATGACCACCGTCCGCACTCGCATCGCGCCATCGCCTACCGGGGACCCCCACGTAGGTACCGCTTACATCGCATTGTTCAACTACTGCTTTGCCAAGCAGCATGGCGGTGAGTTCATCCTGCGCATCGAAGACACCGATCAGTTGCGTTCGACCCGCGAGTCCGAACAGCAGATCTTCGACGCCCTGCGCTGGCTCGGCATCGACTGGAGCGAAGGTCCGGATGTCGGCGGCCCGCACGGCCCGTATCGGCAGAGCGAGCGCGGCGACATCTACCAGAAGTACTGCCAGCAACTGGTCGACATGGGGCATGCGTTCCCGTGCTTCTGCACTGCTGAAGAACTCGATCAGATGCGCGCCGAGCAAATGGCTCGTGGCGAAACTCCGCGCTACGACGGCCGCGCGCTGCTGCTGTCGAAGGAAGAAGTCGCGGCGCGCCTGGCTGCTGGCGAACCGCACGTGATCCGCATGAAGGTGCCGAATGAAGGCGTCTGCGTGGTGCCGGACATGCTGCGTGGCGACGTCGAGATCCCGTGGGATCGCATGGACATGCAGGTGCTGATGAAGACCGACGGCCTGCCGACGTACTTCCTCGCCAACGTGGTCGACGATCACCTGATGGGCATCACCCACGTGCTGCGTGGCGAAGAATGGCTGCCATCGGCACCGAAACTGATTTTGCTGTACGAATACTTCGGCTGGGAACAGCCGGAGCTGTGCTACATGCCGCTGCTGCGTAACCCGGACAAGAGCAAGCTGTCCAAGCGCAAGAACCCGACCTCGGTGACCTTCTACGAGCGCATGGGCTTCATGCCGGAAGCGATGCTCAACTACCTCGGGCGCATGGGCTGGTCGATGCCGGACGAGCGCGAGAAGTTCTCGCTGCAGGAAATGGTCGACAACTTCGACCTCAAGCGCGTTTCCCTCGGTGGGCCGATTTTCGATATCGAGAAGCTGTCGTGGCTCAACGGCCAGTGGCTGCGCGATCTGCCGGTGGAAGAGTTTGCCGCGCGCGTGCAGAAGTGGGCGTTCAATTCCGACTACATGATGAAGATCGCGCCGCACGTGCAGGGCCGGGTTGAAACGTTCAGCCAGGTCGCACCGCTGGCGGGGTTCTTCTTTGCCGGCGGCGTGAATCCGGATGCCAAGCTCTTCGAGTCGAAAAAGCTCTCCGGCGATCAGGTTCGCCAGTTGATGCAGTTGATCCTGTGGAAACTGGAAAGTCTGCGGCAGTGGGAGAAGGACAGCATCACCGCGACGATCCAGGCGGTGGTCGAATCCCTCGAGCTGAAACTGCGCGATGCGATGCCGTTGATGTTTGCTGCGATCACCGGGCAGGCGAGTTCGGTGTCGGTGCTCGATGCGATGGAAATCCTCGGCCCGGATCTCACCCGTTTCCGTCTGCGCCAGGCGATTGACCTGCTGGGCGGCGTGTCGAAGAAAGAAAACAAGGAATGGGAAAAGCTCTTGGGCGCCATCGCCTGATTGCTTTTGCTTCTTTGCAGGACTGCCGAAGGCTGCGATCTTTTGATCCTGCCTTCGGCGTTTCTCCCGAATTTACGGGGGAGGGCGGTAAGTGATTGTTATCCCGGCAAAAAATTTTGAAATTTTTCAAAAATAAGTTTGACAGGCTTTCGATACGCCCTTAAGATTCGCCCCGTCCTCAGCGATGAGGGGCTATAGCTCAGCTGGGAGAGCGCTTGCATGGCATGCAAGAGGTCGACGGTTCGATCCCGTCTAGCTCCACCAATTTACACTTCGAGGTCTGGCCACACCGGCCTTGAAGCGATCAACACTCAGCGTTGATCAGTTGTATAGAAGGGTTTGCGTCCCCTTCGTCTAGTGGCCTAGGACACCGCCCTTTCACGGCGGTAACAGGGGTTCGAGTCCCCTAGGGGACGCCAGTTTTACAGAAGTGATGTTGCAAGAGATCACTCCGCCGCGAGGCGAAAAATCCGGGGCTATAGCTCAGCTGGGAGAGCGCCTGCATGGCATGCAGGAGGTCAGCGGTTCGATCCCGCTTAGCTCCACCAATTTTACAGTTCAAGGTCTGGCCACACCGGCCTTGAATCGATCAGCTCTCAGCACTGATCAGTTGTATAGAAGGGTTTGTGTCCCCTTCGTCTAGTGGCCTAGGACACCGCCCTTTCACGGCGGTAACAGGGGTTCGAGTCCCCTAGGGGACGCCACGATTACCCGCTCTGCGGGATTTTATAAGGGTCATTCAATTATTGAATGGCCCTTTTGTTTGTCTGGCGTTTGGCCAACTCTCCTTTTTCCTTACACTGTGCTTCAGACCAGCGGTCATATTCATGACTTGCGGAATATTATTATGCGAATAATATTCTAGTCGTAATATTCGGAGGCAACGATGAACGATAAAAAAGCTCAAACCCGCGAACGCATCCTCAAGGCTGCCAGCGCCGCATTGATTCAACGCGGCCCGGCAGACCCGAGCGTGGGTGAAGTGATGGGCGCCGCCGGGCTGACTGTCGGCGGCTTCTATGCGCACTTCGAAAGCAAGGACGCGATGATGCTCGAGGCGTTCAAACAGCTGCTGGGCCGCCGTCGCGACCTGATTGCCGATATGGACGCCGATCTGACCGGCGAAGAGCGTCGCGCTTTGGTGGCTGCGTTCTACCTGTCACGCAAACACCGGGATTCCAGCGAGGCCGCATGCCCGATCCCGGCCTCGATTGGGGAGCTGGGGCGTTTGCCGGAGTCGTTCCGCATTGCGCTGAACGAGCATTTGGAATTGATGGTCGCGCAACTGGCGGCCAGCCCTGAAGACACCGACAAGGCTTTGGCCGATGTCGCGTTGATGGTCGGTGGTCTGGCCTTGGCCAGAGCGCTGGGTCCGGGAGATTTATCCGATCGATTGCTGCGCGCTGCCAAGTCGGCGGTGCGTTGACCTGAAGGCAACAAGCCTGAGGAGAGTGCGATGAACGCGTTGAAGTGGGTTCGTGGCGTTAACGGTACCTTGGGCTGGTTTGCACCGAAACTGGTGGCAAGCAAAATGCGTCTGGCGTTCATGACGCCCCGCGCGCTACCGCTGCGCGATTGGGAGCTGCCGCTGTTGGCCAGCTCCGAACGCATCACATTGCGCTTCGGTCTGTCGGCGCTGCGTTGGGGCCAAGGTCCTACAGTGTTGCTGATGCATGGTTGGGAAGGGCGGCCAACGCAATTCGCTTCGCTGATAAACGCTTTGGTTGATGCCGGCTATACCGTCGTCGCGCTCGATGGCCCGGCACACGGTCGCTCCCCTGGGCGAGAAGCCAATGTAGTGCTGTTCGCCCGCGCCATGCTTGAAGCCGCTGCCGAATTGCCGCCGCTGCAAGCGGTTATCGGGCATTCCATGGGCGGCGCCAGCGCGATGCTCGCCGTGCAGTTGGGGCTGCGCACCGAAACCCTTGTCAGCATCGCCGCACCGTCGCGGATTCTCGGCGTGCTGCGCGGTTTCGCGCGCATGGTCGGCATGCCGCCGCGCGCGCGTTCGGCGTTCATTCGTCAGGTCGAGCAGGACGTCGGCATGCGCGCCGCGACGCTGGACGTGGCCCACTATCAACTGGATATGCCCGGCCTGATCGTCCATGCCGAGGACGACAATTTTGTCTCGGTCAAAGAATCGCAATTGATTCACGAAGCCTGGTTCGACAGCCGCCTGCTGCGCCTGGAAAGCGGCGGCCATCAACGCGTGCTGGCCGACCCTCGAGTGATTGATGGCGTGTTATCACTGCTCGCCGGTCGCAGTCTTCAGGCGCGCCAATCGGCCTGAGCTCCGTTACACTGCCTCGGTTGAATACTTTGACCGGGAGTGGGGCATGGGCTGGGATCGGGCAACGCCGTTTACCATTGATCTGCAAGTAGGCGCCGAAGACATCGACGGGCTCGGGCACGCCAATAACGCGGTGTACGTCACCTGGCTCGAGCGCTGCGCCTGGCGCCATTCGCAGCGCCTCGGCCTGGACCTGGTCGAATACCGGCGTCTGGACCGAGCAATGGCCGTTGTCCGCCACGAAATCGATTATCTGGCCGCCGCCTATGAAGGCGATGAACTGCAACTGGCGACCTGGATCGTCGATTGGGATCAGCGCCTGAAAATGACCCGGCATTTCCAGCTCAAACGCCCCAGCGACAACGCCACCCTGTTGCGCGCGCAGACCACATTTGTGTGCATCGAACTGTCGACCGGCAAGCCCAAGCGTATGCCGGCGGAATTTATCGAAGGCTATGGCCCGGCGATCCAGATTGCAGAAGCCATGTGAATCTCACCCTGTGGGAGCGAGCCTGCTCGCGAAAGCATCGCGTGAGTTACGCATGCGTCAACTGACAGACCGCCTTCGCGAGCAGGCTCACTCCCACAGAGATATGTGTAGTTCTGCGGATTTGTGCGATATCCAGTAAACTGCCGCACGTTTTTTCTTCAAGTAGTGTTTCCCCATGCAAATTGCTCTGGCGCCCATGGAAGGGTTGGTCGACGACATCCTGCGCGACGTGTTGACCCGCGTTGGCGGCATCGATTGGTGCGTGACCGAGTTCATTCGGGTCAACGACCAGTTGCTCACGCCGGCCTATTTCCACAAGTTCGGCCCCGAGCTGCTCAACGGCGCTCGCACCGCGTCCGGCGTGCCGCTGCGCGTGCAATTGCTCGGGTCCGATCCGGTGTGCCTGGCGGAGAACGCCGCGTTGGCCTGCGAGCTTGGCTCGGAAGTGATCGACCTCAACTTCGGCTGCCCGGCCAAGACCGTCAACAAATCCCGTGGCGGCGCCGTGCTGCTCAAGGAGCCGGAGCTGCTCAACCAGATCGTCGAGCATGTCCGTCGCGCCGTACCGGCGCACATCCCGGTCACCGCGAAAATGCGCCTGGGTTTCGACAGTCCTGACGGCTCGCTGGTCTGCGCCACGGCACTGGCCGAAGGCGGGGCAGAGCACATCGTCGTACATGCGCGGACGAAACTGGACGGCTACAAACCGCCGGCGCATTGGGAGTGGATCCCGCGTGTGCAGGATGTGGTCAAGGTCCCGGTCTTCGCCAACGGAGACATCTGGAGCGTCGAAGACTGGCGCCGTTGCCGCGAAATCAGCGGCGTCGAAGACATCATGCTCGGTCGGGGGCTGGTCTCCCGCCCGGATCTCGCTCGGCAGATCGCTGCGGCGCGCACTGGCGACGAGGTCGTCGAGATGACCTGGGCCGAGCTGATGCCGCTGATTCAGGACTTCTGGCTGCAGGCCAAGGCGCAGATGACCGCACGCCAATCGCCCGGTCGCCTCAAGCAATGGCTGGCCATGTTGACGCGCAACTACCCGGAAGCCGCCGAGCTTTTCACTGTTCTGCGTCGCGAAACCGAGCCGGATCAAGTCTCGCGCTTGCTCGGATTGCCGCTCGTCGAAGCCGCATAAAAAATCTCAAAATATTCTCTTGAAATCAAAACAGCGGTCCCTATCTAAGGGTTACGCGATGCCGAATTCGGGTCGCGGAGACACAAAACCTTGCTGATTGTTTTCAGGAGATTTGAATCATGAGTACTGCATTTTCTCTCGCGCCACTGTTCCGTTCCTCGGTAGGTTTCGACCGTTTCAACGACCTGTTCGAAACCGCCCTGCGTAACGAGCCTGGCAGCAGCTATCCACCCTACAACGTCGAAAAACACGGTGATGACCAATACCGTATCGTCGTCGCGGCCGCCGGTTTCCAGGAAGAAGACCTGGACCTGCAAGTGGAGAAGGGTGTGCTGACCATCAGTGGCGGCAAGCGTGACACTGACGAAAGCGTCACGTTCTTGCATCAAGGCATCGCTCAGCGAGCCTTCAAGCTGTCGTTCCGTCTGGCCGATCACATCGAGATCAAGGACGCTGCGCTGCGCAACGGCCTGCTGAGCATCGACCTGCTCCGTGTGATCCCGGAAGAAGCGAAAGCCAAGCGCATCCCGATCAATGGAGCGCAGCAGCCGGCATTGCAGCATTGATTCATGTGCTGACACACAATCGCCCGAATCGGCGATAAGCCGCTGAACGAAAGGCCCCGATACGTCGGGGCCTTTTTTGTGCGCGCAAAGAAAGCCGACGCAACGTTTGCTGCTGGCTTTGTGGCTCTTTACAATCCGCGCCATCAAGGCCAGCCCCCCCTTAATTCCCGCTGGCCCCGGAGCCTTTGTTCATGGACGAAATGGAACAGCGCTGGCTATACGCGCTTTCTGCGCCTTTGGTCGCCCTCAATCCCGACGCCGATTACACCGCACCCACCTATTGCTTTGACCTCAAACATGTCGATGTCGAAGGTGGTTGGGGCATCACTACGCGCGAACAGCTGTTGGACATGCTGCGTACTGCCGATGACGGCCACGCTACGCAGTTGAACGAAGCCTATCGGCAGTGGCAGAGGTGTCTGCCGTCCGAATGGCAGGCCTTGCTCGCAACACTCGACACTCGCCAGCGAGCTTTCTACGAATTCGCCAGTCGCACATTTGGCGAGTGCGGTTCAGGTGGCATCCGTGCCTGGGACCTTGGTCGCATGGGTTTTCTGCTGCGTTCTGCAGTGCTGCACGGCTGGATTGATCTCACCGAAAGCCTTTGGCTGCATGGTCGCATGGCGGCACGCGCGCGCTACTACTACGACAGTTGGACGAGCTACCTTAACGGCTTTGTCTTCGGCAAAGCCTTCTGGCATTGCCTGGGCAACAAGGATGAAGAGCTGGAGCACGAATATGACCGGCAAGGCGATTACATAGGCACCACCGTGGTCATCAGAAAGCTTGATCGTGATGCGCGCGCGCTGTTCGCACAATTGCCTTGGGACATGCCCTTGTATCCACCCGAGCGGCCTGATTCGCTAGGGGAGTTCGACTGGTCATGAGCTGCTGGATTCGCTTGGGTATCGAGCCCACCAAAGACAACGACGTCATTCGCGGCGCCTATCGCGCACGCTTGCCGCAGCACCATCCGGAAACCGATCCGGAAGGTTTTCAGGCGCTGCGTGAGGCTTATGAGCTGGCATTACGCTTTGCCCGCGAGGAAGCCGGGGAGCCGGATCAACCGGTTGCCGATGAGATCAGTCCTGCCGATCAGACGATGGCCGACTTTGAAGCATTGCTGCTTGATCCAGCGCGTCGCTTCCAACCGGTGGCCTGGCAGGCATTCAACCTTGAGCTGGACCGCCTGCCGCTGGAGGTGCTGGACGAAGTTTGCTGGCCATTGCTGCGCGAATTGCTCGACGCCGGCCCGATTTCCCATGTCTGCGCCCGTTTGTTGGCCCAGCGCCTGGGCTGGGCGAGCCGCATGCTGGATCTGGATTTCGACAACGCACGGCATGTCGACGAGTTTTTGCAGCGGATCAGCGCGGCGGATCCGTTCGACACCTCGTTGATGAGCCATTGGCCCGCTGTCGCGCAGTTGGAAACTCTCTGGTATGTGCGAACCCTGAATCACCTGAACCGAGAGGCGTCGCTCGACGACTACCGTCATTTCGCCGGCCTGCACACTTGCATCCCCCTGCCTGCTGATGACGGGTTATTGCAACGCCTGGCCATACAGTTCAGTCAGGCTGATATCGCCAACAAAGACTTTCTCGACATTATCAGCGAGCAGCATCGGCTTGCGCCTGAAGATGTCGACTGGCTGTATCTGTTGGCCTGTCAGCGCAGTGCGCTGGGAATGGAAGAGTTGGCACTGCAGGCATGGGTGCGGCTCTGGCGCGAACATCAGCATCCGAAAGCGGCGACGTGGTTACTGGCGTTGTGCGCGCGACATCAGCCTCAGCGCCTGCCGCTGCTGATTCAGGCCTTTGATCGTCTGGAAAACTTCCGCGACTGGTCCGAGGATCTAGGTGATGTCACTCAAGAGTACGGCAGTCCATCACAGCGCCCGGAAACACTCGGGCGTTGGTTCAGGGCCAAGCAGCTCGAGTTGCAGGACATTGCCGGTGCATTTGTCGAATGGCGTGTCAGTGGTGACGAGTTGCCGTTGTTGGCGGCGCTGATCATTGACAGTGATGACCGTCCGTTGCAAACGCTCTACCAGCATGCCTGGGCTTTGCACCGTGGTGATGTGCCATTGCTGCGACGCATCATGCAGGCATCCGAGCCGGGGGATGTGCTCGATCAACTGGTGCTGGAAGGCTTGCAGTATCAGGCCGGGCAGCAGATCTGCTGGTTGACCCGAGCGCCGATTCCTCAGGCCCTGGAAGCGTTTCTGGCCAGCGACTCGGCATCGACACTGCCGTCGGCGCTGGAAAAGGGCGAACCGCTTGAGCTCAGTCTGCTGTGGATGCGCCGTTTGCGTGCTTACGACGCCCGATCGCTGGCGCGGCTTGCCGAAGCGTTCAGTCTCGACAAGCGTGACGAACGGCTTGCGGGGCTCAAGTTGCAAGCGCAACTGGCCGCGCAAGGCATGCTGCTTCCGGCGGTCGATAGCTACTCTGATGTCTGGGAATGGCATCGTCAGGCGATTTACCTGCTGGCCACCCTCGACGATCCGACGCGTTGGCTGGGCGCGCAATCGGGACACTGCGTCGACGCCATGAGCATTGCGCGTGAACACCCCTTGGCCCGTTTGCAGCCGCTGCTCTGTCGCCTGAGTCGCGAGCAGGGCAGCGCCAGTGGCCTGCTCGGCTGGCTGCAAGCGGCGGATCCGGTGCACTCGCTGCTCGCGCGCAAGTTGTTCAGTGTGCATGAGGCGCTCGATAGCACTCGGCTGTTGGGTAATGACCGTTTGTTCGAGTGCATGCGCAGCGACATCGCCAGCTTCAACGAAGATTTGCTCGGGCGCATGCTCTTGGGTGGAGTCCTTTACCACGATCCGTTGCTCACTGCGCAACAGCGTAAATACCTGCTGGAAAGTATCACCGAGGTGGTCAATCCACAGGACTGGTTCGACGGCTTCCGTCACAGTCTGATCAAGGGTGAGCCTGTTCACCCGCCCCGTGAGGCTCTCGCGGAGGAGGGTGTCAGCGACGCCTTTTACCTGGCGCTGGATGTGCTGAAGGATCTGGTGCGTTTTGGCAATCTGGGCTTGCCAAGGCAGAAGGTTCTGTTACGCATGCAGCGGGCCAAGGATGACTCGGAAAATGGACTCGGTTTGCGCTTCGCATTCAGTGCATTGCTGTCGTGGTCTGAGCGTTTGCTGTTAGCCAAGGCAACGACCCGTCCAACCCCCGCCGCTGCGTTCTGGAGCCTGGGTACCCGGCTGGGGCGCGGGGCGTTTATCTGGCAGGTCATTGGCGCGTTGCTGGTGACGCCCGTGGCGGCGTTGCTCAGCGGTACGCCCGTATCCGGCATCGTCGTGTTGCTACTGGGCCTGGCGTTTCTGCTCGGTGCGGTCCTGCGCCGTTTGCATGACATGGGGCGGGGCATTCCGATGTTGCTGATTTTGGTAATGCTGTCGCCGGTATTGCCGTTTCTGCCGCTGATACTGTTCGGTTTTCCCGGAGAGAAGCTGCCCAATCGTTATGGCGTGCCACCGGACAGTGGCGGTGAAGATACCTTGTCCGGTGGTTTGCAGGCGACCTTACGGCGACTTATCGGCTAGAGGCGTAACTCATCCAGAACCTTGTTGAGTTGTGAGCGGTGGCTGGCGATTTCTTCCGATCGCTGGTCGCCCAGCACCGTGGTGAAACTGTCCAGCCAGTCGGCAATCCGCTGGCGTTCTTCGCCCAGACTTTGCGTCCACGCCCGTTCCAGTCGAGCCAGCAGGGTTCGATTGGGCAGAGTGTCGCGGGGGTGAATTTTCAGCGTACTCAAGCGTTCATGACTGGTTTGCCGCGATTGCGCATCGAGTCCGGTCGGGCTGCGGTCAATGCTGTGGCTGTGGCGTTCGCCCGTCCTTGGCAGGGTGACGTCAACTTCGAGCAAACCGTTGATGTCATAACTGAACCGCACATCCAGCGCCTGGATATCATCGCTCGGCGTCAGCGTGACATCGAAAGCATCGATAAAAATGTTGTCGCGTACCCACGGACGTTCGCCCTGATAGACCGCAATACGGATGACTTCCTGTCGTGGAGATGTCGTGTGGTAACGCTCCACCCTTGAGGTCGGGATGATGGTGTTGCGCTCGATGATCGGCGAGAACGCGCCACTGACGCCTTCGCCACGATTGGTCGAAATCCCCAGCGTATACGGACAGACATCCGTCAGAATCAATTCCTCGACCGCACCGTCCCGCGCCTTGCATGCCGCCTGCGTCGCCGCCCCCAGCGCCACGATAGTGTCTGGATCAAGATGCCGATAAGGCAGGCGTCCAAACAACGTGGCGACCATTTGCTGTACCGCCGGCATGCGCGTGGCGCCACCGACCAGCACCAGGCTGTCGAGGTCGCGCGGTTTCAGTCGGGCATCGCGCAGAGCCTGTTCGATTGGCGCGCGCAAGCGGGCCAGCAACGGCTCCCATATTTTCACTGCAGCGGCTTCATCCAGTTCCCATTCGAATGTCTGCTCGGCATGCCGCCAGCTCAACTGCTGTGCGCCTTCGCCGAGTTTGCATTTCAGCTGTTCGAGGGCATCACCGAGGCTGGCCATGGCTTGTGCATCGATCGTTGAGGGGGTGAGTTGCCAATTTTTCAGGCAGGCCTGCAACAGGGCTGCGGTGAAGTCTTCGCCGCCAAGAAAGTTGTCGCCAGTGGAGGCGTGCACTTCGATCAGCGGCAATGCGTATTCGAGCACGGTGACGTCGAACGTGCCGCCGCCGAGATCGAATATCAGCGTGCGTTCGAACTTCTGTTCGTGCAGGCCGTACGCCATGGCGGCAGCGGTCGGTTCATTGATCAGGCGCGTCACGGACAGCCCGGCCAGTTCGGCGGCGAACAAGGTGCGCTTGCGCTGCTCGTCACTGAAATATGCCGGTACCGAAATGACCGCTTCTGTGACCGCTTGGCCGAGAAAGGCCTCCGCGTCCTGCTTGAGTGAGCCAAGTACCAGCGCCGACAACTCTTCCGGGCTGAACTGGCGAGAGCCGAGCTGGATTTGCCTGTCGCTGCCCATGAAACGCTTGAACGCGGCGGCAGTGCGTTCCGGGTGCGTGGTCAGGCGGGCGCGGGCGGCTTTGCCGACCAGAATCGTGTCGTCTTCATCAAGGCTGACCACCGACGGTGTCAGCACATCGCCGAGGGCGTTGCGGATCAGTTCGGCGCGGCCTTCACGCCAGACGGCGATCAGGCTGTTGGTGGTGCCAAGGTCGATGCCCAGCAGGGCCGGGCGGGGAAGGGATGCATCCTGCATGGTTGATCTCGAAGCGGCGCAAAAAACGCGACCCTACAGGCTGACGCAAACCGTGGCAATTGTTGCTCTGTTGCCAGTCTGTGCGACCGCCGATTCAGGGCAGCAGTTTTTTCAGATCCTCCAACCCCACCGGTCGGCTGTGCAGATAGCCCTGATACAAATGGCATTCCAGCCCCTGCAAAAACGCCAGCTGTGCTGGCGTCTCCACTCCTTCGGCAATCACTTCCAATTCCAAGCTGCGCGCCATCGCGACAATCGCGCGAATGATCTCGGCAACATTGGAGTCAGTGGTCGCATCGCGGATGAACGACTGGTCGATCTTCAGGGTGTCTACCGGCAGACGCTTCAAATAAGTCAGCGACGAATAACCGGTGCCGAAATCGTCCATGGCGAAGCTCACGCCGAGCTTTTTCAGACGACGCATTTTGCTGATGGTGTCTTCCAGATTCTGAATGACGATGCCTTCGGTGATTTCCAGTTTCAGCAGAGAGCAGGGCAGGCCGTGGCTGGTCATGCTGTGTTCGATGCGTTCGACGAAATCGTTCTGGCGGAACTGCCGAGGGCTGATGTTCACGCACAGGCTGAAATTCAGCGGGTCGACGAGTTTCAGTGCGATCAATTGTTTGAACGCGTTGCAGGCTTCATCGAGGATCCAGGTGCCGACTTCGAGAATCAGGCCGCTATCTTCCAGCACCTTGATGAACTCGGTAGGCGATTGCGCGCCAAGTTCAGGATGGTTCCAGCGCACCAGGGCTTCGGCGCCGATGATGCGGTTGTCGCGGGCATCGACCTGTGGCTGAAAATGCACGTTGAACTCGCCGCGCGACAGCGCAAGACGCAGGTCGGTCTCCATGCGCAGGCGTTCGCTGGCCGCTTTCTGCATGGTGTTGTGATACATCTGCGTGGTGTTGCGCCCGGAATCCTTGGCCCGGTACAGGGCGATGTCGGCGCGTTTGAGCAGGTCGGTCGGGGTCGAGCCGTGATCGGGAATCAGCGCCACGCCAATGCTCGGCGTCACTTGCAGGCGCTGGCCATCGAGGAACATCGGCTCCGAAAGTAATTCGCGAATGGTGTCGGCCAGCGCGCGCACTTGTTCGCTGACTTCACTGCGCGAACCTTCGAGGCCGCTGAGCAACACCACGAACTCATCGCCACCGAGGCGCGCTACCGTGTCTTCCATGCGCACGCTGGCTTCGAGCCGCGCGGTGATGATTTTCAGCACGGTGTCGCCGACCGGGTGACCGAGGGAATCGTTGATGTGCTTGAAGTGGTCGAGGTCGAGAAACAGCAAGGCGCCGCGCAGATTGTGGCGCTTGAGCAGGGCGATCTGCTGACTCAGGCGATCCATCAGCAGGGCGCGGTTGGGCAGGTTGGTCAGCGGGTCGTGATAGGCCAGGTGACGAATCTGCGCTTCGGCGTTCTTCAACAGGCTGACATCGCGCGCGGTCAGCAGCAGGCACGCGGTTTCATTGAGGGTGATCGGCTCGACCGAGACTTCCACCGTGAGCAATTCGCCGCGCTTGTTGCGCCCGAGCATTTCCTGATGATGCACGCGGCCCTTGATCTGTAACTCGGCGAGTAAGGTCGAGCGCTGTTTCTCTTCGGCCCAGATCCCCACCTGATAAACGGTTTTGCCCACTACTTCGTCGGCGCGGTAACCGGTGAGGCGACAGAAACCGTCGTTGACCTCCAGATAACGCCCGGTGTCGCGTTCGGTGATGGTGATCGCGTCTGGACTTGAGTGAAACGCCTTGGCGAACTTTTCTTCGCTAGCCTTCAGCGCTGCTTCCGAGCGTTGTTGCTGAGTAATGTCGCGCAGGGTGGTGACGATGCACGGCTGATCGCCGACGCTGATCTGCCGGCTGGAAATCACGCAGGTCAGCGACTGGCCGTCCTTGTGCTGGACGAGAATGGCCACGTTGCTCAGGCCTTGTTCGCGAATCACCCGTTCGATGCGTTGCAGGCTTTTCGCCGAGGCGTCCCACAGACCGATTTCCTCGGCGGTGTGGCCAATCACATCGGCGGCGCTCCAGCCAAAGGTCTGGCTGAAGCTCGAATTGATTTCGATGAATTCCCCGGTTTCCTGGCGCGTCACGCAGATCGGATCGGGGCTGACCTGAAACAGCGTGGCGAATTTCTCTTCCGAGGCTACCAGCCGCTGCTCGCGCTCGACCTGATCGGTGATGTCCAGCAACGTGCCGGCCATGCGCAGCGGCGCGCCGTTGTCGTCGCGATAGAGACGCGCGCGGCTTTCCAGATAGCGCGAGCTGCCGTCGGGCAATTGCACGCGATAGGTCAGTTGATAATTGCCGGCGGGGCCTTCGCGCAGGCTGCGGTAGGCGTCGCGCATGCTGTCGCGTTCCTCGCCCGGCACGCCTTCGAAAAACTCCTCGAATGATTCATGGAATGGAATCGGCTCCAGCCCGTGCAATTGCGCAGCGCGCGCCGATCCGTAGAGCATGCCGCTGGGGATGTGCCAGTCCCAGGTGCCGAGTTGCGCCGAGTCCAGCGCCAGGTCGAGGCGTTCCTGGCTGTCCTTCAAGGCCAGTTCGGCGGCTTTGCGTTCGGTGGTGTCGAGGAACGTGCTGAGCAGATAGGGCTGACCTTCGAGCTCGACCTTCTGCGCGCTGAGGATGCCGTCGTGCACTTGGCCATTGCTGGCGCGAAACTGCACTTCCATGCTGATCAGCTCGCCCTTGGCTTTGGTTTTCTTCACCAGTTCGGCGCGTTGCTCGGGATGCACCCACAGGCCCAGTTCCAGGGTGGTGCGGCCGATTGCGCTTTGCACCGGCCAGCCGAACAGGCTTTCGAAATACTGGTTGGCCTCGCTGATCAGACCGTCATCCTGACGGGTCAGCAGAACCATGTTCGGGCACAGGTGGAAAAGTGTCGCGAAACGTTTCTCCGAGCTGCTCAGGGCCTGCTCGCGCTGGCGTTGGTGGGTGATTTCGCGAATCACCCCGATCATTCGGGGCCGGCCGTTCTTGTCTGGCAGCAGGCTGCCGCTGATCTCCAGCCAGTGCAGGCTGCCGTCGGGCCAGCGAATGCGGTGATGCATCGCCTGCTCCAGAGGGGCGCCGGCGATCACCGCGTGGAAAGCACGCACGGTTTTCGCACGGTCTTCCGGCGGCAACAGGTCGAGGTATTCCAAATCGGCGGGTAATGGCTGCCGTGGATCGAAACCGAACAATGCCTGAGTGCCCCGCGACCAGCTGATTTGCCCGCGCTCGATGTCCCAATACCAGGCACCGAGCCGCGCGCCGTTGAGCGCGGCGAGCAATTGCGGCGCGCTTTCCCAGCTCTGCTCGGAATGGCGCGGATCGACAGCCTGGATTCGCGGCATTGGCGGAGTTCGGTCAACAGATTTCGGCATTGTCAGCGGGCCTTGAGCTGAGTGGCGTTAGGCACAGGAGCGGCTCTATAGGAGTAGCACAAGTCAGGCCGGGATCCCTGGCCGATCGATTTGTGCATCCAGCAGGGCCATGAAGGCGCGTGCTGCATTCGATAGCGTCCGTTCGGTGTGCAAGATATAGCCTAGCTGGCGAGTGAGCTGTATGCCCGGCAATGCGATGCTTGCCACTTGTTCGTCGAGCATCGTGCGCGGCAGCACGCTCCAGGCCAGGCCAATGGAGACCATCATCTTGATGGTTTCCAGATAGTTGGTGCTCATGGCGATGTTCGGCGTCAGGCCCTGGGCTTCGAACAAACGCTGGACGATGTGGTGGGTAAACGTGTTGCCGCCGGGGAAAACCGCCGGATGACCGGCGATGTCCGCCAGACTGACGGCGCCGTTGTTGATCAGCGAATGCTCCGGGGCGACGACGAAATCCAGCGGGTCGTCCCACACCGGCGTGGCTTTGACCAGGGTGTGCGGCTCTGGCGCGAGGGTGATGACCGCCAGTTCTGCGCGGCCGTGGAGAATTTCCTCGTAGGCCACTTCCGAATCAAGGAACTGAATATCCAGCGCAACCTGTGGGTAGCGGCGGGTGAACTCCCTTAATAGAGGCGGCAAGCGGTGCAGGCCGATGTGGTGACTGGTGGCCAGCGTAAGGCGGCCGCTGACTTCACCGGTCAGGTTGGTCAGGGCGCGGCGGGTGTCGTCGAGCACATTGAGAATCTGATAGGCCCTTGGCAGCAGGGCGCGACCCGCCTCGGTCAGACCGACTTCGCGACCTAGTCGATCAAACAGGCGCACTTTCAATTGCTGCTCAAGCCCGGCGATGCGCTTGCTGATCGCCGGTTGTGTCAGATGAAGGCGTTCGCCGGCGCCGGAGAAGCTGCCGGTCTCGGCGATGGCAATAAAAGCATTCAGGTTAGCCAGATCCATGTCGCATTCCAGTTGGTTATCCAAAGCATAAAAAATATGAATTTGAGTTATTTAATCTAACCCCATAGGATCGGCCTCACAAGCCAAAGGGTTATTGATGAGCCCGGGGCATAGAAACAAGCTGATGAGGAACCGTCTGATGGCCGGCAAAACGCTCTACGACAAGCTCTGGGATTCGCATTTGGTCAAGCAGCGCGACGATGGCTCGGCGCTGATCTACATCGATCGTCACATCATCCACGAAGTGACTTCGCCGCAAGCTTTCGAAGGCTTGCGTCTGGCCGGGCGCAAGCCTTGGCGCATCGATGCCAACATCGCGACCCCGGACCACAACGTACCGACCACTCCGGAGCGCAAGGGCGGGATCGAAGCCATTGCCGACCAGGTCTCGCGGTTGCAGGTGCAGACCCTCGATGACAACTGCGATGAATACGGCATCGTCGAATTCAAGATGAACGACGTCCGTCAGGGCATCGTTCACGTGATCAGCCCGGAGCAGGGCGCGACCCTGCCGGGCATGACCGTGGTTTGCGGCGACTCGCACACCTCGACCCATGGCGCATTCGGCGCGTTGGCCCACGGTATCGGCACATCCGAGGTCGAGCACGTGCTCGCGACACAGTGCCTGGTCGCCAAGAAAATGAAAAACATGCTGGTGCGCGTCGAAGGCCAATTGCCGTTCGGCGTGACCGCCAAGGACATCGTCCTTGCGGTGATCGGCAAGATCGGCACCGCCGGCGGTAACGGCCACGCCATCGAATTTGCCGGCAGCGCGATCCGCGATCTGTCCGTCGAAGGCCGCATGACCATCTGCAACATGTCCATCGAAGCCGGCGCCCGCGTCGGCCTGGTGGCGGCGGATCAGAAGACCATCGACTACGTCAAAGGTCGTCCATTCGCGCCGAAGGGCGAGCAGTGGGACATGGCCGTCGAAGCCTGGAAAGACCTGGTCTCCGACGCCGATGCCAAATTCGACACCGTGGTCGAGTTGGACGCCGCGCAGATCAAGCCGCAAGTCAGCTGGGGCACTTCGCCTGAGATGGTCTTGGCCGTGGATCAGAATGTGCCGGACCCGGCCAAGGAAATGGATCTGGTCAAGCGCGACTCGATCGTTCGCGCCTTGAAATACATGGGTCTGACCGCCAATCAGGCGATCACCGACATTCGGCTTGATCGCGTATTCATCGGTTCCTGCACCAACTCGCGCATCGAAGACTTGCGCGCCGCTGCGGTCATCGCCAAGGGCCGCAAGGTCGCCTCGACCATCAAGCAGGCAATCGTCGTGCCGGGCTCGGGTCTGGTCAAGGCGCAGGCTGAAGCCGAAGGGCTGGACAAGATTTTCCTCGAGGCCGGTTTCGAATGGCGCGAGCCGGGTTGCTCGATGTGCCCGGCGATGAACCCGGACCGTTTGGAGTCCGGCGAGCATTGCGCCTCGACTTCCAACCGTAACTTCGAAGGCCGTCAGGGCGCCGGTGGCCGTACCCACCTGGTCAGCCCGGCCATGGCGGCAGCAGCAGCGGTGAACGGCCGTTTCATCGACGTTCGTGAACTGATCCAAGGAGCACAGTAAAGATGAAGGCATTTACTCAGCACACTGGTCTTGTCGCGCCTCTGGATCGTGCCAACGTCGACACCGATCAGATCATTCCCAAGCAGTTCTTGAAGTCGATCAAGCGCACCGGTTTCGGTCCGAACCTGTTCGACGAGTGGCGTTATCTGGATGTCGGCCAGCCGTATCAGGACAACTCCAAGCGCCCGTTGAACAAGGATTTCGTCCTCAACGCCGAGCGTTATCAGGGTGCCAGCGTATTGCTCGCCCGCGAGAACTTCGGCTGCGGCTCGAGCCGTGAACACGCGCCGTGGGCGCTGGAAGAGTACGGTTTCCGCAGCATCATCGCGCCGAGTTACGCCGACATCTTCTTCAACAACAGTTTCAAGAACGGCCTGCTGCCGATCATTCTCAGCGATGCAGAAGTTGATGAACTGTTTAAGCAAGTTGAAGCCGAGCCGGGTTATCAATTGCAGATCGACTTGCAGGCGCAGACCGTGACCCGCCCGGATGGCAAGGTCTACAGCTTCGAGATCGACGCGTTCCGCAAGCACTGCCTGCTCAACGGTCTGGACGATATCGGCCTGACCTTGCAGGACGGCGATGCTATTGCGACGTTCGAAGCCAAGCATCGCGTGAGCCAGCCGTGGTTGTTCCGCGACGTGTGATTCGAAATTGATGTAGTCGGGGCTGACCCCCATCGCTGGCAAGCCAGCTCCCACAGGGATTTGCGCAGTTCACAAAACCTGTGGGAGCTGGCTTGCCAGCGATAGGACCCCTGCAAAGCAACGCAAAATTGAACAGGATGTCCCCATGACCAGCACCGCCCAACACACTCAGGTCGTACAAAAGCAATTCGGTGAACAGGCCGCCGCCTACCTGAGCAGCGCCGTGCACGCTCAAGGCACCGAATTCGCATTGCTACAGGCTGAGCTGGCCGGGCAGGGCGAGGCTCGTTTGCTGGACTTGGGTTGCGGCGCAGGCCATGTCAGTTTCCACGTCGCTCCATTGGTCAAGGAAGTGGTGGCTTACGACCTGTCGCAGCAAATGCTTGATGTGGTTGCCGGCGCTGCCGTCGATCGCGGCTTGAGCAATATCATTACCGTCAACGGTGCTGCCGAGCGCTTGCCGTTCGCCGATGGCGAGTTCGATTTTGTGTTCAGCCGCTATTCGGCGCATCACTGGAGCGACCTCGGTCTGGCCTTGCGCGAAGTGCGCCGGGTGCTGAAGCCGGGCGGGGTGGCGGCTTTCGTTGACGTGTTGTCACCGGGCAGTCCGTTGTTCGACACTTACCTGCAAAGCGTTGAAGTGCTGCGCGACACCAGCCATGTCCGCGACTACTCCGCCGCCGAGTGGCTGCGCCAGGTCAGCGAGGCCGGTCTGCATGTGCGCAGTACTACCCGCCAGCGCCTGCGTCTGGAGTACAGCAGTTGGGTCGAGCGCATGCGCACACCTGACGTGATGCGCGCGGCGATCCGCCAGTTGCAGCAGTCGATGGGCAACGAAGTGCGTGAGTATTTTGAGATAGATGCCGACGGCTCGTTCAGTACCGATGTGATCGTACTGATGGCCGAGCGATAGGAATTTTTCCCGGCGCGCCGTTCACTGGCGCACCGCTTGAAGACACGAGGAAAGCATGAGCAAGCAGATTCTGATTCTCCCGGGTGACGGTATTGGTCCGGAAATCATGGCCGAAGCGGTCAAGGTGCTGGAATTGGCCAATGACAAGTACAGCCTGGGCTTCGAGCTGAGCCACGACGTGATCGGCGGCGCGGCCATCGACAAGCATGGCGTGCCGCTGGCCGACGAAACCCTTGATCGCGCCCGCGCTGCCGACGCCGTGCTGCTGGGCGCGGTCGGTGGCCCGAAATGGGACACCATCGAGCGTGACATCCGCCCTGAGCGCGGTCTGCTGAAAATCCGCGCGCAACTGGGCCTGTTCGGCAACCTGCGCCCGGCGATCCTCTATCCGCAACTGGCCGAAGCGTCGAGCCTGAAACCGGAAATCGTTGCCGGTCTGGACATCCTCATTGTCCGTGAGCTGACTGGCGGCATTTACTTCGGCGCGCCGCGTGGCACCCGTACGCTGGACAACGGCGAGCGTCAGTCCTACGACACGCTGCCGTACAGCGAAAGCGAAATCCGCCGCATCGCCCGTGTCGGTTTCGACATGGCCATGGTTCGTGGCAAGAAGCTCTGCTCGGTGGACAAGGCCAACGTCCTGGCATCCAGCCAGTTGTGGCGTGAAGTGGTCGAGCAAGTGGCCAAGGATTACCCGGAGGTCGAGCTGAGCCACATGTACGTCGACAACGCCGCCATGCAGTTGGTGCGCGCACCCAAGCAGTTCGACGTGATCGTCACCGACAACATGTTCGGCGACATCCTCTCCGACGAAGCGTCGATGCTCACCGGCTCGATCGGCATGCTGCCGTCGGCCTCGCTGGATTCCAACAACAAGGGCATGTACGAGCCTTGTCATGGTTCGGCGCCGGACATTGCTGGCAAAGGCATTGCCAACCCGCTGGCGACGATCCTGTCGGTATCGATGATGCTGCGTTACAGCTTCAATCTGCACGACGCTGCCGATGCCATCGAAAAAGCCGTCAGTGTCGTGCTCGATCAGGGCTTGCGCACCGGCGACATCCACTCGGCCGGTTGTACCAAAGTCGGTACGCAGGAAATGGGCGACGCAGTAGTCGCCGCGCTGCGGAATCTGTAATCTCTCGGGCCCGCTGCGAAATTCAATACAAAGCAGCGGCCCACTTTTCAAGAAGGTGTAGTTGCGATGAAACGTGTAGGTCTGATCGGTTGGCGCGGGATGGTCGGTTCCGTGCTCATGCAGCGGATGCTGGAAGAGCAGGATTTCGATCTTATCGAGCCGGTGTTTTTCACCACGTCCAATGTCGGTGGCCAAGGCCCGTCCGTGGGCAAGGACATTGCTCCGCTCAAGGACGCTTACAGCATTGACGAGCTGAAGACCCTCGACGTGATCCTGACCTGCCAGGGCGGCGACTACACCAGCGAAGTATTTCCCAAGCTGCGCGAAGCCGGCTGGCAGGGTTACTGGATCGACGCGGCGTCGAGCCTGCGTATGAACGATGACGCGGTGATCATTCTCGATCCGGTCAACCGCAAGGTCATCGACCAGCAACTGGACGCGGGCACCAAGAACTACATTGGCGGCAACTGCACCGTCAGCCTGATGCTGATGGGTCTGGGCGGTCTGTTCGAGGCCGGTCTGGTCGAGTGGATGAGCGCCATGACCTATCAGGCGGCCTCCGGTGCCGGCGCGCAGAACATGCGTGAACTGATCAAGCAGATGGGCGCGACCCACGCCGCTGTCGCCGATCAACTGGCCGACCCGGCCAGCGCGATCCTCGACATCGACCGTCGCGTGGCCGAAGCCATGCGCAGCGACGCGTACCCGACCGAAAACTTCGGCGTACCGCTGGCCGGCAGCCTGATCCCATGGATCGACAAGGAACTGCCGAACGGCCAGAGCCGCGAAGAGTGGAAGGCCCAGGCCGAGACCAACAAGATTCTCGGTCGCTTCAAGAGCCCGATCCCGGTCGACGGCATCTGCGTGCGCATCGGCGCCATGCGCTGCCACAGCCAGGCGCTGACCATCAAGCTGAACAAAGACGTACCGATCGCTGATATCGAAGGGCTGATCAGCCAGCACAACCCTTGGGTCAAGCTGGTACCGAACAACCGCGAGATCAGCATGCAGGAGCTGAGCCCGACCAAGGTCACCGGCACCCTGAATGTACCGGTCGGTCGTCTGCGCAAGCTGAACATGGGTTCGCAATTCGTCGGTGCCTTTACCGTCGGCGACCAGCTGCTGTGGGGCGCGGCCGAACCGCTGCGCCGCATGCTGCGGATCCTGCTGGAGCGTTGATCGCTTGAAGCATTGAAGAAGCCCGTGCCTTGTGAGAGGTGCGGGTTTTTTTATGCCAAGGATTTCTCCGGTGTCTGTACTGCCTTTTTCGCGAGCAGGCTCGCTCCCACATTGAAATGCGGTCCCTGTGGGAGCGAGCCTGCTCGCGAAAGGGCCGGTCCAGCCGCCGCAAATCCTGCAGAAATTGCCTGTGCGCCACCCACCCGGTAAAGTGCCGCTCCCCCCGTTTTGCCAGAGGTAGCTCCATGACCCAGACTTTCGATATCGCCGTTATCGGCGCCACCGGTACTGTCGGCGAAACCCTCGTACAGATTCTCGAAGAACGCGACTTCCCGGTCGGCAACCTGCACCTGCTGGCCAGCAGTGAATCGGCCGGCAGCTCGGTGCTTTTCCGCAACAAAAACGTACGCGTGCGCGAGGTCGACGAGTTCGATTTCAGCAAGGTCAGACTGGTGTTCTTCGCCGCCGGCGCTGCTGTGTCGCTGAGCTACGCCGCTCGCGCCCATGCTGCCGGTTGCTCGTTGATCGACTTGTCCGGCGCCTTGCCCACCGATCAGGCGCCACAAGTGGTGCCCGAGGCCAATGCCGATATTCTCGCCAGTCTGAAAAGCCCATTCCAGGTCAGCAGCCCAAGCCCGTCTGCGACGACGCTTGCGGTGGTGCTGGCGCCGTTGCTCGATCTGCTCGATCTGCAATACGTCAACGTCACCGCCAATCTGGCCGTTTCGGCACAAGGCCGCGAGGCAGTCACCGAGCTCGCGCGGCAGACCGCCGAGCTGCTCAACATGCGCCCGCTGGAGCCGACGTTCTTTGATCGGCAGATGGCGTTCAACCTGCTGGCACAAGTCGGTACGCCTGATGCGCAGGGCCACACGCTGCTGGAAAAACGATTGGTTCGAGAGCTGCGCCAGGTCCTGGCGAAACCTTTATTGAAGATTTCTGCCACTTGCGTTCAAGCCCCGGTGTTTTTTGGCGATAGCTTTAGCGTGACCTTGCAGTCAGGCAGCGCTGTTGACCTGGAAAAGGTCAACGCCGCGCTTGAGGCTGCACCGGGCATCGAGCTGGTCGAGGCCGGTGATTATCCGACCGCGGTCGGCGATGCGGTGGGGCAGGACGTGGTCTACGTAGGCCGCGTGCGGACGGGCGTCGACGACCCGGCGGAACTAAATCTTTGGCTGACGTCAGATAACGTACGCAAAGGCGCGGCGCTCAACGCCGTGCAACTGGCTGAGTTGTTGATAAAAGACCTGCTGTAAAAGATACTTGGCAACAATTTGTCGACTGATTCTAGGTGAGCGCTATGCTTGCCCGAAGCGCGTCGATGACGAGTCACCCTCCGGGACTTTCCGGGGCAGCACCGAAATGATCGCGCGCGGCGACCCCCGTCGTCGCGCGCAATGCCTTACGGCAGCGGTATTCAAAAGCTTCTCGCTGGCCGAGGAACGTTCAAACAAAGGATGAGGCTATGGTTCAAGTTCGCAAACTGGTGTTAGCAATAGCGGCCGCCTCGGCGCTGTCCTCCGGTATGGCGCATGCCCTCGGGCTCGGGGAGCTGACCCTGAAGTCGACCCTGAACCAGCCGTTGGTGGCTGAAATCGAGCTGCTCGACGTCAAGGATCTCACCGCTGCCGAAGTGGTGCCGAGCCTGGCTTCCCCTGAAGATTTCGCCAAGGCCGGCGTCGACCGTCAGGCTTTTCTCAATGACCTGACGTTCACCCCGGTACTCAACGCCAACGGCAAAAGCGTGTTGCGCGTGACCTCGAGCCAACCGCTGTCGGAACCGATGGTGAAGTTCCTTGTGCAGGTGATGTGGCCCAATGGCCGCTTGTTGCGTGATTACAGCGTGCTGCTCGATCCGTCGAAATTCTCGCCGCAGACCGCAGACGCCGCCGCGCAACCGGCGCCGTCGCAGACCATCACCGCGCCAACCACTGGCGCCACCCATCGCAATCAATACACCACCACGCCGCGCGACACCCTGTGGGAAATCGCCGCGAAGGCGCGCAACGGTGGCTCGGTGCAGCAGACCATGCTGGCGATTCAGGCGCTCAATCCGAATGCCTTTATCGACGGCAACATCAACCGTCTGAAAACCGGCCAGGTGCTGCGTCTGCCTGACCCGGTACAAAGCACAGCGCTGCCGCAGTCGGCTGCCATCGCTGAAGTGGCGGCGCAGAACGAAGCCTGGCGTCAGGGCCGGCGTTATGTGGGCAAGCCTGGCACCGGTCAACAGCAGCTGGATGCGACCAATCGTGGCCGTGGCAATACCGGTGCAGCGGCCAACACCCAGGACAATCTGAGCTTGGTCTCGGCGGAAAGCGCCAAGCCCGGTGCGAAAGGCCCGGCCGGCGACGCCAAGGCGCTGAGCAACAAACTGGCAATTACTCAGGAAAACCTCGACACGACCCGCCGTGACAACGAGGAACTGAAAAGCCGCATGGCTGATCTGCAGAGCCAGCTGGACAAGCTGCAAAAGCTGATCGAGCTGAAGAACAATCAACTGGCGAAGATGCAGGCCGACGGCGCCGGCGCTGCGCCTGGCGCCACTGCTGCTGTGCCGCCGGTGCCGGCGATCACTGCCGAACTGGCCGCAACACCGCCAGCCACCCCGGCCGACGCCGCAGCGGCTTCACCGACTCCAGAGTCGGCCATCGCGCCGCCAGCGGAAACCCCGGTTGAGCCAGTCGTCGAGCCGGTGGTCGAAACTACGCCGCCTGCTGCCGCCGATGACGACAAAGCCTTCAATGAGCTGCTGACCAATCCGATCCTGCTCGGCCTGATCGGCGGCGGTGCGGTGGTTCTGCTGCTTCTGCTGTTGCTGCTGGCGCGCCGTCGCAAAGCCCAGCAGGAAGCCGAAAAGCACCTGCGCATGGCCCGCGCTCTGGCTGAAGAGCAAGAGTTCTCCGCTGAGCAGGATCTGCCGGAAAGCAGCTTCTCCGGCCTGGAAACCCCGGCAGCCAGCGTCAAGCTCAACACGCCAGCTCCGGCACCTGCGCCAGCCCCTGCACCGGTCGTCACTCCGGTGGTGATGGCTGCGCCGATTGCCGCACCACTGGTGGCCCCGGCCGGCGAACGCTCTGATGATGTGCTCGACAAAGCGCAATCGCACATCAATGCCGGCCGCCTTAATCAGGCCGCTGCGCTGCTGGAAGAGGGCGTCAGCCTTGAGCCGGAACGCAGCGATCTGCGCCTGAAGCTGATGGAAGTCTACGGTCAGCAGGGCGACCGCGATGCGTTCGTTGCGCAAGAGCGTCAACTGGTGGCCAATGGCGATAACTTCGCCAAGGTCGAAGCGCTGAAAAGCCGCTTCCCAGCCATGGCTGTGGTCGCTGCCGGTGGGCTGGCAGCTGCCGCCGTCGCTGCCGAACTGGACGCGCAGTACGTCAAGGAATTGCTGCAAGACGAGCCGCAAGCGCCCGAGGCTGCCGCTGACGATCTCGACACCGCGTTCGATTTGAGCCTGGACGACCTCGACAACATCACCCCGGTCGATCCTGCGCCAGCGGTCGAGCCAGAAGCGCCTGTCGAGCTCGACGCATTTCCGGCCGAAGACGATCTGAGCTTCGCTTCGGTGCTGCAAGAGCAGACCGAGATGAAAGACAATCTCGACGATCTGTCGGACTTCGATCTGGACATGGATCTGGGCGCCGAACCATCGCCGGCCACGTTGGCTGAAGATGACTTCCTGCTGGATCTTGACGACGGCGTGAAGGACTTGCCGCCGGTCGAGACGCCGGTAGTTGCTGACGTGCCGCAGGACGATCTGGAACTCCCAGCCGATTTCGACCTGTCGCTGGCCGACGAAATGGACACCAACCCAGCCGCCGAGCCGGATGCTTTCGCGGCCGAGCTTGACGACGTCAATGCCGAGCTGGATCGCCTGTCGCAAAGCATGGCCGAACCGAGCTTCACCGAAGCGGACGCAGCGTTGGGTGATGACCTGGGTGAAGATGATTTCGACTTCCTCGCCGGCACCGACGAAGCAGCGACCAAACTCGATCTGGCCCAGGCTTACATCGACATGGGCGACGCTGACGGTGCGCGTGACATCCTCAACGAAGTGTTGACCGAGGGTGACGAGAAGCAGCGGGGCGAGGCCAAGGAAATGCTTTCCAACCTGGCGTAAGTTCAGCGGTAAACAACAAGCGGCAGCCCGGTGGGGCTGCCGTTTTTGTTTGTGCCGGATTCGGCGGTGTTTGATCGATTGCTTTCGCGAGCAGGCTCGCTCCCACAGGGGGGCGCATTGCAAATGTGGGAGCGAGCCTGCTCGCGAAGGGGGCGGTACTGCCGATAGAGAACTCTGGCATCCCCAGCCCACCGCCTTATAATGCCCGCCTTTGCAAATCAGCAGGCTGTCCCACCTTGGCAAACATAGATAACCCGGTCGCCGAAATGGCGCCCGACGGCTTTTACCGCGTCGCGCTGGGCGTTGAGTACAAAGGCTCGCGCTACAGCGGCTGGCAACGGCAGCTGACCGGAGTGGCGACGGTGCAGGAAGAGCTTGAAAAAGCCCTGTCGAAAGTCGCCAATTCGCCGGTTTCCCTGCAATGCGCCGGGCGTACCGATGCCGGCGTGCATGCCTGCGGCCAAGTGGTGCACTTTGACACCCAGGTTGATCGCTCGCTGAAAGCCTGGGTCATGGGCGCCAACATCAATCTGCCCCACGACATCAGCGTCAGTTGGGCCAGGGTCATGCCGGCGCATTTTCATGCGCGCTTCAAAGCCATTGCCCGGCGTTATCGCTATGTGATCTACAACGATCAGATCCGCCCGGCGCACCTCAATGAAGAAATCACCTGGAATCACCGTCCGCTCGACGCCGAGCGCATGGCCGAGGCCGCGCAGTACCTGATCGGTACCCACGATTTCAGCGCGTTCCGGGCCGGTCAGTGCCAGGCAAAGTCGCCGATCAAGAAGATGCATCACCTGCGCGTGACCCGTCACGGCAAGATGATCGTGCTCGACATTCGGGCCAACGCGTTCCTGCATCACATGGTGCGCAATATCGCTGGTGTGCTGATGACCATCGGTGCCGGTGAGCGTCCGGTGGAGTGGATGAAGGAAGTGCTGGACAGTCGCGAGCGTCGCTCCGGCGGGGTCACGGCGCATCCCTACGGGTTGTATCTGGTGCAGGTCGAGTACCACGACGAATTTCCGTTGCCCGAGCGCTTTATCGGGCCACATTTCCTTACGGGTTTCTCCGAACTTGACGGCTGACGCCCTCGAACGCTTTTGTTACCATCCGGGACGTTTTCGGATTTTGCCTTGAGGTTTTCCTGACATGTCAGCCGTTCGCAGCAAGATCTGCGGCATTACCCGCATCGAAGATGCGCTGGCCGCCGTCGAAGCCGGTGCCGACGCGATCGGCCTGGTGTTTTACGCCAAGAGTCCGCGAGCGGTGAACGTGCAGCAGGCGCGGGCGATCATCAAGGCGCTGCCGCCGTTCGTTACCACCGTGGGGCTGTTCGTCAATGCCAGTCGTTGCGAGCTGGGGGAAATCCTCGATGCGGTGCCGCTGGATCTGCTGCAATTCCATGGCGACGAAAATGCGGAGGAGTGTGAAGGCTGGCATCGTCCGTACATCAAAGCGCTGCGGGTCAAGGCGGGTGATGACATTGCTGCTGCCTGCGATGCCTTTCCCGGCGCCAGTGGCGTGCTGCTCGACACCTATGTCGAAGGGGTGCCTGGCGGAACCGGCGAGGCGTTTGACTGGTCACTGATTCCGCAACACTTGAGCAAACCGCTGATTCTGGCCGGCGGCCTGACGCCGGAGAACGTTGCCGACGCGGTAGCACGGGTCAAGCCCTACGCGGTGGATGTCAGCGGCGGGGTAGAAGCGAGCAAAGGCATCAAGGATCACCACAAGATTCGCGCATTCATCAACGCGGTGCGCGGCAATACATCGTCGATGTGACGGCTGGCAGTCTGCCGCCGTCCATCAATGCACTTGCACAAAGCAGGCGCGGCTGAGGGTTGCTGAATCGTACGCAGGTCATGTTCCGCGCTGACCGCCACTGTTCGGCAACCATCGCCACACACATGAATTTAGCTCAAGGGCATACGCGGGGCTGCGAACCAGAGCGTTCGGGCCGCCGGTACTGGAGAAAGAAAGCATGAGCAACTGGTTAGTAGACAAACTGATCCCTTCGATCATGCGCTCGGAGGTCAAGAAGAGCTCGGTGCCTGAAGGTCTGTGGCACAAATGCCCGTCCTGCGAGGCGGTGTTGTACCGTCCGGAGCTGGAAAAGACCCTGGACGTTTGCCCCAAGTGCAACCATCACATGCGCATCGGCGCACGTGCCCGCATCGACATTTTCCTCGACCCGGAAGGCCGCAACGAACTGGGTGCTGACCTGGAGCCGGTTGACCGTCTGAAATTCCGCGACGGCAAGAAGTACAAGGACCGCTTGGTCGCTGCGCAGAAGCAGACCGGCGAGAAAGATGCGCTGATCTCGGTCAGCGGTACCTTGCTGGGCATGCCGGTAGTGGTTTCGGCATTCGAATTCAACTTCATGGGCGGTTCCATGGGCGCCATCGTCGGTGAGCGCTTCGTTCGCGCTGCCAACTACGCACTGGAAAACCGCTGCCCGATGATCTGCTTCGCCGCCTCCGGTGGTGCACGCATGCAGGAAGCGCTGATCTCGCTGATGCAGATGGCCAAGACTTCGGCCGTACTTGCGCGTCTGCGTGAAGAAGGCATTCCGTTCATCTCCGTACTGACCGACCCGGTCTACGGCGGCGTTTCCGCCAGTCTGGCGATGCTTGGCGACGTCATCGTCGGCGAGCCGAAAGCCCTGATCGGCTTCGCCGGTCCGCGGGTGATCGAGCAGACCGTGCGCGAGAAACTGCCGGAAGGCTTCCAGCGCAGCGAGTTCCTGCTGGAGCACGGCGCGATCGACATGATCATTCACCGTCAGGAACTGCGTCCGCGTCTGGGTAACCTGCTGGCACAGATGACCGGCAAGCCGACGCCGAAGTTCGTCGCCGCGCCGATCGAACCGATCGTGGTGCCGCCGGTGCCTGCCAACGTATGACCCAGCGCACCCTTGGTGAATGGCTCGCCTACCTTGAGCAGTTGCATCCGTCGGCCATCGACATGGGCCTGGAGCGTTCGCAACAGGTAGCGTCCCGCATGGGGCTGGGCCAGCCGGCGCCTCGGGTGATCACGGTCACCGGCACCAACGGCAAGGGTTCGACCTGCGCGTTCGTGGCTTCGTTGCTGCGTGCCCAGGGCCTGAGCGTTGGTGTCTACAATTCTCCGCACCTGCTGCGTTACAACGAGCGGGTGCAGCTCGACGGCGTCGAAGCCACTGACGCGCAGCTCTGCGAAGCCTTTGCTGCGGTCGAGGCGGGCCGCGGCGAGACTTCCCTGACTTACTTCGAAATGGGCACTCTGGCAGCGTTCTGGCTGTTCCAGCAGGCGGCGCTTGACGCTGTGGTGCTTGAAGTCGGGTTGGGCGGGCGTCTGGATACCGTCAATGTAGTCGATGCCGATATTGCGCTGGTCACCAGCATTGGCGTCGATCACGCCGATTATCTGGGCGATACCCGCGAATCCGTGGCCTTCGAGAAGGCCGGAATTTTCCGCCAGGGCAAGCCTGCTCTGTGTGGCGACCTGAATCCTCCGCAACCACTGCTCGACAAAGCGCACGAACTGGCCTGCCCGTTCTTCCTGCGTGGACGCGATTTCGATCTCGGCATCACTGACCAGCACTGGCAATGGCGCGGCACCGATGCCCTGGGCCAAGTGGTCGAGTTGCGCGACTTGCCGCTCCTCGATCTGCCGAAGGAAAACGCCGCGCTGGCGCTGCAAGCCTATCTGCTGACAGGTTTGCCGTGGAATGCCGAACAGATTGTCGCGGCGTTGCAGGCGACGCGCGTGGTCGGACGCCTCGATCGTCGTTCGTTCGAATGGAACGGCAAGCGCCTGAACATGTTGCTGGATGTTGGTCACAATCCTCATGCCGCTGAATATCTCGCTCGGCGTCTGGCTGCGCGGCCCCCGGCGGGCAAGCGCCTGGCGGTATTCGGCCTGCTGGCGGACAAGGATCTGGATGGTGTTGTTGGCGAATTGAATGCTAGTGTCGCGCATTGGGCTGTCGCGCCGCTGGATTCGCCGCGCGCGCGTCCGGTGGCTGAACTTGAGGCAGCGCTGCAGAACCTTGGTGCTTCGGTTACGTCTTACGCCAGCGTGGCGGCCGCTCTGGAAGGGCAGTGCGCTATAGCAACCAGTGACGACGAGATTCTGTTGTTCGGATCATTTTATTGTGTCGCCGAGGCCCTTGAATGGCTGGCCCGGCGCTCCACGGAGGAAGCGGCAAATGGCTTTGCTGGATAAAGCGTACAAGCAGCGCATGGTTGGCGCGCTGGTGCTGGTGGCGCTGGCGGTGATCTTCCTGCCGATGCTGTTTTCCCGTCAGGACGAGCAGCGTCAGGTGACCGTCGAGGCCCCGGCTGCGCCTCAGCCTTCGGCCATGCCGCAGGTGCAAATTGACCCGGTGGCTGTGCCCGAGCCGCAAGCCTTGCCGCAAGAGCCTGTGCCGACTGACGAAGAAGTCGCTGAAGAAGCGGTGCCTGCGGCCCCGGCTGCACCGGCTGCACCGGCCGCCCCGGCACCGACCATCCCTGCGCAGATAGCCCGTCCGGCAACGCCGCCACCGGTGGCCAAGCCGATTCCGGCGCCGGCTCAGCCGATCACATCCGCAACCAGCAAGCCTGACACCACGCAGAGCCGCGTCGATGCCAACGGTCTGTCGGTGAGCTGGTCGGTGCAACTGGCCAGTCTGTCGAGCCGCGCCAGCGCCGAGAGCCTGCAGAAGAACCTGCGCAGCCAGGGTTACAACGCCTACATTCGTTCTGCCGATGGCAAGAATCGGGTGTTCGTCGGTCCGCTGATCGAGCGTGCCGAAGCCGATCGTCTGCGCGATCTGCTGAGTCGTCAGCAGAACCTCAAGGGCTTCGTTGTCCGTTTTCAGCCTGAACGTGGCTGAAATCTATCACCTCGATTGAAAAGCACTGACAATCGCAGCTTACCGACAGCCATGCGCTCTGCTAAAATGCGCCGCCTTATCCGTCTGTAGGCTGCACTGTGCCATTTACCTGGGTTGACTGGGCGATCGTTGCAATCATCGCCATCTCCGCATTGATCAGTCTGAGCCGCGGCTTCGTAAAGGAAGCGTTATCGCTGCTGACCTGGATCATCGCAGGAGCGGTTGCCTGGATGTTTGGTGGCTCACTGTCCGAGTACCTCGCCGGATACATCGAAACCCCATCGGCTCGCGTGATTGCGGGCTGTGCCATCATGTTTGTCGCCACACTGATCGTGGGCGCAATGATCAATTATCTTATCGGCGAGTTGGTTCGCGTCACCGGGTTGTCCGGGACCGATCGATTCCTCGGCATGGCCTTCGGCGCAGCGCGTGGCGTGTTGCTGGTGGTCGTGGCGGTCGGGCTGTTGAGTCTGGGGCCGGTACAGCAGGACGGGTGGTGGAAAGAATCACAGCTCGTGCCCAAGTTTCTATTGGTCGCCGACTGGTCCAAAAACCTGATACTGGGGTGGAGCAGTCAGTGGCTTGCCAGCGGAATCAGCGTACCCGCTGAGATTCCGTTCAAGGAGCAGCTCTTGCCGACGGCGAAAACGCCTCAGTGAGTGTTGTTCAGTTCAGATCCATTAAGTAGGGGTTGCGTCGCATGTGTGGCATCGTCGGTATCGTCGGTAAGTCGAACGTCAATCAGGCGCTGTATGACGCGCTAACCGTGCTCCAGCACCGCGGCCAGGACGCTGCCGGTATCGTTACCAGCCATGATGGCCGGTTGTTCCTGCGCAAGGATAATGGCCTGGTGCGTGACGTGTTCCAGCAGCGTCACATGCAGCGTCTGGTCGGTCACATGGGTATCGGCCACGTCCGTTACCCGACTGCCGGCAGCTCGACGTCGGCCGAAGCCCAGCCGTTCTACGTCAACTCGCCGTACGGCATCACTCTGGCGCACAACGGCAACCTGACCAACGTTGAACAGTTGGCCAAAGAGATCTACGAATCCGATCTGCGTCACGTCAACACCAGCTCCGACTCGGAAGTGCTGCTCAACGTCTTCGCCCACGAGCTGGCCCAGCGCGGCAAGCTGCAGCCGACCGAAGAAGACGTGTTCGCCGCCGTGACCGACGTGCACAACCGTTGCGTTGGTGGCTACGCCGTGGTGGCGATGGTCACCGGTTACGGCATCGTCGGTTTCCGCGACCCGCACGGCATCCGCCCGATCGTGTTTGGCCAGCGTCACACCGACGAAGGCGTCGAGTACATGATCGCCTCGGAAAGCGTTTCGCTGGACGTGCTCGGTTTTACCCTGATTCGCGACCTCGCGCCGGGTGAAGCGGTCTACATCACTGAAGACGGCAAGCTGCACACCCGTCAGTGCGCAACCAACCCGTCGCTGACCCCGTGCATTTTCGAACACGTCTACCTGGCGCGTCCGGACTCGATCATCGACGGCGTGTCGGTTTACAAGGCGCGTCTGCGCATGGGCGAGAAGCTTGCCGAGAAGATCCTGCGCGAGCGCCCTGAGCACGATATCGACGTGGTCATCCCGATTCCGGACACCAGCCGTACCGCAGCGCTGGAGCTGGCCAATCACCTGGGCGTGAAATTCCGCGAAGGTTTCGTCAAGAACCGTTACATCGGTCGCACCTTCATCATGCCGGGCCAGGCTGCGCGCAAGAAGTCGGTACGCCAGAAGCTCAATGCCATCGAGCTGGAATTCCGTGGCAAGAACGTCATGCTGGTCGATGACTCGATCGTGCGCGGCACCACCTGCAAGCAGATCATCCAGATGGCCCGCGAAGCTGGCGCGAAAAACGTCTACTTCTGCTCGGCGGCACCTGCGGTGCGCTTCCCGAACGTGTACGGTATCGACATGCCGAGCGCCCACGAACTGATCGCGCACAACCGTTCGACTCAGGACGTGGCCGACCTGATCGGTGCAGACTGGCTGATCTATCAGGACCTGCCTGACTTGATCGAAGCGGTCGGCGGCGGCAAGATCAAGATCGAGCACTTCGATTGCGCAGTGTTCGACGGCAAGTACGTGACCGGTGACGTCGACGAGGCTTACCTGAACAAGATCGAGCAGGCGCGCAACGATGCCTCGAAGGTCAAGACCCGGGCAGTCAGTGCGATCATCGATCTGTACAACAACTGAGTTTCCACCGGCCCTGAGGGGCCGGTTTTGTATCTGATATTTATTGTTCGAGAACAGCAAGGAGAGACAGCATGAGTCAGGAATGGGATGCCGGTCGGCTGGACAGCGACCTCGAAGGCGTAGCGTTCGATACCCTGGCCGTCCGTGCCGGTCAGCACCGCACGCCGGAAGGCGAACACGGTGACCCGATGTTCTTCACCTCCAGTTACGTGTTCCGCACCGCTGCCGATGCAGCGGCGCGCTTTGCCGGCGAAGTGCCCGGCAACGTCTATTCGCGCTACACCAACCCGACCGTGCGCGCGTTCGAAGAACGCATTGCCGCGCTGGAGGGCGCCGAGCAAGCCGTCGCCACGGCAACCGGCATGGCCGCGATCATGGCGGTGGTGATGAGCCTGTGCAGTGCTGGCGATCATGTGCTGGTGTCGCGCAGCGTGTTCGGCTCGACCATCAGCCTCTTCGAGAAATACTTCAAACGCTTCGGCGTCGCAGTCGATTACGTCCCGCTGGCCGATCTGTCGGCCTGGGACGCGGCGATCAAGTCCAACACCAAACTGCTTTTTGTCGAGTCGCCGTCCAACCCGTTGGCCGAGCTGGTGGATATCGCCGCCCTGGCTGAAATCGCTCATGCCAAGGGCGCGCAGCTGGTGGTCGACAACTGCTTCTGCACCCCGGCGTTGCAGCAGCCGCTGAAGCTCGGCGCGGACATTGTCGTGCACTCGGCGACCAAGTTCATCGACGGTCAGGGTCGCTGCATGGGCGGCGTTGTCGCCGGTCGCGGTGAGCAGATGAAAGAAGTGGTGGGTTTCCTGCGGACCGCCGGGCCGACCCTCAGCCCGTTCAATGCGTGGATCTTCCTCAAAGGCCTCGAGACCCTCAACCTGCGCATGAAAGCGCATTGCGCCAACGCTCAGGCGCTGGCCGAATGGCTGGAGCAGCAGGACGGCATCGAGAAGGTCCATTACGCCGGTCTGAAGAGCCATCCGCAGCACGAGTTGGCCCAGCGCCAGCAGAAGGGTTTTGGTGCGGTGGTGAGCTTCGAGGTCAAGGGCGGCAAAGAAGGCGCCCGGCGCTTTATCGATGCTACTCGGTTGATTTCGATCACTGCCAATCTCGGCGACAGCAAAACCACGATCACCCATCCAAGCACCACCTCCCACGGCCGTCTGGCGCCGCAGGAGCGTGAAGCAGCGGGGATTCGCGACAGCCTCATCCGCGTCGCGGTTGGTCTGGAAGATGTCGCTGATCTGCAGGCTGACCTGGCGCGCGGTCTGGCGGCATTGTGATCGAGTTGTCCACACCGGCGGCCAATACCCATGGCCGCGTGGCGCTGGTCACTGGCGCTGCACGCGGTATCGGCCTCGGAATTGCCGCCTGGCTGATCAGCGAAGGCTGGCAAGTGGTGCTGACCGATCTTGATCGGGTGCGTGGTTCGAAAGTGGCGAAGGTGCTCGGCGAGAACGCCTGGTTCATCGCCATGGACGTCGCCGAGGAAAATCAGGTCGCACTGGGCGTGGCCGAGGTGCTGGGGCAGTTTGGTCGCCTCGATGCATTGGTCTGCAACGCGGCGGTGGCCGATCCGCACAACATCACTCTGGAAAGCCTCGATCTCGCCTACTGGAATCGGGTGCTGGCGGTGAATCTGAGCGGGCCGATGTTGCTGGCCAAGCACTGTGCGCCTTATCTGCGTGCGCACAACGGTTCGATCGTCAATCTGGCCTCGACCCGTGCGCGACAGTCGGAGGCGGACTCCGAGGCGTATGCGGCGAGCAAGGGGGGGCTGTTGGCGCTGACCCATGCGCTGGCAATCAGCCTTGGGCCGGAAATCCGCGTGAATGCGGTCAGTCCGGGCTGGATCGATACTCGTGATCCCTCTGTGCGTCGCGCCGAACCGTTGGCCGATGCCGATCACGCCCAGCATCCGGCGGGCAGGGTGGGGACGGTCGAAGACGTGGCGGCGATGGTGGCGTGGTTGCTGTCGCGCAATGCGGGATTTGTCACCGGGCAGGAATTCGTCGTCGATGGCGGCATGACCAAGAAGATGATCTACACGGAATAACAAGCGAAGCCGCGTCCTGTGGGAGCGAGCCTGCTCGCGAATGCGGTCCATCGGTCGATGGCTTCTTCAGGAATGAAGCAATTTCGTCTTTTTCAGAAAAACTCCAATCCTGCTATTGACTTAGCTTCGCCACCTGCGTAAATTTCGCGGCCTCGGAGATGCAAACGGGTGATTAGCTCAGCTGGGAGAGCGTCTGCCTTACAAGCAGAATGTCGGCGGTTCGATCCCGTCATCACCCACCACTCCCGAGAAGCTTGCGCAAGCAAGAGAGTAGGCTGAAAGTGCCTGCACCGACGCGCAGCGGTAGTTCAGTCGGTTAGAATACCGGCCTGTCACGCCGGGGGTCGCGGGTTCGAGTCCCGTCCGCTGCGCCATATTTTACGAGTCAGATTCATCTGGTTCGCGATTGCAAGGCACCGAAGCCGGCAATCAAAACGAGTTACTTGAGCGCAAGCTCAAAGCGATACGCAGCGGTAGTTCAGTCGGTTAGAATACCGGCCTGTCACGCCGGGGGTCGCGGGTTCGAGTCCCGTCCGCTGCGCCATATCTGTTTCAAGGACCACTGAACGCCTTGAAACGCCGAAATCAGCCATTGGCTGAATCGGATCGATAGCAAAGACCCTGGTCGAAAGACCGGGGTTTTTGTGTCTGAAATTTAGCTATTCCTCTCTCGAACTCCTACGCAAATCGTCCTGTAGGAGCTGCGGCACGCTGCGATCTTTTGATCTTGATTTTAAAAAGCAAGATCAAAAGATCGCGGCCTCGTTTCACGCGACAGCTCCTACAAGAATCTCTGCAAGCCCTCTGCGGTGCTACGTCGCATTGATTTTTTGATTATTTAGTCAGGTTTTTGTAACTGGTTGTTTGCTGTGGGCGCAGAAACCTTTAAAGTTAACCTTTCGGTCAGCTTTGCACTGTCAACACAGCTCTTTGCTTCGCCAGAAAGAGCTTCTGCACGACTCGAGATCCCCAGTAGATAACCACAAGGGCGGACCTATAACCGCCCAGAGGATGATCCATGTCCAACCGTGAAATATCCCGGCGCTCGTTCCTCCAGGGCGGGCTGGTGGCGGGTGTGAGCGTTACGCTTACGCCGCTCAGCAGTCAGGCGCTGGCTGCCTTGATGGAAAACAGCGTCACCGTGCCGTCCGAGAAATGGCTCGGCAATAACGGCAAGGCCCGTCAACGCAACGATGCGTTGTCCAAGGTCTGCGGCAGCAAGGTGTTTGCCCGCGACATCCGCGCCAAGGACATGCCTGGCTGGCCTGAGCAACAGGGCCACGCCATGCTGCTGAAAACCATCAAGGCCGACCGTATCTACGCAGGTTACGACCTGTCGTGGCTCGGCGCTGATCTGCAGCCAGACCGCATCGTTACCGCTGCCGATCTGGACAAGGACGGTATCGTCTTCCCCGAAGAGCACGCGCCTGATCCATTGCTGCCGGAAGGTAAAGTGCCGATGTTCATCGGTCACCCGGTGGCGATCCTGATCTGGAACGATTTCGAGCGTTTCCGTCAGGCCAAGAATCAACTCAAATTCAATGACAAGGCGATTCGTTACGGCGCCAAAGTGCCGTTCTACGAAGGCGATCCCTACGGCAGCTTCCGCTATGTGCGCGTCGGTGGCGCGACCTCGGCGGATGAAGACGAGTTCGCCAGCCTCAAGGATTCGATTCTGTTCCCGATGCTGAAGAACCGCCGTCCAGTGTGGAATGCATCGCCGAACCTGCATGGCAACCTCACCGAGCGCGGTCTGTTCTACGCCGACCGCATGAAGCAGGAGATCGACACGCCGCCAGACAACTGGCTGGTGTTCGATGAGCGCTACAAGACGCCGTCGATCGAACCGGCCGCCCTTGAGCCGGACAACGGCAACGGCTGGTACGACCCGAAAACCAAAACCCTGCATTTCGTCGTGGCGACGCAGTGCCCGCTGGAAGTCGCGACCGAGACTGCGAAGATGATCGGGCCGTCGCGTTTCGGCCTGGCCAACCTGAACATGCACCCGGGCTACACCGTCGGGTATGGCTCCAAAGACCACAACATTTTTGTCTACTACGCAGCCCTGGCCGCGCTGTACGGCGCCGGTGTGCCGGTGCGTCTGGCCAACGACCGCTATGAGCAATTCCAGAGCGGTATCAAGCGTCACCCGTTCGACATCCGCTACCAGTTGGCCGTGGACAAGAACGACTACACCTTCAAGATTTTCCGTGCAGAAATGAGCGTCGACGGCGGCGGTCGGGTCAACTACAGCCCATCGGTGGCGGCGGTTGGCGCCACCGCAGCGCAGTCGATCTACTACATGCCGCAGAACGACCTGCAAGTCACCGCGTATCACTCGCGCGCGGTCGAGGCGGGTTCGATGCGCGGTTACGGCACCCTGCAAAGCATGGCGGCGACCGAAATGATGGTCGACGAGATCGCCAATCGTCTGGGTGTCGACGCCATCGATTTGCGCCGCAGGAATGCACTGCGATCCGGCATGAAAAACACCCAGGGCGCAATCCCGGCCGGTGCACTGCGCCTGCACGAAATTCTCGACAAGGCCTCGGTGCACGAAGTCTGGAAAAACCGTGACACGATCAAGCAACAACGTGAAGCGGCAGACCCGGATAACTGGTACGGCGTCGGTTTCGCCATTTGCCAGAAAGACTTCGGTACCGGCTCCGAAGCACCGATGGCCAGCATCGAATTCACCGCTGACGGGCGCATCACCCTGCGCCATATCGGTATCGAAATCGGCACCGGCATGTCCACTTCGCAAGCCTTGGTCGTCGCCGATTTCCTCGGCAGCCCGGCGCATGATGTGAAGACCGGAGAAACCGAGTGGCAGGAAATGCAGCTGATCACCAGCGGCAACCCGTACATCATGAGTCAGGCCGAGCAGGATAATCTGCTGCGCAACCCGCGCTGGGTCGGCAAGCTGGCGTCGGCGTCTTCGGCGACCAACTCCGCCTATTACTTCAGCCATGCAACCCGTGAGGCCGCGCGCGTGCTGTTCAACCATGGTTTGTGGCCCGCGGCGCTGGAGATATGGCGTCAGGGGCCGTACGGCGGCCAGGCCAACCCTTACGTGGTGCGTCGCGAAGATGCGCATTGGGTCGACGGCAAGCTGACCGCCAACGGCATGCAGCCGCTGAGTTTCGAAGAGCTGGCCAAGCGCGCCCACGAACGCGGGCTGGTGACGGGCGCCACGGTGCACGGTTTCAACCGCTGGAGCTGGGCCGAGGCTGAATACAGCATCGACGGCGTGCGCGAGCGCTTGCCGCTCGACGGTCTGGCGGTGAAATACGGCGATGGCGCGCCACAAGCGAAGAAAGCGCAGATGAACAGCGCCGGCTTCCACTTGCTTGATCGGCAGAACGTCAACTACCCGGTAGTGCAGTTGAACAACGCTGCCGTGACCTATTACAGCCCGGTCGCCACGTTGGTCGAGCTGAAGGTCAACAAAGGCTCGGCGGAGGTTCAGGTGCTCAACCACCATTCTTGGATCGAGTGCGGGCGCGTGTTGGTTGAAGAGTTGGTCAAGGGCCAGCTCGAAGGCGGTATCGCCATGGGTATTGGTCATGCGCTGATGGAAGAAATGCCGTTGTACGAAGGCGGGCCGGGGGAGGGTGACTGGAACTTCAACCGTTATCGTCTGCCGATGGCCCGTCACGTTGCCGTGTGGAAGCAGACTGCGGAGATTCTGCCGCCGCTGTCGCCGAGCGATCCGTCCAAGGGCATCGCCGAAGTGGTGATGATCCCGATTGTCGGTGCCATCGGTAACGCCGTGGCGCATGCCATCGGCAAACGTGTTCGCGACCTGCCCATCACTGCTGCGCGCATCAAGGAGGCCCTCAATGGCTAACCGTCCGCTTCAACTGACCCTCAATGGTCAATCCGTCGGCCCGGTGGACATCCCTGATGACCTGCCGATGATCGACTATCTGCACGAATACAAAAACCTCACCGGCTCGCGGCTGGGCTGCGGTCAGGGGATCTGCCACGCCTGCGTGGTGATCGTCGATAACCCCGACGGTACCAGCGAAGAAGTGCGCACCTGCATCACCGGCGCGCACTACTTCGAGGGCAAGAAAGTCCGCACCATCGAAGGCCACGCCACTCGCGACGAGCAGGGCCAGGTCACTGAGCTCAATCCGATCCAGCAGCGCTTTGTCGACGAGTTTGCCTTCCAGTGCAGCTACTGCGCGCCAGGCTTCGTCAACGCCGCGACGGTGTTGGTCGAGAAGCTGCAGCGCCAGCCGATCGTCAAAAGTCAGCTGGAACAGGTGATCGAGGACAGCCTCGGCCATCACGTCTGCCGCTGCACCGGGTACGTGCGTTATTACAACGCCACGCGCAACGTGCTGACCGATCTTGGTCTGGTCAAGGAGGGTTGAGCATGAAGCGTTTACTGACCCGCCTGACTTTTGCGGTCGGACTGGCTGCGCCGCTTTTGGCGGTCCACGCCGACGATCAGATCAAGCGCGGCGAATACCTCGCCCGCGCCGCTGATTGCATGGCTTGTCACACCGCACCCGGTGGCGCGCCCTATGCCGGCGGCCTGCCGATCGTCTCGCCATTCGGCACGATCTACGGCACCAACATCACCCCGAGCAAAGAGCACGGCATCGGTCTGTACAACGATGACGAGTTCTTCGCTGCGCTGACCGAAGGCAAACGGCGCGACGGTGCGAATCTGTATCCGGCGATGCCGTACACCTCGTATCACCTGATGCCGCGCGCCGATTCCGATGCGATTCACGCGTATCTGAAAACCATCGAGCCGATCGAACGCGCCGCGCCGGTGACCAGCCTGAGCTTTCCGTTCAATGTGCGTCTGGGCCTGACCGGCTGGAACATGCTCTACGGCAAAGACGTCAAGCTGGAGCCCGCCGAAGGCAAAAGTGCGGCGTGGAAGCGTGGCCAGTATATGGTCGACGTCCTCGGCCATTGCGGTGAATGCCATACGCCACGCGGCCTGCCCGGCGCGATGCAAATGGACAAGCGCATGACCGGCGGCATCCTCAATGGTTATCTGGCGCCGAGCCTGCTGGCTACCGACCTGGCCGCGCGCGGCTGGAATCAGCAGGATCTAAGCACGTTTCTCAAGCATGGCATGAGCGCGCAAGGAACGATGTTCAACGAAATGTTCCCGGTGTTTCACAACAGCACTCAAGGTCTGAGCGATGCTGATCTGGCGGCAATGGCGACGTTCCTGCTTGGCGAGCAACCGCCACCAGCCAAAGAGCTCGTCGAAGTACCGCTGGACAAGCTCAGCGCGAGTGCTCAGCGCGGCCGTCAGGAATATCTGAACGTCTGCGCCGGTTGTCACGCGGTTGGCGGAGAAGGCAAACCGCACATCGCAGTGGCCATGCGCGGCAACACCACGTTGCGTCTGGAAGATCCGCGCAATCTGTTGCGAGTGATCGAGGACGGCATCGGCGAACAGAAGTTCTCCGGCTTCGAGCACATGCAGCCGATGCCGGGTTTTGCTGAAAAGCTCAGTCCTGAGCAATTGACTGATCTGCTCAACTACCTGCGTCAGGGTTGGGGCGGCCAGAGCGCTGAGCTGGCAGTAAGTGAAGTGCAGAAGCTGCAAGCCGACGCGCCGAGCGTCGAGCACAAGGCCCACTGATATGCAGCATCTCGATCTGCAAGTGGTGCGTCGGGCGCTGGAATGGTCGGTGGCCGGGCAGCGAATCTGGCTGTGCACGGTGCTGACCACTTACGGCTCGGCACCGCGCGCGCCGGGTTCGCTGCTCGCGGTGAACGAAAGCGGGCAGTGGATCGGTTCGCTGTCGGGCGGTTGCGTTGAGGAGGATTTTCTTCAGCGCGTTGCCGAAGGTGCGTTTCTCGAAGCAGTCAGCGTCGTGCGTTACGGCGAAGGCGATGATCCGCGCTCGCGGGTCAGTCTGCCTTGCGGTGGCATTCTCGATGTGTTGGTGGAAAAACTTGACGCCGACAGCGCGGTGCAGGCGCATCTGCGTGAACTGGAATCAGCGCTGCTGGGTCAACGTCGTCTGCTTCGCGAAGTCGATCTGGCCAGCGGTGCGCGCGTTCTGTTGGCTGATCGCGAGCAGGGTGCACGGATCGAGCGTGAGATTGATCGGGTGCGCATCCGTATCGGTGCAGCACAGCGCTTGTTGCTCGCCGGCTACTCCAGTGTGGCGCAGGCCTGTGCCGAGTTCGCGGTAGGACTTGGCTTCGAAGTGATTCTCTGCGATCCGCGCGACGAGGTGCTGGAAGGTGTGGTGCTCAATGGCGTAGAAATCCGTCGGCAGCTGCCTTCGGTGTTTATTGCCGACGGTGGTTGTCATCGCGATACGGCGGTAGTGGCGTTGACCCACGATCCGCGTATCGATGATCTGGCGATGATGGAGGCGGTGCGCACCAAGGCGTTTTACATCGGTGTGATGGGATCGCTTGCAGACGTCGCAAAAACGCTTTGAGCGCTTACGTCGCATTGGTGGTTTGAGCGAGGCGGAGCTGGCGCGGATTCATGCGCCGATCGGCCTCAACCTCGGCAGCAAGACACCGGCGGAAATTGCGCTGGCGGTGCTGGCGGATATCCTGCGGATTCGCAGCGGGATCGCTCGGGATCAGCTCTGATCCTAAGCCTTGCTGAATCTACTGTGGCGAGGGGATTTATCCCCGGTTGGACTGCGCAGCAGTCCCCTCCTGCTCAAGAGGGGGCGCTTCGCACCCCCTACGGGGATAAATCCCTCGCCACAATGGTGTTTATAGACCGTACTTATCGCGCAGCCCGTAATACCAGGCCCCCAGCGCGGCAAACGGTGTGCGCAGCAATTGCCCGCCGGGGAAGGGGTAGTGGGGCAGGTCGGCAAAGGCATCGAAGCGCTCGGCCTGACCGCGCAACGCTTCGGCGAGGACTTTGCCAGCCAGATGCGTGTAGGTGACGCCGTGACCGCTGCAGCCCTGCGAGTAATAGATGTTGTCGCCCAGGCGCCCGACCTGCGGTAAGCGCGAAAGGGTCAGCAGGAAGTTGCCGGTCCAGGCGTAGTCGATCTTCACGTCCTTGAGTTGCGGGAAAGCTTTGAGCATCTTCGGGCGAATGATCGCTTCGATGTTCGCCGGATCGCGAGCGCCGTAAACCACGCCGCCACCGAAGATCAAGCGCTTGTCGGCGGTCAGGCGATAGTAGTCGAGCAGATAGTTGCAGTCTTCCACGCAGTAGTCCTGCGGCAAAAGCGCTTTCGCCAGCTCATCACCCAGCGGCTCGGTGGTGATCACCTGAGTGCCACACGGCATCGATTTGGCCGCCAGTTCCGGCACCAGATTGCCGAGGTAGGCGTTGCCGGCAACGATGATGAACCTGGCCCTGACCTTGCCCTGCGGCGTATGCACAACCGGATTGGCGCCGCGCTCGATGCGCACGGCAGGTGATTGCTCATAGATGGTGCCGCCGAGAGACTCGACTGCCGCCGCTTCACCGAGCGCCAGATTCAGCGGATGGATGTGGCCGCCGCTCATATCGAGCATGCCACCGACGTATTGATCGCAACCCACCACTTCACGGATGCGGCGTTGGTCCATCAGTTCCAGCTGAGTGTGACCAAAGCGTTCCCACAACCGTTTCTGCGATTCAAGGTGGCCCATTTGTTTGGCGGAAAGGGCGGCGAATACACCACCGTCTTTCAGGTCGCACTGGATGTTGTATCTGGCCACGCGCTCGCGAATGATCCGACCGCCTTCAAAGGCCATTTCGCCGAGCAGTTGCGCCTGCTTGGGGCCGACCGTGCGTTCAATGACGTCTATGTCGCGGCTATAGCTGTTGACGATCTGCCCGCCGTTTCGGCCCGAGGCGCCAAAACCGACTTTCGCCGCTTCCAGCACGGTTACGCGAAAACCGTTCTCCAACAGGAACAGGGCGGACGACAGCCCGGTATACCCGGCGCCGATCACACAGACGTCCGTCTCCACATCATCCTGCAGCACAGGGCGTGGTGGTACGGCATTGGCCGACGCAGCGTAATAAGACTCTGGGTATTGGGTGTTCGCCATCCTGCCGCCTCTGTTTAATATATTTTACGAGTGTGCCGATCCTACCCGAGTTGAAAAACCTCCGCCAGCCACCGGAAAATCTTCGTCGCTGAGGCGAAATTAAATATTTTGCATATTCATAGGGTTAGGTGAAAAAAAGGTGTTGACACCCCTCCGGAATTCCGTAGAATGCCGCCTCACAGCAGGCACGTAGCTCAGTTGGTTAGAGCACCACCTTGACATGGTGGGGGTCGTTGGTTCGAGTCCAATCGCGCCTACCAAACAAAATCCGCTCTGCTGGGCGGTCTAGAAGGGCTCACCGAAAGGTGAGCCCTTTTTTGTTGTCTGCGATTTGCGCAACGCTTGTTCCCAGTCATTTCCGCTTCGCTCTGATCAGCTCTCCATTCATTACTATTTGGGCAAAGTGATCAAGCGCCATTTTGGTGCGTTTTTCTACCATTTCGTTGTTGAAAACACCTGAATATCCAAAGGCTTACAGCTATTTTTCTCCAGCCGGTTATCGAAAAAGCCTTGTTGCATGTTGGGAATTTAAGTAGCATCCGACCTGCGTTCACCACCACGGTTTATGCATTTTTAAATCCCAAGCTTCCATCAGCTGCTTGGGATTTTTTTTGCCTGCGATTTGGCGTTTGGCATCTGTCTCGCCGTCACCTCCAAGCGAGGCCCCGCTTTTTCGTCTACTACTGACTGGCCGATTTTCAACTCTTTGTAAGGGAGTGCGTCGATGCTGAGTCAGTGGATCCTTGCGGCTGTTCATCTATTCGCGTTTGCCTTGGCTTTCTGGGCGGTACTGACGCGCGGCACAGCGTTCAGCCAGCTCTCGGCGGGCACGGGAGAGCTCAAGCGCGTGCTGCTCGCGGATAACCTCTGGGGGCTTTCAGCTTTGACGCTGCTTATAACCGGAGCGATGCGTGCGTTTGGTGGTTACGAGAAAGGCTCTGACTATTACCTGCATCAGCCGCTGTTTCATCTGAAGATGACGTTGTTAGTGCTGATCCTGCTGGTAGAGCTTGCACCCATGATCACGCTGATCAAATGGCGCATCGCATCGTCGCGCGGGGTAGCGCCTGATGCCGGGCGTGCGAAGTTGTACGCGCGAATCAGTCATGTTGAAGCGCTGCTGCTGATCCTGATGATGGTCGCGGCGACGGGCATGGCGCGTGGCGTGATATTCGCTTAGAAGGCGAAATTCTCCGCGCTCTATCGGAAACGTCCGACAGCCAGCTCCGGGAGTGAAAGGTAATATCGGCGTAAGAAAGGAGGGAGTGACAAGTGAAAGGAGTCAGTGTGCTTCAGGCGCCGTGCCCAGCGGGGTGAAATGCGGATGGCTAAACGGCGCGTGAATCTTTAGCCAGTCTTGCGCGACGGCAATAGGACTGGCTACGTAATGCAAAGTGGCTCAGGGCGTTTGCGGCTTGTCCGGAGCGGTCAGGCCGGCCTGGATGCGTTGGTAAATTTCTTCACGGTGCACTGCCACGTTTTTCGGAGCGTTGATGCCGATGCGAACCTGTTGGCCGCTGACTCCGAGGATGGTGATCGTGATGTCATCACCAATGTTTATGCTTTCACCGACTTTGCGGGTGAGTATCAGCATGGTCTTCTCCTTGATTGCTTTGTAGGGCACCTGATTCAGACAGTGCAGAGGTCGGTGGTATCTATAGATTAGTGCGAAGTCTCACGGTTTGGGTGCCTCTTTCTGACGCGCAGATGCGGCATTAATTCCCAGGGCGTAACTATACAGAGGCTGCAATCATCATTCTCGTTGTTTTGTGCCCATTTTGCGGGGCTCGCGAAGTATTTATGAATGATAAGATCGCCGCTTTGTGAATTCCGAGGAAAGCGTTGTGCGCAAATTGGTTTGGCTGGTAGCGGCACTGGCATTGGCAGGCTGCGGTGAAGGCAAGAGTGTAGATGCGCCAAAGCCTGAGACAAAGGTCGCGGCAGCGCCGGCGGCCGCCGCGCCACAGTGGGATCTGGAAGTGCGTGGCGAAACTCCGCAGGCTGTCAGTGACCTGAGCGGCTGGTTGATCGAGCATGCTTTCGTTCCGACGGTCGTCAAGGACGGCAGCGGTAAAACACGAATTCTGATCGGTCCGTTCAATTCCCAGGCTGACGCCGAGGCGCGCAAGGTGCAGGTGGATGCGGCATTGGTAAAAGCCAAGAAACAAAATATCGAGTCGGTGGTGATTGAGCATCCCCTCACGCCATAAGCGTAGCGCCTTCAAAACAGGTTGAACGCCAAACGTGAAAAAGGCCTCGAGCATAACGCTCGAGGCCTTTTTATTTGTGCTGCGATCAGCCGCAGGCTTTCAGATTTACCGAGCCGACAAACTCGTTGCCGCGCCCCATCACGCACGCCACGCTCTGGTTGCGCTGACGTTCCCAGTCCTGCACTGGATAGGTCTTGTCCCACGCTTCGTACAACTGCCGATCCTGCTTCGACAGGCGCAGTCCGTATTGTTTGCTCATGTAAAAATACGTGCGGGCGATCATGCCGCGGATCGAAGGGCGGGGCATGACCTTCTTGGCCTTGAAGTCGACCTGCGTCAGGCAGGATCCATACTGACCGGACTGCACCGGCAACCAGCCGTAGCTGAAGTTGCTGCGATCACCGTTGGTGTATTTATTTACCCTGGGCTTTTGTTGACAAAGAACAAGGTTAGCGTTTTTTCCTTTTAAAATCAGTGGCTTGGATTTTCTCTTCCATCGATCTTGTTGCCGATCAACTTGTCAACGTTGACGAAACACCGCGTCGCGGAGCCGACCGACGGTTCTCACTAATCTACAGTGACCACTGAACCATCTCGCTCTGGCTCCAATGAGTACAGGCCGTAAGCGAAGCCGGCGCCCATCACGGAGGCAGCGCTCACTCCTCGGAGGGAGCGCGATTTATAGCGGAATGCGAGGATCAAGGCACACATCCAGGGGAAGACGCTGAACCCCTCATTCCTACCAGATCTGGATTGACCTTTCGGCGGCGAAAACCCCGGCCACTCATCCCCCCGTCAAACAGGTTATTGCTCTCTCGAAAACAGGTCATCGATATCTATCGCCTCAAGCCTATTCTGCTCTGCACGAGGTGATACGAAATTCGTATCCTCATCAGAAAAGTACCCCTTCATTCGGAAGGAAATATCATAGGCGTCGACCAGTTCATCAATCATTGACTGGTTGGGTTCGGCCTGCCAGCTTGTAAGCTTGTCGCAGATTTTATCCCTTAGCCTTCTCTCAGCAGCCGGCAAGTCTTCGCCGTAGCTGTATATGTCCCCCTCATCAAACATATCGTCAAGGGAACTGCTGATAAATTCATGGGCGAGTGTTGCGAAAGATTCAGTTACTTTATCGACACTATGTATCTCAAGGGTAGCTAGCAGGTCACCAAGCCCCGGAAGCTCGTTTTCATTAACACCATATTCGATTGCTTTCAGTACGAGCTGCACCACGGACTCAGCAGATACGGTTTCGTTATTAATGGCGGTAACCAAGCACTTCCAGCCATTCAAACTCGCCCTGGACGCAGAGTCGCTAAGTGCTACATCACAAACGGCTTGAAGCCGTTTTGCGCTGGCAACGTTAGAGCTTGAAGGGTTAGTTGCTAGGTGCACATGCAGAGTTGCCAGGTATTCCGAGTCACTGTTCTTGAAGTTAAGTTCTGCCTCATGATCAAATAGCTTGGAGAACATATCATGCGCAGCTGTTCGATCAATTAGCTTGTTTTTGGTGAGGTCAAGAATCATGGTTGGCGAGGTGCGACTTCGAAGACGTTTGAAAACAAACTCAAGGGCTTCAAACTTTTCCGAGTATCGATAGATTAAGAAATCCGCCAGCGACGGGTTAAATAGCTTGTAAAAACATCTGGTGCCCTGCATTGTCGAGTCAGTAGCGAATTTGATAAAAATTTTATGGCAACAGAAAAGTAAAAAAGCACAAGCGAACCTCGGCACTCGCACTCTGATCGATGAAGATGCGATCGTGGAGGCAGTGATGCTCGCTGCTGGTCACCCAGAAGATGACAAGGTAGTTGGTCGCCTTGAGAAAGAGACTCGCACGCGCATTAAAAAAGGCAAGTTGCATGAGCTCAGCTTCAAGCCTGATCGTAAGATCCTCCGACAGCCCTACATGCGCAGGATTGTTATGACCGAAGGCGTCACCATCCTGTTCCCCGACAGGGCGGAAAACCCGAACGTAAAGGTGGTGGAGCTGGAAGGGGGGAAAGTGCAAATTATCGTGGATACAGACAGAGTCACGGAGGACAGCGTTGTCACACCAAAAGCTGGCCAACCTACTTAACGACCTATCGCATAAAGGTCAGGCGCTGATCACTGAGGGAAATGCGACCCTCATCGTGTCAAACCTGTCTGCTGATGCTGCTAGGTCAATCACTCAAGTAGCCTCTGCCGCTTGGTCGACCACCACGTATGACAGCGCCGGTGGCGAAACCCAGGTTGAAGAGGGGGATGAGGCTTTAGGGCCGTTTCGCGCGGAGCTCTTAAAACCGTTACCAGAGCAGCACGATCAGACTGCGGCTTTGTACGTTGCGACAGAGGCAGGGTTTAAGGCATTCCTTGAAAAAGGTCATTCGGCATCACGATGGTTCGTTCTTGGCCTGCTGAAATCCTTCAACACCCGTGCTCGAACGTATGCCGACTGGGGTGTTGAAGTGCTCTACGTGGAGTCTCAAGCAACGAAGTCGCCCCGGCTTTTGGTGAAAGAGTCAGCCGACGTCCGCACCGTGCCCGAGGATGTTCGCCACTGGTTGCTCGCTGATGGCCATGAGCTCGATGAAGCTGATCCGTTGCATATTGTTTGGGCAACTCAGGCCTTTGACGCCCTAAGCCGGTGTTTCGCGAACGAGATTGATGCGACCGGGAGCAAGCTCAGTTTCAGAGGGCCACCTAAACTAAACCTCACACTCCCGAAAGCGATCAATGGCGCCCCGCAGATCACGCTTAACGACTTCAAGGTCGTACACGATGCAGCGGTTTGGGTGTTCGACAATGCCCGTGAGGCGGAAGTGAAGCACATCCTGCTGTCTGCTGAGATCGCTCGATCGGGTAGGGCGGATGGAGAGGCACTTCAGTATTTCAAGGAGAACCTTGCTGCGGCACTGGATTGCGGAAAGATCGCCTATCAGATGGCGGTCTCTGAGATCACTAAAGATGCTCTCAAATCACTAGGAGACCTTCGTAAGGTTGTCACTGAAGAAACTTCAAAAGCGACAGATGCGACCCGTCAAGCGATCGCAGCGATTTCGACAGCGCTGACTGTGGGATTGGGCTTGATTGCTGCGCGACTAACTCTGCCGATCAACCCATACCTTATTTAACTCGTGATGGCGGTTGCATTCGGCTACACGACGCTGAACGTGATGTCGGGTCGTAAATTCATAAACATTCAGCGGCAGTTACGCCAGGACTGGCAATCGAAACTGTATCGTTTCCTCTCGGAGTCCGAATACAAGAAGATGGTCGGCGATCCTATTGAACAGGCCGAGAGCTTCTTTTACAGGATCAGTTGCCAAGGACTTACGATGCTCGGGGCTGCCGCGATAGGTATTGCAGTCTTTGCCTTCCTTTACGCACCGCCTCCATTGGCATCACCGGTATCAACTCTGGCGCCCCCTATTTCAGCGCCCGTACCTGCACACCCGCCACCAACAATTAGCGAGCCGATATCCCAGCCTAAGCTAATGCCAGAACATTCAGCTCCGACGAGTCCAGCTGAAAAATAAGAAGCGACTATTCGAACGTTGGCCGAGAGATTTTTGCTGTGGCCCCAGTGATAAGCGAGGCGTGAGTGCTGGAGTGGCGAGGTTTCTAGCGCGATAGGTTTTGCAAGATTTCCTGGGTTTCTTGAAATTGACACCGTCCCTTCGGGTCAAGCACTTATGCAGAATAACGGGATCCCTCATGTCGACTGATGCATAATTTTCAACTACGAGGTGATGCCAACTGAATGACCCTTTTCGTTCAGATCTATATCGCGTCCGTACATCGGATGAACCTTCTCCAGTTTTTTTTCGGCAATCGGCCAGCCTAAGTGCATCGCTTTGGATAACGGAGTTTGTAAGTCCGGGAGCACGTGCGAAAGGATTGGGGTGACCAATGCGAAGTTTGAGCATGATACAGACGATACTGGGCCAACCGCTCAGCCACTTCAACTCTGCTGGCAGTATGCTACCTTTGGCTTCTCTCACGGATGGCGAGGACGAAAGCAATGGTCACAGGCAAGTCAATCAATAGCGTCAACAGAATCATCGCGCACTCGCATGGTGCTCGCGAGATGTTGTTTGTGATTGAGCGAGACAACGTCGATCAAGACCTCCAGGCGCGGCTGGCGATTGCTCACCTCGAAAAAGACGGTGATTCGATCCTTCCTGCGGTGATTGGAAAAATCAGCGAATTCAATGCTCGCGGCAAGGAGATTAAACGGCGAGATCTCCCGCTAATCAAAAAATCAGTGCCGCAATACCGGAGCTGGAAAGACTGGCATGGTCAAGAGCACAGCGGCGTGCAAATTCGAACAATGGATGTGTATCCCGTCGACTTTGTTCGCCCGCCCATGGAGCACCTTTCTCTCAGCGTCATCGATGGGAAGGAGTACATCGTGACTCGCCGGGTGGAAGTCGATGAGCCGCCCGCAGCGCTTGTTCACGTGGCCAACCTCATGCTCGAATTTTTCCAGGAATTTGAGATCTTCGACGTTGAGCGTCAGCGTATCGCTAAGGTGCACGCACGACAGTTACAGTGGGATTTGCTCCCCCCTGGGAAATACCCTTGGAAGAGCGCTGAAGCCATCGTAAAACCCTATTTGGCCGGTCTGCGGGCGTCAGAGCAGGGAGTGATCGAACACAGGATCAGAGAGATCACTCGGTTCGAGCCTGATTTCTTCGCGACGGGCCGAGGGGGATATCAAGGCTACTTCGTCTTTGGTTTTTCCAAGCGTGGGATTTATCTCCTTGAGAGCTCACATTTGGATAACGCCACCTATAAGTTTGGTGAGGATTGGGAAGTCCTATCGACCCTGACCAAGGACGAGATCATTAATGGCGATCACGACCATCGACGTTTCATCCACGATAAAACCTGGGGGCGTAAGATCCGCCAGATGCTCGCATACGCTTAGCGGCACACGACTTTTTGTCATGTCCTACAAAGAATCAGCCCCCCGAGCCGTCGTAATGGCCTCGGGGCCATTGGCCGCTGTATGTGCTCAATCGTATCTGTACTACTCGCGCGATCGCGCTCGCAATGTCCCGCTGGATCGATTGAGCGTCTGATTGCGACTGGAGCGTAGTTCCTCCCGCACCGCTGGCCCCACAAGGAAAGGATTCTAATTTGAAGCTTCAGTTTGTTCGCATCTGTGGTTTTCAGTCGTTTGGTGCGGAACCAGTCACCGTTGATTTGGCCGACCTCACATTTCTGATCGGGCCCAACGGCTCCGGCAAAACAGCGACTCTCCAAGCGCTTTGTCGTCTCTTTTCGTTTGACCCCAATCAGCGGCGATTGCGTAAATCGGATTTCTTCGTCCCGCACGATGAAGTAGAGGCTCCAGATCAGCGAGCACTTTGGATTGAGGTTGAGTTCATCTTCCCCGAGCTTAGTGACGACGAGAACGAACACCCGACAATTCCTAGTCATTTTGGGCATATGCGCCTTGATACCCCTGATGGTGTGCCCCGCGTGAGGTATCGTCTGGATGCAACGATTGGCATTGACGATGAAATCGAGCAAAGCCTCGTGTACGTTTTAGATGTTGATGAAGATGACGTTCCGGTCGACACCGCCCCGGTGCCCAGAGACGAGCGAAACTTCATTCAGGTTCACTACCTTCCAGCTCGCCGGGATCCGGCTGACCACATCGCCTATGGTGCAAACGCCTTGCTCGGGCGTTTGCTTCGAGCTGTGAACTGGACTGAGCAGCGCGAGACGATCCAGCAGCTCACTACGGATATTTCCCAGAGCCTGACTCAAAATGAATCAGTGCTCAGCCTCAGTGCCGGCTTGACCAAGACTTGGAAAGAGCTCCACAAGGGACAGTTTTTCACGCAGCCTAGCGTTACATTCATGGCCAACGAAATTGAGTCGCTGTTGCGTCATCTTTCGGTGTCGTTCTCCCCTGGTCATGGCGAGCAGTTGGTCGATTTTTCAAGACTCAGCGATGGCCAAAAGTCGATGCTCTACCTCTCGCTGGTTTTGTCGTCCCAGGCTGTCGGGCGAGCGGTGCTGCATGGCAATGACGACTCCTTTGACGCTGAGAAACTTCGCCCTGCGGTGTTCACCATCGTTGCCCTGGAAGAGCCAGAGAACAGCCTGTCGCCTCATTATCTGGGGCGAATTGTGTCATCCCTCAAAGGGTTGGTCGGTGACTCCAAATACGCCGATTCCCAAGCTCTGATTGCGACACATGCGCCTTCGATGCTTCGCCGCGTAGAACCTTCAGCCATTAGATATCTGAGGTTGGACGAGTCACGCTGCACGGTGGTGACGAAGATTCGAATGCCACCCAATGAGAAGGGCGAGGCATACAAGTTTGTGAGGGAGGCAGTGCAGGCCTATCCAGAGGTCTATTTTTCTCGCCTGGTGATCTTGGGGGAGGGCGACAGTGAGGAAATAGTGCTGCCCCGGCTGCTCGCAGCTAAGAAGCTCGAAGTCGATGAGGCAGCTATTACCATTGCCCCGCTAGGTGGTCGTCATATCAACCATTTTTGGAGGTTACTCAGTGGCCTCAAGATCCCATACGTCACGCTCTTGGATTTGGATGTGGCGCGCTTTGGTGGGGGATGGGGACGCATCAAATACGTCGCGACAGAGATGAAAAAGCATCGCCCAAGCGATCTGTACCTGACTGACGATGAGCTCAAAAATCTACCTGCATGGAATGATCAGACCCACAAACTTCTGCAGATTGAGAAGGATCCGAAATACAAATCCTGCATAGCGAATTTGGAGCCGCTGGGCGTATTTTTTTCAGCGCCAATGGATCTGGATTTTTCCATGCTTAGGGCTTATCCCGCTGCGTACGGGGTAGCCCCTGAAGATCTGGTTGTTCCGAAACTGGGCCAAACCAAGTCCGTGCTGGGCGATAGTCATCACGATCGTTTCCAATACTCATTGATCGAGCGAAAGCACTTTGTCGCCTACCACAAGCGTTTCAAGCTCGATAGCAAGCCCAAGTCGCATATCGAAGCTCTTTCTAAACTTACTGACGATCAGTTGATAGCCAAGATGCCCGCATCTCTAAATCGTCTAGCAGACTTCGTCATCGCCAAGATCGAAGGGCTTTCGGAATGATCTCCCCGGAAGATTGGAAACCCTCCGAAGGCATTATTTTGGAGCCAAATGCGGAGGCGGCCGTCAGGGAAGTAACACGGTGCGTGGCGCTGACTGCTGGCCCGGGCGCCGGTAAGTCTGAACTGCTTGCCCAGCGCGCTGACTTCCTGCTGACCACGCGGGCATGCCGTTATCCGAGGAGGATATTGGCCATTGCCTTCAAGGTGGATGCGAGCAATAACCTCAAAGAGAGGGTGTGGCGGCGATGCGGGCCCGACTACGCCAGCCGGTTCGACAGCTACACTTTCCATGGCTTCGCGAAGCGAATTATCGAACGATTTCGGCCTGTTCTCACCGGCGACGATGCGCTAGACGCGGGTTTTCGAGTGATGCCCAAAGGGAAGGTACACCCTGTCCAGACCGAGTTCGGGCTCTTGATCCCTTTGGCCCTGAAGATCTTGGACGCCTATCCCATGGCGGTGAATGCCATCAGGCAGACCTACAGTGATGTGTTCCTCGATGAGTTTCAGGACTGCACGGACGAGCAGTACGCGCTGGTCAGCAAGATCTTTGTTGGTACGGCTCGCCGGGTCACTGCGGTCGGGGATGTGAAGCAGAAGATCATGGGCTGGGCCGGCGCGCTCGACGGCGTATTCGGAAAGTTTGAAGCGGATTTTACAGCCAACCATCTCAACATCTACCGCAATTTTCGCTCGCAACCTCAGCTTCTCAGGCTGCAGAATGACCTCATCAAAGTGCTCGATCCCGGTTCTGAAATGCCCGCAGGGCTCTTGGGCGGTGAGGGCGGCGAGATCCTGCTTCATTCTTTCAAAGACTGCACCGACGAGGCCTGCAGTCTTGCCGATCAGATCAACACCTGGATCAACGTCGAGGGTGTGGCGCCCTCCGCAATTGCGGTCTTGGTCAGGAGTTATCCTGAGGCCTACACCGTCCGGTTGACCTCTGCGCTTCAAGTGCTTGGTATCGCCTATCGCAACGAAAATCAGATGCAGGATATCACCACCGAGCCCATTGCCTTGGTCGTCGTGGACTTCCTGCTATGCCTTTATGGTTCGCGGGAGCCGAAAGCCTGGACGCGGTTGTTGAGGCGGATCATTCCAGCCGATGACGACGACCACGGGGGCTCCGTGCGAAACGATTGGAACAGGTTCATCAAGGAAGCACGCAAGACTGCTGCCGAGGATCTCGCCGCAAAAAACTATGCTCAGAGGTGGACGCTACTAAAAGAGTTTCTGTCCATGGTGGGTGTGAGCCTGCTGACGGGCCTTTCCCATGATTACGAGTCGCGTGATCGTTTGAAGGAGGTCATCCGTGATCTCAAGAAACATATCGATGCTGCGCTAGACCAGGAGCCTGACCTGCTCAAGGTGCTTGCCCAGCTGTCTGATGACCAGTCAATCCGCATTCTGACCGTTCACAAGAGCAAGGGCCTTGAGTTTGATTCGGTCATATTGCTAGGTCTGGAGAAAGAGGCCTATTGGGGAAATGACACCCATGAAGTTCGATGCACTTTCTTCGTGGGTATTTCCCGCGCCAAGAGGCGACTTGTGGTTACAACGGCTAAGACTAGAGACAAACTCGCTGACATCAGCAGTTGGAAAACAGTGCGTAGGCCACATGAAGAGTTTCTTGGCTACGTTGGGAAGTGGCAGGCAACTGAATGTTGAGCCAATCGATCCACGCGCCGTTGAAGTCTGTTCGTCAGGTCGTACTGGCGAATATAAGGCCTACGTCTTGGCGTCGATCGTGTGAGGAGGCGGTGGATTTGGCACCGTGAAGCGCTGTCTTTGGCACTCCCGGGAGAAATGCGGGCTACAGGCGAGTTTGAGTGCCAAAGAGCCCGCAGAAATGAGGGGTTGTGAGGAAAAACATACATTGTACTGATCGCTATCTTTGGCGCCCAGAAGATTTTCAACATGCTGATTTTCAAGTAATTTGTTTCGGCTTTCAAATATGGCGCTAGTGCCAAATCTGGTGTCTGCTCACAGCGGAAAATAATGACCTTCCGAGATACAAGTCGGCATGAAATCTTGCGCCGGAGGCGCTATCTGCTGAATTGTCTCCCCTCGCTACCTGGAGATCTGACCGCAGATCAAAAAAACATGAGGCAGCGCTCCTGCCCTGTTTGAGAGTTCTGGGCCTGTGCATCGATCAACATCTACAGGCCAATTGTTGTAAGTACTGAGCGTACCGAGCCCCATAGGCTTACCTCAACCCAGGCAATGGAGAAGCCGGACTGCCCATTGGCAGTCTGGCTGGCGTGGCGGGAGGGCAACTCATTACTGTGTTTAATCGATCTCTAAGCCTTTTCTACAGACTCAGTCGGCTTCGGCGCACTAGGCTGTGATGCCGGTGCTGGAGTTTCGGGACGAGAAGGCTGACTGGCCAGCGTTTCCGCAATCTCCGCGCAGTTCAAGCCCTCGTACCGGCTGCGGATGTGGTCTTCCGCTCCGCCACCTTCAATAGCAATTTTGAAGGCTGCTTCGTACGCCTTTGCGGGATCGCTCTGCGTAACCTCAGCGATGATTTCGGCATGTGTCTGTACGGCCACAAGGGTTTGAACCACCTCGTGCACCAGCCCGTTAACCATACCTTGACGCAGTGGTGGTTTTTTCATCAGATGTAGCACCTCGAATCGGGTTAGGACATGTTGCGTTTTTAAGCCAAGCACAGATTGAGGATTAAGCAAATATTGAAAACTATCAGCAGCTTATGGACTTTCATTCCTTTTCATATAGAACAATAATTTGCCAAGCTTTCCTCATAAACACGTTGAGATTCGGGCCAGCAGGGATGTGGTAAAGGCACTCGTCAGCTCTGTGGCGGAGTGGGTGAGCCAGGCCACATATCAGTATCTCTCGTGGTTATGATCTGGCGGCCTCAGCCCAACGCTTATAGCTCTGCCCTGCATGATCTGGGTTATCGATTTTCGGCTTCGATCGCAGTGCGAACGCCTTCTCAGCCAATACCTCTAGTCTCTCAGCTGTCTTGGGAAGCCAGCCATTCTTGATCGCCCAAAGCTTGATGTTCTCTGCAGGCTCTTTGATGGACATGCGCACGCAAGATTCTGAGTATGCGTTTGGCATGATCTTCATCGGAGCCGTTTAGGACGGCGGTGCCACGGTTGATCGCTGAGGTCAGGGACTTCATTGCTTGCTCAACAATAGGGTCAGCAATGAGCGTTGCGACTGGCTTGGCGGACTTGGCACCCTTTCCTAGCATTTTCGGCGACTAGGTCTTTACCCAATTTTCGATCGCATCCTGCGTCCAAGGAACAGCCAAAACGGCCAGCAGCCCCTGTAGCGAATCGACTTTATCCATCATGGCCTGGTTGGCAAATACGGCAATGAGCACGGATGGTTTAGTTACAAACTGCAACGTCTTGATGGTTTCGCAACGCATCTGAGCGCCGCTGGGCAGCGTCACCGGCTTGTCTTTGACCAACGCATTGTGGATGGTCGCGCCTAGAGCTTGATGAAGAGAGCCGGAGGTTAGTGATGGTTTGGCTGGTACAGGGAAAATGACGTCTCGCGTTCCTGACACCCCACACAGACGATCTGCAACGCCTACTGCGTTCAGAATGTGACTATGAGTGAGGCTGGTGTCGGGTAGAAGTATTCGCTGTACGGTGGACATACATTCAACCTTGGGAAATGGGTGGTCGTGAGCCTTCTTCATTCGGTCGATCCGAACCTATTCTGAAGATTCAAACGAAGCGGAAGAGCACTGGCTCTGCAGGTATAAGCTCGGATTGGAGTTGCCGGAGCGGAAGGGCGACAGTCTTGCCTCTCGATCAGCCCCTGAGGATATAGTTGTCGGTGGAGGCCAAACCATGCGGCCTCCCCGACAAGTCATCTGCGACGAGTGAACGCGAGCACCACTCCTGACTCTGGGGCCTTATGCTCAATAGTGACGGGGCCACTGTTACCCTTAAGCTTGGCCAGATGCACAACTTCAGCATTGCCACTTAGGTATCCATTGGGCAAACCCGTCAGCATCTCGATATCCGTTGCGGCAAGGCCGACGTAGGCAGCGACACCGTCCACAGGCAAAACGCCCGAAGAGGCTAGCAGCTCGATAGTGCGCTTTAGAAGACGAGGTTGTTCAGGAGTGCGCCCTTCATCGCCCGGCTCTGCTTTTACTCCCCAGCGAGCTGAGCGACGTTTAAACAGCAGGCCCTTTGCATCATCATCGATCACCTTCAAAGCCCAAAGGCGCATGACCATTGCAGCCACAGAAACGCCCCAGCGCTGCTTGAGCAGCAAGAGACTATCCAGGGTGACTGGGCTCCTGACTTCGGCGGCAAACGTTTCTGCTGGGAGCAGGAAGGCCCCTGCGAAACGGTGGGCCTGGTCTTCCATCAATTTGTGGCGAACGGGGTCAGTCGACCGCTCGATGCCCTTGTGAAGGATCAAATGGCCAAGCTCGTGAGCCAAGTCGAAGCGGCTGCGAAAGCCGTTTTGCTTATCAGCGGAAAGCAGCACGAGCGGACGATTCAAAACCTGACTCCAGGCAGATAGTCCCTCAATGGTCGCCACGCCTGTTTCTTCGCGTACCAAAATCACGCCAGCGCCTTCAACCGCCATGGCCAGATCAGGTATCGCGCGTCGACCGAGTCCCCAAAGTTCGCGGCATTCATCCGCAGCGTCCTCGATATCGGAACTGGTGATTTGCTCCGGATCCGTGAACGCGCGCGTGGGTAGGTTTACGTCGGGGAAGTCCACGAACTCACCCAGGGCTAACGCGATGTCTTGAGCCCATTCGAGACGTGCTTCGAGCATCGTACGGGCGCTGGCATGCGCCGAAGCATTGCTTCGGAACAAGGGAAGAGAGCACTTCTCGGGTATGGGGCGGGTAAACCACTCTGGAGCCACATTGATGACTTGAGAGAGCTTGCCCAATGCTTCGGCCTCAGGCGACTGCTGGCCGCTTTTCCACTTGCTGATCGTAGCGGGGGACACCCCTACCATGCTCGCCAGTGCTACTTGAGAAAGGCCGCGAGCCGCAAGCGCCTGTATAAGCCGCCCCGACTCAAACCCCGTAATTCCACGACTCATGATTTTGTATCTTGTCCTGTTTCGAGTAGGCCCGTTTCGAGCACACCTGTTTTGAGCTTCGGCTTCGCCTTGTCGACTTGCTGAGGTGCTTCGTCGTAGCGAGCGAGGAACCTACCCAACGGCTCTCGGAAAAGCCACCCCTTCATTTCCGCGTCGGGCACCGCGATGTGAATTTCCACGGGGCGCTCCGGCTGATTGGTCAAGGATCCGGTGAAGCATGCAACGAAAAAGAACGTACCGGAGGTGATAGGTTCCGGAGCAAATAGCGATGGCTGAACCAACTGAGTCATTGCCAAGTTCGCCTCTGCAAGCTGACGACGGATCGCGCCGCGCCGAATATTATTCCAGAGCGTAGAAGACATATTCACCCGACCGAACTTGAAGATGCCTGCGTGGCCCAGCACGACTCCATTGCCCTTAAGGGGTGTATGGACAGCGTCGGAAGCACGTAGCGTCTCCTCGAATGCCTCGTTCATATGGAACGCCCGCATCTGTCCGAGCGCATTCTTGCGATGACTGTCGTCCATGTCTCTTGTAGCCAAATAGGCGCGGAACGCGCCCGCTTCAAAGGCATCTTCAGCACCCATGACTACGTTTCGCGGGACATTCTGGATCAACAGTTCGGGAATGGTGGGCTGGCGGAATTTGATCATCTGAGGTTTCTCAAGTTTCGTTTGGCGAGATTATAGCTCCAAAAAAATTTCGTGTTGGTAGTGGTTTTCGGCGATGTATGGATCTCTAGCGCCAGGTGAGTCAGGCCAGCAGGCAAAGCGAGGAAGGCATCAGCCAGCTTTTCATACACGTGAGCGATGCCAACTGAGCCCTGGATGAAGATGAGAACGTTCTGAAGGAGAGAACAATTGCTCGATTAAACGGTGTCTAGCGGTCGAGCGGGAGAGGGCATCTGATCCCGCCTCATTTACCGTCTGGTGAGTTTAACGGCCTTCATGAATTGGCCAGATCATCGTCGTGCAGAAAAGAGGCCTAGCATCTATGTCCAAGCTCAAGGGCTCAAAGTGTTAAACCATCTCACTGCCCGGCCTTTAGCCAGTCTGGCGCAGAACCATCTAATTCCTCACAGCAGCGGAAACTGAACCCAGCCAGGCTGGCACTTTGCGTGCAACACGAGTGAGGGGGTTTTTCGTGGTTTCCCATTCCTCCTTGAGCAGATGCCGTGCTTGAAGGATTGTCGAATCTGCGAGCTCTCGCCAGCCATTGTATTTTCCCCTCCCTCTCGGGTCTTGGGGGTCTACATAGAGCTTGCTGGGGTCGAGCAGATTCTGCAGAGATGCCAGGAGCTTATTCGCTTCTTCGTCGGTCGGCTTGAAGCGCATCTGAATCTTCCGGTATGCACGGAATGCCTCGTATTTCAGCGAGTTGAGCTTTCTGTGCGCTTCTGCCTTCAGCCTTTGGTCATCACTCGGGTTGGTATCGATGTACAGGTCTATCCATTCGTGTGCCTTGGCTGCGAAGTCTGAAATTTCCTCGCGAAGCCCGTTGATCCAAGCTTGCCGGAATTCAGAAATCTTGAGTTCGCGAGCCATGTAAGCTGCGCAAAGGCCAGCAAAGATAGTGATTAAAGCTGCGGTCATGTCCATTTCCATCAAGCAGTCCAAAGAAAGCCGTCAGTACAGCACGGCGCAGCCATTTCACCACCGTGGCGCGATGCCATCAATCACAGCTTACTAGTCTCTGGGCGAAGCGCTATCGGGCGGCTTTCCTCTTCGACATAAAGTCGATCAGATCCTTCACTACATCGTCTGCGGCGGAATCACTGGACAAGTCTGCTGCGCGTATCCTCCTGACCTCAACGCCCTCCCAGGTCAGCGGCACCAAACGCTTATCGGCTTCAGCGGGCGACTCACGATGATATGTGTCTCCATCCACCTCAATGATAAAGGTGAGCCCTTTGTAGATGACGACGAAGTCAGGCTCCAAACGGTTGTAGAATTTTCCTATCCGAACGAAAACGGGTAGTGGAGCCACAGGCAGCTTTGCACGCGTGAGGGCAATGAAGAGGGTGACCTCGGCTTTCGAGCGAAACAGCAGCCCCTGATGCTCCTGGGACGCGATATTGTCACTCCTGACTCGTCCTTGGTTGGTGACGCCTTCCCCTTTCACGTAACGCAGAGCTTCATCCCGCCAGTTTTCTGAAGCTTCGCCAACACGCGGTGCAATGGTTACGCCGGACAGAGCCTCATCCGTGAGGGTAGCGTAAAACGGCTTCACGACATCGCAAATCTCAATGGATGTGGTTTCCCGCTCCGCTTCGGTCATCGCGTAGTACAGAGGGATGGGCAAGGCGATTACTAGCTGCCAGTAATTCACGCCGAAATTCGTATCGACCAATTCCAAGTTGCATTCACCAGAAACGAGCACGGCGATGGCGCGCGCGTTGCCAAGCATCTTGAAGGCCTCTACGGCCCCGGCTGCGAGGTCTTCCACATTGAAGGGTGGATACATCGTGAGACTACTCCTCTGTCAACTCAACTCAAGGCAGCGCTAAGCGCGAGCCTTCGCTAATTCGACCTTATTGCTCGCAGGTGCTGTGGGAAACATAGCTTATTGCCGTCCGCTTTCCTTGGTGATCGACACGGCTGAGTCAACGAGCTTCGTTACTCGATGCTTTTGGGCTCCTTCAGGAACTCCTCGGCGATGTGCAGTGCGCTGATGTGCTGTGCATGGATGATGGGATTACCGCATGAGCAGTCTGTGTTCTGCGCTTCCCGTATCCATACTCCGCTCGTCTGCCTTCGATATGTCCAGCCCGTGGTGAAGCCGGCTCCGGTCAGTCGGAGTCCTGGGTGTTTGACCGTGAGCTCACAAACCTCAAATAGGTCAGGCCCTCGAGGTATGACGCCGACACCTTTCTGGTAGAGCGTCAGGTGATCGAGGGTTGGATGCTTGATCAACGTGTCGGCTTCGAATGCTACCGTGCCATTCTCGTTGATCAGCTTCTCGATCTTAGGGAAGCGGAGGGGCTTGCTCGGGTCGGCTGACCCATAGAGCACCATGTCCGGGATCTCGACGAAGATTCCACCGCGAGGATTACCATCAATCGAATCCTGGGTATCCAGAATTTTCGCACCTCGATAGAACGCGGTATGCGCACCTGCAATTTTCACAAAGCTCTCATGGTATTCTGGAAGCTCCAATGCTCGCTTGAACGCAGGTAGACCTTTGAGTGCCGCCTCGGACTTGATCTCCTCCCACGGCAGACCCAGCAATGATTTCAAAATCGGATCTTCAGCGGGGGAGGGGAAGAGGGCACTCGTGTCAGTCAAGCCGCGCGTGGCAGCGTATTCCTGGAGAACTTCGCTAGGAACACTCATCTGGGCGAGAAAGCAATCTTGCGGTATTGGATTTTGCAGAGGGCCCAGAAGCCAAGCTGACTGAGCCACGGTGCGCGGCCTGTAACCCTCAACGGTCAACGTAGCCAGGTCAACTAGGCCTATCTGATTTGCGGCCTGCTTGCACAGAATATACAGATGGCCGGTGCCGGTCACAGGCGCATAATTCGCCATACGCTTGTTGACCATCACTGCCTGCTCGTCACAGTCCTCACAAAGTTCCAGCTTGGCCGCTTCGGTATATTTGTGGCTCGCGAACCACGCGGCTACGGCTGGATCAGAGGTGCAATCCACGTAGAACGAACGCCAGCCGTAGTGCTGAAGGAGTGCCTGTTGATAGGCAAAGTCTGTTCGGTGTTTGGCGATATATGCATCCAGCACGCTTTGAGAATAGCGGCACCATTTGAGCATTTCGCTCGGTATGCATCGGTTCCTGTCGAAGGACGTGACGATGGAAGGGGCTCCAATCTCGCCGTAATGAGAGGTCTGGCCACGAAACAAAACATTCTCACCAAAACCCTCAATGAGCCGGTTTAACTCGTCGACATTTTTCGCTGCATATTCCTTCAAGCTGCATCCCTCGCGATTGTGTTGGTATTCGAGATCCATGTGCTCTGCAGCCTCTCCCTGTACGAGCAGTGGTGATATGCCAGGGAGGATCTGCTACGGGTTCAGATCGGCACGATGATCCGACTGCGGGCAACACACACATTTTCTTTCACTGCGTAGCATTCCACGTAGTGGTCGCCTTGGAAGGTAGAGTGCTCGGTGATCTGGCGGTGGCCGCTGTCGATACGGATTTCGCCATGGATCATGTCTCGCTCGATGGCCTGTGGGCCGACGTTCTTCACCTTCCAATAGATCTTGAATGGAGGTGGTACATCGATCTCGGCCACCCAAAATGTCAGCTCACGCTCCTTGGGGATACGGTACGTCATAACGGGAGACATTAGGTTGCGAAGCCGATCAGGATGAAGGGAAATGGATGGTCAAGTCTTTGCCATAGAGCTCCATCGGCTTACTTCGACAGGTCAGAAGATATGTTCGCCATCTGCTTAGGCTTAGACTGCACCGCTTCGATCAACGCTTCCTCGGTTGTGAGCCCCGATCTGATCATTTCGGCAAAGGCTTCAAGCGCAGGCAACGAGTTGTTTGTTTCAAGCGTATCCTTCATGAAAAAAACTGCGAGCTCATCCAATGCGGTGTCGGACTCCATTGGCTTGCAGAGCTGTTCAAACATGGACAAAACCTTGGCGCCCGTAGTGTTCTCATCAATGCCAAATATCTGGTCGAATACCGTCCCAAGGGTGCCAGCAATGTGATGAGCTGATCGCTTCCAAGTATCACGCAGATTTCCATCCTTATCTGCAAGCTCCAGCTGCTTGCGGATTTTGGTTGGAATCGTTGCGGTCGCACTCTGCTGGCTGTAGTAGGAGCGCCTTGACAGCGCCGCCGCATCCCTGGCCACCTTCCACATGACGAACCACATCTGGGCAACGCTGTGAGTACGCAACCCGTCCCGAATGAGGTCTTGAGTTTTCACATAATCTTCGGGATGGATCTGCTGGGTGTGCAGGTCGCATTGATCCATCAGATACCACGTTACATCGGCACAAGCGTAATCGAGCCATAGGTTGCTCAGCGCATCAGCGTCAGTGAATACCCGGTTGAGTAAGAGGCTGAACGCCTCATCTCCGCTTCCAAAGTCTTCATCTGGAGACAAAAACAAATGAGCATATTCCAGTCGGATGCATACTTTGCCCTCAGCTAGGAAGTAGGTTCCCCTCCGAGCGGGCTCTGGATCATCGCTAAGGGCACCTTGACGATAAAGCCGATTGATGAAACTGCCACAGTCGTAAGGTGCTAGGTCATTGCAGTCATCATGCTTGAACCTGCCTTGCCATAAACGCGGGCCAACGGAGGCATAGAGCGCACGAAGTATTAGGACTGCATCGTCCGACAGATCTTGGTAAGAGATTGTTCTGCGCTTCATCCAGTCGCTGTGGGTCACGAGCTGTGCGTCAAGTTCAGCCTTGTCCGCAGCTTCCTCTGCATCTTTTTTCCGCTGTGCGGTTTGCAGGCACTCATGACAGGAACGCGATGAGCGGCCCGCAAATTTTTTTAGGTCTGTTCGCCCGCTCGCACGGATGGGGTTGCCACATTCGCACAGATGATTGAGGTCGTAGGCGACGCAAAGCTCACGCACATACTTAGTCAGATGCGCAGGTTGTCTGAGCTCCCGGAAGGGGACGAGATCCTTCAAGACCTCCAAGAACTCTCCGTGCTCATTCATGCTCCAGTAACGGTTAGCAAGTTCGATCTCTTCAGGATCTGTGGTCAAAAACTCAAGCCTTACTGCCATGTAGAAGCAACCTAGATAAGTTCGATAGAGTGATAGTGCTCGTTGGCATGCTGTGGGCTTACTCTGGATCCCTCGGATTTCCCACCTGCCAGCGAATCGAAGTCGGTGCCCGCACGCTTAGCGCAGATCAAACCATGCACCAATTTATGCAAAACTCGGTACCAATGAAAGCGGGTTTTCCAATTCATCATGGCTGATGAACCTGGTGATCCCCAGCCCAAAACGTTCATATTCGGCCGCATCCTCCGATGGCATGGCGTCCTGGGTGAATGACTGCAATCTTACTAACTGGAGTGTTTTACCGAATGGAAATGCCAGTCATCAAGGGACGCGTGCACAAAGCCTACGCGTTGGGTGTTATGCGGCTCTTTCAAGCCAGGATGAAGTTCGGTTTTTGGCGTTCGCGTCACGGCATGAAGTTGATTGCCATTACTTTCTTAGCCGCGGTGGCTGCAAGCGTCCTGTTGACACCATTTCTGCAGACTCTGGCAGGGGGCTTCTTCAGTAAGCAAGAAAACCTGGGAGCATTAAAGAGCCTTCTGGGTGGTGTGGGATCGGCGCTGATCGGCGCCGCAGCGATTGCTTTCTCGATCATCGTGTTCGCGATGCAGACAAATGTTGAGCGGATGCCTCATGGGCTTTTCAAACAATTCAGTTCCGATCGCCGGTTGCTGTGCTCCTTCATGGGATCGTTTGTCACTGCGATCGCAATAGCGGGCATATCGTTGATCCCGGATGCGAGTTGGGCGATGCCCGCGATACTCACTGCCATTTGGGGTATCGCCGTAATCGTGCTTTTTTTCTGTATGCGTACCGTCGAGCGCTCCATCTCATTAATCCAATGGAGCAGTTGCGCATCATGTCGAGCACGGTTAGTCGAGACTTGCGAAAATGGAGCCGGCTAGCAGATAACGCCAGTATCCTATTGAGAGAGGGGGTTGCTCCGGCGGCCAAGGCGGTCGGTGAGGAGATCCAGTTGGACGAATCGAAAGCAGCTTTTTACCAAGCCAACCCACAATGGGTCACCGTCACCCACCAAGCGATCCACTACGGCATTTCATATGCGAAGCGCTTTGCAAGCCAAGGCGATTACGAAGTTACTGATGCTGCTTTCCATCACCTGATACTAATTAACGCGGCTTACTGCGCTGCCAAAAACGGGACATTTATTGGTGGTCACGGCTTTTTTGCCGCGTCAGGTGAGAGTGACCAGACGATAAACACTGCGCTTGAGCAATTGAGGCAGATGATGCATGACGCGCTTTCCAAGGGGGATGAGCGACTCGCAGAAAGCACAGTCCGTGCGTTTGGCGGGCTCTATGGGGTTTACCTGGGCATCGATTATTCGGGACGAGAGCGGAGTAAGCATCACGCTCTGCTTGCCTCTAACTATTTGGGGTCAGCAGTTGAGTCTGTCGTGGCGCACAACATGCCTGATCTGATGATGCAAGGCATTCGAATAATGGGTAAAGCATCACAAGTGGCTCTCAAACACATGCCCCCCAACGACATCGGTAACTTGGTAAAGAAGATCGGTACGCTTTCTTTGGTGGGGGTGGTGAAAGCGAGTCATCAACCTGTCACGCTGACCGGCTTCGAGCAATTAGCCGGCCTCACCCTCGATCTTCTAGTCAAGAGCGAGCGTGATATCGGAGCCCTTGTCAGTATGCTGCGTACAGCAGTGACGACAGTTTCGAAAAGCTTTCTAGGGACTGCCGATGAAGGGCTCTCATCCAGCCACAGTATGACGCTCGGCCCGTATTATTCGGGCACTAGCGTTGCGTCGTTTAGATGTCAGCTTACTGCCTTGGTGAATGAATTATTGCGAGCGCCTGAGGGGCACGAACAGGCGTCCAGAATTATTGCAAATATCGAGACTTGGGCGGATCAGATCTTCGTCGTGCACAAAGAGCTCCTGCTAGTAGCCGTACAGAACCGATCTCAATTCACATTTGATGCTATTGGCTGGGCTACCGACATTTCGGCGCTGCTAAGAGCCCTCGCGGATGCCCCAGCTTGCCCGGAGCGTATGCAGGATAGACTGAAACGTCACGCGGGTTGGCTAATCGACACGCTTTCATGGATTCCAGATGACAAGAATTCCGTGACCTTTGTTGAGAATTTCGCGCTAACCGAATGCCTGTTTGAGGCAGCGTTGGAAAGCTTCAGGCGTGGCGATGATGACCTCTATACCAAGTCCAGAAGACTCTTATTAGGGTGGGGAAAAAAAGGTGGTAGGCACGAAACCGGGTGGGAGATTCTGGAGTCTGTTGTGAAAGGGCTGACAGCTTTGGCACTCGTCGATGAGGCCGAGGGCAGTTTGATCAATCTTAAGGTCGAGCTCAGCGCGATGCTCGCTAGCGAAAGAGCTCCCTCTCAAGAAATATGTCAACGAGTGGCTGGTCGCTTAACCGAACGCGCTCAAAGTCTCCGAGGCGATTACGGATTTCGTTCCATTGATCGTGTTCTGGGCCAGCAAACGCCGAACCGCGTGCGTGAGTCGCTGCTTGAGGTAGCGCAAGTTTTAGCCGGTGAGCCGCTGCCGGCGGGGCTATAAAGGGTTAGGCAAGTTTCAGTCCAGCACTTGGCTAACGACCGTCTGCGCGTGCCTCATCAGCCGGCTGGACATGTTGAACAGGTCGAAAGCTGTCACTTGGTGCTTTTCGCCTAAGTCAAAAATTTCGTCCAGCTTGTGCTCCTTGCCAGTACCCGGATCTGGATACCGGCCTGCCCAGCTAACGAAGTGGCTAAGTCCCAGCAGAATGGCTTTGTCTTTTTTTGAGAGGTCAGGTAGGGACGAGGCCAAGTCATCAAGGCGATGATGCATGGTCTTCTTGCCCATCTGGGTGTAACTCTCAATCCCGTTCTCGACGATGATCATTGCCTTGAGACTGACTTCGAGGCTGTAGCCAATAAGCATCAAGGCAATTGCGCAATATTGACTCTCACAGACCGCGCGGACAAACAACGGCATCTCTGCAAAGCTTTGCTCCTTGAGAAGCACTGCTGACGCCGCCTCAGGCATAGCATGCGCTGAGTCATCCAGAGCACTGGGTCTTCAGCTGTTCGCTCAAGGGCGTAACGGACGGATCGATAGGTAGCCGGCGTATAAACTCGCGGTCTCCCATTTCATAGCACCGAGCGCGCTATGTGCAAAAGGGTCTTGAGCAAAGTTTTCTCTTCCCGGAGGGAGCAAGGTACGTTGTCTAGCCATGTTTCAGGGACGTCCTTTGAGTTTTGATTGGCTTGTTGAGACTCTGGCATTGAGGTCTTCAGCTGGCATCGACCGTTCCCAAAGAAAGCCCACTGTTGATCGACTCATCCCGAGCCGTCTCGCAGTCTCTGCTTTGCTCAAGCCAATTTTTTTGCACTCCAGCACACCTTTCAGCTTGATCAGATTCACTGGTCGAGCGGCAGGCCGCTTCACAAGATCAAAACCGGCAAGATGCGTTGCGATATCTGCGTCGCTGACGCGTTCTTGAAGTGCCTCCAATTCCACTGCGGCCTTTGCTAGCAAAGTTGAGGTGGAAGTCTTGTCACTGGCCGAGAGAACCAATGCCATGAAAGCCGGGGGCTCATGCCGAGAGCCTCCGCGAGTTCTACAAATTTATCGATAGTTGGGCTGCTTTCGGCATTCTCGATTTTGCTCAGGTACGTGCGGGATGCCGCATGGGCAAGGTTTTCCTGAGTGAAGCCTAGATTCCCTCGAACTGCTCGAACGACCGCTGCCAGTGCTGGCTTCAACAAGATGATGTCCTCAAAAGAGAGGATGTAGCCATGTTGCCGTGTACAGTTACACGTCATATGATGTATAAAACTGAACAGCTTGCTGTCGGTGGTCTTCCTTGCACTGGCCAGAGCAATATCCGGAGGCGTGGCAGGACACGGCGGGCCAGCATGCACAGCCCTGGGTATGGTTTTGCGTGCGCAGCGTGACTGCGGTTGGAGGCTCACTCAGTTCATCCAATTATTTACTAAATCGCACTGGGTACTGCGGGTCTACTGGAAGGCAGGTCGGAGTAATCGCTCGTCGTTCGTATAGTTTCATCAATTGTCGAGAATCAAGCAGATGTTCAATTGTGATTGTGCGCGAGACCGCCGGATGGCCGAGGAACACCAGGGCGCCTTGCAAGGTTTGCCTCCAGAGGTCGTTCGGGCTCAGCACGTCGACTGGTCGGTCGGTGTCGACGCATTCCTTTTCGGCGCCGCGAGAGTGGGGGAGCGTTATGTCGCGCTTGTCTACAACGACCAATCGGGAGTGTCGAAAAACGGTATGACAATCGCGACACCTCCCGTGCGGTGCATCGCCGAGAAGGACGGCTTCAAGCTGGTTCGCAGTATCGGAGGAGATCACTACGTGATCACAAGCGAGCACGATTGTTGAAAGCCTAAAAGCTCCGACTGTCTTTTAGCCCCATTGGGAGTCGAAAAGGACAATAACCCCAACTTCGTTTTCAAACGTGTACCGCATGAACGACGCCATCAGGAGGGGTTTGATGGGGATTCAGATAGCCGCGCCTCCCGAAAACCGGAGCGCTTAAGGATGAAAAATGGCTGACCTCGAAAAAATAACCGTGACGATCAAAAATTATGACGTCCAGGCGCAAGGCGATCTTGATGCTCTTTACAGTCGGGTGCGACTTGAAGATGAAAAAGGAGAAACATTCTATTTCAAACAGGTGGTCGTTCCGAAATACCTGAAAATTCATGGTGCGATGGCGACCGAGACTCCACGAACTTGGTATTTCAAGAGAATCTCGAAAAAGACCATTGTGGTGCTGGCTTTTGAAAACAAAGCTGGAAAAGTTGAATACGATCTGGACGACATCCGATTGATCGCTAGATCGACAATATTGAAAGGCGTTGTGTTCTCGCTCGGCTCAATTCCTGCGGCCATCATTGCTGCTACGGCCACATTCGGTCTTGGGTTAGTGATCATGCCTTTGGGCCTCTGGTACGGATACAGGAACATTTTCAAGCTTCCAGCGATGCTGAGTCGCAAGACACTCCTTAATGATTTTGCGCAGCACGGAATCAAAGTTCGTTAATTTCCGCGAATGTCGTTTGGATATGTGTTTCGGCTGCGGTAGTCGAGAGGCCGCTAACTTATGAAGCTGACCTCCCTGTCTCCCGTCCGACCTTTGCTTGGGAGGCGTAGCCTGGACTTGCAATCTATGGATACGGCTGACGGACAACTGCGCAGCACCCACTCAACTAACTATGAGTACTTACGTGCTCCCAGGGGAGTCGTGATGAGTGATATCTGGCTACGAGAACGAGAACGAAGGAAGGCGCTATGGCGGCTCGCTGAACTAGTACCAGGCGATCAAAGCGCACGAGCGATCCTGGAACGATTGGATGAGCTTGAACGACTTGATCATGAAGTTCCATTGAGCGCCTGCCATCTCGACCACGCTGAGCTGGTTCGGCTGCCTAGGGAGGCTCATCCTGTAGGATGCTGGATTATTCGGGACTCAGATATCCCAGAGCCTTGGAGATCCCGCTTCGCGGTGGCTCTGGGGCCAGCAGGTCGCGTAGAGGCAGGATTGTATTGGCATGATTGGACTGATTTTCTAGAGGCTTGGGCGCGCGAAGTCGCGCACGTGGAACAACATCGATTGGCACTCGATGACGAGTAACAGCAATTTCCCGAATGCCCGCGATGTTGCTCCAGTGGATCAGAATGGTCTCTTGAACGTGGGAAGCAGGAAATTAGTCCGCAGGAGGAGAATGATGGAGCAGCACGTAAGAACGCTGGGCCGTGACAACCTGTCAGAACTCGAATCTGTTGAAAGACTAGTGACGTCAATTGGCGCAGAAGCATTTGAAGCGGACGTCCGACGTCTATCGAACCTGCACACCGTCGATACCGAGTCAGCTATCCAATCGATCAGCCGCCTCACCCATCCCTCCCTAATCGGGATGAGCGAGACACCCTTCCGAATTTTCCAACGGCTGTGTGACGACCTAGTGTTACGAACGCCGGCGTTGCTTCAGCGTCCAAGTTATCGATGCAGAAATGGTGATAACACAGCAGTCCCTTTTGAACTCTGGTTGAGCATCGTTCGGCATGCCCGAGAGCATTTTGACCCAGCAGGGTTGGATGCGGATTTTTTGGTCGCAAGAATACGGGAGGGGCATTCGAGCAAGGGAGCCTTCGATGCTCTTATTGCTTCGAAGCGCCCCAAGTGATGGGAGACATTGACTCCAGGCGATAAGCACCCGATACGCGTCTCGCCTCCACTCCATCACCAAGTCTCTGTGGTTGGCCAGGAAAGGTTATCTCTCGCGTTGCAAAGGCGTGATGACGATTCCCCAGAGCGCCTCCGCAGCACCTTCTTGAGACAGCTTCTGGTCGTGTCCGGAAAAGTGAGACATGCCCAGAGTTTTCAAGTACAGGGTCTGATCATCAGCGTTTACCGAAAGTGACTCGTTGTAGCTGTTGCCCGCTAACGAATCGCCTTGGCTGTAATAAATCCCGGCACCCAGCTGACCTCCCGTAAACACCGTCCCCCTAGCAACGTCCCGTCCGTCCTTGTAGATGACCGCAGAAAAGCGATTGGCGTCGATTCGACGATACACACCTTCATAGCCAGGATTACGAGCTTGAAGCTCTTGTAGTGAGTTCTCGAAGTAGCGAGCGATGTATTCGAAGGTGTCCAGCAAGAACTGATCTTTGTCCCGCTGGGTGAAGCTCTTGGCGACTCTAAGGTTACTCGACCGGGGGGCAGTGGCCGGTAGCGGGGAGAGCGGCAGTGGAATAGTTGGCGCCGAGCGCGCGATTTGCGGTGCAGGAATGGGCACATCCTTGCGGCATCTTTCTGCAGCTTTGCGTACTGCCTGCGCTACTTGCAGGAAAGCTACATCGCGGTCAGGCCACAGGGTGACGGGTTTACCATCCTCAGGCGTGGCAAGTAGCTTACCGAACGGAGCATGATGCCAATCACACGCACGCAAAATCACAGGGATGACGATCGCTTCCTTTGCGGCGTGGCGCTCCATGGCGCGAGCCATCTCGATGTTGTAGCAATAATCAGAGGCGATGAAGTCCGGGCTGACCAGGAGAAGGATGATTTCGTCGCTGTTGATGTGGTTGTCAATGGCTGCATCGATTTCTTGACCAGCGCCGATCCTGCGATCATGCCAAGTGTCGATAACGCCTTGGCGCTTGAGCATCGATAGCTGTTTTTCCAGCTGATCACGAAGCGCCTCATCGGCATGGCAGTATGAAAAAAATACGCTTGGCAAGATCGGCGCTCCATGGATTGGTGACGGCTTAGATCTTAGGGGCTGTCCGATGCCGAAGTACAGGCCTTAACTTTCCCATGTAGGACAACGTGCAGCGTGTCGTGCGATTCATAAAGCGCGAATTGTCATAGCTCTGGGAATCGATATATTGGGAGGGATTCTAAGTCACTTCGATGCGTTAGCTTCGAGTAGCGCTTCTTTTAGAGCTGCGAGTGCGCACTCCAAACGGCGATCTTCCCGAGGATCGCCACTTGCAGGCTTGTGCGATTGACAGTGATGTAACAGGGCCTCTAGGTCGTTTTGGTTAAGGTCGAATTCGATTTGCATCAGCTTGCTCTCTGTAAGTGAGGGGCGACGGGTTGAAAGCTAGGCACTGCCCGAGGAAATTAATGAGGTTAGCGTGCAGGATGAGGTAGCGAATCTGCTTTGGGAACAGTCGTGGCAGGTCTTCGGCGAATCTCTGAGCAAGGTATTAAGTGAGGCCTTTACTAGCTACAAGCGCAGCGCCGGCTACGATGAGATGCAGCGCTTGTACCCGAGCGCGGTAGGTGACGAGGCTTTTCAAGTTTTGAGACAAGCGCTAATCCAGCAGCGGCCCAAGGTCAATGGTGAGAGCTCGCACGCTTATGTTGAATTGCGTGGTCGCCTCAAAGAGCACGTTGAGCAGTACTTACTTCGCCGCCTCGTTCTAGGTAATCAGGTCGCACCGGCGCTCCGAGATGCGCTGTTTGCTGCTGATTTGGGCGTGTGAGGCTGAAACATTCGCTCATTACTTAGCAATGACAGTCCACAGCTGGTTAATCTTCGTCATATAGCTCTGGCTCATCAGTTCACTGCGCATCGCCCAACCAGGCGCGGCAGTCACGCTGGCTAAACGCAGCACTCCCTGTCCCCAGCGACTATTGATCTCATCCAGGACACCCATCACTTTGTCCGCAATCACAGGCTGCGAATGCGCAAAGAGGTCATCAGTGAATTCGCCAGGCTGTCGCAGATCCATCAGCAAAATCTCGGCTTTGCTGTATTTGTAGCCCGATCGGAAGAGGCGATTGACCGCTTCGGTCGCAGCCTTCGTCGTCAGCCTCACGTCGTTGATCGGATACGGCAATTCTACCAAGGCGCCGTTCACATACGTCACCTCCTCGGGGTTAGACCTGCAGACACAACTGCCACTATATGAAGCTCATCAAATCACAGCGCAGGCGATTGATTGTTCTGTTTCCAAGCCCTCGGAGTCACACCTTCGGTTCGCACGAATGTTCGACAGAAGTGAGACTGGTCAGAGAAGCCACACTCCAGTGCAATGTCCGCAAGTAGCAATCTCGAAGTCCGAAGCAGCTGCTTGCCCCTCAAAATCCGCTGCTCTCGCATCCATTCTTTAGGTGAGACAAGAGTGCTTTTTTTAAACTGACGGGTGAAATGGCTGCGCGATAGCGCACACGCCTGTGCGATAGCTGCCACGGAGATATCTGCGTCCAGGTTATCGAGCATCAACTGCTTGGCGCGCTGGATCTGCCAAGGTTTCAAGTGTCTGAATTGTTTAGCCAAATCCCTAATTGAGGACGCGCATGTTTCGTTTTCCATCCTGATTTCTTTTTCCCAGTAGCCGGTTGATAAGCTCAATCCAGCGGTCAGTCGATGAGAAAAATTTAACGGAAGGCGCGTCGTGATGGGGGCGCAATTTTGCGTTGCTGAAGGCGCAAAAATGCGCCTTTCCAATAGTGTTTCCAGTGCTAGCCTTTGCTTCCCGACAACTCGAATCGACGTCATTCGATCCGTCATCTGCAAGGAGAAAGCAATGGCTGCTTCACAACCGCACGGCAAAAACACCGCTTACTGGGGCGTCTCATGGGAGGAGGGCTACGGCTACCCCCAGGCCAGAAAAGTTGGAAACGAGATCTATATCTCTGGTCAGTTCAACCACGATGAGGAGGGTAACCTGGTTGCTCCCGCACCTTTGAATAGCGAGGGCAAACCCAGCGATTTCTCGTCGATAGGAGAGCAGATGCGCGTCTCCTACGACAACATCGCCAAGTTGCTCGCGCTCTATGGAGCAACCCTTGATGATGTCGTCGAAGAAACGCTCTACGTCTTGGATATGGACGCGGCATTCGCCGTGGTAGGTGATGTGCGCAAAGCCGCATATCGCACTGAGCGGCCCCAGTGTGCGAGCAATATCATCGGTGTATCCAGGTTGGCTCAACGTTCACAGCTGATTGAAATTGTCTGCAAGGCTGTCATCGGATCTCGCGCTGCCTAAGAGACGCTCCCGGTTTCGCCCTGCGCAACCGGGAGATCCAGCTGCCCTTCGATCAAAGGCTTTTGATGCGCTACGGCTGCTGCACAAAAAGTCATGAACGCCTTTACTCTCCATGACTTTCGAATGTCCTGGTGCGTGAGCAGCCAGAGCTCATCCTGTAGTTCGCGCACAACTGGCCCGACGCGTGTTAACCCAGGCGTAATGTCTCCCAACATGCATGGGAGAAACCCATAACCAAGGCCTGCCGCAATGGCGACGCTCGCCGCCGCGACTGAGTCGGTGCGATAAGAGATACAATCGGCGCTGACCCTGTCTTCGACGTAGCTTTTGGCCTTCAGTCCACATAATCCTGCGGAATACGATACCCACGGTTGGCCTTCTGCGAACGGGATAGTAGTCGCTTGTTTTATGCTGCCATAAGGCGCCCATGCAATCGAAGCGAGCTTGCGCCCGACGAGACTTTCGGCAGGTTTTTTGGTCGCTCTCACCGCTACGTCAGATTCATCGCGAGCCAGACTTAACGTCTCGTTGCCAACCAGAACCTCGATGGCAATTCCTTCATTAAGCGCCTTGAAGTCGGCAATGATCGGCGTGAGAAAATACAGCAGCAGGGAGTCACTCGTCGTGATCCTAAGCTTTCCAAGTAGCCCTTGACCTACCCGAGAAACTCTACGCGTGACGCTCACGATATCAAGCTCTACGCGTTCGGCGAGCGCCCGTAACTCGATGCCTTCTGGCGTGAGCATGTACCCAGAGCGACGGTGGTCAAATAGGGCGACCCCAAGTGTCTTTTCCACTTGAGCCACGCGACGCGATACGGTGGATACATTGATACCCAACCGTTTCGCTGTCGTGGCTCTATTACCGCATTCGCTTAGCGTTTTGATGATTCGCAAGTCGTCCCAAGAAAGCTGACTTACAGCATCGCTTAAACTCTGGGTGACGCCGGTTGGTACGGGCGGTGTGGTTGGAGCTTTTTTTGATGATGGTTTCACGCCAAGCATCCCAAACTTAGGTTGCTCATCATACGAAATGGCTGAAGGCGAACCAAGGAATCACGTGCACAGGCGGAACTTGCCCAAGCAAACTGTGAGGATGCCTCGGTTATATAGGTTGGTGTCAGCTGATGGGTTAGTCCTTTATTTTTTACCATGCCCCCTGACACCTTTGCGTGCAGCTTTCATTCATTCTGCTAACGCTTAGAGAAGCCAGAGGCGCTTCGCGAAGGAACGATGTTCGGCCACAGACGATTGGTGTCGTATCTGACTTAACCTGCGATGGCAGCGTGGCGCCAAGGGCGTTATTCAGCATTTTTCAGAGGCTGGCTGCCTCCTACAAAACGCTGCGGAAACTGTTGGCGCTGTAGATTATGCGTGGATTCCCTGGATCGCGGTAACCGTAGTGATTTCAGCGGGGGGATCCAGCAGGGAAATCAGGCGCGGCTCGATGCTGTCGGGTTGTATGTCGAGAATTGCCAGCGTGACCGGCAATTTGAAACGCCTAGGGCCGGCGCTACCAGGGTTCACGTACAGACGATCGCCGCGCCATTCGATGCGCGGTTTATGGGAATGGCCGGTGATGATGAGCTTTATGTCTGGATCTAGATCGGCGGGCACGTCGGCGATGTCGTGGATTAGGAGGGTGTGCCAGCCGTTGAGCCTGCAGATCAGACGGTCGGGAAGGTCTTTGGCCCATGGGCTGCTGAGATCGTTGTTTCCGCGCACGGCGTGGACGGGAGCAATTTTGGATAATTGGGCGAGGATGTCCGGGTTGCCGATGTCGCCGGCGTGGATGATCAGGTCACAGCCTTGGAGCGCGCCGATGGCTTCGGAGCGGAGGAGATTGTGAGTGTCGGATATTACGGCGGTTTTCATGGCCAATTCTCCGTGGACGTTTCGGGTAGGAGTGACTGCTTTCGGCCAATAGCGGACGCTCGAGGGTGCGAAATTGCAAACCGAACTTCAGTTCTTCGTCTTAAATAAAAATTTTAGTTGCTCCAGTTTGACAGTTGGGCAGGGTTGGCGATTTTTTTATGGATCCTCCGTGGAATGTGCGGAGCCTCCTCTGCCAATGCATCAAGACGAGAACGGACGTTGTGTATTAGCTCCTGAGTTATTGGCGTCGCTAATCCGATCTGTTCAAACTCTCTTCCAATGGAGTTATATTTAGACCCCGCAGTCCTGTGTTTTTCTGCTTTTTCCTGAGAAGCCATCGATGCCGAAAATGTTGCTAGGACTGCTGCTAAAATACTAAAAAAACCAAGCATTATCTGCAACCATAATGCGGGTTGGTTCTGCAGCGTCGCGAACACAGTGGTACCGGTTATAGCAGACAGCACTGCTGCCGAGCCAGATAATCGCGCGTGCATTTTAGTGTAGTATTCAGCAGATTTGTAATGCCCAACGGCTACTGTACTACACCGTGTATACCATTTTCTCAGCAGCTGTTCGGTGTCAACTGGTAGCTCAAGATCCACTGACATATAACCCCCTACAAAGTAACCTATAAATGGCAAAGCCGGCCTAATCGTATTGCACTACTAAAATCAAGATCTGAAGCTTCTCGCATCATTCCAACTTGTAGTACTCAAGTGGCTGCCATCGCTTAACTAGCATAAAATATTACCGATTCCTAGTTATAGGGAAGCGGGTTAATGAGAATTCCACTCAGAGTATAGGGTCATAGGAAAAATTTCCGTTTTCGATAGCCATTCCTTCCCCTCTCCTCCACCTATCCAATCGATCTGCATACTGCGCACTACCGGGCTTCAATATTGACCCCATCAGATATAAATCAAGATCTACAATTTTTACAGCCCTAGAACTGGGGCAGATCTCTGCCTGTTGATAGAGAAAATCAAAAACATAGGTTTTTCCGCCCTGAATATTTTTGTATTTATCTAGCATTTTATGACTAATAATATTTCGTATTGCTTCTTTGTCCTGTGATGACATTCGCGCACCGAATATTATTCCAGTAATCTGACTGAAATCATAATAGAACAAACGTTGCAAACTGTTATAGGCCGAGCAGCCGGAAATCCACTTAGTGGGCTGACGCAACATTAATCTGCATTCTTGCTCGTACTGCCAGCACTTATTTTTGGTAAGTAATTGCTCTCTAGTTTTTTTATGATACTCCAGCCTTGATGATTCTGAGTCGAAGCTATAGCCCGTGTAGATTACTGGTAGCAATGAAAATGCATCTATCGGATGAAGCTGATCTTTGTAATTGATATCTTCGATTTCGAAAGCAACACTAACAGATGAGAGGTGGTTTGTTGCAACAGCTAGTGAGTCTTTTTTTCTAATTGGACACTGATTTAGGCAGCCATTTATCGGTCTATAAGTCAGACAAAATCCCGTATGACTCGCGGCATAGTGAGACCACATCAACATGTCTGAATTTGTTCTAGATAATGAGATGGAGTATCCCGAGCCAGGGGCATAAAGGTTTAGCAGTGCCAATAGGTGTTCCAGCGAATTTTCAAGCTTGGAGAGTTCCATGAGTGAGACGTGCCTATTACTGAAAACTCGCTCTATTATTTTTTCTTTATGAGTGTGAAAGTCGATTATTAACTGCTCATAAGAAACTGGACCTATCTTTGTTAAATAAGCCGCAGCAATTTTTGCTTCATGATCATTCTCCCATAGACTTGTTAGTATTCGTGTCCAGTCGCCTGAAAATTCAAATTTTGACTGCATGTCGATAGGGTCGTTAAGCTCTTCCTTTGAGGCGAAATACCATTCATCGTAAAGTAAGCCTTTTGTGAAAGCAAGTTTGACGATCGATACCGATAGACATGCATTTTTACTCTCCTATGCTTACTTTTAATTCTGTATTAGGCCTAAGCTCCATCTGCCATAGTGGAAGCTTGTCGCCTTTGTACCCCTTGGGGATCTCAACCGAAAAAATCTCGGGATCTGCCGCTGTATCTAATGCAAATACTCGCTGCTCGTAAACCGTATGTTGTTTGTAAGCAGTGCTAACCATGGAGCTTAGATGGCCAATGATTCCAAATCCTTGTTGACGCGCATCGTCCACTTCCTCTTGATGTTCAGGCTGATAGTCAAGCTTCACTCCCGCCAACCGTTCGCTATCAAATAGTGCCTCACCTTCAGATTCCGACCACTTTCCAAATTGAATGAGATAGAAGGCAATGTTTTTCTCAGTTCCGTCTGTAATCTCATTCTCGTCGCAATAAAACTTTATATCCGAAATAATAAAATTTGCCTGACCATCGTCTGTGATAAATGCTTCCTTTTCGGGATCGGCAACAAAAACAACTGAAAGAGGCGGCTTCGTTCCAATTATCCTGTCTCCAATGATCGACATCTCATTTTTGGCTATAGCTTCAATAAAGCTGATGCTGCATTTCGTCTTATGCTCTGTAAAAGAACTCTTGGAAAGTAGCACCCACTGATTGAACTGGGAAAAGAATACCGCAAACTTAAGCGCCGCACCGTTTAGCTGCGCATAATTCTCAAGCTTTTGGATGTAGTCACTTTTAACAGGGAAGGGAGATTTATAATTCTTGAAATGACAGTTTTTGACTTCTACAAAAATTCTCTCCCCACTTTTTAGGACAATTAAATAGTCTGGAGGCTGAAGATCGTCATCATCAGTAAATATCGATCCACTGTCCTCTTGCTTTATAAGCCTGCATCCACCGAGAGCTCCGGCAACATGAGCAAACATTGCCTCTACTCTTTTACCATGTAGCAGCTTTGCATCTTCGAACGACTCTTTTAGTGAGCTTTTTACGAGCCCCATGAATTCTCTAGCATCCTCATCCTCAGAGACTTTAAATCCATGTTCTCTACCAAGGGCAGTGAAAAGATCTATCACTTCAAATTTACCAGGGTTTCTCTTAATTCTCTTCATCGCTAAAACTCTATTTAGATGAGTAGGCTCTTTGAGCATAACCCTGAATTTATCATCGTAAGAATATCTCTTACAGATAAGTTCGACGTAGCCTGCCTATGACTCCAAGTCAGAACCCTTACCTTGGCGAATGGCGGGCGGCCAAAGCCCTAAAGTTCCCGTAGTCGCATAATTGCATCTGTGATTGTTTGCGCGTTCGTATCCAAGGTTTCCATCGCCGCAACTGCGTTTTCTGCAACAGCGTCTACGCCATTATCTGAAAGCCATTTCGTGACCTCCTCAATTGCTGCGGCCAAGGCATGTTGGTTGTGCAGCAGCAATGTCAGAGCATCTGCCGTGGCGACGTTGGATTCAGAACTGTTTGGCATGGGATCGTCCTTGAGCGAGGTTCCTTGACAGCGTAGTTCAGCGCAGTCGGATCATCACTAACGCAGCGTTTGCCGCACAGCATTTCTCGCACCAGAACAGTGCGCCAGTCCCATATGGCCTTTTTTCAGACGCCAAAAACCACAAACCCCCGACTTTCTCTAGGAAAATCAGCGGTTTGTGTTTTCTGAATTTGGCGGTGAAAGAGAGATTCGAACTCCACCAAATTTTTGCCATCATCAATGCTTTTCGGGACTCACGTTAGCGTCCGCTCCTGGCCGTAAGCAGCCGTTCAAGACGGCTCGTTTTTCAGGCGGCAGAGGCCCATCCCGTCGCCGCTACCTGGCGCTCACCCTCCACAACTGATCCAGCTTCGTCGTATAACTTTGGTAGGCTCCCTGATCAGCAAGGACTGGGGGGGGCAGGCAGCGCCTTTAGGCTTTCCGGCTTCAAGTCTACTAGCCCAAATTGGCTCCCTGGCGCTTGCCGACCGATAATCAGCGTCTTCGATGCCGCTCGTTATGAGGGCTATGCTTGGCATTACGCCCATTTAAACTGGGGAAATCTGGTGATCAACGTACGCACAGCCCGCATGCTTGCCGAGTACAAATGCTGGGCCGATCAGCGCCTCTTTGACAGCCTGGCCGCACTGCCTCCTGGCGAAGTCAACAAAGAGCGAGTGTCGGTGTTCAAAAACATAATTGGCACTTTGAATCACATTTACGTAGTGGACTGCATTTGGCAGGCTCACCTCGAAGGCCGGGGGCACGGCTTCCAAACTTCACATGATCTGCTGCATCCCGAACTCGCTGATTTGCGCTTGGCACAAAAGGAGATCGGTCACTGGTACTGCGACTGGAGCGCCCGGCAGAGCGAGGCATCGCTGGATAGACCCGTCGAGTTCACATTTGTGTCTGGGGAACGCGGCACCATGAGTGCCGGAGCAATGCTGATGCATGTGGTCAATCACGCCAGCTATCACCGTGGGTGGGTGATCCAGATGTATTTCGACATTCCGGCCATGCCGCCAATGACAGACATGCCGATATTCCTGCGCGAGACCGATCCAAGTTTCAATTCGCTCAATACACCGGCAGAGGCGTCGCCATGTGTTGGGCAATTAGTGAGCGCAACCAACGCTCTGCCGGATCGTTATCGTTGACCCCGCTCCAGACCATCGACAACTCCGACGGCACGATGTCAAAGGGCGGGTCATCAGCACGCAACTGGCTGCTGCCATCGATCAGCGCGCACGCCGCGTAGTCCGGCACTGCGGCTAGCATTTCCGTGCCCGCTAATAAGGCACGCAGTCCTGAGAACTGGGGTACCGCCAGCATCACTCGCCGCGAGCGGCCGATGCGTGCCAAGTCGGTATCGATGGCACCGGTCAAATCCCCGGAAAACGACACCAGGGCGTGAGGTCGTTCGCAATACTCATCCAAGGTCAGGGGGCCGGGACGATTATCGCCGCGCAGTATCTTGACGCGCAGATCCCGCAGCTTCTTGCGCTTTGCATTGGCGGGCAACTCGGTGGTGTAGCTGACTCCGACGGAAATCTCTCCGGAGGCAAGCATGGTCGACATCAGCAGAAAGTTAACCCGCCGTACCACTACGATTACGTTTTGCGCCTCTTCGCGAAGTTGATTGAGCAATGGTGGAAACAGGCCAAATTCGGCATCGTCGGAAAGGCCGATGCGGAATACGTCCCGGCTGGTGGATGGGTCAAAATCCTTAGCTCGGCTGACAGCTCCGGAGATTGTGTCCATGGCTGGTTGCAACTCTTTAAGAATTGCCAGCGCTCGCTGGGTCGGCTCTAAGGTACGACCGTTGCGTACTAGCAAGGGATCGTCGAATAAGTCGCGCAACCGCGCTAAAGCGGCACTGACGGCGGGTTGGCCTAAGAACAGTTTCTCCCCAGCCCGAGTCAAGTTCCTTTCGAACATTAAGGTTTCGAAAATAACCAGAAGATTCATGTCCACGCGACGCAAGTCGTTTCGATTCATTCCTAGCCCCTCGCAGGCAGCATAATTTTCAAGTAAAGCAGCTACGCGGCAGAACACCGTGTTTCTGCTGCAACTAGACTTCGAATCGCCTTATTCAATCTCTTTACATTTGACCGGAAATGGATCGGGTTCGTGTAGCTCAAATTGGCGTGGGGAGTACGTCCCGTATTTCCCTTAGCGAGCATTAGGACTCAGAGAGTTCTCCCCTCCAAGCTATGGTCGATGTCCAAAGCGGCACGCCACTTCTCGTCGCTCTTTAACCTTCGCATCTAAAGACAGGCTCAAGTCAACAGCAAAACGAGCTAAGTGCGATTCCCGTGCCCGCGAACCAAAATTTTCGTTTCAATTTTGCAGCAGAATCCGAGGGGCAGTCTGTGTTAGACCAGTGCTCGCGACTTTATTGATAAAAACGAAATCCAGTAGTCCTTTTTCCTCGCTTGTCCGCCTTCTCTCCCGAGTGGATCTTTGTACTAATCAACCCATGATCTGCGTTGCGGTGTTCCTAGGCAGATAGAGCAACTTCGTAACAATTGCTGCCAACAAAATTACAAAGGTCGGAGGACTTATGCGCCAAGATCACCTTGATGGTCTTGGTTACATTCTTAGAGGTAGCAAGGCAGCGCAGCTGCACTTGGGCATCCCACCATTGGGAGGCTCCCCCTGCTGTAAGCTAGGTCGAGAGAAACCTTGAAGGAAGGCTCGGTGTTGTATTGTTCAAACGTACTACCCGGAGTGTCAGTCTGACGTAAGCAGGTGATCAGTGTCTCAGTAATCGTCCGGTAAATGCTTCAACTTTGAAGTGTCTGTGCGTAACCAGCGCACTTTGACTCACGGCCGGCCTGCTTATTTAATTAGGAGTGATGGCGGGGCGTACAACTGGCCGGCTAATGTGCAATTCAAATCATACTATTCAGCCATGCTGACAACCCTGCGCGCTTATTGCCACAGAGTCCCTCGTGTCCATAGGAATGGGTAGAAAGACACGCATTGATCTCCGCTCACACACTGAATGTCGTTGCGCCAGGATTACCAACGTAGGCCCTCTTAGTAGGCCGCCGTAAGATTGCTCACAGCTCATTCCAAGAAGGCGGTATAACTGATGCCCAATGGCTCCCACTGCAGAATATCGGGCGCCCAGTAGTACACCGCTCCCACATCGTCACCCAAGCCGCCCCCGTTGATGGAAAAGCATCCACCTGCTGCGTCATCTGCCACCAGCAGATGCCCTTGCGCCCGTCCCTCGCTCCATCCCGCCAGGCCCCGATCAATCAGTATCCCGCCAGTCTCGAATGCTATAGCCCCCAAAGTAGACTTGGTTGTCACCTTTAGCTGTAGAAGAACGCTGGAGTTTTGAGGTGAGGTGGAAGCAAGTCGTAGGGGCGGTCGGCATGCTCCAGCATCTCTCGTATGTAGATCATGGCAGGGTCATTAATTTCAAGCGACTTGGCTGCACCATGTGAAGTTTGAAACCAACTGAGGCGACTCATGATCAATTCCTGTTAAGAGGGGGGCATGCGGCCCATAGCTGCCGACCCGGGCGAACAGCTCTCCCGAAAATCAAAAAGCTAGGCTCAGCTTCAGGCATCGCTGCCGACCTTTGTGCTTCGGCCGTCTGGGGGGTTACCGGCTTCAGGCAACTGTTTCATGAGTCCTAGTTTCGATTTCCTCATGGAAGAACGTGTGCACATCGTCGTACCCTATTTTCTGCGCCGTTTTTAGCGCGTCCGTCCCTTTTGCTGTGCCTTCAACGGCGAAGTAATGCACCTGATTGAGACCGATGGTTTTCAGCACTGCGGATAGGTAGGGACGAAGAAAGTCGGGTTGCCGTGCCCTCTCACCGCTAATGTAGCCGCCGGTGGCTACGGCAACGTAGACGGGGCGATCCAATAACGTTCCAACCTTACCTTTTGATGTGCTGAGGAAAGTTTTTCCGACGCGTACGACGTGGTCAATCCAGGCCTTGAGCGGCGAGGGCACGCTGTAGTTGTGCATGGGAGTAGCGATAAGCAGCACATCGCAGGCATTCAACAGGATGATCATTTGGTCGGAGCGACTCAATGTACCTTTCTGATCCTCGGTAGCTATTTCGCTCGGATGGGCCAAGGCATGGGCATAAGTCGCATCGACTGGCGATAACGTGTTCAGGTCTATATCCGTCAGTTCAATCCCGCGTATGCCAGCGCGTACTGTCAGAGCGTGCAGAATCCGCTCAGACAGTTTCAAGCTTTCAGATGCATTACCGTTGGGACTGGCAATCAGGCGAAGGATTCGCAAAGGAGCGAGGGGCTTCTGAGACGGGTTCATGATATTACCTCCTGTACGGGTGATGCGGTCATGGGGTATCGAACTGTTTTTGAAAACGCAGCGCGCCGGTATAAAAGCCTTCGCGGAAGTAGAAGCGTTGGGCGCGCGCGTTGGCCAAACCCGTGTCAAGCACAAGGCGAGCACAACCGCTGGCACGAGCCAGTCGTTCCAGAGCTCGCAATAACCGGGAGCCCCACTGGCCGCCGCGCTGGGCTTCATCGGTGATGAGGTCATCGACATACAAGAATGGGCCATAAATCAGATTCTCCTGAAGGCGGTAACCTGCAAGCGCCACGAGAGCCGATGACTCGAAGGCTCCAACCAGCCGATAGCCGCCGGCTCGCATTCGTTCGATACGACTCATAAAATCGGCCTCGCTTGTTAGGTGGGGGCGCAATTGCTGTATTACCGGGAAAGCGATTTTCAAGTCATGGCGGCTGTCTAGAGGACGCAGGGCAGTGTCGGCCAAGTCGAGCACGCTGGGCACGTAGTCTTGAAGATTGAACGTCATGGGAGAGGCCTTAGTGGGTTGTGATGGTCAAATCTTGAACTAACATTGCCTCAATTTATTGAACCAAGAAGTGAGATATGAACTAGGCCATGATGACTTCCTGTTCGCACCCTTTCGCCTCCTTGGATGGGCAACCCGGTTCGCCTCTGTACCGTCAGTTATATGACCGAGTACTCGCCGCCATCGCCGCTGGCACGCTTTCCCCTGGTGACCGATTGCCTTCGGTGCGAGCTCTCGCCAAGGATCTCGGCGTTGCTCGTGGCACCATCGAACTGGCCTATTCGCTGCTCACGAGCGAGGGCTACCTCTTGGCCCTGGGGCAGAAGGGCACCGTAGTCAATCCCGAATTGCAGAAGCCGCTACTGTCTGCCCCCGCTTTATCCGTCAGCAGCGAGGTGATTGAAAACTCCCCAGACGCACTATGGCGTCCACCGCAACTTTTGCCGTTTCAGATGGGAGTGCCTGCAATGGATGAGTTCCCACGCAAGATCTGGGCGCGCTTGGGTGCCCGTTATCTGAGAGGCATGCGTTCAGGCGATCTGGACTATCCGCCGCCGCACGGCCTGCCTGCCTTGCGCAGCGCCATCGCCTCATATCTGCAGGTGTCTCGAGGTATCGATTGCGGCGCCCATCAGGTGTTTATCACCAGCGGCTGGCGCAGTAGCCTGTCGCTGATCGCACATACTTTGCTGCGCGCAGGGGAGCGAGCCTGGGTCGAAGATCCTGGCTACCCAACCACGCGCCAAGTGCTTCGTCAATTCGGTATTGAGCTTGAGGCAGTGCCAGTTGATGCCGAAGGTATGGATGTGGAGCAGGCCATTGCCAGGCATCAGGCTGCACAGGTCGTCATGGTGACGCCGGGGCATCAAAGCCCGCTGTGTATGGCGCTGTCTTTGCCTCGGAGACAGTTGTTACTCGAATGGGTGGCCCGGAGCGATGCCTGGGTTGTCGAGGATGATTACGACGGCGAGTATCGCTATGTCAGTCGCCCCTTGCCGGCGTTGGCGAGCCTGGATCGCAACGGGCGCGTGCTGTACGCCGGGACTTTCAGCAAGGTGCTTTTCCCCGGTATCCGCCTTGCCTACCTAGTGGTGCCTCAGGGGCAAGTGGCAGCGTTTGAGCGTGTAAGTCGGGCGTTATTCTCCGCAGGCTCGCCAGCGATTACTCAAGCGCTGGTCGCAGAGTTCATTGTCGAGGGGCATTTCACTCGGCACATTCAGCGCATGCGAAGGCTCTACAGCGAACGACGCGCTTTGACTATTGAAGCGTTGGAGCGGAGTTTACCCAATGGACTGCTGGTGGAGCGCTCGCCAGGGGGGATGCACTTGGTACTCCGTTTGCCGGAGGGAGTAGCCGACACTGCCCTGACTGAGCAACTGCTGGCCAAAGGCATCGCCGTGCAACCCTTGTCGCGATGGAGTGTTTCATCGCGGCGTCAATCTGGGCTGCTGCTGAGCTTCACCAACTGCGCCTGCGCTGCTCAGGGCGAGCAGCTTGGCGCGTTGATAAACCGTGCGCTCAGTTGAGGTTGGCTTTGGTCAGGCCGAACACCTCATCCGACGAACCAGGGACTGCCTGAAAGGCCACATTGAGGCGATTCCAACCGTTGATGGCGACAATCAGGAACGACAAATCCGACAGATCCTGTTCGGAAAACTGCTCACGCACATCCGCGTAGAGGCTTTCAGGTACACCATGGGATGGCAGTTGGGTGAGGGCTTCTGTCCAGGCGAGCGCCGCGCGCTCTATTGGCGAGAAGAGTTGCGATTCACGCCAGACCGCAATGTGATGGAGGCGCAATTCGCGCTCGCCATGGATCTTGGCTTCCTTCACGTGCATATCCACGCAGAACGCGCAGCCATTCAATTGAGACGCCCGCAGCATTATGAGGTGGGCCAGGTCAGCCAGTAGCGGCTTCTTACTCAGTTGCATCGTCAGCTCCACCAGCTTATTGGAAGCCTGAGGCGACTGTTTGAAGTAATCAAGACGGTTGTTCATGGCGGTCACTCGCAGGGGGTTTAGGGTTGTTGGAGCCCACTGTAGCCACGCGTAGTCTAGTCAGACAGGGCCAAGAAAAGACCTTTCAACTAAGCCATGCAGTTCTGATTCTCGATTTGCCGTTCGCCGATGTTGCCAAGCCGGTTGTTCATGTACCCGGCGGAAGGCGACCCAAAGCCGGTGTATAAACTGGCACAGTAGCGGCAACTGAGTTGCGATGCGCGATAGTTCTGAGGTGGATAACAGGTGCAGCGCCTTTGTGAAGACTGCTTTCTCTCGCCGGTCGACAACGCCGAAACAGATCGCGAGAGAATGGGGCGGTGGGCGGCCAATCCGCAGTTCGCAGAGCAACTCAGGCGTATTTACGAAGAGTGGAGTGGTATTTTCCTCTCAAAGAAATTCGATGCGGCCGGATTTTCAGTCCTATAACGCACCTGAGAACACAGCCATTGGCGCGTGTCAAAAAACCTATTTGTCGTCATTTCGACAAAAACGAACAATGGTCAAATTGACTCGGTAGAGCTTCGGCACCCTGATTTTTATGACGTTTTAGGTTGGCATGAAATGTGTCAGTGATGGGTAAATGGCTTAATACCCAAGGAGCTGAAACATGAAAAGTGAGTTCGACAATCGTGTCGCTGTGGTAACCGGAGCAAGTTCAGGCATCGGACTGGCAGTCGTACAACGATTACTAAGCTATGAAGCGACGGTAGTGGCGATGTCCCGTGGCCAGGGCGGCCTGGCTGCACTCAAAGACGTTCATGGTGATCGCCTCCATATTGTCAATGGCGATGTTACGGTAAGTTCGGATCTTGAGAAGCTTGCACACTGCGTCTCCAGAATCGGGCCTGTAGATTTTCTAGTACCGAATGCAGGAGTCGCTGTACTTGAAGATAGCCTGGCGAGTCAGGGATTCGAGCGAAATTGGGCCGTCAACGGAGCAGGTGCGCTTAACACGCTTTCAGCTTTGCGAGCCCAATTGGCGAGACCCGCTTCGGTTGTATTTGTGGGGACTTTTCTTTCCGCTTTGGCCTTCCCAGGCTTGGCTGGCTACATTGCGTCGAAAACAGCACTGACAGCGCATGCTCGAACCTTAGCCGTCGAACAGGCTGAGGCGGGAATTAGAGTGAACGTCGTATCGCCAGGGCCAACAGCTACGCCGATCTGGCGATCACTAGGGTTGGATAATGCGACGTTGTCCTCAGTCGCGGAAACGGTCAACCAGCGCCTACTAGAGGGTAAGTTCCTTGAGCCGGAAGCGGTGGCAGATGTGATTCTGTTCCTTCTATCAGAGCGAGCACGTGGCATTTACGGCCAAGATATTGTGGTAGATGGTGGGTATACCTTGCGGTAGGGCATAGAAACGCGAAGAGGTCGTGTAGACATGTATCCGGTGCGGATCGTGCGCTCGGCCTCTTATTTTTCTTGCGCTAACTTTACCTCGATTGACGCGATCAACTCGGGCCCTTGATTACGTACATTCCCCCCATGGTTGCCCACCTTGTATCAATGATTCCTCAGCTGGCCGGTGCCGAGACGCCCAGCTTGCCTTGAACGAAAGACCCACATGGGCAAGCCCGCAGCGGTGACCACCTTTGCTATATGCATGGCTCATTTATGTCCGCTTCTGGCCGATTTCTGCCTGTCGTGACCGACTGAAATGACCCTAAGCAGCCGTTCAAGGCTGCTCGTTTCTGCGGCGGTAGATGCCCATCCCGCGGTCGCTACTTGGCTCTGACCGTCCACAGCTGATCTAGCTTCGTCGTGTAGCTCTGACTCATCAGCTCTCGCCGCATTGCCCAATCAGGCGCCGCAGGCACGCTGGCTAAACGCAGCACTCCCTTGCCCCAGCGGCCATTTATCTCATCCAGAACGCTCATCACCTTGTCCGCCATCACGGGTTGCGAATGGGCGAACAGGTCATCAGTGAATTCGCCGGGCTGTCGCAAATCCATCAGCAGCACTTCCGCCTTGCTGTACTTGTAGCCGGGACGGAAGAGACGGTTGACCGCTTCGGTCGCAGCCTTCGTCATCAGCCGCACGTCGTTGGTCGGGTACGGTAACTCGACCAGCGCTCCATTCGCATACTTCGCTTCTTCAGGGTTGAACATGCCGGTGCGAATGCTGACTCGGATTTTCTTGCAGAGTGAGTTTTGCGTTCGGAGCTTTTCCGCCGCGCGTTGGGTGTAGGTAGCGACCGCTTCCTTGATCGGCTCAATCTGCGTGAGACGCGTGCCGAACATCCTGCTGCAGCAAATTTCCTGCTTCGGTGGGTCAGCTTCCCCCAGTTCCAAACATGGGGTACCGGCTAGCTCGCGAGCCGTTTTCGCGATCACCACGCTGAATTTCTGACGAAGCATCCACGGATCGGCTTTTGCCAAGTCCATTGCAGTCTTGATGCCCATTGTTTCCAGATGAGCCTTCATGCGCTTGCCAATGCCCCAGACTTCGCCGACGTCGGTGTTGCGCAGCGTCCAGTCGCGTTTGAACGGATCGCACAAATCCACTACGCCGCCGGTGATATCGAGCAGCCGTTTGGCTGTGTGGTTGGCGAGCTTGGCCAGTGTTTTCGTGCGCGCGATCCCCACCCCGACTGGAATGCCTGTGCGCTTGAGAAGGGTGGAGCGCATGCGCCTGCCAAACGCGGACAGATCTCCAAGCATGCCAGTCAAATCAGCAAATGCTTCATCAATGCTGTAGACCTCAAGTGCCGGTACCATCGATTCGATGATAGTCATGACGCGTTCGCTCATGTCGCCGTACAGAGCGTAATTGCTGCTGAACGCCACCACTCCATGCCGGCGTAGATGGTCTTTGATCTGGAAGTACGGCTGGCCCATTTTTACGAACGGCTTGGCGTCGTAGCTACGTGCGATCACACAGCCGTCGTTGTTGGACAGTACCACGATAGGTATCTTGGCGAGGTCGGGTCTAAAGACGCGCTCGCAGCTCGCGTAAAACGAGTTGCAGTCGATCAGGGCGAAGACAGGCTCACGTATTGTCATGATCGCGCACGCTGTATTTCACAACGCCCCAGATCACAAGCTCATCGCCTTCCATGACATGTCTAGCCGGATATTTTGGGTTCTCTGACACAAGCAACACGGCGTTCTCGCGCAGAAGCAGGCGCTTGCAGAAGGGCTCCGAATTCAACGCGGCGATAACGATATCGCCACTGACCGCTTCGATGCTTCGATCGACGATCACCATATCCCCGGAATAGATGCCCGCGCCCTGCATGCTATCCCCATCAATCCTCACCAGATACACGTGCGGCGCCCTGATATCGAACAGCTCATCTAGGGAAATGTGCTTTTCAATATGGTCAGCCGCTGGGGAAGGAAGCCCGCCGGCACCTTGGATGAATAAAGGGGCAGCTGCTTACCGCCAGTAGCGAGTGGGCCGAGGAGGGTGATGCTCATGATGCAAGCCTTACGAGGTTAACTGTACATGCATACAGTTAACGATTTGGTTCGCTTGCGGTCAATCTCATAGGCACGACAATTCGACGGGTGACAGTATGTGCGGACGCTACTCGATCTACGAATCGATGGATCACTATCTCAAGGAGCTTGCGCCAAGGCAGTTGGTGATCAATGGCTATGACCTCTGGCCAGTCGAGCGATACAACGTCGCCCCGTCGACGCGGGTGGAAATCATCCGGCCGGTTCGGGATGGCTTGAGCATTGATAAGGTCAGATGGGGCTGGGCGCCATTCTGGGCGAAGGGAAAGCGTCCTGACCCGATCAACGCGAGAGTCGAGACCGTCATCACCGGCAAGTTCTTCAATCAGCTCTGGCCAAACGGACGCGTACTCACGCCAGCGAATGGCTGGTTCGAGTGGGTCAAGGACGAAGAAGATCCTCAGAAAAAACAGCCGTATTTCATTACGCTGAAAGAGCAAATTCCGATGTTCTTCGCGGGGTTGGCCGAGGTGCACGAAGGCCTGGAGATGGATGAGCGCGACGGCTTCGTCATCATCACCGCTGCGAGTGACGAAGGCATGGTCGATATCCACGATCGCAAACCCTTGGTCTTATCGCCTCAGCACGCCCGTGAATGGGTCGATCCAGACACTCCACCTGAACGAGCTCGCGAACTCGCAATGGAGCACTGCAGGCCTGCTACGGATTTTCACTGGTACAAGGTTGGCAAGGATGTGGGGAATGTTCGTAATCAGGGCGCGCACCTAATTCAGCCGCTATCTCTGGCTTCGGATGTTGACGACTAACTAAAACCGAGAGTCGACAGTATTCGTCGGCGGAACGACGAGCTCTCCACAATTATTTGGAATTATGGTCGAGCTATCATTATCGCTTGTTAAGAATTTTCCCTAGCCCGGTTACGAAGCGGGCACGAAATGCAGAACTGCAATACACTCTTAATCACCTATCTAATCGAGACCTGTCATGTCCAAACTCGCCGAATTCCGCCAACTCGAAAAACACCTCGCCGAACAGCTTCAGGCTCTGGAAGCCCTCAAGGGCGACGCGGGCCTCAAGAAAGAAATTGAGTTCGAAACAAAACTGCGTGATTTGCTCGCAAAATACGGCTACAGCTTGAAGGACGTGATCAATCTCCTAGATCCGCAAACTGGTCGTCGCGCTCCAGCTGTCGAGCCCAAAGCGGGCAGCCGCAAGCCTCGCCAATTGAAGGTTTATAAAAATCCTGAAACGGGCGAAGTCGTAGAGACCAAGGGCGGGAATCACAAAACGCTCAAGGAATGGAAAACAAAGCACGGCGCCGCGACAGTTGAGTCCTGGCTGAGTAACTAATTACCTTCGAGAGAAGGCCCTTATAGGGCCTTTTTGCTCATCTTGGTACGTGCGGAACAGCTTCATCGCTCGCTGGATAGTCAGAGTAGTCAGGCTGATATGGTTATAGAAGACCTGAAAATCAGATGGTTGACTTAAATCTTTGGCGATACTCATTCGGGGTCACGCCAAAAAACTTCCAAAATTTCCGTATCAAGCTTGCTTCATGTCCTAAACCGGTCAGGTACGCAATTTCCTTAAGAGGGCATTCCGTGCTCACAAGCAGGTGACGCACCGCATCAATTCTTAATTTTTCGACCATCTTGCTCGGAGTCTGGCCTGTAGTAGTCCTATACCTTCTTACGAATGTACGCTCGCTCATGTTCATTCTCTTAGCGAGAGTGGGAATTGATAGATCTTCTACAAGATTTTCATTCATCCACGCGTGCAGATCTGAAAAAGTTGAGCTTCTGGTTTGCATGTCTAAGCTAGAACTGAATTGATTTTGATCGCCAGGCCTCTTCAAGAAAACAACCAAGTGCTTGGCCACTTTCAAAGCAAGGGCGTGTCCTAAATCAGATTCAACGAGTGCTAATGCTAAGTCGATACCCGAGGTGACGCCGGCTGATGTCCAGATACGTCCGTCGTTGACAAATATTGGCCCACGATTGAGTAAAACATCGGGATGGTTTCGCTCAAGCTCATCATACGCAGACCAGTGCGTCGTCACCTCACAGCCTGAAAGCCCTCCCGTTGCGGCTAAGGCGAACACCCCGGTGCATACGGAGACCAGTCGTGTAGCTCTTCCAGCGTGTCTCTTAAACACAGTATCGAAGCGCGGATTTTTGCAGAAGTCATATATCCCTAACCCACCCGGGACAATCAATGTGTGCGGGGCAGGTGTGTTCTGATCTAAAGGTATTGAGTGGAGGTGCGTGCCAGGAAGGACAGTCGAGATACTATCGAGCGAAGCTATCGATAGATTGTAAGGTAGGGCTTTCGGATCCGAAAAATAGTTTGCTGTTAAAAATACTTCAAGGGGCCCTGCGAGGTCGATTAGGTTCGCATTAGAAAATGCCATGAACTGAATCGTTTTAGTAAGCATTCAGCGTCCCCTGCACGCACTAATGTAGGGCGTATGTATTCATTTTTGGCGTAAATCGTCAACCTATTGTCATTTATTTTAGACGAAATGATAGCGTAATATCATCACGCCGGCGATTTCTCGCTGCCGATTAAACATCGGAGTATCTGATAGTTTTGACAGTGTTGATTCACTTTCGCAGGCAGTCCTGGATCGAGCGTAGGTATACCTCGGAAGCGAAGGAGACTAGGCAAAGCAGTTCTGGCTCAGCTTTAGTGTGCTCATCGTAATGGAATACAAAAACAATAATTCCATAACAGCTAACGAACATTGCTGGTCTACTATTATGTCAAAATTATATAACTATGTTGAAGCAACTAAGAAATGCGAAGAGCTCACCATGCAAATGGTGGAAGACGTTGGCGGCATTGTTTTCTCAGTGAGAGCACTGGAACACACCTTCTTGCTTGCTAACCTTGAGGTTGAAAAAGCCGCGCAAATTGATGTTAGTGACTCCGGCAAAGCTACATCTCTGCCGTCTTATATGCTTGCTAGGGAATTAAAAAAGCTTAACTTTTCTCTAGAGGCTTTGAAGGCGACAATCAAGCGTAACATTGGCGAAAGTCTCAGTTATCTAAACTCCGTCACAACTAGTCTCGAAATTGATATCCATGAAGATCCGGATGATCCACTTTCAGAGGCGTTTTGTGAGTATAAGAGAGTGTTGATTAAAAGTATTCGTACTTTGAAGAAGCTTGATGATGAATTGTTCAATGCAGAGATTAGTCTCGTAGATAATAAGTAGTGATCAGTTTGCAGGCTTTATTCGTGGCGAGCAGATATCAGCTTTTGAAAAAGTTGTGCTTCGCATTACCAAATAATATTTCTATGAAAAGTCATCCGCATCCTGAGTGTTTCGCTCGCGATGAAAAACGACTGTCGGAGTCACTATGTATTTCAGAAATTTAAGTATCTCTAAAAAAGCTACTCTATGCTTTGGGATTATCACTGCTATTCTAATCGCGCTGGGTGGGTTTTCTTATATTCAGTTATCACATCTGCGGGCCGCTGGACAGCAGTTGGCAGAGAATGCGCTTCCAAGCACGCAAACTATTGATGATATCCAAATCTCTTTGCTAAATGCTCGCTTGGAAAGCATCAGAATGCTCGCGAATTCAACGAACGTAGCGGGAAAGCTGGCGGCAGAGTCTAAAGTCCAAAATGCTGTGCAAACTTTGGAGGCTCGAAGTGAATATTATCGAAAGAGCCTAATTTCCGACGATCAAGACTTGGCTCGTTTTGACGCCGCAGACCAAGCAATGAGGATTTACATTGCAGGACTCGAACAATTAACTAAGCTTGATTCATCTGAGCATGAGCGCGCGCTAGCTTTCGCCAATACTACTCAAGCGGATAATGCCAATTTATTCCAGGATAAACTAAACGTAATTAGGCAGTTCAATGCAGAGCAAGCTAAAGCCCTGGGTGTCGAAGCTGGCGAGGTTTATGAAAAGAGTGTTGAAGTACTTGCTGCTGTTGTTCTTGTATCTTTGTTGCTCACGGTCGTATTAGCTATAGGGTTGACACGTAGCATTGTAAGACCAATAGGAGATTCGCTCAGGTTGGCAGAAGAAATTGCATCAGGAGATCTGACCCGTCGCCTTGAGATTTCAGGATCGGATGAAGTGTCTAGGCTTATGGTCGCACTCAATTTAATGTCAAAAAATCTCCAAGGGACAGTTTTGGAAATTTCAGAAGCCTCCATGCAGTTAAGTTCAGCCGCCGTCGAAATGACGTCTATAACCGAGGCTGCGGATCGACTTCTTCAACAACAAAATAGCGAAATCGAACAGGCTGCTACGGCTGTCACAGAAATGACTTCAGCGGTGGAAGAAGTTGCTCGTAATGCCACCTCAACCTCACAAGCTGCCCAAGAGTCTAGTGAGTCAGCTAAGCGCGGTAACCTCCGTGTTTCTGAGACCTTGAGCGCCGTTGAAACCCTGACAGATCTCGTAGAAAGTTCGTCTTCTCAGGTGGTTAAGCTGGCAGCGCAGGCGGAAGATATAAGTCAGGTTGTGGGAGTTATCCGAAGTATAGCGGAGCAAACCAACTTGTTGGCCTTGAATGCAGCTATCGAAGCCGCGCGCGCAGGCGAACAAGGGAGGGGGTTCGCTGTTGTCGCTGATGAAGTCAGAGCACTTGCTCATCGAACTCAAATTTCCACTTTGGAAATTGAAAAAATGATAGCAGCCATCCAGAGTGGGTCATCAACTACTGTCGAGTCTATCCGTAAGAGCACTGAGGAGGTTTATAACACCAAACGGACAGCTGAGGGCGCGGGCCAGTCTCTGCAGCAAATCACTGACTCCGTTCTTCAAATCAACGAGCGTAATTTGCAGATCGCGGTGGCGTCAGAGCAACAAGCTAATGTCGCGAGGGACGTTGATAGGAGTTTGATCAGCATTCGATCTTTAGCCATCCAAAGCAGCGAGGGTGCGAATCAAACAATCACCGCAAGTAATGAACTAAGTCGGCTTGCGGTTAACTTGAACAGCCTCGTTCAAAAATTCAAAGTTTGACATGAGTGCCAGATACATCAACAGGCCTTAGCTTCCCTTCACAGCTTGCTTTTTGTAATGCGCAGAGGAATTTTACGGATGCTGATCAAAAATTCGATCAAGTCTCGCATGCTTATAATGGTGGGGGCGTGCCTTGGCTTGATAGTCGTATCTCTCGTTGCGATTGCTATCTATAGAGCTGACGCTAATGCACGCTTAGTTAGCGTGGAGGCCCAAGGTCTTCTAAAGGACGCAGCCGACAAAATATTGGTGGCTGAAGCTGGGCTTCAAAGCGCAGCTGTTCAGAAATATTTCCAGGGCGCGTATCAGAGCGGGCTCGACATTTCGACCAGTGCGGTTCAAGTCCGCAAAATGATAAGGGATGGAAGTCTTGAGTCGCTAACGGGGAGGATTGAACTGATAAATTTAGTTTCGGATAATCTAAAGTTGCACTCTGAGCTGCTCAGTCTTTATATAATTTCGAGCCTAACTCACTCGATGGTAATGACAAGTTATTTATGGGAAGGGATGACCTTGGGAGCAACGAGGTCGGTCGATTTTCTTTCTATGCGGCGCAGCAGGATGGGCGCCTTGTTGTTCAGGCGACACCTGAGTCTGTTATCTCTGATACGGCCTTTACACTTGATGGTACTGAGTTCAATCGTTGGTATACCTGTCCCCAAACATCCGCTAAGCCGTGTTTGTTATCTCCTTATTTTGACGACTCATCGGGTCGGAAAACATTGATCACCACGCTTTCCTTTCCTCTATTGGATGGTCAAAAGGTACTGGGAGTGGTTGGTATGGATATTAGCTTGGAGTCGGTGCAACAGTTGGTACAGGAAGGTAACACGAAGCTTTTCGGAGGAACGGGGCAAGTGAGTATATTCAGCCCAACCGGACTCTTGGCGGGCCACAGTGCAGATTCAAAAAAACTGGGATTGCCCTTGGTTAAGGCCGGCATTGATGATGCGATGGAGCTACTGAACTCCGTTAGGGGCGGCTCGACGTCTGTCGCTTTGCTGCATGGCAACCAGCGAGTGTCTCTGCCGGTGCAGCCTATTCCAGACTCCGCTAATTGGGGCGTTGTGCTAGACGTTCCTACTCACGTTGTAATGCAGCCAGCCCATGCTTTGGCGGCGAAATTGGATGAGCGCAATTTCTCTGATGCAGTTTGGTCAACATTTTATGGAGCCGTCGCTCTAAGTTTGGGATTATTGATAGTTTTCTTGATTGCTCGAAGAATCGTAACTCCGATCCACCAAGTTTCGGAAATGCTTAAAGAGGTTGCAGGTAGTGGGGGTGATCTTACAAAACGACTGCACTATTCCCGTAAGGATGAACTAGGCGTTCTGGTGATGTGGTTCAACACATTCCTCGGTAAGCTTCAGCCAATGATGTCCGATTTGAAGCGACTGGTATTAGAGGCGCATAGCAATGCCGATAGATCAGCAACCATCTCGGATAAAATCAGCGCTGAAATGCAGCAGCAATACCGGGAGATTGACCAAGCGGCTACCGCGTCGAATGAAATGAGCTCTTCAGCTCAAGAAGTGGCACATAGCGCGACCAGGGCAGCCAATGCTACAGGTGAAGCTGGAGCCGCAACGCAGGATGGGCAGCGAATTATCAAGGCGACATGTGACACGATTGAGGGTTTGGCGAAGGAAATATCGACGGCCATGTTAAAGATCGAAGGGCTAGCCGGCAGTAGCGATCGTATCGGCAGCGTACTCGAGGTGATCCAGGCAGTAGCTGAGCAGACTAACCTTCTCGCTTTGAATGCGGCTATTGAGGCTGCAAGAGCGGGAGAGGCGGGCCGGGGCTTTGCAGTTGTGGCTGAGGAGGTTCGCAACCTCGCGAGCAACACCAGTGATTCCATTGAAGAAATTCGCGACGTGATCCAGCAATTGCAGAGAAATACGCTCGAAACAGTCAGCGCAATGAAAAAAGGGGTAGCCCAGGCTCAAGTAGCAGTAACGCATGTGGGCGATGCTTCAAAAGCATTTGATCGGATTAATGAGTCTGTGGGCGTCATTAACGATATGAATTTTCAGATTGCCTCTGCAGTTGAGGAGCAGAGCAGAGTGGCAGGCGAGGTTAGCCAAAACGTGATCACAATTCGGGATGTTACGGAATCGCTTTCAACGCAGGCGCGAGAGTCTCAAGAAGTCAGCAGAGCAATTAATTCGTTGGCCATTCAGCAACAGGCACTGGCCAACCAGTTTGTTACGTAACTAGCCAGGGTGGCACCTAGCGACGCCGATAATGTTGTCGTTTCGTCTCACAATACAATTAGAACTGTCTCTTTTGATGCTAATAACAAGACGGCTTGCGTGTCTACACTGTTCACGCAAGCCGTTATTTTTTAAGCGTAAATCAGACGAATGATGTCCTTGGTGGTTTCAATGTAGCCGTTGACGTCCTCGTCTGTCATCGGGAGTGTGAGACCCACTTGGCCCCGGTGTACCGGGTAGTAGCCCCGAGTCGCCATTTCGAGTGCGTAGATACCCATGCTGTTTTCATCGATTTTATGCCAATAGTCACGATGTGTGTTGATAGTCTGGCCAAGCTCTTTTGTGAATGCGTATGCGAATACCGAAAAGGAGCCGAAAACGGTAAATGGATATTCGGACTCTTTGGCCCAATCATTCAGTTCGGATTTGATCTTCGCTGCCATTTCGTTGAGTCGTCGATAAGCATGCTCATCCATGGCTTTAAGGCAGGCAATGCCAGCAGCACAGGCCAATGGATGCCCATGGTGGGTGCCAGAAATCATAACCTGGTTTTCCTCGATAACGCGGAAGACCTCTTTGCTGCCGCCAACTGCCCCGATGGGTAGGCCACCACCGATCATTTTCCCGAGGACTGTCAAGTCCGGCTTAATTTGATACTCGCTTTGCAGCCCTTTGAAATTCGCACGGAGTGTAATCGTTTCATCAGCGATGAGAAGGATGCCCAGCTCTTCAGTAAGAGCTCTAAGCTTTTGTACGAAGTTTTTATCTAGCTCTACAATTCCGCCCGCACAAGTTTGTAATTCCATGATCAAACATGCAATTTCGTCTGCGTTGCCACGAAGAACTTTTTCGCAAGACTCGAAATCATTTTGAGTCAGAACGATTACGTTGTCGCTTTTGTAGGCAGGGATCCCGTCGGAATCTGGAAGCGCTTTTGGATTTGAGTCGGGGCCGGGAAAATTGTTTGGGTTGGGGTGGGCGGAAATGGCCAAGTCATCGGAAAAACCGTGATACCCCCCCTCAAATTTGGCAATTTTTTTACGGGCCGTATAGCCTCTGGCGATACGCACCGCACTCAAACATGCTTCGCTAGCGGAGCAAAAAAACTTTACTTGCTCAACAGATTCGATGCGCTCACAAATCAGCTTTGCGAGATCGAGTTCGTGATTGGTAGGATTACCGAACGAGAAACCATTGGGCAGCGTTTCTTGGATTGCGTTTATTATCGCTGGGTGATTATGACCCAGTACATTGGTTGCAAAGTTGTTATTGAGGTCGAGAAGTTTTTTACCTTCGATGGTATGAAGGTACTGAGCTTCGCCTTTATCGACGAAAATCGCATGCGGGCCATAGCCAAATGTGCGCCTGCTAAAACCTCCTGGAATATATTCCTTTCCTTTCGAGGTTTCTTCCTTGGAAAGAGAAAAGGCTTCAGAGAAATTTTTAAGCGATTGCTGGTAATTAAGCTTCATGGCTATTTCCAAATGTACTTAAATTATGGTTGTTTTAAATGATTCTCAGACTTTGCCAATATTTTTATGCACATTACAAAATTGATCTCGATAGCAGAGTTGACGCTAATGAGGGTTCGTGGTCTCCTGATTGATACAGCTTCGGCTTCTGTGCACTTGACGAAAGCTAAGGTCATAGTATTTTCACAATAACTATGTGAGCAATGGGGATTTATAGATCGCTTGATCAGCATTTGTGATTGCTGATTGTTTTCCAGACATTGCGAGATCTATGTGGATTGACCGTTCAAATCCATACGCCATTAAGATCCATCGTTCAGACTCAAATGGAATATGGTTGCCAACTGAAAAGCATGGCGCCCGGCATGGTTGAATAGGTAAGGGCCGGAATCGCAGTATTTTAAAGTGTTACCCCTAAAAGCGATTTGTTACGGTCTGCGCCTTAGCTGCCCACTATCAAGCGGGTTTTTCGTTGAGTCGCCAAGCAGTCGCAGGTCTTGGAGAATGAGCTACGGCGTTGCTGTGTGCATTTGGGGGAATACAAGCTTCATCTAGATGCTGTGTTGAGATAAATTTGAACGATTTGCCCTGATTGGGTGCATTATTCATTCAGCCAACCGAGGCAGGATCCGCAGGTCGGGTAGGGCTTCGATGCTTTTTCGCGAATGCAGTGATTTGCATGATATTTGCAAGACATAGCTCTTCCACACGCTCCGTGAGTAGCAGGTACCCCGCAATGGACACAAGACAGCTTCTCTTAGCAGCCAGGCTTGCTGAGACCCTCCATTTTGGTAAAGCAGCCGAGATCGAGAACATTGCCCAATCGGGCTTGAGTGCTCAAATTGCTAAGCTTGAGAGTGAGCTGGGATTCCGATTATTTGAACGTACCAGTCATCGGGTTTCCCTGACTCAGGCAGGTCAGACATTCATAGATCAGGCTCGCACGCTCTTAGGGAGCATGAACAATACGATCCTAGAATGCCGAGCACTGGCTGAAAATAGTCGTGGTGTTCTGAAGTTAGGTTTTTTTGGTGATGCTGCGGGTGAGCTTACCCACCTGATTTTCACGCTCTTTCAACAGAGCAATCCCGGTATTCGGTTGGTGTTTACTGAGCTGTCCATGACAAATCAGGTGCAAGCGCTCATTTCTGGCAAGGTAGATGCTGCGCTCGTTAGATTACCGATTTGCGATCCGCGTCTTGAGCTTGATGTGATGTTTGATGAGCCACGAGTCGCTGCCGTACCGGCCAACCATGAAATGGCGCATGCCTCGATCCTCTCTATTTCAGACTTGATCGAGCAACCATTTGCGGTAGCGGGTGAGGGGGCTCCTATAGAGTGGGCTGATTATTGGAGTTTGGGATCGGAGCGGCATGAGGCGTGCCGGATAGGAGCTTATGTCCAGTCGATTCCTGAGAGCTTGGCTGCTGTTGCCTATGGTGGCGCGTTTGACACGTTCCCACTGACAGCCACTCGCTTATTCAGCCACCCAGGTGTGCGCTACGTACCTCTAGCTGACGCTCCACGTAGCTCATTGGCTTTGGCAACTCTTGCTGGTAATAGATCGCCATTAGTTAGATCGCTTCGACGCTGTGTGGCAGAGACTCTGGAAAGCTCTCTTTCTTGCATTCCTGAGGCTCGTCGCAGCGAAGTGGCTTAATCGCTTGCGAGCCCCAGGAATGTATGCAAATACCCCTCCAGTCAGTTCTTAAACTGGGGGGGACTCAGAAGGGATAGTGACGGGGTTGCCGCTGAACAGACACCCATTGAGTAGTTGTGAACTCGTCAATTGCCCAGTCACCATTGAATCTGCCCAGGCCTGAGTTCTTCTCACCACCAAACGGGACGTTAGGTGCATCTGCAACCGGCATGTCGTTCACATGGGCCATACCAGAGTGAATGCGTCGAGCAAATTGTACCCCGCGCTCGATGTCACCCGAAAAAACTGCAGCGGATAGTCCAAAACGGGTAGCGTTAGCCAGCTCCAGTGCGTGATCGGCATCACGCGCACGCATTATCCCAGCGATAGGCCCGAAAATTTCTTCGTAAGCCAATTCCATGTCGGATGTCACTTCAGTGAAAACGTGAGGTGCGAATACGAGTCCTGCAGATTCTCCAGCATAAGCCAATGTCGCGCCATCCGCTTTGGCCTGTTCGACCTTATCGACTAAGCCAGCAAACTGTTTGCGATTGATTACAGGCCCAACGGAGGTTGCTGGGTTCTTAGGATCACCGATGACTAAGTTACTAACGCGCTGAATGAACAACGAAACAAACGAGTCGTAAATCGGCTCCTCCACAATGATTCTATTGATAGCCATACAAATTTGGCCTTGGTGCAGAAATTTGCCTACAACAGCTGCGTGAACTGCTTGCTTGAGATCCGCATCAGCTAGCACCACAAAAGGGTTGTTACCGCCTAATTCCAACGCCACATGTTTCAAATATTCGCCGCTACCAGCTTGGCGGGCGATGTTTTGGCCAATAGGGGTTGAACCTGTGAAGGAGATAAAGCTTGGAGCAGGATGGAGAACGAAGTCGTCACCAATCTCAGAGCCAGCACCCACTACCACGCTGAGAACTCCTTCTGGCAGTCCTGCTTCTTCGAAGATGCGCGCAAGCAGTAGGCCTCCGGTGACCGGAGTGTCGCTGGCAGGTTTTACAACTACGGCGTTGCCGAGAGCCAACGCCGGTGCCAGAGACCGCTGGGTAAGATGGAATGGGAAGTTCCAAGGGCTGATCACCCCGACAACGCCGAGAGGGCGTCGATAAACGCGGTTTTCTTTATCAGGTACATCAGATTCCACGATTCGGCCATGAACTCGACTTGGGAATGAAGCTGCCTCCAGAGTGATAGCTTTAGCTGATGCCCATTCGATCTCCGCTTTAATCCGCGTACTCCCTGACTCAGAAATGATCCATTCAACTAACTCATCATGGCGATCATCGAAAATCTGAGCAGCTCTTAGGAGCACTTTCGCTCTTGTAGATGGCCCCATTGCTGCCCAACCGGGCTGTGCCGCTTTCGCTTTAGCGTAAGCTTCATTCAAGTCGTCCTTATTAGCCAACGCAATTTCAAGCAGCGTTTGCTGGGTGAAGGGGTCGCTGACAGTCATAGAACGCCCTGTCCGACCTTCGCGCCAAATTCCGCCGATGAGCTGTAGGTTTAGGTCGCTGTAAGGATGATTATTGTTCACATTACTCTCCGAATTTATGACGACCGTACCTTTGGATTCTAGGTCGCTTGCCATACCGGGGCGGCACCACAATTGAGCACCACCCGTCTATAATTTCAATGTTGCTAGTGGGCAGGTAGTCGCTTCAGGAAATCGCCGGTGTCACAGGGAAATCCCGTTTGGCTCGGAATCCATTAATGACCCCAAGTAAAGCTGCTATTACAACCAACCAGGGAAGAAGCGTTGCGATCCCTTCCTTGGCACCAGTCAGTTCGTCGAAATTCGCTACCGCAAGAACGACGGCAGTTGCCAGTCCACATCCGCCCAGAGTTGGAGCGATTACGCCCTGCCATTTGCTGCACTTATTAGTCTTGAAAGTGAATCCAACGACAGCTGCAGCACCCAAGGTCTGTAGGGCTAGGACTGCTAGAGTGCCAAGCCCAACCATCCACAGATAGAGATGCTGTATTGGGTCGGCATTGGTGAGCATGAAGACTCCGACCGCGATGACGGTCGTGATCGAGAGCGCAACGCTTGCAACATGTGGGCTAGCGTGTTTCGGATGAACTTGGCTGAGCTTTCGAGGTAGGAAGCTGCTGCGAGCCAGTGCGAAAAGATAACGACTTAGGGCATTGTGGAAAGAGAGTAAAACCGCGAATACACTTGTGACTACTAAGACTTTCATTATTTCTGTGGAAAGCGCGCCAACATACTTCGTGTTGGCATTGAACACGAAGTTGATCATGTCAGCGCCGGCGACACTCTGAACATCGCTATTCGCATAAGCCAGGCCGAGGCACCACGTCGTAAGCGTGTAAAAAATACCGATGATTGCGATGGCGACATATGTAGCCAGGGGAACGGTGCGACTTGGGTTCTTAGCTTCTTCCCCATAAATGGTTGTAGACTCAAACCCTACAAAACAGCAAAACGCGAACATCAGTGCCACCCCAAGACCAGGAGTGAATATCTGAGAAGGCATGAAGCCATTCCAAGAGAAATTATTAGCATCCGTTTGCGCGAAGACCGCAATGTCAAAGATTAGAAGGATTAGGATCTCGAAGATCATCAGCACGCCTAGCACCTTGGCTGATACCTTAACGTCCATATAGCCGAAAATTCCTACCAACCCGATGATGAGGAGGGCAATGACGCGCCAGTCCACATGCCATCCTGCCATCGAAAGAGCCAAGTCTGCTCCGAATGCGGCAAACTGACCGTAAATTCCCGTCAACATAGCGATATACGCAAGCAGCGCAATTCCGCCAGCTGCATTGCCGGCTGCTCGTCCTAATCCGTGGGTCACTAGCTCAGCGAAGCCACCAGCGCTGATCACGTGACGACTCATCGCTGCAAAGCCAATAGCGAAAAGCAGCAGCACAAGCGAGGCGATTAGATAGATGCCTGGTGCTCCCGCACCTCCCATAGCGAAAACCACCGGGCCTGCGCCGAGCGTAGCGCCGAGCGGCGCTGCAGCTGCGATTACAAAAAAGACGATGTCGGAGACACCTAAGGATTTGGGCTTAAGCCCTTGTTGTGTCGGCTCAATTTGCATACTGGCCTCCCCTTACAGCAAGACGGGATTTGAATTGTTATTGGTAACTCGATTTTTCTCCCAGCGGTTCAGCCTGGCAATCCTCAAACGCTGATCGTTCGATCATAGCCGGTGATTGAACCAACGCTTTCCGGACGGACTTATTCATGGGCGGATGCACGCGGGCGACGGATACTTTTCTTATGTTGGTGCCCCTTGATCGTAAGTCGCGATCATTCGATCAGCAAAATGCCATTGCCAAAAATATCTCGTGTGCAAAAAATCACCCTACCTGAAGGTTAGTTTGTGGCCGATTGGTTCTGGTATTGCTATGCGCTACCTAGTGTAGAGACGCGTTTTGGAAATATGGTTGGCAAGTGTTTTTGTATCGACTTTTCGTAAATTCCGATAATAAATATAAGATCAAGGATTCATTATGTCGACTAAATATGAAGCTAAAAAATTTGGATATACGTCGATAGCTTTCGCCGTGGTTGTATTGACGTTTCCGATAGAATCCCGTGCTTACGAACTCTACAATCAGGATGGCCGGATACTTAACGCAAAGGTCGACGCAGTATTTGCCTTGATGCACAGTGACGAAAATTACGCCACAACTGGTACGAAAGATTCAGGTTCTTCAAACTGGCGAGAGGGTTTCATCAAATATGGGCTGAATGGAAACAGCAAATTTCAAAATCAATCAAGTCTGTACGGTGCCTTTAGCCTCCTGAGTTCAGGGACGTGGGGTGACGGCGATGCAGCGGGCTTTACAAAAGGCTCCGAGCGGCGGACTGCAGTTGAAGATGCCTATCTTGGCTGGCGTTCTGGAAGCCTTTTTCTAGTCTTGGCGAAAACGGTATTGAAATTTCAGCCGGTCGCCAAGAGGTAATCGTTGGGAATGGTTTTTTAATTAAAGGTGATGCGCTTAGTCTAGGTGATGTCGATCTTGGTAATAACTTTGATCGGGGCGGCGCTTATTATTTAGCCCCTCGCAAAGCATTTGATGGAACTGCTGTGCTCCGTATTGGTGGAGAAAAAGGGTGGAGGGGTGACCTGATGTGGCTGGGCTCAGATAATCGAGCTCAAGCCGAAACAAAGTTAGCTGTCGCTACTTTAGAGAATGTGGCCGATGAGGGGGCTTTAGGCCTCACATATATTAAAGGCCTGGATGTAAATGAACGTTTTGCTACTCCATTCCAATCAGAGCGTGATGGTATGCAAACCGTTAGCCTACGAGGAGCAGGTTCTTTAGGGATCGAGAATTTGAATCTAGCTGTCGAGTACGCGACCCAAGACAGAGAGAGTGGTCGAGAAAATGCTTGGTATATGGAGGGCAGTTGGACTTTTGCATCTGTTCCATGGTCGCCCAAAGCCACATATCGTTATAGTCGCTTTTCTGAATCTTTTGACCCGCTGTTTTATGGCAATAGTCGAGGATATGGCACTTGGTTTCAGGGCGAAGTGGCATCTAATTATGCAGGCCCTTTCAATAGTAATACCCGTGTTCACCACGTCGGATTGAAGGTCACTCCGCGCGAAAATCTCACAATAGGTGCGCTTTACTTCGACTTTGATCCAATTGATCGCAGCCTAGCTAACCTCGGTGGAAGAGAATTCGATATATATGCTGAGGTGGCGGTTTCGGATCATGTCTTCATCAGTCCTGTATTGGGGTTGTATAAGCCAGATAAAGCTGCGAGCCAGGGAGGTTCGCAGTTAGGTAGTGCAAATACTAATACTTACTTACAGCTCATCGTAGGAACTTCCTTCTAGATTGTCTCGTTCAAACGCGTCTAGCTTGATGAGTTACTTTGTGTGAGTTCGGCATAAAGCATTCTACAGAACTGAAATAAGAAGAATCGCCATGGTGGCATTCACCCGCTTAGGACAAAAAAATGAGAACAAAAGTTGCAATTATCGGTGCTGGCCCTTCTGGTCTCTTGCTTGGTCAACTGCTCCTAAAGGCTGGCATTGATAATGTCATTATCGAACGGCAGAATCCTGACTATGTCCTGGGGCGTATCCGTGCGGGCGTGCTTGAGCAAGGGACTGTCGATTTGCTGCGACAAGCGGGTGTTGCCGAACGAATGGATCGCGAAGGTCTCGTTCATGACGGATTTGAATTAGCGTTCGATGGGCGTAGTGAGCATATAGACCTTAAAGGTTTGACCAATGGTAAAACTGTAATGGTTTACGGTCAGACCGAAGTTACTAGGGATCTAATGGAGGCTAGAAGCTCCAGCGCGGGCATTACTTACTACAACGCCACGAACGTACAGCCGAAAGATATAAAATCCACGGCGCCTTACATCACCTTCGATCATGATGGATCGACTGTTCGCTTGGACTGTGACTACATCGCAGGCTGCGATGGATTCCATGGTGTGTCGCGAAAGACTATCCCGGATGGGGTTATTAAGGAGTTTGAGCGTGTCTATCCATTCGGCTGGTTAGGGGTGTTAGCGGATACACCTCCCGTGAGTGCTGAACTCATCTATGCCAGCCATGAACGCGGTTTCGCTTTATGCAGTATGCGGTCACCTACGCGCACCCGCTATTACATTCAGGTACCTAGCGATGAAAAAGTCGAAGCTTGGTCTGACGATCGTTTCTGGCAGGAGTTGAAAAAACGGCTCCCTGCAGAAACCGCTGACAGGCTCATAACTGGCCCGTCCATTGAAAAGAGTTTCGCTCCACTTCGCAGTTTTGTCGTTGAGCCTATGCAGTACGGAGCCCTTTTTCTGCTGGGTGATGCGGCGCATATTGTGCCTCCAACCGGTGCAAAAGGCCTTAACCTTGCGGCCAGCGATGTGAGCACACTCAGCCGCATTCTTGTGAAGGTTTATCAAGAAGGCCGTACAGATCTTCTCGAACGCTATTCTGAAGTTTGTTTGCGTCGAATCTGGAAGGCTGTGCGTTTCTCATGGTGGATGACTTCAATACTGCATCGCTTCCCAGGTAATGATGATTTTGGGCAGCGAGTTAAGCAGGCCGAGCTCGACTATTTTGTGCGCTCTGAAGCGGGGCGTCGGACTATCGCAGAAAACTACGTGGGACTCCCTTACGAGGCGATTGAGTAAGTAAAGAAAGTCTGAGATATCTCAAGTTACTCGCGTCATTTGTTGGGATAATATGGGCGATCGCGAACTACCCTGGTGGGCTTGGAGTGTGTAAGGCATCAAAGTGAGTTGAGAATCGGTTCTCATTGCTTTTGACCAGCTTCGCTGCGCTCACGTTTTGGCAGTAACGCCATCGCGACACCCCCCAGTACGATGCCTGAGATCAACAATAGGTGCAGCGATATAGGCTCATTCAAAACCAGTATACCTCCAAGCGAAGCGATTATCGGAACGCTTAGCTGGAGAGTGGCGGCCCGTTGAGAGCTAATGTGCTTGATTGTGCTGTACCAGAGCGCATAACCACAGCCTGATGCCAAGACACCTGAAGCAAGCGCATACATCACTCCAGGAGCGCTGATCTGAAGAGCGTTTCCGTACAACATGGCTGTACCAAGTATGAGCATGAATGGAAGACACCTCACAAAGTTGCCGGTGGTCTGGGCAAGTGGATTCGCAGCGCCCTTTCCAAGCAGCGAATAGGCACCCCATGCCACACCGGAAATTGTCATTTGCAGCGCACCATCCCAAGGAGGGGAGCTGGTGCCAGGTAGCAACAACATGAACAAGCCGGAAGAAGCAATCAGCATGCCGATCACCACCCTCTTATGAAAGCGTTCTCCTTGAACCCACGAGAAAATAAACATTGTTACCTGCACTGCACCGAACAAAATCAGAGCGCCCATGCCTGCACCTAGCTGAACGTAAGCGATTGAGAAGAGATAGGCATATACGAAAAGGGAAAGGCCTCCCTTCCAACTGCCACCGACAGTTAATCTGGAATTGCGAATCTTGGTTAACATCAGCAAAAAAAGCCCACCGCTGAGCAATCGAATCATCGTAAATGACTCAGGGTCAATCTGCCCCTCCATCAACGCTTGTCTGCTAGAATACTGAGTTTGCCGCGAATGCCACTAAGCACAATATCACTTGAATCACCAAGCGAGGATGACTTACACGGTCTTCTATTTTTTTTCTAGTTACTTTCATTGCGTCAGACCTGCACGACGGTAAATCGGAAATGACTTTGAATGCCATTAGATAGGGGGGTGAGCGCTGCGCAGTGTTAGAACTCGTTGCTTGCTCCATACGCGTCTGGGCCCATTCCAAAACCGATAGGGAGAGGATTCGTTTACTTTCACGCAATACTGTATGGAAACGACAAGGGGCCCTAGGGGCCCAAGACTTACAGTCGCTTAGTCAGGCCGATAGATACTCGTCCACAGACTGAACAGTGGCGTAGCCGAACTCGAATGCGGCCATTATTGCCGCATGCGCCTGAGTGGCAGGTACGGAAACACCACGAAAGGTGAGATCCAATGTGGCGCACGCATCATGCAACACAGTCACCGGATAACCCATGTCCGCTGCTGCACGTACCACGGCGTCAATGCACATGTGGCTCATTGCACCTATGACAACGATTTCATTGACATCAGCGGCTTCTAATTGCTGCTTCAGATTCGTTTCCCTGAATGCGTTGATATGTTTTTTTACGATTACGGGTTCATTACCTTGCGGAACTACGTTTGGTTGAGTTTCCGCACCAGTCGATCCCTTTGCGAAGATCGGAGCATCTTCAGCGGACTCATGCCGAATGTGAAAAACAGGAACACCCGTATCGCGCGCGTGGCTGATGACCCGGATAGCATTCTCTACAGCTGCGTCGATGCCGGTTAAAGGCAACTTTCCGGTTGGTAGATATTCGTTTTGTAGGTCAACTACTACAAGGCCTCGTTTCATGAGGGTCTCCCGTCGATTATCCAATGATTTGAATATTGAGCTGGGATCGCGCTTAAAGAGCTTTAATCCCGACCCAAGAAGGTTTAAGTCAAAATTCCAGTGAAGCGCCGTCCTCTGGAATATCTACGCGATTTTCGATTCCTTGCTCCTTGACGTAGGTTCGTAGTGCTTCACGTGTCAGCGAGGTATGGTTGATTGCATTCATATGCACGGCGACTATCTTCGCCGTTGCCGCCGCCTGGGACGCATGCAGGACGTCGTCTTCACCCATGATGATCGCACTATCGAATCCATTCACCTTTGCTTTACCTGTATTGAGCACGATGACTTCTGGATGGTATTTCTGAATGGTCTGATCAACCTCCTTACGCCAAATGGTGTCACCGGCAAGGTAGACGGTCTTGTAGCCAGGGGCTTGAAAAACAACGCCCATGGCCTCACCCAAAAGCTTTGCGAGTGGGGGCACAGCATACATTTCGTCTGTACCGTGCTGTCCGCCTGCCTTGGTGAGTTTCACTCCACCGAATTCAATTTCATCCTTCAGTACCTTCACATTTGTGAAGCCTTGGGAACGAACCAGCTTGGCATCGTCTTCGTGTTGCGTGAACAGCGGGATGTCTTTAGGCAGCGCTTTCTGCGCAGCTTCATCCCAATGATCTAGATGGGTATGGGTGAGGATGACCGCATCTACACCAGCGATAACTTCGGCTGGCGATTCGGTGAGATCGACCATTGGATTACGGAGATTGCTACGGTAGGTATTTTCAAATCCTGGGTAGGCTCCTTTTTTTGCAAGCATCGGATCGACTAAAAACGTGTTGTCCCCATAAGTGATTTTGACCGTTGCGTTACGAATTTGCTGCAAGTCCACTTTGTGGGCGGTGATTGGTGCTGACGAGACATCAGTATTGGCAAACGCCCATGTGCTGGCGGTAGCGCAAGCGAGGCTGAGGACAAGAGGAAGTTTTCTTAAAGTCATTGGATTGATCCTATTAATGCATCGAGAGATTCATTCTTGCCGACTGCGTAGCACCACAACAGTGGCCTGAATGACATATTTCGATATAATTGGGCCAGCCGATCATCGTAGATGTGAGATACGGCGAATGAAGCCCTTGCTGCTCGAATGCGCGCTTATTTAGGCGATCAACCTGAGGCATATTTTATGCAATCCATACGCGTTGCCGTTCTGGCTTTTGAAGGCGTCAGTCTGTTTCATCTTTCCGTTCCTGGAATGGTGCTGGGGACTGCTCAATCCGCACCTGGCGAGCCTCAGTACGTAGTGAGTTATTTCGCAGAGAGCACGGGAATGGTGACTAGCGACCAAGGCATTGACCTCGCTGTCACTCATGGATTGGAACTGATGGAGGAATCTGACGTAATCGTCGTTCCCGCATGGGGCGATCAATTAGAAGCTGCATCCGCGCAACTGGTGACGGCGCTCCAGCGCGCCAATTCCCGAGGCAAGCTGATAGTCGGGTTATGTTTGGGCTCATTCGTCCTTGGAGATGCTGGGTTGCTTGATGGCAAGGAAGCAACCACCCACTGGGCCGCCCGAGAAGAGTTTGCGCGACGGTTCCCTGAAGTGCGCTTTAGACCCGAGGTTCTATATGTCAGTGCCGGTAACATCATCACCTCGGCGGGTACCGTGGCGGCAATTGATTGTTGCCTTCACTTGGTACGCCAGCGTCTTGGCGCTGATGTTGCGAACCGCACCGCGAAAATGCTCGTAACTCCACCACACAGGCAAGGTGGGCAAGCGCAATATGTTGAACATCCTGTACCGCAGCTATCTAGCGAAACTTATCTATCTGATGTAATGGCATGGGCTCGAGTAAACCTGACCAACGATCTGTCGCTGGATGTCCTTGCAGACATGGCGAAAATGAGCAGGCGTACATTTACGCGGCGATTCAAAGAGGCGACAGGGAGTACCGTTTCGAAATGGCTAAATGCGCAACGCGTTGCTAGAGCTCAAGAACTATTGGAAACAACTGACCTGCCAATCGAATGTGTTGCCGGGGAGGCGGGGTTCGGAACGCCTTTATCGCTGAGACAACAATTTGGCGTTCACCTAAGCACGTCGCCTTCTGAATATCGACGTACTTTTTTTCGCGAAGTGAATCCAAGCCGTAAGGCGGGCGTCAGCGAGACTAAAAGCCGAGCTGTCGACTAAATCTCCTGCCGAGGCTTAATGCTCTTGGCGTTCATGCAGCCGCACTCCTGACAAGATCCAGCAGCGCTTGCAATGGATGTAAAACGGTTACTCCGTCCTGTCGTTTCACTTGGCTTCGACATGAATATCCGTCTGCGAGTAATCGGCCAGAAGTATTATATTTTTTAACAAGAGGCGCCCAGGATTGCTTGTAGACCACTATAGAAGTGCCTGCGTTCTTCGTCTCATGCCCATATGTGCCGGACATGCCGCAGCATCCGCTGGCTTGAACGCTCATTTCCAGCCCCATCCGCTCATAGACTTGTTGCCAAAGGCCGATGCTGTTTGGCTCATTTGTCTTTTCAGTGCAGTGGGGAAGAAAGTGGTAGGGATCGGCATTTTTTACAATCTGCGACTATGGAAGCGTATTGGCCAGCCACTCCTGCGGCAGTAGTACGGTAGGAGCCTGGTGGCTGCCAAGTGTCTTCGCATACTCCTGGCGATACACCAATGTCATCGCGGGATCGAGGCCCACCAGCGGTATTTCGTACTCCTGAAGCTGGTGCAGCGCTTCACCGTTGAAACGTGCGGCCTTTTCAAAAGCTTTGATGAAGCCTTGTACCTGAAGCGGTTTACCATTGGGTGCAAAGGGTGCGATGTAAACCTGATAGCCAAGCCTCGAGATCAGTTCGATCCAGTCGGCTAGTACGGGAGTTTCGAAGTATCGGGTAAAAGCATCCTGGACGATGATCACGCTGCGATCACGCTGCTGTTTACCCAAAGTCGACAGCAATTCAGGCGTTGCAGTCTGAACATTCCACCGGCGGCATGCAGCGTCGAAGTCAGTGATGCTGAGCAATGGGCTATCGACCATCCCGGCCACATGCTCAAGCACATAGCGTACGGGGCGGGCGCCCATGACAAAGTTGTATAGACGCGGTGAGCGTGCGATGTAGGGAATCGTATATTCGAGAGACCCTATCAGGTAGTCCTTCAGCGGGCGCAGATAGCGGCTGTGATACAGCTCCAGAAACCGGGAGCGGAACTCGGGCACGTTGACCTTGACCGGGCACTGCCCCGCGCAGGATTTACACGCCAGGCAGCCTGCCATCGCCTCGTAGACTTCGTGGGAAAAGTCTTGCTGCCCCATTCTTTGCCCAATCGTATGCACGGCTCGTTTTGCGATGCTGGTGACATTGCTGGTGGATCGAGCGTGATCACTCGCCGCCACTACATCAACGCCTTGCTGGCCCTGAAGTCTGAGCCATTCGCGAATCAGCGAGGCACGTCCCTTCGGTGAGTGAACGCGGTCACGGGTGCCTTTCCATGAGGGGCACATGGCGTCGTCAGGGTCGAAGTTGTAGCACGCGCCGTTCCCATTGCAATGAAGTGCGGTGTCGTAGCTTCGCCAAACTCGCTCATCAATCGTGCGGTCGAGCTCACCCCGCAACGTTACCTCGTCAACCCGCGTGAGTCGGGTATCTGACAGCGTTTTAGGCGTTGCGATTTTACCGGGGTTGAGTTGATTCCAAGGATCAAACGCCGCTTTCAATTCCTGCAGGGCCGGATAAAGCTCGCCGAAGTAGTCGGGCACGTATTGGGATCGCAATCCCTTCCCGTGCTCGCCCCACAGCAAGCCGCCGTGTTTTTGAGTTAAGGCTGCGACGGCGTCGGAAATGGGACGGATCAGGCCTGCCTGAACAGGGTCTTTCATGTCGAGAATCGGGCGCACATGCAGTACGCCAGCGTCGACATGGCCAAACATCCCGTATTGCAGATTGTAGCTGTCCAGCAGTGCCCGGAACTCCTGGATGAAATGAGCGAGATTCTCAGGAGGGACGGCAGTGTCTTCTACAAAAGGCTGGGGTCTGGCTTCACCCTTGACGTTACCCAGCAATCCAACAGCCCGCTTGCGCATCGCGTAGACGCGCTTCAGTGCATCGGCGCCAATGGCCAGCGTATGACCCAGGCGCACTACGGAGGTATCGCGCTGCAGATGCAAAACAAAGTCATGAACGCTCTGCTGGACGGCGGCTTCGTCGTCGCCACTGAACTCAATGAGGTTGATGCCCAAGGTCGGTGTGCCTGGATCTTCCGGGAAGTATTCAGCGACGCCGTGCCAGACAATGTCCTTCATCGCCAGCATCAGGACTTTTGAGTCCACGGTCTCAATCGATAAAGGCTTGAGCTGCATTAACGCTTTTGCGTCGCGCAGAGCGTCCATGAAGCCGGCATACCGCACGTTGACCAGAATCGAATACTTTGGGATCGGCAAGACGTTGAGTTTGGCTTCAACAATCAAACCCAGCGATCCTTCGGAGCCGCACAGCACACTGTTGAGGTTGAAGCGGTCACCCTGCTCGCGGAGGTGTGCCAAGTCATAGCCGGTGAGGCATCGGTTCAGTTTAGGAAAGGTTCGCTCAATCAGATCAGCCTGATTTTCCGCAATGCCAACCGCGCATCGGTAAACCTCACCAATCCGATCCAGACGCGTAGTTTCTTCCTTCAGGGCGCTTTCACTCATCGCTGCGCTGTGGAGCAACTCACCGCCAAGCAATACCGTATAAAGCTCCAAGACGTGATCACGGGTTTTGCCGTAGGTGCAACTTCCCTGGCCGCTGGCGTCGGTGTTGATCATGCCGCCAATCGTTGCCCGGTTGGAGGTGGACAATTCCGGTGCGAAGAACAGCCGTAGGGTTTCAGCGCAGCATTTAACTGGTCTTTCATCACGCCACTTTGAACGCGAACCCAACGCTCTTCAAAATTGATTTCAAGAATGCTGTTCATGTGACGTGACAGGTCTACGACGATCCCATCGGTCAACGACTGACCATTGGTTCCCGTTCCGCCACCTCGTGGTGTCAGGACGACGGCTCTATGGTCGGAATCAGCTGCCAGCGTCGCAAGAATCTGAACGTCTTGAGCATCCAGTGGGAACACAGCTGCTTGAGGTAAACGCTGATAAATCGAGTTGTCTGTTGCAAGCACCATCCGCTGGCCATAGCTGTGAGCGATTTCTCCCCGGAAGCCCGATTTAGCAAGCTGCTGCAGAAATTCGTCGTAGTTCACGCTTTGATTTTTGGACGGAAGCAACCGTGCGATCATGATAAAACTCCAACCGGCATGCGGCTACTTTGACCCGTCTTAAAGTGCACACACTCGTTACGGTCAGTGTGGATGGTCTAGTGTTATTCAGAGGGGGCTTGATAACACCTCCTCTGCAGTCGTCTACGATTCTCAGCGAATACTCGCGCGGACTTTCTCTCTAAAACTGTTCTCGATCCCGTCCTGGGCTTTGAGCTTCTCGGCGAGCGATGGAACCAAGTGGCGACTGATAACGACGATTCCGTCTCTGTCTCCCAAAATTGCGTCGCCCGGGTTGCAAACCACATTGCCGCACGCGACAGGCGCACCGACCTGTCCAGGGCCGTACTTGGATGGGCCGGCTGGATTCACAGCGCGCGCATAGGTCGGCAGACCCATGACGCTCAGCTCCTCCACATCTCGAACTGCTCCGTCGATGACCACAGCTGAGACTTCGCGGGCTAGACAGACCTCACCCAGCAAATCACCAAAAACAGCACGGTTGGTTTCACCATTGCCATTGATCACGAGAACATCACCTGGCTTTGCATCATCCAATGCCCTGTGGATGGCCAAGTTGTCACCCTCCCAAGTGAGGATAGGCAGCACCGTTCCGTAGAACGAAGCTTTACCTGCCACGTGGTGGATAGCGGAGGCCATCATTCCTAGGCGCTGCAAGACATCGCCGATCAATGCGACTGGGTAATGCGATATCTCTTCAATTTGTTTAAGGGACGCGCGCTCCCAATCTTCGCTCACGGTGATGCTTTCATCAGATACATTGATAAACATGGTGACCTCGGCGTGAATCCGTTTAAAGCGCTATTAGTTGAACGTCTTGGATGCAGGTTTGTTGACTGGGTGCAGTGGGGCTTCGCCGCGCAAAACTGCGGAGATCGCCTCTACCGCGCTCATACCAACGCGCAGCAACGACTCATTGGTTTGACCGGCAACATGGGGCGTCACAAGCAGGTTAGGTAAGTCGGAAACAGGGAATGTGTTGCAACTGAAAGGTGTGATCATGTCGATGTTTTCTGCAGCCAGCACGTCGACACCTGCACCACCCAGCTTGCCGCTGCGAAGCGCATCAGCAACCGCAGCTTCATCGATCACTCCACCACGGCTGGTGTTAACCAGGATGGCCCCGGTTTTCATTTTCTCGATTTCGGCACCGCTAATGAGGTTCTCAGTGCCTGCCTGCAGTGGAACGTGGAGGCTCACCACGTCTGCTTGAGCCAGCAAGGTATCGAGATCGACCAAGCGTTTATCGAAGCTCGAATCATAAGCAGGGTCAGTCGCCAGAACCTTCATTCCGAAAGCTTCAGCAACAGGCGCAACATGTCGACCAATGTCGCCAAATCCAATCAAGCCCAAAGTGCGACCCTCGAGCTCGATACCTGTAAGGGACAGTCGATCTGCCGCCCAAATATTGTCGCGTGTCTGATCTGTGGCCAGTTGAATCTTGCGACTAATACCCAGCAGCAGAGCAAATACGTGCTCCACAACACTTCTTCTGTTTGCGCCAGGCGTGTTGGTGACCCAGACCCCCAGCTCAGCTGCTGCTTTGTAGTCGACATTGTCATAGCCCGCGCCGTGCCGGGCGACGATCCGAAGCTTCGGGGAGTGGGCAATCATCTCCGCAGAGATGTGGCCACCGCGCAGAAATACGGCATCTACCTGTTGTTGGATGTCGGCATAGGAAACTGCATTCGGGCCGTAGCCGAGTCGAACTTCACCCAGAGGTGAAAGGGCTTCCAGTACGTCTGGATGGATCGGGCTTGTCACATAAATCAAAGGCATGATCATCACCTTAGGAGAATTGATGGGTGTTGGCGTCATCGCCCGCCGCCGGTGCATTTTTACGAACGGTCGAGATAACGATCAGCCCCAAGAGACCTGAAGCGCACAAAATGAATGCGGGCGTGGATTGATTACCGGTTGCGCCAATCAGCCAGGTGGCTAGGAACGGGCCCGAGCCCCCGCCAATGACAGCGCCTACGCTGTGGCCAAATGCGACGCCGGTGTGGCGTATATGCATCGGGAAAAATTCCGGCATCACCGAATAGGTACCCGCCTGGCAAAGTGCGTACGGGATCATGCCGAGGGCGAGACCTGCCATTGCCAGGTTTACCGAGCCTTGTTGCATCAGCATGAAGGACGGTATCGACACTACGGCGTAGGCCAGGTAGGAGTAACGCAGGATGGACTTACCGCCGCGATAAGAGCCGAGTTGGCCGGCGAGAGGAATCAGGAACGCGGCAAGAATCACGGCAATTAGAACGATGGTGGATGCTTCACCTTTCGAGTACCCCAGGATGGAGCTGAAGTAGGCGGCGATGAATACGGTACCGATGTAGGTACCGATATTCTGAACCATCGCGATCATGATCACTTTGATTAGTGGCTTGCGAAAGTCGCGGATCAGCTCAGCGAAAGGCTGGCCTTTCTTGACTTCAGCATCGTTTTTCTTGGACGCGAACTCAGGGCTGTCTTCAATGCTGAGTCGCATGTAAAGGCCGATGATTCCCAGCGGCAGAGCCAGCAGGAACGGAATACGCCAGCCCCACGAAAGCATCTCCGGATCTGTGAGTGTCGCCGCAGCCAGACCTGCAATTGCAGCTGCCAGGCCTTTACCGAACTGAGCAATCGAGGGCAGGAAGGAAATGTACAAGGCGCGACGTTTGGGCGGAGCCCACTCACGGATGTAGCTTGCAGCGCCACCGATTTCGCCACCAGCGGAGAAGCCCTGCAACATGCGCAGCACGACCAGAAGACTCGGTGCCCAGACACCAATCTGCGCATAGCCGGGCAACAGGCCAATTAAAGTGGCCGCAGCCCCCATCAAGGTGATGCTGGCGATAAGACTGAAGCGTCTGCCTACCTTGTCGCCGAGCCAGCCGAAGGCGATAGCGCCGAGCGGCCTCACCAAGAAAGCAGAGCCGAACACGAGGAAAGTGTTCAGCAGGCCGGTCGTTGCATCATCTGAAGGAAAGAAAACCATGGCGAGGGTTGCAGCGACATACCCGTAGACGCTGAAGTCGTAATACTCGACAAAGGTTCCAAATACAGCGGCCCTCGTGGCCTTCTTGGCTTTCCTCGTCTGCTCCGTCTCTTCAACGGTCTCAACGATAGGCTCGGCCATTACGTTATTGTTGTTCATGGGCACCTCGGGTTGGCGGACGTTCGCCTCCTCAAAAAATGGGACGACGTCCTGCTTTTGTTTTTTCTAGATTCTAGAAGCGGGACACGCTTGTCAACAGGCAGGTGCGATTTGCGGTTGGGCAGCTTTTGCCCCCAGAATGGGGCTCCAAAACCTCGATTTCTCTAAAGATGGCTCAAGCAAAACGCTCTATTACCTCATCTACGCCGGCGCACCCTGCATCGAGCCATACCAGGCTGATAGATGTAGTGGACGCACTTGTCAGGAGAACGGGCGGAGAGCCTTGGGGGGTTCGAGAGCTTGCGGCAGAGCTTTCGGAGAGTCGGAGTACCGTTAATCGGATTTTAGTCTCCTTGGTTGAAGTGGGCCTTGCGAGTGAGCTTGGAGTTGGTAAGTACGGCATAGGGCCTCGGATCGACGTCCTTACCAAGACGCTCAGTGATTCAAGTGTGCTTCTTGGACGGAGCGGAGGATTGTTGAGTGAGCTGGCAGATTCATCACAAGGCACTGCGCTCGTCTCGATCTACTGCCCCTCTAGTAACGGCTATTTCGTAGCTGCATGCCGCGAGGCTAAAGTTACTCTTACGTTCAAGCCAGAATTGGGTGTTGTATTTCCGCTTACATTCGGAGATATCGGTCGGCAGTTTGCTGAATTTATCGAAAGCAACTCTTCAGATTCAAATGTGCTGAGCAATTCACGAGAGTCTGACCATAGTGCGTGTCACCACCTTGGATTGCTATCTGAGGCCGAATTTCCCAGCGCGTTGTCGATTGCTACAAAGAGTCTTGCGAATGGATTAGTCGTGTCCATCTCCGTCCATTCTGTCGGTAGCGCCGGGGCAAAAAAGAATTCGAATATTGATTCAGATGTGCAACGAGTGGCTGAAGAAATACATGCGACTGTAAATTCTCGAATTTTGGGCAGCCTTCAGCGAGCGCCTAGCTTATTGATTGAGGAGACTAAGTCCACCGTTACTCGTCTCGAAAGACTCTTGCTACTGGCATGCGCTTTTCCGGACGGTCTGAAAAAATCTGCGGGATTGCCTGAGCAACTCTTGTGCAATGAGGTTACTGCCAAACGGCTGATACAGTCTGGAGTTCAAGCGGGGATTGTTACATTATCTGACTCCACTTTGTTCCCGGGTTCAAAGCTATATCGATGGGCCTCTAGGATCGGCAGCGACTTCCGCACATTTGCGGATCTCACTCGGTCAATTTTGTCAGATTTAGTCCAAGAAACTGGTGAGACAATCGCGTTCCTCGCCTACGACGACACATCTAAGAAAGCTGAGTTTCTTGATGTAATTCAAGGATGGCGCCCGATTCAATACAAGCTACAGGTAAATGTGGAAGTACCACTTTATGCCGGTGCAGCTGGTAAGGCGGTTTTGGCTTTTTGTGGAGAAGATTTAGCCGATTCGATTGAACTAATAAAAATCACTGAAGCAACTATTACTTCGCGTGAAGTTCTCAAGCAAGAGCTCAAGGTTATTCATGAAAGAGGCTGGGCCACTGGTGAGGGGGAGCGAGTGCTCGGAGCCTTCGGCTTGGCAGTACCATATTTTATCGATGGCAAAATTCGAGGGTCGATTTCAGCCACTATTCCTCAATATCGCAAAAGTGAGCGTGACCTTCCTATGCTGACCTTATTGATGCGCGAGGCTACTAAAAAGATCGAGAGACTTCTTTCTTTAGGTCTCAACCTTGAGCGTTGATTAGTGCAGTGCTTGCGGGTCATAACTGGTCAAACTTTGGCAAGACCTACCGGGCGCCACGCGCTTTTATCAGCCGCAGTATAGCCCCGGGGCGAGCATCTTGTGCTTGCTGATCCTCCAGCCGTAACCAACATGGTTCCCAACTTGCTGACTCCTTATGGAGCAATCTTGCTTCACGATTCTTTGCTGTAGACGGGCCGTCCTATGAACGAAGGATGAACGAAATATTTAAGGCTATAGTATTTGCAGAAAGACTGGTAATTAGTAAAGCCACATGCGTAAGCAATTTCTTTTGGTTTGAGCGTATTTTCTTCCATGCTGAGCAAACACCTTGCTTTTTCTAGCCTTTGCTCGCGCAAAAAAACAATAGGGGTCATGTTCTTGAACTGCCTAAAGCCCATTTGTAGAGAGCGAACGCTAAGGCCCGCATGGGCAGCGACTTCGCACACGGTTAAATGAGGATCTACACTGGATGCCATGTATTCCGCGGCCCTGTTGATTGAATGAGGGGTAGGCGTTATGCTCTTTTCGGGGGCGAGAATATTCATTGTATAATTATGGTGAAAGTTCGAAAGACAGAAGCCTATTAAACTCTCTTTTAAACTGTCAGCTACTTTTCTGACAAAAATCGGCGACCTCTCAGCAAAATCCATAATGGTTTCCACAAGCTTTTGAATGGAGTTAATTTGCCAGCGTTCGCAGAGTTTCTTGTCAAAAAATATGCGCGTTCTAGGCGGGTAGCCTAAAATTAAGGTAAGTTGTTTAACTATATCTGCATTGGAAAGATATATCGTTGTATAGCTTATGTCTGCGGCATAATTTGCAAAAAATATTTCTCTCTGATCAGCTACAACAATGGCCCCTCGTTCAGCCCTGTGAGTGCCGTTATAGTTTCGCCATTGCATAAAGCCGGAATGTGGCATTGTAATTAAGAAGCCGTCCATCTCGTTAGATGTCCTATATCCCCATCCAGACGGGCTATAAGAAAGGCTTACGAATGACGTACCCAATACACAAAACCTTTTTTCGTAATCTAGAATTCCGCTCGAGCACGGAACTATCGACATGAAGTTGTCGTAGCTTTTGAAGTGCTCTGACGCCTCATCTATGTCATAAAAGTGTAGTTTTTGTGCCCCGTAGATATCCATGGTTTCGATCGTGATTGTGGGCGATGTGAGGATTATAGCTGTCGCTTCGTCAAGCATTCAACTACCTATTATTGCGTTTTTATTGACAATCCAAAAAAAACGCAGAGTTAAAGAAAAGCGCATGTTTATTTAGGCACGTTGCTGGTATTCATGAGGCAAGATAATTAATCTACCTGCGCACTGAAGGTAGCAATTCTGTTTTTATCACTTTGGTGTAGTGATGTGCACCCGCAGAGCGCATTTGAGACTAACAAATAATTTTTTAAGCCTGCATGGAATTAACCACCCATCTCGCTACGATCTTTCAAGGTGTGACCATGTTCAACAAAGCCCTTAAATTAAAATTAGCCGATATGGAAGCTCAAAACAGCGAGCTCAACGAGTTATTTGCGGTACTCGATCGATCAGCAGCTATCATCGAATTCAACCTAGCTAAGAAGGTGGTGCGCGCAAATAATAATATTTCGCGATTGCTAGGGTATAGTGTTAATGAAGTTCTTAATAAAACGCATAAAGACTTTTGTTCAGAAAGCTTTACTCAAAGTGCGGAGTATTCTTCCTTTTGGCAAAAGCTATCATTAGGAGAATCTATTTCTGGAACGTTTCCGAGAATCGCAAAAGGCGGCGAGGTGATATGGCTTGAAGCCACCTATAGCCCACTGATAAGTGCATCTGGTAAAGTGGAAAAAATAATTAAGTTTGCTTTTGATGTAACGGATAAAGTCACTCGGGATGCAGAGTTGCGAGCAAAGCTGCACGCTATCGATAGGGCAATGGCAATTATTGAATTCGATGTGCTAGGAAATATAATATGTGCGAATCAAAATTTTCTAGATGTTCTGGGCTATCAGTTCTCTGCTTTGTACGGAAAGCATCATAGTTTGCTTTGTGAGCCAGAGTTGGTAAGCAGTCAAGGATACAATGATTTTTGGCGACGCCTGAACGCAGGCGAATTTTTTAGTGGTCAGTTCAAAAGAATAAGCAAGGACGGAAAAACGGTATGGTTAGAAGCAAGTTATAATCCTGTTTACGATAATGGAGGGCAATTAATAAAAATCATAAAGTTTGCAAGCGACATCACCACTCGTATTGAGAAAATTGACAAAGATGCTCAAGGCGCATTACGTGCATATCACATCTCAGCTGAAACTGAACGAGTAGCCCAGCAAGGTGCGCAAGTGATTCATGAGACAGCAACAGAGATGCGCTCAATAGCGGAGAGCATTGGAGATTCTGCCCGATTAATTGGACAGTTAGGAGACAGATCTGAGCAAATAACGGCGATCGTAAATACTATTCGTGGCATTGCTGAACAGACCAATTTACTTGCGCTGAATGCTGCAATCGAGGCAGCACGCGCGGGCGATCAAGGCCGAGGTTTTGCGGTAGTAGCGGATGAGGTTAGACAGCTTGCGGGACGAACGAGTCGCTCAACAGCAGAAATTGCGGAAATGATTGGAAAAATCCTAACAGAGACGCGCGATGCGGTTGCGAGTATGGGAAAGACGCGCGACGGCGCACAGCGCGGTGTGATGCTGGCTGATCAAGCGGGAGAGGTTATATCCCAAATCCAAACGGGAACAAGCGATGCGGTTGAGGCGGTGAGCATGTTTGCTTCTAAATGTGACTGAAAGCAATCTATTCATAGGTTGAGTTTAGTAGACCCTCTGATAGGGCGTCTCCGGGTGTCAAAAATGCTAGCAGGAATTTCTGCGCTTCAGTTGCGAAAGGCTCTTGAGTCGGCTTTTCGACCACTTTCGTGCGATTGTACATTGAGCGCAGATGGCACCCTTACTATCAAACTTTACGAACCTTGTTCTGGTCGTGTGGATCTTCTTGTTACCGCTGTCCGTGGTGATATCCTTGCGTCCAGTTCCGCACTTTCGTCGCTGATCGAAGAGCTGAGCTTTGAGGTCGACGCTTGCCGACGTTCGTTTCTCTCAAATCGGTAGGAGATAAGTCTTTTTCCATACCCCAACATTTTTTCCGCTCGTGTGCCTTCATTCTGCTCACGGTAAAATATTCATGCCGACTCTTACCCGGAGCAACCGAAATTGTTTGCTAAAATGCGATAAAGTCGGGTGGGAGACATCCCGTGCTATACTTATGCATGCCCACCGTGTGTTTGGCACCCATTACTTTTCGGGTGAAGGGATTAGATGAGAGTGACCTCTTTTGGTAAACTCTAACTTGCATTAATGGACTGGTTGAATGCCTCACATATGTTTTTCCAGACTCGAAGGGTCGGGCACGCCAAGCAAGTCCACATCACGTTTTATTTCTGTGCAAAGATCGGATTGCCGCGATGCGCAGCTTCGATCCGATAGCGTTTTTTTGAAACGTACCCAGACGAATACTGCTTTAGCGTCGTGACTCATCACTTTGATGGGCAGCTTTCATCGCTTGCCATCCATGGGTAATCCCACCACCCGCTCGAAGCGCTGTCGCTACCATGATCGCCTCGGCTACATCTTGCTTCGACGCCCCCGCGCTGATGGCTCGCTTCGCATGGTCGGTAATGCAATAAGAACACTGTGTAGTCACTGCTACGCCAACAGCGATTAATTCCCGCGTGGCTAAATTCAGGCTACCGACATCCTTGTTGAATACAGCTTTGTCAAAGTTGAAAAATGCCGCGACCATTTCGGGGGCAGCCTCTTGGAGATCTCGCATGAAGTTAGCATCAGCCTGATGGTTGTGCATTTTTGTATACCTTTAAATTCATTATTGGAGCGTGGAATTTGATCCTTGGTGCTGCTTGATTGAGTTCACGCTCATGCGGTGGCCAGACTCAAATACTTTAAGCCCACGCTGTGTCAGCTTCCTACCGACCTGCGATGGCGGCTCGTATGCAGCGAGAAAGGCGAGACGCTCAGCCGCACGTTGTGTAAGCCAGTTGGCTGACAATCGCTTTTTCCGCATTTTTTCCAAGTCGGAATTGAGTGCTCTGATAATCCGTTGCTGCTGCCATATGGCTTTGGGCGGCCCTAGCAGATCAAAAGCTGCGTAAAGCATTCCTAGGCCCGCTGCGATCCCCAGTCCAGTGGACAGGCATTGATCGATTGCAAAGGTCATGTAGTTGCTTGGCTGAACAAGCACCGCCAGGGTCAGACAGAAACCTAGACCGTAAGGGGTGAGTGACGGTGAAGTCATGCTCATCAGCCCCAGAAAAAGAGGCGCAGAAAGCACCAGGATCAACATCTCGAAATCGCCCGAACCCTGCGCTAGCGAACTGAGTACGAACAGGGTGGCGACAGGGATGGCGATCAAGGCTCCACCGAGTAACTTTGCGGTGGACAGGCGTGGAGCCGGGTGTGAGGAGAATATCTGGGAGAGGAGAACAGGTAGTGCGATCATCATGATGAGTGCGGCTTGTTCGCCTGACAGAATCCATACCCCGATAGCGCTCAGGAAAACAAGTGAGCTTCGCAGCGCCGTTCTTAGTCCGACGAGCCAGTCACGATGTCGATTGAAACGTGGAAAGCGTTGCGTTTCGCGCGAGCCTTCAGCCGCTGAATCGCAGGTTCCATGAATAGCTGAGAGTGCCTCGGATACTTTGTCCAAGCACACTGCCTCAAGCGAGCTGCAACCATGAGCGTCTTGATCGACGAAGCGAGCTAACATACACGCCAACCGCTTAGGGTTATCACTCAATATGTGCTCGATGGTTTGCCCCCATGCAACGATGGTCAAGGCGTTGCTAGCGGTGAGTAGGGCTGCATCGACATTGCTTGCCAGCTCATAGCGTCCCGCATTGGCGTCATCGTTATGGATGTGGACAAGGCGATGATGCCTATGCGCTGTTGATGGACAGCTGTTGGATTTGATTGCGCCTGAAGAATCGCCGAGACATGGGTGAGGCTCAAATCCCGTAGGCGATTCATACCCGCCTCCAGCACCTTCTTCACCTTGAAGGGATAAAGCAGGACGCTGGCCAGGATGGCACTGGTGGCTCCGACCAGAACTTCGCTCAACCGAGCGCGAACCACTATAGAGATCGATCCGCTGCTGGTGTTTGCAGGATCGGCCATGGCGAAAAGTACAATCAGAATCGCTGTGACACTCACTAATGACATTGCGAATATAAAATTGACATGCCGCATGGTTGAGGCGATTGCCGACGTGACGGCAACGCGCAGCGCGAGTGCTCCAATAGCTAACACAGGGTATGGCGTCAAATTGTCCAGGATCAGTACCGCTATAACGGCGCCGACCGTTGATCCAAGAACAAGGCATGCCGCTTTTTCGATGACCAATCCGGCCTCGGGGCGAGCACTGGAGCATCATCGACGCCACCATCGCCCAGAATGGCTTGTCCAGATCCAGGCTCATTGAAATCGTTAGAGCGAGCGCAACGGCAGAAAGCCCCTTGCAAGCGAACACTATGCTGCGAAGGTCAGGTGCCAGGTAGTGCATCAGGGCGGCTCTCATTGGCTGCCCACCTCAGCGGCTTGTTCGTGGACTCTCACGGATGCGCTCATGCCAGCAATCAAGCGAGTGCCTGCAGAGCTCTCATCCAGCTTTATGTCGAGCGGTATGCGTTGCGCCAATCGCACCCAGTTGAACGCCTGTTGCACTTGAGGCAGCAGCATTGGATCTGCTTGCGTGTTGGTGTTGGCGACACCTTTGGCGATGCTCAGGACACGGCCAGTGATGGACGGCCCTCCGGTCATGAGTGAGACATCGGCCAAATCCCCCTCACGGATGTCGAGGAGCTTGGTTTCTTCGAAGTAAGCGGTCACGTAGAACGAATCATTTTTGACGAGTGAGAAGGCGGGAGAACCTTGGGCTATGTAGTTGTCTTCCTGCAGTCTGACGTTAGTGATCGTACCGTCAGCTGGCGCTGTAATGGTTGTTCGGGCCAAGTTGATCCTGGCAGTTTCCCACTGCGCCTTGTTGACCTCATATTGGGATTTGGCCAGCAAGACTTGGGCATGTGCGTTATCCAGATCCATGTATTGGCAATTCGCACGGCCTAATTATTTTTTCGACTTGGAGATTGGTTTTATGTCGGGGTTTATGAAGAGCGCTTTGGGGTTCGAAGTGAACATGGATGATGAATTTGCAGATAAGGTTTGTAATATTTTTGGGCTGTTGGAGAGTGGTTCTCAGGTGTTGCAGGATGTGAATTGAGGAAGGTCGCGGAATTGAATAGTTGGATAATCGAATTTTTTTGGCGCGACGAACAATCTATGCATGCTCATTTTCGATCATGTCAACTGCAAGAACTGATTAAGCTGTTGGCTTCTAGATCGCGTAAGATTGTATTCGAATGCGACAGTGAGTGAGCCTAATATATATAGATTTCTCAGGCGATTAGTTGCCAACCAGCTATATCTTAGTTAATCGGATTGCGGTGAGGAAGGCGCGCATTCCTTGGAGCTGATGAGGCCTAATAGGCCTCAACAGAATTACTCCTCAAAAGTCCAAAGTCACTCCGGTGTAAAGCGCACGGCCATCACCCGGGGAATGTAGGGATGCCTGGGCACCGTCCGGGTCATACCAAACGTATTCATAATAGCGGTTGGTGAGGTTTTTCAACTGTAGATCGACGCTCACTGACTCGGTCACTTTGTAGGTCGCGCCGAGGTTCATCAGAGCGTATCCGCCATAAGTCCCTTTGGTGTTTTCTCGCTCCAGGTAGTAGTTAGTCTGGCCATTCATCCAGGCCGTCAGCTGTAGCGCAGGTGTCGCTTCATAGCTGATCCCGGCGTTGTAAAGGTGATGGGGGATATGGTCGATTTCCTGACCTTTGCTGTTGGGCAAAGTGGCGCTTGGCTGGAGTATTTTCGAATACTGCCAAGAGTAGGCCATCCATATTTCCGTGCGTTCGTTTGGGTGTAGGTTCATCTGCAAGTCATAACCCCACCGTCGCGTTTCACCGACGTTGTCCGACTCGCCGCTCGGGTCGTTGAGGCGGCGACTGAATTCACCCGAGGCTTCTTGCTGCCAGTATGCGACGCGACCATCAATCCAGTCCGCCGGGGTGAACTTGATGCCTGTTTCCCAGCCTTCATTGATTGAAGGTGCCAGATCGGTATCTCTTGGCGGGATTTTGTAGGCTGCCGCGCCGGTGCCAACTTGGAAGGTACGGCCCCAGTTGGCATAGAAACTGGCTACGTCCCAGGGCGAATAGACCACGCTAAGCTTAGGTTGTTTGATCAGGCCATAATCGTTGATATCGTAATCCAGGCCGGTCATTTCGTTGGTGAAATCCCCCTGGATTTTATCGACCCGATACGCCGGTACGATCTTCAGCGACTCGAAAGGTTTGATCTCAGCCTGGACGTAGGCGCCGTAGGTGTCGAAGTCGAACTGCTGATCTCGGGTAGTTGCCAGACGAGCACGGTCTTTGGTGCGATAGCGCTCACTCTTGTTTTGCTGCTGCTGTACGTCTGCACCACCTTCCAAGGCGAAGTCATACAGCCAGCTGACCTCCGGTCGCCATGTCAGAGATGTGAGAGCGCCATATTGAGTTTCATAGGCATCACGCTCCTGTTGGGAGCTAGTGCGCCAATATTGCGTCCAGCGTCGATCATCGAAGGTGTTGACGTAGGTCTTCGCCGACCATGCGAGGTTCTCAGCCAAGTCTGTATCGAAATGCAGGCTGACCTGATTCATACGCCGAGTGCCCTTGTCGGTGGCGTTGAAACTGTTGGTCATGGTCGGATGATGGCGGGCATCATCTTCGGTCAAATAGCCAGGCTCCTGAGCCTCTGCTTCGTAGTGACGGGCGATCAAACCGATTCGGTAGCTGTCGTCATCCGGTGTATAAAACCACTTACCCGACATAGAAAACCGGTCTGCTTGGGAATGATCCCTGTAGCCATCGGATTTTTGATAGGCAAAGAAGTAGTTCTGAGTCCAGTTGCTGCTTTCGATGCCCTTGGCGAGCTGGGTTTCCTGAGTGTTGAAACTGCCGTAACGAATCCGCGCCTTGGCGTAGTCACCACCGGTGCGGGTCAGCATGTTGACGTTACCCGCGATGTTGTTCAAACCATAACGCGCATCACTGGTGCCTCGGACAACCTCGATGCTGTCCAGCTCCATGGGGAAAATCATGTCCATGAACGGCATATTGCCGTCGTTGCTGTTGCTCGGAATGCCATCGATCAAAAGCTTTACGGCATTCACTTCGCCTTCACCGTTAAAGCCACGGAAGGAAATTTTCCCTGAGGTCGTGCCTTGGTTGAACTCGGTGAGCATGACACCCGGTGCGCGAGTGAACAGTTCCCAGCTGTAATTTACTGGCATTTTTTCGAGGATGTCTCCTCCGAGAATATCCACCGAGCTGAGAACGTTTCTGGTACTCAAAGGGCCGCTTGCCGAGCCCTGAATGCTGACCGCACCCAGGGTCAGGGTGGAATTTTCGATTCTACTGGCTTCAGCTAATGCCACTGGCAGCGGGCTCAATGCGAGCACCCCTATTGAAAGCAGGGGCCAGAGGGGGCGGAACACAGACAATGCCTTTGCATGGCGCAAAGTGGTTGAAGCAGGCATAGCACGCACTTCCTGATGATCAAGAAACTTTAAGGGCGTTCAGCGTCCATCGCAGGCCGCTGAAAGGATTTAAAGAGAGCAGCACCGCACGAGGTCAGCGGTGTTGTGATCAGGCGAAAGGGGATGCTCGTGGACTTAGGCTTGGCCAACGAATTCTCGGATGTAGCGTGGGCAACTCAGGATTTTCGAGGACGGTATTGGAGGGGTACGGCGGTAGGTAGTGCCGGTAGTAGTTGGACGGTAACGCTGCAAGTCCCGCATGACCACAACAGCAGTCGCCGTGCTGCATGACAGGTTTCGATTGCGGCAGCTGCAGGGCATCAATTACTTTGCCGAGGTCTGCAGGAAGGGCGCTCAAGTTCCCACTTGAACAAAAACCACCCCAAAGCATCAGGCGCACGTCTGGCGCCTGCATCGCACGACTCATCGGCATGGCGAACAGATTGAGCAGGACAGCCAGACAGGCAATCCAGGGACGGATACGTTTCAACGGGCTCATAAATGAAATCGCCGCGAAGGGGCAGCTATTTAGCCCGCTTCAAAGAGTGAAGTAAATTTTTCCTGGGTGCGCTATTTCGCCACAGGTCATATTGGATCGTAGGGAAGATGTCTGCGTCCAAACAAGACGCCTGCACCAGCTGGTAAGCTCGCTCATCAACTTGTTGGATGATGGCTATGTCTCTTCGCGCACTTCGAACACTGCTTGCTATTGCCCAACACGGTTCTTTCGTCAGAGCAGCGGACGCCGTTCATCTCACCCAGTCAGCGGTCAGCCTTCATGTTCGGTCGTTGGAGGAGGATTTCAACGCGCTCCTGTTTGACCGTTCACGACGGTTGCCGGTACTGACGGATGCGGGCCATATCGCCGTGGAGCGCGCGAGAGAAATTCTAGCTTTGTACGACGGCATCTCCTCTGAGATCGGCGTCGATGGCGAGTTACGCGGCAGGCTCAGAATCGGCGCGATCCAAACAGCACTGGCAGGCGTTTTGCCCCTGGCACTGTCTGCATTGCGCGTCCAACATCCGCACGTGCGCATCACTGTTGCGTCGGGCATGTCTGCTGAGTTGGCCATTCGCGTAGAAGCGGGCGAGCTAGATGTTGCGATCACCACAGAACCGGTAAAACCACACCCTTATGGCTTGGCGAACACGGTGCTTTACGAAGAAGGTTTCTGGATCATCGCGCCGGTATCACTCGCGCATGAGGACTTGCAGCTTCTTCTCAAAAGTCAGCCGTTTATTCGCTTTGATCGTCGTGCCTGGGCGGGTCGAACCATTGAGCGAGAGCTTCGCACTATGCGGATGCGGGTGCAGACCAGCATGGAGCTTGATAGCCAAGATGCGATTATCCAGATGGTTTCAAGCGGACTTGGAGTATCCATCATTCCTCTCGCTCAGCAACAAGTCGAAAGCCTGACCACACTCGCCTTTGAGCCGTTCGGCACGCCTCAAAAAACCAGGCGCGTTGTATTACTGGAGCGCGAAGAGCGTCCGCTTAGGCGATTGGCTTCAGCCCTGGCGAACGCCGTGAAAGCTTATTCTCCGCACACCGACCCATGAGTGATACTTGTTGTTTGCTGAATTTTAAATCGTTTTTATTTTAGAGTCCGACTTCTTATCGTAGTGCCCATCCAGACGCATTCTTGAGGGCGACATGAGCACTCCACCTAACGCAGACAATATCCTGCAGTCTCCTATCCTGATAATGGCAAAGCGAGCCGCGTTGATGCAAGCGCAGGGCAGGGATGTCATCGACCTGACATTGGGCGAGCCAGACTTCAACGCGCCGCCACACGTTCTTGAAGCTGCGCACGCTGCGCTCAGCGGTCGCCTGACCTACTCACCGTCTAACGGTATTGAACCACTTCGTCGCGCGATCCGAATGCGCATGAAAGAAATTCGAAAACTCGATTACGCCGATGATCAAGTGGCCGTCGGCTGTGGCGCCAAACAAATCATCTACAACGCTTTTCAAGCGACCCTCAAAAGTGGCGACGAGGTGATCGTGCCCGCGCCCTATTGGGCGAGTTATCCCGCCATGATCAAGATGTGCGGCGCGCGACCGCTGATTGTTTCGACTACAAGAGAACAAGGTTTTCGCCTCACTGCAGAGCATTTGGAGGCAGCGCTTAGCCGGCAACGTCGCCCAAGTGGATCGTCTTGAATGCGCCGGGCAACCCGTCAGGAGCGCTTTACTCACGTGAGCAACTGTTGGCCATCGCCGAAGTGCTGCGTCGATACCCACGGGTGATGGTGCTATCAGATGACATTTATTCAGAAATTCGTTACACGGATGATCCCTACCAAACGTTGGCGACGGTGGCGCCTGATTTGAGAGACCGTATCCTGATCGTGGATGGCGTATCTAAAGTTTACGCAATGACCGGCTGGCGAGTGGGGTGGGGGTGTGGGCCAACGCAATTGATCACGACGATCAGCTCGGTTCAATCACAGAACTGTACTCAGACCAGCACCCTGAGCCAGTTGGCGGCGGTTTCCGCATTGACTGGGCCTCAAGCGTTGGTGGGCGAGCGAAATGCAATTTATCGACAGCGACGTGATGCCGCGCTCCAAATCCTGCGGGCCTGCGAAGCTATTGATGTCGCATGTCCAGAAGGCGCGTTTTACCTTATTCCTAGGATCAAAACTATCAACGATGATCAGGCCTTCGCGCTCGAGCTACTTGAGGCGGGCATAGCAACTGTTCCAGGTAGCGCTTTTGGGATGCCAGGACATCTCAGGCTTTCCTTTGCTACCGATGAGTCCATCCTGACTGCGGGCTGTGAACGTTTGGTGCAAAAAATCAAGGCGGGCGCATGACCCTTTCTTTGTTGATTGCCTTGTTACCCATCGCTTTTTTGATCGCGCTGGGCGCATGCCTCAAGCATCGTCAATTTCTAGCGGATACCTTCTGGGCGCAGGCAGAGCGCTTGGCATATTACGTATTGCTTCCTTGTCTTTTCTTTCACGGACTGGCGACCGCCAAGCTTGATGGAGTGCCCATTCAAAGCATGGTCTCGGTGCTTATATTGTCGACTGTCGTCGTGTCGCTAATGCTATTGGGAGCAAGAGTGCTGATCACTCGGGACAATGCGGCATTCACGTCAGTTTTTCAGGGTGGCATACGCTTCAACAATTACGTTGGCGTTTCTGCAGCGGCGGGTTTGTTTGGTGTGCAAGGCGTAGCGCTGGCAGCCGTCGCGAACGCTGCGATAGTGCCTACAGTTAACATCCTGTGCGTACTTGTTTTCGCAAGGTTCGGATCTAGCGGCAGAATGACATTTAGCAAAGTGCTCAAGCAGTTGGCACTGAACCCGCTTGTACTCGCTTGCTTCGCCGGCGGGTTGATCCAGGTCTTTGGCTGGGGGCTACCAGTTGGTATCGAGCCGATGCTCAAAGCCTTGGGTCAAGCGTCACTGCCGCTCGGTTTAATCTGCGTGGGTGCCGCGCTTGAGTTCGGGAGCATTAAGCAATGGCTACGCCCGGTCGGCTATTCGTCTCTGGCGAAGTTCTTAGTCATGCCGCTCGTCACGCTTGGAGCTTGCCATCTGTTCAGGCTTGAAGGGAAAGCTGCCATTGCAGCACTCCTGTTCCAGGCGCTGCCGACCGCTTCATCCTCCTACATCATGGCTCGTCAGTTGGGCGGAGATGCGCCACTAATGGCTGGGATCATCGCTTGCCAAACCCTTCTCGCAGGCGTCGCTCTTCCCATTGTCATAGTGGTAATGACCCAATGGATTGCCTTTTAGGCATTTACGAAAAGCGTTCAACGATGCCGTCCTGATGCGGGATGTTTCGCGCACCACTTTTGAGCCGTATCCGTTTTTTCTTCTATTACGCCGGGATTGTGGCAGTAGTACGAATTCAGATTCTATCTCGAGATTGGAGTCATCCGGGTCGCCGAGGAGGCTTCAGGATCATGTCCGCGTTAGGTCGATGCTGATCCGCCTCCTACATCCGACCGCCTACACCATCTCCCGAACCAGCCACATGGCGCATATCGAGATTAAAGAGGTTGACTGTCCTCCTTAGGTCTAGAGAAAAAAACACCGAGACCCCTATTTACAGGCAATTTTAGCGTCGTCTAAATTCCCAGAAAGGAATCGATCAGATCAAAGGACGATTGATTGGCTATGCCTGTCTGTACAAGTATGTATTTGCGCGCTAGAGTCGACCATGTGTCTCGACACGTTTGTCCGTAACCTGGAGGCTGTGTGTTCAGCGTAACGCCACACGCGCTCCATAACTGTACTCGTGCGCCCAAGCGCTTCTGTTGGTTATTAGGAATAAAAACAATGAAAAAATCTATTTTGACCTTATCAGTATTGGCTCTGTGCGCGGCGGCTGGTACTGCCGTGGCCAAGGAGTACAAAGAGTTGCGCTTTGGAGTCGACCCATCCTATGCACCCTTCGAATCCAAGGCAGCCGACGGCAGCCTTGTGGGCTTTGATATTGATCTGGGTAACGCGATTTGCGCTGAACTGAAGGTCAAGTGCAAATGGGTAGAAAGTGATTTCGACGGGATGATTCCCGGCCTCAGGGCTAATAAATTCGACGGCGTGATTTCTGCCATGACCGTGACTTCTTCGCGGGAAAAAGTCATTGATTTCTCCAACGAATTGTTCTCGGTGCCAACATCCTTTGTCTTTAAGAAAGGCTCGGCCTTGAGCGAAGACATCACGACGCTGGCTGGCAAAACCGTTGGCTATGAACAAGGCACCACCGAGGAGGCCTACGCCAAGGCCGTGCTGAACAAGGCCGGGGTAAAAACCCAGGCCTACGCCAACCAGGATCAGGTTTATGCTGACCTGGTCACGGGTCGCCTCGATGCCTCGATTCAGAACATGCTGCAAGCTGAAATGGGTTTCCTGAAGTCCCCGCAAGGCGCTGACTTTGAAGTGAGCAAGCCAGTCCATCACGAACTGCTGCCAGCAAAAACGGCGATCGGTCTGCTCAAAGGCAATACCGAGCTTAAAGCCTTAGTGAACAAAGGCATACAGGCGCTCCACGACGACGGCACCTACGTGGCCATCCAAAAGAAACACTTCGGTGATCAGAATATTTACAGCGGCAAATAACGACGCTGCGCCCATTCACGGATGGGCGTTTTCCTGATTGACGAAGGACTTCCCCATGTTAGAAAACCTATTGCAGATGCTGGGGCTGTCGGGCTTCAGCCTCAAGGGCTTTGGCCCACTGTTGCTGCAAGGCACCTGGATGACGGTCAAGTTATCCTTCCTTTGCTTGCTGCTAAGCGTGGTTTTGGGCCTGATAGGTGCCAGTGCCAAGCTTTCAACGTCGGCGCTGTTTCGCGTCCCTGCACAGGCCTACACCACGCTGATTCGTGGAGTGCCGGATCTGGTTCTGATGCTGCTGATCTTCTACAGCTTACAGACCTGGCTCACCCAGCTGACCTTAGCCTTAGGGTGGGATTACATCGAGATCAATCCATTCAGTGCCGGCGTGATCACCCTGGGCTTTATCTATGGTGCGTATTTCACTGAGACTTTCCGAGGCGCCATCCTTGCCGTGCCGCGTGGCCAGATGGAAGCGGCCACTGCTTACGGCCTTACCCGCGCGCAGCGTTTCCGCTTCGTACTGTTCCCGCAGATGATGCGTTTTGCCTTACCGGGTATCGGCAATAACTGGATGGTCATCCTCAAAGCCACCGCGTTGGTCTCGATTATTGGGCTGGCTGACCTGGTGAAAGTGGCTCAGGACGCCGGCAAGACCACCTATCAGCTGTTCTTTTTCCTGGTGCTGGCGGCCTTGATCTATCTGGTCATCACCACTGCATCGAACTACGTATTGCGCCGGCTGGAAATCCTCTATGCCGCAGGCACCCGGGAGGCCGTGCGATGATCGAACTTCTGCAGGAATACTGGAAGCCTTTCCTCTACAGCGATGGCTATCACATCACCGGGTTGGCGATGACCCTGTGGCTGCTAAGTGCTTCGCTTTTCCTGGGCTTTTTGATGGCACTCCCGCTGTCGATTGCCAGGGTCTCAAGCAACGTATGGGTGCGCTGGCCGGTACAGTTCTACACTTATCTGTTTCGCGGTACGCCACTGTATATACAGCTACTGATCTGCTACACCGGTATCTACAGTCTTGCAGCGGTGCGCGCGCAACCCATGCTCGACGCATTCTTCCGCGATGCAATCAACTGCACCATTCTTGCCTTCGCTTTGAGCACTTGCGCCTACACCACGGAAATTTTCGCCGGAGCGATCCGTAACATGAATCACGGCGAGGTCGAAGCGGCCAAGGCATTCGGACTGCGCGGCTGGAAGTTGTATGCCTACATCATCATGCCATCTGCGCTGCGCCGATCGCTGCCGAACTACAGCAACGAAGTCATACTGATGCTGCACTCGACCACAGTCGCGTTCACTGCGACTGTGCCGGACATTCTCAAGGTCGCCCGGGATGCCAATTCGGCAACGTTCCTGACATTCCAGTCGTTCGGTATCGCCGCCGCGATTTACCTCGCAGTCACTTTCTCTCTGGTTGGCCTGTTCCGTCTGGCTGAACGCCGCTGGCTGTCTTTCCTCGGCCCGGCTCATTAATTCAGGGTGTTTGAACATGTACAAATTGACCGTTGAAAACCTGCATAAAAGCTATGGCAGCCACGAAGTACTTAAAGGCGTTTCCCTAAACGCCAAGACCGGCGATGTGATTAGCCTTATTGGCGCCAGTGGGTCGGGCAAGAGCACCTTCTTACGTTGTATCAACTTTTTGGAAACGCCCAACGATGGCGCCATGGGCTTGGATAACCAGCCGATTCGCATGATGCATGATCGCCACGGCATGCATGTGGCCGACGCTTCTGAACTGCAACGGCTGCGCACACGGCTTGCGATGGTGTTCCAGCACTTCAACCTCTGGAGCCATATGACCGTGCTTGACAACATCACGATGGCTCCACGCCGCGTCCTGGGTATCAGCAAAAAAGATGCTGAGGAGCGTGCTCGGCGGTATCTGGACAAGGTAGGTTTGCCGTCTCGCGTTGCCGACCAGTATCCAGCTTTTCTCTCTGGCGGGCAGCAGCAGCGGGTCGCTATTGCTCGGGCTTTGGCCATGGAGCCCGAGATCATGTTGTTCGACGAGCCGACTTCGGCGCTTGATCCAGAATTGGTGGGCGAGGTGCTCAAGGTGATCCAGGGTCTGGCCGAAGAAGGTCGAACCATGATCATGGTGACTCATGAGATGAGCTTCGCGCGTAAGGTGTCGAGTCAGGTGTTGTTCCTCCACCAAGGACTCGTGGAAGAGCAGGGCTTACCTGAGGATGTCTTGGGAAACCCCAAGAGCGAGCGCCTGCAGCAGTTCCTTAGCGGCAACCTCAAGTAACCGCGATGCCTTCGAGCGACTCTTCGATCGCTCATTAGCTCCATAGTACTTCGCCCTTCGTGAGTGACCATGCTCAAGTGAAATTCGCTTGATTGTGGTTGTATATACATGATTATATTTATGCGTGACCTGTATGATTAAATCAATAAATAGGCTGAGAAAGTCATTTCGAGAGGATTACCGGTGAGCAAGCCATCCCATTTCCGTAATGTCGAAATCCGCGCCGCGCGTGGTAACACGCTGACCGCCAAAAGCTGGCTGACCGAAGCGCCACTGCGCATGTTAATGAACAACCTCGACCCGGAAGTGGCCGAGAACCCAAAAGAACTGGTGGTGTATGGTGGCATTGGCCGTGCGGCGCGCAATTGGGAATGCTACGACCAGATCGTCGAGAGCCTCACCAACCTGAACGACGACGAAACCCTGCTGGTGCAATCGGGCAAACCGGTCGGCGTGTTCAAGACCCATAGCAATGCGCCCCGTGTGCTGATCGCCAACTCCAACCTGGTGCCGCACTGGGCCACCTGGGAACACTTTAACGAATTGGATGCTAAGGGCCTGGCCATGTACGGCCAGATGACCGCCGGCAGCTGGATATACATCGGCAGCCAGGGCATCGTCCAGGGCACCTACGAAACCTTCGTCGAAGCTAGCCGCCAGCATTACAACAGCGATTTGACCGGTCGCTGGGTGCTCACCGCCGGTCTCGGCGGCATGGGCGGGGCCCAGCCGCTGGCGGCAACCCTGGCCGGCGCTTGCTCGCTGAACATCGAATGCCAGCAGGTCAGCATAGATTTCCGCCTGAGCAGCCGCTATGTCGACGAGCAAGCTACCGACCTCGACGACGCCCTGGCACGCATTGGCAAGTACACCAAGGAAGGCAAGGCCATCTCCATCGCCTTGCTGGGTAACGCCGCCGAAATCCTGCCGGAGCTGGTCAAGCGCGGCGTACGCCCGGACATGGTCACCGACCAGACCAGCGCCCACGACCCGCTAAACGGTTACCTCCCTGCCGGCTGGACTTGGGAAGAGTATCGCGCTCGTGCCAAGACCGAGCCTGCCGCTGTAGTGAAAGCCGCCAAGCAATCGATGGCCGTACACGTCAAAGCGATGCTTGAATTCCAGAAAATGGGCATTCCAACTTTCGACTACGGCAACAACATCCGTCAGATGGCTCAGGAAGAAGGCGTGGAAAACGCATTCGACTTCCCGGGCTTCGTACCGGCCTACATCCGTCCGCTGTTCTGCCGTGGCATCGGCCCGTTCCGCTGGGCTGCGCTGTCGGGTAACGCTGAAGACATCTACAAAACTGATGCCAAGGTCAAAGAGCTGATCCCGGACGATGCGCACCTGCATAACTGGCTGGACATGGCGCGCGAGCGCATCAGCTTCCAGGGCTTGCCGGCCCGAATCTGCTGGGTAGGGCTGGGTCTGCGCGCCAAGCTGGGCCTGGCATTCAACGAAATGGTGCGTAGCGGGGAATTGTCGGCGCCGATCGTCATCGGTCGCGACCATTTGGACTCCGGCTCCGTGGCCAGCCCAAACCGCGAAACCGAATCAATGCAGGACGGTTCCGACGCCGTGTCCGACTGGCCACTGCTCAACGCACTGCTGAACACCGCGAGCGGCGCGACCTGGGTTTCCCTGCACCACGGCGGCGGCGTCGGCATGGGCTTCTCTCAGCACTCGGGCATGGTGATTGTCTGCGACGGTACCGACGAAGCGGCTGAGCGCATTGCACGCGTGCTGCACAACGACCCGGCGACCGGCGTGATGCGTCACGCCGATGCGGGTTACCAGATCGCAATAGATTGTGCCAAAGAACAAGGCTTAAACCTGCCAATGATCACCTCTGTTAAAGGAGCAAAAGCATGAACACACTCAACATCATCCCTGGCCAACTGAGCCTTGCCCAACTGCGCGACGTCTACCAGCATCCGGTCAACATCTCCCTCGATGACAGTGCTTCGGCCCAGATTGAAGCCAGCGTTGCTTGCGTGGAACAAATTCTCGCCGAGAACCGCACCGCCTATGGGATCAATACCGGTTTCGGCCTACTGGCCTCGACCCGCATCGCTACTGAAGACCTGGAGAACCTCCAGCGCTCATTGGTTCTGTCTCACGCTGCCGGTGTTGGCGAACCGATCAGTGACGCGCTGGTCAGGCTGGTCATGGTGCTCAAGGTCAATAGCTTGAGCCGTGGTTTCTCCGGAATCCGCCGCACCGTCATCGAAGCACTGATCGCTTTGATCAACGCCGAGGTTTATCCGCACATTCCGTTGAAAGGTTCGGTCGGTGCATCCGGCGACCTCGCACCCTTGGCCCACATGTCGCTGGCGCTGTTGGGTGAAGGCAAGGCTCGTTACAAGGGCGAATGGCTGGAAGCAACCGAGGCGCTGAAAATCGCCGGCCTGACGCCACTGACACTGGCTGCCAAGGAAGGGCTGGCGTTGCTCAACGGCACGCAGGTATCCACCGCTTATGCACTGCGTGGTTTGTTCGAGGGCGAAGATCTGTTCGCTGGCGCACTGGCGATCGGTGCTCTGACTGTTGAAGCGGTTTTGGGCTCGCGCTCGCCGTTCGACGCACGCATCCACGCCGCGCGTGGCCAGAAAGGCCAGATCGACAGTGCTACCGCCTACCGAGACTTGCTCGGGGAGCGCAGTGAAGTCTCCGACTCCCACCAGAACTGCGGCAAGGTTCAGGATCCGTACTCCCTGCGTTGCCAGCCGCAAGTCATGGGCGCGTGCCTGACCCAGTTCCGTCAAGCTGCGGAGGTATTGGTCGTCGAAGCTAATGCCGTCTCCGATAACCCATTGGTCTTCGCTGTCGAAGGCGATGTGATCTCCGGTGGCAACTTCCACGCCGAGCCTGTGGCCATGGCTGCTGACAACATGGCATTGGCGATTGCGGAAATCGGCTCGCTAAGCGAGCGGCGTATTTCCCTGATGATGGACAAGCACATGTCGCAATTGCCGCCATTCCTGGTGGCCAACGGCGGTGTGAACTCCGGCTTCATGATTTCCCAAGTTACCGCAGCGGCGCTGGCCAGTGAGAACAAGGCACTGGCGCATCCACATTCGGTGGATAGCCTGCCAACTTCCGCGAATCAGGAAGACCACGTGTCGATGGCTCCTGCAGCGGGCAAGCGTTTATGGGAAATGGCTGAAAACACTCGCGGCGTCCTCGCTGTTGAGTGGCTCGCTGCGTGTCAGGGCCTTGACTTGCGCGAAGGCTTGAAGACCTCGACGAAGCTGGAGCTTGCCCGCACCAGCCTGCGCAGCAAAGTGGCTTACTACGACAAAGATCGCTTCTTTGCGCCGGATATCAACGCAGCAAGCGAGTTGTTGGCTTCCCGGTGCTTGAACGAACTGGTGTTGCCAAAGTTGCTGCCTAGCCTGTAATCGGGGGGAAGGGGCGTTTGGCTCCTGTGTGAGCAAGCTGAATTGCTCGAGTCATCCCGCACGAGAGCTACAGTGTTTATGCAGTTTTTTTGCTCTACAGCTATCGGCGACAGGCAGTTGTCGTAGCTGTGGAGCTTTTTACTTTTGTAGTACAGGAAACTCACTGGTGAAATTCTGCGTCAAGAGGTTGTCCGGAAAGTAGAAGCAGCAATGGCATTTCGATCCCGGTTTATGATGGATCAGTTCATCAGATGCCTTCAGGCATCAACTGTCTCTATGCGCCCCGTTTACGGGCAGGCGACTGCCGAGTCGATAGCGTGAGGAGGGGTGAACCAAGCGCACGTAAGTCACAATTTTGCTTTGGCTCCAAGTGCGACGGATAAGCGCTAAGCAAGGTTCGTTGGCGTCGATCTGCATATGTTTGCTTTCGTCAATGCTTGGGTGACAGGCTTCGACGATATGCTCCATTTCATCAGGTTTGACGACGCGCAACAGGTATTTGGCAGGTTGCAAGTGTTCCCCAAAGTCTTGTTGCAGGAACTCTGGCACCAGCTCGGGATTGACGTAACGATCCTCCAGTTGTACGGGCACGCCTTCTTCGCTGTGAACACAGACCAGATGAAAAACTGAAGAGCCGGTGGTCAGACCCAAAGCGGACGCCACCGGCATCGAGGCCGATTCACGCCCCAGGTGCAGGACACGGCAGGTGTAGCTGTGGCCTCGGGCCAGGATCTCGTCGGCAATGTTGGTGATGCGCAGCAAGTTTGATTGCGGCTTGCTTTCGGCTACGAACGTGCCGACACCTGAAATCCTGACCAGATGACCCTCTTCGGTTAGTTCGCGCAAAGCCCGATTGACGGTCATGCGCGAAATGCCCAGTTCTTGCACCAGCTGGTTTTCTGAAGAAATCAGGTCACCAGGTTTCCAAACGCCCGCCCGAAGTTGGTCTTGCACATAATCCTTTGCACGCCGGTAGAGCGCTTGTGGTGCATTTTTGGTCATTAGTCAGTCCGTGTCTCGAGTGTGGCAAAGACGCTTGCCAGTGCTGTGAGGAAAAGGTCGTTATCCTCACAGCTTCCGACAGAGACGCGCAAGTACTCAGTGTAACCAACTTCGCGCCACGGTTTGATGATCACCCCTTCGCGCAGTAGCGCTTGATTGATGACTTCGGCCGGAAAAGGCGTGCTGAAAAACAAGAAGTTGGCAAGGGAGGGCGCGGTTGTAATGCCTTGCTCGTGCAGTGTCGCCTCCATTCGCCGACGTTCGCTAGCGACATGGGACAGGCAGGCGTTCAGATGCTCATCGTCAGCCAGTGCGGCAATCGCTGCGGCCTGGGCTACGTGGTTGACGTTGAAGGGAGTACGCAGACGGTTAATAAGATCGGCCAACATCGGATCGCTCACCACCCCGTAGCCTATGCGCAAACCCGCCAGGGAATAAGCCTTGGAGAACGTCCTCAGTAGGATGAACGGTCTGCCGCTGCCTTGAATCAGAGCAAGACAGTCCGGGTATTCGGCTTCCCATTGTGCATATTCGTAGTAGGCCTCGTCGAACACCAACAAACATTGCGGTGGCAATGCGTCGAGCAGTTGTTGCAGCTCGTCGGCGCTAAGGGCGCAGCCAACCGGGTTGGATGGGCAGGAAAACATCAACACATGCGTGTGGGGCGTGAGTGCTGCGACCATCGCCGGCACATCGAATGTGCCTTGCTGGGTCATTGGCACACCAATCACCTTGGCGCCGGCTGCCAGTGGATAGATGAAGTGCAGACCGAACGAAGGCACTACGGTCACGACTTCGTCGTCGTGATCCAGAAACACTCGACTGATGACGCTCAGCAAATCCTCCGAGCCGTTGCCGAACACCAACTGGTTTTCCGGCACACCCAGCTTTTCAGAAAGCGCAGTACGCAATGCTTGGCAGCCGGCATCGGGATACAGCGCAATTTCGCTGCAAGCTCGAGCCGTTGCGGCGCTAACGGCGGGTGCTGTGCCCATTGGGTTTTCGTTGCTCCCAAGTTTGGCTACGCGTGTAAGGCCGAATCGTTTGCGCACGGCATCCGAAGCCAGGCCAGCATTATAGCTGGCCAATTCGCGAACTTCTGCGCGGGCAAGCAGGTTCAAGTCATTGGCATTCATACAGGGCTAACCTCAATTAGTGTTTTGCGGGAAAGCATTTCGATTCAGTCGGTTCTGCAGGAGCTGCTGCAGACGCTACTACTCGGCGTCATGTCTGAACTCGGCTGGCTGATAGCTGGATGGATCTGAGCGGTACCATTGGATTCATGATGTGACGTCCTTAGCGAACAGCGTAACGTGGCGAATGATCTGTATGATCCTGTATATACCAGAAAGGCAAGATGCAGGCCAAAACCTTCGTGCGGTAATAGAGCCGCGGTTAAGGCCTGTTTTCAGAGAAGTGGATCAGATGCTTGTTCATGCAGGATTTTCAATGTGTAACCTATGGTTCCGCGGGGGGGTGTTACCCTCACTTCGTGGCGTGTTTAAACGAAACATTGATTGCCGTACGCATTTAATGAGCTAACCATAAATGGACAGCTACTGGCTTTGCCTTAGGCATCTGGCGTGTTTTTTTGCGAGCGGCATTGAAAATGCTTGACCCTGTATATACAAGCCGAGCTTTTTAAGCTAAAACCTAGTTCAGCCCTTGCTGTCACGACTGACCAGTGAGTCAACATGATTTCGGAATGCTGTTCGCTCTGTAAGCATGGCCAGCGCCCGTAAGGGGGTAGATGCTCAAGCGCATTTACGACTTGTTGCCTAGCCGTGAGCACAGATGGACTGCAAGCGATGATTCACAATCGGTGCTCGCTGATGAGCGAATCTTTGAATACCCAAGAGAGAGAACTGCCATGACCGTAAAAAATCTGCCCTTTTCCAAAGTCCGCCACAGCCAAGGCCTGGTTTTTTTGTCTGGCGAATTGCCGTTTCGTGAGGACGGCAGCTTTCCTGAAGGTATCGAAGCGCAAACGCGTTTGACCCTGACGCGTATTGCCCAGACGCTGGAAGCCGAATCACTGTCGCTGGACGATGTTGTCAGCGTCACCGTATACCTGACCGACCGGAGTGATTTCGCCGAATTCAATCGCGCTTATGCATCATTCTTCACGACCAACCTGCCAGTGCGCGCGACCGTCTGCGCCGGCCTTGTGGTCGATGCATTGATAGAGATCAGTGTCATCGCGCAACAGCGTGCTTGATTCGGAGGCGGCGTGAGCGAAAAACAAGTGGTGGTATTGGGAGCCGGTATTGTCGGCGTGTGCACGGCGTTGCATTTGCAGCGCCGTGGCTGCGCAGTGACGCTGGTAGACAAAGGGTTGCCAGGGCGCGAAACATCGTTCGGTAACGCAGGTATTATTCAGCGCGAGGCCATTGAGCCTTACGCGTTTCCAAGGGATCTTGCCAGTTTGATAAACGTGGCAACCAAGCGTGACATCGGCGTTAATTACCATATACGCGCGATGCCTGAATACGTGCCTGCCTTGGTCAGGTATTGGGCCAACTCCGCGCCGAAGCATTACCAGGCCATTGCGGATGCCTTTCGCACGTTGATTGAGCATTCGATTAGTGAGCACTCGGAGCTGATTGAGCAAAGCGGTTCGCAGAACCTTATCGTGCGCAAAGGCTGGATTCAGGCGTTCCGTAGCCCACAGCAATTCGATGAGGCGGTGGAGCGTGCGGTACGCGTGAGTGCACACGGCGTATTGTCCGAGCATTTGGACGGTGTCGCGCTAAGACTGGCGGAACCCGCCCTGAGCGAGGCATTGGTGGGGGGCATTCATTGGCTGCAACCCTGGACTTGTATTGAGCCTGGAGAGCTAGTGCAGCGTTATGCCGATCTGTTCGTGAGTGAAGGTGGGCAAATTTTGCGCGGCGATGCGCGATCGTTGCGTCAGTTGGGAGCCGGCTGGAGCGTCGATACCGATTCCGGATCGGTCGGCGCATCCGAGGTGGTAGTGGCGCTGGGGCCTTGGGCTCATGAGCTGCTGTTTGAGTTGGGCTACCGCATACCGTTGTTCGTCAAACGGGGTTACCACGCTCACTTTGCCGATGGAGCAATGTTGACCCGCCCGGTGCTGGATACCGAACAAGGCTACATGCTGGCGCCGATGAAACGCGGTATCCGCCTATCGACAGGGGCAGAGTTCGCCAGTCTAAGTGCACCTCCGACACCGGTGCAGTTAGGCAAGGCCGAGAGTGCTGCACGGCAACTATTGGCGTTAGGCCCCCAAGTTGAGCGCATGCCATGGAAGGGCGCCCGACCCTGTACGGTAGACATGAAACCGGTAATCGGCGCAGCGCCCTTGCATAAAGGGCTCTGGTTCAACTTCGGCCATGCCCATCAGGGGTTTACGCTGGGCCCGGTCAGCGGTCGACTGCTCGCAGAATTGATGATGGGCGAGACGCCTGTAGTCGATCCAGCACCCTTTGCTCCAGGCCGTTTTTGAGCTGAGCTGAGCTGAGCTGCAGTACATGAACCTTCCGCCCGTCTCCGTTGGAGTAGCGGGCGAGAACCTGGCCTGTCAGGAAAATTAACACTGATATTTATCTACGGACGCTGTCCCTGCAGATTTCGCGTCAGTCGTCGTGGGCGCTGTTTTGATTCCAATGGGTGTATCCGTTCCATCGGCCCGCCCTAAATAATTATAAGTACCCGTTGGAGAGGTCATGAATATCAAACAGAAGCTGACATGGGTATTTGCTGCCATCGCCTGTCTTCCAGTGGTTATGGTTGCGGTGCTCGTCGTATTGAACTTGCGGAGCGCGGCGCAAGCCAATTTCCTGGATAGCAGCGGTCGTGAAATTCGCCAGATTGATAACGGCATGAAGCAGTTCTTTGAAAGCATCCGCCAAAACGTCGAATACCTTGCCAAGGATCCTCGGATCGCCAGCGTCAAGGGATTGAAAAACTATACCGCTGCCAATGCTGAGCAAACGCCTGTCAGCGAAGCCGATCAGCGGCTCCAGATTATTTTCGATCGATTTGCCGAGACCCACCCGACCACCGCGTCCATTTCACTGGGGCTCAACGACGGCGGATTTGCCGGCTGGCCCGACGATCCCAAAATGGCCAGCTACGACCCCCGGGTGCGTCCCTGGTACAAAACCGCCATGGCCGCCGCATCAGGCTTAACCGTGCGCACGGGCGCCTACTACTGGGCGCCGGATGACATGGTGCTGGTCAGCACGGTTCGCGCTTTCGCCGACGCAAGCGGCAACCCGGTAGGCGTCGTCGGTGTAGACGTCTCGCTAAAGCAACTAACGGAACTGGTTAAAACCATCAAGCTGGGCGACAGCGGATACCTGATGATGGTCGAAGCCAACGGCAACGTTTTAGTCGATCCCGCCAATCCCCAAAACAGCTTCAAACCCTTGGCCGATTTGGGCCACGGCTACTACGATCTGGCAAAGACTGGCGATGGCGTCACCGGGATCGAAATCGATGGCGTGCCCTATATGGTCAATGTGGTGAGTTCCGAAAGCCTAGGCTGGCGCTTCATCGGTCTAATTAAGCGTGACGAAGTCATGGCTCAGGCCACCAGTCTCACATGGCTTATTGCGATGATTGCCGCCGTGTTGGCGATTGTATTCGCCATCGTAGGCGCGAGCTTCGCCGGCGTAATCGTTAGACCAATTCGCAGCGTTGCCAATGGCTTGCAGGAAATTGCCGAAGGGGAAGGCGACCTGACACGCGAACTCGAAGTGCGGGGCAAGGACGAAACCGCCACTTTGGCTGGTTGGTTCAACCAGTTCCTTGGGATGATCGCGCAACTGATGAGGCGCATCCGCAGCGCTTCCTCCGATTTGCAAGAGGTCGCTGCGGATACAAGTCAAGTGGCCAGCAACATGAACAACGCCGCAGTGCGGCAGCGCGAAGCAGTTGAATTAGTAAGCACGGCTTTCAACGAGATGGTCGCTACCTCTAACGAAGTGGCTCGCTCATGTAGTCGCGCGGCTTCCAGCGCGGACGTTGGTTATCGAGAGGTGCACGACGGGCAACGGCACATTGGTGAGGCCACGGGCAGCGTTCTTAAATTGAGTGAAGACCTGCAGCAGTCGGCATGTACCATGCAGATGCTCGAGCAGGACAGTAAGAACATCAACACGATCCTCGATACTATTCGTTCGATCGCTGAGCAGACCAATCTGTTGGCACTCAATGCCGCCATCGAAGCGGCGCGCGCCGGCGGCCAGGGGCGTGGATTCGCGGTCGTGGCTGACGAAGTTCGCGCCTTAGCGCGTCGTACTGCCGACTCAACTGGCGAGATCGACAGCCTGCTCGGCAACTTCGCGCGGCGAACCAAGGAGGTCACCCAGCAGATGCAACGCAGCTTGGAGGCGTCGCAGATCAGCGTGGAGTGTATCCAGCAGGCGAGTGACAGTTTCGAAAAGATCCGCGACTCAGTGGACTCAATTCGCGACCAAAATGCTCAAATATCTACGGCTGCAGAGGAACAGCATCAGGTGGCCGAGGATATCAACCAACACATTGCGCAAATTCACGCCGATGCCCTCCTAGTTGAAGAGTTTGCGCACTCATCCCATTCCGGGTCGGGGCGTCTGACAGAAATTTCCGGCGAGATGGAGAAACTCGTGGGGCGCTTCAGGCTATAACAATTGTAATATGAGACAAGTACAGACGGTAAATATGGTGGAGTGAGTCTTCAGAGTCTAAGACTCGCAAAAACAACTTCCTTGGGAGCGCCTGCGTAGAAACGTCAGGACAATTGGTTAAAGTCATAAAGGAAACCAGCCGGCTCTGATCGTTTTATCAAATATACACTGGCACGCATGAACCAGGTACACACAGGAGGGGAGGGTGTGAAGGTATTTTTGGACTGCGAATTCACTCAGCTTAACCGCGACACCAAGTTGATTTCGCTGGCACTCGTTTCCGAAGCCGGCCACGAATACTACGTCGAGCTCACAGACACATATCTAGTGGGAGACTGCAGCGACTTCGTGATTCAAAACGTCTTGCCGCAGTTGGATTCAAACCGTCATGGCAGGTCACTCGCTTCCGCCCAAGCTGCTATGAAGTCTTACCTCGACAGTTTTGAGGAAGAACTCGAGATTTGCTCGGATGCGCCAGATTGGGACTGGAGGTTTTTCTGCCAACTGGCCGGTTCGGCTGATGAATGGCCAAGCAATGTGGCCAACGAGCCCACGAATCTGATTCATCTGTTTCGCCACCTAGAAGGCAATGACCTCGGTGAGGTCGACCTCCCGGAGCTACCGCACCATGCATTACTCGACGCCAGGCTTCTTGCTGACCTATATCAGCAACTGAGAGCTAACCCGGCATGAGCTGTGAATGCCCCGATCCGTTGCTATGACTCGGCGCGCTTGCTCGTCGGTACCGTTACCCTTCCTCAAAGCAGTGCTTGTGCCCGCTGGTGTGATTTGAAGAAGTGGGGTATGTATCTCTGATCTCACAATGGCAGGAGGCCGACATGAGGTTGCAGAGTGATATCGATGCGCTAGCGGCGATCGAGGAAGACGCAAAGGCGATGCTAAAACGGATAGGGCTGCCCGACGAGGCACACAAGCTTGAGGTGGTGATTGTTCTTCGACAGATCGTCGACCTGGCCACTTACATGGAGTCGGCTGATCGATTCATTGAGACGCCGATCAATGCGTGATGAGGTATCGCGGCAGACCACAGATGGTTAGCAACGATTCGTTTACGGCTGTTCCGTCTGTAGGTTCGTATGTGGGAAGGCATCCTCGGGCACAAGGCCCGGCAAATCAGAGGGCCACCATTTCCTTTAAGATCGACGCTTCATTTCACATGTCTATCCGTCGGAAGTAGGTAACCAGCTATGTAGTCGCGACGGATTAGCTACGATCATTTGCTCTTCAATCGCTGGAAAGTGATCCCTATGGAAGGCTCAGCTAACGCTCAGAACTCAGCGGGTGATATGTCGGATGAAGTGGTGACGAGAGAATCGCTTTTCGATCTGGCTTGGTCGACTCCAATGACCAAAATTAGCTCGCGATTCGGAGTGTCCTCCAGCTATCTCACTAAGGTTTACATCAGCCTGAATATTCCTAGGCCGCCTGTAGGCTATTGGGCGCAAGTCGCGGTAGGAAAGGCTAAGGCTCGCCCAGTCTTGCCTGGTGCTCAACCTGGTGAACCCACGGTGTGGAACCGAAATGAAGCACCGGTTCAGGTTCAGCGATCGTCAGCGATAAAGCGAAAGAGGGTGAGCCGGACGCCCCCGCTCAATTCTGATGCGCAACCTCGAAGGCACCCACTTTTACTGAGCATTGAAGATCACTTCAAAAAGGTGCGGGAAAGCGAGAACGGCTACGATAGGCCTACCAAACGCGCGATGGCGGATCTAATTGTGAGCTGCAGTGGGCTCGCTCATGCAGTCAACTTCGCAAACCAGTTGTTCCTAGCGTTTATGAAAAAAGGTCTCACCGTTACCTTCAGCGATCCTGCCGAGCGCATGAGCCGCGAACCAGTTGATCATAGGGACAACCCCTCATCGAGATATGTCTATCCCTCGCTTTGGCAGCCTCAACGTCCAACTGTGGTTCATGTTGGAAGCGTCGTTTTCGGTTTGTCCATTTACGAAATCAGCGAATATGTTGAAGTCAAAAGCGTAGACAAAAGGTTAGTCCGGCTGGGTTCACGTCCAGTGAGAAAACGCGCTGCCCCGTATCGAAACGAATGGGTAATGCGTGCCGACATGCCCAGCGGTCGACTGTGCCTTCAGGTTTACTCTCCTTACTACCGGGCGGAGTGGGTTCAGCGCTGGAAGGAAGACAAGCCTGGCGATCTGATCAATAAAATCCCAAGCATCGTGAAGCTTCTGATCGCTGAAGCTCCAGGACTTGCCGAGAAAGTGAAGCTCGAACGGGAGAAAGCCGAGCTCGAATGGCAAAAGCATCAGTTGCAATTAGCAGAATGGAAAAGAAAGGAGGAGGAAAAACTCCGCCTCAAGGTCATTCAGGACAGCCGTGAGCAACTCGAATCCGTAATTCAGAGGTGGGCAAAGGTGAACAGTGTTCGCGCATTCTTCGCCGATATCGAAAAATCAGCGCAGTGCCTCGATGGTGTGGCGAGAGAGGCTGTCATGGAGCGGCTGGCCAACGCGAAGGAATTGGTCGGCGACCCTGATGCGTTAAAACACTTCGCTGACTGGAAACCACCACTGCTTCAGGGCGGTGAGTAGCCGTCGTCAGCCTTGCTGATATAGGGTTCACGCAAGAAGAAATCGTGCGACTGTTATCAGCCACGCTGGAATTGTCAAAGGGCGGCGCAGCCACAGCCATCAGGAAAATCCAAGCCACCGGCACGGTTGAGGTGTTCGGTGCAAAACACTCAAAGTCCACGATGCCGTCCGTGCTCTGGGCATGCGCCATCTGGAGCTGAGAGGTGAGCCGGTGATCACCACTGCACTGGTAGCGTTGAAGGATCTGCTGATCGAGAGCATGGAGAAGAACCTTGATGCGTCACGGTTTGCGCTTCTCACTCGGATATTCATCAGGCTCAACGACGTGATGACCCTGATTGGATTGGCAGGGGAGGAGCTGTTCTACGAGATGGGGCTGTCAGTCGACATCACTTCAACCTTAAAGCAGGTGCTTGATGAAGGTGGTCTGAATCCCCACTAGGCTTTCTGCGCGCTTGATGGGCTTGTGTTTTCGTTGATGCGAGAAGGTCGCTTCGAAGAAGTGGCTGAGTCTCTGCTCACAATGGAGCAGCTCCTGACCGAACATGGATTTCGGTTCCGTGAGCAGGTCGCTTGGGCGATGAGAAAAATTCTGTTCGCTGCCGACCAAGGCCGCGAGGACGAGGTGAGGCAGCTGGTGGAGTACGCCACGCCAAAAATTCCGGACGCTGACAACCAGCGGGTTTTTGACTACAACCACTCGATCGCTCTGTGGAAGTTGAAGCGGCACAAACAAGCTGAAGCGCTATGCAAGAAAGTGATTGATGAGTACTTCGAGATTCTCGGGCTGGCTGCATGACCTTCCATGATTACAGAACAGACTAGGCTTGCACGGTGATGGCGAGCTCGATAGTGCAGGGTGGCGTATGCAAAATTTAGATGCGGTGTGGCAAAAAGCTGAGCAGGTTTTTGGCGACAGGGCCAAAGCCGCAGCATGGCTTTCGACGCTTAGTCAGTTATTCGGTGGCGAGGCACCTATCGACTTCGTGAAAGACCAGGAAGATTTAGAGAGGGTGATCGAGGTGCTGACTCAGATCGAGCATGGGTTCGCTTGTTGAAAGCTGTATTCACTGCAGGTGGGGAAGGGCTGATCACCCGCTAGTTTGAGTGCTACTTAGCTCAGGTCGGGTGCTTAGCACTGGCCTCTGTTATGACATACAGTAGTTCTCCAAGGCCGTCAGTTAGGCTTCAGTTTGGGGGATCTTTATGAAGGTGTTCGTGAGCTCCGTTGTCGGAGGGTTTGAGCAGTACCGGGCTGCAGCTAGGAAGGCGATCACACTGCTGGAGCACGCGCCAGTGATGTGCGAGGAATTAGGTGCACGTCCTTAGATACCACCTAGAAGAACTCCGCCGATCATGACCCATGTAAGCCTTTTTTTGATGTGTAAACCGCGTTGGTTAACAGATCAAAAATTTAGTTTACAAGTCGAGGTCGAGGGCGACTTGGAGTTCTAGACGCTTGGGTATCAGAGCGCTTATAGAGCTAGGGCTGATTACCCCGCAACCTAAAGCGTCCCACTTCACTGGCCGCCCCGGCAGCCGCCGCAGGTACCCTATCTCACGGTTGCTACCACCGGCTCACGGCTTCCGTCTGATGGGTGACAGCCGGATTCACGCAACGTCAATTGCGCTGAAGCCAACCGTAATGCCATTTTGGGGTTGGTTTTTGGAGGACATGGTCGCCATTGGATCAATCCGACGCCGAATGATCAGCCGCATACAAGGAGTCGTCTTGACGCCAGTCATACTGCCCGCGCTTCTCACGGCTGAGCGCTGCCGCTCTGAAGCAGTCCACCGCCGGTGCATCCCAAATGGCAGCAGACGCCTGCCAAGCAATCGACGATAATCACATCTCGACCCAGCCACATGCCCGGCGTGAGGCATAGCCAAAGCGGAGCGCGCTTTCTCATGAGCACTTTGTACCCTGATCAACACGACCGCTACCTAGAAGTGCTCAGAGCAGCAGAGAGCTTGTATGGCGGCGATCTTGACGCGGCAATGCGCTGGATGTTTCTCCCACTCAAGGCGTTTGATGGCAAAGCTCCTGCCGGCATGGTCACAACCAGGCTGGAGACTGACACCGTGATTGAGTTCATCAGGCGCTTAGAGCATGGGTTTGTCGCCTGAGTGACCTCGAGCTGGCCCCTTTTACCCGCAATGCTGTCGTAGGCCAGGACTTGGCGGTCTTCAAAGTGTATACACCAACCAACGCTCAGACTGGAGCGGCCACGCGATCGAGAGGCCAACCCATCTCGATTACGGACGAGGGTAATCGCCAGATTTCCTTAAATGTCGCTCGATATTTTTCAACCGGTGCGTCTCTATTTTGTTTTGCATAGATGCAAACGCACGCTCTTGGTTCAAGGCTCGCCTCTGTTTGAACTCTTCAGAGGGCTTGACGGCAACAATGGTGGTGGCCACAGGAGTGCTCCACAACTCGGATAAAGAACGAGTTGATCGGGTGCTCAGAATTCTCCGCGAAAAAGGGCACACGCTGAATGCTACAGCGTTACGTGCATGGGATGTAGGTGATGGTTGGGCGCCAAAGGCCGCAGATGAATTGGAGAGGCTTGCGACTCGGATTGCTGGGCTGAAAAATAAGCCTACTCTGAGTGGCCCGGATCAGGCGGAACAGCTCTGCGCCTCTTGGGTCACAAAAGCCTCCAAATAGCTGAGACATGCAGTGATTTCGTGGTCAATCCGAAAGGTCATCTCTGCTTGCATGGGACAAGGGAAGGGTGCTTGGGTGTCCTGCGAGATGTTGGGTGGATACTCGTGGGCTCTGTCATGTCAAAAACGACGGGCTTTGATGTCGCCGCAGCCTTGAGAGCCCCCGCTGATAAGAAAAGTCAGAAAGCTACCAGAATCAAAACGCGTACCGTGCTTTTCACCACTGATCTCCGGCCTTAATCGCCCAGTCTGATAAACCGCGAGCATAGGCCTCCAGCGAAATGAGGCAATCTAGCTCAGGCATGATAGGTGGGCACAGGCAGTAAAGGGCAGCCATCGCTAGCTGCCCTGGGGGGTCACATCGGGAACTTGCGGCGCTTGAGTTGCTTCTCGAATTTTTTTAGCTTGCTCTGGATGGGGCGTGTTCTGTTGTGGCTCTTAAGAGCTTGCAGAGCCTCGTTGATGATGTAGGAGGTCTGCCTCGACTCATTGGAAATTACGCCAGTGATGTTGTGACGTAACGTCCATTTCACCGCCAGCCATTCAAAGTTGACCCAGACCCGTTCCTGCTTCCGTTGGCGTCGTTTGATTAGGCCATAACACAGCTCGTACCATTCGATGAAATGGCTGCCGTAGATGTTATAGATAAAATCTTCGTCGTAGATTTCGTAGCGCACTGCGTTGGCGCAGCTCTCTAGCGCATTCAGGAGCGCGAAAGCAGATTGACGGTTGTTCCAATCAATCTCTCCCTGGGTCTGGGGGACGGTGGTGCAAGATTTTTCCGTTTCCGTAGCCTTGGGAGCATCACTGGTCTTAGCAGTGTCATCGACTTGAGCACCGGCAGCAGGGTTGTTCTGGTTGCCTTGTTTTGTTTGGGCCTCAGCGCTGGGGTCATCTGTTTTTGGGTGCGAAGAATCGGATGCGGGCTGCTCCCCAGATGCGTTGCTGACGCCTGGGTTGCTAGTGCTCTTGGCATCAGCAGCCTTCGAGCCGCCGTCAGCGGTCGGGTCGCTCAGATCTGACAGGCTTGCCATATACTCGGCAGCTTTGCGACGGTTGAGTTCGCCATCGTTCTGGAGCATCCCTTTACGGATCTCTCCCAGCGCCTTCATATGAGGCGTAAGTAGACCTAGCTCTTTTGCGAAATCGAGCGCGTTCTTCTCACTGGCCGTTTTACGAGTGAACCCGATCGTGATCGCCACCAACCCGATACTGAGATAGGCGATAATCGGTACTAGGTAAGAGGAAGGGTTGAGCCCGTTAACTGAGCATTTCAGCTCGCAGCCGGCCTGATAATAGGCAACGTAGCCGAGCGCGGCGATCAGCGCGGCGGCAAAGAAAATGTAGACCCAGAAGAAGACGTGTTTGAACCGGTGGACGAACTTAAAAAGCATTTCCTTGCCCCAAAAAAAAGCGCCGCCCATATGGGCTGGCGCTTGTTTGCCTAGCTGAAGAATCAGGTATTCAGAACAAATCCCAATCGATTTCCTTAGCGGTCAGATCAAGCTTCAGTTTTGTCATGATTTTCTCCTAGGTTAGGCTTCCAAGCGTAGCTCATCTCAGCTATGCCTAATTTTCCCATTGTTAGATGCCATTTTGCAATCGAAAACGGGACATCGTTCTGACATGGCGATGACCCTTCAGGTTCCTCGCGCTAAATCACAGCTATGCTGAGATGTGGCCGCACTTGATCTTACTATTCTAGCAGGTCGCGGAGGTATGGCGTCAGGGTGCTGCTTGCCGAGGTTGCCGGTTTCTTGCTGATGGCTAGGGACTTTTTCAGGAAGGCCGAAGAGCTACAGTGGGAGGGTGGTGCAAACAATCGCAGGCTCGCCGCCATTGCTACCGTCCACGCTGTCGAAATTTTCCTCTATGGATTGTTTGAGCGGCGAGAGGATTTGGCGCTCTCAGCATTTAAGGAGAATGGTACCGAAACGCTCGGCCCCAGGGAGACGCTGAGGGTGTTGCAGGATGCACTCCAGCGTATTGGCGTGATAACAGCACCCCAGCGTTTGCCGCATCGCGACCAGGTCAGTTCTTTGGTTGATCGCCGAGATGGAATCATTCACCGTGCCCATGAGATGAGCGCAGCTGAGCTATCTGATGGCATTCGAGATGCTCGAAAATTTATAGAACGATTCTCCAAACAACTGCTGAATTTAGATTTACTTCCATAAGTTTGGGGCTGCTGCCCCCTATTTTCAATCCGTGCTCACAGGGGCGTTCTTGTTAACAAAAAATTCGAGACCATGATTTTCTACGTATGGTGTCCGACTTAATCGCAAGCGAAAACACAAAAAATTCATATAGGTGGGGTATGACGGGTAATTTTAATTGCTTTTCGTTCTCAAACTCCATTGCCTCGTGAGCGATATAGTTTAGGGCGTCATACAGCGGCCTGATGAACTGGACGATTTCCCAGACTAGGTGCGGTGCGGTTTTCTGTATTACATGCATTCTCCAATAATCGTCGAAAAGTGTCATAGGGTGGCCGTCAAAATCGAACCTTGATGAGTAGCCTACTAATCCTGCTCGATCAAGCTGGTGCATGACCTGTTCAGCTGATTTGTTTAGCTTCGCGTACCCTATCTTAGCTTCTGCGACTTCTATGCAGATAGAGTACCAGTCTCCGAGCGGGCCGCGATCTGCGGTCGTGTTGTTTAGCTCGCGGAGGTTGTAATAGCGTGCCTTGTTAGCAAATTTCTCCAGGAAATCCAGAATTTTCTCCTCAATGCTTTCGGACGGTGGTGCTTTCACTTTTCCGTGGCCCCATTTGTTTCTCACGGATAGTGCGTGCAGGTAAGTAGATTTAATGTTGTGCCCGTATTTTTTGCGTAGCTCATTATCAGTTGGAGGCTTGTAGTCATTTTCAAGCATGTGATTTGCAATTATCACGAGCTTTAAAGTTCGCTCAATACCAATAGTTAGCTGAAAAAATGCCGAATAAAAATTGCCTACTGTTCTCTCGTCTAGGTTGGCCTTTAGAAGCAGATCGATTCCTAAGAGGAGTGACGTTCTAGCTAGATGGCCTTCTTGCTGCAACAGGGTAAATGTACGACTGAAACGTAAATCTCGCATGGAGTCCATCCCAGGTTGGCAGTGGTTGCACTTGAGGGTAGTAGGAGGTGAAGCAGAAAATCCAGTGACCGGAGTGATCGATGTGCATGTCCGCTTGCTCCAGCCGCGCCGCATGATCTATCAGCCCTAGAAAGGGTTGAGCGATAGTCGCATCATACTGTAATTGAGTCGTCCCTCTGGCCCACTGAGGCTATTGCGATTGAGGGGCTATCACGACGTTTTCGCTGTAGAGGCTGGTGCCTTCTTGCCTTTCTTTGGTTTGGTAACCCGAATTGGTAGGTTGGCGACGCTTATCGCAATGCGCAGGCTCTAGATCATGCGATCTTGAGGTAATCTTGCGGCTCTGCAGCATCATACCCATGCATTGGAGCGATTTCACTCCTTGGCATCATCAACACGTCAGAGCGCACCAATGTCCGAGGAAATGGAGTCTTCACCTGTTGCAGTCAGTGCGTGCGTAGAGCAGTGGCTGGAAGGGCCTTACGGGACATACGCGCGGGCAAAGGTGTTGACGCCTGGCTCATCTGTGCAGGAGGCGATCTACAGTCCGAAGGCGTTGAAGTGCCAGCCCGAACTCAGCGTGCCATTTGATTGCAAAATCCAGCTGAGTAAGGGTCGCTGGCGTGTCGTTGAGGTTGCAGAAAGCGCAAAGCCGCTTGAGGTTAGGCTCACGGGATTTGTTGAGTCTGATTCGTTGGTTGGCGGCCAACGATCCTGGCGGATCAAACTTGTCCCCGGGCAACCTGGTGCAGCGCACGCGACACTCGATTCCAAGGCGCTTCGGGCGGCAAGATTTGCACATGTAGAACGGGGGCAGGAACTCACATTCATGGCGCTGCCGAATGAGGCGGACTGGACTGTGACTGAAATCTTGGAGCCGACGCTATCAACCGTTATCACTGATTCGCTGATCACATTCTACGCATTCTCGCTGCGGGAATGGAGCACGAATGATTCCGTTAAAAGTGTGCCCTTCGCAGTCAGGCTGCCAAGCGTTTCGATCTGGCCTCTGGTAAACGTCTTCACTACATTACTGCGGCGTCAGTCGATTCCATCCCTCACGAGAGTCGACGTAAGTGACCCAAGCGCAGTGAGCCGGGCAGAAGACTACATCGAGCATGCGCAAACTGTCTTGCGGGAGGGCTCCCCTCAAGAAATCGACTGTCTGAATATCGGGTGCATTGAGGTGACGCTGGTCTGGAATGCCCGAGGCTTCTGGAATACCCAAAAACTTGTCGCCCCGATTCCGATGCGTGAGCCAACCCCCAAAGAGGCCATTGACTGGGTTGAGGGCACGGTCGTCGCTGTCGATGATCCCGATGAAGGCGAGTCCAACGAGGTGGACGCCGAGCCACTGGAAGACGACGGGATTGCCTCCCAGGATGCTCCACCTGGAAGCGACTCATCCAAGAAGAAGATTCAAAAAGTGAAAGTGACAATTGAGATCAAGGATCGAAGGGTAGGACGGGGTAACGTCAATGGGTTCCTCAAACGTGAGGAGATTGTTTACGGCGGACTCACCAAAGGAACAACGGCCATCGTCCAGTTAGTCGGCAATCCACCCTACTGGAATGTCTGCCGTCTGCATCGATCCCTGCCTATGCGAGGTGAAGCATGAGGGCAGCGCTGAGTACGTTTCTAAAAAACTTGTCCGCTCTCTTTTCACCTCAGGCAACTGAGAGCACTCCACCGCTACGCGGTGCCACCCCAGTTTATGCTTCCGTTACGCTCTGTTCGCTTGCCAAGGCTCACTCACCAGCCCAGCCTCATTCGTCAGCCGAGCCTCATCCACTTGGCAACTCGGTGTCGGCTGTATCGCGCTCGCCTGTGCTGTCTCCAGAGGATGTTGCCGCCTACTGGAAGGGGGGCTTGGATTACGTCAACTTCAGCTCTTTCGGTGGCAAGTCTAAAGACGCGCCGGCGCACAAGATGATACTGGCGTTGGACGAGGTTGCTCAGGTCGCAACCCAGATTGAGGATGGATTGGTCGGCGAAGATGTAGCTGTCGTCTTCATGCTCTGTCAGCTGAACACTCGCGACAAGCGGCTTGTGAGTCGTCATCCGTTGCTTGCTGTTCCCGCGTTGCTGGTGGAAGAAAAATTCCTGGCACCCCGAACCGCAGGTGCACCTATTTTAAACCCTGCTTATCTGTACCCTGATCAGAAGGGGGATGCCTTTGCGATCGCTGATGGTCAACTGGCCAATGAACGCATGTTCAATGCCCTGGGGCAACTCTCTTCGGACAAGTCACTGCAGATGGATTGGGCAACGTGGTGGTCGACGCCACTGAGTGTTGTGCGCGAGCTACTCGATGTCGACCAGGACGAGGCATTGCTTGGGAAGCTGAAATCGCTTGCCAAGGAGACAGCGGCCTCAACCACTAGAGGCAAGACCGACTCCGTCAATTGGGTGCTCCGTGCAGTCGTGTTCCCCTCTCAAGGTTCTGCGGCAAAGGCGATGGTTGATGTGTACGCGAGCTTCCTCGATGCCAACGAGCGCCCCAAGATTTCTTTGTTCGAGCGGTTTTGTGGTGGTGATCAGGCACTCCAAGCCGCGAGTATGCCGAGTGGGATTGCCAACCTGATCACCGGCCATATTGACGAGTACGACGACTCCAAAGGCAATCGCCCACTGTTCCCATTGGACGAGTCCCAGCGCAGAGCTGCATGCGCTGTTGCCAGTCTTCAAGACGGCGAAATCCAAGCGATTAATGGCCCTCCTGGAAGCGGTAAGACTTCGATGTTGCGTGCGGTGGTTGCCAGCCGATGGGTCAGTGCAGCTTTGAACCAAGAGGCATGTCCGATCGTTGTCGCTTGCGGGGCAACCAATCAATCAGTCACCAACGTTATCGAGGCCTTCGGCAAGGCACCTCATCCGGACGACTTATTGCCTCACGCCGAGCGTTGGATCGCAGGGGTGCCGAGCTACGGGGCATATTTTGCATCCAAGAGCATGTTGAGCAACACGGACAAACAAGCGGAGCTCGCTCGGTTCGTCTGTGTACAGGGCGATTGGGGCTCTACAGGCATGCTTTGGTCGTACAAGGATAGGCCTGCTGTCTTGACGCCTAACAACGCCTTGGAGCTCGAGGAGGCCTACCCGGTACACGCCAGAAAGGCCTTTCCCCAGCACGCTCTGCCGAGCATGGAAGCTGCCGTTGAGGTTGTGCACCGAAAACTGCGTGTCACCGTTAAGTTGCGCGACACCTTTTTGGAGTACTTGGCGAAGGATGATCCAAATTGGTTGGCGCTGCTAGAAAATGCTCGGCCAACCCCGGCAACGATTTGGCACCCCGATCGCCACGAACAGTTGGATAGGCTGATTGGCAATCTCAAAAAGAACCGGGGGGATGCAGATGCAGCGCGAGGTGCAATCGACCTCACGTTTAGCTGCGACGCGTTTCATTGGGCTGCGCGGTATTGGGAAGGACGTTTTCTTCTCGCTCAACGTGAGCGCCTGTTCTCCCGACACCCTGCAAATGTCGAAGAGTCGCTGCGTCGTCTTTGCATGCTGACACCTTGTCTGGTTTCAACGCTGCATAACGTATCGACGCTTGGACAAATTAGCCCCTTGGTTGAGGGCGATAGCGCAATCAAGCACTCCTTTTCCCTGTTTGACCTCTTGGTAATTGATGAGGCAGGACAGGCATCTCCGGAGCTTGCCGGCCCAGCGTTGCTCATGGCTAAAAGAGCAGCGGTGGTGGGGGATCTGAAGCAGCTAGAGCCTATTTGGAACCACAAGTCGCTAAGTGAGATCGCTGTCGCATCGGCTGCAGGCGTTTTCAATCGTCTCAATGATCTGAAGCAATCGCGCTTGTCGATTGCTGATGGCAGCGTGCTTGCTGCTGCCCGACTAGTATCGAAATGGCGAGAGGAAAAAGATCTTGGGATCACTCTGCGGTATCACTATCGCTGTAAGCCAAGCATCATCGGTTATTGCAATGCGCTGAGCTACAACAAGACGCTGGTACCCAGAACCTCTGAAGGCAGTCCTGGCCACGAACCCGCCATGTCGTGGGTTTCGATAGAGAACCAGCCTGTCCGGAAGGGCGGATCTCTGTGCAATCCAATGGAGGTGGAGCACATCACCAGTTGGATTGGTGAACGCTGGCCTGCCTGGCAGACCGATCCTGTCACGATGGGAAAATCCATTCAGGATATTGTCGCTCTGATCACGGCTTACCGCCCGCAAGCCAACCTCTTGCGTGCTGAACTCGAGAAGGTGTTCGATCAGTTGAGAGGTACCGGCTCGATCTCTTGGCCCACCGTGGATGACATCAAAAAAGTCACGGTCGGTACTGTCCATCAGCTGCAAGGTGCAGAGCGACCTATCGTCTGCTTCAGTTTGGTTGAAGGCCCCGATGAAGCTGCAGGAAGCTTCATGGATAGGGATGCTTCTCTGTTGAACGTGGCTGTGTCGCGAGCGAAATCCTCCTTCATCGTCTTTGGGCATCCGAAGCGGCTGTTTCCTGCCCCTGAGGCAAATGAAGCGAGTCTTGCGCCAATCCATTTTCTCGGTGCTTATCTGCGCAAAACCCCTCAAGCTCGATTGCTGTACCCAAGACGCTTGGTAGTTATCGAGGCGGGCGGGAAGCAGCAGACCTTGGCTCGAATCCTTGGCAAAAGCTGCGCGGTGATCGCTACCCACGGAGCTCTCCAATATCTTCCCGTCCGAGGGGGCGTGGACGTTGCCGCGGGCCTTATTCCGATTCCTCGAAATGAGATGGGGGCTGGTGCTTTTCTTGGTGAGGTGAGCAAGATTATCGACGCGGTGGAGGATGTCGTCATTGCGACCGATGACGATCGCATGGGAGAGCTGATCGCGTGGCAAGTCCAGCGGTTGCTCAAGGAGCGCGCTTCAGGCAAGAGCCTGTTACGCGTCCGCTTGGGAGGAATCAACGGCCCTGCAGTTAGAGCGGCGTTCAATGCTCCGGGTAGCATCGATGAAGGCAAAGTTGCCGCCGAATCCGTGCGAGAGATCGTCGACTTGTTGGTTACGCAGCGTTTTTGCCACGACGACTTGCGCCGAAGTGACATCGATATGCGTGAGTTGAGCGATTTGGTCAGCTGTGGCGCTTGCACTAGCCCTCGCGATCAATCCCCAAAATTTAAGCTGGTGGGACGAGTTCAGGGTGCGATTCTTCGCTTGATTCTTGACCATGCCCGGCGGGCAGTATCGCTTCAGGCGCGTAGTCGGATACGCGTGAAGGTACGCGTGGGCAATGAACAACTGTCAGGTTATCTTTTTGACATCGGCGAGCAGCGCGACCTTACTCGCACCTCGCAGGTAGGGCAGATCATCACAAAATTGGGGTCTGCTAAATTAGAGCTGCTGAGTCCACCGGAGGTAGTCCGGGAGCAAGCGCATCCTCCTGTGGCTGGCACATTCTCTATACTCGCAGAGGCATGGCAGCGATTTGGCCACCTCCCGTGGAAAAGCATGGAAGCGTTGCAGGCCTTGTATGACGGGTCGTGGAGGGAAGGCTTCGGTGACGAAGGATTTGAGCCTGAAGATCCGATCGTTTTGGCGTTCCTCGCGAGCGGCCATCCTCCTGTTACCCCGTTGGATCGAGCCGCTCCACCCACTGTCCTGCAAGGCGCTTTCAACAGTCAGGTGTGTCGCGATATCTACCAAATCATTTGGGATCGTTTCAGTTTTGCCGAGTCTGTCGGAGAAGCAGGAGCACGGGTGACACGAGCCCGGCTTGATTACGTGTTTTCTGGCCAGAGTCGGCTAGGCGTCCGGTTTGAGGGCGTCACTGGGGAGAAGCTCACACAGGAGCAACTTCATCTTCTCGAACAAACAGCGCCTGACAATGACGCCACGTTCCTGCAATACCACTTTTCGGAGTTGTCTGATGCGCCCCTTGATTTTGAGGGAGAGTCGGCAGGGCGCTGGTTCATGCCGATTGATCGACTTTTGCTTGAGATGGAAAAAATGAATATCGGTCGTCCGTCGACCTGCGCATCCGCCCTTGAAAAGCTCGTCAGGAAGGGACTCCTGGAAGCGCCCGTCCATATGGGCCAGCTCCGTTTGACCCCATCTGGGGTTCAAACTGCTTTAGCGCTGGAGGGTGCCGCGCCGGAGTTGTCTTCACCGCTGTTTTGCACGCGGCTTGCCGAGCTTCTTGAATCTGTCGAGGAGCACAAGATCCAGGTGCGTGATGCTTTGTCGCAACTGCTGCCGCTGTTGATATCGAATGAAAAAAACAGCTCAGAGATTCAAGAGAGAATCTGGACTTCGCTCGAAACCATCGAGAGAGCTCAACACAACCGTTTGGTTAGCAAGCGGAGTGGAGGTTTGATCTCTCCGCCCTCACAGGGTGCTAACACATGAGCGGCGGTTTGACGTCTTATCCTCGTACGGGGGGTGGAGGGGGAGCTTACGGCGGTCAAATGGACTCACTTATTAAGCTTCTGTTGATACCTGGAGGCCAATCAATGCAGGCAGAAGCCGATCGCTTGATTCAAATGCTGCAGCTAGCCGTTGGCACCATGCCCCCGCAAAGCATCGTCGTTTACGGGAAGCGCGCACGAGATGCTTTGTTTATAGCTCGACTCAATGGATCGCTGAAACTCCCGAGGCACTTGCAGGCGATGGAGCTCTGTGCGCAAGCTTGGAAGAGTATCTACCCTCTCGACAGTACAGCGCTCAAAGCCCGTTCCGATGCGGCGAAACAACAACTCGCATTGCACGTAGCTCAGGGCGGAACAATTCAAGAGCTGAGATCGATCAAAGAAGGGATTGGGCTGATTGCCTGGCTGTATGAAACGTCCGCTTTGCTGGGGGAGGATCTGGCTGGGGGGATCATTGCCCAGTCGAGTACCTATCCTGGATGTCGTTATGTGGGTGCTACTGATACTTCTGGAGCGCTCGCGTACCTGGAATGTGCCGGTGCATACAATGTGAATGTCGTCGTGCGCGTGGCGATTCCTGGAGCATCGCAACCTTTGCTTGTAGTGGGTGAAGCGAAGGGTGGTAAAAGTGGTTTTGGGGTCGTGAAAACCTCAAAGCTCATTCGGCAAATGGGGCACGTTGCTCCGACGGTGAGCCAAAATGAGCTCATGTACGCGCCCTCACGTGCGCTGTATATGCAAAAGGCCATGCGAAAATGGAAGAAGGGCGGTGCTCCTGCCCATGTAGTCGCCCGGCAGCAGGCGGGCAAATTGATCATGGATGCCTACCGTTCGCTGAGCCTTTGTTATGTGACGGCCAGAGGAGACGCAACGGTGAACAGTCCGATCGATACATCAAGGATAAATGCTGAATGCAGATGAATATGAGCGGGCCTTTCAAACACGCGGCAATGGCCAGGGAGCTGGCAGGGGAAGCTGTGCAAGACAATCAGGCTGCATTCTCGCAAATGGAGCGCAATTGGAACATCGCGCGTGCCAGCCAAGACATTACGGTAGCCCTTGCTGCGCGGGGAGGACTGTTCGAGTGGCTGGCTGCCAGTGCCATTCTTGGACAAGAAGCCGATTTTGACTCTGGTGCCAAAACTGTAATCCAGTGGGGGTGCAAGATCGCGGAAGCGTTCAGGCCTGCCCCCGAACTGCTGCTCGTAGAGCTGAGTCTAGCGATCACCTTCAAAGATCACGCTGCTCGGCGGCTGCTTGCGTCTGCCGTTCTCAAAACCGCTCCCACCGATGATTTCTACAGTCTGGAGCGCGGGCAATCGCAAGCCATGGCTGCTTTGGTCGACCTTGACTATGACACCGTCCAGCGGCACGCGTTACGGCTGCATGACGCGTCTGCCAGTGGAGAGTTTGATAAGGGCGACAGCCTTTTGGCTGCGGCTTGGGCAAGTGTTATGGGCAAGCTTGCCCAGCGGGATTTCCAGGGCTGTGTCGACGCGTTGTCTCTCGCTCACAAGGAGTTCTTGCGACAGGTTAATCAAGAGCTAGGGCGGCTGCAGCGGGGTAGCGATTCCGATATCACAACATTCGACATGGTGGATTGGGCAGGAGGTGCGATCGCTCAGCTTTTGGTTGATTTCGGATACAAGCTTGAACGTCACAACAAGCGAGACTCACAAAATTTCGAATTCTAAAAACAAGCCTGCAATTGGGGTAGCGCTAGCATGGGAACCATCGTCGAGTTTTACACTGCAAGGCAGGTCAACGACCTGTCAAAGCCGGCTCGCAGCGGCACCTGTACACTCGTGCAAAGCCTATCAATCAATTCTCTCATGGTAGAGGTCTTACTTGACGCTCTAACGGGGACGGGCCTTGATCCCCTCATAGGTGACGGCAGTGATTCAGAGCGCTCAATATTCGTAGCTCCGGCAGACTTGCATCGACTTAGGGCGCAATCAGTGCAGTGGTCTTTGCAGTCTGGCGAAGTCTTGAGGGAAATTTACGAGGCTGTAGATAAGGGGATCGACGAAGCGGAGTGGGCCAAGCGCGGTCTTTTGATAGTGATCAGGTAAATCAAATCACCGTAACATTTTCGGTGGTGCAAAAAATGCAGCACGTGCAGGACTTCTATGGTCTTTATAGATATCCATGCAGGATACCTTTCGTATCCGTTCACCCGTTAAGGCAGTGGCTATATGTCTCAGCGGTGGAAGGTTGGTGCAAGGGTGATGAGGCCCCAAGCGAATCCTGAAAACAACTGATGTGGCATGAGTTTCAGCCAGCTTGAAGCAGAGCATGCGGCCCCCGGAATTGATCTCAACGACGCATGTCGCAGTCACACCACAGTCCCTGCAAGCCAGCCCCAAACGCCATTCATAGCATTTGAGTACAAATGTACGCTGCAGGTGCGCCCAGGCGTTGATGGGCCCGACTACCGGAAGATTTAGCGGCCCATTCACCAAGACGCTGCTAAGGCAGTATCAGCTGGCGGTGCTCTTTGCTCTCGATAAAGAAGCTGCGAGATCTGTTTGCAGTGTCGAGCATGGCGGTGTGAACCTTCTTATCCGCATTGAAGTAGAGCCTACCTCGCGATGAGGGGTGCAGTTCGACCAGCAGGTTTTCAACGTCCTGCTTGGACAATTTGAAGTACTGTTGATCAATCTTCAAATTTAGACGATTCCACTTCCAGCGGAACTGTGTGAGTCGCTCCCTGCTAGCTGAACAGACAGTAAAGGGGCGGAGAACATTGATCGCTTCCTTAAAGCGACGATGGAGTTCCGGAAGGGGGAGGCCTCCTAGGTCTGCGTGGATGACGCTATTGCGATAGCCTTTGAGCTGTATCGCCTCGCCAAGGTATTTGCCCGCTGGGAGCGGACTTACGGCGATGCCGCCTTGGGGTTTGCCGCCGCATTGGCTGCCGATACGCTGAAGCTCACGCAGGAAGACGCCCGGGCACTGCTCGAGGAGGCTATCGAAAACCGTAAGGACAAGGCCTCCAGCCTGCTGGGGTTGCTCCTGCTCACCCAACGGGCGCTGTTCCCTGCCTCTAAAAGGTAGAGAAGTGGATGTAAACCAGTTTTCAATACTGTTAACCACAGTGGTTTACAGTGCAAAAAGTTGGTTTACAGCTATCGGTGTGACTGGAAGACTTTAGAACTTTACCTTAGTTTTTGCAGATTTTTGGGCGGTTGGCGTTATAGCTTAGTTTTCCCCTGGCTGCGCAAACCGCTGGCACTTGTGCGGAAAAGGGCGAGGGCGACGGCAGGGCGCCGGTGCGGGCGTGGTAGGCCGAATACTGTATATATAGTTCTATTTGTAACCCTAAAAACCTGGCACGTGGATGTCCTGATTAACGGTGTCGACCATGGCGAGTGATCGCCAGTGGAGAACGGCTACAGGCCCTGTGCTACGGGTTTTGGAAGCTCATCAGGAACCTGCACAGGGGTGCAACGGTGCACTTGGGGCCTCGGGGGTGCCGTATTTTGCTAATACTGTATATAAATACAGGCTGTTAATGCCCGGCTGGGCCAAGCAATGCACGGCACAGATCGACCCGCCAAGCGGCGCATGACTGGCGGTGGCTCCAGGATGGCCTGGTGGGCTCATCATCGGCGCTGTTCCTGATCCTGAAGACTCAACAATCACATGAGCAGAGCCGCCCGTGCACCTTGATTCTATTGTGCAAACTGGAGGGCATTTCGAGGCGCCTGGCCTGCGAATCTTGCGATTTCTAACTCAACGTGATCAGGTTCACCCGTAGGGAGACTGGCTAGCCACACTTGAACACGGTCTTCCCAACTGGCTTCGCAGAAACGGGTGTCAGGCCAAAAATTGTGTATTCCGTCAGCAAGCAGTTGCTTGGCAAGTTCTCGCTCGCGCGCACCGATCAAGCACCAAGCAACGAAGAATCTCTCGTCCCAGTTAGCAGAGCATAATAAATGTATTGGGGCGTCAGTTCCGATGCCGAGTTGATCAACTTCGCGGTCGAAACAAAACAGCCCGTTCAACTGATCCATGTACGATCCTGCCGCCATGGTGTCGACGGCTTTGAAAAACCAACCGATTGCTTGGAATTGGCTAAGTCTTACAAGTTTTTTCTGGGCAGCAGATAATGAGCGGGTGCCAAACCATTTTTTGGTTCGAGCGCGAGAGCATGAAGTAGACTTGGCGTCGGGCATTTAAATGCCGCCTTTATTGTTATTGTACGCATACAGACATGTTAAGTATGGAGCAGCTGTAGGTGCAAGCTGATTAAATTTTAAATGTGTCGCCTAACGATACCTGACGAGGAATATAGTCTCGACAATGCTGAATTACGGGTCTATCCACCCATGTCCGACCAGTGGCGCAGCTTATCCCTGAGTAACATGGCGTTGATGTATTCAGCTGATGAAGGGCCGTTAGTACAGTTGCGACTGCCTGTGTTCGGCTGCGCTTGATGGCGTCTACTGAAACTGGAAATGTCTCGATATAGTCGTGGATGCAAGCCATACGCTGTCTGCCAATGTCGAGCGGGGGGCTAGAAACACGCCTGGTGCGCTATAGCCCACGCAATATAGACCGTCGAGAAGGATGCAGCCCTTACTCTGTAATTCCGAATAGACGCTTTTCCTATACTGAGGGTGGGTCGGGCAGTGCCTTGCCTGGCCTGAGCAAAATGTTTATGAGCTCTGAACGCGGGGAATGAAGAGTTGGGAAGGGAATGTCCCATCAATTCGTTGAAAATCGCTACTGCCCTCGTCTTGTGGGCTTTCCAGGGTAGTGAAGCAATTGGGTGATCGTAGCTCAGTCCATTATTGTCTCCTTGGCCTGCAGAGCTATTCCATCCGGCTACATTTTTATAAAAGCCATGTAAATCAGTAAAGTGTGAAAAGCCACCCGATGTTTACGGTCATCGAGCGGCTTGATAGAAAACCCTGGATAGGCGGGGAGTGGGCCTCAGCACTGTTGAGGGGGATACGCTTGCTCAGAGGCAGTTCTTGGCTCGACGGAAGTCTCGGGCCATAGCGTCCTTCTCATTGGGAAACTCAACTCGGTTTTTTGCACTAACGGTTGCATAAGATGGGCAGCCGGGCATGTGATAGATCTTCGTCTTCAGATTTCCGATAACCATTGCCTGGGCTTGTGAAGGGATTGGTCTAATCGTCGGGTTACGCTCCGCCGAGCCCACAGGATTGGCGATTTTGCGTGACGATGTGCTGGCCTGCAGAGAAGAGGTCGTCGAGTTGAGACGGACGTTTAGAAAAATCGGTGCATGGTCGGATACGCGAGATCTTCCCTGGGCATTGTTCAGGCCTAGGTATTTGGGGTAGTTGAACACCTCTGCTCCATTGATCCGCATGCGGCTGTCTTTACTGATGAATACATTGTCGTAAAGGTTCGCGAATTGACCATCCTTGGCGGACAGGGTACTCGCTCCTTTAAGCATCAGTGGTTTTGCGAGCTTGTCGAGGCTTGCCCATGCTTGAGCCGCCGGCGGAGTGTTGAAGTCACCCATCAGGAAAATTTGATCGGTATCGGGGTAGGTCTGATGAAGCCAGTCCCAGTAGTCTGACAGCGCGACGATCTCTGTGGAGCGTTCTGCCTGATTTTTTCCATACAGGATGTGCACCGTGGCAGCCACAAAGAATGCGTTGTCCCGGAGAGACTTAAAGCGTGCCGAGTAAGGCTCGCGCTCAAAGGTATCTCTCCTGTCCAGGTAGGTGACTGCGCCATCTTCATAGGAAATGGCATCAGCCCGCCATACGAACCCATACATTTCTTTATAGCTAGACCGGCCGACCGCATGAGATGCCATGGAACTCCAATGTACGCCAGTCTGCTTGGCGAGCTCCTTGGTCAATGCGTTAAGAGCATTCTCACTCATCAGCTCCTGCACAGCCATGAAGTCAACGTTTTTTGCGACCTTGGCAATGGCTTTGAAGTCCTTCGTTGGGCGCACACTCAAGTGTTGGAGATTCCAAGTGGCAATTTTGGTATCTGCATGAGCGGAGGGAGAGAAAGGGGCGCAGAGGCACAGTGATATTGCGAGCAAGAAAGAAGGCTTAGAGTACATCTCTTGAATCCAAAAACGTGAAAATATACATGAGCTCAAGTGCATAGTCTTCGGGAGATACAAGATTTTTTAGATGCGCGTCCAAGCCAGGATCGCGTGATGCTACTAAAAGGACAGTATGTCGAATTGAAGGTTCTTTGCAATTTAGGTGCTGAGAGAGCGCGGTAAGTAGTTTAATCAAAGAGTGGAAATTTTTGGGGGGAGTACTGCGAGCACTGATACCCGTTCTGACAATGACTCGGCATATAGAATCCGTGGACAACCGCCCAGCGCCTACTGCTCGAAGTAAATCCGGAGGAAGGAAGTGAATGTGTACGCAAGCAGAGCAGGGATCCAATGGCATTCATTGACAGCGTACGCGGCGCCCCCCACGTTTAGCTAAATTATGGAAAGTCGCTAAGTACTCATAGGGATAGCTTCTGGCTGTGACGATGGTATAGTTGGTTGGGAGCCTGGCTTTCAAGTGCTGGAATAAATAACGCGTACCGTCGGGCACGATAATCCATGTAAGATTGGAGTTTTCTAAGCTGCCGTAATAGTTCTCAATCGTGCTCGCTGAATGAGTGGCTACTGGCTCAAGTTGTATTTTCTTGTCGCCTTCGATTATAGAGATGCCAGGTCTGCCATCAATGAGAGCTAAAGTTGAGTACGTTGCTGGGGGCAAGGTTTTTTTGAAATAGCTGATCATGCGGCACTCTAGTTGTAGGGGGGTTGCAATAGTTCTCCAAATAATGTGTCTGAGCTTCAACGTACCATGCGCAGAAATTTTTTGAGTGGTTTTTGTTTTCGGCTAAAAGGAACTGGCTGGTGAGGAGGGTGTGCAGAGTATTTTACGTTGCTACAGAATGGTGAGATACATATTAAATAATCCCCTACTGAATCTAGAGGGTAAGAGCACTGGCGACAAAGTAGAATGAATTTTTGGGCTTCTGTTTCTGCGAAGGGTTCGTACAGCTGAAGTATACTGGGATCAGCTATGTTTTTCGCTTTGATTACTCCTGCAAGATTCTCTGAACTGACTAGTGTGCGAAAGTCTTTGGTTGTGGTGGCGCGCTTGCTATTTGAAAGTAATAAATCATTGATTATTTTGTCGCGTAGGCTCAAGGAGTGACCTGAAATGTCAGTTAAGATGGTTCTGGGCAAAGTTGTCGGATGGCCTTTCGCCAATAGCTGGCCTGTGTAGAGTAGGTTGACAGACTTCGGCAGCCAGCTGGAGATATCCATGGAAAGTAAAGGGAATATATCCTCTGAGGATCTGGGAATTATGTGTTCGTCGAATCGCCATAGCAGCACACAGGCTTCATTCAACAGCCGCTCTTGCTCTGGGGAGTGAGCTGGGGCGAGTGCAGCTTCAGAGAGAAGCCTTAATATATCTTCTTTGAATCCCCAGTGAATACGCATGAGCGGCGAGATCCTCATGATGAACTACCAGGTGGCGGTTGTCCTTTCGTGTTAAGTGGTAGAGGATAAAAAAATTTTTTGCAAGCCAAAATGATATTTTAAGAAAAGATGAGTGTGGGGAGAATTGCACGCGGTTTATAAGTTTATGATTTTGCTGGGAAACCAACTACTACGTTGTTCAGCAGTTTTTTTTCTACGATGTGAATCTGCAGATCTGATGTTTCACTGTGATGGTTAGCTTCACTTAAATAGTTGACCTCACCAAATTAGTGAGTATAGAGCTCCGTCAGTCATCGGTATTATATTTACTCAAGGCTTCCATGTATTTTCTGTTTTGCTCTGCCTGGTTTTCTATAATCAATGATTGACGCTCTATTTCTTCTTTAAGTTTTGCTATGGTTATTGCGGCATTGCGGGCATTGCTAGGGAAAACACTATGGAGGACAGTGCTGGCGTATGATCCGAGTGCTAAGTTTTTAAGAGAGGCGATTTCCTCTTTAAGTCGGCGGTTTTCTATCTGAAGTTGATCCTTCGTTGGCCTGAAGGATTTATGACGTCGAGTCGCCTCTGAGCTTGTGTAAAGAATTGACAGATCTTCATTCATTGTCTCGATCAGGGCGACTATCTCGGGCTGGCGTCGGGCAGTGATAATGCTTGGGCTTAGTCCGCAGCTTGTTGCAATCCGCCGTGCAATGAGTTTTATGTCGCGAGCGGAGTCGAATTCGCCTTGCTCAATTCGAACCTTTATGTCGTGAAACATTTGCATCGTTGTTGCATAAAGCTTCTTCTTGGTTTCAGAAGAAGTCCATTCTGGAAATAGAGTTTCTGTTTTCTCATTCTTCTTTATACTTTCGAGTGTAATTGCCATGTTAGATTTTTGTCCTTCGAGAAATATTGTTTGCAATGTCGGTGCACAGTCTTCCTATGGCCTTGATTGGATGCGTTCTACCAAGCTCTGAGAAAGCGAGTTCAGTTCTAAGTAAATTGTTTTTTTGAATTGAATTTCCCATGTTGTTCGGGCAGTTCGTGCAGCGTGCGGCACTCGCAAGCGAATCGATCTCGGGTAAGCCAGTTGTTGAGTCTTTACATTTTGCCTCATGCGTTGAAGATGTGAATAGAACGCAGAATCCCCATTCGAATACTGAAAAACGCTCGACTTGTTTTAATATTTCCTCGTAATGGGCAGCTGGGCTCGATGGGTGCAAAAATTTAATTTTATCAATTTCTTTTTGGATGCGAGAAAATGCGGGCCCCCAGAAGCGAGAGGATAGTTTTCCTTGGGCTGCCTTTCCAATAATCTCATAGAGATACTTTCGCTCAAGCATGCTTTGGACAGCAGGGTCTAGTTTTTTTCGTTCATATATCTGGGTGGCATAATCTGATTTTTGAACAAAGTGCTCTCGTAGGCTTTCGTGAACATCTTCGTCAAATCGCCGCAGTGTAAATTCTGCAAATGAGTGTCTAAACTGATGGGTTGAAAGAGTTGGATGTATGGTTTGTGCTTCGGGCATAACACTAAATACGTCAGATCTGTAAAATGCATTCAGGCGTTGATTGGTGGCTAATGTCCCGTAGGAGCGAAACTCTGATGTTGGGATATAGCCATTACTCATCATTCTTGCATATTGGATTGTGTCGCATGGATGTAGGAGTGGCACAGGATAGATGTTTGGGTCTACATAACTCATTGTCCAGAGGGTCTCAGCCGCCCGAGCGGAGAGGTCTGCCAGTGGTCTATAGATTTTGAGACCGTCCAATGATTTTCCCATCCGTTGCTTTACATATAACGTATTCTTCTTATGTTTACGGTCATTCGATACTATTGAAAGAAACTCGTGGGCACGATGACCGGATTGGACAAAGTTGATATTGACACAAGCACCAATTACTCGACGCCTGTATTCTCGAAGCTTTGTTTCCCTAACCAGGGAAGCGTGACGTGATGATCTAGTCCGCGTGCCTGAAGTTCTTCAAGAAGACCCACGTGGTCATTAGATGAGTCTGTGGACATCTTGAGCAGATCCAGGGGACTAAGGTCTTTCTTGAGCCACTCCTTGTGTAAATCTGGATTTTTATTCCAGGCAGCATATAAAGCTAGCGTAAGAGCGGTGTCCTTCGAATCAAGTACATCGATAGCTTTCATGAGTAGAACAGAGCAGATGCCTAGTGGTACTGGTGGGTAGCCGCGACCGGTCACCCACTCTTCGTAAATCAGCCCATGTTCATCCAGAATCGGCTCCATCGTGCGCATCTTAAAGCGGCTGCTCAAACTGAAATGCAGTCCATCAGCCGCTTTTCCGATTGTCTTTGATTTGTGGCTAATATTAAATATCTGAGAGTAATCATGATATCGCTGGTTGGAATATACGGGCCAAGGGAATTGTTCCGTAACCTCAGAGCGCAGCATTGCGATGTGAAAAAAATCTACTACGTCTGGCTCTGACCAACTCCACAACGACTTATTGGGTAAGCGAGATTCCCAGTATTCACAAATTTTTCGCAATGATACGGCTGTGTCTTTAGCTGCTTTGCTGCTCGTTACCGATATGGGTTGTCCACGTTCCTGATGGGAGATGAATGGCATTTCCAAGAAAACTTGCTGTGCCCAAATCACTTTTTCAATATCGCAACGGAAATCGAAATCCACATCTGTAGGTTTACTTCCGCTGCCATCTATAATGACAAGGGTCGAACTCCCCAATGTGTTATTCGCAGTGTTCTGAGTTTTGTTTTTCATGAGTTTTCTGCTATATGATAGCTGGCGGGAAATTGTAGTCTTTTAGTAGCGTTCGCCCTTCCGCAATCGTGCGTTTGTCAAATGAATTTAGCACAAGCTTGGCATAACACAGTTGGAGGATGATTGCGCGTGATTTCTCCTGCGATTCTGAGGTTTTCAAGGCTTGTTTGCATCCCTGAATGTATGAGTGTACTAGCGCTGCAGTCACCGGCGTTATTATTATGATGCGTTGCTGGGAGCCCACTTTGGACAACCATCCAAAGGGTTGGCAGTTGTATCCATCCGCTTCAGCGATTTCAATAAGCTGATTGAACTCCTCTATATCTTCGCGCTTGAAAGATGATACGTCCCAACCCAGAGCTTCATTCACGTCGCTCATTGTAACGAGGGTAGTCATATTCATAAGAGCTGAGAGTCGTCGCGCATCCTCCTCCTGGAGCTTCCCTACTGAGTTTACAAATTTCGCACGAAGCCCAAGCCTATGCGCTGTTTGGCTGCGATTTCTGTACACTTCTTGGCTGGTTCTGACTGTGTGTGCTGCACCATCTGCCTCAGCCTCTAGCATCGCCTTACGGTCGAAAGCTGAAAATGGTTTGGGCTCTTCTGGGTCGATGATTGCGCGGGACTGAGCGACTACGTTCGCGCTGAGCGTACGCGTCGATGTATTAGCAGAAGAGGTGGCTGTTTGATCGCCGGATTTTGTTCGCTCGAAAGCACTCTGTCGAGCTTCTGTGTTTTCTTGGATCAGGAGGTTAAAATACTCTTGGAAGAGTTTAGCCTCGGGAAAAGCCTCCGATATTTCATTATAGATATTTGTAAAAGGAGTGCATGCCAGTATTATTGTGCGATAACTAATGGATGTTCTATGTTGTACCCTTGCAAATGGGTTCTCGTATTGAAAAAATAGCTTTGATATAGATTTATCACTGAGATCTTGCTCAAAAGTTTTTCTGAGCTCTGTGAATGCCTTGATGAGACGGTAGTTATATGTCTTGGCACGATGAATTGTCGAATCCCGTTGGTACTCGTTGGCCCTACGTTTTAGAAAGGAAAGGGTCACATGGGTAGGCGTGATATCAGCGTCGTCTAGAGTTAATTGCTTTTGCCCGCTTTGCTGAATTCTGTCTACTGCCAACAGCCACCGAAAGCAAATCTCTTCAGCTTCGCTAGGGCTAAGTAAGCTCCGTATGTCGAGTTGCTCAAATGTAACATATTGACTTTGCTCGTTCAGTCTATTTGTGAACGCAATCGAGCCTATTCCGCGCACACAGGTTTTTAATTTTTCGTAAAGTTCTTCAAGGGTGCAAGGTCTATCGGCTTCGGAAAATGCGTCTTGAAACCTCTGGTTTGAGACGAGAAGTCGTTCTAGCAAAGTGGCCTCTCGCGACGCTACAATTGCGTTGAATATCTCGTTGTAGTCTTCCCAGTCCGGGTGAAGAAAGTGCCAGTCAATGTCGGGGTTTCTAGTGTTTTTTGCTTGATTTAGTCGTGCCTGAACCCTACGATCTCCAGTAATAATCAAGCGATGATTTTGAAAAATTATTAGAAATCCGAAGCAAAATTTTATGAGGGAGTTGAGCAGTTCCAAGTCGTCATATTCTTTAGACTGAACCAGCTCCGACATAGAGGGGGCTGTCCCGTCTAGCATCTTATTGATCGGTATTGATGGTTTCTGAGCCAGTACTGCCAAAACAAACGTTCGTTCTTTTTCTGGTTGATCTTTAAAGTCTGGTCTGCCTACATTCCAAGAAAATATTTCCTGTAGTGCACTCAGGGTGCTGCGAATACTAGCGGGCTTCAATTGCTTGCTGTCACTCAAATATAAAGCATAGTTTCTGAGTACGTTGCTAGGTATGGATGAGCTTCGTTCGTATTTTGCTTCGAGGAATAATACAAAATCTCGCGCAATGGTTACGAATTTGTAGAGATTGAAGGAATTCCTTGCTGTCATTATTTGCAGGTAGCATATGATGCACTGAAGGAGAAGAAAGTTATGAAATTTTTCGGGTATTGATATGGTTTTGCTAATTATTGTTTTATAGACTCCTTTGTAGCGTACATGCGCAACATGAGGATCAGTAACGGAAATTATAATGTTTTCATTTTGTAGGGGCGCTTTACTCATGGCTATTCTCCGTTACGCTGAATAATTTCCGCCGGCTATCGCGATTGTAAAGCGCTGCTTCAAAATTCGTATACTGTTTAGTGGTGGATGGCTTTGTATGGCCAAGTTGAGTGGGAAGATAGCTGTTCGGGTCGATATTATTGTCGTAGCAGTACGTGACCAAGTTCGTCGCGTAGGTGTGCCTCATGCAATGGAAGCTTAGGGCCTGTATGGATTTCCAGTTAATTGTGTAGGGGGCATTTTCGTCTTTGTGGAGCTCGCCAAGAACTTCCTTAAGCTTCGGCAAGGCAGAATTCCGAGTAGTATTAAATATTTTGCATGCAAATGAAGCAGCTAACAATTTTCCATTTTTTGAGGAAATCAGGTTAGTCCTATATGGGAGATGTTCATATCGTTGAATGAAGATCTCCATTTTATGAAGCAAGTCTGGTGGTATGTTAATTGTGCGGGATTTTTTTCTTTTACCAAAAATCGTTATAGAGGCGGACAGCTTTTTGTTTTTGCTGTTGGATTCAAAGATTTCTTGAAGGTCAGCAATTTTCAAATTCCTACCGTGCGTTACTTCGAATGCTCTTAGCCCAAGCTGATATCCTAATTCCAGTATCAGCTCGTTTCGGTCGCACACAAACCCTATGGAGCCAGGGACGTTTTCAAGCAAGCAATTATACAACGGTTCGTTGATGTATTTTTTTCTAAGTTTGAAGTTCTCTGATGTGGGTGAATCAGCATTCTGCTCTACGCCGTCCACTCTGTAGTATCTAAAGCTGAAGTCGAAGTATCTTTCCGTGAATCCGCTTTTTTGATAAGTGCGTGTACATGCCGTCAATCGAGGCGCGATGACGAGTTATGCTTTTTTCGGAAAGTTTATAAGTGGATGCTAGGGTGCTTTCAAGATAGCCCGACATTTGATCGTCAGTTATCTCGTCCCATTGCCTACCACTTATCTCCAGGGCTTCGAAGTAAAACTTGAGATCTGACGCGGTGGCTAACAGGGTATTGAGTGGTGCAGCCTTAGCAAGGTGGAGCAGATAATAGGTGGGCACGAACACCACAGACTCATTCGTCAGTGGCCCGTCCCGGAGGATCATGACGGCATTGACCTCGCGGCCGTTCCACTTTACCCCCTCGACCTTCGCTACTCGCATGGTGGTCACCCAGCGTCTCTGTGCTGATGTCCTAGGAGGCTAGCAAGGGATCAGAGCCTGTCAACAAATCAGGAGAAGTGGGGTGTAGGTAAATAAACCTCACCGATGCTCGGTACCAGGTTGTGCAGGTCAGCTTCGGCCTTTTGATAAACCGGATCGTAACGCGTGCAATTCTTGCGTCCGCCTTGCTGCCAGCACTGCCGCTGATGCCCGATCTGCCACGCCGGCACGATGTGCTCCCACTCGATCCTCGATGCACGCTTGGCGTTCTTGCGCGGCACATAGCCGCAAGCCTTGAGATCGACGCGGTTGCCGGTGTACTTGCAGCCGCAGTAGAACTCCGTGGACTGCGGCGCATAAAGTTTCCATGCGGCTTTCTTGGCTTCGGAAAATGTACGTGGGGCGCCAGCCTGGGCGCCCACGGCGAAAAACAACAACAGCAAAGCAACACAGCGGACACTCATTGAATCAATCTTCCTTCGGCACAACCCAAAAAATCTGCACGCCACCGTCATCGCGATAGGCGAGGGTGACGTTGTCGTTCTCGTCGATTTCCTCGAGCAAGCGCTCCCAGTCGTCCATCGGCTCATCCGGCAGACGGAAAATCAGTGCGGCTTTGGCTTTTTGTGCGGTGGGGGAATTGATGATTTTCTGAACGCGCATACCCATGCGTTCATAAGCGTCAGGAGCAGCAGGAGAGGTGGCCACGAGGTTATCCTTATTAAGCTGTACGTGCATACAGTATTTAACTGTAAGCGATTTCGCAACTGCTTAAAATTCAAGAAAATCCTCTGACAGCGGGTTTCCGATTTTGGTGTAGGACTTGTCGAGATTTTTGTGGGAAAAGTATTGGAAGGGTGTAAGCGGGGCACCACCTGTCAAGCTGACAGGTGATGCGCAATTGCCCGATCGAGAAGTGATCAGGCGATGTTCAATCAGTATTCCCAGAACATCCGTTGCAGCTCTTTGCTGTCGTTGGTCTTGGTCAGTGCAACCATCGCCAGGATGCGGGCTTTCTGAGGGTTCAGGTCGTGAGCGACAACCCAGTCGTATTTGTCGTCGGGCTGTTCGGCGTTACGCAGGACAAAGCCGCCAGCGTTGACGTGGGACGAGCGAATGATCTGCACGCCATCCTTGCGCAGGGCTTGCAGGGATGGAACCACGCGAGAGGATACCGAACCGTTGCCAGTGCCGGCGTGGATGATGGCTTTGGCGCCGGCTTGAGCCAGTGCCTTGTAGGCGGTATCGCTGACGTTGCCGTAGGAGTAGGCAATTTCTACGTCAGGCAGGCTCTTGATGTCCTTGATGTCGAATTCCGAATCCATGGTGTGACGCTTGGCCGGCAGGCGGAACCAGTAGGATTTGCCTTCGACCACCATGCCCAGCGGACCCCAGGCGCTTTTGAATGCTTCGGTCTTGATGTTGATCATTTTGCTGACGTCGCGACCGGACTGGATCTCGTCGTTCATGGTCACCAGCACACCTTTGCCGCGCGCTTCTTTGCTGCTCGCCACGGCGACGGCGTTGTACAGGTTGAGCATGCCGTCTGCCGACATGGCAGTGCCCGGACGCATCGAACCTACGACGATGATCGGCTTGTCGGTCTTCTCGACAAGGTTCAGGAAGTAAGCGGTTTCTTCGAGGGTGTCGGTGCCGTGGGTGATAACGATGCCGTCCACGTCCTTGCTGTCAGCCAGTTCGGAAACGCGACGACCCAATTGCAGCAGGTTGTCGTTGGTGATGCTTTCCGAAGCGATCTGCATGACTTGTTCGCCACGCACGTTAGCCAGTTTGCTCAACTCGGGAATGCCGGCAATCAGTTGTTCGATGCCGACTTTTGCTGCCTGATAAGTGGCGCTGTTGGCCGCACTGGCGCCGGCGCCAGCGATGGTGCCGCCTGTGGCAAGGACGACGACGTTGGCCAGTTTCGTCTGGGTTTCGGCTTCTTTTGCCTGAAGGGCAGCAGGCAGGAGCAGGAGGAGGGCCAATGCGCCCGGAATCAAAGTATTGAAAGCAGATTTCATTATTTTTCTCTCTAGTCGTGAGACGGTGCTGATGCAGGTTCATCTAGATGCGCCCCAAGCCGATCTGAATGCTCGAGGTGCAAGGACGGGAGCAGGATTCATACCATGCGTAATGTGCTGGCGGAAAATGTTTAACCCAATGATTTAAATCAATATTTGTCGAGGGCTAGAGCATCGTTGAGGATCCATCCATCCGGGATTCCGAACGACAGACGGATTCGTGTTCGGCTCGCCGATAGGCAATCTCTGAAAAGCCAGGCGGGTGACAAATCCCCGCTAAAGAAATGTGCTCTCAGGCCGATGCGTCCTCAAGGAAACCAAATCTTAGGAGTTCACATGTCACTGACGGTCGGTTTTGCCAATCCCGCTGCAGTCACCATTGGCGGTAAAACTGCAGCGACGATCAACAGCCTGAACGATGCGACCAATGAGACTTCGGCGCAGGCGCTGGGTACCGAAAAGACTGAGAAGAATCAGGTCAGAACCGGTGGCGGGCCTGTGCAGGAAAACAGTGAAACCGAGGCTGACAGCAATCTCAGCATCACCGTCAAGACGTTGCTCAAGCGGATGAAGGAACTGCAGAAGCAACTTCAGGAGCAGCAACAGCAACTGGCTGCGGCTCAGGCCGCAAGCTATCCGACTCCCGAAGCGAAATCCCAGGCAGTGATGTCGATTCAGGGCCAGATCGCGCAAACCAGCGCCGCACTGGCAGAGGTGGCGGGTGCGTTGGTCAAGGAGATGTCGAAAAGCGCTACAAGCGGTGGCCTGGTCGACACGACCGCCTGAAGCGTCTGATGGCCGACTCAGCGATTCGGCCTACAACAAAAGACGATTTCTGATTGTTGACAAATGTCAGCGGGATTCTCATAGTTCGGTCTACGCAAACGTTTGCGCGGCTTTGAAGGGCATCTGCTTCCGGAGCCGTGACGTAGCTTACGTCAGCGCAAACGTTGCTCACAATAATCATAAGATCGGAGTGAACCCATGAAGCTGCCATTCGCCGCACGTCTTCTTGCTGTCGCTATGCTGGCTGCCACAGCCGCCGCACTACCTGTCTCCTCGGCGTTCGCCGAATCTGCAGAAAAGCCCAAAGTCGCGCTGGTCATGAAATCCTTGGCCAATGAATTCTTCCTGACCATGGAAGACGGCGCCAAGGCGTACCAGAAAGAACACTCCGCCGATTTCGATCTGATCTCCAACGGTATCAAGGACGAAACCGACACTGCCGGCCAGACTCGCATCGTCGAACAGATGATCCTGGCCAAGGTGAATGCACTGGTGATCGCGCCTTCTGACTCCAAGGCCATGGTGCCGGTGATCAAGAAGGCCGTAGACGCCGGTATCACGGTGATCAACATCGACAACCAGCTCGATCCCGCCGTGGTCAAAAGCAAAAACATCAACGTGCCGTTCGTAGGTCCGGACAACCGCAAGGGTGCACGTCTGGTTGGCGAATATCTGGCCAAGCAACTGAAGGCGGGCGACGAGGTCGGCATCATCGAAGGCGTGTCCACCACCACCAACGCGCAGGCGCGCACGGCCGGTTTCAAGGACGCGATGGAAGCCGCGCAGATCAAAGTGGTCTCGCTGCAGTCCGGTGACTGGGAAATCGACAAGGGCAACAAGGTTGCGGCTTCGATCCTCAGTGAATACCCGGATGTCAAAGCACTGCTGGCCGGTAACGACAGCATGGCGGTCGGTGCCGTTTCCGCAGTCCGTGCCGCTGGTAAGGCAGGGCAGGTGAAAGTCGTCGGTTACGACAATATCAATGCCATCAAGCCAATGCTCAAGGACGGCCGCGTGCTGGCGACGGCTGATCAGTTTGCAGCCAAGCAGGCCGTGTTCGGCATCGAAACCGCGCTGAAGATCATCAAAGGCGAGAAAGTCGACAGCGGTGCCAACGGCGTGATCGAAACACCGGTCGAGCTGGTCACCCAGTAAGTCATTTGGCGACACAACGGCGCTCGTCCGTCCGGGCGAGCGCATGGAGATTTCTATGTCAGTTTCCGCCCCGAACGCTGTCCTCTCGGTCAGCGGTATCGGCAAGACCTATGCGCAACCGGTGCTCACCGGCATCGATCTGACGCTGATGCGCGGTGAAGTACTGGCGCTGACCGGCGAAAATGGTGCCGGCAAAAGTACCCTGTCGAAGATCATTGGCGGTCTGGTCACACCCACTACCGGCCAGATGCAATTCCACGGCAAGGATTATCGTCCGGGCAGCCGTACCCAGGCCGAAGAGCTTGGCGTGCGCATGGTCATGCAAGAACTCAATCTGTTGCCGACGCTGTCGGTGGCGGAAAACCTCTTTCTGGATAATCTGCCGAGCAGCGCGGGCTGGATCAGCCGCAAGCAGTTGCGCAAGGCCGCGATCGAAGCCATGGCGCAAGTCGGCCTCGATGCGATCGATCCGGACACGCTGGTCGGCGAACTCGGTATCGGCCATCAGCAGATGGTTGAAATCGCGCGCAACCTGATCGGCGACTGCCATGTGCTGATCCTTGACGAGCCGACCGCGATGCTCACGGCGCGCGAAGTCGAAATGCTCTTCGAGCAGATCAGCCGATTGCAGGCCCGCGGCGTTTCCATCATCTATATCTCTCACCGTCTCGAAGAACTGGCGCGGGTGGCGCAGCGTATTGCCGTGCTGCGTGACGGCAACCTGGTCTGCGTCGAGCCGATGGCCAACTACAACAGCGAGCAACTGGTCACCTTGATGGTCGGTCGCGAACTGGGTGAACACATCGACATGGGGCCGCGCAAGATCGGCGCTCCGGCGTTGACGGTCAAAGGCCTGACCCGCTCTGACAAAGTCCGCGACGTCTCTTTTGAGGTGCGTGCCGGGGAGATCTTCGGCATTTCCGGATTGATCGGGGCAGGGCGCACGGAATTGCTGCGGCTGATATTCGGTGCCGATGCTGCCGACAGCGGCACCATCGCGCTCGGCTCCCCGGCCAAGGTCGTGAGTGTTCGCTCGCCAGTCGATGCCGTACGCAATGGCATCGCGTTGATCACCGAGGATCGCAAGGGCGAAGGGCTGCTGCTCAGTCAGTCGATCAGCGCCAACATCGCCCTGGGTAACATGCCGGAAATCTCCAGTGGCGGTTTCGTCAACAACGGCGACGAAATCTCCCTGGCGGAGCGTCAGATCGAAGCCATGCGCATCCGCAGCTCGAGCCCGACGCAGTTGGTTTCGGAACTGTCCGGCGGCAATCAGCAGAAGGTCGTGATCGGTCGCTGGCTGGAGCGCGACTGTTCGGTGCTGCTGTTCGACGAGCCGACTCGCGGGATTGATGTCGGCGCCAAGTTCGATATTTACGGTTTGCTCGGTGAGTTGACCCGTCAGGGCAAGGCGTTGGTGGTGGTGTCCAGTGACTTGCGCGAGTTGATGCTGATCTGCGACCGGATCGGCGTGCTTTCGGCGGGGCGTCTGATCGACACCTTCGAGCGCGACAGCTGGACCCAGGATGATTTGCTTGCCGCCGCATTCGCCGGCTACCAAAAACGTGATGCGTTGCTCAATGAGGCAGCGCCTAGGGATCTCCCATGAAAACTGCATCTTCTGCCAGTAAACGTAGTGGCAATTTCTTCGGCCTGGGCACATATCTGGGCCTGGCCGGTGCCTTGCTGGCGATGATTGCGCTGTTCTCGGTTCTGAGCAGCCATTTCCTCTCGTACAACACTTTCAGCACCCTGGCCAACCAGATTCCCGACTTGATGGTGCTGGCGGTGGGCATGACCTTTGTGCTGATCATCGGCGGCATCGATTTGTCCGTCGGCTCGGTGCTGGCGTTGGCCGCATCGACGGTCAGCGTTGCGATTCTCGGCTGGGGCTGGAGCGTTTTGCCAGCGGCGCTGCTCGGCATGGCGGTGGCGGCGCTAGCCGGGACCATCACTGGCTCGATCACCGTGGCCTGGCGGATTCCGTCGTTCATCGTCTCTCTCGGCGTGCTGGAAATGGCCCGCGGTGTGGCGTATCAGATGACCGGGTCGCGGACTGCGTACATCGGCGATGCGTTCGCCTGGCTGTCGAATCCGATCGCGTTGGGCATTTCCCCGTCGTTCATCATCGCTTTGCTGGTGATCTTCATCGCGCAGGCAGTTTTGACCCGCACGGTTTTCGGCCGCTACCTGATCGGCATCGGCACCAACGAAGAAGCCGTGCGGCTGGCCGGGATCAATCCCAAGCCCTACAAGATTCTGGTGTTCAGCCTTATGGGGCTGCTGGCGGGCATTGCCGCTCTGTTTCAGATTTCGCGCCTGGAAGCGGCTGACCCGAACGCAGGTTCGGGTCTGGAACTGCAAGTGATCGCGGCGGTGGTTATCGGCGGTACCAGCCTGATGGGTGGACGCGGTTCGGTAATCAGTACTTTCTTTGGCGTGCTGATCATTTCCGTGCTCGCGGCCGGTCTCGCGCAGATTGGTGCGACGGAGCCGACCAAGCGCATCATCACCGGTGCGGTAATTGTTATCGCCGTGGTGCTCGACACCTATCGCAGTCAACGCGCCAGTCGCCGGGGCTGAACCATGGCAACGATCAAGGATGTAGCGGCGCTTGCGGGTATTTCCTACACGACCGTGTCGCACGTGGTGAACAACACCCGCCCGGTGAGTCAAGAAGTGCGGCGCAAAGTCGAGGCGGCGATCAAGAGCCTCGACTACGTTCCCAGTGCCGTGGCGCGCTCGCTGAAAGCCAAAACCACGGCGACCATCGGCCTGCTGGTGCCTAACAGCCTCAACCCGTACTTCGCTGAATTGGCGCGCGGAATCGAGGATTACTGCGAGCGCAACGGTTACTGCGTGATCCTCTGTAACTCCGACGACAATCCGGACAAGCAGCGCAGTTATCTGCGCGTGTTGCTGGAAAAACGCATCGACGGTTTGATCGTCGCCTCCGCCGGCGGTGACAGTGGTCTGGCGCAAGGGCTGGCGGGCGTGAAGACGCCGATGGTCATCGTCGACCGAGGCCTGGAGGGTGTAAATGCCGATCTGGTGCGCATCGACCACGAATACGGCGCTTATCTGGCAACCCGTCACCTGCTCGAGTTGGGGCATCGCGACATCGCCACCATCGGCGGTCCGGCCAGTACCAGCGTGGCGCAAATGCGTCAGGCCGGTTATTGCCGAGCGCTGCAAGAGGCGGGAATCGAGGTGCGCGAGGAGCGTATGCTCGAAAGCGACTTCACCAGCACCGGCGGTTACAACGCCGCTGCCCGGCTGCTCGAAAGCAATCCCCCGAGCGCGATTTTTGCCGGCAACGACATGATTGGCATCGGTGTGCTGCGTGCGGCGGCTGAACGTAATGTCCGGGTACCGGCCGAGCTGTCGGTGATCGGCTTCGATGACATTCAGATGAGCCGTTATGTCTATCCGGCGCTGACCACGGTCGGCCAGTCGATCCTGCAACTGGGCGAGATGGCCGCCGAAGTGCTGTTGCGCAGAATTGCTGCGCCGGATTCGGGCACCGATCAACGCATCGTGACCCCGAGCATTGTCCTGCGCGAATCGACCGCGCCGCTGTCCGGCGTGTTCACCGAATATCGCTGAAACCGAATTGATGAGTAGTGATGTATGCCAGCAAATGTAGTGGTAATAGGCAGCCTGAACATGGACCTGGTCACCCGGGCGCCACGGCTGCCACGCGGCGGTGAAACGCTGATCGGTCATTCCTTTGCCACGGTGTCTGGCGGCAAGGGCGCCAATCAGGCGGTTGCTGCTGCGCGCTTGGGCGCTAAGGTGGCAATGATCGGTTGCGTCGGAAATGACGACTACGGTGTGCGATTGCGTGATGCCTTGCTCGCCGAGCACATCGACTGCGAGGCTGTCAGTGTCGTAGAGGATTCCAGTGGCGTAGCGCTGATTGTGGTGGATGACAACAGCCAGAACGCCATCGTGATTGTCGCCGGTGCCAATGGCGCAATGACGCCGGCAGTGGTCGACCGCTTTGATGCGGTTTTACAGGTCGCCGATGTAGTGATCTGTCAGCTCGAGATTCCCGATGCGACGGTCGGGCATGCGCTCAAGCGTGCGCGTGAGCTGGGCAAAACCGTCATCCTCAACCCGGCGCCGGCCAGCCGTCCTTTGCCGGCTGACTGGTTTGCCGCCATCGACTATCTGATTCCCAACGAAAGCGAAGCCGCCGCATTGAGCGGGCTCGCTGTCGACTCGCTGCAGTCGGCAGAAACGGCTGCCACTCAGTTGATTGCCATGGGCGCGGGCAAAGTCATCGTCACGTTAGGCGCGCAAGGCTCATTGTTCGCCAACGGCAACGGCTTCGAACATTTCCCCGCGCCGACCGTGAAGGCGGTCGATACCACGGCGGCGGGCGACACTTTCGTCGGCGGTTTTGCCGCAGCGCTGGCCGATGGCAAGACTGAGGCCGAGGCGATTCGCTACGGGCAGATCGCCGCTGCACTGTCGGTTACCCGCGCCGGTGCGCAACCGTCGATTCCAACCATGTCCGAAGTACAGGCGTTCAAACCCGCATGAAAAAGACTCCTCTGCTTAACGTCGCGCTGTCGCGACTGATCGCTTCTCTTGGCCACGGTGACATGGTCGTGATTGGCGATGCCGGTTTGCCCGTGCCACCGGGTGTCGAGTTGATTGATCTGGCACTGACCCATGGCATCCCTGATTTCGTCAGCACGCTGAAAGTTGTACTCAGCGAGATGCAGGTAGAGAGCCATGTGCTGGCCAAAGAGATCTTCGACAAACAACCCACGGCGCTGGCCGATCTGGACGCGTTGAACGAAGAGGGCGCGCTGGGCCGTAGGGATCTGCTCACCCACGAGCAGTTCAAGGTGCTTAGCCGACAAGCCAGGGCGATCATTCGTACAGGAGAATGTCAGCCGTACTGCAACATCGTTCTGGTCGCCGGGGTTACATTCTGATTTCCGATATCACCTGCACAAGGAATGCGCTATGCAACGCTATGCTGCAAAACTTCATCAACTGGTCCGGAGCCTGCTGCTTTTGTCTGTGATAACTGCGACCGGCGTTCAGGCCGCTGAAAAAATCGATTTGATCATCGACACCGATCCAGGCGCTGACGACGTTGTCGCTTTGCTCTTCGCGCTGGCGTCGCCGGATGAATTGAATATCCGCGCGTTAACGACTGTCGCCGGCAACGTGCGCCTGGACAAGACTTCGCGTAACGCGCGACTCGCTCGCGAATGGGCAGGGCGCGAAGACGTGCCGGTTTACGCTGGCGCACCGAAGCCGCTGATGCGCACGCCGATCTACGCCGAGAACATTCATGGCAAGGAAGGTTTGTCAGGCGTCACGGTTCACGAACCGAAGAAAGGCCTGGCGAAAGGCAATGCGGTCAATTACCTGATCGACACTCTTAAATCGGCCAAACCGCACAGCATCACCATTGCCATGCTCGGTCCGCAGACCAACCTGGCTCTGGCATTGATCCAGGAGCCGGAAATCGTTCAGGGCATCAAGGAAGTGGTGATCATGGGCGGGGCGCATTTCAACGGTGGCAACATCACCCCTGTGGCTGAATTCAACTTGTTCGCCGATCCGCAGGCTGCCGAGGTGGTGCTCAAGAGCGGGGTGAAGCTCACCTATCTGCCGCTGGACGTGACCCACAAGGTCCTGACCAGCGATGCACGCCTGAAGCAGATCGCCGCGCTGAACAACAATGCGAGCAAGATCGTCGGCGACATTCTCAACGAATACATCAAGGGCGATATGGAGCACTACGGCATTCCCGGTGGCCCGGTGCATGACGCGACGGTTGTGGCGTATCTGCTCAAGCCTGAGTTGTTTACCGGTCGGGCGGTCAACGTCGTGGTGGATAGCCGTGAAGGACCGACATTCGGCCAGACCATTGTTGACTGGTATGACGGCCTGAAAGCACCGAAGAATGCATTCTGGGTCGAAAATGGCGACGCCCAGGGATTCTTTGATCTGCTGACCGAGCGCCTGAAACGCCTGAAATAATTCGTCAACCCGCAGGCGGTTTGCCTGCGGGTTTTCACTGCGGCTGTTCAGCCTGGCTGATCGGATAGCGTTCGAATACCTGATTGATAAAATGCTGCGCCGCTTCTATCCCCAACTCCTTGACCAGTAAATCAATGCCGATCAGCGCCAATTCTTCCGTCGTGCCGGGGCTGTAAGAGCTGTGTCCTTCGGCCCATTTGGCGTTGATGGCGGCGTCGATGCTTACACTGGTCATGGGAGGCTCGAAAGGTCAGGATGTCTGTTTTCGAGTTAACCATTTTGTGCGGCATTTGGCACTGCGACTTAGGCATGAGCGGAGCGCTATGCGACACTTGGTCTTTTCCGGCTTGCAAAGGACCCCGCTGTGCAGATTGATCTGAATACCCCTGACGGCCTCACACTCGAAGCAGTGCGCCAATTGCTTGCCTCGGGCAGTGACGACGTGCACAACCAATTGCGCGTGACCAAAGATGGCATTGCCTATCTGTCTACGGTGACCGGTGGGCAGGATATCGAGGGTCTGCTGTTTCGCCTGGAAACCTGGGCGAAGGGGTCGGGCTATGTGGGTAACGTCGCAGCCAGCGATGAAGTCTGGGTGATGCAGATTTTCAACGCACTCAAAGACAACTGGCCGAATCCGCCCTACGACTACATCGACGTTTATTGAGGTCGTTAATATTCAGTCACGAATGTTTGATGAGCCGGACAGGGCGGCTCAGGCACACTCGGCATTTTTCCGCTCGTGGGGCAGGGCATGGCTTGAGCCTTGAAACCAAACGCCGCATTGGCGGTCGCACGATCTCTGCTTAAACATTTGAAAACAAGGAGGCTTCATGCCTTTGAAGTTCGCGACACTGGGTGCACTTATGGCCGCTGCTCTGTTGGCTGGTTGCAGCACAACCTCCAGCGAGTCGGCAAAGGAGCCCGTGGCGGCTGAATCAGGAAATAGCCGCTGCGAAGCATCGGCAGCGCAATTTGCCATCGGCAAGAAGGCATCCCCTGAGTTGCTGGATCAGGCGCGTGCCAAGGCTGGGGCGCAAAATGCGCGTTTCCTCAAGCCGAACGACATGATCACCCTGGAATACCGCTCCGATCGCCTGAACCTGAACACCGATAACAACCTGGTAGTTACTCGCGTCAACTGCGGCTGAGTCCTTTTGTGTCAGGCATAAAAAACCCCGTCACCAGGACGGGGTTTTTTTAGTGCGCCGAGAAATTACTCTGGGCGAACCTGTGCAGCTTGCATACCCTTTTGGCCTTTCTCAGCCACGAAAGAGACGGTCTGGCCTTCTTTCAGGCTTTTGAAACCGTCGGATTCGATAGCTTTGAAGTGTACGAACAGGTCGTCACCGCCACCTTGAGGAGTGATGAAGCCGAAGCCTTTTTCATCGTTGAACCATTTAACGGTGCCGGTTTGGCGATTAGACATGGTGTATCTCCAAGAAACATATATTTTCAGTAGTGCTGTGCTGCTCAGGCCAACTGGGCACACCCGGGTATCATAGTCGAAATGTTCGCTTTGGTAGCCCCCCGGACGTGCTGTTTGCCAATCAGTCGTGTTTTCTTTACCACCTGGTTGCGCTGAAAGCCCCGGTTTGAAAGGCTTTCAGCGAAACGTAAAGACGATAAAAAAACCTGTAAAACCTGCATAAATCGTCTGAAAAGCCTCATTTCCAGCACTTTTTTCCGCCTTTCAGCCGATGTTAATGACCGGTTTTCTTATTTTTTCGGGGCGGTATTTGCCTTGCATTTGGTGATCTGGCCAAGGGCTTTCTTTTGCAATTCAGGCGTCGCCTTGTTGTCCATCAGCGCCTGAATGTCGCTGGCCGGATAGGACTTGATGGCGTCAGCTCCGCAAGCGCAGTGGGATTTCGCCGCGGCAGCACCGATTTGCTGGGTTGCAGCCTCAGTGCACTGGGCCATGTACTTCTCGCGCTCGCCTTTCGGCCAGTCGGCATGGGCGCTCAGTGGCAGCAGCAGAACGACGGGTGCGACGAGGGCGAATAAGCTTTTCAGACGCATGCGAGGATGCTCCTTGTGGGTCAATGTCTTGTTATCTGAGGGCGCAAAGGCCGATCAAGTTCAGCACTTTGGCATAAAAACGGACATTTGACCTTCTGCCAAATCAGGACGTAAGCGACCGCTCATCTGTGCTAGCATGCCGGGCTCAAGCGTTCTCAGGCTTCGGATGACCTTCAGTCCCGAAGCGGTCGGCGTGCGAATTTTTCCGATTTGAATCCCAGTCACTCTGGTTCGGTTTTCCGGTTGGCCGCAAGGCTCCTGCCGCTGTAAGGCAGGCGTTCGTCATTGAATGGCCTGGATCGGATCTTGTACTGGCTCATCCCAACCCACGTGACCTTTGGTAGGGGTCACCACTAGGGAGAGGAGGCGCCATGCCAACTATTACTCTTCCCGACGGCAGTCAACGTTCATTCGATCACCCGGTTTCCGTAGCCGAGGTCGCCGCATCCATTGGTGCAGGTCTGGCCAAAGCCACGCTCGCGGGCAAGGTCAATGGCCAACTGGTCGACGCCAGCGACATCATCAGCAGCGACGCGACCCTGCAAATCATTACGCCAAAGGATGAAGAGGGGCTGGAGATCATTCGCCACTCTTGCGCGCACCTGGTTGGCCACGCGGTCAAGCAGCTGTACCCGACCGCGAAGATGGTCATCGGCCCGGTCATCGACGAAGGCTTCTATTACGACATCGCCTACGAGCGTCCTTTCACGCCGGAAGACATGGCGGCCATCGAGCAGCGCATGCAGCAGCTGATCGAGAAGGATTATGACGTCATCAAGAAAGTCACTCCGCGCGCGGAAGTGATCGAAGTGTTCAAGGCCCGCGGCGAAGATTACAAGCTGCGTCTGGTCGAAGACATGCCGAACGAGCAGGCCATGGGTCTGTACTATCACGAAGAATACGTCGACATGTGCCGCGGTCCGCACGTGCCGAACACGCGTTTCCTGAAATCCTTCAAGCTGACCAAGCTGTCGGGCGCCTACTGGCGTGGCGACGCCAAGAACGAGCAATTGCAGCGCGTCTACGGCACCGCTTGGGCGGACAAGAAACAGCTGGCGGCTTACATTCAGCGCATCGAAGAAGCCGAGAAGCGCGATCACCGCAAGATCGGCAAGCGTCTGGGCCTGTTCCACACTCAGGAAGAGTCGCCGGGCATGGTGTTCTGGCACCCGAATGGCTGGACTCTATACCAGGTGCTCGAGCAGTACATGCGCAAGATCCAGCGCGACAACGGCTACCTTGAGATCAAGACTCCTCAAGTCGTCGACCGCAGCCTGTGGGAAAAATCCGGGCACTGGGCCAACTACGCCGACAACATGTTCACCACTCAGTCGGAAAACCGCGACTACGCCATCAAGCCGATGAACTGCCCATGCCACGTGCAGGTGTTCAATCAGGGCCTGAAAAGCTACCGCGAGTTGCCGATGCGTCTGGCCGAGTTCGGTGCTTGCCACCGTAACGAGCCGTCGGGTGCGTTGCATGGCATCATGCGCGTGCGAGCGTTTACTCAGGACGACGCGCATATCTTCTGCACCGAAGAGCAGATGCAGGCCGAGTCCGCTGCGTTCATCAAGCTGACCATGGATGTCTATCGCGATTTCGGCTTTACCGAAGTCGAGATGAAACTGTCCACTCGTCCGGAAAAACGCGTCGGCTCCGATGAGCTGTGGGATCGCGCTGAAGCTGCATTGGCTGCAGCCCTTGATTCTGCTGGCCTGCCGTACGATCTGCAGCCGGGCGAGGGTGCTTTCTACGGGCCGAAGATCGAGTTCTCGCTGAAAGATTGTCTCGGTCGAGTCTGGCAGTGTGGTACCTTGCAGCTCGATTTTAACCTGCCTGTCCGTTTGGGCGCTGAATACGTCTCTGAAGACAACAGCCGCAAACACCCGGTGATGTTGCACCGCGCGATCCTCGGTTCGTTCGAGCGTTTCGTCGGGATTCTGATCGAGCACTACGAAGGTGCTTTCCCTGCGTGGCTCGCGCCGACCCAGGCGGTGATCATGAATATCACTGATAAACAGGCAGATTTTGTTGCAGAGGTTGAAAAAACTCTCAACGAAAGCGGATTTCGTGCCAAGTCCGACTTGAGAAATGAAAAGATCGGCTTTAAAATCCGCGAGCATACTTTGCTCAAGGTTCCCTATCTTTTGGTTATCGGAGATAAGGAAGTCGAGATGCAGACTGTCGCTGTGCGTACTCGTGAAGGTGCTGACCTGGGCTCGATGCCCGTCGCCCAGTTCGCTGAGTTTCTCGCGCAAGCGGTTTCCCGGCGTGGTCGCCCAGATTCGGAGTAATTATTATTAAGCGTGAAATGAGACAAGATAAACGAGCTGCACCGAAAGCCCCGATCAACGAGAATATCTCGGCACGCGAGGTTCGGTTAATTGGCGCTGATGGCGAGCAGATTGGCATCGTCTCGATTGATGAAGCGCTTCGTATCGCTGAAGAAGCAAAGCTTGATCTGGTGGAAATTTCCGCAGATGCAGTCCCGCCTGTTTGCCGGGTGATGGACTACGGCAAATCGATCTTCGAGAAGAAGAAGCAGATTGCCGCGGCGAAGAAAAACCAGAAGCAGATTCAGGTTAAAGAAATCAAGTTTCGTCCAGGGACGGAGGAAGGGGATTACCAGGTAAAACTGCGCAACCTGGTACGTTTCCTGAGTGACGGGGACAGGGCCAAGGTATCCTTGCGATTCCGCGGCCGTGAGATGGCCCACCAGGAGCTGGGGATGGAACTCCTCAAGCGGGTTGAACAAGACCTGCTCGAGTACGGTTCGGTCGAACAGCATCCTAAGATGGAAGGACGCCAGCTGATCATGGTCATCGCCCCGAAAAAGAAGAAGTAATCAACAGGGCACGGCAGGCCTTCTGATTATGTTTATCAACTGAATGCGGAGTATCCGAACATGCCAAAAATGAAAACCAAAAGTGGTGCTGCCAAGCGGTTTCTGAAAACTGCTAACGGCATCAAGCACAAGCACGCTTTCAAGAGCCACATCCTGACTAAAATGTCGACCAAGCGTAAGCGTCAACTGCGCGGTAGCAGCTTGCTGCATCCGTCTGACGTGGCAAAAGTCGAGCGCATGCTGCGCCTTCGTTAATTTAGTCAAGAATAGAGGAAGTAACTCATGGCTCGTGTAAAGCGTGGCGTCATTGCCCGTAAGCGTCACAAAAAAATTCTGAAACTTGCTAAAGGCTACTACGGCGCACGCTCCCGCGTATTCCGTGTTGCCAAGCAAGCGGTAATCAAGGCAGGCCAATACGCCTACCGTGACCGTCGTCAGAAAAAACGTCAGTTCCGCGCTCTGTGGATCGCTCGTATCAACGCTGGTGCTCGTGTTAACGGTCTGTCCTACAGCCGTTTCATCGCTGGCCTGAAAAAAGCGTCCATCGAGATCGACCGTAAGGTTCTGGCTGATCTGGCAGTGAACGAAAAAGCGGCGTTTGCTGCGATTGTCGAGAAAGCTAAAGCCACCTTGGCTTAAGTACCCCCGACAGTCACCCGGCCTCACCTCTGTGGGGCCAGGTGTTAAACGTCATAAATAGGGGAAGAGCCTTCAAGCTCTTCCCCTATTTTGTATCTGGAGTCTGTACATGGAAAACCTGGACGCGCTGGTCTCTCAAGCACTAGAGGCTGTGCAAAGCGCTGAAGATATCAATGCCCTGGAGCAAATCCGGGTTCAATACCTTGGCAAGAAGGGCGAATTGACTCAGGTGATGAAGACCCTGGGGAATCTGCCGGCCGAAGAGCGTCCGCAAGTCGGTGCGCTGATCAACGTTGCCAAGGAACGTGTTACAGGCGTTCTCAATGCGCGCATGGCATTGTTTGAAGAAGCCGAACTGGCTGCCAAACTGTCTGCCGAATCCATCGACGTGACGTTGCCGGGCCGTGGCCAGACCTCTGGCGGTCTGCATCCGGTCACCCGGACTCTGGAGCGCGTCGAGCAGTTCTTCACCCACATTGGCTACGGCATCGCCGAAGGTCCTGAGGTCGAAGACGACTACCACAACTTTGAAGCGCTCAACATCCCAGGCCATCACCCGGCCCGGTCGATGCATGACACCTTCTATTTCAATGCCAACATGTTGCTGCGCACCCATACCTCGCCGGTACAGGTCCGCACCATGGAATCCAAGCAGCCGCCGATCCGCATCGTCTGCCCGGGCCGCGTCTATCGCAGCGACTCCGATATCACCCATTCGCCGATGTTCCACCAGGTCGAAGGCCTGCTGGTTGATCGCGATATCAATTTTGCCGATCTCAAAGGCACCATCGAAGAATTCCTGCGGGTGTTCTTCGAGAAAGAACTGGCCGTGCGTTTCCGTCCTTCGTATTTCCCCTTCACCGAGCCATCCGCTGAAGTCGATATGGAATGCGTGATGTGCAGCGGCAAAGGCTGCCGCGTCTGCAAGCAGACCGGCTGGCTGGAAGTGATGGGCTGCGGCATGGTTCACCCGAACGTGCTGCGCATGTCCGGCATCGATCCGGAAGAGTTCTCCGGATTTGCCTTCGGCATGGGTGTCGAGCGTCTGGCCATGCTCCGTTACGGCGTGAACGACTTGCGTCTGTTCTTCGACAACGACTTGCGGTTCCTCGCGCAATTTCGCTAGTCGTAACGAATTCTTAGGAGAGCAGGATGAAATTCAGTGAACAATGGCTGCGTGGCTGGGTCAGCCCGCAGGTAGATCGCGATGAGCTGGTTGCTCGTCTGTCGATGGCCGGTCTTGAGGTCGATAGCGTTACTCCGGCCGCCGGCGTATTCAGTGGTGTGGTGGTGGGTGAGGTGCTGAGCACCGAGCAGCATCCGGACGCCGACAAGTTGCGCGTATGCCAGGTCAGCAATGGCGCGGAAACCTTCCAGGTCGTGTGCGGAGCGCCAAACGTGCGCCCGGGCCTGAAGATTCCGTTCGCCATGATTGGCGCAGAGCTGCCGGGCGACTTCAAGATCAAGAAGGCCAAGCTGCGTGGCGTCGAGTCCAACGGCATGCTGTGCTCGCAGGCAGAGCTGCAGGTCGGTGAGGGCAACGACGGTCTGATGGAGCTGCCGGCCGATGCGCCGGTGGGCGAAGATTTCCGAGTGTATCTGGATCTGGAAGACGCCAGCATCGAGGTCGACCTGACCCCGAACCGTGGCGACTGCCTGTCCCTGGCCGGTCTGGCTCGTGAAGTCGGCGCGCTGTACGCCGTGCCGGTAACCCGTCCTGTGGTGGCTGCGGTTGCAGCGGTACACGACGAAGTCCGCTCGGTCGAGGTGCTGGCCCCAGCTGCCTGCCCACGTTACCTGGGTCGGGTCATCCGTAACGTCGACCTGTCCAAGCCAACCCCGCTGTGGATGGTTGAGCGTCTGCGTCGCGCCGACGTGCGCAGCATCGACGCTGCCGTCGACATCACCAACTACGTCATGCTCGAGCTCGGCCAACCGCTGCACGCTTTCGATCTCGCCGAAATCAATGGCGGCATTCGTGTGCGCATGGCTGAAGAGGGCGAAAAGCTGGTTCTGCTTGATGGTCAGGAAGTCAGCCTGCGTAGCGATACGCTGGTCATCGCTGACCACACTCGTGCACTGGCGATCGCCGGCGTCATGGGTGGCGAGCACAGCGGTGTTTCCGCGACCACCCGTGATGTGTTCCTCGAATCTGCGTTCTTTGATCAGATTGCGGTTGCCGGCAAGGCACGTTCTTACGGCTTGCATACCGACGCTTCGCATCGCTACGAGCGTGGCGTTGACTGGCAACTCGCTCGTGAAGCCATGGAGCGCGCCACTGGCCTGCTGCTGGAAATCACTGGCGGCGAAGCTGGTCCGATCATCGAGACCGTCAGCGAACAACATCTGCCATCGATTGCACCGATCACTTTGCGTGCTCAGCGCATCACTCAGATGCTCGGCATGGAGATGGATTCGGCACAGGTCGAGCGTCTGCTCAGTGCCTTGGGCCTGAGCATTACTGCTGACGGCGAAGGCCAATGGCGCGTTGAAGTGCCAAGCCACCGCTTCGATATCAGCCTGGAAGTCGACCTGATCGAAGAGCTGGCGCGTCTTTACGGTTACAACCGTTTGCCGGTTCGCTACCCGCAAGCGCGTCTTGCGCCGCAAGCCAAGGCCGAAGCGCGTAGTGATCTGCCTGAGCTGCGTCGTCTGCTGGTTGCTCGTGGTTATCAGGAAGCGATCACTTACAGCTTCATCGATCCGCGTCAGTTCGAACTGTTCAATCCAGGCGTCGAGCCGCTGTTGCTGGCCAATCCGATCTCCAACGATATGGCCGCCATGCGCTCGTCGTTGTGGCCAGGTCTGGTCAAGGCGTTGCAGCACAACCTCAACCGTCAGCAGGATCGCGTGCGTCTGTTCGAGAGCGGCCTGCGCTTCGTTGGTCAGCTTGAAGGCTTGAAGCAAGAACCGATGCTGTCCGGGGTTGTGTGCGGGAGTCGCTTGCCGGAAGGCTGGGCGCAGGGTCGGGATACCGTCGACTTCTTCGACGTAAAGGCTGACGTGGAGGCTGTACTGGGTTTTGCCGGTGCCCTGGATTCGTTCACCTTTGCTCCGGGCAAACACCCAGCGCTGCATCCGGGTCAAACCGCGCGCATCGAGCGTGAAGGTCGCGAGGTAGGCTATATCGGTGCAATTCACCCTGAGCTGTCGAAGGCGCTGGGGCTGGATCGTCCGGTGTTCGTCTTTGAGCTGGTTCTGGCGGAAGTGGCGCTCGGTAAAATGCCGAAATTCCACGAGTTGTCGCGCTTTCCTGAAGTGCGTCGTGACCTTGCACTGATCGCGCACAAAGACGTCGCGGCCTCGGCTGTACTGGACGTAATCCGTGAAAATGCAGGCGAATGGCTCACAGAGCTCAGGCTGTTTGACGTGTATCAGGGTAAAGGTATTGATCCTGATAGAAAAAGCCTTGCAGTCGGCTTGACCTGGCAGCATCCATCGCGCACTCTTAATGACGATGAGGTGAATTCGACGACGCAAAATATCCTCACCTCGCTCGAACAAAGGTTGAACGCCACGTTAAGGAAGTGACGTATGGGGGCTTTGACGAAAGCTGAGATGGCGGAACGTCTGTATGAAGAGCTGGGCCTGAACAAGCGGGAAGCCAAGGAATTGGTCGAACTGTTTTTCGAGGAAATCAGGCACGCTCTTGAAGACAACGAGCAGGTCAAATTGTCCGGTTTCGGCAATTTCGACCTTCGGGACAAACGCCAGCGGCCTGGCCGCAACCCGAAAACGGGGGAAGAAATCCCGATCACGGCTCGCCGTGTGGTCACCTTTCGTCCAGGGCAGAAGTTGAAGGCCCGAGTTGAGGCTTATGCTGGAACCAAGTCATAACGACGAACTACCCGTCATCCCGGGCAAACGCTACTTCACCATTGGTGAAGTCAGCGAGCTGTGTGCCGTAAAGCCACACGTGCTGCGCTACTGGGAGCAGGAGTTTCCGCAGCTCAACCCCGTCAAACGCCGCGGGAACCGCCGGTATTATCAGCGCCAGGACGTGCTGATGATCCGGCAGATCCGCGCGCTCCTTTACGATCAGGGTTTCACCATCGGCGGCGCACGTCTGCGTCTGTCCGGCGACGAAGCCAAAGATGACACCACACAGTACAAACAGATGATTCGGCAGATGATTGCCGAATTGGAAGATGTCCTGGTGGTACTCAAGAAATAAAAAGCTGCGTTTGAATACTTCCAGTTTTCAAAAGCTTGCGATATATTCTTGAGCGTTCTTCGAGGTGAAGAACGGGATGCAACATCAGTCGGGGCGTAGCGCAGTCCGGTAGCGCACTAGCATGGGGTGCTAGGGGTCGAGTGTTCGAATCACTCCGTCCCGACCATATTTTTCAATGATCTAGGCCAATGTTCACAGCATTGGCCTTTTTCATGTGTGTGAGATTTGCGGGGCTACTCGATCACGCCTGCGACTCGCATCACCAAGTGTTTGGATTAGTAAGAAAGTCCGCTCGTCGAGCAAATAGCACTCTCTGTGCGCCGATCTTCTCTTACTTATTAAGCGCAGCCCCTGCGCCACTGACGGGAGAGAATGATGATCGACGACAACAACGGCCCTGAAGCGCCATATCCGGGACCAGACGAACAAACCCCTGATTCTGGCGAGGGTCATGATTCCGGCCTGGAGCAGGCTGATTCTGAGCCGAAGCAGGGTACCGACGAACGACCAGAGGACTGGAATCCGCCACCCGGCAATCCTGGCTCTGATCAGGACGCCCAGACGGGCCGAGATAATGGCGGCGCCAAGTAAGCCCGATCAATTGTAATAGTTCACGAGACCCGGCCATCGCGCCGGGTTTTTATTGCCGCCCAACCCTCTATCGACATCCCCGGGCGCAGACGGCTATTTGGGCTTGGGAGGGCGAAGCCGAGCGGCGCCGGCGGCTGGACGCTTCGATCCAGGCGCCGGCAACAAGCATGTTCACTCTACGATGCAGATCCAGCGATGGTTGTATCGATAGGGTGCGCGGGTGAAATGGACGTCTGAGACCATTTTCATGCCTCGCTCTTGGAGCGCTTCGGTCAGTTGTACGAGTGTCTCTGCCTGGATAGTCATTGCTGTCACCTCGTCAGATTTACTGCGTTCATAATTCTTGACCGAGAGATCAGGCGGCTAATTCATTTTTTCTACAGTCATCATTGAAGTAGTGCGATCAAGAGCGCTGTGCTTCACCTCGTGTCCACTAACTTGCCCCATTCAAGTCCGAACCGCGCCAGGTACTTCCTCAAGCGATCGGCATCATTAGGCTGCGCCTTGGCCTGCCGGGAAACACTGAACAGCTGTCGGCCGGCATCGGACAAGCTGTCGGCCTGCCGGCACACCTCAATGACAGCCTTCAACTGCAATCGATCGAACAAGTCCATGCTCTCGCTATCTCCCGGCAACTCAGTTGATACCGCAGTGGGTTGCGCCAAGCCCCATGCATATCGCAATCGATCGATCTCATCGTCTACCTGCGCTTCATCGATGCGTCCGCTTTCGGCCAGAGTTGCCATCCGTGTAATCGATGCGGAGAGTTCGCGAAAGTTGCCCAGCCAGGCTGCTGCAGGTGAGCTGGCGAAGGCCAGGTAGCGTCGGCGTGCTTCGAGATTGAAACGCGCGCGTTGCCCATGTTCGCGCGCGTGGCGTTCCAGTTCGAAATCGATATTTGGCTCGATGTCCTCGCGGCGGCCGGCGAGGCCGGGCAGGTCGAATGTCCAGAGGTTGATCCTTGCGTACAGGTCCTCGCGAAAAAGGCCTTCGGCGACGCGGCTGCGCAGGTCGCGGTGGGTGCCGGCGATTATCAGAAAATCACTCTCGACTTCCTTGTCCGAGCCCAGCGGGAAGAAGCGTTTCTCTTCGATTGCTTTTAACAGCATCGCTTGTTCGTCTGCGCCGAGCTCGCCGATTTCATCGAGAAACAGCATGCCGCCGTTTGCGGCGCGCAGCAGGCCATCGCGAGCGTTTTGCGCGCCGGTGAAGGCGCCTTTGACGTGGCCGAACAAGGCCGACATCGCGCCGTCGCCACGCAAAGTGGCGCAGTTGACTTCGACAAAGCGTCCCTGCATCTGATGGCGATTGCGTTTGAGTTCGTAGATGCGCCGCGCCAGGAAGGATTTGCCGGCGCCGGTCGGGCCGATCAGCAGCATGGGGGCTTTCGAGCGCAGCGCAACGCGCTCTATCTGTTCAATGGAGCGGTTGAAGGCCGGGTTGCGCGTGGCGATGCCGGACTTGAGAAATTCGAGGCCTTCGAGACGTTTGCTGGCGAAGCGTGAGGCGATGCGATCATAGCGCGACAGATCGAGATCGATCAGCGCGTGAGTGCCGCAGGCGGGCTCGTTATCGTTCTTGCGCTTGGCGGGGGAGGTCTGAATCAGCCGGGCTGGCAGATAGCGCGCCTCGGTGAGCAGGAACCAGCAGATCTGTGCGACGTGGGTGCCGGTGGTGATGTGGACGAGGTAATCCTCGTGCTCAGTGTCAAAATTGTACGCAGTGGTGAAGTCGTGCAGGGCGCCGTACACCTCCTCGAAATCCCAAGGGTTGCGCAGCGACATTGGATGCAGGCGCACTTCGGTGCTTGGAGAAATCTGCTGGATGTCCACTCGGACGCGCTCGGCGAGGCTGACGTCGCGCGCGTCCAGGCCGTGAATCAATTCAAGCCGATGGATAGGGAGGTCTGTTTGTTGGCACAGACCTACGCTTGGTCGCCAATAATTCCAACGGCTGGCGCCTTTGCCGACACGATCCAGGGTGGCTCCGATAAATCCGATGGCGACCGTGCGTTTGTTGGGCATGCTTATCTCATAAGATAAATGACGATATGCAATGATAATTTTGCTGGTCTGATTTGTCTTCCATAGATTATCGAGACTCGTCGCATAAGAGATAAAAACTATTAAAATCAGAAACATAGCAGAAAAAACCATAGCCGCATCCAAAGCTGGCACTGCGGCTGCAATGCTGGTGGAAACGAACATGGACACCAAGATATGAAAGACCAAACCTACCAGCTTCTCGAAGTCGCCAACGGCAAGCCAATCAAACTCTGGACCGAAGGTGTCCCGGTTGAAAGCGAAGCCCGCGCACAGTTGATGAACACGGCAAAAATGCCATTCATCTTCAAGCATCTGGCGGTGATGCCCGATGTGCACTTGGGCAAGGGCTCGACAATTGGCAGCGTTATTCCAACGGTCGGCGCGATCATTCCCGCAGCGGTGGGCGTCGACATCGGTTGTGGAATGATCGCTGCCCGTACATCGCTGATGGCTTCGGATCTGCCGGACAACCTCCACGGACTGCGTAGCGCCATCGAGCAAGCGGTGCCACATGGCCGCAGTTCGAATCGTTCGCGGCGAGACAAAGGCGCCTGGGATGAGATTCCTCAGCAAGCCGATCAGGCCTGGGCGGGGTTGCAGCCGCGCTTCAAACTGATCACCGACAAGTATCCGAAACTGGCCAACACCAACAACCGTGGGCACTGGGGACGCTCGGCAGTGGCAACCACTTCGTCGAAGTGTGCCTGGATGAAGCCAACCGGGTGTGGTTCATGTTGCACAGCGGTTCGCGCGGTGTCGGCAACGCTATCGGCAACCTGTTCATCCAGATGGCCCAAGCTGATATGCGTCAGCATATTGCCAACCTGCCGGACCGTGACCTGGCCTATTTCGAAGAAGGCAGCCGACATTTTGATGACTATGTGGAAGCGGTGGGCTGGGCGCAGGACTTCGCCAGACAGAACCGCGAACTGATGATGCGTGCGGTGGTTCAGGCCACGCGGCAGATCATCCGCAAGCCGTTCGAAGTGGCGCTGGAGGCGGTCAACTGCCACCACAATTACGTGCAGAAGGAACGGCATTTCGGTGAGGACGTGCTGATTACCCGCAAAGGCGCGGTGTCAGCGAAGAAGGGCGAACTGGGGATTATTCCGGGCTCGATGGGCGCCAAGAGCTTTATCGTTCGCGGTCTGGGCAACGCAGAGTCGTTCAGTTCCTGCAGCCACGGCGCCGGGCGCACCATGAGCCGAACCAAGGCCAAGAATACCTTCACCGTTGCCGATCAGATCCGCGCCACTGCCCATGTGGAGTGCCGCAAGGACGAAGCGGTGATTGACGAAATTCCGATGGCCTACAAGGACATCGACAAAGTCATGCACGCCCAGCGTGAGCTGGTGGAAGTGCTGCACACCCTGCGTCAGGTGGTGTGCGTCAAAGGCTAAGAAACTACAGCGCTGGCGAGAATTCTGCGTCCGGCGCTGCCCCGGTTCATCGCGGCTGAGCTGAAGCGCGAATTATCAATATTGATCGTAACTCAGGAAGACCCACGACGGTTTAACGGTACCTCAGAGACACCGTCGGGCTATACGCGTAAGGATTTGCAATGAAAGAGATAATCGAACTGGACGGTGCCATCGGTGGCGGCCAGGTGTTGCGCAGTGCGCTGAGCCTGTCGATGGTGACAGGTCGGGCGTTTCGCATTAAACAGATTCGCGCCAGACGCAGTCGTCCGGGATTGCTGCGTCAGCACCTGACAGCCGTGATGGCTGCGGGCGAGGTTTGTGGTGCACAGATATCTGGTGCGCATCTGGGGTCGCAAGGCCTGAGCTTCGAACCGGGCGAAATTCGCGGCGGCGACTTTCAGTTCGCTATCGGCACGGCCGGCAGCTGCACGCTGGTGCTGCAGACGTTGCTGCCAGCCTTGTTGCGGGCATCGAAGGCCAGTCGGGTGACGATCTCCGGTGGCACGCATAATCCGCTGGCGCCGCCGACGGATTTCCTGTCGCGCAGTTGGTTGCCGCTGCTGCGGCGCATGGGCGGCGATGTCGAGTTGGAGTTGCTGCGTCATGGTTTCGTACCGGCTGGCGGTGGCGAAATTGCGGTGAAGGTGCAGCCCTCGCGCCTCACGCGCCTGGACCTGTGTGAGCGCGGCGAGGCAGTCTCACGACGCGCATTGGCGCTGACCGCAGGTCTCGCACCTACTGTCGCTCAGCGAGAGCTGAGTCAGGTGGCCAAGCGTTTGAACTGGCCAGAGGAGGCGCTGCAACCTGTGGCGCTTGATCCGGCACGCGGCCCGGGCAATGTGTTATTGCTGGAGTACGTTTTCGAGCATGTCACTGAGGTGTTCAGCGCATTTGGCCAAGTGTCGTTACGCGCCGAGAAGGTGGCCGATGCCGCAATCAATCAGGCTGTCGACTGGTTGCGCAGTGATGCTGCGGTCGCTGAGCATCTGGCCGATCAGTTGCTGTTGCCGATGGCGCTGGCCGGTGGCGGATCGTTCACCACGCCGCGCATGACTGATCATCTGCGCAGCAACATCGAAGTCATTCACCTGTTTTTGCCGGTCCGTATCGATTGCCGAGAGGAGGGCGGCGATCGCTTGCGGGTAGACGTTTTCCAAACCGATTAACAGCGGCCGGCAACCGGAAAGCAGTTGCACAACCTCATCGCAGGTGAGGCTAGCCTTCAGCCATTAGCACATCCGACCTAATTGCCCCCGGTCTGGCTCGACCTTAAAGTCCTTTCGCTTGGCAGGTTATTGCCAGTATTTCTCCGGTATGAAAATCAAAAAGGTCGATCTGCAATGAACTCATCAAGGACTATCCCGGTTCTCGCTTTATTCGCAACAATGGCGCTCGCAGTTACTGGATGCCAGACCGTCAAACCGGGAGAGAGTGATCTCAAGAATCGCGCACAGACCACCATCGGTAAACCCGTAATCAAGGTTTCAAATATCCGCAGCGACTTCAATACAACCTTCTACACCGCGCAAACCGAAAGTGGCGAATATACGTGCGAACTGCCGAGCGGCCCGATGGTTGCTCTGGGTTCCATGGGCATGGGACTGGGCGCTCAGTGCACCAAGCAATGACTAATCAATCCTTTCGAAGCTGAAAGAAAAAGGCCAATGTCGATGACATTGGCCTTTTTCTTTAACGAATACTCGGCGCAGATCAGCTGGTTTTCGAGTTCAGCTTGCGCAGTTCTTCGTAGGTCGCCGATTGCACGAACCAGAAGCCGGAGACGATGCACCAGCCCAGGGTACCGCCTACGAACATGCCGAGACCCGAAAGAAAGCTCTGGCTCATCATGAAGAGGGAAACGATCAGGATGACCGCCAGTGCGATGTAGAGAACGATGTTGTTGACGCCGATGACGAAATCTTTCATTTGCATTCCTTGGATGTATTTTCCTCTGGCCACCTTCTATGGTGGCCAGTGCGCGCATCATATTGATATCACCGTGGATTGCGCTAGTTCGGCGTCGGTATTTTGTTATGAATAGCAAAGTCCGTGGTTACTGAGCGGGTTTTTTCTCAAGATCTTCGGAGTCGCTCGACGTCGCCGCATCCTTCTCCGTCTCGTGCGGTTCTGAGCCCGCGTTGGCGCCTGAAGACTCTTCACCTTTCTTGTTGGCCTTCTCATCATGGTCACTAGAGCTTTGTGCATGATTGACACCGGGCAGGGCGGTGGCGGGGGTGGCAGCGCCCGCTGTCGTTTCGGCTGCCCAAGCGTGGAGCGGGCCAATCAAGCACAGACTGAAAAACGAAATTGCGAAGATTTTCTTGTTCATCACGTGGGCCTTCTACGCGGTGGGATGTACTGCTTTGGATAAGCCTGTCTGCCAAAGGTGCGCAGTACTGGACGAGCGGCGAAGCCTGATTGTATTCAGCCGGATCAAAAATCTCGCGACAGCAGGCAAATTGCTGGCCCCCATAGGTGTTTCGCACCGGCAAAATCGCCTTTTTTCAAAAGGTTAGGTTGGCTACATGCGCACGATTGTCATCACCGTTGTGACGCTTTCCCTGGCTTTGATCGCCTCGGGAGTGCAGGCAAAAGAGTTGAGCAAGGGCCATCGCTTTGCCTGCACCTGGGGCTCGGATATTGCTGCCGGTGCGCAGCGATCAAAACTGTCCGGGGTTTCGCTGTATGGCGCGCGCAAGCAATTGCAGGTTCGCCGATTCCAGCAACCCTGGATGCGCATGACAGCGATGGGGATTACCGAGCAGACCTACAACAGCAGTTCGAAGCTCAAACCGGCAGCGGTCAAGCAGACCTATTACGAACAATGCGTACGCCATGAGTTGGCTCGGCGCTGATGCCGGTTTCTCAGGACTGATTTACACAGCTCAGGAATCGCGAGAGCCCTTGGCCACTGCCGGCCCGGCAACCCGCGGCGCCGCTTTGGTCTGCATCAGTGCATCCAGAGCCTTGCGATAGCCCTGGCCGCCAAGCGCCATGCTGTTGTTGTGCGTCGCGCCGGGCACGAGCAGCAGGCGTTTGGGCTGCTCTGCGGCATTGAATAGCTGCTCGCTGAAGCGCGGCGGCACGAAGGCATCAGCCAGGCCATGCACCACCAGCAGTGGCATGTGAATGTCGGCGATCTTGTCGATGGAATCGAATTTCTGCGACAGGAGCCAACGCACAGGAAGCGAGGTGTTGGCCACGGCGGCAGCTACGTCGGCGAGAGAAGTGAAGGTAGATTCGATGACCAGACCGCGAACCGGCAGAGGTGTGTTGTTGCGCGCCGCGTTCTGTCCGAGCTCGGCCGCCAGATCAATCGCCACCGCACCGCCGAGAGAGTGGCCGTAGATCAGGCGCTTGTTCGGGTCCGGTTGCAGCAGCTGGAAGCGCTCCCAGGCCACGCGGGCATCTTCATAAACGCTGCTTTCGGATGGTAGATCACCCTTGCTTTGGCCGAACCCGCGATAATCGATGGCCAGCACCGAATAGCCCGCCGCGCGTAGTTGCTCTATGCGGAACAACTGTCCGGTGAGGTTCCAGCGCACGCCATGCAAATAAAGGATTGCCGGGGCATTGGCACGTTCCGCCGGCCACCACCAGGCATGGATGTTCTGCCCGGCCTTGAAACTCTTCGGTTGCAGATCGAGTTCCTGAACGCTGCCGGGCAGACCGCGATACCAGCCGGCGGTGCCCGGCTCGATGCGAAACAACAGTTTGCGCTCGGTGTGTTCCAGCACCGCACAACTCGTCGGCACGCCAATGATCAGCGCGGCCATCATGGCGAACGCCAAGCGGCGGCGTCGCAGACGGGTCAGGAAGGACAGGAACATTAATCGTTTCACCACAGCGCAGACAAAGAACGCTTTTTACCAGATGCCTCGGTCTGCGCGTGACTGTTTTTCGACCACCGTGCACGCCCAACGATTACAAGATGCTGCAATCGATCACGCCACCTGCAGCACAATCTTGCCGATATGATCGCCGCCCTCCATGCGGGCATGGGCCTGAGCCGCGTCAGCCAGCGGGTAAACCTTGTCGATGATCGGCAGGCAGCGCCCGGCGCTGAGGGCAGGCCAAACGTGTTCTTGCAGTTGATCGGCGATGGCGGCTTTTTCCGTAGCCGTACGCGCGCGCAGCAGCGAGCCGGTGACCACTGCGCGTTTGCCGAGGATCGCCAGCAGATCGATGTCGTTGGCGCGGGCGCCGCCGAGAAAGCCGAGCATCACCAGTCGGCCATCCATTGCCAGTGCGCTGATGTTGCCGTTCAGATACGAGCCACCCATGATGTCGAGAATCACGTTCACGCCTTGATCTGCGGTTTTCTGGGCAATGACCTTGGCGAAATCTTCCTCACGATAGTTGATCGGTTGCCCGCCAAGCTGACGGATCGCGTCGCATTTTTCAGCACTGCCTGCGGTAGCAAACGCCTCGATGCCAAATTCACGACAGAGCATCAGCGCGGTGGTACCGATACCGCTGGTGCCGCCGTGAATCAGCACGCGCTGGCCGGCCTTGGCACCGCCGAGGCCGAACAGGTTGGCCCAGACGGTGAAAAACGTTTCTGGAACTGCGGCGGCCTGGACCCAATCGACTCCATCCGGCACAGGCAAAGTCTGGCCGGCCGGAACCGCGCAATACTCGGCGTAGCCACCGCCATTGGTCAGCGCGCAGACCCGATCGCCGACCGCGAAACGCGTTACTCCGGCGCCAACCGCGACCACTTCGCCAGCCACTTCCAGACCGGGGATCGGGTCCATGCCGGGCTTCATCGGGTACTTGCCGGCGCGCTGCAAGGCATCCGGGCGATTGATGCCGGCAGCGTGAACGCGGATAAGCACTTGGCCTTCGCCAACGGTGGGCAGAGGTACGCGCCTGGCTTGCAATACTTCAGGGCCGCCGGGTTGGGTGATTTCGATACGGGTCATTTCTTTAGGCAGTGACATGTCGATTCCTGTGGAGAAGGTCGTGTAGATGGGAGCGCAGACAGGGTGCAATGATTCCCCTCAGTTCGCCGCGCAGCGCGTTTCATTAGCAGAGGGCAGCCAGCGCATGGCTAGCTCCAGCAGTAGAGCCACGACGATCGCGCCAGCGGCGATCACAAACAGCAGCGTGTGCTGGCCGCCCGAGGCATTGAACAATGCCGAATAGGCAAACCCGGCCAGCGCCTGAAAGGTTGCGAATGACACAGTGGCACGGCTCCAGGCGATCTGCTGACGGTGATGCGACGGCACCAGCTCATGCACGCGGGCCAAAGCCAGAGGGACGATGCCCGGCGGGAACGAGCCGAGAATCACCGCCAGTAAAGCCAGCGCCAGAAACGCATGGGAGACGGCGAGCAAACCGAGGGCAATGGCTTGAACTACCAACACCAGTCGAATACCAGTGCGGGCGCCAAGCTGGTCGGCCAGGAAGCCGTAAGTCACCGGCCCGACAATCGCTCCCAGGCCATACATCACCCAGACCATTGCGCCGATATGCGCCCCGGCGCCCAGTCCGCGAGCCACGTAATCCACCAGAAACACCATGGCAGGCACCAGCCCGGCGGCCATGAACGCGTATTGAGCGAACAACAGGTAAACGCCCGACGGTGTCGGCTCATCAGCCGACGTTGCGTGCGCAGCCACAGGGTGCGCGGTATCCGCAGGCCAGCCGAACCAGCTCAACGCGGTCAGCAACAACGCCAGCGCGCCCAGCCCCAGCCATGTTGCCTGCAAGCCAAGAGTCAGCAGTGGCGGCACGATGGTGCCGGAGCCAGCAATCCCCAGGCCGATGCCAAGGAAGATTGCGCCACTGGCCAGACCTCTGCGCGGCGCCGGAACGTGAGGCAGCACGGTTGCCGCCACCAGCACCATGATCGCGCCACCGGCTATGCCGGACAGCAAACGCCAGCCGAAGAACCAGCTCACCGACAGCGGATAAGCACAGGCAAAAAATGCTCCCGTGACCGCGAGCATCATCAGGCGCAGGGCGTTGCGGTTACCCAGTCGATGGGCCATGGGCCGACCGAGCAGGGCGCCGATCAAGTAGCCGACCAGATTGGCCGCGCCGAGATAGACGACATCATTGGCGGAAAACCACTGCGCCTGAATCAGCGAAGGGATCAGCGGCGTGTAGGCGAAACGCGCCAGGCCAATGCTGACCAGGCTGGCACAAAGCCCGGCGAAGATCGGCAGCCAGATGCCGGAGGAATTTGCAGTACGCATGATAGCGATCTCACAAGAGGTGTATGGCGCTCAGCTTATCGGCTATCTTGGCTGCGCATATGCAGCGATTAAGCGGCAGAGTGATGCAAAAATGCTTCGATGAGGACCAGCATGAATTGGGATGATGCGCGGGTTTTTCTGGCGGTCTGTCGCGAGTCCACCTTGCGCGGAGCTGCACGAGTTCTGGGCGTGGACCAGGCCACTGTCGGGCGGCGTATTACCGCGCTGGAAAAGTCTTTGAGCGCGACGCTGTTCCTGCGTACCTCCGATGGCTACGCGCTGACCAGTGTTGGTGAAGCGGCGCGTAAAAGTGTGGAAAAAATGGAGCATTCGGCACTGGAACTGGAGCGGCACATCCACGGGCTGGACGATCGTCTGACCGGTAACGTACGGGTCAGTACCACCGACTCGATGGCCATCGACTTCATCATCCCGGCGATGGCGCGCCTGCATGACCAGCACCCCGACGTGCAGATCCAGTTGGATGCGTCGACGCAAATCCTCAGTCTGGCCAAGCGCGAAGCCGATATCGCAGTGCGCAATACTCGGCCGGATAACCCGGATCTCATCGCTCGGCGAATCGCCCGTTGGCCTGTAGGACTTTTCGCAGCACAGGCCTATGTCGAGCGCCATGGAGAACCGCAGCCCGGCAACGCTTTCGAGGGCCATGATCTGGTGGTGTATCAGCCGTACTTACAGAGCAAAAAAGACCTCACGCTGGTCTCTGAACCGTTGACCCGCGGACGCATCGTCGCCACGCTCAGCTCCAGCCTTTTGGTGCGTCGAGCCCTTGCCGCAGGCCTCGGGATAGGCGAGATACCGGTATACATGGGCGAACGCGATGGCCTCGTCAGACTTTGGCCGGAGCGGACCCGGCCGCTGCCGTATGAAGTGTGGCTGGTCACCCACGCCGACCTGCGTCACACCGCGCGGGTACGGGCGGTCATCGAGCAGATCGTTGAGGCTTTTGCGCTGGAAAACGAATAAGTGGTTCAGGGTTTTGCCGAGGCTACAACTGCTGACGAAACAGCCTACGTCCGAGACATAATGGGCCGGCTTGTTGTAGTCCGTGATGAGTTCTATTGTCACTGCAGCTCGATGCAGACCTCAGTGACGCATCGAAACGAAGAGCCAGGGAAGGCCGCGTAGCCGCAGAAAGGTGTCGAATTGAAAATCAGGGAAGTGAATCAATATGCAGTCACGGACAGATCGGACGCGGGGCGGGACAGGCAAATCATGAGCAGCATAAGTCGCGAAGAATTCGATGCCAGGATAGAAACCATCGAGACGAGGATGGATGGCCGCGTGGCAGAAATGCGCGCCGACATTCGCGGGTTCCTGGCTGCTCAGGCAGAGCGGGACAAGGTCTATCTTGAACGGGACAAGGCCCTGCAGGAACGGGACAAGCGTTATGACCTGATGTGGATGGGCGTGCAGAAAATCGCCGACGAATCGCGGGAAGCGATCAGACAGGCATCGACGGTAAAGGCCAATTACTGGGCTGCCACCACTGTGCATTTCCTCGGCGTGGCTTCCTTGCTGGTTGGCGCACATTTTGCCAATCAGGCGGCGGTGTTGACCACGATACAAACCACGCTGGCAGCGATTCAGATTGGCAAAGAGGTATCGTCACCCAAACCTGTCGTACAACCCTCAGCAGAGCCGCCGCAATAAAAAACGGCCTTCAGTGGAAGGCCGTTCTGCATCGCGCCAGATCATGGCATTTGCGGCAACTCCTGAGGCCGCAAGTCGAACACCAGCACTTCGGCATCAACCCCGTTGCTCAAGGTGAGCAGCTGTTCTTCACGAACCCGCACGCCGTCGCCTTCCTGCAAGGCTTGGCCATTGAGTTCGACGCTGCCACGCGCAACGTGCACGTAAGCGTAACGATTGGCCGGCAATTTCAGCGTGGCACTTTCCTCGCCGTCAAATAACCCGGCGTAGACCCGCGCATCCTGACGGACTTTCAGGGAGCCACTGCTACCGTCCGGCGAGATGATCAGTTGCAGGCGACCACGTTTTTTCTGCGCGCTGAAGTGTTCCTGTTGATAGCGCGGCTTGGCGCCACTGACATCCGGCACGATCCAGATTTGCAGAAAGTGCACGGGCTTGGTGGCCGAGTGGTTGAACTCACTGTGCGCCACGCCGCTGCCGGCACTCATCAATTGCACGTCCCCAGGGCGGATCACCGAGCCAGTACCGAGGGTGTCCTTGTGTTCCAGCGCGCCTTCGAGCACATAGGAAAAGATCTCCATGTCGCGGTGCGGGTGCTGGCCAAAGCCTTTGCCGGCGGCGACCCGGTCATCGTTGATCACCAGCAGATCGGAGAAACCCTGTTCACGCGGGTTGCGGTAGCTGGCGAAAGAAAAGGTGTGAAACGACTTCAACCAGCCGTGATTGGCGAGGCCGCGATCGGAGGCTTTGCGAAGAGTCAGCATGATGAAATCTCCTGGCGGGACGTGAATTCGTCCGAGTGAGGAGAAGGTTACTGGTTACCCGGTGAGGCAATAAGTAGATGGAAATTGAAAGACTGTCCGGCTCAGGTTGACAGTTTTGCGTTATGGTTCACCCATTCGATCACGCTCCTGAACACTCGGTCCGCCATAATGCCTTGGCTGAAGCGTGCGTATTGACCCTTGAATATGTGTGAAACCTCCCATGAAAACCGTGGCAATGGTGCTGTTCCCTGACTTTCTGATGCTCGACATGGCGGGGCCGCTGGAGGTGTTTTCAGTCGCCAACCGTTATCTGAAACCTGATCTGCACTATCAATTGACGACTCTCGGCACAGAGCGCGGCTTGCTGAGGGCGTCCAACGGCGTGCAGGTTCAGGCTGACTTGCACATCGACGAAGCGGCCGAGCGCTATGACCTGCTATTGGTGCCGGGCGGACCCGGCGCCTATAACCAGAGATTTCTCGAGCTGTTTGGCTGGTTGAAAAAAGCCGTGCCGCGCGCGGAGCGTTACGGTTCGATTTGCACTGGCGCATTCATCCTCGGCCACGCCTGCCTGCTTGATGGTTATCGCGTCACCACGCATTGGAACTACACCGAACGGCTGATCAAGGCTTTCCCGAAAACCACGGTGACCACCGATCAGATCTACGTCGAGGATCGTAATCTCATCACCTCCGGTGGCGTTACGGCCGGCATCGACCTGGCGCTGGCGGTGGTGGCCAGAGATCACGGCAAGAAAATCGCCCAGGACGTTGCCAAGGTCTTGTTGGTGGTCATGAAGCGGCAGGGCGGGCAAGCGCAGTTCAGCCCGTTGATGGCGGCAGTCTCACCGCAAGAAACGCCCATCACCCGCGCGCAGAATTACGTCCTTGAACATCTGGATGAAGCGTTCACCGTCGAGCGCATGGCTGGATTGGCGAACATGAGCGCACGGCACTTTGCTCGCCTGTTCGCCCGTGACGTCAATATGACGCCGATGGAGTTTTTGCAGAATGCCCGCATTGACTGCGCGCGAAACCTGTTGGAAACCGGCGATCTGCCGCTCAAGACCATCGCCTACAAAAGCGGCTTTGGCAGTGTCCGGCACATGCGCTCGTTGTTCGCCGAAAAGCTCGGTCTTACACCGTTACAATACCGCGAACAGTTCAGCTAGAGCGGTTCTGTCCGTCTGACGCAGTCGGATGTCCGTGCTGCGTCGGCTCTGGCGGTTGTATCGTCACGCGAGAGTGCCAAGATGTTTGGCATGAATAATCACAACGACACAAGCCACGGTTCAGTGCTGCGTTTCGGCCCCTACGCCTTTCATGTGCGCCAACGTCTGGTCCTTGAAGGAGAGCAGCCGTTGCGCATGGGCGGGCGCGCCATGGACATCCTTCAGGCGCTGCTCGAACACGCGGGTGAGGTGGTCAGCAAAGAGCAGTTGATTGCTCGGGTATGGCCGACCTCGGTCGTCGAAGAGATCAACCTGCGGGTGCACATTGCGGCGTTGCGCCGCGCACTGGGTGACGGCGTAAACGGGCAGCGTTTCATCATTCACGTGGCGCACTGCGGCTACAGTTTTGTCGCCCCGGTGGAGCAGGGCACCAGTGATGCGCTGACCATGCCCGCTGCCGCGCTCATGCCCCTGCACAATCTTCCGGCACGACTGACGCCAGTCAGTGGGCGCGACGCCCTGATTGGTAGTCTGGTTCGACAAATGCCGGTATGCCGCTTGATGACGATTACCGGTGCGCCGGGTGTTGGCAAGACCACAGTGGCATTGCGCGTGGCGGAATTGCTCCTGCAATACTTTCGCGATGGCGCCTGGTGGGTCGACCTTGCCAGCCTCGAAGATGACATTCCATTGCTCGAGCGCCTGTTGCACACCCTGAAGACAGACTTTTTCACACTGACCGGCCGGCACGCCTTGTTGATCCTGGATAACTGCGACCACCAGCGCGACAGCTGTGCGGCACTGGTGGAAACGCTGTTGCATGCTGCGCCTCGCCTGTCGATTCTGGTCACCGGCCGCGAAGCCTTGCAAGTCGCGCAGGAGACCGTTCATTACGTGCCGCTGTTGGCGATTCCCAAGCGCTCGACATTGAACACCGTCGAAGAAGCCATGGGCTATCCGGCGGTGCAGTTGTTCGTCAATCGCGCGCGGGCACGGCAGCATGGCTTCTGTTTGCGTGAGCAGGATTTGCCAGGTGTGCGCGAGATCTGCCGTCAACTGGACGGTCTGCCGCTGGCGATCGAGCTCGCCGCTGCGCAGATCGACGCGCTGGGCTTGATCGGCTTGCAGGCACAGGTTGAAAACGGCCTGCAGTTGCTTGGCCAAGGCCGGCGCACCGCGGAACCGCGCCATCAGTCGATGGCCGCTGCGATCGATTGGAGCTTCCAGTACCTGACGGAGATGGAACAGCGTGTGCTGCTGCGTCTGTCGGTATTCAGCGCGGGCTTTACCCTGGAGGCCGCACTGAGTGTGATCAGCAGCGCGGATCTGGCGGGCTCCAGACTGTCCGCGATAATCGAAGGGTTGGCGCGCAAATCGTTGCTTGTTCGAGAACCCAACCGTGCGACGGCCCGCTATTGGATGCTCAACACCGTGCGCCGCTATGCTCGTGATCAGTTCGAGCGCAGTGACGACAATTTCGAACTGAAACAGCGCCATGCGCGCTATCTCAGCAGAACGCGCAACGCTTCAGGCCGGGCACTGCTCGTGGAGGCTGTCGAGTAGCAGGCGGACCTTGCGCAAGTCCGGTGTGGCGTAGCCTTCGGTGAAGCGCTGGTAAATGGGGCTGAGCAAATCCCATGCTTCGCGATGGCGGAACTGGCGCTGCCATAATCGGGCGAGGTCCGTGGCGCTGCGCAGTTCCCAAGCGAGGGCGCCCTGGCTTCTGGCGATGGCCAGAGCTTGTTGCAGGGTTTGTTCGGCTTCTCGGGTTTCAGCGGTGTCTGAGCGGGCCGATTCGCGAGCAGGCTCGCTCCCACAGGATGAACCCTTCAACAATGCCGCCGCCCGCGCCCGCAATATCTCCGCTGCACTCCATCCCGCATCGCCATTGCGCGCGCGCTCCACCAGTGCATCATCGACAAAACGCTCATCCAGCGTAACCATCACTTCCCGAATCAGACCGCTGCTCTGTGCTGGTACGGGCACGGCATTATCCGGATCGATCACCTGCGCATACTGCCGGCCCCAGTTATTGAACAGCAGCACCGAGTGCTTCTGCGATTGTTCCAGCAGCAACTGCAGCAGCGCGCGGGCGTTTACATGGTCGCCGTTGTAATGAGCGATCAGACAACTGGCCAGCGCCAGGGTGTAACAGATCGATGTGCCGTGATTGATCTGCACGGCGATGTCCAGCGCCTGCCGTGCGGCGCGCCAGGCTTGCTCGGGCAGACCCTGCAACCACAGCACTCGGGCCAGTACTGTCAGCGAAGCGACGCTCTGGTCGTATTGCACGCCAAAACCATGGGTGAAACGATTGAGATGGCCGCTGTGCGCCATGCGTTGCAGCACCTGCTCGGCATGTACGCGTGCCTGCGGCTGGTCGCCGGCATAATGCAGGGCCAGCACGCGCAAGCGATGTGTGCTCAGTGACAGCAGCGGTTCGCCGTGCAGGCCGATGCGGTCGAATTGCTCACTCTGGGCCAAAGCCATGCGGTAATGCCCGCAACTCAGATTGACCGCCATATGCCCCGATATCGCACGCAGTTGCCCGGCCAGATCGCCGTGTTCCTCGGCCAATTGGCAGGCGTCGACGAAGGCCTGAATGGTTTGTGGCGTGCCGCCCAGGTGTGATAGCTGGCGCTACCGAGCGCCAGTTTCAAGGCGATTTGCAGGCGAGGGCAGGGCGGTAGCAGCGAGTCTGCTGGCGAAGCCTCCAGCAGACTCAGTGCCCGGCGCACATAGCGGCTGTAATCGCGCAGCAACGACAGCTCCTGCCACAAAGGCGCCGACGCGGCTGCCAGTTGCACCCCCAGCTCATCCGGTCCCGGGCCGTTGAGGCTCCAGTCCAGCGCCGCGCGCAAATCCTCCAGACCCCGGGCATAGCGCTCCATCCACAATACAGTCGGAGTATTGTCCCAATCCGCCTGCGCCTGCTGCATCAGTGTCAGGCAGCGCTCGGCGTGGCGTTGGCGGGTTGCGCTGAGCTCGTCGGCCTGCTCGAGTTTTTCCAGTGCGTAGTGGCGGGTAGTGTCGAGCAAGCGATAGAAAACATCTTCGTCGCCCACTTCGACGCTCAGCAGGGATTTGGCCACCAATTGCGTGACGGCGGTGAACACCGCGCCGGGATCAATCTGTTGGCCGATGATCACCGCTGCTGCCGAGGTGAGGGTGAAGCTGCCGCGGAAAATCCCCAGTCGCCGCAAACAGGTTTGCTCGCAGACGTTGAGCAGGTTGAAACTCCAGTCCATCGTCGCGCGCAGGGTCAGGTGGCGTTCGGCGCTGCTGTGGTGTCCGGCCGACAATGGCGGCAAACCCTCGCGCAATTGCTTGAGCAATCCGTCCATGCCCAATTCGCTGACCTGCGCGGCGGCCAGTTCCAGTGCCAGCGGAATGCCGTCCAGGCGCTGGCAGATTTCGATCGCTTGCGGCAACTCGGCGTGGCTCAGTCGGAAGTTTTCCCTGGCTGCGGTGGCGCGCTCGACAAACAACTGCATCGCAGCAAAGCCCAGTGCTTGGGCCGGCTCCATCGGGGTCGACATGGACGGGCATTCGAGCGATTCCAGACGCTGCACGAACTCACCCTCAGCGCGCAGGCTCTCGCGGCTGGTCGCCAGGATATGCACCTTTGGTGCCCCCCGCAGAATCTGCTCGCTGAGCGACGCGACCGCATCGATCAAGTGCTCGCAGTTGTCGATCACCAACAACATTTGCCGTTCTCGCAGGCCGTCGACCAGACCAGCCTGCGCATCGCCTTCAGCTGCGGACAGATCAAGCAGCGTCGCCAGATGCGAGCCGATCAGCGCGGGATCGGCGATGGGCGCCAGATCCACCAGGCGGATGCCGTCGCGATACTGGTCGAGCAATTGTTCAGCGACGCGCAGGGCGACGGTGGTCTTGCCAATGCCGCCGGGGCCGACCAGAGTGATGCAGCGTCGGCGCGGCAGTTGCGTAATCAAGTGATCGATCAGGGGTTGGCGACCAATCATCCGCGTACGACGCAGCGGCAGGTTGTGCCGGGGCGCGGCGACCGCAGGCGTTGCTTCGATGCTGTCGAGCACGAACGGTGCGACAAAGCTGTAGCCGCGCTGCGCCACGGTGACGATGTAGCGCTGGCCGTTCTGCCCGTCGCCAAGCGCTTTGCGCAGCGCTGCCATGTGCACGCGCAAATTGATGTCTTCAACGACACTGTCTGGCCAGACCCCGGCCATCAATTGCTGTTTGCTCACCACTTCACCGGCATGGGCCAGCAAAATCAGGAGGATGTCCATCGCCCGCCGTCCCAGGCGCAAAGGCTGTTGGCCTTCAAGTAGCAATCGTTGCCCGGGATGAATCCGATAGGGGCCAAACGCAATGGCCTGATTCGGGGAAAAACTCAACAGCGCGCTCCTGCGGTGATGCGGCGGACAGGGCGAATCAGTGCCTGGCGCATGCGCAGGCCGTCTGATCCGGGGTGTCCGGGCATAATCCTCAGGTTTGAGCATCAGTGCAACGGGTGGCGTAACGGCAGCAGTCAAAACACCGCAGGCTGCGCTGCGGTGTTTTTCGGTTTATCCATGACTCGACAGCGCCAGGCGAAGGGATTGATGCCCTCGCTGCGGGTGAACATGTGGCAGAAGTGCGCCTGATCGCAGAAGCCGCATTCGAGGCTGATTTGCGTCAGGCTCAAGTCGGTGTGCTGGATCAGCAACTTGGCCCGGGCCAGGCGCTGGGCGCGGATCCAGTCCTGTGGCGACAGGCCGGTGCTGCACTTGAATGCGCGGGAGAAATGACTGCGTGACAGTGCACATGCCCGGGCCAGTTCAGCCACTTCGAGGCTTTCGCCCAAGCGATCGAGGATCAACTGTTTGATCTGGCGTTCGCGCTGCGGACTGAGTCCGCCAGTCGTGTTTTTACGCGGTTCGCTGGCAGGGGCGAGGGCGACGGTTTGCTGTGGATAAGCCATGGCCAAGGTCCGTGTCGGTGGGGAAGGCACGGTCGGCGCATTCCCTCAGGTCAAAAAAGCAACGCTGCGCAGAGGGCTTCATTGTTGGGCGATGCCTTGAGACTGACGAGTTAATCGTTGTTAATTTCCTCGCTCAGGCTGGAACTCAGCACATCCTTGCAAGTCAGCGCCCGGCGCTTTGCGCGACGATGTCGACAAAGCACGGCCGCCGTTGGCCAGGTTCAAAGGGGAATGCAATGAAAAGCTTGGTGAAAGCGGCAACGACGCTGGCGGTCGTGCTGGCAATGTCCGGCGCCATGGCGCAGGCACCGCAGGTTGGCACTCAGGCGCCGGGTTATTTCCGGCTGGCTGTCGGCGATTACGAAGTCACCGCGTTGTTCGACGGTTACAACGATTTGTCGCCGAAGTTGTTGCAGGGCATGAGCCAGAGTCAGATTCGCGCGCTGCTTGCGCGCCGTTCGATTGAAACCCCTGGCGTGCAGACGGCGTTCAATGCCTTTCTGGTCAACACTGGCAAACAACTGATTTTGGTCGACACGGGCGCAGGACAGTGCATCGGCGCCACCGCAGGCCAACTCTCGGCCAACATGCAGGCCGCCGGTTACAAGCCTGAACAGGTCGACACGATTCTGCTGACGCACCTGCACCTCGATCACGTCTGCGGTCTGGTCGACGCCGAAAAGAAACCGGTGTTCGCCAACGCCACCGTGTTTGCAGCCAAAGCCGAGGCCGACTACTGGCTCGATCCGGCAGCGCTGGCCAAGGCCCCGGCGGGCGCCAAAGAGTTTTTCAGGATAGCCCGGGACTCTACGGCGCCCTATGTTGCCGGCGGTCGCTTCAAGACGTTTGCCGCCGGGCAGTCGCCACTGCCGGGACTGGTCGAAGCAACCCTCGAAGCCGGCCACACGCCGGGCAGCACCACATATCGCTTCAATTCGCAGCAGCAGAGCATCGTGTTCATGGGCGATCTGGTGCATAACCTGGCGGTGCAGTTTTTGCACCCGGAAGTGTCGATCGGTTTCGACGTCAACAGTCAGCAAGCGATCAGCAGTCGTCAGGCAGTGTTCAGTGCTGCGGCAGCGAGCAAGACCTGGGTGACGGCAGCGCATCTGCCGTTCCCGGGCATCGGCCACATCACCGCCGAGGGCAAACATTTCCAATGGGTGCCGGTAGAGTACGGCCCCTACAAACGCGCGGCGAAAGTGCCATTGATCGAGTAAAGTGCCCAACGCCTGTGGCAAAAAGCGTCTGACACCGATAAGGAAACCACACCCATGAACCGTAACGATCTGCGCCGCGTCGACATGAACCTGCTGGTGATTTTCGAAGCGCTGATGTTCGAAAAGAATCTGACCCGTGTGGCGGAAAAACTGTTCATGGGCCAGCCGGCGGTCAGTGCTGCGCTGGGGCGCTTGCGTGATCTGTTCGACGATCCGTTGCTGCTGCGCAACGGTCGCGGCATGGAGCCGACAGCGCGGGCGCTGGCGATCCTCAAGGAATTGCAACCGGCAATGGACGTGATTTCCGGCGCAGTCAGCCGCGCCAAGGAGTTCGAACCGGCCAGCAGTTGTGACGTATTTCGCATCGGTCTGTCGGACGACGCCGAGTTCGGTCTGTTTCCACCGCTGTTGCGCCAGCTTCAGCAGGAGGCGCCGGGGATCGTCGTGGTGGTGCGCCGCGCCAACTATCTGTTGATGCCGGCGTTGTTGGCCTCTGGAGAAATTTCCGTGGGCGTCAGCTACACCACGGATCTGCCGGCCAACGCCAAGCGCAAGAAGCTGCGTGATATTCCCTGCAAAGTGCTGCGCGGCGACGACCGTCCGGGGCCGTTGACCCTGGACGAATATTGCGAACGTCCGCATGCAATGGTGTCGTTCTCCGGTGATCTGAGCGGCAATATCGATCTGGATCTGGCCAAGATCGGCCGTTGCCGCCGAGTCGTTCTCGGCGTACCGCAGTTCAGCGGCTTGCGCGCCTTGCTCGCCGGTACCGAGATGATCGCGACGGTGCCGGACTACGCCGCCTGTGCCTTGGTTGAAGGCTGCGCCCTGCGTGCCGAAGATCCGCCATTCCCGATCGATGCCGCGCAATTGTCCATGGCCTGGAGCGGGGTGCACGACAACGACCCGGCAGAGAAATGGCTGCGCTCGCGCATCAGCCAGTTCATGGCGGCGCCGCTGGATATTCCGGCGCTTTAACCGCCCTCGATTACACAAGCAGTTCTCCTGTGGGAGCGAGCCTGCTCGCGAAAGCGGTATGTCAGTTGGTGTGGATGTGACTGACCTGACGCCTTCGCGAGCAGGCTCGCTCCCACAGAGAAATTCGGGGCTGACCGGGCTTTGTGATTCGGCACATAGACTTGTGGGAGCTGGCTTGCCAGCGATTGCGGTGGGTCCGTCAAAGAAGGTGGTGGATGTGCCGACCAATCGCTGGCAAGCCAGCTCCCACAGGGATACGGGGTGGAATGAACATTGTTGGTCACCACAAAAACCTGTGGGAGCGAGCCTGCTCGCGAAAGCGGTGTGTCAGTCAATGTGGATGTGGCTGACCTGACACCTTCGCGAGCAAGCTCACTCCCACATTGTTTTGTGGCTGGCGGCAGAACATCAAAGACCTGAAAAGCAACTAAGCACACCCATCCAATTTCTCCCGCGCCGGCCTTGGCATGATTCCCGTCAATGACATTCAAAGGGTCGGGTCATGATTGCTACGAGGGATGAACAGGCGCGCGACATCGGGTTGCTGTTCCTGCGGGTCAGCGGTGGATTATTTCTGCTGTGGGTGCACGGCTTGCCGAAGTTGCTGGACTTCACCGCGCAGCTGCAACTGATCGAAGACCCGTTCCACCTCGGCGCTCACCTGACCCTGATCCTGGCGATTTTCGCCGAAGTCCTCTGCCCGTTGCTGATCGTCGCCGGTGTGCTGGCGCGATTGGCTTGTTTGCCTATTCTCTTTGTACTGCTCGTGGCGCTGCTGGTCGTGCATCCGCAATGGAGTGTGGCTGAAGGGCAGTTTGGCTGGTTGCTGTTGATTCTTTTCACCACCGTATTGATTGCCGGGCCGGGACGGCTGGCGATTCCTGTTCGTTTGCCCGGAGTGCTGCGTTATGCCTGAAGTCCTCAATTCACAAGCACCGGGGGCCGATGAGACCGTCACGTTGATCATCAAACACTCGGTCAAGGCCGGTTTCGAGTCGGCCTATGAAGCATGGCTGCGCAATATCGTGCGCGTCGCCGGGCAGCGCGAAGGGCACCTGGGTGTCGACGTGGTGCGCGGCAAGCGCGGGCGTCTGGATTTCTACACTTGCGTATTGCGCTTTAGCTCCACCGAAGCGATGCAGGGCTGGCTGGAATCCTCCGAGCGTCAGGCGCTGGTCGCCGAAGCTGCGCCGATGCTGGCTGACGGTGATCAGACCGAAGTCGCGCCGGTCAATGAATTCTGGTTCACACCGCTGGCCGAGGCCGGCTCGCCGCCGCCGCGCTGGAAGCAGGCTGTCGTCACACTGTTGGTGATTCTACCGCACACCCTGCTGGTGCCGCTGATCTGGGGCCCGCTGCTGGCGCTGCATCCGCTTCTGTCCAACTACGTGGTCGCCACGTTCCTGATCACCCTGACCATCGTCCTCTCGGTGGTCTACGTGGTGATGCCGCCGGTCACCCGTTTGTTTACCCCGTGGCTGGAAGCCAGTCAGGCCCACGAACACCTCGATTCCCAAGAAACCTCGCCGCGTTGAGCGGGGTTTGCTTCTTTTCACTTTCGCTTGAGGAACTGCGATGAGCGCCGATCTGATTTTATTCAATGGCCAATTTCATACCGTAGACCGGGAAAAACCACTGGCCAGTGCGGTGGCGATCAAGGATGGCCGCTTCGTCGCCGTCGGTAACGATGCCGAGGCCATGGCCCTCAAGGGCAGCGCCACACAAGTGGTCGACATGAAGGGCCGCTGCGTCATCCCCGGCCTCAACGACTCGCACTTGCACCTGATTCGCGGCGGTCTGAACTACAACCTCGAACTGCGCTGGGAAGGCGTGCCATCGCTCGCCGACGCGCTGCGCATGCTCAAGGATCAGGCCGATCGCACGCCCACCCCGCAGTGGGTGCGCGTGGTCGGTGGCTGGAACGAATTCCAGTTCGCCGAAAAACGCATGCCGACCCTGGAAGAAATCAACCAGGCCGCGCCGGACACCCCGGTGTTCATCCTGCACCTCTACGACCGTGCGCTGCTCAACCGCGCTGCCCTGCGCGTGGCCGGCTACACCCGCGACACGCCAAACCCGCCGGGTGGCGAAATCGTCCGCGACAGCAACGGCAACCCGACCGGCATGCTGGTCGCGCGGCCGAACGCGATGATCCTCTACTCGACACTGGCCAAGGGACCGAAGCTGCCGCTGGAATATCAGGTCAACTCGACCCGCCAGTTCATGCGCGAGCTCAATCGCCTGGGCCTGACCAGTGCAATCGACGCCGGGGGTGGTTTCCAGAATTACCCGGACGATTACCAAGTGATCGAGCAACTGGCCAAAGACGACCAGTTGACCGTACGCATCGCTTACAACCTGTTCACCCAGAAGCCGAAAGAAGAGCTGACCGATTTCCAGAACTGGACCGGCAGCGTCAAGTTGCATCAGGGCGACGACTACCTGCGCCACAACGGTGCTGGCGAAATGCTGGTGTTCTCCGCCGCCGACTTCGAGGATTTCCTCGAGCCGCGTCCAGACCTGCCGCAGACCATGGAACAGGAGCTGGAGCCGGTGGTACGCCACCTCGTTGAGCAGCGCTGGCCGTTCCGTCTGCACGCCACGTACAACGAATCGATCAGCCGTATGCTCGATGTGTTCGAGAAGGTCAACCGCGACATTCCGTTCAACGGTCTGCCGTGGTTCTTCGACCACGCTGAAACCATCACCCCGCAGAACATCGAGCGTGTGAAAGCGCTGGGCGGCGGTATCGCGATTCAGGATCGCATGGCGTTCCAGGGCGAATACTTTGTCGATCGCTATGGCAAACAAGCCGCCGAAGCCACACCACCGATCAAGCGCATGCTCGCCGAGGGCGTACCGGTTGGCGCTGGCACCGACGCCACCCGAGTGTCCAGTTACAACCCTTGGACTTCGCTGTACTGGATGGTCAGCGGCCGTACCGTTGGCGGTCTGGCGCTTTACGAAGAAGGCTTGCCACGCAGCACCGCGCTGGAACTGTTCACCCACGGCAGCGCCTGGTTCTCCTCGGAGCAGGGCAAGAAGGGCCAGATCCGCGTCGGCCAACTGGCAGACCTCGCGGCACTGAGCGCGGACTTCTTCAGCGTTGAGGAAGAAGCGATCAAGTGGATCGAGTCGGTGATGACCGTGGTCGGCGGCAAGATCGTCTACGCCGCCGGCGACTTCGAAGACCTCGGCCCGCGTTCGATTCCGGTGCTGCCGGACTGGTCGCCGGTAGTCAAAGTCCCGGGCCATTGGCGCCCGAACTCGCCACTGCAGGCGCAGGTTCACCAGTGCAGCGGGCCGTGCGCCGTGCACACCCACAGCCATGAAAAAGCGCGGATGTCGAATGCGCCGGTCAGCGATTTCGCCGGTTTCTGGGGCGCGTTCGGCTGTTCCTGCTTCGCGTTCTGAGTTTGAAAAAAGCGCCGGTCATCAGGGCCGGCGCTTCCCGCAACAACCATCCATCCAGGAGTTTTGCCATGAGCGTTCCTTACAAGCGTCTGAACAAAGATGATGCCGTCGTCCTGCTGGTCGATCACCAGACCGGTCTGATCTCGCTGGTGCAGGATTTCTCGCCGAACGAGTTCAAGAACAACGTGCTGGCACTGGGCGACATCGCCAAGTTCTTCAAGCTGCCGACCATTCTGACCACCAGCTTCGACGCGGGTCCCAACGGCCCGATCGTGCCCGAGCTGCTTGAGCAATTCCCCGACGCGCCGTTCATTCAGCGTCCAGGCCAGATCAACGCCTGGGACAACGAAGACTTCGTCAAAGCGATCAAGGCCACCGGCCGCAAGCAACTGATCATCGCCGGTGTAGTGACCGACGTTTGCGTAGCTTTCCCGACCCTGTCGGCGATTGCTGAAGGCTTCGAAGTGTTCGTCGTCACCGACTCGTCGGGTACCTTCAACACCACCGTGCAACAAGCGGCGTGGGCGCGGATGTCGGCCGCCGGTGCACACCTGATGAACTGGTTCGCTGTGGCCTGCGAGCTGCAAGGCGACTGGCGCAACGACATGGAAGGTCTGGCGCATCTGCTGTCCGAGCGTCTGCCTAACTATCGCAACCTGATCAACAGCTATACCAAGTTCACTGCCAAGTAATCTGGTCGAAAGTCAAAAGCCCCTCACCCTAGCCCTCTCCCGGAGGGGAGAGGGGACTGACCGCGTTGTTTGCTAGAGTTGCATCGACCTGCAATACCGAGCCGAGCTCCGCTCTTGAAACGCATGGAGATCGGCTCCCTTTCCCCCCTCGCCCCTTAGGGGGAGAGGGCTGGGCGGGCGGCGTTCCGATGAGGGGGTGAGCTTTTGATCTTCAAAGTTTCAGATCAGCGTTTTTGCAACCACCCCAAAAACCACCTTTCTTCACCGCCACCGGTTTGGCCATCAACGCGAGGCGACTGTTCTGCTGACGCACCGCCTGCAACTTGTTCAAGGCCCGGCCGACTTCGCTGCGCTTGTCCATGCACTCACGGGTCAACTGTTTGTCGAGACGATAGATGATGCTCGACGTCAGCGCTGTGAACGTCGCCTGCGACGGTGTATCGGCAAGAATGCTCTGTTCGCCCATGACTTCGCTCGGCCCCATGCGCCCGGCCTCGATCTGGCCATTGCCGTCCGGCAACGTCGCGCTGACCACGCCCGTGGCGATCACGAACAGACTGTCCGGCACCTCGTCCAGATCCAGCACCACCTGACCCGCCGTGTACTGCTGCGCGACCATCGACTCAGCGAGGCGATCACGTTCCTCACTGCTCAGCGAGCGGAAAATCTTCACTTCATCCAGCAACGCACGGGCGCGGCTCGACGGTTCGATCACTCCGTCGGGATGGCGCGAAATACCCGCCGCTTCGAGATGACGGTGGGCGAGGTCGAACAGTTGATTGCGCACTTCGCTCTTCTTGCCCAGCTCAGCGATGAAACCGCTGGCAACGTATTCCGACATGGTTTCGCCGGCTTCTTTGAGTACGGCTTTCGGCGCCGGGCTGAGCAACAGCGAACTGCTGCCCTGCAGAGTGCGATCAAGGGCATCCAATACCCGACGCGGGCGAATGTGGTTCGGCACTTTGATACTGATCGAGACACCGTGCATGTTGCTCGGCCGGCTGAGATTGACGATTTTCGCCTTGGCCGCCACCGAGTTCGGTACTACGGCCATGGTGCCGGCGCTGGTCAGCAGGTGCGTGGCGCGCCAGTCGATATCGAAGACCTTGCCTTCGACGCCGTCGATCATCACCAGATCGTCCACCTGATACGGCTTGGTGGTGTTGAGGACGATGCCGGAAAACACATCGGCGAGGGTGCTTTGCAGCGCCAGACCGACCACGATGGCGACCACCCCGGAAGTGGCCAGCAGACCTTTGACCGGCAGTTCCAGCACGTAACCGGCCGCCGCGACAATCGCGACCAGAAACACCAGCGCACCGATGACATCCTGCAGCAAGCGACCGCTGTGACCGATGCGGCGCATCAGCGCCAGGCCGATCACTTCGGTCAGCACCCGTGCTGCGTACAACCACCAGAGAATCCCCAGCGCCGTCGCACCCAGCTGCGCCACACGATCATCGGCGAACAGCGGCGCCTGCAAGGGGCTGACACCGGCATTGATCACCAGCGCGCTGAACGCCAGAAACAGTGCCAGACGCACGCCGACTCGCGGCGCGCGATGGCTGAAGGGCGAGAAGTGCCAGAGTGCGGCGTCGAGCAGCAACAGGACGGCGCTCCAGGACAGCAGGTGGGCGTAGAAAAGGGTCATGACCGAAGCTCCGCAATGGCTGCAAATGAAAAGATCGCAGCCTGCGACAACTTCTACTTTGGAATGCGTTTTCCTGTAGGAGCTGCCGAAGGCTGCGATCTCTTGCGGTTAAGGCTGCAAGTGGGTTTTCAGTTCAGCCGCCGCCTGACGCACCGCCGCTTTGACTTCCGGAATCTGGCTCAGCGGATTGAGCAGGCCGAAGTCATGAATCATGCCGTTGTAGCGCACCGAAGTCACCGGCACGCCGGCTGCATCCAGATGCCGCGCATAGCCTTCGCCTTCGTCACGCAGCACGTCGAACTCGGCGGTCTGCACCAGCGCAGCGGGCAGGCCCTTGAGCTGTTCGGCGCTGGCTTTGAGCGGCGAGGCATGGATCTGCGCACGCTCGGCCGGGTTGGTTGTGTAGTTGTCCCAGAACCACTGCATCATGCCCTTGGTAAGGAAGTGTCCCTCGGCAAATTGCTGGTAAGAACCGTCGTCGAATTGCGCATTGGTCACCGGCCACATCAACAGCTGGAAGCGCAGGGCAGGGGTTTTCTGCTCCTTGGCCATCAACGCCACGACCGCCGCCATGTTGCCGCCGACGCTGTTGCCGGCCACCGCCAGACGTTTGCCATCGACACCGATGTCCTTGCCGTGCTCGGCCACCCATTTCGTCGCGGCGTAAGCCTGATTGATCGCGGTCGGGTACTGCGCTTCCGGCGATGGCGTGTAATCGACATACACCGCAACAGCGCCAGAGCCGACCACCAGATCACGGATCAGGCGCTGGTGCGTCGGGAAGTCACCCAGCACCCAGCCGCCACCGTGGAAGAACATGAACACCGGCAACTCGCCTTTGACCTTGGCCGGGCGCACCACTTTCAGGTTGATGGTCTGGCCGTCGACCTTGATCGCCTTGTCGCTGACTTCCACGCCGGACAGATCAACCTTTACCGAAGCTTGGGCACCAGTCAGCACTGCACGGGCGTCCTTCGGGCTCAGTTGCTCCAGCGGACGACCACCGCCAGCGGCGAGGGCATCGAGGAACGCCTGGGTGTTGTGTTCGACGCCGGGACTGCCAGCGGCGAAAGCGCTGCTGACGGACAGGGCGAGGAGGGATGCGGCGAGGGTTTTCTTGATGCTCATGTTCAATTCCATTTTTGAATGTGTGATGTAGGAGCTGTCGAAGGCTGCGATCTGATCGTTCCCACGCTCTGCGTGGGAATGCAGCCGGGGACGCTCCGCGTCCCAACGATCAGATGGCTGCCTTCGGCAGCTCTTTGTGTTCAGGGTTGTTTTCAAACCGTGAGCACAGATTAATGGGCTGCTGAGAAGCGAAAAAGCGGCTATAAAGCGTTTAACTGTCCACCAGAGAGTGACAATGAACCCGTTCGAAGACATGCGTATTTTTTGCCAGGTCATGGACTCCGGCAGCTTCACCGCCGCGGCCGATCAGTTGGGGCTGTCCAAGCAGTTCGTCAGCCGCCGTTTGATGCAACTGGAAGAGCGCCTCGGTGTGCGCTTGTTGAATCGCTCGACCCGCCGCCTCGACGTCACCCCGCTGGGGCAGAGCTATTACGAATCGGCGTTGCGCTTGTTGGGTGAGGTGGAACAGGTCGAGCAGGGCATCGCCGGCGAAACCGCCGAGCCGCGCGGCACGATTCGCCTCAGCGCGCCGTTGTCGTTTGCCGTGGCGCATCTGGGTTGTCTGCTACCGCTATTCCTGCAGCGTTATCGCGAAGTCACCGTCGAAGTGGATCTGAGCGATCGCCCGGTCGACCTGCTCGGCGAAGGTTACGACCTGGCCCTGCGCATCGGCGTGCTGGAGGACTCGACATTGATCGCCCGACGTATCGCCAGCATCGAACGGGTCTACTGCGCCAGCCCGGCCTACCTCGCCGAACGCGGCACACCACTCAAACCCGAAGACCTGCACAGCCACGACTGCCTGCCTTACGGCCACGGGCGCTCGGTGCAATGGCGTTTCAACGAAGCGCCGGGCAAACCGCTACTTATCAACGTCACCGGCCGCATGCGCGTCAACAACGGCGAACTGCTGCGAGACGCGGCGGTGCAGGGGATGGGCATTACCTATCTGCCGACCTTCATCGTCGGTGCGGCGCTGAAGGATGGGCGCCTCGTGCCCGTGCTGGATGATTTACGCCCGGAGCCACTGACCCTGTCAGCGGTTTATCCGCAGCATCGCCAGGCTTCGCGGCCGGTACAGGCGCTGGTGGAGTTTTTGCGTGAGCGGCTTAACCAGAGTCATGTGAATCTTTGATAGTGGGGCCTGCTGGGCAAACGGCGTGTTATCGATCGGGCGAACGTCCTACCGTTTTTTCCTGCGATGTCTTTATGGATATTCCTGTCGGGTATGCAAAACGCTAAGTATCTCGATTCGATCCGTCACCTCATAAATCACTACGTAGTTAGGATGTACAACGATTTCCCGGGTGCCGGGAGATCGACCTTTACGGTAGAGATGGGGATGAACGGAGAGTGAGGTTGTGGATTCTTCGATGGATTTCGAGAGACTCACTGCGGCTGCAAAGTTTCTCTCGCCAATGTATCTGAGGATGTTCGAAAGATCGGCCTTGGCTTCGGGCCGCCACTCAATCTGCATCGGCCTTTTTTCGCATGGATTCGATCAAGGCATGCATGTCCGCCATCACGTCCTCATGGGGGAGACTCGGATGGGGATCATCTCTGGACGCCTGCACCTTGGCTCGCAACCAGCGATCATGACTGGCAGCCTGCTCGTCGCTTTCAAACCCTGAATCGTCGGGAAAGATTTTGCCGTCCATAGTGCCTCCGGGATCAATGCCTGGCAGTCTATTCGGTACAGGGATTGCTGTCGTCGTTGTCTGGATGAACTGCATCTTGGTCGAGCTCCATGAGTACTTGTAGTTCGACAAATCCTAGACTGAGCGCTTCCGACGGCCAACCGACGGAAGATGTAGGAAAACGGTTGGGGTTTCTCGAGTTCCTTCCTTTTTCTGTAGGACTCGCTGAAGAGGACTGCGCAGTGTGATTACAACATTGGAACAACCGCCACCCCGCGTCTGTTCTACACTCACGCCGCTCAATCACGAGCCTCACCCGGAGTAGCGCCATGGAAGTGCCCAACCCCAAAACCGCCATCGAAAGCAATCGACAGGCGTGGAACGATTCCGCCCGTCATCATCAGGATTCACCGGACTGGCAGGCATTGCTCAGCGATGTTGCGCAGGGGGAGTTTTGCTGCCTTGACGACACCTTGCGTGGTTTGCTGGACGTCGACGGCAAAGACGTGATTCAACTGGGCTGCAATAACGGTCGGGAGAGCCTGTCGCTGTTTGCGCTGGGTGCGCGCAGTGTCGTCGGCGTCGATCAATCGGCCGCGTTTCTTGAGCAGGCCCGCGAGCTCAACAGCCGCTCGCCGCACAATGCCGAACTCGTCGAGAGCGACATCCACCATCTGCCCGCATCGCTGCATAACCGCTTCGACGTCGCCCTGATCACCATCGGGGTACTCAACTGGATGCCTGACATCGGCGAATTCTTCCGCCATGTCGCGCAGGTGCTGAAGCCCGGCGGCAAGCTGGTGATCTACGAAACCCATCCGTTTCTGGAAATGGTTGATCCGCAGGCTGAAGATCCTTTCCGCCTCGCCAGCTCGTATTTCCGTGTCGAGCCGTTTGTGCAGCAAGAGCCGATCGTTTACGTAGGTAAAGTCGAGCAGCCGGCGGCAAAGTCGTACTGGTTCGTGCATACGCTGGGCGCGATCTTCAGCGGCGCCATTGGAGCGGGGCTGAGCATTGTGGATTTTCAGGAATATGCGCATTCGAACCGGGAAGAGGTGTATGACTGCTACCTGAACCAGCAGGCGCAGCTGCCGATGTGCTTTAGCCTGGTGGCAAGCAAGGCCTGAGAACCTTTTTTGCGACGGCTGGCCTCTTCGCGAGCAGGCTCGCTCCCACAGGGAAACGCATTCCAATGTGGGAGCGAGCCTGCTCGCGATGGCGGCCTTGCGACCGCCACATTTCACAAGGCCGGATCAAGCCTGGGCCGCGGCACTTACCACCGGCCGGCCCGGTTTGCGCAGCGGATCCAGGCGTGAGCCTTCATAGCGGGTTTCGCGGAAGAATTTCCAGCGGCCGAACAGGCAGTAAACGTGGGTCACCCGGCCCTGTTCCTGATAACCCATGCGGATATGCAGTTTAAGCGCCGGGATGTTGTGGGTTTCGCAAACGTCGACCACCTTGGTGCAACCCTGCGCCGCCATCGCTTGCCACAGTGCAACCTGCACGTCCACCGACAGGCTGCTGCCGAAGTAGGCGCGGATCATTTCGCCGCCGAATTCGAAGAACTCGCCGGGTTTGACCGGGAAGGTGCAGCCGTAATAGTGGCGGTCGTGGTAGTCGCGAATGCTGCCCCAGATAAAGCCCACGGCGTGGCCATCGGCGTCCAGGTACATGTGCCCGGTGTGGCCCTCGGCAGCCAGTTCGGCCATGGTGCCGACACGGTCGCCGAAGTGTTTGCTGAACGCCACGGCGTTCTCCGGGGTGATGTCGACTTTGCGCAGGCCTTCATACGGGCGCAGTTTGTGTGGCGGTACCGGGCTGACCAGGTCGCGCTCCATCCACAGCAGTTCCCAGTGGAAGAACACGTAGCGTTTCCACAACGTGCCGACGGTGCGGCCCAGGCCTTTCTGTCTGATGCGATCTTGCACTTTGGTGATGATGCTCATGATGCCCCTCCAGGGTCTTTGCCCGGATGTTGTGGTGAGTGTCGTTACAGCGGTGATTCATTCGAGCGCCGTAGCGCCCTGCGTTTCCTCTCGATTGAGGTCGGCATACGAGACTCGCGCGACGCCTCTCAAACCCTGTTCGATTACCTCGCTCAAAGACTCGCCGGAGTCGAGATAGGCATCACCGAAATCGACGCCGAGGCGGGTCGGGTGGGCGACGATTTCCAGCACGCCGTCGCTGGGGACGCTGGCATTGCGCAGGTCCACCGGGGTGCAGACGTAATCGGCGGTGACCCGCGCCAGACTCTGCAAACGGCCATTGAGCAAACCCTTGAATAGGCGCTTGGGCAACGTGAGGTTGTGCCCGAGGTTGCGCGCCAGCCGAATCGGTACGCCTTGCTCGGCGGCAAACTTCGCGACGACTTCGCCGATCGGCCAGATGTTGTGTACGTGCTGGTGCGAGTCGATATGGCTCGGGCGCATGCCGTGATCGACGCAGCGTTGCCACTGCGCCTGTAACTCGGCGCGCACCGCGTCACGGTCTGCGCGACTCAGCCACAGGCTGTGGCGGGGCAGGTTGAGGTCGAACACGCCGTTGCCATCGCAAAAGGTCCGCCGCCCCAGGATCGCCTGGCTCAGCGGGCGCCCGTAGGTCAGGTTGAAGTGCAGACCGATCCGACCTTGCAGCGTCGGATGGCGGGCCATGGTGCAGGCGGCTTCAAACGCCGGCATGTTGGCCATGGCCGTGGCCGAGCTGATCAGGCCGGCACTGGAAGGCAGCGAAGATCACTGCGTTTTCGTTGGCGCTGAGACCGAAGTCATCAGCGTTGACTATGACTTGGCGAGGCATGGCCGCCCTCCGGAGTGATTGCGACAGGTTGCACCAGTGCTGCAGATTTTTTGTTGGCGCGCCTGGTACGCCACTGCTGCACGGCGGGCTTGCAGCGATACCAGATGCGCAGCGCCAGACCCAATGCCAGCCCACTTGGGCGCCACGAATAGAAACTCCAGCGCCAGTGTTCCAATTGCCCGGTCATGCGTTCGTGCAGTTGATGGCTGGAGTTTTCCAGGCTGACCCGCGAGGCATCGATCCAGCGCCAGTGCTCGTCCAGGCCCCAGCGAATCCATTCCTCCAGCAACACCCGGCCACTGCCCAGGTCGGCGTACTGCGGCAGGAAGGCGAGGTTGTAATCGTAGAGCCGGCCCTGTTCGAGCAGGCCGAGGCGATAGCTGATGCAGCGGCCGTTCAGCTCGAGCATCACCACGCGTACCATGCCTTGGCCGGCGAGGGCGGTGAAGGCGCGTTCGATCCATTGGCGACTGCGCGGTGTGGCGAAAATCCCGACGCCTTCATCGCCTTTCCAGCTCACCGCCTCGACTTCGCTGATGGTCTGCAACAAGGCAGCCATGCTCAGCGCATCCGGGGTAATCCGGCGGATCTGCGCACCGCACGCGGCAATCCGTTTGCGTGCCCGGCGCAGTTTGTAGCGCGGGTCGCCGGAGACTTCCTGATGGTCGGCTTCGCTGATCAGATGCACTGGCACCCGGCAGCTCAGGCGTCGCTCGGCCGTAGAACTGCGCGCCATCCATGCGGTGACGGCACTTTCTTCACCCGCAGGCTCCGACAACTCATTGAGTTGCAGCAGCGCATGGGGCAGGCGCTGGCGAATCAACAGCAGCGCCTCGTGCATGTCCGCGCCGCCGAGCAACGACAGCAGGGCCAGACGATCAGCCAGCGGATAACCCAAGTGATGCAAGACCCGAAACGGCACGCCGGCGAAGCGCTCGCGGCTGGCTACCAGCGGCAGGCACAGGCGTAGTTCTGCGGCTTCCCAACCGAGCAGAATGTGCAGGCGCTGATCCTCACCCAGAGCCTGTTCCGCCGCACATAACCAGCCGAGATTGTTGAACGGCGTATGGTCGGTCACGCCCAGGCGCAGCGTTTCATACGCGGTTGCCGGGAAGTCGGCGGCGCACAGGGACGTGCGCCATTCGAATCGCATCACCATAGGTTCAGGCCGCCGTTGCGTTGACAGGTGGACGGGAAGTTTTACCCAGCGCCGCCAGGCGCGAACCGCTGTAGCGGGTTTCGCGATAGAAGCGCCAGCGGCCGAACAGCGTGTAGATATTCATGATCCGCCGTTGTTCGGTATAGCTCATGCGCAGATGCAGCTTGAGTGCCGGGATGTTGGTCGACTCACAGACATCGACCACTTTTCGGCAGCCCTGGGCGGCCATGGCTTCCCACAGGCGCAATTGCAGGTCCACCGACAGCTCTGTCCCCCAGTAGGCCCGGGCCAGTTCGCCGCCGAACTCGAAGAACTCGCCGGGCTTCACCGGGAATCGGCAGCCGTAGTAGTGCCGATCGAAATAACTGCGCGGCGTGCCCCAGATAAACGCCACGGCATCGCCTTGCTCGTCGACATGCATGTGCCCGGTGTGGCCCTCTTTGGCCAGCTCGGCCATCGTGCCGACCCGGTCGCCAAAGTAACGCGCGAAAGCGCTGGCGTTGTCCGCGGTGATCCTGACCACGCGCAGCGGCGGATAGGGTTTGAGCCTGTGCGGCGGCACCGGGCTGACCAGGTCGCGCTCCATCCACAGCAGTTGCTGATGGGAAAAAATGTACAGTTTGCGGATCTTGCCCAAGGTCGCTCGCAGGCCTTTACGACGAATATGTCCGCTGAGTTTTTGCAAAACATCCATGGTCTCTTCTCCTGATGAGGGTGCCATGCGCGGCATCAAGACCGCGCGGCAGAGCATCGAAGGGCGGCTCATGAAGCGCTCCAGCGCAGGGCAAACAGGGTTTGCCCCGGCAGTTCGAAACGCACGCGCCCGTTGTCGCAGGCAAACGGTGCGTCGCGGCTGCGATTGTCGGCGCCGAAGTAACGCAGGGCGCCATGGTTGAGCGGGCATCGGGCGCCGCTCAGATCGACGCGTTGCAGGCGCGTACCTTTGTTCACTCCGAGCAACGTGCGCTGCTCGTCGCCGGCCATCGCCAGCACATCCACCTCAAAGGCATCGTTGTCCAGTTGCAGCACCTGGTGCAGCCAGTGGCGGGCGATGAATTGCTGGGCCAGGCCGACCGGTTTCAGCTCGAAGCGATCGTCGTCCAACACGCGCAACATGCCTTTGGGGTAATGCGGTTCGTCAGCGGCCTGAAACCAGTTGAGCATGCTCAGCAAACCGTCCTGCGAGGCGTTGATCACCACCGACGCCCACCACAGCGAGGTGTAGTGGGTTTCCTGATCGTAGGGGCTGAGGCTGGAGCCGCTGGACAGGTTGGTCTGATCGAGAAGCAAGGCCTTGCGCGGCTGACCATTGGCGTCGCGGCCGACCAGTTCGGCGGCACGGCGTACGCTGTCGCGGTAGACGCGGGTGGCGAGCAGATCGCGAATCATCCATTCATGCCAGGCCAGTGCATCGACCTGATCGGCTGACTCGCTGAGCAGGCGCCGTGCCCAATCGATTCCGCGCTTGTCCGCCGCGTTATCGGCGAACGGGCCGTTGACCAGTCGCGAACTGGCCGGCATGGCGATGCGCACACCGGCGCGGGCATTCGCCGGGTCGCTGCGCACCTGACGGGCCATGCTGGTGAAAATCGCCTGATATTGCCCGTAGCTGGAATAGTTGAGATTGGGTTCGTCGGCAAAGCCGATGTAGTGCATGCCGTTGCCGCCCAGCGCGCGGGTGCTCGCCAGCCAGGCGTCGAGGCCGCTGTTGCTCTGCACGTCGGCGCGCAGATCGGCCTGGCGCTGACTGCCGGCCAGCAGGGTGATGTCGTTGCGAATGCCGAAGCGCTGCTGATAGACCCGGCGGAATGCGTCTTCGAATTGCGGATTCTGCGCCGTGACGTCGACGAAACTGTAATAGCTCGCCGCCGTCGGCTTCAGCGCATCGAGCAGCGCGTGGCTGGCTGCGGGCGGCATCACATAGGGCAGGGCGATACCGAGATCCGGCGTGCGCCCGAGGACTTTGTCATGCAGCACCAGCCGGACATCTCCGACCTCTTCGCGCAGCGGTTGCAGTTGCTGCGGATTCTGCGCAAACAGATTAGCCGTGCCATCAAGCCAGAACGCCGCTTTGCCGCTGCCCTGCAGTTGCAGGCGCCAGACCTGCTCGCGGGGGCTGACTGGCAACGCGACCTGATCGAACTGCCAATAGGCGCGATAGGGCTTTAGTGCGAGAGTCAGCGCCTGGTGGTCGCCGATCCGCTGCGCCTGTAGCGCGGTGACGCCGCCGTGAAACTTGCCGGCGAGCACTGCATGCTCACCGGCCGCGACTTTGAAATACAGCACGTCGCCATTTTTGCTTTCGGCACTGAAGTGCACTTTGGCCGGGGCAAACAGGGCAACGGTGCGTTCATCGTGTTCGATGCGGTAGTGGCGGAAGCTGTAGCCGGGAATTTCCAGTCGATAACTCGCCGCGCCGGGCAGCAGCGGCCAGGTCTGGCTGCCACGGGTTTCGCTGGCCTTGATCAAGCGTTCGCCGAGCAATTTGCCGCGACCGTCGAGCAGGTACAGTTGCTCTTCGTTGGCATCCGCTTGCCACGCCGGGGTCCAGCGCACGGTCACGCTGTCAGGCTGATCGGTTTGCAGAAACAGACTGCCGTCACGAATTTCGCCCCAGCGCATCGACGCCGCCAAAGCGTCCAGCGACAGGCCGAGACCGAACAGCAGGTACCAGCCTTTCATGCGGGCTTCCTCTGCAGCATCGACCACATCGGCAGCACGTCGCGGGGCAGGATGATCAGGGTTTGCCAGAACGGCACAGCGCTCAAACGGCAATACAGCACGAGCATGGCCACGGTCACCGCCAGATAGGCGATCGATGATGCGGCGGCGGCGCCGACGATGCCGTAGGCCGGAATCAGCACCAGGTTCAGCGCCAGATTGAGCAGCGCGCCCAGGCCCATCAACAACGACACCGAGCCGGGGCGATTCTTGCCCAGCAAGTCCAGGCGCAGAATGCTCGCGTAGCACAGACCCAACAGCCCCGGCAGCAACGCCAGCAGCGCCGGGTACGCCGGTTGGTAGGCAGCGCCAAACAGGGTGACGATCAACCACTCGCCGATCACGGCCATGCTCAAACAGGCGCCGAGCATCACCGTCGCGGTCAGGCGCAGCGCCAGCGGAGTGACCTTGTCCATGCCTTCATCCTGTTGCAGCAGGCGTTTCATCAGGGGCGTAGTCACCGCTTCGGGGACGATCAACAGCAATTCGGCAGCAGCGCTGGCCATGGCGTAATGGCCCAGCGCGGTGCTACCGAGCAGGGCGCCGATAAACAGGTAATCGGAGCGCAAAGTCACTTGCTGGAACAGCAGATCGGGATGGCTGCGCGCGCTGTAGCGCAGCAGCTCCTTCTGGCTGGCGCGATCCCATTGCAGCTGCAATGGCTGCGCCCGCTTCAACCAGACCCAACCGGCGAGCACCACCAGACTGATACCGGCCAGCCAACTGATCAGCGCTGCCTCCAACGCCGCGCTCTGCCACATCCAGAACAGTGCGACGAACAGCAACAGCGGCGCCAGCGATTCGATCAGGCGCAAGACGTTGAACGCGATCACGCCACCCGAGGCGTTGTGCAGGGTCAGCAGGCCGCTTTTCAAAACGGTCAACGGCACCGCCAGCAGCAACAGCCAGGCGAGCAGGCCCAGTTGCGTGGTCACGTCCAGTTGCGTGCCAAATTCGCGTACCAGCGCCACCACCAGCAAAGTCAGCAAACCGGCCAGCAGACAGCCGAACACCAGCACCTGACTGAGCAGCAAACCCATCGGCCGCTGCTTGGCCGCCTGATAACCGACCGCCGAATTCAAACCGCCGCTGGTGGCCGCGCTGATCAGGTCAGGCAGGGTGCTGAGCAGGGCGAACAGGCCGCGTTCGCTGGGGCCGAGAATCCGCGCGAGCAAGACGTTGCGCAGCAAACGCAAGGCGATCATCGCCAGCTTGGTGCCCATGCTCAACGCGAGGTGCTTGAGGTAGTTGCCTCGGCTCATGGCCGCGCTCCCCGGTAGATCCGCCAAGACAGCAATTGCGGATGGCGCGCGGTGCGCTGGCTGACGCCGAAACGCGGCAGGTTCAGCGGATCGCCGTCGCCGCGATAGATCCCGGTGCCGGTGCCCAGCGCAAACGGGTAATCGTGGTCCGCGACCTGCTGGCGAACGCGATCATCGTTGTCGCCGTTGGGGTAGCAATAGACCGGTAGAGGTCGGTTGCAGCCGTTGTTCAATGCGTCGCGGCTGCGGCGGATTTCTTCGCTCAGGCGCGCATCATCGAGACCGGTGAGGATTGCGTGGCTGGCGCCGTGCGGGCCGAACCGCACCAGACCGGAGGCTTCCATTGCCCGCACCTGATGCCAGTCCAGTGCCTGTGGCAGCGAGTCCTTCGGGCATTCGTCGGTGAGTTCTTCCAGCTCCTGCGGAGCCAGGCTTTTCAGCCCTTGCAGGTAATGCAGCAGCGCCAGGCTGCGGCGCTCGACATCGATGTCATCAAGCAGCACCGGCAGCGGATGTTTGCGCGCATGCAGGCATTCGATCAGGTGCATGCGTGCTTTATCGCCATGGCTGCCCCATAGGGTTTCGCCAAGGCTTTCCCACCAGAAGCGCTGGCGGCTGCCGATGAAATCGGTGGAGAGGAAAATGCTCGCCGGCACCTGGTGTTTCTGCAGCAACGGGAAGGCGTTGACGGCGTTGTCACGCCAGCCATCGTCAAAGGTCAGCGCCACCCTTGGGCGTTCACTGCGCAGGGCGTTGGGCTGGAGAATTTCCATCAGCGGCACGCAGTCGAAATGCTTGCGCAGCCACACCAGCAAATGCTCGAACGCTTTCGGTCCGACGCACAGTTCATTGCGGTGCGGCAGGTCGGCGGCGCGGTCATTCGACAGCACGCGGTGCAGCATCAGAATCACCCCCGCGCCCTGCAACTGCTGACGGCCCACCGGCGAGTTGAGATAGAGCCAGCCACTGGTGCTTTTTATCAGTTGTTTGATCGCCATGGCTTCGGTCCTCTTAACGGTTCTGTTCCGGATTCCACTGGGCATACCGCTGACCGCGCAGGAACTGCCACAGGCCGAGACTCATCCCGGCGAGGGTGACCAGCAGAAACGCGGCGAGGCGGAACGGTTTCGGCAAGCGGTGTTGCGCATCCAGCAGCCCGGCAATTGCCACGCTGTAGCCGAACAGTTGCGCGATCAGGCTCAGGCGATAGAAAGCGTGCTCGTCCCACAGCCAGCAATTGCTCAGCAGCAATGGCAGCAGGAGTACCGGCGCCAGGCGGCGGATCAATTTGTGGCTGATCAACGCCAGGGAATACAGGCCATGCTTGAGCGGGTTGAGCAGCTCGCGGCGCTGGGCCAGGCTTTGCAGGCCGCCGACGGTGACGCGCTGACGGCGGCGAAACTGTTTGTCCGCCTCGTCGACGCCATGGTCGATCACTTGCGCTTCGGGCACGTAGACGATGCGCTTGCCGGCTACCGGCGCGCAGGTGCTGATAAAAAAGTCGTCATTGACCTCGGCCGGTACGTTCTGGAACAACTCGCGGCGCAGGGCGAGCAGGGCGCCGTCGGCCGAGACCATGCAACCGGTGCGGTTCTCGACCCGGCGCAACCAGCCTTCGTAATGCCGATAGAGGCTGTCGCCGATGCTCAGGCCGCCACCAGTAACCGGGATCACCATGTGCCCGGCGCAGGCGCCGACCTGTGGATCGCTCAGCGGCGCGAGCAAGTGGCCGAGGGTGTCGCGTGACCATTGGTTGTCGGCATCGGTAAACACCAGAATGTCGCCGCTGCTCAGGGCCGCGCCGGCATTCAGCGTGGCGGCTTTGCCCTGACGCGGCAGGTCAAGCACGGTGATGCGCGGATCAATCACTTTGTGCGCGCAGGCCACGGTGTCATCGGTAGAGCCGTCGCTGGCGAGAATGATCTGCAGCGTTGCCGGTTGATAATCCTGGGCCAGCAGCGTGCGCAACTTGTGCTCGATATGCCGCGCCTCGTTGTGCGCGGCGATGACGATGCTGACGTTCAGCGGCGGCGCCGGCGTGTGTCGCCACGCTGGAAACAGCGGCGCGAGGATCGTCAGCAACAGCGGGTAACCGACGTAGGCGTAGACCGGCAGCAACAGGCACATCCAGAAAATGAACTCAGCCACGGGCAGGCCTCCTTGCGTTCCATTGACACAGACTCAAAATGAACGCCGCGCCGGCCAGGTGCAGGCGCAGCCAGTGCAGGCCCCACAGTTGCAGGAGCAGAATCGGATCGCGGTGCTTGATGCTCTGGCGAACGCTCAGGACCAGACCGGGGATCACGGTCAGGGTGACCATCACCGCCGCGTGATGGGGAAAGCCGTCTAGCAGTGCGGAAATCGCCAGGAAATCGAGGATCCACACCAACAACGACAATATTGGAAAGCGCAGCAGGCGCAGGCTCATGCCATGGGTGCGCAGCAGTTGCAGATGGCTGCCCTGGCGCCACATTTCCTTGCCCATCCATTCGCGCCAGTTCATCTCGTAACCCCAGTGCAGCGCGACCTTGTCATTGACCGACAGCAGACGCGCGCCCTGTTCGTGCAGGCGCAGGGTGAATTCCTTGTCTTCGCCAGTGCGCAGGGCCTCGTTGAAACCGCCGACCTTGTCGAACCAGTCGCGACGCATCAGCAGGTTGGAACTGGGCAGCCAATCGACACTGTGGCTGACGCGGTGCGACGGCTGCGAAGTGCGCCGCTGCCAGGCCGTGGCGAACCATGGCGCCTCGGCCGGCGTATGCAGATCCAGGCCGAACACATCGGCTTGGCCACTGGCTTGGATGTCGAACAAGGGCTGCAACCAGGTTTCAGGCATTTCCACGTCGGCGTCGATGAAGGCCAGCCATTCCCCGCTGGCGATCGCCGTGCCGCGATTACGCAGCGCGCCGATCAACAGCCCCGGCAAGCTCAGCACGGTTGCGCCGAACTGCCGGGCAATCTGCGGACCCTGATCGGTCGAGCCGTTGTCGACCACGATCAGCTCGCACTCGACGTTGGCCGCGTGTGCGGCTTTCTGCGCGGCGAGCAGGGTACGGCCAATGTGCCGCGCCTCGTTGTACATCGGGATGACGATGCTGATCCGCTTCATGCCTGCGTCTCCGGGGTCAGTGGCGCCTGCTCGGCCTTGATGCGCAGGACGCTGGTCAGCGCCAGCATGATCCACACGTATTTCTGGTTCGGCGCGCTGAGGAACATCAGGAACAGGGTCAGCGACAGAAAGCTCACCCCCGGGTGGGTCATCATGTCTGCCCGATATCCGTCACCGCGCAGCATCCACGCCGCCCGAGCGCGAATCAGGTTGTACAGACCGAGCCCGAGCATGCCGACGAAGAACAGCCCGGCGGGCACGCCCAGTTCGCTGAAGATTTCCAGATAGGTGTTGTGGGCGCGTCGGTACAGGTCGCCGATCTTGCGGTTGGCAGAAAACGCCTTGGCGTAACCGGTGGTCGCGTAATGCAACGGGAAGGTCCCGGGGCCGGAGCCGAGCACCGGGTGCTCGCGGATCATCTGGCTGCCGACGACGATGTAGGAAGCACGGCGGCCGAGGGATTCGTCCTGCGCCTTGGAGCCGGCGCTGAGGATGCTCAATGACTGGATCCGCGCCATGTAACCGGCCGGCATGGCGTAGATCGCCAGCGGAATCACGATGGCCGCACCGAGCATGACGAAACCCAGGTGCCGTGGGCGGATGTGGGTCAGTTGCGCGCGGTAGTGCCAGATGCCGATGAGCAGGCTCAACGCCAATACCACCAGCCCGGAACGCGATTCGGTCTTGGTCATGCCACCGAGCAACAGCAGGCAGCAGGTGCCCCAGAACAAGCGGTGCAGCAGGTTCGGGCTGCGGATCACCAGCAGCAGACCCAGAGGAATGGCGAAGGCGATGAGCATAGCGAAGGCGTTGGGGTCTTCGAGCAGGCCGGCGGCGCGCCCCTGATCCTGAAACTTCGCCGAGAACATCGCCATGGCGCAGGTCGCGGTGACGGCGAGTGTCACCAGCCGGGCGAACAGGTCGAGGTTCAGTTCGCGGCCGATCAACAAGGTAATGACAAACAGCACCAGACCAACGCTGAGTTCGCGCAGATGCCCCAGCGACATGCCCATGTCATCGGTATTGAGCAGGCTGAGAAAATACAGAACCATGAAGCCGATCAGGCAGTGCCACAGGTTGCTGCGCAGGCGTTGCGACGGAATCTGGTGCAGCGCCAGTTGCAGCATCACGATTACCGCCAGGGAGGCGCCGAGCAACTTGCTTCCCGACACTGAACTGTCCTTGAAGAACCCTTCGAACGGCACCAGCGCGGCAATGCCGAGCAGGCCCCATGTCGGCTTGCGGTACAGGACGGTGAAACCGACCAGGCCAATCACCGCCCCCGGCGCCAGATACGGCCAGGGACTGGCCAGCAAACCGAGGCTGACCAGGGCGAACAGACTGACGATCGAGAGCGGGAAAATCATGCGCGTGTCTCCCGTGCCGTTTGGATGTACAGCTGCGACCAGCGTTCGGCCAAAGCCTTGAGGTCGTAGCGCTCCTGTTGGGTGCGTCTGGCGTTGTCGCGCAACTGCGCGGCCAGCTTCGGTTCGGCCAGCAGTGTGTCGAGCTGGCGGGCGAGGGCGGCGGTATCCGTCGGCGCCGCGAGCAGGCCGTTGTGACGGTCCTGCAGGACATCGGGAATGCCGCCGACCGCGAACGCCACCACTGGCACCCCGGCCTGCATCGCTTCGAGCAGAATCATCGGCGTGCCCTCGGTGCGCGAGCTGATCACCAGCGCATCGAGTTGTTGCCACCAGCCTTGCATCGCCGTCTGGTAGCCCGGTAGGCGAATCCGCTGCTGCAACCCGGCAGCATCGATGCGCGCCTGCAAGGCCTCGCGTTCCGGTCCGTCACCGAGCATCACCGCGTCCAGTTGCGGATGCTGGTGACACAATGCGATCAGCGCATCGAGGAACAGGTCCGGGCCTTTCTCGCTGCTCAACCGCCCGACGTAACCGGCCAGCCAGCGTTGCCGCTCTGCCAGCGACGGCATCGCTGGCGCCGCTGGTAAACCGTTGGGAATCACCTGCAACTTCTCCGTCCGTACGTTGGCCTGACGGTGCAGCACGGCGATACTTTCCGCCACGCAGACCACCCGTTTCACCGACGCCGTGCGGCACAGTTGCAGGCTGAGCCAGGTGTAGAACTTCTGCTTGCGACTGCGTGGGGTGAAGCCGTGCTGAGTGATCACCAGCGGCAGGCGCAACAGCGTGGCGCCGACCCAGCCGAACAACAGGCCTTTGAAGTTGTGGGTGTTGAGCAACGGTTTGTCGCCACGGCGCTGACGCAAGTGCCGCAACAGCTCGCCCGGCCCTGAACAAGCGCGAGCGTCCACCCCAGCCTCGCGAAAGCGCGAGATCAGCTCAGGCGGTGCGTCGAGGAACAGCACCTGATGCTGCCCCGGCGTGGCCAGGCAATGATCCAGCAACATCCGCTCGGCCCCGTAGAAGCCGCCGCTGCTGAGCAAATGAATGATCGGCAGGGCGACGATTGGGGTGGACACCGCGTTCAATTGCGCACCCAGTGAACCAGGCTCGGCATGGTCCAGTTCTTGTGCGGATTGCCCGGCTGTGACGTTTCTTCGTTGAGTACCAACAAGACCGGCAGACCCAGCTCATGGCTGATTTGCGCCGGATGCTTGAAGCGATGGTCGAAGAACTCACGCACGTAGACGAACGCGATTGCCAGCAGCAGACCGGTGAACAGCCCGAAAGGGATGATCAGCAGCGGTTTCGGGAACGCTGCCTCGGTCGGTTCGAACGGCGGGCTGAGTACCCGGGCGTTGGACAGGTCATCGTTGAGCGAGCGCGTGGTGCTGCTTTCGGCAAAACGCTGGGCATAGGTCGAGAACGCTGCGTGCAGCGCATCGATCTCGGTGTCCATCTGGCGCAGTTTGCTCTGGGTCTGCTGCAGGTCGCGGATGCGGTTCTTGAACTCGGCGATGCGCGCGGTTTTCTGCTCGATCACCTGCTTGACCACGGCCAGATCGGCGGTGCGTTCCTGGATGCGGTTGCTCACCACTTTGAGAAACTGCTGACGGGTGCGGGCGATCTGCTCGCGGGTCAACAGCATCGGTTCGCTGCCGGGCTGGAACACCGCCAGATCGTTCATGTAACGGCTGACCTGGCTGGTCAGTTGCTCGCCCATCTGTTTGATTTCCCGGTCCTCGAACGCCACGTTGTCGACGGTGGTGGTGAAGGTGTAGGGGAAGGTGTAGTCGTTGAGCTTGCTACTGCTGGCGGCGGCGAGCGCGGTTTTCAGATATTCGAGCCAGCGTTGGCTTTGCAGCAGGCGGTCCTGATACAGGTTCAGCGCCTGTTCTTCAGTGTTGATGGCGTTGAGGCGGAAGGTGATTTCCTCCTTCGGATCCGCTGCGCCGACATTTTCCAGCAGTGCTTGACGATTACCTTCCAGGCCATCGAGACGCACTTGATACTGGTGCTTTTTGGTCTCGTAGAACGACTGCGGCAAGTCGATCGATTGCAGGGCCTGACGGCTGACCAGATAGTTCTGCAGCAGGGCGCTGACAAACGTCGTGCCTTGCTGCGGATCCGGGAAGCTGTAGGTGATCGAGATCACGTTGGAACCGGGCAGGGTTTCGATTTTCAGGCTGTCGACGGCTTGCTGGGTCAGGGCGTCGAGGGTGGTGTCACGCACCGGATCGGTTTCCATGCCGAGCCCGTCGCGAAGCGGATTGATCACGTACTCGCGCAGCGGCGTCGAGACGTAGCGCTTGAACGGTTCGCCGAGCAACTTGGCGAACACCCCGGGTGGCGGGCTGTATTCGCCGTTGTCGCGCAGTTCGCTGATGGTCTGACGGATCAGCGCTGGCGAGCGGAGGATGTTGCTCTCGGTTTCCATGTCCGCCAGCGACGGCGGAATAAACGTGGCGTTGTCCACCGTGAGCGACGTGGTGGCGTCGCCCTGAGAGAGTTTTTTCGACTGCACGATGACCTGCGCGGTGATATCGAAGCTCTGTTTGAGCAGCAACGGCAGGAGCAGGGCGATGACTGCAAAGGTCAGGAAGACGCGCTTCACCAACTGCTTGTTGGCGAAGAAAATCCTGAAGAACTCATGCAGGTAGTTTTCCTTTGGGTTCATGTCGGTCACCTGTGAGTTAGTTGTCACTGTCTTTGTTGTCGACGCGGTAGCCGAAGCTGAAACCGACGCCCTGGAACAGCACCACATCAGCCAGTTGGCGGGCGAGTTCGCCGGCGCTAGCCAGTTTGGTTTTTGGCACGTAGAGCATGTCGTCCGGTTGCAGGTAGGCGATTTGCGGGGCGTCGCCGGACAGCGCTTTTTCGACGTCGTAGCGCACGGCTTTCACCTGATTGCCATTGCGCCGCATGATCACCACCGAATCCAGCCGCGCCTTGACGTTGGTACCGCGCGCCAGGGTCAGCGCCTCGAGCACCGACACCGGCCGGCGGATCGGATACGAGCCCGGTTGTGCGACTTCACCCAGCACGTAGATCTCGTTGCCTGCGGTGGACTTGAGCAGCACGTCCACGGTCATGCGGCCCGGCAGTTGCGCGTACTTTTTGTTGAGGAACGATTCCAGTTGATTGACGGTCATGCCTTGCAGCGGCACGGCGCCGATTTCCGGAAAACTCGCGTAGCCGTCAGTGCCGACGGTGATCTCGCGGCTCATGCCGGTGGCCGGGTGATTGAGGGCGCTTTTCAGGTTCTGCTCGTTGCTCAGCGGGCTGATGATCTGCACGGTAAGCTGATTGCGGTTGGGCTGGAACAGCTGTTTGCGCTGATACACGCGCTGGATTTCCTGGCGCGCTTCTTCGCTGGTCAGCCCGGCGATTTTCACCGAGGTGTTGGCGCCCGGCAGTTCGATGGTGCCGTCGGGCAGCACCAGTTGATTGCCGTTGAGCTGGCTGGCGGCGGTGAAATTCAGGCCGATCTGGTCGCCCGATTGCACGCGGTAGGCGTCCGAACCGCTGGTGCTGATATGGAAGATCACGTCCAGCACATCCTGCGGGCGCAGGGTCTGCTCGATCTTCGGCATATCGGTCGCCTGGGCGTTGGCCGGGGAGGCGGTGAGAATATTCACCGGCATGTTCTGGGTGTCGGAAGTGCTGGAGCAGCCCGCAAGCGGCAGCAACAGCAGGACAAGCATTCTGGCGTTCATGGCGTCATCCTTTGCGTTCGCTTACAGGTTTTTGTAAAGCCATTTGGGCATGTAGTACTTGCGCCGGTTGAACACGCTGCCGACCACTTTCGCCCCGGCCTGAGTCAGGCGTTGCACAGCGGCCTGGGCGACTTCCCAGCGGGTGTCTTCGGCGCGCACGACAAACACCACGCCGTCGACCTGAGTACTGATGACCAGGGTGTCGGCGGCGGAATACACCGCGTCGCCGTCGATCACCACAAAGCGGTACTGGCTGCCCAACTGGTCGAGCAACGGGCTCAGGCGCTCGGCGGTCAGGTGTTCCAGCGTGCGGATCGGCCGGCCGTTGGGCAGCACATGGAAGGGCAGGCTCGAGACCTGCACCACGCAGTCCTGCAACAGCGGCGGGTTGCCCGGGTTGAACAGCAGGTCGCGCAGGCCGCGCTCCTTGCCGAGGTTCATCTGCTGGGTGAGGTTGTTCGCCGACTGGCTGGCGTCGACCAGCAGCACCTGGCCGCTGCTCATCTGCGCCAGCTGACTGGCCAGTGCCAGAGCGCTGGTGGTGGTGCCGGCGCCGGGGTTGGCGGCGGTCAGGAACAGAATGCGCAGATCGAGATCCAGCACGGTCGAAGTCAGATTCGATTCGCTGGGGCTGGCGATGCTCAGGCTTTTATTGGTTGAACCGTCCATTAGCTTGCTCCGTGGCCGCTGAATACTTTGAAGGGGGTTTTCAACAGAATCTTCAGATCAAGCAGAAGGCTCTGCTCGGCGATGTAGCTGAGGTCCAACTCAACGCGCTGGTCGAAGTCGATGTTGCTGCGTCCGGAGATCTGCCACAGACCGGTCATACCGGGGTAGATCGCCAGACGCGCGAGGTGATTGTCCTTGTAGCGGTAAGCGTTGAACGAGGTCGGGCGAGGGCCGACCAGGCGCATGTCGCCGGTCACTACGTTGATCAGATTGGGCAGTTCGTCGAGGCTGGTGCGCCGCAGAAAACTGCCGATGCCGGTGACGCGCGGATCCTTGTCGATCTTGAAGTCGATGGCGTCGGCCCCGTGTTTGTTCAGGTGGCGCAGCGACTCTTTGAGGTCTTCGGCGTTGCTGACCATGGTGCGGAACTTGAACATGCCGAACTTGCGCCCGCGATAACCGGTGCGTTTCTGCACGAACAGCACCGGCCCCGGGCTGGTGAGCTTGATGGCCGGGGCCAGGCCCAGCAGCACTGGCGAGATCAGCACGAGAATCGTCAGCGCGCCGAGGCAGGCGACCACCCGGTTGGTCCGCGACAGCTGCCATGGGCGGCCACCATCGCGGCCGCTGAGCCAGCCGCGACCCTGACGGTGGATCGCCGCGTCGAGGCGCATGCGATGTTCCGGGTCGACGCGCTTGTCAGGGCGCATCTGTGCAATCGACACACTTCTTTCATGTCCAGTCATGGCGTCCTCCGCATTCAATCAGCCGCAAGCGGCGCACGGGCAGTGGGGTAGTAGTCGCGGAACCAGGCGATGAAGCGGCCCAGTCCTTCATCCAGTTCTATCCGGGGCTGGAATCCGGTGGCCTGGGCCAGATCGCTGGCCTCGGCGCAGGTGTTGAGCACGTCGCCCGGTTGCAGCGGCAGCAGCTCGACAATGGCTTGCCGATCGAGATGTTTTTCCATCAGCGCGAGGTAGGTTTTCAGTGCAACCGGCTGCTGCCCGCCAATGTTGAACAGACGCCACGGCGCCATGCTGCTGGCCGGGTCGGGCTGCTCGCGATCCCACTGCGGATTGGCTTGCGGTGGCTGATCGATGAGGCGTGCGATGCTTTCGATGATGTCGTCGATGTAGGTGAAATCGCGCTGGTGCTCGCCGTAATTGAACAGCTTCAGCGGCTCGCCTTCGCTGATCGCCCGGGCGAACTGGATCGGCGACATGTCCGGCCGACCCCAAGGCCCGTACACGGTGAAAAAGCGCAGGCCGGTGCAGGGAATGCCGAACAGATGGCTGTAGCTGTGCGCCATCAGTTCATTGGCTTTCTTGGTCGCGGCGTACAGCGACAGCGGATGGTTGACGCCATCCTTGACCGAGTAAGGCGTGTGTTGATTGGCGCCGTACACCGAACTCGACGAGGCGTAGATCAGGTGCTCGACCGGGTGGTGGCGGCAGCTCTCGAGAATGTTCAGGAAACCGTTGAGGTTGCTGTCCAGATACGCCCGTGGATTGTCCAGCGAATAACGCACCCCGGCCTGCGCAGCCAGATGGATCACCACTTGTGGCTGCTCGCGGGCGAACAGCGCGTCGATCGCTGAAGCGTGGGCCAGATCCACCGTGGCCAGCGGAAAATCGCCGACCTGCTCGCGCACCCACTGCACGCGGTCGTGCTTGAGTTGCGGGTCGTAGTAGTGGTTGAAATTGTCCAGGCCGACCACCGAATGCCCGTCGCGCAGCAAGCGCAGGACGCAATGGGCACCAATGAAACCGGCGGCACCGGTCACCAGAATCTTCATGGCCGCAGCCCTTCAGGGGCGATGTGGCGCAGGCCGATGCCGCTGTAATGCAGGCCGGCGGCGGCTACTTGTTCCGGGTTGTAGAGATTGCGCCCATCGATGATTACCTTCGAACGCAGCTTCTCGGCGAGCAGCTCGAAATCGACCACGCGGAAGTTTTTCCACTCGGTGCAGATCACCAGCGCGTCGGCGTCTTCGAGAGTGTCGTCGCGGGTCGCGCACAGGTGCAGGTCGTTGCGGTAGCCGTAGATGCGCCGGCACTCGGACATGGCTTCCGGATCATAAGCCTGCACGCTGGCGCCTTCGGCCCACAACGCGTCCATCAGGTAACGGCTGGGGGCTTCGCGCATGTCGTCGGTGTTCGGTTTGAACGCCAGGCCCCAGACGGCGATGGATTTGCCGGCCAGGCCTTGCGGAAACTGCGCGCGCAATTTGCTGAACAGGATGTGCCGTTGGCTGTCATTGACGTCGGTGACGCTGCGCAGCAGTTTCAGCGGCATGCCGTTGTGTTCGGCGGTGTGCAGCAAGGCCCGCAGATCCTTGGGAAAGCACGAGCCACCGAAGCCGCAGCCCGGATAGATGAAGTGATAGCCGATGCGCGGGTCGGAGCCGATGCCTTTGCGCACCGCTTCGATGTCGGCGCCGAGCAGCTCGGTGAGATTGGCCAGTTCGTTCATGAAACTGATGCGGGTGGCGAGCATCGCGTTGGCCGCGTATTTGGTCAGCTCGGCGCTGCGGTTGTCCATGAACATCAGTTTTTCGTGGTTGCGGCAGAACGGCGCGTACAGCTCGCTCATCTGCTCGCGGGCAGCGTCGTCGCGGGTGCCGATGATGATCCGGTCCGGGCGCATGCAGTCGGCGAGGGCGCTGCCTTCCTTGAGAAATTCCGGGTTGGATACCACGCGCACCTGCAGCTCGGTTTTGCCGCGCTGCAGCAATTCGCTGGTGGCCGTGGCCAGAACCTGATCGGCAGTCCCGACCGGCACTGTGGATTTGATGATCAGCGTGCGATCGGCCTCCATCAGGCCGGCGATCTGCCGGGCGACGTTGAGTACATGGCTGAGGTCGGCTGAGCCGTCTTCGTCCGCCGGGGTGCCGACGGCGATGAAAATCAGCTCGGCGTGAGTCACCGCATCACTGGCCTGGGTGCTGAACAACAAGCGCCCGGCCTTGATGTTTTCTTCAAGTGTTGCGGACAGGCCTGGTTCACTGATGGGCGGTACCGCTTGTTGCAGTTGTTTGATCTTGTTGGGATCAATATCAATGCATAAAACCCGATGACCGACATCGGCAAGTGCAGCGGCTTGTATAAGTCCGACATAGCCAGTGCCAAATACGCTCACGTCCATCTGCGCACCTCAATAAAACCAGAAAAGTTAACTACGGAATGAGATTGTTAAAGGGGTATAGCGCAGGGTTTGAAAAGCGTGTCAGCAAAATGACATGTTGCACGGGTATAACACTTGAGGCGTTTTTGGCGATTGGCCATCAAGTCATTGCTGCGATTGAATTTGTTCTTTCTTTGCAGATTTGTTCAGATTCAATTTAACCGACAGACGGTCTAAGTCCCCGAAATTAAAGGCTTTCATCCCCCCGGGTGTGTCAGATTTGAGTCACCGTTTTTTTGACGCTTTACCCGGCTATCAGTCATTTCTTGCGCTTTGATGGCCGGGTGCTAGTGTCAGGTTCTGACCGACAAAGCTTTGACAACCTCCCATTTCGGACGGCCGGTATCGCCATGTTCAAATACGCCAAGGAACTGCTTTTAGTTGCCTACTTATTGCTCTTTTCCGACTACTATCTGGACCGGTTAAATGCTATCGGGTGGGGTTTTAATGTACTTGTTTTTGGCGCGATGTTTTTGGCGCTTACTTTCGCGTTATATCTAACTGCCTATATACGTCAGACTCTTGTTCGACATGCGTTCGCATTAACGCTGTTTGTTGCGGCGGTTTTTTTCGATGTCTATACCCGGGTCACGGCGGATTACCTGAGGTACAGCGATTTTGTCTCGCTGGTGTACTCCGGCGGCTTCATTCAGGAAGCGGCCTATCAGTACCGCGACGCGATCCTGCGCGCGCTGCTCAGTGGCTTGCTGCTGTTATTCGGCATCGGACTCAAGCCGCGTCATGCGCTGTTCATACCCAACACGTTGCGGGTAGCGGCTCCGGTCATCGGCGTGTTGATGCTCAGCGCTTTGCTGTTTTTACGTGCGGGTGAGGGCGCACGTGGTCTGCCGATCATGTACACGCCGCTGGCCTACCTGAACCTGTTTGCCTATGAAGCGTTGCACGATACTGTCGGCCCCCGTGAAGCGGTGACGCTCGCGCGCGCCGCGCCTGCCATCAGCCACGATATCGTGCTGATCATCGACGAAAGCATTTCCGGCAATTACCTCGACATCAACGCGCCGTTCGGCGTGCACAGCAACCTCAAGCAAGCGCCGGCCGGGGTCGATGTCTTCAACTTCGGTTATGCCGCGTCCATTGCCAACTGCAGCGCCGACACCAACGTCACCTTGCGCTACGGCGGCACCCGCGCCGATTACAGGCGCATCAACAGCACGTTGCCGTCGATCTGGCAGTACGCGAAGAAGGCCGGGCTCGGCACGGTCTACATCGACGCTCAGCGCACGGCCGGCAATTTGCAGAACCTGATGACCGCCGCCGAGAAAAACGACATCGACAGTTTCGTGCAATTCGACCAGACCAGCGTGCGCGACCGCGATATGGCGGCAGCGGCGAAGCTGATCGAATTGCTCAATGACGATCGCCCCGAGCTGATCGTGATCAATAAGGTCGGCGCGCATTTTCCGGTGCATGACAAATACCCGGACGCGTTCATGGCCTACCGGCCGACGCTGCCGCGCGGGCAGTTCACCGAAGTCGCCGACACTGGCGAACGCCCCGGTTTCAATGGCCAGCCGGATGACTGGGTGCTGTATCGCAACGCCTACAAGAACACGCTGTTGTGGAACGTTGGCGAGTTCTTCGCCCGGGTGTTTGCCCATGCCAATCTGGACAATGCGCTGCTGATCTATACCTCCGATCATGGCCAGGATCTGCATGAGCGCGGCAACCCGGGCTTGAATACCCACTGCGGCGGCGACCCGGTGGAAGAGGAGGGGCTGGTGCCGCTGGTGGTGATTCAGGGCCGTGGATTGCAGACGCCGGACTGGGCGGCGAATCTGCCGGCAAACAAGGACCGCTCCAGCCACTACAACATCTTCCCGACGCTGTTGCAGGTGATGGGTTATGACCTTGCGGGGATTGAAGCGGTATATGGCAAACCGCTGAGCGTGCCGACGGCGGATGAGTTCACTTTCAACTACCGCTTCAATGCGCGCTTGGGTGCCAAGCCTGAGTGGAAGCATATCGATCTGGGCAGCATCGTCACCCCTGAGCGGGCACCGGCGAGTGTGGCTGCGGGGCAGTGAGTTTTGGGTTGCTCGGGCGGGCCTCTTCGCTGGCAAGCCAGCTCCCACAGGGTTCGAGGTTGTTCACAAATCCTGTGTCAGCACTGGCCTCTGTGGGAGCTGGCTTGCCAGCGATGGGGCCAGCACTGACACCAGCCAATTCAAAGCTTCAGCCACCGCGCGCGATACTCCCCAGGCGCGCAGCCCAGCCAGCGCGCGAAAGCCCGGTTGAATCCCTGCACATCGCTGTAACCCAACCGATCAGCCACTTCGACCAGCTCCAGCGCCCCGGATTGCAGCAGGTCCTCGGCACGATAGCGGCGATGCTCATCAAGCAGTTCGCTGAAAGTCCAGCCCAACGCCTTCAAACGCCTTGCCGCCGTGCGCTCAAGCAAATGCTGTGTAACACAGAACTGCTGCCAATCCGCTGAAGCCAGATCTTCGATCAGATAATCGCTGAGCTGTCCGAGCAAGGTCGATTCACTGAGACGTCGGGTCTGTTCCAGCAGATCGACAAGCGTTGTTTCCAATGCCGGATTGCCCGGTGTCAACGGCATCACGAACAGCTGAGGATCCAGATAAATCGCCGCGCATGATTGCTCTGCGCTCACCGGGGCGCGCAATGCCGATTGATGCTGCTCGCGGCTTGCCGATGCCAATGCCACACCTAGCACCGGATCACGATTCACGCCGCTGGCGAGCAATTTGCGTCGTACCAGGCTGCACAGGCTGACAAGGATGTAATCGGTCAGCGCCGCCGGAGCACCAAGACTGCCGGCTTCGACCAGACGCAGTGTTACGCCGCCATTTTCACGCAGGATTTGCACACGGAAATGTCCGTTGAAAAACGCGAAGTACTCGGCGAAAAACGCACAGGCACGTTCCAGCGACACGGCGACATCGAACAGATAGGTCAGCCCGTTGGTGGCCGTCGAAACGAAACGTTCACCCGCCGCCAGACCGATCAGTGGATCCCCGCTCTGTTCCACGGCAAACGCCCAGAAGCGCCGTGACATCAGCAGCGGCATGCGCGTGAACGGCGTGCGCAGATCGAACAGGCTGCGGCGCAGCTGCGCTTCGATTGCGCCTTGGGTAACGCCGCGCGCGAGCAATTCTTCAATGGCCGGCAGCAGGGTCGGCGCGTAAAAAGCGTTGACGGGTTGCGGATGGGTTTTGCTCATGTTGCGCGCGCGTCTCCCGTCGCTCCGTTAGCCGCCAGCAAACGCTGATCGACGCTGAGGATCGCCTCGATCATCGCCCGCGCTGCTGGCGTCAGGGTAAAACCGGCGCGGCTGACGATGCCGTAACCCAATTGCAGCGCCGCCTCGTCATGGGGGACGTCGACAAAGTCGAGCAGCTCGATCAGGCCTCGATCAAGTTGTTCACGCAAGGCCTCAAGCGTGGCGAGCCCCACCGCGTCTGAACGCAGCACTACGCGCTGGATCGCGTCAAATTGTGCGCACTCGACGCTCGGGGTGAAGTCCTGCTCACCGAGGATATCGGCGAGCACCTTGCGGATCATCGGTGGAATGCGCGTGCCGACGATCGGGTAATCGAGCAGGGCGCGCAAGCGCAGGTCTCGTTGCGCGAGGAGCGGATGGCCGGCGCGACAGAAAAACCGTCCCGGCCGCGTGCGCAGCAGGTGCACCTGATACTGCGGATCGCTGACGAAGTGCCGCGCATCGGCGACGAAAAACTCGATCTGCTGCTCGCGCAACCACAGCGACAATTGCTGCCAGTCGCCCTGATGAAAGCGCGTACGAATTGCCGGATGCGCCTGAATGAAATCGGCCAGCGCTTCCGGCACCAGCACTTGTGCCGGATACGGGCCGCAACCGAATTGCAGTTCGCCGCCGGTGAGGCCGTTGTATTGCGTCAATTCGTTGTGCAGCGCCTGACTGCCAGCGAGCAGGCGCCGCGCATGTTGCAGCACCAGTTGGCCTTGCCCGGTCAGGCGAAACTCACGGCTGCTGCGCTCGACCAGCTCGCAGTCAAGGTCACGCTCCAGAGTCTGGATGCTGCGGCTGAACGCCGGTTGGCTGAGGTTGATCGCCTCGGCGGCGCGACCGAAGTTGCGGTAATCAGCGAGGGCGACCAAGTGGCGAAGCTGGCGAAGATCCATCATGCGTCTCCTGCACTTTGTGAATACTTTTAATGCATTGGATCGATAGCACGTCCGCTGGCATAAGTACACGCCTGTTCTTCGATGGCCGCCTTCATGTCTCAGCCTCTGTTCGCCTCCAGCGCGTTCACCCGCACGATTCTCGCGCATGCTCGCCAGTCCGGGCTGTGCCCGCAACGCTTGATGACGCGCATCGGGATCTGCCCGTCTGTGCTCGCCGGGCAGCATCAATTGATCGCCGCACAAGCGGTTGAACGGTTGTGGCGTGAGTGTGAATGGGCCGGGGTAGCGCCGACGTTTGGCTGCGAACTGTCCGACGGGATGGCGACCGATTGCCTGCAAGGACTGAATATTCTGCTCGACTCGGCCGCGACCCTGCGGGCCAGTCTGAAGTGCTTCATCGACTGCTTGCCAAGGGTGATCAATTACGTTGCGGTGGAGTTGGTCGAGGCAGGCGACGTGGCTCGTTTGCGCCTGCATTCGCTGCAGGGGCAGTTGCATCATTTCGCTCTGGATGCGGCGGCGATAACGCTGGTGCGCAACATTGCCCGTCGACTCGGCGGGGCGCCTGGAGATTTGTTTGTGAGTGTCAGCCTGCGCCCGGAGCAAATGGCCGGTGGCTGGCTGCGTGGAGTGGGTATCGCGGTGGAGCAGGGCGAGCATCTGTGCCTGACCTTGCCGCGCTCCAGGCTCGATCAGGCCTTGCTGGGCGCCAACCCGTTTCTGTACCAGAGCATGCTGCGCCACTGGCACGCTGCAACTTGCGCGCCTGCGCGTGAGGACAATCTGACGATGGCGCGGCACTGGCTGACGGCGGGCGATCAACCGATCGAACGGATCGCTGAGCGGCTGGGTTATCGCCAGCCGAGCAACTTTATCCGCGCGTTTCGCAAACAGTTCGGGATTACGCCGAAGCAGTTCCGGTTGAATCCGGGGCAGGTTTGTTGAAAGCAGGATTGAGGTGATTGATCGTTATTGAGGGTGCCAGCAAGATTTCCCCCCTCTCCCCAAGGGGGCGAGGGGGAAAGGGAGCCGATCTTCATGGCGTTCGGAATCTGAGTCCTACTCGGTATCCCACCTCGGCGTATCTCGTAGATCCAACACGGTCAGTCCCCTCTCCCTTTGGGAGAGGGCTAGGGTGAGGGGCTTTTGACTTACGGCGTGACAATATTGAACTGCGGCCCGAACGTATCCAGGCTGCCCATCAATAATCCGAATTTCTGACCATTGCCCTGCAACTTCACCAGCCCTTTTTGCATCGCCGTCGGGAAGTCCAATTGCTTCAGGCTAATCTTCTCCAGCGTATCGCGGCTCAGGCTGACGCTCGCATCCGCCGCCGGATTCAAGCCGGCGCGGTGAGTCAGCACGCCGTTGCGCAGGGTCAGGGTGAAATCCTTTTGCACATCGTCGAACGTCCAGTTCAGCGTCAGGTCATGGGCCACGGCTTTGTCGCTGTCCAGGCGTACCGCGAGGTAATCGAAGAACATTTCCGGACTCATCGCCCGGACCATGTCCACCGATACGGTATTGGCAGACTGCGGTGGTACGCCGTTGCGCAGTTCCATCGCACCGGTCAGGTACATGTTGCGCCAGGTGGCGTTCTCGCTTTGATAACCCAACTGCTCCAGCGTCTCGGCTTGAGCGTTGCGGGCATCCGCGTTGTCCGGATCGGCGAACAGCAACTGGTTGCCCAACTGCGCGGCCCATCGGTAGTCAGCGCTGGCCATCGCACTGCGCATTTTCTCCAGCACCGACGCGGCACCGCCCATGGCCTCGACCGAGCGTTTAGCCGCATCGACCGGGGGCAGCGGATTGAGATTGGCCGGGTTGCCGTCGTAGAAACCCATGTAGCGCTGATACACCGCGCGCGTATTGAAACTCAGCGAGCCGTAATAGCCACGGGTGTACCACTTCTGATCGAGCGAGCCGGGCAGTTTCTTGATTGCTTCGGCAATTTCCAGCGGCGTCAGGCCCTGGTTGAGCAAGTGCAGGGTGCGGTCGTTGATGAACGCGTACATGTCGCGCTGATCGGCGAGCAAAGTACGAATCCGCTCGCCACCCCAGGTCGGCCAGTTGTGTTGGGCGAACAGCACGTCGGCCTTGTCACCATAGCGCGCCAGGCTGTCATCGAGATATTGCGACCAGGCTTTGGCGTCACGCACCTGCGCACCGCGCGGGGTGAGGATGTTGTGCATCATCTGCGTGGCGTTTTCGGCCATGCACAAGGCTTTCAGCTGCGGTAGATAAAGGTTCATTTCCGCTGGCGCTTCGGTGCCCGGGGTCAGCTGGAATTCGACTTGCAGGCCAGCGATGGTGCGGGTTTCCAACGGCTCGGCAATCAGATCGGTAGGCGCGATCAGTGTGACCGTGCCACCGCTGGGCGCGCTCTTGCCGAGGCCAGCATCGACCTGACCTTTTTCACTGCGCGGCAACAGGCTGCCGAACTGGTACTGCGCGCGGCGGCTCATGGCGTTTCCGGCCATGACGTTCTCGCTCATCACGTGTTCCATGAAGCCCGCTGGCGCATACACCTTGACCTTGCCGGACTTGACATCGGCCTCGTCGATCACCCCGCGCACGCCGCCGAAATGATCGACATGAGTGTGGCTGTAGATCACCGCGACGACCGGTTTGCGTGGGCGATTGGCGTAGTACAGATCCAGCGCCGTCCTGGCGGTTTCGGCCATGGTCAGCGGATCGATGATGATCAGCCCGTCGTCACCTTCGATGATGGTCATGTTGGCGAGGTCGAGACCGCGTACCTGATACAGCTTGGGGCTGACCTCGAACAGACCGGCGTGGGCATTGAGCTGTGCCAGTCGCCACAGGCTCGGATTGACCGATTCCGGCGTCTTGTCTTTGGCGAGGAAATCATAGGCATTGACGTTCCAGATGACTTTGCCGGCGGCATCCTTGATCTGGCCCTTGAACGGTGCGATCAAGCCTTTGCTGACGGATTCGAAATCGGTGCGGTCGCTGAAAGGCAGGGTTTGCAGCACGGCAGCGTTGCTTGCGGCGGTTTGCACGCTCGGCGCCACCGGACCGTCAGCAGCGAGCAACGGCTGGCTCAGGCAAGTGGTGATCAGGCAGGTCAGCAGGCCACGCGGGCTCAGGATGAAACGGGGCATGGGTGTCTCCGGTTTTTTTATCGTTATGGCCGAACAGCCAGCAGCTTAGGGCGCGGCGCTGGGTTGACGATGATCATCAGCGGACAAAAACCATTCAGGGCCGCTATCCTAGGCCCAGGTTCACTGATCGGGTTTGCCCATGCTTGAGGTTCGCGACGTTTTCAAAAGCTATGCCACGCCACAGGGATTGTTGCCGGTGCTGCAAGGCGTCGACCTGACGCTGGAAGCAGGTGGCAGCCTGGCGCTGATGGGCGAATCGGGCAGTGGCAAAAGCACGCTGCTGCATCTGGTGGCGGGGCTGGACAAGGTCGACAGCGGCAGCATCCGCAGCGGCGGACATCGTCTGGAAGCCATGAGCGAAGCGCAACTGGCCAACTGGCGATGCACGGAAATCGGTCTGGTGTTTCAGCAGTTCAACCTGATCGGCAGTCTGCGCGTGGAAGACAATCTGGCCTTTCAGGCGCGCCTGGCCGGGCGCCATGAGCCGCGCTGGCAAGCGCATCTGGTGCAGCGTCTGGGTCTGGGCGATCTGCTCTCGCGGTATCCCGAGCAACTCTCCGGCGGTCAGCAGCAACGAGTCGCTTTGGGCCGGGCATTGGCTTCGCAGCCGAAATTGCTGTTGGCCGATGAACCCACCGGCAGCCTCGATGAAGCGACCAGCGATGAAGTGCTGCGGCTGTTGCTGGAATTGCTCGATGACACGCCGACGACCCTGCTGATGGTCACCCACAGTCAGCGCGTCGCGGCGCGATTGGCCCAGCGTGTGGTGTTGTCGAACGGGCGGGTCGCCTGATGATCTGGCGGCAAACCCTGCGCGCGCTGCTCAGCCACTGGCGGCGCCATCCCGTGCAGTTTTTCAGCGTGCTGACCGGGTTGTGGCTGGCCACCAGTCTGCTCACTGGCGTCGAGGCGCTGAACAGTCAGGCACGTGACAGCTACGCGCGGGCCAGCCAGATGATCGGCGGCGAACCACAGGCCAGCCTGAGCACGCCGAATGGGGCACTGTTTCCCCAGCGCTGGTTTATCGAATTGCGCCGTCAGGGCTTGCCGGTGTCGCCGGTGTTGCAGGGCCGGCTGACGCTCAAGGGCCACGAAGACCAGCGGATTCAGGTGATGGGCATCGAGCCGGTGTCGCTGCCGACGGATTCGGCAGTGGCCGGGCAGGCGATGCCGATCGAGCGCATCGTCGAATTTTTCAGCCCGCCGGGCAGCACCTGGATTTCTCCGGACACCCTGCAAATGCTCGGCTTGCGCGAAGGTGATACACCGCAAACCGTAAACGGCCAAACCCTGCCGCCACTGCTCGCGCAGAAGGACATGGCGCCGGGCCTGTTGCTGGTCGACATCGGCGTAGCGCAGCGCCTGCTCGAACAACCCGAGCAATTGTCGCGACTGCTGCTACCCAAGGACTTTCATCAAGAATTACCAGCGAGTTTCACCGATCGCTTGCAGCTCAAGAGCAGCGGCGAAGAAAACAACCTCGCGCGGCTGACCGAGAGCTTTCACCTCAATCTTGATGCCCTTGGATTTTTGTCATTTCTGGTCGGCCTGTTCATCGTCCACGCCGCCATCGGCCTCGCTCTGGAACAGCGCCGAGGTTTGCTGCGCACCTTGCGCGCCTGTGGCGTCAGTGCACGAATGCTGATCGCATGTCTGGTGGTTGAACTGGGTGTGCTGGCGCTGATCGGCGGATTATTCGGTGTGATCAGCGGCTATTGGCTGGCCAGCGTGCTGCTGCCGGACGTCGCCGCCAGCCTGCGCGGTTTATATGGCGCGGAAGTGGCGGGGCAGTTGCGCCTGAGTCCCTGGTGGTGGTTCAGCGGCATAGGGCTGAGCCTGCTCGGCGCGTTGCTGGCCGGGGCCAACAGTCTGCTGCGGGCGGCGCGCCTGCCATTGCTGGCGGTGGCCGATCCGCAGGCGTGGCATCAACAGTATTCGCGCTGGTTGCGCCGACAGGGTTGGCTGGCGACAGCGCTGCTGACAATTGCGCTGGCGGCGCTGATCTGGGGCGACAGCCTGAGCAGCGGTTTCGTGCTCATGGCCGGGCTGTTGCTCGGTGCCGCTCTGGCCTTGCCGGTGTTGCTCAGCGCGTTGTTGAACCCGTTGCTCGGGCGCAGTCGTTCGGTGCTCGGCCAGTGGTTTCTCGCCGACTGCCGCCAGCAACTGCCAGCCCTGAGTCTGGCGCTGATGGCGCTGCTGTTGGCGCTCGCCGCCAATATCGGCGCCGGCAGCATGACCGCCGGTTTTCGCCAGACCTTCAACGACTGGCTCGAACAACGCCTGAGCGCCGAGTTGTACATCAACCCGGCCAACCCGGCGCAGGCCCGCGAGATGCACAGTTGGCTCAGGCAGCAGCCCAACGTGACCGCTGTGCTGCCCAACTGGCAGGTTTCGGTGACGCTGCAAGGCTGGCCGGCCGATGTCTACGGCATCATCGACCACTCCTACTATCGCCAGCACTGGCCGTTGCTCGACAGCAGTGGCAGCGATCCGTGGGGCAAACTGGCCACGGATGATGCGGTGATGCTCAGTGAACAACTGGCACGACGCCTGAAAATGAAGCCGGGCGAGCATCTGAACATTCCCACGCCGAACGGCACATGGTCGCCGCGCATCGTCGGCATCTACGCCGACTACGGCAATCCGAAGGGGCACGTGCTGATCAGCAGTGAGCACCTGCTGCGCGGATGGCCGCAACTCACGCCGAACCGCTTCAATCTGCGTATCGACCCAGCGCAGATTCCGGCGCTGCTCAACGCCTTGCAGGCGCGTTTTGCGCTGGATGACAACCGCATCGTCGATCAGGCGCGGCTCAAGGGCTGGTCGGTGCAAGTCTTTGAACGCACATTTGCTGCGACAGCAGCTTTGAACAGCCTGACCCTGGCCGTGGCGGGTGTGGCGCTGTTCATCAGTCTGCTCACTCAGAGCCAGAGTCGCCTCAGTCAGCTCGCACCGCTGTGGGCGCTGGGCGTTACACGCAAACAATTGATGCTGCTCAACCTCGGTCAGACCTGGCTGCTTGCCGTATTGACGTTGCTGTTGGCGCTGCCGTTGGGCATCGCCCTGGCGTGGTGCCTCGATGCGGTGATCAACGTGCAGGCGTTCGGCTGGCGACTGCCGCTGCGGGTGTTCCCGTTGCAGTTGTTGCAACTGATGGGCCTGGCCTTGCTCGCGACTTTACTGGCTTCGGCATGGCCGCTGTATTCGCTGTACCGCACACAACCGGCGGACTTGCTGAGGACATTTGCCCATGAGGACTAAATGGCTCGTGCTGATGATTGCGCTGCTGCTCGCTGGCTGCGATCAGCCTGCACCCGAGGAAAAGGGTTTTGCCGGCATGGGCGATCAGGCGCAATCCTTCACCCCGGTGGTGCCCGGTCGGATATTCAGCTTTCCGGCCGATCATGGCGCGCATGATGGTTTTCGCATTGAGTGGTGGTACGTCACCGCCAACCTCAAGGATCAGCAGGGCAATGATTTCGGCGTGCAATGGACGCTGTTTCGCAGCGCCCTGAAACCCGTCGCCGAGCAGGCCGGTTGGGGCAACCAAACGATCTGGCTGGGCCATGCGGCAGTCACTTCGCGCTCGGTGCATCATGCCGCCGAGCGCTACGCCCGGGGCGGAGTAGGCCAGGCCGGCGTGCGCCTGGCGCCGTTCGAGGCGTGGATCGATGACTGGATGTTTGCCAGTCAGGCGCAGGATCCGTTGCGCGACATGCAACTCAGTGCTCGTGACAAGAATTTCGCTTATCAACTGCGCCTTACCTCCAGCCGACCGCTGGTGCTGCAAGGCGACCAGGGTTTCAGCCAAAAATCCGAAGAAGGCCAGGCGTCTTATTACTACAGCCAGCCATTTTTCCAGGCCAGCGGCACGCTGCAGATCGACGGCCAGACCTACACCGTCAGCGGCCCGGCGTGGCTCGATCGCGAGTGGAGCAGTCAGCCACTCACCGCCAATCAAACTGGCTGGGACTGGTTCTCGCTGCATCTGGACAGCGGCGAACACGTGATGCTTTATCGCATGCGGCAGAAGACCGGCGCGCCTTATCTGACCGGCACCTGGATCGCCGCTGACGGGCAGATTCAGACGTTGCGCAGCGAGCAGATCAGCCTTGTGCCGCAGGACACGGCAAAGGTTGCCGATCGACCGATGCCGGTGAAATGGTCTATCCGCATTCCTGACAAGAAACTCGATATCAGCGTTGACGCGATCAATCGCAATGCGTGGATGGATTTGCGTATCCCGTACTGGGAAGGGCCGGTGAAGATTGATGGCAGCCATCCTGGCCAAGGCTATCTGGAAATGACCGGATATTAACGGCGGCACCGCTTTCTTCCCTGTGGGAGCGAGCCTGCTCGCGAAAGCGTCAGCGCTGTGACCGCTGAGTTAACTGACTGGAACTCTCGCCAGCGCTCTCCGCTCTACCCAGAAACCCGCCATTTTCGGACTCACCCATGAGCGACGACGTGCAACCCCCAGACCTCGACACCTGGCAGCGCCTGTTCGACGATCAAGCCTACTGGCAGAACTCCCCTGACGCTCACTACCTCGATCTGCAACGCATCGCCGATGGCCTGCTCGGCCAAGGCGCAATCGATCTTGAGCAATGGCAGTTGATGCGCGCCAAAGCCGACGATCTGCACAAGCAGTCACCCGAGGTCAACGTCGCCCGCGAACTTGAAGATCCCGAAGCCTGAGGACTCCTGCCATGAATACCACCAACAACCAGAACGACAACCCCGACGAACCACGCCCGGCCGGTGAAACCGAGCGCGACAATGATGCCTTGCGCCCGACTGATCCCAAGCAGCGACAGGACAGCGGCAAAGGCACCCCGAGTGGCGAATCCACCGCCCAGGAGACTGCCAAGCCACATACCCGTGGGCCACAAACCCAAGTCAAGCCCTGAACAGCGTCTATGCTCACTGGCACGCCTGCTGCAGAAGTCGTTTCGGTGGCGGGCGTCGCCATTTCATCACAGGGAAAGTAATGCATATGAAGCTCGACGCTCTGGCCAAGGCCATCACTCTCGCAACGCTGCTTTCTGCTGCCAGTTTCGGCGCTTTAGCTGCCGATATTCCGTTATCTGCCGTCGTTGAGGCCGATTCCGTTACCACCAAAGTGCTCGCCGTCGACCCGGCCAATCACCAGGTCGTGCTGGAAGGCCCCGAGGGACGTCAGGTCCACGTTCAGCTCAGCGACAAAGCGAAAAATCTTGCCAATCTCAAAGTAGGGGACCTGGTGAAAATCGAGGTGCAGCGATCTGTCGCCGCTTATCTCGATACAGACGTGGATAAAGGTCTGCCAGGCACCACCGAACGTACCGGCGAACTGCGCAAGGCCCCGGGCAGCGATAACCCGGGCGGCGAGGCCTATCGTCAGGTTCAGGTGCAGCTGAAAATCAGCAAAATCGATTTGAAGACCAATCAGGTCACCCTCCAAGATCCGTCCGGACAATCGAAGACGCTCGATGTGAAGAAGCCGGAGATTCAGGCCAAGTTGAAAGATCTGAAAGTAGGGCAGAGCGTTATTGTCACTTATACCGATATCCTGAAAGTGACCAGTCAGCACGATAGTTGAGTATTAACTCTACAAGTTTATTGCTCTTGTACAACTTTATGTATGAGAGCAATCATATAAAGGTTTTTGTAAGACAATTCCCGGGATAAATCGGCAAAACACAGTTTTTAACTTTTCAGTGCAAAAATTTCATGTTTGCCCATGACGACAGGTCCACTTGTTTGAATTAAAATCCTCGGCGTTCGCCCAGTGTCAGGGCTCTTTACCGGTGCAAGGATTGCCAGGCCGTAACACTGGGCGAACTCCACTACTGGCGAAAGTTGTATACAGAATCTGCAAACAAAAAGGGCGACTTTGAAGTCGCCCTTTTTTATTGTTTTCGATCAAGTCGAAGCCTGCATACCGGTTTTGCCATGCTGCCCCTGCAAGCGCTTGAGTGTCTGCTGGTACATTTTTGTACGGCGGTGATCCTTGCCATACGTGCCTGCCGCCGCGACGGTGCCGGCCTGGATGTGATCCAGATAGCGGAAAATCTTCCGCGGCGAGAGGAACCTGACGCCATAGCCCAACCCGACCATTCGATCCTGAAGCGTGTAACCAGGCACCTCCTCATCCATGCAGAAGTGCAGCCCGAGCGACTTCATCAAACGCGCATTCCACAGCGTACAGAAACTTTTCAGATGCGTTTCTTTATACGGGCGTGGTGGTTTCGAACGCAGGCCGAAATGAACTTTTAGCCTACGAACATGATGTTTGCAGAACCGCGAAGTTAACCGCCAGGTGTCTCGCAGCCACCCACGATCAAGTTGCTCAACACAACCCACCGCCGCCATGTCCGCACTTTTCGTGCATTCGCGCATCATCATCGCGAACACTTCCATGTCGTAGACAAAGGTATCGGTGTGCAGCAGAAACAAATAATCGGTCTCAACTTTCGCCAAGGCCAGATCCAGCGCCTTGCCATGAGCAATATGCCCCATTTCCTTACCGGGCGACGGCCGCTCGATCAGATTGATCCAGTCCAGCGAACGCAAATAATCGAGGCTGGCATCCGCCGAATCGTTGTCCACCACCCACACTGGAATGCCCTGCGCCTGGACATGCTCGCGCAACAGCTCCAGACACATGCGAGTGATGTCCGGGGTTTTGTAATTGACCAGAACCAGACTGAAGTCGGGATGCGGCTGGGTAGGCAGATCGAAGGCTTTCATGTCGGAGGGACTCATCACGGCTCAAGACGACAGGTTGATGAGCCGGGATGCTAGCGGGGAAGCTTAGGTGAAGCTTAATTTGCCGATCTGATTGGTTTGTGAAAACAAGCGGGATAATTCAGATCCGACATTGTTTTCCAATAGATGCAGCGACCATTTGGTTTTGTCGCTTGTCCTGAACGGCGGTCCATCCGCAAAACCTGTGGGAGCGAGCCTGCTCGCGAAGGCGTCTTTCCACTCACATCATCGGCGACTGTTACACCGCTATCGCGAGCAGGCTCACTCCTACAATAGAACGGCGCAAATTCAGGTCAGTTTGATCCGCAGCACTTCGGCACATTCCTCAATCGACCGCCGTTGCGTCTCGGCATACAACCCCAACTCATCAATGGTCGAACGCCCCAGCGCCTGTTCGAAAGCATGTCGATTGGAGTGTTCGGCGTAATGCGCCTGTGCGGCATCCCCCAGGTTCGACTGAAAAATCCCCGCTGCGCTCACCGGCAGGAAATCTTCGTACACCAGCGGCTCCGCTTTCACATAGCCTTCGCGCATTAAATCCTCCAGTGACGATTCGCCAAGTCCGTGCGGCGCGATGCCCTTTTCCGTAGCGAAATAACGAAAGTACGCCAGCCCCTGTTCGCGCATGTCCTCGATGCTGTCAGGAAATTCGGCAAAGTGCTGCGTCATCAGCGCGTCGTAGCGTGCGGCATTGGCTTCATTGGGGAAGTCGCCCAGTTCATCGCGAGCGGCATTCAACAAGCGGTCATACAACGCGCGACCCTTGGGCGTGAGGGCGGCGCCGCGTTGTTCGATTTCGCCGAAGCGCGCGCTGTGGCTGCCACAGGTTTCGGGCTGATCGGTGAAGGCGATCGGCTCGTCCAGCGCTTTGAAGCTGGTCTGGCGCAGCAGGATCGGGCAATTGCGGCGTGGTGGACCTTCGATCACCGCTTTGGGTGTGATGCCATGGGCAGGCATCTGCTCCTGCACGGTGTCGATGTCCAGCGTGTGTGGGGTCAGGTGGTTGATGTGCGGGCCTTTGAACGCAACGACATCGGCGATCAAGCGGTGCTGAGCGCTGAGTTTTTGGTATTGCGCGGCACTGACGGTGGCGCTGTGGTGCCAGCGAAAAGTCTCCAGTGCCTGTCGGACGAATTCTGCGGCTTCGTCGTCATTCAGTCCGCCTGCCGTTTCCGCCTGTTCAATCAGGCGCAACGCCTCTTCAGTAAAAATCGAACGACGGGCCAGTACCGACTCGGCAAACGAACGCAATTCAGCGTCTTCAATCAGCTCCAGGCGTAGCAACGAGGTAAACACGCGAAACGGGCTGACCTGCAGCGCTTCTTCATGCACCGCGCGAAACGCCGTTGAATGCACCGGCACACCCGCTGGGGTCAGGTCGTAATAACCCACCGGTTGCATGCCCATCACCGCGAACAAGCGGGCGAGGGTGGCCAGTTCGGTCGCGGTGCCGACGCGGATAGCGCCGTGGCGTTCCATGTCCAGGCGTTCGATTTCGCCGGTGCGCTTGAGCTGTCCGGCGATGTCAGGCTGACGTGCCAGCACTTCGCGATTGGTTTTCTCCACCAGTTCCATCAGCGCGCCGTACAGCGGCACCTCTTCGCGGTACATGTCGGACATCGCTTGGGAGAAGCGTTGGCGGATCAGGTCGGGGCTGACGAACGGCTGCACGGTCATGAAAAAAATTCCTGCCACGGTGACGAAATGGATGCCCGAAAAGATCGCAGCCTTCGCCCACGCGGGCAAACGAAGAATCCTACGAACTTCATTCTGCCAACGACTGATCCACCAGCTCGATCCAGTGTCTGACCGGCGTGCGCCCGGCGCTCGCCAGATGGCTCTGACAGCCCACATTGGAAGTGACGATCAACTCCGGTCGGCCGCTTTCCAGGGCGTTGAGGCGCTGATCGCGCAGTTGCCGCGCCAGCACCGGTTGGGTCAGCGAGTAAGTGCCCGCCGAGCCGCAGCACAAATGGCCGTCCGGCACTGGTGTGAGGTTGAAGCCGAGTCGGGTCAGCACGGCTTCCACGGCGCCGCCGAGTTTCAGTGCGTGCTGCAAAGTGCACGGGCAATGCACGGCGATGCGTCGTTCGCTGGCGGCGCACACTTGCTCCAGCGGTTCCTCGGCGATGATTTGCACCAGATCCCGAGTCATTTCGCTGATCCGCCGTGCTTTCGAGGCGTAGATCGGGTCGTCCGCAAGCAAATGCCCATAATCCTTGATGAACGCGCCACAACCGCTGGCTGTCTGCACGATGGCTTCAGCGCCGTTCTGCAGGTGCGGCCACCAGGCGTCGATGTTCTGTCGAGCGCGGTCGAGACCTTTGCCCTGAGCGTCGAGGTGATAGTCGAGCGCGCCGCAGCAACCCGCCTCGCTCACCGGAGTGACGCTGATGCCCAGACGATCGAGCACCCGCGCCGTCGCGTCATTGGTGTTCGGCGACAGACCCGGTTGCACGCAACCTTCGAGCAACAACACCCGGCGCGGATGCCGAGGAGCGGGGCGCGACCCCATAACACCCAAGTGTTGCGGCAGTTTGCTTTCCAGCAGGCGCGGCAGCAGCGGTCGAAAGGTCGCGCCCGTGCGCAGCAAGCCTTTGAACACAGCCGGATTCGGCGCCAACGCACGCAAGCCTTCGCGCAGCAAGCGCTGAGCGGCCGGGCGCGGCACCGCGCTGTCGACCACCGCACGGCCGATGTCGAGCAGGTTGTGATAATCGACGCCGGACGGGCAGGTGGTTTCGCAGTTGCGACACGACAGGCAGCGATCCAGATGCAGCTGCGTCTGCTCGGTGGCCGGTGCGCCTTCCAGCACTTGCTTGATCAGGTATATGCGCCCGCGCGGCCCATCGAGTTCATCGCCGAGCAATTGATACGTCGGGCACGTCGCGTTGCAAAAGCCGCAGTGCACACAGGTGCGCAGGATCTTTTCCGCTTCGCCAGCCCGGGGCAGTTGCCGCGATTGCTCGCTGAGGGTGGTTTGCATGGCTAGACCTCCGCGTACATGCGTCCGGGGTTGAACAGCCCTTGCGGGTCGAGTTGTGCCTTGAGTTGCCGGTGGTAGCGCAACAGGGTTGGCGCCAAGGGTTGAAACGGCGAGTCGGTGGCACCGTGGGTAAAGCACGTTGCATGGCCGCCCAAGGAATGGGCGAGTGCGTGAATCTCAGAGCTTTCGGATTTCACCCAGCGTTGCGCGCCGGCCCAGTCGATCAGTTGCTCGCCGGGCAACTCGAGAGGGCCGAGATTGTTCGGCAATGACAGGCGCCACAGCGGCAAACCTTCGTCGAAAAAACTCAGGCGCTGTTCGTTGAGGTCGCGCCAGAAAACCGAGTCCAGCGGCTCGCCGCCGAGGCGTTGATGCGCCGCCGTTACCGAACCTTCGCCGCCTTCCAGACGCAGATACAGACTCTGGCCATCGTGACACGCAGCGCTGATCGGCAGCGGTTGCTGGCCCCATTCGGCAAGTTTGCTCAAGGCCCGAGCGCAGTCGATATCGAGGCGAATGCTCAGGCACTGGCGCGGTTTCGGCAGGACTTTCAGCGACACTTCGGTGAGTACGCCGAGGCAACCGAAACTGCCGGTCATCAGTCGCGAAAGGTCATAACCGGCGACGTTTTTCATCACTTCGCCACCGAAGCGCAGATGCTGACCGAGGCCGGTGATCACCCGCGTGCCGAGAACGAAGTCGCGTACCGAGCCGGACCACGGCCGGCGAGGTCCGGACAGTCCCGTGGCGACCATGCCGCCGACCGTGGCGCTGTCGGCAAAGGATGGCGGTTCGCAGGGCAACATTTGCCCGGCGTCATCCAGCGCCGCGAGCAGCTCGGACAACGGCGTGCCGGCGCGCACCGTGACCACCAGTTCGGTCGGATCGTACTGAACGATGCCGCGATGAGCACGGGTGTCGAGCACTTCGCCGGCCACCTCGCGGCCGAGAAACGCCTTGCTGTTGCCGCCCTGAATCTTCAGCGGCGTGGCATTGGCCCGCGCGGCGTTGACCTGATCGAGCAGGGCGTTGGCGGCGTCGAAATCAGCCATCAGAATCGCTCCAGCTCGGGGAAGGGCAGTTGCCCGGCGTGAATGTGCATCGCGCCGAATTCGGCGCAGCGGTGCAGGGTCGGAATGTTCTTGCCGGGATTGAGCAAGCCCTGCGGATCGAACGCGGCTTTCACTGCATGAAACAGCAGTAACTCGTCGCTGTTGAACTGCGCGCACATCTGATTGATTTTCTCGCGGCCGACGCCGTGCTCGCCAGTGATGCTGCCGCCGACCTTCACGCACAGTTCGAGGATCTTGCCGCCCAATGCCTCGGCGCGATGCAGCTCCCCCGGCTGGTTGGCGTCGAACAGAATCAGCGGGTGCATATTGCCGTCGCCGGCGTGGAACACGTTGGCCACGCGCAAGCCATATTCTTCGCCGAGGCTGGCGATACCTTGCAGCACAGCGGGCAATTCGCGGCGCGGGATGGTGCCGTCCATGCAGTAATAATCCGGCGACAATCTACCTATCGCCGGGAAGGCATTTTTGCGCCCGGCCCAGAAACGTACGCGCTCGGCCTCGTCCTGGGCCCGGCGCACTTCAGTGGCGCCGGCCGCTGTCATGACTTCCCGTACGCGCTGGCAATCGTCGTGCACGTCGGCTTCGACGCCGTCGAGTTCGCACAACAGAATCGCCTCGGCGTCGACCGGGTAACCGGCGTGGATAAAGTCTTCGGCGGCGCGAATGGCCAGGTTGTCCATCATTTCCAGACCACCCGGAATGATCCCTGCTGCGATGATTTCGGCAACCGCGCGGCCGGCCTTTTCCACTGAATCGAAACTGCCGAGCAGGACCTTGGCGACTTGCGGTTTGGGCAGCAGTTTCACCGTGACTTCGGTGATGATTCCCAGCAGGCCTTCGGAGCCGGTGAACAAGGCGAGCAGGTCAAAACCGGCTGAATCGAGCGCCTCGGAGCCTAGCGTCAGACGTTCGCCCTCGATGGTCAGTACTTCGATTTTCAACACGTTGTGCACGGTCAGGCCGTACTTGAGGCAATGCACGCCACCAGCGTTTTCCGCGACGTTGCCGCCGATCGAGCAGGCGATCTGCGATGACGGATCCGGTGCGTAATACAAGCCAAATGGGGCCGCCGCACTGGGAGATAGCAAGATTGCGCACCCCCGGCTGAACCCGCGCGATACGTGCAGCGGGGTCGATGTGCAGGATGTTGTTGAACCGCGCCATCACCAGCAGCAGGCCCTTTTCCAGTGGCAGCGCGCCGCCGGACAAGCCCGTACCGGCACCCCGCGCGACGACAGGCACGTTGCTTTGGTGGCAGAGTTTCAGCAGGGTTTGCACTTGTTCGAGTCGACGGGGCAGGGCGACCAGCATCGGCGTGGTGCGGTAGGCGGAGAGACCGTCGCATTCGTAGGGTTTGAGTTCATCTTCGCGCCAGAGGATGTCCAGGTCCGGCAGGGCTTGTTGCAGAGCCTTGAGCAATTCGCCCTTGTTCACCTCGGGCAACGGACCGTCGAGGCGTTCGTCGTAAAGGATGTTCATGGGAACGCCAACCTTCTGTCTCCGCTGATCGTTCCCACGCAGAGCATGGGAACGATCAGGTGCGCAACCTGGGGCATTGCGAGTATCCATCTTCATCGCTGTCGTTCCAGAAACTGCCCGTACAGCCGCGCGGTATTTCCCGGCTGTTCGACCATCGGCATGTGCCCGACGTGATCCCACACATCCACTTCGAGATTGGCGATGCCTTTGCTCCACACCGGCACGCTGCTGACGTCGATCAGGCGATCCTTGCGTCCCCAGAGCAACAGCGCCGGGCATTGGATCTCGGCCAGTTTCGGCTCCATCGGCGGGCTGGCGCGGAAGTCGCGGAAGATTTCTTCGAGCTCGTCACGCTGTTGCTCGTAGCGCTGGGCGACGGCGTCCAGCACCAGTTTCGGCACCCACGGCGGCGACTCCATGGTCATCGCGTAGAAGCGCTGAAATTCTTCGCGGGAGTTGATCAGGAACGGGTTGTGCCCGCGCGCCAGATGGCGCTCCATGTCGCTTGGCTCCGGAGCGGTGACGCCGGCCGGGTCGATCAATGCCAGCGAGGCGATTCGCTCCGGATAGGTCGCCGCCAGCCACGCGGCAATGTAGCCGCCCATGGAGTTGCCGATGACGTGGACTTTCTCCACGCCGCAGACGTCGAGCAGCTGAATCATGCGTTTGGCCTGAACCGCAATGTCGTAACCGCCGCCAGCCTTGAAGCCAGTCTCACCGTGGCCGGCCAGATCCGGAATGATCACCCGATACTGACGGACGAAGTGCCGGGCGCAGCGCAGCCAGAGGTTTTTATCGGCGCTGAAGCCGTGCAGCATCAGGATCGCGCTGGACGCCTCGTACGGCCCGCCTTGCCAGGTCGACACGGTCATCTCGGCGATCGGCACTTCGATCTTGTGCAATTTGTACAACCTGGCCTCGCTGGCCATGGCCAGGTTGTACAACCAATGGCCGACCGCCGGGTAACTCAACCAGCTCCAGGCCACGAAAACCGCGAGTGCGACAAACAGCAAAAGCATCGACGTCTTCCTTATACGTGTTCAGGACAAAATATGGTCGGCCGGTTTCAGCGCCCGGGTCAGCAGGTGATAGCTGAAACTGAAGCCGGGAAACATCGCGATCACATGACCGCTCTTGCTCTGGTACCAACTGTGGCAACTACCGGATTTCCACACCGTGCGCTGCATTTCCCGGTGGATCATTGCAGTGTAGGTACGTTCTGCGTCACGGCGCACTTCGATGCTGCTCAGGCCTTTGGCCCGTACGGTGCGGATGCAGTCGAGGATGTAGTTCATCTGCGATTCGATGATGAACAGTGCCGAGGTGTGGCCAATGCCGGTGTTCGGCCCGGTGACGATAAACAGGTTGGGGAAATCCGGCAGGCTGGTGCCGAGGTACGCGCGCGGGTATTCGGCCCAGACATCTCTGAGTTGCACCGCGTTTTTGCCGCTGACCGGGTAGGAAATCACCCCGTCGGTGGCGTCGTAACCGGTGGACCAGACGATCAGATCAACATCGAGATGCTCACCGTCCACGGTGTTGATCCCGCTTTCGTCGATCGAAGCGATGCCGTGCTCGCGACTGTGCAACGTGACGTTGGCGCGGCTCAGCGCCGGGTAGTACGTGCTGGACACCAAAACGCGTTTGCAGCCGATGGTGAAGTCCGGAGTGAGTTTTTGCCGCAGCAGCGGGTCCGGAACCTGGCGCTTGAGAAAACGCAGCGCATGTCGTTGGACCAGATGAATCGCCGGTCTCGAGTATTTGAAGGCGATCACCCGGGTTTCGAATTGCCAGTAGATCAGCCAGCGCAGCAGCTTGTACGCCGGCTTCAGACCGAGCAGCCAGCGCTGGAAACGGCCGAATTTGCGATCGGCACGCGGTAGCACCCAATGCGGCGTGCGCTGGAATACATGCAGGTGTTCGACTTGTGGCGCAATCGCCGGGATCACCTGCGCGGCGCTGGCACCACTGCCGACGATCGCCACGCGTTTACCGCGATAGTCGTAGCTGTGATCCCAATTGTTTGTGTGAAAAGTCTTGCCTTGAAAGCGATCCATCCCAGGAAAGTTGGGGATGACCGGCTGACTCAACGGCCCGGAAGCATTGATCAGGAATTGGGTTCGGAAAGTACCTCTGGCGCGGGTTTGCACCAACCAATGCTTTTCCGCTTCGTCCCACTCGACGCGCTCGACATCCGCCCCCAGTTCCACGCGCTCGCGTAAACCGAACTGCTCGATCACCTGTTCGGTGTAGCGACGCAGTTCCGCCTGTTCGGCGAACATCTGCGACCAGCGGTAGGGCGCGAATGACAGCGAATACAGCGGCGACGGCACGTCCACCGCTGCGCCGGGGTAGGTGTTCTGGCACCAGGTGCCGCCGAAGAAGTCGCGTCGTTCAAGAACGCGAAAGTCGTCGATTCCGGCCTTGAGCAGGTTGACCGCCGCGCACTGGCCGCCGAAACCGCTGCCGATGATCAACACAGCGTAGGTATGCATGTGCCCCCTTTTTATAGTTGTTTTTCCATTTCCCCTCTTTCATTTATAGCCAACTCTGGGCCGCGCGTGCGGCGCTGATAGCGCTCTATTCAGGCCGCTGGCCGGTGATGGCTATTTAACGGCGCCCTGATAGACTCCGGACACATCCTTGTCGGGATGTAACCATGCATCGCGCGGTCGAGGCCCTTATGGGAAATACGCGAGGAAAGGGACTTTCACTGGCCAGGAGGCTTTACAGGTCGCGGGTGTTCGGGCTGCTGCTCGGGCTGATGTGTGTCAGCGTGGCGATGCACGCGCTCGATCCGCCGCTGTGGGTGTGGGGCCTGATGCTGTTCAACGGCCTGGTCTGGCCGCATCTGGCCTTTCAATGGGCGCGAAGCTCGAGCGTGCCGTTTCGCGCCGAACACCGCAATTTGCTGATCGATGCATTCATGGGCGGCTTCTGGGTCGCCGCCATGCAATTCAATCCCTTGCCCAGCGCGACCACGATTTCGATGATGGCGATGAACAACGTCGCCATCGGTGGCGGGCGGTTTTTGCTGGCGGGCACGGCGGTGCAGTTGCTCGGTATGGGCGTAGGGCTGGTGGTGTTTGCGCCGGCGTTCATCCCGCCAACAACGCCGCTGCAGCTGTACGCCTGTTTGCCGTTGCTGTTGCTGTATCCGCTGGCGCTGGGCTGGATCTGCTTTCGCCAGGCCTCGACCCTCGGTCGGCACAAGCGCGAGCTATTGGCGTTGAGTCGCACCGACAGCCTGACCGGTCTGCTCAATCACGGCGCGTGGAAGGATCAGCTGAACCTCGCGTTCCAGCGCTGCAAACGCCAGCAGCAGGGCGCGGCGATTGCGCTGATCGACATCGACCACTTCAAAGCGATCAATGACACCTATGGGCATGTCGCTGGCGATATCGTCCTGCGCCAGTTGAGCAAACTGCTCAAACAGAATCTACGCGCCACGGATGTGGCCGGGCGCTATGGCGGGGACGAGTTCTGCGTGATTCTGCCGGAGCTGCCACTGTTCAACGCGGCTCAGGCGATGGAAGCCTTGCGCGAGCGTTTTGCGGTGATGGGCTACGAGCAGAACCCCGCGTTGAAGGTCAGTCTGAGCATTGGCCTGGCCGCGTACGACCCGAGCCATGCCGACGCCACGCGTTGGCTGGATGAGGCCGATCAGGCGTTGTACGAAGCCAAGGCCAGTGGGCGCAATCGGGTGATCTGCAACAGCGACAACAAGCCGAGGCAGGCGCTGCTGGATTCGGTCTGACGGGCGAGCTGATACCTGTGGGAGCGAGCCTGCTCGCGAAAGCGCTGGGTCAGGCGGTATCAATATCGTTTGCCACGACGCCTTCGCGAGCAGGCTCGCTCCCACCGGGGTATGTGTTGTCGGTTAGATCAGTGTCGCATCCGCTATAGAGCCTTGCGTCAATGTCGGTTACGGTTGAATCCCTCCGACACGAAACAAGGACTGCTTCATGACGTTCTCATTTCCCCGCTCTCTGCTGGCCGCCAGCCTCGGTCTGTCCCTCGCATTCTCGGCCGCAAACGCCGCCGAACCGCACAAACAAGTGCTCGCCGATGCCGAGCAGTATCAGCCCGAAGCCCTGAAAATGTTGGAGCGACTGGTCAATATCGACTCCGGCTCAGGTTATGAGCCGGGCCTGAAACAGGTCAGCGACATTGCCATCGATGAACTGAAAAAACTCGGCGCCACCATCGAACTGGTGCCCAACACCCCGGAAAAATCCAACCACGTACTGGCCACGCTCAAAGGCACCGGCAAGGCGAAAATCCTGCTGATGGCGCACATGGACACGGTGTTCAAGGAAGGCTCCGCCGCCGAGCGGCCTTTCCACATCAAGGACGGCCGCGCCTACGGGCCGGGTGTGATGGACGACAAGGGCGGCATCGTCGCCGGCATCTACGCATTGAAAGTGCTGAAGAACCTCGACTTCAAGGATTACGCGCAGATCACCTTCCTGCTGGATGCCAGCGAAGAAACCGGCTCGGACGTCGCCACCGACCTGATCAAGAAAACCGCCAAACAGCACGACGTCACCCTCAACCTCGAACCGGGGCGCCCGGCCGATGGCCTGGTGGTGTGGCGCAAGGGCAGTGCGACGGCGCTGGTCGAAGTCAAAGGCAAGGCCGCCCACGCCGGCGTCGCGCCAGAGTTGGGACGGAACGCGGCGATGGAAGCGGCGCATCAGATTCTGCAACTGGGCAAGCTCGGTGACGAGGCGAAGAAGACCACCATCAACTTCACCGTGCTCAAGGCCGGCGATCGCACCAACGTGATTCCTGATCAGGCCACGGCCAAGGCGGATGTGCGCGCGGCAGTGCCGGAGGAATTTGATCGCATCGAGAAGGATCTGGCGCGGGTCTCGCAGGACAAGTTGATTGCCGATACCGAAGTGAAAACGTCCTTGCAGCGCGGTTTGCCGCCGATGCCGCAGACCGCTGAGTCCGATCGCTTGATGGCCATGGCTCAAGGCATTTACGGCGAAATTGGCCGCAAGCTCACCGAGGAGGGCAGCGGCGGCGCGGCGGATGCCAGTCTGTCCGCAGGCGTAGGGACGCCGACGCTGGATGGCTTCGGCATTGTCGGCGGCAATATTCACACGCCTGAGGAGTATGCCGAGGTGGCGAGCGTGGCGCCGCGGATTTATTTGTTGTCACGGATGATCATGGAGTTGGCGAAGCCGCGGTGATGGGGTTGGTGGTGTGAATGCTTGGGATGGGGTGTCAGTTGACTCACCCCCTCACCCTAGCCCTCTCCCCAGGAGAGGGGACTGACCGTGTTGTTTATAGTCAATGCGGCAAGCTTAAGATTTTCTGCTGAATTCAATTTCGCATTCAACACGGTCCACCACGTCGGCGCAGATCCTGAGCATCCCCCAATCGGTTCGCTCTCCCTCTGGGAGAGGGCTAGGGTGAGGGGCTTTTGTGGGAAAAGTGGCAGTCGAGGACGGCGTACAAAAAATACCGAAAAGTCCGACAGAAGCTCTCGTTGCGGCCGTCGGGCGCGGCTCTTATAGTCTCCGTTCGCAGATAACTCTGCGACGATCTTGGCCGGTCGAATACAGAACCTGACCTTTCTGGAGTGAACTCTATGACCGACCAGGTAATGCCGCGCTACCTCCCCATCGACACCTACGACGCCGAATCGCCGGTGCTCTTCATCAATACCCATACAGAACTCAGCGACATGGCCGCCTGTGCGATGCACCGGTTTGTGGTCGTGCGCGATCTGGCCGACACTTTCGCCAGCCTCAACCTCAAGGGCATCTCCGATTGTGATCTGACGCGGGTGACCAGCGCGGTTCATCTGCTGATGCGCGAGGGCTGCGCGATTCTGAATGTGATTCAGGCGCGGGCGGCGCAGCGGTAGGAGGGGTATAAGACGCCGGTTTAGCGGTGCCGCAATAGACGCTTTCGCGAGCAGGCTCGCTCCCACAGGGGACCGCATTTCAACTGTGGGAGCGAGCCTGCTCGCGAAGGGCCGGTGCAGCGTGTGCATCACTCCTTGACGCTCATGTACTCCTTGGCCCAGAGAATGTATTCCTCCGGCTGGGTATAGGTGTGGGTCAACTCGGTCGCGCTCAAATCGGAGGCCTGGGTGAAGATCTGCCGCTGTTCGCGCAGGCTGTCGTAGGTTGCCTTGATCGCGGCGAAGTAGGCGCCGTGGCCGTCGATGGTCACGCGTACGCCGAGTTCGGCCAGGCGTTTGTCGTCGCGCAGGGCCGGGTTGCCGTAGGTGACCAACATCAGCGGCACGGTCAGATGCTCGGCGATCTGTTCCAGCTGATCGAAGTCCTGCACGCCGACCATGCAGATACCGTCAGCGCCCGCCGCCTGATATTGGCGGGTGCGGCTGATGATTTCCTGATTCGGCAGAATGCCGGCGTTGGTGCGGGCGATGATGGCCATCTCGGTGTCGACCCGGGCTTCCAGCGCCGCGCGGATCTTGCCGACGCCTTCGGCCACGGTGATCAGGTCGGTGGATTTGCGCCCGAATTGCGCGGGCAGCAGGGTGTCTTCGATGGTCAGTGCAGCGACGCCCGCGCGTTCCAGTTCGACGATGGTGCGCATCACGTTAAGAGCGTTGCCATAGCCGTGGTCGGCGTCGGCGATCACTGGCAATTGGGCGACGCGGCCAATGCGCGTGGCCTGTTCGGCGAATTCGCTGAGGGTGATCAGGGCGAAGTCCGGCGCGCCAAGCACCTGCAGGGAGGCCACGGAACCGCCGAGGATACCCACTTCAAAACCCAGGTCAGCGGCGATGCGGGCGGACATCGGGTCGAAAACCGAAGCCGTGTGGTAGCAGGTGTCGGAGGCCAGCAGCTGACGGAAATTGCGGCGCAAATCTTGATGGGAAAGCCTGGTCATACGAGTTCCACCAATACATAAGGAATGGAAAGGCTTGAGCAAAGGTGTCAACGCCGAAGAATGAAAAGGCTATCACGCGAATGGGTCAAGAATCATGACGAATTTGCGCGGCAGGACTGGCGGCTGAAAGGTTTAATCTCCCGTGCCGGAAATATCAGGCCGCCACGGCATGTTGCTGTTGATGGGGCAGGAGCACTGCGCGCACTGAATTGCCCGGCTGCAGTTGCAGGCGTTTGGCAGTGAGACGATCGACAACCAGGCTGTTGCCCACCAGTCGCCCGGGGGCCACGGTGATACGGCAGTTTTCCAGCCGGCGGTTGTGAATCAGCCATAGCGGCGCCTGCTCGTCCGGGGTGCCGAGGCTCAAGGTCAGTTCGAGGCTGTCGCGCACCGTGCGGATGCTGCGGATCGGCGCTTCGATGACCGGGCCACCGTCGAAAATGTCGATATAGCCTTTGTGCGTGAAGCCCTCGGCCTGAAGAATCTTCAACGCCGGCTGGGTGTTCGGGTGAGTCTGGCCTATCGCCGCCTGCGCCTGTTCGGTGAGCAGGCAGGTATATAGTGGCTGGCGCGGCATCAGTTCGGCGATAAAGGCTTTGTTGCCCAGACCGGACAAGTGATCGGCGTGGGTGAAATCCATCTGGAAGAAGTGCCGGCCAAGGCTGTCCCAAAATGGCGAGCAACCGTTTTCATCGGCACTGCCGCGCAACTCGGCGATCATCTTCTCGCCAAACAGGTGCGGAAATTCGGCGACGAACAGCAGACGACCCAGCGACAACAGGCGGCCATTGCTGCCGTTGCGCTGGTCATGGCGCAGGAACAGCGAGCACAGCTCCGATTGGCCGGTCAGTTCGTTGTTGAGGAACAACGTTGGGATCTGCCGCTGAATGCCCAGGTCCGGTGCCGAACTGACGGTCACCCCGAGCCGGTAGTTGTACCAGGGCTCGCGCAGGCCAACGGCGCCGGCCATCGCGCTGACACCGACCACGCGCTGCTCATCATCCTCGAGGACAAACAGGTAATCGGCATCGGCGCGCTCCACCTGTTCGGCGAATGCGCGCTGTGCCCAACGCACTCGATGTGCGAGGCGGTCTTCGTTGGCCGGAAGGGTGGTGAAACCTGGCCCTGCCTGTTCGACGAGGGTCATCAAGGCAGGCAGGTCGCTGACTTTTACCGGACGGACAATCATGCTCCAACTCCTTTGGCGTACCGATTCAGGCGCGGATGGCTAACGCGGCTCACAGAGCGACCAGCCGTATCGAGCTGCCTTCGCTGACTTTCAGTGCCGCGCAGATGGCGGGTGTCAGGGGCAGCGGTTGATCAGGGTGATAGTCGAGTTCGGTGACAATCGCTCGGTAGTCATGCAGGGCGTCGTTGCTGAGCAGGTAACGGCCACGGGCGTCGGTCGATACTTGTTGGCGGACAATAGCGGTCTGGCTGTCAGCGATCGAGCGAATGTTTGCGGTACGCGCATACAGGGTCGGGCCGGCGTCGAACAGGTCGATGTAGCTGTTGGTTTCGAAGCCTTCCCGCGCGAGGATGTCGAACGCTTCCTGGCCGTCCGGGTGCACGCGGCCGATGCAATCCTGCGCCGCTTGCGGCAGCATCGGTACGTAGATCGGGTATTGCGGCATCAGTTCGGCGAGAAACGTGCGGCTCTGCAAGCCGCACAGGCGCTCGGCTTCCGCGTACGGCAGGTCGAAAAAGTGCTTGCCCAGCGCATCCCAGAATGGCGAATGCCCCTGCTCGTCGCTGTAGCCGACGATCTCGGTGATCACCGCCTCGGAGAACCGCTGTGCATGCGCAGCAATGAACAGCAGGCGCGCTCGCGACAACAGTTCGGAAAACGGCGTACGCACCAGCGCGGTGTCAATGTGGAAACCGCGCAGCAAGGTATGCCCGCTCAGGTCATGGCACAGCGACAACGCGGGCACGCCATGCTCGATGTTCAATTCTCGCGATGCACTGGTGAAATGGCGGTTGCGCAGGCTGTAGAACGGCTCCTTGAAGCCGGCGGTGGCGAGGATTTCCGAGCAGCCGACCAGTTGCTGGCGTTCGAGATCTTCCAGTACAAAGAAATAGTTTTCCGGCCCCTGGGCTGTGGCGGCGCTGTCGAAAGACGCGCACGACGCGGCGATTTTTTCGCGCAGGTGTTCGCTGTCATTCGGCAGCGAAGTCACGCCGATCAGGCTCTCGCGGGCCAGGCGCTGTAGCTGGGGCAGATCATTCTGCTCGACTGGGCGTAAGACCAGCATGGATGTACTCCTGTATCAAAAGGTTCGGCCCATTCGCCGAACCTGACTATCACTGTCGGTTTCCACGCATTGAATCGGCGGTCGCCTTTTGTTGTCAGACGCCGCTCTTTTTCTTGTCAGCCTTTGCTCGGATCGGGCAGCGCTGTGCTGGCGCCGAGCTTGTTGAGGAAGAACAGGTACACAAGGCCCAGGGCAATCCAGATTAGGCCGAGTTTCTGCGCATCGACGCCCATGTTGTACATGATCGCGGCGACGATGATGAAGCCGATCACCGGGCAGAGCAGATGGCGCACAAACTGCCCCGACTTCTGCCGACGCCAGTAGTGGTTGATCACCGTCAGGTGCAGCAGCATGAAACCGCTGAGGGCGCCGAAGTTGATCAGCGAGGTGAGGATGTCGACCGCGTCGATGAACAGGTAGCAGATCAGCAGCGACAACACCGCCACCAGATAAATGCTCAGGTACGGCGTGTTGTGTTTCGGGTGGACCTTGGCCAGCACCTTCGGCAGCTTGCCGTCGCGGGCCATGCCGAACAGCAGCCGCGACACGGCGGCCTGCGAGGTGATTGCCACGGCGACGCCCCAGGCCAGCGCCGTGGCGACGGCGGTCAGGGTCGCCAGCCAGCTGCCGGCGGCAATTTCAGCGATTTCATAGAACGCGGTGTCGGCGGATTTGAAGCCCATGCCCGCTGCCAGATCGGTGGCGATCCACGTTTGTACGACGAAAATCGTGCCCATCACTGCCAGGGTGATCAGCGCTGCCTTGCCGACACTGCGGCCCGGATCTTCCTTGATTTCTTCGGCGAGGGTGGAGATCGCGTCGAAGCCGAGGAACGACAGCACGGCGATCGACACGGCTTGCATCAGCAGGGCGAAGTTGAACGTTTCCGGGTGATACAGCGGCGCCAGCGTCAGCTCACCGTTACCGCCACCGTTGTGCAGGGCGTTCCAGGCGTAGAACAGGAAGATGCCCAGCACCACCAGTTGTGCCAGCAGGAACAGCATGTTCATCCGCGCGGTGAAGGTAATGCCGCGCAGGTTGACGAACGTCGCGCTGACCAGAAACGCCAGGATGAAGCCGACCTTGGGAATGTCTGGGTACAAATGGTTGAGCGCCATCGCCGAATACAGGTACAGCAGCGGCGGAATCAGCAGGTAATCGAGCAGCATCAGCCAGCCAGCGATGAAGCCGACGTGTTGATTAAGCCCGCGTTGCGCGTAGGAATATACGGAGCCGGCAACCGGAAAGGCCTTGGCCATGCTGCCGTAACTCAGGGCGGTGAACAGCATCGCCACCATGCCGATGATGTACGCCAGCGGCACCATCCCCGGTGCTTCGGCGTTGACGTAGCCATACACACCGAACGGGGCGATGGGGATCATGAAGATCATCCCGTACACCACCAGATCGGTCAGCGTCAGGCTACGTTTCAACTCTTGCTTGTAGCCGAATTCTTCAATTTCCATGAAGCGCAACTCCTTGTCAGCTATCGGTTGGTTTATGTTTTATCGGTCCATCGTTTACAGCAAAGGTGCGAGATAGCCTGCCCAGCGCGAGACCGCATCGGGGCTGCGCAGCAGATCATTGCGCACCTCGATCAGCACCGCCTCAAGGCCCTCGGCATCACCGTGCACAGGCACGGTCATATCGCCCAGCGGGTCAATTTTGTACGGCTGGTTGCCCGCGACTTTCAGCGGGTGCGCTTGCAACCCGTCGAGCAGGCGCTGAGCATAGTCCTGGGCCTGGCCGAACAACACGCCGACTTCCAGTGGTCGCGGCTGGCCGTAATACACCGGGGTGAAACTGTGAACACCGACCACCCGCACCGGCAGACCTTTGGCAATGCGCTCGTCGATCAAGATCTGCAAGCGCGCGTGAAACGGTTTGAACAACGTCTGGCGCCGGTACTCGCGGGTCGCCTCATCCAGCTCACGATTGCCCGGTATCGGGTAGATCTCGCTCTGCAGCGGGATGCTGTCCGGCGCATGGCGGGGGCGGTTGAGGTCGATCAGCAGCCGTGAGTAATTGGCGCTGAGCAACGTGGCGCCGAGCTGTTCCGATAACTGTTCGGCCAGTTGCAGCGCGCCGATGTCCCAAGCGATATGTTCGCGCGCGGCCGCCTCGTCCAGGCCCAGATTGTTCAGGGCGTCGGGGATGTAGCGACTGGCGTGTTCGCACACGAGGATCAACGGGTTCGTCGAGTCCTCGCGGCTCAGGTTGTAGACCGGGCGGGTGTACAACCCAAGCTCGGCGGATTCAGTACAGGCGTGCATAGTGCTCACACAGGTCAGCGGGCGAGAGCTGTTCCGTCAGCGCCAGTTCCTCGGTTTTCAGGGCGTAATAAGTGTCGAGCAACGGCTTGGGCAGCCATTCGTTGAAGGCTGTACTGTCACGCAGGCAATCCAGCGCCTGGGCCAGCGAGGCGGGCAGGGCGACGATGCCCCGGGCCTTGCGTTGCTCGTCGTTGAGTGAATCGGGAATTTCATCGGTAACCGCGTTCAGCGCCAGACGCTGTTCGATGCCCAGCCGCCCGGCAATCAGCAGCGCAGCCATGGCCAGATGCGGCGAGGCAGTGGCGTCCATGGCGCGGAATTCCAGGTTGAACTGCTGCGCGGCAGACTTGCCGCCCAAGGTCACAGTCGGGCAGATGCGCAGCGCCGCTTCACGATTCTGCTGCCCCAGACACGCATACGACGCGCTCCAGTGGTGCGGCTGCAAACGCTGGTAGGACAGCGGCGTCGGCGCGGTGAACGCGCACAGCGCCGGTAGAAAATGCAGGACTCCGGCAGCCCAGTGCTGACCGATGCTCGACAGGCCGTTGCTGGTGCCGGCGTCGTACAACATCGGCTGGCCGCTCAGGTCGAGCAGGCTGACGTGCAGGTGCACACCGTTGCACACCGCCTCGGCGGCAGTCTTCGGCGCAAAACTCAGATCCAGGCCCATTTGCCGGGCGATTTCCCGGGTGATTTCCCGCACGTTGACCGCGCGATCCGCCGCCGCCACGCCAAGCGTCGGGCGGCAGGTGATTTCGTATTGGTGCTTGCCGTATTCCGGCAGGAACATTTCCGGCTCGACGCCGCCGGCGCGCAGGGCGCTGAGCAGCCAGCCGCCGAATTCGGCGCCCTGGCGCTGCGCTTCGAGAGAGAACGCCGCGTGTTCGGCAATACCTGCGTGCAGGTTGAATTCATGTTCGAAGGCGGCGTTGACCTGCAACCCCAACTCATCGTGATAGCGCTCGATTTCATCGCGCAGCAATGTGCGTGGGCAGGCGCCCCATGCCTGGCCGTCGGTCTCACGAATGTCGGCGTGAATGAAATCCAGCACCGGCGCATTGGCGTCCGGGCCGCTGCCGACAGTGACGCGGCTGCTCAGATCGGGAATCAGCCGCAGGTCGCCATACGCGCCCCAGGGATTGCTCGACGCGATAATGTCCTGTGGCGTCAACGCACTGTTGGCCGGTACCCAACCGCAACCCGCTGCCTGGTAATGCTCCAGCTCATCGCTGGGAAACGAGCGGCCACGGGTGATGCCGATCAGGTCGGTTGTCACCAGCGTGGTCATCGGCAAAGGCGTCAGGCGCGGGCTCATGGCTGCATCTCCTGCAAGCGACCGAGCACGGTGTCGGTGTCGGTGATCCAGCAGTAACCCTTGATCGCGTTGAGGCAGGCGTGATGGCGTTCAGCTGTGTAAGTGGCGCAGGCATCCTCCACCAGCGTGACCAGATAGCCACGGTCGGCGGCGTCGCGCACAGCCATGTCGACGCACTGGTCGGTGACGATGCCGGCGATGATCAGATGGCGGGTTTGCAGATTGCGCAGCACGTAATCGATGTTGGTTGAATTGAACACCCCGGAGGAGGTCTTCGGCAGCACGATTTCGTTTTCGGTCGGGGTCAGTTCAGCGATGACCTGAGCTTGCACGCTGCCATTGGGCAGGTGCATGTCCGACAGTTTGTGATCCAGCGAGCGGTCGCGACCGTCGGCGGTCAGGCTTTCGATAATCGTGTGCAGCACGTTCTGCTGCGCCTGACGAAAGGCGCCCAGCAGACGCTGTTGGTTGGGCACCACCTGGCTGCGCGTGCGCTGGAGAAAATACTCGGCATCCGGCTCGCTCAGGTGCGGGTCGAATTGCGGTTCGAGCCAGGCGCGCTGCATGTCCACCAGCAGCAAAGCGGTGTGGTCGGTCGCAAACGGCAGGTCCCGAGGCGAGCGGTGGGGAAGGCTGAACATCCTTATTTGTCCTCCAGCAGGTGAGTCGCAAAGTCGTTGCGCAGGGCATCGATGCCTTCCAGGCGATCGGCCGGGTCCGGCACGCGCAAGGTCAGGCAGGCGATCAACGCCTCGACCTGCGCCAGCGCCGGCACCATGGTGTCGAACGGCGACGCCGATTCCACCGGCGCGCTGATGATCAGGTCGGCCAATTCGCGCAGCGGCGAGGCGTAGACATCGGTGAACAGCACCACTCGCGCGTTGTTGTTTTTCGCCGCCTGCGCAACGCGCAAAGCTTGGGTCTGGTAGCGCCGGTAGTCGAATACCAGCACCACGTCCTGACGTTGCAGATCGTACAAACGGTCGGGCAGCAGGGCGTTGTCTTCCAGGGCGAAGCAGCCGGGACGCAGCAGACGCAGGTGGTTGAGCAGATAATTGGCCAGCAGAATGCTGAAGCGGCCACCGAAACAGTAGACCTGATGGCGGCTGTCGAGCAGCCATTCCACGAGGATGCGCACATCTTCAGGCTGGGTCAGGGCTTGGGTGTCGATCAGCAAGCGCTGGCTGTCCGCCAGGTAATGCGCCCAGGCATCGTCCTTGTTCTGCTGCGAGCGCGGCTGCAACAAGGTGCGCGGTGAACGCAGGCGATGGTCCATGTCGCTGAGCAGGGCTTCCTGGAATTCGGCATAACCGCCGAAACCGAGCTTTTTCACCAGGCGCACGATGGTCGGATCGCTGACACCGGCATGTTCGGCCAGTCGCGCCATAGGCCCGAGACCGTTGCGCGGATACTGATCAAGCAGGGCGCGAACGACTTTGCGCTCCGATGGCGTCAGGTCCAGGCCGGGGTCGGTGATCAGGTCTCTGAGAGGGGGCATCCGGGCTCCTGCTGGATGGGGTGTCGAATTCGTTTCACAATCCGTTAAACGAGTATTTATGTAATGGGTGTTACATGTCTAGCTAATTTTTGTACAGGTTCTTCGAGCACCAAAACTGTGCAAGGTGCCCGTGTAATAAGGGCTACGTCGAAGTAGCGCGCTGTTGTAGTCCTTTGCCGATTGCTGTGTCAGACATTACCTATCCCAAGCTCAGCGACGGGCCGGTGACAACCCTGAACGCCGAGGTTTTGCGGCACAATGCGACGCATATCGGCCATGTGCCATTGTTTGTTTTATCTTTCGACCGAGAACCTGCTTGTGCCAAGTAGCCGTTTGATACTGATTTGCCATGCGCGAACCGTCGCACAGAAACTAGCGCGTTTTCCTACGGACGAGCCTGTTGAAAATCTGGCTGTTCCGTCCGACGCGTTCAGGGCGCGATTGGCGGTAACGCGGCGGCTGGTGTGTGCCCCGGAGTTGAGAACTCAGCAAACGGCGGCATGGTTTGGCGTCGATGCGCAGATTGATCAAGCCCTGCGCGATTGCGATTGGGGACGCTGGCACGGCCAGTCGATCAAGGATCTGCAAGCCAACGAAAACCAGGCTTTGCAAGCCTGGCTGGCCGATCCTGAAGCGGCACCCCATGGCGGCGAATCAGTCAGGCAACTGACGCAGCGGGTGGCAGAGTGGCTGGACACAATCGCTGCAGCGCCTGGGCATGTCGTGGCGGTGACTCATCCTTTCGTCATGCGCGCGGCGCTGATGCAGGTGCTGCAGGGCGCGGCGTTCCACGCAATCGACGTCGAGCCGCTGGCGATCATCGACTTGCGCTTCAATGGCATCTGGCGACTACGCTTGCCGGGCATGGCCCTTGACGAGGAATTCTGATGAAACAGCTGCTGGTCATCGGCATTGGCGCCGGCAATCCGGACTACATCACCATGCAGGCGGTGAAAGCGCTGAATCGGGTCGATGTGTTCTTTTTGCTGGATAAAGGCCAGAGCAAGCAGACGCTGATCGATCTGCGCCGCGAGATCTGCGAGCGCTACATCACCGACCACGCACATCGCTTTGTCGAAGCCAGCAGTCCGGAGCGCGAGCGCGGCGATGTCGACTACACGGCGAGCGTCGATGCACTGAACCTCGCCAAGCAGCAGACCTTCGAACGGCTGATCAATGAAGAATTGTCCGACGGCCAGTGCGGCGGATTCCTGATATGGGGCGATCCGGCGTTATACGACAGCACATTGCGGATTCTTCAGGCGATTCAGGCAACAGGCCGCTGTGAATTCGACTATGAAGTCATCCCCGGGATTACCAGTGTTCAAGCCTTGGCTGCGCAGCACAAAATACCTTTGAACACGATTGGTCGCTCAGTAGAAATCACCACAGGCCGGCGATTGGCGGCGGGGCAGGTGGGTGAAGCGGACAGTCTGGTGGTGATGCTTGATGCCGAGGATTCCTACCAGCGGGTGGCGGATCGGCAGACCGAGATTTTCTGGGGCGCTTACCTGGGCACGCCGGACGAGATACTGCTCAGCGGCCGGCTGGCGGAAGTGGCCGATGAGATCGAACGGGTGCGCAAGGCGGCGCGAGCGGAGCATGGGTGGATCATGGATACCTATCTGTTGCGCAAGCCTTGAATGGTTGGCGCCTGAACACGCGCTTTCGCGAGCAGGCTCGCTCCCACAGGGAAATGCGTTGCAGAATGTGGGGCGAGCCTGCCCGCGAAGGGGTCAGAACATTCACCACCGATTGTAGACAGGCAAAAAGAAACCCGGTGCAACGCAAATCGCACCGGGTTTTTTGTTGCCAGCCAACAGCGGATGTCGTGGATCCGCCGTCAACCTAGAACTCCGTATCAGCCGCGTTCCAGCGCCAAAGCCACACCCTGACCGCCGCCGATGCACAAGGTCGCCAGACCTTTTTTCGCATCGCGCTTGAGCATTTCGTGCAGCAATGTCACGAGCACGCGGCAACCTGATGCGCCGATCGGGTGACCGAGGGCGATGGCGCCACCGTTGACGTTGACCTTGTCCAGATCCCATTGCAGGTCTTTGGCCACGGCCAGCGATTGCGCAGCGAACGCTTCGTTGGCTTCGATCAGGTCGAGCTGATCGATGCTCCAGCCGGCCTTGTCCAGGCAGCGGCGGGTGGCCGATACCGGGCCGATACCCATGATCGCCGGATCGACGCCAGCGTTGGCGTAGGCGGCAATCCCGGCCAGAACCGGCAGGCCCAGCGACTTGGCTTTCTCGGCACTCATCAGAATCACGGCGGCGGCACCGTCGTTCAGCGACGAGGCGTTGCCTGCGGTGACGCTGCCGTCCTTTTTGAACGCCGGACGCAGTTTCGCCAGAGATTGTGCGGTGGTATCGCCGCGTGGCTGCTCGTCGACCTTGAACGCCACCGGATCGCCTTTGCGCTGGGGGATCAGGATCGGCGTGATTTCATCAACGAAGCGCCCGGCCTCGATCGCAGCGGCAGCTTTCTGCTGGGAAGCGGCAGCGAAGGCGTCCTGCTGTTCGCGGCTGATCTGGTATTTGTCGACCAGATTCTCGGCAGTGATGCCCATGTGGTAATCGTTGAACGCATCCCACAGGCCATCGCTGATCATGGTGTCGACGATTTGCGCGTGGCCCATGCGCAGACCGGTGCGCGCACCCGGCATGATGTAGTTGGACAGGCTCATGTTCTCCTGACCGCCGGCGATGATCACCTCGGCGTCGCCGCAACGGATCGCTTGCGCGCCCAAGTGCAGAGCCTTGAGGCCCGAACCGCAGACCTTGTTCAGGGTCATGGCCGGTACGGCGTGGGGCAGGCCAGCCTTGATTGCGGCTTGACGTGCCGGGTTCTGCCCGGCGCCAGCGGTGAGCACCTGGCCCATGATCACTTCATCGACCTGCGCCCCGTCGAGGCCGGTCTGCTCGAGCAACTGGCGGATCACCGCCGCGCCCAGGTCTACGGCGGATACATTGGCCAGGGAGCCCTGAAAACTGCCGATCGCGGTACGCGTGGCGGCAACAATGACGACGTCTTGCATGTGCGAATTCCTCACTGGGCAGCGAACTGCATTTCCGGTACGTGATCCGGGACGATCAGTTTACCAGCGGTTTTGGCGACGATTTCCTCAACACTGACGCCAGGTGCGCGTTCCTTGAGGACAAAAGCGCCATTTTCGATTTCCAGATAGGCGAGGTCGGTCAGCACGCGCTTGATGCAGCCGGCACCGGTCAGCGGCAGGCTGCACTTGGCCAGCAGCTTGGACTCACCGTCCTTGGACGCGTGGGTCATGATGACAATGATGTTGTCGGCGCCGGCCACCAGATCCATCGCGCCGCCCATGCCCTTGACCAGTTTGCCGGGGATCATCCACGAAGCGATGTTGCCTTCGACGTCGACCTCGAACGCGCCGAGCACGGTCAGGTCGACATGGCCGCCGCGGATCATCGCGAAGGATTCGGCGGAATTGAAGATCGACGCGCCGATCCGTGCAGTCACCGTTTGTTTGCCGGCGTTGATCATGTCGGCATCGATGGTTTCTTCGGTCGGGAACGGACCCATGCCGAGCAGGCCGTTTTCCGATTGCAGCATGACTTCCATGCCTTCGGGGATGTAGTTGGCGACCAGGGTCGGAATGCCGATGCCGAGGTTCACGTAGTAGCCGTCCTGCATTTCGCGGGCGACGCGCTGAGCCATTTGTTCGCGGGTAAGTGCCATGTTGTTGTTCTCCGAAGGCCTGAATTATTTGCGGATGGTGCGCTGTTCGATGCGTTTTTCGAACGTGCCGCAAATGACTCGATCGACGTAGATACCCGGGGTGTGGATCTGCGTCGGGTCGAGTTCGCCGGGCTCGACGATTTCTTCGACTTCGACCACGGTGATCTTGCCGGCGGTCGCGGCCAGCGGATTGAAGTTCTGCGCAGTGTGGCGGTAAACGACGTTACCGAAATGGTCGGCCTTCCAGCCTTTGACGATGGCGAAATCGCCGGTGATGGATTCTTCCATCAGGTATTTGCGCCCCTTGAACTCGCGCACTTCCTTGCCTTCAGCAACCGGGGTGCCAACGCCAGTGGCGGTGAAGAACGCCGGAATGCCGGCGCCGCCTGCGCGCATCTTCTCGGCGAGGGTGCCTTGCGGGGTAAGGATGACTTCGATCTCGCCCTTGAGCAGTTGCTCTTCAAACAGTTTGTTCTCGCCGACGTAGGAGGCGATGACTTTGCTGATCTGGCGGTCGGTGAGCAGCACGCCAAGGCCGAAACCATCAACGCCGCAGTTGTTGGAAACCACGGTGAGGTCACGGGTGCCCTTGCGCTTGATCTCGGCGATCAGGTTTTCCGGAATGCCGCACAGGCCGAAGCCGCCGGCGATAACGGTCATGCCGTCTTCCAGCCCGGCCATCGCTTCCTCGTAGGAATACACACGCTTGTCGAAACCTGCCATAGGCACCTCTTTTATTATTTGCGGGCGGCTGGCTAGCCGAATGACTGGAGTGTCTCTCTGCTGGATATATTTGTTAAGTTGATTTTTAAGGTGGATTGATTGATAAATCTCACCAATAAGCGTTCGGCGATGATCGTTCCCACGCAGGAGCGTGGGAACGATCAGGGCCATCGCATCACGGCTTGCAGCTTGACGCTTGCCGCTCGCAACTGGAGCAAAGCGACATGACCATCAAACAGATCCGGGCCTTTCTCGCCGTGGCCCATAGCCTGAGCTTCGCTGTGGCCTGCGAGCGTCTGCATTTGTCGCAATCGGCGCTCAGCCTGACCATCAAGGCGCTGGAAGAGGGCCTGGGAGGGCGTCTGTTCAGCCGTAACACGCGTAACGTGGCGTTGACCCCGGAAGGTGAGTCCCTGCTGCCGCTGGCGCGCCGCTTGATCGCCGACTGGGACAATGCCGAAGACGAAATGCGCCAGCGTTTCAGCCTGCAGCGCGGACGCGTGACGCTGGCGGCGATGCCGTCGTTTGCCGGCAATCTGTTGCCGCCGATTCTCAAGAGCTTCCGCGCGCGTTATCCGAACGTCAACGTCACGGTCAACGACGTGATCAACGAGCAAGTGCTGGAAATGGTCCGCGATCGTCAGGTTGAACTCGGTGTGGCGTTCGCGCCGATGCAGAGCACGTCGATGACATTCACGCCTTTGTATGTCGATCGCTTTGTCGCCGTGGTGCCGGCCGATTCAGCGCTGGCCGGTCGCGCCGACATCGATTGGCAGACCTTGCTGGAGCAACCGTTCATCACCCTGCAGCGGCCATCAACGGTGCGGGTGATGCTGGAAGAGCATTTGCAGGCGCGCGGAATGAAGTTGCCGGTGGAGTTCGAGAGCCATCAATTGGCGACGGTAGGGCGAATGGTTGCCAGCGGGCTTGGGGTCAGCGCGGTGCCGGCATTGTGCGCGGGGCAAATGCGTGAGCTGGGCGCGCATTGCCTGACCTTGAATGATTCGGTGGAACGGGCGATTGGTGTGTTGACCGAGCCGGGCAATGACCTGTCGGCGGCGGCGCAGGCGTTGTTCGAGATTCTCAAGGCTGAAGATTTGCAGCGCCAGTTCGATTTTCCCCTCACCCCGGGAGCGCGGAAACAGAGCGCCGAACGCTGATTCAGTGTGGGAGCGAGCCTGCTCGCGAAGAACGATAACGCGGTCTAAACCTTGGCCACGCGCCACAGATACCAGGCCGCAAGCGTCCGATAAGGTTTCCACGCCTGGCCAATCTCGATCATCTGTTTGCGCGTCGGCTGCACCTCCAGTCCCTTCAAGCGCCGATATCCCTCACGCACGCCAAAATCATCCGCCGGCAGGATGTCCATACGTTCCAGGCTGTAGATCAACAGCATCTCCACGGTCCAGCGGCCGACCCCGCGCAGGCTGGTCAGGCGTTCGATCAGGGTTTCATCGTCCATCGCCCGTGCAGTCGGGTAATCCGGCACCACGCCGTCCAGCGACGCCTGGGCGATCCCTTGAATCGTCGCAATCTTGCTCGCCGAAAAACCACAAGCACGCAGTCGCTCGACCTCGGTAGCCAGAATCTGCTGCGGATGCGGAAACGACTGGCCGGGGAACAACTCCACCAAACGCCCAAGGATCGCATCGCCGGCCTTGGCGTGCAGTTGCTGATAGGCAATCGCCCGTACCAGCGATTCATACGGGTCGCGCGCCGGATGTGGCTGATGCAGACATGGCCCGACGGCGCTGACATGGCGCTGCCAGTCAGTGTCTATCGCGGCCAGAAAAGCGCTGGCCATCTCATACATGTCAGCCATGTTGCGGTGATTCGAACGTACTCATCGAAATCCCTGTTTGCGTGTTGGATCGCACGGCTCAAAAAGCCAATTGTTGAGTCATTTGCAGTGCGGCGTTTTCCAGTCTGAGTAGAAACGCCTTGCGCGGTTGTCCGCCACCATAACCTGTCAGCGAGCCGTCTGCGCCGATCACTCGGTGGCACGGGACCACAATCGACAACCGATTGTGCCCGTTGGCCAGGCCGACGGCACGGCTGGCGCCGGGTTTGCCCAAGCCTGCCGCGATGGCGCCGTACGTGCTCGTGCGGCCATAGGGAATTTGCAGCAGCGCCGCCCACACCTCACGGGCGAAAGTGCTGCCGGGCAGGTGCAGCGGCACGCTGAACTGAGTCAGTTTGCCGGCGAAATAATCCGCCAGTTGCACCTCGATCTGCTGCAAGTGGGCGTTATGCCCCGGCGCAACCGCGTAGCCATAACGATTCTGCAGCGCTTCGACTTCGCGGGTCAGCGCCGGTCGATCGAGAAACTCCAACAACACCAGCCCACGCTGCTCAGCCATGGCGATCATCGGCCCCAGCGGCGTGGTAAGGCGGGTGAACAGCAACGGCTCACTGTTGGCCGCACGGCCCGGGGTGATGTGGAAGGACTTCTGAAACGCATCGCGAAAACCGCTGAGCGACTCGTAGCCGGAGTCGAACGCCGCGTGATCGATCGACGTGCCTTGCCTGATCCCGCCCAAGGCCATGCCAAGGCGACGTGTGCGCAGCCAGGCGTGGAAGGTCATGCCGAAGTGCTGCTTGAACCAGCGTCGCAGTTTCAGCGGTTCGATGCCCTCGGCGAGCAATTGCGCATCGCTCCAGCGCCGTTCGGGATCGGCGTCCACCGCATTGAGCAGGCGCTGCACCCAGTCCGGGGCGATGGCCGCTGCGTCCAGCGGTCTGCAGCGCAGGCAGGCGCGGTAACCAGCGCACAGGCATTCGTCGGCGTGGGCGAAGAATTCGACGTTTTCCGGTTTCGGCTTGCGCGCCGTGCAACTGGGGCGGCAAAAGATCCCGGTGGTTTTCACGGCGGTGAAGAAAACGCCTTCATAGGCAGTGTCGCGCTCGAGCATGGCGCGAACCATTTCGGCGTGGGGCGGCAGGACAGCGGCTGGTATGTTCATGACGTGAGAGTAAATCCGCTTTGTCGATGGCTCCACCGAAAAATCGACAGTGAATTTTTTCCCTTGTGCAGCACAATGAGCGGGTCGCCGCTTTCGAGGAAGCCAACTCATGCATCCCTTTTCCATTCAGCACATCGATCATATCGTCCTGCGCGTCGCCGACCTGCAGCGCAGCATCGATTTCTACGCCAGGGTGTTTGGCGCCGAAGTGGTCAGGCATAACCAGCCGCTGGGGCTGGTGCACCTGCGGGCCGGTACGTCGATGATCGATCTCGTCGATTTGGCGGGCGAACTCGGGCGCAAGGGCGGCGGCGCCGCTGATGCGCACAAGCGCAACGTCGATCACTTCTGTCTGCGCATAGAACCGTTCGACGAAGCCGCGCTCATCGCCCATCTGCAATCGTTCGGGCTGACCGTTGAACAAGCCGCCAGGCGTTTTGGCGCCGAGGGTTACGGCTTGTCGCTGTACTGTTTCGACCCGGACGGCAATCAGGTCGAACTCAAAGGCCCGTCCGAGAGCGATCAGCCAGCGGTTTCCTGAAGCAGCAGCTCGGCCACTTGCCCGAGGGCCGAGCGGCCGTTTTGCGCTTGTTCAGACGCCAGATTGAACAGCGCCAGTTGCCGATCGGCGCTGGTGCCGCTGTCGATGATCGCCCGGGCACGTTCGAACAACTGCGCCGCGCCCAATACCTGTGCCGTTTCGGCAAAACGCTGCTCGGCCAGTTCCAGCCATTGCGCGAACGAACAGTCGCCGTCGATGCCTTCGACCAAATAGCGCCCATGAATTCCCAAGCGTTTGGCCCGCCAGCGATTTTCCTCCAGCATCGAACGTGCGGTCTGGTCATAGAGCAATCCCGGCCGCCGCTGCGCACTGGCGTGAGCCACCAGAACGCGAAAGAACGCCGCAAGGGTCAGCGCATCCTCGACCCGAGGGCAAGCGTCAGTCATACGCAGTTCCAGGGTCGGAAAACGCGCTGCCGGGCGCACGCCCCACCAACACTCGCCGGGCTGGCTGATCGCGCCGATACGCATGAGAAACGCCAAGTGTTCGTCGTAATGGCGCTGATCGGCAAACAGCGGCGGATGCCCATGCGTGGCCACTCGTCACACGCGGTCTGCCGATAGCTCATGAAGCCGCTGGCGGCGCCATCCCAGATCGGCGACGAACAGCTCAGTGCCAACAGCAGCGGCGTCCAGGGCAGCACTTCGTTCATCACCGCAATGCGATCCAGCGGCTCTGCCACCTCGACGTGCACATGCAGGCCCGACAGCACGCTGCGGCGGGCAACATGGCCGTAGCGCTCGAACAGATGATGGAAATGTTCCTCGTCGGTCGGAACCTGCTCGCGCCAGTCGGCCAGCGGATGACTGCCGGCGCTGAGCACGCCCAGAGCAAACGGTTCAAGGGCTGCACCCAAGGCCTGACGGCTGCCACGGAGAAAATCGCCAGCGTGCACAAAGTCGCTGAACACCGGCGAAGCCACTTCGATCTGCCCCTGAAACATCTCCGTGGCAAACCACACACCCAGCGCCGCCCGGCAAGCCTCGATGGCCTGTGGGGGCGGACTGCCGACCATGCGCAGGCTCTGCAGGTCAGTGAGAAAGTACTCCTCCTCAATGCCGAATCGCGGGTGGCTCATGACGGTGCTCGAGCAAGTGGTTCTCTTGAGAACCGTGCGCCGTTGCGGTGGTTCACGCCAGGCGACCAGTGCCCCGCGAATGCACCGTTGGTCTTGTCCATTGCACTTGAGCGGCCAAGGCGTTTCCAAACAAGTCCGATCAACGTGTTCTGGAGGCAGACATGAGCAACCCATCCAGCAACGACAAAGCGCTTAAGCAAACCGTCAATCCCAACGACGACGGCTTCGCCATCGGCACGGCCGGGCGCGATGAAGACCCCAACGCCACCACCGACTGGGACGTTAGTCGAGATAACGAGGATGTCATGACGCCGGACGATACTCGCGGTCTGCCCGGTTATCCCGGCGCCGAAAAAAACAACCCATCGAAACCCGTTGCCGACAACAGCGTACCGGCCAACGGCGATCCATCGGTGCAGAACGACGGCGCTGATTGAGGTGGTCAGCAGTGGCAGGATAATGGCGTCGGTCGAACTTTTCTGATCCGGCGCCACTCTGAACCTGTCATAGGGTCGCAGTTCGACAGAAAAAACGCTTTGGCAGGCAGAAAAAGCTGCGTGGCGTGATAAATTCCCCCCACGTCGAGCCCACCCAGAATGGCCCCTGCCGGGTCCCACCAAGAGCGATCTACATGCAAGCAAAGGCCCGTGAGGTTTATGTGCCACCGGTGCTGCAAGATCTGCGGGCCGGCACAGCCGAACTGCACATCGCACTGGAAAAACGCCTTCCTTTTTTTACCGATACCCTCGATACCCCCGCATTCGAGCGCTTGATGGCGGCCTATTACGGTTTTTATCAGCCGCTGGAACGGGCGTTGCTCGCCAGTGGCGCTGTCCCGGATGATTTCGATCTGACGCCTCGTTTGAAGGCCGAGACCTTGCACGCCGACCTGCGCGCACTGGGCGCGACGACCAATGATTTGCCGCTGTGCGAGGACTTGCCGGTGATCGACTCCAGCGCCGCCAGTCTCGGCGTTTTGTACGTGCTCGAAGGCGCCACTCTCGGCGGGCAGATCCTGCGTCGGGAGATCGCCGCGCGGCTGAATCTGGACGCCGACAATGGCGCTGCCTTCCTCGATGTCTACGGCGCGGCCACCGGGCGGCGTTGGCGCGAGTTCATCGAATACCTGAGCAACCGGCCCATGGCGGCCAGCGAACGCCCGGCCGTGGTCAGCGCAGCACAAACCACATTCAGCTGTTTCGAGCAGTGGCTCGAGCGCCAGGAGGTACTGGCATGAACCCGCAAGACCCACAAGCCTTTGAAGAACTGCTGGCCAACTGTGCCGACGAGCCAATCCGCTTTCCTGGCGCGATCCAGCCCCATGGTTTGCTGCTGACCCTGACCGAGCCTGCGCTGCAGATCATTCAGGTCAGCGCCAACGTCGAGACCCTGCTGGCCCGCGCGCCCGAATCGCTGATCGGCCAGCCGCTGCACAGCCTGATCGGCGCCGAACACACCGCGCACGTGCTCGAAGCCTTGCAGCAGACAGCGTTTTCCGAGGCGGCGCCGCTACGATTCGAGCTCAACGGCACTGAATTCGAAGGTTTGCTGCACCGCCATCAGGGCGTGCTGATTCTCGAGCTGGAAATCCATGTGAAGAATTTCCAGCCGCGCAACGTCGCCGGGGTCAATACCCACCTGGGCCGCATGCTCCAGCGCCTGCAAGCGGCGACCACGCTGCAGGCCCTGTACGACATCAGCGTCAAGGAAATCCAGGCGATGACCGGTTACGACCGGGTGCTGATCTATCGCTTCGAGGAAGAGGGCCACGGTCAGGTCATCGCCGAAGCGTCCGATCCGTCGATGGAAGTGTTCAACGGCCTGTTCTTCCCGGCTTCGGACATTCCCGAGCAGGCGCGCGAGCTGTACCGCACCAATTGGCTGCGGATCATCCCCAACGCCGATTATCAGCCAGTGCCACTGGTGCCGAAGCTGCGCCCGGACACGCAAACGCCGCTGGACCTCAGTTTCGCCACGCTGCGCAGCGTCTCGCCGATTCACTGTCAGTACATGAAGAACATGGGCGTGCTGTCGTCGATGAGCATTTCCCTGCTCAAGGGCGACAAGCTCTGGGGCCTGATCAGCTGCGGCAATCGCCAGCCGCTGCACGTGCCGCATGAATTGCGCATGGCTTGCCAGACCATCGGCCAGGTCCTGTCGTTGCAGATCAGTGCCATGGAAACCCTTGAACTGACCCGCCAGCGTGAAGAGAAGGTCGAAGCGCTGGCGCGGCTCAATCAGGCGATGGTCGATTCGCCGCAAAATGTTTTCGACGGCCTCGCCCAGCAGCCAGCGACGCTGATGGCGCTGGTCAATGCCGGCGGCATCGCGATCATCGAAGACAAGCAGTTGCACCGTTACGGCAACTGCCCGGCGCCGGAAGAAATTCGCGCGCTGCACAAGTGGTTGCAGGCGCGCGGCGAGCCGGTGTTCGCCAGCCATCACCTGTCCAGCGTTTACCCGCCGGCGGCGCAGTATCAGTCTGTGGCCAGCGGTGTGCTCGCCATGAGCCTGCCCAAACCGGTGGACAACGGCGTGCTGTGGTTCCGTCCGGAAGTGAAGGAAAACATCAACTGGAGTGGCGATCCGCGCAAACCGCTGGATCTGGAAACCTCCGATGCCGGGATGCGCCTGCGTCCGCGTACCTCGTTCGAAATCTGGAAAGTCGAGATGGCCGGGATTTCCACCAAGTGGAGCCACGGTGACCGGTTCGCCGCCAATGACCTGCGCCGCTCGGCGCTGGAGAACGATCTGGCCCGTCAGGTACGTCGCGAGCAGGCGGCTGTGCAGGCGCGCGATGATCTGGTGGCGGTGGTTTCCCACGACCTGCGCAACCCGATGACGGTGATTTCGATGCTCTGCGGCATGATGCAGAAAGCCTTCAGCTCGGAAGGCGCGCACACTTCGCGGCGTATCTCCACTGCAATCGACACCATGCAGCAGGCCACGGCGCGGATGAACACGCTGCTGGAAGACCTGCTCGATACCTCGAAAATCGACGCCGGGCGCTACTCCATCACCCCGCAGGCGCTGGAGGTCGGGCACATCTTTGAAGAGGCCCAAGCGTTGCTGTCGCCGCTGGCCCATGACAAGGACATCAGCATTTCCTTCCAGGCCGATCCTGACCTGCGCATCCACGCCGACCCCGAGCGGCTGTTTCAGGTGCTGTCGAACCTGGTGGGCAACGCCATCAAATTCACCCCGCGCATGGGCACGGTCGGCGTGCACGCCAAATCGGTGGGTGACGAGATCGTGTTCATCGTGCGTGACAGTGGTGAAGGCATTCCCAAGGAGCACTTGCCGCATGTGTTTGATCGCTACTGGACGATAAAGGAAGGCAACCCGACCGGCACTGGCCTGGGTTTGTATATCACCCAAGGCATCGTAGAAGCCCATGGCGGCCAGATCGTCGCCGAGAGCGAGCCGGGCCAGGGCAGCGAATTCCGCTTCACCGTGCCGCGCCTGGCCTGAGTGCCCCTTGTAGGTTTCGATCGTTCCCACGCTCTGAATGGGACGCAGAGCGTCCCGGGCTGCATTCCCACGCAGAGCGTGGGAACGATCAGATTCGCAGCCTCAGGGTCATTTTCTTCAATACCGCAAATCCCCCGCTCGCTACCGTAGCCACCTCGTTCCTCGTTTGAAGCAGGTGTGCAATGAGTCTGATTCTTTCCATGGCGGCGTTTGCCCTCGCCGCATCCATCACCCCCGGGCCGGTCAATATCGTCGCCTTGAGTTCCGGCGCGCAGTACGGTTTCCGCGCCAGCCAGCGGCACGTGGCCGGGGCGACGTTGGGGTTTGTGCTGTTGCTGGTGCTGATGGGCTTGGGCCTGCATGAGGTGCTGCAATTGTGGCCGTTCATGACCCGCGTGGTGCAATGGGCCGGGGTGGCGTTCCTGTTGTTCATGGCCTGGAAACTGGCCAGCGATGACGGCCAACTGAACACCAGCGAGTCCGGCCGTGCGCCGTCGATGCTCTATGGCGCGGTGATGCAATGGCTCAACCCCAAGGCCTGGCTGGCATGCGTGGCCGGCATGGGCGCGTTTGTCGCCGACGGCGAGGCGCGGCTGGTCTGGCAGTTTGCGGCGGTGTATCTGGTGATCTGCTATCTGTCGGTGGGCTGCTGGGCGTATGCCGGGACGTTTTTGCGCGGTTATCTGAGCAATGCCGCCGGGATGCGCTGGTTCAATCGGTTGATGGCGTTGTTGCTGGCGGTGAGTGCGCTTTATTTGCTGTTCACTTGATTGACAGGCCCACCACAACCCCCTGTGGGAGCGAGCCTGCTCGCGAACGCGGTGTGTCATTCAACACTTCACTGACTGATCCACCGCATTCGCGAGCAGGCTCGCTCCCACAAGGGGGGCAGTGTTCAACTTCGAGTATGAAGTCAGCCGCGATACTGCCCCGGCGTCGCCGCCAGATGTTGTTTGAACGCTCGCTGAAAATGCGCCTGATCGGCAAACCCGGCCTGGAGCGCGACATCGGCAATCAACTGGCCGCTGCGCAAGCGCTCGCGGGCGAACTGGATGCGCTGGTTGACCAGGAAGGCATGGGGCGTCATCCCGTAGCGCTGCTTGAACGCGCGAATCAGGTATGACGGCGACAGCTGCGCCGCCGCGCAAATCGCCTCGAGGCTGAGCACTTCGGTGCAATGTCCCCGGATGAAATCAGCGGCGCGTTCCAGCTTGAAATTCGGCTCATCGACGGGCTCATCCGCCGGATTGAGGCGGACCTGCAAATCACTGAAAAACTCTACCGCCGCGCTGTGTTTCGCCAGTGCCTCCATTTGGTCGTCGAGCAAAACCTCATACAACCCCATCAACTTGCCGAACAGCTCGGCATCAGCCAGATGCGTGTCGGAAAATCGCCGGAATTCCAGCTCCCCGGCAAACCCCAATTGATGCTGCAAATCCGTCAGCCACGGCGTTTCGACATACAACATCACGTACGACCAAGGCTGATCATCGATCGGATTGCAGGCGTGTACATCGCCGGGATTCATCAGCACCACGGTGCCGGCCGCCACCTCAAATTGCGCCTGCTCATGCACATAGGTACTGCGCCCGGCGGTGATTGCGCCGATGGAAAAGTGCGCATGGGAATGCCGCGCATAACAGACTTCACGCCCATCCGCGATGGCCCGCGCTTCGATGAAGGGCAGGGCGTCGTCGCGCCAGAAGCGCGGGGCTTTCTCGGGGTTTTTCGCAGCGGCGTGTTTCATCGTGATTGTCCCGGCAGGTCAGCGCCTGAGTGTATTAGCTCTGGCCGTCGAATGCCCGTTGCAGTGCGGCGACATCAAGTTCTTTCATCTGAAACATCGCCTGCATTGCAGCGCCGACTGTTATAGGCTCTGGGGGGCGTGACACCACGGGCGCGATGGAGCTGAACCATGAATATCTTTGCCGGCGGATGCCTGTGCGGCGATGTGCGTTTTCAAGCCTCTGGCGAGCCTTACCGGGTCGGGCTGTGCCATTGTCTGGACTGTCGCAAGGTCCACGGTGCGCTGTTTCATGCCTCGGCGATTTTTCCTGAGAACGCTGTGACCATCAGCGGTGAAACCCATGAGTACCAGGGGCGGCACTTTTGTCCGCGTTGTGGTTCTTCGGTGTTCAACCGCAGTGTTGATGAGGTCGAGGTGAACCTCGGCGCGCTGGATGCGCCGGATCAGTTGAAGCCGACCTATGAGAGCTGGATTGTGCGGCGTGAATCGTGGCTGCCGGATTTTCCGCTGGCCAGGCATTACCGTGGTGATCGTGAAGGCGAAGGGCGGGCAGAGGGGTAGGGGATTGATTCAGCCTTCAGCACGCTTGCGATTTCTGTGGGGGCGAGTCTGCTCGCGAAGGCTTGTTGTCGAGCGATGATTTGTTCTGGTTGACCGAGTACATATCCGTTGCTGCGGTAACGGCTGCTTAGGGTTCCGCCCTTACGGCGGGTCACTTTTTCCAAACGCCGAAAAAGTAACCAAAAAAGGCTTGCTCCTGCGTTCGGCCCTCGCAGGCTCGGGTTCCTTCGCTGCGGGATCGATCCGGGCGCAGCGGCTCCGGTTTGCTTCGCTGCACCTCCTTCCGCTGTGTCTGGCTGCGCCAGACGGTCGCTGCGCTCCCACGCCCGGATCAATCCCTCCGCTCAGCCTTCCGACGTCGCCGGTGGATCAAGATCAAAAGCAGGCGAGCTGACACTCGGCCTAAGGCGAACGCGGAGACTGTAGGAGCTGCCGAAGGCTGCGATCTTTTGCTCTTGCTCTTGCTCTTGCTCTTGCTCTTGCTCTTGTAGGAGTGAGCCTGCTCGCGATAGCTATCTCAAAGATACGAATGAACAGCAGATCTACCCTGATCCCTGTGGGAGCTGGCTTGCCAGCGATGGCGGCCTTATAGCCGACCAGTCTCTGGCGGATATACCCAATTCCAACTGTGGGAGCTGGCTTGCCAGCGATGGCGGCCTTGTAGCCGACCAGTCTCTGACGGATATACCCAATCCCAACTGTGGGAGCGAGCCTGCTCGCGAAAGCGGAGTGTCATTCGCAGATAATTGGACTGTAGAGACGCCTCGCGGGCAAGCCCGCTCCCACAGGGGATCAGTGTTTGCCAATTGCAGTAAGCCTGATTGAGGCGGTTACCCGCGAATAAACGCCAACAAATCCGCATTGATGGTTTCAGCCTGCGTGGTCGGCATGCCATGCGGAAATCCTCGGGTACGACTTCAGTGTGCCGTTGGGCAGCAGTTTCGCCGATAACGGTGCGGAGTTGGCGTAAGGCACGATCTGGTCATCCTCGCCGTGCATGACCAGCACCGGCACGGTGACTTTTTTCAGGTCTTCGGTGAAGTCGGTCTGCGAGAAGGCGATGATGCCGTCGTAATGCGCCTTGGCCCCGCCGATCATGCCCTGGCGCCACCAGTTGGCGATGATCCCTTCCGCCGACTCGGCGCCCGGGCGGTTGTAGCCGTAGAAAGGTCCGCTCGGCACATCGCGATAGAACTGCGCGCGATTCGCCGCCAACTGCGCCTGAAAGCCATCGAACACCGATTTCGGCAAACCGCCCGGGTTGCTTTCGGTCTGCACCATCAACGGTGGCACGGCGCTGATCAACACCGCTTTGCTGACCTTGTCCTGACCATGCCGGGCGATGTAATGGATCACTTCGCCGCCGCCGGTGGAATGGCCGACGTGGACAACGTCGCGCGTACCCAGATGATTAACCACTGCCAGCACATCGTCGGCGTAGTGATCCATGTCGTGGCCGTCCCAGACCTGGCTCGAGCGGCCATGCCCGCGTCGATCATGAGCAATCACCCGAAAGCCCTGTGCCAGGAAAAACAGCATCTGCGCGTCCCAGTCATCCGAGCTGAGCGGCCAGCCGTGGTGGAAGTGCATCACCGGCGCGTCGCGCGGCCCCCAGTCCTTGTAGAAGATGTCGACGCCGTCTCGAGTGGTGACAAAGCCCATATTCGTTACTCCTGACCTGTGATGGACAACCGCGAGGTTCGCGGGCCGGTTGCGCAGAGATACGACGACTCAGTGCGAGCCGTTATCAACTGTAGGAGCAAAGCCGGGGTCTGCATGACCGCTGGTCACAACGTCTGGCTTCAAGCGCAAATTAGGCTTTGCTGAAAGGGATAAGCGCGGGCGTCCGTAGGTTTTTGCGACCACAGCGACGCCCCTTTGCAATACGTGAGTCTGAGGAAATCACCCGATGCTGACCCTGAATATCAATGGCAAGGACCAAGAGCTCGATGTACCCGCCGACATGCCGCTGCTCTGGGTTCTGCGCGATATCGCGCACCTGACCGGGACCAAGTTCGGTTGCGGCATGGCCCAGTGCGGCGCCTGCACCGTGCACGTCGACGGCGCGCCATTACGCTCCTGTATCACCCCGGCGACTGCCGTCGCCCACGGCCAGAAAATCCTCACCATCGAGGGCTTGTCCACCGATGGCTCGCACCCGGTGCAGCAGGCCTGGGCCGAGCTGGACGTGGTGCAGTGCGGTTATTGCCAGTCCGGGCAGATCATGTCCGCCGCCGCGTTGCTGGCGAAAATTCCCAAGCCCACCGACAGCGATATCGATCAGGCGCTCTCCGGCAATATCTGCCGCTGCGGCACCTATCCGCGCATTCGCGCTGCGGTCAAACGCGCCGCCGAAATCGGCTGAGTCATTCTCTGGGAGAGGAACGATGAACAGTCCTGTATCGCGTCGCGGGTTTCTCAAGGGCAGCGCACTGTTAAGCGGCGGCCTGATGGTGGCGTTTGTGGTGCCCGGGGCCAACCGCTTTGCCCGGGCGGCAGAAAATCAGAACAAGACGTTCGCACCCAACGCGTTTCTGCGCATCGCGGCGGACAACAGCGTCACCGTGCTGCTCGGTCATTCGGAAATGGGCCAGGGCATCTGGACCGGCCTGACCATGCTGATCGCCGAAGAACTGGACGCCGACTGGTCGAAAATCCGCGTCGAGCACTCGCCAGCCTCAGCGGCGGATTACGGGTTGCCAGCATTTGGCGGCATGCAGATCACCGGTGGCTCGACGTCGACCTGGATGGAATTCGACCGCTATCGACTGGCCGGGGCGACGGCACGGCAGATGCTGGTGGAAGCGGCTGCGAAACGTTTCGACGTCGCGCCGTCGACGATTCGCACTGAGTCCGGCGTGGTCATCGTCGGGGACCACCGCGCGACCTACGGCGAACTGGCCGATGCCGCCGGGCAACTGCCGGTGCCTGACCCGAAAACCATCACTTTCAAGGAAGCCAAGGACTGGAAAGTCATCGGCAAACCGACCAAGCGTCTCGACACCCCGGAGAAGATCACCGGCCGCGCCAGATTCGGCATGGACGTGCAGTTCGAAGGCCTGATGACCGCGATGGTCGCCCGCGCGCCGGTGTTTGGCGCCACGGTGAAAACCTTCGAAGGCGCCGCAGCGCTGGCCATTCCCGGCGTACACAAGGTTGTGCAGGTGCCCAGCGGCGTGGCGGTGGTGGCCGAGCATTTCTGGGCGGCGAAGTTGGGCCGTGATGCGCTGAAGGTCGATTGGGATCTGGGGCGGTTGGCCGACATGAGCAGTGAAAAACTGCTCGAGAGTTTCCGCAAACTGGCGGCGACGCCGGGCACCTCGGCCACGCAGGCTGGAGATGCCAAGGCCAATTTCGGCAAAGCCGCGAAGAAAATAGAGGTCGAATACAGCGTGCCGTATCTGGCCCACGCGCCGATGGAACCGCTCAATTGCACGGTGAAAATCAGCGCTGGCAAATGCGAAATCTGGACTGGCACGCAGTTTCAGACCCTCGACCAAATGGTCGCCAGCAAGATCACCGGGCTCAAGCCCGAGCAGGTCGAAATTCACACGGAATTTCTCGGCGGTGGCTTCGGTCGCCGCGCCAATCCGACTTCGGACTTCGTCGCCGAAGCGGTGCAAGTGGCGAAAGCGGCGGACCTGCCGGTGAAAACCGTGTGGGCGCGCGAAGATGACATTCGCGGCGGCTACTACCGCTCGATGTACCTGCACAAGGCGCAGGTCGGACTGGGTGCTGATGGTTTGCCGATGAGCTGGCAGCATGTGCTGGTCGGCCAGTCGATCATGGCCGGGACGATGCTCGAGGCAGCGATGGTCAAGAACGGCATCGATGCCACCTCGGTCGAGGGCGTGGCCGACAGTCCGTACATCAAGGATCTGCCTCATCATCAGGTCGACCTGCATTCGCCGCAGACCGGCATCAATGTGTTGTGGCTGCGTTCGGTGGGCCACACCCACACGGGTTTTGTCATGGAATCGCTGATCGATGAACTGGCGACGGCGGCGGGCAAGGATCCGGTGGAGTACCGACGAACGCTGCTCAAGGCGCACCCGCGCCATCTCGGCGTGCTCAATCTGGCGGTGGAGAAGGCCAACTGGGGCGCGCCGTTGCCGGACGGGCATGCTCTGGGCGTGGCGGTGCACGAGTCGTTCGGCAGCTACGTGGCGCAAGTGGCGGAGGTGTCGCAGGACAATCTGGCGATCCGCGTGCATCGGGTGGTCTGCGCGGTGGACTGCGGCATTGCGGTGAATCCGCAGAGCATCGCCGCGCAGATGGAATCGTGCATCACCTTCGGTCTCGGCATGGCGTTGCACAGCAAGCTCACCGTCAAGGACGGCGGCGTCGTGCAGTCCAACTATCACGATTATCAGGTGCTGCGGCTCAACGAAATGCCGGTGGTGGAAGTGCACATCGTCCCCAGCAGTGAAAAACCCGGCGGCATCGGCGAGCCCGGCGTGCCACCGACCGCGCCGGCGGTGGCCAACGCAGTGTTCGCCTTGACCGGGCAACGCCTGCGCGAACTGCCACTGCAATTGTCGGGGGTGTGAGATGAAACGACATCTTGTGTTGGGCACCGTCGTGTTGCTGGGCCTCGGTGGCTATGCCTCGGACCTGTTTGCCGAGGATCAGCAGGCGTTGAAAGCCTTCGCCACGGTGCAGAAAGTCTTTCAGAGCCCGCGCTGCCAGAACTGCCACATCCCCGGCGATTCGCCGTTGCAGTTCGACGCTGGCATCCCTCACGCGATGAATGTAGTGCGCGGCATGGATGGCAAGGGGCGCCGCCGGTTTGCCCTGCGCCACCTGTCACGCTGAAAGCAATCCGCCGGCCAGTTATGGCCCCCATGCGCCGCCGGGTGCGCCGCACTGGAGCCTGCCGCCAGCGGCACACAAAATGGCCTGGATCGGCCTGCCTTCGGACAAGCTTTGCACCATGATCAAGGACCGCGCGAGCAATGGTGATCGTGATTTCGCCGCGCTGTTAAAACACGTCAGCGAAGACAAACTGGTGCTCTGGGGCTGGAATCCCGGGGCAGGGCGCGCACCGGTGCCAGTGCCGCACGATATCTTCGTCGCGCAATTCAAACTCTGGGCCGATGCCGGCGGGCCTTGTCCGGTGGCGCAAATGTGATGCCCCGACGATTAAGCGCTACGCTGAACGCATGACTGTCTACGGAGTGTGCGCATGCTGGTGCCCGGAAAACCTGCCAATGAAGCTGCACGAATCGACGCCTTGCACGGCCTCAACCTCGACTCGGCGCCGGAGGAGCGCTTTGATCGTCTGACACGCCTGGCCAAGCGCCTGTTCAACGTGCCGATCGCCCTGGTCACGCTGGTCGACAAGGATCGCCAGTGGTTCAAGTCCTGTGTGGGTCTGGATGTCAGCGAGACGTCCCGCGATGTCTCGTTCTGCGGCCATGCGATTTTGCAAAACGAGTTGATGCTGGTGCCCGATGCGCTGGAAGATTTGCGCTTTCATGACAACCCGTTGGTCACCGGCGCACCGAATATTCGCTTTTACGCCGGTTATCCATTGACGGTGCCGGACGGTAACAAAATGGGCACCCTGTGCCTGATCGATACCAAACCCCGCCATCTCGACGACGAAGAGCGTGCCTTGTTGCGCGACCTCGCGGAGATGGCCGAGCAAGAGCTGACGGCGGTGCAGATGGCAAGCATGGATGAACTGACGCTGCTGTCCAATCGCCGTGGTTTCAAGCAACTGGCCCAGCATGCGCTGGATGCCTGCGCACGTTTGAACCGACCGGCGACGCTGTTGTTTTTCGATCTCAACGACTTCAAGCAGATCAACGATCTGTACGGGCATGCCGAAGGTGACAGTGCGCTGAAGACCTTCGCCGATGTGTTGCGCATTGCCTTTCGCGAGAGCGATGTGGTGGGGCGCTTGGGCGGTGATGAGTTCGTCGCGTTGCTGACCGGCTCCAGCCACGTCGAGACCACGCGGATCATGGCGCGGCTCAAGGAAATCCTCGAAGAGCGCAACGCCACGCTGCACCGTGGTTACGCGATTCGCTTCAGCGTCGGCCAGATCGAATACGACCCCACACGCCACGAAACCGTTGATCGCCTGCTCGCCGATGCGGATGGCGCAATGTATGCGCACAAGCAAGCTCTGAAAGGCTGCTAGCACCGGCACCATCGCTGGCGAGCCAGCTCCCACAGACTCCAGTGACGTTAATGAGGTGTGAGTTCACCTTGAATTCCTGTGGGAGCGGGCTTGCCCGCGATGGCGGTGGGTCAGGCAATTTGATGCTGGCTGATGGAATGTCTTCGCGAGCAGGCTCGCTCCCACAGGTCTCGATGGCGCGGAGGATTTTTCAGTTCAGCACCATCTATGTGGGAGCGAGCCTGCTCGCGAAGGCGTCAGCCGATCTATCGCCGGATTCGCCAGTGCTCAGCGCTTGGGCGGGCTCAGCTTCTGGTAAAACGCCAGCCATTTCTCGTGACTCGCAGCGGCATCCTCGAGTTCGGGCACGCGCAATGCGTCTTGCAAGGCTTGCGCTTTGAAAGCATCGAACAGATGCCTGACGGCAGTGCTGGCGATGGCGTTGACTATGTTGGAGGCGAAAGTATCGGGCACGGCGGCGCGCTCCTGTTGCGCCAGGGGTGCGCCCTGAATATCGAGGCGAGTAATGAACGCGTTACAAGTGGCATTCAAGCGAGGCTGGGAGCCGTGCCTGTAGGCTTCGGCGTCGACGGGCAGCGATTTCGCCGCATCATTTGCCCCCGATGGTTTGAGTAATGCAAGGTCGATATCGCGACGCAGCACCACTTCATTCCTGCCAGTGAAAATCTCGAAGACTCTGGCTGGACTCCCACGCAGCAGCGCCAAGATGCCGAATGGCGCAGTGCTGGCGTCAGCCAGCTTGTCCGTGGCTGCCGATACTGGCCGCAGGGCGAGCAGTTCCAGCTCGTGGTCTTCGATGTCGATTCGCTGCGCGAACGGCAAGCGACAGAACGCTTCCTTGAGAAATGCGATATGTGCGTCCTTCATTTGCCTCAGGCGTGCGCTCAGTGCCGCATGGAAGTAGGTCGCCACATTGTGCAGTCTGGGCAACGAGGCAAGCATGGGGGCCAGTTGCAACTGTGCATTGCTCGATTGCCATCCCGCCAGCTTCCCTGTCAGCTTGCCGGCGACATGCAATTCGCTCAGCGAGTAATGCGCTGCAGAGGTCTGCGGGTTGGCGTCTGCAACAAACAGCGCCTTCTCCGTGAGGTAGGGGGAATCGCTGAACACCTTGCGCAGATCGGCCAAGGCAACCGTGACGGGAGTGGGCGGTGCCGAGAGGAACGCCCGCCGATAAAGATCGTTCAACAGGCGATTGTGGTTGCGGAACAGGACATCGGCCTGCTTCAGCGTCGTGGCGTCATAAACAGTCACCGGAAATTCGGCGTTGCGCTGGATCAGCCCTCTGGCAACCGCCCAGTCAACGACCAGTGAGGCACAGGAATCCTCGCGCAGGAATTTGTAGAAGTGCGTGGGGGCCGGGCCTTTGGTCAGTTGGCTGAGTTGCTCATAGCTCATCAGGCGTGCCACACCCGGCATTTGGCTTTCGATATACAGCACGACCTGCTTCAGCCTGACCCAACGCGAACAGCTCATGTAACAGAGTGATGGCGGAATATGCCGGGTCAGAAACTCCGGCGCTATACCGGACAACAACAGATGGGTCGCCAGCGTTTTGTTTTTTACCGATGCAAGAGCGGGCTGCCGATCAATGAAGCGGCGTACCTCGTCATAGCTGTCGCCCCAGAAATCACGCCCCTCCAGACGTTGCACGACAATACGGTTCAAATCCTCACCCGCGTTCGGCTCCAGGCTGAGAATCAATGCAGCGAGCAACAGGCGATCGCGGTTGGTGGCCAGCAGGCGTTTCTCCTGCGCCGGAGCGCCCAGATTCTTCACCAGCAGATTGCCCAGCGTTTGCGCGCGCGGTGTGATCAGGATACGGCTGATCAGGTAGTCGGCTTTTGCCTGGAGCGTTTTGAGCGGCAGATCGGTATCGACACCCTCACTGAGGTAGTCGATCAACGGCGGCGAGTCTACGGGTAAAAACGCCTGTGTGGTGTCGATGATGCTCTGACGCTGTTGCGCCGTGAACCGTTCGGTTTGTGTCCACGGCTGGCCCAGCAGATACCAGTGATTCATATGCCCGGGGCGGGTGTGCAGATTGATCCTGAACCATTTCACCAGCGCGAGGGCTTGCTCGACAGTGTTCGGCAAAAGCAGATTGTAGAAGCGCAGCATTTGCCCAAGGGTGACTTTACCGCTTGAGCGCAGGGCGCCGCCGGCTTTGCTTGCCTTGGCCTTGAGCTGGTCGCGAAAGAGTTTCAGATCAGCCTGTTTTTCCACCTGCGCCGTCAGGGTGACCCAGCCTTTTACGCTGGCAGTACCGACATGACCGGATTCGGTGACGAGCAATTGACTGTCGGCGGGCAGTCCGTGCTGTTGCAGGATGGCTTGAAAATCCTCATCGGCGCTGAGTGTCTGCAATTGACGCTGGCCATACTTCATCCGTCCCGCCAGCGCGGAATCCGGATGGGGCTCGCTGATTTCCTCGTAATCGATCTTGGCCTTGGGCGCTTTGTTCCAGCTCAGCGCTTCAAGGCGTCGCACGATGTGCCGGTTATCTTCCAGAGCGCCAAATTCTTCACGATAACTGCGGATGGGGTCGTTGCTTTGCACGTAATCGCTGACGTAGGGCAGCGCCGGCCAGCTTTGCTGGCGCAGGCGTTGCGCAAGTGCCTTGGCTTCGCGGGCATCTTGCGGCAACGCAAACTCATAGCGGCCCAGAAGCTCGCCCAGTTTGAGGCGCGGCCCTCTGGCGGGTGCAGAAACAGAGGCCGAAGTGAGGGTTACCGGCGTGTCGAGAAAGCCTCGCTGCTCGAAAGGGTCGCTCGCCAGCAACACTTCATCGATTCGATCGGCGATCGCCCGAAAGTCTTCCAGTTGCGCGTTGCGTTCCTTCACTAGCGCCGACGTGCTCTGGCCGTTTTCATCGATGGCCGCCAGCCCGGTTTTCTTCAGCTCGGCGAGGATGACTCGGGCCTGAATCTGGTTTTGCGGTTCCGGGTAACCGTAGAACGCCAGCACCACTTGCCGTGGAAACCGATACAGCGGATTGGCGGATTTACCGCCGATGTAGGGCAGGCCCAGCCCCGCAGGATCGATACGCTGGGAAATCGACAGCAGCATCGGCGCCATCTGCCACCAGCCCGAATCATCTTCCAGCGTGAACGTGCGGACATCGCTGGAGCCGTTCGAGGGTGTCTGCGCTTGCAGGGTATCGCCCTTGATCTGCAGGGTATCCAGATCGATGTTAAAGCCACTGGCCCAATCGAGAAATTCAGGGCGTTCGAGGGCGCTCCAGTAAAGCTCCATCCATTCGCGCAGCCGGCATGCACGGGGAACCTCCAGCGTGCGCGCCGGTGTGGCGGCGCTGACCACCGGTACGGCGGTCAATTCTGCGATGAGATTGTGAATCAGCGTCTGTTCGTGTACCGGTGTGTCGTCCATCTGCGCCTCCCTGGCGGCTGATAAGCATCGAGCGCCGAGTATCAAAGGCAGGGCAGGGTGGTTGGCGGTACATATGTAGTTGGGCGAGCTTTTCTGCAGACATAAAAAAACCCGCCGGATTCGGCGGGTTTTTTATCGGCTACAGGAAGATCACTCTTCGATGTTGCCCATCGCGGTGGTGTTGAAGCCGCCGTCGACGTACATGATTTCACCGCTGATGCCCGACGCCAGGTCGGAGCACAGGAAGGCACCGGCGTTGCCGACTTCTTCGATGGTGACGTTGCGGCGCAGCGGAGTCTGCGCTTCGTTGGCAGCCAGCATCTTGCGGAAGTTCTTGATGCCGGAAGCGGCCAGGGTGCGGATCGGGCCAGCCGATACGCAGTTGACGCGGGTGCCGTCCGGACCGAGGGAACCGGCCAGGTAACGGACGCCGGCTTCCAGCGAGGCCTTGGCCATGCCCATCACGTTGTAGTTCGGCATGGTGCGCTCGGCGCCCAGGTACGACAGGGTCAGCAGGCTGCCGTTGCGGCCTTTCATCATTTCGCGACCGGCCTTGGCCAGGGCCACGAAGCTGTAGGCGCTGATGTCGTGAGCGATGCGGAAGCCTTCACGGGTGGTGGCTTCGGTGAAGTCGCCGTCCAGTTGGTCGCCCGGGGCGAAGCCGACGGAGTGCACGATGCAGTCCAGACCGTCCCACTTCTTGCTCAGCTCTTCGAAGACCTTGGCGATTTCTTCATCGCTGGCCACGTCGCACGGGAAGCACAGCTCAGGGCTCGAACCCCAGCCTTGTGCGAACTCTTCGACGCGACCCTTGAGTTTGTCGTTCTGATAAGTGAAGGCAAGCTCAGCGCCCTCGCGATGCATGGCGGCAGCGATGCCGGATGCGATGGACAGCTTGCTGGCGACACCGACGATCAGTACGCGCTTACCGGCGAGAAAACCCATGTGTTGCTCCTCTTTCAGGTTATTGCGCAGTGGCTGGTGCCAGAAAAGCGGCTTCCAGCAACTGCTGTGTATACGGATGTTGGGGGGCGGCAAAAATACTTTGCGCGTCTCCCTGTTCGACCACTTGGCCATGCTTGACCACCATCAGTTGGTGGCTCAGCGCTTTGACGACAGCCAAGTCATGGCTGATGAACAAATACGTCAGGTTGTACTTGGCTTGCAGTGAACGCAACAGCTCCACCACTTGCCGCTGCACCGTCCGGTCGAGCGCCGAAGTCGGCTCGTCCAGCAGGATCAGCGCCGGTTTCAGCACCAAGGCCCGGGCAATGGCGATTCGCTGCCGTTGCCCACCGGAAAATTCGTGGGGGTAGCGGTGCCGGGTTTCCGGATCCAGACCTACCTCCTTCAATGCCGCAATGATCGCCGCTTCCTGTTCGGTCGCGGTGCCCATCTTGTGTATCCGCAGGCCTTCGCCAACGATGTCGTTAACGCACATGCGCGGGCTCAGGCTGCCGAACGGGTCCTGAAACACCACCTGCATCTCCCGCCGCAGCGGGCGAATCTCGTTCTGCGTCAGGCAGTCTAGCTGCTTGCCTTCAAAGCGGATCGTGCCTTTGCTGCCGATCAGCCGCAAAATCGCCAGACCGAGGGTGGATTTGCCGGAACCGCTTTCGCCGACGATCCCCAGGGTCTGGCCCTGAGGCAGGCTGAAATTGATGCCGTCCACTGCCTTGACGTAATCCACCGTGCGTTTGAGCAGGCCTTTCTTGATCGGGAACCAGACTTTGAGGTCCTCGACTTCGAGCAGCGGCGCGCCGATTTCATTGCTCGCCGGGCCGCCGCTGGGCTCCGCGCCGAGCAATTCCCGAGTGTACGGATGCTGCGGCGAACGGAACAGCTCTGCGCACGATGCCTGTTCGACGATGCAACCGCGCTGCATGACACATACGCGATGCGCAATTCTTCGCACCAGGTTCAAATCGTGACTGATCAGTAGCAGCGACATGCCCAATCGAGCCTGAAGATCCTTGAGCAAATCGAGGATTTTCAGCTGAACGGTCACGTCCAGCGCCGTGGTCGGTTCGTCGGCGATCAGCAATTCCGGCTCGTTGGCCAGGGCCATGGCGATCATCACCCGCTGCCGCTGGCCGCCGGACAATTCATGGGGCAGCGCCTTGAGCCGCTTGTGCGGCTCGGGAATGCCGACCATTTCCAGCAGCTCCAGCGTGCGTTTGGTCGCCACTTTGCCACTCAGGCCCTTGTGGATGCCGAGCACTTCGTTGATCTGCTTCTCGATCGAATGCAGCGGATTGAGCGAAGTCATCGGCTCCTGAAAGATCATGGCGATGCGGTTGCCACGAATATGGCGGATGGTCTTCTCGCTCAAATCCAGCAGGTTCTGCCCGGCGTAATTGATGCTGCCGGCCGGATGCCGCGCCATGGGGTAGGGCAGCAGGCGCAGGATCGAATGCGCCGTTACCGATTTGCCCGAGCCCGATTCGCCGACCAGTGCCAGGGTCTCGCCGCGCTTGATGTCAAAGCTCACGCCTTCGACCACGCGGTGCACGCGCTCGCCGAAACCGAATTCGACGGCGAGGTCGCGCACTTCGATCAGATTGTCCTGATTCATTTCACTTCCTCGGGTCGAAGGCATCGCGAGCGGACTCGCCGATAAACACCAGCAGACTCAACATCAGCGCCAGCACGGCAAACGCGCTCATGCCCAGCCATGGCGCCTGCAGGTTGGATTTGCCTTGGGCAACCAGTTCGCCCAGCGACGGACTGCCGGCCGGCAAGCCGAAGCCGAGGAAGTCCAGCGCGGTCAGGGTGCCGATGGCGCCGGTGAGAATGAACGGCATGAAGGTCATGGTCGAGACCATGGCGTTGGGCAGGATGTGGCGGAACATGATCGCGCCGTTCTGCATGCCCAGCGCGCGGGCGGCGCGCACATATTCCAGATTGCGCCCGCGCAGGAACTCGGCGCGCACCACATCGACCAGGCTCATCCACGAGAACAGCAGCATGATCCCCAGCAACCACCAGAAATTCGGCTGGACGAAACTGGCAAGGATGATCAGCAGATACAGCACCGGCAGCCCCGACCAGATCTCGAGAAAACGCTGCCCGGCGAGATCGACCCAGCCGCCATAAAAGCCCTGTAGCGCCCCGGCAATCACGCCAATGATCGAACTCAGCACGGTCAGCGTCAGCGCAAACAACACGGAAATGCGGAAACCGTAGATCACCCGCGCCAGCACGTCGCGGCCCTGATCGTCGGTGCCCAGCAGGTTGTCCGCCGAGGGTGGCGCCGGGGCCGGGACTTTCAGGTCGTAGTTGATGCTTTGGTAGCTGTAGGGGATCGGCGCCCACAGAATCCACGCCTCCTTGGCCTTGAGCAGTTCGCGAATGTACGGACTCTTGTAGTTGGCTTCCAGCGGGAATTCGCCGCCGAACGCGGTTTCCGGATAGCGCTTGATCGCCGGGAAATACCAGTTGTTGTCGTAATGCACGACCAGCGGCTTGTCGTTGGCGATCAGTTCGGCGCCCAGACTGAGGCCGAACAGAATCAGGAACAGCCACAGCGACCACCAGCCACGCTTGTTGGCCTTGAACAGTTCGAAGCGCCGGCGGTTGAGAGGGGACAGGTTCATCTCAATGCTCCCGGCTGGCGAAGTCGATACGCGGATCGACAAAGGTGTAGGTCAGATCGCCGATCAGTTTCACCACCAGCCCGAGCAGGGTGAAGATGAACAGGGTGCCGAACACCACCGGGTAATCGCGATTGATCGCCGCCTCGAAACTCATCAGGCCGAGGCCATCGAGAGAGAAGATCACTTCCACCAGCAACGAGCCGGTGAAGAAGATACCGATGAATGCCGACGGGAAACCGGCAATCACCAGCAGCATGGCGTTGCGGAATACATGCCCGTAGAGCACGCGATGGCGGGTCAGGCCCTTGGCCTTGGCGGTGACCACATACTGCTTGTTGATTTCGTCGAGAAAGCTGTTCTTGGTCAACAGGGTCATGGTCGCGAAGTTGCCGATCACCAGTGCGGTGACCGGCAATGCCAGGTGCCAGAAGTAATCGAGGATCTTGCCGCCCAGGCTCAGCTCATCGAAGTTGTTCGAAGTCAGCCCGCGCAGGGGGAACCAGTCCAGATAACTGCCGCCGGCAAATACCACGATCAGCAGGATCGCAAACAGAAACGCCGGGATCGCATAGCCGACGATGATCGCCGAACTGGTCCAGACGTCGAAGTGGCTGCCGTGCCGCGTGGCCTTGGCGATGCCCAGCGGGATCGACACCAGATACATGATCAGCGTGCTCCACAGCCCCAGCGAGATCGACACCGGCATCTTTTCCTTGATCAGGTCGATGACCTTGGCGTCGCGGAAGAAACTGTCGCCGAAATCCAGCTGCGCATAGTTCTTGACCATGATCCACAGACGTTCCGGGGCCGATTTGTCGAACCCGTACATGTGCTCGATTTCCTTGATCAGCGCCGGGTCCAGCCCCTGCGCACCACGGTAGGACGAGCCGGCCACCGCCACTTCGGCACCACCGCCGGCAATCCGGCTCGTGGCGCCTTCGAAACCTTCGAGCTTGGCGATCATCTGCTCGACCGGCCCGCCGGGCGCGGCCCGGATGATCACGAAGTTGATCAGCAGAATGCCGAACAGGGTCGGGATGATCAGCAGCAGTCGCCGAAAGATATACGCCAGCATCTGATTACTCCGTGCCCGCAGGGTCGGCTTGCAGTTGGGTTTCGACTTCTACGGCAGGCTTGGCGTCAGGCTTGACCCACCAGGTGTTGATGCCGATGTCGTACTTGGGCGAGGTTTTCGGGTGGCCTATATGATTCCAGTAAGCCACGCGCCAGCTCTTGATGTGCCAGTTCGGCACCACGTAGTAGCCCCATTGCAGCACCCGATCCAGCGCGCGAGCGTGGGCAACCAGACTTTTGCGCGAGTCGGCGTTGATCAGGCTTTCCACCAGTTGGTCAACGGTCGGGTCTTTGAGCCCCATGCTGTTGCGGCTGCTCGGTTTGTCGGCGGCGGCGCTCATCCAGTACTCGCGCTGCTCGTTGCCCGGCGAATTGGACTGGGGAAAGCTGCCGACCATCATGTCGAAATCCCGCGAGCGCACGCGGTTGATGTACTGCGAGACGTCGACGCGGCGGATCACCAGATCGATACCGAGGTCGCTGAGGTTGCGCTTGAACGGCAGCAGCACCCGTTCGAACTCGGTCTGGGCGAGGAGGAATTCGATCACCACCGGTTTGCCAGTGGCGTCGACCATTTTGTCATCGACGATTTTCCAGCCGGCCTCTTGCAGCAATTGATACGCCTCACGCTGCTGGGTGCGGATCATGCCGCTGGCGTCGGTCTTGGGATTTTCGAAGGCTTCGCTGAACACCTGGGCCGGCAGTTTGCTGCGAAACGGTTCGAGGATCGTCCGTTGCTCTGCGTCGGGCAGGCCGGTGGCGGCCATTTCCGAGTTCTCGAAGTAACTGCGGGTGCGCACGTAGGCGCCGTTGAACAATTGCTTGTTGGTCCATTCGAAGTCGAACAGCAGCCCGAGAGCCTGACGCACGCGCACATCCTGGAACACCGGGCGGCGCAGATTGAAGACGAAGCCCTGCATGCCGGTCGGGTTGCTGTTGGGGATCAGTTCCTTGATCAAACGCCCCTCGGTGACCGCCGGAACGTTATAGGCGCTGGCCCAGTTCTTCGCGGTCATTTCCAGCCAGTAGTCGAACTGTCCGGCCTTCAGTGCTTCGAGGGCGACGGTGTTGTCGCGGTAATAGTCGGTGGTCATCGTGTCGAAATTGTAAAAGCCACGGTTGACCGGCAAGTCCTTGCCCCAGTAATCCTTGACCCGCTCGTAACGTACCGAACGGCCGGCCTTCACTTGGGTGACCTTGTACGGGCCGCTGCCCAGCGGGATTTCCAGATTGCCCTTGTTGAAGTCGCGGCTGGCCCACCAGTGTTTCGGCAGGACCGGCAACTGGCCGAGGATCAGCGGCAGCTCGCGGTTGTTGCTGTGCTTGAACTTGAACAAGACTTTCAACGGGTCTTCGGCGATGGCTTCGGCGACGTCGTTGTAGTAGCCGCGAAACATCGGCGAGCCTTCCTTGGTCAACGTCTCGAAGCTGAACACCACGTCTTCGGCGCGCACCGGGTGGCCGTCGTGGAAGCGTGCTTGCGGGCGCAGGTAGAAGCGCACCCAACTGTTGTCGTCGGCTTTCTCGATCTTGCTGGCAATCAGGCCGTATTCGGTGAACGGCTCGTCGAGGCTGTGTTTGGTCAGGGTGTCGTAGATCTGGCCGATGTCATCGGCGGGCACGCCTTTGTTGATGAACGGGTTGAGGCTGTCGAAGCCGCCGAAACCGGCTTGGCGGAACACGCCGCCCTTGGGCGCATCGGGATTGACGTAGTCGAAGTGCTTGAAATCGGCCGGGTATTTCGGCGGCTCGTTGTACAGGGTCACGGCGTGTTGCGGGGCGGCCCAGGCCAGCCCGGCGAACAGCAAGCCGCCGGCCTGCACGAGCAGGGTGCGAACAGCGTTCATCGATCTTTCTCCGAAGACTTCAGCCACCATGCGCTCAGGCCCAGGGTGTAGGGCGGCGTGGTGACAAAGGCCAACCGGTTGCGGTAGGCCAGACGGTGATAATTGAGGTACCAGTTGGGAATGCTGTAGTGCTGCCAGAGCAGCACGCGGTCGAGCGCTTTGCCAGCGGCGACCTGCTCGTCGCGGGTGCGGGCGGCGAGCAACTGTTCGAGCAGGTGATCGACCACCGGATTGGCGATGCCCGCGTAATTCTTGCTGCCCTTGACGTTCACCTGGCTGGAGTGGAAGTACTGCCACTGCTCAAGGCCCGGGCTCAGGGTCTGGCCGAGGGTCATCGAGATCATGTCGAAATCGAATTGATCGAGGCGCTGTTTGTATTGCGCACGATCAACGGTGCGCAGGCGCGCGTCGATGCCGATGCTGTTGAGGTTTTCGATGTACGGCTGATAGAGCCGCTCCAGGCTCGGGTTGACCAGCAGCAGTTCGAAACGCAGCGGTTGGCCGTCTTTGTCTTGCAGGCGCTGGCCGTGGAGCTTCCAACCGGCCTCGGCGAGCAGGGCGAGGGCTTTGCGCATAGTCTCGCGCGGAATGCCACGGCCGTCGGTCTTCGGCAGGGTAAACGGCTCGGTGAACAGCCGGGCTGGCAACTGCTCCTTGTAAGGCTTGAGCATCAGCCATTCATGGCCGACCGGCAGGCCGGACGCAGTGAATTCGCTGTTGGGGTAGTAGCTGCTGGTGCGTTTATAGGCATCGCTGAACAGCGCGCGGTTGGTCCATTCGAAATCGAACATCAGACCCAACGCTTCGCGCGTCCTGACATCGGCGAAGGTCGCGCGGCGGCTGTTCATGAACAGGCCCTGAGTCTGGGTCGGGATCTGATGCGGGATCTGCACCTTGATCACTTCGCCACGACGTACAGCAGGGAAGTTGTAACCGTTGACCCAGTTCTTCGCCTGATGCTCGATGTAGATGTCGAACTCCCCGGCCTTGAACGCTTCGAAGGCGACATCGCTGTCGCGGTAGAACTCGACTTCCATGCGATCGAAATTGTACTTGCCGCGATTGACCGGCAGGTCCTTGCCCCAGTAATCCTTGACCCGCTCGAAAATCAGCTGCCGCCCCGGCGTGACCGTAGTGATGCGGTACGGCCCGCTGCCCAGCGGTGGTTCGAAGGTGGTGGCTTTGAAGTCGCGGTCTTTCCAGTAATGCTGCGGCAGCACCGGCAACTCGCCAAGGCGCAGGATCAGCAGCGGATTGCCCGAGCGCTTGAACACAAAGCGAATGCGCTGTTTGTTGAGGATGTCGACCCGCAGCACTTCCTGCAGGGCCGTGCGATATAGCGGATGACCGTCCTTGAGCAGCGTTCGATAGGAGAACGCCACGTCGTAGGCGGTGATCGGCGCGCCGTCGTGAAAGCGCGCTTCGGGGCGCAAATTGAAGACGACCCAGCTGCGATCTTCGCTGTACTCCACCGATTGTGCGATCAAACCGTAGCTCGACGCCGGCTCGTCGCCGGACGGCGAATACTGCCCGGTACCGACCATCAGCGGCTCGTTGAGCTCGTTGATGCCGTACTGGAGAAAATTGGCGGTGGTAACCGGGCTGGTGCCCTTGAAGGTGTACGGATTGACAGTATCGAAGGTGCCGAACGCCATCACCCGCAACGTACCGCCTTTGGGCGCTTGCGGGTTGACCCAGTCGAAGTGGGTAAATCTGGCCGGGTACTTGAGCGTGCCGAACTGCGCATAACCATGACTTTCGGTAATCGTCGCGCTTGCGGGTGAGCTCAAGGCCAGGCTGATCAGGAGCAGGGAGAGGGCACGCTTCAAGTCAGATCCGATCCAGCGGCTTGGGCTTTGTGGGCCGTACAGTAACAGCTTGTCTGGACAGGAAAAAGATGCGGGTTAATGCCGGGTTAATCGTTTGCGCGAAGAGCCCCTCACCCTAACCCTCTCCCGGAGGGGAGAGGGGACTGATCGTGGTGTCTGGGCGAATTGCACCGAGGTGCGATACCGAGTCGAAGTCAGTTTCTGAAAAACCCTCGATCGGCTCCTTTCCCCTCTCCCCCCGGGGAGAGGGCTGGGGTGAGGGGGATGGATCTAAAGCACACCACAAAAACTTCATCCAAAAAAAAGCCCCTGAAATATCAGGGGCTCTTCAATCAGTGCGGCTGATAAACCGTAAGCATCTGCCCCGGCTTCAACGCCTTGCCCGCACCCGGGTTCCATCGCTTGAGATGTTGCATCTCGACGTTGAAGCGCTTGGCCACCACATACAGGGTGTCGCCGCGCTTGACCTTGTACTGGGTCTGCTGCTTGCTCTCGTCCTTGCCTTTGGTCTTGGTATTCGCCGCGACCACGGTGTTGACCCGGCCGGATTTGCGCGCCGGTGCACGCTTGGTGTTGTCCTGCATGACCAGGGTCTGGCCGACCTTGAGATTCTTGCCGGTCAGCTTGTTCCAGCGCTGCAGATCCTTGACTTCGACCTTGTTGGCCTTGGCGATGGAACCGAGGTTGTCGCCACGCTTGACCCGATAGGCGCGTTTGAGCTGTGCCACTTCCGACGGATCGGCGCCTTCGAACACCGGTTTCAGCGAGCGCGGGCTGATCAGTTCGTCCGGGCGCATGGTCTGCAGACTGGCGGTCAGCAGTTGCGCCTTGGACGTTGGCACCAGCAAGTGCTGCGGACCGTCGATGGTGGTGCGCTGTTTGAACGCCGGATTGAGCTGGAACAGTTCGTCTTCATCGATGTTCGCTACCGCAGCGACCTTGGACAGGTCCATGCGCTGGTTGATTTCGACGACCTGGAAGTACGGCTCGTTGGCGATCGGGTTGAGGTTGACGCCGTAGGCTTCCGGCGCCAGCACCACTTGCGACAGCGCCAGCAACTTCGGCACATAGGCCTGGGTTTCCGCCGGCAGCGGCAGGTTCCAGTAGTCGGTGGGCAGGCCGAGCTTTTCGTTGCGCTCGATCGCCCGGCTGACGGTGCCTTCACCAGCGTTGTAGGCTGCCAGCGCCAGCAGCCAGTCGCCGTTGAACATGTCGTGCAGGCGGGTCAGGTAATCCATCGCGGCCGTGGTCGAGGCGGTAATGTCGCGACGACCATCATAAAAACGCGTCTGGCGCAGGTTGAAATAACGCCCGGTGGACGGAATGAACTGCCACAGGCCCACCGCATCGGCGCGGGAGTAGGCCATCGGGTTGTACGCGCTCTCGATCACTGGCAGCAGGGCCAGTTCCAGCGGCATGTTGCGCTCTTCGAGGCGTTCGACAATGTAATGAATGTAGAGGCTGCCGCGTTCGCCGGCATTCTCGAGAAAAGAGGGGTTACTGGCGAACCACAGGCGCTGTTGCTCAATGCGCGGATTGACGCCAAGGCCTTCCTGCAACTGGAAGCCCTGACGCATGCGTTCCCAGATGTCCTGGGGCGCCACTGGAGTGGGCTTCTCGGTCAGCCAGATCGGCTTCTGCTTGGCTCGCGCAGCAATGTTCGGCGTATGCGTCGCTTCAGTCTGCGGAGCGTGGCTGGAGCAACCCGCCAGCGTGGCGGACACAGCCACCGCGATGGCTTGTGCCAGGCGGGTCAAAGCATCTGAATTGACGGACTTACGTATGGATGACGACATTGGCTGGAAGTAAGTTCCGGGCAAAAATGTCGGGCGATTCTAGAAAGCGCACCCCCTGCGGTCAACCATTGAGAATTTTTGCCCCGGCCGGCGCGCTTGTCAGAACTTGTCTTTCCATGCCCGCAGAGCCGCAAATACCTCGCTCGGCTCCCGGTTTTGAGCGCCTTCCCGTTCGTCCACTTTTTGTGTAACCAATGTTTCAGAAGTGCGTAAAAACGGATTGGTCAGCTTTTCCAGGGCCAAAGTCGACGGCAATGTCATCACGCCGTTCTGCCGTTGCTGCGTGACCTTTTCCAGACGGGCGGCGACTTCCGGGTTGCCCGGCTCGACGGCGGCGGCAAATTTCAGATTGCTCAAGGTGTATTCATGGGTGCAGTAGACCAGCGTATCTTCCGGCAGGGCCGCAAGACGGCTGAGCGAGCGGTACATCTGCTCGGGTGTGCCTTCGAACAGCCGGCCGCAACCGGCGGCGAACAGGGTGTCGCCGCAGAACAGCAGACCATGGTGGTAATAGGCGATGTGCCCCAGGGTGTGACCGGGTACCGCATAGACGTCGAAGTCCCAGCCGAGCACGCTGACGCTGTCGTTGTCCTTGAGCGCTACGTCGCGCGCCGGGATGCTTTCGCTGGCCGGGCCGTAGACCTTGGCGCCGGTCGCGGCTTTCAGGCGCTCGACGCCGCCGACATGGTCATGGTGATGGTGAGTGATCAGAATATCGCTGAGCACCCAGCCCGGATGCGCGTCAAGCCACGCCTGCACCGGGGTGGCGTCGCCCGGATCGACCACCGCGCAACGCTGGGTCTGGTGATCCTGTAACAACCAGATGTAGTTGTCGGTGAACGCGGGCAGGGCACTGATCTGTATCATCGTCGGAATTCGCCAAGCAGAAAACATTGGCGCATCTTAGTAGTTCCCGGCGCGTTGGAGAATGACATGACCGATAAAGCGTTCGCTCAGGCCGATCCCGACTGGCTGGCATTGATCAGCGCCGCCCGCGAATGGCTGTTGGGGCCGCTCGGGCAATTTCTGCTGGATGAAGAGCGGCGCATGCTCGATGACGAGCTCGGGCGCTTCTTCGGCGGTTATCTGGTGCATTACGGGCCGTCCGCCGAAACCCCGCCGGCCGCGCCGCAAGTGCAGCGCAACGTGCGTCTCGGCGCACCGTTGCCCGGAGTCGAGATCGTTTGCGAAGAGCAGGCCTGGCCGTTGAGCGAGCACGCTGCCGACGTGGTGGTGATGCAGCATGGCCTGGATTTCTGCCTGTCGCCCCACGGTTTGCTGCGTGAAGCAGCGAGCAGCGTGCGCCCCGGCGGGCATCTGCTGATCATCGGCATCAACCCCTGGAGCACTTGGGGGCTGCGGCATTTCTTCGCCAATGATGCCCTGCGCAAGGCGCGCTGCATCTCGCCGTCGCGGGTCGCCGACTGGCTCAATCTGCTCGGCTTCGCGCTGGAGAAACGCCGCTTCGGGTGCTATCGTCCGCCGCTCGCATCACCCAAGTGGCAGAACCGTCTGGCCGGCTGGGAACGCAAGGCCGGTGACTGGCAATTGTCCGGCGGCGGCTTCTATCTGCTGGTGGCGCGCAAGATCGTGGTGGGGCTCAGGCCGTTGCGCCAGGAACGCCGCGAGCCGATGGGCAAGCTGATTCCGCTGCCGATGGCCAAGGTCAACCGCCGCCGCATCGAACCGTAAATCTTCTTTTATTTGTGGCCGGGCTTGTCCCGGCCGCGGTCATTGTCGATCCGTGATTGGCAGGACAGGCATTTTTTCTGGAAAGACTGGCATGAGCGAAAGCGTGGAAAGCGTCGATACCGTAGAACTGTTCACCGACGGCGCCTGCAAGGGCAACCCCGGCCCCGGCGGCTGGGGCGCGCTGCTGGTGTGCAAGGGCGTCGAAAAGGAACTGTGGGGCGGCGAGGCCAACACCACCAACAATCGCATGGAGCTGCTCGGCGCGATTCGTGGCCTCGAAGCGCTCAAGCGCCCCTGCGAAGTGCTGCTGGTCACCGACTCGCAATACGTGATGAAAGGCATCAACGAGTGGATGGCCAACTGGAAGAAGCGCGGCTGGAAAACGGCTGCGAAAGAGCCGGTAAAGAATGCCGATCTGTGGAAAGAGCTGGACGAGCAGGTCAACCGCCACAAAGTCACCTGGAAATGGGTGCGCGGGCACATTGGCCATCACGGTAACGAGCGGGCTGACCAACTGGCCAATCGTGGCGTTGACGAAGTGCGTGGTTACAAGCAGAGCTGATTTCGCTTCTAACCGTGGCGTAGCCATTCGCGAGCAGGCTCGCTCCCACAGGGAAATGTATTCCAGGCCTTGAATTGGAATGCATTCCAATGTGGGAGCGAGCCTGCTCGCGAAGGACCCGGCACGGTCTGACTGAAACACCCCGCCGAGCGTGTTAACATCCGCGCCTTTGCCCGATTGACCCGTTGAGAGCTGAGCACTGATGGCCACCAGATCCGTTGTACTCGATACCGAAACCACCGGCATGCCGGTGACCGATGGTCACCGGATCATTGAAATCGGTTGCGTCGAACTGATCGGTCGGCGCCTGACGGGCCGGCACTTTCACGTTTATCTGCAACCGGATCGCGAGAGCGACGAAGGCGCGATCGGTGTGCACGGCATCACCAACGAATTCCTCGTCGGCAAGCCGCGCTTTGCCGAAGTTGCCGATGAGTTCTTCGAGTTCATCCAGGGCGCGCAACTGATCATCCACAACGCGGCGTTCGACGTTGGCTTCATCAACAACGAATTCGCCTTGATGGGCCAGCACGATCGCGCCGATATCACCCAGCATTGCACCATCCTCGATACCCTGATAATGGCCCGGGAACGTCACCCGGGGCAGCGCAACAGCCTCGACGCGTTGTGCAAACGTTACGGCGTCGACAACTCCGGCCGTGAACTGCACGGCGCCTTGCTCGACTCGGAGATTCTCGCCGACGTCTACCTGACCATGACCGGCGGCCAGACCAGCCTGTCGCTGGCTGGCAACGCGTCCGACGGCAATGGCACGGGCGAGGGCGCCGACAACTCGGCTACCGAAATCCGCCGCCTGCCGGTCGATCGCCAGCCAGCACGGATCATTCGCGCGACCGAAGAGGAACTGGCGGCGCATCTGGTGCGGCTGGAAATCATCGCCAAATCGGCGGGAGCGCCGGCGTTGTGGACGCAGATTGCCGAGGCTGATGCGCAGGTCTGAAAAATCAAAAGATCAGAAGATCAAAAGATCGCAGCCTTCGGCAGCTCCTACGGGGATTGCATTCCATAGTAGGGACCAGGAAGGCAGCGATTTTTTGCATTTGGCGACATGAAGCCAAGTTGCCACCCTCGCCACATTCGTCGCAACCCTCTACCCTGAGTGCACTGGTCAGGTGCAAATCTGCCGCCTCAGGACACTGAGCCTCATGTACAAAGAGTTGAAATTTGCGCTGGCAATCATCCATCGCGACGGTAAGGTCGACACCGTCGGCTGCGTCAAGGAATGAGGACTTTTCCCAGTATGCAACCGGTCATGAATCCGAAATACCCAGGGTTGTCGGTGCGTGTAGCCGACGAAGGTTTTGCGCCGTATATCTGGGGCAGCGACTTCAGTTTCGAGGTCGCTGCCTACGGCGCTGCCGTGATCGGCAAACCGGTCGAGCAGTGGCCGGTGACGCCGATCGTGCCGTACCGCAAGTGCTACGGTATTGATCCCGAAGAATTCAGCGCCTTTCACAACGCGCCCGACAGCGCGATTTTCATGGCGTATCTGGACGACGAGCCGGTCGGCCACCTGGTGATCAGCACCAACTGGAACGGCTTTGCCCACATCGATGAACTGGCGGTGCATGCCCCGGCCCGTCGCCACGGCGTGGCCAAGGCGTTGCTTGATGTCGCGCAGTTCTGGAGTCGCAAGAAGAAGCTGCCGGGCATCATGCTCGAAACCCAAAACAACAATCTCGGCGCCTGTCGTCTGTATGAGCGTTGCGGCTATGTGATCGGCGGCATCGACCAGTTGCGCTATCGCGGCATCGATGCGCATACCGCTGAAGTCGCGTTGTTCTGGTATCGCCTGTTCGATAATCCGCTGGAAAAACCACTCAGCTCGACAACATCGCCTCGGCTTGTTCCGTGACGATCGCCAGCAAGGTCTGAATCGCCGCCGACGGCGCGGCATGTTTGAAGGTCAGGGCGTAGAGGCTGATCGGCACCGCCGGTGACAATGGGCAGACGTCCAGGCCACCGGCGCGGGCGCCCAGAGCGGTGAACGGATCGACGATGGCCAGACCTTCGCCGGCCTCGACCATGCTGCGCATCATCTGATGGGTCTGCACGCGGGTCTGAATGCTCGGTGCCGGGCGCAAGGCCTGAAGTTTGTTTTCCAGCGCCGGGCTCAGTGGATCCTGACCTTCGAGACCGACCATGGCCTGACCGGCCAGATCCACTAGGGAAATGTATTTCTGTTTCGGCTGCAGCCAGCCGTGCGGAGCGAGCAATTGCAGCTTGCCCTGGGCCAGCGGCTGGCAGTGGATATCGGGGTGTTCGGGATCGTGCAGGCTCAGGCCCAGATCGCTTTCGCGCAATAACAGGCTGCGGACGATGTCGCGAGTCGGCGCGCTGAGCAGGCTGCAAGGTGCGTCCGGCAAGCGCCGACGCAGAGTCGCAAGGCTTTGTGGCAGTAATTGTTGAGCCAGCGGCGGGGTGCCGATGATGCGCAGGGGTGGGGCGAGGTATTGCTTGAGGCTGCTGGCCAGACGCTGCACCGGCTCAAGCGCCTCATAAACGTGTGCGATTTCCACTTGCAGGGCGCGCGCTTCGGGGGTCGATTGCAGGCGACCGCGAACGCTGGCGAACAGCATGAACCCCAACTGACTCTCGGCTTCGCGCAAACGCTCTTCGACCTCGGTCACCGGCAGTTGCAGCCATTCGGCGGCGGTGCCCAGGTGACCGGTCTGCAAGAGCGCCTGAATCACTTCGATGTGGCGTAAACGCATGCGTGAAGTCCATGTTCAGCAGGTGGGGTCAGACGCTGAATCCTACCCCAAGTCCGCTCGCATGACTTCTGCTCATAATGCAGGGTTATGAAGCAACGGTTGGCTCGGGTTCGCGGATCAGGGTAATGCCTGATTGAACCAGGAGAAACTCGCTGTCACTGACCTTGTTGACCCGATCGCCAATGGCGAGTTTGTAAATGGGCTCCGAGCCAGTGGATCCGTCTGCAGACGGGTTCGATTCCTGGAATTCATGCACGGAATAAACGCGGCCTTCCGCATCTCTTGCATGAAACTGACCGACGAGTACTGCTGCCATCTGCTTAGAACCTCTGGAGATAAAACGCTTGATTTGCGGCTTTGTAGACCGTCAGCAAGCTCGGTAAGTTTTCCTACATGAAAAAAATATTCCTCGCGCAGGAAAAACCAATGACCACTGGTGAAAATGTCACTGGATCATCTATAACTAGCGACTCTTCCCACGGACCATCGAGAGTCATCCATGAGCAATGTCTACAACGTCGCTGTAGTGGTCGGTAGCCTGCGCAAAGCATCGATCAATCGCAAAGTCGCACTGGCCCTCGCCGAACTGGCACCGGCCAATCTCAAGCTCGAGATTGTCGAAATCGGTGAACTGCCGCTGTACAACGAAGACATCGACGGCGATTCTCCGCCGGCAGCCTACAGCACTTTCCGTCAGAAAGTGGCGTCATCCGACGCGGTGCTGTTTGTCACCCCCGAGTACAACCGCTCGATCCCGGCACCGTTGAAGAACGCCATCGACGTCGGTTCCCGTCCTTATGGCCAGAGCGCGTGGAGTGGCAAACCCGGTGCGGTGATCAGCGTATCGCCAGGCGCCATCGGCGGCTTCGGCGCCAACCAGCACCTGCGCCAGACCTTTGTTTTCCTTGATATCCATTGCCTGCAACAGCCGGAAGCCTACCTGGGCGGCGCCGGTAACGCGTTCGACGAAGCGGGCAAACTGAGCGACTCGGTGAAACCGTTCCTGCAGAAATTCATCGATGCGTACGGCCAGTTCGTCGAGCAACACAAGAAATAAACTTACCGAAACGCACTGTGGGAGCGAGCCTGCTCGCGAAGGCGGACTGTCAGATAAGAATTTCGCGTCTGACACACCGCTTTCGCGAGCAGGCTCGCTCCCACATTTGTTCGATTTCCACTCGTTTCGCTATTTGAAGGCTTCTGCGAATGCTCGCTGCGTCACTGATTTTCCTGCTGACCATCACCCTCGTCATCTGGCAACCCAAGGGGCTCGGCGTCGGCTGGAGTGCAACGTTGGGCGCCGTGCTGGCGTTGATTTTTGGCGTCGTTCACCTCACGGACATCCCGCTGGTCTGGCAGATCATCTGGAACGCCACCGGCACCTTCGTCGCGCTGATCATCATCAGCCTGTTGCTCGACGAGGCTGGCTTCTTTAATTGGGCAGCGCTGCACGTGGCGCGCTGGGGGCGGGGCAGTGGGCGCAAACTGTTTGCCTTCATGGTGCTGCTCGGCGCGCTGGTCTCGGCGCTGTTCGCCAATGACGGTGCGGCGCTGATTCTCACGCCGATCGTGATTTCAATGCTGCTGGCGCTGCGCTTTTCACCAGCGGCGACGCTGGCCTTCGTCATGGGCGCCGGGTTTATCGCCGATACGGCGAGCCTGCCGCTGGTGGTGTCGAACCTGGTCAACATCGTTTCGGCGGACTTCTTCCATATTGGCTTCAACCGCTATGCCGCAGTGATGGTGCCGGTGAACTTCGTCAGCGTGGCGGCGACGTTGGGCATGTTGCTGTGGTTTTTTCGCCGCGACATCCCGGCCGCTTACGACCCGGAACAACTGGAAAATCCGCAAACCGCGATCCACGACAAAGCGACGTTCTACGCCGGTTGGGCGGTGTTGGTGATCCTGTTGATCGGCTGCTTTGCCCTCGAACCGCTGGGCATTCCGATCAGCGCTATTTCCGCTGTGTGCGCCGCGCTGCTGCTGGGTATCGCTGCGCGCGGCCACAAGATCTCCACGCGCAAAGTGATGAAAGAAGCGCCGTGGCAGATCGTGATTTTCTCGCTGGGCATGTACCTGGTGGTGTACGGCCTGCGCAACGCCGGGCTCACCGGTTACCTCGCCGGGTGGCTGGACGTATTCGCCGGTCACGGCGTGTGGGGCGCGGCCATGGGCACCGGGGTGCTGACGGCGCTGCTGTCGTCGATCATGAACAACTTGCCGACGGTGTTGATCGGCTTGCTGTCGATCGATGCCAGTCAGGCCAGCGGCGTGATCAAAGAAGCGATGATCTACGCCAACGTCATCGGCAGCGACCTGGGGCCGAAGATCACTCCGATCGGCAGCCTGGCGACCTTGCTGTGGCTGCACGTGCTGGAGCGCAAAGGCATCCATATCGGCTGGGGCTATTACTTCCGTGTCGGGATTGTGTTGACGGTGCCGGTGTTACTGGTGACGTTGGCGGCATTGGCGGTGCGGTTATCCCTATAGACCGAGTTGCTCTTTTCGCGAGCAGGCTCGCTCCCACAGGGATCGCATTCCACATTTGAAATGCATTCTCTGTGGGAGCGAGCCTGCTCGCGAATTGGGTCGGACACCACAAATCTCAGGTTTGGCCGGGGACATTCGGCCAAAGATCCGCCACCAGAAACAACCGCTCCGCCTCTTCCCATTCGCCCTGGGCATTCTCGGTCAGGCGTACCATCAACTGCGCCGGGGCCAGTGCTGGCAGGTCTTCCAGCCACAAACGCAGGTGCTCATCTGTCCAGACCTGATCCGCCGGGTAATGCGCCGGCGCCAGCCACGCATGGCGGGGCAGGGGTTGCCAGCGGCCCGGCGGGCGCTGTGCGACAAACGCCGGCCAGTCCTTCTGATGCAGCCAACTGCCACGCAGATGTTGTGGATGCGCGCCTTGCGGTGAGTCGGCCTGCCCGGGCCACGGATACAGCAGATAACCGCCCAGCCACAGCTGCGCGCTGAACGTTTCGATATCCAGCGCCGCGAGCACCTCGCGGCTTTCCGGGCGCGCCGAGATCGGCAATTGATGCTCGGCCAGATGTGCCAGTTTGCGATCCAGCCGGTCATGACAACCCGGCCCCAGCCACTGCGCGGGATCGCGGCCATCGCCATCCTGCGGGCCAAGGTAGAGCTTGATCGCCAGTTCCAGATGATGCACGCCGTCGCGGTCACGCAGCAGCATGTCGAGTTCGCCGAGGGTGTGCCCGGCGCGGCGAATCGGCAGGTTGGCGGCGATCAGTTCGATGCCCGGCGCATGCGAGACGGCGAACTGCCAAAGACGCTCGTAATACAGACCCAGACGCCGGGTGCGCGCCTGAGACAGCCATTGCAGCAGGCCGTAACTGTCGCGGTCGAGCTGGTGCAGCCAATGTTCGAGGCGCTGCGGGTCGTGTACCCATTCGCTGCCGGCAAGCGGATGGCGCTGGGGCCACGGCGTGGCAGCGAGCATCGGCGGCGCGAGGATCACCCACGCCAGGTCCCGCACTTCGGGATGGCGTAATCGATGGGGCAATTGCAACAAGTCGGGGAACAGGATCATCTTGCGAGCATAGCCTTAAACCTGAGTGCACCCTTGAGGCTGAAAGGATTTTGTCTATCTGGCGCTTTCGCCCATAATCGGCTTTTCGCGTTTTCGATTGTCCGCAGAGGTCCCATGGAGCAATTTCGTAATATCGGCATCATCGGTCGCCTGGGCAGTTCCCAGGTGCTGGATACCGTCCGCCGACTGAAACGCTTTCTGCTCGACCGTCACATGCATGTGATCCTCGAAGACACCATCGCTGAAGTCCTGCCCGGCCATGGCCTGCAAACCTCGTCGCGCAAGATGCTCGGCGAAGTTTGTGACATGGTCATCGTCGTCGGCGGTGACGGCAGCCTGCTCGGCGCCGCGCGAGCGCTGGCCGAGCACAATATTCCGGTGCTGGGCATCAACCGTGGGAGCCTTGGCTTCCTCACCGATATTCGCCCCGACGAGCTGGAAATCAAGGTCGCCGAAGTGCTCGACGGCCACTATCTGGTAGAAAACCGTTTCCTGCTGCAAGCCGAAGTGCGTCGCCATGGCGAGGCCATCGGCCAGGGCGATGCGCTCAACGATGTGGTGCTGCACCCGGGCAAATCGACGCGGATGATCGAATTCGAGCTGTACATCGACGGCCAGTTCGTCTGCAGCCAGAAGGCCGACGGCCTGATCGTCGCGACGCCGACCGGCTCCACTGCCTACGCGTTGTCTGCCGGCGGGCCGATCATGCATCCCAAGCTCGACGCTATTGTGATTGTGCCGATGTACCCCCATACCTTGTCGGGACGGCCGATCGTGGTCGATGGCAACAGTGAGCTGAAAATCGTCGTGTCCAAAGATATGCAGATCTACCCGCAGGTGTCCTGCGACGGCCAGAACCACTTCACCTGCGCACCGGGCGACACCATTACCGTGAGCAAGAAAGCGCAGAAGCTGCGCCTGATTCATCCGCTCGATCACAATTACTACGAGGTGTGCCGCACCAAGCTTGGCTGGGGCAGCAAGCTGGGGGGCGGAGGCGACTGATGCTCGATCCCGCGCGCAGTTACGACCTGATCGGTGACGTGCACGGATGCGCCATGACCCTCGAACACTTGCTGGACCGTCTCGGTTATCACAAGCAGGGCGGGGTCTGGCGGCATCCGTCACGCATGGCGGTGTTCGTCGGCGACATCATCGACCGTGGCCCGCGCATTCGCGAGGCGTTGCACATCGTTCACGACATGGTCGAGGCGGGGCAGGCGCTGTGCATCATGGGCAACCATGAATTCAATGCGCTCGGCTGGGTCACCCCGGCGCCACCGGGCAGCGGCAAGCAGTTCGTGCGCGAACACACCAAGCGCCATGCGCGGCTGTTGCAGGAAACCCTGACTCAATTTGAAGACCATCCCGGCGACTGGCATGACTTCCAGCAGTGGTTCTACGAGCTGCCGCTGTTCGTCGATGCCGGGCGGTTTCGCGTCGTCCATGCATGCTGGGATGCCGGGCTGATCGAGCCGCTGCGGGCGCTGTTCCCCAATGGCTGCGTCGATGAGCATTTCCTCCAGGCCTCGGCGGTGCCCGGCAGCTTCGCTTGCACTGTGTTCGATCGCTTGCTGCGCGGCACTGACATGCGCCTGCCGGGTGGCCTGACCATGACCAGCGGCGACGGTCTGGTGCGTTCGTTTTTCCGCACCAAGTTCTGGGAGGACGACCCGAAAACCTATGGCGACATCGTGTTTCAGCCCGATGCACTGCCGGAACCTGTCGCGCAGACGCCGCTGACGTCCACTGAAAAGAATTCCCTGCTGCGCTATGGCGTCGACGAGCCGTTGCTGTTCGTCGGCCACTACTGGCGCAGCGGCAAACCGGCGCCGATCCGCCCGAACCTCGCGTGCCTGGATTACAGCGCCGTGCTCTACGGCAAACTGGTGGCCTATCGTCTGGACCAGGAAACGCGCCTGGATCCGCAAAAATTCGTCTGGGTCGATGTCGAGCGGCCGGAGGTGCTGCAATGAGTGCGATAGCGGTATTGCGCCTGCCGTTGGCGGTGGATTTGAGCGGTTTCGTCAAGCTGCTGCAACGCATGCAAGTGCCCCATCGGGTCAGCGAAGAGGCGGGCGAGCAGGTGCTGTGGGCGCCGGAGGAAATCAGCGAGGACGTGCGTTCCTTGTACGAGCGCTTCCCGGCAGGCGACCCGGATCAGCAACTGGACATTCCCGTGGGCCAGACCTTCAAGCGCCCGGGTTTCGCCGAACAGCTGAAACACGCCAAAGCCACCGGGTTGATTCTGCTGTTGAGCCTCATCGTCGGTGGCCTGACCTTTCTCGGCGAAAACCTGGAAACGCTGCGCTGGCTGACCTTCCTCGATTTTCGCGTGATCGGTGAGTACATCCACTTCACGCCGCTGGCCGACAGCCTCGCGGCGGGGCAGTGGTGGCGGCTGGTCACGCCGATGCTGATCCACTTCGGCATCCTCCATCTGGCCATGAACGGCATGTGGTATTGGGAGCTGGGGCGGCGCATCGAGTCACGCCAGGGCAGCATCAACCTGATCGGTTTGACGCTGTTGTTCAGTCTGGTGTCCAACTACGCGCAGTTCGTCTGGAGCGGCCCGAGCCTGTTTGGTGGGCTGTCCGGTGTGCTTTACGGCTTGCTCGGGCATTGCTGGATCTTCCAGTTGCTGGCGCCGAACCCGGCCTATCGTCTGCCGCGCGGCGTGCTGGTGATGATGCTGGTATGGCTGGTGGTGTGCATGTCCGGGCTGATCTCGCTGATCGGTTTCGGCCAGATCGCCAACGCCGCGCACCTGAGCGGGTTACTCATCGGATGCTTTACCGGTTTGTTGGGCGGTTTGTATAACCGCCGTAAACTGGCCGCCTAACATTTTTGTTTCAGCAAAGAGCACGGAGACCCTGATGTCCTCTTTCAACGACATGATCAACAACATCACCCCGGACATCTACGAAAGCCTGAAACTGGCCGTGGAAATCGGTAAATGGTCCGACGGCAACAAACTCACTGCCGAACAGCGCGAGCTGTCGTTGCAGGCGATGATTGCCTGGGAAATCCAGAACCTGCCGGAAGACCAGCGCACTGGCTACATGGGCCCGCAAGAGTGTGCGTCGAAGTCGATCGAAGTGCCGAACATCCTGTTCAAGTCGGATGCCATCCATTGATCGAGATTGGCCGCGGTGCAATCAGCAAAATGTCGGCGCGTCTGGACGGGTCGAACGTGCAGTACGCGTTTCGTCTGGATGACGTCGAGGTGCCGGTCAATCCGTTGATCGGCAGCACGCTGCGTCTGGAGTTTTTGGGGGCGATTCACTGCACCCATTGCGGGCGCAAAACCAAAACCAGTTTCAGTCAGGGCTATTGCTACCCGTGCATGACCAAACTGGCGCAGTGCGACCTGTGCATCATGAGCCCGGAACGCTGCCACTTCGACGCCGGCACCTGCCGTGATCCGGTGTGGGGCCAGCAGTTCTGCATGACCGACCATGTGGTTTACCTGGCCAATTCGTCAGGCATCAAGGTTGGCATCACCCGTGCTACGCAGTTGCCGACCCGCTGGCTCGACCAGGGTGCGAGTCAAGCCTTGCCAATCATGCGTGTATCGACACGCCAGCAATCGGGGTTTGTCGAGGACCTGTTCCGCAGCCAGGTGGCGGACAAGACCAACTGGCGCGCGCTGCTCAAAGGTGATGCGGCGGCGGTGGATCTGGCGCAGGTGCGCGATCAGTTGTTCGAAAGCTGCGCCGAAGGCCTGCAAGGGTTGCAGGAGCGATTCGGCCTACAGGCGATTCAGACGATTGCCGATGTCGAACCGCTGGAAATCCGCTATCCCGTCGAGCAATACCCGGCGAAAATCGTCAGCTTCAACCTGGACAAGAACCCGATTGCCGAAGGCACGCTGCTGGGGATCAAGGGCCAGTACCTGATCTTCGACACCGGCGTGATCAACATTCGTAAATACACGGCGTACCAGCTCGCCGTGCATCAATAAGGATTCCAGCATGCGCACCGAACAACCGAAGATGATTTACCTCAAGGACTATCAGGCACCCGAGTACCTGATCGACGAAACCCACCTGACCTTCGAGTTGTTCGAGGACCACAGCCTGGTTCACGCGCAACTGGTGATGCGCCGCAACCCGGAACGCGGCGCCGGCCTGCCGCCGCTGGTGCTCGACGGCCAGCAACTGGAGCTGCTGTCGGTGACGCTGGCGGACCAGGAGCTGAGCGCCGCTGACTATCAAGTCTCGGACAGCCACCTGACTCTGCAGCCAACCAGTGAAACCTTCACCCTCGACACCAGCGTGCGCATCCATCCGGAAACCAATACCGCGCTGGAAGGCCTGTACAAGTCCGGCACGATGTTCTGCACTCAGTGCGAGGCCGAAGGATTCCGCAAGATCACCTATTACCTCGACCGCCCGGACGTGATGAGCAAGTTCACCACCACCGTCGTGGCCGAACAGCACAGCTACCCGGTGTTGCTCTCCAACGGTAACCCGATCGCTTCCGGCCCCGGCGAAGACGGCCGGCACTGGGCGACCTGGGAAGATCCGTTCAAGAAACCGGCGTACCTGTTTGCGCTGGTCGCCGGTGATCTGTGGTGCGTCGAAGACACTTTCACAACCATGAGCCAGCGCAACGTCGCGCTGCGCATTTATGTCGAGCCGGAAAACATCGACAAGTGCCAGCACGCGATGAACAGCCTGAAGAAATCCATGCGCTGGGACGAAGAGGTGTACGGTCGCGAGTACGATCTGGACATCTTCATGATCGTCGCCGTCAACGATTTCAACATGGGCGCGATGGAGAACAAGGGCCTCAACATCTTCAACTCCAGCGCCGTGCTGGCCCGCGCCGAAACCGCGACCGACGCCGCGCACCAGCGGGTCGAGGCGATCGTCGCCCACGAATACTTCCACAACTGGTCGGGCAACCGCGTGACCTGCCGTGACTGGTTCCAGTTGTCGCTCAAGGAAGGCTTCACGGTGTTCCGCGATGCCGGTTTCTCCTCGGACATGAACTCGGCGACGGTCAAGCGCATCCAGGACGTGGCGTACCTGCGTACCCACCAGTTCGCCGAAGATGCCGGGCCGATGGCCCACGCCGTGCGTCCGGACAGCTTCATCGAGATTTCCAACTTCTACACCCTGACCGTGTACGAAAAGGGTTCGGAAGTGGTCGGCATGATCCACACCCTGCTGGGCGCCGACGGCTTCCGCAAGGGCAGCGATCTGTATTTCGAACGCCACGACGGTCAGGCCGTGACCTGCGACGACTTCGTCAAGGCCATGGAAGATGCCAATGGCGTTGACCTCAGCCAGTTCAAGCGCTGGTACAGCCAGGCCGGCACACCGCGTCTGGCCGTCAGCGAGTCCTATGACGCTGCGGCGAAAACCTACAGCCTGACCTTCCGCCAGAGCTGCCCGCCGACCCCGGACAAGGTAGAAAAACTGCCGTTCGTGATTCCGGTCGAGCTCGGGCTGCTTGATAGCCAGGGCAACGAAATCGCCCTGCGTCTGGCTGGGGAAGCTTCGGCACAAGGCACCACTCGGGTGATCTCGGTGACCGACGCCGAGCAGACCTTCACTTTCGTCGACATCAACGAACAGCCGTTGCCGTCGCTGCTGCGCGGCTTCTCGGCGCCAGTGAAATTGAGCTTCCCGTACAACCGCGATCAACTGATGTTCCTGATGCAGCACGACAGCGACGGCTTCAATCGCTGGGATGCCGGTCAGCAACTGTCGGTGCAAGTGCTTCAAGAGTTGATCGGCCAGCATCAGAACGGCGAGAGCCTGAAGCTCGATCCGCGTTTGGTGTCGGCGCTGCGCACGGTGCTGTCCGACGAGTCGCTGGATCAGGCGATGGTTGCCGAAATGCTCTCGCTGCCGGGTGAGGCCTATCTCACCGAGATCAGCGAAGTGGCTGACGTCGAGGCGATTCACGTCGCTCGCGAGTTCGCCCGCAAGCAACTCGCCGAAGGCTTGTTCGAAGCGCTGTGGCTGCGTTATCAGGCCAACCGCGATCTGTCGAAAAAGACTCCGTACGTGGCCGAGGCCGAGCACTTCGCCCGTCGCGCCTTGCAGAACATCGCCCTGTCGTACCTGATGCTCAGCGGCAAGCCGGAAGTGCTGGCAGCGGCGCTGGAGCAATTCGAGACCGCCGACAACATGACCGAGCGCCTGACCGCGCTGGCGGTGCTGGTCAACTCGCCGTTCGAAGAGCAGAAGGCCCCGGCTTTGGCCAGCTTCGCCGAGCACTTCAAGGACAATCCGCTGGTCATGGATCAGTGGTTCAGCGTGCAGGCCGGTAGCACCTTGCCGGGCGGTTTGGCGCGGGTGAAGGCGTTGATGCAGCACCCGGCGTTCAACATCAAGAACCCGAACAAGGTGCGGGCACTGATCGGCGCGTTCGCCGGGCAGAACCTGATCAACTTCCACGCGGCGGACGGTTCCGGTTATCGCTTCCTTGCCGATCTGGTGATCGAACTGAACGGCTTCAACCCGCAGATCGCCTCGCGCCAACTGGCCCCGCTGACCCGCTGGCGCAAATACGACAGCGCGCGCCAGGCGTTGATGAAGGCTGAACTGGAGCGGATTCTGGCGTCCGGGGCGCTGTCTAGTGATGTGTATGAAGTGGTGAGCAAAAGCCTGGCGTAACGCCGATTAAATGTTGGGGCCTTTAATTGATCGTTCCCATGCTCTGCGTGGGAATGCCTCTCTCCACGCTCTGCATCGGCTTTGGGACGCAGAGCGTCCCTTGCTGCATTCCTTTGCTGCGCGTGGGAACGATCAACAAAAAAATGCCGCTCAACGAGCGGCATTTTCATTGGCACAACAAACAGCTATTTACGCAGATCAAACCGATCCAGATTCATCACCTTCGTCCACGCCTTGACGAAATCATTGACGAACTGCGCGTTCGCGTCGGAACTGGCATAGACCTCGGCCAATGCGCGCAATTGCGCATTCGAGCCGAACACCAGATCCACCCGCGTCGCCGTCCATTTCGCCGCCCCGGTCTTGCGCTCGCGACCCTCGAACTCATCAGCATCCCGTGAGGTCGGCGTCCACTCCACGCCCATGTCCAGCAGGTGGGTGAAGAAGTCGTTGCTCAGCGTTTCGGGTCTGTCGGTGAACACGCCATGCTGGGTCTGGCCAACATTGGTGTTCAATACCCGCAAACCACCCAGCAGCACGGTCATTTCTGGTGCCGTGAGAGTCAGCAACTGCGCCTTGTCGATCAGCAGGGTTTCTGCCGCAACCGTGTATTTGCCTTTGCTGTAATTGCGGAAGCCATCGGCGATCGGTTCCAGGAAGCCGAACGATTCGACATCGGTCTGCTCCTGCGAAGCATCGACGCGGCCCGGTGAAAACGGCACCGACACCGAATGCCCGGCGTTCTGCGCGGCTTTTTCCACCCCGGCATTACCGGCCAGGACGATCAGGTCCGCCAACGAGATCTTCTTGCCATTGGCAGCAGAACCGTTGAACTCGTTCTGAATGCTTTCCAGCGTGCTCAGCACTTTGTCCAGTTGTTCGGGCTGGTTGGCCTGCCAGAACTTCTGCGGGGCCAGACGCAAGCGTCCGCCGTTGGCGCCACCGCGCTTGTCCGAGCCGCGGAACGTCGACGCCGCCGCCCACGCGGTCGAAACCAGTTGCGACACCGACAGTCCTGAATTCAGCACCTTGGTTTTCAGCGCCGCAGCGTCGCTGTCGTCAATCAGCGGGTGCGTCACGTCGGGCAGCGGGTCTTGCCAGAGCAGCTCCTCTTGCGGCATTTCCGGGCCGAGGTAGCGAGAGAGCGGACCCATGTCACGATGGATCAGCTTGTACCAGGCGCGGGCGAATGCGTCGGCGAGCTGATCGGGATTGGCCAGGAAACGCCGGGAAATCTGCTCGTATGCAGGATCGAAGCGCAACGCCAGGTCGGAGGTGAGCATGGTCGGCGAGAGCTTCTTGTTCGGATCGTGAGCGTGGGGAACGGTGCCGGCACCGGCGCCGTTTTTCGGTTGCCACTGATGGGCGCCCGCCGGGCTTTTGGTCAGCTCCCACTCGAAGCCGAACAGGTTTTCCAGATAGTTGTTGCTCCACTGTGTTGGCGTGGTGGTCCAGGTTACCTCCAGACCACTGGTGATGGTGTCGGCGCCTTTACCGGTGCCGAAGGCGTTTTTCCAGCCCAGACCCTGTTGCTCAAGGCCAGCCGCTTCCGGTTCGGGACCGACATTGTCAGCCGGGCCGGCGCCATGGGTCTTGCCGAACGCGTGGCCGCCGGCGATCAGCGCCACGGTTTCTTCGTCGTTCATGGCCATGCGGCCGAAGGTTTCGCGAATGTCCTTGGCCGAGGCCACCGGGTCCGGGTTGCCTTCAGGGCCTTCAGGGTTGACGTAGATCAGACCCATCTGCACGGCGGCGAGGGGATTTTCCAGATTGCGTTCGCCTTGATCGGTGCGGCTTTCTTCACGGCCATGCAGATCGGGCTCAGCCACCAGCGTGCCGTCGCCGGGCTCCTGCACCGGGCCATTGCTCTTGCCGTAACGGTTGTCGCCGCCCAGCCACTCGGTTTCCGAACCCCAGTACACATCTTCATCCGGTTCCCAGACATCGGCGCGGCCCCCGGAAAAACCGAAGGTCTTGAAGCCCATGGATTCAAGGGCGACGTTGCCGGTGAGCACGATCAGGTCGGCCCAGGAAATGTTGCGGCCGTATTTCTGCTTGATCGGCCACAGCAGACGGCGGGCCTTGTCGAGGCTGACGTTGTCCGGCCAGCTGTTGAGCGGGGCGAAGCGTTGCTGACCGGAGCCGGCGCCGCCACGGCCGTCGGCGGTGCGATAGGTCCCGGCGCTGTGCCAGGCCATGCGCACGAACAGTGGGCCGTAATGGCCGAAATCGGCTGGCCACCAGTCCTGAGAATCAGTCATCAGTGCTTTGATGTCTTGTTTCAGCGCCTGGAAGTCGAGGCTTTTGAAGGCTTTGGCGTAGTCGAAGTCCTGGCCCAGCGGATCGGACTTGGGGGAATGCTGGCTGAGGATTTTCAGATTGAGTTGATTCGGCCACCAGTCACGGTTCGTCGTACCGCCGCCGGCGGCGTGGTTGAACGGGCATTTCGATTCGTTTGCCATGTTCGGATCCCTATCAGGTCTGCGGCCGGCTCGTGCCGACTTCGGACTGGTAAGGCTAGACCCGAGTTGGCAAGTCGGCTAATAGCCGCAGTCTTGGCAGGCGATAGGCAGGCTCTTTTGCTACCTCGATATCGTGATGCAAAAGCGGCGTTATTTCGAAGCGATCTTAAAAACTGTCAGCTTTGACAGTGGTTGATACCACGCAATCACAATATGTTGGAGTCAACGCAACGTCACCTTCACCTCAAGGGAATATCGACATGTCTCAGGACGAAACAAGTGACCTTCTGAACAAACGAAATGCTACCGGTAGCTTTGTCGCGTTTCTCGATGACGTTAAATTTTTGGAGAGCAAGTTATGTGTTTATGCAGAGACCGAGACGGAATTTATCATCATCGGAACTGACGATTTTATACACACGGTCGAGTTGTCTGTGCCGAATGCGTTGGAGGGAGATGGTCCTCACACAGTGACTTTTCCAACCATGGGACGGTATTGGAAGGTTATGATCAATCATTTTGACCAACCCATTATTGAGGGTGAACTCATCGTCACCTTTGCCAATTTTCGCAAAAACGTAGCAGGCACTTTTGCTCTGGATCTGGGAAAAGCCAGGAAAGTGACAGGCAAATTCGATCTTACACTCGATACCCCGAAGCAAAGTGACAGGCGAGTGCAGCCTTTATAGATAAAAACGTCAACTCGATTGCGCGGTGTCGTCCTCGGGCACGTCATCAAGAATGTCATCCTGCCCAGTGCAGTTCAGTGATCACGCTGAAGTCCGATACTTCAACCGCGCCATTGCCGTAGCCCAGCAAATGGAACGAGAAGGCTTTGCGCGGCTGCGGGTTTTCAAAGCTGAAATCCATCTCCAGCGGCTGATCCGCCGTGGCTACCATCTCTGCTGGCAGGCCCAGTTGCACGTCCTGTTCAAATTCCTTGGCCTTGAGCTGAATGTACGCCGCCTGCTGCGGATCGACCGAGCGCACGGTCAGGCGCACGCGGGTGTGCGAGCCTTTGGGCATTTCCAGGTATTGCGCGCCGATCAGGTTGTCAGCCCAGTCATCCTTGATCTGCGCTTGCAGAGGGATGATGTTGTTGCTGCCGAACTGGTAGCGATGATTGAGCGGTGTGCGCAGCAAGGACAGGTCCAGCGCATCGGCGCGCGCGGCGATTTGCCGGGCCGGGTGGCCGCTGTAGGTGCCTTTGTATGTGGCACTTTCGGCGATGAAGCCGGTGCTTTGGTAATAGCGGCAGCGGCGCGGCAGATCGCACTCGGAGAAGATGCCCTGACCGTTGTGGTAGCGCAGTTTGCCGTTGGTGAACGACATGATTTCTCGCCCCGAATCGTAGTCGCGAAACAGCGACCGCCCGCTCAGCGCAGTCGGCACCGGCAGGTCGAAATAGTCGAGGATCGAGGTGCTCAGATCGACGTGACCATAAACCCCGGCATTCAGACGCGGCAGTTGCGCCTGCTCCGGTGCCAGCGTCAGGTTGAAACCCCACGAGGAGGCCAGCCGCACGCCGTCGATGCCATGGGATTCATCCGAGGTGATCACCACCAGTGTGTCCTTGAGAACTCCTTGGCGCTCCAGCCCTGAAAGAAACTGATCCAGCGCATCGTCGAGATAACCGACGGCAGCCTGCTTGGGCGTCTCATAACGCTGCAGATAATCCTCCGGTGCGGAGTAGGGCTGATGGGTGCCGACCGTCAGCAGGGTCAACATCCACGGCTGCTTTTGCTTTTTCAACTGGCCGACGTAATCCAGCGCACCTTCGAAAAACGCCTTGTCATCCTTGCCCCACGGGAACTCCAGATAGTTGCTGTTGCTGAACCATTCCAGGCCGTGGGTCGCATCGAAACCGATGTGCGGCATGATCTTGTCTTTGGCCATGAAGCGCAGGCCGGCGCCCTGCAAGTAATGAGTGCTGAAGCCGTGTTCGCGCAGCTGCGCCGGCAGGCAGGCCTGGTTGCGTTCGTTGAGGGTGAGCATTTCCACGCCTTTGGGCGTGCCGTTGTTGAGCTTGTCGTAGTCACCGCACAGCATGGCGTACAGACCACGAATGGTCTGATGGGTGTGCAGCACGTAATCCGGAGTGTTCATGCCGCGCTCGGCCCAGCGGCTGAGGTTGGGCATCAGGTCTTCCTGGTAATGACTGCCGATCGCCTCGCGGTTGGCGCGGATGTAGGCGCCGGGAATGCCTTCCAGGGCAATGATCAACACATTGCGCGCCTGACCCGGCGCGGCGAGCAGCTTCTGGCCAATGAGATCGACATCGGTGAGCCCGGCCATCGCCGGTGTCGGTTCTTCGACGTCGCCGTCCAGCCATTCCTCGGCCTGGATCTGCAGGTCGGCCACTTCGCTGGCGAGCAATTGATGCGGCAGGTTGTACAGGCGCCAGGCGTCGCCGTCATTCGGCCACAGGTTTTGCGCGCCCCAGTGGGCGGCGAACAAAACGATCGGCGCGGCCCAGGCAGCGCGCGGCAATGCCGGCCGAGCCAGACCGCGCCCCACAAATTGGGCCAGCAGCCAGAAAACCAAAGTACCCAGCAAAGCAATGGCCAGGGCAGGGTGCGCAAGTCCGCCGCCAGTGGAATTCTCGACGAACTGCGGGTCGATCAGATAGTGAACATCCGAAGGCGTCGGCAGGCGGCCGACGGCGCTGACCAATTCTGCCGTGGCGATCGCCAGCAGCGCCCAAAACACCAGCACCGGCAAGGCCAGCCACCACGTACGGCGATGCAGCGATACCACCAGCAGACTACCCACGGCCAGATCCGACAAAAAGCCCAGCGGTGTCGACCAGCCCAACGCTGCACGCAGGCACACCGGCACGATCAATACCAAAACGATTAGAGAAAGAAGGCGGGCATTCGGCCGCCGCAGCCAGTTGAAAAGAGCGCTCACAAAAAAGGCCTGCTTGTCATCAAAGGGTCAAAAAAGTGTGGGTGATGATACCAAGGACAGGCGGGCTGATCGGCTTTTTAAACCTGCGGCTGGCGATCCTTTAAATGTCGTGGACCCAGATCAGGCACGGGTTCTGGTCGTATTGCGGCTTTACAGTCAGCGCAGTTTTTTGTTTCAGACTGTTGTAAGTCCGTCCGCCTCTCGCGATATCCACGTAACAGACAGCAAACCGCTCAGTGCTATCGATATGCGATAAAGATATTTAATTTCAATTTTTTATAGCTATAAAGTCAGGCCTTTCAGCCCATCCCCATGCTGCGAGGTTGTCATGGCCACACCGTTCAAACGTTCTGCGCTGACTCTGTTGGCCGCTACTCTGGCAGCGGGTGCGCTGTTCAGTAGCGGCGCCCAAGCCGAGGGCAGGATCAGCATCGCCCAGCAATTCGGCATTGGTTACCTGATTCTCGATGTCGTACGCGATCAACAGCTGATCGAGAGACACGGCAAGGCTCAGGGTCTGGACATCAAGGTCGACTGGAACAGCATTTCCGGCGCCACGGCGATGAACGAGGCGCTGCTGACCGGAGCGCTGGATGTGGTCTCGGCCGGCGTGCCGCCGATGCTCACAGTGTGGGACCGCACCAAGGGCAAGCAGAACGTCAAAGCCATCGCCGCGCTGGGCTCGATGCCCAATTACCTGCTGACCAACAACCCGAACATCAAAACCCTCAAGGACTTCAGCGACAAGGACCGCATCGCCGTGCCAGCCGCAGGCGTGGGTTTTCAGTCGCGCACCCTGCAGATAGAAACCGCCAGGCAATTCGGTGACGACCAGTTCAAGAAATTCGACAACATCTCAGTCAGCCTGCCGCACCCGGACGCCACCGCCGCGCTGATCGCCGGCGGCTCGGAAATCAATTCGCATTTCTCCAGCCCACCGTTTCAGTACCAGGCTCTGCAAAACCCGAACGTGCATAAAGTGCTGAGCTCCTACGACATCCTCGGCGGCCCGGCGACGTTCAACGTGCTCTACACCACAGAAAAATTTCACGACGAAAACCCGAAAACCTACAAGGCGTTCTACGACGCACTGGCTGAAGCCGAGAAAATCATCAAGGCCGACAAACCCGCCGCTGCCCAGGCCTACATCCGCGTAGAACAATCGAAACTGCCGCTGGCCCTGGTCGAGCAAATCGTCAAAGACCCGGAAATCGACTTCACCGTCGTGCCGCAACGCACGTTTATCTATGCCGAAAAATTGCAGGAACTGGGCGTGTTGAAGAACAAAGCGGCGAGCTGGAAGGATTACTTCTTTGAAGAAGCGCATGGTGGTGCGGGGAGTTGAGGGATTGGGCATCACCCGGAACTACTGTAGGAGTGAGCTTGCTCGCGAAAGCGGAGTTTCAGCCACAGACGAGTTGACTGACCTGACGCCTTCGCGAGCAGGCTCGCTCCCACAGGTTTAGCGGCGTAAGCCTTCTTCCGGCCAATAAAAAACGGGGCGGCCCGATCATCGATCAGGCCGCCCCGTTTATGTGTCAGGCGAACAGTCTTTCCGTCAGCGATCAATGCATCTTGCTGTGATCGTGGCCGCCCATGTTGGTCAGCGCGCGAACCGGTGCTTTGACTTCGATGGTTTCTTTCTCGCCCTTGATGTTTTCCACTGTCAGGGTCAGCGGCACGCTGTCGCCTTCCTTCAACTGACCGCTCAGGCCCATCAGCATGACGTGGTAGCCGTTCGGGTCGAAGCTCACGGCTTTGCCGGCAGGCAGCTCAACGGACTTCACCCGGCCCATGGTCATCACATCGTTCTTCATGCTCATTTCATGAATCTGAACGTCCTTGGCCACTGGCGAGGCAACGCTGAGCAGCTTGCTGTCGGTGTCGGCAGTGACGGTCATGAACGCGCCGCTGGCGGACTGGGTCGGCACGGTGGCACGGACCCAGGCATCGTCGACTTTGGTCTGCGCCGACACCTGGAAGGCCAGGCCGAGCAGGGACAGTGCACATACGGTGCGTTTGAGGTGATTCAGAACGGGATGCATCAGCAGACCTCCATAACAGTAAGCAAATCTTCCGTGCACTCTTGGGCTGTCAGCGAAGTGGACAGGCCCAGGCGCAACTCACCACGCGAGTCGTAGACGTAGCTGGTGGACGTATGGGAGATGGTATAGGTGTCGCCGGCCGGGACCTTCTCGTAGAACACGTCGAATTCCTTGGCGGTGGCCTTGGTTTCCTCAAGTGTGCCGTACAGCGCGACGAAGCTCGGATCGAAGGCTTTGACGTAGGCGTCGAGGATCTGCGGCGTGTCGCGCTCAGGGTCAAGGGTGATGAACACCACTTGCAGGCGGTCGCCGTCGCGGCCCATGAGTTTCTTGATCTGCGCGGCGCGGGCCAGGGTGGTGGGGCAAACGGCCGGGCACTGGGTGAAGCCGAAGAAGATCATCGGCATCATCCCGCGAAAGCTCGACAGCGACATGGTTTCGCCTTCGGGGTTCTTCAGCTTGAAGGTGCGTCCGAGGATCTTGTCGCTCAGATCCTTGCCGTACTTGTACGACAGTTGGCCACGGGTGTCGCAACCGGCGAGCAGGCCGAGCCCGAGCACGCCCATTCCCGCAAGTACCTTGCGGCGAGTCAACAAAGCCGTCATCTAATACCGCCTTTTGCAGCCCGCCAGTCGGCAGGACTGGCGAGGGGTTAACCGTAAAAGCGCCGCATGATAGCAAACTGAGGCTGATCGCCGGCTGCCGATCGCCGCGCGGTGCCGGATCGGACGATAAAAGGTGTAAGAAGAAATGACGAATAAGCCATGCGTTCGCCGCGACCAAACTCGATTTAAATAGTATGACGATTGGAGGCGGGCGCAGAAACACGTACTCTTGCCGCTGCGCTGCAAAGACCAAAACAACAACAGGAGTCTGTAATGCAACCGATTCGTCTCGGCCTGGTGGGCTACGGCAAGATCGCCCAGGATCAACACGTTCCCGCCATCCTCGCCAACCCGGCGTTCCAGTTGGTGGCGGTCGCTACCCAGGGCAAACCTTGCGCCGGGGTGGAGAACTTCCAGTCGCTGGGCGAACTGCTCGAAAACGGCCCGACTGTCGACGCAATTGCGTTCTGCACGCCGCCACAGGGGCGCTTCGCACTGGTGCAACAGGCGTTGGCGGCCGGCAAGCACGTGCTGGTGGAAAAACCGCCCTGTGCGACATTGGGCGAGGCTATGGCCCTGGTCGATCAAGTCGCCGATCAAGGCGTCAGCGCTTTGTTCGCCTGGCATTCACGCTACGCACCGGGCATCGCCGCCGCCCGCGACTGGCTGGCCAGCCGCACCCTGCAAAGCGTACAGATTGACTGGAAGGAAGACGTGCGCAAGTGGCATCCGGGTCAGGCATGGATCTGGCAACCGGGCGGCCTCGGCGTCTTCGACCCGGGCATCAACGCCTTGTCGATCATCACCCACCTGCTGACGCTGCCGCTGTTTGTCGAAGCCGCCGAACTGCGCGTGCCGAGCAACTGCCAGTCGCCGATTGCCGCCTCTATCAAAATGTCTGATGCACATCAGCTCGACGTACGCGCCGAGTTCGACTTCGACCATGGCCACGACGAACTGTGGAGCATCGAAATCCGCTGCGTCGAAGGCGTCCTGCGTCTGGACAATGGCGGCGCGGTGCTAAGCATCGACGGCGTGAAGCAAAGCGTGTCGGAGGAGGGCGAGTACGCAGCGGTCTACCGCCACTTCCAGCAATTGATCGGCGACAAGGCCAGCGACCTCGACCTGCAACCATTGCGCCTGGTAGCGGACAGTTTCTTTGTCGGCAGCCGGGCGTTGGTTGAGCCGTTTTACGATTGAAGTGGATTGTCCGGTTTGAGTGGACGGTGTAACCCTTTTCAAGCGATTTATCCCTTTGCTGTGCGTCAGTAATCTGTACCCAACTTGAACGCAACAACAAAACTCCAAACTTGAAAAGGGACGCACACCATGACCACTCCAACCTACAACCGCCTGAACAAAGACGACGCTATCGTGCTGCTGGTTGACCACCAGACCGGTCTGATCTCGCTGGTGCAGGACTTCTCGCCGAACGAGTTCAAGAACAACGTGCTGGCGCTGGCGGATCTGGCCAAGTTCTTTGACCTGCCAACCATCCTCACCACCAGCTTCGAACAAGGCCCGAACGGCCCGCTGGTACCGGAGTTGAAAGAGATGTTCCCGGACGCGCCGTACATCGCTCGCCCAGGTCAGATCAACGCTTGGGACAACGAAGACTTCGTCAAGGCAATCAAGGCCACCGGGCGCAAGCAGATCATCATTGCCGGTGTCGTAACGGATGTCTGTGTAGCGTTCCCGACCCTGTCGGCGCTGGCGGAAGGTTTTGATGTGTTTGTGGTGACTGATGCGTCCGGCACCTTCAACACCACTGTTCAGCAAGCCGCGTGGAGCCGCATGACTCAGGCTGGCGCGCAGATGATGAACTGGTTCTCGGTGGCCTGTGAGCTGCACCGCGACTGGCGCAACGATATTGAAGGTCTGGGTAACCTGCTGTCGCAGCGTATTCCCAACTACCGCAACCTGATGAACAGCTACTCGGCGCTGACGCAGCAGAAGTAAGCCTCCCATCCAAAGCTAAAGCCTGCCTCGAAAGCAGGCTTTTGCGTTTTCTACAGAACGCCGTTCGTCCATTGCCGGGCACTTGTCACGCGCCGGCATTTCACACGTTCAGGTACCTATCGCTGAATCACATCGGAGACCGACATGGACATTGATGAAAACGCACCGGGCAACCAGTCGCAACAAGCCGTGACGCGCACCACCGACAACGAGACGGGGCACGATCCCAAGCGGGAAAATCCCGAGGTGCCTTTGCCGCCGGACGATGAGGCACCGGTCGAGGAAGATATGTCAGATGTGGATGCGGCCAACTCGGTGTCAACCGAACATCCGCCGTCACGCTGATCGAGCGATTTAATCGATGCCTCCCACTCTGGAATTAGAGTGAGAGGCTCTCCCGCGCACCCTTATGCAGTTCAGTCACCGACATCGTGAAAACCAGTATCGACCGGCCAGGGTTGGAATATCCGTGCGCTAAATCCCCGGTGGGAGCGAGCCTGCTCGCGAAGACGGCGACACATCCAGCATCTTTGCCGACTGACCCAGCGCTTTCGCGAGCAGGCTCGCTCCCACAATGTTCCGTGTTGTCCATTGATTTGGTTGCGCCACAAAACCCTGTGGGAGCGGGCTTGCCCGCGAAGACGGCGGCACATCCAGCATCTTCGCCGACTGACCCAGCGCTTTCGCGAGCAGGCTAGCTCCCACAATGTTCCGTGTTGACCAATTATTTGGTGGTGCCACAAATCCCCGGTGGGAGCGAGCCTGCTCGCGAAGGCGGCGGCACATTCAGCATTTTCATTGACTGGTCTACCGCTATCGCGAGCAGGCTCACTCCTACAGTTGATTGTGATTCATCTGGTCTCAGTAAGGGCTCGCGGTCGGGCGCACGATCAGTTCGCTGACGTCGACATCCGCCGGTTGTTCGACGGCATACGCAATCGCGCGGGCGATGGCTTCGGCGGGGATGGCGATCTTGCGGAATGACTTCATCTCTTCGCGGCCGCCTTCATCGGAAATGCTCTCGGCCAGTTCCGATTCGGTCACGCCCGGTGCGATGACGGTGACGCGGATATCGCCACCGACTTCCTGGCGCAAGCCTTCGGAAATGGCCCGCACTGCGTATTTGGTTGCGCAGTACACCGCTGCGGTGGGGCTGACCGCGTAGGCGCCGATCGAGGCGATGTTGATGATCTGCCCGGCGCGCTGGCGCTGCATCAACGGCAGACTGGCGGCGATGCCGTGGAGCACGCCACGGATGTTGACGTCGATCATGCGGTTCCACTCATCGACCTTCAGCGCGTCCAGCCGTGACAACGGCATGACCCCGGCGTTGTTGACCAGCACATCGACGCGGCCGTAATGCTCGACGGCGAAATCAACGAAGCGCTGCACATCCTGCTGATCGGTGACGTCCAGTGCGCGGAACTGCGCGTGGCCGCCGGCGCTATTGATCCCTTCGGCAATCACTGCCAAACGCTCGGTGCGCCGAGCCCCCAACACCACTTTGGCGCCACGTTCGGCGAGCAGGCGTGCGGTGGCTTCGCCGATGCCGCTGCTGGCGCCGGTAATCACGATCACTTTTTCTTGAATGTTCAGCATGATGTCGTCCTCTTCTGTGTGCCCGTGAGTGGGCACTGGAAGAAGATTAAGTGCGGCGGCTCATGGGCTATTAATCGATTCCTCCTCGGGATTTGCCCAATTCTGCTGCATCGCTTTTCGACAGGTTTTCAGGCCCCGCGTGGCGCGTCCCGGTAGGCACTCGGAGTGACCCCGACTTCACGGCGGAACACCTGGGAAAAGTGGCTGGGGCTGGAGTAGCCCACCTCCAGGCCAATGTCGATCACGCTGCGTGCGGTCTCCAGCAACAGATGACGCGCGCGGCTGATGCGCAGGCGTATGAAGTATTGCGAGGGCGATAAACCGGTGGCGCGTTTGAAGGTGCGGCTGAAGTGGTAGTCGCTCAGCTCAGCGACTGCGGCCAGATCACCGAGGCTGAAATCTTCCGCCAGATTCGCATTCATGGCTTCGATCACCCGGCGCAGTTTGTAGGCGGGCAGGGCGTTGTCGCGGCGCGGGTTGCTGTCGGGGTCGAGGTAATGACGCAGCAGATGGATCGCCAACGCCTGAGCCAGGCTGTGCACCAGCAGTGCACTGGGTTGGCGCTGTCCGGTCAGTTCGATGCGCAGTTGCTCAACAATGAAGCTGACCTGCTCGTCACGCGCACCCGACACATCGACAAACGTCACTGCACCGGCCTGTTCGCCGAAGGCTTCGCGCGCCGCTTGTTCGATCAGGCCCAGACCGAGGTAGAGGTGCATGACTTCGAAGACCTCGCAACCTTCGGTCTGCCAGCGCATTTCGTAGGGTTCGCGGGTGTTGGTCAGGAAAAAATCGCCCGCCGTGACCTGGCTCGCCTGCCACTCTCCGCCCAACGAACGTTCTTCGACCCGGGCAGTGCCGGCCAGTACCAGCACCAGCAGCGGTTCGGCCACGCACGGCACGCGGATCGGCTCAAGCAGGGTTTGATGGCGGAACAGCTGCACCACCGCATCCTTGATCTGCGGCCGCGGCGTGGTCGTTTCCGCAATACCGGGCAGATGCTCCGGCATGGCTTCGGCGGCGATGCGCGCGGGCTGGCTGATTGTCGGTGTAGCGGGGCTGGCAGAGGGCACAGGACGCTCCATCAAAAGCTTCGGCTGCGAATGATTTTGAAGGTTAGGGCGGGCGAACGAGAAACTCCAGCGCAAAACCCCGACAGTCCCGGCAATCACCCGAAAGCCCGGCGGCGGACAGTGCGCGACAGTGAAGCCGTGTTCACGACCGCGCCATCAGGCGCAACACCGATTCGCTATCGAGGAGTTAAAACCATGACTGATTTCAACCACACCCTGCCCCAAGAAGTCGCCGGTAAAGTTGCACTGGTCACTGGCGCGGCCAGTGGCATCGGCAAGGCGATTGCGCTGATGCTGCACGCTCGCGGCGCCAAGGTGATTGCCGAAGACCTCAACCCGGCTGTCGAAGCACTGGCTCGTCCCGATCTGGTGCCGCTGGTGGCGGACATCACCGAGGACGGCGCCGCCGAACGCGCAGTAGGCCTTGCCGTCGAGCAGTTCGGGCGCCTGGATATTCTGGTCAACAACGCCGGGATCATCATCAACAAAGCCGTGATCGACATGAGCCGCGACGACTGGGAAAGGATCCAGGCAGTCAATGCCACGGCAGCCTTCCTGCACTGTCGCGAAGCGGTGAAAGCGATGATCCCGAACAAGTCCGGTGCCATCGTCAATATCGCCTCCTATGCCTCGTACTTTGCCTTCCCGACCATCGCCGCCTACACCGCTTCCAAAGGTGCGCTGGCACAACTGACCCGCACGCTGGCCCTGGAAGTCATCGAGCACGGCATTCGCGTCAACGCGATCGGCGTCGGCGATGTGGTGACCAATATTCTCAACGATGTGGTCGAGGACGGCCCGGGCTTCCTCGCGCAGCACGGCGAAGCAGCGCCAATCGGTCGGGCGGCGCAGCCGGAAGAGATCGCCGAGATCGTGACCTTTCTGGCCTCCGACCGCGCCAGTTTCATGGTCGGCTCGGTAGTCATGGCCGATGGCGGCATGACGGTAACGGCAGGCTGATAGCGGTGCGGCAAGCCAAGGGCGCGTGTGATAACGCGGCCATGGCTTTGCCACGATCATGAGCACGCAGAATCAGGCAAATCTGCAGCATCTTTGATCTAGTCGCCGCTGGGTAAAACTGGCTAATCTTCCTGGGCAGTTGACCTACCTTCGTCTGCTTTCGAGGCCCTTTGCATGGATAACCACGACGCTTCCATCCTCCACGACACGGCGGTGTATCGCGCCGAGCTGGTGCGCTTGCTGACTCAGCGCTTCGATGCGCCAGGCACCTACGAAACCGCGATTGCGCCGCTGCACGTGATCCGTCTCGATGGGCCGTCCGAGCTGATCCATGTCGTGCACCGCCCGGCGCTGTGCCTGATCGTGCAGGGCCGCAAGGAAGTCGGGCTGGGCGACGAACGTTTCCTCTACGACCCGTTGAATTACCTGGTGGTGTCGGTGACGTTGCCGGTGTCGGGACGGGTGATTGAAGCCTCACCCGAGGCGCCGTATTTTTGCGTACGGCTGGACTTCGATCCCGCGCAACTGACGCAACTGATTGCCGAGTCGCCGCTGACCGGCATGCCGCAAGACGCCGGGCGCGGCATGTTTCTCGACAAGATCGACGTGACCCTGCTCGACACCATGTTGCGTCTGGTGCGCCTGCTGGATAATCCGCGCGACATCGGCATGCTCGCACCGATGGTGTTGCGTGAGCTGTATTACCGCCTGCTGCGCGGCCAGCACGGGCATCTGCTGTATGAAATCGCCGTCAGCGATTCGCAGACCCATCGGGTCACGCGGGCCATCGACTGGCTGAACAAGAATTTCACTGAACCGCTGCGCATCGACGCGCTGGCGCAGGTGGCCAATCTGAGCAATTCGGCGCTGCATCACCGCTTCAAAGCCGTCACCGCCATGAGCCCGCTGCAATATCAAAAACAGCTGCGCCTGCAAGAGGCGCGGCGGCTGATCATCAATGAAGGGCTGGACGTCTCCAGCGCCTGCTACCGCGTCGGCTACGAAAGCGCTTCGCAGTTCAGCCGCGAATACAACCGCCAGTTCGGCTGCCCGCCGTCCAAGGAACTCAGCCGCCTGCGCCAGACCGGTTGACGCCCTGTTTAGCGCGCGGGTTCCGCCCATTCCTCACGAAACCCCAGCAGAAAATCCACAAATGCCCGCACCCGTTGCGGCACATAGCGGCCGTGCGGGTAGAGCAGGGTGTAGGGGCGCGAACGTCCGGCGTACGGCTGCAGCACTTCAATCAGGCGGCCATCGGCGAGTTCCTGCTCGACGATGAACCGGTAAGTCTGAAACAGCCCGGCGCCGTGCTTGGCCAGCGTCACGCCGCCGAGCACATCGTCGGAACAGGAATAGCCACCGTCGGAAATCACTTCCAGGTCCCGGCCGTTTTCCTGAAACAGCCAGGAAATCCGCCGCCCGCTGCTGGGCAATTCGAACTGGATGCACTCATGCGCAATGAGATCGTCGAGGGTCTGCGGCGTGCCGGCTCTATGCAGATATTCGGGGGCGGCGACCACCACCAGGGCGGCGTCTTCCAGCAAGCGCGCGATCAGGGTCGAGTCCGGTTGCGCGCGTACGCGTATCGCCAGGTCGTAGCCTTCTTCAACGAAGTCGATATTGCGATTGCCCAAGTGCACGTCGACCGTGACCTCGGGGTACAACGCGCGAAATTTCGGCAGCAGCGGCAGGATGCGGTGATGCCCGTAGGTGGTTGGCAGGCTGATGCGCAGTCGACCCGATGGCGATGTCTGCGCGCCCATGACTTCCTGCTGCGCTTCGACCAGTTGCGTCAGGGCCTGGCTGCATTGTTCGAAGAAGCTGCGGCCGGCGTCGGTGAGGCGAATGCTGCGCGTAGTACGGGCGAACAGTCGCGAACCCAGGCGTTGCTCCAGACGCAGAATCGACCGGCTCACCGCAGCGGGCGTGACCCCGGCCAGTTGCGCGGCGGCGGTGAAGCTGCCGGCTTCGGCGGCCAGGCAGAACAGTTCGATACTGCCTAACTGCAAATCTTCAAAATGGCGTTTCATTGTGGCTCGCACCGAGGATCGACGGACGTTCATCCTCTGTGTACCACAACCAACGACGCCGCCGGTATCCACCGGCGGCGTTGCAGGGTTTCGATCAATGGCCGGCGCTCTGGCCACCGTCGACATGCAGGATCTCGCCAGTGACGAAATTCGCCCCGTCGAGGTAGAGGATCGCTTGCACGATGTCGTCGATTTCCCCCATGTGGCCGACCGGGTGCAGGCTGCCCAGCGCCTGATGGGTTTCCTCGGCGTGCATCGGCGTTTTGATGATGCCCGGCGATACCGCGTTGACCCGAATGCCACGCTTGGCGTACTCGATCGCCAGGGATTTGGTCGCGGCGTTGATGCCGCCCTTGGTCAGCGACGCCAATACCGAAGGCACGCCGTCTATTGCATGATCGACCAGGCTGGTGGTGACGCTGACGACGTGGCCGCTGCCGTGTTTTTCCATCTCGGCGATGGCCAGTTGCGAGATGTAGAAGAAGCCGCTCATGTTGGTCGCCACGACCTGGGCATAGTCCGCCTGGCTGTAAGCGGTGAACGGCTTGGCCAGAAAGATCCCGGCATTGTTGACCAGCGTATCGACGCGACCGAAGCGGGCAACGGCGGCACGAATCACGCGCTCGGCGGTTTGCGGATCGGCAATGTCGCCGGCAACGGTCAGGACATCCGGGTCACTCGACTCTTTGATCGAGCGCGAGGTTGCGACCACTTGATGGCCAAGGGCGCGAAAGCCTTCGACCAGACCTGCACCAATGCCTTGCGAGGCGCCGGTGATGACAACTACTTTTTTCGATGTGCTCATGATGATTTCCTCTGTCGCTGGCCCGTCAGGATGGCGGGTGGCTGTTGGAGAGGACTTTAGGAAGTTGCGCGGAGTTGATAAATGGGGGCTGAGGTACATCATTTGTACTTCGGTGTATCTAATCAGAACGGCCTGCACGCGCTTTTGTAGGAGTGGGCCGTTTTCGATTGTCCTGTTCAGGTGGACGGTGAAACGCTTTTCAGCCGATTTATCCCTTTGCTGTGCGTCAGTAATCTGTACCCAACTTGAACGCAACAACAAAACTCCAAACTTGAAAAGGGACGCACACCATGACCACTCCAACCTACAACCGCCTGAACAAAGACGACGCTATCGTGCTGCTGGTTGACCACCAGACCGGTCTGATCTCGCTGGTGCAGGACTTCTCGCCGAACGAGTTCAAGAACAACGTGCTGGCGCTGGCGGATCTGGCCAAGTTCTTCGACCTGCCGACGATCCTCACTACCAGCTTCGAACAAGGCCCGAACGGCCCGCTGGTACCGGAGTTGAAAGAGATGTTCCCGGATGCGCCGTACATCGCTCGTCCAGGTCAGATCAACGCTTGGGACAACGAAGATTTCGTCAAGGCGATCAAGGCCACCGGGCGCAAGCAGATCATCATTGCCGGTGTCGTAACGGATGTGTGTGTAGCGTTCCCGACCCTGTCGGCGCTGGCGGAAGGTTTTGATGTGTTCGTGGTGACTGATGCGTCCGGCACTTTCAACACCACCGTGCAGCAAGCCGCATGGAGCCGCATGACTCAGGCTGGCGCGCAGATGATGAACTGGTTCTCGGTGGCCTGTGAGCTGCACCGCGACTGGCGCAACGACATCGAAGGCTTGGGCAATCTGCTGTCGCAGCGCATCCCCAACTACCGCAACCTGATGAACAGCTACTCGGCGCTGACGCAGCAGAAGTAAGTTCACCACCCACGAAAAAGCCTGCTTTTAACAGCAGGCTTTTTGTTTTTCCGACGGCTGCGGCCAACTTGGTTGCTCTGTAGCTTGACCCACCGCTTTCGCGAGCAGGCTCGCTCCCACAGTGGACCGTGTTCCCTCAGGAGAAATGCAATTTCCTGTGGGAGCGAGCCTGCTCGCGAAGACGGCGGCACAGTCACCCGAGCAATTCACTAATCCACTGCATCTCTTGCTTCAGCGCAAGAATTTTGTCCTCCGGCAACGTCTGTTGCGCTCTCGTAAACTGCCCCAACGTCTTCTGCCGCTGCTTCAGCCTGCGTTGCCATTTGTGCAGAAATGCCGGGCAGCGCGCCTGCAGATGCAGCGGTCCGAAAAACAGTTCCCTGGCGTTGTAAGTCAGCGGTTCAATGGCTGGCTCGGCAACGATGATTTCATAGTCGAAACGGTTTTCGTGCAGCACTTCTTCGCAAACGATCCGGTAACTGTTATCCATCAACCACTGGCGCAGCGCTTGCTCGCCGCCGTTGGGTTGCATGATCAAGCGTTCGTGGCCGCTGAGATGGGCTTTACCACTGTCGAAAATATCGCGAATGGTTTCGCCGCCCATGCCGCACAGGGTGATGGCGCTGATGGCGTCGCCAGGTTTGATTGCCGTCAGACCATCGGCCAGGCGCACGCTGATCTGGCCGTGCAGGTCGCTGTCATTGACGGTGCGTTGCGCCGCGTGAAATGGCGTCAACGCGACCTCGCCAGCCACCGCCGCTGTGATAAGTCCGCGGCGCAGCAAGGCCACCGGCAGGTAAGCATGATCGGAGCCGATATCGGCCAGTCTAGCGCCAAGCGGCACATGGGCGGCGACGCGCTCAAGGCGCATGGACAATGTTTGTTGGTTCAACGCAAACCCCTGTTCACCCTGCGGTGGAAAAAAGGGGTGCGACTCTGGCGAGCAACGCTGGCGCTGTCAATTACGCGATGGAATTACTCGTGCCATCGGCAGCATTGCGCTGCCGATGGGCGCTTGTGCTTAGCCGGCGAGCGTTGCGTTGTCGATGACGAAGCGGTATTTCACGTCGCCCTTGAGCATGCGCTCGTAGGACTCGTTGATCTGATCGGCGCGGATCAACTCGATGTCGGAGACGATGCCGTGCTCGGCGCAGAAATCCAGCATTTCCTGGGTTTCAGGGATGCCGCCGATCATTGAGCCGGCGATGGTGCGCCGCTTGGTGATCAGGTTGAACACGTTCGGCGACGGATGCGGCGAGGCAGGCGCACCGACCAGGGTCAACGCGCCGTCGCGCTTGAGCAGGAGGAGGAAGGCGTCGAGATCGTGCGGGGCTGCGACGGTATTGAGGATGAAGTCGAAGCTCTTGGTGTGCGCCGCCATTTCCTCGGCATTGCGCGACACCACCACTTCGTCCGCGCCCAGTGCCTTGGCCGCTTCACGCTTGGATTCGGAGGTGGTGAACGCCACCACGTGGGCGCCCATGGCGTGGGCCAGTTTGATGGCCATGTGACCCAAGCCACCGATGCCGACCACGCCGACTTTCTTGCCGGGGCCAGCGTGCCACTGACGCAGCGGCGAGTAGGTGGTAATGCCGGCGCAGAGCAGCGGCGCGACGGCGGCCAGTTGCGCCTCGGGATGACGGATGCGCAGCACATAGCGCTCGTGCACGACGATGTTTTGCGAGTAACCGCCGAGAGTCCAGCCCGGTGCGTCCGGGGTCGGGAAGTTGTAGGTGCCGATCATGCCGTCACAGTAATTTTCCAGACCGGATTCGCAGTCATCGCAGTGCTGGCAGCTGTCGACGATGCAGCCGACACCGACCAGATCGCCGACCTTGTAGTCCTTGACGTGATCGCCGACCGCCGAGACGCGGCCGACGATTTCGTGGCCGGGGACGCAAGGGAATTGCGTGCCGGCCCATTCGGCGCGCACCTGATGCAGGTCGGAATGGCAGACGCCGCAGAAGGCGATATCGATCTGTACGTCGTGCGCGGCTGGCGCACGGCGTTTGATCTGCATGGGCTCAAGGGGTTTGTCGCCAGCGTGGGCGCCATAGGCTTGTACGAGCATGTGAGCATCCTCCATGGGTTGTCGGACGCCCATTGTTGCGCCTGGGTCGGAGCGCGAAGTAGTGCATTTCTGTGAAATGCTTGCCTGATTCTGCTGTTGATTGCGCAACCGACAGGCAGCCGTATGGCGACGGCTGCCTGTTCAGGCTCAACGCGGATTGGGCTGGTCGTCCATCTCGGCGTTATCGGTTTCCTGACGTACGCGCTCCGGATCCAGCCCGGTACTGTCATCGTCCAGCGGGATTTCGCCTTCGTTGTCGGGCAGTTCGTCGATGCCGCGTTCCTTCATCGGATCGACCTCGGTACGCCCCGGACTCAGCGGGTCGGGCGTGGTTGGGAGCGGATCGTCACCTTGCTTGCCTTGATCGTTATTCATCTCACACCTCGTCATGGCCGTTTTCTACGGCTTGTGCAGATTGGAGGTGCGGGTGATTTTCGCCGTTCGATTTTTTTGCCTGCCTTCGGTCGCCTCGCAAAAAAGCGGAATTTCTCCGACGCGCGCCGCTCCATAAACCAACAGCCAGAGGCGAGGACGCAATGATGAGCAGCTCATTCAAAGTCGGCGATGCGGTGCGCTGGAATTCCGAGGCGGGCGAGATCCACGGCAAAGTGGTCAAGGTGCACACCCGCGACACCGAGTTCATGGGCCGCCACCGGCCAGCCCTCGAAAGACGCGCCGCAGTACGAGGTCAAGAGCGACAAGACCGGCCACCTGGCCATGCATCACGGCGACGCGCTGAAGCACGCTTAGAAACGTGCCAGTCGGTAGGCGTCGGCATTCGGCAACTCGCCGGCCGCGCCTGAGACCATCTGCCCGATCAATTCCGCCGTCACCGCCGCTTGAGTCAGGCCCAGATGCTGATGACCGAAGGCAAGCAAGACCTTGCCGGCGCAAACCTGATCAATCACTGGCAGCGAATCCGGCAGCGACGGGCGAAAGCCCATCCACGGTGTGGCGCCATCAGCGTTCAGGTCCTTGCGAAACAGGCCTTGGCTCAGGCGCTGCAACTGCCAGGCGCGCGCCATGTTCGCTGGCCGCTCCAATCCGGCGAATTCGACCGTGCCGGCCAGGCGCAGCCCATCGCGCATCGGCGTCATGATGAATTTGCGTTCCAGCGAGGTGACGGGGAAGGGCAGGCGATCATGCTCGTGCGGCAGCATCAGGTGATAGCCACGTTCGGTGTCCAACGGTACTTGCTTGCCGGTCAGCGCGGCAGTCAGTTTCGCCGAATGCGCACCGCAGGCCAGTAACACGCGGCTGGCCGTTACGCCGCCATTACCGGTGACTAATAGCACACCGTTTTCCTGCACGTAGCCGCCCTGAACCTGCTGTTTGAGAAAACTCACGCCGCTGCTGCGCGCCGCCTCGACCAGTGCACGAACCACCCGATAGGGGTCAAGGAAATGCCCGGTTCGCGGGAAAAACAGTCCGCCCTGAATCTGTTCGCTGAGCTGCGGCGCCGTTTCGCGGATCGCCCCCGCCTGCCAGTAATCCACCGGCACCTGCTGCTGATTCAGGCGTGCCTGCAAGGCTTCGAGGGATTGCCGCGATTCAGGTTTTTCGAAGACCAGTAACGAGCCGTCAACCTTGAGCAGATCCGGGCGCTGGATATCGCTGAGCAAGCGCTGCCACGCATCCAGGCTGCTTTCATTGAGTGCGCGCAAGCCGGCGACGGTTTTCTGAAAAGGCTCAGGCCGCAGATTCAGCAGCAAGCGGGTGAACCACGGCAGGGCGCGCGGCAGGTACTTCCAGTCCAGGCGTAGCGGCCCCATCGGGTCCATCAACATGGCCGGCAGGCGCTTGAGGATCGACACGTCAGCGATAGGAAAGACTTGCTCGGTGGCCAGATGTCCGGCGTTGCCGAACGAAGCGCCATGCCCCGGTTCCTGCTGATCGATGACCACCACGCGCAAACCCTGGCGGGCCAGGCGCAGTGCGCAAGCCACGCCAATGATCCCGGCGCCGACCACCGCGATGTCGTGCGAAGGATTATTCGCCATGGTGTGTCGCTTCCCGTTGGCCATCGAGCAAGCGCCGAAGGTTGAGCGGATTGGTCTGTTGCAGCGCCGTCGGCAGCAAGCTGTCGGGGAAATCCTGATAGCACACCGGCCGCAGGAAACGCAGGATCGCCGCAGTGCCCACCGAGGTGCTGCGCGCATCCGAGGTTGCCGGGTAAGGCCCGCCATGCACCATCGCATCGCAGACTTCCACGCCGGTCGGCCAGCCATTGACCAGCAAGCGCCCGGCCTTGCGCTCGAGGGTTGGCAACAACGTGCGCGCCAGTGCAAGGTCGGCGTCATCCATGTGCAGGGTCGCGGTCAGTTGGCCTTCCAGATGTGCGCAGACCTGGCGAATTTCCTCGTCACTGCTGCAATGCACGACAAGCGATGTCGCGCCGAACACCTCAGCTTGCAAGTTTTGATCGGCAAGAAAATCCGCTGCATCGGTGCTGAAGACATGCGTCTGACACTGATTCGGGGCGCCGCCGACTTGGCCAACCGCTACCGCGCGTGCACGGGGATTGCCTTGCAGAGCGGTCACGCCTGCTTGATAGGCGCCGAAGATGCCGGGCGTGAGCATGGTTTGCGCCGCGCTGCGCGGGATCAGTTCCGCTATCGCGCCGAGAAACCCGTCGAGCGCAGGGCCTTTGCGGGCAATCAGCAATCCCGGGTTGGTGCAGAACTGCCCGGCGCCCAGTGTCAGCGACGCGACAAACCCTTCGGCCAACGCCTGCGCCCGATTTTCCAGCGCGGCGGGAAACAGCAAAACCGGGTTGATCGAGCTCATTTCCGCATACACCGGAATCGGCTCCGGCCGCACTTGCGCGGCTTTCATCAAGGCCAGTCCACCAGCCCGTGAGCCGGTGAAACCAGCGGCTTTGATGCGCCAATCACTGACCAATGCGATGCCGACTTCGTACCCCGAATCGAACAATAAGGAAAACACGCCTTCGGGCAGAGCGCAGGCCCTGACCGCTTGCGCGACTGCGCGGCCGACCAGTTCGCTGGTGCCGGGATGCGCGCTGTGCGCCTTGACGATCACCGGGCAACCAGCCGCCAATGCCGCAGCGGTGTCGCCACCGGCCACGGAAAATGCCAGGGGAAAGTTGCTCGCACCAAACACCGCGACCGGCCCCAGGGCAATCTGCCGCTGGCGCAGGTCGGAGCGCGGCAGTGGCTGGCGTTGCGGTTGCGCACTGTCGACGCGCACATCCAGCCATTCACCCGCGCGCACCGTACGGGCGAACAGGCGCAATTGCGAGCAGGTGCGGCCACGCTCGCCTTGAAGGCGTGCAGGTGGCAGACCAGTTTCGGCGTGGGCGCGTTCGATCAGTTCATCGCCAAGGTTTTCGATGTGCTCGGCAATGCTTTCGAGAAATGCCGCACGGCTGCTCAGGCTGGTTTCGCAATACGCGTCTAGCGCCGCCCAGGCCAGGGCGCAGGCTTGTTCCACCTGTTCGGCTGATGCCCCGGCGTACTGCGGTTCAAGTGCCTGGTTGGTCGCCGGATCAATCGCGCGAAAGGCTGGACGATTACCGGTCACGGCTTGCTGGCCGATCAGCATGTTGCCCGTCAGAGTCATGGTGTCTTCCTGTGAAATGAGCGAGGCCTGCCGCGAATCGTGATGACTCGCAGCAGGTGGTGGTCAGGCGAAATTCTGTTCGGCAGACCAGTTTTCATACCAGTGACGGAACAGCGAATACTGCTTCTCGGCATAGCGCCGTTGCGAGTCGCTCAGCGCATCGGTTTCGTTGAAGTGCAGGGTGTATTCCTTGTCGCCGTTGAGCACCATCAAGTGCTTGTAATACAGCACCAGATCACAGCCTTCGTCGAACGATGACAGCACTGCCAATGCCGATTCCAGCTCCCGCGCCTGACGTCGGGCCTTGGCATCGCCTTGCGCGGCCTGCTTGCTCAGCGCGACCAGTTGCAGCACTTCGCGAGGAAGGGCGTTGCCGATACCGGTGATGGCGCCGGTAGCGTTGCAGTTGACGAAACCGTGCACCACTTGCGTGTCGACACCGACCATCAGGGTCACGTCATCGTCCTTGGAGGTGATGTTCTCAGCCGCGTAGCGCAGGTCTGCGCCCCCACCAAATTCCTTGAAGCCGATCAGGTTCGGGTATTCGCGACGCAGTTCGAAAAACAGATCGGCGCGGGTGGCGAAGCCGTAGTAAGGGCTGTTGTAAATCACCGCCGGCAAGTTCGGTGCGGCTTGCAGGATGGCAGCGAAGTGGGCCTTTTGCGCCGTCGCCGAAGCACCACGGGACAGCACGCGCGGAATGACCATCAAGCCTTGCGCGCCGACTTTCGCCGCATGCGCTGCGTGGGAAACCGCTTCACGGGTATTCACTGCACCAGTGCCGACGATGGTCGGCACCCCGGCGGCGACCAGGCGCGCCACACCTTCCTGACGCTCGGCTTCAGTCAGCAGCGGCCAGTCGCCCATCGAGCCGCAATAGACCACGGCGCTCATGCCGATATCAATCAGCTCGCGTCCCTTGCTCACCAGCGCATCGAAGTCCGGTTTGCGCTGGGCGGTGCACGGGGTCATCAGGGCCGGCATGCAACCGGTGAAGATGTTGTCGCTCATGGTTTAACTCCTTGGCATTTCGTTTTATTCGAGGGAAAAAATCGGCGTGGCGGCTCAGATGCCCCACGCGAACGGGTCGCTGTCGTCGATCAGCAAGGTGCTGTCGGCGGTCATGTAGGCGCGGCCGGTGATGAACGGGCGAATGCGTTCACCTTCCCATTCGAAGCGGCCTTCGAACTGGCTGCCGGTGATGCTCGCCTGGATCCACGGTGCGCCCGGTTGCAGCTTGTCGTCGGCTGCCAGGCAGGCAAGTTTGGCGCTGGTGCCGGTGCCGCACGGTGAGCGGTCGTAGGCTTTGCCGGGACACATGACGAAGTTGCGGCTGTCGGCCTGATCGTCATCGGCGAACAATTCGATGTGGTCGATGACCGCACTGTCTTCGCCGAAGATGCCCTGATCTTCCAGCGCCTTGAGCATGGCCCAGGTGCACGCGGTCAGGTGTTCGACGTTGTCCATGGTCAGGGTCTGGCCATGCTCGGAAACCAGAAAAAACCAGTTGCCGCCGTAGGCGATATCACCGACTACGCGACCAAAACCGGGCACGTCCACTGGTACCTGTTTGCGATAACGGTAAGCGGGCACGTTGCCCAGAGTGACCGAGCCATCGTCGTGCAGCGTCGCGCTGACTTGCCCCACCGGTGTGTCGATCTTGTGCACGCCCGGCTGGATTTTCCCCAGATGCTGCAACGAATTGATCAGGCCAATGGTGCCGTGGCCGCACATGCCCAGGTAGCCGGCGTTGTTGAAGAAGATCACCCCGCAAGTGGCGTCCGCCGATACCGGTGGGCAATAGAGCGCGCCGACCAGCACATCGTTGCCGCGTGGCTCGAGCAGACAGGCGCGCCGCCACTGGTCATGCTGGTTGCGCAAGGCATCGCGTTTCTCGGCCATGCTGTTGCCGGACAACTCGGGGAAGCCGCTCATCACCAGCCGTGTCGGTTCGCCGCCGGTGTGGGAATCAATGACGTGTACTCGTTTCATGGAGAGATCCCGTTGGATGATTTCAGTAGGCGCCGGCAGGGCGGGCGGTGACGGTGGACGAGGGCGCAGGGCTTTCGCTTTCTTCGTCCTCGTCGTCCAGGCGCAGCAGATGCGCAGGCACGCCGGTTGCTGCACCCCAGTAGTAAATGCCGGTGGCGCAAGCGGCGACGACGATCGTGTCGAACGGATGGGCGAGGATGCCCAGGCCACCGAAGGTGCCGAGTTTCGACAGCACGATGGTCACCGCGTAGAAGGCGATCAGCCACGCCGATGAGCGCACCTGACGCGCCAGACTCAGGTGCGCAGTGGGCACAAAGCGACCGCAGAACAGGTAGATGACAAACATCAGGATTTGCAGGCCGAGCAGCCACGACACGGTGTTCCAGCCCGACCAGTAAACGATCAGCGCGGCGATGATGAACGACACCGGCCCGAGCAGGCCCATGCTCTTGACCCGGAACGGGCGCGGCATGTCCGGCGCATTGCGCCGCAGCGCCGCAACCGATACGGGCGCCACCGCATAGCTCAACACCAGCGCGGCGGACACCACGTTGATCAGCGCTTCCCACGACGGGAATGGCAGGGTCCAGAACACCGACAGGGCGAAAGTCAGCCACAGCGCCGGACGCGGGATGCCGGACTTTTCATCGATGTGGGTGAAGACCTTGAAGAAGGTGCCGGTCTGCGCCCAGCCGTAGATCACTCGCGGCGTGGCGTTCATGTAGATGTTGCCGCAGCCGCTCGGCGAAATGACCGCATCGGCAATCACCAGATACGCCAGCCAGCTGACACCGAGCGCCAGGGCGATGTCGCGATAGGGCAGGGCGAATTCCTTGCTGATACCGGCCCAGCCGTTGGCGAGCATTTCCGTCGGGATGCTGCCGAGAAAAGCCATTTGCAGCAGCACGTAAATCAAGGTCGACAGCAGTACCGAAAGAATCAGCGCGATGGGAATGGTGCGCTGTGGATTCTTCACTTCGCTGGCGACGGAAATGATCGGCGTCAGGCCCAGATAGGCAAAGATGATCCCGCCGGCGGAGACCGCCATCTCCACGCCGGACAGGCCGAATGGAGCGAATCCCTGAACCTGGAAGTTCTCCGGTTTGAAGAAGGTGAACAGCACGCCGATGACCAGCAGCGGCACGATGAATTTGAACACGCTGACCAGATTGTTGGCCTTGGCGAAGGTCTTCACGCTGCGGTAGTTGAGCAGGAAAAACACGCAGAGCAGGCCGAACTGGACCAGCCAGCCGAGGATCGTCGGATCGCCACTGCCAGCCTTGGTCAGGCCGGGAAACCACGCCGCCGCGTATTGGCGCGAGGCGACCACTTCGATCGCCACCAGACTGGAAAACGCAATCAGCGTAATGAAGCCCATCAGGTAGCCGAGCAGCGGGCCGTGGGAATAAACCGGGTAGCGCACCACGCCGCCGGCACGGGGCAATGCCGCGCCCAGTTCGCAGTAGACGATGCCCAGCAGCAACACGGCAAAACCGCCCAGCAACCAGGAGAAAATCCCCGCCGGACCGGCAATCGCCGAGACATGGCTGGCGGCGAACAACCAGCCGGAGCCGAAGATCGCGCCGAGTCCGATAAAGGTGAGGTCGATCAATGAAAGCTGTTTTTTGAACTTGCCTTGGCCTGACATGGCATCGCCTTCTTGTGAGTTATTGGATAGGCAGTTGTGTCACGGGGACGAGCAGACTTTGCACCGCCCGGCAGTGGCGGCGATTGATGTTTTATGCCGGGATCGATGACGAATTCAGCACAATGGCACCGATGAATGCGCGGCCTCGACAGGGTCGCGACGTTGCTGCAATCTGCTGGCGAGTGACATTTGCGGTGGTTCAATTCGAGGGGAAGTCTTTGATGCAGTCAGCGTTTTCGATCCTGTGCCAAGGCACTGACGGCTTGCGTGCGCAGACCCTCGAAGAGATGGTCGCCGGGGCCGCGCAGCTGTTGCCGATACTCGATGTGATCCCCAATGCGGCGATCTTCATCAAGGATCTGCAAGCGCGTTATGTGCTGGCCAACCGTACGCTGGTGCAGCGTTGTGGCTTGAAGGACCTGCGCCCGTTGCTCGGCAAAACCAGTGCGCAGGTGTTCCCGGCGCAGTTGGGGCCGGGTTATACCGAGCAGGATCGCAAGGTGCTGGAGGAAGGTTTCGTGTTGGAGGATCAGCTCGAACTGCATCTGTATGGCAGTCGCGAACCGGGCTGGTGCCTGACCCACAAGAGGCCGATCTACAACCGTGACGGGACGATCATCGGTCTGGTGGGGATCTCGGTGGATCTGCAGTCAGCCAGTGAAACCCACCCGGCGTTCGAGCGCCTGGCGGCTGTCGATGAATACATTCGCGGCAACTTCAACCGGCGGGTGACGCTGAGTGAACTGACGCGGATCGCCGGGATTTCCGTGGCGCAACTGGAGCGCTATTGCAAACGCGTTTTCCACCTGACACCACGGCAGATGATTCAGAAAGTCCGTCTTGAACACGCCCATCGATTGCTGCACAGCGACCTGCCGATCACCGAGGTGGCGCTGCAATGCGGCTACACCGATCACAGCGCTTTCACCCGTCAGTTCAAGGCCTCGACCGGGTTTACACCACGCGAATACCGGCAAGCCACCGGGCATTAGACCAACACGGCCATCCAGGCCGAGAGCAGCAGAAGAAGGGCCAGTGCCGCGTTCATGCGCTTGAACGCCTGCGGTGAGCTGAGCAAGCGCGCGCTGCCAACGCCGAGCAATGCCCAGAGCGTCATGCACGGCAACGACACCAGCAGAAACGCCAGCGACAACACCAACAGGCGCAGCGTCTTGTCGCCGCCGCCGACGAATACGCTGACCACCGCCACAGCCATCATCCACACCTTCGGGTTGACCAATTGCAGCAGCGCCGCGCCGAATACGCTCAAGCTTTGTTCCTGCGATTTCGGGTCCAGGGATGGCGGCGGGCTGCGAAAGATCTGCCACGCCAGCCAGCTCAACCAGAGCACGCCAGCCCAAGCCATGGCTTGCTGCACGCGCGGAAAGCGCAGCAGGGTTTCACCAGCACCGAGCCCGACCACCAGCACGATCAACGCGGCCGCCGCACACGCGCCAAAAATGATCGGCAGCGTGGCAATCAATCCGCGCCGCGAGCTGTGGCTCAACACCAGAATATTGGTCGGCCCCGGCGTGATCGAGGCAACGAAAGCAAACAGTAGAAAGGGCAGTAAAGAAGCCATGGTGCAAACTCCTGAAAGTCGAAACAGGACACCATGATCGTCAGACGGAGGGCGTCAGTCTGGAAGATTTGAGCAGCGTTTGCGGTAGTCCGCCGGGGTCAGTTGATAGGCGCGTCGGAACCAGCGACCGAGATGACTCTGATCGGCAAAACCGAGCACGCTGGCCACCTGCGCTGGCGTCTCGCCGCGCGCGAGCAATTGCCGCGCCTTGGCCAGGCGCAACTGGATCAGGTAAGCGTGGGGTGCCAGACCGAAAGCGGCCTTGAACGCGCGGGTCAGGCGAAAGCGATCAACGCCACAGGCTTGCGCTAGGTCGTCGAGGCCGATGTCTTCGTAGGTGTGGGCATGCAGATAGTCGCGCGCAACCTGCGCAACCAGTGGCAGGCGCGGATCGAAGTCCTGACGCTTGCGCCAGTCGAGGTGGCGGGTGAGGGACGCCAGCAGGCCATCCAGCGCAGTCTGCCGGACGATGCGCAGATCGCCGTCATGCAAAGCATGGAAGGCTTGCACGATCGCCGTCGACAGGCGCGGATCGTGGCTCAGGGTGTCGGCAAATCCTGGCTGACTGTCGGCGGGCGCCTCTTCGAACAGCGCGTGCAGTTCGCGCTCCAGCCAGTGCGGATCGAGGTACAGCATCGAGTAGGTGAAGCCATCCTCGGTCGGCGCATGGCCATCGTGGATCTCTCCTGGTTCAAGCAGGAACACATGCCCCGGGGTACTGCGATGACGTATACGACGGCAATTGAACTGCTGCACGCCCTGCTCGGTAACGCCCACGAGGAAACTGTCATGCCAGTGCGGATCGTAGGCATGCCCACGGAAATGCGCACGAATCGACTCGATCCCGGTATCGACATCCTGGGACAGGGAGATCCAGTTGCGTGTGTCCATGGGAGGACTCCATAGGGCGGTTGAGCTTGGGCGTTTTTAAAATACCGCGTGGGGGAGGAGAGTGTTTAGAAGATTTGTGCAGGGGGATCGAGTCAGGCAATGTGTCCTGGATGGGGTGGGACCAGAAAACGCAGACGAAAAAAAACCGCCTTCGCGGGGCGGTTTTTCAATCCTCGGTTTGGAGCCGAGGCCATGTGCTTCACTAGCCACACCAACATGTCCGCGCATGGTATTGAGTTTCTCCCGTCAGTGCAACGTAGGTTTAGCGTGATGTGCGAGGTTTTTTCGGAACGTCCAACGCATGTAGCTGAATTCAGGTCTGTCAATAAACATTGTCAGAAATAAGATTTTACAAAGGTTCAGGCGTAGCCGCAGGATAACCTTGGGTACTCGGGTTTTCTCTTCTGATTTCTGCGTTAAGATGCCTGCGCTCATCTTGTTGGTAGAGCAGTGAGGTTTGGCTGGGGGGCGCAAAAGGTTTCACGCCCTCTGACGCGGATTCGCACCCGCGCCGGAATGTTGTCTCGGAGGGATTTCAACCGGCCGCCTCACTAGCCACACCAGCATGTAGGCTGAAGGCACGCATGGTCCGGTAAGTTTGCTGGAGGTTTGGCCGCCAGCCCTGGAGGCCAAAACGTATGAAGCTTTTGCTGCGTACGCTGAGCCTTGTATGGAGATTGTTGAAAGCTTTGCGCTTTTACGAGTTCCTGCGAGATCACTTTGACGACTTGAAATAAGGGTCGTCTGAGTGGGAAAGACCCGTTTCGGTTTTTATCGATTCGGGTCTTTTTTTTGCTTGCGTAAAGCTGTCAATAATACGATTGGTCAGTTTTGTGCCTTGGACGTTGTAGGGCGTTTCGTTTGGACCCGTAAGTAACAGCTTAAAGGTTAGATAAGCAGCTACTTTTGCTTAGCTCGATCATTGATTGCGTCAATAACGACCATTAAGTCAATGAAGTTCTCATATCCATAGCGCGGCGTAAGATCGACTCCATACCCAATCACTGCACCTCGGAGCACATCATCATGAAACGCCAGACTATCCTCGGTATCGCTTTCTCGGTTTTTGCACTGAACGCCTTCGCCGCCACCGAAACCGACCCACTGTTCAGCGACGCGGTGGCCGCTACTCAAACTGATCGTCTGTTCAGCGACGCAGTAGCCGCCACCGAAACCGACCCGCTATTCAGCGACGCAGTTGCCGCCACCGAAACCGATCCACTGTTCAGCGATGCAGTAGCCTCTGATGGCTCCGATCATCTGCAAGGCAATCGGGTTGCCGAAGGTGGCGCAGACCGTCTGCTCGAACGTCGCACCGCTTGAGCGCAACCATGAGCATCGATAGCGAATGCCGCCTAAACCACAGGCGGCATTCGTTCTGTTCATGCATTAGAACTCTGCTCTAAACCGCAGTCGGCAACACAGCCTTGTCCCGATCGCGGCCCTTGAACGTCGCCCAGAAACACAGCAGCACCGCCACGGAAAAACCGGCTGGAAATAGCCAGATACTTCTCCAGTCATGGCCCGCACTCGAAGTGAAGTGGTCAGTAATCCGTCCCGCAATCCAGAAGCCAATCAACATGCCCAACCCGTACGTGGCCAAAGTGATCAGACCTTGCGCCGAACTGCGGAAGCGTTCCGGTGCTTTTGCATCGGTGTAGATCTGCCCGGACACGAAGAAGAAGTCATAGCACGCGCCGTGCAGGGCAATGCCGATCAGCAGCATGAATGCCTGATCGTCGTTATTGCCGAAGGCAAACAGCACGTAACGCAACGCCCAGGCAGCCATGCCGACCAGCAGGGCGATCTTGATGCCGAAACGATGGATGAACAGCGGCAACAGCAACATGAACAGCACTTCCGAGACCTGACCGATGGCCATCTTCGCTGTCGGGTTGGTCACGCCGATCTCCGCGAGAAACGGGTTGGCGTTCTGGTAATAGAAGGCCAGCGGAATGCAGATCAGGATCGAGGCGAGAAAGAACACCAGATAGCTGCGATCCTTGAGCAAACCCCACGCATCGACGCCGAGCATCTGCTTCAGGCTTGATGAGCCGGCTGCGGTTTTCAGCGGCGCGGTGTTCGGCAGACTGAAGCTGTAAAGCCCCAACAGCAGTGATGCGACGGCGGACATCAGAAACGTATTGCGCAAGCCTCCCGCCGCGATGCTTTGCTGCGAGTCCCAGGCGAACACGAAGCTGATCACCACGCCGGCGACAATCCAGCCCACTGTGCCCCATACGCGAATGCGCGAGAACTCCAGCGCCGGGTCTTTGATCTGGCGGAACGCCACGGCGTTCACCAGCGCCAATGTCGGCATGTAGACCATCATGTAGGCGAGCACATAGGGATAAAACGCGCTGAAGTCTGCCGCGCGATAGAGCTGATAGAGCAGCACCGCGCCCAGCAGATGGAGCGCCGCCAGAATGCGTTCGGCATTGAAAAACCGGTCGGCAATCAAGCCAATGACAAACGGCGCCAGAATCGCACCCCATGATTGCGTGGCGAAGGCCATGCCGACCTGGCCGCCGCTGGCAGCGAGCGTGGTGGCCAGAAAAGTGCCGAGGGTGACGAACCAGCCGCCCCAGATAAAGAACTGCAAAAACATCATCACGCTCAGTCGCGCATTCATTACGTTCATTTCAGATCACCGTATTGTTTTTATGTCGGTAACGCGGATGAATCAGTCGTCGGTCAGGCCGAGCAGGCGCCGGTTGGAAGCGGCATCGGCGCTGACCCCGGCGAAGTCGTCGAAGGCCTTGGCGGTCTTGCGGATCATGTGTCGCTCGATGAACGCCGCGCCTTCCGCCGCGCCCTGTGCAGAGTCTTTCAGGCAGCATTCCCACTCGAGCACGGCCCAGCCGTTGAAGTCGTATTGGCACAATTTGCTGAAGATCGATTTGAAATCGATCTGGCCGTCGCCCAGCGAGCGGAAGCGCCCGGGACGCTCGACCCAGCCCTGATAGCCGCCGTAGACGCCGGAGCGCGCATCGGGGCGGAACTCGGCATCCTTGACGTGGAACATGCGGATGCGTTGGTGGTAACGGTCGATGAAGCCGAGGTAATCCATTTGCTGCAGCAGCAGGTGGCTCGGGTCATAGAGAATTGCGGCGCGGGGGTGATGATTCACCGCCTCAAGAAACTGCTCGAACGACGCGCCGTCATGCAAGTCTTCGCCGGGATGGATTTCGTAGCACAGATCAACGCCAGCCTCTTCGAAGCAGTCGAGGATCGGCAGCCAGCGCTTGCCCAGTTCGGCGAAACCTTGCTCGACCAAACCGGCCGGACGTTGCGGCCATGGATAGACGTAGGGCCAGAGCAGGGCGCCGGAGAAGGTCGCATGGGCCTTGAGTCCGAGACGCTGGCTGGCACGGGCCGCCAGTTTCAACTGCTCGATGGCCCACTCGGTGCGCTCCTGCGGCTTGCCGCGCAGCGCTGGCGGGGCGAAGTCGTCGAACAGACTGTCGAACGCCGGATGCACAGCGACCAATTGCCCTTGCAGGTGCGTCGACAGCTCACTGATCACTACACCCGCGCGGGCGCAGACGGCGATGAGTTCGTCGCAGTAATCCTGGCTCTCAGCGGCGCGCTGCAAATCGATGAAACGCGTGCCGAGGGTCGGTACCTGAATGGCTTTGTAGCCTTGCGAGGCTGCCCATTCGGCGATGTTGGCGAGCGTGTCGAAAGGCGCTTGGTCGGCGATGAATTGCGCGAGAAAAATCCCCGGACCTTTAAGGCCAGTCGAATTTTGCTGATCACTGTTCATTGTGCTGGGCTCCTGTCGGTTGGCCGGGAATCTCGCTCCACTTTTCATTGCCAAGGTGGTTGGCGATGGCGGTTTCAATAAAGGCCATGCCGCGCAGGCCGGTCTCGATGCCCGGTACGCCCGGGGCCTGATGGCCTTCGACGCCTTGAACAATCGCCTCGGCAAGATCGCCGTACAGGTTGGCCATCGCTTCCAAATAACCTTCGGGATGCCCGGCGGGCAGGCGCATGCGCTGACTGGCAGCGTCACACAACCACGGCTGACCGACTCCGGATCGCAGAATGCGCATCGGTTCATTCAACGGTCGATGAATCAGACTGGCCGGCTCTTCCTGACGCCATTCCAGCCCACCCTTGTCACCGTAGACGCGGATCTTCAGCGGGTTTTCTTCACCGGCGCAGACCTGACTGGCGAGCAATACGCCACTGGCGCCGTCGCTCATTTTGAACAGCATCGCCACATCGTCATCCAGGTGCCGCCCCTCGACATGGGCGCCAAGCATCGCGCTGATGAACTGGATCGACTGGCCGGTAACGAACTCGGCGAGGGAAAAGGCATGGGTGCCGATGTCACCGATGCAGCCGCCGATCCCGGATTGCGCCGGATCGTCGCGCCAGCCGGCCTGCTTGTTGCCTTGCCCGGCGACATCGGTGCTGAGCCAGCCTTGCGGGTACTCGACGATGACTTTGCGCACGTGCCCGAGCACGCCGCTGGCGACCATTTCGCGGGCCTGCCAGACCATCGCGTAACCGAGGTAGGTGTGCGCCAGCCCGTAAATTCGCTGGCTGTTGATCACCACCGAATGCAGCGCCTGCACCTCGGCGAGATTCAGCGCCGCGGGTTTCTCGCTGAACACGTGAAAACCGGCGCTCAATGCCTCACGGGCAATCGGTGCGTGCAGATGATTGGGGGTGACAATGACCAGCAGTTGCATGCGTTGCTCGGCGGGCAGGGCGGCCTCGCGAGCGAGCAGGGTTTGCCAGTCGCCGTAACAACGTTCGGCGGACACTCCCAGGGTCGCAGCGGTGCGCTGATTATTCTCCGAGTCGCGGCTGAACGCGCCACAGACCAGTTCGAAGCGTCCATCGAGGCCGGCGGCTTGCCGGTGGGCACGGGCAATGAATGAACCTTCACCGCCTCCGACAAAACCCATTCTTGTTTTTTTTGCGGCAGCGTACATGGCGGTCCTCTCGGTAGCTGGATGCAATGCTGATGAGTGATGTAACCGGTTACATCGTGGGCGAAATCTAGGCTTGAATTAGCCGGGTGTCAAATGCCAGCGGATGATCGACAGCGTTTCGATCGCTCGTCGCCTGCGGTAAGCTCCGCGCCTGATCGGCATGAAACAACGAGGTGGTTTTGTCCAATATTCGCGAAGTGGCTCGGCTGGCCGGGGTTTCCGTGGCGACGGTTTCAAGGACTTTGAAATCGCCCGAGCGTGTGCTCGCGCCAACCCGTGAGCGCGTCATGGCCGCCGTGGAGCAGGCCGGCTATCGGCCGAACCTGATGGCCGTGCAGTTTCGCTCGCGGCGCACCGGCAATCTGGTGATTCTGGTGCCGACCATCGCCAATACCTTCTTTGCCCGGGTCATCAGCGGCGCGCAGCAAGCGGCGCAGGCGGCTGGCTATCGCTTGCTGCTCTGCGACACTCAGGGCCGGGAAGAACTGGAGCGACAATTCGCCGAGCTGGTGTACGCCTATCAGGCCGACGGGGTGATTCAGTTGCGCGCCTACGATCCTTTCGAAAACGCTCCGGCCGACGCCGATGTGCCGCCGATTGTGAACGCCTGCGAAGTGCTCAAGGCCGGGCGTTATCCAACCATCAGCCTGGACAACGTCGCCGCCGCCAAAGCCATGACCGACCATCTGATCGCATTGGGGCACCGACGCATCGGCCTGATCAAGGGCTCGAAAAACAGCCCGTTGGCTCTGGATCGACTGGCAGGCTACGAAGCGGCACTGCGCGAGGCCGGGATTGCCTTCGACGAAGCACTGATCTGCCATGGCAATTTCAGCCTCGAGGCCGGTTTTGCCGGCGCGCAAAAGATGCTCGCATTGGCCGAGCGGCCGAGCGCGCTGTTCTGCGAAAACGATGAAATGGCCATTGGTGCGCTCAAGCGCATCCGGCAGGCCGGGCTACGTGTGCCCGAGGATATTTCATTGGTGGGTTTCGATGACATTCCCATGGCTGCGTTCTGCGATCCGCCGCTGACCACCATCTCGCAACCAGCCGAGGCCTTCGGGGCCAAGGCGGTCGAGATGCTGATTGCCCTGATCGAAAAGCGGCCGCTGGCAGAAAGGCATGTCGTCCTGCCGTTCGAGCTGACGCCACGCAGCAGCACGGCCCGCATCGACAACACGGGCAAGCGCTAACCTGATCACGCCGCTGGCGGTTTCGCCAGCGCAATCCCCGCCGCACCCAAACGCTTCAGGACCTCAAACAACAAATCACTCTTGGTCAGCCCGACGATCCTTGGACTGCCGACATATCCGGTGACCGTGAGAGTTATTCCGTCCTGGGACAACTTGCTGAAGCGCACGAATGGCGCCGGTTTATCGAGGATGGTTTCGTTCTCGTGATACGCATCCAGCAGCAGTTGTTTGACCTCCTCAGGATCGATATCCAGCGGAAACACCAGCTCCAGCGATGCTACGCCCTGAGCGCTGCCGCCGAGGGTAACGTTGCGCAGGTTCTGCGAGATCAGTTGCGAGTTGGGCACGATCACGATCGAGCGGTCGCTGAGCTGGATCTCCGTGGCGCGCACGTTGATCCGGCGGATGTCGCCCTCGACGCCGCTGATGCTGATCAGGTCGCCGACCTTGACCGGGCGCTCGGTGAGCAGAATCAGGCCGGAGACGAAGTTCTTGACGATCTCCTGCAAGCCAAAGCCGATACCCACTGACAGCGCACTGACGATCCACGCCAGATTGGTCCACTGCACGCCCAGCGACGACAGCGTCAGCAGAATCACGAAGGCGTAGCCGATATTGGAAAACAGCGTGCTCAGCGACGCGCACATGCCCGGGTCCATGTCGGTCTTGGGCAGGAATTCGTTGTCGAGCCAGCGGCTCAATGTACGGATCAGCCAGATGCCGATCAGCAGCGCCAACAGCGCATTGAGCAGGTGCCCGGGGACGATATTCAGCTTGCGCAAACCGGCGCCGCCAAGAATCGACATGATGTTGGTGACCAGTTGGCCGAGCGTGGTGCCGATGCCGCCGACAAACAACGAAATCAGCGCCATCAGCATCAGGCCGGCGCGGCTGACGCCGGACAACAGGATCGACGTTTGCTCAAGGCGTCGATCGCTGACCCCGAGCAATTGCTTGAGCGCCTGGCCGCTCGCGTGTTTCGGTGAAAACAGGTGTTCACAGGCGTCCTTGACCAACTGAATGAGCAAATAGAAACCCGACAGCACGACGTAGCTCCACACCAGTTCATAACTGATGAACCGCGCCAGCGAAACATAGCCGGCAAGCAGGGCAATGGCCGTGACAAACATCGAGACGCTGGCGACGCTGTAGATCAGCCCGGCGAACACGCTGTTCGTCGCCGAAGCGTCGTTGGCGGCGACCAAGGCCTTGCGCACTTTGCCCACGCGCACCAGCATCGTGCCGATGATCGCCAGCACCACCATGGAAATCACGCCGCGCCCGGCCATCACGATGTGGCTGCTCATGCCTGTGGCATTGGCGACTTGCACCAGCGTCACCAACACCAGCAACGCGCAGGCGAGGATTCGCGGATAAGGCTTGAGGGCCAGCGCCACTGGATCAGCAATTGCCGGCAGGCGCCACGACGGGTGCTCGGTGGACAGCAATGCACGGCTGAGCCCGGTGATCAGCACGCAGGCATAGACGACTTTTTCGAACTCTTCGGAGAAGGTTTCCAGCACCGGCGGCAGGGCGTCGTGGCGGGTGCAGGCGTAGAACAGCAGCTTCAGGGCGATGGCGGTGGTGATGAAGGTCGCTATGGCTGAGGCGAATGCCAAGGCACTGCGGCGCAGTCGGCCCTCCGCCACGCGATGAATGCAGAACCAGGTCAGCCCGCGCTCAGCCAGACGTCGGCCGAAGGTCCAGATCAGCAGCGCCAGCAGCACCAGCACGCAGGTGTAAAAACGCTCGCCCGGCGCCCAGACCGTGGCCCAGACGTCGCCAACCTGCTCGACGAACAGTCGCAGCCGCTCGCGGTCGTCCTCGCTTGGATTGATCAGTGGCGCCCAGAACTGCGGACTCAACACGCTGCGTGTGCTCAGGGTCAGTTCGCTTTCCAGCAGCGTGCGGCGAATGCCGGCGATTTGCGTGATCAGGTCGGCGGCATTCTGTTTCAGTGCGGCGAGGCTTTTCAGGGTGCCGTCGACCTTGCTTTTCTGTTCCGCCAGCGCGGCCCGCTGGGCGACGATATCGGCTTGCTCGGCAGCCACCTCGGCGTCTGGAGCGGTGCCGAGCACGCCCAGTTGCACCGCCAGTTGCGCCTGTTGCGGCAACAGCGCTGCCGACAACCGATCGACATCGAGAATGAACGCCTGCACCCGATCCTGCGGGCCTTCGAGCTGGTTGTAATTGTTTGCCGCCGAAATCTGCTGCTTGAGCCCGTCGAGGCGTTGTTGCAGGGCTTGCAGATCGCTCTGCGAAATCACCGGCAGCGGCGCTGCGCCGGGGTTTGTCGGCGCGGCAGGCTCCGCTGCCCACGACGCGGCGCTGCCCGGCATCAGCAGCAGGAACAGAATCAAAAACAATGACTTGAATGAACAACGCATGGGGGCGGCGGGCTCGAGTGGATCACACAGTCTATGAGGGTAGGTGATCGCGCCGAATGGGGCGGAAAACTTTCTCGGCAAGAGGCGGTTATACGCTCATCCAGTCCAGCGGAATGATCCGCACAGCGAGCGGTCAACCGGCAATAACAGCTTCGAGAGCGTGCCATGTCCATCGCCAAGGAAACGATTGAATACCTGCGCCAACATTCGCTGATCATCACCACCGCCGAATCCTGCACGGCCGGGGAAATCGTCATGTTGCTGTCGGAAGTGCCCGGCAGCGGCGAGCTGATCGAATGCGGCTACGTGGTCTATTCGCCGCAAGCCAAGCAGCGCTTGCTCCACGTCAGCCCGGCGACCATGGAAACCTTCAATCTGACCAGCGTGGAAGTGGCCAGTGAAATGGCCATCGGTGCGTTGCGCGACAGCACGGCCAACGTCGCCGTCGCCACCACCGGCATTCTCGGACCCGACGATATGGATGGCATCAAGGCCGGTACGGTGTGTTTCGCCTGGGCATTCCAGTTCGATGACCAACATTTTCTGTTCAGCACCCGGCAATGGTTTCCCGGATCGCGCAGTGAAGTGCAGACCCTGGCCTGTGAGTTCGCCTTGCAGCAGTTGCCGGCCTATCACCGTCGTGCCTTGCGCGGCGAAGGAGGGTGGCGCCGATGAAGCACGACGCTGACCATCCCGATCTGCAAAGTCGACAGTTCCCGGTGCAGGAGGACATGGCCTATCAGTTGAAGGTCTGGCGCTTCGAGCACATTGGTTGGTATCTGCTGGTGTTGTGCATGCTGCTGGGCCTGTTGGGGTTGTTTTCCCGGGGCGTGCTCAGTTCGCAGGACGCTCGCAGCGATGACGGTAAAGTCCAGGTCGAATACGAGATGTTCCATCGCAACGGCTCGACCAACCCGCTGAAACTCAGCGTGCACGCGACCCCTGAAGCTACCGTCGAATTGGACATCGGCGGCGAGATGCTCGATGGCTTCAGCGTCGAAACCATGCAGCCGGCACCGGTGCGTATGCGCAGCTCAAAACAGGGTATGCGCTTGTGGTTGCAGGCGGATGCCCAAGGCCAGGCGACGCTCTATGTGACGCTGCGCGGCGACGGACTGGGCCTGTTTCGCAGCCATATCCGCACGCTAGGCTCGAGCGAAGTGAAGCTCACTCAATTCATTTATCCATAGGTGACCCATGGACTCGGTGTTGCGCGCACTCGCGATGTATCTGGCACTGATGGTGCTGTTCAAAATTGCCGGCCGGCGTTCGCTGGCCGAGCTGACGACGTTTGATTTCGTCCTGCTGATGATCATCGGTGAAGCCACCCAGCAAGCGCTGCTCGGTGATGATTTTTCTCTGACCAATGCGTTTCTGGTGATCATTACGCTGATCGCTGTGGATGTCGGTTTTTCCCTGCTCAAACAACGTTCCAGTTGGGTGTCGCGGCTGATCGATGGCGAGCCGACGATCATTGTCGAGAATGGCAAGCTGTTGCACCGACGCCTGCGTCATGCGCGGCTGGTCGAGGCGGATGTCATGGAGGCGGCACGTTCCAGTCAGGGCATAGAAACCATCGACCAGATCAAATTCGCGATCATCGAACGCAACGGCAAGATTTCCGTGATCCGCCAGGATCCGGAAGGCGGCTGAAGCTTTGGCGCCGCGCGCGCGCAATTTTTTTGAACGCTGAAAAAGCCCCGCAGCCCAATGCTTACAAGTCATCGGAGGATTGCGAAATGAACGAGGCAGCGAGTTACTTCTCCATCGCCGTGGCGGTGATCATTCTGCTGGTCGATCTGTGGGCGATCGTCAGTGTGTTTCGCAGCAACAAGAGCGTCGGCGTCAAAGCCGCCTGGGCGATCGGCTTGATCGTCTTCCCGGTGCTCGGCCTGATCGTGTGGGGCATCGCCGGCCCGCGCGGCGTCAAGGAAGGGCCTTCGTCGCCGGAGCACAGTAAGGGTTGAGAGCCTGATGCGGTCCTGCAATGATTTTGCGCGCATTCCGGAAATGTAGGTGAACGATGCATGCTCAAGCTTGAACCGGGTAGCAATACCACTGCTGAAAGGAGATTGTCATGAAGAAAATCTGCGTATGTCTGGGGTTCTGCTCAGTGTTTCTGTTGAGCGGCTGCTTCGATTCCAACGATGCACCCAACAAGGACGGCGACAAGAGCAAACCGTCGGTGCAGATGCAGACCGAGAAGCCCGAGGACGGCAAGTAACTGCTGGCGAATAATCCCTGTGGGAGCGAGTCTGCTCGCGAAGGCGTCAGGTCAGACAATTCGCTGCTGACTGATGCTTAGTCTTCGCGAGCAGGCTCGCTCCCACATTGGTTCAGTCGTGTGAATATACGTACTCCAGCCACACCCAATACATCAGCGCCACAGCACTGATCCCGCCTCCGAGAAAACACACCGCCACCCAGCCAGAGTGCGCATAGGTATACGTCGCCGCGATGGCGCCCAGACCACTGCCCACCGAGTAAAAACACATATACGCACCGACCAGTCGGCTCTGCGCATCGGGCCGTGCGGCGAAGATCAGGCTTTGGTTGGTGACGTGCACCGCTTGCACGGCGAAGTCGAGGAGGATCACTCCGACGGCCATCGCCAGCAGCGAACTGTCGACAAATGCGATGGGTAGCCAGGACAGCGTCAACAGCGCCAGAGCGATGCCGGTGGTGCGATTGCCCAAGCCGCGATCGGCCAGGCGCCCAGCCCGTGCGGCGGCGAGCGCGCCCGCTACCCCGGCCAGTCCGAACAGGCCGATCTGCGTGTGGGACAACGACAGGGGCGCGGCGCTGAGCGGCAGCACCATCGACGTCCACAACACACTGAACGCGGCGAAAATCAGCAGGGCGAAGATGCCTCTGATGCGCAATACCCGCTCAGTCAAAAAAAGTTGGAACATCGAGCGCAGCAATTGCCGATAGCTGCCCTGTGCGGGCGGTTTTGCCGAGGCGGGCAGGGTGCGCCAAAGCACCAAAGCCATACCGACCATCGTGACTGCCGAGACAAAATACACGCCGCGCCATCCGGCCAGATCAGCCACTACGCCGGAAACGAAACGCGCCAGCAAAATGCCCAGTACCACGCCACTGGTGACGGTGCCCACCGCGGCGCCGCGTTGCTCCGGGCGAGCAAGGCTGGCGGTGCAGGCGACCACCACTTGCACCACCACCGCCAGCAGACCCACCAGCATCATGGCGCCGAGCAACACTCCCCAGCTCTCGGACAGGCCCACGGCACACAGCGCCGTTGCAGACAAAAGCAGTTGGCTCACGATGAGTTTCTTGCGATCGAGCAGATCACCCAGCGGCACAATGAACAGCAGCCCGACCGCATACCCGGCTTGCGTGGCCGTGACCACAACGCCGATTGCACCGGGTGAAACGCCGAGGCTGGCGGCCATCGATTCCAACAATGGCTGTGCGAAATAAACATTGGCCACTGCCATCGCGCAGGTGATTGCAAAGAGAAAAGTCTGCAAACGACTCAGCCCGGTCGTTGCGCTGTCAGCTGCGGCTTGCGCATTGATCAGGGTTTGCGTCTGACACGGCATCCTTGCTTCCTCGTAGTGTGGTTTTGAATTGAAACCGATACGTTGATCTTTATTCATTCGGGTTGTTAAATGCAACCACATTCAATAGCCGATCCATCAGGAATCACATGGCCCGACAACAAACATTGGCGCAGAGCGAATGCCCGGTGGCCCGAACCCTCGAAGCCATTGGCGATCGCTGGGCCTTGATGATCATTCGCGATGCGTTCGATGACGTGCGCCGTTTCAGTGAATTCCAGAAACGTCTGGGCCTGGCCAAGAACATCCTCACGGTCAAACTGAAAATGCTCGTCGAGTTGGGCGTGCTGGAGCTTCGGCCCGCGTCAGACGGCAGTGCCTATAAGGAATACGTGCTCACCGACATGGGCCGCGCGGTGTTTCCCATCGTCGTCAGCCTGCGTCAGTGGGGCGAGCGCTTCCTGTTTGCGGAAGGCGAGGATCACTCGATCCTGCTCGACAACGAACGGGCCGAGCCCGTCGAAACTATCGTCGTGCGCTCCAGCGCCGGCGCGGTGCTGGCCCCGGCGGACTGTCACCGAAAAGTGGTGACGCGCCGGTAAGGAAGCCGAGCAGATAGTCGTGGCGCGTATTCACAGCCGCGCTATCTCCATGGCATGAAAAGTCGAGCCGGCATTCGCAGGGTTTTTGATCTAGGCTGTTTTCGATCCTCGATCAGCAGCGGTGCGCCGTTGCCAGATTGGTTTAATCAACGCGGTTGCCGGAGTGCCTGATGAGTCTTTCGCCTTTCCACCTCGCCATCCCGGTTTACGATCTTGCCGCTTGCCGCCGTTTTTACGGTGAAGTGTTCGGTCTGGACGAGGGCCGATCCAGCGCGCAGTGGGTCGATTTCAATTTTTACGGCCACCAATTGGTCATCCATGAACAGCCGCAGACAGCTGCCCAGGAAAGCGTTCACAGCAACCCGGTCGACGGCCACGACGTACCGGTCCCGCACTTCGGCATCATTTTAGAGTGGCAGCAATGGGAAGCACTGGCCGAGCGACTGAAGTCATTCGGCACGCAATTCGTGATCGAGCCCTACATTCGATTCAAGGGTCAGGTCGGCGAACAGGCGACCATGTTTCTGCTCGACCCCTGCGGTAATGCGCTGGAATTCAAGGCGTTCAAGGACATGGGCCAGGTGTTCGCCAAGTAATCACAGCGTAGTGGTCTGACCGTTGCGATCGCGTTCATAAACCTTGTTGGCCTGGAGCTTTTCCTTAAGCCAGCGCTCGGCCGTCCCTAGTGGCCGTTGGCGTGCCCATAACAGGTCGACGCCGATTTGCCAGTCGGTATGCGGGTACGCCGACAGCTGCAACTCGACCAGTTCGCCATTGCCCAGTTCACGCTGGATCAGCTGGCGCGGCAGGGTCGCCCAGCCGAGGCCGGCGCGGACCATTTCGAGCAGGGCCAGATAGCTTTCCGCTTGCCACAGTTGCGTCGAACGCAGGTATTCACTGCTCGGCAGTTTGCTGGCGTGCGCACTGAACGCCAGGCGCCGATGCACGTGCAAATCGTCGAACGTGACGTTGTCCAGTTGCGCCAGCGGATGATCGGGATGACAGACGTGCAGCATGATCAGTTTGCCCAGTTGCTGGAACGCCAGTTCCCGGGGATAGCCCGGCTGCGAAAACGCCACGCCCAGCACCGCCTCGCCACTGCTGACCAGTTCGCTGACATCGCCGTAGACCGGGTGGCGAATGATCAGATCGACAAACGGAAAGGCCTGCTCGAACGCTTGCAGCACCGGCATGATCGGGCCGTACGGCGTTTCAATCGCCAGGGTCAGGCTCGGTTCGACGCTATCGGAAAGGCAATCGGCGTGGGCCTCGAAGGTCATGCAGCGCTCCAGTACCGCCTCTGCCTGGACCAGCAATTTATGCCCGCTGGCGGTGAGGGCAGGGCTGCGATTGCTGCGGTCGAACAACTCGACGCCAACGTCGGTTTCCAGATTGGCGATCGCCGCGCTGATGGTCGATTGCGTCTTGCCCAGCTTGCGCCCGGCGGCGGAGAACGAGCCGCTTTTCACCACTTGGACGAACATCAGCAACTGATCGAGTGAGAAGCGCACGCGGTGTACTCCGAGCTTGAGCGAGACGGCGATTGTGCCGCGTCTTTGCCATCGAAAAAGCGATGGTTGCCAATTTGTTTCATCGTTAAAAACATTCAAGGATGACCCCGCGTCTTCGAACGCCGGGGCCGATTCTGTTTGTGCGTCTGTCCCTGAGCGCCCGCGATTACAACCAACGCTGCCCCTTCAGGAGCTTGTGCCATGACTACACAACGCGTTCACCCGGTCGACGAGGTGTTGCCCCTGCGGCAGCTTTTCACCTTCGGTCTGCAGCATGTTCTGGTGATGTATGCGGGAGCGGTGGCGGTGCCGCTGATTCTCGGCAGTGCGATGGGGCTGACGTCGGCTCAGGTGGTTTTACTGATCAACGCCAACCTGCTGACGTCCGGTGTGGCGACGTTGATTCAGACCCTCGGCTTCTGGAAGTTCGGCGCGCGTTTACCGTTGATTCAGGGCTGCTCGTTCATTGCGCTGGCGCCGATGATCATGATCGGCAAAGAATTTGGCCTCAGCCAGATCTTCGGGGCGGTGATCGCCGCCGGCTTCCTGACCATCGCACTGGCGCCGGTGTTCAGCCGCTTGCTGCGATTCTTTCCGCCCGTGGTGATTGGCAGCCTGATCACCATCATCGGTATTTCACTGATGCCGGCGGCGGCAATCTGGCTGGGTGGTGGCAATCCTGATTCGCCTGACTTCGGTCGCCCGGCCAATCTGCTGCTGGGTCTGGCCACGGTCAGTGTGACGCTGGTGATTTATGCGAAATTCAGCGGCTTCATCGGTAACCTCAGTGTGCTCATCGGCTTGTTTGTCGGCAGCCTGATCGCTGCCGCATTCGGCATGACGCACTTCAGTCGGGTCAGCGAGGCGGCGTGGTTCGAGTTGAGCGCGCCAATGGCGTTCGGTGCGCCGGAATTTTCTCTGGTACCGATTCTGATCATGACCCTGGCGATGCTGGTGATCATGGCCGAGACCACTGGCAACTGCCTGGCCATCGGCAAACTGGTCGGCAAACCGACTACGCAGCAGACCCTCGGTAACGCCTTCCGCGCCGACGGCTTGTCGACCATGCTCGGTGGTCTGTTCAACAGCTTTCCCTATAACGCCTTCACGCAAAACACCGGCCTGATTGCGCTTTCCAGCATCAAGAGCCGCTTCGTCGTTGCGACCGCTGGCGCGATCATGGTGTTGATGGGCTTGTTCCCCAAGCTCGGCGCGCTGATTGCGGCGGTGCCGACGCCGGTGCTGGGCGGCTGCGCGATCGTCATGTTCGGCATGACCACGGTGGCGGGCATTCAGGAACTGTCACGGGTGCAGTTCGAGGGCACACGCAACGCCATCATTGTTGCGGTGTCGGTCAGCGTCGGCGTCTTGCCAATGTCGTTTCCGGCCCTGTTCGAACATGTCGGCCCGACGCTGAAACTGGTGCTCGACAGCGGCATTTTCCTCGGTGCGATCACCGCCATTCTGCTCAACCTCTTGCTCAACAAACAAAAACCATCGACCGACGCCGTCGGCGCTTCCACGGCCAAACTGGCCGACTGACTTTTGTCTTTTCTCACTGCCCAGGAGTTACCCATGAATCAATTCACTCAGCTTGTTCCGGCCGGCGTCAGCGATCTGGACCTCGGCATTGCTGCGCCAGACCATCGCCCTGTCGCAGGCGTCGAAACAACGTGGCCGGCACCCGTTTGCGGCGCTGGTGGCGGACCGCGACGGCAACGTCATTGCCGAAGCGGGCAACAATTCGATGCCGCCGGAAGGTGATCCCACCCAGCACGCCGAACTGGTCGCGGTGGCTGCGGCGGCGAAGCGTTTGTCACCCACGGAGCTGGAGGCGTGCACGCTGTACACCAGCGCCGAACCTTGCTGCATGTGCGCGGGCGCGGTGTATTGGACCGGTGTCGGGCGAGTGGTGTACGCGTTATCGGAACATGCTTTGCTCGGGCTGACCGGCGATCATCCCGAGAACCCGACGTTCTCGTTGCCGTGTCGCGAAGTGTTTGCCAGAGGGCAGCGCACGGTGAGCGTTTTCGGGCCGATGCTGGAGGAAGAGGCGGCTGAGCCGCATAAAGGGTTCTGGTCTTAGTTGATATGGATCGTTCCCACGCGGAGCGTGAGGAACGATCAGTTTCGCGCGGTCAGGTACTGGTCACTTCACCGGGACGATAACCGCACATTCCCCAGCGGAATGCCCCCCTGGTCTGTTATGGGGCGCCTGGCTGACTTGCAAGCTCAGCCAGGCGACCCGATTTGCCTAAGCCTCCGTCCAGTCCAGCGCTGCCGTCTCGCGCCACTTCACCTCCGTAATCCCATAGCGCTCGGCCTGGGGTTTGGAAACCACTTTCAACGGTGGTTTACCCGGTTTCGGAATCGGCGCAATACCGGCGTCACAGCTCGCCCAATGCCAAGCGTCGGCGTTGCGCATACTCTTGGCGCGGATGACGAATGATTTTGGCTGGTCGTGATGTTTGTATTCGATGACGAAAATATCGGTGCTACGCATGAGTTCCTCCTTACGCTCATACGTAAATGATTTTGTCCGACAAGAAAAATTCAAAGGATTTTCTGGCCAGATGATCATCGTCACTCAGCGCTCTGAAACGCGGTTCTTCATGAAGCCGCGCAGGTTCATCAGGAACAGGCAAAGCTGCAGAACGATCAGCGCGTAAGCCCCGGCATGGACGCCCCAGATCACCCACAGCAAATTGCTCAGACTGAAACAAACGAAGCCGCTCATGCGCCGTTGCGGTCGTTGCGAACCGATCAGCCAGGCGGCCAGAACGGTGACCAGCATCGCCGGCCATTGCACCCAATCCAGATATGCCAACACCCTGTCCTCTGCATGGATTTGCCTGATGCAGAAAGGGTACACAGCAACCGAAGTATGGTCACCGCCCGCACGGTTCTGCGTAGCAATGGCGGTGAAAAAGGTTTCGCCCGGCAGAAGCCGGGCGAAGATTTCAGGCGCGCAATCAGTAATCCCAAATCGCAGGTATCCAACGGAAAGCAGCACCATTGATCGCGACCCTACCCACCGAAGGGAAGGCCAGATGCGTGGCGACAAACAGCTCGCCGCTGGCGGCGGCTTCCTTGAGCATGCGCACGCGCACTTCCACCGATTTGGTCGGATCGTGTTCGAAACCGTTGTGCCAGTCAGGGTGATCGAACGCCACCGGGAACAACGCGTCACCGGCAAAGGTCAGGCGCTCGCCACCGGAGTTGACGTAGACCACGCAGTGCCCTGGCGTATGACCACCGGTGAGTTTTGCAACTACGCCCGGTGCAACCTGACATTCGTCTTCGAATATGTGCAACTTGCTTTCATAGTGGTTGATGAACGCGTTGGCGGTGCTGCGCAGGACGTCTGGTACTGGTGCGGGCATGTCGGTGCTGGTGAAGTCTGGCGTGGACCAGAAATTCACTTCGGCAGCGGTGACGTGGATGCGCACGTCGTGGCGCAGACGGCTCTTCACCGAGTCGACCAGTAGGCCGCCGATATGGTCCATGTGCATGTGCGTGATGACGATATCAGTGATGTCGGCGAGGTCCACCCCGGCAGCGGCCAGGCGCTTGGGGAACTGCCCGGCGCGCGGGAAACCGGGGAATTGGCCACCGAGGCCGGCGTCGACGAGGATGACTTGTTCGCCGCTACGCACCACCAGCACGTTGAGCGCCCAGTCGAAGGCGTCAGGGCCCAGATACATTTCCTTGAACCAGGCGGCACGGTCGGCGGGGGCGGCATTGGTTGACATGGTCTGGGTCGGCAACGGCAACACGCCGTCGCTGATCACCATCACGTCAATGTCGCCCAGGCGCAGGGCGTAGCGCGACGGCACCAGTTCTTCGCTTTGCGTTTGCAGGGCCACCGCGCGGTTGGCGGTGAAGGAATCCAGATGCAGGGTCATGGTGTTCTCCTTGTTCTCAGGGCTAAAGCGGAGGGTGAAATCAGGCTACAGGGATCAGCGGATCGGCGGCCGCGAGGGCGGCGCGACGTTCGGCGGCGGGCGGGTAGATCCACACCGTGTTGATCTGCGTCTTCAGCTCTTTGGCTTCGGCCTTCACCAGTTTCAGCTGACGATCCCAGCCTTCGGTGTACACCGCGCCCCAGGTGCCCAGATCCAGGCAAGTCACGTACTTGGGCTGGCGATACATTGTCGGAGCGACGCCGAGGATATCGGCGGCGGCGTTGTTGCCGGCGTAGCGACCCAGGCTGATCGCATGCTGGCAAGACATCGCGGCATAGTTGCCGAGGTCGTCAGTGGCGGCGCGAGCGACATCACCGGCGGCAAAGACGTGATCGATGCCGTGCACCTTGAGGTTGCCATCGACATGCAAGCGGCCCTGGCCATCGCGTTCGGCGTCGAGTTGTTCGGTGAGCGGGCTTGCGCGGAAACCTACGGTCCAGATCACGGTGTGGCTTTCGATGTGGCGGCCATCGGCGAGGGTGACGCCATTGGCATCCACAGCGGCAACGCTGGCATCGACGATCCATTCGATACCCAGGTAATTGGACGCCTCGATGATCGACGGGCGAATGCCATCGCCCATGGTCGCAGCGATGTCCTTGCTGCGATCGACAATGATCACGCGCAGGTCTTGATCCTCACCGAGAATCGCGCGCAGGCGCGCCGGCATTTCCGTCGCAGTTTCAATCCCGGTGAAACCGCCACCGGCGACCACCACGGTGTTGCGCGCAACGCTGGGCGGTTGGTTGCCGAGGGCGATGAGATGGCGTTCCAGACGCGCCGAGGATTCGATCTGATCGACATCGAACGCATGCTCCTTGAGGCCAACCACCGGAGGCCGAGCGAGCTGGCTGCCGCTGGCGAGAACCAGCCGATCGTAGGCCAGTTCACCCGGACGCCCGGCCTCGTCGCGGTAACCGATTCGGCGCGCCCGGGCGTCGATGCTTTCAGCGGTGCCTTTGACGAAGCGCACACCCACCGCATCGAACAGCGCGTCGAGCGGCGCGTACATGCTGTGCACGTCCGGCTCGTAGAAGCGCGGGCGAATACGCAATTCCGCTTGCGGGGCGAGCAGCGTGATCTCGACATCCTGACGGGCATGCATATCCAGCAAACGCGCAGCGCTCAGCGCACTCCACAGCCCGCCGAACCCTGCACCGATCACCAATAATTGCTGTTTCATAATGTGCTCCCTGACGCTGATGGATGGATGACACCCGAGTCCGATGCGGACTCTGGCGTGACGATCACTGGCCGCCGTAACTGCTTGCCGTACTGCCTGGCGCTCAATCGCCCGCTGTGTAGAGCCATGCTAGGGCGGGGAGGCTACGAGCGCAGTTGTCCATCGGTGTGCGTGGGGTACGCATGGGTGGAAGGGGGGTATACGAAGGTATGGGGAAAAAGGATCAACCCAGCGCTTTTTCCAGGCAGGCGAGCAAACGTTCAGCCTGAAATGGCTTGGCCAGACACGCGATGACCCCGGGTACGCTGTTGGGCATTTTGCCCGCATGCGCCGACACAAAAATCACCGGCATCCGCCAGCCTTGCGCCCGCAGTGCATCCAGCATCTGCAAACCACCCATGCCCGGCATCTGAATATCGGAAATCAAACAATCAGTCTGCGCCGGCCCGTCCGAGTCAAGGTAGTCCGCTGGCGCCGCATAGCAGAACACCTGATACCCCGACGCTCGCAGCAGGCTGCTCAGCGATGTGCGCATTGCCTCGTCGTCGTCCACTACCGCAATGACATGCGTCTTGTACATAAAGCTCCCGGGCCGGGCGGCCGAGCTGGTGACTCCTGTCGTTCTTGCACCATACGCTGATGGCCAGCGGGCAAAACTATACGTAGGTATAGCGGTTCAGCCATCGCGGCTGAAGCGACTGCGGTAGTCGCGCGGGGAGATCGACAGGTGGCGCTGGAAGCAGGCGCGCAGGCGTTCTTCATCGTTGAAGCCGCAGAGGCGGGCGATTCGTTCGATTTTGTGCGGGGAGTTTTCCAGCAGGCGTTTGGCCGCTTCGAGCCGGAACAGCTCGAGCGCTTTCGACGGTGTGCGCCCGGTGCGCGCTTTATAGACCCGCGTGAAGTTGCGCAGGCTCATTGCGGCTTGCTCGGCGAGGCGCTCCACCGTCAGATTCGGGTCGCCGAGGCGCTCCATGAGCCAAAGGTGCAGATCATCGAACATCGCAGCGTCCTGCGCCTGCGATTGCAGCAGCGTGCTGTATTGCGCCTGGCCGCCGGGGCGTTTGATGTACACCACCAATTCCCGCGCGACTTGCAACGTCACTTCACGGCCGTAATCGGCCTCTACCAGCGCCAGCGCCAGATCGATCCCGGCGGTGACTCCGGCCGAGGTCCAGACCTTGCCTTGCTGAATGAAGATCGCGTCGGCATCTACCTCGACCGCTGGAAAGCGATCGCGCAAAGCGTCGCACATCGCCCAGTGAGTGGCAGCGCGGCGGGCGTCGAGCAATCCGGCCTGAGCCAGCAGAAACGCACCACTGCACACCGAGACCACGCGGCGGGCGAGGTGAGCATGGTCCTGCAGCCAGTCGCTCAGTTCGCGGTGCTCCTCAAGGGTCTGGCAGATGTCAGGGGCGCCGGGCACGACCAGCGTGTCCAGCGCGGTGGTGTCGAGCGTGGTTAACGCTTGGGTGTCGATGGCCAGCCCTTCGACGGTCGGGATCAAGCCGCCGCTGAGGCTGGCGGTGTGCAGTTGATAACCGGGCTGCCCGCGCTCGACCAAGGCTTTGCTCGCCGCCCAGAACACGGTCTGCGCACCGCTGAGATCGAGCAGGCTCAGCCGTGGGTAGGCGATAAACACCACGTCGCGCGGGGCCGTTGTAAAAGCGGGATGAGTGGACATCGCGGGCCTGCCTGTTTGCAGCGCTAGAGGCGGGACTGCCTCAGCCTGGCCGATTTTCAGGGGTTTCTGGCCGGCCGGCAATGGTGCTGACTGTTAGCCTGATTGCTGACCGTCCGGCCGGTGTCTGGCTGCGGTGGCCATCCTGAACTAGATTTATTGACCAGCCCAATGCGTGCTGCGATCTCGCCGAGGAGACACAATGACCTTGTGGTCGCATTCCAGCCCTGCGCAAAGTCCCGATGTGCTCGGCGAACCAGTGGTGTACGTGGTCGATGACGATGCCTCGATGCGCCAGGCGCTCGACAGCTTGCTGCGCTCGATCGGCTTGCAGGTGCGAACCTTCGACAGCGCCGGAGATTTTCTCGCGCAAGCGCAACGTGAGGTACCCGGTTGCCTGGTGCTCGACGTGCGCCTGCGCGGCGAAAGTGGCCTGACGTTTCAGGAACAGATGGAAAAAAATGGCTTGCGCATCCCTGTGGTGTTCATGACCGGCCACGGCGACATCGCCATGAGCGTCAAGGCGATGAAGGCCGGCGCGGTGGATTTTCTGGCCAAGCCGTTCCGTGATCAGGACATGCTCGACGCCGTGGCCAGTGCGTTGGCTCGCGACCGTGCGCGGCTAGCAGCCGAACACTCCGGCGCCGTTTTGTGTCGGGCTTACCAAACCCTGACCGCACGTGAGCGCGAAGTGCTCGGCTTCGTCATTGCCGGGCTGATGAACAAACAGATTGCCGGACAGCTCAACCTCAGCGAGGTCACGGTCAAGGTCCACCGTGGCCAGGTCATGCGCAAAATGGCCGCACGTTCAGTGGCCGATCTGGTGCGTATCGCAGAAGCGCTGGGCATCGAGCCTGTCCAGCGCAACCCCTGAGCGCTGGCGACGTGCAACTCACCGTGCGGCAAAAAACCTGAGCAGTGTTGACGCAGATGGCCAGCAGAAAACAGATTTTGTGGGACGACGGCGAGCGGGTGCTGTCCCGTGAGCGCGGTTCGAATGATGGCAGCCTACTGGCGGTGCGTCCGGCGATGGGCCAGCCATTGCCGAGCACCCTGGAGCGTCTGGCGCATGAATACAGCCTCAGGGACGACCTCAATCCTGCCTGGGCGTTGCAGCCGACAGCTTTCGAGCGTACGGGCACCCGAGTTCGTCTGCTGTTCGACGATCCGGGTGGCGAGCCGTTGTCGCGATTGCTGGTCGCTCCGCTGGATATCGAAACCTGTCTGGAATTGGCCACGAACATCGCCAAGGCACTGGGCCATATGCATCAGTGTGGTCTGGTGCACAAAGACCTGAAACCGCAGCATGTCTTTGTCCATTGCCATGACGGGCAGGCGCGGCTGACCGGCTTCGGCCTGGCCACGCGCTTGCCACGGGAACGGCAAGCGCCCACGCCACCGGAATCTATCGCCGGCACGCTGGCTTACATGGCGCCGGAGCAAACCGGGCGGATGAATCGTTCGATCGATTCGCGTAGTGATCTGTATGCCTTTGGCGTGACGCTGTACCAGATGCTCACCGGCTCGCTGCCGTTCAGTGCCAGTGAACCGATGGAGTGGGTGCATTGCCATATCGCGCGGCTGCCAATGCCCGTGTGTGAACGGGTGGCGACGGTGCCGCCGATGTTCTCGCGAGTGGTCATGAAACTGCTGGCGAAAACTGCCGAGGAGCGCTATCAGAGCGCAGTCGGTGTCGAGCATGACTTGCGCCGTTGCCTCGATGACTGGCGCCGTATGCGGCAGATCGAGACGTTCACGTTGGACGAGCAGGGCGCCTGCGAGCGCTTGCTGATTCCGGAAAAACTCTACGGCCGCGAACACGAAGTGCAAACGTTGATCGATGCCTTCGCCAATGTGGTGCAGACAGGCGCGCCGACACTGGTGCTGGTATCCGGCTATTCCGGCATCGGCAAATCGTCGGTGGTCAGTGAACTGCACAAGGTGCTGGTGCCGTCGCGTGGCTTGTTCGCCGCCGGCAAGTTCGACCAGTACCAGCGCGACGTGCCTTATTCGACTCTGGTTCAGGCCTTTCAGGGGCTGGTGCGGACGCTGTTGGGCAAGCGCACCGACGTACTGGCGGGCTGGCGCGAAGCACTGTTGCGGGCACTGGAAGCGAATGCGCGGTTGATCACCGATCTGATCCCCGAACTCAAGCTGATCATCGGCGAGCCGCCGCCCGTGCCTGAGTTGGAGCCGCAACAGGCGCAGCAGCGGTTCCTTCAGGTCTTGCAGCGTTTTATTGGCGTGTTCGCTCAGTCCGAGCATCCGTTGGCGCTGTTCCTTGACGACCTGCAATGGCTCGACGCGGCCACCCTTGATCTGCTCGAAGATTTGCTCAGTCGCGCAGAGACCCCTCATCTGCTGCTGGTCGGTGCTTATCGCGACAACGAGGTAGATGGCGATCACCCACTCAGCCGCACACTCAAGACCCTGCATCACGCCGGCGTACACATTGACGAAATTCGTCTGGCGCCACTGGCTGGCGCGCACATCGAACAACTGATCAGCGAGTCACTGCGCTGCCCGCCGGCGAGCATTGTCGCGCTGGCGCGGCTGGTGCTGGACAAGACCGCTGGCAATCCGTTCTTCGTCATCCAGTTTCTGCACGCCCTGGCCGAGGAGAAGCTGCTGACATACGAGCCTGCGTGCCAGCGCTGGCGGTGGGATGTGCACCTGATCAACGGCAAGGGCTACACCGACAATGTCGTCGATTTGATGGTCGGCAAACTGGCGCGGCTGCCCAGGAAACCCGCCAGGCGCTGCAACAACTGGCCTGCCTGGGCAACGTCGCGCGTCTCGACACGCTGGCCACAGTCCTTGATGTGCCGGTGCCTCACGTTCACTCCGCATTGTGGCCGGCGGTGCGGCTTGAGTTGGTCGAGCGTCAGGACGGTGCCTACAGGTTTGTGCATGATCGCATCCATGAGGCGGCGTATTCGCTGATCGCTGAAACCGAACGGGCGCAAATGCACTTGCGCATCGGCCGGCTGCTGGCACTGCAAACCCAGGGTGAGCGGCGCGAGGAGGCGATCTTCGAGATTGTCGGCCAGCTCAATCGCGGTGCGCATCTGATCAGCCTGCGTGCCGAGCGCGAGCAACTGGCCGAGTTCAACCTGCTCGCCGGCCAGCGAGCGAAGGCCTCGACCGCTTATACCTCAGCACTGACCTATCTGGGCGCCGGCGCAGAACTGTTGGGCGAGCAGGGTTATGACAGTCGGCATGAACTGGGTTTCGCTCTGGAGCTGAACCGTGCCGAGTGCGAATTTCTCACCGGCCAACTGCAGCTTGCCGACTCGCGCCTGGCGACATTGGCCGAGCGCGCCGTGACCACCGTCGAGCGCGCGGCGGTGGCGTGCCTGCAGATGGATGTCTACTTGCTGCTTGATCGCAGTGACCGGGCGGTGACGGTGTGTCTGGCCTTTCTGCGTCAGGTCGGCATCGATTGGCCAGCGCGTCCGGACGATATTCAGGTGCGCGACGAATATCAGCAGGTCTGGACCAGCCTGCGCGGGCGCAGTATCGAGCAGATGATCGACTTGCCGCTGATGGAGGATCCTGCCGCGCGGGCCACCCTCGATGCGCTGGGCAAACTCTTCGCGCCGGCGGTGCAGTCGGATCTGAACCTCGCCAGCCTGACCATTTGCAAAGCGATCAGCCTGAGCCTGCAATATGGCAACTGCGACGCCTCCTGCCTGCTCTATGCCAACTTCGGGCGCGTGTCGGGGCCGCGTTTTGGCGACTATGCCGCTGGTTATCGATTTGGCCGTCTGGGCTGCGATCTGGTTGATCGGCGCGGGCTCACGCGTTATGAGGCGAGCACCTGGTTGTGCTTCTCGATCTTCGTGGTGCGCTGGATGCGGCCAGTGCGCGAGTGCCGCGAACTGTTGCGCCGTGCGCTCAACGCGGCCCATCGCAGCGGCGATCTGCCGTATGCCGCGTTCGCCGGAAACAGCCTGATTTCCGATCTGTTGTTTATCGGCGAGCCGCTGGCCGAGGTGCAGGCGCAAGCGGAATCAGGGCTGGTCTATGCACAAAAGGTCGGTTTCGGTCTGGTGGCGGATTTCATGCGCTGCCAGTTGACGCTGATCCGCATGCTGCGCGGGCAGACGCCGACGTTCGGCTGTTTCGACGATGACGGGTTCGATGAAACAGCTGTCGAGGCGCATCTGGCCGGTTCGGCGGATCTGGCGCTGGCGCGCGGCAAGTACTGGGTACGCAAGTTGCAGGCGCGCTATCTGGCCGGGGATTACGCGGCGGCCGCTGAGTGCGCGGCCCAGGCGCAGGGACTTTTGTGGGTGGTTTCGGCGTTTTTCGAGGAGGCCGAATACCATTTCTACGCGGCGTTGACCTTGGCGGCCCACGGCGAAACTGACGCCGGTGCTTTGCAGCGTCTGGGTCAACATCATGAACAGTTGCAGACGTGGGCGCGCTTGTGTGCAGAGACCTTCGCCAGTCAGGTGGCGCTGGTCGGCGCGGAAATGGCGCGCGTCACCGGACAGTTGCTCGAAGCCGAATTGCAGTACGAGCAAGCCATTCAATTGGCTCAGGACAATGGTTTGCTCCATATCGAAGCGCTGGCCAACGAACTGGCCGCACGGTTCTACGGCGCTCGCGGGCTGGTCAGGATATCCCGGGTTTACCTGCGCGACGCACGCTACGCCTATCTGCGTTGGGGGGCTGCTGGCAAGGTGCGGGAGCTGGAGCGACGTCATCGTTTTCTGCGTGCCGAAGAGGCGCAACCGAATCCGGTCACCACGCTCATTACGCCAGTTGAACATCTCGACCTGGCAACGGTGCTCAAGGTCTCTCAAGCAGTCTCCGGCGAGATCGTCCTGGACCGTTTGATCGAAACGGTGATGCGCACCGCGATCGAACAGGCCGGGGCCGAGCATGGCCTGCTCATTTTGTTGAACGCCGACATTCCCTATGTCGCTGCGCGAACCCGTATCGGCGACGGTGCCACGCAGCTGTGCAACGCGCCGCTGCACACGGTGGCGCTGGCAGAGTCAGTGCTCTACCAGACGCTGCGCACCGGCGAAAACCTGTGCCTGGACGACGCGGTTGCCGATCCGCTGTTCGCCGCTGATCCATACGTTCAGCAACGAGGCGCGCGCTCGATCCTGTGCCTGGCATTGATGAATCAGGCGCGGGTCGCCGGGGCGCTGTATCTGGAAAACAACCTGTCCGCCGGGGTGTTCAGCCCGACGCGTCTCGCCGTGTTGCGCCTGGTGGCGTCGCAGGCAGCGATCTCGCTGGACAACGCGCGCCTGTACCGCGACCTCGCCGAGCGAGAAGCGAAGATCCGTCGGCTGGTCGACGCCAACATCATCGGCATCATCGTCTGGGGCGTGGAAGGGGAAATCATCGAGGCCAATGACGCGTTCCTGCGCATGGTCGGTTACACCCGTGATGAGTTGCTTTCGGGCAGTGTCCATTGGCGTGACATGACCCCGCCGGCGATGCGCGCTAACAGCGATATTGCACTGGCAACGGCGATCCACACTGGCCGGGCCCAGCCATTCGAAAAGGAGTACATCCGCAAGGACGGCAGTCGGCTGCCGGTGATTGTCGGTCTGGCTGCCTTCGAAGCGAGTCAGCAACAGGGCCTGGCCTTTGTGCTGGATATCAGCGAACGCAAGCTGGCTGAAGAGCAAGTGCGCGAAGGCGAGCGTCGTTATCGTCAGGTGCAAACGGAACTGGCCCACGCCAATCGTGTGGCAACCATGGGTCAGTTGGCCGCATCGATTGCCCACGAAGTCAATCAGCCGATCGCCGCCACGGTGACCCATGCTAATGCCGCGTTGCGCTGGCTCGGTGCAAAGCCACCAAATATCAACGAGGTCGAGCAGGGCCTGCGGCATATCATTCTCGACGGCAACCGCGCCGCCGACGTACTCGGGCGCATCCGCGCGCTGATTCACAAAACGCCACCGCAGCGTCAGCCTGTCAGCCTCAATCTGCTGATTGAAGAAATGGTCGGTTTCAGCCGGGGCGAAGCGCTCAAGCACGGCGCCGAAGTCAGCGTTGAGCTTGCGGCAGAATTGCCTTTCGTAGTGGCGGACCGGGTCGAACTGCAACAGGTGCTGCTTAACCTGATCATCAACAGCCTCGAAGCCATGACGATCATGGCAGAGGGGCAGCGACGTCTGCTGATTCGCAGTGAGGCGCTGGGTGATAACGTGCACATCAGTGTCAGCGATTCGGGGCCGGGCTTTGCCTGCGAGCGGGCGGAGCACGTGTTCACGGCGTTCTACACGACCAAATCCACCGGGCTGGGCATGGGCCTGTCGATTTGCCGCACGATCATTGAAGGACACGGCGGCAAATTGTGGGCCGAGCGCAATGAGCCGAGCGGGGCGCGGGTGGTGTTTGGCTTGCCGCGTTGTGAATGAACATGATCAACAGCCAGGCTACCCGGGCATTGAGCCCGGGTGTTTCTGTCGGTGAGTTCAGGCCACCGGAATAGGATTCTCCAGCAGCGACAGGTTGAACTGCTCGATCAACCCGTGCTCGTTCGCGCCCTGGTTGGCTCGCAGCGGCAAGACTCGATCAACCAGCACTTCGGTAGTGGCGGTTTCCAGCTTGATCAGGGTTTCCTCGATGAACTCGCCCAGCGGCATGGCGCGCTCGTCGCCGCTCTTGTGAATCAGATCGGTATCGACCCAAGGTGGCGCGATTTCCAGGACCTTGACGCTGGTGTCGCGCAGCATGAAGCGTTGCGACAGCGAGTAGGAGTGGATCGCCGCTTTGGTCGCCGAATACAGCGCCGTGGTCGCCAGCGGCAGGTAGGCCAGCACCGAGCTGTTGTTGATGATGTAGGCCTCGGGCTGGCGCTTGAGGTGTTCGACGAACGCCGCACTGACGCGCACCGGGCCGAGCAGGTTGGTCTGCAACAGACCTACTGCCTGCTCATCGTCGTAGTCGCCGGAACCCGCGTTGTCGAAGGGCATGATCCCGGCGTTGTTGATGATTACGTTCAACGACGGATGGCGGCGGATGACTTCGGCGGCGACGTCCTTGATCTGCTGCGCATCGTTGATGTCCAGCTGCACGGTGTCGATGCCCGGATTCGCCTGGGCAATCTCTGCCAGCAGGGTCTGGCGACGACCAGCGATGATGACCTTGTTGCCGCGCTGATGCAGGGCCTCGGCCAGTGCGCGGCCGATGCCGGAAGTGCCGCCGGTGATGAAGATCGTGTTGGCTTCAAGTTTCATGAGCTGCGTCCCGCGAGTGGATTGATTGGAATGCAAGCCATGATGGAGAAAACCTGCTCCGACCTGAATGACGTATGTGGTAGTGTTTCAGGACATTCAACAAACGGAGCGCGACCATGCATCGAGTCGGCTATCTGCTCACGGAAGGTTTTCAGGTGATGGCGCTGGCGACCCAGTCGGTGTTCGAGTTCGCCAACATCGTCACGGGCAAAGCCGTGTACAAGGTGCAGAACTTTTCCCAGGCCGGCGGCATCGTCAGCTCCTCGCTGGGCTTGCACGTCGATACGTTGCCGCTGACGCAAGCGGGGCTGGCCGACAGTTGGCTGGTGGCGGGAACGCTGACACCGCTGACGCCGCCCGATGCTGACGTGCTGCACAGCGTGCGCGGGCTCGCCGACGGCGCACGCCGCGTGGCCGGCATCTGCACCGGCTCGTTCGTACTGGCGCAGGCCGGTGTACTGGATAATCGCCGCGCGACCACGCACTGGGCGTTCGCCCCGGCGCTGCGCAGGATGCATCCGTCGGTGAATGTCGAGGACGACCGGATCTTTATTATCGACGGCCCGGTGTGGACATCGGCGGGCATGACCGCTGGGGTCGACATGGCGTTGGGCATGGTCGAAAAAGATCTGGGCAGCGACATTGCGCGCTCGGTGGCACATCGGCTGGTGATGCATCAGCGCCGCTCGGGCGGGCAGTCGCAGCACTCGGAATTGCTGTCGCTGTCACCCAAATCCGACCGCATTCAGAGTGCGCTGGATTACGCGCGCAAGCACCTCAATCGCCCGCTGAGTGTCGAAGAACTGGCCGAAGTGGTGCACCTGAGTCCGCGGCAATTCACCCGCGTGTTCACCGCCGAAACCGGCCAGTCTCCGGCCAAGGCGATAGAGAGCCTGCGCCTGGAAGCGGCGCGTTTGCTGATCGAGCAGAGCAATCACAGTCTGGATATTGTTGCCAGAGAAACCGGGTTTCGTGACCGTCGGCATATGCGCGAGGTGTTCATGCGCGGCTTTGGCGTGCCGCCGCAGGCGGTACGGCGGGATTCGCGGCGGAGGGTATGACGTGACCAGGGTCTACGAAAAAATGTTGATCCCCATTCTGCCGATCAGGAATACGAGCAGAATCAGGAAGAAAACTCTGATGAAACTGCTTCCATACCGTAATGCCAAAAAGACACCGGTCAGTGCACCGGCCATATTGCATAAAGCAACTATGCCGCCAATCGCCCACAAGACATTACCGGAGGGGATAAAAAATATGAGCGCAGCGCTGAACGTCCCCAGGTTGACCAGTTTTGCAGAGGCTGATGCATTGAGGAAATCAAAGCCAAAGACCTTGACGAAGATAAACAGCAGCAGGCTGCCACTGCCCGGGCCGAAGACACCATCGTAGAAACCGATCAGGCTGCCAAAGAAAACTCCAAGGCATATGTCTTTCGTTCCGAAGTGGCGGTCTTTGCCTGCCAAACCAAGTTTTTTTCCATAAACGTGTAGATAGCCATGACTATCAATATGAAAAAGACAACGATCTCCATCAATCTTTTAGGAACAAGGGATACTGAGAGAGCTCCGAGAAAAGAAAATAAAAAAGCGGCGAGCATGGTCGGAAGCATTAAATTCCAGCGAATTTTTATGCGCTTCAGGTAACCCGATATTGATGAAATATTGCCTGCCAGAACGGCCAGTTTGTTGGTGCCGAAAATGGTGGCAAGGCTGTACTGGGGTAGAGCATGTAGAAGTGCCGGCACCTGTACCAGGCCCCCGCCACCGACCGCAGCGTCTATCAGGCCACCACAAAACGCGAAGAAACCCAATGCAAGAACAGCGTGTTCAACATCCATGCGATAGATCCCTGCGGAACGTCATTTGGCCGGAAGGTTCATGAGTCGCTCGTGGTTTGGTTTAAATATCGTCAAAACATGCCGATCATTCTCCAAGCTCACATTATGAGAGTTCATCGGCATGCTTCGTTAATCCATAGAGATCAACAGGTCATAATCCGATGCATGGCGGAGAATGCATTGCCGACTCTTTCATTGTAATTGAGCATGATGCCCTTCAGTCGCGCAGGCTTGAATTCCAGACCTACCGTCTGACCGTAAGCTTGCGCGGCCGCCAAGGCATGCAATCCGTGTTTGTTCTCAACTTCTCCGGAGTGCCCCATTACGTAGCCTTTGGCGTTACGCAGGTTTTGCGTGTTTGTCCTCAAGAACGGATTGGCCGCGAGGAGCTTTGCTTCAATATATTGAGCGATGAAATTGTATTCACGACCGTTCCACAGTTCAGATGAGATTGAAACCATCATCGCATCCATAATTGAAGATTTGTGTTCCTGCGAGTTTAGTGCCGTTTTATGCTTGGCGACCCCGGTGTTGTATAGGAAGTCCGCGAAGTCATTGCATTCAGCAATTTTGAATTGTTCTTCAACCCAGGCTGACGCACCAAAAGTTGCAGTCATGTAGTTGTACATTCCGTCATGGCCCTGATGTCCAAGACCGAAATCATCTTTCGCCACTTCATGCATATGCGCCATGACATTGTGGTAACCCTCACGTCTGTCGGCAGATACCGATATCGCATCCGCCGACAGGCGCATGATGATTTTTGCCGAGACAAGGCTGGTGGTTTTATGGGTTTCATTCCACCCATTGAAAAAGCTCAATACCGACGAGTCTATTACTGGCTTTTCGAGGAACGCCCTGAATGCGCTTTCAGCCGCCAGTTGCGCGTCTTGCGTGATGGAATGATTGAGTACCTCAAGCATGGCGTCCTGTATCTCAGCAACGTTGCCGACGCAGGCCAGCAACGGTTGACGCCGTTGGTTTTCTTCTAAGGTACGTCCGGGAATTTTCAAGTTGCGTATGTGCTTGGGCAGGGCCTGGATAAATGTCTCGCCAAATTCTTGCATGGATTTATGTTCAAGCGGTTCCAAACGACTCTGTGGCGATGCTGAGCTCATGATGTGTCCTTCTCCCTAAAGACCTATGAAATGTTTGGTTTTAACGCACTTTCTTGCCTTGCAGCGGCGAAATTAGCCCGATTTGTTGGCCTGCGACAAGTGACTTATACTGACCAAATCATTCATTTTTAATGAGCGTTTACATGGAGTTTTCGCAACTGGTCATGTTCAAGGCAGTAGCCGATCTGGGCAGTATCGTCCGTGCCTCGGAGCGATTGCACTGCGTGCCGTCCAACATCACCAACCGCATCAAGCTTCTGGAACGTGAGCTTGGAGTTGACCTGTTTATAAGGAAAGGCAGAGGATTGATCATCAGCCCTTCAGGTCGGCTTTTTCTCGGCTATACCAACAAAATCCTGTCTTTGTGCGAAGAATCGCAACGAGCGCTTGATCCGTCGTCAGCTCCTTCGGGAGAACTCAGGATTGGTGCCATAGAATCATCCGCTACCGGCCGGTTACCCAAAGTGCTATCCAGGTTTCATCAACTTTATCCGGCTGTACAAATGCAATTCAGCACTGGCGATTGGTCACAATTATCCGCAGAAGTGGTCAACTACACGTTGGACGGGGCAATAATTGCCGTCAGGCCAGAACATCCGGACATCGAGAGTCTGGAGATCTATGAAGAGGATCTAGTGGTGATTGCCTCGCCGTCCGCGGGGGTGATAAACCAGCCAGAGGACCTGCGCGGTGTGGATTTATTCATGTGGCCTGAAGGATGTCCCTACAGAAAGGCTTTGGTAACCTGGCTGGAACGGTACAAAGTTTTCAATCCGATAACAAGCATAGCCAGTTATGGCACCATCCTTGGCTGCGTAAGTTCAGGCGCCGGGATATCGTTGGTGCCCAGAGGCATGTTTGAACAGTTCCGCCAGCTCGGCGGTATTCAAGGATTCTTCTTCAATGACTTAAAGCCTGTGCAGAATTATTTTATCTGGAACAGGCACGTTGAATCTAATCGCGCAAAAGACAAGTTTGCCGATTTGCTTAAGGAAGAGTTCAAGGTTTGAGAAGTGGTCGGCAGTTGGCCCTATCCTGCAAAGTTCGCCTGCACTCGTCATTCAGCACAAGGGACCGAGCGCTTACAGAGATCACTGATAGGCTCTCGCAACCATGGTCATTGGATTGAAATAAATGAATCTGGAAGCGCAACTGCGGGATCTGATTGCTGAAGATCCCGTCCGCATGCACATCTTGCGCATCGTCAGGGTTCTCAACTTGCCGGACTGCTGGGTTGCCGCAGGTTTTGTGCGCAGCCTGGTTTGGGATCATCTGCATCAGCGCCAACCTTCGCCGTTGCCCGAGGACATTGATGTCATATGGTTTGACAGAACACGTCCCGGTGATCAAACGGATTTGGCCTTGGAGGTCGAGCTTGCAGCACTGTGCAGTGACTTGAAGTGGTCGGTGAAAAACCAGGCACGCATGCACCAGCGGAACGCCGATGCGCCTTATGGGGCGGCTGCGGATGCAATGACGTTCTGGCCGGAAACTGCTACGGCAGTAGGTGTCAGGCTTGATCGGCATGGTGCGATAGAGGTTTCGGCGCCATTGGGGCTGGAGGATTTGTTTGCGCTGAAAGTGCGGCCAACCGCCCGATTTGAAAGTGATAAATACGTGGTGTTTCTGGAGCGCCTGCAGTCGAAGAGATGGCTCGAGATCTGGCCGAAATTGACGCTCGTAACGCAGGGTTGATGCCGCCCCGATTGATCGTTTAAACCGATAAGGAAATCTTTATGCATCCCGACCTTTCGTAGAGCGCTCGGGTTTTTGATTGAGGCTTTGAAGTACCAGGGACAACTAGCGGCACACGACCGAGGAGCAAAATGGAGATTGACCCGCTGCTTAAGAAGCGACAGTTGAATGTGCAGGAGCAGAATGCTGTGACTGCCCATCGCCTGATCCCCTTGTAGGAGTGAGCCTGTTCGCGATGACGCCAGCCCATTCACCGCCACATAAACAGAAAACCCTTAGCCCGTTTAAACAGTAAATCAAGCATTAAGCAAACGGCTACAACGCCTTGCGCCATTCCCTACGACTACGCCAGAATCCGCCGGCTTGTGCGTCTAGGTCGCGGGTTCTATCGTCTGTCGGTCGCTGAAAAACAGTGATCGGGTTTGGTAGCCCGCCATAACTAGTCGCATCGCGCACCGTTCGCAGACCGGCTTCAGGTCGCTGCTCAATGGTGGCCATGCGCAGGACACCTTCGGGTGTGCCGGTTCCTAGTTACCGGTCTACCAACCCGCGTATGGCCGCCACCTTCGTTTGGTAGCGAATGTGAAGGCTCCTTTTAGCTAACTAGGAGTTTCACCATGTTCAAAGTCACACCCAATCCCCCAACCACCGACCCCGCATCCCCCTACGAATCAAGTGCATCGAAAAAACTACACGAAGCCGCCGAACGCGCCCTCGATCACTACCTCGGCCCGGCAGACATCCTGGCCAGCACCAACACCCCGGAACAGATGTTCCTCGCCAACCCGAAATACGACACCGAATCCCTGCTGGCCAACGCCAGCGAATCCCTCGGCTCGGCCACCACCATGCTCTACGACTTCGCCGCGCTGCTCGACAACCCGCGCCGCAAAACCCTGCTAGGCATCGCCCAGGTCGTCATGCTCGGCGAAATCGCGGTCAATCAGGCTTTGGACAAAGTCGAAATAGCCAAATAACCCGCAATGCGACGAGCGCAAAACCTCGTCGCAACACCCGGGCGCACCACGGCTGGCACACGGCCACGGCTTGCACCACCCGGGCTCGACTGTCACCCTTCGGGCCGTTCTTCAAGGATCAGAACAAGGAATCAAGGATTGAGTGGTTACGTTCCAAACCCGCCGAAAAACTACCGCTACGAACAAGCCAAACCCGTCGACCTGCACGCCCAGCATTGGGCCGAGTATGAGAAACACGGGAAAGAGCCCGCGCGCGAGCCTGAGAAGATAGGCATTGCGTTGAGGATCGGGGTTTTCTTTGATGGCACTGGCAACAATGCGAACAATTCTGCTGCGGGGTTGTTGTGTGGTGCTCAGCATCCGATTGCGCCGGAGGATATACCAGCTAGCTGCATGCCTTATATGAGTGACCCGGATAGTAGTTATGGTGCCGGGCCTACGAATATCAAGAAATTGTTTTCTCTGTATAAAAAGACCCAGAAAGCCGAAGGCGATGGCTTTCTTAAGTTCGTCTCAAGCCCAATATATGTCGAAGGTATAGGCACTGAAAGCAATCAGATGGATAGCGCTGTAGGTGCTGGAACGGGGCGAGGTGAGACTGGTGTTACGAGTCGCGTACAAGCGTCCTTCACGCAGATAAAACAAGCTATCGAAGAGGCACTGCAAGAGAACCCCGACAGTGAAATTGCGTCCCTGACGTTCGATACATTTGGCTTCAGTCGTGGGGCTGCTGCTGCACGGCACTTCGCAAATGAAGTGGTGCGGGGTAAGCAAGGAGCTTTAGGAGATCTCCTAAACCGGAACGCCGCAGATTTCAGTCGCACCTTTGATAATAAATACGGGAACGGCATCAAAATGGGTTTCATCGGGCTCTTTGACACGGTGCCCTCAATTGCCGGCTTCACCAATCTTGGCCGGGTGAAAAGTCCTATAGCTCCCGGTGTGAGGCTTTACCTGGACCGTCAATACTTCACGGATGTCGTACATCTCGTAGCGCGTGATGAGTGTCGCGCTAATTTTGCGCTCAGCCGAGTGAAGCCCGCGCACCCTGAGTACACTCTTCCCGGGGTTCATTCGGATATTGGCGGCAGCTATCTTGATGAAGTAGAGGAACGCGTGCTTGTCAGTCCGATGCAAACTCTCGATGTACCTCGGTACGTAGACGTTTCAACGACGTCGATTTATCACGACGCCGCGCGCGTAAAAAGCGAGTGGCTTGCTAAAGGATGGCCTGCGCATCTGCTGGATATTGTCACCCCGGCTTCCTTCGAAATTCCGCAGGAGCATCAAGACAGGCTTTCACCGGGGCAGAAGCGCGTATATGCCGCTCTACAATTGAAACGTCCGGTGAGTGGAAAACTTTCGAGAGTTTATTTAAGAGTCATGTATCAGCTGGCAAAAGAAAAGGGTGTTCAATTCATTGATATACCGGAAGATGACGAATATTCCGTGCCGGCAGAGCTGCAATCTCTTTGTGACCGATTTCTCACCGGAAACTACAGAACAACTGCAGAAGAGGAGGCTTTGCTCAAGCTGAAGTACATTCATACCTCTGCAAACTGGAATCATCCCCTTGGAAGAAGAGACGGGAGCGGTATTGATGCTGTTTACATCAACGCCCCGACGGAAGACGCGATCCGTGTACAACATCCTCACGTAGCTGATTGGAAGCTCTGGTAATGAAGTCTGTAATCGCTCTGCTTGTCGCCTTATTGTTAATGGGCTGCCAGAAAGGAGGTTTCGAAAGTGGAGAAAATGACCCCAAGTCTCCTTGGTGGCAAATAGGATTCGTTGAGCCGAATTACATGAAGATCTGGGTTGAGGACAGCTCGGTGCTGGATATCAATAACAGAATGTTTTTCAGAGTCGGTGGAAAATCCGCTCCCGGAGGCGAACCAGAAGATGGGACGGAGTCTGCCCGTGGTTGGGGAACAGTCGGTGGTTCTGGAGTTTTGGTTACCGGTGCTGACCTTCCTCGAATGATTTTTGTCCGTTGGCAGTCGATATCGGAGCAGAAAACCTATAAAGGCTTCATAGAGATTCCAGAAGAAGCGAGGCAACTGATGGTGCAGTCCACACATCAGCGGTGCCCGAAGACTCCGGAAAGAACCGCACGTTACTCCGCAACGCTGCTTGTGGGGCTCGCCCCGGGGGGAGTGCTTCAAGCGTGGGTCAGGGACTACTGCCACCGCCCGATAAAAGTCTCCCATGCTCAAGGCGAACTCGAACCTCTCGGCCCGGAGCAGGGCAAGCATGGCGGGCGCTATGCCTATCCCGTGAGTGAAAAGGCCAAGCGTTACATTGATAAGTTCGGCATCCCGTACGGTAGTTGGTAAATGACGTGGATGGAGCGCCGTCCACTTTTCAAGTGCTAGACCGTTTCACTTCTTTTGAGTCGAATTAGGGGCGGCGTCTTGAGAATAGAAAAGGTCGACCGTTTCGATGATGTCGACTACGACGCAGGCTATGAGTATCGAGGGTTCAATTACCTGATTCTGGATGGTGTCGATCAGTTTCTCGTCAGAACTTACGATGACCAACCCGGTAGCGCGACGGTCGTACGCCCTGCCATGACCACAAGCACCAGACTCAGAACGCTGGCGGAATTCTTACGAACGGAGCTGGAGGTAACTGCGATTTATCTCTACAAGGGTGAAATAGGAAGCTATGTCCAGGTAGACCTCGAGAGCCTGCAATTCTGCTGATCCGGTATCGAGCCGGGGGCGATAAGCAGGACTCGCCAACCAAGAGTCCCGCCACCACACCCCCTCAAAGCTCAGCCTTCACCCCAACCTTCACCGCCGCTTTGCGATACGTCAGCAAAACAATCCCGCTCACTACAATTACTCCACCCACGATCTGCCCTCTGCTGAGCATTTGATCCAGCACAATCCAGCCCATCAACAACGTCGCCAGTGGTTCGATATTCATCACCGGGGCGTTGCGTGGCATGTCCAGTCGGGGTACGGAAATGAACAACACAATGAAGCCGGTCCCATAGAGCACGACGAGCGTGGCAAGGGCCAGCCAGCCGGTTGAGGTGGCGGGGGAGGTTGAGTCCGCCGGGGAGGGCGCCGGTCAGGCCGGCCAGGTTGACGCTGCTGAAGACGATGAAGATGGTCAGCAGGCTGCGCACCGAGCCGCGCACTTGCGACAGTTTGTGGTCGGTGATCCACAGCGCGCAGGCGAATACGCTGGCGGCGCAGAAGGCGAGTGCGACGCCCAGTAGCCATTCCGGGCCGACGCTGGCGCTGTCTGACAGACGTCCGGGGACGTCCAGTACGAACACCAATCCCATGAGAATCAAGCCCATCAACATCGCGGTGCGCGCGCTTGGTCGTGGGCCGCCCAGCGCCCAGGTCAGCAAGGCGAGCAGGATCGGAAACACGTTGGCCACCAGCAGGGCCAAAGCGACCGGGACCCGCGCGACAGCGGAGTACAGACATAGGCTCTGCGCGGTGATCAACAGCCCCAACAGTAATTGCCAACGCCAAGCGCCCGCCGGCAGACGCAGACTTTGCCGCTGCCACAGGACGAGAATGGCCAGCACCAGCAAGGTCCCGCCCGAGCGCATCAGAATCGCCAGCAACACGCCCGCGCCATCATCAAAAGCGACCCGTGCCGCGACGTGGTTGCCGGCGAACGCACAACCCATGCACAACAGAATGATCACGGCGAGATAACGGGGGAAGGGCGGCGGTACGGTTGGCGCAAACTCAGGACGGGACATGGCAGATCTCAAAAATGATAGCCACTCGGGGTGGCTCAGGTTTTTATTATGTTGTCGTACAACTGCCAGATTTGTACCGTAATCGAGCGGGGCCGGCAAGCTTGAAAGGCTTGTAAAATCGCTTGGTTGTGGTGCTGCTTAGATCTTAGAGGTCGTATAACTTGCTCGTTAAACCCGAGCATCGAGTCGAATTGCCCACCCATCCTCTCGAGCCTGACCGACCAGAAAATCCACAAAAGCCCGGGTTTTTGCTGGCAATAGTTTCTGGCTGGAAAAGTACAAATAGATCTGCCCTGCATCGACATACCAATCGGGCAAAACCCTTTCCAGCGTACCGTCCTGCAGATAAGGCAAAACATCCGGAACTGCCAACAGCGCAACCCCCAACCCCAGTCGCGCGCACTGACACAGCGCTTGCGGATCGTTGACCAACAGGCGCGGCGTCAACTCCAGGGGCGCTCGTTGCCCGTCGGGGCCTTGCAGCATCCAGCTGCGCACCTTGCCGGTCTGTACCGAGCGCATGGCCAGGTGATTCAGCGTCGACAGCTCTTCAATGCGCTGGACGCGCGGGCGCCCCGACAGATACTCCCGCGAGGCCACCAGAATCAGATGCGCCGGGGCGATGGCTCTGGCGACCACACCTTGCGCGAGTTCAATGCCGCCACCGATGGCCGCATCAAATCCATCCGCGATGAGATCGACCTGGCGATTGTCGACGTGCCATTCAGGGGTCACGGCGGGGTATTGCTTGAGAAACTCGGGCATCAGCGGCAGCAGAAAATCCCTGGCGAAACCGGGTGCTGCGCTCAGACGCAAAAGCCCTGAAGGCTCTCCGGCATTGCCGGCCACATCGGCAATCGCCGCTTGAACACTTTCCAGTCCCGAACCGACGTTGGCCAGAAAGCGTTCTCCCGCTTCGGTCAGCGTGAGTTTGCGCGTGCTGCGCTGAAACAAGCGTACGCCGAGGTTAGCCTCCAATTGCGCGACATTGCGGCTGACCGCCGCGGGTGTCAGGCTTAGGCGGCGCCCCGCCGCAGAGAAGCTTCCTGCCTCGGCGCTGCGCACGAATGAGAGCAAATTACCCAACGTTTCCATCCGCGCACCTTCAACTAATGATTGAAAGTGATTCTAGTTGTCTTCCACTACTGGTGGAAGATCAAAAAGCGTCTCATAGCCTCATCAACTTCAACCACCCAGAGGCTCGACCATGAACACATCCACGCTTCCACTGACCGGCAAAATCGCCATCGTTACCGGTGGCTCACGCAGCATCGGCGCAGCCATCGCCAAACGGCTCGCGGCAGATGGCGCAACCGTCGCTATCACCTACAACGCATCGCCAGATCGCGCCGCAGCGGTCGTGCAGGAAATCGTTGCGGCGGGCGGCCAGGCTGTGGCGCTGGCGGCCGATGCGGGCAACCCCGAGGCTGTACGTGCTGCGATTGCCGAGGTTGCACAGCGTTTTGGCAAGATCGACATTCTGGTCAACAACGCTGGTATCAGCCTGCTCGGTGCCCCCGAGGACATCGTCTTTGAGGACTTTCAACGCATCCTTGCGGTGAACGTGACCGGCCTCTTCGTCGCCACTCAGCAAGCGCTCAAACACATGGGGCAGGGCGGCCGCATCATTCACATCGGCAGCTCGATGGTGCAATACGCTGCGTTCGCTACCGCCTCCGTCTACACCCTGAGCAAAGGTGCGCTGACCGGTTTCAGTCGTGGACTGGTGCGCGATCTGGGGCCGCGCGGCATCACTGTGAACACCGTCCATCCCGGCCCGACCGACAGCGACATGAACCCGGCCGACGGGCCTATTGCGGACTTCCTACGCCCGAACATCGCCATGGGGCGGTACGGCGAGGGCAAGGATGTTGCCAGCGCGGTGGCGTACCTGGCCAGTGCAGAGGCAGGGTTTGTCACCGGTGCAGAATTAATCGTCGACGGCGGCTTCACAGCGTAAGGAGAGCATCATGACTATCAGCATCATTGGTACTGGCTCCATCGGCACCGCCATCGCTCGGTTGCTCGTCAACGCAGGCCTGCCGGTCAGCCTGGCCAACAGCCGCGGGCCGCAGAGCCTTGCCGATCTGGTCAGCAAATTGGGTCCACTCGCACAAGCGGTGACGGCTCAGCAAGCCAGTCAGGCGGACATCGTTTTTCTGGCGGTGAACTGGTCGAAAATCCCCGACGCGGTGCGCGATCTCGGGCCTTGGGATGGGCGCATCGTGATCGATGCCAACAACCCGATCGAGGCGCCACTGTTCAAACCGTTCGATCTGGGCGGCCAGCCGTCTTCGCAAGTGGTGGCGCAGATGCTGCCCGGTGCGCACGTGGTCAAGGCCTTCAACCACCTGCTCGCGGCTCTGCTGAGCGATCCCACCGCCGAGGGCGGCAAGCGTGTGCTGTTTTATTCCGGTGAAGATGCCGCGAGCAAAACCCAAGTTGCAGAGCTGATTGATCAATTGGGTTTTTACGGCATCGATCTCGGCGGTGTGCAGCAGGGAATGCTTGCGCAGTTTCCGGGCGGACCGCTGCCAGCCTTGAACCTGGTCAAACATGGTTAATCGCTGAGCCCGGGCAACCGGGCTTCACACACAAATCGAGGAATCAAAAATGGCTGGCTCAGATTCGCGAAATACTGATGAAGTTGAAAACTACGACGCCTTGCTACGGGCCAATCTGCAGCGGGTGTTCAACCAACGCGATGCACAAAGGCGCTTGGCGGCGGTGCAGGAGCTTTTTGCAGAAGCACCGACGATGTATGAACCGGCTGGCATCGTCACCGGGCAAGCGGCGATTTCGGCAGTGGCCGGTGCGTTGCTGGATCAGTTCGGGCCGGACTTCGCTTTTGTTGCGGAGGGAACTGCAGTTGGGCATCACGGCTTGGGTTATCTGCGCTGGCACGCCGGCCCGGGCGATGGGCCGGTCATCGTCAGCGGCGTCGATGTGGCAGAAATCAGCGAAGGGAAAATCGTGCGGTTGTGGGTGTTGCTGGATGCGCCCCAAGGCTGAGCTGTCCGGCAGGGCGGCAGATCGGGTTCCATTGCCGCCTGTCGCCGACTGTCAATCAGATCGATATCCCGCATTGACATATCGAAGAATCTCGATATCCTCGGCGAATGGAACTGATCGAAATCTTCAAAGCCCTCTCGAACCCGACGCGCCTCAAGATCCTTGAAGGCCTGAAGGATCCCGTGAAGAACTTCCCCCCGCAGGATGAGGGTGACGTTCTTGTTGAGGGTGTCTGCGTCAGCAGTATCCAGGAAGGTATCGGCCTGTCGCAGTCGACGGTGTCGAGTTATCTGGCCACGTTGCAGCGGGTGGGGCTGGTGGAAGTGCGGCGCATCGGTCAATGGACCTACTACAAACGCAATGAGGCAGCAATCAGCGCGCTTGCAGAGATCATAGGGAAAGAGCTGTAAATTTTTTTACTACAGGATATCGAGAATTCTCGATATCCCTCTTTATCGATACGAGGTTTTGCCATGAAAGCGATGATTCTGAAATCCTTCGGCGGTCCTGATTCGTTCGAACTCAGCGAAGTGCCCAAACCGGTTCCGCAAGCGGGCCAAGTGCTGGTCCGAGTGCACGCTACTTCCATCAATCCGCTGGATTATCAGGTTCGGCGCGGTGACTATCCCGACCTGGTGCCGCTGCCAGCCATTACCGGTCACGACGTGTCGGGCGTGGTTGAAGCCATCGGGCCGGGCGTCAGCGCTTTCGCGCCGGGCGACGAGGTCTGGTACACCCCGCAGATATTCGACGGGCAGGGCAGTTATGCCGAGTACCACGTCGCAGCCGAAAGCATCATCGCCAGAAAGCCTGCCTCGCTGAGCCACCTTGAGGCGGCCAGTCTGAGTCTGGTCGGCGGTACGGTTTGGGAAGCGCTCACCGTGCGCGCTGTGCTGCGCGTAGGCGAAAGCATTCTGATCCACGGCGGCGCGGGCGGCGTCGGCCATGTGGCGATTCAGGTGGCCAAAGCCATGGGCGCCGGGGTCTTTACGACCGTGCGCGAGGCCAACGCCGATTTCGTCCGCAGCCTGGGCGCTGACGTGGTGATCGATTACACCCAAGAGGACTACGTCGAAGCGATCATGCGCGAAACCGCCGGGCATGGCGTTGATGTGGTGTTCGACACCATCGGCGGCGATACCCTGTCTCGCAGCGCCGACGTGCTCGCTCAGCTTGGCCGCGTAGTCTCGATCGTCGACATCGCGCAGCCACAAAACCTCGTTCAGGCCTGGGGCAAGAACGCCAGCTACCACTTCGTCTTCACCCGGCAGAATCGCGGCAAGCTCGATGAATTGAGCGCGTTGGTCGAGCGCGGCCAGTTGCGGCCCCACGTTGGCGCGGTCTATTCCCTCGCCGACATCCCGCTCGCCCACGCTCGACTGGAGAGCGCCAACAACGGTCTGCTGGGAAAAATCGCCATCGCCGTCGAGCCTTCGCTCATCGTCTGAATCCGCTCACTGATTTTGGAGAAACATCATGGTTTACGAGATCGCTGTGCTGCCCGTTCACCCGCATCAGACTGAAGCCTTCCGGCGCGCATTTGCCGAAGTCGAACCGTTGCTGACCCGCGCCAAGGGATACGGCGGCCACTTGCTGGCGCAAGGTATTGAAACTCCCGAGCAGTTCAATCTGATGGTGCGCTGGCAATCGCTTGAGGATCACTCGCCGGGGTTTGAAGAGAGTGACGACCATCAGCGCTTCATGCTGGGGCTGGAGGATTATTTTTCCGCAGAGCCGAGCGTGTATCACATTGAGGGTGGTGCTTTTCCGGGTGGCGACTTGAGCGTTCCGGACAGTGGCTCAAGTACAGGTAGCTGAGTGTTCTGATGGCTTTCGTCACAAGTGGCTGTTGCCGATTTTCCTCCCGCGTTGAACCAATGCAATGATGTTAGGCTGCACGAGGTCAGCCGTACCTTCTGTACTCCTGAGTTTGTTCTTTTACTGTCTGCGCCGGCGCGCCTGTCGGCGCAGATGGATTTCCTCTATGGACTACAGCCATGCGCCTGCCAGATTTCATTCTCGAAAACCTAGAGCCGATACTGCAGGCCTGGGAAGATTTCGCCCGCACCATCGAGACACCAGGTGCGGAACTCGATAACGCTGCGCTGCGCGATCACGCCGAGCAGATGTTGCACGCCATCGTTATCGATCTGCGGAGCAAGCAGACCATCAGCGAGCAAATTGCCAAGGCCCAGGGTCATGCGCCGCGCGACGATGAAGAAACGGCTGCGGAAACCCACGCGGTGACGCGGCTGATGGCCGGTTTCACCATCGATCAGATGGTTTCCGAATACCGCGCGCTGCGCACCAGTGTGCTGAGCCAGTGGCTGCGTCAGGTCAAGGATGGCAAATCGGTGAATGTCGACGACATGACGCGTTTTCACGAAGCCATCGACCAGGCGCTGGCCGAGTCGATTGCCAGCTACTCGCGCGCCGTCGAGGCGTCGCGCAATGTGTTTCTGGGGATTCTCGGCCATGACTTGCGCACGCCACTGGGGGCGATTCTGCTTGGTGCGGATATGTTGCGGCGTACAGAGACTGCCGACCCGCGCACCAGCAAGGTGGCCCGGCAGATCTACGCCAGCGTGCAGCGCGCCAGCGAGATCGTTGGCGACCTGCTGGATCTGACGCGCTGCCAGATGGGGCCGGGAATTCCGGTGAAAAAATCCCTGATCGATCTCAGCCCTGTGTGCGAGCGGGTGATCGAGGAAATCCGCGCCTTTCATCCGCAGGCCAACGTGCGGTTCGATGCGAAGGAAGCGGTGAGGGGAGCCTTCGATGGCGCCAGGATGGAACAGGTCTTTTCCAACATCATCAGCAATGCGGTGACCCACGGCGACAATAAGTTTCCGGTCTCGGTCGAGTTGCAGGTCCGCGAGGATTGCGCGGTGTTCACCGTACATAACGGCGGTGAACCGATCCCGGAGGATGTATTGCCGTTCATCTTCAACCCGATGGGGCGGTTCTCGCAGCGCTCCGTGGTTGATCACGGACCGGTTGCCGGGCTCGGTCTGGGCCTGTTTATCGCTTCGGAAATCGTCGCCTCACATGCCGGCTCCATCGAGGTCAGCTCTGACCTGGACGGCGGAACCGTGTTTCGCGTAAAGCTTCCGGTTGATGCCGAAAGCCCCGTCTCCATCTAGGCCAATCGATGGAGAGCCGGCCCCGGCCCTCCAGCCTGATCACTCCTCCATCACCTCAACCAAACCGCGATCCTCACCGAGGAAGCCGCCGCTCTGGTGTTGCCACAGCCGCGCATAGGTGCCGTTCTTCTCGAGCAATTGCGCGTGGGTGCCTTGCTCGATGATGCGGCCTTCGTCCATGACGATCAGCCGGTCCATGGCCGCAATGGTCGACAAGCGGTGGGCGATGGCGATCACGGTTTTGCCCTGCATCATTTCATCGAGGCTTTCCTGGATCGCCACTTCGACTTCCGAGTCCAGGGCGCTGGTGGCTTCGTCGAGCAACAGGATCGGCGCGTTCTTCAGCATTACCCGGGCGATGGCAATGCGTTGTCGCTGCCCGCCGGAGAGCTTGATGCCGCGTTCGCCGACCAGCGTGTCGTAACCGCTGTGGCCCTGCTTGTCGCTCAACTGGCTGATGAAACCATCGGCCTGGGCGTTCACCGCAGCGCGGTGGATGTCTTCGTCGGTGGCGTCCGGGCGTCCGTAGGCAATGTTGTCGCGGATCGAACGGTGCAACAGCGACGTGTCCTGGGTGACCATGCCGATCACGCTGCGCAAGCTGTCCTGGGTGACCTCGGCGATGTTCTGCCCATCGATGCGGATCTCGCCGCGATCAACGTCGTAGAAGCGCAGCAGCAGGTTGATCAGCGTCGATTTACCTGCACCGGAGCGGCCGACCAGGCCGATTTTTTCGCCGGGGCGAATGTGCAGAGTCAAGCCGTCGAGCACCTGGCGTTCGCCGTTGTAGTTGAAGCTGACATTGTCGAAAACCACTTCGCCGCCGGCCGGCTCCAGCACTTTGGCATCCGGCGCGTCCTGGACTTTCGGGCCGCTGGTCAGGGTGGCCATGCCGTCCTGCACGGTACCGATGTTTTCGAACAGCGAAGTCATTTGCCACATGATCCAGTGCGACATGCCGTTGATGCGCAACGCCATGGCGGTGATCGCCGCGACAGCGCCGGTGCCGACTTCGCCCTGATGCCACAGCCACAACGCATAACCGCCGGCACCGAGAATCAGCGCGACCACCAGCGCCTGATTGACGATCTCGAACTGGCTGACGAGACGCATCTGGCGGAACCCGGTGAGCTTGAAATCTTCCATCGCCGCACGGGCAAAATGCGCTTCACGCTTGGAGTGCGAGAACAGTTTGACCGTGGTGATGTTGGTGTAGGCATCGGCAATCCGCCCGGTCATCGACGAGCGCGCATCGGCCTGTTCCTGGCCGACCTTGCCCAGACGCGGCACGAAATACACCATCGCCAGCCCGAACAAAACGATCCACGCCAGGAACGGCAGCATCAACTTCAACGCAAAGCCACCAGCCAGCGCAATGATCGCGATGAAGTACACGCCAATGCCGGGGAGAATTTCGATCAGGGTGAACAACACCTCGCGCACCGACAACGCAGTCTGCATGACCTTGGTCGTGACCCGGCCGGAGAACTCGTCGGAGAAGAACGACAGACTTTGCCGCAGCATCAACCGGTGAAAGTCCCAGCGCAGGCGCAGCGGCAGATTGATCGCGAGGATCTGGTGCTGGACCATCGTGCGTAGCGCCACCAGCCCGATGCTGACTACCAGCACAATGCCGATGCCCCACAACACGCGGCTTTCCTCGTCACCAGCAGCGCCGCCAGATTGCCAGGTCGAGAGCAGATCCACCACTTGCCCGAGGAACGAAAACAGCCATGCCTCGTAGATCGACACGCTGGCGCTGAGCAGGGCGAAGGCCAGGATGTAACCGCGCGCGCCCCGGGTGCAGGCCCACAGAAATCGCATCAGGCCGACTGGCGGTGGCGGCGCCTCGTCGGGCGGGAAGGGGTCGAGCCTTTCTTCAAACAGGCGAAGCATTGCGGTCTCCGAAGTGATCAGGGTGTGGGGATTCTGCCATCTATCGGCGGCGTTGAGGGTTTCACTGCCATCATCTGGATGAACCCCCGTGCCTTGTCTTGACCGCAGACCGGCGCAGAAGCTCAACACAATCCTGCCAAGCGCAACCTTTCGTCGCTGATCCAGACCTGATGTCGCACGCTCATCAACCTGTTTGAACTCTCGCGCAAGCTGCTCCGTCATCTCCTATGTGGGGGCTCGAGGCAATGTTGCCGTGTAGCTCCGTTTTTACGTTTTCAGTGAGAAGGCGAGGGGCGACATGAATACTTCAGACAGCAGGTCAGGGTATGAATCAGGTGATCCCAACGGCAAGCCTGAGCAAAGTTTTGATCATTTGAAGGACAACGTCAGCGAAGCACTGGGCGGTGCGCGGCAGCAGGCCGATGCGCAATTCGGCCAGTATCGCGACACGGCGGCCGAGCAGATCGAAGCCTTGGCGCAAGGGGCGAAAAGCTTTGTCTCGGAACTCCAGGACAAGGACACGCTGGGTATGTCCGACTACCTGACCGACATGGCGGATTCCATGACCGGGCTGGCGGGCAATTTGCGCGGCAAGAGTGCCGAACAGTTACTGCACGATGCAGCGGATCTGGCGCGCAGCAATCCGGGATTGTTCATCGCCGGCAGCATTGCCATCGGTTTCGGCCTGTCGCGGTTTCTCAAAGCCGGCACCTCTGCAGCAGCGACGGTCAGTGCCGAACACGATCCAGCGGCGGGCTCCACCTCGACGCCACCGCCAGCCGATTACGGCGCGCAGCGACCCTATGAATCGTCGATGCCGTCGTCGACCCACGCCAATCCGGGACTGGCCACCGGCATCACGCCGACCTCGCCCAGTGACAGCGATCACCCCTCTGATTTTGCCGCGGCTTCCGTACCGCACGCACCCGACGCCAAAGGAGAACTGTGATGAACAGAGATGAATCTGATCTGAGCGGGGCAAGGCCCCTCGGCCAAACGGATGACGCCTCCGTGGTCGGCCTGTTGCGACAACTGTCGCGCGAAGTCCCGGCCTTGTTCACCAAGGAACTGGCACTGGCAAAAGCCGAACTGCACAACAGCCTCAGCACGCTGAAAGCGGGCATCGCTGCGGTGGCCGGCGGCGCGATCGTGTTTCTCGCCGGCTTCATCATTCTGCTGATGTCGGCGGTGTACGGCCTGAGCATGTTCATGGCGCCATGGCTGGCCGCGCTGATCGTCGGCGTGGTGGTGATGATCATCGGCTTCGCCATGCTGCAATCCGGGAAAAAGCAATTCGAGCCATCTCACTTCAAACCTGATCGCACCCTCGACGCCTTGAACAAGGATCAGGAAGCGCTGCGGAGGAAAGTCTCATGAAAAGCGAACTGGATATCGAAGCGGAAAAAAGCCCGGAGCAGATCGAGCGCGAAATCGATGCGCAGCGCGCCAGCATCGGCAACATCGTCGATCAACTGGAGAGCAAGTTCACCCCCGGGCAGATGATCGATCAGGCCTGGGGGATGATGCAGAGCAACGGCTCGACGTTCTTCACCAATCTCGGCACCAGCGTGCGCAATAATCCGGTGCCAGCGGTGCTGACTTCCGTGGGCCTGCTCTGGCTGATGATCAGCCAGAATCGCCCACCGGTGCCGCAGCCGACCTATCGCAGCGGGCCGGATCAGGACAAGGCCGGCGAGTGGGCCGACGGTCTGGCCGACGGCATCGACAGTGCCCGCGCGCATTTGCACTCGACCTCGGATTCGCTGAAGGACGGCTACCAGTCGCTGAAAGGCAAGGCCAGCCACCTTGGTGAAAACGTCGGTGCGGCGAAGGAAAACCTGAGCCATGCGATGCATGACGCCGGTGACCGGTTGTCGCGCAATTCGCAGGTGCTTGGCCAGCAGTTCAGTCACCTGCTCAAGGAGCAACCGCTGATGGTGGCTGCCGCTGGGGTCGCTTTGGGTGCCTTGCTCGGCGCGGCGTTGCCGACCACGTCCACTGAACAGCGCTACATGGGCCGCACCAGCGCTGGCATGGTCGACAAAGCCAAGCAAAAAGCTCAGGAAGGTTATGAAGCCGTGCGTGACACGGTGACCCGAACCACTGAACAAACCGAAGTCGAGACCAAACCGGATCCGGCGCGGCCGTCTTCTTCGGATCTGTCGCAGGGTCTGGGTACATCCTGACGGGGAGAAACGAGGGAGGCCTGCAATGGGCCTCCCTTCGTCGTTGTACGGCGGTGATTCGGTGCGCCGCTGTGGTGAGCCAGCCTGTGAAAACGTAGCCTTGACCCGGATCATTGTGGGAGCGAGCCTGCTCGCGAAAGCGGTGTGTCATTCAATGTGGATGTATCTGATCTGGCGCCTTCGCGAGCAGGCTCGCTCCCACAGGGATTTTGGTTGCGCTGAAGATTTTGGCCTTGCCCCGGACCATTGTGGGAGCGAGCCTGCTCGCGAAGCGGTGTGTCATTCAACGTGGATGTATCTGATCTGGCGCCTTCGCGAGCAGGCTCGCTCCCACAGGGATTTTGGTTGCGCTGAAGATTTTGGCCTTGCCCCGGACCATTGTGGGAGCGAGCCTGCTCGCGAAGCGGTGTGTCATTCAACGTGGATGTATCTGATCTGGCGCCTTCGCGAGCAGGCTCACTCTTACAGGGGCGCGGTGTTCAGCTTCAGTGCTTCGACAAACGCTGCAAACGCTGCCGAGCCTTGGCGCCGGTTCGGGTAGTACAGGTGATAGCCCTGAAACGTCGGGCACCACTCTTCCAGGACTTCCACCAGTCGCCCGTCCGCCAGATACGGCGCGACCAATTGCTCGGGCACGTACGCCACGCCGATGCCATCCACGGCGGCATTGAGCACGTGCATGATGCTGTTGAACACCAACTGCCCGTCGACCTTCACGCTGAAATCCTGACCCTTGTGCGCAAACTCCCAGGCGTATATCGCGCCGGCCGGTTGGTGGCGGATGTTGATGCAGGTGTGTTCCGTCAACTGATGCGGCGTGGCGGGGGCCGGGTGGCGGGCGAAGTAATCGGGCGAGGCGACCACGGCCAGGCGCCAGTCCGGGCCGATGCGTACGGCGATCATGTCTTTGCTGATTGATTCACCGAGACGAATACCAGCGTCGAAGCGCTCCTTGACAACATTGGTGAAACCATAATCGACGTAAAACTCCAAGGTGATGTCCGGATAGTCCTGCAAAAACTTTGTAAGCATCGGCCGAATGCACAACTCAATCTGATCGTCCGTGCAGGAAATCCGAATGGTGCCGCTGGGCTTGTCGCGCAATTCGCCAAGGGCTTCGAGCTCGGCGCTGATCTGCTCGAACAGCGGCGCAATCGAATGCATCAAGCGCTCGCCAGCCTCGGTCGGCGAGACGTTGCGCGTCGTGCGAGCCAGCAAGCGGATACCCAGACGCTGCTCCAGCGCGCGGACCGTATGACTCAACGCAGAAGGCGTGACGCCGAGGCGAGCAGCGGCTTTGGTGAAGCTTTGATCCTGGGCCACCGCCAGAAAGGCCTGCAGGTCATTGACTTTGGTGTTGCTCATTGCTGAATTTTTCTCAAAAGCACATGAAGATTACCGCTACTAATCAAGTTAAGTCCGATCCGTCAAGCTTTGCAGCCTGAGTAGCGGGGCAGAAGTGCCTCGACCATTTGTTCTTCCAAACAGGTTTTTGCATGACGGCCCAAGCAATCGACAACCCGACAAACCAGCCCATGGGCGTGTCCACTGCCGGCGAGCAACCGGCGTACTGGAGCGGCGTGTTCGCCATGACCCTGTGTGTCTTCGCGCTGATCGCCTCCGAGTTCATGCCGGTCAGTCTGCTCACGCCCATGGCCACGGACTTGCACATCAGCGAAGGCCTGGCCGGCTACGGCATCGCCATCTCCGGCGCGTTCGCGGTGCTGACCAGCCTGACGATCACCGGGCTTGCCGGTTCGATGGATCGCAAGCGCCTGTTGCTGCTGTTGACGGCGCTGATGTGTGCGTCCGGGCTGGTGGTGGGCCTGGCGCCCAACTACACGGTTTACATGATCGGTCGCGCATTGATCGGCGTGGTGATTGGCGGCTTCTGGTCGATGTCGGCAGCGTTGGCCATGCGTCTGGTGCCCTCCGCCAGCGTGCCCAAGGCATTGGCAATTTTTAACGGCGGCAATGCTTTGGCTACGGTGGTCGCGGCGCCGCTGGGCAGTTATCTCGGCAGTGTGATTGGCTGGCGCGGGGCGTTTTTCTGCCTGATACCGGTGGCGTTGATTGCGCTGCTCTGGCAATGGATCAGCTTGCCCGCGCTCCCCGCCGCGCCACGCAAAGCCAGCGCAGCCAACGGCTTTGCGTTGTTCAAAAGCCGCCGGGTGGCATTCGGCATGCTCGGCGCCGGCCTGTTCTTCATGGGCCAGTTTGTGCTGTTCACTTACCTGCGACCGTTTCTGGAAACCGTGACCCGGGTCGATGTTTCGGTGCTGTCGATGATTTTACTGGTCATTGGTGTGGCCGGGTTTATCGGCACCGTGGTCATCGGCTCGGTGCTGAAGTCAGGACTGTACAGGGTGGTTATCACGATTCCGCTATTGATGGCGATGATTGCGATGGCGCTCATCGGGCTGGGCAGTTCAGTGGTGGCGGCGTTCGTGTTGCTGGGCTTGTGGGGATTGATCGCCACGGCGGCGCCGGTAGGCTGGTGGTCGTGGCTGGCGCGCACGCTGCCTGACGATGCCGAAGCCGGCGGTGGGCTGATGGTGGCGGTGGTGCAGTTGTCTATCGCTTCGGGGTCGACCGTCGGTGGTCTGCTGTTCGACGGCAGTGGCTATCGGCTGACCTTCTTCGCCAGCGCGGCATTGCTGGTGCTGGCGGCGATGATGACGTGGCTGACGTCGCGGCAGAAAGCCTGACTCAGCTCTCGGTATTCTCCACTGAAGCCTGCGCGGCTTCGGCTTCCAGCTTCAGGCGGTCGGCCTTGCAGATGTACTTGGGCTTTTTCGGCGCCAGTTTGGCGTTGGCCTTTTTGGCTTTTTCCTTGAACAACTGCTGCAGCTTCTTTTGACGATTCATGATTTTTCGATCGCGGGTGGAGAGGGTGGGAATCCTGACGCAAGGCCAAGTGGTCAGCAAGGAGAAATCCACTAAGCTGAGCACATTCCCCCTACTCAAGAGCCCCCCAAACCGAAGGAATCGCACATGAGAAAAGCTCGCAGATTGATTGTCGCGCTGTCTTGCCTCGCGCTTGTAGTCGGCAGCACGACGGCACTGGCCGACCCCGGCAATGGCAAGGGCCAGGGCGGCCAGGGCAACGGCAAGGGCAAACCGCAGAACATGCAGGATCATGGTAAACCGGGTGGGGGCGGTCAGGGCAATGGCAACAAAGGCCAGCAACACTCTGGCAATGGCGGCGGTGCTCCGAGCATTGATCGCGGCAATATTCTCGGCATCGTCGGCGGCTATCGCGGCGAATACTGGAATCCGGGGCCAGCACTGCCGCCGGGCATTCAAAAGAATCTGGCGCGGGGCAAACCGCTGCCACCGGGCATCGCCAAGAAGCTGGACGGGCGGCTGCTCGGCCATTTGCCTCACTATGACGGCTACGAATGGCAACAGGTTGGCACCGACCTGATCCTCGTCGCGCTGGCTACCGGGCTGATCTACGAGGTGCTCAACGGCGCGTTCGATTGATTCTGCAAAGAGGAGTGGCAGCACCTGCCGCTCCTTTTTTATTCACGCATAGCTGCATCAGATGCAGCAATGAACTGCATTCAGGTTGGGTTGTTCGTTGAATGCTGAGCTTTCAGACTGAGCTCAACGGCTAACGAATGAATGGAGATGACCATGGCCAATGCAATCCGCTTCACCGCAACGGGCGCACCGGATGTCCTGCAATTGCACACTGTCAGCGAACAGACCCCCGGGGCCGGCGAGGTCTGGCTGGAGCAAGCGGCGGTGGGCGTCAATTACCTCGATGTCAGCCAGCGCAAAGGTGCAGTGCCGGTGGCGTTGCCTTCGGGGTTGGGTCTGGAAGGCGCGGGTCGGGTGGCAGCGGTCGGTGCCGGTGTGAGCAATGTCCGCGTCGGCGATCGAGTTGCTTATGCCACTGGCCCCTTGGGTGGTTACGCCTCGGCGCGGCTGTTTCCGGCGGAGCGTCTGGTGAAGATCCCCGATGAGTTGTCGTTCGAAGATGCGGCGGCGGTGTTGTTCAAAGGCATCACCGCGCAGTATCTGCTGAAGGCGACTTATCCGGTCGGGCCGGGCACGACGATGCTGCTTTACGGCGTCGCGGGTGGTCTGGGGGAAATCATGGTGCCATGGGCCAAACACCTTGGCGCAACGGTGATCGGTGTGGTGTCGAAGCAGGCCAGTGTCGACAAGGCTCGCGCTTCCGGTTGTGACGAAGTACTGGTGTTCGATGCCGAGACCCTCGCCGCCGACGTGTTGCGTATCACCGAGGGGCGCAAGGTCGATGTGGTGTATGACCCGATTGGTCGGGTGTCTTTTCAGGCCTCGCTGGACAGCTTGCGCCCACGCGGATTGATGGTCTCGTTCGGCGCGCAGACCGGCGCGCCGGCAGCGGTGGAAATAGCCACGCTGAACGCCAAGGGCTCGCTGTTCCTGACCCGTCCATCGCTGGCCGCGCACACTGCCACGACAGCCGAATATCAGGAGCGCGCGCAAGACGTGCTGGCTGCGGTGGCCGCCGGTATCATCACGCCGCAAATTCGCGCGCGGTATTCATTGGCCGACGCGGCACAAGCGCATGCCGATCTTGAATCGGGGCGATCATCAGGGGCGATCATTCTAAAACCATGAATCTGGATGTTCTGAGCAACCCGCACAGCGATGAAATCGCTGCTTTCCTGGCCGTCGCCGCGCAAGGCTCGTTTGTCGCGGCGGGGCGTTTGTTGCAGCGTCATCCGACCATCGTTTCCAAGCGCCTCGCGGCGATGGAGAAGCGACTGGGCGTGCGGTTGGTGGAACGCTCGACGCGACACGTGCGTATCACCGAGGCCGGCCTGCAACTTGAACAACGCTTGCGCGCGGCCGTCGAGTTGATGAACGAAGCGCAGCAACAAGCGGTGCAGGGCGCCAGCGAAGTACGCGGCACCTTGCGCCTGGCGTTGCCGGCGGCGATGGGGCGCTTGTGGCTGGGACCGCTGCTGCCGGAGTTTCTCAAGGCTCATCCGCATGTTTCGGTAATCGCCGATTACAGCGAAGGCCTGGTCGACATCATCGAGCAGGGTTTCGACGCGGCTATCCGCATCGGCGAGCTTGAGGACAATCGGCTGATTGCAAAAAAGCTCAGTGACCATCGGCGGATTCTTTGCGCATCACCGACGTACATCGAGGCCCATGGCATGCCGCAGACACCACAGGATCTGCTGCAGCACAATTGCCTGCGCTTCAGTGGGCTGGCGTCGTTCCCGCTGTGGCGCCTGCATCGCGGCAACGAGGTGCAGACCATCACGCCCCACGGCAACCTGACTGCCAGCGACAGCGAATCCCTGCTCGCCGCCGCCCGCGCCGACGCCGGCATACTCGGTGCCGGCGACTGGCTGATGAGCCGCGATCTGGCGGCAGGTCGGTTGATTCACGTGCTGCCCGACTGGCATCTGGATTCGGCGGGCGGCGTTTATCTGGTCAGGCCGTCATCGCGGTTTCCAGCGGCGGCGGTGGTGGTGTTCAAGGAGTGGATTGAAGGGAAATTCGATCCGGCGCCACCTTGGGCGGTTTGATCACAACCTGCATCAAGACCGACACTGACCCTGTGGGAGCGAGCCTGCTCGCGAAAGCGCAGTGTCAGTCATAGATGATGTGGCTGACCTGACGCCTTCGCGAGCAGGCTCGCTCCCACAGGTTTCGTGGCTTGCTCAGGAATTGCCGGACATACGTATATCCAGTGTGGGAGCGAGGGCCAGTTTGGGCGCGCAAAAAAAGCCCGGCATTGCCGCCGGGCTTCGGTGTCTTCAACACTTCAAGCGGCGATTTTGTTGGCCGCCATTTCCTTTTGTGGCTCGCCTTCATGGCTTCCATCTGTGCGCCCAGTTCCTCGAGCTTGGCCTTACCCAGAAGCTTCTGCGCTTTCGGGAACATTTCCTCTTCTTCCTCCTCGATGTGGTGCTCCAGCAGTTCCTTGACCACTTTGACCCGACCGGCAAATTCCGGGCTGCCTGGATCGGTTTCTTTCAGATCAGGCAGTACCAGCGAATCCACGGTGCGGTGCTCTTCCTTGGCTTCGTAATACATGATGTCTTCTTCCTTGCTGCCGGCTTCCTTGAACGCAGGGTAGAGAATCTCTTCTTCGAGGCGGGTGTGGATGGTGATTTCCATTTCCAGTTTGCCCAGCAACTCGACGCGTTTTTTCAGCGCGCGGTCGGTGGATTCACTCAGTTGGCTGAGGATGGCTTTTACTTTTTCATGGTCGGCTTTGAGAAGGTCGATGGCATTCATTTTTTGAGGCCTCTGCTTTTCACGGATTGAACACAGCGTTCTTTTTTCGCGCTGCTGTGTATTCAGGAAGAGGCTATCGCAGGACTCATGCCAACTCGCCGATCAAGCGCAACCCTTCTAAATCAAGGGCTGGCATCGAAGCAGGCACAATGCTTTCGTGCAGCCTGCAAGAAATCCGCGCGGCGGGCATTGCATATAACAAGCCCGGCAAAAGCCGGGCTGTGGTGATACTTCAGACGGGCCTGCACCCGTGGGTCACCGGTTAGCCTGGGAAGGCGAAATGCGACCGACATGCTTGGGTCCCGCCAACGCCCAGGCGATCAGGCCGAACAGCGGCACGAACACGATCAGCACGATCCACACGCCTTTACTACTGGATTTCCCCTCGCTTTTACGCACCCGGTTAATGGCCCAAAGCTCGATCAGCACAAGAATGACCGCCAATACGATCCACACGGTTTCGATTTGCATAGGCTTAGCTCCTGATGGTCTGTGCGTTAGGCGACGAGAGGGGCGTTGGGTTCATTCTTTTTGCCTTGGACAAGCGGGCGGGGTGATACCCGGTTGCAAAATAAATGTCTGGTCGCCGCTGCGCCCTATATCCTCTGCGCCACACGTTTAGGCTGGAACAGGGACAGGGCAATGGCATTCAGGGTGATGGTCGTCGGTGGTTACGGCAATTTCGGCAGCATCGTTTGTCGGCATCTGGCGCTCATGCCAGAGATTGAACTGCTGTTGTCGGGCCGCGATGCGCGCAAGTTGCAGGGCAAGGTCGCTGAGCTGCAAGCGCAATCAGGCCGTCCGTGCGAAGGCTGGTGCGGTGATGCAATGGGCGCAGGTTTTCAAGCGGCGTTGCGAGAGTTGAATGTTCAGTTGGTGGTGCACACCGGCGGGCCGTTTCAGGGGCAATCCTACGCAGTTGCTGAAAGCTGCATCGGCGCCGGTGTGAATTATTGCGATCTGGCTGACTGCCGCACCTTCGTCGACGGCATTGATGTGCTCGACGCCCGTGCCAGAGAGGCTGGGGTGGCCGTGCTCAGCGGTTGCAGTTCGGTGCCGACCTTGTCTTCGGCAATCATCGATCAGCAGCGCTCACGTTTTGCGCGAATCGACTCGATCGAGCATGGCATTTCTTCCTCGGCAAAAATGCCGGGGCTGTCCACGGTCGAAGGCGTGCTCGCTTATGCCGGCAAACCGATCAAACAATTGAAGCACGGCCAGGTACACGAAGTGCTGGGCTGGCTCGATCTGACTTTGCGCACGATGCCGCAACTGGGCACGCGGGTGCTGGCCAATGTCGATGTGCCGGACATGGATATTTTCGCTCGCCGCTATGGCGCACAGACGCTGCGCTTCAAGGCTGGCGCTGGCCTGAAGCTCGGCGGCGTTGCCAACGCCTTGCTGGCGCAGGCTTTGCGCTTCGGGGTGGTGCGCGATCATGTGCGCTGGGCGGCACGCCTGCATCGCCTGGGTACTTGGTTCGAACGTTTCGGTGATGGCAAAAGCGCGATGTACATCGATGTTCGCGGCATCGGTGTCGAAGGCCAGCCGCTGAGCATGACCGCGCAACTCACCGCACTGAATGACAAAGGCCCGGAAATCCCCACCTGCGCCGCCGTCGCCCTCGCGAGCAAAATGGCTCGGGGTTATGTACCGCAGGCCGGCGCGCGGCCGTGTGTTGGCGAAATCAGCGTCGATGAATATCTGGCGGCGATCAACGATCCGGCCAACTTGAGCCTGTCGGTTCAATTCTCCGATGGGCAGCGTTGAGATGCTCTATCTCTGCCTGAAGTACCTGCATGTAATCGCGGCGATTTTCCTCTTCGGTTTCGGCATGGGTTCCTACCTCTACCTGATCGCCGCCAGCCGCAGCGGCAACCCGCAAGTGATCGCCCATGTCGCAAGGATGGTGGTGCGTTTCGATACGTGGATCACCACGCCGGCAGGGATTGTGCAGGTCATCACCGGCTATCTGCTGATGCGGCTTTCCGGGCTTTCGATGAGCAGTGAGTGGCTGCTGACGTCGCTGATCATTTTCTTCTGCGTAGGCGCACTGTGGCTGCCTGTACTGGTATTGCAAAAGCGTCTGCAGAAGATGGCGCTGAGCGCGGGCGAGAGTGGCCTGCCTCTGGATGATCGCTTTGCAAGCACTTACCGCTGGTGGTTCTGGATGGGCATCGCCGGGTTCGCCGGGATGTTTGTCATCGTGCTGATGATGGTGACGAAGATGACACCGGTGCAACTGGTCGGGTTAACCGTGGGCTTTTAGAAAGCGGCTTTCATGATCCGCTGTTGGCAGCAGGCAAGTGTCGTACTTGCCGAACAGCCGATAGCGGTTCAGCGCGATTCGATCGTAAGCCCAGTCGCGCAGACGACGCGGGAAGATGCGCAGCAGTTTCAACGGCTGCCAGCGCATCGGCAGTTGCCCGACCACTTCAAGGAATGCATCTGATCGCTCCCAATAATTGCGGTCGCGGATCACCGCCATGGTGTCGAACTCATCCAGGGGCAAACCGGCCCACGCCAGCAAGGCCTGGCCTTCGGGCGATTGCACGGTCGCCAGACGCACATGGCGCTGATGGTCATGGCGAATCAGAAAGCGCGCCCAGCCGTTGCACAGTTTGCACACGCCGTCGAACAGCACCACGGTTTCGCCGGGCTTGAGCAATGGCGCGGGGGTAGGGCGGGTTTTCATGGCAGGCATCGGCGGATGTCCTTGGCGGCGGTTGTCGCGATCATAACCTCGATCATTGGCCTACAGGAGTGGATCGCGGCGGTATTGGCCCGGCGATATGCCGTGCACGCGGCGGAAGGCAGCGCCAAACGCCGCGTCGGACAGATAGCCCAGTGACGCGGCAACAGTGGCCACATTGTCCCGACCATTGCGCAAGCGGAACGCGGCTACGCGCATCCGCCAGCGCGTGGCGTATTCGACCGGTGCCAGACCCATGCGTGTCTTGAACAGCGCGGCGAAACCGGAGCGCGACATGCAGGCAATCTCGGCCATTTGCGTCAGTCGCCAAGGTTTTTCCGGGGCAGCGTGAACGGCGCGCAAGACGCCGGCAATCGCCGGTTCCCGTAGCCCGCCCAGCCAGGACAACTGTTCGGCATCCGCGCTGTTGATGTGATGGCGCAGCGCATGGATGAAGATCAGTCGCAGCAAGTCGTTGCACATCGCCTGCGAGCCGGCCTGGTGTGATGGCCACTCGCGCTCCAGTTCATCCAGCAGCCAACCGAACGACGAGGCACCTGTGGCCTCGGCGCGAATGATCAGCGAGGTCGGCAGCACGTCGAGCAGTTCGGTTGCGCCGGGTCCCGATAGCGACACGCTGCCGCCCAGCAGCTCGACTTCCTCGCCGACGCCAAAGGTCGCCGAGACGCCGTCATGGGCAAAAACATCCGCTGCATTCACCGCCTCGACGTCGGCGCCGCTGGCCAGAATGAACGGCGTGCGCGACACCACAAAACAGTCGCCGGCCCGCAGCAACTGCGCCGGCAAGCCCTGCATGCGCAACCAGCATTCGCCTCGTCGCACCACGTTGAATTTCAGTTCGATGGGGTGAAATCGCAGCGCCCAGACGCCTCCCGCTTGCAAGCGAACCGAGCAGGCTGCTTGCAACTCGGAGAGCGCCAATACGGCAGAAAGCGGATCGCCAGCAGGATTTTGGATGATCACGACAGAAACCTGGATTTATCAGACTGGTTTGTCCCGAGAGCTTAGCCAAGAATGAAGGCCTTCGATAGCTCACTCAGGATTAAGGCTCATGGCTACGCTCCAACAACCTGTGCAATCACCGTTCAACGCCGCGAGCACAGCGGCTGAAGTCATGGCCGGCATCGATCTGCGCGGGCAACTCGCTGTGGTCACCGGCGGCTATTCCGGCCTGGGTCTGCTGACGGTGAAAAGCCTCGCGGCGGCGGGCGCGCAAGTCATCGTGCCGGCCAGAGATACGGCGCGGGCAGAGGTGGCATTGGCGGGTGTTGACGGTGTCCGCGTGCTGCCCATGGACCTCATGCAGGCTGAATCGGTGGCGGCGTTCAGCCACAGCGTGGTCAGCGCGGGTCAGCCGGTGTCATTGCTGATCAACTGCGCCGGAGTCATGGCCGCGCCGTTGCTGCGCGATGCCGATGGCCATGAAAGCCAGTTCGCGACCAATCACTTGGGCCACTATCGCCTGACCTGCGGCCTTTGGCCGGCGCTGGTCAAAGCTGGACAGGCGCGGGTGCTGTCAGTGTCATCGCGCGGGCACCAGATTGCCGGGATCGACTTTGACGACATTGATTTCCTGCAACGGCCGTATGACAAATGGGTCGCGTATGGTCAGTCGAAAACGGCCAATGCCTTGTTCGCCATGGCGCTCGATCGTCGCGGGCGCAGTCATGGCGTTCGTGCGTTCTCATTGCATCCGGGGCAGATTCTGACGGATCTGGCACGGCACCTCAGCACAGCGGAACTTGCCGCATTCGATGCGCTGGATGAGCAGGGCCGGCCACGGCTGGATGCCCACAACGGTCTGAAAACGCTGGAGCAGGGCGCCGCGACGGGATTGTGGTGTGCGACCAGTGCATTGCTTGCGGATTTGGGTGGCGTGTATTGCGAAGACTGCAATGTTGCGCCGATCAATCAACCTGAAGCGGGCCGCAAGGGCGTTGCGCAATGGGCGGCGGATGCTGAGCTGGCTGAGCGACTTTGGGCGGTTTCGGAGCAATGGACGGGGCTCACGGTGGCATAAATCGAGTCAAAGGACAAAAGCCCCTCACCCTAACCCTCTCCCGAAGGGAGAGGGGACTGACCGAGGTGTTTAGTAGAAATTCGCCGACCTGAAATACCGGGTCGAACTCAGTTCTTGAACAGCACCCAAATCGGCTCCCTCTCCCTCGGGAGAGGGCTGGGGTGAGGGGCTGCTCGATAGAGTTACTCTCCCAGCTTCGCCCAGAATTCCTCCGCCGAAGGGCTGATCGGTGCGGTCGGGCGAGTCAGGTGTATTTCCAGTGGAATGTCCCAACTGTCATCCAGCGCCCTGACCAGGCGCCCGTCGGCCATTTCCTGTTCGGTCAGGCTTTTCGGCAGCCAGGCGACGCCTTTGCTTTCCAGCGCCATCGACATCAGCACTGCCGCCAGATGGCTGCTGAACAGCGGTTTCAAATGCAGATAATCGGCCTTGCCGTGTAGCCTGTGGGCGACGATTCGGCCCAGGCCGGATTCGTGGGTGTAGGCCAGATAGGGCAGGGTTTCAGGCGACGTGCCGAACTGGGCTGAAGCACTCGCCAGCGGCACAAGTACGTCCTCGCCGACCTTCTTGCCAATGAACTGATCAGGCGCCAGCAACGGCGGAACGTCGGGGTGGCGATGGCACAACAGAAATTGCACCTGACCATGAATCAGCATCTGTTCGCACACGGCCATGCTGTCGGAATGCAGGCGAACTGCATCGATCGGCGCGCCACTTTCGGCACTGCGCAACCAGCGTGGGAAGAAGGTGAATGACAGCGAGTGAGTGGCAGCAAACTGCAAGGTTTTCGCCGCCATGCCAGCCACTTCCTGAGCCTCGGAGCGCATGCGGTACAGGCGTCTGGCCGCTTCCTGAGCGCTGGGCAAAATCTGCCTGCCGGCCTCGGTCAGCGTCGCGCCCTGCGGAGTGCGCACGAACAATTCCACGCCCATCCAGTTCTCCAGCGAGCGCACTCGGCGACTGAACGCCGGCTGCGTCACATGGCGCGCTTCGGCGGCCCGGACAAAGCTGCCGTATTCGGCCAGCGCTGAAAAATCCTCAAGCCAAACCAGTTCCAAGGGCAATGCCTCCTGTGCATAGGGCGCGGCATTAATAGCATTGGGCGGGTGTCGTCGCAACGCATAACGTTGGCCCACCACAACAAGAGGAACCCGTCATGCGTATCGTCGATATCCGTGAAAAAACCGTCTCCATCGCTTCCCCGATCGCCAATGCCTACATCGACTTTTCGAAGATGACCTGCTCGGTCGTCGCGGTCATTACCGACGTGATTCGCGATGGTAAGCCGGTCATCGGTTACGGTTTCAACTCTAACGGTCGCTACGGCCAGGGCGCATTGATGCGCGACCGTTTTCTGGCGCGGATCACTGAAGCCGACCCGGAAACCCTGATCGATCACGAGAACAATAACCTCGATCCGTTCGCCATCTGGAAAACCCTGATGACCAACGAAAAACCGGGCGGGCATGGCGAGCGTTCAGTAGCGGTCGGCACCATCGATATGGCGGTGTGGGATGCGGTGGCGAAGATCGAAGGCAAGCCGCTGTATCGCCTGCTTGCCGATCGTTATCGCAACGGTGTGGCCGATGACAAAGTCTGGGTGTACGCGGCGGGTGGCTATTACTACCCGGGCAAGGACCAGAGCAAACTCAAGGCCGAAATGCAGAGCTATCTGGATCGTGGCTACGACGTGGTCAAGATGAAGATCGGCGCGGTGCCGCTGGACGAAGATATCCGCCGCATTGAGGCGGTGCTCGAAGTGGTGGGCGACGGCCAGCGCCTGGCGGTCGATGCCAACGGCCGCTTCGATCTGCAGACCGGTATCGCGTACGCCGAAGCGATCAAGAAGTACAACCTGTTCTGGTACGAAGAAGTCGGCGACCCGCTGGATTATGCGCTCCAGGCCGAGCTGGCCAATCACTACGAACTGCCGATGGCCACTGGGGAAAACCTGTTCTCTCACCAGGACGCCCGCAACCTGTTGCGCCACGGCGGCATGCGCCCGGACCGCGATTACCTGCAATTCGACTGCGCGCTGTCCTACGGTCTCGTCGAGTACATGCGCACCCTGAAAGTGATGGAAGAGCTGGGTTGGTCTTCGCGCCGCGTGGTGCCACATGGCGGTCACCAGATGTCGCTGAACATCGCCGCTGGTCTGCACCTGGGCGGCAACGAATCGTACCCGGACGTGTTCCAGCCCTTCGGCGGTTTTGCCGATGGCATCCGCGTAGAAAACGGCTACGTCGGGCTGCCGGATATTCCGGGCGTCGGCTTCGAAGCCAAGTCTGCGCTGTATGCCGTCATGCGCGAACTGGGCGAGGGCTGATTCGGTTTTATCTGCGGCCTCGATTTCCGAGGCCGCACCTTCAGGCATCATCCTCGACGCCAAAGCCACATGCCCACCACAACAATAAAATGAGGTGCTTCCGTGGAAACTTCAAAATCACGCTGGTACAGCCAGCTCTATGTGCAAGTGCTGATCGGCATCGTCATCGGCGCTGCCATCGGATACTTCGTGCCGGACATCGGCGCCAAGCTGCAACCGTTTGCCGACGGTTTCATCAAACTGATCAAGATGCTCCCGGCGCCGATCATTTTCGGCACGGTAGTGGTCGGTATCGCCAAGATGGGCAGCATCAAGGAGGTCGGCCGCATCGGTGTGAAAGCGCTGATCTACTTCGAGATTCTTTCCACCATCGCACTGGTGGTAGGCCTGATCGTAGTCAACGTGGTCAAGCCCGGCGCCGGCATGAACATCAACGCCGGCACCCTCGATGGCAGCGCTGTCAACAAGTACAGCCAGGCGGCGAGCGAGCAGGGCGGCCTCGTCGAATTCTTCCTCAATATCATTCCGCATACCTTCCTCGGCGCCTTCTCCAATGGCGTCATGCTGCAGGTGATTCTGTTGTCGGTGCTGATGGGCGTCGCCTTGGTGCAAATGGGCGAAACCAGCAAACCGCTGATCAACACCATCGACCTGTTCCTGCAAGGTCTGTTCAAAATCGTCGCGATGGTCATGCGTCTGGCGCCGTTGGGCGCGGGGGCTGGCATGGCGTTCACTATCGGTAAGTACGGCATCGGCACCTTGCTGTCGCTGGGGCAGTTGCTGGTCGCGCTGTACATCACCACGCTGATCTTCATCGTCGTGGTACTGGGCGCGGTGGCGCGATGGTCGGGCATGCCGCTGATGCAGTTTCTGCGTTATTTCAAGGATGAAATCCTGATCACGCTGGGCACCTGTTCGACCGAAGCGGTGCTGCCGCGAATGATGGTCAAACTGGAAAAGCTCGGCTGCAAGAAATCCGTGGTCGGCATGGTCCTGCCGACGGGCTACACCTTCAACGCGGACGGCACCTGCATCTACCTGACCATGGCAGCGATCTTCATCGCCCAGGCGACCAACACGCCGCTGACCTTCATGGATCAGATGATTCTGCTCGGCGTGTTCCTGCTGACCTCCAAGGGCTCGGCCGGGGTGGCGGGAGCAGGGTTCGTGACCCTGGCGGCCACGCTCACCACCATTCACTCCATACCTCTGGTGGGCCTGGTGTTGCTGTTGGGCATCGACCGCTTCCTCAACGAGGCGCGAGCGGTGACCAACCTGATCGGCAACGGCATCGGCACCATTGCTATTGCCAAGTGGGACAACTCCTTCGATGTCGAAGCGTGCGAGCGGGAAATCGCTGCCATGAAGCAGGACAAGGCAGCGCGCAAGTCGCTGCTTGTGCATAAGTGATTCGGGCAACGTGAGCGCTTGATTGGCCTGCCGACGCGTACAGGTTTCAAGTCAGTTCAAAGGTTATGGACTGGGGGCGGGACGATGAGAATTGGCGCACTGACGAAAACCAGTCGGTGCTGGCACGCCACCAATCCCCAGCCATGCCAAAAAACCTGTGGGAGCGAGCTTGCTCGCGAAGGGGCCAGAACGGTCACCACGGATGGCGACCGGCAGAGCGCTTTCGCGAGCAAGCCCGTTTCCACAGTAGGTTGCGCGATTGCTGTCACAACAGTTGGCGATGTTCTTTCGCACCGGACAGTACAAGCAGTGGATTGCAAAACGTTCGCTATGAACCGTCAGGCCGGACCTGAACCCTCTACGTACGTCTGGATGACCTCATCCCAAGGCGGCGTTGCAGGGAACAACTCAAGCAAAAACGCCGTGAACGCTTTGACATTCGGGCTACCGCGACGGCTCTCCGGCCACAACGCGGTAATGGCGAAGCGTTCGACGGTGAACTGTGGCAGCACCGGGACCAGTTCGCCCCGACGAACATACGCCGCCGCTACGTAGTGCGGCGAAATACCGATGCCGCCGCCGGCAGCCAGCACCGCCGCGACCGCATCGCTGGCATCAACGGTGAAGGCCGCGTCGGGTGCCAGTTCCAACTGTCTGTCACCGGCTAGATACGGCCAGCGCAAACTCTGCCCGGTGCTTTGATAGCGGAAATTCACGCACTCATGCTCGGCGAGATCCTCGGCCGTAAGCGGAGTACCCTTGCGCTGCAGATAGTCCGGTGATGCGAACGCACCGATTCGATGCGGGCCCAGCGGGCGAGAAATCAGTCGCGAATCCGCAAGATTGCCAACCCGAACCGCGACGTCGATGCCTTGTTCGATGAGGTCGGCATACTGATCGCCGAGTCGTAGATCGATCGTCACCTTTGGATATTGCTCGCGAAATCTCGGCAGGGCCGGCGCGAGGATATTCAGTCCAATCGGCAACGGCGCGGTGACCTTCAATACGCCCGATGGCTCAGCGCGTGAAGCAACGGCGGCCTGATCGATGTCTTCGACTTCGCGCAGAATCCGCAGCGCCCGTTCGTATAGATCACGGCCCTCCGGGGTGAGTACCAGCGAGCGCGTGGTGCGAGTAAACAGCATCAGGCCGAAATACTCTTCGAGCCGTTGCACGCTTTGCTGATGGCCGACGGCGACACCGACAGTGCCCGAGCGGCAGCCGTGTAGCTGCCCAGCGAAGCCGCTCGTGCAAAGGCGATGAGCCCGGTTAAACGATCCAATCCAATTTGTGCCTTCATGGCACTAGTAAAGCGACTTCTGGCCCAATTATCAATGTGGCTTCCAAAACGTAGTCTTTGCCCATCGAACGCCATTCAGGTGTTCCAGACGGAGAACTCAGCATGAACATCAGCCAAACCCTGCCTTCCACACTCACCGACAAAACCGTGGTCATTTTCGGCGGCACCTCCGGCATCGGCCTGGCCGCTGCGGTGCAAGCGAAAGCCGCTGGCGCCAAGGTCATCGTCATCGGCTCGAACGCTGCACGTGCCGAGCAGGCCGCCAGCGAGCACGGGCTCGATGGCTGGCGCGCGGCCGACGTGACCGATAGCCAGGCTCTCGATACTGCACTGGCCGATATCCTTCAGGTCGATCACCTCGTTCTGCTCGCCGGCACGTTTGTCGCTAGCACCGTGCGCGCGGCTGATCTCGATTATCTGCACCGCGCGTTCGACGAACGCATCTGGGCATCGATCAATGCGATTCGGGTCCTTGGCGACAGGCTGGCAAAAGACGGCTCGATCACGTTTATCTCCGGTTCTCTCGCTGATCGCCCGAATGCCTACGGCACCGCCGTACTCGCCGCCGCCTCGGCAGCCATGGAAGCACTGGCTCGCGGTCTGGCCCTTGAGTTGGCACCGGTGCGAGTCAACACGCTTTCGCCCGGCCCGATCAACACCCCGATTCTGGGCAAGGCACTGGGCGAGGGGCGGGATGCATTTGTCGCTTCTCTTGAGCAGGTGCTGCCCCTGCATCGCCTCGGCACAGCTGCAGAAGCGGGCGCGGCAGTGGTTTTCCTGATGAGCAACACCTTCATGAACGGCGCCGTGCTCAACATCGACGGCGGCGCACGCCTGGTTTGATCCTGCCCACCTTTTTGAGAGCCTGAACATGACATCGTTATTTGATTCCGTGCGCCTCGGCGCGCTCGATTTGCCCAACCGCATCCTGATGGCACCGATGACCCGCGCGCGCGGCACTCGCGAGCACGTCCCGACCGAGATGATGGTCGAGTATTACCGCCAGCGCGCCAGTGCCGGCCTGATCATTTCCGAAGCGATCGGCATCAGCCAGCAAGGTCTGGGCTGGCCGTATGCGACAGGCATTTGGTCGGCCGAACAGGTCGCCGGCTGGCGCAAGGTCACCGATGCCGTGCATGGCGCTGGCGGCCGGATCATCGCGCAGCTCTGGCACATGGGCCGGGTCGTGCACCCGAGTTTCCTTGGCGGCGGCCAGCCGGTTTCCGCATCGGTCACCACCGCGCCGGGACAGGCGCATACGTACGCCGGCAAGCAGCCGTATACACCGGCGCGTGCGTTGCCGCTGGAAGAAATTCCCGAACTGCTGGAAGACTTTCGTCAGGCCACTCGCAACGCAATCGAGGCGGGTTTCGATGGCGTGCAGATCCACGCCGCCAACGGCTATCTGCTCGACCAGTTCCTGCGCGACAGCGACAATTTTCGCACCGATGCGTACGGCGGCTCGATCAACAACCGTATCCGCTTGCTCAAGGAAGTGACCGAGGCGGTGGCCGAAGTCATCGGCGCCGACCGCACTGGCGTGCGCTTGACTCCAAGCAGCTACGAGCAGGGCATCCGCGACAGCGATCCCGAAGCGCTGTTCATCCGCGCCGCCGAAGTGCTGTCAGCGATTGGCATCGCTCATCTGGAAGTCCGCGAACCACCGCTGGACGGCACCTTCGGCAAGTCCGAACGCCCGCCACTGGCCGGGATGATTCGCGACGTGTTCAAAGGCGTGCTGATCCTCAATTCGGACTACGGTTTCGCCAGGGCACAAGCGCAACTGGATGCCGGGCTCGCCGATGCGATTGCGTTTGGACGGCCGTTTATAGCCAATCCGGATCTGCCGCTGAGATTCGCTCGGCAGTTGCCATTGGCGGAAAGCGAAATGAGCACTTGGTTCAGCCAGGGTTGGGAAGGGTATGGGGATTATCCGGCGGTGGATGGCGTTTGAATGTAGCGTCGGTGCCAGCCGCCGTGGCAGTGGATGCCCTGACGGGCTGGCCAGAACCCGGAAAAGCACGCTTAAGCCAGTCGCAAGAGACGGTTCACGCCGTTGATAGGAAAAAGTGAGGCCTGTGATCAGGCCTCATTTGCGTTTTACCAACTCACCTGCAACGTTTCAACGCCGCGCCGTGCGCGTGCTCACATCCACCCAGACCGCCAGCACCAGAATGCTGCCCTTGACGATCATCTGCCAGTAACTGTCGACGTCGAGCATCGACATGCCGTTATCCAGGCTGGTGATCACCAGTGCGCCGAGGAGGGCGCCGTAGACGGTGCCGGAGCCGCCGCGCATGGAGGTGCCGCCGATGAAGCAGGCGGCGATGGCGTCGAGTTCGCCCATGCTGCCGGCGGACGGTGAGCCGGCGGCGAGGCGTGCGGTGTTGACCACGCCGGCGAGGGCGCACATCACGCCCATGATGCCGAAGATCCACAGCTTGACCGCTTGCACATTGATGCCCGACAGGCGCGTCGCTTCCATGTTGCTGCCGACCGAATAGACCCGGCGGCCGAACACGGTCTGGCTGGTGACGTAGCTGAACACGCCGAGCAGAATCAGCAACAGCAGCACCGGCACCGGAATGCCGTCATAGCTGTTGAGGGTCTGGACGAAGCCGGCCAGCACCGCGCCGATCACCAGCACGCGCACAACATCACGTACCAGCGAATGCGCCGCCAGGCCATGCAGGGCGCGATTGCGTCGTTGTTTCCAGGTCAGGAACACCGTCAGCACAAACAGCAGCACACCCAGGCCGGTGCCGATCGCGTGGGGCAGATAACCCTGGCCGACGTAGACCAGCTCCGGCGATACCGGGGCGATGGTGGTGCCGCCGGTGATCCCCAGCAAAATCCCGCGAAACGCCAACATGCCACCGAGGCCGACAATGAATGAGGGGATGCGCAAGTACGCCGCCATGTAGCCGTTGGCAAGCCCGATGACCAGACCGCACAGGGCAACCAGACTGAGATTCGCCAGCAGCGGAATGTGATAGACCACGTCGAGTATCGCCGCGAGGCCGCCGAGCAGGCCGAGCAATGAACCCACCGACAAATCGATCTCGCCGCTGATGATCACCAGCACCATGCCGCAGGCCAGAATTCCGGTAATCGACATCTGCCGCAGCAGGTTGGAAAGGTTGCGCGGGGTGAGGAAGCCGCCCTCGGTCTGCCAGCTGAAGAACAGCCAGATCAGCACCACGGCAAATACCAGCGCGAGCATCTTGTAGCGGGTGAACAGTTGTTTGACCTGATTCATTTACGCGGTTTTCCGATCATTATTGTTATGGCTGCCCGGCTGGCTGAGGGCGGCGGCGAGTACCTGTTCCTGGGTCAGCTCATGGTTGACGAAATCGCCGCGCAACTGGCCTTCGCCGATCACCAGCACGCGGTCGGAGACGCCGAGCACTTCGGCCAGTTCCGACGAAACCATGATGATCGACACGCCTTCGGCGGCCAGCGCGCCCATCAATTTGTAGATCTCGTACTTGGCGCCGACGTCCACGCCTCGGGTCGGCTCGTCGAGAATCAGCACGCGCGGTTTGGCCAGCAGCATTTTCGCCAGCACGGCTTTCTGCTGGTTACCGCCCGACAGGCTGGTGATCGGCAGGGACGGACTTGCGGTTTTCAGATGCAGACGGGAGATTTCCCGGTCGATGCAGCCCAGCTCGGCTTCGGCATCGATGCGGGTCATTTTCGAATAGCTCTCGAGCACGGCGAGGGTGATGTTCTGACCGACACCGAGATCCGGAATGATGCCCTGGCGCTTGCGATCTTCGGGCACCAGGCACAGGCCGGCGCGGATCGCTTTGAGCGGCGTGCGCGTGTCGATCGGCTGGCCGTCCAGCCAGACTTCGCCCTCGTGGCGGCCGGGGTAAGCGCCGAACAATGCGGTGACCAGTTCGGTGCGGCCGGCTCCGACCAGCCCGGCAATGCCGAGAATCTCGCCGCGCTTGAGGCTGAAGGAAATGTCGTCGACCCGTTTGCGCTTGGGGTTGTCGACGTCGTAGCAAGTGATGTGGCGCGCCTCGAAAATCACCTCGCCAATCTCGTGCGGCTCGCTGGGGTAGAGGTTGCTCATTTCGCGGCCGACCATCTGCGTGATGATCTGTGGAATGTCCATGTCGGCCATGGCGGTGGTGGCGATGTGTTTGCCGTCGCGGATCACTGAAATCGTGTCGCACACGGCGGCGACTTCATCGAGCTTGTGCGAGATGTAGACGCAGGCGACGCCCTTGGCTTTGAGGTCGCGGATGATGTCCAGCAGCACTTCGATTTCCGAGCGGCTCAGGGCCGAGGAGGGTTCGTCGAGGATCAGCAGGCGCGCCTGTTTGTTCAGGGCCTTGGCGATTTCCACCAGTTGCTGGTAGCCGCCGCCGTACTGCGAAACCGGCAGCGAAACATTCATGTCCGGCACTTTCAATTCACGCATCAAGGCTTCGGCGCGGTGGATCATCGCCGGGTAGTTCATGCGCCCGCCGGGCAGCGTCAACTCATGGCCCATGAAGATGTTTTCCGCCACCGACAGGTCGGGAACCAACGTCAGTTCCTGATGGATGATGACGATGCCGGCGGCTTCGGTTTCGCTGATCGATTGCGCCCGGAGCGGTTGCCCGTCCCAGAGGATTTCACCGTCCCAGGTGCCATAGGGATAGACCGCCGAGAGGATCTTCATCAGCGTCGACTTGCCGGCGCCATTCTCGCCGCACAGGCCCACGCATTCACCGGGCCGGACTTTGATGTCGATGCCGTTGAGCGCTTTGACACCGCCGAAGGTTTTGACGATGCCGTTCATTTGCAGCAGATAGTCGGACATGGAAAAGGCTCGTATACCAGGGACTCAAACACCACTGAACCTGTGTGGGAGCGAGCCTGCTCGCGAAGGGGCCTTTTCAGCCAGAGCTTGACTGACTGACACTCCGCTTTCGCGAGCAGGCTCGCTCCCACAGGTCTGATCAAGATTTACGACCGGATCACTGCCCGGCAATCTGCGCCTTGGTGTAGAAGCCGTCCTGTTCGAGCAAGTCGATGTTGTCCTTGGTCAACGGCGTTGGCGTGAGCAGGATGGTGTCGACCTTTTTGCTGCCGTTGTCGTACTGCGAGGTGTAGGCCGGTTTTTCGTTGCGTGCCAGTTGCACCGAGAGCTTCGCCGCTTCGGACGCAATGAGTTTCAGCGGTTTGTACACGGTCATGGTTTGCGTGCCGGCGATTACGCGTTTGACCGCTGCGAGGTCAGCGTCCTGACCGGAAATCGGCACCTTGCCGGCCAGTTGCTGCGCGGCCAATGCCTGGATGGCGCCGCCAGCGGTGGCGTCGTTGGAGGCGACGATGCCGTCGATTTTATTGTTGTTACGGGTCAGGGCGTTTTCGACGATGCTCAGCGCTTCGGTCGGGTTCCATTCCTTGACCCACTGCTGGCCGACGATCTTGATATCGCCCTTGTCGATGGCGGGTTGCAGCACCTTCATCTGGCCTTCACGGAGGATCTTGGCGTTGTTGTCGGTGGGCGCGCCACCCAGCAAGAAGTAATTGCCCTTGGGCGCCGCTTTCAGCACGCCGCCGGCCTGCATCTCACCGACCTTTTCGTTATCGAAGGAGATATAGGCGTCGACATCGGCGTTGAGAATCAGCCGGTCGTAAGACACCACTTTGATCCCGGCTTTCTTCGCCTCGGCCACGGCGTTGGTCAGCACTGTCGCGTTGAACGGCACGATGACGATCACATCGACGCCGCGAGAGATAAGGTTTTCGATCTGCGAAATCTGCTTCTGCTCGTTGGCGTCCGCCGATTGCACGAAGACTTTGGCGTCCATTTTTTCCGCCGCCGCGACGAAGTAATCGCGATCGCGCGACCAGCGTTCCAGACGCAGATCGTCAATGGAGAAACCGATTTTCGGGTGGGTGGCGTCGGCCATTACCGGCAGGGCCAACAACGCCAGGGCACTGGCCAACAGCGTACGTTTCAAGTTCTTCATGGTGGTGCGTCCTTTTATTTTTGTTGGAAAGACACGGCCTGACGATGAATCGGGCTGGGTAGAACTGTAGAGAATCTGCCGACGCAGCAGGTACAGAATTGTCGTGCAATTGTCACAGCGTCGTTGCGTCGGCAGCCTCCCTTGGCGATCAGCGATACAGGTAACGGTTGACGATGTTTTCGAGCATTTCCTGGCGGCCGCTGACGGCTTGCGGGTTCAGCTCGTTGGTGAACGCGTGCTCGGCCAGAGACTCAAGATTGAAGTCGCCCGCCATCACCGCTTGCCCGAACGGCTGACGCCAGCCGGCGTAGCGTTGATCCTTGAGCACTTGCAATTGATCGTTCTCAACCATCGCAGCGGCGCGTTCCAGCGACAGGGCGAGGACGTCCATGGCGCCAACATGACCGTGGAACAGGTCGATCTCGTCGAGGCTCTGCCGGCGCACCTTGGAGTCGAAGTTGAAACCGCCATTCTTGAAACCGCCGGCCTTGAGGATTTCATAGGTCGCCAAGGTCATTTCTTCGACGCTGTTGGGGAACTGGTCGGTGTCCCAGCCGTTCTGCGGATCGCCACGGTTGGCGTCGATGCTGCCGAAAATCCCCAGCGAGGCAGCCGTGGCAATTTCGTGATGAAAGCTGTGGCCGGCCAGGGTCGCGTGGTTGGCCTCGATGTTGACCTTGATTTCCTTCTCCAGACCGTACTGCTGGAGGAAGCCGAACACCGTGGCGCTGTCGTAATCGTATTGGTGCTTGGTCGGCTCCTGCGGCTTGGGTTCGATCAGCAGGTCGCCGGTGAAACCGATCTTGTGCTTGTGCTCGACCACCATGCGCATGAAGCGCCCGAGTTGTTCGCGCTCACGTTTCAGATCGGTGTTGAGCAGGGTTTCGTAGCCTTCGCGACCGCCCCATAGCACGTAGTTGGAACCCTTGAGCCGATGGGTGGCGTTCATTGCGCTGAACACTTGCGCGGCGGCGCAGGCGAACACTTCCGGATCGGGATTGCTCGCCGCACCGGCGGCAAAACGCGGATTGCTGAAGCAGTTGGCGGTGCCCCAGAGCAACTTGATGCCGCTTTGTTCCTGATGCTGTTCGAGGCGGTCGACCATTTGCGCGAAGTGTTCGCGGTACTCCTTCAGCGAATTGCCTTCGGGGGCGACGTCCGTGTCGTGAAAGCAGTAGTAATCGATGCCCAGTTTGCTGAAGAACTCGAATGCGGCTTGAGCCTTGCCGATGGCCAGTTCCATCGGTTCGCCACTGCGTTGCCAGGGGCGTTTGAAGGTGCCGGCACCGAACACATCGGAGCCCGGCCAGACAAAGGTGTGCCAGTAGCAGGCGGCCATGCGCAGGTGTTCGCGCATGGGTTTGCCGAGGATCAGTTTGTCGGCATCGTAGTGACGAAAAGCGAGGGGCGAATCACTGTTCGGGCCTTCGTAGCGAACCGGCTCGATATTGGGGAAATACTGCATGGACCTTGTCCTTGTTGTTCTTGGCGGTGTCTCGATACTAGCAACGCCCCCGTGCCCGCTGATTATGAAAAGCCTCAACCGTGAGTGCGATTTTGCGTATTGAGCTTCAGCGCGCGCAGGCCTAGTCTGTGTCCATCGTCGCCGTGACATGGCGCCCGGAACAAAAACAATTTGAGGCCGCTTTCGCGAGCAGGCTCGCTCCCACATTTGATTCGTGTCGTTCACAAAACCGTGTGGGAGCCAGCCTGCTCGCGAATGGCTTGACGCAAAATCCGGATACTGAATGAAAAGCCTACCGCCCGTGCACCGCATCGCCCTGTTGTTCAACGGCAGCAAGATCTACGACCGTGGAATCATCAGCGGCATCGGCAACTACCTGAGCAGCACCCGCGCTTCCTGGGACCTGTTTCTGGAAGAGGACTTTCTCTGCCGCTTGAAAGGCATCGAGCGCTGGCAGGGTGACGGCATCATTGCCGACTTCGACGATCCGCTGATTGGCGAGGCGCTGGCCGACATTCATTTGCCGGTGGTGGCGGTCGGCGGTTCTTACGAGGATGCGCGCGCCTATCCGAAAGCGATCCCCTACGTTGCCACTGATAACAACGCACTGATCACTCTGGCTTATTCGCATCTGGTCGAGGCGGGGTTGCAGCGCTTCGCCTGTTTTAGTCTGCCGGAGGCGCAGGCCAATCGCTGGGCGCAGGAGCGGGAGAAAGCCTTTCGCAAACTGATGCAGCGCGACGGCCTGCATGCCGAGATCTATCGCGGCATGGGCACCAGCGCGCCGCTGTGGGACAGTGCCGTCGAGCAACTGATAGCCTGGCTGCACAGCCTGCCCAAACCGATCGGCATCATCGCCGTTAGCGACGCCCGCGCTCGGCAGTTGCTGCAAGCCTGCCTGACCGCCGGCATTGCCGTGCCGGAGCAGGTCGCGCTGATCGGCATCGACAACGACCCGCTGACCCGCAGCCTGACGCGTGTACCGCTGAGTTCGGTGATTCAGGGCACCGAAACCATGGGCCGCACCGCTGCGCAATTGCTGCACCAGATGCTCCACGGCATGCCGTCCACCGGCACGCAAATCCTGATTCCGCCTGATGCGGTCAATGTGCAGGTGTCGAGCCTGCACCAACCGCTGGGCAATCCCTACGTCATGCAAGCGCTGCTGTTCATCCGCCAATATGCCTGTCAGGGCATCAAGACCGCGCAAGTGGCGGCGTATGTCGGCGTGTCGCGCTCATCGCTGGAAGCGCATTTCCGCGCCGAGCGCGGTTGCAGCGTGCATGACGAGATTCTGCGTTTCAAACTGGCGGCGGCTACCAGCGGTTTGAAGAACACCGATGCTGCGATTGCCGACATTGCCCAGGCCTGCGGCTTCAAATCGGCGCAGTACCTGCACACGGTGTTCCGTCGCGAGTTCGGCTGCACGCCCCGCGAGTATCAGCAGGGCGGGGCGTAGCGCTGCGAAGACTTACGCCAGCGCAGCGGCACTGGCTCTGGAGCGCCAGGCGAACGTCAGCACCATCAGCAACCCCAGACCAGCCATCGCCGCGCCGGCCAGGGAAATCGCCGGATAACCCAGCCCGGCATTGATCACCGCGCCACCCAGCGCCGCGCCGATCGCGTTGCCGAAATTGAAGGCACCGATGTTCACCGCCGAAGCCAGATTCGGCGCGTCCTTGGCCGCTTCCATCACGCGCATTTGCAGCGGTGGCACCAGGGCGAAACTGGCGATACCCCAGATCAGAATGGCCACGGCGGCCGGCAGCGGCCAGCGCATCAGCACCGTGAACGCCAGCAACACCACAATCAATGCGCTCAGCGACACGATCAGGGTGCGGTCGATCGAACGGTCGGCAGCCTTGCCACCCCACATGTTGCCCAGCGTCAAACCGATTCCGAACAACACCAGCATGGCGGTGATGAACGCGGCGGAGGCATGGGTCTCGCTGCTGAGGATCGGCGCGATGTAGGTGAATACGGTGAACATCGCACTTGAGCCGACCACGGTCAGGGCCAGCGCGGCCAACACCGGACCGCGGCCCAATACCCGTATTTCTGCCAGCGCACCCGCGCCTTGCTCTGCTTTCAGATTGGGCAGGGCGAACCACAAGGCGATCATGGTCAGCACACCGAGGCCGGTAATGCCCCAGAACGCCGTGCGCCAGCCGAACAGCTCACCGAACCAGGCTGCCAGCGGCACACCGCCAATGGTCGCCAGGGTCAGGCCCATGAACATCGCCGCGACTGCGCCGGCGCGTTTTTCCGGCGCGACCACGCTGGCGGCGACCACAGAGCCCACTCCGAAGAATGCGCCGTGATTGAGCGAGGTGATCACTCGGGCGACCATCAGGCTGGAGTAATCGGTGGCCAGCGCCGACATCAGGTTACCCAGGGTGAAAATCGCCATCAGCCCGATCAGCAGATAGCGCCGGGGGATCTTGCCAGTGGTCAGGGTCATCAGCGGCGCGCCGAGCAGCACGCCCAAGGCGTAGGCACTGACCAGCAACCCCGCAGCGGGAATGGAAACGCCGAGATCGGCGGCGATGCCGGGCAACATGCCCATCGGCGCGAACTCGGTGACGCCGATGCCAAAGGCGCCGACAGCGAGTGCAACAAGTGGTGGATTGATACGCATGGAAAGTCTCCTCATCTATGCCGCCAATGCTACGATCCATGGTTTCCAGGCGGTAGATGGCGATTTTGGCAATCACCTTTGCGCAAGAGGCACGAATGGACTTCAACGGCAGGTCAGGGGAAATGAGCGTGTTCGTCACCGTGGCGCAGGAGGGCAGTCTCTCAGCTGCTGCGCGTGCGCTGGGACTGACGCCTTCGGCGGTCAGTCGGATCATCGCCCGCGCGGAACAACGACTTGGTACCCGCTTGCTGCTGCGCACCACCCGCGCACTCACTTTTACCGCCGAGGGCGAGGCCTTCCTGCGCGGTGCCCGGCGGATTCTCGCCGACATGGACGAAGTGGAAGGGGCCATCACCGATCAGGGCGTACCCAAGGGCCGCTTGCGTGTCAGTGCCGCCCTTGGCCATGGAAGGCTGACCATTGTGCCGCTGGTCGCAGCCTTCACCGCCCGTTACCCGAACATCGTCGTCGACCTCAGCCTTGGCGACGAAGTCGTCGACATCCTCGCCGGCCAAGCTGACGTCGCCATACGCTTCGGCCATCTGCCCGACAGCCCGTTGACCGCCCGCCGGCTCGGCCACACCGGCCAGGTGGTCGTGGCATCGCCCGACTATCTGGAACGTCATGGCACGCCTCAGCAACCCGAAGACCTGCTCAAGCACAACTGCCTGCGCTTCAACTTCCGCCGCGCCGAAGCCAACTGGCCGTTCATCCGCGACGGCAAGGAGTTCTCGCTGAAAGTCAGCGGCAACATCGAATGCAGCAGCGGCGAAGCACTGGCCCAGTTCGCCAGACTCGGCGCAGGCGTTGCGCGGATTGGCGAGTTCACCGTCAGGGAAGACTTGCAGCGCGGCACGCTGATCCCGCTGCTGCAAGTGTTTAACCCGGGCGATGAGGAACCGATTCATGCGGTGTTCGTCGGCGGCGCGGCGATGCCGGTGCGGGTGCGCTTGTTTGTGGATTTTTTGCTGGAGCAGCATCGGATGTAGACGTGCTGTGCGGATTCTGCGGGTCGTCCATGACCCGCAGACTGGCGGCTAAATGGTCGGGATGGTGCCGCCGTCGATCACAAATTCACTCCCGGTGATCGACGCTGCTCGCGGCGATGCCAGGAACCCGATCAGCTCAGCCACTTCAACTGGCGTCGACGGGCGGCCGAGCGGGATACCGCCCAGGGCCTGCATGATGATGTCCTTGCCACCTTGATAGTCAGTGCCTGCCTCCTGCGCGAGTCGCTCGGCGAATGCCACCGACGCTTCGGTTTCAACCCAGCCCGGCGATACCCGCACGACGCGAACCCCCTTGGGTGACACTTCTTTCGACAGGCTTTTGCTGTAGGTTGACAGCGCAGCCTTGGCCGCCGCGTACGCCGTCGTTGATTCCGGCAGTGGCAGCCGACTCTGGATGGATGTGACATGGATCACCACGCCATTACGACGCTCGAGCATGCCCGGCAGCACGGCGCGATCAAGGCGCACCGCCGGCAGCAGATTCAGGTTGAGCTCGCGATGCCACTGTTCCTCGTCCAGCGCCGCAAAACCACCACCGGGGGCCGACGAGCCACCCAGGACATGGATCACTATGTCGACGCCGCCCAGTTGCTGTTCGACCGCAGCGATGAGTGCGTCACAACCTTCCCGTGTCGAAAGATCAGCCGCAACCAGCAGTGCGCCCGGCATTTGGACGTCCACTTGCCGAGCCGAGGTGATGACTTTCGCGCCCTCGGCTACGAACCAATCCACAACGGCTCTGCCGATTCCCTTGGTGCCGCCGGTGACGAGCACCCGCTTGCCAGTCAATCCTGAATTCAGCATGGCGAGATCTCCAGCGCGAGGAATTGATGGATTGCGTCGGAGATTTTTTTCTCGTCGGTGACCGTGAGATACGTTTGCACGACGTTGGAAAGTTGAAGGTTCATTGCCTGACTCCTGATTGATGGTCTGGAGTCATCTTGCTGCGCTGCAGATAGTTTGTTCAACTGGGACAAATCGTAATGACCAATCCCGGAAAACAGGACAATCCATGGCCCAGGATCGCTTAGCCCTTAATGAACTGGATGCCGTTATAGCGGTGGCACGCAGGGGGTCGTTCCGCCAGGCTGCCATTGATCTCGACGTTTCGACCACCGCGCTGAGCAACACCATTGCGCAACTCGAAGCGCGCCTCGAATCGCGCCTGTTCAACCGCACCACCCGCAGCGTCGCCATCACCGAAGCGGGCAGGGTGTTTCTCGAGCAAGTGGGGCCAGCCTTGCACGACTTGCGCGCCGCACTGGATGCAGTGCGATCGCAGAATGCCGGACCCTCGGGAACGCTGCGCATCAACGCATTCGCCAGCGCTGCTCGTTCGGCGCTGCTGCCACTGGTGATCGAGTTTTTGCAGCAGCATCCGAAAGTCCACATTGACCTTGTGACCGAAGGGCGCCTGGTGGATATCGTGGCTGACGGCTTCGATTTCGGCGTGCGCTCGGCAGGCCTGGTGCCCAACGATGTGATTGTGGTGCCAGTCGGGCCGCCGCAACGGTACGCGGTGGTCGGTTCGCCGGGGTATTTTGCACAACACGACAAACCGCGCTCGCCGTCCGATCTGCCCGGGCATCGATGCATCCGTGTGCGACTGCCGAACGGGGCGATTTTCCCTTGGTATTTCGAGCGCGACGGCGAAGTCATTCGTCTGGATGTGAACGGGCCGCTGACCCTGGATGAATCGAGCGTGGTCAAGGTGGCGGTGCAGGCGGATATGGGGCTGGGCTTTTTCATGGAGCAGGACGTTCGTGACGAAATCCGCAGCGGCGAGTTCGTGCAGGTACTCAAGGACTGGACCCCGCCCCGAGACAGGTTGTGCCTGTACTACCCGAACCGCCGCAATCCCTCTGCGGCCGCCAGGGCATTCATCGAACTTGCTCGCGCCATGCAGGCTGATCAGGCTTGACCCGGCGCAGGGCTCAGGCGATCAAGCCCAGTGTCAGCCCCTTCAGAGTGGCGGCTGCACGGGTCGAGCATTGCAATTTGCGAAAGATGCTTTCCATGTGCGTGCGTACCGTGCTCGGACTGATAGCCAACAGTTGCGCGACTTGCTTGTTGCTGGCGCCACGGCTGATCTCCAGAAGAATGCGGCACTCACGCGCTGTCAGCAGCGAAGGCTTGGGTTGCCGCAGGCGACGCTCGCCACTGGCGGCGGCAATGACCGCTTCGCAGACATCGTTGTCGAACAGACCACGGCCAGCATCCTGTTTGAGTAGCGTGGCTGCTGCGGCTTCGTCGTGGGCTGTTCGCCATGGCCGGGCTTGCCTCAACGCTACCCAGGCGACCGAGGTGGCGAACAGCCGATGTTCGGCATTCAGTGCATCACCGGCCACGCCGCGAAAATAGCCGCTGCCATCGAGCCGTTCATACGCGTGGGTGGCTATCTCGGCGGGCGCGGCCAGTTCAGGTACCGGTCGGAGCGCCTGTTGCGTCCAGTAAGGCACCAGGCGAATTCGCTCCGCCGCCCCATAGGGCAGCGGCCCTGGGCTATTCCATAGGTGATTGGAAACGGCTGCGCGGCCGAGACCGTAAATGAGTGCAGACTTGCCAATGTTTGCCAAAGCCGGCTCACCCAGCCCCCACAGGCGCGCAGCTTCCACGGCGACATGGGCGACCTGACGCGAATGCCCGGCCAGCCATGGCAGCTTCAAGTCAATGACGTCTCCGACCAAAGTCAGCGAGACACGACGCTGCTCAGGCGCGGGTTCAACTTTGGTGGAAAGCGTTTCCAGATCCGCCAGCCAGGCCTTGGCATTGGCCACCAGCAACGACACCAGCGACGCTGGATAGCGCCGATCCGACTGCTCGTTGATCCAGCGCAACGCCGCGTCCAGACCGTGAGCGCGAGTGAGAATATCCAGATCACCGGCCATGACCACCTGATAGGCCACCTCCGGAATATGTTCATGCGCCACGCCGAGCGGTCGGCCAGTGCCGTCGTAGGTTTCGAACACCCGACACAGGCCCGCTTCGACGGCGGTTCCGAGCTGGAGGGTTTTGGCGATTGCACCGGACACTTCACAGTGCACCACGGCCAGCGGGGTTGCCTGATGCACCGCGTTCATCTGCTCATTGCCCAGGGTCAGATCGAGCATCGCGCGGCGACCATCGACGTCGTCACCCAGCAGGTCGGCAAAGCCTTCGGCGTTGGCCGTGCACCCAGACCAGCGCAGCAAGGCAATCTGCTCTGCAACCTGCAGATGCTCACCGGCGCCGTGGCATGCCTGCGCGAGCATCCGCGCCAAAGCGGCAACGCGCCGCGAGTGACCGAGCGGTTGCCCCATGCTGAGGTCACCGACCTGGGCGATGGTTGCCAGTGCGCCGTCCAGTGAGATGTCCAGTTGCAAGCCACTATCCATGAAAAATGCCCCGGGGTCGGATAATTGACCGATGCCCACATCGCAGGCCGGCCAGCACACTCTGAACTCCCGAACAGGAGCTCATCCAATGAAAACAATCAAATCGAAATTCGCCACCGTCGCCTTTGCCCTGGCCAGTACCTTCATGGCCGGCGCAAGCCACGCGCAGGATACAACGCCTTCGGTGCTGATCGTACATGGCGCCTTCGCCGACGGTTCCGACTGGGCCAAAGTGGTGCCACTGCTGCAAGCCAAAGGCGTGGCCGTTACCGTTGTGCAAAATCCGCTCACCTCACTGGCCGACGACGTTGCCGCCACGCGCCGCGCGCTGAACAACCAGCAGGGCAAGGTGGTGCTGGTCGGTCACTCCTGGGGCGGCACGGTGATCACCGAAGCCGGCAACGACCAGAAAGTCAGCGCGCTGGTGTATGTCGCCGCCTTCGCGCCAGACGCCGGGCAAACCAGTGGCGAACAGGGTAAAGGCGCGCCGACGCCGCCGGGCATCAGTCAGATCAAGGCCGACGGTAACGGCTTCCTCTATCTGACCGCTGAAGGCATGGCCAAGGATTTCGCTCAGGATCTGCCGGCCGCGCAGACCGCCGTCATGACCGCCACACAGGGGCCGATCAAGGCCTCGGCTTTCGAAGATAAAACCACCGCTTCGGCCTGGAAAACCAAGCCGTCCTGGTACCTGCTCGCTACCGAAGACCGGATGATTCATCCCGACGTCCAGCGGTCTGCCGCCAAGCGCATCGGTGCGACCCTTGCAGAGGTGCACGCCAGCCATGTCCCGCAGCAGTCGCAGCCGGCGCAAGTCGCGGCGGTGATTCTCAAAGCCGTGCACGGCGTTGCTGAGCAGTGATCGCGGCATCGAAGGTGAGCGGGCGTATGAATCCTCGGAGCGATCACGACTATGACTTCATTGTCTGTGGTGCCGGCACGTCGGGCTGCGTGGTCGCTGCGCGGCTTGCCGATCAGTCAGGCGCACGGGTTCTGCTGATTGAAGCCGGCGAAGGTTACTCAGGCCCCGAGGTGACCGAACCGGCGCAATGGCCGCTGAACCTCGGCTCCGCGCGCGACTGGGCATTCGAGGGGCAATCCGATCCACGCCTCAACGGTCGACGGCTCCCGCTGAGCATGGGCAAGGGGCTCGGTGGAGGTTCGAGCATCAACGTGATGGTCTGGTCGCGCGGCCATCGCGCCGATTGGGAGCATTTTGCTGCCGAGTCTGGCGACCCGGCCTGGGGCTACGCATCGGTTCTCGATTACTACCGCAGGATCGAAAACTGGCAAGGCAGCCCGGACGCCACTCGGCGTGGTTCAGGTGGGCCGGTACATGTCGAACAGCCGGCCACGCCTCAACCCCTTGCGTGGGCAACGCTGGAGGCGGCCAGCGATCTGGGCATCCCCCGATTCGACAGTCCCAATGGCGAGATGATGGAAGGCCCGGGCGGGGTCGCCATCACCGACTTGCGCATCAAACACGGCAAGCGTGAATCGGTTTATGACGCCTACATCCAGCCACGCTTGCAATGTCCAAATCTGACGGTGCTGACCGGAGCCTTAGTGACCCGCGTGTTGCTGGTCGGCACCCGGGCCGTCGGTGTCGAAGTGTTGATCGCCGGCGAGCGGCGCTGCTTTCATGCCGCAGCAGAAGTCATCCTGTCCATGGGCGCGGTGCAATCACCGAAAGTGCTCATGCAGTCGGGCATCGGCCCGGCGGATGAACTGCGAAAACACGGCATCGCACCGGTCGTTCATCTACCCGGTGTGGGCGAGAATTTGCAGGATCATCTGGCGTTCGCTTGCACGTGGGAGTATCGACAACCCCAGGCCGTCGCTGGCAGCGGATGCGAAACCACCTTGTACTGGAAAAGCGACAGCCGCCTGGAAGCCCCGGACCTGTTGCAGTGCCAGTTGGCATTCGCGGTACCGTCTCCGCCTGAGGTCGCCATCGAGCCGCCGGAGCATGGCTGGACCATGTTCGCCGGGCTGGCCAGACCGGCCAGTCGTGGGCGCTTGCGGTTGTCGGGTGCTGGGCCGCTGGATGCACCGATCATTGAGCCGAACTCCCTGAGCGAGCCCGAGGACATGGCCGCAGCCCATGCGTCGATCGAACTGTGCCGCGCACTCGGCAACAGCCAGGCCTTCAATGCGCTGATCAAGCGCGAAGTCGTGCCCGGTCCCAGAGAGCGTCGCGCTATGGAACAGTTCATCCGCAATTCGGCCGTGACCTACTGGCACCTGTCGTGCACGGCAAAAATGGGCCGCGATGCGCTGTCGGTGGTTGACCACCAATTACGCGTGTACGGGATCGACGGGCTGCGCGTTGCAGATGCCTCGATCATGCCGCGCATTACCGTTGGCAACACGATGGCGCCGTGTGTCGTTATTGGTGAGCGGGCGGCGGATATGCTTCTGGCTGCGTATGGGGTGACGATGGCGAACACCATGCCTTGAAGGTAATGGCCGTGCGGGCGGGGCGGCAAATCCCGGCCTGCCGTCCAGGGTGGGACGATGAGTCGAGTCAGTCGATTCAATTCATCGGCACGGCGAACACGGCACTGGCGCGCGCAACCGTTCGCTCACCGACGTGCAGACTGACGCCAGCAAACGCCAATTGGCGGCCCTTTCTGGAGTGCTCAAGACGCACTTCGAGCCACTCGTTGATTTGCACCGCGCCGAGATAATCCAGGGTCATGCTCGCGGTGATCAACGGCTGCGGCGGATCGCTGGAAAAGGCCATGGCGTAACCCATGCCCACGTCCGCCAGTGTCGCCAATACACCGCCATGCAAAGTGCCACGGCCATTGGCGTGGCGGGAGTCGGTCAGTAAACCCAGTTCCAAGTGCAGCCCCTGACCCCTGGCGTAGATCGGGCCGAGCAGATCCAGCAAAGGACTGCTGCGGGTGAACGGAGTAAAACCTTCGGGAATGGCCGTGGTGTTCATGTTCCCATCCTGATGCAGGCGACTGACCTGCATGATTGGGCGAGGAAACGCAGGAGGGGGCAAGCACTATGCGAACGGGGAATTTGCTGCAATAAATGCGCGGAGCGTGGCACTGAAAATCAGTGCGACGACACAAACGGCGAAGCACTCGTCGGTGCCGGCAGCGCATAGGCTTGTTTCATCCACGCCACTTCCGCAAGCGGCGTGCGGCCGAACAGGCGTTTGAAGTCGCGGCTGAATTGCGAGGCGCTTTCGTAACCGACCAGAAACGCAGATTTTGCCGCGGTCAGGTCGTTACGCAGCATCAGCAATCGCGCCTGGTGCAAACGCGTCGACTTCAGATACTGCATCGGCGAGGAATCGGTAACCTTGCGAAAGTGCAGATGAAAATTGGGCACACTCATCTGCGCTTCTTCGGCCAGGGTTTCTACGTCGAGATGTTGGTGATAGCAACTGTGGATCTTGTGGATGGCGCGGGTCACTTTGCCGAACTGGCCTTGTTGGGCAATGGCGGCGCGCAGGGTGCCACCTTGTTCGCCGGTGAGGATTCGGTAGTAAAGCTCGCGCAGCATCGCCGGGCCGAGGATTTGCGCGTCGGCATCGTTGCTCATCACTTCAAGAAAGCGCAGGGTCGATTGGCGTAGCGGTTCGTCGAGAGGCGAGGCGTACATGCCCATCGGCTGCGCTGTGGGGAAATCCCACCGCTCATCCACTTGCTGAATCAGCTCGCCAGCCAGGGCGAAATCCAGACGTACGTACACCGCGAGCATTGGCTCGGCTTCGCTGGCGTCGGTTTCCATGGTGAAGGGTACCGGCACCGACACCACCAGATAGTGCTGAGCGTCGTAGACGTAGATTTCATCGCCGAGGTAACCGCGTTTACGCCCCTGACAGAGGATGACGATGCCCGGTTCATACAGCACCGGCGTGCGGGTCAGCGGTCGGTTGGAACGCAGGAAACGTACATCGTCCAGCGGGCTCAGGTTGTAGCCCTCCAGCGGGGCGAGCTGGCTCATTAACTGGACCATGCGCGCTGTGATTGGGTCTTTCGGTTTCGGCATGGGCTGTGGGTTTCCTTGTGAAAAGGCGCGTTTGAATCTGTCTGGCTGATTGGCGGGGTGTCAGACAGAGCCCTCACCCTAGCCCTCTCCCAGAGGGGAGAGGGGACTGACCGTGGTGTTTGATCGGGATCTGCCGACCTGAAATATCGCGCCGAATGCTGACCGCGCTGTTCTAGCGCAATAAGCCCTGCGGAAATCTTCGAGGCAGGCTCAGGAGTTGAATCCACCCGCGATCGGCTCCCTCTCCCAGAGGGAAAGGGGACTAACCGTGGTGTTTGATCGGGATCTGCCGACCTGAAATATCGCGCCGAATGCTGACCGCGCTGTTCTAGCGCAATAAGCCCTGCGGAAATCTTCGAGACAGGCTCAGGAGTGGAATCTACCCGCGATCGGTTCCCTCTCCCAGAGGGAGAGGGGACTGACCGTGGTGTTTGATCGGGATCTGCCGACCTGAAATATCGCGCCGAATGCTGACCGCGCTGTTCTAGCGTAATAAGCCCTGCGGAAATCTTCGAGGCAGGCTCAGGAGTGGAATCCACCCGCGATCGGCTCCCTCTCCCAGAGGTAGAGGGGACTGACCGTGGTGTTTGATCGGGATCTGCCGACCTGAAATATCGCGCCGAATGCTGACCGCGCTGTTCTAGCGTAATAAGCCCTGCGGAAATCTTCGAGGCAGGCTCAGGAGTTGAATCCACCCGCGATCGGCTCCCTCTCCCTCCGGGAGAGGGCTGGGGTGAGGGTGCTTTTGATCTTTCAGCCATCCGTCGAACGACTAAGCGCTGCCCATTGCTCAATACTCTCCGCCGTCTGCTGCAACTTGTCACGCACCAGCGCCAGCGCATCACTGCCCAATAGCAGGTGAGCCGGCGGATCTGGACTGTCGATGATGGTCAGCATGGCCCGTGCAGCTTTCAGCGGATCGCCCAGCTGCTGGCCGCTTTTCTCCTCCCGGGCCTTGCGCACCGGATCGAAGCTTGCGTCGTAGTCACTGATGCTACGCGGCGTGCGTTGCATCGAGCGGCCTGCCCAGTCGGTGCGAAATGACCCCGGCGCCACAGCGGTGACAAAAATATTGAAGGGCGCAAGCTCCTTGCTCAAGGTGTCGGAGATGCCCTCAAGCGCAAACTTGCTGCCGCAGTAATACGCGATCCCGGGCATGGTGATATGGCCCCCCATCGACGTGATATTAAGAACATGCCCCGCGCGGCGCTGGCGAAAATACGGGACGAACGCCTTGGCCACCGCCACCGCGCCGAACACGTTGACGTCGAACTGGCGGCGCATTTCCTGCAGCGACGACTCTTCAAAAATCCCCTCGTGGCCATAACCTGCGTTGTTGACCAGCACGTCCACCGGGCCGTGGCGATCCTCCACTGCCGCAACCACCCCATCGATGGCATCGAAATCGGTAACGTCCAGCACCACCCCATGAGCGCGTTCGGGCGACAGCGCTTCGAAGGCTGCCAGCGCTGATTCGCTGCGCACTGTGCCGATGATCTTATGGCCCTGGGCAAGTGCTTCCTTGGCCAGCGCTTGGCCAAAGCCGCTGCTGACACCGGTGATGAAAAGGGTCTTCATGGATCTGTACTCCAGCAGGCAATTGGAGAGGCCATGCTAGGGCGGATAACGCTGGCGGACGATGCCGAATCGGATCGGAGTATTGCCTGTTCCTATCAGTAGGGTTTTCGATCAGGTCTTGCCTCAAAAAACGGAAAAGCCCTGCAGGTTTCAAACCTGCAGGACTTTTCTTGTCTCAGCATCATGCGCTTAAGCTGCGCGACGACCTGGGGTCCGGTCTGATCCATCAGCGGCGAGCGCCTCGCCCAGTGGGGTGCGGTCTGAGCCGTCGGCAGCGATGGCCTGACCCTGCGGCGTACGTTCCGAGCCATCGGCAGCAACAGTCTGCTGTGGTTCGTTGACCTGGGTGAAGAAACGATCTTCCTGATTGCTCGGTACGGCGAATGCGCTGGCGCTGAGGGCGAAAGTGGCGACGGCGATCAGTTGGCTTACAGTTTTCATGGCGGTGACTCCGGTCAAGTTGAGATTGAGGTCCGGGTCGTTCAGATCCGTATCTGGTTAACCCGTTGCAGTGGTGTGTTCTGCATGGGTTCAGATTAGGGGGCAGGGCGGTGTCGGCGTTAGGCGGATACTGTTGGCGACTTGCCTGATTCTGCTCGCTGAAGATGATTTACAGGCTAGCGACCTTATGGCTTCACGGCGCCGCGAGCAATCAGGTTCCGCCAGTGAGATAGCTTTGCACTTGCTTGACTACATCCCGGGCGGTGCGGGTTACGCCGATCAATGTGGCAGAAGCGAGCCCCGTCCAGTCGCCATAACCCACCAGCCACAGTTCGGGCATCGCAACGCTTCGGCTTTCGTCCACAATCACTTTGCCATCCCGGCCTACAACGCCCAGGCTGTTCAGGTGGTCGAGCGCCGGAGCAAAACCCGTGCACCAGATGACAGCGTCCACCTTTGTCTCGATGCCCGATGACCACACAACCCCCGTCGAAGTAAAACGCGTGAACGGCCGTACTGCGTTCAGTACACCGCGTTCGCGAGCTTCCTTCACCGGCGGCACCATGACGATGTCGCCCAGCCCTCCAACGGGCTGTTGAGGCTCCACGCCATCCTGCTGCGCCTTCAGTCGAGCAGTAGCGCGTTCGAACAGGACTCGTCCATCCACCTCATCAGGTAAGAACGTTGGGGCCTGTTGCGTGACCCAGGTTGCCTGAGCCACTTTGGAGACCTCGGCGTAAATCTGGGCGCCGGAGTTGCCGCCACCGACGACAAGGACGTTTTTACCCGCAAACCCGTTCGGCCCGACGTAATGAGCGGAATGAAGCTGCCTGCCTGCAAACAACGCCTGGCCGGGATAGTCCGGTACGAACGGGCGGCTCCAGGTGCCTGTTGCACTGATAACCGCTTTGGCGTCCCAGTAATTGTCCTTTGAGATAACGCGCAACCCGCCTTCGATCTTCTCGACACCGGTCACCCGCGTGGAACGGATGATGGGGAAGTCATACCGGCGCTCGTACTGAGTCAGGTATTCGACAACATCGTCCCGCCCGGGCGTCCCCTCGGTTATGGCCGGCATCGGCCAGCCTGCAATCGAGCTCCATGCCGACGGCGAGAAGAGTCGCAGCGAATCCCAGCCATGCCGCCAGGCGCCTCCCGGTCCCGGCTCGGCATCGAGCAGCACGTAAGACAAGCCTGTGCGCTTCAAAAAATAGGCGACTGTCAGCGCGGATTGACCACCACCAATGACCACAACATCAAGTGTCGAATTCTGACTCACCAGCATCCTCCCGGCGCAAAGGCCTCAACGTGTGAAAGATCGTGGTGCGCTCATACCGTTTCCGCACACAGGTATCAAATTGAACGCTGGTTGACTCGTCTGGACAGCTCTTCGGCGGATTCCTTGCGCTCGGAATAACGGTCGACCAGGTAATCCTGACGATCGCGCAAGAGCAGCGTGAACTTCATCAATTCTTCCATCACGTCCACCAGGCGATCGTAGTAGGCGGAAGGCTTCATGCGACCGGCCTCATCGAACTCTGTGAAGGCCTTGGCCACGGAAGACTGGTTCGGGATGGTGAACATCCGCATCCAGCGGCCAAGTACCCGCAACTGATTGACCACGTTGAATGACTGCGAGCCGCCGCAGACCTGCATCACAGCGAGGGTTTTGCCTTGCGTAGGTCGTACAGCGCCCAGCGCCAGCGGAACCCAGTCGATCTGCGCTTTGAACACGGCACTCATGGAGCCGTGACGCTCAGGAGAGCACCACACCTGACCCTCGGACCATTGCATCAGCTCGCGCAGTTCCACGACTTTGGGATGCGTGTCGGGTGCGTCATCAGGCAGCGGCAGACCCGCAGGATCAAAAATCCCGGTTTCGGCGCCAAACTCATTCAGCAGGCGTGCCGCTTCTTGCGTGACCAGACGACTGAACGAGCGCTCTCGCGTCGATCCGTATAGCAGCAAAATGCGAGGTTTGTGGGGCGAAGGATTACGCGGAGACAGCTGCTCCAGCGTAGGAATGTCGATCAGGTCGGCGTGTACGTTTGGCAATGTCTCTTGCATATGAACTCCTGCGGCGGCACCCGGAGGGGGGCGCCTCGGTTGATCTTCAAAGCGAACCGATGCGGTTCAGTTCAGCTTGCAGTTGGTCAGGGCTCATGGTCTTGAGCGGCAGTGCGAGAAACGCACTCACGCGTTCCTGGATTTTGGCCAGTGTGGTTGCAAACGCTGCGGTGATCTCGGCTTCCGACCCGCTAGCCTCAGACGGGTCGGCCAGCCCCCAATGCGCCTTCAAGGCTGGGCCGAAAAAGATCGGGCATGCTTCTCCCGCAGCCCGATCACAGACGGTGATCACGATGTCCGGAGGCGAGCCCTCAAAAGCATCCGAAGCCTTGCTGCTCAAGCCCACTGTGGAAATACCCGCCGCCTCCAGCGTTTGCAGTGCCCGTTGATTCACCCGGCCACTGGGAAAGCTGCCTGAGCTGACAGCGTCTACGCCCTCGGGCGCCAAATGGTTGAAAAGCGCCTCGGACAGAATGCTGCGGCAGCTGTTGTGGGTGCACATGAACAAGATTTTCATCAGACGATTCCTTGATTCAGAAACTGAGGCGCAGTGCCAGGGTGGTTGATCCGGTGGGCATGAATCAGCTGCACATGGCCTGATTGATCGGTCGGTCGCTCATGCAGCACAGGCGCTTGGCCTCGGTTTCCAGCCATGGCTGATTGGCGTCTGCCACTGCCTTCAAAACTGCTGCCACCCACGCGGGCACATCAGGATTCAGCCGGTAGTACACCCATTGACCCTGGCGACGATCCAGCAGCAAACCGGCGGAGCGCAGCAGCGCCAAGTGGCGAGAAATCTTCGGCTGACTGAGGTCGAGCGCTGCCGTCAGCTCGCATACACACAACTCGCCTTCGCGCACGACAAGCAGGGAAATTTTGGCCCGGGTGTCATCGGCCAGACACTTGAACAAGGTGGTGGGGGTCATGGGTTCTGTCATACATCCTCCAGAAGCTTGTGTCTTGACCAAAACGAAGAGCCTGATGCGCTTGCGGATGTCGTGACGCGTAGGGTGAAAGGCGGCGGGATGATTGCCGAGCAATGGATACGGATAACCGAATATACGCATAGTCATATATCTGGTAAAGCGAATATAACAGGGGTTGAACCGTCGAGACTGATAGCGACGGACCGCGCGGATAGTGCCCGCGATTTGTCTGATTCCAACTGATTGAAAATAGCCATTGACTTAGAGCACGCTCAAACCTTTACGGTGATGACATGAATCCAGAACTGACAATTTCACAGTTGGCCAAGCGCCTTGATTTGAGCGCTCACACGATCCGCTATTACGAGCGCATCGGGCTGTTCGACCCGGTTGGGCGCGGTGGCAATGGCCACCGGGTGTACGCCGAGAAGGATGTGCTGTGGGCCGAGTTTCTGCTCCGGTTGAAGGCGACCGGAATGCCGATCCAGCAAATGCTGCGGTATGCCGAACTGCGCCGATCAGGCGACTCGACCCTGGCAGAACGCCGCGAGCTTCTCGAGCAGCATCGCCGGGACGTGCAAGCGCAGATCAGCCAGTTGAGCCAGTCCCTGGAGGTTCTGGATAACAAGATTCAGATCTATCACCAACTCGAGCAAAAGGAGCATCACCATGATCCGTAAACTTCCCGGTTTCAACCGCTTGCTGTCCGCCACATTGATTGGCGCAAGCGTGACCAGTGTGGCAGCGCCCGTGGACATGACTGATCGTCGAGCGCGCGGAGAAGCCGCTCTGACGCAGATTACTGGCGGACCTGGTCAGGCAGTGGTTGATTCATTGAAGGATACTGCTCCAGAGCTTGCGGACTGGATTCTGAGTTTTGCCTACGGCGATGTCTTCGCCCGCCCCGGGCTCGATCACTGCACTCGTGAGCTGGCAACCGTTGCGGCACTGACCGCACTGGGCAATGCACAGCCACAACTGAAAGTGCATATCGGCGGCGCCCTGAACGTCGGGTGCACACCGGAGGCGGTGGTCGATGTGATCTTGCAAATGACCGTATACGCAGGATTTCCCAGCGCCTTGAACGGTATAACGGCTGCGCGTGAAGTCTTTGCTGCTCGCGGGATCAGTGTTAAATCCTAGGTGCGCACGCTGCAGAAACTGCGGGATAAGCCAGATTCAACCTACCACCCACCCCCCATGCAACTGCACAAACCGCACCTGCAGCCATTCGATAAACACCTGCACCTGCGCCGGCAAATGCGTGCGGCTCGGGTACAAAAGCGTCACTGGCCGAGGCAGCGGGCGCAGCGGTTGCAGAATTTCCACCAGAGCACCGTTAGCCAGATGCTCTGCCACCGCGATACCCGGTGCCTGAATAATGCCGAAGCCCGACACGCCACACTGCACGTAGGCGTTCGACTCGGTGACGGTAATACCTTGGCGGCTGACGTAGGATTTCTGTTTGCCCTCAGCTGAAAACTGCCAGGGCAAGGTGCGGTTGTTCTGGCCCGAGAGAAAGTTCACGCCTTGATGGTTCGCCAGATCTCCAAGCGTTTCCGGTGTGCCGTGCTCGCGCAGGTATTCGGGCGCGGCGCAGGTGACCATGGTCGCCAAGGCGATAGGGCGGGCGATCAGGGTTGAGTCGGGCAGCTCGCCGATGCGCAGCGCGCAGTCGATGCCTTCGCCGACCAGATCAACCGCACGATCGGTGACGCCCAGCACCATATCGATGCCGGGGTAGGTGTCGGTGAATTCGCGCAGGCTTTTGATGAATTCCAGCTGCGCGAACGCCGTGGGAATGTCGATGCGCAGGCGGCCGGACAGCGTGGCTCCGGTGCGATCGAACATTGTGGTGGCGGCGGTGATCTCGGCCAGAATTTCCTGGACCCGCTGATAGAAAAGTTCACCCTCGGCGGTGAGTGCGACTTTCCTCGTAGTGCGCTGGAAGAGGCGCACGCCCAGCGATGTTTCCAGTTCCTGAATATAGCGAGTGACCTGCGGCCGGCCGATGTCCAGCGACTCAGCGGCTTTGGTGAAACTGCCCAGCTCCGCCAGTCGGGCGAACAGGCGCATCGATTGCAGTAATTCCATGACTTTTCCGGTGAGCTTCAGTATCTGGATTTGTTGCCTGAGAATAGAACAATCATGTCTGTTTCCAAGCATTTATTGCGCTGATGTAAAAGCCAATCATGGCCCCAAGGCAAGCCCGCTGAGGGTTTGCGGCCAATAATGCATTTGGAGACACATCATGAAAGCGTGGTTACTGAAAGATTTCGGGCTCGAAAATCTGCAACTCGGCGAGACGCCAACGCCGCAGCCCAAGGCTGGCGAACTGCTGGTCAAGGTCGGCGCGGTGTCGCTGAATTTTCGCGACAAGGCCATCGTTGACGGCATCTATGAGCCGCACATGGTGCCAAAACCGTTGATTCCGGTCAGCGATGCCGTCGGCACGGTGGTTGCGATCGGCGACGGCGTGACACGCTTCAAGGTCGGCGACCGAGTCAATTCGCATCTGTACTCGCGCTGGCTTGACGGAGAGCCGGGGCCGAACGAGCCGGATTATTGCTTCGGTTCGCCGCTGCCCGGTGGCCTCGCCGAGTACATGATCATTCATCAGGACAGCGCCGTCGGCGCGCCGGCCAACATGAGCGATGAAGAGGCGGCGACGCTGCCAATCGCCGCACTCACCGCGTGGTACGCACTGGTGGATTTCGGCGCTATTCAACCGGGCCAGACCGTGTTGGTACAGGGCACCGGCGGCGTATCGATTTTCGCCGTGCAGATCGCCACCGCGCTGGGCGCCAAAGTCATCGCAACCTCAAGCAGCGATGACAATCTGCACGCGGTAAAACGTCTGGGCGCGATCGCCGGTATCAACTACCGCAGCACGCCGAACTGGGCGGACGAGGTGCTGAAACTCACCGAGGGCAAGGGTGTGGACCTGCTGCTTGATGTGGCGGGAGGCAATGGCATCAATCAGTCGGTAGCAGCGACCAAGGCTTCGGGGCGGATAGCGCAGATCGGCTTTCTGACAGGGCAGACTGTCGAGCTGAACCTGATGCCGCTGATCTTCCGCCAGACCACCATTCGCGGCATCGCGGTGGCACCGCGTTCATCGTTCGACCGGATGAACGTGTTCCTCGCCGAGCACGATATTCGGCCGGTGATCGACCATGTGTATCCATTCGAAAAGGCGCGCGATGCCTATGAGCATCTGGCGAAGGGGGCGTTTGGCAAGGTTGTGATCAAGGTAGGCTGACAACGAAAAAGGCGCCGATCAAGGCGCCTTTTTTGCTGGTCTGGTTTTTTACGGCTCGCCTCGCTCAACCATCGCGCGCCATTGCTGCACACTCGGACGTTGCTGCATGCGCGCGTGCCATTCGCGCAGTGCCGTGCAGTCTTCCGGGACTTCCAGCTCAACCAGCGCCGAGAAGATCATCCCGCCCAACACGGCGATGTCCGCCATGGAAAAACTGGTGCCGGCCACGAACGGCTGCTGACGCAGCAAGTTGTCGAAATAGCGCATGCCGCGCACAGCCTTGTCCCGCATGCGCATGCCCCATTCAGCGTTCTGGTACAGCTCCACTTTAGGGCCGAGTCCCGGGGTTGCATGGTGGAAATACACGCTGACGGCATCGAGAAATTCGATCTCGGCACGTTTGGTCAGCATGTGTATTCGTCCTTGCTCAATCGGTGTGCGGCCGGTGAGGACAGGGTTGCCATCGAGAACGTCCAGGTATTGCGTGATGGCCGTGCATTCGGCGAGCAGCGTGCCGTCTTCCAGCTCCAGCACTGGCAGCGTTCCGGAGTAGTTCAAGCGCAAGAACTCGGGGTTCTTGTGTTCGCCTTTCCACAGATTTACCGAGACGAATTCGGTGCGGGCCAATAGCGATTTTTCCGCCAGGGCGATGCGCACGCGCGCCGGGTAGGGGCCGTTGTACCAGTCGTAGATTTTCAATGCGGAAATGGAGTGAGCGTCGTTTTGAGTCGAGTTAGCGGTCATTTCAGTTGCCCTGCCTGTCAGTTGGTAGGCAAAGACTGCGACCAGAATTTATTCCTGTCAATCCCCTACCTGCCAATTGGCAGGTAAATCTTTCGCGGGTACACTCCGCCCCATTGACCGATAGTCAGCGAGGACACAGACATGAGCGTGAACGCACGCGAAGCTATTCTGGACGCCGCCAAAACAGCGGCGCAGACCCACGGCTACAACGGCATCAACTTCCGTAGCATCGGTGAAGTGGTGGGTATCAAGAACGCCAGCATCTACTATCACTTTCCCAGCAAGGCCGACCTCGGCGCGGCAGTTGCCGAGCGTTACTGGCAAGACGCGGCCAAGGCGCTGGACGGTATTCGTGAGGCCAATCCCGAGCCGCATCAATCCCTGAAGCTGTACCCGTCGATATTCCGCACTTCGCTGGAGAACGGTAATCGGCTGTGCCTGGTCAGCTTCATGGCTGCCGAATACCAGGATCTGCCAGACCCGGTGAAGGACCAGGTGAAGAAGTTCGCAGAGGTCAACATCGAGTGGCTGACCCAGGTGTTGATCGCTGCAGGAGCTGCCGACGAAGACAGCTGCGAGGCGCGGGCGCGGGCGATTTACGCGGCGGTGGCCGGTGCGCAGTTGATTGCACGCAGCCGAGGGGATATTGCGTTGTTTGATGAGTTGATCGGCAGCTACGAAAGCGCCGGGCTGATCTCGGCGGATTTCGCTGAGTAGCTTGCCACTCGTGCCGAAATCCACTGCCTGCTGTAAGCCAGCACATGGTCAGCAGTGGCGGTCGGGAAGTGAATGAAGCCATGCGGACACTCTGGCAGCACGTACATCTCCACCGGCGCCGCTTGCTGCCAGCGCTCAGCGATGAGTCGCGAGTCATCCAGCAGCGGATCGAGGTCGCCGGCAAACAGCAGTGCTGGTGGCAGTCCGCTGAAATCGCCGTACAGCGGCGACAGCGGTGGCTGGCGTCGTTGTTCGTCGCTGATATCCGGCGTGAGCAGGCGCAACGCTTCGACCATGCCGGGGCCGTCGAGCACCAAGGTATCGGCTGGCGCGGCGCGCACGCTGGGCGTGCCGGTCAGGTCGTAGACGCCGTAATACAGCAGCGCGCCGCAGATCCGTTGCAGCAGTTGCGGCAAAGATTTGAGGGCGAGCAGGGTGGCCGCCGCCAGATGCCCACCGGCCGATTCACCGACGACGACCACGGGCAGTCCGGCAAATTCGCCATCGCTCAAGATGCCGCGAGTGGCGCGCAGACAGTCTTCCAGCAAGCCCTCGATTGGCGTCGACACCGCCAGCCGATAATCCACCGACAGCACCGCCACGTCGCAAGTGTTGACGATGGCGATGTTGAAGTTGTCGTTCATCTGCGCATTGCCGATCACCCAGCCGCCACCATGGAAATCCAGCACTACGCCTCTGGCTTTGCCCTTGGGACGGATGATGCGTACCGGCACCGTGTCGATGATCTTGCGTTCGGCGCTCAGCCCATGCTGGCGCAGCTTGCCAGCGCCGCCGAGCTGACCCGCCCGCAGCAACGCCTGAATCAGCCGTGGGGTGAGGCGATTGCGGATCTTGAAACGCGGCAGCCAGGCGAGCTTTTTGTTGAATGCGCGAACCTGTGCCAGCTCACGCTCGCCTTGCGGCCATGGAAAATCGCTCACAGGCGATTCTTCATCAGGATCGAGCAGTTCAGCGCCGCCGCAACGCACAGCCACGCCAGGTACGGGAACAGAATCAGCCCGGTGACCACGTCCAGTTGCAGTGCGAGCACGACCATCACCGCGACTACCACCCACAGCACCGCCAGAATCACCAGCGCCGCCAGCACCTGATGCGCGCCGAAGAACACCGGCGTCCACAGCGTGTTCAGGGCGATTTGCGCGGCCCACAAGGCCAGCACCGTTTGGCTGCCGGGAATCAGGCTCAGGCGATAACCGGCCCAGGCCAGCAGCAGGTAGATGATCGTCCACGCTACCGGAAAGGCCCAGTTGGGCGGGGTGAAAGAGGGTTTGGTCAGCGATTCATACCACGGGCCGGGTTTGAACATTACGCCAGTGGTTGCCGCCGCCGCGCAGGCCAAGAGGAAGATGAAAAAGGTCATTGCCAGTCCTTAGCTGTGATCAGCTGTTATGGAGAGTTAAGAAGAGGACGCTTCGCTGCGCAAAAAGTTTGTTCGCAAATGCAATTTGGCAGTCAGGTTGAACTAAAAGCTGACCGCTGCGTCAGGATAAACACTGCCTTTTCCCACCGACGCGGACGACAACATGTACACCTATCACATCGAATACCGTTTCAACGGCGAGCCTCGTACTTATCTGCTCGAACTCAAGGAAGCGCAACTGGCCGAGCACGACGCGGCGATGCATCTGCTCGAACTGCATCTGGGCGATGCGGAAAACAGCCTGGTCATGCCCACGGCGGATTCGACGCCAGAGCAGATTATCGAGCAGGCTGAGCGGGTAGGGATTACGCATATCCGGGTGGTCAGCCGGACCAATTGACGCCCGCATGCGGCGCAGGCGTTAGCAGAATGTGCTCTGAATTCAGGCCATGCGCCGCAATACCAGCACCATCCCCGCGCCCACGAGGCCCATGCATGCGATCAGCACGGGAAAGGACATCCACCATGGGACGCCGGACGTCATCATGCTGAACTCCGACATGCCACCGATGCCGGCGATCAGGTTCAAGGGAAGGAATACGACGTTGATCAGCGTCAGCTTTCGCAGCGCGCGGTTCATGCTGTTGTTGGCAAGATTGCCGTGGGATTCGATGAGGTTGGCGAACACCTTGGCGTGAATTCTGGCCTGTTGGAAGCTTTGTTCGTTTTCCACGATCAGATCGTTCAGCGCAGCCAGTTGACTGTCGCTGAAGCCCTGACGCTGGCCGTGGTTGCGCAACAGCGTCAGCACTGCTCCGTTACTTTGAATCGCATTGACGTAGTACACGAGGCTTTCGCTCAGGTTGTACATCTGCGCCAATTGCTGATTGTCCATTGCCCGCGTGAATTGCTGTTGAATCTCCCGGGCGATCTGTTTGACCACGCGCAAATGCCCAAGGTAGTGATGAACGCTTTCAGCGAGTAACGCCATCAGCACGTCCAGCGGCCCGGTCATTTGCGCATCGTGCTCAAGACCCGAAAGCAGCGAGTTGCTCGCGCAAATGACCACCAGGCGTTTTTCGCTCAGCACCACTCCGAAGGACGAAACGTTGAATGCGCGCCCGTCGAAGCTTTCCGGACGCTTCCAGATCAGGAACAGGTGATCTGGCTTGACCTCGATGCGGGCCACTTCATCTGGGTCCAGCGACGACTCTATCGCTTGTGCGCCAATGCCCAGGCGTCTGTGCAAATCCAGTTGCTCGGCTGCGTCCGGGGCGACACACAGCCAGACAGTCGCCTGGTCCTCCGATGTCCTGTGCAGGGCGCCGCAATCAATGCAATAGCCTTCAATCATTGCTCACCACGCTTGGCCACGGTGTTTGAGCTCAAGCCTTTGGGTAAAAGCCTGTAATACGCGCCGGTACAATTCGTCGCCCAGCACCGCGTCTTCGATGCCCGCATCGAGGTTGGGATTGTCGTTCACTTCGATCACCAGCACCCGATCACCCGCTTGCTTGAGGTCGACGCCGTAGAGGCCGTCGCCGATCAGCCGCGCCGTCTGTACGGCGAGCTGCACGACTGCGGGCGGGGCTTGCTCGACCGGCACCGCCTCGCACATTCCGTTGATCTCGCCGGGCAGCGCCTTGTGGTTGTAAATCTGCCAATGCCCCTTTGACATGAAATACCTGCAGGCATACAGCGCTTCGCCATTGAGCACCCCGACGCGCCAGTCGTATTCGGTGTAGCAATACTCTTGCGCCAGCAGCAACACCGAGTGTTCGAATAACTCCTGCGCGGCAGTGGCCAGCGCTTGTGCATCGGCGACCTTGATCACACCCCTTGAAAAACAGCCATCGGGGATCTTCAATACCAAGGGAAAACCGAGGCGACGCCCTGCGTTTTCGAGTTCCTGCGGACGATCCTTGTAGAGTATTTCCGTTGCAGGCATGCCCAGTCCGCGACGCTTCAGCAAATCGGCCAGATAAACCTTGTTGGTGCAGCGCAGGATGGACGACGGATCGTCAATCACCACCAGGCCTTCGCTTTCAGCCTTTTTCGCGAACCGATAGGTGTGATCATCCACTCGCGTTGTTTCGCGGATGAACAGCGCGTCGAATTCGGCGAGACGTGCGTAGTCCTTTTTCTCGATCAGTTCGACATCGATACCCAGCTGTTCGCCCGCAGCGATGAAACGCTGCAATGCCTCGGGGTTGGACGGCGGTAGGGCTTCGTCAGGATCATGGAGGATGGCCAGGTCGTAGCGGGCCACACGTTTGGAGGCGGGCTGACGCCATGTCCTGCGATTGAACGCGTCCAGTGCATCAGCGAAAACATGCTGCTGTTCATCGCGAAGTTTGTGCAGTGCACCGGCCTTGATGCCTGCGATCTGCCAGCTCTCACCACGGCGGAATTCCACCAGCAGGATAGGGCAGGGGAACGCCTCGAACAGCTGACGGCCGATCTCTTGCAGCGGCTCGATCGAGGCCTTGCCGAAGTACAGCGACAGCGTGAAGGCTTCGGTTTCGCCGTATGGATGGTTGGCCAGCGCCCGCTCCAGGGTGCGTTGCAGATCATTCAGCCCGACCCCGTAAAGCGCTTTGCGCGCCAGCTCGCTGACGGTGCGTACCGAGGGGAAAACCTTGTGTCCGCGCGCTTCGGCCAGCAATGAGCAGTAATAGCCCTGACCGAGGTATTTGTAATTGCGGCAGAGGTTTATGACCTGGGTGCGATGAGGAAAATCATCGCTGTGTTCAAGGTAATCCTGAGCCAGCATCAGGCTCTCGCTGGGCAGGTAATCAGCCCAGTCATCCTTGCGTTCGACCAGTATGAGCAATCGACTTCCCGAGGGCTTGATACTGGGAGGTTCCTCGCTGAGGGAGATTGTCGAATGCTCGGTTTTGTCTAATACTTCGTTCACGTTGGCTTGCACCGCTGACATGAGTAATGAATCCCTGTTGAAGAAGACGCCGCTTCAATAAATCACGGGCCTTTCGGTCTGTCCCGGTTCGTTACTCAAACTTTACGGTGCGGTCATGTCTTTTGATTTTCGCTTTGCATCCATGGACGATATCGACGATCTGGTCGAATTGGAGCGGATGTGTTTTACCCTCGACCGGTTGAATCAGCGCAACTTCAGCTGGATGCTCAGTCGAGCGAATGCCGCGCTGATTGTCGTCACCTCGGGCGCAACACTTTGCGGTTACGCGCTGGTGCTTTTTCACCGTGGCACCTCACTTGGACGCCTGTATTCGATTGCGGTCAGCCCCGCCTGGCGCGGGCATGAGCTTGGCCAGCGTCTGCTGGAAAAGGCCCAGGCCTGCGCATTGGCGCGCAACTGCGCATGGCTGCGTCTGGAGGTGCGCGCTGACAACAGCGCTGCCATCCGCCTCTACGAAGCCAACGGCTATCAACGCTTTGCCAGTGTCGAGGACTACTACGAGGACCACTGCGAGGCGTTGCGCTACGAGAAACGCATCCTGCGCGAAACACCTGCCCCCGCCCGGCAAGTGCCGTATTACCAGCAGACCACCGAGTTCACCTGCGGCGCCGCGTGCCTGCTGATGGCCATGTCTGCCATCGACGCGAGCCGTGCCATGACCCGAGCGGAGGAAATCCAGCTGTGGCGCGAGGCAACCACCATTTTCATGACGGCGGGGCACGGTGGCTGTAGTCCTCAGGGTCTGGCATTGGCGGCCTGGCGGCGCGGTTTCGATGTGCGCCTGGAAGTCAGTCACGCGGGCTCGCTTTTTCTTCACGGCGTACGCAGCACGGAGAAGAAGTCGATCATGAAACTGGTCGAGGATGGGTTTGCCCAGGAACTGGCTGCCACGCAAGTCGAGCAGGTTCTGGGTGATTATCTGCAGATCGGCGCTGCGTTGGCGGCCGGATACAAACCGCTGGTGCTGATCAGCAGCTACCGATTCACCCGCTTGAAAGCGCCGCATTGGGTCATCATCACCGGGTGTGACGAGGACTTCGTCTACTTGCATGATCCTGATGTCGACCACAGCAAACTCAAGCGCGGCCTGGACTGCCAGCACTTGCCGGTCAGTCACCAGGAATTTCTGCGCATGACGGTGTTTGGTGTACAGCGGGTTCGCGCAGCCGTGATGCTGCGCTCCCGTTGAAGAGCGGTGGCTAGGCGCCGAGCACTTCCTCGCCGATACAGTAGCGATCCCTGCCTTTCTGCTTCGCGGCATAAAGCATTTTGTCAGCCGACTCGATAAGAGTGGCGGGGGTCACTTCATGTTCGGCCGGTTTGCCAACCGCAATACCTGCACTGGCGGTGACGTGACCCAGCGGATGGGCTCTGTGCTCCATCCGCAAGGATCGAATGGCCTCAAGAATTTCCTCAGCCACAAGCGCCGCCCCGCGAATATCGGTGTTGGGCAGCAACACGGAAAACTCCTCGCCGCCATAGCGCACAGCCAGATCACCCGGTCGCTTTACCGCCTGCGCAATCGCCTGCCCGACTGCGCTCAGGCAATCATCACCTGCCGCGTGCCCGTAGCTGTCGTTGTAGAGCTTGAAGTGATCGACATCGATCATGATCAGTGAGATCGACGAACCCTGGCGTCTGGCCAGACGAATTTCGTCAATCAAGGCAGTGTCCAGTCGCCGACGGTTGGCCAGCCCGGTCAGGCTGTCGGTCAAGGCCATGTCCTTCATGGCCTGGTGTGCCTTGCGCAAATCCTTTTCCATCACCATCCGTTGGCGCAGTTGCCTCAAGACGATCAGTCCGAAGACCGTGAACGCGGTGATCACCGACATCAACACAAAGCCGGTTTTGATCAGGTCCCAGCGCCACGGCGCAATGATCGATTCGCGGGACAGTCCGGTTTCGACTACCAACGGATAGGTGCTCAAAGCTCTGTAACCGTACAGACGCTGGGTGCCGTCGACGACGGCTCGGACCTCGGCGATCCCTTGATTGGAAAACGGCAGGTAGTTCTTGAACACCTCGCTGTCGGCGAGGCTCTGACCGATTACCGAAGCGATGAAAGGACGACGCACGAGAATGGTTCCATTGCGCAACGCCAGCACCAGTGCACCCTTGTCGTCGATCTTGAAATCGCCGTAATAGTCGACGAAATAACTGACCTTGATCGTCCCCAGCAGCACGCCGGCGAAGGAGCCGTCCGGGTTATTCAAGCGGCGGGAAATCGGAATGATCAGGTCGTCCGTGGATTTGCTTTTGACGACATCACCGATACGCACGTTTCGATCGGTGTTGGCGCGGTGATACTGGAAGTAGTCGCGATCGGCATTGTTCGCCGGGTCCGGGATCATTTCCTTGTCGGTGACGATCCATTTGCCGTCCGGGCCGTAGATAAACAGTCCATGCAACTGCGGCATCAATTTGGCCTGCTGCACCAGCAAGTTGTGGATGCGCGGTACGTCGATGTTCTGCAGACCGTCGCCTTCGACGCGCTCGCCCAGGGCGGCGGTCAACACATCGACCTGGCGGATGGCGTCTTCGGCGTGTTGCGCGGTTGCCCGCGCGAGGTTGGTGACCGAATCACGCGCCGACGAGAAGGCTGCATGATAGTCACGCCAGGTTCGCCATCCCTCCACGCCGAGAAACGCCAGAATGACCGTCAGCATGAAGATGACTGTCAGGCGGAAAGCGGCTATCTCGCTGGCAGCTTTGATGGGAGCGGTTTCTGCGGCGTCATGCCCCTTGGTTTTGGGCATCTTACGACCGAGCATTTGAGGGTCCTTATGCTTGTCATCTCTCATCTCTTGAAAGATGACCATCCTTTTCCATCTGGAATTCAATTTACTGCCTTGGCCAGGCGGTCGCGATTGGATCGTTCAAAGCCGTGCCGGGTCAACATCTGTAATTGAAACGCGCCTTGAGGTGAGACTTGTGAGCGAAATCATCACGGCCGGTGAATTGAACATCGACCTGCGCAATGCCAACGAAACCGGCCTGTTCAAATGGCTGCTGGCGAGTTTTCTGATGGGCAAAAGGATTCAGGGCGCCATTGCCGCCAAGGCGTATCAAGTCATAGTAGAGCAGCATCACCAAGACACCCCGCAAAAGCTCGCGCAGTGTACGCACCGTCAACTGGTGTCGATGCTGGGGCAGGCGCGTTACGTGCGCTACGACGAAAGCACGGCGTCGCGACTACTCGCGCTGGCCTACAAGCTCAACAGCGAGTACGCCGGTAAGGTCAGTAACATCGTGGCCGCGAGCGCGGACCGTAAGGCGCTGGAGAAGCGCCTGTCCGAGTTCGAGGGGATAGGGCCGAAGACCGTCGAGATCTTCATGAGGGAAGCTGCGTCGGTACTTTTCTGAACGCCCGGTTCTGCATTGAAGACGGTGGCAACACTCGGCTCACAGAGCAGCAAGTCTTCCCGCCAGTTCGCGGTCAATGGATGGCTGCCACCTCCGATTGCTGGACTGTGGCTTGATCGGCAAAATTATTCGGGAGAAGGGTGCCCAAGCCGAATACATTCACCGCCATGCTGACTTTCAATCCTCGACAGGCCTGTTTGCAGTCCAGCTCAAAACCGGCGTATGCGTGCTCCATCAAACGTTGAAAATGTTCAGAGGTCAGTGCCAGGACTTTGCTGCTTTTCATGTGGTTTTCCTTGAGCAAGTGGCGACCCCGGTCCGGGGCCGCCGGACGGGTTCAGACATCTTTGCCTTGTACATAACCGGAGCCCAGATCAGCACCGGTCACCGGCTCGCTGAGTGGGTCAGAGGCTGTACGAGTCTTCATCGCTTCCAGCACCTGTTCGTCTTCGGCCGGAAGGCTGACGGTCGCCAGACCATCGCCGCCGTCGACCGCAGGCTCTGGGTTTTCCACGTACTCCCACGCACCGCCCTCGTTCCAAGGGCCGCGCACATTAGGCTCGCCAGACATGTTGAAGTACTTGTTGGTGAACTCCGGCATCCCCGGCAGCTTGCCCTGCGGAAAGTTCGGCTGGATCGAATGCAGGGCTTTTTCGAAGGATTGTTGATGGGCGATTTCCCGCGTCATCAAAAAGCCAAGCGCCTCTTTGACGCCCGGATCATCGGTGATGTTGATCAAACGTTCGTAGAGGATTTTCGCCCGCGCTTCGGCTGCGATGTTCGAACGGAAGTCGGCAGTAGGCTCGGTGATCGAATCTACATACGCCGCTGTCCACGGTACGCCAGCGGAATTGACCAGAGGCGCGCCTGCGCCGTACAGCAGGCTGGTGATGTGCGAGTCATTACCGGCGCCATTCAGCGCACGGTACAGCTCGCCTTCCTCCTGAACGCCCTCGGCGAGTTGACCCTTGGCACCTCTGTTGAGCATGACGATGATCGAGCCGACCACCTCCAGATGGCTCAATTCTTCGGTGGCAATGTCCAGCAGAAGGTCTTTGCGCCCCGGATCTTCCTCGGCCAAGGCTTGGGTGAAATAGCGCGCTGCTGCGGCCAGTTCGCCATTGGCGCCCCCGAATTGTTCCAACAGCAGATTGGCCAGACCAGGGTTGGGCTCGGCCACGCGAACGGTGTACTGAAGTCGCTTGTTATGTATGAACATTCAAATTTTCCTCAGACCAGGCTATCGCGCTTTTGCCCTGATGGGCGTTAGCGCATGCATAGTTGTGAGGAGTGGGTGGAGCGGAAATTTCGTTTATTGCAGGCCGGCTGGACGGACGGCAGAGGGCGGAAAGTTCCGGAAACAGGACGGTTGGCTTGACCCTGTTCCACGACCAATGTGGGAGCGAGCCTGCTCGCGAATGCGGTACGTCAGTTACCGATTTGGCGGCTGATCCAGCGCTTTCGCGAGCAGGCTCGCTCCCACAATGGTTCGTTGGCAATCAAGCGATCTTCAACGCCCTCAGCACCACCAGCGTCTGCTCGGCGAATACCTGCGCCTGTGCGGTCAGCGCGGCGATATTGGCTTCGGCAGTGAGCAGCGGCTGGCCGTTCTCTACCAGCACTTCACCTTGTTCGCTGATCACACTCCACGCCAATTGCGCCCACTCGGCTGGCTGCTGTTTGCCTTGCTTGATCGAGATCAGGAACAGCTGCTGGAAGCGGCTGACCGTCACGCCGCCGCCAGTGACCGGGCTGGCCAGGGTCTGGATGTTGGCGCCGTACAGCGAGCGTTTGCACAGTTGCAGATTGAGCGCGGCGCAGCGACCGCTGACCTGAGACTCGGCGGCCTCGCTCTGGCACGGAGCGACAGCGCCCATACCGATCAGCACGGCCAGGGCTTGTTCGAGGTCGTCGTAAGCCAGCGCAGCCTCGGACAGCAATTGGCGCATCGATTTGGCCGCATAGTTCTGTGCCGCCAGTGCATCGAGCACCGGGCCGTAAATCTCCGGTTGCAGCGTCGCTTCGCCGGCGGGACCACTGACCGAGCCCGCCACGGTTTCCCAGGGTTGCAGCAGCACGAAACGGCTGTGCAGCATCCTCGCGCGGCGTTCGGCAGCGGACAGGCGGGTCGCGCCACGTACGTACAGGTCGCGGCGGAAGTGCTGGTTGACGAAGTAGTCCCGCGCTTGCTCGCGCATGATCGGATGTTCGATGGTTTCCAGAAAGTCCATGCCTTCAGCGCTCAGGTTGAGCGGGGCGACCGAATCCAGCGGCACTGCCGTGGTGGCGTAGTCGAGTTTGGCCGAGGCCAGCGCGTCGACCATGTCGGCGAAGTACATGCAATTCCAGTCACGGTTGAAATACTCGTGGGCGACGTAGTGACGATCCTGACCCTTGATGCTCTGCAGCCGCGCGCCGAGACTCGGCGCCGCAGCGGCGTATTTCGGGTTGGCCGCGAGCAGTGCTTCGGAAAATTGCAGTGCGGCGTCGATGCGCTGGTCGGAGCGCGACGAGGCATTGGCAAAGCGGTCATGCAGGCTGAACAGATTGCGCAGCGGCGCCGACGGCGACCAGCCGGGGAAGCAGTTGTAACTGACGTAAAGCATGCCGCCCGGCTTCAGGTGACGGCGGGCGAATTCGACGATCAGTTTTTGATTGTCGCGGCTGACCCAGGTCCAGATGCCATGCAGGCTGATGCTGTCGAACTGCGGCAGATCATTGCGCGCCAGCAGCTGTTCGAAGCTGTCGTCATACAGGCGGGCGCCGTTGTTGGCGGCAGTCGCGAGTTCGATGGCATGGGCCGCCATACCCGGGTGAAAGTCCGTACCGACAAACGAACCCGGGTTGGCGGTGGCGTGGATGTTGATCGACACGCCCTGACCGAAGCCCAGTTCGCAGTGCACGCCTTCGTTGCTTTCCAGCGTGGCGAACCCGCGCAACAACAGGCAGTAACGCAGGAACACCGGATTGATCTCCCGGCTATAGCTGTAGGTGTAGCCTTCGTCGGTGAAATAACCTTCGTTCCAGGCGTTGCTCATGAGGGCGGTCTCTTGTTCTTGAAAGTGATGGCAGTCTTATAAGGGGTTGTCGCTGCGCGCGACAAATTGAAAAAACGGATACTTCCCCAAACCCTGTGGGAGCGAGCCTGCTCGCGAAAGCTTTTTTCAGTTTGAATATAATCGGCTGACACGCCGCTTTCATGAGCAGGCTCGCTGCCACAGGGATCTTCAACACATCCAAGCAGGATTGATGGACCGATCACGCACTCCACGGCCCATTCGCGCAGGCATTTTGTAGCCAGCCGAAACTGTCATATTCCCTCCCACTCGTCTGCCCATAGTGACCAGCCCAACGCTGATTTCATGAGGCTGCACTGTGTTCCAACGTCTTCTGTGTTCGCTGTCCGTTCTGAGCCTGTCCATCGCCGCTGCCCACGCGGCCGAGCCTGTCAGCCTCGACACGCCGCGCTTGTCCGGCATCGACAACTTTCGCGACATCGCCGGCATCGCCACTGCGTACTCCACCGCCCACGACGGCGTTATGCGCAGCGGCGTGTTCTACCGCTCCAACGCATTGACGCCGTCGGCGACGGATCTGGCGACACTCAATGGGCTTGGCATCAAAGCCATTTACGACTTGCGCACGCCCAGCGAAATTGCCGCTACGCCCGACACGATGATCAGCGGCGCGGTCTATCGCAACATCGACATCATTGGCAGCACCACCTCTGGTGCGAACATCACCAATATCTCGTTCCACAGCGCCGCCGAGGCCGTGGCGATGATGGAGGAAACCAACCGCGCTTTCGTCAGCGATGCCGGCATGCGCGGGCAGTTCGGCCAGTTGTTCAATGAGCTGGCCAGTGTCGACGCCGCGCAGTTGTTTCACTGCACCGCCGGCAAGGACCGCACCGGCTGGACCGCCGCCGTGTTGCAGAGCATCGCTGGCGTTGATGAGGCGACGATCATGGCCAATTATCTGGCGACCAACGACTACACCGCCGCCCGTGTCGCCGCGACCTTGAAAGCCTTGCCGCCGAGCATGGCCGCTGTCTACGAGCCGCTGCTCGGGGTGCAGGCCAGTTATTTGCAGGCGGGTCTCGACCAGGTCGCCGCCGAGTACGGCAGCATGGACAACTACCTCAAGCAGGGCCTCGGTCTGTCCCAGGAAACCATTTACGTGCTGCGCGGCAAACTGGTCGAGTACAACAGCTTGCCGGGGCAGACCGGGCTGATCGGCAATGCCGCCGCTGGTGCCGAGTTGCTGCGCCAGCTGCAGAACTCCGAGCTGTCCGGCACCTACAGCGCCTACAACTACTACCTGCAATCGGCGATCGACGCCGGCAGTCTGGGCGGTGTCGAATCTCAAGTCGGCGGTCAGGTCCACGCTGATGCGGCCAGCTACCTGCTGCGGCAGAACGCGATGATCGAACAAGCCGCCGCACCGTTCGCCAGCGGCAGCGATCTGAAGATCGGCCAATACCGCCTGTGGAGCACCGCGCTTGCCGGCTACCTCGGCACGGACGGCTCGGCCCACGCCGACAGCAGCAACGAACACAGCCAGGGCCTGATGCTCGGCATCACCCAGCGCTTCAGCGAACAACTCAGCGCACGCGGCGGCTTTGGCTACAGCAAGGGCAGCGTGGGCGGCGCGGGTGGCGAGGCCGATACGGACTTCACCTTCCTCAACCTCGGTGCGCGTTACGGCCTCACCAGCCTTGAGCGCGGCATGTTTGTCGATGCCAATGCCAGCGCCGGTTACGTCGACTACGACAGCAAACGCGAGCTTGGCGGTGGCCTCGGCACTGCCAAGGGCGACACTCACGGCAATCTCACTGGCGCGACCGTGGCGTTGGGTTATCGCCTGCCGCTGAGCAGCGTGATTGTCGAACCGAGCCTGGGCTTTCGCGTCAGTCATCTCGACTTGCAAGGTTTCAAAGAGAAGGGCAGTGAGCTGGCGCTCGACGTCGATGGCATCGAGCAGACCCGCCGTAGCGCGGTGGCCAATCTCGACGTGTCATTTGCCCCGGAGGCCGTGGGTGCGTGGCAGTTGGTCCCGGGCGTTCGCGTGGGCTATGAACGTGCGCTCGGCGATCAGCAAGTCGACAGCGAAGGCCACCTGCTGGGGCTGGATATCGAGCAGCGCGCGGCGTTCGACAACCGCGATCAGTTCAGCGGCGGCGTCAACTTGATGGCCAACCTCGGCGCCCTGAGTGTGGGCGCTGAGGTCGGGGCCAACGGTGGCGGTGACAGCCATGGTTTCAATGGCGGACTGAAAGCCAGTTACGCGTTTTGAACACAGCGAGCCCGGCAAATTGCCGGGCTCTTGCGCTCAAGCATGCTGCGCACGCGAAGGTTGCTGTGTGCGTGCCGGTGGCGCGGTGGGTTCGGGCAGCGAGGCGACATGCACGGTGCGCGCCGGGAAGGCGAACGTCGCGTCCAGCTCGGCCACCGCTTCCATGATTGCCAGATTGATGCGTTGCTGCACGTCCATGTAGACGTTGTAGCTGGCGTCCAGAACGATATACACCGTCTCGAATTCCAGCGCGCTTTCACCGAAACTGCGGAAATGGCAGCGGTCGAAGCGTGCCTGTTTTTCGTTCTTGATGATGCTTTCAACGCGTTGAGTGATCTGGCGGATCTGTTCGCTGGTGCACTCGTAAGTCAGACGAAACTCGAACACCACTCGACGCTCCTGCAAGCGTTTGTAGTTCTGAATGGTGCTGCCGATCATGTCGGCGTTGGCCATGACAATCTGCTCACCGCCGAGACTGCGGATGCGCGTGGTCTTCAGGCCGACGTGCTCGACCGTACCGGCCAGCGTGCCGACGACGATGAAATCGCCCACCTCAAACGGCTTGTCGACGGCAATCGACAGCGAGGCGAACACGTCGCCGAGAATGTTCTGCACCGCCAGCGCCACCGCGATACCGCCGACACCCAGGCTGGCGACGAATGCAGTGATGTTGACGCCCAGGTTCGACAGCATCGCCAGCAGAATCACCGCCCACAGCAACACCTTGACGCCCCACAGGCTAAGGGTCGCCAGGGCGCTCGCTTGAAAGGAGCCGGTCGCGTTATGCCGCGAAAAATAGCGATGCAGCCCCAGCGCCAGTGCGCGGTTGGTCCACAGGCCGACCTGCAACGCCGCCACCACGAACCATAAACTGCTGACCCGCCCGAGCCAGCGCTCCGGCAAATCCAGCAAACCGATACCGACCAGAATCGATGCCAGCAACAGCAACGTGGTGCTGGTCGCCGCCAGCACTTCGCTGGCCATGTACGTCAGATGCCCATTGCCGGCAGTGGCCCGCGCCTGCACCTTGCGGAAAACGAAGCGGATCGCCGTGGTGGTCAGCAGATAACTGAGCGTTGCGGCGAGCAACGCCAAGACCCAGTTCGCCAGTGAAATTCCCAGAAGTGTGTGCGTCGTGAAAAAGCCGATGAAATCCTCAGTCATTGAAACCCCCTTGCGAAGCCTGCGACGACGCTGGCGCAGAAGCGCAGCGCCGGCCGCAGCCAGGTAAACGCCGCCTGAATCGGCTATGCCGTCAAGCGACCTGTCTGGGGTTAGTCGTCCTGAGATTCCTGCTGTTCAATCAAATGCAGGTTTCGCCGGACCGAATGGTCAACGCCTAGCCTTCAACTCCGCTGGGCTAACGCCATAAGCACTCTGAAAATACTGACAAAAGCGCCCGACATTACTGAAGCCAAAGCTCAACGCCACCTCCGTCACGGAGCCTGCATGCCCGCGCACCAACGCCTCATAGGCGCGCTGCAAACGCACCTGCCGCTGATACGCCACGATCGACATCCCGACAAAACGTCGAAAACCTTCCTGCAAGGCGCGCTGGCTGACATGGCTCAACCGCGCCAGATCCACGCCACTGACCAACTGCTGCGGATGCGCCTGAATAAACTCCATCGCCACCTTCACATGTCGTGGCGCCACACACGGCGCCGGCCCCCGTAATGCCTCGGTGAAATTGTGCGGCCACGCCTCCAGCACCGCATCGATCAACATCTCGCGCAACCGTGACGGCATCAACGTGCCGCTGTTGATCAAGGCATCGAACTCAGTGCCCGTGGCCAGATCGATCAACGCCTTGAGGCCCTGAAATGCCGGGGCATTCAGATCCACGCTTGGCTCAAACACGATCTTCTGCACGACCGGTTTCTCCAGCAGCGCCGACAACCGCTCGGTGAGCTGCAGACGATTGATCGAAATGCCGTGATGCGCGTGATCGTCAACAAAACGCATCGAACGGATATCCGCCTTGTCGATTGCCAGACCGACATGCGCCATGCCGATGGACTCGGTGGCGTGGTTGAAAACGATCTTGCCGGCGGTGGGGATGACGAAAGTGATTTCGTTCTGCGGATCGGGGAGGGTGACGCTGAAGTCGCCGTGGTAATGCATACGCCGAAAACTCACCCCGTCGTGCCGCCCGTAGACACCGCCGATGATGATGTTGGAGGGCGGCGGCGGAGTATCGGCGTAGCGGTTGCCAAAGAGTCTGGAGAACAGGGCGCCGAAGTCGGAAGAGGTGAGGTTGTCGGAGCGCAGGATGATTTTTTGCCGGGTTGGGGATGCAGTTGCGATGGGCGGCATTTTGGAATGCGGGCTCTTGGGGCGATGGTCGAGATCGGTCGAGCGTAGGAGGCGGGTGTGACGGTTCAGTGACAGGGCTGGAACCACGGACTGCTTTCAAGCAAGAGCAGACAGCCAATTAATCGCACTTGCATATTCCCGGCAGACAGATCACCACCTCGGAACATACTCGGGAAGGTACACATTCCAACGGCAGCTTCTGGCCGAAAAATAGATTCGAATATCTGGTGTCATTCGTAAGCAAACTGATCAATCAACCCCAGACGAGGAACACGTGTGTGGGACCGCAACAAAGCGCCAGGAGCAATCACAGCGTTTGCGCCAATCTTGCAGCCGTCACCCACCAGCGCTCCGAACTTGCTGACGCCTGTGTCGATCACCTGATCTTCGTGGCGGATCCTGATATCAGCCCCGTCCAGTTCGTTACGGTAGTTGGCGATGATCGCGCCGGCTTCAATATTTACCGCTTCGCCAATCAATGAGTCGCCGACGAAGTTGAAGTGGGCAAGCTTGCTGCCATCGAGCATGAAGGTACTTTTCAGCTCACAGCTGGGGCCAACGATGCAGTTTTTGCCCAGGTAAACGCCTCCACGGAGGTAAGCGCCCGCTGCTACGAAACAGCCCTCGCCGATGATGATTGCGCCTTTGAGAACGGCGCCTTGCTCAACAATGGCGGTTTCATGAATCGCACAATTGTTGTGGCGCCGGTATCCCGGGCCGAGCGTTTCAAGCAATTTCAGAATCCGGCTCTCGCAATCCTGAACCACCGCCCAAGGGGCAGCGGAGTCCACGCCCAGTAATGGCCATTGAGCGATGTAATCTTCGATTTTTGGCGATTTCATAAGAATTTTCCGAACAAGTGAGAGTGGGGCGTGGGTGGACTGTCGACGACTTGAACGACTCGCTATGCCTGCCAGTCGTACCTGTACAAGCATTTTCAAGGTACGGCGCAATGGATAAGACAATCACCGTGGATCAACTGGCAACCACTGATCTTGGATCAATCAACGAGATATGGCTCGGCGGGACCCATACCCAGTTATGCCTATGGCGTGCTGAACAAGTCTTCACCCACGAAATGCTCAGCGAGGGAACCCATGATCAGAATGTTCGACGCCTGTGCTTGCAGTTGGTTGACCCTGACGATCGAGATGCAGTGGCCCGTGTTGAGGCGGTAGCGCGCGAACGACTCGAAGAAATGGGCAAGCAGGGCGAGTTTTACCCGGCCGAGGAGGCGGACACTCGTCAATAGCCGCTCCGCATCTGATGAAAAGCGCTGCTGCTAAAGCAGCGCCTCAAGCGTGCTCTTCAACCCTGCGCACATCCCCCAAGGAATCACGCTGCATCGACTGCAAATTCTTTTCAATGGTTTCGCACAGCGCTTCCATCTGAATCTGGTGTTCGCTGTGGCGAAACGGACTTTGCAGATCGGTGCCGATGCGCTCGATGGCCAGCAGCATGAACCCGACCACAGTCGACGCCAGCGGCGTGAACCAGCCGAGGGATTCCACCAGACCTATCGGGACGATCAGGCAGAACAGCGAAATGAACAGCCGTGGGAAATACACATAAGGGTAGGGCAGCGGGGTGTTGGCGATCCGCTCCATGCCGCCTTGGCTGTTGGACAGATCCACCAGCGTCGACTCAAGCCGCGCCAGGCGAATACTGTCCAGATGCCCGGCCTTGTATTCGCGAGCGAGCAGAGTCGCCGAGCCGGTGAGGATATCGTTGGCAAAGTTATTGGTCGTGCCGCTGCGGGCAAATTCTTCGGCGGGAATAAACGCTCGCACCTCGTCGGGACACGGCTGACCTTGCAGATGCGCGGCGAGGCAATTTACGTAGGCCACGTGGCGGCGCAACAGCGTGGATTTGACCGGATTAACCTCGCCACCAGCGTCGTCCAGCAGCGTCAGCACCTGCCTGGCAAAGCTGCGGGAATTGTTGATCATCGACCCCCACAGCGTCCGCGCCTCCCACCAGCGGTTGTAAGCGCTGCTGTTGCGAAAACTGATCAACACGATCAACGCCGAACCGAGCAAGGTCAGCGGCATCAACGGCAGGTTCAGCTTGGCGTTGAGAAATAGCATGAAGTCGACGGTGACGGCGATGTCCCAGAGCAGCAACCAGAACAAAGACCAGCCCACGTAACCCAGGGTCTTGATGATCAGACGGTATTTTTTGACGATGGCAGCTTTCAAACGGAAACCTCGTGGCGAGCAGTTTGCTTAAACGCTTAAGCTCGGACGATGCCTGGCACCGGCAGTTCCCTGGTGGGGCGGTCAGCCGTCAGTCAGTCTGCAAAGTCTGGCCCTGTGCATGGCGAATGCTTTCAAGAAATATCCTCGTCTCTCGATTGGATCGCAGATGAACCACCCGGCAAGCCGATGGCGCCGTTGACACGAATTGGCGCATTTTGGCTCGCGAGGTTTTTCTCGTCCGCCACATGAACTTTAGAAACTCCGGCAGGTTCGCCAGCTGTTCGGGGCAGTTTTCCGGCAAGTCGGGCCGAGACTGACCGTGGTTGAGCAGCGTTCTACGCAGGACGCGCAAGAATCGAAGCGGTGGCGAACGATCGATCCAGATCAGCAGATCTGCACGGGCGACGCGATTTTCCCAAGTTGTCGAATGGCCACCTTCGAATATCCAGCGATCACGCGCCTCGACCTCCAGGCAGAGTCGGGTCTTCTCATCCGGGCTTCGCTCGATCCAGCCTGGCTGCCAGTGGATCGTGTCGATATGCACGACCGGCAACCCCGTGCGCTTACCCAGCTTGCGCGCCAACGTACTTTTGCCAGACCCAGGCTGACCAACAATCATCACCCGTTGCATCGAAGCTCCTTCTCGCTCTGCAAGCTGATTTTTTGGGCGGGGGATTCTACGGCAATGCCTGTATCAGTCAATGACCGTTGAACGCTAGGCGGGGTTTTGCCGCGCCGCCGACAAACTGGCTCGGCGGTCCGCCCGTTCGCCGAGTCGCCATCCCAGCAGACCCCAGAGCAGTGCACACAGCGCGCCGACCAACGCTGCCATGCCTGCACCTTGGCTGATGGCGTCCAGCGCGCTTTTCGCCCAGGCACTGATGGCGTCGCCGGCGCGGTAGACCACGGTGTCGATGAAGTTCTTTGCCTTGTACTTGCTTTCGGCATCGAGCGGGGCGAACAGCATCTCCCGGCCTGGGCGCACGAAGGCGTATTCACCGATGCGGCGCACGATCATCAGCGCGGCGATCAGGCCAAAGCCGGGGGCGAAGATCAGTCCGATAAACCCGGCACACATGACCAGCGGCACCATGGCCAACAGCACGCCGACGCCGAGCCTTTGCGCGAGGCGTCCAGTGATGAACAGCTGACAGAGCAGGGCGCCCGCCTGCACGACAAAGTCGATGATGCCGAACACGCGCACCTGCGCCTCGCGGTCCGGGAAGTGTTCGGCGACGACGCGTGCCTGCTCGAAGTAAAGGAAGGTGGAGACTGTCGCCAGCAGCACCACAAAACCGCAGATGCCGAGCAGATAGGGTGATTTCAGAACGGCCGTCATACCGCTGAACGGATTGCCCGGCAACGGCCTGCGAGGGCTTTCGCTCGGCGCGGCATCGGGGCGTCCTGCGCCACCCCGTTCACGCCAGCGCATCAACTGGCGCTTGAACCACATCGCAGCGCCGAGCAGAACAGCGGCCAGCAGCATCAGGCCGGACTCCCCCAGCGGACCGATCAGCAAGGCGCTCAGCGCAGGGCCACTCAGGCCGCCGACGCTGGCGCCCGCCGCGATGAACGCGAACAGGCGTTTGGCCTGGGCACTGTCGAATACATCGGCCATCAGGCTCCAGGCGACCGATACGACAAACAGGTTGTAGACCGATATCCACACGTAAAACACGCGCGCCAGCCAAGCGCTTTCTTCGCCGAGGAACAAGGCGGCGAACAACAGCAGGTTGGTGCAGAAGAATCCGTACACCCAGTCCACGAAATGCAGGCGCGGCACGCGTGCGCTGAGCCAGGCGAACAGCGGAACGGCCGTCAGCATGACCAGGAAGGTCGCGGTGAACAGCCACTGCAAGTTCTCGACGCCGGCAGTGATGCCCATCGATTCGCGGATCGGGCGGAGCATGAAATAGCCGGCGAACAGGCAAACGAACAGCAGAAAACCGTTGAGCGCAGGGCGCAGCTCGTGAGCCTCGGCATTGATGATGGCGCCGGCGCGGTGGGCGAGAAGAGACGTATCCATGTTGCGCTCCTGTGGGAGTGGCGGGGCAATGGCACGGAGCCTGCCCGTGCCAGCGGGCTCAGCGATAGGTGACGCCGGTCAGTCGCTCAGAGAGTTGCCACAGTGTGGCCGAATTCGAGCGATCGGCAGCGGCCGGCGGCATCTTGGCGAAGCCCAGCGGCCCGCGCTTCTCGTTATCACCGGTGGGGCCGTAGTAGGCGCCGCCGACAGCCTCCAGCGCCGTCGCCGCATATAAGGTGGGCAGCGCGCCCTGCGCTGCGGAATGATACATGTCCCGCTCTACAGCCCATTGTTTGCCGAATTGACTGTCCAGGCCAGGCCCCCGGGCGATCAGTTCGGTCACGGCAACGCCGGGGTGAGCGGCGATGCTGCGTATTCCCCAACCGGCGGCATCGCTGCGCTGCTGCAGCTCGATACTCCACTTGAGTATCGCCAGTTTCGATTGGCTGTAGCTGGCAAAGGGGTCGTAACTGCGCTCAGCTTGCAGGTCATCGAAGTTCAGGCTTGCGCGCCCGGCGGCGATGCTCGACAGGCTGACCACCCGACCATCGTCGCTTTTGCGTAGCAGGGGCATCAGCAGGCCGGTCAGGGCGAAATGCCCCAGGTAATTGGTCGCCAATTGCATCTCGTAGCCATCGGCGGAAACGCCTCGAACAGGCGGCGACATGATCGCGGCATTGTTGATCAGCACGTCGAGCCTCGGCAGGCGACCTTGCAGACGGTTGGCGAGGTCGCGCACCGATTGCAGATTGGCAAGGTCCAGCGTTTCGAATTGCACGCGCGCCTCGGGCACGGCTTGCTTGATGTTTGCGATCGCTTCGCGGCCGCGCTCGGCGTTGCGTGCGGCGATGATCACCTCGGCACCGGCGCGCGTCAGGGCCAGCGCGTCTTCATAGCCCATGCCGCTGGTCCCTCCGGTCACCAGCACAATGCGGCCTTTCTGGCTGGGCATATCGTGGGTTGACCAGTCCGGCTTCGGCTCCGTTCGGGGAGTCGCCTGCGCAGCCAGTGTGCCGGCCATCGCGGAAATGGCGAACAGCGTTCGGGCGGCCTTGAGGAGGCGTTGGGTCGCAGTATTGCTCGGCGTAGCGGGTGAATGGCTCATTGGGGAAATCTCATTCGCGGTACAGGTTCCCGGTTGGCGGGGCGAGTGAGCAGTATCGGTGTACGAATGCGCGAGGATAAGTCGGTCATTTGTGGATGGCCCGTACGGTATGGCGTACAGTCAGGCGCCTGCGGAGGAAGCATTCATGCGTAAACCAAACCTTACCGATGTGTCGATATTTGCTGCGGTGGTCGAGGCGGGGGGATTTCGTGCTGCCGCGCAAAAGCGAGGGCTGTCCGCCTCGTCGTTGAGCGACTGCATGCGCCGGCTGGAAAGCGACCTGGGCGTGCGCCTGCTCAATCGAACCACGCGCAGCGTCACGCCGACGGCGGCCGGCGAACGATTGCTCGAGCGCCTGCGCCCGGCCTTGCAAGAAATCGACGCCGCTTTCAACGATCTCGACGACGACGCTCAGCGCCCGGTCGGCACGCTAAAGCTCAATGTGCCGGTGCCGGTGGCACGCTTTCTGTTGCCCGACCTGCTGGCGCGTTTTCTGCGCCTTTATCCGGGGATCAGTGTCGAAGTCGTCATGGACAACACCTTTGTCGACGTCAATGCTGGCGGGTATGACGCCGGCGTGCGCTATGAAGAGAGCCTGGCCAAGGACATGATCGCCGTGCCCATCGGCCCGCGTCGCCAACGCTTCGTTGCAGCCGCCGCCCCGCGCTATCTGGCTGAACGAGGGACACCCACTCATCCCGAAGAACTGCCAGGCCATGACCTGCTTGGCCATCGGTTCGAGAGTGGCAAAGTCGGCGTATTCGAGTTCCATCGAGACGGCCGTATCGTGCGTATCCCGCCTCAGGGGCAACTGCTGACGTCGTCGCACGATCTGAAAATTCGCTCGGCCATCAACGGACTGGGCATCGTCTATACCTTCGAGGACTTCCTGCGCGAGCCGCTCTCCGATGGTCGACTGGTGCCGATTCTCGAGGACTGGTGGCAGGACTTCGACGGCCCGTTTCTTTACTACCACGGCCGCCGCCACATGCCTTCGCCGCTGAGGGCGTTTGTGGATTTTTTGCGGGGTGAACGGCAGCCGGCAGAGAACTCAGGCGTTGTCAGCGCCGTATCGTAAGGCCTGCACCAATCGTTGGACGACGTGGGCTTCAACGGCACCTTCATTGGCTCCCATCTCGAAACCCGCGCAACAGGCTGACGCGTCGCCATCGCAGACCCGGTAAACGGCAATGACACTGCCGGGTCCGCAACCCGTGTGTCCGCTCAGGGTCAATCCGCCCTCAATCGAACCCTGCATCAAACCAAGGCCGTACCCCGGAGCGATCCATGGGCGTCCTGGAATCGGCCCGCCCAAGGGTTTTGCTGTCTGCATTGCCTGAAGCAACGTCGAGGGAATGAGTTGGCCGGCGAGGAGTCGATCCAGCAATAACGCTGCTTGCGAGAGGGGGCCAATCAGCAAGCCGTGATAGACCCAGGCGGGGTCGTAGTTCAAGGTATTTCCACCTTGGCACTCCGTCAAATCGGCCCGCGTTTTAGCGAAGCGAACGCTCGAAAGACCTAATGGGATCAAGACGCGTCGGCGGATGGCCTCTTCAAGCGTCAGCTCAGTGAGCTGTTCAATAAGTCTCACGACGAAAAGGTAACCAACATTCGAGTAACGCCATCCGGTGCCAGGGCTGTATCGAAGTCGCGCACCCTCAAGACGTTGCATCATTTCAACCACCGGCCATGCGTCCTCATTGCCAGCGACGGCGGCGTGATACTCAGCCAGCTCGCCATAATCGGCGAGGCCTGCCTCATGCCGCAGCAACTGACGCAGCGTAAAAGGCTGGTTGAGAACTGGCTCGTCCAGTTCGATCAGACCGTCACGTACCAATGAAAGCGCGGTCGCTGCCAACACTGTTTTGGTAAAGCTCCACCATGGGGTTATGGGGTCTGAATGGTCGAGCTGGTGAGCCTGGCCATTCAATACAAGTGAGCTGGGCATTGGCTTTCCTTGGTTTTGACGAAGCGAGGGCTCGACACGATAGCTTGTCTGGACGGGTTATGGGGCTGTCGGGGTTTTTTGATTTTCCAGGATCTTCACCGTTATCCATTTGCATTGCCTGCCAGCAAGGTGCGCATTGCGACGGGCAGCAATCGGCCAAAAGCGGAGTTTGAGCGGAGCCTTCCGGCCATGAGCGGACTTTCGAATGAGTCTAAGAAATTTGTGGTAATTCAGATATCGGGTTCACGATGACACCAGTTGCGCACAGCTAAGCACCTCGGGCATAACCACCTGATAACGCTGCATTTTTTTCGGCGTAAAACTAGATGTTGGAAGGGAGCTTGGATTTTTTGAGGCGGGGCTACGGTTGAAAAATATGATCCGCTCCATAGGCGTGATCACATTCCTTGTGCTAGCTTCAAAATGCTTGTGGCATTAGGCCACGAGGTGGATCACAAGTTGTCAAGCCACCCATGATTGTTTATCAGCGGGATACAGATGGCGAACAACAGCATGCGGAATCTCTTCATTGAGAACCTCCGGATGTAATCGTGATACTGACACTATACGTCAACTCTAGCAATACGCGGCCTAGTCTGAAAAGATGGATAATGTTTAGAGCATTAAGTTTAGCCGGTGGGGCGGTTTAGGGATTGCCGCCATCCTAGTCCCACCGGTTGGCTTATCAAGGTGTGAGCATGGACGAGTTGCCCCGGTACAAGCCTAGAAAGTATCTTCACTTTGACCGTCCTGTTGGACAGAAAGCCGCTCTGGATTACGTGTCTTCTCCTCAGAAAGTCGCAGCTCATTCGTTTTATCCCTTTATCACCTACAATTCAGTGATTCTGAAGTATCGTTTAGATAAAGATAGTGGGATGTTCGTAAAGACTCCCAAGCCTAGGCCAATCAGTTACTCGGCTCACTTAGACTCGCACGTATATGCCTACTACTGCTTCGTTCTAAGCCAACTATATGAAAAGGAGCTAGTGCGGCGTGGTTTGCATACGTCAGTATTAGCTTTTCGCTCTATTGATGGAAAAAGTAATATTCATTTTGCACATGATGCGTTCTGCGAGATCAAGGCTAAGGGAGAGTGCTGCGTTCTTGCATTCGATGTTGAAAAGTTCTTTGATCGCCTTGATCATTCACGATTGAAGGCTGCTTGGGCGAAGTTACTAGGAGTCGGGAAACTTCCGACGGACCATTTTGCGGTTTTCAAGTCGATCACAAAGAGCTCTCGCGTCGAAAAAGTTGCCCTCTATAATAAGCTCGGTGTATCGATCCATAACCCTCGAGTTGAGGATAAACGTCTCTGCTCGGCCCAGCGATTCCGTGATGATGTGAGAGGTGGAGGACTTCTTGCTACCAACCCCGAGTCACGAGGCATTCCGCAAGGATCTCCAATAAGTGCGCTCCTATCCAATATCTATATGTTGGAGTTTGATCTCGCATTGCTTTCCAAGTTATCCTTGACAGAATCGGTCTTCTATCGCTATTGCGACGACATACTCGTCATATGTGATGCGGAAAAAGAAGATGAAATTTATGAATTTGTAAATGATGAAGTTAGAAAATTAGGGTTGAATTTACAGGAGAAAAAAACGGAAATTAGACAATTTTCCTTTGACGCGGCTGGCAAGCTTCGCTCTGATAAGCCGGTACATTACCTTGGCTTTTCGTTTGATGGGCAACGTGAGCATATTCGATCATCATCGATAACAAGATACTATAAAAAACTTCGGAAGCGTATTTGGGTAAGTAAGAAAGCCATGGACCGTTGCAATGAACTCCGGGCTGGAAGGGGGAGCTTCCGCGAGAGCTTTTCCTTCGTACGATCTATAGGGGGTATAGCTACCGGGGCGCAGAAACTTCATTTCATATGGGTTCAGGGCTGCAAATATTATGGATTCTGAATCAATTAGAAAGCAGTTGTGCTCTCATTGGAAGAAACTAAACAAGTTGTTAGCCGATGTTAGGTCAAGTGATCAATAAAGATATTTGAATTGGTTCAGAGTTAGCGGTTATCTGGCCGATGATGAGTTGCAGGAATGCAACTCACCCCTCAAGTTACACCGACTGTTAACCAGTCTCGACGAGGGCGGCGTATATTAATCAATTTTATCGCTATCAATTCTTGGATTTTGAGTAAGATCGGCTGAGTCAGCGCTGGAGTTAAATTCAAATTTCTTATCACCCAAAGTAATGATCGTTTTACACCCTAATTTCATTAACTCGAAGCCAATGTGGAATGGTTTTTCTGAGGAAGATGGCATATAAGAAATATACACATCAACGTTCTGGTAAAAGCATAACTTTACTAGAAAAATCCCGAATTTATCTGGCTCTGTATATTGATAATAAAAGACTGCCGGATTGTCTCCATGCTTAGTCTTGTCGGCGAGTTCCAGGCTTGCCTTTTCTTTAATGAAAGCTTTGAATGCTTTCGGGTTGGGTACATTTGTGTGAAGGAATCCTAATAGTGCCTTGGTGGTACCAACAAAACTGGCCTTAAAATGATGTCTGTGTATGCCATAGGCAATATGTGTAAAGCAGTCAATAAGACGTTTATAATCTGGGGTTCCCCAAAGTACGTCGATAAACTTATTTTCGTTGCCGAGCCGAATGAGCCGTTTCTTAAGGAAAACCTTTTCTAATAGCTTGTAAGACGTGCGCTTTAGAGCTCTTTGGATTTTTCCATTGTAATGTTCATAACCGATGGAATTATTCCCAAGAATCCCCGCAATACTCACCATCAGAAATTCATCGTCATCAGACTTTTTACAATTGTGCTCCTCGCAAGAAGGTACTGTAATTAAGTTTAATCTTAAATCAATGCCGGCATCCTTTAACTCAGGAAACAGACATCTTGGAGGTACGTGCTCGACAGTGATGCCCGGTTTTTCACACATGTAGCATAATTCAGACATAGTGCCTCACTGCCTATAAACTTTATGACAAGGTAGTTGATGCGCGCATTATTAAAGGGCAGGAGCCTACCATTCAAATTGATGCTGTAATCGCCGACCAAAAGAAGTGCTCCGACCTTACCAAGGTCTGATCGTCGCGAATCTAAAATTCTATAATCGCAATCAATAAGGGAATTTAATCCCCGGAAGATTTGGAATATCCCTTCGAAAAACAAAATCCAAATGAGGTATTTCAACCTCTCCTTTTTTAGAACAGCACTGCCCGAACTTGCCTCCCCCTTTGCAAGGACAATCAGAATCCAGCCCGACACGGAAAAACATATCAATTGGAAATTTTCTTGTCGTCCTAATAACATCCCACTCCTCAAAAGCCTCTTCCAAAACAGCCATGAGGTGTTCCAGTACGGAAAAATCCAAAGTCTCATCATTATGAACAACAGAGTATTTTTGGACCGGTTTTGACACAATAGATATCTCTTTAAGCACGATATCATGTGCAACATGAACGCATAGTTTTCCGTTGTATATTTTACCTTTCGCATGAGAGCATCTAGAGCGAGGGCGAATTTTATGGTCACAGATACCGCAAGAGTAATACCCAACAACCATGCCAGGGCTTGAAAACACACAATAAGGGTAAAGTGATTGCAGATTAGAAATTTGATGATTTATGAAAAATATATTTTTATTCAGACAGAACTCTTCACTCGAGTTTCGTAGGACAAACTGACACTTAACCTCGCATCGTTCTAAGTCGTACCATGCCTCTCTGTACTCCTTACGCTTTATTTTGTGAAACGCCTCTATGTAGATCAGCGTAAGCTGGAGAGCTTCTGATTCTCTCCAGCAATTGTTTGCACGCTCTTCGTCCCCTGCAACAACAGCTTGCGCCTTAACTTTTTCCAGCTCACTCAAGGCCCATTTAATGTCTGGATTTTTTGTGTGTTCCAGCGTGGTCAGCTCAAATTTCATTTTCGAGTTCCTTGATAGCAGTGAAAACTTTATCTAGTTTTTCAACCTTGCCATCAAAGCTAATGGAGACTGTTGAGCCGCTTTTTCTTTCGATAATAAGCTTTAAGGAGATCCCATCATCTTTCTGGGCTTTGAGCTTATCATATATGTAAGATGACATAAGATTGGTTAGTATTGGCAGAACAATGCTAGAAACAAAAAATGTTCCAATCCAAAAGTCTGCCCCGTGCAGGCTTAGCTCTTTATAGTTCTCATCCGTAGAGTAGATCTCAGTATCGACATTGTTATCATTGAGGTAATCAAGTGTGTCCAGACTTCCCGCGTAAAATTCATCTACTGTTCCGTGTGACGGTAAAATGATTAAACTTTTTTCTTTGATAATTTCTGCCAATGACTGGGGTGCATTGCGCACTAATTCTTCCCGCGTCAGCGACTCTTCCTTTACCTCAAAATGGTCACTTTTTTCCAATATAGACATTTTACAGAGCACTCCTTTCCATGATTTCGCAGGCCTTGGGTAATAGTATGCTATCTAAAACACTTTGGTAATGGCCATTGCGCATTAGCTGTGATCGCAAGCCGCTCATCGATAGTCAGTCTCCTTATGACACTCAAAATTGCATACGCCTGCTCATCCGGAGTTATATCTGGTACACGCTGCGCAGCCGGCAGCTTGGTGAGCTTTGCGCGGAAGCTTCAGATGAACGACCGTTTCTGGACTGAAGACCATGGGCCGAACGTCCGCTTTTGGCCGAAAGCCGACATTCGGTGACATCTCTATCTCCGTATTTCTTGCAGCTTGTTGCGAGCAGATCCTCCAGTCGATCCTGGCGGGCTTATCTATTCAAGATCTCCCGCTTTAAGCGGAATTCGCCTGATAACGTCGTCATAAGGCACCAGATCGAGAAAGGCAATGACTTCAACTGCCTGCAGATTTCGCATGCGCATGATCCATACGTAGCTGTTGCGATAAGGCGCGCCGTCGGCTGCGGTGGCGGTGCCGTTCCAGTGCACAACGACGTCATCGCCTTCAGCCCAGATATCCGTCACCGTCGGGCGAACGGGCGAGGCGAGCCGTTTTGCGAAAGGGTGGACTGCGCGTTTTAGGAAGTCATCTCGGCCCCGATAAGTACCTGCCGAGGGGCTCGTCCCCTTGATTGTCCAGGTCACGTCGGGAGACAGCACATCTGTGAAGAACGTCCGGCCGCCTTGAGCCCACTGGTTGAACGCTTGCGCGATGAATTGGCGATTGCGTTCCGTCGGATCGTTGGCTCCGGCGGGCGCCGGCCCTGCGATGAGTGTGGTGAGGACCAGTGCTAGCGCTGTAGAGAGGCGTTGAACAAGCGTCATTTCCTGTGCTCCTTAATCTGTCCGATGAGCCCCGTCGAGTTGGATGGGCCGTTGTTGTTATCTGAGAGCCGCTAGTTGCGTTCCCACACGCCGTTGTTCTATATGAGGCATTGGCAAGAACCGGCGCGGGTTTGGCCAGCAGTATCTCTGGGCCTCATCTGAAGTGTGACTTACGAGCGGAGGAGGGCTGTTGCAGGATCGTCCTGATTTCTTGCTTGATCATCCGATACCAGATGCCTATCCGCCGCATCGTCACGTTATGGAGTTGTGTTTGAATTCCCTTTCAAAGCTTGTCGATATCATTGGTCGTCACGTCCGGGATGACGGCATTCACAGCACCGCGATCCCGGGTATCAGCCTGATTCGCTCGGCTACGCCCACGATGCCTATGCCGGTGGTGTACGAGCCGACACTCTGCCTTGTCGCTCAGGGACGTAAACAAGCGATGCTGGGTACTACCGTCTATGTTTACGATCCGGCCAAGTACCTGATTGCATCGGTAGACCTTCCGGTGATGGGCTCGGTCATCGAGGCGAGTGAGGCTGTTCCCTATCTGTGCCTGGCGCTGGATCTCGATACCGCTGTGTTGAGTGAACTTGCGCTGCGCCATCCGCTAAGAGAAGAGAGCGTCAGTGCACCGCCGGCAGGCATTACGCTCAACGATACGACTCCAGAACTGTTGGATGCAGCGGTTCGACTCGCGGGGCTGCTCGACAGACCGCGGGATATCGAAGCGCTCGCTCCGCTGGTGATTCGCGAAATGCTTTATCGCCTTCTCACCGAGAACGGCAACAGCATCATCAGGCAGATGGCACAAGCAGACAGCCGCTTGAACCAGATCGCCAAGGCCATTGCCTGGCTCCGCAGCCACTACAACGAAGCGTGTCGGATAGATGAACTCGTCGAAGTCGCCGGCATGAGCCGTTCTTCGTTTCATGCGCATTTCAAGGCGATCACCTCGATGAGCCCGCTGGAGTTTCGTAACCAGTTGCGGCTACAGGAAGCACGCCGGCTGATGGTCACCGAAGCGGTCGATGCCGCAGAGGCGGGATATACGGTCGGTTATGAAAGCCCCTCGCAGTTCAGTCGGGACTACGCCCGTCTGTTCGGCATGCCACCGGCGAAGGACGCCTGGCGGCTGCGCACGGACATTTGTGGAATTTGAATCCAGCACTTTTCTTCACGCAGAAAAAACGAGGCCGCATTTGCGGCCTCGTTTTCCATGTGTTCCGGACTACTGTTTGACGCTCAGGTAATCGCCGGTCGTGGCTGGATGACGACTCTTCGCCGTGAGAACGATGGACGTCCTGAGCGATCTCCCAGGCTGGCTGCCCCGAGGTGGCTGGCAACGAATAGGTATGCCCGGCCCAGGCCATGAACATGGCGAGAGCAAGCGCGATTACTACCGTCGTTGTCAGTGTTTTGCTGTACATGGTGTTAAAGGTTTCAACTCGTCGACAGGGCGCTCAAGCGATTTGCCTAATCCCCCCGGGGGGATACGATGCCAGCGTAATTCATCGAGCCCTGAGACTCAACTCATGAGTGAACACGAACACGACCACAGCCATCCCCACACCCACCAAAGTCATGAGGCGATCATCAAACGCCTCAAACGGGCGGACGGGCATTTGCGCGGCATCATCACCATGATCGAAGAAGGGCGTCAGTGCGTGGATATCGCCCAGCAGCTTCATGCGGTTGAGAAAGCGATCTGCCAGGCCAAACGCACGCTCATCCAGGATCACATCGACCACTGCCTCGAAGATACCGTTTCGGCGCTAGGCAATGGCGAGCGCGCACCGCTGGAAGCCTTCAAACAAATCACCAAGTACCTTTAGGTCTGACATGCCCGATTTCGCTGAACTGTTGCAGCAAGGCGGGGCTCACGCCTGGCTGTATTTCCCGAGCGCGATTCTGCTCGGCGCCTTGCATGGCCTGGAGCCAGGTCATTCGAAAACCATGATGGCGGCCTTCATCGTGGCCATCCGTGGCTCGGTCAAACAGGCTGTTTTGTTGGGGTTGGCCGCAACGCTTTCGCACACCGCCGTGGTGTGGCTGGTCGCCATCGGCGGCATGTACCTGGGCAAAGGCACTGGATGCTGAAACCACTGAGCCGTATTTCCAGCTTGCGTCTGCTGCACTGATCATCGCGATCGCCCTGTGGATGCTGTGGCGTACCTGGCGCGGTGAGCAGATGTTCAAGTTCGAGCAAAGCGATGATCACCATCACGGCGAACACGACCATGGTCATCATGATGAAACGCACCGAATAGATACCGGCCATGGCCGTGTTGAACTGTCGATCTTCGAGGAAGGCCTGCCACCGCACTGGCGCTTGAAGACCTTGAGCGGACACGCCTGGGCAGCCTCGGATGTTCGCCTGACCACGACGCGTCCGGACGGCAGCAGCCAATCGTTCGCGTTCGTCGAGCGCGAAGGCTTTCTGCAGTCGACGGTGGATATTCCGGAACCGCACGAGTTCAGCGCTCGCTTGAGCCTTGGACATGCCGGGCATTCGCATGATTACGACCTGACGTTCCAGGAGCATGATCACGGGCATGCGCATTCCGAACTCGAAGGCCTGGAGCTGTCGATTGATGGCTATCAGGATGCGCACGAACGTGCTCATGCCAACGACATCCGTAAGCGCTTCACCAACCGCGAAGTGACCACGGGTCAGATCGTCATGTTCGGGCTGACTGGCGGCCTGATTCCCTGTCCGGCTGCCATCACTGTTCTGTTGCTGTGCCTGCAAGTCAAAGAAGTCGCGCTCGGCGGCATGCTCGTCCTGTGTTTCAGTATCGGCCTGGCGCTGACTTTGGTCACTGTCGGTGCCGCAGCAGCCATCGGTGCCAGACAGGCTTCCAATCGCTGGCCGTGGCTGGGAACCGTGGCGCGCCGCGCTCCTTACCTGTCCAGCGTGCTGATCATTGGCGTTGGCCTGTATGTCGGCTTTCATGGCTGGATTGGCCTGAGCGCATAAGGCCGTTTGCGCACAGCGGTGGCACTGATGCAAAGGGTTGCCATCGCAACCATAAAACCAACGACAACGACAACGACTACCACTGCCACTGACGAGCAAAAAGCCCAGCGCAAGGCTGGGCTATCGAGGAGCGCGATGGGGGCGAGGCATTAGCGAACGCCTGCATCCGCAGAATTACTCGACCGGCACGACGTTATCCAACGCCTGATTAACCGCGAGCTCGCCAAGCATCACCACTTGCGCGATACCTTGCAGTGTCTTGCGCGCAGATCCTTCAACCATCCCGATCACATCACTCAACATCACCGAAGCCGAGCCCAGCGATTCGCTGGCGTTGACCAGCAGTTCTTCAGTGGCGGTTTTCGGGTTGGCGAGGAACATGCTGCTGGTCTGGTAGGGCGTGGTTTTGATGGTGTCGCTGGGTTTGAGGTAGTGGTCGAGGGCGCGGTCGGCAGCTTCGTGGAGTTTTTTGAGTCGAGGGATTCGTAGGGGGAGGTTGCGTCCGACTGTGGCGGGTTTGGCGTGACTTTGAACATGGTGAAGCTCCATATGTGACCAAGGGAGCCATCACTCTCGCTACCAAACGAAGGGTGGTGGCCATACGAAGGTTGGTAGACCGGCCCACATGGAAAAACCGGCGCGCTCGAAAACGCCCTGCGCATGGCCACCATAAAACCGATGCGAAAGCATCTGCATAGAATGACGTTATGCGCCATGTGGAAAGCGGGCTACCAAACCCGATCACTGGTTTTCAGTGACCGGCCAACGATAGAACCACGGCCCGAGGCGCACAAGCCGGCGGATTCTGGCGTAGTCGTAGGCAATGGCGCAAGGCGTTGTAGCTTGCTGGAACAGTCTGGATGTCGGTTTTAAACGGGGTGTTTAGGGAATTGGTTTTGGCTGATGTTTTGTGTTGATCGGGCTGGGGTCTTCGCGAGCAGGCTCGCTCCCACAGGTGTCGAGTTGGCAACGTTTACAGCGTCGTGCCAGTCGGGCGGTCACACATTTTGAACTTTGCTTTCGGCGCCATTTCCATTGTTTGAGGTGACAACCCTCCAGCTCCTACCCACCTGAATCAAGGAATGACCGTGACGGCTCCCACTGATAAAACTTCTCTGCGCCGGGCTATCACTTTCCCGATGCTGTTTCTGTTTATTCTCGGCGATGTTCTGGGGGCGGGCGTTTACGCACTCGCCGGAACGATCGCGGGGGAGGTGGGCGGCGCGATTTGGGTGCCGCTGCTGATCGCATTGTTCTTCGCCATGTTGACGGCGGGTTCCTACGCGGAGCTGGTGACCAAATATCCCCACGCCGGCGCGGCTTCGGTATTCGCGGAAAAAGCCTTCAAGTCACCGCTCATTTCCTTCCTGGTCGGTTTTTGCATGCTGGCGGCTGCGGTCACCAGTGCAGCGGGTTTGTCGCTGGCGTTTGCCGGTGATTACTTGAACGCCTTCGTCGACGTATCGCCGCAGATTGCAGCCCTGGTGTTTCTTCTGGCTATCGGCCTGCTCAACGCGCGGGGGATCAAGGAGTCGCTTGGGGCAAACCTGGTGATGACCGTGATTGAACTGTCCGGGTTGATTCTGGTGATCGTGGCTGCGGTCTGGTATTTCCGTACAGGCGATGCGGATCTGGGGCGGACGCTCACGTTCAAACCGGGCGTCAGTCCCGTGCTGGCGGTGCTGGGGGCGGCATTGTTGGCGTTCTATTCCTTCGTCGGGTTCGAAACTTCGGCCAATCTGGCCGAGGAAATCAAGGACGTGCGCAAGGTCTATCCGCGCGCCTTGTTCGCGGCTTTGATTACGGCTGGCGTGGTTTACATGGCGGTGGGTGTGGCGGCTTCTTCGGTGTTGCCTACCGAGAAGTTGGTGGCAACGTCGGCGCCTTTGCTCGAAGTTGTCCGCGCATCGACCCTCGCAATCCCGCCGGCGCTGTTCTCTTTTATTGCGCTGATCGCTGTGGCCAACGGTGCGCTATTAACCATGATCATGGCCAGTCGATTGACTTATGGCATGGCCAACCTGGGGCTGTTGCCGGGTGTCTTGGGTGCGGTTCTGCCTGAACGAAAAACTCCATGGGCTGCCATTGTCGCAACCACCGTGGTCGCTATTGCCCTGACACTCACAGGCACGCTGGCAACGCTGGCAGAGACGGTGGTGTTGCTGTTGCTGTTCGTTTTTCTGAGTACCAATGTGGCGGTGCTCGTCCTTCGTCGTGACAGGGTAGAGGAGGACCACTTTCGCGTGCCGACCTTCGTTCCGGTGCTTGCAATCGTGTCGTGTCTGGTGCTGCTCAGTCAGCAGGGGTGGGAAACGTGGTTGCGGGCGGGGGCGCTGATCATTGTCGGGATGTTGCTGCATGGCTGTTCTCGCATTAGATTTTCCGCGATCAGTAAGGCCGGGTAGTGCGCCGGTTTGGGGGATTGGTGTCGTTTGGGCGGGTGTCATTGCGAGCAGGCTCGCTCCCACAGTGGATGGGTGGTGGTATTCAAAATGTGTCACACGTTGTCAGTCGGCGGGCGGGTGAGTAAGCTGCCGACATGAATCAGTCCTCAGTTTCCCCATCTTTCCCCGGCCCGCGTGGGCCAGTCGATCACGACATTCGTGATCAGATTGTCGCGGCTGCCAACGAGCATTTCAGCCAGTACGGCTACGCCAAGACCACGGTGTCCGATCTGGCCAAGGCCATCGGTTTCTCCAAGGCGTACATCTACAAATTCTTTGATTCCAAGCAGGCGATTGGCGAAGCCATCTGCGCTAACTGTCTGGGGCAAATCGTTGCGGCGGTCGAGCAGGCGATCAACGAGGAAGACCTGACGCCTACCGAGCGTTTCCGCCGTTTGGTGAAAACCGTGATCGCCACGGGCGTGAACCTGTTTTTCAACGACCGCAAGCTCTACGACATTGCTGCGTTTGCAGCGGGTGAGAACTGGCCGAGTGCGCAGCGTTACGATGCGCAGATCAAGCGTTTCATCACCGACATTGTCCGTGAAGGGCGCGAGGCCGGTGAGTTCGAGCGCAGGACGCCGCTGGACGAGACGGTCGAATCGATCCACCTGGCGTTGCGACCCTTCGTCAATCCACTGATGCTGCAACACAACCTCGACTTTATCGAAGTGGCGCCGACGCTGACTTCGAACCTCATCCTGCGCAGCTTGATGCCTTGACCCTCTGCTGATCCGAATACTCGGATCAGTCGCCGCCTGATCTCGCCTCGCCTGTACAGGGCGGACGATGAATAATTGCCCAAAGCGTGACTGTTGACTGATATGGTCACTCGGATAACATGGCCGCCGCAGTTCATCCAATTCCGAGTCACCCATAGAGTCCACACAATGAAAAAAACAATGCTCAAGCGCCCGGTGGGGCTGGCTGTCGTTCTTGCCTCGTCGAATGTTCTTGCGGGTGGTTTTGCGCTCAATGAGCAAAGCGTCAGCGGCATGGGATCGGGCTTTGCCGGTCGCTCTTCCTCGGCGGAAGACGCCAGCACCGTTTTTGGCAACCCGGCGGGCATGGCGCGGCTCAAGCGCGAGCAGGCGAGCGTGGGGCAGGCGACGCTGTTTGCGAAGTCTGATATCAGCCAGACCCGCAGCACGTTCGGCGGCAAGGAAGACGGCGACATGGTGCCGACCACCACGGTACCGATGGGTTATTACGTCAAACCGATCGACGAGCATTGGGCGTTCGGCGTGGGGTTCTACGTGCCGTTTGGCCTGATCACCGACTACGGCAGTGGTTTCGCTGGCCGCTATTACGCCAACAAAAGCGAAGTCACCACGCTGACGTTCCAGCCGACCATCAGTTATGCCTTCAATGACAAGGTGTCGATCGGCTTCGGCCCGACCATCAACCGCATCAGCGGCGAGCTATCGGGGATGGTCGCCAATCCGCTGAGCCCCGGGCGCAATGACGGCAAAGTCAAAAGCACGGGCGACGATACCGCGCTGGGCTTCAACGCCGGGGTCATGATGCAGGCGACCGAGCAGACCCGCCTGGGCCTGACCTATCACTCAAAAGTCAGTTACCACCTCGACGCGAAAAGCAAACTCAGCGATGGCATCTTCAACGTGCTCGGCGTCAGCGGCCGCAGCTTTGACGCGTCGCTGGACGTCGACACCCCGGAATCGGTGGACTTCTCGGTCACCCATCAACTGAACAACGACTGGACGCTGTATGCCGGCAGCACCTGGACGCGCTGGAGCCGTTTTAAAGCGCTGACCATCGAAAACAGCGGATTGCCGCCACTGCTCGCCCGTCAGTTGGGCACGATCAGCGAAGAACAGAACTGGCATGACACCTGGGCTCACGCCATCGGCGCGGCGTACCGGTTGAACAACCAATGGGTGCTGCGCACCGGGTTCTCGGTTGATCAATCGCCGGCGAACAACACCAATCGCGGGCCGCGTATTCCAACGGGCGATCGCAAGGTGTTCAGCGTCGGCGCCGGTTGGACGCCTGCGGAAAATGTCACCATCGACGTCGCCTATTCCTATCTCTGGGAAGAGAGCGTGGAGATCAACGACACCTCGGCTGGCAAGGGTTCGTTCAGCGCGAAATACAAGAACAGCGCCAGCGGCCTGAGGCACTTCCGTCAGTTACCGCTTCTGATTCAGCGCGGAAAATCGGATCGGCGATTTAGTGACTGTTGACGATATCGGTCACAAGATTGAGAATATGATGGTCATCCTATTTTCAGTGAAGGAATTCCATGCGCCGGCTCCGACCTTTTCCCCTCGCGGTATGTTTATTGCCCTGGCCCTGACGGCGTGCGGTGATTCCTCCAGCGCAAAAGATCCACGTACCTTGGCGCCGATTGTCAGATCGGCGGCGGTGCAACCGGCAGAAAATGGATCTCGATCATTCACCGGCGTCGTCGCCGCGCGCACCCAGGGCGATCTGGGCTTTCGCGTTTCGGGCAAGGTGCTTGAGCGTCTGGTCGATACCGGGCAGACGGTCAAGCGCGGCCAGCCACTGATGCGCTCGGACCCGATCGACCTCGGCCTGCAGGCGCGAGCCCAGCAAGAAGCGGTGAGCGCCGCTCGCGCCCGAGCCATACAGACTGCCGGTGACGAAACACGCAATCGCAAACTCGTCGCCGCCGGCGCTATTTCGGCATCGGCCTACGATCAGTTCAAAGCCGCAGCCGACACCGCCGGGGCGCAGCTCAATGCCGCTGTGGCGCAAGCGGACGTCGCGCGCAACGCCTCGGGCTACGCGGTTCTGGTGGCGGACGCTGATGGCGTGGTGGTGGAAACCCTCGCCGAGCCCGGGCAAGTCGTCAGCCCGGGACAACCGGTGGTGCGGCTGGCGCGGGCCGGTCAGCGGGAGGCCATCGTCCATCTGCCCGAGACCTTGCGCCCCGCGCCGGGCTCGACCGCTCAGGCAAAATTGTATGGCGATAAGTCGGCTACCGTGAGCGCAAAACTGCGTCTGCTTTCCGATTCGGCCGACAGCACAACTCGTACTTTCGAGGCGCGCTATGTGCTCGAAGGCAGTTTGGCCAATGCGCCAATCGGCTCGACGGTCACCGTCGAAATTGCCCAGGGTTCTTCGCCAGATCAGGCGCTCAAGGTGCCCGTCGCCGCGATCTACAACCCAGGCAAAGGCCCCGGCGTGTGGGTCATCGCCGGCACACCGGCGACAGTGAGCTGGCGCCCGGTCGAGGTGCTGGGCTTGAGCGATGACTCGGCCCGTGTCGCTGGCCAGCTCAACGTCGGTGAACCGATTGTCGCGCTGGGCGCGCATCTGCTGCGCGATGGCGAAGAAGTACGCTTGCTTGCCCGCGACGATGGCCAGATTGCCGGGAGTCGTCCATGAGCGAGGGCCGGTTCAACCTTTCCGCCATCGCCGTGCGCCAGCGCGCAATCACGGTGTTTCTTATTTTTCTCATCGCCGTTGCCGGCGTTCTGTCGTTCTTCAAATTGGGCCGGGCGGAAGACCCACCGTTCACGGTCAAGCAGCTGACCGTCATCACCGCGTGGCCAGGAGCGACCGCGCAAGAGATGCAGGATCAGGTCGCCGAACCCCTCGAAAAACGCTTGCAGGAACTGAAGTGGTACGACCGCTCGGAAACCTACACGCGTCCGGGACTGGCATTCACCGTGGTCTCGTTGCTCGACAGCACACCGCCATCGCAGGTGCAGGAAGAGTTCTACCAGGCACGCAAGAAGCTCGACGATGAAGCGATCAGGCTGCCGGCGGGTGTCATCGGGCCGATGGTCAACGACGAGTTTTCCGACGTGACCTTCGCGCTGTTCGCTTTGAAAGCCAGGGGGCGAGCCACAGCGCTTGCTGGTGCGTGATGCGGAGAGGTTACGCCAGCAGCTGTTGCATGTGCCTGGCGTGAAGAAGGTCAACATCATCGGCGAGCAGGCCGAGCGGATATTCGTCTCGTTTTCCCATGATCGGCTGGCGACGCTGGGCTTGGCGCCACAGGACATCTTCGCCGCGCTGAACAATCAGAACGTATTGACGCCCGCCGGATCGGTCGAAACCAAAGGGCCGGAGGTATTTTTGCGCGTCGATGGCGCGTTCGACACGTTACAGAAAATCCGTGACACGCCTGTGGTGGCGCAGGGACGAACACTCAAACTGTCTGACGTGGCCACGGTCGAACGCGGCTACGAAAACCCGGCGACCTTCCTCGTGCGCAACAACGGCGAAGAAGCCTTATTGCTCGGCGTGATCATGCGCGAGGGCTGGAACGGTCTCGATCTGGGCAAGGCGCTGGACGCCGAAACGGCCGGGATCAACGAGGAAATGCCCTTGGGCATGACCCTCTCCAAAGTCACCGATCAGGCGGTTAATATCGACTCGGCCGTCGGCGAGTTCATGGTCAAGTTCTTTTTCGCGCTGCTGGTGGTCATGCTGGTGTGTTTTCTCAGCATGGGCTGGCGTGTCGGCGTGGTCGTCGCAGCGGCGGTGCCATTGACCCTGGCGATCGTGTTTGTGGTGATGGCGGCCACCGGCAAGAACTTTGACCGGATCACCCTCGGTTCGCTGATTCTGGCGCTCGGCTTGCTGGTCGATGACGCGATCATCGCCATTGAAATGATGGTGGTGAAGATGGAGGAGGGCTACGACCGCATCAAGGCTTCGGCCTATGCCTGGAGTCATACGGCAGCGCCGATGCTGGCCGGCACGCTGGTCACGGCGATTGGCTTTCTGCCCAACGGTTTTGCGCAATCAACGGCGGGCGAATACACCAGCAACATGTTCTGGATTGTCGGCATCGCGCTCATTGCTTCGTGGGTCGTCGCCGTGGCTTTCACGCCGTACTTGGGCGTGAAGCTGTTGCCGGACATCAAGAAAGTCGAAGGCGGGCATGGGGCAATCTACGACACGCCGCGCTATAACCGTTTCCGGCGTGTTCTGGCATGGGTGATCACGCGCAAATGGCTGGTGGCCGGTGCGGTGGTCGCGCTGTTTGCTGTTGCGATCCCAGGCATGGGGCTGGTGAAGAAGCAGTTCTTTCCAACCTCGGACCGCCCCGAAGTGATGATCGAAGTGCAGATGCCCTACGGCACGTCCATCGAGCAGACCAGCGCCGCTGCGGCCAAAGTCGAAGCCTGGCTGCACAAGCAGGAAGAGGCCAAAATCGTCACCGCCTATATCGGCCAGGGTGCGCCTCGGTTTTTCCTGGCGATGGCGCCGGAGTTACCGGATCCATCGTTCGCCAAAATCGTCGTGCTGACCGACAGCCAGGACGCCCGCGAAACTCTGAAGTTGCGTTTGCGCGAAGCGGTGGCCGAAGGGCTTGCTCCAGAGGCGCGGGTTCGGGCGACGCAGATCGTGTTCGGTCCGTATTCGCCATTCCCGGTGGCCTACCGGGTGATGGGGCCGGATCCGGCAAAGCTGCGCGACATCGCCGAGCAGGTCAGGGCGGTGATGCAGGACAGCCCGATGATGAGAACCGTCAACACCGACTGGGGGCCGCTGACGCCGACGCTGCATTTCAACCTGGATCAGGACCGCTTGCAGGCAGTGGGGCTGACGTCCAGCGCGGTCGCGCAGCAGCTGCAGGTTTTGCTCAGCGGCGTGCCGATCACGGCGGTTCGCGAGGACATCCGATCAGTGCAGGTCGTCGGCCGTGCGGCGGGCAATATCCGCCTCGACCCGGCACAGATCGAAGGCTTCACCCTGGTCGGCGCGGCGGGGCAGCGCATCCCCTTGTCGCAGATCGGCGAGGTGGAAGTGCGCATGGAAGACCCGATCCTGCGGCGTCGCGATCGCACGCCGACCATCACCGTCCGTGGCGACATCGCCGAAGGTTTGCAGCCGCCGGACGTTTCCGGCGCGATCATCCAGCAGTTGCAGCCGATCCTCGAAAACCTGCCTTCCGGCTACCGGATTGAACAGGCGGGCGCCATCGAAGAATCCGGCAAGGCTGGCAAAGCGATTCTGCCGTTGCTGCCGATCATGATCGCCATGACCTTGCTGATCATCATCGTCCAGGTACGCTCGATTTCGGCGATGATCATGGTCTTTCTCACCTCGCCATTAGGCTTGATCGGTGTGGTGCCGACGCTGCTGATCTTCAACCAGCCTTTCGGCATCAATGCGCTGGTCGGGCTGATTGCGCTGTCGGGGATTCTGATGCGCAACACGCTGATTCTGATCGGGCAGATCCATCACAACGAGCAGGAAGGGCTGGCGCCGTTCCATGCCGTGGTCGAAGCGACAGTGCAACGGGCGCGGCCGGTGTTGTTGACCGCGCTGGCGGCGATTCTCGCGTTCATTCCGCTGACCCACTCGGTGTTCTGGGGCACGCTCGCGTACACGCTGATCGGCGGCACGTTTGTTGGCACCATCATCACGCTGGTGTTTCTGCCGGCGATGTATGCGATCTGGTTCAGGATTCGGCCTGAGCGCTGACATCGAGCACGATTTTTCCCCGGGTGTGTCCGGCCCAGCTTTGTTTAACCGCGTCGACAACTTCTGTCAGCGGTACCACTTGAGCCTCAAGGCTGAGCTTGCCGGATGTGAACAGCGCGGCAATCTCGACCAATTGGCTGCCATCGGAGCGGGTGGCGAAATTTTTGCCACTCACACCGTGCTCGCTTGCCTTCTGTGCAGAGGGTGCGCTTACGGGGGAAACCAGAACGCCCCCGCGCTTGATCACACTCCATGAACGGTTCTGAGTTTCGCCGCCGACCAGATCAATGACCGCATCGAGGTCAGCAACGTTGTCTTCGAATTTAGCCGTGGTGTAGTCAATCACCTCATCGGCGCCAAGTGAACGCAGATAGTCGTGGTTCTTCGCAGAGCTGGTCGCGATCACATAAGCACCGGCAAGGCGGGCGAGCTGGATTGCGAAGCTGCCCACGCCACCTGAGCCGCCGTGAATGAGGACTTTTTGACCTGCCTGAATTCCGGCGTGTTCATGCAGAGCTTGCCAAGCGGTCAGCGCTGCCGCCGGCACGCCGCCGGCTTCTTGCAACGATAGTGTTGTCGGCGTGTGGGCCAGACGATCTGGCGTTGAGAGGGCCTGGGTCGCATATCCGCCGGTAATCCCGATAAACCCGAACACCTTGTCGCCAACGACAAAGTCTCTGACATTCCTGCCCACCGCGGCGACTGTGCCTGAGACTTCCACGCCAGGCGTGTAGGGCAGTGGCAGAGGAATGAATTGCTGCATGGCACCGGAGAGGATTTTCCAATCGATTGGATTGATCCCACTACCGGCAACATTGATTAACACCTGATCGTCATTGGGTTTCAGATCCGCAAGTTCTTTGAGCTCCAGCGCTTCTGCCTGGCCGTACTGCGCGACTTGGATCGCTTTCATGATTCTCTCCGTTGTGATGGTCAAGGCTCGTCGGAAGGAATGGACGTGCCGGCGATTCGATTAGTGGCGACGTGCGTCGAGGCTGAAACGCCCTGCGCCGAAAGAAACGATCTGCAAGAGCCCACCGGCCATGGCGATATTCTTGAAGAAGTGAATGAACTGATTCTGGTCCGCCAGGGCGTTATGGAAAATCAGTGCGGTCAGTACGCTGAAAATCGCCAACAGCGCTGCGGTGGTACGTGTGCGATAACCGGCGATCAACGCTACGCCGCCGAGAACCTCGACAGCAATCGCCACGCCCAACGCCAGTTCGGGAAAAGGCAACCCGACAGAGCCGATGTAGCCAATCATCATGGCCGGTGCCGCGATTTTCGACAGGCCCGAAAGAATGAAGATCGCGCTCAGAAGAATCCGCCCGATCAAGGAAACGGTGCTGTTGAGGTTGGAAGACGTTGAGGCAGTGACGCTGGAAATTGTGGCTGCGTGGGACATGACGTGGATTCCGCTGATTTCAGCGCTTCACCATGAAGCGCCGTTGTGGAGCAGATGATGTCATCGCGAGGCTTTGCGCAATAGCCGACAAGTTTCGATGATCAGGTTCGAAAAACTAGAAATGCAGCAGAAATCGAAGTTGACCTTCCACTGTGGTCAGCGACGTGTGTTGGGGAGCAGGATCAGGCAAATGTCGCGGATTAATCGGATAACAGTGGCGGGGCGGATTCGGTACGTTGGTCTCGAACGCGGTTCAGCCGAATCCTGAACCGCCGCTATCTAGAGGAGTACTGCAATGAACGAGACTAAGGTTTGGTTGGTTACAGGCTGTTCCACCGGGTTCGGTCGCCACATCGCCACGGCGCTGCTGAATGAGGGTGAGCGTGTGGTGGTCACGGCGCGCAACACACAGCAGATCGAGGATCTGGCCGCCCTCGGCGACGCTTTGATTCTGCCTCTGGACGTGACCGATCCGGCGCAGGCGATGCAGGTCGTACAGGCGGCCGAGCATCGCTTCGGGCGAGTGGACGTGCTGATCAATAACGCCGGCGTCGGCTATTTCTCATCGATAGAAGACAGCGACGATGGGGCTGTTCGGCGGATGTTCGAGGTCAACTACTTCGGCACGGCCCATATGATTCGCGCGGTACTGCACGGCATGCGCAAGCGGCGCACCGGCATGATCGTCAACCTCACATCGGTAGGCGGTCTGGTCGGGTTCGAAGCGGTCGGCCACTACTGCGCGACGAAGTTCGCCGTTGAGGGCCTGTCGGAAAGTCTGCGCGCCGAAGTTGCGCCACTGGGTATCGGCGTGATGACCGTTCAGCCCAGCGCCTTCAGAACCCAATGGGCGGGGTCTTCGGGCGCTGCGCAAACGGTGGCCGAGGATTATCAGGCAACCGCCGGCGCTGCGATGCGCGCGTACCAGCAATCTGTTGGCAATCAAGCTGGCGACCCAGACAGGGCGGCAGCGGCGATCTACGCCGCGGTTACCTGCGCAGCGCCGCCGGCGCGCCTGCTGTTGGGCAATGAAGCCTATGAGGCAGCGCAGGCGAAGCTTGCCGCCATGGGCCGCGAGTTCAGCGCATGGGAGTCTACCGCCCGTGGCGCGGACTTCCCGACGGCCTGACAGGCGAAGCCCGCACTGATGGCATGGACGCTACAGAATCAGGCAAACACCTGAGAGGAGTGAGTTAACGGGGACGACGCGGTGCGGGAAAAACTGGGCGAGTGAGTTGACTCGCCCAATTTTGAACGGCATTTACCGAGGAGTATTTGTATGAATTCGTCGTCCCCGTCCCGACCTTTCATGTGGCTCTGCGCATTCGCAGCGGGGGCCATGATCGCTAATCTCTATTATCTGCAACCGATCCTGTCGTTGGTAACGGGGGCATTTGGTATTCCGCTTGCCACGTCCGGCCTGCTGGTGAGTTGCGCTCAACTTGGCTACACGCTGGGCATTGTGCCGGTCGTCCCGCTCGGTGACGTCCTCGAAAGAAGAGCGCTTCTGAGCCGGATGTTTACCATCAACGCATTAGCGCTGTTTGTGGCTGCGGCCAGCCCGAATTTCTTGCTGTTCTGCGCCGCAGTGTTGATCAGTGGAGTCACGGCATCCGCTGCCATGTTGATTGTGCCGTATGTAGCGTCCATCGCAGCCGAGCATCGGCGCGGTCAAGTGATCGGCGTGGTGATGACCGGGGCCTTGCTCGCGATACCGCTGTCGTGGCTGGTCTCCGGCGGTATCGGCAACGCGGCAGGTTGGCGCTTGGTGTACGCCAGCGCCGGGTGCGCGGCGCTGATCCTGCTCATGCTGCTCAGAATCACCTTGCCAACCGAGCCCGAGCGCCGAGGCCAGCCCGTGCGTTATGAGCAGTTGATGCGCTCGTTGTGGCAACTCATCCTCGAGTACCCAGCGCTTGCTCGCCGGGCGCTTTACGGTGCGCTGGGAATGGCCAGCTTCAGCATGTTGTGGACTGGATTACCAATACTGTTGTCGCAACCGCCGTTCAATTTTTCGACTTCGAGCATCGGACTGATCGGGCTCACGGGAGTGACTGGCGCGTTGATTCCCGGTGTGGTTGGCCGGCTCTGTGATCATGGCTACCGGCACGCGCTGGCATTCGGGTTGGCCTCGTTGATGATGCTGGCCTGGGCAGTGCTGAGCTTTGCGGCGACAGGGCTCTGGATAATTATCGCTGCCGCAATGGCCTTGAACGTTGGCGTAATGGGCTTGCAGATCACCCATCAATCGGTCATCTACAAACTGGCCCCCGCAGCCAACTCACGGATTACCGCGGTGTTTATCAGTATCAACTTTGTTGGCGGCGCTATTGGCTCCGCAGTTGCAAGTTTCGGTATTCGGTATGTCGGCTGGGAAGGGCTGTGCCTACTGGGCGCTGCTTTGCCCGCGGCTCTTGTGCTGGCCTATGCATTGAAGGAACGGCCCTTTGCCCGCGTTGCGGTTCAATGAACATGCAAATGGGCGGCGAGGAAATCCATCAGGGCTCTTACGCGTGCGGGCAGATGTCCGCCTTGGCCGACGTAAATCGCATGAATCTCCGTGACGCTTGCAGGCACGAATGGTTGCAGGACGCAAACCAACCTTCCGGCAGCCAGGTCATCTGCAACCTGGCAGAACCCCAGCCTGGCTAGCCCTGCGCCCAGCACCGTCAATTCACGCAAGGCGTCGCCATCGCTGACGCGCAGATTGCCTTTTACCGGGTACATACGTTGCTCGCCGCTCTCGTCGAGCAAGGCCCACTCCATGGCGGGAGGCGAAAAGGTGAAACCCAGACAGTTGTGATCGGCAAGGTCTTGAGGCACCAGCGGAGTGCCCTTGGCCGCCAGGTAGTCAGGAGATCCTACGATCAGCCCTCTGGATTGCCCGAGTCGTTTCGCCACAAGGTTGGAGTTCTTGAGCGCTCCGGTGCGTATGGCGATATCCGCACGTGCTTCGATGAGATCGACCACCTCATCGGTGAGGAAAAGTTCGACGCTGACCCCAGGATGTTGATTCATGAACAAGTTGATGATGGGAAGAAAAAGCTGGCGGCCGATACCCACATTAGAGCTGATTCTGACCACTCCCTGCGGTGCAGAACTGGCAGATGCTTCGCGTTCCGTTTCGTCAAGATCGGCCAGTATGGCAACGCTGCGTTCGTAAAAAGCCATTCCTTCTGGCGTCAGCAGTTGCTTGCGCGTGGACCTGCTCAGCAAACGTGCGCCAAGACGGCTTTCCAGGCGCGTCATGAGCTTGCTCACGGCAGAGGGGGTTATCGCGCAAGCTCTTGCGGCCGCTGAATAACCTCCGCGTTCCACCACTTTAACGAACACGCTCATCTCGGCGAAGCAATTGATATCCAGTCGTCGCATGTGAACTCACGTCATAAATCGTGTGCCTGGGCACGGGCTGTTTATCTACCATTTCGCGCGCCTAATATTTTGCCAACGCGATATGGAACGGTTGCCGACTTTGCAAGCAAAGAAGTGGCCACTTCCAACCATCGCGCTCTTGCTGTCACGTTGTTTTCTCTAACCGTAGAACATTGCCAAGTTGATAGCTGCTCGGAGGCTGAAATGACTCACACACTGCAATTAGTACTGATCCATAACAGCAACCAGTCCAACGGCGTAGACACGGCGTTGGTGCAATGGATTACCGCCGTGGTGCAAGACCGCAGCGAATTTGCGTTGAGCGTGGTAGAGCCGTTTGACCTGAGATTTATAGACGATTTTTCGGAACAACCCGGTCGTCGAGTGTGCTTGAGAGCGCTAGCGGCAGCAGATGCCTATATCGTCTTGGTGCCCGCACGTCACCTTGGTTACCAGCATGGATTGAAAGTCTTGATGGCGCGCTGGCCTGAACACCTCCAGGGACGACCTTGTTCATTTGTTGGTTATGGCACCACGACCGGCGGGGAGGATGAGGTCGACGAGCTTGGATGCGAGTTGTTGAAGCTGCAGGCCATGCCTGTTGGTGGCTATGTGAAGTTCGCTGAGATTGCCGAGCGTCTCGAACAAGGCCTCGGACTGGAGCACTTTGCGCAAGCACGGGTTTCGATGGCGCAGTTGTTGATCCAGCTGGCCTGGTGGGCACGGGCGCTGAAAGATGCGCGGGCCTTCTCTCCTTTGCAGAAGTTCGCGTAGTCCTTCGCTTAGACGTTCTGCGAGCGCCTGGAGCATTGGGCAAAACCTGCGCAGGAATTGCATAACGGCACCGCGCCGCGACTTTTTACTCTTGCTTCAAATCCTGCTGAACGGCAGGAAACTATGATCTGAAAACAGGAGTTCTAAAATGTCCGATGTCGAAATTCGCGTAACCCCTGATGCGCAAGAAAACGCCACGGCAAATCCAGCCGGCGATCAGGGCAAGTACGTTGGCATGTGGGTGACAGCCGACGGTCATATTCGCCATGAGTTGCTGCCAGGAGGGCGATATGACGAGGCTCGCGGTCGGCAAAAAAGCGCTTATCAAGGGCGCTACTGGCTGGAAGGCGACCACATCGAGTATGTGGACGATACTGGCTTTACCGCAGACGGAGAGTTTCGAGATAACGTGCTGTACCACGCGGGCATGGTGTTATATCCCGAGCGCTGACGCATAAGCCGGAATGAACATTCCGGCTTTTTTATTAGTGTCGTATTACAGATTCTGTGGGCGGAATTGATCGCGCAAATCCAGGGTTTCGCCCGCCACCATAAATTTCCCCTGCCCGCGGTAATGCAGGGTTTTGGGGTTTTTCACCGACGTAGCCACATGCGCCTTGACCACTTCCCACACGAACAGACCGTACTCGCCGATAAGATTGGAGTCGAACAGCTTGCACTCGAAATTGGCGTAGCACTCTTTGATCAACGGGGCCTTTACCCGTTCTGCGGGGGCGGCTGTGAGGTCAAATTGGGCAAACTTGTCGATGGCGCCACCGCTGCTGTTGCCGACGGCAACAACCTGGTCCACCAATTCGACGGTGGGCACGTTGATGACGCACTGCTGGCTGTTGTGGATCAGCTCGTAGCTGTGGTTTGCACTCCAGATGTAGCAGCCAAACAGGGCGGGGGAGAACTGCATCATCATGTGCCAACCCATGGTCATTATGTTGGTTTCACCTTGCCAGGCGGAGGTCACCAGGACGATGGGGCCGGTTTCCAGATGCTGGCGAACCTCGCTCAAAGGGAAGTCGGATTTTCGAAATGCGGTCATGGCGCCTCCGGGGATCAAAAGAGGATAAACAGTTGTTGTCAGTCGCTTTCGACAATTCAACTTTCCTGCTTTTTGACATGCATCTCTCCGGCAGCCTTGCTCAGGCTGTCGGATTTTTGCTCTTTTCCCTGAATTGCTTACGTCGGCAAGAGCTGTTCGCCGAACCGCTTGATCAGCCACTGCCCAGCCGGACCGGGCGGCGAGTCGGTTCGATAAATCGCATCGAAGGCATAGGTGCCGCCTTTACAGTCGGGCATATCAAGCTCGACCAGGCGTCCTTCGTCCAGGTCAGACTGAACCATGGGCACCGGCATATTCCCCCATCCGATGCCCTCTTTGAGAAGCATGTGTTTGGCGCCCAGATCCGCCAGTCGCCAAGTGCGAGTGCTCACGACGGCAAAGTCCTTGTCACCCGTAAGCGTTGAACGATCCGATAGCACCAATTGAACAAACTCTCTGGCAGCGCCAGGGATTTGGAACACTCGGTTGCAAGCGGGTGTGCAGGCGCGGCGACCGGTATCAATTGAACACTGCCCACGCCGATGCGCTCGATGCCGTCCAGGCCAATGTCCAGCGGACCGCTGATGCCGACTCCAGCTTTCTTCTCCATCACCAGTTGGGTCACTGCCCCCAAGGCTTCCATGTGCAAGTGCAGAGTGACTGTGGGAAATTCTTCCCTGAAGGTCCTCAACGCATCGACTACTCGCTCGGCAGGGAGCATTACATCGAGCGCGAGGTGAACTTCTGCTTCAAGCCCATGCAGCAAACCGGAGACTTTTGCGCGCAGCCCATTTACGCCGTTGGTAATAGTGCGTGCTTCAGCCAGGACGGTTCGACCTGCCTCCGTCAGTTGCGGTTTGCGCGTGGTTTTGCGGTCAAACAGTGAAACCCCGAGCTGCATCTCCAGATTGGAAATGGAGTAACTCACCACCGATGTCGCGCGATGCAGTTTTCTGGCCGCAGCGGCAAAACTGCCCACTTCTACAACCGTCAGAAATACTTTCAGTTGATCAAGCGTTGGTGTTCCTGGATCGGAGATCATTTCTACTGTCTCGAACGTTTGGGGGAGTACTTGTCCTGATTTTGCAGACAGCAGCATATACGCAAGATTGAGCACTTGATCGGCTCTAACAATCAATTGACCGGTTTGTTTCTTCGGCAAGCCATTCGCTGCGCGTGATCTCCCACACCTCCACCGGCATCGGCCCCGACACAAACTGGCCGTCCCGTGTTTCAGCCATCCGCATGCCTTCATCTTCGGAAATCTTGCGCGAAGCGCGGTTGGCGGCGGCCTTGGGCACCTGCATCAATGGGCGCATCAACGTATCGAACCAGTAGGCATTGATCACCTTGCAGGCCTCGCGCATGTAGCCGTTGCCCTGAAACTGTGGGGCGAGCCAGAAGCCTCGATGGTTACCCGGTTGATCAAACAGGCTGATACTGCCGATGCAGCTCTCGGGCTGAACGCGGGTGCGGATCATCCAGTGCCATTCCTTTGCGGCAGCCATCGCGGGCAGCGCGACATCGCGGACGTAAACAAGCGCGCCGTCGTCCGGATACGGCCACGGAACGCGGCTGTCGAGATAGCGCACGACCTCCCATTGCGGAAACAATTGTTGCACCGCCGCTGCATCACTCAGTTGCAGCGGCGTGAGGATCAAGCGGCGGGTGTAAAGCGTGGGGATGCAATCCATGGCAATCAATCCTTGCGAGCAGTGGCGGGCAGCACCGGTACTCTCTCAAACGAGCAGTTCAAGTGTCGAGTGACCTGTGCGCCGTCTCACTCAAGTAGTTCGATCAACTCCCCACCGTCCTCTCTCAACCGCTGCAAAAACACCTGTGCCTCCAGCAACTGATACGGGAAATACAGCCCCGGCCTTACCGGCGCTTGCCCATCCAGCCCAACCAGTCGCTCCAGCAGCATGGCCACGCTGAGCCCGGTCAACGCCGCTGCACCTGCGCGGTGAACCACGGCGTGGCGGGTGCGCAATGGCTGTCCATCGTGATCCGTGCCTTCAAGTTCGATGAGTATCTCCGTCGACATCGGCTGACCCTGACGCCGGGTCGAGCTGACGCCGCTGGCGAGGTTGAACTCGACGTTCGGGGCGTCGGTGGCGGCGGCGAGGCCTGTCACGTCGATGGAGGAGAAGCCGGCGCCCTGCAGGGTGGTGCCGTCGACGGCGCGGAAGCTGACCTTGGCATCGTCGCCTTCACGCCAGATGAATTCGCCGTCACGGCGGGTCAGCGCGGCGGGCAGCATTTTGTTCAGGTGCTCGAAATCGACGGCCACGGTCGGGCCGCCGCCGTCCTGTTCGTCGACCAGTGCATGGATGTGGATGTCGTGCACGCGGGCGAATGCCTTGGCGAGGTGCAGCGTTGCCACGGTGGTGGCACCGACCATCCATTCGTAGCCGAGGACAATGGGCGACGCGTCAGGCGTGTGCATGAAACTGGCGATCTGCGGGGCGATTTCGAACACGCCGGAAGAGATGCTCAAGTGCGGCACCTTGCGCTTTTGCGCAAAGCGCAGCCCGGCGAGGGCGTGGTCCATGTAGAACAGGGCGATGGCGCTGACCGGGCGATCACCCAGCCCCAGATCATCTGCGCGAGCATCGATGACCACACCACGGGCATTGCCGATTTGCTCGGCGGTTTGCTCAGCCTTGGCGAGGTCGCGTCCGCCGATCAGCAAGGGGACGTCGGGATGCGCCGCGCGCAATGCGCGGGCCGTCTGATGGCCGATGGCGCCGGAGCCGCCCATGAACAGAATGGGATGAAGTGGCATGAATCCTCCTCATTTTCCTGGATTGAAACGTGCTTGGGCTAGACACCCTAGCACGCACTTTCCGGATTGCCCGTGCGGTCCTCAGGCGCACCGACGAACGTTCATTTGAGCAAGTACGAAGCGTGGGCCGGATCACAGCGCCACACCGGCTCTGACAGATGCTCGGCAAAGAAGTCGGACAGCGCGCGGATTTTCGCTGGCCGACTGCGTGCAGACGGCGTCACGAAATACAGACCGCCGCGCGTCATGTGCCACTCCGGCAGCAACACTTCCAGCCGCCCATCGGCCAGGTATTCGCTGGCGATGAATTCCGGTAGTTCGGCGATCGCCAGCCCTTCGAGCAACACCGGCAGCAGCGCATCGGAATTGGTCACGCGCAACGGGCCTTTCGGCACGACATCTTCCTCGACGCCGCTCTCGTGGGTGAAGCGCCAGACTTGTGTACGCGCACGGTAGGCGTAACTCAGGCACGAACGCGTCGCCAGATCACGCGGGTGCGCGGGGCGTCCATGAGTTTCCAGGTAGCCGGGAGACGCCACCAGCAACTGGCTCACGGCGCACAGTCGACGCGCGACCAGCGATGAATCGGGCAGGGCGGCGATACGCAACGCGGCGTCGAAACCCTCGGCGATCAGGTCGACCGAGGCGTCGTGCAAATGCAGGTCGACAAACAGCTCGGGGAATCGGCGCAGCAGTTCGGGCAACAACGGCGCGATCCAGCGCAAACCGAAAGACATGGGCACGGCGAGGCGCACTTGTCCGCGCGGCTGCACCGAGAGGTCCTGGGCTTCACTCTCGACTTCCTCGGCCTGCCGGTAAATGTCCCCGGCTTTGGCCGCCATGCTCGAACCGAACTCAGTCAGTGCCAATTGCCGCGAGGTGCGGTTGAACAGGCGACCGCCGAGGCGCTCTTCGAGCCGCGCTATCGCGCGCGACACCGTCGGTACCGAAACACCCATGACCCGTGCGGCAGAAGCGAACGAACCTTCCTCCGCGACTTTGGCGAACATCGCCAGACCTTCAAAATCAGGCAGTTTGCTCATTTCAATTCTGCAACGATGAGTTTCAGACAAGTCTATTTTGAAAGGTCTACAGCGTCGATAAGCTTTGCCCAACGCGCAACCCAACGCTGACTGGCTGTATTCACGTTCTGGAGAAGACTTATGACTGGCAAACTTCAAGGCAAAATCGCACTGGTTACCGGCGGCACCACTGGTATTGGCCTTGCCACGGCCAAGCGCTTCGCCGAAGAAGGCGCTTACGTTTACATTACCGGCCGTCGTCAGGCTGAGCTCGATGCCGCCGTTGCCCTGGTCGGCAACGCCAAAGGCGTTCAGGTTGACTCGACGAACCTCGAACAGCTCGATGCGCTGTACCAGCAAATCGGTGCCGAGAAAGGCTACCTCGATGTGCTTGTCGCCAACGCCGGCGGTGGGTCGATGCTTCCATTGGGCGAGATCACTGAGGCGCACTACGACGATACCTTTGATCGCAACGTCAAAGGCGTGCTTTTCACCGTGCAGAAAGCCCTGCCGCTGCTGGCCAAAGGCGCTTCGGTGATTCTCACAGGTTCCACAGCGGGCAGTTCCGGCACGCCGGCGTTCAGTGTGTATTCCGCGTCGAAGGCGGCTGTCAGGGCCTTTGTGCGCAGCTGGATTCTCGACTTGAAGGGTCGCAACGTGCGCATCAACACACTCAGTCCCGGCGCAACCAAAACCCCGGGGCTGGTGGGGCTGGCCGGTCCGGATGCCGAACAGCAACAGGGTTTGCTCGATTACATGGCGTCGCAGATACCGATGGGGCGTGTCGGCGAGCCGGGAGAAATCGCCGCTGCCGCTGTGTTCCTCGCCTCGGACGACTCGAGCTTTGTGAACGGTATCGAACTGTTTGTCGACGGTGGTCAAGCGCAGATCTGAGTCTGAATGGGACGATGGTGGCCATCGTCCCAACCTCGCTACTTGGATCCAATCATTAACTCACTATATCGCACGCCGACAAGCGGTAGGCTGAGCCTATTGCTAAAAGTGATGGCGCAATGACATATTGCAGCACCTTTCCTCACCTCAAGATGTACCGAAAATGCGCCCCCTCAAGTCACTTGTTGCAGCGTCGTTGCTGCTCAGCGGGTGCAATGGAATGCCAGTCGCTTATGTTCAGGATCCTGTTTTAGACCAAGCCTTTGTCGTCCACTCCGGCGCGCCTTTGCCTTACGTGCTGATGGGTTCGGCTGTGCAATGGAATGAAGACTTCGCCGTGACGGTGAAGCACATTCCTTACTTGTCGGGCACGGTTTTCCAAGGGCAGGCAGATGTGCAGTTCTTCCGTCACAAGGCCAATAGCGTGCCGGCGTGGCGCGGCTACAAGCCGGGCGAGGAGCTGACTTCGGTGGGCTTCAATTCGCTGTACATGTCGGTCAAGGGTACCGGCCAGGCGTTGCCGGCGATGGTTCGCCTCGACGTCAAAGAGGGCAACGTGCTTTACGGCACCCACAATGGCGCGCTGGCCAAGGGCATGTCTGGCGGGCCGGTGTTTTCCGCCGATGGCAAAGTGGTTGGCATCAACGTGGCGTTTCTCACCCGCGATGATGTCAGCCGCCTCAAGCGCAAGGACTTGCTCGATCAACCGCGCGTAAGCATCTTTTTGCCGTACGCGGAGATCAATCGCGAGTGGTCGCGCTATCAGGCCAGCATCACCCCCACAGCGCCACCAGCGACCAAACTGGCCAGCCGCTGATCAGCGTTCGCGCAACGCTTCGCGGGCGCGGTTGAGTGGTTTGATCAGGTAGTCGAGCACGGTTTTTTCGCCGGTACGGATGTCCACCGTGGCGATCATCCCAGGCACGATGGCGAAGCGTTTGCCGGCCTTGTTGCGCAGTTCATCCGACGCGGTACGGATGAACACGCGGTAGTAGAAGATCTCCGGCTTGGCTTCGTCCTGGATGGTGTCCGGCGAGATCGTCACCACTTCGCCGTCGAGGCTGCCGTAGATCGAATAGTCATAGGCGGTGATTTTCACTTTCGCCGCCTGGCCTGGGTGAATGAAGGCGATGTCGCGCGGCGAGATGCGCGTCTCGATCAGCAGTTGTTCGTCGAGCGGCACGATCTGCATGACCTGGCCGTTGGGCGCAATGACGCCGCCAATCGTGCTGACCTCGATGTCCTTGACGATGCCGCGCACCGGCGAGCGCAGGGTCAGGCGCGACAGTGAATCGGTGCGCCCACGGATCACCGCTTCGAGCATTTGCGCCTCGGCGTTGGCTTTGGCCAGGTCTTCGCGGGCGCGGACCATGTAATCGGAGCGGGCTTCGGTGGCCTTCAATTCCAGCTCCGAGCGCTGACGGGTCAGGCGCAGCACTTCGACCCGACTCGAGGCGCCGATCTTCGCCAGATTCTCGGTGATCGCCAGTTCGCTACGTACCAGTTTCAGCGAGCTCTGAATGCCGTCGAGGGTTTCCGCCAGACCTTTGCGCCGGGTCTGGTAGAGCTCGGTTTCGGCGCGGATCAGATCGGGAAATTCCTGCAGCGATGCGTCGAAGGTCAGCGGCTTTTCGCTGACTTCGGCCTGCAAGCGGTTGACGCTGGCCAGCGCCGCGCGGTACTTGGCCGCGCTTTCGCCGACGTTGGACTGGTTCTTCACCGGGTCCAGTTGCGCGAGGATCTGCCCGCGCTCGACCAAAGCGCCTTCGCTGACATTGAGCTGCTCGAGAATGCCGCCCTCCATCGACTGAATGACTTGCTCGCGCGAGCTGGGCACCACTTTGCCGGTGCCGGTCGAGACTTCGACGATCTCGAACCAAGCCGCCCAGGCAATGAAGCAGGCGAGCATCAGCGCGCAACTCCAGATCACCTTTGCGCCACCGGCAAGTGCGCGCTCATCGCGGCCATCGAGGTAGGACATCGGATCCGGCACGTCGGTCATCATCGGCTTCATACCGCCACTCCTTTGCCCGGTGCGCGCAGCCGCGCGAGTGCCGCGTCGCGATGGTCGTCAATGACGATGCGGCCGTTGTCGAGGACGATGATCCGCTCGACCAGTTGCAACACACTGACCCGATGCGTGGCAACCACCAGCGTTCGGCCCCGGGTCCAGGTCGCGAGTTTTTCCAGCAGCAGCCGCTCGGTGACGTCATCGAGCGCGGCGGTCGGTTCGTCGAGCAGCAGCACTTGTGGCTGGCGGATCAATAAGCGCGACAGCAACAGGCTTTGACGCTGACCGCCCGACAGGCCCAAGCCACCTTCAAGCACCAGATGATCCATGCCTTTGGGCAGCTGCCGAACGAAGTCCAGCGCACCGGTGACAGTCAACGCGGCGATGATTTCCTGATCGCTGGCCTGACCGGCGCCGAGGGTGATGTTGTCGCGCAAGGTGCCATGAAACAGTCGCGCCTGTTGCGACAGCAGGCCGACGTCGCGGCGCAGATCGGCCGGATCCAGATGCGCCAGGGCGATGCCGTCCAGGATGGTTTCACCGCTGCTCAGATCCATCGCGCCGCCCAGCGCTTGCAGCAACGTCGACTTGCCGGCGCCGTTGCGGCCGAGCAGGGCGATGCGCTCGCCGGGGCGAATGCTCAGGTCGATGTTGTTGAGCGCCGGGGTCGATTCCTCGCTGTAGCGAAAACTGGCCTGACGCAGGCGGTAGTCGCCGCGAATCGCCGGCAAGTGCACGCGCTGACTGCCTTCGGGATGATCCACCGGCATCTGCATGATCCGGTTCAAGCCTTCGAGCGCGACCTTGGCCTGCTGCCATCGCGTGAGCACGTGGGTTAGTTGCGCCATCGGCCCCATCATCCGCGACGACAGAATCGACGCGGCGACCAGACTGCCGGTGGTCAGGTCGCCGGCAATCACCATTGGCGCGCCGAATACGATGACCACTGCGAATACTCCGCCTTGTACGTTCTGCGTCCACGCCACCAGGCTGTTGGTCAAGGTGCGCAGGCGCAGGCTGCTGTCCGCCGAGGCGGCGTTGTACTGATTCCACTGTTGCTGGAAACGCTGCTCGGCCTGCAGCGCCTTGATGTCGTCGAGGCCCTGAATGCTTTCCACCAGCATGGCGTTGCGCAGCGCCGCTTCACGCATCGACGCATTGGCCAATCGCGCCAAACGCGGTTGCGCGATGATCCCGGGGAGCAACATGAACACCAGCGCCACCAGTGGAATCAGCACCAGCGGCCCGCCGATCAAATAGAACACCAGCAGGAACAGCAGGAAAAACGGCATGTCCGCCAGTGCCGTGGCAGTGCTGGAGGTGATCAGGTCGCGGATCTGCTCCAGCTCGCGCAACTGCGAAATGAACGAACCGGTGGATTTCGGCCGCGCGGAATTGCGCAGGCGCAGGGCGTGGCCGAAGACCAGATCGGAGACGCGCAAATCGGCGCGCTTGCCCAGCACATCGGTGATGCGCAGACGCAAAATGCGCATGACGAAATCGAACAGCAGCGCCAGCATCACCCCGCCGAACAACACGTACAGGGTCGGCAGCGACTCGGCCGGAATCACCCGGTCGTACACCTGCATGGAAAACAGCACCCCGGCCATGCCCAGCAGGTTGGCGACCAGCGAGGCGATCATCACCTGGCTGTAGGGCCGCAGATCGGTGAGGACGATGCGCCGGAACCAGTGCTCGTCGTAGGGCTTGATGTAATCGTTGGTGCGCACGTCGGCCACCGGTTGCGTCGGGCGCAGAATCACCGTGCGCAGGGCCTGCTCGGCGAGCGCGGTGGCGTCCATGCGACTCTGCAAACCCTGGTCGCCACTGAAGCAGATGCCCAGCTCGCCGGTCTCGCCGATGCTTTCGAGCACGCCGACCTGACCATCGCGCAGTTGCACCACCAGCGGCGTGCGCCAGCGGCTCAGGCTCTTGTTGTCGAAAACCGCGAACTTCACGCTTAAACCGGCCTGCCGCGCCATGTGCCGAACCACTTCTTCGACGCGGCCTTCGCTGTGCACCGAAGCCAGGCGCACGCTTTCCGGCGAGACGTCGAGGCGATAGTGGCGGGCGACCTTGAGCACCGCTTCCAGCCACGGCGAATAATCTTCGCGAGCTTCGGCAGCGGCGGGTTCGGGAACAGTGATGCTGACATCGGTCATGGCAGGATCTCGACATTCTGGATGGCGCTGTGGTCGATGCCGAAGACCCGGCGAATCGCACCGCTGTTGTAGAAGCAGTCGATCTGCAGACGTTGCAGATCAGCACGGGTGTTGACCAGATCGAAGCGCGACTGGTGGATTTCCTGCTCGGCGTTGAGCAGGTCGAGCAGCGGCCGCGTGCCCAGTTCCAGGTACTGGCGGCCATACAACATGCGCGCCTCGGTGATGCTGGTCTGGCGAAATTCCAGCGAGCGCAGCCGCCGGTTCAGGCCCGAGGTTTGCGCCTGGGCTTCGGCCAGACCCTGGCGCGCTTGCAGACGGGCGAAGTCTTCGGCCGAGTCCGCTGCGGTCAGTGCATGCCCGGCGGCGCGGCTGCGCGCACTGATCGCACCGCCCTGGTAGATCGGCACTTCGAGATTGAGAAAGATCCCGACCTGAGTGCGATCGGCGCGCGAGTTCTGATCGTCGTAGTGGTCATCCAGATATTGGTTGACCGAGGGTTGCAGCGACAGGGTCGGGTTGGCCTCGGCTCTGGCCTGGGCCAGCTCGGCCTGGGCCTGAGTGCGTTGCGCGGCGGCCTGGAGGACGGCGGGCAGGGTGTCGGAGATCTGCGAGGCGTCGCAGGCCTGGGTTAGCGTAGGCGCGGCGGCGTCGCTGACTGCTGGCGGCGTGCGTCGTCCGAGCAGACTGGTCAGGGTCGCTTGCCAGCGTGCGTATTGCGCCTTGAATTCCTGCAACGTCGCCGTCGCGCCTTCTGCGCGGGATTGCGCCTGGACCATATCGGAGCGGGTGCTGGCGCCCATGTCGCTGCGCTGTTTGGCCAGGTCGACGATGCCGCCGATGCCCTGAATCTGTTCGCGGGCAACCTCGAGCAGACGCTGATAACGCTGCACTTCGATGTAGGCCCTGGCGGTGTCGCGGGCGATGTCGTCGATTGCCAGCAGAATCCCCGCCTGACTGCGCGCCACCCGGGCGCGGGCGGCGTCGACCGAACTGGAAACCTTGCCGAAGTCATACAGCATCTGCTTGAGGGAAATGTTCACCGACTGGCTGCCGGCATCGCTGCCGTAACCGCTGGTGTAACCACCCTTGATGCCTCCGGTGACCTGCGGGTAATAACCGGATTCGGCGACGTTGACCCCTTCGCCTTGCTGGAACAGGGTGCCGATGGCCTCGCCGATGCGTGGGTGCCAGTCCACGGCGAGCCTGACCGCTTGTTCCAGCCCCAAAGTATCCGCGTTGGCGGCCGTTTTTGAAGCAGGGGCAGGGCGCTGACGATTGTCATTGCCTGCCGGTTGTTGCAGTTGCGACGGGCTGATGCTGCGCAAGCTACTGTCGAGGTTGTCGTCGGCGCGAACGCCGACGGTGAAAGCGGGGTAGAGGCCGATGGTCAACAGGACCACCGGCCATTTCTGGCGAAAAACTGACTCCACAGACTTCCCTTACTGTTGAGAGACCAACGTTTGATGTCTTGTTTCAAACCACTTGAATGCCGTTCTGCACCCACAAGTGGTGGCTCGGATCCTCCTGTGCCGTGTATTGAACATAGTCGATGCCGTCGGCCTGTTGCGTGCCATCGGCGACCCAGCCATCGGTCATGTGCACGCTGTCCCTGTCGTCACCCTTGATCAGCAGGGTGTTGTTGTCCGAAGAGGTAATCGCCAGCAGATCGCTGAGATTCAATGTCAGCGCAACCGCACTGGAATGGTTGAGGTCGAGGATTTCGACGTTGTGGATCTTGCTCTGCAGATCGCCGAGGTTGATCGACACATCGCCACCGGCCCAGAGCAGGGTGTCGGTGCCGCTGCCGCCGTCCACCGAGGTGAACTGCTGATCGGCGATGATCAGCGTGTCGTCGCCACCGCCACCTTGCAGCGTGACGGCGCCACCGTGCGAGCCGTCGAGGGTGTCGTTGCCTTCGGTGCCCTGGATCAGTTCGCTGCCAGCGACATGGGCCAGACCGAGGTCATCGCTGGCCAGTGCCGAGAACGCGGTGCTGGCGAATGCGCCGGCATTGTTCAGGTCGATGGTCAGCGTCGCGGTATCCACGGTGCCGTTGGGGTGGGTGAGTTGGTAGGTGAAGGTGTCTTCCTGGCCGATCACCGCATCGGTCAGGCCGGCCTTGAGCGTGTAGGTGTAGTTGCCGTTGGCCTGGACCACCAGGGTGCCGTAGTTGCCGACCAGCGAGACGCCGTTGTACCCCGGCGCGACGTAACTGCCAGCGACCAGCACGCTGAGCAAGGTATAGACCGAGCCCAGTACATCGGCACCGCCGCCCGCGGTGTCGGTGAGCAGGTTGCCCGATACCGGTGTGTAGCTGCCGACCACGAACTGATTGTTGTAGGTCGCGACGTTGATCAGGCTGGTGTTGACGCTGGTCAGCAGGCCGAGGCCGCCCACTGCCACCCGCACCTGATAACTGCCGGCGGTCTGGTCGTCGAACTTGATCCCGTAGTTGCCGCCGCCGAGATTGACCAGGGCGTTGCCGCCGTAGCTCTTGACCAGCACGTACTGGTTGGTGGCGGTATTGAGTTTGTACAGGCCCACCGTCATCGAACCGAGCAGCGCCAACAGGTTGCTCGAATTGACCACCACGGTCAGGTCACTGACGGTATCGGCCGCGACCACGGTGTTGTAGTTACCGCTGCCGCCGCCCAGCAGGACATTGAACGTGCCAAGGGCAGAGTTGGTGGTGACTTCGCGGTTGATCAGGCTGACGTCAGTCGAGGCGACGTCTGGCGTGGCATCCACCACCAGCGCCGGGCTGCCAAGGTTCGCGTCGTTCCACACTGCGCTGGCTTGCGGGCTGTCGATGCGCACGTACAGATTGGCGGTGTCGCTCAAGCCGTTCGGGTGCACTAGTTGGTAGTTGAACACGTCGACTTTGCCGACGCTGCCAACACTGCCGTTCGGTTTGTAGCTGTAGTTGCCGTTAGCGTCGATGGTCAGCGTGCCGTACAACCCTTGCACCGTGGTGCCGGCCCCAGCGCTGACCCAGGCGCCGTTCTTGAAGATCTGCAATTGCGCGCCGTTGTCCGGGCCGGTCTGATCGGCCGTGCCATCGACGCCGACGTTGGTGATGACGTTGCCGGTCACCGCTGGCCCGGCAATGCCGTTGAACTGGGTCAGGCTGCTGACATCCAGTTGCAGCTGGGTATTGACCGTGGTCAGCACGCCGATACCGGTGCTCGAAACCGTCAGTCGATAATCGCCTGACAGCAAATTACCGATGTCGACCCGTACGCCCTGGCCGGCGAGCGCGATCAGGTCAAGCAGGCCGCCGCTGCCGTTGACATCCAGAGTGACCCAGTTGCCACTGGCATCTTTCACTTGCAGGGTGTAGACCACGCCATCGATCAGCGAAATCAGACTGCTGGTGGTCAGCGTCAGGGTCGGATCAAGACGCGTGCCGCCGGCGACGGTGAAGGTGAAGGTTTTCGAGAATCCGGCCAGCAGCGTGGTGAACGAGTCGTTGAAGGTCTGCGACGCGGTGACCGGTGCCAGGGTGACGGTGCCGACGGCGAGGTTATCGCTGGCGACCACTGGCGCGTTGACGTCGACGTCCGGCGCAATGACGTTGGCGGCCACCGAAACGTTGCCGCGTGCGTCGCTGAGATTGACGGTGAGGTTTTCGCCGTTGATCTGCGCGCTGCTCAGGGTGACGGTAAACACGCCGAGGTTGTTGACCGTGGCGGTGCCCAGAACGGCGCCGCTGGCCGACTTGATGGTGACGGTTGCACCGGCTTCACCGGTACCGGTGACGGTCAGGCCATCGGCACCGACCAGCAGCGCCGTTGCCGCAGCGGGCGGTGTCAGGTCTGGCGCCGTCGCGGTCGCCGCTGCCGATACGTTGCCACTCGGATCGGCCTGGGTGACGCTGAGTACCTGGCTGTTGATCTGCGCCGATGCCAGTACTACCGAAAAGCTGCCGTTGGCGGCAACGGTCGCGGTGCCGAGCACCACACCGCCGACGCCGCGTACGCTGATGGTCGAACCGGGCACACCGACGCCAGTGAGCGCGGTGCCGCTGCCATTGACGCTGACGCCGGTCGGCGCGCCGGGCGCGGTAATGTCCGGCGCTGTCAGGCTGGCGTTGGGCGACAGATTGCCGGCCGGGTCGACCAGACGCACGGTCAACAGCTGCCCGTCGAGTTGTGCGGTGTTCAGGTTGAAGCTGAACGTGCCGCCACTGCCCACGGTGGTAGTGCCAATCAGCGCGCCGCCGGGGCCGTAGACGTTGACCGTCGCACCGGCTTCGCCCGTACCGCTCAAAGTCAGACCGTTGGCAGCGAGCGTCAGACCGCTGGCCGCGATCGGCGCCTGTACGTCAGGGGCCGTCAGGTTGAAAACCGGCGACAGATTGCCCGTCGGGTCGGCCTGTTGGACGTTGAGCTGTTGGCCATTCAGTTGCGCGCTGGACAGTTGCACGGTGAAGGTGCCGCCAGCATTGACCACGGCGGTGCCGAGGACGGTACCAGCCGCATTGGTCACGCTGACGGTCGCGCCGGCTTCACCCGTGCCGCTGACCGCCAGGCCGGTGCCGTTCAGGCTGACATTGCTCAGCGGCGCCGGCGCTGTGGTATCGGCGACGCTGAGGTTGGTAACCGGCGAAACGTTGCCCGCCGCATCACTCTGCGTGACGCTGAGTTGCTGGCCGTTGAGTTGCGCGGAGGACAAGGTCACCGAGAACGAGCCATTGCCCGCCACCGTCGCCGTGCCCAGCACCGCGCCACCCGCACCGCGAACAGTGACGGTGGCGCCGGCTTCACCGAGCCCGCCGAGCACCAGTCCGGCACCGCTGAGGACCAGTGCTGTCGGAGCGGCCGGGAGAGTGATATCGGGCGCAGTTACGTTAAGACCGGATGAGGTGTTGTTGGCCGCATCGGTCTGTGTCGCATTGAGCACCTGACCGTTGACCTGCGGCGTATTGAGCTGTGCGCTGAAAGTGCCATTGGCGCCAACCGTCGCATTGCCCAGCACCACGCCGCCAGCGCCGGTGATGGTCACTGACGCGCCGACTTCGCCGCGACCGGTAACCAAAGTGCCGTTGGCGTTGACCGCCAGATCGCTGAGTGGCGCCGGCGCCGAGGTGTCACCTGCGGTGATTTCAGTCGGCAGCGAGGCGCCACCCAACGCAGTGTTGGCGGTGACTTCGAGGCTTTGGCCGTTGGTTTGCGCGGGCGTCAGCACGACGCTGAACGTGCCATCCGCGCCGGTGACGCCGGTGCCGATCAGACTGTTGTCCGGCGCGTAGACATTGATGATCGTGCCAATGGCCGCAGTGCCGGTCAGCGTCAGACCATCGGCCGTGAGCGCCAGATTGGCTGGAGCATCCGGGGCCGGAACGGCCGGAACGATCAGGCTGGCATCTGCCGAAATGTTAGTCGCCACGTCGATCTGATTCACCGTCAGCACCTGGCCGGCAGTGATGCCCGAATCCAGATCGATCAGGAACGTGCCGTTGGCGGCCACTGTGCCGGTGCCGACGATATTGCCCAGCGCATCGGTCACTTCGACACTGGCGCCGGCTTCGCCACGACCGGCGAGTTGGCTCAGATCGCCGCTGATGGTCAGACCAGTGACGGCATCTGGAGCGGTAGTGTCATCCGCCGGGTAGAGCAGCACTGGCGATGCGTTTTGCGCTTCGTCCGTCGCGATCACTGACAACAACTGACCATTGGCCTGAGCCGGATTCAGCGTAACGGTGTAGGTGCCGTCGCCCAATGCCACCGCCGTGCCGAGCACGGTGCCGGTGGCGGACAGCACAGTCACGGTGCTGCCAGCTTCGGCGGTCCCGGCGAGCAAGGTGCCGGCGCCGGTCAGCGATGTCACCGTTGGTGCGATCGGTGCAGTGCTGTCCGGCGCGTCGACCAGAACGGGCTCGGACTGGTTGTTTTGTGCATCGGCCTGCACGACCGACAGTGCGCGGCCATCGAGTTGCGCAGCCGACAACGTGACGCTGAAACTGCCATCTGCCGCCACCGTCGCCGTGCCGAGCACCACCGCGCCGTCAAGCACGGTGACGGTTGCGCCGGGCTCGCCGGTACCGGTGACGGTCAAGCCGTCCTGGCTGACGTTGAGGTCGGCCACTTCCAGCGGATCAGTGCTGTCGCCCGCTTGCAGAGGTGCTGTGGGTGAAATGTTTGAAGCCGGATCAGTCTGATTGACGCTCAACAGCTCGCCATTCACCTGCGGCGGGTTGAGGGTCACGCTGAACGAGCCATTGCCGGTCACGGTTGCCGAGCCCAGTACCGTGCCAGTCGCACTGAGCACGCGCACCGTGGCGCCGGCTTCACCGGTACCGGTCAATGTCACGCCGTCGGGCGCGAGAACGAGGCCGGTGGGCGCAGCGGGCAGGGTGATGTCCGGCGCAGTGACGGGCACGATCGGCGAAGGGTTGCCCGCCGCATCGCGCTGGATCACCGACAAGGCTTCACCATTGAGCAACGGCTGGTCGAGCGTCACGCTGAAACTGCCGTCGGCCTGCACCGTGCCAGTGCCGACGATGGTGCCCAGCGCATTGGTGACGACCACCTGCGAGCCAGCCGCACCGGAGCCGGTGATCAGGCTGCCGCTGGCGTCGATATCGACATCGGTCAGCGCGGCAGGAGGCGTGCTGTCCGGCGCGGTCAGGGTGCCGGCAGGCGAGGCATTGCCGGCCGCATCCGCCAATACCACAAACAGCGCTTGGCCATTGGTCTGCACCGGGGTCACGGTGATCTGGAAACGACCATCGCTGCCCACCGTGCCTGTGCCCAGTTCGGTGCCATCGGCCGACGTCACACGGACAGTGGCGCCGACTTCGCCGGTACCGGTGAGCAGGCCGCCATCGGCATTCAGTTGCAGATCGGCCGGCGTCGCTGGCGGGGTCAGATCCGGGGCGGTGACCGTGACCGGGGCGCTGACGTTACCGGGTGGATCAGCCTGCTGCACGCTGAGGATCTGTTCGTTGATCTGCGGCGGATTGAGGGTGACGCTGAACGTGCCGTCGCCGAGTACCACGCTGGTGCCGAGCAAAGTGCCGTTGGCATCGCGCACGGTCACGGTCGCGCCGGGTTCGCCAGTACCGATGACCAGCGCGCCGGACGAGTTGATATCGACGTTGTCCAGTGGATCAGGTGGGGTGAAGTCCGGCGTGGTCAGGTTCACTGCCGGCGAGTCGTTGCCCGCTGCGTCGGCCTGGACCACGGTGATCACTTCGGCATTGGTCAACGCCGGGTTCAGTGGCAGCGTGAAGGTACCGGTCGCGCTGACCACGGCGGTGCCAAGCACGTTGCCGTCACTGTCGATGACGCGCACCTGCGCGCCCGGTTCGCCGCGCCCGGTCAAGCTTGCGCCGTCGCCGCCGATGCTCAGTTGCGAAACGGCCGCTGGCGGTGTGCTGTCGACCGAAGTGAACGGCGTGGCTGCCGAGGTGTTGCCCGCTGCATCCGTCAGCGACACGGTCAGCGCCTGGCCGTTGGCTTGCGGCGTGGTCAGGGTGATCGCAAACGTGCCGTCGATGCTCACGGTGCCGGTCCCGACCAGCGCTCCGGCGGTGTTGTACACGTTGACCGTGGTGCCGGCCTCACCGGTACCCGACAGCAGCGTGCCGTCAGTGCTTGCCACCAGCGCCGCCGGCGCATTGGGCGCGAGCAGGTCCGGGGCGATCAGGTTGACGCTGTTCGATTCGTTGCCGGCGGTGTCGGCCTGGCTCAGGCTCAAAGTCTGACCAGAGGTCTGTGCCGGGCTGAGAGTGACGCTGAAGGTGCCATTGGCCGCCACCACGGCGCTGCCGAGAACCACTCCACCCGTGCCGAGCACGGTCACCGTGGCGCCGGCTTCACCGCGCCCGGTCAGGGCCGTGCCGTTCGGTGCCAGGCTCAGTTCGCTGAGCGGCGTTGGCGCGGCGATATCGGCAGCGGTGTAGTCGGTCGGGGATGAATTGATACCGGTGCTCGACGTCGCCACGGCAGACAGCTGTTCGCCGTTGAGTTGCGCGGCGTTGAGGGTGACGCTGAAAGTGCCATTGGCCGCCACCAGCGCGCTGCCGAGCAACACGCCCGAGGCATTGCGAATGCTCACGGTGCTGCCGGCGGTGGCCGAGCCGGTCAGGGTCAGGCCGTCAGCGCTGAGGGCCAGATTGGTCGGTGCGCTTTCCGCCAGATTGCCCGGTGCAGTCACCGGCGCTGCCGGTCCGGTGTTGCCGGCAGCATCGATCTGCACCACGGAAAGATTCGATCCAGCCACCGCAGCCGGGGACAACGTGACGCTGAAATTGCCATTGCTGGCAACGGTCGCAGTACCCAGCAAAACACCTCCGGCATCGCGAACTTCCACGCTGGCGCCGACCTCGCCGATGCCGGTCAGGGTGGCACCATTGGCGCTCACCGCCAGATCGCTCGCCAACAACGGCACCGTGCTATCGACCGCATTGAGGATTGCCGGGGCCGACGGATTGCCTGCCGCATCGGTGGCCGTCACGTTCAGCGACTGGCCGTTGGTTTGCGGGCTGTTGAGAGTAATCTGGAAAGTGCCGTTTGCGGCCGCCGTGGTGGTACCGAGAAGATTGCCCTGGCTGTCGCGTACGGTCACCGTACTGCCGGCCTCGGCGTTACCGGCCAGTTGCACGCCGGCAGCATTGAGAGTCAATGCGCTCGGAATCGCCGGCGCGGTCAAATCCGCGGCGATGATTTCAACCGCCGTCGAAACGTTGCCCGGCGGATCTTCCTGAGTGACGGTCAGCACTTCGGCATTCAGTTGTGCTGCGTTGAGGGTGACAGTGAACGCGCCGCCACTGCCGACCTGCGCGGTGCCGAGCAAGGTGCCGTCGGCGCTGCGCACGGACACCGTTGCGCCCGGTTCGCCATGACCAGTGACGGTGACGCCGTCAGCATTCACCGCGACTTGGGTCAGTGCAGCTGGTGGGCTGATGTCGGGTGCGTTGACACTGGTTGATGGCGAGACGTTGCCGGCAGGGTCGGTCTGGCTGATCGCGAGCGCCTCACCATTGCTCTGCGCTGGCGCCAGGGTCACGCTGAACGAGCCGTCCGCGCCAACTACGGCGCTGCCTAGCACGATGCCGTTGGCGGTGGTGACATTGACGGTTGCGCCAGCTTCACCCGTGCCGCTGAGGGTGCTGCCATCGGCGCTGATCAGCGGATTCTGCACGGCGGCCGGCGGGGTGCCGTCGACGGTGACCACGCCAGTGGAAATCGAGGCGTTGCCGTTGGCGTCGGTCAGAGTGACCTGCAGGGTTTCGCCGGTGTTCTGCGCATTGGGCAAGGTGACCTGGAAATTGCCGCTCTGATCGACCACGCCGGTGGCCAGAACATTGCCGGCGGCATCGCGCACGGTCACGGTGCTGCCGGCTTCGCCCTGGCCTTTGACCACGGTGCCGACGTCATTGATGCTCACGCCAGTCGCCGCAGCTGGCGGTTGCAGATCGGTAGCGATAATGCCGGCGGGTTGCGACAGATTGCCGGCGGCGTCGCTCTGGATCGCGGTAAGCGCCTGGCCATTAAGTTGTGCCGGCGTCAGCGTCAGGCTGAACGTGCCGTTGCTGGCGACCAGTGCAGTACCGAGCACGGTACCTGTGGCGTCGGTGACAGTGACCGTCGCCCCGGCCTCTCCGCGTCCAGTGAGTGTCGTGCCGTTGGCATTCAGCGCCAGATTGGTCACAGCGTCCGGCGCCGTGCCATCGATCGCCGTCACCGTGCCCGGAATCGACACGTCACCGTCGGGACTGGTGGCCGTCACCTGGAGGACTTGCGCATTGATCTGTTTGCTACTGAGCAACAGGGTGAAGCGGCCGAAGCTGTTGATCAGCCCGGAGCCGAGCACCGTGCCGCTGCTGCTGGTCACCGTCACGGTGCAACCGGGCGTACCGGCGCCGGTCAGGGTGAAACCATCGGCACTCAAAGCCAGATCGGTCGGGGTCGCGACCTGGGTACCGTCCAGTCCTGCCAGCGGCACAACGGGCGAATCATTGCCGCCGCCGTCAGTGCTGATGACTTCCAGATTGCCGCCAGGCTCGGCCGGTGGACTGAGGGTCACGACGAAGCGGCCGTCCTCACCCGCCGTTGCGGTACCCAGCACGAGACCGCCGCCAGCAATGCTGACGGTGACCGTCGTGCCCGGTTCGGCAAGTCCCGACACTTGCGTGCCGGCGGGGTTGAGCGCGAGATCGCTGACCGGCGCCGGTGGCGTGCTGTCAGGCGCGGTGACATTGCCGGGAAGCGAACTGTTGGTGCCGTCCGACACCACGACTTGCAAGGCTTCGCCATTGGTCTGCGCCGTATCGAGGTTGACCGTGAAGGCGCCCGTGCCGTCAGCGGTTGCGGTGCCGATGACGTTGCCGTCGGCATCCAGCACCTGCACCGTGTTATTGGGCTGCGTGGTGCCGGTGACCGTGGCACCCGCCGGATCGATGAGCAGACCGCTCGGTGCAGGTGGGGCGGTGATGTCCGGTGCGGTGACCGGTGTGGCGGGCGAGGGCAGGGCGCTCGCATCGGTCTGGATCACGCTCAGCACCTGACCGTCGAGCTGAGCCGGGCTCAGATTGACGCTGAAACTGCCGTCGCTGGCGACCACCGTAGTGCCGAGCACCGTGCCGTCGGGCGCGCTGACGGTTACGGTGCTGCCCGCTTGCCCGGTGCCGGTCAAGGTCACGCCGTTACTGGCGAGCACGAGATTGTCCGGCGCCAGCGGCGCGGTGGTGTCCGCTGCGGTCAGCGGCGTGTTGGGGGAGACGTTCACGCCATCCGATTGGCTCACTTGCAGTTGTTGGCCATCGATCTGCGGGCTGTTCAGCGGCACTGTAAAGGCGCCGCTGCCGTCGACGATTGCGGTGCCCAGCACATTGCCGGCCGAATCCTTGACCGACACCGTGGCACCGGGTTCGCCGGTGCCACTCAGTTCAGTGCCACCTGCATTCAGCGTCAGATTGGAAGGGGCAGTGGGGGCCTGGATATCCGGCGCTTCAACTGGAACTGCCGGCGAGCCTGAAGGCGAGCCATCGCTCTGCACCACGCTGAGGTTCTGGCCATTGGTTTGTGGCGAGGACAGGGTGACTTCGAACCGGCCGTTGCTGCCGACCAAAGCTGTTCCCAGCACGGTCCCGTTGGTGTCAGTGACAGTAACGGTGGCGCCGATCTGACCCGCGCCGGAGACTACGGCGCCATTGGCGGAAATGCTCACATCGGTCACGGCGACCGGCGTGGTCAGATCGGGTGCGGTGACGTTGACCGGCGCCGAAGGATTGCCTTCCGCGTCGGTCTGGATCACTTGCAGTTGTTGCGCATCGGTCTGTGGTGTGGAAAGTGGAACGGTAAAATTGCCATCGGCATCCACCGTGCCCGTGCCGATGATGTTGCCGGCCGGATCGCGCACAGTGACCGACGCACCCAACTCACCCTTACCGGTGAGCGTCTGCCCCTGAGTGTCGAGCGCAAGATCGGAGACGGCCGTCGGCCCTTGGGTGTCAGGCGTCACGAAGTTCAGTGGTGCGGAAGTGTTGCCAGCGGCGTCGCTGGCACTGATCTGCAGTGTTTCGCCATTGTTCTGCGGACTGCTCAGTTGCAGGCTGAACGTGCCGTCCGCCGCCACCACGGCCGTGCCGAGCACATTGCCGTTGGCGTCGCGCACCGTTACGGTCGAACCGGGCTGGCCGCGTCCGCTCAACTGCGTGCCATCGACGCTTACCGCGATGTCGCTGGGTTGAGTCAGGCCATCGAGATCAATGGCGATAACGGTCGCTGCTGGCGAAGGGTTGCCGGCGGCGTCGGTGACCAGCACGCTCAGCGCCTCACCATCGATTTGCGCGGCATTGAGTTGCACAGTGAACGAGCCATCGGCGGCGACCAGAGCCGTGCCGAGCAGCGCGCCTTGGGCATTGGTGACGCTGACTGTGCTGCCGGGTTCGCCACGGCCGGTCACCGAAAGGCCATCGCTGCTCACGGCCAGATCCGTTGCAGCGGTGGGGCCGGTGATGTCTGGTGCATTGAAGGTGACGGCCGGCGATTGCGCACCGGCGCTGTTGACTGCCACGATACTGAAGGTTTCACCGTTGGCCTGCGCACGAACCAGCGTCAGCAGGAAAGTGCCGTCAGCAGCCACCGCCGCACGCCCGAGCAATTCGCCGTTGGCGGCACGGACTTCAATCGTGGTGCCGGCCCGGGCGGTGCCGGTCAGTTGGCTGCCGTCGCTGCTCAAACCAAGATTGCCTGGCGTCGTCGGTTCGACGATCTCCGGCGCGCTGACCGTTGCGCCGGTCGAGGTGTTGCCTGCGGCATCGGTGGCATTCACTGTCAGCGGCTGACCGCCGGTTTGCGCGGGGCTGAGGGCGACGCTGAAAGTGCCATCCGCCGCCACCACAGCGCTACCGAGTAGCGTGCCATCGGCGGCGCGCACCTGGATGGTCGAGCCGGCTTCACCGGTCCCGCCGAGTTGCGTGCCATCGGGGCTCACGCTGAGATTGCCTGGTGCGGTCGGCGCGGTGGTATCCGGCGCAGTGACCGTACCCGGTGTCGAAACGTTGCCCGCAGGGTCGGTGAGCGTGACGTCGAGCGGCTGGCCATTGTTCTGTGGCGTACCCAGGTCGACCTGGAAACTGCCATCGGCGCCAACGGTTCCGGAACCCAAAAGGTTGCCGGCTGCATCGCGTACCTGAACGACACTGCCAGCTTCGCCAAAACCACTCAGCACCCGGCCATCGGCCGACAAGGTTAATCCGGTCGCGGGCGCAGGAGGCGTTGCGTCTCCACCGCCACCACCGCCGCCGCCACCACCACTTCCGCCCGCAGCGGCCGCCGCACCACCCGCGCCCAACAGGCCAAGCCCAGCAATCGCCCAGGCCGGCGTTGCGCCATCCACCACACCGACGCCAGCGATCAGCTCGTCCAGCGAATTGATTTCGTCAAAGGTAAAGCCATTGAACGGCTCGGCGCTGTAGCGCGCCTGCCACAGCGTCGCGTCGTCACCCTGAAAGACAATGTCATTGGGCACGCCGTCAGGGCTGGTGACAAAGAAATTGGAGATTTTGATTTGCTCGCCTGACTTCAGATTGACGATCAAATCCTGACCGCTGCGACTGGTCGACGCCAATTGATCGGGCCGAACCGGCATTTGTACAACTGAAGGCTGATTGAGCTGAACATTGCCCCAGTTCTGGGCAGTGAGCTGAGAATTGGCTTTGTCGGCAATGACGATGTTGTCCATTACTACTCCCTGTAAATGGGTGGGGCGGACGTCCACGGATGGTTTTAAAACCATAGATAGGGAGTGTCAGATGGGGCTGCCTGATTTTTGACGAGCGGATGGATGGGCCATTTGCCCACGTTTATCTCTTTGAAAATCTGTTCTATTCAGGTCGTTACCGTTTGTCGGGACGTTGGATCCAAGGGGTTTTTGGGTGCAACAAAATGTGTCGTTTTCGACATTGTCCAAAGGGACGCTGGAAAAGGTCCGGGCGAAAACGCCGAGGGTGATGGCTAAGCGATATTGAATTTCTCAAAGCGCAGGCCAACCTCCGCAGCTGCCTGTCTGCGAAGGTATTAATCAATAAGCGTAGAAGGGGGGAAGGCTTTGTATAAGAAATCCTGTTTTACCGTTTCAGCGGTTCTTTCTATCCCTCAGCAGTTAATGCGCTAGCTATCGATCGCCGAAGTGATCGGACGATATCCAGCGCAGACTGATCGCTAACGCTACCGGGGCACTGATCAAACATATGTGGCGCCCCAGGGTAGACATGCAGTTCGACGGCAGCCCCGGCGCGCGACAGACGCATGGCAAATGCAACGTCCTCTTCCAGGAACAGATCCAGCGCCCCGACGGCCAGAAACGTCGGTGGCAAGTCACGCAGATCGTCTTGCAGGGCCGGCGAAAACCAGCCGATTGGCAGATCATCCAGCGCTTGGTCAGCGCGCAGGCAATCCCAACAGAACTGGTTGGCTTGCGCCGGCCAGCCAATCACTCCGGTCGTGCTGTTCTGGTGAGGCGAGGCCGGGCTGCCCGAACGGTAATCGAGCATCGGATACACCAGCACCTGGCTGGCGATGGAATATACGCCGCGATCCCGCGCCACAATTGCCAGCGCTGCTGCCAGACCTGCACCGGCACTGTGACCCATGACGATCACGTTGTCGGCGTCCATGTTGAGCGTTTGCCGGTGGGCGACAACCCAGCCGAGGGCGGTGTAGCAATCTTCCAGGGGAATAGGGAAGGGGTGCTCTGGCGCGAGACGGTAATCGACAGCGACGATGATCGCCTGAAGTGCTTCGGCGAGGTTAGCCAGATAGTCATCGGCCATTTCGGGGCAACCAAGGACGAAGCCTCCACCGTGGATGTACAGGATCACCGCAAAATTACCGCCCGGTGCCCCGGCGGCGGGCCGGTAAAGACACAGGCGCAAATCCTCACCGTCGTGGGCCTTGGTCCATAGGCTTTCACCGCGCGCTTGTTCTCGGGATTTGAACGTCGCATGGACACGCTCCCTGATCGCGGGCAGCGTCTCCAACGTCCAGGCTTGTGCGCCGGGGGTTAAAAAGCTTTTGAAGTCGGGATCCAGCAGTTCATGTGCTTTCACGTTCTGCCTCCTGTTCTCGAATGAGCGAGCGCCTCTGATCGAAGCGCCGCCCACGGTGGAGTTACAGCCAGGCTTTGATCTGCGCGCAGACAGCCGGCGTCGAAATGCCGTAGCGATCATGCAGCGTCGGCAGGGCACCGGCGTCGAGGAAGGCGTCGGGCAACGCGATCTGTCTGAAGGTGGGCGTCACGCCATTGCGCAACAACAACCCGGCAACCGCCTCACCCAAACCGCCGATGATCGAGCTGTTCTCGGCTGTGACCACCAGACGCCCGGATTTGCGTGCTTCGGCGAGAATGGTTTGTTCATCCAGCGGCTTGATGGTCGGCACGTGCAGCACGGCCACATCAATGCCGTCGGCCTGCAACTGCTTGGCAGCTTCCAGCGAGCGCATGGTCATCAGCCCGGTGGAGATGATCAGCACGTCGTTGCCCGTGCGCAGAGTCTTGGCCTTGCCGATCTCGAATTTATAACCGTACTCGTCCAACACCAACGGCACATTGCCGCGCAGCAAACGCATGTAGACCGGGCCTTGGTGAGCGGCGATGGCCGGCACGGCCTGTTCGATTTCCAGCGCATCGCAAGGGTCGACAATCATCAGATTGGGCATGGCGCGGAAAATAGCCAGATCATCGGTGGCCTGGTGGCTCGGCCCGTAGCCGGTAGTGAGGCCGGGCAAACCGCAGACGATTTTGACGTTGAGGTTTTCCTCGGCGATGGCCATGCAGATGAAGTCGTAAGCGCGGCGCGAAGCGAACACCGCGTAGGTGGTGGCAAACGGCACGAAACCCTCACGCGCCATGCCCGCCGCAGCGCTCATCAGCAACTGTTCGGCCATGCCCATTTGATAGAAACGCTCCGGATGCGCCTTGGCGAAAATGTGCAGGTCGGTGTACTTGGACAGGTCAGCCGAGAGACCGACGATGTCCGCGCGCTGGTCTGCCAGCGCTGCGAGCGCATGGCCGAACGGTGCCGAACGGGTCGCCTGGCCCTCGGAGGCAATCGAGGCAATCATCGCCGAGGTGGTCAGGCGCTTTTTCACCGGCGCGCCAGTAGCAGTCGAAGTCGCAGTATTGGCGGTGTTGCTCATTGGTCTTTTCCTTCTTCAAGGTTGCTCAGTGCCAAGTCCCATTCGTGCTCTTCGACGCGAATGAAGTGGGTCTTTTCCCGGTTCTCCAGAAACGGCACGCCTTTGCCCATTTTCGTGTCGCAGATGATCACGCGCGGTTGCCCGCCGGGGTGATTGCGGGCGGCATCGAATGCAGCGACCAGGGCGTCGAGGTCATTGCCGTCGACGCGCTGGGTGAACCAGCCGAAGGCTTGCCAGCGATCGACAATGGGTTCGAACGAAAGAATCTCGCTGGAGTAACCGTCGGCCTGCTGGTTGTTGACGTCGACGATGGCGATCAGGTTGTCGAGCTTCCAGTGCGACGCCGACATCACCGCTTCCCAGGTCGAGCCTTCATTGAGTTCGCCATCGGACAGCAGGTTGTAGACGAACGAGGCCGAGCCTTTGCGCTTGAGGCCCAGGCAGGCACCGACCGCGATGCCCAGGCCCTGACCCAGCGAGCCGCCGGTGATTTCCATCCCCGGGGTGTAGGCGGCCATGCCCGACATCGGCAGGCGGCTGTCATCCGAACCGTAGGTTTCCAGCTCGTCGAGCGGAATGATCTCGGCTTCGATCAGCGCTGCGTACAGCGCAATGGCGTAGTGGCCGATGGAGAGATAGAAGCGATCGCGCTGCTCCCATTCGGGATCTGCGGGGCGATGATTCATCGCATGAAAGTAAGACACCGCCAGCAGGTCAGCCGCGCCGAGGGCCTGGCCCACATAGCCCTGGCCCTGAACCTGGCCCATGCGCAATGCATGGCGGCGAATGTTGTGCGCGCGCTGGGTCAGGCTCAGCGATGCAGCGTGTGCAAGATTAGTCGTCATGATGAAACTCCGTTGACTCAACGATTGACCAAAGCGGCAGGAATACGCAGGACCAGGCTGGCGCCGAGGAACAGCACGCCGGTGATGAGGTACATGCCGATGGCGCTGGAACCGGTCAGGGTGGTGATCCAGCCGATCAGATAGGGCGAGCAAAACCCGGCGAGGTTGGCGAAGCTGTTGACCGCGGCGATGCCGGCGGCCGCAGACACCCCGCCAAGCAGCGTGGTGGGCAGCATCCAGAACAACGAGGTGGCGGAGAGAATGCCGGAGGCGGCCAGGCACAGGCTGAGGATCGACAAGGTCGGGTTGCCGCCCATCATTGCTGCCAGGCTCAAGCCGATCGCACCGGCGATCATCGGCACGATCAGGTGCCAGCGGCGCTCGCGATGTTTGTCGCCACTGCGGCCGACCAGGAGCATGGCGGCGATGGCGCACAGGTAAGGCAGGCTGGTCAGGAAACCGATGTGCAGCGGGTCGGAAACCCCTGCATTACGCACCAGTGTCGGCAGCCAGAAGGTGATCGCATATTGGCCCATGACCACACAGAAGTAGATCGCCGCCAGCAGCCACAAGCGCCGGTCGCGGATGAACTCGCCGATCGAGGCGTGGGTGACCTTTTGCTGGTCGTCTTCGGCCAGTTCGCGAGTGATCAGCGCTTTTTCCTCGTCATTGAGCCAGGTCGCCTGATGCACGCCGTCCTTCAGATAACTCAGCACCAGCAGGCCGACGACCACGGTGGGCACCGCCTCGAGAACGAACATCCACTGCCAGCCGGCCCAGCCGTGCACGCCGGCAAAGTGGTTCATGATCCAACCGGACAGCGGGCCACCGACCATGCCTGACAGCGGAATGGCGATAAACCACAACACGGTCATGCGCGCCCGCCGATAGGACGGAAACCAGTAGGTGAGATAGAGCAGCAGGCCCGGCGCCAGACCGGCTTCGGCAATCCCCAGGAGAAAGCGCAGGGCGTAGAACTGCCAGGCGGTTTCGACGAAGGCGAACAGCGCCGAGACGATGCCCCAGGTGATCATGATCCGCGCAATCCACACCCGTGCGCCGACCTTGTGCAGGATGATGTTGCTAGGCACTTCGCAAAGGAAATAGCCGATGAAAAACACCCCCGCGCCCAGTCCGTAGACCGTTTCGCTGAGGGCCAGATCGTTCATCATTTGCAGCTTGGCGAAACCGACGTTGACCCGGTCCAGATAGGCGCACAGGTAGCACAGCATCAGGAACGGCATCAGCCGCCAGGCCGTTTTGCGATAGGCAGAAGAACGCACGGTCGAAACCGCTTCGAGCGACAGGGTAGTCATGATGGTCTGATCTCTTGTTTTTATTGACCGCTAGGCCATCAGGCCCGGCTGCATCATCGATCCAGAACCGCACGGGCCACGCAGGCCCGCCCAGAGTTACTCAGTGAATCAGCATGCCGCCGTTCACATCGAGGGTGATGCCGGTCAGATAAGCGGACAGGTCGCTGGCCAGAAACAGCGCGGCGTTGGCGACGTCCTGCGCTTGACCCAGGCGCCCGAGCGGAATGCCTTCGATGATGGCGTGGCGGCGGTCATCCTGCATCAGGCCGCCGGTGATGTCGGTGTGAATCAGGCCCGGGGCGATGGAGTTGACGCGGATATTGTCCGGCCCCAATTCCCGCGCCATGGCCTTGCCCAGCCCCAGCACACCGGCCTTGGCCGCGCTGTAATGCGGGCCACCGAAGATGCCGCCGCCGCGCTGGGCAGACACAGACGACATGCAGACGATGCTGCCGGAAGACTGTTGGCGCATCAGCGGAATCACCGCCCGGGACATGAGCAAAGTGCCGCGCAGGCTGACGTCCAGCACCTTGTCGTAGTCCGATGGGCGAATATCCAGAGTCTTCAGTGGCTGGGTGATGCCGGCGTTGTTGACGAGGATATCGATGCGCCCGAAGTGCTCGATGATGGCGGCGACGGCTTGCTGAACCTGCGCTTCGTCGGCCACGTTGGCCGCCAGGCCCAGATGACCTTCGCCCAGTGCTGCGGCGGCGTCACGTGCTGCGGATGCATCCAGATCGAGGATGACCACGCGAGCGCCGTGTTGCGCAAATGTACTGGCGGTAGCGCGGCCAATGCCACGGGCAGATGCGGCACCGGTAATGATTGCGACTTTGCCTTGAAGAAGCATGGAGGATTCCCTCGAATTGTTTTTATTGGGTCGGTGTGTAAGTAACCGATGACTCAGCTTGTCCTCCGGGGCGAGCGTGAGCAATAACGCGGAAGTCACTCAATGCTGAAAAAAATTCAGCACTCGTCAGGCCGTTTCGCAAATGCTTGAATGAAACCGGTCCGTACATCACAAGAAATCACCACGGAGTCCCCATGCGCTCAGACACTGAGGCATCGATCATCCTGCCACCGCTGAAAGCAATTCAGGCCTTCGAACAAACCGCGCGCTTCGGCAACGTCGCCAGAGCGGCGGAAGTGCTGGACCTGACACCCTCGGCAGTCAGCCATCAACTGGCGAAACTGGAAGGGATGATCGGCCGGCAATTATTCGTCCGTGCTGCCCGTGGCGTCTCGCTGACGCCGGTCGGCGAGCAATACCTCAAGGAAGTTTCCGGGATTTTGCACAGTCTCGCCGTTGCCACCGAACGTGCTGCCAGCGATGTCAGCCTCGATTGCCTGCGCTTGCACTCGTCGCCAAGCTTCGGCCTGCTCTGGCTGATGCCGCGCCTGGAAGCGTTTCGCGCCAGTCACCCGGACATACAGATCAATCTGTCGTGCTCCTATGAATCGCTGCACTTCAGTCGCGACAAGATCGACGTCGATATCCGCCATGGTCTGCCGAACTGGCCAAGCTATGAGGTGCGCACGGTCAGGAATGAGACGTTCGCGGTGCTGACCTCACCGAAACTGCTCGCGCAACGCCCGGTGCGCGGGGCGGCGGATCTGCTGGAGTGCGATCTGATTCTGTCGGAAGCCACCCTGCTCAAATGGCCGCAATGGTTTGCTCAGCATGGTCTGGCGCGTCCGGAACGGCCTTATGCATTGAGCTTCGATCGCTCGTACATGTCGCTGGAAGCGGCGAGTCATGGCTTGGGTTTCGCGCTGGAAAGCACATTGCTGGCGCAGAAGTATCTGGCCGCGGGCACGCTGGTTGAAGTCGCGCCTGAATCACTGAGTGCTGCGGTGGCTGCGCACCATTTGGTATTCCCCAAGGCGCACTCCAGCTTTCCACGGGTCAGGCGTTTTCTGGCGTGGATGGAGAGCGAGTTGGGCCACGAGTTCGCGTATTGAGTCGGGATCAATTCTTTCAAACTCTCTGAACCGCTCAAGGTCAATCCAATATCGGTCTTGATCATTCACGCAAGAACGCACTTTACCGCGCGCTGCCGATCCGCGAAAAACCAAAGGCTGAGCAGGCTCTTGTTTTCTGTGTTCATCGTTTCTTTAGAAGGGGCTGATTTATGGTCATCACATGTCTGGGATGGGGATCACTGATCTGTAAGCCGGGGAAGCGATGAGCACCCGCAGCCAGGCGCAGATTGCCGCGATCTTTGATCAGCTGTTGGCACTGCGAGAAAGCGTGGACATTCTTCAGCACGTGGAGAGCGCTAGCGTCGAGTCGCTGCGTGGCCATCAGACCGTGGACGCTCCCGAGTCGCTGGATCTGGTGTTTCAAAAGCTGCATGAAGACATCGCCAGCATGGAGGAAACCTTGGCGACGATTGCCGAGGCTACCGGGGATGTGTCGAAGTTGTGAGGCGCGCGCGGGGTGGCATGCAGAGATGATTTGCCTGGTCTGGCGTCTTCGCGAGCAGGCTCGCTCCCACAATGGATTTGTGAATCGACTGATTTCCGGGATCTGACGCAAAACCCTGTGGGAGCGAGCCTGCTCGCGAAAGCGCTGGGTCAGGCACTTACTCTGTTGGATGTGCCGACGTTATCGCGAGCAGGCTCGCTCCTACAACGGGGCTGGGTCTCTGACCACGCGCAACGCATCCACCACCAGTGAAAACGCCGGCGACGGTTGGCGGCGGCTGGGGTAGTAGAGGTGGAAGCCACCGAACGGTTCGCACCAGTCTTCCAGCACTCTGACCAAACGCCCTTCAGCCAGATGCGTACCGAACTCGTCTTCAGGCAGGTAGGCAATCCCTAACCCGTTCACAGCCGCGTCGGCGATGTGCACGGTGGAGTTGAACACCAGTTGCCCGTCGACTCGCACTTTCAACTTTTTGCCCTGACGCTCGAATTCCCATGCATCGACGCCGTCGTAGGTCGGAAAGCGGATGTCGATGCAACGGTGCGCCGCCAGATCGCGCGGATGTTGCGGGGCGGGGTGCTGGGCGAAGTAGCTGGGCGAAGCGACCACGGCCATGCGCAGTGGCGGGCCGATCGGTACGGCGATCATGTCCTGGGCGACGGTATCGCTGAAACGCACGCCGGCATCGAAGCGGTCGGCCACGATGTCGCGGAAACCGTAGTTGATATCGAACTCGAGCTTGATGTCCGGATATTGCAGCAATAGTGGCGTCAGCTTCGGCAGCAGAGTGGTCTTGATGATGTTGTCGCCGCAGGTGATGCGCACCGTGCCAGCGGGCTTGTCGCGCAGCTCGGTGAGAGCGTCCAGCTCGGCTTCGATCTCATCGAAACGATGACCCACGGTGTGCAGCAAGCGTTCGCCGGCCGCGGTCAGTGACACGCTGCGTGTGGTGCGGGTAAGCAAGCGAATTTTAAGACGTGCCTCCAGCGCCGAGACTACCTGGCTCACCGCCGATTGCGTCACGCCCAGTTGCACCGCCGCGCGGGTGAAGCTGCCGCTGCGGGCAACCGTGACGAAGGCAAGCAGGTCGTTGAAATTGGGTTTGGCCATGGCGCAATGTTCAGCTCTATTGATTAGCAGCAGTTATAACCGCATTAAGCACTCATTAGCTAATCAAAGTCTCGAGCGTGCGCAACAATACCTTCATCCCGGCCACGACTGGCTTCTCGATCAAGGACGCCCCCATGAAACGACTGTTCATACTGCTCGGGTTTCTCCTGAGTTCATTCACTGCATTCGGAGCTGACATGTCCCACGGTGCCGACAATTTCTTCAAAAGCGACAAGGTGACCGCGCAGAAGGTCAGCTTCAAAAATCAATATCAACTCACCGTGGTCGGCAACCTGTTTGTCCCTAAAGGACTCGACCCGGCAGCCCGCAGCGCGGCGATTATCGTTGGTCATCCGATGGGCGCGGTAAAGGAGCAGAGCGCCAATCTGTACGCACAGAAACTGGCGGAGCAGGGCTTTGTCACCTTGTCGCTGGATCTGTCGTTCTGGGGCGAAAGCGAGGGCGCGCCGCGCAATGCCGTGCTGCCGGACATGTATGCCGAAGACTTCAGCGCGGCCGTCGATTACCTCGGCACACGGCCATTCATCGACCGCGAGCGCATCGGCGTGTTGGGCATTTGCGGTAGTGGCAGCTTCGTGATCAGCGCGGCGAAAATCGACCCGCGCATGAAAGCCATCGCCACGGTCAGCATGTACGACATGGGCGCCGCCAACCGTGACGGCCTAAAGCATTCGCAAAGCCTTGCGCAGCGCAAGCAGATCATTGCGCAAGCGGCCGAGCAGCGTTACGCCGAGTTTACTGGCGGCAAAGTCGAATACACCGGCGGCACGGTGCTGGAACTGAAGGCCGACACCCATCCGATCCAGCGTGAATTCTTCGATTTCTACCGCACCCCGCGCGGCGAATTCACCCCGGCCAGCTCGACGCCGCAACAGACCACGCGTCCGACGCTGAGCAGCAACACCAAGTTCATGAACTTCTATCCATTCGTCGATATCGAGAGCATCTCGCCGCGCCCGATGTTGTTTATTGCCGGTGCCGACGCGCACTCCCGTGAGTTCAGCGAAGAGGCGTTTCGGTTGGCGGGGCAGCCGAAAGAACTGGTGATTGTGCCGAATGCCGGTCATGTCGATCTGTACGACCGGGCCGAGCTGATTCCTTTTGCCAAGCTGACGCAGTTCTTCAAGAGCAACCTGAAGTAACTTTCAACGCGACGGAGCAAAGCGATGCGGATTTTTGCCAACGGCTGGAAGGGATTCGTACTGATGGCATGGCTGCCCTTTGCTCTGTCTGCTGCTAACCCGGAGGAGATCACGATGTGGATGACCGTCGGAGAACACCGTTTTGCCATTGCTCTTGAGGACAACCCGAGCACTCGGCAATTGCTCACGCGATTGCCGCTGAGCCTGAACATGGTCGACCTGCACAGCAACGAAAAATACGCCACCGTGCAGCCGCCCTTGCCCACGCAGCCCTATCGGCCGGGCACGATCCACAACGGCGATTTCCTTTTGTATGGCGACGATACGTTGGTGGTCTTCTACAAAACCTTCGATTCGTCTTACCGCTATTCGCGCCTTGGTCGCATCGACCGGCCGCAGGACTTGGCCGAGACCTTGGGGCGTGGCGATGTGCGGGTGACGTTCACGCTGGATGAGTGAGGAGATTCATTGATGAAGCTGAAAAACCTGCATCAGCCGCGCCTTCTGCGCATTGTGGCTCTCGGCTGCGCGGTCCTCGCCAGCGCAGCCTGCGTGAATCCTCTGTGCGCCAATCCTTCCCGATCACCGGAGAAACCGATCATGCAAGAACAACCTCTGACGCTTAAGCAACTGGCGATCGCCCCGATTGCCGCCAACGCTGCAATCGGCGACATGCCGCGTTTGCACGACGCACTCAATCGCGGCCTCGATGCCGGGTTGAGCATCAGCGAAACCAAGGAAGTTCTGGTGCAGCTGTACGCCTACGCCGGGTTCCCACGCAGCCTCAACGCCTTGTCCTTGCTAATGAAGGTTGTGCAGGAACGCGCCGCGCGGGGCATTGAAGACGCGCCCGGACGAGAGCCCGGCCCGGTTCCGTCGGGGTATGCACTTACCGAACTCGGCACCGACAATCAGACCCGTCTGGTCGGCGCGCCAGTGTCCGGCCCGCTCTTCGAATTCGCCCCGGCGATCGATCAGTTCCTGAAAGTGCACTTGTTCGGCGACATCTTCGCCCGCGACAACCTGGCATGGACGGATCGGGAACTGGCGACGGTTGGCGCGCTGGCGGCAATGGCTGGGGTGGAATCGCAGCTGGAGTCACATTTGAAGATCAGTCTGAATGTGGGATTGACGGTTGAGCAGTTGCGGCAAGTGGCGCAGGAGTTGGAGGCGCGCGGGGATTTGCAGGCTGCTGAGCGGGTGGGCGCGGGGCTGGGGAAAATCCAGCGGTGAGGGCGGCTCGGATTCATTGCCGCCCTGTTAACGCAATTTCTACAGTGCGCGCTGGCGCCGACTCGCTCCCGGTGAGCTTCCCGTTATCCGCTTGAACGCACGACTGAACGCCGCTTGGGAGGTGTAGCCCAAGCGCTGCGCCACTTCTTCGATCGGCAGTCTTTCCAGTGTCAGCCACTGACTGGCCAAGCGCATGCGCAGTTCGGTGGCGTAGCGCAGCGGCGGGGTGCCGAGGGTGGTCTGGAAGCGTTCGGCGAAGACCGAGCGTGAGGTGTTGCACAGCGTTGCCAGCTCGGCGACGCTCCAGTCGCGCCCCGGTTGTTGGTGCAGGGCCAGCAAAGCTTTCGACAGACGAGGGTCGCGCAGGGCGGCGACGAGACCGGAGGCATTGCCGCAAGCGCATTCGACCCAGCCACGAACAATCATTGCCGCCACTACGTCGGCAAGGCGAGCGAGAATGCCGGCGAAGCCGATGCGCGCTGCGCTGACTTCGCGTTCCATGGTCGCAAGAATTGGCATAAGCCCCGGATAACGCTGGCCGCCGGCGTCGATCAGCATCAGTCCCGGCATCAGCCGACCGAGGCCCTGCAGGCTGCCGAGCTCGAACTCCATACAGCCACTGAAGAGCAGGGCGCTATCGGGCGAAACGGCGCTGTGACCGACCTGCACCGCGCAGACCGTATCGCCGAGTGGCGCGGCGACGGCGCTGTCAATGTCCTGCACTTCGGCGTTTGGGTGTGACAGCAACTGGTGCGCTGCACCATGGGCAATGAATACCGCATTGCCCGCCGCCAACTCGTAAAGGCTGCCGTCCTCCAGTCGCAACACCGTCGATCCAGCGGCAACGAAGTGGAAATACGCATGGCCCGATTTGTCGCTGAAACCCAGACCATACGGCGGACCGGCGTGGATCCGCCGATACTGCACGCCACGCAGACGCATGCTGCGCAGCAATTCAGTGATCAGGTCTGATGACAGTGAAAAGGAATCAGTGCTGCTCATGTTCGGGGTTTCGATCAAAAGTTCAAGACTGCCCATCATAGATCATCCGGTTTGCCGTCAATAGACTGCCCTCTCGAAATGTCCGAGGGAGTCTGGAAATGAATGAACGTGTAGGTGATGGGCGAGCTGAAGAGGAGCCGATGGTTCCTGCGTGGATGGCGGTTTTCTCACTGGCGATGGGTGTGTTCGGTTTACTCACCGCAGAATATCTGCCGGCCAGCCTGCTGACGCCGATGGCGCTCGACCTTGGCGTCAGCGAAGCCCTGGCCGGGCAAGCAGTGACGGTGACCGCAGTGGTGGCGCTCTTTGCCGGATTGCTCGTACCTGGATTGACGCGCAGTCTTGATCGGCGGCTGGTCTTGCTCGGTTTCTCGGTACTGATGATCGCGTCGAATCTGCTGGTGGCGCTGTCGTCGAGCCTCGCAGTGTTGCTGATCATGCGCATCCTTTTGGGCATAGCTCTGGGCGGATTCTGGAGCATGGCGGCGGCCGTGGCGATGCGCCTGGTGCCGGCGGCGCTGCTGCCACGGGCGCTGTCGATTATCTTCAGCGGGATCGCCGTCGGGACCGTGGTCGCGGTGCCATTGGGCAGTTATCTCGGCGGCCAGTTTGGCTGGCGCAGTGCGTTTTTCGCAGCTGCGGCGGTTGGCGTGGTGACGCTGGTCTTTCAAATGTTCACGTTACCGAGTCTGGCGCCGCATCGACCGTCACGCCTGCGTACGGTGCTTGAGGTTTTGCTGCGACCGGGCATTGCCATTGGCATGTTCGGCTGTGTATTGGTGCACACCGGCCACTTCGCGTTGTTCACCTATATCAGGCCATTTCTGGAAAGCACCACCGGAGTCGGCCCGCAGACGCTGGCGCTGATGCTGCTCGGTTTCGGCGTGGCGAACTTTGCCGGCACGCTGTTCGCTGGCTGGCTGTTGCAGCGCAATCCACGCGCAACACTGGTGCTGATGCCGGTGTTGGTGGGCGTTGCTGCTCTGGCGTTGGTCGGGTTACCGGCGTCGCTCACCGGGCAGGCGTTGCTTCTGGCTCTGTGGGGGATGGCCTTCGGTGGCGTGCCGGTGGCATGGTCGAACTGGGTGGCGCGATCGATACCCGATCAGGCCGAAAGCGCAGGCGGCATGGTCGTCGCATCGGTGCAGTCGGCGATTGCCGCAGGCGCCGCCGCCGGCGGTTCGGTGTTCAGTTTCAGCGGCATCAATGGCGTGTTTGTAGCAGCTGGAATTCTGATGTTGCTGGCCGCGCTGCTGATTGCCCTGAAGGTCAATGTCGATGTGCCGGAGCCGGGTTCGGCGCCGGTGGCACCGGTGCATTTGTGATTTGATCAATCCGCCTTACGCGTGGCGGCAATGTCCCAGGTTTGCATGACCTGAGTGATGGCAGCATCAATGTTATCCAGCGCGGTGTTGTCTCTGGCGAGGATGGATATGCCCTGCAGGAAACTGTCGAATACCGTCGCCATCGCCGCCGCACTTGTGCCGCTGGCCAGCTCGCCGGCATTCACAGCACGTTCGACGCAGGCTTGAATGCCGGCACGGGTGCGCTGCCGGGAGTGGGTCAGGGCTTGCGCCACATGGGCGGTTTCCGGGCTCGGTGCGCTCATGACGCCGAGGGTAACCATGCAGCCCTTGGGGTGTGTGTCGTCGCACTGCATGCGTGCCGACTGGCGCAAAGCGGTCTCGATCGCCTGGCGTGGTGGCAGGCTGTCGTCCCACAGGCACTCGGTGACTTGCGCGTAGGTGGTTAAATAACGCTGCACGCATTCATCGAACAACGCTTCCTTGGAACCGAACGCGGCGTAGAAGCTAGGCGCAGAGATACCGCCACCCAGGCCTGCCTTCAATTGGGCGAGCGATGTCGCGTCGTAGCCGTGTTGCCAGAACAGTTGCAAAGCCTGATCGACGGCGTCGTCGCGATCAAACTGACGGGGGCGACCGGTTCTCGCCATGACCTGACTCCTCATTGATTTAATATAAAGACTAGTCGATACAGAAATTGTTGACAACGCTGCGCATGCACCCTCAGGATCTAGATCGATCGGTATTTAAATCTGAGTCGGTTTTTTCGAGGAGCTTCCAGTGACACCTTCAATCACGTTAACGGCTACGCCAAAAGGTCTGCCCATCGGCGCTTTGCTGGCGCTGGCCATGACTGGCTTCATCTGCATCGTCACCGAAACCCTGCCGGCGGGCCTGCTACCTTTGATCAGTGAAGGTCTGGCGATTTCGCCGTCCATGGCCGGGCAAATGGTTACCGCGTACGCATTGGGTTCCGTACTGGCGGTGATCCCGATGACCATCGCCACCCGGGGCTGGCGGCGCCGCAACGTGCTGCTGCTGACGATTGTCGGTTTCCTGCTGTTCAATTCGATTACCGCGCTGTCGTCGCACTACGGCGTGACGCTGGTCGCGCGGTTCTTCGCCGGGGTTGCGGCGGGTCTGGCATGGAGTCTGTTGGCCGGCTATGCGCGACGCATGGTTGAGCCCGAACAGCAGGGCAAGGCGTTGGCGCTGGCGATGGTCGGCACACCGATTGCGTTGTCGCTGGGCGTGCCTCTGGGTACGTGGCTCGGTGGGCTGGTCGGTTGGCGCACTACATTCGGTCTGATGTCGGCGCTGACCTTGGTACTGATCGTCTGGGTACTGGTGAAAGTGCCCGACTACCCGCCGCAGCCGGCCCATCAACGCCTATCGCTGAGCAAAGTCCTGACTACCCCGGGCGTGCGTCCTGTGCTAGCAGTGGTGATCAGCTGGATGCTGGCGCACAACATTCTCTACACCTATATCGCTCCGTTCGTGGCGCCGGCGGGCATGGCCGAGCGGGTGGATGTGGTGTTGTTGAGCTTCGGCATCGCCGCGCTGGTCGGGATATGGCTGACGGCGAAGCTGGTCGAGCCGCTGCTGCGCTCGACGGTTCTGCTGAGTTTGGCGACCTTTGCCGCCGTCTGCGTGGCGCTGGGATTTGGCGGAGGCAACCCAGAGGTGATTTATCTCGGCGTGGCGGCATGGGGTTTGACCTTTGGCGGCGCAGCGACGCTGTTGCAAACGGCGCTGGCTGATGCGGCGGGCGACGGAGCGGATGTTGCCTTGTCGTTGAACGTAGTGGCGTGGAACAGCGCGATCGCTGGCAGCGGTGTCGTCGGCGGCGTGCTGCTCGATCAGTGGGGCGTTACCTCATTTCCGTGGGCCATGCTGGCACTGGTCGCTATCGCCTTCGCCATTGCCTGGGTGCCCGGGCCCACGGTTTCAGGTCAGGCCCGCGCTCCGTAGGAGCTTCGGTGGTGGCGGGGCATTGAACCCAGCCAAGCAGTTTCTTCAACCGCGCTTCGGCAGTTTCCAGTTCGGCCGGATGAAGTGGCAGGTGTAACCGTTCGGAATCCGCTCCAGGTAATCCTGATGCTCGGGTTCCGCTTCCCAGAACGGCCCGGCCGGTTCGATTTCGGTTACCACACGGCCCGGCCACAGCTTCGAGGCGTTGACATCGGCGGCGGTGTCCTCAGCGACGGCGCGCTGCTCGTCGTTGAGGTAGTAAATCGCCGACCGGTAGCTCGGGCCAAGATCGTTGCCCTGACGGTTGGGCGTGCTCGGGTCGTGGATCTGAAAGAAGAACTCAAGGATCTGCCGGTAGCTGATCACGGCCGGATCAAACTCGATTTCGATGGCTTCGGCGTGGTTGCCATGATTACGATAGGTCGCATTCGGCACATCGCCGCCGGTGTAGCCGACGCGGGTTTTCAGCACACCCGGATAGCGGCGCAACAGATCCTGCATGCCCCAGAAGCAGCCGCCGGCGAGAATGGCAGTTTCGGTTTGAGTGGTCATGGTGTGTGCTTCCTCTCGAGACGATGGGGGGATACCCACTGTTATGAGGGCGGGTTGAGAGAATCCAAGGTCACGCTCATGAGAATCGACCACTGGCCTGCTGATCAAGCGACATGCAGGCGACTGCGATTTTCATCAGATCGTATTCAACCAAAGCCAAAGAACGAACGCAGCTTGCTCGGTGACTTGCGCTCGTAGAACGGTTTGGTCTCCCTGAGGAAGTAATCACTCAGCCCGGCTTGTCCCGTCAGCACGCGGCAAAAATCAACCGGCCCGCCATCAGGGGCTGTGTCCCCAGCGACATTGCCGGCTTCGCGCATGACCTGTTCGATATCGCCATCCGCTTCGATGCCGACGATCAAGTGCGGTTTTTCATCAATCGAGGGGTCGTGCATCAGCGCCAGGAATGCGCGTTTCACATTGGCGTGTTTGGCCAGCAGTTGCGAGAGCGAATGGACCATCGTCGATGGGTAGTCCGAAGGCTGTCCAAGCAAGACGTTGGTTTCTTTTTCGACGGTACGCTGCGTGGCGGGCCGGCCGATTTCGCCTGAGAGCAGGCGTTGCACTTCCTCCGGAAGAAATTCCTTGCCGTACGGCGACTTCGGATTGAGAAAGAGCAGCGCGCCCAGAGTGATTTCGAACAATGATCGTGCAGGTATCTCCACATAGCTCTGCTCGCTGTCGATGGATTGTTGCAGCGTTGGCAGTGAGGAGAAGAACGGAATGACCGGCGTGCCATCGGGCTTCTGCCAATGAGCGATGCTGATATTGCTGCCGGCTTCGAGATTGACATGGCCTTGCGCCGCACCGGCGGTGCCGAGGATGTAGACGGTCGAGTCCAGCAGGGTGTGATAGAACTCAGGGCGATGCGCGGGTTCGTCCGCGGCGAGTCGGAGCGATGTTTCCAATGGGTTTTCTTGGGAAGTATCCATGAGGTCAGTCCGTTATTTTCAATGGAGAGCGATGATTATCTGGTCGGTTCGAGGGTACGTGCTTTCACGAATATACTCGTCCAAAGATTCGAATCCTGCGCCGTTCTAAACAACACCACAAAGCCAAATGTGGGAGCGAGCCTGCTCGCGAAGGCGTCGTGTCAGTCGAAACAATTCACGGCTGATACACCGCTTTCGCGAGCAGGCTCGCTCCCACATTTGAATTTCGCGTTGGGTCTTATAGCAAACTCCACGAAACCCCAACATAAACCCCCATCCCTTCACCCGGGGTCGACCGCGCGGCGTCCACTCCCTTGTCGTCATACCCCGGCGTGACCGTTGCCGCATAACGCTTGCCGGTCAGGTTGCGCATGTCCACCCAGCCTTGCCAGTCGCCCTTCGGGGCGTTGTAGCCCAGGGTGGCGCCGAACAGGGCGTAGGGATCGGCGTAGTAGCTGTTGGCGTAGTCCACGGCAACTTTGGACACCAGTTGCGTGTTTACGGCGGCGAAGAAGCCCTGCGGCCAGTCGTAACGCAGTTCGCCCTGGTAATAATGCATCGGCAGGCCCGGCAAGCGGTTGTCGCCGAAGCGCTCATCGTCGCGGTAGTGGAAGTCGCTGAAGGTGTAGGCCTGGCGCAAGCTCAACTGGCGGCCGTCGGCGGCGGTCCAGAGTTTGTTGTTGAGGCTGGCCTCGATGCCCTGGTGCACGGTCGGGCTGGCGTTGAGTTCGTAGGGCGTGACGGCGTTGGCGTCCGGCAGTACCGAGAGCAGTTCGTGACGAACTTGCGCGTAGTACCAGGCCAGGCTCCATTCGCCCAAATGGCTGTCGCCACGGCCGCCGAGTTCCAGAGTGGTAGCGGTCTGGTTTTGCAGTTCGACCGGGTCGCGCTGGGTGCCGGTGGCGGCGCCGTTGCCGGCAGGGAAGCGCACGTTGGAGCTGTAGATCAGCGACCACGGGTGCGGTGCTTCGACGGAGCGGCTGAGGTTGCCGAACACTTGCACGTCCGGGGTGATCTGGTAGCGCAGGCCGATGCGCGGTGCATAGTCCCAGTCGCTGAGACTGGTTTTGCCGCCGCCCTGCGGATAGGTCACGGCGCTTTCGCGGCGGGTGTAGATCGCGGCGAGGCCGGTGGTCAGCCAGAGGTCGTCGGCAATTTCCAGGTCATTGCCGAAATGCAGAACGGTGTCCGAGCCCTGATAAGTGAAGTTGCGCATCCGCGTGCCCGGGGCATAGCTGGCGGTGTTGCCACTCGGGATGCGCACGAACTCGCTGGCGCCATCGTTGGGCAGGTGCTTGGTCACGCGCAGGCCGACATTGCTGCGGCTTTCCATCCCGAACAAAGTGGCGCGGCGCTTGTAGTCGAAGGTGCCGCTGACGTCGGTATAAGCCACCTTCAGCCGGTTCGGGCCTTCGCGCAGATCCATCGGGTAGTCGTGGTAGGCGAGGCCGGTCTGGATGCTCGAATCGTCATCGAGGTAGAACGTGGTCTTGTTGCCGATGAAGGTACTGCCGGGTTGCTTGCGGCTGTCATCGCGGGCCACATACGCCGGGTTGGCTGCCCGTGGGCTGTGTTCGATGGAATGCTTGGTCACGCGACCGGCGAGGTCGTTGTCGGTTTCGCGATAGCGGAAGTAGAAGCGGGTTTCCAGATTCGGGTTGAAGCGATAGCCGAAGTTGGCGACCAGGCCTTTGCTCTCGCTGGCGGTATGGTCCTGATAGCCGTCGGCGTTGGCATCGGTCAGGGACACGTAGTAATCGAAATCTCCCAGCACTTGCCCGGAGCTGACCTGGCGCTGCTGAAAGCCATGGCTGCCGGTGGCGTAGCGCACTTGCAGCTTCGGCGCGGTGTAACCGGTGTGGCTGACGTAATCGATAGCGCCGCCCAGTGCCAGCGCGCCGCGATCGAAACCGTTGGCGCCGCGCAGCACTTCGACATGGTCGACCCACAGTGGCTCGAGCAATTCATACGGTGTGCCGCCGGGGCCGCTCAGGGGCAAGCCATCCAGCATCGTGTAGAGCCCCGAGGCGTGGGCGCCGGGTGCGCGGTTGATGCCTGAACCACGGATGGAAATCTTCACGCCTTCGTTGCCCGCCGACTGTGCATACACCCCCGGCTGATAGGCCAGCACATCCTGATTGCTGGCAACGCGGCCCTGCAACGGCTGGCGCATGTCGACCACGTTGGTGCCGCCGGGAACCTGCTCAAGGCGTTCCCGCGCTTCTTCGACCGCTGCATCGCTGCCACTGCGCTCATCTGCCGAAATCAGCACTTGCCCCAGCTCCAGACCTTGGATCTCGGCCATCGCCGGGCCGGCCAGGGCCAGACCGAGCAGGGCAGTGGGCAATGATTTGGACGACGGCATCGAAAAACTCCAGCAAACAGGGGATCGGGCAATGAACAGTGCGACGTCGGAACAACCTCAGGAAACACATGGCGACAGGGCTTTTTTGCCCGGCGATGGCAAACAACCGGGCGTGAACTAACCTCACGGATCAGGGCCATCGGGTCAATAAACAAATTCAGCGGGCTGTTGAAGCGCGAGGACAGGTTCATGGCGAAAGACAAGAAGAAACCTGCAAAGGCAATCGAACGTCCGCGCTTGAAAAACAAGGACTATCTCGAACAGCTGCGCAAGCTCCACGTTGAGCTGGTCAAGCTGCAGGAGTGGGTCATCGCCAAAGGTGTCAAGGTTTGTATTGTTTTCGAAGGGCGCGACGGTGCGGGCAAGGGCGGGGTGATCAAGGCGATCACGGAGCGCGTCAGCCCACGGGTGTTCCGCGTGATGGCATTACCGGCGCCAACCGATCGAGAAAAAAGTCAGATGCATGTACAGCGCTATCTGCCGCATCTGCCGGCGGGCGGCGAGGTGGTGATTTTCGACCGCAGTTGGTACAACCGCGCCGGTGTCGAACGGGTCATGGGTTTTTGTACGGAGGAGCAGGCCGACAAGTTTCTCAAGTCGATCCCGTGGGTGGAAAACGCCATCGTCGATTCGGGGGTGATCCTGCTCAAGTACTGGCTGGAGGTCAGTCCGGAGGAACAGACCCGCCGGCTCGAAGCGCGAATCAATGACGGGCGCAAGATCTGGAAACTGACACCCATGGATCTGAAGTCCTACAGCCGCTGGTATGACTACTCACGGGCGCGGGACGAAATGTTCAAGCACACCGACACCGATTGGGCGCCGTGGAGGGTTGCCGACTCGAATGACAAACGTCGTGCGCGGCTGAACATCATCACTGATCTGCTCAGTCGCATCCCCTATGAAGAGGTGAAGCGCGACAAGGTCGAGTTGCCGAAACGGCAGAAGCCGGGCAAGTACCGGGAGCCGGATTATGCGTACAAGCGGGTGGCGGAGCGGTTTTGACATTTGCGGGTTTTTTGGGCGTGGCGGCCTTTGGGCCGACCAGGCTCTTGGGGTTTTGGGTGTATATCCGTTTTTTCGGGTGTTGCGGCTGGCGGTTCCGCTCTTACAGCGGGTCACTTTTGCAGACGCCCAAAAGTAACCAAAACGCTTTGCTCCTGCGTTCGGCCCTCGCAGGCTCGGGTTCCTTCGCTCCGGGATCGATCCCGGCGCAGCGGCTCCGGTTTGCTTCGCTGCACCTACACTCGCTGTGTACGACTGCGTCGTACGGTCGCTGCGCTCCCACGCCCGGATCAATCCCTCCACTCAGCCTTCCGACGTCGCCGGTGAGTCAAGATCAAAGCACTCGAGCTTGCGCTCATTGTTGAGTGGTGCGGCTTCGCCGCGGGCAGCTGCGCTGCTTTGCGTTTGCTTTGTAGGCGAGCCTGCTCGCGAAGGCGGCCTGACAGCCGACCTGTTCTTGAGGTGGTACGCGATCCAACTGTAGGAGCTGCCGAAGGCTGCGATCTTTTGATTTTGCTTTTCTGTGGGAGTGAGCCTGCTCGCGATGACGGCCTGACAGCCGACCTGTTCTTGAGGTGGTACGCGATCCAACTGTAGGAGCTGCCGAAGGCTGCGATCTTTTGATTTTGCTTTTTCTGTGGGAGAGAGCCTGCTCGCGATGACGGAGGAACATTCAAATTTAATTTGACAGATATACCGCTATCGCGAGCAGGCTCACTCCGACAAGGTTTTGCGCATCAACCGTCCATCCGTCGTCTGCCCTGAACCTCTCTCGCGCTGATTTTTCTACCGGGTAAGTCCCTCAGGAGATACCGGTATGTTCGATCAGCAAAAGAAGGCATCACTGGCGGCATGGCGCAAGATGGCAGAGCAGGCCGAGGGCGATCTGGATCCGGAACAGCAATATGACGAGCTGCTCAAGGCTGCGGATCAGATGGAGGAGCAAGGCCTGATCACCAGTGCCGAATGGCGCCAGTTGGTGCGTGACGCCGGCAACGTTTTCACCTTGAACCAAGAACAGCCACAGCGCTGACAGCTGTCATCGGAGGACGTCCCATGCTCAGTTATCTGTTTATCGGCGCCAACGACGTCGAGCGTTCGGCAGCTTTTTGCAAGGCGATCCTGACGCCGCTGGGCTACCGGCATGATCGCGAAGAACACTACTGTTTTTACCTGCCCGATTGCATCGACAAGTCCAACGGCCCCGGCAGTGTGCACATCTCGCAACCGTTCAATGGTGAGCCGGCGACACCCGGCAACGGCATGATGCCGGCATTTCGCGCCGACTCGCGGCACCAGGTCGATCAGGTGCACAAGGCCGGGCTCGACAGTGGCGGCAGCAATGAAGGACCGCCGGGCACGCGCGAAGCCTATACGCCGGACTTTTACGTGGCCTATCTGCGCGACCCCGAAGGCAACAAGCTTGCTGTGTTCTACAGCGGCTGATGGATGGAGCCTGTTGATTCGGCCCTGATGGCCGCCCGCGCCCAGTTCGCGATCACGATCAGCTTTCACATCGTGCTGGCGGCGTTCAGCATCGGTCTGGCGAATTTCCTCATGGTGCTGGAAGCGTTGTGGTTGAAAACCGGGCGCCAGGTTTATCTGGATGTTTATCGTTACTGGCTCAAGGTATTCGCCCTCAACGTTGCGGTGGGCACGGCGTCGGGATTGATTCTGGAGTATCAGTTCGGCCTCAACTGGTCGCGGCTGTCGGTGCAGGCCGGTGATGTCCTCGGTCCGCTGATGTTCTATGAAGTGATGGCGGCGTTTTTCATCGAAGCGGGTTTCCTTGGCATCATGCTGTTCGGCTTGAAGAAAGTCGGCCCGCGTCTGCACTTTTTTGCCACGTGCGCGGTGACGGTGGGCTCGCTGATCAGCGCGTTCTGGATTCTGTCTGCCAACTCCTGGATGCAAACCCCGGCCGGCTATTCGATTGGCGCGGACGGGCGTTTCCTTGCCGAGGACTGGTGGGCAATCATCTTCAATCCTTCGTTTCCCTATCGCCTGGCGCATATGCTACTTGCCGTGCTCATCGGCAGCGCGACGCTGATTGCCGGGATCAGTGCCTGGCAATTGCGCAAGGCCCCGGAAAACCCGCGTGCTCGCCTGCAATTCTCCATGGCGCTGTGGGTGATTGCGCTGCTGATGCCGGTGCAGATTGTTATCGGCGATCTGCATGGCCGGCACAGTTTGCAAGCCCAGCCGCAGAAAGTGGCGGCCATTGAAGGCTCGTGGACGCGCCCGGCTCAAGGGGCAGGGGAGCCACTGCGGCTGTTCGCATGGCCGGATATGCAAGAGCGCCGCAACCACTGGGAGGTGGCGATTCCGCGCATTGGTTCCCTCTACCTGCAGCATGACCTGACCAGCACCATCGCCGCGCTTGATGAATTTCCGGCTGAGGACATCCCGCCCGTGGCGCCGGTGTTTTTCGCGTTCCGGCTGATGGTCGGGCTGGGGCTGTTGATGCTTGGGCAGGGTGTGGTCAGCCTGATCCTGCGCCGACGTAATCGCCTGTACACGGCGCGGCTCTGGCTGGGCGCGTGCGTGCTGTTGGCACCGGCCGGATTTCTGGCAATGCTCAGCGGCTGGGTCGTCACCGAAGTGGGGCGACAGCCGTTTACGATTTACGGATTGATGCGCACGGCGGACAGTCTGTCATCGGTGTCCAGGGCTCAAGTCGTCGGGTCGACGTGGCTGATTCTGCTGTTTTATCTGCTGATCTTCGGCATCGGTCTGTGGGTGTTGCTGCGCCTGTTGCGCGAGCCGCCGCAGCAGGATCAACCCGGGCCGCAGCCCACCCTTGCCGACGAAACCGGGCACTGAGGAATAGCAGACATGGACACGGACTGGCTGACTCTGTTGTGCGCCGCCGCATTGGCGTTTTCGGTCATGAACTACGTGGTGCTCGACGGCACCGATCTGGGCGTCGGCATGCTCATGGGCCTCACGGATTGCAAACACCAGCGACGAGCCATGGCGGTGTCGATTCTGCCGGTGTGGGACGCCAACGAAACCTGGCTGGTGCTCGGCGGCGGCGGGCTGCTGGCGTTGTTTCCGCTGGCGTACGCGATCTTGCTGCCGGCCTTGTACGTGCCTTTTATCGTGATGTTCCTCGCCTTGATCGCGCGGGCCATGGCGCTGGAATTTCGCGGATTACGCACCGAACGAGCGACGCAAGCGCATCGTCGACGGTGTGCTGGCCCCGGCTTCGCTGCTGACCGGGTTGGTCCAGGGCATGGTGCTCGGCACTCTCGTGCAAGGCGTTGCGCATCGGGGCGGTCAATACATTGACGATGGCCGCGACTGGCTGAATCCGTTCCCGGTGTTTTGCGGTTTGGTGCTGGTACTCGGTTACGTCTGGCTGGGGACGTGCTGGTTGTACTGGCGCACCTGGATGAATTGCAGCAGCGCTCGGCTCGTCAGGCCCGCATGCTGGCGCTGGTCGTCGCGGCACTATTGCTGGTGCTGATCGCATGGACGGCGACGTTGCAGCCGCAATATGCCCGGAGGCTCGCCGATATTCGCCTGTGGTTGGCGGCAGGGCTGATCCTCAGCGCTCTAGGATGGGGGGTTCAGCAAAGGCCTCCACAGCCGCTTCGACTTCATCCCGCTGTTCGCCGCACTGGGCGTTTTCGTCCCGGCTTTCGCGGTGATGCTGGTCGCGCTATTTCCCTTCATCATTCCGCCGGATCTGACCTTGAGCGAAGCCGCATCCAGCCCGAACAGCCAGATCTTCATGCTGGTCGGATTCGCCGTGCTGATCCCCATCACGCTGGCCTACAACACGTTTGGTTTCCGCGTGTTCAGCGGCAAAGTGCGCGTTGCCAGCGATGGCTGATATTCACGTCACCCGACCTTTTTTGCTCACCAGCGACAGTCGCGAAGCCCGTAGCAGATCAGCAAAAGCCGCCTTGTCGATCGGTCGACTCATGAAATAACCCTGCACCTCGTTGCATTGATCCTTGCCGAGAATCGCCAGTTGCTCCTCGGTCTCGACGCCTTCGGCCGTCACCGTCAGCCCCATGGCTTTGCCCAGACCGATGATCGCCTGCACCACGGCACGGTCGTTGGCGCCGCTGCTGATCGAGGCGATAAAGCGTTTGTCGATCTTGATCCCGTCGAATGGATAGGCGCGTAGGTAACCGAGCGACGAATAACCGGTGCCGAAGTCGTCCATGTTCAGACGCACGCCGAGCTCCTTGAGCTGATTCATGGTGGTCAGCGCGCCGTCGGTGTCGTTGAGCATCACGTTCTCGGTGATCTCCAGTTCCAGACGGCTGGCGGGGAAACGCGTATCCACCAGCACTTCACGAACATCCTCGACGACATCGCTGAGGGCGAACTGCGCAGGCGAGAGGTTGACCGACAGCAGAATGTCATGGGGCCATTCCAGCGCGGTTTCGCAGGCTTCGCGCAACACCCAGCGGCCCAGCGGCACGATCAGGTCGGTCTGCTCGGCCAGCGGAATGAACACGTCCGGTCCGAGCAACCCTTGGGTCGGATGCTGCCAGCGCACCAGCGCTTCGACTGAAACGATGTGTTTGCCGTCGACCTTGTAGCGCGGCTGATAGTGCAGGACAAATTCGTTGTGCTTGAGCGCGTGGCGCAGGTCATCTTCCATTTGCCGGCGCGTCTGGATCTGGTCGCTCATGTGCGCTTCGAAATAGCACCAGGTGTTCTTGCCGTCGGATTTGGCCTGATACAGCGCGATGTCGGCGTAGCGGATCAGATCGCTGGCGGCAAAACCGTGTCGACGACTCAGGGCGATGCCGATGCTGGCGCCGATGTGCAGCGGATGTTGTTCGTAATTGATCGGTTGATGCAGGCTGCCGATCAGCCGTGTGCAGAATTTGTCGATCTCGTTATGGCTGTCCATGCCGTTGAGCACCACGACGAATTCATCACCACCGAGACGGGCGACGATGTCGTGCTCGCGGGTGCATTCGCGCAGGCGCGTGGCGACTTCCTGGAGAACCGCGTCACCGGCAGGATGGCCGAGGGAATCGTTGATCGGCTTGAAGTTGTCCAGATCGATCATCAGCAGCGACAGCGGCGGCGCGTGTTCCTTCAATACCAGGACGTCGTCGAGATAACGCGCCAGTTTGTTGCGGTTGGGCAGGCCGGTCAGGGCGTCATGCATCGACAGGTGCTGGATCTGCGCATGGGCGGCGACTTCGTCGGTGATGTCGCTGGCAGTGCCGCGATAGCCGACGACGCTGTTCTTGTCGAAAATCGGCCGCGCCGAGAGCCGGCAGTGGCGTGGCCGCCCGGAGTGATCGCGATAAGTGCAGCGCAAGTCGCCGGCGCTGTTTTCTTCGCTGAGTTTGCGTAGCCACAGCTCCAGTGGCGTGGTGTCGCAAGACAGTAATTCGCCGATGTCCTGGCCCAGCCACAGGGCTTGCGGGTAACCGGTGACTTCGCTGAAGCGCGCCGACAGATAGGTCAGCGACAACTGATCATCAACTTCCCAGATCCAGTCCGACGCCGCTTCGGCCACGGCGCGAAAGCGTTCTTCACTGGCTTCGAGGGCATGATTGGCTTTCTCGAGTGCCTGATTCGAGGCCTGCATGGCATGAATGCTGTTGTCGACGTATTGCGATGAGCGCAGGGCGTGGCGGAAAAAGTATGCCGTCAGCAGCATCAGCACCAGAAACGTCGCGCCGAGCGGCGGCACCAGCGTCCATAACAGTTGCTGACCGGGCCGTTGCAGGTCGGCGACCAGGCTGTAGCCGGTGCTGTCGAGGGGCACGCTTGGATGGCCTTTCTCAATGGTTTCATCCGGGACGAGGGTCAGGTTCGTCAGGCCATAACCGCTGCCGATCTTGCGCAGTTTGGTCGGGGTCAGCTTGTCGACGAACACCAGCACCGAGGTGTTTCTCAATTCATCCAGCGGGCGCTCGTCATTGGGAATGATCGCGGCAGCGGTGATCAGCGCCGGCCAGCCTTCGAACAATGAATAGCTACTGATCGGCTTGGTCAGATCAGGCTGACTCAGCACCTGCTCGACCAGCGCCGAGGCGGGCGCTTGCAGTACGCTGGATACGTTGGTTTCAACCATCTGCCCGCGAATCACCGCGTACTTGGTGCGATTACGATCAAGGACGAACACGCCGTCGTAGCCGTCGCTGGTGAACAGGGTCTTGCCCATGTTCTGTTCGGTGTAGGCCCAATTGACGTCGATCGGCCCGCTCAAGGCCTCATAGGCGCGGGTCCAGTAGGCATAACTGGTGATGTAGTTTTTCGACGCGGTGATGCGGTTTTCCACGGCGCGCACGGAATAGAACTGATTCTGTTCCAGATCCTTCGCGTCAAGGGTATTGGCAATGCCAAGCAAGGTGCTGATCGCGGCAATGACACCCGCAACAAACAGTGCGCCAACGGCGATGGCCAGGCGCCGGGTGACGGCGCGTTGCGGGGTGGGGATTGGCTGCGCAGGGAGAATAACGGCCATGTGCTCGTCCTTGATCCGGTGTCTTCTGAATCTAGAACAATGGCGAGCGCACAATGTTCAGATTGTTGTTATTGGTATCGCCTGGATTTTTTCAAAGTGTAGCGAATCCGTTGGAATTTCCAGAACCGCCGGCCAGCGGCGAATCCCGAAAGGGCGAGACTTCCCGCACAAAAACCGGATAATGGCCGCCATTCGTTTAGCCGTATTCTGGTAATCCCGCATGGAAATCAAGGTCAACTTTCTCGACAACCTTCGACTTGAAGCCAAGTTCGACGACTTCACGGTGATCGCCGATCAGCCAATTCGCTACAAGGGTGATGGTTCGGCACCGGGGCCGTTCGACTACTTCCCTGGCGTCGTCGGCCTTGTGCGCGGCTTACTTCGTCAAGCTGTACTGCGACACGCGCAATATTCCGACAGAGAACATTCGCCTGTCGCAGAACAACATCGTCGACCCGGAAAACCGCTACAACCAGATCTTCAAGATTCAGGTCGAGTTGCCGGCCGACATCTCGGACAAGGATCGCCAGGGCATCCTCCGTTCCATCGACCGCTGCACCGTGAAGAAGGTGGTGCAGACCGGCCCCGAGTTCATCATCGAAGAAGTCGACAACCTCGACGCCGATGCCCAGGCCTTGTTGATGCCGCAGTCCGATTCCCAGGCAGGCACCTACATCGCCGGCAAGGACCTGCCGCTGGAACAGACCATTGCCAACATGTCGAAGATCCTCGCCGACCTCGGCATGAAGATCGAAATCGCTTCGTGGCGCAACATCGTGCCCAACGTCTGGTCGCTGCACATTCGCGATGCGCATTCGCCGATGTGCTTCACCAACGGCAAGGGCGCGACCAAGGAAGGCGCACTGGCGTCGGCGCTGGGCGAGTTCATCGAGCGCCTCAATTGCAACTTCTTCTATAACGACCAGTTCTGGGGCGAAGACATCGCCAACGCCGAATTCGTCCATTATCCGGACGAGAAGTGGTTCAAGCCGGGTTCGAAAGACGAATTGCCAAGCGAGATTCTCGACGACTACACCCTTGGCATTTACAACCGCGACGGCGAACTGCGCGGCTCGCACCTTTACGACACCAACTCCGGCAACACTCAGCGCGGTATCTGCTCGCTGCCGTTCGTGCGCCAGTCGGACGGTGAAGTGGTGTACTTCCCGTCGAACCTGATCGAAAACCTCTACCTGAGCAACGGCATGAGCGCCGGCAACACCTTGGCCGAAGCGCAGGTGCAGTGCCTGTCGGAAATTTTCGAGCGCGCGGTCAAACGCGAAATCCTCGAAGGCGAAATGGCCCTGCCGGATGTACCGCAAGAGGTACTGGAAAAATACCCGAGCATCCTCGCCGGCATCAAAGGCCTTGAAGAGCAGGGCTTCCCGGTGCTGGTCAAGGACGCCTCGCTGGGCGGTGAATTCCCGGTGATGTGCGTGACCCTGATGAATCCGCGCACCGGCGGCGTCTTCGCCTCGTTCGGCGCGCACCCGAGCCTGGAAGTCGCGCTGGAACGCAGCCTGACTGAACTGCTTCAGGGCCGCAGCTTTGAAGGACTCAACGACTTGCCGCAGCCGACGTTCTCGGGGCAGGCAGTGACCGAACCGAACAACTTTGTCGAGCACTTCATCGATTCCAGCGGTGTGGTGTCGTGGCGCTTCTTCAGCGCCAAACCAGATTTCGAATTCGTCGAATGGGACTTCTCAGGCCAAGGCGAAAACTCCAACGCCGAAGAAGCCGCGACCCTGTTCGGCATCCTCGAAGACATGGGCAAGGAAGTCTACATGGCGGTCTACGAGCACATCGGCGCCAAGGCCTGCCGCATCCTCGTGCCGGATTACTCGGAGATCTACCCGGTCGAAGACCTGATCTGGGACAACACCAACAAAGCCCTGCAATTCCGTGCCGACATCCTCAATCTGCACAACCTCAGCAAGGTTGGCCTGCGCAATCTGGTCCAAGGCCTGGAACGCAGCGAGCAGGATGACTACACCGATATCACCACGCTGATCGGCATCGAGTTTGACGACAACACGCCGTGGGGCAAGCTGACGATTCTGGAACTGCGCCTGCTGATCTACCTCGCACTGCAGAAGTTTGACGAGGCCAAGGATCTGGTTGAGGCGTTCCTGCAATACAACGACAACACCGTAGAGCGCGGCTTGTTCTATCAGGCAGTGAATGTGGTGCTGGAGATGGAGCTGGACGAGGATCTCGAGCTGGAAGACTACGAGGCCAACTTCCGTCGGATGTTTGGTGACGAGCGTATGGATGCTGCGATTGGTTCGGTGAATGGCAGTGTGCGTTTTTACGGTTTGACGCCAACGAGCATGAAGCTGGAAGGGCTGGATCGGCATTTGCGCTTGATCGAAAGCTATAAAAGCTGCACGCGGCGCGGGCTGGTGTGGCGGCTTTGTCGCGTTGAAGAGCTGGCTCAGAACGTTTCGCTTTCGGCTTGAGTGTGGCTGCGTGGCTTGAACCGTAGCCCCTCACCCCAGCCCTCTCCCGAGGGAGAGGGAGCCGATTTTCAAGCTTTTTTAGAATTTGTGTTCGACTCGGTTTCCCAGTCGGCCTATTCCACCAGACACCTCGGTCAATCCCCTCTCCCTCTGGGAGAGGGGTAGGGTGAGGGTTTTTCAAGATTTGAGTTCGGCTCGGTTTCCCAGGTCGGCCTATTCCACCAGACACCTCGGTCAATCCCCTCTCCCCTCTGGGAGAGGGGGTAGGGTGAGGGTTTTTTCAAGATTTGAGTTCGGCTCGGTTTCCCAGGTCGGCGTATCTGCACCAAGCAACTCGGTCAGTTCCCCTCTCCCTTTGGGAGAGGGCTAGGGTGAGGGGCTTTGGCTTTCGCGGCCATGCGCGGCGTTTGCCAACTGCCCCGTATCCACCCGCACAAACACCGAATCACCCACCGCTGTCAGCACTTCCCCGGCATACACCTCGCAAATCACCCGGGTCTTGCGCCCGACTTCACCTTCGACCCGTGCACGCAAGAGCAGCGGTACGCCCATCGGCGTTGGCTTGATGAACTTGATCCCAAGGTTACCAGTCACGCAGTCGATGCGCGGCAGACTGCCGGCTTCGCGGTTTTCTGCGCGGTAGTGCCAGGCCATGGCGGTCCAGTTGGAGTGACAGTCGACGAGCATGGCAATCAGCCCGCCGTAAACCAGATCCGGCCAGCCGCAGTATTGAGCTTCGGGCAGATGCTCGGCGATGACGTGGTTGCCGTCCTCATCCCACCGACTTTTCACGTGCAGGCCTTGCGGATTGCGGCCGCCGCAGCCGTAACAAACGCCTTCGGGGGCGGCGAGGTCTTGCAGTGGGGTGTCGTGGCTGGACATGGCGGGTTTCATCCTGGAGTGGCGAGGCCGGACAGGCGCAAGCGGTTGCGTCCGCCGCGTTTGGACTCGTAGAGCGCGGCGTCGCCAAGTTCGATCAGCGCCGCCAGACTGGCCGGCGGTGTGTCGAACAGGGTGGCGCCGATGCTCAAGGTCACCGAAGCGGACGTGGGATAGGTGTGCGACGCCAGGGCCAGAAACTGTTCGCGCAAGGCGTTGCCCAGTTCAAGGATAGCTTCCGCTGACGCGTTGTTGAGCAGCATCAAAAACTCATCGCCACCCAGCCGCGCCGTCAGCGCATGGGGCGGCAGCTGGGCGCGGATCATCTCGCTCAGAGCAATCAGCAAGCGATCACCGGCGATATGCCCGTACTGGTCGTTGACCAGTTTGAAGTTGTCGATATCGATCAACAGCAACGCACCCGGTCTTTGCGCGGATACGCCGGCCAGCAGGCGTGGCGTGCGCTTTTCCAGGGCGCGGCGGTTGTAGAGGGCCGTGAGCGGATCGCGCTCGGCGAGGCGGGCGATCTGCTTTTCCCGGCGATAACGCTCGGTCCCGGTCATCGACAGGGCGATCAACATGATCGCCATCGCGCCTTCGACCAGCGAGATCTGAATGATCTCGCCGCGAAATGCCGCCAGATCGATCAGCGTGCCGGGGATCACCACGGTCAGGGCCTTGGCCACATAAAAGATGCCGTGGCCGAGCAGCACATAACGCAATTGCACCGCGCCCACGCTCAACGACTTGCCGTGCGGGCGCAGCAGCGAACTGGCCTTGAGGGTCGGGATCGCCACCAGCATTGAGTTGGCCACCAGCATGGCCTTGGACCACAGCGGGCCGTCCGGCAACATCAACATGATCAGCCAGGTTGCGAAAATCAGGTACCACGCCGGCGACAGTCGGGTCTGGGTGAAGCGCGCCACACCGAGCAGGAAAAAGAAATGCGCGGTCACCAGCAGGCCGTTGGCGAACCAGATGCCCAGCAGCAGAAAACCGCTGCTGCGCAGCAGCGCGAGGGTGGAGCCGATGGTGATGGTGGCGAAACCGGCGCTCCAGAACAGTAGCGAAGGCTCACGAATGCTGCGCCACTCGACCGCCAGGTACAGCGCGGCAGCGGCTGCGAGGGCGATCGTGATGGTCAGCATCGTTGGCGGGTCGAGCGGCATTTCCGGGCAGGCCTGTCTGTATGGCAATAGGCCTGCGATTGTAAGCGTTTGGTCAGGTTTTTCGCAGGGGGCGCGTTGCCGGGCAGACCACTGGCGCTTCAGCGGTCACTCTTGCGGGCTTAGCCAGGTGTCTACCACGCGGCGATCGAGCTCTTCCCAATAGGCCATGCCCAGCACCCGCGTGGTATTGAGGCCGCGCAGATAACCGCGCAGTTGCTGGGCGGTATCGCGGATCAATTGCGCATCGCGGGTGGTTTTGTCCAGCAGGACGCTTTCGTATTGCACCAGGTATTCGGCTACTCGGTCGCGATATTCGGGCAGCACGGCGTCACGGATCAGATCAAACGTTCTCAAGGCGAGACCCTCATCATTTTTCTTGAATGTGCTCAGTGTGCATCAGTCTGCGCGACGCGCAACTATTGCTGGAAGTAATAGTGACCATCAAGAAACGCAAGTTCTGCTTTGCCGGCGATCGGCGGAAAATCGCCTCCATCGAAGACGCAGCTCAAGGAAATTGCGCGATGAACATTCTGACTCGACTGGCAATGATCGCCCTGCTGATGGGCGGGGTAGTTACCGCACCGGCTTACGCAGACGACGCCCGGTCGTGTCACCTGCAACCCATCGCCGCCAGTGCCTCGGCGTTGCAGCATACGCAGACCGTGGGGGTGTTGTTGAGCGAAAACACGTTGCAGAACCTGCAATATCTGGAGCGCTACCACGACATGGCGCTCAATGGCGCGAAAGATGCGCTGGATTCGCGAATTCGCGACGCCTTTGTTGGCAGTTCCGACCCGGAACTGGCCCTCGACTGGCTGGTGAGTTCGCTGCAGCAACAGTTCGTCTCGGTGACCGTCTACGACAATCTGGATGCGCTGGTTCAGGCCCATCCGGACGTGGTGGTCAAGCTCGACACCTTTAACCGCTTGCTGACCCAGCGCAACAGTCTGGTCGAGGCGCGCTTCTCTGCACGGTTCTACGACGCCGACCTGCAATACATCGGCAAGGCCGAGGGGGCAATCGAGCAGGAGCTGCCTTCGGTCTGGGTGCATGACCGGGCGGCGCCGCAGATCGCGGCACAGATCAATCAGCAGCGTGATCTGCAACTCAATGCGCTGAAGCAATTCGATGTGTCGCTCAAGGCCCTGGTGGCGTCGAGCTGATTCTCCAAAAAATTGAATGGCAGCGGCGATCCCGTGAAGTCGAACCGTTGCCGGTTGAACCGAACCTTTATTTTCAGGATTTACCTCGATGCGTCCCTTATTCGTACCAGCCATGGCTTTTGTTTCCCTTTGCTCGGCGGTTGTGCTTCGGCGCCGAACGATCCGACTCTGACGTTGCAGACCAGCAAGACGCCGGCGCAGTACGCCGATTGCGTGGTGCCGAAGTTGCAGGGCAGTGCGTTGAATCCGACGGTTTCGCAGAGTCAGCGCAGTTATCGGATTGTGGTGCCGAGCAAGGTGTCGGCGGATAACGTGCTGGAGGCGTACAAGGCGGGGAAGGGCGGCAAGGTGTTCATTTATGAGCGGCATTTGCTGGCGTCGAATTTGTTGCCTTCGAGTTTTGAGCGGGCGGCTCAGGAGTGCATTTGATCTGAGCGCTTGACGGGTTTTGACAGAGCTCCTTTGGTTGGCCGCAACCAACCAATTTTTTCGCCCCACACTGGTTTTCGGTTGTGGGGCTTTTTTTGGACTTGGCGGCCTTTGGGCCGACCATGCTTTGGGGTTTTTGGGTGTATATCCTTTTTTGGTGGTGTTGCGGCTGGCGGTTTCGCCCTTACGGCGAGTCCCTTTTGGCAAACGCCCCAAAAGGAACCAAAGGTCTTCGCCCTGACGTTCGGCCCGCTCGCTGGGGCTCGGGGTTCCTTCGCTCCGGGATCGATCCGGGCGCAGCGGCTCCGGTTTGCTTCGCTGCACCTCCTTCCGCTGTGTCTGGCTGCGCCAGACGGTCGCTGCGCTCCCACACCCGGATCAATCCCTCCACTCAGCCTGCCGACGGGCTCCGGGATCAAAAGCTACTCGAGCTTGCGCTCATCGTGTTGGGTGGCGGGACGGCCTGCTTGGTTTGCTTTTGCTTTCCTGTGGGAGCGAGCCTGCTCGCGAAGGCGGCCTGACAGCCGACCTGTTCTTGAGCGGAACGCGATCCAACTGTAGGAGCTGCCGAAGGCTGCGATCTTTTGATCTGGCCTTCGCTTTTGCTTTTCCGTTGAGAGCAAGCCTGCATTGGACTTTGGGTGTTGACCAGTTCCTGTCTACGCCACAAAAAACTGTGGGAGCTGGCTTGCCAGCGAAGGCGGCCTGACAGACGCCCCATTTCTCACTGAATGTACGCAATCAAACCTGTGGGAGCGAGCCTGCTCGCGAAGGCGGTGTGTGCCGCGATCACGAACAGCGCTCCGGAACCCGTTCACCCCGTCACACACCCAACCGGCACTTTCCCCGCAAACGTATCAACCAGACTCGCCACCACCATTTCCCCCATCCGCGTGCGAGTCTGCAATGTTGCGCTGGCTCGATGAGGTTGCAGCACCACCTGTTCATTACCAAACAACGCTTCCGGCACATTCGGTTCATCAACGAATACATCCAGCCCAGCCCCGGCAATCTCTCCCGCTGAAAGCGCGGCCACCAGATCCGTCTCATTCACCAGTTTGCCCCGGGCGACGTTGATCAGGTAACCGTCCTTGCCCAGCGCTTGCAGCACTGGCGCGTCGATGATCGCTTCGCCCTTGTCCGCTGCGGCGGCGAGGATCAGGGCGTCGCTGTCGCGGGCCAGTTGTTTGAGGTCGGCGACGAAGGTGTGGGGGACGTCGCTCATTGGTTGCAGGTCGGTGTAGCTGATCGGGCAGCCGAAGGCGGCGGCGCGGGTGGCGATGGCGCGGCCGACGCGGCCCATGCCGACGATGCCGATGCGCATGCCGGAGACTTGTCGGGCCAGGGGCAGTGGGGCGAGTGGGGTTGGGCTTTGCGGCCATTGGCCGGAGCGGACGTAGCGGTCGCTGGTGCACAGGCCGCGACAGACCGAGATGAGCAGGCCGATGGCGAGGTCGGCGACGTCTTCGGTGAGGGCGCCGATGGTGGCGGTGACGCGGATGCCGCGGTCGCGGGCGTAGGCCAGATCGACGGCGTCGGTGCCGACGCCGTTGACCGCGACGACTTCCAGGTTCGGCAGTTGCGCCATCAGCGCCTGGCTGATGCCGGTGTGGCCGCCGGTGATGACGCCGCGAATGTTGGCGCCGTGTTCCTTTATGTAGGCGGGTTTGTCCGCTTGCTGGAAGTAGCGGCGTACGGTGAACAGTTCGTCCAGACGCGCGTTGATTGCCGGGATCAGGATCGGGCTCAGTTGCAGGATTTCTGGCTTCATGGCTACCTCGTTACGCAATAAAAGGCCGGCTCAACCGCGGCCGGCAAACGGCATGGCGCTGGCCATGACGGTCATGTTCAGGACGTTGGCCGACAGCGGCAGGCCGGCGATGTAGCGCACTGCATCGGCGACGTGTTTGACGTCGACCATCGGCTCGACGGCGATGCTGCCGTTGGCCTGGCGTACGCCTTTGGTCATGCGCACCGACATTTCGGTCAGGGCATTGCCGATGTCGATCTGGTTGCAGGCGATGTTGAATTCACGGCCATCCAGCGCCAGGGATTTGGTCAGGCCGAGCACGGCGTGTTTGCTCGCGGTGTAGGCGCTGCTGAACGGGCGCGGCGTGTGTGCGGAAATCGAGCCGTTGTTGATGATCCGCCCGCCCTGCGGCTGTTGTTTGCGCATCAGCCCAAACGCGCCGCGAGCGCACAGAAAGACTCCGTTGAGGTTGGTGTCGATCACGTTGCGCCACTGCTCGAAGGTCAGCTCGTCCAGCGGCACGGCGGGGGCGTTGACCCCGGCGTTGTTGAAGACCACATCGAGGCGGCCGTAGACCTCGGCAATGGTCGCGAACAGCACGTCGACACTGGCCGGATCACGCACGTCGGTGGGCACCGCCAAGGCTTGATGACCCTGGCTCTGCGCCAGTTCGACCAGCGTTTGCAAGGGCTCGGGCCGGCGTCCGGCGAGCACAAGGGTAAAGCCGTCGGCCATCAGGCCGAGTGCCACGGCGCGGCCGATGCCACTGCCGGCGCCGGTCACCAGCGCGACTTTCAAAGAGGTCGTCATATTGTTGTTCTCCTTTTTCTTAATCCGCAGGATCAGGGCCGTGGGCCGACGCGCATTTCCAGGTGGCCGATGCCGTCGATGCCAGCGTTGATCACATCGCCGGGTTGCAGACTGTCAACGCCGGCGGGGCTGCCGGTCATGATCAGGTCGCCGGCGCGCAGGGCCACGGATTGCGAGATGCGCGCGATCACTTCGCTGACCGACCAGATCTGGCTGTCGAGGTTGTCGCGCTGGCGTTCTTCGCCGTTGACGTTCAGCCACAACTCACCCTCGGGATGGCCGCAGCGGCTCACCGGGACAACGGCAGTCATCGGCGCGGCGCCGTCGAACACCTTGGCGCCTTCCCACGGCAAGCCGTTGCTCTTGGCTGCGCGTTGAACATCGCGGCGGGTCAGGTCGAGGCCGGCAGCGTAGCCCCAGACGTAGGCCAGAGCCTGATCTTCAGGGATATGGGCGCCGCCTTCACCGATGGCCACGACCAGTTCGATTTCGTGAACGAAGTCCTCGCACACTGAGGGGAAGGCGACGTCGCCGACGGCATCGACCACGCAGCTTGCCGGTTTCATGAAAAACACCGGCGGCTGGCGCGACTGGCCTTGAGAGTCCGGCCATGGGTAGTTGCGGCCGACACAGAACACCCGGCCGACGGGGAAGCGCTGCTCGGTGCCGAGGACCGGCAAGGTCACGGGCAGATCCGGGGTAAAGACGTATTCGGTCATGTTCATCCTGCGGGTCATCCTGTTTGAAAGGGCAGCGTACGGCGGCTGGCGTCGGCGAAGTTGGACGAAAGCCGCCTGCGTTTGGACAAATCCGGGCTTTTCGCCTCAGCGCACCTTCAGCTCGATGCGGTACAGACGTCCGAGCAACAACGAATAGGAGAGCGTGCCGATCAGCGCGACGCCGCCAATAAACCAGAAGGCATAGGCGAAGGTGCCGGTGGCGTGGACGATGGCGCCGATCACGATCGGCGTGACGATGCCGCCGATGTTCGCCGCCAGGCTGGTAATGCCGCCGGTGAGGCCGATCAGCTCTTTTGGCGCCACTTCCGATACCGCCGCCCACGATGAGGACGCGATGCCCTGGGCGAAGAAGGCGATGGTCAGCACGGCGATGCAGATCAGGTTGGAATCGGTGAAATTCACCAGCACGATCGACATGCCCAGCATCGAGCCAACCACCAGCGGCAACTTGCGCGCAAAGGACATCGAGTAGCCGCGACGGATCAGCAGGTCGGAAACGATGCCGGCCAGCAGAATCCCCACCGTGGCACCGACGAAGGGCAGCACGGCGAAGATCCCGGCCTTGATCATGGTCAGTTTGCGTTCTTCGATCAGGTAGGTCGGGAACCAGGTGAGGAAGAAGTACAGCGCCGAGGTGCTGGCGAATTTGCCGATGCAGATCGCCCAGATCTGCCGATAGCTGAACAGCTCGGCGATCTGCCGCCAGTTGAAACGGGTGCGCTCCTGGCTGCTCTTGACCAGGCCGCCGCCGGTTTCGATGTACTTCAATTCTTCCTGGCTGACTTTCTTGCAGTTCAGCGGATCGCGATACAGGTACAGCCACAGCACACCGAAGACGATGCCGAGTGCGCCGGTGCTGTAGAACACGTGGCGCCAGTCAAAAGTGGTCGCCAGCCACAACAGCGCGCCGGTGAACAGCGCCGTGCCGAGGTACTGACCGCACACGTAAATGCTGCTGGCCATCCCGCGTTCTCGCGCCGGGAACCACACCGTCACGGCGCGGCTGTTGGCCGGAAAAGCCGGGGCTTCCATGGCGCCGACCGCCAGGCGCAGGCCAAACAGCGAGGCAAATCCCGTGGCGAAACCTTGGCAAACGGTGACGGTCGACCAACTGATCAGCGATACGCCGTAGGTGAAACGCGAGCCAAATCGATCAGCGATGAAGCCGGCCGGCACCAGCGCCAGCGCATAGGTCCAGGCGAACGCGGAAAAAATCAGGCCCATCTCGATCTTGTCCAGGCCCAGGTCCTTGGCCATGAACGGCGCGGCGATCGAGATGTTCACCCGGTCGATGTAATTGATGATCGTCGCGATCAGCAGCAGCGACAGCATGAACCAGCGCCGCCGGGTAGGCAGACGCTGCGCCGAAACGGCATCGCGTGCACCGGCGATCACCGGCGGCACCGTGGCACTGGAAGAATGGGAGTTGGACATGCGGAGACCTCGTTATTGTTAGAAGAGTCGAGATTTTTCGAGCAGCCGATGCCGTTGCCCGCAACGTGTGGGGCAAGGCAATCGAACGGGTTGCAGCGCGGTTTTCAGACGTTCAGGAACGTCTTTCTGCGACTGATTTCAAGCGGAGGTCGGGCGGGGCGGCGAGGGGAAATAGCAGGATCATGACGTGCGCACCTTTGATTGTTTTTGAAAGAGGTTGGGCTGCGTTGGTCATTACAGTGGTCGTACAACGGTTCTAAATCAACCGATGGGTTAGAACGTTTTTTCTGAAAAAAGTGGATTTGGCGAACGTGTCCAAAAAGATAAATACGATTTGTCTTGAGAATAAAGATCAGGTTTAAAGCATAAATAACTGAAAAATAACGACTATCTCTACTTTTACGATAATGCGGTTTTTGGACAGGCTCATCGCGAGGCTTCTTTCAAAAAAGACGACGTCATCGTATGACTCGTTGCCGCCCACCGCACAACCCTGCAAGATGACGGGCGCCACCTCACTGCCCGGAGGACCTCCCGCCCATGTCTTCACCCAGCCGTATCCCGACCTACGTCATGCAGCAACGCAGCGAATTGACCGATTTCTACATTCGCGACAAAGGGTCGGCGCGCCGAAACCGCGCCTCACCGGCATGAGTATTTTCAAATCCAGATCAACCTCGGTGGCGACACCGTGCAGCACATCGGCAGCGTGCAACGGCCGTTCCCGCGCAACACTCTGGCGTTCATCCTGCCGCACCGCGTGCATGTGATTCCGCATCCCGCAGACAGCAATTTCATCGTCATCAATTTTTCCCAGACGTTCCTCTTGCCGCATCTACAGTGCGACCCGATGGATCTGGAAGAGGTGTCAATCCTGCTCGCGCCTGAACTGTCGCCGTTCCGCTTTCAGGAGCATCTGGATTTCATTTTGGGCGATGAGGATTTCGCTCAGGTCTGCGGCCTGATCGAGCAGATGCGCAGCCTTGATGAGAACCGTCAGTTCGGCACACGGGAAATGCTCAAGGGCTTGTTGTTGCAGATGATCGGCAGCGTGTGTTTTCTTTACGCCGAGCCGCTCAAGCGCCTGGCGGAAGAGAATGCCGCCGAGAACAGCCGTCGCGACGCCTTGAGCCGAATGTTCGAGTACTTGCGGAAGAACATCGCCGATCCTGATCTCAACCTGATCAAAGTCGCCGCTGCGACCTATCTGTCACCGACTTACCTGACGCACTGGCTGCGCAAGGAGATCGGCAAGACGTTCACCGAGCTGGTGCTGGAGCGGCGCATGCACGCGGCGCGCAATTTCCTCCTCAACAGCACGCGCTCGGTGGGCGAGGTCGCGCGGCTGTGTGGATTTGCTGATGAGGCCTATTTCTCTCGACGTTTTCGCCAGATTCATGGCCAGCCACCGGGGCAGTTTCGTCGCCGCCAGCTCAATCCGGATACGCCGCAGACACCACTGAATACTTAGAACGGCGCTCAGACCCATTTGAAGCGGGCAGGGAAGCGCGCCACGAAACAGGTGCCTGCCTCGCTGTCGGACGTCACGGTCAAGGTGCCGTTGTGCGCATTGGCAATTTGCCCGGCAATGTACAAGCCCAGCCCCAGCCCTTCATTGCGCTGACCGGCTTCGGAACGTGAGAACGGTTCAAACAGCAGCGGCATCAGCGCGGGTGGAATCGGCGCGCCCTGGTTGGTCAGCGAAATCACCATCTCATCGCCCTCGGCAAACGCCTTGAGCACGATCGGTTCGGCCGTAGAACCGTGGGTCACCGCGTTGCCCAGCAGATTCGACAACAACTGGCTGATGCGCAACGGGTCGCAATAGACCCCGGTCGGTACCCTCAAGCGAATCAATGAACTTCGCCTGCGGGTACGCCACCTGGATTTCTTCAAGGGTCTGGCGCAGCGTTTGCTGCAAGTCATCGACCAGTTTGCGTTGCACCGGAATCCCGCCGCCGAGCCGACCCCGGGCAAAGTCGAGGATGTTTTCGATCAGCACGCCCATGCGCACCGAACTGGTACGGATCGCCGATAGCAGCGTGCGCGAGCGCTTTGTCTTCGGCTTTGCTTTGCAGCAGATCGGCGCTCATGCGAATGGCGCTGAGCGGCGTACGCAAGTCATGGCCCAGCACCGCGATGAATTGCTCGCGCAGACGGCCCATTTCGTTGGCATCAGCCAGCGCGGTTTTGGTCGCGTGCAAATGGCCTTGGGTATCCAGGCTCATCGCAATCAGCTGGGCGAAGAGGGTGAGGGTCTTTTCGATGGCCGGGTCGTCGAGGTTCGCCGGAACCGAATCAATGGCGCAGAGTGTGCCGAAAAACTCGCCATCGGCCTTGATGATCGGAATCGAAATGTAGCTTTCCAGACCATAGGTTTTCGGCGTGTGGTGCGTGGAGAAAACCGGGTGCTGGCTGGCATGGCCGAAGATCACCGGCTGATGGTGCTGACGGATCTCATGACAAATCGTCGATTCCAGTACCAGTTCGCCGCCGGGCAACAGGCCGAAGTCTATCGAATCATCCACGGCGCAGGCGATCCACTTGCTCTCAGTGACCCGCGCTACGGCGGCGAAGCGCATGCCGGTCATGTGCTTGACCATGCTCAGGATCACCGGCACAGCGTCAATGCTGCCGATGGCCTGGAGGTCGGAGGAGAAATCTGTCTGGGGCATGGCCGGCGCTTCGCGAAAGTGTCGCCAGAGACTATCGGTAAACGCCGGACATGCCTAATGAACCTGCAAAAAAGGGCGCCGGGAAAACTCCCGGCGCTCTGTGTGGTGCTTGCTGAGCGCTATCGCCTCAGAACTTGTACTTGGCCGTCATCATGTAGCTGCGCGGGGTGCCGTAGTTATCGGTCGAGCCCCAGGTCACGTCGGTGCCGATGGAGGAATAGTACTTGCGGTCAAAGATGTTGTTGGCGTTGACCTGCAGGTCGAGGTGCTTGTTGACCTCGTAACCGGCCATCAGGTCGGTGACCGCGTAGCCGCCCTGTTCGAGACGATAGCTGCCGCCGTTGGCCAGAGCGATGTCGTTGTACATGCGGCTCTGCCAGTAGACGTTGCCGCCCACGCGCAGTTTTTCCAGCGGGCCTTTGAAGCGGTACACGGTGGAGACCTTGAACAGGTGCTCCGGCATGTCAGTGTCGAATTTCTGGTTATTGTTGGCCGGGTTTTCGTCCTTGATGTAGTGGGCGCGGGTGTAGGTGTAGCCGGCGCCGACTTGCCATTGCTCGGTCAGCGCACCTTGCAGTTCCATGTCCACGCCTTGGGCGCGAACTTTGCCGGAGGTTTCGTAGCAGGTCAGTTCCGGGCAGCCGAGCTGGGTCGCCGCCTGGGTGGCGCGGTTGGTCTGGTCCATCTGGAACACCGCCACGCTGCCGTTCAGCGCGCCGTTGAAATATTCGCCCTTGATTCCGACTTCGTAGTTTTCACCGACGATCGGCTCGAGCACTTTGCCGCCGAGGTCCTTCTGGGTTTGCGGGGTGAAGATATCGGTGTAGCTGGCGTAGACCGAATGATGGTCATCGAGTTTGTAGATCAGGCCGGCGTAACGGGTCAGGTTGCGCGTGACCTTGAAGTCGCCGTCGGCACTGCGATCGTCGTAGTCATACCAGTCCAGGCGGCTGCCGAGGATCAACGTCAGCGGGTCGGCCAGGCTCAAGCGCGTGGTCAGGTAAACCGCGTCCTGGGTGGTGACGTTACGCGACTTGCCACTGCGCACGAAGTCAGGCTTGGGCGCGGCGATCGGCAGACCTGTGTCGTAGGGCGAGTATTCCTTGGTGGTGGCGTCGTACACGCGGTTGCTGGCGCCGACTACCAATTCGTGGGTACGGCCGAACGCTTCGAACGGGCCGCTGGCGAAACCATCAAAGGCGCGTTGCTTGTCGGTGTGGTGCGATTGGTAGGCGGTGGTTTCCAGCGGGCCGTCGTAGCGCGACAGGTACGTGCCGGAGAATTCACCCTCGAGGGTCGACGTCGAGCCGCCGAGGTGCAGTTTCCAGTCATTGGCGAAACGGTGTTCGACTTCACCGAACACGGTGTCGACCTGCAGCTTGCGGTTTTCCCAATCGGTGCCCGGGTAGGTGGAGCGGGGCAGGTCGAGGTGGTGGCCGTTTTCGCCGATCGGCAGGCCGCCCCAGAAATAGTTGGTCTGATCGTTTTGCCGCGAGAAGCCGAGGGTCGCGGTGGTGCTGTCACTCAGGTCGGCTTCACCGATGGCGTAGAACAGGCCGTGATCGTTTTCCTCCTTGTCGCGGAAGCTGTCGGCGCCCTGATACGACGTCACCACCCGGCCACGCAGGGTGCCGCTGTCGTTCAGCGGGCTGGAGGCATCGACTTCACCACGGTAGTCATCCCAGCTGCCGGCGGCGCCAGTGAGGGTCACGCGCTGATCGGCGGTTGGACGCTTGCGGACCATGTTGATCGCCGCCGACGGGTTGCCGGCACCGGTGACCAGGCCGGTCGCGCCACGAACGATTTCCACCCGGTCGAACATCGCCAGGTTCGGCTGCACCGCCAGGGTGAACGGCGAATACGAGCTGGGCAGGCCGTCGTACATGATGTTGTCGATGTCGAAACCGCGCGCCTTGTAAGTCTGCCGGCCCGGGCCGCTGGCCTCGCTGAGGAACAGCCCCGGCGTACCGCGCACCACGTCGTTGACGCTGGTCATGTTCTGGTCGTCCATGCGCTGACGGGTGATCACCGTCACCGCCTGCGGCGTTTCGCGCATGGTCAGCGACAGCTTGGTCGCGGTCTGCATCGGGCCGGTGGTGTAGGACTGCGTGTCTTCGGTGGTGCTGCTCATCTGCGTGGCGCCGATTTCGGTCGCTTGCAGTTCCAGCGGGCCATTGGTGGGCGCAGTGGCTGCGGTTTCTTCAGCCAACGCAGGAGCGATGCTGGCCATGCCGATGGCGATTGCGAGGAGGTTAGGTGAAAGGTTCGAGCGACGGTGAATGGTGTGAAACGACATCTATCTGCTTCCCCAAGATTTACCCAAACGAAACTAATGCGAGTGCATGTAAGAATTATTCGCATTAGTATGTCGGAAGTTACCGGGGGAATAAACCCGTACGAGTCAGTTAGTTAATGATTTTTTCACAATTGGATTCGATGGCCTTCTGACGCAAATGGGAGCGAGCCTGCTCGCGAAGGCGGTGTGTCATTCATCAGATGCGTTGTCTGATACTCCGCTTTCGCGAGCAGGCTCGCTCCCACAGGGTTATGCGGTTTTTTTGAAATCAGTCCAGATCCTTCGCCTCATGCCGCTCCGGCACCTGACTGTCTTCATCACCCCAGGTGCGATTCACTCGCTGCCCACGGATGACCGCTGGCCGCTTGGCGATTTCTTCGGCCCAGCGCTGCACATGGCTGTACTCATGAGCGGCGAGAAATTCCGCCGCCGAGTAAACGTTGTTGCGCACCAGTTGCCCATACCAGGGCCATACGGCGATATCGGCGATGGTGTAATCGTCGCCGGCCAGATAGGCGTTGTCGGCGAGACGGCGGTTGAGCACATCCAGCTGCCGTTTGGCTTCCATGGTGAAGCGGTTGATCGGGTATTCGAGCTTCTCCGGCGCATACGCGTAGAAGTGCCCGAAACCGCCGCCCAGGTACGGCGCCGAGCCCATTTGCCAGAACAGCCAGTTGAGGGTTTCGGTACGACCGGCCGGATCCTTGGGCAGCAACGCGCCGAACTTTTCCGCGAGATACAGCAGGATCGAGCCGGATTCGAACACCCGGATCGGTGGCTCGACGCTGCGATCCAGCAGCGCCGGGATTTTCGAGTTCGGGTTGACCTCGACAAAACCGCTGGAGAATTGATCGCCTTCGCCAATGCGGATCAGCCACGCATCGTATTCGGCCTCGCTGTGCCCGAGTGCGAGCAACTCTTCGAGCATGATGGTGACCTTGACGCCGTTGGGCGTGGCCAGCGAATACAGTTGCAGCGGATGCTTGCCGACCGGCAGCTCTTTGTCATGGGTCGGCCCGGCGATCGGCCGGTTGATGCTGGCGAAGTGGCCGCCGGACGGGGCTTCGTGTTTCCAGACCTTGGGCGGAACGTAAGACGCATTGCTCATGAAACGGACCTCGTCGATGCTGGGAGAGAACAGGTAGACACCGTAGGGAAAATTTCCGGCGGGTGCCAGCGGTGAGTGCGGTTATTCATATTGAATGATGTAAACCGATCTGCCGCCTTCGCGAGCAGGCTCGCTCCCACAGGGTATGTATTGGACAGAGAAACAGGGTTCACCCGTATTCATTGTGGGAGCGAGCCTGCTCGCGAAAGCGTCGGCAGGGTCGCCGCGCCTAATGGCTCCAATACCGCCCAACCGCACCCCCGACTCCCTGCACCGGATCTGTCTCAGGAAACGCCAGCCCCTCGATCCGCGCCAACTGCGCACCACTTGGCGCGGCCCGGCAAATATCCGCCTGCTGCCCCGGCGGATAAGCACCCACCACGAGAAAATCCTCACTCGAGCCCAGATTGCAATGCCCGGTTCCGGCCGGCAGCAACAACACATCCCCGGCACTGACGTCGACGACTTGCCCATCAGGCCCGCCCAACATCAACCGCGCCTGACCGGCCGCCACGCCAAGCACTTCGTGGCCTTCAGTGTGATAGTGGTGATAGTCATAAATGCCGTAGCGCCACTGCGCCGGCCAGCCATTGGCGCCGAAGGTCTGCTCGAAGCGCGCCGCGGGATCGTCGCCTTCAACGGCAACCGCGCTGCGGTAGATCAGCACTGGCAGACGCGGATTGTTCGGCACCCAGTCATTGCGTTGAAGCAGCAGGGTTTGTACTTCAGTCATGGCCCATCCTCCTTCGATCATTTCTCAATCGACCACAGAGCAGGGCGCACGCCTCAAAAAATCATTGCCGCGCAAACACGGCGCCGATGTTGATGCCCGGAAAATCCAGCGAAACTTCATCGCGCACCGGGCTGTCCAGACCCTTACATGTCCATGCAGCGGTAAATGGCGAGGGTCAAGATGACGATGACAGTAGGTGATTTTCTGGTTGAGCGGCTCAGCGAATGGGGCGTGACGCGGATTTTTGGCTATCCAGGGGATGGCATCAACGGCGTGTTCGGCGCCATGAGCCGGACCAAAGGCAAGATCGAATTCGTTCAGGCACGGCACGAGGAAATGGCTGCGTTCATGGCCTCGGCCCACGCCAAGTTCACCGGCGAGCTGGGCGTGTGCATCGCCACCTCCGGTCCCGGCGCTTCGCACCTGATCACCGGCCTCTACGATGCGCGCATGGACCACATGCCGGTGCTGGCCATTGTCGGTCAGCAGGCGCGGACGGCGCTGGGCAGTCACTACCAGCAGGAGCTGGATCTGGTGTCGATGTTCAAGGATGTCGCCGGGGCTTTTGTGCAGCAGGCTTCGGCGCCGTCGCAAGTGCGCCATCTGCTTGATCGTGCGGTGCGTACTGCGGTCGGCGAGCGCCGCGTCACCGCGCTGATTCTGCCCAATGACTTGCAGGATCTGCCTTACGAACAACCGGCGCGCGCCCATGGCACCGCGCATTCCGGCGTCGGCTACAGCAAGCCGAAAGTCGTTCCTTATGCAGCCGATCTGCAACGCGCCGCCGAGGTACTGAACAGCGGCGAGAAAGTCGCGATTCTGGTCGGTGCCGGTGCGCTGGAGGCGACCGATCTGGTCATCGCCGTGGCGGAAAAACTTGGCGCCGGTGTCGCCAAGGCTCTGCTCGGCAAAGCGGCACTCCCCGATGACTTGCAGTGGGTGACCGGCAGCATCGGCCTGCTTGGCACCGAGCCCAGCTACAAGCTGATGAGCGAATGCGACACCTTGCTGATGATCGGTTCGGGCTTCCCGTATTCCGAGTTTCTGCCCAAGGAAGGCCAGGCGCGCGGGGTTCAAATCGATCTGCAGCCGGACATGCTCAGCCTGCGTTATCCGATGGAGGTCAATCTGGTCGGTGATTCAGCGGAAACTCTTGCCGCGTTGCTGCCATTGCTGGAACAGAAAACCTCGAACAAATGGCGCAAGAAGATCGAAGGCTGGCGCAGCAGCTGGGAGAAAACCCTGGAAAAACGCGCCATGGCCAAAGCCGATCCGGTCAACCCGCAACGAGTGGTCTACGAGTTGTCACCGCGCTTGCCTGAGCAGGCAATCATCACCAGCGATTCCGGCTCTTGCGCCAACTGGTTCGCCCGTGACCTGAAAATCCGTCGCGGCATGAAATGCTCGTTGTCCGGTGGTCTGGCCTCGATGGGCGCGGCGGTGCCGTATGCGATCGCGGCGAAATTTGCCTACCCGGAACGCCCGGTCATTGCCCTGGTCGGCGATGGCGCGATGCAGATGAACAACATGGCCGAGCTGATCACCGTCGCCAAATACTGGCGGCAATGGCAGAGCCCGAAATGGATCTGCGCGGTGTTCAACAACGAGGATCTCAACCAGGTTACCTGGGAGCAGCGGGTGATGGAGGGCGATCCGAAGTTCGAAGCGTCGCAGAGCATTCCCGATGTGCCGTATCACCTGTTCGCGATCTCCATTGGCCTCAAGGGCATTTTTGTTGATCGTGAAGAAGAGGTCGCCGCTGCGTGGGAACAGGCACTCGCCTCGGAAGTGCCGGTGCTGATCGAGTTCAAAACCGACCCGAACGTGCCGCCGCTGCCGCCGCACATCAAGCTTGAGCAAGCGAAGAAGTTCGCCACGACCCTGCTCAAGGGTGATCCGGATGAAGCCGGGGTGATTGTGCAGACCGCCAAGCAGGTGCTCGGCGCCGTGTTGCCCGGGAAAAAATGACGGTGGGCGCTTGAACGAGCCAGCGATCTTTATCGGTTGCGCCGGCTGGAGTCTCGGCCGCGAGCACTGGCCGGCATTCCCCGCCGAGGGCACGCACCTGCAACGCTACGCCGCGCGCTTCAACTGTGTGGAGATCAACAGCTCGTTCTACCGCCCGCATCGGCGTCAGACCTACGAGCGCTGGGCTGATTCGGTGGCGCCGGACTTTCGCTTCGCCGTGAAAGTGCCGAAGCTCATCACCCATGAACAGCGGCTGGCGGACAGCGCGGCCGCGCTCGATGAGTTTCTCGGACAGTGCCGGGCTTGGGTGATCGACTCGGCTGCCTGCTGGTGCAACTGCCACCGAAACTTGCTTTCGATGCTCCGGTGGCCGAGGCGTTTTTTCGTGCCCTGCGCGAGCGGTACAAAGGCAGTGTGGTGCTTGAGCCACGACACGAATCGTGGACTGAGGCAGAGGCAATGCTGGTGGATTTGCAGATTGCCCAGGCAGTGGTCGATCCCTCGCGGATCAGCAGCGACACCGCGCCGGGTGGATGGCAAGGCCTGCAGTATTGGCGCCTGCACGGCTCGCCACGGATTTATCACAGCGCTTATGAAGCGGCTTATCTGCAACAGCTCGCTCAGAACCTGCGGCGCGCGAAGGCCGACGGCAGAGACATCTGGTGCATCTTCGACAACACCGCCAGCGGTGCCGCCACCGCCGATGCGCTGGCATTGAGGGCGTTGATCGAAGGCGGTGAACGCTGAACGACGACGCTCTCGTTACCCACACAAACGATCCGGCTACAGGTAAACTCCGCGCACTTTTTCAAGGAGTTCACATGAGTTACTACCAGCCGGGCATTCTCGCTACCCTGTTCCTGCGCAAGCACGTCATCTGTTTTTCGCCCTGGCGTCGGTTGAAGCCTTGCCGCAAGCGATCGACAACCTGCTGATGCTGGTGGATGGCAAGTCGGCGGTGGTTGGCTTTGGTGAGTCGTTGACCAAGGCGCTGAATGTCGAAATCGCTGGCCTGCGCAGCTTCCCGGCGCTGACCGGCGTTGGCGTGAATAACCCGTCGACCCAGCATGCCCTGTGGATCTGGCTGCACGGTGTCGACCGTGGTGAGCTGCTCAACCGCTGCAACGCTATCGAAGCCGCGCTGGCCCCGGCCTTGCGTCTGGTCGAGATGCAGGAAGCCTTCCGCCACATGGAGGGCCATGACCTCACCGGTTACGAAGACGGCACGGAAAACCCCCACGATGACGCCGCTGTGGCTGCCGCGCTGCTGAGCTCCGGCGCGGACGGGCTGGTCGGTGGCAGCTTCGCCGCGATCCAGCAATGGCAGCACGATCTCAAGGGTTTTCATCGCCTGTCTGCCGGGGCCAAGGACGACATCATGGGGCGGCGCTTGAGCGATAACGAAGAAATCGACGACGCGCCGATCTCCGCCCACGTGAAACGCACCGCGCAGGAAAGCTTCGCGCCGGAAGCGTTCGTGGTGCGCCGTTCGATGCCGTGGATCGAAGGCGATCGTGCCGGTTTGATGTTCCTCGCCTTCGGCTTTTCGCTGGATGCCTTCGAAGCACAGCTGCGGCGCATGAGCGGTCTGGAGGACGGTATTGCCGATGGCTTGTATCAGATCAGCCGACCAATCACCGGCGGCTACTACTGGTGCCCGCCGCTCAAGGACGGACGCCTTGATCTGCGCGCGTTGCGCATCGGCTGAGGACTGAAGATGAACGTGGTGCGCTGGGGCATGATCGGTTGCGGTAGCGTCGCTGAACGCAAGAGCGGGCCGGCCTTTTACAAGGCGCCCGGTTCGGCGCTGATTGCGGTAATGGGCCGTCGCCTCGAAGCGGTGACCGACTACGCTGCGCGCCACGGCATTAGTCGCGTCTACACCGATGTCGATGCGCTGATCAACGATCCCGAGGTGGACGCGGTGTACATCGCCACGCCGCCCGACAGCCACCATGCCTACAGCCTGAAAGTCGCCGCCGCCGGCAAGCATTGCTGCGTGGAAAAGCCCATGGCGCTCAACGCCGGGCAAAGCCGCGAGATGCAGCAAGCGTTTGTCGCTGCCGGTCTGCACTTGTTCGTCTCGTATTACCGCCGCTCGCTACCGCGCTTTGCCCAGGTGCGGCATTGGCTGGAGGAGGGCCGCATCGGTGATGTCCGGCATATGAGCTGGACGCTGACCAAAGCGCCGTCGCCGGCTGATCTTGAGGGTCGCGATAATTGGCGCACCGACCCTGCGGTGGCTGGCGGCGGCTACTTTGCCGACCTGGCCAGCCATGGCCTGGACCTGTTCCAGTATCTGCTTGGCGACATCGTTGAGGTCGCCGGTTTCACCGCGCGTCAGGCGGGTCTGTACGCCGCCGAAGATGCGGTCAGCGCCACGTGGCGGTTCGCTTCCGGAGCGCTGGGCATGGGCTGCTGGAACTTTGTTGCGGACCGCCGTGAGGATCGCGTCGAGATTATCGGCAGCAAAGGGCGGATCGGGTTTTCGGTGTTTGATGAACATCCGGTGCAGCTGTTTGCCGACGAGCAGATCAGCCTGGAAATCGCCCACCATGAGCATATCCAGTGGCATCACGTGCTGGGGATGAATGCGCATATTCGTGGTGATTCACAGCATCCCGCCGTGGCCGAGCAAGCCGTCAAGACCGACTGGGTCATGGACCGGATACTCAAACGCTGAATAGCTCACGATCCCCTGTGGGAGCGAGCCTGCTCGCGAAAGCATTCTGTCAGTCAGTATCTTGGGTGACTGACACACCGCTTTCGCGAGCAGGCTCGCTCCCACAGGTTTTGCCGGCGCAACACGCATCTAAGGTTATGCCCAAACAGTATTTCTCAACCTCGGCATCACATCTCTAAGATCACGTCATAACTCGTTATGACAAGTGATCCCGTGATGACCGATAACGTTCTCTCCCTCAGTAGCGTTCCGCTGCACACCCAACTGCGCGACGTTCTGCGTGCGCGGATTCTCGACGGTGAATACCCGCAAGACAGTCAAATGCCTTCCGAAAGCGAACTCGGTGCGCTGTTCAAAGTCAGCCGCATCACCGTGCGCCAGGCCTTGGGCGATCTGCAGAAAGAAGGGCTGATCTTCAAAATCCATGGCAAGGGCACCTTCGTCGCCAAGCCGAAAACCTTTCAGAACGTCAGCAGCCTGCAAGGCCTCGCCGAGTCGATGACCGGGCGCGGTTATGAAGTGATCAACCGCCTGCGCAGTTTCAAATTCATTCCGGCCGACAAGCGTGTGGCCGAGCGTCTGCAGGTGGCCGAGGGTGAAATCGTCGCGCAGATCAAACGCGTGCGCCTGATCAACCGCGAGCCGATCTCGCTGGAAATCACCTACCTGCCCAAAGACGTCGGCGAGCGGCTGGAGAAGGCCGATCTGGTCACTCGCGACATCTTTCTGATTCTGGAAAACGACTGCGGCATCGCCCTCGGCCACGCCGATCTGGCCATCGATGCGGTGCTGGCCGACAGCGACCTGACCCAGGCACTCAGCGTCGAAGCGGGCTCGCCGATCATGCGCATCGAGCGCCTGACCCACGATGCCCACGGCCAGCCGCTGGACTTCGAACATCTTTATTACCGTGGCGATGCGTTCCAGTACCGCCTGCGGATCGACCGGCAAAAAGGGGAGCAGGCATGACCCGCAACGTTCTAGAACAGGAATACGACATCGTCGTGATTGGCGGCGGTACGGCCGGGCCGATGGCGGCGATCAAGGCCAAAGAGAAGAACCGCGATTTGCGCGTTTTGCTGGTCGACAAGGCCAACGTCAAGCGCAGCGGCGCGATCAGCATGGGCATGGACGGCCTGAACAACGCGATCATCCCCGGCCACTCGACGCCAGAGCAGTACACCAAGGAAATCACCATCGCCAACGACGGCATCGTCAATCAGGCGGCGGTCTACGCCTATGCGACGCACAGTTGTGAAACCATCGAACAACTCGACCGCTGGGGCGTGAAGTTCGAGAAAGACGAGACCGGTGACTACGCGGTAAAAAAGGTCCACCACATGGGCGCCTATGTGCTGCCGATGCCGGAAGGGCACGACATCAAGAAAGTCCTGTATCGGCAGTTGAAACGTGCGCGGGTGAGCATCACCAATCGCCTGGTATGCACGCGTTTGTTGACCGACGAGGAGGGCGCGATCAACGGAGTGATGGGCTTCGATTGCCGCACCGCCGACTTCCATGTGATCAAGGCCAAAGCAGTGATTCTCGCCTGCGGCGCGGCCGGGCGCCTCGGCCTGCCGTCGTCGGGCTACCTGATGGGCACCTACGAAAACCCGACCAATGCGGGCGACGGCTACGCGATGGCCTATCACGCCGGCGCCGAACTGGCCAATCTCGAGTGCTTTCAGATCAACCCGTTGATCAAGGATTACAACGGCCCGGCCTGTGCCTACGTCACCGGCCCGCTGGGTGGCTACACCGCCAACAACAAGGGCGAACGCTTCATCGAGTGCGACTACTGGAGCGGGCAGATGATGTGGGAATTCCATCAGGAACTGGAGAGCGGCAACGGTCCGGTGTTCCTCAAACTCGATCACCTGGCCGAGGAAACCATCCAGAACATCGAGGAAATCCTGCACAGCAATGAGCGCCCGAGCCGTGGCCAGTTCCACGCCAACCGTGGCACCGACTACCGCACGCAGATGGTTGAAATGCACATTTCGGAAATCGGCTTTTGCAGCGGCCACTCGGCGTCCGGCGTGTGGGTCAACGAGCGTGCCGAGACTTCAGTGAAAGGCTTGTATTCGGCCGGCGACATGGCTGCGGTGCCGCACAATTACATGCTTGGCGCGTTCACTTACGGCTGGTTCGCCGGGCACAACGCCGCAGACTTTGTCGCCGGCCGCGAGTTTTCCGCACTGGACAGCGAGCAGATCGCCAAGGAAAAAGCCCGGGTCTACGCGCCGCTCGACCGCGAACACGGCCTGCCACCGGCGCAGGTGGAATACAAGCTGCGCCGCTTCGTCAACGACTACCTGCAACCGCCGAAAGTGACCAAGAAGATGCAGATCGGCCTGCAGCGTTTCAGCGACATCGAACGCGATCTTGAGCAGATGAAAGCCAACAACGCTCACGAACTGATGCGAGCGATGGAAACCAGCGTGATCCGCGACTGCGCCGAAATGGCCGCCCGCGCGTCGTTGTTCCGCGCCGAAAGCCGCTGGGGCTTGTACCACTATCGCGTCGATCACCCGCAACGCAACGACGCCGAGTGGTTCTGCCATTGCCATCTGAAGAAGGGCGAGGACGGCCAGATGACCAGTTTCAAGAAAGCCGTCGAGCCTTACATCATTCCGCTCGATGCCGAGGAAATGCAGGCCTATGACTGCCTGCGGGTCGGCGCCTTCGCCGCTTGATGCATCACTAGAAAGAGAGTCCGAACCATGGCTTATCAAGCTCAGGAAATCTTCTTCCGCTCCAACGCCCCGGTCACCGTGGACGAGGACAAATGCATCGCCGAAAAGGGCTGCACCGTGTGCGTCGACGTCTGCCCGATGGACCTGCTGGCGATCAACCCGGCCACGCAAAAGGCCTACATGGCGTTCGATGAATGCTGGTACTGCATGCCGTGCGAGAAGGATTGCCCGACTGGGGCGGTGAAGGTCGACATCCCCTATTTGTTGCGTTGACCCCAAATCCATTGTGGGAGCGAGCCTGCTCGCGAAAGCAATCGTTCGTTCAACAATGATGGTGACTGACCCGCCGCCTTCGCGAGCAGGCTCGCTCCCACATTGCAATTGTGATTATCCAATAGCCATCCGGTGAACCCCGGACGCTGAATGCAAAACACCCCTCGTTTCCCACCGCGCCCCGATCGCGGCGGAGACGAACTTCAAACAAATGATTCGAGGGGAAACACTCATGTTGCGTGCAGCACTTGCCGGTCTGGTACTGGCTTCATTCACCTTGTCGGCCTCGGCCGAAACCATCCGCATCGCCATCGGCACTCAGGACACCACCATCAACTGCGCCGCCGGTGGCCTGTTGATCAGGGAACTGGGGCTGCTGGAAAAATACCTGCCCCACGATGGCGCCTACAAAGACGCGAAGTACGACGTGCAATGGAAGAATTTCACCAGTGGCGCGCCGCTGACCAACGAGATGGTCGCCGGCAAGCTCGACTTTGGCGCCATGGCCGATTTCCCCGGTGCGTTCAATGGTGTGGCGTTCGAAACAGCGGGCAAGCACAGCCTGTTCATCAGCGTGCTGTCGGGCAGCATCAAGGGCAGCGGCAATGGCATCGTCGTGCCGAGCGCTTCGTCGGTGCAAAGCCTGAGCGAACTCAAGGGCAAGACCATTTCGGTGCCGTTCGCCTCGACGGCTCACGGCATGTTGCTGCGTGCCGTGGCAGAGCAGGGCTGGGACCCGCTCAAGGATGTCAACATCATCGCCCAGCCACCGGAAGTCGCTGGCTCGGCATTGCAGGCCGGCAAGATCGACGCCCACGCCGATTTCGTGCCGTTCGCCGAGCTGTTCCCGAGCCGTGGTTTCGCCCGCAAGATCTACGACGGCGCCCAGGCCAACGCGCCGACTTTCCATGGCGCACTGGTGGATCAGGCCTACGCCGGAAGTACCCGGAAATCGTCGTCGCCTATTTGCGCGCGAGCATCGAAGCCAACCAACTGCTTGCCGCCGAACCCGAGAAGTACAGCGAACTGATCGCCAAAGTCACCGGGGTCGATGCCGAGGTCAACTACCTGTTTCACGGCCCGCTCGGCGTACAGACCCGCGACCTGAGCTGGAAACCTGAATACCGCCAGGCTGTCGGTACCGCCATCGATACCTTGAAGCTGCTGAAGAAAGCCGATCGCGGGCTCGACCTGAACAACTTCATCGACGACCAGTACATCCGCGCCGCCTTCAAGGCTGCGAACCTCGATTACACCGCGCAACTGGCCAACTACGCGCAGACGCCATTGCCGGGCGTGGATGCGGCGACGGGCAATGCCATCACCGACGTCAGCCATGTCGCGGAAATCTGGGTGCGCGGTGAGGAAAAAGTCCGCCGTTATGGCTCGGCTGAAGCGGCGTTCACCGCGCTGGCGGGGTTGAAGCAGGAGGGCAGGAACATTCGTGCGGTGTATGCGCAGGCCAGTGACAGCGGGATCAAGTTGCTCGCCGAACAAGCGTGGTTTGCCAGCGACGCCAAGGGCCGACTCAGCGCATTTCTGCTCAAGGGCCAGGCCCAGCAATACGCTGCGGCGCAGGGTGGCAAGGTGTTCGACTTTAGCGATGCCACTGCGCAGGTTGTTGCTGCGCGCTGAAGATCAAAAGCCCCTCACCCTAACCCTCTCCCAAAGGGAGAGGGGACTGACCGAGTTGTTGGTGAGAGATACGCCGACGTGAAGTACCGAGTCGAACTGAGGTCTGCAAGCGCTGAAGATCAAAAGCCCCTCACCCTAACCCTCTCCCGGAGGGGAGAGGGGACTGACCGAGTTGTTGGTGAGAGATACGCCGACGTGAATTACCGAGTCGAACTGAGGTCTGCAAGCGCTGAGATCAAAAGCCCCTCACCCTAACCCTCTCCCGGAGGGAGAGGGGACTGACCGAGTTGTTGGTGAGAGATACGCCGACGTGAAATATCGAGTCGAACTCAGGTCGTGAAAAGCACGCAAATCGGCTCCCTTTCCCCCTCGCCCCCTCGGGGAGAGGGCTGGGGTGAGGGGGTAAATCTCAGCCATCACACAGAACCCGAACTGGAAACCGGACTATGAAAACACCGTTGCGCTGGACATCAAGAGCCGCCTCACTGCTGCTCTGCCTGCTCTTCTGGCAACTCGCCGCCAGCCACCACTGGAACCTCGGCCTGGTGACCTTTGCCAACGTGCCGACGCCACTGGCGGTGATCGAAGCCGCGCTGGGCCTGGGCGACTCCGGCAAACTCTGGCAGCACCTGAGCAGCAGCCTCGGCCGGGTCTTCGCCGGTTACGTGGCGGCGTTGATCCTCGGCATCGCCCTGGGCCTGGCCATCGGCCGTTCGAAATGGGCTGAAGACATTCTGCTGCCACCACTGGAGGTCCTGCGCCCGATCCCCGCCGTGGCGTGGATTCCGCTGGCGATCCTGATGTTTCCGTCCTCGGAGTTGTCGATGGTTTTCATCACCTTCACTGGCGCGCTGTTCCCGATCCTGCTCAACACCGTGCACGGCGTTGAAGCTGTAGACCCGCGCCTGATCGCTTCGGCAAAGAGCCTCGGGGCAGGGCGTCGGGCGATTCTGCTGGAAGTAATCCTGCCGGGCGCTGCGCCGAGCATCATCACTGGCCTGGCGATCGGCATGGGCACGTCGTGGTTCTGTCTGGTGACGGCGGAAATGATCTCCGGGCAGTTCGGCATCGGTTACTACACCTGGGAGTCCTACACCATTCAGAACTACGCCGACAATGTCGTCGGCATGCTCCTGATCGGCGTGTTGGGCATGGGCAGCAGTTGGCTGATCAAACGCCTGGGCGGCTTGTTCACGCCTTGGCATCGACCGCGAGGCAAAGCCTGATGAGCGTGATGCAAACCCCGGAAGGGCGGATCGACATCCGCCAATTGTCCATCGTCCTCGGCCAGGGCCGCGAAGCCTTCGAAGCGGTGCAGGGCCTCGATTGCCAGATCGAATCCGGCCAGTTCGTGTGCATTCTCGGCCCGTCCGGTTGCGGCAAGTCGACCTTGCTCGGCGCCCTGGCCGGACACTTGAATGCCAGTACCGGCAGCTTGAAAGTCGACGGCAGCGCGGTGACCGGCCCGTCGCCGCAGCGCGGCATGGTGTTTCAGCACCACACGCTGTTCCCGTGGCGCACGGTGCGCGACAACGTCGCCTTCGGCCTGAAGATGCGCGGGGTCGGCAAGGCTGAGCGCCATCGCGCCGCTGACGACATTCTCAAACTGGTCGGCCTCGACGGCTTTGCCGAGCGTTGGCCCGATCAGCTCTCCGGGGGCATGCAGCAGCGGGTAGAAATCGCCCGGGTGCTGGTCAATCGCCCGCGACTGTTGCTGATGGACGAACCGTTCGGCGCGCTGGATGCGCTGACCCGTCTGAACATGCAGGAACTGCTGCTGGACATCTGGACGCGCATCCGCACCACGGTGGTTTTCGTCACCCACGACATTGACGAGGCGCTGTTTCTAGCCGATCGCTTGTTGGTGATGAGCGCGCGACCGGGGCGAATCATCGAAGATTTGCCTCTGGACTTTCCGCGTCCGCGCACCAGCGAACTGGTGACCAGCCCGGAATTCGCTCGCCTCAAGCGCCACTGCCTCGACCTGCTGCGCCACGACAACGACCGACCGCTGCCGCGCCTCAATCCGCTCGGCCTGCCTCCTGAAAACCCTTTGCCGCGATTTGCCTTATGACCTCTATTTTTGCTGTGACCGACAACGATGAAATCCGCGCCCTGCATCCGCGCCTGACGGCTGAAGACGCTGGCGTGCGGCGCATTGCCCTGATCGATCTGGCCGATCTCGAAGAACCGGATGGCTTGCTCTGGCTGGTTGATCGACTTCGTCAGGATCCTGCCGAGGATGTTCGCGCTGAAGCTGCGCGATTGCTTGAAGCGTGGGAGGACGATGCGGTCGTGCAAGCCTTGTGCGAAGCGCTGACGGATACGTCGCCCGCTGTGCAATCGGCAGCGGCGCAAAGCCTGAGCCTGCTCAAGACTGCAGCGGCGGGGCGCGTGATTCTGCCGTGGACCGAACATGCCGATGTCAGTGTGCGCATCGCCGCATTTCGGGCGTTGCGAGAATTGCGCTTTGCCGAGGCCGCGCCGGCTGCCGTCGCGGCATTGGAGGATGCCGATGCTCATGTTCGGCGCGAAGCGGTTGGCGTGCTCGGCTGGCTCAAACAGCTCGACGCGCTGCCAGCCTTGGCGCGCCTGGCCAGCGACGACCCGGACACCGAAGTGCGCCGCGCCGCGACCGGTGCGCTGGGTCTGGCCAGTGGCGCCGAAGTGTTGCCGGCGCTGAGCCAGGCCTTGCACGACCCCGCCTGGCAAGTGCGCGAAGAAGCCGCGACGACACTGGGCAAGGTTGGCCACAGCGACGCCGGCCCGACCTTGGTCGAAGCGCTGAGCGATGATTACTGGCAAGTGCGCCTGCGCGCCGCTCGCAGCCTTGGCCGCTTGCGTTTCGTCCCGGCGCTGGACGCGCTGATCGACACCCTCGGCCACCGCATCAGCAACCTGCGCAAGGAGGCCGCGCTGGCGCTTGGAGAGTTGAACGATCGCGGCGCCGTGGCCGCGTTGCAGGCAGCGCAGGACGACGGCGACCCGGAAGTGCGCAAAGCCGTGCGCATCGCGTTGAGTCAGCTGCAATGACTCCGCTGTCGGTGGGCAACTCGCAGAGTGAGCGCACGTTACACCTGAGCTGGCCGGACGGGCGCGAATCGCTGCTCAAGCATGCCGATCTGCGCCGGCAATGCCCTTGCTCGCAATGCCGCGCATTTCGCCTGCGCGGTGTCACGCCGCTGGTTGATGATCGCGTGCGCCTGATCGAACTCAACCCGCAGGGTTATGGTGTGCAACTGGTGTTCAGCGACGGGCATCAACGCGGGATTTATCCGTGGGAGTACCTGGCGCAACTGGCTTCCTGACCTTATCCGATGATCGTTCCCATGCTCCGCGTGGGAATGCAGCCCGTGACGCTCCGCGTCACTGGACGCGGAGCGTCCCTTGAGGCATTCCCACGCAGAGCGTGGGAACGATCAGATCGCAGCCTTCGGCAGCTGCTTGCGTCGGCTTGCGCCGACTGGCGGTTCTTGTCAGGCATTTCCCACAGGAGTACAAATGTACTCCATGACCAATCTGACTCCCCGCCGTACCGCCATTCTGACCTTTATCCGCGATCGCATCGCCGAGCACGGTCAGCCCCCAAGCCTCGCTGAAATCAGCGAGGCTTTTGGTTTTGCCTCGCGCAGCGTGGCGCGCAAGCATGTGCTGGCGCTCACGGAAGCCGGTTTCATCGAGGTCAACCCGCATCAGGCCAGGGGCATTCGTTTGCTCGGCCAGCCATCGCGTCCGGAGCTGCTGGAGATCCCCGTACTCGGTCGTGTGGCCGCCGGCGCGCCGATTGGCGCCGATGCCGATATCCATAACCGTTTGCTGCTCGACCCGGCGCTGTTCTCCCGCACCCCGGATTACATGCTGCGGGTGCAGGGCGACTCGATGATCGAAGACGGCATTCTCGATGGCGATCTGGTCGGTGTGCGGCGCAATCCCGAGGCGCTGAACGGCCAGATCGTCGTTGCGCGTCTGGACGGTGAAGTCACCATCAAACGCTTCGAACGGGTCGGGGATGAAGTGCGCCTGCTGCCGCGCAACCCGGCGTACAAGCCGATTGTCGTGCGTGATGATCAGGATCTGGCCATTGAAGGCGTGTTCTGTGGTCTGGTGAGGCAAGGCTGATGGGCGCCGTCGTTGCGTTGGATACGCTGTTCAATGGCGGCCAGGTCTGGCGCGGCAGGCCTGCGCCACCGGCGGCGAGTCCGCAGCCGACCGGGCATGCGGGACTGGACGCAGCTCTGCCCAGCGGCGGCTGGCCGGAAGCGGCGCTGAGCGAAATCCTTCTCGCCGGCCCTGGTGTCGGCGAGCTGCAACTGGTCTGGCCAACCCTGGCGCGATTGTCCGCGGCCGGTGAGCGCATCGTGCTGGTGGCGCCGCCGTTCGTGCCGTACCCGCAGGCCTGGGCCAATGCCGGGGTCGATTTGCGCCAGTTGTCGGTGATTCAGGCCAGCGAACGCGATGCCTTGTGGGCGGCGGAGCAGTGTCTGCGCTCGGGCAGTTGCGGCGCGGTGCTGTGCTGGCCGAACAAGGCCGACGACCGGGCTTTGCGGCGTTTGCAGGTAGCGGCGGAAACCGGCCAGACCCTGGCCTTTGCCTGGCGCCCGTTGAGCGAGGCGGTCAACCCGTCACCGGCAGCGTTGCGCATAGCCATCGATGCCAAACCGGCGCAACTCCGCGTACTCAAATGCCGTGGCGGGCTGGCGCGTGCGGCGCCGATTGCCTTTGCCGTGGGGCACTGATCGTCATGCGCTGGGTATGTATTCTCTTTCCGCAACTGGCCCTCGACGCTGTGCTGCGTCAGCGGCCCGACCCTGAAGAGCCGTTGGTGCTGCTCAGCGGTCCGGCCCAACGCCGAGTGCTGCAAGCGGTAAATCCGGCGGCGCGCAAACTCGGCCTGCGCCCCGGCATGTCGATGACCGCCGCGCAAGCCATGAGCAAAGGCTTTGCCACCGCCGATTACGAGGTGGCCGAGGTCGAGCACTGGCAGCAGTTTCTCGCCGCGTGGGCCTATCGCTTCAGCGCGCAGGTCAGCGTGCATTACCCGCGTACCGTGGTGTTCGAGATCGAATCCAGCCTCGGACTGTTCGGTACCTGGCCGCAATTTGAAGCTCGCCTGCGCCAGGAATTGAAAGATCTGGGCTTTCGCCATCGCATCGTCGCCGCGCCGAACCCGGTGGCGGCACGAGTGCTGGCCAATGCCTACGATGGCCTGGTGGTGCCGGACAGCGAAGCCTTGCAGCATCATCTCGGGCAATTGCCGGTTGATCGTGTGGGGCTGGAGCCGAATGTCGCCACGGCGTTGTCGCGCATGGGCCTGCGCAATCTCAGTCAGGTGCAAAGCCTGCCACGCCAGGCACTGGCCCGGCGTTTCGAAGCGCAGATGCTCAAGCACCTCGACACGCTGTTCGGCGCACGCCCGCTGGCGCTGGCGTTCTATCTGCCGCCAGACCGTTTCGATATCCGCATCGAACTGAATTTCGACGTGCAATCCCATCAAGCCTTGCTGTTCCCGTTACGGCGCTTGACCGGCGACCTGTCGGCGTTCCTCTGTGGGCGCGACAGTGGCGTGCAGCGTTTTGACCTGCATCTGGAACACGCAGGGCTGCCGGACACGGTGATCAAGGTCGGCCTGCTCAGTGCCGAGCGTGACGCGGCGATGCTGTTTGAACTGGCCCGTGGCCGGCTGGAGCAAGTCCAGGTCGAGGCGCCGGTGCGTGGTTTTCGCTTGCGCGCCGAAGACCTGCCGAGTTTCGTTCCGCAGTATCAGGAACTGTTCGACGACCGCCCGCAGCAGACCTTGCCCTGGGAGCAATTGCGCGAACGTCTGCGCGCACGGCTGGGTGATGACGCGGTGCAGGGCTTGCGCTTTCAGGCCGATCATCGCCCCGAGTGCGCGTGGCAGAATGGCGTCGACAAACAGCCTTGCACAGGTTTGCCCAGCGTCCAGCGCCCGGGCTGGCTGCTCAACGAACCGCAGAGCGTGCCGGAAGGTTCGGCGCGGATTCTCATGGGGCCGGAGCGCATCGAATCCGGTTGGTGGGACGGTGGCGACGTGCGGCGTGATTACTACCTGATCCAGAACCGCGCCGGTCAGCAGGGCTGGGCCTGGCGCGCTGTGGGTGAGGGCGGCCCGCTGTGGCTGCAAGGCTGGTTCGCATGAGTGCCGATTACGCCGAACTGCATTGCCTGTCGAATTTCAGTTTCCAGCGCGGAGCCTCCAGCGCGCTGGAGCTGTTTCAGCGGGCGAAAAAGCACGGCTATCAGGCGCTGGCGATCACCGACGAATGTACCCTGGCCGGCATCGTTCGTGCGTGGCAAGCGGCAAAGTCCGTCGAGTTGCCGCTGATCATCGGCAGCGAGGTGCGCATCGACAACGGCCCGAAACTGGTACTGCTGGTGGAAAACCTTGCTGGTTATCAGGCCCTGTGCGGCTTGATCACCCAGGCCCGGCGGCGTACGCAGAAAGGGCAGTATCAGGTGCTGCGCGAAGACTTCGCCGAAGCGCTGCCGGGTTTGCTGGTGTTGTGGGTGCCGGATTCAGTGGATGACCGGGAAGAAGGGCGCTGGCTGAAACAAACCTTCGGCGACCGCCTGTGGCTCACGGTGCAACTGCATCGCGGGCAGAACGATCAGCAGCGGCTCGCGGCATTGTTGGCTCTGGCGGCTGAGCTGCAGACTCCAGCCGTGGCCAGCGGCGATGTGCACATGCATGCCCGGGGGCGCCGTGCCTTGCAGGACACCATGACCGCGATCCGTCATCACGTCCCCGTGGCCGAAGCGGGTCTGCGCCTGCATCCCAATGGCGAGCGGCATTTGCGTTGCCTTGATGTGCTGCGCGAATTGTATCCGCCGGCCTTGCTCGAGGAATCGGTCAACCTGGCCCAGCGCTGCACCTTCGATCTGAGCGAGCTGCGCTATCAATATCCGAAAGAGCTGGTGCCCAAGGGCCACAATGCCAGTTCCTGGTTGCGTCATCTGACCGAGGAGGGCATTGCCTGGCGCTGGCCGAAAGGGCCTCAGGCCAAGGTGCTCAAGCAGATCGATGACGAGCTGCAATTGATCGCTGAACTCGGCTACGAAAGCTACTTCCTCACCGTGCACGACGTGGTGCGCTTTGCCCGCACGCAGAACATCCTCTGTCAGGGCCGTGGTTCGGCCGCCAACTCGGCGGTGTGTTTTGCCCTGGGCATCACCGAGATCGATCCGGATCGTACTACGCTGCTGTTCGAACGCTTCATGTCCAAAGAGCGCAACGAGCCGCCGGACATCGATGTCGATTTCGAGCACGAGCGCCGCGAGGAAGTCCTGCAATACGTGTTCAACCGTTATGGCCGGCGGCGTGCGGCGCTGACCGCGGTGGTCAGCACCTATCACGCCACCGGTGCCGTGCGCGATGTGGCCAAGGCCCTCGGCCTGCCACCGGATCAGATCAACGCGCTGGCCGATTGCTGCGGGCGCTGGAGCGATGAAACGCCGCCGCTGGAACGTTTGCGTGAAGGTGGCTTCGACCCGGACAGTCCGGTGCTGCGCCGGGTGCTGAGCCTGACCGGGCAACTGATCGGCTTCCCCGGCACCTGTCGCAGCATCCCGGTGGTTTCGTGATTTCCGAGCAGCCGCTGGACACCTTGGTGCCGGTCGAAAACGCGGCAATGGCCGACCGCACCATCATTCAATGGGACAAGGACGACCTCGATGCGGTCGGCCTGCTCAAGGTGGATATTCTCGCCTTGGGTATGCTCAGTGCGATTCGCCGCTGCTTCGACCTGCTGCGCCGGCATCGTGATCTGAACCTGACGCTCGCGACGATCCCCGCCGAAGACAAACCGACCTACGCAATGATCAGCCGCGCCGATACCGTCGGTGTGTTTCAGATCGAGTCGCGGGCGCAGATGTCGATGCTGCCGCGCCTGAAACCGCAGACGTTCTACGATCTGGTGATTGAAGTGGCGATCGTCCGCCCGGGGCCGATTCAGGGCGGCATGGTTCATCCCTACCTGCGCCGACGTAACAAGGAAGAGGCGGAAACCTATCCGTCGCCAGCGCTCGAAGTCGTACTCAAAAGAACCCTGGGCGTGCCGCTGTTTCAGGAACAGGTCATGCAGATCGCCATCGTCGCTGCCGACTACAGCCCCGGCGAGGCCGATCAGTTGCGCCGTTCGATGGCGGCGTGGAAGCGCCATGGCGGACTGGAGCCGCACAAGGAGCGCCTCGCCGCCGGCATGAAAAAGAACGGCTACACACCGGAATTCGCTGCGCAGATCTTCGAGCAGATAAAAGGCTTCGGCAGTTATGGCTTCCCCGAATCCCACGCCGCCAGTTTCGCCTTGCTGACCTACGCCAGTTGCTGGCTGAAATGCCACGAGCCGGCGGCGTTCGCCTGTGCATTGATCAACAGTTGGCCGATGGGCTTTTACAGCCCGGACCAGATTCTGCAGGACGCGCGGCGGCACCAATTGCAGATCCGTCCGGTGGACGTGCGCGCCAGCGACTGGGATTGCAGCCTCGAACCGTTGAGTGCCGGGCAACCGGCGATTCGCATGGGCCTGCGCATGATCAAGGGATTTCGCGAAGAGGACGCACGGCGCATCGAAGCCGCGCGCCGACACGGGGCGTTTGCCGATGTCGCTGACCTGGGTGAGCGCGCCGCCCTCGACAGTCGTGCGCAGGCCTTGCTGGCAGACTCCGGCGCCTTGCGCGGTCTGGCCGGGCATCGTCATCGTGCGCGTTGGGAAGTAGCCGGGGTGCAGAAACAACTCGGCCTGTTCGCCGGCCTGCCCAACGAAGAGGAAGTCAAAATCGTCCTGCCCAAACCCAGCGTTGGCGAAGACCTGCATGCTGATTACTCGACCGTGGGGACGACGCTGGGGCCGCATCCACTGGCGTTGTTGCGTGGCGAGTTGCAGGCCCGGCGTTGCCGCAGCTCGCGGGAATTGATGGATATCGAACATGGCCGGCCGGTCAGCTTGGCCGGTCTGGTCACCGGCCGACAGCGCCCCGGTACGGCCAGCGGCGTGACGTTCGTGACCCTGGAAGACGAGTTCGGCAACGTCAACGTGGTGGTCTGGCGTGACCTGGCCGAGCGGCAGCGCCAAGTGCTGGTGGGGTCGCAATTGCTCAAGGTCGACGGCCGCTGGGAACGCGAAGGTGATGTGCGCCACCTGATCGCCGGGCGCATGAGCGACCTGAGCCCGCTGCTCAACGGCATTCATGTGCAGAGCCGGGATTTCCACTGAGCCTTGTGGGAAAGAGCTTGCTCGCGAAAGCGCAGTCTGAGGCAATGACGATGTTGACTGTGCCGCCGCCTTCGCGAGCAAGCTCGCTCCCACAGGGATTTTGGTTGCAATGAAGATGGTCGATCTGCCTCGTATCAGAGTGGGAGCGAGCCTGCTCGCGAAAGCGCAGTCTGAGGCAATGACGATGTTGACTGTGCCGCCGCCTTCGCGAGCAAGCTCACTCCCACAGGGAATTTGGTTGCGATGAAGATGGTGGATTTACCCCGTATCAGTGTGGGAGCGAGCCTGCTCGCGAAAGCGGACTGTCAGGCAATGACGATGTCAAACGTGCCGCCGCCTTCACGAGCAGGCTCGCTCCCACAGGTTTTGGCTGTTTATTCAAAATCGAGATAAATCAAAAGGCTGCACCTTTGGGCCGAAGGCAGATATTCTGCGCTTCACACCGGTACGGGAGCCCGATCAATCTCCATGGCCAGCCACTGCCAGGATGAATTGCCCGACGCCAAAGGAGTGTTCGAATGAGCGAAAAGAAACTGGAAACCACGGTCGATCGCGTCTACCAAGGGGTTTACGCGGCGATCAGCAAGCGTTCGTTGCGCCCGGGCATGAAGCTGGGTGAGGCCTCGCTGGCCGAGTTGTTCAATGTCAGCCGCACGTCGGTTCGTGCTGCGCTCAAGCAATTGGAAGCCGATGGTCTGGTCACCACTGAGCCCAACAAAGGTGCATCGGTGTCGCTGCCCAGTGACGCAGAGCTGCGTTCGCTGTTCGAAACCCGGCGGTTGATCGAGATCGGCATCGTCACCGAACTGTGCCGGCGCAAAGACACCGTTGCCATGCAGGATCTGCGTGAGCACTTGTTACTGGAAGATGCCGCCCATGCGGCCGGCGACCATGAACGGTTGATCCATCTCCTCGGCGAGTTCCACCTCAAACTGGCGCGCAGCCTGAACAATCCGGTGCTGCTCGACTGGTTCCAGAAGCTGATCTCGCGCGCTTCGCTGTATGCCGCCGCGCTCGATGATGACAGTCATCAAGCTTGCCGCGACGATGAACACCTGCGTTTGCTCGAGTACATCGAGGCCGGTAATCAGAGCGCCGCGATCGAGCTGACCTGCACGCACCTCAACGGAATCGAGAAGGCGATTCTCGACGTTGCTGCAAAAATGAAAACCGGCTATCACCCACTCAAACACTTGATTGGCGTCTGAATGGCTCTGTGTCGCAAATCGGCTATACCTCCAATGAAACCAATGCGTTTTCAGGGCCTCGAAACACACGGGCGTCGCGTCGTTGTAGCGTTGCGATAGATCGGAAAACCGCAAAAAAGGACACTGAGTCAGGCGATGCAGTTTTTATCCGAAAGCCACGGCTGTGAGGGCTGGAAAGGCGAAATGGCCGGACGCATCCGTGCGTTCGACTGGAGCCTCACCGAACTGGGTCCGCTCGCCGACTGGCCGGCCAGTCTGTGTAACACCGTGCAGCTGATGCTGGCTTCGCCGCTGCCGATGGTGATGCTCTGGGGCCATGCCGGCTACATGATCTACAACGACGCCTACTCCGAATTCGCCGGTGGCCGCCATCCCTATCTGCTTGGCGTGCCGGTAGAGCTGGGCTGGCCGGAAGTCGCCGAATTCAACCGCCACGTCGTTGACACTTGCCTGGCCGGCGGCACCTTGTCCTATCGCAACAAAGAGCTGGTATTGCTGCGCGACGGCGTGCCCGAAGACGTCTGGATGGACTTGTATTACAGCCCGGTGGCCAACGACGAAGGCGTGCCCGGCGGCGTCATGGCGATGGTGGTCGAAACCACCGAACTGGTGCATTCCGAGCGCCTGCGTCAGGCGGCCGAAGATGCGTACCGCGCCGACAACGAGCGCGTGCGTCTGGCGCTGAATGCCGGCGCACTGCTTGGCTCGTTTGTCTGGGACATCAAGAACAATCGCTTCTCTGCTGACGAACGTTTCGCCCGCACCTTTTCCTACCCGCCGGATCAGGACCTGAGCGATCTGCAACAAGACATCGCCGAATCGCGCATTCATCCCGACGACCACCCATGGGTCCAGGAGCGGGTCGCCCATTGTGTGCGCACTGGCGAGCCCTACAACGCTGAGTACCGTGTACAGCGCGGCGATGGCCAATATCTGTGGGTGCTGGCCAGTGGTGCCTGCGAGTTCGATGAAGACGGCAGGCCGTTTCGCTTCCCCGGCGTGCTGATCGATATTCATGAGCGCAAGAATGCTGAAGAGTCGCTGCTCAAATTCACCCGCAACCTCGAACAGCGCGTGGCCGCCGAGGTGAATGCGCGGCTGGCGGCTGAGGAACAGCTTCGCCAGTCGCAGAAACTCGAAGCCATCGGCGGCTTGACCGGTGGCGTGGCCCATGACTTCAACAACCTGCTGCAAGTGATTGCCGGCAACCTGCATTTGCTCGCTCGGCATGAGCCCAACAATGCCAACGTGCAGCGCCGGGTCGGGGCTTCGCTGGCGGCGGTCGAGCGCGGGGCCAAACTGTCTTCGCAATTGCTCGCATTTGCCCGCCGGCAACCGCTGTCACCGGCCGTGTGCAACCCAGAACAGATTTTCGAAGGCGTTGGCGAGTTGCTGCAACGCGCCTTGGGCGAAACCATTCAGATCGACGTGCAGTTGCCGCCGCAGCCGTGGCATATCAACGTCGACCGTAACCAGTTGGAAAACGCGATTCTCAATCTGGCCATCAACGCCCGCGACGCGATGAAAGGCGAGGGCGTTATCGGCCTCAGCGCCGCCAATGTCTGTCTGGACAGCGAATACTGCGTCGGCAAGGGCATCGCGTCCGGTGAGTATGTGCGCGTGGCGGTCACCGACACCGGCGTGGGCATTGCCCCACAAATGCTGGAACAGGTTTTCGAACCGTTTTTCACCACCAAGGCCGACGGGCAGGGCACTGGTCTCGGTCTGAGCATGGTCTTCGGCTTCGTCAAACAGAGTGGCGGCCACGTCGAGATCGACAGCAAGCTCGGCGAAGGCACGCGGGTGCAGTTGTATTTCCCGCGCAGTCGGCGTCCGGTTCGTGAAGAGACCGCCAGTGTCGGCGAGCGCAAGAGCGGCGGCCACGAAACCATTCTGGTGGTGGAAGACAATGACGCGGTGCGCGCTTCGGCGGTCGAGTTGCTGCGCGAAGAAGGCTATCGGGTGATGACCGCCGGCAATGGCGACGTGGCCATGCAGATGTTGCTGGAAGGCATCGAGATCGATCTGATTTTCACCGACGTGGTCATGCCCGGCCTGATCAAGAGTTCCGATCTAGCTGCCTGGGCCAAGGTGCAGACGCCGCCAGTGCCGGTGCTGTTCACTTCCGGGCATACCCGCGACATCATTTCCCGCGACCACCAGCTCAGCCCCGATACGCATCTGCTCGGCAAACCCTACAGCCCGCAAGCCTTACTGCAGATGATTTGCGAGGTGCTCGGCACCTGATGCCGAGCGCTGCCCAGTTTTTCAATCAAGGCAGGCCGATGATTTCCAAGCGCAATTCCAAAGCACCCGCCGGCATGGTTCGTGTGCGCGGCGCCCGCGAACATAACCTGAAGAACGTTGACGTCGATATTCCGCGTGATGCGCTGGTGGTGTTCACCGGCGTCTCGGGTTCGGGCAAGTCGTCGCTGGCGTTTTCCACGCTTTACGCCGAGGCCCAGCGGCGGTATTTCGAATCGGTGGCGCCCTACGCGCGGCGGCTGATCGATCAGGTCGGCGTGCCGGATGTCGATTCCATCGAAGGACTGCCGCCTGCCGTCGCTCTGCAACAACAGCGCGGCACGCCAAGCGCGCGTTCTTCGGTGGGCAGTGTGACGACGCTGTCGAGCCTGATCCGCATGCTCTATTCCCGGGCCGGGAGTTACCCGCCGGGGCAGCCAATGCTGTATGCCGAGGATTTTTCACCGAACACGCCGCAGGGCGCCTGTCCGGAGTGTCATGGACTTGGTCGCGTCTATGAAGTCACCGAAGCGCTGATGGTGCCGGACCCGAACCTGACCATCCGCCAGCGTGCAGTGGCGTCCTGGCCCTTGGCCTGGCAAGGGCAGAACCTGCGCGACATCCTCGTGACCATGGGCATCGATGTCGACATTCCGTGGAAAAAACTGCCGAAAAAGCAGCGCGACTGGATTCTCTTCACTGAAGAGACGCCGACGGTGCCGGTGTACGCCGGGCTGACCCCGGAAGAAACCCGCGTCGCGCTCAAGCGCAAGATGGAACCGAGTTATCAGGGCACCTTCACCGGCGCCCGGCGCTACATCCTGCACACCTTCACTCACTCGCAAAGTGCGCTGATGAAGAAGCGTGTTTCACAGTTCATGCGCGGTAGCCCGTGCCCATTGTGCGAGGGCAAACGGCTCAAGCGCGAGGCGTTGTCGGTGACCTTTGCCGGCTACGACATTGGCGAGTTGTCGCAGATGCCGTTGCTGCAAGTGGCCGAAGTGCTGCGGCCTGTAGCAGCGGCAAATTATCTGGAACAGGCCGAGGAGAGCGGCGACACCCTCAGCCATGCGCAAACCCGCGAGGCTCGTCAGCAGCGGGTCGCCCATGGCGCCAGCGGTCATGCCAGCGCACCGGACGTGCGCCACACGCCGAATCTGTCGCTGGAAAAGCGTCTGGCGGCGCAGCGCATCGCTGAGGATTTGCTGGAGCGGGTCAGCACCCTGACCGATCTCGGCCTGGGTTATCTGGCGCTGGAACGCAGTACGCCGACCTTGTCGTCGGGCGAGTTGCAGCGTTTGCGCCTGGCCACGCAATTGGGTTCGCAGCTGTTCGGGGTGATTTATGTCCTGGACGAGCCGTCTGCCGGTCTGCATCCGGCGGATGGTGAGGCGCTGTTCGAGGCGTTGCAGCGCTTGAAGGCGGACGGCAACACGCTGTTTGTGGTCGAGCACGATGTCGAAACCATGCGCCGTGCCGACTGGCTGATTGACGTCGGTCCGGCGGCGGGCGAGAAGGGCGGGCGCGTGCTGTACAGCGGTCCGCCTGCGGGACTTGCTGATATTGCAGATTCGCAGACCCGCGCTTATCTGTTCGCGGAAAATCAACGCCCTGAGCGCGCCGCACGCAAGCCGAGCGGGTGGCTGAAGCTGGACGGCGTCACGCGCAATAACCTGAATAATCTTAGCGCCGAATTCCCTTTGGGCTGTTTCACCTCGGTGACCGGCGTATCGGGATCTGGCAAATCGAGTCTGGTCAGTCAGGCCTTGCTCGAACTGGTCGGCGCGCAGTTGGGCCGTCCGGTGGCCGAGGCCGAGTCAGAAGAGCCGAGCCTGGAAGATGACACTCCGCCGCCCAGCACCGGGCAGATCAGCGCCGGCCTGGAGTCGATCAAACGGCTGGTGCAGGTTGATCAGAAACCCATCGGACGCACGCCGCGCTCCAATCTGGCGACTTACACCGGGTTGTTCGACAACGTGCGCAAGCTGTTTGCCGCGACACCTGAGGCACAAGCGGCGGGCTATGATGCCGGGCAGTTTTCTTTCAACGTCGCCAAGGGCCGTTGCGCCACGTGTGAGGGCGAAGGTTTTGTCAGTGTGGAATTGCTGTTCATGCCCAGCGTGTATGCGCCGTGCCCAACTTGCCACGGAGCGCGGTATAACCCGCAGACATTGGCGATTCTCTGGCAGGGCTTGAGCATCGCCCAAGTCCTGCAACTGACAGTCGATGAAGCGGTAGCGGTGTTTGCCGAACAGGCGGGGATTCGTCGTTCGCTGGAAGTGCTGCGCGATATCGGCCTGGGTTATCTGCGCCTGGGGCAACCGGCCACGGAACTGTCCGGTGGTGAAGCGCAGCGGATCAAACTGGCGACCGAGTTGCAGCGCAGCCAGCGTGGTGCGACCTTGTATGTACTGGATGAACCGACCACGGGATTGCACCCGAGAGATGTCGATCGCTTGCTGGAACAACTCGATACGCTGGTAACGGCGGGGCACACGGTGATTGTGGTCGAACACGAAATGCGTGTCGTCGCGCAGAGCGACTGGGTGATCGACATCGGCCCCGGCGCCGGTGATCAGGGCGGCAGGATCGTCGCCGCCGGCACACCACAGAAAGTCGCCGCCAGCAAGAAGAGCAAGACCGCGCCGTTTCTTGCCCGTGCTTTAAGCCGATAACTGCAGCGCCTTGCTGGCCGCCATCGCTGGCAAGCCAGCTCCCACAGAAATTCAAGTTGTTGCCGAAAATCTGCGCACACTGATGCCCCTGTGGGAGCTGGCTTGCCAGCGATGGCGCCAGTTCAGGCGCCATCCAGCGTGCGGCGGACCTTGTCGAGCAGTTCGCTGATCTGGAACGGTTTGACCAGCATGTCCATGCCTGTACCGAGGAAGACCTGGCGGTTGAGCGCGGTTTCGGCGTAGCCGGTCATGAACAGGATCGGCAGCCCTTCGTGCCAGCCACGGGCAACATCCGCCAACTCCCGCCCGCTCATGCGCGGCAGGCCGACGTCGGTCAGCAGCAGGTCGATCGACGGGTCGTTCTGCAAGCGCTCCAGCGCCGATTCGATATCCGCCGCTTGCGTGCAGCGATAGCCGGCATCCTCCAGCACTTCGGTGACGAACAAGCGCACCGTGGCCATGTCCTCGACGATCAGCACATGCTCGCCACTGCCTTTCGCGTCAGGCACGGGCACAGGTGCGTCGGCCCCGGTCGGGTCGTTGGTGCCGGGCAGCATGATGGTCACTTCGGTGCCACGTCGGGCGACGCTGCGGATGTGCGCGTCACCGCCGGACTGACGGGCAAAACCGTAGATCGTCGACAGACCGAGCCCGGTGCCCTGGCCCAAAGGCTTGGTGGTGAAAAACGGTTCGAACACCTTGTCGATCACGTTGTGTTCAATGCCGGTGCCGTCGTCGCGTACCGACAGCGCCACGTACGCGCCATCGGCCAGATTCGGATCGCCATGGGAATAAGCGGCGTAAGTATTGACCCAGATATTGCCGCCCGAGGGCAGGGCATCACGGGCGTTGATCACCAGATTGAGCACCGCGCTTTCCAGCTGCACCGGGTCGACCAGCGCAATCGCCGGTTTGTTGGTCAGTTCCAGCTTGAGGGTGATGCGCTCGCCGATGGTGCGCACCAGCAATTCTTCCAGCGAGCGGACATGCTCGTTGATGTCCACCGGCCGTGTATCGAGCGGCTGCTGGCGGGCAAATGCCAGCAGACGATGGGTCAATGAGGCCGCGCTCATGGCTGAGTTCAGCGCTGCTTCGGTATAGAACTGCACCTTGTCCAGACGCTCATCGGCCACGCGTTTCTGGATCAGTTCCAGGCTGGTGATGATCCCGGTCAGCAGGTTGTTGAAGTCGTGGGCGATACCGCCGGTGAGCTTGCCCAGCGCATCCATTTTCTGCACTTGCAGCAATTGCGCTTCGGCGTGCACGCGCTCGGCGACTTCCTTGGCCAGCTGCGTGGTGGTGTCATCCAGCCGCGCCAGGTGCGAGCGCTCGCGGTGGCGGTGTTCGGTGACGTCCTCGACGAACACCAGACTCAGTTCCGGGGTGCGATACGGCGAAATCTGCCATTGCGTCTCGCGAATCTCGCCCTGCACACGCATGTTCAGCGTGCCTTTCCAGCGCTCGCCGTCGACCAGACGCAGACGCAGTTCATCGAGGATCGAGCATTGATCTTCGGCAAAGCATTCACGCAGCGCCTGCGCGTCGCGGTTATCGACGATCAGTTGGGCAAAGGCGTGGTTGCATTCATACACTTTCAGATTGGCATCGAGCACGGCGATCGGTGCCGAGACGTTGGCGAAAATCTCGCGGAAACGTGCCTCGCTCTCGCGCAGGGCATTTTCCGTGTCGCGCACCCGCAGCAGGGTACGCAGGGTCGCCAAGAGCACATCGGGGTCGACCGGGTGAATCAGATAGGCATCGGCACCCGCGTTGAGACCAGTGATGATATCGCCGGTCTGGATCGACGCCGCTGACACATGAATCACTGGCAGCAGCGCGGTGCCCGGGTCGGCGCGCAGCAGGCGGACGATGTCGAAACCGCTCATGTCCGGCAGGTTGACGTCGAGGATCAACGCATCGAGGGCTTCGCCCTCGATCAGGGCCAGGCCGTCGCTGCCGGTGCCGGCTTCGAGCACCGTGTAGCCATGGCGCTCCAAGCGCCGGCGCAGGGCGTAACGGGTGGCGACGTTGTCATCGACGATCAACAGGCGGATGTCACGATTCATCGACGTTCTCCAGAGCGATCGCCAGCGGGATGATGACAAAGAACGTCGAGCCGACGCCCGGCGTACTGTCTACCCCGACTTCACCGCCGAGCAGGGCGGCGAAACGCTTGCACAGTGACAGACCCAGACCGGTGCCGCGCAGACGTTTCTGCAATGGCGAATCGACTTGGGAGAAGTCTTCGAACAGCGTGTCATGCAGTTCGGCCGCGATGCCGATGCCGGTGTCGCTGACGGCAAAGCGCACTTTGTCTTCACCTTCCATTCGCGCCGATACCCGCACTTCGCCACGGGTGGTGAATTTCAGTGAGTTGGAAATGAAGTTGCGCAGGATCTGCCCGAGCTTCTTGTCATCGGTATACAGGCGCGGCAGGCCCAGTGGCTCTTCGAAGATCAGATCCACCGCCGAGGCGTCGACGATTGGCCGGAACATCCCGCGCAGGGCGGAGAACAGGTCGAACATGTCGAACCAGGCCGGGGAAATGCTGATGCGCCCGGCTTCGATCTTCGCCAGATCGAGCAGGTCATCAACCATGTCGCTGAGCTCGCGGGCAGCGGTGCTGACGAAGGCTACCTGCTTGTGCTGTTCAGGGCTGAGCGGACCGTCGAGTTCGTCAGCGAGCAGACTGTTGATGCTCAGTATCGAGCCCAGCGGCGTGCGGAATTCATGGCTCATGTACGACAGGAAACGGCTTTTGAGATCCGATGCCTGACGCAGTTCTTCGGCCTGATTGTCGAGCTCGGCGTACAGCGCCAGAACACCCTGGTTGGTTTCATCGAGTTCTTCGCGCAGGGCAGTGGTTTCGCGCTGCAACTGAGCGATGAGCGCCGCCTGTTCAGCAGGGCTCAGGGTTGTCGATTCAGCCATGGGCGGCCTCCAGAGCCACGACCAGCACCGTCACGTCATCGCGACCACGGCAAAAGTCGCGGTGCAGGACGCTGGCTATCACGGCAGGATGGCGATGCACCAGGCCGGGGTAGTCTGCAAGATTCCAACGGGACTGTAGGCCGTCGCTGTACATGATCAATAAATGTCCGTTCACGTGAGCATAGTCAAAGGGTTTGGCTTTACGGTACTGGCCGCCAACGATACCGGGATGTGAGGCCAGACCGCGGGATTTGCCAGGCTCCAGCAGACTGGCGCCGATGTTACCGACACCGGCGAACGTCAGGCCGTCGCGCTGGCTGTCAAACTGCGCGAAAGCGACGGCGCCGCCACGGGTGCCGAGCATTTCCTGATGCAGGTCTTCCATCAATACCACTGGATCGGCAAACGGCGCCCGGGCGAATGCCTGCGCCCCGGCCAGGCCTGCGCGCTCGGCGTCTTCGCCATGACCGAGGCCATCGACCACCAGCGCGCTGATCCGCGAGCCTTCATACGCCAGATGCCAGACATCGCCGCAGGCTGGATCGGCATGCAGCGAATGCTGGCTGACGCCGAAGCGGATATCGGCCTGACGATCGCTGCGCGGAAAAATTCGCGCCAGCAACACCGCGCCACGGTGGTCGGCGTAGACATCGAAGACACTGGTCTGCCGCGATACGGCGCCGAGGCCGATGCCTTGTGTGCCGCCAGTGGAAAAGCCATCCGCCAGACAGGCATCCAGATCAAAGCCCTGCGCCCGATCCACGGTCTGCATTTCGATGCCGAAGCCGTTATCCGGCCGAGCCAGTACACGCAGGTGAAATTCACCACGCTGGGCATGCTTGAGCACGTTGCTCGCCAGTTCGGTCGCGACCAGCGCCACGCGGCCGGCATCGTTTTCGTCGAAGCCATGCTGCTCGGCGAGTTTCTGCGCGGTGCGCCGGGCGTGGCCGATCTGGCTGCTGTCCTCGATCGGCAGAACCTGGGTCAACGACCCGGTGATATTCATGTCCATCGTGTGATCGTAATGCGCGTGCCTTTGCCGGGCTCAGTGTCGAGTTCGAATTCATTGACCAGGCGCTTGGCGCCAGTCAGGCCAAGGCCCAACCCGCTGCCGGAGGTCCAGCCGTCGGTCATCGCCAGTTTGATGTCGGGGATGCCAGGGCCTTCGTCGCGGAAGGTGATACGCAAACCGACCCGGCCGTTTTCCTCGAGAATCTGCCAGTCCATGTCGCCGCCGCCGCCATAGACCATGGTGTTACGCGCCAGCTCACTGACAGCGGTCACCAGTTTGGTCAGGTCGATCAGGCGCATGCCACATTCGGTGGCGAGCTTGCGCGTGGTCTGGCGGGCCAGCACTACGTCCTGTTCAATGAGAATGGGTTGCGTACCGCTACTGCGCACGGTCATTGTGCAAGTACTCGTTCCCGCAGCAGTTTCATCCCGCGTTCGACGTTCAGGGCGGTGCTCACGTCTGGCAAAGTCATGCCCAGCTCAACGAGCGTGATCGCCACTGCCGGCTGCATGCCGACCAGCACGGTTTTGGCGTCCATGATTTTCGACAGCCCGGAAATGTCGCCGATCATGCGCCCGATGAACGAATCGACCATGTCCAGCGCCGTGATGTCGATCAGCACGCCCCGGGCGGATGTCCGGCTGATGCGCTCGGACAGATCGTCCTGCAGGGTCAGGGCGAGTTGGTCATGCATGTCGACCTGAATGGTCACCAGCAAGATATCGCCCATTTGAAGAATCGGAATACGTTCCATGGTCAAGCCGTCTTGACGAGGCTGACACCCAAGCGGGTCAGGGCCAGTTTCAATGCGTCGGCCAGATTGGCCTTGGTCACTACGCCTTGCAGATCCAGACCCAGGTGAACGATGGTTTGCGCAATCTGTGGACGCACGCCGCTGATGATGCAGTCAGCGCCCATCAGGCGGATCGCGGTCACGGTTTTCAGCAAGTGCTGGGCGACCAGAGTGTCGACGGTTGGCACGCCGGTGATGTCGATGATGGCGATTTCCGAACCGGTGTCGACGATGCGTTGCAGCAGCGATTCCATGACTACTTGGGTGCGCTGCGAATCGAGGGTGCCGATCATTGGCAGGGCGAGGACGCCATCCCACAGCTTGACCACCGGAGTCGACAGTTCCAGCAGCTCTTCCTGTTGACGCTTGATCACCGCTTCACGGGATTTCTGGAAGGTGCCGATGGTGTGCATACCGACGGTGTCGAGCAATTCGGAGACTTCCAGCAATTGCTCGGCAAGCAGTGCCGGCTGGTCCTGATAATGGTTTTGCAGCAGGGCGAACAACGGGCCTTTCAAGGCGAAGATGAAGTTTGCGGTTTGCTGGGAATCCTGGCCGAGGAGGGCACGGCTCTGCGACAGCTTTTCAAGGAACTGACGGGTATCCTCCCAGCCCGCAGCGGCAATCTTGCTGCCGTTGCCGTTTTCCAGACCCGCCAGGAGCAGGCCCAGCAAGTCGCGGGTTTGCTGAGCGAGGTCGTGTTCCTTGAGGTTGCGTGTGGCGCCGCTGGCTTCGAGGCGTTTGGTCCACTCGCTCAACAGCTGAGTCTGGTTGTTCTTGATTGCTTCAACTGTGCTGTTCTGCAGTGCTGCCATGTGCGTGTCGCTCCGTTACGTATATGGGCCGGCTCGGCGAAATGACCGGCGCGATTTGACTGACATTTACCGCTTGAAATAGTTGTTCAGCTAGCGATGAATTTTTCTGCCTGCCGCGTCGAACGCCCCGGTAACTCTAGTCGGCGTGGCGGCAGGCAACGATCTTTTGAACGAATCTACGGCGTCAGGCTTCGAATCTGCATGCCCGACGTTTTCCAGTCGTGCTGGAAGAAGGAGGCAGGACTATGAATGAGGTGGATATGAACGAGCAAGCGCCGCAACAGCAAAATCAGTCCTCAGAGTCAATTAACCGCAACGACCCGGCCATCGACCCGCAAACGCCGGGGCAAAATACTCCCGCGCCGGTTGAAGAAGGGCAGGCGGACAGCGCGGCTGCCGAGGTCGATCAAAAGCAGCATCACAACGACAACAGCAACGATTTCAGCCCCGGCTTCAAGCCTGACCCGGACCGTCCTGAACCGGGCGAAAGCACTGACGCCGATATCGACACCGATGGTGGTTGATCGCTGAAACGCAAAAAGGCCGCATCGAAGGATGCGGCCTTTTTATTGCCGGCCGGTTACTTGCTCGGATGTTTGGCTTGCAGCTCTTTGGCGTGGGCCAGGTGTTTTTCCAGCGCTGGCAGCATCTTCTGCGCGAACGCTTTCAGCTCAGTAGCGCCCTTGGCCTTGTCATCGGTCACGGTGTTCGCCTGCTTCTTGAACAGCTCGATGGTCTCTTCGTGAGCCTTGACCTGGTTGTTGGCGTAGGCCGCATCGAAGGATTCATCGCGCATGTCGAGAATCTTTTCCTTGGCCTGCTTGACCAGGGTGGTGTCGTCAGGGACTTCGATGTCATTGGTGGTCGCGATCTTCTTCAGCTCTTCATTGGCCTTGGTGTGATCAGCGATCATTTGGTTAGCGAAGGCTTTGATGTCGGCTGACTGGCTTTTTTCCAGTGCCAGCTTGCTGGTTTCGATTTCGGCGATGCCACCAGCGGCGGCATTGTCGACAAAGTCGTTGTCGGTTGCGGCAAAGGCGCTGCCCATGCCGGCAGACAGTGCAACAGCCAGAGCGAGATGACGCAGGTTGAATCCGTCCATTGGGTATCTCCACGCAGGTTTTTGTGAGCGTTATCCAATGGAGCGAGCGCAGACGCCAAAGGTTTTATCGCATTTACGACAGGGCGACGAACGGCCACCGCTGGTCTGACAGGGAGTCGACAGAAGTCATCGGGCAAGGCCATGCTGATAATGAGTCAGCGCATCGGTCGCGCTGGTTGTCGATCAAATTGATGGAGGTGTTTCATGCCGGTTTCACATGATCTGTATCAGGACCTGGGCTGCAAGAAGGAAGAGATCGAGCAAAAACGCTCCGAGGATCCGAAGCTGGATTCGCTGCTCAACAAGTACTTCGACGTGGATAAAGCCGTGGTCGAAGCCGAGAACGCCCAGTCAGACGCCCCCACTGACGACGAATTGAAAAAGCTCAAAGAGAAGCGCGTGATCGTCAAGGAACAGATCGTTGCTCAACTCGCCGGGCAGCCGCTGACGGGACAGTAGTCGCCCGACCCGTGGTCATTTTTGAAGGGAACGGCTACGGCCAATGGCACCTCCAATGTGCAGAGTCTGCAAACCATCGACTCGTTGCGAGGTGCCTTATGAACGACCCCAAATTCCCCAGTGAAGAGCAGGGTGGTTTCGACCCGATTCCTACCCGTCCTGAACCGAACAGCCCGGCGCATACCACAGCGCATCCGGAAAAAACCGTGAAAGAACTGCCTGAGGATGAAGATCCGGAGAAGTTCGACCGGTCCGGCAACTGACAGACCGCTATCGCTGGCAAGCCAGCTCCCACAGGTTCATCTGGTGAACACATATTTGGAATTCACACGGACACTGTGGGAGCTGGCTTGCCAGCGATATCGTCGGTCCATACGGTGAAAATTTTTCTGTTTTACTTAAGCGCCGCATCCAACCCCATTCGCCCCATATGCATGGCCTTCAACGAGCCGAAATACAACCACTGCCCATACTCGCGCACCGTGGTAATCGGCGAATAATTGCCTTCGCTCGCGTCCTGCAGATTGGCAATCACCTTGCCGTCCAGATCCAGTCCCAGCACAAACCCACGCTTTTCGACAGGCTTGGGTAAAACCGTCAAAGCCCGCACGATCATCTTACGCACGAACGGGTGTTCAGCGGTGCCATCGAGCAAGGCATTGCGCGGCGCATACAGCGCTACCCAAAAGCGATTGGTGCCATTGAACGAGAGGTTGTCCGGAAGCCCCGGCAAGTTGTCGATGAACACATCATGGGTACCGGCCTTCGGCCCGCTCAGCCAGTAGCGACTGATGCGGTAAGCACCGGTCTCGTTGACCAGCACATAGGCCTCGTCCGGACCAAGAGTGACGCCATTGGCAAACTGCAACTTGTCGAGCAAGACGCTGGTCTTGCCGGTTTGAAAGTCGTAGCGCAGCAGACGTCCGTCGGCGCCGTGTTCAATGATCGCCTCGCCATCATGACCATAGCCCCAGCGGCTCGAGGCATCGCTGAAGTAGGCGTAGTGGCCTGACTTGTCGACCGCTACATCATCGGTAAATCCAAATGGCACCCCGTTGGCCTCGGTGGTCAACGGAATCACGCGGCCCTGCGCATCCAGCGACAGCAAGCCTTTGACCGCATCGGCAACTACCAGCATGCCGTTCGGATGACGGGCCAGGCCCAGTGGACGGCCACCGGTGTCGGCCAGGACCTTGCGCTGCGTGCCGTCGAGGCTGCTACGGATGAGCCTGCCGTCATGCAATCCGGTGATGAGGAATTCGTCTTCCAGTAGCAACGCCTCAGGCCCTTCGATGTCGCTCGGCCCGACCTTCGCCACAGCTTTGAGGCGCTGGTTGTCCGCGTAGATCCCGTCTTTCAGCGAGGGCGCCGGTGGCGGCGTCCAGGCGACCGGTTCGACCTTGGTCGGCAGCAACAACAAGAAGGCGATGACGAGAACGATCAGCAGGCACAGCACATAACGTAATTTCACGCGCTGGCCCTCGCCGCGCCGATAAACTGCGCAGCCATGTCGCGCAGGGCGAGCATGGATGCGGCAGATTCGCGCTCGATGCGCCGCTTGAGCAGCAGGCGATTGGCAAGACGCATGAGCAAACCGTCAAAGCGATATTCCAGCGTGCGCACGAAACGCGTGCCGCCAGCCTCCGCTGAGCACTCGTAAGTCAACCGCAGGGACAAGCCCTGATCACTTTGCGCGCGTGCGCACCAGCGCCGGCCCGGCAGATATTCAGTAACCTCCCAACGCAAGTGACCGGCACGTCCGCCGGCATGGATGTCCTCTTCGAAACGTGCACCGGCATGCAGTGGACCTTGCGCACCGTCAATCTTCAATGAGGAGGGATGCCAGTCCGGCCAGTGACTGACGCTGGCGGCATAAGCCAGCACGGCGACCGGTTCGCCGGCGATATCGATCTGGTGCTGCATGCGCGTCGTGGGCATTTGCGAATCACTCAAAGGGGCGGGTTCCGGCTCGCGGTACAGCGTGCCGAACAGGTAGTCCATCAAGGGCAGAACGATGTTGAAATTGCGCTCCTGCATGCGCTCGCGGCGGTGATGCAGTTCGTGCAGACGGCGCATCTGGCGAATCCACGGCAAACGAGTCAACGGATTTTGCGGTGGCAGATGTTCACAGGCATGGAACACCTCATAGAGCAGATAACCGAGCACCATGCACCCGGCAAACAGCCCGGCGACATTGGCGTTGACCTGCGCGAGCAGCCACCAGAGGGGCAGGGTGATCAATAGCGTATGAATGACGATCAGCCAGGCTGGAAACAGAATCACTCGCCAGTCCCGCGCGCTGTCGTAGGTCATATGGCCGGGGGTGAAAAAGCTGTGATGGTCGCCGGCATGTCGTGCGTAGAACATCTTTGCGAAAGCTTTTTTGCGATGGCCCAGATGACGATGGACCATGTACACGCCGAAGTTGAACAACAACAGGCTCAGCGGCACTGTCAGCCATTCCAGCCAGCTCACTGAATGCACCGTGCGCCAGAACGCAGCGACGGCGAAAATGCCGAACAGCAACACGAACGCGCCATGCAACCACGGGTTGTATAAAGGATGAATGGCCGCACGGTAGCGGCTGCGGAATGCCTCGGTGGTCTGCCTCAACGCTTTCACCTGCGGGTATTGTTGTTATACCCGGCAGATTAGCCGATCCGCTGACTTGTGCAGGGCGAACCTTGAGGCCACAAGCGCCATGCTCTGGACTGAAGCTGCCCGTCAGCTCAACGGATTCCAGCGTTGCGACCAGTCATCATCGGTGCGGATCACCTCGCGCAACAGATCGAAGGCCTGTTGCAGCACTGCCGAGTCGCGATCGCGGGAATACACCAGATAGGTCGGATAACCGAATTCCGGGGCTTTGGTGACGGCTTCCAGTGCGCCGGTCTCCAGATAAGTGCGCACGACCCGGGTGCGGAAATAGCCGCTGCCGCCATGTTCGAGGATGTATTGCAGGGCCAGCGGGCCAAGGTTGAAGCTCAGCGCGGCTTTGGCTTTTTCCGGCAGGGCGGCGTCGTGCTGACGGCGGAAATCCGGGCCCCAGTCGATGTAGACGTAAGGCTCAGGACGCTCGGGCGCGCGCACCAGAATCAGTTTTTCCTCCAGCACTTGCTCGACCTGCAATCCCGGCCAGTATTCCGGTTGATAAACCAGCGCCGCATCGAGCACACCGAGTTCGAGCTGACGCAAAAGATTTTCGCCGTCGCGAATTTCCATGCGCAGTGCGTGGCCGGGGATTTTCTCCCGAAGTTCCGCCGCCCAACTGAGCATCAGCGGGTTGCACAGGCTGACCTCACCGCCAATGTGCAGAACGTTGTGATAACCCTCGGGCAGCGGCAAGTCGCGGCGCGCGGCTTCCCAGGTCTGCACCAGTTGATTGGCGTAGACCACGAACGCTTCGCCATTGGCCGTCAACTTCGCCCCGGCGCGATTGCGCACGAACAGCGTACTGCCCAGCTGGCCTTCGAGTTTCTGCACCCGTGCGGTGATCGCCGTTTGTGTGACGAACAGCTTCTGCGCGGCGGCGGCAAGACTGCCGTGGCGGACGATTTCGAGGAAAGTGCGGGCGAGGTCGATGTCCATGGGGCAGGGCCGGTGTCTGGAGGTGGAGCGCATTGTAAGTCAAAAGTCCCTCTCCCCAACTTGAAAGCCACAACGGATTAAACCGCTGAAAATTCCGTTTAAGTCCTACGGAAACAGGAGCGTTTTGATCAGATGAGGGGATATTTCTGACGACTTTTTCAGGTTGGTCGTCGGACGCCGGATCTATAGGATCAGTCCTGACATTGAAGTCATCGAGCGCACAGATCGCTCTGGACCTGGACAAAGGATGGACTATGCGAATCCCACTGATTGAAAGCCATACGCCTGCTTACTCGCCTCGCCATTACTGGCGCGACGACCGCGCGAGATGCCCCTCGGAGGACGTTGCCATGCCGAGCGCCAAAGTGCCCCGGCTCACGGGCTTGAAGAAGCTTGAGGGCAAACCTCTGGAATTGCTGTTGCGAGGGCAGGACACCGGCGACGATCCGATGCTCATTCTGCGCTGCACAGCCGAAGGATTTGCGCTGCTCGATGTGGTCAACATGATCGCAACCTCCGAACTGTACCAACAGGGAGAGATGGTCAAACGTATCACCGGCAAATCTGTGAGAACCGTGCGACGTCTGCTCAAGGAAGGCGCGTCGGTGCGCCTGGACACGCCGCAGAGCATCATCGCCTACCAATATGCGGCAGCGCTGGAGCTGGCCATCGAGGTGTTCGGGCGACAGGCCAAGGCCGAATCATGGCTGGAGCAACGCGCCACTTACTTCTACGGTTATGTGCCGCTCGATCTGGTTGGAAATGCGTTGGGCTTCAGGATGGTGGAGGAGTATCTGAACCAGATCAAATACGGGGTTTATCAATGAATCCCTTGCCCTGGGATGATCGCTGGTACGCGTGGCGGCTGGATCGCGAGGTGTACAGCGAGACCTGGGACAGTGGCCTGGGGTCGAAACGGGACGGCGGTCGCTGGAATACGCCCGGCCGCAGAGTCGTTTATGCGTCGGTCGACCCATCCACGGCAATTCTGGAGGTAGCCGCCCACGGCAGCTTCGATGCACTTGATCAGGAGCCCTATGTATTGACCTGTTTTGAAATCACCCACGACGCCAGCGTCAGAATCGTGCAACCGGAAGATGTGCCCAATCCGCATTGGCTCACGCCGATCAAAACCTCGCCCAACCAGCGAAAGTTTGCCGACGCACTGCTGGCTGAACATCCATTTGTTCTGGTGCCTTCGGTGGCCACCCGACACTCGTGGAATTTGCTGGTGAGTTGCGATCTGGCGGAAGGTCAGTTCAGGATGGTTTCGCAAGAGCGGTTTGGGCTGGATACGCGGTTGTTGCAGGAGGGTTGATCGTACCTACGCGAACGGAGAGCGAAGCCGAGGCCTGCGCTGATCCCCTTGCATGAACGACAAATCCCGCCAAAAGGGCGGGATTTGTTTGAACCAGGCTGCTTCTTACGCAGGGAACAGCTCGGACAGTTTCATCGACAGCATCATGTCGCCTTCAACGCGCAGCTTGCCGCTCATGAAGGCCTGCATGCCGTCTGTCTCGCCACTGACGATACCTTTCAGGGTTTCGCTATCCAGCACCAGCGTGCAGTTGGCGTTCGGGTTTTCGCCTTCCTGAATGTTGCAGGTGCCGTCTTTGACGATCAGTGCGTATTGCTTGTCTTCGTCGGTGATGTTGAAACCGAAGACCAGGTCCAGACCGGCAGCGGCGGCTGGGTTGAACTTGGCTTGCATTGCTTTTACGGCATCAGCTACGGAGGTCATGGTTCGATCCTTTCTTGGTCATGGGAGCTGGGTGGTTACAGCCAGGGTCACAGTAAGCCGGACTCAGCGAAAAGTGATGAGTTCCGGGGCCTTCAGCAGTTGCAGGTGTGCGTGACTGTTGAAGGAAGCCAGGGCCACCTCGCGACCACGAAACTTCAATTGGTTGAGCGAGGTGTTGACGATTTGCCAGTTCAATTCAAAGGCCTGTCTGGCAGGCATTTGCGTAATCAGGTGGAGCAGGGCAGTGATGGTGCCGCCGGAGGTGAACACGGCAATTTTCTGGTTCTTTTCCGCCAGGTCGAGGATGCGGTGCAAACCGGCCTGAACCCTCTCGACGAAGCCCAGCCAGCTTTCCAGGCCAGGAGTGTCATAAGTGCCAGCAAGCCAGCGCTCGACGATCAGGGCGAAGATGCGCTGGAATTCACCGCGGTTCTGCGCGGCGTTGCTCAGGATGTCGAGGGCTTCCGGCTCTTCCGGCAGCATGGCCGGGAGCAGGGCGCGGATCACCGCGTCGGCATCGAATTCGTTGAAAGCGGAATCGGTTTCGAGGACTGGAACCGGCAGGCCTCTGGCGCTGAATTGCTCCAGTGCACTGGTGGCCGTGTGCTGTTGGCGACGCAGGTCACCGGCAAGGCAACGATCGAAGCTGATACCAAGGTCGGCAAGGTGCTGGCCGAGAATTTCTGCCTGACGCACACCGGTCGGCGACAGGACATCGTAATCGTCTGCACCAAAGGAGGCCTGGCCATGTCGTATCAAGTAGATGCTGCCCACGTCCGCGTCGTCCCGGTACGTTGAAGGTCAGGCGAGGTTATGAGGATGGCGTAAAGCTGTCAATGAAAAAACATACGCTTGTTTGAAATGCCCGTTACAGGCGTGTTGCCAGAGGTTTCACGGCTGGCCGACGAGCCGACGCATGGGTATGCTGGAGCCATTCCGCGTGTGATACACCGTCACGCATTGCTTTGAGGAGTCTCTGTGGATTTTTTCACCGAATACGCCAGCTTTCTGGCCAAGACCGTCACACTGGTGATCGCGATTCTGGTGGTGCTCGCCAGTTTCGCCGCGTTGCGCAGCAAAGGCCGGCGCAAATCGGCAGGGCAGTTGCAGGTCAGCAAGCTCAACGATTTCTACAAGGGGCTGCGTGAACGCCTGGAGCAGACCTTGCTCGACAAGGATCAGCTCAAGGCATTGCGCAAGGGCGAAGCGAAAACGGAAAAAAGCGCGAAGAAACAGAAGAACAAGCCTGAGACCAAATCCCGGGTGTTCGTGCTCGACTTCGACGGCGATATCAAGGCTTCCGCCACCGAGAGCCTGCGCCACGAGATCACCGCACTGCTGACCCTGGCCACGCCGAAGGACGAAGTAGTCCTGCGTCTGGAAAGTGGCGGCGGCATGGTGCACAGCTACGGTCTGGCGTCGTCTCAACTTGCGCGAATCCGTGATGCGGGCGTGCCACTGACAGTTTGTATCGACAAGGTCGCGGCCAGTGGCGGTTACATGATGGCCTGCATCGGCGACAAGATCATCAGTGCACCGTTCGCCATCCTCGGTTCTATCGGCGTGGTCGCGCAATTGCCTAACGTCAATCGCCTGCTGAAAAAGCACGATATCGATTTCGAAGTGCTGACCGCTGGTGAGTACAAGCGTACCCTGACCGTGTTTGGCGAAAACACCGAAAAGGGCCGCGAGAAGTTCCAGGAAGACCTCGACATCACTCATCGCTTGTTCAAAAACTTCGTGGCGCGGTACCGCCCGCAACTGGCGATCGATGAAGTGGCTACCGGTGAGGTGTGGCTCGGTATCGCTGCGCTGGAAAACCAACTGGTGGACGAGCTCAAGACCAGCGATGAATACCTGGCGCAGAAAGCCAAACAGGCTGAGGTTTATCACCTGCACTACGCCGAGCGCAAAAGCCTGCAGGAACGCATCGGCATGGCCGCCAGCGGTTCGGTAGACCGCGTGCTGTTGAGCTGGTGGAGTCGCCTCACTCAGCAACGTTTCTGGTAAACACCAGGCATAAAAAAACGCCGGTCAATGACCGGCGTTTTTGTGTCCGCAATAAACCCGCTGGCTTAGCGCCGACGGAACAGCGGCAGCGGTTCGTCACTGGCGGCCTGGTAGGTCACCGAGAAGTCCTTGAGACCTTCCAGTGCTTCGTACGGGTCTTTATCCGCGCGAATGGCAAAAGCGTCGAAGCCACAGCGGTGCATGTAGAACAGCTGGTCCCGCAGCACGTCGCCAATCGCGCGCAGCTCGCCTTTGAAACCATAACGGTCACGCAGCAGACGGGCATTGGAATAACTGCGGCCATCGGTGAACGCCGGGAAATTCAGCGCGATTACCTGGAACTCACCGACGTCTTCACCGATTTCTTCGGCTTCCTCGTCAGCATCCAGCCACACGCCCAGACCGCCGTCGCGGGCCTTGAGCATGCGGCTGTGCTCGCGCCACAACTGCAGAGGAACGATCAGATCGTCGCAGTTGCTGATCTCATCGATGTTGAAATCCTTCGGCAACAGGTGCCAGGTTTCGTCGACGACTTCGTTGTTCTTAATGATTCGCTGCATAGACGCGTTCCTTGAAGAGGTCGATGCCAATACGCTGATAAGTGTCGATGAAGCGCTCGTCTTCGGTACGTTGTTCAACGTACACGTCGATCAGCTTCGAGATCACGTCAGGCATGGCTTCCTGTGCGAAGGACGGGCCGAGGATCTTGCCCAGGCTCGCATCACGGCTGGCGCTGCCGCCGAGGGAAACCTGGTAGAACTCTTCGCCTTTCTTGTCCACACCGAGGATGCCGATGTGGCCGACGTGGTGGTGACCGCAGGCGTTCATGCAGCCGGAGATGTTCAGGTCCAGTTCGCCAATGTCGAACAGGTAATCCAGGTCATCGAAACGGCGCTGGATCGATTCGGCAATCGGGATCGATTTGGCGTTGGCCAGCGAGCAGAAGTCACCACCGGGGCAGCAGATGATGTCAGTCAGCAGGCCGATGTTCGGCGTGGCGAAACCGCTTTCACGCAACTCACCCCACAGGGTGAACAACTGGCTCTGCTCGACATCGGCGAGAATGATGTTCTGCTCGTGGGAGGTGCGCAGTTGACCGAAGCTGTAGCGCTCGGCCAGATCGGCGACGGCGTCGAGCTGCTTGTCGGTAATGTCGCCCGGGGCAACGCCGGTCGGCTTCAACGACAGCGTCACAGCGACATAGCCCGGTTTTTTGTGCGCCAGGGTGTTGCGGCTGCGCCAGCGGGCGAAACCCGGATGCTCTTTGTCCAGATCGGCCAGTTGCGCGGTCTGGTTGTCGAGGGTCTTGTAGTCCGGATCGACGAAGTGCTTGGCGACGCGATGCAGTTCGGCCTCGGTCAGCGTGGTCTGGCCACCGCGCAGGTGCTCCATTTCCGCGTCGACTTTCTGCGCGAACACCTCAGGCGTGAGCGCCTTGACGAGGATCTTGATCCGCGCCTTGTATTTGTTGTCGCGACGGCCGTAGCGGTTGTACACCCGCAGGATGGCGTCGAGATAGCTCAGCAGGTCTTGCCACGGCAGGAATTCATTGATGAATGCGCCAACCACCGGCGTACGACCGAGGCCACCGCCGACCAACACTCGGAAGCCCAGCTCGCCAGCAGCGTTATAGACAGGTTCCAGACCGATATCGTGGACTTCAATGGCAGCGCGGTCACTGGTCGAACCGTTGACGGCGATCTTGAATTTGCGCGGCAGGTAGGCGAACTCCGGGTGGAACGTGGTCCACTGACGGACGATTTCGCACCATGGACGCGGGTCGATCACTTCATCGGCGGCGACGCCGGCAAACTGGTCGGTGGTGACGTTGCGCAGGCAGTTGCCGCTGGTCTGAATGGCGTGCATCTGCACGGTCGCGAGTTCAGCGAGGATGTCCGGGATGTCTTCAACCGCCGGCCAGTTGAACTGCACGTTCTGCCGCGTACTGATGTGGGCATAGCCCTTGTCGTAGTCGCGGGCGATCTTCGCCATCATGCGCACCTGACGCGAAGTCAGCTGGCCGTAAGGCACGGCCACGCGCAACATCGGCGCGAAACGCTGGATATACAGGCCATTTTGCAGGCGCAGGGGGCGGAATTCTTCTTCGCTCAGCTCACCTGCCAGATAGCGTCGGGTCTGATCACGGAACTGCTTGACGCGGTCCTCGATGATCCGCTGATCGTACTCGTCGTATACGTACATATAAGTCCTGTTCTCAGGCTTGGGCTTCTCGGAAAACGCTGCGTTTTCGCTTGCTGGAGTCCGATGTTGCCTCTGCAATTCTGCGCGCACGGCCGCGCACTCCGTCACGGAGCCGGGGCAATATACCCGTTTGCAGTTATGCGCAAAAGTGATGTTTGAGTATATGTAAAGAACCAAATCGCCTAACGCGAATGCCGGTCATCTAATCCACATTTGTCGTGCGGACAATCATCGTCTTAACTGTGATCGAGTCTTTGTGCAATCACCGATAAAACCGACAAGAGGCGATGCAATGAGCAACCCGACCAAAGCCAGAAAAAGCGACAGCAGTGTCGACGCGTGGGCCATTTTGTTTCTGATCATTCTCGTAGTAGGAACAGCGGTCTTCTGGGTCAGTCACCAGTAACATCCGCGCTTCCGGGCCGTTCTCCCAAGGCCCGGATAACCTGTGGCAGATGCCTGTTCAGTGCCATCACACCCCGGCCAGATACAGCACCAGCTTGACGATGGCAAACAGCGTCAGGCCGAACACCGCCGTGAACAAAACTCCCAGAATCACAAAGTGACTGGGTTTGCCGTGGGTAAAATCCCTTTCCCGGTTCTTGCCGCTCTGCACCCCGAACGCCGCCGCCATGACGCTGTGCAGCATCTGCCAGAAACTCGGCGGTTTGTTGTCGACTGGATCGTCCATAAATCCCTCTGCGAAAAGTCATCCTTCTGAAGCATAGCCAATCCGCTGGGTCCGGGATGCCATCGAAGCAGCCCGGACAAGTTTGAGCGATACCCGAATAACGCAGAAGCGATAACGCGACATGGTTTGCTGACCGCTCCATGAAAAAGGAGTGACCATGAACGTTATCCCCCCCGAACCAGTGTCGGCGCTGCCTGCGTCGACCGCTCAGCCGGCAGACCCCGGTCGGTCAGTAAAGCTCATTGCAACGCAAAGTCTGCACGGCGAGTTTCTCGAGACATCGATCCCGCAATGGTTGACCAGCGCTTTGCCGCATCGGCGCGAAGCGCTCAAGGCGGTTCCGACCGCGTTACCGGCCTGGTATCAGAATGCGACGCCGGCCCAGCGCAAAACCCTCGACGAGACTTTCAAGGCCAGTGTCATTGCCCAGAACAGTCTCGACAAGAGCATGGCGAAATTCGTCGATGTCGAATCATTCGCCAGGCCGTTATTGATCAAAGCCTTGAAGGATAAATACGCGCTGGAAATCGACGTAGACAACACCCTGTTATGTCTGCGGCGCCCGGTCGAAATGGGTATTCAGAGAACCGTTTTGGCCTCGTTCGAGGTTCTCAAGATCACGCTGCTGGAAGCCTCGCTGCACAACTTCGAAGCTGACGAATGCGAGGGGACCTATCATTCAAGCTCCGGTTTTGTTGTGGCGACGCCTGCTGCGGACACATTCAAGCACGTCGACACAGGCCTCTCGGTCAGCCAGTTTTTGCACCTTTGCCGCAATCTGGATATAGGTCAGCAATACCAGACTTACCTGCAGGGTTTTTTTCATCCGGGGGACGCGGTGGCAGAGGCGGTGCTCAGCGAACGCTTCATCGCCAGCCAGAAGGCAGCGATGCGCGCCGCAGCCGAACAGGCGCTATTGCGCAATGACATCGAGGCGGCAGATCACGCGATGATCCTCTCGGTCATCGACGGCGAAATGCACCCGTGGATGGGGCGCAAGCAAGTCTGGTTCCAGGACCTCGGGCTGATGAAAAAAGGCTGACCGGGTGCGTGGCTTTCGTCATCTGCGAAAAATACCGTTACACCGATGAACTGATCCTTTACATCCCCAACGACCCGGAACATCCGCTCAAGCGCTACACGTTCGAGCAAATGCGCGAAGAGCTCGAGCGCTTGCTCACCGCACGTGATGCGTCGCAACAGACCAGCGCAGAGCCCACCGCCTACCAGCGTTTTTTCAGTCAGTTCCTGCCCTATGATCAGCGCCCGTACTATTTCAGCCAGTTCAGGCAAAAGGCAGCCGACTCAGCGGGCGATGCTTGGGATCTGCTGCGCTCGCCATGGCTGTCGGTGCTTCAGGGCTTGGCCGGCGGTTCAGCCTTTACCCGGATTCAGCAGGTACCACCCGAACGCCAGGTCAAATGGGAGCCAGTGGCGGATCCTTACATCGCGCCGTCAACCGTTGGACGCAAGGGGCGAGGGCTTTGGGCGGCCAACGAGGACTTGTGGCAATACCTTTATGCGCAGAATCGCGCCAAGGTGTTGGCCGACGCGAAAAGTCACGCGGTACCCACTGCCGATGTCGATGCGAAAGCACGAGACGTCAAACTGGCCCATCTGATGCAGCTCGGCATGCTTGGTCTGAACATGGTTTCGATGTTCGTGCCTGTATTGGGTGAAGTGATGATGGTGGTGATGGCCGGGCAATTGCTCTCTGAAACGCTCGAGGGCGCAATTGAATGGGCCGAGGGCGACCGTCGTGCGGCCAAGGATCATTTGATCGATGTGGCAGAAAACCTCGCGCAGATTGCGCTGATGGCAGGTGTAGGCGCGGGAGTGCGGAAAATCGCCAGCGCCCAAGCCGTGCCGGTCATTGAAAGGCTGCATCCGGTGAAGTTGGCCAACGGCGAAACCCGACTGTGGAAACCCGACCTGAAGGCTTACGAGTCCGCTGTCGCGCTGCCAGTCAGTCCCGGTCCGAACAGTGCCGGCCAGCATGTGCTTGACGGCAAAACCTATATTCGCCAGAGCGGCAAGGTCTACGAGCAGTTTTTCGATGAATTGATCGGCAAATGGCGGCTCAGGCATCCGACCGACATCAACGCCTGGCAGCCGGTGCTCGACAGCAATGGACGCGGTGCCTGGCGTCATTCGCTGGAGCGTCCGCAGGTTTGGGATCGTCTGACCCTGCTGCGACGTATCGGCCATGCAACCGATGCCTTCTCCGATGAACAGCTGATCAAGGCTGCCGATATCAGCGGTGTCAGTGACGCCGCCCTGCGCAAGATGCACATCGATTCTGCGCTACCGCCACCGGAACTGACCCAGGCCATGCGCATGATGCAAGCAGGCGGCAACGCGGCACTGGTTGTCGAGCAGTTGCGCGGGACAAAACCGATCGATGAACTGTACCTCTATGCATTGCCGCTGATCACCGAAATGCCGCGATGGCCGGAGAACCGGGTGCTGGAAGTCTTCGACGGCGAGCAATTGTCCGGCAAGTCCGTCAGGTATGGCTCCGCGCGGCGGTTTCGCGACGTCGGCGTCAAGCCACCCATTCAGATATCGCGGGCCGATATCTTCAGCGGTGAACTGCCAGCACGTATTCTCGCAGCGCTGGACGAGGCAGAAATCACTCGGCTTCTCGGCGAGCAGGGAGCACGCGTGGGCGATGCCCGACCTGCAGAGTTTGGCAAGCAGATCGCCGAATACGCAGACACCCGCCAGCCGGCGATTTACGACAGCATTTATCTGGGGACCGACCCCGTTGATCCGCAGGTTGTGCGTTTGCAGAAGGCCTGCCCCGGACTCAGTGAGCCGGCGGCGCAAACGGTGCTGGCCCATGGTCGCCCCGATGATCTTGAGCGGCTCGGCTCAGGGCAACGAGTACCGTTGCGCCTGCTGGAGGAAGCCCGCTGGTACGCGCATCAGAGTCGACAGGTAGCGGCCTATGCCGGTCTGCGTAGCGAAAACGTCGCTTCTGCGGACAGTCGGCGTCTGGCGTTGCACACGCTCGAGCAATTGGCGGGGTGGCCCGACAATATTCGCATTGAGGTTCGCGAAGGCCATGGCGCCGGCATGCTGCTTGACAGCATCGGCAGTGAAACAGCCGGCGAGAAAAAATACCTGATCAAAAAAGGCGTTCAGTTCCAAGCATTTAACGAACGCGGCGAGGCACTCAACAGCCTGCCTCGCAACGGCGACAACTTTTACTCGTCGATCATGCATGCCCTGCCTGATCACGCGCGCCGCAGCCTCGGTGTGCCTGAGGTCGGGCAGTCTGCCGGGTTGCAAGCAAAGATCATCGATTACGCCGACCAGCACCAGGCGGACGCACCCGCGCTGCTGGCGCCGCAGGTCAAGTGGATAAAGCCGCCGGTGCGGGTGAACGCTACCTTGATCGGTTATCCCGCCAGTGGACGCGGCGCGGGATCGGCACCGAACCTGCTGGCTCATGTGCAGGATCTCTACCCGCAACTGAGCGACGAACTGGCGCACGGCTTCCTACTTGACCAATACCGGGCAGGAAAAAGACAACCGCGCCATTTTCGAGCTGTTGCAATCACGTCGGCGTGAGTGGGAACAACTGAAGGCGACGCTGGATGAATGGGCAGGCGCAGCGGCTGCGGCGCCCTGGGAACGCTCCGGAACAAATTACAGGTTTCTCGCCGCGCAAGCGCTGAAAGCCTGCTGGCGCAACGCTTTGTCCACTGGGCTCGCGGGTGCCGATCAGCTGTCGATTCTCACCTACGATCCTCTGCCAGAGCTGACCGCCGACTTTGCTCATGTGCGTGAACTTTCGATTGGTGGTGGGGGCCTGACCGACGCCAATGCTGACGCCTTCCTGGCGCGATTTGCCAACGTCGAAAAGTTATCGCTGGGAGAGCGAGGCAGTCTGTTTGGCGCGTACATGGAGCAGGAGCAGTCATTGACGACCTTGCCCCTGAGCGTGACGCGCATGTCTGGGTTGAAGAAGCTCAAGTTACGAACCCCAGCCAGGGTGATGGCTGCCGATCTGGCGACAAGATTGCGCAGCTTGACCGCCGTTGAGGAGCTTCATCTTGATTTTCCCGGCGGCGCAGGCAGCCCGCTTGACCTGGATCTGGCTCCCCTTGAACGACTGAAGAAACTCAAGATTGAAGCGCCGGGCCTGACGCAGTGGCCGGCTTATGTGGAACGACTGCCTGAGCTGGAACGTCTGGATCTGACGCAGACCGCCATCGCGTCCCTTCCACAGACCCTCTATGTCGGGCACGAGAAACTCTGGGCCGGTTTGTCCCTGGATTGGTCGAAGTTTTCCCATGAAGCGTTCAAACCAGCTTACGACTACGTGAAAAGCTACATGGGGGAGTGGGGGCATCTGGTTGATCTGGACTCGATGGTCCGCCGCTACTGCGCCGGGGAACTGCAGTTCCTCACAGGCGAGGCCGGCCGTCTCAATCCATTACCTCAGCGCATCATGAGCCTGTGGAACACCCCGGAAACCCGGCTCAAGGCCGTGGAGATTCTGCGAGTGGAGCACAGCGCAATTTTCCGCCAGTTCTACGAGGCCACCGCATCCGGAGGATTGCGTAATGCGACGCCGGCAGCACGCTGGCAGACGCCACCCAATGCCCGGGTGGTTCGTGCCCTGGAAAAAAACTGGCGCGCCGCCATACGCAGGCGTTATCGCTTGAATGACGATGTTCGTCCGTTCAATGCGATGGACTGGACATCCGGCAGCGATCTCGACGACGCAAGTGTGTTTGAGCTGGTCGACACCGCTTGGGCGCAGGGCGCGGAGTCGGTCAGTGAGCTGCCGCAATTGCCGGCCGGTACGTTTGCTCATGTGCAAAACGTTCGGCTGGACCGGTTGACTGTGCCGATCGAACAGATTCGCGGTTTTCTCCAGGCATTCAGTGGCGTCACAAGCCTGGAAATCACCTCCTGCGGATTGAGCGAAGTGCCGGTCCGGCCAGCCGATTTGCCGCAGCTCGCACAGCTGGACCTGTCTTTCAACCGTATTGTCGTGACCCCTGAGGTTCAAGACCAATTCGACGCGCTGAGCAGTCTGGAACATCTCAATGCCCGGCTCAATCGGCTCGACACACTGGACGTTTCTCGCCTGACCGGGCTGAAGACACTGAATCTTAGCTCAAGCGGGCTCAATGAATGGCCCAAGGGGGCGGAGAACCTGGCGCATTTGCAGGCCCTGGATTTGCGTCATAACACCATCGGTTCGCTCCCCGAACACGTGCTGGCCAACGACGCGGTGCTGCTCAAGACCCGCCTGTTGAACAACCTCTTCAGTGGCAACGGCGAAGCGAGCTTAAGGGCGGCGCAGAAACGTATTGAAAAGGCCCTGGGTTTGCCCGACAGCGCTTTGCAACGGTTCGAATCGCAATCGGCATCGTTACTCGCCAGTTCCAGCAGTGCGACGCCTGACACGGCACTGAATCGCGCCGCTCATCTATTGCCGCTGCCATCTGCCACGGCCATTACGCAAGGCGCCGACATGAGCCGTACCGTGGTGGAAATCTTTCCGTCACTTTCACTTGAAAATGCCCAGGCCAGCGTTGAGCGTTTACGCAATGAGGGTCTGTCCAATGAGCAGATGGTGGGCAGACTGACCCAGTGGCGAGCGAGTAACGAGACGTTGACGCGTGAGTTGAACGGCTGGATCTTCAATCCGGCGCAAGGGTCTGGTGAAAGGGCATCGCCATCTGCAAGGTTCTTCGACGCGACCAGGATCCGCGCTTGCTGGCGGGACGGGCTTACTGGCCATACCGAATCCGCCGGGCGGACGCTGAGCCTTTCTGCGAGCGGCATGGGTGATTTACCCGTGTTGTCAAACGTGTTTTCCCATGTGCGAACGCTGGACCTGACCGGGGCAAAATTTTCCGTCGAGAGTTTCAACCTCTTCTGCCCGGCGTTTCCGGAGTTGACCACTCTGATGCTCAATGGCAATGGACTGGTACATCTGCCGGAAGCTGTCGGCAGTCTGAACCGGCTCGAGCGGCTGGAATTGAGTGGTAACCGCCTGGCCGTGGCGCAAAGCGTGTATCAGCACGCGAGCGGGGCGCGGCTGCGCTGGCTCGACCTCAGCCACAATCAGCTGGAAGAGTTCAGCGCCAGAACCTTCAGCCGTCTGGAAACCCTCAACCTCGCCCAGAACGGTCTGGATTTCTGGCCTGAAGGTGTACTTGAATTGGCCCCTCTGCAAAGGCTGGACCTGTCGGGCAACAACATCATGGTCTTCCCGGACCGGCTGTTGGGCGGCAATCACGAGGCGCTTGTGGCGGGCACCGATCTGTCGGAAAACTCGCTGTCACTTAACGCATTTGAGCAGATCAGGGACTACAGCTTCGCGCATGGCGCAGGTGATGTGCTCGGCTACACGCCCGAGTCATTGCAGCGTTTGATCGCCGAGCGTATGAGCGACTCGGAAAGCGATACCAGTTCCGAATCGGATTCGGATTCGGACTCGGGCTCAAGCTCGGGCTCAGGGTCCGATAGCGACGACGGCGATGATCCGCGTGGCGGAGGTGGTGGGGCTAGCAGGTCCGTGGATGCGCATGCCGCTGTGGAAGCAGCGGAGGTGATTGCCAATCCGGCGCAGGATGTGGCGGCGCCGGCGATGGAAACCTGGATGACCTATACCCATGCAGATGCGCGTGCAGCGCGGCAAGCGCTATGGCTGCAATTGGCTCGACAGGCCAACCATGAGGCGTTCTTTCATTTGCTCTCGACTCTGCCCGACACCCTGGAATTCAGGTTTGCCGGCGCCGAACTGACCCATCGGGTCTGGCAGGTGATCCAGGCTGCCACGCAAAACGCTGAACTGCGCGAGCTGTTGTTCCTCAACGCCGAAACCCACGGCACGTGCCCCGATGGCCGGATCCTGTCTTTCAGCGAACTGGAAACCCGCGTCTATGAGTTCAACGCCCTGCGCGACATTCCGCGGCATCGTCCGCTGCAACGCGGCAGAGCGTTGCTAGACCTGACTCGACGGCTGTTCCGCCTGGAAAGGGTGGATCGATTGGCCGAAGCCGCCGCCAGGAACAAGGATCGCGCGGAAGTCCGCCTGCAATACCGCATCGGCCTGACACGCGGCTGGCCGGACGACCTTGAGTTGCCGGCGCAACCCGAACACATGTTGTACGCCTCACCGATTCGCGGGCAGCGATTGCTCGACGCGCGAGCCTCGGTTCTCGCGGACGAGGCATCACCGCTGTTTCTGGAAGATCTGATTGCGCGGGACTACTGGATCCGCTATCTGCAGGATCGCCACGTCGCGGCGTTCGAGGCACTCGAGCGCGACGCCACCCAGCGGCACGAAGCGGTCGAGGATGCCTACCCCGATAAAGAAAACAGCAATTATCTGGACGCGATGAGAGTGCTTGAAATCGAAAGGGCGGAGGCGCGTATCGAGAAGCTCAAGGCTTTGACTCGCACAGAACTGGAGAGCCTGGCGTCGCAGGATGCGGGAGCGTCGCCATCGGCCCCGTCTTCACCGAAACCCGGGCCTTCGTGGCGCCGCGACTGAGTGATCGAGCAGACCTGGGAGCAGGGCGCTCCCAGGTCCGCGGCCCGATCAGCTGTCGTAACCCAGATTCGGCGCCAGCCAACGCTCGGTCACGCTCAGATCCTGTCCCTTGCGTGCGGTGTAGCTTTGCACCTGATCCTTGTCGATCTTGCCCACCGCAAAGTATTGCGCTTGCGGATGGGCGAAGTACCAGCCGCTGACCGCTGCGGCGGGGAACATTGCGTAGTGTTCGGTGAGGAACACGCCACTGCGCCCGGCGCGCATTTCCGCAGCCTCTGGATCGAGCAGGGTGAACAGTGCCGCTTTCTCGGTGTGATCCGGGCAGGCCGGGTAGCCGGGAGCGGGGCGGATGCCACGGTATTGCTCTTTGATCAGTGCATCGTTGTCGAGGGTTTCATCCTTGGCGTAACCCCAGTGTTCTTTACGCACTTGCTGGTGCAGCCATTCGGCGCAGGCCTCGGCCAAGCGGTCGGCGAGGGCCTTGACCATGATCGAGTTGTAGTCGTCGCCAGCGTCCTGATAAGCCTTGGCCACTTCTTCGGCGCCGATGCCGGCGGTGGTAATGAAGCCGCCGACGTAGTCGGTGACTTCGCTGTCTTTGGGCGCAACGAAGTCGGCGAGGCAGAAGTTCGGCTTGCCGTCGGTCTTGATGATCTGCTGGCGCAAGTGATGCAGCTTGGCCAACGGCTTGCCGTTATCGTCGTACAGCTCGATGTCGTCTTCGTTGACCTGATTGGCCGGCCAGAAACCGAACACCGCACGGGCGCTGATCAGCTTTTCGTCGATCAGCTTGGTGAGCATTTCCCGGGCGTCCTTGTACAGCGCAGTGGCGGCCTCACCGACCACTTCATCTTCAAGGATGCGCGGGAACTTGCCGGCCAGGTCCCAGGAAATGAAGAAAGGCGTCCAGTCGATGTACTCGGCAAGCACGTTCAAATCGATATTGTCGAGCACCTTGCTGCCGGTGAAGGTCGGTTTCACTGGCTGATAATTGGCCCAGTCGAATTGCGGCTTCTTGGCGATGGCGGCGGCATAGCTCAGGCGTTCGGTGCGGGCGCTGCGATTGGAAGTGCGCTCGCGCACGTCGATGTATTCCAGGGCGGGTTTTTTCGACGAAACCGGCCTTGAGTTCCTTGGACAACAACTGTGTCGCCACGCCGACGGCGCGCGAGGCGTCGGTCACGTAGACCACGGCATCGTTGCTGTACTTCGGCTCGATCTTCACCGCAGTGTGCGCCTTGGAGGTGGTCGCGCCACCGATCATCAGTGGCAGATGGAAGTCCTGACGCTGCATTTCGCGGGCAACGTGGACCATCTCGTCCAGCGACGGGGTGATCAGGCCGGAGAGGCCGATGATGTCGCACTTTTCTTCTTTGGCGACCTGCAGGATCTTCTCGGCCGGGACCATCACGCCGAGGTCGACGATGTCATAGCCGTTGCAACCGAGCACCACGCCGACGATGTTCTTGCCGATGTCGTGCACGTCGCCCTTGACTGTGGCCATGAGGATCTTGCCCTTGGCTTCCGGCTTGTCGCCTTTCTCCAGTTCGATGAACGGGATCAAGTGCGCCACGGCCTGCTTCATCACGCGCGCGGATTTCACCACTTGCGGGAGGAACATTTTGCCGGCGCCGAACAGGTCGCCGACGATGTTCATGCCGGACATTAACGGGCCTTCGATCACTTCGATCGGCCGCGCAAACGACTGGCGGGATTCTTCGGTGTCTTCAACGATGTGCGTGGTGATGCCCTTGACCAGCGCGTGCTCCAGACGTTTGTTGACGTCCCAGTTGCGCCATTCTTCGGTCTCGGCTTCCTTGGCGCTGCCGTCGCCCTTGTACTTGTCAGCGATGGCGAGGAGGGCGTCGGTGCCGTCCGGGGTGCGATTGAGGATCACGTCTTCGACCGCGTCGCGCAGCTCCACCGGGATCTGATCGTAGATCTCCAGTTGACCGGCGTTGACGATGCCCATGGTCAGCCCGGCGCGGATCGCGTAGAGCAGGAACACCGAGTGAATCGCCTCACGCACCGGGTTGTTGCCACGGAACGAGAACGACACGTTGGACACGCCGCCGGAGCTCAGCGCATACGGCAGCACGTCGCGGATGTAGGCGCAGGCATTGATGAAGTCGACGGCGTAGTTGTTGTGCTCTTCGATGCCGGTGGCGACGGCGAAGATGTTCGGGTCGAAGATGATGTCTTCCGGCGGGAAGCCGACTTCGTTGACCAGAACGTCGTAGGAGCGTTTGCAGATCTCTTTCTTGCGCGCTTCGGTGTCGGCCTGGCCGGCTTCGTCGAAGGCCATCACCACCACCGCAGCGCCGTAGCGCTTGCACAGCTTGGCGTGATGGATGAACTGCTCGACGCCTTCTTTCATGCTGATCGAGTTGACGATGCCCTTGCCCTGAATGCACTTGAGGCCGGCTTCGATGACTTCCCATTTCGACGAGTCGATCATGATCGGCACGCGCGAGATATCCGGTTCGCCGGCGATCAGATTGAGGAAGGTGACCATGGCCTTCTTCGAATCGAGCATGCCCTCGTCCATGTTGATGTCGATGATCTGCGCGCCGGCCTCGACCTGCTGCAGCGCGACTTCGAGGGCTTCGGTGTAGTTGTCTTCACGGATCAGGCGGGCGAATTTTGCCGAGCCGGTGATGTTGGTGCGCTCGCCGACGTTGACGAACAGCGAGCTGCGATCAATGGTGAACGGCTCCAGACCCGAAAGGCGGCAGGCCTTGGGGATGTCCGGAATCTGCCGCGGCGCATAACCGGCCACAGCTTTGGCAATCGCTTCGATGTGCCCCGGGGTGGTGCCGCAGCAGCCGCCGACGATGTTGAGGAAACCGCTCTGGGCGAACTCTTCGATGACTTTCGCGGTTTGCGAGGGCAGTTCGTCGTACTCGCCGAATTCATTCGGCAGGCCGGCGTTCGGGTGCGCCGAAACGTGGGTGCTGGCCTTGTTCGACAGCTCTTCCAGGTACGGGCGCAGTTCGCTGGCGCCGAGGGCACAGTTCAGGCCTACGGAAATCGGCTTGGCGTGCGCTACCGAGTTCCAGAACGCTTCGGTAGTCTGCCCCGACAGGGTTCGGCCGGAGGCGTCGGTGATGGTCCCGGAAATCATGATCGGCAATTCGACGTGCAGCTCTTCGAACACACCTTGCACGGCAAAGATCGCCGCTTTGGCGTTGAGGGTGTCGAAAATGGTTTCGATCAGGATCAGGTCGGCGCCGCCCTCGATCAGGCCTTTGGTGGCTTCGGTGTAGTTTTCCACCAGCTCATCGAAGGTGACGTTGCGGTAGCCGGGGTTGTTGACGTCGGGCGACAGTGAGCAGGTGCGGCTGGTCGGGCCAAGCACGCCGGCCACGAAGCGCGGCTTGGCCGGGTTTTCGGCGGTCTTGGCGTCGGCAATCTTGCGCGCCAGACGTGCGCCTTCTACGTTTAACTCGTACGCCAGCTCTTCCATACCGTAATCGGCCATGGAAATGCGCGTGGCGTTGAAGGTATTGGTTTCGAGAATGTCGGCGCCGGCGTCCAGATAGGCTTTTTCGATACCGCCGATCACGTCCGGACGGGTGATCACCAGCAGGTCGTTGTTGCCCTTGACGTCGCTCGGCCAGTCCGCGAAGCGCTTGCCGCGATAATCCTGTTCTTCGAGCTTGTAGCTCTGGATCATCGTGCCCATCCCGCCGTCGAGAATCAGGATGCGCTCTTTGAGGGCTTGCTTGAGAGCTTGAAGGCGGACGCTGCGATCGGACATGAGGACTACTCGGAAAGACCATTACGAAGGAGCGCGATCATAGCAAACCTGTGCGCTTTTGGAGCATGTGCAGCTTTTGCATGAATATCGCTCATGTTGGTACGAGCGTCATAACGGTAGAATCGCAGCCTTTTTTTATCATCGAGATCAGCAGCATGCCGCACCGCTTCATCAGTTTATGGTTGCTGGTCCTGAGCGGGAGCGTTGCGGCGCAAGATCCCGCCATTTCTTCTTCCATCTCCTACAGCCGGGACATCCAACCGATCTTCACCGAGAAGTGCGTAGCCTGCCATGCGTGCTATGACTCGGCCTGTCAGCTCAATCTCGGCAGTGGCGAAGGCGCCGCCCGTGGCGCGAGCAAGATGCCGGTATATGACGGCGAACGCACCCAGGCTGCACCGACCACGCGCTTGTTTTACGACGCCTTCGGCAAGCGCGCCTGGCAGCAGAAAGACTTCTATTCGGTACTCGATGCCCAGGGCAGTCAGGCCGCGCTGATGGCGCGGATGCTTGAACTCGGCCACAAGACGCCGCTGACGCCGAACGCCAAACTGCCAGAAGAGATCGTTCTTGGGCTCAATCGCAACAATCTATGCGCAATGCCTGCGGAGTTCGACGGATATGCCGGCGCGCACCCGAAAGAGGGTATGCCGCTGGCCGTCACCGGTCTGACCGACCAGCAATACCAGACCTTGCAGCGCTGGCTGGCGTCTGGCGCGCCGATTGATGAGCAGAGCCTGGCGCCGACTGCCAAAGAGGCCATGCAGATCCTGCAAGTGGGAGAACCTGCTCAATGCTCCCGGTGCTCGGCAAAGTCTGGTCGGGCGCTGGCTGTTCGAGCACTGGTATCTGGCGCACATCTATTTCAAGGACGGTGAGCCGGGGCATTATTTCCAGTGGGTGCGTTCGCGCACGCCGAGCGGCCAGCCGATTGATCTGATCGCCACTCGCCGCCCCAACGACGACCCGGGCACGCAGGTGTATTACCGCATGTGGCCGGTGCAAGGGGTGATCGTGCACAAGACGCACATCACTTATCCGCTGAGCGCGGCGAAAATGGCCCGGATCAAAAGCCTGTTCTACAGCGGCAACTGGCAGGTCAACGCGCTGCCGGGTTACGGCCCGCAAAGCCGTGCCAATCCGTTTGCCACTTTCGAAGCGATTCCGGCGCAGGCGCGCTATCAGTTCATGCTCGATAACGCCGAATACTTCGTCCGCACCTTCATTCGCGGCCCGGTGTGCCGTGGGCAGATCGCGACCGACGTGATCCGCGACAACTTCTGGGCGCTGTTCCAGGCGCCGGAACATGATCTCTATATCACCGACCCGAACTACCGCGGCCAGGCCACGCCGCTGCTGGCGATGCCGGGGCAGAACGACGATGTCGGCAGCGTGCTGAGTCTGTGGCGCAACTATCGCGACAAGCGCAACGAATACGAGGCACTGCGCCGTGACAGCTATGCCGATCTGCCGGCGCCGAGCTGGTCGACGCTGTGGGCCGGCAACGACAACGCCTTGCTGAGCATTTTCCGCCATTTCGACAGCGCTTCGGTGACCAAGGGGCTTATCGGTGAGGTGCCGCAAACCATGTGGCTGTTCGACTATCCGCTGCTGGAGCGCACTTATTACCAGCTCGCGGTCAATTTCGACGTGTTCGGCAACGTTTCCCATCAGGCGCAGACCCGTCTGTATTTCGATCTGATCCGTAACGGCGCGGAGCAGAACTTCCTGCGCCTGATGCCCGCCGACTCGCGCGAGGACTACCTCAACGATTGGTACCAGGACGGCGGCCAGTTCAAGATGTGGCTCGATTACGAGGCCATCGATGACGACAAACCGACCGCGCTGAAACTCGACGAAAAAGACCCGAAACATGATTTCGCCATGCAGTTGCTGGCGCGCTACGGTGATCTGAACGCGCGGCCAGACCCGATCAATCGCTGCGACGGCGCTTATTGCTCGCGACCGAATATCGATCCGGCGTTGCAGGATGCCGAGCAGGCCCTGAGCCGTCTGGCCTCGCGCCCGGCCGCAGGGTTGAAAGTCATCGACCAGTTGCCCGAAGCGACCTTGCTGCGCGTTGAAACCGCCAGTGGCAAGCGCGAGGTCTACAGCGTGCTGCGCAACCGCGCCCACAGCAACGTGGCGTTTTTGCTCGGTGAGTCGCTGCGCTATCAGCCGGGGCTCGACACGTTGACTGTCTATCCGGGCGTACTCACCAGTTACCCGAATTTCATGTTCAACGTCCCGGCCGAGCAGGTGCCGGCGTTTGTCGATGCGATGGAGAATGCCAGGGATGCCAATCGGTTCGAAAAGATCGTCGAGCGCTGGGGCATTCGGCGCAGTCATCCGCAGTTCTGGCTGTATTTCCACGATCTGAGCCAGTACATCCATGAAACCGACCCGGTGGAAGAGGGCGTGCTGGATATGAACCGGTACGAGAATCTTTGAGTATTCGCAGGCGTGTGCCCGGGATTCTTTCCCGACAAAAATACTAGGACTTTGTCAGCCGCGCCGATTGGCGTAAACTGCGCCCACGCCTGCGAGGAGTTTTTATGACCGCTATTACCATTACCGACGCCGCCCATGATTACCTGGCTGATCTGCTCTCCAAGCAGAACACCCCGGGCATCGGCATCCGCGTTTTCATTACCCAGCCTGGTACCCAGTACGCCGAAACCTGCATTGCCTACTGCAAGCCGGGCGAAGAGAAGCCTGAAGACACCGCGCTGGGGCTGAAAAGCTTCACCGCCTACATCGATTCCTTCAGCGAAGCGTTTCTTGATGACGCGGTCGTTGATTACGCCACCGACCGCATGGGCGGCCAGCTGACCATCAAGGCGCCAAACGCCAAGGTGCCGATGGTCAACGCCGACAGCCCGGTCAACGAGCGCATCAACTATTACCTGCAAACCGAGATCAACCCGGGGCTGGCCAGTCACGGCGGTCAGGTCAGCCTGATCGATGTTGTCGAGGACGGCATTGCCGTGTTGCAGTTCGGCGGCGGTTGCCAGGGCTGCGGCCAGGCTGACGTAACCTTGAAAGAAGGCATTGAGCGCACCTTGCTCGAGCGCATTCCGGAGCTCAAGGGCGTTCGCGACGTGACCGACCACACGCAGAAAGAAAACGCCTACTACTAAGGTGTTCGCTGCGATCATGAAAAACGGCGCCCCGTGAGCGCCGTTTTTTTATGGGCAACTTTTGCCGCCCCATTCGCGAGCGGGCTCGCTGCCACATTGAAATGCAATGACCTGTGGGAGCGGGCCTGCTCGCGAAGGCGTCTTCAAGGCCGATAAAGATGCGCATGCCCGGCGCGATACAGCGAAGACTCGCTGAACACCTCGCTGCCCAGCACCCGCCCGACCAGAATCAGCGCCGTACGCCGAAAGCTTTTGGCCTCGACCTTTGCGGCAATGTCCGCCAATGTACCTACCACCCAGTCCTGATCCGGCCATGTCGCGCGGTGAATAATGGCAATCGGGCAGTCCGCGCCGTAATGCGGCAGCAGTTCAACCAGTATCTTTTCCAGATGATTGACCCCCAGATGAATGGCCATGGTCGCGCCGTGCTGCGCCAGGCTCGCCAGTTCTTCGCCGGCGGGCATCGCGGTCTTGTCGGCGTAACGGGTCAGGATCACGCTTTGCGAAATGTCCGGCAGGGTCAACTCGGCGCCCAGCAGCGCTGCGCATGCCGCCGTCGCGGTTACGCCCGGAATGATCTCGAAAGGAATGTTCAGCTCACGCAAGTAGCGGATCTGCTCACCAATCGCGCCGTACAGACTTGGGTCTCCGGAATGCACACGGGCCACATCCTGGCCTTGGGCATGGGCAGTCCTGATCAGATCGATGATCTGTTCCAGATGCAGTTCAGCGCTATTGGCCACGATTTCGGCCTGATGACCTTCCAGCACCGCTGCGGGTACCAGCGAGCCGGCATAAATGATCACCGGGCAGCTGCGAATCAGCCGTTGGCCTTTGACGGTGATGAGTTCCGGGTCGCCGGGGCCGGCGCCGATGAAGTAGACGGTCATCGTTGAATCCTTGTGAAGAGGCGCAGGCACACTGCAGATGAAGCGTGCTCATGATCGATGGCGGGGATTATCGGGATTTTATGCAGCGCCGGCCAATGCCAGCGTGGCCTGCGCATATTTCTGCCGGTGGATCAGCAGTTTCGCCGGCGCCTGAATCAGTTGCTCGGCGAGCGCCAGCGCGGCGCTTTCCGCCACGCCGTAGCAGCCGGTGCGCTCAAAGGCGATCTGCGATTGATGGCTGAGGCGCTGCTGATAGGGCGCCAGTTCGGCACTGTTGAAATACTGCAGCGGCAGGTTCAATTGTGTGGCCAGTTCCAGCAACCCCGGTTCGTCGCGCTTGAGGTCGATACTCGCCAAAGCCTTGACCGCTCGCAGCTCGATGCGGTGCGCCTGCAACGCTTGATCGAGTAACGCACGCAACGTACTGGCCGGGCAGCCCCGCTGGCAGCCGAGGCCGACCACGAGGGTCGGCGCTGCGCGGTCATCGGTCATGCCTGATATGGGCCTGCGCTTTTGCGGCGGAACAACCATGCACTGATCAGGCCCAAGGCCAGCCAGAACGCGACGTTGGTCAGCTGCGAAGCGATTTTGAACTGGGTTTCCAGTGCCTCTGGAGCGAGCATCGAATGCACCTGCGGTTGCGGCGCGCCGATCACATGCGGCACGGCGAGAATCGCCACACCGAGAAGCTTCATCAGCCAGTGACGACTGAAGGCAATCAGTGCCAGACCGACGGCGGTCGAAGCGGCAGTGCCGATCCACCAGATCTGCCGCGAGGCCAGATCGGCGGCGGCTGTGCCCGGCAACTCAGGTGGCAGGCCCAGGGTCGGCGCGAGAACGAACGTGGCATAACCGGCCAGACCCCAGAGCAGCCCTTGCGAGGTCTTGGTCGGCGCGCGCAGGGTATAAAGACCGGCGAGCATCAGGGCGAAACCCACCGCTACCACCAGATTACCGCCAGTGGTCGAGACCACACGCTGCCAGCCGTCTTCCGGCTCCCAGGCTTCGCCATCATGGCTGTGGGCGGCGGTGCCGGCGGCGTGTTCGTGGACTTGCGCGACCGGTTCGGATTTCTCGAAAGTTTCGGCCTGCTGAATCAACGGTGATACCCAGAAACTCTGCAGCAGGGTCAGCAGCAGGGCGGCCAGCAAGCCGGTGAAGCCTGCGGTTTGCGCGATACGCTTGATCATTTCGGCAGGCCTCAGTGGCACGGGAACGCGGCGCTGTGGCGGGTATCGTGGGCGGCGTTGTGCACCGCTTCGATGTGCGAGAAACCGGCGAACCAGACCAGGCTGGCACCGAGGATCGAGGCGAAGAGGGCGGCGGCGACGCGTTGGCCGAGTGTGGTGCTGCTGGAGATGTGGTCAGTGTGGCTGACGGTGTTACTGATGATCGACATAGCGCTTCCCTCTGAAATGTCAGCGGGTAAACAGAGCGCATGAAAATCCCTGCGGGCCGGGCACGCAGGGATTTCGAACAGCGCCCGCCCACCGCGGGTTTGTTTGTGTTCAGCGGCGCTTGCGCGCGCTGGGTGTTGCGGGCCGGTCTCCGGGCTCGCGAGGGGTTGGCTGGTCGCCGACCTGCAAGCATCACCTTCCCATGCCGGGGCACAGTGGATCTGACGCTTCGCTCGCTTACCGTTGCGGGGGCAGCACCGGACTGACATGGCTTTGAGTAAAGCACATGATTCACCGGTTTCCCGTTTCACCCTGTGAAGGGCACCCGTAACAAGGTGTGCAGGAGAACATGGGTTTGGGTTTTTAGTCAATTTCCGGGGGCGGATCCGTTGCTGCGGGGGGGGGGCTTTTTTTCGGGTGTTTTTGTGTGTATATCCGTTGCTGCGGGTGTTGCTGATTACGGTTTCGCCCTTACGGCGAGGCACTTTTTCCAAACGCCGAAAAAGTACCCAAAAAGGCTTGCTCCTACGTTCGGCCCTCGCAGGCTCGGGTTCCTTCGCTCCGGGACTGATCCGGGCGCAGCGGCTCCGGTTTGCTTCGCTGCACCTACACTCGCTGTGTACGACTGCGTCGTACGGTCGCTGCGCTCCCACGCCCGGATCAATCCCTCCACTCAGCCTTCCGACGTCGCCGGTGGATCAAGATCAAGAGCACTCGAGCTTGCGCTCATTGTTGAGTGGGGCGGCTTCGCCGCGGGCAGCTGCGCTGCTTTGCGTTTGCTTTGTAGGCGAGCCTGCTCGCGAAGGCGGCCTGACAGCCGACCTGTTCTTGAGGTGGTACGCGATCCAACTGTAGGAGCTGCCGAAGGCTGCGATCTTTTGCTTTTGCCTTTGCCTTTGCTTTTGCTCTGGCTTTTGATCTTTTGCCCCTTCGGCAGGCTTCGTTACGGGATCGATCCGGGGGTGGGAGCGCAGCGACCGTACGACGCAGTCGTACACAGCGGAAGGAGGTGCAGCGAAGCAAACCGTAGCCGCTGCGCCCGGATCGGTCCCGTAACGAAGGTACCCCGAGCCCCAGCGAGCGGGCCGTACGCCGGGGCAAAGCCTTTGGTTCCTTTTTGGCGTTTGAAAAAGGGACTCGCTGTAAGAGCGAAACCATAAGAAGCCGTTACCGCAGCAACGGATATACCCCCAGTTTCAGACTCACCGACCATTGACCCACGACGGACCCATGCGTAGCCTTGCGCTTTCGAGGTTCTTCGGCACTTGCCGAAGCTAAGAAGGGAACGCGGTCAAAGCCGCGGCTGCCCCCGCAACTGTGAACGGTGATGTTCGTTGCCACGCCACTGCCAGCTCAACCGATGAGCCAGCGGGAAGGCGCAATGGACGCCAGGCCCAACGCCTGAACGCCGTCAGCCAGGAGACCTGCCTCGTCACAGATTCTCACTACAACCGGGCGGGGTGATCCGGTGGCGAATGCTTCCGGCGTGCACGCGCGCTGCCGGTTCTCGTCCCGTATGCCCGCCGCTTGCCAAAGGGCATACCGATGAAAACACTGGCCAAACTCCCCGTCACCATCGTCACCGGTTTCCTCGGTTCGGGCAAAACCACGCTGCTGCGGCACATGCTCGACAACGCTCAGGGCCGGCGCATCGCGGTGATCGTCAACGAGTTTGGCGAGCTGGGCATCGACGGTGAAATCCTCAAGCAATGCACCATCGGCTGCACCGAAGAAGAGGCCAGCGGCCGCGTTTATGAGCTGGCCAACGGCTGCCTGTGCTGCACCGTGCAGGAAGAATTCTTCCCGGTGATGCGCGAGCTGGTCGCCCGTCGCGGCGATCTCGACCACATCCTTATTGAAACCTCGGGCCTAGCCCTGCCAAAACCGCTGGTGCAAGCCTTCCAGTGGCCGGAAATTCGCAGTGCCTGCACCGTCGATGCAGTCATCACCGTGGTCGACAGCCCGGCCGTCGCTGCTGGCACCTTCGCCGCGTTCCCGGATCAGGTCGATGCCCAGCGCAAACTCGATCCGAACCTTGATCACGAGTCGCCGCTGCATGAACTGTTCGCCGATCAACTGGCCAGCGCTGACCTGGTGATCCTCAACAAAGCTCACCAGACCAGCGCGGAAGATCTCGCACGGGTGCGTGCTGAAGTCGCCGAAGAGCTGCCGCCAGCGGTAAAAATCATCGAAGCCAGCAATGGCCGCCTGCCGCTGGACGTGCTGATCGGCCTCGGCGCCGGCTCTGAGGAGCATATCGACAGCCGCCACAGTCACCACGATCACCATCACGACGGTGATGACGACGACCACGATCACGACGCCTTCGATTCGATCTCCATCGAATTGCCGCAAGCCGACGAAAGCTTGCTGCTCGACGCGCTGACGCAACTGGTGGTGCAGCACGGCATCCTGCGGGTCAAAGGCTTCGCGGCGATTCCGAACAAGCCGATGCGCCTGTTGATCCAGGGCGTGGGCACGCGTTTCGATAAGCATTTCGACCGTCAGTGGGGCGCCGAAGAAGCGCGCGTCACGCGTCTGGTGCTGATCGGTCAGGAGCTTGATGCGGCACAACTCGAAGCGCAATTGCGCGCTGCGCTCAGCGTTTAAGCCATGCACCTGCTCAGGACCCAGCCCGGCGGATTCGTCTCGGATGACAACATTGCCGACCTCGGACAAACCCCCGCCGAGCTGGTGATCCTGTGCAGCGGCGATTCCAGCCTGGCGCTGCTCGCGGAGGCTGCGCAGCAACTGCCCGATGACTATCCGAGCCTGCGTCTGGCCAACCCGATGCAGGTGCAGAATCATGCCTCGGTCGATCTGTATGTCGACGAAGTGCTGCGCCACGCCAAGGTCATTCTGATCTCCCTGCATGGCGGCATTGCCTATTGGCGCTACGGTGTCGAGCGGCTGGTCGAGTTGTCCGAACGCGGCGTGCAACTGATTCTGGTGCCCGGCGATGACCGCCCGGACCCCGAGCTCAGTGACTTGAGCACGGTCAGCGCCGACGTGCGCGATCGACTCTGGCAATTCCTGCGTCAGGGCGGCATGGGCAATGCGCTGGATTTCTTCCGTTGTCTGGGCGACCAATGGTTCGCCCGCGATTACCCGTGGAACGAGCCGCAAACCCTGCCGCGCACGGCGATTTATCACCCACAGAAAAACAGCGCTGCCCTGAGTGACTGGCAAGCCGAATGGCTGCCCGGTCAACCGGTGGCGGCGCTGTTGTTTTATCGCTCGCATTTGCAGGCGGCGAACACGGCGTTCATCGATGTGTTCTGTCAGCGTTTGCAGGCAGCCGGGCTCAATCCGCTGCCGATCGCGGTGGCCAGTCTGAAAGAACCCGGTTGCTTGTCGGTGGTCGAGGACTGGCTGGATGAAGTCGAGGCGGGGGTGATTCTCAACACCACCGGTTTTGCCCAATCGAGTCCCGAGGCGCCGCATCTGCGCCCGTTTCGCCGCAACATCCCGGTGATTCAAGCGATCTGCGCCCAGGACAACGAGCCCGGCTGGCGCGACAGCGAGCAGGGCCTCGGACCACGTGATCTGGCGATGCACATTGCGTTGCCGGAACTCGATGGACGCATCATCAGCCGACCGATCAGCTTCAAGGATCTGGCCTGGCGCAGCGAGCGCAGCCAGTCCGATGTGGTCTGCTATCGCGCTCAGCCCGAACGTATGGATTTCGTCGCCGAACTGGCGCGGCGCTGGGTCGCTTTGGCACGCGTGCCGAACGGCGAAAAACGTATCGCGCTGATCCTCGCCAACTACCCGACCCGCGACGGCCGCATTGGCAACGGTGTCGGCCTCGATACGCCAGCGGCGGCGCTGAACATCCTGCGCGCGTTGCGCGAAGAGGGTTATCCGGTCACGGCCGAGTTGCCCGACAGCGGCACCGAACTGATCCAGCAACTGCTCGGTGGTGTCAGCAACGACCTCGACAGTCTCGATCTGCGCCCGTGCCAGCAGAGCCTGGCGATGGACGATTACCTGGCAATGTTCAATGCGTTGCCGGAGGCGAATCGCGCCGCGGTACTCGAGCGCTGGGGATCGCCACACAACGATCCGATGTGTCGCGACGGTCGGCTGATGATTGCCGGTCTGCGTTTCGGTCTGACCTTTGTCGGCATCCAGCCGGCCCGCGGTTATCAGGTCGATCCGAGCGCGGTGTATCACGACCCGGATCTGGTCCCGCCGCACGGCTATCTGGCCTTCTATTTCTGGTTGCGCAACACCTACGGCGCCCACGGCGTGATCCACGTCGGCAAGCACGGCAATCTCGAATGGTTGCCGGGCAAAGGGGTTGGGCTGTCGGAAAACTGCTGGCCGGATGCGTTGCTCGGGCCGTTGCCGAATATCTATCCGTTTATCGTCAACGATCCGGGCGAGGGTGCCCAGGCCAAACGGCGCACGCAAGCGGTGATCATCGACCACTTGATGCCACCGCTGACCCGCGCCGAAACCTATGGGCCGCTGCGCAATCTGGAGTTGCTGGCCGACGAATATTACGAGGCGCAACTGCTCGATCCGCGCCGTGCCCGCGAGTTGCAGCGCGACATTCTGCAATTGGTGCGGGACACGCAGATCGACCGCGAGCTGCAACTGGATGCAGCGCTGGACAGCGATGCCGATGCGGCGATCTGGTTGCCGCGTCTCGACACTTATCTGTGCGATCTGAAGGAATCGCAGATTCGCGATGGGTTGCACATTTTTGGTGAATCGCCGAGCGGGCGCTTGCGTATCGACACCTTGCTGGCGTTGCTGCGCATCCCGCGCGGTGACGGTAAAGGCGCGCAGTCGAGCTTGTTGCGAGCGTTGGCCAAGGCGTTTGAGTTGGGCTTCGACCCCTTGGATTGTGCATTGGCCGATCCTTGGAATGGCCCGTGTCCGATCGAGTTGCAGGCCATCAGCGAAGAAGTCTGGCGCACCGCCGGCGACACCCGCGAACGCCTCGAACTCTTCGCCGCAGACCTGATCTTCCAAGCACTGAATGTCCCCTGTGGAGCGAGCCTGCTCGCGAAAGCGGTGCGTCAGGTAAATCATTGTTGAATCACACACCGAGTTCGCGAGCAGGCTCGCTCCCACAAGGGGCGGGTTGGGCTGAGGTTGATTCGATACTCGACCATCTGCGCGAAGTCGTCGCCCCGCGCCTCGACGCTTGCGGCCCCGCCGAAATGCGCGGTCTGCTCGACGCCCTCAGCGGTCGTTTCGTCCCGGCCGGCCCCAGCGGTGCGCCCAGCCGTGGCCGCCTCGACGTGCTGCCGACCGGGCGCAACTTCTATTCGGTGGACGTGCGCAATCTGCCGACCACCACCGCGTGGCGCATCGGATTCCAGTCGGCAACGCTGATTCTCGAACGACACCTGCAGGATCACGGCGATCACTTGCGCCACCTCGGCTTGTCCGTCTGGGGCACCGCAACCATGCGCACCGGCGGCGACGACATCGCTCAGGCCATGGCGTTGATGGGCGTGCGTCCGGTCTGGGCCACGGGCAGTCAGCGCGTGGATGATTTCGAGATTCTGCCGCTGAGCCTGCTCGATCGTCCGCGAGTCGATGTGACGCTGCGGGTTTCGGGGTTTTTCCGTGATGCGTTTGCCAATCTCATCCGCCTGTTCGACGCCGCCGTGCAAGCGGTGGCCGCACTGGACGAGCCGGATGACTTGAACCCACTCGCCGCCAAGGTGCGTGCCGAACGCGAGGCGTTAGTGCAATCGGGCGTCGATGAGGATACCGCGCGGCGTCAGGCCGGTTGGCGCATCTTCGGCGCGAAACCGGGGGCGTATGGCGCCGGTGTGCAAGGCGCTATCGACGGACGTCTGTGGCAGTCGCGCGAAGACCTCGCCGAGGTCTACCTGAACTGGGGCGCCTATGCTTACGGCGGTGCCGACGAGGGCACGGCCGCCCGTGCGCAATTCAGCCAGCGCCTGAGCCAGGTGCAAGCGGTGCTGCAAAACCAGGACAACCGCGAGCATGACCTGCTCGATTCCAACGATTACTACCAGTTCCAGGGCGGCATGCTCGCTGCGGTGGAAACGCTGCGTGGCGAAGCGGCGGCCAGTTATCACGGCGATCACAGCCAGCCGGATCTGCCGAAGATTCGTACCTTAAAGGAAGAATTGAACCGCGTGGTGCGCTCGCGCGCGGCGAATCCGAAGTGGATCGACGGAATCAAGCGTCACGGCTACAAAGGCGCGTTCGAACTGGCGGCGACGGTTGATAATCTGTTCGCCTTCGATGCGACGACGCAGTTGATCGACGACCATCAGTACGCGTTGCTGGCGGAGGCATATTTGCTCGATCCGGCGACCCGGGATTTTGTTCGTGAGCATAATCCCCATGCGCTGCGCGACATGACCGAACGCATGCTCGAAGCGCAGCAGCGCGGGATGTGGCAGGAGCCGGGGGCTTATAAAGAAGCGCTGGAGAATTTGCTGTTGGATATCGAGGAAGATATGTAGCCGCTAAAAAGCTACCCTCACCCCAGCCCTCTCCCGGAGGGGAGAAGTGGCCGATTTTTAGCGCTGTCGAAATTTGCGTCGACCCGATGCATCACGTCGACAGAACTCGAGAGGCCATCACGGTCTGTTCCCTCTCCCTCTGGGAGAGGCTAGGGTGAGGGCAACAACTGACACACCACAACGTCACGACCATCCACGACCACGAAAGAGAAACCCATGACCGACACCCCGCATTTCCCGCTCTCCGCCGTGGTCGGCGCCGATGACTTGAAGCTCGCCCTGTGCCTGACCGCCATCGACCCGAAAATCGGCGGCGTACTCATCGAAGGTCCGCGCGGCATGGCCAAGTCGACCCTCGGCCCGGGGCTTGGCGGATCTGCTCGCCAGCGGCCAATTCGTCACGTTGCCATTGGGCGCAACTGAAGAGCGCCTGGTCGGCACCCTCGATCTCGACGCTGCCCTGAGCGGCGGTCGCGCGCAGTTTTCGCCCGGGGTCCTGGCCAAGGCTGACGGTGGCGTGCTGTACGTCGATGAAGTCAATCTGCTGCCCGATCATCTGGTCGACCTGCTGCTCGATGTCGCCGCCAGCGGTACCAACCTGATCGAACGTGACGGCATCTCCCATCGGCATTCGGCGAAATTCGTTCTGATCGGCACCATGAACCCGGAAGAGGGCGAGCTGCGGCCGCAACTGCTTGACCGCTTCGGCTTGAACGTTGCCCTCAGCGGCCACACCGCGCCCGCCGAACGTGGACAGATCATTCGCCGGCGGCTGGATTTCGACAGCGATCCACAAGGGTTCTGCGCGCAGTGGGCGAGCGAGCAACACATCCTGCGTTCGCGCTGTGAAAGCGCCCGCGAGCGCTTGGCAGCCATCCCGCTGCATGATGCGGCATTGGCGTTGATTACCGAGCGTTGTTTCGCCGCCGGCGTCGATGGCTTGCGCGCTGATCTGGTCTGGTTGCGCGCGGCTCGCGCCCATGCGGCATGGCGTGGGGCCGATGCGATTGCTGAAGAGGATATCGACGCGGTGGCCGAATTTGCCCTGCGCCATCGCCGTCGCGAACAACCTTCATCCAGCGCCCAATCACAAGCGCAATCTCCGTCAGGCACAGACAGCAAATCCGGCGAAGGCCAGGGCCAGTGGGGCGAGATGCCGGCAACGGCGCAAGCCACCGGTGCCCGCCGCGAAGTTCCGAGCTGGCCGCCACAGGCAAAAAAGCCCTAGGCATTCGCCCCCGATCCGACGCGGGGGCGAATGCCAGACCCCGTGCCGGACAACTCGATAACGGTCGTCAGGGCCAACGCCAGAGCGCCAGCAGCGGTTCGGTGAACTGGCCGGGCACGCTGCTCAATGGCCTCCCTCAGCGTCGCGCTGATTTGCTGTTTCAACAGCGTACCCGTTCGCCCCATGAAGTCTGGCTGGTGATCGTCGACGCGTCGGCTTCGACCCGTCGCCATCAGGCCTTGAGCGATGCCAAGGGCCTGCTCGCGCAGTTGTTCGACGATGCTTACCGCCAGCGGGCGCGGCTGGCGTTGCTGACCGCCAGTGGTTCTGCGCCGAAATGGCAGGTGCAAGGCTTGAAGGCCTCAAGCGGCCTGAGCACCTGGCTCGCCGGCCTGGGCGCTGGTGGCGGCACGCCGTTGCTCGCGGCGCTGGAGCAGGCGCAGCAATGGCTGACGGTTAGACGCAAGCGCTTTCCCGCCGAACAGCAACGCTGTCTGATCGTGACCGATGGTCGCGTGAAAGAACTGTCGGCGTTGCCAGTGCTGGCGTGTCCGGGATTGCTGATCGACATCGAGCGCGGGCCGATTCGACTGGGCCGGGCGAAGGATCTGGCGACCGCGCTGCAAGCGCAGTATCAGCATATCGATGAGCTGGGTCCACGCTGAAATCCGCCGCACCGCTCGCACCCTGTGGGAGCGAGCCTGCTCGCGAAGGCTTTTTCGGCAACGCTGAAAATCTTCGGTTACATTGATTCATACAGATCTTGAAATGATTTACCGCTGTGGAGCGGACCAGTCGACCCTGTACGCTCGAAGGCCATTTTTCATTCAGGATCTACATGAACACCCTCTCGGAGCCTCCCAGTCAGCATTCTCCAGCGCAATATTGCGCGGTCTTGATCCATTCGCAGCATCCCGTCTTCCGACTCCCGACTATGGTTGATAACGCGGCCCTTGAGCCTTCGCGTTGCACTTCGCCGTGTCCGGCCGCCTGAATTCACTGTAGAGAGATCGAGACGTTTTATGGAATGGTTAGCGGATCCCACGGCCTGGTTAGGCCTGTTGACTCTGATCGTGCTGGAACTGGTACTGGGTATCGACAACCTGGTGTTCATCGCAATTCTTGCCGACAAACTGCCGCCGCATCAGCGTGATCGTGCGCGCATCATCGGCTTGTCGCTGGCGTTGATCATGCGTCTGGGCCTGTTGGCGAGCATTTCCTGGCTGGTTACGCTCACGCAGCCGTTGTTCGAGGTGTTCGACAAGAGCTTCTCCGGCCGCGACCTGATCATGCTGTTCGGTGGCGTGTTCCTGTTGTTCAAAGCGACGATGGAGTTGCATGAACGCCTCGAAGGCCACGTCGGCGAGCGCTCGACCAACACGACCTACGCGCTGTTCTGGCCGATCGTGGCGCAGATCGTGGTGCTCGACGCCGTGTTCTCGCTCGACGCGGTGATTACCGCCGTGGGCATGGTCGATGAACTGGCGGTGATGATGATCGCCGTGATCATTTCCATCGGCCTGATGATCGTCGCCAGCAAGCCGCTGACCCGGTTTGTCAACGCGCACCCGACCGTGATCATGCTGTGCCTGGGCTTCCTGATGATGATCGGTTTTGCCCTGACCGCCGAAGGTCTGGGCTTCCATATCCCGAAAGGTTATCTGTACGCGGCCATCGGTTTTTCGATCCTGATCGAAGTCTTCAACCAGATCGCCCGGGCGCGGCGCAAACGTTCGATGCAGGGCGTGCGGCCGATGCGTGAGCGCACGGCCCATGCGGTGATGCGTCTGCTCGGCGGGCGCAAACTGGCGGCGGAGGAGGTTGGCGAGGAAATCTCCGACCTGCTGGACAACGGTGAAGCGCCGGTGGCCGAGCTGTTCGACCGTCGTGAGCGGGTGATGATCAGCGGTGTGCTGCAATTGGCGGAGCGGCCGATTCGCAACCTGATGACGGTGCGCGCCGACGTTGACCTGATTGATCTTGCGGATGACGCCGAAACCATTCGCACGAATTTGATGCATTCGTCCTACTCGCGCTTGCCGTTGATTCGCGATGGCGCGGTGGACGAGCCGCTCGGCTTCGTACACAAGAAGGAATTGCTCAAGGAGTATCTGACCGGCAATGAGCCGAACCTTGAGCATCTGGCGCGCAAGACGATCAATCTGCTCGACAGTTATTCCATCCTCAATGCCCTGGAGCAGATGCGCGCGGCCTCGACCCACATCGCTTTCGTGGTCAACGAGTTTGGCGATTTCGTCGGCGTATTGACCATGACCGACATCCTCGAATCGATCGCTGGCGAACTACCCGATGCCAGCGAAATCGAAGGCCCGGACGTGGTCGAAGAGCGCGGCGGGTTTCTGGTCAGCGGCGCGCTGCCCTTGGCTCGCGTTCGCCAGCGTACCGGCTTCGATGCCGAGCCGACGGAGGACTATCAGACCATGGCCGGGTTGGTGATGAGTCTGCTGGATCGCTTGCCGATGACCGGCGATCAACTGGAATACGAGGGCTGGCAATTGACTGTCAAAGCGGTGGAAGAGCGGCGGGTGACGCGGGTGTTGCTGGAGCGCGCTGCCGCGTAATACTTGCGTTTTCTAAAAGCTGTGCCGGCCTCTTTGCGAGCAAGCTCGCTGCCACATTGCAACGCGGTCAATGTGGGAGCGAGCCTGCTCGCGAAGGCAATTTGGCAGGCACTCCATACCTCTGAGGAGGCTCGTTCAGTACATCCTCCGTAGGCGCCCATGTGGGACGGTACGCAAAGTACGAAGTGTCTGACGCAGCCAAGGCAGATCATGCTTCCGTTTACGCGCGGCAAAGGGGGCTTTGGTCTTGCCGATGTGCACGGCGAAATCCCGTGCGAGGGTTTCTTCAGTGCCGATACCTTTGAGCTTTTTCAGCAGCCTGCCGTTTTTATAGAACAGCACTGTTGGCGTGCCCGTGACATTCGGGTGCTTGGGCGATTGGCTGGTGTTGAGCATATAGATGTTGGCGCGCAGTCGGTAAGGCTCGGCAATCTGCCGAAAGATCGGCCCGGCCCATTCGCAGGCGGGGCAGTGTTCATTGGCGAAATAAAGAATGACCGGACGCCAGGTTTTCAGGGCTTTGCGGTAAACCGGGGCCAGCGCGGAAGTTGTGTTGGTGACGTTCATCGAAGGGTCCTTTTCAACGAGCGGATAGGTTGCTTGACGTTAAAGGAGTAGGCATGTCGGGGTCTACTGTCAGAAATTACAGGTGGACTGCGTAACCACGAGAAGTGCTGTCGTCACGGTGATAGCCGTCGCGAAACGGCAGGGTGGTGATGTCTACAGGCAGGCGCTAAAGCGCTGATACCGGGTTTTGCTCAACTGTCACCCTGATTCGCACCACAACGGCGCGATCTGACCCAAGTTGGGAACGCATTACCCCTTTCCTGGCTTTGTCAGGTGTTTCCTTCGCTCCTGGTCGGGCCAAACCCTTTGGTCCACGAAACATATCTTGTTGATTCCAAAAGCGTTCAACGCAGTTACAGATTTCGCGAGATTCCTGTGGCACACTTTCTGCTGTCTATTCCGTAGTAACAAACCGTGTTCCGGTATAGCGGAATAAACACAATTCTGGAGTGCTTGCCATGCGTCGCCATCCTTCGTTGTTCAAAGCGTGTGTTTTTGTCCTTGCGGCTTCTTCCTCGGTCATGGGTCTGGCCCAGGCGGCCGACAGCAAGCTCGACAGTGTTCTCGCCCGTGGCAAGTTGATCGTGGGCACCGGCAGCACCAATGCGCCGTGGCACTTTCAGGGCGCGGACGGCAAGTTGCAGGGTTTCGATATCGACATCGCCAGGATGGTGGCCAAGGGACTGTTCAACGACCCGAGTAAAGTCGAGTTCGTGGTGCAGTCGTCCGATGCGCGTATCCCCAACCTGCTGACCGACAAGGTCGACATGAGCTGCCAGTTCATCACCGTCACCGCGAGCCGCGCCCAGCAAGTGGCATTCACCCTGCCGTACTACCGTGAAGGCGTCGGCCTGCTGTTGCCGAATAACAGCAAGTACAAGGAAATCGAAGACCTGCAGGCGGCGGGCGATGACGTTACCGTTGCGGTGCTGCAGAACGTGTACGCCGAAGAATTGGTGCATCAGGCATTGCCCAAGGCCAAGGTCGATCAGTACGACAGCGTTGACCTGATGTATCAGGCAGTGAACTCTGGCCGTGCCGATGCCGCCGCAACCGACCAGTCCTCGGTCAAATACCTGATGGTGCAGAACCCGGGCCGCTACCGCAGCCCGAGCTATGCCTGGAGCCCGCAGACTTACGCCTGCGCAGTCAAACGTGGCGATCAGGACTGGCTGAACTTCGTCAACACCGCGCTGCATGAGGCCATGACCGGGGTTGAGTTCCCGACCTACGCCGCCTCCTTCAAGCAATGGTTCGGTGTCGATCTGCCGTCGCCCGCGATCGGTTTTCCAGTCGAATTCAAATGATCCCGTGAGAGTGGGGCGATTTCAGTCGCCCCGCTCAAGGTACTGCTGACCATGAATTATCAGTTGAACTTTGCCGCCGTGTGGCGCGATTTCGACACCTTGCTGGCAGGGCTCGGGCTGAGCTTGCAGCTGGCGCTGGTGTCGATCGCCATCGGCTGCGTGATCGGCCTGCTGATGGCGTTTGCCTTGCTCTCCAAACATCGCGCCTTGCGGGTGCTGGCCTCGGTGTACGTCACGGTGGTGCGCAACACGCCAATCCTGGTGTTGATTCTGTTGATCTACTTTGCGCTGCCCAGCCTTGGCATTCGTCTGGACAAGATTCCTTCGTTCATCATCACGCTGTCGCTGTATGCCGGCGCGTACCTGACCGAAGTCTTCCGTGGCGGCTTGTTGAGCATTCCCAAAGGCCAGCGCGAAGCCGGGCTGGCAATCGGTCTCGGTGAATGGCAGGTCAAGGCTTACGTCACCGTGCCGGTGATGCTGCGCAATGTGCTGCCGGCGCTGTCGAACAACTTCATTTCGCTGTTCAAGGACACCTCGCTGGCGGCTGCGATTGCGGTGCCGGAGCTGACCTATTACGCGCGCAAGATCAACGTCGAGAGCTACCGGGTGATCGAAACCTGGCTGGTGACCACGGCGTTGTATGTCGCTGCCTGTTACCTCATTGCCATGCTGCTGCGTTACCTCGAGCAGCGTCTGGCGATCCGCCGATAGGAGGCTGCGATGTACGAATCTCCCAGTTGGTTGCATGAATTGTGGGTCGCGCGCGAGCCGTTGTGGCAGGGCTTTCTGACCAGTGTGCAGGTCTCGGCGCTGGCCATTGTGTTGGGCACCATGCTCGGCGTGGTTGCCGGCCTGGTCCTGACTTACGGCAGATTCTGGATGCGCGCGCCGTTTCGGCTTTACGTCGATCTGATTCGCGGCACGCCGGTGTTTGTATTGGTGCTGGCCTGCTTTTATATGGCGCCGGCGCTCGGTTGGCAGATCAGCGCGTTTCAGGCCGGAGCCCTGGGCCTGACGCTGTTCTGCGGCTCGCACGTCGCCGAAATCGTGCGTGGCGCCCTGCAAGCCTTGCCGCGCGGGCAGATGGAGGCGGGGAAAGCCATCGGCCTGACGTTCTACCAATCCCTCGGCTACGTGCTGTTGCCTCAGGCGCTGCGGCAGATTTTGCCGACCTGGGTCAACTCGTCCACCGAAATCGTCAAGGCGTCGACCTTGCTCTCGGTGATCGGCGTTGCTGAATTGCTGCTCAGTACGCAACAGATCATCGCCCGGAACTTCATGACCCTGGAGTTCTACCTGTTCGCCGGTTTTCTGTTCTTCGTCATCAACTACGGCATCGAATTACTCGGCCGGCACATTGAAAAGCGGGTGGCCCTGCCATGACTCAAGCTCAAGTTGCTTCACAGGATCAGGCATTGCTGGACATTCGCGGCCTGCACAAACAGTACGGCACGGTGGAAGTGCTCAAGGGTGTCGACCTGAGCATGCAGCGCGGCAACGTCGTCACGCTGATCGGCTCCAGCGGTTCGGGCAAAACCACGCTGCTGCGTTGCGTGAACATGCTCGAAGAATTCCAGGGCGGGCAGATCCTGCTCGACGGCGAGTCCATTGGCTACGACGAGGTCAACGGTAAACGTGTGCGCCATGCGGAAAAGGTCATTGCCCGCCATCGTGCGATGACCGGCATGGCCTTCCAGCAATTCAACCTCTTCCCGCACCTGACCGCGTTGCAGAACGTCACCTTGGGCCTGCTCAAGGTGAAGAAAATGCACAAGGACGAAGCCGTGGTGCTTGCCGAAAAATGGCTGGAGCGCGTTGGCCTGCTGGAGCGGCGCAATCACTTTCCCGGTCAGGTGTCCGGCGGTCAGCAACAGCGCGTAGCGATTGCCCGAGCGATTGCGATGAACCCGAGCCTGATGCTCTTTGACGAAGTCACCTCAGCCCTCGACCCGGAACTGGTTGGCGAGGTGCTCAACGTGATCAAGGGGCTGGCCGAGGACGGCATGACCATGTTGTTGGTGACCCACGAAATGCGTTTCGCTTTCGAGGTCTCGGACAAGATCGTTTTCATGAATCAAGGGCGAATCGAAGAGCAGGGGCCTCCCAAGGAACTGTTCGAACGCCCGCAATCGCCGCGTCTGGCGGAATTTCTCAAAAGCACGCGGTTTTGAATCTGCACTTTTGCAATCAGGAGAAACACCCATGAGCATTACGCGTTACGGCACCGGCAGCACCGCCGCCGGCGGCCAGCCTCGTCCATTCGCCCGCGCTGTTGAAGCGGATGGTTGGCTGCATGTGTCCGGCCAGGTACCGGCGGTGGATGGCGAGATCATCGTCGGCGGCATCGTCGAACAGACCCACCAGACCATGAAGAACCTGATCGCCATTCTCGAAGAGGCTGGTTATGGCCTTGAGGACGTGGTTCGCGCCGGCGTATGGCTGGACGATCCACGGGATTTCAGCAGCTTCAACAAAGTCTTCGCCGAGTATTTCAAACCCGAACACGCCCCGGCGCGGGCCTGCGTGCAGGCGAGCATGATGGTTGATTGCAAGGTTGAGATCGACTGCATTGCCTACAAGAAGAAGGCCTGAAACAAGTGCAGCCCTCTTCGCGAGCAGGCTCGCTCCCACATTTGGAATGCGTTTTCCTGTGGGAGCGAGCCTGCTCGCGAAAGCGATGTAACAGGCGACACTGGACTCTCGGTAAACTCCCGGCGACTTTGAATGGAAACCACTGACATGACCGAAGACACCATCAAGCGCCGGGCACGTGGTCTGGACCGGGCGTTCGATATCCTCGATTTTCTCAAGGAAATCGGCCAGCCCCTGCGCCCCAATGACATCGCCAACGGCATCGGCGGCCCGAAATCCACGGTCTACGAGCTGGTCGCATCCTTGCTGGAACGGCGGATTCTGGAACCGGTGGGCAAGGACGGCCACGTCTATCTCGGCCGCCAGTTGTACTTCCTCGGCCAAGCGCATCTGCGTCATTTCGACCTCAGCCGCGAGGCCGATCACGCCTTGCAGGAGATCGTCAGCCAGACCCGCGAAACTGCGCAGATGTGCCTGCTCAACGGGCGCAAATACACGGTGGCGTTGATGAAGGAGGGCGAGCGGCATTTCCGCATCTCATCGGATATCGGCGAAAACGCTCCGATCCCGTGGACCGCCTCCGGGCGCTTGCTGCTCGCGCACTTGAGCGATCAGCAGATCATCGACCTGATCGACGAGGACGACTACATCCTGCCCGACGGCGAACGCCTGCCGCTGGAACGCTTTCTGGCGGAGATTCGCCAGGCCGGCATTGATGGCTTCTTCTCCTTCGACAGCGTCGCCGACACCTTTACCCATTGCTTCGCCGCGCCGGTGAAAGACCCGCAAGGCGTGGCCATTTGCACGTTGTGCATCGTCGCGCCACGGGCCGATGCAAAAAACAATTACAACGACTATCGCCGGGTGCTGATCGAGAGCGCCAACAGCCTCGCCCGGCGGATCAACGAATAACCGCGGTTGCCTGCGGCCGCGACTGTGAGGACTGGACCATGACCACTGCCATCAACTCTGCCGTAGAAAAAGGTGACGCCACCCTCGGCGCGCAATTGACCCGCGACGTCAGCCTGCCAGCGCTGGTGCTGCACCGCGAGGCGCTGGAGCACAACATTCGCTGGATGCAGAAATTTGTCAGCGACAGCGGCGCCGAACTCGCGCCTCACGGCAAAACCAGCATGACTCCGGCATTGTTCAAGCGTCAGCTCGACGCCGGCGCCTGGGGCATCACCCTCGCCAGCGCTACCCAGACCCGCGCCGCTTATGCTCACGGCGTACGTCGGGTGTTGATGGCCAATCAATTGGTCGGCACGCCGAACATGGCGTTGATTGCCGATCTGCTCGCCGATCCGACGTTCGATTTCTATTGCATGGTCGATCACCCGGACAACGTCGCCGACCTCGGGGCTTACTTCGCTTCACGTGGGGTCAAGCTCAACGTGATGATCGAATATGGCGTGGTCGGCGGGCGCTGCGGGTGCCGCAGCGAGCAGGAAGTCATCGAGCTGGCCAAGGCCATCGATGCGCAACCGGCGCTGGCACTGACCGGCATTGAAGGTTACGAAGGCGTGATTCATGGCGATCATGCGGTCAGTGGCATTCGCCAGTTCGCTGCGTCGCTGGTGCGCCTGGCGGTGCAGTTGCAGGACAGCGGCGCTTTCGCCATTGCCAAACCGATCATCACCGCATCGGGTTCAGCCTGGTATGACCTGATCGCCGAATCCTTCGAAACCCAGAACGCCGCTGGCCGCTTCCTCAGTGTGTTGCGCCCGGGCAGTTATGTCGCGCACGACCACGGCATCTACAAAGAGGCGCAGTGCTGCGTGCTCGACCGTCGCAGCGATCTGCACGAAGGCCTGCGCCCGGCGCTGGAAGTCTGGGCTCATGTGCAGTCGCTGCCGGAACCGGGTTTCGCGGTGATCGCCCTAGGCAAGCGCGACGTCGCATTCGACGCCGGTTTGCCGGTGCCGTTGTTGCGCTACAAGGCCGGTGTGGTGCCGGCGACAGGTGATGATATCGGTGCGTGCAAGGTCACGGCGGTGATGGATCAGCATGCGTTCATGACTGTGGCGCCGGGTGTAGAACTGCGGGTCGGCGACATCATTTCCTTTGGTACTTCGCATCCGTGCCTGACGTTTGACAAATGGCGTGTTGGGTTGCTGGTGGATGAGCAGTTGGCGGTTATCGAGACCATGGCGACTTGTTTCTAAGGCTTGAGATTGCGTTGCGGCGGCTATTTCGCGAGCAGGCTCGCTCCCACAGAGGACGCATTTGAATGTGGGAGCGAGCCTGCTCGCGAAGACGCCCGCTTAGCCACCACTGAACCACCCGAGATCCCACCCGATGAAAATCCTCCGCAACACCCCACGCATCGCCCTGATCGGCGAATGCATGATCGAACTGCAACAACGTGCCGACGGCAGTCTGCAGCAAAGCTTCGGTGGCGATACCCTCAATACGGCCGTGTACCTGTCCCGCGCGCTGGGCGACAAGGCGCAAGTCGACTACGTCACCGCGCTGGGCGATGACAGTTTCAGTGACGCAATGTGCCAGATCTGGCGCAGCGAAGGCATCGGCCTCGATCTGGTGCAGCGCTTGCCCGGTCGGCTTCCCGGTTTGTATTGCATACAGACCGACGCCAACGGCGAGCGGCGCTTTCTGTACTGGCGCAACGAAGCGGCGGTACGCGATTGCTTCACTACCCCTGCGGCCGAGCCGATTCTCGCGGCCTTGCCGGACTACGACGTGCTGTATTTCAGCGGGATCACCCTCGCCGTACTTGGCATGCAAGGCCGTGCCCGCCTGATCAAGACGTTGAGCGAAGCCCGGCAGCGCGATGCGCGCATCGTGTTTGACAACAACTACCGCCCACGCTTGTGGGCTTCTGTGGAAGAGGCGCGGGCGGCGTATCGCAGCGTCTTGCCTTATGTCGATCTGGCGTTGCTCACCGTGGATGACGAACAGGCGTTGTTCGGGTTTGCCGATTGCGCTGAGGTGTTTGCGACGTATGCGCAGATTGGCACGCCAGAAGTGGTGCTCAAGCGTGGCGCCGAGGCGTGCCTGATTCGTTGTCAGGGGGAGGCGTTTGAGGTGCCGGCGCAAAAGGTCGACAAGGTTGTCGACACCACGGCGGCGGGGGATTCGTTCAGTGCGGCATATCTGGCCCGGCGCTTGCTCGGCGGCAGCCCGGCAGATGCGGCCCAAGCGGGACATGAATTGGCCAGTCAGGTGATACAGGTGCCAGGGGCGCTGATCCCCAGGTAGTCAGAGAATGGCCGCTTGCTGCGCAATCGGTTCGCGAGCAGGCTCGCTCCCACAATGAAAATCCGGTCGAAATGTGGGAGCGAGCCTGCTCGCGAAGAAGCTCGACAGCCAGCCGATCAATCCCGATAAAACACCTGCACCAGGTGATAACCAAACTTGCTCTTGATCGGTCCATGCACGGTGCGCACTGGTTTCTTGAAAATCACCGCATCAATCACGCCGACCATCTGTCCTGGACGTACTTCGCCCAGATCACCGCCGCGTTTGCCGGACGGGCAGGTGGAAAACTTCTTCGCCAGCACATCGAATGCTTCGCCCTTGGCGATGCGCTGTTTGAGTTGTTCGGCCTCTTCGGCGGTTTTCACCAGAATGTGGCGGGCTTGGGCTTTCATCGTGCAATACCTGATAACGGGGTGACAGCGGGGCGCGCGATTATGCCTCAAGTCACGGGGTCGGGTTGCTCAACTTGCGAATCTTGCTCGCCAACACTTCCAGGACAAAAGGCTTGGCGACCATGTCCATGCCCTCTTCAAGAAAGCCCTGGCGCTCAGCAGCAATCTGCGCGTAACCGGTCATGAACAGCACTTTAAGGCCGGGACGATGCTGGCGCGCAATTTCCGCCAACTGGCGACCGTTCATGCCGGGCAGCCCGACATCGGTGACCAGCAGATCGACACGTTGCGCGGACTCGAACAAGGGCAGGGCGATTTTGGCGTTTGCCGCTTCGAAGGTTTTATAGCCCAGCTCCCTCAGCAGATCGAGCACCAGCATGCGCACCGCCGCGTCATCCTCGACCACGATTGCGATTTCGCCAGAAGATGAAGCAGCAATCGGTTCGGCTTTCTTCACAGATGAGGTTTCCGGCGTCGGCTCAAGCAAGCGCGGCAAGTACAGGCGCACGCAAGTACCTTGCCCCGGCACGCTGTCGAGGCTGACGTGACCACCGGATTGCTGGGCGAAACCGTAGATCATCGACAGCCCGAGCCCGGTGCCCTGGCCGATCGGCTTGGTGGTGAAGAACGGATCGAACGCTTTGGAGCGAATTGACGGAGTCATGCCGGTGCCGTTATCGCTGACCGCGAGCATGACGTATTCCCCGGCCTTGACCGGTTCGAGAATGGTGATGTCGCTGCTGTCGAGGTAAACGTTGGCAGTCTGGATCAGCAACGTGCCGCCTTCGGGCATCGCGTCGCGGGCGTTGATCACCAGATTGAGCAAGGCATTTTCCAGCTGGCTGACGTCGGTGCTCACCGGCCAAACGTCTTCGGGCAGGCGCAGTTGCAGATCGATCGGATCGCCTTTGGTGCGGCGGATCAGATCTTCCAGCGAGTGCACCAGCTCATTGACGTTCAGTTGCTTGCGGTCCAGCGACTGGCGCCGCGAGAACGCCAGCAAGCGATGCGTGAGCGCCGCCGCGCGATTGGCCGATGACACGGCCGCTTCGGTAAAACGGCCGATCTCGTCGGCACGACCATTGGCGATGTAGCGCTGCATCAAGTCCAGACTGCCGATAATGCCGGTGAGCATGTTGTTGAAGTCGTGGGCGATGCCACCCGTGAGCTGGCCGACGGCTTCCATCTTCTGCGCGTGGCGCAAGGCATCTTCGGCGCGCTCGCGTTCGAACATCTCGTTCTGCAAACGCTCGTTGGCCTGAGCCAGTTGCTCGGTGCGCGCGCTGACCCGCTCTTCGAGGGTCTCGTTGAGATTACGCAGGGCTTCTTCGGTTTTCTTGCGCTCGGTCTCGTCGATGACAAAGATGTAGAAGCCGTTCACTGCACCGTCCGCACCATGTCGCGGCAGATAATTCATGAGGGCATGACGGGTGCTGCCATCGCGGTGCGGTGTGTAGAAACTGAAGGAACAGGCGCGCCCGGCCAGCGCTTCGGCGATGTACGGCGCACGCAGGAAATACGCCTCTTCGCCGATGACTTCGCGAATCTTGCGCCCGTACAACTCTTGCGGTGTAAGGCCGTACCAGTCGAGATACGCTGCGTTGTTCAAGCGAAAACGTTCTTCGGCGTCGACATAGCTGATCAGGATCGGCATGGCGTTGATGATCAACTGCAATTCGGTCTGGCTCTGACGCAGCGCTTGTTCGGTGTGTTTGCGTTCGGTCAGGTCCAGCGCCGCGCCGAGAAAGCGCATCGGCCGACCATGATGATCCTTGTAGCAACGCCCCCGCGCGAACACCCAGCGCAGCGTGCCATCGGCCTGCAACAAGCGATATTCCTCAGCGTACTCGGTGCCGTGGGTGATGCAGTGCTTGATGCCGCGCGCAACCATTGCGCGGTCTTCGGGGTGCACCCCGTGCATATATTCGCTGATCGGCAACTGCCCGGCCTTGCTCGGATCAACGCCATGCAGTTCGGCAAAATGCGCATCGGCAATGAATCGGTCTTCGCCAATGTCCCAGTCCCACGTACCGACGGCGTCGGCGGCGGCGAGGGCCAGTTGCAGACGCTCTTCGGACTGGCGCTGAGCCTTGAGGCTTTCCTCGGAACGGCGCTGCAATTCCAGGGCAATGCGGCGGCGTTCGTTGGTCTCAATGGCAGTGATCAGAATTCCAGCGACCTGTGCGGTTTCATCGCGAATCGGACTGTAGGTCAGATCCAGCCAGAAATCGGTTTTTTTGCCGTCGCGCTGCACGCTGAAACGTTGCTCGCTGAAGCTGCGCACCTGGCCCTGCAGCACCGCTTGGTATATCGGCTCGGCAAAATCCCGTACTTCCGGCCAGATCTCATGCGTTGGCTGGCCGAAGGCTTCGGGATGCTTGCTGCCGGCGAGCAGGGCAAAGCCATTGTTGTAGATCTGCGTGAGTTGCGGCCCCCACAACAGCAGCATCGGCATCGGCGAATGAATCACGATGTCCACCGCTGTGCGCAGACTCTGCGGCCAGGTACCGGCGGCGCCCAGCGGACTGCGGCTCCAGTCGGTGCGGGCGATCAGGGCCTGGGCGTCATCGGTGGTGGGTACAGCATTCATGTTTCAATCCTGAGCGTGGTTCGGTGAGACGGGGTCTATCATTGTTGCAGGAGCCGCGCCAAGCGTAGGCCAAATCTGCTCATTCAATGCTTCGCGGGTGCTTTCAGCCATGGAAATCGATGCACTGTTGTCAACATTGTCGCAAAAAAACGGTTCGGATCTCTTCCTTTCCACCGGCGCACCACCGAGCGCTCGCATTGATGGTGTGCTAACGGCGCTCAGCGATCAGCCATTCAAACCTGGCGAAACCGCGGCCATCGCCACCTCCCTGATGGACGCCGAGCAGCGCCGGGAGTTCGACCGGGATCTTGAAATGAACCTGGCAATCTCCCGAACGGGCGTCGGCCGGTTCCGGGTGAACATTTTCAAGCAGCGCAACGACGTTTCGATCGTTATCCGCAACGTCAAGCTCGACATCCCGCGGTTCGAAGACTTGAAACTGCCGCCGGTGTTGCTGGAAACGGTGATGCTCAAACGTGGCCTGATTCTTTTTGTCGGCGCTACCAGTTCGGGCAAGTCGACCTCCCTGGCGGCGCTGATCGATCATCGCAACCGCCACAGTGCCGGACACATCGTGACCATCGAAGACCCGATCGAATATATCCATCGGCACAAGCGCTCGATCATCAATCAGCGTGAGGTTGGCGTCGATACGCGCAGCTTTCATGCTGCACTGAAGAACACTTTACGCCAGGCACCGGACGTCGTCCTGATTGGTGAGATCCGTGACCGCGAAACCATGGAGCACGCGCTCTCGTTTGCCGATACAGGGCATCTGGTGTTGTCGACATTACATGCGACCAATGCCAATCAGGCGCTGGATCGCATCATCAATATGTTTCCCGAGGAGAAGCGCGAGCAGCTGTTGCAGACATTGGGCAACAACCTGAAAGCCTTTATCTCGCAGCGCTTGGTACGCACTGTCGACGGCCAGCGCAGGGCGGCCGTGGAAGTGTTATTAGGTACGCCGACTGTCGCTGATGCGCTCCGTCGCAATGAGTTGGCTGAGTTGAAAAGTATCATGGAGAAATCCGAAGACTCAGGCATGCAGACATTCGATGCTGCACTGTTACAGTTAGTCCTTGCGCGTGTTATTACAGTAGAAGAAGCTTTGAAAAACGCGGATTCGACAAACAACTTACGGTTAGGCATCAAGCTTAAACTTGATTCTCCAATCAACGAAAAAGCATCAACAGGGGATTGGGGGTTGGTGGAGTAAGTTGTCGTGTCTGTAGGCTGCTGAGCGGTCAGGTGATAGATGTTTGAAATCTAGACTAATACTTGGTTAGTTGTGGTTTGGCCTGTTTTTATTAGATTTGCGATCTCGATAGCAAGTCCATGTAAATAAACAGGTCAATAAAATGAAAAATCGATGTGGTGCAGGTGCTCTTTCCAAATTGAGCGCTGCCGATAATGTGCGTTGTTCTGCCGCAGATGAATTAGAACGAATGGCACTTCTAGGCCAGTTGAAAAGATTTCTTGTTGAAGCTCCGGAAGACGTTGCACGGGATATTTCAAACGACGACCAAAAGATCATCTGGCTCTCGCCTGAATCCTCTTTTGGACGTTTACAGAAACCGGCCAGCGAGATGCTTCAGGATCTGATGAGCTTACTCGGCTCCGGCACCTACAGTAGGGTTACGTCTTCGGGTGAAATTCACATATACGTTACTCATGAAGGGTGGATGGATGTATCGGATAACGTCAAGAGTAATCCCGACGCGAATGAGAAGTTCGAGAAGTTAGTTGCTATTGCAGCAGGTCTTGGTGGATTCGTTCACCTTGATAACGCAGTGCTGTTGTCGCAGTGGTTGCGTTTTCACGGGTTCAACGTGCCGGATGACAGAGAAAAACTAGAAAGCTTGATTGGCTTTTTGGAGTGGAAGTGGCCTGAAGGAGATAATTTTGGTAATTACTGGGGGCAGATAACTGGGCTAAATGATACGTCGATCACCTTGACACCACAGCAGTGTGCAGAGATTCGCGCGGTGACGAGTAAACTTTTCCCTGCGAATGAGAATCTACTTAACACAATCTTCAGAAGCGTCAGACCGTATAACGTTACTACCGTTAATTGGGACAGCGCTAACGAGGTCGTTGCAATGCTGGTTCGTCATCCAGCGTCGCAGAAAATTGCCAAGGAATACGTCATTGCACTGGACTGGTGGGGGGCGAAGGATTCCGAGGAAATCAGTAGTGACGATCTAGCTCAGGTATTGCTCACCGCAATAATTTTGCAGTTGGATTCATCCATAGGCGTTACTGGCAAGCGCAACTGCATCGGAACCTTTGATATATACGATTCGAGCACCATGGCTGATAGGCCGTTATATGCCATACGTGAAAATTTTGAGGCTTACCTTGTAGCAAAGGGCCATTCGCACTCGATTATTCCTCTCGCTTCCCACCTGCTCCTGGCTCATGTAGCGCCTTGTCTCCTGGTTAAAAATCTGCCCCAAGAGCTTTACGCTGGCTCGATCGGCTGGGTGACGTTTTGCCAGGCGGTGAGCTTTATCGAGATCAATTGTCGAGGCGTCTCTCGCTTCATGACATATGAACAAGTCATGAAGTTTGCAAGCATGGAAACGGTCAGCCCGGTACTGGGGGAGCTGCAAGGTATTACTGCGATCGACCCTATCATTGACTGGGCATTGGTGAATGAAGTCATCACTCATGAGCAGCTGAACATGTCTGCTCTTACAGCAGCTCAAGACGCTTTGAATGCGTATAAAACGCACGTGGATGATATTGTTTTGGGAATCAAGGCATTTGGGGCGGCTCCGCCCAATCGGAAACGATTGGCGATGACTGCATTGAAGCAGGCGGTTGCTGATTTTGATGTTATTGAACAACCTCTTTTGCGTCCTGAGACTTATTCTGCAATGAGAGTGTCGATGCTTGATCTTCATATCGAAGGGGTGCTGACGTCCGGAACATGGGATTGGAATAAAGAGCCCGGCATTTTCGATAAGTATCCGCAGCTTTTGGCCTTGCCTGCCATCAAACCAGCATTCGAAGCTGAGCTCGTTAGCTATCACCGCAATATTCATAAGGCGATGGCTTCAAACATAAAGCTGGCGATAGCAGGAATGCCTCGAGCCGATCGAGATGTCTTTGCCTCAAGCAAGATCACGTTTTTTACTGTACGTCCTTCGGTTGCAGAGGTTTACTATCCGTCATCGGCTAATTATAACTTGGTCGGCGCGGGTAATCAGCCACCAAAAAACATAGAAGTTCAGCTGAAGAAAGACCAGGCGGTGGGGCGGTTCGGCGTAATTATGATAGCTTCCTTCGGGAATAATCAGACTTTATGCTATGAAATGTTTACCTTGCTGGGGGAGTGCAGAAGAAACGATGAGCTAGGCAAATTGATTATTTATACCCAAAAAATGAACATGCCTGGAAGGGTTGAATATACAGGGGAGCCCAATGATGCATTTTTCCCTTTGCCCCCCACGCATAACGTTCCAACTGATTTCGATAGCTACATTGTCGGAAAAAAGCCGTCGCCGAATGCCTCTGGGATTATGGTTATAGAGAAACTTGGCACTGTTATGGCTCCGACTTCTGCGTCGCGGGTCGTTCGTAATCATTATCAGTTTTTCGTAAATGAGCATATCGAAAATATTGCCCAATTTGTTGTGAAGAATAGACCATTGGGCAGCCTCCAGGATTTCAGGGAAGTCTTCACCGAATACACTGATAAAGAGCGTGCGGAGAACACTTATAACGAGGTGCTGACGTATATTATTGACCTGTGTGTCCCGTTCAAGAAATGTATCGAAGACTTGGCTTCCGGAAATAGAAATCAGGTGGTTGACGGAATTTACGCGTGCACGATGGATGCTATCGGTATCTTCTTCACTGTACTGGGTGCCCCGGCTAAAATTCTGCATATCGCAGCCAAAACAGTTTCGTTGACGGCAAAAATCGGCAGCCTCGTCAGGTTTGGCATTTCTCTGACAGTCTCGACTTTCAATCCGATTGATGGATTGCCAACTGCTGGATACCAAGCGTCGAAAGCATTGTTCAAAAGCGTCATGCATTTGGGCGCGTCGGGCGCAAAAGTCGTGGAATCTGCCGTTGTCCAGATGAGCAGACTCACCGGTACGGCGCGGGAATTTCACAAGCTGGCGAATGCTACCGATGTTGGTTTCGGGAGGTGGCGCCCGCTTGGAAGCACCGCGTCTTCTTTCAATGTCTGTGCCATCAAGAAAAGCAGTGAGTGGTACGCGGCCAATCGGCTAGGTAAGCCGTGGGGAAAACGACTCGTCAATTTCGACCTGCAAGAGAAGTTTAGTCTGCCATTACTGCAGAAACCGGTTCCGGGTGTTTTTACAGCTCACATTCTCGAGCGCAGTCTGCCACTGGCCCGTTTCAAAATAGACAGCGCAATTGAAATGCTGGGCTCGCCGGCGCTGAATTTCAAAACCGACCCCGCGATTGGATTGTTTTTTGGCAGTACCTCGGCGGCGCGTGACGAATTGTCCAATCTGCTAAGCGCCATCAGGCTGGATTTCGGCGGAACGTCCGCCAGTAATTTCCTGTTGGATAGCCTGAAACTAGATGATGGCGTCATTGAGGTAAATCCATTCGATTACAGCAAATGGAAGAGCGCAGGAGCTACAGATAAAAAGCGTGTTCAGTACATGACGGTCAATACACGTAACTTCAACCAGCGATTCAGCCTGACAGGTTACGGCGAAATCGCTGATGACCTCATCCACGAAATGATTCGGGTCAACCCCGCCAAGACCAGTCTGATCACTGCCGAGGGGGCGACCCGAGATGGTAAGGTCGGTTTGGATGTGGCGCCTTTACTAAACTTGGCAAAGGGACGCTTGCCCCGGTCTGAGCCTATCACTGGCAGTTTTCACGAAAGTGCTCAAGCGCTCCTCAATGCAGACTCGCTGATGCTCGTTATTGCCTTGCTCAGTTTGTTGAAAACAAACGAAGCGTTGTTTTCGCTGAATCTCAGCATCATGCGCGCAGCGATCGAAGCCAGTGGAGATCAGCCCCTCACCGGTGAAGTTGTAATACAGCTGAATTGAGGCTGCGCCAGACGAAATTCAGTGTTGAATAACTTCGTTCATGGCCAGTTCGCGCCGATCCCGAAACTGCTCCAGCGCTTCGGGATTGGCCAGTGCATCGGTATTTTTCACTGGCCTCCCATGCACGACATCGCGCACCGCCAGCTCTACGACTTTTCCGCTGATGGTGCGCGGTATATCGGTTACTGCGACGATGCGTGCGGGAACATGCCTGGGTGTGGTATTGGCGCGGATCACTTCGCGGATTCGGTGTTCAAGCCCTTCATCCAGCTCGACGCCGTCGCGCAAACGCACGAACAACACGACGCGCACATCCTCCTGCCATTGCTGACCGATGGCGACGCTGTCCAGCACTTCACTGATTTTCTCGACCTGCCGATAAATCTCCGCCGTGCCGATGCGCACGCCGCCCGGATTCAACACCGCATCCGAACGGCCATGGATCATCATCGCTCCATCGCGCATTTGCTCGGCGTAATCACCCTGTGCCCAGACGCCGGGAAACTGGCTGAAATAAGACTGGTGCAGTTTTGTGCCGTCGGGGTCATTCCACAAGCCGATCGGCATCGCCGGGAAATGCCGTGTGCAGACCAGTTCACCTTTCTCACCGATCACCGGCTGGCCAGCGTCGTTCCACACCTCGACGGCCATGCCCAGGCTCTTGCCCATGATTTCTCCGCGACGTACCGCTGACAGCGGGTTGCCATTGACGAAGCACGAAACGATGTCGGTGCCACCGGACATCGAGGCCAGACACACCTCGGTTTTGAAGTCGCGATAAACGAAATCGTAGCTTTGCGGTGACAAAGCCGAGCCTGTGCACAGCAGCGTTTTCAAACTGCTCAAATCATGGCTTTCCCGTGGCCTGGCGCCGCTGCTTTCCAGCGTCGCGAGGAATTTCGGACTGGTGCCAAACACGCTGATGCGTTCATCGTCGATCAGGTCGAGCAGGCGCTGGTGATCCGGGTGGAACGGCGAGCCGTCGTAGAGCACCACGGCGCTGCCCACTGCGAGTGCCGAGACCAGCCAGTTCCACATCATCCAGCCGCAGGTCGTGTAGTAGAACAAGCGATCACCGGGACCGAGGTCGCAGTGCAAACCATGTTCCTTGACGTGTTGCAGCAGCACGCCGCCGGTGCTGTGGACGATGCATTTCGGCACGCCAGTGGTGCCGCTGGAGTACAGCACGTAGAGCGGATGATTGAACGGCACCGGGGTGAAAACCGGTTCGCCGCCGGGTTGATAGAAGTCTTCCCACAAGCAGACATCAGCGTGGGTTTGATAATCCTCGATGCGCGCTTGCGGACGGGCGTACGGGACGATGATCAACTGCTGCAGTGACGGCAGTTGTGCAAGGATTTCGTTGAGCTTGGCGGTCTGATCCAGGGTTTTTCCGGCGTATTGATAACCGGCACAGGTGAGCAGCACTTTCGGTTCGATCTGGCCAAAGCGATCGATCACGCCGTGGGTGCCGAAGTCGGGCGACGAGCAGGACCAGATCGCGCCGAGGCTGGTAGTGGCCAGCATCGCCACCAGGGTTTGCCAGGTGTTGGGCATGCACGCCGCCACGCGATCACCCCGGCCAACGCCCGCCGCGCGCAGGCTCGCCTGAAACCCGGCGACCTGTTCGGCCAACTCGGCCCAGGTCAGTTGTTCGCGCTGACCATTCTCTGCAACTGCGATCACGGCCACGGCATCGTCGCGTCGGCGCAACAGGTGTTCAGCGAAGTTCAGGGTCGCGCCGGGGAACCACTCGGCGCTGGGCATTTCTGCACCTTCACGCAAGACGGCGTCGGGCTGAGTGTGGAAGCGGATGTCGAAGAAATCGACGATCGCCTGCCAGAACGCCGGGCGCTGATCGATGCTCCATTGGTGCAGGGCAGGGTAGCCGTCGAGCTTGAGCGAATGCCGCTGATTGATATCGCGCCGGAAGGCATCCATACGCGAACCGGCGATACGCTGGGTGTCGGGTTGCCAGAGAATGTCGGACATGGGCTTGCCTCTTCTTATCGGATTCGTACAGGCCAGGGAGATCATTCCCTGTGGGAGCGAGCCTGCTCGCGAAAGCGTTGTCTCAGTATCCCGAACTGTGTCTGATAAACCGCATTCGCGAGCAGGCTCGCTCCCACAATGGCCAGGTGTTTATTGCGCCAACCACCCACCATCAATATTCCACGCCGCGCCGCGCACCTGGCTGCCGGCTTCGCTGCACAAGAACAGCACCAACTCACCCAGATGCTGCGGTGTGACGAACTCCAGCGAGGGTTGTTTTTCCGCCAGCAGATCATGCTGCGCCTGCTGCGGATCGACCCCCTTGGCCGCGCGATCGTCGATCTGCTTCTGCACCAGCGGCGTCAACACCCAGCCCGGACAGATCGCATTGCAGGTGACATTGCTGGTCGCGGTTTCCAGCCCGACCACTTTGGTCAGGCCGATCACGCCATGCTTGGCGGCAACGTATGCGGCTTTGCCGGTGGAGCCGACCTGGCCATGCACCGAGGCGATATTGATAATGCGCCCCCAGTTCTTGCGGCGCATGCCCGGCAGACTCAAACGGGTGCTGTGGAACACCGATGACAGGTTGATCGCAATGATCGAATCCCAGCGCTCAACCGGAAACTCTTCTACCGCCGCAACGTGTTGAATGCCAGCGTTGTTGACCAGAATGTCGACGCCGCCAAACTCGCGCTCGGCGTAGGCGACCATGTCGGCAATCTGCGCCGGGTCGCTGACATCGGCGGGATGATGGCCGACCTTGCCGCCGAACTGAGCGACTTCGGCGATCACCTTCGAAGCATCGCCGAAGCCATTGAGAATCAGGTTGGCGCCAGCCTTTGCGAGGGTCAGCGCGATGCCCAGGCCGATACCGCTGGTGGAGCCGGTCACCAAAGCTGTCTTGCCGGAAAGAGTGGTCATGAATACCTCACACAATACCAGTGGCGTAGAAAGTGCCGATCACCACGAAAACCGCGAGGGTCTTGATCAGCGTAATACAGAAAATGTCTTTGTAGGCTTCGCGGTGGGTCAATCCGGTCACCGCCAGCAGGGTGATCACCGCGCCGTTGTGCGGCAGGGTGTCCATGCCGCCACTGGCCATCGCGGCCACGCGGTGCAGCACTTCCAGCGGGATATTCGCCGCGTGCGCCGCGCTGATGAACTGCTCGGACATCGCCGCCAGCGCAATGCTCATGCCGCCCGAGGCCGAACCGGTGATGCCGGCGAGCAGCGTCACGGTGATCGCTTCGTTGACCAACGGATTGGGAATCTGCTTGAGCCAGTCGGCCAGCACCAGAAAGCCCGGCAGCGAAGCGATTACCGCACCAAAGCCGTATTCCGACGCCGTATTCATGGCCGCGAGCAACGCACCGCTGACCGCGCTTTTGCTGCCTTCGGCGAGCTTGCTTTTAATCGCCTTAAAGCCGAACGCCAGCACCATGAGGATGCCGACCAGCAACGCCGCCTGCACCGCCCAGATCGCCGTGAGCTTGGCGATTTCGGTAGTGACCGGCGCGGCCATGCCCGGCAGTGCGAGGCTGTGGGTCTTGCCATACCACTGCGGAATCCACTGGGTGAACAGCAGGTTCATGATGCCCACGGCCAGCAATGGCGACAGGGCAATCCACGGGTTGGGCAGCTTCAGGTCTTCGGCGGTTTCCGGTTCGTTGCGCAGTTCAGTGCCGTAACCTTCGCCGGCACGTTGCGCCTTGTTGCGTTGGCGTTGCAGAAACAGCATGCCGGCGCAAAACACGAAGATCGTGCCGATCACCCCCAGCCACGGCGCCGCCCATGCGGTGGTGTTGAAGAAGGTGCTGGGGATGATGTTCTGGATTTGCGGCGTGCCGGGCAGGGCGTCCATGGTGAACGAGAATGCACCGAGGGCAATGGTCGCCGGAATCAAACGCTTGGGGATATTGCTCTGGCGGAACATCTCCGCTGCAAACGGATAAACGGCGAAGACAACGACGAACAACGACACGCCGCCATAAGTGAGCAGGGCGCACACGAGCACGATCACCAGCATCGCTTGTTTGGTGCCAAGCAGGCGAATCGCAGCGGCGACGATCGAGCGCGAGAAACCGGACAGTTCGATGAGCTTGCCGAACACCGCGCCGAGCAGGAATACCGGGAAGTAGAGCTTGATGAAACCGACCATCTTGTCCATGAACACCCCGGTGAACGCGGGGGCAACGGCGGACGGATCGGTGAGCAGCACCGCACCGAGGGCGGCGATCGGGGCGAAGAGGATGACGCTGTAGCCACGGTAAGCGGCGAGCATCAGCAGCGTCAGGGCTGCCAAGGCAATGATCACACTCATGGTGTGTCTCTCCAGATTGTTATTTTTGTGGGTGAAACGGGTGTGGAGAGGTGTTAGCGAGATTTGTGCCAATCTTCTAACTGTTTGAAATATAAGGAAATTAGATCTCGGTCGAGTTCTCGAAGCTGTTTTTGTCTCTTAGTTGAGATTTTCTTTGAATGGGCCGGAGCCTTCGCGAGCAGGCTCGCTCCCACATATGACATGCATTCCCCTGTGGGAGCGAGCCTGCTCGCGAAGCTTTTGTTTTGTCTTCATACAGAGATTCGATATCTCTTTATGTAGACTCGACAATCCCCAGCGCAGCCATTTTCTTGTACAGCGTCGACCGCCCCAGACCCAGCCGAACCGCAGCCTCCGGTACCTTCCCCGCGCATTGCGCCAGGGTCGATTCGATCAACTGCCGATCAAAGCGCGCCCGCGCCTGCGCGAATGTCTCCCGAGCCGATGCGTGCGTGCTCGGCTCGGACGTCCGCGCAACGGGAGTAAACGTGCCAATCGCCCCGCGAATATCCTGCTCGGTCAGCATGAGGTCATCACTGAGCAACGCCGCCCGCTCCAACACATTGCGCAACTCACGGATGTTGCCCGGCCAGGCATGCTGGCCCAACAGCGCCAGCGCATCGCGGTGCAGTTCATGCTGGCTGCGCAGTTCTTCGAGAATCGCCTCGCTCAGCGCCGGCAGATCATCGAGACGTTCGCGCAGCGGCGGCACCTGGATCGGCAGCACATTGAGGCGGTAGTACAAATCGGCGCGAAATTCGCCGCGCTTGATCGCTGCCTGCAAATCCGTCGACGTCGCGGCGATTACCCGCACATCGCTCTGAATCACTTCATTGGAGCCGACCGGCTCGAACTCCTTTTCCTGCAACACGCGCAACAGTTTGCTTTGCAGCGGTAGCGGCATATCGCCGATCTCGTCGAGAAACAGTGTGCCACCCTGAGCGATTTGTAATTTACCGATGCGGCCCTTGCGGTCAGCGCCGGTGAAGGCGCCGGGTGCCGTGCCGAAAAATTCGGCTTCCAGCAGCGCCTCTGGAATTGCCGCGCTGTTGATACTGACGAAGGCTTTGTGCGCGCGCGGCGAAGCGCTGTGAATGGCTTGTGCGAGTAACTCTTTGCCAGTGCCGGTTTCTCCCAGCAGCAACACGGGCGAATCAGCGCTGGCGCTTCGTCGCGCACGTCGTTTGACTTCGAGGCTGGCAGCGCTGGTACCGATGAAGTGGGCGAAGTTGTATTTGGTCTGCCGCGCACGCAGCAGTGAGCGGGTCGAGGCCAGTTCCTCCTGCATGCTCAGGTAACGCTTGAGCATCGGCGACAGCGTGCGCAACTCGTCGAACAGGGCAAAACCGATGGCGCCGATCACGCTGCCGGCATCGTCGTGGATCGGCAGGCGCATCACCACCAGCGGCTCCTTTGGCGTGTCCTGCATGTCCAGCAGAATCGGCCGACCGGTGCGCACCACCTCGCGCAGCAGGCTGCCGGGGATCACGCTTTCGCAGGGCTTGCCGATAGCGCCTGCCGCCGATTCGAGACCAAAGCGCCGGGCATAGCGTTCGTTCATCCAGACGATGTTCGCATCGCGATCGACAATCACCGTGCCTTCGCTGGATTGCTCGATGATCTCGAACAGCGAACGGATCGCCAGGGTGCGTACCCGTTGGTAGTCCTTGAGGCTTTCGGTGGTGTTCATTGAGGCTGATCCTGATTGTTTGTTGCTGGTACCGGTCCCTTCGCGAGCAGGCTCGCTCTCACAGGGGACTGCATTCCAATGTGGGAGCGAGCCTGCTCGCGAATGCCGCGCCGCGGATTTACAGAAAAAAACCTACCCCGGATGCGCCGCCGCCAACAGCTCTTTGGTGTAGGGATGTTGCGGGTTGTCAAACACGTCGTGACTGGCACCACGCTCTACCACCTGGCCGTCCTTGATCACGATCATGTCGTGTGCCAACGCGCGCACCACCGCCAGATCATGGCTGATAAACAGGTAGGTCAAACCGTATTTTTCCTGCAAATCACGGAGCAGGGCGACCACTTGTTTCTGCACAGTGCGGTCGAGGGCCGAGGTCGGTTCATCGAGCAGGATCAGCGCCGGTTTCAGCACCAAGGCCCGGGCGATGGCGATGCGCTGGCGTTGGCCGCCGGAAAATTCATGCGGGTAGCGATGGCGGCTTTCCGGGTCGAGGCCGACTTCCTTGAGCACGCGAATCACTTGCTCATCACATTCATTAGCGGTCGACTCGCAATGCACTTCCAGACCTTCGCTGATGATCTGTGCCACCGACATGCGCGGGCTCAGGCTGCCAAACGGGTCCTGAAACACCACCTGCATCTGCCGCCGCCACGGCCGCAGCTGCTTTTGATTGAGGCCGTCCAGCGCTTCGCCCTGAAAGCGAATGCTGCCCTCGGAATCCAGCAAGCGCAGGATCGCCTGACCCAGCGTCGACTTGCCCGAACCGGATTCGCCAACAATGCCCAAGGTCTTGCCGCGCTGAATATTCAGACTGATGCCATCGACTGCGCGCAGATACTGCTTGCGCCTGAACAGCCCGCCGCCGACCTGGAAATCGACGCGCAGGTCAGCGACTTCCAGCACATTTTCACGTTCGTCACGGGGCAGGGCTTCACCTTCCGGCTCAGCGTTCAACAGCACGCAGCTGTAAGGGTGTTTGGGTTCGGTGAACAGGGTTTCGCAGGGTGCCTGCTCGACGATCTCGCCAGCCTTCATCACACACACCCGCTGCGCGATGCTGCGCACCAGATTGAGATCGTGACTGATCAGCAGCAGCGACATGCCCAGGCGCTGTTGCAGGGACTTGAGCAGCAAGAGAATCTTGCGTTGCACGGTGACATCCAGTGCCGTTGTCGGCTCGTCGGCAATCAACAACTCCGGTTCGCAGGCCAGGGCCATGGCGATCATCACCCGTTGCCGTTGCCCGCCAGAGAGTTGATGCGGATAGGCTTTCAGGCGTTCCTTGGGCTTTTGAATGCCGACCAGTCCGAGCAATTCGAGAATGCGCTGCTGCGCTTGCTTGCCGCCGAGGCCGCGGTGCAGCAACAGAGTTTCGCCGATCTGCTTTTCGATGGTGTGCAACGGATTGAGCGAAGTCATCGGCTCCTGAAAGATCATCGCGATGCGATTGCCGCGCAGTTCTCGCAAGACCTTCGGATCAGCACCGAGCAGTTCCTGCCCGCGATAGCGGATGCTGCCACGGGTTTGCGCCTCGCTCTCAGGCAGCAGTTGCAGGATCGAATGCGCGGTCACCGATTTCCCCGAGCCCGATTCGCCGACCAGAGCCAGGCACTCACCGGGGCGGATATCCAGGCACAGGTCGCGCACCGCCTTCTGGCCATGGAAGGCGACATTGAGGTTGCGGATTTCAATCAGGTTTTCAGTCATGGTCGCGCTTCAGGATCGAGGGTCAAAAGCGTCACGTAACGCTTCGCCGATGAATACCAGCAAGGAGAGGATCAGCGCCAGGGTAAAGAACGCGGTCAATCCGAGCCATGGCGCTTGCAGGTTCTGCTTGCCCTGACCGATCAGTTCGCCCAGCGAGGCACTGCCGGCCGGCATGCCAAAGCCGAGGAAATCCAGCGCGGTCAGCGTTGAAATGGCACCAGTCAGAATGAACGGCAGGTAGCTCAGCGTCGCGTTCATTGCGTTGGGCAGAATGTGCCGGAAGATCACCTTGCGGTCAGTCAGGCCCAGGGCACGTGCGGCTTTGACGTATTCCAGATTGCGTCCGCGCAGGAACTCGGCGCGCACCACGTCCACCAGCGCCAACCAGGAAAACAGCGCCATGATCCCCAGCAGCCACCAGAAATTCGGCTCGACGAAACCGGAGAGGATGATCAGCAGATACAACACCGGCAGCCCCGACCAGACTTCCAGCACGCGTTGTCCAAGCAGGTCGACCCAGCCACCGTAATACCCCTGCAACGCGCCGGCGGCGATACCGATCAGCGCACTGACAAATGTCAGCATCAAGGCAAACAGAATCGACACCCGAGCGCCAAAGATGACCCGCGCCAGCACATCGCGTGCCTGATCGTCGGTGCCCAGCCAGTTCACCGAAGTCGGGGGACTTGGCGCCGGTTTGTTCAGGTCATAGTTGGGGGTGTCGTCGCTGAACGGAATCGGCGGGAACAGCAACCAGCCACCGTCCTTGCGTATCAGATTCTGCACGTACTCGCTGCGATAATCGGCCTGAAACGGCAGTTGCCCGCCGAACTCCTGTTCGGTATGGCGCTTGAACACCGGGAAGTACCACTGGCCCTGATAACTGACCATCAACGGTTTGTCGTTGGCGATCAACTCGCCACCCAGCGTCAGGATGAACAGGCCGATGAACAGCCACAGCGACCACCAGCCACGACGGTTTTTCTTGAAACGTTCGAAACGGCGACGACCCAAAGGCGAGAGCTTGAACATCAGGCATTCCTCGCGGCGAAGTCGATACGCGGGTCGACCAGGGTGTAGCACAGGTCGCCGATCAGTTTTATCAGCAGGCCGAACAGGGTGAAGATGAACAGTGAACCGAACACCACTGGATAATCCCGCGATACCGCTGCTTCGTAACTCATGCGCCCAAGGCCATCGAGGGAGAAGATCACTTCGATCAGCAGCGAGCCGGCGAAGAACACACTGATGAACGCCTGAGGTATCCCCGAGACCACCAACAGCATGGCGTTGCGAAACACGTGTCCGTACAGCACGCGGCGTTCGCTCAAGCCTTTGGCGCGGGCCGTCACTACGTACTGTCGGGTGATTTCATTGAGGAACGAGTTTTTTGTAAGGATCGTCAGCGTCGCGAATCCACCGATCACCAGCGCCGTGACCGGCAGCACCAGATGCCAGAAGTAATCGGCAATCTTGCCCAGTGTCGACAGCGATTCGAAGTTGTCCGACACCAGCCCGCGCACCGGAAACCAGTTCAGCGAAGTGCCGCCGGCGAATACGACGATCAGGAACATCGCGAACAGAAACGCCGGCATGGCGTAACCGATGATGATCGCCGTGCTGCTCCAGATATCGAAATGGCTGCCGTGGTGCACAGCCTTGCGGATGCCCAGCGGGATCGACACGAGATAGGTGATCAGCGTCGCCCACAGCCCGAGCGAAATGGTCACCGGAATCTTTTCCAGAATCAGGTCGGTGACTGTCGCGCCACGGAAGAAGCTCTTGCCGAAGTCCAGTTGCGCGTAATTCTTCAGCATCAGCCACAGACGCTCGTGGGCCGGTTTGTCGAAGCCGTACTGCTTTTCGATGTCCTTGATCAGCTGCGGATCAAGGCCACGGCTGGCGCGCGAGGCAGAGCTCGAGGTCTCGCTGGCACCGCCGCCGACACTGGCACCGCCAATGCCTTGCAGGTGGGCGATGGCTTGTTCCACCGGTCCGCCGGGCGCGGCCTGAATGATCACGAAATTGACCAGCAGGATGATCACCAGCGTCGGAATGATCAGCAGCAGGCGCCGCAGTATGTAACCCCACATCAGTGCGGTCCTCCGGGTCTGCCGCGACTGATTTTCTCAGCGGTCATCTGTTGATTGGTCAGTGGCGTGCGGCTGATTTCCCACCAGCTCTCGATGGCTTCGTCATTGCTCGCCTGCACCGTGGGAATGCCGAAGCGGTTCCACCAGACGGTCGAGGTGCCTGGCGGGTAGTAATTGGGAATCCAGTAGTAGTTCCATTGCAGCACCCGGTCCAGCGCATGGGCGTAATGCAGCATGTCTGATTGGGTCGAGGCGCGGATCAGGCCGTTGATCAAAGTGTCGACTGCCGGATTTTTCAGCACCATGTAATTGTTCGCGCCCGGATCGTTGGCCGCTGCCGAGCCGAAGTAGTTGAGCAACTCGCCGCCCGGAGAAGTAGTAACGGGGTAGCCGGTGACGATCATGTCGTAGTCGCGACTCATCAGGCGATTGACGTATTGCGAGGCGTCGATGCGGCGAATATTGAGCTCGATGCCGATCTGTTTCAGCGTGCGCTTGTAAGGCAACAGCAGGCGGTCCATTCCATTCTGGCTGACCAGAAAAGTGAAGCTCAGCGGTTCGCCGGCGCTGTTGACCAACTGGTCGCCATCCGGTTTCCAGCCGGCCTGCTCGAGCAGTTCCAGGGCTTGCAACTGCTTGTCACGGATGATGCCGCTGCCATCGGTCTTCGGTGCTTCGAAGACTGTGCTGAACACTTCCTCAGGCACCTGACCGCGCAGCGGTTCAAGGATTTTCAACTCCTGCGCATCGGGCAACTGCCGGGCGGCGAGATGGGTGTTGGAGAAGTAACTCTGCTGGCGGATATAGACGTTACGCATCATCTGCCGGTTGCTCCATTCGAAATCCCAGAGCATCGCCAGTGCCTGGCGCACGCGGCGGTCCTGGAACATCGGCTTTTGCAGGTTGAACACGAAACCCTGGGCCGATTGCGGCGCTTCAGTGGCGAGGTGGGCCTTCTGCAAACGGCCATCGCTGAGGGCAGGGCTGTCGTAGCCGATCGAGTAGCCGGTCGCGGAAAACTCGCGGTTGTAGTCATAGGCGCCACCACGCAGCACCTGGCGGGCGACATCGGTGTCGCCGAAGTACTCGATGCTGAAATGGTCGAAGTTGTACAGGCCGCGGCTGACCGGCAGGTCCTTGCCCCACCAGTCGCCATTGCGTTCGAACGTGATACTGCGCCCGGAGTCGACCTTGCCAACCCGGTACGGCCCACTGCCCAGCGGCGGTTCATAACCACCGCCGCTGGCGAAATCACGGCTCTTCCACCAGTGTTCGGGGAATACCGGCAAGGTCGCGATGTCCAGCGGCAAAGTTCGGTTTTCGTTGCTTTTGAAGTCGAAGCGCACGGTCAGCGGTGCCTCGATTTCGACGCCTTTGACGTCGGCGAATTGGGTGCGATAACGCAGGCTGCCTTGGGTCATCAGCAGGTTGTAGGTGTAGCGAACGTCTTCGGCAGTGATCGGTTTGCCATCGGCAAAGCGCGCCTTCGGGTTGATGAAGAAACGTAGCGAAAGACCGTCGTCCGAACGTTCCATCTTCTGCGCAACCAGACCATAGACGGTGTAAGGCTCGTCCAGCGAGCGTTGGGCCAGCGGCGAGTACAGCAGGCCGTCGATCTGCGTCACGCCGATGCCTTTGTCTATATAAGGCAGCAAATGGTCGAAGTGGCCGATCTCGATGGCCGAGCGCCGCATCGTCCCGCCCTTCGGCGCTTGCGGATTGGTGTAGTCGAAATGGCTGAAACCGGCGGGGTATTTGGCCGGTTCGCCGTAAACGGTCAGTGCGTGTTGCGGGGCAGCGTTCACGCCAGCGGCGCCAATGAGAAAGGCGAGGGCGGTGAGCATCAGTGTGGGAAAACCAGTCGCATCGTCAGCCTTGGAACGCAAAATCGATAAGCGCAAGTTGTACGCGACCCGCGCGCCACTCGCCAGCCGTATATGTAACTGAAACACAACGGCCCACCAGAAGGCGGGCCGTTGTCAGCAATCGGACGACGAATCAGTCCTGACGGCTGGTGACTTCCAACAGGTGATAACCGAACTGGGTCTTCACCGGGCCTTGCACGGCGTTGATTGGCGCGCTGAATACCACGGTGTCGAATTCCTTGACCATCTGGCCTGGACCGAACGAGCCCAGATCGCCGCCCTGACGGCTGGACGGGCAGGTGGAGTTGGCTTTGGCGACTTCAGCGAAATCGGCGCCGGCTTCGATCTGAGCCTTGAGTTCGTTGCACTTGTCTTCGCTGGAAACCAGGATGTGGCGGGCAGTGGCTTTGGCCATGGGGGAATTCTCCGAACTGTTTCAATAAAAGGTGGAGCGTACCGGAATCAGTCGGCGAATTCTCGGCAAAGTTCCATTCTGCGTTCCTTGCCCGATTCATAGATCCGCCGCTTGCAGACGCTGGGCATGTTCGACGTACAGGTCGATCGGATCCGGCGAGGGCGCTTTTGTGCCCGCGCTCCGCCGCAGGCTGGCCAAATGATCCATTGGGTAATCGGAACGGATCACTTGGCCGAGATGGCTACTGAAGCGTCCGACGAAACCATCATTCTGCTGGGGTTCGGTGGTGAAATATTGCGACAGGACCCGGCAGGTTGCTTGAACCGGATCCAGCACTGGCAACGTGGATTGCGCAACAACCCCGCTCCACGAGTAGTAGCGCACGCCGTTGACTTGCTCAGGACCATGCCCGCCCCAGGTTTGCGGCAGTCCCTGGGGAAATTTGTCATTGAATTGACCGACGCCGACCGTGGTCAATGCGTTGAGTGCGGCTAACGCATTCTGCGGCAATGTCACGCTGCCGCTCAGGAGTGACAGCAAGTCGGCAAATTGTGTCGCCACGTTCTGTGCGACGGCTTCGGGAAGCTTGCCCGGAATCAGTGCCCTGCGCAGGAAGTCGGCGAGCTCCGAGCCGTGGTTCGGGCCACTGACGGAGGTGACCGAAGCGACGACGTCTGGTGCAAGCGCCGCGGCATAGCGCGCAGCGAGTGCGCCCTGACTGTGTCCTATGAGGTTGACTTTCTTCGCGCCTGTGCCTCGCAGCACGCAAGCAATCTGTGACAGCAGTTGCTCGCCCCTCATTTCATTGTCGTGGGTGGCCGAAAGGTGTGGAACAAACAATCGACATCCGGCTGTTTTCAGCGCGGACTTGACGTCATGGAACAGCTCGAAATGACCGATATGCTCGAACCCGAACAGACCGTGGACCAACAGGATGGGATAACGAGTTGTAGCATTCCGTTGCATGTTCTTACCTTTTTCGTAGAAGTTCATCGGGAAATCACCGGGCCACTCTAAAACACTCATCCCGTTGAAGAAGTACGAAGAGGCTTCACATTGCGTTTGAAAATGGACTACGAGGCGTACGAAATTTCGGAGAGCTGTGAAATCCGAATCGGAAGTTCAGTGGGTCGTTTGTCGGCATAACCGCGTGACCTCTGCTGTTGCCTACTTTGCGAGTAGCGGTTACGCCGTTGTCGCGGTGGATTCGGCTGACATCCGGAATGTTCAAAGAGGTCCTCAATGTAGATGTCAGTGTCGTCATTCGGGGCGGCACGTTTTCCAGGGAGTGGAAGCGAAAATGAATAGCCATGAAATCGAGTTTTGCTGGCGGATGCGCCAGCCGATGGATGCCGAAGTGTCTATGGAACCTCTGGTCGCGCCAACGATTGACGGGCTCCAAGGGAGCGTGTTGGATCCTTCGCTGGCCAAGGCCATCGTTCGCATTTCCCCTTATGCCAACATGAGCTGCGGCGATCAGATCGTGCTGTCTTGGGAGGGGCTGGATATCGAAGGCTTTGCCTATCAATACGAGAGTGTTCGATTCATCAGCCAGGTCCAGGTTGGCAAAGACGTCATCTTCGTCATCAAGGCGATGCATGTCGCTGCGCTGGACGGGGGCTCGCTGGAGGTTTACTGGACACTGCAAAGTGCGTCCGCGCCCAAGGCAGTGGAATCTGCTCGCCTGCAACTGTCTGTCGGGGACGTTGGACCGCATCTGTTGGCGCCGCAAATAGAAGGCTCGGTAAACGGAGCGCTGGAGCCGTCGCGAGTGGTCGAAGGCACCCTGGTGACCCTGCAGCCTTACGCTCGGATGTCAGCGGGCGACAGGATCATGCTGTCGTGGCATGGAGATGCTTCGCCCGAAATATTCACCGACTCGTTGAAGGTCGAGGCCTGCGCCGTCGCGCAAAGCCTGTCGTTCTGGGTGCCGGGCAGCTACGTCGAAGCGCATCGTGGTGGCGAGGTGGTGGTCGCCTACCGTGTTGAACAATGCTGTGGAGCCATTCGAACCTCGGAGCCTGCGACGGTTTTCATTGGGCCGGCAGTGCGTGCTGAACTGGCCGCGCCGGATATTGTTGGGGCGATCGATGATGTGCTGTCGGTGAAGGACTCGATAGAGGGGGTTTCCATTCTGATTGAAGACCCGCTGGTGCAGGAAGACGAGTTGGTCTATCTCAAGTGCGATGGTGATTTTTTCAGTCATCGCGATGATCTTGAAATCACTCGGGAGGCGGCCGGGCAACCGGTGAGTTTCATTGTTCCCCATCGGTTCTGGCGCGAGCACCACGGCACGACGGTGGAGATTGCCTACACCATCGAACGTCTGGACGATACCAGTCAGCAATCTGCCGTGAGGCGGATCAGCATAGTGGCATAACCTGGGGAAGGTCAGCCCTCCGCGCTTCGTATGGAACGGGAGGGCGATCTGCGATCAGGCCCTGGCGTTAGCGAGGCGCCGTGCGGCGTCGGTCAGCAACTGTTCCGTTGCGTCAAAGCCGAGGCAGCCATCAGTTATCGATACGCCGTAGCGTAGAGAGGTGCTCAGCGGCTGGCAGCCTTCGAACAGATGAGATTCCAGCATCGCGCCGATCAGCGAGTGGTTGCCACGCAGGCGTTGTTCAAGCACCTCGTTGAAGACGGCTGGCTGGCGCAGGGGATCCTTGCCGCTGTTGGCATGGCTGCAATCGACCATGATCCGGTTGGGGATCTTCAGTCGGCTGAGCTCGGCGCTGATGTTGGCTACGCTGCTTGCATCGTAGTTCGGCCCTTGATGGCCACCGCGCAGCACAATGTGGGTGTCAGCGTTGCCGGCTGTCTGCACGATCGCTGGATGCCCTTGGCTGTCCACGCCGAAGTGCCGATGCGCATGGGCTGCCGAGCGCATGGCGTCGACAGCAATGGCGGCGCCGCCGTCGGTGCCGTTCTTGAAGCCCACGGGCATGTTCAAGCCACTGGCCATTTCGCGGTGGATCTGCGACTCGGTGGTGCGGGCTCCAATGGCCACCCAGCTCAGCAGGTCATCAAAGTAGCCGGCGGCCATGGGTTGCAGGAGTTCGGTAGCGACCGGTAGTCCGAGCTGGATCATTTCCAGCATCAGTTCGCGCGACAGCGTCAGGCCGGTAGCCATGTCGTCAGTGCCGTCCAGATGCGGATCGTAGGCCAGACCTTTCCAGCCGACCGTCGTCCGCGGCTTTTCAACGTAGGCGCGCATGACCAGCAGCATTTCACTGCTGACATCTTCGGCCAGACGAGCGAGTTTGCTGGCGTACTCAATCGCTGATTGCGGGTCATGGAGAGAGCAGGGGCCAACGATGACCAGCAGGCGTGGGTCTTCACCGTTAAGGATGGCGCGCACCGCCAGGCGATGAGTGTTGACCTGTTGATGCAGGGAATGGCTGAGCGGCAATTGCTGTTTGAGCTGCAACGAGCTGGGCAGACGCAGGGTCAGCGCTTCGTTGGCAGAATCGATTGTGGACAGCGGCAAAGCGGAAACTGAAGAGTTCATGTTCGGTCTTCCTGGGCGGATGGCGGGTCTTTCCCGCGTAATCGGCCCTACTGGGGTGTTCGACAAATGGCCGTACTGGCTAGGCATGTGTGTTTGCCACCTGTGGGTGACCGATCGGAGGCGGCAGGCTGTCTCGAGCGGAGGCTGGTAAATCGCCAGGCGCTAAAGCTGTCGTAACGGTAATAAGTGGCGTAGTTCATGGTGTAATCCTCGAAATGTGGTGTGTCGCTGAAAGTGATGGGCCTGAAAAAACAAAACCCCCGGTCGGGAGGCCGACCGGGGGTTGAGAAATCTCTGGTAGGCGACCCGTTATCATGGGCGCCGTTTGGGTATCAGGCGCGCCAGTGGCTAAACCAATACCCAAAATAAAAATTGTCAGGAGCGCAAGTGTGATTCACCCGGGCAGCCGCAACCGAGCGCAGGGCGCTGGTGGTGCAAGACTGTGGAAGGGTGTTGAACATGTGCTGTCTCCGTTGAATGCGCCGAGCTTACTCGACGCTGATACGCATCAGCAATCAGAAAATGCTATTGCCCGCCGCTCGAAACGCCTATCACTGGCAAACCATGCGGGTGAAGGGCAACTTTGCAGTCATGGAGAAAGCTGAATGAGTTATCGAATCCGGCATGCCACCCGTGATGATCTTGCTCTTGCGCGGGATCTGACCTGTCGCAACATGCTGCGCTATTACATTGACCACGACCTGTTGTGGCAGGACGAGGCGTTCGACGCAGGCTGGCAGTATCGTGACAACTGGATGATCCTCCAGGATGAACTGGCGATCGGTTTTTTCAGTCTGAGCCAGGATGCGCGGGCGCTGTACATACGCGAATTGCAGATTGATCATCTCTGGCAAGGGCAGGGCGCCGGTTCCTGGGCCATTGGTCAAGTTACCGAAATGGCTCGTCAGGCAAGACGACCGGCACTGCGACTGACAGTGTTTGACAATAACCGGGCGCAAGAACTGTATGCACGCAAAGGACTGCGCATCGTGGGCAGGGATGAGTGTTTCCTCAGGATGCAGCTCGATTTGAGTACAGCTGTGCTCTGAAACCCACAGCCGGCAAGCCCTGAATGATGAATTGAAACTTTTTAAATGCGGCTTTCCGCTAGGTCTGTCTGGCACTTTTTGCTAAGGTGTCCGGCATCCCAATAAGACCATATCGCGAGGTGTCTGCTTGATTAGGGTGCTAGTGGTCGACGACCATGATCTCGTTCGCACAGGCATTACACGAATGCTGGCCGATATCGATGGCCTGCAGGTGGTGGGTCAGGCCGAGTCAGGTGAAGAGTCCCTGATCAAGGCCCGTGAATTGAAGCCTGACGTAGTGCTCATGGACGTCAAGATGCCCGGCATTGGCGGCCTCGAAGCCACGCGGAAGCTGCTGCGCAGCCACCCGGACATCAAGGTGGTTGCCGTTACGGTGTGCGAGGAAGACCCTTTCCCGACGCGTTTGCTGCAGGCCGGGGCGGCTGGTTACCTGACCAAGGGCGCGGGTCTGCCGGAAATGGTTCAGGCCATTCGTCTGGTCTTCGCCGGGCAGCGTTACATCAGTCCGCAGATCGCTCAGCAGTTGGCAATCAAATCATTCCAGCCCACCAATGATTCGCCGTTCGATGCGTTGTCCGAGCGGGAAATCCAGATTGCGTTGATGATTGTCGGTTGCCAGAAGGTCCAGATCATTTCCGACAAGTTGTGCCTGTCGCCGAAAACCGTGAATACCTACCGCTATCGCATTTTCGAGAAGCTTTCGATCAGCAGCGACGTCGAGTTGACACTGCTCGCGGTGCGTCACGGCATGGTGGATGCCAGCGCCTGACCATGACCGAGAAATTTGATTCCAGTGCTTTCCTGTCGACCGTCAGCGGTCGGCCCGGCGTCTATCGCATGTTCGACAGCGAAGCGCGCCTGCTCTATGTCGGCAAAGCGAAAAACCTGAAGAAACGTCTGGCGAGCTACTTTCGCAAGACCGGGCTGGCGCCGAAGACGGCCGCACTGGTCGGCCGTATCGCTCAGGTCGAGACGACCATCACCGCCAACGAAACCGAAGCGCTGCTGCTGGAACAGACGCTGATCAAGGAGTGGCGCCCGCCGTACAACATCCTGCTGCGCGACGATAAATCCTATCCGTACGTGTTTCTCTCCGACGGGCAGTTTCCGCGTTTGAGCATTCATCGCGGAGCAAAAAAGGCCAAGGGCAAGTATTTCGGCCCATATCCGAGTGCCGGTGCCATACGCGAAAGCCTGAGCATCCTGCAAAAAACCTTTTTCGTTCGCCAGTGCGAAGACAGCTATTACAGGAACCGCACCCGTCCGTGCCTGCAATACCAGATCAAACGCTGCAAGGCGCCGTGCGTGGGGTTGGTCGAGCCTGACGTCTACGCCGAAGACGTGCGCCACTCGGTGATGTTCCTCGAAGGTCGCAGCCATGCGCTGACCAACGAGCTGTCCACCGCGATGGAAGAGGCAGCGATAAATCTCGAGTTCGAGCGCGCGGCCGAATTGCGCGACCAGATCGGGTTGCTGCGCCGGGTACAGGACCAGCAGAGCATGGAAGGCGGAACCGGCGATATCGACGTTATTGCCGCATTCGTCAACCCCGGCGGCGCCTGTGTTCACCTGATCAGCGTGCGCGGCGGCCGAGTGCTGGGCAGCAAGAATTTTTTTCCGCAGGTCGGCATCGAGGAAGACGTTTCCGAAGTCATGGCGGCGTTTCTCGGCCAGTACTACATCAGCAGCCCCGAGCGCGATTTGCCGAGCGAGTTGATCGTGAATGTGGTTCACGAAGATTTTCCAGCGCTGATCGAAGGGATTCATACCTTGCGCGGCCGCGAATTGGCCATCAGTCACCGGGTGCGCGGTACCCGTGCGCGCTGGCAGCAACTGGCAGTGACCAACGCTGAGCAAGCCTTGGGCGCGCGTCTGGCCAACCGTCAGCACACCGCCGCGCGATTCGACGCGCTGGCCGAAGTGCTGAATCTGGATGAGCCGCCGCAACGTTTGGAATGCTACGACATCAGTCATTCCAGCGGCGAAGCGACGGTTGCCTCCTGCGTGGTGTTCGGGCCGGAAGGCGCGATCAAGTCGGATTATCGCCGCTACAACATCGAAGGCGTCACTGCCGGCGACGATTATGCGGCCATGCACCAGTGCGCTGACCCGCCGGTTCAGCAAACTCAAGGACGGAGAGGGCAAGTTGCCGGACATCCTGCTGGTCGACGGTGGCAAGGGCCAATTGTCGATGGCCCGCGATGTGCTCAACGAACTGGCCGTACCGGATCTGATCCTGCTGGGTGTCGCCAAAGGCGCCACGCGCAAGGCCGGTTTCGAAACGTTGTATCTGAATGATGCAGCGCACGAGTTCACCTTGCGCGGCGATTCGCCCGCGTTGCACCTGATTCAGCAGATCCGCGATGAGGCACACCGCTTTGCAATTACGGGCATCGCGCCCGTCGCGGCAAGACCCGCCGAACCTCGACGCTTGAGGGTGTCGCAGGGGTAGGGCCGACGCGCCGCCGTGACCTGTTGAAACATTTTGGTGGATTGCAGGAGCTGTCTCGTGCAAGCATCGAAGAGATCGCCAAAGCCCCGGGGATCAGTAAAAAGCTCGCTGAGTCGATTTATGCGAACCTGCATAGTGAGTAGAATGCCCCTTCACCTCGTAGCCAGTTGTGCCGATGAATATCCCTAATCTGATTACCGTTCTACGCGTCCTGCTCATCCCGATCTTTATTTTGCTGTTCTATCTGCCCTACGAATGGAGTTACATGGCCTCCGCTTCGGTGTTCGCCTTCGCGGCCGCAACGGACTGGCTCGATGGTTATCTGGCGCGCCGACTGGAGCAAAGCACACCGTTCGGGGCCTTCCTCGATCCGGTCGCCGACAAGCTGATGGTCGCTGTTGCCCTGGTCTTGCTGGTGCAGGAGCACGGCAATCTCTGGCTTACGCTGCCCGCAGCAGTCATCATCGGTCGCGAGATCGTGATTTCGGCGCTGCGCGAATGGATGGCCGAACTCGGCGCCCGGGCACAGGTGGCCGTTTCCAATCTCGGCAAATGGAAAACAGCGGCGCAAATGCTCGCGTTGGTGATTCTGCTGGCTCATCCAAAGGCATTGAGCTTCTGGGTCGTGCTCGGTTATACGCTGCTGATCGTCTCGGCAGGGCTGACCCTGTGGTCGATGGTTCAATACCTTCGCGCCGCCTGGCCGCACCTGAAGACTGATGTAGAAAAGAAATAAAAGTTTTTTGAATCAAGGGGTTGACGGGGCTTCTTAATTCTATAGAATGCGCCACACCAAGCGGGAATAGCTCAGTTGGTAGAGCACGACCTTGCCAAGGTCGGGGTCGCGAGTTCGAGTCTCGTTTCCCGCTCCAATTTGTACAGTGTTTGTTGTTGCGCTACTGACAGCAAATACTTTGAGGCCGAGTAGCAAAATGGTTATGCAGTGGATTGCAAATCCACCTACGCCGGTTCGATTCCGACCTCGGCCTCCACTATCAAAAAACCCCGTAGATCAATGATCTACGGGGTTTTTTGTTGCTTGTGGGAAAAGTGTGGTGTTCCGCATCGTTTGAGTAGGGTCACTCAGTCAGACACGCCCCGGTCTTGATATGGCTGGCACCTTCCACCGTCAGATTCGAGAAAAGATGCAGCCAATAAGGCGTGCGAATAACGTCAGTGTGTCCGCAAGATCCGGGTTATCAAACAGAACGGCCCTTGAATCCAAAGCACATAGGGCACCCCAGAGTCTTCCGTCCGGCAGGAAAACAGGCGCGCCTGCGTAGCTTTCAATTGAATACTGCTTCACCACAGGACGTGACGACAGTCGTCCATCCTTGCTGATTTGTGGAAGGAAGAGGGCTTGAGGATTTCGTCGAAACTCACTGCAGAGCGTAGTTTCCAGATCCAGCGTATCGCCTACGTTTATTCCCAGTTCAATCGGATCGTATGCCGAACAGACGATCCATTCCGTTTCCGTGAATTTTGCGATTCCGGCAAAGCGTGTACCGGTCAGGCGGGTGACAAGTTGCAGGATATTGGTGGTCGCTTCGATCTCGGCGATCGCCGAGCGCTCCTCTTGGCTTAAAGACGCTTTTAGAACGGTGTCACTCATTTGCATGGAATCAAATCTCCTGATTGCTTGTACATCCCTGAGCTCTGCTCTGGTGACGTTCTGTGAGGCGTGATCGTGGTTGAAGGGGGGCGTGCTGATACCCTTTGATTATTGATTTCGGCGCCAACCTTTAGCGTAGACATCCCGTCCAGACTTGGGTTGCCTGCTCATAATCTCAATCGATGAAACATCTGTCACCCGTGCAGCCAAGGTGATGGTGAGCATCTGAATCTTTTGAGTTTATCGCCACAATTTCCAGTCTGGTTGCTGCGATTTGCCAGTTACCTCGGCCTCTACTTCAAGCAAACTCCGTAGCTCCCTGATTTCTGAGGATTTTTGATTTTCTGCGGTCAGCGATATTTAGTTCTCAAATCGCGCACTCCAAACTTGCTTCACCGGGACGTGATGTATATATTCCCCGCTCGGCTTTTCAAGCGGTCATCCTGTCAGGATCCAACCGCAAGGCTGAGCAGAGCAATACCGCGCTACCGCCCGAATGGCGAAACTGGTAGACGCATGGGACTTAAAATCCCCCGCTCGTAAGGGCGTGCCGGTTCGATTCCGGCTTCGGGCACCATCTTAAATCAAGGGTTTGCGGGCGAAAGCTGATGCAAGCCCTTGTTTGTTTCTGGTCCGCTATTTTGGAGTTGGTCCGCAATTCACTTGGTAGGCATGACCTTTTTGCCCTTTCGATTGCGGATGTACTGCTCGGTCATAACCACCGTCGTATGCCCAAGTTGATCTCGGGCTTGCAAGATATCGCCACTGGATTCAGCCTTATCGGTACCCGCCTTGGCGCGCAAGTCGCGCATCTGAAACTCCGCTTTCGGCACGCCGGCCGCCTCCTCGCCAAGTCGAATCTCCTGCGCAACATCGCCACCGTCATCGGTGTGCCGTCCTCCGTAACGATCAGCCGCGTCGAGCGGACCTTGTGTTCTGACTTCCGGGACATGATTCGATCAATCAAAACCTTCAGCTCCCCAGTTATCTCGATCCGACGCTTCGCTTTTGTTTTGCCCTGCAGAATCCAAATCTGCCCGTCGCGCACGTCGCGCTCGTCCATCAGCCGGGTATCGGTAACCCGTTGCCCGGTCAGATAGGCGAGGTCCATTGCGTCTTGCAGGCCCACATCTGCCTTGTCGTGCACGCGTTTGAACAGCGCATCCTCGACATACGTGTCCCGCCCGGTTTCCTTGTTTCCCTTGATGCCGGCGCATGGGTTGGCTAGGGAGGTGTAGCCTTTATCCCTGGCGTAATTCCAGATGGCGCTGAGCAGTGCCTTCTCGCGGTTCGCGCGCACCGGCGCGGCCTTGCGCCATGTCAGGTACTGGCGTACGTGCAACGGCTCGATCGTTTCCAGCGGCGCTGGCGGGTCGTCGAAGAAAGCGATCAGATTCTTCAGCTCGCGCTTGTTGTCAGCCTGGGTCGCCGTGCCTTTGGTAGGGACGACGTCGACCATGTATTTTTCGGCGACGTAGCGGAACGTGATGACCTTGGCGACCAGATCGGTTGCGGTGCGATCACGCTCAAGCTTCGCGTACTCCATGATCGCCAAGCCGTAGTCGCTGCCCAGTGGAATTTCCTTTCGGTCTTTGCCGCCCGTGTCGTAGTAGTAGAACACCCGTCCGCTGGCTTTCTTGCGCTCCCGCAGCCTGGCGATCGAGCCGGGTTTACTTGGTCGTCTTCCCATGTCAGCTGGCCTTACGTGATTTCCATACGGGCTTTTCCGATTCAAATGCGCCGACGGCCGTGACCGCCATCGCGGTGACACTCGGCCAGCCGTTCACTTTAATCGTATGGCGAACACCATTCTTTTTCAGGTTGAGGATCTGACCTGCCTTGGTCCGCGCGCCGGTGAGCTCGCAAACCTCCTCGTGAGATAAAAACTGGATGGTCATTTGATGCTCCATGCCGCGCGTGGCGGCAGAAGGTGGTTATTCGGGGTTGGCTGGGAACCACTCGGTGTCGTACTCGAACTGAGTTACTCGCCGCGGTTCGATGTGCGGGATGGATTGCTTGAATTCGTGGACTGATCCAGCACCACCGCCGAAATCCTTTGCCTCTCTCACGAACACATCTTTGTAGATCCGCAGCAGGTGGTCGGCGGCATCGGCGAACGCCTCCTCGCGGTAGAAGCCATCAATCGTGATGCCGTCATCGACCAGCCAGACCGTCCGGCGCGGACCGTGCTCTGCCTTGTCGATCTTGTCGGCCATCTGCTGGCGGGCGTAACGAAGCTGATCCAGCGAAAGCTGGTCGATCCATTCATCGGTGCCGACCCGCATGGTGTGGCCATATTCACACTTGAGTTCAGGCATACGAATTCCTCGCCCGCCGTACACCGGCAGGCTGTTGAGTTGGGGGAGGGTTTAGAGTTGTGGCGCGAGCAGGTCGGCGACCACTTCGCCGGTATCGTGGAAATACCAGTCGCTGTCGGTCAGGTTGTTGATCATGAAAGCGGCGAAACGGTCAGCCGACATGCTCCTCATGATCCGTTCAAACTTCGGCGCCGGCCCCTTCCAGGTTGGCTCTGCGCCGACGAGGCGGGCGGCCGCTAGGTTATGGTGACCATCCAGTAGAACGCGATAGTGCTTGCCGCGAATCTCCATGTTCGCCGTCCTGACTACGAAGACCTTGAACTTGGCCGCCTTTCTGTTGATGACATCGGGATTCAGATATCGCTGGCTACTGATCAGCGGGGGCAAGCTCATGGCTTCCAGCGCCTGCCAACGCGATAAACCGTCATCAGGTTGTGATGGAGCGGCACCTTGAGCACATGGTCGAAAAACTCACCCTTTCCGGAGATGAAACCAGTTGGCACCTTGGTTCCTCCGGTGCCGAATTCTCGCCAGCATTCTTCGCCGCCGTTCTTGTCCCAGTAGGCGCGCTCGCGTTTTGGAATCTCATCGTAGGTTTTTTCGAACACGGAGGTATCCGGGATATCACAGATCCGGCGCCATGCTGGGTTGCGCTTGCACCAGTCGGCGGCATGCTGAGCAGCCTGATCGGCCGAGTAAAATTCTTTGGTGTTTTGTTCGGTCATCACCGCGGCCCCTTGTAGCAGTACACGTAGGCGAACCAGGCGAGGGCGATCATGCCGTCACCTGCTTGGCTTTGCGTTCAAGCTTGTTCCAGCGGCGGACCACCGCTTCTTCGGAGCAGGCGTGCTGGAGCTTGAATTCACAGCCGCGGCATTCAACCCAGCTCGCGGCATTAGCGGCGCTGTCGATCTCCAGATCATCGTCGCCGCATTCAGGACAAGGTTTCGGTTTTGGATCGCTCACGAGATCACCGCCTTTATGGTCAGTACCAATGGAAGCCAGAAGAAGAGGGTGCAGCCGAGTAAGCACTTGGTGATCATGGCGTCACCCGTTTGAACTCGACGACCCAGACCTGGGGTTGGCGTCCCAGTCGCCGCCGGTGGATAGCCAAAGGTCGCGGAATGCTGGTATTGGGTATTTATGGCAGGCTCCGCCTTCGTCGCTCGCGCACCATTCGCGGAGCGGCCCGCGATGCACCCCCTCGGCTGCGGCCTGTTCGTACGTGATGTCCTGCAAGCGTTCGACGCGCACGTCGGTGATCTCCAGCAGGATGCGGCAGGCCCAGCGCGGCATGTGTATAGAGGGGCGGCTTTTCCCCGGCGTGATCATCGAGCATCCGGTCTGCCGGACCGCCCCATTTGCCGGGTACTGGATCGGCTCGCCTTGGCTCAGGTCTCGCGGCGCTACCGCATCAACCTGTGCGTCCGCCACCCAGGTCTCGCGCACCCACAGCCGATCACCGCGCCGGCCATATGGGCATCCGCCGTACATGGCGAGTTCGGCCGCGCATTCCTGCTCAGTCGCGCCAAACGCGGCGAATCCCCACCGCGGATGGTCTTGAACAACGGCAATCCACTGATGTTCCGGTGAGTCAGATTTGCTGCGGCTCGGGATCTGATTCCCTTTGATCGGGCGGCGAGTGACCGTCTTTTGGCCGGACAGAATGGCGCGGACCATTGCACCGTTGAAAAGAATGGGCCGCTCTTTATGGAATGGCTCCGGCGCCGGACGCGGCTTGGCCATTTTCGCCTGGCACCGCTTGCAGCTGACAAATTCGCGGTTGTGGGTACCGTCCCACTCGACTTCGGATTCTTCATTCAGGCCACAGGCCGATGCCGACCAGTACTCGTTGTCCTGCGTGCAGCCGGAGTCGACTATGAGGTGGTTTTTCCTGGGCATGCCGGTTCCTTGCCGCTATAGCGGCTAAAATATGTACAAGGGAATTGGAGCTGTAGAGGTATTGAAACCAGCCGTCCGTAACCGCTTCGGCGCCGTTGCGCTTCGTTCGATCAGGTCTATCTTTGGAGGGGTTTTAAGCCCCTATCAAGGAACAGGCAGGAGGGCGGTATGAGGCTTCGCGGCGACATTTTCTGGGCTTGGGCAGATCCCGAGATCCACAACCGAACACATGATGAAACTCTCAGTAATGGAACTCACATCGACGTGCAGGTCAGGCTATCTCGTACCGGCGAAACTCAAATGTTCATCGGTGTTTATGCTTCCGGTGGCATGGCGTTGCATGAAGAAACCGTTGACCCAAGTCCGGGTGAATCAATGACCAGAGCTATGGCTTGGGGCGTAAGCCGAGCTCGTCAGTTGGCTGCTGCTGGAAGTGCGAGTCCTAAGTCAGCGTCCTCGAAATAGCGGCTGACTTTGAAGGGGAGGGAGTTACTGGTATTTCTTTCTGATGCGCGTGACGATGGCTTCGAGCTTTTCCGCCATGGCCCACATGTCGCTGTTGTCGCGGCGGGAGACGACCGGGGAGCGCTGAACGTTGCGGTCCATCAGGATCTTCGCTGCCAGCAGGATCAGCCAGGCTTCGAACTTGCGGCGGATGAAGCGCTTCATTCCTGCGGTGCCGGGTGGCTCGCGTTCCAGCGCTCGAAGGCTTCTTGCGTGGTGGCAGCTTCAATCTTCTCGTCGCACTGGTTGCACGCCGCCACACCGCCGGCCGCGCCGACATCGCGGTGACCTTGCTTGCACGGGTTCATATGCCAGTCGTCATCCTGTTCCTGTTCAACCACCTCCACCACCAGGTGCTTGCCGCATGAATGGCAGAAGTGCATGCCGTTTTCCTCCGGCCCGTCCTCGTGGAATGACCAAGTCTCACCGCAGCCACTGTTCCAGATGCCGCTGTCGTCTTCGCGACTCCATTCGCATTCGCCGCCGGCGAAGTCATCAATCCGCTGATCCGCTGCGTTCAGGCGCTGTTGCAGGGCGTCACGCTCGGCGGTGACCCGGTCGAGCTCAGTGCTGGCGACGAATTTCACTGACGTGTGACCGCATTCGCATGGCTGCCAAACGTCATCCTGGCACCACTCGCGGCCGTCTCCCTGCTCTTGGCAGGCCGGGCCGAGGTAGATCACTTTGAGTTCGCTCACTTCGAATGCCCCTTTCAATTGTCGGTACCGGTGTAGGTGCGCCAAGGCACCTTCACGCCGTTTACGAGGAATCCCCAGTCACCGCGCCACTTGCTGGTGATGAAGAGGGTGATGACGCCGCCGGGTGATACCTGGGCGATGCGGTGGTATTCGCCGTGGTTGAGGCTGGCGGTGTCGCCCTGGTCTCGTTTGATCCACTCGCAGGCATCGTTCATCACCCAATCAACCCATTTCTGCGCAGGCTTCGAGACCATTCCGGCCAGTACAGCTTTCTTCCATTCAGCGCCGGCGGGCCGCTGCTCCGTGTACCAGCCGCGCAGGATGATCGTGCGGGCGTTCCATGGGTGGTCATGCAGATCCCGATCTTCGTCCGGCCGCATGATGTGGTGGATGCGGAACGACCGCGGGCACCACCACAGCGCCGGCTTGTGCGTCTGCCGGCTGTACGGGTTGAACAGCCACCACCGGCCCATGTACATCTGGGTGCCGTCGGCGGACATGATGTGCTGGTACCGGGTTAGCTTGGCGCGGACGATTAGCCAGTCGGCGATGGCCGGGCGCGCGAGCGCATTAGAAATTAGCTTCCAGATTCTCTCGGGCAAAATGGCATCACTCCGTATATCATAAGGATTCGGGTTACAAGGTTTTGTCAATTTGTTAGGAGAATCTAATGTCGAAGGAAGATAACAATCACGGTCTTTTACAAGGATTGAACGCCTACGTGGGGCACGGAAGTAAAAACGAAGCTCCACCTCCACCTCCACCTCCATTTCTTAAATACCCCTCGGTAGATGGACTTTGGTATAACAACAAAGTAATTAAGCTGGATGGTTGGAATTTTCAATCTTGTCGCTTCGACAACTGCCGGTTGATTATCGAAACACCACATTTTACAGTAAAGAATTGCTTTATCGACGGTTCCAATTCCGTAGAGATTCAAGGTGTTCTAATGAATGCCGTTAAATTTTTGAATATGAATGCTCCTATGGCGGTCCATCCATTTTATCAGCCCACCAAAAATCCCGACGGCACTGTAAGTATCGGAGCTTGATATGGAAGTCAAGGCGAGCGGTAGTCTAGAACTGATTCCCAAAGGCAATCAGGTTGCAGTGACTCTTATTTTTATTATTGCGGCTTTGTTTCTTGCAGGTTCCGTTTGGTTGGAATCTGAAGGGAAAAGTTTCATTTTGTCGGCGGGAATTGGGTTTTGTTTTTTATTTGTTGGATTTGTTTTTTGGTGGAATTCGCATAAGAACGAGTCATTACAAAAAGCACATCCGTTTACATTGAAAGTGGGAGAGGGGGATAAGGCAGTGGAGGTGAGTGCGGATGCTCGGTCTCTGCCCGCTCTTGACTATCTAAAAGGTATTTTAGGTCACTACTCGGTAGTATTTCATAGAGAGCCATTACCTGAGCCAAGCGGTACTGTTGATGATGTTGGTAAACCGATTGACGGCACCCTTGAGACATCGCAAGCAATTGTTAGGAGAGCAAATGAGGCAGCTCAAGAACAAGCGGATAAAGTAGTTCAGGATATTTATTCACGCGTTCAAACAATCGGCCCAGCTATTTCAGGTTCTCCAGTCGTCGCTAACTTAGAGGGCGAGTCGACACCAAAATGACAACCGATGGTTGGCATGATTTGTTTAAGTGGGTATTTATGTTCGGTCCCGCATGGATTTGGATCAAGGAGTTGGCGTGGCGATTGAAAATTTGATGGTGACCCTGCATCGGCTACCTGAGATTAAGGCTGTAGTTGATACTGGGACTGACCTCGTAACGCTTTTTGGATTCGTTCTAACCGCCATCGCGGTAATAGTTGGTGCGCTCTACAATACGCACACTTTTAAGCGGTCTGTTGAAAGCCAAGAGCGCGTAGCGAAAGGAACTGCCGAAGCCCTGAGAGCGCAGGGCCGATCGGAAGCAATTGCCATGAATCGTCAGCAGTGGATTAATGGACTCCGAGATGAGTTGTCGCATTTTCTATCTCTAGGTTATGACGTGCATACACTCGCTCAATTCATCAATGACACATCTTGGATGGACTCATCGACGCCTGAAACTCGGTCGAAAAGTCGAGATCTCTACCAACTCAGATATTCGGATTTTTCTGATAAGGTTGCGCGCTCACGCTTCCATTTTGCAAAAATTGAATTGTTTTTAAATCCTGCAGAAGCTGAATCGCAGGAATTAGTTGAGATTATGAGCGAATATATCAGCGCGGCGGTTGCATACAGCGATATTTTGGATAGTGGAAACCGCGCAGTAGTGGCTGCGCAACTTATTCTCAAGAATGAGTGGGAAAAAGTAAAAAAATGGAGTGACGGAGTCTGGGCTGTTAGGAAAGATAAATCTCGTCGCCTTCCTCGCCTGGATTATTCGCCAAGTGTTGCAGCCCGGTGTCTCTCAAGTGTCGCGCCACCTTTTCAGAAATAACAAAAGGTGTCGTGACACAGCGCAGCATCTTGGCCTGGTATCGAAGTCGGCGGCGATCAGGTTCATCAGCAGCAGCTGGTAAACCTCCTGCTGGTTGTTGATGCCGTGCGCTGCCATGACCCGCTTCAGATCAGGCTTGAACACCCCGGCCACCTCAACCGTAAACTTCTCGACGCCCAATGCAGCGTCCTTTGCTGCAGCCTTCTCGCGCTTTTTCTTCTGCTTGATGGCTTCCTTCGTCGGCTCCTGTACTTCGGCCATGGCCTACCTCTTCAATTCCGCTGGCCGGCAAGTCCAGCCAGGTCTGTCGTTTGCGTTGTTGGGGTTTGGAACGTCTCACGCAGCTACCTTCACCTGATGCCAGGCGCCCGCCGCGTAGAACAGCTTCGCGGCTTGGGCTTCGTCCATCGATATCTCGTCCGGAATGGCGATCCAGCCTGACGCGACAAGATGGGTCGGGTTCGCGCTGTTGCGCAGCTCAAGGTAGTAATGCTCGATCGCATCGGTGAGACGCTCGACCTTGTAGATGCCCTCGGGCGAGATCTCCACCGACTTGATGTACTCAGCACCGCGCTCGTCTCGACACATGGCGGCGATGTAGATCGTCCAGCGGTAGGAGAAGTCGAATATCGCGTTGGCGATCGCCAGACTGCGGATCTGCTTGCAGCTCTTCCAGTTCGCCATCATCTGGCTGCCGCTGGGGTCGATGTTCACGACCGCAACGTGGTTGGTGCGCAGCAGCGCCCGGCAACTGCGTTCAGCCCGGGCGAAACCGTTGTTGGGTTTACGTTTCGACTTCATAGCGAGTCCGCCATTTTGCGCAGCGCCTTGCGTTCGGCCGCCGATATCGGCTTCGGCCGCCGCTTGAGGACCGTTTCAGGGTCTATTTTCTTCGAGCGGGGCGGTGGCAGCGGATTGCGCGGCGGGCTTTTCAGTTGGTCAATCCGCCCGCCTGCAGCCAGGTATTGCGCGATTCGCTCAGCGATCGACTCGGCGTCAGGTCGGTGCTGCTCGACGAGGTTGAGGTGATTGCTGATCATGCTCAGGCTCCTAATCGATGGGCTTGCGCCCGCGCTCTGTCCGCTACTTCGTCAACCATCCGGCCAAGCTCCAAATTGAACTGGACCAGCTCTTGATGAAGCATCGCGATGTACTCGTCATCGCGCTTGATGGTCTCGATGTACAGGCGGCAGTCTTCATCTTGGCGCGGATCGAACGACAGGAAATCCCACCATTCCCGGCCCGTGACGAACATGCAGCCCTGAACCTGCGGCTTGTGTTCGTCGGGCATTCCTTCGAGCCAGGTGCGGACGTGGACGGCTTCATTGAATGGACACTTCGACTCAATGCCGCCGTCCTCGCCAATCAAGCCGTCCGGCGAGCAGCCCAGCCAGTCGTATTTTGGGTGAACCACAAAGCCCGACTTGATGACGGTGTTCCCGGTCAGAATTTCGTAAAAGTCGTGGCTCGACTGCTCGACCTCCGTACCCCACGCCATCGACTTGCTGCTGACCGAATGTTTCGATCTGTTCGCCAGACGTTCGAAAGCCAGTTCGCGCATGTAGTGGTGCGCGCCGCGAGCGGCTTGCGCTTCCCGTGCTTGTCGCGATCACCCCAAGCAATCACATCCTTGAACCTGCTTGCCGTTAGGCGTCCGCTGCGGTCCTGATGCCACTGCTCGGTGCGTTGAAGGTCTACTGAGGCGTTCATTGCTCGCCGCCTTGCACATCGTCGTTCGCATTGCCGTTTGAGCTTTCGTTGAGGGTTGTGAACTCTGCCTCAATTGTCTGTGCAATCGACTTCAGCTCACCGTGACGTGTCACGCCAATTGCGCCACGCTGCTGCGGTTTCAGTGCCTTCCAGGCTTTTTCGTAGCCATCAATTCCTTGTTCTTGAGCGATCTTTTTGAGCTGCTCGAACAGGTCCGCAGTTGCGTCGGTGGCGTCGCCCTGAGGAACCGAAGCAGCGCCCACATCTGCTGGCTTTTCGTTGGTAGATCGTGGGGTAACATCCGTTTCCGGAAGCGCGTAGCCGTCGTCCAACTCGTCACGGGTGTACACGCCCAGAATCACGTCGGGGCAATACAGACGTGCCCATTTTTTGAGCGCCAGGTATGCGATCTGCTGCTTCGGATCGTCCGCCCATAGCGTGGAGTTTCGGGTCCGGGCCTGAGTCATCAAGGTGGTCAGTTCGCGGGGAGCATCTTCGCCAACGAACGTCGCCCAAACGCGGACGCCAAGTCCCTTCTCGTCGTTGATGTTCCAGTTTGGGACTCGGTATTTTTTCGGCTGCCCGTGATCATCCGTTTGCTTTTTGCTTTCGATTTCACGGAAGTTGCCAATGATCTTGTCCCAGTCGCCGAACCACTCGTAATGGATTCGATCAAGGGTCGGCGCTCGCGTAGTGATAACCGCATTGACCAGCTGCGCTTCATAGCTCAGTTGTCCACCGTTGACGATGAAAGTCTTCTGCGCCACCTGGAAGGGGTTCATGCCCCATTGCATGGACTGCATGATTACTGCCATGCAGTCGGCAGTGTTGCCGTGGAAATGCTTTGGCAGGGTGGTTTTGCCGCCTGCCATGATGCCGGCGAGTTCAGTCATCGACTGCATGCTGTCGCGATTGAGGATCAGGCCCGTCGGGCTTGTGTCCATTGGTACGGTAGCAATCTGGGTTTGAGCGTTCATTCCTAACTCCATAGCCGACGACTTTGGCCGGCCTCCGGGGTGATTTCAGGGTTTGTTAGAACGACAGGGCGCGCAGCCAGGCCGATGCCTCGTCATTGGTGACGCAGAAGGCCATGGCCACGACCTCGACCACTTCGTTGGCGCTCGGCATGTTCGAGTCAGCGACTTCGTCAGCCACTGGAACCGGATCAACTCCCACTGCATCTGCTGGCGCTGTGTCGGTAACGGCTGGTGTCGTGATGACGCCTGCAACCGCAGCGGGTGCTGCAGCCAGTGCGCGCAGGCGAGCCAACTCTTCTTGGTCGCGCTGATACTGCGCATCGCGTTCGCGCTGCTGGCGCTGCTGTTCTTCTTGCTGCTCACGTTGCTGGCGTTGTTGCGCTTCCATATCGCGGCGCTGCTGGTCGAGTTCATCCTGCTGCTGCTTCAAGCGCAGGCGATCTTCCTCGGCGCGCTGCTTGCGCAACTCCTCTGCTTCAGCATCGGCGATGCGTTGCTTCTCACGCAGTTCGTCCAGCTCTTTTTGTTGGGCCAGTAGCTTGGCTGCCGCCTCTTCGCGGTCAACAGCAGCCCGGTGCAGCGCTTCAAGCTGATCAATAGCGTTGTCGCGGGCGATGGTGGCTTCAGCTTCAAACTCGGCGTATTCGTCTGGCAGGATTACCGACTCTTTGACGCTTTGAAGCACGGCTGCAACATCGGCAGCACTGCGGCTTGCGTACGCTGCTGCTACAGAGCTGAATCGGGTAATTTTTTTCCGGATGGCCTCGACACGCTCAGCCTCGACACGCTCGCGTTCGGCCTTGGCGTCAGCGGCGCGCTTTTCTTCGGCCTTGATTGCCTCGTCTACGGGCGCTTCGATCGCCAGCACGCGCTCCTTCAGTGCTTCACCAAATTCCTTCACTTGGTTGACGCGAGCCTGGGCGTCTTTAACCGCCTGCTGATAGGGAACCAGCGCCGTTTTCGTGGTATTGGCCAAGGCGTAGCGGACATCGCGAATATCCACGCGAACTTCCTTCGCATTCGCCAAGCCCTCACTGGTAGAGCAGTCGACAACGAGGTTCGCGTAGGTCGTTTCCAATCGGACGATTTGTTCTTCATGCGGCCGATATTCGGCGATATCGGTGACAGCTACTTTGGGCGTTACAGCGGTCATTTCGATGGACTCTTGCAAAGGGGCTTGTTGGGCTTTTGCAGACATGACGGTTCCTTGCCGCGCCGAGCGCAGCTTGTGGTGGGCTTGTTTATTGAGTGATGCGGTCGGCGAGGGCGCTGAGCAGCATCAGGAAGGTGTAGATCGAAAGGACTCGAAACGAGCCACGCCGAATCAGGATGCGGCGTGCACGCTGAAGGCTGGTCATCGGAACACGTTGTAGGTGGTGGAGCGCGGCACCGGGCAAGTGCCCGAGCCGTCTTTCACGATGCCGTAGGCGCCTGCACCGGCAACCAGAAGCACAACCAGAATCCAGTAGACGAGGTTCATGGCCGAGCCCTCACAGCGATGCGTCCGCCTTTCATGGTCACCGACAGGCGCTGCGGGAGGCTGTCGACCAGATCCTCGCGCTTGCGGCCGATGACCTCGTTGAAGGGCAGGCCGAAGCCGAGAATCGCGATGCGGCGCTCGATATCGTCGAGCTGCTCATCGACCAAAGTTTTTACCGGAGGCGTTGTCATGCTGCAGCTCCTTGCGAGACGGAGGCGTTGTAGGAGGCGTAAATCTGGTCGATGCGTGCGCGGTAGTGGCGGTGTTCGCTGTCATCAATGGCACGAAGCATGAAGGCCAGGGTGATGCAGGATGTCGCGGCGGCGCTGGCGTTGGGCTTGCCGAGGTCGCGGATCATGTTGCTGATCTCGCCCTCGATCCAGGTCACCGCCGTTTGATGGTCACGCTGCTGGATGTTCATTGGAGGCCCCAGAATTCGCCGTAAGCGACCACCGCTGCCGCAACTCGCTTCGCCCGCGCCTTGCGGTCGACGAGCTCTTGAGCTGCCATCAGCGCCTGACGCTGGGTGAGTTCTTGCGCTGCGGCTTCGTAGTCGTGGAAGTCTTCAACCTGCGGCGCTTTGGGACGGCCCCATCCATCAAAGCGCCGATCCCACTCTCGGGCCTGCGCACTGTCTGCATAGCTGGTTGCCATGGTCGCCTCCGTGGTGGCGGGTATTGATCCAACAAAACTCGGATGCACTGGTCCGCCCCGCTGGTTGCCGTTGGGCGCGGAGGGGAGTGCATTCGGGTGGTGTCGGGGGAGGGTGACTAACTCTGCGCGCCAGCGTCTATCCAGCTCCGCACAAAGAAGTAATAAGGACGTTACGTGGTTCGAAAAGCGATTTTACTGGTGCTGATTGCCAGCCTGAGTGGGTGTATGGCAACCGCCATGCGCATGGACTATGACAAGCACCGGTGCCCCTACATTGGCGTGCGATTCGACTGGTGGTTGGTGGGTACCTCCAAAGGAAAGCTGATTCCCTTTTTGCTGATCGACGCGCCGTTTTCTCTGGTGGTCGATACCGTCTTTTTCCCATTCGAATATCAATACAGCTGCAACCTTTGAGCTTCGGGTGTCCGCATCGGGGTGTGATCTGGCCGGGGCTCAACCGGCATTCGGCGGAAGGGGTAGCCCTGTAGGCGACCGGTTGGCACATCCGCTGCCCGAGACTTAGCCTCAGATCACATCCCGATGCGCTCTCATAGAGAGGATCGGGCAGTTAACGACAGGCTGTCGTGGCGCTGGTTGTTAGATTTGCGTCAGCTCGTAGCCGCCGACGCCATATGTTTTGGTGAGGCGATCATTGATTTGCTGAAGCGAATAGGCGATTCCGCCATGGCCTCGTGGCCCTTTGTAGATGTACATTCCACCCTTCACTTCGTAGGTAAATTGCATAGGTGCATTCCATGGTTGGGAAGATCGATCCGCGTTACGGCGCAGAGGTTTACATTTCGGATGCTGGAAACATTTGCATTAAGCAGGATCAGGGGATCCGAGAAGAGTTGATCCTGATTTTTGATGAAGGCGAAGTAGATGAGCTGATCGATCTGCTCAATCAGGCCAAAAGGGATCTCGCAGAAGAGCGCCGCGTATTGCAGGAAAACGAAGAAAACTAATCGCCTTGGGCATCCCGCTGCACCCTGTCGCCAAGGTGCGGCAGCGATGATCACTCGGCCTTCAGAACTGCAACGGCAATGCGGTAACCTGCTGCCACGCCGTCGTTGTAATCAGCTTCTTTCCAATTGCCCTCACGCCGTTGAATTACGGCGTTGTCCTCGCACTGTTGAGCGTGCTGTTCGAGTTTCGCGATTGCGTCTTCGTACTTCATGGTCGTTCACCTGTCGGTTGTTTTCCCAATGCACCCGTCACCAGGTGCATCAGTGAAAAATTCCGTGTTTCTCCGCACCCGCTTACCAGGTCATTCACTCAGTTCGGTCAACACCTCGTCCGCCGTCGCAGTGGGCTGCGCGTGGGCAGGCTTTCGGGCCTGTCGGATCGCCGGTCGCCGGTAGAGGCAAGTGCGGTTTTGTTCATCGGTTTACTGACCTCCCACCGATGGAGCCGGGAGTGACCTAACCGGACTGGCCGGGTAGTCGTTCATGGCGCTGGTTGTTAAAGAGCGGCGGGTCTGTCGACCCTGGCGCCGGATTGCTTTGGCGTTGAAGCAAATCTACAACTGAAAATTGTAATGTGCAAGCGTGAGTTGTAATTAATTTTGCAGTTATGCATGGAAGGGTTTCCTGCAGGCGTAAAAAAGCCCGCGCTTGGCGGGCTTTGTAGGGCACTTGATTATTTTGCGCGAGAGGCCCATCGGGTATGTGTCCAGTAAGTAGATCGGCTTAGGCCGGGCGCTTTCGAATTCTCGGCCCCGTTCTTCAGTTCGATCTCCATTCGGTCATCGCGCATTTGTACAACCGTCCATGAGGTATTTTGGCTGATATCCATCTGCTCAAAGCATAATCCACGCGTGACCATAACAGCGCTCAACGCATAATCGCCATGTGTGTAGCTGGAATACGCTCGATCAAAATCGTCAGGAGTGATGCAGCCGAAAGCCTGTATGTCGAGATGAATTAGATCTTTCGCCTTCAGCTTATAGGCGACAGATTTTTGCTGAACAGGAACCGCTGAGCTACCGGAGGTCTCGCGGTAGACGAACGCACAAAGGGTCACGCAAACCATGAAGGCACCCAGAATCACTTTCCAGTGAGTGCCTAAGATTTTCGGAAGAGGTTTCACGTCGGGCCGCGAGTGGCAAACACCACACTCCACTGCCTGCGAAGAAACGTCAGCACCGCAGTGCTTACACTTGATGGCCTCGGCTTTGATCGTTTCTGCGCAATAGGGGCAGGCTTTTACCGCTTCGTCCATGTTGAAGCCTCTGAATTCAATTCGCGCGGGAGTACATCGCCCACCAAAAAACATGTCCAAGAATCGCTATCTGCTGCTCCTGGATCTGCTCGAATGTGTAGTTCTCGTCCGGGTGTTCGTCGTGGTTGAAGCTACGAAGCTTGATGCCCGTCGGAGTCCGATAAACCTGCTTCACACGCAGCTGACCGTTATGGTTCACCGCGTACATCTCGCCGTCGACGATATCGCCGAGCGAGTTTTTGCCCATGTTGACGCCCACGGTGGCGCCATCCCGAAGCACCGGCATCATGCTGTTGCCGCTCACCGTCACGCACTTGGCATTGCTGAATTGAACGCCGTTGTTGCGTAAATCCTTCTTGAGGAAGCGAAGCCTTGCACTGTCGCTTTCTTCTATCGCGAATCGCCCAGTGCCCGCCGCCAGTTCGACTTCCTTGAGGAAGGGGACGTAGACCTCGTCGTCGCCAAGTGGCGTCTCGTCATCCCACGTTTCGATTGAGCCCAATGAAGTGTCGGCAGTGCGGCTCTGACTTTCGAGCGGGCCAGCCTCGCCCATCAGATAGGCGACCGAAACTCCAAGCACGTCGCTCAGCATTTTGATCTTCGGGTTTCTCGGGACAGTTCGCCCGGATTCCCAGGCTTGGACGGATTGCGGGCTCACATCGAGCTTTCGCGCCAGCTCGGACTGATTTAGCCCAGCAGCCTCGCGGGCCGCAGCGATTCGGGAGGAGGTAGTAGTCATGACCGCGAGAATACAACTCGAACTTGTAGCTAGCATTGCAATTCTCACTTGTAGTCACGTTTCAAAAGCTGTAACTTTGCGTTGTAATTACCAGTTTAACGAGGACGCTATGGAACAGAACGCAGCAGAGCGTGCAGCTAAGGCAGCAGGCGGCCAGTCGGCCCTCGCTCGCGTCCTTGGCTGTACGCCACAAAACGTACAGCGCTGGTGCGCCACCGGCCGGGTTCCGGCCGAGCGTGTAATTCCCGTCGAGCAGGCAACCGGCGTATCCCGCCATGACTTGCGCCCCGACCTGTATCCCAACGAATCCAGTAAAGCCGCATAACCATTTTCCATTCACCCAGGAGCAAGACCCCTATGGCCTACGACGACAGCCGTCACCTGAAGGATCGGGAAATCAAATCCCGCTACGACGATGAAACCTATGAGGCATTAAGAGCCGTAGCGCGTCTTCACAAGTTGCAGCCCGCTGTATTCGTGCGCATGTGCGTTGAGGAAAAGCTGGAGAGCATCGTCGAGATGGATGCTAACGGTAAACACATGCAGGCCTGAAGGCCCTGAAGGAGGCTATGTGCCTGAAACCACGATCTGCCATGGGATCGATGGGCGCCTCTACGAAAAGCTTGAAAGGTTGGCAAAGGCCGCAGGAATGACTCCTGACGACTATGCCGCAAAGCTTGGAACGGAGCGCTTTTTCGAGAAGACCAGGCCAAAAGGCGCCGGAAAACTCCGGCATCTACCCACTGCAAGGCGAGCCCAACAAGGTCCCGTAATAGGGACTGAAAAAGGAGGGGCTGATGAAGTCCCCGAATGACAAAACCCAAATCGCAGGCGAAAAAAAACCACCAGGCCCGGTGGTTTCTTCTACTGCATACAACAAAAGCATCTGTGAGGCGAATTATGCATACCTCTAACCATGATGTACAGGCCCTCAAAAAGCCCGCGACACCTTTTTGTAATTCCGAAAACGTGTCGCGACACACTATGTCTTCTCGCGAGATCGCCAACGTAACCGGCAAGCGCCATGCGAACGTCAAGCGCGACATTCTCGCAATGCTCAAAGAGCTCAAGGCAGATGCACTCAGTTTTGAGCACATCTACTTGGACGGCCAAAACCGCGAACAAATCGAGTATCTGCTGGACCGCGAACACACCGATTGCCTGCTTACCGGCTACAGCGCGCCAATGCGGATGAAGGTGATTCGCCGCTGGCGTGAACTGGAGCAGCAGGATGGCGCCCGCCAAGCTGTTCTCGCCAACGGCACGAAGGTAGTGGGGGAACTGGCAATTCTCGAATGCTTCACGCGCCTGCTGAAGCCCGCGCCGTCCAGCCAGGTGCTGATGCTTGCCCAGATCGCAAAGAACAACGGCTTGGAGTCGAGCTTCCTCCCAGGATACGCAATCGACGCCGCGCCCGATGCCACCGGCGGCTCCTCGATGCCTACCAAGTCTGCCACAGCGCTGCTGAAGGACAGCGGCATCCGCTGCGCGCCGGCCGCTTTCAATCGTGCGCTGGCCGACCACGGCTTCCTCAAGCAACTCCAGCGCAAGAACTCCAAACACGAGATGGTCGACTTCTGGTCCGTGACTGAAAAAGGCCTCAAGTACGGCAAGAACCTCACCAGCCCTCAATGCCCGCGCGAGACGCAACCTCACTGGTACGTCGATCGCTTCCTTGAGCTTGCCGTGCTTATCGGCAAAGGACGCCCATGATGGCCAGATCCAGAAATATCAAACCGGGGTTCTTCTCGAACGAACACCTGGCTGAAGTAGATTTTGCAACGCGCCTTCTTTTCATTGGTATGTGGACCGAGGCTGATCGGGAAGGGCGCTTGGAAGATCGCCCGCGCCGCCTGAAAATGGCTCTGTTCCCGGCTGACAACGTTGACATCGAAAAGATGCTCGCCGACTTGGATCATTTGGGGTTCATCGCGCGGTACACCGTTGGATCATTCAAGGCCATCCAGATCGTGAACTGGTCGAAGCACCAGAACCCTCACGTCAAAGAGGCGAAGAGCGTCATCCCTGAAATGCCCGGCGTAGAGGCTTCGGAGGGGGAGCATGGTGCAAGCCCGGTGCAAGCGCCAGACAAGAACAGTTCTTTCCCGGCTGATTCCCTCTCTCTTGATTCCGGATTCCTGATTCCTGATTCCCTCTCTCCGTCGCCTGCTCCGGTAGTGACCGAGGACCTGTTCCCGAAGTTCTGGAAGCTCTATCCGCGCAAGGTCGGGAAGGACAAAGCCGAGAAGGCTTGGGCGAAGCTCAAGGTCAGTCAGGCGCTGTACGACCTGATGGTCGCAGCTCTCGCCAAGCAGGTTCTGACACCTGACTGGACCAAAGAGCGGGGCCAGTTCATCCCGCACCCTGCGACGTGGCTCAACGGCAAGCGCTGGCAGGACGAGATCCCTGAGCTCGCCAGCAATGTGCACCCGTTTCCGCAATCCCGTCACACCGGCTTCGCCGATCGCGATTACACCTCCGGCCTGAAAATGCGGGAGGACGGCAGCTATGCGCTCTGAGCCAGTCCAAGCCACGCCGGAACTGCCGCCGGGAACGCGCATCCAGCCAGCCGAGTGCGAAACCCACGGTGCCTACGAGCAGCGGGTCTTCCCTGTGCTGGGTCGGGAGCTGAAAAGCAACTGCCCTGAGTGCACCCGCATCGCCCGGGAGAAGTCCGAAGCCGCTGAGCAAGCGAACAAGGCGATGGAACTGCGCATGTCCCTCGCTCGCAAGCTGGGCGATGCGCTGATCCCGAAACGGTTCGCTACTCGCACCTTGGGCAACTACCAAGCCGAGAACGACGGCCAGCGCAAGGCCCTTCGGTTCTGCCAGCACTACGTGCAGATCTTCGACGAGATCCTGAAAACCGGTCGCTGCATGGTGCTGATCGGCAAGCCCGGTACCGGGAAAACGCACCTCGGCGCCGGCATGGCCAACGAGCTGCTGCACAACTCGTCACGCACGGCCGTGTACCGCACTGTCGGCGCAATCCTTCAGGCAATCCGCTCCACGTACGACAAGCACAGCGAACGCAGCGAAGCCGAGATTCTGTCGAGCCTGATCGATCCCGATCTGCTGGTGCTGGATGAGGTAGGCGTGAGCAAGGAGCAGCCGAGCGACTTCGAGCTGACGACCCTGTTCGCAATCATCAACGGCCGGTACGAGCAGGAGCGCCCGACGGTGGTGATCTCCAACCTCGAAGCCAGCCAGTTGCCGGCCGCAATGGGCGATCGCTGTGTCGACCGTCTGCGCGAGGGCGGAATGATCGTGGTCCCGTTCGATTGGGAATCTCAACGCGGCAAGGAAGGGTTTTGACATGACCATCGACAAACAAAAACTCCAGAAGCTGCTGTGGGCCGAAGCCGCGTCCTACCGTGCCGACTGCGCAGACTGGCAGCGCAACACCGAGGCGCTGCAGGAATTTCTTGGGGAGAAGACCGTGGAGGAGGTGGCGCTTGAGCTGCTGGCAGAGAACGAACGGCTGACACAGCAACTCGGCGAGCTGATCAGCGCACTGCCGAACAAGGTGGCCGCGCATGGCTGACATAATCTCCGTGAACTGCCAGGCCAAACTCTCCGAGGCCATTACCGCGCTCAGCACCATGTTCCGCGACAAGAGATTCGTCGTCGTGTCGCTGCGACCGGGCAAAGACCGCACGCTCGACCAAAACCGGCTGTGGTTTGCGATGTACAAGCGCATCGCGGAAATGACCCAGATCGGCGATGAGGCTGAAGCCCGTCGCTACTGCAAGCTGCACATCGGCGTGCAGATCCTGCTGAACGAGGATGCCGGGTTTCAGGCTGAGTGGTACCGGGTGATGCGTCATCTGCCGTACGAAACCAAGCTCGACATGATGGGCGAGTGCCACCTGTTCGGGCCGGACGGCTTCCCGGTCACCAGTCTGTTCAATCGTTCCCAGGGCATTGCCTACACCGATCGCATTGTCGCGCGCTTCGCTCCGCAGGGCGTGTACTTCGATGATCTGTTGAGCCAGGAGGCTGCATGACGATTGAAAGGAAGCAGCCCAAGCCGAAGAAATGCCGAGTCGCTACCTGCCGGGCCTCATTCGTCCCATCGCGGATGGGGCAAGCGGTTTGCAGCCCGGCCTGCGCGGCGATTGATGCGCCGCGCCACATGGAAAAAGCTCGCAAGGCCATCGCTCAGCGCGACCGCCGCGAGATCCAGGTGCGTAAGGAAAGGCTGAAGAGCAGAGCGGATCATTTGCGTGAAGCCCAGGCCGCCGTGAACGAGTATGTCCGCCTGCGTGACGCTCACCTGCCGTGCATCAGCTGCGACTCGATGCCGAACGACAACGATCTGATGACGGGCAGTCGCTGGGACGCTGGGCATTACCGATCCGTCGGCGCTTGTCCGGAGCTGCGTTTCGAGCCGCTGAACATCCACCGCCAGTGCGTGAAGTGCAACCGCAACCTGTCCGGTAACGCGGTCGAGTACCGCATCCGGTTGGTGCAGCGCATCGGCGCCGAAACCGTGGCATGGCTTGAAGGGCCTCATGAGCCCCGCAAGTACAACGTCGAAGAAATCAAAACCATCAAGGCCGAATACCGGGCCAAGACCCGAGAACTGAAGAGGGCTGCAGCATGAACTACCACAACGTGATTTCCGCCGTGGTCCGGGCCTTGGCAGCCGAGACGATCAACAGTTCCGGCGGATGCAACGTCGAGCCCCGGGTGCAGGCCAGCAAGCTCAAGGGCGAGATATCCGGGAAGGATGCCGCGCTGTTGGCTGACTGCATCGTGCACAAGCTCCTGCACGCCCAGCTTTCCCCGAGGCACTGGAACGCTTTGGTGGCGAAGTACAGCACGCACCGTGGCCGCAAGATCGATTCCATCGGCCGGCTAGTCGCCGTGGTGAAGAGCCCGGCGCCGCAGCGCTTCACTCAGCAGGCCGTTCTTGTTTGGGCGGTACCGCAGCAGGTGAAGGGCATTCAGCGAGCAGTAACCCAGATCAAGGCGCCGAAGCACCGGGAGAACAAGGAGGAGGGGCAGTGGGATTGGCGCAACGCGGCAGCAGACGCTGATGTTGCACGGGCCAACAAGCATGCGCGCGCGGTAGCAGAGGACAAGCCCGGCGAGATGATCGTCCTGGCCGACTCGAACTACGACATGACGAACTGGGATTCCCAAGGACTTACAGAGCGCACTTACCAGCGCTGGAACAAAGCCATCAAGGACGGCTTGGAGTCACTTGTGAACGAGGCTCTGGTCGAGGCGCAACATATGCTTGAAGCAGTCGGAGTACTGGAAGGAGAGGCGGCATAAATAAAATAGTCCCTCAAAAGAGCTTGCAATGTCATGTCGCCATGTCGCATTATTCACCCATCCTGTCATTCCTGCGTGTGTAGGACTGACGAACGAAACCCGGCCACCGCGCCGGGTTTTTTTATGAAATCTCAACAAACGTGACGTCGGTATACCCGGCATCTTGGCAAAGAGACTTCCACGTCTGCGGTGTTTCATCCTCCGCCCGATCATTTGAATGAGAGAGGTAGAAGCGTGAAGCCACGAGACGCCACTCTTCGTGATCGTAAAAATTCTCAGTTTGTACGCTGAACGTGTTTCTCTCGCCGTTCTTGGTGTAGCTGATTTCAAAGGTTCGTAACTTCGGCATTCTTCCCTCGCTGGTGTTGCCATTTGAATGGCTGAAATCCAAATCTAGTACAAGAGCTCGCCTCAAGGCGGGCTTTTTTTTGCCCCAATTTACCTGTAGCCAGGACAGCCCTCGGGAAGGCCTGGACGTCGATAGCCGGATAGTGCGACGCACGGATCAACGCCGGCAGCCCGCGCACGCTGACCTCACAATGCTTTCAGGGTGGCGCGAGACAGGAACAGCGAGATCGATGCAAAGGGGCGTCGACGCTGGGAGAGTCTTAGGCCGACAGCTCGGAAAGACGAGCGCACCTATTCAGGGCCTCTGCATTCGCAGGGGCTTTTTTATACCCGACAGAAACAAAAAAGCCCCGACAGATTCGGGGCTTTTCGTTCTAGCGCGGGAAAAAGAGAGGGCGACCCCAGAGGGTGCGGTAACACCCAAGGGAGACGCCAGATCGCAGAACCAGCCTGCAAGCCAGCCAAGGCCCTCACTGCTCGCGCGAGCGGGGCGGAGCCTAGCAGAAAACGACAAGGCTTTGCAGATGCTTAAAGATTGCAGATGTGGAAAGTGCAACAGACTTCTCGCCCGCGTGGGTGAGTTTACCGAGCTCCAGATCAAATGTTCTCGATGCGGGACGTTGAATCACGAGAAGGCCACGAGCCTCGAGCGATCGCCTTTGAGCGACATGAAAGCGGAATCCTCCGCGAACATTCATTCGACTCAATAGGTACTCATATGGCTATTCCAGCACGCATTCCGTTCGCACAGAACGGTACCTCTACTTTGCTGCCGAAACATGAGATGACTTGGAATCAGTATTTGGATTCGCCCAACAAGCGCTTCCGATTGATTCTCCAGGCTGACTCGAACCTGGTCCTCTACGATGGTCAGACTGCAGTTTGGTCTGCGCAAGACGGACAGCCCTACATCACGTACGGTAACAAGGTCTACGAAAATACCCCGACCTCCTTCTATATTCTGTACTACGCAATCTTGAAAGATCGCGAGCACGTTCGCACTTGGTCGACCTTCAATAGTACTCCGCCGAATCGCGATGAAACTGCTGCTTCCGAGCGCACTTATCTGCGCGTGCAAAATGACGGCAATATCGTCATTACAGACTCCATCTCGATCTGGAGCAGTAATCCGGCGATTCCTCAGTCACCTGGCGCCGAAGACTCGATCATCATTGCTCCTGGCACTACTCTGGAGCGCGACAAAAAGTATGTGTCCGGTGGCACGACTTTCATCTTCCAAACCGATGGGAATCTAGTGATCTCTAATGGTCCGCTGGGTGTGTTGTGGGCCAGTTGGACTCAGAACAAGGGTGCCGAAAGGGCGGTTATGCAAACCGATGGCAACCTGGTTATTTACGGAGCAAATTACTCAGTGCTTTGGCACAGTGGTACTGGCGGTAATCCAGGGGCAATTCTGCGCGTTCAAGCGAATGGTAACTTGTCCATCGTGCAAGAAAAGCCGGTCTGGGCACGCTTCGGCTACACCCCTACGCTGGTACCGAAAAATGTGTTCTACCCAGATCACACGACTGGGCCACTGCCGACCTTCAAGGATTTCATCTGGACGTTCTGATGTTGGCACGACGCCGGAACTAAAGGGCGTCGAGAGATCCTTCATTTGCTAAACCGCGCGGGTTCGCCCGCGCATCTATTCGAGGCTTCTGCAATCGCGGGAGCTTTTTCATTTTCGGCTCCCCACACCCATAGCCCCGAGCTGGGAGTGCAGCGGACGCCGGATTTATCAATCTCCCCAAGGGGGAGGCAACCCGGATGCCAAACATGCCTGACAAGCCAGACACATGGGCCAAGCTCTGGCTGGCGTTGAGCAATCCGCTAATGGCGGGCGTCATCATGGCCATCACCGTTTGCTTGCTTCGCGTCATCTACGACGGAAAAGAAACCAGCGTGCGCCGGATCATTTTCGAGGCGCTGATTTGCGGATCGCTGAGCCTGGTCGCGTCCAGCGTTATTGAGTGGATGGCCTGGCCTTCAAGCCTATCGATCGCTGCCGGTGGTACGATCGGCTTCCTCGGCGTGACAGCCATTCGAGAGCTGGTGACCCGATTCCTCGGTCGCAAGGCGGATGCCGCATGAAGACCTTCGCCGCTGCAATCATCATCGCCCTGGTCGGCCTGCTCCTCATTGGGATTCAGCAGTCGCGCGTCGTAGCCCTTCGCGGGGAGGTGGCATTCGAAGCCAGCGAGAAGAAGAAGGCGGTCGACGCCAACCTCGAAAGCCAGGCCACGATCACCACGCTGCGCGCCGAAGCCCAGCGCAACGCCGACTACCAGAAAGACCTGAACAAGCGTTTACAGGCCAGCCAAGCCAAAGCCAGAAAGGCGGAGAAGAACTTTGAAGAACTCAAGCGCAACAGCAAGCCTGTTCGTGATTGGGCTGCTCAGCCTCTGCCTGACGGCCTGCGCGGGAAAGCCGCCGGTGGTAACAAAGACAACCGCGGTAAGAGTCGAGCCCCCTGAGCTGGTGCCATGTGAGCGGGTAGCTGATGAAGACCTCGCCGACAACGGCCAGCTGTGGGAGCTGAAGAATCAAGCCATCAATTTGCTCGATACCTGCGCAGATCAGGTCGACGCGCAGATCAAGCGCAGTCAGAGCAAGTAGGTCGCGACACGTTTCGCGAGAGTGCAAATTGTGTCGCGACAATGGAAGCGTGCCGCAGGTGAGTGCGGCACGGGTGACTCACTGTATGTTTAGTGCGGCTTGAATCTGGTCGGCATAAGTGGACAGTCGCGACATTTCAACGCTTAGGTTTGTAGCGTCAGCTCCGGAAGCTTTATGAGCGATCAGAATCAGCGCCGCAGCTACCGCTTCAGTTCTGCGCACCTGATCTGGGTAGTCGGCATCGCCAGCAACTTTGATGCTTTCTTGAAGCTCTTCCATGGTCGTGCTCCTTCGGTTGTTTTGGATCCACACCAATACCGGCAACAAGCCACTATTACAAGCCCCCGCGAGAATTACGATGACAACCAAGCAACCCGACTGGGAGGCGATCGAACGAGCCTACCGGGCCGGTTCGCTTTCCATCCGAACAATCGCTGAGCGCCAAGGCGTAAGCGACACCGCAATCAGGAAGAGAGCCAAAGCCCTTGGATGGGTGAGAGACCTTTCTGACCAGGTGCGGAAAGAGGTTCGCAGCAAGCTGGTTCGCGGAGAGGTTCGCAACGATCAAGGCGCGAACTGCGAACTGGATGCCGAAATCATCGAAGAGGCCGCCGAGGAAGGCGCCCGGGTGGTTCGCAGCCACCGGCGAGACATTCGCAAAGCGACGAATCTTGCGAACCTGCTGATGGACGATCTGCTGTCGACCATCCAGCGCCGCGAAGAGATCGAAGAAGATATCGAGGCCGAGACCTCCGAAGACAACAACGGTATGCGCCGCGCATCAATGCTCGCCGCCGTCTCGCTGCCCAGCAATTCCAAAACACTGTTCCAGCTTTCCTCTGCAATGAAGAACCTGCAGGTTCTGGAGCGTCAGGCATACAGCCTGGACGAGAAGGAGAAGACGGACGAAGCCGACGAACTCTCGAAGATGATGGACGAACTATCGAAGGACGCCTGACATGAAGCCCGAGCACATGAAGCTGCTCCGGGATAAGCGTTGGCGGTTGAACAATCTCTACTTCATCACCGACAAGCAGGGCAAGAAAGTCCGCTTCCGGATGACGGATGAGCAGATTGAATACTTCGATGGGATGCATACCCGCAACATCATACTGAAGGCTCGTCAGCTCGGCTTTACCACTGAGTGCTGCATCATCCAGCTGGACGCGGCTCTATTCGAGTCGGCGAAGTGCGCGCTGATCGCCCACACCCTGAACGACGCCAAGCGCCTGTTCCGGGAGAAGGTCAAATATGCCTACGACAACCTGCCTAAAGAGATACGCTCCGCCAATCCTGCTTCTAACGATGCTGCTGGTGAGCTTGTGTTCAGCAAAGGCGGATCGCTCTACGTGTCCACGTCCTTCCGGGGCGGGACTCTACGGTATCTGCACGTATCCGAGTTCGGGAAGATCTGCGCCAAGTTTCCCCACAAGGCCAGAGAGATCGTCACCGGCGCCTTCGAGGCTGTCGCCACCGACTGCTTCGTCACGATTGAATCGACGGCGGAGGGGCGGGCGGGCTACTTCTTCGACTACTCGCAGAGCGCAGAGAAGCAACTGCTGTCCGGCACGCCGCTCGGCAAGCTGGACTGGAAGTTCTTCTTCTTCAGCTGGTGGAAGAACAAGGCCTACTGGCTCGATCCTACCGAAGCGATCATCCCGCAGCGCCTGACCGACTACTTCAACGAGCTGTTCGCCAAACACGGCATCGACACGAACCCGGGCCAGCGCGCCTGGTACGCGGCCAAGGAGAAGACCCTCGGCGACGACATGAAGCGGGAATACCCGTCGATCCCTGCCGAAGCTTTCCAGCAGTCGATCGAGGGCGCCTACTACGCCCAGCAGTTCACCAAGCTCTACGCCGCTCAGCGCATCGGCACGCTGCCAGACAACAGCCACCTGCCGGTGATGACCTTCTGGGACATCGGCGTCGGCGACTCCACGGCCATCTGGTTCGTGCGTCAGGTCGGCAACGAGTATCACGTCATCGACTTCTACCAGAACAGCGGGGAAGGCCTGCGGCACTACATGAAGGTGCTCAAGGACAAGGACTACACCTACTCCGAGCACTGGGGGCCGCATGACATCGACAACCGTGAGTTCGGTAGCGATGCCAAGACCCGCCGTGAAATGGCGCGCGAAGGCTACGAGATCGACGGCCAGCACTACCGCATGACGTTCCAGGTCGTGCCGAAGATCGGCGTGGATGACGGCATCGACCAAGCGCGGGAGATCCTCGCCCATTGCGCCTTTGACGAGGCGAAGTGCGAAGAGGGCATTACCGCGCTGGAGAACTACCGCAAAGAGTGGGACGACAAGAAGGGTTGCTGGAAAGACCGGCCGCTTCATGACTGGGCGTCTCACCCGGCGGATGCATGGCGCTACTTCGCTGTCGCGAAGAGCAAGCGCGTAGCAGTCACGCACATCCCTGTCACATTCAGCTTCTGAGGCCTCCATGGCAAATTTCAGCACTCCCCGGGCAGAGTACGCACAAGCCCTGCCTGGCTGGCAGTTGGTGAAACGCTGCGTAGCCGGTGCGCGAGAGGTGCGCAAGCACGACGAATACCTGCCGATGCCAGATCCGGAAAACAAATCACCGGAGAATCTGGCTCGGTACAAGCAGTACAAGAAGCGGGCGATGTTCCTCAACATCACCGGTCGCACTCGCACCGGCTTGATGGGTGCGGTGTTTCGCAAGACTGCCGAACTATCCCTGCCGACCGCGGTTGATTATCTGAAGGAGAACGCCAGCGGCGACGGCACCAGCCTTGAGCAGTTGTCGAAGGAGTCGGTTGGCGAGTGCCTCGGACAGCGGGCGAGGCGGCTTTCTGGTCGACTTCCCGACCGTGGCCACTGAAAGCGGCGTCAGCTCGATGGCTGACCTTGCCACCAAGCGCGCCCTGATCCATCACTACGACGCTCTGTCGATCATCGACTGGGATGAGCAGGTGATCGACGGCGTAAAGCGCCTGGTGTACGTGAACCTGCGGGAATGCGTGTCTGAGTTCAACGCTACCGATCTGTCCCGCGAGACGAATACGCAGAACCGAGTCCTGCTGCTGGTCGATGGGAAATACATACAGCGCGTCTACAAGGAAGGCCAAGAAAGCGTCGAGGAGACGCAGCCTACCGACAAATCTGGTCAGCCATTCGATCACATCCCGTTCAGCTTCTACGGCGCCCAGAACAACGACGCCAGTATCGACAAGTCGCCTCTGGAAGACCTGGCCGACGTCAACATCCTGCACTACGGCAACAGCGCCACGGTGGAGGAGAGCGGTTTTATCAGTAGTCAGCCGACGCTGTTCATCACAACAAGTATCGACGCCGACGAGTTCGCGAGACTCAATCCGAACGGGATGCACATCGGCTCTCGTCGCGGGCACAACCTTGGCAAGTCCGGGTCTGCGGTCATGTTGCAGGCCACTGAAACCCAACTCGCCCGCACCCTGATGAAGGACAAGGAAGAGCAGATGCTGATGATCGGCGCCCGTGTCGTCCAGAAGGGCAGCGGCGCCGAGACGGCAGAGGCTGTTCGAATCCGGTACAGCTCGGACAACAGTGTGCTGGGCACGATCGCCGGCAACGTCTCAGAGGCCCTAAAGCGCGCCATTCTCGACGCCGAGCGCTTCATGATGGATGCGCCGGACGAGAAGGGCACGGTGTTCTGGCTCAATCAGTCGTTCTTCGACGAAACCATGACCGCGCAAGACATCCTCGCCCAGGTGCAACTGTGGCAGCAGGGCTTCATTGCGAAGTCGGATGTTCGGGTAAACCTGCGTCAGGGCGGTGTGCTTGAAGCTGATCGCACCGACGAGAAGATTGACGAAGAGTTGGCCAGTGCGCCACCGGTAGGCGGGAACGATGAGTAATGAAGGCTTTCTTGAGGACGCCGCCACGCGGCACCAGATTTACGTCCAGCGGTATGCCGGCGGAAACCTGAAGCGTGTGGCGTCGTTCATCAGCAAAGCCATCAAGACCGCCAAGCAGCGCGTGTCGGACGGCTTGAGCGCTTACGGTACGCGTCGGTACAACTCTCAGATCGAAACCCTTCAGGGTGACTTGCGGGGCATCTACGACGACCTCAAAGGGCGCGCTCAGCTGGATCTTGGCGAGTTCGCCACCTACGAGGCCCAGTTCAACGCGACGATGCTGGGCAAGGTTGTCCGTGCGGTGGTTCAGCTCAATGTGCCATCGGCCGAGATGATCTCCGCCGCAGCTCTGGCTGATCCGCTGCAGCTCGAAGCGCGCAAGGGCATTCAGCGCATCAGCATCAGCGGGGCGCTCGACCAGTTTGGTACGAAGAAGGCGGCCGAGATCATCGGCGAGATTCAGATCGGTTCCAGCCTGGGCGAAACCAGCCAGCAGATCAGCCGGCGTCTGACCGGCATTCATCAGTTGCAGCAAGATCAGGCCGGCGCACTGGTTCGCACCATGACCAACCACATCGCCAGCACTGCGAGGGTGGAGACGCTGAAGGCGAACGACGACATCCTCGCAGGCATGCGCAGGGTGGCGACCCCGGACTCGAAGACCACGTTGTTCTGCATGAGCGTGGACCAGACGGTGATCCCGCTGGACGGGCCAAAGCCGCCGTATCACTGGGGCTGCCGCACCACGCTGATTCCGGTGCTGAAGGACGAGTTTGCACGCGAGATCAAAGGCTCGACGCGGCCCTCAATCGGCCCTGACGGAGTGACGCTGGTGCCGAGCAAAACCAGTTATCAGGAATGGCTGGCTCGGCAACCTGCGGCGTTTCAGCGCGACATTCTCGGGCCGAACCGCTACGCGCTCTTCACCAAGGGCGAGCTGACGCTGGAGAAGTTCGTGGATGACAACGGCAAAACACTGACCCTTCAGCAGTTGCGCGACCGTGAGGCGATAGCATTTGAGAAGGCTGGCTTGGATTGATTGGAGCGAGCTCGCGACCGAGTTACTATCTCCGACCGAACTCCAATCATGGATTGAAAACACTCATGAAAACAGTTGTTACTTTTGACTTCGTAGGGCCGACTATCCAGCACAATGGCCTGACTCCAAGGACGCTCATGACTCGCGAGTACGCTTCTCGCTCAGAAGCATTCCTGCCAGATGTTGGTGAAAGGGTCTTGATTCAATGGGGACAAGATTCGGCGCAGTCCAATTTCTTTGTCGTGGAAAGTAGATCCAATGAGCTTTGGGCTGATAAAGACTGCGTGAGCTTCTACTTGAAGTACGCCGAGTAAAAAAACACCACCAAATAGAACCCGCCTTTCGGCGGGTTTTTTTATGCCCGCAGGCAGGGCCTGCACTACGTCTCTGGGAGACAGCAATGACCTTGAAATTCCAACTGGACAGCCTCGAAGGCGTCGACGAATCCATTCAGGCCCTGTACGTCGAGAAGGACGGCAAGTTCGTCCTCGGCATTGAAGGGCTGCCACAGCCGGAAGATGTTTCCGGTCTCAAATCCAAAGTCCAAGAGCTCCTGGACGAGAAGAAGGCAGAGGCCGAAAAACGTAAAGCCGCCGAAGACCGGGCACGCCTGGATCGTGAAGAGGCGCTGCGCAAGTCCGGCAACGTCGAAGAGCTCGAAAAGTCTTGGTCGGAGAAGTACGCGCGCCGCGAAGCTGAGCTGACCGGCCAACTCGAAAGCACGAATAGCACACTGCAAGGCCAGATCCGGGATCTGACCGTGGGCCGTACTGCTACCGAGATCGCGACCACTCTCGCCATTCCGGGCAGCTCCAAGGCATTGCTACCCCACATCGAACGCCGGCTCAGCGTTGAGCAGCGCGACGGCAAACCAACCGTCGTCGTGCTGGACGCGGCCGGCAAGCTCTCGGCGGCAACGCTGGACGAGCTGAAAGCAGAATTTACCAACGATCCGGCCTTTGGTCCGCTGATCGCTGGCAGCAAGGCATCGGGCGGCGGGGCCGGCGGTGCTGGGAAAGGCGGCGGGGCCGCAAAAGGAAACATCGGCGGCACCAAAGAGGAACGACAGGCCGCAATCGCGAGCCGGTTCCCAGACCTCCCTCAGAAATAAGGAAAATCTCTCATGTCCCTGTCGCAAATGCAGGTCTTCAACGAATACGTAATGCCGGCGACCATCGAGACGCTGGACCAGATGCTGGTGGCGTTCAACGCTGCCAGTCGTGGTGCCATCCTACTGTCGCCTGACGGTTTCACTGGCGACTTCCTTCAGGAGTCGTTCTTCCAGACCCTGGCCGCCGCCCAGCGCCGCGTCGATCGCTACGCCGCCAACGGTGCCGCACCGATCACTGACCTGACCGAGCTGAAAAACTCCTCGGTGAAAGTGGCCGGCGGCTTCGGCCCGATCCGCTACGAGCCATCGCAGATGACCTGGCTGGAGCGACCAACCGCTCAGGGCATCGAAGTCGCTTCGCGCGCGTTCGCCGAGATCCTGCTGAAGGATCAGCTGAACACCGCGATCGCTGCTCTGGTGGCTGCTATCACTGCCCAAGCGGCGGCGGTGAACGACGTATCTGCAACCGCTGGTATCAGCCAGGCCGCGCTGAACAACGCTCACGCGAAGTTCGGCGATGCGAGTCAGTCGCTGGTCACCCAGATCATGCAGGGCACCACTTACCACAAGCTGGTCGGCCAAGCGCTCACCAACAGCGAACAATTGTTCCAGGCGGGCAACGTCCGCGTGGTGGATATCCTCGGCAAGATCTCGGTTGTCACCGACGCCCCGGCACTGATGCAGACCGGTACGCCGAACAAGGAAATCGTTCTGTCCCTGGTGCAGGGCGCGGCGATGGTGCACGACGGTCGGGACATCATCAGCAACGTCCAGACCACCAACGGAAAGGAGCGCATCGAGACCACTCTGCAGACCGACTACACCTTCGGCCTGGGCCTTAAGGGTTACACCGGGATACCACCGCCGGCGGCAAGTCGCCGACCGACGCCGAGCTGGCGACCGGCACCAACTGGGACAAGACCGCCACCAGCATCAAGCACACCGCCGGTGTTGCTCTGATCGGTGATGCCTCCAAGTAACCCTGACTGCTGAGCCGGGCTTCGTGCCCGGTTCCGCGAGGACATGATCATGAACAACAAAATCTGGTATCTGCCCGGCCCGTTCCACCAGTACCGGGAAAACGTAAAGGCGCTGGCGAAAGAGCGCGGCTTGCGAATCGTTGATGCCAACGTCACCGAAGACCGCGAGGGTGAAGCTGTTGATGTGCCTGAAGTGACACTGCGACAGGCAGCTCCGGTACTGGTGATCGGCGGCCAAGGCGGTGTTGATGGCGCAGCGCTGCAGGAGCTGATCGACAAGTTGAATGTCGAGCGCGACGGCATCGTGCTGCTGATCGAAGCGGCCGAAGGTCTTGCTCCGCTGGAACATCCCGGCGCCGGCGAACTGCCGATTCGCCTGTTTGATGCCTTGACCTCCATTCACGAAGGCATCGCCTCGCTGAAGAGCAAGCGTGATGAATTGCTGGGTGAAGTTGAATCGCTCCGCGAAGACGTCGCTCGGCTGGCTCCTGCATCGCAGAACAATGGCTCATCTCTCGATGAACTGACCGTCGTGCAGATCAAGGAACAGCTCGACGCCAAGGGTGTTGGCTACAAGGTCAACGACTCGAAGCCTGAGCTGCTCGCTCTGCTGAAGGCCAACCAGTAATACCCGGGGCTTCGGCCCCACTCATTCAAGCGGAGGCCTGATGGCTACCTACATCACCGTGGCGGACGTTGACGCCATCCTCGGGGCTTCGTGGGCTCCAGATGACAAGAAAGCCCGGGCGGTGTTGCAGGCGAATGCCTATCTGACCTCGCTCAACCTGGTCGGTGTCGATATGGACGCCATTCCCGAAGAGGTGAAGCAGGCCGGCGCCGAGCTGGCGGTCGTTGCTTCTGAGGGCAAGCTGTACCAGCAGCAGACCGAGGGCTCGCTGGAAGCCAAGACGGTGAAGGCCGGTTCGGTGACTACCAGCAAGACGTTCGCCTCGATCGACACCAGCAAATCAACTGCGCTGCCCGATGGCGTCCAGTTCGCGCTGGGACTGCTCGCGCCATGGCGTGTCAGCGGCTTCAGCTTCAATGTGTACAGGTGAACCATGGGCCTACGTGAAGAGATCCAGGGCGGATCTGGCTGAGGCCTTCGACACTGATCTGGCGGACGCCGTGAAGCCATTCAGTGGCGGCGTGACACTGCCGGGAACGTGGGATCCGGTCACCGAGGTGGCGGGCGACCCTGTTGTCATCGCTTACACCGGCCGGGGCGTGTTCGACGCCTTCAAGATTGCTCAGGTCGACGGTGTGAACATCCGCGCCACCGACCAACTGCTGATCGCGTTGACCAACGAAACCATCGGAGGGGTTCCGGACATCGGCCACAAGATCAACGATTTCGACGTGGTAAACGTCCAGACGGATCCGGCTGGCGCCCATTACGAGATCCAGCTGAGGAAGGTGTAATGACGAACAAGGCGGGCTGGAGCCATAGCCTCACGGACTTCGCCGATCAGGCTGGCGAGGACATCACCCAGATGGCGCGCGTCATCGCGACCGCCATGCTCACGGAAGTGGTGAACCGCTCGCCGGTCGGCAACCCTGATCTGTGGCAGGCAAACGTGGCGCTACGCACGAAGAACGTGGCGCTGGCAGATGCCTACGACGCGAACGTCGACGCCCGCAACGCGGCGCGCACCGGTGGCCGGGCCTTCAAGAAGCTGACCAAGCGCGAGCGCGAAGAGAACTATTTCGTCAAAGCGCAGGCGGCGGGGAAGGGGTACATCGGCGGCACGTTCCGAGGCAGTCACCTGGTATCGATCGGTGCGCCCGACATGACCGTGACCGACAACGTCGACCCGTCCGGCCGCGAAACGATCAGCAAGGGGAGCATGCTCATCAAGGCATCAGGCCAGTTTCCCGTCATCTACATCCAAACGAACAGCCCCTACGGCGAGATGCTGGAACTGGGGCATTCCACGCAGGCGCCCGGCGGGGTCTATGACCTCGCGTTCATCGGCGTATCCGAGGCCTACAAATGACCTTCGAGCAGATCAGAGCGCTCATCACCGCGCGCATGGTGGCCTTCACCGGCATTGACCAGGAGCGGATCGATTACCCGAACCAGCCGGCACTGTTCACGCCGCCGGCCTCCGGCCTCTGGTGCCGGCTGAATATCCAATACGCCTCGGCCTTCATGGCTGGCATGGCCGACCGACCACACACCCGCAAGCCCGGGCAGATCAGCATTCAGTGCTTCGCCCGCGAGCGAACCGGAACCAAAGCCATCAACGAACTGGCCGACGCGCTCGAAGCTCACTTCGCCTATTGGCAGTCCGGTGACCTTGAATGCATGGAGGCCAGCCAAGTGGTGGCTGGCGAGTTTGAAGCCTTCTACCAAATCAACGTCAGCATCCGGTTTCGAGCGGGTTAGCCTTGTTGCTTAAGGAAAGCCAATAGACTGGTCCATGTTTTATCGATCTTTAGCTCACTTCTTGCCTCATTGATAGATGCGTACCTATCTACTGGATCCGCCTTTCCAGTGGGCCAGCTTGCAAATGCATGAACGATAATTGCCGAAATCTCATAAAGACCTTGGTAGTAATCGAGATGTCCCATCGAGAGAGGGGTGAGCTTCAGATAGAACTGATGCCTCCAGTGCTCTTCGTGTGCCTCACACTCTTGGATAATCAATGGATCTTTCAGCCTTTTCTTCGCGTCTTTGTAATCCTCGATCAGGCGGGCAGCTGTAAGCCAAGCGACCCGGTCGGACGGAGGAAGTGAAGAGCTGTCGGACTGCCCACACAATGCGCGATAAGCCCTTTCAAGCGTTGTAACCGCGTTACCCAATAGGCGCTCATTTTCTCTAGCGCTCGCGGATTTCTTAATTGTCCATACGGCTGCAAATGCCGATCCTGCGCCTGCAAATGCTGCGACGGTATTGGCGCTTGGTAAGTGCGTAGTGATCGCGTTTAAAACGAAAGTCCATTCCATCGCGCTTTTAGCTCCTCTTAAAAAACGGTCGATTATGTCGCCGACGAAAAGTATTACCAGCTCTATCTACCCCGCCTTGAGCGGGTTTTTTACGCCCGCGAATAGGAGGCTCCAATGAGCTCTGGCGCAAAAGTCGTTTCACACATCATCCCCGAGGTGACGCCGGGCGTTACCCCGACCGGCAACTGGGACACACTGCGCCTGACCGGCAACGCGCTGACCCCGACGGTCAACACCCAAGTCAGCGACGAGATCACCGACACCCGGCTGAGCCAAGGCTCGGTGGCCACCAGCATCGATATCGGCGGCGACCTGACGGCGGAATTCTCGTTCGGCTCGTTTGACCAGTTGCTGGAGGCCGCGTTTTACGGCAACTGGGCCGGCAACGTGTTGAGCGTAGGCGACACCCGCCACACATTCAGCATCGCCAAGGGCTACGACGACGTCGGCGTTTACGGGGTTTTCAAAGGTGCGCACGTCTCGACCTTCGCGCTCGATATCCCGTCCGACGGCAAGATCACCGCCACCTTCAACATGGCGTGCCTGGACTACACCGACAGCGAGACTTCGATCGTCGTCTCGCCGAACGCACCGACTACCACGCCGTTCCTGTCGAACAACAACGTCGGCACGATCCTGGTGAACGGCCAGTCGCTGGAAGGCGTGGCCTGTGTCTCGGCCATGACCGTGAACCTCGACAACAGCCTGCAGACTCAGCGCTGCCTTGGCTCCGATCGTCTCGGCCCGGGCGCGCACATCGCCACCGAGGCGGCGGTCACCGGCAGTATCACGCTGGCCTGGTCGAAGCGCGCGTGGGAAATCTGGAAGAACACCTTCACCCGTGCGCCGATCGCAGTTGTCTTCCCGATCACCGACTCGCTGGGCAATAAGTACACCTTCAACTTCCCAGCCGTGGAAGTGGACGGTGAGCTTCCGAACGGAGGTAAGCGCGACCTGATCGAGGTCACGCTGAACTACACCGTCGCCAAGCTCAGCCCGACCATCACCCGCGAAGCGGCTGATCCAACCCCGTAAACCCTTTGGCTCCCTCGGTTCAAACGCCGGCCGGGGGAGCCCTTTTATTGGCGTGGCGTTGAGGAATTGAAATGGCTCTGCAACTGGGCAAGAAGAAGCCGGCGATCGCCGGTGAGCGCTGGGCGAAGTTCGACGAAGACACCAAGATCCTGCTGGCCAGCATCGACAACCCTGAATATCAAGTCGCCCTTGAGCGCATGCGCCGCCGGATTCAGCGCAACGACGCGCGCTTCGAAGAGGGCCAGGTGGGCGTAGTCGCCGGCGAAATGACCGAGCACCAGAACCACGCGATGCTGCTCAGTCACTTCATCGTGAAGGACTGGGAAGGCGTGCTGGATGCCGACGGCAATCCGATCAAGTACAGCCCGCCAGTAGCTGCGGAACTGCTGGAGAACAACATCGAGTTCTTCCTCTTCGTCCTGCGCGAAGGCGCGCTGGCCGCAAACGATGCTGCCGAGGAGCGGGCTGAGTCGGTGGGAAAGCCCTTGCCCGCTTCGAGTGGGAGCAAGAGTGGGGCGGGGAAAGCGAGAAGCGCCGGGCGGTCTACTCGCACCTGAAGATGGCCATCCCGGGCGAGCCAGAGAATGACCCGCTGACCGCCTACCTGCTCAACTTGTACCGGAACGTGTCTCGCGGGCGCCGGTACATCGCCGGCATGGCCGGTGCGTTCCCGCTGCCGCTATCGGCGCGGGAGATCTCCGACTGGCTGGAGTCGCATCCATCACCGCTACCGCGCGATGAGATTGATGACGTGATATTTGCGCTTGATGCGGTGTGTTTGGCGAGTAGTGAAGAATGATTCGTGACCTGGATGCGGAAAGGAGAAACAATCTATGAGCCTAAGACGTAGAAAAAAGGCGCTCAATAATGTGCGAAAAAAGCTGCACCGTGAGCGCCAAATGAACACTTTTGAAACCAGAATGAGCTATGTGATCAGCGCAATTCTTGCATCGCCTTTCTAGTCTCTTTTGCAACTTCGATAATCTGTTTCGCAGGGCCTTCGAAAACTCTTCTGGCGTCCGGATCGCTTATGCCAGCAGGGGCCTCTATAGACTCCATCACCTTGTCGATGATCTTGCTTTCTTTGCCCGCTAGGATTTGGATGACACGTGTCATTGCCAGAAGCGCGGATAAAGTTCCTAGCGTTATAGGGGAGCTCATCCCATCTAGCGGATCTATCTTGCCGTCTTTCATGCGACCTCCAGGTCAAGCGCGCCGAGATTGGCGCTATCCCAGTCCTTGGGCTTGCAGGCAAGGGACTGGGGTTATCCGTTGCGTGAAGGCGAGAGGCTACTATCGGAGCCAGCATCGGCGTTACTGGGGATTCGTACAGGCGGAAGAAAGCCCGGGCGCGCCGGGCTTTTATGTGTCTATCCAACTGTAATTTCAATGCTCGCGTAGTTCATGAGAGCGAGCGTGCTGAGTCGAATGGATTAACGTCTCAAAGGTCTTTGCCAAGTCAAGATCGCCGCCGCCGTGGATCCACCCTACTAAGTAGGCCCGAGCAAGATGGAAGCGGTTTTGTACGTCTTGGTCGGATTCTGCTAGAGCAATATAGCTCTGCAGCTTCATGAAAAACTCGTTCGCTTGTTGCGGGTCAAGCGCATTGGGCTGTAACGGTTCCTCGAAAGGATTCATAGGGGTAGCTCCATAAGGTTGACTCAAGACTGACGATCAGTCGGCTTTTAGGGATTCGCCACCTTGAGGGAGTGCTGATATGGGAAATTGGCTCAGCTCTCGGCGGGTCTTGAATCTCATTACTCGTAGGTTGGGCAATTCGAGGAATCAATCGTGAGCTTGTTGGTCTTCGGGTCTAAATGAACGGTGCGCCCCTCAACATCGAGTCCGTTCTTGATAGCTTCAAATTCCTCTGCTTCGTGCGGCTTCAAAGTGACGGTCGTAACGTCGCCTTGGTAGCCGATCTCTATACGAATATTGTCTAGGAGAAGATTGAGATCATCGGCAGTCATTGTTTCGCTCATCGTTTTAATTCCTTTTCAAGGGCCCTGCGGGAAGGGATTTGGATTACCTAAAATTCCGCTCGCGAATCAGATCGTAGCAACGGCGCGCAACTGTCGCGAAGTAAAGACCGCTCAGGCCGAGCAACCCCAAAAAGCCAAGGGCTAGGACTGCATCGAGCGTCAGCGCATGGTCTCGTGACCAGTGGAGTAGCTCCACCGTTACACTGCCCGACACCCACAGGTAGTAGGCGCCTACGGCGAAGCTGGGGATCCCGATTAGCGAGAGCTTCCAATCGCTCAGTTCGGCATAGGTGTATTTTTTACGATTACGGAAAGCGCTGGTCATCTTCTTCAGTAGCGTCATGTGCATACTCCGTTTGCCATGGATGAAGCTGGTGGGGGCTGCGTCAAACCGACGAAAATTTTGCGCTGGATGCGGTGTGCCTGGCTGGGGATGAGGAGTGACGCCCTAGCTTAAAGTTGGGCCTACTCCTTCGGAAATTTCTTGCGAGGCTTGGGGCCTTTCGGCGATGCCGCTCCCTCCTGCCATGCATCAAGAACCTTCAGCATGGCATCCATTACCGCCGAGTTAAGGTCCTTCTTGGTGACGGGGCTGTCTTGATCGAGCGATGCCAACAAACGCTCCCTAGAGATGCGGGGCGTGACCGGCATTGGCTCGGAGTCTTGTTGAAAGAACGCGTGCTCTGGGTTCATCCGATCTCTGTCACTGATTCCCATTTCGTCAGGCTCGCCAACGCTGCGTTCTAGTCGCGCAACGATTTCAGCAGTCAGAGAGCGCCGGTTTCGCTTGGCGAGCGCCTCAAGCTCATCCTTTAGGGATGCGGGCATACGAAAATTGACCTGAAGGTCTACACGGCTCATTTGGTTGGCGCCTTTCACTGAAAGTAAAACGAGTAAAAGGATGAAGCACTTTGCTATAGACGGCAATAAAGCAAAGTGCTTTAATGAAAACCAAGCAAAGTGCTATAGAGGGAGAAAGCTGATGAGCAGGAAAGATCCGCAATTCAATCTGAGGTTGCCAGGGAGGTCAAGGAGTGGGTAGAGCAAAGCGCGAAGGAGAATTGCCGATCCCAGACAGCCGAGATTGTTTATTGGCTGACGGCGGCGAAGAGGCAGAAAGAGCAAGCAGTAGCTTGAAAATGAAGAAGCCCCAGTGCGGGAACACTGAGGCTTCGGAAAACGAGATCAACTTCGAGGAAGAAATCGTCATGTCGAATATTAGCACAGCGGTCTCCAATGTCATCCCGTTTGATTTCCGAGGCAATAGCATCCGCGCGGTGTCCATTGATGGTCAGCCATGGTTTGTAGCATCGGATGTTTGCCGAGTTCTTGATGTGGCGAACACAACCCAAGCAGTGCAGTCGCTGGATGAGGATGAGCGGTCTATGTTCAACATAGGTCGTCAGGGGCAGGCCAACGTGGTGAACGAGTCAGGGCTATATACGCTGATTCTGCGCAGCCGTGATGCCGTCAAGAAAGGCAGCAAGCCTCACGCATTCCGGAAATGGGTTACCGCCGAGGTATTGCCATCCATTCGCGAGCAAGGCCATTACCTTGACCAGCATGCAGTTATGGGAGATCTCGTCGGAGCCGTCATTGGCACCAGCGGCGAACATGTCCTAGATCGTGTGATTGATCAGAAGGCTTCACCAATTCCTCATTCGCTCCAGCGCAGCTTCAAGCAGACCATGAAAAGTCGTCTGCGCTCTCGCTTCAATGTGCACCGCACTGCGCTGATCCCAGCTGAGTGCCTGGGCGAGGCGTGCAACTTTGTTGCAGCCTACGCGCTGGAAGGCGAATGGATCGGTCGGCCCGACACCGACGGCCTGTTCTTCAACAATGAGGAAGTCGCCCACATCTACCTGCTGATGAGCCGTCATTTTTGCCTCATGGATGATCGCGAGGCGATTCTGGCTTCGGCGCGCACTCTTGATTCGCGCGTACTGATGAGGGTTTTCGACCAGATCAATGAGGGGCGAAGTTCTTTCGCTGCGCTCGATACTCGGAGGTCGGAAATTTACAGCATCTACCGCGCAAATGGCTGCTCACCCGGTGGTTATGCAATTGTTGCTTGATCTCAATTGAGCCAAGACCCCGCACTTGCGGGGTTTTGGTGCTTCCTGCGGATGGTGGTAGATTGCTGCCATCCTAGGGGAGTGCTCATGAAGAAAATTTACACAGTCGCAGGGGCTTTGTTTTTTTGCACTGCTGCGATGGCGGCGGATGCAGTAAAAGCGGCCTATGACGAGGCGTTTGCATCTGCAAGGGTGACGCTAGACCTGCAAAAAGAGTGCGAAGCGTCAGTAAAAAAGGATGATATAGGCCCGTGTAAACGGGCGATGAAAACCTACGAAAATTTCCGCGCCAAGGCTAAAAAATTCACTTCATCGGTTGATCCAAAGGATCTTTTCAACCATGTAACGCCGCAACAAATGGATAGCCTCACCGCGATGAATCAGAAGATTGGTGAGTCCATGGATTATGTGAACCAGTATTTAGAGGCGAGCAAATAGGTCGCCTAGTCTACGAACCGCAGTGCAGGCCGCCTTTCTTGGGCGGCTTTTTTTCGCCTGGAGAAAACAATGGCTCAGACATCCCGCTTGGTTCTGGAGATCGACAGCCGGGACGCCGAGCAAAAGGCTGCCGACACTCGAAAGGCACTTGAGGCGCTGGAGGGGGCAGGTCTTCGTGCTAAGCCAGTGATGGACAAGCTGGCAGACGGAATCGACAGCGTCGGCCAGTCATCGGAAGCCACGGGCAAAAAGGTCAAAACGCAAAAAGAACAGCTGGAAGAACTGCTGGGCAGCATTGACCCTGTCACCCGAAAGCTGGGCGAACTGGACAAGCAAGAGAAGGAACTCGCCAAAAACCGGAAGCTCGGCTTGATCGACGCGGATACCTTTTCCGAGTATCAAACGAAGATCAACACCACGCGAGCAGATCTCGGGCGCTTCAATACGGACCTTGGCAAAACCGGCATGACGGCAAAGGCAACTGCCGCTGCGCTGCGAGGTGTTCCAGCGCAGTTCACCGATATTGCCGTATCGCTACAGGGAGGGCAGGCGCCTCTCACCGTTTTCCTACAACAGGGTGGCCAACTCAAAGATATGTTCGGCGGTGTTGGGCCTGCCGCAAAAGCACTGGGCGGCTATATCCTTGGCTTGGTCAACCCGTTCACTGTGGCTGCTGCAGCAGTTGGCGTGCTTGGCGTGGCGTATTATCAAGGCTCGAAAGAGCAGGATGCCTATCGACTCTCCATCGTCACCACTGGCAATGCCGCTGGCACTACCACTCTCGCTCTGGCCGAGATGGCGAAGCGTGTCAGCGGCACCGTCGGCACCACAGCAGACGCCGCTGCGGCACTGGCCCAACTGGCCGGCACCGGAAAGATCGCAAGTTCAAGCTTTGAGCAAATCGCAACGTCCGCAATTGCATACGAAAAAGCCACTGGCAAAGCGGTTTCTGAGACGATCGCAGAGTTCGTCCGGCTCGCTGATGATCCTGTGAAGGCGGTTGCTGAGCTCAATAACAAGTACAACTTCCTCACGGCTGCGGTCTACGAGCAGATTCGTGCCGCGCAGGAGATGGGAGAGAAAGAGGCAGCGGCAGCTATAGCTCAAGAGGCGCTCGCCAAGGCGCTGGGCCAGCGCGCCGCGACGATCAAGGAAAATCTCGGAAGCCTTGAAAGGGCGTGGAACGATCTGGCTGGCGCGGCCAAAAGCGGTTGGGATGCAATTTTAGGAATCGGCCGAGAGTCGAGCGCCGGACCCGATCTGACCAAGCTGCGGCAGGAACTCGCGTACAGGAAAAGCCTGCTGGATACTGGCTTTGAAGACGATGATACCCGCGAGCGCATCAAGGCTATCGAATCCGAGATTGCCGCGTATGAAAAAAAGAGCAAAGCGCAGCAGGATTCTGCTGATGCCGAGGCAAAGAACGCGCAGATTCAGCGTGACGGCCAGGCTGCCTACGAAGGCTTCCAAAAAAGCATCGAGGATAATTTCACCAAGCGCCAAAAGATGAACAAGGCGCTGGAGGTCGAGGAAAAGCGCATCAATGCTGCGCGTGCGGCTGGCTATACGATCACTGCCGAGCAGGAGAAGACAGCGCTCAAAGCGATTCGTGAGAACTCGATCTACAAGGAAGCAGCAGAGAAAAAGCCCAAGGCATACCGCGAAGACGCCGGCATGAAGGCGCTTGATCAGGCCCGACAACAGTACGCCGTGCTGCAACAGCAGAACTCGCTGATCGGGGTGCAGAAGGGCGAGGTCGACAAGCTTGGTGCCGCCGGGCAGGCGCTGGTGAAGTGGGAGCAGGAGCTCGCCGACATCAAGGGCAAGCAGATCCTGACGGCCGACCAGAAGGCTTTGGTCGCGAACCAGGAACTGATCACCGTTCAGTTGAAAAAGAACGCCGCGCTTGAGAAGGAAAACCAGCTCAAGAAGATCTCCACGGAGGAGACGCAGAAGCTCGCGGCATTTCAGACCAATCTGGCCAGCCAACTGGCGAAGGCACAGACCGGGCTAGACAACAACCTCGCCGGCATGGGGCTGGGCGACCAGCAGCGTCAGCGCTTGCAGGAACAGCTCAGCATTGAGCAGCAGTACCAATCGCAGATGGACGCTCTGCAGCAGCAGCGCAACGAGGGGCGCATCAGCGAAAAGCTGTACAGCGAAGAGACTGATGCACTCCGCTCAGCGCTGCAAACCCGTCTCGCCATGCAGCAGCAGTACTACACGGACGTGGACAAGGCCCAATCGGACTGGGCGATCGGCGCTTCGTCGGCATTTCAGACCTATTCGGAGCAGGCGCGCGATGTCGCCGGCCAGACTCGCAATCTCTTCACCAACGCCTTCAGCAACATGGAAGACGGCATCATCCAGTTCGTGAAGACCGGCAAACTGTCGTTCAAAGATCTGGCGGACGGCATCATCGCCGACCTGATCCGCATTCAGGTCCGGCAGGCGGCGGTGGGCATCTTCGGCACAATCTTCAGCGGGCTTACCGCTGGCGCTTCAGCCGGCAATGGCCTCGCAGCCGGATCCGCCGGCGCAACGTCCTCTACGCTCGGCGCGTCCGCAGCCGGATACAGCTCTAAGTTCGGTTTCTCTGACGGCGGCTATACCGGCGACGGCGGCAAGTTCGAGCCGAAGGGCGTTGTGCACGGCGGCGAGTTCGTTGTCCGCAAGGAAGCGGTGAGCCAGCCAGGCGCACGGGAATTTCTCGAACGCATGAACGCGAACACCAAGGGCTATGCTGACGGTGGTTACGTGGGTGCGACGGCCGCTGGCTCATCGGTTACACAGAGCGGAGCGCAGGCGACTCCAGTGTCTCTGCCGCCAATCGTGAATAACCTGACGGTCAACGGCAACCCGGATCAAGACCAGCTCGCCAGGATGGAGGACGCAATGACGCGCGCGTCTAATAGGGCGTATCAACTGATGCTCGGTGACCTGAAGCGAAACGGCCCGGCTATGCAGCTCATAAGGAGAAACAGGTGAAAATTTCCGACATGGATATGGAAATACTGGTGCAAGCGATCGGCGAGGCGACTTATTCCGTTGTCTTCGCTGGCATAGGCGAGGGGACTCCTCCTAGCGAACTGCGCGCCATGGCTAATCTAAATGCCGAGATCATGGGACGCATCATGGCTGTTCTCAGGTGTGGCGATGAGGTCGGTCAGGAAATTTTTGGCCTGATCGACCTCGACGTTGCGCGGATGAAGGCGAGTTACGGTCAGTCATTCGGCGAGTTGCTCGGGCCTGGCGGAACGCTGAGCCAGCTCAACAAGACCTAACCCCGCTTATTTTCGAAGGAGTACTGCATGGCTCTCACGTGGCCGGCTTCGCTGCGCCCGTCAGAAATGACGTGGGGCATCGTCAACAACAGCAGGGCGTTCACCTCGACGCTCTCGAATGCCCAGCAGATCGTCGGCTACCCGGGCGCTTACTGGCAGTGCACCTTGACCTTCGGGCTGCTGACCAGAGCCCAAGAGCGCGAGTTGTCGGCGTTTCTAGGGCGACTGGATGGGATGTTCGGCACCTTCAACCTGCCTGCCTTCACCCGCCGGCGCACCAACAGCGTCGGCGCGCTCTCAGTGGTCACCGGCAACGCGCAAGCGCGGTCGATGGTCATCGGCGGCGCGCCGGCGAACGCCGCTGTGTTCGCCGAAGGCGACTACATCACCATCGCGGGCGAGATGTTCGAGGTAACCGATGCGGCATCGGCGAATGCACAGGGCAGGGTGACGGTGTCGCTCAACAAGCGGATCCGCAGGACGCTCACGGCCGGTACCGCCGTCGAGTACCTCAACCCCTATTCCGAAATGCGCATGACCACCGACACCTGGGCCATGTCCGTAAAGCCGGTGATCGCCAACGGCAGCTACCAATTCAGGGAGGCGTTCTGATGCCATCAGCATTCCCGTTCAGCCAGAGCGTGGTGAACATCATCGCCACCGGCCGATTCATGCCGTTGTATGCCGTGCAGCTCGACTTCGTCGACGGCATGGTCTTCGCGCATACAGGTACCGGTGATCTGGTGATCGACGGCATCACCTACCTTGGCGTGGGCAATTTTGGCCAAGTCAGCCAGTCGCAGGAGAGCGACAACTCCGGGTCGCCCATGTCGGTGGAACTGACCCTGAGCGGCTTGGATGCCTACATCCTTTCCGAAACCAACGTCCGAGGCTGCCGTGGGCGAATGGCCAAAGTCATGTTCGTGGTGTTCGACGAGTCCGGCAACTACGCGGCGGATATTCTGTTCTCCGGCCGGATGGACGCTGCGAAGTTCTCCTTCGCCGGCAATGGCGAGGACGGCAACAACATCACTGTCCCGGTTATCGATCGCATGGCCGAGTGGAGCCGCACCGGGACCGAGCGATTCACCGACGAAAATCACCGTGCGCGCCATCAGGGCGACAGGTTCTTCTACGCCATCGCCCAAATGTCCGAGTGGCCTATTTACTGGGGCTCGAAGAAGGACGCACCGACATTCACTTATGGAAGTTAGCCATGCGCTACCGAGACTGGACAACCCGTCTGAACGAAACGATCAAGGCCGCCCAAGAGCGGCCTTTTTCATGGGGCGAATTTGACTGCTGCCTGTTCGCCGCCGACTGCACGGCTTCGGTGTGTGGTGTCGATCCGGCAGAGAACTATCGCGGCAAGTACACGACGGAAACCGGTGCCAAGCGGCAGCTGAAGAAACAGCACGGCAGCCTTGAGGCTGCATGGGATACCCATTTTGCCCGGGTGCCGCTGCCGTTCATCCAGCGCGGTGATGTCGTGCTGTACGACGCGCCCGGCGGCCGAAGCATGGCCGTGTTCTGGGCAGGAGATTACTGGGCGGCGACCGATGACGGCGCCGCCCGGGTTGAGTGCGAGCCACTGGCCGCGTGGAGAATTGAATGAGCGGCGGCGTTAAAAAACTCGCATCGGTCGTCATTGGCGCGGTGGTTGGTTTTGCTCAGGGCGGACCATGGGGCGCGGTCGCGGGCGCAGCGCTTGCCTTTTACGCCGCCGAGCAGCAGGAAAAGCTGAACACCAAATCGCCCCTGCGCGACAACGAGCCGTCTGCCCAGACCGTACGCTCCTCGAAGGCACCCGTGCGGTTCATCCTCGGTCGCGTCTCGACCGGCGGCGTGCTGGTGTGGGCGCAAGAGCAGTCCGGCGATCAGGGCGAGGGCGAATGGCTGCACCTGGTGTACGTGCTGTGTGAGGGCGCAATCGAAGCCCTCGAAAACATCTACCTCGGCGAGGAAGAGATCGGCGCGTTCGGCCCGCTGGCCAGCTACGAGCTGGTCGTCAATCCGACTCAAGTCAACGCATTCCTGAAGGCAAACTGCCCCGACTGGAAAGACTCGCAGATCGGTCGCGGCCTGTCCTACGTGCGGGTTTCCCTGCGTTACAGCGCAGAGAAGTTTCCATCGGGCATCCCCGACACGCGTTTTGTGGTTCGTGGCCGGAATGATATCTACGATCCGCGCACCGGCGCGGCGGGTTACAGCGCAAACACTGCGCTGCACCTGCTCTGGTTCCTGCGCAACCGCTGCAACGTGCCGGACGATGAAATCGTTTTCGAGACCTTCGCCAGCGCGGCCAACGTCTGCGACGAAGGCGTGACCAATGCCGACGGCTCGACGAGCCAGCGGTATCGCACCGGCTGCGTGATCGGCGCGGACGAGCAGCGCACCGGCGTTCTCCAGAAGCTGGAAGCGGCGTCTGGCGGGCATTTGATTCGTGTTGGTGGCCGCTGGATGTTCCAGGCTGGCGCCTATTACGGCCCGTACGACTTCGAGATCACCGAGGACATGGTGATCGGCACAGTCACCGGCAGCACTGAGCCGACCAATGACACCGCGATCAATACCGTACGCGGCACCTTCATTGATCCGGAGCAGTCGTGGACCGAGACGGATTACCCGGAAGTCAGCGTAGCCGAATGGATCGTTGAAGATGGTGGCGAGGCGGCGGAGACGCTGACCTATTCCTATGTCACCAATCCGTACCAAGCGCAGCGCCTGGCGAACATGGAGCTGCGCCGGCGGCGCGCCGGTGGCGCTATCAGCATCCCGATGAACTTTGCCGGCTACAACTGCCGGCCGGGCCGCGTGGTTCGGGTGAACCTGCCGTCGCTGAACATCCTTGGCGAGTTCATCGTCTCCGACTGGTCGATGGGCGATCGCGAGGGCTGCACGGTTCAGGTCAAGCAGTACGAGCCTGCGATCTTCGATGACGCTGTCGGCCAGCCGTACAACCCGATTGGCTTCATCAATCTGCCATCCGGCGGATTGGGCACGCCAACGAATCTCGCGTGGACGCAGAACACCACGGCCGAGGTGACGCAGGGCGTTCTGTCGTGGACGCCTCCTGCTGGCGTGGTGAAGGAGTACATCGTCATCGTGCGGCAGGGGGCAACCGCGATTCAGTCGCACAACGTGCCTGCGACATCGACGGAATGCGCCATCAATGGCTTGCCGTCCGGCAACTACACCATGAGCGTGGCGGCTGCCGGCCCGATGGCGCGATCAGGAGAGGTGACGATCACCGTCAGCATCAACGGCCCGCCCATTCCGGAAAGCTGTGTGGTGCAGTCCTCGATCGACAACATCGTGCTGATTCCCAGCAACGCGCAGAACGGGCTGAATGGCGGCACCTATGAGTACTTCTTTAGCACGTCGCCGACTGCTACTTCGGATGACGCCGAATATTTAGGGCAGGGGCTTTCTTTTACGCACACTGGTCTGGGCTTCTGGACGAACTACTACTATTTCGTCCGCTCCTCCAATGCGTACGGGAAAAGCTCGTTCCTCTACGTGCCCGCGCAGACCTCGAACGATGTCTCGGCATACTTGGCGGCGCTTCTCGGCAAGATCACTCGCACCGAGCTGGGCGAGGACGTCCTGAGCGAAATCGACAAAATCCCCGGCCTTCAGGATCAAATCGACGCGCTAGATGGCCTCTCTGCTTACAAGCCTGACCAGGTCTATGAGGCCGGGCAAATGGTGGTCGAAGATGGGCGCATCTACCAAGCGACCGAGCAGGTGCCGATCAGCACTCCGCCGCCTAATGCCGATTACTGGCTGGATGTCGGTCAATCGATCGAAGCGGCGAACGGTCTTGCCCTGCAGGTGGCAACCAACACTACCGAGATTATCGAACTCGACGGCGAGGTCACGGCTCAAGCTACAGCCTTCGAGGCCCTTCGCGCCTCCTATCGAGACGATGACGGTGCTGGCGATCTCGCGGACGCGATCAAAAGCTATACCAACACGGCGGCGATTGCGTCCGAATCGAAGGTTCGCGCCTCCCAAAACGAGGCAATGTCGAGCCGTGTAACGAACTTCGACGCGAAAATCGGCGAGAACGCGGCGAACATCACCGAGCTTGAGCAGGTGGTGGCCACGAACGAATCGGCGACCGCGACGAAGATCGACCAGTTGAATGTTTCCGTTGGGGAGAACTCGGCAGCGATTCAGCAGACGTCCACAGCCTATGCGGACACGGCGGGTAAGCTGAACACGATGTGGTCGGTGAAGATGCAGGTCACAGCCAATGGGCAGTACGTCGCGGCGGGCATTGGGCTTGGCATTGAGAACACCGGGGCAGGATTGCAGAGCCAGTTCCTCGTCAGCGCTGACCGCTTCGCCATCGTCAACACCATTGCCGGCGGCGCCATTTCGGTGCCGTTTGCGGTAGAGGGTGGGCAGGTCTTCCTGAATACCCTTTTTGTGAAAGACGCCTCGATCGGAAACGCCAAGATCGGTTTCTTCATCCAGTCAGACAACTACATCGCAGGTGTTCAGGGCTGGCGCATCGACAAGGCTGGCAACTTCGAGCTGAACAGCCCGCTGGGCGGTGGCGCTCGCCAGGTCATCAACAACAACGGCGGCAAGGTGTTCGATGAGAACGGCGTGAAGCGCTACCAGTGGGGGAATCTGAACGCATGAGCTTCGGCATAAGGATATGGGGCGCCGATGGGGCGCTCCAGCTGGATGAGAACTCATTCACGATTCGCGTCGTGCTTTCAGTGCAAGTGACCTTCGCGCTTGGAGCCAGCAAAGGAACGCAGGATTTCGCCGTTCCCGGCGTAGGTCCTGGCAACGGAACAGCAATCGTGATCCCGATCGGTACCTATTCGCAGAACCAAATGCAGTTCGAAACCGAGATGCTCGACGGAGTCGTCCGCGTCTACAACTACACCCGGACGTACGCGGCGAGTACCACGTCTTCCGGAACCATGCGCTTGATAGTAATGAGGTGGAGCTGATGAGCTACGGCGTTCAGTTCACAAACAACAATAACGTCGTCACTTTGGATTCAGAGTTTGCGCGACTGATGGTCATCGCTTCAGGGCGATACGCACCAAACCAAGAGTCTGGGCTTGGCTCGGTTACCACGTTTGCCCGCCCAGTCACATCTCAAGAGCCTCCGCTCGTATTCGTGCGACCGGACACTATCAATGGGGTGGCGGGCCTGTGCCGCATGAGTCTTATCGGCTCTGCGGGTAACTGGACTGGCTTTTATGTCAGGGCATACGACGTCAGCGTTGCCGGCCTGAATGGGCGTTATTTTGTTGCCGCCTTTGGTGCCCAGCCAGTTGCTCAATATGGGATGCGCTTGTGGGATGGCGCCGGGAAACTGCTTTTTGACTCAGGCACGCCAAACGCAACGTTTACCCGTGCATTCCAGAACTGGACGTATGTCCGCTATGACACCACGCCTCAGGGCCTGACGCGGATCTTCTACAGCGTTCCGTTCAACTTCCCTGAGAACGAGTACATGTTGCTCAACACATTCGGCATGCCGATGACTTCAGGCAGCGGCATCCCTCGCGATCTTTATTGCTGGTGGGATTTCCCCAACAACACGCTCTACGCCATCACCATTGCGGCATCGAACCCCTTCGCTTTCTTCCTGCCGGCAGTGTTCGCAAAACAAGCCGCATAACCCCATTTATAGGATGCACACCATGCCCTGGTACAAATCAGGAACGGTTTCTGTCACCCAAAATTCCAATGCGGTGATTGGCACAGGCACCGCGTTTATTGCCAACAGCCGGGTTGGCGATGGCTTTCGCGGGCCGGACGGACGTTGGTACGAGGTGACCAACATCGCCAGCAACACAGCTTTGTCGATCTCGCCGAACTACGAAGGCCCGACAGCAGCTGACGGCCTTTACTCGATCGTGCCGGTGCAGGGGTATCAGAAGGACCTGGCGGATCAGGTGCGAAAAATCCTCAACGACTACGGCGGCGTGCTGGCGGTGCTGGGCACTACGCCCACCACCGCCGGCGTTCGTGATGAGCTCAATCTCACCGATACAGATGGCCTGCCCGAGGGGCAGACGAATAAGTACATGACCGCAGCTGGCGTTCGCGGCACCGCGCTGGAGGGCGTGGATGTCGCAACGCCGGGAGCTGTTGCAGCAGCCGATTCCATCTTGTCGGCACTGGGGAAGCTGCAGGCCACCAAAGCAGATCTCAGCGGGACGAATAAAACCGTTGCTATCGAGAAAGGGGGAACTGGTGCTACTACGCCCGCTCTCGCTCGGGCGGCATTGGGGCTGACGATTCTGGGCACTGTCAGTCAGTCCGGAGGCGCTCCAACCGGAGCGCTCATGGAGTACGGTAGTAATGCCAACGGGGAATATTGGAAGTTCGCCAACGGTTTTATGGTCTGTATTTCAACGAAGTCAGTAATCGTGGCAATCAGTAGTGCGCTGGGTGGGCTCTACTGGAAAGGGGCTGCTGATCGGCCCGCCGACACACTGCCGGCTAACTTTGCGGTTGCTCCCTGGGCTCATCTGATTATTGGCGGAGAATACCCGGGGTTCAGCGAGACAGTAATCATGCCGACTACCGGGACGTTCGGCATCATTCGCCACTTGAGCCCCGTCGCACTTCCGCTCGCCACTTACACTTACACGTTCATAGCAGTAGGGAGGTGGTTTTGATGCGTATTAATCTTTCACCGATGCGCATGGATGCGACCTTGAGCGTTATCCGTAGCGGAAACGCCATCGTTGTAAATGGCGAGGAATTCGACTTCAGTCGCGTTGCAGAGGGAGACACCTTGCCTAGTGCCGCGATCAAATCGACATGGTTTGCCGGCGATGTCAGCCGCGTCGACGGGGAGCTTGAGCTTACTCTGATCCTTCCGCTCCCGATCAATTACAGCCCAGAGCAGGCATTCCCGTCGCCGCTTGAGGATGTGCGTGACGGCGTGATTCCCTTGCCGATGCCTCTGCCAGAGCCAGGAGAACAAGCATGAACATCGACTGGACTCAACTGATTACCAAGGCCATGAAGGACGCCGCCATTCAGGCCGCTGAATTGGCAGCCGCGAAGGCATTGCTCGCCTCACGAAATGCACAGGCGATTGCCCAGATCTCGCGAATTCAAGACCGCATCGATACGATCAATTTCGGCATTGATATCGGCGAAGCCACGGCAGAAGACGAGGCCGAGCAGGCCGCACTGACGCTGAACCTGAAAGCGTGGAAGACCTATAAGTTTGCACTGGGCAAGGTCACTGTGCAGCCGACCTGGTATCAGGCACCGATATGGCCGATCGAACCGCCCATCCCGGAAATCATTGCTGCGCCGTTACTGAGTGAGGCCGAAGCGATCTGAGCCGCATCAAAAACCGTAACCCGCCATCGAGCGGGTATTTTTTTGCCTGGAGAACGACATGCCGATCACCCAGCAGCAGTTGCTGCAGATCCTCCCGAACGCCCGCACTCAAGCGGGCGTTTTTGTTTCCGTCCTGAACACCGCCATGCAGCACTACCAGATCGTGGGCACAAAGCGCGCCACCGCGTTCATTGCGCAGATTGGCCATGAGTCTGGACAGCTGTGCTATGTCCGTGAAATCTGGGGGCCGACCGCTGCCCAGCGCGGGTACGAAGGTCGTGAGGACCTGGGCAATACCGTGCCGGGCGATGGCCGGAAATATTGCGGTCGCGGCCTGATTCAAATCACAGGCCGGGCGAACTACGCCAAGTGCGGCGAGGCGCTGGGGCTCGACCTGATCAGCCAACCCGAGCTGCTCGAACTGCCGCAGCATGCCGCGATGTCGGCAGCGTGGTTCTGGAAACAGAAGGGGCTGAATGATTTGGCCGATCGGGATCAATTCAACACCATCACCCGGCGCATCAATGGCGGGCTGAACGGTCTGCCCGATAGGCTGGCGCTGTGGGAGAAGGCGCGCAAGGTACTGGCTTGAGCGCGCCGTGCTGAAATTGATGGCTCTGAGCCACACTTGCGGGGCCTTTGGTCTTGAACCATCATTCCTTTTTGATGATGGCGTTATGAACGTGGACAAGCGACTTGCAGGGCTTTCGTTCTTGATGACCCTCGTTTGGGTTACGGTCGTCCTGGCAGTGATGTATTGGATGTCGCGCTGAATATAAAGGGTAAATAGTTGTGGAAGGCGTAGTGATAGGCGACAAAATGCAGCGAGAGGCCGATCGCCTGCTGGCGCAGATCGTCCGGACAGATTCGATGATCACTGCAGTGAAGGCGGGAGCACGGGCTGAAGGTTTCGTGCTTGGGCTGGAAACCGCCGGCGCATTGCGCTCCGGCGATGCTGAAAGGCTCTACATCATTTTCGAAGCTGCTCTGGTGGAGCACCTGAAAACCTTGTCGCAACGATGAATCATTCGGCCGGCTTGATCAGTTCCGGCCCCTGATTGCGTACGTTACCCACGGCGCGGTCAACCTTGAACCACTCGAAAGCCTCGGATGGTTCGCCCTCATGCAACACCATCTGTTCAGCGCGTTCTTTGGGCGTGGCCGGGTCCAGCCATTCCCGCGCGAGCTCTGGCGGGAGAACGACCGGGCGGCGGTCGTGGATGTCGACCATGCCGCAGGCGCTGTCGGCGGTGATGATTACAAAGCCGTCGTGCTCGCCGGGACCGTGCTCTTCGTTCGGGTACTGGCCGATCGCGGCGCAGAGGATCGGGGACTGGTCGCGATGCCTGATCAGGTAGGGCTGCTTCTTCGGCCCACCTTCGTCTACCCACTCGAACCAGTTGTTGATCGCGATGATTGCCCGGTGCGGCCAGATCGCGCGGAAGAACGGGCCGTGGGCGACTTTCTCCACGCGGGCGTTGATTGGCGCGGCGCGGTCTTTCGCCCAATGCGGGCGCCATCCCCAGCGAACCATGTCCGCGTGCAGAAACTCACCTTCCTGGTGGAAGAGGGCCAATTGAGTGGTCGGCGCGGCGTTGTACCGCTCGAGCGGTTGCTCACCCACCGAGTTGATCAGCGCGTTCGGCATGCTGAGCGCCGCTACGAAGTCGTGAATGCCGCTGTATTGGGTGAGTCGTCCGCACATTGCCGTGCCCTCGGGGGGATCTGATTCAGCGTAGACCCGCTGGCGCTGGCTTCGTCACAAAACCTTTTCCGGCGCATGTCGTGCAGTCATCCCTGGCACCGAAGCGATCGAGGCACTCAGGACAAATGCAGAACGCCGCCGACTCGATGTGAGGGCGTAACTTTTCAAACGCCCGAAGATCCCGCTCCTCTTGAGCGACCTGCGCCGCATCGACGAGCGCCCGGTAGACGTCAGCATCCGCGAGAGCGCGGTGGGTAACGCCGTCAATCATTCGCTCGGTTTCAATCAGCCGGTACAGGCAGCCGTTCATCTCCATAGAAAGCCCGGTGATTTTTCCGATCCTGCGAGAGATTCCAAGCGACAACCAAACTCCGTCAGGTTCGGAGTACACCTTTCCGTCATAGCCAGAGTAAGTGCCGCGCGGCTCAATCTTTGCGAAGTTGAATATTGAGCGACTTATGGTGCCGAGCAATTCATTACTCTCGGCCCGTACCACGTCATAGCTTGATGCGCCCCGGTACTGGCCAGGCAAGCTCTGCAGTTCTTCCACTGCGTGCCAATAAGCTGCGTCGGCCATTTCGTTCATGTCGAATTGCTCGAGCGCGTCGATCAGGCCTTCGCTCAGCAAATCCATCGCCATTTCTCGCAAGGTCGCCCGGTGCGCTTCGGGGCTTTGCATACGGAAGTCGTGATCATCGAGAGTGGCTCGCCAGCGATCAAGGCGAAGGGATTTTGCTTGGTTGAAATTCATGAAACGGGTTCGCTGTACGAGTGCTGTATGTATGTACAGTAATCGAGGCGAAGCCCGTGGGCGAGAGTGAGGCGACGAGCTGTCAATCGGGCGTCATCAAAACGGCCAAGGTCATTTTGATGAATTCTTCATTTCGATCGAGCGCGGCCAGAGAGCTACGGACGTTTTCCGCGACGTCGGCGGATCCGCGCTGCTCGACCCAGAGGGTGAGCTCCATGATGGCGGCTTCAAGGGCGAGCTGGTTTTCGTTGATTTTGAAGAGTAGGGAAGGGAGCAGATCAGAGTTTGGCATTGGTTTCCTCCTTGGACGAAACCAGAGTAGCAGGGGGATTCAATGTCGGCAGAACGCCGGAGAAGGGCAAAGCGCTGGATTATGCAAAGTCGGCATAATGCCAGCTTCTCAGTGCCCGATAGGATTTTAATCTTTACGTAAAATTTGAGGTCTTTTTTCGGGCCGCAATCATTCTGCGGTATGCGAAAACATTGGGCCGAATGTCAGTCTTTCGAATCGAATTGCGGCCCAAAAAATCGCATCCAAGCCGCAGCCCGCTTGATTCTGGCGCGGGACTTAAAATCCCCCGCTCGTAAGGGCGTGCCGGTTCGATTCCGGCTTCGGGCACCATAAATATCAAGGGCTTGCATGACATATGTCATGCAAGCCCTTATTTTTTGTGCCGTGGGAATGTTTTCCACGCTACTGACTGGCCATTCCGTCGCCGTCTGGTGCCTGAAGTTCCACTCCTTTCTTCAGCGTCGACTGCATCCATCAGCGAGTAAGCGTTTCCGGCGCTACCACCCATACGCTACAGGGCATTTTGTACAACAGATGCTCGACCGTGCTGCCAACCAGTCTGCCTATTCCTCGATGAGTGACGCGGCCCATTACGATCACATCGATGTCGTAAGCATCGGCATAGCTGGAAAGCACCTTGGCGGGATCGCCCACAATCATGTGCTGGTTTTCTGCCGGAATGTTGTTGCGTGCAGCCAGCGCCTGGAAAGCTTCGCCTTGGGCGTCGAACAGTTTCTTGGCTGCGCTGGAAGAAAAGATCGCGGACGCGTTATTGAAGCCGAATTCGGCAGCGCTGATCGATGACAGGTCATGAGCATAAATTACGTCCAGGCTGCCATTGCAGATACCGGCCAGTCTTGCTGCTTCGCGCAGGATCCGGTCGTTGAGGCCCTGGTATTGGCCATCACGATGGAAGGGGTCGACCGCCGCGACGATTCGGCGTGGCAGTGCGTTTTGAGCGTGGCTGACAAAATGCAGCGGCACCGGGCATTCGCGCAACAGGTGGATATCCAGCGGCGTGAACATCAGCCGCGACAGAAATGATTCGTGCTCCAGAGCCTTTACAAGCGCGGCCATCGGCTGTTCCTTCAAATGGATGAGGATCTCCTTCAAAGGATTGTCCACCCAGACGACCTCGGTGGTGACGGTCACTCCGATCTTGCGCAGCGGCCGGGCCTGGTCTTCGAGCCATTGATGATGGCGTTCGACATAGCCCAGACGCATCTGCTCCAGGGCTTGCTCGTTGAGCATTCCTGCGGTCGCCAGGCCCTCCAGATAATCAAACGCGACAATATGCAGTGCGGCATCCGACGCTTTGGCCAGTGCGGCGGCGCGGTCGAATGCGGGACTGTTTTTCATCAGCGGCGACACGACCAGCATGAAACGCGATTGCTCAGACATGACAGAACTCCCGAGGTAGTCACCCAAGCATTGCGCTGCATGCCTGGAGTGAGTAGTGGCGCATGCGCTTATCCTGGAGCGAGCCAGCAGGGCGGGGTTGATATTTATCAACCAGACATCAGCGCGTGGTCGTGAGCGGATGTACGGTCGAGCAAGACCACTGATCCTCGGATAGTTGACCATTATCAACTACGACCCTGTCGCCGCGGCTCAAGCTCTGCTCTGCGCTCACCTGTCGGCGGAGGGAAAGTCATCATGGCCACCATGAAAGCCGCAATATTCGTTGAAAAAAACCGCATCGTGCTCGATGACAAGCCGATTCCCGAGGTCGGGCCGCTGGATGCGTTGATCCGCGTGACCACCACCACCATTTGCGGCACCGACGTACATATCCTGCGCGGCGAATACCCTGTGGCAAGAGGACTGACCATCGGCCACGAACCGGTCGGCATCATTGAGCGATTGGGCTCGCAAGTACGCGGTTTTATCGAAGGGCAGCGAGTGATCGCCGGTGCCATCACCCCAAGCGGGCACAGTTACGCGTGTCTGTGTGGTTGCGGTTCGCAGGACGGCCCGGACACCCGGCACGGCTTCAAGGCCATTGGCGGCTGGAAGTTTGGCAACACGATCGACGGTTGCCAGGCCGAGTACGTGTTGGTGCCGGATGCACAGGCCAACCTGTGCCCGATCCCTGATGAGTTGAGCGATGAACAGGTGCTGATGTGCCCGGACATCATGTCCACCGGGTTCTCGGGGGCCGAGCGCGGCGAGATCGCCATCGGCGACGCTGTCGCGGTATTTGCGTTGGGCCCCATCGGCCTCTGCGCCGTGGCCGGAGCGCGCCTGAAGGGCGCCACCACGATTATCGGTGTCGACGCGGTTCCCGAACGCATGGCCATGGCGCGCCAACTGGGCGCGACCCATACCGTCAATTTCAAGGACGGCAATGTGGTGGAGCAGATCATGGCGTTGACCGATGGCCGTGGCGTGGATGTGTCCATCGAAGCGCTGGGCACCCAAGGCACGTTCGAGTCGGCATTGCGGGTGCTGCGCCCGGGCGGGCGCTTGTCCAGCCTCGGGGTGTATTCCAGCGATCTGCACATCCCGCTCGGCGCGTTTGCCGCCGGATTGGGGGATTACAGCATCGTTTCCACCCTGTGCCCCGGCGGCAAGGAGCGCATGCGGCGCCTGATGGCGGTGGTGCAGAGCGGCGCCGTCGATCTGTCACCGCTGGTGACTCACCGTTTCAAACTGGACGACATCGAGCAGGCGTATGAGTTGTTCGCTCATCAACGCGACGGGGTCATGAAAGTCGCAATCACTCCTTGAAAGCACCTTGGCGTGCCGCTGAAACCGGGGTTTCCATGAACATCAAGATCGCTGAAAAACACGCTCCCCATGGCTGGGTCGTGCACATGGATGACTGGGATGTGGGCTTCAGGAGCCTTAAGGCTGCGCAGGAATTTGTCGAGGTGCTTGAGGCCCGTATCAACGCCCCTCACGAGTGGCCGAATGCGTTTGCCCAGCCGTTGCCAGCGCGGCCGGCAACGGCGCGCCGAATGGCCGTGAGCGTTGAATGCTCGCCGTAAGCCGAATGCAGAGCAGGGTCGCAGACCCTGCGGGACGCTACCCATCATGAATGAGGTTTTTGATCTGTCCGGCGCCGCTGCGGCGTTGGGGATCGGCATGCTCATCGGTCTTGAGCGTGAACGGCACAAGGGCACCGGCGATGCGCGACACTGCGCCGGCTTGCGCACGTTCGCCATTACCGCGCTGTTGGGGTATGTCGCGCTACAGGTCGGCGGTGGCCTGCTGCTGGGGATCGTCGCCGGCTGTGTCACGTTGCTGACCAGCGTTGCGTACTGGCGTAGTCAAAGCGACGACCCTGGGCTGACCAGCGAGGTGGCGTTGATCGCGGTGCTGATCCTGGGCGCGTTGTGCGCAACCGCGCCGGCGCTGGCAATTGCCCTTGGCGTGGTGATTGCGGGCCTTTTGGCCTATCGCCAGACGCTGCATCACTTTGCCAACAGCCAGTTGTCCGACGCGGAAATGCGTGATGGCCTGATCTTGCTGATCGCAGCGCTGGTAATACTGCCATTGGCACCGGACCGATATATCGGCCCGTACGCCGCGATCAATCTGCGCACCATTTGTACCGTGACGGTGTTGCTGATGCTGGTCGGCGCGTTCGGCCACATTGCCGTGCGGGCTTTGGGCTCGCGCTATGGCTACGTCATCAGCGCGATTGCATCCGGCTTCGCCTCCAGTACCGTGACGATCGCGACCATGGGCCAACGCCTTGCCCATGAGCCGGGCAATATCCGCATCCTCAGCGCGGCTGCGATTTTCTCCAATCTGGCAACGGTGATACAGGTCGGACTGATCCTCATGATGGTTGATCCGAATCTGCTGAACAGTATATGGACGCCTCTGCTTTTCGGCCTGATCGCTACGTTGTTGTACGGCGCCTGCCTGATGTTTCCCGACCCCACGCGAGGGAGCCGCAGCAAACCGGTCGACACGGCAGGGGCGTTCAATCTGAAACTCGCGGTCATCGTGACACTGACCCTTACCGGCATCACATTCGTCTCCTCGGCCATGCTCAGCCACTTTGGTCAGGCAGGCTTGTGGCTGACCGCAATGCTTTCGGGCTTTGCCGATGCGCACTCTGCCACAGCGTCCATCGCAAGCCTGGCCAAGGCGGGCCAGGTGCCTTATGACTCGATAGTCGTGCCAGCGCTGATTGCCGTCAGCAGTAACTCGTTGAGCAAATGCGTGGTGGCGTGGGTCAGCGGCGGCAGGCGTTTCGCTGCCTGCGTGATCCCGGGGCAGTTGTTGCTGACCTTGGCCATGTGGGCGGGCACTGTGCTGTTTTGAGCGCAATCGGTGCTCTTGCTGACAAAGATCAAGCTGCCAGTGGCCACAGCATTCACCCTGAAGACTGTTTCTCCTGGCTGGCCGCATGCCGAGGTATCCCATGTCACAGACTCCGCGTTTACTGTTGATCGCTCCTTCAGCCATGGAGCACACGCCAGCGTTCGAGCGCGCGGCTGCGCTGGCCCAGGCCATGCAATTGCCGTTGCACATCGTGGCCTTCGACTACTTGCAGGCGCTGGCCGTGGCAGGGCTGTTTGCCCCCGAGCAGATCCGCCTCGCCCGCGATAGTTATCTGCGCACTCACCGGCAGTGGCTCACAGAGCAGGCTTCATTGCTGGCGAGGCATCAGATCATGGTCACCAGCGAGGTGATGTGGGTTCAGGATCCCTTCGCCGAGATCCTGCAGTTCATCAACGAGATGCCGTTGCTATTGATCATCAAGGATGTGCAGCACGAGTCCGTGCTGGAGCGTATTTTCTACACCCCGCTGGACTGGCAACTGTTACGCGATTGCCCGGTGCCGGTGCATTTGGTGACCGACGACACTCATCCGCGCCCACGCCGTGTGCTGGCCATCGTCGATGTCTTGCGCAGCGAAGAGCAGGACTGCCTGTTCAACGATCAAATCATCGATGCCGCCACCCAACTGGCCGCGCAGTGCGATGCCAGTCTTGATGTGGTGCATGTTTACGACTGGACGGCGGCTTACGCCACGGACATGGGGTTCGGCGCACTGCCATTGGCCACCGGGATCCATGAAACGCTGGGCACTGCGCAGCATGAGGCATTTACGGCCCTGGCCGAGCGCCACGGCGTGCCGGCCTCATGCCGGCACTTCATCGAGGGCGCGCCGGTGCGCAGTATCTGCGAGTTCGCCATCAACAAGCAGATCGACGTCATTGTCATGGGCACAGTGCAGCACCACGGCTTGAGCAAGTTGTTAGGCAGCACCGCCGAACAGCTGCTGCATCGGGCACCTTGCAGTGTGCTGGCGATCAAGCCGCAACCCACACTGCAATCCTGAAACACGAACGCCCCGAGGTGAATCGTTGGCCGACTCACCTCGGGGCGATTCATTTACAGGTCAAGACGATGAATGACCTGGCGTGCGTCGTCCGGATCATTGTGGGTCTCGAAGCCCAGGCTTTTGGCCAGATCGCGCATCGCCGCGTTACTGGCGGCATCGACCGAGTACATCTGGCGGAATCCGTTGCGGCGGGCTGCCTTGATCAAGTGTTCCATCAGCAACGTGCCCAAGCCCAGGTGCTGCCATTCATCGGCGACCGTCACCGCGCACTCGCATTGATGTCCGCCTGTGCCGGCATAGCGGCTGATGCCGATTTCGATCAACTTGCCGTTCTCGTGAACCAGTGCAATGAAGGCGGTGCGCTGTTTGTTATCGGTGTCCATCAACTGGTCGAGCAGAGCGGTGCCGGGTTCGCCGATCTGGGCGAGAAAACGCATGTGCCTGGATTCGGGGGACAGGCGCTTGATGAAGTCGTATTCGCGCAAGCGATCCTTCTCCGTGAGCGGCCGGATCAATACATGGCGACCGTCCTTGAGCGCCTCAATCCAGTATTGACCGGAAACCGCCGCGTAAGCGGCCACGGCCTGATCGTTGTGGTCTTTGACGGTGAGCATGGTCATTCTCCATCCGGTTCAAAAGGCTGGCGGGCGTTGAAAAAGCGTCCGCTTGCCTCCCTTCTACGCGGTTGCCCATGGCGACATCTGATCTACATCAGACAGCTGCCATGCGCCTCGCTCATTGACCCGGGCTTGATGTAAATCAACGCCCGGCCAGGGCGAGCGGGCGCAGTCTTGAAGCCTGCCGGCCCACCGCGCCGGTGCCGAGCGGAGGTGTGTGATGGGCCAATATGAACGTCTGTTGCTGGTCGCCGACCAGACGCTGCATCAATCGGCGGCGATGCTGCGTGCCATCGCGCTGGCCAAGGCGAGCGGGGCGGCACTGGATGTGCGGGCGTTCGTTGAGCCGGTGCCGATCACCCATCTGTGGGAGGAAAAAATCGATGACGTGGATGCTCAGCGCTATCAGCGGCGCTACCGTCGCTGGGTGGCCGATGAGCTCGAGCAGCTCAGCAACCAGGGGCTGGACGGCACCGTTGATGTGGTCTTCTCCAGCCATCCGCTGCTGGACATCCTCAAGACCGTCCATGTGCTCAAGCCCGACCTGTTGATCAAGGATGTGCGACTGGAACCGGCGCTCAAGCGCGTGTTCATCACGCCGCTCGATTGTCACCTGCTGCGTGAGTGTCCGATCCCCGTGCATCTGGTCAATCAGATTCGCTATGCGTTGCCGCATCGTGTCGTCGCGGCCGTTGACCCGTTTGATCCAGATACCCAAATCAATGGCTTGAACGACGTCATCATACGATCGGCGAACGCTTTGGCGTTGCAATGCGACGTGCCGTTGCACCTGCTATGCGCCTACGATTTGTCCGCCGCTTTCAACGGCGATGCACCAATGATCAACGGTGGCTGGAACGAAGATCTGGCGAACGAGCTGCGTCAGACACTGCATCAGGCTTTTATCGCCCTTGCCGATCGTCACGGTGTGCCACCTGAGCGTCGACACTTCGTCATGGGCCATCCAGTGCAGGTCATCAATGAGTTTGTCGAGCAGTACCTGGCCGACGTGGTGGTGATGGGCACGGTTCATCGCGTGGGCATCGAACGCGTGATCGGCAGCACCACCGAGCGCGCCTTGTATTCGGTGCCGGGGAGCATTCTGGCGGTGAGGAAAGAGCCTGTGCGGTGAGCATGATCGCAGCGTAGCGAGCCAGCCTGTTCGCTGGCCCGCTACGGTATTGCATAGATCTTGAACAGCTTCCTGGCCGCATCGCCGGCGCCGCCCAGATGTTTGTCGAATGCCTGTTCAATTTCGCCGGATCGGTACATTTCACTCAGCGCCGTGTCGACCAGCAGACGGAAATCCTCATCCTCTCGATCCACTGCCATCGCCGTCGGTGCGGACTCGAAAATCCGCTCCAGCAGCACCAGGTTGCCCGATGGATAATTTCTGGTCAGCAGATGCTTGAGCATCATGCGTTCAGCGAAAAACGCATCGGCTTTGCCATTGGCAACCAGATTCAGACCGGCTTCTGCGTTCTCTACGGTGACCAGCGTGGCGACCACACCCAGCAATCGCATCTGCTGTTGTATCCACGTCTCGGTGACCCCGCCGGCGATGGCGGCATACGTCTGATTGGCCAGACCACGGTTCACCGTGGCTCGCCACGTTGGCCCGGTATGGGCCACTTTGCCGTTCAGCACATTGAGCAAGGTTTCGGAAGCATCCTGGCGCACCACGGCCGAGAGACCGGCGGTGTAAATCGGCACCGAGTAGCTGACGACCCTGCGCCGCGCCAGCGTGGGTGGGGTCGGCGTACAAAGAATGTCGATCCTGCCGGAACTGACGGCGCTCATCTCGTCGTTGAGCGAGACCGGTTGGTACTGGATTTTCAACGTCGGCACATTCAGATCGATCCTGACGTTCTCGGCTATTTTCAGGCAGAGATCAATGGCATAGCCGCTGGCTTTATCGGCGGCCTGATCACTGAAAGGCATGAAGTCAGGCACGTAGCCAAGGGTGATCGCTTGACTGGCACGGATGCGCTCCAGCGTATTGCCATGGGTCACTACCGGTAGCAGCGCAAGGACGCAGACGAGCAGCAGGTGGTGGGCTCTGATCAGTTTCACGTTCATGCGCGCGGTTCCTCGAATTCAGATATCTGTGCTGTACCGAAGACTTCGATCAAGGGTTATCAGGCCGGGGGCCGACAGACGCAGGGGCAGCGACAAAACGTTTGGCAAGGAAACCGTAAAGCAGGTAGCCGAACACCAGGACCAGGATGCCGCCGAATACCGCGTCCTTGCCGCAGGCATACAGCGCATACAACGAATAGGCCACGGCAACCACTAACAGCAGGGTATTGCGCGTGTATACGGCGGCGCTGACTCTGGCTTTGTACATCATGACCAGCAGCCCGGTGGCTGCCGTCACGTAGGGAATCAGGTTGGTCACCGCGGCGAGGCTGACGAGTTTTCCAAACTGCGCGCTTGCGTTCGGCGAAATGGTCGACAGCGCCATCAAGGTCTGCAGTACGCCGCAGACCAGCATCCCGACGATGGGGGCGTTGCGTGCGCTGACCTTGCTGAACAGTTTCGGGAACATGCCCTGATCAGCGGTCACCTTGGCCGTTTGCGCCAACGTGAACTGCCAGCCCAGCAGCGAGCCAACACAGGCCATTACCGCGAGCGCCATGATGATGTTGCCGACCAGGGGATTGAACATATGTGCATAAACGAGCGCGAAAGGAGCAGATGAGTTGGCCAGTTCGGCGTTGGGAATAATGCCCTGAATGACCGTCGTCGATAGCACATAGACCACCGCTGCGCCCAATGTCCCGAACAGACAGGCCAGCGGTACGGTGCGCTTGGGATTTTCGACCGCATCTGAGGCCTGGGCTGCCGACTCCATGCCGAGAAACGCCCAGAGTGTCAGGGGAATCGCTTTGCTGATGGCCTCGGATATCGGCAGTTGATTCGGGTTCCAGGCGGCGATGATCAGATCGGGTTTGAACCAGAACCAACCGATGATGCTCAAGCCCGCTACAGGAATGATCACCCCCCACACCGTAACCGCACCAATCCTGCCGGTGATGCCTGGGCCGCCGAAATTCGCCACGGTGGTCAGCCAGAGCAGGCCGACTGTCCCAACGAATAAAGGAATGGCGCCGCTTCCCAGCCAGGGCATGAACGATGTCATGTATCCCACCGCAGAGATCGCCACCGCCACGTTGGCAATGGCCAGCGACAGGAAGTACAGGTAAGAGCACAGAAAAAAGCCTGACTTTGCATGCGCCTCTTCGGTGTAGGCGGATAGCCCGCCAGAGCGCAGGCAGAAGATGCCGCACTGGGAAAAGCAATACGCGATGGCCATCGAGCCGACAGCGGTGACGATCCATGACAGCAATGAAACAGCCCCGAGTTGGGCCATGCTCGTCGGCAACATGATGATGCCTGAGCCCATCATGTTCACCGTCACCAGTGTGGTGAGCCCCATGAGGCTCATTTTCTTGCTTGAGTCGGCCATCGGAGTTCCCTCGATTTGCGCAACGCATCACCGCTCAGCCGACGCACGAGGTTTTGCCGGCATCGGCAGTACGCAGCTTTTCAAGCGACGTTCAACGGTTAGAAAGACAGGTGATTTCAAGTGCATCGAAACAGCGCGCCCATCGCTTCGATATGGCTTGCCCGAGGGATGGCGAAGGCATGGCAGGAACTCATGGACGGGCTCAATGCTGCTGGCGGTTGCAGCCCGACACCATCTGCTTGAGGCCGTCCATGTTGCGGATTTTTACGTCGCGTGCGGTGATTTCCACCAAACCCTGATCGCGCAAGTGGGCAATGCCGCGGCAAATGGTTTCGAGACGCAGCCCAAGGTAGGAGCCGATTTCTTCACGGCGCATTTTCAGCACGAACTCTTTCGAGGAATAGCCACGGGAGCTGAGGCGTTGTGAGAGGTTGAGCAGGAAAGCCGCGAGGCGCTCATCTGAGTTCATGTTGCCCATGAGCATCAACATGCTGTGATCGCGCACAATTTCCCGGCTCAGCAGTTTATTCAGATTGTGCTGCAGGGATGGCAGGCTTTGCGCGAGTTTTTCCAGCTGTGCGAAGTGAATCGGACAGACCTCGCTGTCCTCCAGCGCATACGCAGTACACGCGTGTTGATCGATACTGATGGCGTCGAGCCCGAGCATTTCGCCGGGAATATGAAAACCGGTCACTTGCTCGCGGCCGTCGACGGAGACCACGCTGGTCTTGAACGAGCCTATTCGCACAGCGTACAGAGAGCGCAGCGGGTCCCCGGTCCGGTAGAGAGCGACACCTTTCTTCACCTTGTATCGCTGCACGATCAGCGTATCGAGTCGATCAACCTCCGGGCCCGTCAGGCCGAGCGGCAGGCACAACTCAACCACGCTGCAGTTGGAACAGGCAGTTTTAAGAATCGGCGGGGGCGAGTGGGCTTCAAGCATGGATAAGCAGCCTCCAGTGAGTGTGATAAGCATAGAAGTCTTCGCAGCGCACGTGCCTTTCGTTTGGCGTGCCAGCGTGATTACGGACGAACGGCGGGGAGGGGAATCACAAAGGCAACGGCCTCTGCGCCGCTCTTGTGTCGCAGGCTTGATGGGGAGACTTGATGCATATCAAGCGTGGCGGTTGGCAGAGTTGCAGAATCGTCCAATGGCGCTGACTGGAAATACACGTGATGTTCAGGCTCAAACGCATTCTGTTGATCGCACCCGCCGAAATGACCCGCACCCCGGCGTTTGATCGCGCCCGGGCGCTCGCTCGGGCCAGTGGCGCGTTGTTGCACATCGTAGCGTTCGATCATGTCCAGTCCCTGGCGTTGGCCGGCCTGATCGACCACGACGCCATGGCGCAAGCGCGTGAAGGCTATTTGCAGATGCATCGCCAGTGGCTGGAGCAGCAGGCCCGGTTTCAACGTGGCGCCGGCGTGCAAGTCAGCACCGAAGTGGTCTGGGCCGGGGCCACCCCGGCGCATGTGCTTGAGTACATCAATGACATTCATGTCGATCTGGTGATCAAGGATGCTCACCATGTTTCAGCGCTCAATCAAACGTTTCATCCGCCATTGGACTGGCTATTGGTACGAGATTGTCCCGCCTGCGTGCATCTGGTCACCGAGGCCGCACATCCGAAACCCTTGAAGATCCTGGCGGCCATTGACCTGTCGCATCTCGAGGATCTGACCCAAGGGCTCAATGACCGGATACTTGGCGTTGCATCGACATTGGCAGCTAAATGCGATGCATCGTTGCACTTGTTGAACGTCGCCAATTGGTCAGTGGTGGGTGATGCGGCGATGAGTGTGCCGAACTTGAGTCTGGATCACAGTTTGCGCGATGCGATCAACGACACTCAGCAGGAAGCCTTCGATACGCTGGCCGAGCGCTATGGTCTCGATGAAGAGCATAGCCACCTGCTCTCAGGTGTCCCGTACCGGGTGATCGAAGACTTCGCCCGGCAGCACGCGTTCGACCTGCTGGTGCTCGGTATCTGTCACCATCAAGCGCTCGACGGCTTCATCGGCGGCACGGCCGAATGCCTGATGAACCGGGCTTCTTGCAGTTTGTTGATGGTCAAGGCAATGCCTGCCACAGCCTGCCCGGTCATCGCAGCAGTTGATGGTAATCGGTTGGGGATAATCCATCAGTGACTGCGCCCGCCGTGTGCGTATTGCCATTGTTGCCAGGCGTGCCGATATTTCTCATCGGCGCGTTTCCTCGCTTCAGTGAACTTGTGCATGGTGTCTGTAGAAAACGGCTCTTCAAGGACGGCATAGGCCCGTTCGCTGAGCCGATCGGCTTCGTGAAACAGTGCGCCACTGTCATCGATCGCGTCGGGGACATTGGCGGTTGTCATGGCTGAATCATTGATGACCATATCGTGAACCTCGCAAAGCAAGAATGAGGGTGGGTTGCGGACCTGCCACCCCTGTGGCCGCATCTGTAACTTTCACGCGTTCGAGCAGCTTGTGACTGTCGCTGATCCGAAACGCGGGCGCCGCCGAATCATGACCCTATTTCGATCCAGTTTGTCGTCGCAGCGATTGATCCAGATCAATGCCGCTCGCCAGTTTCATCGCCGCTTTGTCGGTTTCCCAGGCGCTTGCGCAAGGGTGGTGGACAAGCCTCCATATTCAGGTTTCTCAGTGGGGGGGACGAGCACCATGCGCCTTGCATATGACATTTATCAAGGACGTCGCCGAGCTATGGCGCAACCTCGATTGACGTTGTTGTCTGATTCTTTCCGCCCGGGTCAGCTGCGAGTGACATGAGCGCAGATGTCCATCTCTCTGGAGACAAACATGAGCCAATATCAACACTTGTTGCTGATCATCAACCCGGCCCTGCGCCATTCTCCGGCGATAAGCCAGGCCGCCGCCCTGGCTAAAGCCAGCGGCGCGTCGCTGCATATCGCAGCCTTGATCAAATGGTGGGATTTCCTGTCGCTGCTGGAGGAAGGGGATCGGGCAAGGGCCCGTGCGGCCTATTTACAGGACCATCACGAGTGGCTGGCAAGCCAGGCTGCCAGCCTGCGAGCCGAAGGTTTGCGGGTGACGACGGAGGTTGGCTGGTCCGAAGACATGAAACGGGAGATCCTCGATCACGTCACCGTGAACCAGCCCGATTTGCTGATCAAGGAAGTGCAGCACGAATCCTTACTCAAACGCGCTTTGTTTACCCCATTGGATTGGCAGCTGCTGCGTGATTGTCCGGTGCCGGTCTACTTGTTGGGCGCTGCTGGCCCGGGTCTGCCGCGCAAGGTCGTAGCGGCAGTGGATGTAGCTGCAAGCGAAGATGATGGGGGCGCTCTCAATGACCGGATCGTCGAACAGGCCACATCCTTCGCCACTCAGTTCGGTGCAGAGTTGCACCTGTTATATGCCTATGACGTCTCGCAAAACTATCTGGATGAAGTGGTGAACAACTGGACGGTTTCGGAATTGATGAATGCCCGGCGCAAGGAACTGCAAGCGCATTACAGCGCTTTGGCGAGGAAATTCGGTGTGACGGACGAGCACAGGCATAGCAGGAGGGGCATCCCGTGGCGGTGATCAGTGAGTTTGCCGAAGAGCACGATGTGGATGTGATTGTGATGGGCAGGGTTCAACGTCACGGGCTGGAAAAACTGCTGGGAAGTACCACCGAACATATTCTGTACCAGGTTCCCTGCAGCGTACTGGCGGTCTAGCGAAAACGCTGGTGCACCTTACAAAGTCAGCGTTCCGGCCCACAACATCCGGCCAGCGTAAATCGCGGCGGCCCAGATGATGATCAACACACCCGTTTCCGGACCGCTGAGCGGCTGACCCTGACGTGTTTTCAGCGTGCCCAGGTAAATCAACGATCCAAGCGCGTAGAGCAGAGCGCTGAGCAGCAGGTATTTGGGGCCGGCGGCATACAGCTGAATCAATCGGATGATTATTCCCCTGCCGGAATCGATAACGTCGCCCTCAAACCGCCCTCTGCGCGGTTTGTCAGTTCAATCCGTCCGTTCAGTCGCATCGCGATGGTGTTGACAATGGTCAACCCCAACCCGGCTCCATGCGCCGTGCCACGGCTGTAGAAACGCTCGAACAATCGCTCTCTGTCCGATTCATCGATTCCCGGCCCTTGATCGTCGACCGTCAAATGACAGAAGCCATCGGACTCGCTCAGGTGCACGGTGATCGCACCGTGTTCGGGGGAGAAATTCGCCGCGTTGGTGATCAGGTTATTCAGCGCAATGTCGATGGCGGCGGGGTCGGCGAGGACATGAAACGGTTGGTCGCTGACCTCGAAGATCAATTCAAGGTGTTTGCTCAGCAACCATGGTGTCAATTGCACCAGGCTGTTGCGTACGGTTTCGCTGAGATCAATGCGTTGCAGTGGCGGCGGGTTGGGTTTGGGTTCAAGACGCGCCATGGTCAGCAGCTGGTTGACCAGTCGGCTCGTGCGGTCGACTCCGGAGATCAGAAACTCAAGTGACTCACGACGCTCGTCTTCGGTACCGGCCTCCTGCAGATTTTGCGCATGCACCCGCAACACCGCCAGCGGCGTGCGCATTTCATGCGCGGCATCGGCGATAAAGCGACGCTCCCGGCCGAGCACTTCCTGAATCTGCGCGAGCATGCGATTGAGCGCTGCCTGCATGGGCTCCAGCTCACTGGGCAGGGGCGTCAGTTGCAGCGGCTCAAGTGAACCACTGTGACGGGCGCGCAGAGTCGCCGCCATGTCTGCCAGGGGCTTGAGTCCCCAGCCTATGGCCAGCCAGATCATCGCGGCGAGGATCAGGCTGCCAAGCATGTTCGGCCACAGCGTGTGGCGTACGATGCGGTCGACCAGGTCGGTGCGCACATCGTCGCGCTCGCCGACCCAGATGCGCAGGCCGTTCTGCTTGTCTTCCAGCATGAACGCTCGCCATTGCCGACCTTTCAGGTCGACCACGTCGCTGAACCCCGTTCTCGTCGGCGGCGCAGTGAAGGAGGGCGCACTGGCGGTATGTACCAGCACCTCGCCTTGCGGGTTCCACACCTGAAAGGCGATTTTGCTTTCGTAAGGATGTCCGTCAACCCGGGGCTTGGCTTCCCCGAGAGCCTGATTGAACGCCTGATACAACTGCGCGTGCTCGGTACTCGCCATCGGCATACGCATCACGCCCTGCAGCAGGCGTGCGTTCTGCGCCAATTGCGCGTCGTAGACCTCGGCGATTTCGTGGTTGCTGTCATGCACGTTGAAGAGGCTGAGTACCGCCAGACCGGCCAGTAACAGGCCGATGATCAGGGTCAGCGTGCGCCGGCGGATCGAGGTCATCGACGCTCCTCCACCAGATAACCCACGCCGCGGATGGTACGGATCAGGTCGGTGGAGAACTTCTTGCGCAGGTGATGAATGTGCACTTCCAGGGTGTTGCTTTCCGCTTCTTCGTTCCAGCCGTAGAGCAACTGGATCAATTGATCGCGAGTCATCACCCGCCCCGGCGGCGACAGCAGTTCGTGCAGCAGCTGATATTCCTTGGGGGTGAGCGCGACCGGTTGGCCTTGATAACTGACCTGCTGGGTGCCGGGGTTGAGGCTGATGCCGGCGTGTTCGATCAGCGCCTGAGCGCGCCCGGCACTGCGGCGCAATAAGGCGCGCAGGCGGGCTTTGAGTTCGGCGAGGTCGAACGGCTTGACCAGGTAATCGTCAGCACCGGCGTCGAGTCCGGCAATGCGGTCTTCGGTGGCATCGCGAGCGGTGAGAATCAATACCGGCAGGTTCGAACCGCTGTCACGCAGACGACGCAACACTTCAAGGCCATCCATGCGCGGCAGACCGAGGTCCAGCACGGCGACATCAAACGTTTCGCTGAGCAGGGCATGCAAGGCGCTGCTGCCGTCCTTGAGCCAGTCGACGGTGTATCCCTCGCGGCCCAGCGCCTGATAGATGCCTTCACCCAGCGCTACGTCATCCTCGATCAGTAATAAACGCACGCGCACTCCTTTCAGTCGAGTTTCTTGTTCACGTCCACCAGCAAGGTGTCGATCTCTTTGCGACGTCCGGCGTCGGCACTTTCGCGGCCCGCACGGGGTGCGGCTTGTCTGGCCTTGATCAGCGCTGCCTTGGCTTCAGCGTAGCGCTTCTGACGGTAGAGATGGTCGCCCCAGAAGTACAGACTGTCGATGCCATCAGGGTTGAGCTGCAGGGCTTGTTTGAGCAATTGCTCGGCCTTGTCGCTGTCGCCGAAGCCGATCGGCCAGCCCGGTACGCGGTCGTACAATGCAGCGAGGCTGGTGTATGCCGAGCCTTGCAGGGCTTTAGGGTCAAGCGTCAGGGATTTTTCCAGGTCCGCTTTGGCGTCCTTGGCTTTGCCCAGGGCACCGAGCCCGCCCTCGGCACCGGCCCAACTGCTGGTGACGATGCCTTTCCAGATCCAGGCTTCGGCCACATTCGGACGTTGCGTGGCGAACGCGTTGGCTTCGCTGGCCAATTGCTCGAACGCTGCGGCGCGCTGCTTTTCCGCGACCTCGTATTGAATGTGCGCCCAGTTCTGCTGGATGCCGGTGAGACGTTGCTGATCAGCCGGCTCAAGCGCCCAGACACTTTGACTGAGGGCGGCAAACAGCAGGCATGTGGAGAGTTTTTTCATGGCTTTGAAGCCTCGTTGTCAGGTTTTTCACTGAGACGGCGGATCAGTGGCAATTGCTTGCGCAGACCGCGATCCACCAGATGCGGAAGTAAGCTGTTCAAACGGACGAAAAATCGCTCCGGCCAGCCTAGGTAGAGATCACGACGGTCGCCGGCAATCGCATGCATCACTGCCGACGCCACGGTCTGCGGATCGTCAACGCTGGCCTTGAGGGCATCGTTCAAGGCTTGCGCAGCGGCGCTGTTCATCGAGGTGCGGGTGGCCCGGGGCGCGACATACAACACGCTGACCCGCGTGTCGGCCAGCTCGCGGCGCAACGCCTCGGAGAATCCGCGCAGGGCAAATTTGCTCGCGCAATAGCTGGCGTAACCGGGGTAGCCGATCGAGCCATAGGTCGAGCCGACGTTGACCACCATCGCACTGTCAGCCTGCTTGAGCAGCGGCAACAGCATTTTGGTCAGGCAGATTGGCGCGCTGATGTTCACCGCCAGCATCGCGTTGATGTCACTGTCATCGAGCTGTTCGAGCATGGCGAAGTGATTGACCCCGGCGGCGTTGATCAGCAGGTTGATGCCGCCGATGGCGTCGGCGGCGGCCAACACTTTGCGCCGATCGCTGAGGAAGGTCAGGTCGGCGGCGACCCAGCACAGGTTCTGCGGATACCGCTCAAGCAGCGGCAACAGCGCCTCCTGATGCCGCGCCACGGCCAATACCCCGGCACCGGCGGCGCACAAGGCACTGGCGATGGCCAGGCCGATGCCGCCACTGGCACCTGTCAGCACCACGCGGGCTTCATGCAGCTGCATATTGGGCCTCAGCGTCGCGGGGCAGATCACGGAACATGTCGGTGTAGAGCCGATAGACGACTTTCGAAGCATGAATGACCGCCGCTTGATCGTCAGGGTCTTCCAGCTGATTCATCAACCGCCGATAGGTCTGCATGTGCTCGATGTCGAGCGCGCCGTGGGAGCTCAGATAGCTGAATGCCGTTTCCGGCAGCGCCAGGCGATCGCGAATGCTCCCCGCCGCGTGGGTCGCCAGGGCAATGCTGGTGCCTTCGAGCACGTTTACCATGCCGAACAGACCCACCGGATTGCCCCGGGCGATCAGATCGTAGAGAAAACTGACCATCAGCTCGATTGACAATGACGGCTGACCATCGCGCACGGCGTCGCGATCACCGCCACAGGCGGCAATGTCGTTGAGCACCCATTGTTCGTGGCCGTATTCATCTTCAATGTATTCGCACACCGCTTTGCGCAGCCATTCCAGGCGCGTCGGCAGGCGTGCACCGCAAGCCATCATCAGCGGCACGGTGTGGCGCACGTGGTAGTAAGCCTGGGCAAGAAAGGCCCGATAGCTGTCGAGGCTGACCTTGCCTTGCAATGCATCGACGATGATCGGCAGGTTGAACAGTTCGTGGCGTTCGCGTTGCGTGGCTTCTTGCAGGGTGTCGAAAAACTCATTATGCGGATTCCTCGGAAGTGGCGGATTCGGTCAGTTGCGTGCGGTACTGCGCGATGATGGCGTCGCGGCGCGGCCGGCCATTGGCGGTGAGCAGGCCGTTGGCGGCGGTGAAGGGCTGCGCCAGGCGCGTCCACTGATGCACCTGGGCGTAATCGGGCAACGCCTCGTTCGCTTCGGCGACGGCAGCGGCCAGCTCGGCATCGGTGCAGTCCGGACGATGCGGCCAGAGCAGGGCGTGGTTGTGCGGCATCGCCTCGCCATAGACGAACGCTTGAGCGATGTGGCGGCGCTGGGTCAGTTCTGACTCGACCCATTCCGGGTTGACGTTTCGCCCGTAGCTGGTGACGAATTGGTGTTTTTTGCGGCCCTTGAGATAGAGAAAACCTTCCGGATCGAACTCACCGAGATCGCCACTCGGCCACCATTGATCGGTATACGCCGGCTCCCCCAGATAACCGAGCAACACCGAACCCTTGATCAGCACTTCACCGTCCTCGGCCAACCGCACCTCGAGGTGGGGCAGAGGGCGCCCGACGCTGCCCGGACGGCGCGCGCCGGGGCGATTGAGGCATACGACCGAGGCGCACTCGGACAAGCCGTATCCCTCGTAAACCGCTAACCCGACCCGTTGCGCGCGGTGCAGCAGATCCGCTGACACCCGCGCGCCACCGACCGCGGCGAAGAGCAGGGTTTGCGGATCGAAAGCCTTCTGTTCAGCGGCGCTGACCAGAACTTGCAGCAGCTGTGGCACGAGTATCAGGCTCTCCGGCGCACGCTTGCCCAGATAACCGAGCAGGCGCGCAACATCGATGCCGCTGGCACCTTGAATGCCGAGGGTTGTCTGGCTTGGCAGGCTCAACACCGCACCGGCGTACAGCGCGGCATAACAGCCCAGGTTCTCCAGCAGGATCGCCAAAGGCAACAGCGCCAGATGGTGCTCCGGTCCAGTGGCTGCGCTTGCCTGATCAAGCTCCCGGGCAACGCGCAGGAAGCTGTCGGCGCTCAGGCACACCCCTTTCGGCGTGCCGGTGGTCCCGGAGGTAAACGTGAGTTTCGCGGTGCCCGCCGGCATGCGACTCGGGCCATTGAACGAGCGACACCAGAATTCACCTCGTAATTCATAGCCCGCCGCCAGCAGCTCGGCTTGCAGTTGCGGCTCGGCGATCACCCGTTCGGCCTGGCTCTGCTCCAGACAATGGGCGCGCTGCGCGGCACTGAAAAACGGTGGCAGCGTTACGCAGGTCAAGCCTTCGAACAACACAGCCAGATCCCAAAGCATCGCGTCGACGCCGTTGTCCAGCGCCAGCGCGATCACCTGCACCTGCTCATCGCGCAGCCGCTCCTGGCGATACAACACCTCGGCATACAGCGTGGCGTAATCTATTCTCAGCGTGTCGCCCCACAGGGCTGAGGCGTTGTCATTGCGCCGGGCATGGTCGCGCAGGGTTTCCTGGAAGCGTTGCAATTCAAGCGACATGGCAGGCTCCTTCAACAGAAGTCGGCAAACCCAGGCGAGTGAACAGGCCAATATTGCGCAAGTGAACAAATCCCGCGCGAATGTTGCCGACGTGCACCCAGGGTTTGCTTTCGTAATAACTGCCCCAGTGTTGACGCTCGTCACCCAGTCGCTGTGGATCAGCGGCGCACAATGTCACGGGCTTCAAACCGAGGCGATGGAAGCTGTTGACCAGCCCTATGTTGCCGGTGAAGGTCACCCATTCCAGGCCGCCCATGGCCAGCAGATAGGTGATGGCGATGATGCTCAGGCGCGCACTGCCGGTATCGCTGGCGGCGAGGTTGCCGACTTCGACAATGACCTTGCGATCCACTGCACGACCGGCGGCGGCGCTGATCAACGGCTCGATCGGTTCATCCAGATAGCGCTCGAGAAACAGTGCCTCCAGATGCGCTCGACGGACCCCGGCCACTGCGCACAACTGGCCATCGCTGTTGTGCATGCCGAACAGCTCGGGCATGAAATGGCGGATTTCGGCACCGTGAGCCGTGCGAAAACGCTGCTGGATAAAGGCTTCGAAGGGCGCGCGCAGCTCGTCCTCCGGCAACGCGTTTCTCAGCGTCATCGGCAACGATTCGGCCTGGCCGAAGTGCAGGGGCAGCGGGATGTTCCAGTCGAATTCGGGCATGGGCAGAACGCCTCCCTCAATGGGTTTGAGCGCAGTATCCAAGCCATTTCTTAACGAAGTCTGAAGATGAAAAACCGTTAACCGCAGCGCCGATCTTCAGACTCCCTTAAGGCTGGGCAAGCATGGTCAGCCTTGATTCAGGGCAACCGGATCGATAATTTCGAGCGAGATGATCGTCGCTCCACAACAATCACGAGGCGTTTCCTATGATTCGCGACACCGCTGTAACCCGTTATGGAAAACTCTCAATCATCCTGCATTGGCTGATGCTGGCGTTGTTCGTTGGTGTGTATGCGTGCGTCGAAATCAAAGGCTATATGCCCAAAGGCAGCGAAGCACGCGGCCTGCTGATGGGTATGCATGGCCTGTTTGGCGCAAGCATCTTCGCGTTAGTGTGGATTCGCCTGATCGGCCGCCTGACCCCGCGTCCGCCGATCATCCCCAAGCCGCCAGCGTGGCAGACCGCAATCGCGCACCTGACGCACCTGGCGCTGTATGGATTGATGATTGTCACACCGCTCCTCGCGTGGTTGATGCTCGCGGCGGGCGATAAGCCGTTTCCTTACTTCGGCTTCCATGTGCCGGCGCCGGTGGCTATTGATCCGGACCTGGCCAAACAACTCAAGTACTGGCACGAATGGATTGGCAGTGCCGGCTACTGGCTGATCGGCCTGCACGCGTTGGCGGGGCTGTTCCACCATTACTGGGTGAAGGACAACACGTTGCAGAGGATGTTGATTGAGCGTGCCCGCTCTTGAGGCAAGCATCTGGCGCTGTTCGCTGAAGGTAATGCTCGCCGTAACTGAAGCGCATGGCTGCGGTGGAGTTGAAAATCCGGAACTGCCGGCCCTCGCCGATGCCGAAATAGCATCGACAACGAGGGCAAAGCCATGACTGAAGAAAAACCCGAAGTGCCGCAAGAAGTACCGGATCAAACAACCCCGGCGCATTCCACCGAAGAAGAGCGCGAGCGCTTGAAGGACTTCAACAAGGACGGTATTCCGCCGGGCAGTTGCTGATCACCAGTTACCGCGGCTGCGTCACCAATTCTCCGCTGATCGCATCCATCATCGCCGGATGCTCCTCAGCGGCCACACGCAAATCCTCGGTGACCCGCAACTCCGCACCCGTCGGCGAGTAGGTTGCTGCCGCCGTGAAAGGTGCGGGGTTGGCCGGCACCGGGCGTTTGCCGCGGCGCCAAAAGAAAAAGCTGACCATGCTCAGGTTGACCACCGCAAATACCCAGAACAGGCCGTTGGCGCCGAACGAGTTCATCACCGGCGAGATCATCATCGGACTGATGGCCGAGCCCAGCGAGTTGATCAGCAGCAAACCCTGAATCATCGGCACCAGCGCTTCGGCCGGGGCGCGGTCGGCCGCGTGGCTGACGGCCACCGGGTACAGCGCGAAGACACCGCCACCGAGCAGAAACAGCATCGCCGCGAGCATTGTCGAAGACAGCGGCAGCAGCACAATCACCAGTGATAACGCGGTGCACGCCACCGTCAGCAGCGTCAACACCTGCAAGCGATCGGTGCGGTCGGACCAGCGTCCGACCGGATACTGCAGCAACATCGCGCCGAGAATCGTCCACGCCATCATGCTGCCGACTTCACCGACGTCCAGACCTCTGCGTTGCAGATACAGCGGCAACAAGGTGTAAATCGCCGCGATGGTCACCCCCGAGCCGAAACAGCCGACCAGCCCGGTCGGCGTCACGCCCAGCAGTTGCCGGGGTTTGAGCGGTTCGACCTGATCGAGCAGCGGCGACACGCGCGGCAGGATCACGATCGGCAGCACCGACAACGCAGCAAGCATGCCGGCGACCATGAACGGCGCGCTGTCGCTCATGCCGGTGATGGTCCCGAGCGTCGCCTGGCCCAAAACGCCAGCGCCATAAAGGACGATCATGTACAGCGCGAGCAAGCGCCCGCGAATCTTCTCGTCACCGGCCAGTAGCAGCCAGCTTTCGATCACCAGAAACACACCGACCGTGGCCCAGCCGTTGATCAGCCGCAGGACGAGCCAGCCCCAGGTGTCGTAGAACAGACCCTGCAACAGAATCGTCACGGCGATCAGCGAGGCGAAGCTGCCGTAGGCACGAATATGGCCGATGCGCAGAATCAGCCGGTCGTTGAACACCGCGCCCAGCGTCAGGCCGATGAAGTAGGCCGACGAAACAACTCCGATCATCGTCGCCGAGGCACCGGCGGCGTCCAGGCGAAGGGTGGTCAGGGAAGACAGAAAACCATTGCCCAGAGCAATAATGAACAGCCCGAGCAGGGGCGCCAGCGCCATGGCCAGCAAACGCGGAGACATAAAAACCTCAAGAAAATCGAACAGCGCAACGTGCGCCACTGCGCGTGCGGTTGCCAGGCTGGAACAGGTGTTGTGCAGGGGGTCTGCCGATCGGGCAGGGCGGTGGCGTCGGACGACATGGCCAGCCCCTGCAAGTTCGCGTCTGTGACCAGACGCGCGATGCGAGAGCGCGGGATTCTACGGCTTACGCAGGATTTGCCAATAGCTGACGGCTGCGACGTTAGGACGCAGGCTGTTTTGAGGTTCGAGAGGAGGCTGAAAACTAATCATCGGGCTGAGCTCCGACAAGGGCCATGCATGCAAAAGCTATGCAGGCCCTTGCTCGTTTCAGCGCCTAAGTATGCGATATCAACAAATCACTGATGATGCAGATTGAGCCATCCTCTGGCGGGGTGGCGTCGGTGTAGTCGATCTGGTTGTAGACCCCGCCGTGGAAATTGAACACCTGCGAATTCCAGGTTGAGTCGAGCTGCAAATCACCTGATGTACCGACAACGCCGTTGTAGTCGACGGTGACTCGAGCTACGCCGGCAGAGTTGGCGCGAATGGTCACCTTGAATTTCGCGCCCAGCGGTACGCCCTTGAGCACCGTGGTGTTGACCGGGGTGGGCTGGTTGAAACTCTGGCGGAAGCCCATGGTGATGTTGCCTTTCTGCCAGAACACCTTGATGGCGGGGCTGTCGTCGTTTTTCACATGCATCTGCGAAATAACGACTTTCTGCGCAGAGTTGACCTTGGTCACGGTCATCTCCTGATAGTTGAGGTGGTCAGCGGCACTGGCCAGCGACCAGTAGAACGATTCCTTCCATTCACAGCGGGTGCGGTGGGTGCTCTTGCTTGAGGCGCCTTTGGTCGGCGCGGACAGTTGCAGGGATCCGTCGGGCAGCACCGTGACGATGCTCGGGAACTGCGCAATGGCCTCGGCGCCGTTGAGTTCCAGTGCCACCGGATTGGTTGCCGAGACGGGTACCGGGGTGGAGAGGGTGAGATTGCTGATGTTTACGGCCATGGTTTGTACTCCTGACGATAAAAATCATTAGCGACCCAAGCCTTCGGTGGATTGGCACATCTGTCTGCGCGGACTTTCACCATCTCTTGGGCACAGCACCATAGCGGCGCATGCGGCCGCCGCGAAAACACAAAGGGCAACGATTACGCCGGCAGCCTCCAGCACAGCGCCGAAAACCGGCGTGCCAGCGGTCTGACCGAGCGCCAGAAGCAGAAACGGAATGCCCAGTCCCAGGTCCGGGCGGTCCGGCAACAAACGAATGCCTTGCAGCAGATAAACGCCTGAAGAAACGATGTAGGCCGCGCCAAACAGGCACATCGCGGCGAGGCCCGATCCGGCTGAAACTGATGCGCCAGTGAGGCCCAACGTCCCGAGGGCGATCCCGGCAAGCGCCAGATGCTGCATGCGTGCGACACCGAAGCGGCCAGTGAGCACGCCCGTCATGCAGCCGCTGATTCCCGCGGCGCCCAATACGATCCACGCCCATGCAATCGACCGATCGGAGAACCCAGCCTCGCTGCGCAGGATATCGGCACCGAATGTCCAGATCGCCGTGCTCGCCAACCCCATCAGGAAAGCACTGGCGCACAAAGGCAGTACGCCGGGTCGACGCAGCATTGCCAGCGAGAAGCTCTGCGCGACGTCACGCTCGACCCGTCGCGGCACCGCAAACCAGAGCCAGAGCGTAACGCCGATGCCGATCAAGGCAAACAGGGCATACAGCTGGCGCCATTGCCCGGCCGCCAATATCGCCGCAAAACCGGAAAAAACGATTCCCGCCGCTGTCCCGGCATTGATAAAACCATTGGCCCGCGGGCGATCCGCATCATCAAGACGCGCTGCCACCGCACTGGCCAATGGCGGCGAGGTCAGACCCGTGCTCAATCCCGCCAGCGCGACCCCGCAGCCCAACGCCAAGCCCGACCAAGCCATCACCACCAGCCCCATGCCCAGCGTCGCGGCGGCGCCGGCCATCACCGTCAACCCGCGCGGACTGATTTTGCCATTGCAGACAAACGTCGCAACGATGCCCACACAGTAAGCGGCGAACGCACTGCCACCAATCCATCCCGCAGCGGTCACGCTGAGCGTCAGATCCTGACGAATCTGCGGCAGCAGCAATCCGTAAGCGAAGCGCGCGAGGCCATAGGACAACGCCGTCAGCGCGAACGCTGCCGCGACAAGATTGAGGCTGCGCCGGTCAAGACTCACGGTGAAATCGGATTGCTGGCAGGAAAGGTTGTCTCGACCGCATGCTCCGGCCTGAACCTGGTGCGGTCGGAGTTGGAGGGATCATTAGCCATGAGTGTCCTCGAGGATGTCTGTTGCTGGAGTGGTTATCGATTCTGATAACGGACTTGCACTTGGGTTTGATGATTTTCCAACACAGCCGATGGATGGTAGAGCAAAGGGCGAGGGCAGCCGCTCGGTTGGCTTGGCGCACGTCAACCTTTGCGAGCAGGATCGAGTGATGTTTGCGGGTATCGAGGGGCGGGGGATGGCGCTTGGAGAGAGGCGAGTTAGTGCAGGACGGCACGCCGGAAGAACTGCGCGAGCGTCAGGGAGGTTTCCGCACGCTGTGGCGGATGCAAGCGAAGGTCCAAACCCGTTGAACACAGCACTACTGCGGCGAGCGGGTCCAGACCCTGACGTAATCGATGCGAAACACCGACGGCAGGTCAGCATCGTCGACCACGCCGAACCAGTCCCACATCGCTTCACTGTCGAAAACGATTTGCATGGGGAAGTGCCAGTAGGTGTTCTTCGCCTCCCGGACCAATACGCCGTCGACGTACCAGCGCAAGGTCTCGGGTTGCCAGTCGAAACCGTAGACATGAAAGGTACTGGCCAGCCGCCAAGGGGCATTCCACGTGCTGCCGGAACTCAGGTGTTGATCATTCTGCGGTCTGGCCCAGACATGGGCGTTCATGTTGTACCGGCGGTCGAACGCTTCGTTGGGGGTTTTGCCGCCGATTTCGAAGATGTCGATTTCCGTGGCGTTTTCCGGCAGCCCGGTCCACGCCAGCCAGAACGCACTGGAGCCGGCAGAGTTCATCGGCTTCGCCCGGGCTTCGTAATAGCCGTACATCCCCCGTTCATGGGTACGCACCATCGCCGAACTGTAGTCCTTGTAGCCCAAGGCGACGTATTTCTCGGGGAGGGTCTGTTTGCGGAAGGTGATGTTCAGATTACCGCTGCCGACCTTGGCGTTCTCCGGCAAAAACAGCGCCGGTTTGCGCCCGAGGGAATCGGTGCCGGTGGCGTTGTTGACGTGCCAGCGTTCGGCATCGAGCGCGCTGCCGTTGAATTCGTCGGACAGCCGTGTATCGAGTTTCCAGCCGCCGGCATTGGCCTGATCCGACAGCGGCAGATCGGGCGTAACCGGCGTCGGAGTCGGCCCTAACGGGCCAACGCGGGTCCAGGCATCGGCCTGCTGCGGAATGGCGACCGCCCATTTCTGCGCCAGATACTCGAACACGTTACGGCGTTCGTCCTGATTGCTGAATGGACGGTCATACACCAGCACTTCGGCGATGTCGCCACGGAGGATTTCCGAGGTGCCCACCACGTTGCGCGCCACCGCGAACGGGCCGATCGGCACGTCACTGGTTTCCAGCAAGGCCAGGGCTGGCTCGTAGGCGCTGGTCTGCTGCACGCTGATGCCGAAATTCGGCGCGACGTTGTCGTTGTCCGCCAGTTGCGGCCGCGAGCTGAACAGTCGCTGCCAGGCCTTGCCGCCGGCCTGCTCGGGCAGACGCCGCGAGACGATAAAGACTGTCACCGGGCCTTTGCTTGTGCGGATCGCCTGGCCCATGAACGCCGCCGTGCCGCTGAAACGCACCACACCGTGGCCGTTGAGGGCGTTGTCGACGCGCGTGGGCAATGTCGTCGCCGCGCGGTTGTCGACGACGACGTCATTGCCCTTGCCGGATTTGTCCCGCCAGCGCACGACCTGATTTTGCCCCTCCAGAGTCATCGAGGCGGGATCATTGCCGTCCAGCCACAGCACCAGTCCGTCAGCCACCGGTTGAGGAATATTGGCGCGGGCGCCAGCGCTCAGCAGCAGCAAGACAAACAGCAAGCATCGTGATCTTTTCATGAGTCGTCCCTAACATGGATGTGCGCCGGTTCAGCTACCCACCGCCAGCAGCGGCGCCGGTTGCGGGCGGTAGCCCCACGGGTTGCTGGTCTGCCAGCGCCAGCTGTCGATGAGCATTTGCGTCAGCTGGCGTTGTGCCCGCCAGCCCAGCTCGCGCCCGGCCTTGCTCGCGTCGGCGCGGCACTCGGCGATATCTCCGGCGCGGCGTGGGGCGAAGCGGTAGGGAATGCGCAGGCCGGTGACGTCTTCGAAGGCGCTGATGATCTGCAATACGCTGTAGCCGGTGCCGCTGCCGAGATTCCATACGTGCAGGCCATGCTCGTCGCCCTGCAAAACCTGTAGCGCCTTGAGATGACCTTCAGCCAGGTCCAGCACATGGATGTAATCGCGAATACAGGTGCCGTCGACTGTTGGATAGTCGTTGCCATACACGGTCAACGCAGTGCGCTGGCCGCTGGCAACCTCGGTCAGGCACGGCAGCAGATTGTTCGGTCGACCGCTGGGTGCTTCTCCGATCAGCCCGCTCTGGTGCGCGCCGATCGGGTTGAAGTATCGCAGCACAGCGATGTTCCAGCGTGAATCGGCGAGGGCAAGGTCGCTGAGCAATTCTTCGATCATCAACTTCGAGCGCCCGTAGGGATTAACCGGTTTGCCGGTGCCGTGCTCTTCCACGATGGGCATGCGGGCCGGCTCGCCGTACACCGTCGCCGAGGAACTGAACACCAGATTGAACACGTGGGCGCGGGCCATCGCCTGACACAGGTTCAGCGTGCCGAACACATTGTTGGCGTAGTAATCCATGGGGCGGCGCACGCTTTGCGCAACCGCTTTGAGCCCGGCGAAATGCAGCACCGCGTCGATCGCGTAGGTGCTGAAAATCTCTTCCAGCAGCGCGGCGTCGCGGATATCGCCCTCGATGAAATCGACGTGCGAATGACTCAACAGCTCCAGCCGTGCGACTGCTTCGCGGCTGCTGTTGCACAGGTTGTCGAGGATCAGAACCGAGTGTCCAAACTCGATCAATTGCAGTGCCGTGTGCGAACCGATGTAGCCGGCACCGCCCGTGATCAACGTGGTTTTGCGCATGACGACGTGCTCCATTGCGAGGAAATCCGGCTCAGCGGGCGGTGAACACCAACTTGAATTCTTGCGGCCAGCGCGGGTGCAGCAGGCTGTAGGCCAAGGCATAGGTCAGCGTGCCGATGGCAATGTCGCCGGCCAAGTGCGCGTAGCCGGACAGGCCGGTTTGCCGCGACGCCCACATCACCACGACGACCATCAGCAGCGAGGCGAACAGGCTGCGGTAACTGGACTGAAAGAAGCAGCGCCAGTCATAACCGATGGCGGCGTGCAGGCCGCGTACCTGCAGCGGCGTGATCAGCAGCATGCGCAGCAGCAATGCCAGCGCCGCCGCCATGCCGCCGTAGGTCGCTCCGAGCAGATAGACCAGCGCCAGCGCGAGCAGAGTGGTGGCAACTTCGGCCTTGAGCGTCAGGTGCGTGCGATTGACCGCCACCAGCGCAGTGGTTGCATACAGCGCCAGATTGCCCAGCGCCGCCGTGCAGGCGAGCACTTGCAGCAAAGGAATCGCATCGGCCCATTTCGCGCCGAAGATCAGCAGGATGATGTCCTCGGCGGTCAGGGCGATGCCGAAGAACAGCGGCGTGAGCACGAAGCCGCTGATCGCCGTGGAATCGCCTATAACCCCGATCAGGCGCGCCGGTTCGGCACTGCGCCGGGCGAACACCGGCAGGGCGTAACTCATCAAGCCGTTGCAGATCGCCGAGCGCGGCAGGTCGATGATGCGCATGGCCAGATTGAACATGCCCACCGCGTGCGCCCCGGCAGTCAGGCCGAGAATCAGATTGACGCCGCGTTGCAGGGTTTGCGAACTCATGACATTGACGCAGACCGGCAGACCGGCGCGCAGCACTTCGCCCAGCACCTGGCGGTCGATCAGCAAGGGAATGCGCCGACGCTCGCTGCGCATCAGTACCAGTGTGGAAACGCCGTCCATGATCAGCGCCTGCGCGACTACCGCCCACGGGCCGAAACCCAGCAGCGCAACAGCCACGCCGCCAACCCCGCCAGCCACTTTGCCGAGCAAGGTGCGCGAGGCCAGCAGCTTGAAATTGCCGCTGCGGCGCATCTGTGCCACATACACCCGCGCCATCAGGGTGAAAAGGATTTTCACCGAGGCCACAGCGGTCATCCAGCGCAGCGCGGTGGACGGCGTATAGAGCACGACCGCCAGCGAAATCAACGCGATCGATAGCAGGCTGACCAGCACCGCAAACCAGAACACGCTGCTGATGTGTTTGTCTTCCATCCGCTGCAGGCGCACCAGCGGGTCTTCCAGCATCGACGAGAACAGAATGCCGACCACTTCGACCACGGCGATGATCAGCGTGCCGATGCCCAGCTCAGTCGGCGTCAGCAAATGCGCGTAGACGACAAAGGTAATCATCGACAGGAAAATCAGGCCGAACTTCTCGGTGAAAATCCATGCGAGGGTCATCAGGCGACGGTTGGCCATGGCGCGATCCCTGAAATTCAGCGGCTGTTGCCCAGACTTTTGAAGCAGGCGTAGAGGTAGCGCAGGGTCGGTTTGCCCCGGGAGAACAACAGCGTCTGCCACGAATGCCCGAGCATCTGCCGGAACACCTCGATGACCCGGCGATGATCGCCGCGCCGGGAAAAGGCATTGAGAAATTCCGCGTGATTGGCGAGGACGAAATAGATCCGCTGCTGCTGGTTCAGCCGGGTGCCGTAACGCGCCAGGTACAGCTGGATGAAGCGCAGCTTGTGCGGGTAATACTTGTGCGGTTGCGCGGTGATGTTGGCGGCATTGACGGCGCGCCAGTGCAGAATCTGCGGCACGCTGTGGATCTCGCTGATTTCGGCGATGCGCGTCCACAACAGGCGGTCCTCGGCAAAACGCAGGCTCTGATCGAAGCCGCCAATGGCGACGATGATCTCGCGCAGGGCGAGTACGCCGGAGGTGCCGTTGATGATGTTCTCGCGCATGAAGTCGGCAAAGTGCTCGCCGTGTTTACAGCGATCCTCCAATTGGCGTTTGCCATCACTGAATTCGCTCATCTGAAAGCAATCGATCAAACCGACTTTGCGTCCCTGTCGGGTCAATTCCGCGTGCAGTGCCAGTTGTTTTTGCAGTTTTTCCGGATGCCAGCGGTCGTCGGCATCAAGGAAAGCGATAAAGGTTTCTTCGGCGCTGAACACGCCGCGATTGCGTGCACTGGCCGGGCCTTGGTTGGGCTGCTGCAACAGCACGATGGGGAAGGGCGCGGCGTACTGCCTGACGATCTCTGGCCCGGCATCGCTGGAACCGTCATCAACGACAATGACTTTGTCCGGCGGGCGGGTCTGTGCGCACACCGAGTCCAGTGTGCGTTGAATGCTGGCGGCGGCGTTGTACAGCGGAACCACCACGCACACGGTGACGGCCGAGGGATCATTCAGCATGGGCGTTGTTCCCGGAAAGTGCCGCGCATTGGCCGAGCATTCGCCGCTGGCAGCGGCTGCGGACGGGCGACGAGGTGGTGGCGGAAGGTCAGGCTGAGCACGCAGAAAATCAGGAACTCACCCGAGCGATAGTTGGGGATCACGTAGGCGACGTAATTGGTAACGACGAACAGGCCGATGATCACCAGCGCACAGGCCTGATAGCGCGCGGACTGATCTGCGGTGATTGCGCGATAGCGCTTGCTCAGGGTCTGGGCAAACATCAGCAGCAGGGCGATCAACTGAATCAGGCCGCCATTGAGCAGGGTTTCGACGTAGCCGCTGTGCGCGTTGCCGATGTAGCCCCAGCGCGTAATGAACGCATCTGCATCGGCACTGGCCCAGAACGCGCCGAAACCATAGCCCTTGAGAAATTGCGCATCGATCAGCGGCTGCAACAGCTCCCAGATCAACGTGCGGTCAGTGAGTGACGGGTCGCGGCCGACCAGTTCCAGCAGCATGGCGTAGTTGGCGTAAAGCACCCCACACAAGAGGAAGAACACCAACGTGGCGGCGGTGAAGGCCAGCAGTGAGCGGTTGATGCGCAGCCGGATCAGCGTGATGAAGTAGGCGTAACTGGCGGTGCCGGCGACGATCAGCGCAATCGCCGTGGCTGACTGCGCCAGACCGATGGCGATCAGCGCGAACAGCCCATACAGCATGGCCAGCGGGTTGCGCTGGCGGATCATCGGCAGCAGCAACAGGATCGCAATCGCGTTCAGGCGTGCGCCAGCGTTCTTTTCCGCGAACACCCCGCGAAAGGCCCCGTCACGGATGCCGCCGGAAATAAAGGCGATGTCCGGGCGAATCACGGCGAAGATCAACCCGACTAGCGCCGCTGCACCGATCACGCAGCCGAACAGAAAAGCGATCCGCTCGATGCTGTAGCGCCAAGCGATAAAACCGGCAAAAAACACCACGCTGAGCAGCGCAATGAAACGCTTGAAACTGAGCATCGGCTCGCTCGACCAACTGATCGACGCCGCCACGCAGCCGAGAAACAACAGCAAAAACAGGTTCTGCCGGTAGAAACTCTTGCTGAGGAACACTTTGTGGCGAATGAAGAAGAACAGCGGCACCAGCAACGTCAGCAAGCCGCAGACCTGATTGGCCAGATTGCCTTCCAGATCCTGCTGGGCATCGTCCAGCGTGCTCACATTCCCCAGGCGCAGAAAGAAGCCGATCACTTGCGTATAGAACAGCACGCCAAACAAGGTGAAGGCATCGGCCAGTGTCGAATAACGCACTTGCAGGCGGTTCATCTCAGCGCCTCCCGAGTAACGCCTTGAGGTAGGTCTGCACCGCGCGGCCGCTGACGAAGCGCGCGGCGGCATCAATCCGCCGCTGGCGATGCAGGGCTCGTGGCGCGGCCATTTGTGCGCTGATTGCGCTGGCGAGCGCGGCCGGATCGTCAACATCGACCAAGGGGGCGACGGCGCCATCGCCGAGGATTTCCTGCGGGCCGTACGGGCAGCGGGTCGCCACGACCGGCGTGCCGGTCGACAGGGCTTCGACCAACGCGTTGGGGCTGCCCTCGAAACGCGACGACAGGACGAAACAGTCCGCTCGGGCAATCTCGGCGATAGGGTCACTGGCGTATCCCGGTAGATCGCAACGCTCTGCGACGCCGAGCGCTGTCGCTTGGGCCAGCAGTTCGCCGCGCAGGGCGCCTTCGCCGAAGATGATCAGCCGCGCATCGCGTTGCGGCAGACGGGCGAAGGCGTCGATCAGAGTGTCGAAGCCCTTTTGTTGCGCCAGTCGACCCACGGCGACGATCACCGGGGTGGTTTTGTCCTTCAGCCAGGGATGGCTGGGCGCGGCGGCGGGTTTGTCACGAAAATCGTTGTCGAGCACCGGGTTGTCAGCGGTCGTCACATCGCGCGCGCGGGCGATGGTGGTGTCGACCAGATCCTCGGCGACGCCTTGTGACACGCAGATCACCGGGTTGGGAATCAGCCGGTACAACCACGGCGCCAGCCAGTAGGCGAGCTTGACCGACAATGCCGGGTTGACGTGTTTGTCCCGCGAAAAGGCATTGCGCTCGCTGACATGCAGCCGCGCCAGCGTCCCGGACAGCGCGGCGGCGGCAATCGCCACGACGTTGACGTGGGTGAGGGCGGCCAGTTGCGCGTCGTACTGATTGCTGCGTAAAAACCGTGTCAGTGCCGGCACAGCCGCCGCGCTGCGCGGACTGTCGAGCAGCACTTGCCTGACCCGCGGATCGAGCGCCGGCTGATTGATGCCGGCACCGGTGAGCATCAGCAGCGTGACTTCGTTGCCGGCCTCAACCAAGGCACCGGCGAGGCGCACCATCATTTTCTCCGCGCCGCCGGCGCCGAGGTCCTGGAGAATGATCAGCAGCTTTTTCATCGGTTCCACACCTGGTAATAAGCCTGCGCGGCGTACTGGCTGGTATAGGGCAGGATCGCGTCGCTGACTGAGCGTCGGGGCGGCGGCTCGGGTTCGCGGCTGGCCAGACTGTCGAGCAGCGCCTCGGCCAGGGCTGGCACATCGTTGACGACGACCAAACGCCCGAGGCGTCCATCGTCGAGCAACTCGCGCGGCCCGCTGCCGCAATCGGTGGACATCACCGGCGTACCCAGCGCCAGCGCCTCGACCAACACCGTCGGCAAACCTTCGTGCAATGAGCTGAGCACCAGCAACTGCGCATGGCGGATCAGCGGATAGGGATTGCGCAGATGCCCGGTGAAATGCACCAGGCGTTCGATGCCCAGCCGTTGTGTCTGCGCTTCAAGCGCTGCGCGTAACGGCCCGTCGCCGGCAATTACCAGATAGGGCAGCGGGCGTTGTTGCGCCGCCAGCGCGTAGGCGTCGAGCAGCAGCGCGAAGCCCTTGGTTTCCACTAGCCGGCCGACACCCAGCCAATAATGATGGGGCACGCCACCGGGCAACGGCGCCTGAGCCGCACGCAACAGTTGCTCGCTGATCACCGCGTTCGGGCAATAACGGATGCGCGGCTGGCCCCACGGCATCAACCCGGCAAGCGACTGGCGCAGACCGTGGGACACCGCGACTACCTTGCCGCTGCCGCACAGGTACAGCGCGTACAACAGGCGCAGGCTGGCGCGCCCGGTGTTCTGCTCGGCGCAATCCAGCGCGGCGTGGCGGGTGTAGATGACTTTGCAGGCACTGCCCAGGGTGGCGAACCAGGTGCAGAGGTTGGCCTGCTCCTTGGCGCCAATCAGATGCGTCACGCTTTCGCGGCGAATCAGCCGGCGCAACAGCACGATCGACTTCAGCCAGCCCGCGAGCCCACTGCCGCCACCGGCCATGCTCGGCGCGCCGTCGACGTTGGGCGAGTCGCCGTTCATGACGAAAAAACTCACCCGCCGGCCGTCCGCCAGAAACTGCTCGGCGAGGCGCTGCTGCACGCACTCGACGCCGCCGCCAGTCTGGTAATCCTTGAGCGTGAACAGAATATGCATCGGCACAATCCTCATGGGGCGGTGACATTGATCGCCACTTGCTGGCGCAGAATCAGTTCGGTCAGGCGCAGGGCATTGCTCGGGTAGTCGAGCAGGTAGCGCTTGATCGTGTGCGGCTCGCGATACATGCGGTAAAAGGCGCGCAGGTGCAGGCGATTGATCGCGTCGGGGTAGTAACGCTCGCCGGCATTGGCTTCCTGACGAATGAAACCGCCGCAGGTGAACGCCACGCCGCTGAAGCCACCGCGCAGCGCATCGAGGACAAAGCGCTCCTGCAGGCCGGCGCCGAGGCCGACCAGCAACAGGTTGGTCCGCTGCCGACGGATATCAGCCTGAAGCGCGGCGCCTTGCTCGGCATCGAAGTACCCGTTGTGCGCGCCGACCAGTTGCAGGCGCGGGTACTGCGTGCCGAGCTTTTCCACGAAACGATCAAGCTCCGCCTGCCGCGCACCGACCACGTAGACGCGTTTGCCGCGCTGCTCGGATTGACGCAACACAGGATCGGCAATCGAGGTGAAATCGAAACTGACCCGCTGCACCGCGCGCCCGGTGATGCGCGACATGAACCCGGACATCAGCATGCCGTCGCAAAAATACGCCAGCGACGACGGCGGCTGGCGGATGAAACTGCCGATCGAGGCGAAGTTGAGAAAGGAGAAGGCCCGGTTGGATTCCAGCAGGGCCGGCGAATAACGGTCGAGCAATTCCAGGCGGATCATGACGCGAGATCCTGTGCTTCAGCGGCGCAGGTTGGCCGGCCGACGCTGATGTAGGTGAAACCGCGTGCGCTGAGGCGTTGCGGATCGAACAAATTGCGGCCATCGAAGATCAGCGGATTTTTAAGCTGGCGGGCGAGCAGTTCGAAGTCCGGCGCGCGAAACGCTTGCCACTCGGTGACGATCACCAGCGCGTCGGCATTTTTCAGCGCCGCCTCTTTGGTGCCGGCCAGCGTCAGGTCATCGCGCGGGCCATAAAGCTGCTGCGCCTGTTCCATGGCTTTCGGGTCGAATGCCTGCACGCTGGCGCCGGCTCGCCACAACGCTTCCATCAACACGCGGCTGGGGGCCTCGCGCATGTCGTCGGTATTGGGCTTGAAGCTCAGGCCCCACAGCGCGAAGGTTTTGCCTTCCAGCGCGCCGTTGAAGTGCTCGGTGATCTTGTGGAACAGCGTGCTTTTCTGCTCGTTGTTGCGCGACTCGACTGCGCGAAGCAGGCGCGCATCGATGTCGACGCCGTGGGCGGCGTGGATCAGCGCGCGCACATCCTTGGGAAAACACGAACCGCCGTAACCGATACCGGGGTAGATGAACTGGTAGCCGATGCGCGGATCCGAGCCGATGCCATGGCGAACCATTTCGATGTCGGCGCCAAGCTTTTCGGCAAGCCCGGCCATCTCGTTCATGAAGCTGATCTTGGTTGCCAGCATGCAGTTGGCGGCGTACTTGGTCAGCTCGGCGCTGCGCACATCCATGACGATGATTTTTTCGCGGTTGCGATTGAACGGTTCGTACAGCTCGCGCATCACAGCTTCGGCACGCGGGCTGTCGGTGCCGATGATGATCCGGTCGGGGCGCATGCAGTCGTCGACCGCGCAACCTTCCTTGAGAAATTCCGGGTTGGAAACCACATCGAAGGTCAGTGCACCACGCCCGCTTTCGCCGAGGATGGCGCTGATGCATTCGCGCACCCGGTCCGCCGTGCCCACCGGCACCGTGGATTTGTCGACGATGATCTGCTCGCCGCGCAGGTGTTCGCCGATGGTACGGGCGACGCTGAGGACATGTTTGAGATCCGCCGAGCCGTCCTCGTCCGGCGGCGTGCCGACCGCGATCAGCAACACATCGCCGTGCTTTACCGCAGCGGCCAGATCACTGCCGAATTGCAGACGGCCGCTGTGATGATTGTCCCGCACCAGGCTTTTCAGACCCGGCTCGTAGATGGGCAGAGTGCCGTCATTCAAGGCCTGCACCTTGGCCGCGTCGACATCCACACACAGCACGTTGTGGCCGACCTCGGCCAGCGCGGCGCCCTGGACCAGTCCGACATAACCGATACCGAATACACTCACATTCATGGGAAAACCTCATGCGTGGCGGGGTGGGCCAGAGCGCTGGCCGCTGTCAGTAGATGTTTTTCGAGAACAGGGTGAAGGGCGTCTTCAGCAGGATCTTGATGTCCAGCCACAGCGACCATTGATTGATGTAATTGAGGTCTTGAGCGACCCGGCGCTGCATCTTTTCCACGGTCTCGGTTTCGCCGCGATGCCCGGTGATCTGCGCCAGACCAGTGATGCCAGGCTTGAGCCGATGCCGTGCCATGTAGGCGCGCACCTTGCCGGTGTAATAGATGTTGTGGGTGACCGCGTGCGGACGCGGCCCGACCAGCGCCATGTGGCCGAACAGCACGTTGAACAGTTGCGGCAATTCGTCGATGGAGCTGCGTCGCAGAAAGCGTCCCAGCGGTGTGACGCGGTCGTCGTCGCGGGTGGCCTGACGCACTTGCTGATCGTTGTGCACGCGCATCGAGCGAAACTTCCACACGCGAATCACTTCGCCGTCGCAGCCATGGCGGTTCTGCTTGAACAGCACCGGCCCCGGCGACGTCAGCTTGACCGCAATGGCCACGCCGAGCAGCAGCGGGCTGAGCAGAATCAGCGCCACCGCTGCGACGCTGCGTTCGAACAGTTCCTTGCAGAACAGGCTGCCGGGGTGCGAGGTAAGCAGGCTTTCGTTGAGATAGATCGCCGGCATCCGCTCGATTTCGGAGATCGAATGATTGAGCAGGACCATGCTGCCCAGGTCCGGAATCCACACCACGTCGACGTTCATGTCGAGGAGGTTGATGTACAGCGCTTCGATCGTCGCCGCCTCGGCCATCGGCAGCACGATGTACACCCGCCGCGCCTGCAAACGCATGATGATTTCGCGAATGTCCTCGACCTCGCCGAGCAGCGGCAGGATGCTCGGCGCCGGGCCGCTGTCGGCTTTCGCAGCGACAAACCCGAGCAGTAACGCGCGATCCGGGTCGAGGAGTTTGCGCGCCAGTTCATGGGCGGTCGGGCAGGTGCCGATGATCACCGCGCGGCGCTCGTTGCAAATCATTTTGGTGTACATGCGCACGAACAGATGCAGCGGCAGAAACGTCGCCGCCTGGGCGAGAAAACCGACCACCGCCCAGACAATCACCACCTGCCGGGAGAACAACGCGCTGGTCTGGGTGACGAAGGCGATGCTCATCAGCAGTCCGAGCAGAATCAGCCAGCCGGCCAGCAAACGGCCGAGCCCGACCAGCAGGCCATGACGTTTGTGGTAGACCTGAACGAGGCTGTAGACCGGCATCGAGCCGAGCACCGTGAGGATGATCAGTAGCCGGTATTCACTGGGCAAGGCGCCGATGCGCCAGTGCACCAGAACAATCAGCAACAGATTGACCAGGGTCATTGCGCACAACCATTGCCCCCAGAAGGTGAGGCCGCGACGGTGTGCCATTTGCGCGGAATATTGCGAGGTCATCGGCGCGATCTCCGATTCGTCGAACAGGGAAGGACAGGCTGCGGCCGGGCGGCACGGCCCGAAGGATCAGCGCGGGGCGAAGTCGTAGTCGTAGAAGGAACGGGAATGGCCATGGCCGTACTTGCGCGCCTTGCGCAGATCGACCTGATTGAGCACCACGCCGAACACCGGCGCTTGGCTCTGCTGCAACACGGCAATGCTCTTGCGCACCTGGCCGACCGGCGTGCTCTGCGCCTTGACCACGTAGATCACCGCATCGGAATGCTGCGCCAGCAACAGCGCGTCACTGACGATTTCCGCTGGCGGCGAATCGATGATGATGTGCCGGTAGCGCGACTTGAGAATCTGCAACAGCCGACCGAGGCGCGGTGAGCTGAGCAAGTCCTGCGCGGGGGCCACGGCGTTGCTCGAACTGCTCGAGGCTTTCAAGCGTGGTGCCTCGAACGGGTCCAGCGCTGCGGGCGTCAGGCAGCCGGCCGGGAGCATGTCCAGATTACCGACACTGCGAATGCAGTCTTCCAGCCGTGCGCTGCCGGCCATGAGGTTGGCGAGGCCGGGGCTCTGCGGCGGGAAATCGAAGTTCAGCGACAGTGTCGGCTGACGCATGTCGGCATCGATCAGCAGCACCCGTTCCAGTGGCGCGAGTGACGAGGCAAGGTTGTTGGCGATGGTACTTTTGCCTTCGCCGGACACCGAGGAAGTGACGAGCACCACCTGCGCCGGGCGTTCGTTGTTCTGCAGCATCAGCCAGGTGCGCAGATTACGGATGGTTTCACAGAAACGCGGGTGGTCGTTGTCTTCGAACAGCCGCGCCAACTGTCGCCGGCTCTTCTTCATCACCAGCGGCACGACGCTGAGCAACGGCACATTGAGCAGACTCTCGACGGTGTCGTCGGTCTTGAAGGTGTTGCTGAGCGTATCGAAGAGGAAGGCGAGGGCAACGCCGACGATCGCTGCGACCAGCGCGACAATCGCGAGAATCAGATTCTTGCGCGGTTTGCTCGCTTCCAGCGGTGCGATCGCCGGGTCGACGATGCGCGCCTTGGCCGAATCCATGTCCGAAGTGGCGGCGGTTTCCTTGAGGCGGGTGACGAAGGTTTCATAGAGCGCGCGGGTGCTGTCGACTTCACGCTGGAATTCGCGCAGCTGGAATTCCTTGCGCGAAATGTCCTGAATCTGCGCCTTGTTGCTGTTGAAGGATTTGCGCAGCGCGTCTTCGCTGGCCACTGCCAGTTGATACTGGCGCTCGATACCGGCAACCACTTGCTGCACTTGCAGGCGCAGGCTGTTGGCCGCCGTACGTTGCTCGGATCGGGCGGAGATCAGCGCCGGGTGCTTCGGCCCATAACGGCCGGACAACTCTTCGACTTTGGCCTGAGCCTTGGCCAGATCAGCCTGGAACTGCTGAATCAGCGGATTGCTCAGCACTGCCGGCACGCTGGACAAACGACTGATGTCGCCGTTGCTCAAGGCTTGCGCCTGACGGAACTGGCTCTCCGCTTCAGCACGGTCGCGGCGCGCGTCGATCATGCGATTGCCGGTCATTTGCAGCTCGTTGGCACTGATGGTGGCGACGCCGTCGACATCGACCAGACCCTGTTCCTCGCGATAGGCCTGCAACTTGTTTTCGGCCACGCGCAGGTTGTCACGCAGTTCGACCAGGCGGGTGTTCATCCAGCTGGTGTTGTTTTGCGAAGACTTCAGGCTGGTGTCCTGCTGGCTGTCGATGAAGCCTTGCGCGAGGGCGTTGGCCACCGCCGCAGCGAGTGCCGGGTCGGGCAGTTCGACGTCGATCTCCAGCAATTGACTCTTGCCGACAAACTTGACGCTGGTGTGCAGCATCAGGTTTTGCGTGACGTCGTTGAACACTTGCTCTTCGGTCGCTGGCGGCTTCGGCGGCGGCAGCAGATCCAGCCATGGCAGCCATTGGTCGCGATTTAGCTCCGCCAGCCATTGGCGCGGGGTGAACCAACTCTGCGCCTGCTGGCGTGGATCGGTGATCGGGTTAGTAGTCAGGCCAAGTTTGCGCACGGCGCGCTCGGCCAGTTCCCTCGATTGCAGCAGGGCTTGCTGGGTCTGCAAGTAATCAGTGGTGGTGGCGCCGCCGGATTCGGCGGCCTGCTGAAAACTCAACACCGGTGGCGTCTTGTCCTTGATCAGCAACGTCGCACTGCCGACGTATTGCGGCGTGATGAACGACAGCGCCACCACGGCCAGCGCGCAACTGAGCAGCACCAGCCAGGCGATGTTCCACTTCGCCGACCAGATCACCCGCCACAGATGCAGCAGATCAAGGGTGTCCGACTCGTCGGCGGCTTGCGTTGGCAAGTGGCCCTGGAGCGGACGTTCGAGGTAGGTGCTTGGGCTGTTGTCCATGATCAGAAAAAGCCTTGTGCAATGGAAATGGTGTCGCCGGGGGCGATGACAGTGGTGCGCGAGACGTTTTCAGTGACCGGCGGGCCGCCACTGCCGCGCAGGATCGTCACGCGTTTCATCGAGGCGCGTTCGGTCAGGCCGCCACCCAGGGCGATGGCTTTCTCCAGGGTCAGGCCGGGCTGAAACGGATAGCTGCCGGGCTTTTGCACCTCGCCGTTGATGTAGAACGGGCGGTACTCGATCTGGCTGAGGCTGACTTTCGGATCGACCAGATAGCCTTGCTTGAGGCCATCGACAATTTTCTGTTCGACCTGATTGGGCGTCAGGCCCTTGGCGACGATTTCGCCGAGAAACGGGTAGGAAAAGGTGCCGGCATCGTTGAGGCGGATCTTCTTGAAGCTCAGTTCCGGCTCGCCGAACACGATGATGCGCAAGACATCGCCAGCGGCCAGGCGGTAATGGGTGTCGGTGTCCGCCGCCTCGACCGTGGGCACTGTCCAGAGCAGCAACAACAATAAAATCAGGCGCGTGTGCATGGCCCAACCCTCCTAAAGACTGACGTCGAACGTGATCTGGAAAACATTGCGGGTGAAGCTTTCGTTGTCGGCATCGGAGTCGTTGTCGCGGTGGCGGTAGGCGACTTCGACGTCCAGCCAGCGGCGCATTGCGTAATTCACGCCGAGTTTGTAGTCCTGCAAATCGTCGCTACGGTCCTGGCCTTCGTAGACGTAATGGCCCATGCCGACTTCGGCAACGCTGGTGATGCGTTCGGTCCAGCCGTGACGCCAACCGATCTGGGTGAAGGTGGCTTTCACCGCGTCGGAGCCATCGTCGCCTTCGGCCATGGCCTGGCGCGCGAGAAAGGTGAAGGTCGAGTAGGTGCGCGGTTTCCACGCCAGATCCACTTGCCGGTAGGGGTTGCTCAGGTCGTCGGAACCACTCTGGTCGAAATTCTTTCGCTCATAACCGACGCGCAGCTTGCCGGTGGTTTTCGCTGTCATGTCCCACTCGGCTCCGGCCAGCACTGCATCGGAGCGACTGCTGCGCGGGCTGTTCGATTGCAGGTAATCGAAGCGGGTGTGGTCGTATTCGAGCAGGCCACGGGTCTTGCTGCCGAGGCGGTGATACCAAGTGCTGGACAGATTGCTGGTGTTGCGCTCCTTGTCATCGTTGATGCCGTCGGAGTTGTCATAGCGCAGTTGTGCGTAACTGGCGCCGAGGTCGATCTGGTTCAGCGCACTGCGCGCGCCGAAGGTGTAGACGCCGCCGACGCGCTGGCTCTCGATCTTGTCGTTGATGCCGTCGACGGCGGTCGAGGTGGTGCGCTCGTACTTGCGTGCCTCGGCTTCGAGTTTCAGCCGATGCCGGTCGGTGAACTCCATGATGCTGTCGGCGCGCAGACGCTGGGCGGTGTTCGAAGCGTCCGAGGCGCTGTGATAGATGTAGCGGGTCGGCTCCCAGATCACCCGCGTGGCACTGTTGCGGTCCTCGGCTTTGAGCTCGAAGGCCGGCGCCAGGCGGGTGACCATGGTCGATTCGACATCGTGTTCGACTTCACGAAAGTTGTCGTCGTAGCTTTCCGACAAGGCAAAGGTCGGGGTGAAATCGAAGCCGTACACATTGATCGCTTGCGGCTCAACGCTCCAGGCAGCTTCGGGGGCACAGCAGGCGACGACTAAAACCAGGGAACAGCGAGGCTTCAGAGCCATGGATCACGCTCCTGATTAAGGGGGTCGGGGTCAGGGCAAAGCGGATCCGGACTATTGTCGCTGGCGTTCGAGGTAACTCAGCGGGACGCTGACGTGCTGTTGGCGGTTGAGGAAATTGAGCAGGATCATTACCCGCTCATCGCCCTGCATGGACAGGAACACGCCTTCGAGCGGGGACAGTGGACCCTGGACGATTTGCAGAGGTTCGCCGGGCTTGAGTGTCGGTTCCGCAGGAAAGCCGATTGACTCCTGACTGCGCTCACGCAATTGCGCGATCACGTCTTCATCGACCCGGGCGGGCACATGGTTGAATTCGACGATGCGGCTGACACCACGGGTCGAGCGAATCGGTGCCCAGTTGTCGTCGCGGCTCAGTTGAATGAACACGTAGCCGGGGAACAGCGATTCCAGTGTTCGTTGGCGTTTGCCACGAATACTGCGCTCGCTCATCAGCTGCGGCCGGAAGGTCGAATAGTTCTGTTGCTGCAGATTGAGTTGTGCCCGTTCATCCTGGCGGGGCTTGCACTGCAATAAATACCAGTTAGAGCCGTTGCGGCAAACCGTTAGCATGCTGGAGTACTCCATACATAGCGATCGTTTAAGCAGGACGGCCGATAGCGTGGGACGAGCCGTCATGCTTGCTAGTAGGTAGTAGGCTGATCAAGGCAAAGTGCCGAGCCAGATGCATCAATGTTTATTGGCAGAAGAAGTGTTTCAAAAATGAATCAACTTGTTGGTTATTGTTATATCCGTGGCCGTCTTGGCTATAACGAATCGGCGCGCTTTCATTCAGGCAAAGCTACCGCACGGTTCGCAGTTGCGACCTTCAGGATCCAATTACATAAGTAGCCGGAGAGCAGAAAAGTGCGCGGCGGCGCGAGCTCTTCGGGTAGTGCTAAGTTATCGGCCAGTCTTTGCAAGCTGTCAATTAATAACAGTCAAAAAGACTGCCTTTCATCCGCTGATAATGGCCGTGTTTCGTAAGTCATTGTTTGTGAATGGTGAAATTTATTCGTCGGATTTTTTAAACTTTTCGAAGTTATTGAAGTCGCGGGTGTTAGATGGCGTCCGTGATAGCAAATTAGTTTCAATCTTACATCTTTCGATTCATCGGCAGTTCGACTTTTAAATACCTCGCGTCGGATGCTGCTGGCCAGGGTAACTAGGGTCGTCTATCAATAGTTGCCGTTGTTGGCCGGTAAATGTTCGGTGCTGTGTATCTCCTTAAAGTCCAACCGGTGAGCCGAGGTGATCATGAGTGTTCTGGTGACAGGTGCCGCAGGTTTTATCGGTTATCACACGGTCATGCGTTTGTGTCGCGAGGGGCTCGAGGTTGTGGGTATCGACAATCTCAACCCTTATTACGACGTCAAACTCAAAGAGGCGCGTTTGCAACGACTTGAGACGTTGGCCAATTTCACTTTCCATCGACTGGACATTGTTGATCAGGCGGCGTTGAACGCGCTGTTACAGCACGGACACTTCAAACAGGTCATTCACTTGGCCGCCCAGGCCGGTGTGCGCTACTCGCTGGACAATCCCGATGCCTATGCGCAATCGAATCTGGTCGGGTTTCTCAACGTTCTGCAGGCATGCCGTCGTCATCCGCCGGAGCACTTTATCTACGCCTCGAGCAGCTCGGTGTATGGCGCCAATACCAAGATGCCGTTTGCAGAAGACGACCCGGTCGACCAACCGGTTTCGTTGTACGCCGCGACCAAGCGTGCCAATGAATTGCTCGCGCACAGTTACTGCCATCTCTACGGCTTGCAAGCCACCGGCCTGCGTTTTTTTACCGTCTACGGTCCCAGGGTCGACCGGACATGGCGCTGTTCAAGTTCACCGAAGCGATGCTGCAGGGGCGCGCCATCGACCTCTACAACCAAGGCGAAATGGCGCGGGATTTCACCTACATCGATGACATCGTCGAAGGGATTTTCCGACTGCTCGACAAACCGCCCGCACTCAGCGCCGAGCGTGGTACTAACCGGCTGTTCAATATCGGTCGCGGCAGTCCAGTAGCGCTATTGATCTTCGTCGAATGCCTGGAGCAGGCATTGGGCATGAAGGCCCAGCGCCGTTATCTGCCGATGCAGGAGGGCGATGTATTGAAGACTTGGGCCGACGTGTCGGCGCTGGCACGCTGCATCGACTTCAGCCCGCAGGTGCCGATCGAGCAGGGCGTGCAAGCGTTCGTGCGGTGGTATCGCGAGTTCTATCAGGTCTGATTCAGTGCAGGGTGACGGCCCTGCGACTTTCCCCGATGCGGATCCGGTCGAGGGCGCGATTCAGCGCATCCAGTGCATCGAGCAGCGCCTTGGCCTCGGCCTCACGACCGTCACCCCACAGGCGTTCGGCCATTTTGTTCAAGGCCAGAATGGCGCGTTCGATGTCGGCTGCGCTGGCGGTGCTGTCAGGGGCTGGTGGTTTTTTCGGCATTCAGGGTTCCTCGGCGGTCGGCAAATCACCATACCGCCAAGGCGCCGAGCAATACAGCGACAAGTGTCCCCGATCAGCAGCGGACGCAGTTTGGTCAGCGATTAGCCTCAGTCAATCCCGCCTCGATAAACCGCACCGAGCTCTCCAGCGCCTGCTGCCCCTCGGCCAGCATGCCCGCGTAGAAATGCCAGGCGTGAAACATGCCGGGCCACACTTCAAGATTGACCCGGACGCGGTTGTCCGCCAGGTGATTGGCCAGACGCATCGCGTCACTGAGCATCAGTTCGTTTTCGCCGATCTGCACCAGAATCGGTGGCAGTCCGGTGACGTCGGCGAACACCGGCGAGGCTAGCGGATGGTTGGCCAAGGTGTCGCCGAGAAAGGCTCGCGCGAGGATGTCCAGCACTGGCTTGGAGTTTAGCGGGTCAAGGCCTTCACGATTGCTCATGGAAGCGCCGGTGTGTTCGAGGTTGGCCCATGGCGAAATTGACGAGCCCACCGCAGGCAATGGCAAACCTTTGGATTTTGCCGCGACCATCACGCTGACCACCATCGCGCCACCCGCCGACTCGCCAGCGAAGGCAATCTTGCTGGCGGCGATGTTCTGCTCAAGCAACCACTCATAGGCGCGCAAAGTGTCATCGATGGGGGCGGGGAACTGATGCTCGGGTGCAAGGCGGTAATCCGGCATATACACCCGCGCGCCGAGCATTTTTGCGTAGTTGCCGCCGATGCCGTGGTAGCCGTCAGGTCGACCGACGATGTAGGCGCCACCGTGGATGTACATCAGCACCGCGTCGGTCTTGAGCTCATCCGGAGTCACCAGCGTAGCGGGCACGCCGCCCATGTCGACTGTTTCAAACCTCACGCCAGCCGGCGGCTGATTCTGCCCGAGCATTTTTGCGTAGGCATCGCGGATGTCGCTCATCTTTGTGGTGGTATCGGTGCCCTTGAGCACGGGTACCAGATCGCTGAGGCTGTTGGCCCAGGTTTGCACGGCTGCTTTTACTTCAGTGTTCATATGACCTCAATCAGGCGTTGGTGATGGATTAACTAATCGAGATGTTATCCTCATGATTGGGGAATAGGGTTCCCCATAACCGGTGCCAAGCCGCTTGAATGCCAAATCCGGAGGCCTCATGGAACTGCATAACCTGAACGACATCGCCGCCTTCGTCGCCTCGGTGGATGCCGGAAGTTTTACGGCGGCGGCCAGGCAACTCGGGCTGACTCGCTCGGCCGTCGGTAAATCGATCGTGCGGCTCGAATCGCGTCTGCAGGTCCGCCTGCTGAACCGCACCACCCGCAGCCTGAGCCTGACCGACGATGGTCGGGTGCTGTATGAGCGATGCGTGGGCATCCTGCAGGATCTGGACGAGGTCGAAGAGGCTTTGGCGTTCCGCCGTTCGACGCCCAGCGGCCGCTTGCGCATGAGCCTGCCGGTAGCACTGGGCCGGCTGCACGTTGTGCAGCACATCGAGCGCTGCCTGAGAGACTGGCCGTCGCTCGCCATCGATGCGACGTTTTCCGATCGGCTGGTCGACCTGATCGACGAGGGTTTCGATCTGGCGATTCGCATCGGTCCGCCCAAGGAAGACTCCGGGCTACTCACGCGCACGGTGGCTTACCAGCAAATGATCACCTGTGCCTCGCCCGATTATCTGAAAGAACATCCGGCACCGCAGACACCCGAAGATCTGGCCGGGCATGCGTGCCTGCACTTCGTCAGCGGCGGCCGATTGCTGGCGTGGAATTTTCGCTTCAATGGTCAGCCTGTGTCGGTCATTCATGCCGGGCGGCTGCAGATGGACAGCGCTGAAGCCTTGCATCAGGCGACTGCCGCCGGCCTCGGTATCGCGACGTTGCCATCCTATGTGGTCAACGATGACTTGCGCAGTGGCAAGCTCGTGCAGTTGCTCGCAGATTACGCCGAGGCTGCCGAGCCGATCCGGGTGATTTACCCGAGCAAGCGGCACCTGTCGCCGAAGATTCGGCTGTTCATCGACAGGCTGGTGGAAGCGTGGTCGCCGGCGCCTTGGGACTGATCAGCCCGCCATAGGAGCTGTGCCGCAAATTCACAGCAGGTGTGCTTTTTCAGCTATATCCAGCCAATCTTGGCGAGCCGTACTCTTGCAAACAGTGGCGCAGAAACTTGCGTGTCATCGCCACTGTAATCCGATGATGTCTGTGCTCGGCACGGATCATTTGAAGGAACAATAAAAACAATATCTGCGGGAGATGAATCCAATGAGACTCGCTCAAGAGGAAGCCGTGGCCGTGGCGGCTACCGCGAAAAGCTGGCTGAAAGCTGCCGGCATCCTGCTTTGCCTGTCCACTCCGGTTGCCGCGCTCGCGGACATCAGAATCGGTGCGCTTTATCCCCTGAGTGGATCCCTGGCGTTACTGGGCGACGAGAGCTTCCGTGGCCTCGAACTGGCCGTCGCCGAACGAAATGCCTCGGGCGGTTTGAAGGGCGAGCCGATCAAATTGCTCAAGGCCGACGCAGTCGATGCGGGACAAGCGGTCGGTGCCGCGCGCCGGCTCACCTCTGTTGAGAACGTCACTGCTGTATTTGGCAGCTATTCCTCGGCGCTGTCATTTGCGGCCACGCAGGTGACGGAGATGGCGGGGGTGCCCTTTTTCGAATTGGGTGCGGTGTCCGACCACATCACTGAGCGTGATCTGAGCTACGTGATGCGCAGCAACCCGACCGCCGGGAATTTCGCCGAAGGCACCATCACCGCCATCACGGACATTGTCAGCCCATCGCTCAAGGTCGATCCGAAACAATTGAAGGTCGCGATCATCCACGAGGATGCGCTGTACGGTACGACCATCGCCGGGTTTCAGAAAAAAATCGCTCAGGAGCAAGGTCTGAATGTGGTCGAGGTACTACCGTATTCGGCCAAAGCGGTCGATCTCTCATCGCTGATCCTGCGTTTGAAAGGCGCCCAGGCGGATGTGGTATTGCAGACCAGTTATCAGAACGACACGACGCTGTTTTTCCGCCAGATCCGCGAAGCCGGTTTCAGGCCCAAAGCCGTTATCGGCGCCGGCGGCGGCTATTCCATGCAGGACACGGTCAAGGTCGTCGGCGCAGCCAATATGGAAGGCGTGCTCGATGTCGATTTCCCACAGTTCCAGACCAATGAAAACGGCGCTCCCGGTATCGGGGCGTTCGCCAAGGCATACAAGGATCGCTACGGCAGCGAACCGCGCTCGGGCCACAGCCTGATCAACTATGTCGGGGCGAAGATATTCCTCGATGCCATGGAAAACAGTACTTCGCTGGACGCCGATGCGATCCGTGCCTCGGTGGCAACCATCGATATTCCTCTCGGCGGCACGGCTGCCGGCATCGGTGCCGGGTTTGGCAAGAACGGCCAGAACCAGCGCGCCAATACGGCAATCATGCAGTGGCAGAACGGACTGCTGAAAACCGTTTACCCCCAGGCAGCCGCCGTTGCCCAAGCGCGTTTTTCCGACCAACCCTGATACCTGAACCCCGCAATCTGCTGAAGCTTGATCATTGAGCTTCACGGGTTCGTTCGCTCGCAAAGAGGGCGCCAACCGTGGAAATTTTCATCCAGCTCCTGTTGAACGGCTTATTGCTCGGTGGCACGTTGGCCATCATCAGCATCGGCCTGACGTTGATTTTCGGCATCGTGCGTGTGGTCAACTTCGCCCATGGCGAGTTTCTGATGATCGGCCTGTATGCCGTGTACTTGCTGAATTCGCACTTCGGCATCCACCCGTATATGGCGATCATTCCTGCAACGATCCTGTTGTTTGCCGCTGGTGCGGCAATGCAGCGTTTCATCATTCAGCCGTTGCTTGGCGCCGAGGGACATATCCAGATTTTCGCCACCGTGGGCGTCTCGATTGCCCTGATGAACGGCGCGTTGCTGATCTTCGGTGCCGACGTCATGACGGTGAAGAACATCAGCGTCGGTACCACGACCGTCAGCTTCGGCGCCTTTCGCGTCAGCAGCGGTCAGTTGATCACGTTTGTCGCGTCGCTCGCACTGGTCGCGGGGCTGCACTGGTTTTTGCAGAACACATTTCTCGGCCGGGCTGTCCGCGCTACTGCACAGCATCGCAACGCGGCGCAACTGATGGGTGTCAACGTCAAAAACATCTATGTGTTTGCCTTCGGCCTGGGTTGCGCCTGCCTGGGCGTCGCCTCGGGACTGATCGCTCCGCAATATCCGGTCTTTCCAACCGTTGGCACTTTCTTCGTGCTGACGGCGTTTGTGATTGTGGTGCTGGGCGGCCTGGGCAGCCTGTCCGGCGCACTGATCGGCTCAATGCTGATCGGCATCGTCGACAGTCTCGCCGGTTACTACATCGCGCCGGACCTCAAGGAGGTCGTCTACTTCACGATTTTCCTGGGCATCCTGGTGTTTCGTCCGACAGGCCTTTTCGGCGCCGGTCGCGGGTCTGAGTGAGGAAGATGTTCATGAATATTTTGCACCCGCGTGTCTATGTCAGTGCACTGGCCCTGGCGCTGTTACTGATCATTCCATTGAGCGTTGGCTCGCCGTTCGTTTATCACCTGTTCATCCTCATATGCAGTTATGCGGCACTGGCCAGTGCCTGGAACATCGTCGGCGGGTTTGCCGGCCAGCTGTCGTTGGGGCATGCCGTGTTCTACGGGGTGGGCGCTTACACGACGACGCTGCTGATGATGAAACTGGGCATCAGTCCATGGATCGGCATGTTCGCTGGCGCAATCCTGTCGTCGATTGTCGCGGTGCTGATCAGTTGGCCGTGCTTCAGATTGCGCGGGCCGTTTTTTGCCTTGGCGACCATTGCGGTGCTGGAGGTCGTGCGTCTGGTGGCGATCAATCAGCATGACGTGACCGGTGGTGCGGCAGGGCTGGGCGTACCGCTGAAGCTCGGTTTCGAGTGGATGTTGTTCCGCCCGCGCTGGCCATACCTGCTGATTGCCTTCGCGTTTCTGCTCATCACATTGGCAGTGTCGTGGAAGATCAAGAATTCCCGACTGGGTTATTACCTGATCGCCGTGCGTGAGCGTGAAGACGCCGCCCATGCGGTGGGCGTGAACTCGGTCAAGGTCAAGCTGATCGCCGTGGTGTTGTCCGCATTTATCACCAGCCTGGTCGGCAGCTTTCACGCGATGTACCTGACCTTCATCGAACCCGGCTCGATGTTTTCTCTCGAGATGTCGATTCAGATCGCCATGTTCGCGTTGATTGGTGGACTGGGCACGGTATCGGGACCGCTGATCGGCACTTTGCTGGTGCTGCCGCTGGCTGAACTGGCACGCGGCTGGCTTGGCGATCTGGGCAGCGGGGTGCACGGTCTGGTCTATGGCATAGTGCTGGTCGTGGTGGTGCTGACTATTCCGCAAGGCGTGGTGGGGCGTTTTGGGGCCCGGATATTTGCCTGGATCGACTCATTGCCCGGCGGCCGTCGTTCGATGGCAAATACAAAAGCACCGATCGGGCCGACCTTGGCGCAAGCCCACTCGGCCACCCACGGTGAGCCGGTTCTGGTCGCAGAAAACCTGCACAAGTTCTTTGGCGGACTGCACGCCACCAACGATGTTTCGCTGAGCTTGGCCGAAGGCGAAATCGTGGGTGTGATCGGCCCGAACGGCGCCGGCAAAACTACGGTGTTCAACCAGCTCTCCGGGTTTCTTCTGCCATCCAAAGGCCAAGTGAAAGTGCGCCTGCTCAATGGCGACTGGGTCACCCCGAACAGCCCGGCCGAGTTCGCCCGGGCAGGCATTGGCCGGACCTTTCAGATCGTCCAGCCATTCGCTGATTTGAGTGTCTGCGAGAACATCATGCTCGGTGCATTCATGCACACCGCTGACGCGAAGGAGGCGAGGGCGATCGCCGAGCAAGTCGCCGAGCTGACCGAACTCACCGCGCTGCTCGACACCCGGGCGCGCAACTTGACGGTCGGCGGCATGAAGCGCCTGGAAATGGCCCGCGCTCTGGCGACCCGCCCGCGCATCCTGTTACTCGACGAAGTCATGGCCGGCCTCAACCCGACGGATGTTGCCAAGGCCATCGCAGTGATTCGCCGGGTGCGTGATTCGGGCGTCAGCGTGTTGATGATCGAGCACTTGATGCAAGCCACCATGAGCCTTTCTGACCGCATCGTCGTGATCAGTTCCGGCACGCTGCTGATGCAGGGCGCGCCTCACGATGTGATCAACGATCCTCAGGTTATCGAAGCCTACCTCGGTAAGGAGTACAGCCATGCTTAAACTCGACAACGTCCACAGCGGCTATGGCGGTACGGAGATCCTTCGTGGCGTGTCGTTCGAGGTCAATGCCGGCGAGGTGGTGACCATCGTCGGCGCCAACGGCGCCGGCAAAACCACGACCCTGCGCAGCTTGTGCGGCATCGTCACACCGTCCCAAGGCACGATCGAATTCGAAGGCCAGCGCATCGATGGCAATCGCCCCGATCAGATTGTCGACGCGGGCCTGACGCTGATACCGGAGGGGCGCCAGTTGTTTCCCTTCATCAGCGTGCGCGACAACCTCTTGATGGGCGCCTACAAACGCAGTGCACGAGCGGGCTACAGGCAGCGTCTGGACAATATTCTCGATCTGTTTCCGAGGGTGCGCGAACGTCTTGATCAGAACGCCGGGACACTGTCGGGCGGCGAACAACAAATGGTTGCCATCGCCCGGGGCCTGATGGCCGAGCCGAAATTGTTGATGTTTGATGAACCCTCGCTGGGCCTGTCGCCGCTGCTGGTGTCGCAGGTCTTCGAGATCATCAACAGGATTCTCCAGTTGGGCACCACCGTGTTGATCGTCGAGCAGAACATCGTTCATACGCTGCGCATTGCTCATCGCGGTTACGTGCTGGAGAACGGCGAAGTGGTGCTCAGCGGCACCGGCCAGGAACTGCTGGAAAACCCGCACGTCAAGCGTGCTTATCTGGGGCTCTGACCCAGTCCATTCATCTGCAAGTGAGAACAGCTCATGACTCATTCCAGACACGCCGGGCGCACCGTATTGGTCACCGGCGCCGGGGGCGGCATCGGTGCGGCGATCGCGCGGTTGTATTGCGAAGAAGGTGCAGCCGTGGCGCTGCTCGATGCTGATGCCGACAAGGTGCAACAGCAGGGCGTGGCGTTGCGTGATGCGGGTTTTGCGGTCGCGTGGGCGCAGGCTGATGTCGCGAGTTTTCAAGACTGCGCTGCTGCATGCGAGCGCGTGCAAGGTGAGCTCGGCCCCATCGATACCCTGATCAACAACGCCGGCGTTTCGCCCAAACACCACGGCGCACCCGCGCCGATCTGGACCATGGCGCCGGAGGAGTGGCTGCGGGTGGTCGATATCAACCTCAATGGCTCCTTCAACCTGGTGCGAGTGCTCGCGCCCGGCATGGTCGAGCGCCGGTTCGGGCGCATCGTCAATATGTCTTCGGTGGCGGGCAGCGCGTTCTTGCCGATTGTCGCAGCGCACTACAGTGCGACCAAAGCCGCAATCATCGGCTTTACCCGCCACCTGGCCGGCGAACTCGGGCCGTTCGGTGTCACCGCCAATGCGCTGGCACCTGGACGAATCGAAACGCCATTGCTCAAGACCGTATCGGCCCAGGCCAATCAAACCGTGGTCGACGAGACACCGCTGCGCAGGCTGGGCACACCGCTTGAGGTGGCGAGAGCGGCGTGTTTTCTCACGTCAAGCGAAAGCGACTTCATTACCGGCCAGGTGGTTGATGTCGCGGGCGGCTGGTTGATGCGCTGATGACTTCTTGCGAGGACGTTTGTCATGGTTAAAACGATGGGATTTCCCGGGCGCTACGAGCAGGGTCCGAATGCATTGCAACAATTGGGCAGAGTGCTGAACGACATGGGCCGATCACGGCCGCTGGTGCTTTGCGATGAGTTTGTCGCCCGGCATCTATGGCCGCAGGTTGGCGCCACGTTGCAGGACCAGGGATTGGAGCCATTGCACATCGAGTTTCCCGGCGAGTGCACGCGCGCTGCGATTGCGCAGTTATCCGAGCAGGCATTGCTGCACGCCCCCGACACGATCATTGCGCTGGGCGGTGGCAAGACCATCGATACGGCGAAGGGGCTGGCGGCCAATCTCGACGTGCCGATCATTGTCTGCCCCACGATCGCTTCAAGTGACGCGCCAACGAGTCGGCTGATCGTGCTTTACGACGAAGAGCACAAAGTGGTGGGCGTGGAGTTTCTGAAGATGAATCCCGCTGCGGTGATTGTCGATACAGAGGTCATCGTTCAGGCGCCGGCACGGTTCTTCGCGGCCGGGATCGGCGATGCCATCAGCAAGAAATTCGAAGCCCGACAGTGCTACGCCGCCGGCGGCCACAACTCTTTCGGCACACCGCCGCTGCACACGGCATTGATGCTCACCAACCTGGTTTTCGACACGCTGATGCAGTACGGCGTCCCGGCATATCAGGCGGTGTGTCGACATGAACTCACCGATGATGTCGAGCGGGTCATCGAAGGCACCGTGCTGATTAGCGGTGTCGGTTTCGAGAGCGGTGGTTTGTCACTGTCCCATGCCCTGGTTCGGGGGCTGACCGCGATACCGGCGATGGCGTCGATGCTGCATGGCGAACTGGTGGCGTTCGGCACGCTGGTGCAGATGGCGGTGGAGGCGCGACCGGCCGAAGAGATTGAACAGGTCGCGCGTCTGCTGCACGCGGTGAAGCTGCCCGTGACGTTCGCTGAACTGGGTCAGCGCACGCCGTTGACGACGGCGCAGATCAATATTCTCGTGGACGCAACCTTATCGGCGGTTTACGCCAGAAACATGCAACCGCCCTTGAACTACCAGCGCCTGGTGGAAGGATTGGCGGCGGCTGACAGCCTTGGTTCACGGCTGGTCAGAGTCTGCGCGAACCCGCCCCGACACTGTGATCCTGCGTCACAACAGGTGTGACCAAGTAGCTGTTTTCTCCCGTACAGCGACGCCATAACCTTTCCCTCAAGCGAAATCCTGGCGCAATCAAGTGCTGTGAATTCGTCAAAAAAACCGAGAGGCCTGACTATGAATACTCCTGTTAAACCTGATGAACTCGCCATTGCGTATCAGTTGCCGCAAGTTCCCTTCATGACGCCCGACATGGTGCATCCGGGCGTCATGACGCAGTGGCTCGAAGACGATGCGCTGTGGGTGCCGGTAACAAAATCTGTCTCCTTCAAGCCATTGCTGCTCAACACCAGCGGCGGCTATTACATCAACCTGTTGCGGGTGCGTCAGGCCGGCGTGCTGTCGCGTCACCGCCATACCGGCGGCGTGCATGCGATCGTGCTCAAGGGTCGCTGGTACTACCTGGAGCATGACTGGGTCGCGGAGGAGGGGTCTTTTGCCTATGAGCCGCCCGGTGAAACGCATACCCTGTTCGTCCCCGAGGATGTGAGTGAAATGATCACCTGGTTCCACGTGCAGGGTGGCTACACTTACGTCGATCCGCAGGGCGTTGCCGTGGGTTACGAAGATGTGTTCACCAAGCTTGAAGCCGCCCGAGCGCATTACAAGACGCTGGGCTTGCCGGACGACTACATCGAACAGTTCATTCGCTGACCCGGACCCCAGGAAAAAGCGCGCTTCGGCGCGCTTTTTCATAAGCGTTGAGACAACATGCCTTCAAGCTTTTCGCCAGGACCGGCCATGGACAATTATTCGCAGCTGCTCGCTTTTATATGGTCTACCGAATGTGGAAGTTTTTCTGCTGCCGCGCGCGCCCATCACCTGACGCCATCAGCGGTCAGCAAACTGATCACCCGCCTGGAAGATCGCTTGCAGGTCCGGCTGTTCCAGCGCGGCTCACGCGTGCTGACGCTGACCGAGGAGGGCGCCGCTTACCTGCGCAGCGCCAAAGCCGTCGTTGAAGCCATGAACGAGGCGGACTCGCTGGCCGAGGCGTTGCCCTCCAGGGTCAGTGGCACCCTGCGCATCCACACCATGACCTCTTTCGCCAAACACCAGATCGTGCCGTGGCTACCGGAATTTCTGGATTTGTATCCCTCACTGGACGTTGAGATCCAACTCGGCGCGCAATTCGTCGATCACTTCGAGCAAGGGCTCGATATCGCCATCCACAGCGGCGTATTGCCCAGCTCATCACGCATTGCCAGACGCATCGGCGAATGTGAATGGCTGATCTGTGCCTCGCCGCAGTACCTGGCTGAACACGGCACACCAACCACACCCGCAGATTTGCTGAATCATCGTTGCTTCAATTTCAGCTTCGTCAGCCCGTGGAACAAATGGTCATTTTTGCAGGATGGAGACGGCGTCTCGGTACCGGTGACCGCCAGCGCGTCGTTTACTCAAGGCGATCTGTTGCGCGACATGGCGCTGTCAGGCGCTGGCGTGGTGAAGCTTGCGGACTTTCATATCGGGCTTGATGTAAAAGCGGGAACGCTAGTGCCGTTGCTTGAGGATTTCAAAACGGGTGTGGTCGAGCCGATCTACCTGCTTTATTCGGATCGCAAGCATTTGAGTCCACGGATACGAGTATTCATCGAGTTTTTTCAGAACAAGTGGCGTGAGCATCCGTGGAAGGTCTCCTGACGTTCAGCTCTGGGGGCAGCGTATTGATCAACGCGATGCTCAAACTGCGCATTAAAAAGCCCTGAATCATCAGGGCTGAGTTTTGGTTGAGGGGGCGTAGAGTGACAAGCTCGCGGTCGGTCTACTTCGCGCTCGAAGAGCAGGCCAACCGGTATTGCTCATAGTTCAAGCCTTCGACCTTTTCCGGCAGCTTGTACGGCACGGGGCAGCTTTTGCCCTGCCACTTGATGGTGATGACACCGTGATCTTTGGTCACCAGCGCCAGGGCCTTGCCCGTCGGATCTGACAATGCCAGTTGTTTGCCGTCGCTATCCAACAGCACCGCGCCGAATGGAATCGGCTGGCCGTTGGCATCGTACAGTTCAAACTGGACGCGTCTGCCTTTGCTGCCTTCGAAGCGTGCAAGAACTATCGAACCTCGTCTTGGCACCAGTTGCTGGGTGGCATTGTCCAGCTCGATCTCACCGCCCAGGTTACGCGTGTCCAGCGTTACCCAGTTCACGCGGTACGGTTGCGCGTTAGGCAGAACCGCATAGCCGTTCAGGCCGGTTTTCACACCCGAATAGCTGCTGACTTCGACGCCCGACATGCCGGGCACTTCCACCAGACCGAACGTTTCACCGACGGTCTGGCCCATATTGATGCCGCCTGCATGGGCCACCAGCGATCCGGCGGCACTCAGGTTCTGTGATTCATAACCGTTGCCTCGGTTGTAACCCAGGCTCAGGTCGCCCATCGATGTGCGGGTACTCAGGCTCAGCGAGCCAGATCGATCGCCTTGGACACTGCGCCCGGTCTGCACGGAATAGTAGGTGTCGCTGTCCTCGGTCAGATAACCGTTGATCCCGGCTTGGGTGCTGGTACCGGTGTTCTGATGGTTACTGGAAATGTAGGCGCGCGGTGCGCGGGTGTCGAACCGAGCGGAAACGAAATCGAGACGCTCAGTTGTGTGTCGTTGCTGGTGTCACCGCGCGCGCCGAACTCCTGGGTTTTGCTCAGGCTGATGTTGTAGTTCAGGTCGCGCCAATTGTTGTTGTAGCCGGCGGAAAAGCTCCGCGAGCCACCGCGATCCCAATAGCGCTGGTCACTGGCGTTCAGGTACAGCGAGCCGAACTGGCGTGCTTCGCCCAAAGTCTGGTTGACCGTGAGGTCGGTGCGGGTTTTGGAATTACCCAGGCGCCGGGTGGCCCCGGAGCTGGTGTCCTGGACATGGTCGGTCAGCGTGCGGTAACCCTCGGTCGAATAACGATAAGCGGCGAGGGTGAAGCTGGTATCGGTGCCGGTGAAGGTCTTTGCATAGAGCGCGCGTATGCTGCTGCCCTGGGTGGTTTTGCCGAATGCCTTGCTGGACGATTGCGTCACGTCCAGGGACATTGCGCCAATCGAGGTGTTCTTCGCCGCACCGATGGACAGCGCCTTGAAGCCGTTGCTCGCCTGAAGGCCGGCAATGCCTGTCAGGTTGCTGGTCAAGCCGTAGGCGAACGTGCCGCTGAGGAAGGCGGGCTTGTCATAGCCCTCGCTGTTGTTATTGAATTTGCCGCTCGACAGGCTGTACTTCAACTGTCCCTCACGCACCATCGTCGGCAGGGCGGAGAATGCCTGTCGGGTGACCTTGCGCCGTCCATCCGCTTCAACAATGGTGATCTCCAGATCGCCGTTGGAGCCCGATGGATAGATGTCACTGATCTCGAACGGACCCGGCGGCACGTTGGTGGTGTAGAGAATGTAGTTATCCTGGCGGACCTCGATCGTGGCGTTGGTTTCAGCAACGCCACGTATGATCGGCGCATAGCCGCGCTCGCTGTCTGCGCGCATGCCCTCATCAGAGGCCACCTTGACGCCTTGATAGCGCACGCTGTCGAACAGATCCGAATCGGAAAAGATTTCCCCCGCACTCAGTTGCCCCTTGATCGCCGTGAGGTCGCGCTGGATGAAGGTGCGGTTGCTGACGAACCGATTGGGCCGGCCGGTGGAGCTGCTCAGGTTGGACTCGTTGCGCAGCCGCCAGGCGCCCAGGTTCAGGCCGTTGCGAAGCCCGAGGTTGTTGGAAATTTGCGTCGAGTAATCGGTTTTGCTGCGGGTGCTGCTCAGCTGGTAGTTGATGAAACCGGCGGCCACACCTTGGTCCCAAAGCTCTGGATCTACATAGCCGCGCATGCCACGCGCCATGGCGACCTGCGGCACACTGATATTGAGGCGCAGGCGGTTGGCATCGAAATTGAGACTCGCTTGCTCGATCATTGCAGGCAGGTCGTAGTGATCGGCAGGGTGTTGCTCGTCAACCAGACCCTGCTCACGCAGTTTGCGCATGTCCACACCCAGCTGCTGCAACAGTTCCAGAGTGATGCGTGGCTCGACTTTGCCGTTGACCGGGTTGGCCGCGAAATCGATATCGCGACGCCCGACCAGCGTGCCGTTGCTGAACACGTCGACGCGGTATTGGCCTGGCAAGACGCTGTTGGCATTCAGCAACGGTTGCAGATCGACCGCCGATGAACCTTCAAGGAACAGCGTATTGAAAGATTCACTCGCCACTGCGGCCGGGGCTTCGGCGCCCACGGCGAATCCGCAAATGGCCATGTTGATAGCAAAGCACAATGGATGCAGGCAGCCCAACGCCGCTTTGTTTTTCTGGCGCGCAACATGATGCTTAACACAACTTTCAGATGTGTGGTGTTGGGAGGAAAACATGCAATTTGCCTTATCAGTCCGTGTTGCTTCAACCGGAGTCCGGAACTTGTGAATAGCTTGTAAGTTGGCAGGGTGGGGTGGGGGATTTACTGGGCGGAGGCATCTTTCACGCGCTCGGCATGGCTTTCGGCAACGCTTAGTGGTGCATCGAATCGTTGTTGTGCGCCGTAATCGTTAATTGCTGAAAAACTCAAATGCGAAGTACCAGCTGGCAGATCTTTCAGATTGAATGAGCGAACTTCCCCGGAACGATCATTGTCGAATCAATTACCAATTCCGCTTTTTTTCCTGCAACGACTTTCAGATCGGCCAGCGACACGTGGTAGTTGCTTTGGTTTTTTACTTTCAGCACCGACTTGCCAGCCTGAGTGACCAATTGCCATGCAAGTTGCTCCGGTGCCTTTGCGGCATCACCGGTGAGTCCGTCCGGGCGGAAGAAGACCTTGATACGCTGACGTACCGCCAATTGCAGCGTGTTGATATCGGCAGCACTGGCCTGGGGGATTTCCTGCACGTTCAGCCATACCACCGACTCCTTGTCCGCAGGCATGCCGCGGCCTTCATAAAGAATCCTCAGTAATTGCTGTTGATTGGGCTCAAGTTTGGCCAGTGGTGGAGTAACTGCGAAAGGCGGTGCGCTGCCAGCGGTGTCGCCGGCATCCAGCCACGATTGCGCCAGAATGGTTTGTCCGCCGTTGCGCACGGTGACATTCGCCTCTTTGTGCGCGCCATCGAAGATAATCCGGGTGGAGCTCAAGGAGATGCTGGCGAATGCCGAGTGCGTCATCAACACCCCGGCAAGCCCCAGGCAAAGCGGAAAGTAGCGACTTAACATAGATTTCACCGATTAATCTGTTCGGGAAGGACGAGGCACAGCGGCCCCGTCCAGGTATTGCGGGCTGCTTATTCGTATTCGAGAACGAACGGCAGAGTGGCGTTACCGGTACCGGCAGTAGCGGTGGTCTTGTCGCCGGTGGTGACGTAAGCGGCTGCGAACGACAGGGTGCCATCACCACCTGTGGTTGCGTCGCCAGTCAGGTTGGTCTGCACTTTGGCAGTGGCTTCGGAGCTCAGGTCGATCAACTGGCCATTGCTGTCCAGCAGTGCGATACCAACGCCCTTGGCCGCGTCTGCACCCTGCAGCTTGAGAACTTTCTTGCCATCAACCAGGCCCGAACCGCCGTTTACGGTTGGTTTGAACAGCATCGAAACCTTGGTGCCAGCGTTGCAGTTCACTTTCAGGTTGAAATCGTTGGCGGCCACACGACCGGCGCCCGGAGCAGAGTCGGTGCCCATGTCTTTGATCGACACGCTGCCCATGTCCACGGCAATCATCTTGTCGTTACCCGAAGCGCCGTCTACCGAGCAGGCGTCGTTGTTGATAACGCCGGTGAAGCTGATTTGACCGCTGCCGCCCTTGACAGCTTTGGCCGCTTCTTCTTCAGCCACTGCGCCAGTGGAGGCAGCCAGTACGGAAAGAGTGAGTACTGCGAAAGCGAACTTTTTCATGTTTATATCCGAAGTTATTGTGAAGTGCTGCATTGAAATGCCAGGCCATATTAGGTGTGCGGTGGTGGCGGGTCTTTGGGATTTGTCTTAAAGCGATAAAGGTGCGAGCCGGTCAGTAATATGGCAGTGGCGTATTCATATTTGCGGTAATGGTGCAGCGAACCAAATGAGACAATTCTCAAAGTCGTGCGGTCTTTGTCTGGCTAGTATTCGCGGATGCAGAAATTCTCAGTCAACGCAAAGTTTGTGAGCGGGCGTCCTGCTTGAAAGATTATTCAAACTTTCGCTATTAACGACTGATAGAAAGAGGTTCCAGGTTTGTGAACACGCTTCGTATATTGGTCTTGGAAGATCACGCCTTTCAGCGCACGGCGGCAGTCAGTGCGCTTAATAGTCTGGGGTACAAAAATATCTTTCAGGCGGCTGACGGCAAGGATGCGCTGGCTGTGATATCCCAGGCTGGAGGCGTGGACGTTGCATTGTGTGACTTGAGCATGGCCGGGATGGATGGTTTGACGTTCTTGCGCCTGGCGAGAGAGGCCGGTTTGATTCGTGCAGTGATCATCTGCAGTTCACTGCCTGAAGACTTGTTGCGCACGGTTGACCGGATTGTCACGTTGCAGGGGCTGGAATTGCTTGGCAGTGTCGGCAAGCCTCTGATGATCGATGTGCTGGGGCCATTGTTGGCGCGTTATCGGCCGCACACTCCGGGCGATACCAAAGTGGTGGAAAGTCATCTCGATCAGCCTTCGGAGAACGAAGTGCTCGAAGCGATACGCCGTCAGGAATTTCGCGCCTACTTCCAGCCCAAGTTTCATCTGCGCAGTGGTGAGGTGGATGGCGCCGAGGTGCTGGTGCGATGGCAGAGCCCCAGTCGTGGATTGCTTTCGCCGGGCATGTTCTTGCCGACGATCGAGCGCTGCGGGCTGCTCGATGAGATGTTTTTCAGCCTGCTCACGCAAGGCTTGAGTCTGCAGCGCTTCGTCCAGTCTCACGGCAAGCCGTTCAAGCTGGCGTTCAATCTCGACGTGACGCAGATGGCCAATCCGAATCTTGTCGACCGGATCAAGGCGCTGTTGCGCATCCATGGCGCCTCGCCAGCTGGGCTCATTTTCGAGCTCACGGAAACCGGCCTGCTGCAGATGCCCGAGATCAGCATGGAAAACATGGTGCGTCTGCGCATGCTCGGCTTCAGTCTGGCAATCGATGATTTCGGTGTCGGCTATTCTTCACTTGAGCGGCTGTGCCAGATGCCGTTCAACGAAATCAAACTCGACGCCGGCTTCGTGCAGAATTTCCATCAGGCGCGCTACAGCGCGGTCATCCACGGGGCGTTGGCCTTGGCGCGGGAATTGGACATGCGCGTGGTGGCAGAGGGTATTGAAACCGCAGATCAGGTTCAGCATCTGGCGCGGCTTGGTTGTCAGTGGGGGCAGGGCTTCTTCTATGCTCGCCCGATGAATTGGGCGCATTTGGTCGACTGGCGTTTCGAAGGCCAGAAGTCGTCCTGGCGCCGCGCAATAGGCACATCCGATCGTTGATGCAAGCGGCATTCTGACTTTTGGGACAAAGCCCTATTTCGTCACGCCTTCAAAACACTCATCATGTGCCGAGAAATCAATCAGATGCACCTGAATGCTTCGGTGATGCCCGGGATTTGCTGCGGTTGCCAAGTGCTGATGGTCCTCCAACACTCTTCATCATGGAGCTGTTCATGCATTGGTCAGTCGTGAATCCGTTACGCGTTGCCATCCTTGATGATCACTCGCTCATACGTCTGGCGATGAAGTCGCGGCTGACGCGCGAAGCCGAGTTCAGTGTCGTAGGTGTGTATGGCAGCAGCGCGCAGTTGCTCACCGGATTGCGCGAAATCGACATCGACCTGCTGATACTCGATTACAAACTGCACGATGGGGAGCTGGACGGGCTCAATCTGATCCGCCTGCTGCGCAAGCAATATCCGGGCATGCGCATCCTTGTCTCATCTTCCGAAGAGCGCCCGGCGGTAGTGAATATGGCGATCGGGGCGGGCGTCAGCGGATTCTTCGGCAAGTCGCAGTCGGTCGATGACCTGATCACCGCCATCCGCAGTGCTGCGTCCGGCCAGTTGTATCTTTCGCCGGAAATGGCCTTCGAACTCGATGTGCTGCCTGCGTCGGTCGACGAACCTGCTGGTGCCAATGACGATGGCGCGGCGCACGGCGACGACTTCCTCAGTAATCCTCTTCTGTCACCGAAAGAAAAAGAAGTATTGCGCTGCTGCCTCGAGGGGATGGGAGTGACGCAGATCGCTTTGAAGTTCTCGCGCAGTCGCAAAACCATCAGCGGGCAAAAACAGGCCGCTTTCAAAAAGCTTGGCATTCGTGGTGATGCGGAGCTGTTCAAGTTGCAGCACAGCCTGACGGCGGACAACCAGGGATAACTCGCTTATGTTTCATCTGTTGCGCGGTGTTTTGCTAGTCAGTGTGCTTGTCATGTTCGGTAGCGGGTCGTTGTGGGCAGCAGAGCCGCGCACTCTGCAGGTGTTCGGTCGGTCTGACTGCAAGGAGCTACAGGTCGATCTGGCCAATGAAGACTGGAGTTGGCTGCGGCAGAAGCGCAGTCTGGTGCTGGGCTCGGCGCTTCCGGATTTCCCGCCTTATGTCATGACCGCCAGCGGTACGCGGTACGAGGGAATAGCCGCCGACATCGCCTGCATTATCGGTCAGGCCTTGCATGTCGAAGTTACCGTCAAGGCTTATCCCGACCGCCGCGACGCCATGGCGGCGCTCGAGCGTGGCGACATCGACATGCTGGGCAGTTCCAACAGTTTCGAGTTGATCGACGGCCTCGTCACGCTCAGTAAGCCTTATGTCGAAGACGTGCCGGCAATGTTCATGCGCGGTGATGATCGGCGCCCGATGCCGGCCAATCTGGCCGGTTTGCGTATTGCGGTTGCCGACGATTACCTGCCTTCCAGTCAATTACACGCGTTATACCCCAACGCCGAATTCGTGCTTTTTCCATCGAACGAGTTGGCACTGGCTGCGCTGGCTTTTGGCAAGGTCGACCTGTTTCTCGGCGATACGGTGTCGAGCAATTACCTGATCAACCTCAACTACTTCAACTATGTGCGGCTGCACTCTTTCGTCAAAACCCAAACCAGCGGTTTCAGCTTTGCCTTGCGCCGGGGCAACGACCAATTGCTGCGTCTGATCGATTCGACCCTCGAGTCGCTGGGTGATGCGAAGATTGCCGAAATTACCAAGCGCTGGTCGGGCGGCGGCGGGGCGCTGACGCCCAAACGCATTGACCTGACACCCGGCGAAGCACGTTGGCTTGAGCTGCATCCGGTCGCGCGGTTCGTGATCAATGACGATCAGGCACCGTTTGCATTCTTTGATGGTGACGGCAACTTTGGCGGGATCGGCGCTGATCTGCTCGAGCTCATCCAGCGGCGTACCGGCTTGCAGATCAATGTCGAGCGCACCGACAGCTTTTCCAGTCTGAGCACGCGTCTGCTGGATGGCAGCGCGGATATTTCTCTGCTGACACCAACGGTCTCGCGGGAAGTCGGCATGCGTTTCACTCATCCGTTCCTTGCCAGCCCCTTTGTGATCGTCACCACCAAGGACGCAGGCGCGCCTTCAAGCCTGCAGGAGCTGCGCGGCAAGCGCGTCGCAGTGCCCGAAAGTTCGGCTGAGCGTGAGCTGCTCAAGGACTACCCCGACATCGAGATCGTTGATAACGAAACAGTTCTGGGCGCCTTGGCTGACGTGAAGGACGGTCGAGCGGACGCGATGATTACCACGTTGCACAGTGCGCGCTACTACATCGCCCACATCTACAGCGACAGCTTGCGTATCTCCAACATCGTCGGCATGAACAAAGGCTTCCTCGCTTTCGCCGCGCGGCGTGCCGATACCGAACTGGTCAGCATTCTGAACAAGGCGCTGCTGAGCATTCCGCCGGATGAGCTGGACGTAATCCTCAACAGGTGGCGTCCCATTGCAGCGTTTTCGGCGTTGTCGTGGCGCGATTACAAGGCGCTGATCTACCAGATCAGCGCTGGCGCGTTCCTGATTATCCTGGGATCGCTGGCGTGGAATTTCTACATCCGTCGGCAGATTCGCGAACGCAGTCGTGCAGAGCGCTTGCTCGGCGATCAGCTGAAGTTCATGGGGGCGCTGATCAACGGCACGCCGCATCCCATTTACGTACGTGACCGGGAAGGTCGGCTGGTGACCTGCAATAATAATTATCTGCAAACATTTGGCCTGTCAGAAAAGGACGTGATCGGCAAGACCGTGCTCGAAAGCGGCAAGCGCAATCGTCAGGAGGCGTTGCAATTTCACGACGACTACCTGCGCGTCATCGAGCAGGACGAACCTTACGAGGTGGATCGCACGCTGCATGTGGGTGATACGCGGCTGATCATTTACCACTGGATCCAGCCGTATCACGACACGGCGGGTGAAGTCAGAGGCGTGATCTGCGGCTGGATCGATATCAGCGAACGCCGTGAACTGATCGAGGAGTTGCGTTCGGCGAAAGAGCTGGCTGACGAGTCGAGCCGCGCCAAAACCACGTTCCTGGCGACCATGAGCCACGAAATCCGTACGCCGATGAGCGCCGTGATCGGCATGCTCGAACTTACCCTCAAGCGTGCCGAGCAAGGTCACTTCGATCGGCCGGCGATTGAAGTGGCATACGACTCGGCAAAAGGTCTGCTGGAACTGATCGGCGATATCCTCGATGTGGTACGCATCGAATCGGGCCATGTCAGCCTTTCGCCGAAACGTGCCAACCTGCGCGAATTGGTCGAATCCGTGGCGCGGGTGTTCGACGGCTTGGCCGGGCAGAAGAGTCTGGTGCTTAAGCTCGACATCGACGCCACTGTCGGCTGTGACGTATTGGTTGATCCGATGCGCTTCCAGCAGGTGCTCTCGAACCTGGTGGGCAACGCGATCAAGTTTACCGACACCGGCCATGTCAGCGTCTCGATTCGCGGCCAACGTCTCGCTGACGAACGCTTACAGGTCGACCTCAAGGTCGAGGACACCGGCATCGGCATTTCCAGCGCCGATCTGCAGAATCTGTTCCAGCCGTTTTCCCAAGCCAATCATGGCCCCTCCAGCAGAGGCGGCACCGGTCTGGGACTGGCGATCTCCCGTTCATTGTGCGAATTGATGGGCGGGCGGCTGAACATTACCAGTACGCTTGGCAAAGGCACCTGCCTGGAAGTGTCGCTGTTCTTCAATATTCTCAGCCCGCTTGGCGGCAAAGTGCTGCCTGTTTCGGTTGTTCAGGACAAACCGGTACCGACACTCAGGATTCTCGTAGTCGATGACCAGAGCGCCAACCGCCTGCTGTTGACGCAGCAGCTGAGTTTCCTTGGCCAGGCGGTGCGTGATGCCGCCGACGGTGCCCAGGCATTGGCGCTGTGGCGCTCGGAGCCGTTCGACATTGTGATCACGGACTGCAACATGCCGGTCATGAACGGCTATGAGCTGGCCCGCACCATTCGCCAGGACGAACGCGAAAGTGGTGGATCGCCGTGCATCGTACTGGGCTTCACGGCCAACGCGCAGCCGGAAGAAAAAGTGAAATGCCGGGAGGCCGGGATGGATGATTGTCTGTTCAAACCGATCAGTCTCGGCACCTTGTCGATCATGCTTGCAGGCTGGGAAAAAAATGTTGAAACCCAGCCATTTGAAAGCCCGCCTGCGGCGACTATCAAGGAGCTGGGTTCGATTCGCGAGCGTCTTGACGAGCTCACCGGAGGCGATCTCGACATGATGAAAGAACTTCTGCGCGAGGCGCTGTCGAGTTGCGAAAAGGATCTGGAGGAGTTGCATTCGCTAATACCCGAAAGCGATCCCGGGCTGTTGGCTGACCTGGCGCACCGCATCAAGGGGGCGGCGCGCATTGTTGCCGAGCATCAGGTCATTGAGGCGTGTAACGAGCTTGAAGCCGAGTGCGAGGCGCCTGTTATCGATCCGCTGGACCTCAATCGCAGTGCATTGAAGCTGGAGCATGCACAGGCTGATCTGATCAAGAAAATCAAACGGATCGAGCTGTAAACGTATCGGCTCATGACCATCCGACTGGCCTTGCATTAAAGCTGACGTTAAAGATCATTTTGCAGCGGGCGATACCTTGGTAATAACCATGGAGTTTCGCGATGATCATTCGACGTCCTTTATTGATTGCCTGCCTTTGCCTGCTCGGTTTTGACACCGTCAGCGCAGCCCAGTCTGCGCCGGTCAGCGGAGTGATTCGCTTCAGCGGTCGAATTGTCGAGGCAAGTTGCATTGCCAGTGGCGCCAGCCATTCTTCTGTCGAGTTGCTTGATTGCCCCCAGGCAAGCACCGGGCAGATTTTTACCGTGAACAACGTCAGTGCGGCAGGGCGAGGTGAGTCGCGCCAGCAGGTGTTTGTGAAGGTGATTGCCGATACTCATGAGCAGGACGATTATTACGACCAGCGCTTGCTGCTCACGGACAACAAGGGTCACCAGATAACGAGCGGTAATTACGTAGTGACGATGACGCTGCCTTGATGGCTTGGAAAGAATGAGTCTGCGCCCCTTGTTTCAAGGTTACTGACAAAAAGGGGCGTTAATAATGAGAATTGTCTGGTTCGCACAGAACCGTCCCGCGCTTCTGGCTTGTCGCCACTCCCCTGCGTTGCAAAATCCCTCCTTCAACACTTTCTGAGCCAGACCATGCGCCGATCGCTTGGGCTGTCGTCAAGGTGTGGCTTTTTATCATCTATCCCTGCGTTCATTTTTGAGACAAGTCTCATATCAGGCAAGTTGGCCCTTGGTTATTTTCTTGAAAGGAAGAATGGAGCTGCCAAAGGTGCCCGATGTTTCTTGAAAATAACCGCAGTCGATCCTTGCGGATCCTGATCGCCGATAGCGATGTGCGCAGAGGTCTGTCAATCGAACAGCAGTTCAACAAGCTGGGCTGTCTCAGCGTCTTGAACGTTTGCACTTATCGTGACCTGAAAATACTGACGTATTACTGCCCTCAACGGTTGAGCCTGGTCGTCGTCAATGCTGAGCTGCTCAGCGAGATGGCGATGGATCCGCTCGACTTTTTCGGGGAAAACCCGCTGATTCGTCATTTGCTGATTTTCAATCCCAACGATGATCACCAGTGGTCGAAGACCTTCTTCAACCCGCATCCGCAACGCTGGATGCGCCTGGTCTCGAAAATCAATCTGCCGCGACTGGCAGATTTTCTGATGCTGGCCGACCCGGCGCTCAAGGAACTTGCGGAGCCGGCCTCGACCGACTCCACACTCTCTTCGTGCGCAAACCGCTAGCTGCTGCACCTTCCCGCGATGATCCACGTAGACGCTGAGGTGCTATTGCCCAGCGCCTGCTGTGCCGCCCACTCGTTTGCCCCATTGTCTTGAATACACTCTAAGGTAAGGCATCATGCTGCTTCGTAAACTCAATCTCGCGCCTCGTTCGGCGCTGTGTTTCGGCTTGTTCTGTCTCATGATTATCGCGATCGGATTGATCGCTCTGCAGCAAGTCGACTTGCTCAACAAGGCAGAAACGTACGTCGAGACGACGATCGTGCCGAGTATCAAGCTGCTCGGCCAACTCGATCGAGAGTTCGTCGAAATCAAGGGCAACAACGCTCGCTTGCGCAATCCCATTGAAACGAGTGAGCGCAAAGCGCAGGCCCTGATTGACATTCAGCAGTCGCGTCAGCTGATCAAAAAACATCAGCAAGCGCTCATTGATCTGCTGGCCACTGACGCTGGGCGCGAGGCGTTCGAGGAGTTTGCCAAAGCACAGAAGGTCAACGATCTGGCTCAGGAGCAATACCTTCAAACCGTGGCGAACGGGCAGCTTGAAGCGGCCATTGCGTTGTCAAAGAATCAGATGCGTGCTGCCTCGGATGGCGTACAAGTCGCGCTCAAGAAGCTGATTGCACTCAACGAAATAGAAGCTTATGAGGCGGGCAAGCAGGCCGACAATGTCTATGAGCACACGCTGTTGATCGTCAGTGTGTTCATTCTCATCGCGATCGGTGCTTCGTTGGCCCTGGCCGTGTTGTATACCCGCAGCCTGACGGTACCCATTGCAGGCTCGCTAAGGGTGGCGGAATGCATCGCCGCCAATGATCTGAGCGAAACCATTGCGCTGGATGGCTCTGATGAGGCGGCGCAAATGCTGTCGTCATTGGCGGCGATGCAAACCAGCCTGCGAGATGCCTTGATCATGATCCGTGATTCGTCCACGCAGTTGGCCGAGACCTCGGAGGTCATGCACGGCGTCACTGAAGATATCTCGCGTATCACTCAACGTCAGAGCCATGAAATCGAAATGGCCGCCACCGCCGTCACTGAAATGAGTGCAGCGGTGGAGCAGGTTGCAGACAACGCCGCATCGACCTCGCAGTTGACGTCGGAATCAAGTGCCGCAGCCGTCGCCGGTCGAAGCCAGGTCAGCGACACGGTAGCCGCAATCAACCTGATGGTGTCCAGCGTGCACAGCACCTCGGCTGAGGTGCAGGCGCTATCGACCATGGCGAGCGATATCAGCAGCGTGCTGGACGTTATCCGAGAGGTTGCCGAACAAACCAATCTGCTTGCCTTGAACGCAGCGATCGAAGCAGCGCGGGCGGGGGAGGCGGGTCGCGGTTTTGCCGTGGTTGCCGATGAGGTGAGAGGGCTGGCGCAGCGTACTCAGAAGTCGACCGAGGACATCGAGTCCATGGTCAGCTCCATTCAGTCGGGCACCAGCCGCGCAGTTTCCTCCATGAGCCACACCCGCGCTCAGGCCGAGAGAACGCTCGAAATGGCCAATATCGCCGGCGAAGTGCTGACCGACATCACTGGCTCGCTGAATCTCATCAACGAGCGAAACCTGCTGATGGCAACCGCTGCCGAGGAGCAGGCTCAGGTTGCGCGGGAAGTCGACCGCAGCCTGATCAGCATTCGTGACCTGTCATGTGAAACCGCAGAGGGGTCGAAACAGACGGCAGTCGCATCGGCGGAGCTGTCGCAATTGGCGGCGTCGCTGAACAAATTGACCAAGGAATTCAAACTTTAATCAGTAAACGTAAAGCCCTGGCTACCAGGGCTTTTTGATCAGCGCTCGATCGGCGCAGCAAAGTCTTGCGCATGGGGTGCAGAGTCAGTTTGTGCTGGCGATGCGGTTTGTGCTGTCAACTGCTCAATGCAGCTGGCGAGTTGTTTTTCATAGCTTTCAAGTACCGCTTCGGCTTCAGCTTCGCGCTCATCACGCAGGCGGAAGAAATCGTCGCGATTGAGTTGGTCCGCAACAAGTCGGATGTTTTGCTCGATGATCGCGCACAGTGAATCTTCATCCTCTAACGCCGCGCTGGTCAGGGCTGCCTGTCGATTGTTTTCGAGTTCGGTTTTTGCGTGCTCAGCGGCCTTCGCCTGTTCCTTTGCGCTAAGCAGGTCGGCTTCCAAAACCTGTTTCTGTTCCGCCAGGCGCTTCAGTTCTGCGCTCATCGACTGGATTGCATCGGCGCGCTGGGTGAGTTGGACCTCCTGTTGTTGCACCACAGCCTTCAGTGGAAACAGTTCATTGAGTTGGTAGCCGGCGACCACAGTCATGGCGATCAGTGCCAGCGCAAGAATGGTCAGGCAGTAGATGGCGGCGTTGCTCTGGGGTTTTGAGCTATTGAGGGTATCGAGGGCTCTCACGGAATCGTTTCTCCTATCAAGAGTAGACAGTGTAATAACCTCGATTCGCTGGGCCTTTAAGACGAGTCTTAAATTGTGCTCTATTTGCGTATGTCGATAACGGCTAACATTTGTTAACGAATTCGCAGAAGGCTTCTTGTTTAAACCGACTATCTAAAGTTTCTTGTGGGTCCATGAGAATTGTCTTGTTTGCGAATAAATAAACTTTTTGCTCAAGCTCCTTTTTTTCATTATCGTCTGCTGCCGCTTTGGTGGCGTTTACTGCTGATAGTTCACGCAATCGTCCGCCATTCAAATGTTTGCAAACACGGCGAGTTCAGAGAGATTGCTATGAAGTTTTCCCATGTTTTAATTGTCGGTTTTTTGTATTTACTGCCATTTAACGCAATGGCTGCAGTTTGCGAATTTTATCCCGACCATTCCAAGGGCAGTGTCAGGGTGGTTCTTCCAGCCACGATCTCGGTGCCTCGTGACACGCCCAACGGCACGGTTATCTATGAAAGCCCGATCGTGACCCTGGGCGCCATACCCAGCTCATTCAGGTGCTCTGCGGTACACAACGAAGGTGTACGCAATACTGTCGGCGTTACTCAGCCGGGCGCGGAGATTTTTCCTATCGGAAATACCGGAATCGGCTGGCAATGGGTCCGACCGCCATCGGGAAAGCGTGGAAAGGCTTTCCGGGAACTACCGACACTGCTGGCGGTTGGGGTTGGAATGGTTCTGAGCACATCTTGCGTTTTGTAAAGACGGGAACTATTTCCGGCAGTGCGACGATACCCTCAGGCCAACTTGGGACCTTCGTCGCTGCAGAAATCGAGCCTCTGGCAATGAATACAAATGGCACGCGGATCGTCTCGCAGTCTTGTGAAACACCTGATGTGAAAGTGGATATGGGCAGCTACACCATGAGCGATTTTTTGCAGAACGGTGACTATGCCAAGGAGAAATATTTCTTTCTTGATATGAAAAACTGTCCTCCCGGAATCAATAACTTCAGGTACTCCTTTTCGCCCACTGCGGGCAGCCCTGCATGGAGCGCTGATACCGGCGTGGTACACCTCAACAGTAATTCCACTGCCAAAGGGCTGGCATTGCAAATGCGCTTCAGTGACAGGACGATACTCAAGCTGAACCAGAATTACATAATGAAAGCGCCAACATCAAGCGGCGGTAATGCATCCGTTTCCTTGCAAGCCCGCTTCGTGCGCATCGAGCCTTCCAATGCGCAAATGCGAGCGGGCGATGCCAATGCCGAAATTGCCTTTGTCGTCGAGTATCTATGAGCCCAACAGCCTCTTTACCTCAGCCACAATCACCGCAATATCAAACGGCTTGGGCACCACCACATCAAACAGATCCGAACGCTGCATGCCGATGTGCGCTTGCGCGCCACTCATGAGAATGATCGGCAAGTGTTTGACGGACGGCTGGGCACGCACGGCTTCGGCGAATTCGAGGCCGTCCATGACCGGCATCATGAAGTCAGTGATGACCAGGGCTGGACGTTCTCTTTCCAGCACTTCGAGAGCCTTCTTGCCATTGCTCGCGGTCACAGTCATGAAGCCCTCATCCTCAAGCGCAAAGCCAAGAATGTCAGCAATCAGATACTCGTCGTCGACTACCAGGATGGTGGTCATGTTATTTCAACCCGCTTGCAGACTTACGAAATTGAACCAGGCAATGACTCAGCTGTGACTGAAGGTTCATTTTTCAAAGCCTTTTCCAGGAACACATCTTGATCACGGATAACCACCTCGAACCGCGACGGGTTGTAGGAGCTATCACGTATCTTGAGAATGGAAAGCGTCCTGTGAAGTTCAGCGTGATTCTCAAAGAAACGCATGAGCATCAGGTTGTCGACAATACTGGACAGGTCGGAGTTCGGTGCGCTGACCTCGGAGCCGAACAAATCGCGCATTTCCCATGAGGCGAACACCGTAACGCCTCTGGATCGCAGCTCATTCATCAGCGCGCTGAAAAAGTCGGTGATGCGTTCCGGTGTGGTTGAAACCCGAGTCATGCCGCTGAGGCTATCGATGAACAGGCGCTTGATGCCTTTTTCATCGACCAGGCTCAGCAGGCGTGCGCCGAGGCCGTCCAGCAAGCCTTCGGTAGTTGGCTGCCAGGCAATGCTCAGCGCACCGCTGTGTTCCATGTGTTCGATATCAATGCCCAGCGAACGGCCTTTGAGCCGCAGCCGCTGCGGGCTTTCATAGAAGCCGAAGTGCAGGCCCGGCGCTTCGGCCGTCGACTGTGCGATGAACTTCAGACCCAGCGTGGTCTTGCCGATCCCGGAAGGCCCCATGACCAGCGTCACGCTGGAGCTGTGCAAGCCACCACCGAGGATGTCATCCAGTGAAGCAATGCCGCTGGGGATGCGCGTCATGTCCGCGCTGTCAGGGGCGGAAGGGCGCTTGTAGAGGCTTTCGAGGCGAGGGTAGACGACCAGGCCGTTATCGGTGATCTCGCACTCGTGAAGACCGGTCAACGCGCCGCTGCCGCGAGTCTTGCGCAAATGAATGCGGCGCACCGAACGGGTACCGAACAGCTCTTCACCCATTTCGATGACGCCGTCGACCATCGTGTGCTCGGGGCTGCCGTCGTCCAGGCGCGAGCTGGTCAGGAACAGCACGGTGCAACCGGCGAACGCCGCATGGCCTTGCAGTTCGGAGATGAATTTTTTCGTATCGATCGGCGAGTCGGCCTTGGAGCGTGCGTTGAGCAGGCCGTCGACGACCATGACGGTCGCCTTCTGCCGGGTGATTTCGCGTCGCAGCAGCTTCACTACCTCATCGAGGCCTTCGTTTTCCAGCGTATCGAATGCGCTGACAAACTGAATTTCGGCGCCGACTCGCGAGGCGTCGAAGAAACTCATGGTCGACAGAAACTGGAACAGACGGTCGTGGGACTCGGCCAGCAACGTGGCGACCAGCACACGGCCGCCGTTTCGGGCGTGGTGAAATCCGAGCTGATTGGCAAGGATGGTCTTGCCGGAGCCCGGACGCCCTTGAATGATGTACGAGGCGCCCGCGACAAAGCCCCCCTGAAGCAGCGCGTCGAGCCCTTCGATCCCGCTTTGAAGGCGTTTTAGCTTTTCCACAATGCAACCCTGATCTGAATAAACAGGCTTGTTCAGCCGAATGAGTGAAATGCTAACGCCATTTCCGGTTGAGGGCCATAAAGGCTGGGGAAAAGTAGCGTTTTTGCAATGTGAACCTCGCACGTGACTGCTCGGGATCAGGGGGTAGTGACAAGTCCGGCACAGGAAGATTCGATTTTTCGAAACCCGGAGGCCGATTACATCCATAGGCGCTGCTGCGGACCATGAGGGTAACGCTTGCCACTTTGCTTTCATGAAATCGTCACAAAACTGCTGCAGAGTTCGGGAGCCCGTAATCACTAGGTGTCATTTAATGAAAAGTTTGATGAAGTCTGCTGCGCTCGCCATTGCGGTATCTCTTTGTGCCACCTCGGCCTCATTTGCAGCAGAAAATGTTCGCCTGACGGGGTCCGGAGCAAGTTTCCCGGCGCCGATCTACCTGACCTGGTTCAAGGATTTCAGCAAGAAATCCGATGGCGTCACTGTCGATTACCAATCCAAGGGCAGTGGCGCGGGCGTACAGGACTTCTTGAACAAAACCGTGGATTTCGCTGCCAGTGACTCGGCAATGAAAGACGAAGATATCGCCAAGGTCGCCGAAGGCGTGCAGTTGCTGCCAATGACCGCCGGGGAAATCGTGCTGGCCTATAACCTGCCGGGCAATCCCAAGGGCCTGAAGCTGCCACGCGACGTCTATTCCAACATTTTCCTGGGCAAAATCACGCGCTGGAACGATCCGCAGATCGTCGCAGCCAACCCGGACCTCAAACTCTCCGATACGCCGATCACGGTTGTCGTGCGTGCAGATTCCAGCGGTACTACCGCCGTATTCACCAAGCACCTGGCAACCGTCAACGCCGAGTTCAAGCAGGCGTTGGGTGAGGGCAACACCGTCAACTGGCCGGCCAGTGACAAGTTCATCAAGTCGCCGAAAAACGATGGCGTAACCGCTACCGTACGCCAGACCCCTGGTGCGATTGGTTACATCGAATATGGCTTCGCCAAGCTGGCCAAGGTCGACTTTGCCCAGTTGCAGAACAAGGCAGGCAATTACGTCGTGCCAAACGCCGAAAGCGGTGCCGAGGCCCTGGCGGCGGTGAAGATGCCGGAAAACCTGGTGGCCTGGCTGCCTGATCCGGACGGTGCCAAGTCCTATCCGATCACCTCTTATACCTGGATGATTTTCCGCAAGGACAATGGCAACCCGGCCAAGGCCAAAGCCATGCGTGAAATGGTCGAATACAGCCTGACCGAGGGGCAGAAGATTGCCGATTCGATGGGTTACATCCCGTTGCCGCAATCGGTCGTCGAACAGGTTCGCAAAGCGTCCGCCAACATTCAGTAACGCCGTGAGGTCTCTCTCGGCGTGTGCGTCTGCGCCACGCCGGGAAAGTTTTCCCCCTGTTCCGGACTTAGCCCATGAACAAACCTTTTGTCGTACCGGTTAATCCCGACTCTGCCTGCCAGCCACCCTCGACGAAGGATTTTCTGGTTGATCGCACCTTCCGCGCGCTCGCGCGCATCGGTGTGGTACTGATTCTGGCGCTGGTATTTGCACTGGTGTTCGAAGTCGGACGCAAGGCACTTCCCGGTATGGAGAAGCACGGCTTCGATGTGCTTCTGGGCAGCGTGTGGGACGTCAACCAAGGCAAATACGGCATCCTGCCGGCCATCTGGGGCACGCTTTACAGCGCCTTCATCGCGTTGCTGATCGCCGGCGTTTTTGGCGTGAGCATGGCGATTTTCCTGACCCAGGATTTCCTGCCGACCAAGCTCGCTGCGCTGTTTCGCACCATCGTCGAACTGCTCGCGGCCATTCCCAGCGTGGTCTATGGCCTGTGGGGGATCTATGTGGTGATCCCGGCGATTCGGCCGCTGACGACCTGGCTGAACAGCGAGCTGGGCTGGATACCCTTTTTCGGCACGTCCCTGAGCGGTCCGGGCCTGCTGCCCGCAGCTCTGGTGCTCGCCATCATGATTCTGCCGACCATTGCCGCCGTGTCGCAGGACGCGCTTACGGCTGTGCCGATGAAAACCAAACAGGCCGCGTACGGCATGGGCACAACCCATTGGGAAGCGATTCTCAAAGTGATGGTGCCTTCGGCTGCCACCGGCATTTTCGGCTCTCTGGTGCTGGGCCTGGGGCGCGCGCTGGGTGAAACGATGGCGCTGGCCATGCTGGTCGGCAATGCCAACAACATTTCCCTCTCGTTGTTTGCACCGGCCAACACGCTTGCGGCTCTGCTGGCGCTGAACTTCCCCGAAGCCGGACCGAACGAGATCGAGGTGTTGATGTATGCCGCGCTCGTGCTGATGTTGATTACGCTGATCGTGAACATTTTCGGCTCGATGATCATGATGTACGCCCAACGGGGTAACAAGGGATGACTGATCTGACCGCAGCAACAGACCTGACGGCGCCAACCGGTGCGATGCCGAGTTTGCAACGCAGGTTCGAAGGCCGCGCGCTGCGCAGCCTGATCCTGACCACCCTGGTCTGGGCAGGTGCTTTGCTGGCCAGCGTGCCGCTGATTTCCGTGCTCTACATGCTGATCACTCGTGGTGGCGCGCGTCTGAACCTGGAAGTCTTCACTGAACTGCCGCCGACCGGCTTCGAGATGGGTGGCGGTTTCGGCAATGCGATGGCGGGTACTTTCGTGATGGTCGGTATCGCGGCAGCGATCGCGGTGCCGGTCGGGATCATGGCGGCCATTTTTCTGGCTGAACTGGGGCCGGATAGCAAGCTGGGGAACGCCGCGCGTTTTGCCGCCAAGATGCTTACGGGCCTGCCATCAATCCTGGCAGGTGTATTTGCCTACGCTTTGGTTGTAATGACGACTGGCACATATTCGGCACCGGCAGGTGGCGTGGCGCTCGCCGTCCTGATGCTGCCTATCGTGGTGCTGACCGCAGAAGAATCGATGCGGATGGTGCCCAAGATCATGAAAGATGCTGCTTATGGCATGGGCTGCACTCGCTCGCAGGTCATCTGGAAAATCATCTTGCCGACCGGCATGCCGGCGATCCTGACTGGCGTGATGCTCGCCGTGGCGCGTGCCGCAGGCGAGACGGCACCGCTGTTATTTACCGCGCTCTTCAGCAACTACTGGATCTACCACCAGGGCAATCTCGATGTCATGAATCCGACTGCCTCGCTGGCGGTGCTGATCTACAACTTCTCCGGCATGCCTTTCGATAACCAGCTCGAGCTCGCATGGGCGGCCTCGTTGGTGCTGGTGATGATCGTGCTGTTCGTGAACATCATCAGCCGGATTTTCGGCAAGCCCAAGTATTAAGAACGGGAGCATCTGATTTTGAACGTATCCACTGCGCAAATAGCCGCTCCGTTTGTCACCCAGGCGCCTGTAGTCATGGACTGCAAACTGGACAAGATTTTCTACGGCAACTTCATGGCAGTACGTGACAGCCACGTGCCCATCGAGAAAAACAAGATCACCGGATTCATCGGTCCCTCGGGCTGCGGCAAAAGCACCGTGCTGCGCAGTCTCAACCGGATGAACGATCTGGTGAAGGGCTTTCGTTTCGAGGGCCATGTGCATTTCCTCGGGCAGGACGTCTACGGCAAGGGTGTCGACCCGGTGGTCGTGCGCCGCTACATCGGCATGGTGTTTCAACAGCCTAACCCGTTCTCGATGAGCATCTTCGACAACGTCGCGTTTGGTCTTCGCCTCAATCGCTACAAGGGCGATATCGGCGACCGTGTCAAGCATGCGCTGCAAGGCGCCGCGCTGTGGGACGAAGTCAAGGACAAGCTCAAGGTCAGCGGCCTGTCGCTCTCCGGTGGTCAGCAGCAACGCCTGTGTATCGCCCGGGCGATCGCCACTGAACCGGAAGTCCTGCTGCTGGATGAGCCTTGTTCGGCACTGGATCCGATCGCCACCCGACGCGTCGAAGAATTGATGGTCGAGTTGAAGAAGGACTACACCATCGCGCTGGTGACCCACAACATGCAGCAAGCCATCCGTGTTGCTGACACCACAGCGTTTTTCTCGGTGGATATTTCCCAGGGCACGCGCACGGGCTATCTGGTCGAGATGGGGCCGACGGCGCAGATCTTCGACAACCCGCGTGAACAGATGACCGGCGATTACATCAGCGGCAAGTTCAGCTAAGTCACAGCACCGGTCACGGCCGCCTACCTGCACAAGCCAAATGGATTTGGCGGGCATCGGTGGACATTTACCAAGCGTTTCCAAGGAGCTCCAATGCCTGCCACGCATCGCCTTGATTTGCCAGCGATTGAACGCGCACTGCGTAACGTGCAGAGCCGTTTTGCCGAGCTCAGCCGGCACTTCACCGAGCCCCGAGACCCGTTCACTGACGAAGTCCTGAACAATGTGCTTGAAGGCTATGCGTTGGTTGACGAATATGTTGCCCGCGGCATCGACCTGTTCGATCTGCAGCAGCTGAACCTGATGCTGGAGATCAATGCCACAGTGCTTTGTGGCCGGGATCCGGCGCGCCGGCTGGAATACGCCCAGCATCTGGCAGCCACTGAGGCGCACTTCTTCAACAATGTTGAGGGAGGCATCAAGGACTTGTACAACTGGTATTGCGCGTATCGCAGTGAATCGGTCTGGAAGCGTGCAGCGGGGGTCTATGTGCGCATTCTGAGCAAGCCGCAGCTGTTTATCGAAGGCAATAACCGCAGTGGCTCGCTCATTGTCAGCTACCTGCTCATGCGCGCAGGACTGCCGCCGTTCGTGCTGACGCTTGAAAACGCCGAGGGCTATTTCAACCCGTCCTCGGTCATCCGCAACTCCGCCAAGCATGGCGTCAAGGCGTTGTACGAATTGCCCAAGATCAAGAAAAAATACGCAGCATTTTTAGAAGAACAGGCGCCCGATCCAATGAAGTTCTTTCTCAAAGACAAGCCCCTGCCTGTCTCCCAAGGTGGCCATTGATGAGCGGGGCTCCAGCATTGGCCAAATGCAGAACCTTCGCCAGCCGGGCAGGGCAAGTCATCCGCTGCGCTCTGCCGCAGCTGTTCAGGCGTCAGCGCATACGAATTTCGTTCGATATCGATGACACGCTCGCTTGCCAATTGCACCATTGCGCAGTCGAGAAAAGCCGACTTCCCGCCTGTATTCATCGTTGGCTGGGTGAGCCGTTGCGCATGGGCACGCGATCGCTGATCCGAGAGCTGCGTCGCCAGGATTGCAGTGTCTGGGTCTACACCTCATCCGGGCGCACGCCGTCCTATATCAGGCGCTGGTTGGCGCTGTACGGTATCCGCGTCGATGGCGTGGTCAACAGCGTGCTGCACAACCGTGCGCTGACGGCGCACGGGATGTCGAATGCGCCTTCCAAGTATCCGCCAGCGTTCGATATCGACTTGCATGTCGATGATTCGGAGGGCGTGCAGATTGAAGGCAAGGATCATGGCTTCCGGGTGGTCGTGGTGCATCCCGAGGATGATCGCTGGGCGCAGAAAGTGCTGGATTCGGTGGCCAAGGTCCAGGCGCAGCTCGCCTGGCAGCAAATGCTCAGACCTCAGGCGCCGGTGCAACAGCGTGCGGAGGCTGTCTTTGAGTCGCTTGGCTGAGCGGGTACGCATTGGCTATTCGGGCAGCAGCGCCTCAGGTGTACGAGGCACTGCTGTGAAATGACTCAACAGATGCGCAAACGATGCTGCGCAAAACATATCTCGCAGAAACGACAAAGCCCTGAATAATCAGGGCTTTGTCGTATAAAGATGGCGGAGGCGATGGGATTCGAACTCATGGACCTGTTACAGTCGACGGTTTTCAAGACCGTTGCCTTAAACCACTCGGCCACACCTCCGTTTGCGTTGCGGGCGCCATAATACCTGAATGAAACACACTGTCAAACTCTCTGCATGGCTTGTTACAGAGCGTCTGTTATGATCTTTGCGACTGAACGTTTCAAACCAACAGGAGTGTCGCCATGCGCGAACAGGATTACGCAGTTAATAACAGCGTGCAGGCTGAGCAGCTAGAGGTTAGCCGCGTCCTGCGCAACACTTATGGTCTCTTGGCTCTGACCCTCGCATTCAGCGGTGTGATGGCCTTCGTAGCCCAGCAGATGCGTGTCGGCTACCCGAACATTTTCGTGGTGCTGATCGGCTTCTACGGGCTGTTCTTCCTCACCAACAAACTCCGTGATTCCGCGTGGGGCCTGGTATCCGCCTTCGCGTTGACCGGTTTCATGGGTTTCCTGCTCGGCCCGATCCTCAACCGTTACCTGGGCATGCAGGGCGGCGCTGAAGTGGTCAGCTCGGCTTTCGCCATGACCGCACTGGTGTTCGGTGGTCTGTCGGCCTACGTGCTGATCACCCGCAAGGACATGAGCTTCCTTGGCGGCTTCATCACCGCAGGTTTCTTTGTCCTGCTGGGCGCTACGCTGGCGAGCTTCTTCTTCCAGATCAGCGGCCTGCAACTGGCGATCAGCGCCGGCTTTGTGCTGTTCTCGTCGGTCTGCATTCTGTTCCAGACCAGCGCGATCATCCACGGCGGCGAGCGCAACTACATCATGGCGACCATCAGCCTGTATGTATCGATCTACAACCTGTTCGTCAGCCTGCTGCAACTGTTCGGCATCATGAGCCGCGACGACTGATCGTAATGGCTGCAATAAAAAACCCGCTTCGGCGGGTTTTTTATCGTCTGGACAAAGGTGTCTGCTCAGTTGATGACGATGCTGCCGTCCACTTGCTGACGGTAGATCGTGTAGGGCAGCAGCAAGGTATCTAGGGCGCCGGAGACCACGGCGTCCACCAGCACCACCGGAATCGCCGCGTTGCGGTGATCATCGGGATCGATGCCTGAGGCCAGCGGAGCGTTCAGCGTGCAGAAGTCATAAGCGAGGCCGCTGTAGATTCTCGGTACCGCGCCGCAATAACTTTTCTGCTGCTTGAGTCCGTCAACGGCAGCCTGATCGTTGCGCGCTACTGTTTGAATCGTGCCACAGCCGCCGAGCAGCATGCCGGCCAGCAGTATTGCCTGAATTTTCATAGCGCCATTCCTTAGCCGCAAAAAAAACCCAATCTACCCTGATCATTGGTAAAAGACACCTACGCCATCGGTGGCAGTCGCCGCTTGACCGGGGTCTTCTTGACGATCGCGGTGTTGGTTTCGGCCAACGTATTCAGTCGGTCGAGCAGGGTATCGAGCTGCTCCATCGAGCGCACGTGCAGGCGGGCAATAAAGCAGTCGTCGCCGGTGACCTTGTCGCACTCGGTGAACTCCGGGATCGACATGATCTGCCGCTCAACCTCCTGCAGTTGCCCTGGCAGCGGCCGCACACGGACGATCGCCTGCAACTGATAGCCGAAGCATCTCGGATCGATCTCTACCGTGTAGCCCTTGAGCACGCCACGTTCTTCCAGACGCCGCAACCGCTCGGCCACGCTGGGCGATGACAGGCCGCTGATCTGCGCCAGCGCTTTGAGCGAGCGACGCGAGTCTTCCATCAGCGCGCTGATAAGGATCTGATCGATATCGTCAGTCACATTCAAACTCCGGATTAGGCGAAGGGCGCGAATCACCCTCGATAAAAAAGGCGAAAACCAAGTTTAGCCTGCTTTATGCGCTGGAGCAGCCCGAGGTGCGCTTGGCATACTTTTGCCATGCTTCGCTCACAGCCTCAGGAGAAGATGATGGACAACGCAATCCGCCGCGGTTCGCTGGAAATGACCGCCGCCATGCTGATATCCGGGACGATCGGCTGGTTTGTGCTGGTGTCCGGGCAACCGGTGCTGGACGTGGTGTTCTGGCGCTGCGTGTTCGGCGCCGGCACCTTGCTGTTGGTCTGCGCCGCGTTCGGATTCCTGCGTCCGGGGATGCTGACCCGCACAACGTTTCTGCTGGCGGTGCTCAGTGGAATGGCGATTGTCGGTAATTGGGTGCTGCTGTTCGCGTCCTATTCCCGCGCCTCGATAGCCATTGGTACGGCGGTCTATAACGTGCAGCCGTTCATGCTGGTCGGCCTGGCGGCGTTGTTCCTCGGCGAAAAAATCACCTTGCAGAAGCTGTTCTGGCTGGCGATTTCGTTCATGGGCATGCTGGCGATTGTCAGTGCCCACGGCACGCAAGGCGAGAGCGGCAATGACTATCTGCTGGGGATTGCCCTGGCGTTGGGCGCGGCGTTTCTGTATGCGATTGCCGCACTGATCATTAAGCGTCTGACCGGCACGCCGCCGCACCTGATTGCGCTGATACAAGTCTGCACCGGGGTGTTGTTGCTTGCGCCTTTTGCGCATTTCGATGCGTTGCCGCAGGGCGTCGATGCCTGGGCCAGTCTGCTGACTCTCGGGATCGTGCACACCGGTCTGATGTACGTTTTGCTGTACGGCGCGATTCAAAAATTGCCGACGGCATTGACCGGCGCGCTGTCCTTTATATATCCGATCGCGGCGATTTTCGTTGACTGGTTCGCCTTCGGCCATCGCCTCGAATTGCTGCAGTGGATAGGCGTCGCAGCGATCCTGCTGGCCGCCGCCGGCATGCAACAAGGTTGGGGCTGGAAAGCCCGGCGGCTGGCGGCGCAGTAAGGATCAGATGTTCCAGCGCGGTGCGGTGGCTGCCAAGCGTTGGCGCATCTCGCTGATATTGGCAGCGAGTTGTCGGGTCAGCATACGGTAGCCGTCGAGTGTATTGGCAACTGGCGCGTCGAGGTTCGCTTGCGGGAGTTCCATCGGCCGCTCCAGCCGTTGCGAGGCACCGGTCTTCAAGGCGCGAGCCATCCCGATCAGTTGCACGCGAATCTGCCGGTGTTCGGCCTTCAGCGCCGTTTGCAGATGTGCCGTGGCCTGCGGGTCACTTGCGTTGGGGCGGATATTGCCGAGGATCTCCAGCGTGCTGATGCACATGCGCAGGTTGCGCTGAATCGCGTCCAGCTCGGTCATGGAGATTTTCACTTCCTTGGACACCGACGGCATCAGCGAACGTAATTGCACCATCACCGCGCCGAGCTTGCTCATCAGCCGCACGTGTTCGTCGGCGCTGACCGCTTCACCGTTGATGATGCGCCCGTACACCGTGGCGCAATCGCGCAAGGCATCGGCGAGGTTGTAGCGCCACGAGTAGACCGCGTACAGCGGCAGGGCGAAGGAAAACGCCAGGGCGAGGGCGATGCCGATCAGGATGTCGACGCCGCGCCACAGTCCATCGGTGATCGGGTTGTCGCCATGCCCGGCGACGATGAACACGGTGATGGCCGAGAGCAGGGCGGTGTAGCCGCCCTTGCCAATCGCGTGATAGGAGAAAAAACCACAGACCACGGCCATGGAAAAGTAGGTCAGCCACGGCATGCCCAGCCACGCATGTTGCGCCACCAGTGCCAACCCGACTCCTGCACCGATCAAGGTACCGATGGCGCGCTCGGCGGCTTTTTTGCCGATGTTGCCGTGGTGCTGCAAACCGCCGATCACCACCAGCATGGTCACCGATGCCCATTCGCCGTGGGGCAGATTGATGCCAGTGGTCAGCAGAATCGTCGCCAACAATCCCAAGGCCACCCGCACGGAATGGATCAGTCGGGCGTGACGGTAGCGCCGATACGGGTCCAGTAACGGACGCAGGATACGGCGCAACAGCGGTGGCAGGCGGTGGGTGCTGTAAGTAGTCAGTGCGAACCTCGTGAGTCAGTCAAATCAGTGGAAGGGGAAAATGTAATTCATCCAGGCGGACATGCGCAGCAGTATTTTGCGCATCGCGCCGATGTGTTGAAAGTGCTTGCTGTAAAGCGCCGCTTGTCCATACGCGCCGCCCGGCATGAGCGCGCTGTATTCGGCGAACGCCGGATCGGTTATCTCGATGATCACTGGCACCCGTCCGGCCGGTGGCGAACCGGTGTAGCTGATCAGGGTACCGGAAGGTTGCACCTGGCCCTCGGCGATCACCCCGATCACACTTTTCACCCGACCGGCGAAGACCTTGCCGGGAATGCCGTCGAAGGCGACTTCGGCCTCGTCGCCCACGGTCAGACGCAGCAGGCTGTTCTGACGCATCCAAGCGGCGAAGTACTGACCTTCCTGCGGGATAAACACCATCGACGGGCGCAGCGGCAGCTTGCTCGCCATCATCCCCGGTCGCAGCGAAACGTGGGTGACGAAGCCTTTGCTCGGTGCTCGAACCACGGTGTTGTCCAGCTCGAACTGCGCATTGTCCAGTTGCGCCTGCAGATCGTCGGTGCGGGCGATGGCCGCGTCCAGTTCACGCTGGGTGCCGAAGTTGCGGCGAATCAGTTCGGTGATGCGGTAGCGGTCGCCCTTGGCTGCAACCAGTTGCGCCTTGAGCGATTTCAGGCGGTTCTGGAAAGGCGTGGGATCGATGCGAAACAGCACGTCGCCTTTTTCCAGGGGTTCGTTGCCCTTTACCGGTACGTCGATCACCTGGCCACTGATGATCGGAATAACCGGCACCGAGACGAAGTAGGAGCGCGCCACCTCAGAATAGGGATGGTTGTAGTTCATGGTGAAAATCAGCGCGCCGATGATCAGCACGCCACCCAGGACAGCGGTGGGCACCGTCCATTTGTTCAGCGGAATGCGGAAGATCTTGAAAATCGCGACGCAGAGCGCGGCATACGTGAGGATGAGCAACAGATCCATGCTCAGATCCCCCGGCTGTCAGATTGAGGCGCAACCGGCGACTGCGCTTCCAGCCGCTCGATTCTGGCTTGCAGCTCGACGACCTGCTGTTCCAGTTGATTGACGTGATTCTGAATGGGTTTGCCATCGCCGAAACCCCAACCGCGATCCTCGCGATAGGCCATCGCCCAGATCCACAGAAACGGCCACAGCGCATGCAAGGTGAACAGACTGACCCAGCCAGTGGCATGGATAGCGTCCTGGTGCGGGTGGTTGCGGTGGACAGCGATCTCGTACGGGATGTCATGCAGCACGATAATCCCGTAAAACAGCACGAGACCGACAAAAACCAACAGACCCAATGCGAAGTAATCGAGCATGGTCAGCCTCCCGGGCATCCAGCAATGCTGGGCTCAGTGTAGTCACTGAATTGCCGGGTAGCTGACGGATCGGCAGGATCATTCAATCCTGCCGATCACCCGTCAAAAGATGTAATCGGTGGTCAGGAAGCTCGAATCACGCCCGCGAATGATCTCGCTGATCAGGTCCTTGTTGCTCTCCTGGAATTTGGTCGCCACCAGGGTGCGGATCGAAAACACTCGCAATGCATCGTGAACCGACAGCGTGCCTTCGGCGGAGTTTTTGCGACCGTTGAACGGGTAAGTGTCCGGGCCGCGCTGGCACTGGGCGTTGAGGTTGATCCGCCCGACCTGGTTGGCGAAAGTGTCGACCAGCCGGCCGACCGCCACCGGGTTGGTGCCGAAGATGCTCAACTGCTGACCGAAATCCGATTCCAGCACGTAGTCGATCACCGTATCGAGGTGGCGGTACGGCACGATGGGCACGACCGGGCCGAACTGTTCTTCCTGATACACGCGCATCTGCGGGTTCACCGGATACAGCACTGCCGGGTAGAAGAACGAGGCGTGGGACTCGCCACCATTCGGGTTGACCACCTGTGCGCCTTTGCTTTGCGCATCCGCGACCAGACCGTGCAGATAGTCGACTTTGCCCGACTCCGGCAGTGGCGTCAGCGCCACGCCGCTGTCCCACGGCATACCTGGTTTCAGCGTGGCCAGTCTGGCGTTGAATTTCTCGATGAAGCTGTCGACCACGTCTTCATGGACGAAGAGGATTTTCAGTGCGGTGCAGCGCTGACCATTGAACGACAGCGAGCCGGTGACCGCTTCGCTGACGGCGTTGTCGAGATCGACTTCGGGCAAAACGATTCCCGGGTTCTTTGCATCCAGACCGAGAGCGGCGCGCAAACGGTGTGGTTTCGGGTGCAGCTTCTTCAGGTCGCTGGCAGCCTTGTTGGTGCCGATGAAGGCGAAGATGTCGATCTTGCCGCTGGCCATCAAAGCACTGACAGTCTCGCGGCCGCTGCCGTAGATGACGTTGATCACGCCGCTCGGGAAGCTGTCGCGGAAGGCTTCGAGCAACGGGCGAATCAGCAGCACGCCGAGCTTGGCCGGTTTGAACACCACGGTGTTACCCATGATCAGTGCCGGAATCAGCGTGGTGAAGGTTTCGTTCAGCGGGTAGTTGTAAGGTCCCATGCACAAGGCGACGCCGAGCGGCACGCGGCGGATCTGCCCGAGGGTGTCCTGCTCCAGCTCGAAGCGGCTGGAGCGGCGGTCGAGTTCTTTCAATGCGTTGATGGTGTCAACGATGTAATCGCAGGTGCGATCGAACTCTTTTTCCGAGTCCTTGAGGTTCTTGCCGATCTCCCACATCAGCAGCTTGACCACGGCTTCGCGCTGCTCGCGCATGCGGCCGAGGAATGCTTCGACGTGCTGGATGCGTTCGGCCACGCGCATGGTTGGCCACAGGCCTTGGCCGCGATCGTAAGCGCGAACGGCAGCGTCGAGGGCGGTGAGGGCGGTGTCGGCATCCAGCAGCGGCGTGCTGCCGAGGATCACCTGTTCTGCACCGTTTGCGCTTTTCAGATAAACCGGGCTGCGCACCTGCGCGAGCGGGCCGTCCCAGCGGCGCAATTGGCCATCGACCAGGTATTCACGCTGCTCGACCTGAGCGTCGAGGCGATATTTTTCCGGGATGTCGCTGACCGAAGGGAACAGGTTGCCAAGGATGTTTGCTGTGGTCATGTCACTACCCTGTGTTGAAGTCGGCGTGCCGATTGAAAGTCTTGTGAAGGTTATACGCCTGAACGGGCCGGGATTTAACCCCGTGAATGTCACGCGAATGTCACGCAACGGTGCAACCACAGTCCACCTTGTGGGAGCGAGCCTGCTCGCGAAGGCGGCGGCACATCCAACATCCTCATCGCCTGACACAGCGCTTTCGCGAGCAGGCTCGCTCCCACGGTCGATCATCTACATCCGTCAATCCATCTTCGGTAATGAAGCTTTTATGACAAAAGTTCGGTAGCCCTTTGCCAGTCCGGTCATGCCTGTGTAACGCGCTTGAGGGGCCTTTCGGGGCGCACTTTGCAAGCCGAGGCGGGACGCCGGGAGTGAGGCAATGGGGACTATGGAACGCTATTCGAAAGTGGGCATGCAGGAGCTCGATCAACGCCTGTCGAAGATCGTCGAAGCCGCGCGCAAGAAGCCGGTTTCGGTGTATCGCTACGGCGCGCCGTGGGTCTGGATCGTCTCGCAGGATGACTGGCAGGGCGCTTTGAAAGAAGTGTCCAGCTACATTCCGCCGGGCCATTCGCTGGTGTTGCTGCGCCCGCAGATCGACGATCTGCTCGACGCCCACCAGGACCTGCTGCGCGACCTCAACGCCGCGCCCGGCATGCTCATTCCCGCGCAGACGGTGATGCACATCCTGCTCCTGCAATTGCTGTATTCGGTGCCCAGCGAACAGCAGCTCTATGAACAGCTCAATTACAACCTGCTGTTCCGCTGGTTCGTCGGTCTTGGCCTGAACCAGAAGGTCTGGAGTTTCACCGCCCTCAGCCGTGACATCGCCACGCTGCTCAACGAGCCGCGCGCGGTGCTGCTGATTCAGAAAATCATCGGCGAAGTGTTCTGCGGTGCCTTGCTGCAAATGCCCGAGTTCTCGCTGAACTTTGCGCTGTTGCACACCTGGCTGGGCAAGCACGCCTGCGCCACAACGATCAGCAATTGACGCAGCACACCGGGCGCTAACGCCCACAGGTCATCGCGAATTTCAGGGGGTAATGTGGAACGGATTTTCACGTCACGGCTGGCGCTGTGGGGCTGGCTGCTGGTGACGGCGGGCGCGCAGCCAGCGCTGGCCGAGGAGGGCACAGAAGCGCCCGCCGCGCAGCGACTGGTCGACGTCAACGAATACTTCGTGCGCGGCAATACCGTGCTCGATGCCCGCGCGATCGAAGAAGCGGTGTACCCGTTTCTCGGCCCGCAGAAAGCCTTGAGCGACATCGAAGGCGCCCGTGATGCGTTGCAGAAGGCCTACCAGGAACGCGGCTATCAATCGGTGTTTGTCGAGCTGCCCGAGCAGGCCGTGGCCGATGGCATCGTCTATCTGCAAGTCAGCGAAACCAAGGTCGGCCGGGTGCGCGTGGTCGGCGCCAGACACTATTCGCCGCTGGACATTCGCGACAACGTCCCGGCGCTGAAAGAAGGCGAGGTGCCGGACTTTGCCAAGGTCCGGGCGAACTCGCGCAGCTCAACAAGACCCCCGGTCGCCAGGTCATGCCGCTGGTGCGCGAAGGGCAGCGCCCCGGAACCATGGATGTCGACTTGCAGGTCGAAGACCAGAACCCGTGGACGGCCAGCGTCGGCCTCAATAACGACTACAGCGCCGACACCGAAAAGCTGCGCAGCGTCACCAGCCTCGGTTACAACAACCTCTGGCAACTCGGTCACAGCGTCAACCTGACGTTCTTCACCGCGCCGCAGGAAACCGACAACGCCAAGGTCTGGTCCGGGTCCTACACCGCGCCGCTGAGCGAGCGCTGGAGCTTGCAATTCTCCGGTTACCAGTCCGACAGCAACGTCGCCACCATCGGCGGCAGCAACGTGCTCGGCAAGGGTCACAGCTACGGCGTCGCGGCAATTTACACGCTGCCCTCGAGCGGCAATTGGTCGAACTCGCTGTCGGCCGGCATCGACTTCAAGGACTTCGACGAGCGCCTGAGCCTGTCCGGCGAAAGCGACAAGGTGCCGCTCAAATACGCGCCGTTCACCTTCGCCTACAACGGCTATCGCTACAGCGAAAAGAGCCAGCTCGGTCTCGGTCTGAGTCTGGTTGCCGCCACCCGCAGCGTGTTCGGCTACGGCAGCGACGACGAAGACTTCGACTACAAACGCTATCGCGCCAAACCGGGTTTCGCCGTGCTCAAGGGCGACACCAACTACACCTGGACCTTCGACAGCGACTGGCAGAGCGCAAGCAAAGCCGCATTCCAACTCGCCTCGGGGCCGCTGGTTTCCAACGAACAATTCTCCGCCGGTGGCGCCACCTCGGTGCGCGGCTATCTCGCGGCTGAACGTACCGCCGATGACGGTTACCTGCTCAGCCAGGAATTGCGCACACCGTCGCTGGCGAAATTCGCCGGCACGTGGATGCAGGACTGGCGCTTCTATGCCTTCGCCGAAGGCGCGCAGTTGTACCTGCGCGACGAACTGCCGGATCAGGACGCCAATTACGCCCTGGCCAGCGTCGGCCTCGGCACCCGCGCCAGCCTCAGTAAATGGCTGTCCGGCAGCCTCGACTGGGGCTACCCGCTACTCGAAGGGCCGAACACCTCAAAGCAGGAATCGCGCCTGCACTTCAACCTTCAAGCCACTTTCTAACGGAGCACGTCCATGCAACGCCTCTTCCTTTCGTTGTTGATCTGCCTGGGCTTCGTGCTCCCGGCCACGGCTCAGGCCTGGTGGCAGGACGACTGGCATTACCGCAAACAGATCGCCGTCGACACCACACCGCAGGGCGCGGCGATCAATCAGGCCCTTGGCCGCACCGCGCTGCTGGTGCGCCTGCACACCGGCAACTTCACCTTCGACGGCGTGAAAGAGGACGGCTCCGATCTGCGCTTCGTCGCTGCCGACGACAAGACCGTGCTCAACCACCAGATCGAAAGTTTCGACGCGCTGATGGGCATGGCGCTGATCTGGGTCGATGTGCCGAATGTCGAGGGTGGCCAACGTCAGGACATCTGGATGTATTACGGCAACCAGAAAGCCCCGGCTACCGGCAACGGCCAACTGACTTTCGATCCGAATTACACCGCGCTGTATCACTTCGACGGCGCCACCGGCACCCCGGCGAAAGACACCACGGCGTACGGCAACACCGCGCAAAGCGCGACCGGCACAGCGATCGATGGCGTCGTCGGCCGTGCGTTGCAGTTCAGCGGTCAACCGTTGCTGCTGCCGGCCAGTCCTTCACTGCAACACAACGCCGGCAGCGCGTTCACTTTCAGCGCCTGGCTGCGTCTGGATCAGGCGAGTGGCGAGCAACTGATTCTCGCTCGACGCGAAGGCTCGCAGAGCCTGCTGATCGGCGTTAGCCAAGGCCTGCCGTTCGTGGAAATCGACGGCCAGCGCGCCGCTGCCACCCAAGCGCTGGCGCCGGGGCAATGGCAACACCTCGCACTAACCGCCGAGGGCTCGAAAGTCACGCTGTACGTTAACGGTCGCGAGAGCGCTGCGTTGGCCCAGGCGATGCCGGCGTTCAACTCGGTCATGGCCATCGGCGCTGATCTGCAGGAAGGCGCGTTGCAGCCATTCTCTGGCGCCATCGACGAACTGCGCCTGTCGAAAATTGCCCGACCTGCTGCGCTGTTGCTGGCCGATGCCACCTCGCAAGGCGCCGAGTCGAAACTGGTCGCTTACGGCGTCGATGAAGAACAATCCGGCTTCGGTTTCGGCAGCCTCGGCTTCCTCCTCAACGCGGTGCCGATCGACGCTTGGGTGATCATCGCCGTGCTGGTGCTGATGATGTTCCAGTCGTGGATCATCATGCTACGCAAGAACCGCAGCCTCAGCCGCGTCACTGCGGCCAACGAAGACTTTCGCGTGCAATTCGCCAAGGTCGGCACGCGTCTGGAGATGTTCGCCGACGACGCGCAACTGGCTCAGCGTCTGCAGCATTCGTCGCTGTGGCGCCTCTATCTGGTGGCGGTCAAAGAGATCCGCACCCGCCGCGAGCAGGGCGCCGATACCTCGTCGGTCTCTGCCGCGACCATCGAAGCCATTCGCTGCTCGATGGATGGCGTGCGCACCCGCGAAAACCAGCAGTTGAGTTCGAAACTCTCGACCCTGTCCAACGCCATCGCCGGTGGCCCGTACATCGGCCTGCTCGGCACGGTGTTGGGGATCATGGTGGTGTTCCTCGGCACGGCGATGGCCGGCGACGTCAACATCAACGCCATTGCGCCGGGCATGGCTGCCGCGTTGCTCGCGACCGCTATGGGCCTGTTCGTCGCGATTCCGGCGCTGTTTGGCTACAACCGCCTGATCACCCGCAACAAGGAAGTCAGCGCCGACATGCGCGTGTTCGTCGACGAGTTCATCACCCGTCTGGCGGAGATGCACGGCGAGAGCCAGTTCAGTGAGTCGTCGCACCAGCGCGGCCATCACGCCAACCACTCTGTACCGGCCTGAGGAGCACTGCCATGGCGTCCGTAAATGCCTCCCACGACGATGATGACGATGCCGCCGTCGACAGCATCAACATCACTCCGCTGGTCGACGTGCTGATGGTGGTGCTGGTGATGTTCATCCTCACCGCCACCGCGCAGGTTTCCGGGATCCAAATCAACCTGCCCAAGGCCAGCGCTTCGGTGTCGCTGTCGGAGGCCAAGACCAAGGCGATCTCGGTCAACGACGGCGGCCAGGTGTTTCTCGATGCCTATCCCGTGACGTTGGCGGAGCTGGAAGAACGCCTGCGCATCGAGAAAGCGCAGAGCCCGGATTTCCCGGTGATCGTGCGTGGCGATGCGACGGTGCAGTACCAGAAAGTCATCGAAGTGCTGGATCTGCTGCGCCGGCTCGAACTGTCGCAGGTCGGTCTCGTCACCGGCAAACCGAGTCAGGGCTGAGTCATGACCGCACAACTCCCGATCGAGCCGCCGCCCGTGAAAAAGTCGTCGTTGCGCTATGTGAAGTGGGGCGCCGGATTGCTGGTCGGCGCACTCGCCGCGTGGTTCCTCTGGCAGTGGGCCAACGACATGGCCGGCGTGCGTCGCGAAGCGCCGAAGGTGCCGACGATCATTCCGTTGCCGCCACCGCCACCACCGCCGCCGGAGAAACCGCCAGAGCCGGAAACGCCGGTGGAAGAAAAAGTCGTCGAGCCCGAGCCAACGCCGGAGCCGGAGGAGGTCAAGCCTGAAGAAGAAGCACCGCCATCGCCGGCGGACGACCTGGCAAACCCGATGCAAATGGACGGCGACGCGCAGGCCGGCAGCGACGCTTTCAACATCGGCGCGGGCAAGGGCGGCGGCATGGCCGGTGCTGGCGGCGGGCGTTTGGGTACGGGCACGTACAGCCAGTTTCTCGCGTTCACTTTCCAGCGTTTGCTGCGCGAGAACCCCGAGCTGCGCAACCTCGCATTTTCGCTGCAGGCCGATGTGTGGCTGAGCAGCGTCGGCGAGATCACCCGTGTCGAGCTGATCAAGTCCAGTGGCAACCCGCAAATCGATACCCAGGTGCTGGCCGCTTTACGCGGTGCGCCAGCCCTCAGCGAACGGCCTCCGGCCTCCATCACTTTGCCCGTGCGCCTGTCCCTGCAAGGGCGGCGTCCGGGTTAATTCACTTATTCAAGCTTCGGCAAAAGGAGTTGTGTGCAGATGATTTCCAACCTGAATCGATTGTCCCTCGGCGGTCGGCATGGTCATTGCGACCCTGGTCGGGCAGGCCGTGGCAGCGCCTGCGCCCTCGGAGAACGCCACGATCAATCTGATCCGCTTGCTGGTCGAGCAGGGCATTCTCAAGCAGGACAAGGCCGACGCGCTGATCGCCCAGGCCCAGAACGAAGCGGCGCAGGCCAAGCAGGCTGCCGCGTCCACTGCCGTAGCGGCCGGGCCGGTCGCCGCGCCGGGGGATGTGCGCGTGCAGTACGTGCCGGCAGCGGTGCGTGACCAGATCCGCGATCAGGTCAAAGCCGAGGTCATGGCCACCGCCAAACAGGAAAACTGGGCAGCACCGAATACCTTTCCGGACTGGGCCTCGCGGATCAGCTTCGACGGCGACATTCGCCTGCGAGACGAATCGCGTTACTACTCGGGCAATAACAGCAACGAAATCGTCGACTTCGCCAAGCTCAACAACAATGGCCCGTACGACGTGAACCCCAACAGCAGCACCAGCCTGCCGCCGTTGCTCAACACCCGTGAAGACCGGGAAAACCTCTTTCGCCTGCGCGCTCGCCTGGGCATGAAAGCGGTGATTTCGGAGGAATGGACCGCCGGCATTCGCATCGGCACCGGTTCGGACAACAACCCGGTATCGACCACGCAGAACCTCGGCGGCGGCTTCGCCAAGAAAGACATCTGGCTCGATCAGGGCTATCTGACCTGGAAGCCAATGGACGAATTGACCCTGGCCGGCGGGCGCTTCGCCAATCCGTTCATGTCCACCGACATGCTCTATTCCAATGACCTGAATTTCGACGGTGTGGCGGCGATTTTCGACCACAAGCTCAACCGCGATTGGGGGGTGTTCGGCACCGTCGGCGCATTCCCGGTGGACTACACCAACGACACCTCCAGCAGCAACGGTTTCGACAAGGAAGAGAGCGACAACAAGTGGCTGTACGGCGCGCAGCTCGGCGCGAAATGGGCGATCAATAGCAACAACCGCCTCAAAGGTGCGCTGGCCTATTACCGCTTCGACGATATTCAGGGCCAGCGCTCCAGCCCTTGCGAACCGTGGGCCGGCGCGCCGGGCTGCGACAGCGACGGCACCCGCGCGGCGTTCATGCAGAAGGGCAACAGCGTGTTCCTGCTGCGTGACATCACGCCAAACCCGCTCAACCCGAGCACTACGCCGCAGCCGCAATTCGTCGGCCTCGCGTCCGAGTTCAACCTGCTCGATCTCAACGTCGTGTGGGACGCCGACCTGCCGCAGGACTTCAAACTGCGCAGCCAGGGCCACTACATCCACAACCTCAGCTACGACGAAGGCGACATGCGCAAGCGCTCCGCCGGGCAGATCGTCAACAACCTCGACAGCAACGGCGAGATCGAAAGCGGCGCCAATGCGTGGATGGTGCAGTTCACCCTCGGCAACGCGCTGGACCTCAAACGCAAGGGCGACTGGAACCTGTTCGCCGGCTACAAGTACATCCAGCCGGACGCCTTGCCCGACGGCTTCAACGACTCCTCGTTCCACCTCGGCGGCACCAACGCCAAGGGCTATTTCATGGGCGGCAACTACGGCCTGGCGAAGAACGTTTCCGCCACGGGTCGCTGGATGAGCACCGAAGCGGTGTACGGCGCACCGTTCGACATCGACGTCTTGCAGCTTGAGATCAACACGCGCTTCTAAGGCGCCGGGAGAGCTTTATGAACACGCGTTTTCTCGCGCTGGGCCTGGGTTTGCTGCTTGCCACCGGGGCGAGCGCCGAAGGCATGGAAGAACGCTTGCGCACGCAATTGCGCAGCACCACCCAGCAATTGCAGGCCTTGCAAAGCCAACAGGCCCAGGCCAGCGCCGCGCAACTGGCGGCGCAGAACGAAGTCAAGGCAGCCCAGGCGCAAATCAAGCAATTGACCGCCGAACTGGCCAAGGCCAAAGGCCTCGCCGAGCAACTCGCCGGGCAGCAACAGAGCCTGCACAGCCAGGCTCAGGCGCAAGTGGCGGCCAGTGCCGAGCAAACCGGCAAGTTCAAAAAAGCCTATGACGAATTGTTGGTCCTCGCTCGCGGCAAGGAAGCGGAACGCTCGAAGCTGCAAGCACAACTGGCGGAACGTGACACACAAGTGCAGCAATGTTCAGCAAAGAATCAGCAAATGTACGGCGTCGCCAAACAGATCCTCACGGCCTACGAAAACATCGACGTCGCCGAAGTGATGAAGATCCGCCAGCCCTTCGCCGGCAGCGCCCGGGTCAAGTTCGATGAACTGGCCCAGGGGCTTCGGCGACGAGCTGTACAAAACCCAATCCGACGCGCCGCAAGCCGCGATCGCTCACTGATAACAAGGAAGAAAGACATGACTCAATTGATCACCCACGTTTCCCCGCAATCGCTGACCGACGTCCTGCAAGCAGCCGGTTATCGCGTCAACCAGAGTGAACAGAACGGCATCGTCCAGCTGCTCAGCGCCAGTCAGGGCATCGGCTACGCCGTGCGCTTCGGCAACCCGGCGGTGGAGCAGGGCAGCTTTGTTGATTTCACCTTCAGCTGCGCGCTGCGCGTGCAGGGTGATTTGCCTCAAGGCGTGGCCGAGCAGTGGAACGCGACGCGGCGGTTTGCACGGTTGTCGTTGCAGGGCGAGTTTCTGCTGATGGAAATGGACGTGGTCGTGGCCGCAGGGGTGAGCAACGAGCACCTGCGCGGCAACCTGGAGTTGTGGGATCGCCTGTTGCAGGAGTTCATCGTTTACCTGCGCGATTTCAGCCAGACCACTGCTGTGCAAGCCGCCAAGTCCGCTGTCGCCGAAGCAGAGGAAGCCGCGCTGTGAAGAAGCCTGCCATGGTGATCGGCGCCGGAGCGCTGGCGTTGTTGGTGGTGGCCGTGGCGCTGGTGCTGCGACCGGGAAGTGATCCGGTCGCCGCCCAGCAGCCGTCGCCGTTGCCGGCGGTTGCAGCCGGGCCAGCAGTCGCGCGGTTGGGCAATCAGCAGGTTTCGCCAGAGGAATTGCAGGCCCTGCTGGCCACTGTCCCGGCGCAAACCCGCGAGCAATTGCGCGGCAACCGTGAGGCGCTGGAGCGCTGGATTCGTGCGCGACTGGCCGAAAAAGCCGTGCTGGAACAGGCCGATGCGCAGGGTTGGGCGCAGCGTCCGGACGTCGCCCGGCAGACTCGCGCAGCGACTGAGCAAATCGTGTTTCGTGATTATTTGCGCTCGGTGAGTCAGGTGCCGGCGGAGTATCCAAGCGCAGCTGAATTGCAGCAGGCGTACGACGCCGGCAAGGCCAATTGGCAGACGCCGCCGATGTACCGGGTCAGTCAGATTTTCCTTGGCGTCAGTGACGCAGCGAATGTGGAAACGGTGCGCAAACAAGCCGCTGAATTGAGCAAGAAGGCGCAATCAGCACCGGCTGATTTTGCGGCGCTCGCTACGCAATATTCGCAGGATCGAGTCACAGCAGAGCGGGGCGGTGATACCGGCCTGCAACCGTTGCAACAGCTGGTGCCGGAAGTGCGTGGCGCCGTGGCGCGGCTCAAGGTGGGCGCCGTGTCAGATCCTGTGCAAAGCGCCGACGGTTTTCATGTAATCAAACTCACCGAACAGCAACCGGCCCGCACCGCGACGCTGGAGGAACTGCGCGACCAACTGACCCAGGCCCTGCGCGCACAACGCCAGGAACAGATCGCCCAGGCTTATCTGGACGGCATGCTCAACACCGCCACCCTGAGCATCGACGGTGCCGAACTGAACAAAGTGATAGGTAACTGACACACAGTGTTTCTGTAGGAGCTGTCGAGTGAAACGAGGCTGCGATCTGTTGATTTTGCTTTTAAAGATCAAAAGATCGCAGCGTGCCGCAGCTCCTAAAAGATTTGCGTAACGACACCACATTAGATCGACAGGGAGTCATCAATGTCATTCACCGAACCCGCAGGACGCTCGGGCACTGCTGATTTCCAATCGCCCCCATCCCGCTCCGAACCCTGGCTAAACCAGGCCGCGACCATCGACAGCGAAGTCGCCCAATACTTCCTGGTCAGTGCTCGCTGCGGCTGCTTCATGCAAGCCGCGCGCAGCCTCAACGTGCGCTCAACTGTATTGCGCAAACAACTCGCGCAACTCGAACAGCAACTGCAACGCAGCCTGTTCAGCTTCCAGGGCAGCGCCCTCAGCCTGACCCGCGAAGGCCAACAGTTGCAGGCCCGACTCATCACCCTGGCCCACGAACGCAAACTCCCGGTCCTCGAACAACCGCTGATTCGTCTGGCCGTCGCCGAATCCATCCTCCACGACATCCTCGGCCGCGACCTCATCGCACTGCTGCGGCGCAATGCCAGTTTGCGCCTGGAAATCATCGCGCTGGACAGTGAGCTGGCCCTGCGTGCGGTCAGTGCCGACATCGTCCTCTGGCTCGCAACCGGGGACACCCCAAATCCCGGCCCCACCTTCGCCACCAGCGAACCGCAACACCTCGTGCGGATCGACTATCTGCCGCATATCGCCAAGCGCTACTCACGAGTGACAGCGCGACCGGAAACGCCGGAAGATCTGGCGGATTTCATGCTTGTGCAATGGCAGCATGACCGACATGTTGAGAGCTTTCGGCCTTGGAATGAGTTGGTCGAGCAGCGCTTGGCCGGGGTGGTACAGATGCAGTCTTATGAATTGATGCTCGAGATGATCCGCTGTGGCGCCTGCATTGGCTTGCTGCCGGCATACATGAGCCGCTTCGACCGTGGCCTCATCGCACTGCCCGGATTATTCGCCGAACCGATGCAGCTACACGCGTGGCTCGCCGTCAACACCGACTCGCAAAACTCCCCCGAAATCAAAGCCCTCACCGACCTCATCCAGCAAACCTTCAACGAACGCCACGAATGGTTCCAGCCTTAACCCGACCCCCTGTAGGAGTGAGCCTGCTCGCGAAAGCAATCCGCCAGTCGAAGCCTCAGTAACTGACCCACCGCCTTCGCGAGCAGGCTCGCTCCCACAGGAATCTTCATTGCTTACGCGTTGATCGTTCCCACGCTCCGCGTGGGAACGCAGCCCGGGACGCTCTGCGTCCCCACCAGAGCTGGAACGCGGAGCGTCCCTTGAGGCATTCCCACGCAGAGCGTGGGAACGATCATCAACTGCACCCGTAACTGAATAAACCGATCAACAGTGGAGCGAGCCTGCTCGCGAAAGCAATCCGCCAGTCGAAGCCACAGTGACTGACAAACCGCATTCGCGAGCAGGCTCGCTCCCACAGGAATCTTCATTGCTTACGCGTTGATCGTTCCCACGCTCCGCGTGGGAATGCAGCCCGGGACGCTCTGCGTCCCCACCAGAGCTGGAACGCGGAGCGTCCCTTGAGGCATTCTCACGCAGAGCGTGGGAACGATCATCAAAGGCCCGCTACTGCGGCAACTCCAGATTGTCAAGCACCCGATTCACCGCCAGTTCGCCGAGCATGATCAACTGCGCAATCCCCATCAGCGTTCGGCGCTGGGATGGCTTGACCAATCCGGCGAACTCCTGGGCGATGGTTTTGGCCGAGGCGAGGGTTTCGCAGGCGTTAGCCAGCAGGTCTTCGTTTTTGGTGTCGGCGGTGACGGCGTACATGGCGCGGGGGCTGAACGGCGGTGGGGTCGAGCCGGGTGGGCAGAAGTAGTGGTCGAGGGCGCGGTCGGCGGCTTGGTGAAGTTTTTTTGAGTCGAGGGATTCGTAGGGTGAGGTGGGGTCGGATTCGGGTGGGTTGGGTGTTGGTTTGATCATGGGTGAAGCCTCTAGAGTGGTGAAGCTGCCACCGTTCGCTGCTAACGAAGGAGGTGGCGGCTGTACGTGGGTTAGCAGACCAGGACTCTAGAACCCGGCGCACCGAAGTGCCCCACGCAAAGCCGCCATAACGGCAAGACCTTGTGCGTCTAGAGATAACCCGGGCTGCTAAACCCGATCACTGAACATTCAGCGACCGCACCACAATAGAACCCGCCCCCAAGGCGCACAAGCCGGCGGATTCTGGCGTAGCTGTAGGCCATGGCGCAAGAATTTGTAGCCTGGAAGGCGTGTCAGCGCGTGTCTTTTTAAACGCCTGGTTTAAATCAAAAAATTGCGCCAAACCTGACGGCCCTTTCGCGATCAGAAGAAAAGCCTCGATCACGCCCTGCTATTTAAATCTCTCGTCAAATAAATCCGTCCTCTTTGTGTAGGCCCCTTTGTGCACGCTTTGTGCAAATCGACCTACCAGTCGAAACCAGGTAGTTAAACTCTCTGTTTGAAACGTTGTGTAACTTTAGATCCTAGCCACACAGACTGCTGTGTAAGTGAAAGGGGAAGAGGCACCTGTTGACGCGTTTGTGAAATTAGTGCGGGCCCATGTGAATCGAACCATGTCAGAGCTTATATATCCCCAAAAGTAATTGGCTTCGTAAAGCGGTCTGTATTTAACGTTAAGTAGTGCAATCTCGCCCAAGGTGCTCGGAAACGGACTGCCCCCCACGCGCGCGATCCAAGCACTGGCCGCAGCGTGTGTAAAGTTGGTGCCGCCAATTAAAACCGTTTGCACGTTGCTTACTACGACAGGGATTTCTTTAAGTTGTCCGCTAGCGTCAGATACGATCACTTTAGCTGCACCATTCCCGATTGAACGAATCATGCCGTTGCCGTCCACAGATACAACGTTGGGCATGCTCGACCTGTAGGTGTACGGTGCTTGCCCGCCTGTCGCCGCCCGGGTCGCGGTTGTATCTGGGAAATCGTTTCCAGTTAATGCCCAGCCAAGCGCGGCATGGTCGACGACGTAATTTCTCCCTGAGAGATGTACGGGTGATATGTCGACCAATAGCGGTGGAACAACTTTTAGAGTTCTTGGGATGGAAACTTTTCCACTACCATACATTGCCTTGACTTTATAGCTGTGATTTCCTGCGGTCAGATCTTCACTGTATTTCCAAACGCCTTCGTGGTTCACCGGGACTTTGATTCTGAACTCTTCTTTATCAGATACCTCGACCCATTGATCTTTCGAGGCCAAGCCTTGCATTGCTACTGAAGTGTCTGCAGGTAGTTCCACCTTCTTCAATTTCGGCGTTACTTGGCAATCCTTTCACCGAATCAATCGTCGGGGCAACTTCAGCTGCCACAGTAAAACTCCGCGCGCCAGAATCCACCTCACCACTGTGATACAACGATCTCGCAAATAACCGGTGCTTCCCTTCAGCAACAGTTACTTCCCGTGTCCAGATCCCCGTCTGCGGGTCGGCCGTCGCTCGCCCTTTGGCAACAGTGCCCGAGCCATCATCATCGAACACCTCAATCTCCAGTCCCTTACTCGCAGTCCCCGACAACGTTAAGCTAGTGCTGACCGTCCATCCCCCTTCCAGAACTTCCTCACCGTTCGAGTCCAATACCCTGTCCAGTGTCGGCACAACCAGTTCTACAGACTTGATCGTGTAAACCCGATCCGGAAATTTCACTGCGTTCGTTTCGATATTGCTCTTGTCCAGCGCCACCAGGTATTTAAGCGTCAGCGTCGTGCCATGCCCCAATTGAACGAGATAACTGTTTGCCAGTGTCTGTGGCCAGAAACCCTGGTTGATCCAAGTGCTGTTGACTCTAGCTGGCAACCCAGCCCAGAGAGTCAAGTCATGTGCAGTGCCGTCCGCCTTCTTGCCCTCTAGCCGCAGCCAGCAGGGCTGTTCGGCTTCAATCAAGGTATGCAGCAGCGCATGAATGGTTGCGTTTTTGGTGCCAAGCGCCGTTATGTCGAGAAAATTGTTGGCATCGGCCTCGACAATTTTCGGGGAGTTCAAGGCGGTTGCCGGCAGCGGCAGAATGTCCAGCAGCAACACAGCCGACTCCACGGGTTTGTCGTCGCGGTCGATAAAATAACTGACTGCAACCCGTTGGCCCAGGCTGTAGGCGAGCACCGAGCGCGGTACCGCAATCTCCAGGCCGGCACTGACCAGCCGAGGCGGGCTTGGGTAGGAGCCTTCAGGGACAGCCGTCGCGCCTTGCCAGTTCACCCACAACGTGTCGGTGGGCAGTAACGAACCCTGCGGTACTAGGACTCTGATTTCCGGAGTGGTCGGACTGAACTGATTGCCGTTCATGCCACGGACGGTGGGTGCCAGCAGAGAAAGGCGACCGAGGTGAATGTCCACGCGCTTTTCACCTGACATGACGGCATTGCCCAATTGGTCAAATACTCTGAATTCCGCCACAGCATTCGGATTGTCACCGGCACGCTGGAAGGTATCGGTGAACAGCGTCAGGTTGACCGGGGCCGGCGCGTCGGGCACGTCGAAGCGCACGGTGGTATCGCCGAGCGCAAAAACGATGGAGTCGAAGTGGCGTCGGTTGGTGTAAGTAAACGCAAATGTCACACCTCGTGCGGCGAGCTCCGGCCCCACGCCTTCATGTTCTACATCCGGCGGAATGATCAGATCCAGAGATTCCGGCAGACGCAAATGGTAGAGGGCTAGCGTGTCCCGAGACGATTCATCGTTACCTCCTACGCGCGTGACCTTGTAATACAGGCGATTGACGCCCTGATTGAGCCAGCCGTGGGGCAAGTACAAGCGCACCCGCTGTTGTTCTTCGCCCGGGGCAACGGTCTTGCCCGTTGCGGGAGTAGGGTTGTCGTTGACGTACAGATCGACGCGGTCATCAGCGGCCATGGTCCAGGAAGCGAGCTGCATTTCCGTCCACGGATCTATCAGACATTCCAGACCCTGCGTCTCGCCATCGTAAAGCACCTTGGGAATCCCGCCTTGGGCAATGCCCTGCGGCTTCACCGGTGTGACCCAGCCCCTGATGATGACCGGATACAAGACAAACAATTCGTTGAAAATCGAAGACTGGATATCCATGGAAGCGCTCCCTGAGAATTTTGCCGTGCCGTGCCGTGCATTGAATGGGATCCATCTCACTCCAGTTTGAAAAAAAGCACACCTGTCAGATCTGACAGGTACAGGCGGTATTCAGACGAGCGGTCGAGCCGGCTCTTGTTTGCGCGGTTGTTGTGGGAGCGAGCCAGCCTGCGAATTTGTCGTAATGTTCGGTTGCAATGCTGACTGCTCCGACGCTTTCGCGAGCTGGCTCGCTCCCACAGGAATCTTCAGTGCTCACAGGGGTTGTGCCCGGGCTGGATCAAAATGTGGGAGCGAGCCTGCTCGCGAATGCAATCTGCCAGTCGAGGCTTCAGTGACTGGCCAACCGCCTTCGCGAGCAGGCTCGCCCCCACCATTGCCGCTCGCCAGATTGCAGATCAGCGGTTTAGAGTGACCAGCCACACGCTGATCACGGACCGATCCCATGTCAGACCCAACCTCCACGATCCATCTCGAACGCTCCAACGAATCCCACCTCGAGGGTATCACCGCGCTTTACAACGACCCCGTCGTTGCACGGCAAGTGCTGCAAATGCCGTTTCAATCCACCGAGGTCTGGCGCCAGCGACTTCAGGCTGATAACGAACGTGCGCTGAAACTGGTTGCCCTGGACCAAGGCGTGGTGATCGGAAATCTCGGTCTGGAAGCTTATTCACGCATGCGCCGCGCCCACGCCGGCAGTTTCGGCATGGCAGTCGGGGCGGCTTGGCAGGGCAAGGGCGTCGGTTCGATGTTGTTGGCGGCGGCGCTGGAGGTCGCCGATAACTGGATGAATCTGCACCGCGTCGAACTCACGGTGTACGCCGATAACGAGGCAGCCATCGGCCTTTACCGCAAGTTCGGTTTCGAGGCCGAAGGGCTGTTGCGTGATTACGCGGTGCGCGACGGGCAGTGGGTCGACACCCTGAGCATGGCCCGTCTACGCAATAGCCCGAAAGCCTGAGTCAGTCGCCCAGTGCGAACGCCACTGCCGACTGCGCATGCAGCTCGGTAGTGTCGAGCAGGGGCAGGGCGCTGTGTTCGGGTTTGATCAGCAGACCGATTTCGGTGCAGCCGAGGATGATTGCCTGGGCGCCACGGGCGGTCAGGGACTGGATGACGCCTTGATAGATTTCTCGCGATTGTTCGCTGATCACACCCACGCAGAGTTCGTCGTAGATGATCCGGTGCACCTCTTTGCGCTCGGCTTCATCCGGCACCAGTACGGTCAGGCCTTGGGCAATCAGACGTTGCTTGAGAAAGTCCTGCTCCATGGTGAACGCGGTGCCGAGCAACCCGACGGTGAGCGCGTCGATTTCCAGTGCAGCCTGCGCGGCGGGTTCGGCAATGTGCAAAAACGGAATGCTGATCGCCGCCTGAATCTGCTCGGCGACCTTGTGCATGGTGTTGGTACACAGCACCACGCATTCTGCGCCGCCAGCTTCGAGCCTGCGCGCGGCATCCACCAGAATCGCCGCTGCATCGTCCCAGCGCCCGGCGTGCTGGGCCTGTTCGACCGGACCGAAATCGACGCTGTACATCAGCAACTGCGCCGAGCGCAACGGGCCGAGGCGCTCGCGAACCTGTTGGTTGATCAGGCGATAGTATTCGGCGCTGGACTCCCAGCTCATGCCGCCGATAAGGCCGATGGTGCGCATTGGATTTCCTCAAGCAAATGTCAGTGTCGAGCATTCAGGGCTGCCTGAAGTTTCCTTCTGTTCGAGACTCGACGCCAGTACCGACTGACTGTACCGCCGATCTTTCCCGCAACTGTGCATCTGCAAGAACTAAACGTACGCCGCGCCGGGGATCTGCCACTATCACCCTTCGCAGGTCCTTTCCGAGGAACACCGCAATGAACGACATACAGCAACTGGGCGAAATGCTTCGCCACTATGCCGAAAGCGAAGCGCACAAGAAGCAACTGTTCACCACGCAATCGGCTGCTTGGGCGGCTCGAATTGGCGCGCTGTTCGACGAGATCGAGCAATGGCTTGAACCGGTCAAGGCGCCGAATCTGCTGGAGGTCAGTCGCGAGGCGTATGTCGCGTTCGGGCCGAGCATGCCGGTGGAAACCTCGACGTTCAAGACGGAAAAATTGAGCATTGTGATTGCCGGCAAACCGGTGGAATTTGTGCCGGATGTGATGGGCAGCGGCGGGCAGATTTCTTTGGCAGTGATGGGGCTGACGGCGGCGCGGTACGGGAGTATTTCGCTGGTTGGCCTGGCGGATGGCGCATGGCAGTGGCGTAAGACCAATGGCTTGAAGGATCCGGATACGTTTGCCTTCGACGCCGATTTCCTTGCTCAGCAATTGCAGAGCCTGATACCTCGCGATCGCGGTTAAGATCAAAAGCTTACCCCCTCACCCCCAGCCCTCTCCCCCAAGGGGGCGAGGGGGAAAGGGGGCAGACCGAGTGATGTTCAAAACTTGAGCTCGACGCGATATTTCAGGTCGACGTGAGTCCTACAAACACTTCGGTCAGTCCCCTCTCCCTCTGGGAGAGGGCTAGGGTGAGGGCAGCCCGCCGCCAGCCACAAAAACATCACGCCCAGCGCATCAAAAAGCATCTCCATCACCTGAGCCCTCAAGCAATCTGAGCATGACGCCGGGCCAGCGCCACATCCGCAGGAGGAGTGAGGCGTAGACCGGGGAAACCCTTAGGTTCGGTGCCAATCCGGTATTTTCCCTTGGGTCACTGATGGCCTTTTGGTAGAGTCGCCGTCGCCAGCGGGTTTTCGGCTGGGCGATGGAACCGAAGAAGGGAGTCTGATCAGTGAGTCCGGGTAAAAAAATCCTCGGTCTCACGGCGTCGCTTTTGCTGCTGACGCTGTGGGCCAGTTACTTTTATGTATTCAAGGAAAACCGCAACGGCCAGCTCGGCGGTGTCGGCGAAAGCACCGCGTGGTGCGGCACGCCGCCGACCAGTGAAGCGGCGTTGCTGGGCAAGGATCAACTGACCTTGCGCGTCACCAACAACCTGCGCGGCGAATTCATGGTTGGCGGCTCGCTGGTGGTTTCCGAACGAACCTTCCACCGCTACGACCTGGGCCGCAACGAACTGCGCCTGCGTCTGGAACCGTTGCAGTGGTCTTTCGGCGTCACGCCGATCTTCCTCGAGCAGGTCAAGGTGCAGCCGCTGAGCCGCAACCTCTCGTCGACCAATAAAAGCGCCTTCGCCGAACTTGAGCCTCGCGCAATCGGCGTGCACGCTCAGACTGCCGCGTTCCCCTTCGATACCTATCGCTACGGCTATAAACCGGTGCTGTATTACCTCAAGGGCAGCGAGCGCATCGACTTGCGCTTCAAGAACATCACCACGCTGATGGAGATGTCCAACACCTTTACGCCGATCCAGAAGTACAACCGCGCCGACTACATCAACGAGAAAAACTCGATGATCCGCGATGAGGACTACAAGCCGTACGGGGCGCATGAGTGCGCGTTCAGCGTCGAACGCAAAGGCTCGTTCAAGGTCGTGGTGCTGTTGCTTCTGCTGGTGCTGTGCCTGCCACTGATGCTGGTGTTCTACCGCGATGAACCGGGGATCGACTTTCTCGCGACGCTGGTGGGAATTGCGGTGGTGCGTACATTGCTGATCGGGCCGGTGGAAGATTTCCAGCTATACAACATCGACTTCTTGTTTGGTGCGGCGATTCTGCTGGTGGGAACGGTATCGCTGATCAAGGCGATGCGCGCCAATAGCCGGCGAGAGATGGCGTTGCGCAGTGGCGAGACATCGTCCTGGTAATACCGGTTGGCGAGGCACACGCGCTGTCGGATGTGAACTTTGCAATTGGCCATCGCATTTGCCGGGGTTTTGGCTATACCTGTATCTCCCCTATGCAAAATGTCTTGGCCTTCTCAAAGGAATTACAGCATGAAGCTAGCCGTCGTGATGGGCACGCTGTGCATTGCCACCCTTGGCGTGGTGGGTTGTTCCAGCAAAACCGTCGAGCCTGACCAGTATTCCGGCTTTCTCAAGGATTACAGCCAGCTGAAGGAGGCCAAGTCACCCTCTGGTGCCGAGGTGATGCGCTGGATGGACCCGAAACTCGACATCAATAAATTCACCAGCGTTTACGTAGAGCCAAGCCAGCTCTACCCGAAGCCGCAAGCCACCGAGAAAATCCCCCAGCAGACTCTCAATGGCATAACCAGTTATTACGATCAGGCGCTCAAGCGCGAACTCGGCAAATCGCTGCCGTTGGCCGCAGGTCCCGGGCCGGGCGTAATTGTGGTGCGTCCGGCGATTACCGCAGTCAGCAGCAAGACCGAAGGCCTGCAAGTCTATGAAGTGATCCCGATCGCACTGGTCGCCGCAGCGGTAAGTACGGCCTCTGGCATCCGCGACCAGGAAACCACGCTGGCCACCGAAGCGGTATTCATGGACGGCGCGACCAATCATGTCATCGCGCAGGTGGTGCGCAAAGGTACCGGCAAACCGCTGGAAAACTCTTCCCAGGTGATGAAAGCCGACGACATGAAAGCGGTGATCGATGGCTGGGCAAGCGATCTGCATCAGTCGTATCTGAAACTCAAATCTGAAGCCAAATGATGCAGTAAGGCTGGTTGCCTTTTCGCGAGCAGGCTCGCTCCCACACTGGACACGTATTCAGTGTGGGAGTGAGCCTGCTCGCATTTCGGTGTATCAGTTTCGAATATGCGGCCTGACACAACCCTTTCGCTAGCAGGCTCACCCCCACAGGGAAGCTGCGGTGGGTTGTATACAATGTCACCGTTCAGCACCCAACAATTTCAAACAGGGCATAGGTCGTCAGCCGATTTCGTGGTTAACTTCCGCCTCTTGCATGCTTTCCAATCAAAAAACAGAAGGACTCAAGTCATGGCTCAAGTCACCCTCAAAGGCAATCCGGTTCAAGTCAACGGCCAGTTGCCACAAGCCGGTTCCAAGGCGCCAGCCTTTTCCCTGGTAGCCGGCAATCTGTCCGACGTCACCCTGCAAGACTTCGCCGGCAAGCGCAAAGTCCTGAACATCTTCCCAAGCGTCGACACCCCGACCTGCGCCACCTCCGTGCGCAAATTCAACGCCCAGGCCAACGACATCAGCAACACCGTGGTGCTGTGCATCTCCGCTGACCTGCCGTTCGCCCAGGCGCGCTTCTGCGGCGCCGAAGGTCTGGAAAACGTACAGAACCTGTCGACCCTGCGCGGCAGCGAGTTCATCGAAAACTATGGCGTGGCCATTGCTGACGGCCCGCTGAAAGGCCTGACCGCTCGCGCCGTTGTGGTGCTGGACGAAAACGACACCGTTCTGCACAGCGAACTGGTCAAGGAAATCGCCGAAGAGCCTAACTACGAAGCGGCACTGTCCGTTCTCAAGTAAGACTTTTACAATTGTTAACGGCCTGGCCCTGTCCAGGCCGTTTTCATTTGTGTATCAGGGTTTTGCCTCACACCTTGAAACGTAAGTGGAAGGTAAATTGCCGGTAAAGCTGCTTTGCTTAAATCGACTCAGTGCTTATCGTTCAGCCTCCCGTAATAGAAGCCCACGCGCCCAATGGTCAATAACTCCATGCAATCGTCCCCCCGCAAATCCCGTCGCTGGCTGATCAGCCTGCTGGTCCTGTTGGTCATCGCTGTCCTGTGCTGGAAATTCTGGCCCACCGGCTCTGCTGACAAGGCGGGCGGCGACAAAGCGGCCGCTGGGCATACCGGGCGCTCGGGAATGATGCGGCCTGGCTTCGGCGGCGGTACCGGGCCGATTCCGGTGCGTGTGGCGCCGGCGGTGAAGGGCGACTTCCCGCTGTATTACAAGGCGCTGGGCACGGTCACCGCGCTGAACACCATCAATGTTCGCAGCCGCGTGGGCGGCGAGCTGGTAAAGATTCATTTCGAAGAAGGGCAGATGGTCAAGGCGGGCGACCTGTTGGCCGAGATCGATCCGCGTCCTTACCAGAACGCTTTGCTCCAGGCCGAAGGCACGTTGCTGCAGAATCAGGCGCAACTGAAAAACGCTCAGGTGGACGTCGAGCGTTACCGCGGCCTGTACAAAGAAGACAGCATCGCCAAACAGACCCTCGACACCGCCGAAGCGCTGGTTGGCCAGTACCTGGGCACGGTCAAGACCAATCAGGCGGCGGTCAACGACGCCAAGCTCAATCTCGAATTCACCAAGATCCGCGCGCCGATTGCCGGTCGCGTCGGTCTGCGTCAGGTCGACGTCGGCAACCTCGTCGCCGCTAATGACACGACGTTCCTCGCAGTGATCACCCAGACGCAACCGATCAGCGTTGCCTTCACCTTGCCGGAGAACAGCCTCGACACCGTGCTCGCGCGTTACCGCAGCGGAGCTAAACTGCCTGCCGAAGCGTGGGATCGGGGCGACACCAAGCTGCAGGCTACCGGTGTGCTGCAAAGCCTCGACAACCAGATCGACGTCGCTACCGGCACCCTCAAGTTCAAGGCCCGTTACGATAACCGCGACCAGTCGCTGTTCCCCAATCAGTTCGTCAATGTTCATTTGCTGGCCGACACGCTCAAAGGTGTAGTGCTGGCACCGTCGGCAGCGATTCAGTTCGGCACCAATGGCACCTTTGTCTATGCGCTGGACGGCGACAAGAAAGTTACCATTCGCCAACTGAAAATCGGTGCCAGTGACGGTGACAACACCGTGGTCACCGAAGGCCTCGCCGCGGGTGATCGCGTGGTGCTCGAAGGCACCGATCGCCTGAAGGAGGGCAGCGAAGTCGAAGTGGTCAATGACAGCAGCGAAGTGCCGACCTCGCCGACCGAACACCTGCAAGGCAAATCTGCCGCCAATCCCGATGCGACCACAGCCGATAAGGCCAAGAAGGGCGCATGAACATTTCGCGGCTGTTCATCCTCCGTCCGGTAGCCACCACCCTGAGCATGCTGGCCATTGTCCTGGCCGGCCTGATCGCTTATCGCCTGCTGCCGGTTTCGGCCTTGCCGCAGGTCGATTATCCGACCATCCGCGTCATGACCCTGTACCCCGGCGCCAGTCCGGACGTGATGACCAGCGCCGTCACCGCGCCGCTTGAACGCCAGTTCGGGCAGATGCCGGGCCTCACACAAATGGCCTCGACCAGCTCCGGCGGCGCTTCGGTGCTGACGCTGCGTTTCAGCCTCGACATCAACATGGACGTCGCCGAACAGCAGGTGCAGGCCGCGATCAACGCGGCGACCAACCTGTTGCCCACCGACCTGCCGGCACCGCCGGTGTACAACAAGGTCAACCCGGCGGACACGCCTGTTCTGACCTTGGCCATCACCTCGAAAACCATGCTGCTGCCCAAGCTCAATGACTTGGTCGATACGCGCATGGCGCAGAAAATCGCCCAGATCAGCGGCGTCGGCATGGTCAGCATTGCCGGCGGTCAGCGTCAAGCCGTGCGGATCAAAGTCAACCCCGAAGCGCTGGCGGCCAACAGCCTCAATCTGTCGGACGTGCGCACGCTGATCGGCGCCTCCAACGTCAACCAGCCGAAAGGCAACTTCGATGGCCCGACCCGGGTGTCGATGCTCGATGCCAACGACCAACTGACCTCGTCCGAGGACTACGCCAACCTCATCCTGACCTACAAGAACGGCGCACCGTTGCGGCTCAAGGACGTCGCGGAAATCGTCGATGGCGCCGAGAACGAGCGTCTGGCCGCGTGGGCCAACCAGAATCAGGCGGTGTTGCTGAACATCCAGCGACAGCCCGGCGCCAACGTTATCGAAGTGGTCGACCGCATCAAGGCCTTGCTGCCAAGCATCACCGACAACCTGCCGGCCGGCCTCGACGTCACGGTGCTGACGGATCGCACCCAGACCATCCGTGCCTCGGTCACCGACGTGCAACACGAACTGCTGATCGCTATCGCGCTGGTGGTCATGGTCACGTTCCTGTTTCTGCGCCGCGCCAGTGCGACGATCATCCCGTCAGTGGCCGTGCCGCTGTCGCTGATCGGCACCTTCGGCGTGATGTACCTCGCCGGGTTCTCGGTGAACAACCTGACCCTGATGGCGCTGACCATTGCCACCGGCTTCGTGGTCGACGACGCCATCGTCATGCTCGAGAACATTTCGCGCTTCATCGAAGAGGGTGACAGCCCGATGCAGGCCGCGCTCAAGGGCGCGAAACAGATCGGCTTCACCCTGATTTCCCTGACCCTGTCGCTGATCGCCGTACTGATTCCGCTGCTGTTCATGGCCGACGTGGTAGGGCGCCTGTTCCGCGAGTTCGCCATTACCCTGGCGGTGGCGATCCTGATTTCCCTGGTGGTGTCGCTGACCCTGACGCCGATGATGTGCGCGCGCCTGCTCAAGCGTGAACCGCAAGAACACGAGCAAGGCCGTTTCTACCGCGCCAGCGGTGCGTTCATCGACTGGATGATCAAGGAATACGGGCGGATGCTGCGCTGGGTGCTCAAGCATCAGCCGCTGACCTTGCTGGTCGCCATCGGCACGCTGGCGTTGACCGTATTCCTTTACGTGATCGTGCCGAAGGGTTTCTTTCCGGTGCAGGACACCGGGGTGATTCAGGGCATTTCCGAGGCGCCGCAGTCGATTTCCTTCGCGGCGATGGGCGAGCGGCAGCAGCAACTGGCCAAGATCATCCTCGAAGATCCGGCGGTGCAGAGCCTGTCGTCCTACATTGGCGTCGACGGCGACAACGCTACGCTCAACAGCGGCCGCTTGCTGATCAACCTCAAGCCCCATGGCGAGCGCGATCTGACGGCCAGTGAAGTGATTTCCCGCCTGCAACCGCAACTGGACAAACTGGTCGGCATTCGTCTGTTCATGCAGCCGGTGCAGGATCTGACCATCGAGGACCGGGTCAGCCGCACCCAGTACCAGTTCAGCATGTCCTCGCCGGACTCCGAATTGCTCAGCCAGTGGAGTGGCCGTCTGGTCGAAGCCCTGGCCCAGCGTCCGGAGTTGACCGACGTTGCCAGTGATCTGCAGGACAAAGGCTTGCAGGTCTATCTGGTGATCGACCGCGACGCCGCATCGCGCCTTGGCGTGTCGGTGGCGAATATCACCGATGCGCTGTACGACGCCTTCGGCCAGCGGCAGATTTCGACTATTTATACTCAGGCCAGCCAGTACCGCGTGGTGCTGCAAGCCCAGGCCGGGGAGAAGATCGGCCCGCAGGCGCTGGATCAGATTCACGTCAAGACCACCGACGGCGCGCAGGTACGCCTGTCGAGTCTGGCGCATGTTGAAGAGCGTCAGGCGCAATTGGCGATCACTCACATCGGCCAGTTCCCGGCGGTGATGATGTCGTTCAACCTCGCGCCGGGCGTGGCGTTGGGGCATGCCGTGGACATCATCGAGCAGGTGCAGCAGGACATCGGCATGCCGGTCGGCGTGCAGACTCAGTTCCGGGGCGCGGCGCAGGCGTTCCAGGCTTCGCTGTCGAGTACCTTGCTGCTGATCCTGGCGGCGGTGGTGACCATGTACATCGTCCTCGGTGTGCTCTACGAGAGCTACATCCATCCGATCACCATTCTCTCGACCTTGCCATCGGCAGCGGTCGGCGCCTTGCTGGCGTTGCTGCTCAGTGGCAACGATTTGGGCATGATCGCGATCATCGGCATCATCCTGCTGATCGGTATCGTCAAGAAGAACGCGATCATGATGATCGACTTCGCCCTCGACGCTGAACGCACCCAGGGCATGGCCCCGGCGGAGGCGATCTATCAAGCGGCGTTGCTGCGCTTCCGGCCGATTCTGATGACCACGCTGGCGGCGTTGTTCGGCGCAGTGCCGCTGATGCTGGCCACGGGGTCTGGCGCGGAACTGCGTCAGCCGTTGGGTCTGGTGATGGTCGGCGGCTTGTTGGTGAGCCAGGTGTTGACGCTGTTCACCACGCCGGTGATTTACCTGTACTTCGACCGCCTCGGAAGGCGCTTTGGCAAATCCAAAGCCGAAGGTGAAGAGGTCGCGGTATGACTGTCGGAATATATCTCCCCTGTGGGAGCGAGCCTGCTCGCGAAAGCGGGAGGTCAGTCACTGCCAAAGTTGAAGGTAAGGGCGCATTCGCGAGCAGGCTCGCTCCCACAGAGGTATGCGGGGAGAACAAGAGTCGATGAACCTATCCGGCCCTTTCATCAAACGCCCCGTGGCAACCATGCTGCTCTCCCTGGCAATCATGTTGCTCGGTGGGGTCAGCTTCGGGCTGTTGCCGGTATCGCCGTTGCCGCAGATGGATTTCCCGGTGATTGTCGTCCAGGCCAGTCTGCCGGGCGCCAGTCCCGAGGTGATGGCTTCGACGGTGGCGACGCCGCTGGAGCGGTCGTTCGGTGCGATTGCCGGTGTCAACACCATGAGCAGCCGCTCCAGTCAGGGTTCGACGCGGGTGATTCTGCAGTTTGACCTCGACCGCGACATCAACGGCGCGGCGCGGGAAGTGCAGGCGGCGATCAACGCCTCGCGCAATCTGCTGCCGAGCGGGATGCGCAGCATGCCGACGTATAAAAAGGTCAATCCGTCGCAGGCGCCGATCATGGTGCTGTCGCTGACTTCGGATGTGCTGGAAAAAGGCCAGCTCTACGACCTGGCCTCGACCATCCTCTCGCAAAGCCTGTCGCAAGTGCAGGGCGTCGGTGAAGTACAGATCGGTGGCAGTTCGCTGCCGGCGGTGCGCATCGAACTCGAACCGCAGGCGCTGAACCAGTACGGCGTGGCCCTCGACGATGTGCGCAAGACCATCGCCGACGCTAACGTGCGCCGGCCCAAGGGCTCGGTCGAGGACGGCGAGCGCCTGTGGCAGATCCAGGCCAACGACCAGTTGGAGAAAGCCAAGGATTACGAGTCGCTGATCATTCACTACGCCGATGGCGCCGCGTTGCGTCTCAAGGACGTGGCGAAAGTCAGCGATGGCGTCGAAGACCGCTACAACAGCGGTTTCTTCAACGACGATGCGGCGGTGCTACTGGTGATCAACCGTCAGGCCGGCGCCAACATCATCGAGACGGTCAACGAGATCAAGGCGCAGTTGCCGGCGCTGCAAGCGGTGCTGCCGGCCAGCGTCAAACTCAATCTGGCCATGGATCGCTCGCCAGTGATCAAGGCCACGCTGCACGAAGCCGAAATGACCTTGCTGATCGCCGTCGCTCTGGTGGTGCTGGTTGTGTATCTGTTTCTGGGTAACTTCCGCGCCTCGCTGATCCCGACGCTGGCGGTGCCGGTGTCGCTGGTCGGTACCTTTGCGGTGATGTACCTGTACGGGTTCTCGCTGAACAACCTGTCGCTGATGGCTCTGATTCTCGCCACAGGTCTTGTGGTGGACGACGCCATCGTGGTGTTGGAGAACATTTCCCGGCATATCGACGAAGGCGTCAAGCCGATGCAGGCCGCGTACCTCGGCGCCAAGGAAGTCGGTTTTACCCTGCTGTCGATGAACGTTTCGCTGGTGGCGGTGTTCCTGTCGATCCTGTTCATGGGCGGGCTGGTCGAGAGCTTGTTTCGCGAATTTTCCATCACCCTGGCGGCGGCAATCGTGGTGTCGCTCGTGGTTTCCCTGACGCTGACGCCAATGCTCTGCGCGCGCTGGCTCAAGCCGCACACGCCGGGCCAGGAAAACCGCCTGCAACGCTGGAGCCACAAGACCAACGACTGGATGGTCGGCAAATACGCCACCAGCCTCGACTGGGTATTGCGTCATCGCCGTCTGACCTTGTTCAGTCTGCTGCTCACTGTTGGCGTCAACATTGCGCTGTATGTGGTGGTGCCGAAAACCTTCCTGCCGCAGCAGGACACCGGCCAGTTGATCGGTTTCGTGCGTGGCGACGACGGTCTGTCGTTCAACGTCATGCAGCCGAAAATGGAAACCTTCCGCCGCGCCGTGCTCAAGGACGAAGCGGTGGAAAGCGTGGCCGGCTTCATTGGTGGTAACAACGGCACCAACAACGCCTTCATGATCGTGCGCCTGAAACCGATCAAGGAGCGCCAGCTGTCGGCACAGAAAGTCATCGAGCGTCTGCGCAAGGAAATGCCCAAGGTGCCCGGGGCGCAGTTGATGCTGATGGCCGACCAGGACCTGCAATTTGGCGGCGGCCGCGAGCAGACCAGTTCGCAATACACCTACATCCTGCAAAGCGGCGACCTCGCTGAATTGCGCAAGTGGTTCCCGAAAGTGGTCACCGCGTTGCGCGCCTTGCCCGAGCTGACCGCCATCGATGCCCGCGAAGGTGCCGGGGCGCAGCAGGTGACACTGATTGTCGACCGGGATCAGGCCAAGCGCCTGGGGGTCGACATGAACATGGTCACCGCCGTGCTCAACAACGCTTACAGCCAGCGGCAGATTTCGACGATCTACGACAGCCTCAACCAGTATCAGGTGGTGATGGAGGTCAATCCGAAATACGCCCAGGATCCGGTGACGCTCAAGCAGGTCGAGGTGATTACCGCTGACGGTGCGCGCGTGCCGCTGTCGACGTTCGCCCATTACGAAAACAGCCTGGAAAACGACCGGGTCAGTCATGAAGGCCAGTTCGCGTCCGAAAGCATTTCCTTTGACATGGCCGAAGGCGTGACCGTGGAGCAGGGTAGCGCCGCCATCGAACGAGCGATCGCCAAGGTCGGTTTGCCGGAGGATGTAATCGCGAAAATGGCCGGCACCGCTGACGCCTTCGCCGCCACGCAGAAGAGCCAGCCGTTCATGATCCTCGGTGCATTGCTGGCGGTGTATCTGGTGCTCGGTGTGCTGTATGAAAGCTACATCCACCCGCTGACCATTCTCTCGACCTTGCCCTCGGCCGGGGTTGGCGCGTTGCTGTCGATCTATGCGCTGGGCGGCGAGTTCAGCCTGATTTCCCTGCTGGGGATATTCCTGCTGATCGGCGTGGTGAAAAAGAACGCCATTCTGATGATCGATCTGGCGCTGCAATTGGAGCGGCATGAGGGCCTGTCGCCCTCGGAGTCGATCCGCAGCGCCTGTCTGCAACGCTTGCGGCCGATCCTGATGACCACGCTGGCGGCGATCCTCGGCGCCTTGCCGTTGCTGCTCGGCCGCGCCGAGGGTGCGGAAATGCGCCAGCCGCTGGGCCTGACCATCATTGGCGGCCTGGTGTTCAGCCAGGTCCTGACCCTCTACACCACCCCGGTGGTTTACCTTTATCTCGACAAGCTGCGCCATCGCTTCAACAAATGGCGTGGCGTGCGTACTGATGCCGCTCTGGAAACTCCGCTATGACTGACCGTTCGCTTATCCAATTGGCCACCGTCCGCGGCTCGCGCCTATTGAGCCTGTCGCTGTGCGTGGCGCTGCTCAGCGCTTGCGCAGTCGGCCCGGACTACCAGCGCCCGCAAACTGCCGAAATCGCTCAGTTCAAGGAAGCCGAAGGCTGGCGTCAGGCCAATCCCAGCGACTCGCTGGCCCGGGGCGCCTGGTGGGAGTTGTACGGCGATCGGCAGCTCAACGCCTTGGTGGAAAAACTCAACAGCTCCAACCAGACCGTCGCCCAGTCCGAAGCGCAGTTTCGTCAGGCGCAGGCTTTGGTGCGCAGTGCACGCGGGGCGTTTTACCCCAGTGTCGACCTGAGTCTGGGCAAGAACCGCTCCAGTCAGGGCACCGGCAGCAGCAGTTCGAGCCTGAGCAGTTCCTCAAGCGGTATTCGTGATACCTACACCGCGCAACTGGGCGTCAGTTGGGAAGCCGATGTCTGGGGCAAGCTGCGCCGTGGGCTGGAGGCGGATGAGGCCAACGCCCAGGCGAGTTTTGCCGATCTGGCGGCGATGCGTCTGAGTCAGCAGTCGGAGCTGGTGCAGAACTACCTGCAACTGCGCGTCATCGATCAGCAGAAGCGTTTGCTTGAAGCCACGGTTGCCGCTTACGAGCGATCACTGAAGATGACGCAGAACCAGTACCGCGCCGGGGTTTCCGGGCGCGATGCGGTGGCGCAGGCGCAAACCCAGTTGAAAAGCACCCAGGCCGATCTGGTCGATCTGATCTGGCAGCGCGCACAGTTTGAAAACGCCATTGCCGTGCTCACTGGCGAAGCCCCGGCCAACTTCAGCATCGCCGAAACCCAGAACATCCCGAATTTGCCGCAAGTGCCGTTGAGCCTGCCTTCGCAATTGCTCGAACGCCGTCCTGACATCGCTTCGGCAGAGCGCTCTGTGATCGCCGCCAACGCCAATGTCGGCGTGGCGAAGGCCGCGTATTACCCGGACCTGACCCTGAGCCTGAGCGGCGGCTACAGCAGCAGTACCTCGAAAAACCTGATCAGCCTGCCGAACCGTTTCTGGTCGGTCGGCCCGCAGCTTTCTCTGCCGCTGTTCGACGGCGGCATTCGTTCGGCCGAGGTTGACCGCAGCGAGGCGGCCTATGACGAAACCGTCGCGCGCTACCGCCAGACCGTGCTCGACGGTTTTCGCGAAGTGGAAAACTACCTGGTCCAGCTCAAGGTGTATGAAGACGAAGCGGCAGTGCGCCAGGAAGCGCTGGATGCTGCCCGCGATTCCCTGCGCCTGACGGAAAACCAGTACAAGGCCGGGCTGATTGCCTATATCGACGTGGTCGTGGTGCAAGCCACGGCGCTGAGCAACGAACGCAGTGTGCTGAATATTCTGCAGAACCGACTGATCGCCAGCGTGCAACTGATCGCCGCACTGGGCGGCGGCTGGGACGGCCAACTCGACGTCAGCGACAACCGCTGAACCTGTGGGAGCGAGCCTGCTCGCGAAAGTGGTGGGTCAGGCAGCTACGATGGTGGCTGTGCCGACGCTTTCGCGAGCAGGCTCGCTCCCACAGGGATTCGCGTTCGAATGGTGCGGGGTGGCTGGACGCTGAAAAATTGTGGGAGCGAGCCTGCTCGCGAAAGTGGTGGGTCAGGCAACTACGATGGTGGCTGTGCCGACGCCTTCGCGAGCGGGCTCGCTCCCACAGGGATTTGTGTCTGGCGTGAGATCGCTTTCACAAGGTGTGCTTAAAGCCCGCCACAGAGCCTTGTAGGACGATCGAACAAGCGTTTCATCGGCTTGATGGCAATTTGGTTACTTTGTCAGTGCGTTCTTCCGCGCAATCAGTACAATCGCCGCATTTGCCCGACCGAGAATGGAAGCAGTACGGTTTCGGCTTGTCACGAGAACGTCCATGCTCATCGGCAGCTACTCCTTCACCCTGGTTTTCATTTCGTTGTGCGTGGCCATTCTGGCTTCCTACACGGCGCTCGATCTCACCGGACGCATTGCCACGGCTAAAGGCCGGGCCGTGCATTTCTGGACGGCGGGCGGGGCGTTGGCGATGGGCGTTGGCGTCTGGTCGATGCATTTCATCGGCATGCTCGCCTTCAAATTGCCGATCGACCTGGGCTACGACTTCGCCCTCACTGCGCTGTCGCTGCTGATCGCGGTGCTGTCCTGCGGTTTCGCCTTGTGGCTGGTCAGCCAACCAAAACTGCCGCTGGCGCAACTGGCTTTCGGTGCGCTGATCATGGGTTCGGGCATCAGCGCCATGCACTACACCGGCATGGCCGCGCTGCGCATGACACCGGGCATCGATTACGACCCGACCCTGTTCAGTGCCTCCCTGCTGATCGCCGTCGGCGCCTCGGCAGCGGCATTGTGGATTGCCTTTCGCCTGCGTCAGCACTCGCCCTATGTGCGGCTGATTCGTGCCGGCGCGGCGGTGATCATGGGGGTGGCGATTGTCGGCATGCACTACACCGGCATGGCTGCTGCGCAATTTCCTGACGGCAGTTTCTGCGGCGCGACGCTCAATGGTTTAAAAGGCAACGGCCTCGATAGCCTGGTCGTGGTCACCACGTTGGCGGTGCTGTCGATTGCCTTGTTGACCTCGATTCTCGATGCCCGCCTCGAAGCGCGCACTGCTGATCTGGCGCACTCGCTGACGTTGGCCAACCGCGAACTCACCCAACTGGCCCTGCACGATCCGCTGACCAGTCTGCCCAACCGCATGCTGCTCGACGACCGCATCAATCAGGCGATCAAAAAGGTGCAAGAGCAGGGTGGCTGCTTCGCCTTGATGTTCATCGACCTCGACGGCTTCAAACCGGTCAACGACGCATTCGGCCATCACATGGGCGACCAATTGCTGCGCGAGGTCGGCGCACGTCTGCGTGAAGATTTGCGCAGCCAGGACACTCTTGCGCGGATCGGCGGCGATGAGTTCGTTCTGCTGGTGCGTTTGAGCGAGCCCAATGACGCCTTGAGCCTGGCCGCGCGTCAGGTCAGCCTGATCGGTCGCACGTTCCGCGTCGCTGAACATGATCTGCAGATTTCCGCCAGCGTCGGCATTGCCCTCTACCCGGGCAACGGTGAAAACGCCCAGGAACTGCTGATGAACGCCGACGCCGCGATGTACCACGCCAAGGGCGGCGGCAAGAATGGCTACAGCTTCTTCGATGCGTCGATGAACACCAACGCGCGCAAACAGTTGCAACTGTTACAGGACCTGCGCGCGGCCATCGAGCACAACCAGTTCTGCCTGCATTACCAGCCCAAATTCGACGCCGCCAATGGCCGTCCGGTCGGTGCTGAAGCGCTGCTGCGTTGGAAGCATCCGCTGCATGGCATGCTGATGCCGGATAAATTCATCGATCTGGCGGAGAAAACCGGGCTGATCATTCCAATGGGCGAATGGGTGCTCAACGAAGCCTGCCGGCAGATGCGCGAATGGTACGTGCTCGGTTACACCGACTGGCGCATTGCCGTAAACCTCTCGGCCTTGCAGTTCTGCCATGCCGGGCTGGTGCAAAGCGTGGCCAAGGCGCTGGCAACCCACCACTTGCCGGCCAACAGCCTGACTCTGGAAATCACCGAAACCACGGCCATGAGCGACGCCGATGCGAGCATGACCGTGCTGCAAGAGCTGTCGGACATGGGTGTCGACCTGTCGATCGACGACTTCGGCACCGGTTATTCCAGCCTGATGTACCTCAAGCGCCTGCCGGCCAATGAGCTGAAGATCGACCGCGGTTTCGTCCGCGATCTAGAGCATGACAGCGATGATGCTGCAATCGTCTCGGCGATCGTTGCGCTGGGGCAGGCCCTGGATTTGCGGATTGTCGCCGAAGGTGTCGAAACCGGCGCGCAACAGGATTTCCTGACCAAACTGGGCTGTGACTCGCTGCAGGGCTATCTGCTCGGCCATCCGATGCCGGCGGAGCGCTTCATGCAGGACATCGTGCGTGGGCAACGGCTGGCGGTGGTCTGAGATACCGAGTCATCGTTCTTCGCGAGCAGGCTCGCTCCCACAGGTGATCGCATTCCCTTGTGGGAGCGAGCCTGCTCGCGAAGGCGCTTGTGCAAACACCATAGAACTCATGCAAAAGCCATGAATGGCAGTTATTCTTGGCCCCGACTGTTACGTGTGCACGTGGGGGAAGGCCAGCATGGATAAAGTCATTGTCATCACCGGGGGCGGGCGCGGAATCGGCGCGGCTACGGCATTGCTGGCAGCCGAACAGGGCTACCGGATCTGCATCAACTATCAGTCGGATGAGCAGGCCGCACACAGCGTACTCGAACAGGTTCGAGCCTTGGGCGCGCAGGCCATCGCGGTTCGCGCCGATGTCAGCATCGAAGACGAAGTGATCGCGATGTTTCAGCGCGTCGACGCCGAACTGGGTCGGGTTACCGCGCTGGTCAACAACGCCGGCACCGTCGGACAGAAATCGCGGGTCGATGAGATGTCCGAATTCCGCATCCTCAAAATCATGAAAACCAACGTGCTGGCGCCGATCCTCTGCGCCAAGCACGCGATCCTGCGCATGTCGCCCAAACACGGCGGGCAGGGGGGCAGCATCGTCAACGTCTCCTCGGTCGCGGCACGCCTCGGTTCGCCGAACGAGTACGTTGATTACGCCGCATCCAAGGGTGCGCTCGACACCTTCACTATCGGTCTGTCGAAAGAAGTCGCGGGTGAGGGCATTCGCGTCAATGCCGTGCGTCCGGGCTACATCTATACCGACTTCCATGCGCTGAGCGGCGACCCGGATCGGGTCAGCAAGCTCGAATCGGCGATTCCCATGGCCCGGGGCGGGCGGCCGGATGAAGTGGCGGAGGCGATTGTCTGGCTGCTGTCGGACAAGGCATCGTATGCGACCGGGACGTTTGTTGATTTGGGGGGTGGGCGGTAAACCGGTGGGTTTGCAGTGTTAAAACCGGCCTCTTCGCGAGCAGGCTCGCTCCCACAGTGGATTTGTGAATACAGACCCCATGTGGGAGCGAGCCTGCTCGCGAAGGGGCCAGTCCAGACAACATCTATCCCTCAGAACGACCGCACAATCCGCCCCAACGTCTCCATGGCCTTTTCCGATTCCTCGGTCCAGGGGCTGCCGTAATTCAACCGAATGCAATTCCTGAAGCGCTGGGTCGGCGAGAATATCGGCCCCGGCGCGATGCTGATGCCTTGTGCCAGTGCCATCTGAAACAGCTTCAGCGAATCCATCTGCTCCGGCAATTCCAGCCACAGAAAGTAGCCGCCCGCCGGTTGGCTGACCCGGGTCTGCGCCGGAAAGTAGCGGGCAATCGCCGCGAGCATCGCGCTCTGTTGTTCTTCCAGGGCATAACGCAGTTTGCGCAGATGCCGATCGTAGCCGCCGTGTTGCAGATAATCGGCGATAGCCGCTTGCGCCGGCATCGAAGCGCACAGCGAGGTCATCAGCTTCAGCCGTTCGATTTTCTGCGCAAAACGCCCGGCCGCCACCCAGCCGATGCGATAACCGGGCGCGAGACTTTTGGCGAACGAGCCGCAATGCATGACCAATCCTTCGGTATCAAAAGCCTTGGCCGGTTTTGGCGCCTGTTGCCCGTAATAAAGCTCGGCGTAGACGTCGTCTTCGATCAACGGCACCTGATGCTGACGCAGCAGTTCGACCAGTTCCTGTTTCTTCGCCTCGGGCACAGTCGCGCCCATCGGATTCTGGAAACTGGTCATGCACCAGCAGGCCTTGATCGGGTGACGTTCGAGGGTTTGCGCGAGCACACCGAGATCGATGCCGTCACGCGGATGCACGGGTATTTCCACGGCTTTTAGCTTCAAGCGTTCGAGCACTTGCAGGCTGGCGTAGAACGCCGGGGCCTCGATGGCCACCAGATCACCGGGCTCGGTCACCGCTTGCAGGCACAGGTTCAACGCTTCGAGCGCGCCGTTGGTGATGAGCAATTCTTCCATCGGCAACATCAGCCCGCCGACCATGTAGCGCAGGGCAATCTGTCGGCGCAGTTGCGGATTGCCCGGCGACATATCGGTGACGACCATGCGCGGGTCCATCTCCCGCGCGGCGCTGGCCAGGGAGCGCGACAGGCGTTGCAGCGGGAACAGCGTCGGGCTGGGGAAGGCCGAGCCGAATGGCACGGTGTTGGGGTCTTTGATCGAATCGAGTACCGAGAACACCAACTCGCTGACGTCGACTTCAGTGGATTCGTTGACCTGGCTGCTGATTACCGGCTCGGAGAATGTGCTCGGCGTATGGGCGTTGACGAAGTAACCGGAGCGCGGCCGGGCGCGGATCAGGCCGCGGCGTTCGAGCAGGTAATAGGCCTGGAACACCGTGGACGGGCTGACGCCGTAGGTCTGGCTGGCGTAGCGCACCGACGGCACCCGCTGGCCGGGGCCGAGGACGCCGGAGCGGATCAGTTCAGCGATGTCGTCGGCGAATTTTTCGTAGCGTTTCATCGGTGGGCCTTGGTGGACTTGATTTTGTGGGGTGTCAGGGAAGGAGCCCTCACCCTAGCCCTCTCCCAGAGGGAGAGGGGCTGATTGGGGGATGCTGATGAAATATGCCGGCCTGACAGTGCTTTGCCGAATCCATAATCGACTCGGTCTTTCAGGTCGATGCATAGCGACAGACACCTCGGTTGGCTCCCCTCTCCCCTCCGGGAGAGGGGACTGATTGGGGGATGCTGATGAAATACGCCGGCCTGACAGTGCTTTGCCGAATCCATAATCGACTCGGTCTTTCAGGTCGATGCATAGCGACAGACACCTCGGTCGGCTCCCTCTCCCTCCGGGAGAGGGCTGGGGTGAGGGCAGCAATGCCAAATTCTCAACGATTTATCGGCGCCACAAACCGGCTCTTCGCCACGCTGTAAACCTGCGGCTCGTCACTGTCTTCAATCCTGAAACTCAATGTCTGCGAACTGCTCGCCGGGCGCTCGGTGGTCATCGCCACCGACACCGGCACATCGACAATCTCTCCCGGCGCCAGGCTCAGGGCCGTTTTGCCCTGCAACTCAAACCCGTCGCCATCAACCAGACTCAACCGGTATTCCTGTCGCTGCTGAGTCTTGTTGATCACTTTCAGCGAATAAATATTCTCGATCTGCCCCTGAGCGTTCTCGCGGAACAACCCGCGATCCTTGGTCACGTCCAGCGACACCATCGGCCGCTCGATCAATGCCAGCGCCAACGCTCCGATCATCACCAACAACACCGCCGTATAGCCAATCAAACGCGGACGCAGCAGATGGGTTTTGCCGCCCTGCAATTCGCGCTCGGAACTGTAGCGGATCAGGCCGCGCGGGTAATGCATTTTGTCCATGATCGAATCGCAGGCGTCGATGCACGCTGCGCAGCCGATGCATTCCATTTGCAAGCCATCGCGGATGTCGATGCCGGTCGGGCAGACCTGCACGCACAACTGGCAGTCGATGCAATCACCCAGGCCGGCTTCGACCGGGCGCACATCACGCTTGCGCGGACCACGGTTTTCGCCACGGGCGGCGTCGTAGGCAATGGTCAGCGTGTCCTTGTCGAACATCACACTCTGGAACCGCGCATACGGGCACATGTGCATGCACACTGCCTCACGCAGCCAACCGGCGTTGATGTAGGTGGCGGCGGCGAAGAACAGCACCCAGAACAGACTGACGCCACCGATCTGCAGGGTCAGCAAATCTTCAGCCAGCGGCCGGATCGGGGTGAAGTAGCCGACGAAGGTCAGGCCGGTCATCACGCTGATCGCCAGCCACAACGTGTGCTTGGCGGCGCGCCGCGCCAGTTTGTTCAGGCTCCACGGCGCCGCTTGCAGTTTGATCCGTTGGTTGCGTTCGCCTTCGGTGATCTTCTCGCACCACATGAAGATCCACGTCCACGAACTCTGCGGGCAGGTGTAACCACACCAGACGCGACCGGCAAACACGGTGATGGCGAAGAGTCCGAACGCAGCGATGATCAGCAGCGCCGAGAGCAGAATGAAATCCTGCGGCCAGAACGTCGCGCCAAAGATATGGAATTTGCTCTCCGCCAGATCCCACAGCACCGCCTGCCGACCGCCCCAGTTCAGCCACACGGTGCCGAAGAACAGCAAGAACAGGAACCCGGCACCGCTTATACGCAGGTTGCGGAACAGACCGGTGAAACTGCGGGTGTGGATCTGCTTGTCGGTGGATCCGGCAGTCGCTTTCAGAGGGCGTGCGGGTACGCTTTTTATCGTTGGCGATGCTTCTACGGTTCGGACGGGGATTTGCTCGCTCATGCTCGTTCGCTCATCAGCCTCCATCAGGCCGATGAACTATGGGCGCCGATCTGTTTGCAGAACAGACTCAGGTCTGGCAATAAAAAGCGGATCAGATGAGGTTTGGCGCAATCCCTGCGACAACTTGAAGCATCAGGGTGGGCGCGGCGCAAACGCCTATTGCAGGCGCCTGCGCCGGGTGTTGATCGAGATCAATCAAACCACCGAATCACTGTCATCGGCCTTCAGATGTTTGCGCCCGTCCTTGGCCCCGGCGACGGTCAAGACATCGGCTTCTGCTTCGGTGATGTAGGCGCGTTTGCCTTCGATTTCCACGAACGACATGGCTTTTTCGCTATCGGTCTCGACTGTCAACGTGTCGCAGATACGGATTTCCTCACCATGCTCGACGGTGAAAAAACACACTTTCTGCTCAGGGTTGGATTCATCGATTCGAACGGTCATGGCGGCAGTCCTTTCAAGTGAGGTCTGCACGTTAGGAAACGCAGCGCGCAGTTCGTTCTGCGCAACCGATTAATGGTCGCTGTTGTCCATCGCTTATCAAGCCAATAACAAGGGAAGCACGATGGAAGACTGGTGGGATGAAGTGTGGGCCACGATGCAAGCCGAATTTGCCGATATCGGCGACGCCTCGCAAATGACCCGGATCACCGTACGCCTGCTGATGGCGGCGATTCTCGGCGGGATACTCGGATTTGAGCGCGAGCATAAAGGCAAGGCAGCGGGCGTGCGCACGCACATGCTGGTGGCGTTGGGCGCTGCGCTATTCGTGTTGGTGCCGCAGACCTCGGGCGCAGAATCCGATGCCATGAGTCGGGTCTTGCAGGGTGTGATTGCCGGGATCGGCTTTCTCGGCGCCGGCACCATTCTGAAAAATCAGCAGGGCGACGAGGCCCATGTCAAAGGCCTGACCACGGCGGCGGGCTTATGGATGACGGCGGCGATCGGCGTGGCGGCGGGGCTGGGCAAGGAAGCGACGGCATTGCTCAGTACCATTCTGGCACTGGCGATTTTCAGCGTGATGCCTTACGTGGTGAGAGTGTTCGAAAAGGATGTCGACAAGAATGACCACCTCTGACTTCCCGCCGGCTGATGATCATTGCCTGATCGTTCCCACGCGGAGCGTGGGAACGATCAGGGGGGCAGGGTCAGACGATCACTGGCGGCATCGTACTCGGTGGCTCTTCTTTCGGCGGTGGCGTGGTGCCGGGTGGCTCTTGCTCGGGCACCGGTGGCGGCTCGGTATCCGGCAGGGTGGGTTTGTCGATGTTCGGATCAGGCGTTTCCGCCGGGATCGGGATGTTCATCTGATGACCTCCGTATGGCACATGGCGTGGGACGTGCTTAAGTGAGTTGACCCGGCCACGACAAATTCGATCCGCCGGTTTGTCTTGTTAATTTCATCTGAACTTTTCCCCGCGCCGGTTGCTCGGAACCTAAGTGAGTTCATGACAGGGCCGGCGCTTTGTCGCGAATACTGTTCCGGCACAAGAGCGTCCTTGGGGCGTTAAGGAGAGATGCTCAATGACTGCTGAAAGACCTTCAGAGCTGAGTTACAACCCGCACATGCCATTGTCGCAGGCGTTGCTGCTGCCTCGAATCGTTATCGAAAACACCATGCCGACCCTCGACGGCGGCCAGTTTGCCGTCAAGTCGGTTGCCGGACGCGAAGTGGTGGTGACCAGCAAAGTGTTTGCCGACGGCCATGACAAGCTCGCCGTACGCATCCGCTGGCGCGAAGAAGGCCGAGAAACCTGGCAGACCGAGGTCATGTCCGATCAGGGCAACAACACCTGGCAAGGCCAGTTCCGCCCGCAAGAGCAGGGCCGCTATCTGTATTGCATCGAAGCGTGGATCGACCATTTCGCCAGCTTCCAGTACGAACTGGAAAAGAAGCACAACGCTGCTGTGCCGGTTTCCCTGGAGCTGCAGGAAGGCCGGACCATGGTGCAACAGGCCGCAGAACGCAGCGAAGGTCAGCTCAGCGAGCAGCTTGCCGCGCTGCACCATGAATTGTCCGGCCTGCTCGAAACCGAGCAGGTTGCGCTGTTTCTGCACTCGCGCAGTGCAGAGCTGATGGCTCAGGCCGATCACCGCGCCTACCTCAGCATCAGCGCCGAATTCCCCATGGACGTCGAGCGCGAACTCGCCGAGTTCGCCAGTTGGTATGAGCTGTTTCCGCGCTCGATCACCGACGATCCTCAGCGTCACGGCACTTTCAACGACGTGCACTCGCGTCTGCCGATGATTCAGGACATGGGCTTCGACGTGTTGTACTTCACGCCGATTCACCCGATCGGCCGCGCCCACCGCAAGGGCCGCAACAATTCCCTGACTGCTGGCCCGGATGATCCCGGCAGCCCGTATGCGATTGGTAGCGAAGAGGGCGGCCACGAGGCGATTCACTCGCAGCTCGGCACCCGTGAAGATTTCCGCCGGCTGGTGGCTGCCGCCGCCGATCACGGTCTGGAAATCGCTCTCGACTTCGCCATCCAGTGCTCCCAGGACCACCCGTGGCTCAAAGAGCATCCGGGCTGGTTCAACTGGCGCCCGGACGGCACGATCAAATACGCCGAAAACCCGCCGAAGAAATACCAGGACATCGTCAACGTCGACTTCTATGCGCCGGATGCAATTCCGAGTCTATGGGTCGAGTTGCGCGACATCGTTGTCGGCTGGGTCAAGGAAGGTGTGAAGATCTTCCGCGTCGACAACCCGCACACCAAACCGCTGCCGTTCTGGCAATGGTTGATCGCCGATGTGCGCACGCTGTATCCGGAAGTGATTTTCCTCGCCGAGGCCTTCACCACGCCGGCGATGATGGCGCGTCTGGGCAAGGTCGGTTATTCGCAGAGCTACACCTATTTCACCTGGCGCAATACCAAGGCCGAGCTGGCGGAATATTTCACCGAACTCAATCAGTCGCCGTGGCGCGAATGCTACCGGCCGAATTTCTTCGTCAATACCCCGGACATCAACCCGGCGTTTTTGCATGAGTCGGGGCGTCCCGGTTTCCTCATCCGCGCTGCCTTGGCAACGATGGGCTCGGGCCTGTGGGGTATGTATTCCGGCTTCGAGTTATGCGAATCGGCACCGGTGCCGGGCAAAGAGGAATACCTGGATTCGGAGAAATACGAAATCCGCGTCCGCGACTTCACCGCGCCGGGCAACATCATTGCCGAGATCGCTCAGCTCAACCGCATCCGCCGGCAGAACCCGGCGCTGCACACCCATTTGGGCCTGAAGATCTACAACGCCTGGAACGACAACATTCTGTACTTCGGCAAGCGCAGCGCCGATGGCAGCAATTTCATTCTGGTCGCGGTCAGCCTCGATCCGCATAACGTGCAGGAAGCGAATTTCGAACTGCCGCTGTGGGAAATGGGCCTGCCGGACGATGCCACCACCCATGGCGAAGATTTGATGAACGGCCATCGCTGGGACTGGCACGGCAAGTATCAGTTCATGCGCATCGATCCGGCGTATCAGCCGTTCGGGATTTGGCGGATTACCGCTTCGTAACATTTGCACCGCCTCCGTGGCGAGGGGATTTATCCCCGTTGGGGCGCGCAGCGGCCCCTGTTTTCAAGCTGCACCGCGTTAACAATTTGCGACTGCTGCGCAGCCGAACGGGGATAAATCCCCTCGCCACAGGGGCTCACCAATGCTAGCTCCTCGGTGTATCAGAGAATTTTTCAGGAGTTCCACATGGCGAAGAAACCCAAGGCAGCCGCCTTCATCAAAGACCCGCTCTGGTACAAGGATGCGGTGATTTATCAGGTTCACGTCAAATCGTTTTTCGACTCCAACAATGACGGGATCGGCGACTTTCCCGGGCTTATCGCCAAACTCGATTACATTGCCGACCTCGGCGTCAACACCATCTGGCTATTGCCGTTCTATCCCTCGCCACGCCGCGACGACGGTTACGACATCGCCGAATACCGTGGCGTGCACAGCGACTACGGGACCATGGCCGACGCCAAGCGCTTCATTGCCGAAGCGCACAAGCGCGGGCTGCGGGTGATCACCGAGCTGGTCATCAACCACACCTCCGACCAGCACCCGTGGTTCCAGCGTGCGCGTAAAGCCAAGCCGGGTTCAGCGGCGCGGGATTTCTACGTGTGGTCCGATGACGATCAGAAATACGACGGCACGCGAATCATCTTTCTCGACACCGAAAAGTCCAACTGGACCTGGGATCCGGTCGCTGGCCAATACTTCTGGCACCGCTTCTACTCGCACCAGCCGGATCTGAACTTCGACAACCCGCAAGTGATGAAAGCCGTGTTGTCGGTGATGCGTTACTGGCTCGACATGGGCATCGACGGCCTGCGCCTCGACGCGATTCCGTACCTGATCGAGCGCGACGGCACCAACAACGAAAACCTGCCCGAGACCCACGACGTCCTCAAGCAGATCCGTGCCGAGATCGACGCCAACTACCCCGATCGCATGCTGCTGGCCGAGGCCAATCAGTGGCCGGAAGACACCCAGCTGTATTTCGGTGACACCGACGCTGCTGGCGTCAATGGTGACGAATGCCACATGGCCTTCCACTTCCCGCTGATGCCGCGCATATACATGGCGCTGGCGCAGGAAGATCGCTTCCCGATCACCGACATTCTCCGGCAGACCCCGGAAATTCCGGCGAATTGCCAGTGGGCGATTTTCCTGCGCAACCACGATGAGCTGACCCTGGAAATGGTCACCGACCGCGAGCGCGATTACCTGTGGAACTACTACGCGGCTGACCGTCGCGCGCGGATCAACCTCGGTATTCGCCGTCGTCTCGCACCGTTGATGGAACGCGACCGTCGCCGCATCGAACTGCTCAACAGCCTGCTGCTGTCGATGCCCGGCACGCCGACGCTGTACTACGGCGACGAAATCGGTATGGGCGACAACATCTACCTCGGCGATCGCGATGGCGTGCGTACACCGATGCAGTGGTCGATCGACCGCAACGGCGGTTTCTCCCGCGCCGATCCGGCCAGTCTGGTACTGCCGCCGATCATGGACCCGCAGTATGGCTATCAGTCGGTCAACGTCGAAACCCAGTCCGGCGATCCGCACTCACTGTTGAACTGGACGCGGCGCCTGCTCGCAGTGCGCAAGCAATCGAAGGCGTTCGGCCGTGGCACCTTGAAAATGCTCTCGCCGAGCAACCGTCGCGTGCTGGCTTACACCCGCGAATACACTGATGCCGACGGCAAGCACGAAATCATTCTGTGCGTGGCCAACGTCTCGCGCAGTGCGCAAGCGGTCGAGCTGGACCTGTCGGCGTATGTCGGCATGGTGCCGGTGGAAATGCTCGGTGGTAACGCGTTCCCGCCGATCGGTCAGTTGAATTTCCTCCTGACCCTGGCGCCGTACGGTTTCTATTGGTTTGCACTGGCGGCAGAAAACCAGATGCCGAGCTGGCACGTCGAACCGGCGCAGAGCCTGCCGGATTTCACCACGCTGGTGCTGAAAAAACGCATGGAAGAACTGCTCGAAGTGCCATCGCGGACGACGCTGGAGCAAAGCATCCTGCCGAGCTGGCTGCAGAACCGTCGCTGGTTTGCCGGCAAGGATGCGGCGATCGAGAAGGTCAATCTGGCTTACGGCGTGCGTTTCGGTGATGCCCAGCATCCGGTGCTGCTCAGCGAAATCGAAGTCACCAGCGGTGGCCAGACCAATCGTTATCAACTGCCGTTCGGCTTCATTGGCGAAGACCATGTCGGCCCGCCATTGCCGCAGCAATTGGCGCTTTCGCGTGTACGCCGTGTGCGTCAGGTCGGCCTGATCACCGATGCGTTCACCTTGGAAACCTTCGTCCGCGCCGTTCTGCAAGGCATGCAGAACAACACCGTACTGGAGTCGATCGAAGGCGAAATCCGCTTCGAACAGACAGATCATCTGGAAAAACTCGGCCTCGGCGCCGAGTCGGATGTGCGCTACCTGTCGGCCGAGCAATCGAACAGTTCAGTGGTAATCGGCAACAGTCTGGTGCTTAAGCTGATACGCAAAGTCGCTTCTGGCGTACACCCGGAACTGGAGATGAGCGCTTACCTGACCGAGGCCGGGTTTGCCAATATCTCTCCACTGCTTGGTTCGGTGATTCGCCGCGACGCGCAAGGCGAAGACAACTTGCTGATGATCGCCCAAGGCTATCTGAGCAATCAGGGCGACGCATGGGAATGGACGCAGAACAACCTCGAACGGGCGCTGCGCGATGAACTAGCCGACGCCATGTCCGAGCAGGAGCAGCATTACAACGCCCTCGGCGAGCTGAGAGACTTCGCCGGCATGCTTGGTCAGCGTCTGGGCGAGATGCATCAGGTGCTCGCTGCGCCAACCGACAATGCCGACTTCGCGCCGCAAGTGTCGTCGAGCAAGGACATGGCCACGACAGGCAAGGATGTCACCGCCCAGGTCGAACACGCCCTGAAACTGCTCAAACAGCATCAAGGCGAGTTGAATGCGTCGGATCAGAAACTGGTCAAGCGTCTGCTCGACGAGAAGAAAACCATTCTTGCTCATGTGCAGGATCTGGCGAAGAAAGCCACCGGCGGCTTGCGCATTCGGGTGCATGGCGATTTGCACCTGGGGCAGGTACTGGTAATCAAGGGCGATGCTTATCTGATCGACTTCGAGGGCGAGCCGGCGCGGCCATTGAGCGAGCGTCGCGGCAAGCACAGCCCGTACAAGGATGTCAGCGGCGTACTGCGTTCGTTCGATTACGCAGCGGCGATGACCATCAATGTGCATAACGTTGATAACAGCGTCGAAGCCGAAGCGGCGCGCAAGCGGGTCGCCGAGCGTTATCTGCGCGAAGCACGCGAGGCATTTGTCCAGGCATACCGCGAGGCAGCAGCTAGTCTTGAGCATGCCTGGCAGGATCCCGAGGGTGCCGACGCCGCGCTGGCGTTGTTCGGCCTGGAAAAAGCCGCTTATGAAGTGGCTTACGAGGCAGAAAACCGCCCAACGTGGCTGCCCGTGCCATTGCACGGCTTGTATGGATTATTGACAGGGCTTAAACCCTTTTCCGATCTTGGTGGAGAGTAGTCATGAGTTTCTCGAACAAGGAACAGGGTGTGGTAAAGGAAGCATTGTTACCCTCGGCGCGCGACATCGATGCTTTGGTGCGCGCTGAACATCAGGACCCGTTTTCCATTCTCGGCCCGCACGGCGATGGCGCCGGCGGGCAGTTCATCCGCGCCTATTTGCCAGGTGCGCTGAGTGTGGCAGTGCTGGACAAGGACAGCGGCGAAGAGCTTGGCCCGCTGGAGATGACCGAAACGCCGGGGCTGTTTGTCGGCCATTTCGACCAGGCGCGACCGTATCTGTTGCGCACACGTTGGGCCGGTGGCGAGCAGGTTGCCGAAGACCCGTACAGCTTCGGCCAGTTGCTCGGCGAGATGGATTTGTATCTGTTCGCCGAGGGTAACCACCGCGACCTCAGCGCCTGCCTCGGTGCGCAGCTGAAGACCGTTGATGGCGTGGACGGTGTGCGCTTTGCCGTGTGGGCACCGAATGCCCGCCGTGTCTCGGTGGTCGGCGATTTCAACGTCTGGGACGGCCGTCGCCACCCAATGCGGCTGCGTCATCCGTCCGGTGTCTGGGAACTGTTCATCCCGCGTCTGCAAGCGGGGGAGTTGTATAAGTACGAAATCCTCGGCGCCCACGGCATTCTGCCGCTCAAGGCCGACCCGATGGCACTGGCCACCAGCCTGCCGCCGGACACCGCTTCGAAAGTTGCCTCGCCCCTGCAGATCGACTGGCAGGATCACGACTGGATGAATTCCCGTCAGGATCGCCAGCAGCGCTCCAAACCTCTGTCGATCTACGAGTTGCACGCCGGTTCCTGGCAGTGCGAGCTGGATGATCTCGGCGAGGTCGCGCGCCAGTACACCTGGCCGGAACTGGCCGAGCGCCTGATTCCTTATGTCAAAGAGCTGGGATTCACCCACATCGAACTGATGCCGATCATGGAGCACCCCTTCGGCGGTTCCTGGGGCTATCAGTTGCTTTCGCAATTCGCGCCGAGTGCGCGTTATGGCACGCCGGATCAGTTCGCCGAGTTCGTCAACGCCTGTCACCAGGCCGACATCGGGGTGATTCTTGATTGGGTGCCGGCGCATTTCCCCACCGATACCCACGGCCTGGCCCAGTTCGACGGCACCGCGCTGTACGAGTACGGCAACCCGCTGGAAGGCTTCCATCAGGATTGGGACACGCTGATCTACAACCTTGGCCGCACTGAAGTGCACGGCTACATGCTCGCCTCGGCGTTGCACTGGCTGAAACACTTCCATATCGACGGCCTGCGTGTCGATGCGGTGGCTTCGATGCTGTACCGCGACTATTCGCGCAAGGCTGGCGAATGGGTGCCGAATCGCCACGGCGGTCGGGAGAACCTGGAGGCCATCGACTTCCTGCGGCATTTGAACGACGTGGTTGAGCTGGAAGCGCCGGGTGCGCTGGTGATTGCCGAAGAATCCACCGCTTGGCCGGGCGTCAGTCAGAGCACCCAGCAGGGCGGTCTCGGGTTTGCCTACAAATGGAACATGGGCTGGATGCACGATTCGCTGCACTACATCCAGCAGGATCCGGTGTACCGCGCCCATCACCACAACGAGTTGAGCTTTGGTCTGGTCTACGCTTGGTCGGAACGATTCATCCTGCCGATTTCCCACGACGAAGTGGTGCACGGCAAGCACTCGTTGATCGACAAGATGCCTGGCGATCGCTGGCAGAAGTTTGCCAACCTGCGCGCCTATCTGAGCTTCATGTGGACTCATCCGGGCAAAAAGCTGTTGTTTATGGGCTGCGAGTTTGGCCAATGGCGCGAGTGGAACCACGATCAGCAGCTGGACTGGTACCTTCTGCAGTATTCCGAGCACAAGGGCGTGCAGAAACTGGTTGGCGATCTCAACCGGCTGTATCGCGAAGAGCCGGCGCTGCACGACCAGGACGATGCGCCGCAGGGCTTCCAGTGGTTGATTGGCGACGATGCGATCAACAGCGTTTACGCGTGGTTGCGCTGGAGCAAGGATGGCTCGCCAGTGCTGGTGGTTGCCAACTTCACCCCGGTACCGCGCCAGGCGTATCGGGTCGGCGTGCCGTTTGCCGGGCGCTGGACCGAGCTGTTCAACAGTGACGCCGACATTTATGCCGGCTCCAACTATGGCAATGGCGGCGGAGCGTTGACCGAAGAAGTGCCAAGCCATGGTCAGTCGTTGTCGCTGGAACTGAACCTGCCACCATTGGCGGTGTTGATTCTCAAGCCGCAGGGCTGATCCAGGTACAGTAAAACTGTGGGAGCGGGCTTGCCCGCGATGAGGCCGTCACAGTCAGCATCTTTGTTGACTGACACTCCGCCATCGCTGGCAAGCCAGCTCCCACAGGGTTTTTCACTGATCAGCAGATCACCAACGCATCCGCACTCCAAGGCTGCCGATGATCCCGTTCAGGTCATTGTCATCCACATCGCTGCTGTAATCGGCGCTCATGTACAGGCTTACCGCCGGTGTGACCCGCGCCACCAGTCCCAAGCCCAATTCCACTGTTGAAGACTTGCGGCTGCTGCTGATCTTGTCGACCTGATCGAGGGTCACCGTGCTGCCGGTGTACACCGTGTGCCAAGGGTTGGTGCGCACGTAGGGTTCAACAGGCAACCCGTTCAAGTCATAACTGCCTTTCAATCGCGCACCGACACGGCCACTCCACGCGGTCAGGTCGGTCGACGAGGCGTCGCCCGAGCCTGCATAAGGCGCGTCGAGGCTGATGCGCTGGTTGATCAGTTGCGCCTGTGGTTCGACCACCCAGTTGTCACTCAAGCCGATCGGATAACCGCCTTCAACGGAAAAGGTCATCGCGTTGCCTTCGGTGGCTTGCCGATTGCCTTGCGGGGTCCGACTGAAACCGCTGACCCGACCGCCGCTGGCCGACAGGTCGACGTGCCAGCCCTGCGCGCCGACCAGGCTGTAATAGGCGCCAAGGCTCTGGCCTTGCAGGTTGAGGCTGTCAGTGTTGCGGTCGGCGAGGGCGCGTCGGGTCAGCGCACCATCGGCATTCAGCTGGACCTGATTGTCGCCACCTATGAGGCCAAGGGTCTGGGTAGTCCCGTTAGCGCTTTTCAACGTGACCACGGCCGGACCTTTGAACTCGCCACCGGCCATCGCATAACCGGAAGACAGTGCGTCGGTCTGTGCTTGCCGGGCGCTTTTGCCGTAGAGCTCGTCCCAGGCAGACGGGGCAAGATCTTCGGTGATCAGGCGCGAACTCTGCTGACTCAATGGCAGCGGTCCGGGCGTTATCACGGTCACTGGCAAGGTCATCACAGGGACATCGGCGCGATACCACGCGGGTTCATCCGCCGAAAATTCCGCATGCGCCTCCATGGACGAGCACAGCAACAGCGAACCTGACACTGTGCAAAAAGTGATTTTCAATTCATGTGGGGTCAGTGAAGTTTTCATGGAGGTCTACCTTGCAAGCGCATGCGTCATTTCGAGTTTGGCGTCTCTCCTACCCCGAACGAGGGGCGACCGAATAGAGCGGGGCGAACCGCGGCTGCTCGATTTCGCGAGTGCCGGAAGGTCAGCCCCAGTAGTGATTCCGGGGGTAGTAAGGTAGAGATAAGAAGAGCGACGCCTGCGCGTCAAGAAAATGCACGATGAATGGCGCGCTTAAATCAGCAACCGCAAGCATTTGTTTTTCTGCACATAACTAAGTGCTTGTTTGCATGGAAAAACGCTTGCGAAGGGTGCATTTGACGGTTTTTTGCCGCCGACGAAAGGTCCTTCCGAGCGGTAATTGCCGGAACGACCTGTCATTAGATGGCTGTCAAAAATGCAGCTAGAGGTGCACCTCAACCGCCAAGGGAAGATGATCCGACAAATGCGTCCACGGCTTGTTGCCGAGAATCCTTGGATCGTGGCTGCTGGCATTGCGCAGGTAAATCCGGTCCAGGCGCAACAGCGGAAAACGCGCCGGATAGGTTTTCGCCGGGCGCCCATGATGACGTTCAAAAGCTTCGTGCAAATAGTCGCGACGGGCGAGGGCGGCGTTGCCCTGCAACTGCCAGTCATTGAAATCACCGGCAATGATCACCGGCGCATCGTCGGGCAGTGATTCAAGCAACTGGCAAAGCAGCTGCAACTGCAATTGCCGATGGCTCTCCAGCAGACTCAAATGCACACAGATCGCGTGCACCTCGGCATGCCCGGGCACATCAAGAATGCAGTGCAACAGGCCGCGCCGTTCAGGCCCGGTGATCGACACGTCAAGGTTGCGGTATTCGCGGATCGGGTATTTCGACAGCAGCGCGTTGCCGTGGTGGCCGTCGGGGTAAACGGCGTTGCGGCCGTAGGCAAAATCGCTCCACATACTGTCGGCGAGGAATTCGTATTGCGAGGTCTGCGGCCAGTCGTTGTAGCGACTCGAATGGCGTTCGTGTTCACCCACCACTTCCTGCAGAAACACCAGATCGGCCGAGGTACTGCGCATCGCTTCGCGCAGCTCCGGGAGAACGAACCGCCGATTCAGCGCGGTGAAGCCCTTGTGGGTGTTGACCGTGAGTACCCGCAGGCGATGAATGACTGGCGCGTCGACCACTTGACGCTTGGGATCGCTGGACACGTTCACTCCTCTGATTTGGGCCATGCCTGTTCATGCGACTGGTTTGAGGGGGTGGCAGTTCCTTCCGATGATTCACTGCTGGGCCAATGTGGGAGCGAGCCTGCTCGCGAAGACTTCATCACGTTCAATACATCTGACACATGACACACCGCTTTCGCGAGCAGGCTCGCTCCCACAGGTATTGTGAGCTTCCGCCGTTCAGAAGAAGACGATTTCATACGGCAAGCGCATCCGCTCCAGCAGCACCGGGGGCAGCAGCGGGGCGATGCCGATGGCCGGTTCGCCCTTGAGCTGGCTGGCGTAAGCGTGGGTGGCGTGGCTCTTGCGCGCTACCGTCCAGGTGTCGAGACGCAGCTTGCGCGCGCGTTCCCAGGGAATCATTTGCTGCTCGCGCTCCGGCCAGTGCCAGGCCCACACCGGCACATCGTGGTAGGTCGCCCCGGCCTTTTGCGCCGCGTCGAAACTGGCCCGGCCAACCACTTCATGATCCGGCGGGCCATCCTTGCGCCAGGTACTGAACACCACGTCGCCCGGTCGCAGGTAACGGCCGATGAACTCGGCGAGCTGGCTTTGCTGATCACTCAGTGCGTTGTCGGTAAAGCCGCCGCGCACCCACTTCAGGCTGTGCATGGGCAGGCCGAGGCGGCGCAGGGCTTCGACGCTTTCCTGCGGGCGGAACACGCTCAGGCGTTGTTCCGACCATTGCCGCGAGCCGGGGTGGCTGGCGCTGCCGTCGGTAATCGAGAGCAATTGCAGTGGATGGCCAAGGCTGGAAAGTAATTGCAGCAGACCGCCGCAAGTGACCACTTCGTCGCCCGGATGCGGGGCGATGACCACGGCGCGGGCGCCGGCGGGAACCAGGCTGTGGGTGTTGATGACGGGAATATTGTCGAGTTGCGGCGCGCTGTTCCAAATCTGTGCTGGCAGGCCGTGTTCGTTGAGCAATGACGATTTCATGAGTGCGACGTCCTTGTGGTATCTCGCCCTCAGTCGTGAACAGCCAACGCTGATCGCGGCCCGTGAAGGCAAATGAATAGCAACGGTGCAGTGCTCCAACCCTTGGATTACTGCGAGGCAGAGTATTGCTCAAGACAGCCGATTCGTCGCGTCACAGATCAATCTGATCCGTATTTTTTTATTCCAGCTGTGCCAGATTGCGCAGAAAGTCACCGAATCCGCCCTTGGCCCGACTGTCCAGACGGGCGCTGGTGTGCACTTGCGGACGGTGGCTCCAGGCGATATTCGCACCGCTGCGCTCCAGCGCACGCACCAGTTGCACGTCCTCGTCACAGGTCAGCGGTTTGAAACCGCCGGCCAGGCGATAAGCCTCGGCGCTGACACCGAGGTTGGCGCCGTGAATGTGTCGATGGCCATCGCGGGCCTGATAATGGCGGTGATAGCGAATCTGCGCCGCTTCATCGATCGATTCGTGCCAGTGCTCGACGGTCACCGTGCCGCACACTGCGTCCGCCTCCAGTCCCAGTTGCGCCGCCAGCCAGTCATCGGCGACGCGGCTGTCGGCGTCGGTGCAGGCGATCCAGCGGGCACCGCGCTCGAGCAGCAGTCGCGCACCGGCGGCTCGGGCTTCGCCGACGTTGCGTGCGTCGATCTGCAGGCTCAGCACCGGATAAGCGCTGACAATCTGCGCCGAGGCGTCGCTGCAACTGTCGAGCACCACCAGGATTTCCACCGGCTCGCCGGCCAGTTGCCCATGCTGGCTGGCCCGCAGGGCGGCGCGCAGGCATTCATCGAGCAGCGCTTCTTCGTTGTGTGCAGGAATCACGATACCGATCAACGCAAGCCCTCCAGTGCCGCCACCGAGCGTGGCTCGCGGCTCCACAGTTCGAGAATGAAATCCGCTTCCTGATGCAGCACCAGACGCGGCAAAGCCAATTGATCGTGGATCTGATCGTGGACCTGACGTGCATTCAACGGGCAGCCCTCGATCGGCGGGCGCCAGTGGCAGGCCAGCAATTGTCCGTCGGCCGTCAATGACTCACTGATCCGGCGGATCATTTCTGTCAGATCTTTTCCGTCGAGGTAGTAGCCGATTTCGCTGAATACGATCAGGTCGAATTTTTCCTCCGGCCAGTCATCCGGAAGGCGGCCCTGACGGACTTCGGCATGCTCGAACACGCTCAAGCGCATACGCGCCAGCTTCACTGCCGCGCTCGCCGTGTCGCAGCACAACAGGCGGTCGCAGCGCGGAGCCAGTTCTGCACTCAGTTCGCCGTTGGCGCAACCCGGTTCGAACACCGACCTGTAGCGCGGACGCGGCAGGGCGGCGAGGGTGATCGCGCGTTTGCGCTGCTCGTACCAGCGCTGGCGGAACGCCCATGGATCGTCGTTGCCAGCGAACAGGCCGTCGAAATAGCGGTCATCGACGCTCACAGGAACACCACTTCAAAAGGTTGCAGCAAACGATCAAGCACATAGGGCGCAAGCACCGGCCCGAGCCCGACGTCGCGGTCGCCTTCCAACTGGCTGGCGAACGCGTGGGCCGCGTGGCGTTTGCGCGCGATGTGCGTGGGTGACAGAAGAATCTTGCGCGCGCGTTCCCATGGCACCGAGGCGTCTTCCGGGGTTGCCCAGTGCGGTCCAGACCGGAAGTTCATGGCAGGTCGCACCGACGCGTCGCGCCGCCTCGACACTGGCGCGGCCGACGGCCTCATGATCGCTGTGGCCATCCTGGCGCCGGGTAGTGAAAACCACGTCACTGGCATGCAGATACCCGGCGATGAATTCGCTCAACCCGGTTTCCTGAGCCGCCACTTGGGTGTCGGTAAACCCGCCGCGCAGCCATTTCAGGCTGTGCATCGGCAAGCCGAGGCGGCGCAGAGCTTCGGCGGATTCCTGCGGTCGCACCACGCTCAAGCGTTCGACCGTCCAGCGTTGCGAGCCGGGGTGACTGGCGCTGCCATCGGTAACCGAGATCAATTGCAACGGCCGTCCGGCTGCCGCCAGCAACTGCATGATGCCGCCGCAACCGAGCACTTCGTCATCCGGATGCGGCGCGATGATCACCGCCCGCGAACCCAGCGGTACCAGGTCAAGAACGTCGATGGCGGGCAGTTCGGCCAGACGCCGCGAACCCTGCCATTGCTGCAGTGAAGTGCCCTGGCCGACGATCGGGTTGTCCTTCATAACGCCCAGACCTCGCAGGATTGACCGGCAATCCGCTGGCCCAGCGCAGCAAGGTCGCGCTCGGCGTGACTCTGGCGCAGAAACACCGGCAAGTCGGCACTCAGTCGCGCAAAATGCCGATCCTGACAAAACGGCCCGGCACCCAGCGCCCGCCCGACTTCACGCATGACCTGTTCGGCAGACTGTTCGACCACCGCGCGGGCGCGACGGGCCAGCAGTTCAGCGTCAGCCTCAGGCTGCGCATCGATTTGCAACGCGCTGAAGCGCAACACGTCGGCCGCTGCTTGCAGTGCTGTGTCAGTCGCACCGAGATGGGCGAGGGCGTGCGGTTCATCGCGTTGCGCGCAATGCTGACGCAGCCCTTCGGCAATCCGCCGTGAAGCGCCGTACCAGCAAGCCGCGATACCGATCCCGCCCTGCCAGAACCCCGGCCGTTGCAGGTAATCACCGGGGTTGCCAATGGCCTGCGCTTCGGCGTTTTCAAACAGCACTTCGACGCTGCCGGTGGCCGCCATGCCCACCGCTTGCCAGCCTTGATCGGTGATGGTCACGCCAGGTTGATCGAGTGCGACTGCAACCAATTGCTGCTGATCATCAGCGTCCCACGCAGTGAGCAAGGCGTGGCTGAGCACCGCCGCGCCAGAACACCAGGCCTTGCGCCCGTTCAGCGTCACCATATGCCCGGCCGGCGTAACTTTTACCCGCGCCTGCGGCGGCTCGGCAGCCCACATGCCCCACGTGCTGCCCGGGGTTGGCGTACCGCCCAATTGCTCGATGATCGCCAGCGCATCCGTGTGGCCTTCATAGAGTTTGCACAGCCCAAGATCGTGTCCGCCCACCTCCGATAGACGCTGGAAGCGCTCCAGCGTGTGACCGCTGCCGGGCAACGGCAAGCGGTCGAGGCCGGCCTCGACCATTGCCCGCAGGCAACGGCCGAGGGCATTGGTGTCGGCGTAATCTGGCGGACGGCGGGCCAGATAATGTTGAAAGTCCATATCAATCTTCTTCGTCGCGTTGCAGTTCGAACAACAGCAACGAACGCCCGGTCACCGAATACTCGTGGCCGAATTCGAAGCGTTCCTGGCCGCGAATCGACGGCTGATTGGTATCGATCATGCACGTCCAGAAGCCACCATCCGGTACTTCCGGCAGGGTGAAGTTGACGATGTCATGGTGTGCGTTGACCACCAGCAGCAGAGTCGCGTCGGCACCTTTGCGACGGATGCCGGTTTCCTGCGCGCGACCGTCGAGCAGCATGCCCAGGCAGCGATTGTGCGCATCGTGCCAGTGCTCGGTGGTCATTTCGGTGGCGTCCGGTGCCAGCCAGGTCACGTCCTTGACGCCGATATCTTCGTTGTACTCGCCGACCAGAAAACGTCCGCGACGCAGGATCGGATAAGTCAGGCGCAGCTTGATCAGGCGTTTCACGAACTTGAGCAGGGCCTTGCCGTCCTCGCTCAGGTCCCAGTTGACCCAGCCAATCTCGCTGTCCTGGCAATAGGCATTGTTGTTACCGTCCTGGGTGCGGGCGAACTCGTCACCGGCGACGATCATCGGCGTACCTTGGGCCAGCAGCAGAGTGGCGAAGAAATTGCGCATCTGCCGGTGGCGCAGAGCGTTGATTTCCGGATCGTCGGTCGGGCCTTCGACGCCGTGGTTCCACGACAGGTTGTTGTTGCTGCCGTCCTGGTTGTTCTCGTCGTTGGCTTCGTTGTGCTTGTCGTTGTACGAGACCAGATCGTTGAGAGTGAAACCGTCGTGGGCGGTGATGAAGTTCACCGACGAATACGGCCGGCGCCCACGCTGGTTGAACATCTCCCCGGAAGCGGTCATGCGGCTGGCGAAATCGGCGAGCTGGGCGTCGTCACCTTTCCAGAACGCACGCACGGTGTCGCGGAACTTGTCGTTCCACTCAACCCAGCCCGGCGGAAAGTTGCCGACCTGATAACCGCCGGGGCCGCAGTCCCAGGGTTCGGCGATCATTTTCACCTGACGCAGCACCGGGTCCTGACGGCAGGCGACGAGGAAGCTGTGGCGCTCGTCGAAACCATCGTGGTAACGGCCAAGAATGGTTGCCAGGTCGAAACGGAAACCGTCGACGTGCATCTCACTGGCCCAGTAGCGCAGGGAGTCAGTGACCATTTGCAGCACGCATGGGTGACTCAGGTCCAGCGTGTTACCGGTGCCGGAGTCGTTGATGTAGTAGCGCTTGTCGTCGGGCATCAAGCGGTAGTAGGAGGCGTTGTCGATACCGCGCATCGACAGAGTCGGACCTTGCTCGTTACCTTCGGCGGTGTGGTTGTAGACCACGTCGAGAATCACTTCGAGATTGGCATCGTGCAGGTGCGCGACCATTTCCTTGAATTCGGCAATCTTGCCGCTGGCCAGATAACGCGGGTCCGGGGCGAAGAACGCGATGCTGTTATAGCCCCAATAGTTGGTCATGCCCTTTTGCAGCAGATGCTGATCGTTGACGAAGGCATGGATCGGCAGCAGTTCGACAGACGAAACACCGAGTTTGCGAATGTGCTCAAGCACGTCGTCCACCATCAAGCCGCCGAAAGTGCCACGCAGGTTTTCCGGCACCGAAGGATGACGCATGCTGATGCCGCGCACGTGGGTTTCGTAAATGATGGTCTTGTCCCACGGCACGCTGACGCGATGGTCATTGCCCCAGGTGTGGGCCGGGTCGATGACCTTGCACTTGGGCACGAATGGCGCGCTGTCACGCTCGTCGAAACTGAGGTCGGCGTCGGGGTGGCCGATGGTGTAGCCGAACAGCGCCTCCGACCATTTCAGCTCGCCGACCAATTGTTTGGCGTAAGGGTCGATCAGCAGTTTGTTGTGGTTGAAACGGTGACCATTGGCCGGGTCATAAGGACCATAAACGCGGTAGCCGTAGATCAAGCCAGGATGCGCATCCGGCAGGTAGCCGTGGTAGATCTCATCGGTGTATTCCGGCAGCTCGATGCGTTCGAGTTCGACTTCGCCGGCATCGTCGAAAATGCACAGCTCAACCTTGGTGGCGTTGGCGGAAAACAGAGCAAAGTTCACCCCCAGACCATCCCAGGTCGCACCCAGCGGGAAGGGCAGGCCTTCACGGATTCTCGACGGCTCGGCGTGCGCAGCGGGTTCGGCTTTCTTTGGACGGGTCATGATTGCTCCTGCAAAAAAACGGGACAGTTCAGGCAATGAGATTTCCTTGTGGGAGCGAGCCTGCTCGCGAAAGCGTCGGTACATTCGACGTTTTCACCAACTGACCTAGCGCTTTCGCGAGCAGGCTCGCTCCCACAGGGTGGTGTGTTTTGCCCCAAGAAGGGCTTTCTTCGGGGCGCAAGAACTCCTTGTGGCGAGCACGCTCGCCACACAGTCATTCAGTTCAAAAATGGATCGGATCAGTTCGCCGGAGGCTTCTTCGCGGCTCGCGGCTTTTTCTCGGCAGCCTTTTCGCCCGGCGGGACTACTTTGGCCGTGGCCGCAGGCTTGGCTTTCGCCGCTGATTTGGCTTTGGCGGCTGCCGGTGTCTTGCCGTCGGTGCTTTTCGCTGTTGCCGCTGTAGTCTTGCCAGACACTTTGCTGCCAGCCGCCTTGGGTGGCTTCTTGGTGCCAGCGCTTCGGCCTCGGCCAACTTGCGCGCCATTTCCCAATGACGTTCTTCGTGGCCTTCAGGTTTCCCTTCCGACTCCCAGATCTGATAGGCGAATTCGCGAATGCGTTTATCGTCGGTGCTCATCGCAATGCTCCTGAACTGAACTCATGCTTGTGTTAAGTGTTGGATAAAGAGATTGACCGGGACATCCCCCAGCGCTTCGCTGACATTCAGCTCCCTGTTTTGTGTGACTACGCTGCTAGCAAAAAGTCCCTTCAGGTTTGCATCCGAAGCGGCAGACGGTAAAACCACCCGCGTATCGCCCCAGCGCAGCGCATCGACCTGCGGGATGGCACTGTTTTCCAGCAACGTTGCGCAACGCACCGGCACTACGACAATGGCCCGCGCGCCTTCGTGTTCACGCGCGAATGCCAAGACGTTGTGCGCCTGACTGCCCAATACTTCCAATGGCTGGTAATCGCCACGGCGGAACAGCTCGCCGTGTTCCTTGCGCAGGTTCAACACCTCACTGATCAGCGCCTGTTTGATGCGCCCGTCACGCCAGTCCTTAAGCAGCTCGGTACCCGGCACGGATGCCTGCAACGCTTGCTCGCGTGCGGCGTAATCCACCGGGCGGCGGTTGTCCGGGTCTACCAGACTGAAGTCCCAGTACTCGTTGCCCTGGTACAGATCCGGCACACCCGGCACGGTCATGCGCAGCAAGGTTTGCGCCAGCCCGTTGAGCGCGCCGGCAGCGGCGATGCTGTTGACGGTCTTGCTCAGCGCCGCACGCAGCAACTCGCCTTCTTCACCGGTCAGCAGCTTCTCCGTGAAAGCCTGGGCCGCGTTTTCATAGGCTTCATTCGGCGCGCTCCAGCTGCTTTGCAGCTTGGCTTCGCGCAGGGCTTTCTGTTGCCACTGCCAGATGCGCTTGGCGTAATCGGCGAAACCGGCCTTGTCGTCGTCCTGCAGGTCCAGCGGCCAACTGCCGAGCAATGCCTGATAGAGGATCAGTTCGTCGCCAGCGGAAGGCGCGTCATCTTCGATGCGCACCGGGCGGGCGAGGGCGCGCCACAGTTCGACCTGATCGGCGTACCAATGGCTGCGCTCACTGAGTACGGCCAGCCGGGCGCGAGTGTCTTCACCGCGCTTGTGATCGTGGGTGGCAGTCGCCAGAAGGTTGTCGGGAAACTCCGTCATGCGCTGTTGATTGACTTCGTGGAACTCGCTGACCGGCGCGCTGAACTGCTCGGTGTTGTAACCGACATCATTGCGCGACAGCAGCACCGCCGAGCGATACAGCGCGGTATCTTCCACGGCTTTGGCAGCTGCCGGCGAAGTCAGTTGCTGGAACCGCACGCAGGCATGCTTGAGGATCTTGCGCGAGCGCCCCCGTGGCTTGCGGCGCCATGGCGTGCCGCCAAGCCAGCTGGCGACCGAGTCGAGCACTGGCCAGTCAGCTTCGCTGAGGGTCTGCCGCGCACCGTTCATGGCGTGCAGGAAAATCGCTTCGTCCTGCTCGGAACGGCCCATCGCGCTGATGTAGGTGCGATAAACCGGGAAGTGCACGATCAACGCATGCAGCACGCGGCGAATCGCGCCCAGGGTCAGGTCGCGGGTCATCAAGTCATCCCGCGCGACTTGATGCAGCGCCTGCGCGACACTTTCGAAGTCGCTGGCCAGCGAACCGTTGAGAATCTGCTGACGGGCCAGTTGCGCTTCTTCCATGAACGCTGCCGGGCGCTCGGTGCGGCGCTGCCAGAGTTCGCCGAGGACATGTTCGCCGTCCGGGTCGTGTTGCAGCAGCGACAGCTGATTCATGAACTCGTAACCGGTGGTGCCGTCGACGCTCCAGTCGCGGCGCAGGGTTTCGCCCTCGCCGAGGATCTTCTCGACATAGATCGGCAGATGACGTCCCGGTGCCAAGTGATCCAGACGCCGACGCAACTTGCGGCAGTAGCCACGCGGGTCGGCAAGGCCGTCGATGTGGTCGATGCGCAGGCCGTCGACCAGACCTTCTTCAACCAATTGGAAGATCTTGCCGTGGGTTGCTTCGAACACTGCCGGGCGCTCCACGCGCAGACCGCCAAGCTCGTTGATGTCGAAGAAGCGCCGCCAGTTGATGTCGTCCGCCGCCGTGCGCCAACTGGCCAGGCGATAGCTTTGCCGTTCCAGCAGTTCGTGAAGCTTGTGAAAGCCTTCCTCGGTGGTGGAATCGTACTGTGCGAGGTTGCCTTCGATAGTCGCCAGAACACGCGGATCGCTCGCCAGCTCGCGCAACTCTTGCTTGAGCGGCATCGCCAGCGAATGTGCGTCGGGCTGATAGCTGAGTGTGCTGAAGCGATCTGCCAGAGACTTCAGCGTGTCGTCGGACTTGAGCAGCTCGCCATAGTTGTTCGGGCAGATCGGGAAGTGGTGGTCGTAATGCTCGACGTAAAAAGTCCCGGTCTGCGCGTTGAATTTGAGCTTGAGTGTGCCTTCCTGCAACGCCACGCCGTAGTCACTGCCAAGAAACGGCAGCAGCAATTGGCCTTCCATCAACGGGTCCGGCGAGTGCCACTGAATGTCGAAGAATTCGCCATACGGACTCAGGCGTCCCCATTCCAGCAGGTCGAGCCACCACGGGTTGTCATTGCCGCCCACGGCCATGTGGTTGGAAACGATGTCGAGAATCAGCCCCATGTTGTGTTCACGCAGGGTGCTGACCAGTTGGCGCAATGCCGGCTCGCCGCCCAGCTCCGGATTGACCTGGGTCGGGTCGACCACGTCGTAGCCATGCATGGAACCGGCGCGCGCCGCCAGCAGTGGCGAGGCGTAGATATGGCTGATGCCGAGTCGGGCAAAGTACGGCACCAGTGGCACCGCTTGTTCGAGGGTAAAACCTTTATGAAATTGCAGGCGCAACGTGGCGCGCAGTGGCTGGATTTGCTGTTGATTCATTGGTCACGCTCAGAGGCTTGAAGGCGCGCGCAGGCCAGCAGTTCCAGGCGGCGGGCGGCATCGGGGCCGTCCAGCAACGCTTCGCTGGGACCGGGCAAACGTCGCGACCAGTTCGGATGTGAATCGGTGGTGCCAGGCAGATTCGGCTGTTCATCGATACCCAGGGCATCTTCCAGCGGCAGCAGCACCAGCGGCGCGCGGGTGTGGCCGAGGAAACGCACACCAGCATCGACCACTTGATCGGCTTCGTGGGACTCTTCGCGGAAGTTCTGTGGATCCTGACGCAGCGCATCGCGCAGGCCTTCGCGTTCACGCTCGCGATGCCGGCGCCAGTCGATTTCGCCGTTGGCATCGACCAGACCGAGGCGCGCGTTCCAGTCGATATCGCGGCCATGCCACCAGCCATTGAGTGTCGGCAGGTCATGGGTGCTGGTGGTGGCGAGCGCGTCATCCGGCCAGTCGAGAATCGGTTTGAAGCGGGTATTGTCCTGTTCGAACAACAGCACGCGCATGCCGAGAATCGAGCGCGCGGCGAGTTTTTCCCGCAGGCCTTCCGGCACGGTGCCGAGGTCTTCGCCGAGCACGATGGCTTGATGCCGATGCGACTCGAGGGCCAGCAGACGCAGCATGTCGTCGAACGGATAATACAGATAGGCGCCATCGGCCGGGGCGGCGCCGTTGGGAATCACCCACAGGCGTTGCAGGCCCATGACATGGTCGATGCGCAGGCCTCCGGCGTGGGCGAAGTTGGCGCGCAGCATCTCGATGAAGGCACGGAAACCGTTGCGGATCAGCCCTTCCGGCGAGAACGCGGAAATGCCCCAACCCTGGCCGCTGCGGTTCAGGATGTCCGGCGGCGCGCCGACGGTCAGCGAGGCGAGCAATTCATCCTGGAAACTCCATGCCTGACTGCCGGCACCGTCAGCACCGACGGCGAGGTCGGCGATCAGGCCAATGCCCATGCCGGCACTGCGCGCGGCAGATTGCACGCGCTCGAGGCAGCGATGGATCAGCCATTGGCAGAAGGCGAAATAACCGATGCGCTCGGCATATTCTTCGGCAAAAGCGCCCAGCGCCGCGCCGCGCGGGTCGTGCCAGTGCTCCGGCCATTCGCGCCAGTCGAGGCTTTCGCCACGGGCCGCGCGCATTTCCTGAATGGCTTCGAAGCGACAATGGTTTTCCAGCGCTTCGCCACCGGCATGACGGAAACTGGCGAAGTCGGCGTGCAGCGGATGCTCGCCAGCGACGAAACCATCATATAAGGCTTGCAGCAGTTTCTGCTTGGCTTGGGCGGCGGCAGGCCAGTCGATCAGCTTGAGATTTTCCAACTGGTCGAACTGCGCGGCCAGGCCACTGGCATCGATTGCGTCACGCAATGCGCGCTCGCCGAGAATGCTGCCCGGCGCTGCGTACAGTGAATTGAGAAACAAGCGGCTGGACGGCGAATAGGGGCTATAGCGGCCATTATCGGAACTGAACATCGCGTGCATCGGGCTGATCGCCAGTGCATCGGCGCCACGTTCACCCGCTACACGAACCAATTCCTCCAGCGCCTGGGTGTCGCCAAAACCACCGTCACCCGGACGGCGCAGCGAATACAATTGGGCGCTCAGACCCCAGGCGCGCGGGATCGGGCTATCGACCGCATCGCCAACGCTGAAACAACGCTCAGGCGCCACAGCGAGAGTGAAATACTGATCGCCGATGTGCACTTGCTGGTAACCGACCGGAATCAAGCCGGGCAACATGGCTTCGTTGTCCAGCTTGAGGTTCATCTGCGAGCCGTCTTCAAGATGAATCTCGCAGGGCGTCTCCGGTGTGAAGTAGCGACTCAGGTCGAGGGCAACACCAACGTCGCAGGTCAGCAGGGGCGGCAGATGGCGGTCTTGCTGGACTTCTTGCAGTTGCAACAGGCTGGCATCGATTTCTTGCGCGGTGCTGGCGGGGTGGCCGAGTCCGATCAGGACATTGCGCAACACAGCGGGAGCGACTTTTTGCTGACGCCCGTTGGCGTCGATCCAGTCGACGGCAAGGCCGGCTCGACTGGCGAGTATTTCCAGTTGCGCATCGCTCATAGGCGCTCTCCATCCAGGGGGTGCAAAAGGGGTGCGGCCGTGAGGCTGACGAGCGCGGTGTACGCCGGCAGTTGGTTCGGGTCCGACAGTTCGACCGCGGCTGGCTGTTGAAACAGCCACTCGGTATCGGTCTGTGCAGGGTTGACCACTGGCGTGTCACTGAGGTTCAGGTCAATTCGCAGCTCACTGCCGTTGCCCAGCCGCCAGCGCGCGCTGACCGCTCCATAGCCGAGCATTTGCGCGCCCAGAGCCTGGGTCCCGGAGAGATGGGGAATGATGTACTGATGGCGCAACTTCAGCAGTTGCCGGTAGAGCTCTTGGATCTGCTGTTGCAATGGCGTGCCGCTGCCGGACAGTCGGGGCTGCGAAGCGTGGAAGGTGTCCTGGGCATTCGGATCGGGGATCTGCTCGCGCTTGTGCGGATCGGTGAAGGCACTGAATGCGGCGAACTCGTTGCGCCGACCTTCACGCACCAGTTCCGCCAGTTCACCGTGGTGGCTGGTGAAAAACAGGAACGGTTGCTCGGCGGCAAACTCGTCGCCCATGAACATCAGCGGAATCATCGGCGACAGCAGCAACAACACCGTCGCCGCCTGCACCGCACGCGGGTCGGCAAGCTGATGCAGACGTTCGCCAAACGCGCGGTTGCCGATCTGGTCATGGTTCTGCAGGAACAACACGAAAGCGGTGGAGGGCAGATGTTCGCTCGGCTCGCCCCGAGGTTCGCCATGGCGAGTGATGTGGCCCTGGAACACGAAGCCCTGACTCAGGCAACGCACCAATTGCTCTGTGGGCTGCGCTGCATAGTCAGCGTAATAGGCGTCGGTTTCGCCTGTCAGCAGCACGTGCAACGCGTTATGACCGTCATCGTTCCATTGCGCGTCGTAATCGTTTTCCAGCAGGCTCGACTGGTTCAGCTCGTTTTCGACGGTCAGCCAGACGTGCCGGGTCGGGTCGATCTGCTGGCGAATGCGCCGGGCCAGATCGCTGAGGAAATCCGGGTCTTCAATTGCGTGCACCGCATCCAGACGCAGGCCGTCGAAACGGTATTCGAGCAGCCACATCAGTGCATTCTCAATGAAGAACTCGCGCACTTCCGGGCGGCGGAAATCGATCGCCGCGCCCCAAGGCGTGTGCTTGTCCTCGCGGAAAAAGCCTTTGGCGTAACGATGCAGATAGTTGCCGTCGGGGCCGAAGTGGTTGTAGACGACGTCGAGAATCACCGCCAGGCCATGGCCGTGGGCGCTGTCGATCAGGTGTTTGAGTTGTTCCGGTGTGCCGTAGGAGGCTTGAGGCGCGTAGGGCAGCACCCCGTCGTAGCCCCAGTTGCGATCACCGGGAAATTGCGCCAGCGGCATCAGTTCGATCGCGGTAATGCCCAGCGCCACCAAGCGCGCCAGATGCTGTTCGACTTCGGCAAATCCACCGAGCGCACCGACGTGCAACTCATAAATTACCGCTTCACTCCACGGCCGACCATTCCAGGTCGTGTGCCGCCATTGATAGGCATGGGGGTCGACCACCACGCTGTGGCGGTCAAGGTCACCATCCTGCGCTCTGGAGGCCGGGTCCGGCACCTCCAGTTCGCCATCGATGCAGTAACGGTAGCGACTGCCCGCCGGGCAATTGGCCTTGATTACAAACCAACCGTCGCCCTGGGGCAGCATGGGCAACGATTTTCCATCTTCCAGTTCCACACTGACGTAGAACGCGTCAGGCGCCCACAACGCAAATTGCGTGTGCTCGGCATCCAGCATGATCGCGCCGTGGGGCCAGGTTTCTTGGGTCCTTGACGGCATTTTCTGCAACTCCCTGGTTATTTGTGGCTGGCTTTACCCAACGCCTTGGCGACCAGTTGTTCGTAAAGTTCGGCGTACGGTTCAACCGCTTTGCTCCAGTTGAACGGTGCAGCCATGGCACGGCAGCGCATGGCGTTGAGCAGTTCCGGAAAGGCGAAAACCTTGAACGCGCGGCTCAGGGCTTCCTTGTAGCTATCAACGGTGGACTCATCGAAGAGGAAACCGGTGACGCCGTTTTCAATGGTGTCGGCCAGGCCGCCGGTGTTGCGCGCGACCGGCAGCGAGCCGAAACGCTGGGCGTACATCTGGCTCAGGCCGCAAGGCTCGTAGCGCGACGGCATCAAGAGGAAATCGCTGCCGGCGAACATGCGTCGGGCATCGGTTTCGTTGAAGCCGATCCGCACGCCGATCTGGCCTGGGAAACGCAGGGCCAGTTCACGCATGGCTTGCTCTTCTTCCGGCTCGCCGCGACCGATGATCGCGATCTGACCACCGTTCTGCACGATGAACTCGGACACCGCTTCGGTGAGGTCCAGACCTTTCTGATAGACCAGGCGCGATACCACGGCGAACAGCGGGCCGGTGGAGTCATTCAGGCCGAACAGCTCACGGACATGGGCGGCGTTGACCGCTTTGCCTTCCCAGTCGCCGATGGCGAACGGGGCAAACAGGTGCGGGTCGGTCGCCGAATCCCAGCTCTCGTCGATGCCGTTCGGGATACCGCTGAGCAGGCCTTGCTGGGTCTTGGCGGCAAGGAAACCGTCGAGGCCGCAGCCGAAGTCCGGGGTGGTGATTTCTTGCGCATACGTCGCGCTGACGGTGGTGATGTGGCTCGAATAGGCCATGCCGGCCTTGAGGAACGACATCTTGCCGTAGAACTCCATGCCTTCCTGTTGCAGGGCATGGGTGGGAATCCCCAGCTCCGGGCAGGAACCGAGGCTCGTCACGCCCTGGTAGGCAAGGTTGTGAATGGTGAACAGCGTTGGCGTGCGCTGCCCGCGCCAGTGCATGTAAGCGGGCGCGAGGCCAGCCGGCCAGTCATGGGCGTGCACCAGATCCGGGCGCCAGTGGATTTGCGCAAGGTTGGCGGCGATGTCGGCAGCAGCCAGGCCGAGACGGGCGAAGCGGATATGGTTGTCCGGCCAGTCGCGACCGTTGTTGGCGCCGTAAGGGCCACCCTCACGCTCGTAGAGTTCAGGGCAGATCAACACGTAGATCACCAGACCATCGGGCATGTCCATACGACCGATCTTGCAGGGTGGCAGCGCGGCGTGGCCACCCAGCTCGCCGATGATGTGAATCGGGTTTTCGCTGTGCACCACTTGCGGATACCCGGGAATCAACACCCGCACGTCATGCAGGTGGGCCATCGCCCGGGGCAGGGCGGCGGAGACATCACCGAGGCCACCGGTCTTGACCAGATCGGCGATCTCAGAGGTCACGAACAACACTTTTTTCTTGTTGGGATTCTGGCTTGCTACCGGAGCAAGCGTCTTTGTGCCGGGTACGTTGATCTGTCGGCTGCCGGGAACACTGATGGTGCTCGATTCTCCAAGCGACTGGTGAGCACGCTCTCCCTGAATATCCAATGCCGCACTGATCATATGTATCTCCCGTGTGTGATCTGATTCTTGTCTCGAACAAGCTGTTTCGTGGCCAAGTCCTGTGGCCGGGCGCAAAGGCGCCACGCATCGGTGAGCAAATGCTGACCCAACACGCGCAAGCAGAATGGGTGGTGAGGCCGTTGCAAGGATTACACCAGTCGCTTTCGCCCAGTTGTTCTGATGACCTGTGGCGTGAAGCAAAAGTTTCGACTTTTTTTCGTCGGTATGACCGAGTGGTTTGGCCACTGAAAAATCAGTCTAGGCCAGATCCTAGAGCGGGTCGGGGCAAATGGGTAAATTGTTCGACAATCGGTTGTGTCGGGATGTAAGCGAGGGTTCAGGAGGGGAAACGCTCCGACGAAGGGCATGTTTTTCGGTCGGAGTGGACCAAAACAGTGACTGGGCAGTCACGGTTTTGTGCTAAGGGATGGGCGAGTTGCACCGTTGTGGTGCGAGCGTATTGCAGAGTGGAATCTGAGATGACCTCTTCGCGAGCAGGCTCGCTCCCACATTGGACCGCGTACAACCTGTGGGAGCGAGGCTGCTCGCGAAGAGGGCGGTTGAAGCAAATGAAGTTTAAAGTGATGGACTCAGTTCAACAGACGCACCGGCTCCCCAGCTGCCCAACCCCGAATATCCTCGATCATCTGCCGGAAGAACTGCTCGTAATTCTGCCGACTGACATACCCCACATGCGGCGTGGCGAGGACATTGTCCAGCGTGCGAAACGGGTGCAGGGCCGGCAACGGCTCTTGCTCGAATACGTCCAGCGCTGCTCCGGCAATGCGCCGTTTCTGTAGCGCCTTGATCAACGCGGTTTCATCGACGATCGGCCCGCGTGCGGTGTTGACCAGCAATGCGGTCGGTTTCATCCAGTCCAGCGCCTGGGCATCGACCAGACCGCGACTGCGTTCGCTGAGCACCAGATGCACGGACAGCACGTCGGCCTGCTCGAACAGTTGCTGCTTGCTGACGTACGTCACGCCGGCCTGTTCAGCGCGTTCGGCGGTGAGGTTTTCGCTCCAGGCGATCACCCGCATGCCGAACACCTGACCGAACTGCGCGACCCGCTGGCCGATGCTGCCCAAACCGAGAATACCCAGCGTCTTGCCGTGCAGATCGCCGCCGAGGCCCTGCTGCCACTGGCCGGCCCGCAGGGCATTGGCTTCCTTCACCAGATCACGGGTGGCCGCCATGATCAGCGCCCAGGTGAGTTCCGGCGCGGCGTGTTTGTAGCTATCGGTGCCGCAGACCTTGATGCCCAGCGCTGCTGCGGCCGACATGTCCAGCGCGGCATTGCGCATGCCGCCGGTGGCCAGCAACTTCAGATTGGGCAAGCGCCCGAGCAAATCGGCGTCGAAGCGCGTGCGTTCGCGCATGACGCAGATCACCTCGTACTTGCCAAGGCGCTCGGCCAGTGTGGCGTTGTCGGCCGGGTAATCATGCACAAAGGTCACTTCACCGATGCTCTCCAGCACGGACCAGTCGACCACGTCGCGGGCCACGTCTTGCCAGTCATCGATCACTGCAATCTGCACCGTCATCGGCTTGCCTCATCAAGGAGCGGAAGGAGTCTTGCCCAGCCAGCCGAGCAGCGCCTGATGGAATTTCTCCGGTTCTTCCATTTGCGGCGCATGACCCATGCCCGGGAATTCAATCAGCGTTGACTGCGGAATCAGCTTGGCGACCTGCTTGCCAAGCACCTCGTAATGACCGATTTTGGCTTTCACTTCCGGCGGCGCGAGGTCCTTGCCGATGGCGGTGGTGTCGGAGGTGCCGATCAGCAACAGGGTCGGCATCTTCAGGTCTTTGAACTCGTAGTACACCGGCTGGGTGAAGATCATGTCGTAGATCAGCGCCGAGTTCCACGCGACCTGGGTCTTGCCCGGACCGTTGCTCAGGCCGGCGAGCATGTCGACCCAACGATCGAATTCCGGCTTCCAGCGGCCGTCGTAATAGGTGGTGCGCTCATAGTCGCGAATGCCCTTGGCCGTGACCTTCAATTCGCGCTGATACCATTGATCGACGGTGCGATACGGAACGCCGAGGGCTTTCCAGTCTTCCAGACCGATCGGGTTGACCATTGCCAGTTGATCGACCTGCTCAGGGAACAGCAGCGCATAACGGGTGGCGAGCATGCCGCCGGTGGAGTGGCCGAGCACAGTGGCTTTCTGAATGCCCAACGCCTTGAGCAATTGCTGGGTGTTGGTCGCCAGTTGCTGGAAGCTGTACTGATAGTGCTCAGGTTTGCTGGAGGTGCAGAAACCGATCTGGTCCGGCGCGATCACACGGTAGCCGGCGTCGCTCAATGCCTTGATCGAACTGTCCCAGGTCGCTGCGCAGAAATTCTTGCCGTGCATCAGCACCACGGTGCGGCCGTTGGCCTTGCCATTGGCGGCGACGTCCATGTAACCCATTTGCAGTTTCTGGCCCTGGGATTCGAAGGCGAAGTGTTTAAGCGTGTAGGGGTATTGGAAGCCTTGCAGCTCCGGGCCGTAGGCAGGCCCTTCGGCGGGGGCGGTTTCAGTGGCTGCGTGCGCCATTAATGGCAAGGCAGCGCTGAGGACGAGGCCGGGCAGCCAGCGGGAAAGCGTGACGGACATAAGCACAAACTCCTTGAAAATTGGCCGACTCTGGAAGGTCGGGATTACGCCGACGTTAAACAAAGGCAATCACAGGAAGGGTTGGTTCAACCGAGCCAGCCAAGTGTCAGCAGGGCCAGCACGCCATAGCGCGCGCCTTTGGCCAGGGTGACGATCAACAGAAAGCGCCCGAGCGGTTCGCGCATGACGCCGGCAATCAAGGTCAGCGGATCGCCAATCACCGGCAGCCAACTGAGCAGCAGCGACCAATGTCCATAACGCTCGTAGTGCTTGCGCGCCTTGGCCATATGCCCAGGGCTGACCGGAAACCAGCGTCGATCCTGAAACCGCTCGATGCCACGGCCCAGCCACCAGTTGATCAGCGAGCCGAGTACGTTGCCCAGCGTCGCCACCGCAAGCAAACCCCACAGCCAGTAACGCTCGCTGACGATCAAACCGACCAGCAGCGCCTCGGATTGCAATGGCAACAACGTCGCCGCACCAAACGCAGCAAAGAACAGGCCGAAGTAAGCCGCACCCATCAACGGGCCGGGTAGTCCGCCACCACCACGTCGGCGCCGTCCTTCTTCAGACCGATCACTTGGTACGCATCGCTCATGCCGTCCATTTCCATGCCCGGCGAGCCCATCGGCATGCCTGGCGCTGCCACACCCAGCAGATCGTCGCGCTTGCTCAACGCAAGCACCTGATCGGCCGGCACATGGCCTTCGACGAATTTGCCATTGATGATCGCCGTGTGGCAGGACGCCAGACGCGGTGGTACGCCGTGCTGCTGTTTGAAGCTGCTCATGTCGCTTTCGACGTGATCTTCGACTTTGAAGCCATTGGCTTCGAGATGGCTGATCCACTTTTTGCAGCAGCCGCAATTGGCATCGCGGTGCACTTCGATCGGGATCAGTTCGGCGGCTTGCGCCAGGGAGGAGATGAACAGGGCGCTCAGGGCGAGCAGACGCAGTTGGCTTCGCATGGGAATGGGCTCTCGACTCGGTGAAGGTCAGCAAGAGCGCATTTTGACCGGTTTTTCCATCCCGGCATCAACTGAGTGTTTCCAGTTGCTACAAGACAGCCGAACCAATGTGGGAGCGAGCCTGCTCGCGAATGCGGTTGACCAGCCGCAGATACAGTGACTGAAAAATCGCTTTCGCGAGCAGGCTCGCTCCCACAGGGGATTGGTGTAAAGGCCAAAATCCCCGTGGTCGCGGTTGGCTCAAATAACCTTGAACCGCCCCATGATCGCGCTCACGCGGCTATTGGCTTCGAGCAACTGGCGGGTATTCAGCTCGCTGGCCTGGCCGCTCTGCACCAGTTCATCGACCATGTGGCGAATCTGCACCATGCTGCGGTTGATCTCTTCGGTCACTGCGCTTTGCTGTTCGGCGGCGGTGGCGATCTGCGTGCTGAGGCTGTTGATATGGCTGACCGAACCGGCCATTTCGTCCAGCCCCGAGTTGACTCGGGCGGTGGCGTCAGCAGCGGACTGGCAACTGGCCTGGGTGTTTTCCATGGCGCTGACCGACGAACTCACGCCTTGGGTCAGACGGGTCAACATTTCGTTGATTTCCGAGGTGCTGGCCTGAGTGCGGGCGGCGAGGGCGCGGACTTCATCCGCCACCACCGCAAAGCCGCGACCCTGTTCACCGGCCCGGGCCGCTTCAATCGCGGCGTTGAGGGCGAGCAGATTGGTCTGGCCGGCAATCGCGCCGATGACGCCGAGGATTTCGGTGATGCGCTGGGCGTCCTGCTGCATGTTTTCAACTTTGTGTGTAGCGCTGGCCACTTCGTCGATCAGCGCGACCACGCTGTTGGTCGCTTCACCCACCACGACGCGCGAGCGGTCTGCGTTCTCATTGGCACGCTGGGTGAATGCAGCGGTTTCAGCGGCGTTTTGCGCGACGCTTTCAGCAGTCGAGCTCATTTCGTTGATGGCGGTGACGGTCTGATCGGTTTCCGAAGCGTGACGCAGCAGAATCTGGCCGGTATGTGCCGAGGTGCGCTGCAGGTTGTCGAGGCTGGAAGCCATGGCGCCGGTGGCCTGGGTGACTTCGCCGATCATGTTCTGCAGATAGGCGATGAAGGTGTTGACCGAGTGACCGATGGCGCCCAGTTCGTCTTCGGCGCGAATGGTGATTCGGCGGGTCAGATCGGCGTCTCCGCTGGACAGCGAGTCAATGTTGGCCTTCAGCGCTTTCATGCGCAGCACCAGCTTACGAATCGCGTAAACCTGCAACAGCACCAGCAGGATCACCAGCGGAATCTGGATCAGGCTGAGGCTATGGAGCACGTCATCGCGCTGGGCAGTGAGCATCTTGGTCGGCAGGGCGGTGGCGAGGAACCACGGTGTGCCCTCGATAGGGCGCATGAAGAAGGTGGCATCTTCACCGTTGTTATCGAACTCGACGCGTTGCGCTGTATCGCGATTCTGCAGGCCGGTCTTGATCTGATTGACGAAGGTCGAGCTGGCCGCCAGTTCGCTGATGTTTTTCAGCACGATCGGGCCGCTGATGCGCGAGCTGTTGCTGATGATCTTGCCGTCCGCCTCGACGATGAGCATTTCGGCGTTGAGGTCTTTTTCCTTGCGCGCCACCAGGTCGTTGAAGAAGCCCAGGGTCACGTCGATGGTCGAAACGCCCCAGGCGCTGCCGTTCTTGTAGATCGCCATGGCGCAGTTGGTGCGCGGCTCGGCACTGGCGTCGTCTTTATAGGCAGCGGCCCACGCGCACTGGCCGCGCGGAGTGGCCATGCCGCCCTTGTGCCAGCTCTGGTCGTAATAGTTTGGCGCCGCATCGCTGTTCCAGAACGTGTTGACCTTGAGTTGGCCAGAGGCGTCACGGTGCCAGAAAGTGCTGAATTTGTTACGCCCGGCTTCGCGCTGGCCCGGCAACGGCCAGATACCGCCGCCAAAGACTTTCAGTTCGCCATACTGATCCACCAGCCCTGGCAGCACCACGTCGATGGCGGCGCTGTCGAGCAGCGGGATAGTCTGGGTGATGCTGCGTTGCTGCGCCTGGACCTTGTTCAGTTCGCCCTGGATCTGCACGGCGACTTCGGCGATGCGGTTGAGCACGACCTTCTCTTCGGTATCGCGCAGGGTCGGTGCCACCAGTTGGCTGATGCCGACCACGGTCAGTACGGACAACAGCAGGATGAACAGAATCAGAAACAGCGTGTAGCGAGCCTGAATAGTGCGCAGTGCGGGCATGGAACTGATCCTTGAGCGGCTTTTTTGTTGGAGGGCAGGAATAAAACAGGGCGGGTATCACAGCGTATCGTCGTTGCGGGCCGAAGCTTTAGGTGCTTGCGCGCCGAAACAACGCTGGGCGATGACCGGTTGGTATCGGGATGGGTACAAACCCCCGGATCGCCACGTTTGTTACATCAAGATGACGGCTCTGAACCAATGTTTACGGGATGCAGGCTTGTGTCACGAATGTACGAGATTTGTAAAAAAGCGCACAAAAGACTTGGTGCGATCAGGCGCATCGGCCGATACTCGCGCCCATTCAATTGGTTGGAACAAGGACATTTCATGCTCACCGCACAAGGAATCCTCGCATGACGATCGGCTATACCGGCGCCTGGGAAAGCAAGGCAGGCGTAATGGTCCGTGATACCGGCGCGAAAAAGCAGGTTTCGCAGAGCGTCAAAGTGCAGCAGATGCTGACGCGGGTCGGCAACGATCCGAATGCGCTGAATGTGGCGGAGATGGATAAGCAGGGTTTGCGCAAGCAGATCAAGGGCTTCGACCCGGCCAACGTTTCCGTCAAGCAGTTGGGCAACCTCAGCGAATTCCTGCGCGGGCGCGGCCTGATTTCCGAGATCACCTCGATCACTTTGCTCAATGCCGGCGACAAATTCGACCGCTTCGGCGTGCAGAAAGACCCGGAGGCGAAGTTCAACGCGCTGGAATATTTCGCCACTCAGCTCGATGCCATCCAGACCAACAGTCTCAATGGCAATTACTACGGCAAGAGCCTGATCCCCGAATTCAAGAAAGCCATTTACGTCCTGCAGAATCTCAAGACCTATGGCGAAGGCAATGCGGCAGTTCCGTCCGACAAAGGCCTGAAGGCAAAGGCGTAACGTCTGCTGATGATGCCCGCTCATCCGTGTGCGGGCTCATGCTGTTTACGCCGCCGGCACGGCTTTCCGAGTGATGTGACGTTGTGCCTGGTCATGCAACTGCTGCATGTGCGGACAATGCAATGTCAGCCTGCGCGTGCGGTAGCCACGATGAAACAGCGCCAGCCATCCCCCTCGATTATCCTGTGCAGGCGCCAGGCCGGTGAAAGCAAAACCGATGGCGTTGAGGCTGTGCAGATCCACGGCAAACTGTCGCGAAAGCTGTAGACGAATCGAAACCAGCCAATGCCCGGGCAGTGATCGCAACTGGTCGAGCAGTTCCGGATTGAGTTTTTCCAGCCACATTTCATGGCGGCTGCCGTGCTGCTGGACCTGAACCGAAGCTCCGCGCCAGCGTCCTGCATCAGCCCCGACGCCGAACACAGCGCTCAGACGCTCCATCAAGGGGCGGCAACTGGCTGGCCATGCCTGTTCTGGCAATGGCCGTTGATAGCCATCGATAGCACGTACACCCAACACGATCGACTCGGTTTTTTTGCAGCCAAAGGGTGAGCGGACATAGTCCGGCAACAATCCAGTGTTGTGAAAACCGAGGTTGATAGCCATGCGTTGGGTGTAAGGGTGATGGGTGACCTGTTTGATCGAGACGCTGCGACAACCCAACGCCTGCGCATGAGTCAGCAGTTGTCCGCCCAGCCGCGTGGCAATGTTCTTTCCACGGGTATCGGGATGTACGACGCTCAAGGCCAGTTCGGCATCGTGCGAGCTTTCGCTTTGCCGATACAAAGTGGCATGACCAAGAATCCGCTCACCCTCCACTGCAACCAGTGAATGCCAGCGTTTGTCGGCGTGGTTCTGATTGATCAGGCAGGGCATGTAAACGTCGGTTTGCACGTAATGATCACCGTAGACCTCGCGAAACAGCTGGCTGACGGCCTTGGCGTCGGTGTCACGGTAATTGCGCAGAATCAACGACTCCATCACGCACCTCCCGCTCTTCCTGGTCATAGCAGCGCAAGTCGACGATCCGCAGGCTTTTCCCTGCGCGAGGATGGCGCGCCAAGTCCTCAAACCGGCAACTCTTGATGCGCAGCTCCAATAACCGCTCAGCCCGCAGTTGCGCGATCGGCGGGTACAGTTCGATCAAGCGGGCCTCAAGTTTCTCGTCGATGAGCGCCGATCGTTCGATGACTGCGTATTTCAACGTCAAGACATCAGCGCTGTTGGCTTGTTCGATCAGCAATTGCCAATCGTCGCTGCCAGTAATGCTCCGTACGCTTTCGCTGATTTCATCGGTCATCAGCGACAGAATGCCGACCCGCACCCGCTGGCTATTGCCGCTGCGTCCTCTCAGGGCGAATTTGCGTCGTGCAGTGCCCGGCGGTTCGCGCCAGCACGCTAGATCTCCGACGGGATAGCGGATCAGCGGCATCAAGCGGCGATGCAGATTGGTCAATACGAGCAGACCGGTTTGATTGCAGGCCTCGATCGTTGCGCCGCTGTGCTGATCGACAATCTCCAACAGGACGTGACCGTCGGGTGTGCGATGTTCTCCTTCGATGCAGTCAGGATGACTGGCGCCAATGAATCCGCCATCGACGCTGGCGTAGCCGATCGAGGCAATGCGCGCGTTGGGCAGCACTTGCTCAAGGAGCTGGCGTTGTGAGGCAAACAGGCTCTCCCCGCCGTAAAGCACACTATCAACCAGGGGCAACGTAAGGCCGCGTTGTTTGAGCCAACTGGCGAAAGTCAGTAATTGCGCGGGCACGCCAGCCAGTACATTGATTCGATGCTGGTTGATGGCGTCGGCCAACTTCGGTGGATCAACCTCGCCGGTAAACGGAAACTCGCTGACAGCTGTTTGAACATGGGCGAGTGAGTCATGAATAAACACAAAACTGGCGTAGAGGTCGCCAGCGAAAAACAGGTTGGCGACACGGTCCCCGGGGCTGAACTGCTCGCTCAGACTGCGGCCGAAATCTTCCACCGTGCGCTGCCATTCCGTGCGGGCATACACGGACAGCCTGCCACCGCCGGTTGATCCACCGGTCTTGAACACCAAGGCGTGCCCAATGGGGGCCGTCAGGACCGGCCATTGCGCGAGATCCGCGCTGTCTTTCCAGAAGTCTGCCGGATCAAGCAGTGGCAGTTCGCACAGTGAACTTATCGCCTCGGGGATGTTGGCGAGACTGTTCTTGTAGTAGGGCGAATGCTCACGGGCGAAACCCGTTAATTCGCTAATCGAGTCGGTTGTTTTCACGGTGTGTTCTTCTTGATTCGAATGAGCCAGCTCACGGCAAGCGTCAGCGGCGGGAGTCAATGACCAGCGGCGTCTTGCCACTGTGTTTGTTTCGAACGAAGTGTTCGGGCGAGCATTGCTCGATCTGCAGCACCAGCAATCCGCTGTCGATGATGGTCGTCAGGGTCAGGTAATCGGCGAGACGTGTTTCAACGGTGGCGGCTGTAAGTTCGCAATGCAGTTGCATGCGCTCGACGCCCTCGGCGCTGTGGTCCAGATGCAACTGAAACGGCACTTGCAGCCGTGACGCCAATTCGCTCAGGGAGATAAAGTCAGTGCCGATACGCAACAACTTGCCGTGGCGTTGCAACAGTTCAAAGCGGGGCGACTTCAGCCCGCAGGCGCAGACGCCCGGGAGCCAGCGTCCGCTGTCGCCAATCTCATAACGCTGCACGCGCTGACCACCCTCGCGGGCGAGCGAGGTCACCAGCAGCCGGCCCACCTGATCATCCGCCACCGGCACATCCTCATCGAACGCGACAATCTCCAACTGCTGGATCTCGCTCATCAGATGGAAAACCCCATCCGCCGAATCCTCGCAGGCATGCCCAAGCGGACCGGCGTCGACGCTGCCGTAAATCGCCGAGCGAATGGTCGAGACGCCACAACTGCGCAGCAATTCACGGTTCTGCTCGCTCAGGTGCTCGCCACCGAGAAAGACCTTTTCGACTCCGGCATAAGCACGCAGACGCTCCTGTTGACTGAGGAACAGACGATGCAGGGTGCCGGGCATACCGACCAGCACGTTGACCCGTTGGTCGATGATCAATTGGGCAATCTCCCGATAATCGTCATCAGCAGGGGCGGCCATGGGCAGGTGCGTCACCTCGAGCAGTTCCAGCGTTTTGCTGAAGCTGAGAAAGCCGCCGTACAGCCCGCCACAGAAGAACAGGTTCATGACTCGGTCTTGTGCTGGATCCAGACCGGCAGCGAACAGGCCATCAGCGGTCGCGCGCATCTGCCGATCAAAGTCGCGATAGCTGTAGCCGGCCAGAGCAGGGGTGCCGCTGCTGCCTCCAGAGCGGAAATACAACTGCGCCTGATCGTTGATGGGCTGGGCGACGAAGGCTTCTTTGTCCATGATCGCAGCGCACGGCGTCGCCGCTGATGGTGCTGGATCGAGACTGGCCTGATTCGGCAGTTGCATGGCCGCCAGACTCACCGATACCCGTCGACTCAAACGTTGCAGCGCATAGACGCCATCATGGGGTTCACCCTCGTACCCCTCGTGAATGTTGCCGATCGGTGCGATCCGCGTGACTCCGGCAGCGATCAACGCATGGGTAAGCTCGACAATCTGCGGTTGTGCGCATATCAGCGCACAGCTTTGCAGGACGTTGCGCCACGGCAATAAGGTGGCGGGCAGCAGCGCCTGCGGCACCGGGTGCAGCAATACGCTGCGAAACAGCGGCGAAGGTGCGAGTTGCCGATCATGGCTCCAGATCACCCGCCAGCCTGGGCCGTGCCAGACTTGCCCGGTGTGACCGGCAAAACTCTGACCGAGGCGGGCCATCTGCGTGTGCGTGGTAATTTGCGCAGCTTCCTGGCGTGTCGGCACCAGTGCCGGCCACTGTGTGGCGCGTCGTTGCAGGGCCTGCGCCAGGCGTTCACCGATATCGCGCAAGACTTGCGTGTCGTCGCTGTCCACCAACAGCCATTGCGGGCTGGAGCAGGCCTGCTGATCCAGTCGGCAAACTTCGTCGGCGACGGCATCAAGCGTCTCTGGCGTAGCCGATGCAGGAGTGAGATAGACGAAGCTGATGCGGTGCCCCCAATCGATCCAGCGACAACCCGGCGCGAGCTGTTGCCGAATGGCTTGCAAGGCCGCTTCGCCACCCCACGCCGCGACACCATTGGCAGATTTGCATAATCGGCCGATCTGCTCGGTGTTCGCTGGAACCACCGCCACGTGGCCGGCCAGTTGTCCGCTCGCATCGCAGTTCACCAACGCCCTCAACAGTCGCGCCGTCAGGCCTTGATCCGCTGCGGCTGGGGCGCAACCAGTTGACGTTGCCGGCGAGCAGACTTTCCACCACCGCGCAAAAGGCCAGCAGCGGCGCGTTGGCCGGGGTGATGTGCACGACCAGCCCGAGCGGGCGCCAGGCTTCGAAGCGCGGCAGGCGATAATCGATACGGCGCAGGGAGTCGGCAGCGACGCCGAGTTCGCGCTGGCGTTTGATCGTCAAGGCTTCAGGTTGGCAGAAATCGATCAAGGCCTGCCGTTGTTCGCTGTCGAGGGGCAGATCCATGCGCGAGTCACGCAGCAGGTGGGCAAAAACGGTGATCGCCTTGATGACCGTGCTGCTGTCTAGTGACGTCGCCAAGCGCTGGGGCAACTTGTGTTGCAGGTCTTGCAGCGCTTGGTCGAGGCTGTAAATGTCGTGCAGTTGTCCATTTATCAAATACATTTCAGTGACTTCCCAGTAATTCGGCGGCGGCCATCGCGCAGCTTCTGCCGGCCGTGGTGCCGGCGCGGCCGTGCAGTTCGAACCAGTCGCTGGTCAATCCACAGCCGCAACTTGCGCCCGGGTGCAGCGTGGCAAGGTCGCTCATCACCACGGCATGCGCCGGGCTGGATGAGATGTAAGGCGAGACGAAGCCGAGCAGGCCTTGTTGGCCATAGGGCAGCAGGGAAAAATCCGCCGGATCGCGAATCAGCACTCGCGAATACACCGGCACATGAAAGCGGTGACGGGCGCATTCGATGTAAGGCACCGCATGCTCGACAGCGCCGTAACCGTCGCGGCAGCGGGCGGGTTCGATGCCCAATTGCCGATGGATATGGGCATAAAACTGTTGTTTAGGAATTTCCTGCGCAGCCTGGGTTTTCCAGCCGCCGCCAAAAAAGGCCAGCGAACCGGCGGGCAATTGCACATCCTGTACAGCGGTAGCCTGCATGCGTTGCAGGGTCTGCCAGAGAAACGCCGGGAAGCCGAAAATCCTCACCGGCAAACCTTCTTCAGCGAATGACTGCAATGCGGCGATGACACCGAATACGTCGAACTGATGGCCGCTACCGGTGTTGCGCAAGGCGTAAACCACGCGATTGACCGGGGCAAACCGACAGAGAAACTGGTCGGTAAACGAAGTGCCTAGCGTAATGTGACCCTCGGGTTCGTAGCTCAGCAGCAGGTAATTGCACGGCGTATCCGGAGTATCCCAACCGTAATGGCGAAAGATCTGCGCAACCATGAACTGCGCCCGCGCCAGGCTGCGTTCGTCGTAACGCATCCGGCTTTTCTGTCCGCTGGTGCCCGACGAGGTCAGTTCCAGGGCGTCCGCCCCCGTGCTGCTGAGCAGCAAGTGTTGCTTGAAGAAACTGGCAAAGATCGGCGGCAGACGTGACCAGTCATCAAGACTGTCGAGGTCTTGCGGTGCCAGCCCATGGGCGTTGAGCCAATGGGCGTAACCCGGGGTGTGATCGCAGTGAAAGCGGCTGATTTCCTTCATCGCCCGATCAAACAGACCGGGCGCGGCTGAATCCGCGCAATAGGGGTGCTTCAACGCGCACAGCGCGTCGGCATAGGGTAGGTGAGTCATCAGTGTTCCTTACTGAGGCGAGGCCACATCAGCTGTGGTGGTTTGCAGGAGCCGGTAAACCATGGGCAGGCACATCAGCCCGCCGAATGCGGCCCAGAGAGCGAAGTATTCAAGACGGCCGCCGCCACCGATGGCCGCAATCAGCGAACCGCCAAGGCCCATGACGGCGATCGAAATCATGCCGGTCAGCGCCGACACCAGACCTTTGCTGTCGTCGCTGGCAAACAGCGCCAGGCGATACACCGCGGCGTTGCTCATGCCCAGCCCGACGGCGTACAGCGATAAACTCGCCACCACCGGACCAAGCCCCGCGCCGAACAATGCGCACGCGGCCAGAAACAGAAGGCCCAGACAGAACGGCCAGAGCGCCAGTTGAATCAATTGCGTCAGCGAATGAGTCTGCAGCAAGCGGTCGAGAATCAGATTGCCGGCAATCACCGCTGAGAAAACCGGAATCTGCCACAGGCCATATTCCAGCGGCGGCAGTTCCAGCACCCGCACCAGCAGCAACGGTGCCAGGCCTATCCATGTGATCAGGGGCAGACTCATCAGGCCCAGCGCCAGACTGGCGCAGAGAAAACGCGGGTTGCCTAACAACGCGCCATAGCGCCGTGAAGTGCAACGCCAGGAGAAGGGCACACGGGGTGTTCGATGACCATCGCGGCGCTCGACGCCTACGGTTTCCGGCATCCACAGCAACAGACCGAGCCAGACCAGCGCTGCCGTGAATCCCAGCAGCAGAAAGATTTCCCGCCAGCTCAGCCATTCCAGCAACAGGATCCCCAGTAGCGGGCCGAGCAGCGGCGATAACAACGCAACATTGCCGAGCAACGCCATCAGCCTGACGGCGTCCGCTTCACAGAACACCTCCTGTAGCGCCGGATAGCTGACTGCGACGACAAACCCCAGACCCATGCCTTGCAACAGCCGCAACAGGTTGAACGCTCCAATACTGTCGGTGAAAAAAGCTGCCGCGCACGACAATCCGAACAGCGCGCTGCCCGATAACAACAGTGGTCGTCGGCCGTATTGATCGGACAACGGGCCGAGCAACCATTGCAGGCACACGCCACCCAACAGATAGAGATTGAACGCATGGGGAACATGCCGCACGTCCGCGTCGAGGTCGGTGGTGACATCCAGCATCGCTGGCATGATCACATCGCTGGCCATGTAAGTGAGCAGTTCGAAAGCGGTCAGCGCCAGACAGAAACCCGCAACCTGTCTGGGGCCGATATTGATAAGTGTTCTCTGCATGAACATCCCTGTTTATGAGTTATAGGAAGTTCGCATGAGCCTAGGCGCAGACGCACAGCCGACCTAGCCGTTTGCTGCGTCAGCAGATTTCAAAAACTTACGACATGTTTAAAGGATTGGCGCGGCGCGAAAGCTGTTTACCTGGTTGCCATTGCGGCGAAAACAACGATGCCCGCGTCAGTGCGGGCATTGTTTGCGCTGGATCAGGGAGGGCGGGGCATGTCTCAGGGTTGGGTGCCCATGCAGCCAAAAACCTCAGGGGCGGTAACATGAGCACCCGTTTGCTCCGGCGCATCCCCCTCATCCGGGAAACGCTCGGCGCGCAACCGGCTACATTTCAATGTTTCAGGAAACCGCAATGACCCAGAAGCAACGCTTGATTTATCCGATTCTGATCGCTCTGTCGGTACTGGCGATCATGCTGGGCCTGTCCTGGCTGCAGAATGCCGGCATGATCACCGAGAAGACTTTCCAGTACGTGGCAATCGGCGTGGCGGTCGTGGTGGTCGTCATCAACGGCGTGATGCGCCGCAAGGTCAAGCCCTGAAGGCGAGCCTCATTCGTGGTTGAGGACCGCTGCAGCCTGCGGGTGCAGGCTGTAACTCTTGTCGGCGTTGAAGGTGATCACCCCTTCGGCGCACAAGCGTTTAAGCACTTCTCGCACGCTGAGAAACGACAGCGGCACGTCCAGATCGAGCAACTGGCTATGTACGCCACGTACGCCCAGGCGACGATTGCTCTGTGCCGCCACGAGCAGCGCGTCGATGACTTTCAGGCGAATCAGGCTGGTGCGCAGGCCGAAACTCTTCAGTAGCACGCGAATACGCTCATTGCCCGGACGCTCGCCGCGCTGGGTGAAATTGCCGGTGTGCGAACCCATGGAAACGCCCTGTGGCGTCTGGCTACCGTCCGTTGGTAGTTGCGAGTTGTACATGCGATTACTCCTTTTCAGAGCCAGATCGCGGAAAGGTTTTGTTGCGCTCTCTAAACAAGACGTTTCAGCACGACAAATCATGAAAGAAAAGATGTAGAAATTTCGTCGCTAATTCGTCTCAGCCTTGTGATGACGGCATTGCCTCAATGGGCTACCCGCTAAATTTTTTCCTTCAGCTTCGTTTCTTCGACAGGCTCATTGCGCGTGGACGCAGGGGCAATCGACCTTTCGATCAGGAGCAAGCGTGATTATTTCCAGGCAACTCACCGGGCTGGCCCTCGCCAGCACCTTGTTCGGACTGAGCCTGTCGGCCCATGCACTGAGCCCGGCTGCACAAACCAGCGCCGATATTCGCCGCACCAGTTTCGGCGTGCCGCACATTCGCGCTGAAAACGAGCGCGGTCTGGGTCTCGGCATCGGTTACGCCTACGCCCAGGACAATCTGTGCCTGCTGGCCAACGAGATCGTCACGGTCAATGGTCAGCGCTCCCAATATTTCGGCCCGGAGCAGTTCACTGTTGAACAACGGCAAAACCGCGTCAGTGATGTGTTCTTCACCTGGCTCAATACCCCTGAAGCGGTCGAAACCTTCTGGCAGGCGCAACCGACGCAGGTCCGCGACCTGGTCGAGGGATATGCCGCCGGTTACAACCGCTATCTGGCTGAACGCCGTCAGCAAGGGTTGCCGCAGCAATGCCAGGGCGAGTGGGTACGTGACATCAGCGCCGAGGATCTGGTCAAACTGACGCGGCGCCTGTTGGTTGAAGGTGGGGTGGGGCAGTTCGCCGAAGCCCTTGCTGGCGCGACGCCGCCGCAAGCGACCGCGCAGGTGAAGCGCGACACCGAGGCGTTCCAGTTGGCCGACGCGCGCCAGCAACGTTTCGCCCTGGATCGCGGCAGCAACGCCGTGGCGGTCGGCAGCGAGCGCTCGTTCAATGGCCGTGGCATGTTGCTGGCCAACCCGCATTTCCCATGGGTCGGGGGGATGCGCTTTTATCAGATGCACCTGACCATCCCCGGCAAGCTTGATGTGATGGGCGCCGCTTTGCCGGGATTGCCGATGATCAATATCGGTTTCAACCAGCATCTGGCCTGGACCCACACCGTCGATTCGTCGAAACACTTCACCTTGTATCGCCTGCAACTTGATCCAAAGGATCCGACTCGGTATTTGCTCGATGGCAAGTCGCTGCCGCTGAACAAACAGACGGTTGCCGTGCAGGTCAAGCAGGCTGACGGGCAGGTCGTAGCGGTTGCGCGCGACATCTACAGCTCGCAGTTCGGCCCGATCGTGCAATGGCCGGGCAAGCTCGACTGGGACAGGCAATATGCCTACAGCTTGCGCGATGCCAACCTCGACAACGACCGCGTGCTCGAACAGTGGTATGCGATGAACCAGGCCAGCAATCTCAAGGATCTGCAAGACGCGGTGCACAAGATCCAGGGCATTCCGTGGGTCAACACCCTGGCAGTGGATGACAAGGGCCAGACGCTGTACATGAACCTGTCGGTGGTACCGAACGTAAGCGCGGAAAAACTGGCCAAGTGCAGCGACCCACGCCTCGGTCTGCGCATGATCGTGCTGGACGGTTCCAACAGCGGCTGTGCCTGGGATGTCGATCCGCACGCGGCGCAGAAGGGCATCTTCGCTTCCAGCCAGTTGCCGCAATTGCTGCGCAGGGATTTCGTTCAGCACTCCAATGATTCGGCATGGCTGGCCAACCCGGCTCAACCGCTCACCGGCTATTCACCGCTGATCAGTCAGGAAGGACAACCGCTGGGCCTGCGCTCACGATTCGCGCTTGATCGTTTGGGTGAACTGAGCAAGAAAGGCCCGCTGGCAGTCAAGGATCTGCAGCACATGGTCATGGACGATCAGGTCTATCTGGCCGCGCAGGTCATGCCCGATCTGCGGAAGTTCTGCGGCGCCGATCTGGGCAGCGATGCCGCGACACTCAAGTCTGCGTGCGCCAGCCTCAAAGCCTGGGACGGCCGCGCAAATCTGGATTCCGGGCTCGGTCTGGTGCATTTTCAGAACATCATGCAGGCGCTGCTTGAATCAGCGGATATCTGGCGTGTTGCATTCAATCCGGCAGATGCGCAACACACTCCTCGCGGCCTGGCAGTCGAACAACCTGCCGTCGCCAAAGCACTGCGTGAAGCGATGCTCGCGTCGGTTGAGCGGGTCGCAAAAATGGGCCTGAAACCCGACACGCGCTGGGGTGATGTCCAGGTGGTCAGCAGCGGCGGGCAGCAAACGCCGATTCATGGCGGGCCGGGGACGCTGGGCATCTACAACGCGATGCAAAGCGTGCCCCGCGAAGACGGCAAACTTGAAGTGGTCAGCGGCACCAGCTATCTGCAAGTTGTGAGCTTCGATGAAAAAGGCCCGCACGCCCAAGGGCTGCTGGCGTTCTCGTTATCCAGTGATCCGATGTCGAAATACTCGCGGGATCAGACTGCTGCATTTTCGAAGAAGCAGTGGAGTGTTCTGCCGTTCACCGAACAGCAGATCCAGGCGGATCCGCAATATCAGGTGCAGACGATCAAGCAGGATCAGGCAGGGAAGGTGGCAGCGCAGTAAAACAGTCACAGCTCGAAACAAACGAAGGCCGCCTCCCGCAAGGGACGCGGCCTTCAGCTTTCGGCGGGCGTTGCGGCATCGAATTGATTACCGGGTTGCCTTCCTTGTTGCGCGTCAAATAGACCGGCAGCACTTTCGGCAGGCTGTTGGCGAGGTGGTTCATCTCTTTGATGTTGTAGACGCCGCCCACGCGGATCGCGCCGGTACTGGTGTCGGCCAGCATCAACGGCTTGTCGAGGTAACGGTTGATCAGCGGCAGGGCGTCGTGCAGCGCGAGGTTGTCGAGCACCAAACGGCCGCTGCGCCAGGCCAGCGAAGTATCGCCAGGGTAGGTCTGACTGATTTGCGGCGCGTAATCGCCATGCCGGTAGCGCGCCTGCATCGAGGGACTGAGGCGCAGACCGTCGCCAGGCAAGTCGCGATTGCTGCTGACCAGCACCGAACCTTCGATCAGATTGACTCGCACCTGATCTTCGTACATCCACACATTGAACCGCGTACCGGTCACGCGGATCTTGCCGTCGCCGGCGCGAACCACGAACGGATGAGACGCGTCATGGCTGACATTAAAAAACGCCTCGCCCTTGTTCAGGGTGACGCGACGTTCATGTTTGTAATTGCTGAAGCTCAGGTCGGTGTGCAGGTTGAGTTCGAGCTGGCTGCCGTCACTCAGGGTGATCTGACGCACACTGTCGGTGGCGGCGTAATGCTGATAACTGTTGGGCACCCAGCCCAGACTCCAGCCGCTGTAGGCCGCGAGTGGCAAGGCGAGGGCGCAGGCGCCAGCAATGACCGCGAACTTGCGCCACGAACGCGAAGGCTTGCGCTGCGCGGCGAGTGCCTCGGGCTCGGTTCGAGGCAGATCTCCGGCGACTTCCCAGATCTCTTGCATGGCTTCGTATTCGAAGGCGTGCAAAGGATGTGCAGCGTGCCAGGTCTCAAATGCGCGACGCTCCTCGTCCGTGCAGTCAGCGGCGTGCAGACGCATGCACCAGTGCGCGGCGGCATCGGTGATCGCATCGTATTCGGCTTCCGAGAGAGTGTCTTGGGTCATTGACTCGTCCTGATTTCGCTCATTCTAACCTCGCCGGCAGGCTGCCGAGAACATCCGTCATGGCATTTACCCATCAACGTGGAACTTATTTTTCCCTGTGGCGCCCAAAAAAACAGGAAGCAACTGCCTACTATCCATAAATGGAGTGAAAAAATGATCAAAAAGACATTCGCAGCCCTGATCGCCACTGCTGGTTTGCTCGGTGCCGGTGCCGCTCTGGCGGACAAGCCCGGCGCAGGCTGGATCACCATCGAAAAAGCCATCGAGGTCGCCAAGACCAAAGCCGGCTATGTCGAAGTCTATGAGATCGACGCCGATAATGACGGCTACTGGGAAGGCAAAGGGCGCAAGGCCGATGGCACCGCCTACGAGTTCCGCATCGACGGCGCCTCGGGCAATGTGCTGCGCGAACAGAAGGACTAACCGACCGTAATCACTTTTGACTCTGGTCATGAGCAATGCGCTGGCGTTACGCCGGCGCATTTTTTTGTCGTCACGCCAGCGCTTGCGAGGATCCCGCCTGATCTGCAACCGGCGCCGATAGCGGTATGGGCGCGGGAAGCGGGTCGAGCTGACGACCCAGTTCGCTGATGAGCAGGGCGATCGAGTCGGCGTTGGCGAGCATCACGTCGACCCGCGCATCTGCTGAAACAGGACTGCGAAACGCTCGGCGCGCGTCTGCAAGGTTTGTGGTTTTGGTAAGGCTGAGGATTTTCAGGTAATCCGCGGCATGCGTCGGCATTTTGTCCAGATCGGTCCAGACGTGGTTATCGGATTTCACCGCAAACAGGTGCGAGAGATTGCCGTAGCGCGACAATAACCTGCGATAACGTTCAAGCGAGTCCTTGGCCGCTTGCCCCTCTGCCGTCGTCGTGTCGATAAGGTCGAGATAAGGCCCCATGGCCTGGACCGTCACCAGATCTTCGCTGTCGCAAACCAGATGCGAGAGTTCATGGATAATCGTTACCGCGCGTGCGTGTGAATCAACATTGAATCGAGGAGGCAGATGGGCGGTGTATTTGTCCATTCTGGGATTGAAAAAAACCTCGGTGAGATGAATTATTTTTTGTTTGTCCTGTTTGAAAACGAAAGCAACGGTATTGGCGCTGCCAGGCCATTCAGACCAGTAAAGAGGCGCTCGGTGTAGAGCAAATCATCTTTTGGGTTCGTCAATTCCTGGCAGACAGGAATTATCACTTTCTCGAGTTTTGTGAGCAGCAAGGGCGTTACCTCATGCACCTCGAAGAACTCCTTCAAAACCGTCTCCAGCCGTGTGCCCGCAGGATGGCTGCGCTGTGTAACGTAGTTATGCAGGCAGTTGACTGCGTATTCTCTTGCACGGTTTACGGCTTGCTGTATCACGAACGCCCTGGCCGGATAGCGACGGTGGATCTGGGCCATGCCTCTGGCCTGGATATACATTTCTATTGAGCGGTTTTCCTCGACTTCATGTTGAGCAGGGTCACGACGTTTTGATCGGCAGCGATGAACCGGCTGGCTGGCGCTTGCAACGACCAGACGGGCATTTTTCTCTTCGAGTGCCGGCCCCTGACTGCCGTCTTTTTTGCGCAAATACCAGTTTTTTTCGAGCTGGACTGCCGGATACACCTTGCCGGCAATGGCGGCGTATTTCTGCGTCGTTGACGAATCCCCATAGACCAGCTTATTGGCATCAAGCTTGAGGGATTCCAGCGCCGTACTGCTTTCAAAGGGCTGCAAATCAATCCGAGCGGGCGTGACGGGCGACACCTTTGCCCAGCCAGAGGCGACTTGCACCGCTGTGGCTGTACCCGCAGGTGCTTGCGCCTCTGCGGCAATTCGGAGCCGGCCGTTTCTGCCTCGCTTTCCCATGACAGACGTCCCAGGCTGAAGAGGGTAATCGCCCCTGCGATGAAGCTTTTCAGGGCATTTGCCCAGTGGTGATCCTGAAGGCCTTCGGCGGACGCCTTGAAGTCCTGGTAGCTTCGCCACAGAAAAAAACCGGACGCGAGTTTGCCCGGTAGCAAGTGTGGCACCAGGCGCACGCCGTGACTGAAGAGAAACTTCACCGCTTCCCAATCCGCTTGGCCATTGACCTGTGGCTGGCTGCGCAACAGTTGCGGCAGAAGGCTCAAAGTGTCCTGGTGAAACCGCTCGAGCACGTTGCCATTGATGGGCGCGCCATGAAGAGTGATTTCACTGTCTTTGCCGATCGTTGTTTTCAACAGACTTTTGAATACCGCCTGCTGAGCCTCAGGCAGACGCCGGATAATCAAATCCTGGAAGTGCCCGGGGGTATTCAGTGCTTCGATCAGCTGCGCTTCGTTTTCGAATTCGCGAAACACATACCTGGAGTAAGGCGCATAGAGGATCCGGGGGCCTGTTTGCCCTGCGCCCGGACCGAAGACATACAAACCGAGTGTGTCGACGCAATCAGCGCCTGGGGTCTTGATCAACGATAGCGGACGAGGCGATGGCATGAGCGCCCTCGACCCGCAGCGCGCGCTATCGCGTCGGGCATGTCGAGGACCTGGCAAATGTAGTCATAGCCGGTATCCGAGAGCTGTTGCTGCAATTTCATCGAGTGGGCGTGTTGCATCAATTGCCAGGGCAACTGGCGCAAGAAGCGTTCTTTGCTGGTGCGAGCAGACAGGCTGTCGGCTGACAGCGCTTCGGTGACTTTCGCGGTGTAGGTGGTAGCAACATCAAGAGATTGCGGTAATTGCCGTACCGCGGCCTGGGCAAACTCTTTTGGTAAGGCTGTGGCCGTTGTCGAGGCGACTTTGAAACCGCTGCCCTGCACGACGTTGTAGTGATGCAAGGCAAATTCCAGCAAGTTGCAGGCAGGGCCGGCCAATATCAGATTGGGGTGATCCGGATGTCCTGTGGCTTGAGCCCGTTGCACTGGAAAGCGGGCATCGAGCAGAGTTTTGAGAGTCTGCTCGATATGAGTGGCCAGCGCCGGGACCTCATCGAGGAAATCCTTGCCATCGATGAACGCATGCCGCAGTTCATCCAGCAGCGCGGAGTTGCGTGCGTTGCTCCGTCGCCGAGGCCATGCGCAACCAGTCCGGGTAATCCAGATGACGCGAAAGGGTGCGTGCAAGATCGATCGCGCGTCGCAGGTTGGTATCGATGACAGCATTCTTCATTTCATCAAGGAAGCTCGCCAATGTCTTTGGCTCCTTGATGCAAACTCGCAGCAGTTCACATTCTGCCAGGAACTGTTCAATGGCAGATTGCAGTGCGGTCTCGGGAGACACTGCCATTAATCAATTGAAACTCGCCCAGTGTGTATTGCTGGTCCAGTCTGTGTTGCGCCTTTGGCAGATTTTCCAGCAGCGTGTGACTCTGGTTATTGTCGTCCAGCCGTTGCTGCAATTGCTTTTGCGCATTGGCGATGTCGTCAAACAACTCCAGGCCCAGGGCCGGTGTCCAGAGGATGGCGCGCCCGGAATGTTTCACGTCCATGCCGCCGCGCTCGGTCAGCAGCACACAGTGAGCGAGCGGCAGCGCAGCGTTGGGCTCGGCCCCGATGAGGGTCAGTGACCAGGCATCGGGGCGAAAACCATTGAGTGACTGGCGGTCCCTGCGTGTCGGGTGCCTGGAATCGAACACGGTGTCGACGATCTTTCGTTCCGCCTCCAGCCATGACCCGCTGAGGCTGCGCAGGTACGCCTCACCACGCAGGCCGTCTTCGAATGCCTGGGCCAGTTTCCACAGAATGCCTTCAAAAGACGCGCTGTTCGGCACCGTGCGCGGTCGGCTGGTCTTTGAAGTGGCTGGTCAGATTATCCAGCGTCCGTCCCAGAAGTGCCGCCTGCTGCGCAGCCTTGTCTGCCTGCACGAGTGACGATGGCGGTGTACTGGTAAACAACGGCCGGGTACTCCAGCGCTGATTGACGTCGAGCTTGAGCAGCCGTTCATGAATCATTGAGCGGATATCCAGCGCCTTGTCGAAGAGCGCATGGATGTCAGTGGTGCGCTCGCTCTGACGAAAACGCTGCAGAACGAATTCAACGTTCTGACGTTGCTTGGTGATGATGGCCTCAAACAGCGTGGTCATGATCTCACCGCCAATGTTTTCCCCGGATACCTGCGCGTTAGCGAAGCCAAGGTAACGATTGCGTTCTTGCAGATTCATCAGCCCGTAGAGTTCGTCTTCGTGTCCGGCAGCCCGCATTTTCGCGGTCAGTGTCTGTTTGAGATCCGCGTAGTCGGCGAGTACCTGCAGGCCCTGGCTGGGCGTATAGAGATAAGCCTTGTCGTGATTGATCATCAGTGAACCGGCCAGCTCGACACAGGCTGTCTCTTCACTCAAACACACGGTTTCAAACGTTGGCCGCCGTACCGCAACGGTTGGCTCACGTACCAGGCTGTGCAGGGCGTCGAACTCGCTGGCGGTGAGGATCTGCGTTTCGCGCTTGATCATCAGATCCGCGCGCGCCTGATCCTGCAACGTCTGGCTGAAGAAAGTACGTCTGGGCGAGCCTTCGAATGAGGCGCCGTTCCAAAACACCTCAAGCTGTCGAAACAACAGCATGGTCAGTTTTCCCGACGCCGACTTGATCGCATTGGTCCAGGCAGACTGATCGTCTTCGCGTACCGAACGGGCGGGATGGGTGAATTCTACGACCTGACCGTGGGGCCAGCCCTGACGGTGAAAGTGCACCAACAGCGCTTCAGTCAGCGACAGCGAGTCGACCCACTGTTTCCCATCCGAAGAAGTCACCGAATAGAAACCGACCCGGGTAAGCGACTGTTGCAAGGCGCCAAAATGCGCCTCGAGCAGTTCGTCGAGAATCTTTTCCAGCAGCGTTGCAAGGGATGGCAGGCGTTTGAGTTCGTCCAGCAAGTCACGGGCGCACCTCTCCAGAGAGTCGCCGATTGCCAATTGCTGGTCCTCGAACACATCACCTTCGATGGTTTCGCAGGTCAGGGTGATACTGCGTTTTTCCACCAGTTCCTTGCGCAATGAAACCGAGAGGAAAGCCAGCAGATCATCGTTTTCCCTGGCGCTGTCGAGGCGTTTCTGCAGGGCATCAGTCAGGGCTTGCCGGTCTGCGAATTTTTTCAGGCCATCGTAGGGCGTATAGAGGAACACGCCGTTGTCATCCGGCCCTGCGCTGAGTATGAAGCTGCCTGCCAGCGGCACGGCCAGTTGCTTGTCGGCGTTGAGCAGGATGCGTTCGGCCAGCATTGGCGGGGTTTGCTTGTTGCGCAGTGATTGCGTAGCGAGTTGCGCATGTGCAAGCCAGTCGAAGTCTTTGCTGTTGAGACCGTGTGCCGGACCGAGGTCAGCGTGCAGGCCGGGTGAATCGAATATCACTGGAAACAACAGCGGGGCAGTCGGGGTGGACATCATTGCAACTCTGAACAGGGCGCCATTGGGCTGGAACTCAACAGTAAATGCGCAGAGTGGAGCACTTGCGGTAGACAGTTACCGCACCTGCCGAGAACAAAATGTGCATCAGGGCGCGCCAACCCATGGCAATGAATCGAAGGGTTGACAGCCGGCAGCTTGGACAGGGTTAATCGGTGGGCAAAATCGACCGTACGCTGTTGTTCCCTCCAATAATCATTCTGGAGCTTCAGATGTCTGCGCCACACGATCATGGCTCGTCCACAGTGTCCCTCGAAGCACTGACGCAATTGCTTGAAACGATTTTTCTGCGCCACGGCACCTCCAGCGAAGTCGCACGGGTACTCGCCGTCAACTGCGCCAACGCCGAACGCGACGGCGCTCATAGTCATGGCGTGTTTCGCATCCCCGGTTATGTCTCGACGCTGAAAAGCGGCTGGGTCAATGGCCATGCCGTGCCACAGGTTGAAGATGTCGCGCCGGGGTTTGTCCGGGTTGACGCTGGCAACGGTTTTGCCCAGCCAGCGTTGGCAGCGGCCCGACCACTGCTGATCGAGAAGGCGCGTCATGCCGGGATCGCGGTGCTGGCGATTCGCAACTCGCATCATTTCGCCGCTTTGTGGCCGGATGTCGAGCCCTTCGCCGACGAAGGTCTGGTGGCGCTGAGCGTGGTCAACAGCATGACCTGCGTGGTGCCCCATGGCGCTGATCGGCCATTGTTCGGTACCAATCCGATTGCCTTCGCCGCGCCAAGGGCCAACGCCGCGCCGATTGTGTTCGATCTTGCCACCAGCGCCATCGCCCATGGCGATGTGCAAATTGCAGCGCGCAAAGGTGAAAAACTCCCGGCCGGCATGGGTGTCGACAGCCTCGGCCAGCCGACCCAGGACCCCAAAGCGATTCTGGAAGGTGGAGCGCTGTTGCCGTTTGGCGGGCACAAAGGCTCGGCGCTGTCGATGATGGTCGAGTTGCTGGCGGCGGCATTGACCGGCGGCAATTTCTCATTCGAGTTTGACTGGTCCAACCATCCCGGCGCGAAAACGCCATGGACCGGCCAGCTGTTGATCGTCATCGACCCGAGCAAAGCGGCGGGGCAGAGCTTTGCCCAGCGCAGCGAGGAATTGGTACGGCAGATGCACGGGGTCGGGCTCAAGCGCCTGCCGGGGGATCGCCGGCATTTGCAGCGCAGTCGATCAATGGCGCAAGGGATCGTACTGGATGAGCAGACGCTGGGGCAGCTGCGGGAGTTGGCGGGGGAGTGAGTCTTTTGTTGTTCTGACGATTGCAGTGACAAGGTCAAAAAGCCCCTCACCCTAGCCCCCCCTCTCCCGGGGGAGAGGGGACTGACCGCGTGGTTGGCGAGGTACGCCGACTTGGGATACCGAGGTGAATTCAGTAATCGAAAAGCAAAGCGGTGGGCATAAAAAAAGCGAACCGGAAGGCTCGCTTTTTTTATAGCGCTGGAACTCAGCGACGGCCGAGCAGCAGGCCCACCACCAGGCCGAAACCGGCGGAGATCGCCACGGTTTGCCAAGGGTGACCACCGATGTAGTTTTCGGTGGCTTCGACGGCGGGTTTGGTGCGATCGCGCACGCTGGACACCGAATCCAGTGCCAGCTGCAGTTTCTGGGCGATTTGTGCACGCAGCGTTTCTGCTTCTTCGCCGACCAGTGAAGCGCTGCTCTTGAGCAGTTTGTCCGATTCTTCGATCAGAGCCTGAAGCTCGCTGAAAGCTTGATCCTTGATTTGCTCTTCGGCAGCTTGCGAGGCGGTTTTACGGGCCATTGGGTGACTCCTTGCAGGTGAATGGACAGTGACCAATGGAGTGTAGCGGCAGGCGAAAAGTTGCATGTCATTCGTGGAGAAGGGAAAAACCTGCACCGGAGATTTCCATCGAGCGTGTAAGATGTCGCCATTTTACGCAGCAGGATAAATCCCCATGAGTTTCAATCTGGCCGACAAATCCCTCGCAGAGCGCGCAGCGCTGGAAGATGAGAAATCCCGTCTGTTCGAACTCTGGCAGAACAATCTGGGCAAAGCCAAAGGCGAAGCCGCGCGCTTGTTTGGGGAGCGCTCCAAGCGCAAGGGCAAATGGGCCGAGTGGGTCCGCGCCGAACTGGACGGCATGTCGCCGCCGGAGTTCGCCAACATGGTGCGCAGTGAAGTCAATCGCCTGATGGCGGCGAACAAATAATCCGCTTCACGCCTGGCTGAACGTGGCGGCAATCGCTTCGCGAACCTTGACCAGCACCGGATCGATCTGCGTGCTGGTGCGCCAGCCCAGTTCCACCGGATAGCGCGGTAAAGCCAGAGGGCAGGGCAGCAACGCCAGCCCGCTCAGCGTCGCGATGCTTGCGGCGGCATGGGCCGGGATGGTCGCCACCGCCTGACTGCCCTTGAGCAGAAAGGGCAGCGCGGCGAAATGCGTGGTCGACGCGCAGACTCGCCGGCTCAAACCCACTGCCGCCAATCCCTCATCGGTAATGCCGATAAAGCCGCCCGACGACACCAGAATGTGCTCGCGTTCAACGAACTCTTGCAACGCGATCTGCTGTTGGCCTGGCGCGAGACTGGCCGGGTCGACCAGACACGCATAGCCGCCTTCCCCCAACACCTGACGACTGAGCAGGCGCTCGGAAAAGCCGCCGGCAGTGATCGCCAGGTCGATGCTGCGTTCCATCAGCGCGCGGGCAACGATCTGGCTGTGGGTCTGGCGAAATATCAACCGCAGCTTCGGCGCACGGCGGGCGATTTCCTCGATCAAGTGGCGCCCGTAGGCAATTTCAAAATCATCTGACAGACCGATCGCCACCGAACGTCCTTCGTATTGATTGGCCGCCGGATCGAGCATGGCCAGACTTTGCCGGCATTTGTTGAGCGCATCGCTGATCACCGGTTTCAGCTGATTGGCTTGCAGGGTCGGCGCCAGTCCGCGGCCGGTGCGCACGAACAACTGATCGCCATACACCTCACGCAAGCGGCGCAATGCCGCGCTGACTGCCGATTGCGTTACGCCCAGGCGCAGGGCGGCGCGACTGGCACTGGATTCATCGTGCAGTGCTTCGAAGACTTTCAGCAGGTTGAGGTCAATGTCGGCGATATTCATTTGGCTCATATCATTCAGCAGTCGGCAGGGCTTTATTCATGATCGCGTGACGCTGGAGAATCGGCAACACCTGAACCTGAAGGAGTAAACACGATGGCCAAATCCATAGTGGCGGCGTTGCAGATCGGTGCATTGCCCGGCGGCAAAGGCGAAACCCTTGAACAGATCCTTGCTTGGGAAGACGCAATCCGCGAATCCGGCGCCGCGTTGGTGGTGATGCCGGAAGCCTTGCTCGGCGGCTACCCGAAGGGCGAGGGCTTCGGCACCCAATTGGGCTACCGACTGCCCGAGGGGCGTGAGGCGTTCGCACGTTATTTTGCCAACGCCATCGATGTACCGGGCGCCGAAACCGAAGCGCTGGCCGGATTGTCAGCGCGCACCGGAGCCAATCTGGTGATCGGCGTGATCGAGCGCGCTGGCAGCACGTTGTATTGCACGGTGCTGTATTTCGATCCGCAGGCCGGGCTGCTCGGCAAACACCGCAAGCTCATGCCCACCGGCACCGAGCGACTGATCTGGGGCAAGGGTGACGGCTCGACGCTGCCGGTGTTCGACACCCAGGTCGGCAAGCTTGGCGCCGTGGTCTGCTGGGAAAACATGATGCCGCTGCTGCGCACGGCGATGTATGCCAAGGGCGTTGAGGTCTGGTGCGCGCCGACCGTGGACGAGCGCGAGATGTGGCAGGTCAGCATGCGCCACATCGCCCACGAAGGCCGCTGTTTCGTGGTCAGCGCCTGTCAGGTGCAGGCCTCGCCGGATGATTTGGGGGTGGAGATTGCCAATTGGCCGGGTGATCGACCGTTGATTGCCGGTGGCAGCGTGATCGTCGGTCCGATGGGCGATGTGCTGGCGGGGCCGTTGCGCGGGGAAGCGGGTTTGCTCACGGCGGAAATCGACACTGATGAACTGATCCGCGCGCGGTATGACTACGATGTGGTCGGCCACTACGCGCGGCCGGATGTCTTCGAGTTGACCGTTGATGAGCGTGCGAAGCCGGGGGTGCGGTTCAACTCCTGACCTTGAAACTTGCAGAGAACCTGTGGGAGCGAGCCTGCTCGCGAAGACGTAGGCAGCATGAGCGTCGTAGTCGCCTGAAACACTGCCTTCGCGAGCAGGCTCGCTCCCACAGGGGTTGTGTGTTGTTCTGCCGATTGAGACCGCTGACTACCAGGTCGCCGCACTCGCCTTGGGCAGGCTCAACTTGCCGCTGTCGGTAAAGCGCATCGTGCCAAACAACCCGCCCGCCAGTTTGCCGCGCAGCACGTAGGGCAGATTATCGAGGCTTTGCGTCTGGCTCAGCCCCAATGTCTGGCGCAGCACCGAGAACGCCGAGACGCTGACCGGCACCGTGACAATGGCTTCAGAGAAACGCGGGATCGAGCCGCTCTGATCGCTCACACCCGAAGCCAGCGAATGACCATTGACCTCCAGATCCAGCGCGATGCCGTTGTAATCGATCGCCGTTTCATTGGGGTTCTGTACGCGCAGCTTGATCGCGAAGCGTACTTCCAGTTCCTGGCTGGGTAACGGTTCGAGGCCGACCACGTTGATGTTCACCGGATCGCGGTTGGGAAACAGCGCGCAGGCGCTGAGCGACAACAGCACAAGCGACAGGATGACGGCGTGGACGCGGCGCATAAAAATCTCTCGACAAAAAAGGGCTGAACCGTCGCCGGTGCAGCCCTTTTTTTTCGAGGCGTGACGTCAGCGGTTCAACTGTGCGACAGCCGCCGCTTGGCCGGGTTCACCTTTGGCGGCGACGTCGGGGTTTTCCATGACCTGCAGAATCGACGCTTCCGGGTCGAAATCATCTTCTTCCAGCTCGATGAATTCTTCCGGCAGGAAGATGTTCAGCACGATAGCGCACAACGCACCGACAGTGATTGGCGATTCGAAGATGTTGCGCAGCGCTTGCGGCAGTTCGCGCAGGACTTCCGGCACCGCCGCGATGCCCAGGCCCATGCCCAGCGAGATCGCCACGATCAGCATGTTGCGTCGATGCAGGCCGGCCTCGGCGAGGATCTTGATCCCGGCCACGGCGACGGTGCCGAACATCACCAGCTCAGCGCCGCCCAGCACCGGTTTCGGCATCAGTTGCAGCACCGCGCCGATCATCGGGAACAAACCGAGCAACACCAGCAGCCCGGCGATGAAAAACGCCACGTAGCGGCTGGCCACGCCGGTCAACTGGATCACGCCGTTGTTCTGCGCAAAGGTCACCATCGGCATGCTGTTGAACACTGCCGCCATGGCCGAGTTGAGACCATCGGCGAGCAGGCCGGATTTGATCCGGCGGATGTACAACGGGCCTTTGACCGGTTGCCGCGAGATCATCGAGTTGGCGGTCAGGTCACCAGCCGCTTCCAGCGGCGACACGAGGAAAATCACCGCCACCGGCACGAACGCCACCCAATCGAAGTTGAAACCGTACTTGAACGGCACCGGCACGCTGACCAGCGGCACTTCGGGCATCGAAGCGAAATCCACCGTGCCCATCAGCCATGCCACCACGTAGCCGAGCGTCAGGCCGATGACGATCGCGCCCAGGCGCAGAAACGGCACGTCGACTCGGTTCAGCACAACGATGGTGCCGATCACCAGCGCCGCCAGAAACACATGGCTGGCCGCGCCAAGATCTGGCGCACCGAAGCCGCCGGCGATGTCGGTCATCGCCACTTTGATCAGCGACAGGCCCATCAGCGTGATGATCGTGCCGGTGACTACCGGGGTGATCAGCATGCGCAGCTTGCCGATGAACTGGCTGAGCACCACTTCGATGAAGGCAGCGAAGAAGCACACGCCGAAGATCGTCGAGAGGATTTCGTCAGTGCCACCGCCACGCGCCTTGACCATGAACCCGGCGCTGAGAATCACACTGATAAAGGAAAAACTGGTGCCTTGCAGACACAGCAGACCGGAACCCACCGGGCCGAAGCGCTTGGCCTGGACAAAGGTGCCAAGGCCGGAGACGAACAGTGCCATGCTGATCAGGTAGGGGATTTCACTGTGCAGACCGAGGGCGCCGCCCATGATCAGGGTCGGGGTAATGATGCCGACGAAACTCGCCAGCACGTGCTGCAACGCGGCGAACACCGTGGCGGTCAGGTGCGGACGGTCGTTGAGGCCGTAGATCAGGTCGTTGTTGCGCGGGGTTTTGTCAGAGGCGGTCATGGTGATGTGCGCGCCGCAAGGCGGGGCCGGGTCAGAAAATGGGTGCGCAGAATGCCGGAAGAGGGCGGCGAGGGCAACGAGCAATAACTGCCTGAAAGGTCAGGTTTTGTTGCCTCTCCCTTGTTCTGATCGTTCCCATGCTCCGCGTGGGAATGCAGCCCAGGACGCTCCGCGTCCCTTCCAGAGCTGGAACGCGGAGCGTCCCTTGAGGCATTCCCACGCAGAGCGCGGGAACGATCATGCGTGCGTCGATCAGCAATGGCCAATCGCCCGTGGCATACTCCCGCGCATGACTTTCGACTCTCCCCTCAGTGCCTGGCAATACGCGGTCGACCACAAGGGTTTCATTCAGGATGAATCCCAGGAACACGCAGTCTGGGCCTTGCAAAAATGCCATGAAGCCTTGCACGCCGGTGCCCCTTCGATCAGCGGCGTGTACCTGTGGGGGCCGGTCGGGCGCGGCAAGACCTGGTTGATGGATCAGTTCTACCAGAGCCTGCGCGTGCCGGCGCGGCGTCAACACTTTCATCACTTCATGGGCTGGGTGCATCAGCGTTCGTTTCAACTCAGTGGCATCGCCGATCCGTTGCGCGCTTTGGCCAAAGAGCTGGCCGCTGAAGTGCGCGTGCTGTGCTTCGATGAACTGTTCGTCAATGACATCGGCGACGCGATCATTCTCGGCCGGCTGTTTCAGGTGATGTTCGAGGAAGGCGTAGTGGTGGTCTGCACGTCCAACCTGCCGCCTGATGATCTGTACGCGGACGGCTTCAATCGCGACCGTTTCACGCCGGCGATTGCGGCGATCAAGGCACACATGACAGTGGTGGCGGTGAATGGCGCCGAGGATCATCGCTTGCATCCCGGAGCGATTGAGCAGCGCTATTTTGTCAATGAAGCCGATTCACCGAGCGCACTGGGTGCCGTGTTCAAGTCGCTGGCTGCAGATGAGACTGTCAGCGATGAGCCAGTCGCCGTGGGCCATCGCACGCTCAACGTCGTGCAAGCCAGCGAATCGGTGCTGTGGTGCCGCTACAGCGGTCTGTGCGAACAACCTTTCGCCGCCATGGACTTCATTGCCCTGTGTGATCGCTACCGGGCTATTCTGTTGAGCGAAGTGCCGAACCTCAGCGCACAAAAACGCGAAGGGCGCATTGCGCGGGGCACCGAAGATGGCGCTGAGCGCGTGGTCGCCGGTGACCGGGAATTGCCGCAGTTATCGGTGCATGACGATGGCGTTCGCCGCTTTATCGCGCTGGTCGACGAATGCTACGACCGCAAGGTGCCGCTGTACGTCGAGGCAAGCGTACCGATGGAAGCGCTGTACACCGAGGGCTATCTGGAATTCCCGTTCCGCCGCACCCTCAGCCGTTTGCAGGAGATGCAATTGCAGCGTTTCGCCGAAGCTTGAAAGAAGAGGGCGCCGACATGAGTCAACCGCTGTCCCATCATTTGCTGACCATGGCCTATCAGAATGCCTGGGCCAATCACCGCCTGGCAAAGGCCTGGAGCCAGCTCGACACCACTGAACTGGCGGCGCCACGGGTGAACTTCTTCCCCAGCATCCGCCTCACGCTCAATCACATCCTCACCTGCGACTGGTTCTACGTCGACGCGCTGGAGCGGGAATTGCGCGGTGACGAGCCACACCCTGATTGCTATGTTTTCTTCAATGCAGACGAGCCGTTTACCGAGGCTGCGGCGCTGCGTGCAGAACAGGCCCGCGTTGATCGCCGGCTGATCGCCTATTGCGAGCAACTGCGCGATGCCGACCTGTCGAGAATCGTCACCATCGCCCGTGACATGCCGCAACATGACAGCCGCCTGCGCATGCTCTCGCACCTGTTCGAGCACCAGCTCCATCATCGTGGCCAGGTGCACGCCATGCTCAGCGGCACGGCGGTCAAGCCACCGCAACTGGATGAATTTTTCTGTGTCGGCGAAAGCGCATTGCGCGCCGAAGATTTCGCCGAACTGGGCTGGACCGAAGAGCTGATCTGGGGCCACTGACGCAAAAGATCGCAGCCTCGTTGCACTCGTCAGCTCCTACGGTCCGATATGTGTAGGAGCTGACGAGTGCAACGAGGCTGCGATCTTTTGATCTTCAGCTTTTCAAGTTGCCCTCTCCGGCGCACCCAAGCTAAGGTCCCCCCCAGGCCTTTCAGCTAGCACCTTGCGCGCCGGGGCTTTTTGCTTATCGGGGATGGAAATGGATTCCGCAGAAATACTCGTACTTCAGGCCAGCTACAGCAACCCGGTGCACGCCGAAGCCATCGGCATCGTGCTCAACCACTACGCCGAAGATCCCATGGGCGGCGGTCATCCGATCGCGCCCGAACTGCTGCAACGCCTGCCCGAAGAACTCGCCCGCCGCCCGCATGCCTTCAGCGTGCTGGCCTTCGTCGGCGGTGAACCGGCCGGGCTGGTCAACTGCTTTGAAGGCTTCTCCACTTTCGCCTGCAAACCGCTGGTCAACGTTCACGACGTCGCCGTGGTCGGCAAATTTCGCGGCCTGGGGCTCAGTCAAAAATGCTGCAGAAGGTAGAAGAGATCGCCCGTCAGCGCGGCTGCTGCAAAATCACCCTGGAAGTGCTGGAAGGCAATGCGGTGGCGCAGGGTTCATATCGCAAATTCGGCTTTGCACCGGGAATGTTCAATCCAGATCACGGGCGGATGCTGTTCTGGATAAAGGATTTACAGGCCTGAAGGCTCCTCACCGCCAATCACCAACATAAAAAAAGGCGCCCCGATCAGGGCGCCTGAACTGTCATCTTCCGGGCCAGAGCGGAGCCACGGAAGGTCCATCGGTTGCTCGGTAAAGCTCAGTCGCGATAGGACTCGGTCACCTGCGCCGTCTGGTCAGCAGGGACGCGAATTTCTCTCGCACTGGCGTCGGCCTTTTGCTCGCTTTGCGCGTGCTGGACCGGGAAATTGTCGTAGTAATAACGCATGCGTTCGGCACCGCCTTCAGCGAAGGCGCTGGTGGAGCCGAGGGCGAGCAGGGTGGTGAGAATGAAGGTAATGGTTTTCATGGTGCCTCCTACTGAACAAGTGGGAGTCGGTTCGTCCGTGAAGCAGACCGCGAAAGAAGTGTGCGTCGCGGCCATTAACAATGGGTTAACGCTGGTTCAGCGCAAATATTGCGGCGTATTACAGAAACAACGCGGTCGATAGGCACAAAAAAGGGCCTTCTCGGCCCTTTGTCGTTTTACTTCTGCGCGACTTCCGCCGGATCAGGGTGTTTGGGCTTCATCAAACTGAAGTCAATCAACGCTCGCCTCGGCGCCTGGTACGGGTCGCCAATCAACAGCTTGCGCGGTACAAAGCTGTCGCTGACCAGGCTCTTGCTGCGATCCAGTTCATCGGAACTCAACCCGGCCAGATCCGCCCAGGTGTGAATGAGTTGCGAGCTGCTGTACGGGCGGCTGAGGTCGCCGGCGAAGTTCCAGTCGTGGTTTTCCTTCCACTTCGGCGAGGCCCAGGCCATGAACGGGATGGTGTACATCGGCGCGGTCGGTTTGTTTTCGTTGCGCCCCAGCGTGCCGTGACCGGCGGAGTCGAAGACATCTTCACCGTGGTCGGAGAGGTACAGCAGGAAGCCATTCGGGTCGGTCTTGGCGTAGTCCTTGATCAGGCTTGAGACCACGAAGTCGTTGTACAGCACGGCGTTGTCGTAGCTGTTGTAGGTCGGCACCTGATCGTCACGCACGCCAGCCGGAACGCCCTGGCGATCCTTGAACTTGTCGAACGTCGGCGGATATCGGTACTGGTAGCTCATGTGCGTGCCGAGCAGGTGCACGACGATCAGCTTGCGCGGCGCCGCATCGGCCAGCGCCTTGTTGAACGGCTCGATGACGTCGCCATCGTACTGCGCCGAGTTCTGGTTGCGGTTGTTGTTCAGGTACACCTGCTCGTCGGCCTGTTCGGAGAAGGTCGTGAGCATGGTGTTGCGCTTGGTCATGGTCTGCTGGTTGGTGATCCAGAAAGTCTTGTAACCGGCCTGTTTCATCACGCTGACCAGCGATGGCGTCGACAGGTACAGGTCGGGGTTCTGCTCGTCAGCGAAGGTCAACACTTGCTGCAGCGCTTCGATGGTGTAAGGGCGCGGGGTGATGACGTTGTCGAAGATCGCCAGTTGATCCTTGAGTTTGTCCAGTTCCGGCGTGGTGCTGCGCGGATAACCGTAGAGGCTCATGCGCTGACGGTTGGTCGATTCGCCGATCACCAGCACCAAAGTCGCCGGTTGCCCGGCCGAGGCGTCCTTGAGGTTTTTCAGCGGCGGGATCTTGCTGGCACTGTCGAGCATGCCTTGCATGTCCCCCAGCGTTTCCAGATAGCGGTGATAGGCCACGGCCATCTGCCACGGCACGGCGGGCTCGATGCGGGTTTCGAATTTCTCGAAGCCTTCGGCGAAATTGCCCATGCGCATGGTTTGTTTGATCAGCGGGTAGCCGGCGACGGCGATCACGATTGCGGTGGCTGCAACCAGTGCGCGACCACGGGGCATGTACACCGGGCGCAGGCGCGTCCACAGAAAGTAGGCGAACGCGGTATGGGCGAGGAACGCCGGGATCATCCACCAGGCGAAATACTGCGTCATGTACTCGCCCGCTTCCGACACGTTCGACTCGAACATGATGAAGATGACGCTCTGCGAGAATTCCTGTTGATAAATGAAGAAGTAACCCAGGCTGGCCATTGAGCAAGCCCACAGCACCACACCGATGATTGCCGCAAGCAGACGCGTCTGTTTGGGGAACAGCAGCATCGGCGCCAGCCACAGCGCGCTCATCACGAATGCCTGACGGAATCCCGTGAAACCAGACGTGCCGGTCAGCTGGATCAGCAGTTGAGTGATGCCCGAGAAGTACCAGAAGAAGACGAACAACCAGATGAATCCGGCCCAGTCGAAACCGGTCGCAGTCGTTTTGCTGCGTTTGAACAATGCCATTCAGCGCTCCAGCTCAATCATCAGACCCACGCCGGAACGCTTCCATGACACCGACGAACAGAGGCCGTACACGCAGGCACGGCCAGAATGGGGCGAAGTATCCCCAAGGGCTTGTGAAAGATTTGTTAAGCGCCGCTGTTGGTGTGTATCAAGCGGTCAGAGGTGCAACGTGTCGGGAACGACGAGGGCCGTTCCCGAAGCAGGCGGGGATCAGGCGTGGGGTGAGCGCTGCACAACCGGACGCGGAATGGTTGCGGCTGCGAGCCCTGGGTCAGTGCGCGCAATTGCGCCAATTCGTGCTTCAACTGGTCGCGCTCGTCTTTCAACTGGCGCAATTCATCGCGACGGATCGTAACGTAGAGGGTTTGTGGCGGCATTGCTGTATGTACTGTGCCCATTGCTCACCTCGCAAATGGCGTGCATCAACTGTAAGTCACTCCTCGTTTTGAGGCGCTTGACTTACTATCGGCGCCAATTTTGATTTCTTTTGCCCTGGAAGGGAACTTTTTTATTTTTCATGGTCGGTGTGTCTTCGGCAGGATTCGGGGCGTTATCACTCTGGATCGGGCACAATGCCCGGAAACTTCATCGCAACGCTCTGGACTAACCTCCATCAGTCGCGTTGGGCTATAACCAATGACACACATTTATTTGTAGTAAGGAGCATCAGCACATGCAACTCGGGATTATTGGACTGGGCCGCATGGGCGGCAATATTGCGCGACGTCTGATGCTCAACGGGCACACCACCGTTGTTTACGACCGCAATACCGCTTTCATCGATAACCTGGTCGCCGAGGGCTCCACCGGCGTCGCCGATTTGCCAGCGCTGGTTGCCGGCCTCGACAAGCCGCGTGCTGTCTGGGTCATGCTGCCGGCGGGCGCACCGACCGAAGACACCATCAACACCCTGAGCGAACTGCTCGAACCCGGCGATACCATCATCGACGGCGGCAACACCAACTATAAGGACGACATTCGCCGGGCCAAAACGCTGAACGACAAGGGCCTGCACTACATCGACGTCGGCACCTCCGGCGGCGTCTGGGGCCTGGAACGCGGTTATTGCATGATGATCGGTGGCGATGCCGAAACCGTGCAGCGTCTCGATCCGCTGTTCGCCGCACTGGCGCCGGGCATGGGCGACATTCCGCGCACCAAGGACCGCAAGTCCGATGACCACCGCGCCGAGCATGGCTACATCCACGCCGGTCCCGCCGGCGCCGGGCACTTCGTGAAGATGATTCACAACGGCATCGAGTACGGCATGATGGCCGCGTTCGCCGAGGGCTTCGACATCCTCAAGACCAAATCCAGCGAACGCTTGCCGGAAGATCAGCGTTTTGATCTGAACGTGGCCGATATCGCTGAAGTCTGGCGTCGTGGCAGCGTGGTGTCGTCGTGGTTGCTTGACCTGACTGCCGACGCACTGGCCAGTGATCCGAAGCTCGACGGTTTCTCCGGTTCCGTGGCTGACAGCGGCGAAGGCCAATGGACCATCGAAGCGGCCATGGAGCAAGCAGTGCCAGTACCGGTGCTTTCCAACTCGCTGTTCTCCCGTTACCGCTCGCGCGGGCAGGGCACCTTCGGTGACAAGATCCTGTCGGCACAACGCTTCGGCTTCGGCGGCCACGTGGAGACCGCGAAAAAATGACCCATACGATCCGCAGAAAATCCAAGGCAGAACCCGCACCACCGACCACGCTATTCCTGTTCGGTGCCCACGGCGACCTGGTCAAGCGCCTGCTCATGCCGGCGCTGTACAACCTCAGTCGCGACGGTCTGCTCGACGAAAACCTGCGGATCGTCGGCGTTGATCACAACGCCATTACCGATGAAGCCTTTGCGCAGAAGCTCGAAGACTTCATCCGTACCGAAGTGGCGGCGAAGGTCGGCAAGGGCGATCAGATGCTTGATCCGGTCTTGTGGGCCAAGCTCGCCAAAGGCATCAGCTACGTCCAGGGCGATTTCCTCGACGACAGCACCTATTCAGCCCTGGCGGCGAAAATCGCCGACAGCGGCACCGGCAACGCGGTCTTCTACCTGGCCACCGCGCCACGTTTCTTCAGTGAAGTGGTGCGCCGCCTCGGCAGCGCCGGTTTGCTTGAAGAAACCCCCGAAGCGTTCAGAAGAGTGGTGATCGAGAAGCCGTTCGGCTCCGACCTGCAGACCGCCGAAGCCTTGAACGCGTGCCTGCTCAAGGTCATGAGCGAGAAGCAGATCTACCGCATCGACCATTACCTGGGCAAGGAAACCGTGCAGAACATTCTGGTCAGCCGGTTCTCCAACAGCCTGTTCGAAGCGTTCTGGAACAATCATTACATCGACCACGTGCAGATCACCGCGGCGGAAACCGTCGGTGTGGAAACCCGTGGCAGCTTTTACGAACACACCGGCGCACTGCGCGACATGGTGCCCAATCACCTGTTCCAATTGTTGGCCATGGTCGCGATGGAACCGCCGGCTGCTTTCGGCGCTGACGCGGTGCGCGGCGAGAAGGCCAAAGTGGTCGGGGCGATTCGTCCCTGGTCGACGGAAGAAGCCCGGGCCAACTCGGTGCGCGGCCAGTACAGTGCCGGCGAGCGCGATGGCCAGCCATTAAAGGGTTATCGCGAAGAAGCCAACGTGTCGCCCGACAGCACCACGGAAACCTATGTGGCGCTGAAGGTGATGATCGATAACTGGCGCTGGGTCGGCGTGCCGTTCTATCTGCGCACCGGCAAGCGCATGAGCGTGCGCGACACCGAGATCGTCATCTGCTTCAAACCAGCGCCGTACGCACAGTTCCGCGACACCGAAGTCGACGAGTTGCAGCCGACTTATCTGCGCATCCAGATCCAGCCAAACGAAGGCATGTGGTTCGACCTGCTGGCCAAGCGCCCGGGGCCGGCGCTGAATATGGCGAACATCGAGTTGGGCTTTGCCTACAAGGACTTCTTCGAGATGCAGCCTTCCACCGGCTACGAAACCTTGATCTACGACTGCCTGACCGGTGATCAGACGCTGTTCCAGCGTGCCGACAACATCGAGAACGGTTGGCGAGCCGTGCAGCCTTTCCTTGATGCCTGGCAGCAGGATGCGAGCGTCGAGACGTATGCGGCTGGCGAAGATGGCCCGCAAGCCGCCGAAGATCTGCTGACTCGCGATGGTCGCGTCTGGCACGGCCTGGGATGAGTGATTTGCCAAAACAACCCATACGTTTTCTGCTCAGCGACATGGACGGCACACTGTTGCTGCCGGATCACACGCTGAACCAACGCACCATCGAAGCCGTGCGCTCGCTGCGCGATGCCGGCGTGCTGTTCAGCCTCGCCAGCGGCCGCCCGCCGAAAGCCATGTTGCAGCAGATCGAGGCGCTAGGCGTTGATCTGCCGACAGCGGCGTTCAATGGCGGCACCATCGTCAAACCGGACGGCACGCTGTTGGCCGCGCATTATTTGCCGGCGACCACAGCGCTGATCGCACTGGCACTGTTTGCCGATCAACCGGAGGTGGAAATCTGGGTGTTCAGCGGCGGCGACTGGCTGCTCAAGGACCCGCACGGGCCGATGGTCCCACGTGAACAGAGTGGCCTCGGCTATCCGCCGGTGGTGGTCGAGAGTTTTGAACCGTATCTGGAGCGCATCGACAAGATCGTCGCTACCAGCAACAACACTGAGTTGCTGATTGAGCTGGAGGCGCAGTTGTTGCCCAAGGTCAACGGCATGGCGCAAGTGTCGCGCTCGCAGCCGGTGTATCTCGACGTTACGGCGCTTGAGGCCAACAAAGGCACGGCATTGACGACCATCGCCGAATACCTCGGCGTGCCGCTGGAGCAAACCGCTGTCATCGGCGACGGCGGCAACGACCCGGCGATGTTCAAATGCGCTGGCTTTTCGATTGCCATGGGCCAGGCGGAAGAGGCGGTGAAGCACCAGGCTGATGTCGTTACAGCGCCAAACACTGAAGACGGCGTCGTCCTGGCGATCGAGAAATACATCCTCCCGCACTGACCCAACACCAAAACCAATGTGGGAGCGAGCCTGCTCGCGAAGGCGGTGTGTCATTCAACAGATTCGTTGCCTGACACGACCTCTTCGCGAGCAGCTCGCTCCCACAGGTTTTCGCGGCGCGTGCAAACCCCGGTAACCCACAGGTTTATTCAGTGTTGCTTAGAGCCAATAGCTCACCGCATACCAGCCCAGCAGTCCCATCACCACGGTATACGGCACCGCCATCCACACCATGCGCCCGTACGACAAACGCACCAGCGGTGCAATCGCCGAGGTCAGCAGGAACAGAAACGCTGCCTGACCATTCGGTGTCGCCACGCTCGGCAGGTTGGTGCCGGTATTGATCGCAATCGCCAATGTCTCGAAGTGCTCGCGAGTCATGTGCCCGGCCAGAAAAGCCTGTTTCACCTCAGTGATGTAAATGGTCGCGACAAACACGTTGTCGCTGATCGCCGAGAGCAAGCCGTTGGCGATGAACAACATGCCCGGCTGTTGATCCATCGGCAGCGCCAAGACCCACTCGATCAGTGGGACGAACAGATGCTGATCGTGAATGACCGCCACCACGGCAAAAAACACCACCAGCAGTGCAGTAAACGGCATGGCGTCCTTGAACGCGCTGCCCAGACGATGCTCGTCGGTGATCCCGGTAAACGCGGTGATCAACACGATTACCATCAACCCGATCAGGCCAACTTCAGCCAAGTGAAACGCCAGGCATCCAATCAGGATAAGCGCCGCCGCCCCTTGCACCAGCAGCGCCGCCGTCTGACGAGGCGTGCGTTTGGCGTTGTCCTCGGCGGCGTAGTTGGCCAACACGGCGCGGACGTTGTCTGGCAGCAGCGTGCCGTATCCGAACCAGCGCAGCTTCTCCAGCAGCACGCAAGTGACCAGACCCGCCGCCAGTACCGGCAGCGACACCGGGGCAACTTTCTGGAAGAACTCGCCGAAATGCCAGCCCATCTCATGGCCGATCAACAGGTTCTGCGGCTCACCGACCAAGGTGCAGACGCCACCGAGCGCTGTGCCGACCGCTCCGTGCATCAACAGGCTGCGCAGGAAAGCGCGGAATTGATTCAAGTCCTCATGGTGTCGCGACGGTAAATGCTGATCGTCAGCGAATTCGCTGTCCTTGCGTGGATCATTGCCCGACGCGACGCGGTGATACACCGAGTAAAAGCCGACAGCCGCACTGATGATCACCGCCGTCACGGTCAGCGCATCCAGAAACGCAGAGAGGAACGCTGACAAGAAGCAGAACATCAGCGCCAGAATCGCTTTCGAGCGCACGCCCAACAGGAGCCGCGAGAAGAGAAACAGCAGCAGATCTTTCATGAAGTAGATGCCGGCAACCATGAACATCAGCAGCAGGATCACCGGAAAGTTGTGCAGCAACTCATCGTAAAGCGCTTGCGGCGTGGTCATCTTCAACAGCAACGCTTCAATCAACAGCAGGCCGCCGGGCATCAACGGATAACACTTGAGCGCCATGGCCAGGGTGAAGATGAATTCGATCACCAGCAACCAGCCTGCGGCGACCGGCCCGACGGTGAACAGCACCACGGCATTGAGAATGAGAAAACCGACGATGGTCGCCTTGTACCAGCGTGGCGATTGCCCGAGGAAGTTGTGCGCGAACGCCTGGGCGATTGAACCGGACATCGGCTGCTCCTTTTATTTAGAAGCGCGAAAGTTGCCGGATGTTTCAGGGAAGATCAAGTCGCCGATAACCTCGATCCTCATGTCGGCTGTTGAATGCTCTATGGATTCAGATAACGCGCAACCATTGCCCGGTAGTTGCCATCCAGCGAATAGCCACCTACCACAATCGCCCCGTCAGTATGTACGGTCAGTGAATTGGCGGTATCGAGACTTCGCCCCAGTCGCGTGCGCAACCAGCCATGGCCCTCACCGAACGCTGGATCAAGGCTGCCATCGAGTTGATAGCGCGCCACCATGAAGTCAGCTTCGACTCCGCCGATGGTCGCGCCCACGGCGACGATGCGGCCGTCGCTCATTTGCTGGGCGGCGTTCCATTGGCATCCGCTGGGGCCGATGTCCAACACCTGTGGCTGGCCATGATGACAGTGCAGGTCCGGTCGACCGTTGGCGTGCAGGACAAACGTCAAACAGCGGATTGGATCGCGGCTGCTGCCGAAGCAATAAAGCCTGTCGTCGGACTCAATAATCTGGCTGACCTGAGCGCTGTTGCCGTGAGCCTTGAAGGCCATGAAGCCATCGACGGCGAAGCGCTCGTCCAGGCTGCCATCGGGCCGATACACCGCCAGCAGGCCTTGCTGAGGAAAGTCGATGGAACCTGCGACGACGATGCGCCCATCCTCCTTCAACAACAGCGTGCTCAGCCAGGTATTGAGCAGCAGGTGGCGGACCACTACAAATCCGCGTCCGTTGAATGATTCGTCGAGAAATCCATCGGGTTGCAGGCGGATCAATATGCCGGCGTGGTCGGCAAGGCTGAAATGATGGTTGGCGATCAGCAGAATACGGCCGTCTTCCTGCACCACAAAGTCACAGGCTTCGACGCCCGGCACGCCCGGCGGCAACCAGTTGTCGCGGGTGCCCATGGACAGCTCGCCGGGCAGCCGCACCACCTGGAAACCGTCATCGCCGAAGAATCGGTCTGGCTGGCCGTTGGCATCGAACAGGGCGAGGGCGGGCAGGGTGCGTTGGGTGTCTTCATAATGCAGGCCGGCCAGCAGAATCTTGCCGTCGGCTAACACCTGAACCTTGCCGGCCTTGGCTTCGAAACCCTCGACGAAACTGCCGATCACGCTGCCCTGAAAGCCGAACGACAAATCCGCCGACCCATCGGCCAGCAGCCGCGCCAGGCCGAACCGACTTCCCTTGGCCGTACCGACCTTGGCGGCGACCAGAATCCGGCCCTGTGCATCAAGCTCGACATGTTGGGTCTGGCTGGACAAACTGCCGGCAAAGTACACCTGCGCAACACCGCCAATGGCGAATGTCGGGTCGAGCGAACCGGGGGCGGTCCATGCAGTAGGCAGCGCGTAAGGGCTCAGGGTGGACATGCACGCGTCTCCTTGTGCCTGAGCCGATACCCAGTGGTTGGGAGGCTGACTGCACGAGCGAAACATTCAATCCCTGAACCGCGAGAAGTACAACTGGGGGAACTAACAGAAGGACGGTCGCACTGTGCCAGAACAGTGTCTTGTTGAACCACTCGCAAGCGAGCCAAGTACTTTCGATGAAACGGCACTGCAACTACGTTGATTGTTCGACTACGCATACAACAAGGGCGGATGACTTTAACGTCATCCGCCCTTGTTCGGTAATCAGTGTGGCATCGACCACGATTGCAGTGTGTGGCCGTCTTCGCTGAGCTCAGCGCGGGCCTGCTGCAGCAGTTGTTCGAGTTGCGCCGGGTCAGAGTAGGCGCTGCTCGGGATCTGTTTGCGACCGATGTGGGAGTTGGTGCGGTCGACGACGGTCAGGCTCAGTTCGCCATTGCCGTCTTGTGGCGCCCAGGCAACGCATTGAAAAGGCTTGAACGCGTGGTTGGCAATCAAAAGAGCTTCGTTGATACGCAGCGGGGCAGTCATGGGGTCTTCTCTCTATTGGCGCCCAATCAAATGATGTGCCGTCGGTTGGGCTTACCGTGCGGCTGGTTACTTGTACTGATGCACGCAACCGGGGGGCGGGTCACACGTGAAACAAAGAAATTTCAGATTCTTTACATAACGTAAGTTCGTTTCGTTAAACCTGCACATGTCCGAACACCGCGCTGAATTCACCCTCACCCCAGCCCTCTCCCCGAGGAGAGGGAGCCGAGTTGTGGGCTTTTCAAACTGGAGTTCGGCTCGGTCTTTCAGATCGGCTGACCTCGCGTATACCTCACCCTAGCCCTCTCCCTCGGGAGAGGGCTAGGGTGAGGGGCAGCTCTTTTGATTCACCGCAAATAGTCGATAGCTAACTAACAACCAACTTTCTTATAACTCTTTTAATACCCAGCCTATAAGCAATCGGTACAAGCCCCCGTCAAAATCTTGCTAGTGTTACAACCGGGTCTGCCAAATGACTGTTTTTACGATCATTTATCAAATTTGGCGCCAAGGAACAGTCATGAGCGAAGCGCCTGCATCGAGACGTTTACTGGTGGTCGATCCCTGCGACGACTGTTATCGCCTGTTGCCCGGATTGCGCGCCGTAGGCTGGGATGTCGACAGTTGTAATCTGGAAAACGCCGCATCCCGGGCCTGCGATGTCGGCCTGCTGCGTTTGCAGCCCTACCACCTGGAACGACCCGAAGCCGTCAAAGAGCTGATCAGCCGCAGCGGCACCGAGTGGATCGCCGTGCTCAATCAGGAAGTCCTGCGCTTGCAGAACGTCGGTGACTTCGTCTGTGAATGGTTTTTCGATTTCCACACCTTGCCCTTCGACGTTTCCCGCGTACAGGTCACCCTCGGCCGCGCCTTCGGCATGGCACGCCTGCGCGGGCAGGGTACGATTCATGTCGATCAGCCGGAGCACGAACTGCTCGGCGACAGCAAGCCGATCCGCGAACTGCGCAAACTGCTGAGCAAACTGGCCCCGACCGAATCGCCCGTGCTGATTCGCGGCGAAAGCGGCACCGGCAAGGAACTCGTCGCGCGCACCTTGCACCGCCAATCCCAGCGCCACAACAAACCGTTTGTAGCTATCAACTGCGGGGCGATACCAGAGCATTTGATTCAGTCCGAATTGTTTGGCCACGAAAAAGGCGCGTTCACCGGCGCGCACCAGCGCAAGGTCGGACGCATCGAAGCGGCCAATGGCGGCACGTTGTTCCTCGACGAAATCGGCGACCTGCCGCTGGAATTGCAGGCCAATCTCCTGCGCTTTCTGCAGGAAAAGCATATTGAACGGGTAGGGGGCAGTCAGCCGATACCGGTGGATGTACGCGTGTTGGCCGCAACCCACGTTGACCTGGAAGCGGCGATTGAGAAGAAGCGCTTTCGTGAAGACCTTTATTACCGGCTGAACGTCCTGCAAGTGGTGACCGCGCCATTGCGCGAGCGCCACGGCGATCTATCGATGCTGGCCAACCACTTTTCGCACTTCTACAGCCATGAAACCGGGCGTCGACCAAGAAGCTTCAGCGAAGACGCGCTGATTGCCATGGGCAAGCACGACTGGCCGGGCAATGTGCGCGAGCTGGCTAACCGGGTCAGGCGTGGGTTGGTGTTGGCGGAGGGGAGGCAAATCGAGGCGCGGGATTTGGGATTGATCAGTCAGCATTCCATCGCCACGCCGATGGGCACGCTGGAAGACTACAAGACCCGGGCGGAACGGCAGGCGTTGTGTGATGTGTTGAACCGGCACAGTGATAATTTAAGTGTGGCCGCGAAAGTTTTAGGGGTTTCGCGGCCTACTTTTTATCGGTTGTTGCATAAGCATCAGATTAGGTGAGTGCAAGAATCAGAATATAAATGCAATTGTTTTTGTTAGGGTGTCACACAAAACATCCAATATAGTGCGTTTGATCTTGCTTCATAATAGGATTGGATTTTAAAATTTCCGCAACCTTATATTTTTGATACGTGTTTGCGCCACAACTCCGCCCACATAAAGGTATAACATTAATGTTTTTGGCGTCTCGTATTTTGCGGCATTAAAACGAAAGTTTTGAGACTGCCAAAGCATAGAGCTGGGTACGTTGAGCTGCGTTTTTTCATTATTCTGCTTGAATATTACAACGCACAGTTCTGTGTTTTTATAATCAAAACTCAACTCATATTGGTCGCCCTCTTCAACTTCTTGGAAACTCTTGACGATCTGAATGGCACTGCGCACCTGTGGGCCGTGTACTGATTCAAGAAAATACTCATTTTCAATAAAGGAAATTCTTGGATGGGAGCCCTCTCCATATTGGACTGCCCAATGGTTCCAATGATAGTTATCAAACGTAGTCAAATCATCCAACCCAGCCTTAACCCCATAGCTCCTCACCCGACACGCCACGGCCTCACCCTCAACCGCCCCCGCATGCAATCCCACCTTAAATACAACAGCCAACTTCGAATCAGCCTTACACCCGCGCAACCACTCCACCTCAGCCAAATAATCAAGCCCCCCTCCCTGATCATGCGCCGCCCCGACAAACTGCTCCTTGACGCGCTCTCCACCATTCGTGAACGTCTCCACATACCTTAACCAGATCGGTAATCCCGCCCGCTGAAACGGCCAGGCACTACACAAAACCTTCGTATCATCCTTGAGCATTCCAACATCCAGCACCTCACCATCAAAACCCTCAAGTTTCGGCATCGGCATGCTCGATTGCAGCAACTCGCCAATCACCAACGTCACGCTCTGCACAGGCGTCGGCTGGCCATTGACGATCAAGTTGTATTTCAATTCCACACTGCGTTGCAGATTTGCCCCGGTGATAGAAGAATCGATATCGAATTGCACTTTCGACTGTCCCGCCACCGGCTTGTGCTGGGGAGGCACTGAGCCGGCGCCGGGTCTGCCGGCGATTTCCAGTTGCACTTCGTGATTGGCGCCAAACGTCGAAGTGTCAAACACCACGGTAAATCCGCTTTGATACAGATTCGGGTTCAGCCTGTAATCGGGCGCCTGCACAACCGTTGGCGGTTTCAACTGACTGGCTTCGCCGGTGACCGCGATCACAATGTCATTGGAGGGGGCGCGCAGGTGCGCCGGCGCGCAGCAGCTGAAAGCCGACCTTGGCCGAACCGTTGACGATCGCTGTGATCTTGTCGTTCGGGATCGGGAAGTCGTGATGGCCGGGCACGCTGTCGACAGTTTTTTCCAGCGGGCCGACGATCACGGGCTGTCCTCCAGACGTCGTACCGGCCCAGGTCAGGACGACCTTGTCACCAGCCTGGTAGTCGGCGCCTGTGAAGTAAACCCGGGCGGCGGCGTCGCTCGTGCCCAGTACCTTCAGGTCGATGGTGGTGACGTTCTGGCCGTTGACCCAGATCGTCGGCGCCGGCAAGCGATTGTTCAGATCCACCGAGACGTAAGTGATTTTCGCCCACCGCGCCTTCGGATCCGGCAGATTACCCACCCGGTCGACGACCTGATAGCTCACTTCGATATTGTTGCCGTTGCCTTGCGCCCTGATGACGTCCTCGGTGAAGGTAGCGAAGATCGGATGGTTGACCGGATCGTCGATCTGCTCTCTGGTGACCGGGTAGTACGTCACCACCTGATCACCCCAACGGCACCGAATGGTGTCGAAGATGGCGATGTTCTCATAGGGTACGATGTTCATGCGGATTCCCCGCCGGGCCAAATCCTCATTCACGCCATTGGACGGATCCGGACTAAGCGTATAGATCAGGCCGGAGTTGCCTTCTTCGCTGTCGCTATCGGTGCCACCTGGTTGTGTGAGTTGGACCCACACACGCCGTACCGGCTCGGAGCTAACCGGGTCCTGACCCAAGCGCTGTACGGTGTAAACGATCAGTGCTTCGCCATTGGTGACTTGACCCTTGGGGACTTTGAATTCGAGCCGCTTATTCAAGTTGCTTTCATCGACCGGAATTGTCCCAACTTCGACGCCATCAAAATACATTTTACAGTTGTCATACATCGCCATCCCTACCCACGGATCTACGATGATCAGCAAATCATTTTCGACGGTCTCGAGCGAAATGCCACCGTCGTAGCCCCCATCCTTCAAAACGGCCTGTTTCAAAACAAAGGGTGGATTCAGAGCGAGAATGCGGTTTTCATCCGGCGTCTGGTTCATGTCGATGCTCCGTTACGGCCTGTTGCAAGGTGCGAGGCGCTGGAGTCATGTAAGCGGATTCAGCGGTAGGGCGCACCTGTCAGATCTGACAGGTGCGGACGTATTTCCGATAAGTGGTCGCGAGTTACACCAGCAGCGAAAAGCCGACAGATCAAAGGATCGCAGCCTTCGGCAGCGCCTACACGAACTGTAGGCGCTGCCGAAGGCTGCGATCTTTTGCTTTTAGAAGTAATACGGGAATTTCAGGCTGAACGAGAAGTCCGGCGCATCATCGGTCATGCCGATCGACAAGTTCGGCACGATCGTCAGGTTGTCGGTGGCCGCAATGGTCATGCCGACGTTGAAGTAACCGGCGTTGGCATCACTGGACACTACCGATTCCCAATCGCCGCCGTCCTGTTTCAGCTTGCTTTTGCGTTGCACCAGGTCGGAGACCGAGAACGACATACTCATCTTCTCGTTGAGCGCGAAGGCGATACCGGCGCCGATCTGGAAGCTGTCGCCAATCTTAACCTTGCCCGGGTTTTTCTGATTGACCGTAGAGCTGATGTCGTCGAACGACTCCTCGAGGTTGTGGGTGTAGGAAAGGCTGCCGAACAGCACCGCCGGGTCAAACGTCTTGACCAGCGAGATACCCGGCGTGATCGACCAGACGCCGTTGCCGGTGGGCAGGGTGTCGGGGACGAACAGGTTGGAGTTGGCGTCGGTCTGGCGCAGTTTGATGCCGAACGGGTCTTTGCCGGTCGGCGCCTTGACGCGCAAGGTGACCACGGCGTCCGGGGTGTTGAGCGATTCGTCGAGGAACTTGTAGGCGATACCGAAGTTGACGTCGCCAATGGTTGGATCCTTGGTGACGGTTTCTTCTGTTGTTACGCCAGCCGCGCCCTCGTTGCCGCCGCCGGATTGATACGTCGACTCGCGATAGATCACCGGCACGTTCAGGTCGAACTGCCAGCGGTTATCGAAGTTGTAGCGGCCGGTGAGGTCCAGGGTCCAGGTGTCGGCCTTGATCCGGTCGAGGTTGATGTTGCCGAGGAAAATCGAATCCAGCGCAAGGAAACCGTTGAGGATCAACTGGCGGGTGTCGTAGCGCGAATAGGTCAGGCCGGTTTCCACGCTGAACTTGCCGCCGCCGAAGAAACCGCTGGCTTCGTCATACAGGTTGGAAACGCTCTGCGCCGGTTGTGAATCATCGGCCAGCGATTGGCCATAGGAAGCGCCACTGCCCCCGGCGGCGCCTCCCGATGCAGCGGCCGCACCGGTGCCTGTGGCGGCTCCGGCGGCGACGCGATTGCCTTTCATGTCGGACGGCGATTTCGCCAGTCGTTTTGGCGGTGGGGCCGCGGGTGTTTCTTCTACCTGGCGGACCCGTTGTTCAAGTACCGCCAGCGCTTGTTGTTGTTGTTCGTATCGTTGTCTCAGTTCCAGAAGTTCCCGTTTCAGGGCTTCTACATCGGCGTCGGGTGCTGCTTGCAGCATTGCCGCCGGGAGAAGGGTACTCAACACACTGCGGCACGCAGTGATACTGATCGATACATGAATAAGCCGTCCCTTTAAGCCCAATGATCGAGACTCAGCGTAGTTCAATATCCGATATTGCGTAGGGCCCCGAGTTGGGTCAGGTTGCAATCCAGTGCACCGGCGCTTCTGCCGTTATTGTTCAGTACGACGTTGAGTTGCGTAAGGTTGTTGACCACGTTGGCGCTGCCCAGCAATCGGGTGTTCTGCAGCAGCCCGCCCTGGGCGACTTGTTGCAGTGCCGTGCCTTGATTGCCGCTGGCCTGAATGGCCATTTGCACGCCACCGCCATTGGCTGAAACCGCGACACTGCCGGCGCCGTTGCTGCCAGTAATGGTTTGTCCGGCGATAAGGGCCTGGCCTTGCGATGGCACCAGTGCCGGCGCCTGACTGGCTTCGCTGACGTTGATCGCGACGTTGTTGTTGGCGGTGTTGCCATCGCCGGCGGCGCGTACGCTTTGCGTCACACCCTGGCTGCTGTTGAGGCCGGCGCCACCGATTACGCTGCCGGTGCCTGCGGTGAGGGCGCTGCCGTTGCCCGACTCCTTGATGGTCGAGACGTAGAATTCCGGTTTGACGGTTGCGGCCTGGATCTGCATCGAGGTCGCGGCCCCGATCAAGTCGCCGCTGGCGTTGCGCCAGGTGCTGCTCATGACAATGCCGAAGCTGATGATCCGCCCCGGCATGACGTAACGACCGCGCAGCTCGGCGAGCTCCTGGTCCTTGATTTCGATGGGTTTGAATCCGGCATGGGCTAAACCTGACGCACTCGCTGCCAGGCAGGCGGCGGCCAGCCAGTATGAGCTTTTCATCTGCTGCTCCCGGGACATCCAGTCCCATTCTCTAACTCGGCGATTAAAAGAAGTCGCTCTGAATGAACCCGAAATCCATCAATTCCGCATCTTTGACCGGGTTGAAACTGTCCAGCGAGTTCTTCGCCGTCAGCGGCACCGGAGGGCTGCGCAAGGCGTTGGCCTTGTCGTAACCGGGGCCGACGATGGCAAAGACAATGCCGTTCCAACCTTTGACAAAGTCGTCGTGCTTGTAGCGCTTGTGGCCGAGAACCGGGTCACCGATGTAGACCCAATCCTTGTCCGAACGCTGCAGGACGACGAAATGCTTGTAACCACGAATGTCCATCAGAACCACCACCGGAATGGTCACCGCTTCGAGTTTCTCGGGCGGGATCCGGTAGCCACGGGCGCGCATGCCGATGCTTTCTACGTAGCGCTTCATGTCGAGCATGGAGAAACCCTGGGTTCGCACCAGGTCCTGGTCAGCGTTGACCAGCATGCCTTTGATGATGTGCTCCTCATCGACGTCGAGCCAATAGGCCTGGCGCAGGACCGTCGCCAGTGCAGCAGCGCCGCAGCTGAAGTCGGTTTTCTGTTCGACGATGTCGGCAAACTTGCGCTCACGAATGCTTTGCACATCCTTGTAGACCAGCACGCCACCCGGCAGGGCAGCGACGGGCATCTGGGCCGCCTGAGTCAGGCCGCACAGACAAAGCAGAGCGAGGAGGGCAGGAGTCCGCATGATCGAATACGCCTTGTGGAACCGAGGAAAAGCCCCGTTGCCGGGGCTTTCGTTTCGATCGCGATTACATGCAGGCTTTGCAACCTGCGGCGATGGACAGCGAGTTGCTTTGTTGGTTGCCCACACCCGCCGAGACGTTGGCTCCGCCGTTGCCGGAGAAGTTGTTCATCGAGTTGGTCATGTTGGCGTTGTTGACGACAGGAGTTTTCCAGCCATCTTTGGTCAACACTTGTTGGGTGGTGACGCCAGCGAGGCCAAAAGTACCCACGGCTTCGAACTTGGCTTTCTGATCATCGTTGCCGCCATGGCCGCCGCCACGGTTACCCCAACCACCATGGTCGTTGTCGTCTTCGATGGTCGCAGTGCCTTTGGCTTTGAACACGCCAGCGGCTGCATAAGTACCGGTAAGGGTGTCGGTTTTGTAAGCCTGCACGCCTTTGTTTTCCACGACCAGGCCAGTCGAGGACTGGTTGGCAGAGGCGGCAGCCTGCGCTACACGACCACCGGAAACGGCGATGGCGAGGTTGTTTTTCTGTTGGTTGAAGTTGCCGGCGGTCACGTTGATGCCGATGTTGCCGGAACCGTTGTTGCCAGTATTGGTGAGGTTGGCGTTGTTGAAGGTGGAAGAGTTTTTCACGTAGTTGTTGTTGTTCACCTGAGTCGCGCTCGAGGCGGCAACAGCATTGCCGAAGATGAAGCTTTCGTCAGCGGTAGCCAGCGCAGCAGCGTTGTCCTGCTGGTTGCCGTCGCCGCCCGCCACGTTGGCACCCATGTTGCCGTTGGAGCCGTTGAGCGAGTCGCTGGCATTGGCGTTGTTCAGGGTGCCCTGGTTTTTCACCACGTTGCCGTCGCTGTTTTGTGCGTCAAGTACAGCGGCGCCGGCGCCTGCGGTGATCTGCAGCAGTTGTTCAAGATTCGGACCTTGTGGCTGGCCGTGACCATTGCCGTGCCCGTTACCATGACCGTCGTTGTCACCACGGCCGCCAGCCTGTGCTGCCATTGCCATCACTGCTGCGAGTGCGAAAACCAGTGGTTTGAGAGCCATTGTAGGTTTCATGGTTGTTTCTCCGTCGTGCTTATTAGTTGGTTAAGTGTTGGGACTTTTCTAATTGCACTGCTTTTTGTTTGGGTCAGTCTGCGACCCGGATGCTCAGGGTGTTAGCCATGCGGTTCCCCACCCCGGCACTCTGGTTCACCTGGATTACCCCGCGGCTGCCGGTGAAGGCCTGATCACTTGTCGTGACCTGGCGACTGCCGATTGAGGTACCAGTTGCTCCTGAGCTCGGTAAAAACGCCACGTTCTGTTGTGAAAGGGCGCTGTCGTCAACGCTCTGCGGGCCGGCACTGATGCTGACGCGCGTGACGTTGGCCATTTGGTTGTTGGCACCGGCGCCCTGGTTCACACCGAGGATGCCGTTGCCATTGCTGAAAGAGTTGCCGCCGATGTTGGCGCTCGCGTCGATGGCGCGGCTGGCGGGCGTGTCGATGGTCTGCCCGACGCTGGTGGTGGCATGGGCTTCGGTGCCGATGGCAATCGCCTTGGTGTTGGCTTGTTGCATCTGGTCACCGGCAGCCTGGTTGACATTGAAGTTGCCGCGATACTGAGCGCCGGAATCCTGAATGTTTGCCTTGTTGACTGAAGCCGAATCGGCCATGGCGCTGGTGCAGCCGAGCAGGGCGAGAAGCAGCAGGGTGCGATTCATGTCATTGGCCTCCGGCCATACGAGTCAGAGGCGCCAACCCGGTGCTCATCGCCCGGTTGACGGTATTGGAGATCGAGGCGCCAGAACCACCGCCGCTGCCAGTGCGCATACCGGGCAGGCCGTTCTGATTGGTCAGGGTGTTCATGCCGGGCAGGTTGGAGCTTGGCGTGGTCATGTTGCCGCGAATCGATGAGCCGCTGGCGACGCTGGCGAAATCACCGTCAGTGAGTTCGGTACTGCTGAGGGTCTGGTTGATCCGCGCCGAAGGGTTGGCGTTGACCGTGGTCGGATAGGGGTCTTTGCCGCCATTGCGCCCGATCGCGACGGGTTGAACGTCGCGGTTGAGGACGATCACGCCGTTGCCTTCAGCCTGGGCGCTGACACTGATCAAAGCGCTGGCGGCTGATCCGATCAGCAGGAGGCAGGTCAGGCCTTTATTGAAATTCCCCACGGCTGCAATTCCTTCTTCAGTGGGCTGGGTTATTCAGCGTTGTGAAGAAGAGAGCGAAAGCTGTGCCGGTTTTGAATTATCGTTTTATTTCAACGGCTTACATGCTTTGGGAAGTTCCCTGTTGCGGGCACTGTTTCAGCGCTGAGACACAGGGCGGATCGCTTGCGGGGCAATGGGCGCCGGAAAGCTCTGGAACAAGGGTTTGCGCCGAGGTGTTTCATCGGCGTAACAGATCACGTGACGCAATGATGAATGACGCTTGGGCGGGGCCTTTGCGCGGTCGGGAGTGTTTCAAAAACGGACAGTTTTGCGTTAAAAGCCGCCGGGCGGCTTATCTGGACAGCAAACGCTCGACCGCCGCAAAGGCTTGTGTCTGGCGCTCGGCCCAATTTCCTTCGATCACTTGCAACGGCTGTTGGTGCTGGATCAGCCAAACGCGGGTGGCTTCGTAGAACGCCAAGCGATCCGCAAGATCCGGTTGGCAGCGCTGGCCGTCTTCGGTCCAGTCGATCTGTTGTGGGGACAACAGCAGGTGCAGGTCGTAATGGCGCGCCAGTAACTCGGTTTCCAGCCAGTCCGGGCAGGCGCCAAACAAAGTCTGGCTCCAGAGGATGTTGCTGAGCAGGTGGGTGTCGAGAATCAGCAGTGGGGGCTGTTTCGCGCGCGCCTGATCTTCCCATTGCAACTGGCCCCGGGCGATATCAGGGATATCCGAAAGGCAAGTGTCGCGTGGGTTGTCTTCGATGAACCGACGAACATATTCATCAACGCGCACGCCGCCGAAACGCTGCTCCAACCCTGCCGCCAGCCAACTCTTGCCGGTGGATTCCGGGCCGGTCAGAACGACGACTTTCATGCGCGCAACGCCGGATCGGCACGCCATTCCCGCCAGCCTTGCACGGCGAGCAGGGTAAACAGCGCGTACAGGGCGGCGGTCAGGTACAGGCCTTTGTAGATGAACAAGCCGACAAAGATCACATCGAGGACGAACCACAGCGGCCAGCATTGCAGACGTTTTTGCGCCATCCACAGTTGCGCGACCAGACTGAAACCGGTGAGCGCGGCATCGAGCCACGGCTGTGCGGCGTCGGTCCAGTGCGCCATCGCCGCGCCCAGCAACACACTGCCGATCGCCCCAACGCCGAGGCCGAGCACCATTGAGCGTGGATCGAGGCGGGTAACCTGGCGACCGTCATGCATCGTCCCGGCGCGGGTCCATTGCCACCAGCCGTAGATCTGCAGCGCGGCGTAGATCACTTGCAGCAACATGTCCGAATACAGCTTCACCTCAAAGAAGATCCAGCTGTAGAGCAACACCATGACCAGCCCGATCGGCCAGCACCACGGATTCTGCTTGACCGTCAGCCACACGGCGATGACACCGAGGGCAGCGGCAAACAGTTCAAGCCCGGACATGAGTGATCCTTGGGGGAGTTGAGAAGGGGGCGGATTGTACTGCATTAGTCAGGTCAAAAGCCCCTCACCCTAACCCTCTCCCGGAGGGGAGAGGGAACTGATCGCGTTGTTTGGTCGAGGTACGCCGACCTGGAATAACGCGTCGAACGCAGATCATGAAAAGCGCAGTGATCTGCGATCAAAAGCCCCTCACTCTGACCCTCTCCCGGAGGGGAGAGGGAACTGACCGCGTTGTTTGGTCGAGGTACGCCGACCTGAAATAACGCGTCGAACGCAGATCATGAAAAGCGCAGTGATCTGCGATCAAAAGCCCCTCACCCTAACCCTCTCCCGGAGGGGAGAGGGAACTGATCGCGTTGTTTGGTCGAGGTACGCCGACCTGGAATATCGCGTCGAACGCAGATCATGAAAAGCGCAGTGATCTGCGATCAAAAGCCCGACCCTAACCCTCTCCCGGAGGGGAGAGGGAACTGATCGCGTTGTTTGGTCGAGGTACGCCGACCTGGAATATCGCGTCGAACGCAGATCATGAAAAGCGCAGTGATCTGCGATCAAAAGCCCGACCCTAACCCTCTCCCGGAGGGGAGAGGAAACTGACCGCGTTGTTTGGTCGAGGTACGCCGACCTGGAATATCGCGTCGAACGCAGATCATGAAACGCCCAGTGATCTGCGATCAAAAGCCCCTCACTCTGACCCTCTCCCGGAGGGGAGAGGGGAACTGAGCGCGTTGTTTGGTCGAGGTACGCCGACCTGGAATATCGCGTCGAACGCAGATCATGAAAAGCCCAGTGATCTGCGATCAAAAGCCCCTCACTGTAGAGACCTCTCCCGGAGGGGAGAGGGGAACTGATCGCGTTGTTTGGTCGAGGTACGCCGACCTGGAATATCGCGTCGAACGCAGATCATGAAAAGCCCAGTGATCTGCGATCAAAAGCCCCTCACTGTAGAGACCTCTCCCGGAGGGAGAGGGAACTGATCGCGTTGTTTGGTCGAGGTACGCCGACCTGGAATAACGCGTCGAACGCAGATCATGAAAAGCCCAGTGATCTGCTCCCTCTCCTCGGGGAGAGGGCTGGGGTGAGGGGTGGGCTCACCTCGGTGACCGGTCAGACCCGGAACTGGCGCAGCAACCCGTTGAGCTGTTCGCTCAGTTGCCCAAGCCGCAGGCTGGCTGCACTGGACTGCTCAGCCGCCAACGCGGTGCTATGGGAAAGCCCGGCCGCCTGGGTGACGTTCTGGTTGATGTCCTCAACCACCTGCGCCTGTTGCAGCGTAGCGCTGGCAATCGACGCATTGAGGCCGTTGAGATTACGCAACGCCTGGCCAATCGCATTAAGGCTCGCCCCGGCCAGTCCCGCCTGTTCAATGGTCAGTTGCGAGGCCTTGCTGCTGTCGCCGATCACCTTCACCGCAGCCTCCGAATGATTCTGCAAACGCTCGATCATCGACTGAATCTCGGCCGTCGATTTCTGCGTACGCTGGGCCAGCAAGCGCACCTCATCGGCCACCACGGCAAACCCGCGCCCCTGTTCTCCCGCGCGCGCCGCTTCAATCGCCGCGTTCAAGGCCAGCAGGTTGGTCTGTTCGGCAATCGAGCGAATCACCTCCAGCACGCTGCCAATCTGCGTACTCTCCGCCGCCAGGGTGCGGATCACTTCCACCGCTTGATCAATCGTGCCCGAGAGCTTGTCGATCTGTTGCAGGCTGCCGTCAATATTGATCTGCCCCTGTTGCGCCTGCGCTTCGGCATCGCGCATTTCTGCGGCGGCGTGTTCGGCGTTTTTCGCCACGTCCTGCACGCCGTAGGTGACTTCGTTGATCGCTGTGGCCACCAGTTCCATCTGCTGCGACTGCTGCTGGCTGCGCTGCTGCGCCTGCGAGGCATCGTTACCCAGCTCGCTGGAAGACTGGCCCAAAGCGCTGGCCGAGACCTGCAGATCACCAATCACTCGGCGCAGCTTGGCCGTGAACGCATTGAAATGATGGGCCAGTTCGGTGACTTCATCCTTGCCATGGGTATCGAGGCTGCGGGTCAGGTCGCTTTCGCCGCTGGCGATGTTGGCCATCGCATTCACGGTTTCCTGCAACGGACGGACGATGCTGCGTGCGATCAGAATCACCAGCAGCGCCATGATCAGCGCAATCGCCAGACCGATGGCCGACGCCTTGATCATCTGCCCCTGGAATTCGGCTTGCACATCGTCGACGTACACGCCGGAGCCGATCACCCAGCCCCACGGCTCAAACAGCTTCACATAAGAGGTCTTGGCAACGGGATCAGTCGCTCCCGGCTTCGGCCAGCGATAATTGACCATGCCCGCGCCTTTGGCTTTGGCGATGGCAACCATCTCGTTGAACACCGCAAAGCCGTCCGGGTCGCGGATCGCCGAGAGGTTCTGGCCTTCGAGTTTGGGATTGGTCGGGTGCATGACCATCACGGGCGTGAGGTCGTTGATCCAGAAGTAGTCGCTCTGGTCGTAGCGAAGGCCACGGATCGCGGTCAGTGCCTGCTTTTGCGCGGCATCCCCGGTCAGGGTGCCAGCGGTCTCAAGACCTTGGTAATAGGTGAGCAGGCCACTGGCGGTCTGCACCACGTGCTGGGTTTTCTGCGCCTTGGCGTGGTAGAGGTCGTCATGGATCTGCTTGAGCATCAGCACGCCCAAGGTCAGCAACATGACCACCGCCACGATCAAGATGAGCCACAAGCGTCGGCTGATCGACACACTGCGCAAGCTGTTCATAACGCTGTCACTCCGGATTCTTGTTCTTGTAATAAACGATCGCCAGCATCCAGCCACAGCTGTGGGCTCGCGATCGCGCGACTTGAGCCGCCTAACGCGGGGAGCGCTATTAAGGCTTGTCTGTTAGGATTTCGGCCCCGCGCGCGAAAACCTGAATCCGGTTTTGATATTTCACGGAATTTTTACCGTTTCGTGTGGATCCTGTGCGCGCGCAATCGCTACAGCTTTTACCGGCTACGCTGGACGCAGTGAACGAAAAAATACTATCGGGGCATGCCCGCGTGCATCGCTCTTTGGGGGATTGATGGATCTTTGGACCGCTTTGCAGGCACTGATTCTAGGAGTTGTAGAAGGGCTGACGGAGTTTTTGCCCATTTCGAGTACCGGACACCAGATCATCGTCGCCGATTTGCTGAACTTCGGCGGCGAACGGGCCATGGCGTTCAACATCATCATCCAGCTCGGCGCGATCCTCGCGGTGGTCTGGGAGTTTCGGCGCAAGATCCTCGACGTGGTGATCGGCCTGCCGACCCAGCCGAGCGCACGACGTTTCACCGCCAACCTGCTGATCGCCTTCCTGCCGGCCGTAGTGCTCGGCGTGATTTTTGCCGATCTGATCCACGAATATCTGTTCAACCCGATCACCGTGGCGGCAGCGCTGGTCATCGGCGGGATCATCATGTTGTGGGCCGAACAACGCCAGCATGAAGTGCATGCCGAAACCGTCGATGAAATCCGCTGGACCGACGCGCTGAAAATCGGCTTCGCGCAGTGCCTGGCGATGATTCCCGGCACCTCGCGTTCCGGCTCGACAATTATTGGCGGCTTGCTGTTCGGCCTGTCGCGCAAGACGGCCACCGAGTTCTCGTTCTTCCTCGCCATGCCAACCATGGTCGGTGCGGCGGTGTATTCGGGTTACAAATATCGCGACCTGTTCGTGCCGGCGGATTTCCCGGTGTTCGCCATTGGTTTTGTCACGGCGTTCATCTTCGCCATGATCGCTGTGCGCGGCCTGCTCAAGTTCATCGGCAGCCACAGTTATGCAGCGTTCGCCTGGTACCGGATTGCCTTCGGCCTTTTCATTCTGGCGACCTGGCAGTTCGGCTGGGTGGACTGGTCGGCGGCCAAGGCATGAACGATTCCCGCTCGCGCCGCCCTGAGGGACGACCTTCAGGCGGGTGCCTTCAGCATCTGAAGTTGAAGCTTGGGGTGCTGCTGATCGTCTGCGCGCTGCCGCTGTTCGGCTCGCTGTCGATGTGGTTCAGCGGCATCTCGCGGGTGCCGTTGGCGGCGTACGGGATTGTCAGTGTGCTGGCGTTCTTTCTGTATTGGGCCGACAAACGCAAAGCCCGCGCCGATGCCTGGCGCACGCCGGAAAACATACTGCATGCGGTAGAACTGGCGGGTGGCTGGCCGGGTGCTTTGATCGCGCAGCAGGTATTCCGACACAAGACGCGCAAGGTATCGTTTCAGATTCTGTTCTGGGCGATCGTGTTGCTGCATCAGGTGTTCTGGATTGACCAGATTTTCCTCGGTTCCAACCTGTTGTCTTTGATCTAAAGAACACACTTACCTCTGTAGGAGCTGCCGAAGGCTGCGATCTTTTGGGACGCAGAGCGTCCCCGGCTGCATTCCCACGCAGAGCGTGGGAACGATCAATCCTCGCTGATGAGTCGCCTGACAAACCGCCTTCGCGAGCAGGCTCGCTCCCACAGGATTTGCGTGCTTACAAAAGCAGGCCGATTTGGGTTTTCTTAGGCAACTTGCCCACCACCAGTTGATGCGATCGCTGCAACAAACCCTGTAATTCGTCGGCACCCAGCGGGTAGGGCGGGTGCATGATGATCCACTGCGCCCGCGCCAGATACGGCGCCGGATGAATCCCCGGGCGGTCGCAGTGGCCGAGAAACAGATCCTTGTCGACCTTGAACGCCAGCGAATCCCCACGTAATCCCTGCAAGGCAAACATCTTGTTGCCGGCAATCGAGAACACCCGCACGCCGCCCCATTTGTAATCTTCCCGCGCGCCGGGCAGGGCCAGACAAAACTCGGCAACTTCGGCTTCGCTCATTCTTCCCTGTTTCATAGAAATCTGTCCCCGCAGGCATTGAACGATTCGACCAGGTGATCAATCCATGCACGCACCGCTGGCATTACCCCGCGCCGGTGCGGATAGACCGCTTGCAGCCAGCCGCCAGGCAATGACCATTGCGGCAGCACTTGCACCAGTGTGCCGTTACGCAATTCGGTTTCGCAGAACATCATCGGCAGCACGGTAAAGCCCTGACCGGCGAGCACGCAGGCCTTGCGCACCACGAAGTCATCAATGCCCAGCCGCGCTTCCATGCTTAGATCGACGCTCTTGCCTTGCTGATCGAGCAGACGCACATGAACCATGCGGTCGGCTTCCAGCGCGCCGAGTACCGGCAGGTTTTTCAGGTCCTGCGGATGAGTGATCGTCTTGCCTTGCATGAACGCCGGGCTGGCGATCACCACCGCCTGGGCCTGACGCAAGCGGCGGGTGACCAGCAAAGGATCTTCATCACCGTGATCGCGCACACGCAACGCTACATCGATGCCTTCGGTGACCAGATCGACCCGGCGGTTGAGCAGGACGACCTCCAACTGCACCTGAGGAAACTTGCCGAGGAAATCGCTGATCACCGTCGGCAGCATTTCATGGGCAAGACCGGTCGGGCACGATACCCGCAAGCGCCCGCGAGGCTCGCTAGACATGCTCGCCACGGCCTCGTCAGCCATTTCCGCTTCCAGCAGCATCGCCTGACAGTGGCGCAAATAGCGTTCGCCCACGGCAGTGAGGCTCAGTTGGCGAGTGGTGCGTTGCAGCAGACGTGCACCGAGGCGCTCTTCCAGCTCGGCGATCCTTCTCGAAAGCCGTGACTTGGGAATACCGAGCAAGCGCCCGGCGGCGGCAAAACCGCCGGCTTCGACCACTTTGGCGAAATAGTAGAGATCGTTGAGGTCCTGCATGCGCGTTTCCAGTCGTTCTATCAATGGGACGAACTATCGCATTGTCGGCGACTAATCAGCTATTGGTTTGTTGCGTAGGATTGTCTCCATTCCGTCGCCGCCGGCGATTCTTTCAGGAGAACCCACATGAAACTGTTGCACATCGATTCGAGCATTCTCGGCGACAACTCGGCTTCCCGTCAGTTGAGCCGTCAAGTCGTCGACGCCTGGCAAGCCGCCGAGCCGAGCGCCGTGGTCACCTACCGCGACCTGGCCGCCGATGCGATCAGCCACTTCTCGTCGACCACGCTGGTTGCCGCCGGCACCACCGCCGAACTGCGCGACGCTGCGCAACAGCACGAAGCCGAGCTGAGCGCTTCGACCCTGGCCGAATTCATCGCTGCCGACGCCGTGGTGATTGCCGCGCCGATGTACAACTTCACCGTTCCAACCCAGCTCAAAGCGTGGATCGACCGCGTCGCCGTCGCCGGCCAGACGTTCCGCTACACCGAAGCCGGCCCTGAAGGCCTGTGCGGCGGCAAGAAAGTGGTGATTGTGTCGACCTCTGGTGGCATCCATGCCGGTCAGGCCAGCGGCATCGCTCACGAAGAGTATCTGAAGCTGGTACTGGGCTTCCTCGGCATCACCGATATCGAAATCGTCCGCGCTGAAGGTCTGGCCTATGGCGAAGAAGTGCGCAACAACGCCATGAGCGCTGCGCAAGCGAAGATCAGCGAGCAACTGTTCGCCGCCGCGTAAGGCTTGCGTAAAGAACAGCGTCTGTTCAGGCAATCCCCAAAAAACTCTGTATTCTGATTCCGCAAGGGCTGATTACGGAGTTTTTTGTTTCTGGCTGTTACATAATCTGGCCCGGGTTATGCAGTTTCAGCACATCCGACGATGTGGTCCGACAGGGTGGGGCATTCATGAGGCATCTTTGTGCAATGTTGCTGATTTGCCTGCTGGGCAGCCTGAATTCAGTGCAGGCCGCGCCGGGGCGGCACCCTGTCTGGAGCGTCGGTTATCACGAGATGACCTTTCTCGACCCGCTCGATCTGCAACCGATGCGCGCCATCGCTTTTTACCCGTCCAGTGACCGTGAGCATATGAGTTTGCTTGAGGGCTATTCGGTCGAGGCTGGAGAAGACACCAAAGTTGCCATCGGCCGCTTTCCCATGTTGATGCTCTCCCATGGTAATACCGGCACGCCGCTGGCCTTGCATGATCTGGCCACTTCGCTGGCGCGCAAGGGGTTTGTCGTGGTGGCGGTGATTCATCCCGGCGACAACTGGCGCGACCATAGCCGACTTGGCACTTTGAGCAATCTCTACGGGCGGCCAATCCAGATTTCCCAAGCGATCACCGCGACGCTCGCAGACAACATGCTGGCGCCGTTCGTCAATGCTGATCAGGTTGGTGTGATCGGTTATTCGGCTGGAGGCGAGACCGCGTTGATTCTTTCCGGGGCGCAACCGGATCTGGATCGTCTGCGCCGCTATTGCCAGGAACGCCCGGACGATCACGATGCCTGTAACACCCAGGGTGAACTGATTGTTGATCGCGATGACTTGCAGCCAGTGGCCGATCCACGGGTTCACGCGTTATTGCTGATGGCACCGCTGAGCCTGAAGTTCGGCCGCCACACCCTTGCCGATGTGCACGTACCGGTGCTGCTCTACAGCGGCGACGGCGACAAACTGGTGGCCTTCGATAAAAACGCCGCCGCCCTGGCGCGCAAACTGCCCACCGCGCCGGACTTCAAACTGCTCGCCGGAGCAGGGCACTTCGTGTTCATGGCGCCGTGCACCGAAGAGCAGATCCGCGCCATGCCGGCGTTGTGTACCGATGCCGACGGGGTGGATCGCGAGGATATACACCGCAACCTGATCTCCGAGGCCGGACGGTTTTTTGCCCAGGCACTGGGTAAATCGAGCAGGGCGGGGATGCAGACGGCGGATCAATAACTTCATCGCCGCCACCAATTCCTGTAGGAGCTGACGAGTGCAAGGGGATCGGTGGTTTCAGGAGGTAGCGCGACGCTTGAGCAACAAGGTCAGGCCCAGCCCGGTCACCGACAACAACGCCGCGCTGAAGAAAATCCACGAATAGCCCAGATTCAACGCCACCGCGCCCATCAACGGTCCCGCGATCGCCAGTGCCAGATCGAAGAACACTGCATAAGCCCCCAACCCTGAACCACGGCTGGAACTCGGCACCTGTTTGATCGCTTCAACGCCCAGCGCCGGGTACACCAGAGACAGCCCAAACCCCGCCAGCCCTGCGCCAATCAACGCATACGCAGTGGAGGGCGCCAGCCACAACAGCACCAGCCCGACAGTTTCAACCGACATGCAAACGATGGCTGAGGCAAACCCGCCAAAGCGGGCGATGGCCGAGATAAACAGCAACCGCGAGAGAATGAAACACACGCCAAACACGGTCAGGCAGTACGCCGCGCCGGTCCAGCCTCGATTGAGGTAATAAAGAGTGATGAAGGTGGTCAGGGTGCCGTAGCCGATCGAGGCCAGCGTCAGGCTGGTGCCGTACGGCGCAATCTTGCCGAACACGGCCCAGAACGAAAGGCGCTCGCCACGAATCACCGGCACCGAGGGTTTGTTGCGGATCAACCACAGCGCACCTGCCGCCAACGCCGACAGCGCGATGCCAAGGCTGACAAAGCCATATTCAGCGACCATCACCACGCCCAACGGCGCACCAATGGCAATCGCGCCGTAAGAAGCGATGCCGTTCCAGCCGATGGATTTTGCCGTGTGCTCGACACCGACCTGGCCCATGCACCAACTGATGGTGCCGACACCGATCAGGCCTTGGGCAATGCCAAGCAGCAGGCGCCCGGCAATCAGAATCAACAGGCTGGTCAGCGGAAAACTTTGCAGCAAGGTCGACAGCAACGTCAGCGCGCCGCTGAGGACAATCCCCCACAAGCCATAAATGATCGCCCGCTTGGTGCCCAGGGTATCTGACATGCGCCCGGCCATTGGCCGGCTGAGCAGGGTGGCGAGGTACTGCGAACCGATCACCAGCCCGGCAATGATCGCGCTGAAACCCAGTTGCTCATGGACGTAACCGGGCAGTACCGCAATCGGCAAACCAATGCAGAGGAAGGCAATGAAGGTGTAGAAAACGATGGAGACGATCTGCAGGGTGATCGCCAGGGAGCTTTGCGGTGGCAGTGGCTGCGCAGACATGAGCACTCGTTCGCGGGCGGCGGTGGGAGAGTTGCCGACATCATGGCGCGGGGCTGGGATAAAAGAAAGCAGGCTAACTACTTTCCCTTGGGATTGATGGGGCTGCTGACGGCCCCTTCGCGAGCAGGCTCGCTCCCACATTTGAAATGCATTCCCCTGTGGGAGCGAGCCTGCTCGCGAATATCTGCGCACCAGCAATGTCCAAACGCCGAATGCAAAAAGCCCCGTCACAGAGGACAGGGCTTTTAACTTGCAGCTTGCAGCTTGAAACTAAAAGCTGCTCTTAGAAAACGACGCCTTGGCTACGCAGGTAGTCGTCATAAGTGCCGCTGAAGTCGGTCACGCCGTTCAGGCTCAGCTCGATGATGCGCGTGGCCAGGGACGATACAAACTCACGGTCGTGGCTGACGAAAATCAGCGTGCCCGGGTAGTTTTCCAGCGCCAGGTTCAGTGCTTCGATCGATTCCATGTCCAAGTGGTTGGTCGGTTCGTCCATGATCAGCACGTTGGGCTTTTGCAGGATCAGCTTGCCGAACAGCATGCGACCTTGCTCACCACCGGAGATGACCTTGACCGACTTGAGGATCTCGTCGTTGGAGAACAGCATCCGGCCCAAAGTACCGCGAATCATCTGCTCGCCCTGGGTCCACTGACCCATCCAGTCGAACAGGGTGACGTCGTCTTCGAAGTCGTGAGCGTGGTCCTGAGCGTAGTAGCCCAGTTCAGCGGCGTCAGTCCATTTCACGCTACCGGCATCCGGGGTCAGTTCGTTGACCAGGGTGCGCAGCAGGGTGGTCTTGCCGATACCGTTCGGGCCGATGATCGCAACGCGCTCGCCGGCTTCAACCTGGAAGCTGAAGTCCTTGAACAATGGCTTGCCATCGAAACCCTTGGCCATTTTCTCGACCATGACCGCCTGACGGTGCAGCTTCTTGTTCTGCTCGAAACGAATGAACGGGCTGACGCGGCTGGAAGGCTTGACCTCGGCCAGCTGGATCTTGTCGATCGCCTTGGCGCGGGAGGTGGCCTGCTTGGCTTTCGAGGCGTTGGCCGAGAAGCGGCTGACGAACGATTGCAGTTCGGAAATCTGCGCTTTCTTCTTGGCGTTGTCCGACAGCAGTTGCTCGCGGGACTGGGTCGCCACGGTCATGTATTCGTCGTAGTTGCCCGGGAACAGGCGCAGCTCGCCGTAATCCAGGTCAGCCATGTGCGTGCACACGCTGTTCAGGAAGTGACGGTCGTGGGAGATGATGATCATCAGGCTGTTACGCTGGGTCAGGATGTTTTCCAGCCAGCGAATGGTATTGATGTCCAGGTGGTTGGTCGGTTCGTCGAGCAACAGCACTTCCGGATCGGAGAACAGCGCCTGCGCCAGCAACACGCGCAGTTTCCAGCCTGGCGAGACTTCGCTCATCGGGCCGAAATGCTGTTCCAGCGGAATGCCCAGACCCAGCAACAATTCGCCGGCACGGGATTCGGCGGTGTAGCCGTCCATCTCGGCGAACTCGGTTTCCAGCTCGGCAACGGCCATGCCGTCTTCTTCGGACATTTCAGCCAGCGAGTAGATGCGATCACGCTCGGCCTTGACCTTCCACAGCTCTTCGTGACCCATGATCACGGTGTCAATCACGGTGAATTCTTCGTAGGCGAACTGATCCTGGCGCAGCTTACCCAGACGCACGTTCGGCTCGAGCATGACCTGACCGCCGGACGGATCGAGATCGCCGCCGAGGATTTTCATGAAAGTCGACTTGCCGCAACCGTTGGCACCGATCAGGCCGTAGCGATTGCCTGCGCCGAATTTGACCGAAACGTTTTCGAACAGCGGCTTGGCGCCAAACTGCATCGTGATGTTAGCTGTGGAGATCAATTACCTTACCTATCAATGGGTTAGAGCTGGTCTGTGGTGCCTGGTACAAACTTGAGTACCAATCTGGAGCTTTTCCAGCTCCCCCCAGTCTGTGCTTGAGTTGAGCCAACGCGCATAAGCCGTCCGCAACTGGGGCCTTTGAAGGCAAGCTGCTGAGCGACGAGTACGGGGTTCTTGTTGGACATTGGCGCGCATTGTCGCATAACTCAGACGGCAGTTATATGGCAGGCAAACCGGCGTTCGCATCGGCTCGTCCGAGAAGTAATTGATATCCGCTGATCAAAATCTCAAAAAACCGAATGAACTCACTCGGCCATTTTCACTTCGGAAAGTGGAGCAGCAGCCATTTCGTTCAATCGAGTGAGGAACAAGCCATGCGAGCAATGACCTATCACGGCGCTCATGACGTGCGCGTCGAAACCGTACCGGACCCGAAACTTGAAGCCGCCGACGACATCATCCTGCGCGTCACCGCTACCGCCATCTGCGGGTCGGACCTGCACCTGTACCGAGGCAAAATACCCACCGTCGAGCACGGCGATATATTCGGTCATGAGTTCATGGGGATCGTCGAAGAAACCGGCCCAGCCGTCACGGCCGTGCAGCGCGGCGACCGCGTGGTAATTCCGTTCGTGATCGCCTGTGGCGATTGCTTCTTCTGCCAGCAAGAGCTTTACGCCGCTTGCGAGACCACCAACGAAGGCCCCGGCGCGGCGCTGAACAAGAAAATGATTCCGCCGCCAGCAGCGCTGTTCGGCTACAGCCGTATGTATGGCGGAATTCCCGGTGGCCAGGCGGAACTGGTGCGCGTGCCGAAAGCCAATACCGGCCCGTTCAAGGTGCCGGGCACGCTGTCGGACGAGAAAGTGCTGTTTCTCTCTGACATCCTGCCGACTGCCTGGCAAGCGGTGATCAACGCCGGCGTTAAACAGGGTTCGAGTCTGGCGATCTACGGCGCCGGGCCGGTCGGTTTGCTCACCGCAGCCTGCGCGAGAATGCTCGGTGCTGAGCTGATTTTCATGGTCGACCATCACCAGTACCGCCTCGATTATGCCCAGCGCACCTACGGCGTGATTCCGATCAACTTCGATAAGGACGATGACCCGGCGGATACCATTACCAGCCAGACTCCCGGCCATCGCGGCGTCGATGCGGTGGTCGATGCCGTCGGCCTTGAAGCCAAGGGCAGCACCACCGAAACGGTCATGGCTACACTCAAGCTTGAAGGCAGCAGCGGCAAGGCTTTGCGCCAGTGCATCGCCGCCGTCCGCCGTGGCGGTGTGGTCAGCGTTCCGGGGGTGTATGCAGGATTTATCCATGGCTTCATGTTCGGCGACGCTTTTGACAAGGGCCTGACCTTCAAAATGGGCCAGACTCACGTACAGCGTTTTCTGCCGGAGCTGCTTGGCTACATCGAAACCGGCAAGTTGCAGCCTGAAGCGATCATCACCCACAGGCTGTCGCTGGAGCAGGCCGCCGAGGGTTACAAGATCTTCAATAAAAAGCAGGAAGAATGCCGCAAGGTGATTCTGACACCGGGTGGCAGCGATGTTCCGCTGGCGCAACTGGATGAAACCACGCCGTTCGTACCGGCCACCTGAAACCGAGGACTTTTCATGGCGCTACCGTCATCTTCGTTCGCAGCTCCCGTGCGAGCATGGTTTGTGAACCTGTCGCGCACGGGCTGGGGAGGGCGCATTTTCTGGCTGACCCTGGTCGGTGTAACCATGTTGTTGCTGATCAGCGGCTACACCGGTTTGGTCAGTACCGGCCGCGACACGCTACGCCTCGCCACTCTAGGCGGTCTGTCGGGTTTTGCCGCCACGGCAATCGGTGCGTTGCTGGCCCTGGCGTTGCGGGCGATTACTTCGCGAACTCAAGACACCATGCTCGGGTTTGCGGCAGGGATGATGTTGGCTGCCAGTTCCTTTTCACTGATCCTGCCGGGGATTGCGGCGGCGAAGGAAGCGGTGAGCAGCCCCATGCTCGCCGCTGCCGTCGTAGTTGCCGGCATGGCTTTGGGCGTAGCGTTGATGGTCGGCCTCGACCGCTTCGTCCCCCACGAACACGAAAAGAGCGGCCGGCGCGGCCCCGAAGCCAAGCGCTTCAATCGGGTCTGGCTGTTCGTGCTGGCGATCACCCTGCACAACCTTCCGGAAGGCATGGCGATCGGCGTCAGCTTCGCCACTGGTGACATGAAAATCGGCCTGCCGCTGACGACGGCCATTGCCATTCAGGACATTCCAGAAGGACTAGCGGTCGCGTTGGCATTGCGCGTGACCGGCATTTCCGCAGGGCGTGCAGCGTTGATTGCCGCCGCTTCAGGATTGATGGAACCGTTGGGCGCGATCATCGGTTTGGGCATCACCAATAGTTTTGCGTTGGGTTTTCCGGTGGCGATGGGCCTGGCGGCGGGCGCGATGATCTTTGTGGTGTCGCATGAAGTGATTCCGGAAACTCACCGCAACGGCCACGAGACGCCTGCCACGCTCGGGCTGATGCTTGGGTTCGGCGTGATGATGTTTCTCGATACCGCTTTGGGTTAAAAAACCGACGTGCACCACTGAGCGTATCGTCTCGCACAAAAGGGAATTTTTTCAGCGCCAATCACTCTTTCGTTTATAGGCAATGCCAATAACGCAGGGGAATGAGTCATGTCGCTGATCGAAATCCCGACCAGGAAGTCTTCGGGTAAAACATCCACGCCGGCGGATACCGAGCGCCGGCTCTATGACCGATTGCTGGCGGAAGACTCCACGGTTGATCGTGCGGCACTGGACTTCCTGCGCCGGCAGCTGAGTAAGGCGGCTGCGCTGTCTGACGATTTGCCGGCCAGCGCCGAAGAGCTGCTGCAATGGTCGGAAACCCGCTGCGCCAGCGTGGCGGCCGAGTACGCCGATTACCTCGAACAACGTCAGCAGGGCGCACCGCGCCGCTATTTCCGCAACAAATCCCACGCGTTGTATTTCATTCTGCATGTGGCACCGACCAAAGAGGTCGATGGCGCCTGGCTGGCCGGGCTGCTGCCGCAGTGGCAGGACCCGCGTTTCGACGATTTGCTCGATACCTATCTTGAAGAGCTGGGCGAGGGCGTGCCACGGCAGAATCATGTGGTGATCTATCGCAAGCTGCTCGCCGAGCATGAATGCTCTGATCTGAGCGGTCTTGCCGACGAGTATTTTCTGCAAGGCGCGGTGCAGCTGGCACTGGGACGTTTCGGCGGGCAGTTTCTGCCAGAAGTCATCGGCTTCAACCTCGGCTACGAGCAACTGCCGCTGCACTTGTTGATCAGTGCTTATGAGCTAGCGGAGCTGGGCATCGATCCGCACTATTTCCGCCTGCACGTGACCATCGACAACGCCAGCACCGGCCATGCGCGCAAGGCAGTGCAATCAATGCTCGAGCTGTTGCCACTTGGCGATGAACGCGATGAGTTCTACCGGCGCATGGCTGTCGGTTATCGCCTCAACGATGTCGGCAAAGGCACAACCGCGGTGATCACAGAGTTCGATCTGGACCACGAAGTCATCGCCATGCTTGAGCGCAAGGCGGTCTTTGGCCGGCACATGCATTCCGACTACTGCCGTATCGAAAACCGCACCATCAATCAATGGCTGGCCACGCCGGGACAGATGGGCGAGTTTCTGTCGGCGCTGGAGCGCAAAAGCTGGATCAAACGTGGTGAGGCGGTGGAAGAAAGTCGTTTCTGGCGTTTGATCGACGGCAGCGATGCGGCGATGTTCGGGGTGTTCAATGGCTATGAGAAACAGCTGTTGCGCGACTGGATCACTCAGGATTGCCCGGCCTCCCGGCCTCGGCCTTACGTACGCCGCGAAGCTGCCGTCGAAGAAACCTTTGACGATGACGCCGATCTGCTCAACCTGGAAGCGGCACTGGCCGACAAGCCTGCCGCCGAACAGATGTCATTGTTGATGCCATGGCTGCAACCCCAGCGGCACTGGCGTCCGGCCGGACTTTTCGCGACGCGTCGCTTCATGCAACTGCGCGCCCGCTTGCGTTGAAACAAGGAGGCTTCATGTCGGCACAAGAAACATCGGACAGAGCGCTGTTCGAGCTGGGCAAGCGCCTGCTCGACAGCGGTTATCAGTTCATTACTCCAACGCCGTTGACCCACGAACGATTTCTGCAGCGCTTTGCCACGCCGTTGGCGAAAGATCTGCGCGATGTGTTTGGTTGGTCGATGCCGTTTCCTTCAGAGCTGTTTCGCGCAGAAGAACTGGCCATGCTGGAGCAGGCCGGCGTAGTCGAACGCGATGGGGCGGTGTGGCGCAGTCGTGTGCGCTGGTCGACGCTGAATGACCGGTTATTCGCCCACTCGGCGTTTCCGACCACCGCGAGCGATGCGGTGTTCTTCGGTCCGGATACCTACCGTTTCGCTCAGGCCATCGAAGCGCAGTTGCAGCAGCGCTTTTCGCCGATCAGGCGCGCAGTGGACATCGGCTGCGGCAGCGGCGCCGGGGCGGTGCTCATCGCCAAGGCACGGCCGGATGCCCAAGTGCTGGCGGTGGATATCAATCCGCAGGCGTTGCGCATGAGTGCCGTCAACGCTGAGCTGGCCGGGGCCAGCAACGTGTCGGTGTACCACAGCGATCTACTCGCCAGTGTCGAAGGGCAGTTCGATTTGATCATCGCCAATCCGCCGTACATGAACGACGAACAACAGCGCGCCTATCGCCACGGAGGTGGAGCGCTGGGCGAGGGCTTGTCGGTGCGTATCGTGCGTGAGGCGTTACCACGTCTGGAAGTCGGCGGCACGTTGCTGGTGTACACCGGCGTGGCGATCGTCGCCGGGCAGGACCCGTTCCGCGAGGCCGTGGCGCCTTTGCTCAAGGGCGAGCGTTTTGGCTGGACTTATCGTGAACTCGATCCGGACGTGTTCAGCGAGGAACTGCTCAAGCCTGAATATGAGCGCGCCGAGCGCATCGCCGTGGTCGCACTGACGGTAACCCGCGAGCAGTGACCGATAGTTGGGCCACCGCTCGCGCGGTGGCCTTCAGCGATTTCTGATGCGCGAGATCGTCAGCAGGCAAACACCTACCAGCATCGCGGCCCCGGCTACCAACAGCGGCGAAGGGCGAATCGGCTGCCGCGAGATACGCTCGATGCGCCCGGTGAGGGAGGCGCGCACCGGCGCAAGAGGTTCCGCCAGATAAGGCGCTTCTTCGATCTCCAGGCGTAAGCCGTCCGGCATCACCAGCGTCAGCCCTTCGATCGTGCCGGCAATCCTGCCCGGATAAACCGGCTCACCGGTAGGGTCGAGCTGGTCGTAGAAAAACATTTGCCCTTCAAGCCAGCCGACGGCGGTCTGCAATTCAGGCCCCAGGTAATACCTTCCATCGAGAAAAAAGCCAGAGAATTGCGGCGCGCGCTCGACGCTTTCAATGCGATAGCGCTGACCTGGTTTCATACCGGTTTGTGGGGCGATCATGGGGGTTCCTCCGTTATTGGTAAGCGATAGAGGAGCGCGTGCCAAGCGTGGTTCCATCCAAATGAGCAACGGGCGTTTGTATGGATTCAAGTGTGCTGGAGCTTTACACGCAAACGCGCAAGACAGTTTTTCACAGTTGAGGGTTCACTATCGGTTACGAACTGTGGCTAAAATGCCACCCTTTCACCGAGCGCCCGGAAACGGCGCGGGCCATGGACGCGCCCTGTGCATCAAGACCGCTGCATAAGACGCTGGGCCTCAGGTCGCCACGCGCGCAGTTTGTTCACTTTTGACGTGTGACCCTTTTCCGTGAAACTCATCATTGCCGCTGTTTATGTCATCTCCATTGCTTACGTTCACTTGCGTGGACGCGTGCGCCACAAGCTGGGGCGGCAACTGAGTGACCACTCGACGTTCCTCGCGCCGATCAACTGCTTCCTTTATCTGTTTTCGAAGATTCCCAACAAGCCGTACCTGAATCCGGCGGATTTCCCGGATCTGAGCCCGTTGCAGGCGCACTGGCAAGAGATTCGCGAGGAGGGCCAGAATCTGTTGCGTGCCGGCGAGATCAAGCGCTCGAATCAGTATGACGATGTCGGCTTCAACTCTTTCTTCAAGACTGGCTGGAAGCGCTTCTACCTCAAGTGGTACGGCGACAGCCATCCATCGGCGATGAAGCTGTGCCCACGCACCACCGAACTGGTGCAAAGCATCGGCTCGATCAAAGCGGCGATGTTTGCCGAGCTGCCACCGGGCTCCAAGCTGGTGCGCCATCGCGATCCGTACGCGGGTTCCTACCGTTATCACCTGGGCCTGGATACGCCGAATGATCCCGGCTGCTACATCAACGTCGACGGTGAGAACTATCACTGGCGCGATGGCGAAGCGGTGATGTTCGACGAGACGTTTATTCATTACGCCGAAAACACCACGGATCAGAACCGGATCATTCTGTTCTGTGACATTGAGCGGCCGTTGAAGTACCGCTGGGCGGCGGCGTTCAACCGCTGGTTCAGCCGCACCGTGATGTCAGCGGCAGGCGCGCCGAATGATGCGGGGGACAAGACCGGTGGTATCAACCGCTTGTTTACCAAGATCTACAAGATCCGTTTGCGCGGCAAAGAGCTGAAGAAGCGCAACCGTACGCGGTATTACCTGGAGAAGTGGGCGATTTTTGCGGCGTTGTTGGCGATCTTTATTCTGATCTGAGACTTGCGGTGTCAGTACCGGCCTCTTCGCGAGCAGGCTCGCTCCCACATTTTGAAATGCGTTCCCCTGTGGGAGCGAGCCTGCTCGCGAAGGCGGCTTCACTTCAAACATACCTCTAGCTGGCCCAACGCTTACTCCCCGGACGCCTTCCTGGTCTTCTTCGCCGGCGCCGCCTTACTGCTTGATTTGGCCTTGGGCTTGGCCGGTGCCTTGCCACCGAGGCTGCGTTTGAGCAGCTCGGTCAAGTCGATAACATCGGCAGTCTTGCGTTCTTCCTCGCCAGTGGTGGTCTCGACGTCCTCAATCTTGCCTTCGTGGGCTTTTTTCTCGACCAGCGCCATGATCTTGTCTTCGAACTCGTCCTTGTAGTCCTCAGGCGACCACTCCGAGGTCATGTCTTCAACCAGACGTTTAGCCATGTCCAGCTCACCCTTGGCCAATTGCGGCTTGGTCACTTCACTGCCCAGCGCCAATTCATCAAGACTGCGCACTTCCTGCGGCCAGCGCAGTTTCACCAGAACCAGCGCCGACTCCAGCGGCATCAACGCGGCCAGGTATTGACGGGTATGCAGGACAACGCGGGCGAGGGCGACCTTGTTGGTTTTGCTCAGGGTTTCGCGCAGCAACGCGTAGACCTTGCCGCCGCGCTTGTCTGGCGCCAAATAGTAGGGCGTATCGATGTTCTGCAGCGGAATCTGCTCGGCGTCGACGAAAGAGAAAATATCGATGGTCTGTGTCGAGACGGGGTGCGCCGAGCGGATTTCTTCCTCGCTGAGCACCACGTAGCGGCCCTTTTCGTAGGCCACGCCTTTGACGATGTTTTCTTTGGTGACTTCCTTGCCGGTGACCTTGTTGATGCGTTTGTAGCCCACCGGGTCCATGCTGCGGCTGTCGAGCCAATCGAAGTCCACGCCTTGGGACGACGTCGCTGAAACCAGCGCCACGGGGATGTGTACCAGTCCAAAACTGATTGCGCCTTTCCAGATTGCCCGAGCCATGACTTGTCCTCCGAGTGATGATCAGGTGACCCGTGGCGCGGCGAGAAAGTTTCCAGTGATTGCGCGGCTTCCAGCGGTACGGTCAAGCCGTGTTACATGTTGTTTAAGGCACGAGGGTTAACAAATGCGAACCCACGGCGTAGCGTGGGCTCCAAGGCTCTAGTCCAAGCACATCGAGAGGTATTCCCATGAACCGGTTTCTGATTGGCATCGCCGTCCTCGTCTTAAGTGGTGGCCTGGTTCATGCCGATGTCGTGCTCGCACAAAGCCCCACCGGGAACAGCAACAATCCCTACAACAGCCCGATCCGCCGGGCCAATCCCAACAGCATGCAGGGCACCCAGCCCAGCGCTCCGCCGCTTCGCGGGCCGAACACCGTTCCCGTGCCACGTCAGCCGACCGTTGAAAATCGCGGCATCGGCAATGGTCAACCGATTCGCTCGGTGCCGAGCAATCCGCCAACCTTCATTCCCAACCCGCCCCCACGGGGCACCGGCAGCAACCGTTGAACGGCAGGACTGATGTTCTGTCAGCCTTTCACACGAACAAAAGGAATCGTGCATGTTGCGTAAAACCCTACTAGCCACCTGCTGCGCCGCCGCGCTGATCAGTGCCCCGGCGTTCGCCGCCGCGCCCAAAGAGCTGAAAAGCGAGCAGGGCATTCTTGAAGTCACCACCATTGCCCAAGGCTTGGAACATCCCTGGGCACTGGCGTTTCTGCCTGATCAGAAGGGCATGCTGGTGACCGAACGCCCGGGTCATCTGCGCGTTGTGAGCAAGGACGGCAAACTGTCGGAGCCGATCAGTGGCGTGCCGCAAGTCTGGGCTAAAGGGCAGGGCGGTTTGCTTGATGTGGCGCTGTCGCCAGACTTCAAGCAGGACCGCATGGTCTATCTGTCGTATGCCGAAGGCGGTGGTGAGGGCGGCAAGGCTGGTACGGCGGTAGGGCGCGGACGGCTTTCCGATGACCTGAAGACGCTGAAGGACTTCAATGTGATCTTCCGTCAGGAACCGAAGCTGTCGGTGAGCAACCACTTCGGTTCACGGCTGGTGTTCGATCGCGACGGGTATCTGTTCATCACCCTGGGCGAAAACAACGATCGGCCGACTGCGCAGGACCTCGACAAGTTGCAAGGCAAAGTCGTACGCATCTTCCCGGATGGCAAGGTGCCGGACGATAACCCTTTTGTTGGCCAATCCGGTGTCCGGCCTGAAATCTGGTCCTATGGCCTGCGCAACCCGCAAGGCGCGGCGCTCAATCCGTGGACCGGCACGCTGTGGGAGAACGAGCACGGGCCACGTGGCGGCGATGAAGTGAACATCATCGAACGTGGCAAGAATTATGGCTGGCCGTTGGCGACCCATGGCATCAACTATTCGATGCAACCGATTCCTGAGGCGAAGGGCAAAACCGCTGAAGGCACCGTGGCGCCGCACCATGTCTGGGAAAAATCCCCCGGGGTTACCGGCATGGCCTTCTATGACGCCGATCGCTTCACGCCGTGGCAGCACAACGCGTTTATCGGCGCACTGGTGTCCCAGGAACTCATTCGCCTGCAATTCGATGGTGACAAGGTAGTCCATGAGGAGCGTTTGCTGGGTGAGTTGAATCAGCGTATCCGTGACGTGCGCCAAGGGCCGGATGGCTATCTGTATGTGCTGACGGATGAAGAGAATGGCTCGCTTTACAGGCTGGGGCTGAAATAATTGCGTGCGGTGAATGATCCGACGCCTTCGCGAGCAGGCTCGCTCCCACATTGAAATGCAGTCTCCCTGTGGGAGCGAGCCTGCTCGCGAAGAGGCCCGCGCATCTTGCGCAGACTTCGGGCAGTCCCGCATTTGGCCGAACCGCCGCCCCCTTGCCTTGTTATAGTTCGGAGCTTATTTCCCAGCCCGGTAAAGGATCACTGCCATGACTCAATACTCCGCCTTCAGCGTCGAACTGGCCGACAACATCGCCCATGTGAAGATAAATCGCCCGGAAAAGATCAACGCAATGAACGCGGCGTTCTGGAGCGAAATCGTCGAAATCTTTCAATGGGTTGACGATACCGACGAAGTCCGCGTGGTGGTGCTAAGCGGTAACGGCAAGCATTTTTCATCGGGCATCGACCTGATGATGCTCGCCGGTGTCGCCAATGAACTGGGCAAGGACGTGGGCCGCAATGCGCGCCTGCTGCGGCGCAAGATCCTCAATCTGCAAGCCTCGTTCAACGCCGTCGACAATTGCCGCAAACCGGTGCTTGCTGCCATTCAGGGCTATTGCCTGGGCGGGGCAATCGATCTGATCTCGGCTTGTGACATGCGTTATGCCGCCGAGGACGCGCAATTTTCCATCAAGGAAATTGACATCGGCATGGCCGCTGACGTCGGTACGCTGCAACGGTTGCCGCGAATCATCGGAGACGGCATGCTGCGTGAACTGGCTTACACCGGTCGCACCTTTGGCGCCGAGGAAGCACGCAGCATGGGCCTGGTCAATCGCGTCTACGGCGATAAGGACACGCTGCTCGAAGGCGTGTTCGACATTGCCCGTGACATCGCTGCGAAGTCGCCGATCGCCGTGACCGGTACCAAGGAAATGATCAGCTACATGCGCGACCATCGCATCGACGATGGTCTTGAATACGTTGCCACCTGGAACGCCGCCATGTTGCAATCCACCGATCTGCGCGTGGCCATGGCCGCCCACATGAGCAAACAGAAACCCGAATTTCTGGATTGAGTTAACCATGATCTCTCGCTGGACCACTGCAGTACTCGACACCGATCAACCCGGCGGCTGGGCCGTAGCGCGCAGCCCCGAAGGCTTCCTGTTCGATGGCAACGGCGCACTGTTCCCGCGCGAGTGGCTCAAGCGCCAGGACCTTTCAGTCCTCGCTGAGCACGGGATTGGTCATCTCGACGGCGAACCGGTCTATCTGCTTGAGTTGCACAGCGCCAGCGATGTGCCCGGTTGCGGCTGGAAGGGGCTGCGAGCGTTCATGCTCGAAGGCGATCACACGCTGTACAAAGTGCTCGGTTATGCCGCTCAGATTGGCACTTGGGCACGAGAGCATCGCTTCTGCGGCAACTGCGGCCAGCCGATGACGCAAGTCCCGCGCGAACGAGCGATGTATTGCCAGCCGTGCGATCTGCGCAGTTATCCGCGCATTTCACCAAGCATGATCGTGCTGATCACCCGTGGCGACGAAATCCTTCTGGCGCGCTCGCCGCGTTTCGTCACCGGGGTTTACAGCACGCTGGCCGGTTTCGCCGAGCCGGGGGAATCGGCCGAGGATTGCCTGATTCGCGAAGTGCGTGAAGAAGTGCAGATCGAAGTGAAGAACATCCAGTACATCGGCAGCCAGTGCTGGCCGTTCCCGCATTCGATGATGCTCGGCTTCCATGCCGAATATGCCGGTGGCGAAATTGTCTGTCAGGAAGACGAGATCGAGGACGCCCAGTGGTTCAACGTGCATGACTTGCCGCCGTTGCCGGCGTCGCGTTCGATTGCCCGTTACCTGATCGACGTCTACGTCGCGCGGCGCTTAGGCCACGCTGAACCAGTGCTGCCAGGCTAAGCGCACAGTCAGCCCGAGCACGACAGTGATGAACACCGGACGAATGAATTTGGCGCCGCCGCTGATTGCGGTGCGCGCGCCAAAGAAAGCCCCGACCATCACCGACAGACCCATGCATAAGCCAATGATCCAGTCGACCTGTCCGGAGAAGATGAACACCGACAGCGCCGCAATGTTGCTGACAAAGTTCATGCTGCGCGCCACGCCGCTGGCCTTGACCAGGTCGATCGGGTACAGCAGCAGACTGCTCACGGTCCAGAATGCGCCCGTGCCGGGGCCGGCCACCCCATCGTAGAAGCCGAGGCTGAAGCCCTGGGTCGATTGCCATTTCTTTTTGATCGGCGCGTCGCTGTCCAGCGGCGCTTTCGGCGTGCCGCCAAACAGCAAATACAGGCCACAGGCGAAAACGATCACCGGCAGCATCTTGTTCAGCCACTCGGCCGGCAGGTAATGCGCAACCACCGCGCCAGTGAGCGCGCCGACCAGGGTGCCGACAATCGCGTGGGTCCACTGGCGTGGATGAAACAGTTTGCGTTTGTAGAAGGTGAAGCTGGCGGTCGCCGAACCGAAGGTCGAGCTCAGCTTGTTGGTGCCCAGCACCAGATGCGGCGGCAGGCCCGCCGTCAGCAGCGCCGGCGTGGTCAACAGACCGCCACCGCCAGCGATGGCATCGATGAAACCGGCAAGGAAAGCAACAGCAGCCAGAATGGCCAGGGTGGTGAGGTCAACGCTGAGTTCGAAAGGCATGGAGTCGGCTTATTCGGCAAGGCGCAGAACGTGGGCTGCGGGGAGGGCGGTTATGTTACCTGTATCGAACTGTTGCGGCGAGCCAGAGCATGCCGTCGTCAATTACAGTCTGGAATACATTCCTGTGTAGGAGCTGCCGAAGGCTGCGATCTTCTCGGGCGCGGAGCGCCCCGGCTGCTGCGCGTGGGAACGATCAAATCAAGATCAAAGATCGCAGCCTTCGGCAGCTCCTACACATGGGTGGGTTGGCTTTAGAGACCGAGTTCACTCAGCCCCGGATGATCATCCGGCCGGCGGCCCAGCGGCCAATGGAATTTGCGCTCGCTTTCCTTGATCGGCATGTCGTTGATGCAGGCATAGCGCTGGAACATCAGGCCGTTGTCATCGAACTCCCAGTTCTCGTTGCCGTACGAGCGGAACCAGTTGCCGGAATCGTCGTGCCATTCATAGGCATAACGTACCGCGATACGCGTATCGGAGTAGGCCCAGAGTTCTTTGATCAAGCGATAATCCAGTTCCTTCGCCCATTTGCGCGTCAGAAACGCCTTGGCCTCTTCGCGGTTGTTGGCAAACTCGGCGCGATTGCGCCATTTGGTGTCGAGGGTGTAAGCGAGCGAAACCTTTTCCGGATCGCGGCTGTTCCAGCCATCCTCGGCCAGACGCACCTTCTCGATGGCTGACGCATGGTTGAACGGGGGCAATGGCGGACGTACCTGGGCTGCAGTCGACATGTTCAATCTCCTGTTTCATTTAATGTATGAACAACAAGTCCGGCTTATTAAGAGTTACAGGCCCAATAACTTTCGCGCCATGCATTGCGCATTATCGGCGGCACTGTGATCACCCATCACAAGCGCTATGGTAATGGCGCCTTCAATCAGGATCAGCAACTGTCTGGCCAATAGTTGCGGATCCTCGGCACCATATTCGGTACATAGCTCGCACACGTAGTCGAGCAGCTTCTGTTTGTGTTCTTTGGCCACCAGCCGCACTGGATCCTGTGGATCGCCGGTTTCGCCGCTAGTGTTGATAAAGGCGCAGCCGCGAAAGCCTTCCGAGTCGAACCAGCCCTTGAGCACAGTAAACAGGTTGAGCAGACGATCGGCCGGGGTTTCGACCTGATCGACGGCACTTGTGAACCAGTGCATCCAGCGAATATCCCGCCGTTGCAGGGCTGCGACCACCAAGGCGTCCTTATCGGCAAAGTAACGGTAAATGCTTTTTCTGGAGACGCCGGCGGTCTTCACCAGCAGATCCATGCTGGTGGCAGCGATGCCACTTTTGTAGATCAACTTTTCGGTGACATCCAGAATGATGTCGCGTGTGTCATTGCTGATTGATTCGTTCATGTGGCGAACAGTAGAACGACTGTTCTCCTTGGTCAAGCGAATTTCTTCGGCGTGTGTGAAAACGCTTTCGCGAGCAGGCTCGCTCCCACAGGGGAATGCATTTTAACGGTGGGAGCGAGCCTGCTCGCGAAGGGGCCATTACTGACACTGACAAGACCCGGCGCAGACGATGGTGTAAGCTCTCAAACTCTTCGGAATCGAACCTTGCGAGCCTTATGCCGTTGCTTTTCAAACGTTCTCTGCTGCCCAAACTGCGCAGCTTCGCGCTGACCGCCGAGGCGGTGAGCATTCTGTCCAGTGCTGCCGAATTCCGACGCTGCCTGCTCGAGCAAATCGCCGCAGCGACGCAGCGCATCTGCATCGTCGCGCTGTATCTGCAGCAGGACGAAGCCGGTCAGGAAATCCTCGATGCCCTGCACGCAGCCAAGCTCAAGCGTCCCGAGCTGGAAATCGCCGTGGTGGTCGACTGGTTGCGTGCCCAGCGCGGTCTGATCGGCGCGGGCAAGCAGCCGGGCAACGCCGCCTGGTATCAGGACATGACCCGCACGCACCAGAGCGAAGTGCCGATCTACGGCGTGCCGGTGCAGACCCGCGAGCTGTTCGGCGTGCTGCACCTCAAAGGTTTCGTGATCGACGACAAGGTGGTCTACAGCGGCGCGAGTCTGAACAACGTCTACCTGCACAAACTCGACAAGTACCGCTTCGACCGCTACCACGTGCTGCACAGTCGCGAGCTGGCGGATTCGATGCATCATCTGGTCAAGCACGGCCTGATCGAATCGAAAGCCGTGCACCGCCTCGACCTGCCCAACCTGCCGACTACCCGCAGCCTGCGCAACGACATCGGCGACCTGCGCAGCCGTCTCAAGTACGCGACTTACGACACCGGGGCCGGCAGCACAAGTAAAGAAGGGCTGTCGGTCACGCCACTGCTCGGCGTCGGCAAGAACAACCCGCTGAACCGGGCGATTCTGGAACTGATTGCCAGCGCGCAAAAGCAGCTGACCATCTGCACTCCGTATTTCAACCTGCCCCTGGGCGTGATCCGTGAGATCAATCGAGCGCTGGCCCGTGGCGTGAAGATCGATATCGTGGTTGGCGACAAGACCGCCAACGATTTCTACATTCCGCCGAGCGAGCCGTTCAAGGTGATCGCCGCGCTGCCGTATCTATACGAGATCAGCCTGCGCCGCTTCGCCAAACGCCATCAGCACAGCATCGACAGCGGCCAGTTGAACCTGCACCTGTGGCGCGACGGCGACAACACCTATCACCTCAAGGGCATGTGGATCGATCAGCGTTACACCTTGCTGACTGGCAACAACCTCAATCCGCGCGCGTTTCGCCTCGACCTGGAAAACGCGCTGCTGATTGAAGACCCGAAAGGCGAGTGGCTGGAGCCACGGGCGAAAGAGCTGGAAAACATCTTCCGCCATACCACGCGGATCGATAACTTCCAGTCGCTTGAAACGCTGCCGGATTACCCGGCAGGGGTGGCGAAGTTTCTCAAGCGGGTGAGTCGGGTGAGGATTGAGCGGTTGCTCTACAGGATTCTCTAGCGCGTCCGGAATTGCTTTCGCGAGCAGGCTCGCTCCCACAGGGAAATGCATTCCAACTGTGGGAGCGAGCCTGCTCGCGAAGGGGCCAGACCAGAGGCTAAAAAATCAGTTCAGACCCAACTTCCCGCGCATCATCGAAAGATCCTCCGCCAGCGTATTCACCGGCCCGACCAGCGCTTTGCGGTCGTTGTCCTTGACCTTGTCATAGGTCTCAAACCCGCCATCCGCCGTTTTGTACTTGGCGAGTATCTTGTCGACCGTGGCGAAGTTCTTGTCGACCTTGGCAACAAACGCCTTGTCCTGCTGTTCGATCTGCGGACGGAACAGATCAACGATCTTCTTCGCCCCGTCGATGTTGCCCTGGAAGTCGTACAGGTCGGTGTGGCTGTAGCGGTCTTCCTCGCCGGAAATCTTCGTCGCCGCGACTTCTTCCAACAGCGCAGCAGCGCCGCCGACGACCTTCTCTGGCGGGAAGGTCAGACCGGCCACACGGGTTTGCAGGTCCTGCACGTCTTTGTTCAAACCGTCGGCCAATGCATCCAGGCCCTTAGTGGACTTCTCCGCGAACAACGAATATTCGATCCGGTGAAAGCCAGTGAAGTCCTCGGCCTTAACGCCTTTTTCGTGATCGTCAACGCGAGAATCGATGGACGCATCGAGATCGCTGAACAGCTCGGCGATCGGCTCGATCGACTCGTAATAGACCCGCGTCGGCGCGTAGAGCTTCTGCGCGGTGGCGAGATCGCCTTTCTTCACCGCGTCGGTGAACTGCTGGGTGTGGCTGGCCAGCTCATCGAGTTTCTCGGTGACGTAAATCTTGTAGTCCGACACCGGCCCCACCAGATCCAGCGGCGCGGTCGCGGCGAACGCCGCCAGCGGGGTGTTGAGCAAACCAAGGGTCAGCAATAACGCGAGTGGCGTCTTTTTCATGGGGCGGCTCCAGTGTCGGTTGGGTGTCATGCGGTTTTGTTTTGGGAGGTGGCAGCGAGTAACGAGCGACCGATGAAGTCGTCATCGCCGGTAGCGCCGGGCAGGGTGAAGAAGTAACCGCCGCCAACCGGTTTGAGGTATTCCTCGAGCGGTTCACCGTTGAGGCGGGTCTGCACGGTGATGAAGCCTTGTTCCAGGTCAGCCTGGTAACAGATGAACAGCAGGCCCATGTCGAGCTGGCCGTTCTTGTTGACGCCGTTGGAGTAGTTGAACGGCCGGCGCAGGATCAGATTGGCCTGGGTCGCGGCGGTGCGCGGGTTGGCCAGACGAATGTGCGCATCGAGCCTGGTCAGCTTGCCGGCCGGATCCTTGCTGTAATCCGGCACTTCGCTTTCAGTGTGGCCACCGATGGGCGCGCCGCTGCTCTTGACCCGGCCGAGAATGCTTTCCTGCTCCTGCAACGGCGTGCGATCCCAGCGCTCGACGAAGTTGCGGATGATGCGTACCGCTTGATAACTGCCATGGGCAGCCCAGGCCGGCTCGTCGCTGCCCGGTTGCACCCAGACGATGCGGTCCATGGCCTTGGCGTCGTTGGAATCAGGGTTGGCCGAGCCATCGCGAAAACCGAGAAAGTTGCGCGCCGACTGCGCCGGTACGCCGGGTTTGGCCGGCGCTTGCGGCGGGACGCTGCCTTCCTGTTTCCAGCGCACCAGCAGCAGGTCAGGCAGGTTTTTGACGATGTCGCGCAGGGCGTGAATGTTGGTGTCGGCGGTGTTGGCGCAGAACTGCAGACTGAGGTCGCCATGGCAGCAATCGGCGTCCAGTGCATCGTTGGGAAAACCGACCATGCGTTGCAGACGCTTGGGCTTTGCCGCCGCGAGACCGAAGCGCTCGTCGAACAGCGAGTCGCCGACGGAAACGGTGATGGTCAGGTTGTCCGGGGTGACCACCGGGCCGAGGATGCCGGAGTCCAGCGGCGGCAGTTTCGGGTCGATCTGCGCGACCGGGCCGCCCTTCATCAAAAACGCGATGCGTTCGTTGAGGGTGCGAAACAGCCGCTCGAGGTCTTCGCGATCGCTGGCCAGCACATCGAACGCCACCAGCATCCCGGAGGCCGGGCGCGGGGTGACGATGCCGGCCTGGTGCACACCGTGGAAGTCGTGGCGGTCTTCGGTCTTGTCGCTGCTCGGCGCTTCGGTGACTTGCGCAGGCTGCGCGGCCATGGCCGGGCAGCTCAGCGCCGATCCGGCGAGGGCGACACCGGCGGCGCCCATGCCCATCAGCACGCGGCGCCGTTGCAGGTTGAGAGGTTCTGAATCGTTCATCTGTCGTGGTCTTCTGCTTACAGGCCGGAAAAGCCGAGGGCGGGGTCGATGCCATCCAGTGCCGTGGCCAGAGCCTCGGCTTTGGCGGCGATCTGCTGGCGTTGCGCGGCGGTCACGGCGTCGTAACTGACGTAGCCATCGGCGGATTTGAAGGCGTTGAGCTGGCTGTCGAAATCGTCCAGCGCCTGGTCGATCTTCGGCAACAGCTCAGCAGCGGATTTGCTCAGCATCGGGCGCAACAGGTCGACGACCTTGCGCGCGGTCTGCGCGTTGGCGGCGAAACCGTTGAGATCGCTGTGGCTGTAGCGTTCTTCCTCGCCGCTGCCGGCGCGCACCTCGGCGAGGCTGTTGAGGTTGCGCACGACGATGCCCACCAGTTGCTCCGGCGGCAGTGACTGCGCGAGCAACTGTTGCTTGAGGGTGGTGACATCTGCGAGCAAGCGCTGGGCAATCGGCGTGACATCATCGAGATTGCGCTGCTGGAACAGCGCGTATTCGAGGCGATGGAAACCGACAAAGGCGGGATCCTGTTCGCGCTTTTCGAAATAATCGGCGCGGGCATTGATCTGATTGTCCAGCTCGGCCAGGCGCTGCGCCGCCGGCGCCAGACGCTGATAGGCAGCACGCGCCGGCAGGTACAACTCTTGCGCCTGCGCCAGATCACCACTGGTGATCGCCTGATTCAGCGCCGTCGTCGCTTTGATCAACGCGCTGCCCTGAACGGCCAGATATACGCGAAATTCCGACAGCGGCCCGACGAAAGCCACCATCGATGGTTTGGCCTTGGCGGCGGCATCGGAAGCGGCCGTCGGTGTGACGTGCAAAGTGCCGCGCGCGTTGCTGAGCAAGCCGCAAGTGATCGCATAGTCGCCCGGTTGCAGGTTGGCGTTGATCACCTGGCTCAGGCCCGGCGCGATGTTTTCCCGCTCTTCGACCACCAGCACGCCGTCGAGAATTTCCCACTCGACCGCACGCTCGGAGCGGTTGACGATGCGAAAACTGGCGCGGCCGGCGGGCACCGTCAGTGTGTTCGGCTCGCAACTGTGCGGATGGATGTTGACGACGATTTCGTCATGGTTGTGCTGACGCTTGGCTGCGGCCATGTTCGAGGCGTACCAGAACAGCCCGCCTGCGGCGACCATCAGCAGCACCGAGCCGGCCAGCGCCCAACGCAGGGCCGGAGGGGTTTGGGTAGTAGACATGAAGGGCCTTATTGGCTGGAAACGGAAGTGGTTGGCGTCGCCTGGCGCGGCGCGGGCATGAAGAACATCACCAGCGCCAGCAGCAGATAAACCAGGTACGCGCCAAGAGTGCTGACGGTCGGCGCATCCTGATAGCCGAACATGCCGGCCAGCACCGAGCCCAGCGGGCCGTCCATCGGCAGCGTCGCGCTGAAGTCGAACAGCACCGTTTGCAGGTGATTCCACAGCCCGGCTTCATGCAGCGCCTGCACCGAGTTGGCGAGGATCCCGGCAGCGACCACGAGGATGAACAATCCGGTCCACTTGAAGAACGCCGAGAGATTGAGGCGCATGCTGCCGCTGTAGATCAGGAAACCGACGATCACCGCCAGGATCAGGCCGAGCAGGGCGCCAATCGGCGCGCCCGGGCCTTCGCTTTGCTGGAACACGGCGAGCAGGAAGAACACCGTTTCCAGGCCCTCGCGAGCGACGGCGAAGAAAACCATGGCGATCAAGGCAATCACCTGATGCCCGGATTGCGTCAGCGCTTGATCCAGCGAGGCTTGCAGCGAGTGCTTGATCGACCGCGCGACCTTGCGCATCCAGAACACCATCGAACTGAGAATGCCCACGGCGACCAGACCGACCACGCCTTCGAACAACTCCTGCTGCTTTTGCGGGAATTCAGCGCTGACCAGCTCCAGGCCACCGCCGACCAGCAGGGCAAGGGCGGCGGCGAAAAAGACGCCGATCCATACCGCTGGCATCCATTGGCCGCGGCCGGTCTGTTGCAGGTAACTGGCAATGATGCCGACGATGAGCGCGGCCTCGATGCCTTCGCGCAACATGATCAAAAAGGGAACGAGCATTGGCGAGCCACAGCGATTTAGATAGGAGGCTAAGTTGTAACATAATGACACTCATTCCCAAATGGCATTCATTGACATTTAGCTGAACCTTAGCTGAACAACTGTGATTCCTGTGGGAGCGAGCCTGCTCGCGAATGCGGTATGCCTGTGACATTTGTTTAGCTGACACCGCGTTCGCGAGCAGGCTCGCTCCCACATTGGCCCTGCGGTGAAATCAGCAGCTGGGTTAAGATGCCCACCACCCAAAAAACAATAAGGCTCATCTCGCTCCATGGCGGAAAAAGACACCATTGCCATTCAACTGGTGCGCGAAGCGCTGCTGCAAAGTTGTGCCCCGGGTGCGGCAACGGATGAGGCGTTGAGCAAGGTCGGCATCGATCCGGCTTTGTTAGCGGCCGATGAGGGCAGGGTGCCGGCCTCGCAATACGCCAGACTCTGGCGCCTGCTGGCGCGACGCTGTGATGACGAGTTCTTCGGCATGGACCCGCGCCCGCTCAAATCCGGCAGCCTGGCGTTTTTGTGTCGCAGCGCCATGGCGCAACCGACGCTGGCGGCGGCGCTGGATACCGGTCTGACGTTCCTGTCGTTGATGCTGGAAAAACTGCCGGCGCAACTGGTGCATCAGCAGAGCCTGGCGGAAATCGTCCTGCTCGAAGACGACGCCGAACCGCGCCGCGCCTTCACCTATTTCACTTACTGGATGATCGTGCACGGCGTCGCGTGCTGGCTGGCCGGGCGGCGGATTCCGATTCTGGCGATTGAACTGCGCTGCGCGGAACCGGACTTCATCGACGATTATCGGGTGATGTTTTCGGAAAACCTGCGGTTTGAGCGCCCACGTACGCGGATGATTTTTTCCGCCGATTGCCTCGATCTGCCGATCAAACGCAGTGCCGAAGAACTCAAGCGCTTTCTCGCCCAGGCGCCGGCCAACATTCTGGTCAAGTACCGCGACCCCGACAGCCTCGCCAGCCGGATCAAGCAGGATCTGCGGCAGCTCCCCGCCGAGCAATGGCCGGAAACCGAGGCGCTGGCCCAGCAACTTTGTATGTCCGCGTCGACATTACGCCGGCGTCTGGCCGAGGAAGGGCAGACTTATCAGGGGCTGAAAGACAGCGTGCGCAAAGAGCTGGCGATTACCTGGCTGGCGGAGCCTTCGATCAGTTTTGTCGAGATTGCTGCACGGCTGGGTTTTGCTGATGCCAGTTCGTTCTACAAAGCGTTTCGCAAGTGGTCGGGGTCGAACCCGGGGCATTACCGCACACTGATCCTCAATGAGGTGGTCTGACCCGACGCCTTCGCGAGCAGGCTCGCTCCCTCATTTTGGAAATGCGTTCCCCTGTAGGAGCTGCCGAAGGCTGCGATCTTTTGATCTTGTACTTGATGGTAAAAATCAAGATCAAAAGATCGCAGCCTCGTTGCACTCGTCAGCTCCTACAGGGCATGCGGCCGCAACCTCTTGGCCAAACCAGTCAACCACGTTGATAGCTTTGACCATTGCCCCAAGGCCCGCGCGGCGCGACTATCCTTGTGTTGTTTACGGTTCCCAGCCTAATAAAAACACCGAGGGATTCTGGCAATGCGCGATTACTTGTCTGCCACCGAACAGTTCAACTATCAGCACACCGTCGATGCGTCGCTCAGCGGCACGCTGGCGGCACTCAACGCCTGCGTTGAATGTTGCGACCGCCATGCCTTGCCCGGGCGCATTGCGTTGTTCTGGGAAGGTCGCGACGGCTCAAGTGCGACTTACACCTTCACTGATCTGCAAGACAAAGCCGCGCGTTTCGCCAATTTCCTCCTCGCCCAGGGCGTGCAGAAGGGCGATAAAGTCGCTGGCCTGCTGCCACGCAACGTCGAATTGCTCATCACCGTGCTCGCCACCTGGCGCATCGGCGCGGTGTATCAGCCGCTATTCACCGCATTCGGGCCGAAAGCGCTAGAGCACCGCCTGAACAGCTCGGGGGCTAAAATCGTGGTCACCGACGCGGTCAACCGGCCCAAGCTCAATGAAGTCAGCGCATGCCCGACCATCGTCACCGTGGCCGGCGCCAAAGGTCAGGGCATTGTTCGTGGTGATTTCAGTTTCTGGGCTGAGCTGGCCAACCACTCCAATGTTTGCGAACCGGTATTGCTGACCGGCGAAGACCCGTTCCTGCTGATGTTCACCTCGGGCACCACTGGCCCTGCGAAAGCCTTGGCGGTGCCGCTCAAAGCCATCGTCGCTTTCCAGAGCTACACCCGCGATGCGGTGGACCTGCGTCCCGAAGACGCGTTCTGGAACGTCGCCGATCCGGGCTGGGCCTATGGCATCTATTTCGGCGTCACCGGGCCATTGGCGCTGGGGCACCCGATTACCTTCTATGATGGCCCGTTCACCCTCGAAAGCACCTGCCGGGTGATCAACAAATACGGCATTACCAATCTCACCGGCTCGCCCACTGCCTATCGTTTGCTGATTGCCGGTGGCGAGGAGTTCGCCAGATCGATCAAGGGCAAACTGCGCATCGTCAGCAGCGCCGGTGAGCCGCTGAACCCGGAAGTGATCCGCTGGTTCGCCGATAACCTCGACGTGGTCATCCACGACCACTACGGCCAGACCGAACTGGGCATGGTGCTGTGCAATCATCACGGCCTTGAGCACCCGGTGCATGTCGGCGCCGCTGGTTTCGCTTCGCCGGGCCATCGCATCGTCGTGCTCGATGAGCAGTGCAACGAACTCGGCGTCGGTCAGCCGGGCATTCTTGCCATCGACCGCCCGCAGTCGCCGATGTGCTGGTTCGGTGGCTACGAAGGCGCGCCGACCAAGGCCTTTGTCGGCAACTACTATCTAAGCGGCGACACCGTGGAGTGGAACCCGGACGGCAGCATCAGCTTCGTCGGCCGCAGTGATGATGTGATCACCACTTCGGGCTACCGCGTCGGCCCGTTCGACGTGGAAAGTGCCCTGATCGAACACCCGGCCGTGGTCGAGGCGGCGGTCGTCGGCAAACCCGACCCGGAACGCACCGAACTGGTCAAAGCCTTTGTCGTGCTGAGCGCGCAGTACCGTGCCGCGCCGGAGTTGGCCGAGGAGCTGCGCCAACACGTGCGCAAGCGTCTGGCCGCGCATTCGTACCCGCGTGAAATCGAATTTGTCAGCGAATTGCCCAAAACCCCGAGTGGCAAATTGCAGCGCTTTATCTTGCGCAACCAGGAAATCGCCAAGGCTCAAGAGGCCGCGGCGCACAGAGTTTCAGCTTGAATCCAAGGGAACACCGTCATGCAGATCGAGAACAAGGTTTTTATCGTCACCGGCGGCGCGTCAGGCCTCGGTGCCGCGAGCGCGGAATTGCTGGTCAGTGCCGGCGCCAAAGTCATGCTGGTCGACATGAACGCCGAAGCCGTCGCCGCTCAGGCGCAGCGCCTGGGTGCGCAAAGCGTGGTTGCCGACATCAGCAATGAAGCCGCCGCCGAAGCCGCTGTGCAGGCGACCGTTGCCGCATTTGGCAGCCTCAACGGCCTGATCAACTGCGCCGGCATCGTTCGCGGCGAGAAAATTCTCGGCAAGAACGGCCCGCACGCCCTGAGCAGTTTTGCGCAAGTGATCAACGTCAACCTGATCGGCAGTTTCAACATGCTGCGCCTGGCTGCGGCGGCGATCGCCGAGAGCGAAGCCAATGCTGACGGCGAGCGTGGAGTGATCATCAACACCGCCTCGGTCGCAGCGTTCGACGGCCAGATTGGCCAGGCTGCGTACTCGGCGTCGAAAGGCGCGATCGCCAGCCTGACCCTGCCAGCCGCCCGCGAGCTGGCGCGCTTCGGCATCCGCGTGATGACCATCGCACCGGGCATTTTCGAAACGCCGATGATGGCCGGCATGACCCCGGAAGTGCGCGATTCGCTGGCCGCAGGTGTGCCATTCCCGCCGCGTCTGGGCAAGCCTGCCGAATACGCCGCGCTGGTGCGCCACATCATCGAAAACAGCATGCTCAACGGCGAGGTGATCCGTCTCGACGGCGCCTTGCGCATGGCCGCCAAGTAAGGAGGATTAGTCATGACTATGTCCAATGATCCGATTGTTATCGTCAGCGCTGTCCGCACACCGATGGGCGGTTTTCAGGGCGAGTTGAAAAGCCTTACCGCACCGCAACTCGGCGCGGCGGCGATCAAGGCTGCGGTCGAACGCGCCGGTGTCGCCAGCGACGCGGTTGATGAAGTGCTGTTTGGGTGCGTACTGCCCGCCGGCCTCGGTCAGGCGCCGGCACGTCAGGCTGCGCTGGGCGCCGGGCTGGATAAATCGACGCGCTGCACCACGGTGAACAAGATGTGCGGCTCGGGCATGCAGACCGCCATCATGGCTCACGACATGCTGCTTGCCGGCAGTGCCGACGTGGTGATCGCCGGCGGCATGGAAAGCATGTCCAACTCGCCGTACCTGCTTGATCGTGCCCGCGCCGGCTATCGCATGGGCCACGGCCGCGTGCTTGATTCGATGTTCCTCGACGGCCTCGAAGACGCCTACGACAAGGGGCGCCTGATGGGCACCTTCGCCGAGGATTGCGCCGAGGCCAACAGCTTCAGCCGCGAAGCGCAGGATGCCTTCGCCATTACCTCGACCACCCGCGCACAACAGGCGATCCAGGACGGCAGCTTCAAGGACGAAATCGTCCCGCTGACTGTGACTGTCGGTAAAGAGCAGGTGGTGATCAGCAACGATGAGCAACCGCCAAAAGCCAAACTCGACAAGGTTGCCTCGCTGAAACCGGCGTTCCGCGAGGGCGGCACGGTCACCGCAGCCAACTCCAGCTCGATTTCCGACGGCGCGGCGGCGCTGGTGCTGATGCGCCAGTCCCACGCGCAGCAACTGGGCCTCAAGCCGCTGGCGGTGATTCATGGGCATGCTGCGTTCGCTGATACCCCGGCCTGTTTCCCACCGCACCGATTGGCGCGATCAAGAAACTGGTGAACAAGACCGGTTGGGCGCTGGATCAAGTGGATCTGTTTGAAGTGAACGAGGCGTTTGCCGTTGTCGGCATGGCGGCGATGACGCACCTGGAGATTCCCCACGACAAGCTCAATGTGCATGGCGGCGCCTGCGCGCTGGGCCATCCGATCGGCGCCTCGGGAGCGAGGATTCTGGTGACGTTGCTCGCGGCACTGCGGCAGAAACAGCTCAAGCGCGGCATTGCAGCGATCTGCATTGGCGGCGGCGAAGCCACGGCCATGGCCGTGGAATGCGTTTACTGAAGGCATCGCCGATCAACTGTGGGAGCGAGCCTGCTCGCGAAGACGTCGTTTCAGCCGGCACATGCGTGACTGATACACCGCTTTCGCGAGCAGGCTCGCTCCCACAGGGTTCAATGTCGTACTCAGATTTCAAGGACTCACCATGATCCCCAACGAAGACCAGACCCAGATCCGCGACATGGCCCGGCAGTTTGCCGTGGAGCGGCTCAAGCCGTTCGCCGCCGAGTGGGATCGCGAGCACCGTTTCCCCAAGGAAGCCATCGCCGAGATGGCTGAGCTGGGCTTCTTCGGCATGCTCGTGCCGGAGCAGTGGGGCGGCTGTGACACAGGCTACCTCGCGTACGCCATGGCTTTGGAAGAAATCGCCGCAGGCGACGGTGCCTGCTCGACGATCATGAGCGTGCACAACTCGGTCGGCTGCGTGCCGATTCTCAAGTTCGGCAATGACGATCAGCGCGAGCGCTTCCTCAAACCGCTGGCCAGCGGCGCCATGCTCGGCGCCTTCGCCCTCACCGAACCCCAGGCTGGTTCCGATGCCAGCAGCCTGAAAACCCGCGCGCGGCTGGACGGCGATCACTACGTGCTCAACGGCTGCAAACAGTTCATCACCTCCGGGCAGAACGCCGGCATCGTGATCGTGTTTGCCGTGACCGACCCGAGCGCCGGCAAACGCGGGATCAGCGCGTTTATCGTGCCGACCGACTCGCCGGGCTACAAAGTCGCGCGGGTCGAAGACAAACTCGGCCAGCACGCGTCCGACACCTGCCAGATTCTTTTTGAAGATGTGAAAGTGCCGGTCGCCAACCGCCTCGGCGAGGAGGGCGAAGGCTACAAGATCGCCCTGGCCAACCTCGAAGGCGGCCGCGTCGGTATCGCCTCGCAAGCTGTCGGCATGGCCCGCGCTGCGTTCGAAGCTGCCCGCGACTATGCCCGTGAGCGTGACACCTTCGGCAAGCCGATCATCGAGCATCAAGCCGTGGCGTTCCGCCTGGCGGACATGGCCACGCAAATTGCCGTCGCCCGGCAAATGGTGCATTACGCCGCGGCCTTGCGTGACAGCGGCCAACCGGCGCTGGTCGAAGCGTCGATGGCCAAGCTGTTCGCTTCGGAAATGGCCGAGAAGGTCTGTTCCATGGCCTTGCAAACCCTCGGCGGTTACGGTTACCTCAACGACTTTCCGCTGGAACGCATCTACCGCGACGTGCGCGTCTGCCAGATCTACGAAGGCACCAGCGACATTCAGCGCATGGTCATTTCGCGCAATCTCTGACAAGGAATTTTATTCATGACTTACGAAACGATTCTGCTGGAAACCCGCGACCGCGTCGGCCTGATCACCCTCAACCGGCCGCAGGCACTGAACGCGCTGAACGCGCAACTGGTCAGCGAAGTGAACCACGCGCTCGATACGCTGGAAGCCGATGCGCATATTGGCTGCATCGTCCTCACCGGTTCGAAAAAAGCTTTTGCCGCCGGCGCCGACATCAAGGAAATGGCCGAGCTGACCTATCCGCAGATCTACATGGACGATCTGTTCAGCGACAGCGATCGCGTGGCCAACCGGCGCAAGCCGATTATCGCCGCGGTCAATGGTTTTGCCCTCGGCGGCGGTTGTGAACTGGCGCTGATGTGCGACTTCATCCTGGCTGGTGACAACGCCAAATTCGGCCAGCCGGAAATCAACCTCGGCGTGCTGCCGGGCATGGGCGGCACCCAGCGCCTGACCCGCGCCGTGGGCAAAGCCAAAGCCATGGAAATGTGCCTGAGCGGGCGCATGATCGACGCGGTGGAAGCCGAGCGTTGCGGCATCGTCGCGCGCATCGTGCCGAGCGATGAGTTGCTTGATGAGGCGCTGAAAGTCGCGGCGGTGATCGCCGGCAAGTCATTGCCGATTGCGATGATGATCAAGGAGAGCGTCAACCGCGCGTTCGAGGTCAACCTGACCGAGGGCGTGCGTTTCGAGCGGCGGGTGTTTCATGCAGCGTTTGCGACGCAGGATCAGAAGGAAGGGATGGCGGCGTTTATTGCCAAGCGTCAGGCTGAATTCCAAGGCAAATAGTGTGTGACCTTCAAATGCCCCCTCACCCCTAGCCCTCTCCCCAGGGAGAGGGGACTGACCGCGTGATATGGGCGAATTACGCCGACCTGAAAGGTTGCCGCTGAATCCGTAACCGACTCGGTCGGCTCCCCTCTCCCTGGGGAGAGGGCTGGGGTGAGGGGAAGGGCCAACGCCATTACAACTGATAGTTCTTCAAATCCCGCGCAATCACCATCCGCTGTATCTCGCTCGACCCTTCATAGATCTGGGTAATCCGCGCATCGCGGTAGTACTTCTCGACCGGGTAGTCCTCCAGATAGCCATAGCCGCCATGAATCTGGATCGCCGACGAGCACACCTTCTCGGCCATTTCCGATGCGAACAGCTTGGCCTGCGAAGCCTCGGACAAGCATGGTTTACCCGCCGTGCGCAGCCGCGCTGCATGGAGGATCAGCAACCGTGCGGCGTTGATCTGCATGTGCATGTCAGCCAGCAGATTGGCGATGCTCTGGTGCTCGATGATCGGCTTGTCGAATTGCACGCGTTCCTTCGAATATGCCAGCGCCGCTTCAAAAGCCGCCCGGGCAATGCCCAATGCCTGCGCGGCGATGCCGATGCGTCCGCCTTCAAGGTTGGACAGGGCAATCGCCAGGCCCTTGCCACGCTCGCCGAGCAGATTGGCCTCGGGGATGCTGCAGTTGTTCAGCGTCACCGCGCAGGTGTCGGAGGCGCGGATGCCCATCTTGTGTTCGGTGCGATCGACGATGAAACCCGGTGTGTCGGTCGGCACCAGAAACGCTGACAGGCCTTTTTTGCCGAGATCCGGATCGGTTACCGCGAAGACGATCGCCAGTTTTGCCCGTTTGCCGTTGCTGACGAATTGCTTGGCACCGTTGATCACCCATTGGCCGTCGCGCAGTTCGGCGCGGGTGCGCAGGTTGTGCGCTTCGGAACCGGCCTGCGGTTCGGTCAGACAGAAGCAACCGATGGTTTGCCCACTGGCCAGATCGGCGAGCCAGGTTTGTTTCTGCTCATTGCTGCCGTAGTTGAGCACCGGGCCGCAGCCGACCGAGTTGTGGATGCTCATGAACGCACCGGTGGCGCCATCGCCGGCGGAGATTTCCTCAACGGCCAGCGCATAGGCGACGTAATCGACGTAAGTGCCGCCCCATTCCTCAGGTACGACCATGCCGAGCAAGCCCAGCTCACCCATCTTCGCCACCAGAGCATCGTCGATCCAGCCGGCCTTTTCCCAGGCCTGGGCGTGCGGGGCGATTTCGCCACGGGCAAAGTCCCGGGCCATGTCGCGGATCATCACTTGTTCTTCAGTCAGTTCGAGATCGTGCATGGCTCCAGCTCCCGCTCTCATCAAAACCATGGAAGAAACTTGCGACCTGCGCAGCGTCCAGCTCAGCGACGGTCGGCGGGTTCCAGCGCGGTGACTTGTCCTTGTCGATCAACAGGGCGCGAACGCCCTCGATCAGGTCGCCACGGGCAAACCACTGGCGATCCAGATGCAGCTCCAGAGCAAAGCAATTCTCCAGACTCAGGTGCCTGCCACGACGGAGCATTTCCAGGGTCACGGCCATGGCCAGCGGCGAGCGGGTTTCCAGCAGATCTGCCGTGGTGAGCGCCCATTCGTGGCTGTCGGCAACGGTGACGGCGCGCAATTGCTCGATCATGCTCGGCACATCGGGCAGGGCGAAGAAGTGGTCGATGGCCGGACGCAGCGCCTCGAGTGGCGCATCCGACAGGGTTTGCACGGCATGCTTGGCCAGCAGATTCTGCAGCGACTTGAGCGGCGTGTCCTGCCATTCCATCTGATCGAGTTTCTCATCGAGCAGGGCCAGTTTGCTGCTGTCCAGGTACCAGTCGGCGAGGCCGCAGTACAGCGCATCGGCCGCGCGAATCTGCACGCCGCTGACGCCCAGATAAATCCCCAGCTCACCGGGAATGCGCGGCAGGAAGTAGCTGCCGCCGACATCGGGAAAATAGCCGATGGCCACTTCCGGCATCGCCAGACGGCTCTTTTCGGTGACCACGCGCAGATCGGCGCCTTGCACCAGGCCCATGCCACCGCCGAGGACGAAACCATCCATCAAGGCCAGCACCGGTTTGCGGTAGTGATGAATGGTCAGGTCGAGGGCGTATTCCTCGACGAAGAAATCTTCGTGCAGCGTGTCGCCGCTTTTGTAGCTGTCGTACAGCGAACGGATATCACCGCCGGCGCAGAAAGCCTTTTCACCGGCACCGCGCAACACTACGGCGTGCACATCGGCGTCAGACGCCCAGGCATCGAGCTGCTGTTGCAGCAGACGCACCATGTCGAGGGTGATTGCATTGAGGCCCGCAGGGCGGTTGAGGGTCAGGTGGCCGATATGGTTGCGCACCTCGGCCAGCAAGTCGTTTTGCATGGCATCCATGGACGGGGTCCGCCGGGATGAAGCCTGAGCTGTCATCAGTAACTCCCTGCTTTTATTGTCTTTATTCGAGAAGCCCGGGTGGGGGCGTTAGCGGATCGTAACAGTGCAAATTTGTCGTGTACAACGGGGATATGTGCAGGGGGAATCTGCGTTTTTCTCTCAGGGCCGCTTTCTGTGCGCGTAGGAGCTGACGAGTGCAACGAGGCTGCGATCTCTGGATTTCAAGAAACAAGATCAAAAGATCGCAGCCTCGTTGCACTCGTCAGCTCCTACAAGGCGATCATCGGAAGGTTTCGGTAATGCTGCGGCGTTTGGCGTGCAGCTCGCTGGCATGGATCAGGCGTTCGAGGTCTTCGGGGGTGACGTCGATGAAGGCTTCCATGTCGGCGAGCGCCAGTTTCAGGTCTTCGACAGTAATCGCCTGGCTGTCGACCGGGACCACGGGCGGCGCAGGATCGGCGGGGCGTTTCGGGTAGCGGATGCGGGTCAGATTATTGTAGGCCAGCGCGCTGGCGAGCATGCACAGGGCGCCGAGCATCACCGGCTCCATGGCTTTCCAGTCCATGGCGATGGTCGCAGGGTCGGCCAGTACCAGCGTCAATGCCAAGGCACCGGCCGGTGGATGCAGGCAACGCAGCCAGCACATCAGAATCGCCGCCATCCCGGCGGCGAGGCAGGCGCTGCCCAGCGTTCGCCCGAGCACATGGGCGACAAGCAAAGCGACCACGCCGGCGCATAAGTACCCGCCCAGAATCGACCATGGCTGGGCGAGAGCGCCGGACGACACGGCGAACAACAGCACCGCCGAAGCACCCAGCGGGCCGATCAGGTGAAAGGCAACGTCATGCCCGAATACCTGCGCACACATCCACACGCTGAACAGCGTACCCAGGCTCATGCCGATCGCGGCACGGCTCCATTCGGTGGGGCGAGTGTTGATGGCGGCGGGCAACCAGCGAGCAAGCATGTAGAACTGATCCTGTGCAAAATCCGGGGCAAAAAAAGGACTTGTCCGGCAAATCCGGAAAGCCCTAGAAGCGTTCCAACATTGGGGGAGGAACGCGCGTAGTTTGCCGATCAAAATCGATGCTGACAAATTCATATAAATGCAGTTTTAGTGCACTATTTTTGCATTGAAGCGGTGCGCCGAGCGCTGACGAAGCACAGATAACCGCCCAGCGCCGCCAAGCCGCTCAAGGCGTAGAACATGCTTGGCGCAGGCGTGTGCATCAATAGAAAACCGCACATTACCGGGCTGGCAGCCCCGCCAAGCGCTGACAGGTTCTGCGCGCCGTAGTAACTGCCGCGCAGTGCCTCCGGGGCGAGGGTGTCAACGAACAGGAAGTCAGCGGGGTAAATGATCATCTCGCCCAGGGTGAAGATGAACATCGCCACGCACCAGCCGAGCAGGCTGTCCGCCAGACTGAAACCGATCAACCCGACGATGAACAGCGCGGTGCCGCCGGCAATCCAGTGACGCAGGTGTTCGCGACTGAGCCAGCGACCCACCTGGTACTGCAGCAGGATCACCGTGATTGCGTTGCAGGCGAGCAGGGCGGCCATGGTGTCGAGCGTTTGTTGCTGGGTGTGGGTGACCAGCAGGTATTGCGACAGGTACAGCGTAAAGCGCCCGTGCACCAATGTGCTGAGCAGGCAACCGAGGGTGAACAGCACCATGGTGCGGTCGTTTTTCAGGATCATCAGCGTGTCGAGGAAACTTTGCGGCGCACTGCCGGAAGTTATCGGACTGGCATCCCTGGTCGCGCCGAGCAGCAGAAAAATACTGCCAATGGCGATCGCACCGGCAACGATGAACGGCGCGGACGGCTGCACCCCGGCAATCACCACGCCAATCATCGGGCCGACGGCGTAGCCGATATTGGTCAGCGTGTAATTGAGGGAAAACGCCTTGACCCGCTGGCCCACCGGCAGCTGTTCACTGAGGGTCGCCTTGGAGCCGATGAGGAACAGCGCCGACGCGGTTTCGCTGATGATTAGCACCAAGGTGACCACATACAGATTCTGCGCGAAGGTCAGCAGAATCAGGCCGATACCGCTGGAGAGCATGGCCAGGACCAGCAACTGGCGCTTGTCCAGCTTGTCGATGATGTAACCGCCGTACAGCGACAGCAATGTTGCGCTGAACACGGCGATGCCGAGCAGCAAGCCGACATCCTGCGGATTGAGGCCAAGCTTGTTGCTGAGGAACAGCGTCAGCAGCGGGCTGATCAGGGCGCGGCTGATGACCACGGTCAGCGAGCTGAGCATCAGCCGGCGAATGAACGGCGAATAGATGGCCAAGGGAGGGGGAATGTCCTTATTCGGATTGCCTAGGGCGAACGCCATCCTCTCTGGGCAGCCGCCACCGGTCAAGCTGATACACCAGCGTCTCTCGGAGCACATGATTTCCCTGTGGGAGCGAGCCTGCTCGCGAAGGCGGCGGATCAGTCACCTGCTATGTCGCTGACATACCGTATTCGCGAGCAGGCTCGCTCCCACAGGGTCTGTGTAGCTCACAATTTGCAATGACTCCCACAGGGCCAGTTCAAGCCACATCCGAAGCCGCGGGCCACTGCCGCAAGGTGATCGGCAACTTGCACGATTCACCGCGCCCCATCGGGAAATACTGAAAGCCATTGCGCGTCAGGCGCTCGGCGTCGTACAGGTTACGGCCGTCGAAGATCACCGGGCTATTGAGGCGCTGTTTGATCAGCTCGAAATCCGGGGCCTTGAACTGTTGCCATTCGGTGCAGATGATCAGCGCATCGGCGCCGGCCAGTACCGATTCCGGCGTGCCCATCAACATCAGCTTCGACTCATCTGGATAGAGCTTTTGCGTTTCGACCATGGCCTCCGGATCAAACGCGCGCACGCTGGCCCCGGCAGCCCATAAATCTTCTAGCAGAACCCGGCTCGGCGCGTCGCGCATGTCGTCGGTGTTGGGCTTGAACGCCAGGCCCCACAGGGCAAAGGTCTTGCCGCGCAAATCGCCCCGGTAGAACGCGTTGATGCGCTCAAACAGCTTGTGCTTCTGGCGCTGGTTGATCGCCTCGACCGCTTGCAGCAAGTCGCTGGAACAGTGCGCTTGTTCGGCACTGTGAATCAACGCGCGCATGTCTTTGGGAAAACACGAACCGCCGTAGCCGCAACCCGGGTAGATAAAGTGATAGCCAATCCGCGTATCGGCACCGATGCCCTGGCGCACTGATTCGATATCTGCGGCTAGATGCTCGGCGAGTTCGGCGATCTGGTTGATGAAGCTGATCTTGGTCGCCAGCATGCAGTTGGCGGCGTATTTGGTCAGCTCGGCACTGCGCAAGTCCATGAACAGGATGCGGTCATGGTTGCGGTTGAACGGCGCGTACAGATCGCGCATCACATCGCGCACTTCAGCGCCTTCGCAACCAATGACGATGCGATCCGGTCGCCGGCAATCAGCAACCGCTGAACCTTCCTTGAGAAATTCCGGGTTGGAGACAATATCGAATTGCAGCAGGCGGCCAATCCTGATCAGGGCCTTTTCGATGTGGCTGCGCAAAGCGTCGCCCGTGCCCACCGGCACCGTGGACTTTTCCACCACGATCAATGGCTGCTGGCGATGCCGGGCAATCGCGTCGCCGACCGACAGGACGTAGCGCAGATCCGCCGAACCGTCCTCGCGTGACGGCGTGCCCACCGCGATGAACGCCACACGCCCATGCAACACCGCAAACCGCTCATCGGTGGTGAATTGCAGGCGTTTCGAATCCAGGCCTTCACGCACCAGACTGGCCAGCCCCGGCTCGTAAATACTGACGTGCCCCTGGCCCAATTGCTCGATCTTCTGCGCGTCGACATCCATGCACACGACCTCGTGACCGACCTCGGCCAGCACCGCCGCCTGCACCAGACCGACATAACCACTGCCAAACACCGTGATCTTCATGCCGCACTCCTGCTCGCAGTTCCCTGCACTGAACATAAGAGCGCGATGTTTCAGTTCGCCTACTGCTGAAGAATCAGCAAACAGACCGTTCGGGGAATGCCCGATTGACTTTTACCGCCTCGAACGGCAGGTTGTCGGCCTTTCGCGGTAACCCTTGTCATCGAGTCATGCCGTTTTTTGCGTTTCATTTCATGCATTTATTGTTTTTGTTGAATCGTTTTTTATTTCAAGGCCGTTTCGTTTGAGTGATTTGTCGAGTACCCAACCTGCACCGTCCAACAACAATCCGCTGACCGTTTACCTGGCGCGACTGGCACCTTCCAGCCAGTTGACCATGCGTTATGTGCTGCAAGACGCCGCTGACCGCCTCGGTTTCGAGGACGTCGATATCGAAGAAATCCCCTGGCACGGCCTGCAACCGGAAGACGTGGTGGCGCTGGTCGCCGCTTTGCGCGCCGATGGTTATGCACCGAACACCTCGTCGCTGTACGTGAACGCCGTACGCGGGGTGATGAACGAAGCATGGCGCATGAGCCTGATCAGCCAGGATCACCTGCTGAAGATGCGTTCGGTCAAGGGCATAGCCGGCACGCGGCTGTCCCAGGGGCGCAACCTCAAGCGCACGCTGATTCATGAACTGATGGAAGTCTGCGCTGCCGACCCGCGCCCGCAGGGCTTGCGTGATGCGGCGGTGATTGCGCTGCTGTACGGCACCGGCATGCGCAAGTCGGAATCGGTGGATCTGGATCTGAGCCAGGTCGACTTTCACGAACGCAGCCTGACCGTGACTGGCAAGGGCAACAAGCAGTTGATCAAATACGCGCCGGCCTGGGCCTTTGCCAAACTCGATGCCTGGCTGGAACTGCGTCGTTCACAGCTCAAGGAAGGTGAGAGCGACGATGCGTTTCTGTTCAACCGCATTCGCCGGGGCAGCCATATCACTCGCGAGCGCATTACCAAACACGCGATTTACTACATCGCCCGCCAGCGCGGTACGCAGGTTGGGGTGAAGATCATGCCCCATGATTTTCGGCGTTCGTTCATCACTCGGGTGATCGAAGAGCACGACCTGTCGATCGCACAGAAACTTGCGCATCACAGCAATATCCAGACGACCGCCAACTACGACGTGCGCGATGACAACGAGCGGCGGCGGGCGGTGGATCGCTTCGATTTGTAAACGGTGTCAGGTCTGCGGCGGGCAGCGCGACCCGCTGGCACCCTGCGCGATGTGCGCAGCGAGGCGTTTGATGTTGTTCTGTTGCGCGGTCACCAGTTCGTCGATGCTCGGCCCCGAAGGTGTCTGCAACACCGAGCGACAGTTCAGCAGCGCGGCGTCCGTCGCACCCAGCGGGCGCACTCGCCATTTCACGTCGATCAAGGCGTACTGCCCGGGGATCGAATCGAAGCGCTGTACATCGACGCGCACGGAGGCTCGCTGCTGACCGACGCCGCTGCTCAGCTGATCAGCCAGTGCACCGCGTAACTCATCGGCAAGGGTGGCGCTCCACCAATCGGTTTCCAGAATAGCCACGCCGCTGTTGCCTTGGCGGATGACAATTTGCGCGCGATCGACCTGCGGCGGCACGCTGATGCTTTCGATGGCGATATCGGCGCCGTTACGACTGACACCCGGTTGCGCCGGGGTCAGCGTATGGAAGCTGATCGGGTCGCTCCGGCAGGCGGTCAGCAGCACGAACGCAGCGAGCACGGTGATCTTCAACGGTAAAGCCATGGATTCAGCTCCTGTGCTCAATTGCGTGGCGGTCCTTTGAGGTCCAGCGGCGCGGCGTTGTCCGGCCGCCCGCGAATCAGCGACTCAGGGTGGCGACCGAGGTAATCCGACAATTCACGCAACGAGCGCGACATGCGTCCGAGCTCGTCGAGAGTCTCGGTCAGTTGCTCGCGTTGCGGTGAGTCCTCGGCCAAAGTCGAATTGGCGGACTGCAACGTCTTGCTGACGTCGGCGAGGGTGCTCTGTACGCTCGGCAGGGTCACGGCATTGAACTGCTTCAGGCCTTTGCGTAGCTCGACCAGATTGCCGTCGAGGTTGCTGGCGATGCGTTCCACCGGCAGCGCGTTGATCTTGTTGACCATCGCCTCGAGTTTTTCCTGCAACTGTTCGAGGCTGCCGGGGACGGTCGGAATGGTGACCGGCCGCGCCGTAGGGTCGAACGCGACTTTCGGCGCTTTAGGGTAGAAATCCAGCGAGATATACAACTGACCGGTGAGCAGGTTGCCATTGCGGGCCTGGGCGCGCAGGCCGTTTTCGATGAACGTGCCGATCAGGCGCGCGCCGGTGGCCTCGTCGTTTTCGTCGCCATGATAGGTCTTGAGAATCTTCGCGTGGGCACGGCCGAGTCGCTGCGGATAAATGACGATGCCGACATTCACCGGAAAGGTGCGCTTGACCTCGTCGAAGTCGAGATTGACCGCCACCACCCGGCCGATTTCGATACCGAGAAACTCCACAGGCGCATCAACCTTGAGCCCGCGCAAGGCCTGATCAAACCGCAGCGCCAGATACTGCGCCTTGCCGTCAGGCGGGGCGAGGGCAGCGGTCTGGTTGGCGAACAGCTCGAAACTCTTGTCGTCGCTGGCCGGCGTGTCGTTGGGGCTGTAGTCCGGGGCGCGAAAAGCGATGCCGCCCACCAGCAGGGTCGACAGCGATTCGGTTTTCACCGCAAAGCCGTTGGCGCCGACATTGATGTCGATGCCACTGGCGTTCCAGAAGCGGGTGTTTTCGGTGACGTAGGCATCATTGGGCGAATGCACGAAGACTTCGATGTTGACGCCTTTGCCGTCCGGGTCCAGCGCGTAGGACACGACTTGGCCAACGGGAATCTTGCGGTAGTAGACGGGGGAACCGATGTCCAGCGAGCCGAGGTCGGCGGTGTGCAGAGTGAAGCGCTTGCCCGGCTCGCCGTAGGTGATCGGCGGCGGGTTCTCCAGGCCTTTGAAGGTTTTTGCCCGGGTGTTGGCCTGGCCGATGTCGGCACCGATATAGTCGCCTGACAGCAGCGTATCGATGCCCGAGACACCGCCGGCACCGATGCGCGGTCGCACCACCCAGAATTGCGAGTCCTCGCGGGTGAAGGCTTCGGCTTGCTTGGCCAGTTTGATCGTGGCGTTGACGTGTCTATGGTCGCTGGCCAGTTCGACCTCCGAGACATGGCCGATGACCACGTTGCGGTACCTGACTTCGGTCTTGTTGGCGGTCAGGCCATCACCGGTCTTGAAAGTGACGGTGATGACCGGGCCTTCTTGAAGGATGTTGTGAATCACCAGCGAAATGCCCACCAGCACCGCCACGATCGGCACGATCCATACCAGCGAGATACCGAATCGGCGGGTTTTGACCGGCGCCTGACCGGGTGCTCGCGGCTCGTCGCTGGCTGACGACTTCATCCATGTCCTCCTCAATTAATCGGGCACTGAGCGTCAGGAACGCAAAAGCACTTCATCAATATAGAAGTGCTTGGCGATAGAGCAAATGTGTATAGCTGGCGTGGGACGCGATTGCAGTCCAGGAGCTGCCGAAGGCTGAGATCTTTTGATCGAGTTTGGGACGCGGAGCGTCCCGGGCTGCATTCCCACGCAGAGCGTGGGAACGATCAGTGTAAGCGCCTGTTAACCGAGCATTTCGCGCAGGCGATACCAGAACATGCCCAGCGCCAACAACGGCGAACGCAACGCCGGGCCGCCGGGGAAGGTCATGTGCGGCACGCTGCTGAACACGTCCATGCCCTGGCTATGCCCGGCGTGAATGGCTTCGCCCAGCAATTTCGCGCACCAATGGGTGACGTTGAGGCCATGGCCGGAATAGCCCTGCGCGTAAAACACGTTCGGGTGCTGTTTGAGCCGGCCAACCTGGGGGAAACGATTGGCGGTAATACCGATCTTCCCGCCCCATTGGTAGTCGATGCGCACGTCGGCCAGTTGCGGGAACACCTTGAGCATTTTCGGTCGCATGTAGGCGGCGATATCCGCCGGATCGCGCCCGGAGTAATGACAAGCACCGCCGAACAGCAGACGTCGATCCGCCGAGAGACGGTAATAATCGAGCCCGACTTTCTGATCGCACAGCGCCAGGTTCTGTGGAATCAACTGCGCGGCACGGCTTCCGTCCAGCGGCTCGGTGGCAATGATGTAACTGCCAGCGGGCAGAACCTTGCCGCTGAGTTTCGGCTCAAGGTCATCCAGATGCGCGTTGCAGCCAAGCACCAGGCTGCCGGCGCGTACTGAACCGGTGGCGCAGCGCACCTCGACGGTCGGGCCATGGAGGATTTCCAGGACCGGACTCTGCTCGAAGATCCGTATGCCCAGCGACGCGGCGAGACGCGCTTCGCCCTGAACCAGATCAAGCGGATGCAAATGGCCCGAACCCATGTCGATCAATCCGCCGGCGTACACACCGGCGTCGACCACTTGCGCACGGATCTGCTCCGGCCCGACCAGCCTCGTTGCGTGGGCATAGTCGAGTTCGGCGAGGCTGTCCTGTTCCTGCTTGAACGCGGCGAATTGCGCGGCGGTGTTGGCCAGTTCGCAAAAGCCCCAGCGCAGATCACAGTCGATGGCGTTTTCAGTGATGCGCTGGCGCACCAGCGCCACCGAATCGATGCCGGCGCGCTGCAGATAATGCACGCCGTCCTGGCCAACGTAGCGCGCGAAACCCTCGACTTCATGGCCGATGCCGCGAATCAGCTGCCCGCCATTGCGGCCGCTGGCGCCCCAGCCGATACGTCGCGCCTCGAGCAACACCACCGACAAACCGCGCTGCGCCAGCTCAATCGCGGTATTGACGCCAGTGAAGCCGCCGCCGATTACGCAGACATCGGCAAGCACATCTCCGTCCAGCGCAGGGTAGGGCGTGCTCGCCCGCGCAGAAGCGGCGTACCAGGAGCGGGCGTGCTGTGAATTGTGCTGATTCATTTGTTCGACTTCACTTTGCTCCACGACCGGGTCATCAGACGCATGATCGCCTGGGGCGGGGTCGAGGAAATGTAGAGTTTGTCGAGCACCGACTGCGGCGGATAAACCTCAGGATTGTTGACCAGTTCCTGATCCATGAACGGCTTGGCCGCCGGGTTCGGGTTGGCGTAGCCGACGGTGGCGCTGACCTTGGCGATCACCTGCGGATCAAGCAGGTAATTGATGAAGGCATGGGCCTCTTTGGCGTTGCTCGCGTCGGCTGGGATCGCCAGCAGATCAAACCACAGGTTGGCGCCTTCCTTGGGAATGGCGTAAGCGATATTGACGCCGTTCTTCGCTTCCTTGGCGCGGTTGGCCGCCTGGAACACATCGCCGGAGTAACCGAACGCGACGCAGATGTCACCATTGGCCAGGTCCGACACGTACTTGGAAGAATGGAAATAGGTGATGTACGGACGGATGCTCAGCAGCTTGGCTTCGGCCTTTTTGTAGTCTTCAGGGTTTTCACTGCGCGGATCCATGCCCATGTAGTTGAGGATGGCCGGGAAGACTTCGTCGGCGGAGTCCATCATCGACACACCGCACTGGCTGAGCTTCTTCAGATTCTCCGGTTCAAACAACACGGCCCAGGAATCGATGTGGTCGATGCCGAGCACTTGCTTGACCTTGTCGACGTTGTAACCGATGCCGTTGGTGCCCCACAAATAGGGAACCGAGTGCGCATTGCCTGGATCATTTTTCTCTAGCAATTCAAGCAGTTTCGGGTCCAAGTTCTTCCAGTTTGATAACTGTGAACGATCGAGCTTCATGAACGCGCCGGCCTTTACCTGGCGAGCGAGGAAATGGTTGGACGGCACGACCACGTCGTAACCGGTGCGGCCGGCGAGGAGTTTGCCTTCAAGGGTTTCGTTGGAGTCGAAGACGTCGTAGATCACCTTGATCCCGGTCTTGCTCTGGAAGTCGGCGAGGGTGGTTTCGCCGATGTAGTCGGTCCAGTTGTAGACGCTGACCTGGGGCTCGGCGTGGGCTGCTGCACTGAACAGCACGCTCAGCGCGACCGGGAGTACGGATTTCAATAGACGCATATCGACACCTCTTCTTGTAATGATCGTTCCCACGCTCTGCGTGGGAATGCCGCAACGGACGCTCCGCGTTCGGCTTTGGATGGGACGCAGAGCGTCCCGGGATGCATTCCCACGCGGTAGCGTGGGAACGATCAAATTCTCAGGCGCTGCACAATCCCATGTGGGAGCGAGCCTGCTCGCGAAAGCGGTGTTTCAGTCGACATCTATGGTGAGTGTGCCGACGTCTTCGCGAGCAGGCTCGCTCCCACAGGGACGGGCGCGCCGTCAGACGCTGAGCAGCAGGAACTCTCGCTCCCAGGAGCTGATCACGCGCTTGAAGTTTTCGTGCTCGGCGCGTTTGACCGCGACGTAACCGCGGACGAATTTGCTGCCCAGGTATTCGGCGACTTTCGGGCAGTCTTCCATCTGCGTCAGGGCTTCTTCGATGGTGATGGGCAGGCGCAGGTTGCGCCGTTCATAGGCCCGGCCTTCGACCGCCGCGCTCGGCTCGATCTTCTCGACCATGCCGATGTAGCCGCACAGCAGGCTCGCGGCAATCGCCAGATACGGATTGGCGTCGGCGCCGGGCAAGCGGTTTTCCACGCGCATCGATTCAGGCCCGGAAGTCGGCACACGCAGGCCCACCGTGCGGTTCTCTTCACCCCATTCGACGTTGACCGGCGCCGAGGTGTCCGGCAGGAAGCGGCGGAACGAATTGACGTTCGGCGCGAACATCGGCAGCACTTTCGGGATGTACTTCTGCAGGCCACCGATGTGATGACGGAACAGCTCGCTCATGTTGCCCTCGGCATCGGCAAACATCGGCTGACCCGTCGCGATCTCGACCACACTCTGGTGCAAGTGCATGGCGCTGCCGGGCTCGTCGCCGATCGGCTTGGCCATGAACGTCGCGGTGACGTTGTGCTTGAGCGCCGCCTCGCGCAGGGTGCGCTTGAACACGGTGATCTGGTCAGCCAGATCCAGCGCATCGCCGTGGCGGAAGTTGATTTCCATCTGCGCCGGGCCGTCTTCGTGGATCAGCGTGTCGAGGTCCAGACCTTGCAGTTCGCACCAGTCGTAGACGTCTTCGAACAGCGGATCGAATTCGTTGGCGGCATCGATCGAGAATGACTGCCGACCGCTTTCCGCACGACCCGAACGACCCAGTGGTGCCTTGAGCGGCAGGTCCGGGTCTTCACACCGTTGGGTCAGGTAGAACTCCATTTCCGGCGCGACAATCGGCTTCCAGCCCTTGTCGGTGTAGAGCTGCAGGACTTTCTTCAGCACATTGCGCGGCGACAGTTCGATCGGGTTGCCGAACTTGTCGAAGGTGTCGTGGATGACGATGGCAGTCGGCTCGATTGCCCAAGGAATGACGTAGACGGCGTCGGAAACCGGCTTGCAGACCATGTCGATGTCAGCCGGGTCGAGCAGGTCGTAGTAGATGTCGTCGTCGACAAAATCCCCGGTTACCGTTTGCAGCAGCACGCTCTCCGGCAGGCGCATACCGCGCTCATGCAGGAACTTGTTGGTCGGTGCAATCTTGCCGCGGGCGATGCCGGTCAGGTCGCTGACCACGCATTCGACTTCGGTAATCTTGTGATCTTTCAGCCAGGTGAACAGCTGATCGAAAGGGGCGTTCATAAAGACCTCGTTATTGGTTTTGTAGACGCCGGGGAGGGCGGGTTTCATCTTCCGCCCCTTCCCCTGTGGCGCGTTGGCGACTATCTTGGGCGCGGCTTGCGATTCCATCTATCCACTTTCAGCAGCACCAAAGCGCACCAAAAGAGTGCGCAGGGTCACCCCATGACAACGTGCAATCCGCTTCAGGTTCAAGCGTTCAATACCGCCGACGTGGCCGAGCAAATCCGCGCTACACCGGGCTGGGTCCAGCATTACCAGCAGATGTCGCCGGGGCATTTCGCCGGGCAGATTCGCTATCTGGATCTGCAGGGCGTCGAGGTTTATGAAGAACAGATGAACACCCGGGTCGAGCAAAACTTCAGTGCGCCATCCGGGGCTCTGGCGTTCTGTTTCGATCGCAGCGACAACGCGCTGTATCTGCTCAACGAAGAGAGCCGCAACATCTGGATCACCCCGGAGAACTACCGGGAAATCGCTGTGGTGTTCGGTCCGGATTTTGTCCGCGAGCACGGTTTGCAAGTGGCAAAGCTCGAAGGTTTGTTCATGGCGCCGCTGAACTGCGGACAGAACGCTTTGTTCAGCGGCTGGCTAAGCTCGATTCTCACGAAGTTGTCGCAAGCTGCTGATCCACTTGATAAAGATCGCCTGACTCGGCAACTGCTCGAGGACTGCCTGTTCATCCTCGACAACGCTCAAACCCGTCTTGATCGTGGAGGATTGCAGCAGCGCAACAACGAACGCCAAATCATGAAGCGAGTAGGGGAGTGGGCGGCTGATTCGCCGGAAGACACGGTCAATCTGCTCGAACTTTCCCACGTTGCCGGCGTACCCCTGCGCCAGTTGCAACAAGCTTTCAAGGCCTACACCGGGATGACCCCGAGCCATTGGTTACGCCTGAGGCGGTTGAACAGTGCGCACCGTGAATTGCTCAAGCGCCGACCTTGCGAAACCACCGTTGCCGAAGTGGCGATGCGCTGGTCGTTCTGGCATCTGGGGCGGTTTTCCAGCAGTTACCGCGCGCTGTTCAAGGAGCTGCCGAGCGAAACGCTCAAGCGCTGAGCAGAAAAAGGCTTTGTGTCCTCGCAGAAGTTAAATAGAATCAGTCTCATTTGAATCTACCTTCGCGCAGGGTCTCTTGAGATGATTGAAGCCACGTCACCGTCGGAGCAAAGCCTGCAGCAGTTGTACCGCGAGCATCGCGGCTGGCTGGAAACCTGGCTGCGCCGGCGCATGGGCAATGCGTGGGATGCGGCGGACCTCAGTCAAGACACCTTTGTCCGCGTCCTGTGCAACGCGCCGCCACTGGCTGAATTGCGCGAGCCGCGCGCTTATCTGCTCACCGTCGGCAAACGGTTGCTGAGCAATTTCTACACGCGGCGCCACCTGGAAAAAGCCTACCTCGATGCCTTGGCGCAATTGCCGGAAGCGTGCGCACCGTCGCCGGAGCAGCGCTGGTTGCTGCTGGAAACCTTGCAGGCGCTGGATGAATTGCTCGATGGCTTGCCGCGCCCCGTGCGCCGGGCATTTCTTTGGAGTCAACTCGAGGGCCTTGGCTACCGCGAGATTGCCGAGCGCTTGCAGGTTTCCGAGCGCACGGTGAAACGCTACATGGCCCAGGCGTACGAGCATTGCTTGCTGGTGGATCTGTGATGCGCGTTGCCCCCAGCGAGGAAACGCGGGAAGTGGCGCGGGCAGCGGCGCAATGGCTGGCACTGCTCGAGTCCGGTGGTGCCAGTGATGAAGATCACGCCCGATTGCAGCATTGGCGTACCAGTGACAGTCGCCACGAGAACGCGTGGCAGAAAATTCAACAACTGCGTCAACGCTTTGCAGGCTTGCCCCCGGCGCTTGCCCTGGCCACGCTGGACCGGCCGGATCCGGCGCGGCGCGCTGCTCTCAAGCGTGCTTTGGGCGTGGCAGCGCTAGTGCCGGCGGTGTGGTTGATCAGTCGGGAGCTGCCGCTGGAGGTCTGGCGCGCCGACCTGCACACCAGCACTGGCGAGCGGCGCAAAGTGCAGTTGGCCCAGGATTATTCATTGCAACTCAACACCGACAGCGCGGTTAATGTCGATCTGGCGGCACGTCAGTTGACGCTGATTCGTGGCGAGATGGCGCTCAACGCGGCAGGCGATTCAGCCTTTATCGTCAACGCGCCTTATGGACGGATGATCGTCAAACACAGCGACATCTCGGTGCGCCTCAATGCGCGCGATTGCCAGGTCTGCGTGCTGCGTGGTTCGGTGCAATTGCAGCCACTGCACGGCCCGGCGCTGGTATTGCAGCAAGGCCAGCAAGTCAGCCTGCAAGCTTCGGGCGCCGGGGCGGTGACGGCGTTCGATGCGTTGATGCCCGGGTGGCGCGACGGTGTGGTGATGGCGCAAAACCAGCCGCTGGGTGATTTCCTCCGCGAGCTGAGTCGCTACCGCTCGGGTGTTCTGCGCTGGGATCCGGCGCTGGAATCGCTGCGCGTCACTGGCAGCTTTCGCCTCGACGATACCGATCAAGTGCTGGCACTGCTGGCTGCCAGTTTGCCCGTCGATGTGCATACGCGAACGCGATTTTGGGTGTCACTGGTACCGCGTGCGGAAAAAACTGGCTGAAGCCTGTCCCTTTTTTCGCCTCGCTGGTCATTCCAGGCAAGTGAACAAAATCGAGAGCTTCTTCCAATGCCCGCAGTATTTCCAGGTCGTTTGCGTCCGTTGTTGCAGTTGAGCCTTTTGCTGAGCCTGAGTGCCAGCCCCGTGTTGATCCAATCGAGCTGGGCCGACGATGGCAGTCGCCGCAGTTATCAGGTGCCGGCCGGTAGTCTGAGTACAGCGCTGACGCGCTTCGCCGGTCTCGCCGGCGTCAATCTGTCGGTGGATCCGGCACTGGTCAGCGGCCGCAACAGCAATGGTTTGTCCGGTGAATATGGCGTGGAGGAGGGGTTCAGCCGGTTGTTGCTGGGTTCGGGTTTGCAGCTGCAACCGGTCGGCGATCAGGCTTATACGCTGGTGCCCGCAGCGCAAGGCAGCACCTTGCAACTTGCGCCGACATCCATTCTCGGCGCGAGCGGTTCAGCGGATGCCGACGTGTTTGCTGGCGGTCAGGTCGCGCGGCGTGGCTCGCAAGGGTTGTTGGGTTCCGTGGATTTCATGGAAACCCCGTTCAGCATGACCACCTACACCAGCGAAACGGTGAAAAACCAACAGGCGCGCACGCTCGGCGATCTGATCAGTACCGACCCTTCGGTACGCGCCACCAACCCGGCCGGTGGCCGCTATGAGCAATTCACCATTCGTGGTTTCAGCTTGTTCAACAGTGATGTTGCCTACAACGGCCTCTACGGTGTGTTGCCGACTTACACCATCGACATGGAAATGGCCGATCGCGTCGACATCCTCAAAGGCCCGAGCCAATTGATCAACGGGATTTCGCCACGGGGCAGTGTAGGAGGGGGATCAACGTCGTGCCGAAACGCGCGACCGACAAGCCGATCACCTCGCTGACAGCCAATTACGCCTCGAACAATCAAGTCGGCGGCGCGGTGGATGTCGGACGGCGTTTTGGCGAAGACAATCAATTCGGGGTGCGCTTCAACGGGGTCAAACAGTCCGGCGATACCGAATGGGATCATCAGAGCGTCGATCGCGACATGGCGGTACTCGGTCTGGATTTCCGTGGTGAACGCTTGCGACTTTCCACCGATATCGGCCACACCGAGCGCGACACCGACGCACCGCAGGAACGCGTGCAAGTCGCCGCCAATGCCAAGGTGCCGAACGCCCATGATGTGCGCGACAACTATGCGCAACCCTGGAGCCGGGCGCGAACCAAAGACACTTTCGGCACGCTCAACGGCGAGTTCGATGTCAGCGATTCAGTCATGCTGTATGGCGGCGTCGGCGCACGCAAAAGCAATCACGACTTCTTGCGCCACGCGGTGTCGGTGACCAATGACGCCGGCGACTTCAGCGTCCAGCCGCGCGACTTCACTCGCGACGAAAACGTTCGTACAGCTACCGCTGGGGTGCGCAACTGGTTCCAGACCGGACCGGTCAGCCATGAAGTGAACCTGGCGGCCAACTACTTTTATATGGACTTCGAAAACGGCGGCGCCCGTTACGCGGCCGGGCGCAGCAATCTCTACAACCCGGTGGAAATAGCCAGACCCGGCACGCCGACCCGCAATGACGCCAAGGTCTACACCGAAAATCGCTTCAGCGGCGTGGCCTTGTCCGACACGCTCGGTTTCTTCGAGGATCGACTGCTGCTGACTTTGGGCGCGCGCTGGCAGCGGGTCAAAGTCGATGACTGGAGCGACGGCATCAAGGGCGATACGGCCTACGATGAAGAAAAGGTCTCGCCGTCGGGCGGGATTCTGTTCAAGGCGACGGACAAACTTTCGCTGTACGCCAACTACATGGAAGGTCTGAGCCAAGGCAAGATCGCGCCATCGACGTCGATCAACGAAGACGAAATCTTCCCGCCATTCATCAGCCGCCAGGTCGAAGTCGGCGCCAAGTACGACGCGGGTGCATACGCGCTGACGGCAGCGGTGTTCCGCATCAAACAACCTGCCTACGAAACCAATGCGACCACACGAGTCTTCGGCCCGAACGGCAAACGCGAAAACAACGGCGTAGAACTGAGCGTGTTCGGCGAACCGCTGAACGGCTTCCGATTGCTGGGCGGTGTGATGTACATCGATAGCGAACTGACCCACACCACCAACGGCACATTCGACGGCAACCGCGCACCGGCGACACCGAAATACAACGTCAACCTCGGCGCGGAGTGGGATGTGCCGACTGTGCAGGGTTTGACATTGACCAGTCGTGCGATCTATTCGAGTTCGCAGTATCTGGATCAGGCGAACGACAAGGAAATCGACTCTTGGGAACGATTCGATGTAGGCACGCGCTATGCTTTCAAGCTGGACGAGAAAACGATCACCTTGCGCGCCAATGTCGAAAACGTGCTGGATAAACGCTATTGGAGCTCGGCGGGTGCATCGGATGATAGTGAGCCGGGGTTGACGCTTTCTACGCCGAGGACGTATCTGCTGTCGGCGGCGGTAGACTTCTAACGGAGCAGGGTAAGTGCGTCGATCGTCGTCGAAAATACGTTAACTACACTAAATGACCGTTTAGTTGAGCTAACAAAAAACCGTACCTGCAACGGAGAAGGCCATGATTCAGCGCAAGCCGAATGCTACAGATGTGATTGCTGCGCTGAATCTACAGCCCCATGTCGAGGGCGGTTATTACCGCAGAACCTATCAAGCCGATCACCGTGCCTGCCTCGAAACGCAGCAAGGCACGCGATATCTGCTGACCTCGATCTACTATCTGCTCACTGAGCAATCGCCGGCGGGCCAGTTTCATTTCAACCAATCCGACATCCTGCATTATTTTCAGTTGGGCGACGCCATCGAATACAACCTGATCCACGCCGACGGCTCACTGCAAACGCTGGTGATGGGCAGCGATGTTTTGGCTGGTCAGCAACTGCAATTGCACGTACCGGGTGGAATCTGGAAAGCCTCTCGATTGCTGGAAGGCTCGAATGGCTTTGGCTTGATCAGCGAAGCGGTTTCGCCTGGGTTTGATTTCGCGGACATGGAAGTCGGTAATCGCGCAAAACTCACGGCACAGTATCCGCAGCATGGAGCGCTGATTGAAATGCTTACGCGCGGTGAAGATTGAGAGTTGTAGATTGGGACAAATGCAGTTTGCAGGGAAAGCTGGTTTTGAAGCGACCGCGCAGATTCAAATCTCTCGGGCAACCACGCTAACCCTGTAACATCTTGTTACGTGTAATGTATATTATGTTAAATCATGTATGCGAATGGCCTCAGGCTTTAGATATCAGATCCACCACTCCCAACCTCTCAGTCTAAGCAACGCCATTCGTTTGCAGCTTCAACAACCAATGTCTCTCGGTAGTCCATCCGATAAAAACCTGAGCACCTTCGCTTGCTTGGCGAGCCTCGGTCAACGGTGCACCAGAAGCCGCTACTCGCAATCCTCTAATCGCCGGCAGGAACCTTTCACGAAATGCACTAGGCTGAACCGCGAAATGAGCTTCGATACGTTCAATCGCGAAACGCATTTCTGCCTCATCAAGCATCGCTAGATAAAAGACCATTTGCCGCCAGGCATAAGCCGTATTTTTGATCACCACCAGGCTGGAGTGATAAAACCGCAACTTCATCTGCTGGCGTACGCATATCCATCTGAAGCATTCCTCGGCCATCGAAGCCAGGCGATGCTGCAACAGCGCCTTCAACCCGAGCTCACCAAACAACAGCGCAAGGTTTTGCGTCGTCAGGATCTGTTGTTGCTCGATGATTTTCCCGTTAGTCGCCGGTCGCCATGTCCCCAGGCCCGCATCAGCCCGCTGGGAGCACAATCTGGCCAATGCGTCCCTGGAACTAGCGTCAGGTCTGGAGAACCTTTTCCGCCTGGATTTCGGTTGATCAGGAAGCATCGCCAATTGGCTTGCATCAATGTCGTAGTAATTGGCGTATAGCGTGCTACCTGTCAAAGATGCCGCCTGCCTGGCAGCTCTTATGTACTTGTTCGAGAAAGCGCCCATGAAAATGTCCGAGGCGACTTCTTCAACAAAAGGCAGATCCAGCTTGGCCATCGCACCAAGCGCAGCAAATTCCTGAATGAGTTTGTTGGGCAGGATCGCTTGAGGAAAAGCGCAAAGAGTCATCGCTGCGCATTCGATCAGGACCTGTCGGGCTGCGTCAGCGACCACCGCGTCCGCTTCTCGCTGGTCCTCAACAGCCGCCACCCACGGCAATTCATTCATCCTGACCTGACTTTCCAGATCCAACAGCAACAATGATCGGCGTTGTCGAAAGGCGCGATAGGTTGCTACAGAGAGCATCCGCAGCGACATATCGCGAAATCCTGCACTGCAGATCTCAGCCGTTATCGCTGGCAGCAGCCGCGCCACGGTATCCCCGGATGTAATCAATCCCTTATCGATCAGCTCGGCAATTGTGCCCTTTCGACACCGCTCGACGCGTCGACGAATATCAGGAGGAATGCCGATACCTGTTAACAGCGAATATGCGGTCGCTTCTTCGCAGGTAACGGGGTGCAGCAGAGATGAAAAGTCGGAAACTCCGTCCGAACCGGGATACCTGCTCAGACGTGCGGCAACCGCTTTAGCAAATAGATGGTGACCGGGTGCGGACACGTGACCGCGTTGAGAGTCTCTGTGCTTTTGATGAGACTCGGATTCGGGATGACCATGCTTGCGTACGAAATCGTCGACGATCCTGCGAATTCGTCCGACTTGTCGTCCGGTAAGCAACGCCGCATCGCTGGCGCAAACCCCCAGCAGTGCAAACAACTCCCCTACCCGATCCCGCCGGCTTTCAGCTTCACACGGAGCGCTGGGGCAAGAAGCATCGAACTGCCGCTTCAGAGTATTCGCCTGCTCAAACCAGCCCTGGGGATACCGGCGGCAAGGCCAATCATCCTGATACGTCAAAAGGAAAAGCGACACCGCCGCATCGTAGAGCGGCAAGCGAGTCTCGACGACATGTTTTTGCGCTGCCAGACGCGTCTGTGCTGGGCGGTTTGAAAGCACGGTTCTGACATCACCGACAGTAAAAACCTGCACTTGCCCTGCTGAAAGCGGCGAACCGTCAGAAGCCATCGGAAAGAATCGCAGCTCTTCAAAGAAAGGCGCTATCGCTTCAACCAGGTCCCATGCGTTCTCTGTACGTTGTTGGCCCAGCAACCAGGCCACCGTCAGCAGTGCAGCTTCTTCTGGCACCTCGATTCGATAATCCCCGCTCGCCAGCTTCGTTTGCAGTACCTCAATCCCCTCCTCCGTAAGGTGCCAAGTGTTGAGATCGAGTCGCTCGAAGCCAGGACGGATACCAGGAATCGAAGCAGCCAAATGTCGCTCGTACTCGGTCAGTGCGCCACCGGCCATGTACTGCCCAGTGGCGAAACCTCCCGTGACGACTTCCAGCGTGACCCACTCAGGCACATCCGCGAATGGAGTTCGTGAGCCATACGACGCAGATCCCTGCAATATGTGCTCGATTACATTGCGCCAGCGCTCGATGCGCTTGCTCGTCTGTCCGTTATCGTCGAGGCCCGATGCAGCGAGTGCCCGAGACAGTTGAAAGGCTGCATAGCCGGCACCTATGCCGGCATTCGCATTCGATTCCCTATCGTCCCTGAGCATGAGTCCTTCCGAGCCTGCGATGTTGTGGGTCCGGGGGCTGGATTCGAACCAGCGCCCACCCGGTTAAGAGCCGAGTGTTCTACCGCTGAACTACCCCGGAACAGAGCGCGGATTGTCCACCAGCGCTGAACGATTGTGAAGATCGAAAACATTGCCGCTTGTGAACCTGAACGTAATCAGGTGATCTCGGGAAGAGTCGTCAAGACCAGCGCAGTTTGATCGAGTCCTTTGCACCGGCGTCGCGAACCAATACGCCTGGAGCCCGACGACTTTATTTCGGGTTGCGGGATTGTCAGCGAGTTTAGCGCTACTGTGCGTAATCGATTACTTCGCCGTTCCAATAGCAATTGTACGGGCTGGAGCGGCCGCGATTGGTATTGCACTCAGAATTCGTTTGAGTTCGATCCCCAGTGCCTCCCCTTCTGATTCTGCACTGATTTGCCAGGCTCCGACCCCATAGTCCGCATGATAAGTCGGGCTGATAAGCGCCGTTACTTTGTCTGCCCTAGGTATCAGCAGCAATGAAACGTCAGGCTTGATGCCCTTCCACTGGAGACTGTCGTGATAAATGTGCGCTGACTCCATTGCATCCAGGAGGCTGGCGCGGGCGCTGCGATACTTCGCATCGAAAACCAAGAAGCGCTTCGTCGAAGGCGAGTCCAACGTCACGACGATGTCCGGATATCGCTCTCGCGATATGCTTTGAAAACCGCGATGCGCAGGTTGATCAATCGCTGGGCATCGGACTTGGTAACATGCTTCAACGGTCACATCAGCCGCTATTCCCCGCCACACGATTTCTTTTAAACCCATCGATCGATATTCACGACTCCAGACGAGTTCAGGAAACTGACGTTGCGGCTGTGAGACTACAGTTACAAAGCACCACCGCTCATAAACCTCCCATGTTGGGCTGACCCACAGCGTCTCATCAGGATCCTTTCCCAACCAACCTGAACGCAACGCGTACCAACCAAACCGATAAGCTCGCGCGTATGCAGACGGATGCGGAGTCCAACCGCTTGACCGTGTGCGCACTCACCGACGTGCGATCACTCTTCAAGGTTGTTAACGGCCGCTGAGATATCTGTTTGAGCGCGCGGTGAAACCGATCCCCATAGCGCCTCAGCCTCGCAAACCAAGTCGTTGGCTGGCGCTCAGGCCATAATCGCTCGAACCAGACAATCACCTTGGCCGGACACCTGCCTGAGCTCTCAGTCGGCAAAGTTCATATCACTGCACATGAGTTCGTCTTTAGCATGGCCGAGAGCAATCGTTGGCGCGCTGCCATGTGCCTCTCACCACACTCGATTCGCTCTTGGGGGCTTCACCCGCCTTAAACCCGGAGAGGCTGCGGACTTCTGAAGCTTTCGATGCCTCTCCGAGTAAAGGACGAAGAAAGATATGGAAATGCATGGCATCAAAAGCTACGGCGAGAGACTTCAGTTCGCATATACCCTTCGTGGGTTTCCAAAACTCTACGCGCTGTCACACCGAATCGGTGTGACGGACAGCGCCCTCAGTCGGTGGTTTCGTTCAGAGCCAATCAGTATGGAGAACTTCGCCAAGCTGTGCGTCGAGCTGAACGTCAATGCCGATTGGCTTCTGCTCGGCCGTGGACAGCACTCGCTCGGCGCCATGCATGACGCGCCGCATCGCAAAGCGCTCGCGGACGTGATTGAAAGAATGGCCGACAACGACGTTCGTAACCTCGCCAAGTTTCTTGATGAAGTAACCACTCCAGCAACTTGAGCGCCACGCAATATTTTCAGGGCAATTCGTGAGCCCTGCTCAACCGACTGAGCTTCACGAAGGGTCCGATATTGATAACTTCTAGATGCCCAAGCAATGACGCCTGGGTATGAGCTGGAGATCATCATGTGCACTAAGGAATCTGCAAAAGCTGATGTAGAAGTGAAGTTCGAGTCCCAGAAAACGTTCAGCCTTTTCGGTCGGAACATCTCAACTTGCCAAGCGGCCCTGGGGGCTGGTGCTCACGTGCAAGTCACCAACACAGAAGGCCTGAACTACCATCTGAATGTTTTCGCGAAATGCGAGTGCGACGGGCTGCTGAAGAGGCTCAACGTGGCAATCGACAAGTCCATAGGTAACCCACCCGAAGGGTTGCGTGACGTCCCTTTCACCATCGACCGTACGTCCCATCCAGACTGGCGCTCTCGTCAAGCCTATCTTCGTGAAGGTGTGGGATTTACCAGCAGGATCATTACCTGCGCATGGCCGGCCCTTGCGCCACCTAAGCTTGGTAGCGTAGTTGCTGGTAACACACGCGCAACGACGACAATTGATGCCACAGCCATCGACTCGCAGTTGGTTTATGCCATGACCGATGCTACCCCGGAGCAGGTCAGCGCATACTCTCACCTGAACCTCTACGCACAGGGGGCTGCGCGCGCCGTCCTGAAAAACAAGGGCGTGGACATCACCAATACGGACTATCTGCAGACGAAGCAATGGTTCGATGCTGTGGTTTACCAACTGACCGATCTGGGCTTTACCGTAAAGGCAGCGAGTGGCGGCCAGGTCAGGCAGGATGTCTCTTCAGGTGACGTGGACATCGGTAGTTTGCTGACCACCATCGTTGGCACGTATCTGGGAGCGACGGAACTCGAGAGTTTCAAGCAGCTCGCGACGCTCTTGGCCAAGGATCCCAACGATTCGGGCACCCACGACTTCATGACCTTCTGGTGGAACAAGGCCAGCACTAAGGACGGCCGCACGACTGTCGCCTTTGGCCCCATCAAGAACGACCAGGGCATGGCTTCGGTGACAGTGGTTTACCTCGTGTTGGATGTGGAATTCACAGACTGGCACTCACTGTTTGTCAGCTACCACCATGAAGGTGTAATGATCCGCAGCGCTGCCATTACCCTGGATCTCGACATGGAGGTCTACAGCAACAATGAAAAAGCAATCTTCGACGCCATCTCCGGCGCAGTGGCCAATCACATCAAGACTCAGGAACTGAGTTTCGACTGATAGCCGATCGATGCGGGGCTCCAGCAATGCTCGCAATGCTGGAGCCCCGTAGCTTTGCGGGTGCTTCGCCAGTTTCAATCAAACTTGATCTGCCCTGACTCACCCAGCATGCGGTATTGTTCACGAAGTTTTCGCAGCTCACTCGAGCCCATTTGCTCCAGCCCCAACGTAGCATTCTGTGCCTCGTGGGTAGCTCGTATCAGCTCATCGATCTTCAGATGCAGAATGTCATTGTCGCGGTTCTGGGTGTTTTGAATGAGGAATACCATCAGGAACGTAATGATCGTTGTCGAGGTGTTGATGATCAGTTGCCAAGTGTCGTTGTAATGAAAGTACGGCCCTGTGCCAGCCCAGGCGACGATCAGAACGATCGCTGTCAAAAAGGTCTTCGGGCTACCCGCCCAGTTGGACAGTGTCTGGCAAAAGCGTGCAAATCTCATCTTGAAACCTCTGAATAAACCTAATCACTTGACCTCGTTTGGTGGCGAAATACTTTGTCATATTTGCGCCGCTCGTCGGTGGCGCAGATTCGCACGATTGCTCAGGCGTCAGATCGAGCGGCTGCACCAGCGGCTCACCGGCGGCTCACCGGCGGCTCACCACCCGATTAATCTCCCCTACCACCCGCCCCGTCGCCTCCTCGATTGCTCCCTCATTGCGGCATATAAACCAACCCTGTTCGGCAGCGGCTTGCTCAAAAGCCTGGGTACAGTCGACATGCTCCTCCAGACCGCGAAGCACAGTACTGCTCAAGCCACGCCGTCGCGCCCCCCGCCCTCGCCCACGAAATCTCCGCCGCCGTGACCACGCCAACATGCAGGTCGGGCACCTGAACGTTGCGATCACGGTTTAATTGCAGGATTTCAGCAAACGGGACTATCCGGCGAAACGCCGCATCGGACGGGTACCAGCGATCGATCAGGATGATGCTGTCGGCAGGCTGTTTGGTCAGCACGTGCTGGGAAATCCAGCTGCGGCTATCAGCCAGGCGTTGGCAAACTTCCAGTTCCAGATCCCGGTCAGGATGTCGGACGAGTCGGTTCACCAGATGCATTGTCTCGCCCCTGAACGGGTCGCTTTTTTCTCGCACAACCGGATGACTTTCTGGTTGTCTGCCCTCAAGACTTCAGTGATCGCCTCCAACAGCGAGGTTTTGCCGACGCCTTTGGGGCCATCAAGAGAAATAAACAGCGGACGAGTCATTGTTCACAGGCTTTAACGGGAAGTGGTGAACACTCTAACGGATTTTCAGGTTGAACCTCTTCTGCTCAGGCGGACTCCCAAACCTGAACTCAGGAGAAACCTATGACCCAGACAGCTCTAGTCGTGGGCGCCAGCGGCATCGTCGGTAGCGCCATCACTCAGTTACTCATCGACAACCAGTGGCAAGTCGCTGCGCTGTCGAGACATCCATCGCAAGCGCACGGCGTGATCCCTGTCGCGGCAGACCTTCAGGATCCTGCTTCGCTGGAACAGGCGCTGAGGGATGTGAAACCCACGCATGTGTTCATTACCACATGGTCGCGGCAAGCCACGGAGGCCGAAAACATTCGCGTCAATGCCGCCATGGTGCGCAACGTCCTCGCCGCCATTCGCCCAGCGAAAAGCGTCAAACACGTAGCACTGGTTACCGGCCTGAAACACTATCTCGGCCCTTTCGAAGCCTATGGGAAAGGCAGTCTGCCGCAGACGCCGTTTCGCGAAGAACAGGGTCGTCTGGATGTCGAGAATTTCTATTACGCTCAGGAGGACGAACTCTTCGCCGCAGCTGAAAAGGACGGTTTCACCTGGAGCGTTCATCGCCCGCATACCGTCACCGGGGTGGCCGTGGGCAATGCGATGAACATGGCGACCACCCTCGCCGTCTATGCCTCGATTTGCAAACACACCAATCGCCCTTTTGTGTTTCCCGGTTCCAGGGTGCAGTGGGACAGTCTGACCGACATGACCGATGCGCGGCAATTGGCGAAACAGCAACTGTGGGCGGCCACAACACCGGCTGCGGCCAACCAGGCGTTCAACGTCACCAATGGCGATGTATTCCGCTGGAAATGGATGTGGAGCCGAATTGCCGAATACTTCGACCTGCCTGCTGCTGACTATCCCGCGTCACCCTCGCCTCTAGAGAAGCAGATGGCGGACGATCAAGCCGTATGGACGCAAATAGTCGCGGAGCACGGTTTGAAAGAGTCCGACATTGGACGTCTGATTTCCCCATGGCATACCGATGCCGACCTTGGCCGCCCCATCGAAGTGGTCACGGATATGTCGAAAAGCCGCCTGATGGGCTTCACTGCCTACCAGGCGAGCGATCAGGCATTTTTCGACGTGTTCGACAGGCTGCGGGAGATGCGCTTGATACCTTAGGCGGCTCCAGACAGATAAGGTGGGCACCTGGCGTGCCCCCTCATTCAACAGTAATTTCCACGCCCTCTCCCCCCTCATCTGCGACTTTCATTCGCCCTGTGAAATCCTCCCGCCAGCCACCGGCAGAACGCAGCCAATCGTATAGCCCAACTCCAAAATAGCGCCTTCAACAGTTATCGCTCTGTATCCAAGTGTGTACGCAGGCAAACACGTTACACAACATTGATCTTCCCGCCCCCTCAGACACAAGCGAGATACACCAGCACGATGAACTGCGCTCACGGCCAGCGCAGTGCTCCTGTGACTGACAGCTGTCATTGGGAGCACCTGAACGGCTTCCACTTTCTTGACGACAAGTCGGAGGATTAAACCCATGCATACAAACGCGTTATCGGTCTTGAATCGGCTGCAACTTAATCTCGATCGTGCTGGAGACTGGATCGCGCCGTTAAGCCTGCGCGTGTTTCTGGCCTGGGAGTTTTTTGAAGCGGGATGGGAAAAGTGGAACGGTGAGAACTGGTTCCCGAGCATTCAAGGGGCCTTTCCTTTTCCTTTCAATCAGCTGCCGGCTACGTTCAATTGGCAGTTATCCATGTGGGCAGAGCTGCTCTGTTCCATTGCTTTGCTTTTAGGTCTGGGAACACGCCTCTCTGCACTGATCCTCATAGTGGTCACCGTCGTGGCAACTGCCGCAGTTCACTGGCCAGCAGAGTGGTCGACGTTGAGCGAACTGGCTATGGGCTACTCCATCAGCAACAAAGGCTACGGCAATTTCAAACTCCCTTTGATCTACCTCGTAGCCCTTCTGCCACTGGTGTTCACAGGCGCCGGCAAGCTGAGCCTGGATGCATTCATCGGTCGGTATCTCAAGCGTTTGAATGCACGCTGAGTGTTATCGCGTCACCGAGGTTATCGCTCTCAACCCCCGCTAGTTAATCAGGAGTTTCACCATGACCCATATTGATAAAGTGCTGTACACCGGCAAAGTCCATACCTCTTCGGGTGGACGCAATGGCACCGCCCTCAGTGACGATGGCCGACTGGATATAAAGCTGTCATCGCCTGGCACCTCTGGCGCCGGTACCAACCCAGAGCAGTTGTTCGCCGCTGGTTGGTCGGCCTGTTTTATCGGCGCGATGGGGCTTGCGGCGAGCAAGCTGAAAGTCACCCTCCCGGGTGACCTTGCCGTCGACGCCGAAGTGGATCTAGGCACAACCGATGGTGCGTATTTCCTCCAGGCTCGCCTCAATGTCTACCTTCCCGGGCTGGATCGAGAAGTCGCTCAAGACCTTATCGATACCGCACACCAGACATGCCCGTACTCCAAAGCGACGCGGAACAACATCAACGTGGTGATCAACCTCGTTTGAGCAGAACCGTGGCGGGTTTCAACCGCCCGATCCATGCCCGCCCGGCTGCCATAGGTGACCGTGGAGGTGGCGTGGATCGGGCGTTTCAGACGTCGAATCGGAGTATTGAGCTCATGCAAACGAACACTTCATCACCAACGCATTTAGATCCACAGCTCCCCGGAGGCGACAGTCGGGCTCGGGTTGCGCCGTGCGCTGCTCAATACGCTTCGTGACGCTCCAGTCGGGGATTTCGATTTTCTAGAGGTTGCTCCAGAGAACTGGATCGGCATCGGCGGCGCGCATGGAGCGGCCCTGCAGATGCTAGCTGAACGTTATCCGCTGTCATGCCATGGTCTGTCACTTTCGCTGGGTGGCAGTGCGCCGCTGGACGAGTCTTTTCTTGAGCAAGTCCGCGGGTTTCTCGATCGCTTCAACGTGCCGTTTTATAGCGAACACCTGAGTTACTGCAGTGACGATGGACATCTCTACGACCTGCTGCCGTTGCCATTCACTGAGGAGGCAGTTCATCACGTTGCTGCGCGCATCCGCCGTGCACAGGACATTCTCGGTCGTCGTCTTGCTGTAGAAAACGTCTCCTACTACGCCGCTGCTCATCAGGACATGGACGAACTTGCTTTTACCAATGCAGTGCTTCGCGAGGCCGATTGCGACCTGTTGCTCGACGTTAACAATGTGTACGTCAACTCAGTCAACCACCGCTTTGATCCAGCGGTTTTCCTCGCCGGCCTGGAACCCGAACGCGTAGTCGCCATGCACGTGGCTGGGCATTACGACGAAGCCGAGGACCTGATCATCGACACCCATGGTGCGTCGGTCAAACCGGTAGTCTGGTCATTGCTGGGGCAGGCTTATGGCCTTTTCGGCGTGAAGCCAACCCTGCTGGAGCGCGATTTCAACTTTCCGTCCTACGACGAACTGGTGGCTGAACTGAATACCATCAGGCGCTTGCAACGCGACGCCAATGCTTTGGTGCGGGTGACCGTCGATGGCTGACTCCCCTTCAAGTTTGCACAGTCAGCAGCTCGCGCTGACCGGGTACCTGCGTGACCCGGACAGTTATGCGCCGCCAGCGCAGATGAATCCTGCAAGAGCGCAGGTCTACCTCAACCTGGTGTTGAACAATCTGTTGGGGTTGCTGGGTGGAACGTTTCCGGTGCTGATTGCCGTGCTGGGTGATGCCGGTTGGCGTGCGCTGGTACGACGTTTTTTGCGTGACTACCGCGCGCAAACACCACGCTTCGGAGAAATTGCTCGTGAGTTTGTAGACTTCGTAGCGAGCCTGGAAGACTCGCCCGGTCACGAACACCCTTGGTACCCGTTCTTGCCTGAATTGGCTCATTACGAGTGGGTGGAGATGGCGCTGCAACAGTTGGACGCTGCGCCTTTAAAGCCCAGTGATGCGGCGCATTTACTCGATCATCCCCTCAGGCTTTCCCCGCTCGTCTGGCCGCTGGCTTACACATGGGCCGTACATCGTCTCGGCCCAGGCCACTTGCCTTCTGAACCGCCAGAACAACCGACGTTGCTGCTGATCAGCCGTGTGCCGAGTGGCCAGGTGCAATTCTCCCAGGTCAGCCCTCTCGCGTTCCGTTTGTTGCAGCGGATCGAGCACTTCCCTGACATGGATGGACGAGCGCAGTTGCACGCTTTGGCTGCGGAGGCTGGTGCATCAGACGTGACCAGCTTCGTTGCTGACGCACTGGTGCTGCTGCGCAAGCTGCATGAGCAAGCTGTCGTCGGGGTAGCAGCGACACCCGTTTTAAAGCTGTTGTCCTGACTGACGCGCAAAGGCTGAGGTCAGTTTTTGTATCTCTATGTACCCAAACGCGAAGTCTTGGGATTGGCTTACAAATGCTCCGCTCGCCGATACATCACCGATACATGACTCCCGCTAAATAGGCCTGCCCGAATAGGGTCGCTCTGTCGAAGTGGACGACGCTTGCGCCCTTCGCCTCGAGCTTCCTTGAGGGTCTATCCGCCCTGTGGCATGAATCGCGGCGTCGCCGCGCAAAGCATCTGGAGAAGCACTATGTACCGTAAACCAATGTCGAACAAAACCAGTCTTGGCCTGGCCGCAATTGCTTTAGCCGGTGGCATGAGCCTGGCATCGTCTGCCGCTTTTGCTGTTGAGCCATTGCCTCAAGGTTATCAATTGGCCTCGGCGGATAAAGCCGGCGAAGGTAAATGTGGCGAAGGCAAATGCGGCGCCAGCGAAGCCAGCGGCAAGTCCGCTACTGCCGAGGGCAAGTGCGGTGAAGGCAAATGTGGTGACGACTCTTTCGCTCGCACAGATACCGACCATGATGGCCTCGTCTCTCTTAAAGAGCTGCTGGCTGTGGCACCTCAGGGCGGTGAAGAATTCAAAGCGATGGACACCAACCACGATGGTTTTCTTTCGGAAGGTGAGGTCTACAAGTTCAGAACCAACCAGTACATCTCCAATGGCAAAAAAGTCCCAACCGAGCTATTTACCCGCATGAGCAAAGCGCAGAACTGATTCCTCCCGCCGTAGTATTCGCCCTCCCCGCGCCTGCAGCCAGGGAGGGCGATCTACTTTCTGCAAAGCGCTCAATGTTAAATGCGGATTGATTACACAGCGTTATAAGTGATGTTCTCCGCCCCTGATTTATCCCCTGAACGCAACACTCTAAAGTCGATCCCACTGCTCCCCTTCATATCGATGGGGTGCCTACAGGAGACTTATCCCATGCCTTTCATCAGCGTTCGTATCACTCGCGACGGCGTTACCAAAGAACAGAAATCCCAAGTCATCGCCGAGATCACCAAAACCATGCAAACCGTCCTCAACAAGGACCCGCACCTCACCCATATCGTCATTGAAGAGGTCGACACCGATAACTGGGGCTATGCCGGAATTACCACCACCGAGTACCGCCAACAGCTGGCGGAGTCGAAGAAATGACTTTTGCCGTCCGTATCGACTTTGTGTCGGATGTCGTGTGCCCCCTGGTGCGCACTCGGCGCCACAGCGCTGGAACAAGCCATCGCGAACGTTGCCGGCGAGGTTGCCGTAGAACTGACCTTCAAGCCGTTCGAACTGAACCCGGACATGCCGGCCGAGGGCGAGCACGCCATCAAGCACATGATGCGCAAATACGGGCGCAGCGCCGAAGAAGTCGCCTCGCGCAATGAAATGATCGTCGCGCGTGGCAATGCCATCGGTTTTCAGTTCGACCTGGAAAAGCGCAGCCATTTCTACAACACCTTCGATGCCCATCGCCTTCTGCTCTGGGCTGTGCAGGAAGGCCGCCAGGTCGCGCTGAAGAAAATCCTGATCGAGGCTTATTTCACCAATGGCGAGAACCCCAGCGACCACGAAACATTGGTTCGCCTGGCCGGTGAAGCGGGACTTTCAACCACCCGCGCCCGCGAGATTTTGACTAGCGAGGCGTTCGCTCTCGAGGTCCGTGAACTTGAGAGTTTTTACCTTGAGCGCGGAATTAATTCGGTCCCGGCCATGGTACTGAACGGTCGTCAGTTGGTGTCCGGATCGCTATCCGTCAAGGAATACGAACAAATCCTCAGGCAAGTCGCACGAGAGTCCGCCACTGCCTGACAAAGCGACTTAACTGCAATCTCAGTTATTAAGCATTTCGCCGGGGCTTGTTGAAGTAACCGCCCCACTTCCTTCCATCAACGTCAAGTGAACCGTCATGCCTCACGACTTGAACCAACTGGAAACTGCGCTGGCTGCTTACCCCCGAGTGGCGCTGCTGGAAGGCCCGACACTGATTCAGAAGCTGTCCCGTCTGAGCCGGGCCGCCGAGCTGCATGGCTGCAATCTCTACGTCAAACGCGATGATCTGATGGGCCTTGGCGGCGGTGGTAACAAACTGCGCAAACTCGAATTTTTGCTTGGCGAAGCATTGGCCGAAGGCGCGGACACACTGGTTACCTGGGGCGGTTTTCAATCCAATCACGCCAGGCTGACCGCCGCCGTCGCGGCCCGCCACGGCTTGGCCTGCGAGCTTATTCTGACTCCGTCTGCGGTGCGCAGCGATGATGATTTTTGTCATAACGGCAACGTATTGCTCGATGGCCTGTTTGGCGCAAAGGTTCATCGACTGCCGCGCGGTTTGACGCCCGATAGCTACGCTGGCGAACTGCTCAGCGCGCTCAAAAGCCAAGGCAAAAAACCCGTCCTCATACCATTGGGCGGCTCCAGCCCCAGGGGCAGTCTGGGCTACGCCGCTTGTGCGGGAGAGATTCTCCGTCAGGCGGACGCGCTCGGCGTTCACTTCGAGCGGATCATCATCCCCAACGGCAGCGCAGGGACCCATTCAGGACTGCAGGCCGGTCTGGCACTGGCTCGATCATCAACCGAAGTGATCGGCTACTCGGTGTTGGCAACTGAGGAGCAGGCCACGGCCGCGACCCTGGAAAAACTCGGGAAACCTTGCAGCTCCTGGACCCGTCCGCAACCCTTGTGGAAAGCGCAATCACTGTGGATGGCAGTCAACGTGGCGACGCCTATGGCGCCCCCACCGAATCGATGCTCGAAGCGGTCCGGCTGCTGGCCTCCGTTGAGGGCTTGCTGACGGATCCGGTCTACGGTGGCAAGGCCTTCGCCGGGTTGCTCGCTGCCGTGCGCCGGGGTGACTACCCGCCAGGAAGCAATCTACTGTTTGTGATGACCGGCGGCTTGCCTGGCCTCTTTGCCTACCGCAGCGCCTTCAACTGACTTGAGCTTTTTCGTCGTCATAAAAAACTGATGCCCGGGCGAGCCCACGGCATCGGTCACTCAACTTGCGTGGAGTACATCGTCATGTCGAACGCCTCTTACCCGCTGAACCGCACCGCTTATCTGCTGGTCGATCCATACAACGATTTTCTCTCGGAAAACGGCAAGGTCTTTCCCTTGATCAAGCCGATTGCCGAACAGGTCGGGCTGCTCGACAACCTGCGGGCGCTCGATCGCGCCGTACGGGCGCAGAACATTCCGGTGGTCATCGTGCCGCACCACCGCTGGGAACATGGCGACTATGAAGGCTGGGACCATCCAACACCGACCCAATGCAAAAAATCATGCACATGCACCACTTCGCACGCGGTGAATGGGGCGGCGAATGGCATCCCGATTTCGCGCCGAAGGACGGCGACATTGTCGTGCAGGAACATTGGGGCTCCAGCGGCTTTGCCAATACCGACCTTGATTTTCGTTTGAAGCAGAAAGGCATCACCCACGTCATCATCGTCGGCCTGCTCGCCAACACCTGCATCGAAGCGACCGCCCGCTACGCCTCGGAACTGGGCTACCACGTCACGCTGGTGCGGGATGCGACCGCCGCTTTCCGTGCGGAAATGATGCACGCCGCCCACGAGTTGAACGGGCCGACTTTCGCTCATTCAATCGTGACCACCCAGGAATTGATTGAGGCGCTTGCAGCGCAGGTGTAATGGCGAGGAACCTCACCGATTTCGCCAGTTTGCCGTAGCGCGCTCACTCCAAGGACAACTCAGCGCTTGATCGACCGCCAATAAGAGCTGTGCAGAAATCAGCTTGAGCCACCTGTTCTTGTCGGCTTCAATGGCAGGAAAATTCGCTGATGGTCGATGTAGATCCGTCTTCCCGGCGAAACGCTGCTACAACAATTGCTCGCGTAGAAAATCGATGAACGCCATCGTCCGCGCTGAACGTCGCCGCTCGCGGCTGAGTACGGCGCTGACAGGCAGCGCGCTGGTATGATAGTTGTCGAGTACGGTACTCACCCTGCCCTGCTCGACGTCAGCTGTGAACAGCCATTGCGGTGAGAGGGAAATACCCAGGCCGGAGAGCACCATTTCGCGGATGGCCTCGCTGCTGTTGCTGGTGACGTTACCCTGGATACCTACATCGAACGCCTGGCCGAGGTGCGTAAAGGTCCAACGGTCGTAATGCTCCAGCAACGTGAAGGCGATGCAGTTGTGACCTGACAGTTCGCTGGGCTCACGTGGCACACCGTGTAGATCCAGATAACCGGGCCCCGCATAGACACGCCGTGGGCTATTGCCCAGTGGCAGTGCCACCAATCCATCGCCCTTCACTACGCCAATGCGGATCGCCAGATCGATGTTTTCCTTGAGCAGGTCTTCATTGTGATCACTCAGCCGCAGGTCAATCCGCACGTCAGGATGGCGTTGCAGGAAAGTCCCTATGAGCGGTGCGATGCATAACCTTCCATAACTGACCGGGGCGGCGACTCGTAAAGGGCCGGCAATCTGCTCTTGGCCACTGGTAAAGCTCCGTGTAGCAGTTTCAACGTGGCCGAGAATTTCCTGGCAGTGGTCGTAGAAGCGTTGACCTTGGTCGGTCAGGGCCAGGTGCCGAGTGCTGCGTGCGAACAGTGGCCCACCCAGATACTGCTCCAGCGCGCGCACTTGCTTACTCACTGCCGGCTGCCCCACGTTCAGTTCACGGGCGACCGCCGAGAAAGACCCGCGCTCCACGACGCGAACAAAGACATGCATGCTGTCGAACAGATCCATCGACGATTGGTTCTCTTTGGGGAATAAGTCATATGCACATTGGGTTTCTTATCGGAATGATTAAAGCGCGGCAATCTGTAAGCGTCCATCCCAACACAGGTTCGCGCCATGAAACATTCCATGCTTGCCGCCATCGCCGAGTCCGCTCAATCCCCTCTGGCCATCCGTCACATCGATCGCCCTGTTCCCGGTAAGGGGCAAGTCCTGGTCAAGGTTCACGCCGCAGGGGTCAATCCGCTCGATACCAAAATTGCCGCCGGCGCAGGGGCTCACGCCCGTCAAACGCTGCCGGCCGTGCTCGGCCTTGACCTCGCCGGTACGGTGGTTGAAGTGGGTGAAGCAGTCCAAGGATTCACCCAGGGCCAGGAAGTCTTCGGCATGCCCGGCGGGATCGGCGGTGCCCAAGGCACCATGGCCGAGTACATTGCCGTGGATGCCCGCCTGATCGCGGTCAAGCCACACACCCTCAGCATGCGTGAGGCGGCTGCATTGCCTTTGGTATTCATCACCGCGTGGGAAGGTCTGGTCGATCACGCCAATGTCCGCTCCGGCCAGCGTGTCCTGATTCATGGGGGCGCGGGTGGGGTCGGCCAAGTGGCTGTGCAACTGGCCAAGGCTCGCGGTGCCGATGTCTACGCCACCGGTTCGGCGGGCAGTCTGGACTTCATACGCTCGCTGGGGGCGACGGCGATCGACTATCAGGCACAGAGCGTTGAGGATTATGTCGAGCACTACACCGCCGCCGAAGGGTTCGACATTGTCTACGACACCGTCGGCGGCAGCACGCTGGATGCATCATTCCAAGCCGTGAAAGCCTATACCGGGCACGTGCTGAGCTGCCCGGGCTGGGGCCAGCACAGCCTGGCACCGTTGTCGTTCAAAAGTGCCACCTACTCGGGGGTTTTCACTCTGGCTCCGCTGCTCACCGGCAAAGGACGCGAACATCACGGCGCTATCCTGCGCGAGGCCGCTGCGCTGGCCAATGCGGGTCAACTGACGATCCGCGTGGATCAACAGCACTTTGCAATGCAAGACGTCAACGAGGCGTTTCGCCAAGTCGCCGAAGGCCGCGGCAAGGGCAAGACGGTGATCGAGTTTGTGGGTGCATAGCTTCTTGTAATCTCTTCATAGCGCTAACGGCCAAAAGCGTCCGCCTTTGGCCGTTAGTTGCCACACAAGGGCAACCGCTTTCGGCCAAGAGCTGCCGCCCCCATGGTCTTCTCCAGCCCAAAACGCTGTCGCCAGTTGCTGCCGAACGTATGGCACACCTACTGGCATGGGCCGCACACCATATGGATGGCAACTCGACTCCTGTAGGCGGCTCTTTCTATGAGAGCTGGCCTCTCACCCATTTGTATTTACCTGGCCTGAACAAACCGCTGCTCAAGGTTTTCTTTTGCATTGCTCTTCGGGCGCACCATATCCCCAAGTGATGATGGCTTCGGCCTTATGTTCCCAAAGCGATTCATTACGCCCGACGTACTTGATGCCAATGCCACGCAGTTGCTGGTACATCAGCGATACGCTGTCGCCACGCTCGGCTATTAATGTTGGCGGATCAGTTTCGAAGAACCTGACAGTTACCTCGTTTGCAGGGTTGCCGTCGCATTCGTAAAAGACAGGCCCAGTGCCAGAGATCAGTCGGTACCGTGCTTGCAACTCAGCGATGCGGTTCTGGTATTCCATGCGCAGGCATGCACCGACGTCATCACTCTTCCAGCAATCGTCCCGCCCCTTGATCCACCCCCGCTGCTCTGCTTTGAGCATTGGAGGATGCTCGTTGCCGGCCTTAATACTCGCACTGGCATACACTGCCGAGAGTTTGCGATCGAGGGCAGATAATTCCTTGTCTTTACATATCAATGCTTCGATACCGCCAGGCTCCGCCTTTGAGCAATCGTAAGATGGACCAGGTGGCGAATTGATAGCCGACGATGTTCCCGTGCGCGCCCCGGTCGACTGTATCGCACTGATTTGCTGATCAATGTAATTGCACCACTGCTCGGAGCTTCGCTCAGGGACATCTGACCCATCTTGAACCCCCAGCTTTATCTCGATCACTGACTTCCATTCATCAGAACCTAGATCCGGTCCGTGCCCTTGCATATCAGCCGTATGCAGAACCTTATCGACCGATTGATACCACGTGTTTGAGCATTGAGATTGCGCCTTGGCAACGCCTGTGACGCCAATCAATAGCAAGACCAAATATTTGCGCATGTGCGGTTTGCCTGGATTTACGCAGTCGCCAACCACTCATCTTAGCCGGTCTCATCCGCTAGCGATCGGTGAGTCAATAGTGATTGCAGCATAAGAAGTCCTCGCTGCGCAGGCACGCCTGATGCGTCCAGGCCTCCAGCACAGTTCGGGTTTGCTCAGCAATTTCCAGATGTCGATATTTGGCGATTGTGTATGTACATGGTGGTGCCCTCCACGTGGGTGAAGGACCGGGGTGGATCAGTCGCGCGGCACCGTTGTCGGATTCGGCCAGAAGCAGACACTTAAAAGCTCAACGATCAGGTTCTCATGTCATGAAATCATCCGGCTGCCGTACCATCGGCACATCGACAAAACGGAGGTTGATATGGGAAATGGTCAGGGCAAAAGGGTCGTTGTCATTGGTGCAGGCATCGTTGGCGCGTCATTGGCGTATCACTTGGCAGGTAAAGGCGCGAATGTCACTTTGGTAGAAGCTGAAGATATATCTTCGGGAGTGACTGGCAGCTCATTCGCTTGGCTCAATACCTCACACCCCGAACCCGACCCAATCGCGCAACTGCGCGGTTCTGCCATCAAGGAGTACCGCCGACTCGAAACGCAGCTGCCTGGTCTGGAGGTAAGATGGACAGGCGCCTTGTCTTACAGTGCGATGGCGATTGAGGCGCTGCCAGTCTCAGGTCACCAGGCTTCGGCAAACCTGGTGTCTCGATCGCAGATCCTCGACTTGGAACCAAATCTCAAGAACCCTCCCCAGTCTGCTCTGTATGCGGCTGAAGAAGGAGCGCTGGACGCAGTGGCAGCTACGCATGCGTTGATCGCAGGTGCGCAGGCATATGGGGCGAAGATTCTCACTCAGACGCGAGTGCTCGGTTTTGTAACCCAGACCGCAACGGTGACAGGAATCGAAACAACCAAAGGCGTCATCGATGCCGATATTGTCGTATTGGCAGCCGGGGCAGGCATCACGAAACTGACAGACATGCTTGGAGTGTCCCTGCCAATAGAGGCCTCGCCTGCCATTTTCATCCGTTACAAGTCACAACCCAACCTCGTACACACCCTCATATCCAGCCCTGAAATGGAAGTGCGGCAAAGTTCGGATGGTGCGTTGTTCGCGGCGGAAGATTATCTGAACGATGCCGTGGAAAATCAGCCGGCAGCGATAGCGCTTCGCACGGCCAAGACAATCCAGAACGAACTCCATGGTGTCGTTTCCATAGAACCGGAACGGGCTTGTGTCGGCCTCAGGCCCATGCCTGCCGATGGCATCCCCATCATCGGTTATCTCCCCAATGTAGGTGGCGTCTACGTTTGTGCGATGCACCCTGGAATTACTTTGGCGGCGATAGTGGGACGTCTGGCCAGCGAGGAGATCATCGATGACAAGGTATCCAGTGCCCTTTGCCCATGCCGGCCTGATCGATTTTTGCAAGCGGAGGGAAGCCTCTTGTGAGGCAGAAATCGGCCAAGAGCAGACGTTCGAACCTAAGATAATGCGATGAAGGGAAAAACTAGAATGACAGCACCTCTGACCAGTAACGCAGCAACCCAGCCTGGGCCTATTACCGGGATCGGCGCGTCAGCCTGAACTGTGGCCAACTGTCCAGGAAACCAGGGGCGTCATTTCGCCCGAAACAGACACTACGCGCGACGCATTTGCCTGATGGCCCAACGCCTGAGTAGAATGCGATTCATTATCAATCATGTATGTCCCGGGATGCCGATGCGTAGCGACGAAACACTAGGTACTGCAGATCCAGGGCTGCTCTATCGCACCCACTTCTCGTGGTTACAGGGCTGGCTGATTCGGCGCATCGGCTGTCGCGACAACGCCGCAGATCTGGCGCAGGACACTTTCGTCCGTGTGCTCAAACACCGTCATCAGTCCGGCGCCCTGCGCGAACCACGTGCTTATTTGAGCAGCATTGCCCGAGGGTTGATGATTGATCAGTATCGTCGTCGCGAACTCGAACGCGCCTACCTGGAAAGCATCACGTTGCTGCCGCAACACGAGGTTCCCTCGGAAGAAAACCGGCTGATGATTCTTGATGCGCTCGAGCGCATAGACCGTCTGCTCGACTCGCTTAAACCAAGAGTACGCCAGGCGTTTTTATTTGCCCGACTCGACGGTCTGACCTGCGCGCAAATCGCCGAAAAGCTCGGTGTTTCCCGCGCGACGGTGGAGCGCGATCTGGCCACGGCCCTGCAACATTGCTATCGCTTGCGTTATGTCGAGGCCTGAGCCCGAGGCGCTGGATCCGGCCATTGTCGAGCAGGCGATCCAATGGCTGGTGCGCCTTCGCTTCAATCAGGCCGATGAACAGACACAGCGCACGTTTGAGCACTGGCTGCAGCAGCGCCCGGAGCATGGATTGGCGTGGCAGCGTGTGGAAACGCTTGGCGATGAATTCGAAGGCGTGCCAGCTCAGCTGGCTCGACAAACCCTTAAGGGCGCCCAGCATGGAATGCGCCGGCGGGAAAGCCTGAAGCTACTGGGCGTATTGGCGACCGTTGGCACGGCAGCCTGGCTCGGCCGCGACTACACCCCCCTGCCCTCCATGCTGGCACAACAACGCAGCAGCACCGGCGAGCAACGACGTTTCGAACTCGATGATGGCAGCCTTATCCAGCTCAATAGCGATAGCGCCGTCGACAGCGATTTCGACGCCCAGCGGCGCCTGATCATCCTGCGCCGAGGTGAAATCATCGTGAATGTCGGTGCGGATCAACACTCGCCGCAAGCGCGACCATTGTGGGTGCAATCACGCGACGGGATCATGCGAGCCCACAGCTCGCGCTTTCTGGTCCGCGAGCGTGACGACGGCACTCTGGTCGCAGCTCAGGAAGGATCAGTCACGGTTTTCCCCGGCTCCAGCCCAACGCCTGCGAGCCGCAACGTCCTGGCAGGAAACCAACTGCTGTTCACCCCAAGCGGCACCCGAACGTTCAGGGACAACGGCCTTGATCCATGGGGTTGGGGTGACGGAGTGATCAGTGCGAACCATATGCGCCTTGGGGACTTTATCGCGGAGTTGTCGCGTTATCGCCCCGGAATCTTGCGCTGCGCCGAAGAGGTCGCTGATCGACGCGTTTCCGGCACCTTCCAGCTCGCCGACAACGATCGGGTCCTGGCATTGATCGCGCAGTCACTGCGCCTGCACATTGATTACCGAACCCGTTACTGGGTCACCGTAACCGCTGCCACCTGAGTCCACCTGAATATTTTTCTGCTATCTGAAAAATAATGAGGTGGTTTCTCATTCTCGTTCGACCTCTAAGGAAGGCCGGAATACAGGCCAGTCTGCCGATGTCCTTTCTTGGAGCGAGAAAATGAGTTCGTCCCCGGTTTCACAGCGCCATCCATTAAGTCGTGCCATGCACGGTGCGATCTTGGGTTTGATCGTGAGCAGCTACGCATTGCCATCGCTGGCGCAAACCTCGGGCGCTGACCACAGCGATCAAGTCAAACAGTGGAATATCGCCCCCGGCCCACTGGCGCCGGCGCTTGACCGTTTTGCGCGCGAAGCTGGCATCAGCCTTTCCTTCGACGCCTCGAGTGTGGCGAACCGCACCACGGCTGGCGTGAATGGCACGCTCGATACATCGGCAGCGCTGTCATCCTTGCTCCAGGGCAGCGAGTTGCAGATCGAACAGCAAGGCGCGAATGCTTACCTGCTGACCCCTCAAGCAAAAACCGCCGGCCCGCTGGAGCTCGACGCAACGGCCGTCGAGGACTACCGCCTCGCCCCGCTCATCATCAATGCCAAGGTTCGGGTCAGTGCCGACGACGACGCCAACTCGGTGGTGGCCAAGGAGCTCTGGGTTGGCGGCAAGGTCGCCACCAGCATTCTCAATACACCGGCATCGGTGTCGGTGGTGACCAACAAGGAAATGCAGCAACGCAGCGTCAGCACTACGGAAGAGGCGCTGCAATATACGCCGGGCGTGGTCAGTGACTTTTATGGTACGGATGATCGTAACGACTATTTCCAGATCCGCGGCTTCCAGGCCACCACCTACCGTGACGGCTTGACCCTCAGCTCGATGCGCGGCGTACGCGAAGATCCGTTCGCTTATGAGCGCATCGAGATTCTGCGTGGCGCCAACTCCACCCTGTTTGGCCCTGCGGACCCGGGCGGTTCGGTAAATTTCGTGACCAAACAGCCGCGCTTCGAGAAGTTTGGCCAGGGCTATGTGACCTACGGTTCGTTTGACCATGTCGAGACCGGCATCGATGTCGGCGATGCGCTGAACGACGAAAAAACCCTGGCCGGCCGCTTTACTGCCAAAGGCCAGAACAGCGATCGCGAGTACGATCATTCGCAGGACGACAACCAGTTGTTTATGGGTGGCCTCACCTGGGCACCGACGGATTACACGTCGGCCACGATGATTCTGGACTACCTGAAAACCGAAAGTTCGCCCAACAGCGGCGGCTATCCACTGGATCGGGAATACGACCGCAGCAAGTTTTATGGCGAGCCCAGCTACAACTTCCACGATGTCGAGCGCACCAGCCTCAGCGGTAACGTCACCCATGATTTCGACAACGGCTTCGTGCTGCGCAGCAATCTGCGTTACAGCAAGTTGACCGATGATTTCGGCTACGTGTACCTCAGCGACAGCGCCGCACGTGTCGGTACCACCGTCGATCGCTACCTGTTCGGAACCGACACTGAAGCCGACCAGTTCAACGGCAATTTGATGCTGCAATACGATGCCCGCTTCGAGAACATCGACAGCAGCAGTCTGGTGGGCGTGGAGTACCTCGATTCGACCACCAAGGAAAGCTCGGTCTACGCCCTGACGACCCCGATCGACATTGCAAACCCTGTGTTTACCGGCGTTCCACGCTCAATCGCGCCGTATGCCGTCAACAAACGAGACGCGACCACCAAGGCCGTCTTCCTTCAGCAAAACCTGTCGTTCTACGAGCGTTTCATCGTCACCGGAGGTGTGCGCAACGACTCGATGGACCTGACCAGCAAAGGCTTGCAATCCGCCGAGAAAGACAACTTCTCCGAAACCTCCTACCGAGGTGCGTTGACCTATATTGTCAACGATGAAGTCTCCACCTATGTGAGCATGGTCGAATCCGTCTCGCCGCCGCAGGTCGGCGTGACACCGCAGACAGGCAGGCAGTACGAAGTCGGCGTGAAGTATGCGCCGATGGGGATGGACGCTCTGTTCTCCGCCGCCGTGTACGACCTGACCCAGGAAAATGTCACCATCGCCGTGGTGCTGCCGAGCGGCATCATCGAGCAGCAGACGGTGGGCGAATCGAGGGCGCGTGGCCTCGACCTGGAGGCCAAAGCGCAGGTGACGCAGAACCTCAGCCTGATCGGTGGCTATTCCTACATGGAGTCCGAGGTACTGCGCGGTTCGTTGTATGACGGCAGTTCCCTGAAGGGCAACGAGTTCGCCACGGCACCCAAGCATTCCGCTTCGCTCTGGAGTTACTACGACGTACCCGCCACCGATGTCAGCGTGGGCCTGGGTGCGCGCTACGTCGGCGCTTATTACTTCGATGCAGCCAACTCCGGCAAAAGCGATGGCACTACCCTGTTCGACGCCGCCTTCAACTACAAGATCGCCAAGGGCACCGACCTGGCGGTGAACGTCAGCAACCTGCTGGATGAGCAGCACGTGGTCGGCTCCGGCACCGCGAACTTCTACAACCCGGGCCGCGAGATTACCGCCAAGCTGAGCTACAACTGGTAAGCAGACGGGTCAGCGTTTTCCCCACACAGAAAACGGTGCCCGCGTTACCGCGGGCACCTTCGACTTGGTTGTTAGCCGCCGACCTCACGCAAAATTCTCTCAAGCTCAGGACGGGTCCACCTCTCCCAAGGGAATACCTCCCGGTCATCGCCGCTGTGCCAATACTCGCCCGCATCAAATGCCTGATAGATCGAAAATGCCGGCTCGGGCATCTCTGCGTACAAGGACAGATCGACGATATCGCTGATGACAATATTCATCACCTCATCACAGTAGTGAAAATCGCGGCCGCCGGTGATAAACAGTCTTGCCACTGAGATCGCCAACTGATTGAGAAGATCGCGGCTGTCGATCTGCAGGTGCTCACACATAACATTTAATTCGGTGTTTGGGGCTTTCTCAATCATCCCCAGTACGTAATCAAGCTCGGCATCACTAAGACCTGTGGCCATATGATCAAAGTACTCGTGAGTTCGGTTTTGCGATGGATTCAGGACAAGCCTGTTAGAAAACATGTTGGCAGATTTGCTGTTAAGCGACAGCTATGGTTCGAAAGCAGCTTCTGATTGGGTGGTCCCGTTTTCCCCCGGGGCTTATTCGGCAGAGGTCGACTTGGACTGTCATCAGATAAACGTGACAAAGCGGGTATCGAGACCCGCGCTCACTGGCGCTAGCGAATTGAGATAGTACACAAACACAAGGGTGGCCGCTTTTGGGTATTTGGCGATCCGTGACACGGAGATCGGCCAGAAGCGGCCAGTCAGTATCGATGAGATACGTTGGATGATTCCATTTTCAAATGAGCCGCGGGCAATACCCAGGTTGATCTACGCTTGAATGAAATCACGCGGAGAAACCGATCATGTCCCTCGCTCCCGGAAGTCTATTGGCCCTGGCTTTGGGTGTCTGCTTTTGCCCATCCGTGCTCGGACAAGGGGCAGCAGACAGCGATTCTCCGCTGGCGATACTGCCCTTGGCATCCGAGAGTGCGCCGAGACTCATTGCCTACCCGCCGCTTGCCGAGCCACTCGCCCGCGGAGTGGTCATCATCCAGTTTCGAACAGAGCACGCCAGGATCATGCCGGTGTTTGGCAAGGTGGCTGCGCAGGTATCACCACGCTTAGGTCACCTTCACGTGACCGTCGATGACTGGAAAGGTACGTGGGCGCACACCAGTGAAGACCCGATTATCCTGGTCGGGCTAACGCCCGGTCCTCACAAGGTTCTCTTGGAAGTGGCCGACCCGACGCACCAGATCATCACCAGTACGACAGTGAGTTTTACAGTACCGGAGAATAAACCGACGGACGCTCCCCGTACTGACGATCATCACGCGGTAAAACCATGACCGCCGTGCTATCACCGTAACAGGCAACAATCGGCGTCTCTGCCAGCGATTGACTGGCTCAATATCTCCAGAAGACCGGGGTCACGAGCACCAACACCGTCAGGATTTCCAACCTGCCTAGCAGCATGCCAACGGTGAGTAGCCATTTGGCCGCATCCGGCAGTGACGAGAAATTACCTGCCGGCCCGATGATTGTGCCCAGGCCGGGGCCGACGTTACACACCGCCGTAGCGGCACCGCTCAGAGCGGTAATCCAATCAAGCCCGATCAGTGCCAGGCCCAAAGCGATGGCGGCAATCGTGATGGTGAAAAAAAACGAGAAGGTCAGCAGCGAACGGACGATCTCCTCGTCGATGGGATGGCCGTTGTATTTTTTCTGAATCACGGCCCGAGGGTGAATCAACTGCTTCAAGCTGCTGACCAGAAGCGCGGCAGCCACCTGAAAACGGAAGATTTTCAGCCCGCCTGCCGTTGAGCCGGAGCAGCCACCGACGAAGGTCAGATAGAAAAACAGCAACACAGCGAAGCTGCCCCACAAGGTGTAGTCGCCAACCGCAATTCCGGTGGTCGTGACGACCGAGGTCACATTGACCGCCACGATACGAAACGCGTCCCACCATCCGTAGTCGCTGTGAAAATACAGCCAGGTACCTACTGCCAACGATGTGACGAGCAGGAATCCAATAAACCCGCGTACCTGGTGGTCCCTGATCAGCGCACGCCGATTGCCCCGACAGGTTGCGACGTACAAGGTGAATGGCAGGCTGCCCAGGATCATGATGACTACCGCCACCCAGTGGATTGCTGGCTGCTCCCAGTGCCCGAGGGAGGAGTCCGACGTCGAGAACCCGCCGGTAGAGATCAACGACATTGCGTGGTTGATCGCTTCGAATGGGGTCATTCCTGCGAGCCAGAGCGCCAAAGTGCCGATACCCGTCAGGCCCAGATAGAGCAAAAGAATGTACTTGGCTGCGACATGAGAACGTGGTGTCACTTTCTCCGACCAGTCCGAGGACTCTGTCTGAAAAAGACGCATGCCGCCGACTCGCAAGAGCGGAAGAATCGCGACAGCCATTCCGATAAAACCGATGCCGCCTAACCAGTGCAGCATGGAACGCCAGATCAACAAGCCGGGAGAGGCGATATCCAGACCGGTGAGTACCGTCGAGCCAGTGGTGGTGATGCCCGACATCGTTTCAAAGAACGCATCGGTGTAGCTGATATCACTGATGAAAACCATGGGTAACGCTGCGAAGGCGCACACAACAACCCAGCTAGCGGTAGTCAACAGGTACATGTCCCTGGGCCGAAGATTGCCAGTCTCCGGACGCCCTCGCACGATCAACAGCAGACCACAGATGAAGGTAATCAGACTCGACCAGAGAAAGGCCGACAGTTCGTCGCTATGCTCATAGATCACCAGCGTCATCATGGGTATAGCCATGCTTACCGCCAGGGTGATCAAAAAAATACCCAAAATGAAGCCGATAAGCCGAATTGCTGCGAGGGACATCACGATACCGTTCCAAATTAGCGCCGCGCAGTATCGGATGCCCTCAATAAAGACTGCGTAAATTCTCCGTAAAATTTTGACCTGCAATCAGTCAGGCTGCGGGAGTCAAAGCGTGGCTATGAGTCAATTACAGGCCTTCGCAACAGGCCGGAAACGGCAGAAGCCGCCAGTGCCAGCCCTCTTCGCATCAAACGAGTCCCGGCCTGACGCTGCATGTTGCGCGTAAAATCTGGCTGCAGCATGCAGCGCCGTGCAAACGGGAGTTGATCTGCGCTGATCGCTCATCAGGAGGAAACGAGTTTCTCGTAATCAGAGAAGGGCTTGAGCGCGCAGTACTGCACGTGTAGCAGATTCCCTTTGACGTAAGGCAGCGCCTCGATGTAATCACGCGCCTCTTCGAAGGTGACGGACTCCAGTTCAAACGCGGCACCGGGACCATCGGCCAGCCCATGAACTGCGCGCACGATACCGCCAGCGAAGCCTTGCCAAACGTGCACTACCTCCGGTTTCGCCAGCCGCTTGAAGTGTTCTGCCGCTCCATCAGCACGGCGAGTCAGAATCACGAAGGTTTTCATGTCACCTCCTCCGTTTTCAGCTGCTTGCGCTGGATTGTTTCACCATAAGCAACGTGCGCCATTATGCCGCTCTGGCCCACGGCCACATTCGGTTTAAGCTCATTGCGGGGAGTGTAGTCCCCACCGTTTTGGGGCCGGAAGGGTATTGGCGCATCTGTGAACAAATCCTCGAGTCGGGTGCGCCAAGCCTCTTTAGCTGCGACGGCATCTGCGGCGGTCAAGTTGCCAGTGCCGTATATGGCGAACGTCGGCAGCACATCGAACCCAGGAAAGTAGAGCGAGCCGTGCGTGATCGGAAACAGCAATTGCTCGAGTGGTCCGTTGATGCCGCGCGGCGAGTAGTCTTCTGCGGGGCCGCCGACAGCGACTGACAACATGGCCCGCTTGCCTTTGAAAGCGCCGTCACCATAGCGGTAGGCGTTGCCAGCGTCCTTGTAGCCGTGGGCGAGTCCGGCTGCCCAGACGCGATCTATCCATCCCTTCATGATGGCAGGCATGCCGTACCACCAGAGCGGAAACTGGAAGATGACTACGTCTGCCGCTAGAACCTTGTCTTGCTCCGCCGCCACGTCAGGGCTTTGGCTGCGATGACGATAGGCGTGGGCGGACTCTGCTCCGAACGAGAGCCGCTGAGGGTTGGCCCGCTGAGGAAAGTCGTGCTCGTCGAATATCGCTTTCCAGCCCATGGCGTATAGATCGGATTGCAGGACCTCGTGTCCTTGCGCAGTCAAGCATTCAACAGACACATCCACCAGTTGCCGCGTTAGCGACGAAGGCTCGGGATGGGCATAGATGATCAGTACTTTTTTCGACATGAAGGACGGCTCCGCTGTGATTTCGAAGGAGTGTCGCGGGGCTCGGGCCATCTGTGAAATCGCAAAATTTTGCTGCTAACATAAGATCGATGGATACCAGACGCCTTGATCTAAATCTGCTTGTGACGTTGGAGGCCCTTCTCATTGAGCAGAACGTGACCCGGGCTGCCGCTCGTCTGCATTTGAGCCAGCCAGCAGTCAGCGCTCAGTTGAGCCGTCTGCGCGACGTCTTCAACGACCCTCTTCTGATCCCCGCGCAGCGTGGAATGACGCCCACCGTCAAAGCCTTGGAGCTGCTCGTGCCGCTTCGCCAGGCACTTGACCAGGTAAGGGCGACCGTCACTACTCATCTGAATTTCGAGCCCGCGACGGCGAGCCTGACGGTATCAATCGCCTGCACGGATTACGTGCAGGCGGTTTTGATCAAACATCTCGTTGTCGCCATGCGACGCGAAGCGCCGGGTGTCCGCATCGCACTGCGCGTCCTGGACGTACCACAGCTGGAGCTGCAGATGACCCGCGGCGAGGTGGATCTGGCCGTGATAAACATGAACGGGGTTCCGCCCGCACTGCACTCGCAACACCTCTATGATGAGAGTTACGTGCTGATCGGGCGTCGTGGGCATCCAAGCCTGCGCGCGGGCCTGACCGTGGATGAGTTCGCGCAGCTGGAACATGTCGTGGTGTCACTGCGCGGCGGAGGCTTCTCTACCTCGGTGGATCACGCCTTGGTAGCGCACGGGCTGCGGCGTAACGTCGTTCATTCAGCGTCGTCATTTCTTCCAGTACCGGAGTTGGTCGCGCAGTCGGATTGTGTGGCCCTGGTTCCAAGTCGTCTTGTAGACGGTCGCAGCGAGCAACTGCTGTGCGTAGCCCCTCCCTTGCCGGTGGAAGGTTTTGCGATTGGCTTGTTCTGGCATGAGCGGTCGGATGGGCACGCCGGCTTCAAATGGGTACGTGAGTTCATCACTCGCGTGGCCGATTCTCGTGCATCCGATTATGGCAACCCAAGAACTCTGACAACCTTAAAACCCGTCCAGACAAGCTAGCGTGTCGAGTACTCGATAGGTCAAAGGCTCGCTGGTTGGCTCGCTCTTGCAAGCTCGCTGAGGCAATAAATTTCCATCCATCTACGTATGGCCGATTATGGTTTTATCGGCATACCTGAATGACTGTTTTTGGCCGGAAGCTGCCTCCCAGGCAGCGAACCGTGAATGGTCACTCGTCAAACAAGGTCCAGCCATGGCAAATGCCGGCAAAGTCTTTTGCCGTAAAAAATAATGTCAGTTCCTTTGGGTCAAATTCTTTGTAGAGCCAATGCCCAGGAATGGGGCCTCTCGTTATCGCGTATTCCAAGCGGTATTTTTGAACAGGTCCAAAACCGATGGAGCGTGAGTTCAACTCAAACCTGTCACCTCTGTTGAGCGCCCATAGCTTTTCAACAAGGCAGTCATCAAGCACCACCTCTCCCGCTACCTCAATGAGATACTTTGAATGAAGTTTCTGTTGAAGCCTAATGCTTCTGGCCATGCATCAACCTACCTATGAATAGTCCGAGCATCGACGCAATAATACTTGAACATGATGACGAGCGCTTTGGGTTGAAAAAAGTTCGCTGGGCGTACGCTCTGGCCGATAGCTGCCATCCGCCACCGGCAGCTATGAGCTGAGACGCCCGCACATCGGCGCCACGCAAGCCGCTCACCAAACCTGACCCCAGGTTTGTCCTGCCTGAAATCCCAAACCCGCACAAAAAAATCACCGATTCATTGTCAGTTGATTTTTTTCGGCCTATCTTGAATAAAACCTATACAGCCAACCTGTATGCGTACAACCTTTTCACCCGACTGTGTCCTTAACCCGCACCGCCACGAGTAACCCGAATGAGCCCACTACTAGCCAGCCATTACCGTGAAATCCTCGTTGGCGTCGGTGAGAACCCGGAACGCGAGGGTTTGCTGGACACGCCCCAGCGCGCCGCCAAGGCGATGCAATACCTGTGCAACGGTTACGCGATGAGCCTGGAAGACGTCACCAACGGTGCGCTGTTCGAGTCGCAGGGCGATGAGATGGTGATCGTCAGCGACATCGAGCTCTATTCGCTGTGTGAGCACCATATGCTGCCGTTTATCGGCAAGGCGCATGTGGCGTATATCCCCACTGGCCGGGTGTTGGGGCTTTCGAAGGTGGCGCGGGTGGTCGACATGTTCGCGCGGCGCCTGCAGATCCGGGAAAACCTTACTCGGCAGATTGCTCAGGCGATCCAGCAGATCACCGATGCTGCCGGTGTCGCGGTGGTTATTGAAGCCAGGCACATGTGCATGATGATGCGCGGTGTCGAGAAGCAGAATTCGATCATGACCTCCTCGGTCATGCTCGGTGCCTTTCGCGACAGCTCGACGACGCGGCAGGAATTTCTCCAGCTCATCGGCCGGCGCTAGGCCTATACACAGCCTGTTAACTGTACAAGCACAAGGAGTAGGAAGATGACCCGATTTCTGCTGCTGTTAGGACTGGCGCTCAGCATTGCAAGCTGCGGCAGTGTCGATGTTGCTCGTTATGCGGATCAGCAACCGGCATTGAGTCTGGAGCAGTTCTTCAGCCAGCCCGTCAAAGCCTGGGGGATGTTTCAGAAACGCAACGGCGAAGTGGTCAAGCGTTTCGAGGTTGATATCGCCAGCCGTCGTGAAGGTGAAAACCTGATCCTCGACGAGCGCTTCCGTTACAGCGACGGCACCCGTGAACGCCGAGTCTGGACCCTCACTCCCGGGGGCAATGGTCAGTGGAGCGGTCGCGCGCACGATGTGGTCGGGGTTGCTCAGGGCCAGATCGCTGGAAATACCTTCCACTGGCGTTATCGCCTGAACCTGCCAGTCGACGACTCGACCTACGAAATGAGCATGGACGACTGGATGTACCTGGTCGACGAAGACACGCTGATCAACCGCACGCGTATGTCCAAGTGGGGTTTCGAAGTCGGTCAGGTGACGGTGTTCTTCCGGCGCCAGAACGCTGGGGCGAACCCATGAGCAGCGGGTTGACCCCGGCCTCGTTCGGCGACGGTTATCGCGCCTTGGTGATCGGTGCCAGTGGCGCCCTCGGCACGGCGTTCTGCCAACATTTGAACCAGGATCCACGCTGCGCCAGCGTCCGTGCGCTGGGACGCCAGACTGTGCCGAAGCTCGACCTCGAGCAACCCGAAACGATCGCCAGCGCCGCCGCTGAACTGGCAGGCGAAGCGCCCTTTCACCTGATCATCCACGCGGCCGGCCTCCTCCATCGTGACCGGATCAAGCCGGAAAAAAGCTACAGCGCGATCGAAGCCGAGTCGCTGCAGGCCGTATTCCAGGTCAACACGCTGGGGCCTGCATTGCTGCTGCGCGATTTTCTGCCGTTGCTTGCGCCTCAAGGCGCGATGGCGATGCTGTCGGCAAAAGTCGGCAGCATCGGCGACAACCGTTTGGGCGGCTGGTACGCCTATCGCGCCTCCAAGGCTGCGTTGAACATGCTGATCAAGACCGCCGCCATCGAGCTTTCGCGCACGCGCCCGCAGAGTCGTTTGCTCAGTCTGCACCCGGGCACAGTGGTTTCGCCATTGTCGCGGCCCTTTCGCGGAGCCTCGAGCGCCCGACCGGCAGACATTGCCGCCGGGCAATTACTGAGTCTGATTGACACGCTAACGCCGGCCGACAGCGGCCATTTCTTCGCCTACGATGGAGAACGCCTGCCCTGGTAGGCAAGGAGTGAAGCATGAATCTGCAAACCCTCACCGAACGTGCGGCCAACAGTGAAGTTCGCGAACTGGAGCTGCTGTCACTCGAAGGTGGTTTTTATCTGGCGAGGATTCGCGTGGATCAAGGCCAGTTCACCTTGCTCGATGACGCGGCCAAGCCAATGCACCTGCGTTCGATCACCCACCTGCGCGACTTGCTGCAAACCGTGCCGGCGTTTCCCTGCGTGCTGGTGCAGCAATGCGTGCACGACGAAATGTGTGGCCGGGATTCAGGGCCGGTTGAAGAGCTGCGCATTCCGTTTTCGCTGACCACGCCTTTATGAGGCTCAAGCGCGGCGAGCACTGAATGGCAGGCTGATAAGGCGCGCGTCGCCCAAGGGCGACGCATTTATCGAACCCCTGCTCCGTCCACGGGTCTGCTTCACATCGATTCCCTGGAAGTAAACCCCATGTCCACTCAACACACGCTTGTCCTGCTTGCCCGAGGCGGATACGCCGCGCGCGGCGTTCTGTATCTGATCATCGGCATCTTCGCGCTGTTGGCAGCGCACGACTCCACCAAACCGAAAGACAGCCACAAGAGCCTTGAAGCATTGCTCAGCCAGCCCTTCGGCTACGTGCTGATCGGTGTTGTGGTCGCCGGCCTGCTGGCCTTCGCCGCCTGGCGTGCGCTGCAAGCGATCCGCGATGTCGACCACCACGGCACCGAGTTCAAAGGCCTGGTCATTCGCGCAGGTCTGCTCGCCGGCGGGCTGGTCAACGCGGCGCTGGCCTTCTTTGCTCTGGGGCTGTTGGTGAGTGGCCTCAGGAGTTCCGGCGGTTCCGGCGATGGCAAGACCAAGGATCTGCTCGCGCAGCTGCTGTCATTCGAGCATTCGAACCTGTTGATCTACCTGATTGCGCTGATCCCACTGGGCGTCGGTATCGCCCACATCATCAAAGGCTGGAAGGCCACGTTCGAGAAGTACTTCGAAGCGGATGACGAAGTGATGCGCTACGTGCGCCCGGTGTCGCGCTTCGGCTTGATCGCCCGAGGCGTGGTGTTTATCGAGATTGCAGTGCTGATGGCGGTCAGCGGCTCGGTTTACCAAGCGACCAATCCACCCGGCATGAAAGAAGCGCTGGATGCTTTGCAGAATCTTCCGGCAGGCGGCGTGCTGTTGATGCTGATGGCGTTGGGGCTGATCGCGTTTTCGGTGTACAGCTTTTCCGAAGCGGCCTGGCGCCGGATCGAAATGGATGTGCCGTTGTAAGCGGCGAATCGAGGGGGCGTGTGCCCCCTCGACTGCTTCCCGTCAAGTAAACAGATCAACGCCCAACTGGAACGCTACCCAGAGCGCCAGCCCGGTAGCGAAAAGCAGCGCGATGTTTTCAAACAGGTTGTTGCGGTATTGCTTGTCCAGCAGCGATTTCTGGTTGGACATGATCAGCAAGCCCAGTGAAATCACCGGCAAACCAATGATGTTCAATGCGCTGACACCAATGGTCAGAGTCACGAAATCCGGCATGCCCGGCATCGACCAGATCAGCGGCGTGACCAGGATGAACAGCATGAACCACTTGTGCATCGGGTCATGATGGAACTCTTTGCCGTACTTCTCGCGACGCTCAGGACGAACATGCTGGAAGGCATCGGTGATCAGCATCGGAAACGCCGTGGTCTTGCCTGAAATACTGGCAAACAAGGTCGCGAACACGCCGATGAAGAACACATACCAGCCGATCGGGCCGAAGAAGATTTCCAGAGCCTTGCCCAGATCGCCCAAGGTTTTCACCTCGATGCCGTTGGGCCGCAAGATTTCCGCACCGACGATCCAGATCGCCAGGTTGATGATGATCCCGACGAACACCGCAAACAGCAGGTCGTTACGCTGAATGCGCTTGTGCTGCGGCCCGGTCCAGCCTTTCTGGCGCATGACATAGGGGTGCACGAAGTTGGCAATCGACCCGGCGACCGCGCCGATTACCGAGACCGCCACCAGCAACGCGCCATGCACGCCTTCGTCCGGCGGAATGCTGAAGCCGATGGTGCCTTTGATGATGCCGCTGACATCCGGACCGGACATCACCGCCAAGGCGATGAACGCCAGGGTCATGATCGCCAGCAGCAGCTTCATCACGCCTTCGATCATCGTGTAGATGTTGCGTCCGACCAGCATCCAGACCGCCAGCACCACCGCCACCGAGCACAGCAATGGCTGATCGATCTTGAACAGCATCGCCAGCGACTCCCCTGCCCCCTTGATCATGTAGGCGTTCATCAAGTGCCCCATCAACAAGGCATAAACCAGCATGAACCAGGCAAACACCGGGTTGAGCTGGGCGTAGCCCTGCAGAATGGTCATGCCCTGGTTATTGCACAGCTGGAACCGGGCAATGATGTTGACGATCAAGTATCTCAACAGCAAAGAGACCGCCAGCACCCACATCATCGCGTAGCCGTAGTTCGCACCGGCCACTGAAGACGTGATGAGATCGCCCGCACCGAGCCACGACAGCACGGCGATAATGCCGGGGCCGAGCAGTTTCAGCGTACGCAGGAACAGGTTTTGCGATTTTGCAGCGGCCTGATGATCGAGTGGAGCCATGCTCGTCATAGGGGTATCTCCGTTATTGTTTTTGTGAGAGTTGTTGCACTGCGCACATTAGGTAGGATGTCGTACAACAACGCTAACGGGAGAGTATGTAGAAATGTGTCAAACCTCAATCACGACCACCCTCTCCGATCATTTCCGCTGATCAAAATCATCTAGAACAAGCATGTTAAATAAGCGTAGCGACGTTACAGGCCGACGAAATAGCCATTGATGCCCCAGCGAATCACTCATAGGATGACTGATCACGACAACAATAAGGCTGGGAATGATGAAAAGAAACTTCTTGATCGCTGCGCTCGCCTCCACGTTGAGCGTGACGGCTAACGCCGCTACTTACGCTTACATCTCAAGCCCCGGTGACGGTCTGATCTCGCAGTATCGCCTTGATCAGAGCAACGGCGCGCTCACCCTGGTCGAACAGATCCAGGCCGGTGATCAGGTCAATCCCATGGCTCTCTCCCCGGATGGCAAGGTGCTGTTTGCAGCGTTGCGCGTCAAACCCTTTCAGGTGCTGGGTTACCGGATCGATCGCCAAAGCGGGCACCTGACAAAGTTCACCCAAGCGCCTCTGGCAGAAAGCATGGCCTACCTGTCGACCGATCGACAAGGTCGCTACCTGCTCGCCGCGTCCTACGGCGCCGACACCCTTAGCGTTCAGAAGATCGGCAAGGATCAGCAACCTTCCGCCGATATCGTTCGCTACAAGACCGGCCTGCATGCCCATTCAATTCGCACCGAGCCGAGCAATCGCTTTGCCTACGCTGGCAACCTGGGCACCGACAAGGTGCTGCAATATCGCCTGGATGCCAAGACTGGCGAGCTCAGCCCGATCGGCAACGGCTCGGTCAGCGTCCCGGACAACACCGGCCCCCGGCACCTGGCGTTCTCGCCCAACGGCAAATTCCTTTACGTGGTCGGTGAAATGAGCGGCACCGTGACGGCGTTTTCAATCGACGACGCCAGCGGCGCGTTAACGCAAATCGCTGTGGCCAACGGCATTCCCGAACGCTTGCAACTGGCCCAAGGCGAAGTCCGTGATGCGCGCAACAACGACCTCAAAGACGACCCGACCCCGCGCATCTGGGCTGCCGACCTGCGCATGTCGCCGGATGGAAACCTGCTGCTGATGAGTGAGCGCACCAGCAGCAGCGTTTCGGCATTTGCCGTGGATCCGGCATCAGGAGCACTCAAGTTCCTCGATAACTACCCGGTGCAAGAACAGCAACCGCGAAATATCGCCTTCTCCCCCGATGGCCACTGGCTGCTGGTGACGGGCGAGAAAAGCGCCAAGGTCGGTACGTACGCGGTGAGCAAGGATGGCGCGCTGAAGCGTGTCGGTGAAGCGGCATCCGGCAAAGGCGCATTGTGGATCGAGATACTGCAAACGCCTGACGCATGAATATCTGCGGAGCAGCAACTGCTCCGCCGTCCTGCAACTAATCCCCCGCCGCTTCGGTCATTAGGTTTGCCGAGGTTGATACATTTACGCAGACCTCACTTTCAAGAGACTGCCCCCCGTGATCAGCCATCTCGATCGCCGCAACAACCGCTCGCTGGACAGTCTGAATTTCTTTCTCGCCGATGTCCGCGACGGCCTCGGGCCGTACCTCGCCATCTACTTGCTCGCCGTGCACCACTGGGACCCGGCCAGTATCGGCGTGGTCATGACCCTTGCCGGTATCGCCGCACTGATCACGCAGACGCCCGCTGGTGCGCTGGTTGACAGCAGCCGGGCGAAACGGGCGCTGGTCATCATCGCCGCGCTGTTGGTCACGGTGAGTTGTCTGGTGCTGCCGTTCATTTCGTCATTCAGTCTGGTGGCGTTGACTCAGGCTTTGAGCGCTGCGGCAGCATCTATTTTTGCCCCGGCCATTTCCGCGATCACCCTGGGCATCACCGGCCCGCGAGCATTCACCCGACGCACCGGTCGCAACGAGACGTTCAACCACGCCGGCAACGCGTGCGCAGCGTTATTGGCCGGTTTGTTTGCCTATCTGTTTGGTCCGGTGGCGGTGTTTTATCTGATGGCGGTCATGGCGCTGGCCAGCGTGATTGCCGTGCTGTTCGTCTCGGCCGAAGCGATAGATCACGACGTCGCGCGCGGTTTGCAGCCTGGCGATCAAAGCCATCAGCCGTCCGGCTTCAAGGTACTGCTGAGCAATCGCCCGTTGCTGATGTTTGCCCTGTGCTGCGCGCTGTTCCACTTGGCCAACGCGGCGATGCTGCCGCTGGTGAGCCAGAAACTCGCCCAAGCGAATTTGCACATGGCCACACCGCTGACGTCGGCGTGCATCGTAGCCGCGCAACTGGTCATGGTGCCAATGGCGCTGCTGGCCGGCGCGAAAGCCGATGTCTGGGGGCGCAAACCGTTATTGCTGGCGGGTTTTCTGATCCTGCCGCTGCGTGGCTTGCTCTACACCTTCTCGGATGATCCGTACTGGCTGGTCGCCGTGCAGTTGCTCGACGGTGTCGGCGCTGGTTTGTTCGGCGCGCTGTTCCCGGTAATGGTCAAGGATCTCACCCTCGGCTCCGGGCATTTCAATGTCAGCCTTGGCGCGCTGACCACAGCGTTTGGCCTGGGCGCGGCGCTGAGCAACGGGCTGGCGGGTTTTGTCGTTGAGGCCGCCGGTTACAGCGCGGCATTCCTGACCCTTGCCGGGGTTGCAGCGGCAGCGTTCCTGCTGCTGTTGATCGGTGTCCTGGAAACGCTGCAGCGGACTGAGAAAATCGAGTCCGCTGCGGTTATGGGCCAAACCTGAGCTAATCGCCACCGCAGCCATTGCCTAAAACGCTGTAAGTGGCGACATTCCGCTGACCGTGGCTGTCTTCATAGACGACCTCCACCGGAACAATTCCGCAGGCGGCGCTGGTGTCGGTGATGCTGATGGTTTTGGCGATGTCCAGTGGCACGCCGGTCTGTGCAGGTTCGGTGGCGGCGAACACGTTGCCGGCGAGGATGGCCAGGGCCAAAGCAAAAAACGGTTTCATGGTGTGATCTCTCTATAAAGGATGGGGAATTCAGGCCTGACGTTCAGTCAGCAATTGGCGCGCGGAATCGGCCATCATTGGCAGCGCTCCGGCGAGCATCAGGACGTCCTTGAGCACCAGGCGTCCGGCACCGGACAGATAGGGAAAACCGTGCTGACCATCACCCAGCGCAGCGACCCAGGCTTCAGGCGTGGTAACCAGAAAGCTCAGGGTCACCAGCGGCGTAGCGAACGCCAGCGCGCCACCGAGCAGGCCGGTACGGCGAGAAAGCGGATTGGACAGGACCAGCAGACCGATGAGAATTTCCACCACGCCAAGCCCGGTGGAAAAGCCGTAGGTGTTGTTCGCGGTCTGCCAGGCGCGCTTGTCGGCGTTCAGCTCGCCCTCATGGGTCAGGTGCGCCTTGTAGTCCTGCGGGTGTTCGTAGAAGAACGACATCACCGGGCTGTTGGCGACGAAAGGCGTAATGCTGTCGGCTTCGTACGGGACGAATTTCAACGCGCCGATCCACAGGAACACGATGGCGATGGCCACGCGCATCAGCGGGATGCCGAGGCGATCGAGTTTGCCGAGCTGTTGTAGTCCGGCGTTGATTGAGGTGAACATGCGACGTCTCCAGATCAATGAAAGTGGAGTCAGTCTGCGGTGCTATCGAATCGCGCTTTTGTCGGTCATGCTCAACGTCTTGCTCAATCGTCTCAACTTTGGGGATTCCTTCGTGATGGGTGCCAATGAACTCGCTCGATAAGCTCATCAGCCTGGCCAACGTGCGCGGCAGTCTTGATCTGCGCTGCCAGTTCCAGGGCGACTGGGCGCGCGATCATCAACAGGAAGCCTTGGGCAAGGCGCCCTATCACGTCGTGCTCAAAGGTGAGTGCCGGGTAGAACTGGCCAGCGGACAACGCCTGGCGATGCGCGCCGGCGATATTCTGTTGTTGCCACGGGGCACGCCGCATGTGCTGCACAGCGGCGGTAAAGATGTAGCGCCAATGCTGCCAACGCTGATTCCCGGCGGGGTGTTGCCGATCTATCGGCTGGGTGGCGCGAGCGCCGATCTGGACATGCTTTGCGGTGGCTTTCATTACAACCGCGCATCGATGCTGTTCGCCGCCCTCCCCGATTACCTGTTGATTGCCAACGATGGCTTACCGATTGATGCGCCGCTGACCGCCCTGATTGCGCTGTTGCGCAGCGAAGCCGACAGCGAACAGCCGGGTGCACGGTTCCTCCTCGACTCACTGTCCCAAGCGTTGTTCACCTTGATCCTGCGTGCGCACCTGGCGCGTGCCGATCACGACAAAAGCACCCTGGCGCTGCTCGGCGACCAGCGCCTGGGCCGCACCTGTCAGGCGATATTGGCTGACCCAGCGCACGAATGGACCATCGAAGCCATGGCCGACACCGCGAACATGTCGCGCGCGACGTTCATGCGCACCTTCGCCCGGGTCGCTGGCGTGTCGCCGTGGGTGCTGCTGACTCAATTGCGCATGGAGCTGGCGTTCAGTCTGCTGAGCCATTCGCATCTGGGCCTGAATGACATTGCCGTGCAGGTCGGCTATCAGTCCCAAGCTGCATTCAGCAAGAAATTCAAGGAAACCTACGGCGAGGCCCCGGGCAAGATCCGCCGCGCGATCTGAGCGGATGGGTCGCTTTGTATCAGCGTGTAGCAATTGCCGACACAGATACATACGCATGCGAAGTTCGGCCGTGCGCACACACAACTGACACATTTAGCGCGCTAAATACCACTGTCGCTTCAATTCCTACCTTAACCAATCGACAGGACATTACCATGAACAAAGTCTTCGCTACCCTCGCCCTTACCGCCGCCATGTTTGGTGCCAGCGCCGCGTTCGCCGCACCGGTTAAACCTACCGTAGTGCTGGTGCACGGTGCCTTTGCCGATTCGAGCAGCTGGAACGGCGTGGTCAAGATTCTCGAGAAGGATGGCTACCCGGTGATCGCCGCTGCCAACCCGCTGCGCTCGGTCAAGGGTGATGCGCAATCGGTGGCGGATGTGCTGGCCAGCGTAAAAACCCCGGTGGTACTGGTCGGCCACTCCTACGGTGGCCCGGTGATCAGTGAAGCCGCTTACGGCAATGCCAATGTCAAAGCGCTGGTGTACGTCGCCGCGTTCGCCCCGGAAAAGGGTGAAACCGCAGCCGAATTGTCCGGCCGCTTCCCTGGCAGCACCCTCGGCCCGACCCTGTCGGCCCCGGTTGAGCTGGCCGATGGTGGTAAGGATTTGTACATCCAGCAGGACAAATTCCATGAGCAGTTCGCAGCCGATGTTTCCCCGGCAGATGCGAAGTTGATGGCCGCGACTCAGCGCCCGGTGACCGTCGCCGCGCTCAACGAAGCCGCCACCGAGCCTGCATGGAAAACCGTGCCGTCGTACTTCGTCTACGGCGACCAGGACAAGAACATCCCGGCGCAAGCCCTGGCGTTCATGGCCGAGCGCGCGCACTCCAAGCAGACCGTCGTGGTCAAAGGCGCTTCGCACGTGGTGATGGTGTCCAATCCGAAAGCCGTTGCCAGCCTGATCGAAACCGCTGCAGCCGCGAAGTGATCCGTCGCTGAATTGAAACTTGAAGCCTTAGCCGTGAACCCTGTTCACGGCTTTCAGCGCTGGATGATGTTGTAGACGTTCGCTGAGGAAATCGACAAACGTGCGCACCTTCGCCGGTACGCGCGGATGTTTCAGATAGACCAGTTGCACCGGTAACGCCGGCGGCTCAAAGGCCTGCAACACCAATTCCAGTTCACCGGCCGCAACCTGGCTGGCGACTTGATAAGACAGCACCCGGGTAATGCCCCAACCGGAACTGGCGATGTTGATTGCCGCCTGATTCGCGGTGACCACCAGGCGCGGCTCGAAGCGAAAGCTCAACGGCCCGTCGGCATGGGCGAATTGCCAATCGCTGAGCAAATGACTGGCGGACGACATGACGATATTGGCGCGGCTCAACTCGTTCGGATGTTGCGGTCGGCCATAGCGGGCGAAGTAATCGGGGGTGCCGCAGATGACCTGCCGGACCTCACCGACCTTGATTGCATGCTGATTGTTCTCGTGCAGATGGCCGATGCGCACGGCGACATCGATACCTTCTTCCGCCATGTTCACCACACGATCGACCAGCAAGGCCTTCAGATGCACCGAAGGAAACGCATCGACGTATTGCGCCAGCAACGGCGCGATGAACAGCTCGCCAAACAACACCGACGCGGTCACGCTCAAGTGCCCGCACGGCACCCGATAACTGCCGGCAGCGGCCTCTTCGGCTTCGTCGACGTCGCACAGAATTCTTCGGCAATCGTCCAGATAACGATGCCCGGCTTCGGTCAGGTGCAGGCTGCGCGTGGTGCGCGACAACAGACGCGTGCCGATGCGTTGTTCCAGCGCAGCAATGGCGCGGGTGACGCTGGGTGGCGAGGTGTTCAAACGCCGGGCCGCCGCCGCAAAGCCACCCTCCTCGGCCACGGCCAGGAACATGCGCATTTCCTGAAAACGATCCATAGCTGGGGACCTGTAAAAAACCTCGAAAACACAGTGAAATCATGTGGGAGCGAGCCTGCTCGCGAAGGCATTCTGTCAGTCAACATCACCGGTGAATGACACACCGCTTTCGCGAGCAGGCTCGCTCCCACAGGGTTTGGTGTACACAGTTAAATTTGGGCAATGCTTCAACTCCCGCCAGTACGCCCGCACATTCGGATATTCCTCCAGCGAGACAGTGTCTTCCAATGCATGGATGGGACAGCTGACGCCAAACCCGTGGGAGCGAGCCTGCTCGCGAAGGCATTCTGTCAGTCAACATCACCGGTGAATGACACACCGCTTTCGCGAGCAGGCTCGCTCCCACAGGGGATGTGCATCGTTGTGAATCAAGCGCTTTGCAGGCCCACCGCTGTGCGCTGCATGCCAACGAATTTCGGCAGCGCCTCGACCCGCCCGAGCCACGCCCGCACATTCGGGTAATCCTCAAGCGAGACATTGCCTTCCGGTGCGTGGGCGACGTAAGTGTAGGCGGCCACATCGGCAACGGTTGCCTTGTCGCCGGCAAGGAATGCGCTGTTGGCCAACTCGTCTTCCATCACCTGCAACAACGCATGGGAACGCTTGATCGCATCAGCCGCGTCGTAACCGGCGCCGAACACAGTGATCAAGCGCGCCGTGGCAGGACCCGAGCTGATCTGCCCGGCGGCCACCGATAACCAGCGCTGCACCTTGGCTTGCTCGACCGGATCACTCGGCAGCCACTGACCATTACCGTATTTGCCGGCCAGATACACAAGAATGCCGTTGGAATCAGCGAGCACCGTACCGTTGTCGTCAATCACCGGCACTTGGCCGAAACGGTTGAGGGCGAGGAATTCAGGGGTTTTGTGTGCGCCCTTCATCAGGTCGACGAACACCAGTTCGGTCGGAACATCCAGCAGGGACAGCATCAACTCGACGCGATGCGAGTGGCCGGACAACGGATGGCGATACAGTTTGACGGCTGACTGGGACATGACGTGCTCCTGGATTATTTGAGGTCGACCCGCTGATCGTGTCGATGGGCTCATCCTGCTCCCCTGCCGCAAGTCGCGGAATCCTCAGCAAATACAATCGAGCATTTCAGCCAGTGAAATAATCATCCTCGTCCTTAGGCGCGCGTAGGGATCATTTCACCGCGTGAAACAGTGGATTGCAGTTTCTGGCCATTCCCTCGCAACCGGCCGAGGGCGAACATGAGCCCACTTGAGCTTCAGCCCCTGGCGGCTCACCGGCCCGTTTGCACCCGAGGAGAATCGAAATGGACACAGCGTCGAAACCGCAGCCCTCGCCCTGGCATGAAGGTGAGCTGACCCTGCAACGTGCCGTCGGCGCGGTGGAGATGATGGTCGGTGTCGGCCAGCGGCAACTGGCCCGCGACTGGATGCCGGACCAGCACCGCGAGTTCTACGCGCAACTGCCCTTCGTCGTGCTCGGCGCCGTTGATGGCCAGGGCGACCCGTGGGCGACGCTGCGCACCGGTCAACCGGGCTTCATGGATTCGCCGTCGCCGCAGGTATTGAAGATCAAACTTGACGCCCAGCCCAATGACCCGGCCAATCAAGGCCTGCAACCCGGCGATGCGATCGGCATGCTCGGCATCGAGCTGCACACCCGTCGGCGCAATCGCATGAACGGCAATATCAGCCGCCGCGAGGACGACAGCCTCGAGATCAGCGTGACCCAGGCTTACGGCAACTGCCCGCGCTACATCAACCTGCGCCACTACGCGTTCGTCGACGAAACCACCGACACCGCGCTCGACCTGCCTGTCAGCGAACCCTTGGTGCGCGACATGATCACCGCCGCCGATTCGTTCTACGTGGCCACTTATGTGGTGCGCGACGGTGAGCGCCAGGTCGATGTGTCCCATCGCGGCGGCAAATCCGGTTTCGTCCATATGGACGAGGACGGCACCCTGACCATCCCGGATTTCTCCGGCAATCTGTTCTTCAACACTCTGGGCAACATCCTGCTCAACCCGCGCGCCGGGCTGACCTTCATCGATTTTGAAAGCGGCGATCTGTTGCAGATGACCGGCAGCGCAGAAGTGCTGCTCGACGATCCGCAAATCGCCGCGTTCCAGGGCGCCGAGCGCCTGTGGCGCTTCAGGCCACAGCGCATCGTTTACCGTCAGGCCGCGCTGCCACTGCGCTGGGCCGAGCAGCCGGAAGGCGATTCGCCCAATTCGCAAATGACCGGCAGCTGGGAGCAGACCCGCGAACGTCTGCAGGCCGAGGCGCTGCGCAACCAATGGCGTGCGCTGCACGTAACGCGTGTAGTCGATGAGAGTCCGCAGATCCGTTCGTTTTACCTGCAAGCCAACGACGGCTTCGGCCTGCCGCGCTTCGAACCGGGCCAGCACTTACCGATCAAGGTCTTGCTCGACGGTCAGGATGCCGCGTCGATCCGCACCTACAGCGTGTCCAGCGCGCCGTCGGACGAGTTCCTGCGCATCAGCGTCAAACGCGATGGCTCGGTATCCTCGCATCTGCATGATCGCGTTCAGGCATTGGACTTGATCGAAGCCCGCGCGCCGCAAGGCGATTTCACCGTCGACGCCACCGAACGCCGGCCACTGGTGCTGTTGGCCGCAGGGGTTGGGGTGACGCCGTTGCTGTCGATGCTGCGCGAGGTGGTCTATCAGGGCAAACGCATCAGCCGCATGCGCCCGACCTGGGTGGTGCAAAGCAGTCGCACCGTCGAGGATCTGGCCTTTCGCGAAGAAATCGACGCCTTGGCTGCACGCGCCGGTGACAAGGTCAAGGTGCTGCGCGTGGTCAGCCAGCCGCCGCTGGAAGCAACAGCGCAGGGTTACGATCATGCCGGGCGCATCGACATCGCCTTGCTGAAGAGCCTGCTGCCGCTGGATGACTACGATTTCTACCTGTGCGGCCCGGGCAGCTTCACTCAGGCGCTGTACGACGGCTTGCGCAAAATGCGTATTCCCGACGATCGCATCCACGCCGAAACCTTCGGCCCGTCGACGCTGATCCGCGATGTCGAAATCAGTACCCCGGCGCCGCCGCAAGTGCCGGTCGCGGAAGAGCCGGTCAAGGTGCTGTTTGCCACGTCCGGCAAGGAAGCACGCTGGGAACCGGGCAGCGGCACCTTGCTGGAACTGGCCGAGGCGCGTGGCTTGAATCCTGAGTTCAGCTGTCGCGGCGGCTCGTGCGGCACCTGCAAAACCCGCCTTACCAGCGGCCAGGTGCATTACCTCACTCCGCCCGCCATGCGCCTGGCGGACGACGAAGTGCTGATCTGCTGCGCCGCCCCGGCGCAGGGCAGCGACACCCTGGTGCTGGATGTTTGAATGTTGAGGAGGTGTGCCATGAAGCCGTTTGCCGAAACCAGCGTCGTTTGGCCGCAAGAGAAAACCGGACTGTCCGCCAGCGAATGCGAACGCAGTTTTTTGCTGCCGCAACTGATGGGCTCGCTCGCCGGTGAAACCTGCGCGTTGACGGGCTCATTCAATCAACGTGAGCATCTGCCTTCGAGCCCGAACGGCTGGTTTTCCCGTGGGCTCAAAGCGTTGTTTGCTTAGGCTTTGCCCACCGCCGCCACTCTGGCCGCCGGCCCATGCTGGCGGCTGGTGATCAATCCGACGAAGGAAATCAGCAGCGCCAGGCCAATGGTCGAAGTCACTTCCAGGCGATGTTCAGGGGTGATCATCATCACTGCCAAAGCCGCACAGATGAAGGCGATGACCAGCCAGGTGAGCCAGGAAACAGCCACATGCGCAGGGTCATTTCGACCTTTTCCCGTTCCAGTCGGCGGCGCATGCGCAACTGCGAAATGGCGATCACCAGATACACCAGCAAGGCAATAGCCCCGGAGCTGGCGAGCAGGAACTGGAACAGCCCGGCCGGCATGAAATAGCTGAGCAAGGTCACGCCTGCGCCGATCACCGTGCTGGCAATGACCGCCGCGCGTGGCACGCCCGCCCCCGAAGTCACCTTCAATGCCGGCGGCGCATCGCCGCGTCGGCCCAAGGAATAGAGCATGCGCGAGGAAATGTAGATCGAGGAGTTCATGCAACTGGCCACCGCGATCAACACGACCACGTCGACGAGGAATTTGGCGTTGGGGATGTTCATCAGTTCCAGTGCGCGCTGGTAGGAACCGACCGAGGCAAGTTGCGGGTCATTCCACGGCACCACGGAAATCACCACGAAGATCGACAGCAGATAGAAAATGCCGATACGCCAGATCACCGAACGGGTGGCCTTGGCGATGTTCTGCGCCGGATTGTTCGATTCCGCAGCGGCAATGGTCACCGCTTCGGTGCCGATGAAACTGAACATGATGGTGATGAACGCGCCGACCACCGCCGACATGCCGTTCGGCGCAAAGCCGCCGTGCTCGGCCATCAGCGCGCTCAAGCCACTGGCTTCACGCTCGGGAATCCAGCCCATCAGCACCGCAAAACCCAGGCCGATGAAACCGATGATTGCGATGACCTTGGCCATGGCGAACCAGAATTCGAACTCGCCGTATTTCGACACGCTGAACAGGTTGGTGATCACCAGCAGGACGATCGACAGCAAGGCGAACAACCAGGCATCGACCTGGGGAAACCACTGATTGAGCACGTGACCTGCGGCCAGTGCTTCGATGGGAATCACCAGCACCCAGAACCACCAATACAGCCAGCCTATGGTGAACCCGGCCCAGCGGCCAATGGCTTGATCGGCGTAGGTGGAAAACGAGCCGGTGTCGGGATGCGCCACGGCCATTTCGCCGAGCATGCGCATGACCAGCACGACCAGCAGACCGGAGAACAGATAAGCGAGCAGCACCGCAGGTCCTGCGGCGGCGATGGCGTGGCCTGAGCCAACGAAAAGTCCTGCGCCGATGATGCCGGCAATGGAAAGCATGGTGACGTGACGCGGTTTGAAACCTTGCGCCAACTGACCGTTGGAGTCCTTGGGGTTCAGGCTAGTCATGGGTTCTTATTGTTCTCATGATCGACGTTTGGGTCACTGACTGTGCGTCAGGCGATCATCATTTCCGGTGCCGACATCAGGCGAAAGCTGCGACGCAGACGCTTTGCCGACGAAATGATGCTTCACCTTACGTGGCCCGACCGCCGCCCAACTAGCCTGAGTGCGGCATGCCGATGTCTGATTTCGACATGCCACTCTCAGGCCACCATGAGTCGGCGGCAACCGCTGCGGCGATTTACAGCGTGTAGGAAATCCCCACCTGCACGGTTCGCGGCGCGCCCGGGTAGGCGTAAACGTTGCCGAAGGCGCCTTCTTCGTAGTCGCGGTCGAAGATGTTTTTCACATCGAGGTTGAGCCGTACTTTATCGTTGACCTTGTAGAAGCTCAGCAGGTCGACCACGGTGTAACTGCCCATGGAAAACGCGGTGTTGGCGGTCTGCCCCGCGCGCTCGTCGACGTATTTCAGGCCGGTGCCAAGGCCAAGGCCTTTGAGCGTGCCGTCCTGGAACTCGTACATATTGAGCAGGCTGAAGCTGTTCTTCGGAATGTTCAGCAGACGGGTGCCGGAGCGCAGCGTGTTGTCCTTGGTCACCTCGGCGTCGACGTAAGCGTAACCGCCGACTACTCGCCACTCCGGAGTGAGATTGCCGGTGACGTTGACATCGAAACCACGGCTGCGCACTTCACCGGCAGCGACGCTGAAGGTCGAATCTACCGGGTCGGTGGTCAGCACGTTGCGTTTTTCGATCTGGTAGATCGCCGCGTCGACGCTCAACTGCTGATCCAGTGCCTCCCACTTCACGCCCATCTCGTAGGACTTGCCTTTCTCTGGAGCGAAGCCGCCGCCTTCGCGACTGGCGCCGGTGTTGGGCTTGAACGAGCGCGCGGTGTTGGCGTAGACAGCCAGGGTTTCGGTCAGGTCGTAGGTGACGCCGATACGCGGGGTGACGGCGTTGTCGCTGGCCTGCCAGCTCTTGCCGCCGGGTACGTAGGTTTCGTAGTCATGCTCGAAGCGCTCGAAACGCGCACCGGCCAGCACCTTCAGCTTGTCGGTCAGGGCGACCTGATCCTGCACGAACGCTGCGTAGGTCTTGAGATTTTCTTTGTCATGAGTCGGCGTGCGGGTCAGCGCCGGGCGTGGCTGGCCGTAAACCGGATTGAAGATGTCGATCGGGTAGGCACTGACCGCGCCGCTGGAGCGCTGGATGATCGACTTGTAATCGTAATCTTCGTACTCGATGCCGGTGAGCAAGGTGTGCTGCAGACCGCCAGTATCAAAATGCCCGGTGAGGTTGAGCTGGGTGTCCTTGTCGGTCCATTCCAGCTTGCGGTAGTTGAAGTTGCGCCCCAGCGTGCGGCCGTCAGCGGCAATGCCGTTGGCCTCGATCGCGTTGCCCTTGAGCGAGCCGTCGAGCCACTGGAAACCGCCGCCCAGGGTCCAGTCATCGTTGAGCATGTGCTCGAAACGCAGTTGCGCCATGTTGTTGTCGTTGTGCAGTTTGCCGACGTCCTTCTCGCCAAAGAAGGTATCGCGCGAGGCGGTGCCGATCTGCGCCGGGTAGCGCGTCACGCCACGATCGAGCGGCGCGTTGTTGCGCATGAAGTCGCCTTCGAAAATCAGCTTGGTCGCATCGGTGGCCTGCCAGGTCAGCACCGGCGTGATGCCGTAGCGCTCGGTCTCGACATGATCGCGGAAGGTGTCACCGCCCTCGCCCACCACATTCAAGCGATAGGCCAGACGCCCTTCTTCATCGAGCGGCCCGGAAGCGTCGAGGGTGCCGCGCTTCATGCCTTGGTCGTTCAACTGGCTGCCTAACGTAACGGTGCGCTCGGGCAACGGCTGTTTCGACACCACGTTGAAGGTACCGCCCGGGTCGCCACGGCCATAGAGCATGGTCGCCGGACCGCGCAGCACTTCCAGACGCTCGATGGTGTTGGCGTCGGGCATGTTCGGGTAGCCACGGTTGATCGGGAAACCGTTGCGGTAGAACTCGCCCGTGGTGAAGCCGCGCACGGTGAACGTAGTCAGGCCCTGCCCACCGAAATTGTTCGCGCGCCCGACGCCGCCGGCGTAATCCAGCGCATCCTGCAAACGCGTGGCGCCGAGGTCTTCGACGGCATCCTTGGTCACCACGCTGATTGACTGCGGGGTTTCATGAATCGAAGTGTCGGTGCGCGTGGCGCTGGCCGAACGCGTCGCGCGATAGCCTTGCACCGGGCCGTCTGCCCTTTCGTAATCCGCTGTGCCGACCACATCGGTGGCTTCCAGCTCAAGCGTTGAAGAAGTCGGTTCGGCTGACTCAGCCCACGAGGAAGAAGACAACGCCTGCAGCACACAAATGGAAAGCAGAGTTCGACGCATGAGGTGAAAACCTTTACGAATAGGCCAGAACGAAGGGCAAAACCGCCAATGAAAACGCGGCGCATGGTATACGGTCGCATTAGTAATTGAAACGTATTCTTATTTGTCATGTTGGTCAGGATTGGTGAGCGGGATTCATCACTCCATCCTGAAACCGCGCATTATCAGCAGCGCGTCGATGGCCTAGGCTCGTAGAGATCCGACGTCAATCGATGGCTGCGCCGCGCTACTGGGCGCCGCCAGCCTGTCTGAAAGGAATTTGCAGATGAAATTCGACACCCCGGCCGGCTCCAATCCGATCGACCAGCTGAACGTCATCGGCCAACCTGCCGACCGCATCGACGGCAAGTTGAAAACCACCGGCACCGCCACCTACGCCTACGAGCAAAACGCAGCGGTGCCGGACGCCGCCTACGGCTATATCGTCGGCGCAGGGATCGGCAAGGGGCGCATTGCCTCGATCGATTCGACGCAAGCGCGGGAGGCGTCAGGGGTGATCGCCGTCGTCACTTACGAAAACGCCGGGGCATTGGCCAAAGGCGAGTTTTACGTAGCCGGGGCCTTGGCCGGGCCGCAGGTCGATCACTATCACCAGGCCGTGGCGATTGTCGTCGCAGACACTTTTGAACAGGCCCGCGCGGCCGCCGGCTTGCTCGACATCCGCTACGTGGCCGAAGCGGGTTCATTCGATCTGGCAGTTGCGAAAGACTCCGCAATCCCACCGCCACCGGCCGGTTTTGGCCCGCCGCCGCAAACCAGCGTCGGTGACTTCGAAGGCGCCTTCAACGCTGCGCCAGTGCAAATCGATCAGCACTACAGCACGCCTGACCAGGCCCACGCGATGATGGAACCGCACGCAACCATTGCCCGCTGGAGTGGCACGCAGTTGACCTTGTGGACATCGATCCAACAGATCAACTGGGGCGTGCGCGATCTGGCGAAAACCCTCGGCATCGCCAAGGAAGATGTGCGCCTGATCTCGCCGTATATCGGCGGTGGTTTCGGCGGTAAGGGCACGATTCTTTGCGACGCAGTGTTGGCATCCCTGGCCGCTCGACATGCCGGGCGACCGGTGAAAGTCGCGCTGCCGCGGCCGCTGATGTTCAACAACCTGACCCATCGTCCGGCGACGCTTCAGCGCCTGCGCATCGGTGCCAACCGTGACGGCGTGATCACGGCGATCGGCCACGAGAGCTGGTCGGGCAATCTGCGCGGCGGACGCGCCGAAGCGGCCACCGCGTCAACCCGATTGCTTTACGCCGGGGCCAATCGCATGACCCGTCTGAATCTCGCCGTGCTCGATCTCGCCGAGGGTTCGGCGATGCGCGCGCCGGGCGAGGCACCGGGGATGATGGCGCTGGAAATCGCCATGGATGAACTGGCGGAAAAGCTGCAGATGGATCCGCTGCAACTGCGCATCCTCAACGACTCGCAGGTCGATCCGGAGCAACCGGCGCGGCCGTTCTCCAAACGGCAGTTGGTGGAATGCCTGAACACTGGGGCCGAACGCTTTGGCTGGCGTCAGCGCAACCCTCAACCCGCTCAGCGCCGTGAGGGCGGTTGGCTGATCGGCATCGGCCTAGCCTCGGCGATTCGCGGCGCACCGACCACCGCTTCGGCGGCGCGGGTGCGTCTCGATCGTCAAGGCGTCATCACCGTGGAAACCGACATGACCGACATCGGCACCGGCAGTTACACCATCATCGCCCAGACCGCCGCCGAAATGATGGGCGTGCCGCTGGACCGTGTCGTGGTGCACTTGGGCGATTCGCGGTTTCCGGAATCGTCGGGCTCCGGCGGCCAGTGGGGAGCCGCCTCCTCCACTGCCGGCGTGTATGCCGCGTGCATGAAACTGCGTGAAGCCGCTGCTCGCGCCGTCGGGTTTGACCCGCAGCAAGCCGAGTTTTTTGATGCACAGATTCGCGCAGGCTCGCAGCAGGTTGCCTTGGCTCAGGCCGCAGCCAGTGGCGAGCTGACGGGCGAGGACCGCATGGAATACGGCGATCTGGCCGAGCGTTTTGCCCAGCAGACCTTCGGCGCGCATTTCGCCGAAGTCGCGGTCAATGCGGCGACCGGCGAAATTCGCCTGCGTCGGCAACTGGCCGTGTGCGCCGCCGGGCGCATCCTCAATCCGAAAACCGCGCGCAGCCAGATCATCGGCGGCATGACCATGGGCGCTGGTGCGGCATTGATGGAAGAGATGGCGGTGGACCATCGAATCGGCTTTTTCGTCAATCACGATCTGGCCGGATACGAGGTGCCGGTGCACGCCGACATTCCCCATCAGGAAGTAATCTTTCTCGATGAAGTCGATCCGTATGCAACCCCGTTGAAAGCCAAAGGCGTTGGCGAGCTGGGTATCAGCGGCGCGGCGGCGGCCATCGCCAACGCGATCTATAACGCGTGTGGCGTACGGGTGCGCGATTATCCGATTACGCTGGATAAACTCATCGGCGAGTTGTCCTACCCGGTCTGAGACTCGATCGCGCAGGATATCGCCCATGTACCCCACAACCCCCGATGGCCGCTATTTTGTGGTCAAGCAACAGCTGTGGCGTTGCAGCAACCCATCGTTGCCAGCCGCCGAGCGTGAGGCGTTTGTAGCCGAGCTCATGTCAGCGCGGCGTGCGGTCAAAGAGGCAAAGCGTGGCGACGATGCACAGGCGTTGAAGTCAGCGAGAGCTCGCGTCAACGAGGCGAAGATTGGGCTGGGTGAGCGCGGGCCGGTGTGGTGGGATGACGGCAGCCCGGACTTCAACCGTTTCAAGGTGAGCAATACACCGTATGCGCAGTGGTTTGCCCAACTGCCTGAAGAGGACAGCAGTTCTGCCTGAGTTTTGAATGATCTCCAATCTCACCAATCAACACAGATCTCCTGTGGGAGCGAGCCTGCTCGCGAATGCATTGGGTCAGGCAATGAAGATGTTGAATGTGCCGCCGTCTTCGCGAGCAGGCTCGCTCCCACAGGATTGGGGATTGAATGAAGATCGATGGTTCGGCCCATAACAGTGTGGGAGCGAGCCTGCTCGCGAATGCATTGGGTCAGTTAAAGAAGATGTTGGATGTGCCGCCGCCATCGCGAGCAGGCTCGCTCCCAAAGGGATCTGCGGCGAGGCTCAGACTCGCAACAACTGCCGGGTCATCGCCATCGAGGTTTCCAGCGACTGTCCGGTGCGCTGCAATTTGTTCAGCAGGCTGGCACCGAGCCAGAGCTGATACAGCGTCTCCGCCAACTTGCGCGCATCGCCCTCCGGCAGGCTTTTGTCGGTCTGGCCTTGTTCGATGCATTCGGTGATGCGCGCGACGATGCGTTCGGCGCCGTCGCGCAAGGTCAGGCGCATTGATTCGGACAGGTCGGCGACTTCGGCGCTGAGTTTCACCACCAGGCATTCATCGCCGTGGCCTTCGAGGGTGCAGCGGTTCTGCCAGCCTTGCCAGTAATCCATCAAACGTTCGAACGCAGTCAGCCCAGGCAATGTCAGGCGGCGCTCCATGTCGGCGAGGTAGTCGACGAAGTAATCCTCGAGCAGCGCCTGGCCATACAACTCCTTGGATTTGAAGTAGTGATAGAACGAGCCCTTGGGCACGCCAGCGGTCTGCAGGATCTCGTTGAGGCCGACGCTGGTGAAGCCCTTCTCGGCCATCATCCGGTGGCCGGTGTCGAGTAAGTGTTGGCGGGTGTCGTCAAAGGTCGGCTTCATGGTGCGCAAAATTCCAGACAATAGACCAGTCGTATACTTCTCAAGGCCGGGAGTTTGCCATAACCGACGAGCAAAAACATTTTCTGAAAAAATTACTAGACGACTGGTCTAATTGGAACCTATGCTGCGCCCCGAGACACAAATTCATGCGGTGCCGACGCTGAGCGAATTCCTCGCCCTGTGCCGATGCCTGACCAAACCAAGGGTGCTCTATGAAAATCTTGATGGTTCTGACTTCCCACGATCAACTCGGCAACACCGGCAAGAAAACCGGCTTCTGGCTGGAAGAGTTCGCCGCGCCCTACTACGCCTTCAAGGACGCCGGCGCCGATGTCACCCTGGTATCGCCTGCCGGCGGCCAGCCGCCGCTCGATCCGAAAAGCGATGAGCCAAGCGCGCAGACTGCCGAAACCGATCGCTTCCGCGCTGATCCGGCTGCACAACAGGCACTCGCCACCACTGGCCGTTTGGCTGATGTTAAAGCTGAGGATTTCGACGCAGTGTTCTACCCAGGCGGCCATGGCCCGCTGTGGGATCTGGCCGAAGACAAGGCCTCGATCGCGCTGATCGAAGCCTTCGACCGCGCCAACAAACCTCACGGTTTTGTCTGCCACGCACCCGGCGTGTTGCGTCATGTGGTGCGTGCTGACGGCCAGCCGATCGTCAAAGATCGCGACGTCACCGGTTTCACCAACGCCGAAGAAGCTGCTGTTGGTCTGACTGACGTGGTGCCGTTCCTCATCGAAGACGAATTCCAGCGTCTGGGCGGGCGCTATTCGAAAGTCGCCGATTGGCAGGTGCATGTGGTGGCTGACGGGCACCTGGTCACCGGCCAGAACCCGGCCAGCTCCGCCGCCGTTGCCGAAAAGCTGTTGAAGATGCTCGGCTGAATCCCTCGCTCTACCCCGATCAACGCCGCGTGCGTACCGCCCGGCGTTGTTTTTTTGCCCAGTCACTAGTCGACTGGTCTAATCAGATTCAAGGCTTACTCCATGAATAACGCTTTCTTCACGCCTGCCAAATTGGGCGCACACACCCTGAAAAACCGCATCGTCCTGCCGCCCCTCACCCGCCAGCGCAGTACGCAACCGGGCAATGTCGCCAACGAATTGATGGCCGAGTATTACCAGCAGCGCGCCGGTGCCGGTTTGCTCGTCACCGAAGGCACGCAGATCGAACCGCGCGGGCAAGGTTATGCGTGGACGCCGGGCATTCACACGCCGGAGCAGATCGCCGGTTGGCGCAAAGTCACCGAGGCGGTGCACGCCGTGGATGGGGTGATCTTCGCCCAGCTCTGGCACGTCGGTCGGGTCTCGCACACGGCGTTGCAGCCTAATGGTGATGCGCCGGTGTCGGCCTCTGCGGTCGCTACGGACCGCGTCAGCGTGTTCATCGAAACCGCGCCCGGTGCCGGTGAACTGGTGCCGCCGTCCGCTCCGCGCGCGTTGAGCACCGATGAAGTGCAGGAACTGATTCAGCTGTACATCCAGGCCGCGCGCAACGCGATGGATGCGGGTTTCGACGGCATCGAACTGCATTGCGCCAACGGTTATCTGGTCAACCAGTTCATCTCCGCCCACAGCAACCTGCGCACCGACCTGTACGGCGGCTCACTGGACAATCGCTTGCGCTTTTTGCGCGAAGTGGTGGCCGGCGTCGCCGAATGCATCGGCAAGGACAAGGTCGGTGTGCGGTTTGCGCCGCTGTTCACTACCACCGATGAAGCGCGGACGTATCTGGGCCTGGTCGAGGAAGATCCGCACACAACTTACATTGCGGCGATCAAGATTCTTGAAGACGTCGGCATCGCATACCTGTCGATCGCCGAAGCCGACTGGGACAACGCGCCAGCGATGCCGCAGACCTTTCGCCAGGCCGTGCGCGACACGTTCAGCGGCGCGATCATTTATGCCGGTCGCTACACCGCCAAAACCGGCGCGCAATTGCTTGAGTCGGGGCTGGCCGATCTCGTTGCGTTTGGCCGACCGTTCATGGCTAACCCGGACCTGCCGGCGCGGATTGCCAATGACTGGCCGTTGAACCAATTGAATCCGGCGACGGTGTATGGCGGCGGTGCCGAGGGCTACATCGACTATCCGACCTACCCCGCTTAAGAACCCCACCCAAGTCCCTGTGGGAGCGAGCCTGCTCGCGAAGGCGGTGGGTCAGTCAGCATTTGTATTGACTGACAGGACGCTTTCGCGAGCAGGCTCGCTCCCACAATAGGATGTCAGTGGCCGCTAGAACCTATACATAACAAACAATCTGTATAACTATTGGAGTTCGAATCGTTCACCGGACTTAGCTCCATGCCCCCTGCCCACCGTTTGCTCCTGATCCTCGGTGACCAGCTGTCTTTCGACCTGGCCTCCCTGCAGCCACTCGATCCCCAGCACGACCTGCTGCTGATGGTCGAGGTCATGGAGGAAGCGACCCACGTCGCTCATCATCCGCAAAAGATCGCTCTGATCTTCAGCGCCATGCGCCACTTTGCCGAGGCGTTGCGCGATAAAGGCTACCGCGTCCAATACGTCCGCCTCGACGACCCGGATAACAGCGGCTCAATCCCCGGCGAATTGCAGCGCTGGCAAACCCTCACTGGTGCCGACGAAATCCACATCACCGAATGCGGCGACTGGCGCCTTGAGCAGTCAATCAAAGATTCGGGCTTGCCCGTGCACTGGCATTCAGACCGCCGTTTCCTCTGCTCCCGCGAAGAGTTCTCCCATTGGGCCAGCGGCAAGAAGCAGCTGCGCATGGAGTTTTTCTACCGCGAGATGCGGCGCAAGAGTCGGCTGCTGCTGAACGGGGACGGTACGCCGGTCGGCGGTGCGTGGAATTTCGATGCGGAGAATCGCAAGGCGCTGCCCAAACACGCTAAACCGCCCTACCCGGCACGTTTCGCCAATGACGCAATCACCCAAGAGGTGCTGGCGTTGGTCGGCGAGCGCTTTGCGACGCATTACGGCACGCTGGATGACTTCAACTACCCGGTGACCCACGCCGATGCCCTGGCCCTGTGGCAATACTTTCTCGACTATGCGCTGGCCGGCTTCGGTGATTACCAGGACGCCATGGCCAGCGACGAACCGTTCCTGTTTCACGCGCGGATCAGTGCCGCGCTGAACATCGGCCTACTCGATTTGCGCCAGCTGTGCAGCGATGTCGAGGCGGCCTACTGGTCGGGGAGCATCGGCCTCAACGCGGCCGAAGGCTTCATTCGGCAGCTGATCGGCTGGCGCGAATACGTGCGCGGTGTGTACTGGCTGAAGATGCCGGATTACGCCGAGGGCAACGTGTTTGCTAACACGCGTGCGCTGCCGGAGTTCTACTGGACGGGTGAAACGCAGATGAACTGCATGCGCCAGGCCATCGGCCATAGCCTGCAACATGCCTATGCGCACCACATCCAGCGGCTGATGGTCACCGGTAACTTCGCCTTGCTCGCCGGGATTGCGCCGAAGGAAATCTGTGAATGGTATCTGGCGATCTACATGGACGCCTTCGACTGGGTCGAACTGCCCAACACCCTGGGCATGGTCATGCATGCCGACGGCGGTTATCTCGGCTCCAAGCCTTACTGCGCCAGCGGCCAGTACATCAATCGAATGTCGGATTACTGCGGAGACTGCGCCTACAAGGTCAAGGAAAGCAGCGCGGACGATGCCTGCCCGTTCAATGCGCTGTACTGGCATTTCCTCATGCGCCACGGCGACATCCTGCGCGGCAATCAGCGCATGGCCATGATGTACAAGAACCTTGATCGCATGCCGCTGGCCAAGCAGGACGCGCTGTGGCAACGCGGGCAGATGCTGTTGGCGAAACTGGATAGCGGCGAAGCTTTCTAGTGCGCCTCAGGCCTGCCCGGCCATCCCGTTGCGCCCCGCCGCTTTCGCGCGGTACAGCGCCTGATCGGCGGTCTGGATCAACGCCGGCAGCGAATCCAGCTGAGCGCCCGTCCCTACCGCCATGCCGATACTCACCGTGATCCGAGCAAACGGACTGCCCGGGTGGGCAATGTTCGCCTGCTGCAAACGCTCGAGCATCAGTTGCGCCACCACCGTAGCACCGGCGCTGTCGGTGGCCGGCATGATCACCGCCATTTCCTCGCCACCGTAGCGCGCGACCAGATCCGAGGGGCGTCGCACGCAGCCTTCAAGAATCTTGCTGACCGCTTGCAGGCAGGCATCGCCGGCGACGTGGCCCAAGGCATCGTTGAACAATTTGAAGTGGTCGATATCGATCATCAGCAAGGCCAGCGAAGTCCCGTCACGCTGCGCGCGCCGCGCTTCCACCGTCAGGGTTTCATCGAAACAGCGGCGGTTGGCAAGGCCGGTCAGCGCGTCCTTCAGCGCCAGTAATTCCAGCTGCCGATTGGACGCGAGCAATTGCTGCTGGGCATCGCGCAAGGCTTCTTCGGCCTCGGTGCGGCGGCGCATATCAAGGATCAGGAACCAGCCGATCAACCCGGTCAGCCCTAGCAGCCCGATCACCACCACCGCCGAAAGCGCCGCTTCGATGCGCCACGCCGCCAGCGCTTCGTCCTTGCCCAGGGCCACGGTGGTGATCAGCGGCAGCGTTTCGCTTTTGCGGAACGCGTACAGCCGCTCGACACCGTCGAGGCTGGAGGTGTAGGAGGCAGTGCCGACCGAGCGGTCAACGAGGTATTTGGCGTAGATCGGCGATTTGGAGAAGTTGCGGCCCATGTCCTGCTCGCGGAACGGATAGCGGACCAGCAGCGTGCCATCGGTGTACGACAGGCCTATCGCGCCGTCCTGGCCAACGTCGAGTTTGCCGAACACCCGCAGGAAGTTTTCCACCCCCAGCGTCACCGCTACCACGCCAGCGAACTGGCCACCGGCGTCATTGAAGCGCCGACTGATGGTCACCACCCATTCATGATTGGCACGGCTCTGGATCGGCGGGCCAATGAACGGCTCGCGGCTCCGGTTTTCACGGTGGTGAATGAAATAGGCGCGGTCGCTGCTGTTGGCGCCCTCCGGAATCGGTCGGTTGGAGGACATCAGCCAATGCCCGTTCCGGTCATAGATGATGATGCCGCTGAGCTGTGGCATCAGCGGCTGCTGGCGGTCGATCAGGCTCTGGATGCGCTGAATCTGCGCCGGGCCGTTGCCCTCGGTTTCCAGACGTTCGACCAGTCCGAGCAAGAGCAGCGAGCTTTGCCGGACGATGCCTTCGGTGTAGGTATTGAGCGCCTGGGTCAGGTTGAGGCCATGCACGTCGACTTCCGCCAGCGCACGCTCGCGCGAAGACCAGACCTTCCAGATCGTCAGTGAAGTCAGGGAACAGCCAATCACCAGCAGCAGGAGCATTACAAGGCGAGTATCACGCTTCACGTCAGTACCTTAAGGAAGTCCGGGATCCATTCCAGCCATCATTCGAACGTCGGCACTCACGGCGGCCACGTGTTCCGGGGCGCAAGCATACAAGCAGTGTGCAGCGGCTGCAGCAACAGAGTGTGCAGCGCTAAGCGGCAGGTGCGGCGGGTTTGAGGATTTCCACGAGAAAATCGATGAACACGTTGATCCGGCTCGATCCACGGTGGTTGGGCAGGTACAGCGCGTTGATGCAACTGCTGGCACTGCCGGGATTGACCTCGTAGTGCTCAAGCAAGCGCGTCAGGCGCCCGGCGGCGACGTCGTCGCGCACCAGCCAGTCGGCCAGCAGCGCCACCCCGCCACCGCCAATCGCCGCTTCGCGCAGGATGTCGGCGTTATTGCTTTGCAGGCGGCCCGCAACGTTGAGCTGAATCGGCTCTTCGTCGCCCTGAAAGGTCCAGTGATGATGGCTGCCGCCGTAATCGAAACGCAGGCATTGGTGCTCAAGCAGATCCCGCGGATGTTCGAGCACGCCGCTGCGCGCGAGATAATCCGGGCTGGCGACAATCCAACGCTGAAACTGCCCGACGCGTTTGCTGACGATGTCTTCACTGACCACCGTCGAGCCGAGCCGCACTGAAACGTCGATCTGCTCGCTGAGCAAATCGCTGACCTGATCGCTCAGCGACAGGCTGATCTCCAGCCCCGGATGACGTTCGAGCAAGCGGCTCAGGTGCGGCGCGATCAGCCGGCGGCCAAACTCCACCGGCACGCTGATGCGCAAGCGGCCACTGGGCATCACTGCCACGATCGGCGACCACCGCATCGGCTTCGTCGATGGCATCGAGAATCGCCACGGCCTTCTCGAAATAGGTTTGACCGGCGACGGTCACGCTGGTGTTGCGCGTGGTGCGATTGAGCAGGCTGGCGCCCAACTCGTTCTCCAGCCCCGCCACTTGCCGTGTCACCGAAGACGTCGAAATCCCAAGCTTGCGCGCCGCCGAGGAATAGCCCCCGCAGCGCACGGTTTCAACAAACATCTTCAAGGCCAGCAACTTGTCCATAAGCGGGATCCGGTGGTGAGGGAACGCCGCTGATTGTGCATCAGTGCTCGCCACACGTCTTGTATCGTCGTGCTTGCCGGGCCTCATCGCGACCTCAGCCATCAGCCTTGCGGCTCAGGAACAACGCCAGCGCCAGCGCCGGCAACACCGCTACGGCGACGGCAGAGAGGTTCCAGCCGAAGTGTTCGTACAGCGGGCTGGCGACCAGTGAACCGAGGGCGCCGCCGACGAAGATGCTGGTCATGTACACCGCATTCAGGCGTGCGCGGCTGTGCGGGTCGAGGGCGTAGACCTCGCGCTGGCCGAGGACCATGTTCAACTGCACGGCAAAATCCAGCAGCACCGCACACACCACCAGCCACACGTAACCACTGCCCGGCAACGCGGCGATCAACAGTGACAGCGGCGCCAGCAGCAACGCCACCAAGGTACCGCGACGACCGTGCCCGGCATCGGCCAGACGCCCGGCAATCGGCGCAGCAATCGCACCCACCGCGCCGACCAGAGCGAAGATCGCCACCTGCGCCTGGCTGAAACCGTGGTGACGCATCAGCTCAATCGGCGCGAGAGTCCAGAACAGGCTGAAACTGGCGAACAGCAAACCCTGATACAGCGAACGCTGGCGCAACACAGGAAAGCGTCGGGCCAAGGCAAACACCGAACCGATCAACGCGACATAGGTGGCTTTGTGCGTCGGCACCCGGCGCGGCAGTGCCACAGCGGTAATCAGCGCGATTACCGCCATCAGTGCCGCCGCGCTGTAAAACACCCCGCGCCAGCCGAACACTTCAACCAACAGGCTCGACAGCGGCCGCGACAGCAGAATCCCCAACAACAGGCCGCTCATGATGTTGCCGACCACGCGGCCCCGGCTGGCTTCCGGCGCCAGGTGCGCGGCCAGCGGCACGAGAATCTGCACTGCCACCGAAGTCAGGCCGATCAGCAAAGAGAGCAGCAGAAACAGCGACGGCGAATGAGTCAGGCCAGCGCACAACAGCGTCACGCTGGCGGCGAGGGTGAAGCCGACCACCAGACGGCGGTTTTCCATCAGGTCGGCCAGCGGCACCAGCAGCAACAAGCCCAGCGCGTAACCGAACTGCGTCAGCGACACGATCAGGCTGGCATTGGCGCTGGACAGGCCGATCTGCGGCGCGATCAGTTCGACGATGGGCTGCGCGTAATACAGGTTGGCGACGACCGCGCCGCAGCAAAATGCCAGAAACGCGACCATCAGGCCGGAGAGTGAAGCAGGCTGTTCGGCCGGGGCCGCAACGGCAGGGTTGCCCGTAAGCATGGTGACACCTCGTTGAGTTCGGGAAAGTTGTGCCAAGGCTACGGTCAGCCGGCGGGGGCGAGAATCCGTGCCACTGACAACGCACTGATGCGTGGCGCGCAACGTTGCTTGTGGCGCAACGCGCTGTTGCGCGGGCCGGTGATTCTCCGCTGCAAGGGTCTTCTCTACGCTTTGGCCCTGGCGCAGACGTCCGCATCGGCGCCCTTTCCGGCTGCTACAAGGAGCGTTTCCATGACCCGCACTGCACTCGTCCTGCCACTGTCCGCCGCGTTTTTCTGCCGACCATGAACAGCCATTTGCTCAAATCCAGAACCCTGTGGATCAGCGTCGGCGTGCTCGCGGTGATCGGTCTGATCGTCGCCGTCGTGCTGATGTGGCGCCCGGCGATCGCACCGAGCAAACGGCCGACGTCATTCGATACTGCGCAGTTGCAACGCGGCGCACGGGTGGTCGAGGCCGGCGACTGCGCGGTCTGCCACACCCGCCCCGGCGGCGAATACCTGGCTGGCGGGCTGCCGCTGGTGACGCCGTTCGGCACGCTGTACAGCACCAACATCACCCCGGATGCGCAGACCGGCATCGGCGAATGGTCATTGCCGGCCTTCGAGCGGGCGATGCGCGAAGGCATTGCCCGCGACGGCCACTTTCTCTACCCGGCGTTTCCTTACGTGCACTACCGGCGCATGAGCTCCGAAGACATCGCCGACGCCTATGCCTACTTGATGAGCGGCCCCGCCGTACATGCGCCCGCCATGCAGAACCAGATGAATTTCCCGATGAACATCCGCCCGCTGGTGTCGTTCTGGAACCTGCTGTTTCTGCATGGCGAGCCACTGACGCCGCTGGCCGAACACAGCGCGGCATGGAATCGCGGACGCTATCTGGTCGACGGCCCGGGCCACTGCGCCGGCTGCCATTCGCCGCTGAACCTGATCGGCGCGGAGAAATCCTCGGAGTATCTGCAGGGCGGCAGCGTTGATGGCTGGGAAGCGCCGGCACTGGTCGGCCTCCAGCAACGCGCCAATCCATGGAATCGCGAGCAATTGGTCGGCTACCTGCGCGCTGACGTGGTCGATGGTCACGGCACACCCGCCGGCCCGATGCGTCCGGTCAGCCTGAGTCTGGCGCGCTTGCCGGCCAGTGAAGCCGAGGCGATTGCCGACTACCTGCTGAGCCTGCAAAACCCGCACGCGGTGAGCGAAACCACCGCGCAAAGGTCGCCGAGCAGTCCAGCGGATCACAGCAGCGGCGCCCTGCTCTTCAGCAGCGCCTGCGCCGGATGTCACGCACCCGCCGCGCCGATGCGTGAAATCGACGGCCGCCCAGGCCTGCAAAGCACTTCGGCGCTGCAAGCGGCCAGCTCGCGCAACTTTCTCAAGACCGTACTCGAAGGCGTGCCCGCCATTCCCGGCGCCCCCGGCCCGGTGATGCCGCCGTTCGCCGCGAGCCTCGACAACGCCCAGCTCGGCGCCCTCGCCGCGTATCTGCGCGAGCAAGCCAGACCCGAGCAGCCATGGGCCGACCTTTCTTCCACTATTGAAGCGTTACGTCAGGAGACGAAATGAGCCAGATCACTCTCACCGTCAATGGAGCCGCCCAACCGTTGGAGCTGGAGCCGGACATGCCGCTGCTGTACGCGCTGCGCAATCACTTGAACCTCAACGGCGCCAAGTACGGCTGCGGCCTGGGCCAGTGCGGCGCGTGCACGGTGATCGTCGACGACCAGCCGGTGTTCGCCTGCCTGACGCCGTGCGCAGGCCTTGAAGGAAAAAAGATCCGCACCGTGGAAAGCCTCGGCAGCGCCGAGAAACCCGGTCCGTTGCAGGCGGCGTTCATCGACAAGCAGGCCGCGCAATGCGGTTACTGCATCGCCGGCATGCTGATGCGCGCGCAGGCGTTGCTCGAACGTGATCCGCACCCGGACGAACAAACCATCCGCGAGCACATGGCCGGCAATCTGTGCCGTTGCGGCACGCACTTGCGCATCATCGAGGCGATCAAGCAGGTGGCCGGGCACAACGGGAGCCGGACATGAGCGAAACAAACGGCTTGAACCCCAGCCGCCGGGCCTTCCTGCGCGGCGGCGCGTTGCTCATGGCTTTTACCCTGATGCCAATGGCGCGGCGGGCCTTGGCCGACACCGAAGTCGACACCCTCGGCACCGTAGTGCTGGCCCCCGAACTGCCCGGCAGCCTGCGCACCAACCCTTACCTGGACGCGTGGATCCGCATCGGCGCCGACGGCATCACCGTGTACACCGGCAAAGTCGAACTGGGCACTGGAGTGAAAACCGCTTTGCTGCAAATCGCTGCCGAGCGTTTGCAGGTGCCGGCCAGCGCCGTCAACTTGCTCACCGCCGACACCGCGCTGACGCCCAACGAAGGCTACACCGCCGGCAGCCACAGCATTTTCGACAGCGGCACCGCGCTGTACAACGCCGCCGCGCAAGTGCGGGAAATGCTCGTCGACGCCGCCGCGCGCAGTTGGCAAGTCGATGCTGCGCAACTGAGCACTCGCGACGGCATCATCCAAGGCCCCAGCGGGCAACGCATGGCTTATGCCGAAGCAGTCAAGCATGTCGATGTGCACCAATACGCCAAGGCGCAATCTCCGGTGATGGCAGCGGCAGACTTCAAACTGATCGGCCACAACCTGCCGCGCCTGGACATTCCGGCCAAGGTCAGCGGCGGCGCGGCATTCGTCCAGGACATGCGCCTGCCGGGCATGCTGCACGCGCGGGTGATTCGCCCGCCGCGTCCCGGCTGCACGCTGCAGGCATTCGATACGGCATCGATTGAAGCGCTCAGCGGCGTGGTCAAAGTGATCCGCGACGGCAACTATCTGGCGGTGGTCGCCCGTGATGAGTGGCAAGCGATCAAGGCCATGCGCGCCGGCATGGAAAGTGCTAAGTGGAGTGGTGGCGAGGCGATTCCCGAATCCGCCGGGATTCACGATTTGCTCAAGCAGCTGCCCTCCAAGCGCTATCCGATCAGCAATAACGGCAATCCCGGCGGCGTGACCGAAACGCGCTTCAAAGCGCGGGTCACCAAGCAGTATTTGATGCACGGCTCGATCGGCCCGTCCTGTGCGGTGGCCTGGTTTAACGATGGCGTGCTCACGGTGTGGACCCACACCCAGGGCGTCTATCCACTGCGCGCCGGTATCGCCGAAATGCTGCGTCTGCCGCCGGAGCGTGTGCGCTGCATTCATACCGAAGGCTCGGGCTGTTATGGCCACAACGGCGCCGATGATGCCGCCGCCGATGCCGCGCTGATCGCGATGCGCCTGCCGGGCACGCCGGTGCGCGTGCAATGGATGCGCGAGCAGGAAAACCTCTGGGAGCCGTACAGTTCGGCGATGGTCACCGAAGTCGATGCCGGCCTCAGTCAGGGCCGTTTGCAGGACTGGAACTACGAGCTGTGGACCACGCCGCACAACGAACGCATCGTCAATGCCGGGCGTTTGCTGCCGGCACGTCTATTGGCGAAACCCTTCGCCTCGGCGCCGTCGGTGCCAATCGCTCAGCCCGAAGGTGACGGTGATCGCAACGCGGTGCCGCTGTATGAACTGGGCGCGACGCGGATCAACATGAATTTCGTCACCACCATGCCGTTCCGCACTTCGGCCATGCGCTCGCTGGGTGCGCACATCAACATCTTCGCCATCGAGGCGGGTATTGATGAGTTGGCGATCAAGGCCGGACTCGATCCCGTGGCATTGCGTCTGGCGCATCTGCGCGACCCGCGTGCCCGGGCTGTGATTGAGCGCGTGCGTGACGAAATCGGCTGGCCCCACAAGAGCAACGAGCCCGGCGCGGGGATCGGTTTCGCCTTCGCCCGCTACAAGAACATCATGGGTTACTGCGCCCTCGCGGTGAAACTGCGGGTGCATCCGCAGACCGGCGAAATTCGCGTCGATCATGTGGTCACGGCGGTCGACGTCGGCCAGATCGTCAGCCCCGATGGCCTGCGCAATCAGGTCGAGGGCGGTATCGTCCAGTCGGCCAGCTGGACGCTCTACGAACAAGTCGCCTACGACGCGGGCGGTATTCGCAGCTACGACTGGAGCGGTTATCCGATTCTGCGTTTTACGCAATTGCCGAAAAAGTCGATGTGCATTTGCTCGATCAACCGGGCGAACCCTTCCTCGGTGCTGCCGAAATCGTCCAAGGGCCAATGGCTGCTGCCCTCGGCAATGCGGTCAGCAATGCCACCGGTCGGCGCTGGCTGAACCTGCCGCTGACTCGCTCGACCCAACCCGCCTGAACCACGCCCGCGTTCATCAGCGATGAGCGCGGGTGCCGTTGCGTTGCGCGCAAAACTGCGTAGCGCCGGCCACGGCTTATCAGCCCCGCCGCCCCCGGTTAAGTTACCTGCACAGCGCGCGGCACTTGGCTGCCGCGCTTGAACCCTAGTCATCGACATCCGGAGCTACCCATGACCCGTCGCCTGTTCCAACCGATCGCCCTTGGCCCTTACACCCTTGCCCACCGCGTAGCGATGGCGCCCCTGACGCGCTCGCGCGCCGGCCAACCGGGCGACGTGCCGACTGCAATGAACGCCGAGTACTACCGCCAACGCGCCAGTGCTGCGCTGATCATCACCGAGGCCACGCAGATCTCCCAACAGGGCCAGGGCTATGCGTGGACGCCGGGGATCTACACCGATGCGCAAGTCCAGGCGTGGCGCGAAGTCAGCACGGCGGTGCACGCAGCGAACGGTCTGATCTTCATGCAGCTGTGGCACGTCGGCCGGGTCTCGCACCCCAGCTTTCAGCCGGACGCCGGCTTGCCGGTGGCGCCAAGTGCCCTGCCAGTGCCGGGCAAGACCTTTATCGTCGATGAACAAGGCAACGGCGTGTGGGGTGATGTGCCGGTACCGCGCGCCCTCGAAACTGCGGAAATCGCCGACATCGTCGAAGACTACCGCCGCGCTGCGCGTAACGCGTTGAACGCCGGCATGGACGGCGTGGAGATCCATGCCGGCAACGGTTATCTGCTCGACCAGTTCCTCAACAGCAACAGCAACCAGCGCGACGACGCCTACGGCGGTAGCGTGGAAAACCGTGCGCGGTTTCTGCTCGAAGTGGTCGCCGCCGTCGCTGATGAAGTCGGTGCCGAGCGCGTCGGCGTGCGTCTGACGCCAATGGGCCGCTTCATGGGCATGGGCGATGACACGCCTGAAGCGACCTTCGGTTATCTGGTCGAGGCGCTCAACCAGTGGAATCTGGCCTACCTGCACCTGGTCGAGCCGGCCATGGTCGGCACGGTCAAGGACGAAAACTTCGACCCGCGCTGGGACGCGATCATCGCCCAGTTGCGCCAGACCTGGAACGGCGTGCTGATCCTCGCTGGCGGTTACGACGCCGAGTCCGCTGAACAGGCGCTGAACGCCGATCGCGCCGACATCATTGCCTTTGGCCGGCCATTTTTGGCCAACCCGGATCTACCGCGTCGGTTGCACGATGGCCTTGAGCTGAACACACCGGATCCGAGCAGTTTCTTCGGCGGCGATCAGCGTGGTTATGTCGATTATCCGTTTCACGCCTGAGGCTTGGGCTTCATAACTTTTAAGGTTTGTTTAAGGACTTTAAATAAAGCCTGCGGCCAGACTTTGCCCATCGATCAGGAGAGCCGCCATGAACCCGCAATCGGTGAAGTCAGACCCTTCCTGCCACCTGGCGCGCCCACTGGGCGCACTGTCCGGCTGGCAGGAACGCCGCGCCAAGGCCTACATGCTGCACGATCTGAGCCGCAGCCTGCGCGTCAGCGAGATTGCCGAACATTGCAATCTTTCACGCAGCCACTTTTCCCGGGCGTTCAAGATCGTCACCGGCTGCTCACCTCAGGAATGGATGCTGAAGATGAAGATCGACAAAGCCAAAGGGCTGTTGCTGACCTCGATGGCGATTACCGAGATTGTTTATGAATGCGGATTTTCCGATCACTCGCACTTCACCCGCACGTTCGGGCGCATGGTGGGGATGCCGCCGAAGGTCTGGCGCCAACTGATGTGCGGAGCGCGGGTGGCGCTGGTGGATGCGGATGTCTGGCGGCTCAGCGATGGGTTGCTGAATTCGACGATGGGCCAGCGCTTGACGGAACTGCGGCCCTGAGTCGGATTTCAAAGGGTTTTGTTCACTCCTCCCTTTTGGCCGCGATTTTTCGCGGCTTTTTTTTTGCGGTAGAGCGCTGGTGGTCGGCGTTGGTACGGCGGTGAACTCCCCCCTCACCCCAGCCCTCTCCCCGAGGAGAGGGAGCTGATTTGGTGTTTTTCCAGTCCTGAGTTCAACTCGGACTTTCACGTCGGCGTATCTCCCCCAAACACCCCGGTCAGTCCCCTCTCCCCTCCGGGAGAGGGTTAGGGTGAGGGGCTTTTGATCCTGGCGTCCGGCGCAAGCGGCAGCCTGAAACAGATCCGCGCGCCCTCTTCGCTGTCTTCCACGCGCAACGTCCCGCCATGGGCGCCTATCACCGTTCGGCAAATCGCCAGGCCCATGCCCATGCCGCTGCCCTTGGTGGTGAAGAACGCATCGAAAATTTCTTCACGCTGATGCTCGGCGATCCCCGGCCCATTGTCTTGAAAAGCCACGCAGACCTGCCCATCGGACAGCGTCGACTCAATCACCAGGCGCCCGTCAGTCACGCCCTGCCCAGCCATCGCTTCCAGCGCGTTGACGATCAGGTTGTAGATCACCTGCTGGATCTGCACCCGATCCCCCAGCACCGGGTCAGCAGCGTTGAGTTGCGTGTGCAAGCTCACCCCGCGATTGTGCACATCGCTGGCCGTCAGTTGCACGACCTCACCGATCAACGCGTCAATCGACACCGGCAATCGTTGCAACGGCGCCTGCCCGGCCAATGCGCGCAAGGCCTGGACGATCTCGGTGGCACGGGCGCTGTCGGAGCGGATGTCTTCCAGTCCCTGAATAGCCTCGTCGAGATCAGGCGTGTCGCGCTTGAGCCAGCGCAGACTGGCCGAGGCGTTCGATGAAATGCCCAGCAGCGGCTGGCTGATTTCGTGGGCGATCGAGGCCGACAGTTCGCCCATCATTTTCAGGTGCGAGTTGCGCGCCAGTTCCGCCCGCGAGCTGCGCAAGTCGGCTTCCATCTGCGCGCGCAAGCGGTTGTCTTCGACCAGTTGCGCGTAGAGCCGTGCGGTCTGCAGCGACACCGCTGCCTGCGAGGCGAGGATTTCCAGCATGGTCAGGCGTTCGGCGCTGAACAGCTTCGGTACCAGGCTGTTTTCCAGATACACCAGACCGATCAGCGCGCCCTGCTTGAGCAACGGCAGGCACATCAGCGAGCGCGTCTGCCGCTCGCGCAAGTCGGCGCTGTAAGCTTGCGGGCAGTCGGCGCGGGCATCGTCGAGCACCAGCGGCGTGCGCGTGCGCATGGTCGAATTGAGTACTGAAACCGGCGCGATCTGCTCCAGCGAGCGATCGTTGTCCTGACTGACCCGCACGTTGCCCGCCTCGACATGCGCGGCAGCGGCCAATTGCAACTCACCCTCGGCGACCAACAGCAGCGCGCCGCGGTCGGCACCGGCCTGAATCATCAAGTGATTCATCAAGGTCTCCACCAGCCGATCGAGCAACACCTCTTGCGAGACCGCGCGTGCCGCTTCAATGCCGACTTCCAGATCAAGGCGCACCCGCGTCACCGGCGTTCCCGCTTGAAGGGTATGCTCGTGGGCGAGAAACGGATGCTGCGCTTCGAGCTGGCGCGCCTTGGCTTCAGCGCCCCACAGCACATAGCAGTCGCGCGCAACACGCAGGTGATGATGCGTGCCGGAGACCAGGCCGTTGGCCAGGCAGACCTCGGCCAGTTGTTCATGTGCCAGTGCTTGCTCATGGATAAATCCGGCAGCGGCCGCCGCGATTTGCGCTTGGTCGAAGCAGCGAATGGCGGCCAGCCCTTCGCCGCGCACGCGGGCCATCGCGCCTTCGATCAGCAGCAGTTTGTTGCTGAAGGTTGAAGGATTGAGCTCGACCCATGGCAGAAAACGCTGCCGTTGCTGCTCCAGCTTCTGCAGTTTTTCGGCAACAGAGCCCGGCGCCTCGGGACTGGCCAGTGCCAGGCTGTAGAACAGGTAGTAATGCGCCAGATCAATGTGCGCCGGCAGCGACCAGGTCAACGCCTCGGCGTCTTCGAAACGGCGCAACGCGTAACGCACTTCACCGAAATAGAACGCCGACATGCCCGAATACAACCACATCCACAACAGCGTCGGCTGTGAAACGCGGTCGCGATGCAGCGGGCCAAAACGGTCATGTTCCAAAGCATCCAGCATTGCGATCGAACGAGGCTCAGGCCCATTGCGCAAATCGCTGGCGAACGCCTGTTGCGCCAGCAGAATGCGCTCGATGTCGATGTAGTGAAACTGCCGCACCCAACTCAGGCCGACGTCCAGCTCGTTCAACACGTTTGGCAGCGGCTCGCCCATGAACAGCAGATCGGAGCCGATGTGGTTGCAGGCGTAACACGACATGCCCAGATCGCCGCCGGCCTGACCGCACTCAAACGCGGCGAAAGCCTTCTGCCGCGCGTAAGCCATCGGCCGGGTCCACGCGCTGACCTGATCCAGCGCCACCAGCGTGCCGGTGCGCCCCGCCTCATAGCCGTGCAGATCAGTCAGATCGAGCGCCAGTTCGGCGAAAGCAACACCGTCCAGATATTCGCCATAACGGTCGGCGATCATCACGCCGTACCAGGCGAAACCGTAGCCGCTGCTCGGCGTGGTGCCATGGAGCAAAGTCAGTTCGACCATCTTCGCCAGGTGCAGAAAAGCAATGTCGTCCTGCACGAAGAACGAGGCGATCAGCGTGCTCAGCAGTTCCATGGCCACTTCGATTCGCGGCTCGATGGCTTTGGGCAACGCCGTCAACTCAGCGATCCGTCGCGCACCGACCAATTGCCGAACCCGTTCGAACGCTTCGCCCAGTTGCGCCTTCGATGGGTGTCGCTGCAGGTCGATGTCGAGCAACGCAAGACCGGCCAGCGCTTCGCCGATCGCGCCGTGGTAATCGGAATGCAAGGTGCGCAGGCTGGCGCGCAGGCGGTAGGTTTTCGCCCGGTCCAGCACGGTGGCAGCGTGTTCCAGACAGTCGTCGAGACGCTGTTGCGCGCCGGGCAGATCCGCCAGCAACATCGCGCAGTCGGCTGCCAGCCAGCGCGCCGCGAAGGCTTGCGGGTAGAGCTGCGTCCAGCCGTTGTCGCCGAGTAACACCTCGGCGCTGCGCAGATAATCCACGGCCTGCTCGACAGCGGCGCTATCGCGGGCGCGCTCGGCAGCTTCGAGCAATAACTGGATGAATTCAGCGCGTCGAGGCGCTTGCAGCGCATTGCCGGCGCTGCGCTGAATCTGACTGGCGATGTCGAAGACCCGCGCCTGCCGCTGCTCGCCGCATTGATCGAGCATGGCGGCAGCGATGCGCGCATGCTCAGCCGAGCGCCCGGCCGGTGCGGTCAGCGCAGCGGCGGCTTCCAACACCCGATCGTGGGGAAACACCAGTTGGCCAGGCTCGCGCAGGAGAAATCCGGCGCTGACCAGATAATCCACGTCACGCAGCAATTGCGCCGGATCGTCCCCCAGCAAATCGCCCAACAGCGTTTCGTCACAGCGGCCACCAACGTAACCCGCGGTGCGCAACACTTCACGGGCACTGACCGGCAGACGCTGCAAGCGTTGCACCATCAATTCGGCCACGTTGTCGGCGTAGCGATAGCCGTTCACTTCGGCCTGATTCCACACCCAGCGCCGCGTCGTCGCGTCGAAACGCAGCAGACGCTCGTCCACCAGCGCGCGCGCCACCTGGCTGACGAACAACGGATTGCCGGCGGTTTTGAAGTGCACGACGCGGGCCAGCGCCTCGAGGTTGTCGACGTCAGCATCGAGTTCGACCGCCATCAGTTGCGCAACGGCCTGCACCGACAGCGGCCCTAGTCGAAGGTCACTGACTGGCAGCGCGGGTGCTCTGCGCATCTCATCGAGCCAGCCGCCCGGATGCTCCGTCAACTCGCCCTCGCGATACGCCAGAACCAGCAGCAGATGCCGCGTCGGTCGGCCGATAAAGGCTTTGAGAAACGCCTGCGTCGAGTCGTCAGCCCACTGCAAGTCGTCGATAAACAGCAGCAGCGGATGCCCCGGTTGCGCAAAGACTTCGAGCACATCGAGCAGCGCCCGATTGACCCGATTCAGGGCGTGGCGCGCCGGCATGTTCGGCAGTTCGGCGGTGGCGCCAATCAGCAGTTCGGCTTCCGGCGCCAGGTCCAGCAGCAAGCGGCCACGGCCCTTTAGGGTTTCGCGCAGTTGCTCGGCCAAGGCCTGCAAGGCCAGCGTGGGCTTGGTCAACACTTGGCTGATCAGAGACTGAAAAATCTGCGCCACCGGCGCGAAGGGCCGGTCATTGTTCAGCAGTTCGATCTTGCCGCTGGCCCAATAACCGGGTGCCTGGCTACGCAGGACTTGCTGGATCAGCGTCGACTTCCCCGCTCCCGGTGCGCCGGCAACCAGCAGCACGCGAGCGATGCCGTCGCTGCGCACGCGCTGGATCTGTTCAAGCAGTTGCTGACGTTCGTCATCACGACCAAACAGCACATCGCCGCGCGTGGCCGTTGCGCGAGCATCGAATGCACCGAGGCGGAACGCTTCGATCTGGCCTTTTTCTGCCATTGCCGCAGGCACCAGGTCAGATCGGCGGCCAGCGATTCGATGCTTTGATAGCGCGCGTCCGGCTCCTTGGCCAGGCCCTTGAGCAGCACGTGACAAATGCCTTGCGGCAGGTCGGGTTGGTATTGCGCTGGCGACAAAGGCTCGACGGCGGCGTGCACATGCAGCCATTGCGAGGCGTCGCGAGCGATCAGCGGCGGGCGCCCGGTCAGCGCCTCATAAATGATTGCCGACAGCGCATAGACGTCGCTGCGCTCATCGGAATCGACGCCGTCGCGCTGCAGCTGTTCCGGCGCCAGATAAGGCCAGTGTTCCAAGCTCGGCAGTTCGGTCGCCGGCGTTTCCTGCGCGTGGGTGTGAAAGCCCATCAGCCTGACGCTGTCGTCAGCATCGACCAGCAGATGCCAAGGCAATAAAGAACCCTGTGGGAGCGAGCCTGCTCGCGAAAGCGGTGGGTCAGTCAAGGGTGATGTCGGCTGGAATGACGCTTTCGCGAGCAGGCTCGCTCCCACAGGGTTTTGCGGTGTTTCCGGATGGCGAGAGTGGACCAGCGCATTCGCGGCGGCGACGGCGATATTCAGCACCCGTCCGAGTGGTAAGCCGGCGGCGTCGATCAGTCCAGCCAGCGGCGCGCCCCATTGCGGGTAGACCAACACCGGCCCGTCCGCCGAGCGAATCAGCGCGAGCGGGTTGAGCGCCCACTGCGAAGGCAACTGCAAATGGAAATCGCGCTCCAGCCGCTGGCACAGCGCCGGACGCTGGATCGGCGCACGCACAGCGAACCAGCTCTGGCCCGAGTGGCTGTCTTCGAGGCTGAACCAGGTCAGTTCATGGTCACGGCGCAGCAGACTGAACCGACAGCTCTCCAGCCATGCTTCATCGAGCATCGGCGCATCGGCCACGCGGGAAATTGCAGAGGAGGATGGCTGGCCGGGCATACGCATTCACCGCTGGAAATGGGATTCAGGCTGGTGGCGAAGTATACCCAGCGTTTTTTTGCCAGAGGGCCAGCCGCTGCGCTGATGTCCGTCCGCAGCCTCAAGATGGCCGTCCAGAGCCTTGCGCGGCTGTTTCTTGCGCTATACAAGCGCACGTCTTATCCCTCGGGATAATTGCTTTATGCCAGGCCGTCCCCTAGCGTACGAACCTGATAACCCGGCGCCCGCGCCCTCTCCTTCTCACCGCAACGCAGAGGCCCGCATGATCCGACTCGGCCAAGCCACGATTTCTTTGGAACGGCGCGAAGCCTTTCTCGATGGCCGGCCCTTGCGCATGGGCGGGCGGGCGTTCGAAATACTTTCCGTACTGATGCAGGCCGATGGGCGCATCGTCAGCAAGGACGAGCTGATCAATCAGGTGTGGCCGGACATCGTCGTCGAAGAGAACAATCTGCAAGTGCAGATTTCCTCGCTGCGCAAACTGCTCGGGGAAAAAGAAATCATCCAGACGGTTGCCCGTCGAGGTTACCGATTATTGAAAGACCGCGAACCCAAACTGCCCGTGTTCAACGCGCTGGCCTCGGCGCCGATGGTGGCGCAGCCGCCGTTGGTCGATACGCAATCGGTGCCGGTGTTCATCGTTGACGATGAGGCCTGCGTGCGTACCGCGCTCAGCCGCTTGTTGCGCGCCGAAGGCATCGAGCACCGGATTTTCCAGTCCGCCGAAGAACTGCTAGAGGGCGACATCGCCAATGGCCCGGCGTGCCTGTTGCTCGACGTCAGCCTGCCCGAAACCACAGGCCTGCAATTGCAGGCGGCGCTGAACGAGCGCGGCTTGCCGTGGCCGGTGATCTTCATGACCGGCCACGGCACGATTCCGATGTCGGTGCAGGCGATGAAGGCCGGCGCGGTGGAGTTCCTGACCAAGCCATTCAATGACGATGAACTGCTCGGCATTCTGCGCAGCACCCGTCAACACGCCGCGACGGCGTTCAATCAATGGCAACGGGTTCAGCACGTGCGGCAGCTGGCGGCGCAACTGACACCGCGTGAGCGCGAGGTGCTGCCACTGATCGTTGGCGGTCTGTCGAACAAGCAGATCGCCAACCAATTGGGCACCAGTGAAGTGACCGCCAAGGTTCATCGCAAACACATCATGGCGAAGATGCAGACCCGCTCGCTGGTCAACCTCGTCGAACTCTACGGACTGATCAGCGCTGCGCCTTCGCCTGGCCCATCGAGCCTGTCGTGAGCGCCCCGGCGGGTCGCCCGACGGCGATCGAGAACACCCGACCGACGATTGTCTGCATCGTCGATGACGACGCGTCGGTGCGCAAAAGCCTGTCGAATCTGCTGCGCTCGGTCGGTTATCGCGCGCAGGTTTATGCCAGTGGCGAAGCGTTTCTCGCCGAAGCAGACTTCGCCGAAATCGCCTGCCTGCTGCTGGATCTGCGCATGCCCGGCCTGTCCGGCATCGACGTGATGCGCCAACTGCCGCGACAGTTTCCGGTGATCTGCATGTCCGCCCATTGGGACGAGGCGGCGCTGGCTGAGTCCGGGCATTACCAGGCGTTTGAATGCCTGTGCAAACCCTTCGAAGAAGAGGTTTTGCTGGCGGCACTCGACAAGGCCCTGCACCGCCAGCACTGATCGCTTCAGCTGTCCTGCGTGGCTTCTTGCGCAGTTTCGATCGCGGGCAGCGACTCAGTCATCGAAGCGTGACACACCGTCAGAATCTCATCGGCCAGCGCCGAGTCATCCGGGCAGGCCCGCGACAGCATGATCGCCCCGACCGCGCGGGCCAGCAGGTCGATCATCCGGGTTCGGCCCTCACCTTGCGGTGCATCCGCTGCCTTCGGGTATTTCTCGCCGAGCGTCTGTAACGTGCGCTCGATGCCTTCAGCGAACGCCGCTTTCACGTCCCCGGACTGTCGCGCCGCATCGCCGCACAGCGCCGCCATGGTGCAACCGGTGGAACGGCCCTCGCGATGGTCGCGCGACACGTACACGTCGATGAAATCCTGCACGCTCATGCTTTCGGCGGCGGCCGTGGACTGCGCCAGGCTATTGGCCGAGGCTTCGGCCATCAGGTCGGCCTTAGAGCCGAAGTGTTTGTAGAAACCGCCGTGAGTAAAACCGGCGGCCGCCATCAGGTCAGCCACGCCGACCCCGTCATAACCGCGTTCGCGGAACATCACTGATGCCGTTTCGACAATGTGCTCGCGATTGGCCTGAGCCTGAGCTTTGGATACGCGCATGTTGAATCCTCCAGCGCTGAAAAATCATGGCTCGATGATACATAGATGTTGGCCATAATCAAAACCGTTGACATCTTAGATTTCGGTCATCATCCTAAAAGCCCGAAATCAGTCTTCACCTGAAAAAGAGCCAACACCATGACTACTCGCCCTGCTGTTCTGATCACTGGCGCCTCCACCGGCATAGGCGCCGTCTACGCCGCACGTTTCGCCCAGCGCGGGCACGATCTGCTGCTGGTCGCCCGTGACCAGGCGCGCCTGGACACCCTCGCCGCCGGTTTGCGCGCTGAGCACAACGTCAATGTCGAAGTGCTACAGGCCGACCTGACGCAACTGAGCGACCTGCAAACCGTCGAGGCGCGTCTGCGTGACGACTCGCGCATCGGTATCCTCGTCAACAATGCCGGCGCCGCGCAGTCCGGTACCTTCATCGAGCAGAGCACCGACAGCGTGGCGCAACTGGTCGCGCTCAACACCACCGCGTTGGTGCGTTTGGCCAGTGCGATCGCCCCGCGTCTGGCCAAGGCCGGCGACGGCGCGATCATCAACATCGGCTCGGTGGTGGGCCTGGCGCCGGAGTTCGGCATGTCGGTGTATGGCGCGACCAAGGCGTTCGTGCTGTTCCTCTCTCAAGGCCTGAGCCTGGAACTGTCGCCACAAGGCGTGTATGTGCAAGCGGTCCTGCCCGCCGCCACCCGCACGGAAATCTGGGACCGCGCCGGTATCGACATCAACACCCTCACCGACATCATGGAAGTCGGCGACATGGTCGATGCCGCGCTGGTCGGCTTCGACCGTCGCGAAGTCGTGACCATCCCGCCGCTGCACGAGGGCGAGCGCTGGGATGCCCTGCAAACCGCGCGGCAGGGCCTGTTGGGGCAGATCCGCCAGTCGGCTGTTGCGCAACGTTATCTGACTCAGGCCTGACCTCATTCAAACCCGCCGCCTATGCCGGCGGGTTTCTACCGACAAGAGCATCCGCAATGAAGGCATTTTTCATCGAGCGCTACGGCAAGCAGAACGGCCGGATTGGCGACCTGCCCGAACCGCTGGTTGGCGCTCACGACGTGCTGATCCAAGTGCGCGCGAGTAGCGTCAACCCGCTGGATCTGAAGATTCGCAGCGGCGAATTCAAGATGATCCTGCCCTATCAAATGCCTTTGATATTGGGCAACGATGTCGCCGGTGTGGTGCTCAGCACCGGTGCGGCGGTCAAGCGTTTCAAGCCGGGCGATGAGGTTTATGCGCGTGCGCCTGATAACAGGATTGGCACGTTTGCCGAACGCATCGCTGTCGATGAAACAGCGGTCGCGTTAAAACCCGCCAATCTCGCCATGACCGAGGCGGCTTGCATGCCGCTGGTGGCGTTGACGGCGTGGCAGGCACTGGTCGAAGTCGCCAACGTGCAAAAAGGCCAGAAGGTACTGATTCACGCCGGCTCCGGTGGCGTTGGCACGGTTGCCATCCAACTGGCCAAACACCTCGGCGCTTTTGTTGCGACTACGACCAGCACGGCGAATGTTGCGTGGGTCAAAGCGCTGGGCGCCGATGTGGTGATTGATTACAAACAGCAGGATTTCGCCATTGAGCTGCGCGACTACGACGTGGTGCTCAACAGCCTCGGCGGCGATGTGCTGGAAAAATCGTTGAGGGTGTTGAAACCGGGCGGGCAACTGATTTCCCTGTCAGGGCCGCCGACTGCGCAGTTCGCTCAGGAGCAGGGTTTGTCGTGGCTGCTCGGGGTGCTGATGCGCCTGCTCAGCAGTGGTATTCGCCGTAAAGCACGCAAACACGGGGTGGGTTATTCGTTTCTGTTCATGCGTGCCGACGGCATCCAGTTGCAGAAAATCACTGCGTTGATTGAGGCCGGGGTGATCAAACCGGTGATCGATCGTACTTTTCCGTTCGATCAGATAGCTGACGCCTTGCACTACGTAGAAAAAGGCCGGGCAAAGGGCAAGGTTGCCATCGCGGCCAACCTCAAAAGCCCCTCACCCTAGCCCTCTCCCAGAGGGGAGAGGGAACTGACCGAGCTGAATGCGCGAGTTACACCGACCTGAAATACCGAGGCGAACACAGGTCTCAAAAAGCCCACGAATCGGCTCCCTCTCCCAGAGGGAGAGAGGACTGACCGAGTTGAATGCGCGAGTTACACCGACCTGAGATACCGAGGCGAACACAGGTCTCAAAAAGCCCACGAATCGGCTCCCCTCTCCCAGAGGGAGAGAGGACTGACCGAGTTGAATGCGCGAGTTACACCGACCTGAGATACCGAGGCGAACACAGGTCTCAAAAAGCCCACGAATCGGCTCCCTCTCCCAGAGGGAGAGAGGACTGACCGAGTTGAATGCGCGAGTTACACCGACCTGAGATACCGAGGCGAACACAGGTCTCAAAAAGCCCACAAATCGGCTCCCTCTCCTCGGGGAGAGGGCTGGGCGGGCGGCGTTCCGATGAGGGGTGAATCCAGCGCGGTATCCAAGCATGTGCATTGCAATACCACGCTCAATCCGCCCCTCCTGCTGAAACCTCGAGAAACCCCTCTCAACTTGCGTTTTGCTCAACCTGCACCACGCTTGATTCACAGAAGTGCACGGTTTCATGGCAAAACTGCGGTTAACTGAATGGTTAGTTACCGCTATAATCCCGCGCTTCATTCAAACGGGACTTTCAATGTGAACCACAGTCAACGCGTCTCAGGCGTTTCAACGTTCATTCTGGTCGGCCTTGGCGTGATCATCGCCCTGCTCGGTCTGGCGCTCGCGGCCGGCGGTGTGAAGCTGGTCAGCCTGGGCGGTTCCTGGTACTTCCTGGTCGGCGGTCTGGCGATGACCGTTTCCGGCGTGCTGATCGCACTGAAGAAAACCGCAGGCGCCTGGCTGTTCGCCGCGTTTCTCGTGGCCACCGCGATCTGGGCCGTGGCTGACGCCGGGCTGGTGTTCTGGCCGGTGTTCTCGCGGCTGTTCATGTTCAGCGCCATCGGCATGGTCGTCGCGCTGGTCTACCCGCTGCTGGCGCGCGCCAATGGCCGCGTGGCCGGTCGTGGCGCGTATGCCGTGGCCGCTGTGCTGGCGGTCGGTGTGGCCGTTGCGGCGGGCAACATGTTCGTCGCCCACCCAACCGTTGCCGCCACTGGTACTGGCCCGGGCCTGACTCCGGTCGAGCCGGCCAAGGCGCAGAAAGACTGGGCGCACTACGGCAACACCGAAGGTGGCAGCCGCTTCGCCGCGCTCGACCAGATCAACCGCAACAACGTCGACAAGTTGAAAGTCGCGTGGACCTACCACACCGGGGACGTCGCCGAGAGCGATGGCAACGGCGCCGAAGACCAGCTCACCCCGCTGCAGGTCGGCAACAAAGTATTCATCTGCACCCCACACAACAACCTGATCGCCCTCGATGCCGACACCGGCAAAGAGCTGTGGAAGAACGCGATCAACGCGCAATCGAAAGTCTGGCAGCGCTGCCGTGGCATGGCCTATTTCGACGCCACCGCGACCATCGCTCAGCCGAGCAACTCTTCGATCATCGAAGCCAAACCGGCGCCGGCTGCCAACTGCCAGCGTCGTCTGCTGACCAATACCATCGATGCTCGCCTGGTCGCGGTCGATGCTGACACTGGCGAGTTCTGCCAGGGTTTCGGCAACAACGGCCAAGTCGATCTGAAGGCCGGTCTGGGTGATGTTCCGGACAGCTACTATCAGTTGTCGTCCGCGCCATTGATGGCTGGCACCACCGTAGTGGTTGGCGGTCGTGTTGCCGACAACGTGCAGAGCGACATGCCGGGCGGTGTGATTCGTGGTTTTGACGTGATCACCGGCGCCATGCGCTGGGCGTTCGACCCGGGCAACCCGCAGGACCGCAACGCACCGGCCGACGGCAAAACCTACGTGCGCAGCACACCGAACAGCTGGGCACCGATGTCCTACGACGCGGCGACCAACACGGTGTTCCTGCCGATGGGCAGCTCGTCCACCGACATCTATGGTGTCGAGCGCAGCGAACTGGACCACAAGTACGGCGCCTCGATCCTCGCGCTGGACGCCAGCACCGGTGAAGAACGCTGGGTGTTCCAGACCGTGCACAACGATCTGTGGGACTTCGACCTGCCGATGCAGCCGAGCCTGATCGACTTCGACAAGGACGGCCAAAGCGTTCCGGCGCTGGTCATCGGCACCAAGGCCGGGCAGATCTATGTGCTCGACCGCGCCACGGGCAAGCCGCTGACCGAAGTCAAGGAAGTACCGGTGAAAGCCGCGAACATCCCTAACGAGCCGTACTCGCCGACTCAGCCGAAATCCGTGGGCATGCCGCAGATCGGCGCGCAGCACCTGACCGAATCGGACATGTGGGGCGCCACGCCGTACGACCAGTTGCTCTGCCGCATCGACTTCAAGAGCATGCGCTACGACGGCCTGTACACCGCGCCGGGTACCGACAAATCGCTGAGCTTCCCGGGTTCGCTGGGTGGCATGAACTGGGGCAGCATCTCCACTGACCCGGTGCACGGTTTCATCTTCGTCAACGACATGCGCCTGGGTCTGTGGATCCAGATGATCCCGTCGCAGAACAAAGGCCAGGCCGCTGGCGGTGGCGAAGCGCTGAACACCGGCATGGGCGCTGTTCCGCTCAAAGGCACGCCGTACGCGGTGAACAAGAACCGCTTCCTGTCGGTGGCCGGCATTCCGTGCCGGGCGCCGCCGTTCGGCACCTTGACCGCGATCGACATGAAGACCCAGAAAGTCGCGTGGCAGGTTCCGGTCGGCACCGTTGAAGACACCGGTCCCCTGGGCATCCGCATGCACCTGCCGATCAAGATCGGTCTCCCCACCCTCGGCGGCACCCTGTCGACCCAGGGAGGCCTGATCTTCATTGCCGGCACCCAGGACTTCTACCTGCGCGCCTTCAACAGCGGCAACGGCGAAGAAGTCTGGAAAGCCCGTCTGCCGGTCGGCAGTCAGGGCGGCCCGATGACGTACGTTTCGCCGAAGACCGGCAAGCAGTACATCGTCGTCACCGCTGGCGGCGCACGCCAGTCGACCGATCGTGGCGATTACGTGATGGCTTACGCCCTGCCGTAACTCGCTGCCGCACAACCAACCTCCCCCAAGCGCGCGGTGCCCCAAAGCACCGCGTCGCCGTTTTATTGCGTTAAAGATTTCAGCAGGAAGGATTCACATGTCATCGGCTGTTCGCTTTTCTCGTACCAAGCTTTCCACTGGCCTGTTGCTGGGTCTGAGCTGCACCACTGCCCTACCCGCGCTGGCCGCCAGCGACTCCGATCTGCTGACCCGCAGCACCCTGACCGGTGACTGGGGCGGCTTGCGTCATCAACTCGATGAAGACGGCATCAAGTTCACTGGCGATTACAGCGGCGAAACCGCTTACAACGCCGACGGCGGCCTGCACCGTTCGGCGCGCTCCTCGCAGAACATCAAGCTCGGCGTGCAGTTTGATCTGAGCAAACTCTACGGCGTCGACAACGCCGGCAAAGTGCAACTGACCATCAACGACCGGCGCGGCAACAGCGCGTCGGAAGATCTGGTCGGCAACCGCTTGCCGATTCAGGAAAACTACGGCGGCCTGTACACGCGCCTGACTGAACTGAGTTACGAGCGCAGCCTGTTCACCCCGGCGCTGAATGTGAAGCTCGGTTACATGGCCATGGGTAACGACCTCGGCGGCCTCGACAGCGGCATTCTGTGCAACTTCATGAACGCCGGTTTCTGCGGTCACCCGCTGAACATGTCCGGCGGCAGCGGCTGGACCAACTACCCCAACGCGCGTCTGGGCGTGCGGGTCAAATACGACCTGTCGCCGTCCTGGCAACTGCGTGTGGCGGCGTTCAACGTCGACCCCGAGAGCAACGGCAATTCCAGCCGCGCCTGGCATCTGGGGCCGAAGCACACCACCGGCACCGTCGTGCCGATCGAGTTGGTGTACAAGCACGCCGGCGAGCTACCGGGTGAATACAAGCTCGGCTATTACTACGACAGCTCTGACGTCAAACGCATTGGCAGCGACGATGAAGTCTCCGGTCGCGGTGGGCATTATCTGCTGATCGATCAGGCGGTTTGGCGCTCGTCGACTTCCGAGGGCCGCAGCCTGCATGCCTTCGGTCAATACTCGGCGGCCAGCGAAGCGGCCTCGCCGTTCAGCAAGTGGTACGGCACCGGCGTGGTTTTGTACAAACCGTTCGAAGGCCGCCCGCGAGACACCGTGGCCCTGGGCTATGGCCGCGCCGTGCCGAACCCGCGCAGCCGCGATTTGCAACAGGATGCCGCGCTGGCCAATGGTGCTGCGTTTCCGAACCTCGATAGCGCCGAGCAGTTGATCGAGTTGGGCTACGGCTACCAGGCCACCCCATGGCTGACGCTGCGCCCGAACCTGCAATACATCATCGAACCGGGCGCGTTTTCCGGGCAGGACATCGACAATGCGTTGGTGGTGGGTTTGCAGGTGAAGGCTGCGCTATAAGTCCCTGCGAAACACAAAACCACTGTGGGAGCGAGCCTGCTCGCGAAAGCGCCGGGTCAGGCGACTGCGATGTTGAATGTGTCGCCGCCTTCGCGAGCAGGCTCGCTCCCACAGGGGATTTGTGTTGGATCAGGGAATTGTGATTCGCCGCGCGAAACTGTAGGAGTGAGCCTGCTCGCGATGGCATTGGTTCAGACAACCGCTATCTTGAATGCTCCAACCAAGCCCTTCAGAGCACCGACCACCAGCCCCACCTGTCGAAATTAATTCCAGCCCATCGGTGAATTATTTCGTGTCCGCATGTATCTGAGCCAGAAGAGCCGGCGCCATCATGGAGATGGCATCGCAGCGGTAATCTGGATCAGCGAGCGGGAACAGCGCAATGAAATCACGCAAGAACACCGTCAAACCGATCGGTTTGAAAGACATCACCATTGTCGACGACGCCAAGATGCGCAAGGCGATTACCGCCGCCGCACTGGGCAACGCCATGGAATGGTTCGACTTTGGCGTCTACGGCTTTGTCGCCTATGTGCTCGGCAAGGTCTTCTTCCCCGGCGCCGATCCCGGCGTGCAAATGATCGCCGCGCTGGCGACCTTCTCCGTGCCCTTCCTCATCCGTCCGCTTGGCGGTTTGTTCTTCGGTGCGCTCGGCGACAAATACGGACGACAGAAAGTCCTCGCCGCGACCATCGTCATCATGTCCCTGAGCACCTTCGCCATCGGCCTGATTCCGTCCTATGCCTCGATCGGCATCTGGGCGCCGATCCTGCTGTTGCTGGCGAAAATGGCGCAGGGTTTCTCGGTCGGTGGCGAATACACCGGCGCCTCGATCTTCGTTGCTGAATACGCGCCGGACCGCAAACGCGGCTTCCTCGGCAGCTGGCTGGACTTCGGCTCGATCGCCGGTTTCGTTTTCGGCGCCGGCGTGGTGGTGCTGATTTCGACCATCCTCGGTGAACAGCGCTTCGAAGAATGGGGCTGGCGGATTCCGTTCTTCCTCGCCCTGCCGCTGGGCATGATCGGCCTGTATCTGCGCCACGCCCTGGAAGAAACCCCGGCGTTCCAGCAGCACGTGGAAAAACTCGAACAAGGCGACCGCGAAGGCCTCGCCGGTGGCCCGAAAGTGTCGTTCAAGGAAGTCGCGACCAAACACTGGCGCAGCCTGATGACCTGCATCGGCGTAGTGGCGGCGACCAACGTCACCTATTACATGCTGCTCACCTACATGCCGAGTTACCTGACGCACAACCTGCACTACAGCGAAAACCACGGTGTACTGATCATCATCGCGATCATGGTCGGCATGCTCTTCGTGCAGCCGCTGATCGGTTTCATCAGCGACAAGATCGGCCGCAAGCCCTTCATTGTCGTCGGCAGCATTGGCCTGTTCATCTTCGCCATTCCGGCGTTCATGCTGATCAACAGCGGCAGCATCGCGCTGATCTTCTCCGGCCTGCTGATCCTCGCGGTGCTGCTCAATTTCTTTATCGGTGTGATGGCCTCGACCCTGCCGGCGATGTTCCCCACCCACATCCGCTACAGCGCGCTGGCCAGTGCCTTCAACGTTTCGGTGCTGATCGCCGGTTTGACCCCGACTGCCGTGGCCTGGCTGGTGGAAAGCACCAACGATCTGTACATGCCTGCGTATTACCTGATGGTCATCGCCGTGGTCGGTCTGGTCACTGGCGTGACCATGAAGGAAACCGCCAACAAAACCCTGCGCGGCGCGGCCCCGGCGGCTTCCGACCTCGAAGAGGCCAAGGAACTGTTGCAGGAACACCACGACAACATCGAGCAGAAAATCGAAGACATCGATGCCGAGATCGCCGAGTTGGAGGCCAAGCGCAAAGTGCTGGTCCAGCAGCATCCGCGCATCAATGAATGATCCGCTGGACGCAGAAAAAATCGGCGGGGCCGTCACCCCGCCGATTACTCGAAGCGCGGCTTGGTGTTAAATAGGCGCCAGTCTTGACCTTGTCGCTTAAAGCCGTGCAACGAGAACCGCTATGAATACCCCTGCCCCAAACAACCACGCTCAACAGGTGACCCAATGATCGAAGTCACCGAAGTCTCCATCGCCCAACTGCGCGCCGCCCTCGAATCCGGCCAGACCACTGCCGTGGAGCTGGTGCAGGCCTATCTGGCACGCATTGATGCCTACGATGGCGCCGACACTTCGACGGCACTCAACGCCGTCGTCGTGCGCAACCCTGAAGCGCTGAACGAAGCCCGCGCCTCCGACGCCCGCCGCGCCAACGGTGAAACCCTCGGCCCGCTCGATGGCATCCCCTACACCGCCAAAGACAGTTATCTGGTCAAGGGCCTGACCGCCGCTTCCGGCAGCCCGGCATTTGCCGATCTGGTCGCCCATCGCGACGCCTTCACCATCGAACGCCTGCGCGCTGCCGGGGCGATCTGCCCGGGCAAGACCAACATGCCGCCGATGGCCAATGGCGGCATGCAACGCGGCGTCTATGGCCGCGCCGAAAGCCCGTACAACGCCGCTTACCTCACCGCCCCGTTCGCCTCCGGCTCGTCCAACGGTGCCGGCACCGCCACCGCTGCGAGTTTTGCTGCGTTCGGTCTGGCCGAGGAAACCTGGTCGAGCGGACGCGGCCCTGCGTCGAACAACGGCCTGTGCGCCTACACCCCGTCGCGCGGGGTGATTTCGGTGCGCGGCAACTGGCCGTTGACCCCGACCATGGACGTCGTCGTGCCGTTCGCGCGGACCATGGCCGACCTGCTCGAAGTGCTCGACGTGGTCGTCGCCGAAGACCCGGACACCCGTGGCGACCTCTGGCGCCTGCAACCGTGGGTGCCGATCCCGCGCGTCAGCGAAGTACGCCCGGCTGCCTACAGCGAACTGGCCGCCGATGCCAAGGCCCTGGCCGGCAAACGCTTCGCCATCCCGCGCATGTACATCAACGCCGACCCCGACGCCGGCACCAGCGAAGCCCCCGGCATAGGCGGCCCGACCGGCCAGCGCATCAACACCCGCGCGTCCGTGATTGATTTGTGGAAGCAGGCGCGCCAAGCCCTCGAGGCCGCTGGCGCCGAAGTCGTCGAAACCGACTTTCCGCTGGTCTCCAACTGCGAAGGCGACCGCCCGGCGCGCCAACCGTGTTCACCCGTGGGCTGGTGTCGAAAGAGTTTCTACATCATGAACTGTGGGATCTGACCGCGTGGGCGTTCGACGACTTCCTGCAAGCAAACGGCGACCCGAAGCTTAATCGTCTGGTTGACGTCGACGGGCCGAAGATCTTCCCGCACGACCCCGGCACCCTGCCCAACCGGGAAGGTGATCTGGCCGCCGGCATGGACGAATACGTGCGCATGGCCGAGCGCGGCATCACGCCGTGGAATGAAATCCCTACCGTGCCCGATGGCTTGCGCGCTCTGGAGCGAACCCGACGCATCGACCTCGAAGACTGGATGGACAACCTCGGCCTCGACGCCGTGCTGTTCCCGACCGTCGCTGACGTCGGCCCGGCCGATGCGGATGTCAATCCTGCTTCGGCCGACATCGCCTGGAGCAACGGCGTCTGGGTGGCCAACGGCAACCTCGCGATCCGCCACCTCGGCGTCCCGACCGTCACCGTGCCCATGGGCGTGATGGCCGACATCGGTATGCCGGTCGGCCTGACCTTCGCCGGTCGCGCGTACGACGACTCGAACCTGCTGCGCTTCGCCGCCGCTTTCGAATCCACCGGCAGCAAACGCCAGATCCCACCGCGCACACCGCCGCTGGCTTAATGCACTGTGTCAGCTCCCACAAACCCTGTGGGAGCTGGCTTGCCAGCGATGGCGGCCTGACGGCCGCCACAGTTCTAATTGACTACCCCCGACTCCCACAGGTTTTGTGGTTAAAGCTGCCAACTCAGCACATCAACCCAATCCTCTTTGTTCCCAATCTTCGATCATCAGCGCCATTCGAATCACCACCGGCCCTGACCATGATCAACCGCGCGCCCTCCCGCCTCACCCTGCTTGCCATGCTCTGCGGTCTGACCGGCACCGCCCATGCCAGCGGCTTTTTCGACGACGCCAAAAGCGATGTCCTGCTGCGCAACTTCTACCTCAGCAACGACTACCGCTCGCCCACGCCCTCCGGAAAAAACTACAAACAGGAATGGGCACAGGGCTTTATCGGCAACTTCTCATCCGGTTTCACCGAGGGCACAGTCGGTTTCGGCATCGACGCCCACGCTTTCGCCGGCCTGAAACTCGACGGCGGCAAGGGCCACTCCGGTACTGGTCTGCTACCGGTCGACAGCGATGGTCGCAGTGAACACGACTATTCCAGCGCTGGCGGTGCGTTCAAGCTCAAGGTCTCGCGCACCACTTTGGCCTTCGGCGAAATGACCGTGGAAACCCCGGTCTTCGACACTTCCGACAAACGCCTGCAACCGGAATACGCCACAGGCTTTTTGCTCAACAGCGCCGAGTTCGACAACGTCAATCTGGTCGCCGGGCACTTCACCGCGTTCAAGAATCAGGACAGCTCTTCCGGCCAAGGCGACTTCTACGGTTACGGCGCTAACACCGAAGCAGGCGGCATCAGTTTCGTCGGCGCCGACCTGTTCGGCAGCAGCCCGGTCGGCGGCGCACTCTACGCCTCAGAACTGAGCGACACCTGGCACCAGTACTACGGCAACCTGCACTTCAAACAGTCCGGCGTGCTGCTCGACGCCAACCTCTACCACACCCGCGACACCGGCCGCGCAGTGGCCGGCGAGATCGATAACACCGCCCTTAGCCTCTCCGGCAAATACAGCTTCGGCCCGCATGCGGTGATGCTCGGCTGGCAGCGGATCAATGGCGACACGCCGTTCGATTTCGTCGGCGGCGACTCGATCTACCTCGCCAACTCGATCAAATACGCCGACTTCAACGGCGCCAACGAACGCTCCTGGCAAGCCCGCTACGACCTCGACCTCGGCGCTTTCGGCATCCCCGGCCTGAACTTCATGACCCGCTACGTCAGCGGCAGCCACATCGACGGAACGCACGCGCCGAGGGGCGGCGCCTACAACCCGTTCGACGCCGACAGCGGCGACTATCAACCGCAACAAGGCAGCGGCGGCAAACACTGGGAACGCGATATCGACCTGAAGTATGTAGTGCAGTCCGGCACCGCGAAGGATCTGTCGGTGCAACTATCCCACGTCACCCACCGCGCCAACGAAGCACAGGCTGGCGATGATATTGACCGGATTTACGTGGTCGTTCAGTACCCGCTGGGTTTTTGAGGTAACACGATCAACCCGCCCACAGGTTCCTGCGTCGGCCACAAACCATGAGTTTGCTCCTTGAGATCAAAATCAAATGATTTCAGCGTACCGCAGCGCCTACAGTAGCTAGCCAAGTGCCATCACCTCGTTTATTCTGCGCCCCCGCATAAAAAGCCAAGCCAGGAAGGCATTGATTGACCTTCCTGTTTGTAGTCAATCAACGCAAGCAGATTCAGGGATGTACATGTTTCAGCTATTCAAACTCGGAGCGGCCGTCGTGCTCGCCGCGACGCTCAGCGGCTGCATTACCGAAAGCGCTTCCTGGGTCAGCGAACCCTTGCAACCCAAGGCAAGCGAGCCAGTCAGTTATCTCGTTGGCTCAATCGGGCCGCAATCACTCAAGCAATCAGCCGCTGACAACCAGCGAATCTTTTTCCGCAAACGCGGTTCCGAATACGGTGCGGCCGGCGTCTGGAAAATGGCCGGCGCTTACTCCACGCCGCAGGATGTTCAGGACGGTGTCGGCGCAGCGAGCGTATTCGTGCTTCCCCTGAAGCCGGGCGATTACGAGTTCTATGATTTCCAGTTCTTTTCCGCACGTTATCAACCTGGGCTAGGCACTGTTTTCACCTCGAGAGAGGCGCGGGAGAAATTCAACCTGCCGATGCGCCTGGAACCCGGCAAGGCCTATTACATCGGCGAGTTCCGTTCGTTCTGCCTGACCGCCGGTTTCTGCGCGTTCCGCTGGAGTGATCAGAACGCCCGCGATGCGCTGATTGCGCAACGTCTGGCGCCAGGATTGCCAACGCTGCAACCGCTGAAACTCGACCTGAACAGTGCTCAGCCCTACATCTTCACCGGCCCCATTCCGGGTATTGCCGTGGACGCCAAACCATGAAAAAAATCATCGCCCTCACTGCCGCCGCTCTGTTGACCGGTTGCGCGGCGACCAACACCTTGCCCGAGCGCACGCTTACGGACGGTCAGGATTATCTGCAGCCGATTCACGTTATGGTCGATGACCCGGAAAACGGCTCCAGCCTGCGCAACCACCTGCGTCAGACCGGTGTGTTCCGCACCATCGAAACCGGCAGCGGTAAAGCTGACGAGTACAACGTGCAGGTCAAACTTAATGTGGAACGTCACCTGCCGCCGTTTCCGGTGATTCTGCTGAGCACCGCGACGTTGTTCTTGCTGCCGCTGTCGAACGAATTCGACACGCAAACCGAATTCACCGTGTTCCAGGGTGACAAGCGACTGAAGCAATACACCTATCGCAACATCACTCAAAAATATACGTGGCTACTGGATCAGGGCGGCGAGATGCGCGAACAGAACCTCGGCCGCATCGCCCGCGCCTTCGCGCAGGATGTGCAGCAAGACCGGCTGATCCCGGCAGTCACGCAATGAACCGCGCGATGATAAAAGTCGCCGGCCTGCTCTGTGCCTCACTGATGCTGGGCGGCTGCGCCAACACCTTGCAACCGCTCGATTACCATGCCGATCAGGCCTACGTGCCGGTCACGCTCGGCATGGGGCCGGCGTATACGCGCATCGACGAGCAGCATCAGCGCGAAACCGTCAGCGTCCTGAAAAAGACCGGCGCGTTCTCGATGCTCGACGGCGGTTACACCCGCAACGGCTACAGCCTGTTGATCACCGAACCCAGCGACGGCAAGGTCAACTGGCTGGCGCTGGTCAACGTCTTCACCCTGTTCACCTTCCCGATGCCCTACCACTACCAGGACAACCTGCGCGGCTCGGTCTTCAAGGATGGCCAACTGCTCAAAACCTACAACTACTCCCGCGAAGGCTGGAGCGTGATGACGTGGTATGTGCCGATTCCCGGGGTCGAGAACAAACGGCAGATGCTCGACCAGTTGTTGGTGGAAATGGACCGGGACAAGGTGATTCCGTATCAACCATAAGGTTGGGTGATGGGGGCTGGTGCGGTGGACTGCGGCGCAATTCTTTGATTTAAACGAAGCTGTTTAAAAGACACCTGCGGATACGGTCTCAAGGCTACAAATCCTTGCGCCATTGCCTACAGCCAAGCCAGAATCCGCCGGCTTGTGCGCCTTGGGGGCGGGTTCTATTGTGGTGCGGTCGCTGACTGTTCAGTGATCGGGTTTAGCAGCCCGGCAAATTTTCAAGGCACGCTGGCTCCGCCTATCTTTTTATGGCGGCTTGCGTGGGGCACTTCGGTGCGCCGGGATCCTTGAGCCTGGTCTGCTAACCCGCGTAAAGCCGCCACCCTCTTCGTTTAGCAGCGAAGGCTGACGGCTCCATTTCTCAAGGAGCTTTACCATGATCAAACCAACACCCAACCCACCCGAATCCGACCCCACCTCCCCCTATGAATCCCTCGACTCAAAAAAAACTCCACGAAGCCGCCGACCGCGCCCTCGACCACTACCTCTGCCCTCCCGGCTCAACCCCACCACCCTTCAGCCCCCGCGCCATGTACGCCGTCACCGCCGACACCAAAAACGAAGACTTGCTGGCCAATGCCTGCGAAACCCTCGCCTCCGCCAAAACCATCGCCCAGGAATTCGCCGGACTGGTCAAGCCATCGCAGCGCCGGACGCTGATGGGCATCGCGCAGTTGATCATGCTCGGGGAATTGGCAGTGAATCGGGTGCTGGATAATCTGGAGTTGCCACAGTAGCGCCTCCTGCGACGATCGTTCCCGCGCGCAGCATAGGAATGCCTCAACGAACGCCCCGCGTTCGGGGCTTAGGAAGGGACGCGGAGCGTCCCCGGCTGCATTCCCACGCAGAGCATGCGATCTTTTGCTTTGGGAAACTGGCGGAAGACAGCCGGAGTCGAACCTGCCCGGGAACGGATGCCGTCTCCAACCGGGTTTGAAGCCCGGCCGCGCCTCTGATTGTGCGTGGGCATCGGCCTGCGCATCTCCAAACGCAGACCTACCGCCCGTCGCAAACCCACCTTCACCTGTCAGATCTGACAGTAGCCAACTTCCCCCACCCGGTATCTGATATCTCCATCCCGGCCAGCCCTCCGTGGCCGTCTCATCAGGAAGGTGTGCGATGGACAATGCTCAATCCGACAACGACGTCATGACACTGCATCCCGTGAAAATATACCTGGCGATCGAGGGCGTGATCAGCGACCCGCCAGCCATACCCCCCATACACGCGTATGGCTTGCCATTGCGGATATTCAGGGAACTCACACGCGATGGAGTCAATGCCGCTGGTGTGCAGGTAGTGGTCGATCCACCTGTGGACGTTGGTCAATATGTCGACATCCGGCTCTACATCAACGGTGTGCAGAGCGGCATTCCACAGCAAGTCGTCAACGAGAGAATGACCTTCTCCGTGTTCCAGAGGGAGTTTCGCGACGGGGTCATCAACAAAATCCAATACATGCTGAAAAGCATCGCCGGCAATGAAAACAAATCCATCGAAGCGTGGGCGCTCTACAACGACACGTCGCCCGGCGGCAATGATGTGCCTGGGACCGGTGATCATCCGGATCTGCTGATCAGCCTGCCCGAAGAGCTTGGAAATCCGGCAGTGATTGACAAGGATCAGGCTGAGAAAGGCGTACTCCTGACGTTCGATTACCCTTATTGCCGAGCCTACGATGCGGTGGAATACGAGATCAATCGCCAGCGTTTCACTCACAGGGTGACGCCGGAAGAAGCCGGCAAGCCGTTCTCGGTGCTGATTGATTCCGACAGGCTGAAAGAAATCGGCAGTATCACTAACTGCCCGTTCTCCTACACCGTGATTGATCAACTGAAAAATCCGACCCACCAAAGCCGCTGGTCGAAGTTCATTTTTGCCAACATTGATCTTGAGCGCACATTTCTGCCCAAGCCACTCTTGCGCGAAATTGCGGACGATGACATGGACGATCCCGCGCTTGTGGACCTCGAAAAACTCGACGGTCGGCCGCTATTGATCGTCATTTCTCCCACTACCTCGCATTTTCAAAAGGGCGACACGGTCAAGGCGTTTTATCGACTGAACGAAGCGGCCGAGAAATCGACTCAACCGGGCGTGATCACCGACAGGTTCGGGGTACTGCAACCCTGCATTCTGGAACTACCCAACGATCAGCTGACTTCCGGCGCACGCTTGCAGGTGCGGTTTGAACTGGAACGGCCAGCGGGCAACGTCATTGGTCATTCCGGAACGGCTGAGGCCGAGATCATTGGCGAAGCGGCGCCGGATCTGCTATCGCCAAAAATCAAACAAGCGCCAGGCAACAGCCTGGATCCGTTTGCGGCGAAAGATGCGCTGACCGCGCTGGTCTTCGATCCTTCCATTCAACTCAATGATGTACTCGTCGTGCGCTGGACCGCCGCTCCAGGCGTTCCCGCCGATGGCTCCGATACCTCGCCGCCTCACGTGGTCAAAGCGCTGGGGACGCAAGAGATTGCGCTGGACAACAAGGTGCTTGCTTACAGTTTCGGCAGGAACGTCACTGTGGATTACAGCAAGACAACCGGATCTGACACCCGGGATTCCCTGCCACTGACACTGAGCGTGCAGGACATTGCCGACGGCCATCCCGGATTGCCCACTCCGGCGATTGATCGGGTGACGGGAGACGTGCTGGATCCGGCGGATTTGTTGCCGACGGATCATACGCGGACGACAGCTTGGCCGTTGATTGCCGTTGGGCAAAGAGTTTGGCTGACGTATACCGAAATCAAAAGTGATGGCAGTACGGGGTTTGTTGAAGAGGCTTATGAAGGGAAAGAAGTGACGGCGGAAGACTTGGGTGGAATACGCCATCCAGTGCCACTGGACAAGTTGCTGATGTTGGAAGAAGACTCAACGCTTGAGATTGAGGTCAAGGTTTCGTTTGATAAAACGGAAAGTGGCTACATAGTCTTTCCGAAGAAAACTTACAAGATAGAGAAAGCATTCGATGACTTGACAACATTCACAAACAACAACATGAATGGATGGAGCTTTAACGGGACAGCGGGATTAATAGGCAATGAAGGTGGAGAGTTCTACGCCCAGTCTCGCTTTGTGAACGAAGAGCAGGATTTAAGCCTGATCAAAACATATGACAATATAAAGCACGGCGAACTTTGCATCTTAAGCCTTGACTACTTGGTTACAAGGGCAACGCAGTGCAAGATTAATCTTTACGTAGGGCTAACAAATCCAATAGCACTTCCCCGCCTAGAATTAGCAAGTATTGGCACTTGGAAGAATGCCGAGCTCGAGTTTTATATGGTATTACCAGTAACCAGCGCTCACCCCATTATCAACATCTCAATTCAAAGCAGCACTGTAATTAAAATAGATAACATTCGACTAAGAGCATTCTCAAAATAAAACCGTTACTTTGGTCATATCATCCATGAATGTGAAATGCGCCTTAAATACTTTCTCTCATGAATTAGCGGGACGTGATCGAGGTTTTTCTGCTGGCCGGGAATGCCCTTTCGCGAGCAAGCTCACTCCAACAGGGGAATGCTTTCCAAATGGGGGAGCGAGCCTGCTCGCGAAGAGGCGATCAGGTTCGGCGCAATTCTTCGTTTAAACGAAACTGTTTAAAAGACACCTCCAGACACGCCTTCAAGGCTACAAATTCTTGCGCCATTGCCTACAGCTACGCCAGAATCCGCCGGCTTGTGCGCCTTGGGGGCGGGTTCTATTGTGTTGCGGTCGCTGACGAATCAGCGATCGGGTTTAGCGATCCGGCACCTTACAGACGCACCAATGCCCAGCCTCGATTGCATTTTTCGATCTGCACTTGATGTCATGGTGGCTGTGCGTGGGAGACCTTCGGGTCTACCCGGGGTTTCTGTGACCCGGATCGCTAACCTGCGTACAGCCGCCACCTTTACTTGTTTAGCGATGAGCCGTGGCGGCTAAATCAACCACGGAGCTTCACCATGATCAAACCCACACCCAACCCACCCGAAACCGACCCCACCTCCCCCTACGAATCCCTCGACTCAAAAAAACTCCACGAAGCCGCCGATCGCGCCCTCGACCACTACCTCTGCCCACCCGGCTCTACCCCGCCACCCTTCAGCCCCCGCGCCATGTACGCCGTCACCGCCGACACCAAAAACGAAGACCTGCTGGCCAACGCCTGCGAAACCCTCGCCTCGGCCAAAACCATCGCCCAGGAATTCGCCGGACTGGTCAAGCCATCGCAGCGCCGGACGCTGATGGGGATTGCGCAATTGATCATGCTCGGGGAACTGGCGGTGAATCGGGTGCTGGATAATCTGGAGTTGCCGGGGTAATGCGGGCCGGCTGAGTTATGCGATGCCCGTGCGGGCCTCTTCGCGAGCAGGCTCGCTCCCACATTGATCCTGGTCGGACGCAAACTTTGCGACCACTGAAGGAACTTGGGGTAGCGAGCCTGCTCGCGATCACAAAGGGACGGATTATTTAACCCGATGGATGTGCTCGGGCAGCAGATTCGGTTGCGGGTCTGAAAATGCAGCCTGCGGCAGTTCGAGTGATATACGCATGAGCTGCCGAAGGCTGTGATTCGTTCTTGTAACGGCTAGGCTCATACTCGCTAGCGCACCATTAGTATGATAATTTGCGCAAAGCTCCCCATCCGCAAAAGGCCCGACCATGGCTACCGTACGAAAAACCATAACCGTGACTGACCAGCAAGACCATTGGATCAAAGCTCAAATAGAAGCGGGACATTACACCAACGACAGCGAATATATCCGCGATTTGATCCGTCGAGAGCAAGAGCGAAACGCTGAACTGGAAACCGTCCGCGCAGCCCTTCGAGAAGGAGAATCCAGTGGTGCCCCCCGGCCATTCGATGCTGATGCTTTCAAAAGAGAATGTTGAGGGCGCATGGCTGAATACCGACTTACCCCCGCCGCCGAAGCGGATCTTGAGGCTATCTGGACCTATACAGCTCAACAATGGGGTTTGGATCAGGCCAATCGCTACATCGACATCCTGACTGCGTCTTTCGAGCAGTTGGCTGATCGTCCCAAAACAGCACCCGCATGCGACGCGATCCGCCCCGGTTACCGACGCTGCAGCGTGGAGAGTCACGTGATTTATTTTCGAATCACCGCCTATGGGATCGCGATAATCAGAATTTTGCATGACCGGATGGAAGCGCAGCGTAATCTCTAACCTTCTCGTATCACCGAAAATCAAAAGATCGCAGCCTTCGGCAGCTCCTACAAATCGATGGAGCTGCCGAAGGCTGCGATCTTTGCTTTTGGAAAACTGGCGGAAGACAGCCGGAGTCGAACCTGCCCGGGAACGGATGCCGTCCCCAACCGGGTTTGAAGCCCGGCCGCGCCTCTGGTCGTGCGCCGGCAAGGGGCAGCGTATCGTCGAAAACAAACCAACCGTCCGTCGCAAATCCGCCCTCCACTGTCAGATCTGACAGTAGCCAACTTCCCCCACCCGGTATCTGATATCTCCATCCCGGCCAGCCCTCCGTGGCCGTCTCATCAGGAAGGTGTGCGATGGACAATGCTCAATCCGACGACGACGTCATGGCACTGCATCCCGTGAAAATATACCTGGCGACCGAGGGCGTTATCAGCGACCCGCCAGCCATACCCCCATACACGCGTATGGCTTGCCATTGCGGATATTCAGGGAACTCACACGCGATGGAGTCAATGCCGCTGGTGTGCAGGTGGTGGTCGATCCACCTGTGGACGTTGGTCAATATGTCGACATCCGGCTCTACATCAACGGTGTGCAGAGCGGCATTCCACAGCAAGTCGTCAACGAGAGAATGACCTTCTCCGTGTTCCAGAGGGAGTTTCGCGACGGGGTCATCAACAAAATCCAATACATGCTGAAAAGCATCGCCGGCAATGAAAACAAATCCATCGAAGCGTGGGCGCTCTACAACGACACGTCGCCCGGCGGCAATGATGTGCCTGGGACCGGTGATCATCCGGATCTGCTGATCAGCCTGCCCGAAGAGCTTGGAAATCCGGCAGTGATTGACAAGGATCAGGCTGAGAAAGGCGTACTCCTGACGTTCGATTACCCTTATTGCCGAGCCTACGATGCGGTGGAATACGAGATCAATCGCCAGCGTTTCACTCACAGGGTGACGCCGGAAGAAGCCGGCAAGCCGTTCTCGGTGCTGATTGATTCCGACAGGCTGAAAGAAATCGGCAGTATCACCAACTGTCCGTTCTCCTACACCGTGATTGATCAACTGAAAAATCCGACCCACCAAAGCCGCTGGTCGAAGTTCATTTTTGCCAACATTGATCTTGAGCGCACATTTCTGCCCAAGCCACTCTTGCGCGAAATTGCGGACGATGACATGGACGATCCCGCGCTTGTGGACCTCGAAAAACTCGACGGTCGGCCGCTATTGATCGTCATTTCTCCCACTACCTCGCATTTTCAAAAGGGCGACACGGTCAAGGCGTTTTATCGACTGAACGAAGCGGCCGAGAAATCGACTCAACCGGGCGTGATCACCGACAGGTTCGGGGTACTGCAACCCTGCATTCTGGAACTACCCAACGATCAGCTGACTTCCGGCGCACGCTTGCAGGTGCGGTTTGAACTGGAACGGCCAGCGGGCAACGTCATTGGTCATTCCGGAACGGCTGAGGCCGAGATCATTGGCGAAGCGGCGCCGGATCTGCTATCGCCAAAAATCAAACAAGCGCCAGGCAACAGCCTGGATCCGTTTGCGGCGAAAGATGCGCTGACCGCGCTGGTCTTCGATCCTTCCATTCAACTCAATGATGTACTCGTCGTGCGCTGGACCGCCGCTCCAGGCGTTCCCGCCGATGGCTCCGATACCTCGCCGCCTCACGTGGTCAAAGCGCTGGGGACGCAAGAGATTGCGCTGGACAACAAAGTGCTTGCGTACAGTTTCGGCAGGAACGTCACTGTGGAATACAGCAAGACAACCGGATCTGAAACACGGGATTCCCTGCCGCTGACACTGAGCGTGCAGGACATTGCCGACGGCCACCCCGGATTGCCCACGCCGGCGATTGATCGGGTGACGGGAGATGTGCTGGATCCGGCGGATTTGTTGCCGACGGATCATACGCGGACGGCGGCTTGGCCATTCATTGCCTTGGGGCAAAGGATCTGGCTGACGTATACCGAAATCAAGAGTGATGGCAGTACGGGAATTGTTGAAGAGGCTTATAAAGGGAAAGAGGTGACGGCTGAGGAATTGGTCGGAATACGCCATCCAGTACCACTAGACAAGTTGCTGATGTTGGAAGAAGACTCGACACTTGAGATTGAGGTGAAGGTTTCGTTTGATAAAACTGGAAGTAGCTACATATCTTTTCCAAAGAAAATTTATAAGATAGAGAAGGCATTCGACGACCTAACCACCTTCACTAACCATGACATGAATGGATGGAGCTTTGGCGGTGCGGCGGGAGTAATAGGAAATGAAGGTGGAGAGTTCTACGCCATGTCTCGCTTTGTGTACGAAGAGCAGGATTTAGTCATGCGAAAAACGTATGACAATGTAAAAAGCGGCGAACCTTGCAGCTTGAGCTTTGACTATTTGGTTACGAAAGCATCAGGTTGTAGAGTTAGTCTTGGCATAGAACAATCATATCCCATAACACTTCCCCCCATAATGTTTACAACAATAGGCGCTTGGAAGGATGTCGAAATCAAGTTCTATATGGGATTACCAGGAACCAGCGCTTACTCCGCTCTCACTATTTCAAGTCAGAGCAGCGCAGTAATCAAAATTGATAACATTCGATTAAGGACATTGCCGAGATAGTATCGTTGCCTTGGTCTCATCGCCATGAATGTGCAATACGCTTTATATACTTTCGCTCATGACTTATCAGGGCGTAATTGAGGTTTTTCTGCTGGCCGGGAATGCCCTTTCGCGAGCAAGCTCACTCCAACAGGGGAATGCTTTCCAAATGGGGGAGCGAGCCTGCTCGCGAATGCGGTGGGTCAATCCCTGAGATGTCGACTGATATACCGTTTTCGCGAGCAGGCTCGCTCCCACATAAGTTCGCGGCTGCCTCTGAATAACTGGCGAACCAAACGGGCCAGACTACGTTTCTCCTGCATTCAGAATCAAAAGATCGCAGCCTTCGGCAGCTCCTACATCGATTTGTAGGGCTGCGGAAGGCTGCGATCTTGCTTGGGAGACTGGCGGAAGACAGCCGGAGTCGAACCTGCCCGGGAACGGATGCCGTCCCCAACCGGGTTTGAAGCCCGGCCGCGCCACCGGGCGCGATTGTCTTCCTGAACTCAGGGTGCGCAAGCGTCAGCCAGCGCGTTGTCGGGGCGGATCTGGCGGGATTCGCCGAGCCGGCGGGTCAGGCCGAGTCGGTCGAAATATTCCAGATACTGAATACAGCGTTTGCGTCCCAAGCCTAGCGCATCACGGAAAGTTGTCACCTCAATCGCTGGATTTTCTTCGGCGAGTTTCAGCAGTAGCGCCGCCATTTGCCGCAGGACGATGTCGCTGATAAACAGGTCGCGCACCACCTGGTGCATCAGGCCCAGCCGTGCGAGTTTGCGCAGCAGCAGGCGGACACTGGCGTCGTCTTCGCCGAGAATTTTCGCCGCGTCGCGCACCCACGGTGGGTCGAAACCGGCCTCTTCGAACAACGGCTGTAATTGCTGCCAGAGGATTTCGTCGTCGGCATTCAGGCGCACCTGATGTTCGGGCAGGTGCAGCCAGGGGCCGCTGGCGAGAATGGTGCCGGCGTTGAGCAGTTCGTCGAGCAGGCTGATGAACGTCGAGCGTTCCAGTGCCAGCGCGCTGAAGCGGCGCAGGCGATCACGGTCCGGCCCCATCTGGTCGGGTTCCTGTTCGTGGAATCGCGCCAGTTGCTCGAGCAAAGTGAATTTCAACTGGCCCCAGCGCTGCACGTTGAACAGCAGCGGGCCTTGGCGGGTGTCGATCAGGCGGATATTTTCCGCCAGCTTCCACTGCGCGCGCGGGCGGTTGAACTGGCGTTCGAGGCGTTGCGGGTCGAGGCCGCCGGGGCTGTGGTTGAGCAGTGCCGGCAAGCCCTGTTCGAGGCTGACGCTGAGCGCGAGGGTTTGCAGTTGCGCGAGGCGTTCCGGGCTGCGGCGTTGGCGCGCCGGGGCGAACGGGTCGAGCACAACACCGCCGCCGAGGGTGCGCTGGGCGCTGGCGTCGCGCAGGATCAATCGATCGCCTTTCACTGCGTGCACCGGCGCGTTGATCAGCAGTTGCGCGAACATGCGCTCGCCGGGACTCAGGCGCGGGCCTTGCAATAAAGCGACGCGGGCGATGACATCCTGGGTGCCAAGGTGCAGATGCACCGGGTGAAAGTGTTCGAAGATGCGCGCGCCGGGCAACAGCTGAAAGTCGATGTCGATGCGCTGGGTCGGGGCATGCAGCCAGTCCGCAAGCAGCCATTGGCCACGGTGGATTTGCGCCAGTTCCAGACGATCGCCGCTGAGGTTCAATGCCACGCGTTGACCAGCGAACGCTCGTTCAGCGGCTTGGTTTTGCGCGTGCAGGCCACGGATGCGCACCGATTTGCCCGCAGGCCCCAAGACAAGTTTGTCGCCCACCGCAACCGTGCCCGACAACGCCGTGCCCGTGACCACGATCCCCGCACCCGCGACGCTGAAAGCCCGATCAATCGCCAGACGAAAGCCGCCTTCGCAACCACGCGCCTGCACCTCGTTGTGTGACTGCAACAACGCCGCGCGCAATCCATCGACGCCCTGCCCGCTCACACTCGACACGGTAAAAATCGGCGCATCAGCAAATGGTCCGGGCGCGAGCAGGTCCAGGACCTGGCGCTGCACCTCTTCCACCCTGCCCGCTCCCGCCCGGTCGCATTTGGTGATCGCCACCAGCGCGCGCGGGATGCCGAGCAGTTCGACGATCGCCAGATGCTCTCGCGTCTGTGGCATCACGCCGTCGTCGGCCGCGACCACCAGCAACACCAGATCGATGCCCTGCGCACCAGCGAGCATGTTGTGGGTGAATTTTTCGTGGCCGGGCACGTCGATGAAGCCGGTCAGCCCGGAGCCCGCTGCGAGTTCGGCGTAGAGATAACCGAGATCGATGGTCATGCCGCGTTCGCGCTCCTGCGGGCGGCGGTCGCCGGTTTGCCCGGTCAGCGCCTGCAACAGCGAAGTCTTGCCGTGGTCGATGTGCCCCGCCGTGCCGACGATCACCGGTCGACCTGCAATTGCGGCAACTGCGCCAGCCACCCTGGCTCATCGTCGAGCTGGCGTAGATCGAGCCACAGCGCATCGTCGCCGATTCGCCCGAGCACCGGGATCGGCAAACCGCGCAACGCTGCTTCGAGATTGAGCAGATAACGCCCGCGCCAGCGCTTGGACACTTGCGGGCGGCAACACAGCGCTGCACTCGGCAAGCGCGCCACCGGTTGGCTGCCGCTGCCGATCATGCCCAACGCCTCGACCGCGCTGACCTGCCAGACCTCGCCCAACACCTCGGCGAGCAACGGTTGCAAACGCAGAGCCTGAGCATGAATGTCGGCCTGGGGCCGGGTCAGCAGGCGCAGGCTCGGCAGACGCTCGGCGAGGCGATCCGGATCGCGGTACAGACCGAGCACCGCCTCCAGCGCGGCCAAGGTCAATTTGTCGACCCGCAGTGCGCGCTTCAGTGGATTCTTCTTGATCTTCGCGATCAGTTCTTTGCGCCCGACGATCAACCCGGCCTGCGGCCCGCCGAGCAATTTGTCGCCGCTGAAGGTGACGATGTCGGCGCCATCGAGCAGCGCCTGCCGCACGGTCGGTTCCGCCGGCAGGCCCCAGCGCGTCAGGTCGAGCAGACTGCCGCTGCCCAGATCTTCCAGCAACGGCAAGCCATGAGCGTGTGCCAACTCGGCCAGTTCCGCAGTCGCCACCCGCGCGGTGAAGCCTTCGATGCTGTAGTTGCTGGCATGCACGCGCATGATCAACCCGCTGCGCGGACCGATTGCCGCTTGGTAATCCCGGGCATGGGTGCGGTTGGTGGTGCCGACTTCGTGCAGGCGCACGCCGGCCCGGGCCATGATGTCGGGGATGCGGAAGGCGCCGCCGATTTCGATCAGCTCGCCACGGGAGATGATGCCTTCCTTGCGCGCGCCGAGGCTGTTGAGCGTGAGCAGCACGGCAGCGGCATTGTTGTTGACCACGGTGACGGCTTCGGCGCCGGTCAGTTCGCGGATCAGGCCTTCGATCAGATCGTCCCGATCACCGCGCTTGCCGCTCGCCAGATCGAACTCGAGATTGAGCGGATAGCGTGCAGCCGTTTGCACTGCTTCGATGGCTTCTTCGGGCAGCAGGGCGCGGCCGAGATTGGTGTGCAGCACCGTGCCGGTCAGGTTGAACACCCGGCGCACCTGACTGCGCTGCTGTTGCGCCAAGCGTTCGCCGACGCGGCCGGCGAGCACTTCGGGGCCGATTTCCACGGCCGCCAATTGCCCGCTCAACACGCCGGGCCGCAGCTCATCGAGCAACTGACGCAGACCAGTCAGCAACAAATCCCGGCCGTAACGCTCGGCCAACGGCGCGCACGCCGGATGACGCAACAACCCATCAATGGACGGCAACCGCAGGGCAACGCTGGAAGACATCAGCCACTCCTGATTTGACCGAAACAGGCCCTTTTGGGAGCAAGCTTGCTCCCAAAAGGGTTTCAGAAGTGTAGACGCACTGCCGGAGCTAGCCTGCTCGCGAATGCGGTGTGTCAGTTGGTGTGGATGTGGCTGACCTGACGCCTTCGCGAGCAGGCTCGCTCCCACAGAGAAATTCGGGGCTGACCGGGCTTTGTGATTCGGCACACAAGCCAGCTCCCACAGGGATTCGGGGCGGAATGAACATTGTTGGTCACCACAAAACCTGTGGGAGCGAGCCTGCTCGCGAAAGCGGTGTGTCAGTCAATGTGGATGTGGCTGACCTGACGCCTTCGCGAGCAGGCTCGCTCCCACAGGGAAATCCGGGGCTGACCGGGCTTTGTGATTCGGCACATAGACTTGTGGGAGCTGGCTTGCCAGCGATTGCGGTGGGTCCGTCAAAGAAGGCGGTGGATGTGCCGACCGAATCGCTGGCAAGCCAGCTCCAACAGGGATTCGGGGTGGAATGAACATTGTTGGTCACCACAAAAACCTGTGGGGAGCGAGCCTGCTCGCGAATGCGGTGTGTCAGTTGGTGTGGATGTGGCTGACCTGACGCCTTCGCGAGCAGGCTCGCTCCCACAGAGAAACCCGGGGCGGACCGGGCTTTGTGATTCGGCACATAAACCTGTGGGAGCACACCCCCTTCCACAATTTGCTCTGGTCAGTCGTCTCCCGGCGCCAGCAACAGATTGGGCGCCAGACGCTGATAGCCGTCCTGGGCCAGACGCATGTCCAGCAGCAAACTGCCGAGATCCGCCGACAACGCCTCGGCTTCGGCGTCGTTCTCCAGATAGAGCAATTTCAGGTAGCTGTTGCAACTCGGGCAGACTTCGGCGCGCAGCGGCGCCTGTTCGGCGCTGTGCCGGTCGTCTTCCTGGCTCAGATACTCAAGGCCTTTGCTTTGCTCGCAATACACGCACTTGACCCGCACCACATGCCATTCGCAGGCGCACAGCGAACACACCAGATAGCGCAAACCGTTGTGCTTGCCGCGATGGCGAATCACCCCGGCCATGGCCGGCGAACCACAGGCCGGGCATTGGCTGAGGCTGTCGCCAGGCTTGAGTTGCAGATTTGGCACACTGAGCAGCCAGTGGCTCCAGGCGGTTTGCAGCGCGGCGCCGAGAAACGGCACCAGCGCCGCCGGCACCAGCGAATACTGCCCACTGACCAGCGCCACCGCCCACGCGCGCAACTGGCCGGAACTGGCCCCGCGCAGAGTGTCCAGCGCGTCGATCACTGCAGGTTGATCCGCTGGCGCACAGCGCTGCAGCAAGGCGTCCAGCCACGGCTGCCAGGCATCTTCGCGCACCAAGGTATCTGCCGCGAATGGTGGCAGACCGTGTTGCTGACAGGCTTCGAAACGCTGCGCATCAAACGGCGCGGTGAGCGGCGGATCGTCGAAGACCTGCTGCTGCGCCCGGCACAACCCGGCCATCAGCCGCAGATAATCCGCCAACCCATTGCCCTCGGCCAGACGCTCGAGGCGCTCAGCGCGCAGGACAAACAGGTTACGTGGCGGCAGATACAGAAACGGCGGCGAACTGGCCGCCGCCTCGATTTCCCAGGTTCGAGAATGCTTGGCAAAAGTCAGCCCTTTTTTGTCAGCGGTCGCTCGGGCACGTCCCGAGGCTGTTCGTCGCGGGTCACCTCGCGGTACCACAGTTCATGGTGTTTTCTCGCCCACGGCCGGCTGACCCAGCCATGCAACATGGCGTCGACCGAACCCTTGATCCACAAGCCGGCGTAGATGTGCACGATGATGCTCAGCACCAGCACGAATCCAGCCAGCGCATGCAGCAGCATGGCCCAGCGGATCGTGGTGATGCCGAAGTACGCGCTGAACCACGCGCGCCAGATCACCAGCCCGGTGAACAGCAACGCGAGCATGCACAGCAGTAAAGTCCAGAACAGCAACTTTTGCCCGGCGTTGTACTTGCCCACCGGCGGCACGCTTTCCTCATCGTTGACCATCACCCGGTTGATCCGCCGCAGCCACTGGCGGTCATTGGCGATGAAGAAATTGGTGCGCCAGAAGCTGAACACCAGGCCGAGGAACAGCACAAACATGGCGATGCCCATGTACGGGTGCAGAATCCGCGTCCAGGTGCCGCCGCCGAACAGATTACTGAGCCAGAACAGCGACGGATGAAACAACGCCAGCCCGGACAACCCGGCCATGAAAAACAGGATCGCCACCAGCCAGTGATTGGTGCGCTGGTTGGCGCTGTAACGCAGGATCGTCTTGTTGCTCATGGCCGCTCCTCCCCGCGTGGATCGAAGGTGTGCACCGCCGGGTCGACCACGTGCACCGAGGTGTCGGGTGGCGTCGGATGCTCATCCTCCTCGACGCGATTCGGCCCGATGCGCACGTAGTGGAAGAACCCGGCCAGCACCGCCGCACCCATCGCCAACAAGCCGAGGGGTTTGCTGATGCCTTTCCACAAGCCCACCAGCGGACTGATCGCCGGATGGTCCGGCAAACCTGCATAGATTTTTGGCGTGTCGGCGTGATGCAGCACGTACATCACGTGGGTGCCACCAACGCCTGCCGGGTCGTACAAACCGGCGTTTTCAAAGCCACGGCTTTTCAGGTCGACGATGCGTTCGGCGGCGTGTTCTTTCATGTCTTCCTTGGTGCCGAAGACGATCGCGCCGGTCGGGCAGGTTTTCACGCAGGCCGGCTCCAGCCCCACCGCCACCCGATCGGAACACAGCGTGCATTTGTAGGCCTTGTGATCCTTCTGCGAGATGCGCGGAATGTTGAACGGGCAACCGGTGATGCAATAGCCGCAACCGATGCAGTGGTCCTGATCGAAATCGACGATGCCGTTGGCATGCTGAATGATCGCCCCGGGGCTTGGGCACGCGGCCAGACAACCGGGCTCGGCGCAGTGCATGCAGCCGTCCTTGCGGATCAGCCATTCGAGGTTGCCGGCGTCGGTTTCGTGCTCGGTGAAGCGCATCAGCGTCCACGAATCCGCCGTCAGGTCCTGCGGATTGTCGTAGGTGCCGTGGTTGTGGCCGACCTCGTCGCGCAGCTCGTTCCATTCCGAGCAGGCGACCTGGCAGGCCTTGCAACCGATGCACTTGGTCGTGTCGATCAGCTTGGCAACGCCCTGCTGAGTCCTTACCGACGGCGGCACGGTGGTGGTGGCCGAGCGGGCAATGATGTCTTGGCTGGCCATTTACAGTTTCTCCACGTTGACCAGGAATGACTTGGATTCCGGGGTCTGAGTGTTGCCATCGCCGAGGAACGGCACCAGGGTGTTGGTCAGGTAACCGTGGCGCGTCAGGCCGGTGAAACCCCAGTGCAGCGGGATGCCGATCTGATGCACGACCTGGCCGTTGACCTGCAGCGGCCGGATCCGTTTGGTCACCACCGCCACCGCTTCGATAAACCCGCGCTTGCAGCTGACACGCACGCGATCACCGGCAGCGATGCCCTTCTCGTTCGCCAGCACCTCACCGATTTCCACGAACTGCTCGGGCTGAGCAATCGCGTTCAACTTGCAGTGCTTGCTCCAGAAATGGAAATGCTCGGTAAGCCGGTAACTGGTGCCGGCGTACGGGAAGTCCTTGGCTTCGCCGAGGGTTTCCCAGACCGAATCGAAGATCCGCGCCGCCGGGTTGCTGGTGGCCTTCTTGTTTTGCGGGTGCAGCGGGTTGATGCCGATCGGCGTTTCGAACGGCTCGTAGTGTTCGGGGAATGGGCCTTCGTTCATCTTGTCGACGGCGAAGAACCGGGCCACGCCTTCGGGGTTCATGATGAACGGATTCATCCCGGCTTCCGGCGGCACGTCGGCCTTGTAGTCCGGCACATCGGTGCCGGTCCAGGCCTTGCCGTTCCACCACACCAGTCGTTTTTTCGGGTCCCACGGTTTGCCCGCCGGGTCCGCCGAGGCGCGGTTGTAGAGAATCCGCCGATTCGCCGGCCACGCCCACGCCCAGCCCTGATGCTGGTGCATGCCGAATGGGTCGGCGTTATCGCGCCGGGCCATCTGGTTGCCGGCCTCGGTCCAGCTGCCGGCGAAAATCCAGCAACCGGACGCGGTGCTGCCGTCATCCTTGAGCAAACCGAAGCCGGCCAGTTGCGTACCGGCCTTGACCGTGACGCCGCTGGCATCGGTGAAATCGCTGACGGCGGTGCCGTTGATCTCCCGCGCCAGTTCTTCCGGCGAAGGCTCGTCGGGGATCTTGTACGGCCACGACAGTTTCAGCAGCGGATCAGGAAACTTGCCGCCCTCGCTCTGATAACGCTGGCGCAGGCGCAGGAACAATTCGCTCATGATGCGAATGTCGGTCTGCGCTTCGCCGGGGCCGTCGGCGCCTTTCCAGTGCCATTGCAGCCAGCGGCTGCTGTTGACCAGCGAGCCGTCTTCCTCGGCAAAACAGGTGGTCGGCAGGCGAATGACTTCGGTCTGGATTTCGGCGGTTTTCACATCGTTGTACGGCCCGACGTTCTGCCAGAACTCCGAGGTTTCCGTGGCGAGCGGGTCCATCACCACCAGCCACTTGAGTTTGGCCAAGGCACCCATCACGCGGTTCTTGTCCGGTAACGCAGCGATCGGATTGAAGCCTTGGCAGAAGTAGCCGTTGACCTTGCCCTGGCTCATCAGATCGAACATTTTCAGCACGTCGTAGTTGGGGATGTCGAGCTTCGGCAAATGGTCGAACAGCCAGTTGTTCTCGGCGGTGGCGTTGGCGCCGTACCAGGATTTCATCAGGCTGACGTGGAATTTGCTGTAGTTCTGCCAGTACGAAAGCTGCCCCGGTCTGAGCGGAACCTGCGTGCGTTTGAAGATGAACTGACCGTAATCCTGCTCGCTGTCGCTGGGCAGCGTGAGGTAGCCGGGCAAGGCGTTGGACAGCAGGCCGAGATCGGTCAGACCCTGGATGTTCGAGTGCCCGCGCAGCGCATTGACGCCACCGCCGGGCATGCCGACGTTGCCCAGCAGCAATTGCACCATCGCCGCGCTGCGAATGATCTGCGCGCCAATCGAGTGCTGCGTCCAGCCGAGCGCGTAGAGAATCGTCATGGTCTTGCCCGGTGTCGAGCAGGTGGCGATCTCTTCCCAGATTTTCTGCATCGCGTCGACGGGCATGCCGCAGATCTGGCTGGCCAGGTCGATGTTGTAGCGGCTGTAATGCTGCTTCATCAGTTGATAGACGCAGCGCGGGTCTTGCAGGGTCGGGTCGACGCGGACGAAACCGTCCTCGGCGAATTCGTAGCCCCAGCCGGACTTGTCGGTGTAGCTGCGTTTTTCCGCGTCATAGCCGCTGAACAGGCCGTCTTCGAAGCCATAACCGGCTTTGACGATGAACGACACGTCGGTGTAATTGCGCACGTATTCGTGCTGGATCTTGTCCTCGGTCAGCAGGTAATTGATCAACCCGCCCATGAAGGCGATGTCGGTACCGGTACGGATCGGCGCGTAATAGTCGGCCACCGAAGCGGTCCGGGTAAAACGCGGATCGACCACGATCAGCCGCGCGGCGTTGTGCGCCTTGGCCTCGGTCACCCATTTGAAGCCGCACGGATGCGCTTCTGCTGCGTTGCCACCCATCACCAGGATCAGATTCGCGTTGGCGATATCGGTCCAGGTGTTGGTCATGGCACCACGGCCGTACGTCGGGGCAAGACTTGCCACCGTCGGGCCGTGTCAGACACGCGCCTGGTTATCGAACCCCAGCAGACCGAGGCTGCGAATCACCTTCTGAGTGATGTAGCCGGCTTCGTTGGATGCCGCCGATGCCGCGAGAAAACCGGTGGTCAGCCAGCGATTCACCGTTTGCCCGTTGGCATTTTTCTCGATGAAGTTGGCGTCGCGGTCGGCCTTCATCAGGTCGGCGATGCGATCGAGGGCTTCGTCCCAGCCGATGCGCGTCCATTCATTGCTGCCGGGCTTGCGCACTTGCGGGTACTGCAAGCGGCCGGGGCTGTGAATGAAGTCGAGCAGGCCCGCGCCTTTCGGGCACAGCGTGCCGCGATTGACCGGGTGGTCGGAATCGCCTTCGATATGAATGATGTTTTGCGCCACGTTCTTGCCGGCATCGCCCTGGCTGTACATGATCAAACCGCAACCGACCGAGCAATACGGGCAGGTGTTGCGGGTTTCACGGGTGTGGGCGAGCTTGAAGTGACGCACCTGCTCGGCGAAGGCCGCCGTCGGGGCCATGCCCAACGCGCCCAGGCTTGAGCCTGCAAGGCCGATACCGGCGACCTTGAAGAACTGACGACGGCTGAGATCCATCGTGCACTCCTGATCAGGTGGAACCCGGTACTTGCGCCGGGCTTTATCTGGACAATCACGGTTGCGACGCCTTGACGCCGACTTTTTCACTGTAGACAAAGACCTTGCCGATTGTGTGAAAACCGACCGTCGGGTGTCTGGCCCGGATTTCCAGCCAGTGCACACCCCCCTGTGGGAGCGAGCCTGCTCGCGAAAGCGCTGGGTCATCCAACTCGATGCTGCCTGACCCGACGTATTCGCGAGCAGGCTCGCTCCCACAGGTCGCGTTGCGCATAGAATGTCCGGCAGAACCAAACCCGCCTCGACGAGACCGCGCATGACTTTCGATTTTGATCAGCTGTTCGACCGCCACCACACTGGCAGTACCAAGTGGAGCCGCTACCCGGCCGATGTGTTGCCGATGTGGGTCGCTGACATGGATTTCGCCGCGCCGCCGGTCATCGTTCAAGCCTTGCAACAGCGCCTGCTGCACCCGCTGCTCGGTTACAGCGTCGCCCAGGACAACCTGCGCGACGCCATCGTCGCCGACCTGTGGAACAAGTACGCATGGCAGGTCAAACCGCAGGAGCTGATTTTCCTGCCGGGCGTGGAATCGGGCTTCAACATGGCGCTCAAGGCGTTGGTCCAGGCGCAGCAGAATGTCGTCGTGCAAGTGCCGAACTATCCGCCGCTGCGCCATGCGCCGGGGCATTGGGGCCTGAACAAGGTCGAGCTGCAATTCGAAGCCCAGGCCGATGGCACTTACGCCACGCCATTGGACGCACTGCGCGAGTCACTGAAAGGCGGCGGCGCCCTGCTGTTGAGCAACCCGCACAACCCGATCGGCAAGGTCTTCGCCCGCGAAGAATTGCAGGCAGTCGCGGACATCTGCGCAGCGCAGGACGCGTGGATCATCTCCGACGAAATTCACGCCGAACTGTGCTTCGACGGCCGCGTGCACATTCCCACCGCATCGCTGAGTCCGGAAATTTCCAAACGCACGATCACCCTGATGTCGGCGAGCAAGGCCTACAACATCGCCGGTCTGAAGACCTCGTTCATGATCATTCAGGACGCCGCGCTGCGTGAACGCGTCAACCACGCCCGCTGCGGCATGGTCGACAGCGTCAACCCGCTGGGCATGGAAGCCACCCGCGTCGCCTACAGCGAAGCCGGGCCTTGGCTCGCGGAATTGAAAATCTACCTGCAGGCCAACCGCGACTGGCTGGTGAACGCCGTACGCACGCGGTTGCCGGGCGTGACCATCAATGTGCCGCAGGGCACGTATCTGGCGTGGCTCGATTGCACCGCGCTGGACCTGCCGGATCCGCAGCGGTTCTTCCTCGAACAGGGCAAGGTCGGCCTGAGTGCCGGGCTCGATTTTGGCGACCGGCATCAGCAGTTCGTGCGCTTGAACTTCGGTTGCCCGAGGGCGATGCTGGAAGAAGGGATTGCGCGGATGGAGCGGGCGCTGGCCAGCCGCAACGCCTGAGAACACTTGGCCCTTGTGGGAGCTGGCTTGCCAGCGATGACGGGCTCACATGCAACATAGATGTTGTCTGTGGCACCGCAATCGCTGGCAAGCCAGCTCCCACAGTTGTTCCATTCAGTCTGTCAATCCAGCGCAAATCCGATCGAACTCAAGGCAAAGCCACCGGGTCAACCCGGAACACTGGACTTGAAATCAGGAGACCCTGCGATGACTGACTATCCAAAACCACCCTTCCCGAAACAAGCCCAACCGGTGCCCGGCTCGCAACGCAAGATGGAACCGTATCCAGACTGCGGCGAGCAAAGTTACGTCGGTTCCGGCCGCCTCGCCGGCAAGATCGCGCTGATCACCGGTGCCGACAGCGGCATCGGTCGCGCGGTGGCGATTGCCTTCGCCCGTGAAGGCGCCGACGTCGCCGTGGCTTACCTGAATGAACACGAAGACGCCAAGGAAACCGCACGCTGGGTCGAGCAGGCCGGGCGTCAGTGCATCCTGCTGCCGGGCGATATCGCCGAGAAGGCTCAGTGCCAGGCGCTGGTCGACAAGACCGTCGAGCGCTTTGGCCGCATCGACATTCTGGTCAACAACGCCGCGTTCCAGATGACCCACGAAAACTTCGAAGAAATCCCCGATGACGAATGGGTGATGACCTTCGACGTGAATATCACTGCCATGTTCAGGATCTGCCAGGCGGCGATCAAACACATGCGCCCCGGTTCGTCGATTATCAACACCAGCTCGGTCAACTCGGACATGCCCAAGCCGACTCTGCTGGCGTACGCCACCACCAAAGGCGCAATCGCCAATTTCACCGGTGGCCTGGCGCAGATGCTCGGGCCGAAGGAAATTCGCGTCAACAGCGTCGCCCCTGGCCCGATCTGGACGCCGCTGATCGTCTCGACCATGCCCGACGAAGAAGTACAGAACTTCGGCGGCAGCACCCCGCTCGGCCGTCCGGGCCAACCGGTGGAAGTCGCACCGATTTACGTGCTGCTGGCCTCCGACGAAGCCAGCTATATCACCGGCCAGCGCTACGGCGTGACCGGCGGCAAACCGATGCTGTAACCGTGCAGCAGAAAAACTGAACCCGAGCGGCATGGCATCTCTCCATACCTTTAAGCGCCTACGGGCCAACTGGAACAGGAGGTTGTCATGTCCGCCCCCCTCGTCAGACTCTTCACCCAACCCAACTTCGCCTGGACCGATATCCGCCGCGAAGAAGAAACCCATCCCCGCCACTACCTCGCGCATTTGCTGCTGCTCGCGTTGATTCCGGCCGTGTGCCTGTTCATCGGCACCACTCAAGTCGGTTGGAGCCTCGCCGCGGGTGAGAACGTGCGCCTGAGCACGGCCAGCGCCCTGCAGTTGAGCGTGCTGCTGTACGTGACGATTGTCGCCGGTGTGGCGGTTATCGGCGGGTTTATCAGATGGATGTCGCGTTCATTTGACGCGCGGCCAACGCTGAATCAATGCATCGGTTTTGCCGCTTACACGGTGACGCCGTTTTTCCTCGCCGGGATCGCCGGGCTGTACCCGAGCCGCTGGCTGGCGATTCTGGTGCTCGGCGCGGCGTCAATCTATTCGACGTTTTTGCTGTTCGTCGGCCTGCCGACCTTCATGCATGAGCGCAAGGAGCAAGGCCTGTTGTATTCGGCGTGCGTGTGGGGCGTCGGCCTGCTGGTGCTGGTGACCATGCTGGTGTCGATGATTCTGCTGTGGTTCAACGTGCTCATCCCCGAGTACCTGCGCACGACCGTGAGCTGACCCGGTGCGCCTGTCCTTGAGAATTCACCGAAGTGAGCGGTCATGAGTTTCGGCGTATGGGTCGCGGTGCTCGGCGCCGTGCTGCTGACGCTGGCCCTGACGTCGTCTTGGTTGCGCTGGATGCCGGTCACCACCTCGGCGGTGTGCCTGCTGCTCGGCATCGCCATCGGCCCCAGCGGCCTCGACCTGCTGCAATTGCCGCTGGAAGAATCATCATTGTGGATGGAGCACCTGACTGAAGTCGCGGTGCTCTTTTCCTTGTTCGTCTGCGGTCTGAAGCTGCGGTTGCCGTTGGCCCACAAGACCTGGCGTATCGCTTTTGGTCTGGCCGGGCCGGTAATGATTCTGACGATTATCGGCGTGTGCCTGCTATTGCATTGGGGCCTGCAATTGCCGTGGGGACCGTCGTTGCTGATCGGCGCGATTCTGGCCCCGACCGACCCGGTGCTCGCCGCACTGGTGCAGGTCAATGATGCGCAGGACGTCGACAGCGTGCGCTTCGGCCTCTCCGGTGAAGCCGGGCTCAATGATGGCGTGGCTTTCCCTTTCGTGATTCTCGGTCTGCTGTTGCTGCACGGTGACGGCAGCGCTGGCGAATGGCAGCACTGGGTGCTTCGCAGTCTGTTGTGGGCGGTGCCGGCGGGTTTGCTCACCGGTTACTGGATGGGGCGCGGCATTGGCCGCATCGCTCTGTTACTACGCATTCACAACGAGGACAGCACCCTCGGCCCGAACGATTACCTGACCCTCGCGCTGATCGCACTGTCCTACGTGGTGGCCGACGCCATTGGCGGCTACGGCTTTCTTGCGGTCTTCGCTGCTGGCCTGGGTCTGCGTCAGGAGGAAGTCAAATCCACGGGCATCACCCAGGCACCTGCCGAGCATCTGGTGCAGCCGGTGGTCGGTCATCAGAACGTCGAACCACAGAACGCCGTGCACGGCGACACGGAGCAGTTGGAAGACAGCCAGGTCGCGGCGGGAATCATGATGGGCGACATGCTCGCATTCGGCAGTCTGGTCGAGCGGGCGATGGAAGTGTTTCTGGTGACCCTGCTCGGCGTCGTGCTGATTGCGCATTGGGACTGGCGGGCGTTGTGGATCGGCGCCGTGCTGTTCTGTCTGATTCGTCCACTGAGCGTGGCGCTGATGCCGTGGGGCAATCTGCTCAGCGGACCGCAGCGTTTGTTGATCGGCTGGTTTGGCATTCGTGGCATCGGCAGCCTTTTCTATCTGTTCTTCGCCCTGAACCATGGCCTCGATTCCGACGTGGCCAAGGTCTGTACCGACATCACGTTGTCGGTGGTGGCCCTGAGTATCCTGCTGCATGGCATCAGCACACAGCCGATGCTGGCGCGCTATGAAAGTCTGAAGCAACGAAAAAGCTGATTCTTCAACCGCTGCGCTTTGCCGAAAATCATCGAAGATTTTTCTACAAAAAAATGGATCGCCGGGCGCGACCCAAGGGTCACACCTTTAACCGCGCCAACCATCCAGCGCGACCCGGCAGGTTCGGTTCCCCTGCGGTGAACAGCCTATCAAACGGAACCCCGACACAAACAAGGTCACAGTCATGAACGAATGCTCGACTCCTGCGCAAATCAAGGCTTGCAGAGCACTGGCTCTGGAACGCAATCGTCAACTGTTCGAAGAAGCCCACGAACTGAACCGAGCGGCCAACGCGCTGCTGGAACAGACCCCGACCGACTTCGAACGCTTTGAGCAATACCGGGCACTGCGCAAGAAAGCCGATGCGAAATTTGAAGATGCGATTGATCATCTGTGTGTGCTGAATGAGGATTTTCCGCCGATTCCGGCAGCGGTGCAGAATGCTGTTACACCGCGGCGTGAGCTGGAAACTGCGTGATAAAAGTCAAAAGCCCCTCACCCTAGCCCTCTCCCCGAGGGGAGAGGGGACTGACCGAGGTGTTCTCACGTGCTACACCGACCTGGCATACCGCGCCGAATGTAGATTTTGAAAAGCATGAAGATCTGCTCCCTTTCCCCCTCGCCCCCTTGGGGGAGAGGGCTGGGGTGAGGGGGTAAGATCTCACTAACACCACAAAATCCAGCACCTGTCCCCTGCCCCCAACCAATCCACCTCAAGGATTGGTCACCTGAATAAACACCGCATACACCCCCAACATCACCCAGAACGTCGCAAAAATCCAAGGCGTGCGCACTGAGAACAGCAGCGACTTGCGATAGCCCTTGTGGCTCGATTCCATTTCGCTGAACAGTGGAGACTCGTCATACGCCGCGCCCATCACCGGCTCGCTGTGCAGCAACTGGCTCTGTTTGAAGTGCCAGTGATCAATGATGTCGTAAGCCGCGCGAATCCCCGGCCAGGCGTTCAGTGAGCTGAGCACGCCGAGCAGCGCCAGAAAAGGCGGCACGACAAGGGTGAACATCTTGCCCCACTCGGGATTGAGGTTGGCCATGCACGAGGCGAAAGCAATGACCAGAAACGACTGCGCCGCCAGATAGGCGTCGGTGCGGTTGGCGAGGATGCTGGTTTCGTACTGGATTTCCCGGCGATAGAAATCCAGGCGCTCCTTGGGTGAGCCAAACATCTTGGCGTCGTGTTCGGCCAAGGCTTCTTCAACAGCGCTTGGCTGGGTCAATATGCGAGACAAGAGACGTGCCCTCCAAAAGTGAACAAGACTTTTGGAAAGGCACGCGTAAGCACTAGTTCAGCCGGATCGACCAGCGCGTCACTTCATCGACTGGGCGATGATCTGGACCAGATTCAACTGGGTGAACGGTTTCGGCAGGCGCGGCAGATCGGCGGCGAAGCCTTCCAAACGTTCGGCGTATCCAGTGGCGAGAATGATCGGCAGATCCGGCTTGAGCATACGCAAGGCGTGAGCCAGTTGCGCGCCGCTCATTTTTGGCATGGCCATGTCGGTGATCACCAGATCGATGACTTCGCCCTGATCGAACAGCGCCAGCGCCTGGGCGCCGGAGGTCGCGCCGATGACGCGGTGGCCGAGGTCTTCCAGCAGCAGGCTGGTGCTGGTCAGCACCAGCGAATCGTCATCGACCACCAGCACGCTGAGCCTTGGGACCGCAATGGGCGCGGCGTTGCTGTACGCCGGGCGACTGGCCGTTTGCTCTAGCGCCACCGGAATCCACAGTTCGGCCGCCGTGCCGTGGCCCTTCTCGCTTTTGAGAGTAAAGCGCCCGCCCAACTGCTCGATGAAGCCATGCACCATCGACAAACCGAGCCCGGTGCCTTTGCCCAGGCCTTTGGTGGTGAAGAACGGATCGCGGGCGCAGGCCAGCGTGGCGGCGTCCATGCCTTCGCCGCTGTCGATCAGACTCAGGCAGACGTAACGCCCCGCTGCCAGGGTCGAATGAGTTTGTTCCAGTACCACTTCGGCTTGCGCCTGAATGACCACCGTGCCGCCCTCGGGCATGGCATCGCGGGCATTGGTGGCGAGATTGAGGATCGCCAGTTCCAGCTGATTGCTGTCGGCCAGCACTGGCTGCAGATCTTCGGGAAAGCGCGTTTCGATACGAATGCCCGGTCCGAGCGAACTGCGCAGCAGCCCGGTGATGCCTTGCACCAATTGCGGGATATCCACCGATTCGGTCTTGAGTTCCTGACGCCGGGCGAAGGCCAGCATGCGCTGGGTCAGCGAGACACCGCGCAAGGCCCCTTGGGTGGCGTTCTCCAGCAGACGGGCGATTTTCGGCGCGTCGCCGATGCGTTTCTGCACGATCTCGAGATTGCCGAGAATCACCGTCAACAGGTTGTTGAAGTCATGGGCGATGCCGCCGCTGAGTTGGCCGATCGCCTGCATCTTCTGCGCCTGGAACAACGCCTCGCGGGTCTTTTCCAGGGCCTGCTGCGCCTCGTGCGCCTCGGTCACATCACGGGTGATCTTGGCAAAGCCGAGCAGCGTGCCGGTGTCGCCGCGAATCGCATCGACGACCACGTGGGCAAGAAACCGCGTGCCGTCCTTGCGCATCCGCCAACTGCGGCTCTCGAACCGGCCTTCGCGGGTGGCAATCTCCAGCGAGCGCTGCGGCTCGCCGAGTTCGCGGTCTTCGGGGGTGTAGAAAATCGAAAAATGCTGGCCGATGATTTCTTCCGGCAGGTAACCCTTGATGCGCTGCGCGCCCTGGTTCCAGTTGCTGACGCAACCTTCGGGGCTGAGCATGTAGATCGCGTAGTCGGTGACGCCCTGCACCAGCAGGCGGAACTGCTGTTCGCTTTGCTTGAGGGTTTCCTCGGCCATTTTGCGGTCGGTGAGGTCGCGGGTGATCTTGGCGAACCCCAGCAGTTCGCCGTTGGGGTCGATGATCGGATCGATCACCACGTGCGACCAGAAGTGCGTGCCGTCCTTGCGCACGCGCCAGCCCTCGCCTTCGAAGCGACCTTCACGGATCGCAGTGTCCAGCGCCCGTTGCGGCATGCCGTTGGCGCGGTCTTCCGGGGTATAGAAGCGCGAGAAATGCTCGCCGATGATTTCCGCTTCTTCGTAGCCCTTGAAGCGTTTGGCGCCGGAGTTCCAACTGGTGATGGTACCGTCGGGGTCGATCATGTAGATCGCGTAGTCGACAACCGCGTCGATCAGCAGCCGGAAACGGCTGTCTTCGATCGCTGCGGTTCTGTTGTTTTCACTCATCACACTCACCAGCCACTGTCATGGGCTGAAGTATGCGTGAATCCACTGATTTGGAAAGTGCCGGCTCGCTTCTGATTGCCCACCACTGCGGCAGCAGTTGCTGCATGCGGCTTTCGGCAAAGCGGTCATCAATGAGCATGACCGTGCCGCGATCCTCACGGGTGCGAATCACCCGCCCGGCGGCTTGTACGACTTTTTGCATGCCCGGATACAGATAGGTGTAGTCGTAGCCGGCGCCAAAAATGGCGGCCATGCGCCGCTTCATCTGCTCGTTGACCGGGTTGAGCTGAGCCAGCCCCAGCGTGGCGATGAACGCGCCGATCAGCCGCGCGCCGGGCAAATCGATGCCCTCGCCAAACGCCCCGCCCAGCACCGCAAACCCGACGCCCTGGCTGTCGGCGCTGAACTGGTCGAGAAACGCCTGCCGCGCGCCCTCGGCCATGCCCCGCGATTGCAGCCATTGAGTGATGTGCGGATGGCGCTCGGCCAATAAGGTCGCGACCTGTTGCAGGTAATCGAAACTGCTGAAGAACGCCAGATAGTTGCCCGGGCGCTCGCTGAACTGGCGCGCGATCAGTTCGACGATAGGCTCCAGCGAGGCCTGGCGATGGTTAAAACGCGTGGAGATCTGGCTGACGATGTGCACCTGCAATTGCTCGGCGCTGAACGGCGATTCGACGTCGATGCACACCGTGTCGGCGGGCGTGCCGAGCAGGTCGGCGTAATAGTTGCGCGGGCTCAGCGTGGCCGAGAACAGCACGCTGCTGCGCGCCGCTGTCAGGCGCGGGCCGATGAACGCCGCCGGCACCACGTTGCGCAGGCACAGTTGCGACAGCGGACGCTTGCGGTCGAGATCGCGTTTGCTGATATCGAACAGGTAATGCTCGTCGTACAGCTCGGCGACCCGGGCGAATTGCAGCAGATCGAAATAGAAATTCTGCAAGCTGCTGTCGAGGCCTTGCGGATGCTCGTTGAGGTAATCACCAATGGCCGCGCAACACAGCGAGATGGCGTGCAGGAGCTTGTCCGGCGCCTTGTCGTACGCCTGATACGCCGCCAGTTGCGGCGCATGCAGCGCGTTCCATTCGCGGTTGACCCGTTGCAGGGAATTCTTCAGCGCTGCCGGCGCGGTTTTGCGCACGCTGGCGAGGGTGAACTGGTCGAGACTGGCGCTGTACATTTGCCGGCCGCGTTCGACCAGGTTGTGCGCCTCGTCGGCCAGCACCGCGACTTTCCACTGATTGAGCTGGACCAGACCGAACAGCAGCGCGCTGAAGTCGAAGTAATAGTTGTAGTCGGCAACCACCACATCCGCCCAACGGGCCATTTCCTGGCTCAGGTAATACGGGCATACGCTGTGCTGCGCGGCAACTTCACGCATCGCCGCCTGATCCAGCAGATTGATATGGCTGGCAGATTCGCGGGCAGCCGGCAGGCGATCATAAAAACCCTGGGCCAACGGACAGGATTCACCGTGGCAGGCTTTGTCCGGATGTTCGCAGGCCTTGTCGCGAGCAACCATTTCCATCACCCGCAGCGGCAAGTCCGGCGCTTGCCTGAACAACACCTGACTGGCATCGAGCGCCAGCTTGCGTCCGGGAGTCTTGGCGGTGAGAAAGAACACCTTGTCCAGCTGCTGCGGCGCCAGGGCCTTGAGCATTGGGAACAGCGTGCCAAGGGTTTTGCCAATCCCGGTCGGCGCCTGGGCCATCAGACAGCGGCCGGTGCTGACGGCTTTGAACACTGATTCGGCCAGATGCCGTTGGCCGGGACGAAAATCCGCATGCGGGAACGCCAGTTGCTGCGCGGCCAGATTGCGCGCTTCGCGATGGGCCATTTCCTGCTCGGCCCATTGCAGGAACAAGCCGCACTGCTGCGTGAAAAACGTCTGGAGTGACTCGGCGCTGTGGGATTCGACCAGGCAGGTTTCCTTTTCGCTGACGACGTCGAAATACACCAGCGCCAGATTGATTTGCTGCAGTTGCAGTTTCTGGCACATCAACCAGCCGTAGATTTTCGCCTGCGCCCAGTGCAACTGGCGGTGATTGGCCGGTTGCTTGCTGAGGTCGCCGCGATAGGTTTTGACTTCTTCCAGGCAGTTTTGCGCCGGGTCGTAGCCATCCGCCCTGCCCTTGACCTTCAGCTCGCCGAATTCGCCTTGCAGCGCCACTTCGCTCTGGTACTGCTCGCTGCGCCGCGAGGCCACGGTGCGATGGCCGACGATGCCTTCGAGCGCGGTCGGTGACGGGGTGAAGCGCAGGTCGAGATCACCGGTCTTGGCGGTGAACTCGCACAGTGCACGCACGGCAACGCTGTAACTCAAGCGCTCTGCTCCGCCCATTGCACGTAACACACCGCCACCGGCATCTGGTGCTCGTGGCAGAACTCCAGCCAGCGCAGTTGATTGTCCTGCAAGCGGTCGCCGGGGCCTTTGACTTCGATCATCCGGTAGGTCTTGTGCTGCGGCCAGAACTGGATCAGGTCCGGCATGCCGGCGCGGTTGGCCTTGATGTCGAGCAGCAGGCGATTGAACCAGTGTTTCAGATGCTCAGCGGGCAGACAGGCCAGCGCCTGCTCCAGCAAGTCTTCGTTGAGCGCGCCCCAGAACACGAACGGAGACTGGATGCCCCACTTGTCGACGAAGCGCTGGCGAATCGTCTCGGCGTAGCGGCCATTATCGAGTTCGCCCAAACAGGCCTGGAACAGCTCGGCGCGGCGCTCGAGGAAGTCTTCGCTGAGCAGATCCACCGGGCCGCGCTGGAACGGGTGAAAGAACGCACCCGGCAACGGCGCGAAGATCGCCGGCCAGCACAACAGGCCGAACAGTGAATTGATCAGGCTGTTCTCGACGTAATGCACCGGGCCGTCATCGGCGTGCAAGTGCGCTTGTACGTGAAACTCCACCGACCGCGTCGGATCGCTGCGCGGCAAATGCAAATCGAGGCGCTCGACCTCTCTGGCCTTGGCACGCTTGAGCGGCGGGCCACCGAGTTTGCGCCGCAGACGCGGGACGATGCGTTGTAAGCCCTGCTGCTCGGCGGCACTTTGCGGCGCCTGTTCGGCCAGCGTGCCGAGTTCCAGCGCCAATGCATATTCGCCGCAACGTTCAAGCACACGGATCATCCGCAGTCGCGCACCAGGATAGGCGCAGTCGCGGTAAACACTCAGGGCCAGCGCAAAGTCGCCGATGCGCTCGGCATACTGGCCGATCTGGAACAACGCCTTGGCTTGCCGACGGCGTAGCCACGGGTTGTCGAACTGCACGGCGTTGATCTGTTCGACGATCTCTTCCAGCGGTTCGCCGGCCTCGAAACGCAGCTGGCATTGATGCAGGAACAGGCAGGCGTCGACGTCTTCACGACTGCGCAAGCCTCGGGAGTCGGCGCAGAACTCGACTTTTTCATAAGTGAAGATGCCGAGGTCGGCCAGCACGAACTCCGACCAGTCCTGATAAAGATTGCCGAAGAACATCAGGCGCAGGCGATCGCACAAATCCATCAGGGTCAGGCTGAACAGCCGGTCGGCCAGTTGCGGCGCCCAGGCGCGCAGGGTTTGCGCCTCGCTGAACTGTTCGGCCAGCACGGGCAGCCATTCGTCCTTGCGCCCTTTCGGTTGATCGATAAAGGTGCCGAACGCTTGCAGCAGCTCGGCCTTGAGCAGGACATCAAACAACTCTGCCAGGGTCAGCGCAGCGTGTTCATCGAGCCAGCCGCGATCAAGCAACGGCTGCGCCGCCTCAGCGATGTCGCCGATTTCCAGATAATTGAGTTTGCTCGCGCGAAAGTGAATGCCCTTGCGCATGACCATGCGCACCAGCAATCCCTGCGAGGCTTGCGGCAGCGTATTGAAGTCGCGGATGAAGCCGTGTTCGCTTGCGCTCATCACATCGGCATAGCGAAGCCCAAGCCAATCAAGCACTTGCCGGAAGTTGTTGAGGTAATAGAACGGATCGTCGAGAGGGTTGGAGGTCACGGGAATTCTAAGCCACGGCAAGCGAACACTGGTTATGCGTACAGATAACAGCTCAGCGCCGCCCGGCGCAAACGGAAAAAGATCAATGGCATTTTTTCGTGCCGCCATCGAACTTTTCCGCCGCTGCTGGCACCAACCGCGTTACAGGGCCGACAATGCCCGCAATCACATTCAAGCAAGGAGTCAGAGGTGGGTATGAAAATCAAGATGCTGGGTATTCCTGTAGCAGTCGCAGCCCTGTTGGCGTTGGGCGGCTGTTCCACCCAGACCGTGGTGACGCTGCAGAACGGCACCCAGTACCTGACCGAGGACATGCCAAAGACCGAGACCGAAGACGGTTTCTATGAGTTCGAGGATATTTCCGGCGCCAAGGTCAAGGTTCGCGCCGATGAAGTCGCGACCGTGCGCAAGGAAGACTGACTTGGCCTGAATGATCGTTCCCATGCGCAGCAAAGGAATGCCTCCACGGACGCTCCGCGTTCGGCTCTCGAGTGGGACGCAGAGCGTCCCGGGCTGCATTCCCACGCGGAGCGTGGGAACGATCACACACTGGATCTGCGTCGTTCACAAATCCCCTGTGGGAGCGAGCCTGCTCGCGAAGGGGCCGGCACAGGCCCCGCATCAACCTCAGGCGATAACCACCCCGTCGTCGCTCAAACTCCCCAGCGCCACCCCCACCAACGTCACCGAATCCCCACCAAATGTCAGCACGGTATCCTGCCCGACCGCCGACGCGTGGGCACGGAAATCATCCCCCGGCAACACACCCTGTACGCCGAGAAACACCAGTTTGTCATCGGCCGTATAGCCAACGACCCGATCCTGGCCGAACGCGCCGTGGAACAGAAACGTATCCGCCCCGCCGCCCGATTCCAGCAGGTCATTGCCAGCGCCGCCGACAAACACATCATTGCCCGCGCCGCCGAGCAAATGATCATTGCCCTCAAGGCCAAACAGCCAGTCACCGCCCGCATGCGCCTTGAGCGTGTCATTGGCAGCCGTGCCTTTCATGCTCGACTCATAAGCGGTGAGGTTGCTGCCGACTTTCAGCCCCGTGGCCGTGACGCTGTGCAACACGTCGTCCTTGAACACGCCCCAGAGAAACCCCGGCTCTTTGCTGACAATGCTGCCGATGTCGCGGGTAATGCTGATCCCGCCGTTGGCACCGCGGATGTACAGGTTGCCGGCGCCGTCATTGGCGAAATCAAAGTTCTTCACCGTCTGCTGCAAGTCGAGCGTGTTGTTGCCCTGCCCACCCAGAATGACGTTGTAGCCGCCGTTGTCGCGGAAGCTGTCGTTGCCGGCGCCGCCCTCCAGATAGTCGTTGCCGCTGCCGCCCTGGATCAGGTCATTGCCGTCACTGCCGATGATGAAGGTGCTGCCCTTGTGGGTTTCGGCGTTACGGTTGAGGTCCTGTACCCAAGTGTTTGCCCGCGCCGGGTCGGAGAGGTTGGCGACGATGATCGTCGAGTCGCGGCTGGTCAGGTCGTAGAACTTCGATTCCAGCACGCGGGTCATGCCGTCGCCGTAGCCAGTGGGCAGGTGCGAAATCCAGGTCGGGATATTCAGGATCGAATACGGCAGCACGTTCCAGGCGTTCGAGGCGTAGTGGTCGTTGAAGCTGACGATGTTGTCGGTGGTCGAGGCATGCGACGCGTCGTGCACGCCCACCGAAGCACTGCTGAAGGTCGAACCGTCAAGGGCACGAAACACCGGGTCGTTTTCGTAGCCGATATTCAGCACCTTGTCGGTGCTGCTTTGCGTCGGTGAGGCGTAGGCGATGTAGTTGGAATCGGCGAAAAACCCGCCCCACTTGCCAGCGCTCAAGTCAGCCATGCTGTTCACCGCCAGACCGCCCAGGCTGTGGCCGCTGACCAGCACGTCCTTGCCGCTGAGGCCGTTGGCCCGGGCGAATGCGACGACATCGTTGAGCAGATTGCCGAAAGCTTCGCCGACGTAGTTTTTTGCGTAATCGGCCGGGCCGAACGCTGCGAGCAGATCGTTGATCACGTCGCCAATCGAATCACCAATGAGGATTTCGCGCGGGCCGCTGGTGCCGCGAAAGGCGATACCCAGTTCGGTGAGGTGACCCTGAGCGTCGTACTTGCCGAGGATTTCCACTTGCGCGCTGGTGTAGCCGGCCTTCTCGCCGAAGAACGTCCCGCGTGCATCGGTCTTGCCGTCGTAGCCCAATTGCGCGGCGGTGATGGGCGTCCAGCCGGCCTTTTTCACGGCATCGAGGGCGAGTTTTTCCGAGTCGGGATTCCACGGGATACCGGGTATCACCCCTTGCGAATCGGTGCCGCCAATCAGTGCGGTGACCAGCGTCGCCGGCAGGCCAAGGCCGAAGCCGTTGTGCTGATAACCGGCGGCGAAGCCGTTATCGAGGTTGTGATAGGAATACAGCGTGATCGCCATGGCATCACTGAACAGCGCCTTGGAATCGGCTGTGCCGAAGTTCTTGTAGTCGTATACACCCATTGCCATTGCCTCTCTTGTTGTTGGAATTGTCAGAGATAGCTCACAGCCAGAGCGCGGGGCTCTGGAGCATTCGTTACATCTTGCACATCCTCTGTAGGAGCTGCCGAAGGCTGCGATCTTGTGGGACGCAGAGCGTCCCCGGCTGCATTCCCACACAGAGCGTGGGAACGTTCATGTGTACGCCGTACCTGTGGGAGCGAGCCTGCTCGCGAAGGCGGCAGCACATTCAACATCACAATCGCCTGACCCACCGTTTTCGCGAGCAAGCTCGCTCCCACAATGAGATCTCCTGCACCTTCGGAATCAGGCGAAGACGAAACTGGAGTCCGTCAGGTCAGTCACGCCGACGCCAATCAGCGTCACGGCAAAATCGCCGACCTTCAGCACGGTATCAGCGCCGGACTGCGCGGCATGCTGCTTGTAGTCATAACCCTGTCCCGCGCCCGCGACACCCATGAACAGCAGTTTGTCGCTGCCCTGGTAACCATTGATCGCATCGAAACCGAACGCGCCGCTGAACAGGAAGGTGTTGCCGCCACCCACCGCCGTCATCACGTCGTTGCCGGCGCCACCCACGAAAGTCACCTGCGACTTGTCACTGATCAGTTGATCATCGCCACCAAGGCCAAACAGCCAGTCGCCATCGGCCGTGGCATGCAAGGCATTGCCGTAGCCGTCACCGCTGAGCGAATGGTTGTACTGGGTCAGTTCGCTGCCGTTGCTCAGGCCCTTGGCGGTGACGCCCCAGGTGATTTCCTTGCTGCCCCACCACGAACCGGCCTCTTTACTGACCAGCGCGCCGATGTCGCGGGTCAGGCTGACGCCGCCGTAGGCGTCGCGCACGTACAGCGTGCCGTCGCCGTCGTTGGCGAAGCTGAAGTTCTGTAACGGCTTTTGCAGTTCGAAGGTGTTATGGCCCTGCCCGCCGAAAATGACGTTGTAGCCGCCGTCATCACGAAAACGGTCGTCGCCGCCCAGTCCTTCCAGAAAGTCGTTACCCGCCCCGCCCTTGAGCCAGTCGCTGCTCTGCGTGCCGATGATGAAGGTGCTGCCGCTGTGCGGCTCGCCGCTGCGGCCCAGATCCTCGACCCAGGTCTTGCTCCGCGATGCCTCTTCGAGATTGGCGACGATGATTGTCGAGTCGCGCTCGGTCAGGTTGTAGAACGCCGAATCGATCACCCGATTCAAGCCATCGGCGTAGCCCAGCGAACTGTGCGCCGACCAGTTCAGCGGATTGGCGATGCTGAACGGCACCAGGTTCTGCGCCGTGGAAGCGTAGTTATCGGTGAAGTTGACGAGGTTGTCGGTGGTCGATTCGTGCGGCTTGTCGTGCTTGCCCATCGACGCCGTGCTGAATGTGGTGCCGTCAAGCACGCGGAATACCGGATCGTTTTCGAAACCAATGTTGAGCACCTGGGGGCCGGAGCTGCTCTGGGTCGGCGAGGCGAAGGCGATGTAATTGGCATCCTTGTAGAAGCCGCCCCAGTTGTCCGCGCTCAATTCAGCAACGCTATTAACCCCAAGCCCGCCGAGGCTGTGGCCGCTGATCAGCACATCCTTGGCATCGACACCGTTGGCGATCGCGAAATCGGCGACGGCGTTGAGCAGATTGTCGAACGCGTTTTTCGCGTAGTTGCTCGCGTAATCCGACGGCCCGACCGCCGCGAGCAGATTGTTTTTCAGATCACCGAAAGTGTCGCTGTAACCCAGCCCGCCGGTGCCGCGAAAGGCAATGCCAAGGCCGATCAACTTGCCAGCGGCGTCGTACTTGCCGAGCACTTCGGCCTCGGCGCTGGTGAAGCCATCCTGTTCCCCGAAGAACGTGCCTTGCGCGCCGACCTTGCCCTGATAGCCCAGCGCCGTCGCGGCGACCGGAGCCCACGCGGTGGCCGGCAACGGTTTGCCGGTGGGCGTGTAGGCATACAGCGTCAGTGCGATGGCGTCGCTGTACAACCCTTTGCCGTCGGCATTTTTGTAATCGAACAATCCCATGTGCAGCGCTCCCTTTTCTTGAAAAACCGGCAGCCCGAGAAGCGCTGCCGGTTACGCCTCAGAACTGCCAGTCGAGAGTCAGACCGACGCCGTGATCTTTCTCGTTCGAGCCGATCAGGCCGTTGTAGTCGAGGTTGACCCGCACGTCGCGATTGAGCGCCAGCCCGGCGCGCACGCCCACCACAGCGGCGTCACGATCCATCGACACGCTCTGCACGGTGAACGCGCTGTTGCCGTTGGCGAAGGCCAGATGGCTGTCGGCATCGACGCTGCTCAGGTTGTGCTGCCAGCCGAGACTGGCGCCCAGTTCCAGCTGATGCTTGTCCGACACGGCAAAACTGCGCTTGGCGCGCACGCCGAGGGTCGACAGCACCACGTCGCGGTTGTCTTCACCACCCTTGAGCGCGGCAGCGTCACCCTTCTCGGTGAAGCTGTCGGTGTTGAGGTGCACGTAGGACAGATTGGCGAACGGCTCCAGGTTCATCGGTTGCAGGCCCAGATCGTATGCGGCCTCGGTGAACACTTGCGCGGTGGTCGCGTCACGTTTGGTTTTCTGTTTGCCGCTGACGTCGCCGAACTGCAGATCGCGTTTCACATCGATGCGATGCCAGCTGTAGGCGCCGCCGACGGTCAGGCGCAACGCGTCGATCTCATGGCCCAGATACGCACCCAAGTGGTAGCTGTCGACCGACGCCGACGAATGCGTGCCGCTGCCCATGCTCAACGAACTGTCGCTGTAACCGGTGACGAAACCGAGACGGGTATCTTCAGCAATCAGACCGTCGACACCAGCCAGCAGCCCGCCGATGGAGCTATTGGAATCGGCATTGTCGTGTCCGCCGTCACTCTCGCCCCACGAGCCGAGGACCTTGACCCAGACGTTGCTGCGATCATCAGTCGGCGCATTGGCATTGAACAGATCACGCTCACGCAGGCGCTCGCCGACGGCTTCGCGCAGGTAGCGGCTGTCGTTGATCAGCAGCGTGCCGACGGCCGGGTGAATCTCGCCGGACAACTGTTGAAAGGCCTGCTGCGCCGACGCCGCGTTGGGCGACAGCAACAGGGTTTCGAACAGCGCATTGCCCGCCCCCAGACGTTCGGCAGCCGCACCAACGGCGCGCTGGTTCGGCGTCAGACCGACGCTGGCGAACGATGCCTCATTGCGCCCCACCGCCAGCTGAATGCCGCCCGCCGAGTAATCCAGGGTGCCGCCAAGGAAGGCGTAATTCGGCAAGACCTGACCGAAGCGCCCTTCAATGCCGCCCGCCGCTTGCAGGATGTTGTAGCGAGTGCCGAGCAGGTTTTGCACTTCGCCGGTACTGAGCAAGGTCGGGCTGTTTTCCAGCGACAGGCTCACCGTGGCGCCGTCGATGATGGCTTTGCCGCCCGCAACGATCTGATCGCTGCTGGTTGGCGACAGCTCTACGGCGTAGGTCGAACCCGGCGCGAAGGTCACGTCACCGGCGACGTTCAAGGTGCCGATGGAGTTGCCCGGCGCCACCGTACCGCCGCTGTTCACTGCCAGCGCGCCGATGCGGCCATTGCCGCCGAGGATGCCGCCATTGTTGACGGTGACCGCCGATTGCAGCGAACCGTTGATGGCCAGTCGACCCTGATTGACCAGAGTCGGACCGCTGTAAGAGTTGTTGCCGGTCAGCACCAGGGTGCCGATGCCTTGCTTGGTCAGACCGCCGTGGCCGCCGATGTCGTTGCGCCAGGTGTCGAGGCCGCACGTGATGTCGCTGCACACGCGTTCGGTGGGTTTGCCCTGATCGATGATCGCACCGATGCCCGGCAAGTCAGCCACGAACTGGCCGGAGCCGTAAGCGCCCTGCACGCGGAATTCCTCGGGAATATCCTGCTCGGTCACGAACATCGCCGGGCCGTCGATGGCCTTGCGCAGGTTGATCATGCCCCAACCGTACAAGGCGTCGATGCCCGGTGCGCCGAGGTCGGTCGCAGTGGTGCGCAACACGCTGGCGACTTGGTCGCCGGACATATACGGGAAGCGCTCCATCAGCACGGCGATGGAACCAGCGACATGCGGCGCCGCCATCGAGGTGCCGTTGTAATTGGCGTAGCTGGTGGTCAGGTTGCCGGCGTTGGTGCCTTCGATGATCGAGCTGTAGATCTTGGTGCCCGGCGCCGAGACGCAGTAACTCGCCGTATAGCCGCAGCGCGAGGAGAACGTGCTGATCACGTACGGATTGGCGCTGGCGGTGTCCGGGTTCTGCTGCAACGCGGCGACGGTGATCCAGTTCGGCGCGATGTCCGGGACGAAATAACCCAGGCCGGCAATGGCATCGGGATTGTTCAGGTTGTAATCGTTGCCGGCGGCAAAAATGGTGACGATGCCGCTGCGTGCGGCGGCAATGGCGCCGTCGTAAGCGCCGCCGGGTTTGGTGCCGAGCAGCGTGCGGATTTCGTTGAACTGCAATTGCGCGTCGTTGACGGTGAAATGCGGATACGCCGGATCGCGGCCGCCGAGGTCGAAGCGGTCGGTGATGCCGATGCCCCAGCTGTTGTTGATGATCCGCGCCCCGCTGGCGATCAGCGCATCCCAACCGGCCTTGTACACCGCGCCGTCGTTGCCGCGCACGATGCCGTCTTCCGGGCCTGGGTCGCCGTTATCGGCGCTGATGATCTGCGCACCGAATGCAACACCGTGCATCACCCCGCCGTCGCGACTGCCCGCCGCGATGCCGCCGACGTGCGTGCCATGGGCGCCGAGCTTGCCGTTGGAGCCGACCGAGGGTGAACCGTCATAGAGGAACGCATCGCCGGCCTTTACCGGGATGTAAGGGTCGGTGTATTCGCGAATGCCGCTGGTGACCAGGGTGACGACTTTGTTGCTGCCGGAGAACTCCGGATGTGCGGCGTAGACCGGCTGATCGAAGATGCCCAGCTTCACGCCTTTGCCGGTGTAGCCGGCGGCGTAGGCGTAATCCGCGCCGATCGCGCCCAAGCCCCAGTCAGCCTTGAATTCATTGCTGCGCCAGCTCGACGGATCGCCGCTGCGGCCGTTTTCCGCGTAAGGCGCTGCCTGCGCCATCGCACTGGCACAGAGCATGGCGACTGTCAGGGTTTTCAGGGCAAAGCGGCCACCCGATTGCGCGGGGGTATTATTGTTATCCATCCACGACCTTCCTTAGTGATGTTGCGAAAAATCCGGTTGCCTTGATCGTTCCCACGCTCCGCGTGGGAATGCAGCCCGGGACGCTCCGCGTCCCATTGGAACGCGGAGCGTCCCTGAAGGCGTTCCCACGCAGAGCGTGGGAACGATCAATTCCCTTGCTGCACGTGGGAACGATCAGGTTTTGCGACTGCTGCGCAGTCGAGCGGGGATAAATCCCCTCGCCACGGTGACTCAAACACATGCAATCAGAACTGCCAGTTCAGGCTCAGGCCAACGCCATGCAGCTTCTCGCGGCTGGCCAGTTGGCCGTTGTAATCGAGGTTGACCCGCACGTCCTTGCTCAAGGCCAGACTGGCCTGCACGCCGACCAGTGCGGCATCGCGTACCAGCGCTGAGCTCTCCACGGAATACGGCGTGCCGCCGCTGGCAAAACGCAAATGCTGCTCCGATTCGATATCGCTGAGGCTGTGCTGCCAGCCGAGACGCGCGCTGACGTCCAGCGCTTGCTGGCTGGAAAGGTTGAAGGTTTTGCTCGCCCGCACGCCCAGAGTGCTCAGCACCACATCGCGCTGATCGCCCGAGCTTTTCAGCGCAGCGGCATCGCCCTTTTCGGTGAAGCCTTCGGTGTCCAGATGCAGGTAGGTCAGGTTGGCGAAAGGTTCCAGCGCCAGCGCTTGCAGTTGCAAGCGATACGCCGCTTCGCCGAAGACTTGGGTGGTGGTCGCGTCAACTTTGGCTTTCTGCTTGGCGCTGACCTCGTCGTATTGCAGATCGCGTTTCACATCGCCGCGATGCCAGCTGTAGGCCGCGCCAGTGCTCAAGCGCCAGGCGCCGAGATCGTGTGCGGCGTAAGTGCCGAGGTGATAGCTGTCGACTTTCGCCGAAGAATGCGTGCCCGAGCCCATGTTCAACGAGCTGTCGCTATAACCGGTGACCAGACCGATGCGGGTCTGCTCGTCCAGCGCGCCGTCGACCCCCGCCAGCAGGCCGCCGATCGAGGTGTTGTAGCCCGCCGTGTCGTGGCCCGAATCGGTACTGCCCCAGGCGCCGAGTGCTTTGATCCAGCCGTTGCTGCGGGTCGCCGATTCATCGTGCAGCCGCTCGCCGACCGCATCACGCAACTGGCGGCTGTCATTGATCAGCATCGTCCCCAGCGCCGGATAAATCTCGCCGCTCAGTTGCTGGAAGGCTTGCTGCGCCGAGGCCTGAGTCGGTGCACGAAGCACACTTTCGTAAACCGAATTGCCGGCGCCCAGACCTTCAACTGCAGCGGCCACCGAACGCTGGTTCGGCGTTTGCCCGACGCTGGCGAAGCTTGTGGCATTGCGCTGGATATTCAGCTGGATGCCGCTTGCGGCGTAGTCAAGGGCGCCGCCGATGAACAGGTAGTTCGGCACTACTGCAGCGAACTGCCCCTGCACGCCGCCGGCCGCTTGCAGGATGTTGTACTGGCGACCGAGCAGGCTTTGCGCTTCGGCGCTGCTGAGCAAGGTCGGGCTGTTTTCCAGCGCCAGGCTGACACTGGCGCCGCTGACGGTTGCCGTGCCACCGGCAACGATGCGGTCACTGCTGGTGGGCGATAGCTCGACGGCGTAAGTCGAGCCCGGGGCGAGTGTCACATCACCAGCGACGTTCAAGGTGCCGATGGAATTGCCCGGTGCAACCCGGCCGCCGCTGTTGGCGGTCAACGCGCCGATGCGTCCGGAGCCGCCGAGGGTGCCGCTGTCGTTGACGGTGACCGCTGAGGTCAGCGAACCGTTGACGGTCAGCAGACCGCCGTTGACGGTAGTCGGACCGCGATAGGTGTTTGCGCCACTGAGCAGCAATTGCCCGGCGCCGGACTTGATCAGGCTGCCCTCATACACCCGGTTTGCCGCTGCCGCATCACGCAACATGCCGACGGCGTAATCGGTCTGGTCCTGCTGACTGGCGCCGGCCGGGACACCGTTCTCCCAGCCTTTGTCCTGCAGGGTTTGCTGCCAGGCGCTGTGCTCGGCGAGGTCTTCGCGCTGGCGCTGGAGCAGCGCCTTGTCGGAGATGTCATTGCTCCAGACATCGCGCTGCCCTGCCCCCAGATTCGCGTCGAACGCACCGAGCAATTGTCCCGGCCCGCGCATCGCCCGATTGAGATTGGCGACGCCCCAACCGACGCGCTCGTTCGGTGCGTCGGTGACCGAGCCATCGAGCTGGGTGGCGGTGGTCAGCAGCACCTCGAGCGCCTGCTGATTGTTCATGTACGGATAACGTTCCATCACCAGCGCCAGGGCGCCGGTCGCGTGCGGCGCCGCCATCGAGGTACCGGACTTGATCGCATAACCGCCACCGGGAATGGTGCTGTCGATCTTCGCCCCCGGTGTGGTGATGCACCAGTATTTGGCGATGCCGCACTGGTTGTATTTCTGCTGATTGCTCTGATCGAGCCCGGACACCGCCAGCCAGTGACCTTCCAGATCCGGCTGAAAGTACGGCAGCGCCGAACGTACGCTGGCATTCGGGTAGCCGCTGTTGCCGGCGCTGAAGACATTGATCACGCCGCGCCGCGAAACATCGGCAGCGGCGTCGAGCCAAGTGCCATTGTTCCAGTGTTGCGCGTAGGCGGCGTGCAGATCCGCGAGAGTGCGGTAACTGACATCCGGCGGCTGACTGCCCCAACTGTTGTTGATCGCCCGCACCCCGGCATTGGCGAGGCTGTCGTAGACCGCTTTGAAATAACGCGGATCAGGGCTGGGGCCGAAGAGGAAACTGTCGTTCTTGTTGGTGTTGCCGACGTAGATTTGCGCGTTGTACGCCACCCCGTGCATGCCGCTGCCATCACGGGCGGCGCCCATGGTGCCGACCACGTGGGTGCCGTGGGAATCGTTGTTGGGGTTGAGCGTGCCGTCGACGTTGAACGCTGAGCCATCGACGTAGCTGCCGCTGGCGGTTACCGGGTGATAACGGTCGGCGGAGAATTCGGGGTGGGCGGCATCGAAACCGGAATCGAGCGCGCCGATTTTCACGCCCTTGCCGGTGATGCCGGCTGCGTAGGCCTGATCGGCCTGCATGCGTTCCAGGCCCCAGTCGCGCAAGAACTCGGCGCTGCGCCAACTGGCCGGATTGCCGGGCTGGCCGGGTTCCAGGTATTGGGCCTGCGTTGCCGAGGTCACCAGCAATAGCGTGCCGAGCGAAATCGGTTTGATGCGTACGTCCATGGTCATCATTCTCGTTTTTGTTGTTTTGTTCAGGGCTGATAGCGATGTCGCCCGTTCCCCTCACCCCAGCCCTCTCCCCGAGGAGAGGGAGCCGATTTGTGTTGATGTCAAAACCTGCGGCCTGCTCGGTCGCTCAAGTCGATGCAGCTATCGCAGGCCACTCGGTCAGTCCCCTCTCCCTCTGGGAGGGTCAGGGTGAGGGCTGTTGCGCGACCACAAATGCTTCGTCCACCCGCACCAGATCCTGCTCATTAACGTCTCGGTGCAAAGCCTCAGATCCTGCGGTGTCGCCCGTTTCCCTCACCCCAGCCCTCTCCCAAAGGGAGAGGGAGCCGACCGTGTTGTCTTCAGTTATTCAGCGACCTGGAAAACCAGTCGATTACGGATTCAGCACAGCTCGTTCAAATCGGTGCATCTCGCCAATCTCCCCGGATCGGTCCCCTCTCCCTCTGGGAGAGGGTTAGGGTGAGGGCTGTTGCGCGACCACAAATGCTTCGTCCACCCGCGCCAAATCCTGCTCATTAACGTCTCGGTGCAAAGCCTCAGATCCTGCGGTGTCGCCCGTTCCCCTCACCCCAGCCCTCTCCCAAAGGGAGAGGGAGCCGACCGTGTTGTCTTCAGTTATTCAGCGACCTGGAAAACCAGTCGATTACGGATTCAGCACAGCTCGTTCAAATCGGTGCATCTCGCCAATCTCCCCGGATCGGTCCCCTCTCCCCAGCCCTCTCCCAAAAGGAGAGGGAGCCGACCGTGTTGTCTTCAGTTATTCAGCGACCTGGAAAACCAGTCGATTACGGATTCAGCACAGCTCGTTCAAGTCGGTGTATCTCGCCAATCTCCCCGGATCGGTCCCCTCTCCCCCTGGGAGAGGGTTAGGGTGAGGGCTGTTGCGCGACCACAAATGCTTCGTCCACCCGCGCCAGATCCTGCTCATTCAGCGTCCCGGCGTAGTAATGCAATTTGGTCCAGGCCATCAGGTAGTCGTAGCGTGCCTGGGCCAAATCCCGGCGGGTGGTGAACAGTTGCTGCTCGGCGTTCAACGCATCGAGATTGGTACGTTCGCCGCCCAGAATGCTTTGTCGGGTCGAAACCACCAGCGCCTCGGCCGACTTCAAGGCCTTCTGATAAGCACGCAATTTGCTCACTCCGGACAGGCACGCGCTGAACTGTCGGCGCAGTTCGATCAAGGTTTCGCGGGTTTTGCCATCCAGTTCGTATTCGGCCTGTTCCATAGTGCGGCTGGCCTGACGTGTGGAGGCCGACACCCCGCCGCCGGCGTACAGCGGCACGCTGACTTCCAGGCCGATGGTGTTGGTTTCGTAGCGCTGGTTATAGGTATTACCGCTTTCGGACTCGTTGTCGCGCATCGAGGCATAAGCACTGACTTTCGGCAGATGCCCGGCGCGGTTGCGCTCGACTTCATAGCGCGCCACTTCCACGACCTGACGCTGCGAAGCGAGGTTCGGGTTGTTGCTGATCGCCAGTTCATGCCAGGTGTCGAAGTTGGCCGGTTGCAGGGTGAAGGTCTGAAATTGCTGACCAAGCGGCGCCAGATCGCCGATGTCCACTGCCGGCACGCCGACCAGCGCCCCGAGCTCACGCAAGGCGGCATCCTGCTCGTTGCGCGCTTCGATTTCCTCGGCAGTCGCCAGCTCATAGCGCGACTCGGCTTCGAGAATATCGGTGCGCGTGCCCTCGCCCTGCTTGAACATGTGTTCGTTCTGCTGGAACTGTTGCTCGTAGGCCTTTTTCTTCGCCTGGGCGATGTCGATCTGGTCCTGGGCGAACAAGGCTTTGGTGTAGTTATCCAGCACTCGCACCAACAGTTCCTGACTCTTGCCGCGAAAGGCTTCGTCGGCAAACAACGACTGCGCCACGCCTTTGCGATACGCCGCGTAAGCTTCGTAATCAAGCAGCGGTTGCTGCACCGTCAGCGCCGAGCCGTAACTGTTGTAGTTGCGCTCATCGGTGCGGTTGCGCGCGCGATCATCCAGAGACGTAGCCTTGGACGAGTTGCGGCCCTTGTTGTAGGTGTAGCCGATCCGTGGCAGCAACCCGGCGCGGCCAATCGCGCGGTTTTCCAGGCCAGCATCGCGCTCCTTGATTGCACCGAGAAACACCGGATCGTTGCGCAATGCCTGCTCGTAGATCTCAAACGGCCCCATGGCCGCGACTGCCGAGTGACTCGCGAGCAGCGTCATTGCGGCCCCCAGCATGCAAAGCTTTTTCATACAGCCGAACATCCTTATTCCTCGGTCAACGCAGAACCGGCGCGATCGAGCAGCGGTTTGAACAAATAGTTGAGGAGTGAACGCTCACCGGTGCGCACGAACATTTCCGCCGGCATACCGGGCTTGATCACCAGGCCGTTGAGCTTTTCCATGGCCTGATCGCTGACGCTGCTGCGCAACACGTAATACGGCACGCCGGTTTTCTCATCGACCATCTGGTCGGCGGAGATCAGGCTGACTTCGCCGGGCACGCGCGGGGTTTTGCTCTGGTTGAACGCGGTAAATAGAATGTCCACCGGCAAATGCGTGCCGACCTTGTCGATCAGGTTAACCGGCAAGTGCCCCTCCACTTCCAGGGTGGTGCCTTGCGGAACGATCTCCAGCAGGGTTTCGCCCTGACGCACCACGGCGCCTTCGGTGTGCACGCCGAGGTTGACTGCCACGCCATCGGCGGTGGCGAGGATCTCGCTGTGTTGCAGGTCGAAACCGGCGGAGGTCAGCTGTTCGGACAGCGTCACGCTTTTGAGCTGCGCATCGGCCAGTTGCGTGCGCACTTCCTTCTGGTATTCCTCGCCGTGCTGCTGCAACTTCAGGCGCGATTCAAGGATGCCCTGCTCCACGCGCCCGCTTTCACCGGTGTTTTCCGCCAGTTGCTGCTGCACTTGCGACAGTTGCCGCTGGTAGTCCATCAAGCGGTTGCGCGGGATGTAGCCGTTGTCGGCCAGCGGTTGCAGGTTGCTCAATTGTTGCTGCAAGGAACTGGCCTGGGCATTGAGGTCGCTGCGGGCGCGGCGCATGCCGGCCAGTTGTGCGGTGGCGCCTTCGATATTGGCGCGCAGTGCCGCTTGTTCCCGGGAGAAGGCTTCGCGGCGGCTGCTGAACAGTTGCCGCTGGCCTTCCAGCACCAGCGCCAGGCGCGGGTCCGGGTCGTTGCTCAGCTCGGCCGGAAAGCTGACTTGCTTGAGGTTGTCGCGCTCGGCTTGCCAACGCGCGAGGCTGGCCCAAGCCATGCGGTACTGCGCCTGTAGCGATTGCACGTCGGCAGCCACTTGCGTCTGATCAAGGCGGAACAACGGCTGGCCCTGCTTCACGATCTCGCCTTCGCGCACCAGAATCCGGCTGACCACGCCGCTGCTCATCGACTGCACGGCCTTGCGCTTGCCCGAGACCACCACCGTGCCCTGCACCGGAATGCCCTGATCCAGCGGCGCCAGTGCCGCCCAGGTGAAGAAACTGCCAGCGCCGACGATGGCCAGAATCCAGCCCATGCGCGCGAAGAATTTCGCATCGCGCTCCGGGCGCTCGGTGAGGTAGGCGTGTTCCATGTTCGCTTCGTTTTCAGTGTTCATGCTGGCGCTGCTCATACACCCGAATTCCTTGTCGAGGGCTGATACTGCCGGCTCATGCTGAGCCCGCCCGGTGTTTGTGCGGCTTTTTCACGTTGCTGTTCGTGCTGGCCGGAAAGTGCCTTGAGCACGTCCTGACTCGGGCCGAACGCCTGCAAGCGGCCATCGTTGAGCACCAACAACTTGTCAGCCTGAGCCAGCACCGAAGAACGATGGGTGACCAGAATCACCGTGGTGCCTTGCGCCTTGAGTTGCGCAATGGCGCTGGCCAGAGCGGCTTCGCCGACGGTGTCGAGGTTGGAATTGGGTTCATCGAGCACCACCAGACTCGGCGTGCCATATAGCGCGCGGGCCAGGGCCACGCGCTGTTTCTGGCCACCGGACAAGCCGCTGCCGTCCTCGCCCAGTTGCGTGTCGTAACCTTGCGGCAGGCGCAGGATCATCTCGTGGACACCGGCCTGTTGCGCGGCGGTGACGACTTTTTGCGGGTCGGCTTCGCTGAAGCGCGCAATGTTCTCGGCGATGCTGCCGCTGAACAACTCGATGTCTTGCGGCAAATAACCAATGTAGGGGCCGAGCTGGTCGCGGTTCCAGCGGTGAATATCAGCGCCATCGAGGCGCACCGTGCCGCCCAGAACCGGCCACACGCCGACCAGCACTCGAGCCAGCGTCGACTTGCCCGAGCCTGAAGCGCCGAGCACACCGAGCACTTCGCCAGCGCCCAGCGTGAAATTGACCATGTGCAAAGTGGCCGCACGCTGCCCCGGCGGGCCGGCGCTGACTTGTTCGAAGCTGATCTGGCCTTTCGGTGCCGGCAGTGCCATCGCCTCGTCGCTAGGCGGAAACGCCTGCAACAACGCATCAAGGCGCCGGTAAGCCAGCTTCGCCCCACTCCACTGCTTCCAAACGGCGATCAACTGATCGATCGGGCTCAGTACGCGCCCCATCAGGATCGAACCGGCGATCATCATCCCCGCAGTCATGTCGCCCTTGATCACCAGCAACGCGCCCAGGCCCAGCACCAGGGATTGCAGGCATAGACGCAAGGTCTTGCTCAGCGAACTGATCACCGCGCCGGTGTCGCTGGCCTGGTTCTGCAAGCCGAGAAAGCGCGAATGCACCCCGAACCAGCGCTTGCGCAGCGAGCCGAGCATACCCATCGCCTGAATGGTTTCGGCGTTGTGTAAGTGGCTGGTAGCCAACTGACTCGACTGCTGGGAAAAACCGGCGGCTTCGCCCAGCGGTTTTTTGGTCATGTATTCGTTGAGGCAGGCCAGTGCGATCAGCAGCAACGCGCCTGCCGTGGCCAGCACGCCAAGCCAGACGTTGAACAGGTAAATGACAAACAGATAGACCGGGAACCACGGCGCATCGAAGAAGGCGAACAGCGCCGGTCCGGTGACAAACTGGCGAATGTGGGTCAGGTCGCCCAGCGACTGCCCGGCGTTACCCTCGCCCTTGAACAGGTTGCGCTCGAACGCGGCCTGATAGACGCGCAGATTGAAGCGCCGCTCCAACTGGCTGCCGATGCGGATGACGATAAAGCTGCGGATCACTTCCAGCAGGCCGATGAAGGCGAAGAACCCGACCACCATCAACGACAGCATCGCCAGAGTGGTTTCGTTCTGTGACGACAGCACCCGATCGTAAACTTGCAGCATGTAGATCGACGGCACCAGCATCAGCACGTTGATCAACGCAGTGAAACAACCGACGCTGATCAGAATGCTTTTATAGTCGCCCAATGCCTTGATTAACGGAGCGGCCGGAGACTTCGCCATCTTCATTGATTCTTCCTGAGTTCATAGTCTCGTCGGTGCGGACGAGCATTCCATTGATATTTCGCGTACCTGCCAAAGATCATTTGCAAGTAGTGCTTACAATTTCATAACAAGTTGATCGGCTTCGCGGTTATAACGCTCAGTTATCGCAGTACATCAACTTCGCGCAACTACCCAGCCACCGCTTAGTGCCCGACGCGTTCGAGCAAGATAAGCAATTGCGAATTCAACCTGCTTGTGTAAGAGCCATCCCCCCGGCGGCTGAAAAAGGCGATTTTCGAACCCTCCTTGCCAGTGATGGCAATGCCATCGGGTTCTGGAAACCAGCCAATCGGGGCTTCGCTCAACCACGCGCCCAGACAATCGGCGCCCTCGCCCAAGGTCTTGTTTGGCGCAAGATCGACAACGCAAGTGTTCGACGGCTTGTCTTGCAGCAACCGCGTTTCAGGTGTGTCGTTGTGACCGGTCAATGTGGCCTGCCAGCGCCCGGCGAATGCCGAGGGTTCTTCGAGTCTGAGGCTGCTTGCCATGCTTGTCGCTCCGGTCATCATCAGCGTGACTGCCATCAGCCATGCCATCGTCGTGTCAGTTAAAACGTATCGAGTCATAGGAAATTTCACTTCCGCTCGTAGCCTTGCTCGGGGATCAGGCCGATGCAAGCGAAGAAAGCGACGCACGAGGCGCCGCTTTCCTTTCACATCACGCCACGATGTCGCTGGTCGCAGCCTGGCCCACGGTGCTGACGATGAAGTCAGCCACGCCATGCCCGGAGAAATCCACCGACAACAGGCTATTGCCGCCCGACGAGGTCAACACTGCGTCGCCGGCCGAACCGGTGAAGCTGTTGACGAAGTGCAGGCCCGCACCGTTGGTGATGCCGGTCAGGTCGATTTTGTCCAGACCGCTGACGAAATCGAGGATCTGATCGATCGCACCCGGCTTGGAGTCCGAGCTGGCGGCGAACACGAAAGTGTCCGAACCGGCGCCGCCCCACAGCTTGTCGGCACCGCCAGCGCCGTACAGGATGTCGTTGCCGGCACCGCCCTTCAGCTCGTTGGCCACGCTGTTGCCGATCAACAGATCGCTGCCCGAACCGCCAATCGCGTTCTCGATGACCGCGCCCTTGGCGATCGACACGTTACCGACCATGCCGCCAACGTCGGAGAACGAAGCGCTGTTGAGGTTGATCTTCTGGTTCTGGGTGAAACCGGAGAAATCCAGGGTGTCCTTGCCGCCGGCATCCCAGACCGAGAACACCACTTTGTCGCTCGACGACGACGCGCTGAGGAAATCGCGGCCGGTATTGGAGTTGAAGCCGTAGGTGGTGTCGCCGGTGCGGGTGGTGGTGTTGGCGCCGTAGAGTTTCTGGATGGCTGCGATGTCGTCCATCAGCGGGCCGGACGAATAGGCTTCGACGCCGCCCTTGCTGAAGTTCTGGTTGGTGTTGCTCTCGCTCCAGTAACTCATGACGCTGTAGCCACGGGTGTCCTGGCCGTAGGTCGCGTCGTTGTAGGTCGGGTTGCCGTTGCCGGCGTTGTAGTCGCCAGGGTGAGCAAGGCCCAGGGTATGGCCGATTTCGTGGGTCAGGGTCTGACGACCGTAGTTGTTCAGATCCGGGTTCTTGTTCTGCGTGTAACCGCTGTTGATCAAGTACCACGAGGTGCCGTCATAACCGGCGCCGGTCCCCGGCAGATAGGCAAACGCCGCAGCGCCATCCTGGCCACCGCTGTAATTACCGAAGGTCATATGCCCGTCGCCGCCCGAGGCTCTCTCGGTGAAAGTGACATTGGCCACATCGGCCCAGGACTGCATGGCGAGCTTGGCCTGCGCCTGTTGCTGCGCGCTGAACTGACTGAACCCGGTGATCCCGTGCTTGTTCATCGTGCTGTTCGAGGCCGAGGTCAGGAACGTATAGGTGAGTTCGATCTTGCCGCTGCTGTCCTTGTCCTGGTAGGCAGCGCCGTCACGCAGCAATTGCGTAGCCGCCTGGTCGACGGAGTACGAGGGTTTGCCATTGACCGTGAGGTTGCCGCCACGGTCGTACTGATGGCTGAAGCTATTGATCTGGTTGTACGCCGAGCTGAAGGCAGCCAGCTGGAAAGCCTGTTCGGCGGAATCAACAGCATTGGTTTTAACTTTCGACATAAACACACTTCCTTGTTTAGCAATGGAACAGTTTTTGTCCGACAGGACGATCTTTGGCGAGATCGTCCTATCACTCGCCCAATGAAGGCGTAACGAACCTGACACAATTGGAAATCTGTCGTAAAGGATTTTTTTGCGATCCAATTTGGTGGTATCAGGAAACTGCCGTAAACAAAGCGTGCGGGGAGGAAAGATTGTTTTTAGTTGCGATGAGGGCGGAAATTGTCTGACGATTTTCTATTTAAATATTAAATATCGCTAAGTTTGAATTTGTTGGGCAAGTCACACTTTCAGTCAGCGGTGCCAGTGCTTTGATATCAACTATGCTGATTCATTGAATAACAAATGTGGGAGCGAGCCTGCTCGCGAAGGCGCCAAGCCAGTCAACATAAGAGTCGAATGACAAACCGCTTCGCGAGCAGGCTCGCTCCCACAGGGGTCTTGTACGTTGGCCTGAAAAAACTCAGCTGCCGGTACGAATCTTGTTCCAAACCCGCGTCCGGATCCGGTCGATATTCAGCGGCATCGCTTCCAGCGCGAACAGCTTGCCCATCATTTCCGCACTCGGGTAAACCTTGGTGTCGTTCTTGATCGCCGGATCGATGAGCGTGTCCGCCTGTTCGTTGCCATTGGCGTAATGCACGTAATTGGTGATGCCGGCCATGACATCGGGGCGCAGCAGGTAGTTCATGAAGGCGTAGCCGGCCTTTTCGTCCGGTGCGTCGGCGGGCATGGCGACCATGTCGAACCAGATGGCCGCCCCTTCCTTGGGAATCGCGTAACCGATCTCGACGCCGTTCTTGGCTTCCTTGGCGCGGTTCTCCGCTTGCAGGATGTCGCCGGAAAAGCCGACTGCTACGCAGATGTCGCCGTTGGCCGGGTCACTGGTGTACTTCGAGGAATGGAAGTAGCTGACGTAGGGCCGCACTTTCATCAGCAAAGCTTCGGCTTTTTTGTAGTCTTCGGGATTCTTGCTGTGGTGTGGCAGGCCGAGGTAGTTAAGTGCCGCCGGGAGCAGTTCCGGGCCGTTGTCGAGGATCGCCACGCCGCACTTTTGCAGTTTTTCCATGTATTCGGGTTTGAAGATCAGATCCCAGGAATCCACCGGCGCGTCGTCGCCCAGCACCGCTTTGACCTTGGCGATGTTGTAGCCGATGCCGGTGCTGCCCCACAGATAAGGGAAACCGTGCTCGTTGTTCGGGTCGTTGGTCTGCAAGGCTTTGAGCAGTGCCGGGTTGAGGTTCTTCCAGTTCGGCAACTGACTCTTGTCGAGTTTCTTCAGCGCCCCACCCTGAATCTGCCGCGCCATGAAGTGGTTCGACGGGAACACCACGTCGTAACCGGATTTGCCGGTCATCAATTTGCCGTCGAGGGTTTCGTTGCTGTCGTAGACGTCGTAGGTGACGCCGATGCCCGTGTCTTTCTGGAAATTCTTCGTGGTGTCCGGGGCGATGTAGTCGGACCAGTTGTAGACCTTGACCGTCTCGGCCGCGTGACTGACGGAAGCGGCCAGCAGCAGCGGCGCCAATGCGAGGGTTTTCTGGATCATGGGGCGATTCCTGTATGGGCTTTTTTTGTTGGCAGGCAATCAAAGGATCGAACAATCAGAAAATCAGCACGTAGCTCTTGCGCACGGTTTCCTGGATATCCCAGATCCCGAGCGTGTTGGCTGGCAACATCAGTGCGTCGCCGCCTTGTATGTGCAGGGTTTCGCCGCCACCGTCGGGGGTGAAGGTGCAGCGCCCGGAAATGAAATGGCAGAACTCCTGCGCGGTGATCTGCCGCCGCCAGCGGCCCGGGGTGCATTCCCAGACGCCGGTTTCAACGCCGTCATCGCGCTCGACGCTGGTGGTCGAGGCAATTGCGACGGGCTCGCCGAGGGGCACGGCGACCGGGTTGGACTCCTCGAGTTCGAGCGCGGCGGTGTTCTTGAATTGGGTGATGCTCATGACGTGACCTGTTTATTGAGGGAAACGGCGTTTAGTGCATGAAACCTTCCATGAACCCGGCGACTTGGCTGGCGAGCTTGCGCCGCCAGGGCGCAGTCGCCGGATTGGCCAGCGTCTGGTCTTCATGCACGAAACTTTTGATGATCGCGTTGTAGCCGAGCCAGCGGCATGGCTCTGGCTCCCAGGCACGCAGCGCGTGAATGCCACCGTCGGGCAGGACCCACGGTTGTTGGGTCAGCTCGCTGTCGCGCTCGAGAATCAGATCGGCCAGGGTGCGCCCGCCAAGGTTGCTGGCGCCGACGCCCTCGCCGCCGTAACCGCCCGATAGCGCGATGCCGTTGGCGCGGTCGCAAAGCATGTGCGGCTTGAAATGGCGCGACATGCCGAGGTTGCCGCCCCAGGCGTGGGTGATTTGCACGTTTTTCAGCTGCGGGAACAGTTCGCCGAACAGATAGCGGCGCAACTCGACTTCATCGCGAGTGAGGTTGAAGTCATGGCGTAGCTTGCCGGCGAACTGATAACCGCCACGGGCGCCGAAAATCAGGCGGTTGTCGGCACTGCGCTGGCCATAGGTGACTTGACGGCTGAACTCACTGAAGGCTTGCCCACGATTCAGGCCGATTTCGTCCCAGGTCGCGGCGGACAGCGGCTCGGTGGCGACGATCAGGCTTTGCACCGGCAGCTGATAGCGGCCCAGCGGCGGCAACGTCACCGAATAGCCTTCTACGGCCGGGACGATCCAGCGGCTGCGCACGCTGGCCTTGGCGGTGCGCAAACTGCCAGTTTGCCAGTGGGTAACCGGGCTGTTTTCGTAGATTTTCACGCCCATCTGCTGCACGGTCCGCGCCAGGCCACGGACCAGTTTCGCCGGGTGAATGGTCGCGACATGGGGAGCGAAGATGCCGCCGTAGGGCTTGGCTACGCGGATCTGCTGAGCCAGTTGCTCGGGACTCAGCCAGCGGTAATCGTCGTCAGTCAGACCTTGGGCATGCAGCTTGCTCAGGTAATCGCGCAGAACGGTTTCCTGCTCTGGGTAGCGCGCAGCACAATAAAGCACCCCGCCCTTGCGGTAATCGCAGTCGATGCCTTCGCGTTCAACGACGATCTCTACTTCATCAGGAATGCTGTGCAGCAGATCAAACGACGCCCGCCGTTGCTGCGGCGATAAGCCTGCGAGCAAGCGATCCTCGCCCAGCAAATTCCCCATCAGCCAGCCGCCATTGCGTCCGGACGCACCGAACCCGGCGGTTTGCGCCTCGATGATGGCGATATCCAGGCCGGGCGCCTGTTTTTTCAGGTAGTACGCCGTCCACAGTCCGGTGTAACCGGCGCCGATGATCGCCACGTCGACATCCAGATCCCGCTCCAACGCAGGGCGCGCCAGCAGCGGCTCATCGAGCTGATCCATCCACAAACTGATCGTGCGCCACGCCGACATGCCAGACTCCGCCACTGAAAACCTTCGATGGCGTCGATCCTAGTGGCTGCCTTCAGTGGATGTCTTGCGCGCGTGCCCGCAGAGAAATTTGTTTGGCGTAGGCCTTGGGCGACTGGCCGGTGTGATCGCGAAAGCATTTGTAAAACGCCGACAGCGAATTGAAACCGGCGGCAAACGCCAACTCGTCGACGCGCAATGGCGGTGCGGCGCTGTCCAGTGCACGCAGCAAATGCTGCAGGCGCGCCTGGTTGACGTAGCGATAAAAGCTTTGCCCGAGTACCTGATTGAGCAGATAGGAAATCTGATTGCGGCTGTACCCGCACTCCTTCGCCACCCTTTGCAGGTCAAGCTCAGGGTCCAGATAAGGCTGCTGCTTCTCGAAATACTGCTGCAGGTCTTCGGCCATGAAGCTCAGTTGGCGCGGTGACAGACCGAGACGACTGACCGCCGGACGGCTCGGTGCCGAACTGCCGTCGGTTTGGGTACGCACCAGCGAGGCGTATTCATTGACGCGCCATATCAGGCCGTCCTTGACCGTGATCGCTTCGCTGGAACGGAACGACACCAAACCATCGCCGCCACGCAAGGTCACTTCGTACTGAATGAACGCGGTATTGCCATCCACCCGAATGCGGTCGCAATGCTCGAGCAGTTCGTCGGATTCTCGCGGCATGCTCACGCGCACGTACTCGCGTAACTCATCCAGTCTGAGTACGCGATTCTGAAAGAAATCGTTGTACTGGATATCGGCGTGATAAAGCGCCATGACGCTGTCCAGATCCCGGTGTTTCCAGCTCAGGTGATAGCGCATGACCGTGGCGGCCGTGGCCTGGGTCTGTTCTGGGCCGTCTTCATCGGCGTGCATAAGCGGCTCGGCGAAAAAGAACCGAGCTTGCCCAACTTCCTCTGCCGCTTCAATGAAAAATCCATGGTGGCGTTTTGGCGATAATCGATGAGCCAGTGACTTACATCAAAAAATGCGAATCAATCGCTAAACGGACTGAAAAAACTCACAGTTTTTTCACACACGGATGCTACTTTTAAAGCTCAAGCACTGGTTGAGCCAATGAAGGCTCTTCCCACCTAACATGAGCAAAAGGAAGCGCTCGATGAAGCAGGCGGGCAACACCATGAATAAAGGGTTCAGCAAAGTCACCTTTCCAAACGCTTGCCAGCTGATGCGCTGGCATTTCCATCCCATGGGTTTCGAGGCGACGATGGATGCGCCGGGCAGCCTGATCGCCCGTCTGTTTGATCGTGCCAGCGGCGAAACCATGATCGCCATCGCTGGCATTCCCTGCGCAACGGTGATGAACGCGGCGGACGTCGAGCGCATCATCGAGGCCATCGAAGATGAGCTGGAAGCTTTCACTCCTCCGGAATCTCTCAAGAACTACGCATAACCGCCTGATTTAAAACAAAAAGCCCGCAGCGATGCGGGCTTTTTTATTGATCAGGCGCTGGCCTCCTCGGTTCGATGATCGACGAAGAACGGCTTGCCCTTGGCAACTCGATCCGATGCCCTCGGCATGTTTACCGCTTGGGTTTCCTGCGGTTCGACGTACCAGTAGCAATGGCTGACGGCGCGCGTGATACCAACGTAGGCAAGGCGCAGGATTTCGTCTTTTTGCGCATTGTCGTACGGCTCGCTATCGCCACTTTTGCCCAATCCCGCCATGCGATACACCTGGTTCTTGTACGGAGAACTGGTCAGATGCTGACAATCACCCAGCAGGAATACCGCATCAGCCTGCAAGCCTTTGGCGCTGTGATAGGTCAGCTGTTTCAGCCGCCGCGCCTCATAGGGCAAGCTCGAATCCACGTTAAGTACAGGCTGAATATGCTGCTCAATCAATAACTTATCGCTGCTTTTTCGATAGAGCATCAGGATTGAATCTCCCCGCCGGTAATGCTCGGCCAGGCGCTGCCCCAATGCTTCATCATCCCGTTCAAGCACGTTTACCGGGTGAAGCGGCTTGGGCTCACCACTGGCCTTGGCCTTCTTGCCTGCGATCGCCGGCGCTGCACGGACAATGTGTTCAGCGGCGTCGATGATGTGCTGGTGGCTGCGGTAGTTGTCACTGAGCATGACCCGCGTGGTGCTCGGCGACGGAAATTCCTTGTTGAACTCCATGAAGTAACTCGGAGAACTGCCGCGCCAGCCGTAAATCGACTGCCAGTCATCACCGACGCACAATAGCGACGACCGCTGCGCCCCTCGCCCAACGTGCATGGCCGGGCCACGGCTGCGGATTTCATTGAGGCTGGCGCGAATCCACGAAACGATCTGCGGCGATACGTCCTGGAATTCGTCGATCATCAAATGCGCCATCGGCCGCAGCAACTCATCGCTGAGCAGCTTGAGGTTGTCCGGCGAGTGTTCGCTGAACAACGCGAACATGCGGTTGTAGGTCATCACTGGCGGTTTCTGATCCAGCAGGTGATCTTCAAATGCGCGCCAGAACAGGCTCAGGGCCTCAAAGAAAAAACGATCAGGATCGTCCTTGGCGAAGCTCATCCGGCTGACCGCGTCCGGCACATCCAGGCCGAGGTTTTCGATGAAGCCCGCCGCGGCGACAAAACAGTCCAGCAATGGCGAGGATGCCAGCTCGCCCTTGACCTTGTAATCAAATCCGGGACCGGCGCTAGCATCTCCGGCCAACGTCGCAAGAACGCGCCTGGATGACTCGTAACTATCCATCCATATCAATGGCTTACGGCAGAAAGCTTGAAACAGGGTGCGCTTGACCGCCCACTCTGCACGGACACTCAGCTTGGCGTTGGGTCGGGTCAGCTGGGCGTTTTCCTTGGGATCAAAGCCGAGCACCACCCAGGCATCGAGGCTGGGAATATAGCCGTGAGCGTGGAACTTCGAGCCATTGATTTCGAAGGCCTGCCGATTCGGCTCGATGCCTTTAATGGGCCACGCCCCTGCACGAAACCATAAATCTTCAATCACATCGCAGAGCTCTTCATCGCGCTTGGCCGCCAGTTCGGTGACCGCCATGCGTTTCTGCACATCGGGGTGGTCGCGTTCCAGTTCCTTTAATTGCAAACCCGCGCGGGACAGCGGCTGGATCAATTGGCGGAAACGCTCATCCTCGTTGAACAAGCGGTGGTAGCAGGCATTGAGTTGCTGCCGTTGCGCGTCGTTGATCCGCAGGTCAAACGGATTGCTGTCGACCTCCTCTGCGCCACTTTGCGGGCGATCGCTGAGGTTCTCGAAGGCCTGCAAGCGCTCGAAACCCGGCAGGCTGCGCACCATCGGCAGGATGCGCGAGTGGAAGGTTCGCACCAGTTCGCGCGCCTGCTTGAGGTTCAACGGCTGACCCCACAGCGTGAATATTTCGATGAGCTTGTTGATGAAGTCCTTGCGCGATTCACGGGTGAAGGTCACCACAGTCATCGAATCCAGCTCAAAACCCAGATAATGGCTGAGTAACAGAATGCGCAGCACCAGCGTGGTCGACTTGCCGGCGCCCGCACCGGCGACCACCGAGGTGGACGGCGTATCGCTGAAGATCATTTTCCATTGCGCGGCGCTGGGCTGGGCGTGGGCCGGGAGCAAACGAGCGACGTCAGCCTTGATGCGTTTTTTCAATTCGGCGGTGAGCGGCAGGCGCCAGTCATCGAACAGGTGGTTATCGACGCTGGGCGGCCGATGCTCGGTGTTGCGGCTGTCGCGAATCAGCAGAACCTGGCGGCCTTCCTCCAGACCCTCAAGCTTGCCCTCCCTGAAACCATATTCGACGCCGGCGGTGTGCCCGCTGCGAAATCCGTCGGCTTGCCCGTGCAGCCACGATGCCCGGTGTTGGGCGCGCAGCTTGGTCAACCCGTGACCAAAGAATCGCGCGGCCAGACGCTTGAACCAAGGCATCTCGGCCAGTGGACGAAGTTCAGGGGGAAGATCGGGGGTGTGTTGCGCCACGCTGACGGACTCCAGGGTGTGAGGCTGTGGCGGCTATGGTGTCTGGATTTGCTGATGAGTTCTAGCGAAATGCTTACAGGTCATCGGTTTAGGCGACGAATTGAAAGTCGGATGAGACGATTTTGAGGCAAATTCCTATCAAATAACCTGATCATGATGCGGCAGTTTTTGCGCTTTTTATCGATGATTGGCTGATAGATGATCGTCGTCATCAACCACGGGGCCCGCCCCCTGACGAACCTAATTTAAGGAGACGATCATGCTTGAACTCAGACCCTTCAGCTCGCTGGGCGGCGCCCATCATGGCTGGCTGGACGCGCATCACCACTTTTCGTTTGCTGAATACTACGATCCGCAGCGTATGAGCTGGGGCAATTTGCGCGTGTGGAACGACGACATCATCGCCGCAGGCACCGGTTTCCCGCAGCATCCGCACCGCGACATGGAAATCATCACTTACGTGCGTGAAGGTGCCATCACGCACCAGGACAATTTGGGCAACAAGGGCCGCACCGAAGCCGGTGACGTACAAGTGATGAGTGCCGGCACCGGCATCGCCCACAGCGAGTACAACCTAGAAGACAAGGAAACCAAGATCTTCCAGATCTGGATTCTGCCGACCGAAACCGGTGCGCCGCCGTCGTGGGGCGCCAAACCGTTTCCCAAAGGCGAGCGCGAAGGTTTTGTCACATTGGCCAGCGGCAAGGACGGCGACGATGAAAGCCTGCACATTCGCGCCAATGCGCGCCTGGTGGCGGCGAACATCAAGGCCGGTGAAACCGCCGAATACCGGCTCGACGAAGGGCGTCGCGCCTATCTGGTTCCGGCCACCGGCGTGATCGAGGTCAATGGCTTGCGTGCCCAAGCGCGTGACGGTGTGGCGGTAGCCCATGAGCAAGTGCTGACGGTCACGGCGATCGAGGACAGCGAGATCGTACTGGTCGACCTGGCTTGATCGGCAAGGCAATAAAAAAGGGCAACCATTACGGTTGCCCTTTTTCATGTGCGCATCATTTGCTGGAAATGGCGCCATCTACCAAAGTTTGCGCCTCGGCCACCAGTTGCTTGAGGTGGTCGTCGCCGAGGAAGCTTTCGGCGTAGATCTTGTAGATGTCTTCAGTGCCCGAAGGGCGCGCGGCGAACCAGCCGTTTTCGGTCATGACTTTCAGACCACCAATGGCCTGATCGTTGCCCGGTGCATGGCTGAGGATGCTCTGGATCTTCTCGCCTGCCAGCTCGGTCGAGGTGACCTGCTCCGGCGCCAGCTTGCTCAGCAGTGCCTTCTGCTCAGGGTTGGCCTTGGCGTCGACGCGTACCGAGAACGGTTCGCCCAGTTCGTCGGTCAGCGCGCGGTAGGCCTGGCTTGGATCGCGCCCGGTGCGCGCCGTCATTTCAGCGGCGAGCAAGGCAGGAATCAGACCGTCCTTGTCGGTGCTCCATACGCCGCCATCCTTGCGCAGGAACGAAGCGCCAGCACTCTCTTCACCGCCAAAACCCAGCGAACCATCGAACAGGCCATCGGCGAACCATTTGAAACCGACCGGCACTTCGTAGAGACGACGGCCCAGGCGCTTGGCCACGCGGTCGATCAGGCCGCTGCTGACCACGGTTTTGCCGACAGCGGCATCAGCGCGCCATTGCGGACGGTTCTGGAACAGGTAGTCGATGGATACCGCCAGATAGTTGTTCGGCGCGAGCAAACCACCGGACGGCGTGACGATGCCGTGGCGGTCGTGATCCGGGTCGCAGGCAAACGCCACGTCGAAACGCTCTTTCAGGCCGATCAGGCCCTGCATCGCGTGGCTGGACGATGGGTCCATGCGGATCTGACCGTCCCAGTCGACGGTCATGAAACGGAACGTTGAATCGACCTGTTTATTCACCACTTCCAGGTCGAGACGATAGTGTTCGGCAATGGCCGACCAGTAGCGCACCCCTGCTCCGCCCAGCGGATCGACACCCAGACGCAGCTTGGCGTCGCGGATGGCATCGAAGTCGATGACGTTGATCAGGTCGGCGACATAAGTGTTCAAGTAATCGTGGCGATGGGTGGTGCTGGCCTTGAGCGCCTGCTCGTAGCTGATGCGTTTAACCCCGGCCAGTTTGTTCGCCAGCAGCTCGTTGGCCTTGGCTTCGATCCACTTGGTGATGTGGGTATCGGCCGGGCCACCGTTGGTTGGGTTGTATTTGTAGCCACCGCTCTGTGGCGGGTTGTGCGACGGCGTGATGACGATACCGTCCGCCAGGCCGGAGGTGCGACCGCGGTTGTAGCAGAGAATGGCGTGAGAAACTGCCGGGGTCGGCGTGTACTCATCGCCTTCGGCGATCATCACGGTGACGCCGTTGGCGGCGAGGACTTCCAGCGCGCTGGCGCCGGCCGGGGTCGACAATGCATGGGTGTCGATGCCGACGAACAGCGGGCCGGTGATGCCCTGGGCTTCGCGATACAGGCAGATCGCCTGGCTGATGGCCAGAACGTGCCATTCGTTGAAACTTAAATCGAACGAACTGCCGCGGTGGCCGGACGTGCCGAACGCCACTCGCTGGGTAGAAATCGATGCATCAGGCTGGCCGGTGTAATAGGCCGTAACCAGTCGCGGGATGTCGACCAACAGTTCTGCCGGTGCCGGTTTGCCCGCAAAAGGACTGAGTGTCATGCAAAAACCTCTGAAATCGGAGTGGTTCAGGAAATGCAGCGCAGTTTACTGGCAGTTTGACCACTGTGCGACGGGATGTATCCGAAACTCGCCCGATGTTTTTTAACGTTATTGACCGGGCGACAGGCGCAAGGCATCGCCGAGCAAGCCGATGACACTCGGCAAATCCCGCTCGCCATGGTTCAGCGCGCTCAAACGCAGATGGTCCGCGTGCAAGCCCTGCAGACTGAACAGCTCGCCCGGCGCCACGATGATCTGTTGCTTGAGCAGGCGATGAAAGACGCTTGCCATGTCGACCGGGCGTAACGAACGCACCCACACCGTCGCCCCGCCCTGCGGCTCGACAATCTGCAGGGTATCGCCCAGACGTTCGCGCAGTACCTGAATCAACACGGCTCGCCGCTCACCCAGCATTCGCCGCAACACGAATAAATGCTGATCAAGCCGTCCGCCATTCAACAGCCGCGCAATCGCCTTTTGGCGAATGGGCGACAAGCGAAACGCCCGCAGCAGAAAATGGCGCTGCAATTCCTCGCGCCAGTGACGCGACAAGACAAAGCCGAATGGTGCTTCGGCGCCGATGAATTTCTCGAAAGTGGAAAACACCAGCAGACGATCAGGATCGAGCCAACTGCGCAAACGCTGCGAATCATTGCGCTCGTCAAGCTCGCTGTAGCAGTCGTTTTCCAGTACCCAGACGCCATGATGATTGAGCAACTGCGCCGTGGCCTGCTGACACTCGCGAGTGAAACCGTTGCCTTGGGGCATGCTCAGCACGGAAGACAGCAGGATCAAACGAACCGGCTCGTTCTTCAGCAGTGATTCGAGTGCCGACAGATCGAGCACGCCTCGGGCAAGCAATGGCCACTCGATCACGCGTACTCCGCACGACTCGAGCAGGCGCAGGATGACCCAGTCGCACGGTGATTCGACAATCACGGTGGCCTGACGCAATCCAAGCACCGAAATCAGAATCTCCAGGACCCCGCGCAGATCAGCACCGATATAAATGTCATCGGCGTGCCAGAAGTGCTCTGTCGAGCTGGTATACCGCGCCGCCAGCGCAACCCGCAGTTCCAGTTCACCGCAAGGCTGCACGAATGTCTGCAACTGACGCGGGTATTGACGCAAGAGCTCACGTTCCGAGGTCAGCAACGGACTGTCCAACGGTTGCAGCGAGGCCGGTTCGTCAGCACTCAACACACACATCCCGGGACGCCCTGGCGTTGACGTACAGGGTCTCCAGCAGGTCATTGCCGTTGCCGGGTGCATCCATGCTGAACTGCGCTTGCGCGTAATACCCTGACTTGGCGATCGAATAGACCCGGCCTTCCTTTTCCAGAAGCGAATAGGCGTATTGCACAGTTGAGATGGAGACATTCAGCCGGTCCGCCAGTTGTCGCAAGGAAGGCATGCGTACCGCCCCACCACCTCCGGCAGCATCAATCAGCGTTGTCAGATATCGATAAACTGCCTGATAAACAAAGTCGTTGTCCCGCGCGCCCTTCACACCCTCATTTCCGTAGATATTGGTTCACAATCCAGGCTCTGGCTCACCGTCAGCGCTCCGTCGACCGCTCGAACGGCGCAGCCGAACGCGCCTCGTCCGAACCCGAACTCTCCGAGGAGAATTGCGCAGGTGCATCAATCTGCACAGGACCCATCGCATACAGGCGGTTCAACAGCCTGACTGGCAAACCGCTGACTTCCGTCAGCCACTTCATCACCTGCTCGGGTGCGTGCAGACCCTGCATGGCGCGGTGCAGGTCCGGCATGGCGACCAGCATGCCGGGATGACAGTTGCGCAGGAAGCGTTCGAGACCTTTGCCGTTGTCGATGAACGGCGCAAACAGCAGGCACGCCAACTGCGTTTCGGTCAATCCGAAACCATTGCTGAGGTAATCCTCGGCAAGCATCCGCAGTTGTTCTGGCCCGCCGGCGTTGTCGTAGCTGGCCAGCAAGTGCTCGCAGACGGTTTCGGCAACCTGCTTTCGCCGCATGTCGGCCAGCGTGTGCCGGACGTAATCGTCGATGCCCGCCTCATAGGCGCGCCCCTCGATGAACCGTGCGTACAAACCTCGCACATGTGCCGAGATCAGAGGATCAGCAAACACCGCTTCGCCTTGGTATAGCACCAGATCATCAGGTTCATAACCGAGAAACTCGCCCAACAGCGGCCAGCGGTCCTCGAGCTTGCCGACCATCATGTCGTTGATGTCGATAAAACTGGTGCGCCGGCAGGCTTCGAATTCACCTTCCGGTCGCCACACGGTCCGGTCATCATCGGCACGCAGTTCCCGGTAAAAGTCATCACCGAGCTCGTCGAGCAGAGGAAAAAGCGTTTCGAATCCGGCATTGACCAGGCCTGGAGCCGGTATTGCCACTCGCTGCATCGCGCGGTTCAGGCCTTCGAGGAAATGCTGCTGACTGCCTTTGGTTTCGGTGCTGATCATGGCATCGACGCCGTTGTTCCAGCGCGCGATCTGGCTGTAGTACTCGGCCGTCGCCAGGTAGGCGTCATCCCATAATTCAGGCGTTTCCAGCCAGGTGCGACAGTGCCCCACCAGCAGCAGATTGACCCGGCTGGCCTCGCGCCCTTCATTGCTGACAGGCGTGCGATGGTCGAACGGCAGGACCTCGCGGTTATCCACCATCAGCACCTCGACCCGCGGATCGTCATAAAGGAATAGCGCGCTGTAGCTGCGATGCAGGTTTTGCAGGGCGAGCGGGCTGTCGCCATTCCAGCGCAGGGAAGCCACGCGCAGCTGAAAGGTCGCCGGAGCACGGCCGGCAATAGTCAACTGAGCGGCCCGGAGCAAGGCCAGGGTATAGCAGCCGTCCCGCAGGCCGGACTGAGGCACCAGCACCTTGAACTGCCCGATGTTTTCCATGCCGCCAGCGGCCACCACCAGGCGCTGTATCAGCAATTGCAATGCCGTGCGCTCGGCTCGGGAAAAGAAACTCAGCAAACGCTGCAATACTTGCTGATAGACATAGTTCATTGCCTGATCATGGATCGTGCTCATCGGTATTTACCCGGTATCAAAAGTTTCATGCCGCACAGACATGACAGTAGGCGCGCGGCAATTGGATCAATAAGTAATAGACGCTGAAATGCTAACACTTACAAAGTTGTAGTTATTTGAAACACTTCACCTGAACAAAGCATTCCAGATGCCAGGCTGGACGCTCAACCACCCGTATTCATTGGCCTTTCGCCACTCAACAATGTTCTGAGGAAACTTCCCACAACGTCCCACGTCAAATCATTACAAGAAAAAGAGAAGCAACTTCCGAATCGCCCTACAGCAATTAAACAGAAATTGACGAAGCCAGCTGAGCCAGCCATTTGATATTGCCTCGGACAAATTGAATGCACAGCCATAGCTCATTCCTTGAGATGAAAGTAATCATTCAATTATCAGTGCTTATAGTGTGATTAGAAGATACAGATGAACGGCAAAAACCAGTTCAGTTGCTGAAAAGGCCAATGCTTCGATATCGGGGAGGGTTTACTGACAGCGAAGGGAATAAACAGAAAAGAGTCCGTGGGGGCCACGGACTCTGATGAGCGGATTTACGCGGTTTCCACTTGCAGGGCCACTCGCTCGCGGCATGGGCATTCGTCCATGTAGCGATGCGCTTCGACGAACTCGTTGAACGGGAATACACGAGTCTTGAGCGGCAAAAGCACGCGGTCAGCGGTCAACTGGTTGATGTCACGCAAAGCACGCTGCAGAGCGACGTGGTCCTGGACAATGCCCAGCTCCGGCTTGCCGGTGAAATTGCCGATGCAGTGCACGAAGAACTGGATATTCTTCTGAAACGCCGCACACGCCGGGAACGGGGTCTGGTTACCACCTTGCAGCCCGTACAGCACCAGACTGCCGCGTGGCGCCAGCACATCGCCGAGCAACGACATCTGCGGACCGCCAAGACCATCGAACACCACATCTACGCCGCGGTTGTCGGTGATCTTGTTGATACGCATCAACAGATCTTCCTCTTCGGTGACGATGACCTTCTCCGCACCGAGGGACAGCAGGTACTCCCGCTCCTCCGCCGATTTGGTGGCCGCGATCACTCGCACACCCAGCGCCTTGCCCAATTGCACAAACGACGGGCCGGCGCAGTGGCTGGCGTCAGTCACCAGCGCAAATTGACCCGGTTTGACCCGCGCCAGATCGGCATAAGCGAAGTAGGCGATCAGCAGCGGCGTGTAATGCACGCTCGCTTCGATCGGGCTGAGCACATCGGGATAACGGGTCAGCGCGGTGCGCGGCAGAACGATCGACTCGCCGTAAACCGGATAGTCGTTCGGGCTTTCCGCGGGAAAACTGGCCACTTTGTCGCCGACGGACAGGTCTTCGACATCAGCGCCCACCGCAGTGACCACGCCAGCCATTTCATGACCGAGGCCAGAAGGCAGACGTGCCTGGGACGACGCCAGATTCTGGCGCCACAGGGTGTCGTACCAACTGATGCCGATTGCCTCGACACGCACCTGCACTTCGCCAGGACCTGGCTGAGCAGCCGCATGCTCTTCGCATTTGAGCACCTCGGCCGGACCAAACTTGTGAAAACGGATCGTGCGGGACATCGCAAACCTCGTCAAAGTAACCTCTAATGCCATGAACTCTATCTGGGCTTTCGACCCAAGACCATCAGTGGCTATTAATAGTCGACATGCCTGTCATTGATTCCGCATCAAGGGCGGCATTGGCAAAATCCATGAAAAAAGGCCTGCCACCGTCGCAGTAAAGCTGAATTTTCCGGTGCAGAGTACCAGCCTTTCCCCGTAAGATTCATGCCGGCCATTGTTCTCATATGGCCGCCCTCGTCAAGTTTGATGACTCTGCCAGGACTCCAGATGAATCGTAATGACCTGCGTCGTGTCGACCTGAACCTGCTGATCGTGTTCGAAACATTGATGCACGAACGCAGTGTGACTCGGGCCGCGGAAAAATTGTTCCTCGGCCAACCGGCTATCAGTGCGGCGCTGTCGCGCCTGCGCAGCCTGTTTGACGATCCCTTGTTTGTCCGCACCGGTCGCAGCATGGAACCTTCCGCGCGCGCGGTGGAAATCTTCGCCCTGCTCTCGCCTGCCCTTGATTCGATCTCGACCGCCGTCAGTCGTGCCGCCGATTTTGATCCGGCGACCAGCACCTCGGTGTTTCGCATCGGTTTGTCCGACGACGTCGAATTCGCGCTGCTGCCCATGCTGCTCAAGCGTCTGCGCGCCGAAGCACCGGGCATTGTCCTCGTGGTGCGGCGGGTCAACTACATATTGATGCCGGGCCTGCTGGCCTCGGGCGAGATTTCGATTGGCGTCAGCTACACCACCGACCTGCCGGCCAACGCCAAGCGCAAGGTCCTGCGCCGCAGCGCACCGAAGCTGCTGCGCGCCGACACCGTGCCGGGGCCGCTGAGCCTGGACGACTACTGCGCCCGACCGCATGCACTGGTGTCGTTTGCTGGTGACCTCAGTGGTTTTGTCGATGAAGAACTGGAAAAACTCGGACGCAAACGGCACGTGGTGCTCGCGGTGCCACAGTTCAACGGACTGGGCACGCTGCTGGCGGGCACCGATATCGTCGCGACCGTGCCGGATTACACGGCTGAGGCACTGACGGCAGCTGGCGGTCTGCGGGCTGAAGATCCACCGCTGCCGACCCGGACCTTTGAATTGCACATGGCCTGGCGTGGGTCGCAGGATAATGATCCGGGGGAGCGGTGGTTGAGGTCGCGGATTCAGATGTTTTTTGGGGATCCGGATAGCCTGTAGCCGGACCTACTTGCCACCCGTCACATCCAGAAAAGTCCCGGTGACAAACGAAGCCTCCGCGCTGGCCAGCCACAAGATGGCCCGCGCCACCTCTTCCGGCTGACCGCCCCGGCCCATCGGGATCGACTCCTTCACGCGATCCACCCGCCCCGGCTCGCCGCCGCTGGCGTGCATATCGGTATAGATGTGCCCCGGGCGAATGCAGTTAACCCGAATTCCCTCGCGCGCGACTTCCTTGGCAAAGCCGATGGTGAAAGTTTCCAGCGCGCCTTTCGATGCTGCGTAGTCGACGTATTCATTGGGACTGCCCAGGCGCGCGGAGGCAGACGAAATATTGATCACCACGCCACCCGTTCCGCCGTGGCGCAGAGACATGCGCTTCACCGCCTGCTGCGCGCACAGTATCGGCCCCAGAGCATTGACTGCGAAGATGCGCTGCATGCGTTCGAAGCTGAGGCCCTCCATGCGTGACTGTTTTGCCAGAACGCCTGCGTTATTGACCAGAACGTCGATCCGTCCAAATGAGCGATCGACGGCCGAGAACAGTTCAGCAACCTGCTCGGGGTCAGCACTGTCAGCACGCACCGCGATGCCTTTGCGCCCCAACGCTTCGATATCCGCCATCACCTCAAGAGCGGCAGACTCGTTGGCGACGTAGCTGATGGCGACGTCGTAGCCTTGCGCGGCGGCGAGTCGGGCGGTGGCGGCGCCGACTCCGCGACTGCCGCCGGTGATCAGAATCAGCGGTGCTTGCGAGACTTTATCCATGCGACGTTCTCCTGAGCAGTTGGCCTATGTCAGCCGATGATGATGGCGCCGCTGGCGATGACCACGCATGCCAGCATCCTGCGGACGGTGAGCTTTTCACCGAGGAACAAATAGCCGAGCAATGCCGCGAACAGCACGCTGGTTTCGCGCAGGGCCGACACCGCGCCCAGTGGCGCTTCGTTCATCGCGTAGATAACAATTGCGTAAGCCAGTAAGGAAACCAGCCCGCCTACCACTGCGGCGAGCATGCCGGGCCGCACGGAAAACAGACTGCGGGCGTCGCGCAGGCCGATATACACCAATGGCATCAACACACCCCACAGGGCGCTCATCCACACCGTGTACGCGAGCGGCGCACCGGAAAGCCCGGCGCCAATGCCATCGACGACGCTGTAGGCGGCGATGAAACAACCGGTACCCAGCGCATATGGCAGGCTCGGCACCGACAGGCTGCGCCCCTCGGAACGCCAACGAGATGATCCCCCCGGACACCAGACCAATGCCGAGCAGTTCGCCGGGGGTTATGGTTTCGCCGGCAAACAGCGCGGCGCCGAGGGTGATCAGCGCTGGCGACGACCCACGGGAAATCGGATAGATCTGCCCTAGATCGCCGACCCGATAGCTGCGTACCAGAAACAGGTTGTAGCCGACATGCAGCAGTGCCGAGAGCAGCGCGTAACCCCAGCTCTCAGGTGCAGGCGGGGCCATGAAAGAGGCGGCGATGGCGCAGACGATGGCGATGGCCACGCACATCATCGTCATCGACCAGAGCCGATCGGCGCCACCGCGCAGCAGCGCGTTCCAGCTGGCGTGCAGGAGCGCGGCGAACAGAACGAGGAGTACGAGATGGATTGGCATGCAGCATTCTAGGCATCCCTGGCATCGGCATTACAGTGAAGTCTCCTCATTACACCGTGAGCAATTGCTCATACTTCAGCGCTGTGCGCTCTGCACCTTCAACGCTTCACTGAGCAACCACTCGCGAAATTTGAGGATATGCGGCTGGGCTTCAATGCCTTTGGGACAGACGAAATAATAAGCAAGCGGCGAAGTGAACGGCACATCGAACAGCCTCACCAGACGGCCGTCGGCAATTTCATTTTCGACATGGCCGCTGCGCACCAACGCCACTCCCTGGCCGAGCAACGCAGCTTCCACCGTCATGTTGGTGTCGCCAAACCTGACGCCTTCGCGCAGCGGTAAAAACTCCAGCCCGACGGACTGAAACCACACCTCCCATTTCGGCGCCAACTCGGCGCCGTCGCGAATGAGTAACGGCATCTGCAGCAACTCGGCGGGACTGCCCGGCCTGCCGACGCGCTGCAGCAGTTCGGGGCTGGCCACGGGAAACACCTGTTCGCCGAACAGGAACTCTGAATACAGACCGGGGTAATTGCCCTTGCCCAAGCGGATTGCGACATCGGCTTCGCCATTGGCGAAGTGGATGATCTTGTCCGTGGTATCCAGCGACACCAACAGCTCCGGGTGCAGGCGCGACAGATTCGGCAAGCGTGGCAGCAGCCACTTCAACGCGAACGAATAGGTGGTGCTGACAGTCAGGCGAACCCTGTCCTTTTGCTCGCGCAGATCCTCCAGCGTTGCTTCAAGGCTGATGAAAAACTCGCGCACGATCGGCGCCAGCGTCGCCCCCGCTGTTGTAAGGCGCAACGCCTTGCCGCGCTCGAACAATTGCAAGCCCCAAAGTTCTTCAAGGTGCCGGAGCTGATGACTGACGGCGCTCTGGGTCACGTGCAACTCTTGAGCGGCAGCGGTGAACGTCGGGTGTCGGGTGGCCACTTCAAAAGCACGCAGGGTCGCGGTCGGGGGCAGGTCGCGCATAAAAATGATCCGGGGACGATAAATGTCAGAGCATGAGGTTGCGCTCATGTTAGAGCGAAACTCCCTTGGTTGCCCGTTCCGCGATATTGGCGTATTGCTCCGGCAAGTGGACGAGGTGCTGGTAACAGCGAGGTATTTAATCGCCGGATAATCCTCCGCGCGCAGCGTCGGTCGCAATCATTGCAGATCAAGCAACACAGAATTGCCTTCAGGCCGATTGTTAGCCTCCTAACGAAAGGTGCATGCTAGAGGGCTGCCTCGGCGCTTATATCATTCCGAATGATAGTTACCTTTGCTTCATTCGATTCGTGCCATCACACCCGCGCCGAGCATCATCCGCCCATCTTCAATACTTCGGCGGATTGCATCCATGGAACAATCACTCAAACATTTGCGCTTCCCGTTGGCCATGCTGGCCGTACTGGTGATGAGCGCCTGCGGCAAAACTCCGGAGACTGCTGGCGCCCCGCCCGCTGCCAAAGTCAGCGTAGCCAAGGTGCTGGAACAACCGGTCAACGAGTGGGACGAATTTACCGGGCGCCTCGAAGCGCCGGAAACCGTTGAAATCCGCCCACGGGTATCGGGCCAGATCGATCAGGTCGCGTTCACCGAAGGCGCGCTGGTCAAGAAAGGCGACCTGCTGTTCCAGATCGATCCGCGTCCGTTCCAGGCCGAGGTACGCCGCCTCGAAGCTCTGGTTGCTCAAGCCCGCGCCACCGCCACTCGCAGCGAAAACGAAGCCGCTCGCGGTGAACGTCTGCGTACCAGCAACGCCATTTCCGCTGAACTGGCCGACTCGCGCACCAGCGCTGCCCAAGAGGCCCGCGCCGCCGTCGGTGCTCTGCAGGCACAATTGGACCTGGCCAAACTGAATCTGAGCTTCACCCGCGTGACCGCACCGATCAGCGGCCGCGTCAGCCGCGCCGAAATCACTGCCGGCAACCTGGTGACCGCCGATACCACCGCACTGACCAGCGTCGTCTCCACCGACAAGGTCTACGCCTATTTCGACGCCGACGAACGCGTGTTCCTCAAATACACCCAACTGGCCCGCAACGGCCAGCGTGGCGCCACTACGCCAGTATACATGGGCCTGTCCAACGAAGACGGCAACCCGCACCTCGGCCAGATGAACTTCGTCGACAACCAGGTCAATCCGAAAACCGGCACCATCCGTGGTCGCGCAGTCTTCGACAACGCTGACGGCACCTACACCCCGGGCTTGTACGCACGGCTGAAACTGGTCGGCAGCGGCACCTACAACGCCATGCTGATCAATGACGAAGCCGTGGGCACTGACCTGGGCAAGAAGTTCGTGCTGGTGATGGATGGCGACAACAAGACCGCCTACCGCGCCGTAGAACTCGGTCCGAAGATTGAAGGCCTGCGCATCGTCCGCAACGGTCTGAACAAGGACGACACCATCATCGTCAAGGGCTTGCAACGGGTTCGTCCTGGCTCACCGGTCACCCCTGAGGTGATTCCGATGGCCAGCGAGCAGACCCTCGCTGCCCTCGCTCAACAACGTCAAGCGCTGGAAGCCAGCAACCTGCCCAAAGTTGCCCCTGCCAAGGGTGCATCGGGTTCGGCTGCGAAGCTGGCTGCTACGACCCCACGCGGTTAAGGGACGACAACTCCGATGAATTTTTCCCAATTCTTCATTTCCCGGCCGATCTTCGCAGCGGTGCTGTCGCTGTTGATCCTGATCGCCGGCGCGATCTCGCTGTTCCAGTTGCCGATCAGCGAATACCCGGAAGTCGTGCCGCCGACCGTGGTCGTGCGCGCCAACTTCCCGGGCGCCAACCCCAAAGTCATCGGTGAAACCGTGGCCGCTCCGCTGGAGCAGGCCATCACCGGCGTCGAGAACATGCTGTACATGTCCTCGCAGTCGACCGCCGACGGCAAGATCACCCTGACCATCACCTTCGCCACTGGGCACTGACCTGGACAACGCGCAGGTGCAGGTGCAGAACCGGGTGACCCGGACCGAGCCGAAGCTTCCCGAGGAAGTAACGCGCATCGGTATCACCGTCGACAAGGCATCGCCCGACCTGACCATGGTTGTGCACTTGACCTCACCGGACAAGCGCTACGACATGCTGTACCTGTCCAACTACGCGATCCTCAACATCAAGGATGAGCTTGCTCGCCTCGGTGGTGTCGGTGACGTGCAGTTGTTCGGTATGGGCGACTACTCGCTGCGCGTCTGGCTTGACCCGAACAAGACCGCTTCGCGCAATCTGACCGCGACCGATGTGGTGACCGCGATTCGCGAGCAGAACCGTCAGGTCGCCGCCGGTCAACTGGGCGCGCCCCCTGCCCCGACCGCGCAAAGTTTCCAGCTGTCGGTCAACACCCAGGGCCGTCTGGTCTCCGAAGAAGAGTTCGAGAACATCGTCATTCGCGCAGGCGACGACGGTGAGATCACTCGCCTGAAGGACATCGCGCGCATTGAACTGGGTTCCAGCCAATACGCCTTGCGCTCGCTGCTGAACAATCAGCCGGCTGTAGCGATTCCGATCTTCCAGCGTCCCGGTTCCAACGCCATCGACATTTCCAACGAAGTGCGCGGCAAGATGGAAGAGCTGAAGAAAGGCTTCCCGCAGGGCATGGACTACAGCATCGTGTATGACCCGACGATCTTCGTTCGTGGCTCGATCGAGGCGGTGGTGCACACCCTGTTCGAAGCGCTGATCCTCGTGGTGCTGGTGGTGATTCTGTTCCTGCAGACCTGGCGCGCCTCGATCATTCCGTTGGTGGCGGTGCCGGTATCGTTGATCGGTACGTTTGCGGTCATGCACCTGTTCGGCTTCTCGCTCAACGCCTTGTCGCTGTTCGGCCTGGTACTGGCCATCGGTATCGTGGTGGATGACGCCATCGTCGTGGTGGAAAACGTCGAACGGAACATCGAACTCGGCCTGACGCCGGTCGAAGCGACCAAGCGCGCCATGCGGGAAGTGACCGGGCCGATCGTGGCCACCGCACTGGTGCTGTGTGCGGTGTTCATTCCAGCGGCGTTCATTTCCGGCCTCACCGGGCAGTTCTACAAACAGTTCGCACTGACCATCGCTATCTCGACAGTGATCTCGGCGTTCAACTCGCTGACCCTGTCGCCAGCATTGGCCGCTGTGTTGCTGAAAAGCCACGACGCGCCGAAAGACCGCTTCTCGAAAGTGCTCGACAAGATCTTCGGCGGCTGGCTGTTCCGTCCGTTCAACCGTTTCTTCGACCGTGCCAGTCATGGCTACGTCGGCACCGTGCGCCGGGTTATCCGTAGCAGCGGCATCGCCCTGCTCGTGTATGCAGGCCTGATGGTACTGACCTTCTTCGGTTTCTCCAGCACGCCGACCGGTTTCGTACCCGGCCAGGACAAGCAATACCTGGTGGCCTTCGCGCAATTGCCGGATGCCGCGAGCCTGGATCGCACCGAAGACGTGATCAAGCGCATGTCCGACCTCGCGCTGAAACAGCCGGGCGTGGAAAGCGCCGTAGCGTTCCCGGGCCTGTCGATCAACGGTTTTACCAACAGCCCGAACGCCGGCATCGTCTTCGTGACGCTGAAACCGTTCGACGAGCGTAAAGACCCGAGCATGTCCGCCGGCGCGATTGCCGGCGCCTTGAACGGCCAGTACGCGAACATTCAGGAAGCGTACATGGCGATCTTCCCGCCACCGCCGGTACAAGGTCTGGGCACCATTGGTGGTTTCCGCCTGCAAATCGAAGACCGGGGCAACCTGGGCTACGACGAGCTGTACAAAGAAACCATGAACATCATCAACAAAAGCCACAACGTGCCGGAACTGGCCGGCCTGTTCACCAGCTACACGGTGAACGTGCCGCAGGTCGATGCCGCCATCGACCGTGAAAAAGCCAAGACCCACGGCGTGGCCGTCAGCGATATCTTCGACACCCTGCAGATCTATTTGGGTTCGCTGTATGCCAACGACTTCAACCGCTTCGGGCGCACCTACCAGGTCAACGTTCAGGCCGAACAACAGTTCCGCCTTGAATCCGACCAGATCGGCCAGCTGAAAGTACGCAACAACAAAGGCGAAATGATCCCGCTGGCGACCTTCATCAAGGTCAGCGACACCTCGGGACCGGATCGGGTGATGCACTACAACGGCTTCATCACCGCTGAAATCAACGGTGCCGCAGCCCCGGGCTACAGCTCTGGCCAGGCGGAAAAAGCCATCGAGAAACTGCTCAAGGAAGAACTTCCGAACGGCATGACCTATGAGTGGACCGACCTGACCTACCAGCAGATTCTGTCCGGCAACACCGCGCTGTTCGTGTTCCCGCTCTGCGTACTGCTGGCGTTCCTGGTACTCGCCGCCCAATACGAAAGCTGGAGCCTGCCACTGGCGGTGATCCTGATCGTACCGATGACGCTGCTGTCGGCCATCACCGGTGTGATCATTTCCGGCGGTGACAACAACATCTTCACCCAGATCGGCTTGATCGTACTGGTGGGACTTGCCTGTAAAAACGCGATTCTGATCGTCGAATTCGCCAAGGACAAACAGGAAGAAGGCCTCGATCCGCTCGCTGCGGTGCTGGAAGCCTGCCGCCTGCGTCTGCGGCCGATTCTGATGACCTCCTTCGCGTTCATCATGGGTGTGGTGCCACTGGTGTTCTCCAGCGGTGCCGGTGCCGAAATGCGCCACGCCATGGGTGTGGCGGTGTTCTCCGGGATGCTAGGGGTGACCTTCTTCGGTCTGCTGCTGACGCCAGTGTTCTATGTACTGATCCGTAACTTTGTCGAACGCGGCGAGCAGCGCAAAGCAGCCAAGGCGCACACTCTTCAAAAGCCACTGGAGGCGCAACAATGAGTCTGAAAGTCTTCCTGCCGAGTCTGCTGGTGCTGGCCCTCAGCGCCTGCGCCGTCGGCCCCGACTACAAGACCCCAGCTACGGAGGCGGCCAACATCACGACCGCCACCGACGGCGCCGCCGGGCAAAAGAACTTCGACCGTTCGAAATTCGAAGGCATCTGGTGGCAGCAATTCGATGATCCGACTCTGAACCAGTTGGTGAGCCAGTCGCTGCAAGGCAACCGTGAACTGCGCGTGGCGTTCGCCCGCTGGAAAGCCGCCCGGGCGATCCGCGACGACGCCAGCAATGACGCGATGCCGACCATCACCAGCCGCGCCAGCAGTGACCTGGGCAAGGGCCAGATTCCCGGCCAGACCACCAACCGGGTCAATAGCGAGCGTTATGACCTCGGTCTGGACATGGCCTGGGAGCTCGACCTGTTCGGTCGCATCCAGCGCAATCTGGAAGCCAGTGACGCCGACCAGCAGGCCGCCGAAGCCGATCTTTACCAGTTGCAAGTCACCATGATTGCCGAACTGGTCGACGCCTACGGTCAACTGCGCGGCGCCCAGCTGCGGGAAAAGATCGCCGTGGCCAACCTGAACAACCAGCAGGAGTCGCGCAAGATCACCATCAGCCTGCGTGACGCCGGTGTCGGTGATCAGCTCGATGTCGAACGCGCCGATGCGCGTCTGGCCAACGTCGAAGCCACGGTGCCGCAGTTGCAGGCGGAACAGGTTCGGCAGAAAAACCGTATCGCTACCCTGCTCGGTGAGCGCCCGGACAAACTGACCGTCGACCTGAGCCCGAAGGATCTGCCGGCCATCGCCAAGGCGCTGCCGATCGGTGATCCGGGTGAACTGCTGCAACGTCGTCCGGACATTCTCAGCGCCGAACGGCAATTGGCTTCGGCCACTGCGCGCATCGGCGTGGCCAAGGCCGACCTGTTCCCGCGGGTCAGCCTCAGCGGCTTCCTCGGCTGGACCGCCGGACGTGGCTCGCAGATCGGTTCCTCGGCAGCCAACGCCTGGGCACTCGGCCCGAGCATCACCTGGGCTGCGTTTGACCTCGGCAGCGTCCGCGCCCGTTTGCGCGGTGCCAATGCTGACGCCGAAGGCGCGCTGGCCAACTACGAGCAACAGGTGCTGCTGGCTCTGGAAGAATCGGAAAACGCCTTCAGCGATTACGGCAAGCGTCAGCAACGTTTGATCTCGCTGATCCGTCAGAGCGAATCGAGTCGCAAGGCCGCTGATCTGGCGGAAATCCGCTACCGCGAAGGCACCACCGATTTCCTCGTCCTGCTCGACGCTCAACGTGAGCGCCTGAACGCCGAAGACAGTCAGGCACAGGCCGAAGTCGAGCTGTATCGCGGCATCGTCGCGATATACAAGGCCCTCGGCGGTGGCTGGCAACCGGAGACAGTCGCCAGCAAGTAAAGGTTGTTAAAGAGCTCCTTTGGTTGGCCGCAACCAACCAAATTTTTTGCCCCGCGTATCATTCGGTCGCGGGGTTTTTTTATGCCTGTTTGCAGCACTGGGATTTTTTGTGGGAGCGAGCCTGCTCGCGAAAGCGTCAGGTCAGACATATCAGCGGTGGCTGATACTCTGCCTTCGCGAGCAGGCTCGCTCCCACAATGGATCAGCGGTGATCCTCCAGGACGGTGACAGTGGCGGTTGTACCGGCGCGCAGGCGATGCTTGCCGGCAAAGTCACCATCAATGCCAATGCGCACCGGCACCCGTTGCGCGAGCTTCACCCAGGTGTAACTCGGGTTGATGTTTGCCAGCAATCGGCTGCCGGGCGCGTTTTCGCGGTCGGCGATGGCGAAGGCGATGCTTTCCACTGTGCCGCCGAAGCGCTCACCGCTCATCAATTGAATGCGCACCCGGTCGCCCTTCTCGATTCGCGGCAACTTGGTTTCTTCGAAATAGCCGCTGACGTAGAACGAATCGCTGTCGACCAACGCCAGCAGTGCCCCGCCCGCCTGTGCGTAATCACCCTGGCGGGTCAGCAGGTTGGTCACGTAACCGCTCACTGGCGATTCAACGCGGGTGCGCTGCAAATCCAGTTCAGCCTGGGTCAGCGCGGCAATTGCCAGTTGCACATTGGCCTCGGCCAAGCCGAGGTTGGCCTGATTGCGCAACAGATCCGCCTGGGCAACCGCTACGTCGGTACTGGCCTTCTCCCATTCTTCACCGGAAATGGCGAAGCCCTGCTTCAGCGTCCGGCGCCGGCGCTCCTCGCTCTGACGTTGTTTGAGCAACGCTTCACTGGCGACGATTGCCGCTTGCGATTGCCCCAGCGAGGCCTTGGAAACCTCCACCGAGCGTCGGGCATGCTCGACCGCCAGTTGATAGCGCGCCGGATCGATCTCCAGCAACAACTGGCCCTTGTCGACATGCTGGTTGTCCTGCACCGCCAGTTTGACGATGCGCCCCGAAACATCCGCCGACAGCGTTACCACATCCGCCCTCACCCGAGCATCCCGCGTCCAGGGCGCACGGGTGTAATACTCCCAGGCAAACCAGCCGAGGACGATCGCCAGGATCACCACTGCCACGGTCATCATTCGTGCAACTAGTGCTTTCAAGACATCAGGCTCCCATCAACAGAATCAGCGTGGCGCAGACACAGGCGTACAGGGCGCCTTCGAACAGCGCTTCATGCCAGACCAGGCGCAGTACGCCCAGGCGGCGCAAGCACCAGTCCAGCAACATGAAAATCGGGATCGCCAGTAGCAGAGCCTGGGCAATCGGCGGCAGATAAACCCCGCCAATTTCGAAATCAATGGGCAAGTTGCGGTTCTCCTTCCAGACCTTGAGGTTGCAAATGTTCGCCGTGGCGCTCGAGGAACGACACCACAATCAGCAGCGCCACACGCATGCGAAACACCGACCATAAATGTTCATGACTGGCGGCGTGCAGCTCGTCCAGCTCATCTCCAAGTTGGTGCAACGTCGCCAGCAGCGCCGGGAGCTGCACATCCGCGCGTCCGGCAACCAGGCGACCGGTCTTGCGTAACGCCGATGCCAGGCGCTGGCTGAACGCATCGGTGAGTAACGCGTTGTTCTGCGCCTGCTGCCTCAGCTGATGCATGGCCACGCCCAGGGCTACGCAAGCCAGGCTGATTTCATACAAGCGTTGCATGGCGCGATCGTTTGCCGCTGGCAGCAGGCCGAGCATGCTGGTCAGGCGATCGGTCATCCGACTCTCGAAGGCGAATTGTTGTTCATCGGTGGCCGGCATTTTGCTCAGTTGGTACACCTGCTCCCGCGCTTCGCCGTACAGGCGCCGGATGCGCAAGGCCGGGCGGAACGGGAAGATCAGCGCATAAACGATCAGGGCCAGCATCGCTGCACTGACGTAGGCGCCGGCGAATTCGAACCATTGGATCGCCGTGTTCTGCCCAGTGCCGGTATTTTGCGGCCCGAGCATGAGGAAACTGGACAGGCCCAGGCCCATGCCGATACCGGCGGTGGCCGGACTGGAAATGCCCACGGCAATGGCATACAGCAGCGGCGCCAGCAGCAAGGCCAGCAGCTCGAAATCACTGATCGCGGGCACCAGCATGAATTGATAGAACGCCGACACTACCAGCGCCAGACCCAAGCCTCGCGCATAGCTTTGCGCAGCCATCAGCGGACGCGGAAACGTCGCCATCAGCGAGCAGAGAATCCCCACCAGAATCATTCCGCCGCGCGCGCCATCCCACGCCGTTTCGATCCAGATCAATCCGCTGACCAACAGCGCGGTAAAGGCGCGAATGGCGTTCATCGAGGCCAGAGTGAAATCCAGATGCAACGGACTGCTCTGCCCGCGATAGAGGCAACTGGCCGGGCGCCCTTCCTGAATGGCGTCGCTCAGTTCGAGAATCTGCTCCAGTTGCTGCAGCAGGCGCGCCTGCTCCCAACGCAGCGCCCAGGCCAGTGAACGCAGGGCCGCACTCATGTTCTCGGTCTGCTGCTCGGCCTTGTACGCCAACGCTTCGAACTGTTGCTGCAAGGTGACGAAACGTTGCCGGTCCGCGCCAGACAGCGCACGACCCTGTTGCGCCAGTTGCTCAAGCAACGCCAGTTCCTCGGCCCGCAGTTGCTGCACCTCCAGCGGCAGATCGCCCTCCCAGCGTTCGATGAGCAATTCGCGCTGATGCCGTAGCGCGGTCAGTCGCGACGTCAGCAGCATCAGTTGATTGCCGAGCAGCAACACCAGATTGTCGGCATCGCGCAAACGTGGGGCATCGAAATACAAATGGCGCCGCAACCCCTCCAATGCGCTGATCTCGCCGAGCAGTTGCATCTGCCGACGCTGAAAATCGGCTTCGCTTTCTTCCGTGCGAAGCACTTCGGCGGCGTGGCTGGCGGCCAGTTTGATCACCTGATCGATTTTGGCGAAATAACCTTTGGCCACTGCTTCAGGCCGGGCTGTGAGCAGGCTCACCACGCACACGCAGGCAACGGCCAGCAGGGTTTCGGTGACGCGGGTGACCGCTAGCAAAAACGTGCCTTCCTGGTCCGGAATCGCCAGCAAGGCCACCACCACCGCGGTGTAGCCACTGAGCACGAACGCCTGGGAACTGGTGTAGCGCAGCAAGGTGCCGCCCGCTGTGCACAGCGCCAGCCACAACGCCAATGTCGTGATGAACGGCAGCGGCGCCTGAGGAAAATCGCCATGATCAGCACCGCCACCGCGGCACCCACGGTGGTGCCGATCACCTGGCCGAAACTGCGCGCCAGTGCCATCCCTGCCAATGGCTGACTGACAATCACCACAGCCATGATCGACCACTTCGGTTGTTCGAGATCGAAAATGAACGCCAGATAAAGCGTCAACAGCCCGGCGGCGATGGTCCGCAGGGCAAACAGCAGAACAGCCTGACCGGGATGGATCAACGCCTTGAAATAGGTGTACAGCGCAGACATGGGCACTCTCTTTAAAACGACTTCTGCAAGCGTAGACATTGCAACAAAAGCCTGACGGATTTCACAGTCGACACGTGTTGTAGGACGATTCGCCGGCAACGGTTTGACTCACGCGCCAAGCTGAACGAAGCTTGCCGCTCTGCTCAAGTTCGAAGCTTTCGGAAACCCCGCATGACTCAGTCCCGCCGCAACCTGCTGATCGGCCTAGGCCTCGTACTGATCCTCGGCGTCGTCTGGCTGTCATGGCGCAGCAGCACACCGACCATTCCCGATGCTATCAAACATGGCTACAGCGAAGCGCTGAACGCCGCGCGCACTGGTGAACCCGGAGCGGCGCGCCAGTTGTACCAGCAATTGGGCCGCCCGGACATCTCGGTCAAACGCCGGGTCTGGCTGCACGGCGAGCTGCCCAACTACCCCAGCCCGCAGGCCTTGAAACTGGCTGACATCGACCTGCATCACGAAGCGCCGCAAGTGCGCGTCGCCGCGATCAAAAGCATCGTCGGTCTGGTGCCCGGTGGGCAACGCAGTCTGCTGCTCGGACCGTTGCTCGACGACGCAGAACAAACCGTGCGGTTCGCCGCGATCAATGCCCTGCTCGGCCTGAGCCCGGATGAATTGGGTTTGTACTTCGCACCGCTGCAGCAGGCTATTGATGGCTGGCAGCAGACACTGGAAAGCCAGCCGGAAAGCGCCGCCAACTATGCGCAACTGGCCCGTCTCTATATCCACAACGCCGAATACAAACAGGCCCAACAGGCGTTGGACAATACCTTGCGTCTGGAACCCGGCAACCTGCCGGCGCTGGTCATGCAGATCGATGTGCTTGACCGCCAGGGCCAGAGCGATGCCGCTCGCCAGTTGCTCGCACGTCAACTCAAGGCGCAGCCTGATTCCGCCTATCTGCAACATGCCCTCGGCCTGTGGCTGCTGCACCACGGCCAGCGCGAATACGCCCTGCTCGGCCTGTCCAAAGCGGTAGAACTGGAGCCGGACAACAAGGATTATCGCTACGACCTCGCCACCACTCTGCACAGCGCGGAAGAACTGGAAGCGGCGCAAAAACAACTGCAGGAAATCGTTCAGCGCCACCCCGCCGACCGCAAGGCGCGGGTGTTGCTGATCAACTACTGGAAGGAAAGCGGCCAACTGCAGAATGTGCAGATCCTGTTGGCGCAACTGGAGCAGCTGAATCCGGACGACCCGGCCTTGCAACAAGGTCTTTAATCCAGTCAGGGCGGACTCAATTGGCCGCCCGTCCAAGAAAAAGCGGAACCGTGAACACGCCGTGAGGTCAAGTTACTCAGGCGGCTCACTCTAGCCAGCCGCCGGATTACCCTAGTCATAAGAGGGCGTTTTTTGACTACATCAAACGAGTTGATCAGTGCAAAGGCCGCCGTCGGCATTGTAGGTCTGGATGACATCCTTGCCGGTGGCTTGTCTCGCGGCCATGTGTTTTTGCTCGAGGGGGAACCCGGGACCGGCAAAACCACCGTGGCGTTGCATTTCCTGCGCGCCGGTGCGCTGGCCGGGGAACGCTGCCTGTACATCACTCTCTCGGAAACCGAGAAAGAACTGCGTCAAGGTGCGCTCTCCCACGGTTGGGAGCTGAACGAAAACATCAAGATCTTCGAGCTGACACCGCCCGAAAGCCTGCTCAATGCCGAACACCAGCAAAGTCTGCTGTATTCCTCGGACCTTGAACTGGGTGAGGCGACCGGGCAGATTTTCGAAGTGGTCGAACGTTTCAAGCCGACTCGCGTTGTGCTCGACAGTCTCTCGGAGATCCGTCTGCTGGCGCAGAGCTCGTTGCGCTATCGTCGGCAGATTCTGGCGATCAAGCATTACTTCGTGCGCTACGACGCCACCGTCCTGCTGCTCGACGACCTGACCACCGAGTCCCTAGACAAGACCGTGCACAGTGTCGCCCACGGCGTGATTCGTCTTGAAGAGCTGACACCGAGCTACGGCGCTGAGCGTCGGCGCGTTCGAGTGGTCAAGTATCGCGGGCAGAAATACCGTGGCGGTTTCCACGACTTCACCATCATGGGCGACGGCGTCCATGTTTTTCCACGCTTGGTAGCGGCGGAACATCGCGGCGACTACCCACGTCTGCAGCTGTCCAGCGGCATCCCGCAAATGGACGCCCTGCTCGGCGGCGGCATCGAGACCGGCTCAAGCACGCTGATTCTCGGCCCGGCCGGTACCGGTAAATCGCTGATCTCAATGATCTTCGCCGCCGCAGCGGTGGCTCGAGGCGAAAAAGCCGCGCTGTTCATTTTCGATGAAGAGCTGGGCCTGCTGTACGAACGCATGCGTCATCTCGGTATCGACCTCAAAGTCTTACAGGCCACCGGTAATCTGCTGATCGAACAAGTAGACGCCGCCGAATTGTCTCCCGGCGAGTTGTCCCACCGCGTGCGGCGTTGCGTCGATGAGCTGGGTATCAAAACCGTGGTGATCGACAGCATCAACGGCTATCAAGCGGCGATGCCGGAAGAAAACGCGCTGGTGCTGCACATGCACGAGCTGTTGCTGTACCTGAACCGCAAAGGCGCGGCGACTTTCATGACGGTCGCCCAGCACGGCCTGGTGGGCGATATGCAGGCGCCGGTCGATATCACTTACCTGGCCGACACGGTGATTCTGTTGCGCTACTTCGAAGCCCTCGGCAAAGTCCGCCGGGCGATCTCGATTATCAAGAAACGTACCGGCAACCACGAGTCGACCATCCGTGAATACCGGATTTCCTCGCGTGGCATGACCATCGGCCAACCGCTGGAATCCTTCCAGGGCGTGCTGCGTGGCGTGCCGACCTACATGGGAGCGAGCAATCCATTGCTTGAGGATGAAAGCTTGTGACGGTCAACACGCCGTTGGCCGAGCGGGTGCTGGTGCTGGCGCCCATGGGTCGCGACAGCCAGATCGCTTTGATGATCCTCAACGAAGCCGGCTACGGCGGCATGGTGGCGCCGAATCTCGGCGCTCTGTGCACCGAGCTGGAGGTCGGTGCCGGACTGCTGGTGATTGCTGCTGAAGCGCTGCGCGGACCTGAACTGGAAGGGCTAATCGCCTACCTTGACCAGCAGCCCGCGTGGTCGGACATGCCAATTGTCCTGCTGACTCATCATGGCGGTGATGAACAAGGGCCGCCGTCGCGCCTCAGCACCCTGCTGGGAAACGTGACGTTTCTCGAGCGCCCCTTCCATCCCGCGACGCTGGTCAGCCTGGTCTCCGCCGCCCTGCGTGGGCGACGACGACAATATGAAGCGCGCGATCGGCTGATCGACCTGAGTGAAAGCGAACGACGCCTGCAATCGACTCTGGAAACCCTCGAACAGCAAGTCGAAGAACGCACCGCACAACTTCGCCACAACGAAGAAGCCCTGCGCCAATCGCAGAAAATGGAAGCGGTCGGCCAACTCACTGGCGGCATCGCTCACGACTTCAACAACATGCTCACTGGCATCATCGGCAGTCTTGAATTGCTGCGTCGACGTCTGGCCCGAGGCCGCACGGAAGACCTCGACAGCCTGATCGATCTAGGTGTGACGTCAGCGAACCGCGCCGCCGGCCTGACTCACCGTCTGCTGGCGTTCTCGCGCCGTCAGTCACTCGACCCGAAAGCCGTGCAAATGAACACGCTGGTGCTGTCGATGGGCGAGCTGCTGCAACGCAGCCTCAATGAAAGCATTCATCTGGAAATGCGCCTGGACGACAATCTCTGGGTTGCCGAGGCCGATCCCAATCAACTGGAAAGCGCCCTGCTCAACCTGGTGATCAATGCCCGTGATGCGATGCCCGAGGGTGGCAAGCTGGTGGTGGAAACCAGCAATCAGGTGCTGCATCGCGAATTCACGGCTGCGTACAGCAATCTGGAGCCAGGCGATTACGTGATGCTCAGCGTCACTGACAATGGCAGCGGCATGCCCCAGAGCGTGGTCAGCCGTGCGTTCGATCCGTTTTTCACCACCAAGCCGATCGGCCAGGGCACCGGCCTCGGACTGTCGATGATCTATGGTTTCAGCAAGCAGTCGCGTGGGCATGTGTCGATCGACAGTGAAATCGATGAAGGCACCACGGTAAAACTCTATCTGCCGCGTTTCCGGGGTGAGGAAGTAGAAATTCCCGTCTCGGATTCGCAGCAGGCTCCGTATGCGATGGATGGCGAAACCGTACTCATCGTTGAAGACGACCCTGCGGTGCGCGTATTGGTCAGCGCCGTGCTCAGTGAGTTGGGTTATGCGTTCGTCGAGGCCGGTGATGCCGACGGCGCCATGCCGATTCTCAATTCGACGCAACGCATCGATTTGCTGATCAGCGACGTCGGTCTGCCGGGCATGAACGGTCGGCAACTGGCAGAAGTCGGTCGGCAATACCGGCCGGGTCTGAAGGTGTTGTTCATCACCGGCTATGCCGAGCACGCTGCGGTGCGCGGAGGCTTCCTCGACTCGGGGATGCAGATGATCACCAAGCCATTCACCTTTGATCTGCTCACCGCAAAGGTGCGCGAGATGATCAATAGCTGAATCGATAGGAGCTGCCGACGGCAGCTCCTACATATCAGGCCAGCAATTCCTGAATCTTTTCCTGCAACACATCCAGATCAAACGGTTTTTCCAGGATCGGTGCCCTGTTGGTAATCGGGCTGCCGGTCTCACGGATTTCCTGCGGGTAGCCGCTGATGAAAATCACTTTGAGGTCCGGTCGCAATTTCACCGCTGGCTCGGCAATCTGCACGCCGGAGATACCGCCCGGCAGGCGGAAATCGGTAATCAGTATGTCGAGATGAGGTTTGCTGGCGAGGATCTCGAAAGCCTGCTCGCCATTTTCCGCTTGCAACACGCGATAGCCCTGCCCTGACAGGTAATCTGTCAGGACCATCAAGATAACCGGTTCGTCTTCGACGACGAGTACTACATCTTGCGCATCTACGCTCATGGGAAGCCTTTGTTCGGTCAATAGCTGCTGATACGACCGTGTGGTCACTCAGAGGTTGCGTCGGATATGCCGTTTTCCTGGATCGGCAGACAAACGCGAAACAGGGCGCCCTCGTTGATTTCACTCTCGACGACGATGGAGCCGCCATGGGCGGCGACGATCTGCTCGGAAATGAACAGACCCAGCCCGAGCCCGGCCACCACCGTCTTGGCGGACACCCGTTCGAACTGCTGAAAAATACGCTTCTGGTTCTCGGCGCTGATGCCGATGCCGTGGTCCTGGACCTCGACCCGGGCCTCGTCATCTTCGCGATAGACGCGCACCTGAATCGGGCTGCGACCACCGTAACGCAAGGCATTGGTCAGCAGATTGGACACCACTTGCTCGATGCGGAACTCGTCCCAGCAACCTTCTACCGGCGCCGATGCCTCGAAGGAAACGCTGGTTTCTGCCGCTTCCATTTGCGAGGCAAAATTCTGCAGGAGATTGCTGACCAGTTGCACCAGATCGAAACGACTCGGTCGGATCGACAGTTTGCCGGTGCGGATTCGCGAGACATCGAGCATGTCTTCGATCAGGCGAATCAGGCTTTTGATCTGTCGCTCATCGCGGTCGACCATCGCTTGCATCTTGTCGAGGGTGAACGCTGAGGCGTTGTCTCGCGCCAGATGCATTTTACGCAACTGGGTTTCGAGAATCAGGCCATTGAGCGGTGTACGCACCTCGTGGGCAACGATGGACATGAAGTCATCACGCATGCGCACCGCTTGTTCCAGCTCCAGCTGGGTGCTTTGCAGCTGTTGCAGCAGCGCTTCCTGCTCACGCCGGGCCTGCTCCAACGCCTCGACCTGCTGCTTCATCGCCTTGCTCTGGCGATACAGATCGACGAAAACGTTGACCTTGCTCTTCACCGCATGGATATCCAGCGGCTTGTGCAGGAAGTCCACCGCACCGCTTTCATAGCCTTTGAACGCGTAGTTGAGTTCTCGGCCGGCAGCGCTGACAAAGATGATCGGAATGTTCTTGGTCTTCTCTGTACCGCGCATCAGCTCGGCGAGTTCGAAGCCGTTCATGCCGGGCATCTGCACGTCGAGAATGGCCATGGCGAATTCGTGCTGCAGCAACAGCGACAGTGCTTCGTCCGCCGACAGAGCCTTGTAGACCGTGCGATCCTCGCGCTTGATCAGCGCTTCCAGCGCCAGCAGGTTTTCTGGCAGATCGTCAACGATCAACAGTTTGGCTTGGATATTACTCAGCATGCGATTCGTTCCAGCTCGACTAGCAGACGGCCGATGCCGTGAATGGGTAGGACATGATCCGGCTGCAGAACGTTCAGTGCAGCCTGGGGCATGGTGGCGACTTGTGCATCCTCGGGGTCTTGAACAATGGTCAGGCCGGCGCAACGCTTGACGTAAGCGAGCCCGCGCGCGCCATCGTGATTGGCGCCGGTCAGCAGGACAGCGGCGAGTGTCTCGCCGTAAACGTCAGCGGCGGATTCAAACAAGTAATCGATTGAAGGCCGCGAATGATGTACGCGGTCCTCCAGGCTCAGTGACAAGCTGCGATCCGCTTCGACCGACAAGTGATAACCGGGCGTGGCGAAATACACCGTGCCGGCTTCAATGTCCTGCTTGTCTTCAGCTTCCTTGACCGGCATCGCCACACGGCGGGAGAACACTTCGGCCAGATGACTGCGGCGTTCTTCCGGCAGATGCAAAACGATGATGATCGGCAGCACATAGCCTTTGCGCAATGGCCCGAGCAGGGTCAGCAGCGCCTCGACACCGCCTGCGGAGGCGCCGATCACGACAGCCTCGATGCGAGGCAGGCTCGGGGTGTCGTTCATGATTTGCGGTAGATCCGTTCTTGTTTGACCAACGCCTCGAACTGATTCGAATAGTTGGAAAAATCCAGGGTTTCCTTGCTGCCCAACACCAGAAAGCCGCGATGCGACAGTGATTCATGGAACAGCCCGAATGCCCGGTCCTGCAGCTTCTTGTTGAAGTAGATCAGCACATTGCGGCAGGAAATCAACTGGGTTTCGGAGAACACGCTGTCGGTGGCCAGACTGTGGTCGGCGAATGTCACGTTCTCGCACAGGCTCTTGTCGAAAATCGCGTAGCCATAGGCTGCGGTGTAGTAATCGGCAAACGAACGCTGGCCGCCGGCCTGCTGGTAATTGGCGGTGTAGGCGCGGACGTTTTCCATGGAGAAAATCCCTTGCTTGGCCTTCTCCAGCGAGCGCGGGTTGATGTCGGTGGCGTAGATGATCGTGCGGTCGAGCAGGCCTTCTTCGCGCAGCAGAATCGCCATCGAATAGACCTCCTCGCCCGTGCTGCAGCCGGCAATCCAGATCTTCAGCGACGGATAGGTGCGCAGCAGCGGCACCACTTCGTTGCGGATCGCCAGGAAGTGCGAAGGATCACGGAACATCTCGCTGACCGGGATCGTCAGCAGTTGCAGCAGCTGCATGAACGCCGTCGGGTCGTGCAGGACTTTCTCTTGCAGGGCCGAGATGGTCGCGCACTCGAACTGACTCAGCGCGTGCTGCACCCGGCGCTTGATCGAAGCGCCGGAGTAGTCGCGAAAGTCATAGCTGTACTTCAGGTAAATCGCCTCGATCAACAAGCGTAATTCGATTTCGCTGTTGCGCTCGGCTGAACTGCTGCGTTCCACTAGATGCGTTCCATTTTCGGTAACCACACACGTATCAGCGAGAACAGACGATCAAGGTCGATGGGCTTGGCCAGGTAATCGTTGGCGCCCGCTTGCAGGCAGCGCTCCTGATCGTCCTTCATGGCCTTGGCCGTTACCGCGATGATTGGCAACTTGCGCCAGCGCGGATCCTTGCGGATTTCCATGGTGGCTTCGAAGCCATCCATTTCCGGCATCATCACGTCCATCAGCACCAGATCGATGTCCTCGACTTCATGAAGTTTCTCAATCGCTTCGCGGCCATTACGGCCGATCACCACGACTGCGCCTTTGTGTTCCAGTGCACTGGTCAGGGCGAAGATGTTGCGCACATCGTCGTCCACCAGCAGCACTTTGCGACCTTCAAAGACCTTGTCGCGGCTGCGCGCGGTCTTGAGCATCTTCTGCCGTTCATGGGACAGCTGCGATTCGACTTTGTGCAGAAAGAGTGTGACCTCGTCGAGCAACCGCTCCGGGGAGCGCGCGCCCTTGATGATGATCGAGCGTGAATACTTGCGCAGCTCGGCCTCTTCATCGCGAGTCAGGTTGCGGCCGGTGTAGACAATGACCGGCGGGAACGAGCAGATGTCCTCGGTGGACATGCGCTTGAGCAGATCGTTGCCGAGCATGTCCGGCAGCTTGAGGTCGATGACCATGCAGTCGTAGATGGTCGTGCGCAGCAATTCCAGGGCGTCCTGGGCCAGGCCGACCGCAGTGATTTCGATGTCTTCGTCGCCAATCAGCCGCGCGATGCTTTCGCGTTGCAGATCGTCGTCTTCGACCAGCAGCACGCGCTTGACCTTCTGCGTCAGCTTGGCCTCAAGACGGGCGAACACGTCCTTGAGCTCTTCGCGGGTGGTCGGCTTCACTGCGTAGCCGATGGCGCCCATGTGCATGGCAGCCTCGACGCGGTCTTCCACGGAAATCACGTGCACCGGAATGTGCCGGGTTTCGGCGCGTTCTTTCAGACGTTGCAGCACAGTCAGACCAGAGTGATCCGGCAGGCGCATGTCGAGCAGGATCGCATCCGGCACGAATTCGCGGGCCAGGTCATAACCTTCGTCGGCACCGTGGGCGACCAGACACATGTAACCCAACTCATGGGCCAGGTCATAGAGGATACGGGCGAAGTTCGGTTCATCCTCCACCACCAGAATGCAGCGCGTGGCGAACGGCGCCTTGTCGCGATCGTCGGCGAAGCGCGGGATGACAGCCGGAATCGCTGACGCCAGCGGTGCCGCAACGGCCACTGGTGTAGCCACCGCAGGCGCGGTATGAAAAGTCAGCGGCGCGGCCGGCGTTTCGCCGAATTCGTGATACTGACGCGGCAACACCAGGGTGAACGTGCTGCCCTGCCCCGGTACGCTGTCGACGCTGATCGAGCCGCCCAGCAACGTTGCCAGATCCCGCGAGATCGACAGGCCGAGGCCGGTACCGCCGTACTTGCGGTTGGTGGTGCCATCCGCCTGACGGAACGCTTCGAAGATACTTTCCTGCTGATCCGCAGCGATACCAATCCCGGAATCCTTGACGCTGAAAGCGATGTGATCATTCGGCTGCGCGGTGATGCTCAGGCTGACGGCGCCGTGCTCGGTGAACTTGATCGCGTTGGACAGCAGATTCTTGATCACCTGCTCCAGACGCTGACGATCAGTGAACAGCAAGCCCGGTGCGTCCGGCTGGACCTCGACGGTGAACGCAAGGTGCTTGTCGGCAGCAAGCGGTTCGAACATCGAGCGCAAGCCGTCGACCAGACGATCGACGCGGGTGTTTTCGGCAATCACTTCAAGCTTGCCGGCCTCGACCTTGGAAATGTCGAGGATGTCGTTGATCAGGTTGAGCAGATCGTTGCCGGCCGAATAGATCGATTCGGCAAACTTGACCTGTTCCGCCGACAGATTCTGCTGCGGGTTTTCCGCCAGCAGCTTGGCCAGAATCAGCGAACTGTTGAGCGGCGTGCGCAGTTCGTGGGACATGTTGGCGAGGAATTCGGACTTGTACTTGCTCGAGCGTTGCAGCTCTTCGGCACGCTCTTCGAGTTGAATCTGCGCCTGATTCAGCTCGGTGTTTTTCTTGTCCATCGCATCGCGCTGTTCGGCGAGCTGCTCGTTGGTCTGCTCCAGCTCCACTTGCTGGGTTTCCAGATGCGCCTGGGATTCCTTGAGAATCCGCGACTGTTCTTCCAGCTCTTCGTTGGCAGTCTTCAGCTCTTCCTGCTGCACTTGCAGCTCTTCATTGAGCTGCTGGGTTTCGGCGAGCACTTCCTGCAAGCGTTGACGGTAGCGCGCCGCCTCGATCGACGTGCCGATGTTGCCGGCAATCAGCTCCAGCAATTCGATGTCGCGCTCGGACAGCGGACGCAGGAAGCCCAACTCGATTACGCCGTTGACGCGGTCGTCATCGCTGGTCGGCACCACCAGCACACTGTGCGGCAGGCCTGCACCGAGGCCGGAGCTGACTTTGAAATAGTCGCCAGGGACCGCGTCGAGACGGATCAGGCGTGCTTGTTCTGCGACTTGGCCGACGATGCCTTCACCGCTGTAAATCGTCTGGTTCAGCTCTTCCTGCTCGCGGGAGAAACCATAAGTCGCCACACGCTTGAGGCCGCCATGTTCTTCACGCACATAAAGCGCAGCGACGGCAGTGCCAAGGTATTGCGCGCAGAATTGCAGAATGTTGCGCCCCAGCAGGTTCAGCGTCAGTTGACCCAACACCTGCTCGGCCAGTTGCGTCTGGCCGTTGCGCAGCCACGCCTGTTTCTCCAGGCGTTCGGCGCTGGCCAGTTGGGCGGCGAGGTTGGCGCTGTAGTTGGTCGACAGGTTTAGCAGATCACGGCGGCCGATGTAGGCCAGCAAACCGCTGATGCCAACGATGAAGATCAGGTAAAGGGTGATGCTCCAGATCGTCGTGCGGCGCACATCCTCATTGCGCGTGGCGCGCAGCACCTGCTCGGTCTCGATGACGTCCTCGAATTGCTTGCGGATTTCATCGGTCAGGCGCTTGCCCCGCCCGGCCTTGACCGCACCGCGATAGTCGCCACTGCTGCGCTGCAGATCGATCATAGACTGCGCGTAATTGGCCCACTCCACCTGCAAGGCTTGCAAACGGCGCAGGCGGTCGGTCTGCACCGGATTATCGGCGGTCAGCTCCAGCAACGTATTGAGAGCGACGTCGATACGCGGCTTGGCAACTTCGTACGGATCGAGAAAGTGCTCATCACCGCTAAGCAGATAGCCGCGCATGCCGGTTTCGAGATCGACAGTGAGTTTCACCGCCTCATTGGCGTTATTGATCACCCGGTCGGTATGCTCGACCCACTGGATGACGGACAGCAAATAGGTGATCAGTGAGACGAAAAACACCGCACTGAGCACGCCGACGCCCAGCGGCAGGCTGACGTTGCGACTCAGAAGTTTGCGGAACCGTTGTTCATCAACCGAGGACGGAGAGGACATGGGGCAGCCTTGTCGAACTGTTGAAAACCCGAGAGTTTGCCCCAAAACCCCGCCATGGATCCATTTTTCTCACACAAATGATGGCATTTTCCTACGCACACCTGCGCATTGGACGACGCCAACGGTTATCCTTGCCTCACCGCACTGACCTGTTCTTTTTTGTATCAGCTCGGGAACTTGTGGCTATGCGCCACTTACTCATGCAAGAGTCCGGCAAATTCGCTTGCCCGGTATCCCCCGATTTCATTTTTCTGAGAGTCCTGCCATGTCTGCCACTCCATCCACTATCCTGGTCGTAGAAGACGACTCCATCGTGCGCATGCTTATCGTCGATGTGCTGGAGGAGCTGGAATACACGGTATTGGAGGCTGATGACGGCAACGCGGCACTCGAAATCCTTGCGGATCCTGGCAAAGCCATCGATTTGATGATGACCGACCACGGCCTGCCTGGCATGGATGGCCGCGAACTTGCCGAAAAGGCGCGGGAGCTGCGCCCTGCTCTGCCCATCCTGTTCGCCAGCGGCTATGCCGAGAATATTGATGTGCCCAGCGACATGCATGTCATCGGCAAGCCCTTCTCCATCGATCAATTGCGCGACAAAGTTAAAAGCATTCTGAACTAAACCTGATAAAAGTCCGTCGCAGATGCAACTTGTCACATCCGAAAATAATCAGCAACTAACTAACACTGCCATTGCTTAACCTGCCAGCTCTATCCTGAATCATCTTTGGCCGCGTTAATAAATAACGAAATACAGCCAGGGAACTTTCGATACTCATTCAGGATAGAGCCCATGCAGTTCATTTCTTCTGACGTGCCTGCCGCCGTCGATTGCTCCGCTTCCGACAAACAGGAACGCGCGCTTATTGTTCAGTTACTTGTTGAAGCCCTTAAGGCAACTGAGTTTGAAGTCTCGGCCGACAGTTACTCGGCAAGCGCCTCGCTGCCGGTCGCCACTGTATTCAATCTGCAAGATCGCTTCATCCCCCGGGTCATCGGCAGCAGTTTTGACGAACGCTGTGAACCAGCACGCAATGCCTTGAAAAATTTAATTGCAACTCCGGAGTTTGCGCAGCTGTTACGCAACCATTCTTTTTCAGCTGATATTCAACTAGCAGTGGATGCCAACGCCGGGGTTCTCGTTGTTTATGATTCAGAGTTCGAATCTCATCGTTTCAGTATTGCACTGGATAATGCTGAAGTTTCGGTGTTTTCCGAAGAACTCGATATGCTCGCCGATTTGGCGAAGAACATCGGCGGCGTCGTTTATTCCGGCCAAGTGATTGGCATAGTGCAATGGTTGAAGTTCAACGGTTATGACGTGCCGACGAACATTGCCGAAACCCGGGCACTGATTGAATGGCTGGCCTTCGAACTGCCCGAGCCACCCGCCTTGGGCGACTACCACGAATTGCTCCACGCCGATGAGTCGTCACCGTTTCATCTATCGATAGCGGACCGCAAAGTCATAACCCAGACAGTGCATGAGCTGACCCAAGGTGCGACAAGCCTGTTGCAGGTACTGGCGTTCGCCAACTTCAACCTGATTCCGGCACAGGACATACGCGACAACGCGGACAAGTTCCTGCACAACTTCCTGAGGCGAAAAACCGCTCGCGCCCTGGGAGAAACCCTGCATGCACGCCTTGGCTGGCATCTGGAAGCCAATAACGCGGACGTGCGCGAACGCCAGGTCAATGAGTTAGTCATCGCTGCGCTGATCATCGACATGCAATTGCGCTCCGATCAGCCTCTTGTCGCCGGCTATGACTTCTATCAACCGGCGAATTCCACACTCAGCGCTGCCGAAGTACGCGTCCTGTTCGAACAGCATCTGGTTGATCTGGGCCTGAGCGAAGCGCACAACGCGCCACTGGCAGCGCATCTATTGATCGCGGGTGCAGCACCGGAGTTGCTGATCGACCAGATCCCGCCCGGGCTCACGCTGGACAAGCCAGGCTGGGTAACTGCACGCCAGAGCGCTGCCGTGGTCGAGCACGCCGCACCTGGCAGCTCGCGTGCAATGACGTTTGCACAACTCAAGGCGTTTTCCGAGCTGACCCCGGTTTCCGGTGAGCTCGACAAGTTGTACGAAGCCGCGGCGATCCCGGCGGTGGTGGACTGGGCGGTACTCAACGGAGTCATCCCTTACCGCAGCGACAAAGACTACGACAAGACCACGGTGATCAAGGCCAGCGCGTATTTCTCGCGTTACATGGAGGCTCTGGCCCAGTCTGAAACAGGCTTGTCCACCGCGCCACCGGACCGGCGCAAAATCGCTCTGCGTGCGCTGGAGCAAGTGATGCCCGCCGGCGCCTATCTCGAACAGCCGGCCTTCGAAATAAAGTACCTGGACAGTTTCGGCGAACGTAGCTGGCTCGAAGGGTTGAAGGCTGCGCATCCGGCGGGAATTCTCACCGAGTTCTGGAATTTCCTCGCCAGCGCCACTGACAACAACCAATACGCGATCAACGGCCTGTTGCGCCTACGCCTGTCGATTCTCGATCTGTATCTTTCCGGCGATCTGGTTGAAGACGGGCAACTTTCGGACAAATTCAAGACCCGCGACAACTTCCACCCCCCGGCCGATGCCTTCACCCGCCTGGCCGAACTGCAATCGCCGTCGCAACTGTTTGATCAGGCGTTTGATCGTTACTACCGGAACGTGCGCGAGGGTCTATCGTCCCTGATCAAAATGGCGATCACGCAGATGCCAGAGCATGATCGTCAGGCCTTGACCAGCGGCCAAATGACCTTCTACACCGTCAGGAAGGAAGTCAATCCACTGAATACGCAGCAAGAAACGCAAATCCAGCGAGATGAGGCCAATGGGCGTTACGGGATTATTCTTTGCTGCGACAACGGTGATCGGCTGCGCGCTTACGAACTGTTCACGCTGCGCGGCGTTTGCTACGAGCGTCCGGATCTGGCGCTCAAGCTGCAAGACACCGGCCTCATTCATCAACGGCCGACCCTTTCATACACTGGCAGCAAGTACGATTTTCAGGACAAGAACAAAGCCAGCGAGTGGCCCCTCGATTACGCCGCCTACCGCGAAGGCAGCGAACCACGCCAGGGCATGACTTCCAAAGTAGTGGTGGAGAAGCTCTGGCAGTTGCAACTGCAAGAGACTGATGTGCGCGCGGTTCCGCTGTTCTTTTCTGCGCAACTGGATGAGATCGCCCAATGCGTACTGGACAACCATCCTGTCGCCCGCCGCGAAGAGTTGTATGCCGCACTGGATGTGCGCAACGGCCTGGAAGAATGGCGTGACACCAGGGAGATCGTCGAGAACCTGGCAATCAACGTCATCGTGCCGTTCAAACAGTGCATTGAAGACATTCGTTCCGGACGCACCGACCGTGTCGCCGAAGGCATTGGTGGCTGCATTCTGGATGGCCTGTCGGTCATCGGCCTGCTGGTCGGTCTTGGCGCGTCGGCAGCGAGCATCATCGCCAAGACCGGGTCGACCACGCTCAAATTGCTGAAAGTCGCCAAAGCCGTGGCCCGAGCGGCCGTGTCGCTGATCAACCCGCTCGACGGTTTGCCCGCCCTCGCCCGCAAAGGTTTTCGTCTGGTCAAACGCGGCGTGGTCTTTGCCGGCGAAACCGCGCTCGACGCCGCGCACACCGCCAGCGTGCAATTGAAAAGGTTGATCCATGGTGTCGAGAGTCGGGACTGGCTCAGGCTCTCCCACACCGGCGATGTGCGTCAGGCGACCTGGCGAGGCGCCGACGCGCTTGGCGAGGCGATCGACATCGCAGTGCTGGAACGCAACCAGGACTGGCACGCGCTGAGCATCCGCACCGGCGGTGCCTGGGGCCCGCGCCTGAAACTGCTCGACCTGGGTAACTTCGCCCCGTTGAAGCGCCTGTTCGGCCGCTTCAAGCCATTCAGTTACACCCGCGGTTATCTGAAAAAAGCCATTCCCCGCGCCCGGACCAAGCTGGACAACTCCATCAACGCGCTGTCGCAACTGTCTTCCAACGACGACATTCGCGCGGTGCTCAAGCATGTGTTCGGTAACGATTCCGATGAAGTGGCACAGCACGTGTCGAAACATCTCAGCGCGATGCGCAAGGATCTCGAGTCGATCAGCTTCAGCAATGTGACGTTCCGCCCGCATCAACCCGGCGTGATCGCCTCGCTTTCGCCACCGGCCTATAAGCGCTGGCAGACAGCGCTGCGCACCGGCGAAAAAATCGATGAGTCCGCAGGCCGGTTTCTGTCGATCTACCCGGACAATCTCGATGAGTTTTACAAGTTGTCGCGTTACGACGACGGCAGCGTCGCCGACGTGCTGATTCACGAAATGTCCCACGGTGGCCCGGACACCCTCGACCTGTACTACGGCAAGGTCTACCCGGAGTTGCATCAGGCGGAGTTCGATGCGGTCGGACTGCTGGAGCTGGCTCGGGACGCGCGCAAGGCGCATCCGGACAACCTGATCAATCCACATCACGCTCTGGCGCACCGACCGGGATTCGTCGAGTTCAACCAGGTAAAAACCAGTCTGCCGAAACTGGTCCAGGACCATCCGGCGCTGGCCAACGCTGAGTCATACATGCTTGCGGTATCGCTGCTCGATCAAGCACAAACGCGTCCGGCCATATTGAGCTTCAATGTGAAGACCATCGACGATGCCGTGCGCAACACCGCTGCAGGCAAGTTTCTACAAGGGCCGCTGCTGCTCAACCTCACCAAACCGGTCATTTAAACGCTGAAACGGCTGGTCGGTGGACAGGGTGCATTTCAATCACTTCGCTGTGGTTTAATTGCGCCCTTTTTTCTTCCATGGGTCAGAGGATCAGTCGTGAGCCATTCGCGTACCACCAAAGTTCTGGTCATCGGCTACGTCTGGCCAGAACCGCGCTCATCGGCGGCCAGCGGGCATGTCATGCAGATCCTCGAGACATTTCTCGATCAAGGCTGGGACATCACGTTCAGCAGCCCGGCCGGCCCGGGTGAACACAAGGCTGATCTGACGGCGCTGGGCATTCGCGAAGTATCGATCGAGCTCAACAACAGCAGTTTCGACACGTTCATCAGCGAGTTGGCGCCGGATATCGTGCTGTTCGATCAGTTCATGATGGAAGAACAGTTTGGCTGGCGGGTGGAGAAACACTGTCCGGACGCCCTGCGCCTCCTGGAAACTTCCGACCTGCAAAGCCTGCGGCATGCGCGTCATCAGCGCCTGAAAGACCGGCTGAAAAGCAACGACGAGCAGACTGATTTCACCGGGCTGTTTGCACCGGCATTGCCCGAAGAATTCCAGCTGATGGCCGGCACCGATCTGGCCAAACGGGAAATCGCTGCGCTGTATCGCTGCGACTTGAACCTGATGATTTCCGAAGTCGAGATCGACCTGCTGGTGGAGGAATTTGGCCTGCCCCGGCAAATCCTGCATTGGTGTCCGTTGATGATTGATCTTCCGGACACCGCCCCGCCAGGTTTCGAAGAGCGCGCGCATTTCCTCAGCATTGGCAACTTCCGTCACGCGCCGAACTGGGATGCCGTGCTCTGGATGAAGACCACGCTCTGGCCGCTGATCCGCGCGCGCCTGCCTCGCGCGCAACTGCATATCTATGGCGCCTATACGCCGCCCAAAGCCACCGCACTGCACAATCCGGCCCAAGGCTTTCACATCATGGACTGGGCCGAAGATGCACTTGAAGTGATGTCGGCAGCGCGAGTCTGCCTTGCGCCATTGCGCTTCGGCGCGGGAATCAAGGGCAAACTGCTCGATGCCATGCTCTGTGGCACGCCGAGTGTGACCACACCGATCGGCGCCGAAGCCATGCACGGCGACGCTCCGTGGCCGGGAGCCGTCGCCCTCGACGCAAACACCTTTGCCGAACAGGCGGTGCAACTGTACGAAAATCCGGCGCGCTGGCAGCAGGCGCAGATTCAGGCTTCGGCACTTTTGCAGCAGCGTTATCAGCGCAGCGTACATGGCCCGCGTCTGATCAACCGGATAGATGATTGCCGACAACACTTGGCACAACTTAGAAACGACAACTTCACCGGCGCCATGTTGCGACATCACACATTCAAAAGCACTCAATACATGGCTCAATGGATCGAAGCCAAAAACCAATTGAGCCCAACAGAGCGCTGATTACATCAATTACATGACTTGCATTAAAAGCCAACTTTCGCAATAACACGAACATGCTTATAAACATCCTGCGCGCAACTTACTAACCACTTCGCAGGATGTGCAACATGGAAAACTTCGACGATATACCAACCCATCAATGGATGGCTTATTCACCACAAATCGATAATCTTTCGTTATTTGAAATGACCCTGCCCGGCGCGCATAACGCCGGTTGTGACTGGGAAGCGTCTTACGCCCTTATTCCCGGGAAAAACTGGCTTGCCTGCCAGGACGTTTCCTTTTATTCGCAGTTGAATCGCGGCGCTCGCGCACTTGATGTACGCCTTGTTTACAACAGCAAGGCGAAACAACTGGCGAGATTCCGTTTTCACCACAATGGATTCAACTCTTCGCGAACGCTTGAAGACCTGATCAGGGACCTAAAGGGGTTTTATGAAAGAAGCCCGAATGAGTTTATCATTCTGGACTTTCATGAACTTTCCAGCGCTACAGATCCATTCAACCATGAGGAATTCAAAACAGCTTTGCTGGAGCACCTTGGGGAACGGATCATTCCCACCGACAATCTGCATCTGACAATTGGCCAACTCAAAGCCATCAATCCATTGCAACGCATTATGGTGGCCGCGCCGATGACCTGGGAAAGCGAAGACTTTCGTTTCTACAGACCAATCAATCACAAGTGGATCGGCAAATCACAGGTCAGCACCTCGGATCTTTATGGCTATATAGACAACGTACTGAGCACACCTGTCAGTACGCTTCGCCCATGGTCGCTGTCGGCAACCAGTTACACACTCGGCGGGCCGCAGCGAATCCTCGACAGTCTTGACGAGTGGTTCGACCCGGAAAAATCCGATTGGGCGCGCAAGTGCAACATTATCAATTTCGACTTCATCAAAAATTCCAACATCGTGCGTTTCTGCCAAATGGCCAACCTGCAAAAGGCGCGCGACAAGCTCAGTTGAGCGGTCACCACGGACGGCCGGTCGGAAGTGGCACAAATGGCAAAAAACGAGGCATGATCGCGCAGCGATAATAAAAAAGTGCCCCGTCATGACCCGAACCGCTCGCGTGACCGACCCTTCCTACGAGTTGATGGACGACCATAACGGTTTGTCCATCATCTACCGCCAGCACGGCTTCCCCTGCCCGCTGGTGCGCTGGCATTTCCACAAGGAGTACGAGCTGCACCTGATCGTGGCCAGCTCCGGCAAGGTGTTCATCGGCGATTACATCGGCAACTTCTATCCAGAGACTTTGTTTTTGACCGGTCCCAACCTGCCGCACAACTGGATCAGCCAGGTCGCCGAGGATGAAGTGGTGGAGAAGCGCGACATGCTGGTCAACTTCACCGACGAATTGTTCGAGAGCGGGCACCAGGTGTTCGCTGAGCTGAAATCCCTGGCGCCACTGCTTGAGCGTGCGCAGTACGGCATCGAATTTCGTTGCAAGCGCACGATCCGTCAGGCCATGACACTGATGCAGCGGATCGCCGACAGCACCGGCATCACTCGCCTCGGGCACTTTTTCATCCTGATGGAATTGCTCGCGGCCAGTGATGACTTCCAGTTGTTGTCCGGCGCCACCACGCCGCAACTGGCCGACGAACACAACATCGACCGCACCAACCGCGCGGTCGACTACATCTTCAGCCACTACGCGCGGGACATCTCACTGGAAGAAGTGGCCGAACACCTGGGTATGACACCGACCTATTTCAGCCGGGTATTCAAGCAGGCCACCGGGCGCAACTTCATCGAATTCGTCAATCGCCTGCGCATCAGCAAATCCTGTGAGCTGCTGGCCGATGGTGACAAACCGGTGACCGAGGTGTGCTTCGAGTCGGGCTTCAACAATATTTCCAACTTCAATCGACGCTTCCAGCAACTCAAGGGCATGACGCCGTCGCACTATCGACGGCTGGCGGTGCAACGGCTGACAGAACAGAACCATCTCTGACGACACGCCACCTGTGGGAGCGAGCCTGCTCGCGAAAGCGGTCTGTCATTGAAAAATCCTGTGGCTGACACACCATCTTCGCGAGCAGGCTCGCTCCCAAAAAAAAACCGTGCCCCGGCTGGCGAAATCTGTACGCATTCGCTAACGCCCCCTCGCGCAAAACCCCTTCCCTGCGTTCACCCGCTCAAACCCCAGTGCAAAAAAGTATCGACAAAAGTGCTAGGGATGATTTGTCAGCTCCGCCGTGGAAGGCTGTAATCAGCGCAGATTCTTCCTGCATTCGGAAGACACAAAAACAATAACTGTCCTTCTGCCCCGTCGGGTGTCAGAAAAGGAGTGCACGATGCAACCCACTGCAAAAGCTCTGCTCGCTCTCACCTGCATGACCCTCAGCAGCGTCAGCCTTGGCGCCCAGACCCTGACCATCGCCACCGTCAACAACAGCGACATGATCCGCATGCAGAAACTCTCGAAAACCTTCGAGAGCGAGCATCCGGACATCAAGCTCAATTGGGTGGTGCTGGAAGAAAACGTCCTGCGTCAGCGCCTGACCACCGACATCGCCACTCAGGGCGGCCAGTTCGACGTGTTGACCATCGGCATGTACGAAGCCGCACTCTGGGGCGGCAAGGGTTGGCTGGAGCCGATGAAGGACCTGCCGGCCAGTTACGCCCTCGACGATGTCTTTCCGTCGGTGCGCGAAGGCCTGTCGGTGAAGGGTTCGCTGTATGCGCTGCCGTTTTACGCGGAGAGTTCGATCACCTATTACCGCACCGACCTGTTCAAGGAAGCCGGGCTGACCATGCCGGAGCGGCCGACCTGGGAAGAGATCGCCGGGTTTGCCGAAAAGCTCACCCACAAAGACAAAGAGCAGTACGGTATCTGCTTGCGCGGCAAGGCTGGTTGGGGCGAGAACATGGCGCTGGTCACCACGGTCGCCAATGCTTATGGCGCGCGCTGGTTCGATGAGCAATGGAAACCGGAATTCAGCGGCCCGGAGTGGAAAAACGCGCTGAATTTCTACGTCAACACCATGAAGAAATCCGGCCCGCCGGGCGCATCCAGCAACGGTTTCAATGAAAACCTCGCCCTGTTCAACAGCGGCAAATGCGCGATCTGGGTCGACGCCAGCGTCGCTGGTTCGTTCGTCACCGACAAGACCCAGAGCAAGGTCGCCGATCACGTCGGTTTCACCTTCGCTCCGCATCAAGTCACGGATAAAGGCTCGGCGTGGCTGTATTCGTGGGCGCTGGCGATTCCGACCAGCTCCAAGGCCAAGGACGCAGCAAAAACCTTCAGCGCCTGGGCCACGTCCAAAGAGTACGGCGAACTGGTTGCCAAGACCGATGGCATCGCCAACGTGCCGCCGGGCACCCGCGCTTCGACCTACAGCGACGCGTACATGAACGCCGCGCCGTTTGCCAAAGTGACGCTGGAATCGCTGAAAGCCGCTGACCCGAGCAAACCGACGCTGAAACCGGTGCCGTACATCGGCATTCAACTGGTGACCATTCCTGAATTCCAGGCAGTCGGCACCCAGGTCGGCAAGCTGTTCTCGGCAGCGCTGATCGGCCAGACCACGGTGGATCAGGCGCTGGCGGCGGCGCAGCAGACCACGGAACGCGAGATGAAGCGCGCGGGTTATCCCAAGTAACCGCTGAATGCCTTGCTCCTGCCTCTTGTGGGAGCGAGCCTGCTCGCGAAGGCGTCGTGTCAGCCAACACACATGACACTGACCCAGCGCTTTCGCGAGCAGGCTCGCTCCCACATGGGGATCTCCATAGGTCTGTATGACTCGGTTGTGAATGCCATGAATACTTCAACTGCCAAAGCCCACATCGACCTGTCGCCACCGCAGCGCAAGCTGCGGGTGCGCAATCCCGGCTGGTTTCTGGTCAGTCCTTCGGTGGCGCTGTTGCTGCTGTGGATGATCGTGCCGCTGGGCATGACCCTGTACTTTTCGATGATCCGCTACAACTTGCTCTATCCCGGCGAAAACGAATTCGTCGGGCTGGAGAACTTCACCTATTTCCTCACTGATTCGGGTTTCATGCCCGGCGCGACCAATACGTTGTTGCTCGTTGGCAGTGTGCTGCTGATCAGCGTGGTCTTCGGCGTGCTGATCAGCGCGTTGCTCGAGGCCAGCGAATTCCTTGGGCGCGGCCTGGTGCGGGTGATGCTGATCTCGCCGTTTTTCATCATGCCCACCGTCGGCGCGTTGATCTGGAAAAACCTGATTTTCCACCCGGTCTCGGGGATCCTCGCCTACATCTGGAAGCTGTTCGGTGCGCAACCGGTGGACTGGCTGGCGCACTACCCGCTGCTGTCGATCATCATCATTGTTTCGTGGCAATGGCTGCCCTTCGCGATCCTGATTCTGATGACCGCCATGCAGTCACTGGATCAGGAACAGAAAGAAGCCGCGCGCCTGGATGGTGCCGGCCCGATCGCGATTTTCTGGCACTTGACCCTGCCGCATCTGGCGCGGCCGATTGCTGTGGTGGTGATGATCGAAACAATCTTCCTGCTCTCGGTGTTCGCCGAAATCTTCACCACCACCAACGGTGGCCCCGGCTACGCCTCGACCAACCTCGCCTACCTGATCTACAACCAGGCGCTGGTGCAGTTCGACGTCGGCATGGCCTCGGCGGGCGGCTTGATTGCCGTGGTCATCGCCAACATCGCCGCGATCATTCTGGTGCGAATGATCGGCAAAAACCTGACTGACAAAGCGTGAGGCCTGCCATGACCCTCCAACAATCCCGCCGCCTGCAAAGCCTGCTGCTCGGCACGCTGGCCTGGGCCATCGCGATCGTGATTTTCTTCCCGATCTTCTGGATGGTGATGACCAGTTTCAAGAGCGAAATCGACGCTTTCGCCACGCCGCCGCAGTTCATCTTCACGCCAACGCTGGAGAACTACCTGCACATCAACGAGCGCAGCGATTACTTCAGCTTCGCCTGGAACTCGGTGGTGATCTCCTTCAGCGCCACCGCCCTGTGCCTGTTGATCGCGGTGCCGGCGGCCTACTCGATGGCGTTCTACGAAACCCAGCGCACCAAAGGCACGCTGCTGTGGATGCTCTCGACCAAAATGCTGCCGCCGGTGGGCGTGCTGATGCCGATCTACCTGCTGGCCAAGAGTTTCGGCCTGCTCGACACGCGCATCGCGCTGATCGTGATCTATACGCTGATCAACCTGCCGATCGTGGTCTGGATGGTTTACACCTACTTCAAGGACATCCCCAAGGACATCCTCGAAGCCGCCCGCCTCGATGGTGCGACGCTGTGGCAGGAGATGGTCCGCGTGCTGCTGCCAATCGCCAAGGGCGGCCTCGCCTCGACCGTGCTGCTGTCGCTGATCCTGTGCTGGAACGAGGCGTTCTGGTCGCTGAACCTGACCTCATCGAATGCCGCACCGCTGACCGCGCTGATCGCCTCGTATTCAAGTCCCGAAGGGCTGTTCTGGGCCAAGTTGTCGGCCGTATCGACCCGGCCTGTGCGCCGATTCTGATCTTTGGCTGGATCAGCCAGAAGCAACTGGTGCGCGGTCTCTCGTTCGGCGCCGTGAAATGAACATCCCGAATCCAACCCTATCCCCTGTGGGAGCGAGCCTGCTCGCGAAAGCGGAGTGTCATTCAACCCTGATGTCGACTGACACGGCCCCTTCGCGAGCAGGCTCGCTCCCACAGAAAAGCCGATCTGGTTTAACCCAATAATAAATTGCGGAGGCCCATCTCATGGCCAACCTGAAAATCAAGAATCTGCAAAAAGGCTTCGAAGGCTTTTCCATCATCAAGGGCATCGACCTTGAAGTGAACGACAAGGAATTCGTGGTCTTCGTCGGCCCCTCGGGCTGCGGCAAATCCACCCTGCTGCGCTTGATCGCCGGGCTGGAAGAGGTCAGCGGCGGCACTATCGAACTCGATGGCCGCGATATCACCGAAGTCAGCCCGGCCAAGCGCGATCTGGCGATGGTGTTCCAGACCTACGCGCTGTACCCGCACATGACGGTGAAAAAGAACATGTCGTTCGCCCTCGATCTGGCCGGCGTGCCGAAAGCCGAAGTCGAGCGCAAGGTCGGCGAAGCGGCACGCATTCTTGAACTCGGGCCGATGCTCGAGCGCAAGCCGAAACAGCTCTCCGGCGGCCAGCGCCAGCGCGTGGCGATCGGCCGTGCCATCGTGCGCAACCCGAAGATTTTCCTCTTCGATGAACCGCTGTCCAACCTCGACGCGGCGTTGCGCGTGCAGATGCGTCTGGAGCTGCTGCGCCTGCACAAAGACCTGCAAGCGACGATGATCTACGTGACCCACGATCAGGTCGAAGCGATGACCATGGCCGATAAAGTCGTGGTGCTCAATGGCGGCAGGATCGAACAGGTCGGCTCGCCGCTGGACCTGTATCACAACCCGGCCAACCTGTTTGTCGCAGGCTTTCTCGGCACGCCGAAAATGGGTTTCCTCAAAGGCAAGATTGCCCGCATCGACGGCCCGAGCTGTGAAGTTTCGCTGGACGCCGGCACGCGCATCACCCTGCCGTTCAACGCTGCCAGCCTCAGTGTCGGCAGCGCAGTCACGTTGGGCATTCGCCCGGAACATCTGGAGCTGGCGCAACCCGGCGATTGCACGTTCCAGGTGACTGCCGACGTCAGCGAACGCCTCGGCAGCGACACCTTCTGCCACGTCACCACCAGCGCTGGCGAAGCCCTGACCATGCGCGTGCGCGGCGATCTGGCCAGCCGTTACGGCGAGCAATTGAGCCTGCGTCTGGACCCGACCCACTGCCATCTGTTCGATGCCGAAGGTGTGGCGCTGACCCGTCCGCTGCGTGCTGCGGCCTGATTTCGAGACTATCCGATGAAACTCAACCAACAGAACCTCAATCGCCTCGCCGCCCAAGTGCAACTGCCGGGCTACAACCTCGGCGACACCCGCCAAGGCATCGCCCACATTGGCGTCGGCGGGTTCCACCGCGCGCATCAGGCGTATTACACCGATGCCTTGATGAACACTGGCGAAGCGCTGGACTGGGCAATCTGTGGCGTCGGCCTGCGCCCGGAAGATCGCCGTGCCCGCGATGATCTGCGCGAGCAGGATTACCTGTTCACCCTGTTTGAGCTGGGCGACAGCGATGACACCGAAGTGCGCGTGATTGGCGCGATCCGCGACATGCTGCTGGCCGAAGATGACGCCCAGACGCTGATCGACAAACTCGCCGGACCACAGATCCGCATCGTCTCGCTGACCATCACCGAGGGCGGCTACTGCATCGACGACAGCAACGGCGAGTTCATGGCGCATCTGCCGCAGATTCAACACGACTTGGCCCATCCCGAGGCGCCGGGCACTGTGTTCGGTTTCCTCTGCGCCGCGTTGGCCAAACGGCGTGCGGCGGGCGTTCCGGCATTTACTGTGATGTCCTGCGATAACCTGCCCCACAACGGCGCCGTCGCCCGTAAGGCGCTGCTGGCTTTCGCCGCCCTGCGTGATCCGGATCTGCGCGACTGGATCGACCAGAACGTCAGTTTCCCCAACGCCATGGTCGATCGCATCACACCGATGACCAGCACCGCGCATCGCCTGCAACTGGCCGACAAACACGGCGTCGACGATGCCTGGCCGGTGGTCTGCGAACCGTTTGTGCAGTGGGTGCTGGAGGACAAATTCGTCAACGGCCGCCCGGCGTGGGAAAAGGTCGGCGTGCAGTTCACCGACGACGTATCACCGTACGAAGAGATGAAAATCAAACTGCTCAACGGCAGTCACCTGGCGCTCACTTATCTGGGCTTCCTCAAGGGCTATCGCTTCGTCCACGAGACCATGAACGATCCGCTGTTCGTGCGTTACATGCGCGCTTATATGGATCTGGATGTCACGCCGCAGTTGGCCCCGGTACCGGGCATTGATTTGAGCGAATACAAGGACACGCTGGTCGCGCGGTTTTCCAATCAGGCGATTGCCGATCAACTGGAGCGTGTGTGTTCGGATGGCTCGTCGAAATTTCCCAAGTTCACCGTGCCGACGATCAATCGCCTGATCGCCGATGGCCGCGAGACCAAACGTGCAGCGCTGGTCGTGGCGGCGTGGGCGCTGTATTTGAAGGGCGTGGATGAGAATGGCGATACGTATTCGATTCCGGATCCGCGAGCGGCGTTTTGCCAGGGGCTGGTGGCGGACGATGGGTTGATCACGGAGCGGTTGCTGGGTGTTGAAGAGATTTTCGGCACAGCGATACCGAAGTCGGCGGAGTTTGTTGCGGCGTTCGAGTGGTGCTGCCAGAGTCTGCGCGAGGTTGGAGTTTCGCGGACTCTGGAACGGGTGCTCGGCTGAAAAGCCCCTCACCCTAGCCCTCTCCCGGAGGGAGAGGGAACCGACCGCGTGGTTCTTCCGTTATTCATCGACCTGAAATTCCGAGTCGAATACAGAGTGTGAAAGGCATGAAAATCTGCTCCCTTTCCCCCTCGCCCCCATGGGGGAGAGGGCTGGGGTGAGGGGGTAGCTCTTGATCTTCAGCGCAATCTGACAGGCCCATACATGACAACAACAAAGCTCTTCCTGGGTATCGACTGCGGCACCCAAGGCACCAAAGCGATCATCCTCGATGCCGGCAGCGGCCAGGTGCTCGGTCTGGGCGCGGCGCCACACACGATGATCAGTGGCGCCAACGGCCGCCGCGAACAAGACGTTCAGCAATGGCTCGACGCGTTCGTCAGCGCCACCCGCCAGGCCTTGCAAGCGGCGAACGTCGACGGCCAGGCGATCCTCGGCGTTGGCGTCTCCGGCCAGCAACACGGTTTGGTCCTGCTCGATGAGCAAGGCGCAGCGCTGCGCCCGGCCAAGCTCTGGTGCGACACCGAAACCACGCCGGAAAACGAGCGCTTGCTCGCGCAAATGGGCGGCGAGCAAGGTTCGCTGGAACGCCTCGGCGTGGTCATTGCGCCGGGCTACACGGTGTCGAAACTGCTCTGGACCAAAGAGCAGCATCCCAATGTGTTCTCACGCATCGCGCGGATTCTGTTGCCTCACGACTACCTCAATTACTGGCTCACCGGCCGCGCCTGCAGCGAATACGGCGACGCTTCCGGTACCGGCTATTTCAACGTGCGCACGCGGCAATGGGATGTGCAGATCCTGCGCGACATCGACGCCAGCGGCCGTTTGCAAGCCGCGCTGCCGGAGCTGATCGACGCGCACGCCGCCGTCGGCACCCTCCTCCCGGCAATCGCCGAGCAACTCGGCATCAACCCCAACGCGGTGGTCTCGAGCGGCGGTGGCGACAACATGATGGGCGCCATTGGTACCGGCAATATTCAGCCCGGCGCGATCACCATGAGCCTCGGTTCGTCCGGCACGGTCTACGCGTTCTCCGACGCACCGAACGTCAGCGCCGACGCCTCGGTTGCCACGTTCTGTTCCTCCAGCGGCGGCTGGCTGCCGCTGATCTGCACCATGAATTTGACCAACGCCACCGGTGCGATTCGCGAACTGTTCAGGCTCGATCTGCCGACCTTCAACGAACTGGTCGCGCAGTCGCCGATCGGCGCCGAAGGCGTGAGCATGTTGCCGCTCCTCAACGGCGAACGCGTGCCCGCCCTGCCCCACGCCACCGGCAGCCTGCACGGGCTGACGATGGACAATCTGACCCAGGCCAATCTGTGCCGCGCGGCCGTCGAAGGCACCACCTTCGGTTTGCGCTACGGGCTGGATTTGCTCCGCCAGAATGGTTTACAAAGCCTGCGCATCTGCCTGATCGGCGGCGGTTCGAAGAGCGCGGTGTGGCGGCAGATCGTCGCCGACATCATGAACGCCCCGGTGATCTGCACAGAACAAAGCGAAGCCGCCGCACTGGGCGCGGCGATTCAGGCAGCGTGGTGCGCGTCGCGCTCGAACGGCGATGATGTGTCCCTGGCCGATCTGTGCGAACGCTGCGTCAAACTCGACGCGCGCAGTGAAACCCTGCCGATCGCCGCCAATGTCGCGGCGTTCCAGCAGGCCTACGAACGCTATCAACAGCATGTCGCAACCCTATAACGAGCAAACAACTATGTACCTGGTGTGTGGCGAAGCCCTGTTTGATTTTTTCAGCGAAAACGACGCCAGCGGTCTGGCCTCGAAAGTCAATTTCAAGGCAATTGCCGGCGGCTCGCCGTTCAACGTCGCCGTCGGACTGCGCCGCTTGGGCGTGGACTCGGCGCTCTTCGGTGGGCTGTCCACCGACTACCTCGGCCGACGTTTGCAGCAAGTGCTGCAGGACGAAGGCGTGCGCCCGGACTATCTGGTGGATTTCGCCGCGCCGACCACCCTGGCGATGGTCGCGGTAGGCGCCAATGGTTCACCGCACTACAGCTTCCGTGGCGAAGGCTGTGCCGACCGGCAACTGAGCGAGGCGCATCTGCCGACACTTGGCGACGAGGTGCGCGGCCTGCACATCGGCTCGTTTTCGCTGGTGGTGCAGCCGATTGGCGACACGTTGCTGAAACTGGTCCAACGCGAAAGCGGCAAACGCCTGATCAGCCTCGACCCCAACGTGCGCCTCAATCCCGAGCCGAACATCGAGCTATGGCGCGAACGCATCGCCACGCTGGTACGACTGGCTGATCTGATCAAAGTCAGCGACGAGGATCTGAGCCTGCTCTATCCCGAGCAGGATCCGCAGCATGTTATTGAAAGCTGGCTCGAACATCGCTGCCAGATCGTGTTCCTGACACGCGGTGGCGACGGCGCAACAGTGTTCAGTCGCGCCCATGGCTCGTGGTCGGTGCCGGCCAACCCGGTTCAGATCGCCGATACGGTAGGCGCCGGCGACACCTTCCAGGCCGCGCTGATCACCTGGCTGACCGAACATTCGCTGGACTCGGTAGAAGGCGTGCAGCAGCTCAGTCGCGAGCAAATCGACGGCATGCTCAGGTTCGCCGTACAAGCCGCCGCACTGACCTGCAGCAAAACCGGTCCGGATCTGCCCTATCGTCATCAATTGAGCTGAGCGCGTAGACTGTCGGCCTTTTTGCGCACGACGGAAAACAGCTCTTGAATCACAGGCACATCCTCGCCCTCCTGACCATGGCCACCCTGCTGAGCGGTTGCGGCACCTCGCCGCCCCGCTCCCCGGAAGACATCTGCGCAATCTTCCGCGAGAAAAGCGATTGGTACGACGCTGCGCAAGTCACCCAGAAACGCTGGGGCGTGCCGATCCAGGTGCCGTTCGCGATCATGTATCAGGAATCCGGCTACCGCTACGACGCCAAGACGCCGCGCAAATACCTGCTCTGGGTGATTCCTTGGGGCCGCGTCTCAACCGCTTCCGGTTATGCGCAGGCCAAGGATGAAGTCTGGGCCGACTACCAGAAAAGCAGCGGCCGCAACTGGGCCGATCGCGAAGACTTCGACGACGCCATCGACTTCGTCGGCTGGTACATGGACAAGACCACCTCGATCAACGGCGTGTACAAATACGACGCCTATAACCAGTACCTGAACTACCACGAAGGTTGGGGCGGCTTCCGCAACAAGACCTACGCGAGCAAAGCCTGGCTACCGCCGACCGCGCGCAAGGTGCAGAACCGTTCGGATCTGTATGCGCAGCAGTATGCCGGCTGCAAGGAAGACCTCAATCGCGGGTTCTGGAGCCGGTTCTGGCATTGGTTGTAGAAGCCCTTCGCGAGCAGGCTCGCTCCCACAGGACCTTAGTGAACGCCGATTTTGTGTACACCCGAGAAACCTGTGGGAGCGGGCTTGCCCGCGATGGCAATCTCTCAAACACCATCAAAGTCTATGAAAGGCCCGATTTCACTGACCCAAACCGCCCTCCTAAGGGTTTTCCCTATGGCACTGACGCGCCACACCTACGCCATTTGCGCCTTGAATGAGGCCGTCTAATCCTGCAACATCCATCACCTGCTTATTCAACGGACGGAATTCAAGGCATGCTGGACGCCAATGCAACCCACATCACCCTCTCGATCGAAGACGCCAACGCCGACCTGCAAGTCCTCAGCTTCACCGGTCGCGAAGCCCTCAACGAACCGTTCCGTTTCGACCTCGAACTGGTCAGCGCCCGCCCCGACCTGAAGCTCGAAGAGCTGCTGCACAAGCGCGCCTGTCTGACGTTCGGCGCCACCGGCGAAGGCAAGATTCACGGCCAGGTCTATCGCATCGAGCAGGGCGACTCCGGCAAGACCCTGACCCGCTACAGCATCAGCCTGATGCCGCAACTGGCCTATCTGCAGCACAACCATGATCAGCAGATCTTCCAGCAACTGACGGTGCCGAAAATCATCGCCCAGGTGTTGGAAGATCGCGGCATTCTCTCCGACGCCTACAGCTTCCAGCTCGGCGCCGAGTACCCGGAGCGTGAGTATTGCGTGCAATACGACGAGTCCGACCTGCACTTCATCCAGCGTCTGTGCGAAGAGGAAGGCATCCACTTCCACTTCCAGCACAGCAGCAGCGGCCACAAACTGGTGTTCGGCGACGACCAGACCGTATTCCGCAAACTGAAGCCGGTCAGCTACCAGCAGGACTCCGGCATGGCCGCCGAGAAGCCGGTGATCAAGCGCTTCAACCTGCGCCTGGAAACCCGCACCACCCGCGTCAGCCGCCGCGACTACGATTTCGAAAAACCCAAGCTGCTGCCCGAAGGCGCGGTCAAATCCGAATTCGCCCCGGACCTGGAAGACTACGATTACCCCGGCCGCTTCACGACTCGCGAGCGCGGCAAGTTCCTCTCAACCCGCGCCCTCGAGCGCCATCGCAGCGACTACAAACTCGCCGAAGGCAAAGGTGACGAACCGACCCTCACCAGCGGCCACTTCCTCACGCTCGCCGAACACCCGCGCGCCGAGTGGAACGACCTGTGGCTGCTGCTGGAAGTCTTCCACGAAGGCAAACAGCCGCAAGTGCTCGGCGAAAACGTCACCAGCGACGTCACCGATAACAAGAGCGATTTCCACCAGGGCTACCGCAACAGCTTCCTCGCCACCCCGTGGGACGCGCACTACCGCCCTGCCCTCGAACACCCGAAACCGAAAGTCCTCGGCAGCCAGACCGCCGTCGTCACGGGTCCTGCCGGTGAAGAAATCCACTGCGATCAATACGGCCGCATCAAAGTCCAATTCCACTGGGACCGCGACGGCCAGTCCGACGATAAAACCACCTGCTGGATGCGCGTCGCCAGCGGCTGGGCCGGCGCAGCTTACGGCGGCATTGCCATCCCGCGCATCGGCATGGAAGTCCTCGTCACCTTCCTCGAAGGCGACCCCGACCAGCCCCTCGTCACCGGCTGCCTGTACCACAAGGAAAACGTCGTCCCCTACGACCTCCCGGCCAACAAGACCCGCAGCACCTTCAAAACCCTCAGCTCCCCGGGCGGCAAGGGCTACAACGAATTCCGCATCGAAGACAAGAAAGGCGCCGAACAGATCTACATCCACGCCCAGCGCGACTGGGACGAAAACATCGAACACGACCAGAAAATCCGCGTCGGCAACGAACGGCATGACACTGTTGAAGCCAATGTGTTGAGCGAGTTCAAGGTTGAAGAACACCGGATTACCCATCTGGATCGCATCAGCGAAATGCGCGCGGATGATCACCTGACGGTGGGTGTGACGCAGCATGTGAAGGTTGGGACTGGGCAGTTTGTTGAGGCCGGCAACGAAATCCATTATTACGCCGGCCAGAGAGTCGTGGTCGAAGGCGCCATGGAACTGACCGCCAAGGCTGGCGGCAGCTTCGTCAAGGTCGATGCAGGTGGCGTGACCATCAGCGGGGCTGAGGTGAAGGTGAATACCGGCGGCTCGCCCGGGGTGGGCACGCCGGCGGCGCCGTTGCTGCCGGGGCCGATGAAGGTTGTGGATGCGGATAAGGCGGGGAAAGCACCGCTCCCTGCCCGTCTTAATGAGTCAGGTATCACCCCGCTGTGCGGAAAACAGAGTAACGGCGCTTGCAGCCGTAAGGATTGCACATGCATGTAAAAACGCTGAGCGCCCTCCTCGCAGAGCCTCGTTACAACTTTTCTGACTTGCCCGCTACCAGCGAGTCGCTGTGTTTCATCATTGACCAAGGGCTCCAGCCTGACGCTTTAGGCCGTCTTTATCGATTAGGCGAACCCGTCGTCGCTCAAGGTCTGTTTGTAGGGACAGACCTTGCAGGGATTCCTGACGAGCCATTGTGGCTGGTGGCCCCAAAGGGCGGCAAAGTGGCAAAGGTCGCTGTGGAACTATGTGAGGAACGCTTTTCGGGAATCGCAATCTCAACCCGGGATCCTGAAATAGCTCTGGCTCATGCGCGCTGGCTGCTTAAGGCAAACGATGGTTCAGGTGGCCAAAGTCTGCTGAGTTTCCACAAGCCGAGTTTATGGGCTGCGCTGGCCTACAGCGCCGATAAAGCATTCGACCAGTTACTAGGCTGCTGGGATGCGGTCTACAGCCCGGCTCCAATTCATTTCGGTCAAGAGCGTGGGCGATGGCTGACCTGGAAAGCCACCGATCAATCAACGTGGGACGGTGACAGAGCGGCGTTCAATCTGCCCGAGGCGGCCGCGAAAGTACAAGCGCGCCTGGGCTGGATGTACTGGATCGATGAGGAATACACAGCATTCAATGAGCCAGACGATGACCGCTTGAATGACATGGCGGACAACCTCGACATGTTGCTCAAAAACAACATTTATGATGGCGATCACCTGCTCAAGCTTGGCCATGTCGTGAACGGTCCGCTGTTCGAGACCCAGCCTGGGATCATGGCGATCCTGCAATCAAAGGACGAGTCGTTTATCAAAGTAGATCGGCTCCTGGAATCAGCCGCCGTTGCCCAACACTAAGGCGACGCGACAACAGAACGGAATCACCATGGAAATTACAAATCACGCTGTGATGCCCGGCGAAACTCTGGGCCAGATTGCTACGCGCTACAACACTACTGTGGCGCAACTTCGTCAGATGAACCCCTTCATCACCAACCCGGATAACGTCAAAGTCGGATGGAACCTGAGCGTTCCGAAAAGCGCACTAACGCCTGCTGCGCCTGCCGCTCAGACACCTGCCGCGGCTCAACCGCCTGCGCAAACTACCCCGGAAGCCGCAACTCAGTGCTCTGCGGAGGATCTGGTTGAACTGGAGCCTGTCAAAGATACCCCTGATCAGAGCTCAAAGACTTTCAAACCGCACGCGCCTCCCTGCTCGAAAAAGTTTGCAAGTGCGATTTATGCCACCGAAGAGCAAGAATTTTGGCTGCTTCCCGAACGGGCAAAGTCCGCCATCAAAGAATCCATGTTCGCCCTGGATAAAATGATTGCGCCCAGCAAACCACGTGATGCACGCCTGAACGGGTTGCAGGAATCTGGTTTGCTGGAATACTTCCTTGAGCCTAAGTTGAGTAATTTCCTCACGGGCGCACAGCGTGCACGTATGGAAGAGTTTGAAGCGATGGGCGATGAGATCGAAATCGATCCAGCCACCGCTAAAAAAGGCAGAACGAAGCTAATGGAAACAAACCGGCAGTCGCTCCTGCTCAGTCCACGGAGGAGGAGACGCCAGTATCTCGCCTCGACCGTCTAGCGACAGACATAGCTACTGACCAGCACGTTCACAAAGCATATGCCGATTTTTACAAGCGGCGGGCTGAGTGGGTCGCGCTAAAAAAAGAAGCGGTAGCGGCCGCTAAGTTGGAAGGCTACACCTACGAAAGCGGCTCGCTGTACTCCAAGAGGGCGATTGAAGCGCGGGCACGTGTGCAAGCTTATCTGGAGGCTCGCAAGAAGTTCCTCGGCAACAAAGACTTCAAGCAGGTATCGCTGGAAGACGTTGCCAAAGCCTTGGCGGAAAAGAAAAAAGTTACGACAATATCTGCAGTGGCATGACTGACTGCACCGCCGATCTGGTCGGTTATGTCTACACACTACACAAAAATGGCGAAGCGCTTGATTACCACGCTTATACTGAATCCATCATCAAAGCGTCCGAGTATGGTCTTGCTCTTCCGGAATTCGCCTTGATCAGTGACGGACTCCCTTCCGGTATCGAGCAGTTCAAACTGTATCTGGACACAGAGAAAAAGCAGGTAGAAGTTACAGCGCAGCTTCAAGAGAAATACAAACGCTGGATCGAGGCAACAGGCCAAAATGCCCAGGCGCCAGCCGGCCTCGTTGATGCAGAACGTGCCAAGTGGGATCAACTACAAAAAATCAAAGATGACCTCCAGGCCACAGCCCAAAAAAATGTCAGCACCAGTAAACCTGGTCGTTATTTAATTTGGGAACCAGAAGAGTTCCAACCGAAACCAATCGACCGTATGGTAAAGCCAGGCTTTCCACTGCGTGAAGTCAGCCTTTCTGACGCCAAGGGCACGCCCCTTGGATGGTTCAGCATGGCGAACCTGAAAGATGCAAAAAAAATCATCAAAGAAGATTTAAAAAAGGCGGCTGGCTCGATAAAGAAGGTAAAAGAAAGTCTACCAACCGATGCTACCGAAGGCTCCGATAAAAACAGTGAAATCAGTTCGTTCCGCCAATGGCTCTTGGATCAGGGCGCAATAAAAATCAGTGATCAGGCTGGCGACTGTTTCGACGAAAAAGGCTGGTTCAAAGCTAAAGACTTTTACGCGCACTTGAAAAAGCAAGGTTATGAGGTTACTGAACTAGAAGACGACGCGGCCCTAACTAACTGGGGCAAGCACCTTCAGCAACTAGTGTTCCAGAAAAGTGTGCGCGGCGAAGTAAGGCTGTTTGATGCAAGTCCTCAGGCTCAATTCGTCCGCTGCCTGACTCCTCCACAGCCGAGCATTCACGGTGAACTGAAGCTAGAAGGCCCGAAGATGTCCGCCGCGGAAGGCTTCCAGATATCTGGGGAGATGGGATTGAGCCTGGACTTGGCACGGGGCGAAGTTCAGTTAATGAAAGTGGACATGCCTGCCAAAGCCAACGCTCAAGAAATCATGCTTGACTATCTCTTGGACGGCAGCCCACGACAAATGAGTTTCGGCCGCTTCTCCTTTCACTTTGGTGCAAAGGCCTGGGGTTACGCTGGAGCGTCGTTATTGTTAGCTGGCAGCGTCGAGCTGAGCCCTATCTTCGGCAACGTCAAATATGGAGCGTCGCTGAGCCCGGTAAAACGCGCACAACGTGAAGACGCTTCTGCAAAAGAAGAACGCGCCGATCACGCAGCCGCCAAGCAAGCAAAAACCGATAGCGGTGACGATAGTCCTACTCCTGATCTTGAACACAAGTCGAAATCCGGCACCTACGCCGACTCCAAAAGCACAGAGCAACTGCGCGGCGGACGTTTCGCAAAAGTACAAATCGAAAACGGCGCAAAAGCCAGCTTCAATGTCTTTGGGGGTTTGCAAGCCGCCATTGAGCTTACCGGCGTATTGAACTGGGCGCCGCCAAAGAACTCGCCGCCTTACGCACCGCACCTTCAACGGGGATTGGCAGCGCTAAAGACGCGAAAAATGCAAATCCATGGTTGACGCTGGCCAAGTTGAGCGGTTCAGTTGGGGTGGCGTTTGGCGCGGGCTTTCAGGGAACGGCGCAGGTGTCTCTCGATAAGGGGCGTTTTATTTTGAACTTGAAAGCGGCTGTGGTACTTGGCCCAGGTGCAAATGGTAGCTTCAAGTTCGAAGTTGGTTATGAGGCAGTGGTTGACCTTGTAAACTTGTATCGCCGGGAGTTGCACAGAGCCAAAGGCAGAAAAGTGGAGTGGATGGAGACAGAAGCGGGACAGTTTGCATCGGCGCTGAACGCATTAGGAGCTGCTGGGCTTAGTGTGGAAATGTCTTACCTGATGGGTTGGAGTGTTGTCATGGACTTGTATGACGCGATGACCAGCGGAGGAAAAGGTGGTCCGATTGCTCATGCTATTATTGAATACCAAAATCCAGACGAGTTAAAAAAATGGGTTGTAGAGGCCACCCCTGCCGCGTTAGGCCCGATTTTGTTGACACTGATATCTAATCCGGAGGAGTTCGCCATAGCCACAGCGAAACAAACTAGCATTAGCGCTTCAAACGATGGCAAGAAAAATATACTAGAGATACAGCATATTTAGCGCAACAGACAGCGATCGAGATGATAATTACTCATATAACTACTAACGCTCAAGAGAAAGGAAGCCTACCGGAGGCTCAAAAACAATTTGAGCTAGCTTGCGCATGCATGAACAAATTCGGGGTCGAACCGGTTGATACAGGGCAAAAATACTGTGAAAACCGCTATTTGTTGGACAATTTCATGAGCGAACCAGTGCTTGCGGTAACTGAAGCACTCGGAAACACTACTAGGGCTCGATATAAGAAAAATGCTTCGATATTAGGTGGGCCGATTGATGGATCCTGCAAAATTGTTATGCATGAAAACAGCTACATACCAAGGCCTTCTGTGAAATTTTCAGCTCCAGCGGGAAAATCAAATTGATAAACTTAAAAAAATTGTTCGCTACAACCTTCTGTGTCCTCCTTATATTTCTCTGCAATACCGCTAATGCAACACTAACAAAAGAGCAAGAAGAAGCGAAGAAGAAAGGCATTGAGCTCTACAATCAATACAAAGCAATATCCGCAATCGAGTTTTTAGAAATCGCTGCAAAGGGTGGTGACAATGAAGCACTTTACTATCTAGGAGAATCAATAAGAAAAAACAACAGATATATGACCCAAGAAGCGCAAAAGGCTTACGAGGAGTCAGCAAAGAAAGGCAATATTTACTCTATGATTCGGCTAGGCGGCGCGGATCAAGATTTGTGCGTAACTATGAATAATTGTTCTTCCTCTGAGCAATCGCCTAAAGATTGGATGAACAAAGCCAAAACCCTTGCTACAGATCAGGCATCTCATGGTGACGCTGAGTCGATGTACCTACTATGGGAGATAACAGGAAACGATGAATGGCTTGAAAAGTCCGCAGAAAAAGGTTTTGCATTAGCGCAATTTCGTTTAGCGACCAAGTATCAAGAGGGGGAGGCATGTTCCTACTACCCTCTAGCAGATCAGATGAAATCGAAAAATGGATGAAAGCCGCTGCAGAGAATGGTTATCCACCAGCCATGATGGGATTTGCCGCTACGAGGATTGAAAAAGCCGATTTGTCATCATTTAGAAAATGGAATGAAAAAGCTGCAGCCTCAGGCTATGCATCTGCAGTTTTTGGTTACGCGTCATATATTGGCGAAGCTGAACCAAAATACGGATTCGAATCAGACCCGGTAAAGTCATACGCACTATTGTCGAATCTACTGGAGCTTGATGGTGGTGGAAACGTAATAAACAACGTTAACGACGTATTGCCGGAAGTAGAAAAAAAGCTGTCAAAAGAGCAACTAGAAAAAGCAAAAGAACTCGCAAAAACGTGGAAGGCCACTCACCCACCGCTCTCGTTTTTTCCAGATAAGTTAGGGTACTGAAATTTAGCAGCACAGCCTTATCATTAATTTTTTTCGAGCACGTCAAAGCCTGTACCCTAATGATTCATATCGCAAACGACAAATGCCCGAGACAAGGGAAAAGCAACCGTAAATAACTCAGCTCATGTTCACATCGGTTAACTCAGCCTTAACGCCACAGTCAGAGACTCCATATCACCGCACACCCTCAGCTTTCCCCCGCTGACGCCCAGTGCGGCAGGCTCGCCCGGCTTCGTGCCGGGCGCCTACCCGCAACGCTGGAGTCCTCTCATGAACATTCGTCCCTTCCTGCTCACTGCCACCCTCGCCTGCAGCTCATACGCCGCACTGGCCCAAGCCAACGTCACCTCCGCCACATCGAATCAAACACCCTACCAATACGGCATGCCACTACACGTGGCGAAGGTGCTTTCGCTAACCGAGCCGCCGACCTCGGAATGCAAAGTCATCACCGCCGACATGAAATACATCGACAACACCGGCAAGCCCGCACAAATCAGTTACAGGAAATTATCTGACGCTTGCAGTCAACAGAACTGACAGACGCTTCTGATTTTCCGGTTGGCCATAGGCTTGGGGTGGCTTCGGCGGTTATGCTCGGGGCCTTCCCTACTGCCGCAAGGATTGGCCATGCAGTTGTCGTTCCGCACGTTGTCGAGCTTCACTTCAATCCTGTGTTTTCTGCTGGCGCTGGTCTGGGGATTTTTTCCGGAGGCGTTGCTGGCGATCTGGAGTATTGGCTATTCGGAAGGCACTGGCGTAGTCGCTCGGCGCAGCGCGGTGCTGTTTGCGGCGTTGGGGGTCATGTTTTATTTGCTGCGCAATGCTCCGCCGTCAGTGGCACGCAGTGCACTGAGCAATGGTTTTATCGTCGGCTGTTTCGGTTTGGCGGCGTTGGGTTTTGGCGAATGGCTCAATGGTCATGCCGGCCCCGGGATCTTGCTCGCGGTGCTGGTCGAGTTCGCGCTGGGCCTTGGTTTTGTGCAGGCCCGGCGCGTGACGGACGAACTGGGTGAGACGGTGGGTTAAACGGCTCGAGAACGAGCGCTGGTTTGATGTGTCGTGGTCTGTTGCGCGAGGTCGGAACGCAGGCCAGCGACCAGGTTGTTGATTTCACGGCAGCTGTTCAGGCGGCTGGCGTCGATTCCACTGACGTAGAGATCGGCTTGGTCGGTTCGATGGTCGCCAAATACTTTGACGGACATCGACAAGTCTGGTGTCAACGTGCACTGGCAGCGTTTCGGCAGGAAGCTGCTTTCAATGATGTTGCGTAATTCCAAGGCAGATAAAAACATGGCGAACCCTCTCCTTTCTGTGCGATTGCCAATCAAGTATTCACGCTGACCCTCTGCTGCGCCTTCACGGGTGTGCCCCCGCTGTTTCCCTGGTGCGGCAAGTGGTGGTACTGCGAAATGCCCATTGGAGTGTAGGCGCCCAAATCCTGTGCGCCTCACCAAAAGAACGCATAAAACGTGCCTTTGATCGGTTCGTTTTGCTCCCTTCAAAATCAAGCACTTGGAAATGTGGCCAGTATCCTGCTATTTGCAAATTGCATGAATCGACCACCCGTCCACTGCAATCTGCAATCTCCGGGCAAATTTGCTTTCGCAGACTATGACGGCAAGAATGTCTCCCATTGCAATTCAACCCGCACGGAGGCCTTCATGAATTCTTTAAGCGTTTGCGCGATCACCGGCCTGTTGATCGCCAACCTTTCCACTCTAGCCCACGCCGCCAAGCTCGAAGACGTCGCGCCGTATCCCAAAGCCGAAGCCGGGTTTACCCGTCAGGTCATCCATCTGCCCAAACAAGAGCAGGAGGAGAATTTCCAGGTTGAAATTCTCGCCGGCAAAACTCTGGAGGTGGATTGCAACCGTCAACGTCTGGGCGGTGTGCTCGATGAAAAGAACCTGCAAGGCTGGGGCTATCCGTACTATCGCCTGGAAAAGGTCATCGGTCCGATGAGCACGATGATGGCCTGCCCGCCCGGCAGCCAGAAAAAGCGCGCTTTCGTTCCGGTCGTCGGTGACGGCTTCATGTTGCGCTACAACAGCAAGTTGCCAGTCGTGGTGTACGCGCCGTCGGACGTCGAAGTGCGCTATCGCATCTGGTCGGCGTCGGACAAAGTCGGCACCGCCCTGCAGGAATAACCGGAGCCCAGCCCTTGATTACTTGCCACGTCAGATATGTGATCGATCCTTACCAGTTACCCGCTTTCGAAGCCTATGCCAAAGCGTGGCTCGACATCGTTGAGCGCTTGGGCGGCACCCACCACGGCTACTTCCTCCCCTCGGAGGGCGCGAGCAACATTGCTTATTGCCTGTTCAGTTTCCCGTCGCTGGCCGATTACGAAAGCTATCGACATATTGCAATGACAGACCCGGAAAGCACCGCACTGGTTGCCAATCTGGTCGAGAAGAAATTCATCGTCAGTTACGAGCGCACGTTTCTGCGCCCGCTGCTGCCCTGATCGACATCACGCCGGCACGCCGCAAGCAGCGGCGCGTTCGGCGACATGGCGCAGGCTGTCGAAGTTGATGTTGGCCCCGGAGTCGATGGCGACGAATGTCTGATCGCGAACCCCACTGCGCGCCACGTACTGCTTGATCCCCGCAACAGCCAGCGCACCCGAAGGTTCAGTGATCGAACGGGTATCGTCGTAGATATTCTTGATCGCGGCGCAGAGTTCGTCATTGCTGACCGTGATCACTTCATCTACACAGAAGCGGCAAACCTCAAAGCCATACGCGCCAATCTGCGCTACCGCTACGCCATCGGCGAAGGTGCCGACACTGGGCAGGACCACCCGCTCGTCCGCACTTAAAGCCACTTGCAGGCACGCCGAATGTTCGGATTCGACGCCGATGATCCGCACTTCCGGGCGCAGGTATTTGACGTAGGCCGCGATACCTGCGATCAAACCTCCGCCGCCGACCGGGATGAAGATCGCGTTCAGCGTGCCTTGATGCTGGCGCAGGATTTCCATAGCCACGGTGCCTTGTCCGGCGATTACGTCAGGATCATCGAAGGGTGAAACGAACGTGCATCCGCTCTGCTCGGCCAAATGCAACGCGTGGGCCAGAGCAAAGGGAAAACTCTCGCCATGCAGCAATGCGTCGGCACCGTGACTGCGCACGCCGAGCACCTTGAGCTCAGGGGTGGTAGACGGCATGACGATCGTCGCGGCGATGCCCAATTCCCGTGCCGCCAGCGCTACCCCCTGCGCGTGATTACCCGCCGATGCAGTGATCACTCCCCGCGCTCGCTGCTCATCGCTCAGTTGCACGAGTTTGTTGTAAGCACCACGGATCTTGAAAGAGAACGTCGGTTGCAGATCTTCGCGCTTGAGCAGGACCCGATTGCCCAATGTTTCCGACAACGCCGGCGCAGGCTGCAACGGCGTACGCACCGCAATGTCGTACACCGGTGCGGCCAGGATCTTTTTCACGTAATGCTCAAGCAGGGCTTGCTGGTCGGGGGTGTGCGGCATGGTCGTCTCCTGACATTTTTCAGAACCCCGGAGACAGAAAGTAAAAACCCGCCTCTAGGGCGGGTTGGGTGCTGCAGCCGTGAGCTAGCCCGCCAAATGAGGAATGGCGGTAATAATGCTTGGCTGGCAGCGCGATACGGTGAAAGTCATGGGCTGGAAATTAGCCTGCCAGCGGATGACAAGTCAATGGCCCGCTGCAGAACTTTGAATCTTCCTAATGACTGAACAGTCACTGCAAAAGAGCACAACAACTTCCGCTCCAAGCCGATGAAAGTGGAGATTGACCATGAATATCCGCCAAGCGCTATTCGCCGTCCCGCTGCTGGTCGCCGCCCTGTCCAGCCCTGCTGTATTCGCTGTCGATGAAAGCGACGCCGTGAAAAAGCCCGAATGTCCGAAAGGCCAGGTGTGGGACAGTAAAACCCAGCAATGTGTGTTGCAGACCAGCGGCACAACGCAGCCCTGAAATTCGTCATACGGTTCAGGCCGTGGCCGGCAACCACAGCCTGAATCGCGCCCCACCCAGCGGCGAACTCTCAACGGTAAGTGTGCCGCCCTGCGCTTCCAGCGCTCGGCGGCTTATCGCCAAACCGAGGCCGAACCCACCCGTCGCGCGATCACGGCTGCGGTCGAGCCTGTAGAACGGTTCGAAAATCCGCTCGCGCTCATCGTCGGGAATGCCGATACCATCATCGTCGACCCATATCTCACACCCTCCGGCAATGACCTGCACACCGATCTGAATGCGCTTTTCGCAATAGCGCATGGCATTGCGCAACAGGTTCTGGATGGCCCGGGCGGTCAGGCGCGGGTCCAGCGCGAAGCGTTCGAGTTGACCGTGCAGCAGAACGTCAATCACGATGTCTGGCGACTCCAGCTCCTCATCGACGCTGCCGAGAATGCTGTCGATGAATTCGTCCAGCGACACCTCGATGCGCTCAGGCGACTGCGCCGGATTCTGCAAACGGCTGTAGGAAAGCAACTCCAGCACCAATTCATCCAGCTCACGAATATGCGCGACCAAACTCTGCAGGCGCTCGCGGCTGGCGGCGGGCAAGTCTTCTGACAACGCCAGCGCCAGGCCGAAATCCAGACGCGTCAACGGCGTACGTAGCTCATGGGAAACGGCGTTAAGCAGATCGCGCTGCTGGTTGAGCAGGTTTTCGATATCGCCGGCCATGGTGTCGAACACGTTGGCGAGGCTGCCGATGTTCGAACTAGGGGCGATTCTGGTTCGCTCGCTCAAATGCCCCTTGCCGAAGCGTTCGGCAGTGCCCTTCAAACGTTCAAGATCGCGCCAGTGCGGGCGCAACCAGAGCAGCAGGCAGCCGAGCAACATGGCGCCGATGAGCACATTAATGCTCCAGTACAACAGATCGACGTCGACCGGATCCGGCGGTACGACCATACGCACGGCCATGTCCGCATTCAGCGGAGTGACTGCCAAAGTTCGCCAGCCCCAATCGCCGATGCGCACCACGTTCTCACCACGGTGCAAACGTTCCTGCTCGATGGGCGTGAACACCGGGTCGTCGATTGGCGTCAGGACGATGTGCAGCGGCTGGAATTCCTTGTCCATCGCCGCCGCAATCGCCGGCCATTGCTCTTGCGGCGCAGCATGAAACTGCTTGGTGATCAGCGATTGCAGACCTCGGGAGAATTCCAGATTGTAGGTGACGAAGCGATCACGGAAGGCCATGACCACCAGATCCGGCACCAGATAGATCGCCGCACTATAGGAGACGATCGTCACCAGATACAGGCGAAACAGAATGCGAAACATCAGCTCAGCATTCCCATTCGGAGCGGCTGAACAGATAGCCCTTGCCCCACACGGTCTTGATCTTGCGCGCCTCGCCGGCGTGATCATCGAATTTGCGCCGCAGCTTGGAAATCGCCACGTCCACCGAGCGGTCAGTGCCATTGAATTCAATACCGCGCAGCCGCTGAAGAATCTGATCGCGACTCAGCACTTCGCCGGCATGTCGGGCCAGCACCACCAGCAAATTGTATTCGCCGCTGGACAGTTCAACCGCTTGATCACGCCAGGTCACGGTGCGCTCGGACAGATCGATGCACAGATTGCCCATGACGATCCGATCGTTGACCGCCAGCGGTTCGCCGAGGCTGCTGCGCCGCAACAACGTGCGCACCCGCGCCAGCAGCACTCGTGGCTCGCAGGGTTTGGTGACGTAGTCGTCAGCGCCCATTTCCAGGCCCAACACCTGATCATGGCTGTCATCGCGAGCCGTGAGCATGAGGATCGGCAGTGTCGCCGAATCGGCACGCAGCAAACGGCATACCTGCAAGCCGTCGAGGCCCGGCAGCATGAGGTCGAGGATCACCAGATCCGGCGGACTGATCCGCGCGCGCTCGCGCACATGGTCGCCACGGCCGATGACGCTGACGGAATAACCGTTGCGCTCCAGGTAGCTGGAAATCAGTTCGGCGAGGGCGGTGTCGTCTTCGACCAGGAGGATGTTGGGCATGGGGTGTTCCAGAGAATGCTGTGGCGACAGTCAGGACTCATTCGCTCGCACATTGAAATGCGATCTCCTGTGGGAGCGAGCCTGCTCGCGAAAGCGATCGAACTGTCGCAATAAATTTCAAGGCCTGCAGGATATACGCCCTCACCCGCTACTGAGCAAAACCCTTACACAATTTCACACAGCAGCTACAAAGCTTCACCGCTAACCTCCCCGTCTGGCCGTAGGATGCGGCCTTCAATATTGGGGGTTGTACATGTCTGGAAAACTGCTGGCCGGGCTCGGCCTGATCGCATTGGCGCTGCCGCTGAGCGCCTGTGACTCATCCTCGAACGCCGAAGAGCAAGCACCACCAGCCACCGTGCGCATCGAGACCATCAAAACCCAGCCATTGTCGATCAGCAGCGAACTGAGCGGCCGCATCGCCGCGCCACGGATTGCCGAAGTGCGTGCGCGAGTGGCCGGCGTAGTGTTGCAACGCACCTACCGCGAAGGTAGTGACGTGAAAAAAGGCGATGTGCTGTTCCGCATCGACCCGGCACCTTTCAAGGCGGATCTGGACAGTGCCGAAGCCGCGCTGCGCAAAGCCGAGGCCAACGCCTTTCAGGCCAGATTGCAAGAACAACGCTATGCGCAGTTGATCGAGGACCAGGCCATCAGCGGTCAGGACTACGACAACGCCCGCGCCGCTGCCCGGCAGACGGCAGCTGATGTCGCGGCCAGCAAAGCGGCGCTTGAACGGGCGAAACTGAACCTCGGCTATGCCACCGTCACCGCGCCGATTTCCGGCCGTATCGGTCGCGCCTTGGTCACCGAGGGTGCGTTGGTCGGGCAGAACGAAACCACGCCGCTGGCGTTGATTCAGCAACTCAACCCGATCCATGCCGACCTCACCCAGTCGACCCGCGAGCTCAATGAACTGCGCCGGGCATTGCGCTCCGGGCAGTTGCAGGAAGTCGGTCAGGATCAAGCGAAGGCCACGCTGATTCAGGATGACGGTAGCGTGTATCCGTTGCCCGGCAAGCTGCTGTTCAGCGACATCACTGTCGATCCCGGCACCGGGCAGATCATTGTGCGCAGCGAGTTTCCCAATCCGGATCTCGACTTGCTGCCGGGCAGCTTCATCCGCGTACGCCTTGAGCAGGCAACCATCCAGAACGGCATCACCGTACCGCAACGCGCGGTGCAGCGTGACAGTGCCGGCATTGCCCAGGTGCTGACTGTCGATGAACAGATGCGCGTGGCGCAGCAACCGGTGCAACTGGGTGCGGTGCAGAACAATCGCTGGATCGTCACCGGCGGCCTGAAGCCCGGCGACCGTGTTGTCATCGAAGGCCTGCAACACGCCCGTCCCGGGGAAAAGGTGCAGATCGACGCAACCCCACTTCCACTTGCCCAGACCACTGGTCAGTAAGCAGGACGCTTCTATATGCCGCAGTTCTTTATCGACCGCCCGGTGTTTGCCTGGGTGGTCGCCCTGTTCATCCTGTTGGCCGGTGTGCTGGCCATTCCGCAGTTGCCGGTGGCGCAATACCCCGACGTTGCACCGCCGCAGATCGAGATCTACGCCGTCTACCCTGGCGCCTCGGCGCAAACCGTCGATGAAAGCGTGGTCAGCCTGATCGAAGAAGAGCTTAACGGCGCCGATCACTTGCTCTACTTCGAATCGCAAAGCAGCCTGGGCAGCGCGACGATCAAGGCGACTTTCCAGCCGGGCACCAACCCGGAATTGGCGCAGGTCGATGTACAAAACCGCCTCAAGGTAGTCGAGTCGCGCCTGCCGCAAGCGGTCAATCAGCAGGGTTTGCAGGTGGAGAAGGTCTCTTCCGGTTTCCTCTTGCTGATCACCCTGACCTCCAGCGACGGCAAGCTCGATGACGTGGCGCTCAGCGATTATCTGGCGCGCAACGTGATGAACGAGATAAAGCGTCTGGACGGTGTCGGCAAGGCGCAGTTGTATGGTGCCGAGCGGGCTATGCGCATCTGGATCGATCCGCAGAAGCTCATCGCGTTCAACCTGACGCCGGCCGATGTCAACGAAGCCATTGTTGCGCAGAACGCCCAGGTTTCGGCAGGTAGCATCGGTGATCTGCCGTCACCTTCGACGCAGGAAATCACCGCGACAATTCTGGTCAAAGGCCAATTGTCGACGCCGCAGGAGTTTGCCGACATCGTGCTCAAGGCCAATCGCGACGGCTCCACGGTGCGCATCGGTGATGTTGCGCGGGTCGAAATCGGCAGCCAGGAATATCAGTTCGGCACACGCCTGAACGGCAAGCCGTCCACCGCCGTTGGCGTGCAGCTTTCTCCAGGCGCCAACGCGCTGAACACCGCGACACTGGTGCGGGCGAAGATGGATGAACTGGCGCGCTACTTCCCGGCCGGCGTGGAATACAAGATTCCTTACGACACTTCGCCATTCGTCAAAGTCTCGATTACCAAAGTGATCTACACCCTCGGCGAAGCGATGCTGCTGGTATTTGCAGTGATGTTCCTGTTCCTGCAAAACGTGCGCTACACGCTGATCCCGACACTGGTGGTGCCGGTGGCGTTGATGGGCACTTTCGCGACCATGCTGGCGCTGGGGTTCTCGATCAACGTGCTGACCATGTTCGGCATGGTGCTGGCCATCGGCATTCTGGTGGATGACGCCATCGTCGTGGTGGAGAACGTCGAGCGGATCATGGCCAGCGAGGGCCTGTCGCCCAAGGAAGCCACGCGCAAGGCGATGACGCAGATCACCGGGGCGATCATCGGCATTACTCTGGTGCTGGTCGCGGTGTTTATTCCGATGGCGTTCATGCAGGGTTCGGTAGGGGTGATCTATCAACAGTTCTCGCTGTCCATGGCCACCTCGATTTTATTCTCCGCGTTCCTCGCCCTGACCTTGACGCCGGCGCTGTGCGCGACATTGCTCAAGCCTGTCGGCAAAGGCGAGCACCACGAGAAGTCCGGATTTTTCGGCTGGTTCAATCGCCGATTTGAGCAATTGACCGACCGTTATCAGGGTTGGGTCGGCTATGCGCTCAAGCGTACGGGTCGCTACCTGATGATCTACGTGGTCCTGCTGATTGGACTCGGAATCTGTTTTGCGCGCCTGCCCTCCTCGTTTCTGCCGACCGAGGATCAGGGCTACACCATTACCGATATTCAATTGCCACCCGGCGCAACGAAGAACCGTACTGTACAAGTAGCCGAGCAGCTCGAAGCGCACAACGCCGGTGAGCCGGGAATCAGTGACAGTGTGGTGATCCTGGGTTTCAGTTTCTCCGGTAGCGGGCAGAACGCAGCGCTGGCGTTTTCGACGCTCAAGGATTGGTCGGAACGTGGCAGTGACGATGCTGCCAGCTCGATCGCCGATCGCGCCAACGCGGCGCTGAGCCAGATCAAGGACGCCATGGCCTTCTCGGTGCTGCCGCCGCCGGTGGATGGCCTTGGCACGTCCAGCGGTTTCGAGTTCCGCTTGCAGGATCGCGGTGGTCTGGGCCATGCGACGTTGATGCAGGCGCGTACGGAACTGCTCGCCGCCGCCGAGAAAAGTCCGGTATTGATGAACGTCCGTGAAAGCGCACTGGCCGAAGCACCGCAGGTGCAGCTGATCGTCGACCGCAAGCAGGCGAATGCCTTGGGCGTATCGTTCGCCGACATTGGCAACGTGCTGTCCACTGCCGTGGGTTCGAGCTACATCAATGACTTCCCCAATCAGGGCCGCATGCAGCGGGTGGTCGTGCAAGCCGAAGGTGATCAGCGCAGTCAGGTGGATGATTTGCTGAAAATGCATGTGCGCAACAACGCCGGGAACATGGTGCCGCTGTCGGCCTTCGTTCAGGCCAACTGGATTCAAGGCCCGGCGCAGTTGACTCGTTACAACGGCTATCCAGCGATCGCGATATCTGGTGAACCGTCACCCGGGCACAGTACCGGCGAGGCCATGGCGGAAATCGAACGACTGGTTGCGCTGGGGCCGAAAGGTCTGGGTCAAGAGTGGACCGGTTTGTCGTTGCAGGAACGCCTGTCCGGCAATCAGGCGCCGATTCTGCTGGGCCTGTCGCTACTGGTGGTATTCCTGTGTCTGGCGGCGCTGTACGAGAGCTGGTCGATTCCGACCTCTGTATTGCTCGTTGTCCCGCTTGGTGTGCTCGGCGCGGTACTCGCCGTGACACTGCGCGGCATGCCCAACGACGTGTTCTTCAAGGTCGGACTGATCACCATCATTGGTCTGTCGGCGAAAAACGCGATCCTGATCATCGAGTTCGCCAAGAGCTTGTATGACGAAGGTCACGATCTGATCGATGCGACGTTGCAGGCCGCGCGTTTGCGTCTGCGGCCGATCGTGATGACATCGCTGGCGTTCATTCTCGGTGTGGTGCCGCTCGCGATTGCAACTGGCGCGAGCTCGGCAAGTCAGCAAGCGATCGGCACAGGTGTGATTGGCGGGATGATCACCGCGACACTGGCAGTAATCTTCGTGCCAGTGTTTTTCGTCGTGGTCATGAAGCTCGTACAGCGATTCACCAAACAACGCTGATCAAACTGTGGGAGCGAGCCTGCTCGCGAATGCGTCCGGTCTGCCAACACTAATGTTGAATATGCTGACGTCTTCGCGAGCAGGCTCGCTCCCACAAGGATTGGCCAACATCATGCGCAGTGGCCACATCTGTCATCGCTGGGCTAAGGTGGTGAAACCTCCCTCGCCTACCGAGCTTTCATGCCCTTCCTCGCCCGCACCCACCCTCGCCTCTCCGCCGCCGCTCTGCTCGGCCTCGCCAGCGGCCTGTTGGTCCCGGCCGGTTCCATCGTCAGCAAAATCCTCATTGGCTGGAACGTCGGTGTCTGGACATACCTGATTCTGATGTTCTGGCTGACCATTCGCGCCAAGGCACCGGACGTGCGACGCATCGCCGAAGTCGAAGACGAGAACGCCGGACTGGTGCTGTTTGTGGTGTGCATTGCCGCGTTGGCCAGTCTCGCCACCATCACCCTTGAACTGGCCGGCAGCAAAGACCTGGAAACCTCACGCAAACTCATGCACTACGGGTTCACAGCGCTGACAGTGACCGGCTCATGGCTGCTGATAGGTGTGATCTTCTGTGTGCACTACGCCAGATTGTTTTACACCTGGGACGGCAAAGAGCCGGCGCTGCGTTTTGCTGAAGGACTGACCACCCCCAATTACTGGGATTTTCTGTACTTCTCGTTCACCATCGGCGTGGCTGTGCAGACTTCGGATGTGGGTGTTGCAACGCGGGATATTCGAAAGATTGTGCTGGCGCAGTCGTTGATCGGTTTTGTGTTCAATACGGCGATCCTCGGGTTCTCGATCAACATTGCAGCAGGATTGTTCGGCTGAAAAACACGGCTTGTTCTGGCAGTTCAAAGCTCACAAAAACGTACGCCTGTAAACTGTCAACACTGACAGTTTACAGGCGTACTGTATTCACGCTTCCATACAACATCCAGAAGTAGGACGGGTCAGTCTTTGGATGTCCCCAACCATATTGTATGGAGATAAAACTCATGAGCTATGCAGCCCGAGCCTACACGACGATCTCTCCGGTTTTAGCGCCGACCTATTTGTCAGCCACTATCAACGGCGATGCCAACCCAAACTACAGGTTTGTCAAAATCCCTCAATTCATGGAGTTTCGATCTACCTCTGTACCTTCCTTCGGGCCGAAGCCCTACCCGGAAGGCCTGCGTTACGTTCTGACAGCTGGACACACTAAGGATGGTGTGACGCGTACGCTTGAGTTTGTGTTCCCTTTTAAACCCCAATCGTCGACCTATGACCTCTCCAAAGATAGCGATGATGTCAGAAGTACCTACTATTCCAATCCTGCGACGGGTGATCTGCACGTCTCTGTGAGCGGGAGCCTGACATTGAAATATGACGACATTAAAAAAACCCTGAGTGGCACTTGGTCCGGCACATATGACCATGGTGGAGAGAGCGGCAACGAAGAGTTTCCGATCACTGGGGAGTTTGTCGCTAACGCAGACCTGAGCAAGAGAAAAAACGCTTACTGACTACGACAAAAAGGAAGCTGCGAGGCTTCCTTTTTTTAATGCTGATGCAATCAGAAACTGAAGCTCAGCCCAACACTCCCTCCTAGCTCCTGGTCAGCTTTGCTGCCCCTGCTGGTCCCTATCTCGCCATACAGTTGCCATTTGTTATTGGCCGGAACCCAATTGAGGCCCCCGGTCAGTTCGAGGCTGGTGCTGGACAAATCGTTGTTGAATCCAGTGTCATTCACGCTGACACGATTATTGTTGACGAATTCATGACTTAACGCCGCGTGCAGCCTGGGTTGCAATTTTCCGCCATTGTTCAGCACCACCTCGCGACCAACGGTCATTCCGACCTTGCCGAGCAATGAGCGGGTCTCGTTGCTGTCTACCTGCAGTCCGTTGTCCAACTTGTAGTCCTTGCCTTTTACCGTCGCAACACCAACCTGAGCAGAGGGCTCGATGAAGTAACCTCGGTTAAAGACTATATGCTTACCTACTTCGACGGTTCCACTGATGCCGAGATTATCGAAGTCACCCTTTGTTCGAGTGTCATCGCTCAAGGTGACTTTGACGTCATTACTGAAACGGTTGATTTTGCCAACGGTATCCACGTAATACCCGGTCGTTTCGTCATACCAGGACAGATACATCCCGCCATAGGTGCTGTTGATCGTGCCGGCGCTGCCGCGGGCCAGGTTAAGGCGAGTGGTGCTGTAGCCACCAAAAACCCCGATCAACCATTGGCCATCACCTATCGGTAGTGGCGTGTCCACCCCCAATGAGACGCCAGTCTGATTTTGTTTATAACCATCACCGTAGGCATTCTTGACGTTGTACTGATTGGCATGAGTGCGTATCCACAGGCCGCTGGTCGCGTTCTGATTATCTGAGTCCAGTGCCGCAATCGATCGCGATCGGGGCTGAGTGCCGGCCATGCGACGGTCGCCGAGGCGGGTATTGAGAGTGGTCATTTCCGAATAGATAACAGTAGGAGCGGTACCGGCAATTGCCAATGCTGTTTGTGAACCTGTGCTCGGCGTTGTCCCATCAGTCCGCAGGAAAATACCTTCGCCCTCTCGCACCAGTTTGTACGCCAAAGCACCACGATCAACCTGACCGTTTCTCAGATCGAACTCAGCATCCCCGCCAGCGATGTTAGCCACTTGAAGCGGTGCACCGGTGACAGGTTCGCTGGCGCTTGCACCAACTACCAGCTCGTGACGGCCACTGGCTGATTCCGTGACATTGAGAAAGTCCGTTTCACCGGTGGACACGTCAGCATCCAAAAAAACCGGCCATTGCCTGACAGGTTGGCAACATCCAGGCGGACGAACTCGGCGGGCGTGCCGAATCTGACGTTCCCGCCCTGCATTTCGAGATTCGATAACGAATTGCTGCCAACCAGGTTCCATTCAGCGCCACGCCCGATGGACATAGCGCTGACGCCAGTAACCGAACCGTGCAGGATCGAGTCGTTATCCAGCATCACGACGCCAGCCCCGGAGCCCTGAATGTTACCGGTGAGTATGCTTCGGGTATCGAGCGAAACAGAATCGACGTTGGTCAAATCGCCGTCAAGGCTGGCATTGTTTTGCAAGAAAACCGCGGCGGTCCCGCCGTCAGCAACCGCTACATTGCCGGTCAACTGGCTGTCGTCGATTTGAAAGCGCGCTGCTGCGCCTTCCATGACTTCGAGGATATTACCGTTGCCGCCGATCAGATTCGAACGGTTAGCTATCTCGATCAATACCGGTTGATCGTCTGGCGTCGCAAAATCGACTTTGATCGCTGCGCCGGTGCGGCCCTGCACGGTTGACCCATCAATCTTCAGTACACTCTGTGCGGTGACATCGCTCGGGTTCAGGACAGTATCCTCGCCAAAGATGATCCCATCCAGTTCTCCGATGACCTCGCTGGCTGCACTGATGTTGGCGTTGCCGCCGTAAAGTTCGAGGCCAACACCGTCTGCGTCGGTCCCTTCAACCCGGCTGTCCACCAGATTCAAGGTACTGAGGGATGTTACCGCTGCGCCCGAGAAACCGCCTGTCAACGTACTGCCAGTGACGGTCGCTGTTGAGCCAACGGGTATATTCAGGTCGCGCGCAAGCGACAATGCTCTGCCATCGCTGGACAGCGTACTGCCGGATACCACTGCCGAGCTGTCGGTCAAGCTCAGCGCAGTGTCGAAATTGCTAGCCGTCACCGTCGCCGCGTCCAGAGACACTCGGGCGTCTGCTGAGGCTTCAATCTGTGAAGTGCTGGCGGAAATCGCGTTTAACGTCCCACCGCCGACAACGATGTTCAGCGTATCACCGCCATTGACGTTAAGCGTGGCAGTGGCAGGGATGAACCAGGCTTCTGGCGTAGCACCGACGGATACGGTTTCGACTTCACCAGGATTGAGATTTCGGGAAAAGGCCGTCTCGGATATTGCGATCAGTAATGCTGCACAAGAGAGCGTGCCAGTGAGTTTCAAAACTGTCGGTCCCAAGCTATTTTCAAACGTCATATACACTTCTCGTTGAGGTTTATCGGGACGGAAGAAGGACGGTTCAGACGTACATATTCCATCAGACGACCTTTGTAGGCGACGCCGGAGAATACCTGCTAGTCTGGACTTTCTCTGTAGGACTAATCCTCTTAGTAGGTGGGCTTAATCGCCCACTCGCGACATTTCGAGATATTTCTTGCTTCCCCAATTAAATTGCATTGCCTGAAGAGGTTGGCTCTCCGGCAATGCAATGATCGCGAATGCCGTTTATGGAGCAGGCGCAGGATCCCAGCCCGGTTCCGATTCGCAGTACAAGAAGTCAGCATTGAGCAGGTAGACAATCATTTCCTGAACTTCTGACGTGGTTACAATTGGCGTCGAATACCAGATTTTGACATAACCAGCGTAAAAGTCGGTCGGATCAGGCGTGGTAGCAGGTGGACGAGGAAGATTACGAATAAAAGGTGCGTATGGCACTTCCCAAAGCATCCCCTCCGTTAACTCGAGCGAAGTGATCGCACGAGTATCGGAAAAAAACCGTATCCGGCGGTGCGTCTATGGTGTATTTATCGTCATGCCAGCCTTGCCAATTGAATGTGATATTCATCCCATCGGTGAAATGATCATTAGGTTTGATCTTGAACGTCGCAACGTGATCATCCCCCGTCAAGCTCTCGCAAATAATGTATGGGTCTTCGGTGCCATCTGTAGGTGGGCGTTGGAATTCTGGCTTATCGAGAACGATGACTACAGTATTGACAGTTACCGTCTCCTTTGCCGAGTCTTGAGTATTATTCCGGGCGGGGTTTTCATATGTCCACCAAGCCTCTTTAAGCCCGATACCACCCGGACCGACAACGGTATATGGCAAATCTATCTGAACGACATTATTTATATTCGACTGAGTCATTTGAATGGAATTAACGATAATTTCGCCTTGATCCCCAAGATACTTCAGGGTAACCAGATCGCCCGGTTCGGGATCGGGAAACGACGTCCCGGCGGTGACAGGCGAGACATCGATGTGAGCCTTGGCTGTCTGATCGACATCCTGAGGGCCCAGTAAGTTATCCGTGACAGGTGGCTGTCCGCGGACGATCAGTTTCCGGAATTCGGGATTAACTTCAGGGGGCGGGGTCGTCGGGTCGACGGTATAAGGCGGATGCGTCGAGAAATCTGTTTTGACAGTTGTTGATCCGTCGTCGATGGATAAACCGCCACGCATCAAGTCAGCTTTGACGACCACGTCCAATTCAAAATTCGTACCCGTCTGGTTATCAAAGTATTGTTTGCTCAGACTCGACCAAGGAATGGTGAACTCCAGCTCCGTGAGTGCGTTGAATGGCAGATCCTGGGCTGGTTGAGCGCCGTATGTCAGGCTCACTACGTCGGTGCCGATTGTATCTACCAACCGGCTGACTTTTACCTTCACACCTGCACGCGCATCTTTTAAATCGATCAGACCATCTTCGTTTGCCGGGACGGTAATGACGCCCAGTTTGGGCAGTGGCAGAAAACGCACGTTTTTGAAATACACGCCCCATGCGCTCTGGTTGCCAGCAGCGTCAGTAATGATGAACCAGATGAAGGCCCGGCCGCTCGTTACCTTGCGTAGCTCTGCGGTCGGGATGGACAGCTTGCCATCGGTGGGCATCGGTCCGTTGAAAAAAGGGGGCACCTGCGGAGGGTTGGTACGTGTACCTGCCACGTACAGGGTCAACGTGTCATCCGGCTGAACGTTGGCGTAGCCGGTATCAATTTGTACCTGCAATCCCCCTTCGTTACCTGGCTGACCCGCCCATGTGTCATCCAGATCCCCGGGGGCATTTGGAAAGGTGGCTGGCGGAATTGTTCTGGCGCACTGGAACCTGTCCTGGATTTGTACCTGTTTGTGCAGGTTTCGCTTGCCAGGCACCAGTACGGTCGATAAAAAACTTCATCACCGGACCGGTCAGCGGGTTGAGCCCCCGCTCATACAGCACGCTACGCACCCAGATCGGCGTCGGCCCCACCGGGGTTGCATCCTCACCCAGAAATTCGGTAGGCACTGTGATCGGAAAATCTACAGGACGGCTGGCCACGTCGCCGAGGTTTACCCTGTTTAACCGCGTGAAGTCTGTCGGCAGCGGATTGGCAGGAGGCTGGGTTCGCGTAACGTCAAGGGCGATCTGATCTCTGCTGTTAGGATTCGACCACACATTGGTCTTGACCATAAGTGTCAGCGCGGCGCCCACAGGTATCGCAGCTATCGGAATGATGTCCTTGTTCGTGCCGCGCCCGTCTGGCAATTCGGGGGTAGGTGCGACCAGAACGCCCAAGGGTGTGCCTGACTCCGCAGTTTGAATACTTGTCATGTGCCTTCTCCATTGCGTAGAAAATGTTTTTTGATCCATGCATCTTCGACAATGGCGAATGTCGCCAACTGCAGTCGTAATATCGCTGCTACTGTTGCGGCCTGATCACTTCATCCAACTTGCATCCGAGCAATACTTGCTTTCTCCCGGAATTTTCCTGTCTACCTTCACCAGCCCGGTAAACGAGCGAAAGATAGGTACACCGTCGCGCAATAGTTGGTAATTAACTAAGGCCGAATCGTTTTCCTCCATGGGTTCTATATGTGAAGCAAAGGGCTTGATTACAATCTTCACTGGCTCCTTGGTCACAACATCTGTCACAACCTCAGTAAAGTTAAACACCTGTGTCAAAGGGTTTCCCGACCCGTTTAAAGAATCCCATGCCTGCCAATCCAGGCTGAGGACATCCGCAAGCTGAAACAAGTCATCGAAAGGAATTTCGATACGTACCCCTTCCCAGATAAACAAGGCTTCCGGATCGTCGGGATGGTTCTTGTAACATCCGATATATCCCCAGGCATCCGCATCGGGAAAAGTAACCTCCTTCAAAAGTTGCGGCGGCTTAACTATCGCAAAAGTCAGGCGTCGTGAAGGTGACGTAGTAGGGTTGATCGAACGTACTGTGTAGAAAAGCTCAAACGAAGCCACATCCGGAAGTTTCTCGGGAGCTACTGGAATACGAAACTCCGGTGCATCGTCCGCGGCCCCATACTCGCCAAAGGCGACGAAATCAGGGTTACCAACAATGAAAATTTCAACACGATCTTTATTCACGCCTGAAACAGGAAAGTTCGGCCAGCGGTCAATAATACAAACGATGCCCACCTGTTTTGCGTCCGGCGGCAATGTTCCGGCCGGGTCAAGCGGATCGACGCCTTCCACTCGTGGCAGGCTCAGAAGCACGCCGGGATTCAATGGATCGCTGGAGGTAATCGGCGTTTCGATCGGCATGGAATTTCTCACTGGCTGGTCATCTAGGCCTGAAAGAAATTAAGCGCTGGTATTGGAAAGATGCCTACTGTCAGATCTGACAGGTAAAGCAACCGTTTGTCGGAAATCCATTTTGCCGTGACTGTTTCCGCTGCATTTGAAGGTTGACGGCTCAAGGTCAGATAGTGTCTTCTGAAACCGGTTTCAGCGGTATCCATGCCGTTAAAACGCTACATTTCAAAAATAAGGTCTGACCCATTGAACGACTTCTCCGCCGCCCAGCGCAGCCGCGTGACCATGCTTGATGTTGCCGAACGCGCTGGTGTATCCAAGGCCAGCGTCTCGCGCTTCATCGGCGAAGACCGCGCGCTGCTCTCCGATGCCATTGCCCGGCGCATCGAGCAGGCGATTGATGAACTCGGTTACCGCCCCAACCAAATGGCCCGCGGCCTGAAACGCGGGCGCACTCGGCTGATCGGCATGCTCGTCGCCGATATCCGTAACCCCTATTCGATTGCCGTGATGCACGGGGTGGAAACCGCCTGCCGTGCGCACGGCTACAGCCTGGTGGTGTGCAACACCGACCGCGATGACGAGCAGGAACGCCAGCATCTGGCGCTGTTGCGCTCTTACAACATCGAAGGGCTGATCGTGAACACGCTGGGCCATCACCGGGACGAACTGCATGAGCTGCGCCGCGAGATGCCTATGGTGTTGGTGGATCGCAAGGTCGACGGGCTCGACAGCGACATGGTCGGACTGAACAACTCGCAAGCAGTTGAAATGGCGCTCGCGCACCTTGAGCAGCGCGGATATCAGGATTTATTGCTGGTAACCGAACCGTTTGATGGCACCAGTTCGCGGATCGAACGGGTCAGCAGTTTTCAAGCGCAGATTGCCCAACGCTCGGCCCTGACCGGGGCGGTGCTGGAAACCGGCGATGATCTGAAGGCGCAACTTCAAACTTTTTTAAACACCCACGTTGACGGTCCGAAAGCACTGTTTTGCGCCAATGGCGTGGCGGCGCTGGCGGCGACTCACGCGTTGCGCGCACTCGGTGTGCGCTTGTTCGAGGATGTCGGGCTGATTGCTCTGGATGATCTGGATTGGTATCCGCTGGTGGGCAGCGGGATTACCGCGCTGGCACAGCCGACGCAAGAGATAGGCGCGCGGGCGTTTGAGTGTCTGCTCAAGCGCTTGCGCGGGGATGATGAGGTGGCGCGAATTGTGGATTTTGCGCCGGTGCTGATTGAGCGGGGTTCGACCCGAGGGATTGGCGGCGTCTGATCTGGCGCTTTCGCGAGCGGGCTCGCTCCCACAGGTGACCGTGTTGCAAATGTGCGGGCGAGCCTGCTCGCCAAAGGGCCTGCAAAAACACTACAGAATCACCTGATTTTTTTGAACAAAAATGAAACCGGTTTCAGAGGTCAATAACAATGAATAAACCCGCCGTTTCCATCAGTCTGTCCAGCTACGGTGCCGAGCTCGTGCGCCAGCGTGGGCAGGATTGTTTTATCGACATCCTCGCGGCAGCCGGGGCGAATCGCATCGAGTGGCGTGAAGAGCTGCTGACCCGTGAAGACCCGGCGCAACTGGCTCAGGCTACCCAGGCGCAGGGCCTGCAAAGCATTTACTCCTCACCCACCGAACTCTGGCTCGCAGGGCAAGCGCAGCCAAATCCCGAACTGATTACCGCGCTGCAGCAGGCCCAGGCATTTGGCTCGAAATGGCTGAAAGTGTCCCTCGGTTATTTCACCGACAACTCTGACTTGCAGGCACTGGCCGAGCGACTCAAGCAAAGCCCGGTGCAACTGCTGGTGGAGAACGACCAGACCTTGCACGGCGGACGTATCGAACCGTTCCAGCGTTTCTTTACCGCCGTCGAGCAACACAACCTGCCGATCAAGATGACCTTCGACATTGGCAACTGGCACTGGCAGGACCAGTCCGCCGCCAGCGCCGCACGCGCGCTCGGCCGTCACGTCGGTTATGTGCATTGCAAAGCCGTTGCGCGCCGCGCCGACGGCAAACTGGTTGCCGTACCACCCGCCATCAGCGACCTGCATCTGTGGGAACAACTGCTGCGACACATGGACCAAGGCGTTATGCGCGCCGCCGAGTACCCGCTGCAAGGCGATGATCTGGTGCAACTGACCCGCGAACACGTCGCCGCCCTCGCCCGCCTCGGTCAATCGCGCCTGGAGCCAGCTCATGTCTGAGATCGATATTCTTTCTTTCGGTGAAACCATGGCAATGCTGGTCGCCGAGCAGACCGGCGATCTGGCCAAGGTCGAGCAGTTTCACAAACGGATTGCCGGGGCCGACAGCAACGTCGCGATCGGCTTGTCGCGCTTGGGTTTCAACGTCGCGTGGCTGAGCCGGGTCGGTAACGATTCGCTCGGACGCTTTGTGGTCGAGACGCTGATCAAGGAAGGTCTGGATTGCAGCCACGTCGAAGTCGATAAAAACCATCCAACGGGTTTCCAGTTCAAATCGCGCAACGACGATGGCAGCGACCCGCAGGTCGAATATTTCCGGCGCGGTTCGGCGGCCAGTCATTTGTCGCCCAACTCCATCAGCGACAACCTGCTGAGCGCCCGTCACTTGCACGCCACCGGTATTCCGCCGGCGCTGTCAGGTTCCAGCCGGGAAATGTCCTTCGAGCTGATGACCCGGATGCGCAACGCCGGGCGCAGCGTGTCATTCGACCCGAATCTGCGCCCGAGCCTGTGGGCCAGCGAGGGCGAGATGATCCGCCAGATCAACCGCCTCGCCGCCCTTGCCCACTGGGTCCTGCCGGGGTTGAGTGAAGGTCGCTTGCTCACCGGTTTCGACGACCCGGCCGACATTGCTGCGTTCTATCTGGATCAGGGCGCCGAGGCCGTGGCGATCAAGCTCGGGCCTGCGGGTGCTTACTACCGCACGCAGCTGGATCAGGGCTTCGTTGCTGGCGTGCCGGTGAGCAACGTGGTCGATACCGTGGGCGCCGGTGACGGCTTTGCGGTGGGGATGATCAGCGCCCTGCTCGAGCATCAGAGTTTTGCCGAGGCCGTGCAGCGGGCGAACTGGATTGGCAGTCGCGCGGTGCAGAGTCGTGGCGACATGGAGGGGTTGCCGACCCGCCAAGAGTTATCGGTTGAATTTGAATCCGCCTTCGCGAGCAGGCTCGCTCCCACATTTGGAATGCAATCCTCTGTGGGAGCGAGCCTGCTCGCGAAGAGGCCCGCCTGATTACCGCAAATCAATGAACCTGCTGCGACAAAAACAACAAGCTCAGGAGTCACACCGATGAAAACCGCTACCCTCGCCACCCGCCGCTGGTGGTACATCATGCCGATTGTGTTCATCACATACAGCCTGGCCTATCTTGATCGCGCCAACTACGGTTTTGCCGCCGCGTCGGGCATGGCCGAAGACCTGATGATCACACCGGGTCTGTCCTCGCTGCTCGGTGCGCTGTTCTTTCTCGGTTACTTTTTCTTCCAGGTTCCCGGCGCGATCTACGCGCAAAAGCACAGCGTCAAGAAGCTGATTTTCGTCAGCCTGATCCTCTGGGGTGGTCTGGCCACGTTGACCGGCGTGGTGTCCAACGCCTATTGGCTGATCGTCATTCGCTTCATGCTCGGCGTGGTCGAAGCGGCGGTGATGCCGGCGATGCTGGTGTATCTGTGCCATTGGTTCACCCGTGCCGAACGTTCGCGGGCCAACACCTTTCTGATCCTCGGTAACCCGGTGACGATGCTGTGGATGTCGGTGGTGTCGGGCTATCTGGTGCAGCATTTCAGCTGGCGCTGGATGTTCATCATTGAAGGTCTGCCGGCGGTGCTGTGGGCGTTTATCTGGTGGCGTCTGGCCGACGACCGCCCGGCCCAGGCCAAGTGGCTCAATGAGCAGGAAAAGCACGATCTGGAAAGCGCCCTCGCTGCTGAGCAGGTCGGGATCAAGGCGGTGAAGAACTACGCCGAGGCGTTCCGTTCGCCGAAGGTTATCATCCTCGCGCTGCAGTTTTTCTGCTGGAGCATCGGCGTCTACGGTTTCGTGTTGTGGCTGCCGTCGATCCTCAAGGCCGGCGCGCAGATGGACATGATCGAGGCTGGCTGGCTGTCGGCGCTGCCGTATCTGGCGGCGGTGATCGGCATGCTCGCGGTGTCGTGGGGTTCGGACAAGTTGCAGAAGCGCAAACGCTTCGTCTGGCCGCCGCTGCTGATCGCCTCCATCGCGTTCTACGGCTCGTATGCCTTGGGCGCCGAACACTTCTGGTGGTCGTACACGCTGCTGGTCATTGCCGGCGCCTGCATGTACGCGCCGTACGGACCGTTCTTCGCCATCGTCCCCGAGATCCTGCCGGCCAACGTCGCTGGCGGCGCCATGGCGCTGATCAACAGCATGGGCGCGCTCGGTTCTTTTGGCGGCTCGTATCTGGTCGGCTATCTGAACAGCTCGACCGGTTCGCCCGGCGCTTCCTATCTGCTGATGAGCGGCGCGCTGTTGCTGTCGGTGGTGTTGACCATTTTCCTCAAGCCCGGCGCCAGTGATCGCGTCGTCGCCAAAGCCGTCGCCACGCCGCGTGTGCCGGCGCATTCCTGAAAGGACTTTTGCCATGAAAAAACAGGTCGTGCTGTACAAGAAACTTTCGCCCGCGCTGATGGCGCGCCTGCAAGAGCAGTTTGACGTAACGCTGATCGAAAGCCTCGACGCCGACGGCCTCATGCAGCTGCGCGATGCCCTGCCCCGCGCCCACGGTTTGCTCGGGGCCAGCCTGAAACTAGATGCCGCGCTGCTGGATCTGGCGCCGCAGCTGGAGGCGATTGCCAGCGTCTCGGTGGGTGTTGACAACTACGACATCGAGTATCTGAATCGGCGCAAGGTTCTGCTGACCAACACCCCCGACGTGCTCACCGAAACCACCGCCGACACCGGTTTCGCCCTGATCCTCGCTGCCGCGCGGCGGGTGGTCGAACTGGCGAACATGGTCCGTGGCGGGCAGTGGAGCCGCAACATCGGCCCGGCGCATTTCGGCACCGATGTGCACGGCAAGACGCTGGGCATCATCGGCATGGGCCGAATCGGCGAAGCCTTGGCCCAGCGCGGGCATTTCGGTTTCGGCATGCCGGTGATCTACCACAGCCAGTCGCGCAAACCGGCGGTCGAGGAGCGTTTCGACGCACAATATCGCAGCCTCGAAGAGTTGCTCCAGCAGGCCGATTTCATTTGCCTGACCTTGCCGCTGACGGCGCAGACCGAACGTTTGATCGGCGCCGAGCAATTTGCGCTCATGCGGCCGGAAAGCATTTTCATCAATATCTCGCGGGGAAAGGTGGTTGATGAGGCGGCGATGATCGAGGCGTTGCGCAGCAAGCGGATTCGCGCGGCGGGGCTGGATGTGTTCGAGCGCGAGCCGTTGAATCATGACTCGCCGTTGTTGCAGTTGAGCAACGTGGTGGCGACGCCGCACATGGGCTCGGCGACTCATGAAACGCGTGAGGCAATGGCGCGGTGTGCGGTGGAGAATCTGTTGGCGGCGTTGAATGGACAGCGGCCGGCGAATCTGGTGAATCCTTGATGCTGATCGTTCCCACGCTCAGCGTGGGAATGCAGCCCGGGACGCTCCGCGTCCCTTCCGAAAGTTGGAACGCGGAGCGTCCCTAGAGGCATTCCCACGCGGAGCGTGGGAACGATCAGCAAGGCGCCGGTTCAGGCAATGCAAGACCCTCAGGCACTCCGCGCCTGCAACAGCTGCACCGCACACAACGCAATCCGCGCGCAGGCATCCGCCAGTTTGACCCGATCCACCACCAGCCCGATGCGAATATGCCCCGCCGCGCTCGGCCCGAACGCTTCACCGGCCAACACTGACACCCCGTAACCTTCCAGCAATCGCTCGGCAAACGCCTGAGCGCCGAGGCCGGTCTGGCGCACATCGACCATCACGAACATGCCGCCATCCGGGCGAATCGGCTGCAACCCAGGGCAACCGTGCAAACGCTCGCACACCAGATCGCGGCGCAAGCGATACTCCTCGCGCATCTGAGAGACTTCCGGCAGATCACTTTGCAGCGCCACTTGCGCGGCTTTCTGTACGAAATCCGGCAGACCGAAGAGCATGCTCAGCGACAGATTCACCAGATGCTCGGCCAAGGCATTCGGGCCGATCATCCAGCCGATACGCCAACCGGTCATCGCATGGGATTTCGACAGACTGCTGATCGTCGCGGTGCGCTCGGCCATGCCCGGCAGGCTCGCCGGGCTGATGTGCTCGCCTTCATATAACAGCTCGCTGTACACCTCATCGCTTATCAGCCACAAGTCATGGCGAATGCACAGCGCCGCCAGTTCCTGCCAGATCAGCAAGGACAGGCTGGCGCCGCTGGGATTGTTCGGGCTGTTGAGCAGCATGGCGCGAGTTCGCGGGGTAATGCGCGCAGCGACATCGGCCGGGTCGACACGAAAACCGTTCTCCGGGCGCACCGGCACCGCAATCACCTTGGCACCGCAAGCGCCAAACACTCCTTCGTAGGTAACGTACATCGGCTCGGCGACGATCACTTCGTCACCCGGATCGAGCAGACACTGCGCCACCGAGTACACCGCGCATTGTGCGCCGGGCAGGACAATCACCTGATCAGGATCAACCCGTTGACCACTGCGCTGGCGATGACGCTCGGCAATCAGCCTGCGCAGCTCGAACCGCCCACGTACGTCGGCGTAATGGGTATCGCCGGCCAACAGGCTATCGATCGCGCCATGGACGATCGGCAACGGCGTATCGAAATCCGGATCGCCGACGCTCAACAACAAAACATCAACGCCCTCGGCGCGCAGTTCCAGCGCTCGGTCGTGAATCTGCCAGGCAGCGGCACCCTCCCCGGCGATTCGTTGGGTCAAGGCTGAATAGCGCATGTACGTCTCCTGTTAGCGCGGTTTCCAGCCTTCACCGTATCTCAAATCACGAAACGCGCCACCATCGCGTTCAAATCCACTGCCAGTCGCGACAGCTCGTGGGTCGCGGCGCTGGTCTGGTTGGCCCCGGCGGCCGATTGCGTGGCGAGGTCGCGAATATTGACCAGGTTGCGATCGACCTCGCGCGAGACTTGCGCCTGCTCTTCCGACGCGCTGGCGATGACCAGGTTGCGTTCGTTGATCTGGTGAATCGATTGCGTGATCTGCTCCAGTGCCACGCCAGCCGCGCGGGCCATTTCCAGAGTGGACTGGGTACGCTGGTTGCTTTGCTGCATCGAGGAGACCGCTTCACCGGTGCCGTTCTGGATGCCGGCAACCATTTTCTCGATTTCCTGGGTCGACTGCGCGGTGCGATGGGCCAAGGCTCGCACTTCATCAGCCACCACGGCAAAGCCACGGCCAGCCTCGCCGGCACGCGCGGCTTCAATCGCAGCGTTGAGCGCCAGCAAGTTGGTCTGCTCGGCGATGGCACGAATCACGTCCAGCACCTTGCCGATGTCACGGCCCTGCGCGGCGAGGCCTTCGATCATCTGCGCGGTGTTCTGCACGTCGTGGGTCATGGTCTGGATCGCGTCGACGGTTTTCACCACTTGATCGCGACCTTCGCGGGCGGCGTGGGTCGACTGATTGGAAGCTTCGGAAGTCGAAACGGCATTGCGCGCCACTTCTTCCACCGCAGCGGTCATCTCGTTGACGGCCGTGGCGGCCTGTTCGATTTCGTTGTTCTGCTGCTGCAACCCGCGCGACGCTTCTTCGGTGACCGCGCTGAGTTCTTCGGCAGCGGCGCCCAGTTGCGTGGCGGAACCGGCGATCTGCTCGATGGTTTTGCGCAGGTTGGTCTGCATCGCGGCCAAGGCTTCGAGCAGGCGCGCCGGTTCGTCCTTGCCGTCGACTTCGATGGCTTTACTGAGGTCACCGCCAGCAATGGTTTGCGCAGCGAGCACGGCGCGGTTGAGCGGCGTGACGATGCTGCGGGTCAGCAACCAGGCGAGCAACACGGTGGCCAGCGCCGCAATCACGGCGACGATGATGATCCCGGTGATGGCGCTGTCATAGTTTTCACCGGCCTTAATGGCCGCCGCTCTGGCCCCGGCGGTATTCATGCCGATCAGCTTGTTGAGCTGCTCGCCCATCTGATCGGTGCCTTCCTTGATGCGCGTGTTGATCAACGCGCGCATCGCTTCCAGATCGCCCTTGCGCGACAGCTCAATCATCTGATTCTGCGCTTGCAGGTAATTATCGAGCGTCGTCGAAAACGTCTGGAAGACCGCGCGCTCTTCAGGGCCTGCCGGCAACGCAGCGTAGCTGGCCTGCGCTTTGCGCACCTTGTCGACGAGCACCGCGATGCGGGTTTCTGCCTCTTGCAGGCTGGCCGGTTCGCGATTGACCAGCACACGGAACGAGAGAATGCGCATGCGCAGGACGTTTTCCGTGACCACGCTGAGGTGGGTCACGCTTGGCAATTGGTTGGTGTCCATGTCGACCGACGCCTGACGAATGACCGTCATGCGGCTGACCGCGAACACGCCGAGGACAATCACCAACAAGGCGATAAAGGCAAAACCGAGGAAAGCACGTGGCGCGATATTCAGGTTACGCAGGGACATGGTCGGACTCTCGAAAGAAAGAAACTACGAGCGTCCATGCCGTGAGCACTGGCCCATAGCGGGCGACAGTCCGGCGGCACTGAATTGTGGTTTTGTGTGCGCCTGACCGTTGTATCGGCCAGGCTTGAGGAAGGTTTCGGGTCTGCGGTAAATATTTTTCAGGACGTGGCAACAATCAAAAACTGCTCCGCTGCCCTTGGTAGAGCTGTCGAGTGCAACGAGGCTGCGATCTTTTGATCCTGCTTTTAAAAGTCAAAAGATCGCAGCCTCGTTGCACTCGACAGCTCCTACATAGGCAAGCCGATCAGCGTTGGGCGGCGAGTTGCCAGACCCGAGCAATATCGGTGGCGCGTTCACGCAGCAGGCGCGGAGCTTCGGCGCAGGCTTGTTCGAGCGTCATCGGTCCGCTGGTCACGGCGAAAGCGGCGTCGATGCCGTGTTGATAGAGCTCCTGATAGCCCTCGCCCAAGGTCCCGGCAATCACGATCACCGGCACAGCGTGTCGTTTGGCAACTCGCGCAACACCGAACGGCGTTTTGCCGCGAAGGGTTTGCGCATCGAAGCGGCCTTCTCCGGTAATCACCAGATCCGCACCCCTGACCGCGTCAGCGAGCCCGACCAGTTCCGCTACCACCTCGACGCCAGCCTGAAACTGCGCACCGAGAAAAGCCTTGGCCGCAAACCCCAGGCCACCCGCCGCGCCGCTGCCCGGTTCATCGCGCACGTCTTTGCCCAATGCTTGCGCGCAGACTTTGGCAAAGTGCCCCAGCGCCTGATCAAGTTGCTCAACCTGCGCAGGCGACGCGCCCTTCTGAGGGCCGAAAATGGCCGAGGCACCATGCGGGCCGCAGAGCGGATTGTTGACATCGGCGGCGATGTCGAAACGCACATCGGCCAGACGTCGATCAAGCCCACTCAGATCCAGCCGCGCCAATTGCGCCAAAGCCAGGCCGCCGGGCACCAGCGACTGATTCTGCGCATCCAGCAACTTCACCCCCAGCGCCTGCATCGCCCCGGCGCCGGCGTCATTGGTCGCGCTGCCGCCAATCGCCAGAATCACCCGTTGCGCACCGGCATCCAGCGCAGCACGGATCAATTCACCGGTGCCAAACGTGCTGCTGATGCAGGCATCGCGCTGTCCCGGCGGGACCAGTTGCAGACCGCTGGCCTCGGCCATTTCGATGATCGCGGTGTGGTTGTGCGGCAGCCAGCCCCATGCGGCTTCGACCGGCGCGCCCAGTGGACCGCGCACGCGGGTGCGGCGTAACTCACCTTCGCAGGCTGCAAGAATCGACTCGACCGTACCTTCGCCGCCATCGGCCATCGGGCATTTGATCAGCGTCGCCTGCGGCCAGACCTGTGCCAGTCCAAGGGCAATGGCTTCGGCAACGCCTTGGGCACTCAGGCTGTCCTTGAACGAGTCGGGGGCGATGACGATTTTCATGGGAATTCTCCGGTTGCAGTGGCATTCATGCTGCCAGTCGGCCTGCGCCTTGACGCCGGTCGAGTGCACAAGTGGCGTCGGCGTTTATTGTTCATTTCCACAAAAGATATGTGTTGGTCGTACCGGCCTCATCGCTGGCAAGCCAGCTCCCACAGGGTTCTGCGGTGACTATGGAAGTTATGAACGCCTTCTGACCTGTGGGAGCTGGCTTGCCAGCGATGGCGGCCTCAAGGACAACTCATGGCAATGGATCAGTCTGCGGCAGCAGCTGCACCTCAAGATACAACGCCAGCATCCCGTCCAGCTTCAACGGATCAACCCCGCTCAACTCGGCAATCCGCTCCATGCGATAACGCAGACTATTGCGATGAATGCCCAACGCCTCAGCGCAGGCCTGACTCTGCCCGTCGTGCTCGCACCAACTGCGCAGGGTCGCCAGCAACTGGCCGTTGCTGTCCTTGGCGATGACCTGGCGCAGCGGCTTGAGCAGTTCGTCCAGCGCATCATCGTTGCGATGACGCCACAGCATGACCGGCAAGCGATAACGATTGAGCGTCAGCAGTCTCGAATTCGGCAGCACGTCACGACCATAAGCGAGCAAATCGCCGACTCGTCGGTAACAGCGACGCAACCCTGCCAGACCATCCGCCTGCCCGCCGACGGCGATGCGCAAAATCTTCCAGCCGAGGCCATCGAGTTTTTCCAGCAGGCGATCATGCTCGACGTTCTGGCTCGCCGGGCGACACCACAACAACGAAGACTTCGCCGAACTCACGCACCAACTGTCCGGATAACGCGAGGTCAGCCACGCACTCAGTGCCTCGACGGTTTGCCCCGGGCCGTGCTCAAGACCCAGCTCAAACAAATACGGCACCCGGGTCAATAGCGGCTTGAGCCCTAGTTGCTGCGCCTCATCGATCAGACGCGGCGAATCCCCCGCCTCGCTCAGCAGCAACGCCAGCAGATCATCGCAACGCTGCCGTCGCCACTGTTGCTCGGCCTGCTGGTTGCGCTGGCCGACCAGCATTTCAGCGGTCATGCGCACCAGCTCGGCGTAGGTGCGCAATTGCTCCGGCTCGCCGGTGATGCCGAGCACGCCGATCAAGCGCTGATCGAGCAGCAGCGGCAGATTGATCCCCGGTTGCACACCTTTGAGATGCACCGCCGTCTGCGCGTCGATTTCCACCACACGCCCGTTGGCCAGCACCAGTTGCGCGCCTTCATGACGGGTGTTGATGCGCTCCGGTTCGCCGCTGCCGAGGATCAGGCCCTGACTGTCCATGACGTTGACGTTGTACGGCAAAATGGCCATGGCCCGGTCGACGATGTCCTGGGCAAGGTCGTGATCGAGTTCGAACATAGCGGCGGCAATCCTTCAGTTCAGGCACGAACGGTTGTTCAGCCGCACAGGGTCTGGCGGCAAACCCTGTGCTCAGGCACAAAGACAATCCGGCCAAAGGTGGCCGAGACTCTCAGGGCGATCAACGTTACCCTTTGCATCGCAAAAAATCATAATAAAGAGAGAGCCGCTATGTCGCAGAGCGCCGCAGCTACCCAGACCATCGACGACGGTAAAAACGCCGTCTACAAACGCATCACCCTGCGTTTGATTCCCTTCATTTTCATCTGCTATCTGTTCAACTACCTCGACCGGGTCAACGTCGGCTTCGCCAAACTGCAGATGCTCGACGCACTGAAATTCAGCGAAACGGTGTACGGCCTCGGCGCCGGCATCTTCTTCATCGGTTATGTGCTGTGCGGCGTGCCGAGCAACCTGGCACTGACCCGCTTCGGTCCTCGGCGCTGGATTGCCTTGATGATGATCACCTGGGGCACGCTGTCGACCTGCCTGTTGTTCGTCACCACCCCGACCGAGTTCTACACCCTGCGCTTTTTCACCGGTGCCGCTGAAGCCGGTTTCTTCCCGGGCGTCGTGCTGTACCTCTCGCAGTGGTTCCCGACCTTCCGCCGTGGCCGGATCATGGCGTTGTTCATGTCGGCAATCCCGGTCTCCGGTTTGCTCGGCAGCCCGTTTTCCGGCTGGATTCTCAACCACTTCGCCGCCGGCCAGGGTGGCCTGGCCGGCTGGCAGTGGATGTTCCTCCTGCAAGGCATTCCGACGGTGATCCTCGGTGCGCTGGCGTATTTCCTGTTGAGCGACAGCTTCGCCAATGCCAAATGGCTGACCGCCCATGAACGTTCCGTGCTCGAAGCCGACCACGCCGAAGACCTCGCCAACAAACCGAAAACCGCCACCGACTCGCTGCTTGCGGTGTTCAAGAACCCAGCGATCTGGGCCTTCGGCCTGATCTATTTCTGCATCCAGAGCGGCGTGTACGCGATCAACTTCTGGCTGCCGTCGATCATCAAGAACCTCGGCTTCAGCGACAACCTGGTGATCGGCTGGCTGAGTGCGATTCCGTACCTGCTCGCGGCGGTGTTCATGCTGGTCGTCGGCCGCTCGGCGGACTTGCGCAAGGAGCGCCGCTGGCACTTGGTGGTACCGATGCTGATGGGCGCTGTCGGGCTGGTGATCGCGGTGAATTTCGCGGCCAATCCGGCGATTGCGATTCTCGGCCTGACCATAGCGACCATGGGCGCACTGACCGGTCTGCCGATGTTCTGGCCGGTGCCGACCGCCATGCTGAGCGCGGGCGCAGCGGCTGGTGGGCTGGCGCTGATCAACTCGATGGGGCAGATGGCCGGGTTCCTCAGCCCGTACCTGGTGGGTTGGGTCAAGGACAGCACGGGTTCGACGGATGCAGCGTTGTACGTGCTGGCGGCGGTGATCGTCGGCGGGAGTCTGCTGGCGTTGCGGATGACGCGGACGTTGCGGGCCTAATCAGACGCGCAGATCAAAAGATCGCAGCCTTCGGCAGCTACTGTGGAATGCGTTCCCTGTAGGAACTGCCGAAGGTTGCGATCTTTTGCGTTTAAGCGATGCAATCATGCATAGCGCCAGCCGACGCAACATCTATGCTGAATCTGCTGGCCTCTTCGCGAGCAGGCTCGCTCCCACAGGTTTTGTGCTTGGCTCCAGGATGTGGGAAATAATGAGCATCCGCTCAATATTCAGCACAAAAACCACGTATCCTGCGCGCCCCGTTCAACCATCACGTCGCGAGGACAGTTTGTCTAAAGGTATCGCTCTATCGGTTTCAGCCTCCGTGCTGTTTGCCGTCATGTATTACTACACGTCGCTGCTGACCCCTCTGAGCGGCGTGGAAATCTTCGGCTGGCGCATGCTTCTGACCGTGCCGTGCATGACGGTGTTCATGCTGGTTTCCGGGGAATGGCGGCGGGTGCTGGAGCTGTTCCGATTGATGGCAGCCAGGCCGAAGCTGATTGCCGGGCTGCTGGTTTCTTCAGCCCTGCTCGGGGTTCAGCTGTGGCTGTTCATGTGGGCACCGCTCAATGATTACAGCCTGGATGTATCACTGGGCTATTTCCTGTTGCCACTGGCGATGGTGCTGACCGGGCGGATTGCCTATGGCGAGAGCCTGTCTTACCTGCAGAAAATCGCGGTATTTTTCGCCAGTCTTGGCGTGTTGAACGAGCTGTATCAGGTTGGCGGATTTTCCTGGGCGACGCTGATGGTCGTGGTCGGTTATCCGCTGTACTTCGTACTGCGCAAATACCTGCAAACCGACAACCTCGGTGGCCTGTGGGTCGACATGACCCTGATGCTGCCGGTCGCCTACTGGTTTGTGCAGGGCGGCGAACAGGGCCTGGCCGTGTTCGATCAATATCCGGGGCTGATGTGGCTGATTCCACTGCTCGGCCTGATCAGTGCGTCTGCGCTGGTGGTGTATATCATCGCCAGCCGCTTGCTGCCGTTCAGTCTGTTTGGGTTGTTGAGTTATGTCGAACCGGTGCTGTTGCTCGCGGTGGCATTGTTGCTGGGAGAGAGCATCAAGTCGGGCGAGTGGCTGACTTACATCCCGATCTGGCTGGCGGTTGTGGTGCTGGTGTTCGAAGGCTTCAAACACTTGATGCGCCAACGCCGCTCTTGAATGCAACACAAGACAAATGTGGGAGCGAGCCTGCTCGCGAAGTCGTCAGACCAGTCAACATGAGTGTTGAATGAAAGTCCGCATTCGCGAGCAGGCTCGTTCCCACAGGTTTTGTATGAAGCAAAAAAATCCCGGCCCTGCATTTCTGCAGGCCGGGATTTTTTCATTTCAGATTACTCGGTGGTCAACACACCACGACGCACCTGGTCACGCTCGATCGATTCGAACAGGGCCTTGAAGTTGCCCTCGCCGAAGCCATCGTCGCCCTTGCGCTGGATGAATTCGAAGAACACCGGCCCCATCAGGGTTTCCGAGAAAATCTGCAGCAGCAGACGCTTGTCGCCCTGCTCCGATGCGCCATCGAGCAGGATACCGCGCGATTGCAGCTGATCGACCGGCTCACCGTGATTCGGCAGGCGACCTTCGAGCATTTCGTAGTAGGTATCCGGCGGCGCGGTCATGAAGCGCATGCCGATTTTCTTCAGTTGATCCCAGGTCTTGATCAGGTCGTCGGTGAGGAACGCGACGTGCTGGATACCCTCACCATTGAACTGCATCAGGAACTCTTCGATCTGCCCGGCGCCCTTGGACGACTCTTCGTTGAGCGGAATGCGGATCATGCCATCCGGTGCGGTCATGGCTTTCGAAGTCAGACCGGTGTACTCGCCTTTGATGTCGAAGTAACGGATTTCACGGAAGTTGAACAGCTTCTCGTAGAAGTTCGCCCAATAGGCCATGCGACCGCGATAAACGTTGTGGGTCAGGTGGTCGATGATCTTCAGGCCGGCACCGACCGGGTTGCGATCAACGCCTTCGATGAACACGAAGTCGATGTCGTAGATCGAGCTGCCTTCACCGAAACGGTCGATCAGGTACAGCGGCGCGCCGCCAATGCCTTTGATTGCCGGCAGGTTCAGTTCCATCGGACCGGTCTCGATGTGAATCGGCTGGGCGCCGAGCTCCAGCGCGCGCGAGTAGGCCTTCTGCGAATCCTTCACGCGAAACGCCATGCCGCAAACGGACGGGCCGTGTTCGGCGGCGAAGTACGAGGCGACGCTGTTGGGTTCGTTATTGAGGATCAGGTTGATTGCGCCCTGACGATACAGGTGCACGTTCTTGGAACGGTGGGTCGCGACTTTGGTGAAGCCCATGATCTCGAAGATCGGCTCCAGTGTGCCAGGAGTCGGCGCTGCGAACTCGATGAATTCAAAGCCCATCAGGCCCATTGGGTTTTCGTATAAATCTGCCATGGTGACGCCTCATCATTTCTTATCAATTAACCAGGGTTATTTGTCAGGAAAGTGATGTGGAGGGCGGCGCACAGGGAGATGCCACGCACGCTGCGCGCGAGGAAGTCTCCGTAGATCAGTTGAAACCCGAATATCTTCATTGTCGACCCAAGGCTCTTGCGGGCGAGGCTTCTGCTGCCAGAAGACGATTATTATTGTATGCGTAAACCGATTCTACACAGCGTAACCGAGCCTGTCTGCCCTCTGTATAAAATCCGCTTTTTTTACCTACGGCGCAAGCGCCATCTGCCATCTATTCTCCCCTCTGGCTCAATTGTTTATCGGGTCGGATTTCTAAACCACAGGATGTGTCCATGCCACTGACCCACCGATCCCGCCGCAAACGCAGCACCCGAATCGCCGTGACTTTGCTCAGCGGTCTGCTGCCAATCGTGCTGGGCAGTGGGATTCTTTATATGCAGGCAAAACGAACGCTGGAGCAAAGTGCCGGGGAAACGGCCGAACAAGCGTTGCAACAGTTCGATCTGATGCTCGACAACACGGCAGAAGCCGCTCGGGTTCTGCTGCCTCTGGCCGGGAAAAATTGCGAAGACGTGAAACTGGCCCTGCGCGAACAAGTGACCCGCCGCCCCTTCGTGCGCTCGACCAATCTGGTCTGGGACAACACGCTCTACTGCAGCTCACTGTTCGGGCAGTTCAAGGAAGCGGTCAATGCCGGGGACTATCATCAAGGCAAACTGTGGTTGATGAACGGCAATCCCGTCACCCCCGACACGGCATTGTTGATCTACCGCCTCAGCGACGGTCGTGGCGGCGCGCTGACCACGCTTGATGGTTATCACCTGAGCAACATCCTGCGCCTGATCGGCCGCCAGACATTACTGATGTTGCAGGTGGGCGATAACTGGCTGTCCGCCGACGGCAGAGTGCATCAAGGGCCCCTGCCCGCTTTGCCAGTCGCGCATAGCATGCTCGAATCCGAACGATACGGTTTCAACGTGTCGGCGGGTTTTCCCGAGGGAGAGACCTGGCGTTACATGGCGGCCAACTACCCGCCGTTGTTCAGCCTGCTGATATTTTTCGGCGTGATCTCGGGCGCCATCGGCCATGTCGTGCAGAAACGCTCGAACTCGCCCAGTCACGAAATGCTTCGCGCACTCGAGGCCGGGGAATTCATTCCTTATTTCCAGCCGGTGGTTCACGGTGACAGCAAGCAGTGGTCCGGCGCTGAAGTGCTGATGCGCTGGAATCACCCGAAAGAGGGCCTCGTACGCCCGGATCTGTTCATTCCATTTGCCGAGCATTCAGGCTTGATCGTGCCGATGACCCGCTCGCTGATGCAACAGACTGCCGCCCTGCTGGGACCGCGTTCTGCGGCCTTCGCCAAACCTTTCCATATCGGCATCAACATCACTGCCAGCCATTGCAAGGATCTGGAACTGGTCGAAGACTGTCGCGACCTCCTGGCGGCGTTTGCGCCCGGCAGCGTCGAGCTGGTGCTGGAATTGACGGAGCGCGAGCTGATCGAACCGAACGACATGACCCTGCAACTGTTTGAGCAATTGCACGCACTTGGAGTGAAAATCGCGATCGACGATTTTGGTACAGGCCACTCAAGCCTCGGCTACTTGCGCGCCTTCAAGGTCGACTTTCTCAAGATCGATCAGAGCTTTGTCGCCATGATCGGCATCGATGCGCTATCACGGCATATTCTCGACTCCATCATTGAACTGTCGACAAAGCTGGATCTGGCCATTGTTGCCGAAGGTGTCGAGACACAGGCCCAAGCCGATTACCTGACGGAGCATCAGGTGGATTTCATGCAAGGTTATTTGTTTGCCAAACCGATGCCGGCAGCAGATTTCATCAGCGCATTAAGTGATCGTTAACTCATTAGCATAGCCCGTCCAACAACCGCACCAAATTGATACAAAAAGTCATTGTTGTTACATGGCGACAACATCAGGATTTACTCTTGTCGCATTAACTACTACAATTTTTTCAACCTGAGCCAGACTGACAGGTGAGCCAATTATCACCGAGTCGCTTCCAGGCTCTTGGCTTATAGCTTTGTTTGCGGTTGGTATCAGCCAAACACACTATTGGAGTAAAGATATTGTCCAGACTCGCTGAATTTCGCGCAGCTGAAAAGGCCCTTCAGGAACAGCTCAAACAGCTGGAATCGCTGAAGAATGACGCCGGGCTCAAGAAAGAAATCGAATTCGAAGAAAAGCTCCAGGGACTGATGAAAACCTATGGCAAAGGCCTGAAAGATATCATCGCTATCCTCGACCCGAACCCGGCGAAGTCCGGTCTGCAGGCCGCCCCAGCGCCGAAGACCCGCCGCGCCCGCGTCGTCAAGGTTTACCAGAACCCGCACACTGGCGAGCTGATCGAAACCAAGGGCGGCAACCATCGCGGCCTGAAAGCCTGGAAAGAACAGTACGGTGCGGCCACCGTGGATTCATGGTTGCGCGGTTAATCTGACGCCAACAAAAAGCCCTGCGCGATGCAGGGCTTTTTTATTGACAATATCTAACAAATGAAATGATTTTCATCGAACAAGTTGGAAAATTGTGTAACGTTACTGAGTCATCACGCTAAACATTTTGCTGCGCGATGTTGCTGCAAACGATGAATCAAACTTTGTGCTTAATCCTTTCCGGCATTCAAAACACCGCGAGTTAGTACGGACGTTTATAATTTCAGGCTGTTACGTGCCGCCTCTATGTCGTCGGCGCTCGCCTTATAAACCTCAGCCTGACCGGCATATGAAAGTACATAAGCCTTGTCTGTTTCCACAGCAGCCACCAGCGTTTGTGATAATACGTGCCGGCCGTTCTCGGTGATCGTGCAGGTCGTCTCCAGCCCGGTCAATGATCCGAGCGCAGCCGGATGGATTCGGTTGCAGACGCTCTGATAACCACTGCGGAAGAAATCCTTCTGGATGGACTTGCGCATCTCCAGCAACACGCCTTGCAAATTGACCTGATGCCCCGCCTCCACTTGCGTCATGGTCAACTCCATCACCATCACCTGATTGCCGTCGGCATCGAGCTTCACCGCCCTTTGCCGCGAGACTGGCGGCGCGGTATCCGGCAACATTTCAACCTTCCAGCCCGCCGGCCAGGTGATGCTCGGTTCGGCCATGGCCGGGAAAACCACGGCCAATGACAAAGCAAAAAAAACAAACACGGATTTGAACAGTCGGATCATTGCCGGACGCACTCGAAGGTAGAGAGCAAAGTCTGAGCCCCGCCCTCGCGCAGGGCAAGCCCGCCTTGCATTTGGCGATGCCGGCCGGCATGCGTATCATTGCGCCCATTCACTCGCCCATTGTTATTGGAGGGCCCATGAGCCTCAACGAACTGAACACTTTCCCCGGTGTGACAGCCACGCCAGACAGCGCAACCCGCAACTTCGTGTTCAACCACACCATGCTGCGCGTGAAGGACATCACCAAGTCGCTGGATTTCTACACCCGCGTCCTGGGTTTCTCGCTGGTCGAGAAGCGTGATTTTCCGGAAGCCGAATTCAGCCTGTACTTCCTTGCGCTGGTCGATAAAGCGCAGATCCCGGCCGATGCTGCTGCGCGTACCGAATGGATGAAATCGATTCCAGGCATTCTCGAATTGACCCACAACCACGGTACCGAAAACGATGCCGACTTCGCCTATCACAATGGCAACACCGATCCGCGTGGCTTTGGTCACATCTGCATTTCGGTGCCGGACATCGTCGCAGCGTGTGCACGCTTTGAAGAGCTGGGTTGCGATTTCCAGAAGCGCCTGACCGACGGCCGGATGAAGAGCCTGGCGTTCATCAAGGACCCGGATGGCTACTGGGTCGAGATCATTCAGCCTGCGCCGCTGTAAAAGCTGAAAGCCCCTCACCCTAGCCCTCTCCCAGAAGGAGAGGGGACTGATTGCGGGATGTTGGAGAATTACGCCGACTTGAACGATTGGCGGTGAATCCATAATCGACCGGCTCTCTCAGGTCGATGGATGACTTCAGACACCTCACCCCAGCCCTCTCCCTCGGGAGAGGGCTGGGGTGAGGAGTGGCTTTCCACGCGCAATAAAAAACCCATGATCGCTCATGGGTTTTTTCGTTTTCGACCTGGCAGTTACGCCGGGGCCGAAGTCCGGATCAGGTGATCGAACGCACTCAGCGAAGCCTTGGCGCCCTCGCCCACTGCAATCACGATCTGCTTGTACGGCACAGTCGTCACGTCACCCGCTGCAAAGATCCCCGCAATGGAAGTCTCGCCACGATTATCGACAATGATCTCGCCACGCGGCGACAGCTCGATGGTGCCCTTCAGCCAATCGGTGTTCGGCAGCAGACCGATTTGCACGAAAATGCCTTCCAGCTCAACCGTGCGCAGTTCATCGGTAGTGCGGTCCTTGTAGCGCAGGCCGTTGACCTTCTCGCCATTGCCGGTGACTTCAGTGGTTTGCGCACTGGTGATCACGGTAACGTTCGACAGGCTGTGCAGCTTGCGTTGCAGCACGGCGTCGGCACGCAGTTGCACGTCGAATTCCAGCAGCGTTACGTGCGCCACGATACCCGCCAGATCGATCGCCGCTTCAACGCCGGAGTTACCGCCGCCGATCACCGCTACGCGCTTGCCCTTGAACAGCGGGCCGTCGCAGTGCGGGCAATACGCCACGCCTTTGTTGCGGTATTCCTGCTCGCCCGGAACGTTCATTTCGCGCCAGCGTGCGCCGGTCGCGAGAATCACGCTCTTGGCTTTCAGGGTTGCACCGCTGGCGAAGTGGACTTCATGCAGCTCGCCATTCTTGCCCGGGATCAGCTTGTCAGCGCGTTGCAGATTCATGATGTCGACGTCGTACTGCTTGACGTGTTCTTCCAGCGCCGTGGCCAGTTTCGGCCCTTCGGTTTCCTGCACGGAAATGAAGTTCTCGATGGCCATGGTATCCAGCACCTGACCGCCGAAGCGCTCAGCCGCGACACCGGTGCGGATGCCTTTACGTGCGGCGTAGATAGCGGCCGAAGCACCGGCCGGGCCACCGCCGACGACCAGCACGTCAAAGGCTTCTTTGGCGCTGATCTTCTCGGCCTGACGCTCAATAGCGCCGGTGTCGAGTTTGGCGAGAATTTCCTCCAGGCCCATGCGGCCCTGACCGAAGTTTTCGCCGTTGAGGTAGATGCTCGGCACAGCCATGATCTTGCGATCGTTGACTTCGTCCTGGAACAGCGCGCCGTCGATGGCGACGTGGCGGATATTCGGGTTGAGCACGGCCATCAGGTTCAGCGCCTGAACGACGTCCGGGCAATTCTGGCAAGACAGCGAGAAGTAAGTCTCGAAGCTGAACTCGCCTTTGAGCGAGCGGATCTGCTCGATCACTTCAACGCTGGCCTTCGACGGGTGGCCACCGACTTGCAGCAGAGCCAACACCAGCGAGGTGAATTCGTGGCCCATTGGAATGCCGGCGAAACGCAGACTGATGTCGGCTCCAGGGCGATTGATCGAGAACGATGGCTTGCGGGCATCGTCACCGCTGTCGATCAGGGTAATTAGGCTCGAAAGACTGGCAACGTCTTTCAGCAGGTCCAGCATTTCACGGGATTTCGCACCGTCGTCGAGGGATGCAACGATCTCGATCGGTTGGGTGACCCGTTCCAGGTACGATTTCAACTGGGCTTTAAGATTGGCGTCCAACATACGGGCGATTTCCTTTATTTGAGGCGAAAAAAAGCCCGAGCGAATCTCGCCCGGGCATTTTTATTGGGCGGTGCAGCTAACTTAAGAAGGTGCGGCGTGCCGCCCTGCGTTGCATGTCACAGACTTAGATCTTGCCGACCAGGTCCAGCGACGGAGCCAGAGTGGCCTCGCCTTCTTTCCACTTGGCCGGGCAAACTTCGCCTGGGTGTGCAGCGACATACTGAGCAGCCTTGATTTTGCGCAGCAGCTCGGAAGCGTCACGGCCAACGCCGCCATCGTTCAGTTCAACGATTTTGATCTGGCCTTCAGGGTTGATCACGAAGGTGCCACGGTCAGCCAGACCAGCTTCTTCGATCAGCACGTCGAAGTTGCGCGAGATGACGTGGGTAGGGTCGCCGATCATGGTGTATTCGATTTTGCCGATGGCTGGCGAAGTGTTGTGCCAGGCAGCGTGAGCAAAGTGGGTGTCGGTCGAAACGCTGTAGATTTCCACGCCCAGCTTCTTGAACTCAGCGTAGTTGTCAGCCAGGTCTTCCAGCTCGGTTGGGCACACGAAGGTGAAGTCGGCTGGGTAGAAGAACACTACGGACCACTTGCCTTTCAAGTCAGCATCCGAGACTTGAACGAAGTCGCCGTTTTTGAACGCGGTAGCTTTGAACGGTTTTACTTGGCTGTTGATGATAGGCATCGATGACTCTCCGTCAGGGGTTATGAAGTTGATGGGTGAATCCTACCCACTCACTCGACGGAAGGCTCATTGGCAAACCTGATACTGCTGATTTGTTTTCGCTATTAGCTGACAGTATTAATAGAAGAAAACGATCTCTACGGCTGATCCGGCTTATCCATAATCCGAGCCATTCCCTGGAATGGGCTGACCTCAACATAGCGCATGGCGGATTTCATGTCCTTCCAGCCAACGTAGCTCATCAGCGATTTCAGGTCCCAGCCGCTTTGATGCGCCCATGTGGCAAAACCACGCCGCAGTGAATGGCTGGTGTAGTTGGCGGCGGCAATCCCGGCGCGCTGCAACGCCTGGCGGAGCAGCGGAATGATGCTGTTGGCGTGCAGGCCCTCTTCGCTCAGATTGCCCCAGCGATCAATGCTGCGGAACACCGCGCCGCGTACCAGCGCAGCCTCTGTAATCCAATCGATATAGGCCTGCACCGGGCACAGCTTCAGCAGCGCCGGGGCCTGGTAGGTCTGCCCGAGGTTCTCCCGGTCGCCCTTGCTGCGCGGCAGATACAGAGTGATGCCCTTGCCAGCGCTCGCCTGCACATGCTCGATTTGCAAACGGCACAATTCGTCGCTGCGAAAGCCGCGCCAGAAGCCCAACAGAATCAGCGCGCGATCCCGATACGCCTTGAGCAAGGTCGGGCGATCCTGATCCTCGCGGGCGGTTTGCGCCTCCTGTTCCAACCAATCGATCACTCGTTGCAGATCCTGCAACTGCAACGGTTCGGCCTGCTTTTCCTGCGCCGGATGCAAAGCACGAATGCCCTTGAACACCTTGCGCACCACTGGCGCCTTGGTCGGATCGGCAAAACCCTGACTGTTGTGCCACTGCGCCAGCGCCGACAGACGCAACTTCAGCGTATTGATCGACAGCACCCCGGCGTGCTCCACCAGATAGCGCGCAACGCTGTCGGCAGTAGCCGGGAGAAATCCGCCCCACGTTACCTCGAAGTGCTCAATGGCCATGCGATAGCTGCGGCGGGTGTTGTCGCGTGTGGCGGCTTGCAGATATCGATCGATGTCACTCATGGGCAGTTTTCTCGCTGGCGTACGGGTTCAGACATGCAGAGGCGCATTTTGCCGCCTGACATTGGGTAATACCAGTATATCCCGCCTGTTTTATTTCAAGGATTTACCTGTATTTTCAGCGTGGTACACTGCGTACTTTAGTGGCATGTACCACAGTACGTAAACGTAGGAGTTCACATGGCCCGTGGCGGCATTACCAAAGCACTGGTGCAAATCGCACGCACAGCGATCCTGGCTCGCGGCGAACACCCAAGCATCGATGCAGTACGCATTGAAATGGGCAACACCGGCTCGAAAACCACGATCCATCGCTATCTGAAAGAACTGGACGACGGTGCCCAGCCGAATGAGGCGTCGGCAGAACCGATCGATGATGAGCTCACCGCCCTCGTCTCTCGACTCGCCCAGCGTCTGAAAGAACAGGCGCAGGAGCCCATTGAGCAAGCCCGCGAACAGTTCGAGGAGCAACGCGAAGCACTGGAAACCGAACTGAAACAGGTTCGCCAGGCGCTGGAAAAACTCGAGCACGACCACGAGATTCAAGGCGCCGCGCTGCAACGCGAATCCGAAGCGCTGGGCAACACCCGCTCGATGCTGCAAACCGAACAGACGCGCAACGCCGGCCTCAACCAGGCATTGGCCGACTTTGAATTGCGCTTGCAGGACAAGGACGAACAGATTCGCTCACTGGAAGAGAAGCACCTGCACGCCCGCGATGCGCTTGAGCATTACCGTAACGCAACCAAGGAACAGCGCGAGCAGGAGCAGGCCCGCCATGAAGGGCAACTTCAGCAGATACAGGCAGAATTGCGTCAAGCCCAGCAGAGCGCGTTGGTGCGTCAGGATGAGATCACACAGTTGCACCGTGACAACGAACGCTTGCTCACCGAAAACCGTGGCACTCAGCGCGAGCTGAACCTGGTGCAGGATCAGCTCAAGCACAGCAATCAGCGTCAGGATCAGTTGCTCGAGCAGGCCACGCGCATGGACAGCGAGCGCACCCTCCTCCAGGAACGTCTGCGCGTGGCGGCACTGGAAAGCCAGGCGCTCAAACAGAGCGTCGACGAGCAGACGCAGCTCAATCAGTCACTGGAGAAGGAATTGCTCAAGGTTCAGGCAAGCCTTGAAGACAGCCAGCGTCTGGCGTCTGCCGTTGCGGCAGCGCCAGACTCGGCCAAAGCGACAGACGCTTAAGCGCTGACCGGCGTACGCATGGTGACGAACTCTTCGGCGGCCGTCGGGTGCACCCCGATGGTGTCGTCGAAGTCGCGCTTGGTCGCGCCGGCCTTCAAGGCGATCGCCAGACCTTGCACGATCTCGCCAGCGTCCGGGCCGACCATGTGGCAGCCAAGCACCTTGTCGGTTTTGGCGTCGACCACCAGCTTCATCAGGGTTTTCTCCTGGCAGTCAGTCAAGGTCAGCTTCATCGGCCGGAAGCGGCTCTCGAAGATCACCACCTCGTGGCCGCATTCGCGCGCTTCTTCTTCGCTCAAACCGACCGTGCCGATGTTCGGCAGGCTGAACACGGCGGTCGGAATCATCTTGTAGTCCACCGGACGGTATTGCTCCGGCTTGAACAGACGCCGCGCCACGGCCATACCTTCGGCCAGAGCGACCGGGGTCAGTTGCACGCGACCAATGACGTCGCCCAGCGCCAGAATCGACGGCTCGGTGGTTTGATACTCGTCGTCGACTTTGATAAAGCCCTTGTCGTCGAGCTGCACATCGGTGTTTTCCAGGCCCAGATTGTCCAGCATCGGACGCCGGCCGGTGGCGTAGAACACGCAGTCGGCTTCGAGTACGCGACCATCCTTGAGCGTCGCCTTCAAGCTACCGTCGGCCTGCTTGTCGATGCGCGCAATGTCGGCATTGAATTGCAGATCGAGGCCACGCTTGGTCAATTCCTCTTGCAGGTGCTTGCGCACCGACCCGTCGAAACCACGCAGGAACAGATCGCCGCGATACAGCAGCGTGGTGTTGGCGCCGAGGCCATGGAAAATTCCGGCGAACTCGACGGCAATATAACCGCCGCCGACCACCAGCACACGCTTGGGCAGCTCTTTGAGGAAGAACGCTTCATTCGAACCGATCGCATGCTCATGCCCCGGAATTTCAGGGATCTGCGGCCAGCCGCCGGTGGCGATCAGAATGTTTTTCGCGGTGAAGCGCTCGCCATTAACCTCGACCTCGTGCGGCCCAACGATTTTCGCGTGCGCCTCATGCAGGGTCACGCCACTGTTGACCAGCAAATTGCGATAAATGCCGTTGAGGCGATTGATCTCGCGATCCTTGTTGGCGATCAGCGTGGCCCAGTCGAAGTTGGCTTCGCCCAGGTTCCAGCCGAAACCGGACGCCTGCTCGAAGTCCTCGGCAAAGTGCGCGCCGTAGACCAACAGCTTTTTCGGCACGCAGCCGACGTTGACGCACGTGCCGCCCAGGTAACGGCTTTCGGCCACCGCCACTTTCGCCCCGAAGCCGGCGGCAAACCGCGCAGCCCGCACACCGCCGGAACCGGCACCAATCACATAAAGGTCAAAATCGTAGGCCATTTCTATCTCCTCGGCAGGCCATCAGCATACCCGCAGCCATTCATTGGGCAAGCACTGCCATCCATATAAGGGCGGAAAATGAAAAAGCCACCCGAAGGTGGCTTTCTTTTGCAGACGAGGCGAAGACTATTAGTAAGCCTTGCCAGTCTTGTAGAAATTTTCGAAGCAGAAGTTGGTCGCGTCGATGTAGCCTTCAGCACCACCGCAGTCGAAACGCTTGCCCTTGAACTTGTAGGCCATGACGCAGCCGTTCTGGGCCTGCTTCATCAGGGCGTCGGTGATCTGGATTTCGCCGCCCTTGCCCGGTTCGGTCTGTTCGATCAGGTCGAAGATGTCCGGGGTCAGGATGTAGCGACCGATGATCGCCGGGTTCGACGGCGCGTCTTCCGGCTTTGGCTTCTCGACCATGCTGTGCACGCGGTAGATGTCGTCGCGGATCATTTCGCCAGCGATGACACCGTACTTGTTGGTTTCCTGCGGATCGACTTCACGGATCGCGACGATCGAGCAGCGGAACTGCTTGTACAGCTTGACCATCTGGGTCAGTACGCCGTCGCCGTCGATGTTGACGCACAGGTCATCCGCCAGGACCACGGCGAACGGTTCGTCACCGATCAGTGGGCGGCCAGTCAGGATTGCGTGGCCCAGACCTTTCATTTCGGTCTGACGGGTGTAGGAGAACGAGCACTCGTCCAACAGCTTGCGGATACCGACCAGGTACTTTTCCTTGTCGGTGCCCTTGATCTGGTTTTCCAGCTCGTAACTGATGTCGAAGTGGTCTTCCAGAGCACGCTTGCCACGGCCGGTGACGATGGAGATTTCCGTCAGGCCCGCGTCCAGTGCTTCTTCAACGCCGTACTGGATCAGTGGCTTGTTTACCACCGGCAGCATTTCTTTAGGCATGGCTTTGGTCGCTGGGAGGAAGCGAGTGCCGTAACCGGCTGCTGGAAACAAGCATTTCTTGATCATATAAGTCCTTGAAAAGGCTGTGTGTACGAGTTTCGGGGCAGTCTAATCAGGCGGCGTGCGCCTTACAATGCCCCGCGCTGGCTAACCGATGCCAACATAGAGAAATATTCGCGCGGATAGTTCCATCCGGGTATTTCAGCGGCGGCGTCAGCGTAGCTCAAGATCCGGGCAAACAGGATCACCATACGCTTATCAGCCCCCATTGCGAGCATTTGCCGCTATCATGGGGCCTTTGAACCAGCGAATGAGACAGACTAGATGGCTGCGGTAAAAATCATCAACGGGTATGTGATCGACAAGAAAGACGGCAAGTGGACGCTGACCACTACCAATGGCGAACATATCGCCGGGCCTTTCGACAGCGAGCAGATGGCAACAGATGTGGCCTCGGTGTTCACTGATACGCCTGCTTCTTCCAAGCGCCGAGGCAAAGATCAGGACTGATCTTTTTAGCACTTGCGCCAAGCCCTGCCAGCATGCAGGGCTTTTGTGCTTTGTTGGCAAACAAGTGGCCAATCGCTATAACCTTTTCATCGCGGCGCTGTCAGAGCAACCAGTCCCCCACTTGAAGACCTCGCAACCATGAACCTGAACAAACTGCAGCCGCTTTTCGCGGTATTGGTACTGAGCGGCTGTGCCACTCCGCAGCCCACCTATCTGAACAATGGCGAACAGGGTCTGAGCATCGACTGTTCCGGCGAAGCCAACTCATGGGCCATGTGCTACGAAAAGGCCGATGCATCCTGCGCCGGCACCGGCTATCGCATCGTCGGCACTGATGGCACACCGGCGCCCAAGGAAGATGACAAAACCCTGGGCGTTGACGTTGGCAACTACAAGACGCGCAACGTCGTGGTCGTCTGCAAGTAAGCCTTACATGTGGATTTCGGCGAATTTGATCCCGAGGCCACGGACGACCTCGATCAGGTCGTCGAGCCGATTGAAGGACTCGACTTCATCATTGTCATCCACCAAAAAGTAGCTGCGCCCTGCACTCTTCTTGAAAAACACGATCCATTCACCCGGATTCGCCGGGTTCTGGATGACATGAGTGGCAGAGATAAGGCCCTCTGCGTGGCGCTCCCGCACGTGCTCTCGCTTCATTGCGACTCCATATATGACAATGCCGCCACAGCAGGACTGTGACGGCATCGGGTGCTGATGTTCGCTAGTCTATCAGCCGGAAATACAGGCGTTCGCAGCTTTCTGTACATCGCGAGGGCGAACCGGCACGTTGGACATCCGCTCATGCAGCTTGATGCTGCTGCCGCCGGCGCGATCTTCGATATCAAACACGGCTGCCGGGCCTGACGAAAGTTTGCCGGGAACGATGACTCGTACACCGTCCTTCTGCGGCTGGACTTGCAACGCACCACGACTGTCAGCGAGCTTGTCGGTCAGACACTGCGCATACTCCTGGGGCTTTTTGCCGGAGATCACGCTCATGGTCGGCAGCGTTTCATTGATTTCGGAAACATTTGCACAACCGGCCATCGCCAGAATCAACGGCACACACACCACACCCCACTTCATATAAATCCTCCGTTAAAGACCGTCCGACAGCACAAATGCCGCTTTTCTCCGGGGCCTTGTGCATTTAACCCGCCCGCCATGGCGAAGTTCTGTTCAAAATTTGTCAAAGCAACGCCCGACGGCCAGATAATAACCCGTGCGGGCTGATAAACTGCGCCCATCGACAAGCTATCGTTTTGATTTAGTAGAAAAAGCCCTTCTGGAGGCGCCCATGAAATTCATTCACCAGCGCGAGCACCTCAACGAAGACGACATCGTCGTCATTCAATGCTCGCAGATGTGCAACATCCGTTTGATGAACGACGCCAACTTCCGCAGCTTCAAAAACGGCGGCCGTCACACCTATCACGGCGGCGCGTTCGACACGTTCCCGGCACGCATCACCGCACCGAGCACCGGCTTCTGGAACATCACCATCGACACCGTCAACCGCCGCGCAATCAGCGTGACGCGCAAGCCGACGCTGACCCACTCGATCAAGATCATCCGTCGCTCCAGCACTAAACTGAGCTGAGACGCGCAGCCTATTCTGAAAGGGAAACATGACCGTGGCGCAAAAAACCAAATACGTGATCAAGTACAAACTGGACGGTGAGCAGCGTTTCGAATTCGCTGAACTGGAAACCGGCACTGACGAGGAAGCGAAGGCGGCGCTGAAGAAAATGCACGCTGACGAAGAGCTCAGCGACATCAAGGTCAGCAAAGCGCTGTAACCAACCTATGCAACCGACCACGTTTGACCTGTTCGCCGACAACGAACCCGTACAGCAGCCCCGCGCCGAGCAGATCGGCGAACAATCGTGGGTGCTGCGCGGATTCGCCTTGCCACAGGTCGAGCAACTGCTGACCGGGCTCGACGCCATTCTTGCCGCCGCCCCGCTACGCCACATGGTCACGCCCGGCGGTTTCAGCATGTCGGTCGGCACCAGCAGTTGCGGACAGCTGGGCTGGATCACCGATCGCAGCGGTTACCGTTATTCCAGCGTCGATCCACTCAGCGGCTTGCCGTGGCCGTCGATGCCGGCGGTGTTTGCCGAACTGGCACACCAAGCGGCTGAGCGCGCCGGTTTCCCGGATTTTCAGGCCGACTCCTGCCTGATCAACCAATACGTCCCCGGCGCCAAGATGTCGCTGCATCAGGACAAAGACGAAAAAGGTTATGCCGCGCCCATCGTTTCGCTGTCGCTAGGTTTGCCGGCAATGTTTCTGTTCGGCGGCTTCGAACGCAGCGATAAAACCCAGCGCATTCCGCTGTTGCATGGCGACATGGTGGTCTGGGGCGGCGTGGACCGCCTGCGCTATCACGGCGTGCTGCCAATCAAACCCGGCCATCACCCGCTCTTGGGCGAACGGCGCATCAACATCACCTTCCGCGTTGCTGGCGATCAATGAAAGTTTGACCGCAAGGCGCGGAGTGTTGCGGGTTACGATGCTGGTTAACCTGACTCAAACAGGTCAACGGATCCCCTCTCATGGACAAGCTTTCGAAGACAATCAGCATTGAACACGATCCCCGCTGGGCCGCTGTGGTGGCGCGCGATCCGCGTGCCGACGGGCAATTTGTCTATGCGGTCAAAACCACTGGCATCTATTGCCGGCCGAGCAGTCTGGCGCGCCTGCCGAAACCGCAGAACGTCGAGTTTTTCGACACCGCCGAACTGGCCGAAGCTGCCGGATACCGGCCGAGCAAACGCGCCAGCAAGGACCAGAATGATGCGCAGCACGCGGCGATTATCGCAGCGGCATGCCGGCAAATCGAAGCGTGCGAAACATTGCCCGCGCTCGACAGCCTCGCCGCCAGCGCCGGCCTTAGCCCTTTCCATTTTCATCGAGTATTCAAAGCCGCGACCGGCCTGACGCCCAAGGCTTACGCCACGGCGCATCGCTCACGCAAACTGCGTGCGCGCCTGGCGGACGGCGGCTCGGTGACCGACGCGCTGTATGACGCTGGCTTCAATTCCAACAGCCGCTTTTACGAATCAGCCGATCAACTGCTGGGCATGAAGCCCACCGACTATCGCGCTGCCGGGCAGAACAACGACATTCGCTTTGCCGTTGGCCAATGCTCGCTGGGGGCGATTCTGGTGGCGCAAAGCGAACGTGGGATCTGCGCGATTCTGCTCGGCGACGATCCGCATCAGCTGGTCTGCAACCTGCAGGATCAGTTTCGCAAGGCCAACCTGATCGGCGCCGACCGCGAATTTGAACAGTTGATCGCCAGCGTCGTCGGCTTTGTCGAAGCGCCCGCGACGGGCCTGAACTTGCCGCTGGATATACGCGGCACAGCGTTTCAGGAGCGCGTCTGGCAGGCGCTGCGTGAGATCCCCGCAGGCAGCACCGCAAGTTACGCCGAAATCGCGCAACGCATCGGCGCGCCGACTTCGATGCGCGCCGTGGCCCAGGCTTGCGGGGCCAACCGTTTGGCGGTGGCGATTCCCTGCCACCGCGTGGTGCGCAGTGACGGCAATCTTTCCGGCTACCGCTGGGGCGTCGAGCGCAAACGCCAACTGCTTGAGCGCGAACTCAACGATTGACGTCGACCACCACCCTGCCCCGCAGTTGCCCGGCGAGTAATCTGGGCGCGGCCTCAAGGGCTTCGCTCAAGCTGATTTCGTGACTGATCAATTGCAATAACGAGAAATCCAGATCCTTGGCCAGTCGGCCCCAGGCCTCGATACGGCGCGCCTTGGGCTGGGTCACGCTGTTGATCCCGGCCAGCGTTACGCCGCGCAGAATGAACGGTGCTACCGAGGCCGGGAAATCCATGCCTTGCGCCAACCCGCATGCCGCGACCACGCCTTCCGAGCGTGTGCTGGCGCAAGCATTCGCCAGCGTATGACTACCGACCGAATCGACCACCGCCGCCCAGCGCTCTTTCGCCAACGGCTTGCCCGGTTCGGACAAGGTGGCTCGATCGATGATTTCGGCAGCACCCAATTGCTGCAAGTATTCATGCTCGGATACACGGCCGGTGGATGCCACCACGCGGTATCCCAACTTGCTGAGCAAGGCGATGGCAAAGCTGCCGACCCCGCCGTTGGCGCCAGTGACCAGCACTTCGCCGTGATCCGGCGTTACGCCATGGCGCTCCAGCGCCAGAATGCACAGCATCGCCGTGTAGCCGGCGGTGCCGATTGCCATGGCTTGCGCCGGGGTGAAAGCTTCGGGCAGTGGAATCAGCCAGTCACCGTTGAGCCGGGCCTTTTGCGCCAGTCCGCCCCAGTGGCTTTCACCGACGCCCCAGCCGTTGAGCAACACTCGGTCGCCCGCCTTGAAATCGGCATGCGAACTGGACTCGACAGTCCCCGCCAGATCGATCCCCGGAACCATGGGGAACTTGCGCACCACCGGGCTGCTGCCGGTGATCGCCAGGCCATCTTTGAAATTCAGGGTGCTGTACGCGACGTTCACGCTGACGTTGCCTTCGGGCAGTTGCTGTTCATCGATTTGCTGCAGATGGGCGCGATAACCGCTGTCGTCTTTGTCGATCAGAATGGCATTGAACATGACGGCCTCTCGAAAATAATGGGAAGAAAGCGTGCCCTGAAATAACACATCGCAACACATTGCCACACTCGACTTTCGCTAAGCCACCCACACCGACGCTGAAAAACTGCACGTAATGTTCAGAATTTCAGACTGGCCCCGCAACCGGTTTTGCTGCTAAAACCGCTTGCCGTCCCTGCCCGTTTCATCGTTCGGAGATTCGTTATATGAGCCAGTGGCCAGACATCCGCATCCTTGATCTTCTCGGTATCGAACTGCCGATCATCCAAGGCCCGATGGCCGGTGCGACCAATTCTTCGATGGTGATTGCCGTGTGCAATGCCGGCGGCCTCGGTTCAATGCCGGCAGCGATGCTGAGCATCGAGCAACTGCGCGAAGAACTGAAGACGATTCGCCAGCACACCACCAAGCCGTTCAACGTCAATTTCTTCTGCCATCAGCCACCGGCGCCTGATGAGCAGCGAGCCCGGGACTGGAAAAATCTGCTCGAACCTTACTACCGCGAACTCGGTGCCGATTTCGAGGCGCCGACGCCGGTGTCCAACCGTGCTCCTTTCGACGAGACTGCGTGTGCCGTGCTCGAAGAATTCCGCCCCGAAGTGGTGAGTTTTCATTTCGGGTTGCCGGAGAAAAATCTGCTTGATCGGGTCAAGGCAACCGGGGCGAAAATCCTTTCATCTGCCACCACGGTCGAAGAAGCGATCTGGCTGGAGCAACACGGCTGCGATGCGATCATCGCCATGGGTTATGAGGCGGGCGGGCATCGCGGGATGTTTCTCAGCGATGATCTGAGCAGCCAGGTCGGCACCTTTGCACTGGTGCCGCAGGTGGTCGACGCGGTGAAAGTGCCGGTGATTGCGGCGGGCGCGATCAGCGATGCCCGGGGTGTTGCGGCGGCGTTGATGCTCGGCGCCTCGGCGGTGCAAGTCGGCACGGCGTTTCTGTTTACCCCGGAGGCGAAGGTCAGCGCCTCGCACCACAAGGCCCTGCGCACCGCCAAGGAAAGCGAGACCGCCATCACCAACATTTTCACCGGACGTCCGGCGCGGGGCATTGTCAATCGGGCGATGCGCGAACTCGGCCCGATGTCAGCGCAAGCGCCAGCCTTCCCGTTGGCCGGCGGTGCGCTGATGCCGCTGCGGGCCAAGGATGACGCCGATTTTGCCAATCTGTGGGCCGGTCAGGCGCTGACGTTGGGCAAGGATATCGGCAGCGCTGAACTGACCCGGCAACTCGCCGAGGGCGCATTGGCGAAACTCAACCGTCATTGAATTTACGCGGCGAGCGGATTTAATCCCTCGCCACTTGGCGGCGTATCGCTATATATTTCCGTATACAGCGATTGCGCCCGTGTATCGGCGTTATCCAAAGCAAAGCATTTACCGCCGATCACGGAGCCTTTACATGACACCTGCTGCCACACGCCTCGCCCCTGCCTGTCTCGCCTCATTCCTCGCATTTTTCAGCATCGGTGCCGCGCAGGCTGACGAAGTGCAAGTGGCGGTCGCCGCCAATTTCACCGCGCCAATCCAGGCCATCGCTGCCGACTTCGAAAAAGACACCGGGCACAAACTGGTCGCTGCTTACGGCGCAACCGGCCAGTTCTACACCCAGATCAAAAACGGCGCGCCCTTCCAAGTGTTTCTCGCCGCTGACGACAGCACCCCGGCAAAGCTCGAGCAGGAAGGCGAAGCCGTCAAAGGCTCGCGCTTCACCTACGCCATTGGCACCCTGGCGCTGTGGTCGGCAAAAGAAGGTTATGTGGATGCACAGGGTGACGTGCTGAAAACCAACCAATACCAGCACTTGTCCATCGCCAACCCGAAAGCCGCGCCATACGGTCTCGCCGCCACCCAGGTGCTGGAAAAACTTCAGTTGAGCGAAGCCACGAAAAGCAAAATCGTCGAAGGCCAGAACATTACTCAGGCCTACCAGTTCGTCTCCACCGGCAACGCCGAACTGGGCTTTGTGGCGCTGTCGCAAATCTTCAAGAACGGCAAAGTCAGCAGTGGCTCGGCATGGATTGTCCCGGCCGCTCTGCATGATCCGATCAAACAGGACGCGGTGATCTTGAACAAAGGCAAGGACAGCGCTGCTGCCAAGGCCCTGATCGATTATCTCAAAGGCCCGAAAGCCGCTGCGGTGATCAAGTCCTTCGGATATGAACTGTAAATGTCGCTGACCAGTGCCGACTTCGCCGCGATCTGGCTGACGCTGAAACTGGCGTCGCTGACCACCGTGATCCTGCTGGTGATCGGCACACCGATCGCGTTATGGCTGTCGCGCACCTCGTCTTGGTTGCGCGGCCCGATCGGCGCCATCGTCGCCCTGCCGCTGGTGCTGCCGCCGACGGTAATCGGTTTTTATCTGTTGCTGGCGCTGGGGCCGCACGGTTTTCTCGGCCAGTTCACTCAATGGCTGGGGCTGGGCACGCTGACGTTCAGTTTCACCGGGCTGGTGATCGGCTCGGTGATCTATTCCCTGCCGTTCGTGGTGCAACCGCTGCAAAACGCTTTCTCGGCAATCGGCACCCGCCCGCTGGAAGTCGCCGCGACGTTGCGCGCCAATCCCTGGGACACGTTCTTCAGCGTGATCCTGCCGCTGGCGCGCCCCGGCTTCATCACCGCAGCGATTCTCGGCTTCGCCCACACCGTCGGTGAATTCGGCGTGGTGCTGATGATCGGCGGCAACATTCCCGACAAGACCCGCGTGGTCTCGGTGCAGATTTACGACCATGTCGAAGCGCTGGAATATGCCCAGGCGCACTGGCTGTCCGCGGCGATGCTGGTGTTCTCGTTTCTGGTGTTGCTGGCGCTGTATTCCAGCCGCAAAACCCGCGCAGGCTGGAGCTGATCGATGATTGATGTACGCCTGAAACGCACTTATCCGGGGTTCGAACTGGATGTTGATCTGCAAGTGCCGGGCCGGGGCGTCACCGCGCTGTTTGGCGATTCCGGCTCCGGCAAAACCACCTGCCTGCGCTGCATCGCCGGGCTGGAGCGCGCCGAGCAGGGTTTTGTGCAGATCAACGACGAGGTCTGGCAGGACAGCGCGCACGGCATTTTCGTAGCCCCGCATAAACGTGCGCTCGGCTACGTGTTTCAGGAAGCCAGCCTGTTCCCGCATCTGTCGGTGCTGGCCAATCTGGAGTTTGGTCTCAAACGCATCGCCAAGTCGCAACGCCGGGTCGATATCAACCAAGCGACCGAACTGCTCGGCATCGGCCATTTGCTCGAGCGCCATCCGCAGCATCTGTCCGGCGGCGAGCGGCAGCGCGTCGGCATCGCCCGCGCCCTGCTGACCAGCCCGAAACTGCTGCTGATGGACGAACCACTGGCGGCTCTCGACAGCCGGCGCAAGAGCGAAATCCTCCCATACCTGCAACGCCTGCATGACGAACTGGATATTCCGCTGCTGTACGTCAGCCATGCCCAGGATGAAGTCGCGCGTCTGGCCGATCATCTGGTGTTGCTGAGCGATGGCAAAACCCTCGCCAGCGGCCCGATCGGCGAGACCCTGGCGCGTCTGGATCTGCCTTTGGCGCTGGGCGATGACGCCGGGGTGATCATCGAAGGTCAGGTCAGCGCCTACGACGCCACCTATCAATTGCTTAGCCTGCAACTGCCGGCCACGGACATGAATATTCGCGTCACCCATGCGCACATGGCCGTGGGTCAGGCCCTGCGCTGCAAGGTGCACGCCCGCGACATCAGCCTGGCGCTGAACAATGATGCGGCCAGCAGCATTCTCAATCGTCTGCCCGTTACCGTCATCAGCGAACAGGCCGCTGACAACAGTGCCCATGTGCTGATCCGCCTCGATGCCGGCGGCACGCCGCTGCTGGCGCGGATCACCCGCTTCTCGCGTGACCAATTGGGCGTGCACCCGGGCCAGCGGCTGTGGGCGCAGATCAAGGCGGTGGCGGTGCTCGCGTAAATCATTCGGCACGACGGCCAGCGACTGCGGTCAATCAGTTACAGACTGCCGTATGACCGAAGGAAACCGCCATGCCCGATACCGTGCTGACAGATGCCCTGCCCGCCGATCTGCATTACGTCGATGACACTCAGCCTGGTATCACCCGGAAAAAACTGCGCGGCAAGTTCGTCTATTTCGAACCGTCGGGCCAGCGCATCAGCGATCCGGACGAAATCAAACGCATCAACGCCCTCGCGGTGCCGCCGGCTTACACCGATGTGTGGATCTGCGCCGACCCGCGCGGTCATCTGCAAGCCACCGGCCGCGATGCGCGCGGGCGCAAGCAGTACCGTTATCACGCGCGCTGGCGCGAAGTGCGCGACGCCGACAAATACTCGCGCCTTCGCGAATTCGGCCTGGCCCTGCCCAAACTGCGGCGCCAGCTTGAGGCGCTGCTCGACGCCCCGGGCTTCAGCCGCGACAAGGTCATGGCCACGGTCATCACCTTGCTCGACGCCACGCTGATCCGCGTCGGCAATACCCAATATGCGCGGGACAATCGCTCTTATGGCCTGACCACGTTGCGCAGTCGGCATGTCGAGGTCAACGGCAGCGCGATCCTGTTCCAGTTCCGTGGCAAGAGCGGCATCGAGCACCAGATCACCGTCAAGGATCGGCGTCTGGCGCGAATCATCAAGCGCTGCCTGGAGATTCCCGGGCAAAACCTGTTTCAGTACCTTGATGAACACGGCGAACGGCACACTGTCACCTCCTCCGACGTAAACGCCTATCTGCAAAAGCTCACCGGCGCTGAATTCACCGCCAAGGACTACCGCACCTGGGCGGGCAGCGCATTGGCTTTGGCAGTGCTGCGCGAGCTGCAGCATGAGTCGGAAACCGAGGCCAAGCGCCATGTGGTCGAAGCCGTGAAGAACGTCGCCAAACAGCTGGGCAACACGCCAGCGGTGTGCCGCAAATGCTACATCCACCCTGCGGTGCTCGAACATTTCATGCTCGGCGCGCTCGCCGAACTGCCCCGCCCGAGAGTGCGCAAAGGCCTGCGCGCTGAGGAAGTAGCCTTGGCGATGTTTCTCGAGCGGATGTGTGAGGTGAGCGAGGCGTCCTGAGTCGCACAAACCCCCTGCAGGCTCACTCCTACAAGATTTGCCGATGAGCTGAGCCGGGTATTTTTTGCACGATCGCGCAGGGCTTCTATAGTTGATCTGAAGGTTCGCGCCATGCGGGCTTTTTGTTGCAACTCAGCCGTTTCAGCGAACGGAGGTGTTTCATGTCCGAGAAAGAGTCCATCACCACCCTCCTCACCCTGCTCGACGCCCGCCAGGCGCGCCCGGCAGCCGCCTGCAAAGAGATCGCCGACTGGGTTGATCATCAAGGCGGGCATCCGACAGCACTGCGCATCCGCGATCGACTGCACGACATCGAGAAAGATACGCCGCTGATTCGCGATACGCTTTCGACGCTCAAGCCAATTGATCGGCCGTTGCCACGATTCAGATAGTCGAGGTTCAATTAACTTCAACAACCGGCTCGGCATCGGTGTAAGTGTTTTTCTTTATTATCCAATGCGATTGAGCGTAGCCCTTTTAGTTATATATGCACTACTGGCCGATACAAGTTGAAAGTGCAGGCACCGCTCATCGGATCAATTAAAAAAAATCAAAACACCGTGAACCGATATGTAATCGAAGTAGGTGTCCATGACGAAAACGGACATCACTAGCGAAACGTTAATAGATATCGGAGAGCTATCATGACCACCGGAAATAAAAATACAGGTAACGCCGGCAACGATCGTGACAAGATGCAAGAGTCCGGAAAAAAAGGCGGACAGTCTGGCGGCAACTTCGCCAACGATCGTGAAAAAGCATCCGAGGCTGGTCGCAAAGGCGGACAATCCAGCCACAGTGGAGGTCGCAAGTCGTAAATGAGCGGTACAAGGGCAGCCTCGCTGCCCTTGTAATATTCGACGGAGCGCATAGATGACCACCTCCACACATACTCCTCCAAGCCAGTTACACCAACGCGAAGGCGCTGAAGTTGTACAAGAAGCGACGCGCAGCTCTCCGGAGAAACTGCCGGACGACGCTGGGTCTTCGTGCATTGAAAGAAAACCTGGCCACCCGCAGCACAGCGATCGTGCACAACATGAATGTTACGAGCGCAGGCAGTTGAACGTTGACTCTGAAAACTCTCGAGAAACGCAAACGACGCCAACGTACGAACGCTGCTCCTGACTGACGGGCACCAGTCCTTGCGCAAAGAGCCCGTTCGCAGAGCCCCGGCCCGTCGAGGAAATTGCCATGCCTGTTCACGTGATTAACTTTACCGGCCCGATCAATGCTTCAACCTGCGGTCAGCTGATTGACAGAGCCTCGCGTGCGGTAAAGGAAGATGCCCCCAGAGTTGATTCTGAACATCGCTACCATGGGTGGCGAATGCAGTTACGGTTTCACGATGTACAACTTTCTGATGGCGCTGCCCGTGCCGGTACACACGCATAACCTGGGAACGGTCGAGTCGATGGGCAATATCGTTTTCCTCGCCGGCCAGCGCCGCACAGCGTGCACTCATAGCAAGTTTCTGTTTCACCCTTTTCATTGGCACTTGCAGGGAGCGGTTGATCATTCGCGCATGTCGGAATATGCCATGAGCCTGGATTACGACTTGCATCTGTACGCGCAGATTGTCGCCGAGCGTACCAGTAACGGGAAAAATGCGTTGGAGACAGAAAAATACCTGACAGCGGCTCCGCGCATTATCAATCCTGAAGAAGCTTTGCATGCTGGGCTGATCACAGCGGTTGAAGACACCGAGATTCACGCAGACTTTGTCTGCTCATGCATTTACTCCTGAAGCCCCTCCTGAATAACGGGCCGTTTTAGATGCGTTTCATTCTATTGAGATCGCCACTCTCAGCAGCGACATTACAAGATCATGTAGTGCATTGGCGCCTCAACTTGTACACGCCCCAACGGGCGGTATAACGCAAAACAAGCGGCGTATGCCAGTCATCCCAGCCAAAAGAATTTTCTCTGAATTATTCATTTCGCCAGACATCCCTCTTTTTAACAGCCGGAGGAAATGTATGAGCGCAGTGGACTTGTACGTGATCGAGTACCTGTTACATGGAAAGCCCAGGTCATTCGTCATTCGCACAAAAAACATGAACAACGCCGAAGCGTGGCAGTGGGCAAGTTGCGACGCAGGAATCGCGCCCATCCCGCGCCCCGGTCGGCCTCCGTTGAAACGTTTTTCCAAACCAATGGCGGAACGCTTCGGCGTAACCGAGGTGCAATGGCGCGAGTCGGTGCCTCTGGTGTGGGAGGAGGATCACGCAAAATGAATGAGCACACGTTGAAATTCGGTTTCGGCCGATCCTGGGATGACGAGATGGCAGAAAACGCCGCGATGTTCCGCGAGGCCGACCTGCTGGAAGAGGCGGCCTACAGAATCATTGAGCATGACGCCGACAGTCCTGAGGCCTGGGCTCGCTTCAGCGAAGCAAAAGCCTTGGCCGACGCCAAGCGAACGGCGGCCTATCAGGACTGGATGCGCATCAAGCGCGCAATGAGCAAGCCGCGCTCGAAATAGCAGCCTGACAGGTCATGGTTTGAGGATCAGCAGCGGCTCGCCTTTCGGCACGACGTAAGTGGCCAGTTCCACGCCCTTTTCGCTGCCAATGTTTTTCGCCACATGCGCCACGCCCGCCGGAATAAACAGGGAATCGCCGGCCTTGAGCGTAACCGGCGCCTGACCTTCGAGCTGGTATTCAAACGTGCCACTGATCACGTAGGCAACCTCAACGCCGGGGTGAGCATGCCGAGGCGAGGTGACGCCAGCATCAAAATCGATACGCGCCTGAATCACTTCGCGATTGTCAGCGCCGAGATCTGGCGAACCAGATCAGTACGGCTCAGACCTTTCTGCCAACTCGTCGCCGGCGCATCTGCCGCATGGGCGAAACCGGCAAGGGAGGCGAAGACAACGGCAGAAGCCAGAAACAGTGGACGGTACATGGTGGTGCCCTCTTGAACGTAGTGTTGGTGTGAGGGCTACTTTGGGCTCGGCATGTAGGGCGGATGTGTCTCGAAGGCGCAGTTTGGTGTTGCCGTGTGTATCGGCTGAGCGGTGATACACGCTTATACAAACGTGTCGCGGTCCCCGTCCGGGCCATGGTGGGGAAAGAATCTGTAAACTGCCGCAATCTTCATTCACCCAAACAAGAGATGCCCATGGCTAATCAAGACATCATCTTCACGCCTGATCCGGACACCGATTCGATTTCTTCCGACGTCGCCACCTTTGGCGGGATCATGGTCTCGACGCAAATCCCGACCCGCGCCGATGGCAGCCTAGAACTCGGCGGCATCACCGAGCAAAGCGAGTGCACGCTGCAAGCGCTGAAAGTCGCCTTGGAACGTGCTGGCAGTTCGATGGACCGGGTGCTGCACCTGACCATTTACCTCACCGACATGGGCGATCGCGGGGCTTTCAATGAAGTGTACAAACGCTATTTCGCCAAGCCTTGGCCAGTGCGGGCAGCGGTGGGCGTCGCCTCGCTGGCGGTTGAAGGGATGCGTGTGGAGGTGACGGCGATGGCGGCCAAAGGGCTGATTTGCGGAAATACTGCGTAGGCTGCCGCCACGATTCCGGTTGCGGCGTACGCAGTGAAATACTCAAGGGCGCGCGCCAAACACAGCAGCCACCAGGATGCGGCCGTTTGGCATGCGCTGGCTCGCTCGTTGAGCGAATTGGCGTCAACGGTCTATTCACAAAACTTAAAGGGGACCGCTAGCTATAACAAACAGTTTACCTTCTGATACCCGGTATGTTTGCCCGCGGTGCTCGATTTCAAAATTGAATGTTGCCGTAATCGAATCGATGCCTTCTTCGTGTTTGCGAGCAAACTCTATTGTTCCTGTTTTCGCATATAAAATTTCATGCGACATAGTCATCAATCCCGCCACAGGGCTTCCGAACCCGCCAACTTCATGTCTACCGTCCGCAAGGGAGCGATCTATCACAAATGAAATAATCTCACCCACCTCGTCCGTAAAATATTGACCAATAACGCTGAACGTCTCCTTTGTGCCGAAATAGAGATGCCGAGTAGCGGAGAATATTGGCTTGCCTATGCCCGGATGATGGGGTGAAACGACCGCTTTGTAATACACTTCGGCCGTCTTCTGCGGACGCGATTTAAACGACGCGAAATCCGAGATACCAATCGTCGCGAAGGCGTTATTACCGTTCATGATATTAATCTCCAATGTCTTGCGTGATATAGGCCAGAGCGACTGTCCCGCTCCCACCTGATGTTCACGCTTTGGACGCGGGCGGACAACTGACAGTCTTTACAGTTATGCATTGCCTCGTATTGTGCTAGGTCCTTCGTACCTGATATCGGCACGCTGATGCCGCCCAAGTGTTTCACAGGTACAATGCGCCCCTTGCCCGTGACCGCCTGACTAAAAAAACTATGTCCTTGCCCAAGCATCACCTGGAATTGCTCAGCCCTGCCCGCGATGTCGCCATTGCCCGCGAGGCCATCCTGCATGGCGCTGACGCCGTGTACATCGGCGGCCCGAGCTTCGGCGCACGCCACAACGCCTGCAACGAAGTCAGCGAAATCGCCGAACTGGTCGAGTTCGCCCGCCGTTACCACGCACGCATCTTCACCACCATCAACACCATCCTGCACGACAACGAGCTGGAGCCGGCGCGCAAGCTGATCCATCAGTTGTACGACGCCGGCGTCGATGCGCTGATCGTTCAGGATCTGGGCGTAATGGAGCTGGACATTCCGCCGATCGAGCTGCACGCCTCGACCCAGACCGACATCCGCACCCTCGAGCGAGCGAAGTTCCTCGATCAGGCCGGTTTCTCGCAGTTGGTGTTGGCCCGTGAGCTGAACCTGCAAGAAATCCGCGCCATCGCCGATGAAACCGACGCGGCCATCGAATTCTTCATCCACGGCGCGCTGTGCGTGGCCTTCTCCGGCCAGTGCAATATTTCCCACGCGCAAACCGGCCGCAGGTGCCAACCGAGGCGACTGCTCCAGGCTTGCCGCCTGCCGTACACCTTGAAAGACGAAAAGGGTGGCGTGATCGCTTACGAAAAACACCTGCTGTCGATGAAAGACAATAACCAGAGCGCCAACATCCGCGCGCTGGTCGAAGCAGGCGTGCGTTCGTTCAAGATCGAAGGTCGCTACAAGGACATGGGCTATGTGAAGAACATCACCGCCTATTACCGCCAGCGTCTGGACGACGTGCTCGAAGACCGCCCTGACCTGGCCCGCGCCTCCAGCGGCCGGACGGTGCATTTCTTCCTGCCCGACCCGGAAAAGACCTTCCACCGTGGCAGCACCGACTATTTCGTCACCGATCGCAAGATCGACATCGGCGCCTTCGATTCGCCAACCTTCACCGGGCTGCCGGTCGGCACGGTGGAAAAAGTCGGCAAGCGTGACATGCAGGTTGTCACTCACGAGCCGCTGTCCAACGGCGACGGCCTGAACGTGCTGGTCAAGCGCGAAGTGGTCGGCTTCCGCGCCAACATCGCCGAGGCCAAAGGCGAGTTCGAAGAAGACGGCGAGAAGCGCTACCGCTACCGCGTCGAGCCGAACGAAATGCCCGAGGGCCTGTTCAAGCTGCGTCCAAGCCACCCGCTCAATCGCAACCTTGATCACAACTGGCAGCAGGCGTTGCAGAAAACTTCTTCGGAACGTCGCGTAGCCCTGAGCTGGTTCGCCCGCCTGCGCGAAGAACAGCTGGAAGTGACCGCGACCAGCGAAGAAGGCATCAGCGCCAGCGTCACCCTCAACGGGCCGTTTGGTGTCGCCAACAAGCCTGAACAAGCGCTGGAGCAATTGCGCGACCTGCTTGGTCAGCTCGGCACAACCCAGTACCACGCCACCGACATCAAGCTGGATGCGCCGCAAGCGTTCTTCATTCCCAACTCGCAGCTCAAGTCGCTGCGTCGCGAAGTGATCGAAGCGCTGACTGCGGCGCGTATCGCCGCGCATCCGCGTGGCAGCCGCAAGGCCGAAACCACGCCGCCGCCGGTGTACCCGGATTCGCACCTGACCTTCCTCGCCAACGTCTACAACCAGAAGGCCCGCGACTTCTACCACCGTCACGGCGTCAAGCTGATCGACGCGGCGTACGAAGCTCACGAAGAGCCGGGCGAGGTGCCGGTGATGATCACCAAGCACTGCCTGCGTTTCTCCTTCAACCTGTGCCCGAAGCAGGCCAAAGGCGTGACCGGCGTGCGCACCAAGGTCGCGCCGATGCAGTTGATCCACGGCGATGAAGTGCTGACGTTGAAGTTCGATTGCAAGCCGTGCGAGATGCACATCATCGGCAAGATGAAAGGCCACATCCTCAACCTGCCGCAGCCGGGCAGCGTGGTCGGCCACATCAGCCCTGAAGACCTGATGAAAACCATCCCGCGCGCACCGCACTGAAGTGGCCGGCGTGCGCGGTGCTTCGGCATCGCGCACGCCTGCTTGGCTCCAAACGCGGTAAATCGCAGGCATAAAAAAACGCCAACTTCTTGCGAAGTTGGCGTTTTCTTTCGTAGATGGCAGGGGCGGCTGGATTCGAACCAACGCATGGCAGGATCAAAACCTGCTGCCTTACCGCTTGGCGACGCCCCTGTAGCTCTGATCAGCGGCTCCGTTAGGATCGCTGTGAGAACGGGGCGCAATTTAACAACATTCATTTCATTTGGGAAGCCCGAAATAAAATTTTTTTGTTTTAAAACAGCCACTTATTATTTTCGCGCGAAAACTCACCGTTTCATCGCCATGTATCACACTGTGTACGCGCCCCGCTGCTACACAACCCAATGCAAAAACGCTCTCTGGCGACACAGAGCAGATACCTCGCCACGCTTCAATGCACCCAGGGTTTCAAGGGTTCATCCAGCCCCTTGGCCACAGGCTCGCAAAGGAGACGTCAGCATGAAACAGGCTCTGCACACCTCTAAAATCACCGCCGCGCTCGGCTTGTCAGTCCTGGCGCTGTCACTGTTCGGCGCCGTCGGCAGCGCTCAGGCGCAAACCACAGAACCCGCCGCCGTCAGCTATTCCGCGCCCTCGCCTTTCGGCCCGCTGAAGCACATCAAGGCTGGCTTGCTCGACGTGGCCTACGCCGAAACCGGTCCCGCCGATGGCCCGGTAGTGATTCTGCTGCACGGCTGGCCCTACGACATTCACAGCTACGACGATGTCGCACCACTGCTGGCGGCCAAGGGTTATCGCGTGTTGATGCCGTATGCGCGGGGTTATGGCGACACGCAGTTCCTGTCCAAAAACACCCTGCGCAACGGCCAACCGGCGGCGCTGGCTAGCGACGTGATCGACTTCATGGACGCACTGAAGATCAAGCAAGCAGTGCTGGGCGGCTACGACTGGGGCGCGCGTTCGGCGGACATCGTCGCGGCCTTGATGGCCAGAGCGCGTGAAGGCGCTGGTGGCGGTCAGCGGCTACCTGATCGGCAATCAGGCCGCCGGGCAAAACCCGCTGCCGCCGAAAGCCGAATTGCAGTGGTGGTACCAGTTCTACTTCGCCACCGAACGCGGCCGTGCCGGCTATGAAAAGAACACCCACGACTTCGCCAAACTGATCTGGCAGCTGGCTTCGCCGCAGTGGAAGTTCGACGACGCCACTTTCGACCGCAGCGCCCAAGCGTTGCAGAACCCCGATCACGTCGAAATCACCGTGTTCAACTACCGCTGGCGGCTGGGCCTGGTGCAGGGCGAGGCGAAATATGCCGCGCTGGAAGAAAAATTGGCTACTGCGCCTTCGATCAGCGTGCCGACGATTACCCTGGAAGGCGACGCCAATGGTGCGCCACATCCCAAGCCTGAGGACTATGCCAAGCGTTTTACCGGGAAATATCAGTTCCGGTTGATTGAGGGTGGGGTTGGGCACAATTTGCCCCAGGAAAGCCCGGCGGCGTTTGCGCAAGCTGTAATCGATGCTGATCGTCTCTGACAGACCCGCCCTCAATACCCCCTCACCCTAGCCCCTCTCCCGGAGGGAGAGGGAACTGATTGGGGGATATTCGAGATTTACGCCGACCTGAAAGCGCTGTATTGAATCCAAAGTCGACGTCCATCTTTCAGGTCGATGTACAGCGCAAGATACCTCGGTCGGCTCCCTCTCCCTCTGGGGAGAGGGCTGGGGTGAGGGTTTTGGGGATTGCACCGGTCGATCTATTTAACCAGCCGTTTTTCCTTCGAAGGCCGATAACCAAAATACGAGCTGTAGCACTTGCTGAAATGGCTCCGGTGAAACGAAACCACACGCCACCAGCACTTCCACCTGCGACAGCTCGGTATGTTGCAGCAGGCGCCGTGCTTCGGTGATGCGCAGTTCCAGGTAATAGCGCTGCGGCGTGGTGCCCAGTTGTTCCTTGAACAAGCGCTCGAGCTGGCGCCGTGAGCGGCCGGCGTAGACCGCCAGTTGTTCCAGCTCCAGCGGCTCTTCGAGGTTGGCGTCCATCAGCTTGATCACTTCCCGCAACGGCGCGCTGACGCAGATGTTTTCATCCGGTTTGATTCGCCGGTAGCGCGATTCCTCGAACGCCAGAATGTCCTCGACACCCTCGACCAGCGCCTTGCCGTGCAGGCTTTTGATCCAGTCCAGCGCCATGTGGAAAGCCCCCGATGGGCTCGACGCGGTGAGACGGTCGCGGTCGATCACATAAGGCTCGCTGCTGACGTGCGTAGCCTTGGCAATTTCCGTCAACGCGGGGCGATGTTCCGGGTGAATCGCGCAACGGTAGCCGTCGAGCAACCCGGCGCGCCCGAGAAACCACGAACCGTTCCACAACCCGGCCAGACTGACGCCCCGCTCCGCCGCGAGTTTGAGCAAGTGCACAAACCCATCGCTCGCTCGCCAGTTCAGTGCGATAACCGCCGCAGACCACCAGCAGATCCAATTCCTCGAGCGCTGCTGAGTCCAGACGCGCATCAGGGCGGATCACCAGCCCCAGGTCGCTGATGACCTCGCCCTCACCCAGCCCGAAGGTGCGCGAGGTAAACAGCCCCGGGCGCAACAGATTGGTAGTCACCACGGCGTCCAGCGTCTGCGTAAAGGCCGGTAGCGAAAAGTGTTCGAGCAGCAGAAAACCGGTGCGCGTCAACTGCGCGTTATCGCTTTGCTCATTCAGATAGCGGAGGTTTTTCCCCTTCATGCCTCCGCTGAATTGGCGTCGTTCGGTCAAGTTTCAATCCATCGGTCACATTGTTGTGCGCCGATAGTTGGCGCGGAACCGGTAAAGAGTCAATCACGTCATCAGGCCACACCTTCAAACAACCCATGGCCGTCGCCCCGGGTATCTCAAACGATCAGTATTCAACCCCGCCCCGAGCCGACCTTCGAGGCGCCCAAACAGGACGTAGTGTTGATAGCCACTGGAGAAGGCGCCTGTGGCGATTGCAGTCTTTACGTCGGCATTGAGGCGCAAATATTGCTCCTCATCGAAGTGCTCGGCGCTGACTTCACCTGTACGGCCCAGACGTTCGCTATCGATCGGCTGTTCGAGAATCGTGCGTCGTTGAAAGTCGATGATGCGATTGACCGCATGACTTTCCAGCGGCCCCTTGTTGGGCGATGCGGAGTAGATGTGCAGACCGTTCTTCGCGCAGCGGTTGCACAAGTCCACGCAGTTCTTTTGCGTGGATTTGCGACTCATCAATTCCTGTACCGGCATGTCCAGATACTTGCCGACGCTGTATTCCGCCTGATTGAAAATCGTGCAGCACAGCACGGTATTGCCATTGCAATCGAGTACCAGCCAATCATCTTTCAGGGTGCACGCCTGTTTGGGGTATTGCTTGACCAGATTGACCAGGTCTGCATACGGTGGCAACGCCAGGCGCTTGAGGGTTTCCCGGTCCGTGTCGGTGACCGAGGCATCGTCTTCGACGATGGCGAAGGTTTTTTCCAGCGGCATCATCACCGAGTAGCCGGTGGAGAAATTGAAACCCAGGCGCTCGCTGAACTGGCGCATCAGCCCCTCTTCTTCGAGGTTATCCAGATAGCGATGGTAATAGACCTCGATAAGCGTATTCAGGCCGTGACGCTGCTTGAGGTCATGCAGCTTGATCATGTTCTGCTTGACCACTTCGATGTCGCCGCCGACATGCCCTTGGCGGTAGGTATCCTGGTGGAACCCGGACAGGGAGACACGGAAGAACCAGGGATTGGCGAGCATCGCGCTTTCAATGTTCTTGGCCAGGTTAAGGTTGGAGCTGATGCCGCTTTGCAAGCCAGCTGCGTTGATGATTTCGACGAACTCACCAATGCGCGGGTGAATCAACGGCTCGGTCCAGTTGTACAAGAAGATCGCCTTGACCCCTTCACGACGTGCCTTATCGACAATCTGCGTGAACATATCGAGCTGCATGGCTTTCTTGAAATTGGCATTTTCCGAATTACCCATCGGGCATGACGGGCAGCTCAGATTGCAGGCGCCGACGATATCGATGTACATATTCATTACGCGCATAGCTCCTTGGGTCGAACGTGCGCCTCTCATCACGAGCACGTTCGGGTCGCCGGGTTGGTTGTTTTTCTGACGACCTGCCTCACGTAAAGCAATAAGCGCACCAGAGCCCTACGCCATTAACGCCACAATCCAGTCGATAAATACCCGCAATTTCAAGCTGACATGCCGGTTCGGCGGATACGCGACGTAAAGCGGCAGTGCTTTCCAGGCGCCAGCCCGCAAACAACGGCACGAGCTCGCCAGCGCGCGACATGCGCATCGGCCATATACGTCGGCAACCACAACACCCCCATGCCCGCCAGCCCCGCCGCTAGATAAGCATTGCCATCATCCACCGCAAGCACATGCTGGCCTTTGATCTGCAGGCGCTCGGTGCCGTTGTGCAAGGTGTAAGGAAGAGGTTTACCAGTGCGAGCCCAGAGAAAAGCGACGACGCGGTGATGGGAGTCTTGCAGTTCCAGCGGGTGCTCAGGCGTCCCTTCGCGGGCCAGATAAGCCGGCGCGGCAAATACCCCCAATGGCAGATCGGCGAGCTTGCGCGCCATCAGCGATTGATCGAGCAATTCGCCGCCGCGCACCACGCAATCGACGTTCTCATCGATGATGTCGACGATGCGGTCGCTGACGCCCATGTCGATCTGGATGTCCGGGTAGCGCGCATGAAACTCCGGCAACGCCGGCACCAGAATGTGCCGCGCGAACGGGCTCGGCACGTCGATGCGCAAGCGCCCGCGTGGCCGTGCGGCGGCACCGGGCAGGCTGGTTTCGGCGTCGTCCATGTCGGCCAGCAACTTGATCACCCGCTCGTAATACGCCGCACCATCGGCAGTGACGTTGACCTTGCGCGTAGTGCGATTGAGCAGCTTGACCCGCAGCCGCGCCTCCAGTTGCTGCACCAGTTGCGTCACCGTGGTCTTGCTCATGTGCAGGGTTTCGGCAGCTTTGGTGAAACTCCCCGCCTCGACCACCCGGGCAAAGGCCTGCATCGCATCGAACCGGTCCATCCGCGCCCCTCGATTGTTTGGAATTTGCAAACAGTGAACGCCAAGCTTGCGCGTTTATCCAGCAGCTGCAAATACCTAAAGTCACTCCATCAACCACTGATGGAGTCAGCCCCATGTCCAAGCGCGATGTAGTGTTCCCACCCGCCCGCCACGCCCTGTATGAACGTCACCGTTACTCGCCGGCGATTCGCTCCAACGGTTTCCTGTTTGTCTCCGGACAAGTCGGCAGCCGTGAGGATGGCCTCGCCGGAGGCCGATCTGCGCGATCAGGTGCGCACCGCCTTCCACAACCTCAACGCGATCCTCGCTGCGCGCCGGTTGCAGCTTCGATGATGCGGTGGATGTCACCGTGTTCATGGTCGATCCGCACTCGACGTTCGAAACGATCTGGACTGTGGTGCCGGAGTTTTGGGGCGAAGCGCCGTTTCCGACCATCACCGCTGTCGGCGTGACCTGGCTGGCGGGTTTCGATTTTGAAATCAAGGTGATTGCCAAACTGCCGGAAGCGGCTTGACCGCAACCGTACACAAACAGACACACCGCGCCGGCACGGAGGCTGGCCAATCTCCTCGCGAATGCGTATAACCTCGCCGTTTCGTCTACCCTGACGTGGCGCGCCGCCCGGTAGCGGCTGCCCTTCGAATGTTGACGCTTACGAAACGGAGAATTCTATGTTCAAGCGTACCCTCGCCCTCACCGCCGGTCTGGCGCTGTCCTTTTCTGCCCTGATGACGCAAGCCGCTGATGTCCTGCGCGTCAGCGCGATTCCCGACGAAGCCCCGACCGAGCTGCTGCGCAAGTTCGAACCGCTGGGTGCCTACCTTGAGCAGCAGTTGGGCATGAAGGTGCAGTTTGTGCCTGTCGCCGACTACCCGGCGGTGGTTGAAGCGCTGGCCACCGATCGCCTCGACATGGCCTGGCTCGGCGGTTTCACTTTTGTGCAGGCTCGTTTGAAGACCGACGCCACTACACCAGTGATCCCGCTGGTGCAGCGCGAACAGGATGCGCAGTTCACCAGCAAATTCATCACCGCCGACCCGAACGTGAAAAGCCTCGCCGACCTGAAGGGCAAGACCTTCGCCTTCGGTTCGGTGTCGTCCACCTCGGGCAGCCTGATGCCGCGTTACTTCATGCTGAAAAACGACGGCATCAAGCCTGAAGGCTATTTCAGCCGCGTCGCCTACTCCGGCGCGCATGACGCCACCGTTGCCTGGGTGCAGGCCGGCAAGGTCGATGCCGGGGTGTTGAATGCCAGCGTCTGGCAGAAACTGGTCGACGCCGGCAAGGTCGACACCAGCAAAGTCAAAGTCTTCGCCACCACCCCTACCTACTTCGATTACAACTGGACCGTGCGCGGCACCCTTGATCCGAAGCTGGCCGCGAAGATCAAGCAAGCCTTCCTTGACCTCGACCCGGCCAATCCTGAGCAGAAGAAGATCCTCGATCTGCAGGCCGCCAGTCGCTTCATCGAGACCAAGCCCGAGAACTACAAGGGCATCGAGGAAGCCGCCCGCGCCGCCGAACTGCTGAAATGACCCTACGCCTCACCCAGGGCAGCCTGCGCCATGCCAATGGCGTCGATGCCCTTCGTATCATCGACGTGCAGATTGGCGCTGGCGAACAGGTCGCCATCATCGGCCCGTCCGGCGCTGGCAAGTCGAGCCTGCTCAATCTGCTGGCCACCGCGCTCAAGCCCAGCAGTGGCGACATCGAAGTGCTTGGCGAACGCGCCTGGCACTTGTCGGCGCACCAGCGGCAACGCCTGCGTGCGCGCATCGGCCTGGTGCATCAGGCGCCGCCGATTCCGCCGCGTCAGCGGGTCATTACGGCGGTGCTGGCCGGCAAGCTCGGTCAGTGGAGTCTGGGCAAAAGTCTGCTGAACCTGCTGCATCCACTGGATGTGGCGGGCGCTCGCGCGGCGTTGGCGCGGCTGGATCTGGGCGACAAACTGTTCGCCCATTGCCAGCAGTTGTCCGGCGGGCAATTGCAGCGCGTCGGCATTGCGCGAGTGCTGTATCAGGCGCCGGAAATATTGCTTGCCGACGAACCTGTCTCGGCCATGGACCCGGTGCTTGCCGGCCATACGCTGTCGATCCTTTCGCGTCACGCCCGCGAGCACAACGTCACGCTGGTGGCGAGCCTGCACGCGGTGGATCTGGCGCTGGCGCACTTTCCACGGATCATCGGTTTGCGCGACGGGCAGATTCTTTTCGATTGCCCATCCGATCAAGTTAGCCGCGACAAGCTCGATGCGCTGTACGCCAATGAACAACTGCAATCGCCAGCGCCGGCGGTCGCGCCTTTGATTGTGCAGATTCCGCGATGCTGAAAGCCGATTCACGGGACCCGGCGGCGTGGCCGCGATTGTTGCTGACGCTGCTGGCGCTGGCCCTGCTGTGGCCGGGCATTCAGCTCAGCGAGCTGGACCTCGGGCGTGCTGTTTCAGGCCGATAGCCAGAACGAAATGGGCCGTTTCGTTTCGGCATTCTGGCCACCCGCGCATGATCAAGCGTTCCTGCAACTGCTGCTCAAAGCCACCCTGCAAACCCTGGCGATTGCCACGGCGGGCATGGCCTTGGCGTTGCTGCTGGCGGTGCCGGCGAGCCTGATCGCCAGTCGCGCGTTGTCGCTCTCGGCGGCGTCACGGGGCGGCGTGCCGAGCCTGCCCGGCGCGCTTGCTGCGCTGGCCGGTACGCGGCTTGCTGATCTTTTTGCGCAGCGTGCCGGAGATCGTCTGGGCGCTGTTGTTCGTCCGCGCGGTCGGCCTCGGCCCGGCGGCTGGCGTGCTGGCCATCGCCATCACCTACAGCGGCATGCTCGGCAAGGTCTACGCAGAAATTTTCGAATCCACCGACCAGCGCCCGGCGCACGCATTGTTGCAGGCCGGCAGCGGTCGACTGGCGGCGTTTGCCTACGGCACGCTGCCGAATGTCGCCGCCGAACTTCTCTCGTACACGGTGTATCGCTGGGAGTGCGCGATCCGTGCCTCAGTGGTGATGGGCTTTGTTGGTGCCGGTGGGCTAGGGCAACAGATCGACCTGTCGATCCGCATGTTTGCCGGCGGTGAAGTCGCCAGCATGTTGCTGACGTTCCTGCTGCTGGTGCTGTGCGCTGATCAACTCAGCCGCTTGCTGCGCTGGAGGCTGACATGAGGCGCCTGATCAACCTGCTGCTGCTCGCCGCCATTGCGGTCGCGGTGGTCGCCTCTTTTGCCTATCTGGAACTGGATCTCGCCGAACTCGGCAGCGCCAACAGCCTCAAGCAGATGGGCAGTTATGTGCAGCGTTTTCTAAGTCCCGACTTGAGCGCCGGTTACCTGAAAGCCATTGCCCACGGTTCGCTGGAAACCTCGCTATGTCAGCCCTCGGCACCCTGCTTGCGGCACTGTTCGGCATCGTTCTCGCGCTGCCCGCTGCCGGGCGTTTCGGCTGGCCGCTGCAAAGTGCAGCGCGCCTGCTGCTCAACGGCTTGCGGGCGATTCCAGAGCTGGTTTGGGCCGCGCTGATGGTGCTTGCCGCCGGTCTCGGACCGAACGCCGGCACCCTCGCCCTTGCCCTGCACACCACTGGGGTGCTCGGTCGGCTATTTGCCGAAGCATTGGAAAACACTCCGCCACAACCGGCCGAGGCGATCCGTTTGCAGGGCGGCAATCCGATCCTCGCTTTCTGCTACGGCACCCTGCCTAACCTCGCCCCGCAACTGCTCGCCTACTGCCTGTATCGCTGGGAAAACAACATCCGCATGGCCAGCGTGCTGGGCTTTGTCGGTGCTGGCGGCCTGGGCCAGATGCTGTATGTCAGCTTGAGTCTGTTCCAGGAAGCCCAGGCCAGTACGGTGATTCTGGCGATGCTGTTGCTGGTGTTTCTGGTCGATTGGTTGAGCGCCTGGAGCCGGCAGCGTTGGGTCAAAGCGTAGGCCGAGTGGATATCTGGCAAAAGCTGATTATGCTTCAGGAAACCTTGCAGCCCTGCGAGGCGGTCAGACTGTGCAAGCTTCACGCTAGAGCAACGGCGGCAGATGCCAACGGGCCAGAGTGCGACAGGCAGTAACGGGGGGACTCCGGCCTACAACAATAAGCACGACGGAGAACACCCATGGCCACAATCGACACAGCATCCACCGGCACACCGCCCCGCAGCGGCGGTATCACGAAGGAGGAGCGCAAGGTCATCTTCGCTTCCTCGCTGGGCACGGTTTTCGAGTGGTACGACTTTTACCTCTACGGCTCGCTGGCGGCGATCATCGCCAAACACTTCTTCGCCGGCGTCAACGAAACCACCGCATTCATCTTTGCCCTGCTGGCCTTCGCCGCCGGGTTTGCGGTGCGGCCGTTCGGCGCCATCGTCTTCGGGCGCCTGGGTGACATGATCAGGCGTAAGCACACGTTTCTGATCACCATCGTGATCATGGGCGTGTCCACAGCAATCGTCGGTTTGCTGCCCGGCTACGCCACCATCGGCGTCGCTGCCCCGGTGATTCTGATCACCCTGCGTCTGCTGCAAGGCCTGGCGCTGGGTGGTGAATACGGCGGCGCGGCGACCTACGTCGCCGAGCACGCGCCACGCAACCGCCGTGGCTTTTTCACTTCGTGGATTCAAACCACCGCCACCCTCGGGCTGTTCATGTCGCTGCTGGTGATTCTCGCCTGTCGCACGGCGCTGGGTAACGAGGCGTTCGAGGCTTGGGGCTGGCGGATTCCGTTTCTGCTGTCGATCATTCTGCTGGCCGTGTCGGTGTACATCCGCCTGCAACTGAGCGAGTCGCCGGTATTCCAGAAAATGAAGGACGAAGGCAAGGCCTCGAAAGCGCCGCTGACTGAATCCTTTGCACGCTGGGACAACCTCAAAGTGGTGATCATGTCGCTGCTCGGAGGCACCGCCGGGCAAGCAGTGGTCTGGTACACCGGGCAGTTCTATGCGCTGTTCTTCCTGTTGCAAACATTGAAGATCGACGCGCAGACCGCCAATCTGCTGATCGCCGGATCGCTGCTGATCGGCACACCGTTCTTCGTGATTTTCGGCAGCCTGTCCGATCGCATCGGGCGCAAACCGATCATCATGGCCGGGTGCATTCTGGCTGCTTTGACCTACTTTCCGATCTTTACTGCGCTGACCCAGTACGGCAACCCGGACGTGTTCGTCGCTCAGGAAAAAAATCCGGTCAAAGTGATCGCCAATCCTGATCAGTGTTCGTTCCAGTTCGATCCAGTGGGCAAGGCCAAATTCACCAGTTCCTGTGACCTGGCGAAAACGTTGCTGGCGAAACGCGCGATCCCGTATGAGAACGTCGCCGCCGAACCGAACACCGTCGCGCAGGTGCGCATCGGTGACCGCGTTGTCGAGAGCTTCGAAGGCAGCGCCCTCACCGCCGCCGACTTCAAGCGCCCGCAACGACGCCTTCACCGCCAACCTCGGCGCGGCGTTGAAGGAAGCCGGTTACCCGGAAAAAGCCGATCCGGCGAAAATCAACTACCCGATGATGCTGCTCCTGCTGACCGTGCTGGTGATCTACGTGACCATGGTCTACGGCCCGATCGCCGCGTGGCTGGTCGAACTGTTCCCGACGCGCATCCGCTACACCTCGATGTCGCTGCCCTACCACATCGGCAACGGCTGGTTCGGCGGCTTCCTGCCGACCGTGGCGTTCGCCATGGTCGCCGCCACCGGTGACATCTACTACGGGCTCTGGTACCCGATCGTGATTGCAGTGGCGACGGCAATACTCGGCACGTTCTTCCTGCCGGAAACCAAGGATCGCGACATTCTCAAGGACTGAAAAAAGCCGCAGCGCCCTCTCCTGCCGGAGAGGGCCTCGCAGCTGAAAAATTTCGAACGTCTGCCGCCGCGCTGTCTCCAATGTGTACACCCACAGGAGGCCAGCGCCATGAACCCCAACGACGACAAAACCCCCAACGCCCCACCCACCGATGCCAGCGGCAAACCGGTGAACGTGGTCGAGCGCGATCTGCAGGACCGCGACGGCAAAACCGAAGGCGTGGACAAAATCATCACGCCGTCTTCCACTCGGGTCAAAGAGCAGGAAGCTGAAGAGCTACAGCGCAAAGTCGATGAGATCGAGCGTAAGGTTGCAGACGGTAACTGAGTGCAGCGTGGCTGTGGCCGCGGCTTTGAGCGGCGGCTGTCAGCCCGATGACCAAAAGCTGATTTCCTACAGAATTGAACTACACAGCTGATCGACTTCACGTGCATCACAAGCGAAGCGTCTGACAGATTTGCATCGTCTGTTTGCGGATGATGTCTCCCTCGTCCCGCCAGTGACGACAACGAGCCCACATCCCCTTAGACTGCTTCACATTGATCATGGAGGTCATGATGAGCGCTGAACTTTCACTTATCGTTTCAGACTTCGAAACCGAAGAAGAGGCTGCGGATTACGATCTTTGGTATCGCGCCAAGGTACAAGCCGCACTTGATGATCCACGTCCGCCTATCCCCCACGATGAGGCAATGGTGCTGCTAGGTCAGATGCTGGAAGAGAGACGCAAGAATCGACGCGCTGCCGGTTAGCTGGAGTAAACCGGCTCTTGGAGACCTGGCTGACATCATCGAATACGTAGAACAACGCAACACTGTCGCTTCAGTTGCACTGCACCAAAAGCTCAGCGCCGCAGCGCGAAGGCTTTCCTGGATACCGCATGGTTTCCGCTCCGGCCGAATACCGGGCACTCGCGAAAGTGGTCATCAACTCGAATTATTTACTGGTCTATCAGGTGACAGACCACATCAAAATTCTGACCGTGTTGCACGCCCGTAAAAAATATCCATAACCATTCATAAAAAAAGGCGGCCAACCGGCCGCCCAAACGTACTGCACGAGAGTCTTTTACAACGTCAGCTGCCCACGCTCTTCCTCGGTCAGCTGCTGCTTCGCCTGTTCATCCAGCGCCCCGGCACCGAGCACCTGCACCGGGCTGTCCGGGTTATAACCCGTCGCTGGCGCGCGACTGGCACCATCGCGCGTTGGTGCCAGTTGCTCGTTGCCGAAACTGAGCACCTGCACAGTGAACACCGAGGCCTGGTTCTGCCGCGCCGCTGCCTGTTGCTGCCGGGCGACGTCTTCCGCCGCTTGCGTAGCGGAGGATGCCGCCGAACTGGCCGAGGTGATCGCGCCGGTATTCACCGCTGACACCACCGGCACGCCGGTCGCTTTGCCCTGCACCGAAATGTTCGCGGCGTTGACCACCGTCAGCGCGGCGATGTTGACGTTGCCTGACACGCGAATCCCCGCCTCGCCGGCATCGATGGTGCCCAGTGGCGCGATCAGGTCGATGTTGCCCGGTGCCACTTCGGCGATCGGGTTGAGTGTGGCGATACCGGCGCCGGTACTCGGCACCGACGGCGACAGCGTGACGTTGCCCCAGATGTCGTAGACACGTTTTGGCGGCGTGTAGACCACGGTGGTTTTCGAGCCGCGACCGGCGTTGATGTCGCCCTCGGCGGACCAGCCGAGAATCGAGCCGCCGAACGTGGTCATGATCCGGCTCTGGCCGAGCAGAATGCTGCCTTGCGAGTACAGCTGAATGTCGCCCGAGCCTTGGGTGATGATCCCCGCCGTTGACGGTGGCGCCGCGCCTTCGATGCCGAACACCTGACCACCGCCCGGCGTGAGCATCTGGATATCGCCGCCAAACAGCGTCTTGACCCCGGCGCCACCGTACATCGTGATATCGCCGTCGTAACGGATCGGATTGCCGGCGACATCAGTGGTCGGGAACAGCGCCGCAATGGCGTTGCGACCGCGCAGGTAACTGCCAGTGCGTGGGCCATCGGCATCGGTGTATTCCAGGCCACCGGCACGCAATTCGGCGAAGTACACCTGGCGGGCGAAGATCGCCTGTTCGGTACTCGGCAGTGCGGCGAAGAACGCTTGCGCCTGTTCGTCGCCACCCTTGAAGCCATAACCGAGGCTCAGCCAACTCTAGCAGTTCTTCGACGTAGGTCTTGACCACTTTGCCCGGTTGCGCGCTCAGGGCCACCGCTGAATCCGCTACGTTTTGCGGGTTCAGATAACGCGCAATGAACCGTGAGTAATCCGGCCCCTGCGCGCCCGCACCCGCTTGCATCACGATGCTCGCACCGGCGCGCTGATCACCTGCCACGACAGGGCCGAGGCTGGTGATGCTGGCGCGATCTTCCATCAGGATATTGCGCCCGGCATTGACGTCCAGAACACCCGGGCCGGCAATGTCGAAGCTGCTGTAGAGAATGTCTCGCCCGGCCGAAACCCGCGAAATGTCGCGCGCATCGTTATGCACGAACAGATTGCCGGTAGACGCGATCTGTTCGTTATTGCGACCCATGCCCCCAACGGGCGCAAACGTGGGTTGCCCCAAATTGGTACCGGACGCCACGATGTCACGCCCCGCCACCATCCACACCGGGCCTGCCGATTCATACCAGGTGCGCTTCGTGGTCGCGAACGCCAGCGTTTCGCCCGTGCGAATTCCTACCAGGTCACCGGTCAGTGCATAGAAGCGCGCCGGCCCCTGAACACTGCTAGACCCCGAGTAGCTATCGGGACCAAAGGCAAACAGTGGATAGCGCGAATTGGTTTGCGCCAGCACACCATCGCTGCCGGCGTTGGTCGTGATCGGCCGAGCGGACTGGTTGTTGCCGTAGCCATTGAACGCGGGTGCAAACGGTGTGGCGAGCGCCGCTGGGCTGGCCCCTGACTGGTTGATGGCGTAGCCGCCGGCATAGATCGAATCCCCAGCGATCAGTTCAAGCTGCCCCGCGCTGGAAGGTGCCAACAGCAATGACCAGGCCAGAGCCGGCGCGGGGTTGCCTATGCCGTAGGCCGCTGATGGTCCCGCATAAATCGAGCCCTGGCCGGCCACGGCACGCAATATCGAAGGAAAGACGAAGCGGTCATCGGTCGGTGACCCGTTAAGCCCGGCGACGGGGTCCTGCCCGGTGGTTTCCATCAACTGGGTGCTGGGCGTCAGGTTGCCGCCGGCCGAGAACAAATCGATGGCCGTGTGATCGGTCCACAGCGAGAAACCACTCAAACCGCCACCGGCATGGTAAATGCCATCCGCTGTGGTAAACGGTGTGGAGTTCTGCAACCTCACGCGGCCCGGGTCGGCGGCGCCACCCAACACCAGATCGCCGCGGGTGTTGAGGCGCATGCCGGAGTCACCGGGAATCAGCACCAGCCCACCACTGGCATTACTGGCCGTCGAGTTGAACGGGTCGAAGGCGCGCGTTTCCCGTGGGTCATGAAACAGCGCCGAGGCGCCGTACTGCAGATTGATACCGCCCAACGCGGCGCCCGTCAGTTGCGCCGCACCGCGCAGGTTGATGAGCGCGCCCTGCAAGTCGTGCGTCGGCGTGCCGGTACCCGCGAGGCCGGCACGTGCCTGCAGAGACGGATTAAGGACACCGCCCAGACGAATATCCAGGTCTCCGCCACCGGTCAGTTGCAAGTTCCCGTCACTGTCCACGCGGCCCGTACTGCCGACAGCCACGATCAACCCCTGACTGCGAGGGTACGACGCATACCTGTCGTCGCCCATGGTCTTGAGCATGCCAGCATCCCCGCCGGCGCTCAGACTGATGTTGCCGCCGCCCAGCGTACCGAACCCGGTAAAGCCCACCAGATAAGGTCTGGTTTCCTCGCCCAGCGCTGGCAATGGCTGCGCAGCGTAGCTGCCGAAATTGATCCACCAGGCAGTCGGTACATCGTTGTTGCCGGTGCCCTGGCGCCAGAGCCAATTGCCCACCGCCACACTCGGCACCTGCTCCCGCGTACCGTCGCCCGTGAGCGACCGAGCGACGGCCAAGCACGTCACCCGACACAGACCCGCCGGCATTGATCGTCAGGTTACCGCCCATCTGCGGATACCAGGCCTGATAGAGGCTGGCACTGCCGCCATCGACCCATTTTTCGTAATCGCTGCCAGCGCTGCCCAATACCGAGCCATCAGCCGACAGCCTTCCGCGGGGCTGGTTATAACGCGCATCGACGTCTGCAGATTGGGTGCCGGCGGTGTAGACGCCGAAAGGTGAGGCCATGCTGAGGTTACCGGCCGCCATCAAATCCAGGTCGCCGGTGCCAGTACGCAAAACGCTGAACATCTGCGTGTGGGCCTGGGCGCTCTTGCTCGGATTGTTTTCAATGCACAGTGCCGGGTCGATGGAGCACCAGAACAATTCGTCATCGTTCATCGGTGTGTAATCCGGCATGCCCATCCAGTTACCAGGCGCCCACACACTGCGCGCCATGGGCGCGCAAGAACCGGGAGCGATATCACAGAGCACAAGGTATTCCTCGGGAACCGGTTCGTACGGTGTAAAGCCATACTCGTTATCCACCGCCCAGACCAGTTTGCCGGCCACCTCGATCATGCTCACACCATAGTGAGTGTCGGCCATCTGCAAGTTGCCAACGCTGGCCTGAGGTTTCACGCTACGGCTGTCGGCCGCGGTCAGATCGGCCCCTGCCACCATGCGCATCGACCACGACGCACTGCCCGCCGGCAGCATGCTGGCGATCGCCCAGTTTCGACCTTGCTGGTTTCCATTGGCAGGACGCAGGTCGAGGAATACCGTGCCATCGGCGAGCTTCACGTTGGTCATGGAGGGGATCAGCGAACCCCGCAACAGCGCCAACGTTCCGTTCAACACAACACCCACCGTTTTATTGTCGGCATCAACCGCACCCGGCAGCGGCACGCCTTTGGGCCAGAGCAGGGCCTGCAGTGCGGTGGCGTTGTGCAAGCGGATACCTGCACCCAAACGACTGCCGGTCGGCAGGGTCACAGCGTTGTCGAGCAACGTACCGGCGGCATACATCAGGTTACCCGCCGCGTCATGCACATCGCCGGCCAGCACCGTTCCACCCTGTAACACGTAAGGTGCGGCCAAAGTGCTCTGAACCGGCAACACCGTGCCCGCGGCCAGTGTGGCGGCTTGAATCGGCAGGTCGTAATTCAAGGTGGCGCCAACCGGAAAGAGCGTCCCTTCGGCAAGGCTGACACCACTGCCCGGTACGATCAGGTCACCGCCGAAAGGCTGTATCCCCGGCAACAGTTTCCAGCCGGCGTCGTCCACGGTTTCCGGCGGCGGTGCGAAACCGTCGTTGATGCTGCCGTAGATATCGAGGTTGCCACCGGCACGGATCAACAGGCTGCCCGCTTCCCCGCTGCCATACACCGAGGTCCGGCGAGTGTGCAGGTTGAGGCTGGCGTAACGGTAGCCGGACAAGTCGAGATCGCCCTGCACCACCAGATCGCCGTCAGCGGTTTTGCTGACGATTTCCACCCCCGGGCGCAGATGAAACGCATCGGCATAGGTCGCATTGTTGAGGCCGGCCAGTTTGCGTTGTAGCAGATCACTGTTACCCAGCGCCGCATCGATAAAGCCGCTGCTGTCTGAGTGAATGCGATCCAGGTAGGCTTGATCGATCACTTGATACGGGCGACCGCTGGCCGCCGGATCGGTGCCATCGGCAGCATCACTGTAACTTCGCACGGCATTCAGCCCGATGGAGCGGGCACCTTGAATACTCAACGTACCGCTGGCATCCACCGCAATGTCACCGCCGCCCAGGCGCGGTGCATTCAGCTCCAGCGTCCCACGCAACACGTCATCGCGTTGTCCCGCCTGGTTTCCAGGCACGGCATCGGTGCCGTGACGCAGATCAATCCGTACACCAGCGGCCAGCGTCAGCACGCCGTCACCTGAATTGAGTTCAACCATGGCGCGGTTCGGTGCGTCGATGATTTTGCCGTAGCTGTCGACGCGCAGTACGCGGCCATGGGCATCGAGCAGCGCGTTGCCTGTCAGGTTCAAACCGTTTTTGCCGGCAAGGCGAATGCTGCCGACCCGTTCACCACTGGCATCGATCACCCCGTCCACGGTCAGGTTGCCATTGTCCACCGAGACATTGACTTGGCCCGCTTTGAGTTCGTTACCGATACGCAGATTGCCCTGCTTGAACTGGAAGCTTCGATCTGCCCACTACCCCGCCGGCATTCAAGCGCAGGTTAAGGCTGGCAAAGGCCTCGCTCAAATCACCCGCCAGGCGCTGGGCGCGAATGTCCACGCCAGCGGCCTTGTACGGCACCCACGTACCGCCCGCGTCGTAATAGCCACTGCTGCTGCCGACAATCTGCCCTTGCAGATCAACCTGTCCAGCGTCAGTGGCCAGTGGCCACAACGTTCAATTGCCCGGCCTGATTGTTGACGGCGGACAGATCGATTCGCGAGCCCGCCAACTGACGAATATTGCCGTTGGTGCTCTGCAACGACACGTCGCCGCCCCAGCTGTATTTCTGCACATCATTGAACGGCAGAACCCGGCCCGCCATGTCCACCTGCGCGCCGCTGCCAAGCAGCAGATCATCCTCGGCATTGACCAGCAGCTTGCCGCTGGCGAGGACGATGCGACTGTCGAGCACAACACTGCGTGCCGTCAGGCTCAGTTGCGCACCGAGGGCATCAGCGGCAGCCGTTGTGGCGCTACCACTCAGAGTCAGGTTGTTGCCCGCCTTGAGTTCACTGACCGAGGCGGCCTCGCCGGTCAGCAATGGCGTGCGCAGATTGAGATTGCCGCCGCTGTAACTGAACCCCTTGACCGCGTCATAAGCTCCTTGGGATTCGTACACCGCCAGGCTGCCCTTGTGGTTGGCGGTGATGCGCTCGCTGGCGTTGAAGTTGACGTCGGCAAATCCCAGGGCCAGTCGGTTATTGCGATCCAGGCCATTGGGCTGCGGGTTCGGGCCATAACCCAATTCGATCCGCTGCGCCTGAATATCCAGCGTGCCGTGCCCGTTGCCGGCGCCGTCGTTGACCACCGTACCCGGGGCCTGAGTCGCCCCGTTCCAGATCAGATTGCGGGTGCGGATCGTCGCGACATCGGTGGCAGCGCCCGAGCCGTAGATGGCCGGGCTACCCAACACCAGATTCTGCAAACGGCTCTGGCCGGTCTGCGGATCAATGGTGTCGAGGGTCACGCTGCCGAAAAAGTTGAACGCATCGCGGGCCACCAGACTCAGGGTTTCCAGGGCGGGGGCGCCAGATTGCGTGTCGCCCTGCAACAGGCGATCCAGCACGTTCTGGTTAAGCGTCAGGCCCGCGAGTGTGCGGCCGCTGGCTGCGGCCAGTGCTTGCGGACTGCCGGCATTGACCACACCGACCGAAAGCCCGAGTTGGCGAGTGCCAAAGCGCACGCTTTCGCCCAGTTCGAAGTTTTTGTCAGTGGCGGCGATGATGCTGCCGTTGGAGTACAGCAACGCCGCAGCGGTGCAATCGGCCGTCGGACAGTTGCCGATACGAATGCTCCCGCCCCCGCCTTCGGTGGGCGCAAGCACCGGCGTCCAGCCGTTGGACACCACCAGCAGGCTGGAGCGCCCCGGTTCGTAGACGAAACCGGCTGCGGCATCATACGGGACGTTACCTCGCCCCAAGGTATTGACCCCCGCTCCCGCATCGATGGTGATGCCGCCATTGGCGCTGTTACTGCTCAACACAACCTCTGGCGCCGAGAGGATCGCGCCTTCGCGCAGACGAATCGCCGAGGTATTGCCGATCACCTTGATCGAGCCGCCCTCCGAACCGTAATACACGGTTGGGGTGCCACCGATGGTCAAACGTCCGGCATTCAAGCGGTTGAGGGTGTCGGCGTACAGCGATACACCGTCGAACCCTGGCGTTCGCGTATGCCCGGCACCGAGAATTTCAAACTCTGCGCCGGTATAACCGCCCTGAACGACCGCCGTACCAATAACCCCGCCGCTGGCAGGTTTGAACAGCACCTGCCCGTTGAAATCCAGGGCTGAGTCGTGCTCGCCGCCACTGACCATGCGCAGGTGCAGCGTGTTGCCGTCCAGCGGCGTGCGGGCGCGCGGCAGACCGCGGCGGGCAGCATCGTTGAGCACAAATTGGCTGAACCCGGTTTCGTTGTACTGTGAATAGCGCCGCAGCACATCGGCAGACGTCACGATGACCTGGCTGGGCAAACTGTCGCGGATACCGGTGTTGGCAATCGACAGCTGTCCGGCCGTGGTCCACGAGCCATTGCGCAACTTCAACGCACTGTCCATCGGCCCCGCAATCGCTTGACCATTGATTTCGACCCGGAAGGCGCCCGGTAACAAGGCAAAGGTCGATGGCAACAAGGTGTAGGTGCCGGGTGCCAGTCCGGCAACGCCGGTCCCGAGGGTGATCTGCTGGCCGATACGCGGATCGACCGCGCCGGCCTCGGCCAGCATCGGCGCATAGCGGCTCTGGTCACCGGCCACGATTGCATACACGGGGTTATTGGCCAGCCCCGGCAAACTGAAGGTGCCATCGGTGGCATTGCGTACCAGCGGATTGAAACGCGCATCGGTGGAGCCACCTCGTCCGGAGACAAAACCGGCACCGCGCAAATCGCCGCCGCCCGAAAGGTCGATCACCGCCCCGGCCTGCACATTGGTGTATTGCGCATCAAGGATGACCCCGGAGGTCGCTCCGGCAATGCCATTCAACATCACCGACTTACCGTTGTACCGATAGTCGATACCGTCGGTGGTTCCTCCATAGGGCATGACCAGTCCGGCGGCGCTGACTGAAGTCACGCTGCCCGGCAGAAGGTGAAGTTCACGGGTTTTGACAATGACGTCATCACCCAGGGATATCAGCCCCAAAGGCGCACGAATGACGCCGCCCTGCTCGATCTGTCCCGCACTGAGTGTCAGGCTGCCGAACACCGAGTAAGGCAAAGCGGTCGGCGCCGCCCCGTGATTGCCGATACGCAACGTATGCTCCGGCACCGATCCGGCCATACTTTGATAGCCCACTCGCACCTCAGCCGAGACGCCACTGGCCGGGTAGATCTGCGCAGCCCGCATGTGCATGTCACCCGCAGTCCACAGACGGCTGCGCTGCTGTTCATCGGTTGGCGCGAGGAAGCGCAGGTCGCCCTGGCTGTCGAGCGTGACCAGACCAAAGCCACGGCGGCTGACCGCCAGCGCCGGTGCGGCCGATTGCACAAGAGTCCCTTCGGTGCCGAATGAAAGCGAGTTGCCCACGTCCAGCAGGTTCGCGCTGGCGGTGAATTGCGCGCCGGACAACTGCGCTGTCGGATTGCTCATCACCCGCGGACGCACTTTGACTTCCGAGCTCAAATAGGTGCCCAGCCCTGACAGGCGCAGGTAAGGTGCGCTGAGGTTGACCCGGGCGCTGTCACTCGCCGACTCGGCCAATGAAAGAGAACCGGCGAACAGGCTCAGGCCCTGCCCCATATGCAGGTCGACATCGCCGTCGAACGTCATCAGACCGTTGCTCAGCAGACTCACGCTGCCGAAGCCACCGCTCATCAGCTGATCGGCACTCAAGCGTGCACGCCCGTAGCGTAAAGTGGCGAAGCCTCACCCGCTCGCAGCGGCTGCGGCAGTGCCGGCGCGGACCCTTGGCCAATGATCATTTCACGTGGCACGCGCACCGCATTGCTCAAGTTCGCGGGACCGTACGCCGGTGTATCCAGAGCGATCTCCAGACGCCCGCCCGCCGCACCTGCACCGCCAGCACTGGCCTGCAGACTGCCCTCGATGAACAGACCATTGTAGGAACTCAGGGTGATCCGTCCGCCATCGGTGGCCACACGAGCGGGGCCTTGCCCACCGCTATCGAGCACGGCTTGCGCACCGGACGCTTCCAGTCGCGCACCTTGGCGGATGATGACGTAAGCATCGGCAGCGGTCGCCGTGATTTTCTTCACATCAATCTCGCCACCGACAATGATCGAGCCACCCTTGCCAACCTGGCCGTAGACGCGGCCCAGCGCATCGACAGCGGTCGCTGCCCGACCGGCGACATCGATCAAGGCATGTTCACCGATCCAGATCGAACGGTTGTGCGGGGTCGGATCGGCCTCTTGCAAGGACGTCGCCACATCAATCGCGCCGAACTGCTGTTGACGGATATCGACAATACCGCCCCAGGCGTTGAGTTCACCATCAAGCGTGATCTGGCCTGCCCCGCGCAAACCGATGCGCTGGCCGGGATCGACACTGATCCGTGAGCCTTCGCCAATCGACAACGGACTGCTGGCGGGATCAATCAAGCCAGCAAGCGTCGCGCCGGCCTGCAATGCGACAGAAGCGCCGGCCCTTTGCGTCAAGACGCCCTTGAGCGGGTCTTCCTGAAATAACGCGGGAGTCCATAGCTCCAGCGCAGCGCGCGGCGACAAACCGGACACAATGGTCGAGGCGGATTCGCCAAATCGATAGACCGGCATCTGCACATCGATCGCGCTTTGCGCGGCGACCTCCAGCTCCTTCAGACCGATGATGTTGTAGGCGCTGAACCCCGTGCGGAACAGCTCCGGCGTCAGGCGCAGGGTCTGGTCTTCGGACACTTCGCCGGAAGCGCCGATCCGCACCTTGCTGGCCTGCACGGTCAAGGTGCCGCCGCCGTTCACGCCATAGCCCTGCACCTCGCCATCGAGCACCATGCGCGACAGGCCTGGCGCACTGTTGGCGCTGGATTCAAGCGTCACGTCGCCACCCTTGCCGCCACGCATCTTGCCGTTGGCCAATACCGCACCGCCCGACGAAACATCGACCAGACTGCCACTGGCCAGCAGAATGTCGCCGGTACTGCGGATCGACACCGTCCCGCCATTGAGGTACGCCAGGCCGCCCGCGTCGTCCGGGTTACTCGACAGGTTGCGCCACAGACCGCGTGTCTGCAGCTGCACACCCTGCGCAACCGTCACTCGCGCTTGCTTGCCTGCTGAAACCTGGAGACTGGTGTCATCACGCCGATCGGTGGCGAGCTGGTTCAAAACGTTGCCCAATTGCAGGCTGCCGCCTTGCGCAATCAGATCGGCATTGACCTGCACGTCAGGGCTGAACAGGGTGATGTTGCCACCGTGATCCACGGTCACATCTTCATTGACTTCAATCGTGTTTTTTGCCGAGATCTTCAGCGCGCCCAGCGCGAAACCATTGAGCAGCCCGGCATCGAGGAACAGTTTGCCTGCGCGTTCTGCCGCGACCGCGTCGGTCAGCCCTGCGTTCGCTACGCTGGCATGCGCGCCCCCCACTTGCACCTGATCGAGCAACGGGTCGAGTTGATAGAGCAGGCCTGCACTGGCAGCGACATAAGCAGCATCGTAACTGCCAACCACCAACTGCCCTCGCCGCGCCCGGGCGGTCTGGGTCTGGGCATAGCCGTCCAGACCTGCCCGCGGTGCCTGGATTTGCCGTTCGCCCTGAAATACCTCACCCAACAGCTGGCCTTCCAGCACGGCGTTGCCCGTGGCGATCACCAACTGGCCGGCATCCCGGCCAACGGTGTAACCCGCTTCCTGACGACGCGCCGGCGCGATCAGCGGGCTATAGAAATAATCCGTCTGGCCCCAGCGCTCGCTGTGACTTTCGTAACCTTTGTAAAGACCGTTGTAGAGAATATCGCCCGGCGCACGCGACACTTCGTATAAGCGCCCGTCCGCACCGCGCAGCCAGCTCTGGCGAATCTCGCCGCCCTGCACATCAAGCGTGCCGCCGGACACATTGATCAGCGAACCTTTTTCGCTGATCACGTCCTTTCCGGAAAACCGCACCTCACCGCCCTGCGCCATCCATTCACCAACGCCATGGCCCTGAGTGCCGAGGTATCCGCCGACCTCCAACAACCCACCGGCGGTGTACCAGCGGTCGGTGGCGTAACCGTTGGTGCCCGCCGGCACGAATACCAGCTCACGGACATCGACCCAGATGTCGTTACTGTTGAGCGCGCCGCTCTCGCGATTGACCGGCGCATCACGCTGCTCGTTGCCCTGGACGTTGATCTTGATGTTGTTGTTTGCCATCGCCACTTTGACGCCGAGGGCGCCGGACACGTCGATCACCGCCCCCTCGCGCAATAGACTGCGCTGTCCGGCGGCAACTGCCACCTGCCCACCGGTGGCAAGGGTGATCGAGCCGCTTTTGAATTCGACGGTGCCGCCGCTGCCGATGTCGATACGTGACTGATCGCTGCGGATCCGGTTGTTGGCGTTGACGCCGGTCAGCGCCGCATCGCGCTGGCTGTCCAGGGCCGTGAGATCACTGCTGTCGAGCAGAATCGCACTGACGCCATTTTCGCCCAGGGTCACACGGCCTTGGGCATCGCTGGCCGGATTGAGCAGATGCACGGTGCCGCGCGTCGCCACCGAAGTGCTCGCCAGCAGCACACCGTTTTGCACAACGTCGCGGCCGGTCAGGGTGATGTCGCCGGTGGATGCCTGGATCAGGCCGGTGTTGCTGACTTTGCCCGAGCTGTCAGACTTGAAACCGGGAATGACCTCACTGCCGAAAGTGGTTGAATAACCATTGCCGTCGGTGCCCGAACCCTTGCGGATATAGAAACGGTCCCCCGCACCCAGCACCGTCTGACCCTTGGCCGTACTGATCGAGCCGTCGTTCTGCACGTCCTGGCCGAGCAGCAAGGTATAGCCGCCGGCGTCGGTGGAGAGCGCAGGTTGATGCGTTTGCATGGCTGCGCCACGCTCCACCAGGACTTTGCCAGCAGCGTCGGTAAAGGTTGGCTGACTGCCGGTGCTGTCGAAATACAGACCCCGATCGCGAAATTGTGCATCGGTCATGTTCGCGGCTGCCGCTACCAGATTTCGCACATTGACCTGGCTGCCACCGCTGAAGACGATGCCGTTGCGGTTGATCAGCATCACCGTGCCGTCCGCTTTGATCTGCCCCTGAATCTGGCTGGCCCGTGCGCTCGGATCGTTGACGCGATTGAGCACCGCCCAGTTGGCCTGCTGGGCAAATTCAACTGTGGTATTGCGGCCGACGTTGAACGTTTCCCAATTGAGAATCGCCTTGTCGGCGGTCTGCTCGATCTTCACCGTGGTCTTGCCGTCGGCCTGGGTTTGTTGCGGGCCTTTGGCGTTCATCCAGCCCTGGCTCAGGCTGTTATCGACCTTCAGGCCGCCCTCGCCCAATCCGTCCGGAACCACTTGCACACTGCCCAATGCGGCGGCACGTCCAGCGGCTTGTGCGGCCTGCTGAGCGGCAATCGCTGCAACGGTGTTATTGAGTGTCTGCAAAGAGCGCTGCAACTGCTGGCTGGCCCGTTGCTGCTGTGCCAGCGGTGGGGTCATCCCCGGCAGACCGCTCCCACCCGGACGCGACGCCGAAGCCTGCTGCGCCGCGCCCTTCGCGGCAAACCAGGTGGAACTGAACGCTGTCGCCGCCTCGGCACTGCCCGCCACCAGACACAAGGCGACAGCTTGCGCCAATGGCTTGAGCAGCCACTGTGCGGGATCGCCCGCGCCACGTTTGATCGGCCGGATACGGTTACTGTGACGGGAGGTGCGAGCAAGCATCACTACAGGTCCTTTTGGGTGGCAGGTCGGATCAGCCCTGCTGTTACGACATAGGCAGTTGGCGAGCCTCACGACCGAACGGATGTCACACAAACTTCATGTTCGAGGAGTAAATCGGCAAAAAAACAGCAGCCCGAAGGCTGCTGCCGTTTCATTGCAGTTGAGACAAGGCTTACAAAGGACGACCAATGCCGTTGCAGGCGTTGGCGTTGTTGATGTCCAGGTTATTGCCCGAGGTGTTGGTGATGAAGTTGGCGGTCACAGCGGTTTTCCAGTTGTTGGGAACCGGCGTGAAGCTGTGGGCGACGGTGGCGACGTTGTTGCCCGGGTTGCTGTAGTGGGTGGTCAGGAAGTTGCGCACGGCGGTGGCCACGGCTGCATCTTTGTAGCACTGGCCGAAGATGAAGTTGGTGTAAGCCACAATCGGGTAACCGCTTGCCGGGTTAGGCACGACCGGGGCCCAGCCAGCCGGGTTGGCAGGTGCGCTTGGCACCGGTGCAGTGCTCAGCGCCAGCGTCACGTTAGCGTTGGTTGGCTGGACGCCATTGACGCGGGCAACCACAGCGTTGCTGGTGGCGTTCACGCCGTCCGGACCCACATAGCCGATCGAACCGTCCACGGCGTTCACCGCAGTGGCCACATCAGCGGTGTTGGCTACGCCGACCCAAGTCGATGGCAGCGCGGAACCGGCCGGCAAACGAGCGTTGGTGAAGGTGGAGTTGACGGCGAATTTGCCTCGGGCAAACAGCGTTCAGGTGGCGACTGAGGATCTCAGTGGTGCCACTGGACACGCTGCGGTAAACCACACGGATCGGCGTGCTGTCGGCGTTACCCAGCAGAGCGCCCCAAGTGGTGGCGGTGCCCGACAGCGCATCGCACAGTTGAGCGCTGGTCAGGTTAAGCGCGGTCTGACCGGATTTTTTGTACGGAATGGCAACCGAAGTGGCCACCGATGGCAGCTGGATCAACGGGCCGTAGGAAGCACCGAAGTTGCTGGTGTAGGTGCTGAGTTCCGAAGCGCTGAGGATCGAGTCGCTAGCGGCGAAATGCACGGTGCCGGTAGTGCTGAACTGGGCAGCGTTGTTGGTCAGGAAAGCGCTTTTGCCGACGCCGCTACCGGTCACGGCGTAGCTGAAGTTGGCTGGCAGGATGCTGTTGGCAGAACCTTTGTACAGCGCGGCAGGCAGCGAGGCGCCACCACCGGTTACGGCCATGGCCTGGGCAGAAGCCAGAGCGGCGACGGTCAGTGAGGCGGCGATCAGAGTGCGCTTGAACATGAAGAATCTCCTTTTCAACTTGGTTTGGAACACAGGTTTCGGAAGGCTTGCATGACACCGGGAGGGTCCACCGCAGTGGAGCCGCAGGGAGAAATTCGCAGCTTCCGGTGACAGATAAAGGAAAAAACCTCGGGAGCTGCGCGGGGATTTTGGTGCGGATTTCTCGGGTGTTTGCGGTGGGTTGCGGCGCGTCTGGATCGGGGGTTTGGCTGAATCGGGCTGGAGCCGTTGGCGGATGGTTGCAGATGACAGAATGGAGAACCCGAGGACGGGCGGATTGGGGCTCGGGTGAGGGTCAGGCCGGTGCAAAATATTTGAGTTTTGTGTTGTCGGGACTGGCGCTTTCGCGAGCAGGCTCGCTCCCACAGTTGAAATGCGTTCCTCTGTGGGAGCGAGCCTGCTCGCGAAGAGGCCAGCCCGGCCAACATCAAAAGCGGCTACTGCACCAACTGATTGATCTCAATAATCGGCAACAACACCGCCATCACAATCACCAGAACCACCCCGCCCATCACCACAATCATCAGCGGCTCCAGCAGCGCGGTCATGCCCATCGCCCGTCGTTCAATGTCCCGGGAAAGCGTCTGCGCCGCGCGCTCGAGCATCGGCGGCAGCGAACCGGTTTTCTCGCCGCTGGCGATCAGGTGAATCAGCACCGGCGGAAACACATTCTCCACCCGCAGCGCGGCGGCGAGGTTGACGCCTTCGCGCACCTTTGCCGTGGCCTCGCTGACGCTCAGGCTCAAGCGGTCGTTGGACAAGGTCTGCCGCGCTGCTTCCAGCGCACGCAACAACGGCACCCCGGCGCCGCCGAGAATTGCCAGGGTCGAGGCGAATCGCGCGGTGTTCAGGCCGAGAATGAAACGCCCGAACAGCGGCAACTTCAGCACCCGGTGATGCCAGCTCAAGCGCGCCGCCGGATTGCGCAAATACAAACGCCAACTCCAGAACGCCCCGGCCATGAGCGCCGCACACAACCAACCCCACGCGCGAATGAAATCACTGGCGGTGAGCATCGCCAGGGTCAACCCGGGCAAATCCTGCCGCGCCTGGGAAAACGCGCTGACCACCTGCGGCACCACGTAGCTGAGCAGGAAAATCACAATGCCGATCGACACCAGCCCGACCACGCCCGGATAGATGAACGCGGTAAGAATCTTGCCGCGCAGGTTGTTGCGTTCCTCGATGTAATCGGCCAACCGTTCCATCACCTGGGCGAGATCGCCAGACTCTTCGCCAGCGGCAATCAGCGCGCGGTAAATCTCGGGAAAATCCCGTGGCCGCGACGCCAGCGATTCCGCCAGACGCATGCCGCTGCGCACATCAGCGCGCACGGCACTAAGGGTCTGGGCGATGTGCTTTTTCTCGGCCTGCTCGACCGTGGCGCTCAGTGCTGCTTCCAATGGCAGACTGGCACCGAGCAGGCTCGCCAGTTGCCGCGTGGCCCAGGCGAGGTCGTTGTCGGAGAGTCTGGCGCTGAACAAACCGCCGCCGCCGTGTCGGGCGACGTTGCTTTCCTCGTGCACCGACAGCGCCGTCAGGCCACGCCCGCGCAAGGCACTGAACGCCGCGCTCTGGCTGTCCGCCTCAAGGTGCCCGGACTCGATTTTCCCGGTGGTATCCGCCGCTTCAAAGCGATAGCGATTCATCAGGCGTCCCGTGTCACACGGAGGATTTCTTCCGGCGCGGTGGCACCGCTGCGAATCCAGCGCTCACCGTCCTCACGCAGGCTGAACATCCCCGCTTTCGACGCCGCCGCGCGCAGCGCCTGCTCCCCTGCCCCTTGGTGAATCAGCGTGCGGATGTCGTCGTCGATGCAGAACAATTCGTGGATGCCGGTGCGGCCGCTGTAACCGGTGTGATTGCACGCAGCGCAACCGACCGGGCGCCAGGTGCCGGGCGTGGCCGGGTCTTCCTGTTTGCATTGATTGCACAGGCGCCGCACCAGGCGTTGCGCAAGGACGCCGAGCATCGATGACGCGAGCAAGAACGGCTCTACACCCATGTCGACCAGGCGATTGACCGCCGACACTGCGTCGTTGGTGTGCAGCGTCGCTAGCACCAGATGCCCGGTAAGAGAGGCCTGCACGGCGATTTGCGCAGTCTCGAGATCGCGGATCTCACCGATCATGATGATGTCCGGGTCCTGGCGCAGAATCGCCCGCAGCGCGAGGGCAAAGGTCATGTCGATCTTGGCGTTGACCTGAATCTGGCTGATCCCCGGCAGGTCGTATTCCACCGGATCTTCTACGGTGAGGATGTTGCTGGTGCTCGCATCCAGACGCGCCAGCGCCGCGTAGAGGCTGGTGGTCTTGCCGCTGCCGGTCGGCCCGGTGACCAGCACGATGCCGTGGGGCTGGCGGATCAGGTGGTCGAGTCTGGCCAGCACCTGTGCGTCCATGCCGAGGGTTTCCAGCTGCAAGCGCCCGGCCTGTTTGTCGAGCAGGCGCATCACCACACGTTCGCCGTGGCCGGTCGGCACTGTCGAGACGCGGATATCGATCGGCCGCCCCGCTACGCGCAAGGCAATGCGACCGTCCTGCGGCAAGCGTTTTTCGGCGATGTCGAGCTGAGCCATGATCTTGATCCGCGACACCAGCGCACCGTGCAACGCCTTGCGCGGCGAGACCACATCGCGCAGGGTGCCGTCGACGCGGTAGCGCACCACCGAATGGGTTTCGAACGGCTCGATATGAATGTCGCTGGCCTCATCGCGCGCGGCCTGGGTGAGCAAGGCGTTGATCATGCGAATCACCGGCGCGCCGTCCTGGGTGTCGAGCAGGTCGGTGATTTCCGGCATGTCCTGCATCAGCCGATCGAGATCGACTTCGTTTTCCGCAGCACCCACCACCGCCGCCGCACTGCCGGTATCGGCGTAAGCGCTGGCGAGCAGCCCGTCGAGCTCGTCATCGCGCACCCGCTCGATCCGCGTCGCACCGAACTGCCGACGCACTTCGCTGATCGACCAGCCGGGCGTCGACGGGCACACCGTCAACACGCCATCGCGCAAAAGAATGCGCTGCGCCTTGGCCCATGCGTACGGCAATACACTCATCGCCCATCCTCCCCAGAATCCACCGTGGCAATGAGATCCCTTGTGGCAATGGGATCCCTTGTGGCAATGGGAACCTCTGTGGCGAGGGGATTTATCCCCGTTGGGCTGCGAAGCAGACCCAAAACTCGAGAACCGGTTTCTACAGGCAAATCGCGTGTGCCCGGTTTACGACTGCTGCGCAGCCGAGCGGGGATAAATCCCCTCGCCACAGTCATCATCTCAGTCAAAACCGGGTGCTCCCTTGAATCGGTACCGTGGCAATGGGAGCCCTTGTGGCAATGGGATCCTCTGGGGCAATGCGATCCCCTGTGGCGAGGGGATTTATCCCCGCTGGGCTGCGAAGCAGACCCAAAACCTGAGAACCGATTTCTCCAGGAAAATCGCGTGTGCCCGGTTTACGACTGCTGCGCAGCCGAGCGGGGATAAATCCCTCGCCACCGTCATCATCCCAGTCAAAACCGGGTGCTCCCTTCGATCGGTACCGTGGCAATGGAATCCTCTGTGCCAATGCGATCCTCTGGGGCAATGCGATCCCTTGTGGCGAGGGGATTTATCCCCGTTGGGCTGCGAAGCAGACCCAAAACCTGAGAACCGGTTTCTCCAGGCAAATCGCATGTGCCCGGTTTACGACTGCTGCGCAGCCGAGCGGGGATAAATCCCCTCTCCACAGTCATCATCTCAGTCAAAACCGGGTGCTCCCTTCGATCGGTACCGTGGCAATGGGATCCTCAGTGACAATGCGATCTTCTGTGGCAATTAGATTCTCTGGGGCAATGCGATTCCCTGTGGCGAGGGGATTTATCCCCGTTGGGCTGCGAAGCAGACCCAAACCTTGAAAACCAGTTTCTACAGGCAAATCGCGTGTACCGGTGTTACGACTGCCGCGCAGCCGAGCGGGGATAAATCCCCTCGCCACCGTCATCATCTCAGTCAAAACCGGGTGCTCCCTTCAATCGAAACCGTGGCAATGGGATCCCTTGTGGCAATGGGATCCTCTGGGGCAATGCGATCCCCTGTGGCGAGGGGATTTATCCCCGTTGGGCTGCGAAGCAGACCCAAAACCTGAGAACCGGTTTCTCCAGGCAAATCGCATGTGCCCGGTTTACGACTGCTGCGCAGCCGAGCGGGGATAAATCCCTCGCCACCGTCATCATCCCAGTCAAAACCGGGTGCTCCCTTCGATCGGTACCGTGGCAATGGAATCCTCAGTGACAATGCGATCCCCTTTGGCAATGCGATCCCCTGTGGCAATGCGATCCCCTTTGGCAATGCGATCCCCTGTGGCAATGCGATCCCCTGTGGCAATGGGAACCTCTGTGGCGAGGGGATTTATCCCCGTTGGGCTGCGCAGCAGACCCAAACCTTGAGAACCGGTTTCTACAGGCAAATCCCGTATACCGGTTTTACGACTGCTGCGCAGCCGAGCGGGGATAAATCCCCTCACCACAGTCATCATCTCAGTCAAAACCGGGTGCTCCCCTTCAATCGGTACGGCTTTGATCGTGGCCCGTGGGCCTGATGTCGGCCCCGGCGCTGGCACGCCTTGCGCGGTGCTTGGCAATTGCGGCGCCTGCATGTCGGGCATCGCCCAGCTGCGTTCCGGTTGCAAGCCGCCCCGGGCGCGGCGCATGAAGTCGTAGCGGTTGAGGGTGATGCTGCGCCCTGCTTCGCTGTCGCGGATGATGTACGGGCGCAGGAACACCATCAGGTTGGTCTTGGTGATCGCCCGGCGTTCGTTGCGAAACAGCGCGCCGATGCCCGGCAGGCTGCCCAGCCACGGCACCGCATCATTGCTCTGGCTGTAGCCGTCCTGAAGCAAACCACCGAGGACCATGATCTGCCCATCGTCGAGCAGAATGCTGGTGTCGATCGCCCGTTTGTTGGTGACGATGCCCGCCGCGGTCACGCTGTTGGACGCGCGCTCATCGATGCTGCTGACTTCCTGATAGATATCCAGCTTCACCGTGCCGCCCTCGGAAATCTGCGGGCGCACGTTGAGCTTGAGGCCGACCTCTTCGCGGGTCACGGTCTGGAACGGGTTGTTGCTGGTGCCCCCGCCGCCGGTGACGTAGCTGCCGCTGACAAACGGGATGGTCTGGCCGACAAAAATGCTCGCCGCTTCGTTGTCCAGGGTCAGCAGGTTCGGTGTCGACAGCACGTTGGTGCCGCCCTTGCTCTTCAACGCTCGGGCCAGCACTTTCAGGTCGAGAATCTTGCCGATGCCGGGAATGTCGACCGTGCCGTTGACGTAGCCGAGGTTCAAACCCTGCGGCAGCACGTCGATGCTGTTCTTGGCCCCCGTGTTGAGGCCCGCGCCACCCAGATTGGCGCCACCGATCACGCCCTTGCCGCCGAGATCACCGGTCTGCCACTGCACGCCGAATTCACTGGCATCGTCCTCGCCTACCTCGACGATCAGGCTTTCGATCACCACTTGCGCACGGCGCTGGTCGAGCAGATCGATAACCTCACGCAAGTTGCGATACAGCGGTTCCGGCGCGGAAATCAGCAGCGTGTTGGTGGTGGCGTCGGCCTGGATCGTCACGCCACCAGCGCTGAAAGCCACGTTCTGTTCGCTGCTCTGCGTACCGCCACTGCTGCTGCCGCCACTGCCCTGCGCATAGCTACCGCCGGTTGCGCCGCTGCCAGTCGTCGTTGAAGTGCCAGTGCTCGGCGTGCTGCTCTGGCCGTTCTGCCCGGCATTGCCGCCGGTGCTGCTGACCATCGCGCTGAGCACCGACCGCGCCGCGTCGCTGCTGCCGCTGTCACTCTCGCCGGTGAGCAAACCGCGCAGCGCCTGCGCCAGTTTCGCCGCTTGGGCGTTGCGCAGATAAACCACGTGCAGATTGCTCGGATTGCTCTGCGCGTTGTCGAGTTTGTAGATCAGGTTACGCGCCAGCTCGGTACGCTCGGGGCTGCCGGCGCGGATGATGATGGTGTTGGAACGTGGGTCGCCAATCACCGCGATTTTCTGCGTCGGATCGTTGCCCGGCGCGTCGAGCAAGTCGGCCACCATCGGCGCGATGTCGGCGGCGATGCCGTTCTGGATTTGCACTACATCGGTGTCGATCGCGCTCGGCGTGTCGATGCTTTCGATCAACTGCGCGACGCGGGTGAGGTTCTCGGCGTAATCGGTGATGACCACGGTGTTGTTGCCCGGATAGGCATTGATCGGATTGTTCGGCGAAACAATCGGGCGCAGCACCGGGATCAGGTTCACCGCGTTTTCGTATTGCAGGCGAAACGTGCGCGTGAGCATGCCGTTGCCGGCCGGTTTGTCGGCGCTGTAGATCGGCCCGCCGAGCAGTTTCGCGTCGGCCTCGGGAACCACCTGCGCCACGCCGCCGACATCGACCACGCTGAAGCCTTGCATGCGCAACGCCGCGAGCAACATGTCATAGGCCTGACGGGCCGGCACCTGACCTTCCGAGACCAACGTCAGGTTGCCCTTGACCCGTGGATCGACGAGAAACTGCTGCCCGGTGGCCCGCGACAGCGCCCGTACCACCGCCTGAATATCTGCCTCGACAAAATTCAGCGTCACCGGTTGCTCGCCCAAGGGATTACGCGCAACCGCATTGCTCGGCGCAACACCAGCACTGCGCCCGCGCTGACTGATGTTGTGCAACTGCTTGGGCACCGGCCGCGCCTGAGCCTGCGCCCGTTCGCGATCGGCCACCGCATCGCCGCTGCGCTGGGTGTTGGCCAGCGGCCGCCCGAGTTCGCTGTCGACCAACAGCGGCGGCTGATTCTGCGGGGCCGTGGTGCTGTTGCACGCGCTCAATGCCATCAGCAACAACGGCAGCGCCAGACGTGCCGGTTTGCAGCGTGACTCCTTCATGAAGCTTCCTTAGCGCCCTGCGCCTGATCCATGCGAACGGTGCCTGACAATGTGCCGGCGGTGACATCGGTCGAGGCCGCGCTTGCGCGCTGCAACTGCGCCTCGACCACCTGCAGAGAAAGTTGTGATGGCTGGCTGAGCAGCCAGTCGAGCAGCGCATCGGCCGGCGCGGCGTCGACATTCAACTGCCACGCACCGCCCTCCGCCGCTTGTAATTGGTAATGCCCGGTGAGCCCCGCCGCTTGCAGACTTTGCTCCAGCGACTGGTCAACGCTCTGCCCCTGCGGCCGCACATTGACGCTGCGCAACAGCACTTCCAGCGCCTCGGTTTGCGCGCGCAACTTGGGCGTCTCGCTCTGCCAGAAAGTGATCCCGGCCAGCGGCGGCTCGACCAGCGTCAGCCAGATCAGCAGACCGACAAGTACCAGCGCCATGCCGCCGACCATGCGTTTTTCACGCAGCGCCAACGGCTGCCAACGCGCCTGCAACTGGCTGCTGAAGCGCTGCCAGCGCGCACGGTAAATCGCCAGCGTCGCCCTACTCATCGTCTGCTCCGCTGTCGTCATCTTCGTTGGTGTTGGCGCTGGATTCATCGCTCGGGCGCAAGGTCCAGCCTGCGTCATCGGCAGTGACGCTGATGCCGGCCTGGGCCAACGTGCTTTGCCAGCCCTTGTCGTTGCCGCCACGGTTTGCATCGCTGAGCAGCGCCAGTTGCAAAGCGCCGTCGCGGTAACTCAGGCGCTCGACACTGCCGGCCATGAACGGCATGCCGGTGCCTGCCTGCAACACCAGCCGATTGAAGTTCTGCGCCGGGTCATCGACCGCGCCTTTTTGCCGCTGCTCGATTTGCTGACGCGCCTGTTGCAGCGGGTTGAGAATCACCGGCAATTCGGGGAAGGCCTGCTTCACCCGCTGGCTCATCTGCGCCTTGAGCTGCTGGCCCTGCCGCGCTTCGCGAGTTGCGTACAGATTCAGGCCGACCACCCAAACGGCCACGGCCAAAGCCACACACCCGACAGCGCGACCCCAACCGCGCTGCTCGCCGCCGGTTTGCTGCAGACCACCGTGCAAACCCCAACCGGGCAATGGTCCGATCCAGCGTTGTGTCGCGTCAGCTGCGAACGATGCCTCATCAACTTCGTCACCGAGCAACGGCTCAACCTGCGCACTGTTCAAACTCTCGCGCCGGAGCAAATGCCCGTCCGCCACACAAGCGACAACACCGGGCGCCACTGGCAGGCTATACGGCGCCGGATACAAACCGCGCAAACTCAAACCCGCCTGCTTGAGCACCGCAGCCAGACGCTGCAAATGCTGCCGCGAGACCCAGGCGATTTGCACCTGCCCACTCGCATCGCGAGGGCTGTGGCCGATATGCATCTGGCTGCTGTCGCCGAGCATCAACGCCTGTGCCGCACACTGCACAGCGGCCGCCGTTTTGTTCGCGGGCAGCGGCGGCAGATCAATGCTGGCGAGCAGACTGTCGGCCGGATGCAGAAAGCACAGCAGCGGTGGTTGCTTCGGCCGTTGCCCCAACTGACTCAGCGTAAGCCGTTCCACACGACTGACCTGCCCCTGACGATCCAGCCAGGCGCAACTCACTTCGCTGTGCAACTCCAGCTCCGCCAATGGCGGCAACCCGACGCGCAACTGGCTCATGCGCCCACCCGCGACCAGATCACCTGCGGCAGCCGATCCTCGCTGCGGTGCAGCAAAGCGTCGAGGCTGACCCGGCGCTGATCACGCCGCGCTTCACCGCGCAAACGAAACCAGTCACTGGTGATGCCAACTTTGACGCTGCTCATTTCCAGCTGCGGCATGCGCAAACGGTTCACGAAATCGCCGCGATTGATAAACCAGCGTCCGGCGTCACGCTCGGCAATCAACGCCGTCGCCCGCTCCAGCGAAAGCCCCGGCACATACGCCGCCAGCACCTGCGCCGTGGCGGTGTTGCCGTTGATCCACGTCGTCGCCGGAATCACCGTCACGTACGGCGCCAGTTGGCCGATCAGCGCATCGGTCACGCCTTCGACGCTACGCAAGTCATCGAGTGTGCGCAGCATCGGCACCTTCGGCGGTGGCGGTTTGTGATCGGCATCGGGCGAAGTCGCTCGGCCGCTGTCAAAACCGGCTTTGCCCGTCGCACCAATCTGCGCATTCAGCAGATGCGGATACCCGGCAATCACTCGCTGGCGGATGCGCTGGCTGACAACGCCACTCACGCCGATCAGCTCGCACAAACGCGCGAACGCCTGCACCTGCGCCTCATCGATGCGCTCGTTAGCGACCAGATTGCGCAGGTTGAACTTGCCCTGCTCATCCTCCAGCCGCCCGGCAAAACCCGCCGCCAGCAACGGCTGCGCCCAAGGCTGATCAAGCCGGGTCAACGGATCACGCAGGCGCGCATCCCAGAGCAACTGCCGGCTGATCTCCAGACCACCCTGCGCCACCCACCGTCCCTGCACCCGCTGCTGATCGGCCTCCAGCGCCCGGGTCGCCACGCTCTGACGCGTCAACATCCCCGCCGCAATCACCGCCACCACGGCGGCAATCAACAACGCGCTGATAATCGCCATGCCCCGTTGCTTCGCCCCGTTGAGCGAACCTGTGTTCACGGCCGGCCTTACAACTGCCAGGAACCGATATCGGCATTCACGCCATCGCCGTCAGGCTGGCCATCGGCGCCGAGGGAAAAGATATCGACTTCACCATTTGCGCCCGGGTTGAGGTACTGATAAGGCCGGCCCCATGGGTCATTCGGCAAACGCTCCAGGTACGAACGCCAGTTGCTGTTCTTCGCATCCGCCGGCCGCTCGACCAACACCTTCAGCCCCTGATTCATGCTCGGGTACGTGCCGTGATCGAGGCGATACAACTTCAACGCCTGCATCAACCCACCAATATCCTGCTTCGCCGCCGTCGCCCGCGCCTGATCCGGCCGGTCGAGCACCTTGGGAACCACCATCGCCGCCAGAATCCCCAGAATCACCACCACCACCATGATCTCGATCAAGGTAAAACCCTGCTGGCTACGCGGCATGCGCGGCGACTGACTGAGCGTTTTCAAAGGTGCGATATCCATCTCGACATTCCCTGGCTTGATCCGAATTCGACGCGCAGTGTTGCAAGAAGATATGTCAGGGATGTTGAAAATGCTCGGGTGTTTCCGTCGTCAAGCCGTCAAGGACGGGGGTTAGCGTCGAGGGCTGGGTTTTGGTTTTGGGCCATGTATGCGCGCGCGTTCGCGAGAGGAAGGATTCACCCTGATTGAAGTGCTGGTGGCACTGGCGATTATTGCCGTGGCCATGTCAGCCGCCGTACGTGTGGCGGGGTTGATGACGCAGAGCAGTGGGGTTTTAAGGGATCGGTCGGTGGCGATGATTGCCGCGCAGAGCCGGATGGCTGAGCTAAGGCTGGAAGGTCGATTGCCGAATGGGGTAAAGGCTGTTGAATGTGATCAAGGGCGGCTTATGTTGCGCTGCGAACAGGTGATCGCCAGTGCAGAGAATGGGCGACTGCTCAAGGTTGGAATTCAAGTATTCGACCGCAACCAGGATGCGCCGCCATTGGCCAGACTGGAGACCCTGTTGTCACGGCCAGGAAGCCCCTCACCCTAGCCCTCTCCCGAGGGAGAGGGAACCGATTCGGGGAAATTCGTGACACACGCCGACCTGAACGTATCGCTCTGAATCCAGCACCGCTGAAGCCCAGCAAAGCCATAGCCGCTAAGGTCTTCCAGGTCGATGTATAACGCAAAACACCTCGGTCGGCCCCCTCTCCCTCCGGGAGAGGGCTGGGGTGAGGGGCTCTTCTGCCGCAGTGCATAAGCATCAAAAAATCCATAATCAACACGCTCGTCCAGGTCGATGCACAACGCAAGACACCTCGGTCGGCTCCCTCTCCCTCCGGGAGAGGGCTGGGGTGAGGGGCTTTTCTGCCGCACCTAAAATCCCAAGGCCCAGCGCCGGATCAAGGCCAACGACATCACCCCGCCACCTCCAAATTATCCATCACCCGATTCACCGCCAGCTCCCCCAACATGATCAGTTGAGCAACCCCCAACAACGCCCGCCGCTGCGGCGCTGGCAGCAAACTGGAAATGTCCTGGGCAATCGTCTTCGCCGAAGCTAGCGTTTCACTCGCATCCGCCAACAGTTCTTCATTCTTGGTATCCGCCGTCACCGCATACATCCCACGCGCCTTACGTGGCGGAGGCAGGAGATTGTTTGGCGACAGGTAATGATCGAGCGCGCGGTCAGCGGCTTCGTGGAGTTTGTTGGAATCGAGGGATTCGTAGGGAGACGTGGGATCGGTTTCGGGTGGGTTGGGTGTTGGTTTGATCATGGTGAAGCTCCTTGATTATTGGAGCCGCCACGTTTCGCTGCGAAACGAAGAGAGGTGGCAGCTGTACGCAGGTTCGCAGACCGGGAATCAAGGAACCCGGCATACCCGAAGGTGTCCCGCGCACAGCCGCCATAAAGCATCATTGCCAAAAATGACAACGAACTGGAGCGCTGTGCGCCTTGATTGATCCGGGCTGCGAAACCCGATCGCTGATTCGTCAGCGACCGCACCACAATAGAACCCGCCCCCTAGGCGCACAAGCCGGCGGATTCTGGCGTAGCTGTAGGCAAAGGCGCAAGGATATGTAGCCTAGGAGAGTGACTGGAGATGTCTTTTTAAACATTTGTATTTATCAAGCGCAATAACGCCACGTTCGGCGGCACAGATGCGCCTCGTATCGGCCAGTAGAGCGAAGTTTTACCCTTGGAAACGGCAGTTTTCGGCCGAAAGGAGCCAATGGACGTGTCTAGAAATGAGGAGTGATTCAGCGCACCGAAACTAGAAAGCCATCGCCGTGGCCGCGATGGCTTAAAATATTTAGCTACTGTAGTTGGGCATCAATCCACTTAGAAAGACCAATTGCGTCTGATTCTGAAAGGTTCATTTTATCAACTAGACAATGATGCCCCATCCCTTTCCTGTAAGTGCACGCCTTCCCAACCGGGTGCAGCAGTGAGACCAAAACAAGATCTGTGTTAAAACTCCAATCACCTTCGAAACTGGTTCCCTGAAGTGGTGTCAACACAACACCAAAACTACCACCATTTCCTAAATCAGCTCTTCCTACGATCATTCTCTATTACCTCAGTTGATTGATAGTTCTAACGTTTAATGAACACCAGTTGGTACATAATCCCCCGGAAAGGCGTGAAGCATAAAACTCCTTGCTTTCCTGGCCACCCGTTTCCAGGCTGAAAGTCGCGCTCTTATGAGAGCATAAGAAAGTTGCATACTACGCTCCCTCTTGTTCTTTTTTTACACCAACCAACAACAAAACCAATTAAAACAGCTCCCCCATATGAGATAACGGCTCAATCTCCCTATATGAAACCTTTTCAATAGGCACTCCAAGAAGATAAAAATCTGGAATATCTAACGCACAAAGTTCGATAGCGTTAAGTTCGCCCAATCGTATATTTTCGCGCAACTCCATGAGCAATCGCCCCAAAACATTGGCGCCCACTAACCTGTGATCATCTAGAGGAGTGGCACCCCAAAATTGGTCCTTTCTTGATTGTTCAACTATTGGTAAATCACCTGTACTCTCCAACAGAGTAGAGAATTTTTCCCAGTTTTGAATAAGTTTGGCCTTGATACACCAGTTCATTATCCGAACTCTCACCCGTAACCAATCTGGCCTAGAATCCTCTCTGAATGGTTTTGAGCGCATTTTGGCCGTCATCGGACTTGTCTGCGCTAATATTAAGCGCTGGACATCTGGCCGATGAGGAAAGCGACACGATTGATACAATGCTTCCGATGTAAATATCTTCACATCATTTATTACAATGTTGTAGCCAGCAGCCATGTTTGACAGTCCGCCGAATGCATCTTGCGTCTTTAAGAAGACAATGCAATTTCGCCGATCATACTCACGAATGGCGACTTTTTTCATATTCACCTCTATAAAGCCTCAGCCCAAGCGCGCTGCAACGCAGCTTCAGCGTTCGTGGATCTAGGGAGCAAAGGATACCACGGATGATTTACCCAGAGAGCCAAAGGCGCGTTATTTGGGCAATTCCTATATGTAACAATCATAGACCCAAATCCGAGCGTCTCTAAAGAGCTATATCCAAGCGGTCTATTCTTCTCTCCAAGATTTTTGCAAATATCCAATATATAAACGCCAGCAGTAAGAAAAGACTGCTCCAAAGTATGGCGCCCTAATTCGGAAGAGAAAAACTCTAGCTTCCCCGCCCCTTCTGTCACTCGGTAGGTAGGCTTATAAACCATACTTGAAATATAATTAGCAATTAGGGGACCTTGCGGTGCACTAACGGGCCTTAAAACGTCAGATTCATTTATATAACGCAGTCTGTCTTCAATTTTCAACGAGCAATGCCACGCTACGGAGATTTTCTTCCCGCTCTCCGAAATTATACCTTCTAATCTCTGACCAACATACCACTCGCCGCCAAGATGCAACCCAATGACTACTATATAAAGATTTGCCTCATTTGGGGCTACATCAGTGACCCAAGATCTCAGGTCACTCAACAATCGATTTCCTGAAAAAACCACATCATCTATATATAGATAATTTTGCACTGCGGGGGCATTTGTAGGCACCGTAAAACCAGAACGCTCTCTAACAAGATTGGAAACTAACTCAGAGAACTCATGCTGACTATTGCCTCCTTTTTGGATATCTAAAAAAGAAGATTTTTTCCAGAACTCTAATTCAGCATCAGTGATTGGGTTTCTCCCAAAAAGCAAATTCGAAAATATTTCCTTTACTTTTTCCTTGGGAAAATAAGTCTTGTTAAGTGTAAACACCATTTCACGAAGCACATCATCTCGTTCCGCTTCGGGAAACTGAGCTATCCAGCGCTCCACATGAAGCACATCGGGTCGAGCCACCAAGGAGTCACTTCTATAATCTTTAATGATTTCAAGAAGTTGTTGAATCAGGTCTTGACGCGTTGGCATAAAAAAATCCCTTTCTAGTCCCGACGAAAGCGTCGCGCCTTTATTTTGCCATCATTCCGCGCACATGCCTACACCCCTCTGAACGTATACAGCTAACTACCTCCAGACCTTCTACAATCTAATGCATTAAATAATCTGCCATTTATTTTTATTAGGCTGTTATAAGCGTCTATTTTGGTAGATCCAACTCATACTCATCACCATCCCTGATTTTTTCCAGTAATTTTCTTAATAAATTGGAATATCGATGCGACTGAATTTGCGCTCCATTCATAACGGCGCAATGATATTTATTGTCGAAAGATTTTATATCTATTCCGGTAGTGCTTTTCAGTATCAAAATTAGCTTATTGGCATCATGCCAGCCTTTGAATCCAAGGCTTATGCCTAAGGTGGAGGGAGTGTATGGAAAGTTGGCGTTAAAGTCTAATCCGCCAGAAACGTCAGCTATACCATAGAGCTTAGCAAGCTCGCCACCAGAGGATGAAACGCTAGACAATACCGCATAGTCAACTTGGATAGGGTTTTTGGGTATGTCGGACCGAACAAGTTCATATGTTCTAGCAAGAAGGGCACGAAGCAACTTTGGGTTGACATTTTCCAAAGCTTGGTTAGCACCGAAGGCTTCATAAACCAGGGAGTAATCATGCGCAACAATACTTTTTATTCTAATGCTCTTGTTTTCGGCGACAGAAATCAATCGTTCGCGCCTAGGGTAGTCGGATATTTCCTTTGCCGACCATTCAAGGAGATAAATGTTTGGAATCAACTCACCGTTCTCTGAAAGAATTTCATCAATATCAGAGAGTATAGCCTTAATATTTGGATCTTCCGCGCTATATCCAATAAATATCATTGGATGCTCTGCAAAGAAAGCTAGCATCTTAGCGCTTAAATATTTTTTCTTCCTAAGAAAGTTATCATAGTCGTCTCTATTAATAACTATGCTACTAGGATCAGATGAGCAGCCGTGAATTTTAAAGATTTCGCCAATACTTGAGTGGTTCGCATAAAGAATTTTTTGCCCAACTATTGGCGTGTAGTTTGGGAAGACCACCTCCAGAAAACAGTCGTAATTGGTCGTTATAATTGAGTGAGGGTGCACTCTTCTCAACAGTTCGATCTCGCGACCCTCCCAATTATCGGCTCGCTCTAGCAAGTTTTTAAAAATTTCACAAATTGCGTATTTAAAGTAAATATCAGAGTTGTTTTCAGCGCCAAAAAGCTGTGCTGGGAATTGCTTCTCCCCCTCACCCCACGCCCAGTCGTTATACTTTTCAGAAAACACTGTACCTATATCAACCAAGCTAGGGTAACGCTGCAGATAGTATGCAAATTTTTTATCTATTTCTGGGCATGACTCGCTAAGGGAGAGTAGAAGCTCCTCCCAGCTAGGGCCATTTAGATATCGTCTGGTAAGTCCAGAGCCCACGAACAGTATAGGCTGGCAGTTCATTGCATCAATACAAGTTTTTACATCGTCGGTGACATCCTCGATATATTTATCGTAATCATTCATCTGAAGGGCTCCGATCAAGTCGTTAAAAAATCATATAACGCTTGAATGAAGCATAGCTGATATCGCCTCACATGCTTGATCGAAAACCTTGATCATTTTATAAGTAGTTTGCGATACATGTTCATCATCAGCTGTCGGGAATAATTTAAACTGACACCTGCGGCAAAGCGTTTCGGGGCTGATACTAGTACATCGGGTTTAATGACCCCTTCTGGCCGGTAGCGGACAAACACAATTGTAGGTTTTTGGGTAAAAGCAAACGCCAAGACCACGGTATTCTCCCTTTTTTCCCCACTCTACAATTCGGGCCTCACTAACCTAGCCATCTCCACCCCCTCCCCCAACCTCTCAACCCCCAACCTCACCCTCTCCCCACCCCGCTCAATCACCACCCCATCCCCCTCAACCCCCCACCAACCGCACCCCAACCCCAACCTTCTCTCCCACCAAAAAACTCTTCGGCGCGCCATCATTCAAACTCAATATCGCCACCGTCCCGCTCCCGCCCGCGATCACCCCGCTCACCTTGATATCCACCGGCGCGGTCTCATTGGAGAACCACTGCAACGCCGGGCTATCACTTCTCGCCGCCAGCACTTGCGGGGTGGCTGCGGGTGTGTGGGATTCCGCCGTGGTCAGCAGCAGCGACGACCATGTCGCGACGCCCACCAGGGCGGCGAGCAGTGCCAGGGCCTGGACGGTTTGCGCCGGGGTAATCCGTGCGGTGAATTTCATGGGTTGTCGCTCCTTGTTGTCCCTCTTGCCAGCCTACGCGGCAATTCTCTCCGTTTTATTTCACATGCCTTACATGTTCGCCGGGCACGATGGGGTGGGACGCCAAGGAGCGCGGGGGTGATGAGCAGGCAGCAGGGTTTTACGTTGATCGAGTTGATGGTGGTGCTGGTGATCATCGGGATTGCCAGTGCGGCGATCAGTTTGAGTATCAGGCCCGATCCCTTGCAGTTGTTGCGCAAGGATGCCGAGCGGGTTGCGCAGTTGCTGCAGGTGGCGCAGGCGGAGGCTCGCGCGGATGGGCGGCCGATTGTGTGGGTGGCGGATGCCAAGGGGTTTCGCTTTGGGCGGCGTGGGAATGATGGCGTGGGATTTGAGTCGTTCAAGGAGGATGCGCAGTTGCGCCCGCGTGCGTGGCAGAGCCCAAAGGTCGAGGTACGGGTGGAACCTCGACAGACGGTGGTGCTGAATGCCGAGTGGATCAATCCGCCGTTGCGGCTGATTTTGTCTGATGGGGCCAATCGGCTGAGTGTGCTGCGCGATGGCAGTGGGCGGATCAGTATTCAATGAAGACTCAGCAAGGGTTCACTCTGATCGAGGTGATGGTCGCGATTTTGCTGATGGCGGTGGTGAGCCTGATTGCCTGGCGCGGGCTGGACAGTGTGACGCGGGCGGACAGTCATTTGCAGGCGAGCAGTGAGCAGAGCGATGGGTTGTTGCGGGTGTTGAATCAGTTGCAGCGCGATGTGGACATGCGCGCGGGGGTGGAGTTGAGCGAGCCGCGCAAGGTCGGGGCTGAGGATGAGGCGCCGACCGCGCCGCCGGCGGTGACGGTGCGCAGCAGTGATAGTAAGGGGTTTCGGCTGGACATTATTCGCAGCGCGGCGGACCAGCCGGGGGCGTTGCAGCGGGTTCGGTGGTGGGTCAAGGGGGATACGTTGTATCGGGCGGTGGCTGAGGCGCGCAGTCGCTATCCGTTGCCGGCGCCTGGGAATGGGGTTGCAGTGTTGAGTGAGGTGAGTGATGTGCAGGTGCGGGTTTGGGAGGTGGATAAGGGATGGCGGCAGCTGAGCGGGAATCGGCGGGAGGATCCGTTGGGGTTGGAGATTCGTTTGAGTCGGCAGACGGCGCAGGGGGTTGAGCGGTATCGGCAGGTGATTGGGTTGTTGCAATAATTTGGCGGTCACCAATCAAATGTGGGAGCGAGCCTGCTCGCGAACGCGGTGGGTCAGTCAATGTTGTTGTTACTGGTAGACCGCTTTCGCGAGCAGGCTCGCTCCCACAATTGGGTTGGGGGCGGTCAGTTGCAGGTTGGTTGGCTGTTAGGCCGTCATCGCTGGCAAGCCAGCTCCCACAGGGGTCGAGTGCGACCGGAAGATATTGGTCAGATGGTAGACCGCTTTCGCGAGCAGGCTCGCTCCCACAATTGAATTGGGGGCAGACAGCTTTAGGTTGGTTGGCTGTTAGGCCGTCATCGCTGGCAAGCCAGCTCCCACAGGGATCGAGTGCGACCGGAAGATATTGGTCAGTTGGGCAACCGCATTCGCGAGCAGGCTCGCTCCCACAGAAAGCAAAAGCAAGATCAAAAGATCGCAGCCTTCGGCAGCTCCTACAGTTGGATTGGGTGTAGGCAGTTGGGGATTGAGTGGCTGTTAGGCCGTCAGCGCTGGCAAGCCAGCTCCCACAGAAGGCAGGATCAAGATCAGAAGATCGCAGCCTTCGGCAGCTCCTACATTTGGATCGCGCTGGGCTTTGGTTAGCTGAGAACGACCACGCCACCGGGGAGTTCGGTGCATTTGACGCCGTAGGCGTCGCGGATCAGCAAGGCGACGCCGGCGAGTTGGTCGAGGTTGAAGCGGGCCTGGACGCGGCGTTGGCCGAGTTCGCGGTTGAGCAGCAGGAGCATGCCGGGGCGGTAGCGGTTGATTTCGTCGATCATCTGGCTGAGGGTCGCGCCGTTGAACACCAGCACTTGTTGGCGCCAGTTCATCACGGCGGCGGTGTCGACGGTTTGCACGTTGCCGATTTGCCGTGCGTCGTAGGTGACTTGCTGGCCCGCTTCGAGGCGCAGGTTGCGGCCTTCGATGGCGACGTCGACCGTGCCGTCGAGGCAGGTCACGCAGACTTGCTGGTCGGTGTTGCGCAGGTTGAAGCGCGCCTGACTGGCGCGCAACCACCCTGCTCCGGCCTGCATCGCCAGTGGCAGACGTGCGGTTTGCACTTCGACTTCGCCGCTGACCAGTTCAAAGCCCTGCACGCCGTTTTCGACGCTGCGCTGGTTGATGCGGGTCTGGGTGTTGAGTTCGAGGCTGACGCCTTGCGCCGGTTCGACCCGCCGTTGCTGGCCGACTTCGGTGATGTAGTCGGCGCCCAAGCCTTCGAAGCCGCCGGGAATCGTGCCGCGCACCAGCAGGAATGCGGCGGATGCGGCAATCGCGCCGCCGAGAAATGCCCGTCGACCGAAGCCGCGTCGGCCCTGCAACGCTTCGGCGGCCGGTTGCAGGTGATGCCATAGCCGCTTGGCTTCTTCGAACGCCCGGGCATGTTCGCCACTCTGCGCGCACCATTCGCGCAGGGCGCGGGCGTCGGCGACGGTGGCGCGGCCCGAGGTCAGCAGGATCAGCCAGTCTTGGGCTTCGCTGTGCAGCAACTCGGTGGCCGAAGGCTCGGCGGGTTTCAGTCGAAAGATGTTCAAACGCGCAAATTCTCAACGGATTAATCGGGTCACTATTCGCTAGACGGTTTTCCGGCCCCGCGACCGAACCGCTGAAACACTTTTCTTTCCAGTTTTGCTGCGCAGAAGCCCAGCGCGGCTTTGATTTCCTTCTCGACCATGCGCGTGGAAATGCCGAAACGCTGGGAGATTTCCAGGTGCGGCGCCTCTTCCAGCCGCGCGGCGATGAAGATCCGCCGACGTCGTGCGGGCAGTTCGTACAAGGCGCTGAGCAGGGCCTGCATTTCCTTTTGCCCGCCGACCACCCGCGCCGGGTCGAGGGCTTCGTCGCCCAGTTGCAGCAGCTCTTCGACCTCAGTACCGGTGAGCAGCCGCGCATCGGCCTGACGGCGGTCGGCGGCGATGTTGAGGGCCATGCGATACAGGTAGGCGTTGGGCTTGAGCAGGTTCGGCGGGGTCTCCATGCGATCGACCCGCAGCCAGGTTTCGTGCAGCACGTCATTGGCCAGATCCTCGGAACCGAGGCGGCGGCGCAAGCGCACGCGAAAGTCCTCGTAGGAGCTGAGGAACAGCTGGCCCATCACGCTTTGTCCGGCGTCTTTCATCCCCCGGAAACTCCTTCCCATCTCGTGCATTCCATGCGCTTCCCTGACGACTCCGGTAACAACAGCAACGTGACCGGCTGGCGCAAGGCGCTGGGCGTCGGCCGATCGATTGTGAGATTGCGAAAACTTTCCACCAGCGCGTTATCGCGCCGTACATCGCCGGTCGAAGTGACCAACCGGTTGTGCTGCACCACGCCGTCGCGCCCGACCCACACCTGCAACACCGCGCGATAACTGCCCGGCCGTGTCAGCGGCGAGCGGCACAGCTTGCGCTCGATCGCCGCTTGCACCGCCGTCGCGTAACTGCGGTTGACCGCGACAGCGGCCGGCGTGGGTTTGTCCGTCGGCACCGGCAGATCTTCCACCTGCGCCACTTGCAAGGTGAACGCGTCGGCGCGGGCATAGCGCGCCATCAACCCGGTGCCGCCGAGCAAATGGCGCAAGGCATCGGCGGCGGTGAATTCGCCATCCACGGCGAGGGAGCGGCGGCCCCGGCTCAACTGGCTGTCGACCAGCACGGCGACGCCCGTGGCGCGGCTGTATTGATCCAGCGCCCGAGCGAGTTCCTGCGCCGGGATGTGCAAGGTCAGGCGCATATCCGCCGCTGCTGGATCTGCATTGGCCGCGTTGGCCAGCAGACCGAGCAGCCACCCCAGACCCGCGCGGCGCACAAGCGTCGCCGAGCGCTGAAGACTGATCCGCGAACTGCCTCGCTGCACGACTGGCGCACCCCTGAAAATCGCTATCCTGCGGGGCATTTATGACTCTGGTATGACGGGCGGTGCAAAAAAACCATCACGGGTTTTGCGCCGCGCTTGCACTAGACTCAAACCCCAGAGCGGCCCATTCGGGCGGGCGAGGAGGCGGACATGAAAACGCGGTGGATGTGGGTCTTGCTGATGACAGTGGGCGCGGCGCAGGCGGAAGAGCCGCTGGGCTGTGTCGAGGTCACGGTCGGCGGTTACAAGGCGCCGAATTACGATTGCCTGAGCCAGCAGATGGGCAACAATCCCGACGGCGCGGCGGCGGCGCAGAAGAACATGGAAGCGTTGAATGTGCCGGTGCACAAGCGCGCGCCGAATCAGGTCGGACTGGCGACCCCGGCTGCGACCAGTACGCGGATGGGGAATACGTTTGGCACATCGGTGAAACCGCAGCGGCCGGCGAATTGAATCGCACTGTGGGTGCTGAGGGGATTTAGCGCCTGTGGTGAGGGGATTTATCCCCGTTGGGTTGCGCAGCGGCCCCGAAGTCGCCTGACTCTGATCTGTCAGATAAACCGATTTCACCGTTTTGACGTCTGCTGCGCAGCCGAACGGGGATAAATCCCCTCGCCACAGGGATGGGCGCTGTTCAGTCACTCGGGGTCTGACGGAAGCTGACAGCCAAACGATTCCAGCTGTTGATGGTGCTGACTGCAACCGTCAGGTCCACCAGTTCGCCTTCATCGAATTGCTCGCGCGCTTGCTGGTAGACGTCATCCGGCACGTGGCTTTCGGCCAACAGCGTCACCGCCTCGGCCCAGGCCAGCGCCGCCCGTTCGCGAGGGTTGAAGAAGTTGCTGTCGCGCCACACCGCGATCGCGTAAAGGCGCCGATCGCTCTCCCCGGCCCGCCGCGCGTCCACCGAATGCATGTCAGTGCAGAAGGCGCAGCCGTTGAGTTGCGAAGCGCGGATCCGGATCAATTGCAGAAGCGGCGCTTCGATGCTCAGGTTGCTGGTCAGCGCCTCCATGGCAAGCATCGCTTTCATCGCCTTGGGCGAAGCGTTGTAGTAATCCAGACGCAGGGACATGGCGCGGCTCTCGGCAGGCGGAATGATGAGTTCACGGTAAGGGCTGTGAGGGCTGTGTTACAGCCCCAATTCCATGAATTCCGGCTACACCAATGAACCTCGGCCAAACGCAATACCTGTGGGAGCGAGCCTGCTCGCGAAAGCGGTTTCCCAGACAAATATTCATCCACTGCACCACCGCCATCGCTGGCAAGCCAGCTCCCACAAGGTTTAACGTCGTTCACAAGATTTGTGCACGCCGCAAAAACTGTGGGAGCTGGCTTGCCAGCGATAGCGGAGTGTCAGACAACGAATCTGTTCAATGACAGACCGCTTTCGCGAGCAGGCTCGCTCCCACAGGGACTTGCGCCAATTTGCGGTATTTACTCCACGCAACTACTGCCATAAGCCCAACAACGCTAATCTGACCGACACTTCACTCAACACCCGGGAGCCTCGTCGGTATGGAACTTCATGTCGTGATCAACGGCCGCAAGGATCTTGCCGGTCAGTTGTATCAGCAGTTGCGCGCGGCGATTGAATCCGGGCGGTTGGCGGCGGGTACGCAGTTGCCGCCGAGCCGCTTGCTGGCCGAGCAATTGGGCATCTCGCGCAAGACCATTTCCGACACCTATGCGCAGCTGACCTACGAAAACTTCCTCACCGGCGTGATCGGCAAAGGCACCTACGTCAACGCCCGACCGGCGCAGGTGCAGCGCAAGCAGAGCCACACCGAGCTGGCCAGTGCCGAGGTGATCGAGAGCTGGCGCAATCTGCCGGTGTTCCTCCGTCACCCGACGCTGGAAGGTTCGCTGCGCTACGACTTTATCGGCGGCGCCACCAGCAAAGGCCAGTTCCCCCACGACGACTGGCGCCGCTGCGTGGCCCACGCGATGCGGCAGATGGCGCAGTCGAAGGGTTTTTACAGCGTTGCCGAAGGTTTGCCGGCGCTGCGCAATGCGATCGCTCGGCACATCGCGTTTTCCCGTGGCATCAACTGTCAGGACGAGGACATCGTGGTGTGCAACGGCGCGCAGCAGGCGCTGGACCTGATTGCCCGCGTATTGACCCGTCCCGGCAGTCTGGTGGCCATGGAAGACCCCGGCTACCCGCCCGCGCGCTTGTTGTTCGGCACGCATGGCGCGGAGGTGGTCGGGGTGCCGGTGGATGCCGAGGGCATTCAGGTCGAGCACATTCCCGATGGCACCCGGCTCATCTATGTGACGCCATCGCATCGGTTTCCGCTGGGCATGGCGATGAGTCAGGCGCGCCGCGAGGCCCTGCTCGCCCGTGCTCACGATCTCGGCGCGATCATCATTGAGGACGACTACGACAGCGAATTCCGCTACGAGGGCCGACCCACCGATTCGCTGTACAACCTCGATCAGCGCGGCATCGTCGCCTACGTCGGCACCTTCTCGAAAACCCTGCTGCCAGAGTTGCGCCTGGGCTACGCGATCTTGCCGCCGTCGATCATCGAGGCAGTGATCCGCGCCAAACAGCTCACCGATCTGCACGCCTCGACCCTGCCGCAATGGGCGCTGGCCAAGTTCATCGCCGAGGGTTGCCTGCTCAAGCACATCCGCCGCTGCCACACGATCTACGCGCAACGCCGCGAACGCATCCTGGAGCGCATGGCGACGGATCTGGCGCCATGGCTGCAAGCCGTGCCGGCCAGCGCCGGGTTTCACATGGCGGTGTTCTGCAAGGTGCCTATCGATTTGCCGTTGGTCATCGAGCTGGCAAAAAAGGTCGAGGTCGGCCTGTATGCGATCAGTGGTTTCTACTACCAGCAGCCGGCGAAAGAAGGCCTTTACTTCGGTTTCGGCGCCATCGAGACCCTGGACATCGACATTGCTCTGGATCGCCTGCGCGACATCCTCGAACAGCTGTCATGAGCCGTTGGTATAAGGCTTTTACCGCCGATTGGTTATTGGTGATTCATGGCGACAGGCCTATTCTGCACAGGCGTTATCCCTCAGTGAGCAGGATTCGTCCGGCCTGATTCAGGAGTGTGAGCAATGTCCAACGAAGTGATCAACACGGTTCAGGTGAAGGCTGTTGCGGGCCGCTCGGAAGAGCTCGGCAAGCAATTGCAGAAGATCGTCGACACCCTGCGCGAAACCCCGGGCTGCGATTCCTACCTGGTCGACCGCTGCCCCGAGGACAGCCACCGCTGGACGGTCAGCGCGCGCTGGCAGTCGGAAGCGGCAATGCAGGCGCATTTCAACCGGCCCGAGGCGCAGGGGTTTATCGACCTGATCGATAGCCGCCCGGCCAATAGCGTCGATTTCAACAGCTTTCCTATCGTCTAAAAGCAAGATCAAAAGATCGCAGCCTTCGGCAGCTCCTACTCTGGAATGCGTTCCCCTGTAGGAGCTGCCGAAGGCTGCGATCTTTGCTTTTGAACCAGAATTGGTCACCTGATCTTCGCGAATATTGGCCGTTTGAACCGGCCACATTGCGGCCTACTGTGAGCACACCCCCACCATCACAGGTAACCCGCCATGAAAGCCCTGCACCTCGTCGCCGCCGCCCTCGCCTTCAGCCTTTCCGCATCGGCGATGGCTCACGACCCATCCGAAAAAATCACCGTCCTGCAGGAACAACTGCTGAAAAACGCCCCCGGCAAGAAAGCCATGATGATCGAAGTCGACTACCAGCCGGGGCAATCCTCGATCGCCCATAAACACGAAGGCACGGCGATGGCTTACGTGCTCGACGGCGAAGTGATTTCCCAAGTCAAAGGTGAACAGGCGATCACTTACAAAAAGGGCCAGTTCTGGTACGAGCCGGCCCGTTCCGAGCATCTGGTGTCGAAAAACGCCAGCTCGACCAAGCCTGCCAAGTTGCTGGTGTTCATGGTGCTGGCCCCGAACGAGCAGGTGCTGATCCCGCTGGAAAACTGATGGCTGCCTGATCACATTTGGAATGCGATCAACCGTGGGAGCGAGCCTGCTCGCGAAGGCGCCAGACCGGACACCACAAAATCCCTCAGACATTAAATCCCCGGCAAGACAGGCCATCCCGTCTTCCAAATCCACAATCATCCGCCGCTGTCCACTGTCAGGTCTGACAGTGGACAGCGCGACCGAAAGCTTCCCAAATACCAGCACTGCGTTGATTTGCCGGTCCCTATCGACTGATCGCTTTACGCAAAAACAGCGTATTCGAGGAGCAGACCATGACTGAAGTAAAAGACACCGCTGTGCATAATCTGGACCCCACTTTCGGCCCCGATAAAAATGGCCTCACCTGGTTTAAATATCCCGATCAGGAAAACGGCTTCGCCAACGCAGTTGCCGTCGCGGCGGACGGCAAGCTGCTGATCGCCGCAAGTCCGGGCAACAAGTTCGCCATTGTGCGATTGAAGCCTGATGGCACACAGGACACTTCGTTTGCCCGGGATGGCGTGGCCAGCGGGGTTTTCGCTCCGGGCTATAAATCCACGGGTGGCAGCATCAGCATCCTCAAGAACGGAAATCTGTTGCTTCAGGGTGCCTTTTATCTACACGAATACGCACAGCCACAACGCTGCCTGGCAATGTTTCGCAATGACGGAACGCCCGAGACCGCATTTGGCGTCAACGGCGTAGTCTTCGTTGATCCGATTCCGGTGCCCGCGCTCACGTCGTCCGAGATCGAACTTGGGCAAAAACGCACTACGGCATCCGATTACAGTGGCCATGCCATTGAACTGGACGACGGAAAACTGATGGTGTTGAGCAACCATCGATATTCCCCCAATGACCAATGCGGTCTTTTGATCAGACTGCAAAGCAACGGGGCTCTGGACACTGCGTTTGGCCAGGGAAAGGGTTACGTCGTGATTCGATACCTGGCCAACTTCACGTGGGCTGGCTCACTAATCCGGCTCCAGGACGGCAAATTCGCCATCGCAGGTTACGTTTCACGTGAAAACCGCTACCGCGCAATGATCGCCCTCTTCGACGCCACAGGTAAGCCTGTCAGCAGCTTTGGCGATAACGGTTTTGCCCTGTTCGACCGCCTGGACAAGCTCAGTCAGATCAACCAACTGGTCGAAATGCCTGGTGGCAACATCCTTGGCATCGGTAGCGCCACCTCGAAGGATTTTGTTCACCAGGGCGTCCTGGTTTGTGTCGACAGGAACGGGAAATACGCCATCGACTTCAATGAAGGGAGGCCTGTCCTGACGTCCTATCCAAAAGCCCTTTTCGGCATCCAATGGACTGCTGGCACGCTGAGGGACGGACACATCGTCGTGCTTTCCAGCACCCACGGCGAACAAGACTCGGAAATCGTCATTGCCCAGTTCAAATCGGAAGGCTATCCAGATCGCGATTTTGCCGACGACGGTGTGCTGGTCATCAATCTGACCGCCGTGCTCGACATGGCGGGAGGCCTTGCCATTCAGAACAATCAGCTTGTCGTAGCCGGAACATCCCTGCCCCGTACGGACGGCGTCGGTAGCTTCGCCTTTCGCTGCGCCGATACGTTCTGAATGACAGACAAGAAAAAGCCCCGCCTCTTTCGAGAGCGGGGCTTCTTCATTCAGCCACTACTTACGCCAGTTCAAGCTCGGCATTCGCAGTGATCGCAGGCACGATCGCTTGCCCGCTCAACGCCAGATCCAGCAGTTCACGGTTGGCCACCGCGTACATGGCGTAGTCCGTACCGCTCGCAGCACGGATTTCCACCAACATGGCGCGCCAGCGTTCGATCATGCTTTCGTGCTGGGCCATCCACAGCGCCAGGCGTGCTTCCACGTCCTGCGAGCCGTCGCCCTGTTGCAGGACGGAGATGGTGATCGCCCGTTGCTGCCAGTCGACGTCATCACGGAACGCTTCACGGGCCAGAGCCTGCCAGTTGTTTTCAACCGGCAGAGCGCTGATCTGTTGCAGGTACCAGGTGATGTCCAGTGCAGAGCCGACGGCGAAGTAAGCCTTGGCCACTTCGGCCGGGTTCTGCCCGGTGACGTCTGCGGCTTCGATGATCGGCAGCAGCGTGTACAGGTGCGAAGTACCCGCCACCATACGCGCCAGCAATTCCGGCACACCGGCTTCGACGTACGCCTGATAGCGCGACTGCCAGTTCTCGCGGATTTCGCCGCTGAGCAGTTCGTCGAGTTTCAGACCCAGCTCTTTCAGGTGCGGACCGAAATGCGCGACGTCACGGGCAGCGTTCTGCTCGTTGCGGCGGGCACGCAGGAACCAGCGCGTGGCACGACGGCCCAGACGCATCAGCTCGTCCATCAGTTCCAGTTGCACGTCAGCGGAAACCTGATAGTCCAGCGCTTCGATCTGACGGAACCAGTGCGGGAGGTGGAAGATGTCACGCACGATCACGTAAGCGCCAGCCACGTTCGCCGGGCTCATGCCGGTCGACTCTTTGAGTCGTTGCACGAAAGTGATGCCCATGTGGTTGACCAGATCGTTGGCGATCTGGGTGCTGACGATCTCGCGCTTCAGACGGTGGCGACGCATGGCTTCGGAGAACTTGCTGACCAGGGTCGGCGGGAACGCCGTTTCCATGTCGCGGGTCAGGTAGTCGTCGTCCGGCACCAGCGAGCCCAGCAGCTGCTCTTTGAGGTCGATCTTGCTGTAGGAAATCAGCACCGACAGCTCAGGACGGGTCAGGCCGTGGCCCTCTGCGACGCGCTCGGTCAGTTGCTCTTCGGTCGGCAGGAATTCGATGGCACGGTCCAGCTTGCCACGGCCTTCCAGATCGCTCATCAGACGCTTGTACTCAGCGATGCGCGCGTAGGCACGGCGCGCCGCCAGGGACAGGGCCTGAGTCTGCTTGTAGTTGTTGCCCAGCACCAGATTGCCGACTTCGTCGGTCATGCTCGCGAGCAACTGGTTGCGTTGCTTGTCGGTCATGTCACCGGCCTGAACCACTTCGTTCAGCAGGATCTTGATGTTCACTTCGTGGTCGGAGCAGTCCACGCCACCGGCGTTGTCGATGAAGTCGGTGTTGGAACCGCCGCCATTCAAGCCGAATTCCACGCGACCCAGTTGGGTCATGCCGAGGTTACCGCCCTCGCCCACGACTTTGCAGCGCAGCTCGTTACCGTTTACGCGCAGTGCATCGTTGGCCTTGTCGCCGACATCGGCGTGGCTTTCGGTGCTGGCCTTGACGTAGGTGCCGATACCGCCGTTCCACAACAGATCCACCGGCGCCTTGAGCAAGGCATTGAGCAGTTCGGTCGGGGTCAGCTTGTCAGCCTGGATGTCGAAGCGTTCTTTCATCTGCGGCGAGATCGCGATGCTCTTCGCGCTGCGCGAGAAGATACCGCCACCTTCGGACATGATGCTGGTGTCGTAGTCGGTCCAGGCCGAACGCGGCAGGTCGAACAGACGCTGACGCTCGACGAAACTGGTCGCCGGGTTCGGGTTAGGGTCGATGAAGATGTGCATGTGGTTGAATGCCGCGACCAGTTGCAGCTTGTCGGACATCAACAGGCCGTTACCGAACACGTCGCCAGCCATGTCGCCGACGCCAACCACGGTGATGCTGTCTTCCTGAACATTGATGCCGCGTTCGCGGAAGTGGCGCTGTACGCCGACCCACGCGCCCTTGGCGGTGATGCCCATTTTCTTGTGGTCGTAACCGGCCGAACCACCGGAGGCGAACGCGTCACCCAGCCAGAAGCCGTAGTCGATGGCGATGCCGTTGGCGATGTCGGAGAAGGTTGCAGTGCCCTTGTCCGCCGCGACCACCAGGTACGGGTCATCGTCGTCATGACGCACGACATTGACCGGCGGCACCAGGGCGCCGTCCTTCAGGTTGTCGGTGATGTCCAACAGACCGGAAATGAAGATGCGGTAGCAGGCGATGCCCTCGGCCGCGATCTCGTCACGGCTGCCGCCCAGTGGCAGACGACGCGGCAGGAAGCCGCCCTTCGCACCCACCGGCACGATGACCGAGTTTTTCACTTGCTGGGCTTTTACCAGGCCGAGCACTTCGGTACGGAAGTCTTCTTCACGGTCGGACCAGCGCAGGCCACCACGAGCAACGTTGCCGAAGCGCAGGTGCACGCCTTCGACGCGTGGCGAGTAAACGAAGATTTCAAACTTCGGCACTGGCTTTGGCAGCTCAGGGATCGCATGCGGGTTGAACTTGAAGCTGAAGTACGACTTGTTCTGGCCGTTGGCATCCGTCTGATAGAAGTTGGTGCGCAGGGTGGCTTTGATCAGGTCGAGGTAACGACGCAGGATGCGGTCTTCGTTGAGCACCTGAACATCGTCCAGTGCAGTCAGAATCGCTTGTTCCAGACGCAGTTGCTTGTCTTCCAGATCGTCGCTGCCGAGCTTGCGCGCCAGGTAGAAACGGGTCTTGAACAACCGGGTCAGTTCGCGAGCGATGTCGGTGTGGTTGTTCAGGGTGCTGGCGATGTAACCCAGGTCGAAGCCCAGACGAATCTGCTTCAGGTAACGGGCGTAGGCACGCAGCAGCGCGACGTCGCGCCATGGCAGACCAGCGGTCAGCACCAGACGGTTGAACGCATCGTTCTCGGCATCGCCGCGCACGATGTGGACGAACGCGTCCTGCAGGGTGTCGTTGAGTTGCTGGATGTCGAGGTCGAGACCTTCAGCGGCGGTGAATGCGAAATCGTGAATCCAGAATTCGCGGCCGTTGGTGTGGCGCAGGCGATACGGGAATTCACCCAGTACGCGCAGGCCGAGGTTTTCCAGAATCGGCAGGACGTCGGACAGCGCCAGCGGCGTGTCGGCGTGATACAGCTTGCAATGCAGCTCGCGCTGGCCGGAGACCTGACCGAGCGGCTGATAGAAGCTCATCACCAGCGGATTTTTTTCGTTGAGGCTCAGCAGGTGCTGCATGTCGACCACGGCCGAATGCGCGGCAAAACGCTCGCGGTAACCGGCCGGGAAGCCTTTCGGGAAGTCGGCCAGCACGTTGGTGCCGTGGGCTTCGCCGAAGCTTTCGACGGTCAGTGCGGCGTAATCGTCCTGCCAGCTGCGGCAGGCCTGAACCACTTCTTTTTCCAGCAGCAGCGGGTCGATGTCGAGACGGTTCTTCGGATCGACGCGCAGGATCAGCTGCACACGGGCCAGCACGGATTCCGAGAAGAAAGTCCAGAATTCGCAATCGGAAGCCTTCAGGCGCTCCATCAGCACTTGCTGGATCTTCTGGCGCACTTCAGTGGAATAGATATCGCGCGGCACGTAGGCCAGGCAGTAGCAGAAGCGACCGTACGGGTCTTTGCGCAGGAACACGCGGATCTTGTTGCGTTCCTGGATCTGCACGATCGACATCACAGTGGTGAACAGTTCGTCGACCGGGGTCTGGAACAGGTCGTCACGCGGTAGCACTTCGAGGACCTGGGCCAGTTCCTTGCCCAGGTGAGCCTTGGACTGGAAGCCGGAGCGGCGCTCGATTTCTTCGACCTTGCGGCGGATGAACGGGATGACCCGCACGCTCTCGCCGTACACCGACGAGGTGTACAGGCCCATGAAGCGGTGTTCCTTGATGACTTTGCCGTCGGCGTCGATTTCGCGGATCGACACGTAGTCCGGGTAAGCCGGACGGTGCACACGGCTCGGGTGCGCAGCCTTGGCGAACGACAGCAGGGTCGGTTCGCGCAGATAGGAAACGGCGTAGTCTTCGATGCGCAGGTCTTCGTAGGTCAGGCCGGTGCGCAGCAGTTTGGTCAGGCCGAGGAAGGAGTTCCGGTCGTACTCGATGTGGCCGCCATCGGCCTGATCGGTGACCACGAACTCTTCGTAGCCGAGGAAGGTGAAGTGGTTGCCCACCAGCCATTCCAGGAAGCTCTTGATTTCGTTCTTTTCGTCGGCATCGACCGGATAGGCGCTGTTGTCGAGCTGGGTGAGGATGTCCTGCACCTTGGCTTTCATCGGCTCGAAGTCAGCAACGGCGACGCGCACTTCACCTAGCACCTGCTCAAGCTCTTTGCTCAGCACATTCAGCTCGGCCGCGTTGGCGCAACGGTCGATTTCCAGGTACATCAGCGATTCGTGCAGCACGCCTTCGCCGGTGCTGCCTTTTGGCAGGATTTCCAGCAGTTCGCCCTTGCTGCCACGACGCACGCTGAGCACGGTGGTCTGCAGGGTGTGAATGCTGTAGCCGCGACGGTTCAGCTCGGTACGCACCGAGTCGACCAGAAATGGCAGGTCGTGGTGCAGCACTTCGACCGCGGTGTGGGTCGACTGCCAGCCGTGACGTTCGTAATCGGGGTTGTAGACACGCACTTGCGGTTGCGCGTGATCGAAGCGCTCAAGCAGGCGCCACGCAGAGAGAGTACAGCCAGCGAGGTCGGAGAGACGACGTTGAGTCAGCTCGTCCAGGGAAATGATGCCGAAGAATTGTTCAGCGAACAGCGCCACTTGTGGCAGTGCCTGTTCACTGATGTGCTGCGCCAGTGCCGCTTGCAGTTGGTGCTGGAAGTCGGCTTTGCTGGCTGCGGTGAAGAACGCCATCTGTGGTACTCCGCTTAAGCTTGTTATTGATGGAAAGCGTCGCGTGCAACACCCCTTTCGGGGCTGGTGTCGCCCTGTTCCTGATTCTCGGGCAGAGGAAACAGGGAGACAGGTGGGTGAAGCTGGACGGGACACTCAGGTCACATTCACCTTCCATGAATGAGCATCTGCAAAAGCGACTGCCAGCACTGCCGACAATGCCTTTCCGGGTGCTCATCCGTTGCGCAGCTTAATGGGTGCGACAATGTGTCTGCTTGCGGTGCTGCGACATATTCGGTCATTGGCACGTAAATGCAGGGTTTCGCCTGCTTCAACACTAGCAGGCGTGAGCTTAAATGCAGGCTCGACACCCCGGTTTCACGGGACTTTCGTGCCAGGTCGGTCGCCGAGGACGTTACATATCCGGAAACGAAAACGCCCAAGGCCCTGTTATCGACCCTGAGCGTGGCATCCGGTTCAGCGCTGGCGGTTGACGCGGATCAGTCCGGCAGTTCCTCAAAGGCTCTGAATTTGCTGACCGTGGCGCAGTCGTAGCACATCGTCTGCAGGATCTGCTTGTCCATGCTGGCGTCGATGTTGCTTGAATCGCACTCGCGGCAGAACAGGCGCAGATTGCCCAGCAAGTCGCTGTCGAACGCTACGGCGCTGAAGAATTGCGGAACCAGTTCGTCGCGCCAGTACATGCCCGGCGACTTTGAGAATCCGGCGCCGCTGTCCTTCAGCACTACGTCGTAAAGCAGTCGCTGCAAGGCTGTCAGCGGCACACGCGCATCACGATGGCCGTTCTTGCGCCAGTTACGGACGAGCGCGTCCTGCGCCGTGCCCAGCATGTTGCGCGGAATGGTGTTGGAGGCGTGACTGCGCCCTTTGGAATTGCCGGTGGCATAAAAGTGCGCGGCGTTTCGTACCGCCAAGCGGGCGAAGTAATACAACTGACTCACCGAGAAGTCCTGCAACAACTGCCCGACCACCTCATCGGCACGGGCTTCGGCCGTGAAGGCGAAATCCACCTCACTGGCCAGCACACGAATGTATTGAAGCGACTCTTCGCGGGCGAGACTGAAGACCAGCGAATAGATTTCGCTCTTCCAGGCAGCCTTTACGCTGCCCGACAATTCCTGATACAGCGCCAGATACAGATTCTCTCGGTTACTGCGCGCCGCGCCATCCAGCGTGACGTTGGGCAGCCAGCGCACGGCGCTGTACTCGCGAATACTGCAACCCTCGCTGCGATCGAAGGCGTTGATATCGGATTCGGTGGAAACCGCCAGCACCCCGGCTTCGTGCAGGTCTTTGAGCAACTCTTCCCGCGCCTCGAAGGTCAGGGCGAGCAGCTCCTCTCGGGATGGCGCGTTCAACGGCGCAATCCATTCAACGTTTGCGCCGTAGCCATCATCGAGCAAGGCAAGCAACGTCAACTTCTGCACAAAGCCCAGATTGGCGTAAGGCACTGCAGGGAGTTGCGCGCCATATCTGGCCTGCAACTCCAGACGGTCCCGCGCTGCCCGGGCGGCCAGTTGCTGCTGGCGAACCTTGAAACATTCTGTGCAGTTGCACGCTGCGTGGCGGCCATTGGCGCCGGGGACAATGTGCTGGTGCTCACAGCGGACGCATTTGAATGCACTGCGCAACGAAAGCGGAGTTCCCCTGGCGTAGCGGCGCATCCACATCGGCAGTTCACAGTAAGGACAGGTGAGGTCTGTGCTGACGATCGGTGGCAGAACCTTTAGCAGACTGCGCACCGTGGAAGGAATCTGGAATTGCTCCATCAGCTGCGAAGTTTTCTCACCTTCAAGATAGCGCTTGTAGATCTCCTCGATCTGTTCATCAGACAGGTGGCGAATTTCTTCGGCGCGTTCGAAATATTGGGTCATGGCAAAGGTCCTTTTTGGGGTTTTGGTAACGCACTCCGTTGCGCAAGAGCGGCGAAACTAACGGCAAAACGGTGGCGATCACAAGCGAAAAATCGCAATTTCGGGTGAATTTTGCGCATCCGGTAATTGCCTTACGCTGGCGTCGGATTTTCCCTTCTCGCTACTCGGAACCGGGCGACGGAAATGTCCTGCTTTGCGACTTTTTGCCGATGCAGGCAGCGCGAACGAGCAGAGACTGGCAAAATCGCGCCTTCGAACAGATTCACCGCCGCCACTGCCCAGGATTTCCCCATGCAAATGACCACCGCCCTACTGATCGTCAACCCGTGCGACGACGAAGAAGACAACATGGCCATGCTCTGCTGCCACAGCGACAAGGGCGAGATGTTCCTGATGAGTCGTTATCCGGATGAGGATGAGCTGGAGATCACCCTGGATGGCGAGCCGTCGACGCTTGACGGGGTGAAGGTCACGCTGACGTCGGAACTGCTGAAGATCGAGATTGCTGCGGCGGATGCCGATGCGCTGAATGGCGATGATGTGCTGGAGATCAGTTTCAATCCGAATATGGTGGATATGGATGAGGTTGTTGAGACTTTGAAGAATATTCTCGATGGGACAGGAACTTTGGTAATTAATCTGGAATAACCAGTTCGGCGCGCATGACAAGATAAATGACGACGGCATTTGATCGCCTCTTATGCCATCGTCATTAATTGCACGCTGATTGACACCTCTACAAGTTCTAAACACCTGCAAACCATAATTCGCGCTAATTTTCCGCATAGAACGCCGCTGTGTTTAACAGCACGAAGTTCGATCCTACTACTCCTCAAGAAGTGCCCTACGCAATCATCGGAAGCCGTCTGATTGCGGGCCCACCCCCTCCCTTGTTATTACTCGTTGCGCTTGCAAAAAAACATGCAAGCTCGGCGCACAAAAAAGTGCCGACAACGTGATATTCAATGGAGTCATATGTAATGGGTAGAAAACGTTCTGAAATAAACACCTTCGAGGATTTGCCTTATGGCTCGGGCCACTTTGAAGGTTTCCTGGCGACGGAACTGGACTTCTTCGCCTCACTGACCCGCTGACTCGGCCTCCCGATCAGCCAATCCTGAAAATGCCGAAAGTCGATCTTTCGGCATTCAAGCCTACGAGGCTCACCATGTCAGAGCGTGAGATTTCATCCAGCGAAGCGTTTGTCCGAATAAACAATGTTATCCAGACACTGGGTTTGAAAGCGCGAGTGCGCTATGTCGATGACGGTAATCTGGTCGCTACTGCCGAACTCTATAACGAATACGACACGCTGATTGAATCAGGCGCAGGCAAAGGTCCCGACGCGCTTGTAGGTGCACTTGCTGAAAGCCTTGAGCACTACGCGATGTTTCACGCCGAGCCGCCATTTTGCACAACGCTTGGTTGCAGTGACATCGCTTCGCAGAACGGGGTCGAGTCGGACGGCATTTTCACAAGTCTGCGAAAAAACATCGAGCCTCTACAGTGTCTGCAGCTTGCAGCACTCGACGGCTGCGCCGGGCTTTTTGTGCCATGCGCCCTGCTGTATCCGGTCAAAGATGAACGTAAAACAACGAGTCAACCGACGCGCTTTTTAAATCGCTACGCCTCTAACTCAGGAACTGCTTTCGGCTGCACGAAATCAGAAGCACTGCTGCACGGTACCCTGGAACTGATTGAGCGACACCTGTTGTCCCGGTTTTTCATGGCCGTCTGCAGACTGATACCTGCGATAGATCTCTACTCACCGTCGGCGCCCCTGCTTGCGCAAGCCCTGTTCAACAACTCATACGCGCTACGGGCTGCCGAAGCTTTGCAGATCATCATTATCAAAGACGAGTCAGAAGTTTATCTGGCGGTTGCATTCCCACGAACCGGCCCCGGCGACCGACATATATCCGCAATCGGCTCCGGCTGTTCTTTGGACATATTTATCGCCATCCAAAGAGCGGTAACGGAGCAATTCCAATCAAACGCCTTATACGACGCCAACGATGAAATCGCGGACCGAAAGGTACTTGATGTGCTTTGTCAATCCGAGAAACTGAAACAGCTGATAGACTTTGCACCCGTTAAAAACTTGAAACTCAATACCCTGGCGCCGCCAAAAAGCCTGCTTGCACTCTCTGTTCCTGAACAACTTGCCTTGCTCCGAAAAAACCTGAGCGGTATGAACAAAGTCCTATTTTTCAGAACAGTCATGGAGTACCCGGGGACCAACGTAGTTACCCAGACTTATATCCCGGGTCTCGACCGATTCAACATAATCAGAAATGGCCAACCCGTAGCTCCTCAGCACATTTTGCTCGGCACCAGGAGCACGCCAACGGCGTGATCCAAAACGACCACAGGCCCATACTCATGCAGACATTTATAAGAACAGCCTGCGAGAAACATCGACTCCTGCTGGTGATGACAATAGGCGCGACCATCACCCTGAAAATCCTGGCCCTGGCCCCTCCTTTGTTATTGGGCAAGATCGTCGATTCACTAAACGATGCCGATCACACAACGCTGCGTACGCTGCTTTTTTCACCGCAGCTTTTACGCTGGCCGGTTGCATTCAGTCGATGACCACCCCCCTGCAAACGCTGCTGCTCTCAAAGCTCGTCCAGCGAATTGTCATGGATGCTTCCATCAATTGGATGGCGCGGTTGATGGGCAAGGATTTTTCCCAGTTTGGCACGTGGCGAGTAGGACACTTCATCAAGTCGGTCGAGCGCGGAATCACTGCCCACGAACAGTTGCTGATGTTCTTCGTCACTACGGGTTTTCCCCTGTGCCTGGAATTTCTTATTGTGGCCGGCGCATTCTGGTATATGGGCGGAGCCTGGGTTTTCTGCGCGCTAGCTGGCCTCGGTGGCTGTTATCTCTATGCAACTCACCGGATCATTCGATGGCGCAGAAAACACATCGATGCTGTTAATGACCAGGAGGATGAGCTGAGTGCAACCTTGGTCAATACTTTGAGGGCTGGTAAATCGATAAAACTGGAACGCGCCGAACGCACGGCCCTGCAACCCTTGAACCGAGCGTTTGAGCGCTACGCCAATGCTGCGGTGACCGTAGCAGGCTCGGGCGGACTGTTGAGCGCGGCGAAGATTTTGTTTATCAGCCTGTCCACCGGCGGTTTGTTGGCTTGGGGAGTCATGGATCAGACGTCCGGACAAGCAAGTATCAGCGTCGGTCAGTTGGTGGCCATTTCCTCTATTGCTGGTACGTTCCTGTTGAATGTATCGGCGCTGACCGAAGGCTATCGGGTGCTGGATCAATTTTCGGCTGATCAACGGCGACTCAAAGAATTACTTGCAACTGCTGACTTCGATAACGATCGCTGCAATGACTCTGATGCGTTGCATAACCTATCAACATTACGGCTCGAGCCCTGCGAGATCACCCATAACGGTGTTGCGCAGCTATCAATTGCCAGCCAGATCAGCTTCCGACAGGGCCAATCCGTTGCGATCATCGGGCCCAGCGGCGCTGGCAAATCGACGTTACTCGAAGCGCTGGCAGGACTGGATTTTTCGGTGCGGCCCCGGCTGTTCATCGACGAGCTGTGCATAGATCGCTTAAATGCTCGCGTTCATCTGGAAACGGTGCGTTACAGCCCCCAGTCTCCGCAGTTCCTGGAAGGAAGTTTTGAACAGTCCGTACTTTTCGGTGTTGAGCAGTCGAAAGCATTGAACGAGGCAATTCAATGCCTCCAGCTTGATGAAATCATTGGCCGAGGTCACATCGCTGAAAACGCCACCAATATCTCCGGAGGTGAAGCGAAGCGGCTTTCGTTGCTGCGACTTCTGAATCGACCGGGCAAATTCAATCTGTTTGATGAGCCGAGTGCTTCGATTGAACCGAAACTCGCTACACCAGTGTGGGATTTGCTATTCAAGACATTCGCTGGACAGGGCCTTATATGTGTCACCCATGATGTTGAACATCTCCATCGTTTTGACCGCGTGCTCGTCATGCAGCAAGGCGCCATCGTTGATGAAGGCAAATGGTTCGAACTACTTGAGCGCCCCGCCATCAAGGTCATATTGCACAGCTTGCACACGCAGACCTGAATCGCAAAAACGTCCAGAAACGGCCCCACGCAGTGCAAACGAGGGCCGATACTGACAAATCGCGCAAATGCCGTTAGTCGCCGCCCCCCACGATGGATTAAAGTAACGCCCCCAGCCCCGGCGTTATCCGAACGCCCCGGCCACCCCCTTTCCAGGAACAGTCACCGATGGAACATCGTGAAGCGCTGCTGGCGCTGCGAACCTTTCTTTCAACGCAGATTCTCGGCCAGGAAAAACTCATCGAGCGCTTGCTCATCGCCCTGCTCGCCGACGGCCATATGCTGGTCGAGGGCGCTCCCGGTCTGGCCAAGACCAAAGCGATCAAAGAACTCGCCGAGGGCATCGAAGCCCAGTTCCATCGTATTCAGTTCACCCCCGACCTGCTGCCGGCTGACATCACCGGCACCGAAATCTACCGTCCGGAAACCGGCAGCTTCGTGTTCCAGCAAGGGCCGATCTTTCACAACCTTGTGCTGGCGGACGAAATCAACCGTGCGCCGGCCAAGGTGCAATCGGCTTTGCTCGAAGCGATGGCCGAGCGTCAGGTCAGCGTCGGGCGCAGCACCTATGAGCTGTCGCCGCTGTTTCTGGTGATGGCCACGCAGAACCCGATCGAACAGGAAGGCACCTATCCGCTGCCGGAAGCCCAGCTCGACCGTTTCCTCATGCACGTCAAGATCGGTTTCCCCGACGCCGCTGTCGAACGGCGCATCCTCCAGCAGGCCCGTGGCGAGGCGTTGAACGGTGAGACCAAGCCCGAGCGTCGGGTCAGCCAGCAGGCGATCTTCGCCGCGCGCAAGGAAATCCTCGGTTTGTACATGGCCGACGCCGTGGAGGAATACCTGGTGCAACTGGTCATGGCCACGCGCAACCCGGCCAAGTTCGACCCGGAAATGGCCGAATGGATCGCTTACGGTGCCAGTCCGCGCGGTTCGATTGCCCTCGATCGCTGCGCCCGCGCCCACGCCTGGCTGGCCGGTCGCGACTTCGTCAGCCCGGAAGACATTCAGGCCGTGCTGTTCGACGTGTTGCGCCATCGCATCATTCTGTCGTTCGAAGCCGAAGCCGCTGGCATCGATCAGGACCGCGTGGTGCAGCGGATTCTCGACGTCGTCGCCGTCGCTTGACCCCCATGAACGCCGCCCTGCCCTCCGAACCCGGTATCCGCATCAGCCTAGCCGAGCTGATCGAGATGCGTCACCGCGTGCGCGAGGTACAGCTGTTTTCCACGCCGAGTCAGCGCAGCCCGCTGATCGGCCTGCATCACTCGAAATTCCGTGGGCGTGGCGTCGACTTCGATCAGGTGCGGGTGTATCAGGCCGGTGACGACGTGCGCACCATCGACTGGCGCGTCACCGCGCGCACGCAGGAGCCGCACACCAAGCTGTTCCATGAAGAACGCGAGCGGCCGATTTTCATCATGGTCGAGCAAAGCACGCGGCTGTTTTTCGGCTCGGGGCTGATGTTCAAGTCAGTGCTGGCGGCGCAGGTTGCAGCGTTGATCGGCTGGGCCGCGCTGGGGCACAACGACCGCGTTGGCGGATTGGTGTTCGGCGACAACGAGCACTATGAAATCAAGCCTCGCCGCAGCAAGCAGAGCCTGCTGCAATTGCTCAACCGGCTGGTCAAGGTCAATCAATCGCTGCACAGCGAGCGCGAGCCGGATCGCGATGCCTTCGGCGTGGCCTTGCGCCGGGCGCGGGAAGTGCTGCGGCCGGGCAGTCTGGCCATCGTTATTTGCGATGAGCGCGCGTTGTCCGACAGCGCCGAACAACAACTGAGTTTGCTGGCGCGGCATTGTGATTTGCTGATGTTGCCGCTGTCCGATCCGCTGGATCATGCCTTGCCCGCTGCCGGCCTGCTGCGCTTCGCCGAACGTGGCGCGCAGCTGGAAATCGACACGCTGAACTTCGACCTGCGCCAGACCTACCGCGCCCAAGCCGAAGCGCGCATCGCTCGCTGGGAATTGCTCGCACAAAAGCTGCGGGTGCTGCTGATGCCGTTGAGCACGCAAAGTGAAATGGTCGAGCAGATGCGCGAGTTCCTGAACCCGCAGCGTCCGGGGAAAGGTCGATGAACGGCCTCGACCAACTGCAACCGCTGATCTCACCGCCGCCGATTGCCTTCTGGCCGCCGGCGCCGGGCTGGTGGCTGCTGCTTTTGCTGTTGCCGCTGCTGGGTTTTGCCGCGTGGAAGTTGCGACGTTTCATTCCGATCAAGAAACGCCCTCTGGTGCGCGCCGAGCAGCCGCTGGATCCGGTGCGCATCGCCGCGCTCGCCGAACTGGCGCAAATGCCCAAACCCTACGACGGTGCACCCGCCGGCGCCTGGCTGCAACAACTCAACGGCCTGCTCAAACGCCTGTGCCGCAACCACTATCCGTACAGCCAGAGCCACACCCTCAACGGGCGCAAATGGCTGGCCTTCCTCGATAACCGCTGCCCCGCTGCCGGCCTGACGCGCTGGATGGTGCTGGTTGAAGGCGCGTACAAACCGGAATGCAAACTCGACGACAAAGCCATCGCCGGCCTGACCCAAGCGGTCGACACGTGGATTCGCAAACATGTTTGAGTTCGCCTGGCCTTGGATCTTTGTGCTGCTGCCGCTGCCGTGGCTGATGCGTCTGATCCTGCCGGTGGCCGACAGCGGCGAGCCGGCATTGAAAGTCAGTTTCCTCGCCGACCTCGAAGGCCTCGCCCGCCGCCGCGCGCGTGCGAACTTGCCGGCGTGGCGGCAGCAGGCGCCGTTTATCTTGCTGTGGCTGATCTTGCTGATCGCCGCCGCGCGCCCGCAATGGCTCGGCGAACCGCTGCCGATTGCCGCCAGTGGCCGTGATCTGCTGGTGGCGGTGGACGTGTCCGGTTCGATGGATTTTCCCGACATGCAGTGGCAGGACGAAGAAGTCAGTCGTCTGTCGCTGGTGCAGCACTTGCTCGGCGATTTCCTTGAAAGCCGCGACGGCGATCGCGTCGGTCTGATCCTGTTCGGCAGTCAGGCCTACCTGCAAGCGCCGCTGACCTTCGATCGGCGCACCGTTCGCATCTGGCTCGACGAAGCGCGGATCGGTATCGCCGGCAAAAACACCGCGATCGGCGATGCCATCGGTCTGGCCCTGAAACGCCTACGCCTGCGCCCGGCGCAAAGTCGCGTGCTGATTCTGGTCACCGACGGCGCCAACAACGGCGGCGAAATCAATCCGCTGACGGCCGCAAAACTGGCCGCCAGCGAAGGCGTCAGAATCTATCCGATCGGCATCGGCGCCAATCCCGAGGACAGCGGCTCGACCGGCCTGCTCGGGGTCAATCCGAGCCTTGATCTGGATGAGCCGGCACTCAAGGCCATCGCCGAAATCACCGGCGGCCAGTACTTCCGCGCCCATGACGGCAAAGAGCTGCAAGCGATCAAGGACACCCTCGATCAGCTCGAACCGGTGACTCAGCAACCGACTCAGGCACGCCCGGCGCAAGCCTTGTATCACTGGCCGCTGGCGCTGGCGCTGTGGTTGAGTCTGTTGCTGGTCGTGCGCGAACTGTGGCCGGATAACCCGCTGCAACGCCTGTTTACCAAGCAACTGTATTTGCAAAGTCCGCTGCCGGACTGGCGTGAGCGCTTGCAACGTTTGCGCCTGCGGAGGCGCCGATGATCGCGCTCTGGCCGCACTGGTTCCGCCCTTGGTGGCTGTTGCTGTTGCCGCTGCTCGGCTGGCTGCTCTGGCAACTCTGGCACCGACAGAAACGCGCCGGTCGCTGGCAGATGATTCTGCCGCCGGCATTTCACGCTGCGCTGCTCAGTGGCGGCAGCGGTCGCCAGAGCAAACTTCCGTGGATCGCCCTAGGCGTGGCGTGGTTGCTGACCATTCTGGCCTTGCTCGGGCCGAGCTGGGAGCGCGTCGAACAGACCAGCCAGAAACCCGCCGACCCGCTGGTAGTCGTGCTCGAACTGACCCCGGAAATGCTCGCCACCGACTCACCGCCAACACGCCTCGAACAAGCGCGGCGCAAGCTGTTCGACCTGCTGCAGGCGCGCAGCGATGCGCAGACCGCCATCGTCGTTTATGCCGGCAGCGCACACACGCTGGTGCCGCTGTCGGATGATCTGGCCACCAGTCGCAACCTGCTCGACGCGCTGAAGCCGTCGCTGATGCCGGAAGCCGGCCACCGCGCCGATCTGGCCGTGGGCAAAGCATTGGCCTTGCTCAAGCAAGGTGCGCTGGGACAGGGACGGATTCTGCTGATTGGTTCGTCGCTCAATGAAGAGGAACGGCGCGGCATTCGCCGTGCGCTCAATGGCGAGTCCACGCAACTGCTGATGCTCGGCATTGGCACCGCCGAAGGTGCGCCGATTGCCCAGGAGGACGGCAGTTTCCTCAAGGACGAGCAAGGCGCGATCCGCGTGCCGCAACTCGACAGCCCCGGTCTGGCGACTTTCCTCAACAGCGTAGGCGGCGAGTATCACCCGGCGCGTCTTGACGAGGCTGATCTTGGCGCTCTCGGTTTGCTCAACGGCCCGCGCAGCCTGCGCGACGACGGCCAGACCGTGCGCCTCGATACGTGGGCCGATCAGGGCTATTGGCTGCTGTTGCCGCTGCTGTTGCTCGCCGCTTGTGCCGGGCGCCGTGGCTGGCTGTTCTGCCTGCCGCTGCTGTGGTGCCTGCCGCAACCGAGCTACGCTTTCGACTTCGAAGACTTGTGGCTGCGCCCCGACCAGCAAGGTTTGCACCTGCTCAAGCAGAAGCGCCCGGCCGAAGCCGCGCAGCATTTCGATGATCATCAGTGGCAAGGGGTGGCGTTGTACGAGGCCGGCGACTACAGTGGCGCCGCTCAGCGTTTTGCCGAGGGCAGCGATGCCCGCGCCCACTACAATCGTGGCAACGCTTTGGCGAAAAGCGGCGAGCTGGAAGCGGCGATCGATGCCTACGAACAGGCGCTCGAGCTGCAACCGGATCTGCGTCCGGCGCAGACCAACAAGGCGCTGGTGGAAAACCTGCTGAAGCAGAAAAACGCTCCGCCGCCGCCCGAACCGGACAACCAGCCCAACGAACAAAGTCTGCCCGGCGATGAGCCTTCGCCCACCACCGCGCCCCCTCCGGCGGTGAGCAGTGAAACCCAGAGCGAGGCGCAACCGGCCGAGTCGGCCAGCGAACCGCCGCCGACCGCCCCGCCGCTGCCTGGCCCCAATGAAATCCCCGGCAGCAACGAGGAAGAGGAAACCGACACGGTGCCGACCCTGCGCCCGAGCGAGAACAACCTCGAAGGCGAGCAGCGTCAGGCGCTCGAACAATGGCTGGGCAAGATCCCGGACGACCCGGGCGAACTGCTCAGGCGCAAATTCTGGTACGAACAGCAACAACATCAGGATCAGGAAAACAATCGATGACCCGCTTCACCGCTCTCTTGCTGCCCCTGCTGATCTGCACGGCCACCGCTCAGGCGGCCGAGCTGACCGCCAGCGTGGATCGCAGTCGCCTGAACTCCGGCGAGACGGTCGAGCTCACCCTCGAAACTGACGACGTCACCCAGTTCGGCAAGCCCGATCTGTCGGCGCTGGAAGCGCTGTTCGAAGTGCGCGGCACGCGCCAGGTCAACCAGCTCAACACCCTCAACGGCGACAACCGCGCGACCACACGCTGGATCATCACCCTGCTGCCGAAAGAAAACGGCAGCGTCGTGATTCCGCCGCTGCAACTGGGCGAAGCACAGAGCCAGCCGATCACCGTGCAGGTGATCGCCAGCGACAACCGCGAAGACAACAACAGCCTCGATCCGGTGTTCATCGAAGCCAGCCTCGACCAGACCAGCGTCTACGTGCAGGCCCAGGCCATCCTGACTTTGCGCATTTATCACTCGGTTTCGCTGTACGACGACAGCAGCCTGAGCCCGCTGCAAATCGCCGATGCGCGCATCGAGCAGCTCGGCGACACGCGCACCTACGAAAAAGACATCAACGGTCTGCGCCACGGCGTGATCGAGATGCGCTACGCGATCTATCCGCAACACAGCGGCCTGCTGACGATCGCCCCGCAGACGTTCAGCGCCACGCTGGTGGATACCGCGCCATCAGCAGACCCCTCGGGGCCGAAGCCCGGCAAACTGATGCGCGTCAGCTCGGCGTCGATTCCGCTGACGGTCAAACCGAAACCGCTGACCTACCCGGTCGATGCACCATGGCTGCCGGCGCGCAACCTCAGCCTCAGCGAAAGCTGGAGCCCGGAACCGGATCACACTCAGGTCGGCGATTCCCTGACCCGCAGCCTGACCCTGAAAGTCGAAGGCCTCGCCAGCTCGCAACTGCCAGCCCTGCCCGCCACCGACGTCAACGGCCTGCGCCGCTACCCCGACCAACCGGTGCTGAGCAACCAGAGCAGCGACCGCGGGATCATCGGCAGCCGCGAAGAACGCGAAGCCCTGGTGCCAAGCCGCAGCGGCGCGATCGACCTGCCAACCGTCGACGTGGTCTGGTGGAACACCTTCGAAGACCACCTCGAACACAGCAGCCTGCCCGCGCGCACCCTGCAAGTGGCGAACAACCCCAGCCTGCAGATCGACACCCCGGCCGGCACCCTGCAACCGAGTACGCCCGACAACGACACCCTGTGGTGGTGGAAACTCAGCACCCTGATCCTCGCCTGCACCACTCTGCTCGGCTTCGGCCTCTGGTGGCGCGCCCGCTGGCAACCGGCAATCCACCGCGCCGCCCAAACCGGCCCGAGCCCACGCACCCTGCTAGACGACATCAAACGAGCCAGCCAGGCCAACGACCCCCACGCCACCCGCCAGGCACTGGACGCCTGGGCGCGACAGCAGCCGGAGACGCTGGCAGACATGGCCGCGCGGTTTGTGCCGTTGTCGGACGCGTTGGATGGGCTGAACGGCGCGCTGTACAGCGAGACCGGGCAGCATTGGCAGGGTGAGGATTTGTGGCGGGCGATTCGAACGATTCCAGCCGCCGAGCGCGTGCAGGATCCGGTGGGTGAGAGTGGGTTGCCGCCGCTTTATCCGAAGTAGATTTTGCTTTTAGATTGTGTCGCGAGTTTGATAATCGAATTTCATCTTTACTTGTTCGCCTTCGCGAGAAGACAGGACAAAGCATGTCCAAGGCTCGCCACGCGCGACTGCGTTCTCGTGCAGTTTTTCTACAAGCGCATAGACCTTCGAATGATTGAAATCAGTTTCAGCGTCCCAAATTTCGGAGCCATGTATTTCGACGGCGAGGTCGGACTCCATATAATTCCCTCCCCATTCGACACTGTACCGGAACGCGTCATAACCATGAACGACGCCTGATTCGATCAATTGGAAAATTTCCTGGGCGATTTTAATGTCCTCAGTGGTCAATCTTCATTTCCCGTGGAAGAACCCATTTACCCTACTCCGTTGAGAAAGAAATAGATTGCGCACGGTTTCCATGTCCGCCTGAACGGCTTTCAGTTCCTCGCCATCGGCTCCCGCCTCAACCAGACTCTCTGGGCTGCACTGTTCGTACGTAAGGGTCAAAATATCCAACATGTCTGATGCGTAAAGGCTGTCCCCCAACTTCAAACCATGTCGGCTACCTTCCATATAAATGGCGGTTTGCAAAATTGCGTTCGGGCCGGGTGCGTCTTTGCGCATCAAGCGTTCCAGCTCATCCTGAGCATAGGCAAAAGCTTGCTCCGGACGAAACCCAAGCTCCTCCATCGCATGAAAATACAGCCCTTTGGCCATGGCTTTGGCCTGATTGAACAAGCTTTCAACCCGCATTTCTGTTCCCCCGGCGATTCCACCTGCTATCCAAAAATGAGGGCAGATTTATTTCCTTAAATAACTCTGCTCGCCATTTCCATGTCCCATATCCGACTTCTTTCGCATTTCTGCGCTTCTTCTAAAGAATGTCTAGCGAGTTGTCAGCTCCGTTGGCACCTCTATCGAATCAAACAAATAAACATCTTCAACTGAGCAGTCTGGATATATCCATTTCTCCCAATTCGAAATAACCCACTCCCTTGAAATTCCGTGTTCATCGGATGCGCAGCTTTCCAATGGCAAGTGCACCAATACCAAGCCTGATTTATTCCCGGAAGCCACCACCAGTGAATGGCCAAAGCTATCATCTGGTATATCGACCACCATGAAATCCACTATTGACTCATACGGCCAACTGGCAGGCACCCGAAAAACTTGCCCCCTGGCAATAACGGAATCTGAGCATTCGACAAGTTTGATACTATTCATCACTTCATCCTCAAATCATGTTTACCCGAGTCATCTTTAGATTTAGGAACAGGTATCAAATCAAACTGCACCTCTCCTTGATGTTTCCCTCGGCTATTCACCTGTTCCAACCTACCGTGCTGACTGTCAACTGCGTAAAAATATCCATCGGATCCAGCATAAACATCTCTGCCATTCAATTTCGTCAGGAAATTGTCTTTAGGCCAACCCAGGGAATCGGCTAACTCCCTTGCTCTGGTTTTTACAATTGCGACTCGTTCACCTGAAGGGAGGGTAACCAAAGACTTCTCAAATTCCGACGCAGACTGCCCCCACGGCAGGCTATAAACGTTCCCCAACGAAGGGTTTTCTACGATAGGCGTCGTGTACGTACCGTCTCCCGTCTCAACGACAGGGCTTCCGCCCGTGTCGGTGGGCAAAGAGGGCTGCATCACGAAACCGCCGATGCTTACAGGATGCAGGGTGTCAGTATCTACGGCTGGATTCGTCAATATTCCATATTTTGGGTCCAGTAGCGTGACCGGGAAGGTCGTACCCAGCATTAATGCCCACAATTCAGCCGAAATGGATAACTGCTGAGATCCGCTATAACCCGCCTCACCGGCAGACGCAACTAGCGCATTAACTGCATCTCGTGTGTTCTCCTGATTTTTTGTTCCGGCGGCAGCCGTAAGAAGCATTGTCCCTAACGCTGCAATTGCACCACCAGCCAAAGCCAAGGGCACAAAATTCAATCTTTCTGGATGAGGATCTTGCAAGCGTCTGAGCAGAACGAGCATGCCAAGAGCCTTGTCAGGATCGCTACCGGCAATTTGAGTAATGCGGTCTATCAACGCTTGAGTTTCGGGACTGTTATCACCATTGGTCATGTTTTTGATTGCAGCATTGACTGCGACCGCTCGAGCCCCCTCATTTTTACTATTTAACTGCCTTACAAAAACACGAAGAAGTGTGACCTGATCGGCAACCTCAAAACCCCGACCACTTAAGATGTTCACCGCACCAAAGAGCAGATCGGTCAGTGAGTTCAACGCCTCAAGACTATTTTCCCCGTACTTCTCGACATCCATTTTCCATTTTTCAAGCGTTTGTTTCGGATTCATCACCGCCTTGACTGAAGAGCTACTCACATACAGATCAGTACGGTGTTCCTCATCTCGAGTGACTTCGTAAGCCTGATTCAGATCTCGATTTAGGCCAAGCGTCGAGTCCTGCCCAGTATCCTTGTCATTACGTACTGTGATAGCGCCGGCACCCACGGTTGCCCGGAGGATCTGCTCGCGATCCTTTTCGTAGTTGTAACCCTCAACCGCCCAACTGGTACTCCCTTGGCCTTCCATACCCTTATTAGGCTTATCTGCCTGAGAACCGCTACTTGAGCCATAGCTACCACTTACATTCAAGTAGTAACCGTGTTCATTATCCTTCCCGGTGATATTACGAAACCCCAGCGTGTCGGTATCTAACTTCAGGTTCCCGTTCTCGGCGGACAAGACTGCCCCATCGATCTGAGTGTGCTTCTCGGTGCGTATATCCACCTTACTCTTGCCGCTGATTACAGTCTGACTTTCAACCCAATTAGTCTGACCTGTCGTTCGCCCGTAACCTACCGAACCGCTTGCTCCGTAGAAGGAACCTGTAATACTAAGATCGAGCTCCTTTCCATTGACCTTTCCAGTATCAGGCACAGAGATGACCGTTAGATCACGACCGACCTCACCAATTACTTCATCTGCGCGGAGTGTGGCACCGGCAATAGTGGTGTCACGGCCACTTTCAAAGTTCAGACTATTCCCTGCGTACAAATAGGCTTCTTGTTGATGAACACCATCGCGTTTCAGATTTCCTGTTCCGTAACTCGCACTTCCGTAGATTCCGAAGCCATCCTTCCCCGCAATCAGTCCTCCCTCGGCACCCCAGTTCCGACGGGTATTTTCGCTATTGGATACATTCTGGGCAGATAGGATTTTTAGATCGTTAGCGGCCTTGAGCGTGATATTCCGGTCGGCGTCAACCTCGGCGCCGACCAGAGTAAGGTCATTTTTGGCATCCAGTTTGACGCTACCACCTGCGTTAAGGCGGGTAACCGTGGACGTCCCCTGACTCGACTCGTCCTTCGCTCCGGAATTACTGACTCCCACACCAATTTTAAACCCGCCGGTCGTTCCGCCCTTGAGGCCGCCCTTGCTCTGCGTATTACTGCCGTCACTGCTATCATCGCCATGCGCAACATCGAACGTAATATTGCGCCCAGTAACATTGATATCGCGGCCCGCTTCGAACTGGCTGCCTCTCACATTGATGTCGTTGCCGGCGTCAAGAATAATGTCATTCCCCGCACCCAGACTGGATGGACGCTTCGTCAGGGAAGTATGTGTATTAGTTTGACTAGTGCTTGATGCCCCGAGGTGCCCATCAAATTTTGGGCCGCTGAAAAAATTATCCAGAGCATCAACACTTTTTAAAACACTTGACCCCTTGCTGACCCTATCTTCACCTTTGCCGGTACCTTTAAGTCCGTTGATCGTATTGCCGATATTATAAGCAATAGTTGTCGTAGTACCGTTGCGTTTTACGCTGTTTTGACGGGTAACTTCATTAGTTTCATCTGCCGCGTCAATATTGATATCTCGGCCGGCTTTCACCCTGATATCGTTATCCGCCAGCAGGCCAGACCCTTGCTGATTGATATCACGATCCGCATTAATTTTTACATCGTGCCCCGCTTTGATATAGCTGCCTGCCGCCGTTCGGGCGGTGCTATTGATACCTTCCTTGATCGTTTCATCACCCACGAACGTGGTAAAGCCATTACTATCAATATCCTGCTTGATACCGTAACTTTTATTCGTTTCCCAACTATTACTACGTTGTTGATTTGCTCCCGCAAGAATATTCACATCACGACCAGCATCCAACGACGCGTTTCGTTCGGCGTTGATTCCGCTTCCAATGATATTAATATCTCGTGCGGACTTCAGGCTCACATCGCGGCCTGCATTGACTTGGCTGCCAACACTCGTGGACGTCGCGACTTCACGCCCACCTTTGTGTGACGCAATCGCGGTTATATCAGCGCCGGCGCCAGGTGTGCCGGCAAAGAGGCCAATGGTGTCCTTGAGCGACAAGCCGATCTTTTTCTTGAATGCTTCTGCACGACTGAAGGCCTCATCCTCACCCGCCGCGAGACTGATATCGCCTGACTGATCAATCAATCCAGCATGCAGTTCGGCGTCGTTTTCGGCATTGACTACGCTGGCATTCATTCGCACATCGTGACCGGCTACGACCACTACGTCGTGCCCGGCCGCCATGGAACTTCCAATCTGAGTCACGTTTGTCTGGAGTTGACTGCTTCCGCTTTTCGACATACCAAACAACCCGGTTTTTGTCTTTTTGCTGTAAGCACCGCTCTCCTCGATACCGGCAAGCATCGCCACATCGTTGCTTGCACCCACGACCAGATCATTACCTGCCTTGAGTTGGCTGCCTATGGTCGTTACGTTACGCCCCCATTCAAACTGACGCTACCATCCTCTTCTTTGGTGGTATTGACTGTCAGATTTCGCCCAGCCTCAATCACCGAGGCAACGTTCTCGCTTTCATAACTTTCCGACTGAGTGGTTTTGCTTCGTCCGAACGAACCCTTTTTCTTCTTGTAGTAATAAGACGAACTCTCATCCTTCGCCGAAGCTACGGTGATGTCCTGCTCGGCATCGAGGCTGATGTCCTCGGTCGCTTTGATGCGGCTGGCAATGATGCCCAGGTCGTTGCCGGCGTTCAGCGCGATGTCGCGGCCGGCGTTCAACACTGATGATTGCTGCGTGATGCTATGGGTTTCGTTCGCGCGTTTTTTGCTGCGTGAAACGTAGTCGCTCTCATCGGCGGCCGAGGTGATGACGATGTCGTTACCGGAATCGACGCTGAGATCGCGCTTGGCATCCAGTCGACTGGCCACGATTGCCACGTCGCGATCGGCACTGATCGACAGATCCCGTCCGGACGTCACTTCAGCGCCGTGCTGGGTGATGGTCTGGTTGAGGAAGTTGCTGCCGCGCGAGTCGGTGCGGCGATCCTGGACCGAGGTGATGTTGACGTCGCGTCCGGCATCGAGCGCCATGTCCTGTCCGCTGCTCAGGACACCACCGATGTTGCTGATGTCGCGACCTGCGCCAATGTTGAGATCATTGGCGGCTTCGATCCGCGCGGCGTTGTTCAGTACGTCGCGATGCTGCAGCGTACCGCCGTAACTGGAATCGTAGCCATACACGTCGCGCTGGTTGATCACATCGCCGCGAGTGGCGGTCAAGCTGACATCGCGCCCGGAAATAATGCCGCCACCGCTGTTGACGATGTTGTTGCCGGCCTTGAGCGTCAGTCGCTCGCCCGCCTCGATCAATCCTGTATTGGAGAGGTTGTTGCCGGCTTCGGCCGACAGGTTATTGGAGGCGCGAAGCGTGCCGGCGTTGGTCAGGTCCGTACCGGCAATCAGTGTTACGTCGCCGCCCTGGATCAGCGCACCGTTGGGTGCCAGTCGGTTATTGGCCTGGGCCAGATACAGCACCGGCACCAGCACTTTCTCGCCATTCACTTCGTGCTCTTCGAGCCAGACGATGTCGTGGGTCAGCGCTGCCACTTGCTGAGCAGTCAGAGTTACGCCGACTGACAGGTTCAGTTCATTCTTGCTGGCGACGGCGTTATTCATGAGGTACTTGAACATAGCCTCGTCGGAGGTCTGCCCATCGATGAAACGCTGGCCGGTACGGGCGACAACGGCTTGCTGCACCAGGCGCTGTTCGAACAAGCCGTCGCCCAGACGCTTGGCGCTGTTGTCGGGGTCATAGCCGAGTTTATCGAGCAGGTAGTCCGAGCTCATGAACTGCTTGAGCTCAGTGAGCGCCGGGTTGGTCTCGATCAGGTATTTGTGTGGATTGGAACGCACGCTGGTGTCGGGCAGGCCCTGTACCCGCGGCACGTCGAACGAAACGTTGCCACGATTGGGCAGCAACACGCCGACCGGGCCATCCCCGGCGGCCGCGCTGACATTGATCAGCGTCGCCTGATCGTTGAGATTGAGCGATGGCCGGGCCGCCAATGCCAGTTCGCGGTTCTTGATCGATACAGGATCGCTACCGTCGAACTGAATATCCGTGGCCTTCCTCACTGGCATGCCGCCCGCATGACTTAAGGGCGCAACGTCGATGGAGCCGATTGTCCTCGACGGGCCAGATGCTAGTGTCGGATCGCTGCCGCCTTTACCGCTGAGTCGGAACAGACCGTTGTCGCCGGTTGGCAGCGTGAAGCCAGGCAGTGCCAGCGGGTTGACTTGTTGTTGAGCCAGATCTGGTGGCAACTGCGGGTTCAGAAAAACCACGGTAGGTTTGGCGGAGTTTTTCACCCCGGTGTCCGCGGTGCCTTTGACGGTACCGCCGAAGTTTGTGTACGGGTTCAGATTGCCGTTGTTGATCGTGGTTTTAGCGTTGATCTCTACGGCCTGGCCGGCCTGGACGATAGAGGAAACGCTTGAGCCGCCGTTGGTGAAAATTCTGCGGTCTTCCTTGAGTTGACCAGCCAGAATGGACGCAGGAACGGCCACCTCAGGGCCCATACCGAACTTGGTATTAATCGCTGATGTTTTTTGTTTATCTAAATCGGTTTCTTCCCAATGAGTGTCACCTTTGTCGGGCTCGTGCACACTCTTCCCATAGCGGTACACGTTTTTCGAGTTTCTCAGGGCATAGGCGGTGAGCTCATTGTCATAGCCATACGCCAGACTTTCAGGCAAGTAAGAGAGCTTGAATATACGCGACCGAGTAAAGCTCCCCGATTGCAATCCCTGGTTCTCAAACGAATCGACATTCAACGTGATATTTTTTCCCGCTGAAACTGTCGAAGCGATATTTGCGAAATCGCCGACATCAGCCGTCATACTTCCTGCAACGGATACCGAGGACTGCGGGCCATTGATCGTGGACTGCGAATCGAAACTTTCGTTGACATAAAAGGTGTTGTTACGCCAATCGAAAGTGATGTCGCCAGAAACCAACTTCTCCTCGCCAATCACCCCTTCTGTCTTGTTATTGAAACTATTGGCCGACAACGAAAAATCACCGTCGACATTGATCGAAGCCGCGAGGTTATTCACGCTGTTCGCACGGCCACCGCTCATGCCGGCAATTGTCAGATTGCCGATGCTGTAAACATCGCCCGTCTGGTTGGTGAAGTCATTAACCAGCAGGTTCATGTTGCCGCCGCTGAACAACAAGCCGTGATCGTTCACCAGACTTGCCGTCTTGACTGTCAGATCCTGAGCGGCTCCCAGCGTACCGGTGTTGCTGACGCTGCCCGCGTTGATCGTCATGCCGTAATTGGAAGTCAGTCTTCCGCCAGCGTTGTTCAGCAACCCGCCAATGTTGAACGTACCCAGGCCGCCACTGCCGATGCTGGCGAGACTGGTCAGGCCCAGTTGCGCAGCATTGAAGGTCATATCCCCCAGACTGCTCACCCGCCCATTACCGCCGTAAGTCCCACTCAACTGAATATCAAGCCCGCCATCACTGGCAATCAACCCCTCGTTCGTCCAGTTCCCGCCACGCCCCACCAACTGATTCGAAGCCAACAATTGCCCACTGACCGTCTGCACGAAATTGCCGACATTCAGCGTCAAGCGCCCCGCCTGAATCACGCTGCTGTTGGTCCAGCTGTCCGCGTTCAGGGTCAGGCCGCCACGGGTCACCAGTGAGCCGCCGGCGTTCATTACGTTGGTGGTGGAGATGCCGAATTCACCGAGGCCGACATGGGTCACTGTGCCGCCAGCGTTGAGCAAGCTCGGTGCAGCGAGGGAGAAGTCGGTGTTGGCGGTTTCCACCAGGCCGTTGCGGTTGTCGAACTGGCTGCCGATCTGGAAATCGGTTTTGCCGCTGCCGCCGAGGGCGCGCAGTTTGCCGCTCTGGTTGTTGAGGTTGGCGGCGCGAATCGCCAGGGTGCTGGCGCTTTCAATCAGGCCGCCGTTGTTGGCGAGATTACCGCCGAGGCCAATGTCGATGAGGCTGCCGCTGACCTGGCCGGCCGTGTTGTTCATCGAGCCGGCGATGACGTTCACCTGGCCGCGGGCATAGACGCCGCCGCCGCTGTTGTCGAGGTCGTTGCCGCCGGCATTGAGCAGGATGTCGCCGCTGTTGGCGGCGATGCGCCCGCCGTCGCTGTAGATGCCGCCCAGTGCGCGCAGGTCGAGGCGACTGCCTTCGATCTTGCCTGACTGGCCGTTGCGCAGGACACCGGTCAGACGGGTTTGCAGCAGACCTTTGAGGCTCGACAGCACGCCGCCTCGGCTGTCGAGGCTGGCGGCGGTGAGGTTCAGGTCGCCGTTCTGCGCAATGATCTTGCCGCCCTGGTTGTCGATTGCGCCGTTGCCCGTGTTGACGGTCAGCGCGGTCATGCTTTGCACCGCACCGTTAGCGTTGTTCAGTGCGGCTGCGGTGAGGGTGGCGTCGGCGGCGCTGCTGGAAATCAGGCCATCGCCGTCGTTGCGCAGCAGGCCGCTGGCGGTGAGATTCAGTTGGCTGCTGGCGGCGATGGTGCCGCGCTGGCTGTTGTTCAGATCGCCGCCGGTGAGCAGGCTCAGCAGGCTCTGGCTGATCATCTGGCCGCCACGGTTGTCGATGCCGGCCGAACGCGTCAGCACCAGCGGCCCGGTGCTGCCGAGCGCGCCGTTGACGTTGGTCAGCGCGCCGAGCAGGTCGAGTGTGACGCGGTCGTCGCCGACCAGGCTGCCGCCGTTGTTGTTCAACGCACCGCCGGTGAAGGTCAGGGCGTTTTTCGCATTCAGGTTACCCGAGGCATTGTTCAGGCTCGCCGCCCGGATATCGAGGGCGTCGGCGCTTTTGATCAAACCACCGGAGGCGTTGTTGAGTTCGCCGCCGAGCACGGTCAGGGTTTGCTTGCCGTCGCTGGTCAGTGTGCCGGCGCTGTTGTTGAGGCTGGCGGCCTTGATGTAAAGCTCGCCCTTGCTGCCGACGCCTCCTTGGGTGTGGTTGATCAGCGCGCCGCTGAGGTCAATGCTGACATTGCCGAGCTGGCTGGAGATCGCGCCTGCGAGGCTGTTATCGACGTTCCCGCCGGACAGGGTCACGCCAGTCCAGCCGGAGATGAGACCGACGTTGTTTTTCAGCTCGGCCGCGGTGAAGGTCAGTTGCTGATTGCTGATCAGATTGCCGCCGCGATTGTCCAGACTGTTGGCGCTAAGGCTGAAGCTGTTGACGCTGGAAACCTCACCTTTCTGGTTATTCAGGTCACGCAGGGTGGCGATGCTCAGCACGCCTTTGCTGTTGATCACGCCGTTCTGGTTATTGAGGTCACGCAGATGCGCAATGCTCAGCGCGCCTTTGCTGCTGATCACCCCGCCCTGGTTGTTGAGGTCCTGCGCGGTGACGCCGAGGTCGATGGCAAGGCCAGCGGCACCCACCAGCGTGCCCTCCTCATTGTTCAGGCCGGTGCTGTTGAGGGTCAGCTGTTGCGCGGCGCGGATGCTGCCTTTGTTGTGATTGTCGAGCAGACCATCGACGGTCACCGAGATATCGCTGTCACTGAGCAATACGCCGCCATCGCTGTTGTCGAGACTGGCCGCGCGAACCTGCAACGCTGCCGCCGCGATCGTGCCTTTGATCGAGGTCAGGGCCTTGTCGAGGGTCAGGCTCAGTTTCTGATTGCTCAGCAGTTGGCCGCCGCTGTTGTCCAGCGATTTGGCGATCAGTTCAAAGGCCTGCTCGCTGGAAATCTCGCCGCCACGGTTGTTCACTTCAGCGAGATTTTTCAGCAGCAACTGCCCCGGCGCATTGATCACCCCGCCGTGGTTGTTCAGCGCACCGCCATGCAGGTCGACGCTGACGCCGGCGTGGCTGCTGAACAGCTTGCCGCCCTGCTGATCGAGGCCCTGAACATCTGCGATCAGCGCATTGCCAGCGCCGAGGCTGCCAGCCGTGTTGGTCACTTTGCCGGCGCTCAACTCAAGCTGATCGGCGGCGTAAATACTCGCCTGACTGTTATTGAGTTCGCCGGTAGTGATGTGCAGATTGCTTTTGCTGCTGATCACGCCTTTCTGCTGGTTGTCCAGCGCGCTGCTGGTGAGCGTCAACGCTGCATCGGTCAACAACTGGCCGCCCCGGTTGCTGACCGCATCGCGTGTGTCGACGCTGAGCGCTTTGGCGCTGGACAGCGTACCGCCATCGTTATTGAGGCTTTGCGCATCGATCGCCAGCGCACCTTCGCTGAACAGACTGCCCTGCGCGTTGTTCAGCTCGCCAGAGAGGGTAATCGCGAGGTCTTGTTGCGTGGTCAGGCGAGCGCTGTTTTCCAGACTTTTGCCGACCAGCGTCAGGCCGGTAGTGCCGGACAGCACGCCGTTGTTGCGGTTGATCACCTCGTTGACGGTCAACGCCAGATTGCCGCCCGCCAGCATGTAGCCGCTATCGCTGTTGTCGAGCCAGGCACCGATCAGGCTCACGCCGGCCTTACTCGACAGTTCACCGCTGCGGTTATCGACACGGTCGACGACCAGTTGCAGCGCTTGGGTCGAACCGACAAGGCCCTCGCGACGGTTATCCAGACGCGCCGCCGTGAGCGTCAGGCCCTCGTCGGCGATGACCACGCCAGCCTGGTTGTCGAACAGATCAGTGACGGTGAAATCGACCGCGCCACGCCCACGAATCTCACCGCCGCTGTTGTCGAGGCTGGCGCTGCGCGCTTGGAGGCCAGCAGAGGCGATCAGGCCTTTCACGTTGCTCAGCGCACGGTCGATGACCAGGGTGAGTTTTTCATTGCTGAGCAGCTTGCCGCCGTCATTGTTCAGGCTTTGCGCGCTCAGATTCCAGGCTTTGGCAGCGGAGATTTCCCCGGCGCTGTTGTTCACATCCTTGAGATTTTTCAGCAGCAGTTGGCCCGGCGTATGAATGTTGCCGCGCTGGTTATCGAGCAGGCCATTGTTGAGGTCCAGGGTCAGATCGCCGTTGCTGAACAGCTCGCCGCCGTCCTGCTGCAGCGAGGTGACGGAAGCCTGCAGGGTTTTCTGGCTGCCGATAATCCCGCCGGAGTTATCCAGATGCGCGGTGGTCAGCAGCAGCGTGCCGTCCGTGGCGAGGCTGCCGCCCTGCCGGTTCTTGAACTCACCGGTGGTCAAGGTCGAATCGGCCTTGGCACTGAGGATACCGTTGTCGCTGTTATCGAGACTGCCGCTGGTGAAGGTCAGGCCCTTTTGCGAGGCGATGAGCCCGCCCTGATTCTGCACCCCGGCGACGCTGGTCAGTGCCATCGCTTCCAGGCTCGACAGCTTGCCCAGGCGATTGTCGAGGCTGCCGAGATTCAGGGTCATCTGCCCTTCACTGCTGATCAGGCCTTGCTGGTTGTCGAGGGCATTGTCGAACGTCAGGTCCAGTGTGTTCTGGCTGACGATCCGCCCGCCCACATTGCTCAAGCCGATGCCGCTGAGCGTCGCCGCGCCTTTGCTGAAAATCAGGCCATTGGTGGCGTTGATGATCTGCGCGACTTTCAGGCCCAGCGTGGTGTCGGACAGCACCTTGCCGCCCTCGCTGTTGTCCAGGCGTGCGCCATTGATATGCAGGTCGAGTTGACTGGAAAGCGTACTGGCGCGGTTGTCGATCTGGTCGACATTGACGGTCAGGGTCTGGAGCGACCCGACCAAGCTGTCCTGGCGGCTGTTGAGGGTTTTGCCGGTGAGTTTCAGATTGCCTTCGGCAACCAGTTCGCCGGTTTGCTGAGTCAGGTTGTCGATGCTGGCGTCGATATCGCCCTTGCCGGAAATCCGTCCGGCATCGTTGGTGACATCCCGGGCTTTGAGGCTCAACAGTCCGGTCGAGGTCAGCAAGCCGCCGTTGCTGTTGTTCAGTGTGCTGCCTTCGAAGGTCAGCGCTGCCTTGCTCTCGGCGCGGCCCTTGTCGCGGTTATCCAGATTATCGATCAGCAGCGTCGTCGCTTTGTCGGCGCGCAAAACACCCGCACGGTTGTCGGTGGTCGCGCTGCTGACGGTCAGGGTGTCGAGACCGGAAATCTTGCCGGCGCGGTTATCCAGGCGCGTGGCCTGCACGTCCATCGCACCGTTGGCCTGGATCAGGCCCTTGTTCTGGTTGTTCAACTGGTCGCTGATGCGCGTGGTCAGCGTGCCTTCGCTGGTCAGCTGGCCTTGCTGGCTGTTGTCCAGTTGTTGCGCTTTGATCGCTACGGCCTGTTTCGCGCCGATCCGTCCGGTGCGATTGTTGATGGCGCCGAGGGCGGTGATGTCGAGCAAACGGCCAGCGGTGATCAGGCCGGCGACGTTGTCCAGCGAGGTGAGCGTGAGCACTACGTCGCTCTGGCTGCCAAGTTCACCGTTGCTGTTGATCAACTGACCGATGTTGCCGGTGAGTTTGCCATTGCTGGTGAGCGTGCCTTGATTATTCAGCACCTGATTGGCAGTGAGGGTCAGGCTGTTGTTGCCCAGCACTTTGCCGGCGTTGCGGTTGTCCAGCGTGCCGGCGGTGATGCTCGTGGTCTGGCCACTGAGCAGGCCATTCTGGTTGTTGAGGGTTTGCGCGGCGTTGACGGTCAGGTTGCGGCTGGCGCTGAGGCTCTTGCCGCTGTTGTTCAGATTCTGTGCGCGAAGGCTCAAATCACCGTTGCTGTTACGGCTGCCGTCAGCATTGACGCCGGCTTCGATGGCGCCGGCATTGGTCAGTTGCCCACCGGCGCTGAGCACCACGCTGTCGCGGGCGGCCAAGGTCTGGCGGTTGGTCAGGTTGCCTTGGGTCTGTACGTTGAGCGATGTGCCGGCGTAAACCGGCGCTTGCGCGTCGAGGCTTGCGGCTTTGACGTTGACCGCGCCGGTAGCCGAGGTGTCGGCCAGGCTCAGTTGCCCGTTCGCATCAAGCTGAATATCGCCGCCGCTGGCGATCAGTTTGCCGTCGAGTTTCACCCCCACGCCGGCCTCGGTGCCGACCAGTTTGATCGCCCCGGCGTACATGCCGCCGAGGGCCGAGGAGTCGATGGCCAGTTGCGGTTTGGCGCTGCCGTCGTCGGCGCGGGCCGTGGCGTTGAGGGTGTCGGCGTTGACGTCGTTGCGACCGGCGACGATGGTCAGGTTCTGCGCTTGAATCTGCGCATTGATCTTGGCGCTGCGGGTGATGATTTCGAAACGGTCGATATTGGTCGCGTTGATGCCCGCGCCTTCGATAGCCACGCTGCCCTGATCGACCTGAAAGCGATCCAGCCGACCGTTTTCCAGCACTGGTTTACCGGTAGTCAGCGTCACCCGAGGCGCGTTGATGAAACCGCAGCCATTGCAGGTGATGCCGTAGGGGTTGGCGACGATGACCCGCGCCGACTGCCCCGCCACTTCGGTGTAGCCGCGCAACTGACTCGGGTTGCCGCTGATGACTTCGTTGAGAATCGCCTGCGCCGAACCGCTGTTCTTCAGATTCGGGTTGCCAATGACGTGGCCGCCCAGTTGCGTGTTCGAAGTTTGAGTCGCGCCGTTGTTGAGGATGACGCCCTGTGCGCCGACGTTGTAATCGTGGAACTGGTTGTGCGACAGGCCACTGGCGTTGGGCGTGGCGATGTTGACGATCGGCACCCCGTTGCCGGCACGGTCCAGCGTGGTATTCGGGTTGGCCACGACGATGCCGTCGGCTTGCGCCCACAGCGGTTGCCAGAACATGACGTTGGCCAGCAGGAAGGCCAGTCCGCGCTTCGGCATGCCGAGGAACTGCTCGCGTTTGGCCGTAGCGGCAGAAGGCTGGCGAGCGAGGAATGCGTACTGGCGAACGTCCATGTGAAGATCCTGCAACGGGCAATAATCGGTCTGATCAGGTGCCATGCTCCGCAGGTAAGCGGCGCGGATGAGCGCAAAGAGTCGCTGGCATCCCTGCAATAGCGCACTAGTATCAAAATAGTGGCGCGATATTAGATGGCCACTATTTTGGCGTCAATTAATGGATGCGTTGAAAAATCGATTTCGATGAGCGGTACGGCTCAAATCCGTAGGCAATGAGCTTGTTAACGGATCTATTTATCAGCGTAGGTTTGCGAGCGCGGGTACGCCTTCAGGGTTACTCACGATTCATCCGAAGCAACCTCTGTAAGATTTCAGACGATCCCTTGTAGGCTTCATCCCGAGTGTTCGATTCCTACGCAAAACACAGAAAGATCTGACTGCTGTCGTTTTCCAGATACACGCACATTTCTCTGTCACAAACAGACACAGGGAAATGTGCTCAATGATGCACCCCGCCAACCTCGCGGCAGCCGCAGCGTCCAAAGCCCCGATCATCGGCCCCGCCGCCTGCCCCTTGCGCAACACCCACGTGCAACTGTTGCCCCTCGCGTACGGCGTGGTGGAAAAACCCTTCGACCCCAGCACCGAAATCACGCTGCCGTACACCCTGACCACGCGCCCCATGGGCATCCGCCGCCTGCGCGACGGTTGGCTGTACATCGTCGACAGTCTCAGCGGCGAGCTCTACGAATACCGCGTGCTGGAAGGTGTCATCAGCGCATTGCTGCATCGCGGTAAAAGCGTCAGCGAGGATCAGCGCAGCGCCATCGAAGAACGTCCGGCGTTGATCTTCTCGCGCAAAAGCACCCTCTACGTGACCTTTGCCGATGTGCAGTTGAGCGCGGCGAAATGCCGACAGGTGCTGGACAGTGCGCAGGAACGCGAGCACTTCATGCAGGCGGTCGATCTCGGCCCGGTGCATTGTCTGATCGGCGGCGAGCATCTGCTTACCGTGGCTCAGGCGAAACAGTGGCTGGCGGAAGTGGCCTGCACAGCGAAACCGCTGGCCGAGGCAGACGCCACGCGGATGCCGGCGGTGCAGGTCAGCGATGCGCCGGAGCACGAACGCGAACCTTATTTGTGGGAAAACCCGCGACGTTTTCGCGAGGCGCATATCGGCGAATTTCTTGGCCGGGTGCGCGGACCTTATCAGGACGACACGCTGTTTCTGCTGGTCAACGACGACCTCGGCGTGATGCGCGATCTGGCCGATTATCAGGACCTGGTGGTCGGCTGGATCGAGCAGTGGAGCAACACCGACAACAACGAGCGCGACTATCTGCTGGCCAGCTACATCGAGTCGCTGAGCCAGCTCGGCGCTCAGGATTTCGACACCCTGGCCAAGGCCAGCGACGATCCGCGCGCCCAGGCATTGTTCGCTGAACTGGAGCAATTGCCCGAGCTGGATCGGGAAAATACCCGGCAGGCGCTGCTCGAGTATTTGAACAAGGGTGGTGAGGTTGTCCCGACCGATACCCAGGCTCGACCTGAACTGCAGCAACAGCGCGAAAAGGCACTGGACGAGTCACTGGCGCTGAACCGTTTCGACGGCGTCGCCCCGGATTTCACCGCACATGCTCGCGTCACCGCCGAGGCGGACCGACGCTTTTATACCCGCGAATATTTTGTTGAAGTCGCCCCGGCCGACTTCGTCGAGCGTCACCTGAGCACACTGGTTGACCTCGGCAAAGATCAGAGCCGGCGCATGAAAGACGTGCTCGACGGCCCGCTGCTCAGCGGCAAACGCGGCATCAACGACCTGATCGACCGCCCGGCGATGGACGAGGTTCTGAACAGTCATCGCGACAACCTCGGACGCTGGAATCGCCTGCTCGAACGCATCACCGCCGATCGCGCGCAACTGCTGTGCGCCGGGCGTTTCCATCGCTCTGCGTGGTATTTCGACGGGCAAGTGCAGATCGATCAGGCGCTCGCCAGCGAATACGCCTGCCTCAAGGACATCGGCCGTAGCGACGCGGCCAATGAGCAAATGCTCGGTTACCTCGAGCAGCACCCGCAACTGACCCGCCCGTTGTTCTACACCTTGCCGCTGCGCTTGCAGACCGAACAGGCCGGGCAATATTCAACGCTGTTCAACGCCGGCATGGCGATGTTCAACAACCTGCCGGACTGGCTGGCCAAATTGCAGAGCATCGAGCAGCCACAGCTTCCAGCCCTCGACGATCTGCCGGCACACAGCCGCGTCCTCGCCGATGCCGTGCAAGACACCTACAGCCCGGCGCTGAACCTCGGCCTGAGCCGGGCGCTGGAAGGCTTCGATCTTGCCGGCGAGAAAATCCCCGACCTCGACGAATTGTTCCAGCGCCTGCCCAAAGCCCTGCGCCTGCGCGTCTTCGACGCCGCGCGAACCAGCGGCGTGACCTTCACCGTATCCACCCCGGCGGAGCAAGCGGCGCTGCAAGCCACGATCAAGGAAGTGCTGCGCGAGCGCGACTACCTGAAAACCCTCAACCGCGAACGCAACCAGCTCACCCACAACAAAAACCGCCAGGGCCACAAAACCGCCCGGGCGGTGGAATTGCAGCAGGAAATCGTCCGCGTGCGCACGCAATTGGCGCTGTTCGAAGGCCGCCTCGCGGCGGCGTTGAGCCCGATTGATGAACTGCCGGATCGCTCGGCGCGGCTGTACGGCGCCACCCCGGCGAAAGCGGGCGTGACGGTGGTGTTTCCGTCGGCGCAGCAAGGGGAATTGCGCGGGTTGCTGGAGAATATTCGTGCGGGGGTGGCGGGGGTTTCGAAGGCGAGTCTGGTGCGGACGGAGGGGATGGGGTTGTTGGTGGTGTTGGTGCAGGTGGTGAATTTGGTGGGGGTTTATCGGGAGCTGCGCAGGCAGGCTGTAAATGAAAGAGTGTGGACCTCGTTGATGAATTCAGTCGTTGCAACGGGAGCGGCGGGATTTAGTGCCGCACAAAGTCTTGCTGATACGGCGTTAAAAGTTCGCTGCGCTTCTCTAGTGGCAAGCGTTCAGCTCCATGCCTTGCAGACCGTGCACGTGCAGATGGGGAAATTGCATGTGGGATTGGGTTTTTTTACATATTTGTCAGGGTTGGCTTCTTCTACGAACAGTATTGTCACGCAACGCAAAAACTGGGAACAGGCGGTTCGCAGTGGAAATCATTCGGCGCAAAGCGCAGCTGCATTGGCGACGATGGGAGCTGGTGGCATGACATCAGTTAGTGGCTATGGTTTGACCAACACTGTCCACTCCACATTCAAGGTATTGAAGGCGTCAAGTAATGCCGCTCGTAGAGCTGCTTGGGCCGCTGCTGGCACACGTTTATCCACCGTCTTTTTCCGCTTCAATCTCGCTGGAGCACTTTTTACTGTTCTAGAGCTGGGGGGTAGCTTGCTGTACAGCCGCTACAACATCAGTGCTCACGATAAATGGTTGAAAATCACACCGTGGAGTAGGGATAGCGAGATGCGTGGCGACCACTCACTTGATGACTATCAAAGTTATCTGGCTTTTTTAATTCACGCACCTTACGCGCAGCTTGGCCCAAATCTGTACGACTCTTGGCTGAAGGATCTGTTATTCAAAGCCAAACCCAGCGATATTCACTTAGCATTGCCGACCCTAACGCTGAATGATCTGCTGCGTCCGTTTGGCGGCAACCCAACCTCCCGTTTAGGTATCGGCGCGCACCGCATTTCAATTCCGCTGCACAGTCGAGGAGCACCACGAGAGCAGCGAGATGTCATTAGTGACGAGATTTTAAGCAGCCTGCGCATCGTGAAGTCCAGCCCAGAAGGACTGATACTTTGTCTCCAGTATCCAGCGGGCCTCGGGTCGGAATTTGTTCCCGCGAAAGAAACGCTGGAATTGGCTGTGTGCGTTCAGACATTGAATAAAAAGGGTGAATGGGCATCTCGAACTCGCGTCATTCACCTCGATCCGCGTGGTGAGGGTCATTTTGGGGTTGTTACTCCCCAACAGGTCAAAGAAAAACCTCCAGTTTTGCTGGTTGAGGCTCACCTGTTAGAAAGAGCTGACCATGCTGAATAATCACGATGATCCATTAGCAACTCGCCCGCTTCGACAGCCTAGAAAGACCGGTGACATTGAGGCGTTTCCGAGCGGAAAAATTACCTATCTCGCGCCCTTGCCATTACCAACATCAATGCCAGCTTACGGTCGGCATATTGGTGAACTGAATGACGTTTATATGGATTTCGGTTTAGGGACACTGGAGGTTTTTTCTTGGCAAGTCATTTTAGGCGGACCATTCAGCGGCACATTAATGATCGCGTTCCTATATCCACTGATGGGAGGGTTTATAGGACTTCTGTTAGGTGATAGCTGGGAGTTCATTAAAGAAGTCATTGAGGGTATTTTTTTTGCCATTTACAAATTGGCTTTCTCAACGGGTTTAATTGCCTTGTTTATTGGCCTAGGCGTCTGGCACCACGTCCACAAAACCCGCGCCACCCTCATCCCAACCCGCTTCAACCGTCAACGCCGCGAAGTCTGCTTCATGCCCGAAGGCGCCACCGAACCTGTCTTCGTCCCATGGGAATCGCTGTCCGCCTGGATCATAGAAGCCAAGGGCGCCACCCAGTTCGGCATCCACCGCCAATACGGCATGGGCATCGGTTTCTACCAAGGTGAAACCCTCATAAGCCAGGAATTCCAATGCGCCGGCCTGGAGCTTGCGATCAGCCACTGGGAAGCGATTCGCGGCTACATGGAGTACGAGGTCAACGACCTCAAATCAATTCAGGATTTGCAGGATCTGCAAGGCCCGGACGACCCGCCCCACGAAGGCCTGCACACTTTTCGTAACGCCCGCGCGCGGATGCACCAGCAGATCCGTGACGGCCGCCGCTCGCGGTTGTCGGGATTTTTTGGTACCTGTATCACGTCATGACTTTATGGACGATTCCCAATCGTCTGGTCGAATGGGAAGTGCGCCGTCTGGAAAGAATCGGCAAGCAGGCGCTGCCGGAAGTCATGCGTGCCTGGTCCGAGCCGCTGCCGAAAGAGCAATGGGCCAAGCCCAGTGAAGAGTTGTTGCGGCTGAGCGAACAAGTGCGGCGGATGCACAAGCGCCAGCCGCATCGGCCGATTACGCAGATTTTCGCTGAGGTTTGCAGGCGAGCTGAGTGCTGATGTTGAGCAGTTTTGTGGCCAGAGGGTGGGAGGTTTTTGCCTGTTTGAGCGCCTTCGCGAGCATGCTCGCTCCCACAGAGGACCGCGTTGGACGCGGATGTTTCGGTTGATCTTGGACAAAGTGGGAGACCCTCGGGGTGGCGGCCATTTCTCAGTGGTTGCTACCGGGTCGGCCAAGGAAAACCCGATGGTTCTGCTGGTTGAAAATCAATACCTCGGAAGGGCTGACCATGCTGAATAATCACAATGAGCCTCTTGTTGATGCGCAATGTGAGGTGATCAGAAAAGCGGGCGATGTAGAGCCGTTTCCAAGCGGAAAGATCACCTATCTCGCACCGTTGCCACTGCCCACACCGATGCCCCCTTATGGCCCACATATCGGTGAGCTCAATGATGTTTACATGGAATTCGGGATAGGACCGCCACAAGTGTTCATGTGGCAGGTAACAGTAGGGTTGCCCTTTAGTGCAACCTTCATGATCACGTGCCTTTTTCCCGCAATCGCTGGTTTTATGTTTTTTCTGGCAGGTTCGGGATGGAATGACATTTGCGGCGCCATCGAAGGAGTTTTCGATGCTTTGATTGGCCCCGGCTCTTTGGCCGTTTTTTGTTCTTTGTGTATTCATATAGGCGTTTGGCACCACGTCCACAAAAAACGCCTCTCCCTCATCCCAACCCGCTTCAACCGCCAACGCCGCGAAGTCTGCTTCATGCCCGAAGGCGCCACCGAGCCGGTTTTTGTCCCGTGGGAGTCGCTCAGCGCGTGGATCATCGAAGCCAAGGGCGCCACCCAGTTCGGGATCCATCGCCAATACGGTATGGGCATCGGTTTCTACCAAGGTGAAACCCTCATAAGCCGAGGAATTCCAATGCGCCGGCCTGGAGCTCGCGATCAGCCACTGGGAAGCGATTCGCGGCTACATGGAGTACGAGGTCAACGACCTCAAATCGATTCAGGATTTGCAGGATCTGCAAGGCCCGGACGACCCACCCCACGAAGGCCTGCATACATTCCACAATGCCCGCGCGCGGATGCATCAGCAGATCCGTGAAGGCCACCGCTCGCGGCTGTCGGGGTTCTTTTGGTACCTGTATCACGTCATGACCTTATGGACGATTCCCAACCGTCTGCTCGAATGGGAAATTCGTCGGCTGGAAAGAATCGGCAAGCAGGCGGTGCCGGAAGTCATGCGCGAATGGTCCGAGCCATTGCCGAAAGAGCAATGGGCCAAGCCGAGCGAAGAGTTGTTGCGACTGAGTGAACAAGTGCGGCAGATGCACAAGCGCCAGCCGCATCGGCCGATTACCGAAATATTCGCCGCTGTCGGTGCAAGCAGACACACGACAAGGCAAGGGGCGTGATTTGCCAGTAAACTCCCCTCCTCTCGCCGCCCGTTCTTCTTCGCGGCCACCCTCTTGATCAAAATGCGGAGTCCACCTTGCGTCTGTTCCACACCTCCGACTGGCACCTTGGGCAAAACCTGCACGGCCAGGAGCGCGATTTCGAGCACGCGTGTTTTCTCGAATGGCTGCTGCGCCAGTTGCACTGGCGCAACCGGATGTGCTGCTGATTGCTGGCGATATCTTCGATACGGTCAATCCGCCGGTCAAAGCTCAGGAACGCCTCTACGATTTCATCGTCAGCGCTCACGAACAGCAGCCGCTGCTGACCATTGTGATGATTGCCGGCAACCATGATTCCGGCTCGCGGATCGAACTGCCGGCGCCGTTGATGCGGCGTTTGCGCACTCACGCGTTGGGTCGGGTGCTGTGGCTGGATGACGGGCAGCTCGACGCCGAACGTTTGTTGCTGCCGCTGCCGAATGGCCAAGGAGAAATCGCCGCGTGGTGCCTGGCGCTACCGTTTTTGCGCCCGGCGGAAGTCACTGGCGCGCATCTGGGTGACAACTATCTGCGCGGCATCGGTCAGGTGCATGAATGGCTGATCGCGGCGGCGAATGCCAAGCGTCAGCCTGGGCAAGCGCTGATTGCGATCAGCCACGCGCACATGGCCGGCGGTTCGGTGTCGGAGGATTCCGAGCGCAGCCTGATCATCGGCAATGCCGAAGCGCTGCCCGCCAGCCTGTTCGGCGAAAGCATCAGCTATGTCGCCCTCGGCCATTTGCACAAGCCGCAGAAGGTCAACGGTGAGGAGCGCATCCGCTACAGCGGCTCGCCGATTCCGCTGTCGTTCTCCGAAATCGGTTATCAGCATCAGATTCTCGATGTGGTCCTCGACGGTGAAACTCTGGTCAGCGTAGAGCCGAAACTGATCCCGCGCTCGGTCAATCTGCAGCGCATCGGCCCGGCACCGCTGGCCGAGATTCTGCTGCAACTGGCTGACCTGCCGAACATCGATCTGCTCGCCGAAACCCAGCGCCAGCCATGGCTCGAAGTGCGCGTGCGCCTGGATGAGCCGCAACCGGATCTGCGCCATCAAGTGGAAACCGCACTGCAAGGCAAAGCCGTACGACTGGTGCGCATCGCCGCTGAATACGCCGGCAATCGCGGCGTCGATGGCAGCGAGGACGGCAGCACGCTGATCGAACTCGACCAACTCACCCCGCAGGAACTGTTCAGCCGCGCCTGGCTCGACAATTACGGCAGCGAGGTCGACGAGCAGACGCTCAAGGACTTCGCCGAACTGCTGCAGGACGTGCAACTGGAGGGCGAGCAGCCATGAAAATTCTCGCCATTCGTTTGAAGAACCTGGCCTCGCTGGCCGGTCCGTTCGAGATCGATTTCACCGCCGAACCGCTGGCCAGCGCCGGTCTGTTTGCGATCACCGGCCCCACAGGCGCCGGCAAAAGCACCCTGCTCGACGCCTTGTGCCTAGCACTGTTCGGCGCCGTACCGCGTCTGAACAACACCGGCCGTGATGCGAAAGTCCCGGATGCTGACGGTGAAATCGCCACTGGCGACCCGCGCACCTTGCTGCGACGCGGCACCGGTGAAGGCTATGCCGAAGTGGATTTTGTCGGCGTCGATGGCCGCCGCTATCGCGCGCGCTGGGAAGCCAATCGTGCTCGCGAGAAGGCTGGCGGCAAGCTCCAGGCCAGTCGGCAGAGCCTGCGCGACATCGATCAGGATCAACTGCTCGCCAGCCAGAAAGGCGAATACAAAACCCAGCTGGAAGCCGCGCTGGGCCTGAACTTTGAACAGTTCACCCGCGCGGTGCTGCTGGCGCAGAGTGAGTTCAGTGCGTTCCTCAAGGCTGACGACAACGACCGCAGTGAACTGCTGGAAAAACTCACCGACACCGCGCTGTACACCCGCCTCGGCCGCCGCGCCTTCGACAAGACCAAAGAAGCCCGCGAAGCGCACAAGCTGTTGCAGGATCAGGCTACCGGCGTGACGCCGCTGGCACCGGAAGCGCGCGCCGAACTCGACGAGCGTTTCAACACCGCGCAGCAACAGATGAAGGCGCAACAGGCGCAGCTCAAACAGCTTGAGCAACAGCATGCCTGGCTGAAGGATTTGCGTCAGTTGCAGGACGCGCAAAAAGCCGCCAGCGAACAACTGCAAACCGCGCAACAGCAATGGCAGGCACTGGCCGGCGAGCGGGTGAAACTGACGCGTCTGGAACAGCTTGGCCCGCAACGCCATCAGTTCGCGCGCAAGGCTGAGCTCGATGCGCTGCTGACGCCACTGGCGACGCAGATTGCCGCGCACACCCAACAACACGCGGCGCTGGGCGAACGCCAGACGGAGCTGGAACAGAACCTCGACGCAGCAAAAGTCGCCCTGAGCGAAGCGCAACAACGCCAGAGCGAAAATGCGCCGTTGCTGCGTCAGGCGTTTGAAGAACAAAGCACCCTCGCCCGCCTGATCAAGGACACTGCCAGCAGCGCCGAAGCCCGACAAACCGCCGAGCAAGCGTTCAAGGATGGCCAGAGCGCGATTCAGGCTTTGCAGGAAAAGCAGACTGAAGTCGCCGCGCGTTTGCAACGCATCGCCACCGAGCTTGAGCAGAGTGCGCATCTGGCGCCCTTGAGCGATGCCTGGAGCGCCTATCGCGATCGTCTGCAACAGCTGATGCTGATCGGCAACCGCTTGAACAAGGGCCAGAGCGAACTGGCGTCCCTCGAACGGAACGCCGCGCACAGTGCTGAGCAACTGGCCTCGCACAAACAGCAACTGGAAGTGCTGTTCAAAGAGGCTGGCGCAGAGCCGGACGCAGTCGCCGAACAGATCGGCCTGCTCGGCACCTTGCTGCAGGACAACCGCAAACAGCTGCGCGCAATCGAAGACCTGTCGCGCCTGTGGGCGTCTCAGCAGGATCTGGACAAGCGCAGCGCCGAGTTGCAACAACGCCAGCTCGACGCGCAGCAGCAACGCGAACGCTTGACCCAGGACGGTGTGAAAACCAAGGCCGAACTGACCGTCGCCGAGCAGACCCTCAGCGTCACTCGCGAACTGCTCGAGCGTCAGCGGCTGGCGCGCAGTGCCAGTGTCGAAGAGTTGCGCGCGCAGTTGCAGGACGATCAGCCCTGCCCGGTCTGCGGCAGCAACGAGCATCCCTATCATCAGCCCGAAGCGCTGTTGCAAAGCCTTGGCCGTCACGATGAAAACGAACAGGCCAACGCCCAGCAAGTGGTCGATCAGCTCAAGGAAAAACTGATCGAGCTGCGCGGCGAAGTCGGTGGCGTGATCGCACAACAGAAAGAGCTGCTGCAGCAACAGGAACAACTCGCGGCGCAGCAACAAGCCCTGGCCCCGAGCCTCGACGCGCATCCGCTGGCCGCGCAACTGTTCAATCAGGACGCCGACAAACGCGACGCCTGGCTCAGCCGCCAGACCGAGCAGTTGAATCAGAGCATCACTCAGGACGAACAACGCCAAAGTGCGCTGCTCACCTTGCAACAGGACGCGGCGCGCTTGTCGCAACAATTGCGTCAGGCCGAGGTAGCGCATCAGCAAGCGGCGCAACAGCTGAGCCATCAGCAGCATGAACTCAACAGCGACCGTCAGCGCCTTGAAGAAGAACTCAGCGCGTTCGGCCCGCTGCTGCCCGCCGACACGCTCGAAGCCTTGCGCCTGGAGCCGGCGGCAACGTTCATGCAGCTGGACCGGCAGATCGCCGAGCGTCTGGCCCAGCTCGAACAGCAAAAGGAAGAGCTGAGCGAACAGCAGCAACGCCAGCAGACCCTCGAGAAAGAACAGGATCGCCAGCAGCTGCGCACTCAGCAGCTGCACAGTGCCGAACAGCAATTCACGGCGTTGACCGAGCAGCAGCAAAGCTGTCAGGAAAAACTCGCGCAGTTACTTGGCGAGCACAGCAGCGCCGAGCATTGGCAGCAGCAGTTGGAACACGCCGTGGAACAGGCGCGCAGCGCGGAAACCAGCACCGCTGAGGAGCTGCAAAGCGTGCGCACGCAGCTGGTGCAGATCGCCGCTGAGCTCAAGGCCCAACAAGAACGCCTGCAAGCACTGCAAGCTGAAGACCTGGCACTCGCCGGCAAGATCGCTGATTGGCGCGCCAGCCACCCGGAACTGGATGACGGCGGCCTCGAAGACTTGCTGCGCTTCGACGACGCGCAAGTCACCGAACTGCGTCAGACCCTTCAGCACAACGAAAAAGCCATCGAACAGGCCCAGGTCCTGTTGCAGGAGCGCGATCAGCGCCTGCTCGATCACCAGACCCGGCAGGACGGCAATCTTGACGCCGAACAGCTGGACAGCGCCCTCGCCGAGCTGCAGAACCAGTTCGCCGTCAGCGAACAGCAGTGCGCCGAACTGCGCGCCGAACAGGCGGAAGACCAGCGCCGGCAGAACGCCAATCAGGCGCTGGCCCAGCAGATCGCCGACGCCTATGCCGAGTACCAGCGCTGGGCGCGACTCAGTGCCTTGATCGGCTCGGCCACCGGCGACACCTTCCGCAAGATCGCCCAGGCCTACAACCTCGACCTGCTGGTACATCACGCCAACGCGCAGCTGCGCCAACTGGTCAAACGCTATCGCCTCAAACGCGGCGGCAGCATGCTCGGCCTGCTGGTAATGGACACGGAGATGGGCGACGAACTGCGCTCGGTGCATTCGCTTTCCGGCGGCGAAACTTTCCTCGTATCGCTGGCATTGGCGCTGGGTCTGGCCTCGATGGCGTCGAGCACGCTGAAAATCGAATCGCTGTTTATCGACGAAGGTTTCGGCAGCCTAGATCCTGAATCCTTGCAACTGGCCATGGACGCGCTCGATGGCTTGCAGGCACAGGGACGCAAGGTGGCGGTGATTTCCCATGTGCAGGAAATGCACGAACGCATCCCGGTGCAGATCCAGGTGCGGCGCCAGGGCAACGGTTTGAGCACGCTGGAGGTGAAATGAACACGCTGTATTCCTTCCGCCGCTGCCCTTACGCGATGCGTGCGCGAATGGCGCTGCGTTATGCGGGCGTGCCGGTGGAGATTGTCGAAGTCAGTCTCAAGGACAAACCGGCGCAGATGCTCGCGCTCTCGCCCAAGGGCACGGTGCCGGTGCTGAATGCCGATGGCGTGGTGATCGATGAGAGTCTGCAGATCATGCGCTGGGCGTTGGCGCAGAATGATCCGGATGATTGGTTGTTCAAGGATGATCCGGGAGCAGACGTCATCATGGACATGCTGATCGAGACGAACGATCAACGATTCAAGACTTCGTTGAACCACTACAAATACGCTGAGCGTTATCCAGAGCAACCGATGGAGGTCTATCGCATGCAGTGCGAGATGATCGCCCACTATCTGGATCTGACGCTCGCAGACCACGACTATTTGCTGGGTGACCGGCTCAGTCTCGCCGACATCGCCCTGCTGCCCTTCGTCCGGCAGTTCGCTCATGTTGATCGCGAGTGGTTCGCGCAGACGCCTTATGTTCGCTTGCAGGCCTGGTTGCAGCGCCTGCTCGAATCCGAGCTGTTCATCTCGGTCATGAAGAAGTAACCCTCTGTCCCTTTGATCGTTCCCACGCTCTGCGTGGGAATGCAGCCGGGGACGCTCTGCGTCCCATTGGAACGCGGAGCGTCCCTTGAGGCATTCCCACGCAGAGCGTGGGAACGATCTTCGTCAGGCCAGGGCGTTGCACATGCCCAGCGCCATGCAATCCACTTCAAACGGCCCGAGAAAATCCACCGCGACCTTGACCGGTGGATTGCCGGCCATCAGCCCCAGCGTGTTGGCGCGTTCAATGTTGTGCGCGATGTTGTGGTTGGCCTCTATGGCCCGGGCCAAGCCACCCACCGAGCCTTGGCCAAATCCCAAGAGTGAGGCGCCGTTGGTCATCAGCGCGAGGCTGGCGATGACCCAGAGTCTGTAGCCTTTCATGCGCCGCCGACTCCTGCGAGTTCGGCCCTGTCGACCATGGCGCTTTGCGAGCGCAGTTCGAACTGGATGCCGGGGTGGGCGACGTCGATCGGGGCGTCGAAGCTGTGTTCCATCTGTGCGCCGATGCTGACGAACAGCACCACGGCCAGGTACAGACCGATGGCCAGGTAGGCGCCGCGTTTGGCGGAAGTGAGGATTGCGCTGGCCATGGTGTTCTCCGTGGGCAAAGGTTTCGATGGCCACAGAATCAATCAAAAAGCCGAAGCAACCACTCAGGGTTTGCAATGGTGAATATCAGCTTCGTTGATTATTTAGAGGCTCTATTTGCCCGCGAGAGAAAACCTATGAGTGCAGAACGCGCGCGCGTGAGCTGCCGAAGGCTGCGATCTTCTGATTGATCGTTCCCACGCTCCGCGTGGGAATGCCTCAAGGGACGCTCCGCGTTCCAATGGGACGCAGAGCGTCCCGGGCTGCGTTCCCCACGCAGAGCGTGGGAACGATCAGGTTACGCGCGCGCGTAGGAGCTGCCGAAGGCTGCGATCAAGATCGCAGCCTTCGGCAGCTCCAACAAGGAGATGGCAATTTCAGGCTTGGGTTTTGTGATCCAGCGCGGCGTAGAAGTTGGCGCTTTGTTGCAGGTATTTCTGGGTATAGCTCTGGGTGTGGGATTTTTTGCTGGCGATTTCGACGTTGGCACCGGCTGGCAATACCACGGTGGCAGAAATGGCGGAAGCGGCGATGACGGAGAAGAGATTGAAGTTCATGGCGGTAACCCTCGTGTTCGTTTGCTTGGTTTGCCCGGTCGGGCTGTGAAACAAACGTAACGCTCGAGGGTTGCCTCCTTGAAATGTTTTGTAGCATTAGCCGTTATCAGTGCAATTAATACAACGATGCAGGCCCCGTAGACCGGGGCCTGTGGCTTATTGTCGCACTACAAACTTCAGATCGCTTGGCGCGTCCATCGGCAGTTTTTGCACGGTTTTGCCCAGCAGACCGGTCTTGGTATCGCGCTCGACGACGACAATCTGGTTGCTCTTCTGGTTGGCAATCAAGACAAATTTACCGCTCGGATCGAGAGCAAACTCGCGCGGGTGATCACCCTCGACCGAGCGCTTTTGCAGCTCTTTGAGCTGACCGGTCGCCGGATCAATGCTGAACACTACGAGCTGATTGGCCGTGCCGCGATTGCTCACGTAGAGAAACTTGCCGTCAGCCGAAGCATGCAGCGCCGCGCCGGCTTTGTCCGAGGTCGGCTGGCCCGCTGCCAGATCGACCAGTTGCGTCTGGGTCAGTACGCCGTCCTTGTAGTCGAACACCGCGACCTGTGCACTCATCTCCATGGTCAGCCAAGCGTGTTTGCCGTCAGCGCTGAACAGCAGATGACGCGGGCCACTGCCGGCCGGCAAGGCTACCGAGGCGGTTTTCGCCGGTGTTAGCGGCAAGTGCGGGTTGGCCTTCGGGTCGTACTGATAGATGAAAACCTTGTCCGCGCCCAAATCATTGGAGAACACATAGCGCCCGTCCGGCGACGACACCGTCGAGTGCACATGATTGGAAGCCTGACGCTCAGGGTTGACCCGACTGGCCGGGTGGCCGCTCATCTGCACCACCGGTTTCAGCTGGCCGTCGGCATCGACCGGCAATACCGCCAGGGTGCCGCCCGGATCTTCCATCACCGAGTAGTTGCTGACGAACAGGTGTTTGGCATCAGCGCTGAGGCTGGAATGGGTCGGCTCGTTGCCCAGGCTCTGCACCTGATTGATCAGGCTCAGCGCATGGGTCTTCGGGTCGATGGCGAAGCTGCTGACGCGGCCGACCGGGTCAGTCTGGCCCGGACCGTTTTCATTGACCACGAACAGGCGTTTCTGGTCTTTCGAGAGGGTCAGCCACGAAGGGTTTTCGGTCTTGACCACTTGCAGTGGCTTGGCGTCGATCTGGCCGGTGGCGCTGTCGAACTGCATGCGGTAGATGCCCTGGCTGGAACCGGCGGTGTATGAGCCGACCAGCAACTGCAAGGTGTCGGCAGAGGCGCTGGAAAGCCCCATCGCGCCGACGCTGCCGGCCATCAGCAAAGGCCAGAAGTTACGCATCTTCATTATTGTCATCCTCATCGTCGCTGCTGCTGACTACGTCGCCGAGGCACACCAGACGATGCTCGCCCGTGGTCTTGGTGTCGCTGGCGTAACCGACGATCAGCCAGCTCTGCAGCGTCTCATCGAACGTCGCAGCCGCAACCTGCGCCGGGGTGAATTCCCAGTGCTTGGCTTCACGGCCATCGATGCATTCGATGTGCAGGTTATCGTCCTCGTCGAGGGCGAATTCGAAGGCGTGCAGGCCATCGATTTCGACCATACCGCAATGTTCGAGGGCGTTGAGAAGGGTTTGGGCAGTCATGGCAAACAGTCTTTCTTTGGGGGAAAGGGCCAATGATAGCCCAATGTGATCCAGAGGCCCCCTGCTGAAACCTTGATCGTTCCCACGCTCCGCGTGGGAATGCCTCAAGGGACGCTCCGCGTTCCAGTGGGACGCAGAGCGTCCCGGGCTGCATTCCCACGCAGAGCGTGGGAACGATCAACACAAAAAATCGCGGTGTTGGCTAGATCGCCTCACGCGATGGCTTGCCATCCACCAAACGCTGAATCCGCAGCGGGTTGGCGTTTTTCAGCGGTTCGGGCAGCAAGCTGTCCGGGTAGTTCTGGAAGCACACCGGGCGCAGGAAGCGATCGATCGCCAGCGTGCCCACCGAAGTGCCGCGCGCATCGGACGTCGCCGGGTACGGGCCGCCATGCACCATCGAATCGCACACTTCGACACCGGTGGGATAACCGTTGAGCAGGATGCGCCCGACCTTTTGTTCCAGCAGCGGCGTCAGCTCGGCGAATTGCTCGAAGTCAGACGGCTCGCCGATGATTGTCGCGGTCAATTGACCGTGCAGGCCGTGCAGCGCCGCGCTCAGTTGTGCCTGATCGGCCACTTCGACGATTACTGTGGTCGGGCCGAACACTTCTTCCTGCAGCACTTCATCGCCGTTGATCAACAGGCTGACATCGGCCTTGAACAACTGCGGCTGCGCCTGATTGCCCTGCTGCGGATTACCGGCCAGATGCTCGATGCCGCTGTGCGCCAGGAGTTTTTCCAGGCCTTTGCCATAGCTGCCGAGGGTGCCGGCGTTGAGCATGGTTTGCGCCGGTTGATCACCGATTGCAGCGGCGACTTGTTGGACAAACGCGCTGAACTGCGGAGAGCGAATACCAATGACCAGACCCGGGTTGGTGCAGAACTGACCGCAACCCTGCACCACCGAAGCGGTGAGGTCGCGGGCGACGGTTTCCGAACGTGTGGACAGTGCTTGCGGCAAAACGATCACCGGGTTGATGCTCGACATCTCGGCGAACACCGGGATCGGTTGCGGACGTGCGGCAGCCATGTCGCACAAGGCGCGACCGCCCTTCAGCGAACCGGTGAAACCAACGGCCTGAATCGCCGGATGCTTGACCAGCCATTCACCGACGCCGCCACCGTAGATCATGTTGAACACGCCGGCGGGCATGCCGGTTTTTTCCGCCGCACGAATAATCGCGTCGGCGACCAGTTCAGCGGTGGCCATGTGGCCGCTGTGGGCCTTGAATACCACCGGGCAACCGGCGGCCAGTGCTGCTGCGGTATCGCCACCGGCAGTGGAGAACGCCAGCGGGAAGTTGCTGGCACCAAACACGGCGACCGGGCCGAGGCCGATGCGGTACTGACGCAGATCCGGACGTGGCAGCGGCTGACGATCCGGCAGTGCCAGATCGATCCGCGCGCCGTAGAAATCACCGCGACGCAGGACTTTGGCGAACAGACGCATCTGCCCGCTGGTGCGACCACGCTCGCCCTGAATGCGTCCGGCCGGCAGCGCGGTTTCGCGGCAGACCACGGCGACGAAATCGTCGCCAAGCGCATCCAGTTCATCGGCGACCGCGTCGAGGAACTGCGCGCGACGTTCGGCGCTGAGGCTGCGATAGGTCGGGTAAGCCGCAGCGGCGGCCTTGGCGGCGGCGTCGACTTCTTCGGCCGTGGCCTGAATGAAATCGTGCGGCAGGGCCTCGCCAGTGCTGGCGTCGACCGAGTGCAGTTTGACGCTGCCGGCGGCGCTGCGCTGACCGCCGATGTAGTTGTGACCGAGAATCTGAGTCATGGGATCTCCTTAAAGGGTGCCGATGCTGTCCGGTTCAAAAGCCGCTTTGACCGGTGCGATACCGTTGACCAGCGGTGCGCCGAAATCGGCCTGGCTGATCTCGAACGTGTCGCCCGGCTGAGTGCGGATGCCGTCGGCAAACGACAGGGTCGCAGTGCCGAAAAAGTGAATGTGCACGTCGCCCGGACGCAGGAACTGACTGTATTTGAAGTGGTGGTACTCGAGGTTCGCCAGGCTGTGGCACATGTTGGCCTCGCCACTGAGGAACTCGTTCTGCCAGAGCACTTCGCCGTCACGCAGGATTCGGCTGGTGCCGGCAAGGTGTTGAGGCAATTCACCGGTACGAAGTTCCGGGCCATAACTGCAACTGCGCAATTTCGAGTGCGCCAGGTACAGGTAATTCTTGCGTTCCATGACGTGATCGGAGAACTCGTTGCCCACCGCGAAACCGAGGCGATACGGCTTGCCATCGTTGCCGATGACATACAGGCCGGCCATCTCCGGCTCTTCGCCGGCGTCTTCGGCGAACGGCGGCAGCGGGAACGGCTGCCCCGGACGCACGACAATGCTGCCGTCGCCCTTGTAGAACCACTCCGGTTGCACACCGGCCTGCCCCGCCGCCGGTTTGCCACCCTCCACGCCCCATTTGAAAATGCGCATGGTGTCGGTCATCGCCGCTTCATCGCCGGCCTGCTGGTGCATCTTGTCGCGCGCCGAAGCGCTGCCCAGGTGCGTCAGACCAGTACCGCTGACCAGCATGTGTGCCGGGTCCGGGTGGTCCAGTGGCGGCAGGATGCGCAAGTCTTTAAGCAATTGCGCGTAGTCGTGGCTGGCGCCGAGGCCGAGGCTTTGCACTTGCTGCTCAAGCGAGCCGCCGGCCTCGATTGCGGCCAGGGCCAGATCACGGACACTGCGGGCGTCCTCGACTTCGCGGACCTGACCGTTGTCGACCACGCCGACACGGCGCTCGCCGTTGGGTAATTCGAATTGAACCAGATGCATGATTTTCTCCTGTTCCATCAAAAACGCCGCTATCCCCTGTGGGAGCGAGCCTGCTCGCGAAAGCGGTGTACCAGTCACCAGCAGTGTTGAATGTGATGGCCTCTTCGCGAGCAGGCTCGCTCCCACAGGGGCCAGTGTTGGTCAGTCAGGTTCGGGTCGCGCCACGGGCGCTGGCGGCGAACTGGTCGACGGGCAACACGTGCTTGCGCTCCAGCACGCGATAAACAATGCCGGTCAGAATCAGCCCGAACACCATCACGCCCGAGAGGAAGTACAGTCCGGACGCCAGATTGCCGGTGTATTCCTTCAAAGCGCCGATCACGAACGGCCCGATGTAACCGCCCAGGTTGCCCACCGAGTTGATCAAGGCAATCCCCGCCGCGGCACTCGCGCCGGCAAAGAAGCGCCCTGGCAAGGTCCAGAACACCGCCGTGCACGAGAACAACGCAAACGCCACCAGACACAGCGCCGCCAGTTGCGCCACCGGCAGCGACAGCCAGGCACTGAGGAACAGGCCCAGCGCACCGAGTACATAGAGCACCGCCAAGTGGCCGTAGCGATCATTCAAGCGGTCGGAACTGCGCGGAATGATCAGCAGGCCGATGATCCCGAAAATGTATGGCACCGAAGAAACGAACCCGGTCACCAGATCGCTGCCGCCGAACTGTTTGATCAACGTCGGCAGCCACAGGCCCAGACCATAAATGCTCAGGGTCACCGGCAGATAGAACAGCGCCAGCAGCAACACGCGTTTGTCTTTCAACGCATGCAGAGGGTTGCCGTGACGGGTCTGGCCGTATTCCTGCAAGTCCTTTTTCAGCTCGCCGGTCAGCCAGTCTTTTTCCGCCTGATCCATCCACTTCACTTGCTGCGGGCCGTCCGGCAGCCAGCGCAGGACCGGCCAGGTCAGCAGGATCGCCGGGGTGCCGATGACGATGAACAGCCACTGCCAGCCGTGCAGACCAAGGATGCCGTCCATGCCGAGCAAACCGCCGGACACGGGACCGGTGATCATCATCGCGATCGGTTGCGAGAGGATGAACAGGCCGAGGATCTTGCCGCGATGGCGCACCGGGAACCATTGGGTGATGTAGTACAGCACGCCGGGGAAGAAGCCCGCCTCGGCCGCGCCGAGCAGAAAGCGCATCACATAGAAGCTGTGCGGCCCTTGCACGAAGGCCATGCCGATGGTGATCGCGCCCCAGGTGATCATGATCCGCGCGAACCAGCGCCGCGCGCCGAAGCGTTCGAGCATCAGGTTGCTGGGAATCTCGAGAAGGAAGTAACCAATGAAGAACAGCCCGGCACCGAGGCCATAGGCCGCATCGCCGATGCCGATGTCGGCGCCCATGTGCAGCTTGGCGAAGCCGACGGCGGAGCGATCCACATAGGCGATCAGGTACAGCAGGATCAGGAAGGGAATCAGTTTCAGTGTGATGCGCCGGACAAGCCGCAATTCCTGGCTCATGAGATCGGTCTCCGATTGTTGTTTTTATAGAACCTCGGGGGACGCCTCTCGCCAAAAAAGCCAGGGCCATCCCTCCGTCGAAAACGACTATATAGTAATACTAATTACCCAACAACTCTTCCAAAGCGCGGATTTTGAGCTTAGATTAAGCGTCAGCTCGCAAACAATAGTCTTACAATAAGAGAATCGATCATGTCTGATAAGAAACCCACCCTGCGCTCCGCCCAATGGTTTGGCACGGCCGACAAGAACGGCTTCATGTACCGCAGCTGGATGAAGAATCAGGGCATCGCCGACCATCAGTTCCACGGCAAGCCGATCATCGGCATCTGCAATACCTGGTCGGAACTGACACCGTGCAACGCGCACTTCCGCCAGATCGCGGAGCACGTCAAACGCGGGGTGATCGAGGCCGGTGGTTTTCCGGTGGAATTCCCGGTGTTCTCCAATGGCGAATCGAACCTGCGCCCGACGGCCATGCTCACCCGCAACCTGGCGAGCATGGACGTTGAAGAAGCAATTCGCGGCAACCCGATCGACGGCGTAGTGCTGCTCACCGGTTGCGACAAAACCACTCCAGCACTGCTGATGGGCGCGGCCAGTTGCGACGTGCCGGCCATCGTCGTCACCGGCGGGCCGATGCTCAACGGCAAGCACAAAGGCAAGGACATCGGTTCCGGCACCGTGGTCTGGCAGCTCAGCGAACAGGTCAAGGCCGGCACCATCACCATCGATGACTTCCTCGCAGCCGAGGGCGGCATGTCGCGTTCGGCGGGGACCTGCAACACCATGGGCACCGCGTCGACCATGGCGTGCATGGCTGAAGCGCTGGGCACTTCGCTGCCGCACAACGCCGCGATTCCGGCGGTGGATGCACGCCGTTATGTGCTGGCGCACATGTCCGGCATGCGTGCGGTGGAGATGGTTCGCGAAGATTTGAAACTGTCGAAGATCCTCACCAAGGAAGCCTTCGAAAACGCTATTCGTGTAAACGCTGCCATCGGCGGTTCGACCAACGCTGTGATCCACTTGAAAGCCATCGCCGGGCGCATCGGCGTCGAGCTCGATCTGGACGACTGGACCCGCATCGGTCGCGGCATGCCGACCATCGTCGACCTGCAACCGTCCGGGCGTTTCCTGATGGAAGAGTTCTACTACGCCGGTGGCTTGCCAGCGGTACTGCGCCGCCTCGGTGAAGCCAATCTGATCCCCAACCCGAACGCACTGACGGTCAACGGCAAGTCCATCGGCGAGAACACCAAGGACGCGCCGATCTACGGCGAAGACCAAGTGATCCGCACCCTCGACAATCCGATTCGCGCTGACGGTGGCATCTGCGTGTTGCGCGGCAATCTGGCGCCGCTGGGCGCGGTGCTCAAGCCGTCCGCCGCTAGCGCTGAACTGATGCAGCATCGCGGTCGCGCGGTGGTGTTCGAGAACTTCGACATGTACAAGGCGCGGATCAACGATCCGGAGCTGGACGTCGATAAGGATTCGATTCTGGTGATGAAGAACTGCGGGCCGAAGGGTTATCCGGGCATGGCTGAAGTCGGCAACATGGGCCTGCCGGCCAAGCTGTTGGCGCAAGGCGTGACGGACATGGTGCGCATTTCCGATGCACGGATGAGCGGCACCGCTTACGGCACGGTGGTTCTGCACGTCGCGCCGGAAGCGGCAGCGGGCGGGCCTTTGGCGGCAGTGAAGGAAGGCGACTGGATCGAACTCGATTGCGCCAGCGGCCGTCTGCATCTGGACATTCCGGATGCTGAACTGGCGGCACGCATGGCCGATCTGCAAGCACCGCAGCAGTTGCTGGTGGGCGGTTATCGTCAACTGTACATCGATCACGTGCTGCAGGCGGATCAGGGTTGCGACTTTGACTTCCTGGTTGGTTGCCGAGGTGCCGAGGTTCCGCGTCACTCTCACTAACAGCGCAATTCCCCTGTGGGAGCGAGCCTGCTCGCGAAGAGGGAGTGTCAGTCGACATCTATTTGACTGATATGCCGCCTTCGCGAGCAGGCTCGCTCCCACAGTTGCTTTTGCGTATCGCCTCAAATCTGTGCCGTGCCTGCTATGATGCGCGGCATCTCCATCGCTCAGGATCGCGCCACTCCCCATGGATTACCGCAAACCTTCCGACCGTAAAAGCATGCACTCGCGCATCGTCCAGGAACTGGGCATGCAGATCGTCTCCGGACGCTTTTTGCCCGACGACAAACTGCCCGCCGAAGCCCTGCTTTGCGAGGAGTACGCGGTCAGTCGCCCGGTATTGCGCGAAGCCACGCGGGTGCTGGTGGCCAAGGGTCTGGTGTATTCCAAACCGCGCGTCGGCACCGTGGTCAAGGCTCGCCGCGAATGGCACATGCTCGACCCGGACGTGCTGCACTGGCTGATGCAGAGCAGCCCGCAGAATGAATTCTTCAACGTGCTGACCAGCGTGCGCAGCATCATCGAGCCGGCAGCGGCCGCCCTCGCCGCTCAGCATGCAACCGATGCCGACATCGCCGCGATCAACGAAGCCTACCAACGCATGGAAGCCGCGCCGACTCCGGAAGCGCTGTTGCAGCCGGACCTGGACTTCCACAGCCGCATCGCCGATGCCACGCACAACGACCTGCTGGCGAACCTGTGCAACATGTTGGCGGTAGCGATTGCCGAGGCGTTGAAGCATTCCAATCAACGGCCGAATCTGCATGAACTGGCGTTGCCGCGGCACAAGGCGATCCTGACCGCCATCGAGAATCGTGATGCGCTGGGTGCCCGACATGCGACGCTGGTGCAGCTGGATGATGCGCGCAGTGCGTTGAGTGTGGTGCTTGGCGCTGAGCTTTCTTAGGGCTTGAGACCGCTTGCCCTCACCCTAGCCCTCTCCCAGAGGTAGAGGGGACCGATTGGGGAATATTTGAGATTTACGCCGACTTGAACGTTCTGCTGTGAATCCATAACCGACTCGGTATTTCAGGTCGATATATCTAGCCGCACCCCCTCGGTCAGTCCCCTCTCCCCTCCGGGAGAGGGCTAGGGTGAGGGGCTCTTGATGTTGATTCACAAAAAAAGCCGCAACCCCTCAAGGTTGCGGCTTTGTCGTTTCAGCCTGTCAGATCAGTGGGCAAACAGCGAATTGCCCTTCTGCCCCGCCAGCTTCTCAGGCTTGATCAGGAACTTGGCCAGCGCCGGCAGCAGCCACAGCGCGCCGAACATGTTCCACAGCAGCATGAAGGTCAGCATCAGGCCCATGTCAGCCTGGAACTTGATCGCCGAGAAGATCCAGGTGCACACGCCGATCGCCAGGCACAGGCCGGTGAACAGCACCGCTTTACCGGTGGACTTCAGGGTCTGGTAATAGGCTTCCTGCAACGGCAGCCCGGCACGCAGGAAACTTTCCAGGCGGCTGTAGATGTAGATGCCGTAATCCACGCCAATCCCCACGCCCAACGCCACCACCGGCAGCGTCGCGACTTTCACGCCGATGCCCATGAACGCCATCAGCGCGTTGCCGAGTACCGAGGTCAGCACCAGCGGCAGGACGATGCACAGGGTCGCTGCCCATGAGCGGAAGGTGATCATGCACATCACCGCCACGCAGATGTACACCAGGATCAGGATGGTCAGCTCAGCCTGTTTGATGACTTCGTTGGTGGCCGCTTCGATCCCGGCGTTACCGGCAGCAAGGATGAATTCCAGACCGTCCTTGTTGTTTTCCTTGGCGAACTCCTGCACCGCGTTGACCGCACGATCGAGGGTCTCAGCTTTGTGATCGTTGAGGAACACCAGCACTGGCGCCAGCGAGCAGCTGTTGTTGTACAGGCCATCGGCGCGGGCGATCGAGTTGTTCAGTACGTCCGGGTTGCGCGACAGGGTTTCCCATTTCAGGTTGCCCTCGTTCATGCCCTTGATCATCTGCTTGGACACGGTCACCAGCGAGATCGCCGACTGCACGCCCTCGGTGTTCTGCATCTTCCACATCAGCTGATCGATCGGCGCCATGGCTTCGTAGCGCGAGCAGCCTTCGGCCTTGGTCTTGACCATCACCACCAGCACGTCGGAGCTGGTCGAGTAGTTGCTGATGATGAAGTTGTTGTCCTTGTTATAGCGCGAGTCCGGACGCAGTTCCGGCGCGCCCTGGTCGAGGTCGCCGATCTTCAGGTTCTGGCTGTACCAGAGGCCGCCGCCGAAGGCGATCAGCGCCAGCGCTACCGAAATCGGCGCGACTTTCGGGCTGGCGAAGTTCGACAGCAGACGCCAGAACGGGTGCTCGCGGTTGGCGTCCTTCTTGCTCTTGGCAATCGCGCGCTTGCTGATGCCGACATAGGAAATCGCCACCGGCAGCAGGATCAGGTTGGTGAACACGATCACCGCAACGCCGATGGACGCGCCGATCGCCAGTTCACGGATCACGCCGATGTCGATGATCAGCAGGGTGATGAAGCCCACCGCATCGGCGAGAATCGCGATCATCCCCGGCAGGAACAACTGGCGGAAGGTGCGCCGTGCAGCGGTCAGGGCGTTATCGGCCTCGCTGGATTGCAGGGCGATACCGTTGATCTTCTGCACGCCGTGGGAGATGCCAATGGCGAAAATCAGGAACGGCACCAGCATCGAATACGGGTCGAGCCCGAAGCCGAAGAAGTGCATCAACCCGAGTTGCCAGACCACCGCCACCAGCGTCGTGCTCAACACCGCGATGGTGCTGCGCAGGCAGTTAGTGAACCACAGCAGCAGAATCAGGGTGATGACGAAGGCGACACCGAAGAACAGCACCACCATCACCAGACCGTCGATCAGGTCGCCGACCTTCTTGGCGAAACCGACGATGTGGATCTTGATGTTGGGGTTCTGCGCTTCGAACTTGTTGCGGATCTTGTCTTCGAGCTCATGGGAGAACTGGCGATAGTCCAGCGCCAGCAACTTGCCCTGATCCTGGGGGTCCGGATAGGCCTCCAGCAGCGGGATGTCGACGATGCTCGACTTGAAGTCGTTGGCCACCAGACGCCCGACCTGGCCGGACTTGAGCACGTTGTTGCGCAGCAGATCGAGGCTGTCCTGGGAGCCGTTGTAGCTCTGCGGAATCACTTCACCGCCGGCGAAACCCTCTTCGGTCACTTCGGTCCAGCGTACGCTCGGGCTCCACAGAGATTTGAGCCCGGAACGGTCGACGCCGGAAATGTAGAACACTTCGTCGTTGATCTGGCGCAGGGTCTCCATGTACTCCTTGGAGAAGATGTCACCGTCGGTGGCTTCCACCGAAATACGTACGGTGTTGCCCAGGTTCGCCAGATCGTTGCGGTGTTCCATCATCTTTTCGATGAAGGGATGTTGCAGCGGGATCATTTTTTCAAAACTGGTCGACGGCCGGATCAGCGTGGCCTGCCAGAACAGGAAAATGCTCACCACCAGGCAGATCAGGATCACGGCCGGACGGTTGTTGAAGATCAGGCGCTCGAGAACCGTCGCCTTTTCCTGCTGAGGAGTGATCAAGGAAGTCATAGCCCCGCCTTCTTGTTATTGGTCTCGGCACCGTTTGGCTGGGTGATGTGCAAACCACCCTGCCCGGTCAGAATCAGGTTGCCGTTGCCGGCGGCGGTGACCGACGACAGCGAAATGCGATCCGGGCGGTTGAACACGCTGAAGGTTTCGCCGTTGTCACTGCTGCTGATCACCGAACCACCGTTACCGACGATCACGATCGAGCCGTCTTCCAGCAGCGTGCCGCCGGACAGACCGAACTCCAGCGCACCGCGAGCGGCTTTGAGTTCGACCTGCTCCCAGTTGCTGCCGAAATCAGTGGAGCGATAAAGGTTGCCGCGCAAGCCGTAAGCCAGCAGGGTCTGCGGCTGCGCCGTGCCGATCACTCCGAACAGTGAACCTTCATACGGGCCTTCGAGCTTTTCCCAGGTCTGGCCGTCATCGGCGGAGCGAAACATGCTGCCGGACTCGCCGACGATGAACAGCCCGGCGTCTTTCACGGCGGCGATGGCGTTTAGGTGGAACTGGTCTTCGTTGTCGAGGCGGTCACTGACGTCTTCCCAGTTCTTGCCGCCGTCGGTGGTTTCCAGCAGCGTGCCATAGGCGCCCACGGCAAAGCCGCTGCTGGCGTCCTTGAACCAGACGTCGAGCAGCGGCGATTCGCGTGCGAGGTCTTCGAATTGCTTGGTCCAGGTCAGACCGCCGTCTGCGCTGGCGAGAATCTGCGCGTCGTGGCCCACGGCCCAACCGTTTTTGTCGTCGACGAAATACACGGCGGTGAGCAGTTGCCGCGTCGGCACCTTGGCCGGGTCCAGGTCTTGCCCTGGTCATCGGAATAGACGATGTGCCCGCGATCGCCGACCGCGACCAGACGCGCGCCAGCATGGACGACATCAAGAATCAGGCTTTTTGCGGCCTTGGCCGATTCGGTGGCATAGACCACGTCAGCCGGGGCCTCGGCGGCAATCACAGGTGCCGATAACGTGGCAAAGCCCAGCAGCGAGAGTGCTGTGGCCAGCAACGCGGTGTTGCGTAACGCCGGCGGGCGGCAACGACTCATAGACCTTCCCCTATTTATTATTGTTGGGCCATCGGGCCTTCAAGGGCGCCGCAAGGGTGCTCGGCTAGTGGCAGATCAGAAGCATAGTCCTGAAACCCGCAATCCAGAGCCCCTTCGGAAGCTGGCTCATCCTATCGGGCTTTGCAAATGTCTGACAATCGGCGCCGCGTTATCTTTTGTTAACCGAAAGCGGCTCTCTGTAACCATCATTTTCCCTGTGGGAGCGAGCCTGCTCGCGAATGCGGTGTATCAGTCACCCTGTTTATTGGCTGACCCTCCGCTTTCGCGAGCAGGCTCGCTCCCACAGGGTTTGTAGTGATGGTTGGTTTTGCGACAAAGGGTGAATGCGCAGCCATTCGTAGGATGGATGACGCAATTGTTGCGGAGGGGACTTGCAGGATCGGTATTATGGTATACCATCAGACGCACAGACACTTTCAATCCCCCAACGGAGCAGCTCATGAGTTTCGAAATTCGCAAGATCGTCAGCTATGTCGAAGAAACCTTCATTGAAGGCGGCAAGGCTACTGACAAGCCGGTGACCATGGTCGGCCTCGCCGTGGTGATGAAGAACCCGTGGGTGGGCAATGGTTTTGTCGAAGACCTCAAGCCGCAGATCCGCGCCAACTGCTCCGACCTCGGCGCCATGATGGTCGAGCGTCTGGTCGGCATCATTGGTGGCGCCGAGAAGATCGAGGCTTACGGCAAAGCGGCGGTGGTCGGCGCTGACGGCGAGATCGAACACGCGTCGGCGGTGATCCACACCCTGCGCTTCGGCAACCACTATCGCGAAGCGGTAAAAGCCAAGAGCTACCTGAGCTTCACCAACAAGCGCGGCGGTCCGGGCACGTCGATTCAGATCCCGATGATGCACAAGGACGACGAAGGCCTGCGTTCGCACTACATCACTCTGGAAATGCAGATCGAAGACGCGCCACGAGCCGACGAAATCGTCGTCGTGCTGGGTTGCGCCGACGGTGGCCGCCTGCACCCGCGTATCGGCAACCGCTACATCGATCTGGAAGAACTGGCCGCCGAAAAGCCCAGTAATCACAACAAGAAAGGCATTGCAGGAGCGCTCCATGATTCGGCTCACCGCTGAACTCACCCCGGCTGGCACCAGTTACCCGGCGACCGGCCAAGGCCAGCCCGTGGTCTTGATCCACGGCGTGGGCCTGAACAAAGAAATGTGGGGCGGGCAGATTGTCGGCCTCGCCAGCCAGTATCAGGTGATCGCCTACGACATGCTCGGCCACGGCGCCAGCCCGCGCCCGGCCAGCGGCACCGACCTGCTCGGTTACGCCGATCAGTTGCTCGAGCTGCTCGATCACCTCAATCTGCCCCGGCAGCGGTGATCGGTTTCTCCATGGGCGGCCTGGTCGCGCGGGCCTTCGCCCTGCATTACCCGGGGCGCCTGCAAAGCCTGGTGGTGCTGAACAGCGTGTTCAACCGCAGCGAAGAACAGCGTGCCGCCGTGATTGCCCGCACTGCGCAGGCTGCCGAACACGGCCCGGACGCCAATGCCGAAGCGGCGTTGTCGCGCTGGTTCAGCCGTGAATATCAGGCGGCCAACCCGGCGCAGATCGCCGCGTTGCGCCAGACCTTGGCCAACAACGATCCGCAGGGCTACCTGACCACCTACGAATTGTTTGCCACCCAGGACATGTATCGCGCCGACGACCTGAGCAGCATTCAGGCGCCGACACTGATCGCCACTGGCGAGCTCGACCCTGGCTCGACGCCGGAAATGGCCGAGCAACTGGCCCGACGCATCCCCGCTGCGAAGGTTGCCGTGCTGCCCGAGCAACGGCATATGATGCCGGTAGAGTCGCCACGTCTGGTTAATCAGATGCTGCTGGAATTTCTTCAATTCGCACACTCCCGACAAAACCATATAAAGGGGATCGTTGCATGACACTCGCACGCTTCCAGATGTGCATCGGCGGAGACTGGGTCGACGCCCTCTCCGGCAAGACCTTCGAAAGCCTCAACCCGGCCTCGGCGCAGGCCTGGGCGGAACTGCCCGACGCCGATGAAGCGGACGTCGAACGCGCCGTGCAAGCAGCGCAAACGGCCTTCGACAGCCCGGCGTGGCGTGGTCTGACCGCCACTGCGAGGGGGAAATTGCTGCGTCGCCTCGGCGATCTGATCGCAGAAAACAAGGAACACCTGGCGCAACTGGAAAGCCGCGACAACGGCAAGCTGATCCGCGAAACCCGTGGTCAGGTCAGCTACCTGCCGGAGTTCTTCCACTACACCGCAGGCCTGGCTGACAAGCTTGAAGGCGGCACTCTGCCGCTGGACAAGCCCGATCTGTTTGCCTACACCGTGCACGAAGCCATGGGTGTGGTCGCCGCGATCATTCCATGGAACAGCCCGCTGTACCTGACCGCGATCAAACTGGCCCCGGCCCTCGCCGCCGGCAACACGATTGTGATCAAGCCGTCCGAGCACGCCTCGGCGACCATTCTCGAGCTAGCACGCCTCGCCCTCGAAGCCGGGATTCCGCCGGGCGTGGTCAACGTCGTCACCGGATACGGCCCGAGCACTGGCGCCGCCCTCACCCGTCATCCGCTGATCCGCAAGATCGCCTTCACCGGCGGCGCGGCGACGGCACGGCATGTGGTGCGCAGCAGCGCCGAGAATTTCGCCAAGCTGTCGCTGGAACTGGGCGGCAAGTCGCCGAATATCATCTTCGCCGACGCCGACCTGGACAGCGCGATCAACGGCGCGATTGCCGGGATCTACGCAGCGTCCGGGCAGAGTTGCGTGTCTGGTTCGCGCTTGCTGGTGCAGGACGAAATCTACGACGAATTCGTCAATCGTCTGGTCGAGCGCGCCCAGCGCATCCGCATCGGCAACCCACAGGAAGACAACAGTGAAATGGGTCCGATGGCCACCGCGCAGCAACTGGCGGTGGTCGAAGGTCTGGTCGCCGATGCGATCGCCGAAGGCGCGCGTTTGCGCACCGGTGGCAAGCGTCCGGCGGATCTCGGCGAAGGCTGGTTCTACGAGCCGACGCTGTTCGAGTGCGACCGCAATTCGATGAAGATCATGCAGGAAGAAGTCTTCGGCCCGGTGGCTTCGGTGATTCGTTTCAAAGACGAAGCCGAAGCGCTGGCGATCGCCAACGACTCGCAGTTCGGCCTCGCTGCCGGCATCTGGACCCGTGACCTCGGTCGCGCCCATCGTCTGGCCCGCGATGTGCGCTCGGGGATTATCTGGGTCAACACTTACCGCGCAGTGTCGGCGATGGCGCCGATCGGCGGCTTCAAGAACAGTGGCTATGGACGCGAAAGCGGCATCGACTCGGTGCTGGCCTACACCGAACTGAAAACGGTGTGGATCAACCTCTCCCGGGCGCCAATGCCTGATCCGTTTGTGATGCGCTAGGAGTCCTGCGAAATGATCGAACCCGGCATTTACAAAGACGTCATGAGCTCGTTCCCGTCCGGCGTCACGGTGGTCACCACCCTCGACCCGGACGGCGGCATCGTCGGTATCACCGCCAGCGCGTTCAGCGCGCTGTCGATCGACCCGGCGCTAGTGCTGTTCTGCCCCAACTATGCGTCCGACACCTACCCGGTACTGCGCGACAGCAAGAAATTCGCCATCCATTTGCTCTCCGCCGAGCAGACCGCCGAAGCCTACGCGTTCGCCGGCAAGGGCAAGGAAAAGGCCAAGGGCATCGAGTGGCACTTGAGCGATTTGGGCAACCCGATTCTGGCCAAGGCCACGGCGATCATCGAGTGCGAGTTGTGGCGTGAATACGACGGCGGCGATCACGCGATCATCGTTGGCGCGGTCAAGAACCTGATCCTGCCGGCGCAACCGGTGACGCCGATGATCTACCACAAAGGCAAGCTCGGCCCGTTGCCGACTCTGGCCTGAAGCGACAATGCAAAACCCTGTGGGAGCTGGCTTGCCAGCGATGAGGGCTTAACATTCAACATTGATGTTGGCTGATAGTCCGCTATCGCTGGCAAGCCAGCTCCCACAGGGATTGAGGTGAGGCAAAGAATATGAGTAACGAAAAGTACGAAAAGGGTCTGAAAATCCGCACTCAGGTGCTCGGCGAAGCCTACGTGCAACGCTCGATCGAGAACGCCGACGATTTCACCCGTCCGCTGCAGGAAATGGTCACCGAATACTGCTGGGGACATGTCTGGGGGCGTGAGGGTCTGTCGCTCAAGGAGCGCAGCATGATCAACCTGGCGATGATCTCGGCGCTCAACCGCCCGCATGAACTCAAGCTGCATGTGCGTGGCGCCTTGCGTAACGGCCTGAGTCGTGAGCAAATACGCGAAATTCTGCTTCAGGTCGGCATTTATTGCGGCGTTCCGGCGGCCGTGGACAGTTTCCGGCTGGCCCGTGAAGCCTTTGCCGAAGCCGACGCCGAGGCCTCCAGTTAACCCTCGGCTGTTTTGATGCCCGTCTGGCATGGACAGCCAAGCTCAAGAGCGGACCCCATGAAACGCCAGCCACTCGACGACAGCTTCAAGGTCAATCGCAACCCCGTTACCCTGCGCGAAATCGTGCTGGACAAACTGCGTAGCGCGATCATGAATTTCCAGCTCATGCCAGGTGATCGCCTGGTCGAACGCGACCTGTGCGATCGCCTCGGTGTCAGCCGCACTTCGGTGCGCGAAGCCTTGCGTCACCTCGAATCCGAAGGTCTCGTCGAATTCGCAGATGCCAAAGGCCCGCGCGTAGCCATCATCACCCTCGACGACGCCGTCGATATCTACGAACTGCGTTGTGTGCTCGAAGGCCTGATCGTGCAACTGTTCACCCTGCGCGCCAAAGCCAAGGACATCAAAGCCCTGGAAAAAGCCCTCGATGACAACCGCAAGGCGTTGAAGGACGGCGAGCTGCAACAGGTGATCGACTCGGTGCAGGGCTTCTACGACGTGCTGCTCGAAGGCTCGGGCAACCATGTCGCCGCCACCCAATTGCGCCAGTTGCAGGCGCGCATCAGCTATCTGCGCGCGACCTCGGTGTCCCAGGAAAACCGACGCGGCGCGAGTAATCACGAGATGGAAAAAATGGTCGAGGCGATCAAGAGCGGCGATCCGCTGGCGGCGCATCAGGCGTGTGTCGATCACGTCCGCGCGGCGGCTGCCGTCGCTCTCGATTACCTCAAGCGCAAGCAGGAAGAAACCGGCGTCGCCGTCAAAGGCACTCCGGCGATCACCCTGCCGATCGCGCTGAAAGAACCCCGCATAGGTCAATGACATGTTCAGCCCGAGCTTTTGCCCGAAATGCGGTGGCCCTGACCTCGGTCAGCAGACGCCGCCGGGTGATACGCACGAGCGCCTGATGTGCCGCGGCTGCGGTTATATCCACTACGTCAATCCGAAGATCATTGCCGGCTGCATCATTGAGCAGGACGGCAAATACCTCCTGTGCCAACGGGCGATCCCCCCGCGCCCTGGCACCTGGACCCTGCCGGCCGGTTTCATGGAAAGCGGTGAGACCACCGAACAGGCGGCGCTGCGCGAAGTCTGGGAAGAAAGCGGCGTGCGCGCGGAAATCGTCTCGCCGTATTCGATTTTCAGCGTGCCGAAGATCAGCGAGGTGTACATCATCTTCCGCGCCATCGCCCTGGAAATCACCGGGCAGTCCGGACCGGAGACCATGGATTACAAGTTCTTCGCCCCGGAAGAGATTCCGTGGGAGCAGATCTACTACCCGGCGATCCGGCAGATTCTCGAGCGCTATATCGAAGAGCGCCAGGCTGGGGTTTACGGGATTTACATGGGTAATGATGACAGCGGCAAGATCCATTTCATGCGCTGATCACCACCTATACCCCTGTGGGAGCGAGCCTGCTCGCGAAGGCGTCGTGTCAGTCGATACAAATGTTGAATGATCGAACGCATTCGCGAGCAGGCTCGCTCCCACATAGTTTGGTGGTGTGGCTCAGTTCGGGGCGATGCCTTCTACGATGATGATCTCCGCCCTCGCCCATTCTTCGCGGTAACTTTTCGCCTCCTGATACGCCGCCGAGCGATAGCACGCCACGGCCTGTTCGTAGCTCGCGAACTCGATGATCACGGTGCGCTGTGGCGTCTGCCGCCCTTCCAGCGCTTCGCTGCGCCCGCCTCTGGCGAGAAACTTGCCGTCGAATGCGGCAATCGCCTGCGGGGTGCGCTGGGTGTATTGGCTGTAGTGCTCGGCATCGGCTATATCCACATGTGCAATCCAGTACGCCTTCATAGTGACCTCTTTGTTGATTTTGTATTATGGTATACCAATATATTTCCAACGAACCCTGAGAGTCCAGCATGGCCTTCAACAGCATCGAAGAAATCATCGAAGATTATCGCCTCGGCAAAATGGTCCTGCTGGTCGATGACGAAGACCGCGAGAACGAAGGCGACCTGCTGCTGGCCGCCGACCGTTGCACGCCGGAGGCTATCAGCTTCATGGCCCGCGAAGCACGCGGGCTGATCTGCCTGACCCTCACCGACGAACATTGCCAGCGTCTGGGCCTGGAGCAAATGGTACCCGCCAACGGCAGTGTGTTCAGCACTGCATTTACCGTGTCGATCGAAGCGGCGGTCGGCGTGACCACCGGCATCTCCGCGGCGGATCGTGCCTGCACCGTGGCCGCCGCCGTCGCGCCGAATGCCCGTGCCGAAGACCTGGTGCAGCCCGGTCACATCTTCCCGTTGCGCGCCAAGGAAGGTGGCGTGCTGACCCGCGCCGGGCACACCGAGGCCGGTTGCGATCTGGCGCGTCTGGCCGGTTTCACCCCGGCCTCGGTGATCGTCGAAGTGATGAACGACGACGGCACCATGGCCCGCCGCCCGGATCTGGAGCAGTTCGCGCGCAAGCATGGGATCAAGATCGGCACCATTGCCGACCTGATCCACTACCGCCTGAGCACCGAGCACACCATCGAACGCATCGGTGAACGTGAGCTGCCGACGGTGCATGGCACCTTCCGTTTGATCACCTTCGAAGATCGCATCGAAGGCGGTGTGCACATGGCGATGGTCATGGGCGATCTGCGCCGTGAAGAACCGACGCTGGTGCGCGTGCATGTGATCGATCCGCTGCGCGATCTGGTCGGCGCCGAGTACAGCGGGCCGACGAACTGGACCCTCTGGGCAGCGTTGCAACGGGTCGCGGCGGAAGGTCATGGAGTTGTGGTGGTGCTGGCCAACCATGAATCGTCGCAGGCGTTGCTCGAGCGCGTGCCGCAGTTGACCCAACCGCCACGGCAGTTCAGCCGTTCGCAATCGCGGATTTATTCCGAGGTCGGGACTGGGGCGCAGATCCTGCAGAACCTTGGGGTTGGCAAGCTGCGCCACCTTGGCCCGCCGCTGAAGTATGCAGGGTTGACCGGGTATGACCTCGAGGTGGTTGAGAGCATTCCGTTCACTGAATGACGCCGCCCTCACCCCAGCCCTCTCCCAAAGGGAGAGGGAGCCGACCGCGTTGACCGGTCGCTATACATCGACCTGGGATACCGAGTCGAACTCAGCTTTGAGCAGCATACGGATCCACTCCTTTCCCATTACCGAATCGGGCTGGGTTTTGAACAGCATGAAGATCGACTCCCTTTCCCTCTCTCCCCTTGGGAGAGGGCTGGGGTGAGGGGCTGGATCTCACATTCACAAAATATCTCAGGCCGAACGGCTCAAAAAAACCAACCGGCCAGATAACCGGTAAGGCAAAGTGCTTGCACAAAGTTTGGAATACCATAATATGATATTCCATAGACCGGACGACGTGAAAAAGCGTCCAGCTACTGCTCCCGACAGGCGGGCAACAACGCAAGGCCCGCTCAAAAACACAACAATGAGGGCGTGAACATGCTGTTGAACAAAGCTGCAACCGCGATCTTTTTCGCGGGACTGCTCAGCGTTACCGGCCAGGCTGCAATGGCTGCCGAAAGCGTGAATTTTGTCAGCTGGGGCGGTAGCACCCAGGATGCGCAGAAACAGGCCTGGGCCGATCCGTTCAGCAAGGCCAGCGGCATCACCGTCGTCCAGGACGGCCCCACCGACTACGGTAAACTCAAAGCCATGGTCGAAAGCGGCAACGTGCAGTGGGACGTAGTCGATGTCGAAGCCGACTTCGCTCTGCGCGCCGCTGCCGAAGGCCTGCTCGAACCCCTCGATTTCAAAGTGATCCAGCGCGACAGGATCGACCCGCGCTTTGTCAGCGATCACGGCGTCGGTTCGTTCTTCTTCTCCTTTGTCCTCGGCTACAACGAAGGCAAGCTCGGCGCCAACAAGCCGCAGGACTGGAGCGCGCTGTTCGACACCAAGACCTACCCGGGCAAGCGCGCCCTGTACAAATGGCCAAGCCCCGGCGTGCTCGAACTGGCGCTACTGGCCGACGGCGTTGCGGCTGACAAGCTCTACCCGCTGGATCTGGATCGCGCCTTTAAGAAACTCGACACCATCAAGAAAGACATCGTCTGGTGGGGCGGCGGCGCGCAGTCGCAGCAACTGCTGGCGTCCGGCGAAGCGAGCATGGGCCAGTTCTGGAACGGTCGGGTGCACGCCCTGCAGGAAGACGGCGCACCGGTCGGCGTGAGCTGGAAGCAGAACCTGGTCATGGCCGACATTCTGGTCATCCCCAAAGGCTCGAAAAACAAGGACGCGGCGATGAAGTTCCTCGCCAATGCCAGCAGCGCCAAAGGCCAGGCCGACTTCTCCAACCTGACCGCCTACGCGCCGGTCAACCTCGACAGTGTGGAGCGTCTGGATTCGACGCTGGCCCCCAACCTGCCGACGGCTTACGCCAAGGATCAGATCACCCTTGATTTCGCTTACTGGGCCAAGAACGGTCCGGCTATCGCGACACGGTGGAACGAATGGCTGGTCAAATGAAAATCGCGGCCACTGCGCCTCGTCCTTCCACTGCCACCGGGAGCGCCGCCGGCGCTGCCGGTTCGGCCTTCAAGCAACGCTGGCGCGGCGCCGGCAACCTCGTCCCGGCGCTGCTGTTCCTCGGCCTGTTCTTTCTCGCGCCGTTGATTGGCCTGCTGTTGCGCGGTGTGCTGGAACCTGTGCCTGGTCTCGGCAACTACGAACAGTTGTTCGCCAACTCGGCCTATGCGCGAGTGCTGCTCAACACCTTTTCGGTGGCCGGGCTGGTGACGCTGTTCAGCCTGCTCTTGGGCTTTCCGCTGGCCTGGGCGATCACCCTGGTGCCGCGCGGCTGGGGGCGCTGGATCCTCAACATCGTGCTGCTGTCGATGTGGACCAGCCTGCTCGCCCGCACCTATTCGTGGCTGGTTTTGCTGCAAGCCTCGGGCGTGATCAACAAGACCTTGATGGCCATGGGCATCATCGATCAACCGCTGGAGATGGTGCACAACCTCACCGGCGTGGTGATCGGCATGAGCTACATCATGATCCCGTTCATCGTACTGCCGTTGCAGGCGACCATGCAGGCCATCGACCCGATGATCCTGCAGGCCGGCTCGATCTGTGGCGCCAGTCCGTGGACCAACTTTTTCCGGGTGTTCCTGCCGCTGTGCCGGCCGGGTCTGGCGTCCGGCGGTTTGATGGTGTTCGTAATGTCGCTCGGTTACTACGTCACCCCCGCGCTGCTCGGCGGGGCGCAGAACATGATGCTGCCGGAGTTCATCATTCAGCAGGTGCAATCGTTCCTCAACTGGGGCCTGGCCAGTGCCGGCGCCGCGTTGCTGATCGCAATTACCCTGGTGCTGTTCTACTTCTACCTGAAGCTTCAACCGGAATCCCCGGTTGGCGCCAGTAACGCGAGGTAAGCCGACATGCTCCTGACCCCCAATGCCATGAGCCGGCGCATGCGTTTCGGCCTCTACGCTACGACTGGGCTGATCGGCCTGTTCCTGCTGTTGCCGATCGTGTTCATCGTGCTGCTGTCGTTCGGCTCCTCGCAGTGGCTGGTGTTCCCGCCACCGGGCTGGACGCTGAAATGGTACGGCCAGTTCTTCTCCAATCCCGACTGGATGAACGCCGCCGCCGCCAGCCTAAAAGTTGCCGTGCTGACCACCATCTGCGCTGTGGCGCTCGGTTTGCCGACCGCGTTTGCGCTGGTGCGCGGACGCTTTCCCGGCCGCGAGATGCTCTATGGCCTGTTCACCCTGCCGATGATCGTGCCGCTGGTGATCATTGCCGTGGCGGTGTACGCGCTGTTTCTCAAGCTCGGCTACACCGGAACGATGTTCGCCTTCGTCGTCAGCCATGTGATCGTCGCGCTGCCGTTCACCATCATCTCGATCATCAACTCGCTGAAGCTGTTCGATCAGTCGATTGAAGACGCGGCGGTAATCTGCGGTGCCTCGCGCTTGCAAGCGGTGTTCAAGGTGACGTTCCCGGCGATTCGTCCGGGGATGGTCGCCGGCGCCCTCTTCGCCTTCCTCGTTTCCTGGGACGAAGTGGTGCTCAGCGTGATGATGGCAAGCCCGACTCTGCAAACCCTTCCCGTGAAAATGTGGACCACTTTGCGCCAGGACCTGACCCCGGTGATCGCCGTCGCTTCGACGCTGCTGATCGGCCTGTCGGTATTGGTCATGGTGATCGCCGCCGCCCTGCGCCGGCGCAACGAAATCAGCGCCTGAGCGCCCAGGAGTACGACATGAGTGCCGTGATCAAAGACGCATCCCAGCAGAACGACAAACCCCTGGTCAGCCTGCGCAACCTGAACAAGCACTACGGCGATTTCGCTGCCGTCGACAATATCTCGCTGGACATCAAGGACGGTGAATTCCTCACCTTCCTCGGCTCCAGCGGCTCGGGCAAAAGCACCACGCTGTCGATGCTCGCCGGTTTTGAAACACCGAGCAGCGGCGAGATCCTCGTCAACGGCCAGTCGCTGGTCAACGTGCCGCCGCACAAGCGCGACATCGGCATGGTCTTTCAGCGTTACTCGCTGTTCCCGCATCTGTCGGTACGCGACAACATCGCCTTCCCTCTGACCATTCGCAAACTGGCTGCGGCCGAGCGCGAAAAGCGCGTCGATGCGATGTTGAAGCTGGTGCAACTCGAACAGTTCGCCCATCGCCGCCCTTCGCAACTGTCCGGTGGCCAGCAACAACGGGTTGCCATCGCCCGGGCGCTGGTTTACGAGCCGCGCATTCTGCTGATGGATGAACCGTTGGGCGCGCTGGACAAGAAGCTGCGCGAGGACTTGCAGGATGAACTGCGCCAACTGCACCGACGCCTGGGTATCACCATCGTGTACGTGACCCACGACCAGGAAGAAGCCATGCGTCTGTCGCAACGCATCGCGATTTTCAGCCACGGCAAGATTGTCGGGCTGGGCAGTGGTTATGACCTTTATCAGAATCCGCCGAATGCATTTGTCGCGTCGTTCCTGGGTAATTCGAACTTCCTCAAGCTCAAGGCGCAAGGCAATGCAGCGGCGAGTTTCGAGGGCCAGTCGTTGTCGATTCGGCTGACGTCCGGGTTGCACACTGATCAGGATGTGCTGCTGATGGTGCGTCCGGAAAAGGCCTTGGCGCTGAGCACGCAGCAGGCGCTGGATGAGCCGCTGGCAGCGGGCTGGAATGAGGTGTCGGCGAACGTTGTGGAGGTGCTGTTTCTCGGTGAAAGCCAGACCTGCAGCGTGGTGACTGCGGGCGGGACGTCGATGACGGTGAAAGCGCTATCGGCAGCGGGCATGCCGCTCAAGGCCGGCGATCCGGTACGGGTGCGCTGGGCGACGGCGGATGCTTGTGTTTATACCGAGTGGACCGAGAGCGACTTGAACAAGGCTGCCGGTGCTCACTGATTGCGCTGAGTCAGTTGGATCTACCCCCTCACCCCAGCCCTCTCCCCCACGGGGGGCGAGGGGGAAAGGGAGCCGATCTTAATGCTGTTCAAAATGTAAGTTCGACTCGGTATCGCACGTCGGCGTATCTCGCACAACACCTCGGTCAGTCCCCTCTCCCATTGGGAGAGGGCTAGGGTGAGGGCAAGCAGGCGACACGGTATTAGCCAATGGCCCGGTACCCTTCAATCTCATCCGGCCAAGCCGTCAGCACTTCAAACCCGGTCTCCGTCACCGCGACCATATGCTCCCACTGCGCCGACAAGGAGCCATCCTTGGTCAATACGGTCCAGCCATCCGGCATGTTCTTCACATGGCGTTTGCCGGCATTGAGCATCGGTTCCACGGTGAAAATCATCCCGGCCTTAAGCTTCAGCCCTTGATTGGGAAAGCCGTAATGCAGGATTTGCGGTTCGTCGTGATAGACCTTGCCGATGCCATGGCCGCAGTACTCGCGCACCACGCTGAAGCCCTCCGCCTCCGCCAGGCGCTGGATCGCATGACCGATATCGCCCAGCGTTGCGCCCGGCTTCACTGCACGGATGCCTGCGCACATGGCTTCGTAGGTGGTCTTGATCAGGTGCTGCGCTTCACGAGTCGCCTCGCCCACCACATACATGCGACTGGTATCGCCGAACCAGCCGTCCTTGATCACCGCGATGTCGAGGTTGACGATGTCGCCGTCTTTCAATGGCGTACCCGATGGAATCCCGTGGCACACCACATCGTTGACCGACGCGCAGACGGTTTTCGGGAAGCCGTGATAACCGACATTGGCTGGCACCGCCTTCTGCACATTGACGATGTAATCGTTGCACAGTCGATCCAGCTCATCGGTGGTCACGCCAGCCTTCACATGCGGCACCAGCATTGCCAGCACTTCAGCGGCGAGTTTGCCGGCAGCGCGGGATTTTTCGATGTCGGCCGGGGTGTTGATCTTGATCTGGTTTCTCATGCGCTGACGGCTTCCTGAGTCAGTTGTTGCAGATCCAGCCCACCATTCTGTTCGGCGCGGATCAGCAGGCGGCAAATGGCGCTGTGGTCGAGATTGGGATGCAGCTCGGCGAGCATGCCGATGCGCATCCAGTGCTCGGCCTGCGCGTTGATCGAGCGGCTGAGGGCGTTGCTGGAGATGCGCAGATTCTCGTGCATGTCCTCTGAAATCTTTACGATGCCCATATATGAATCCTATACGATGTGTATATGGATCGTATATTAGCCAGGACATATGACAGATTGCAATGCCAACGGCAAAATCGACGCTGTGGCAGATTCGCCTCCCCCTCCACCGTGCAAATCGACTACCATGCCGCCGCCGGTTTCCACACGGAATTAATAGGGAATCCGAAATGCTTGCACAGCATCAATCGGAACTGCCCCCGCAACTGTAGGTGCCGAGCCTGCTCCTTGACTGCCACTGGGTGAATCCCGGGAAGGCCGGAGCATGGCAATGACGCATCAGTCAGGAGACCTGCCGGCACAGTGACTGACCAACCGGCGGGGTGTCCGGGAAGGACATCGTGCCGTGCGCATTTCCCCGTGCCGGCCTTGCGCAGTTTCCACGACCGCGCCCGAGGTGTGTTTCCAACCGTACCCGCCCGCTCCCGTACGGTTCCCTTGGAGACTGCCCCATGCTGCTGCCCCGCGTTGCCACCCTGCTCACCACTCTGAGTCTTTGCCCCCTGGCGCAAGCGGCGCCGACTGCGTATCCGCTGACCGTCGAAAACTGTGGCAGCAGCCTGACCTTTCAGCACGCGCCTGCGCGCACGGTGACCATCGGCCAGGCCGGCACGGAAATGCTCTATGCCTTGGGTCTGGGCGACAAAGTCGTTGGCACTTCGCTGTGGTTCAACGACGTGCTGGGCACATACAAAGCGCAGAACGACAGGATCGAGCGCCTTGCCGACAACGAGCCGAGTTTCGAAGCGGTGATCGCCAAACGCCCGGAGCTGGTTGCCGTCGAGCTGGAATGGATGGTCGGCCCGCAAGGCGCGGTAGGCACCCGCGAGCAGTTTCATGAACTGAAGATTCCGACCTATCTGCTGCCCTCCGATTGCGAAGCCAAGGACAACCTCGTCGGTTCGGACGGCACGCGGCTGGCGCCGTTTCGCATCGACAGCATCTACAAAAGCGTGAGCCAACTGGCGGCGATTTTCGACGTGCAGGCGCGTGGCGAACAGCTCAATGAGCAGCTCAAAGCCAGCCTCGCGCAATCGATCGCCACCGCGAAAAACCAGCAGCGCAAAGACGTCAGCGCTCTGGTGTGGTTCTCCAGCGCCGAGATGGACATCGAGCCGTTCGTGGCCGGGCACAAAGGCGTTCCCGATTTCATGCTCAGCACCCTCGGCGTGCGCAACGTCGTCGAGTCCGATGAAGAATGGCCAACCGTCGGCTGGGAAACCATCGCCAAGGCCAACCCGACGTTTCTGGTGATCGCGCGCATGGATCGTCGGCGTTTCCCGGCGGACGATTATCAAAAGAAACTCGCCTTCCTGCGCAGTGATCCGGTGACGCGCAACATGGATGCGGTCAAGCACAACCGCATCATCATCCTTGACGCCATGGCCATGCAGGCCAGCCTGCGCACCTTCGACGGCCTCGAACAACTGGCCAGCGCCATCAACGGCTACGACCTGTCGCCATGAGCAGACGCCTGATCCGTTTGCTGCTGGTGCTGTTGACGCTGTCGGTCGCGCTGATCGGCGGCGTGGCCATTGGCGAGACTTCGATCGAGCCGAGCGTGGTGTTGCAGGTGCTGGCCAACAAGCTGTGGGGCGCCGGTTATGTGCTCGACCCGATCGACGAAGGCATTGTCTGGAACTATCGCCTGACCCGCGCGCTGGTCGCGGCGGCCTGCGGCGCCGGTCTGGCGACCTGTGGCGTAATCCTGCAGTCGCTGCTGCGCAATCCGTTGGCCGATCCGTATCTGCTGGGAATTTCTGCTGGCGCCTCGACCGGCGCGGTGATGGTCGCCCTGCTCGGCGTCGGTGCCGGGGCGATTTCATTGTCGGTCGGTGCTTTTGCCGGCGCGGTGACCGCTTTCGTGATGGTGATCCTGTTGGCACGGGTCAGCGGCTCGGCCAGCGGCACCGGGCAGATCATTCTTGCCGGGATTGCCGGCTCGCAGCTGTTCAACGCCCTCACCGCTTTCCTGATCACCCGCTCGGCCAGCTCGGAACAGGCGCGCGGAATCATGTTCTGGCTGTTGGGCAATCTCGGCGGCGTGCGCTGGCCGTCGGTGTGGCTGGCGGTGCCGGTGGCTGTGTTGGGGTTGGTTGTTTGTCTGTGGCATCGCCGGGCGCTGGATGCGTTCACCTTTGGTGCGGACTCGGCGGCGTCTCTCGGCATTCCAGTGCGACGTGTGCAGATTCTGTTGATTGGCTGCGCCGCGCTGGTGACGGCGGTGATGGTGTCGATTGTCGGCTCGATCGGCTTTGTCGGTCTGGTGATTCCCCATGCCGCGCGGTTGTTGCTCGGCACCGGTCATGCCCGTCTGCTGCCTGCCAGTGCGTTGGGCGGCGCAGTGTTTCTGATCGCCGCCGATGTGCTGTCACGCACCCTGATCAAGGGTCAGGTGATCCCGGTCGGCGTGATCACCGCACTGGTCGGCGCACCGGTGTTCGCGCTGATTCTGGTGGGCCGGAGATCGGCGCGATGAACACGGTTTTGAGTTGTGCTGATGTGGGCTTCAAAGTGCGCGGTGCCGAATTGCTCAACGGTGTCAGCCTCGATGTTCAGCGCGGCGAGACCCTGGGCATTGTCGGGCCGAACGGGTCGGGGAAATCCACTCTGCTGAAACTGCTCGCTGGCCTGCGCGAACCGAGCGCAGGTCAGGTGCAGCTCGACGGTCGGACGCTGGGCAAGATGTCGCGGCGCACTATCGCGCAGACGCTCGCGGTGGTTGAGCAACAGGCCGATACCGACGATGGCATTCGCGTGTTCGACGCGGTGGCGCTGGGGCGGACGCCGTGGTTGTCGGCGCTGCAACCGTGGTCGCCGGCCGATGACGCCATCGTCGAGCAAGCGCTGATTGACGTCGACGCCGTGCACCTGCGCAACCGCCTCTGGCGCAGCCTCTCCGGCGGGGAACGCCAGCGCGTGCACATCGCCCGCGCACTGGCGCAGCGCCCACAGATCCTGCTGCTCGACGAGCCGGCCAACCACCTCGACATCCAGCATCAGTTGAGCATTCTGCACGTGGTGCGCGCACTGCCGGTGACTACGCTGATCGCCCTGCACGATCTCAATCAGGCGCTCAAGTGCGATCGCCTGGCGGTGCTGGAGCGCGGGCGTCTGGTGGCACTGGGCGAGCCGCTGCACGTGCTGACGCCGGAGCGGTTACAGACGACTTTCGGGGTCAGGGCGCACTATCTGACAGACCCGTTCGATGGTGCGCCGATATTGCGCTTCCTTGCCTGATGCATGGGTGGCTGACACACCGCTTTCGCGAGCAGGCTCGCTCCCACAGGGTTATGTATTCCGGGGCGGTAAAGGGTCAGGCCCACTCTTTGCGCAGTTGCCGCGCGGCGCTGACCATGTGCACCAGCGCCGCTTCGGTCTCTGGCCAGCCTCGGGTCTTCAACCCGCAATCCGGATTGACCCACAGCCGCTCCACCGGAATACGCTGCGCCGCTTTGCGCAGTAAACCGACCATTTCCGTCACATCGGGAATCCGTGGCGAGTGAATGTCGTACACGCCGGGGCCGATGTCGTTCGGGTAGGCAAACGCTTCAAACGCTTCGAGCAGTTCCATGTCCGAACGCGAGGTTTCGATGGTGATGACATCGGCGTCCATCGCCGCGATCGACTCGATCACATCGTTGAACTCGCTGTAGCACATGTGCGTGTGGATCTGCGTTTCGTCGCGCACGCCGGAGGCGCACAGGCGGAATGCTTCGCTCGCCCAGTGCAGATACGCCGGCCACTGCGCCCGGCGTAACGGCAAGCCTTCACGGAACGCCGCTTCGTCGATCTGGACGATTTTGATTCCCGCCGCTTCCAGATCATTCACCTCGTCACGAATGGCCAGCGCCAGTTGTTGAGCCTGCACCTCGCGGCTGACGTCTTCGCGCGGGAACGACCACATCAGCATGGTCAGCGGGCCGGTCAGCATGCCTTTCATGACCTTGTCGGTTAGGCCTTGGGCGTAGCGGATCCACTCGACCGTCATCGCCTGCGGGCGGCTTAGGTCACCGAAAATCACCGCCGGTTTGACGCAGCGCGAACCGTAGCTCTGCACCCAGCCAAAGCGGGTGAAGGCATAGCCGTCGAGCTGTTCGGCGAAGTATTCGACCATGTCGTTGCGCTCGGCCTCCCCGTGCACCAGCACATCCAGGCCGAGGCGTTCTTGAATTTCCACCGCGTGGCGAATCTCCGTGTGCATCGCATCGGTGTAATCGGCCGCGCTGAGCTTGCCTTGCTTGTAGGCCTGACGCGCCAGACGGATCGCCGCCGTTTGCGGAAACGAACCAATGGTGGTGGTCGGGAATAACGGCAGGTCGAGCTTGCCGCGCTGTTTGGCAATACGCTGGGCAAACGGCGATTGGCGTTGCGCATCCTTGGCAGTGATCGCCGCGACCCGCGCTTGTACCGCCGGTTTGTGAATACGCGGCGAGGCAGCGCGGCTGGTCTGCACCGAACGGCTTTGCGCGAGGGCACGCAGTACCTTCGGCGCTTCCGGTTCGCTGACCGCTTGAGCGAGCACGGCGACCTCTTCGCACTTCTGCACGGCGAACGCCAGCCAGCTTTTCAGTTCGGCATCGAGCTGGTCTTCGCGGCCCAGATCAACCGGGCTGTGCAGCAATGAACAGGACGGTGCTACCCACAAACGATCACCCAGACGCTCATGAGCATGGCGCAGCGTCGCCAGCGCGTTTTGCAGATCGCAGCGCCAGACGTTCCGACCGTTGACCACACCCAACGACAGCACCTTATAAGCCGGCAGACGATCCAGAATGGTCGGGTACTGATCCGGCGCGCGCACCAGATCGATGTGCAGGCCGTCGACCGGCAGGTTCGCCGCCAGACCGAGGTTTTCTTCCAGACCACCGAAGTACGTGGCGAGCAGTTTTTTCAGCGGATCGCGCTGGATCTGGTTGTAGGCGCGCTCGAAGGCATTCTTCCAGTCCTGTGGCAAATCGAGCACCAGAATCGGCTCATCGATCTGCACCCACTCCACGCCCAATGCCGCCAGCCGCGCGAAGATCTGGCCGTACAGCGGTAGCAGGCGATCAAGCAAATCGAGTTTGTCGAAATCGGCGCCTTTGGTTTTACCCAGCCACAGATAGGTCAGCGGACCGATGATCACCGGTTTGACGTTGTGCCCTAGCGCACGGGCCTCTTCGGTTTCTTCAAACAGCTGCTCCCAACCCAGCTGAAATTGTTGATCGACGCTGAATTCCGGTACCAGGTAGTGATAGTTGGTGTCGAACCACTTGGTCATTTCCTGAGCGTGGCCTTCGCCGCAGCAAGTATTGCTGACACCACGGGCCATGCTGAACAGGGTGTGCAGCGTGGCTTTGCCGTCGTGCGGGCGGAAGCGCTCGGGGATCACGCCGAACATCAGCGAGTGGGTCAGCACCTGGTCGTACCAGGCGAAATCGCCAACCGGCAGCAAGTCGATGCCGGCGTTTTTCTGCAAGTCCCAATGGACCTTGCGCAGCTCACGCCCGACGTCACGCAGGCCCGCCTCGTTCAGTTCTCCTTTCCAGAACGCCTCTTGCGCTTTCTTCAGTTCGCGGTCGCGACCGATGCGCGGAAATCCAAGGGAATGGGCCAGTGCCATGACAAACAACTCCAGATGCTTATTCGATGGCGGGTATTGTCGGGAACCGGTCTTGATGAAACAAACTCAATAAATTCTAGATCATCACAAGTTCTACTCATGCACAGGCGCCCCGTAGATACCGTCATGAGCCTCACCGGGCAAGCGCAAGTTTCGGGTCATATGGCAGTCCTGACTTGAGCACTCCGTAAATGAAGTGCAGCAGCTTGCGCATTGCTGCGCAGATGATCTGCTTGGGGGCCTTGCCATTGGCTTCCAGGCGTTCTTTCATCGCCTTGATCGCCTTATTGTGTTTCAGCGCCACCATGCCAGGCATGTAAAGGCCTGCACGCAGCCGTGCTGACCCTACTCTTGAGATCAGGGTGTGACCTTTGAGCTTTCCTGATTCCTGCAGCTTTGGATTGAGCCCTGCGGCAGCGACCAGTTGGCGAGGATCACTGTATTTGCGCAGGTCACCCAGTTCGGCGAGCAATCGTTCAAGCGTTTTTTGTCCGATGCCGTCGATGGTTACGATGAGATCCCGCATCTGACGCATATCCGGGTCGTCATCGATGTGTTTTTTGATCGCCTTATGCGTTTCTACGATCTCTTTTTCGATATGGCGCAGAACGGAGTTGATCGAGTCTTTGACCTTTTCGTCGGAAACGTCCAGACGATTAAGCTCCATTTGTTCCATTTCCTGAAGGTCATCCAGGCGGCGCACCATTGCTTTTAACTGGCGGTATTTCAGCGGCTCAGGCGCCCATGGGTGAAGTTTTTGATCCTTTTCCCGGGCAAAGTCGGCGATCAGTTTGGCATCGCTTTTATCAGTCTTGATGCGGCGCAGTTCGCTGTCAGCGTACGCTTTGGTCGTAGCCGGGTTCACGACGCAGACCCGGAAGCCTTTGTTGTAAACGAATTCCGCGAGTTCCAAGTGGTAGACGCTGGTGGCTTCCATCACGATCAGGGCCGAACGCTCGGCGTTTTTTTCTAGCCACGCCTCAAACTCTTTAAAGCCCTTTGGATCGTTGGCCAGCTTGGCCTTGGTTTTGTGCTTGCCGTTGGGCTGGTGTGTAGCGATATCAAAGGTGTTCTTTGCGATGTCGACGCCAACGAAACCGGACATGATCGTTTCTCCACTTGTTCCCTGTTGCGATCATCACGTCACTCTGTCCAACCTTGCGAATGCGGGCTCTCGCCGCAGGCGGGCCCAAGATACCGTGCGAACTGTACGAGTGAGTGTGGAGGGCTGGAGCACGATCTACGTCACAGGCAAAAAGCCTAAGGAGCTGCGCGGCTTCCAAGTCCCTCCCTCGATGATCAGTCGAGAACTATCGCTCCTGACGGAGCGTTAGTCGAGATACAAGGAGCTGTCGAAGGCTGGGATCTTCTGGCCGTAGGGACGCAGAGCGTCCAAGGCTGCATTCCCACGCGGAGCGTGGGAACGATCAGAACACGTCAGGGCAACATGCAAGTTTTCGTTCTATCGTTAGATCCAAATGGCTGGATTTTCCAAGGATTAGAGGTTGCGAGAGAGGATGTCTGCGCCTAAGTTGCACGCGAGTCTTTTCCCCGCGATTGGAACGCGATCAACACCATAAAGAGGTGAAGAAATGTCAAAGGAATCACGCCCTGCCGTGCTTGGGCTGATAGGCAATACTCCGCTGGTGCAGGTCACCCGCTTCGATACCGGACCGTGCACGCTGTTTCTCAAACTCGAATCGCAGAACCCTGGCGGCTCAATCAAGGACCGTATCGGTCTGGCGATGATCGACGCTGCCGAACGTGACGGTCGCCTGCAACCGGGCGGCACGATTGTCGAGGCCACCGCCGGCAATACCGGTCTGGGTCTGGCGCTGGTCGGCCGCGCCAAAGGCTATCGCGTAGTGCTGGTGGTGCCGGACAAGATGTCCACCGAGAAGGTCCTGCACTTGAAGGCCATGGGCGCCGAAGTGCACATCACCCGCTCCGATGTCGGCAAGGGCCATCCCGAGTATTACCAGGACGTCGCCGCCCGCTTGGCCAAGGACATTCCCGGGGCGTTTTTCGCCGACCAGTTCAACAATCCCGCCAACCCGCTGGCCCATGAATGCAGCACCGCGCCGGAAATCTGGGCGCAGACCGAACATGATCTGGACGCCATCGTCGTCGGCGTCGGATCGGCCGGCACGCTGACCGGGCTGAGCCGTTTTTTCAAGCGCGTGCAGCCGGATCTGGAAATGGTCCTCGCCGATCCGGTCGGCTCGGTGATGGCGCAATACAGCCGCGACGGCACCTTGCCGACGCCCGGTTCGTGGGCCGTCGAGGGCATCGGCGAAGACTTCATTCCGTCGATCACTGACCTGTCCAGCGTGCGTCACGCCTACTCGATCAGCGACGCGGAAAGCTTCGATCACGCCCGCCAGTTGCTCAAGGCCGAGGGCATTCTCGGTGGTTCATCGACCGGCACCCTGTTCGCCGCCGCGCTGCGTTATTGCCGCGAGCAGACCGAGCCGAAACGCGTGGTCAGTTTCGTCTGCGACACCGGCACGCGCTACCTGTCGAAGGTCTACAACGACCAGTGGATGACCGATCAAGGCCTGTTGCAGCGCAAGGGCTACGGCGATCTGCGCGATTTGATCGCACGGCGTTTCGAGGACGGCCGGGTGATCAGCGTCGGCCCGGACGACACCCTGCTCACTGCGTTTCAGCGCATGCGTCTGGCGGATGTTTCGCAACTGCCGGTGCTGGTCGAAGGCAAGCAACTGGTGGGTGTGATCGACGAGTCCGACATCCTCCTCGGCGTCCACGAAGATGCCGCGCGCTTCAGCCAGTCGGTGTCCAGCGTGATGACCGACAAACTGCAAACCCTCGCCCCGGCTGCGAGCCTGGCCGAGCTGGAAGCGGTGCTCAGCCGTGGCCTCGTCGCGATCATCGCTGACGGTTCCAGCTTCCATGGCCTGATTACCCGCACCGACATGCTCAACCAATTACGGAGATCCCTTGCATGAGTCAGCACGACGATAAATCCCAAGGCTTCGCGACCCGGGTGATCCACGCCGGGCAGGAGCCGGACCCGACCACCGGCGCGCTGATGCCGCCGATCTATGCCAACTCGACTTATCTGCAAGACAGCCCCGGCGTGCACAAGGGGTTCGACTACGGCCGCTCGCACAACCCGACGCGTTTCGCCCTGGAGCGCTGCATTGCGGACCTTGAAGGCGGCACCCGAGCGTTCGCCTTCGCCTCAGGGCTGGCGGCGATTTCCACGGTGTTGGAACTGCTCGACGCCGGCTCGCACATCGTTTCCGGCAATGACTTGTACGGCGGCACCTTCCGCCTGTTCGACAAGGTTCGCCAGCGCAGCGCCGGGCACCGTTTCAGCTTCGTCGACCTGACCGATCTGTCGGCGTTCGAAGCCTCGCTGCAGGACGACACGCGCATGGTCATGGTCGAAACCCCGACCAACCCGCTGCTGAGCCTGTCGGATCTGGCCGCGATCGCGCGCATCTGCCGCGCGCGCGGGATCATCTGCGTCGCCGACAACACCTTCGCCAGCCCGTACATCCAGCGCCCGCTGGAGCTGGGCTTCGACATCGTCCTGCACTCGACCACCAAATACCTCAACGGCCACTCCGACGTGATCGGCGGCATTGCCGTGGTCGGGCAGAACGCCGAGCTGGCGGAAAAACTCGGTTTCCTGCAAAACGCCGTCGGCGCGATTTCCGGGCCGTTCGATGCATTCCTCACCCTGCGCGGGGTGAAGACTTTGGCGCTGCGCATGGAACGCCATTGCAGCAACGCCCTGGATCTGGCGCAGTGGCTCGAGCAGCAACCGCAGGTCAAGCGCGTCTACTATCCGGGCCTTGAGTCGCACCCGCAGCACGAACTGGCCAAGCGGCAGATGCGCGGTTTTGGCGGGATGATTTCTGTTGATCTGAACAGCGATCTGGCCGGCGCACGGCGCTTTCTAGAGAACGTGCAGATCTTTGCACTGGCGGAAAGTCTGGGCGGCGTGGAAAGCTTGATCGAACATCCGGCGATCATGACCCACGCGACGATTCCACCGGAGACGCGCGCCAAGCTTGGTATTGGCGATGGCTTGGTGCGGTTGTCGGTCGGAGTTGAAGACGTTGAAGACCTGCGCGCCGACCTGGCTCAGGCGCTGGCAAAAATGTAAACAGCTCCACACAACGAAGCCCGCACGATGCGGGCTTCGTCTTTTTTTGTCCGTCGATCTCCCCGCCGTGGCAGTTCCCGAGGCCGATCCTATACTCAATCGGCTCGATCAAAATTATCTCGACACCCGCACGCCGTTCGGTGTGCCCGTGCCTTTCGCCAACCAGGTAAAACCCAAGCCAATGAGTAACTGCTCCGGGCATACGCAACGGACGACATCTCATCGCATTCTGGCTGCTGGGTCGTGGAGAAAACCATGAAATACAAGTTGTTGTCAGGCGTGCTTCTTGCGGTAGCGGCCAGCGTTGTGGTGCCGAATGTCTTGGCGGCGCAACCGCAGGCGTTGGCTTCGGATGGGGCTGATCATGTTGGCGCCGGCGCGGTGGCTGCCGATGGCGCTGATCGTGTCGGTGCCGGCGCGGTGGCTGCCGATGGCGCTGATCGTGTCGGTGCCGGCGCGGTGGCTGCCGATGGCGCTGATCGTGTCGGCGCAGGTGCAGTCGCTGCCGATGGCGCTGATCGTGTCGGTGCCGGCGCGGTGGCTGCCGATGGCGCTGATCGTGTCGGTGCCGGCGCGGTGGCTGCCGATGGCGCTGATCGTGTCGGCGCAGGTGCAGTCGCTGCCGATGGCGCTGATCGTGTCGGTGCCGGCGCGGTGGCTGCCGATGGCGCCGATCGTGTCGGCGCCGGCGCGCTGGCTGCCGATGGCGCTGATCGTGTCGGCGCAGGCGCGGTGGCTGCCGATGGCGCTGATCGTGTCGGTGCCGGAGCATTGGCAGCGGATGGGGCCGACCGCACCGGCGTCAACCGAGTGGCCTACTCCCGGGTCGGAGTCGGTTCTGATCGCGTGGCATCGGCGCTGATGACCGGCAGCTATTCCGACCAGTTCAACAGCCCACAGTAATCGCCGCGAAATAACGGGCGAGCTCCTGAGCCGCCCGTTTACATCGGCCTTTACAGCATCTGTTCAACCGCTGCGCCTTGTCGATCACGCAGGGCGCGCAGCGTCGCGCGTAACTCGGCCGGGCGCACAGGTTTCGACAGAATCGCAATCTGCCGGTCATGCAACGCAGCCTGAATCTTCTCGACGTCATGCCCGGTGATAATCATCGCCGGCACGGCCCAGCCGCGCTGCCTGCGCACTTCATCGATGCATTCGATACCCGTGGCGTGGGTGCCGAGGTCATAGTCGGCGACGATGATGTCGCAGTCGGTGACCAGGCCTTCAGCTGACCACTCGGCCTGCACCACGCAGCCCCAGCGTTCGAGCAACGCCGAAGTCGCGAGCAACACGTTGCGGTCATCCTCGACCAGACACACCTTCAGCCCGGTCAACAAACCTGCCTGCCGCGCTTCACTGCGAACCACCGGTGACTGCGGCGCCGCCACGATCGGCAACCCCGCAAGCGTCACAGCGGTGCCGCGTCCCAACCGTGAACGCAGAGCAACGTGCACATCGATCAGTTCACCAAGACGCTTGATGATCGACAGGCCCAGCCCGACGCCCTCGACATCTTTGTCGCGCACTTGCCGTACCCGATAAAACTCCTCGAAGACCTTGTGCAGATGCTCTTCGGCAATGCCGTTGCCACGGTCATGGATGACGATGGCCAGCCCTGCCCCACGTCTACGCACGCCGATCAGCACGGGTCGTTGCGCGCCGTATTTGAAGCAGTTGGAGAGCACGTTCTGCACCATGGTCGCGAGCAGCGCCGGGTCGGTTCTGACCCAGTGGTTGCACGGTCGCAGCCGCAGCTCGACGCCTGCCCAACGGGCCGCTTCCTGGTGTTGGCGTATCAGATCCGCAAGCCATTCACCGAGATTCAGCGTTTGCATTTTCGCTTCAACCCGGCCGTTATCGAGGGTGTAGAGGTCGAGAATCGAGCGGAACAATTGCGAGACGTTGAGCAGTGAGCGGTCGATGTTATCGACCAGCCGCCGCTCGTCATCGCCCAGGCGCGACTCTCGCAGACACGCGGTAAACAGACCGATGGAATGAATCGGCTGACGCAAGTCATGACTGGCCTGCGCCAGAAACCGCGACTTTTCCAGGTTAGCCGCCAGCGCTTCTTCCGACGCCTTGCGCGTGCGCTCAAGCAGCAAGTGCGCATAAAACGGAATCACCGTGCTGGTGATCAGCAGCATCAGCACCATGAACGGCTGCGCCTGCCAATACGGCGTCAGGCGATAGACCACCAGCTGCGCCACCAATGCAAGGCCGGTGGCGATTGCCAGATAGCGCGAGCCGTAGCGCATGCCGTTGCCGAGATTGACCCAGACCATCACCGCATACAACGGCAGCGCCGCTTCGCCGCCGATCACCAGTCCAAAACAGGTGCCGGTGTAATCGTGGACCATGGCAAAAATCCGCCGCGCCGGATAATGCCCGGGCCAACGCGCAATGGCTTGGCGGAACGCGATCGAAGCCAGCAGAAACAAGACAATGTAAGTGATGACCGGCAGGTAGGTATCGAAGCGATGGCCCGGCAGAAAACCCAGCACGACCATGTAAACCACCGCAATGGCAGCGATGATAATGCGCAGGTTGGCCTGGTCGAGTTCGGTATTTTTTTCGAACTTCATGGTAAACGTCCTTGTGCAGCAATCGTCAGTTTCGGAAGCAGCCTACAGGCAACCTTCGCGTCCAGTGCTAAGGTGCAGGCCTTGAATCACGCCTGACCCAGGGAGGGTCGCATCATGACGTGCCGGATCATCATAGCCGACGATCACCCGCTGTTTCGCGAGGCGATGCTGCGCACCGTGCAGCGCTTGCTGCCCGATGCCGATACCTGCGAGGCCGGCGACTTCGACGCGGTGCTCAAGCTGCTGCCACAGGGCGACGAGCCGGACACGCTGATGCTCGATCTGCGTTTTCCCGGACTGACCTGCATCACTCAACTCGCCGACTTGCGCCAACGATTGCCGCGCACCACGCTGATCGTGGTGTCGATGGTTGACGATCAGACGCTGATCAGTGAAGTCATGGCGGCGGGCATTGACGGTTTTATCGGCAAGAACATTGCGCCGGATGAAATCGGCCAGGCAATTCTGGCGATCCGTGAAGGTGAGGTGCTGGTGAAGTCGGCGCCGTCCGGCTTGTTGCCGCTGGAAACCGCGACGACGCTGACGCCGCGTCAGCAGGACGTTCTGCGGTTGATCGCGCAAGGCAAGACCAACAAGGAAATTGCCCGTGAACTGGATATTTCGCCGTTCACGGTACGCATCCATGTGTCTTCGTTGCTGCGCACGCTGGACGTGCCGACGCGGGCGGCAGCGGCGGTCAAGTATTCGGGTCTGTGAAGCGTTTTACGGGTCCACCTGCGCCATCAGATCCGGCACCGACTCCGGCCGTTTCGCATAACGCTGCGCCAGCACCGCGCAGACCATCAGTTGAATCTGATGGAACAGCATCAGCGGCAGAATCAGCACGCCGATGGTGCTGCCGGCGAACAACACCTGCGCCATCGGCACGCCGGTGGCCAGGCTCTTTTTCGAGCCGCAGAACAGGATGGTGATGCGGTCTTCCTGATTGAAGCCGAAGGCTTTGCTCAACAGAATTGATGCCACCAGAACCAACGTCAGCAGGATGCAGCAGACCACCACCAGGCCGAGCAACTCGAACAACGGAATCTGCTGCCAGATGCCTTCGTTGACCGCCTCGCTGAATGCGCCGTACACCACCAGCAGAATCGAGCCCTGATCAACGAATTTCAGCCAGTTCTTGTTGCGCCCTACCCACGCGCCGATCCAGCGGCGTGCGATCTGCCCGGCAATGAATGGCAGTAGCAATTGCACACTGATTTTGACGATGGCATCGAGGGTCGAACCGCCGTCGCCGTGGACGTTGAGCAGCAGCGTCACCAGCAGCGGCGTCAGAAAAATCCCGAACAGACTAGACGCCGCCGCACTGCAGATCGCCGCCGGAATATTGCCTCGCGCCAGCGAAGTGAACGCGATGGCCGACTGCACCGTAGCTGGCAACGCGCAAAGGTAGAGCATGCCCATGTACAGCTGATCGCCGATCAGCGGTGACAACAGCGGTTTCAGCGCCAGACCGAGAATCGGGAAGAGCACGAAGGTCAGGCCGAACACCAACAGATGCAGACGCCAGTGGCCAGCGCCGGCGATGATCGATTCGCGCGACAGCTTGGCGCCGTGCAGGAAGAACAGCAGGGCGATGGCGATGTTGGTCAGCCAGCCGAAGCCGACGGCGACTTGACCGCTGGCGGGCAGGAAGCTCGCCAGCAAGACGACGCCGATCAAGGTCAGGGTGAAGTTATCGGGCAAAAAACGTGGGCGAGTCATGCGGTTCATCCGAAGGTTGCCAGTGCGTGCCAACGACTCTAACGTGGCTGGCAATTACCGACTAACGCCGAAGAGCCACAAGATGCCGCCTAAAGGACATACCAAAAGCGTTCGCCGCAGTGTTCCCGGGCTGCCCAGCCTGCCGCGCCCGGTGTATGGACGCACTGAATCGCTGCCCAACCGCGCCCTCACCCGCCGTCATAGCCATCCGTGGGTGCAGTTGTCCTATGCGATTCAAGGCGTACTCGAAGTGCAGACCAGCGCCGGCCGTTTTGTCGCGCCGCCGGAACGTGCGGTGTGGATTCCGGCGGGCGTGCCGCACCGGGTGTTCAGCGCGCCACACACGGAAATGCGCAGCCTGTACATCGACAGCAGCGTCACCGGTTGGGCGGCCGAGCATTGCCATGTGCTCGGCGTCAGCGCGCTGCTCAGGGAATTGATTCGCGCCTTCAGTCAGGTCCCGGTGGAATACGACGAGAGCGGCCCTGACGGACGCTTGGCCCAGGTGATCCTTGATCAATTGGCCGACGCGCCGACCATCGATTTGATGCTGCCGCTGCCGCAAGACCCGCGCCTGAAGCAGATCTATCAGAGCCTGGAGCAACATCCGGAGCAGCAGACCACGCTGAGCCACTGGAGCGAAAAATTCGGTGTCACCGAAAAGACTCTGACACGGCTGTTTTTGCGCGACACCGGCCTGACCTTCCGCGCCTGGCGCCAGCGCCTGCGCTTGCTTGGCGCCCTGACCCCGCTGGAAAAAGGCGAGCGTGTGACCGATGTTGCGCTGGCTTGTGGATACGACTCGACCTCGGCGTTTATCGCCGCATTTCGTCAGCAGTTTGGCGAGACGCCGGGGGAGTTTTTCCGCTGACACTTCGTTTTTGCCGAACTGTCAGTCAGAAATAAACGATTTTTCTTTGCTCCAGATCCGTCGCTAGCATGGCCCCGTCTGACTTTGATCGAGAAGAGAAGATGATCCCTGTGGGAGCGAGCCTGCTCGCGAACGCGGTGGGTCAGCAACCTCAACTTCACTGTTCCATCGTATTCGCGAGCAGGCTCGCTCCCACAGGGGATGTGCTTGCTGCAAATAAAAAGACAGGGGAGCGTGCCATGCCTGCCACGAACATCAACATCGGCGAACCCTGGATGTGGGGCGCCTTCATCGTCTTCGTTCTGGCCATGCTGGCCCTGGACCTGTTTGTCTTCGGCGGGCGCAAGGCGCACCGGGTGTCGGTGCGTGAAGCGTCGGCCTGGGTGATTGCCTGGTGCCTGCTCGCGCTGAGCTTCGCCGGGCTGCTCTGGTGGTATCTGCATGGCGAATTCGGGGGTGAGATCGCCAGACAGAAAACCTTGGAATTTTTAACCGGTTATCTGATCGAGCAGTCCCTGTCGATCGACAACATGTTCATCTTCGTGATGATCTTCAGCTACTTCGCGGTGCCACCGGAATTGCAACGACGAGTGCTGCTGTACGGCGTGCTCGGCGCGATTGTCATGCGCGCGATCATGATTTTCGCCGGTGTGTGGCTGGTGTCGCAGTTCGAATGGCTGCTGTATGCCTTCGGTGTGTTCCTGATCATCACCGGGATCAAGATGCTGGTGTTCGCTGATCATCAACCGGATCTGGAAAAGAATCCGTTATTGCGCTGGGTGCGCGGGCATATGCGCATCACCAGCGGCTTTCATGGCGAGAAGTTTTTCATCCTGCAGAACGGCGTGCGCTGGGCGACGCCGATGTTTCTGGTGCTGGTGCTGATCGAGGCCAGCGACCTGATGTTCGCGGTCGACAGCATTCCGGCGATCTTCGCCGTGACCACTGACCCGTTCATTGTTTTCACCTCGAACATCTTCGCGATCATGGGCCTGCGCGCGCTGTACTTCCTGCTGGCGGACATGGCTGACCGTTTTCACCTGCTCAAGTATGGCTTGGCGATCGTGCTGGTGTTCATCGGCGGCAAGATGGTGCTGATGCCGTGGTTCCACATGCCGGTGGAATGGTCGCTGGCAATCGTCGGATCGGTGATTCTGGGGTCGGTGTTGTTGAGCCTGGTGACCAGCCGCGAGGCAGAACGCCGCACCGAATGACACAACCCACCCCCACCTGTGGGAGCGAGCCTGCTCGCGAATACGCCGGTTCATTCAACATAGGAGTTGAATGACACACCGCTTTCGCGAGCAGGCTCGCTCCCACATTTGAAGTGCGATGCTCTTATTTATCGGATTTGATACTGGTCCACACCCGCGTGCGCACCCGTTCCATTTTCTGCGGCAACGGTTGCACCACATACAGGGTTTTCAGCGCTTCGCTGGTCGGGGTCAGGTTGGGGTTGTCGGTGATGTCCTTGTTGACCAGCGGCATCGAGTCCTTGTTGGCATTCGGGTAACCGAGGAAATCGCTGATCGGTGCGATCACTTTCGGGTCGAGCAAGTGGTTGAGGAATTCGTGGGCCTCGGCGACGTTCTTCGCGCTCTTCGGAATGGCGAACGTGTCGAACCAGATCGGCGCGCCCTCCTTCGGCAAACGCCAGTCGACCACCACGCCATTGCCCGCCTCTTTGGCGCGATTGCCGAACTGGTAGAAGCTGCCGGAATAACCGATCGCCACGCAGATGTCGCCGTTGGCAATGTCGGTCATGTACTTGGCCGAATTGAAGTAGGTCACGTACGGGCGAATCTTCATCATCAAGGCCTTGGCCTTTTCATAGTCCGCCGGGTTCTGGCTGTTCGGGTCGAGGCCGAGGTAATGCAGGGCCAGCGGCAGGATCTCCGACGGCGAATCGAGCATCGCCACGCCACAGGCCTTGAGCTTTTCCATGTTCTCGGGTTTGAACACCAGATCCCAACTGTCCACCGGCGCATTTTCGCCCAGGGCGGCCTTGACCTTGGCCGGGTTGAAGCCGATCAGCACGGTGCCGTACATGTACGGCACGCCGTACTGGTTGCCGGGGTCGTTGGCGTCGAGCAATTTGAGCAGGGCCGGATCCTGGTGCTTCCAGTTCGGCAATTTCGACTTGTCGAGTTTCTGGAACACGCCGGCCTTGATCTGGGTTTCGATGAACTGATTGGACGGCACCACCAGGTCGTAACCGGAGTTGCCGGTGAGCAGTTTCGCTTCCAGGGATTCGTTGGTGTCGAAGGTGTCCCAGGTCACTTTGATCTTGCTTTGCTCGGCGAAGTCCTTGGGCACTGACGGCAGGATGTAATCCGCCCAGTTGTACACCCGCAGTTCGCGCTGCTCGGCCTGGACGGCGCTGGCCAGCAGCGTCAGGCCACACACGGTGGCGCCCAGAATGCGTTTGATCGTGACCATGGTTGTTTCCCCGAATGCGACGTGAGATCGATGGTTTTTATGTTCTGTACACGGCAGTGGCTGTAACGATAGCCAAGGGCAAAAAAGGTCGAGCCTGTTGTTATGGTTTCGATTCTTGCTGACAGCGTAGCGCGATGACAGTAGGCGGCAGGCCAAAAGGGGATCGATATGGCCAATTTGCTTGACCGCCGAGATACGCAAACAAAAATGCCCGGCATTGGGCCGGGCATTGCTGTGTTGCCGTTGGGATCAGTCGGTATAGCCGAGTCTGGCCGCCCGGCTCTGCTGCGCCTGACCACGGGTTGCGAGGCAGTAATACAGCGGCACCGTTACCACCAGACCGACCAGCCAGGACAGGTCGGCACCTTCCACCAAGTTGGCGTACGGCCCCACGTACAGCGAGGTGTTGGCAAACGGCAGCTGCACGATGATGCCGATGAAATAGGCAATGATCGCGTGCAGGTTGAAGCGCCCGTAGATCCCGCCGTCAGCGCGGAAGATCGAGGCGATGTCGTAGTTGCCGCGCTTGATCAGGTAGAAATCGATCAGGTTGATCGACGCCCACGGCACCAGCACCAGCAACAACGCGAGAATCAGTCCGATGAATTCTGAAATGAAATCCGCCGAGGCACCGAGGGCGACCACACAGCATCCGGCCAGAATCACGCTCGACAGCACCACGCGCACTTTGATGCTCGGCGTCCACTGGCTGGCGAAGGTTTGAATCGAGGTGATGATCGACAACACTGCGCCATACAGATTGAGCGCGTTGTGGCTGATGATGTTGAGCAGAAACAGCACCATCAGAATCGGCCCCAGCCAGCCGGTGGACTGCTTGACCGCTGCCATCGCTTCAGTGCCTTCCGGCGTCGCCAGTACCGCCACCGCGCCAAAACTGAACGACAGAATCGTGCCCAGCGTCGCACCCAGATACGTCGCCCAGAAGGGTTTGGCGATGCCGATGTCTGCTGGCAGATAACGCGAATAGTCGGAGACGTACGGCGAGAAGCTGATCTGCCAGATGATCCCCAGCGACACCGTCGCCAGCCAGCCGGAGAGATTGAAACTGCCGCGTGTCAGGAAGTCTGCCGGCAAGTCATGGGCGAAGATGTAGATGAATCCGGCGAGCAACGCGCCGCCCATCACCCAGGTGCCGATGCGGTTGAGGGTGTGGATGAAGTTGTAGCCGATCACACCGATCGCCGTAGCAGCCAGCGCTCCGATCAGAATGCTCAGCGGCGCCGGTACTGACGGCGCAATGCCGACGATGGATTTGCCGGCCAGCACGATGTTGGAAATGAAGAAACCGATGTAGATGAGCGCCGCGAAGAACACGATCAGCAGTGCGCCATAACGACCGAACTGACCGCGACTCTGGACCATTTGCGGAATGCCCATGCGCGGACCCTGCGCCGAGGCCAGCGCAATCACCACGCCGCCGATCATGTGCCCCAGCGCAATCGCCAGCAGCCCCCAGAACAGATTGAGGTGGAACACCTGGACCACCATGGCGCCGGTGACGATGGGCAGTGGCGCGATGTTGGTGCTGAACCAAAGAGTGAACAGATCGCGGGCCTTCCCGTGGCGTTCCGCGAGTGGGACGTAATCGACCGTATGATTCTCGATCAACGGATCTTGCCGGGACATCTGGGACATATGCATGAACTCGAGTTTGTCTGTTTTTATCTTTGTATGAAGCCAAACCGGGAGGACTCTTGGGTCGCCCCTCAGATGCAGACCATATTATGGTATTCCAAACTTTGCACAAGCCTGATCCGCTGATTCTGTCGCTCTCTGATCCGCTATCCTCGCTGATCTCACCCCTGACCGGCTAGCTGAAAGCCCCGTAAACACTGAGTTTCCGACGAAAGTGGCACGTTTATCGGTTCACCAGAAAAGCTCTTGCAAGATATGTATTACGGTATACCATCAGACCTACAAACCATAAAAACCGCGTCACACCACCCGAGGACCACCCAATGATCGATGCTGCCATTTACAAACAAGTCATGGGCTCGTTCCCGTCCGGCGTCACCGTCATCACCACGCTGGACGACGACGGCCAGATCGTCGGCCTGACCGCCAGCGCGTTCAGCTCACTGTCGATGGACCCGGCGCTGGTGCTGTTCTGCCCTAACTACAGCTCCGACTCCTATCCCGTGCTGATCAAGAACAAACGCTTTGCGATTCACCTGTTGTCCAGCGTGCAGCAAAGCGAGGCCTATGCCTTCGCGCGCAAAGGCAAGGACAAGGCGCAGGGCATCGAGTGGACGTTGAGCGAACTGGGCAACCCGATCCTCGCCAATGCCACGGCGGTGATCGAGTGCGAGTTGTGGCGTGAATACGAAGGTGGCGACCACGCGATCATGGTCGGCGCGGTGAAGAACCTGATCGTCCCCGAGCAGGTCGCCGGACCGCTGGTGTATTGCCATGGCAAGATGGGTGCGTTGCCGGTTGTGGCGTGATTTCACCAGATCTCGGATATCCCATGTGGGAGCGAGCCTGCTCGCGAATGCGATGGGTCAGTTGTTACATTTTTGACTGACCCGACACCTTCGCGAGCAGGCTCGCTCCCACAGGTTTTGGTGTTGCCTGGGCGACCGTGTCAGGTCCTAAACCGGCTCACCAACTGATTCAACGTCTGCGACAACGCCGTCAGGTTCTGCGCATCCTGGCGAGTTGAATCCGCCAGGCTCGCCACCAACTGCGCATCGCCATGAATCTGGCTGATGTGCCGATTGATGTCCTCTGCCACTTGATGCTGTTCCTCCGCCGCCGTGGCGATCTGCGTGTTCATGTCGCGGATCACGTCGACCGATTCACGGATCAATTCAAAACTCGCTCGCGCCTCGTTGATCGACACCACGGTTTCCTGCGAGACCTCAAGGCTGGCGTGCATCTGCTTGCCCATCTGATGGGTGCGCCGCGCCAGATTGCCGAGCAATGCGTCAATCTCACCGGTGGAGTCGGAAGTGCGTTTGGCCAGCGCGCGAACTTCATCAGCGACCACGGCAAAGCCCCTGCCCTGTTCACCGGCGCGCGCGGCTTCGATAGCGGCGTTGAGCGCGAGCAGATTGGTCTGCTCGGCAATCGAGCGGATGGTGCCGAGGATAGACTGGATGTCGTTGCTGTCCTGCTCCAGTTGCTGCATCGACTCGGCGCTGTGGCCGATCTCCTGACTCAAGCGCCCGACGTTACTTACCGCCGCGTCGATCTGCTGCTGCCCGGTGTGTGCCTGACGCTGACCGTTGTCTGCCGAGTCGGCCGCCTGACTGCACGAGCGCGCAACCTCGTTGGAAGTGGCGACCATTTCGTGAAACGCCGTAGAAACCATGTCCACCGCCTCACGCTGACGCGAAGCGACGTCGGCCATTTCCGCCGAGACTTCAGTGGCGCTGCCGGAGCTGCTGTGAATCTGCCCTGCCGCTTGGCCGATACGCTGAATCAATGTGCGAATAGCTTCAAGAAACTGGTTGAACCAGCCGGCCAGTTGCGCGGTTTCATCCTGCCCACGGACTTCCAGTCGCGCAGTCAGATCGCCCTCGCCCTGGGCAATGCCTTCGAGTCCGCTGGCGACACCACGAATCGGCTTGACCATCAGCCCGGCGAACCACGCGCCGGCCATTGCAAACAACAGTGCGCAAACCACAGCGATAGCGCCGATCAGCCAGGTCAAACGAGTCGCCCCGGCCATCACTTCGCTCGCCTTGACCAAGCCGACAAACCGCCAGCCCAACGCCTGCGAAGGCCAAACTAGCGCCATGTAATCCTCGCCAGCCAATTGCACCTCGACCAGGCCTTTGCCCGCCTCGGCCAGTTGCTGATAACCGTCGCCGAGATCGCTGAGTTTCTTGAAGTTGTGCGCCGGATCGCTCGGGTCGACCAGCACGGTGTTGTTGGCTTCCATCAACATCAGATAACCGCTCTCGCCGAGGCGGATCTGCTTGACCAGGTCGGTCAATTGCTTGAGCGACACATCGATGTTGACCACGCCGGCATTGCTGCCCAACTGGTTGTTGAAGCTGCGCACGGTGCTCACCAGCACCACGTCATCCGCCGCCCAGTAATAGGCCTCGGTGCGAAGGGTTTTGCCGGGATTGGCCATCGCGGTTTTGTACCAGGGCCGGGTGCGCGGATCGTAGTTCGCCAACTTCGCATCGCCCGGCCAGAACAGATAACCACCCTGCTCGGTGCCGACAGATAGATAGGTGTAAGCCGGGTGCGCCTTGGCCAGACCGTCGAACAGCTTGAACAGCTGTTGATCCTGCGGCCCCAGCGGCACTTGCGCGGCGTCGCTGCTCAGGTAGCGTTTGAGGCTGGTGTCGATGCTCTGCAGTTGCGGATGCTCGGCCAGGTAAGCAACGTTCTGGCTGATGCCCTCGAAAAACAGCTGCATCGCGTTTTCCACCTGACGCACTTCGCGCCCGGTGCTGTCGGTAAAGGTGTCGCGCGCGCCATCGCGGACATTGAGGATGATCAGCGCTGCCACCAGTAACACCGGCAGGCTGGCGATTACCGCAAACGCCAAAGTCAGTTTTTGTTTTATGTTCATTGCTTGCGCCTTCCTTGTTCGAAGTGTCGGTCAGAAATATTTTGCGGATATTCCGTATTATGGTATACCAATATTCAATCAACCGAACAGCCGTCCTCGAAGGCGTGCTTGAATGGTGAGAAGACTCGCGAGCGCAACGCGTTCACGTCAGTTCGACAGGCCCGCACACGACCGGCCAATTACAAAAGACTCGAGGTAGCGTCATGAAATTTTCCCTGTTCGTACACATGGAACGCTGGGACGAAAGCGTCAGCCACCGCCAACTGTTCGAAGACCTGACCGAACTGACCCTGATGGCCGAGGCCGGCGGTTTCAGCACCGTGTGGATCGGCGAACACCACGCCATGGAATACACCATCTCCCCAAGCCCGATGCCGCTGCTGGCCTACCTCGCAGCGAAAACCACCACCATCCACCTCGGCGCCGGCACCATCATCGCGCCGTTCTGGCACCCGCTGCGCGTCGCCGGCGAATGCGCCCTGCTCGACGTGATCAGCAACGGCCGCATGGAAGTCGGTCTGGCGCGCGGCGCCTATCAAGTCGAATTCGACCGCATGGCCGGCGGCATGCCCGCCTCCAGCGGCGGCCAGGCCCTGCGCGAAATGGTCCCGGTGGTCCGCGCCCTGTGGCAAGGCGACTACGCCCACGACGGCGACATCTGGAAATTCCCCACCTCCACCAGCGTGCCGAAACCGATCCAGAAGCCCAACCCACCCATGTGGATCGCCGCCCGCGACCCCGACTCGCACAACTTCGCCGTCGCCAACGGCTGCAACGTCATGGTCACGCCATTGATGAAAGGCGACGAAGAAGTCCTCGACCTGAAGAACAAATTCCAGACCGCACTGGACAACAACCCAGACGTGCCTCGCCCACAATTGATGGTGCTGCGCCACACCCACGTGCACACCGCTGATAACCCGGACGGCTGGAAAGTCGGCGCGAAAGCGATCTCACGTTTCTATCGCACCTTCGATGCGTGGTTCGGTAACAAGCAGACACCGGTCAACGGCTTCCTCGCCCCGAGTCCGGAAGAGAAGTTTGCCGGACGTCCGGAGTTCGAACTGGAGAGCCTGCACAAGACGGCGATGATCGGTACGCCGGAAGAAATCATTCCGCGGATCAAGTACTACCAGGAACTGGGGGTGGATGAGTTCAGCTTCTGGTGTGACAACAGCTTGCCGCATGAAGAGAAGAAGAAGTCGCTGGAGTTGTTTATCAAGCATGTGGTGCCGGCGTTTCGCTAAAGGTTTCGCAGGTTAAACCAAAAAAAACGCCCCGCTTCAGACGGGGCTTTTTTTGGAAAAAGGCATCAATTCGTGCAACCTGGCTTTCGCTGCCTATTCGCCGCTGCCATCCTCGCTGAGCACTTTGAAGGAGTGGAAGTTAAAGGCTATTTTTTCTTCTTCCTCATCAACCAGCTCATACCGTATACGATCCAGTCCGCCTTCAACCCTCGACACGCAAAGATCCATGAACTGAGTCAAGCCACCACCAAATCCCCGCACGTTCAGACCGCCCACGTTAAAAAATATGACCGCGATAGTCGCTGCTCCAGGATCCGCAGACTTCGCCAGCGTCATCAACAGGTTGTAACCGCTAAGTCCATCTTCGGAATCCAGATGAAGACTTTCCACATAAACGTATTCATGTAGACCGTCATTCAGTGCTTTGAGATTGCTCAATGGTTGATCCTCGTATGTTGTCCATTGCCACACTTGATTGGCCCGCACTGGTGGGGATGCGTATGAACGTTTTCGGACCGGAGGGCGCCCGTGATCAGAAGAAACGGGACAGCAATCGTTTTAAGAACATTCAAAACTTTACATAACTCTTAATTCTGGAGGAGTTTTAACGACAAAAGACAGTCCCCACCTACTCGAACTGCAAATATAAATAAATCGCCATAAATTATTTTCAACTACCCCCACGCCCATGGCTTGACGACGGAACAATAATTGATCGCAGATTGGAAAAAGCGGTGCATTCTCTACATATCACTCATAAACGCTCGCAGCCGATAAAATCTTCGCAAAGGTTCGCCAGCTTGGACGAAGTACGTCTGTATCACCAGAGTTAATTACATAACCTTCCATTGAGTTCACCCAAGCTTCCATTGCATCTAAAAATTTTTCGAGCGTTGGATTCTCCCACTCGTCAGGCTGGCTTGCCAAAGACTCACGAAACACATTGAGAAACTCCGCAAAATCCTCTTTGGTTTCGATACTTTCAATTTGATCATCAAGTTCCATACGCACCTTTACTTACAGATATCACGAACACAAATGATTACACCTTTATTCAGTGTCGTCATTTTCTTTTTGACTTCTTTACGAATCTCCGCCGATGTAGCTGGAACAATTTTTATCGGAACGCCTGCTGCCGAGGCCGCGAGAAGGCGGCGGTTATCAAGGCTGTAAATCAATCCGTCCTTCTCGAAAACCCTGATCGGGGGAATTTCGGACGGTGAAATTACTCCTTTTTTCAAAGCATCGATTGTCGAGTCCAACACCGTCCCATCGCGAAAGACCCCAGAGACGCTGTCCTGTGTAAAACGTATATCGTTGGGGTTGGCGTAACCTGTGAGTTTGTCTGGTAAGCCGGTAGGCATCGCCATACTCGTTTTGGGAACTCGACTGGCTGCGGCTTTGCCTGCTATGAATGTTGCCACTGTGCCGACGATTGCCTGGACCTTCGGATCCGAAACATCAAGTCCAAGTGACTGAACAAATGCTTCTGCCGAAGGTCTTGCTATCGCTGCCGTAGGTACTGCGACTGCATCGATGTTGAATTGGTGGAACGATCCAAATGCTTGCTTAAGCTCTGGAGGCAGATCGGTATCGTAGTCACCGCGCTGATAACCTAAAACAGTATTGTAAATATCCAGCGCTGCCTTTTGGCAACTTGCCGTATCAACAGCGCATACTTCCTTGAGAACTTTCTCATTGGCCAGATGCCTTTCGAAGTACTTAGACGCCACTCCCTCACAACTATTAGTGGACTTACATGATTGCAATTCTTCGGCCAACCGCTGCATATCGGCATGGTTCAAATAATTGTATTCAGTAGCATTCGAAGTAACATCAGAAGCAATAGAAGCGTCGCCACCGGTGATTGCGGCGGTCAACACACCGACTAATTGAGATGCCGCCAGAAGATCATTAACTCCTTTCAGATACTCCGGACTCGATGGATCTAAACCTTTTGGTAGAACTTTGTCAGCAAGAAAATCAACCAACGCCTCATTCGCACCCGCCGCTATTGCACCTGTACGGAAATCCCCGCCCATCGCCTCGGCCATCAAACCGCCCAATGCGGCATGCAAAGCCACCTTGGTAACTTTGCCGTTGTCGAATACCGTGATGTCACCAATCTTGTTGGCCGCGACCGCTCCACCAATTGCAATCGCAGAACCAAGTGCAGAGGACACGAGGTTGTCCTGCAGACTTCCACCCATGACGGCAGTTTTTGCCAAGGCGTCGAATGTGGCTTTCATCGCCACGCTTTGGACGCTGTCCAGGTCGAAATTCAGATCGGTCGGGTTGTAGCCAAATTTCGAAGCGATACCTGCAGTGATAGCGGCGAAAACGTAGCTCTTGAAGCTTTCTGAAGAGATCACGTCTTTGAAGGTGTCACCAAGATTGCCTTTGTTGTTGATTGCGCTGGTAGCTGCCTGGCCTACGGCCGCAGAAAATGCCGCCGTTGCGGCCGCGGACGCAGCGGCAGCAATGGTCGCCGCAGTTGAAGCGGAAGCACCCGCTGCCAATGCTGCGCCGGACGCCGCCTGGCCGGCGGTCGCACCGATAGTAGCGGCGGTGCCGGTACCCGCGGTCAACACTGAAACAATGATGACCACAGCCAGCATCGCAGCCGGCCCCATGCCCGAGTTGCTGTACTTGAACGACTCGTGGGTCTCTTTGACCATCCGCCAATCCACATCGCCTCGCTGCTCGGCATCTTTCAGCCAGGCCAGGCCCGGATCAGCCTTGACCATGGCGTCGATCGTTTGGCTGACGGATTTTTGATTGATGTCTCTAAGGTCGATGTTCAGCCCGTTGATGGCGCTGATTACAACATTGCCATTGGCCGTGAGTTCAGTCTGGCGCAATGTCTCGTCGGTGTTGCCGCGACCTTTGGAAGAGCTCCATACCGAACTTGAGCTGCTTTTTTCGTGGCTCTCCTGATGCAGATCCTTGACGCCTTCGAACGTCACAGAACCGCCACTGGTGATGGTCAGATCGTGGCCACTGTTGAGCTTGGCAGCCTGATAATGTTGATCGCCATTGCTGACCAGCACCATGTCACCGCCGGAGGTGATGACGCTGCCAATGTTGTTGACCTTGGTAACTTCATCACGCTTGGTTTTGCTGGAACCAAAGGAACCCTTTTTCTTTTTGTCGTACAGCGAGTAATCGCTGTCCTGAGCGGCAAGAATATCGAGGTTGTTGCCAGCGACCAGATAAGCCTCGTCACCCGCTGTGATCCGGCTCGAGACAACAGTCAGATCCTCGCCAGCACCAAGCGCTACGCTGCCGCCCGCTGTCACTCCCGACATGACCTGGCTGACATGGTCTTCCTGAACAGTGAGTTTTTTGCTCCTGGACAAGGAATGCTCTTCGTCCGCCGCAGAACTGATGATCAGGTTTTCCGTAGCGCTCATCGAGACATCGCGCGTTGCATCGATCTGGCTGGCGATGACCGCGATGTCGCGACCGGCCGCAGCGGTGAAATCGCGTCCAGCGCTAACGCTGGCACCTAACTGGGTCGTGTCGCTGCTGTTATGTTTGCGATCGTGGAAGACGCTGTTGTTGATCTGTGCGGAGGCGATATTGATATCCCGACCCGCGTCAAGGTCCATGTCTCGACCACTTTGCAGCACGCCACCAACGTTGTTGATATCGCGCGCAGACATGATGCTCAGATCATTGGTCGCCTCAATGCGCGCAGCGGTATCAGCGAAGTCATGATGCTCAGTGCCATACCGGGTGCTGTTGTCAAACGATGTGATTGTCCGCTCGTTGATGACATCCCCATTGAGCGTGTTCAGCGTCACGTCACGACCGCTGATGATTCCGCCGGACTTGTTGACAATGTCATTCGTTGCCAATAGATCCAGACGATTGCCCGCCTCGATCGAGCCGCTGTTGACCAGATCCTTGCCTGCGGTGGCCGACAGGTTATTGGTCGCCTTCAACGTACCAACGTTATCGAGATTCTCCCCAGCAATCAGCGTCACATCGTTACCGGCAATCAACGCCCCGGTCGGGCCGAGGCGGCCGTTGGCCTGGGCCAGATACACCACTGGCACTAGCACTTTCTCGCCATTCACTTCGTGCTCTTCAAGCCAGACGATGTCGTGGGTAAGCGCGGCGACTTGCTGTGACGTGAGGCCGACGCCAACGGACAGGTTGAGCGCGTCCTTGCTGGCGATGGCGTTGTTCATCAGGTACTTGAACATGCCTTCGTTGGAGGTCTGGCCGTCGAGGAAAGCCTGGCCAGTGCGTGCGGTGACGGCTTGCTGGATCAGGCGTTGTTCGTAGAGGCCATCACCGAGGCGCTTGGCGCTTTGGTCTGGGTCGAAGCCGAGTTTTTCCAACAGGTAATCGGAGCTCATGAACGACTTGAGCTCGGTCAGCACCGGGTTGGTTTCGATCAGGTATTTGTGTGGATTGGACAGTGCCGTGGTGTCCGGCAGGCCGGTGACACGAGTGACCGGACGGGTGTCGATCGACTCCTTCATGTCGTTGCCGCGACTCGGCATGCCCGACCCGGCGCTGCCCTCGGGCAGCTTGACATCGACCGTACTGGCAACCGCCTGAACCATGTTTGGGGTGCGGTGGAAGGTATCAACGGCGCGCGTGCTGTCAGACACCGCTGCCGGGGCATCGATGAACAGGTTGCGCGGCCCGCCACTGGTCGCTGCGACCAGATGGTCCTGGGCATTTACCACAACATTACCGACCGTCCACGTTGGTGCTGGCCCGGTATTGCTGGCTGCGGTACTGCTGGAGCCCTGCCCGCTCAGGCGGAACAGACCGTTCTCACCCATCGGCAGGGAAAAGCCTGGCAGGCTCAGCGGATTGACTTGCTGTTGCGCGACGTCTGGAGGCAGTTGGCTGTTGATGCGGATGATGACCGTGCTGCTACCGCCAACATGAGTGTCGGCAACCCTATTGGTGCCACCGGTAGAACCGTAATCGTGATGGATTACGCTGTTTTCCAGCTCTTGGGACGCAGTAATCGAAACGTTTCCACCCGCTTGGATGACAGCATTTCGACCAGTGTTGGTGCTGACAGCTCCGGTGCTGTCAACCGCGAATTCAGTGACTTTATCCGGCGTGCGTTTTGTCAACTCACTCGGCAGTGCGAGCAGATTATCAGGGTCATATTGAGAATGAACTGTTTTTTCAAAGCCATAAGGCAGCCCGGACAGACCAGCGCCGTATTTGCGCTGACTAACGTCTTCGCCAGTTACGGTGTCATAGAGTCCGACCCACTCAAACGTCATGCCAAGTTCACCGCCTTGGGAGTATTCGAGTGATTCCACCGTGGCCTTGCGAATTTCGTTTCCCGGTTCGACGTAATAAACATTGGGAAAGTCCGGGTTGTTTCGCTGGTTGTAGGGCATCACAACGCGGGAGAAAAACCGATCGGTCCCACCATCGGTCAAATCAAACGAGTAGTACCGAGTGACTTCGATTGTGCCTGTCTTAGCACCAATGTTTTTCAAGCTGTCGGCGTTGATATTGATGTTGCCGGCTGCTGCGACAGTGCTTTTGCTGTTGAGAAAGGTGCCACCTTGGAAAATGAAATCTTTTCCGACGTTGAGTACGGCAGACGGAGTGGTATCTGTGTCAGTGCTTCGATAAGTCTCACGCGCCGCCATGCGTATGCTGTAGTTATCCCCGACGCAGTCGCCACAGCTACCGGCGATAAAACCCGATATGAGCTTACGGTCTCCCGACATCACCGGCCCTTCCGTACGGTTCTCAAACACATCCGCATTCATCGTGAACCCGCGCCCGCTCTCCATCGAACCGGAGATGTTGGATATCCCCGCCGCCCGAACCGCGCCGCCATAGCCGCCCATCACCACATCGCCCAAGCCGTAGAAATCACCGTGCTGGTTGGTCAACGTAGCGACGCCAAGCGTCATGTTGTTGCCACTGAAAATCAGCCCGCGATCATTGAGCAGCGAAGGCGTGTTGATGATGAGGTTCTGTGCCGCACCGAGGGTGCCGTAGTTGGCAACACCGCCCGCATTGATGGTCAGGTCTTCGCTGGAGGTCATGCGTCCGGCATTGGTGAGCTGTCCGCCGATATTGACGATCGAAGTTGCGCCTACCGCAAAGCTGCCACCCGCCGCGACACTCATCTGCGCGGCAGAAACATAAGCGCCACGCTGACTGGTCAAGCGGCCAGTGCCGGAATAGGTACCGCCGATTTGCAGATCAAGGAGGCCATCACTGGCGATCAGCCCATCGTTGCTCCAGTTGCCGCCACGGATCTGCAGCGAATCCGAAGCCAGCAATTTGCCGCTCGCGGTCTGGCTGAACTGCCCGACATTGACGTTCAGGCGACCGGCCTGAATGACGTTGGAGTTGCTCCAACTGTCGGCATTGAGTTCCAGCAACCCGCCGGTGACGATGCTACCGCCCGCGCCGATGACATTGGCGGTTGAGATGTCGAACTTGCCGCGCCCGACGTGGTTGAGTTGCCCGCCACCGTTGAAGAGGCTGCCGACAGCCAGGGTCATGTCGGTGTTGGCCGTTTCCAGCACACCGTTGCGGTTGTCGAGCAGACCGCCGATCTGGAACAGGGTCTTGCCCGTGTTGCCCAGCGAACGCAGTCGACCGCTCTGGTTGTCGACGCTGGCGGCTTTTACGCTCAGTTGGGTTTCGCTTTCGATGACGCCCGTGCCGTTGCGCAACGCACCCGTCAGGCCGAAGTCAATGCGATTCGCGGCGATCTGGCCGCTGGCGTTTTCCAGATTCGAGCCGGTGACGCCGAGCGATCCCTTCGCATACAGCACGCCATTGCTGTTATCCAGCGCGGTGGTGGTAATGCTGCTGTCGCCCGACTGCGCGGAAATGCGCCCGCCGTTGTTATTCAGCCCGGCCAGTGCGGTCAGGGTCAGAGCCTGCGCCTGAATGATGCCGCCCTGACGATTGTTGTCCAGGTCAAAACCGTTGCGCAGCACGCCGACGGTGCGTGCTTCCAGTGCACCTTTGATGCTGGAAAGAATGCCGCCACGGTTGTCGATGTTGGCAGATTTGACAAAGACCTTGCCGTTTTGCGCGATGACCTTGCCGCTTTGGTTGTCGAAGTCAGCGCCGACGTCCAGGGTCAATGCGCCTTCGCTCTGGATCGAGCCTTTGCCGTTGCCCAGGCTGGCGGCGCTCAGCTCTACGCCAGCGTTCTGGCTGTAGATCAGACCGTCAGCGCTGTTATTGACGGCGCCCGTTGCGATGATCTGCAACTGATCGTTGGCCGCGACCGTACCCTTGTTGCTGTTGTTCAGCGAACCGGCACGCACCTCGAGGGTTTTCTGGCTGGCGATCTGGCCGTTCTGGTTGCGCAGGTCGGTGACGCCCTTGAGCAACATCGCGCCGCTGCTCGCCAGCTTGCCGGCGTTGTTGTTCAGGTCACCGCTCAGATTGAGGGTGATCGCGGCGTTGCTGGCGATCTGTCCGCCACCGTTGTCCAGACGGGTGGCTGTAGTGGTGAAAGCCTGTTCGGCATTGATTGAGCCGCCGGCATTGGTGAACGCCGTGCTCACGACATCCAGTGCCGCGCCGCTGAAGATCAGCCCCTGATTGTTGTTCAGCGCACCGCCCAGTGTCAGGGTCTGCCCTGCGCCACTGCTGAGATTGCCCTTGTTGCTGTTGTCGAGACTGCCCGCTTTGACGCTCAGGGCTCCCTGAGCAACCAGCGCACCGCTGTTACTGTTGAGCAGCGCGTCCTTGAGGTCGACCGAGACGTCAGCGAACTTGCTGGAGAGCGTGCCGCTGTTGCGGTTGTCGAGGCTGTCGGCGTTGACGGTGAGTCCCTGCCAGCCGGAGATCAGACCTTTCTGGTTGATCAGTGCGGTGCCACGCAACAGCAGTTTTTCGCCGCTGATGATCTTGCCGGAAGTGTTGTTGAGCGCTTGAGCAATGAGGTCGAAACCGAGGTTGCTGGAGATCTCGCCGCTCTGGTTGTTCACGTCACGCAGGCGTTTGAGCGTCAGTGGCCCTTGGGCAGTGAGCAAGCCGCGCTGGTTGTCGAGATCGCCATTGGCAAGGTCGAGGGTCACCGCTTTGTCGCCCAGCAGGCGTCCACCGTTCTGGGTCAGGGACGTCAGTTTCAAGTCCATGTCACCGCTGGCAGAAACCTCGCCGTCTTCGCTGGAGTCAAGCCCGGTGGCGATCAGGGTGAGGTTGCCCTGGCTGTTGATCAAACCACTGTCGCGGTTGTTCAACCCGGCACTGCTGATCTCGAGCGACTGCGCCGCGCTGATCAAGCCTTTGCCGTCATTGCGCAGCAATCCGTCGACAGTCAGGTTGAGGTCGCCACGGCTGACCAGGTTGCCGCCGCTGTTGTTCAGGCTTGCCGCGTGCGCGTCGATGGCGGCGGCGCCGATCATGCCTTTGACGTTGTCCAGTGCCGCCGCGATGCGCAGGGTCAGGCCCTGATTGCTCAAGAGCTTGCCGTTGCTGTTGTCCAGGCTTTGCGCTGTCAGGGTGAACGCCTCGGCGCTGGAAATCGTGCCGCCCTGGTTGTTGACGCCCTTCAGCTGCTTGAGCAGCAGCGCGCCTGGGGCGTTGATTAAACCACCGATGTTGTTCAACTGACCGTGGTTCAAATCCAGGCTCAGTTGCGTGTTGCTGAACAGCTTGCCGCCTTGCTGATCGAGGCCGCTGACCGAAGCCGTCAGTGCGCTTCGGCTACCAATACTGCCGTCGCCGCCATTGGTGACCTGACCCGCCGTGAGAGTCAGGGTGTCGGCACTGCTCAGTCGACCGTTACTGTTATCGAAGGCGCCGGTGGTTACGGTGACCGCGCCTTTACCGCTGAGCGTGCCCTTTTGACGGTTATCGAGGCTGGCACCAGTCAGCAGCAGCGTGCCATCGGTGACGATCTGGCCAGCCTGGTTATCGATGCTGCCGTCGCTGTCCAGCTTCAGATCCGCCGCGCTGGACAGGCTACCGCCAACGTTGGTCAATTTCGCGGTGTCGACCGTCAGAGTGCCTTCGCTGCTGACCTTGCCCGAGCTGTTGTAAACGGCGCCAGTGAGGTTGAGCGACATGCCTTGCTGGCTGAGCAATTCGCCGCCGTCGTTGTCCAGCGAGCCCCCCTGCAGGGTGAACCGGGCGCCCGCATTGACCAGCCCTTTGCTGCGGTTGAGCACTTCGTCGACAGTCAGGGTCAGGCCTTGGCCGGTGAAGATCTTGCCGCCGTCGCTGTTGTCGAGTTTTTTGCCAGTGACCAGCAAATCACCGTTGCTGCTGATTTCGCCGCCACGGTTGTCCAGGTCAGCGACGGTCAGGGTCATGTCCTTGCTCGAGCCGAGCAAACCGTTCTGCTGATTATCGAGTTGATCGGCCTGCAGTTTGAGCACGCCGGTGGCGATCAACTGCCCCTTCTGATTGTTGACGGTTTTTGCCTGCACGCCAGCATCGGCCTTGCCGGCGATGTTGCCTTCACGGTTGACCAGTTCATCAGCGTTGACGGTCAGTTGGCCGTCAGCGATGACCGTACCGAGCTGGTTATCCAGGGTCTTGTCGACAGTCAGCAACAACTCGCCGCGACTGCTGATCAGGCCTTCATGGTTGTCGAGGCTGGCGCTGTGGCTGTCGAGCGAGGCGCCGGAGATCACGCCTTTGAGGTTGTTCAATGCCGCAGCGATGCGCAACGTCAGGCCTTGCTGGCTGAGCAGTTTGCCGTTGCTGTTGTCCAGCTCACGCGCGGCGAATGTGAAAGCCTGCTGGCTGGAAATTTCCCCGCCCTGGTTGTTCACGCCGTTGAGGTTTTTCAGCAGGAGCGTACCGGGTGCACTGATCAAACCATTCTGGTTGTTCAATTGGCCGTGGTTCAGATCGAGCGTCAGGACGGCCTTGCTGAACAGTTCACCGCCCTGCTGATCGAGCCCGCTGAGCGAAACATCCAGCGCTTGTTGACTGGCGATGCGGCCAGCCGCGTTATTGACCTGACCGGCCTTGAGCGTCAGTGCCGCACCGCTGGTGAGTTTGCCGCCATCGCTATTGCTGAACGCGCCGGTCTCGACCCGGCTGCTGCCTTGGGCGTAGATCACACCTTTCTGGCTGTTATCCAGACTGCCGCTGTTGACTGTCAGCGCGCGGTCGGTGTTGATCGAACCGGCCTGATTGAGCAGCGCGCCAGTGCTGGTCAGCTTCAAATCGCCGCCACTGCCGAGACTGCCGTTGCTGTTGTCGATGCGTGCGGCATTGATGGTCAGCGTGCCGTTGCTGTTGATCACGCCAAGAGAATTGCTCAGCGCATCATCGAGGGTAAATACCAGACCGTTGAGGCTGTTGAGCGTGCCGCCGTTGTTGTCGAACGTGTTGCCACTGAGCGTCGCCGCGCCTTTCGTCGCGGCGATCAAGCCCTTGCTCTGGTTGATCAGTTTGCCGACGCTTAAACCCAGATCGCTGCCGGAAAGAATCTTGCCGCCGTCGCTGTTGTCCAGACGCAGACCTTTGACGTTCATCAACAGGCTGCTGGAGATTTCGCCGCTGCGGTTGTCGACGTCATCCACCGACAGGGTCAGCGCTTGGGTGGTGCCGACCAGTCCGCCGTTACGGTTATCGAGGGACTTGCCGCTCAGGCGCAGATTGCCTTGCGCGACCAGTTCGCCGCCCTGTTGCTGCAGCAGGCCGATGGTTGCCTGCAAGTCGCCCTGGCTGGCGATGCGCCCGGCAGCGTTCTGGATTTCTGCGGCGGTCAGGTTGACCGCGCCGGCCGCGCTGAGCAGACCACCGCTGTTGTCCAGTCGAGTACCCACATAAGTCAGGCCTTGCTTGCCGCTGATCACACCTTTTTCGCGGTTATCCAGTTGCGCGACGTTAAGGTTCAGTTGCTGGTCGGCACTGGATCACACCGCCCCGGTTGTCGACCGCGTCGCCGCGCACGGCCAGCGTGTTTTTACCGATGACTTTGCCGTCGCTGTTGAGCAGCGTGCCGGCCTGCAGATCAAGGGCGCCTTTGGCCGAGATGTCACCTTTGTTGCGGTTGTCGAGGGTGCCACTGATGCGCGCCGTCAGGCTGCCATCGCTGACCACCGCACCGGCCTCGCGGTTATCCAGACTCGCGGCTTTGAGATTGACCAAACGCCCCGAACCAAGAACCCCATCACGGTTGTCCAGCGCCCCGCTCAGATCGATGTTCAGGCCCAGATCACCGAGCATCTGCCCGCTGCGGTTGTTGAGCATGCCGCCGCTGATGCTGATGTTTTGCGCGCTGAGCGTGCCGCTTTGATTGTTCAGAATCTGCGTTGCGTTGACCGTCAGGTTGCGGCTGGCGATGAGGTCTTTGCCGCTGTTGTTGATTGCCTGTGCGCTCAGGCTCAAATCACCGTTGCTGTTACGGCTGCCGTCAGCATTCACGCCGGCTTCGATGGCGCCGGCATTGGTCAGTTGTCCGCCAGCGCTGAGGTTGACGCTGTCCCGGGCCGCGAGGGTCTGGCGGTTGGTCAGGTTGCCTTGGGTCTGTACGTTGAGCGACGTGCCTGCATAGATCGGAGCTTGCGCGTCGAGGCTGGCAGCTTTGACGTTGACCGCGCCGGTAGCCGAGGTGTCGGCCAGGCTCAACTGGCCATTGGCATCAAGCTGAATATCGCCGCCGCTGGCGATCAGTTTGCCGTCGAGTTTTACCCCAACGCCGGCCTCGGTGCCGACCAGTTTGATCGCCCCGGCGTACATGCCGCCGAGTGCCGAGGAGTCGATGGCCAGTTGCGGTTTCGCGCTACCGTCGTCGGCGCGGGCCGTGGCGTTGAGGCTGTCGGCGTTAACGTCGTTGCGACCGGCGACGATGGTCAGGTTCTGCGCCTGGATCTGCGCATTGATCTTGGCGCTGCGGGTAATGATTTCGAAGCGGTCGATATTGGTCGCATTGATGCCCGCGCCTTCAACGGCGACGCTGCCCTGATCGACCTGAAAGCGATCCAGACGGCCGTTTTCCAGCACCGGTTTACCGGTAGTCAGCGTCACCCGAGGCGCGTTGATGAAACCGCAGCCATTGCAGGTGATGCCGTAGGGGTTGGCGACGATGACCCGCGCCGACTGCCCGGCCACTTCGGTGTAGCCGCGCAACTGACTCGGGTTGCCGCTGATGACTTCGTTGAGAATCGCCTGGGCCGAACCGCTGTTTTTCAGGTTCGGGTTGCCGACGACATGCCCGCCCAATTGCGTGTACGTGGTCTGCGCCGCGCCGTTGTTGAGGATGACGCCCTGCGCACCGACGTTGTAGTCGTGGAACTGGTTGTGCGACAGGCCGCTGGCGTTGGGCGTGGCGATGTTGATGATCGGCACACCATTGCCGGCGCGATCCAGCGAGGTATTCGGGTTGGCCACGACGATGCCATCGGCCTGTGCCCACAGCGGCTGCCAGAGCATGACGTTGGCCAGCAGGAACGCCAGTCCGCGTTTGGGCATGCCGAGAAACAACTCACGGTTTTTCACGACCGCACTCGGCTGATCTGCGAGGAAGGCAAACTGGCGAACGTCCATGTCAATGACCCCGATTACTAGCGTTTAGATGAAAAAGTCCAGGCGGAAATAGATCGGCGCTTCACGCTCGGTCAGCGCGTCGGGTCGTTCCAGGGAATGCGCGAAAGTCACGCTGGCGGCCACATGCTGACCACGTGCGAACAACTCCAGCGAGTTGCTCGACATGCGTCCGTGCTGATCGCCGTTGTAGCGATCGCCGCGAATTACGCCCTGGTCGTATCCGAGGCTGGTGCCGTACTCGGCGAACACCGGTTGCAGCCATTCGGCGGTCACCGGGCGGCTCCAGCGCAGGTCGTTGCGCCAGTAGCCACCACTGTCGCCGGAAAGCGATTGATCCTTGTAGCCACGGATCGACGCCGAGCCGCCAAGGCTGGTGCGTTGTGGGCTGAACAGCACGTCTTCGCTGCGCTGGCCGGTCATCAGGCTGCTGAAGCTGAAGGATTCACCGAGCAATTTGAACGGCTGCAAATAGCTCAGCGTTGCCGTGTATTTGCGGTAGCGTGCGTCCGGTTCGCCGGGACCGGGATCGTGACTGCCCTGCGCATCGAAAGCACCGATGCCCTCCTGCATGCCAGCGTCGAAGTTGACGAACGCGCTGCCGACACGACGGCCGTGGTTGAAGCCGAATTGCGCTTCGCTGATGCGATTGCTGCTCAGTTTGAGTTTGCTGTCTTCGATGAAGTTGTTGCTGCGCAGGTACGAAAGTCCCGCGCTGAGGGAGGTCTTGCTGACCGAGTCGCGATGGATCACGCGCTCGGCGCGCAGTTGATGGTTTTCGCTGTCGCCGGTCTGCTTGAAGTTGTAGCCGTTGGCGGCAATCTGCGAGCGGTACTCGCTCTGGCTGTAGGTGTAACTGAACGTCCACCAGCCCCACGGCAGGCTGTAATTGAGCATGGCGTTGTTGGAGGTGTGCTGGTGATCGGTCATCGCATCGTGACCGCCGCGCAGGCTCAGTTGGTCGGCCAGACCCAGCGGGCTGTCCCAGTCGAACGATGTGCCCCACTGCTGCTCGCCGGTGCTGCGCTGGCCATCGTTGCTGCGCGACAGGCCGGCGCGCCATGGCTTCTGCGGCGTATTGGTGACGCGCACTTCGCTGCCGCCGACATTCTGCCCCGGCGCCAGCTCCATTTTGGCCTGGTTGGACGGCAGGCGATTGAGCTGGTCGACCATCTGCTCGATCTCACGCAGGTTGACCAGTTCACCGCTTTTGCCGGGAAAGGCCATGGCCAGTTCGCGATCCGAGAGCCGGCTGTTTTCTGCGCCTTTCATGCCTTCGAGTTTGCCTTCGACCACCAGCACTTTCAGGTGCCCGGCGGACAGATCCTGTTGCGGCAGATACGCACGGCTGGTGACCAGACCTTTTTCGATGTAGTGATCGGTGATGACTTTGAGCAGCTCGTTGAGCTGCGGCACGCCGAGGCATTCGCCTATATAAGGCTTGAGCAGCCGCGTCTTCTCGCGCTCCGAGAGGCTGTCGGCGCCCTTGAGCTCGATGTCCTTGATGGTGAAGCAGCGAGTGTCGACGGGGGTTGTCGGCTGTGTGGGTTTGGCGTCTTTGCCGGGCAGATCCTTGAGTTCTTCGAGGCGCCGCTGCTGCTCTTCGAGCAAACGGTTCTGACGTTCGCGGATCAGGTCGGTTTCACCAGGAGTGGGCGCGGACCAGGCAGATTCAAGCGGAGAAAGGCAGAGCAGCGCCAGGCACAACCGCGCCGTGAAGGCGGGTGAAAACATGTTCGATCCCTCGACATAAAAAGTGACATCAAAATAGTGGCGCGATATTAGAGGGCCATCATTTTGACGTCAAACTTAAGTTTGTTCCGCTCATCGGGATTTGCCGCGCTTTCATACGGGTGAAACCAGCACCTGCGTACAAGTGGCGGGCGCGTTTTGCGCGGATAGTGGCCGTTGCCCATTCGGCATCTATTCTTGCCACACACGATCACAAGGAGTTTGCATGAGCACCTTCAAAACCCAAGACGGCACCGAGATCTATTACAAGGACTGGGGCAGCGGCAAGCCCGTGCTGTTCAGCCACGGCTGGCCGCTGGATGCCGACATGTGGGAATACCAGATGGAGTACCTGAGCAGTCGCGGCTACCGCACCATCGCCTTCGACCGCCGTGGTTTCGGTCGCTCGGAGCAGCCGTGGACCGGCTACGACTACGACACTTTCGCCGATGACATCGCCGGTTTGATCAACCATCTGGACTTGCGCGACGTAACTCTGGTCGGCTTCTCCATGGGTGGCGGCGACGTCAGCCGCTACATCGCCCGCCACGGCAGCGAGCGTGTTGCCGGCCTGGTATTGCTCGGCGCGGTCACGCCGCTGTTCGGCAAGAAAGCCGACTTCGCCGACGGCGTCGACAAATCGGTGTTCGACGGCATCAAGGCCGGCCTGCTGAAGGATCGTGCGCAATTCATCGCTGATTTCAACGCGCCGTTCTACGGCACCAATCAGGGCCAGAAAGTCTCTGACGGCGTGCTCACGCAAACCCTGAACATCGCGCTGATGGCCTCGCTCAAGGGCACCGTCGATTGCGTGACCGCGTTCTCGGAAACCGACTTCCGCCCGGACATGGCCAAGATCGACGTGCCGACCCTTGTGATCCATGGTGACGGCGACCAGATCGTGCCGTTCGAAACCACCGGCAAGCAGGCCGCTGCGCAAATCAAAGGCGCTGAGTTGAAGGTTTACGCCGGCGCGCCGCACGGGTTCGCCGTAACCCATGCGCAGGCGTTGAATGAGGATCTGCTGGCGTTCCTCAACCGGTAATCCCGCCCGGCAAAAGCCGTAGTCAGATGCTGATGAACCAAGGCCCGCGCAATGCGGGCCTTGTGTTTTACGCTATGGTATTTTTCTGCGTCCACTACCCGGAGAAGGAAATCCCATGCTGCGACTACTCGGCAAAGCCTCATCGATCAACGTGCGCAAAGTGCTGTGGACCTGTGCCGAACTGGACATCCCGTTCGAGCGCGAAGACTGGGGTTCGGGTTTCAAGTCGCCAAACACGCCGGAGTTTCTCGCGCTGAATCCCTGCGCCATGGTGCCGGTGATCCAGGACGGCGATTTCACCTTGTGGGAATCAAACACGATCATTCGTTATCTGGCGACGCGTTACGGCGGCGCGCATTTGTATCCCGCTGAGCCTGTTGCCCGGGCGCGGGTCGATCAGTGGACCGACTGGCAGGCCTCGGAGCTGAATCGCTCGTGGTCGTATCCGCTAATGGCGCTGGTGCGCAAGTCGCCGGACTATCAGGATCGCGATGCCCTGGCCGCCGGCTGCCGGGACTGGACGCGCAACATGCAAATCCTCGATCGCCAACTGGAGAAGACCGGCGCTTACGTCAGTGGCGAGCAGTTTTCCCTGGCGGACATCCCGATCGGGCTGTCGGTCAATCGCTGGTTCGAAACGCCGCTCGATCACGGGGATCTTGCTGCGGTGCGCGCCTATTACGATCGCTTGAATCAGCGCGACGGTTATCGTTTGTACGGGCGCAACGGCACGCCATAAAGACATGCTCGATCAGGCTTGCTCACGCACCACGCCCCGCTCTTCAAGCAAGCGCACGAACATGCTCAGACTGCGCGACACCGTGCCCCGGCGCCACACCAGCCAAGTGGTCAGATAGCGGAAGTCCGCCGTCAGCGGCCAGACGCTGACCGTCGCGCTGCCGGGCATGCTCTGCAGCATTTTGCGCGGCATCAGCGCCAGGCCGGCACCGGCGCTGACGCAGGCGAGCATGCCGTGGTAGGACTCCATTTCGAAGATCTTGCCCGGTACGGCAGCGTCAGTGCTGAACCATTTTTCGAAATGATGCCGGTAAGAACAATTGGAACGGAAGGCGTAGATGTTTTCGCCATTCACGTCCGCCGCACGCTCGACCGGTGAATGATTGAGCGGCGCGATGATGACCATTTCCTCCTCGAACGCCGGCACCCCTTCCAGGGCCGGATGCAGTACCGGGCCGTCGACAAATGCGGCGGCGAGACGCCCGGACAGCACACCGTCGATCATCGTCCCCGATGGCCCGGTTGACAGGTCGAGGTCGACCTTTGGGTGCTGCTGGTTGTACGCCGCCAGCAGTTCGGGAATACGCACCGCTGCGGTACTTTCCAGCGAACCCAGAGGGAACGCGCCCTGGGGTTCTTCGCCTGCCACCGTCGCCCGCGCTTCCTGCACCAGATCGAGAATGCGCCGCGTGTATTCGAGAAAACTCCACCCGGCCGGTGACAGGCGCAGACGGCTTTTCTCGCGGATAAACAGATCGACGCCGAGATCCTGCTCAAGCTGCTTGATCCGCGTAGTCAGGTTCGACGGCACGCGGTGGATCTGCGTGGCGGCGGCGCTGATGCTGCCGTGCTCGGCCACGGCCTTGAAGATTTCCAGTTGCACCAAATCCAAAGTCATTCTCCAATCGTGAAGGAAACGCTCTTTATTATTCAGTTTCCAGAAAACTAACGCCACCCTACTCTAGGCCCATCCGACGAACCTACAGGACAACGTCATGAGCCAGATTTCCAGCCAGACCCACGCCATCTCGATCAACCCCGCCACCGGTGAGCAGATCGGGCAATACGCGTTTGAATCCGCCGCTGCCCTTGATGCGGCACTGACTCGCGCTGCCTTCGCTTTCGGCAAGTGGAAGCGCAAGCCGCTGCAGGATCGTTCGCGCCTTTTGACCGCCCTCGCCGGCGCGCTGCGTGAAACCTCAGAAGCGATGGCAACCATGATCACCCAGGAAATGGGCAAGCCGATCGCCCAGGCCCGTGGCGAAATCGAGAAATGCGCCAAGCTCTGCGAGTGGTACGCCGAACACGGTCCGGCCATGCTCGACGCCGAAGCCACCCAGGTTGAAGGCGGCAAGGCGCGTATCGAATACCGTCCGCTGGGGCCGATTCTGGCGGTGATGCCGTGGAATTTCCCGATCTGGCAAGTGCTGCGCGGCGCGGTGCCGACGCTGATCGCTGGCAACACTTACGTGCTCAAGCATGCGCCGAACGTGATGGGCAGCGCTTACCTGTTGCGCGATGCGTTTGTTCGCGCCGGTTTCCCGGATGGCGTGTTTGAAGTGATCAACGTCACCCCGGAAGGCGTTTCCACCGCCATCGCCGATTCACGCATCGCCGCTGTGACGCTGACCGGCAGCGTCCGCGCCGGCATGGCCATCGGCGCTCAGGCCGGTGCGGCATTGAAGAAATGCGTGCTGGAACTCGGCGGCTCCGATCCGTTCATCGTGCTTAATGACGCCGATCTGGATGAGGCGGTGCACGCGGCGGTGGTCGGTCGTTATCAGAACTCCGGCCAGGTCTGCGCTGCTGCGAAACGCTTGATCATCGAACAAGGTGTGGTCGAGGAATTCACCCGCAAGTTCGTTGAAGCGACACGCCAGTTGAAAATGGGCGATCCGCTGAACGCTGACACTTATATCGGGCCGATGGCGCGGTTCGATCTGCGTGATGAACTGGATCAGCAAGTGCGCGACACGTTGGAGGAAGGCGCGACGCTGTTGCTGGGGGGCGGCAAGGTTGAGGGTTCGGGCAACTACTATGAGCCGACGGTACTGGCGGATGTCACCGACCGCATGACTTCGTTCAAGCAAGAGCTGTTCGGCCCGGTCGCTTCGATCATCACCGCCCGCGATTGCGCACACGCCGTGGCCTTGGCCAACGACAGCGATTTCGGCCTGACCGCGACTATCTACACCGCGAACGTGGCGCTGGCTGAGCAACTGACCAGTGAACTGGAAACCGGCGGCGTGTTCATCAACGGCTACTCCGCCAGCGATCCGCGTGTGACCTTCGGCGGCGTGAAAAAAAGCGGCTTCGGTCGTGAGCTGTCGCACTTTGGCGTACGGGAATTCTGCAACGCGCAGACCGTGTGGCTGGATCGTAAATAAGCCGGATGCTGTAAAACCTGTGGGAGCGAGCCTGCTCGCGAAAGCGGTGTATCAAGCGATGAAGATGCCGAATCCACCGGCGCCATCGCTGGCAAGCCAGCTCCCACAAATACTGCGGTGGAAACTGATACAGCAAACACCATAGAACCCTGTGGGAGCTGGCTTGCCAGCGATGGCGGTGCATCAGCCAGCATTTATACCGGCTGATTCACCGCTTTCGTGAGCAAGCTCACTCCCACAAGTCCACGCAATTTACAGATATTTCAGCCAGCTGATGTCCCGCCGCCGCGCTTTCAATGCAGAGAACCAGCGCACTGCCGGGAACAGCACCACGGCAAGAACCACCGCCGCCAGCCACACCGCCGTCACCGTCGAAAAGCCGAAATAGCTGCCCTGATTCAGGCCGAACAGCGCCACGCCAATCAGGTACAACACCTTCAACACATACAAGTGCAGCAGATAGAAAAACATCGGCGCCGAACCGAACACGGTCAGCCAGCCAATCCAGCGGCGACTTTGCACGCGCTCAAAGACGAGCAACAGCAACAGCCCCACGCTCACAGTCAGCGCGATGAACAGCAGCGACGGCGGATATTTGGTGATGTTGAAAAAACTCATCAGTGTCTGCACCAGCGAATCGCTGATCGCCCACGGTTTTTCGCCGTAGCCGTTAATCAAGCGCAGCACCACAAATCCCAGCAATCCACCGCCCCCGGCAATCAGCAAACGACGCTGACGCACCGCCGCATCCATGCCCCGGGCAAACCACGGTCCCAGTGCATAGCCCAGGCCGATTACACCAATCCACGGCAGCAGCGGGTACGAGGTGCGCAGGCGCAGGGTGTCGCTGATCTCGATCCAGCCTCGATCATGCAGAATCGCCCAAGGCACATGCAGCGCCGACTCGACCGGGAAATGCAGCGTATCAAGCAAGTTGTGCCCGGCGATGATCGCCAGGCTCAGCGTCAGCAGCACCGCACGTGGCAACCAGACCAGCAGCGCCAGCGCGATCATGCTCAGGCCGATCACCCAGATCACTTGCAGGTAGATCACGCTGGGCGGCAACTGGAAGGTCCAGGCGAAGTTGACCAAAGTGAATTCCAGCGCCACGAGGAACAATCCGCGCTTGAACAGAAACGCGCTGACATCGGCTTTGCCAGCGTATTTTTCGCCGTAGAGCCATGCCGACAAACCGGTCAGCAAGACAAATACCGGCGCACACAAATGCGCCAATGTGCGGCTGAAAAACAGCGCCGGCTCGGTGCTGGCGATGTCCATCGGATCGGAGACCTGTCGGTGCAAGAGAAAGGTTTCGCGCACGTGATCGAGCAGCATGAACAGGATCACCAGGCCTCGGAGCGCATCAATAGACAGCAGCCGGCCAGTCGTCAATGGGGCAGAACGGGGAAGCACAGGGGTCATGGGTCTTTCGCAATCGAGAGGAATAACACCGGACAGCCACAACGCCGCCCGCAAATTTCGCGTTACCTTATAACATCAGAATAACAAAACCCAAACATCCAGCATCGAAGTTGCCCATCAGCGCCAGCCTTCTATAGTGAACAGATCCGCCCTGCCCTCGAGCGTTGTCCATGGTCAACACCGAACACCTGATCATTTGCGAGCACTGTGATTGTGTGTACGAGAAAGTCGTGCTCGCCCAACACCAGAAAACCCTGTGCGTGCGCTGCGGTGGCGTGCTGCAGCGCTTCAACGGCCTGACCATCGAGCAGCGTCTGGCGCTGACGTTCACGGCGGCGATGCTGTGGCTGTTCGCCAATTTCTACCCGGTGATGAGCATCAGCCTCAAAGGCATGAAAAACAGCGCAACCCTGTGGGATTCGGTGCTTGCTCTGAGTCAGGGGCCGATTACGTTCATTGCAATGGTCGCGGCTATTGCGATCATCATCGCCCCGGCATTTCAGCTGGTGTTGCTGGTCTGGGTGTTGAGTTTTGCCCTCGGCCTGCGTCGGGCACCGGGGTTCAATCTGTGCATGCGCTGGCTGGAAACCCTGCGCCCGTGGAGCATGCTCGAAGTGTGTCTGCTGGGGGCGATGGTCGCGGTGTTCAAACTCGCCGGACTGCTCGATGTACTGCCCGGGATCGGCCTGTTCGCCCTGGCGGTGCTGAGCCTGATGATGATCCGCATTGCCGGCCGGGACATTCGTGAACTTTGGGACATTTTATGAAGCGTCCACCGACCGCCAGCGAACTCAACCTGTGCCTGTGCCACAGCTGTGGCCTGGCCTGTGACATGACCGACGAGCCACACCAGTGCCCGCGCTGTGATGCGCCGTTGCACCGGCGCAAGACCAATTCGCTGGCGCGAACCTGGGCGTACATGCTCGCCGCGCTGGCGTTTTATGTTCCCGCCAATCTGCTGCCGGTGATGAATACGGTGATGCTCGGCAACGGCGCCGACAGCACGATCATGAGTGGCGTGCTGGAGTTCTGGGAAGCCGGGGCGTGGGATATTGCGCTGATCATTTTCATCGCCAGCATCGCGGTGCCGGGAATCAAATTCGTCGCCCTGACCTTGCTGCTGGTCACCGTGCAGCGCAACAGCGATTGGGCGCGCAGGGAGCGTTCGAAGCTGTATCGCTTCGTCGAGCTGATCGGTTACTGGTCGATGCTCGATGTGCTGGTGGTCGCGCTGGTCGCGGCGCTGGTGAAATTCCAGGCGCTGGGCGATATCGAGCCACGACCGGGCATCCTCTTCTTCGGCCTGGTCGTGGTGTTCACCATGCTCGCGGCGATGAGTTTCGACCCGCGCCTGATCTGGGACAAGGACACCAGCGACACGGTCAGCGACGCAGCGTCTGGAGCAGCACCTGCAACGGATGGCGCAGCGCCTGATCCGACTGGCGCTTGACCTGGCTGCGGCAGGAATAGCCGGTCGCCAACGCCTCGCCCTGCTCCGCCGAAGCCTGCACCTGACGCGCCCACGATTGCTCATAAATGACTGCCGAGGTCTGGCGATTACGTGCTTCGTGGCCGTAAGTACCGGACATGCCGCAGCAACCGATGGCTTGTGTGGCCAGCTTCAGTCCGGCACGTTCGAAGACCTGTTCCCACTGGCGGGTCGCGGCCGGCGCGTTGGTTTTCTCCGTGCAATGGGCGAGCAGACGGAACGCTTTCGGCTGAGCATCAGGCGTCCGTTCTGGCATGACCTTGAGCAACCATTCCTGCACCAGCGCCACTTCAGGACATTCATTCAGGCCCGGTACTTTCAGGTATTCCTGGCGATAGACCAGAGTCATCGCCGGATCCAGCCCCAGCAAAAGCACCCCGGTCTGCGCCAGCGCCTGCAACTGCTCAGCATTACGCAAAGCCGCGCGATTGAACGCCGAGAGAAAGCCCTGCACATGCAGCGGTTTGCCATTGGCGCTGAACGGCGCCAGATACACCTGATAACCCAACCGCGAAATCAGCTCGACCAGATCAGCCAGCAGCGGCGCTTCGAAGTAGCGGGTGAAGGCGTCCTGCACGATAACCACGCTGCGTTCGCGTTGCTCTGGGGTCAGCGCCGACAGCGTTGCAACCGTTGCTGGCTGCACCTGCCAACGGCGCATCGCTGCGTGGAAATCGAAACGGCTGAGCAACGGCACATCGACCATGCCACCGATCCGCGCCAGTGCGCCACGCACCCAGCCAGCGCCCATCAGACCGTTGTACAGCGCCGGAATCCGCGCCATATAGGGAATGGTGTATTCCAGCGAGGCAATCAGGTAATCCCGTGCCGGCCGCAGATAACGACTGTGATACAGCTCGAGAAAACGCGAGCGGAATTCCGGCACGTTGACCTTGACCGGGCACTGCCCCGCGCAGGATTTGCAGGCCAGGCAACCGGCCATGGCGTCATACACTTCATGGGAGAAGTCCGCCGACGGATCGCGGCTGTTGCGCCAGCGCTGCCACAGCGAGCGGAAAAAAGCCGGTTTGCGAATCGCATCCGAGAGCACGTCGACGCCCGCCTCGCCCTGCAACCGCAGCCATTCACGAATCAGCGAAGCGCGGCCCTTGGGCGACTGCGCGCGTTCGCGGGTGGCTTTCCACGACGGGCACATGGCGTCATCGGGATCGAAGTTGTAGCAGGCGCCGTTGCCATTGCAGTGCATGGCCGCGCCGTAGCTTTGCCAGACTTTCTCGTCGATCTGCCGATCCAGCTCGCCGCGCAGGGTCACTTCGTCGATCTTCAGCAATGCCGCGCCGCCGTTGGCCGGCGTGGCGATTTTGCCAGGGTTGAACTGATTGAGCGGGTCGAACGCGGCTTTCAAGGCTTGCAGCGCCGGGTACAACTCGCCGAAGAATGCCGGCGCGTACTCCGAACGCAGGCCCTTTCCATGCTCGCCCCAGAGCAGGCCGCCGTAGCGCTGGGTCAACGCGGCGACGCCATCAGACACCGGGCGTACCAGCGCCGCTTGCTGCGGGTCTTTCATGTCGAGAATCGGCCGCACGTGCAGTACGCCGGCGTCAACATGGCCGAACATACCGTACTGCAAACCGTGGCTGTCGAGCAGCTCGCGCAGCTCGGCGATGTATTCGGCCAAATGCTGCGGCGGCACTGCGGTGTCTTCGACGAAAGGCTGCGGGCGGGCTTCGCCGGCGACGTTGCCGAGCAGGCCCACCGCCCGTTTGCGCATGCCATAGACCTTGTTCACCGCTGCCTGACCGATCGCCAGTGTATGTCCGAGGCGCTCCACGGTGCGGTCGCTTTGCAGATGTTCGAGGAACGCTTCGACGCGGCGCTGCAGGTCTTCGGGATCGTCACCGCAGAACTCGACCAGGTTGATGCCCAGAGTCGGTCGCTCAGGGTTTTCGGGAAAATATTCGGCAACGCCGTGCCAGACGATGTCCTGCATCGCCAGCAGCAAGACTTTCGAATCGACGGTTTCAATCGACAACGGCTTGAGCGCCATCAACGCCCGCGCATCGCGCAAGGCATCCATGAACCCGGCGTAGCGGATGTTGACCAGCATGGTGTGCTTGGGAATCGGCAGCACGTTGAGTCGCGCTTCGACAACGAAGCCCAGCGAGCCTTCAGCGCCACAGAGCACGCTGTTGAGGTTGAAGCGCTGATCGGCCTCGCGCAGATGCGCCAGGTCATAACCGGTCAGGCAGCGGTTGAGATCGGGAAAGCGTGCTTTGATCAGCTCGCCCTGTTCATCAATGATCTGCCGCGCACAACGATAGACTTCGCCGACGCGATCGTCGCGTGCGCACTGCGCTGCAAGCTCATCCTCCGCCAGCGGCAGACCGCGCAAACGCTCGCCGCCGCGCAGGATCATCTCCAGTTCCAGCACATGGTCGCGGGTTTTGCCGTAGGTGCAACTGCCCTGGCCACTGGCGTCGGTGTTGATCATGCCGCCGACCGTGGCGCGGTTCGAGGTCGACAGTTCCGGGGCGAAGAACAGCCCGGCGGATTTCAACGCGGCGTTGAGCTGATCCTTGACCACCCCGGCCTGCACCCGCACCCAGCGCTGTTCGACGTTGATCTCCAGAATGCGGTTCATGTGCCGCGACAGATCGACGACGATGCCATCCGTCAGCGATTGGCCGTTGGTGCCGGTGCCACCGCCACGCGGGGTGATCACCACTTTCTCGTACGCCGGTTCGGCAATCAGCCGTGCGACACGTGCCACATCGTCCGCATCCAGCGGAAACACAGCGGCTTGCGGCAGGCGCTGATAGATCGAGTTGTCGGTCGCGAGCACCACACGGCTGGCGTAATCGGCGCTGATTTCCCCGCGAAAACCGCTGATTTTCAGGGCGGCGAGGAATTGTTGGTAATCGCCGGTCAAGGCTTTGGCGGGCGACAGCTGGGCAATCATCGGTCGGGTTATCTCGGTCAAATCGGGCTGTGTGGCGGTGGACAGTTGTGCGCAACGAATGATTGCGTCAGGCTCCGCCATCTGATTGCGCCCATGTTCATTGCTGGCGAACCCAGGAACAAGCGTAATTTCGACCCGCTATCGATGAGTTTTACGAATGAATCCGCGTACCCTCACGCCGTCCATGTCGCTGCTGCTGGCTTTCGAGGCCGCCGCTCGACACGAGAGCTACACCCGCGCCGCCCATGAACTGTCACTGACGCAGAGCGCGGTCAGCCGCCAGGTACAGATTCTCGAGAAGATGCTCGGCATGCGTCTGTTCAGCCGCGAAGGCCGGCAGGTGGTGCTGACCGATGTCGGGCGCATGTATCAGCGTGAACTCAGCGAAGCCCTCGGGCAGATCCGCAGCGCAACGCTGCAGGCGATGGCGTTTGGTTCGGGCATCCACAGCCTGCGCCTGGCGACGCTGCCGACCTTCGGCTCGAAATGGCTGCTTCCACGGCTTAAGGATTTCTACACGGCGCACCCGGGCATGACCGTGCACCTGCACTCTCGGATCGAAACCATCGACTTCGACACCAGCGAAATCGACGCGGCGATCTGCGTCGGCGGGGGTGAATGGCCAGGCCTGACCGCCCTGCCCCTGCACACCGAAGAACTGGTGGCCATTGCCAGCGCGCAGTTGTCGGCACCTGAACGCGACGAAGCTCAGCAGCACATTGCCGGGCAGTTATTGCTCAACGTCAGCAGCAATGCCCAGGCGTGGGCGGAATGGTTCAGCCATCACCAACTTGCGCATCGCAGCATGCGGATCGGGCCGAGCTTTGAAATGACCTCGCACTTGATCCAGGCGGTACGCGCCAATATCGGTGTTGGCCTGGTGCCGCGAATTCTGGTCGAAGACGAATTGCTCAAGGGCGAATTGCTGCAACTGGGCGAGCCGATTACCAGCCGACGCAGCTATTACCTGGTGTATCCGCCGCGTAATGAGAATCTGCCTTCGTTGAGAGCGTTTCGGGATTGGCTGCTCGAGACGCTTTGACTCGTGGGCCCCATCGCGGGCAAGCCCGCTCCCACAGGTATTGTGTCGCTCACAAATTTTGCATCCGACAAAGACCCTGTGGGAGCGGGCTTGCCCGCGATGGAGCCCGTCCCGACCACCTCAAAACCTCGGCTTGACCGCCCGCCAATCCGCCTTGTACCGCTGCATCTGCCGCACATCATCCCTCTGGCGAATCCCGCACGTCAGGTACTGGTCATGCAGCTTGGCCAGTTGCTCATGGTCCAGTTCCAGCCCCAACCCCGGCGCACGGCTGATCTTCACACAGCCATCGACAATCGGCAGCTTGCCGCCCTTGATCACTTCCTCGTCCGGCTCCTGCCACGGGTAGTGGGTGTCGCAGGCGTAATCCAGATTCGGCACCGCCGCCGCAACGTGCGCCATGGCCATCAGGCTGATGCCCAGGTGCGAGTTGGAATGCATCGACACGCCGAGGCCAAACACATCGCACATTTTCGCCAGCGTCTGCGTATCCCGCAGGCCACCCCAATAATGGTGGTCGGCGAGGACGATTTGCACGCTGTTCTGCGCAACGCTGCGGCGGAACTCGTCGAAATCGGTGACGACCATATTGGTCGCCAAGGGCAGACCGGTGCGCTTGTGCAGTTCGGCCATGCCATCAAGGCCCGGGGTCGGGTCTTCGTAATACTGCAGATCATCGCCGAGCAGTTCGGCCATGCGAATCGCCGTCTCCAGCGACCAGTTGCCGTTCGGATCGATGCGAAGCGGAAATCCCGGAAAGGCTTTCTTCAGTGCCTTGATGCATGCCACCTCATGCTCCGGCGGCAAGGTGCCGGCCTTGAGCTTGATGCTCTTGAAACCGTACGCCTCGATCATCCGCGCTGCCTGCGCGACGATCTGTTGCTCGCTCAGCGCCTCGCCCCAGTTGTCCGGCTTGTAGGGGGACTCGATATGTTCGGCGTATTTGAAAAACAGGTAGGCGCTGAACGGCACTTCATCGCGGATCGCTCCGCCGAGCAGGTCCACCAGCGGCACGTTCAGGTAGTGCGCCTGCAAATCGAGAAACGCCACTTCGAATGCCGAGTAGGCATTGCTCACCGCTTTGCTGGCGTGGGAACCGGGGGCCAGTTCGGCACCAGCGACGCCGGCGGGTTTATTCGCCGCCACGGTGGCCTGCACGATCGCGCGCAATTGATTGAGGTTGAACGGATCGAGGCCGATCAACTGGCTCTGCAATTGTTGCTGGATCGCCAGCGCCGGGGCATCGCCGTAGCTTTCGCCGAGGCCGATGTAGCCGTTATCACTTTCAATCTCGATGATCGAGCGCAGAGCAAAGGGTTCGTGGATGCCGCTGGCGTTGAGCAGTGGCGGATCGCGAAAGGCAATCGGGGTGACGCTGACACGGGTGATTTTCAAGATAACGCTCCTGACAGATCAACAATCGATTCAGTGGCTCGCAGCCGGACGAGCCGGCGCCACAACGGCGGCTTCGTCACTTGGCTTTGCCGGGGTTTTATCTTTGGCGCCAGGCGCCGTGCGGGCGAAGAAGATCACCACGGCAGCGATCAGCGATGTCGCCGCCAGGCCATACAGGCCGCCCTCGATGGAGCCGGTGGTTTGTTCAAGGATGCCGAACGCGGTCGGCGCGACGAAGCCGCCAAGGTTGCCGATGGAGTTGATCAGCGCGATCACCGCCGCAGCAATGCGCGCATCCAGATAGCTCTGCGGAATCGGCCAGAACAGCGCCGACGCCGCTTTGAAACCGATGGCGGCGAAGCAGATCGCGACAAAGGCAAACACCGGCCCGCCGGTGGTCGACATGAACATACCGATGGCGGCGATTACCAGGGTCAGCGCGACCCAGGCCTGCTGGAATTTCCACTTGCCGGCCAGCGCCGCGAAGCCGTACATGGCGACAATCGAAATGATCCACGGAATGGAGTTGAGCAGCCCGACCTGGAAATCACCGAGGTTGCCCATCTTCTTGATCATGCTCGGTAGCCAGAAGGTTGCGCCGTAGATGGTCAGGGCAATGGAAAAGTAGATGAAGCAGAACAGCGCGATCTGCCGGTCGGCCAACAGCTTGAACATCGACGGCTTGGCGACTTGTACCGCTTCGCGAGCGCGCTGCTCCTCGGCAATCGCCGCGACCAGCGCTTCACGCTCCTCCTCGCTCAGCCACTTGGCTTGGCGCGGGTGCGATTGCAGCCAGAACCAAACGAAAGCACACAGCACCACCGACGCTGCGCCTTCGATCAGAAACATCCACTGCCAGCCGTGCATGCCCAATCCGCTGATATGCAACAGCGCACCGGACACCGGGCCGGAAATGACCGAGGCAATCGCCGAGCCGCTAAGGAACACCGCCATGGTTTTGCCGCGCTCGGACGCTGGCAGCCATTGGGTGAAGTAGTAAATGATTCCCGGGAAGAACCCGGCCTCAGCCGCGCCAAGAATAAAGCGCAGTACGTAGAAACTGGTTTCGCCCTGAACAAAGGCCATGGCCATGGCCGCAGCGCCCCAGGTGAACATGATCCGCGTCAGCCAGACCCGCGCGCCGTAGCGCTGCAACAGCATGTTCGACGGCACTTCGAACAGCGCATAACCGATGAAAAACAATCCGGCGCCAAGTCCATAAGCCGCTGCGCCAATGCCCAGATCGGTCTCCAGATGACTGCGCACGAAACCGATATTGACCCGGTCGATGTAGTTGACGATGAACATCACCACGAACAGCGGCAGTACGTGGCGTTTGACCTTGGCGGCGGCGCGGGCGAGCACCGTGATGTCCGGCGGACTCTGGAGGGTTTTCAAGGGGCGACTCCCGATCTTGTTTTTTTAGGGATGACTTGAAGCAATGAGCCGATCATGGACGTCGTGCATTGATCCCGTCTAATCTAAACAGGCATTCGATTGATACCTGGATTAGATCAATGTTCGAACTCACCCAACTGCGCTGCTTTACCACGGTCGCCACCGAACTCAACTTCCGCCGCGCCGCCGAGCGTCTGAACATGACGCAGCCGCCGCTGAGTCGGCAGATCCAGTTGCTGGAGCATCACCTTGGCGTCGAGCTGTTCACCCGCAGCACACGCAGCGTTGCGCTGACGGCGGCAGGCCGGGCATTTTTCGTTGAAGCGCAGAATCTGCTGGAGCGCGCCCAGCAAGCAGCGATCACCGCACGCCGGTTTGCCGAGGGCGATATTGGTTCGGTGAACATCGCGTTTGTCGGCAGCGCGGTGTATGAGTTTCTGCCCAAGGTGATCGCCGAAGCGCGACTTAAACAGCCCCAGGTGAAAATCGATCTGGCAGAGATGAACACCTATCAACAGCACGAGGCGTTGCGAGCTCGCCGTATCGACCTGGGCATCGCACGGGCGCCATTGCAGGAACCGGGCTATGCCACCGAATGCCTGGTGCGCGAACCATTTGTGCTGGCAGTGCCGAGCGGGCATCGGTTGGCCAATGCAGCTGAGGTGTCAGTGGTTGATCTGGATAAACAACCGTTCCTGATGTACTCCCATGAAGCCTATCCGCCGTTCAACGAACTGTTGACCGGCACGCTACGCTCAGCGCGGGTGGCGCCGGATTACGTGCAGTGGCTGGGCTCGTCGCTGACGATTCTGGCGCTGGTCAACGCTGGCATGGGTCTGGCGCTGGTACCGCGTTGCGCTACCAGCGTGGTGTTCAGGAACGTGGTGTTTCGCGAGATCGATCTGGGCGAAGGGGTGCAAAGCGAACTGCATCTGATCTGGCGGGAGAACAATGACAACCCGGCGTTCGCGATGTTGCTGGAGGCGATTCGCCGGGCGGTGGTGCAGGGTTGGGGCTGAAAATTATTGTGGCAACCTGTATTTGAGCGGAGGCGGAGCGCTCGGGGCTTTGATCAACGGCTCCTCCAGCGGCTTGCCGTCAGGCCCTGTGAACAGGCGTTCGTATTGCTTTGGCATTGGTCGCGGTGCTCTTGCAGTCGTCATGATGAACCCTCTGATACCGGGCTGAATTCAACCCACTTAACTTGCGCGGAATCTATCAGCAAAATTTCGGCACCAAAAGGAGTCGACTTGCCATCGTCATTGACCCAACGTGGATTCTGCATCACGAACTGGCCGCAACTGGATTCGGACGGCCACTCGACAGGCCAGCCAAACACGCGCCTCTCGTCATGTAAATGCAGGGTTATGAACCGGTCGAATTGGGCAAAGGCGCAGAACCATTCACTGGGGAAAGAAGATTGTTTCGTGACGTTTCGCTCACGTAACCAGCCGTGCAATTTGTCACTCGTAGCCAGGTAACAGGCAAACAATCCCAGCATCAGCGAAAACATAAATGCCCAGAGCGTTTGCGCCCGATCATCCCAGTTTCCTAATGAAAAACCCTTCGAGCCAATCCACAAACAGAGGTTGCCCACCGCCAACACCGCGCCCTGAATCACAAAAGTAAATATCAGCGCCTGCACGATCTGGCCGAACGTATCCGGTCGCTTGAATGCCGTAAGTGAATAGAAGATCCAGGTCGATAGAAACCCGGGGATGAGGTACTGCAACAGCGGAATGATGTCCTTGACCAGATCATCCATGATCCGAGGCTCCTTTTAGTCATGCCGAACCCGTCACGGGCCGACATTCAAAGCCTAGTCCAGGATTCGGCAGCGCCTCTCGGCAACTGTCACAGACCATTGCGGCGCTTGCCCAGTGCCTCACCCCATGAAAAAAGGCAGACACCGAACTTCGGTGTCTGCCTTTTTTTGGGCGAATCGGGCGCCTGTTCTACAGGCAGTCACGCACCGATTGGCGCAGCGACCCGGACTTGGCCCACGGCGGCCCCTGGTAGAGGGACACTTTGCTGCCATCCTTGTATTTGACGATATCGAGAATCTCATCCGCCGTGATAATGCTCGGCGCGGTAATCCGGTAGCCGTTGGAAATCGACGTCTGCGAAGTCTTGGCCACGTCTTTCTGCCACAACGGTAACAAACACGCAGCATATTCCTTGGGTGGCTTGTCACTGGTCTTGCTGAGGTTTGGCTCGCCCGGCACCAGCGACGCCGGTAACGAGCACCCCGTCAACAGAGCAAGTGCCAGACTGCCGATCCATACGCGCATGTTGTTTACCTGTGCGGAAAAAAGCTGAATGTACCGTTTAACCGCTTGCACATCCATCGTGGCAACCCGCCGTTACCGGCGTTTGGACAATTTTTCACATCGGTTCAGCCGGGCGTCAGATGACTTGGCCGCATCCGGGGAAATGCGACTACTCTTTTCTTCCGAGAACGTTCAGGAGGTGATCATGCGGCTCAATGAATACGAACACGAACTTCAACGGGATTTGCAAAGCGTGGCGTCAGACCTGAGATGGTCGGCGGTCGACCTCAAACGCATTGCCGAACAATTGCGCAAATCAGGTAACGAAGCAGACGCCCAGACCGTGCTGCGCTCCTGCGAAATCCTGCAAAGCGACGAAGAGAGATTGCAGATCTATGCCAAGGAGGTGAAAGCCCGGACCATCAGCCGAATCAAGGTGCACTGACAAGCGTTCCAAAGCCACAAATAAGAAGCCCCGGTCGAAACCGGGGCTCTTTCGTTATAACGCATCAATTGACATTCTGGCTTTGCACCCGCTTGGAGCGTTGCTTGTAACCAGGAAGCGCCGCCGCATAGGCCATCGCCTCCTCTCTGCTGGTGAATGACGCCAACCGGTCGCCCTGAGTGCATACCCGCCATGGGCCGTTACCCACGCTTAGCACGTCATAACCGTTCATGTGCAGCTTGTTCAGCATTGGAATGCTCATGAGCACCTCACTTTTGCCAACGGTGTTTTCGGTGTACGGGCTTACCTTACACCCGCTCCCCGCTGCGGTGTGAACCGGATTCACCCTGGCACATGTCAATTCACTGGCACTTTTTGCTATGCAAATGGCTCCGAATCAAGAAGGAACCTTTAAAACCGCCTGCGGCTCGAATATTGCAGTTTGATTACAGATTTATGACACACATCAACAGGGCAATCATGAAAGTACGCGCCACCGTCATTTGCGAACAGGATCGGCATATCCTCCTGGTCCGCAAATCCCGCCATCACTGGTCATTGCCCGGCGGCAAGGTCGAACCCGGGGAAACCCGTGCGGCGGCAGCTGTGCGCGAGTTGCAGGAGGAAACCGGGCTCAATGCTGAGGACGTCCTGTACCTGATGGACTTTCAGGCGGGAAGTACGCGACATCATGTGTATGAGGCTTCGGTGGTCAACCTCGACGACGTGCGCCCGCAGAATGAAATCGTCGATTGCATCTGGTATCCGCTCGATGCCCTGCACAATCTTGAAACCAACGACGCGACACGGCGCATCGTGCAGGCCTTTCAACGGCGTTTATAACGATCAGCCGGCGAACGCCCGGCGACCGGCGCTGATTTCCGTGCGCAACTCACCGATGAAATTGGAAATATCGCGAATCGTCACCAGATGTTCGGGAGAAACGCCGTCGAGCAACAACTCGACACGCCCACTGCCCGGCTCATACACCTTGATCCGCAACAGACCTTGTCCGGTCGGTGTGCAATCACACTTGAACGTGGGGAAGCCTGACTCGACGATCCGGCAAATATCGGCAATGGCAAGCATGGGCGGGCGCCTCGCAGGCGGAGAATCGATCCATCGATCATAGACCCACGGTCTGTTAATTGCCCGCTCGGGAATGCCAAGCCGATCACAACTCACTCACGTCATTCAATGCGCATCATGATCCCAGATCCAGTTCCACATACCGGGCAGATTCACCGGCTCAGCGCTTTGCTGAACCGTACGCGCCAACGCGGCTTTTTCCATTGCGGCCTGATTGTCGTAGAACGGCTTGTCCGCCAGTCTGACCCCGGTCGCCGCCGCGCTATCGAGCAGAATCTGCAGATATTCGCGAGTGTGGCGCGCGGTGTAGCGATTGAGATCATGGAACGTCACCACGACCGGAATCACGCCATCCACGGTCGGCAATTGACCCACCGCGATGCGCTCGCGCACTTCCGATAACTGCCGCAGCATGTTCGCCCGACGCCGAGGGCTGGCGTTGAAGCCCCAGATCTTGCCGTCGTTGGCACTCAGGTCCGTGAGCAAGACGTGCAAGCCGTGTTTTTGATAGGCCGCAAATGTGCGTTTGTCGTAATTCCAGAACGGTGGGCGCAACAGCCTGGGCGGCGCCCCGGTGATAGCGGCAATGTCAGCACTGCCATCGGTCAGCGACTGCTCCAGTTCTTGTGGATCAAGCGAGCGGTGGTTGGTGTGCCAGTGAGTCGCTGTGTGAAAGGCGAGGATATGTCCCTCGGCGTGCTCACGACGCATCAGGCTGCGACCGATCTCGCTGTCGCCTGCCCTGGGTGCTCGGGTCTGCGCGAAAAACACGGCTTTGATGTTTGGCTGCAGCGGATTGCTTTTGAGGCTGTCGAGCACCGTCGCCGTGGGATTCCACCATCCTGAAGCGCTGGGGCCATCGTCAAACGTCAGCAGAAAACGTACGGGGGCCTGAGCCTTCAGGCGCGTTTCGGTTTGCGTGGTCATTTCAATCGGCGCGGCGATGCAACCGGCCAGACCGAGCGCGATGAGCGCAACACAAAGAAGTTTGCATCCGGATGTCATGTCTTGCCCCGAGGCCGCGGCCGTGGTGTTGTCGAATGGCAAACCTCCCTCGCCTTTGTCCATCCCTGCGCGGCTATCCGCGAGCGCAGGTTGGATAAGGTACACAGGGTTTGGTTCCGGTGCTGGTTTCAGTGCGTCATCGGCCAGGCACATCGGCATGTCCGACTAGACTCAAATTTCCTCAAGGAGATTTCAGCCATGTGCGGAAGACTCACGCAGTACCGTGGGATTCACGATTTCGTCGCGGTGCTCAGCATCCCCGATGCGTTGATCAATCACGTTGGCGATGCGCCGCTCAATCGCTACAACGCAGCGCCCACCACTGCGCTGGCGGTTCTGCACCAGCACGAACAGGCCATTCATGCCGACAATCTGCGCTGGGGCTGGCGGCCGCATTGGGCCAAGGATCGTGCCGCGCCCATCAACGCACGGGTGGAAAAAGTCGCCCACGGCGCGTTCTTCCGGGCGATCTGGCGGCAGCGGCTGATTGTGCCGGTCGACAACTGGTTTGAGTGGGTTGATACCGGGGAAAAATCCCGCCAGCCCTGGTTGATTCGTCGGGCGGATCAGGCTCCGGTTTTCTGTGCTGGTATCGGCCAGTTTCCGGCACCGGGGGTTGCGCCGAGGGAGGACGACGGGTTCGTCATCATCACCGCTGACAGCCTGGGCGGCCTGCTCGATATTCACGACCGCCGCCCAGTGGTCTTCGATTCGGCACGAGCTATGGAATGGCTTGATCCGGCTACGCCGCTGGAACGCGCCGAGCAGATGCTGCTGTTTGAAGGCGAGCCCAGTGATGCCTTCGAATGGTACAAAGTCGGCAAAGCGGTCGGTAATACGCGTAATCAAGGTGCGCAATTGATAGAACGAGTCGACTAAATAATTACTTCACTGCTGCGTTAATCAAGCGAGCCCGTCACTGAATCCCGCGCGTTACAAAAAGTGTTTCAACCGCGATACAACCCCCATAAAACAGCCGTTTGAGCGAATCAACCGCCTGTCAGACAGTTCGACAGTCATACATACATTTCCCCGCGCTGCGGATAGCATGCGCGCCGCCTTTCCGATTGGTATACCAGTTGACCAAAGAGTCAAAGAAATCAGGAATCCATCAACAACTTTCAAGCCTTGCAGAGAAATAAGTGAGCGACGATTTTGCAATCAAACAGGTCAGCGGCCTGAAGTGTGTCCATCTGTCCAAGACAGAACGCCTGGAACTCGACTGTTTTATCGGCCATTACATCAAGACCCGAAACCTGCACAGCGTGCCCGATATCGAACGCATCCTGCGCAGCACCCTCGAGGGATATCCCGGCCATCCGCCGGTGATGGTCAATGAGCTCAATGCGTGGATCGATCGAACGTTGGGGTATCGAGCGACCTACCCGGATTTCACGCAGCTGGAAGACTTCTGAAACGCGAAGAGCCCCGCTGATGCGGGGCTCTTCGTATGCGCTGTTCAAGGTTTCAGAGGACGCTCCTGGTCGCGGTCCGACAGCTCGCGGCTGTCATCATGCTTCCAGGTTTTTTCCTGCCTCTTCTGCTGCTCGATTTCTTCTTCCGTTGGCTCATCATCTTCCGCACGCGTTTGCTCAGTTGCCATGTGCACCTCACCTCAGAACAGTTGATGATCGTTAAAGGGTAGAACACTTTTGCGCGCCCAGATTCACCAACGCATTTTGTCCCGCGCGGCGTACCATAGCGCCATCTCCCCTTACGTCAGGAAGACGCCATGCTGTACCGAATCGCCGCCGACGGGCTGGTGCTGTTTCACTTGTGTTTCATCTTGTTCGTACTGTTCGGCGGGCTGCTGGTGCTGCGCTGGCCACGATTGATGTGGCTGCACTTGCCGGCGGCTGCCTGGGGCGTAGCGGTCGAGGTGCTGCACCTGACCTGTCCGTTGACCTACTGGGAAAATCTCATGCGCCACGCGGCCGGGCAGACCGAATACGCCGGCGGTTTCATTGAGCATTACATCTGGCCGATCATCTACCCCGCCGGTCTGACGCCGCAGATTCAACTGGCACTTGGCAGCGTGGTGCTGGCGGTCAACCTATTGGTGTACGCACGACTGCTGCGCTCGTGGAAACTGCGTCGCGCCCGGCGCATTCCGTTTTAACGCGAGGCGGGTTTCAACGTTTCCAGCCACTGCGGATCGAAGCGTGGCTGGTCAGGATCAAGGCCCAGCGCCTGCATCCGCGCCTTGTGCTGTGCGACTTCGTCACGCAGTTGTCCATGATCGCTGGAGTTGCCGTCCAGCTCATGCATTTGCAGCAGTCCCAAGTGGTAGAAACGCAACACCTTCATCGCCGTCGGATCGTTGTTCTGCGCCGCCGCTGTTACCTGATGCATCACATTGGTGATGCTCATCAGATTGCGCTTGAGGCGCCAGCTGTACACCGCCGGGGCCATCCAGGTCTGATGCCAGAAACGTCCGCGCAACAGCGCCGCCGTCAGCAGAAACGCCACAAATACCCCGCCCACGTTGAATCGCAGATTATCCCCATCGGGCTCGCCAAATACCGCCACCGCGACAGACGAAAACAGCATGGCCAGCAGCAGAAACAGCACGGCGATGATGATCGTGCTGCGGCGGGTCTGCTGACGAAAGGTAGCGGGGTCCATCGGCTGAATCTCGAACATCGAAAATGACTTCCTTGAGTGACAAAACGCGCAACGGAAAAAACTCGCCGGCGCATTATCGCATCGCACCGGGTTTTAGCTATGCTGAGGCTCCTTTTCATCTTTTCAAAGTCCAACGGGACATGGCGGTATAGCGCAGATCGTGCCATCTTCATTCATGGATACACACTATTCGGATGCCATCCGCTGCGTTGTGGATGACATCGTTTTAAGGATCACTGCATGACCCAACGACACGTAATCAATGCCTCGGTCAGCCCGAAAGGCAGTCTGGAAACCCTTTCTCAACGTGAAGTCCAGCAACTGAGCGAAGCCGGATCCGGCAGCACTTATACCCTCTTCCGCCAGTGCGCCCTGGCCATCCTCAACACCGGCGCGCATGTCGACAATGCCAAGACCATCCTCGAAGCCTACAAGGACTTCGAAATCCGTATTCACCAACAGGATCGCGGCGTACGCCTGGAGCTGCTGAACGCTCCGGCCGACGCGTTCGTCGACGGCGAGATGATCGCCAGCACCCGCGAAATGCTCTTCAGCGCCCTGCGCGACATCGTCTACACCGAGAACGAACTCGACAGCCAGCGCATCGACCTGAGCAATTCCCAAGGCATCAGCGACTACGTGTTCCACCTGCTGCGCAACGCGCGCACCCTGCGCCCGGGCGTCGAGCCGAAGATCGTGGTGTGCTGGGGCGGCCACTCGATCAATACCGAAGAATACAAATACACCAAGAAAGTCGGCCACGAACTGGGCCTGCGCAGCCTCGACATCTGCACTGGTTGCGGCCCTGGCGTGATGAAAGGCCCGATGAAGGGCGCGACCATTGCCCATGCCAAACAACGCATTCACGGCGGTCGCTACCTCGGCCTGACCGAGCCAGGCATCATCGCCGCCGAAGCGCCGAACCCGATCGTCAATGAGCTGGTGATCCTGCCGGACATCGAAAAACGTCTGGAAGCCTTCGTCCGTGTTGGCCACGGCATCATCATTTTCCCGGGCGGCGCCGGTACGGCCGAAGAGTTCCTGTACCTGCTCGGCATCCTGATGCACCCGGACAACGCAGGCCTGCCCTTCCCGGTCATCCTCACCGGGCCGAAGCATGCCGCGCCGTATCTGGAACAGCTGGATGCGTTCGTCATCGCGACCCTCGGCGAAGCGGCGAAGCAGCATTACGAGATCATCATCGACGACCCGGCCGAAGTAGCGCGGCAGATGACTCAAGGCTTGAAAGCGGTGAAGCAGTTCCGCCGCGAGCGTAACGATGCGTTCCATTTCAACTGGCTGTTGAAGATCGATGAGGGCTTTCAGCGTCCGTTCGATCCGACCCACGAAAACATGGCCAACCTGAAACTGCACCGCGACCAGCCACCGCATGAACTGGCCGCCAACCTGCGCCGGGCGTTTTCCGGGATCGTCGCCGGTAACGTCAAGGACAAGGGCATTCGCCTGATCGAAGAGCACGGGCCGTATCAGATCCGTGGCGATGCGGCGATCATGCAGCCGCTTGATGCACTGCTCAAAGCCTTCGTCGCCCAGCACCGGATGAAACTTCCGGGTGGCGCGGCGTATGTGCCTTGCTACCGGGTCGTCGCATAATCTCAAGCCGTCACAAAAGCCCAATGTGGGAGCTGGCTTGCCAGCGATAGCGGTCTTTCATTCAACAGAGACGTTGAATCAGATGACGCTTTCGCGAGCAAGCTCGCTCCCACAGGATTTATGGTGTGCCGCAAATTGTAGTCACAACCTGAATCCCATTGTGGGAGCGAGCCTGCTCGCGAAGAGGCCCAAGAAAAACACATCAGTCTCTCAGGCTATCCACCAACCGCCGAGCCAACGCTTTGGCCTGCGCAGCGACGTCCGTCACTGCCGTACTCTCCCACCACATCCCGCGCAACGGCGGTCCCATGGCAAACAGCTGACTACTCACGCGCCCTTCGGCACCCACCACTGCGCCGTCCTTTGCCGAGATCCCCAGCGCCAACGGCCCCGGCCGCACCAGCCCCCGCGCCAGCAACTGCTGTGGCAACGGTCGTGCGACTCGCCGCCAGTCGTATTCAATACCGCTGGAGTTGATCAGCGCCGCACCACTCACAGTAGATGTTTCAGCCTCACCCCGAGGACGGATGCGAATGGTCACAGCATCGCCAGAGCCGGGCTCAATGCCCTTGAATGACGCGGCGTGAATGCGCAAGCGTCCTTCCTTGTGCAGCCGTTCGATCAACTCGGCACTCAGTGGCGGCGAACGATGGTGGTGACTCTCCCACCATGGCCGTACATGCCGTACGAATTGTCGACGCTGCACGTCAGTCGCCTGACTCCACAACCGCGCGATATGCGCGCGAACCGTATCCAGCGGCGCCTGCCAGTCGATGCCTTGGGCGATTGCGTCGCGACAATGTCGGCGCAATTCGCGCACCAACTGGCGTGGCGTGCGGATGCTGTGATCTGCTGCCAGAAAATCCACCCAGGCCGGCGGTTGACGGCGCACGTGCGGCAGCAGGCCATGCCGGGAGAACACCTCGATCGGCCCGCGATGCCCGGCCTGCTCCAGCGACACCACGGCATCGACCATGGTCAGACCGGAGCCGATGATCACCACGGTGGACTGCGGGTCGAGTTCGCGCATGGCCGCCACATCCCAGGGATCAAGCGCGGCGGCATTAAGGCCACTGGACTGCGTCTGCGGCGTGCGGGCGGCGGGAAACATGCCGGTGGCCAGCACCGCCTGCGACCCACGCAAAATCCGGCCATCACTCAAGGTGAGCTGCGTTGAGCCGGAATCGCTTTGCAGGTCGACGGCTTCAGCACAAATATGTTCAACGGTCGAACCTTGCAGCGCGCCCACCGCCCGGGCCTCAGCCAGACGCTGTTGCACATAGACCCCGAACAGGCCGCGCGGCGGAAACAGCTCACTGACCGGCACATCCTGCTCGGCAGATTCCGGCCAGCCGCCGCCGGCAATATGCGCGGTCAGCCACTGCGTCAGATCATCAGGATTATCCGGATCGACGCTCATCCGCGCCGCGTTGCCGTTCAGCGTATGTCCCAACTCGACTGCGCTGTAAGCCTCACCACGTCCCAGTTCAGCGCGAGGCTCGATGATGAGAATCTTTCGTTGCCCCGGCAACCGGAGCAATTGCACTGCCAGCATCGTGCCGCTAAGGCCGCCGCCGATGATCAGAATGTCCGCAGGCTGCTCCATTCAGATCACCACATTACGCACGAACCGCGCAGCCACATCGCCATCGTTGCGGTAGGCATGCGGTTGATTGCTGGCGAACATGAAAAACTCTCCTTTGTTGATGTACTGCGGCTGATCGCCGAGCATCAGCGTCAGGCAACCCTCAAATACGTAGATCTGCTCGCTCCAGCCATCGGCGTCCGGTTGTGACGGATAAACTTCGCCCGGTTGCAGGCACCACTCCCATTGCTCGACTTCGCGGTTCGCGGTGGCTTTGGACAGTAGCACGGCTCTGCTGCCGGGAATCGTGCCCGCCCAGGCAACCTCATTGATCCGGCTCGGGTCGCGCGCATCGTGCGCTTGGATCAGATCACTGAACGCAACGTCGAGCGCTTCGGCGACGCGATCAAGCGTGGTCAGGCTGACATTCTTTTCGCCTGCCTCGATCGCCACCAGCATCCGTCGGCTGACCCCGGACTTTTCCGCCAACGCGGTCTGGCTCATATCCGCCGCATGGCGCAGGCGTCGAACGTTCTGGCTGACGTGTTGCAGGACGGAGGCTCGCTGAGTCGAATCTTTGTGCACTATATTGCTCACTCGGTGGGGTTGGGCAGTATACTGCGCAACGTTGGCGGCATTGTGCGGCCTCCCTTTTAATGTGCGCAAGGTCATGATGCCGCCAAACAATTCTGCGTCCCGAATCCGCTTTTCCCGCTTCAGCAAAGCCGAGTGCGTGCTGGTGCTGATCACCATGATCTGGGGCGGCACGTTTCTGATTGTGCAACATGCCATGACGGTCAGCGGCCCGATGTTTTTTGTCGGCCTGCGCTTTGCCGCCGCGGCGGCGATCGTGGCGATGTTCTCCTGGCGTCATCTGCGCGAACTAACCTTGTTCGAAGTCAAGGCAGGGTCGTTCATCGGTGTAGCGATCATGCTCGGTTACGGCCTGCAGACGGTCGGATTGCAAAGTATTCCGAGCAGTCAGTCGGCGTTCATTACCGCGCTGTATGTGCCGTTTGTGCCGCTGCTGCAATGGCTGGTACTTGGCCGTCGCCCAGGATTGATGCCGAGCATCGGTATCATGTTGGCGTTTACCGGGTTGATGCTGTTGTCGGGTCCTTCGGGGGCGGCGTTGAATTTCAGTCCGGGAGAAATTTCGACCTTGATCAGCGCCGTTGCGATTGCGGCCGAGATCATCTTGATCAGCACATTCGCCGGACAGGTTGATGTGCGGCGGGTGACGGTGGTGCAACTGGCGGTGACGGCGGTGTTGTCGTTCTTGCTGGTGGTCCCGACCGGTGAAGTGATTCCGGACTTTTCCTGGTTGTTGCTGGTGACCGCTTTGGGTCTGGGCGCAGCAAGTGCGGCGATTCAGGTGGCGATGAACTGGGCGCAGAAGAGTGTTTCGCCGACTCGGGCGACGTTGATCTATGCCGGTGAACCGGTGTGGGCCGGGATTGTCGGACGGATTGCCGGAGAGCGCTTGCCGGCGATTGCACTGGTGGGCGCCGGGCTGATTGTGGCGGCGGTGATTGTCAGTGAGTTGAAGACCAAGGGAAGGTCCACCGAGGCAGAAGCTGAGCTGGAGCGGGAAACGCAGGCGTGACCCGCAATCTTTTCTGGCTGCTCGCGAAAGCGCCGCACCATTGTTGTCCCTGAAACAACGCCAAACACAAAATTCCAGACTACTTTGTAGGATTCTGAGACATCCTCGCGTTTGGTGATCAGGGAGCTGGCACGTATGATGCTTCACAAACTTCCGCAGATTAGAAGCCTATGTCCCTGATAGTTCTACTGCTTCTGCCGTTCATCGGCAGCTGTCTGGCAGCGGTGCTGCCGCACAATGCGCGCAATGCCGAATCGCTGCTGGCGGGTCTGGTCGCTTTGATCGGCACCGTTCAGGTCGCAATGCTGTACCCGCAAATCGCCCACGGCGGCGTGATCCGCGAAGAATTCATGTGGCTGCCCAGTCTGGGGCTGAACTTCATTTTGCGCATGGACGGCTTCGCCTGGCTGTTCTCGATGCTGGTGCTGGGCATCGGCACACTTGTTTCTTTATATGCCCGTTATTACATGTCGCCGGACGATCCGGTGCCGCGTTTTTTCGCGTTTTTTCTCGCGTTCATGGGCGCCATGCTTGGCCTGGTGATCTCCGGCAACCTGATTCAGATCGTGTTCTTCTGGGAGCTGACCAGCCTCTTCTCGTTCCTGCTGATCGGCTACTGGCACCACCGCGCCGATGCACGGCGCGGGGCTTATATGGCGCTGATGGTCACCGGTGCCGGCGGGTTATGTCTGCTGGCGGGGGTCATGATTCTCGGCCATGTCGTCGGCAGCTATGACCTGGACAAGGTCCTGGCCGCCGGCGATCTGATTCGCGCACATGCCCTCTACCCTGTTCTCTTGCCACTCATCCTGATCGGCGCGCTGAGCAAAAGCGCGCAATTCCCGTTTCACTTCTGGCTGCCCCACGCCATGGCGGCGCCGACACCCGTCTCGGCCTATCTGCACTCGGCGACCATGGTCAAGGCCGGGGTTTTCCTTTTGGCACGTCTGTGGCCGTCGCTGTCCGGCAGTGAGGAATGGTTCTACATCGTCAGCGGAGCGGGCGCCTGTACACTGTTGCTTGGCGCGTACTGCGCGATGTTCCAGAACGATCTCAAAGGTTTGCTGGCCTATTCGACCATCAGCCATCTCGGTCTGATCACTTTGCTCCTGGGCCTCAATAGTTCACTGGCCGCAGTGGCAGCAGTTTTTCACATTCTCAACCACGCGACGTTCAAAGCTTCGCTGTTCATGGCCGCCGGCATCATCGACCACGAAAGCGGCACCCGTGATATCCGCAAGCTCAGCGGTCTGATCAAACTGATTCCCTATACGGCGACGCTGGCCATGGTCGCCAGTGCCTCAATGGCCGGCGTGCCGCTGCTCAACGGTTTCCTGTCGAAAGAAATGTTCTTCGCCGAAACCGTGTTCATCAACGCCACCGCGTGGGTCGAGACCAGTCTGCCAATCGTCGCGACCATCGCCGGCATGTTCAGCGTTGCCTATTCCCTGCGTTTCACCGTCGACGTGTTCTTCGGCCCCACCGCCACTGACCTGCCACATACGCCGCACGAGCCGCCACGCTGGATGCGCGCCCCGGTCGAGTTGCTGGTCTTCACTTGCCTGCTGGTGGGGATTTTTCCGGCGCAGATCGTCGGGCCATTACTCGCCGCTGCGGCACTGCCGGTGGTCGGTGGTGAGTTGCCGGAATACAGCCTGGCCATTTGGCACGGTTTGAACGCACCGATGATCATGAGCCTGATCGCCATGTCCGGCGGCATCATCCTCTATCTGCTGCTGCGCAAGCAGTTCAAGCTCGGCCATTTCAAGTATCCGCCGCTGGTGGGGCGCTTCAACGGCAAGCGCTTGTTCGAGCGCAGTCTGGTCGTGATGATGCGCATCGCCCGGCGCGTCGAGCGGCGCCTGGGTACCAAGCGCTTGCAGATGCAGCTGTTCCTGATGGTTTCGGCCGCCGTGCTCGCCGGTCTGATCCCGATGCTGCACAGCACGCTGACCTGGGGCGACCGGCCGAAAATACCTGGTTCCATCGTCTTCGTGACCCTGTGGCTGTTGGCGATCGCCTGTGCGCTCGGCGCCGCATGGCAGGCGAAATATCACCGTCTCGCTGCACTGACCATGGTCAGCGTCTGTGGCCTGATGACCTGCGTGACCTTCGTCTGGTTCTCCGCGCCTGATCTGGCGCTGACGCAACTGGCGGTCGAAGTGGTGACCACGGTGTTGATCCTGCTTGGTCTGCGCTGGTTGCCGAGACGCATCGAAGAAGTCTCACCACTGCCAGGCAGCCTGCGCAAGGCGCGTATCCGTCGTCTGCGCGACTTGCTGCTGTCGATTGCGGTCGGTGCGGGGATGGCGCTGTTGTCCTACGCCATGCTCACCCGGCAGACGCCGAACCATATTTCCTCTTTCTACCTCAGTCGCGCCCTGCCCGAGGGCGGCGGCAGCAACGTCGTCAACGTGATGCTGGTGGACTTCCGTGGCTTCGACACCCTCGGTGAAATCACCGTGCTGGTCGCCGTGGCGCTCACCGTGTTCGCCCTGCTGCGCCGCTTCCGCCCGCCGAAGGAAAGCCTGCAGTTGCCGGCGCAGCAACGCCTGCTCGCGCCCGACGTGGTCACCGATCTGGTCAACCCGCGTTCGGCCAGCGACACCGCGCTCGGCTTCATGATGGTGCCGGCGGTGCTAGTGCGCCTGCTGCTGCCTGTCGCGCTAGTGGTGTCGTTTTACCTGTTCATGCGCGGGCACAATCAGCCGGGCGGCGGTTTTGTCGCCGGGCTGGTGATGTCGGTGGCTTTTATCCTGCAATACATGGTTGCCGGCACGCAGTGGGTCGAGGCGCAAATGAGCCTGCGCCCATTGCGCTGGATGGGCACCGGTCTGCTGTTCGCCACCGCCACCGGTCTCGGTGCGATGCTGGTCGGCTATCCGTTCCTCACCACTCACACCTGGCACATCAGCGTGCCGGTGCTGGGCGACATCCATATCGCCAGTGCGCTGTTCTTCGACATCGGCGTGTACGCCGTGGTGGTCGGGTCGACGCTGCTGATTCTCACCGCCCTCGCCCACCAATCGGTGCGCGGCCACAAGACGGCCTCGCTGCCCAAGTCAGTCGCCAGCAAAGGAGCCGTCTGATGGAAGAAGTCATCGCAATCGCCATCGGCATTCTCGCCGCGTCCGGGGTCTGGCTGATCCTGCGCCCGCGTACCTTTCAGGTGGTCATGGGCCTGTGTCTGTTGTCGTATGCGGTCAACCTGTTCATTTTCAGCATGGGCAGCCTGTTCATCGGCAAGGAGCCGGTGATCAAGGACGGCGTGACCCAGGACTTGCTGCATTACACCGACCCGCTGCCCCAGGCGCTGGTGCTGACGGCGATCGTCATCAGCTTCGCCATGACCGCACTGTTCCTCGTCGTATTGCTCGCCTCGCGCGGCTTGACCGGCACCGACCATGTCGACGGCCGGGAGCCTAAAGAATGATGGCGATGACTCACCTGATCGCTGCACCGATCCTGCTGCCGCTGCTGACCGCCGCAATCATGCTGATGCTCGGCGAGAAACACCGGCCGCTGAAGGCGAAAATCAACCTGTTCTCCAGCCTCCTCGGCTTGTTCATTTCAGTGATGCTACTGCAATGGACGCAGACCACCGGGGTGCCCGGCTCCATCGGTGTGTACCTGCCGGGCAACTGGCAGGCACCGTTCGGCATCGTCCTGGTGGTTGATCGCCTGTCGGCACTGATGCTGGTGCTGACCGGCGTTATCGGCGTCAGCGCGTTGCTGTTTGCCATGGCCCGCTGGGACGGTGCCGGCTCAAGCTTTCACGCTCTGTTCCAGATCCAGCTGATGGGCCTGTATGGCGCGTTCCTGACGGCTGATCTGTTCAACCTGTTCGTATTCTTCGAAGTGTTGCTCGCGGCATCCTACGGCTTGTTGCTGCACGGCTCGGGCCGGGCGCGGGTGTCGTCGGGGTTGCATTACATTTCGATCAACCTGTTGGCATCGTCACTGTTTTTGATCGGCGCTGCATTGATCTACGGGGTGACCGGCACGCTGAACATGGCTGATCTGGCGATGAAGATTCCGCTGGTGCCGGAAGCCGATCGTGGTTTGCTGCACGCCGGGGCAGGGATTCTAGCGGTAGCGTTTCTGGCCAAGGCCGGCATGTGGCCGCTGAACTTCTGGCTGGTGCCGGCCTATTCCTCGGCCAGCGCGCCGGTGGCGGCAATGTTCGCGATCATGACCAAGGTCGGCGTCTACACCCTGCTGCGCTTGTGGACCCTGTTGTTTTCCGGCCAGGCCGGCGCCTCGGCATTCTTCGGCGGCGACTGGCTCATCTACGGCGGCATGGCGACCATGGCTTGCGCAGGGCTGGCGATTATCGCCGCGCAACGCCTGGAGCGTATGGCCAGCCTGAGCATTCTGGTGTCGGCAGGCATCCTGCTCTCGGCGATCGGCTTCGCCCAGCCGAACCTGATCGGCGCTGCGCTGTTCTATCTGGTCAGCTCGACCCTGGCGCTGAGCGCGCTGTTCCTCTTGGCCGAACTGATCGAGCGCTCGCGCTCGGCCAACGAAATTCCGCTGGAGGACGAAAGCGAACTGCTTCCGCGCCCGCAAGAATCGCTGCAACCGCCCAAGGGCATCAACCTCGACGACGAACAGAAAGCCGTGGTCGGTCAGGTCATCCCGTGGACCATGGCCTTTCTCGGTTTGAGCTTTATCGCCTGCGCGCTGTTGATCATCGGCATGCCACCGCTCTCCGGATTTATCGGCAAGCTCAGCCTGATCGGGGCATTGCTCAACCCGTTGGGACTTGGCACTGCGGCGCCGCTGCCTCCCGGTGCATGGGGATTGCTGGCCCTGTTGATCCTGACCGGTCTGGCCTCCCTCATGGCCTTCTCTCGCCTGGGTATCCAGCGCTTCTGGACGCCGGAGGAGCGCCCGTCACCACTGCTGCGCAAACTCGAATGCGCGCCGATTTTTCTGCTGCTCGGGCTGAGCATTGTTCTGACGTTCAAGGCTGAACCGCTGTTGCGCTACACCCAGGCTACGGCCGATGCGCTGAACAATCCGCAGCAATATGTGCTCGCAGTTCTCGGTACACGTGCGGTGCCGAGTCCGCAAGCCAGAGCTGACATGCTCGAGGTGCAGCCATGAATCGACTGTTTCCGGCTCCGTGGTTATCGCTGGCGCTGTGGGTCTTGTGGCTGACCCTGAACCTGTCCGTCAGCCCGGGCAATCTGCTGCTCGGTGCCGCGCTGGGTTTCGCCGCGCCGCTGATGATGCGCAAATTGCGGCCGAAACGTGCGCGCATTCGCAATCCGGTGGCCGTGCTGCGCCTGTTTCTCCTGGTCGGTCGTGACGTGATCATGTCCAACCTGATCGTCGCCTGGGGCGTACTCAACGCCGGACGGCGCCCGCCCAACTCATGCTTTATCAAGGTGCCGCTCGATCTGCGTGATGCTCATGGTCTGGCGGCACTGGCGATGATCTGCACCGTGGTGCCCGGCACCGTATGGTCGGAACTGGCGCTGGACCGCAGCGTTCTGTTGCTGCACGTCTGGGACCTGCACGACGAGGCGCAGTTTATCGAGCACTTCAAAAGCACCTACGAGCGACCGTTGATGGAGATTTTCGAATGAGCCCATTGCTGTCGAATGCGATTCTGCTGACGTTGTTTCTGTACTGCGTGGCGATGACGCTGACCCTGGTGCGCCTGTTCAAAGGCCCGTCAGCACAGGATCGGGTACTGGCGCTGGATTACCTGTATATCGTCGCCATGCTGATGATGCTGACCCTGGGCATTCGTTACGCCAGTGATACCTACTTTGAGGCGGCGCTGTTGATTGCGCTGTTCGGCTTCGTCGGCTCGTTTGCCCTGGCGAAATTCCTGCTGCGTGGCGAGGTGATCGAATGAACGCCGAATTGTCTTTGTGGGTCGAGATTCCGGTGGCGGTCCTGCTGGTGCTCAGCGGCGTGTTTACCCTGCTGGGCGCAACCGGATTGCTGCGCATGAAGGACTACTTCCAGCGTATGCACCCGCCAGCGCTGGCCTCGACAATCGGTGCCTGGTGTGTGGCACTGGCGTCGATCATTTGCTTTTCAGCGCTGAAGTCCGGGCCAGTGGTGCATGCCTGGCTGATTCCGGTTCTGTTGGCGATCACCGTGCCAGTGACCACCCTGCTGCTGGCGCGGGCGGCGTTGTTCCGCAAGCGGATGGCCGGGGATGATGTGCCGGCAGAGGTGAGCAGTCGTCAGACTGAAAGTGGTAACTGATGATCATGTGGCGCCTGTGATGGCGCCATCGCTACACCAGGAATCCGCTCTCCCATGTGGGAGCGAGCCTGCTCGCGAAGCGGCCAGTCGGGTCGTCGCCAATTCCGGATCAGCTCAAACCCAAGCTACCGCCAACAACCCCGCCCCCAGCACCGCACACAACGGCGAATACACCCAGGTATCCAGCCGCGCAAATCGCGAATCCTTCACTTCCTTGAAAAATCCGACCAGGTTCGAATCACCGATCGCTCGGGCGAACATCAACAACGCTATTGCGCTGATCACCCATTGCAGTGCCTTGTGCTGCACCGCCGGCACGCCCCAACCGACCCGCATGCAAACCAGCGCGGCAATTATCAGCAGCGCAGCGGCGACTGCCAGCGTCAGCCAGCCTGAGGGCTTGAAGGCCGGGCGTACCGAGGCCACGAAGCCCGACACCGGCACCTGCGGCACCACCACCGCAGCCGCCCATTGCCCACCCAACGCCCAATACACGTGCATCAGGCCGATTGCCGCGAAGACAGTCACCAGCCATTGAGCCAACACAAAGGTCATGGTTGAAATCCTTCAAAGGGATTTGAACAAACCATCCTAGTCGGATTTTTTGGCCGTGCACGACCGGTCGGCGGTGCGCTGCGTTGACCGCGTTATTTCAGATCAGCCGTCACCTTGTCAGCCACATCCTTGGGTAACCAGGCCTGCCACACGTCCGGATGCGCTTTCATGAACGCGACCGCCGCCTCACGAGGTGCGGTGTGCTTGTCACTCATATCCGCCAGTGCCTTGTTCAGCGGCTCGATGGGAAAATCGACCTTGCTGAAGAACTCGGCAATTTGCGGGTTCTGCTTTTGAAACGGCGTAGACACGCCAATCGACAGCTTCGATGCCAGCGAGCGGGTTGGTTTCGGATTGGGATTATCGGCATCTGTCAGCGTCTTCCACGCCTCGGCATCGAACGGCGGCTCTTCCAGCTGCACCAGTTTGAATTTGCCAAGCAGCGGCGTCGGCGACCAGTAATAGAACAACACCGGTTTGCCGCGACGAATCGAAGAGCTGATCTCGGCATCCAGCGCAGCGCCGGAACCGCTGCGGAAGTTGGTGTAGTCGTCCTGCAAGCCATACGCCGTGAGCTTCTGCTTGTTGACCACTTCCGAAGTCCAGCCGATCGGGCTGTTGAGGAAACGCCCTTTGCCCGGGCTTTCCGGGTCTTTGAACACGTCCTTGTATTTCTTCAGATCAGTGACACTGCGCAGATCCGGCGCCAGCGGCTTGATGCCTTTGGCCGGATCGCCCTTGATCACGTACTCCGGCACCCACCAGCCTTCAGTGGCGCCTTTTACCGTATCGCCCAGGCCGACCACTTTGCCCTCGGCTTCGGCCTTGACCCAGACCGGACTGCGTCCGGCCCACTCCTCGCCAATCACCTGGATGTCATTGTTGGCCAGCGCGGTCTCAAGCGTGATGGTGGTCCCGGGCAAAGTGTCGGTCGGCAGGCCATAGCCCTTCTCGACGATAACCCGCAGCACCTCGGTAATCAGGCTGCCGCTTTCCCAGTTCAGGTCGGCAAAGTGCACCGGCGCCTGTGCCGCCTGCAGCGATTGCGCTGACGTCAGCAAACCAAAGGTGGCCACGCTGGCGGCCAGTAACCGTCGAAATCCGTTCATGCATCGCACCTCGTGCTGTTCACAGCAATGGCAGTTGGCCTGACAGAAACGCAAGCCTCTGAATGACTCAGTCAACTGACTTTAGCCGAGGTTCCTGCTTTTTCCGGGGTCTACCGTGCGCGAGGTTACGTTTCAGAGTTTTCCTGCAGGCTTTGCAGCTCACGTCTGACCATGCTGGCGTAAGCTGCCGGTTGCAATGCATAGAGCTGCGACGCCACCCAACTCAGCCAGGCACCTTGCAGTTCGGCCTTGCGGGCGAACAAGCGCTGAGCTTCTTCGCGTGCGCTGTCGAGATTTTGCGCATGGAAATCCGCGCGCTTCACTCGCTGGCCTTGAAGGTCACCAGTTCACCCTTACGCCATTTGGCGGCTTTGGCAGTGACGGCTTTGAGGGTTTTGGTCAAACCTTCCTGCAGCTGCTCATTGGCGGCGAACACGGTGACGACGCTATGGCCTTCCTTGAACAGGATCGCGTGACCGTCGGCCGTGCTGACAAAGGCGTAATCGCCCAGGCCGTAGACCGTCAGTTTGATGTCGCGAAAACGAATGTCCAGCTTACCGCCTTCACGGCTGGGCAAAACTGACGCGATGAAATGGTCGCCAACCTTGAGTTTGAGTCCCGGTTTGTCATCGACTACCAATGCACTTTCGGTGTCGATTTCGGCGATGTAAATGCCTTCGGCGTTTTGCTCGGTGATGTAAACAAAACGTGATTGGAATTGCTTGACCAGCTTTGCACGCAAATCACCCAGCACGAACAAAGCATGCATATCGAGGTTACTGACTGCCAAAGAAACATCCCCACATTTGAAAAACCGCGCAGCGAAAAACGCCCACGGCAAAGAAACGGCCAGGCCGATGAAAACTGCAAAAACATTCAAACACCCGAAGCGAGCAAAGCACTCTTGAATCGCGAGGTTCGTAGACTACTGGATTGTCATTAGTGAAACCTGCTCTGAAGTCGCCAAAGCTTGAAGGAAAACGCCTCAAGTGCGACTAGAGCAATTCTGACTACGAACTTCAGGGAAATTTCTCACGAAAAAAAGCACTTTTCCGACATATCGCTGGCGAAAAATTGCTTTAGATAAGCCTGGTCGTCAACAGGTACTGGCGATTCTAGAGCAGCGATGCTCATTACGACTACCCGCAACGGCCGTTAAATCCCGGCCGACTGATGAAAAGGACTTCATATGTGCACTTTGACTCATTTTGCCACGTCGGCTGACGCGCGAATCACCCCATCTCTGACGATGAAGGTTGCCGACCTCGACAACCTTCCGACATCTTCTAACAATCATCGAACCCCGCACTTTCAAGTGGTGCCGGCAGGTATTGCGTTCTTTCACATCAAGGAGATATCCACGGGACGTGTCAGAGGTTTCCGCGGCAATCACAACGAAGCCTGCGCCCTCGCCCGCTCGCTTGAATCAAAAATCGAACTCCGCGCCAGCGCCTGCCTCTGATAAGGGAGTGAACGAACAAGCCGTACCGGCACCAACCCAGGAGTAGATGATGGAACTGCCAACCGAGCTTAACCTGACCACCCTTTTCGAACAGCTGGGCCTACCAGCCGATGAAGCGTCGATCAATAATTTTGTCGAAGCCCACCCTTTGAAATCTGATATCAAATTGATCGATGCCGATTTCTGGACGCCCCAACAGGCGCAACTACTAAAAGAGTGGCTGCGTGAGGACGGCGAAGAAGCGATAACTGTCGATGAGCTGAACGTGCGCCTGCATCGCGGTAAATAAGGGCGATCAGTGCAGGCTGTCGCCGGGCTCGATGTTCAGTTGTTCGAGCCAGGCAGCCTTGCACTCCTCCGCTTCATCGCGACTGGCGAAGGCTGTGCCGCGTCGCTCCCCGTTGAGCAAAACCACCCAGCACACACTGCGCCCCATCGCGCGTAAACCGGCCGGAACGCCGCTGCCGATCATCACTGCCACATCCACCCTGCACTGCATGTGCCCTCCGAAATAATTAGCTACCTAACTAAGTCGTCAGGTTAAAGCTTTCCTTCGAGAGGAAACAGCAACCGCCGTGCACAGATTCATTGCGTCAACGGTAATAATCTCAGTGTGGGTTCTCAGGTTTATAGCCCAGACGCAACCCGCCCCAGTGTCGGCCCTTGATCATGATCGGCACCGAAAGATCATGCATCAGCTCACCCGTATCGCGCGTGTAAGTCTGCAACAAAACTGGTTGTTGATGGCTGCCGCAACGGATGCCCGTGCGGTCAGCGAATTTGCGTTTGGTGCGGTTATTTACCGTGTCGACCTGCACATCACCGGTCAACGGCTGGCTGAATGCCTGGTTATGCGTCGGCACATAACCCTGCTGCGTGCAGGCGATCGCGAAAACCAAACCTTCATGACGCGCTAACAGAGGCTCTTGAATCGCCGGCAAGACCTGATCTGTGTATCGATCAAAGCGGGTTTGAAATTTGGCTGGTTCGGTGCCCGGAATCGGCTGGTAGCTGCGATCGAACAGGTCATCCAGACTGATCCGCCCCTGCTCGACATCAGCTTCGAAGCGCGCTGCGATCAGGCTCGCACCTTCGCGCGCCAGGTCATAAATGCGCTGGTGATAGTCGTCCAGACCGACTTCGGCCAAGCGTTCGCTGATGGTTTCCGCCTGCCCTTCCATCTGCACCGCCGCCTCGGCGAGGCGGCGGGTCTGCTGATCGCTGATCGCCAGATCGCTACGCATTTGCTCAATCGCGCTGAACAGCGCATCAAGCTGCTCGCGATTGGTTTGCGCGCCACGGGCGATTTCGCTGACCTGGGTTTCCACTCCGGCGGCAAGTCGCGCGATGTTCTCCAGATGCTGACCGGTGTGCTCGACCTGTTCGACGCCGGTATGCAGATCACTCGACAACTCGCGAATCTGCGCAACCACTTGCGCGGTGCGCTGCTGAATGTCTGCAACCATCTCACCGACTTCGCCCGTGGCCGCCGCCGTCCGTGCCGCCAATCCGCGTACTTCATCGGCGACCACGGCGAAACCGCGACCATGTTCGCCCGCCCTGGCCGCTTCAATAGCTGCGTTCAAGGCCAGCAGATTGGTCTGGCTGGCGATCGACTGAATCACCAGCGTCACCCGCTGAATGTCGTCGCTGCGCACACTCAGGGCCTCGATCATCTCGCGACTGGCGTTGGCGCGCTGACTGAGTTGCTGCATGCGCGAAATCGAGTCGAGCAGTTCGCTGCGCCCCGCCGCGCTGCTGTGATGCGCTTGGCTGGCGGCGTCCAGCGCGTCGCGACTGAGCTGTGAAGTCGCCTGCTCGGTGGCGATCATCACTTCGGCGTTGCTGACGATCTGCGCCGCCGCGTCGAGTTGCGATTCAAGTTTGCTGGCTAGCGCTTTGACCGAAAACGCCACGCCGGCGGCAGACAGTGCGTTGTGACTGGTGGTGTAGGAGAGATCGCGAGTCAGTGCGGACAATGCGCTCGCACTATCGACCGGGACAGCAGCTGGAACGTTGCGCGAACGTAGGCGCGGCAGCCAGACAATCAGCACCGCCAGCGGCATGCCGAGGTAAAGCGACCATTCGGCCAGAGCCATGCCGGCCAGCAACAGCATCAGAGCGATGCTTTGCAGGGTCGGCGCGATCCAGCGATTTTTCGGCAAAAGCACTGGTGCAGGCAGCGCCGCAACCAGAGATCCATCTCTCGTCATCTTGATCACCCCACGTTTGTTCTCATTGTTGTGACTGCATTAAACGCCACTACAACGCCATTATCCATGGTCCGTTAGTCGTGGGGTCTGTGGCAGGTCAATGGAACGACGGGGAAATATCGCAGACGAGCAAAAACAAAGATCGCAGCCTCGCGCAACTCCGTGTAGAAGCTGCCGAATGCTGCGATCTTTTCAAGGCGCCCCTGTTGAAAGGGTCACCCCACAGAATCAGGCCTGACGCTGGTGCTTGTCGATCTGCTCGTGACGCTCTTGAGCTTCGATGCAGTACTTGGTGGTCGGGCTGATCAGCAGACGCTTCAGGCCAATGGCCTCGCCGCTGTCGTCGCACCAGCCAAAGCTGTCGTCCTTGATGCGCTCAAGAGCTTGTTCCAACTGCGGCAGCATGCGCTGGTCGCGATCGATCGCGTTGACCAGCCAAGTGCGCTCTTCTTCAACCGAAGCCGCGTCCGCCGGGTCAGCCGGGGTGTCCAGGCTTTCGATGGCGATACGGTTTTGCTCAATGCGCTCGTGGGTTTCGACTTTCATGTTCTGCAACAGCTCAGTGAAGAAAGCGTGTTGCTCTGCATTCATGTAGTCATCTGCCGGCATAGCCAGCAACTTGTCCTTTGTCATTGATATCTCTATAAAAAAACGTGCATTAAGGCGAATAAGGGAGCGTTTCGGCGAACCGTGTCGGCCGTCGAAAAGGCATCGTTTTATTGCAAACGCCACCCGGCACTCAATTTACGAGGGGCGGCAGTCTAAGGCCCGATCAAGGCCTCAGCAACTGTAAATACAGGGAATTTGTCCGACAGGACCAGGAAACTGCTCTGACACAGGCTTCACACGGCCATCGGAGTGCGTTTATAGCAAGAAATTCACTCCAGCGGCTGTATATAGAAGACAAACGGCTAACCATCCCGCCATCGACAGCGAAAATTATTCTCGCAAGGTGCATCGATTCAGCCCGGCAGAGCCCGCGCAGCCCTTCTATGATCAGGCTCACCGCGTGTTCAACCCGCCCGAAGGATGTCCTATGCCCCGCACCGATCTACCGGCCGCCGACGAACTTTCGCTCGCCAGCCCCCCGATCACTGCCGAGCGTCTGCTGCAAACGATTAGCGACGAATATGACGCCCTTCCGCGTCAGCTTAAACGTATCGCCAGTTACATTAGCCAGCAGAGCGAGCGAATCATGGTCGACCGCATCAGCGACATCGCTCGTGAATGCGAGGTGCATCCGTCCGCCATCGTGCGTTTTTCGCAGCGCTTCGGGTTCAGCGGCTTCAGCGAAATGCAGGCGCTGTTCCGCCAGGCCTGGACGCACAAGGCCACGCCGGCGCAGAACTATCAAAAACGCATCCGCAGCCTGATCGCCAACAAATCGCAGACCGCCAACAGCGGCGAGCTTGTCCGCGAGTGCATCGACGCAACGCTATCGGGCATCGAACGTTTGGGCCGCGAACTGGATGGGGCTGCGTTCGACAAAGCTGTCGATCTCATCGTCAATGCCGACGACATCTATGTGGTCGGGGTCCGCCGTTCGTTCGCCGTCGCCGATTATCTGGTTTACAACCTGCAGCACACCCAGAAGCGCATTCATCTCGTCTCCGGCATCGGCGGCAGCTATCGCGAGCAAATGCGCAGCGTGCGCGCCAACGACCTGGTCATCGCCATCAGTTTTGTGCCCTACGCCAAGGAAACCCAGCACTGCCTGCGATTCGCACAACAGCAAGACGCCAATACCCTGATCATCACCGACAGCCCTCTGTCGCCACTGGCGAAACTTGCCAATAGCGTGTTGATGGTCAATGAAGGCAGTGCGCTGGCCTTTCGTTCGCTAAGCGCGACACTGTGTTTATGTCAGGCGCTGTTTGTGGCGGTGGCCTATCGGCTGGAACTGAATGTCGATGAGATTCACGAACAACCCGGATTCGACGACTGACAATTGTCTCAGGCTCGGCTAGGTTATGCGTTCCCACCGGTTCGACTTGAAGGAACGCGTCATGAAACTGATCGGCATGCTCGACTCTCCCTACGTGCGCCGCGTAGCAATCTCCGCCAAATGCCGGGGATTGACCTCGAACACGAGTCGGTCTCGGTGTTCCGCCACTTCGAGCAATTCCAGCAGATCAACCCGGTGGTCAAAGCGCCCACGCTGATTCTCGACGACGGCGTGGTCCTGATGGACTCGACCCTCATCCTCGACTACCTCGAAGCCAGCTCCGGCAAGAGCCTGCTGCCCAGCGATCTCAAACAACGCGTCCACGCCCTGCGTCTGATCGGCCTCAGCCTCGCCGCTTGCGAAAAAGCCGTGCAGCTGTATTACGAACGCAACTTGCGCCCGGCCGACATTCAGTATCAACCTTGGGTTGAACGCGTTGAAGGCCAACTCGCCGCCGCGTTTACCGCCCTGGAAAAAGAACTTGGACACAGTGACTTGCCGGTCGACGGCTCCCTCGCCCAGACCGGCATAAGCCTGGCGGTTGCCTGGAGCTTCACCAACCTCGTCGTGCCCGATCAGGTCGACTCCGCGCGCTATGCGCGCATCGCCGAATACACCGCCTACGCAGAAGGCACCGATGCGTTCATCAGCACACCGATGACCTGACCATGAGCACCACCGACACCGCCGCCCCGGCGTTAAAGGAAATCTTCAACGCCGAGCGCTTGCAGCACATCGCTGACGAAATGAGCGCGGTGTACCCGGCATTCAAGGCCAAGGCGTTTCTCAAACACGCCCAGGACGGACTCGCTGAATTATCAGTGATGCAACGCATGGCCCGCGTCGCCGAAAGCCTGCACGCCGTGTTGCCGCTGGACTACGAAGACTCCCTCGAAGTGCTGTTCGAACTCGCGCCACGGCTGAACAGCGGGTTCGTCAGCATGTGCCTGCCGCATTACGTCGCGAGCTATGGCGGGCACGCCTTCGATACCTCCATGGATGCCCTGAAATACTTCACCACTTTCGGCTCCTCCGAATTCGCCATCCGTTACTTTCTGCGCAGCGACCTCGAGCGCTCGCTGGAACGAATGCATGACTGGACCCGCGAAGAAAACCATCACGTCCGCCGACTAGCCAGCGAAGGCAGCCGCCCTCGCCTGCCGTGGTCCTTTCGGTTGGAAGCGGTACAAGCGGATCCGCTGCTGGCCGCCGGGATACTGAATCGGTTGAAGGCGGATGAGAGCTTGTACGTGCGCAAGTCCGTGGCGAATCATTTGAATGATGTGACGAAAGTGCATCCGGAGTGGGTGTTGGACACGATTGAAGGTTGGTCGCTGGACAACAAGCATACGGCCTGGATTGCCAAACATGCGCTGCGCAGCTTGATCAAACAGGGCAACGTGCGCGCGCTGACGGTGATTGGCGCGGGGGCGAAGGCTGAGGTTGAGTTGTTGGATGCGCGGGTTGAGCCGGCGATGGTGAGTTTGGGGGACGCGATTACGTTGTCGTTTACGGTGAAGTCGACGGTGGCGCATGAACAGCGGCTGGTGATCGACTATGCGATTGAGTATGTGAAGGCGAATGGCGGGGTTTCGAGGAAGGTATTCAAGTTGAAGACGGTGGAATTGCCGGGGTTTGGGGTGGCGCTTGTGCAGCGCAGACAGGTCATCAAGGATTTCACGACACGCAAGCATTTTGCCGGCCGGCATGGAGTGCAGGTGATGATTAACGGAAAGGTGGTGGGTAGTGCAGGGTTTGAGGTTTTGATTTGAGAAATGAGTCATTGATTGGTCTTGAAGACCGGTCGCGAATCAGTGCACTGGCAGCCGTGCATCGATAATGAGCGCGGCAGCACAATGGACAAACTCCCGCCTCAGTAGTTACCAACTTCCGTATGGGACGCCGAATTAAGCCCTGAGGGAGCACCTGTTGTCACAAGCACTTTCAACAGCGTATGGCGACTCCACGGGCCGCAGTACTCAGGCACGTGCGCGATCAATCGGTATCCGCAGCGGGTGTACCAACGGGCGACGTCGTCATCCAGTGTTTCGATCAACGCATCTACGCATGCTCTTTCAACCGCTAATGCCTCAAGCTTGTGCAACACCTGAGTACCCAGCCTGGTTCCACGCCATTGCGCGTTGATCCACAGGTAATTGACAAACAGACGCCTGAATTCGGTTCTACCGGAAGCGCCGCCGATTAGTGCCCCGTTCTCCATCAGCGAACAGGCGATGGCCTCAGCTTGTCCGCCGCGAGCCTCGGACAAGGCTCGGCCATGCTGTAAGACGCCGTCACTGATGGCCTTCATGGTGTCCGGATTGATGTCGCGAACGGTAAGCCATTCCCTCATTGCTGCTCTCCATTGCTAAAAGTCCTTGGCGCTTTCAAGCAAAAGAGGAGCCAACCTGAGATCTTCCCAGCAACACCTCCTGCTCTGCCTCACACAACCCCACCACATAATCCCAGACCACCCGCAGCCGCACGGATTGTGCAGCTCCCGCCGCGTGCTGATCCAGTAGCTGCGTTCGATGCTTTCATCCGGCAGCAGCGCCACCAGATCCGGGTCGGACGCGGCCATGTAACACGGCAGCACGGCGATGCCCAACCCCGAGCGCGCCGCTTCCTGCTGGGCGATGACGCTGGTGCTGTGAAAGACCACGCGCGGGCTGCGGCAGAAGCTGTTGAGGAACATCAGTTCCTGACTGAACAGCAGGTCGTCAACGTAACCGATCCACGCATGTCGGCCCAGGTCTTCGCGGCTATGCAGCGGTGGCGCTTTGTCGAGGTAGGTCTGGCTGGCGTAAAGCGCGAGCCGATAGTCAGTGAGCTTGCGCGTGACCAGCATGTCGGCGGATGGCCGTTCGAGGTGGATGCTGATCTCCGCTTCGCGGTTGAGGATGCTGACGAAGCGCGGCACGGCGACCAGTTCCACCTCCAATCCCGGATAACGCTCGAACAAGCCAATCATGCGACTGGCGAGAAATTTGATGCCAAGGCCTTCGGTGACGCCGACGCGGATCTTGCCCAGCGGCGCGGTGGACTGGGTGATTTCTTCCTGCGCCAGCAGCGCGACGTTTTCCATCGCTTCGGCGTGCTTGAGCAGCGCCTCCCCCGCCGGGGTCATTTCATAGCCCTGGGCGTGCTGGACGAACAGCGCAGTGCCGAGGCTTTCTCGATCGATTCAATATGCCGCGCCACTGTCGCGTGGGTGGTGTTGAGCCGGCGCGCGGCAGTGAGCAGGCGGCCGCTGCGTTGCAGCTCGAGAAAAAAGCGCAGGTCGTTCCAGTCGAACATGGCAAGTCCTTGTCGGCTATCGTCGTTGCACGCTGTTTGAAAACGCACAGCGGCTGCGCAAAAACTAACATTCTTTTAACGAAAGCTAACAACTAGAGTGTCCGACAATAAAAACAAAAAGCGAGGTCAGGGCATGCAGACGTCCCTGGATGAATTCGACTACATCGTGGTCGGCGCCGGCCCCGCCGGTTGCTTGCTGGCCAACCGGCTCTCAGCGGATCCACAGCAACGGGTATTGCTGCTCGAAGCCGGCGGACGCGACAACTACGCCTGGATTCACATTCCTGTGGGTTACCTGTTCTGCATCGGTAATCCGCGCACCGACTGGTGCTTCAAAACCGAACAACAACCGGGCCTCAATGGCCGCGCGCTGAGTTATCCGCGCGGCAAGGTGCTGGGCGGCTGTTCGTCGATCAACGGCATGATCTACATGCGCGGCCAGGCCGGCGACTATGACGGCTGGGCGGCCGCAGGCAATCCGGGCTGGGCCTGGAAGGATGTGCTGCCGCTGTTCAAACAGAGCGAAAACCACTTTGCCGGCGGCGCCGAGTTTCATGGCGATCAGGGTGAATGGCGGGTCGAACAGCAGCGCCTGTCGTGGCCGATTCTGGATGCCTTTCGCAGCGCCGCCGAGCAAAGCGGCATCGCCAGCATCAATGACTTCAACCAAGGCGACAACGAGGGCTGCGGTTACTTTCAGGTCAACCAGAAAGCCGGGGTACGCTGGAACGCGGCCAAGGCCTTTTTGAAACCGCTGGGCAGTCGGGCGAACCTGACTGTGCTGACCGGCGTCGAGGTTGATCGTGTGTTGCTGGAGAACGGCCGCGCGGCGAAAGTCAGCGCGCAGCATGAAGGTCAGATCAAACAGTTCAAGGCGCGCAAGGAGATTGTTTTGTGCGCCGGTTCAGTCGGCTCGCCGAGCATTCTGCAACGCTCCGGCATCGGTCCGCGGCCGCTGCTCGAACGCGTAGGGATAGGCGTGATTCATGAGCTGCCGGGGGTCGGCGGCAACCTGCAGGATCACCTGCAACTGCGCCTGATCTACAAGCTGGAAAACGCCCGCACCCTGAACCAGATCGCCGGCAGCGTGTGGGGCAAGATGGGCATGGGCCTGCGCTATCTGTATGACCGCAGCGGGCCGCTGTCGATGGCGCCGAGTCAGTTGGGCGCATTCGCCCGCTCCGGTCCCGAGCAAACCTCGGCGAACCTGCAATATCACGTGCAACCGCTGTCGCTGGAGCGCTTTGGCGAGCCGCTGCACAGCTTCCCGGCGTTCACCGCCTCGGTGTGCGACCTGCGCCCGCAGAGCCGTGGACGCATCGAGATTCGCTCGGCCGATCCGCAAGCAGCGCCGCTGATCCAGCCCAATTACCTCAGCCATCCAGAAGATCTGCGCGTCGCCGCCGATGCCATTCGCCTGACCCGGCGCATCGTCAGCGCCCCTGCCCTGCAAGCGTTCAAACCGGTCGAATACCTGCCCGGCGACAGCTTGCAAAGCGAAGAACAATTGCATGAAGCGGCGGCGAAGATCGGCACGACGATTTTCCATCCGGTAGGCACCTGCCGCATGGGCAATGACGGTGACGCGGTGGTCGATGCGCAATTGCGCGTGCATGGTGTGCCGGGTCTGCGCGTTGCCGATGCGTCGATCATGCCGCGCATCACCTCGGGCAACACCTGTTCGCCTACGCTGATGATTGCCGAGAAGGCGGCACAACTGATTTTGTCCAGATCTGCAGATATCTCCCCTGTGGGAGCGAGCCTGCTCGCGAATGCGGTAACTCACTCAGCCTAGGAGTTAACTGACAAAAAGCTTTCGCGAGCAGGCTCGCTCCCACAGCAATCATCACCAGACTCAGGCATCGCGCATTACCGGACACGCAACACCAGTGGAACAACAAAAACAATCACTGTGAGGGATACCGATATGTCAGAACACGTTCAGCCGCTGGACGCTGCGGGCAGCGCCGAGACCAGCAACGCCACGCAGAAAGTCATCTTCGCTTCATCACTCGGGACGGTGTTCGAGTGGTATGACTTCTTCCTCTACGGCGCCCTCGCGGCGGTGATCAGCAAGCAGTTTTTTGCCGGGGTCAATGACACCACGGCGTTCATCTTCGCGCTCATGGCGTTCGCCGCCGGCTTCATCGTGCGGCCATTCGGCGCGTTGGTGTTCGGCCGCCTGGGCGACATGATCGGGCGCAAATACACCTTTCTGGCGACGATCATTCTGATGGGCGTGGCGACGTTCTGCGTCGGCTTGCTACCGACCTACGCCAGCATCGGCATTGCCGCGCCGATCATTCTGGTGGTGCTGCGCATGCTTCAGGGCCTGGCGCTCGGTGGCGAATACGGCGGTGCGGCGACCTACGTGGCCGAACATGCGCCTATCGGCAAACGCGGCTTTCACACCAGCTGGATTCAATCCACCGCGACCCTCGGCCTGTTGCTCTCGCTGCTGGTAGTGCTCGGTTGCCGCTACTTCACCGGCGACCAGTTTGAAGTCTGGGGCTGGCGCATTCCGTTCCTGCTGTCGATCGTCCTGCTGGGTATTTCCACCTGGATTCGCCTGAGCCTGCACGAGTCGCCGGCCTACCTGAAAATGAAGGAAGAAGGCAAAACCTCGAAGGCGCCGATCCGCGAATCCTTCGGCAAATGGGAAAATCTCAAAGTCGTGCTGATCGCCCTGTTCAGCATCAACGCCGGGCAAGCGGTGACCTTTTACGCTGCGCAGTTCTATGTGCTGTTCTTCCTCACCCAGTTCCTGAAAATGGACCCGGCGGTGGCCAACAGCCTGTTGATCATCAGCGTGGTGATCGGCGCGCCATTCTTCATCTTTTTCGGCTGGCTCTCGGACAAGGTCGGGCGCAAACCGGTGCTGATGCTCGGCCTGCTGCTGGCCACCGCGCTGTACTTCCCGATCTTCAAATCCTGGCCCACTACGCCAACCCGGCGATCGATCAGGCCAGCCGTCAGGCACCGATCACCGTCCTCGCCGATCCCGCCACTTGCACCTTCCAGTTCGATCCGGTGGGCAAGGCCAAATTCGACAGCCCGTGCGACAAGGTCAAGACCTTCCTGGTCAAGCAAGGCCTGCCCTACTCCAGCGTCGCTGCACCTGCGGGCAGCGCCGTGCAAGTGAGTGTCGGCGACGTGAAGCTGGATGGTTTCGATGAGGCGGCACTGCGCGGCGCGATCACCCTCGCCGGCTACCCGCAACAAGCCGATATGCAGCAGATCAACAAACCGATGATCGTTGCCCTGATCGTCGCGCTGATCATCATCTCGGCCATGTGCTACGGCCCGCTGGCCGCGTTGATGGTCGAACTGTTCCCGACCCGCATTCGCTACACCTCGATGTCGCTGCCCTATCACATCGGCAACGGCTGGTTCGGCGGCTTCCTGCCCACCGTGTCGTTTGCGCTGGTGGTGTACACCGGGGATATTTTCTACGGGCTGTGGTATCCGGTGCTGATCACCGGGGTGAGCCTGGTGGTGGGGATGATCTGTCTGCGTGAGACGAAGAATATCGATCTCGATAAAAACTGAAAAACCCGCTGACAACAATGGCGAGGGAAGCGATTCTCTCGCCATTTTTTGCTTCAGGCGTCCGCTTTGATCACTTCGAATTTCACCTGGTCCGGATAAAACGCCACATAGTTGCGGATCGGTTCAACCGAGATCTTGGGTTTTTCGTAAGTCCACACCGCATTGGCGCCCTCATGCCCCGGCACTTGCAGGCTGAAGTAATTGGCGTCGCCCTTGTACGGGCAATAGCTGGTGTGGTCGGTGCGGGCGAAGTATTTTTCGTCGATGTCTTCGCGCGGGATGTAGTACACCGGCGGATAGTTGGCTTCGTTGAGGATCATCGCGTGAGAGGACGCGGCGACCTGGATGCCGTGGAACTTCACCAGCAGGCAGCCGGCAAGTTGTTCCAGGCTGATCACGGGACTGGGGCTTTTCATGAGGTTCTCCTGAGCACAGCGAAGAGACCGGTTCAGGTATAGCTGATGGTTGCGCAGCTCGACTGGATTACGGCCGAACGGCTAAACCTCCTGCAACGCTTTTATCTGTATATCCATACAGATAAAAGTTGCTCCCGCCGCGAACTCCCGCCATCCTGTGCCCTCTCCACACACCAACCAGCGATGGTAGCTATGCGGCTGTACCTCTGTGAAAAACCTTCCCAGGCCAAAGACATTGCGGCCGTACTCGGCGCCAAGCGTCGCGGCGACGGCTGCTGGTTGGGGACGGACGTCACAGTGACCTGGTGCATCGGCCATTTGCTTGAAACCGCGCCGCCGGACGCCTACGACGCGCGCTACAAACGCTGGGTGCTGGCCGATCTGCCGATCATTCCGGACAAGTGGAAAATGACCGTCAAGCCGCGCACTGCCAGCCAGTACAAAGCGGTAAAGCGCCTGCTCGGCGATGCCAGCGAACTGATCATCGCCACCGATGCCGACCGTGAGGGCGAGATGATCGCCCGGGAACTGGTCGAGCACTGCCGCTATCGCGGGCCGATCCGCCGCTTGTGGCTGTCGGCACTGGACGAGGCATCGATTCGCAAGGCGCTGGCAGCGCTGAAACCGGGCGCAGAGACGTTCAGCCTGTATCACTCGGCGCTGGGCCGTTCGCGGGCGGACTGGTTGATCGGCATGAACATGAGCCGACTGTTCACCTTGCTGGGCCGTCAGTCGGGTTATCAGGGCGTGTTGCCGGTAGGACGAGTACAAACGCCCACCCTGCGACTGGTGGTCGACCGCGACCGCAGCATCGCCGATTTCGTCCCCGTACCGTTCTGGGCAATCGACGTGGATTTGCTGCACAACGGAACGGCGTTTACCGCGCAATGGCGCGCGCCGTCGGACATTTGTGATGATCAGGATCGCTGCCTTAATCAGCCGTTGGCGCAACAAGCGGCGGCGGCGATCAGCGGTGCTGACAGCGCACGGGTGATCAAGCTGAAGACCGAGCGCATGCGCGAAGTGGCGCCGCTGCCCTTCGATCTTGGCACCTTGCAGGAAGTCTGCTCGAAAAAGCTTGGCCTTGGCGCGCAGGAAACCCTCGACATCGCCCAGGCCCTTTACGAAACCTACAAAGTCATCACCTATCCGCGCAGTGATTGCGGCTTTCTGCCGTTGAGCCAACACAGTGAGGCGCCATCGATCCTCACAGCGTTGCGCCAGGCCGATCCGAGCCTTGAAGCCTTGCAGGGTTATCTCGAACCGCAAAGGCGCTCGCGGGCGTGGAATGACGCCAAGGTCAGCGCTCACCACGGCATCATTCCCACCATCGCCGCGAAGAATCTTGAACGCCTGAGCGGCAAGCATCGTGCGGTGTACACACTGATTCGCGCGCGCTACCTGGCGCAGTTCCTGCCCAATCACGAATACGATCGCACCCAGGCCGATTTCGATTGCAACGGGCAGGCCCTGCGCGCGGTGGGCAAGCAGATCATCGAAGCGGGCTGGAAGCGCGCACTGCCAGAGGCATTGGCCCCGGCCAGGGCCGCGAAGCACCAGCACCGCAAACCTTGCCGACCCTCAGCCAAGGCGTCGAATGCGCTGTGTCGAAAGTGAATCTCAAGGATCTGTGGACGCAGCAACCAAAACCCTACACCGAAGGCGATCTGATCAAGGCGATGAAGAACGTCGCCAAACTGGTCGAGGATCCGCTGCTCAAACAGAAACTCAAGGACACCACCGGCATCGGCACCGAAGCTACCCGTGCATCGATCATCCAAGGGCTGCTGGATCGCGGTTATCTGGTCAAGAACGGCAAGGCACTGGCGGCGACACCTGCCGCGTTCAGCCTGATCGACGCAGTGCCTCGCGCGATCGCCGACCCCGGCACCACGGCGATCTGGGAACAGGCCCTGGACATGGTGCAGAGCGGCGAGATGAGTCTGGAAGAATTCGTCACCAAACAGGCCGCGTGGATGAGCAAGCAGGTCACCCGCTGCTCCGCCCTCAGCCTGACCATCAGCGGCCCGCCGCCTGCCGGCAAAACCGCAGCGCCGTGGAAAAAAAAGCGCAAGTCGACGGCCAGCAAAACCGCCGGTACGCGCAAACGCACGGCGCGTCCGACGACTCGCTGAATCCCTCGCGGTTCCCTTCTCGACGTTGTCGAAACGGATCTTTTCTCATTCCAAAACAGCTTTGTCCGACAATATGTAGTGCTTGAAAATAATCACTACAAAACCGTTGACGGCGTCGTTTTGCTTTTGCATGATGAAGACGTTCCCCGATCGGGAGCACTGGTAACACGCTTGAGCAAACTCGTCTGACCGCCGAGTTGTTTTTTCCGGATACACGCTGCCCACAAGGCAGATTGAAGAAGCTGACCTGGCCTGAACGTCCAGTACAAGGACGAGAAGCGCTGGCGAAAATTCTCAAGACGCTTGTGGCCGACACTGGATTGTCGTCAAGGAGCCTCCCGGTTTTCGCTGCTTCTCCTCGTTGTGACGCTATTGCGTAGCAGTTATTCAACACGACTACATGCAACAGATGCACGACCCCGTACTTCACACGGGCGAACGCTGACGTCCTGGTTTCGGTGCCAGGGATCAACTAACCGATGGGCTACCTGTATTAGCGAATCAACTTTGAAAGATCACCAGACTGGTCAAGGGGCATAACAATGAATCTGAACAATCAACCCACCATCGAAGAACTGGCGCGTATGTTCGCGGCGCAGAAAGACAGCCACGACAGCCATATTCTCTGGATCAGCAAGTCGGGGCAGGTACACATTGACTGCCTGTCGCCCCACGCTGGCGAAGAAGAATTCGACCGCAATCACCAGAATCTGCTGGCCCGCCTGAAGATGTACCGCCGCGGCCACGGTTATGTCGGCAAGAAGGCTGCGGCCGACAAGGACTTCATTGAGAACGTGCTGCAGACGCTGAAACAGGCGTGGGATTCGATGCAGAACAAAAATGAAGTTCGGGTGATTGATCGGTTTTATTGAGTTGTAGATTATTTGACTAAGGGCCTGCTTCCGATTGGGAGCAGGCCCTTTGTTGTTCTTTTGAGTTATGCGGCGTGAGTGCCCCCGTCGCCCCTCACCCCAGCCCTCTCCCGAGGGGAGAGGGAGCCGACCGAGTTGCCTCAGCTCAACCGTAGACCTGAATGACCGTGGCGATTATGAGTCAACGAAGCTCGTTCAGGTCGGCGTGACTTGACCAAACACCTCGGTCAGTCCCCTCTCCCGCTGGGGAGAGGGTTAGGGTGAGGGGCTTTTCATGCCGAGCACCAGTTCCACAAACGCCAACGCCGCCGCGCTGTGATAATTATTCCTGCGCCGCAACAACGCCGCTCCCCGCTGCGGCGCCTCCCCTTCAACACGCAAGCGGCGCAACGCGCGGTCTTCGCTGGCAATCGCCTCGGGCAGCATGGTCGCCAGCGGCGCATGCCGCACCACTTCCAGCAACGTACTCACCGAATTCACTTCAATCCGCACCTGCGGCGTAATCCCGTGCTCACGGAAATACTCATCCACCGACAACCGCGTAATGAAGCCCGGCGCCAGCAAGGCGAAATCCAGTGAAGCCAATTCCGTCGGCGTCAACACCGAAGGGCTGTCATAGAGCGGGTGCCCAGGCCCGACCATGATCCCCAGCGTCTCGGTAAACGCCGGTATGCATTCGATATCGGCATTGCGTACCGGCGTAAACGCGATCGCGACGTCCAGCGAGTCATCCGCGAGCCCGGCCTCGATGTCGTCCATCGACAGTTCGAATATTTCCAGATGAATCCCGGGAAACCGTGCCCTGTAATCACGCACCAACGGCCCGACCAGATACGCCATGAACGTCGGCGTCATCGCCAGGCGCAGGGTGCCGCGCGACAAATCCTTCACATCGTGCAAGGCGCGCTGTCCGGCCTCCAGCTCCACCAGCACGCGCCGTGCGCATTCAATGTATGCCGCGCCGGCATCGGTCGGTTTCACCGTGCGGGAGGTGCGATCGAACAGGCTGACGCCGAGGGTTTCTTCCAACTGCCGGATCTGCTGCGACAACGTCGGCTGCGATACATGCAGCGCTTCGGCGGCGCGGGTGAAGCCGCCGTGATCGGCAACGGCGAGCAGATAACGCAAATGTCGCAACAGCATGAACACACCATCTATAGGCAGGACTTATGCGAAGCATTGTATCTCGATCTTGGACGCTATGAATCAACCGGCGCAACATTGCTTCCACACACAGCAAGCCAACCCCTGAAAGGAGTGACATCATGCAACAGTCCCACGCCTACAACGACAACAGCCTGGCCCTGACTACCCGCGTTCTCGACGCCAAGGCGAAAAAAGATCTGTCGTGGCAGGATCTCGCTGACGGCACCGGCCTCAGCCTGGCTTATGTCACCGCCGCCCTGCTCGGCCAGCATCCGTTGCCGGAAAACGCTGCTCAAGTGGTCGGTGACAAGCTTGACCTCAGCGCAGATGACGTCACCGCTCTGCAGATCATTCCTTTGCGCGGCAGCCTCAGCGGCGTGCCGACCGATCCGACCATCTACCGCTTTTATGAAATGATCCAGATCTACGGCACCACGCTGAAAGCGCTGGTTCATGAACAGTTCGGTGACGGCATCATCAGTGCGATCAACTTCAAACTGGACATCAAAAAAGTCGAAGACCCGGAAGGCGGCTCCCGCGCCGTGGTGACCCTCGACGGCAAGTTCCTGCCGCTGCGTCCGTTCTGATACGCCCGGCCCGCACCCTGCGTGCGGGCCATCTCATTTCTGTCACGAGGACATGCCATGAAAGCCCTGATCGACGGCTTCCTGAAATTCCAGAACGAAGCCTTCCCGCAACGCAGCGAACTGTTCAAACATCTGGCCACGACTCAGCAACCCGGCACGCTGTTCATCACCTGTTCCGACAGTCGCGTGGTGCCTGAGCTGCTGACCCAGCAAGAGCCCGGCGAACTGTTCGTGATCCGTAACGCCGGCAATATCGTGCCCTCCTACAGCCCGCATCCGGGCGGGGTGTCGGCGACGGTGGAGTATGCGGTGGCGGTACTGGGGGTGACCGATATCGTGATTTGCGGCCACTCCGATTGCGGCGCGATGACCGCGATTGCCCAGTGCAAATGCATGGATCACCTGCCCGCTGTCAGTGGCTGGCTGCAGCATGCCGAGTCGGCGAAGGTGATGAACGAAGCGCGCGTGCATGGCAGCGACGCGGCGAAATTGAGCTCGATGGTGCGCGAGAACGTGATTGCGCAACTGGCGAATATTCAGACCCACCCGAGTGTGCGCCTGGCGCAGGAGCAAGGCCGGTTGAATCTGCATGGCTGGGTGTATGACATCGAGACCGGCTCGATCGATGCGCTGTCGGCCGACCGCCGCACGTTTGTGCCGCTGGCCGAGCAACCTGAGACTTGCGCGATCAGCGCGCAAGCCAGCCACGCTGCCTAATTCCCCACCGTGATCGTTCCCACGCTCTGCGTGGGGACGATCAACAGATCAGCGTTTCACCCTGAGATCAACCTGAGTCATCCGGCTACGCACGGTAAACACGCCATCACCGGAAAGAATCGCACTGCGCGCGAACAGGCGCCCGCTCTCCCAATTGGAAAGGCCCAGTTCCGGCTTGTTCAACGCGTACTGACCATCGACCCAACGGGTGATGCCGTTGCCTACGAACGGCGCATTCACCGCGTTGTAGAAGCGTTCCTGAACCGCCGCATCCTCGCTGATCAACGACACGGTGAATTGCGGGCTGTGACGATTGAACAGCGCAATCGCCTGCTCCAGATCGTCGACAATCATCAGGCTGACTTCCGGGGTTTCTTCCCATTCCCACTCGCGGCCCAGCTCCGACTCGGGCAAAGACTCGGCCAGCGCTTCGGTCTGGTAACCCTCGGCGCGATAAACCTCGACCGTTGCGTTCTGCCATTCGCTTGGCAGGCAATTTTCACTGCCCGCGACGATGTGCAATTTGCAGCCTTGGCCGCGCGCAGTACCGGCGTCTTTCAAGGCATCGAGGAACAGCCGCACCAGCTCATCGGCGCGTTCGCGCTGAATCAGGCAGACGTTCAGGGTGTTGCAGACCTTGCGGTCCAGCGAGTTGCGCACCACTGCCGCGAAGCGAGTGGCGTCGGCGTCACGGTCGGCGATCAGCCACGCGCCGCCGGTGCCGTGCAGGCTGACGGCAGTGCCGGCCTGCTGAGCAATGCTGCCCAACTGACTGACCGCACGGCCCGAGCCGCGCGCCACCGCCAGCGACAGACGCCGATCGGCGAACATCGCCCAACCGGCGGCGTGATTGACACTTTCGACCAACGACACTGCGCCAACCGGCAAGCCGGCTTCGGCCAGTGCTGGATTCAGCGCGTGAGTGACAATGGCTTGCGCAGTGCCCAACGCATCGCTGCCGATGCGCAGCACAGCCGTATTACCGGTGCGCAACACCCCGGCGGCGTCGGCAAATACGTTGGGTCGGCCTTCGAAGACAAACGCGACGATGCCCAGCGGCGAGACGACTTGCTCAACCTTCCAGCCATCGTGCTCGACACTGCTGATCACTTTGCCACGCGTGGGCGGCGCATCGCGCCAGGCGCGCAGCCCGGCGATCATGTCGCGGCGCATGCGTTCATCGGCGAGCAAGCGTGTGGTCGAGCGACCGCGCGCCTTGGCCCGTTCGATGTCGGCGCGGTTGGCGGCTTCGATCTGCGTCCAGCATTCAGGGTTTTCCAGGCGCTGAGCGAAAAGATCGAAAAATCGGCTGATGGCTTCATCGGACACGGCCGACAACGCTGTGAATGCCGCAGCCGCACGCTCGATTGCCACCGAGGCGGCCTGTTGATCGGCCACGGGGATCAGCAACAACTCGCCACTGACCTGCTCGACCAGCAGATGGTCACCGGGCTGAAACCGCGCGGCCAGTTCGGGGCTGACCACGGTGACGCGGTTACCAGCGAAAGGGATCGGCGTGCCAGCGACTAGACGTTCGAGCGCAAGAGACATGAAGCGGATTCACCATGCAGAGGGCGGTCGGAAAATGTAGCGGATTACTGGCTGAAATACACCTCCTCAAACACTAAAGAAACCTGTGGGAGCTGGCTTGCCAGCGATAGCGGTGGTTCAGGCAAATTTATAGTGACTGACAGGGCCTCATCGCTGGCAAGCCAGCTCCCACAGGGTCATGTGGTGTTCAGGTGGGTCAGAAGACGGACCAGCCAATCCTTGAGCTCAGCAACTCCAGCGCCGCCATCCCCGCCAGCGAGTTGCCGGCCGCATTCAACTCCGGCGACCACACGCACACGCTGAACTGCCCCGGCACCACCGCAACGATGCCGCCGCCGACGCCGCTCTTGCCTGGCAAGCCGACGCGATAGGCGAAATTGCCCGCCTCGTCGTACAAACCGCTGGTGGCCATGATCGAATTGACCTGCTGGGTCTGGCGGCGCGTCAGGATCTGCTCGCCGCTGTGCTTGCAGAACCCGTCATTGGCCAGAAAGCAGAACGCCCGGGCCAGATCGATGCAATTCATCCGCAGTGCGCAATGGCTGAAATAGCTGCGCAATACCGCTTCGACATCGTTGTGAAAGTTGCCGAACGACTGCATCAGATAGGCCATCGCCGCATTGCGCGCGCGGTGCTGGTATTCGGAGTCGGCGACCTTGCCGTCGATCATGATTTGCGGGTTGCCGGACAGACGCCGGACGAAGTCGCGCATCGACAGTGTCGGCGCGGCGAAGCGCGACTGGTTGATGTCGCAGATCACCAGCGCACCGGCATTGATGAACGGATTGCGCGGGCGGCCGCGCTCGAATTCCAGTTGCACCAGCGAGTTGAACGGCTGGCCGGACGGCTCGTGGCCAAGCCGCTCCCAGATCGCTTCGCCGGAATGATCGATGGCCTGCACCAGGCTGAATACCTTGGAAATACTCTGCACCGAGAACGGCGTTTCAGCGTCGCCGGCGCAATACATTTCGCCATCGTTACTGTACACGGCGATGCCCAGCTGGTTGGCCGGTACCGTGCCGAGGGCGGGAATATAGTCAGCAACTTTGCCCTGCCCGATCAGGGGCCGGACGGCGTCAAGGATCTCGTTCAACAGCGCTTGCATGCCGGGTTCCGAAAGTCTCGCCCCATGGGATCGCGGGGACACTGGGGCTAGACGCTGCGCCCGCCGGTCGCATCACACCGGCAAGCGCCAGGCAAAATGTTCTAGGCTGAAGCGGACCATTCAGACACGGGAGAGCACCATGCACCTCGAAGGCTCCTGCCATTGTGGCGAAGTCACGTTCAGCCTCGACAGCGCCCATCCTTATCCCTATCAACGCTGCTATTGCTCGATCTGCCGCAAGACCCAGGGCGGTGGCGGTTATGCGATCAACCTTGGCGGCGACGCGACCACTCTCAAGGTTCGCGGACGCAAAAACATCAGCATCTATCACGCGAAGATGAAAGCTGAAGGCGATAAACGCGCCCATCGCAGCAGCGCCGAACGCCACTTCTGTTCGCTGTGTGGCAGCGGCCTGTGGCTGTTCAGCCCGGAGTGGCCAGAGCTGATTCATCCATTCGCCTCGGCGATCGACACGCCACTGCCGGTGCCGCCGGAACACACGCACTTGATGCTAGGTTCGAAAGCGCCGTGGGTTGAGGTCGAGGCCGAGCCGAAGGATCAGCAGTTTGATGAATATCCTGAAGAATCGATCGCCCAGTGGCATGAGCGACTCGGCGTGACCCGCTGAATACCGCGCCCTTCGCGAGCAGGCTCGCTCCCACATTTGGATTGCGATCACCTGTGGGAGCGAGCCTGCTCGCGAAGGGGCCGGGTCAGGCAATATCAATCAGTCCAGATGCGCCCAGGTCATCCTGAACAACGCCCCGCCCCACACCGAGTCGCCAACCTCAACCTGCCCGCCATGGGACTGCGAAACCCGCCGCACCAGCGCCAGGCCCAGCCCGAAACCGCCAGTACGCCGATCCCGGCTGGCATCCAGTCGGGAAAACGGTTCGAAGATTTTCTCCCGTCCCTCCAGCGGCACGCCCGGCCCGTCATCACTTACCCGCACTTCATAGTCATCGCCATTGCGCAGCAGCGACACCTCAACGCGCTGCTCGGCATAGCGAATGGCATTGCGCAAAAGGTTGATCACCGCCCGCGCCATGAAGCGCGGTTCGATGCTTACAGTGTCGACCTGGCAACCGGCGATCGACAACTGCACGCCCACTGCTTCGGCCTCAAGCGCCACACTGCCGACAACGCTGTCTAGCCAGTCGGCCGCGTGAATATTCTCCCGTTTGATCACTGTCGCGCCGTGCTCGAGGCTGGCGTAGGTCAGCAGCTCCGAGACCATCTCCTCCAGCTCACCGAGGTCCGCGTACATGTCGGCGATCAGCTCGCGATTCTGGCTCGCGTCGGGTTGCTGTTTAAGCTGATCGAGCTCGAACGACAGCCGCGCGATCGGTGTGCGCAATTCGTGGGACACCGCATTGGTCAGCTCGCGCTGATTGGCGATCAAGCCCTCGATGCGCGCCGCCATCAGATTGAAGTGCTCGGCCAGATCGCGGATGTTCGAGCGCCGCGACAACTGGATGCGCACCGACAGATCGTTGTCGCCGAAACGCTCGGCCGCCAGCCGCAGCTTTTCCAGATCGCGCCAGTGTGGACGCACCCAGAAAAACAGGACGATGCCGATCAGCACTGCGAGCATCATGTACGCCGCGGTGATGTAGAACGGCATCAGGCTCGGCTCCGGCGGCAGCTTGATGCTGAGCAATTGCGAGCCGCCATCGATGTTGCTGATGAACTGCGTGTAATCGTCGCGGATCACCAACAGGTTCCGCGCGAGCTCGGCTTTTTCCTGCGGTGTCAGGGCCAGTTGATCGGCCTCGACCAGACTCAGCGACAGACCATAGTGCGCGCGCAATGAATCGAGTTTCTGTTCACGCTCGGCCCCTTGGCGGCCTTGCAGATGATCGACCAGCGACCACGCCTGACCGCGCACGGCTTCACGGTTGTAATCCTGCGTCTGGCTGTCGAGCAAGGCGTTGAAGGTGTGCTCGACCGTCTGCAACGCCAGCACCAGCCCTACCGTCATCACCAGAAACAGCCCGAGGAACAAACGCAGCATCTACAGCTCCCACGCGAACGGATTGAACAGATAGCCCTTGCCCCACACGGTCTTGATGCACACCGGCTCGCGGGGATTGTCCTTGAGTTTGTTGCGCAGTTTGCTGATGTAGACGTCGACGCTGCGGTTGAGGCCGTCGAAAGCGATGCCGCGCATGCGATTGAGAATGTCATCGCGGGAAAGAATTTTGCCTGCCGCGCTGGCGAGCAACCAGAGCAATTCGAACTCCATGGTGGTCAGCTCGATCAGCTCACCGGCCAGGCGCACTTCACGGCAACTGCGGTCGATGCTCAATTGCCCGAACTCAAGAAAACTCACCACGCTGGTGTCCGGCGTCTGCCGCCGTTGCAGCGCCCGTAGCCGCGCAAGCAATACCGGCGGTTTGATCGGTTTGATCACGTAATCGTCAGCGCCGGACTCCAGACCGAGGATGTGATCGAGATCGTCTTCCTTGGCGGTGAGGATCACGATCGGCGTGTCCGAGACACTGCGAATTTCCCGACAGACCTGCAAACCGCTCTGCCCCGGCAACATCAGGTCGAGCACCACTACTTTCGGCTTGAATTCAAGAAACGCGGCCACGGCAAGATCACCGCGAAGCACCGTGCGCACCTCGTAGCCGTGTTGTTCAAGAAAGTGTGCGATCAGTGCGGCGAGACGCTCATCGTCTTCGACCAGCAGGACTTTGCCAAAACCCAGGTTATCCATAACGATCGTTGCCAAGCCAAACGTGGAAGGGCCGATATTATGCTGGCATTCATCGCACAGGCGATCACGGCAGACAGCAAAAACCGGCCACTTGGGCCGGTTTTCGGTGATGTTTCATACTTTTAAGATTTTTTTACAATCCGACAATGATGTCCGATTGAATTGCGGACCTCTGTAGGAGCTGCCGAAGGCTGCGATATTTTGATTTTCGATTTGTAACAACAAGATCAAAAGATCGCAGCCTGCGGCAGCTCCTACCCGATCATGCGGCGACCGGCACGCCGCTGTGGAAGCGGAACTCCTCGTCCGGCGATTCGATCAGTTCCTGCTCGGCCACACGGACGCGCTCGATCACCTGCGCGACATCCTTGGCATCACCATACTGATAGGCCAGTTTCAGATAACCCTGAAAATGCCGCGCCTCGCTTTTCAGCAAACCGAAATAAAACTTGCCCAGCTCTTCGTCCAGATGCGGCACCAGTGCTTCGAAACGTTCACAGCTGCGCGCTTCGATGAAGGCACCAACCACCAGCGTATCCACCAGTTTCACCGGTTCGTGGCTGCGCACCACTTTGCGCAGGCCCGAGGCGTAACGGCCGGCGTGCAGCTGACGCAGCTCGATCTTGCGCCGTTTCATGATGCGCATGACCTGCTCGTGGTGCACCAGTTCTTCCCGGGCCAGGCGCGACATCATGTTGATCAGGTCGACATGGGCGTGGTACTTGGCAATCAGGCTCAGCGCCGTGCTGGCGGCCTTGAACTCGCAGTTCTTGTGGTCGATCAGCAGGGTTTCCTGATCGGCCAGTGCCGCCTGGACCCAGGCGTCGGGGGTGCGGCAGCCAAGGAATTCGTGGGTTTCGGGAAGGATCATGGGGCTCACGGTAAAAGGTGTTCGAGCGAAGGGCGCCGATTATACCGGCCTGCCCGCAGACCACCAGCGGCGGCTGTTGATATGCATCAAGTCGCAGACGTTCGGGTAGCAACTATAGTTGTGCAACGCCGTGCCTTTTCTTTGCTGGAGACTCCGCTCATGCAAGCCATTCGCAGCATTCTGGTGGTCATCGAACCTGAACATGCAGAAAGCCCGGCGCTCAAACGCGCAAAGCTGATCGCCGGTGTCACTCAGGCCCATCTGCATCTTCTGGTGTGCGACAAGAAGCATGACCACGCCGGCCTGCTCAGTGTGCTCAAGGCGGCGTTGCTAGCCGAAGGGTACAGCGTGACCACCGAACAGGCATGGAACGAGAGCCTGCACGAAACCATCATCGATGTGCAGCAGGCCGAGGGTTGCGGCCTGGTGATCAAACAGCACTTCCCCGACAGCTCGCTGAAAAAAGCCCTGCTGACCCCGGCCGACTGGAAGCTGCTGCGCCACTGCCCTACCCCGGTGCTGCTGGTCAAAACCGCCGGTTCGTGGAAAGACAAAGTGATTCTCGCCGCCGTCGATGTCGGCAATGCCGATGGTGAGCATCGGCATCTGCACAGCACCATCATTGATCACGGCTACGACATCGCCAGTCTGGCCAAGGCGCATCTGCATGTGATCACCGCGCATCCGTCGCCGATGCTCTCGGCGGCAGACCCGACGTTTCAGCTCAAATCGACCATAGAAGCCAAATACCGCGAGCAGTGCCGGGCGTTTCAGGCGGAGTTCGATGTCGATGACGAGCACCTGCACATCGAGGAAGGCCCGGCGGATGTGTTGATCCCGTTCATGGCGCACAAGCTCCAGGCGGCAGTAACGGTTATTGGCACGGTGGCGCGCAGTGGTTTGTCAGGCGCGTTAATCGGCAATACGGCGGAAGCGGTGCTGGATACCCTGGAAAGCGATGTGCTGGTGCTCAAGCCGCAGGAGGTTGAGGATCATCTGGTGGAACTGGCCGTAAAACATTAAGAGCAAAAGATCGCAGCCTTCGGCAGCTCCTACAGGTAGAACGCATTCCCATGTAGGAGCTGCCGAAGGCTGCGATCTTTTGCTGTTCAGGCGCCAAAGGCGTCTTTGAGAAAGCCGGGGGCGATATAGCGCTGATAATGCGCTTCCGACAGCAGGAAGAATTCCCGATCAATGGCATCGCGCAGTTCCGGCAGGTTCCAGTCGCGGAATTCCGGCAGCAACACCATCCCGTACGCCTCGAGATTAATGATCACCCGCGCCCCCCGGGCGATCAGCTGATAGGCCCAGCAATATTCCGACTGATGCGGTACGAAGCGGATCTTGCGCTGTTCGAGCTGCTCGCGCAGGCGCGCCGGATCGAAGATCTCGACTTTGCTCGCCATCACTTGTGACAGCAATTGCTCCAGACGCAGCCACACCGCACGTTTTTCCTCCTCGTTGTATCCGTTCCAATGGATCACTTCGTGATGGAAACGCTTGCAGCCACGGCACACCAGGTCACCGTAAACGGTGGAGCAGAGGCCGACGCAGGGGGTCTTGATGGTCTGATTGGGCATAAATGGGCAGAACACTGAAACGCGGAACAGGCCGGCATGTTAGCCCTTTGTCGGGCATTGATCACCCCCTCAAACAACAGGGTCTCGCCAGTGTCGCAGGTTTGCTCCGGCCGCGCTGATTGCCACGAAAGTCCAATAGAGCGCGACTTACCTTTAAATTTTTTTTGCCGTAGAATCAGCCAGCCTTTTAAGGCGCCAATGTCCGTTAGAAGCTGTTTTCAAAGCGTCACGAGCACAGTCGTTCCTTCAGAGCGGTGTTGGCGAAGGGTTTTTCCAGCGGGGAAAAGCCCAACGCCAACCCTCATCAGCTCCCCGTTCTGCAGGCGTAAAACTTTGAAAGCAGCTTCTGTAAGGAATTGCCGGTAATTCTGGCCGAACGACCCACAACGTCGTGAGGCGCATGAGTACGGCAATTTCGGGATGAGCGTCCCGGACACCCATTTGGGACCACTGATGAGGGTAATAACTGTGCTTGAAGCCTACCGCAAACATATCGAAGAGCGTGCAGCCCTGGGTATCGTTCCCCAGCCGCTTAACGCCGAACAAACAGCAGGCCTGATCGAGCTGCTGAAGAACCCTCCGGCTGGCGAAGAAGCTTTCCTCGTTGACCTGATCACCAATCGCGTACCGCCTGGAGTGGACGAAGCCGCCTACGTCAAGGCCGGTTTCCTGTCTGCCCTGGCCAAGGGCGAAGCCACCTCCCCTCTGCTGGACAAGAAACGCGCTGTAGAACTGCTCGGCACCATGCAGGGCGGCTACAACATTGTCACCCTCGTCGAACTGCTGGACGACGCCGAGCTGGCGCCAGTCGCCGCCGAAGAACTCAAGCACACCCTGCTGATGTTCGATGCCTTCCACGACGTCGCTGAAAAAGCCAAGAACGGCAACGTTCACGCCAAGGCCGTGCTGCAATCCTGGGCTGACGGCGAGTGGTTCAAGAAGCGCCCGGTGCTGGCCGACAAGATCAGCCTGCGCGTATTCAAGGTCACCGGCGAAACCAACACCGACGACCTCTCCCCTGCGCCAGACGCCTGGTCGCGTCCTGATATCCCGCTGCACGCCCTGGCCATGCTGAAAATGGCCCGTGACGGCATCGTTCCGGACGAGCAAGGCAAGACCGGCCCGATGAAGCAGATCGAAGAAATGCGCGGCCAGGGCTTCCCGATCGCCTACGTCGGTGACGTGGTGGGTACCGGTTCCTCGCGTAAATCGGCGACCAACTCGGTGCTGTGGTTCTTCGGCGACGACATCCCGTACGTGCCGAACAAGCGCGCTGGCGGTTTCTGCTTCGGCAGCAAGATCGCTCCGATCTTCTACAACACCATGGAAGATGCCGGCGCCCTGCCGATCGAGTTCGACGTGTCGAACATGAACATGGGCGACGTGATCGATCTGTACCCGCACGCTGGCAAAGTCTGCAAGCACGGTACCGACGAAGTCATCACCACTTTCGAAATGAAAACCCCGGTGCTGCTGGACGAAGTCCGTGCCGGCGGTCGTATCCCGCTGATCATCGGCCGTGGCCTGACCGAGAAGGCTCGCGCCGAATTGGGTCTGCCGCCGTTCGACCTGTTCAAGAAGCCGGAAGCTCCGGCTGAAAGCACCAAGGGTTTCACCCTGGCGCAGAAAATGGTCGGCAAGGCTTGCGGTCTGGCAGAAGGCCAAGGCGTGCGTCCTGGCACCTACTGCGAACCGAAGATGACCACCGTGGGTTCTCAGGACACCACCGGTCCAATGACCCGTGACGAACTGAAAGACCTGGCGTGCCTGGGCTTCTCCGCTGATCTGGTGATGCAGTCGTTCTGCCACACCGCGGCTTATCCAAAGCCGATCGACGTGACCACCCACCACACCCTGCCTGACTTCATCATGACCCGCGGCGGCGTTTCCCTGCGTCCGGGCGACGGCATCATCCACTCGTGGCTGAACCGCATGCTGCTGCCGGACACCGTCGGTACCGGTGGTGACTCGCACACCCGTTTCCCGATGGGCATCTCGTTCCCGGCCGGTTCCGGTCTGGTCGCGTTCGCCGCTGCCACTGGCGTCATGCCGCTGGACATGCCGGAATCGATCCTGGTGCGCTTCAAAGGCAAGATGAAACCTGGCATCACCCTGCGTGACCTGGTTCATGCCATTCCGTACTTCGCTATCCAGAACGGTCTGCTGACCGTCGAGAAGAAAGGCAAGAAAAACGCCTTCTCCGGCCGCATCCTGGAAATCGAAGGTCTGGAAGGTCTGACCCTCGAGCAGGCGTTCGAACTGTCCGACGCCTCGGCCGAACGTTCGGCTGCCGGCTGCACCATCAAGCTGTCGAAAGAGTCGATCACCGAGTACCTGCAGTCCAACATCACCCTGCTGCGCTGGATGATCGGCGAAGGCTACGGCGATGCGCGTACTCTGGAACGTCGCGCCCAAGCGATGGAAGCCTGGATCGCCAACCCGGAACTGATGGAAGCCGATGCCGACGCCGAATACGCCGAAATCATCGAAATCGATCTGGCCGACATCAACGAGCCTGTGCTGTGTGCGCCGAACGATCCGGACGACGCCCGTCTGCTGTCCAGCGTTGCTGGCGAGAAGATCGACGAAGTGTTCATCGGTTCGTGCATGACCAACATCGGTCACTTCCGCGCTGCCGGTAAGCTGCTGGATCAGGTCAAGGGTCAGCTGCCAACCCGTCTGTGGCTGTCGCCGCCGACCAAAATGGACGCTCACCAACTGACCGAAGAAGGCTACTACGGCATCTACGGTAAGGCCGGCGCACGCATGGAAATGCCAGGCTGCTCGCTGTGCATGGGTAACCAGGCACGCGTTGAGCCGAACAGCACCGTGGTGTCGACGTCGACCCGTAACTTCCCGAACCGTCTGGGCGACGGCGCGAACGTCTACCTGGCCTCGGCCGAGCTGGCGTCCGTTGCTTCGATCCTGGGTCGCCTGCCGACCGTCGAGGAGTACATGGAATACGCTGGCAAGATCGACAGCATGGCGGCCGATGTCTACCGCTACCTGTCCTTCGACCAGATCGCCGAGTTCCGTGAAGCTGCTGCGAACGCCAAGATCCCGGTCGTTCAAGCCTAACGCTGCAAGGCCATAAAAAACGCCGCCCATCGTGAGATGAGCGGCGTTTTTTTTATGCCTGCCGGGCAAGCATTCTGATCGTTCCCACGCTCCGCGTTGGAACGCAGCCCCGGACGCTCTGCGTCCCCAAGCGTGACGCAGAGCGTCACAAGAGGCATTCCCACGCAAAGCGTGGGAACGATCAGTCATCAGTGACAGGTCACACAGCCAGCTTGTAAACCAGCGCCGAAATCGCCACCAGCCCCACCGCGGTAACAAACACGTTCGACGCCTGACCGCGATAGCGCGCCATCGCTGGCACCTTGCGAATCGCGTACATCGGCATCAGGAACAGAATCGCCGCAATCACCGGCCCACCGACGGTTTCGATCATGCCCAGGATGCTCGGATCAAGCGTTGCGACGATCCAGCAAATCACCAGCATGAACGCCGCCACGATGCGATCCAGCGCTTTGGCGCCCGGACGTTTGCCGCTCTTGACGATCAGGCCCTTGAGGCCTTCGCTGGCCCCGATGTAATGACCGAGGAACGACTTGGAGATCGCCACAAACGCAATCAACGGCGCCGCAAACTCGATGGTCGGGTTGCTGAAGTGGTTGGCCAGGTACGACAGGATCGAAAGATTCTGCTCTTTTGCCTCAGCCAGTTGCTCTGGCGACAGGGTCAGCACGCAACTGAATACGAAGAACAGCACCAAAATGACCATCAATGCATGAGCGCGCGCGAGGATCTGTGAGCTGCGCTCGTCGGCGTGCACACCGTAACGACGCTTCTGGTCCATCGCGAACGCCGAGATGATCGGCGAATGGTTGAACGAGAACACCATCACCGTAATCGCCAGCCACAGCGTGTGCAGCAGCGCTGACGGCGCCGGCACTTGCGCGGCGGTGGCGAGGATGCCGCCGTTCCAGTGCGGAATCAGGTACACGGCAAGGAACAGCAGCGCAACGATGAACGGATAGACCATCAGGCTCATGGCCTTGACGATCGCCTGCTCACCGCAACGAACCACAGCCAGCAGGCCGAGAATCAGCACGAACGACAGCAATGCGCGCGGTGGCGGCGTGATGTGCAGTTGGTGTTCGAGGAAACTGGCGACCGTGTTGGTCAGGCCGACGCTGTAGATCAGCAGGATCGGGAAGATGGCAAAGAAGTACAGCAGCGTGATCAAGGCACCGGCCTTGATACCGAAATGCTGCTCGACCACTTCGGTGATATCGGCGCCTTCGCGACCGGACAGGACAAAACGGGTCAGGCCACGGTGAGCGTAAAACGTCATCGGGAATGCCAAAAGCGCGAGGATCACCAGCGGCCAGAAGCCACCCAATCCTGCGTTGATCGGCAAAAACAGGGTGCCGGCGCCAATGGCCGTCCCAAACAGTCCCAGCATCCAGGTGGTGTCCTGGCGATTCCAGCTCGAAAGTTCAGCGGGTGCTGCTGCGTCGAAGCGCTTTTCGAGGCTATTGGCCTGATCATTCATCCGGTCGGATCTCCGCATTCCGGTCACTTGCCACTCGGTCAGGACGCGTCGGAAAAAACCGACAGACATGCTCCGGCCGAAACAGGGGCGCGATTCTCCGTGATAAATCAATGCAAGCAAAGACTTAGCTGAGGAATGGTTGTGCGGAGCAGATCCAAGGATGGTCGTTTATAGAAAAAACAAGGTCGTTTATGGATACGTCGGATGCCGCAAACGGATACGTTTTGCACCCACCCATGCGTCATCGAATGCGCCTAGAGCGATATGCCGAGCATGAAACCCAATAAAACGCAGTACAGCCCGAAGCCGAAAAGCAACCAGAGCTTGCCATTTTCGCGCTTGTCTCTATTGCGCACCGCTTCGTCATATTCTGCGAACTCTCGCTCAATTTGCTCCAGTCGTGCCTTACGGTCATATGTGCTCATACTGATTAACCTTTGAATAATGCGCCTGACGGTCGTGAAGCATGAAGACTCACAACTTGAAGAAAAACCCTGCCACTGCGGTGATTGCAGTCAAGACTCCACCAAACACTGCAATTGGATAGAGCTTCGTCTCCCTTGATAACTTTTTCTCTTCAGCCTGAAGCTTTTTCCATTCAGCCACGAGTTTCCTTGATTCGTTTTCCAGCCTGTCTAGCTCCAGATTTTCGCGATCGTTATGGAACATTTGCCCTCCTTGGCTGCTGGCGGATCGGTGTCAGCATTTGCATGCCCATCGACGGCTATCGTCATGCCCTTATCATCAAACTGTTCCATTCACGCTGACCAGCAGACGCATCTGCCATCCCCGTAGGCAAAATCCGCGATTCACGTAAGCCTCCTCATACGAGTGATCCGCAATATTCCAGACCAACTACCTGCCAGAACTCCGCCATTGATCTAGCGTGTGAGAAGCCATAACCCAAGGAGCCTCCCATGCCACTGGTCCGCGTCGACATCCAGCAAAACCCAGACCCCACTTTCGCCAGGCGCATCGGCGAACAGATCTACGCCGCCCTGCGCACCTGTATCGATGTGCCCGAGCACGACAACTTCCAGATTCTCAACGAGCACGACGGCCAGCACTTCGTGTACGACCCGCAATACCTCGGCATCGAGCGCAGCGACGGCGTGGTGTTCATCCAGATCACCATCAGCGAAGGGCGCAGCGTGGAAAAGAAACAATTGCTGTTCAAGACCATTGCCGAGAGCCTGCATGCGCAACTGGGTATTCGCCTGGAGGATGTGTTCATCAATCTGCTGGAGGTAAAGAAAGAGAACTGGTCGTTTGGCAACGGCATTGCGCAATACGTCAGCTGATTCGCAGCGTCCATGCCTGCGTGCTTGCTTGTTCCACGAACCCGTCCAGAATCAAAGCACCACTGCGCGAATGCAACGATTGCCAAGCCGCTGCGGATTCAGCACTCTGAGTCGACTTTCGCGACCCACCCGCCGCCAATCACAGGAGCCGCGCAATGCCCGCAACCGTTCTGGTACTGGTTGAAACGATCAATGACTATCTGCCGATTCTTGAGCATCAGGGATTCCACCTGATCCTCGCACCAACGCCAGCCGAACGTGCGCAAGCCATCGCCACCCATGGCAGTCGCATCGATGCCGTGCTCACTCGCGGCCCGCTGGGTCTGACCGCGCAAGAGATCAGCGCCCTGCCCGCCCTGAAAATCATCACGGTGATCGGCGCCGGTTATGAACAGGTCGATCTGCAAGCGGCCAGTGACCGTGGGATCACCGTCACCAATGGCGCCGGAGTCAACGCCTCGTCAGTGGCCGATCATGCGATGGCGTTGCTGCTGGCATTGGTCCGCGATATCCCGCGCTGCGATGCAGCCGTGCGCCGCGGTGAATGGCCGAAAATCATGCGCCCGTCGCTGGCCGGCAAGCGTCTGGGCATCCTCGGGCTGGGCGCCGTGGGCATGGCGATTGCCAAACGTGCGGAGCTCGGGTTCGACATGCAGATCAGCTACCACAGCCGCCAGGTGCGCAGCGAAGTCGCTTATGCGTTCTGCTCGACACCCACCGATCTGGCGCGAGCCTCGGACTTTCTGGTCGTTGCCACGCCCGGTGGCATTGCTACACAACATCTGGTGACGCGAGCAGTGCTCGATGCGCTCGGCCCCAAGGGTTTTATCGTCAACATCGCCCGCGCCAGCGTTATCGCAACGGCAGACCTGATCACCGCACTTGAGCAACGTCGTATCGCCGGCGCAGCGCTGGACGTGTTCGATCACGAACCGGAAGTGCCCGACGCCCTGAAACACCTCAGCAACGTTGTGCTAACCCCACACGTCGCCGGGTTGTCCCCTGAAGCCACGCAAGGCACCGTTGAACTGGTGGGGAAAAACCTGATGGCGTTTTTCTCCGGGCAACCGGTGCTGACTCCCGTCGCCTTGCCGCCCAAGTTGAACAACCAGCGCGTGCATTAACGCGCGTGGCATCGTCGAACCGCGCCGATCTTTGCCCCATTCTCAAAGTTGATTATCCAGCAACACGCTAACCTATAAGACCGACCCGCGCTTGTGAGCACCCGAGCGCGCTATTAGATTAGCCAATGATGTCTGGCCTCCAAAATAAGCAGAAGGGATAAGCATGGCGCTTACTGACCAGTCCACCCGGATCCGCGCGGGCGAAGAACTCGATGCCAGCCTGATCGATCCGTACCTCAAGGCGCACATTCCCGGCCTGACCGGCACGCCGCAGATCAGCCAGTTTCCCGGCGGCGCGTCGAACCTGACCTACCTGCTGGAATACCCCGAGCAAGAATTCGTTCTGCGCCGTCCGCCGTTTGGCCACAAAGCCAAATCCGCCCACGACATGGGCCGTGAATTCCGCATTCTCAACCGATTGCGCGACGGCTTTCCGTATTGCCCGAAGGCCTACGTGCATTGCACCGACGAAGCCGTTATCGGCGCCGAGTTCTATGTGATGGAACGGGTCAAGGGCATCATCCTGCGCGCTGAACTGCCGCCGGAGCTGGGCCTCGACTCGGCGAAAACCGAAGCGCTGTGCAAAAGCTTCATCGACCGTTTCGTCGAACTGCATCGGGTCGATTACAACGCCTGCGGCCTCGGCGATCTGGGCAAGCCTGAAGGCTACGTCGCCCGGCAGATCAAGGGCTGGAGCGAGCGCTACGAAAAAGCCCTGACCCCGGACGCGCCGCACTGGGAAGCGGTCAAAGCCTGGCTCAACGACAAGATGCCGGCCGACCACCCGACGTCGAGCATCGTCCACAACGACTACCGCTTCGACAACGTCATTCTCGACCCGGCCAATCCGATGCAAATTATCGGCGTGCTCGACTGGGAACTGACCACCCTCGGCGACCCGCTGATGGATCTGGGCAACACCCTCGCCTACTGGATCGAAGCCGGCGACCCGGCACCGGTGCAACTGATGCGCCGCCAGCCAAGCCACGCGCCGGGCATGCTGACCCGCCGCGAATTCGTCGACTACTACGCCGAGCGCTCGGGCATCCGCATCGACAATTTCGATTTCTACTACACCTACGGCCTGTTCCGCCTGGCCGGCATCGTGCAGCAGATCTACTACCGCTTCTACCATGGCCAGACGCAGGACAAACGCTTCGCGCAGTTCATTCACATGAACAAACTGCTGGAGCAGATGAGCCTGCAGGTCATTCAGAAATCCAGCCTCTGATCCGGGCCAATAACAAGACTTTCAACAAGGGAAACCCATGTCCAAGACTCAGTTGTTCGACCTCGACGGCAAAATCGCTTTCGTCTCCGGCGCCAGCCGTGGCATCGGTGAAGCCATCGCCAAACTGCTGGCCCAGCAAGGCGCCCACGTGATCGTCTCGAGCCGCAAGCTCGAAGGCTGCCAACACGTCGCCGACGCCATCATCGCCGCCGGCGGCAAGGCGACACCCGTGGCCTGCCACATCGGTGAGATGGAGCAGATCAGCCAGGTCTTCGCCGGGATCAAGGAACAATTCGGCCGCCTCGACATCCTGGTCAACAACGCCGCGACCAACCCGCAATTCTGCAACGTGCTGGACACCGATCTGGGGGCGTTCCAGAAGACCGTCGATGTGAACATTCGCGGCTACTTCTTCATGTCGGTCGAAGCCGGCAAGCTCATGCGCGAAAACGGTGGCGGCAGCATCATCAACGTCGCGTCGATCAACGGCATCTCGCCGGGCATCTTCCAAGGCATCTATTCGGTAACCAAAGCGGCGGTCATCAACATGACCAAAGTCTTCGCCAAGGAATGCGCGCAATTCGGCATCCGCTGCAACGCCCTGCTCCCCGGCCTGACCGACACCAAATTCGCCTCGGCGCTGGTCAAGAACGACGCGATTCTGAAACAGGCACTGACCCAGATCCCGCTCAAACGCGTAGCCGATCCAAGCGAAATGGCCGGCGCGGTGCTGTACCTGGCCAGCGATGCGTCGAGCTACACCACTGGCGTGGCGCTGAATGTGGATGGCGGATTCCTGTCCTGATATCCAAGGCAAATTGCTAACCCGTGTGGGAGCGAGCCTGCTCGCGAAAGCGTGGTGTCAGTCAGCTATGTTTTGACTGATACCACGCATTCGCGAGCAGGCTCGCTCCCACAGGGGCGGTGCCGAAATCCAGAACTCCTGCATCCGCGGGATTGCCCGGCTTATTGGGTTATGCAACGCGTAGTGGTGATGTGACGCGTCACCTGCCCATCCACATACACATCCCCGGCAACCTCAGTATTTTCCAGCACCTCACACCGACGTTCCGGCGGTGGCGGCGGCGCGACAGGCGCAGGGGGTGGAGGACTGGCACAACCGGCCAACAGCACAGCAAGAAAAGCCAACGGCAATACGCGTTTCCCAGGATTATTCATAGGACGACCCGCGGTAAAGAGAGACAAACTCCCGCAACCCAACCGGCCGCGGAAGACCTGACCACTCATTCTTTATAGCTGAGCGCCTTGTTAGCGCCAGTGGATTGGGGAGATTGGCTAGTTCGGGCTGTCGGTTTTGCGCAGATTTTCCAGCAGAAGCCTGGATTGGGATTATGGTCGTCGGCGAGGGCCTCATCGCGAGCAGGCTCACTCCTACAGTTTTGATCGAGTGAGTTCAGTAACAACCAGGTCGGCTGTCAGGCCGCCTTCGCGAGCAGGCTCGCTCCCACAGAAAATCAAAATCAAAATCAAAAGATCGCAGCCTTCGGCAGCTCCTACACACGATGAGCGTTAGCTCGAGTACCGCTTTTGATCTTGGAGCCCGTCGGCAGGCTGAGTGGAGGGATTGATCCTGGCGTGGGAGCGCAGCGACCGTACGACGCAGTCGTACACAGCGGAAGGAGGTGCAGCGAAGCAAACCGGAGCCGCTGCGCCAGGATCGATTCCGCAGCGAAGGAACCCCGAGCCTAAGCGAGCGGGCCGAACGTCAGGGCGAAGACCTTTTGGTTCCTTTTGGGGCGTTTGCCAAAAGGGACTCGCCGTAAGGGCGAAACCGCCAGCCGCAACACCCAAAAAAACGGATATACACCCCCCCCCCCCAGAGCATGGCCGGCCCAAAGGCCGCCAAGACCAAAGCGCGCTTAAGCCAAATCCGGATCCCGCGAAGAACGCAAGGAATTGCTCTCAAGCTCATACCTCAACTCATCCACCAACGCCTCAACCGCCCCGGGCGTACGCAGCGAAGCCAGATCCAGCCCACTGATCACCAGATCCACCTGCCCCGAATCCCGGTGATACAACTTGACCGTCAGCGAATGATCACCATCCACCGAACACTCACAAGCCAGCGGCGCAAAACTGTGCTCGAGCCGAGCGCGCAACTGCGCAAGATTCATCATTGACGTTGTTCCTATGACTGTTTCAAAAGGGGCACGATCGCAGGCCCGAAATGGCCCACACCGCACCCCACCAGCCTAAGAACACAACGTCTTGGCCAATACATGAATTTGCACCCTTGTAACTAGTGCATTTGCACCCTCAGCGCTGCCCCTTGGTGCCCCACTCTCCCGAAAACAAACCACGCTCGCGAGCCCAGACGATCGCCTCGCTGCGGCTATGCACATCGATTTTCGAGTACACGGTGGCCACATGATTGCGCACGGTATTGGGCGCCAGTTTCAACCGCGCGGCGATCTCCTTGTCCGCCAGACCTTCACAGATCAAACCCAGCACATCACGCTCACGGGCCGTCAGGTCGGTGAACGAGGCGCTGGGCAGCTGCGGCGAGTTGATTTTCTTCACGTTGGCCAGCTTCTCGATCAGCGTTCGGCTGAACCACGACGCATCCTTCATCACCTCTTCGATCGCCGCGACCAGTTCCAGCTCAGTGCGCTTGCGCTCGGTCATGTCCATCAACACCAGCAGATAGCAGGACGTGTCGTGAATGTTCACGGTGTCAGCCGAGACCGCACACTCCAGCAACTCCTCGTCCTTCTTGCGCACGGGCACGTCGACCCGATCCACACGACCGTTCTTCGCCAGCGCCGACAGCAGGCGCGTGCGCGCGCTGTCATCGTGGATGAAGCTCAGCTGCGTCACGGTTTTGCCGAGTACGTCATCGCTGTCATAGGCCAGGGTATCGAGGAACGCCTGATTGACGTCGATGACCTCCTGCTTGTCAGCGGTGCAGATCAAAATCGGTACCGGCGTCAGACGAAAAGCCTTGGCAAAGCGCTCCTCGCTCTGACGCAAGGCCACTTCGACCCGGCGCCGAGGCTCCATGTCGACGAAGGAGAACAGCATGCAATTCTCGTCATTGAGCAGCAGCGGCTGACCGGCAACGATCACCTGTTTACTGCCACCGTCGGGAAGGCGCAACTCCGCCTGCATTTGCGGAATGGTCGCGACATCGCGCAAGCGCTGGACAGCCAGATCGCGCTGATCCGCCTGCTCGAAGATATCGATTTCGTAAGCCGAAGTGCCGATCACCTGATCGCGGGTATAGCCGGTCATTTCCAGAAAGCCCGGGTTGACCTTGATGTAGCGCAAATCGCTGAGTCGGCAGATCACTGCCGGTGCAGGGTTGGCATTGAAGGTTTTTTCGAAACGCAGCTCAGCATTGGCCCAATCGGTGACGTCGCTCATGATCAGCACCAGCGACTCGGGCTGGCCGACGCGGTCGGTCAGGACCATGCTGCGCACACTGTGCACCCAGACCCGCTCCGGGTCGTCCACGGACGAAACTTCGATCAGCACATCATTGAACGCCTCGCAGCGGGCGACGCGGCTGATCGGGTAGTTGTCCGGCGGCAAGACATGATTATTGCGATAGCGCAGCGTGAAGCGTCTGGCGTACTCGTCGGCGTTACTGCCCAGATCACCGATGGTGCTGACACCGTGCATGGTCAGCGCCGCTTCGTTGGCCCAGAGAATGCTTTTGTCGAGTTCCAGCAGAATCACCCCGTCCGACAGCCCGGCAATGATCTGCTGCAACTGGCGACGGTTGGTTTCGGTGGTCAGGACTTCCTGGCTCATTGGATCTCCACACTGTGATGCGGCTAGGTGAAGAGTACGACCGCGGCGGCTCGGGATCGTGCCACAACCCCAAAATCGCCAAAAAACCCCTGTGGGAGCGAGCCTGCTCGCGAAAGCGCTGGGTCAGACAGACCATTCGGTGACTGACCCGGCGCATTCGCGAGCACGCTCGCTCCCACAGGTTTACTGGGTGTGTTTACCTTAGGCGGCACGCTCGCTGGCCGCCACCATCGCCGACGCCGCGAGCATCGCCCGCAACAACACCGCGCACCCCGCTGCCAGATCATCCGGCGCGGCATTCTCGATTTCGTTGTGGCTGATCCCGCCCTCGCATGGCACAAAAATCATTCCCGCCGGGCCGAGCTCGGCGAGGAAAATCGCGTCATGCCCGGCACCACTGACGATGTCCATGTGCGACAGACCCAGCCCTTTCGCAGCACCGCGCACCGCTTCCACGCAGCCTTTTTCGAAGTACAGCGGCGGGAAGTCGGCGGTCGGGGTCAGTTCGTAGGTAAGGCCGTGCTCTTCGCAGGTCGCCTCGATCACTTGTTTCACTTCGGCAATCATCGAATCCAGCCGCGCCGGCTCCAGGTGGCGAAAATCCAGAGTCATGCGCACTTCGCCGGGAATCACGTTGCGCGAGCCGGGATAGGCTTGCAGGCAGCCGACCGTGCCACAGGCGTGGGGCTGATGGCCGAGGGCGGCGCGGTTGACGGCGCCGACGATCACCGAGGCACCGACCAAGGCGTCCTTGCGCAGGTGCATCGGCGTCGGGCCGGCGTGGGCTTCGACGCCGCGCAATTTCAGGTCGAACCACTTCTGCCCGAGCGCGCCGAGTACCACGCCGATGGTTTTCTCTTCGTCCTCGAGAATCGGGCCTTGTTCGATGTGCGCTTCGAAATACGCGCCAACCGCGTGCCCGCTAACCTTGCGCGGACCGGCATAGCCGATCGCATTCAGTGCTTCGCCGACCGTGACGCCGTCGGCATCGACCTTGGCGAGGGTTTCTTCGAGGGTGAATTTCTCGGCGAAGACCCCTGAGCCCATCATGCACGGGGCGAAGCGTGAGCCCTCTTCGTTGGTCCAGACCACCACTTCCAGCGGCGCTTCGGTTTCCACGCCGAGGTCGTTGAGGGTGCGCAGCACTTCGACGCCGGCGAGCACACCGAAGCAACCGTCGAACTTGCCGCCGGTGGGCTGGGTGTCGATGTGGCTGCCGGTCATCACTGGCGGCAGGCTCGGGTTGCGCCCGGCGCGCCGGGCGAAAATGTTGCCGACGGCATCGACCGTGACGTTGCAACCGGCGTCCTTGCACCACTGCACGAACAGGTCGCGCGCCTGGCGGTCGAGGTCGGTCAGGGCCAGGCGACAGACGCCGCCCTTGACCGTGGCGCCGAGTTTCGCCAGTTCCATGAGCGAGGCCCAGAGGCGATCGCGGTTGATGTGCTGATGGGTGGATTGCAGAACGTCTACGGCTGCGTTCATGGGGATCTCCTCAATGCTGATGCCGATAGTGCCCATGCTCTGCGTGGGCATTCATCCATGGACGCTCTGCGTCCGCTGTTGGGACGCGGAGCGTCCCGGGCTGCATTCCCACGCAGAGCGTGGGAACGATCAGTTTCGGCGGTGTATGGAGCATCGCCTTCGCGAGCAGGCTCGCTCCCACAGTGAGAATGCATTTCCAATGTGGGAGCGAGCCTGCTCGCGAAAAGGCTCTTGCTCACACCGCTGTTTTCACGGCAGAAGGCTGCGCCCGCATCACGCACAACCCGTAATAAATAATTCCGCCCAACGCCGAGCCGGTGAACCAGCCATAGCTGTAGAACCAGCTGAACGCGTCGCTGCCCAGCGACAGCAGGGTCAGCGCCACCGGCACGCCAAAGGCGAGAAAACCGGCCCAGTTCCACGCCGGATACACGTCATCGCGGTACAGCCCGGCGAGGTCCAGTCGCTGTTTCTTGATCAGGAAATAATCCACCACCATGATCCCGGCGATCGGCCCGAGCAGGCTCGAGTAGCCCAGCAGCCAGTTTGAGTACACGGTTTCCAGGCTGATGTCGGAAACGATCAGGCCACGCTTTTTCAGCAGTTCATGGCCCATCAGCACCAGCCCGACCAGACCGGTGAGCAACACCGCTTTGGTGCGGTTGATCACCTTCGGCGCGATGTTCTGGAAGTCATTGGTTGGCGAGACGATATTGGCGGCGGTGTTGGTCGACAGTGTGGCAACGATGATCAGCGCCATGGCCACCGCCACCCACACCGGGCTCTGGATATGGCCGATCAGCGTGACCGGGTCGGACACGGTGACGCCGACCAGTTTCACCGATGCGGCGGTCATCACCACGCCCAGCGCAGCGAAGAGGAACATGGTCAGCGGCAGACCGAAAATCTGCCCGAGAATCTGATCCTTCTGGCTCTTGGCGTAGCGACTGAAGTCGGGAATGTTCAGCGACAGCGTGGCCCAGAAGCCGACCATTGCCGTCAGCCCTGCCGCGAAATAACTGACCACGCTGGCGCCTTCCGGACGCTTGGGCGGGATCGCCAGCAATTCAGTCATCGACACATTGGGCATCGCCCACACCAGCAGGCCGATGCCCACCGCCACCAACAACGGCGCCGACAAGGTTTCCAGCCATTTGATCGACTCGGCGCCGCGAATCACCACCCACAGATTCAGCGCCCAGAACACCATGAAACCGATCACCTCGCCGGTTCCGCCGAGGGATTTCCAGCCCTCGAACACCGAGCCGAGGAACAGGTGAATCGCCAGTCCGCCGAACATGGTCTGGATGCCGAACCAGCCACACGCCACCAACGCGCGGATCAGGCACGGCACATTGGAACCGAGAATGCCGAACGACGAGCGCAGCAGCACCGGAAACGGAATGCCGTACTTGGTGCCCGGGAAGGCGTTGAGGGTCAGCGGAATCAACACAATGACGTTGGCAAACAGAATCGCCAATAGCGCTTCGCCGACGCTCAAGCCGAAATAAGCGGTGAGCACGCCGCCGAGGGTGTAGGTCGGCACGCAAATCGACATCCCGACCCACAGGGCGGTGATGTGCCATTTGTTCCAGGTGCGTTCACGCACCTTGGTCGGTGCCATGTCGTGGTTGTAACGGGGGCTGTCGAGGACGTCGTTGCCGGCTTCGAGCTCGAACAAGCCGTCGCGCTCGGTCACTTGTGATCTGATCTGTTGCATGGCCGCTCCACTATTCTTCTGATTATTTTTTGCTCATCAGGCGGTTGGCGCGCACGACGCCAGCCGGACGATGGCCGGAGGAACTGACAACTTTCACGCACCGGCCATGGTGTCAGCGGCGGCATCAATAAACGTGCCGGGTCTGGCGCTGAACGCTTGGGCGGTGCACTGCACGCTTTGCAACTTTCTGATATTCATCAGTTTTAATTGAATATTCGCTGAGTCCGGGAAAACTTGTCTGAACGCTCAGGCTAAACGTCGGGCAAGTTGTCCGAAGTGTCAGGACTCAAACTGGTGCACTGCATTTATTTTTGTCGGTGAACCCGCAACCGCAGCACAACTTCAAGCGGCTGATTTCACATAGGAAATCTTGCTCATATTTCCATCCTGTCAAGTGCGTCAAAATGGTGAGCGCCCTACCCATTTTGGTGATTTATTGTTTTTATCTTTATTTATCAACAGCTTGAAACAGCTATAAGCTTATAAAAAATATTCTTGATCATTCTTGAAATCGCGACTAGTTTCTATTCCTGACAGCGATGACAGGAATACGAACTGCGCCGCTGTACTTCAATAAAACATCTAGAACCGGCACAAGTCGGTCATGCCTGCGAGGAATCCGGAATGTCTCTGTTGATCCGTGGCGCCACCGTTGTTACCCATGATGAAAGTTACCGCGCCGACGTCTATTGCGCTGACGGCGTGATCAAAGCCATTGGTGAAAACCTCGACATTCCCGCCGGCGCAGAAGTGCTCGACGGCAGTGGCCAATACCTGATGCCCGGCGGCGTCGATCCGCATACGCATATGCAACTGCCGTTCATGGGCACCGTTGCCAGTGAGGACTTCTACAGCGGCACTGCAACCGGCCTGGCCGGCGGCACCACCTCGATCATCGATTTCGTGATTCCCAATCCGCAGCAATCGCTGATGGAAGCGTTTCATCAGTGGCGCGGCTGGGCGCAAAAGTCTGCGTCGGACTATGGCTTCCACGTCGCGATCACTTGGTGGAGCGAGCAGGTGCGCGAGGAAATGGCCGAGCTGGTCAGCCACCACGGCATCAACAGCTTCAAGCACTTCATGGCCTACAAGAACGCGATCATGGCCGCCGACGATACCTTGGTGGCGAGTTTCGAGCGCTGTCTGGAACTCGGTGCGGTGCCGACCGTGCACGCGGAAAATGGCGAGCTGGTCTATCACCTCCAACGCAAGTTGATGGCCCAGGGCATTACCGGGCCGGAAGCGCATCCGCTGTCGCGACCTTCGCAGGTCGAAGGTGAAGCCGCGAGCCGGGCGATCCGCATTGCCGAAACCATCGGCACGCCGTTGTACCTGGTGCACGTTTCCACCAAGGAAGCCCTCGACGAAATCACCTACGCACGCAGCAAAGGCCAGCCGGTTTACGGCGAGGTCCTGGCCGGGCATCTGCTGCTCGACGACAGCGTCTATCAACACCCGGACTGGCAGACCGCCGCCGGCTACGTGATGAGCCCGCCGTTCCGTCCGCGCGGCCATCAGGAGGCGCTGTGGCACGGGCTGCAGAACGGCAATCTGCATACCACCGCCACCGACCACTGCTGTTTCTGCGCCGAGCAGAAAGCTGCCGGGCGCGACGACTTCAGCAAGATTCCCAACGGCACCGCCGGCATCGAAGACCGCATGGCAGTGCTGTGGGACGAAGGCGTCAACTCCGGACGATTGTCGATGCAGGATTTCGTTGCGCTGACCTCCACCAACACAGCGAAGATTTTCAATCTCTATCCACGCAAAGGTGCGATCCGCGTGGGCGCCGATGCCGATCTGGTGCTGTGGGATCCGCAAGGCACACGGACCATTTCCGCCAAGACCCACCATCAGCAGGTGGACTTCAACATCTTCGAAGGCAAGACCGTGCGCGGCGTGCCGAGCCACACCGTCAGCCAGGGCCGCGTGGTCTGGGCCAACGGCGACCTGCGCGCCGAACGCGGCGCCGGACGCTACATCGAACGGCCGGCCTATCCGGCGGTGTTTGATTTGTTGAGCAAGCGGGCGGAGTTGCATAAACCGACTGCCGTTAAACGCTGACCCCTAGTGATCGTTCCCATGCTCTGCGTGGGAATGCAGCCGGGACGCTCTGCGTCCCATTGGAACGCAAAGCGTCCCTTGAGGCATTCCCACGCAGAGCATGGGAACGATCAACCACTGCCCACCAGAGGCAGCACCTCAATTAGCCATGAGGCCATGAACCGTGATCGAGACCCTGAACCACCTTCCCCACCCGCACGAAAGCGCGGCCGCCCTCGCCGGCCATTTCACTGATCTGGCGCCGCCGCTCAATACCCGGCAGGCGCATCTGGAAGCCTCGCGCTGCCTGTATTGCTACGACGCGCCTTGCGTCAATGCGTGCCCCAGCGAAATCGATATCCCGTCGTTCATCCGCAACATCCATCAGGACAACGTACAGGGCGCGGCGCAGAAGATCCTTTCGGCAAACATCCTCGGCGGCAGTTGCGCGCGGGTCTGTCCAACGGAAATCCTCTGCCAGCAGGCCTGCGTGCGCAACAACGCGCAGGAATGCGCGCCGGTGCTGATTGGTCTGCTGCAACGTTATGCCGTAGACAATGCGCATTTCGCTGAACACCCGTTCCAGCGCGCCCCGGCCACGGGCAAACGTATCGCCGTGGTCGGCGCCGGGCCGGCCGGGTTGTCCTGCGCCCATCGCAGCGCAATGCACGGGCATGACGTGGTGATTTTCGAAGCACGGGAAAAAGCCGGCGGGCTCAACGAGTACGGCATTGCCAAGTACAAACTGGTCGATGACTACGCGCAGAAGGAGCTGGATTTCCTTCTGCAGATTGGCGGGATAGAAATCCGCCACGGCCAGAAACTCGGTGCAAACCTGACCCTGAGCGAACTGCATCAGCAGTTTGACGCGGTATTCCTCGGCCTCGGCCTGAATGCCAGCAAGCAACTCGGTCTGGCCCACGAAGACGCGCCGGGCCTGCTCGCCGCCACCGACTACATCCGCGAACTGCGCCAGGCCAATGACCTCACGCAACTGCCCTTGGCTGAGCGCTGCATCGTTCTCGGCGCTGGCAACACGGCGATCGACATGGCCGTGCAGATGGCCCGCCTCGGCGCGCGCGACGTCAATCTGGTGTATCGCCGTGGTGCGGCAGACATGGGCGCCACCCACCATGAGCAGGACATCGCCAAAGCCAATCAGGTGCGATTGCTGACCTGGGCGCAGCCGGAGCAGGTGTTGCTCGATGATCAGGGCCGCGTGCGCGGCATGCGTTTCGCCCGCACCGATCTGGTTGAAGGCCGTCTGCAAACCACGGGAGAAACCTTTGAGCTGGCTGCCGATGCGATCTTCAAAGCGATCGGCCAGAGCTTCGATGACAGCACCCTCAGCGATCCGCTGGCGCGCGAACTCAAGCGTCAGGGCGAACGCATCGAGGTCGATGAAAACCTGCGCACCAGCGTCCCCGGCGTGTATGCCGGCGGCGACTGCACCAGCCTCGATCAGGACCTCACCGTGCAAGCAGTGCAGCACGGCAAACGCGCCGCCGAGGCGATCAACGCTCAACTGATGCTCAACGTGGAGGCTGCGTAAATGGCCGATCTCTCGATAGTCTTCGCCGGTATCAAAGCGCCCAACCCGTTCTGGCTGGCTTCCGCGCCGCCCACCGACAAGGCCTACAACGTGGTCCGCGCCTTCGAAGCGGGCTGGGGTGGCGTGGTCTGGAAAACCCTGGGTGAGGATCCGGCGGCGGTCAACGTTTCCTCGCGTTATTCGGCGCATTACGGTGCCAATCGCGAAGTGCTGGGCATCAACAACATCGAACTGATCACCGACCGTTCGCTGGAAATCAACCTGCGCGAAATCACCCAGGTGAAGAAGGATTGGCCGGATCGCGCGCTGATCGTGTCGCTGATGGTGCCGTGTGTCGAGGAGTCGTGGAAACACATTCTGCCGCTGGTCGAAGCCACCGGCGCCGACGGCATCGAACTCAACTTCGGCTGCCCCCACGGCATGCCCGAACGCGGCATGGGCGCGGCGGTCGGCCAGGTGCCGGAGTATGTCGAACAGGTGACGCGCTGGTGCAAGACGTACTGCTCGCTGCCGGTGATCGTCAAACTCACCCCGAACATCACCGACATCCGCGTCGCTGCCCGGGCGGCGCATCGTGGTGGCGCCGATGCGGTGTCGCTGATCAACACGATCAACTCGATCACCAGCGTCGACCTGGACCACATGGTCGCCCTGCCCACCGTCGGCAGCAAAAGCACCCACGGCGGTTATTGCGGTTCGGCGGTCAAGCCAATTGCGCTGAACATGGTCGCGGAAATCGCCCGAGATCCGCAGACCCGGGGCTTGCCGATCTGCGGCATCGGCGGCATCGGCAGCTGGCGCGACGCGGCGGAGTTCATGGCGCTGGGCAGCGGCGCGGTGCAGGTGTGCACGGCGGCGATGCTGCATGGTTTCCGCATTGTCGAAGAGATGAAGGACGGCTTGTCGCGGTGGATGGACAGCCAGGGCTACGCCAATATCGCCGAGTTTTCCGGGCGCGCCGTGGGCAACACCACGGATTGGAAGTACCTCGATATCAACTATCAGGTGATCGCGAAGATCGACCAAGAGGCGTGCATCGGTTGCGGGCGTTGCCACATCGCTTGTGAAGACACGTCACACCAGGCGATCGGCAGTTTGAAACAGGCCGACGGTACGCATAAATATGAAGTGATCGATGAGGAATGTGTAGGCTGCAACCTGTGTCAGATCACCTGCCCCGTGGCCGACTGCATCGAGATGGTGCCGATGGAAACGGGCAAGCCGTTTCTGGACTGGAATCATGATCCGCGCAACCCCTACCACGTTGCAGTCTGAAAAAACCCCTCACCCTAGCCCTCTCCCAAAGGGAGAGGGGACTGATTGGGGGATGCTGACAAACTTCGCCGACCTGAAAGAGTTGTTGTGAATCCATAATCGACACGGTCTTTCAGGTCGATGTACCTCTCAATACACCTCGGTCGGCCCCCTCTCCCTCTGGGGAGAGGGCTGGGGTGAGGGTAAGCCCTTGATGGTGCTCTTCAAGGCTCCAGCCCGATCCCGCGCAAAATCACACCTGTCACGGTCTGCACCGCACGCTCGAACTGCATATCCGACAACGGCTGGTGATCATTGAGAATGTTCACCTGATGATCAAAGTCGGCGTAGTGCTGGGTCGACGCCCAGATCATGTACAGCAAACCCGACGGCTCCACCGGCAGGATCCGCTTGTCCTCGACCCACTGGCGAATCTTCGCCTCCTTCATCTTCGCCCAGTCATACAGGCTCGCATCCAGCGCTTCGCCCAGGGTCGGCGCGCCGTGGATGATCTCGTTGGCCCAGACTTTCGAGCCATAGGGCCGGCTGCGCGAATGATTCATCTTGGCGCGGATGTAACTGCTCAGCACCACGCGCGGGTCGTCGAACATCTCGAAGCACAGCGCGTCCTGCTTCCACACTTCCAGCAGATCGAACAGCACTGCGCTGTACAGCTCGCTCTTGGTGCTGAAGTAGTAATGCAGATTGGAACGCGGCAACTGCACTTCGGCAGCGATGTCCGCCATGGCGGTGCTGCCGAAGCCTTTTTCGGCGAAAACCTTTTCCGCCGCCAGCAGGATTTTCTCGACGTTACTGCGGCGAATCTCGATCTTGTGATTGCCCATGTGGGCTCCCTGACAACAGCGTTGCGCAAGACTAGCATCCGCTCTGATCCGGGCGCGACCGCCGCCAACAAAACTTCACAGGTGCAGGCGCTATGGCACAGCGCTCACACCGATAGGCGTTGGTTCACTCACGCCCAAATTGCCTTCGACCTGCCCGGCCATGTGCAACGTGCCGGCCATCACGCCCGTGGTCGGATTTTGCAGCAGCTTCTGCCAGGCCTTGTCGAAGGTGTTGCCGAGGCTGCTGCGAATCAGCGCTTCACTGTCAGGGCGGTCGTTGGCCTGGATGATTGCGCGTATGCCGGCCACGCCGACCGAAATCATCGCCCCGGCGAGTTTACCCGCCGCTGCCGCCACCGCACTGGCGGCGCCGCGCGGGGCCATTTCGGCTTCGATGCGCTGGCTGGCGCGCTTGGCCACCGGGGCCATGGCCGCGTCGATGGAGGAAATGCCCTTGGCGCCGCCGTCGGTGTGGATCTTGTCGATCAGTGCGGCGTACGCCGGGAGGGTGTTGAGCGGCTCGGTGCTGATGACTTTGAACAGCGAAGCATCCCGCGCCGGCGGCGGGCCGAGGGCGATGGCCGGGATCTTCCGCAAGCGGCCGTTGAGCTGCGCAATCGGCACACCGTGACGCTGGGCGATGAGCGGCATCTGCTGCGCCATCAACTGCGCGTAGAACGCCGTGGCCTGCGCCAGGATCGCATCCGGATCGATCTCCACTGCGACCGGCGCGAGGACTTTTTCCTGATATTGCTCAAGCAGATACGCCGCCAGCCGTTTCGCCGAAGCATCCTGCTCACCGCCGGCGCTGATCGTGTACCAACTGACCTTCATCGACAGCCATTCCTGGGTCCAGTAGCTGCTGAACCAGGGAATGAAATTTTCTTCAGTTTGCTGATAGACCCGAGTGCGCCAATGTTCCATCGAGCCACGGGCGAACAGCTTGACCTGCTCGGTGGCCTGTTGCGATGCGCTGAGGATCTCGCGGTCGATCTGCTGCCAGGTTTGCGCCGACACCACCACCGCCTGCGGCGCACTCACTGGCGCCCGGGCCGAAGTGGCGCAGCCGGCCAGCAGAAACAGTGCGGCAACGACCAGCGCGCGCGTGTTCACGGTGGCGGTGTCCTTTGGCTTGGGGAGGTGCTGGTTTGAGTATAGGCAGGTCAGTCGATTTCGATGCTGAAGGTTCCGGCCTCTTCGCGAGCAGGCTCGCTCCCACATTTGAAATGTGTTGCACCTGTGGGAGCGAGCCTGCTCGCGAAGGCGCCATCAGCAGCACCGCAAACCTCAACCATCACCACCATCGATATCCACCATCGCCACGATTGCCTTCCGCCCTCCCATGATGAAAGGCACGATTGACTCATCCGAAACACAACGAGGCGTTCACATCATGATCCACACCCAAGTCACCCTCTCCGTGAGTTTCCCGGTGTTCGGCAGCAACTACTACCAACAGCACGTCGTGCCGCGCAAGGCGCAGACACTGGTGTTCAACGAAGATTTCGACGATCTGCTGATGCCCGCCGCCAGCAATCATTTCAGCAATGAAGTGGTCGGCCTCAACGATCAGTTCCGTTTTCTGAGCGACATACTCGCCACCCATCTGCTCGATCACGAGGCCCCGGTGCCTGCGCGATCCCGCGTCCAGGCGAACGCTCGTTTTTTCAACTGAAGGCTGATGCACAGAGGGCGTTCCTTTAACGGGAACGCCCTCTGCTTTCAATCAGTCATCATCGCGATCACGGTGATAACGACGGCCATCGCGGCGGTCGTCATCGCGGTCGTCCCAACGCCGGTCATGGTCGTAATAGCGGCCGTGGTCGCGGTCGTAGTGCCGGCCATGCCGGTGGTCATCATCAAAATCCGCAATACAGCCGCTCAGCAATACGGCGGCGGTCACAGTGAGCAGCATCGTTGTCGCTTGCTTCATTCAACACTTCCCTAAAACCCAAGGTCTTGACGACGGAAATCGCCACGCTGCCCGCGTCTTCGGGACGCAGTGCGCGCAGCCGCAGATACGACCGGGCAAAAGCACGTTGATTCAGTGGCCACTATCGACCGTTGGTCGGCCCGTTCGCCATGCCCGAACGGCGGCGGAATGCCACCTATACTGCTTGCAACCAACCCCCATGCAATGGATCTGCGCCCTCAATAACAATAAGCAGAGGTGGACCATGGTCTGGCAGCAAATCTACGACCCGTTCGGCAACCCGGTGCTCTCCACGCTGATGGCCGCGGTGCCGGTGGTGGTGATGCTCGCGGCGCTGGCGTTCTTTCACGTCAAGGCACATCTGGCAGCCTTGCTGGCGCTCGCGTCCGCCCTGCTGATCTCGATCTTCGCCTTCGACATGCCAGCGGGCATGGCCGGCTCGGCCGCGCTGTTCGGCGCGGCGAATGGCTTGCTGCCGATCGGCTGGATCGTCCTCAACATCATCTTTCTGCATCGCCTGACCACCGAAAACGGTTCGTTCAAAGTGCTGCAGGATTCCCTCGCGCGCATCACCGATGACCGACGTTTGCAGTTGCTGCTGATCGCCTTCTGTTTCGGTGCGTTCTTCGAAGGCGCGGCAGGCTTTGGCACGCCGGTGGCGGTGACCGGTGCGATTCTGATCGGCCTGGGTTTTTCGCCATTGGCCGCATCCGGCCTAGCGCTGATCGCCAACACTGCACCCGTTGCTTTCGGTGCGCTGGGCACACCGATCATCACCTTGGCCAAAGTCACCGGGCTGGATGAGATGGAGCTGTCGATGATGGTCGGGCGGCAGTTGCCGTTCTTCTCGGTGCTGGTGCCGTTCTGGTTGATCTGGGCGTTTGCCGGGTGGCGCAAGATGCTCGAGGTGTGGCCGGCGATTCTGGTGGCCGGGGTGAGTTTCGCCATCCCGCAATTTCTCGTGTCCAACTACCACGGGCCGATGCTGGTGGACGTCATCGCTGCGCTGATTTCCATGGCCTGTCTGACGCTGTTCCTCAAGGTATGGAAACCGGCGACGATCCATACCTCGGCGGCGCTGTCCGGGCGCGTCGACAACTCCAAGGTCGACGAAGAAACAGTCACCGCCAGCGCCGCGTTCAGCGATCAGGCGCGCCCGGCGGTGATGCGCGCGTGGATGCCGTGGATCATTCTCACGGTGTTCGTGTTTGCCTGGGGCACCCAGGGCTTCAAGAACATGTTCGATACGCGCCCGGTGATCGACCCGGTCACGCAATCGGCCAAGCTCGACCCGCAAGGCAAACCGGTGCGCGAGGCCAATCCGATCTTCGCCCCGGCGGTGACCTTCACCGGTCTGCATCTGCAAATAGAAAAAGTACCGCCGGTTGTCGCAGCGCCGAAAGCCGAGGAAGCGATTTACAAGTTCACCTGGCTGACCGCGACCGGCAGCGGGATCTTGCTGGCGGCGATCGTTGGCGGCTTGCTGATGGGTTATTCGATCCCGCAATTGATCAAGCAGTACCTGCGCACATTGTGGGTGGTGCGGTTTTCGCTGATCACGATTGCGGCGATGCTCGCGCTGGGCTTCCTCACCCGCTATTCGGGACTGGATGCGACCATGGGCCTGGCGTTTGCGGCGACGGGGATTTTCTACCCGATGTTCGGCACGCTGCTCGGCTGGCTGGGGGTGGCGCTGACTGGTTCCGATACCGCGTCAAACGTGCTGTTTGGCGGATTGCAACGGGTAACGTCGGAACAGCTGGGTATCAGCCCGGTGCTGATGGCGGCAGCGAACAGTTCCGGTGGGGTGATGGGCAAAATGGTCGACGCGCAGTCGATCGTCGTCGCCTCCACCGCGACCCGTTGGTACGGGCATGAGGGCGAGATCCTGCGTTACGTGTTCTTCCACTCGATCGTGCTGGCGATTCTGGTCGGCGGGCTGGTGACGTTGCAGGCGTATGTCGCACCGTTTACCTCGATGGTGGTGGGTGGGCCATAACTGCAAAACACAACTCCACTGTGGGAGCGAGCCTGCTCGCGAAGAGGTCGGCACATCCAGCAGCGGCTGGGTCTGACCCGACGCTTTCGCGAGCAGGCTCGCTCCCACAGGCCAATTGATGAGTTCAGCACATAACTCTTTAGCGCAAATCCGACAAAACCTTTTCCCTCCCGCTGCGGTCACTCCTTTTACGAGACTGGCATGCATGCCGGCGCGCCCGTTTGGGCCTTTTGCAATCCTGCCGCCCGATGAGAGACAAGGAATCGAACCATGCCGATTTCCCGACGCAACTTCATGATCCTCGGCGCCGTAACCGCGACGGCGTTCGCTATGCCCCCCTTTATCAGCCTCAAGGCCTACGCGGCCAGTCTGGAGCAACCGGCCATGAGTCAAGTTACCCTGCAAGTCAACGGTAAACCGCAAACCCTCGAAGTCGACACCCGCACCACCCTGCTCGACGCCCTGCGCGAACACCTGCACCTGACCGGCACCAAGAAAGGCTGCGACCACGGCCAGTGCGGCGCCTGCACGGTGATCGCCGACGGTCGGCGGATCAACTCCTGCCTGACCCTGGCGGTGATGCACGACGGCAGTGAGGTGACCACCATCGAAGGCCTCGGCATGCCGGACAAGCTGCACCCGATGCAGGCCGCGTTCATCAAGCACGACGGTTATCAGTGTGGCTACTGCACGCCGGGGCAGATCTGCTCGGCGGTCGCTGTGCTCAAAGAGATCCGCGACGGCATTCCCAGCCACGTCAGCCCGAGCCTGACCGAGCCGCCGAAGCTGATCGCCGCCGAACTGCAGGAGCGCATGAGCGGCAATATCTGCCGTTGCGGCGCTTACTCGAACATCATCGAAGCCATCACTGAAGTTGCGGAGGTGCCGGCATGAGAGCCTTCAATTACAGCCGCGCCGACTCACCTGCGGCAGCCGCTTCCCGGGCTGCGCACGTCGAAGGCGCCAAGTTCATCGCCGGCGGCACCAACCTGCTCGACCTGATGAAACTCGACATCGAAACCCCAGTCCACCTGATCGACATCAACCACCTCGGCCTGGACCAGATCGAGGCCACCCCCGAGGGCGGGCTGCGCATCGGCGCGCTGGTGCGCAACACCGATCTGGCCGCCGACGCGCGCGTGCGCAAGGACTACGCCCTGCTCTCCCGCGCCTTGCTCGCCGGGGCTTCCGGACAGTTGCGCAACATGGCGACCACCGCCGGCAACCTGCTGCAACGCACCCGCTGCCCGTACTTCTACGACACCCACCAGGCCTGCAACAAACGCAATCCGGGCAGCGGCTGCGCGGCGATCGGCGGGGTCACCCGGCAGCTGGGGATCATCGGCGTCAGCGACGCTTGCATCGCCACCCACCCGAGCGACATGGCCATCGCCATGCGCGCGCTGGATGCGCAGATCGAAACGGTCAAGCCTGACGGCAGCACGCGCAGCATTGCCATGGCCGATTTCCATCAGTTGCCGGGCAGCACGCCGCACATCGAAACCAGCCTCACACCCGGTGAATTCATTACCGCCGTGACCCTGCCGGCGCCGGTTGGCGGCACGCACATTTATCACAAGGTGCGGGATCGCTCGTCTTACGCGTTTGCCCTGGTCTCGGTCGGTCTGATCCTGCAAAAGGACGGCACCGGCCGCGTCGCCGTCGGCGGCATTGCGCCGAAACCGTGGCGGGTCGAAGCCGCTGAAGCGTTGCTGCCCAAGGGTGCCAAAGCAGTCAGCGAACGCCTGCTTGAAGGCGCGACGCCCACCGATGACAACCAATTCAAACTGACACTGGTCGAGCGCACGCTGGCCTCGGTGTTGGCGCAAGCGAGGGAAACCGCATGAAATTCGACACGCCCGCCACCACCAATCCCATCGACCGCCTGAAGGTCGTCGGCCAGCCCACCAAGCGCATCGAAGGCCCGTTGAAAACCAGCGGCCAGGCCACTTACGCCTACGAACAACATGAAGCGGCGGCCAATCAGGCCTACGGCTTCATGGTCGATTCGGCGATCGCCAAAGGCCGGATCAAAGCCATTCATCTGGGCGAGGCCAAAGCGGCCCCCGGCGTGCTGGCGATCGTCACTGCCGAGAATGCCGGCAAGCTCGACAAGGGTGATTACAACGCTGCGCATCTGCTCGCTGGTCCCGAAGTGCAGCATTACCAGCAAGCCGTTGCATTGGTGGTTGCCGAGACCTTCGAACAGGCCCGCGCCGCCGCGCAATTGGTCAAGGTCGATTACGAAACCACCGAGGGCAAGTTCGATCTGGCCAGCGTCAAAGACCTCGGCGTCGAGCCGAAAGACGAGTTGCCCGACGTCAATCACGGCGACTTCGACAAGGCCTTCACCGCCGCGCCGGTGCAGTTCGATCAGACCTACACCACGCCAGACCAGTCCCACGCGATGATGGAACCGCACGCCACACTGGCCGCGTGGAAAGGCGATCAACTGACCGTGTGGACGTCGAACCAGATGGTCGCCTGGAGTGTCGGCGACATTGCGAAAACCCTCGGCCTGCCGAAGGAAAAAGTGCGTTTGGTCTCGCCGTACATCGGCGGTGGTTTCGGCGGCAAGCTGTTTATTCGCGCCGACGTAATCCTCGCCGCTCTCGGCGCGCGCATGGCGGGGCGGCCGGTGAAAGTCGCCCTCGCCCGCCCGCAAATGGCCAACAACACCACCCATCGCCCGGCTACGATTCAGCGCATCCGCATGGGCGCAACGGCGGACGGCAAGCTGACCGCCATCGCCCATGAAGGCTGGTCAGGCAACCTTGCTGACGGCAAGGTCGAACTGGCCGCGCAACCGAGCCAGTTGCTCTATGCCGCAGAAAACCGCCGCGTCAGCATGCGCCTCGCCCCGCTCGACCTGCCTGAAGGCAACGCCATGCGCGCGCCGGGTGAAGCGCCGGGGCTGATGGTGCTGGAAATTGCCATGGACGAAATGGCCGAACAGCTGAAGATGGACCCGGTGCTGTTCCGCATCGCTAACGACACTCAAGTCGACCCGGTGAAAACCGAGCGGCCGTTCTCCCAGCGTCAACTGGTCAAATGCCTGCAGATCGGCGCGGAGAAATTCGGCTGGGATCAGCGCAAGGCGCAACCGGGCAGCCGTCGTGAAGGCCGTTGGCTGATCGGCATGGGTGTGGCGGCGGCGTTTCGCAACAACCTGCTGGTCAAGTCCGGCGCCCGTGTGCGCCTGGAGCGTGACGGCAAAGTCGTCGTCGAAACCGACATGACCGATATCGGCACCGGCAGCTACACGATTATCGCGCAGACCGCTGCCGAGATGATGGGCGTTGGTCTCGATGATGTAGTCGTGCGTCTGGGCGACTCGGACTTTCCGGTTTCGGCTGGTTCTGGCGGTCAGTTTGGTGGGAACTGCTCGACCTCGGGCGTCTATGCCGCCTGTGTGAAACTGCGTGAAGCGGTGGCGCAGAAGCTGGGACTCGCGGCGGATCAGGCGGAGTTCGCCGATGGTCAGGTGCGCGTCGGCAGCAAGAGCCTGCCGCTGCGCAACGCGGCTGAAGGCGGCGCACTGGTCGGCGAGGACAGCATCGAGTTCGGTGATCTGGCCGAGAAGTATCAGCAATCGACCTTCGGCGCGCATTTCGTCGAAGTCGCGGTCGATGCTGCCACTGGCGAAGTCCGCGTGCGGCGCATGCTCGCGGTGTGCGCGGCGGGGCGAATTCTCAACCCGACGTCGGCGCGCAGTCAGGTCATCGGCGCGATGACCATGGGCGTCGGCGCCGCATTGATGGAAGAACTGGCGGTGGACAAGCGTCTGGGCTTTTTCGTCAACCATGACCTCGCCGGGTATGAGGTGCCGGTGCACGCCGACATACCGCATCAGGAAGTGATCTTCCTCGAAGAGACCGACCCGATTTCATCGCCGATGAAAGCCAAGGGCGTGGGTGAATTGGGGATTTGCGGCGTGAGTGCGGCGGTGGCGAATGCAATCTACAACGCCACCGGCGCGAGGGTGCGGGAGTATCCGATTACGCTGGACAAGATTCTTGATTCGTTGCCGGAGATGATCTGAAGCGAAAAGCCCCTCACCCTAGCCCTCTCCCAAAGGGAGAGGGGACCGATCCGGGTATATTCAGGATGTGCAGCGACGTGAAAGTCTTTCTGTGTATCCTTAATCGCAACGGTAAGTTCAGGTCGATGCACATCGCAAGACACCTCGGTCGGCTCCCACTCCCCGGGAGACGCCTGGGGTGAGTGGCATGCTGTTAGCGCACCTGCATGGGGTGCTAGGGGTCGAGTGGATTCACCACCACGCTTGCAGAATGCCGAACGTCTCGAGCATCCCCCAATCGGCTCCCTCTCCCTCGGGAGAGGGCTGGGGTGAGGGGCGCGGTTTCACTCGGTCTTTGGATATTGCTCATCACTGACCTGCTCCATCCAGTCCACCACCTTGCCATCCAGCACTTCGGCAATCGCGATATGACTCATCGCCGTCGTCGGTGCCGCTCCGTGCCAGTGCTTGGCGCCCGGGGCAATCCACACGGTATCGCCCGGGCGGATTTCACGAACCGGCTGGCCCCACTCCTGCACGAACCCTGCCCCCGAGGTGACGATCAGTGTCTGCCCCAGCGGATGGGTATGCCACGCCGTTCGCGCGCCAGGCTCAAACGTTACGGTCGCACCACTGACCCGCGCCTCGTCGGTACCTTTGAACGGCGCATCCACCCGCACCGTGCCGGTAAACCAGTCAGCCGGGCCTTTGGCCGACGGTTGCGAGCCATTCGGTGTGACCGTGACACGCGGATTTTCAGTGGCATACACCTCGCCAGCCAGCAGCGAGAGCGTCAGCGCAGAAGCAGCAATCGGGTTCATGGCTTTTCCTCCAATAAATGATGCAACCACTGTAGCGATCCGCACTCTTTGGATAATCGACTAGAATCCGAAAAAACTTATGCAGGACGATCATCAATGCTCCGGGAAAACGCCACCGACCTGCTCGCCTTTCTCGCCGTCGCCCGTGAACGCAGTTTCACCAAGGCCGCAGCCAAACTCGGCGTGTCGCAATCGGCGCTCAGCCACACCATTCGCAGTCTCGAGGCGCGACTCGGCCTGCGCCTGCTGACCCGCACCACGCGCAGCGTGTCGCCGACCGAGGCCGGCGAACACTTGCTGCAAACCATCGGCCCGCGCTTCGAGGAAATCGAAGTGGAACTGGCCGCACTGAGCAACCTGCGCGAAACCCCGGCGGGAAAGATCCGCATCAGCGCCACCGACCATTCGCTGAACTGGATCCTGCGTCCGGTGTTGCAGCATTTCCTGCCGCAGTACCCGGATGTGTCCGTCGAGGTTTGCTGTGACTATGGCTTCGTCGACATCGCCGGCCAAGGCTTCGATGCCGGTGTGCGCTTGGGCGAAGACGTCGCCCAAGGCATGATCGCCACCCGTATCGGTCCGGACATGCGCATGGCGGTGGTCGGCTCACCCGCCTACTTCGCCCGGCGCCCTGCGCCGCAAACCCCGCGCGACCTGACCGACCACGCCTGTAACAACCTGCGCCTGCCAACCAATGGCGGACTGTATTCGTGGGAGTTCGAAAAGGATGGTGAAAGCCTGAAAGTGCGCGTCTCCGGCCAGGTCACCCTGAATGGCGTGTACCCATTGCTCGACGCCGCGCTGGACGGTTTCGGTCTGAGCTACATCCCGGAAAACGTCGTTGCGCCGTTTCTGGCGGACGGTCGCCTGTTCCAGGTGCTGGGAGACTGGTGCCCGGCATTTTCCGGTTATCACCTGTACTACCCGAGCCGACGCCAGGCAGCGCCGGCGTTTGCGTTGTTGCTGGAGGCGTTGCGCTATCGCGGTTGACCCGGCTCAGCCCAGCAACGCAATCAACTGATGCCGTTGCGCATCGGTCAACATCGGCCCAAAACCGGCTCCGGCGTTGTCAGCCATGTAGCGCGGATTGCTGGTCCCGGGAATCACACAGGTCACCGCCGGGTGCGCCAGGAGAAATTTCAGTGCCAGTTGCGGCCAACTGTTGACCTGTACATCCGAGACCCACGCCGGCAGCGGCTTGCCCTTGAGCCGGGCGAGCAAATCGCCGCCGCCAAACGGCCGATTACAAATCACCGCCACCCCACGCTCACGGCACAGCGGCAGGATGCGTTTCTCGACCGCGCGATCATCGAGGGCGTAGTTGATCTGCAGAAAATCCAGCTTTTCGGCTTTCAGCACGGCCTCGACCTCGTCGTAGGCCGACGAGGTGTAATGGGTGATGCCGATGTAGCGAATCCGCCCCTGCTCCTGCCATTCGCGCAGGGTCGGCAAGTGGGTTTGCCAGTCGAGCAGGTTGTGAATCTGCATCAGGTCGATGCGCTCGGTTTGCAGCAGTCTGAACGACTGCTCCATCTGCGCGATGCCTTCATCGCGCCCGCGCGTCCACACCTTGGTGGCGAGAAACGCCGGCGAGCGTGGTTCGTGAATCGACAGCAGTTCACCGGTGGTCTGCTCGGCGCGGCCGTACATCGGCGAGCTGTCGATCAGCGTGCCGCCCTTCCTGAACAGCGCTTCGAGGACGGCGGGCAATTGCCGGTAAACCGGATCGCCAGGCGCGACGTCGAAACCGCGATAGGTGCCCAACCCGACCATGGGCAGTGCCTCGGAGCTGGAAGGGATGGCGCGGGTCTGCATGGTCTGGTCTCCTGCCGTGGGCAGCACAGTTTCGGTCGGCGCCACGCTGCCGGCCAACGCCCGATCAATGGTGAGCAGCGCCGCAGCTTGGGCAGCCAGCGTGAGCAAGCGGCGACGTGAGTAACCCTCAGTGTGGCGCATGCGAGTCCTCCTGTTGCGCGGATCTGTTGCACGGTGTGTGCGCCGGCTGTCAGGCGCAGTCGCTGAACTACACTGCCACAGCCAACCTTTCTCCCCGTTAAAAGTAGCCGAATGTCCCGAACCCTGATGTCACTCGTCGTTTTCATTGTTGCCGTGTACCTGGTGCTGTGCGCCGCGCTGTTCGTGTTTCAGCGCTCGCTGATCTGGTTTCCCCAGCCTGCCGCCGTGGTTGCAGCGGACTCGCGAATGAAACTGCCGATGCCGGATGCCGAGGTCTGGGTGACAACCCGAGAGCGCAGCGGATCGCGCGCACTGATTTATTTCGGCGGCAATGCCGAGGACGTATCGCGAAATCTGCCGGAATTCGCCGAGGCGTTTCCCGACTACGCGCTGTATTTCCTGCACTATCGGGGCTTTGGTGGCAGCACCGGCTCGCCATCGGAAGCCGCGATTGCCGAAGATGCGCTGGCGCTGTTCGATCAGGTCTATGCCAGCCACCCGCAGATTGCTGTCATCGGACGCAGCCTCGGTTCGGGGGTGGCGGTGCGCCTGGCCAGTCAGCGGCCGGTGCAGAATCTGATCCTGGTGACGCCGTTCAACAGCCTTGAGGAAATCGCCGAACGGCAATACCCGTGGGTGCCGGTGAAGTGGTTGCTCAAGGATCGTTTCGAATCAGGCAGATACGCGGCGCATATTCGCGCACCGACGTTGCTCTTGGCGGCCAGTGATGACGAAGTGATTGGGCGCAGCAGCACGCAGCGCTTGTTCGAGAGTTTTCCCGCGGGCGTGGCGACGCTGAAGGTGGTGCCGGACTCGGGGCATAACTCGATTTCCGAGCGCGAGCAATATTTGCAGTGGATTGTGGATGTGTTGAATCGCTGAAGGATGTAGCGATCAGACGGACGCCATCGCGAGCAGGCTCACTCCTCCGGGGGAACGCATTTCAAATGTAGGAGTGAGCCTGCTCGCGATGACGCCGGTACAGACAACACCATTTCCAGCTATTGTCCAAAGCTAAGGCTGACTGCCGCTCCGGGCATTTTCATCGCCAGAGGTGGCCGGGCGCGGCATGACGTGTTGATGGCCGGTCGGGTCGTTGAGCTGGATGACATTACCCTTCTGCCACGCATCAGCCCCCGTTGCGACAGGCGCCGGTTTGATCCCGGCACGAGCCTTTTTCTTTTCGGCGCTATCAATGCCCAGACGCTGATCGCGCTGGCGGACCATTTGTGCATCGGCCTGACCGTCAGCGGTAAAGCCCATCATCAACTGCGGCACGCCCAGCGGCAGTTGCTTGTCCTGATCGGTGTGCCAGGTGTGCCAAGTCTTGCCGTAAGTATTGGCGAGTTTTTCCATCAGGCGCTTTTCCGCCACTTGCGGGATGCCCGGCGCGACCAACTGGCCGGAAGTCACCTCGTGAGCATGGCTGTGCCACAAGGCTTTTTCTTTTGCCGGCAATTGCGTAAACAGGCGCTGACTGATGATGTATTCCACGCCCATCAACTTCGCTTCAGCCGTGTTGCCGTCGTAGATCACGCACTGGAACACTTCCTCATTGAGCGCCGAGCAGTAATGGTGCGCTTCCATCTGCGCGCCGGGATGACCGTTGTAAAAATGAAAGCCATCAAGGTACATGTTCAACGCGCGGATCGGCGGTTTGTCCTGCAACCACTGCGCGCCGACTTCGAGCATTTCAGTATCGGAGGCCTTGGCCTGACCCGGTGTCTGCACCGGTGACTCGGTGTTGCTCATCGCGCAGCCAGTCAGCGCGGCGACCATCAAACCAATGGGAACCCAACGTCCCTGCGAGGTTGTCGTACGCATGTTTCACTCCTCGAACTTCAGTAACGGGCGCATGCTGGCCCTGTTCTGCAACTGAAAGCAGGAGAACGGCGGAGTTCGAAAAAATGCGCGCGGATCAGACTGGAGAGATCGTCGCCAGCACGCCGATCAGAATGGTCAAGGTCAGAAAACCGCCGAGAAAAATTGCCATCTTGTACATGTCGCGCTCCTTGATGCGGGGTGTGCGGTGCACCGGACGCTTCGGAATGAGGTCGGAGGGTGATTGGCCGCACTGCCGGGGCATTCTGAGCCTGTGGCTGTACTGAATACAGAGGCAGATGAAACAGAAAAATACGGATCAGATGCGCATCTGATCCGCTTCGGGCATGAACAGATATTCAGCCTGAGACTTGGGGATTCACTTTCGGCGCGGTTGATCTACAGTCATTGCCGACCGACAACAATAAAAACCGGAGTGACCATGCCCGACCTTGCCTTGCAGCCCAACGTCGCCGCATCCCTCGCGCGCTGGCACGCGATGATCCGCAGCGGCAATCTCAAAGCCCTGCCCGAACTGCTCGATCCGCAAGCTGTGTTCCGCTCGCCCATGGCCCACACGCCCTACCCCGGCGCGCCGGTGGTGGCGATGATCCTCAACACCGTGTTTGAAGTCTTCGAAGATTTCGCCTATCACCGTGAGTTTGCGACGGCGGATGGCCTGAATGTGATTCTCGAATTCAGCGCCGGGGTCGGCAGCAAGGAACTCAAAGGCATCGACATGATTCGCTTCGATGAACACGGCAAGATTGTCGAGTTTGAAGTGATGGTGCGGCCGCTGAGCGGGTTGCAAGCACTGGGCGAAGAAATGGGTCGGCGCCTGGGGCCTATCTCGCGTCCGCAAAAGCCTGAATCCACCCCGGACCGTAGGAGCGTAGGAGCTGACGAGTGCAACGAGGCTGCGATCTTTTGATCCTGATCTTGATCTTGATCTTCAAACGTCAAAGTCAAAGTCAAAGTCAAAGTCAAAGTCAAAGTCAAAGTCAAAAGATCGCAGCCTCGTTGCACTCGTCAGCTCCTACAGGTCCGGCGTATAAAAAAACCCACTGACCGTCGCCGGTTCAGTGGGTTTTGTGTGTCAGGGTTCTGCTTACAGAGCCATGTCACGTGCAGCGTTTTCCTTCGGCGCTACGGCTTTGTCAGCCGCAGGTGCCGCCGGAGCAGCTACCTGACCGATCGCTGGAGGCGTCGGCAGTTCGAGGATTTTCGCGGTGTAAGCCCACTCGGCAGCCACTTTGGCCGGATCGCTGTTCAGCTGGGTGCCGTAGCTTGGCACGATCTGGTGCAGCTTGGTCTGCCACTCAGGGGTTGCGACTTTGTCTTTGAAGACTTTCTGCAGCACGCTCAGCATGATCGGTGCAGCGGTCGACGCGCCTGGCGATGCGCCCAGCAGGCCGGCGATCGAGCCGTCTTGCGAAGCAACGATCTCGGTGCCCAGTTTCAGCACGCCGCCAGCGGCTTCATCACGCTTGATGATTTGCACGCGCTGGCCGGCTTGCCACAGGCGCCAGTCTTCGGCTTTGGCGTTCGGGAAGTATTCCTTCAGCGCGTTCAGACGGTCTTCATCCGACAGCATCAACTGCCCGGCAAGGTACTCGACCAGCGGGTATTCCTTGATGCCGACCTTGGTCATTGGCCAGATGTTGTGGGTGGTGGTGCTGGTCAGCAGGTCGAAGTACGAACCTTCCTTGAGGAACTTGGTGCTGAAGGTCGCGAACGGGCCAAACAGAATGACGCGCTTGCCGTCCAGAACACGGGTGTCCAGGTGCGGAACGGACATCGGTGGCGCGCCAACCGAAGCTTTACCGTAGGCCTTGGCCAGGTGCTGCTCGGCAATCGTCGGGTTCTCGGTCACCAGGAACGAGCCGCCAACCGGGAAGCCTGCGTATTCCTTGGCTTCAGGAATGCCCGACTTCTGCAGCAGGTGCAGAGCACCGCCGCCAGCGCCGATGAACACGAACTTGGCGTCGGTTTCGGTCTTGGTACCGTCCTTGAGGTTTTTGTAGCTCACACGCCAGGTGCCATCGGCGTTCTTGGTGATGTCTTCAACTTCGCTCGACAGTTTCAGATCGAAGTTGGGTTTGGTTTGCAGGTGAGCGGCGAACTGGCGGGTGATTTCGCCGAAGTTCATGTCCGTACCCAGCGGGCTCCAGGTGGCCGCGATTTTCTGGTTCGGATCACGCCCTTCCATCATCAGCGGTACCCACTTCTTGATCACAGCCGGATCTTCGGAATACTGCATGCCAGCGAACAGCGGGCTTGCCTGCAGCGCTTCGTAGCGCTTTTTCAGGAACTTGATGTTGTCATCGCCCCACACGAAGCTCATGTGCGGTGTGGTGTTGATGAACGAACGAGGGTTCTTCAGCACGCCCTGCTGAACCTGCCACGCCCAGAACTGACGGGAAACCTGGAACGCTTCGTTGATCTCGACGGCTTTCGGGATCGTCACGTTGCCCTTGTCGTCTTCCGGGGTGTAGTTCAGCTCGGCGAGGGCGGAGTGACCGGTACCGGCGTTGTTCCAGCCGTTGGAGCTTTCCAGGGCGACGCCATCGAGGCGCTCGACCATTTCCATCGACCAGGTCGGTTCCAGCTCATTGATCCACACACCCAGGGTGGTGCTCATGATGCCGCCGCCGATCAGCAGGACATCAACTTTCTTGGCTTCGGCAGCATTGGCAGACGACATCCCCATCGCCAAAGCCAGACCGAGCAAGGCTGTGTTCACTTTCTTAAACATCTGTTGCACCTATGATAAAACGCCTTCCGCCCGTCGTTGTTATCAGTCTGCGTTGCGCTTTGTTGACGCTCAGGCTGGCGTCGCGCAATCCGGCACACTTCAATATTGACGGGTGGGCACACAAGGCCGACATGTGGCATCGACCTCAGTTAATGTCCCTTCTGAACTGACTTCTTATCGTTATTGGCTTCAGCTGCTTGAGCGACAGGGATCCCGTCGGCCCGCCTGAAAGGCCAGCCAACCGAATTAAGTCAAAGCAAATTTGGCGCGGAGAATATCACGTCAGGGCGAACCCGCGCGTCTGTTCCCGACTTGAAAGTCTTTTTCCGCTCTGGGGCTTATCGGCCATAGGCCACCAAACATGACCGTGATCAGGCATTGGCCTGCAAAGTTTTTTGCGCGATACGCATCGCAACTTGATAAATCATTGCGAACGGCTCGTTGTTCAAGCAGAAAATAACCTGCTACGTTGTACGATGACTGACAAACTAAGCCAGTCATTCCGACTCAATAACAACAAGGAAACAACATGACCCAATCCCGCCTCCTCATCGGTTTGTTCTGCGCCTTCAGCGCCTGCGCCATGGCCGCCCCTGCCCCGGCGGAAAAGGAAGTGGCCCAAGCGGTGGATCACCTGACCCAGGCGATGCTGCACAAAGACATCGCCGAACTGAACGCTCTGACCGCGCCGAACCTGACCTACGGCCACTCCAGCGGCAAGATTCAGGACAAGCAGGAATTCATCGCCGACATCGAGACCGGCCGCAGCGCATTCAAGACCCTGGAGATGCAGAAGCAGACCATTACTCTGTCCGGCGATACCGCATTGGTGCGCCACCACTTCTCCGCGCAGGCGTTGAAAGGGACTGAGGTGATTCCGACCGAGATCGAGAATTTCCAGATCTGGCAGAAACAGGGCGGGAAATGGTTGTTGGTGGGGCGGCAGGCGTTCAGGTTCTGATTAAGGGCACATAGGCTTGATTCAGTGTTGCCCGAGCTGGCCTAATCGCGGGCAAGCCCGCTCCCACAGTGGATGATGGTGTGCACACCGTTGCATTCACAACATCAGACCCTGTGGGAGCTGGCTTGCCAGCGATAAGGCCGTGATAGACACCAGTCCTACCGCTATCACAACCGAAACCGATCCACCGACCGCGCCAGCTGCCCCGCCAGATTCGACAATTCATCGGTGGTCGTCGCGGTCTGCCCGATCACCCGACTGTTGCCTTCGCTCATCCCGGCAATCATCTCCACCTGATGGGCGATCTCGTTACTGGCTTGGCTCTGTTCGCCAATCGTGCGGGTGATGTCGTTGACCAGTTGCGTGGTGTTCAGCGTGGCGTCGAGGATTTCCCGAATCGCCCGCTCGACTTCCGCCGTCACCGCCATGCCCTTGTCGACCTGCGCCACGCCGGCCTCCATGCTGGTGACCGCCTCGCGCGTGCTGCTCTGGATGCGCGCGACCATTGCGGCAATTTCCTGGGTCGAGGCGCTGGTGCGTGCGGCCAGACTGCGCACTTCATCCGCGACCACGGCAAAGCCACGGCCCTGCTCTCCTGCCCGCGCCGCCTCGATCGCGGCGTTGAGGGCCAGCAGGTTGGTCTGGTCGGCGATGCTCTTGATCACCTGAATGATGTTGAAGATCGCCTCGGATTCCTGATCCAGCGTGCGAATCACCTGCGCCGACTGCTGTGCCGAGCGGGCGATGTCGTCCATGTCGCTGACCACTTGATGAATCACCCCGCCGCCCTCCTTCGCTAGAGTTTCCGCCTGATTGGCCATGCTCAGGGCACGTTCGGCGTGGCGGGTGATTTCCTCGATGCTGGCGGTCATCTGACTGGCGGCGGCCGCCATGGTCCCGGCGGCAACGCTTTGCTGCTGGCTGCTGTCGGCGACCTGATGGCAGCCCTGACTGAGCTGCTCGCTCATGCCGCTGACACCGTGGGCGTTGCGCCGGACCACGTCGATCATGTTGCGCAAGTCACGTTGCATGGTCGCCAATGTGCGGATCAGCACACTGGCTTCGTCCTTGCCGGCGGGTTCAACAATCGGTTCGCTGAGATTGCCATGGGCAATGCTTTCAGCGATGCGGCTGGCGGATTTGAGCGGCCCCATGATACTCAGGATCACCCAGCGCCCCTGAATCAGCAGCAGCAACAGACTGGCGATCAGCACCACACCAAGGGCCAGATTGGCATTGCTAATGGCCGCTTCGGTGCCTTCGCTGGTTTGCCGAGTGTTGCTTTCAATCAATTCGCTGAGCGTCGCCATTTGCTCTTCGAGCTGGCTGAACGCGGCATTGAACGTGCCGAGCTGCTGCTGGGCGGCATCCGGCTTGTCCAGCGCCACGCCGACGATCTGCTCGGCGGATTTGATGTAGGTGTCGAGGCTCGGCTTGATCTGCTCCAGCGCCGTGCGCAGCTGCGGGTTGATCGGCAGTTTCAGGTTGTCATCCAGCACTTCACGAAAATGCCCGGCGTGCTCGGCCAGCGAATCGCGCACTTCTGTGGCGGTGGCGGTGCTCTTGCCCAGGCCGACCAGCATCGCCGAATAGACATCGGCGCGCAGGGCGTCGTGCATCATGTCCGCTTCCATGTGATTGCGCAGCGCGCTCATGCTTACCGTGTTATCGCCGACCGCCGTGGCCATCCGCAGATTGCCGACGTAACTGACCAGGCTCACGATCAGCGCCGTCAGCAGGCTGGTCGCAATCAGCAACACCAAACGCAGTTTGATCGACACCGTGGAATCTCCCGTGGGCACGCTGGATTGCGCTTGTCGGATTTCAGTTAAGCCTATGTGCAGGGAACTGCCGACACAGAGCGTATCGGCTGATGTCAGGGGCGACTTGAATCCGGCAAAACTTTTCAAGCGTGAACCCGGTCACACCTTGCAGCGCCGATGGATAACGCCTTCATCGCTGGTTAACCCCGGCAGGCTATCAATCCATGGCTACGAACATTCATGCAGCTGAAGGAAACGCTTATGAAACGCGCACTGTGGTTTGGTCTGCTCGGCACGTTGGCAATCGGCACCGCACAGGCAGCAACGGAGAAAGTCGCAATCAATCTGGTCAGCGCCGACGGCGCGCCGCAGGCGATCGGCTCTGTCACTGTCAGCGAAACGCCGTACGGCCTGCTGTTCACACCCGAGCTGAAATCATTGCCGGCCGGCATTCACGGTTTCCATGTCCATGAAAACGGCAGCTGCGAAGCGGGCATGAAGGATGGCGTCAAAGGCGCAGCACTGGCCGCTGGCGGACACTTCGATCCGGCGAAAACCGGCAAGCACCTTGGCCCTTACGCCGACGGGCACCTGGGTGATCTGCCAGCGGTGTATGTGACGGCTGACGGGGTCGCCAACTATCCGGTGCTGGCACCGCGCCTTAAGAAGATTTCCGAGATCAAGGGCCACGCCCTGATGATTCACGCCGGCGGCGATAACCATTCCGACATGCCCAAGCCACTGGGCGGTGGCGGCGATCGCATGGCCTGTGGGGTGATCTGAACCGACTGAGCGGTGAAAACGCTGACTCACGGCTTTTCACCGCTCACGGAACTCCCGCGCGCCGTTCACCTCTGACGTTATGTAGTCCCTTCCCTTTTTGCTTAGCGCTTGTGGAGGAACACGTCATGCGCAAGTTAGTCCTGATTTCTTCTTTAATGCTTTGCCTGCCGGTCGGTTCGGCGCTGGCCCGCGTTGACGCGGGTGACGTCGCCACCTCGGCAGGTGTCTCCGCGTCGCTGTACTCGACCTTCAAGGACGACAAAATGGTCATTCCGGCCCGTGACGACGTGTCTGCGTTCGTTGCCAGCGGCGGGGCCATTCGTGGGGTTTATCTTGAGTCGGTACTGCAACAGGTGCGCCAGGCCAACCCTGGCTTGAACGCCAGTGATGAAGACCTGGCCAACGCCATTCTGGTGCAATACGAAGGCGTGCAGCAGTAGTCACGAGGGAAGCAGCGGCCGATGGACGGCCGCTGAGTGCACATAGGCAAACATGTCCGACGGCCTCTATGATGGAGGCCATGACGACGACCGTGCCCTTGCGCTCACCCTGCCCACCCGGCGCCTGCATCTGCGGGCGCGATCCTTGCTGGAAACGCCCGGAGCCGATCTGCGCATCCTGCGCTTGACCCGCGCTGAGGAAAAAATTCTTCTGGCGCGCCTGGAACAACTCAAAGACCTCGCCGACCTCAAACGCCTGCAACAGCGTATGTACGAGCAACTCGGCATCCGTGTCGACGTCGCCCCCGGTTTCAATGAAGTGCGCACCATGCGCGGCATTGCCATTCAGATCGACGAGCTGCCAGGCCTGTGTCGCAAGACTCGCGCGGCAATCCCGGCGGCGATTCGCAAGGGCCTGGAAAACCACCCGCAAATCGCCTTCGAACTGCTCAACGCCCACGACTTGCTGCGCGACACCTGATCACTTTTTCATGCCGACGCGCTTGCGCATCTCGGCGGTGATGGTCTGACGGGTTTTCCTCATGTCCGCCCAAGGCTCATCGCCGACTTCGGTCAGACGCTCGTGAACGTTGTAGATGTTCCAGTGATTACCGCCCTTGATTTCAGCGACTTCCTCTCGGTACAGCGGCACCGACACCGGCATGCCTTCCCGCGCGCGTGCGGCGTAGGCGCAAATGGTGGTGGCACCGAGGCCGTTGCGCAGGTAATCGATGAAGATCCGCCCGACGCGGTTTTTCGGCCCGGACACCGCTGAAATCCGGTCCGGCAGCAACTTGGCCATGTGGCTGACGATGGCGTGGCTGAAGTCTTTCACTTCGTCCCAGCCATGCTTGCGCGTCAATGGCACCACCAGGTGAATGCCTTTGCCGCCGCTGGTTTTCAGGAAGGCTTTGAGACCCAACTCGTCGAGCACAGTGAGGGTCAGCGCGGTGGCTTCAACCATGCTTTTCCATGGCAACGCAGGATCCGGGTCGAGGTCGAGGACGAAGCGATCGGGTTTGTCCAGATCCACCTTCGTCGCGTTCCAGGTGTGCAGTTCGACGGTGCTCATCTGCACCGCGCCGACCAGCGCTTCGGGATTGTTGATCATCATCACTGGCTGCCCGGTGACGTCCTTGTCCAGGGCGGTGATGCCGGGAATGGCCAGGCGATCAGCGTTCTTCTGGAAGAACAGTTCGCCGGCGATGCCGTCCGGTGCACGCACTAAGGCCACGGGACGATCCTTGAGTTGCGGCAGGATGTGTTCGGCAACGCTGGCGTAATACTGCGCCAGTTGCATCTTGGTTGTGCCGCTGACCGCATCGATCACTCGATCGGGGTGAGTGATGCGTACCTTGCCGCCGGCCAGACCTGCTTGCGAAGGCGCGGTTTCGGCTTTTTTGCTGGCGGCGGTTTTCTTTGCCGGCTGCTTGTCGGCGGTTTTGGTCTTTTTGGGTTTTTCGGTCTTTTCGGGCTTGGCAGCTTTCACAGGCTTCGCTCGCTCCTCGGTAATGTCCTTGGCCGGTTTGTCATCGCGCAAACCATGGAACACGGCATGCCGCACCGAGCCGTCCTTGGTCATCTCAGCGAATGCCACTTCGGCCAGCAGTTTGGGTTTGAGCCAGTGCACGCCTTTGGCCTCGAAACCGCTGGGCGGATTGACCACTGCCGCGCTTTTGGTCTGCAACGGCTTGAGTTGGGCGAGGATGCTATTCAACGTGGTTTCGTTGAACCCGGTGCCGACCTTGCCGGCATAGCGCAACTCGCCGCTGTCACGGTCGTGCAGGCCGAGCAGCAAGGCACCGAAGGCACTGCGCGCACCTTTCGGATCGGTGTAGCCGACGATGACGAACTCCTGGCGATGCTTGCACTTGAGCTTGATCCAGTCGCCGCTGCGCCGCGACACATAAGGCGAGCCGAGCCGCTTGCCGATCAGGCCTTCCATCTGCATTTGGCAGGCACTGTTGAGCAGCGCGTCCGGGGTTTCTTCGAAGGCTTCGGAGAAGCGCAGCGTTGACGATTCTTTCTGCGCACCGAGGATGGTGCTCAGCGCGGCGCGGCGTTCTTCCACCGGCACATCGCGCAGGTCGACGCCATTCAGATACGGCACGTCGAACAGGTAATAAACAATGTTGCCGCTGCGCCCGGCATCGAAAGCATTCTGCAACGCCTGAAAATCCGGCACGCCTTGCTCGTTGGCCACGACCATTTCGCCATCGAGCCAGGCCGATTCCAGACCCAGCGCCGCCAGCGCCTTGGCCTGCTGCGGCAGCTTGTGCGTCCAGTCATGGCCGTTGCGGGTGAACAGCTGCACCTCATCGTGATCGATCCGCGCCATGATCCGGTAGCCGTCGAACTTGATCTCGTAGCTCCACTGCCCTTCGGGCGCGCTGTCAACCAGCGTCGCCAGTTCCGGCTTGATCAGCGCCGGCAGCTTGGCCTTGCGTGCGCCGGTAAGCTGCCCGGACGCCTGCTTGCGCGGCTTGGCCGGGGCTTTTTTCACCGGTTTGGCCTTATCGGCGGCCGCCGCTGATTTGCCGACAATCGTGCGCTCGCTGAGCACGCTGTCGGGCTCGGCGACCAGCACGTCGAAATCATCCTGCGGGCGCGCGGCGTTGTCCTGATGCTTGATCAGGAACCATTGTTCTTTCTTGCCCGGCATGTGCGTGCGCACCAGATTCCACACGCCGCCGAGCTTCTCGCCCTGCAGCTCGAACTTCAGTCGGCCCTTGGCATAGGCCTTGTGCGGATCCTCCAGCGGAATCCACACGCCGCGATCCCAGACAATCACATCACCGGCGCCGTAATGCCCCTCGGGAATGCTGCCTTCGAACGTCGCGTAATCGAGCGGATGATCCTCGACATGAATCGCCAGACGCTTGACCGACGGGTCCAGCGACGGCCCCTTCGGCACCGCCCAGCTCTTCAGGGCGCCGTCGAGCTCGAGGCGAAAGTCGTAATGCAGGTGCGAAGCGTCGTGCTTCTGGATGCAGAACTGCAAGGCATGATCCTTGGCCGACTTACGGCCCGAGCGCTTGACTGCGGCCGGCTCCGACGTCGCGGAAAAATCACGCATGCGGTTGTAATCGTCGAGGTTCCTGTTCATGAGCACACCGATGGCAGACGGGTTCTGTTATGCAGAAGAGCAACTCGGCGGCGGAAAAATTCAATCGAGGTAAAAAAGCCCCGGACGGATGGAGCGGCCGGGGCTGGGAGTGTCAGGGATTTTTACAGCGGGTCAGGCTTGCCCTTTCGCCTGCTGTTCCAGATGCACCTGCAAGTCGGGATCGATGTTCAAGGCGGCGGCCAGCTCATCGAGATAGCTGCGTTCGGCGTCCTGTTGATCGTCTACCAGCATGACGCTGGCCAGGTACATTTCGGCGGCTACGGCCGGATCGCCGTTAGCGGATTGCGCCACTTCGCGGGCATCCAGCGGCTTGGCGACTTCGGCGTCGAGCCATTGCTGCAACTGCGGGTCGGCGGTGTGTTTGCCGATTTCGCTGCTGATGAGATGCTTTTCTGCGTCGTCGATGCGGCCGTCAGCCTTGGCGGCGGCGATAAGGGCGCGCAGTACCGCGTGGCTGTGGGTTTCGATTTGCGGGCCGGCGAGCAGGTCGGCGGTTTGTGGCAGCTCCTGCGGCGCGTTACTGGCCTGGCTGCGTTGCCAGGCTTGGTACGCTTGGTAAGCCATCATGCCCAGCGATGCGAGCGCCGCGTAACTGGTCCCGCCGGTACGGCTTCTGCTACCGCCACCGAGGGCGCTTCCCAAGCCACCGCCGCCGAGCAAGCCACCGAGCAAACCACCCAGGCCGCCGAGGCCACCCGAAGCAGCCGCGCCACCCGCTCCGGACTGACTGCCGCCGCCCAACAGTCCACCAAGTAAACCGCCCAGGCCGTCACCGGCCGAAGCTCCGCGTTGTTGTCCCGCCGAGGCCTGGCCTCGCAGCAGTTGTTCAAGCAAATCGCTGGTGTTCATGACGTTATCCTCCGAGGCCACGGCCCGATCGCGTCAGGCAACGATAGACCGACGCAGCCATAGCGCCAGCACCGTTGGGCTGACGCCCGATCACCGTTGAATCGCCACGCGAGAAAATTTTCGCCAGCCAGCTAAGATTCAGGGGTGGTGAACCTTATCCCGGCTAAACCGGTCGATAGCTGCAACCCGACCCGGTTTGCCGACGCCCTTTCTGATGATGGGCGATAACCGGCTTGCTTCACTTTCTGGAGAACGCCCTCGTGATATCAACCGTACACATCGCCAGGCTGAAAGCATGGGGCGCCCATGGTTTTACCGCGACCGGCGTGGTCACCGCCTTCCTCGCCACACTCGCCCTGCTGGAAAACCAGCCGATCCATTGCCTGATGTGGCTGGGCGTTGCGCTGATCGTCGACGGCCTGGACGGCGCACTGGCGCGCAAGGTCAATGTGCAATCGGTGCTGCCGAGTTTCGACGGTTCGATCCTCGATCTGGTCATCGATTACCTGACTTATGTATTCATCCCGGCACTGTTTATCTACCGCTACATTCCCCTGCCCGATTACACCCTGTTGCTGACGGTGTCGGTGATTCTGGTGTCGTCGCTGTTCTGCTTCTGCAACGTCAACATGAAGAGCAAGGACAACTATTTTGTCGGCTTCCCGGCGGCCTGGAACGTGGTAGCGCTGTGCCTGTACATCATTGGCCCGGGGCCGTGGATTACCTTTCTCACCGTGATCGGGCTGGCGCTGCTGACGGTGACGCGGATGAAGTTCCTGCACCCGTTTCGCGTGCGGCGTTTCATGCCAATCAATATTGCGGTGACGGCGATCTGGCTGTTGTGCAGCCTGTCGCTGGTGCTCAATCACCCGGTGATCAACCCGCTGGTGATGGGCTTGTGGCTGCTGATGTCGGCTTATTTCCTGGGGATCTGCATCTGGCGCACGGCGCTGGAGTGGTTTGATCGCGGCCATTTGAAATAAGCACATTCCCTGTGGGAGCGAGCCTGCTCGCGAATGCGGTCGTTCCATCAACATCAAGGTTGGCTGGCACACCGCTTTCGCGAGCAGGCTCGCTCCCACAGAGATCTTCATCGATCAGGAGATCCGATGGGGACTAGCGCTTGGTAATAACCACCTCCAGATACTCACTCGGCACCACCAGCGACGCCTCCCCGGCGCGATTCGATCGGTTGAGCAACTCGGTCAGATCATCCTCCAGCGCCTGCCCGGCCTCCGCCGGCAACACCGCAAAAGCCTTGTGCACCGGCCCATACCAGTGCCGAAAGATGTCAATGAAATGCGCCGCCGAGCGGTAGCGGAAGTTGAAGTGGCTGCGGGTCACGCGCACGACAAAATCGCGGTCATCGAAATGCTTGTGCAGCCACGCATCCGAGCCCCAGTTCGATGGAGGCTGTGCAACCGCTGGCGGTGGCAGATGCTGGCCGAGAGTCTTGAACATCTGGCCGACGAAGCCCTCCGGCGTCCAGTTCGCCATACCGATCCGTCCGCCGCGACGACAGACCCGCCCCAGTTCAGCAGCGGCGGTGACCTGGTCAGGCGCGAACATCACGCCGAACGTCGACAACACGGCGTCGTAGCTTTCATCGGGAAAAGGCAAAGCCTCGGCATCGGCCACCTGAAAAATCACCTCCAGATGCTCGGCCCGGGCGCGATCCTGACCACGCTCCAGCAATGCCGCCACATAATCGGTCGAAGTCACTACACACCCGCGCCGCGCCGCTGCCAGGGTTGCATTGCCGTTGCCGGCAGCGACATCCAACACCTGTTCATCACAACGCAGATCGCAAGCCTCGGCGAGGTTTTCCCCAACAATTTGCAATGTGGTGCCGATCACGGCGTAGTCGCCACTGGCCCAAGCGACTTTCTGACGTTCCTTCAGGGCAGTGAGATCAATCGGGGTACTCATGACAGCGAGCTCCGTGGCAGAGAGAATGCACAGGCTACGACGCGGACCGTGCTTGCTCACTATCGCGCCGAGGCTGCCCGGCGTCCCTGCCAATCGTCCGCCAGCCCCATAAACCCGGCACTTTGCCGATGAGTGGCGCAAATCTGTCAAGCACCTGATACACCTTGCGCATTGTCAGCGTCGCGGGATTGGTTTCTGATGCGGGCTCGCCCACGCAAAGGACTCGACCGATGTCACTGCACCTCGACTGGCTCGCCGCGCACATGCAACACAGCGATCGCTACGCGGCGTGGATTCACCAACAATTCCACTACGAATACGCCGACCAGCCCCTGGCTCAATGGCAGCGCGAATTTGCCGAGGGCCAAAGCAATGGTGAATGGTCGTGCCTGATTGCCATGGACGGTGAACGCCTGCTCGGTGGTGCCGCACTGGCCCGCAACGACTTGGCTGATCGCGCCGATCTCGGCCCATGGCTCGCCTGCGTATTCGTTGACCCCGAGGCGCGCGGGCGAGGCTTGGCGGAGCAGCTGATTGAAGGGATTTGCGAGGCAGCAAAGCAGCGTGGGGTGTCGCGGTTGTACTTGCACACGCAAGACAAACACGACTACTACGGTAAACGCGGCTGGCAGCTTTTGGAGCGTTTCCAGGCGTGGGAGAAAACACAATGGCTCATGGTCCGCGACCTCTGAGCCATTGCGTTGTTTTGATCAGGCTGCCGGAGCTTTCGCCTCTTCCAGCAACTGCTTGATCATCTGCTCCTGCTCCGCATAGCGACCTTCGCCAAAGTGGCTGTAACGCATCTGGCCCTTGGCGTCGATCAGGTAATGCGCCGGCCAGTATTGATTGTCGAAGTTGCGCCAGATTGCGTAGTCGTTGTCGATCGCCACCGGGTAGGTGATGCCGAGTTTTTTCACCTGATCCTTGACGTTGTTGATGATGCGCTCGTAGCCATACTCGGGTGTGTGCACGCCGATCACCACCAGGCCGTCCTTCTCGTATTTCTTCGCCCAGTCTTTGACGTACGGCAGGGTGTGCTGGCAGTTGATGCAGTCGTAGGTCCAGAAGTCCACCAGCACCACTTTGCCGCGCAGGGATTCGGCGCTGAGCTGCGGTGAATTGAGCCACTGCACAGCGCCCGACAGCGACGGCATCGCGCCCCGCGCCTCGTCCATCATCGAATCGGCGCGGACCTTGCTGACAAAGTAGTCGACCACTTTCGGCACGTTTTCCAGGACGTTTTTCTCGACGCTGGCCACGCCTTCGGAAGAGGTGTTGGCAAGCAGAGTCTTATCGGCGCCCGTGGAAATCACCGCGACTGTCGCAAGCACAGCAACCCCGGCACCACGACGCAACCAGCCGCTGAACGGGATCGACGGTTTCAGCCGATTGACCAGACCGCGCCCGGCGAAGATCAACGTTCCCAGCGACAAGGCACTGCCGACGCCGTAAGCCAGCAGCAACAGGCTGGTCTGGGCATTGGCGCCTTGCAACATTGCGCCGGTCAGAATCACCCCAAGGATCGGCCCGGCACAGGGCGCCCACAACAGGCCGGTGGCGACGCCGAGCATGATCGAGCCCATCGGTCCGGCTCGTTTACGCGTGTCCTGATCGAGACGATTGCCCAGGGCGACGAAGGGCCTGGTCAGCCAGTCACCGACGCGGGCCGAGATCAGCGACAGGGCGAACAGCGCCATGACGAACAAGGCAACGTGGCGGCCGGTGTTGCTGGCCTGAATCACCCACTCGCTGCTGACCACGGCAAGGCTGGAGATCAGCGCAAAGGTCAGCGCCATGCCGGCGAGAGTCAGGAGGATCGAGGAGCGGGTACGGTTGGCGCCAGCGAACAGAAACGGCACCACCGGCAGGATGCACGGACTGAGAACGGTCAGCAGACCGCCGAGAAATGCGATGAGGTACATAACGGGGTCACCTTGAATGTGGGGGGCTGGGCACGCAACCGGGCAGCGAGGGAAACGCCCCCTCGCTAGCCTGCTTTATTCACGCCGTGGCTCATGCGGTCTGGCCGTCGAGCAACTGCCCTTGAGGCGTGCGACTGGCACCGTTTTCCGCGACCAGTTGGCCTTGCGGTGTGCGGCTGGAACCATCAGCGGCAACCGTCTGGCCCTGCGGTGTGCGGCTCGATCCGTCAGCAGCAACCATCTGGCCTTGCGGCGTGCGGCTCGATCCATCAGCGGCAACCATCTGGCCCTGCGGCGTGCGGCTCGACCCGTCAGCGGCAACCATCTGCCCCTGCGGCGTGCGGCTGGAACCATCAGCGGCGATCAGTGCATCGCTGCCCTCCTTCGCGACCGTGGTCAGCTGGAAGCAGGTGCTGCTGGCGCAGCTGCTCTGCTCCAAGGCACTGTTGGCGTGGGCGGCGGCACCGGTGAAGGCGAAGGCTGCTGCGGTCAAAAAGCGCGAGACGTTGTTCATGGCAAAACTCCTTGCAGAAAAAGTAGGGATGACTCAGTTCTGGTTGTTGCAGCCGTCAGCGAATTTGCTGTAATCCAGCTCGCGGGTTTTGCCGGCGGAATCGAGGTAGGTCATGCGCGCCTCGGTGATGCCGCAGGTCACGGAAGTGTCTTCAGTCATCGACAGCACTTTCTGGATATCCAGATGGGTGCCGTAGGTGTAGGTTTGCCGGCTGACGTCAGCTTCGGCGTGGGCCGACAGGGTGCAGATGTTCAGAGCGGCGAACAGGCAGGCGGCGAATACGGATTTATTGTTCATGGTGTAGTCCTCAAGGCTTCAGTGGGTTTGAGCCGAGGCGGTCTGTGTGTGTGCCTCGATGGAGCCTATTTGAGGCCTTCGAGGTATCGCGTCTGTGTCAGGAAAGGACGAGAATCACTCGTTGTGTATCCATGCAGTGTGTAGATACAGAGCGATACAAAACCCCGAAAAAATCGTGATTTTGCGTCGGTGTGTATCCGCCGTCGCGACAGATACACTGCAATACAAAGGCAGGCAGGCGTGCGGTCAGCGGCGCTATAGACTGCACGGCATTCCCCCTTTGACAGAGGCTTGAACCGATGGAACATGTCGATCACATTCTCATCGTCGACGACGACCGCGAGATCCGTGAACTGGTAGGCAACTACCTGAAGAAGAACGGCCTGCGCACGACAGTGGTCGCCGATGGCCGACAGATGCGCAGCTTCCTTGATGCCAACACCGTCGACCTGATCGTGCTCGACATCATGATGCCCGGCGACGATGGCCTGCAGTTGTGCCGTGAATTGCGCGTGGGCAAACACAAGGCCACGCCGGTGCTGATGCTCACCGCGCGCAACGATGAGACCGACCGCATCATCGGTCTGGAAATGGGCGCCGACGATTACCTGACCAAACCTTTCGCCGCCCGCGAGCTGCTGGCGCGGATCAACGCCGTGTTGCGCCGCACACGCATGTTGCCGCCGAACCTGGTGGTCACCGAAGCCGGACGCCTGCTGGCGTTCGGTCGTTGGCAGCTGGACACCTCGGCCCGCCACCTGCTCGACAGCGACGGCACCATGGTTGCCCTCAGCGGTGCCGAATACCGCTTGCTGCGGGTGTTCCTCGACCATCCGCAACGGGTGCTCAGCCGTGATCAGTTACTCAATTTGACCCAAGGGCGCGAGGCCGATCTGTTCGACCGTTCCATTGATCTGCTGGTCAGTCGCCTGCGTCAACGCCTGCTGGACGATGCTCGCGAGCCGGCCTATATCAAGACCGTGCGCAGTGAAGGTTATGTGTTCTCGCTGCCGGTCGAACTGCTTGGGGCGTCGGCATGAAACTCAAGCTGCAATGGCCGCGCACCCTCGCCTCGCGCCTGTCGCTGATCTTTCTGATCGGGCTGATTCTGGCGCAGGGTCTGTCGTTCGGCGCGCAGTATTACGAGCGTTACCAGAGCGCGAAAAGCACCATGCTCGGCAACCTCGAAACCGACGTCTCGACGTCGATGGCGATCCTCGATCGCCTGCCCGCCGCCGAACGCGAGGCCCGGCTGCCGCGTCTGGCCCGGCGCAATTACGGCTACCTGCTCAACGAGGGCGAACCGGGCATGCCGGTGACCTCGGCTGAAAAGTCCGTCGCGATCGCCTCGATTACGGCGGCGATCGGCGACACTTATCCCATCGTGTTTACCGAAGTTCCCGGCGGTCCGAGACAACATTTCCGGGGCCACCTGCGCCTGAGCGACGGCAGCCCGGTGACCATCGATATCCGCCCGGCAATGGTGCCGTTGTCGCCGTGGTTGCCGGTGGTGCTGCTGGGCCAACTGGCATTGCTGATCCTCTGCACCTGGCTCGCCGTGCGCATCGCCATCCGTCCCCTCACCCGCCTCGCCAACGCCGTGGAAACCCTCGACCCCAACGCTCACCCGATCAAGCTCGACGAGCAAGGGCCGACCGAAGTCGTCCATGCGGCACGGGCGTTCAACGCCATGCAGACGCGCATCGCCGCCTACCTGAAAGAACGCATGCAACTGCTCGCGGCGATTTCCCACGACCTGCAAACGCCGATCACCCGAATGAAATTGCGCGCAGAGTTCATGGACGACTCGGTCGAGAAAGACAAACTGAGCAGCGATCTCGGCGAAATCGAGCATCTGGTGCGCGAAGGCGTGGCTTACGCTCGCAGCGTTCACGGCGCCACCGAAGAAAGCCGGCGTACTGATCTCGACTCGTTCCTCGACAGCCTGGTCTTCGACTATCAGGACATGGGCAAGGACGTGCAGCTCGGCGGCAAAAGCAAAGCGGTAATCGAAACCCGCCCGCAGGCCCTGCGCCGGGTGCTGGTGAACCTGACCGACAACGCCCTGAAATTCGCCGGCGCCGCGCAATTGCAGGTCGAAGCGCAGGGCAACAGCCTGTCGGTGAAAGTCCTCGATCGCGGCCCGGGCATCGCCGAGGCCGAACTGGCGCAGGTGCTGGAACCGTTCTACCGCGTGGAAAACTCGCGCAATCGTGATACCGGCGGCACCGGGCTCGGGTTGGCGATCGCCCAGCAATTGGCGTTGGCGCTGGGTGGCTCGCTGCTGTTGAGCAATCGTGAAGGTGGCGGGTTGTGCGCTGAACTGAAGTTGCCGCTGCCACGCTGAGAAAAACACCGACTAGACTCATTCATTACCCAGTCGAGGGGGCCGCAGGACGTCTGCTGTGCCCTGCCCCAATCCGTGACCACCGCCCGGTGGCGCCTGCCTCGACATTCAACGCCGCCGGACGGTGATCCTGTTTCAGGAGCACACGTGATGAATGAGGCGAAGCTCAACGAATTCATGGGCAAACTGGTCAACGACATGGGCGGCGCGGCGATGCTGGCCAATGTCATTGTCGGCGAAGAACTCGGTCTGTACCGGGCGATGGCCGACAGCCAACCGATCAGCCCCGAAGCCCTCGCAGCCAAAACCACCTGCAATCCGCGCCTGGTGCGTGAATGGCTCAGCGCCCATGCCGCATCGGGCTATATGGAACACCTTGACGGTCAATTTCGCTTGCCTGAAGAACAGGCACTGGCGCTGGCCGTAGAGGATTCGCCGGTGTACGTTGCTGGCGGTCTCGGCGTTGTGGCGTCGTTTTTCCATGACAAGGACAAACTGGTCAAGGCCATGCGCGGCAATGGCGCCTTGTCGTGGGGCGATCACCATCCGTGCATGTTCAGCGGCACCGAACGTTTCTTCCGCCCCGGCTACAAAGGTCACCTGATTGCCGAATGGCTTCCGGCGCTCGACGGCGTGGTGGCGAAGCTGGAACGCGGCGCCAAAGTTGCCGACATCGGCTGCGGCCACGGCGCCTCGACGGTGATCATGGCCCAGGCGTTTCCGAAATCGCAGTTTGTCGGCTTCGACTTCCATGCGCCGTCAGTCACCGTCGCCACGCAACGGGCCGAAGAAGGTGGCGTGGGCAATCGCGCCAGATTTTTCGAGGGCACGGCGAAAAACTATCCCGGCGGCGACTACGACCTGATCTGCTTTTTCGACTGCCTGCACGACATGGGCGACCCGGTCGGCGCCGCTCGCCACGCTTATGAGTCGCTGAAAGGTGATGGCACGGTGTTGCTGGTCGAACCGTTCGCCAACGACAAACTGGACGACAATCTCAACGCGGTCGGGCGCCTGTTCTACGCCGCCTCGACGTTTATCTGCACGCCCAATTCGCTGTCCCAGGAAGTCGGCCTCGGGCTCGGTGCGCAGGCTGGGGAAATGCGCCTGCGCAAAGTCTTTGTCGAGGCCGGGTTCAAGCAGTTCCGCCGCGCCACGCAAACGCCTTTCAACCTGATACTGGAGGCGCGCAAGTAACCCGTACGGATCGCGTGCTAACCTGCGGGGCACTGCCCATTCTGGAGTGCTGAGCATGCTCGATAGCCCGATCCGCGAACATCTCGATACGCTGTTGCAGGCCATGGCCGATGATAACTTGCTGATATTGACCGGCGCCGGCATCAGCACGCCATCGGGCATTCCGGACTATCGCGACAGTGACGGCGTGCGTCGCGGGCGGCAGCCGATGATGTATCAGGAATTTCTCGCCGCCCCGGAATCACGCCGGCGGTATTGGGCGCGGGCCATGCTCGGTTGGCCGCGCGTCCGTCAGGCCCGACCGAACGCGGCGCATGAGGCGCTGGCGACGTTGCAGCAGCGCGGCCGGATCAGCGATTTGATCACGCAGAATGTCGATACCTTGCACGATCAGGCCGGCAGCCAGGATGTGATCGAGCTGCATGGCAGTCTGCATCGGGTGCTGTGCCTGGATTGCGGGCAACGCAGCGAGCGCGATGCGATCCAGCAGCAGATGGAGGCACAGAATCCCTACCTGAGTGGTGTTGATGCGGTGCAGGCGCCGGATGGCGATACCTTGCTCGACCCGGCATTTGAAGCGCGCTTCCGGGTACCGCAGTGCCCGCATTGCGCGGGTGAGCGGATGAAACCGGATGTGGTGTTCTTCGGCGAGAACGTGGCGCCGACGACAGCGGCACGCGCGCTGGCCGCCGCCGAGAATGCGGCGGGGTTGCTGGTGGTGGGATCTTCGTTGATGGCGTATTCGGCGTTTCGCTTGTGTCGGGTGATCGCCGAGCGTGGCAAACCGTTGATGGCGATCAATCTGGGCAAGACCCGGGCGGATGATTTGCTGGATTTGAAGATTGAAGGGTCGTGTGAGGAGCTTTTGCCGTGGTTGGTGGAGGAGCTGAGGCGGTGAGATTTTGAGTAATGGGTTCGGCTTGAAATCGGCCCCTCACCCTAGCCCTCTCCCGAGGGAGAGGGGACTGACCGAGGTGTCTGTACGGGATTCGTCGACCTGAAATCACTCATCGAACTCAGATCTTTGACTGCCGTGCTGGTGCCGGACTCAATGCGCCCGATCCAGCCCCGCCAGCAATGCGCTGTCGTGGCTGTAGATATCCGGCGCATAACGCACCTGGCCGCTGCTGTCGACTTGCGCCGTCCAGTAAGTCATCAGGATCGGCACTGGCGCCGACAGGCGAAATTCATGGGTGGTACCGGTCGCCAGCAAAGTATCGGTACGGGCTTTTTCCGCCGGGGACAGCAGCAGATCGCGCAGTTGCAGCGGGTGCTCGACGCGCACGCAACCGGAGCTGAACGCCCGTGGGCCTTTTTCAAACAGCGCCTTGCTCGGAGTGTCGTGCAGGTACACCGAGAACGGGTTGGGGAAACGGATGACCATTTGCCCCAGCGGATTGCGCGGGCCGGCGTCCTGGCGCAGGAGGATGTTGCCGGGGTTGTCCCAGTCGATATCCGCCGCCGCCAGAGGCTGGCCGTTGGCGTCGAGCACTTGCAGATTCTGGCGGCTGAGGAAGGTCTGGTCCTTGCGGATTTCCGGCAGCTTGTCTTCCTTCCAGATAGTCGGCGGTACGGTCCAGGTCGGATTCAGCGTCAGGCGGGTGACGCGGGATTTGAGCAGCGGTGTCTGGCGTTCGGCGCGGCCGACCTGGGTGCGGGTCTGCCACACCGGTTGACCGCCCTGATACAGCGTCAGCTCAGCGGCGGCGACATTGACCACCAGACCACTGGGCTCCATGTCCTGGGCCATCCAGCGGAAACGTTCGAGATTGACGCGCAGCTGATCGCGGCGGGTCAGCGGGCTGATGTTCAGCTCGGCAATGGTGCCCGGCCCGACCACGCCGTCAGCTTGCAACGAATGGCTGGCCTGAAAGTGCTTCACTGCCTCCACCAGCACGTCATCGTAGGCGTTGTCCGGCGGCACCAGTGCGTGTGGCAGATAGCCTTCGCTGTACAGACGACGGGCCAGTTCCGGCACGCGCGGGTCTTCCATCGCCGGACGCAGCAACGGGCCGTTGCCCACCGGCTGCCATTGCGGCAAGGCTTGCAAGCGTTGCGCGGCATACAGCTGACGCAGGCTCTGATATTGCGGCAGATGCGGACGCGCCAGGTTGAACGCCGCAGCGATATCGTTCATGCCCGGCACGGCAATGCTGAGCAATTGCGCCTGACGATCGGTCGGCGGGCCGTCGACACGCCACAGCGGTTCGAAATGCGACTGCAACAGACGGCCGTAATGCAGATCCTGCAAGGCCTGCAAGTAGTTGCGGCTGATGTCGATGTCGGCGCACAGCTCGCCGTCCTGCGGCGGCGTAGTGGCCACGGCGTAGCGATTCGGATTCAACCCATCATCGGCCAACAGCTGCAATTGCGCGCGCAATGCCGGCAAGCGTGCGGACTCACTCGCCCACACCGGCATCCAGTCCTGCTGTTCATAAAACGCCTGCAATTGGCTCAACGCCGGGCCATTGAGGCGCGGAGCGATCGCCGGGCACGACTGCGCCAGGCTGATCAAAACTGCCTGCAACGGGCTGCGCGGCTCGACCGGCAATTGCGTTTCAGGCGTCGGCAGGGTTTCGAGCGGGGGCAGCGGCTCATCGGCGCAAGCGACAAACGGCGCAGCGAGCAAACAAATGCTCAAGTAGCATGCGTACTTTTTGAACAACTGCTTTACTCCAATCCATGGCCGTCCAGATGACGGTCAACCTTACATCAGGTGCGCTGAACAGTCAGGCTCGAACCGCGAGCCTGCGGGTATTGACTGGGAGTCAGGAGCCAAAGTGCCGTTTATGTAGCAAGTTGAGGACACTTTATAAAATGTTGACGTTTTTGCGCCGACTTCTGTTGAGCACCGCGACCCTTGTCGCCGTGACCAGCCCAGTATTTGCCGCCGGCAAGCCATCGCCGGTTCTCTACAACAGCCTCGCCCACGCCGCGCCGGAACTCAATCCCCAAGCGCTCAAAGGTGCATTGAACGCCATGCAATGCGCGGTCAACAACGGCGCGAAACCCTCGCGGCATCTGGCGATCATCGATTATTCGCAACCGTCCACCGAACGCCGCCTGTGGATCTTCGACCTGAGCAAAAAGAAGCTGGTGCTGCGCGATCTGGTTGCCCACGGTTCCAACTCCGGGGAAAACTTCGCCACGCAGTTTTCCAATCGCGAAGGCAGTTATCAGTCCAGCCTCGGCCTGTTCCGCACTCAGGAAAGCTACGAAGGTACTCACGGCTACTCGCTGCGCATGGACGGTCTGGAGCCCGGTTTCAATGATCTGGCCCGCGATCGCGCGATCGTGATTCATGCCGCCAGTTACGTGAACCCGCTGTGGAGCAAGCGTCAGGGGCGTATCGGCCGCAGTCAGGGTTGCCCCGCCGTGCGGCCGCAGATCGCCAAACAGGTGATCGATCGCCTGAAGAACGGCCAGTTCATGTTTTCCTGGTATCCGGATCAACGCTGGTTGCAGAAGTCACCGTATCTGAACTGCCAGCCGCAGCAGGTGGCGAGCATTCTCAACACCCACGCCAGTTAACGCGCGTCGCCTCCGGCGGGTTTGTAGAACAGGAACCTGCCGGTCTGCGCCGTGTTGCGATAGGCCTTGGCCCAACTCGGGTGCACGCCGCGATCGTGAAAATACAGGGCACCGCGCGTGCGGTCCTTGAGCTGACGGTTCAACGCCTTGCCGGCGATTTCCTTGGCCAGCGCGTATTCGGCGTCTTCCTTGACCTGATCGGGCCTGCCATCGCACCACCAGGAAAACTGGCAATTGCCGCTTTCCGAACCTTGCTTGACCACCGCGCATACCGTGTCGGGAAAGCCGTCATGGCCGAGGCGATTCATCACCACGCTGGCGACGGCTTCCATTTCCGGGGTGTCCTTGCCCTTGGCTTCCCAGTAAATACTGCGCGCCAGACAGGTCAGCGGATCGTCCAGCGGCGCGGCACCGGCCGGGTCTACCGCCTGCGCTTCGGTGGGGGTGATGGCCTCGGATTTCGGCGCCGGAGCAGCGCTGACTTTATCCGCCGCTTTCTCTTCAAGCATCTCGGCTTTCTGTTCGGCCTTGGCCTCGATCGGCGCCTGCGCCCCGGCCCATGCCGCGCCGGTCAAAAAGATCCACAACAAACCGCCCGCCAAGCCTTTCGATCCCATGTCGATTCTTCCGTCAGCGCCCGCCCGGGGCAAGATGTTACGTCGGTGAGACGCCCGGTTTGCGGGGTCTTCGCAGAGTGTAGCGAGCAAATGCGCGGCCACACCAGCGCAGAAAAAATCCGCCGCAAAGAAAAACACATTCACTCACCGGGGGCCTTTCGCGCATCATGGGCGCATTCAGCTCAAGGGAGATTTCCATGCGCTTCATGCCGTCCGTTTTGCGTAGTGCCGCATTGTCGCTGGGCGTGGTGTTCGCCACCTCGGCGCTGGCCGCCGATGAACTGCAATTGATCGAGTCGATCAACAGCTATCGCAGCCAGCCCCAGCGTTGCGGCACGCAGGCGTCAAACGAGTTGCCACCGCTGTCGGCCGATCCACGGCTGCGCCTGCCGGCCAGCGGCGCGGTTGATCTGCAGCAGGCCATGACCAGCGCCCACTACCCGATGGTCAACGTGCAGGCGATCACCCTCAACGGCCCGCGCGATGCGGCGTCAGCAATGAAGGCGATTCAGGAAAGCTTCTGTCAGGTGGTGCTCGATCCGCAGTTTGTCGATATCGGTGTCAACCGCGTTGACCGCGACTGGCGCATCGTCCTCGCGCGGCCGTTGCTGACGGCGAAACTCGGCGATGCACAAAGCGAAGGGCAAAAGCTGCTGGCGCAACTCAATACCGCGCGCAGCCAGGCGCGCCAGTGCGGCGGCCAGTCCTTCGCGGCGGCAGCACCGCTGGCGTGGAATGCCACGCTGGGCACTGTCGCTCAGGATCACAGCCGCGACATGGCCAACAACAATTACCTCGACCACAAGGACCGCGACGGCCGCACGCCGGGCGACCGCGCCGAACTGTCCGGTTACAGTGGGCAACTGGTCGGCGAGAACATCGCCGCCGGGCAAGACACCGTCGGCAAGGTCGTTGACGGCTGGCTCGCCAGCCCCGGGCATTGCGCCAATCTGATGAATCCGCAATATCAGGAACTGGGCGCCGCTTACGCGACCGATCCGAAAAGCAACGCCGGCATTTACTGGACGGCAATGTTTGGCGCACCGTAAGGCATCATCGACGCCGTCAATCACTCGGTCAGCCAGAGTGATTGGACGGCATGGCGAACGCAGCCTACCCTGCGCGATCTGCGCCCGCTGACGGCGCTCCACATCCATGAGGCGAGCCCATGACACAGCGTGAATTGATCGATGGTCACAACCGCCGCGTGGATTATCTGCGTCTGTCGGTGACCGACCGCTGCGATTTTCGCTGCGTCTATTGCATGGCCGAGGACATGCAGTTCCTGCCGCGCCAGCAGATCCTCACCCTCGAAGAGCTGTTCCAGGTGGCGCAAAGCTTCGTCGCCCTCGGCACGCGCAAGATCCGCCTCACGGGTGGCGAGCCGCTGATCCGCCCCGGCGTCGTGCAACTCTGCGAACAGATCGCCGCCCTGCCCGGCCTGCGCGAGCTGTGCCTGACCACCAATGGATCGCAGCTGGGCCGACTGGCCAGGCCGCTGTTCGACGCAGGGGTCAAGCGTCTCAACATCAGCCTCGACAGCCTCGATCCGCAGCGCTTCAAAGAGCTGACCCGTACCGGCGATCTGGCGCAGGTCATCGACGGCATCGATGCCGCACGTGCCGCCGGTTTCACCCGTACCAAACTCAATTGCGTGGTGATGCAGGGCCGCAACGATCACGAGATCAACGATCTGGTCAGTTTCGCCATCGAGCGTGATCTGGATATTTCCTTCATCGAAGAGATGCCGCTGGGCGCGATCGCCGAACATAGCCGCGCCGAATCCTTCTACTCCAGCGCGCAAGTGCGCGAACGCATTGCCGAACGCTTCACGCTGATCGACTCGACCGAATCGACGCAAGGGCCGTCGCGCTACTGGCGCGTGGCCGAGGCGCCGAACATTCGTCTGGGCTTCATTTCGCCGCACAGCCACAACTTCTGCGGTACCTGCAACCGCGTGCGCCTGACCGTCGAAGGTCGCTTGCTGCTGTGTCTGGGCAACGAGCATTCGATGGACCTCAAAGCGGTGTTGCGCGCCCATCCCGGCCACCCGGAACGCCTGGAAAACGCGATCATCGAGGCGATGAAACTCAAGCCGTATCGACACAATTTCGAAGTCAACGACGACGTGCAAGTGGTGCGTTTCATGAACATGACCGGCGGCTGATTCGCCGCGCAACCGGGACCGCGAGATGATCGTCAGACCGAGACCCAATCAGTTCGCCGTGCTGTTCACCCTCAGAGGCTCGATCGCCAAGCGCATCGCCGTGCGCACTTTGATGCTGACACTGCTGGCGGCGGCGATTGTGCTGATCGAACTACTGGTGCCGAGCTACTTCGCCCAGATCAATTCGACACCGTTCACCCTGCTCGGCCTGTCGCTGTCGATTTTCCTGAGCTTTCGCAACAACGCTTGTTATGACCGTTGGTACGAGGGGCGCAAGGCCTGGGGCGAGGTGCTGTTGCGGGTGCGCGCGGTGATGCGCGAAACCCAAGGCCTCGATGACACCCGCCTGCGTGGGCAACTGTTGCGCAACCTGTGCGGTTTCGCCCACGCGTTGAATGCGCGGTTGCGTGGAGACAGTGAGGAGCAGGCCAGTGCCGACTGGGTCAGCCCACCGATCGATGGGGCTGCGCCGGATCACTGCGGACAGATCCTTCATCAGCTCGGGCGCCAGTGTTCCGAGCTGGAAACGGCCGGTGTGCTGTCGCCATGGCGTTATCAATTGCTGGCCAATCACCTGACCTGTCTGAGCCAGGCCCAAGCGGTGTGCGACCGGATCAAGAACACACCACTGCCCTTCCCTTACACCCTGCTGCTGCACCGCACCATCTACCTGTTCTGCCTGCTGCTGCCGTTCGCCATGGCGCAATCGCTGGGTTGGTTGACGCCGCTGTTCACGGCAATTGTCAGCTACACCTTTTTCGGCTTCGACGCGATTGCCGATGAACTCGAAGACCCGTTCGGGCGCGATGAAAACGATCTGCCGACCGATGCACTGGTGCGCACCCTGGAGCGCGATGTGCTGTACGAACTGGGCGTCTCGCCATTGCCCCCCGCGCCGGAGCCGGACGACTACGTGCTGCGCTGAATGGCTCAGCGGCAAACAACGAGATGGCCCGGCGCGTCCGCTCGGGACCGAGGTGCGGCCATTCGCGAGCAGGCTCGCTCCCACAGTTGCAATGCATTCTCCTGTGGGAGCGAGCCTGCTCGCGAAAAAGGCAACTCGGTCAATTAGCCCAAACGGTGGAAAGCGCCACCGACGAATCTTCCGTTTACACGCGCGCGAATTCCCCCTTACTATCCGGGCACACCGGTCGCCGGGCCTGCCCTGCCGCCGACGCTTTCCGCCAACGGAAACACGCGTTATGAGTACGTCACCACAACAACCTCAAAGGTTGCACGTCTCTGCTGTACGCGCCCACTGCAACAGGGGCCGCGTATGAACCGCATCGTCAATCTGCCCATGGCCCTGCGCCGCTCCAAGCTGCGTCACTCCGCACGCCCGCCGGATATCGCCATTCCTGCCTGATCGCGTGAGCTGAAACCGCGACAGTCAATTTCCCGATTTTCCTGATATCCCTGCCGGGACACTTACGCCATTTTGTCGCGTCGTGTCCGGCCGAATCTGCGCGCCTGTGCGGCGCCACCGTGAGTGATTTGCCATGAAATTCGCAGCCATCGAAGACGCACGCCTGTTCCTCGAACAGAACCCCGATATCGACATGATCGAACTGTTCATCCTCGACGCCAACGGCGTGCCGCGCGGTAAGCTGTTGCATCGCGAAGAACTGCTCGCCGTGTACGAAAGCGGCCGACCGCTGCCGAGCACCATCCTTGGTCTGACTGTACAAGGCGAGGACGTCGAGAACTCCGGGCTGGTCTGGGATGTGGGCGACATCGACTGCCGCGCCTATCCGCTGCAAGGCAGTCTGGTGCGCCTGCCGTGGCGACAGATTCCAACCGCTGCGGTGCAGGTCAGCATGCACCCGAGCGAGGGCATGCCGGCGAGCATCGCTGACCCTCGGCACCTGCTGATCAAGGTGATCGACGGGCTCAAGGCCGAGGGTTATCACCCGATCATGGCCTGCGAGCTGGAGTTCTATCTGCTCGACGCCAAACGCGATCACAACGGCCGCCCGCAACCGGCGCGGGACGCTGACGGCGGGCGACCGCGACACACGCAAGTCTACGGTTTGCGCGAGCTGGAACAGATCGAGCCGTTTCTCGCCGACCTTTACAGCGCGTGCAAACTGCACGGCATTCCGGCGCGCACGGCGATCTCCGAATACGCGCCGGGTCAGGTCGAAATCACCCTCGAACATGGCGACGCACTGGAGGCGATGGATCAGGCGGTACGCTACAAACGTCTGGTCAAAGGCGTGGCGCACAAGCACGGCATGCAGGCGACGTTCATGGCCAAGCCGTTCGATGATCTGGCCGGCACCGGCATGCACATGCACGTCAGCCTGGCCGATGCCGAGGGGCGTAATTTGTTCGCTTCTGAAGACCCGGCCGGCACACCACTGTTGCGCACGGCGATTGGCGGCATGCTCGCCTCGCTGCTCGATTCGCTGCTGCTGTTCTGCCCCAACGCCAACTCCTACCGGCGTTTCCAGGCCAACAGCTATGCGCCACTGGCGCCGACCTGGGGCGTCGACAACCGCACGGTCAGCCTGCGCGTACCCGGTGGCCCGGCCCCTACGCGACACATCGAACACCGCATCTGCGGCGCCGACGCCAACCCGTATCTGGCAGCGGCAGCGATCCTCGCCGGCATTCATCGTGGCATTCGTGAAGAGCTGGATCCGGGGGCACCGGTCGAGGGCAATGGTTATGCCCAGGCGAAAGAACTGCTGCCGACCGATTGGCTGACGTCGTTGCAGGCGCTGGAAAATTCCACGTGGGCACGGGAGGCATTGGGGCAGGAATTCCTTGGGGTGTATCTGGCGGTAAAGCGTGCCGAGTATCGGCAGTTCATGGCTGAAGTGGGTGAGCAGGATTGGCGGTGGTATCTGACCGAGGCTTAAAGATCCAACACCGAACCTGTGGGAGCGAGCCTGCTCGCGAAGGCGTCATCACATTCAACATTTTGGGTGACTGACACACCGCTTTCGCGAGCAGGCTCGCTCCCACAGGGAATGCACTTCGAACCTGAATTTTTTGTGGACCCCGACATGACCATTCGCTGCAATTCCTACTACACCGCCACCCTCAACCACGACACCGATTACCCGACCCTGCAAGGCCGGCACAAAGTCGATGTGGTGATCATCGGCGGCGGTTTCACTGGCGTCGCCACTGCCGTCGAGCTGGCGGAAAAAGGCCTGAAAGTCGCCATCGTCGAAAGCCACAAGATCGGCTGGGGCGCCACCGGGCGCAATGGCGGGCAAGTTACCGGCAGCCTTTCCGGCGACGGCGCGATGCGCAAGCAGATGCGTGCAAAACTGGGCGATGACGTGGACGATTTCATCTGGCATCTGCGCTGGCGCGGGCATGAAATCATCCGCGAGCGCGTCGAGAAATATGCGATCCAGTGCGACCTCAAACACGGCCACTTGCACGCGGCGTACAAGCCGAGCCACATGGTCGATCTGCGCAAGGATTACGACGAAGCCGTGCGTCGCGGATTGGGCGATGAAGTGAGCCTGCTCGACCGCAGCCAGGTTCGCGACCTGCTGCAAAGCGAGCTCTACCACGGCGCCATCAAGAACACCCGCAACATGCACCTGCACCCGCTCAACCTGTGCATTGGCGAAGCACGCGCAGCCGAAAGCCTGGGCGCGCAGATCTTCGAAAACAGTGAAGTGCTGGAGATCATTCACGGCGACACACCCGGCGTGCGCACCGCTCACGGTCAGATCGACGCCAATCAGGTGATGCTCGCCGGTGACGTCTATCACAAGCTCGAACCGGGTCAGCTCAAGGGCAAGATCTTCCCGGCCATGGGCGGCATCGTCACCACCGCGCCGCTCGGTGATCTGGCGCAACAGATCAACCCCGAAGACCTCGCCGTGTACGACTGCCGCTTCGTCCTCGATTACTACCGGCTCACCGCCGACGGCCGTTTGCTGTTCGGCGGCGGCGCCAACTACAGCGGCAAGGATTCGCGCGACATCGCTGCGGAACTGCGCCCGTGTATCGAACGCACGTTCCCGGCGCTAAAAGGCGTGCCGATCGATTACCAGTGGAGCTGCGCGATGGGCATCGTCATCAACCGCATCCCGCAACTGGGCAAGCTCTCGGACAACGTCTGGTATTGCCAAGGCTACTCGGGACATGGCATCGCCACCACGCACATCATGGGCGAGATCATGAGCCGCGCGATCACCGGGCAAATGGAGCAATTCGACACCTTCGCCGCGTGCCAGCACATCCGCGTGCCAATGGGCGACCTGCTGGGCAATCCGTTGCTGGCGGCGGGGATGTGGTATTACCAGATGCTTGAGCGGTTGCGCTGAATTCACTGGCCCTATCGCGAGCAGGCTCGCTCCCACATTGGATTTGTGCACGACACAACACCCTGTGGGAGCGAGCCTGCTCGCGAAGAGGCCCTCAAACCCCACACAAAATTCAATCCGGCAACTGCTCCACCACAATCCCCAACCGCCGATAATCCTCGACATTCCCCGACCCGGGATGCCGCTCGGTAATCAACCTATGCAGGCGCGTGCACGGCGCGACCACAAACGGCTCCACCGCACCCAGCTTGTCTGCCGTAGTCACTGCAATCACCCGCGCTGCACTGTCTAGCATCGCCTGTTTGATCGGCACTTCATCGAAATGCAGCGAGGTAATCCCGACCTCGGGATGAATCGCACACACCCCGGTAATCGCCAGATCCGCCTTGATTCCGGCCAACAGTCGCAGCGCTTCCTGACCACTGGCCGACATCGAATGCGGATTCAATTCACCACCCGCCAGAATCACTTTCACACCTTTATATTCGGACAAGGCAATCGCCGTCAGTGGGGAAGCGGTCACGGCGGTGATGCGGATGTTGGCGGGTAGCGCGCGCGCCACCTGCAAGGTGGTCGAGCCGGAATCGAACAGCACAATCTGCCCGTCCTCGATGTGCTGCGCCGCCAATTGCGCCAGGCGCACCTTGACCTCGTCGGTCTCATCCAGACGCGTGAAGTAATCCTTGCCCGAGTCCTTCGGTCGCGGCAACGCCCCGCCATGCACGCGCTGCACCAGCCCGGCGTTGTCCAGTTCGGCAAGGTCGCGGCGGATAGTATCTTCGGACACCGCGAAATGCTGGCTCAGCTCGGAAGCCATGACCTTGCCGTCACGTTCGAGAAGCAAAAGGATTTTCTGCCGACGCAGGGACGGCAATTCAGCGATGGAGTGATCGTGCATGGTTGTGCCTGTTTGTGCTTGTAGTTGCAGGTTTCAGCGACACTAGCGAAAGTCTCGGGCAAATACAAACGCAGCGGCTATCAATGCTTTCGATCATTGGAATCAACACGGCGAATTTTTTCTTTGCGTTGCGCCTGTTCACAATGGCCCCACTCTCAAAAGCTCAGGATGAACAGCCCATGAATCTCAATTTCGCCTTCGCCTGCATGATCGTCGTGTCGTTCGCGATTGCCTTGGGCCACGCCTGACCTGCACCAACAACGCCGGGGCAAAATGCAGCAGCACCATCCGGCTCAGATGATGCGTCAGGATAAACACCACATTCAGCCCGCCGCCAAACGCGACAATCGCAATCGTCTCGATCGCGCCCGGCATGTACGCCAGCCAAAGGGACAGCGGATCACCGCCCAGCCAGCGCGCAGCCACCTCGGCAAACACCGCTGCAACGACGATCATCAAACCCACCGAGACCAACGCCGTGCGCCCATGCCGCGCCAGCTCTGCGATGCCGAGTCCCTGAAAACGTGAGCCGATGCGCACGCCGAGAATCAGTGCGGCCAGGTTCAGGCTCCACTCCGGCATGTGAAAACCGTGCAGCCATCCCGACTTCACAAATACAGCGGTTATGAGAATCGCGGTAAGCATGAATGGTGCCGGGACGCCGACCAGCAACAACAGGCGGCCGAGCAATACGCTCAAAGCGATGACTGAGCACGCGGTCAGCGCCATGCCTGTGGTCAACGGATCGCTGGCCACTTCAGCCACCGCTGCTTGCCCGGGAATGAGCAAACTCACCAGTACGGTGATCAACAGCAGCCGCATCAGATGCACGATGATGACTTTGCTCGAAGCCTTTTCCGACTCAAGCAAATCGAACACTGCGGCCAATGCGCCGGGATACACCGCCAGCAGTGCATTGGTGCGATTCCATCCGGCACCGCGTGTCAGCCACCATCCGGCGAGTGCAATTTGTACGGTCAGGCAGATCAGCAACACGCCAAGGCTGGGCAGCATCGTCGTCGCCGTTTCGCTGTCCCATGCTTCGAACATCAGCCCGGTGGCGATGCCCAGCGTGACCTGGATGTAGCCCAAGCCATAAGGAGTTGCCGGGGCGATGCCGGTTTTGCTGGCAAACAACGCGGTAACGACAATCGAGCCCAGCAGCAAGCCGTGGGGTACGCCTTCAAACTGCAACAACGCGCCAAAACCAGCCGCAATCAACAAGCACACAATGGATTTCATGGTTCGCCTTCCTGGCTATTTATCTGACACACCACCATTCCACTTGTGGGAGCGAGCCTGCTCGCGAAAGCGTCCTGCCAGTCACAGATAAATAACTGATCTATCGCCTTCGCGAGCAGGCTCGCTCCCACAAGAATCCAATACGTCTTACATACGCAAGCGTGCAATCGCCCGCCGATATTTCTCGATCCGCTCCAGATCCTCCCAACTCGGCGAGGCGATCCGCGAGATATCGCTGTTCTCTTCCAGATCCGCCAGCTTCACCACCCGGCCGATCGGGTTTTGCGCGGCGCGGTCGACAAAATCCTCGTAGGACTCACCGGACACTTTGGTCACCGCCGCAATCGCCGCCAGCACCTCTTCGCTGAATCCTTCCCCGCGCAAATCATCCAGACTCACCCCACAATCCTCGACCACATCGTGCAGCACAGCGACGATGCGTTCTTCCAGCGTATTCATGCGCAACATGACTTTCAGCGGATGCAGAATGTACGGCGCCCCGCCCTTGTCCACCTGCCCGGTGTGGGCCGTGGCGGCAATGGCGATAGCGCGTTCGAGGGTTTGGGCCATGGGAATCGAATCCTGCGCTGTATGTTTCTGATTGTTGCGCAGTGTACGCGAAGATCGCTCAGCGCAAACCGATTGAACCTTGCCCGCCCTCGCCACCTCGAAACCAGACAAGCGCCAAATCACCGATCAGACGCGGCGCCATTGGAGAGGAATTGCCGATGAAAACCCGACTGCTGCTCCTGATCGCCACGTTTGCCATCATCCCCACCTGTGTCATGGCCGAAGGCTGCGACGTGCAGACCCGCTCCTCCAGCGCCTCGGTGCCAGCGGTGGAAACCCACAGCTGCTACGAATACGAAGGCATGCCCGTGGACTCCATCAACTGGTCCTGCAGCAACGAAAGCAAGGACACCCTCAACGCCACCAAGAAAAAAGTCGATCGCTGCGATGACCACTACCAGGCCACCTGCACCGCCCGCCTCACCCAGGAATCCCTGGCCAACCCGCACTCGACCAGCAAAGACAAAAGCGCCAAACCGCTGAACATGCCCGACAACGCCAAAGTCACCACGTATTACTACAACGGTGAGCACTTGGCGCAGGCGAAGATTGATTGTGAAAACAGCGGCGGGAACTGGAAGGCTAAGTAACCTCGGTCATCGAGGATTGCCTGACAGAGAGCCCGGCTTGATGCCGGGCTTGCTGTATCTGCAAACAGCTTCAACCTTGACCAGCACCGCTGCTGGTGCCGCTGTCGTTCGATTGCTTCGAACCACTGGGCTTGGAACCCGAAGGTGTAGAGCCGTCATTGTTGGTGGTGTTGCCCTGTGTGCCTTTGGGCACGGTGGCACCGTTGGAATGAATATCTTCCGGCGCACTCGGGTTGGTCTGGCTGTTGCCGTCGTTGGCGGTGGGTGCCGGGGTGTCGCTGGCGGCTGTCGCGTAGAGCGAGGTGGCGGATAACAGCGTGGCTAGCGTCAGTGCTGCGAGTTTGACTGGGCGCATGTTGGCGGTTCCTTTGCGGGGGTAAGGTATGCATTGGAATCAGGCGAGCGGCGAAAATGCAGAGGGGCTGACGAATGGCAATGTCCACAAACTTCAAATTCTGAAAAATGCGTAGGAAAACGCACCGCTTGGCGAGGGAGCTTGCGACTGATGGGCTGCGAACCGGGATCAATAATGGTTAATCCATTTCGTTAGCAACGCTATACGGCCCAAATTACGCTGACTCCTTATAAAAGGTTGAAGAAGCCCGGTCGCTACAAGCAGCGGTTCTGCGTCCTACAGGCCGGTTGCGACAGGCGAAATCACTGCCTAAAGTGAACCCGTCGCCGACCTCAGTTGGCGAAAGGGTTTCGCAGCCCTAGCGAGTTAAGTTCACACCCGGCAAAATACGGCCCGGCAGCATGCCTGTGCTTCATTTAATGGCGGCTGTGCGTGGGAGACCTTCGGGTCTGCCGGGTCTTAGCTCCTCGGTCTGCGAACCCGCGCATAGCTGCCACCCACCTCGTTTCGCAGCGAGCGGTGGCAAATTCCTAATGAGCTAAAGGTGTTCCGATGAACCATCCGCCACTTCACCACTATTCACACATGTCTCACCCCGCCACGGAGCAACCTGTCCTCCTCATCAACGAAGACGCACCGCTACGCGACCTCCACGCCTGTCTCTCCGAACGCCTCAACGCCGTTCTCAAATACCTCGACCTCATCGCCTGCACCAGCCTCCCCGACTATGCCGAACACGACATCAACACCGTCACCAACATCGCCAGGATCATGGTTCAGGATGTTAGTGATGTGTTTCGGGTGATTGAGCGTCGGGGGTTTGATTCTCTAGTTTGACTCGTGTTCTCTACTATCGAAGCAAGTTAATTTTTCCACGCTCGAGAGATTTAGATCCACAAAAATCAAACGAAAGCTACCCCACGTAACCGCTCCCTAGGGTGACAGATCACTTTTCATATTGAATCGTGTCACCCTTTGCTTATTGTGAAACCAGCCATCAATTCTCAGCCTTCAACCTGCGGTCAGTATCCTGCATTATCGCAATGAACATCGGAAACCCTTCCCCAGACGGCGAGTCAGCAAAATACTTTTCATGCTCTCTAAAATCATTGAAAAAATCGACAACCTTATCTAGATCTATACTACCTCGACCCTTGCCTGCCATATGACCAGATGCCATGCGCAAGACATCATTGACGATAGATGAAAACCCCCCTGCTTTACTGTCTGCGGGCAGATAAGACACGCCGGCTCCGAGAGTCAATAACCGATAAAAAAAGAAGCCAAAATCATGCGTATGATCCACTTTCCAAGGGCTTAATCGCACCCTTACCTTCTTACTGTCTAGAAGAAGCAAATATTGGAAGGCAGTGGAACGGCCCTCACTCCAATCCGGAAAGTCCCGTATCGGAGAAACGCAATTGGTCAATTCCCAAAAGGAGGAGTGTCTATATTCAAAGCCGTCGTCAAAATCGTAAAGCCATTGCTGAGTTAAGTTATCGATGCACTCCTCTTTTTTAGCTTGAAAAAAAGTCGAGCGAGACGCGATCACAGTTTTATTGCAATCGACAAAAACAGATATAAAACCCAAGTCAGCGAGCTCGCATTGTTCCGTAGGGTTTGTGCCTTTTCGCAATTGAACGTTCGAACTCTTACGCCTGACATAAGGCCGCTGATGTGTAAATGCGGCGGCAAATTTTAAAACATAACGATTCTGAGCCAAATTGAAATTCGAAGCTAAAGTAGAGTTCAGATAGTCAACGCCCTTACCTTGATCCATTGCAAAGCTTCTTACCAGATTGGGCTCGCTAACCGTAAAGTCGCAACTCTCCCAAGCCTTGCCCGCATCAGCAATGATTTTTTTCTTATAACCTGAAAGCTCGTCAATCAGCTCAAGCTCCATTTGAGATCTAGACATAATCAATCCCTAAGAAAGGATATAACCGGAGAATTTTTCTACGCAAAGCGCCAGCGATCACCGTCAACATTACAAACGCTGGGACGAGGCAGGCTAAGAAACCGCATGGCGATATTGGATAATCACCATCCGCCGTCAATATTTTAGGCTTTTCAAAAATTCGCCGGCGTATTCGCACTAATAATCTCCGCCTCATCCGCCCCGATATTGCGAAACTTATGCGGCAACGTCGTCGGAAAGTAATAACCATCCCCGGCACTCAGCACACTCACCTGCCCGTCCACGGTCAGTTCCACCGTGCCGCGCGTGACCAGCCCGCACTCTTCGCCTTCGGCATGCACGATCGGCTCTTCGCCGGAGCTGGCGCCGGGGGCGTATTGTTCGCGGAGCAGGCGCATCTGCCGGCTAGGCACGGAAGCGCCGATGAGCAGCAGACGCAGGCCATGGCGGCCGAGGTCGGGTTGTTCGTTGGCGCGGAATACGTATTGGTGTTCGCGTGGGGGCTGGTCGAAGGTGAAGAAGTCGGCCAGGGACATCGGTATGCCTTCGAGCAGCTTTTTCAGCGAGCTGACGGAGGGGCTGACGCGGTTCTGTTCGATCAGCGAGATGGTCGCGTTGGTCACGCCGCTACGCCGGGCGAGCTCGCGCTGGGAGAGTTTGTAGCTTTCGCGTACTAGTTTGAGTCGAGAACCCGTATCCATGACAGCCTTATGTAAGAGCGACTTAAGGGCGATGGGGGTGGGTGGCGGGTGACGCGCAGGTCGCGCGGATCACGTTGCTCCCGTGTCCCGGAACCGTGAAAGGCGGCTATTAAATCACGTTTGCCGGTGTTGCTCAGCAGGTTCGATGGATGGTGCGGCAAAAGTCCTGTTGGCCTTGGCAATACAGCCACTGTGGGAGCGAGCCTGCTCGCGAAAGCGTAGTGTCTGGCGAATCGATGTCGCCTGATATGGCCTCTTCGCGAGCAGGCTCGCTCCCACAGTGGACATCAGTGGTTTTGCATAAGTGAAAAACCGACGAGGTCTTTCGGACCGCCGCCGGGAAGTAAGTCAGACGCCGAAACGGTCGCGCAGGGAGTAGTAGACGGCGCCAAGCGCGGTAAGCGGTGCGGAGAAGGTGCGGCCGCCGAGCATTGGCATGTGCGGCAGCGAGGCGAAGGCGTTGAAGCGTTCGGCGTCGCCGCGGATCATTTCCGAGATCAGTTTGCCGGCCAGGTGCGAGCAGGTGACGCCGTGGCCGCTGTAGCCCTGCATGTAGTAGGCGTTCTTTTCGATGCGGCCGAATTGCGGCATGCGCGACATGGTCAGCAGGAAATTGCCGGTCCAGCGGTAGTCGATCTTCACGTCCTTGAGCTGCGGAAAGGTCTTGAGGATCTTCGGCCGGATCAGCTGCTCGATATCGTCCGGCTCCCGCGCGCCATACACCACGCCACCACCGTAAAGCAGGCGGTTGTCAGCGGTGAGGCGGTAGTAATCCAGCAGATAGTTGCAGTCCTCGACGCAGTAATTATTGGTGATCAGGCTGCGCGCCTGCTGCTCGGTCAGCGGTTCGGTGACGACGATCTGCGAACCACACGGCATGCTTTTCGCGGTGACGCGATTGTCGAGGCCTTGCGGCAGATAAGCGTTGCCGGCAATCAGCAAATATTTGGCGCGGACCAGACCTTTGGCGGTGCGCACGCTGATCGGCTCGCCGTAGGTGATTTCCACCGCCGCCGACTGTTCGTAGATCTTGCCGCCCAAACGCACGATGGCAGCGGCCTCTCCTAGCGCCAGATTCAACGGATGAACGTGGCCACCCTGCATGTCCAGCAAGCCGCCAACGTAGGCGTCGGAGCCGACTTCGCGACGAATATCCGCTGCATCGAGCATCTTCAGATTGCGGTTGCCGTAGCGTTCCCAGTTGCGCTTCTGCTCTGCCAGGCCATTGAGTTGTTTCTTGTTCATCGCCGCGAAGATGCCGCCCGGGCGATAGTCGCACTTGATGTCGTAATCCTTGATGCGCGAACGAATGATATCGGCGCCTTCGAAGATCATGCTGCCGAGGATTTCTGCAGTCTTGTCGCCGTAGCGCTCTTCGATGACATCGACGTCGCGGCTGTAGGAGTTGACCAGTTGGCCGCCATTGCGACCGCTGGCGCCGTAGCCGACTTTCGCCGCTTCCAGCACCGTGACTTTGTAGCCGGCTTCGCTGAGGAACAGCGCGGAGGACAGGCCGGTATAACCGGCGCCGATGATGCAGACGTCGCAGTCCAGCGCTTCTTCGAGAATCGGGAAGTCGATGACTTCGTTGCGGGTGGCGGCGTAGTAGCTGTTTACGTGTTGCTGTTTCATAGGTTTCTCCGAGGGCCGCCAACCAGGGGCGGCCGCCGCTGTAAAAGAGTCAGAGCTTGATCCAGGTCGCTTTCAGTTCGGTGTACTTGTCGAACGCATGCAGCGATTTGTCGCGACCGTTGCCCGATTGCTTGAAGCCACCGAATGGCGCGGTCATGTCGCCGCCGTCGTACTGGTTGACCCAGACGCTGCCGGCGCGCAGGCCGCGGGCGAAGGTGTGCGCCTTGCTCAGGTTGCTGGTCCACACCCCGGCGGCGAGGCCGAAGATGCTGTCGTTGGCGATCTGCAGGGCTTCTTCGGCAGTGTCGAAGGTGATCAGCGACAGCACCGGGCCGAAGATTTCTTCCTGAGCGATGGTCATCGCATTGGTCACGCCGTCGAAAATCGCTGGCTGCACGTAGAGGCCGCCGGTTTCTTCGAGGGTGCGTTGACCGCCGGCAATCAACTCGGCGCCCTGCTCGCGGCCGATGCTGATGTAGCGCAGGACGTTGTCCAGTTGACGCTGGTCGACCACGGCGCCGACGGTGGTCGCCGGATCCAGTGCATGCCCCGGTTTCCAGGCTTGCAAGGCTTCCACCAGCAGCGGGATGAACTGTTCGCGAATCGAGCGCTCGACCAGCAGACGCGAGCCGGCAGTGCAGACTTCGCCCTGGTTGAAGGCGATGGCACTGGCCGCCGCTTGAGCAGCTGCGCGCAGATCCGGTGCGTCGGCGAACACCACGTTCGGGCTTTTGCCGCCAGCCTCAAGCCAGACGCGTTTCATGTTGCTTTGGCCCGCGTAGATCATCAGTTGCTTGGCGATCGCCGTGGAGCCGGTGAAGGCCAGCACGTCGACGTCCATGTGCAACGCCAGTGCCTTGCCGACGGTGTGGCCGTAGCCCGGCAGCACGTTGAACACGCCCTTTGGAATGCCCGCCTCCAGCGCCAGTTGCGCGATGCGGATGGCGGTCAGCGGTGATTTTTCCGAAGGTTTGAGGATGAACGAGTTACCCGCCGCCAGCGCCGGGGCGAACTTCCAGCTGGCCATGATCAGCGGGAAATTCCACGGCACGATCGCCGCGACCACACCCGAGGGCTCACGGGTGACGAGGCCAAGTTGGTCGTGCGGGGTGGCGGCGACTTCGTCGTAAATCTTGTCGATGGCCTCGGCGCTCCAGCGGATCGCGTTGGCGGTCGCCGGGATGTCGATGCTCATCGAATCGCTGATCGGCTTGCCCATGTCGAGGGTTTCCAGCAGTGCCAGTTCTTCCTGGTGCTGCAGGATCAGATCGGCGAAGCGGATCAGCACGCGCTTGCGCTCGGCCGGGGCTTTTTTCGCCCAGATGCCGGAGTTGAAGGACTGGCGCGCGGCTTCGACGGCCAGGTTGGCATCGGCTTCATCGGTGCTGGCGACGGCGGCAAGAAAGCGGCCGTCGACCGGGCTCAGGCATTCGAAGGTGTCGCCGCTGATCGCCGGGCGATATTCACCGTTGATGAAGGCGCGGGATTCGATGGACAGAGACTGGAAGCGTTGTTCCCAGTCGTTGCGGATTGTGGTCATTGTTTTGAGCTCGACAAGGGGGAATTTGGGGGTTGGTCTGGTTGCTTTGTCTGGCCGGGAATCGCTGCCCTCACCCTAGCCCTCTCCCAGAGGGAGAGGGGACCGATCGGGGGATGTCTGGTAACTGCGCCGACCTGAAAAATCTTTGCCGAATCCATCATCGACTGGATCGTTCAGGTCGCCGGATATCTCCAGACGACGCGGTCAGTCCCCTCTCCCCTCCGGGAGAGGGTTAGGGTGAGGGGCTTTTGATCTTCAGACCGTATGCAGATACCAGTTGTACTCAAGGTCAGAAATCGAGTTCTCGAACTCGGCCAGCTCGCTTTCCTTGCACGCGACGAATACGTCGATGTACATCGGGTCGATGTAGCGCGCCATGACTTCGCTGTCGTCGAGCTCGCGCAAGGCGTCGCGCAGGTTGTTCGGCAGGCTCTGCTCGTTCTGCTCGTAGCTATTACCTTCGACCGGGGCGCCTGGCTCGATCTGGTTGGTAAGCCCGTGGTGGATACCGGCCAGCACCGACGCCATCAGCAGGTACGGGTTGGCATCGGCACCGGCGACGCGGTGCTCGATGCGCACGGCGTCCGCTGAACCGGTCGGCACGCGCACGGCCACGGTGCGGTTGTCGATGCCCCAGCTCGGCGAGTTCGGCACATAGAACTGTGCGCCGAAGCGGCGGTACGAGTTGACGTTCGGGCAGAGAAACGCCATTTGCGCCGGCAGGGTCTCGAGCACACCGCCGATCGCGTGACGCAGTGCGGCGTTCTGCTCGGGATCCTCGCTGGCGAAGATGTTGTTGCTTTCTTTGTCCAGAATCGAGATGTGCACGTGCAAACCATTGCCGGCCTGGCCCGGATAAGGCTTGGCCATGAAAGTCGTGTCCATCTCGTGGTCGTAGGCGATGTTCTTCACCAGACGCTTGAGCAGGACCGCGTAATCGCACGCCTTGATCGGGTCGGAGACGTGATGCAGGTTGACTTCGAACTGCGCCGGGGCGCTCTCCTTGACGATGGCATCCGCCGGGATGCCCTGCTCTTTCGCGCCTTCAAGGATGTCTTGCAGGCAATCGACGTATTCGTCGAGATCGTCGATCAGGTAAACCTGGGTCGACACCGGACGCTTACCGGATACCGGTGAACGTGGCGATTGCGGACGGCCATTCACGTTGTCCTGGTCGATCAGGTAGAACTCGAGTTCGAACGCCGCGCAGATGGTCAGGCCGAGGTCGTCGAATTTGCGCACAACGTTGGCCAGTACTTCACGCGGGTCGGCGAAGAACGGCTGACCTTCGATCTCGTGCATGGTCATCAGCAGTTGAGCGGTCGGGCGTTTTTGCCACGGCTCGATGCTCAGGGTGCCGGGGATCGGGTAGCAGATGCGATCGGCATCGCCGATATCCAGGCCCAGACCGGTGCTTTCCACCGTCGAGCCGTTGATGTCCAGCGCAAAGAGCGACGCCGGCAGGTTGATGCCTTTTTCGTACACCTTATGAAGACTGGTGCGTTCGATGCGCTTGCCGCGCACCACACCGTTCATATCCGCAATCAGAAGGTCGACGTACAAAACCTCAGGATATTTCTTAAGGAATGCGTTGGCTTCGTTGAGTTGAACGGTACGCAGAGGGACCGACATGATGCACCTATTTAGCTGTTAATTATTATGTTCACCACCGTGTTGCGCAGCCAGTCAATCCGAAAGGCAAAGTGAAGTCAATAGCGAACACCCTGCCCTGCAGCCTTTATTTTTCGGGCTTTTCTTAACACTCTCGAGCCATATCCGCCGGAAAATCCCGGTAAACCTAAGCGATTTGATGAACGGCGTTTAGAATTTTTTACATGACAGTTGTTAATTAAAATCAACGAGGCTAAGCTCCGGAAAAGCTCGTTCAAGTGACAGACTTCGAGGTGAATAAAAATGGCATTCAAGCCATTGATCGGCGTTACTGCGTGCGTCAAACAGATTGGCCTGCACCCCTATCACATCAGCGGCGACAAGTACGTACGTGCTGTCAGCGTTGGCGCTGAAGGGTTGCCAGTGGTCATTCCTTCCCTCGGCAACTTGACTGAAATCGAAGACCTGCTCGGTCAACTCGACGGTTTTTTGCTTACCGGCTCGCCCTCGAACGTGGAGCCCTTCCACTATCAAGGCCCGGCCAGCGCCCCCGGCACGGATCACGATCCGGCCCGCGACGCCACCACCCTTCCTTTATTGCGTGCAGCCATCGCGGCGGGCGTTCCGGTGCTCGGCATCTGCCGTGGTTTCCAGGAGATGAATGTGGCGTTCGGCGGCAGCCTTCATCAAAAGGTGCATGAGCTGCCCGGCATGCTCGACCACCGCGAAGCCGACAGCCCGGATGTGGCCGTGCAATATGCACCGGCCCATGCGGTCAGCGTGATCGCTGGCGGCGTGTTCGAAGCGTTGGGGCTGCCCGACAAATTTCAGGTCAATTCGATTCACAGCCAAGGCATCGACCGCCTCGCTCCCGGCCTGCGTGCTGAAGCCGTGGCGCCGGACGGTTTGATCGAGGCGATCTCGGTCGAGCACAGCCCGACCTTCGCCCTCGGCGTGCAATGGCACCCGGAATGGCAAGTGCTGGACAACCCGAACTACCTGAAGATTTTCCAGACGTTCGGCGCAGCGTGCCGGCAACGGGCGGCGAAGCGCAACCAACGCTGACTCAACCCAAGAATCCATAACGATTTACTGCCCCCACGGACGTCGGGTGTGCCTGCGCACATCCGTCATTCGTGAACAGCGACACCCGTAATAACAACAAGTACGACCCAGGCAGCCAGGACGGCGGCGCCGAACAAGCCGGATCGGTACGGACAAAGGCCACTCAGGTCAACGCATATCCCCTGTGGGAGCGAGCCTGCTCGCGAAAGCGGTGTATCAGCAAACGATGATGTCGACTGACACTCCGTATTCGCGAGCAGGCTCGCTCCCACAGGTTCTGCGCCAGCTGACAGGCATTCCGGACCGTTCCGCAATCCACTTAAGCCCGGCCACATTGGCCAGGCACACGACACCTGTTGGGAGTTTCACATGGCAAACGCCTCCAGCACTTACCGCAAGGCACTCGAAGGTCATCAGCAACCGAAAAAGGTGCTGGTGAAAGTCGATCGTGTCACCAAGAAGTTCGACGAAACCGTGGCCGTGGACGATGTGTCCCTGGAGATCCATCAGGGCGAAATCTTCGCGCTGCTGGGCGGTTCCGGTTCGGGCAAATCGACGCTGCTGCGCATGCTCGCCGGTTTCGAGCGGCCGACCGAGGGGCGGATTCTGCTCGATGGCGTGGACATCACCGACATGCCGCCGTACGAGCGGCCGATCAACATGATGTTCCAGTCCTACGCGCTGTTCCCGCACATGACCGTGGCGCAGAACATTGCCTTCGGCCTCAAGCAGGATCGTTTGCCGGCCAGCGAAATCGATGCCCGCGTCGAAGAAATGCTGCGGCTGGTGCACATGACCCAATACGCCAAGCGCCGCCCGCACCAGTTGTCCGGCGGCCAGCGTCAGCGCGTGGCCCTCGCCCGCTCGTTGGCCAAACGGCCGAAACTGTTGCTGCTCGACGAGCCGATGGGCGCGCTGGATAAAAAGCTGCGTTCGCAGATGCAACTGGAGCTGGTGGAGATCATCGAGCGCGTCGGCGTGACCTGCGTCATGGTCACCCACGACCAGGAAGAAGCCATGACCATGGCCCAGCGCATAGCGATCATGCACCTGGGCTGGATCGCGCAGATCGGCAGCCCGGTGGACATTTATGAAGCGCCGGTCAGCCGCATGGTCTGCGAATTCATCGGCAACGTGAACGCCTTCGACGGCACTGTGGTGGAAGATCTGGAAGGCCACGCGATCATTCACAGCCCCGACTTGCAGCAGAAGATCTATGTCGGTCACGGCGTCAGCACCTCGGTGCAGGACAAGTCGATCACCTACGCCATCCGCCCGGAGAAAATGCTCGTCAGCACCACCCAGCCGGAGTTCCGCTACAACTGGTCCGAAGGCAAGGTGCATGACATCGCCTACCTCGGCGGCCACTCGGTGTTCTACGTCGAGCTGCCCGGCGGCAAGATCGTCCAGTCGTTCATGGCCAATGCCGAGCGGCGTGGCGCGCGGCCGACCTGGGACGACAAGGTCTACGTCTGGTGGGAAGACGACAGCGGCGTGGTGCTGCGCTCATGAGAACTTTCAATCAGCAATTCTTGCGCCTGGTGCCCAGCGGACGAAAACTGGTGATCGGCATTCCGTTCATCTGGCTGTTCCTGTTCTTCATGCTGCCGTTCTTTCTGGTGATGAAGATCAGCTTCTCGGAAGCCGCGCTGTCGATCCCGCCGTACTCGGAGATCTACACCTTCGCCGAACAGAAATTCCAGCTGCTGCTGAACATCGGCAACTACACCCTGCTCGGCGAAGACGAGCTGTACCTGTCGGCATATCTCGGCTCGCTGAAGGTCGCGGCATTGAGCACGCTGATGTGCCTGGTGATCGGTTTCCCGATGGCGTACGCGATCACCAAGACCGGCAAGGAAACGCAAAACGTCCTGCTGCTGTTGATCATGATGCCGACCTGGACGGCGATCCTGATCCGCGTGTATGCGTGGATGGGCATCCTCAGCAACAACGGGTTGCTCAACGGATTTCTGATGTGGACCGGACTCACTGACCACCCGATCGAGATCCTCAACACCAACACTGCCGTCTATATCGGTGTGGTTTACGCCTATCTGCCGTTCATGGTTCTGCCGCTCTACGCCAACCTCGTCAAGCACGACAACAGCCTGCTGGAAGCCGCGCAGGATCTGGGCTCGAGTAACTTCAACAACTTCTGGAAGATCACCGTGCCGCTGGCCAAGAACGGCATCATCGCGGGCTGCATGTTGGTGTTCATTCCAGTGGTCGGCGAGTTCGTGATTCCGGAACTGCTGGGTGGCCCGGAGACGCTGATGATCGGTCGCGTGCTGTGGCAGGAGTTCTTCAATAACCGCGACTGGCCGGTGGCTTCCGCGCTGGCGGTGGTGATGCTGTTGATCCTGATTGTGCCGATTCTGCTGTTCAACCGCAGCCAGGCCAAAGAGATGGAGGCACGGGGATGAAACGCTTCAACTTTTCCAAGTTCATGCTGATCTTCGGCTTGATGTTCATTTATCTGCCGATGCTGATTCTGGTGATCTACTCGTTCAACGCCTCGAAGCTGGTGACGGTGTGGGGTGGCTGGTCAGTGAAGTGGTATGTCGGCCTGCTCGACAACACGCAACTGATGGGCTCGGTGCTGCGCTCGCTGGAGATCGCCTGCTACACCGCGATTGCCGCTGTGGCACTGGGGACGCTGGCGGCGTTCGTGCTGACGCGGGTGACGCGCTTCAAGGGCCGCACGCTGTTTGGTGGTCTGGTGACCGCGCCGTTGGTGATGCCGGAAGTGATCACCGGTCTGTCGCTGTTGCTGCTGTTCGTGGCGATGGCGCAACTGATCGGCTGGCCGCAGGAGCGCGGCATCGTCACCATCTGGATCGCCCACACCACGTTTTGTGCAGCCTATGTCGCGGTGGTAGTCTCCGCGCGCCTTCGCGAGCTGGATCTGTCGATCGAAGAAGCGGCGATGGACCTCGGCGCCAAACCATTCAAGGTGTTTTTCCTGATCACCATTCCCATGATCGCGCCGTCGCTGGCCGCCGGCGGAATGATGTCGTTTGCCTTGTCGCTGGACGATCTGGTGCTGGCGAGTTTCGTTTCCGGGCCGGGCTCGACGACGCTGCCGATGGAAGTGTTCTCGGCGGTGCGCCTGGGCGTTAAACCCGAGATCAACGCCGTGGCCAGCCTGATTCTACTGGCGGTATCGCTGGTGACTTTCCTCGTCTGGTATTTCGGCCGCAAGGCAGAGGCCAACCGCAAACGGGCGATTCAGGAAGCGATGGATCAGACCGCGAACGAGTCGTGGCAGCAACCGGCAACGGCGACTGCCTGAGCAACACCGATGAACAACTGTGGCGAGGGGATTTATCCCCGTTGGGCTGCGAAGCGGCCCCTGCAGTTCTACCTGAAGACTCCGTATTCAGGTTTTGCGACTGCTACGCAGCCGAGCGGGGATAAATCCCCTCGCCACAAGGTTCAAGTGCACCGAGCTTTTGTGTTTTTGAATAAGAAGAAGGGAGTTGTACCGATGAAAATGTTTGGCAGGACTCTGCTGACACTGTCCTTAATGGGCGCGATGGTCATGGGCGCCCAGGCCAACGACAAGGTGCTGCGTGTTTACAACTGGTCCGATTACATCGCGCCGGACACCGTGAAGAAATTCGAAGACGAGACCGGCATTCGCGTGACCTACGACGTCTTCGACAGCAACGAAACCCTTGAAGCGCGCCTGCTCGCAGGCAAATCCGGCTATGACATCGTCGTGCCGTCGAACAGTTTTCTGGCCAAGCAGATCAAAGCCGGCGTCTACCAGCCGCTGGACAAGTCGAAGCTGCCGAACTGGAAGAATCTCAACCCGGTATTGCTGAAAAACGCTTCCGCCAGTGATCCGGACAACGCGCATGCGTTCCCGTACATGTGGGGCTCGATCGGCATCGGTTTCAACCCGGCGAAGGTCAAGGAAGTGCTCGGCGCCAACGCCCCGACCAACTCCTGGGACTTGCTGTTCAAACCGGAGAACGCGGAAAAACTCAAAGCCTGCGGCATCAGCTTCCTCGATTCGCCGACCGAGATGCTCCCGGCCGCCCTGCACTACCTGGGCTATCCGGTGAACGACAAGGACAAGGCGCACATCGCCGAAGCCGAAGCGCTGTTCATGAAAATCCGCCCTTACGTGGCGTACTTCCATTCCTCGAAGTACATCTCCGATCTGGCTAACGGCAACATCTGCGTGGCGGTCGGTTACTCCGGCGACGTCCTGCAGGCCAAGGCCCGCGCGGTGGAATCGGGCAACAACGTGGTGATCGACTACAGCATTCCCAAGGAAGGCGCCGGCAGTTTCTACGACATGGTCGCCATCCCCCGTGATGCGGCGAACGTCGACAACGCCTACCTGTTCATGGATTTCCTGATGCGCCCGGACATCATCGCCGAAGTCACCAACAGCATCGGCTACAGCAACGCCAACGCAGCGGCCACGCCATTGGTGGACGAAGCGATCCGCAACGAACCGGGCTCGTATCCGTCGCAAGCGGTGATGGCGACGTTGTATGCAGTGCCGGATCAGCCAATTGCCACGCAGCGGATCATGACGCGCGGCTGGACGCGGGTGAAGCTCGGTAAATAAAAACACCAGTCAACACTGATAAACCCTGTGGGAGCTGGCTTGCCAGCGATGGCGGTGGGTCAGACAACGATGACGCTAGATGCGCTGGCCCCATCGCTGGCAAGCCAGCTCCCACAGGTTTTCGATCGAATTCGGACATTGCCAGATTTCCGTTCACGCAGCGCCTTACCACCGCTGCACCCTGATCTGAACGGCCTCACCCGGCTCCCTCGGCTCGGGTGAATTTGCAGGCGCCTTCGGGCGCCTTTTTTTGTCCGTTCAGATCAGCGGCCAGTCCTGCACAACTCGATAGCGGCCCTTGTGCGATTCGAATAAGCCGAAGCGTTCAGGGCGCAGAAAGAACTCCGGCGGCGTGCGCGCTTCCGGCTCCGGCGCGCGGTACTCGCGGGCCAGCGTCAAGTGCGGACGGAACTCGTGGGTGGGTTGTTCAAAACCGAACGGCAGCATCGCCTGCTCCAGCGCGTAAACCAGGCGCAACAGCGCCGGCGGTGCCTGCTCGGGCGCCAGCGACAGCACACCGGCGCGATGCCAGACCTGCAAGCGATCCAGCTCAATACGCAACGTTTCGCCCGGAATACGCACACTGCCCGCTGCTTCGCAGACGCCGTGAATCTGCGCCAACGGCACCGCACCGAGGAACAGCAGAGTCAGATGAAAGTTATCCGCCGGCACCGGTTTGCCGCTGCGCAGGCCCAGCTCCGCGCGCCACTGGGCGATTGCCTTGCGCTGCGCCGGCGGGCAATCCAGGGCAAAGAACAGCCGCTTTGCAGGTTCATCCTTGCGCACCCCATCAATCATTGCCCTGCCCCCTGTTCGTCATGATCACGCAGATTCTACACAGCCTGTTCTGACGACTCGCGACAGGAAGCTATAGTTCAGGGATTGCCATCAACCGGAGGCTGCCATGCGCGAGATCCTCAGCAAAGAACCCTGGTGGGCCCGGCCACCACATCCCGGACAGGACGAAAGCGAACTGGAATGGGGCTGGCTGGTGCATTACAGCGAAGGCGAACCGCGCTTCGAATTCGTCCGCGAGAGGCCCAGCGACGAGCAGATTCGCAACCGCAAAAGTTGCCGGGTCACCCCCTCGCCCGAATGAATAGAGCCCCGTGAGCACTAATCCTGTGGGAGCGAGCCTGCTCGCGAAAGCGGTGTGTCAGATAAAGAAATGTTACTGATACGACGCTTTCGCGAGCAGGCTCGCTCCCACAGGGTTATGCATTGATCAGTGGGGTTGGGTGTCGCCGGCGGCGGTGTCGATGCTGACAACAACTGACATCCCCGGCCGCAAGCGTTCTGCTTCCTGCTGATCGGGATCGATGGTGATGCGCACCGGCACGCGCTGGGCGATCTTGACGAAGTTGCCGGTGGCGTTGTCGGCCTGCAGCAAGGCAAATTCCGAGCCGGTGCCCGGCGAAATATGCTGCACATGGCCGGTGAATCTGCGGTGGTTCAAGGCGTCGACGGTGAAGCGCACCGGTTGCCCGACACGTACGTTGGCCATCTGGGTTTCCTTCATGTTGGCGATCACCCATTTCTGGTCCGGGACCAACGCCATCAACTGCGCGCCGGAGTTGACGTAGGCGCCGAGGCGCACGCCGATCTGCCCGAGCTGGCCGTCGCGCGGGGCGACAATCCGCGTGTTCGACAGATCGATCCGCGCCAGTTGCACCGCTGCTTCAGCACTGGCCACGGCGGCTTCCAGCGAGCCGCGATTGACGATGACCGTTTGCAGATCCTGCCGGGCAATTTCCAGATTGGCCTTGGCCTGCGCCACAGAAGCCGTGCTCTGCGCGTTGGCAGCAAGGGTCACGTCGAACTCGCGTTTGGACACCGAGCCGTCGCGCACCAGTTCCTGATTACGCCGCAGATCGGCCTCGCTCTTGCGCAACTGCGCCTGGCTGTCGGCCAACACCGCCTGGCGCAATTTGATCGTCGCTTCAGCGCTGTTGCGTTGCTGCACGACGTTGGCCAGCCCGGCCTTCTGCACTGCCAGTTGTGCCAGGGACTGGTCGAGGCGTTGCTGATAAATGCGGTCGTCCAGACGCACCAGCAGATCCCCGGCCTTGACGTACTGGAAGTCCTGCACCGGCACCTCGAACACATAGCCGCTGAGCTGCGGGCCGATGATCGTCACCTGCCCGCGCACCAAGGCGTTTTCGGTGGTTTCGACCGCACTGCTGAACGGCGGCAGTTGCCACGCATACAGCACGATCAGGACACCGACGATGGCGATTGCGGCAAAGCCCAGCGAAGAAATGATCCGCACCCGCAGCGAACGCGGCGCGGTATTGGGTGACGATGGCGGCGCCTCACCTTCAGGCGTGGCGGCAATGGCATTGGTAGTTGTGGTGGTCGGTTCGGTCATGAAGAAGTGGCACCGCTGGGTGGTACGGAAGGTGTCGGTTCAATGGCTTTGGTGGTGCTCATCAGCCACAACGCGCGAATCGAAAGCCAGATCATGGTCAGGACGGCAATGACCGCGATCAGCATGAAGACATCGTTATAGGCCAGCACGTTCGCTTCGCGTGTCGCCGCATTGGCGAGACTGCGCATGCCGGCCAGATTGCGCAGGCTCGGGTCGGCGAGCAAACCGCCGTAGGCCGAACCGCCGCTCTGCACCCGCGCGGCCACCAACGGGTCGGACATCACCAGATGATCGACGATGTGGCTGGAATGGTACTTCTCCCGCACGATCTGAAAAGTGCCGAGCAACGCCGCGCCGAGCAGTCCGCCGAGGTTATTGCAGATCCCGAACAGCACGGAAAAACTCACCAGGTTGCGCGGATTGGTCAGCACGTTACGCGTGCCGAAGACCATGGTCGGGCCGAGAAAAAACGTACTGCCGAACGCCAGCAGGAACTGGCTGAAGTAGAGATTTTGCGGGCGGGTCAGGTTGTTGGAAAAACTGTCCATCACCGAACCGGTGGCCATCAGCGCCAGCGAGATGATCAATGGCATCAGCAAGTGTTTGGGGTCGATGGTCAGTGCGCTGGTGGCAAGCCCGGCGATACTGCCGATCAGCATCACCACATACAGACTGTGCAACTGCTCATAGCCCATGTTCAGGTTCTGCATGAAGCCGACCGCGCCGGTGGATTGCTCCGAGGTGACCATGCGAATCAGGGTCACCGCCAGCGCCAGGCGAATCATCGTTCCGCTGCCCAGCCAGCGGGTCATCAACATCGGGTTGCTGCGATTGTGCTCAATGGCCAGGCCCATAATGATCAGCGCGATCGAACAGGCCAGCGCCACGCCGATCCAGTCCGCCTCCAGCCACCAGTCGATGCGCCCCAGCGACAGCACCGCGCACAACAACGCCACACCGGTGGCGAGAATGGCGAAGGTCAGGAAGTCGAGTTTTTCGAAGGTCTTGAAGCGGTCACCGGGCGGCAGCTTCAGCAGCAACACACAGCCGAGTGACAGCAGGGCCATGCCCAATTCGAACAGGTACAGACCGCGCCATTCGGCGATCTGCAACAGGTCTTCGGAAAACAGCCGCGCCAGCGGTAACGCCAGTTGCGACGTGCCGAGGCCGAGTACCAACGCTTTGAGCCGCCACTTCGCCGGGAACGCCTGCACCATGTAATACAGACCCAGCGAGCTCAGCGCCGCACCGACCATGCCGTGGGCAGCCCGCACCGCCACTGCCGAGTTGAGATCGTTGACGAACAAATGGCCGAAGGTCACCAGCGCATACAGCACCAGAAACACTTCGGTGAACGCGCGCAAGCCGAATTGCTGGCGAAACTTCACCAGCAGCAGGTTCATCGACACGTTGGTCATCACATACGCCGCCGGCAACCAGGCCATTTCCGCCGTGGTCGCGCCGAGCGAGCCTTGCAGGTAAGGCAGGTTGGCAACCACCAGCGAGTTGCCTAATCCACCGGTCACCGCCACCAGCACGCCAACCGCCGCGTACGCCAGGCGCTTGGGCGTGGAGTGCAGCGGTGTCGACGGAGAACCGGGCAGGCTGGGCTTTTCGTGGGGTTGCCAGTTGCGCGGGGCGTATTTATCCATGGAGCGGCCTGGTGCTGGGGGTGAGGGAAGTTTGCCGCAATTTCACGGGCAACACACGACTCGACAGACACCAAGGAACCCTGTGGGAGCGAGCCTGCTCGCGAAAGCGCTGTGTCAGTCGACAACTTCATTGATTGAAAGTCCGCATTCGCGAGCAGGCTCGCTCCCACATGGGTTCGGCGTCGCACGGGAGGTCATCGTATAACTTCCAGTTGACAATCCCTGAAAATCTGGGAAATATCCGCATCGATGTTGTACGACGACGTATGACAAATAATAAAAACAACAAACGATCCAGGGAGCGTCACAGTGAGCCCACTCGCCCGCAATTCCGTCCGCCCTTCACGTTTTGCCCATTTCAAGCCGCGTTCGACCCTCAGCCTGATCGGTTGCAGCAGCCTAGCCCTGGCCCTGCCCATGAGCGCTGATGCCGAAGGCTTCCTCGACGACAGCAAAGCCACGCTGAACCTGCGCAACGCCTACTTCAACCGCAACTTCGTCAACCCGGCCTATCCGCAGGGCAAGGCTGAAGAGTGGACACAGAGCTTCATTCTCGACGCCAAATCCGGCTTCACCCAAGGCACCGTCGGCTTCGGCCTCGATGTGCTCGGGCTGTATTCGCAAAAGCTCGATGGCGGCAAAGGCACTGGCGGTACACAGTTGTTGCCGATTCATGATGACGGTCGCCCGGCCGACAATTTCGGTCGCCTCGGCGTGGCGCTGAAAGCCAAAGTCTCGAAGACCGAATTGAAGGTCGGCGAATGGATGCCGGTATTGCCGATCCTGCGCTCCGACGACGGCCGCTCCCTGCCGCAGACCTTTCGCGGCGGCCAGATCACGTCCACCGAGATCAACGGCCTGACCGTTTACGGCGGCCAGTTCCGTGGCAACAGCCCGCGCAACGACGCGAGCATGGAAGACATGTCGATGAACGGCCGCGGTGCATTCACCTCCGATCGCTTCAACTTCGGCGGCGGCGAATACAGCTTCAACGAAAAACGCACGATGGTCGGCGTGTGGTACGCCGAGCTCACCGACATCTATCAGCAGCAGTATTTCAACCTCAGCCACAGCCAGCCGATGGGCGACTGGACGCTGGGCGCTAACCTCGGTTTCTTCACCGGCAAGGAAGACGGCAGCGCTCAGGCCGGCGACCTCGACAACAAGACCGCGTTCGCCCTGCTCTCGGCGAAATATGGTGGCAACACCTTCTACGTCGGCCTGCAGAAACTCACCGGCGACGATGCCTGGATGCGCGTCAACGGCACCAGCGGCGGCACCCTGGCCAACGACAGTTACAACGCCAGTTATGACAACGCCAAAGAGCGCTCCTGGCAGGTGCGTCACGACTACAACTTCGTTGCGCTGGGCGTGCCTGGCCTGACCCTGATGAACCGCTATATCAGCGGCGATAACGTACACACCGCCACCACCAACGACGGCAAGGAATGGGGCCGCGAATCGGAGCTGGCCTACACCGTGCAGAGCGGCCCGCTGAAGAACCTCAACGTGAAATGGCGCAACGCGACCATTCGCCGGGACTTCAGCACCAACGAATTTGACGAGAACCGGATCTTTATCAGCTATCCGATTTCGTTGTTGTAACGGTTGGCGGTTTGCCCTGTGGGAGCGAGCCTGCTCGCGAAAGCGCCGGACCAGTCGACTTGTTCTGACTGGCACAACGCCTTCGCGAGCAGGCTCGCTCCCACAAGGGGATTGCATTGCAAGGCAGGTATCGGGTGTTGAAAAAATGAATCGCCCCTTCCGTCATCTACACCAAAAGTCGCGTTGACAAGATCCGGAAACCCTACCGATACTTCAGCGCAGTCATACGACAACCTACAACAAACCTAATAACAATGTGTTCAGGGATTGCCATGACGTCTACCTCTACCCCCGCGCTCCTTTCAATCGCCTGCTGCTGACCGGTGCCGCCGGAGGCCTGGGCAAAGTCCTGCGCGAACGCCTGCGCCCTTATGCCAAGGTGCTGCGCCTGTCCGACATTGCAGCCCTCGCCCCGGCCGTCGATGACCACGAAGAAGTCGTGCTCTGCGACCTCGCCGACAAGCAAGCCGTGCATCAACTGGTCGAAGGAGTCGATGCGATCCTGCATTTCGGCGGCGTTTCGGTTGAGCGGCCGTTCGAAGAAATCCTCGGCGCCAACATCTGCGGCGTGTTCCACATTTACGAAGCGGCACGCAAGCACGGTGTGAAGCGGGTGATCTTCGCCAGCTCCAACCACGTCATCGGTTTCTACAAACAGGACGAGAAACTCGACGCCATATCTCCACGCCGCCCCGACGGTTACTACGGCTTGTCCAAGTCCTACGGCGAAGACATGGCCAGTTTCTACTTCGATCGCTACGGTATCGAAACCGTCAGCATCCGCATCGGCTCCTCGTTCCCCGAACCGCAGAACCGCCGGATGATGCACACCTGGCTGAGCTTCGACGATCTCACGCAACTGCTCGAACGCTCGCTGTACACCCCAAATGTCGGCCACACCGTGGTCTACGGCATGTCCGCCAACAAAGACGTCTGGTGGGACAACCGCTACGCCAGCCACCTCGGTTTCGAAGCCAAGGACACCTCGGAAGTGTTCCGCGACAAGGTCGAAGCGCAACCGATGCCAGCCGACGATGATCCGGCGCGGATCTATCAGGGCGGCGCCTTCGTCGCAGCAGGCCCGTTTGGCGATTGATCGCTCGACTTGATCCCCCTCCAATAAAAACCATGGGAATGAGTATGCAAGCCGAATTGATCGTCGACGCCCGCAACGCGGTCGGTGAAAGCCCGGTCTGGGTGCCGCAGGAAAACGCCCTGTACTGGGTCGATATTCCCAACGGCGGGCTGCAACGCTGGAGCGCTGACACCGGGCACGTCGCCTCGTGGAAAGCCCCGCAAATGCTCGCCTGCATCAGCCGCCACCGCAGTGGCGGCTGGGTCGCCGGCATGGAAAGCGGTTTCTATCGCCTGCACCCGCACAGCGACGGCAGCCTCGACAGCGAATTGCTCGCCACCGTCGGGCACAGCCGCGCGGACATGCGCCTCAACGACGGTCGCTGTGATCGCCAAGGTCGTTTCTGGGCGGGCAGCATGGTGCTGAATATGGGCCAGAACGCGCCTGAAGGCCGGCTCTATCGCTACGGCGCCGGGCAGACTGGCGTGATCGAAGCGCAGCTGGATGGCTTCATCGTACCCAACGGCCTCGCCTTCAGCCCCGACGGCAAAACCATGTATCTGTCGGATTCGCACCCCAACGTGCAACTGATCTGGGCCTTCGATTACGACACCGAGACCGGCACGCCATCGAATCGCCGAATCTTCGTCGACATGAATCACTTCCCCGGCCGCCCCGATGGCGCTGCCGTGGATGCCGAAGGCTGCTACTGGATCTGCGCCAACGACGCCGGCCTGATTCACCGCTTCGCCCCGGACGGTCGTCTGGATTTTTCACTGGAAGTACCGGTGAAGAAACCGACCATGTGTGCCTTCGGCGGCAGCAACCTGGACACCTTGTTTGTCGCCTCGATTCGCCCCGGCGATGACCACGATCCGCAATCCCTGGCCGGCGGCGTGTTCGCCCTGAAGCCAGGCGTCAAGGGCCTCGCCGAACCGCAATTCAACGATTTGCTTTAGACCCTCTGCTGCACCGCTGCGCCTTGAACACAAAAATAACAAGACTGGAGACTCACCCCCCATGAACTTCAAACGCACCTTGCTCGCCGCTGCACTCCCGCTGATGTTCACCTTTGCTGGTGGCGCTCAGGCAGATATGAAACTCAAATTCGCTGATATTCATCCAGACGGTTACCCAACTGTGGTGGCCGAAAAGAGCATGGGCAAAACGCTTGAAAAGGAAACCAACGGCGAGCTGACCTTCCAGTACTTCCCGGGCGGAGTGCTCGGTTCCGAGAAGGAAGTCATCGAGCAGATGCAAGTCGGCGCGATACAGATGTCCCGGGTCAGCCTGGGTATCGTCGGCCCCGTGGTGCCGGATGTGAACGTGTTCAACATGCCGTTCATTTTCCGGGACCAGCAACACATGCGTAACGTCATCGATGGCCCGGTGGGCGATGAGATTCTCGACAAGATCACCAACTCCGAATTCAAATTGGTGGCCCTGGCGTGGATGGACGGCGGCACGCGCAACATCTACACCAAGAAACCGGTGCGCAAGCTCGAAGACCTCAAGGGCATGAAAATCCGCGTACAAGGCAACCCGATGTTCATCGACATGATGAACGCCATGGGCGGTAACGGCATCGCCATGGACACCGGCGAAATCTTCAGCGCCCTGCAAACCGGCGTGATCGACGGCGCGGAAAACAACCCGCCGACCCTGCTCGAACACAACCACTTCCAGAACGCCAAGTTCTACAGCCTGACCGGTCACCTGATCCTGCCAGAGCCGATCGTGATGTCGAAAATCACCTGGGAAAGACTCACTCCGGATCAACAGAAGATGGTGAAAACGGCGGCCAAGGCTGCCCAGGCTGAAGAACGCGTGTTGTGGGACAAGAAGTCCGCCGCCAGTGAAGAAAAACTCAAGGCCGCCGGCGTCGAGTTCATCACCGTTGACAAGAAACCCTTCTACGACGCCACCGCTCCGGTACGTGAAAAGTACGGTGCGAAGTACGCAGATCTGATCAAAAAGATCGAAGCCGTTCAGTAACACCTCCCGCTCCGTACTCATGAAAAAGGCCCGGCGCGCCAGCGGTTCAGGCGCGCCCGGTTACGGTGGAACCCGATGAAGAATCTGCTGCTGCGTATCAACGACAAGATCTACATGACGTGCATCTGGGTCGCCGGCCTTTCCGTCCTGGCGATTTCCCTGATGATTCCCTGGGGCGTCTTCGCCCGCTACGTGCTCGGCACCGGCTCCAGCTGGCCAGAGCCGACGGCGATCCTGCTGATGATGGTGTTCACCTTCATCGGCGCCGCCGCCAGTTACCGCGCCGGTGCGCACATGGCCGTGGCCATGCTCACCGACCGCATGCCACCGCAGCTGAAATCCGCAGCAGCGATTTTTTCGCAACTGCTGATGGCGGCAATCTGCATCTTCATGACCATCTGGGGCACCAAGCTGTGCATCTCCACCTGGAACCAGTTCATGGCCGCCCTGCCCGATCTGCGCGTTGGCGTAACGTATTTGCCGATCCCCGTGGGCGGCCTGCTGACGCTGATTTTTGTTCTGGAAAAACTCTTGCTCGGTGACCAGAGCAAACGGCGGGTCGTGCAGTTCGACCTGGTTGAAGAAAGTGAAGGTGCCGCTTAATGGACGCTCTGATTCTGCTGGGCAGTTTTATCGTATTGATCCTGATCGGCATGCCGGTCGCCTACGCGTTGGGCGCCGCTGCGCTGATCGGCGCTTGGTGGATCGACATTCCATTCCAGGCGGTGATGATCCAGGTCGCCTCGGGGGTGAACAAATTCTCGCTGCTGGCCATTCCGTTCTTCGTCCTGGCCGGCGCGATCATGGCCGAGGGCGGCATGTCCCGGCGGTTGGTGGCGTGTGCCGGCGTGCTGGTAGGTTTCGTCCGTGGTGGCCTGTCACTGGTCAACATCGTTGCCTCGACGTTCTTCGGCGCGATCTCCGGTTCTTCGGTGGCCGACACCGCGTCGGTAGGCTCGGTGCTGATCCCGGAAATGGAACGCAAGGGCTATCCACGGGACTTCTCCACCGCCGTGACCGTCAGCGGTTCGGTGCAAGCCCTGCTGACCCCGCCAAGCCATAACTCGGTGCTCTACTCGCTGGCCGCTGGCGGTACGGTGTCGATCGCTTCGCTGTTCATGGCCGGCATCGTCCCGGGCCTGCTGATGAGCGCCTGCCTGATGGTGCTGTGCCTGATCTTCGCGAAAAAGCGCAACTACCCCAAGGGCGAAGTGATTCCGATGCGCCAGGCGCTGAAGATCGTCGGCGAAGCCCTGTGGGGCATGATGGCGATGGTGATCATCCTCGGCGGCATTCTCTCAGGGATTTTCACCGCCACTGAATCGGCGGCCATCGCGGTACTTTGGTCATTCTTCGTGACCATGTTCATCTACCGCGACTACAAATGGAGCGAACTGCCCAAGCTGATGCACCGCACGGTGCGCACCATCTCCATTGTGATGATCCTGATCGGTTTCGCCGCCAGCTTCGGCTATATCATGACCCTGATGCAGATCCCGGCGAAGATCACCACGCTGTTCCTGACCCTGTCGGACAACCGTTACGTGATCCTGATGTGCATCAACGTGATGTTGCTGCTGTTGGGCACGGTGATGGACATGGCGCCGCTGATTCTGATCCTCACGCCGATCCTGATGCCAGTGATCATGGGCATCGGTGTCGATCCGGTGCAGTTCGGCATGATCATGCTGGTCAACCTGGGGATCGGATTGATAACACCGCCGGTGGGCGCCGTGCTCTTCGTCGGCTCGGCGGTGGGCAAGGTCAGTATCGAAAGCACCGTAAAAGCGCTGCTGCCGTTCTATGGCGTGCTGTTCCTGGTGCTGCTGCTGGTGACCTACGTTCCAGCGATTTCGCTGTGGCTGCCGCACCTGGTGTTGTAACCCGCTGAAAAGATCGCAGCTCCTGCAGGAATCGCATACCCCTGTGGGAGCTGTCGAGTGCAACGAGGCTGCGATCTGTTGATCTTCACGCCCGCACCAGCATGTACCCCGCCACCACCAGACAGACACTGGCAAACCCCACCTGCAACGCCCGCGCCGGCACCTGCGCGCACAGCCTGCGACCGACGATCATGCCAACGATGCTGGCAACGATGAACGCCGCGCCCTGACTGTCGATACGCACCCCCGCATGAAACGCGCCGATCACCCCGATCGCGGAAATCAGACTGATCACCATCAACGACGTCGCAACGATGCCGCGCATCTGCACATCGGTCAGTTGCTTGAACGCCGGCACGATCAGAAAGCCGCCGCCGACGCCGAGTAAACCCGAAACCACGCCGGTAATCGCGCCCAGTGCAGCCAGAGTGGCGGTGCATTTGGCGGTCCAGTCGAAGCGCCCGGTCTGCTCGTTGAGCATGCAGTTTTTCTGGCCCCAACTGGCGTGGCCGTGATCGCTCGGCCCCGCTTGCTGACGGTCCTTTCTGAACATTCGCCAGGCGACCAGGACCATCAGCAGGCTGAACAGAATCATCAGAATCTTTTCCGGCAACTGATGCGCGAAGTAGATCCCCAGCGGCGAAAACACTGCGCCCAACGCGGCGATCAACAGCGCCGCGCGGTAACGCACCAGGCCATGGCGCAAACCATCGATCGCACCGACCGCTGCCGCGCTGCCGACCGCAAACAAGGCCACCGGCGCCGCTTGCGTCATCGTCCAGCCGAGCCCGAGCACCAGCGCCGGCACCGCGAGAATCCCGCCGCCCGCACCGGTCAGGCCGAGGACCAACCCCATCACCACGCCAAACAGACTTGCCAGCAACATAGGGGTTTTCTCAGTCGATCCTGGACAGACGCGTCAGCCACTCGCGGCCCTTGAGCATGCCGTGCCAGTAGAACCACGGCAGCAGCGTCGCCTTCAGCCACCATGCCGAACGGCGGGCCACGGTCGGGTCCAGCGGGAAGGTCGGCAGCAGTTTGCCGCCATAGCCGAACTCGGCGAGGATCACCTTGCCCTTCTCCACCGTCAGCGGGCAGGAACCGTAGCCGTCGTACTTGAGCGGCAGCGGCTGTTGTTTGCGCGCGGCCAGCAGATTTTGCGCAACGACGACCACCTGCTTGCGCACCGCTGCGGCAGTTTTCGCATTGCTGGTGCCGCAGATATCGCCCAGTGCGAACACGTCTGGATAACGCGGATGCTGCAGGCTGTGCGGATCGACCTCGCACCAACCGCCGGCATCGGCCAGCGCACTTTGTGAGATGAAATCCGGCGCGACTTGTGGCGGCACGACGTGCAGCAGGTCGAAGGTTTTCGCGACCCGGCTGACATTGCCATCGGCGTCCTTGACGTCAAACCAGGCGGTTTTCGCCGGGCCGTCGACTTTGACCAGATTCGAGTTGAACGCCAGTTGCGCGTCGTACTGTTCGATGTACTTCATCAACGGCGGCACGAAGGTCGGCACGCCAAACAGCGCAGCGCCAGCGAGATTGAATTCAACCTTGATGTCTTTCAGCACAGCGGATTTGCGCCAGTAATCGCAAGACAGGTACAGGGCTTTTTGCGGCGCGCCGGCGCATTTGATCGGCATCGCCGGCTGGGTGAACAGCGCCCGGCCATCGCGCAGTTTCTGCACTTGATCCCAGGTGTACTGGGCGTGTTGATAGCTGTAGTTGGAGGTGACGCCGTGCTGACCGAGGCTTTCCCGCAAGCCTTCGATTTTCTCCCAGGCCAGGCGCAGGCCGGGGCAGACGATCAGGTTCTGATATCTGACGGTGCGCTGGTCGTCGAGGGTGAGTTGGCGGCTTTGCGGGTCGATAGCGCTGACACTGGCCTGAATCCACGTCGCCTGACGCGGCATGACTTTGCTCATCGGCCTGACCGTGTCCTTCACGTCAAACGCGCCACCGCCGACCAGCGTCCACGCCGGTTGATAGTAGTGCTGTGAACTCGGTTCGATCACGGTGACTTTGAGCTGCGGGTCACGCTTGAGCAGGCTGGCGACAAAACCGATGCCGGCCGTGCCACCGCCGATGACCACGATGTCCGCACTGATGGATAGGCCCCAGTGTTGATCGTTCATTGCTTGTTCCTTTTGCTGCACGCAAGGATTTTTTTGGCTCACCACAACAACCAATGTGGGAGCGAGCCTGCTCGCGAAAGCGGTGGCTCAGTCAACTATTCGTCGGCTGACACGCCGCCTTCGCGAGCAGGCTCGCTCCCACAGGAGATGTTTGTGAGGGCTGGCATTTATGGCTGTTCCCAGCTCTTGAGTACCGCTCCGCAATACAGCCCCGAGAGGGTTTTCATCACCTGGATCACTTCGTGACTGGCCAGGCCATAGAAAATGTATTTGCCTTCGCGGCGGGTCGCGACCAGGCCTTCATCGCGCAAGATGCCCAGTTGCTGGGACAGCGTCGGCTGGCGTACGCCGGTCATTTTTTCCAGTTCGCCGACGTTGCGTTCGCCCTGGGTCAGTTGACAGAGGATCAACAGGCGATCCTCATTGGCCAGGGCTTTGAGCAACGCGCAGGCTTTGGACGCCGAGGCGCGCAGTTGGGCGACTTCACATTCGGTCAGACTGGATTGCATTTGCACGAGGCCTTGAAGGTCACTTAAGCTGCGAACATTATGTTTTTACATAAAGTGTTGCAACCCGAAATTACCCAGCACAGGTTTTCGCCATGCCCGCCCTGATTGAAGCGTTCCTCGACCCCGCCTCCTCGACCTACAGCTACGTGGTCTACGAAGCCGACGGCGGCCAGTGCGCGATCGTCGACCCGGTGCTCGATTACGATGGCGCCGCCGGGCGCACCGGCACGGCGCAGGCGGACAAGATCATCGCTTTCGTGCGTGTGCATCGGCTGCAAGTGCAATGGCTACTGGAAACCCACGCCCACGCCGATCACCTGTCTGCCGCGCCGTACCTGCGTCGAGAACTGGGCGGCAAGATCGCCATAGGTGAATCGATCAGCAAAGTGCAGAATGTGTTCAAGGCGCTGTTCAATCTGGAGCCGGAATTTTGCGTCGATGGCTCGCAGTTCGATCACCTGTTCGCGCCGAACGAGTCATTCATGATCGGCAACCTCAAGGCCACCGCCCTGCACGTCCCCGGCCATACGCCAGCGGACATGGCCTACCTGGTCGACGGCGAGCAGATCCTGGTTGGTGACACGCTGTTCATGCCCGATGTCGGCACCGCGCGCTGTGATTTCCCTGGCGGCAATGCGCAGCAATTGTTCAAGTCGATCCAGAAGCTGTTGGCTTTTCCGGCGAGCGTGAAGCTTTACGTTTGCCACGATTACCCACCGAAGGCCGCGCCTCGCAGTGCCAGACCACTGTCGGCGAACAGCGCAAAAGCAATATTCATGTGCATGACGGGATCGATGAAGCGGCGTTCGTGGAGATGCGCACGACACGTGACGCTGGGTTAGGCATGCCGACGTTGCTGCTCCCGGCGATCCAGGTGAATGTACGGGCGGGGAATATGCCGACGGCGGAAGACAACGGCGTGGTTTACCTGAAGATTCCGCTCAACAAACTTTAACGTCAAAAGATCGCAGCCTTCGGCAGCTCCTACATTTGGAATACGGTGCAACTGTAGGAGCTGCCGAAGGCTGCGATGTTTTGATCTTCACGTCCCCAACGTCAAACCGTTCGCAGGCAACGGCAACGCGGTCTTATAACGCACCTGCTTCAGCGCAAAGCTCGATCGGATGTTCGCCACCCCCGGCACCTTGGTCAGAAAATCCATCATGAAGCGTTCCAGCGACTGGATGCTCGGCACCAGCACGCGAATCAGATAATCCGGATCACCCGCCATCAAGTAGCACTCCATCACCTCCGGCCGATCAGAAATCGCCTCCTCGAAGTGCTGCAGCGCTTCCTCCACCTGCTTTTCCAGGCTGACGTGAATGAACACATTCACATGCAGCCCCAGCAGATCGGCATCCAGCAACGTGACCTGCTCGCGAATCAGACCCAATTCTTCCATGGCCTTGACCCGGTTGAAGCATGGCGTCGGCGACAGGTTCACCGAACGGGCGAGGTCGGCATTGGTGATCCGCGCGTTCTCTTGAAGGCTGTTGAGAATGCCGATGTCGGTACGGTCCAGTTTGCGCATGAGACAAAACCACCTGTTTTTTATGTTTATGCAGAATTTCTATCTGCAAATGGTCGCCAGCGCAACGAAACACAGAGAAATATTCTTCTTGGCCACGCCTATGATTGTTGTAGGACAAGATTTCCCCTACCCGGGAATGACTGCCAGCTCACTACAAGAAATTCACAAGATCGAGCGTAGAAGCCATGACCCAAGCGTATGAACCGCTGCGCCTGCACGTCCCTGAACCCTCGGGCCGTCCCGGCTGCAAAACCGATTTTTCCTACCTGCATTTGACCGATGCCGGTACGGTGCGCAAACCTCCTGTCGATGTAGAACCTGCCGATACCGCCGACCTCGCCCGTGGCCTGATTCGCGTGCTTGACGATCAGGGCAACGCCCTCGGCCCGTGGGCCGAAAACGTGCCGGTCGAGATCCTGCGCAAAGGCATGCGCGCGATGCTCAAGACGCGCATCTACGACAACCGCATGGTCGTCGCCCAGCGGCAGAAAAAGATGTCGTTCTACATGCAGAGCCTTGGCGAGGAAGCCATCGGCAGCGCTCAGGCTCTGGCGCTGAACATCGACGACATGTGCTTCCCGACCTACCGCCAGCAAAGCATTCTCATGGCCCGCGAGGTGCCGCTGGTCGACCTGATCTGCCAGTTGCTGTCCAACGAGCGCGATCCGCTCAAGGGCCGCCAGTTGCCGATCATGTACTCGGTCAAGGACGCTGGCTTCTTCACCATTTCCGGCAACCTCGCCACCCAATTCATTCAGGGCGTCGGTTGGGGCATGGCCTCGGCGATCAAGGGCGATACGAAAATCGCCTCGGCGTGGATCGGTGACGGCGCCACCGCCGAATCGGACTTCCACACCGCCCTCACCTTCGCCCACGTTTATCGCGCGCCGGTGATCCTCAATGTCGTGAATAACCAGTGGGCGATTTCCACCTTCCAGGCCATAGCCGGCGGTGAAGCCACGACTTTCGCCGGACGCGGCGTCGGTTGCGGCATCGCCTCGCTGCGTGTCGACGGCAACGACTTCTACGCGGTCTACGCCGCTTCCGCCTGGGCTGCCGAACGCGCCCGGCGCAACCTCGGCCCGACCATGATCGAATGGGTCACCTACCGCGCCGGCCCGCACTCGACCTCCGACGACCCATCGAAATACCGCCCTGCCGATGACTGGACCCACTTCCCGCTCGGCGATCCGATCGCGCGTCTGAAACAGCACCTGATCAAGGTCGGTCACTGGTCGGAGGAAGAGCACACCGCCGTCAGCGCTGAACTTGAAGCCGAAGTGATTGCCGCGCAGAAACAGGCCGAACAGTACGGCACCCTCGCCGGCGGTCAGATTCCAAGCGCCGCGACCATGTTCGAAGACGTCTACAAAGAGATGCCGGAGCACTTGAAGCGCCAGCGTCAGCAGTTGGGGATCTGACATGAACGATCACAACAACAATATTCAGTTGGAAACCGCCATGACCACGACCACCATGACCATGATCCAGGCCCTGCGCTCGGCCATGGATGTGATGCTTGAGCGTGATGACAACGTCGTCGTCTTCGGCCAGGACGTCGGTTACTTCGGCGGTGTGTTCCGCTGCACCGAAGGCCTGCAGACGAAGTACGGCACCTCGCGGGTGTTCGACGCACCGATTTCGGAAAGCGGCATCGTCGGCGTGGCTGTCGGCATGGGCGCTTACGGACTGCGCCCGGTCGCCGAAATCCAGTTCGCCGACTACGTCTACCCCGCCTCCGACCAGATCATTTCCGAAGCGGCGCGTCTGCGTTATCGCTCGGCTGGCGAATTCACCGCACCGATGACCCTGCGCATGCCTTGCGGCGGCGGCATCTACGGCGGCCAGACCCACAGCCAGAGCATCGAGGCGATGTTCACTCAGGTCTGCGGTCTGCGCACGGTCATGCCGTCCAACCCGTACGACGCCAAAGGCCTGCTGATCGCCTCCATCGAAAACGATGACCCGGTGATCTTCCTTGAGCCGAAACGCCTGTACAACGGCCCGTTCGACGGCCACCACGACCGCCCGGTAACCCCGTGGTCGAAACACCCGCAAGCCCAGGTGCCGGACGGTTACTACACCGTGCCGCTGGACGTCGCCGCGATCACTCGCCCGGGCAAGGACGTGACCGTGCTGACCTACGGCACCACCGTCTACGTCTCGCAAGTCGCTGCCGAAGAATCCGGCGTCGATGCCGAAGTCATCGACCTGCGCAGCCTGTGGCCGCTGGACCTGGAAACCATCGTCAAGTCGGTGAAGAAAACCGGCCGCTGCGTGGTGGTTCACGAAGCCACCCGTACCTGCGGTTTCGGCGCCGAGCTGGTGTCGCTGGTGCAAGAGCATTGCTTCCATCACCTGGAAGCGCCGATCGAACGCGTCACCGGTTGGGACACGCCCTACCCGCACGCGCAGGAGTGGGCGTATTTCCCAGGGCCGTCCCGCGTGGGCGCGGCGTTGAAACGGGTCATGGAGGTCTGAATGGGCACGCACGTTATCAAGATGCCGGACATCGGCGAAGGCATCGCAGAAGTAGAACTGTCGCAGTGGCACGTCAAGGTTGGCGATCTGGTGGTTGAAGACCAGGTGCTGGCGGATGTGATGACCGACAAGGCGATGGTCGATATTCCGTCGCCGGTGCACGGGAAAGTGATTGCGCTCGGTGGTCAGCCGGGTGAAGTCATGGCGGTTGGCAGTGTGTTGATCAGCATCGAGGTTGAAGGTGCTGGCAACCTTAAAGAGTCCGCCGCACCCGCGCCGGTCAAAGAAGCACCGGTTGCGCCGAAAGTTGAGACCGCTGTCGAAAGCAAACCCGCCGCAGCCGCCGCACCACGTCCGGCTGCCGTTTGCCAGGGCCCGATGGTCGCTCGCGAAGCGGATGAACGCCCGCTAGCCTCGCCAGCCGTGCGCAAACATGCGCTGGATCTGGGCATTCAATTGCGCTTGGTGCGCGGTTCCGGCCCGGCCGGTCGCGTGTTGCACGAAGACCTTGAAGCCTATCTGGCGCAAGGTCAGTCGAACGCTTCGGCGCCGGCCGCTGCCGCTTATGCCCAGCGCCACGACGAAGAACAGATTCAAGTGATCGGCATGCGCCGCAAGATCGCCCAGCGCATGCAAGATGCTACTCAGCGTGCCGCGCACTTCAGTTATGTCGAGGAAATCGACGTCACCGCAATCGAAGAACTGCGCGCGCATCTGAATGAAAAACATGGCGCCAGCCGTGGCAAGTTGACCTTGTTGCCGTTCCTCGTTCGCGCGCTGGTCGTCGCCCTGCGCGACTTCCCGCAGATGAACGCCCGTTACGATGACGAAGCGCAAGTCATCACTCGCCTCGGTGCGGTGCATGTCGGCGTCGCCACGCAAAGCGATGTCGGCCTGATGGTGCCCGTCGTGCGTCACGCCGAAGCGCGCAGCCTGTGGGACAGCGCCGCGGAAATTTCGCGTTTGGCCAACGCCGCGCGCAATGGCAAGGCCAGCCGCGATGAGCTGTCCGGTTCGACCATCACTCTGACCAGCCTCGGCGCATTGGGCGGCATTGTCAGCACGCCGGTGCTGAACCTGCCGGAAGTGGCCATTGTCGGCGTGAACAAAATTGTCGAACGGCCAATGGTGGTCAAAGGCCAAGTGGTGATCCGCAAGATGATGAACCTCTCCAGCTCCTTCGATCACCGCGTGGTCGACGGCATGGACGCGGCGCTCTTCATTCAGGCCATTCGTGGCTTGCTCGAACAACCCGCTACCTTGTTTGTGGAGTAAGCCCGAATGCAATCTCTGAACACCACGCTGCTGATTATCGGCGGCGGCCCCGGCGGTTACGTGACCGCGATCCGCGCCGGGCAATTGGGTATTCCGACCATTCTGGTCGAAGGCCAATCGTTGGGCGGCACCTGCCTGAATATCGGCTGCATTCCGTCGAAAGCGCTGATTCATGTGGCTGAGCAGTTTCATCAGACGCAGCATCACAGCCAGCATTCGGCGCTCGGCATCAGCGTTGCCGCGCCGACCCTGGATATCAGCAAAAGCGTCGAGTGGAAGGACGGCATCGTTGATCGCCTGACCACTGGCGTCGCCGCGCTGCTGAAGAAAAACAAGGTCCAGGTCATCAATGGCTGGGCGAAAATCATCGACGGCAAAACCGTGGAAGTCGGCGATACGCGCATCCAGTGCGAACATCTTGTGCTGGCCACCGGTTCGACCAGCGTCAACCTGCCGATCCTGCCGATTGGCGGGCCGATAATCTCCTCCACCGAAGCGCTGGCACCGACGTCTGTGCCGAAACGTCTGGTGGTGGTCGGCGGTGGTTACATCGGCCTGGAGCTGGGCATCGCTTATCGCAAGCTCGGCGCCGAAGTCAGCGTGGTCGAGGCGCAGGACCGGATTCTGCCGGCCTATGACGCGGAGCTGACACAACCGGTCCACGACGCGCTGAAGCAGTTGGGCGTGAAGCTGTACCTCAAGCACAGCGTGCTCGGTTTCGACGGCACGTTGCAGGTGCGCGATCCCGAAGGCGAAACCCTCAATCTGGAAACCGATCAGGTACTGGTTGCCGTCGGCCGCAAACCCAATACGCAGGGATTTAATCTCGAAGCGCTGAATCTGGACATGAACGGTTCGGCGATCAAGAACGACAGCCGTTGCCAGACCAGCATGCGCAACGTCTACGCCATTGGCGATGTGAGCGGCGAACCGATGCTGGCCCACCGCGCCATGGCTCAGGGCGAAATGGTTGCCGAGCTGATCAGTGGCAAGAGCCGTGAGTTCAACCCGACCGCCATCGCCGCCGTGTGCTTTACCGACCCGGAACTGGTGGTGGTCGGCAAAACTCCAGACGAGGCCAAGGCTGCCGGGCTGGACTGCATCGTTTCCAGCTTCCCGTTCGCCGCCAACGGCCGGGCGATGACCCTGGAATCGAAAAGCGGCTTCGTGCGCGTGGTCGCACGTCGCGACAATCATCTGATTGTCGGCTGGCAAGCGGTGGGCGTTGGGGTTTCCGAACTGTCGACGGCTTTTGCGCAGAGCCTGGAAATGGGCGCGCGACTGGAAGACATCGGCGGCACCATTCATGCGCACCCAACCTTGGGCGAAGCGGTGCAGGAAGCGGCGTTGCGGGCGCTGGGGCATGCGCTGCATCTGTGATGTGCGGTGGCAGTGATGGCCCCTTCGCGAGCAGGCTCGCTCCCACAATGGGAATGCATTTCAAATGTGGGAGCGAGCCTGCTCGCGAATTCTTGAGGGCAACACTATTTATCTGAGTGTCATCCGATAGTCCGGGCTGCGAAACCGCTCAAGAATGAAGTATTGTTGTGCCCATCCAAAAAAACGTCAGAAGCCTTGAACCGTTTCGGCGGTTGTTCAGTGATAGAGGGTGTCATGGGTAACGAAAGCATCAATTGGGACAAGCTGGGTTTTGACTACATCAAGACCGACAAGCGCTATCTGTCGTACTTTCGCGATGGCGAGTGGGACAAAGGCACCCTGACCGAAGATAACGTCCTGCACATCAGCGAAGGCTCCACCGCCCTTCACTATGGTCAGCAGTGCTTCGAAGGCATGAAGGCCTATCGCTGCAAGGACGGCTCGATCAACCTGTTCCGCCCGGACCAGAACGCCCTGCGCATGCAACGCAGCTGCGCGCGTCTGCTGATGCCGACGGTCGACACCGAGCAGTTCATCGAAGCCTGCAAAGCCGTGGTTCGCGCCAACGAGCGTTTCATCCCGCCGTACGGCACCGGCGGCGCGCTGTACCTGCGCCCGTTCGTGATCGGCGTCGGTGACAACATCGGCGTACGCACCGCGCCCGAATTCATTTTCTCGATCTTCTGCATCCCGGTCGGCGCCTACTTCAAGGGCGGCCTGACCCCGCACAACTTCCAGATCTCCAGCTACGACCGCGCGGCCCCGCAAGGCACCGGTGCGGCCAAGGTCGGTGGCAACTACGCTGCCAGCCTGATGCCGGGCTCGAAAGCCAAGAAAGCCAACTTCGCCGACGCGATCTACCTCGATCCGATGACCCACACCAAGATCGAAGAAGTCGGTTCGGCAAACTTCTTCGGGATCACCCACGACAACAAGTTCGTCACCCCGAACTCGCCATCGGTCCTGCCAGGCATCACCCGCCTGTCGCTGATCGAACTGGCCAAATCGCGTCTGGGCCTGGAAGTGGTTGAAGGCGACGTGCTGATCGACAAGCTGTCGGACTTCAAGGAAGCCGGTGCCTGCGGTACCGCTGCGGTGATCACGCCGATTGGCGGCATCAGCTACAACGACCACCTGCATGTGTTCCACAGCGAAACCGAGGTAGGCCCGGTAACCCAGCAGCTCTACAAAGAGCTGACTGGCGTGCAGACCGGCGACATCGAAGCGCCAGCGGGCTGGATCGTCAAGGTTTGATCTGACGACTGCTGATGCTCAAAGCCCTCCACCGAGTGATTGGTGGGGGGCTTTTTTGTAGGGCTGGGCTCTGGTGTCGTATTGAAAAACGTCACCCCCTCACCCCAGCCCTCTCCCCCAAGGGGGCGAGGGGGAAAGGGAGCCGACTTGTGCGCTTTTCAAAAATCGCGTTCACCTCGGCCATTCAGGTCGATGGAGTTCGCAAGAACACCTCGGTCGGCTCCCCCTCTCCCTCCGGGAGAGGGCTGGGGTGAGGGTAGGCTTTTCGCTCTTCAAGGCAATCCGTTTACCAAGTCGATCAGCAATCCCGCTCGCCTGCCCATTCTGTTGCTTGCCCATCCGCGCCTGGGTGATCAATCCCGGTATCAACTCCCCCTCCGGCAGATTCTTCCAGAACCGCACCGGCAGATGCCCTTGCATGACCTTCGGGTTCAACCGCGCCGGGTTGAAGATGTGGCTGTAGTAGGTCAACCACAAATCGCCGTGGGGATCGTCGACGTTCTGCGCCAGTTGCTGCCACTCAATCGGGCACTGCCGCTCGTGAATCAATTGCTCACCGTCGTAATAAACGCCGTCACGCGGTGTGGCGATCAACCAGCGATGCTGGCCCATGCGCCCGATAAAGTGCTCGCTGGCGCTGTGCAGAATGTCATGCGCCGGCTCATGCCACGCCACGTATTGTGGACCGGGCAGATCCTTCGACCGCTCGATGAAACGCACGAATGCATGCAGATGATGGGCCTCGCGGCTGACCTGCTTGATGCGCCGCTGCAACTCGCTGCCGAGTTTGTCGCCGGCCATCATCGCCGTGCGGTCGCCGTGACTGACGCGCCAGAGCACTTCATACAACAGGCTCCAGCGCTGTTCGCCGCGATAGCGCGCCGCTTGCTCAAGGGTGGCGAGCAGCGCGCGGGGAATACGCGCCTGAAACGGCCCCTGCCCTTCGGGCACCTGTTCATCACTGGCAAACAGATCGCCCGCCCCTTCCGCCGCCCAGCTCACCAGACTCGGATCGATTTCATGGCTGAGCAACCAGCGCGCCTGCTGGCGCCATGTGTCGAACAGATCGTCACAATCGAGACTGATCATCCCCACAACCCCATCTGCTGCGGCATCGGTCGGTCGCGCAATTGCTGATAGAGCATGTGGCTGGTGACTTCCGCCTGTTGCGGGTGGTAATCGCTGGTGATGATGAAAGGCTTCGCCTTGGCCAGCACGCAGCGCATCCGCGCCACGTCTTCGTAACGGATGCGGCGCTGGCGACGCAACTCGACCAGGCGCTCGGTGGTGCGCAAGCCGATGCCGGGGATGCGCGCGATCAACGTCGCGTCGGCACGGTTCAGGTCCAGCGGAAACACTTCGCGATTTTCCAGCGCCCAGGCCAGCTTCGGGTCGATATCGAGCGCCAGATTGCCCGGGCCTTTAAGCAATTCGTCAGCGCTGTAGCCGTAGCTGCGCAGGAGGAAATCAGCCTGATACAAACGGTGCTCGCGCATCAGCGGAGGCGCGGCGAGCGGTACGCTTTTCGGGCTGTCGGGGATCGGGCTGAACGCCGAGTAATAGACCCGGCGCAAACGGAAGTTGCCGTACAGGGACTGGGCGCTCTGGAGGATGGTGCTGTCGTCGGTGTCATCGGCACCGACGATCAATTGCGTGCTCTGCCCGGCCGGGGCGAATTTCGCCGAGCGCGGCTCGTTCAACACTGTTTGCACGCCGGTGTAGATGGTGTTCATCGCTTGCTTGATCGAGGTGATGTCCTTCTCCGGCGCCAGCGTCTGCAGGCTGGCATCGGTGGGCAATTCAATGTTGACGCTGAGACGGTCGGCATAACGCCCGGCTTCTTCGATCAAAGCAGGATCGGCTTCGGGAATGGTCTTCAAATGGATGTAGCCGCGAAACTCATGCTCTTCACGGAGCAACTTCGCCACGCGCACCAGTTGCTCCATGGTGTAGTCCGCCGAGCGGATGATCCCGGAGCTGAGAAACAGGCCGCTGACGCAGTTGCGCCGGTAGAAATCCATGGTCAGCGTCACGACTTCTTCCGGGGTGAAGCGCGCACGCGGCACATCGCTGGAACGGCGGTTGACGCAATACTGGCAATCGTAAAGGCAGAAGTTAGTCAGCAGGATTTTCAGCAACGACACACAGCGCCCGTCCGGCGTGTAGCTGTGACAGATGCCCATGCCATCCGTCGAACCGAGCCCGCTCTTGCCCTCGGAGCTGCGCTTGGGCGCACCACTGCTGGCGCAGGAGGCGTCGTACTTGGCGGCGTCGGCGAGGATGCTGAGCTTGTCGATGATTTGCATGGCACGGACTCTTTACTGTGTGCATATACAGTATAGGCTCGCCCGCCGCGAAACAAGTTGATGGATGACCCCTCGTCGGCTGGCCAGCTGAATTGTGGCCGCCCGCGAAAACCTGTGGGAGCGAGCCTGCTCGCGAAGAGGCCCTGCCAGTCACCGCAACTCAGCGATCAAACCGCCCACTGCAATATCAACCAGCTGTTCGCCCCGCTGATCAACACGAACAGCCCCCAGGCCAGCACCCGCGTGGGCCAGCGATTCACAAACGGCCCCATCAGCCGTTTGTCGTTGGTCATGCGGATCAGTGGGAACAGGGCAAACGGCAACTGCAGACTCAACACCACCTGGCTCAACACCAGCAACTTGCCGATCGCGTTATCGCCCATGAGCCAGACGCCGATGAACGCCGGAATCAGCGCCAGCCCGCGAGTGATCAAACGCCGCTGCCAGCACGGGATGCGCAGGTTCAGATAGCCCTCCATGATGACCTGCCCGGCGATGGTCCCGGTGAAGGTCGAACTTTGCCCCGACGCGAGCAGCGCCACGCCGAACAGCACACTGGCCAGCGCACCGCCAACCAGCGGGTCGAGCAGGTGATACGCGTCCTGAATATCGACCACATCGGTGTGTCCGGACTGGTGAAACGCCGCCGCCGCGAGAATCAGGATCGCCGCGTTGACCAGCAGCGCCAGGGCCAGCGAACCAATGGTGTCGATACGCGCGAGTTTCACCGCGTCCTGCTTGCTCGCCAGGTCCTTGCCGATCATCCGCGTCTGCACGATCGAGGTGTGCAGGTAAAGGTTATGCGGCATCACTGTGGCGCCGAGGATGCCAATGGCCAGATACAGCGGCGCGGCATCGCTGATGGCGGACAGCGAGGGTTTGAAGCCCAGCGCCACGTCTGGCCAGTACGGTTTGATCAACAACAATTCGACGAAAAAACAAACACCGATGGTCGCGACCAGCACCAGCATGATCGCTTCGAGACGACGGAATCCCCGGTTCTGCAGGGCCAGCACCAGCAGCGTGTCGAAAGCCGTCAGAGCGATGCCGAAGGTCAGCGAGCAACCGAGCAGCAAGTGAAATGCGAGAGCGCAGCCAAGCACTTCGGCGAGGTCGGTGGCGATGATCGAGATCTCCGCCAGTATCCATTGCAGGCGCGCGGTCGGCGTGCTGTAGCGCTCGCGGGACAGCTGCGCCAGATCGCGCCCGGTGGCGATGCCCAACCGCGAGCACAGGCACTGCACCACCATACCGGCCAGACTGGCCAGCAACACGACGAACAACAGGTTGTAGCCAAAACGCGAACCGGCCTCGATCGCGGTCGCCCAGTTGCCCGGGTCCATGTAGCCGATCGACACCAGCAAACCGGGACCGGCGAAACGCAGCACACGTTTGAAGAACGAGGCAGTCGGATCAACCGCAACACTGCCAGCCACTTCCGGCGGGCAAAACGGCGCGGTGGCGATTTTGGGCAGACTGAATTTCACGCACACATCCAGAAACAAAAACGGGAGCCCGGCAGCTTAGTCGTTTCGCCTGATGCCTTGAAGCGCAAAGATCACTGAACCTATGGGTTCACCCCCAGCAACTGCTCGCGCAACTCGGGACTGCGTGTTCGCGGATCCAGCCAGATATCGAAAAACGCCTTGGCAAACTGCGGATCCTCGATCTCATGCTGGAGCTTCTGCCCGACAAAAAACCGCGCGCCCTGCCCCGGCAGATACACGCCGGTAATCCGCGTGCCGGCCTGAACGTCGACAAAGGATTGCTGCATCTGCGCCTGCCAGCCGGCCAATTGCGCTGAAGTGACCCGGGGACCGGCCAGGCGTTTGATCTCATCGACGCTGGTGCTGACCAGATCGTCTCGCGAGATGTTGCGCCGGTAGATCAGCTCCAGAGCAAACGGCTGGCCGTCCGCCAGAGGCCGCACGGCACTCCACAACCGCGCGCTGTAAAAATCGAAGCCGAACACGCTGAAATCGCCACTGCCGATGATTTGCGCCCCTGGCACAGCGTCCTGCCAATTGGCCCACGTCGGCGTCAGCAACAGTGCCCACAAGCCGATGCCACAACAGCCACGTACGAGCTTGGGTGTTCTGTTCATCGCCGTATCGTCTCCGCTGCATTCTGATGATCAAAGCATAGCCGGATTCGCGCCTGAATTTTTGTATACAAAAACTGCGAACATAGGCAGCAATCTTTAATCGGCAGTGCTAACGTGGCTCATCCTGACCCGATGGAGACACCCGCGTGCTGATCCTCAAACTGCTGCTGATACCCGGTTTTCTCCTGCTGATTTCCCTGGCAGGCAAACGTTGGGGGCCGAGCGTGGCCGGGTGGCTGTCAGGATTGCCGGTAGTGGTCGGGCCGATTCTGTTCTTTCTGGCGATTGAACAAGGGCCGCAGTTTGCCGCGCAATCGGCGGTGGCGGCGCTGTCGGCAATGTTCGCGATGATCGCTTTCTGCATCACTTATGCGCAGGTGGCGCAGCGGGCGAACTGGCCGTGGGCGTTGACCATTTCACTGGCGGTTTGGGCCGCGCTGGCGGCGGTCTTGTCGGTGATCCCGGCGTCCTTACCGTTCTCGGTGATTGCGGCAGCGGTGGCACTGCTCGCTTCGCCTTATCTGTTCCCCGAGGTGCAGCCGGTGTTGCACGGGCCAGCACCGAAATCGGACAAACTGATCTGGCGGATGATCGCCGGTGCGGCGCTGACGCTGGTGGTGACGATGCTCGCCAGCACCGTCGGCGAACGCTGGAGCGGCCTTCTCGCGGTGTTCCCGGTGCTCGGCAGCGTCATGGCGGTGTTCTCGCAACAAACCCGCGGCCCGGCGTTTACCGCTGCGTTATTACGCGCAACGGCGACCGGCATGTATTCGTTCTCGGCGTTCTGCCTGGTGTCGGCCTTGACGCTGCCGACCATGGGCCTCAGCGGCTTCGCAGTGGGAGTGGCAGTGTCGGTGGCGATGCTCGGGGTGACCCGGCGTCTGCTGGCGCGGCCAGTGGCCAAGGCGCAAGCGCAATAACCGCCCGGACGAATCGCGCTGGAACGGCCGGCACGCTCCGTGGGATGATCGCCCGCCTCGCGCGACCATTCACCGGAGATTCACATGTCATTGTTGAGCAAAAAGCCGTCGTCCTGATGCTGGCGGCCGTCGCTGGTTTCGCCGCGATCAACGCGCACGCCGCCAAGGAAAAAGTCAAAACCGAGAAGGTCTCGCTGCTCGACGGTAAGTTTGCCTTTGTCCTGCCCAAAGGCTTTGTCGCCGACCCGCTGCCCGCCAGCCCGAGCGGTGCCAAGGGCACGATGTACACCAACCAGACCACCAAGACCGTGGTCATCGCCGCCGAAAACCAGATTCCCGCAGGGCAGAACGTCAAGGACAACGACGGTGAGTTTCTCGACGGCAGCGTGTCGAGTTTCATCGACGATCAGCGCAAGGCCCTGCCGGACTTCAACAAGCTCAGCGAGAAAAGCCTGACCCAGAAAGGCACCGGCCTGGGGCTGCGTCAGGTTGACAGCACCGCCACTCAGGGCGGTGGCCAAACCCTGAACACCACGCTGCTGGCCGGCTCGGGGACGAAGATGGCGCTGGTGCAGGTGATTTCCCGCGCCAGCGACAAGAAAGCTCACGATGCCTTGATCAAAGCCATCGTCAAGGATTGAGCCGCTGCAACCAGCCATTCAGATCGCGCAATTCGGCCGCACTGATGCTGTGGCCGACGCCCGGATAAGCGTGAAACTCGGGCTGGTAATCGAGTTTCTGCAATAGCGCGTTGGCCTCGGTGCCGTGACGGTAAGGCACCGGATCATCAGCGGTGCCATGGCCGATAAAAATGCGCAGCGGCAGCGGCGCTTGCCCAGGCTTGAGTTCGGCTTGGAGCACCGGCAACAAGCGCCCGCTCAACGCGGCAAACCCGCCCACGACCGCTGGCGCGCGCAGGCCCACTTCGTAGCTCATCATCGCGCCCTGGCTGAAGCCGATCAGGTACACCTTGTCCGGCGCGGCGTGATATTTCTTCGCCGCCTGGGCGATAAAGTCGCGCAGCTTCTGGCCGCTGACCTTCAGATCATCGGTCTCGCCGTTGTAGGCGCCTTCACCTTTCTTGCGAAACCACTGGAAACGTCCTTCACCCAACGTCATCGGCGCGCGCACGGAAAGGTAGTTGTACTGCGCCGGCAGCTGAAATTTCATGCCGATCAGATCGGCCTCGTTACTGCCGTAACCGTGCAGGAAAATCACCAGCGGACGTGGTTCAGCGTCGGCGTGGACCTGTTCGAGGTACTTGAGTGGCAGATCGGATTGCAGGGTGGTTTGCGCGTGAACGGCGGTGGATGCGAGCAGGGTCAGCAGGGCGAACAATTTCAGCATTGCAGCGTTCCTTCACAGAGTGTCGGGTTCGCGGGGGAGCCTAACATTCTCGGCTGAGGATCCAAATTTTGTGGTGCGGCTGATGCCGCTATCGCTGGCAAGCCAGCTCCCACAAGAATTACGGCGTCTACAAAATCTGGGATCAACCGCAACCCTGTGGGAGCTGGCTTGCCAGCGATGGGGTCAGCAAATTCAGCGAAGAGCCATCAGTCGTTGGTGAGCTTCCCGGTTCTAAAAGGCACCCGCCCCGCCACTTTCGCCTGCCAGATCCCCGGCTCGGTATAACGCCCGCGATCAATCGCGAACAGCACACCGCTGGTGCCGGCGCGCACGGTGGTCACGCGATCCTGCAACGGGTCAACAACCTCGAACAGCGCATCGCCCTGCTCTACCCACTCGCCGGCATTGCGCAAGAAACTGACCACGCCATGGTGCGGGGCGAACAGGTATTCGGTGCCTTCGAACGGCAGACCTTCACAACATTCGCTCGGCGCCGCCGGCCACTCACCGCTGATGAAACCCTGCTCGGCGAGAAAGCCCAGAATCGCTTCGCAGTTGGCCTGAGCCTGATCGACGCGGGTGTCGCCCATGCTGCCCAGCTCCAGCGTCGTCGCCAGATTCGCCGCCGGAATCGCCGCGTGCGGGAATGCTTTGGCCAGACGCAACCATGGCGTCGAGCAGGACTCATCGAACGAGCTGCCACCGGAGTCTTCGCAAAGCAATGCCACGCCCGCCTTCAGCCGCGCCGCCAGCGATTGCCACTGCGGCCAGTGTTGCGGCAGCGCATAGAGGTGAATCGCAGCGTCGAAGTCGCAATGCAGATCGAGGGTGATGTCGGCGTCGCACGCGTGGCGCAGCAACAAGCGGTGCAAGGCCTCCAGTTGCGAGGCCGGCGCCGGCAATTCTTCGAAGACTTGAGCCATGGCCTGGCGAATCAGCGCGACGTTGGCCTCGGCATCCGCGCCCAGACACTCGCCAACCAGTGCCGCCACCGGGGCGCTGAGCTCGACGAACGCGCGGTTGAAGTTCTTGCCACTGCCCAATTCGAAGCGGCCCATGTGATTGCCTTGCAGATGCTGATCCAGGCCGATCGGATTGGCCACCGGCACCAGTTCGATAACGCCCTGCAAACGGCCCTGCCGTTCCAGTTCGTTCAGGCGCAGCTTGAGTTCCCACGCGGTACGCATGCCCGGCAGTTCATCAGCGTGCAGGCTGGCCTGGATATACACCTTGCGGCTGCCGGCGCCGTAGCGGAACACGCTGAGGGAGCGCTCGCTGCCCAAGTGGCTCCAGGGCAGAACGTGGTCGATGCGTTGCATGAAAAACTCCTGAATAGCTGGGTTACGTAAAACCCTGTGGGAGCGAGCCTGCTCGCGAATGCGTCAGGTCAGACGATGACAATATCGAATGTCAGACCGCATTCGCGAGCAGGCTCGCTCCCACAGAGAATTTCCATAAATAAAAAAGCATAAAAAAAGTGGCCACCGCGCAAACGGGGCCACTTTTTTTCACGGCGTATTAATGGCCGTACACGTCAAAGTCGAAGTACTTGTCCTGGACTTTCTTGTACTCGCCATTGGCGCGGATTTCGGTGATGGCTTTGTTGAATTGCTCAGCCAGTGCGGTATCGCCCTTGCGCACGGCAATGCCAGCGCCGCCGCCGAAGTATTTGGCGTCTTCGTAGGTCGGGCCGACGAATTCGAAGCCTTTGCCGGCGTCGGTTTTCAGGAAACCATCGCTGAGGTTGACCGAGTCAGCGAGCATCGCGTCGATACGCCCGGACACCATGTCGAGGTTGGCTTCCTGCTGCGAGCCGTAGCGCACCAGTTCGATCCCGGCCGGAACCAGCACTTCGGTCGCGTAGCGGTCATGGGTACTGGCACGCAGCACGCCGACTTTCTTGCCCTTGAGTTCGGTCAGCGGGTCTTTCACGCCCGAGCCTTCCTTCATCACGAAGCGTGCCGGGGTGTGGTAGTACTTGATAGTGAAATCGACGTTTTTCTTGCGATCGTCAGTGATGGTCATCGACGACAGGATCGCGTCGATTTTTTTCACTTTGAGTGCAGGGATCAGGCCATCGAACTCTTGCTCGACCCACGTGCATTTGACTTTCATCTGCGTGCACAGTGCGTCACCGATGTCCACGTCAAAACCAGTGAGTTTGCCGTCAGCGGTTTTCATCGAGAATGGCGGGTACCCGGCTTCGATACCGATGCGGATCGGCTTGGCGTCTTCGGCCACAGCGGTCAGGGACAACATCGACAGTGCCAGGGCACCGAACATCACTAGCTTTTTCATTTATTACTCCCGTGCGGAGGCTTTTATTGGCAGCTTTCGAGTCAGCGTTCGGTCATGGCGTTATAACGGCAAAAACCGAAGTGGCCGGCAGTCTATGGCGGCGCGCACGGAGGCAATTGTTTTTAAGCGACAAATACTTACAGAACATCGGCGATCACTTTGACGAGAGTAAACGCGTGCGCCGTGTTGGTGCGAAGGATGTAGGACAAGACTGTTTTCAGAGCAAGAAACGCCGATCCTCCCGTAGAGTTGCCGGAGGCTGCAATCTTTTGATCTTGTTTTTTTGAGATCAAGATCAAAAGATCGCAGCCTCCGGCAGCTCCTACAGAAACGTCAGCATTCGCAGGCGACAGGTGTATTGGCGACTGACGCCGCGTTCAGTTCGAAACCTTCATCGAGCCATCCGGTGACGCCGCCGATCATCTCCTTGACCGGATAGCCCAATGCCGCCAGCTTCACCCCAGCCTTGTTCGCCCCATTGCAATGCGGCCCGGCGCAATAGACTACGAACAAAGTGTGTTTCGGGTAATCGGCCAAGCGCTCCGCCGTGAGCAAGCGTGTCGGGATATTGATCGCGCCGGGCACATGGCCGCGCTCGAACGCCAATGGGCCGCGCACATCCACCAGAACGAAGTCGACCTCCCCGGCCTCTTGGCTACTGAACACGTCGGAACAATCGGTTTCGAAGGTCAGACGATTGCTGAAATGCATCAGGGCAATCGCCGAAGGTGCGGCGGGGATTTCGCGAACCAGGCTGGTCATGTTGTGTTGCTCCTTTGTCTGTGGGGGATGAACAGACTTTATCGAGACGGCGCTTGCCGCTACAGTGGCGCGCAAGACACCGACCGGGAGTTTTCCGCCAAATGCTCACTCAGCCCAATCTGGTTGCCATTCTGGCCTACGATGGCCTCTGCACATTCGAGTTCGGCATTGCCGTGGAGATCTTCGGCCTGGCCCGACCAGAGTTCGATTTCCCTTGGTACGAGCATGCGATTGCCGCAGTCGATCCAGGCCCGATGCGCGCCATGGGTGGCATTCAGGTGCTGGCCGATGGTGGCCTGGAATTGCTCGCCGAAGCGCGCACCATCGTCATTCCGGGCTGGCGCGACCGCAACGCCTCGGTACCGCCTGCGCTGATCGACGCGTTGCGTCAGGCCCATGACCGAGGCGCGCGGTTGCTGTCGATCTGCTCCGGGGTGTTCGTCCTCGCCGCCAGCGGCCTGCTCGACGGCCACCGCGCTACCACGCACTGGCGCTACACCGGTGAACTGGCGCAACGCTTCCCGGCGATCGAGGTCGATCCGGACGTGCTCTACGTCGACGCCGGTCAACTGATCACCTCCGCCGGCAGCGCCGCCGGCATCGACGCCTGCCTGCATCTGGTGACACGTGACTTCGGCACGCAGGTCGCCAACGCCGTCGCGCGGCGACTGGTCATGTCGCCACAACGCACCGGCGGCCAGGCCCAGTTCATCCCCACCCCGGTCAGCCCGACACCCCGCAGCGACCTGTCGCGCGTCATGCAATGGGCCCGCGAACGCCTGCACGAACCGCTGGAAGTCCGCGATCTGGCCAGTGAAGCGGCGATGAGCGAGCGTACCTTTCTACGGCGTTTCACCGAAGCCAGCGGGCAATCGCCGAAAGCCTGGCTGCAACATGAACGCCTGGCGCGAGCGCGGGAGCTGCTCGAGAGCACCCACCAACACACTGAGCAAATTGCCCAGCGCTGCGGCTATCGCTCGGTGGAGAGTTTTCGTGTGGCGTTCCGCAGCGCGGTGGGCGTACCGCCGTCGGTTTATAGGGAGCGGTTTGGGCGAAGCAACAAGCTTTCGCTCCATCCCGCAGCGTTTTAAGCGCTGACGTTGACGGCGAGGCCGGCAGAAACGCTCACGGTGAAAATTGTGAAACGGAAAATGCGGCTTGCTTTATATTGATTCTGATATAACCTGAAAATCACACGGGCACTGGCATTTCTTGCAATAAAACTCACCGTCGCCGCTTACGTTCAGCTATTACGCTTTTCCTTTTGACACAGGACAAGCCGATGCCGAAACACAAGGATGTGGTGTTCGTGGGAAGCGCGTTGAAAGATCTCAAAGCGTTCCCGGTTGATGCCCGAAGAGCGGCGGGGTTTCAGCTGGACCTGTTGCAACAGGGTGATGCCCCACTCGATTGGCGCCCTATGAAAACCGTAGGACGCGGTGTTAACGAAATCAGGATCACCGAGGACTCAGGGGCGTTTCGCGTGTTTTATGTAGTCAATCGACCTGAAGCAATCTATGTGCTTCACGCCATGCACAAAACCACACGTAAAACGGAAATTAGAGACATCGAACTGGCCCGGGCCAGATATCAGGAAATAGGTTAAGCCATGAAGGAACATCAAGACTCATTCCAACGATTTTCCAGTGTATGGGATGCATTGGAGGACACGCCTCAGGAAGCTGCCAACATGCGTCTGCGAGCCAAGCTCATGCGTTCGCTTTGCGAGACCATTCGAGCGTGGGAGCTTCCTCAAAAGGACGCGGCACAAAGATTGGGAATCTCGCAGCCACGCCTCAATGATGTACTCAACGGGAAAATCGACAAATTCTCGCTCGATGCATTGGTCAACCTGTCAGCTGCTGCAAGGCTGGAGGTGGACATTTGCTTTCCGTCAGGCCCGCTGCAATGGGCCTGACACTGGCTTTGCGTGGCAATGTCCACCCTGCATTCCGAGTTTTGAAATCGAGGGAGTTGAATAGCATTCAACTTCGCAGTTAACCATCGACATCATCCAGCTGCACAGGAGTTCCGCTGGATGATTCCTCCCCTTCAATCCTCCCGCGTCAAAACCTCCAGCAACTCAATTTCAAACACCAGATTCGAATTCGGCGGAATCTTGCCCATGGTCCGCTCGCCGTAGCCCAGATGCGCCGGTACCAGCAATTTGCGTTTGCCGCCGACCTGCATGCCCATCAGCCCCTGATCCCAGCCTTTGATCACGCGGCCAGTGCCGATCACGCACTGAAACGGTTTGCCCCGGCTCCAGGACGAATCGAATTCAGTGCCGTCTTCCAGCCAGCCGGTGTATTGGGTGGTGATCAGCGCGCCTTTCACCGCGGCTTTGCCGTCGCCCGGTTGCAGGTCGATGATTTGCAGTTCGTCTGTCATGTCGTTGGCTCTTGAGATGTTCGCAGGCGGCGTTTTTCGCAGAATCCGGCGGCGATGGCAATCCATGGAACCGAAAACACGCATAGCCGCTCACATGTGTATCGACATCGTATGACGACAAGGATGCTTAGATGACCGACTCTCGATTGCTGCGCAGTTTCATCCCGCCCTACATTCTCAACCGCATCATCGCCCACGGTTCCGAGCCGCAGCGCAACGCCGCGATGCAGACGCTCAACCATGTGCGCAGCCTGCTGCCCAACCCCGGCCGCCCTTCGCAGCCGCCGGCGCGCGCGATTCTGCCGGAAGCGAGCAAGCCTCGGCCTGGCGCGGCGCAGTGTGCATGATGCGCAGAACAAAATGCTCTTGCCGGGCATGCCGGTGCGCCGCGAGGGCCAGCCGGCATCGGGAGATCCGGCGGTCGACGAGGCTTACGATGCGCTGGGCGCCAGCTATGATTTCTTCTGGAAAGTGCTCGGTCGCGACTCGATCGACAATCAGGGATTCGCGCTGATCGGCAGCGTGCATTACGGGCAAGCCTACGAAAACGCATTCTGGAATGGCGCGCAGATGGTTTTCGGTGACGGCGATGGCGAGATCTTCCAGCGCTTCACCCGCTCGCTCGACGTCATCGGCCATGAACTGGCCCACGGCGTCACCGAAAGCGAAGCCGGGCTGATTTATGCCAACCAGTCCGGCGCGCTGAACGAGTCGCTCTCGGATGTATTCGGCGTGTTGATCAAGCAATACATCCTCGGCCAAACCTCCGAGCAGGCAGACTGGCTGATCGGCGCCGACCTGCTGATGCCACAGATCCAAGGCAAGGGCCTGCGCTCGATGTCGCACCCCGGCACGGCATACGACGACCCGATGCTGGGCAAGGATCCGCAACCGGATCACATGCGCAAGTTCGTCATCACCAGCGAAGACAATGGCGGCGTGCACATCAACTCCGGCATTCCCAACCGCGCGTTTTACCTGGCAGCGCGAGCGTTTGGCGGCTTCGCTTGGGAAAAGGCCGGACACATCTGGTACGACACGCTGTGTGATGACCGTTTGAAACAGGACGCAACATTCGACGCGTTCGCGAAACTGACGATCGACCATGCTGACCAGCGCTTCGGCGCCGAAGCAGCCGACACGGTGCAGCAAGCCTGGGCACAGGTCGGTATCGAATAATCTGAGGAGACCGTATGAAAACGCTACCCGAGCTGGATAAAGATTCCGTTTTGCGCGTATCTCGCCAGGGTGGCGTTGCAGCGATTCACAGCCTGAGCCGCCCACGGGAAATCGAATTCGCGCAATGCGACATCAGTCAGCGTTCGAGAATATGCTCGGTGCTTGAGGGTTGCCTGCCACTGGACAGCAGCGAATCCGGCCGTGGGGATCAGCGCTTCTACCAGATTGAGGTGCGCTACCCGTCAGGGGAAATGGTGTTGAAGGTGCCAGAGGATCGTGCGCCTGGGGAGCTGGTGCAGCTTTGGGACAAGGGGGAGCTGCTCTGATTCATGCTGCCGGCTCTTCTGCGTCGACAACTGACGATGTGCGTGGGCCAAAGCCTGCGGTTTGGCCGAATACGACACCGTTGAATGTGTGCGTACAGCACTCGCAGCGCGGCGTCATGTCCTGCGCCTGCAGCTTCGGATTGACCATTTGCAGGAGATTTTTCTCGTCGACATACAGCCCGTTGAAATAACTGGACTCACCCAGTCGCACGACTTCTTCGCGATCCTTCTCATGGATGGCAACCATCCAGAAAACCGGCGCTGATTGATCCAGTCGGGCCACAGCTTCGCTGAAAATGGCATCCCAAGAACCGCCAACCCGAGACAGCAGGAAGCGAAACAACGGCGTGTAATCTCGCCCGTATTGTTTGCCTGCGTGCATCGAACTTCGCATGCCTTCGTCACGGCTTGCAGCTTTGCTGTTGCGCTGATCGCGATAATGCGCAACTGATTCGTGGCGACGAACACCCCACGTACGAGTGTTCACTTTGCGATAGAGCGGTTTCTTGTCCAATCCCTTGTTCCTCATCCAGACATCCGCTGTTTTACTGGAACGGCGTTCGAATGCAATCAGCCATCCGTGGCCAATTGTAAACCTGATCTATCGCTCGACGGGTTGCATCTCGACAATCGTGCCGTTGGTGATCATCACCATCACGTACTTGTCATTGATCTGCACCCACTGCGCCTGCTCGATCGGTGCTTTCAGACCTTTGGCTTTCCAGTTCTTCAGCGCCTTGTCTTCGCGCTGGTACATTTCCGGTGCGCGGTCGTTGACCTTCAGTTGGCGATCGCTGGTCGGCGATTGCACGGCGGGTTCGCTGGAGGTTTGCGCCGCTTGAACAATGGGTGTGATTCCGGCAATGCCCGCAACAAGGGCCAGGCTGGCGATTAGGGTTTTGCTGTTCATCGGTGAACCTCTTTCAGATGGGTAGTACCTGAACTCCGACTGCGCGGCACGGGAAACATTCCTTGTTTTTTTGCCGGAGGTGGCCGTTAGAAGGCTTTGCCCACCAGACCACAATCGCTGGCAAGCCAGCTCCCGCAGGGTTTTGTATTACAGCGCAATTATTGACCTGAGCTCCGGTCCTCTCCTACAAAACCAAGCAAAGCAAAGCAAGATCAAAAGATCGCAGCCTTCGGCAGCTCCTACAGTTGGATCGCGTGAATTCGATGGAAACGGGTTCACCTGCAGGCCGTCGTCGCGATCAGGCTCGCCCCCACCAGAAAAGCAAAGCAGCGCAGCTGCCCGCGGCGAAGCCGCCCCACTCAACAATGAGCGCAAGCTCGAGTGCTTTTGATCCTGCTTTTGATCCACCGGCGACGTCGGAAGGCTGAGTGGAGGGATTGATCCGGGGGTGGGAGCGCAGCGACCGTCTGGCGCAGCCAGACACAGCGGAAGGAGGTGCAGCGAAGCAAACCGGAGCCGCTGCGCCCGGATCGATCCCGCAGCGAAGGAACCCGAGCCTGCGAGGGCCGAACGCAGGAGCAAGCGTTTTTTTGCTTACTTTTTTTAGGCGTTTGTAAAAAAAGTGAGTCGCCGTAAGGGCGAAACCCTAAGCGGCCATGACCGCAGCAACGGATATGTACCCGGTCAGCCAGAACAAATCATCGCCCGACGCGACGCAGGCTCGCTCCCACAAATGCGCCAAGCACTGAATCCATTGATCCGCCCCACGCATCAATCCATGCCAACAATGCAATTAACAGATTGTTACATCTGCGCCACCATCCACCTCAATAAAAACCGTGCGCCGCTTCTCCGTAGCGCACGTCATAAAAGCGGTGGAGTACTTTTCAATGACAGCCTCAATCCCAACCAACGGCTCGCGGGCCGGTGCCATCTTCCGGGTGACCTCGGGCAACTTCCTCGAACAGTTCGACTTCTTTCTGTTCGGCTTCTACGCCACGCAGATCGCGGCGGTGTTCTTCCCGGCGAGCAGCGAGTTCGCCTCGCTGATGATGACGTTCGCGGTGTTCGGCGCAGGCTTCCTGATGCGTCCGCTGGGCGCCATTGTGCTCGGCGCCTACATCGATGACGTCGGCCGGCGCAAAGGTCTGATCGTCACCCTGTCGATCATGGCCAGCGGCACGATATTGATCGTGCTGGTGCCCGGCTACGAAACCATTGGCCTGTTCGCCCCGGCGCTGGTGTTGATCGGGCGACTGCTGCAAGGCTTCTCCGCCGGCGCGGAACTCGGTGGTGTCTCGGTGTATCTGTCCGAAATCGCTACGCCGGGCCGCAAAGGGTTTTTCACCGCTTGGCAGTCGGCCAGCCAGCAAGTGGCGATCATCGTCGCGGCTGCGCTGGGCTACGGTCTGAACCAGTGGATGGAGCCGCAAGCCGTGGCCGCCTGGGGCTGGCGCATTCCGTTTTTCGTCGGCTGCATGATCGTCCCGTTCATCTTCTTCCTGCGCCGCAACCTGGCGGAAACCGAAGAGTTCGCCGCACGCAAACACCGTCCAAGCATGCGCGAAGTGTTCCGCACCCTCGGCCAGAACTGGGGCGTGGTACTCGGCGGAATGTTGATGGTCGCGCTGACCACCACCGCGTTCTACCTGATCACCGTGTACGCACCGACCTTCGGTAAGACCGTGCTGCACCTGAGCACATCCGACGCGTTGCTGGTAACGCTGCTGGTGGGCGTGTCGAACTTCTTCTGGCTGCCGATTGGTGGTGCGTTGTCCGACCGTATCGGCCGTCGCCCAGTGCTGATCGGCATGGCCTTGCTTGCACTGGCCACGACTTATCCGGCGCTGTCGTTCCTGGTGCAGGCGCCGAGCTTCACCAACATGCTGCTGTCGCTGCTGTGGTTGTCCTTCATTTACGGCTTGTACAACGGCGCGATGATTCCGGCGCTGACCGAAATCATGCCGGTGGAAGTGCGCGTCGCCGGTTTCTCCCTGGCTTACAGCCTGGCCACGGCGATCTTTGGCGGTTTCACCCCGGCGATGTCGACCTTTCTGATCCAGTACACCGGCGACAAAGCCGCGCCAGGCTACTGGATGAGCATCGGTGCCCTGTGCGCTCTGTGCGCCACTCTTTACTTGTACCGCCGTGCCGGTGGTCGTCTGCAACCTGTCGCGGCCTGAGGAAAACTCGCCATGAAAAAACTTTACTGTCACCGCCCTGCTCGCCGGTCTCGCATTCAACTTCGCGGCCCAGGCCGAAGAACTCAGCGTGATGACCTCCGGTGGTTTCACTGCCGCCTACAAGATCCTCGGGCCGAAATTCGCCGCCGCAACGGGCAACACGCTGACCACCAGCCTCGGCCCGTCGATGGGCAAGGCGCCGGAAGCGATTCCCAATCGTCTGGCGCGCGGTGAGCACGCCGACGTGGTGATCATGGTCGGTTACGCCCTCGATGAGCTGATCAAACAAGGCAAGGTCGACCCGGCCTCCCGCGTTGAACTGGCGGATTCGCGGATCGGCATGGTGGTGCGTGAAGGCGCGGCGAAACCGGACATCAGCAGCGTCGATGGCCTGAAGAAAACCCTGCTTGATGCGCGTTCGGTGGCCTACTCCGACAGCGCCAGCGGCGTGTACATCGAGCAGCAGCTGTTCAAGAAACTCGGCATCGAAGACCAGTTGAAACCGAAGGCGAAAATGATTGCCAGGATCCCGGTCGGTTCGGTGGTTGCCACTGGCGACTATCAGTTGGGCTTCCAGCAGGTCAGCGAATTGCTGCCGGTGCCGGGCGTAAGCTTCGTCGCGAAGATTCCGGAGTCGGTGCAGTCGGTGACGCGTTTTGCCGCTGGCATTCCGGTCAAGGCCGAGCATCCGGAAGAGGCCAAAGCCCTGCTCGCCTACCTCGCTGCACCGGCCGCTCAGGCTGATGTACAGGCCACCGGGCTGGATTCGGTCAAGCGTTGATCGCTGGCGGCTGGACGCGCATCTCCACGACCAGCCGCTCCAGTTCCAGTGCCGCCGGGGTCAACGTGCGATCCCGGCGCTTGATGATGCCGACACTGCGCATCACTTGCGGCTCAATCAGCGGCACCCGCGTCAGGATCGGATGATCCGGCCCGGGCATCGCCATCAACGGCACCGCTGCCACGCCCAGACCCGCCTCTACCAGACCGATCATCGTCGTCACATGCCGCGTCTCGCAGATGCTCTGACGCTGCGGCACCACCCCGCCCAAGGCCTGATCGAGCAGAAAGCGATTACCCGAGGTCTTGTCCAGCGCGATGTAATCCTGCTGATAGAACTCGTCCCAACTGACGCTGCTGCGCCCGGCCAGCGGATGATCGCGACGACAGGCGACAACGTAGCACTCCTGCACAAGCGGTTCGAACTCGACTTTGGCATCCTGCGTGCCGAGAAAACTCAAACCGAAATCCGCCTCGCCATTGACCACCGCACTCAACACATCGTGAGCGCTGGAATCGAGGACTTTGACCTTGATCCGCGGAAACTGCTGGTGATAGCGCGCGACCACGCGGGGCATGAAGTAGTAGGCCGCCGAGGGCACGCAGGCGACGGTGACATGGCCCAGACGGGTCGAGGCGACTTCGCTGATGCCGAGCAAGGCAATGTCGAGATCATCCAGCAAGCGTTCGACGCTGGGCATGAAGCCGCGCCCGGCCTGGGTCAGGCTGACCTTGCGCGTGGTGCGCTCGAACAGTTTCACGCCGAGGGCGTCTTCGAGCTTTTCGATGCGCCGACTCAGCGCCGGTTGTGACAGGCGCACAGTGTCGGCAGCCTTGCGAAAACTGCCCTGCTCGACCACCGCGCGAAAGGCTTGCAGGTCGTTTAGGTCGAAGTTGATGGCCATGGCGTTTCCGGAAATTGATGCGCAGGGGTTATAAATGTAACCAGTTGATGCAAATTATTACAGACCTGATGGAAGCTGCCCTTGTGGGAGCGAGCCTGCTCGCGAACGCGGGGCATCAGTCAATGGATAGGTGGCTGACCCGGCGCATTCGCGAGCAGGCTCGCTCCCACATTGGTTCTCGAATGGTCTGGAGACCGCGTAACCCTTATCCTTGTCACCCTCGCCGTAGCCGTAGTCAGGAGTCGTTCCAATGCCCCATGAAGGCAATCTGTTGCAAGCCGCCGTCGTGTTTCTGTTCGCGGCCGTGCTCACCGTGCCTTTGGCCAAACGTCTGCAACTGGGCGCGGTGCTCGGTTATCTGTTTGCCGGGGTGATCATCGGCCCGTCGGTGCTCGGCCTGATCGGCAACCCGCAAAGCGTTGCGCATATTTCCGAGCTGGGCGTGGTGTTGCTGCTGTTCATCATCGGCCTCGAATTGTCGCCGCGGCGCTTGTGGGTGATGCGCAAATCGGTGTTCGGCGTCGGTCTGGCGCAGGTGCTGTTGACCGCGTCGGTGATCGGCGTGCTGGCACTGGCGGTGTTCGGCCAGCCGCTGAACAGCGCGATTGTGCTGGGCCTCGGTCTGGCGCTGTCCTCCACTGCCTTTGGCTTGCAAAGCCTTGCCGAACGCAAGGAACTGACCAGCCCCCACGGGCGTCTCGCGTTTGCGATTCTGCTGTTTCAGGACATCGCCGCGATTCCATTGATCGCCCTGGTGCCGATGCTCGCCGGCGTCGATCATCACACCAGCACCGCCGACGATATTCGTCACAGCTTGCAGGTGCTCGGCGGCATTGCCGTGGTGGTGATCGGCGGACGGTATCTGCTGCGTCCGGTGTTCCGCGTGGTGGCAAAAACCGGTCTGCCGGAAGTGTCCACCGCCACCGCGTTGCTGGTGGTGATCGGCACAGCATGGCTGATGGATCTGGTCGGTGTGTCGATGGCGCTGGGTGCGTTTCTCGCTGGTCTGCTGCTGGCGGATTCGGAATACCGGCATGAGCTGGAAGCGCAGATCGAACCGTTCAAGGGCCTGCTGCTCGGGCTGTTTTTCATCAGCGTCGGCATGGGCGCCAATCTCAGCCTGTTGTTGAGCGCGCCGATCACCGTATTGGGCCTGACCTTGTTGCTGATCGGTCTGAAATTGCCGCTGCTGTTCGTGGTTGGGCGCTTGGCAGGAGGATTGAACAAGATCAGCGCAATCCGCCTCGGCATCGTCCTTGCCGCCGGCGGTGAGTTTGCGTTCGTGGTGTTCAAGATCGGCCGCGATCAGGGCCTGTTCGAGCCGCGTCTGTACGATTTGCTGGTGCTGACCATCACCCTGTCGATGGCGCTGACGCCGTTGTTGCTGTTGATCTGCGCGCGTCTGGTCAGCCCGAAAGTGCAGCCGGTGGAAGTGCCGGAGAAATTCCGCGAAATCGACACCGAAGCACCGCGCGTGGTGATTGCCGGCATGGGCCGGATGGGCCAGATCGTGGCGCGGATTCTGCGCGCGCAGAACATCAAGTTCGTTGCGCTGGACACCTCGGTGGAAACCATCGAACTGTCACGCAGCTTCGGCGGCGTACCGGTGTTCTACGGCGACCCGATGCGCCCGGAAATCCTTCACGCGGCGAAGGTCGGCGAGGCGGAATATTTCGTCATCGCCACGGACGATCCGGAGACCAACATCAAGACTGCCGAAGTGGTGCACAAGCTATATCCGCACATGAAAATCATCGCCCGCGCGCGTAACCGTCAGCACGTGCATCGCCTGGTTGATGTCGGCGCGGAAGCGATTCGTGAGACCTATTACTCGAGCCTGGAAATGAGCCGGCGCACGCTGGTCGGCCTCGGTCTGACGCAAGCCCAGGCCGATGCGCGGATCAAGCGTTTCAAGCATCACGACGAACAGGTGCTGGAGGCGCAACACGCCGTCTACGACGACGCCGCCAAAGTCCTGCAGACCGCCCAGGAAGCCCGGGCGGAACTGGCCAAATTGTTTGAATCGGATCAGCTCGAAGAGGAAGCCCGAAAATCCTGATCGTGCCTTGCCCAGAACCAACTGTGGGAGCGAACCTGCTCGCGAAAGCGTCGTGTCAGTCACCCAATACTTCACTGACAGATTGCATTCGCGAGCAGGCTCGCTCCCACAGGGGATTGGGTCAGACCAGTTCCAACGCGGGCGCAGGCTCGACGGCTGTGACTGCAAACCGATCCGCCAGAAACGGCGTGATATCCAGCGGCAAGGGCTCGTCATTCACCAGTTTATCCAGCAGCACACCGGTAATCGCTGAGGTCAGAATGCCGGTGCGGAAGTGCCCGCAAGCATTCAGATACCCTTCTACCCCACGCATCGGCCCGAGGATCGGCAACTCATCCGGCGAGCCCGGGCGCAATCCCGCCCAGGTGCGCTTGAGGTTGACGTCCGCCAGCTCCGGCAGACAGCGCACCGCGCCCTGCACCAGCCCGGCGATTTCCGGGTAGGTGGTGGTGACGTCGAAGCCTTTGTCTTCGGTGGTGCTGCCGATAAGGATTTCGCCGTTGTCCTTTTGCGCCACGTAGCAATCGCTGGTGGTCAGGCAGCCGTTGAGGATTTTCGGCATGCGTTCGGTCAGCAGAATCTGCCCTTTCACCGGTTTCACCGGAATGCGAATCCCCGTGGCCCACTCACTCAGATCCGCCGCCCAGGCACCGGCGGCGTTGATCAGCGTCTTGCAGTGGAACACCCCCGCCTCCGCCGTCTGCACACCCGTCACGCGAGTGCCGTGATGCAGCACGCCGGTGACGTTGGTGTTGACGAAGATATCGACGCCGTTCTGCCGCGCGCCTTCCATGTAGGCATCCGCGAGGCGGAACGGGCTGACCTGATGGTCGCAGAGAAACTCCAGCGCCCCGCGCGCCTCATGGCTGACACTCGGTTCCGCCGCGCGCAACGCCGCCTGATCGAGCCAGCGCACTTGATCAGCCAGATGCGGAATGCAGCCGACGATGTGCTCGGCGTAGAGCCGGTCTTCGTCGTCATAGATCACGAATTTCAATCCGGTCTTCTCGAACTTGCAATCCATGCCGTGGTTGTCTTTCAGCTCGCGGTGCAGCGCCGGGTACAGCGCGTTGGACTGCAAGGCAAAATCGAAAAACGACGCCGGCAAGATATGCGGCGTACTGGCGTCCACCGCGACTGCGGCGCCCCGGGTTTCGCGCTTGCGGTTGGCCGACATCATGCGAAAGAAAATCACCCCGCAGCCGAGGCCGACCGACTCGCCGATCGCCCACAAACCGCCAGCCGAAGCGCGGGTCGCGTTGCCGGGGCGCTTGGCGTCGATCAGCGCAACTTTCAGATTTTTGCGCTTGGACAATTGGTAGGCGCAGGAGGCGCCGATCACTCCGCCACCGGCAATGACCACGTCGTAGAACTTACTCATGGCAAGCGCCCTCCTTGCCGACGGACTGGAACGCGGAAAACGGCACCGGATCAATCGGGAAGCGCGGGCGCAACCAGCCGACATCCTGACGTCCGGTGGCCTGGCGCAGGCGATCGCTGCAATAGCCGACGCACATCCGCCCCTGGCAATCGCCCATGCTCACGCGGGTGCGCATTTTCAGGCTGGCGATGTCTTGCACACCCTGCTCCAGCGCCAGATCGATGTCGGCGCGGGTCGCATGTTCGCAGCGGCAGATCACTGTGTCGGCCGCAGGCAAAGCAATCTGCCCGACACCGCGCTCGGTGTAGCGATCCACCGCCGCACGAAAGCGCACGATGGCTCTGAGCTTGCTCGCGTAACGATCGCGGCGCACCCGGGCCAGCTCGGCGTCGAGCACACCGCGTTGCAGCAGGATCGAAGTGGCGGCGATCTTGCCGGCGAGCATCGCCGCTTCGCCGCCGCGGATCCCGCCCATGTCGCCGGCCAGATGCACATGCGCCACGCTGCTTTGCTGCCAGACACTGGCGTGGGCACGCAGGTAGCCATCGGCGCTGAAGCCGTGATCAAGGCCCATCTGCTGGCTCAATTGCGTGCGCGGAATAAAACCGTAACCCACCGCCAGCGTCTGCGCTTCAAAGCGCTCGACCCGCGACAGATCTGCCTCCCACGTCGGCGAATACGGCGCGACGCTAACGCTTTTCAGCTCGCCGTCGCCATGGGCTTCAACCACGCCCCAACCATAGTTCATCGGGATGCCGTGCAGCTTCAGATAAGCGAGCATGCTCAAGCCGTCGAGGAACAGCTGCGGCTTGTTCAGCAGCGCCAGACTCTCGCGGGCGATCTTGCCGAACGCACACGCCTCGTAGACGCCAGCGACACGCACGCCGGAGGCATGCAACTGGGTCGCAACCAGCGGCAGCAACGGCCCGATGCCGGCGATGATCACCGGCCCCCGCGGCTTGACCACGCCACTCTTGATCTGCAATTGAAGACCACCGAGCAGAATCACTCCCGGCAACGTCCAGCCGGGGAACGGCACACTGCGTTCGTGACATCCAGCGGCCAACAGCAGTTGCGGATAAGCGATCTCGTGCAGTTGCTCATCACCGTCGAGCACCACCACTGCGCGGGTGCCTTCGGCGCCGACCACGCGATGGTTGAGGCGCACGTCGATCAGCCCTGACTGCTGCTGAAATTCACCGTGCAGTTTGTCCAGTGCTTCGGAATAACGCGGCCCGAGATAATCCAGCTGCACACCATCACGCAGCGGCCCGCGATAGACCACGCCGCCGAGGCGCGAAGCCTCTTCGAGCAAGGTGCAGCGCACGCCGTGGCGCGCCAGTTCGATGGCCGCCGCCATTCCCGCCGGCCCGCCGCCGACAATCAACGGTTGCAGGCTCATACGACCTCCTGCCCGACGACGCGGTTGACTTGGGTTTCAATCAGCATGCCGTCGCGCACTACGGTCTGGCAGGCGCGGCGCTTGTGCCGACCGTTGATTTTCACCAGACAGCACTGGCATACGCCCATGCCGCAATAGGCGCCGCTGATTTGATCGTGATCGTTGCGTGCGATCTGGCGCACGCCGAGGGACTGGATGACGCTCAGAACGGTTTCACCGATGGCGGCGCTGACCGCTTGGCCATTGATGTGCACGGTCATGTCCGCCTGCACCAAGGGCTGGATATCGAAGGTTCTTTCTAGGCAGTTCATTACGGTATTCGTCCGTGAAGATTCAGTTGAGGTTGTGACAGCTCCTTGCTGCACTACGCCTCGTCGACGCTTTTTTATTGCTGTGTTTTCAACGTCGACGCGGATACTTCGTCAGCGCAACAAGGTGCGCGACAAGCACTGTAGCTCATACCTCAGCAAAGGCCTGGATCATTTACGGTAGGCGATATCGCCAGGCGAAATATTGATCCAGGCCAGTGAAAATGGCGGGATGGAAACGGTTAGTTGGAGAAAACGAACTGGCCCCGCAGAAAGCAAAAAGCCGCTTTCACCCGAAGATGAAAGCGGCAGAGGCATCCTGCCTCAGAGGGATCAGTGTACGAACAGGGCGATCAGGATGATGATCGGGATCGGTACGCCGAGGAAAAACAGCAGTAATGAGCGCATGGTGACTCTCCTTTTTAACGGACCGGAGTGGTAGTGGTGTAGGTGTCGACTTCAACGTACTCGACTGCATCGCGACGACGACCGCCGAAGGTGGCTGCCAGGCTGGCGAAGAACGCACCGGCCAGCAGCGCGACGAACATCCACAGCGAGGTGTAGGCCGCGACTTTGGCGGCGGTATCGGCCGCTTGCTGAGCTTTCAGTTTGGCGTCAGCGATGGCTTTCTGGGTGTTGGCGTAGATTTCGTCGACACGACGTTCAGCATCGGCCTGGCTCAGATTGGTACGTTGCGATACCAGTTGTGCGAGGTAGGTACGGTCTTCGGCGCTGAGCTGACCGTTGGCCAGGCTTTGCGTGAAGATGCGGGTCACAGTGCCGCGTGCAGCGTCATCGCTGACGGCAGCAGGACGATCATCGCGGAACAGGCTGTCGACGAAGTAGCCGTACTGATCGCTGTCAGTATTGGCTGCGGCAGAGCCGGCGGCCTGGCTCATCGCACCGGCAGCACCGCCGACTACGTTGGCACCCGCCTGCACACCGCCACTGACGACGCTGCTGACCGAACCGACCACCAGCACAGCGGTCACCAAAGTAGCGACGCACCAGGCGAGGAAACCATGTGCGGTGTCGCGGAAGTAGACTTCGTCACCGTGCATGTTGGCCCACTTAACGCGCAGACGGCCGGCAATGTAGCCGCCCATGCCGGAAGCGATGATCTGCGTCACCGCCAGCCAGACGATCGTTGAAATGCCCAGGCCCTTGGCGCTGACGCCTTCTCCGGCCCACGGTGATACAGCCGAAAAGCCCAGGCCAAACCCGAGCAGCACCAGAATCATCGACAGCGCGGCGGCAGCCGCAGCACCGGCGAAGATCGCGCCCCAGGACACGCCTGACACGCTGCTCGACTCTTCCAAGGCAGGATAATAGCCATCAGGGGATCTATTCATTGTTGCAGTGCTCCAGGCATGAAAAATGGTGTTACAAGTCGTCGGGTGAGGAATTGCAGTGACCGTGCCAGTCAAACACTTTTAATAACCCCTTTTCTTTCAATGAGTTACAAAACTTGAACTTCCTCGGACCGTGCAACTTGCAATAAAGCGCATCCGATTGCGGGTTTTCTGCATTAACCAAAGCGTGGCAAATCCGATCAGTTCTGATTCACCAGGCGACGAAGATGAAAGTTAATTTAAAGCGTCACGGCAAATTCTTGGCAAAATGCTGCCATTCCGTTTGAACCGATCAGCAGGCCTGCCTATGACTCGTATCTTGACCATCGAAGACGACGCCGTGACCGCGCGGGAAATCGTTGCCGAACTGAGCAGCCACGGGCTGGACGTCGACTGGGTCGACAATGGCCGCGAAGGCCTCGACCGCGCCGTGAGCGGCAACTACGACCTGATTACCCTCGACCGCATGCTGCCCGAGCTTGATGGTCTGGCCATCGTCACCACCCTGCGCACCATGGGCGTGGCGACGCCGATTCTGATGATCAGCGCCCTCTCCGATGTCGATGAGCGCGTACGCGGCTTGCGCGCCGGTGGTGATGACTACCTGACCAAGCCGTTCGCCACCGATGAAATGGCCGCGCGGGTCGAAGTGTTGCTGCGCCGGCAGAACAGCGTCGCCACCCAGGCCACCACGCTGAAAGTCGCCGACCTCGAGCTCGACCTGATCAGCCACGAAGCCCGCCGCGCCGAGCAGGTGCTGACGCTGTTGCCCACCGAATACAAACTGCTCGAGTTTCTGATGCGCAACAGCGGCCAGATTCTCTCGCGGATGATGATTTTCGAAGAGGTCTGGGGTTATCACTTCGACCCGGGCACCAACCTCATCGACGTGCATATCGGCCGGCTACGCAAGAAGATCGACGCAGCCGGCAACGTTCCGCTGATCCGCACGGTACGGGGCTCGGGCTATGTCATTGCCGAACCCGTCTGACGGCTGGCGCTCCTCCAGCAGCCGCTTGCTGGCGCTGTACAGCTCGCTGTTCGTGGCGTGGAGCGCGATCCTCATGGGGGTCATGTATTACGAGGTGTCCGGCTACCTCGACAAGCTCGCCAAACATTCGTTGATGCAACGTCAGCACCTGTTCTCGCATTTTCGCGGCGAGCAACTCGAAGACGCGCTCGCGGCCAGCATGACCTTCGATATTCGCGGTATCGACGCCTATGGTCTGTTCAGCGCTGACGGTGTTTACCTGGGCGGCGCACTCCAGCAAATTCCCGAAGGACTGCCGCTGGATGGCAAGATCCATATGCTCGCCGAGTGCGCCGATTCCGATGACCCGACCCTGCCGAGCGACAGCTGCGATGCTGTGGCCACCCAGACTCGCGACGGTCGCTGGCTGGTGCTGCTGCGTGACAACGGCTCGCTGTTCGCAGTGACGCGGATCATTTTGCACGCGCTGTTCTGGGGGGTGTCGTTGACGATTATTCCCGGGGTCGCCGGTTGGCATCTGCTGCGGCGTCGACCGTTGCAGCGCATCCGCGCGATCCAGAATAGCGCGCAGGCCATCGTTGCCGGCGACCTGACGCACCGCTTGCCGCTGTCCAATCGCCGCGATGAACTGGACATGCTCGCCGCCATCGTCAACGCCATGCTCGAGCGCATCGAGCGCTTGATGAACGAGGTCAAGGGCGTCTGCGACAACATCGCCCACGATTTGCGCACGCCGCTGACTCGCCTGCGCGCGCAGTTGTATCGCATGCAGCAACAGGCCGGCGAAGGTTCGCAAGAAGCGGCGCAACTGGACTTGGTACTGGCTGAAGCGGATACGCTGATGGCGCGCTTTCGCGGTTTGTTGCGGATTTCCGAGCTGGAGGATCGCCAGCGCCGTTCAGGTTTCGTCGAACTCGATCCGGTGCGTTTACTGGAGGAGTTGCACGAGTTCTATCTGCCGCTGGCCGAGGAAGGCGATCTGCGTTTCCAGTTGAACATGCCGGAGACGCTGCCGCCGCTCAATGGCGACCGCGCACTGCTGTTCGAAGCGTTGGCGAACCTGCTGAGCAACTCGATCAAATTCACCCCGCCCGGCGGCACGGTGATGTTGCGTGGGGTCAATGCCGGTGGGCAGACGCGGATCGAGGTGCACGATTCAGGGCCGGGGATTCCCGAGGCGGAACGTGAGGCGGTGTTCCAGCGGTTTTACCGCACCGAGGGTGGCCAGCCGCAGAGTGGTTTTGGTCTGGGGTTGTCGATCGTTGCGGCAATAGTCAGCCTGCACGGCTTCAGTCTTGAAGTCGGCAGCAGCGATCTGGGCGGGGCGAAACTGGTGCTGGATTGTCGGCAGAGTTTGATCAGTCAGGCCTGACGTCTCGCGCCGATCGTTCCCACGCTCCGCGTGGGAATGCCTCAAGGGACGCTCCGCGTTCCGGCTTTCGAAATGGGACGCAGAGCGTCCCGGGCTGCATTCCCACGCAGAGCGTGGGAACGATCTGCGTCTCAGGTTGGGTAATTGGCCCGCAAGGCTTCGAGCCCGCCCTGGTAGATGCCGTTGAACAGCGCCACCACTTCTTCATCGCTCACGCCGACCGCATTAAATCGCCCCGACCACGTCACACGCGAGCCCTGCCCTTGGGCTTCAACCTTGATCGTCGCCAGGTAATCGCTGGCCGGAAACGGTGCCTGTTCAATCGAATAGCTATAGGTTTTTGCGGCGTTATCGAAGGTCTGCAGACGTTCGACCACTACGCCGCCGTCAGCGGTGTGCAGGGTGCGCACTCGCCCGCCTTCGCTCAGTTCACTGTTGGTGATCAACGGCAGCCAGTCCGGCAGCGTGTTGAAGCCGCCGATCAATTGCCAGACCTGATCGGCCGAGGCCGGGATGTCGATGGTTGCGGATGCAGTTGGCATAAAACCTCTCTTTTGGAAAATTCAGATAGTCAGGCTGTCGACCACGCCGCCATCAACGCGCAAGGCTGCGCCCGTGGTGGCCGAGGACAGCGGTGAAGCAATGTACGTGACCAGATGCGCCACTTCCGAAACATCCGCCACGCGCTGGATGATCGAGGTCGGACGGGCCTTGCGCACAAAGGCGTCGGCTTCGTCGCGCAGCTCCCGCCCGGACTCGGCGGCCGCGTCTCTGAGCATGTCCTGCAGACCATCGGTGAAAGTCGGCCCCGGCAGGATCGCATTGACCGTAACACCGGTACCAGCCAGACGTTTGGCCAGGCCGTGGGACACCGCCAGGTTGGCGCTTTTGGTCACGCCGTAATTGAGCATGTCCGCCGGCGTCGCCACCCCGGATTCCGATGACAGGAAGATCACCCGGCCCCAGCCCTGCTCAACCATCGCCGGCACATAATGCCGCGCCAGGCGCACGCCGGAAATCACGTTGACCTCGTAGAAGCGCGTCCACTCACTGTCGGGAGTCTCGAAGAAATCGACGTCGTTGAAGATGCCGAGGTTGTTCACCAGAATGTCCGCGCGCGGTTCGGCGGCGAACAGCTTTTCCGCACCCTCGGCCGTGCCCAGATCAGCGGTCAGCCCGCGCAACTGCGCGCTGGGCACGGCTTGGCGTATGCTCGCCAGCGCCTGCTCGACCTTGGCCGTGTCACGACCGATCACCACCACCGTCGCCCCGGCTTCGGCCAGCGACTGGCTGATGCCCAGACCGATGCCGCCGGTACTGCCGCTGACGATGGCCAGTTTTCCACTCAGATCGATCTTCATGCGTTTACCTCATTAGCAAGGAGTTCCACCGCGCTCGACTTTGGCGACGATTTCACAAGCATGGATCAGCGTAGTTGCGATATTGCCGGCATGGTTGAGCTGCCGACCGGTGACGGGGATGTTGTTTGATCGACGATCCCCTGTGTCTGGCAGACCGTAGCCCCTCACCCTAGCCCTCTCCCGGGGGAGAGGGAACCGATCGAGTTGTGCTGAGTTTGCCCTCGACCTGAAAGACCATAGCGATTATGGATTCAGAGAAGACCTTTCACGTCGGCGTATTACCTGAATATCCCCCGGTCAGTCCCCTCTCCTTCCGGGAGAGGGCTAGGGTGAGGGGCATTTCGGAACAGATCAGATTTCCGTCAGACGAAGCAAACCATCGGCGCCGACCCTGACGCCGATCGCATCGTAACTGGCCAACGTCGCATGCGCCGTTTCGATCGGGTGCTGGTGCGTGGTAATGATGATCATCAGTGCAGCGCCCGCCGCTTCCGCAGCCTGAATACCAACCGTGGCGTCTTCAAAAATGAGGCAATCCGCTGGCTCGACACCGAGCTTTTTCGCCGCCAGCAGATAACCCGCAGGATCAGGCTTGCCAGCCTTTACATCTTCCGCCGTGATCATGACCGCCGGCTCGGGGATACCCGCCGCCGCCATCCGCCGCAACGCCAGATCGCGAGGCGCAGACGTCACCATTGCCCAGCGATCTTTCGGCAGACCGTTGAGAAATGCAGCCGCCGCAGGAATCTCGACAATGCCTTCAACGTCATTGATTTCCGCTGCGGTGATGAACGCCGCTTGTTCATCGGCATCCACTCCCGGCAGATTCAGCCGGGTGATGGTGTCGATCGCCCGTGCGCCATGTATGGTCGGCAAAAACGTCTCGACATCAACACCATGACGCACCGCCCACGCTGACCAGATGCGCTCGGCGGCGGCGATGGAATTGAGGACGGTGCCGTCCATGTCGAACAGGAACGCGCCGAATGCGCGATCAAAAACCGATGCTTGTGCAGACAAAAGAACAAATCCTCTGACAGTTGGCCGGGCAGCCTGGCCCGGCAATGTAGCACTTGTCAGTGCAACTGCGGGGCCTTGGATTTGAACGCACTTTCCACACAGTCGAGCAATTGACCGATCGCCCACGGCTTCTTGATGAACGCCACCGAATGCTTGACCCCGGAGGTCTCGGGCGTCTCGTAGCCGGACATGACCATCACCGGTTTTTCCGGCCAGCGATCGCCGACCAGATTCGCCAGGTCGGCGCCGTTAAGCGTGCCGGGCATGGTGATGTCGGTCAGCAATAGCGCGACGTTCGCCGCGTGTTCTTCCAGATACAGTGAGGCGGCGTCGGCGCTGGTTTGCGGTTCGACCTTGAACCCTTCCTCCTGAAGAATTTCGCAAAGAAACTCCAGAATCAACGGATCGTCCTCGACAACCAGAATCAACCCGCCAGGAAGGTGCGCGCTCGACGTAGGTGTAGGGCACATGAACAGCACTCCCCCGAATACATTTTTGATAAGCGGTTTTGAATCCGCTGCTTATCTGGTATGAGCAGCGCGCCCTGTAGAAATTCATTTTTGATACAGAGGATTTCGCCAAGGTGTTGTTTTTCGAAGCGCAGCGCCCATCGAATCCCCTCATTTGTGGTTAAAATGCCGGCCCTTTGCCTGGCCGATCCTGATCCATGAACCCTGAAGCCCTCGCTACCCTCCACGCTCATTTGCTGCCCGCACTGGCGGCGGCGCCCAGCGAAACCCGCCGTTTGTTTCACGGGCGCGGGCGCTGCTGGCCGGGGTTGGAGCAGTTGACCGTGGACTGGTTGCAGGGCGTGGTGCTGGTGTCGCTGTTCAAAGAACCGGCGCCTGAGCAACTGCAGGATCTGCGGGATTCGCTGCTGCAACTCGCCGCCTCGCCCCAATGGCAGCAGTCCGGTGCACATACCCTGCTGATCCAGCACCGTTACCTGCCGCAGAGCACGGCCGAATGGCTTATCGGCGAGGAAATCGAAGAAATGACCATTGTCGAGGGTGGCTTGCAGTACCGCGTCGACCTGGGTCGCAAGCAGAACACCGGACTGTTTCTCGACATGCGTTACGGCCGCAACTGGGTGCGCGAACAGGCAGCGGGCAAGCGGGTGTTGAACCTGTTCGCTTACACCTGCGGCTTTTCCGTAGCGGCAATCGAGGGTGGCGCCAGCCATGTGGTGAATCTCGACATGTCCCGTGCGGCCCTGAGCCGAGGGCGTGACAATCACCGCCTGAACGGCCACGACCTGAGCAAGGTCAGCTTTCTCGGCCACGACCTGTTCAAATCCTGGGGCAAAGTGATCAACAGCGGCCCGTACGATCTGGTGATCATCGACCCGCCGTCGTTTCAGAAAGGCAGCTTTTTGCTGACCAAGGACTATCAACGCGTATTGCGCCGCTTGCCGGAACTGTTGATTGCGCAAGGCACAGTGCTGGCGTGCATGAACGATCCGTCGTTCGGTTCCGACTTTCTGATTGATGGCGTGACCCAGGAAGCGCCAAGCCTGCGCTTCGATCATCGGCTGGACAATCCGCCGGAGTTTCCCGATATCGATCCAGAGAGCGGCCTGAAAGCCCTGATCTTCCAGCGCAGCCACTAACACAGCGTAAGTTCACCTGCGGGAGCGAGCCTGCTCGCGAAAGCGCAGTGTCAGATAACAATTTTGTTGACTGATACACCGCTTTCGCGAGCAGGCTCACTCCCACACAAATTCTGCGTTGGTCACAAAGACGTCGGCCGCAGCACCAGCGCAAACAACTCACCATGCCCGGTGACGTTGAGCTTGTGATAGAGATTGCGTCGATGCACTTTCACGGTCTCCGGCGAAATCCCCATCTGCTGGGCCATCGCCTTGCTGGAAAAGCCCTGCAGGATCAGACGCGCCGTGTCGATCTCGCGCGCGGTCAGCCGGGCATCGAAACGGTCCAGCAGCGTCGCCAGATCACCTACCACCGCGTCAGCCACCGGCCCTTGCGGCGGCAGCAACTGCATGTGGCGATGCATCGCCGCCAATACCCAGTCACGAACGCACAACAGCCGACCCTGCTCGGCCATGCCAAACGCGGTCGAGCGGCCCAGGGACAAGCCGAGTACAGCGCCTTCGACGTTGATCAGAAACTGCAATTCATCCTCGCCCACCACGGCACGAAAGTAGCTCTGGTAATACTCGCTGTGCAGAAACTGATCCGGCGCAACAGAGGCCAGGCTGTGCAGGCCGTCGCTGATCCCGCTGACGGCGGCTTGATAGAACGGATCGAGCAGGTACATGCCGGCGGTATAACCGGCCAGCTCTTGCTGATCGTCGACATAGCCCTTGCTGTCGAAGTCGATCAGCAAACGCGGCGGCTGGCCGGGCTGCATCAGGGCGACGAGGGCATTGTCCAGCGGCACCAGCAGGCGCAGGGTGTCGACCAGCGCGCGCCAGAAACCGTCCTGCCCGAGCTGGGTAAATACCCGCGCCAGACTCTGATGCACCGGCAGTTCCTGCAACAACGCGTCCACGCACTACCCCTTTCGAGTAACCCATGATGGGAATGGGGCTGGTGTGACCGGCCCGTTAGCCTGACCACTCCAGTTCATTACCGGCCTGCGACAGGCCAGGAGTGCCGCATCATGCGTCGTCACCGTGGATCTATCAACCCGGGCCTTCTGGCCTGTTTTTGTCTCTCCTCGGTCGCCATGGCGGCAGACGTACCGAGCGTGCATGTCTACAACTGGTACGACTACATCGGGCCGAACACGCTGCACGATTTCCAGCGCGACAGCGGCATCCGGCCGGTGTACGACACCTTCGACAGCGCCGAAGTGCTCGAAGGCAAACTGATGACCAGCCGCAGCGGCTACGACGTTGTCGTGGCGAGCAACTTCAGCCTGCCGACCCTGATCAAGGCCGGCGCCCTCGCCCCCTTGCCTCGCGATCAACTGCAAGGCTGGCAGAATCTCGACCCCGAGCTGTTGAAAAAACTCGCGGTCAACGATCCGGGTAATCAGTACGCCGTGCCTTACCTGTGGGGTACCAACGGCATCGGCTACAACGTCGAAAAAGTCCGCGCCGCGTTGGGTGACAAAGCGCCGGTGGATTCCTGGGAGTTGCTGTTCGACGAAGCCAATCTGGCCAAACTGAGCGAGTGCGGCGTGGCGATGCTCGATTCGCCGTCGGAGATGCTGCCGGTCGCCCTGCATTACCTGGGCTTGCCGCCCAACAGCACCGATCCCGAGGACTACAAAAAAGCCGAAGCACTGCTGCTCAGGCTGCGCCCGCACATCGCCTACTTCAACTCTTCGAAGTTCATCAGCGATCTGTCCAATGGCAATATCTGCGTGGCGGTTGGCTGGTCCGGGGCGATGCTCGAAGCCAAGACCAACGCCGAGCAGGCCAATAACGGCGTAAAGATCGCCTACAGCCTGCCAAAGGAAGGCGCGCCGGTGTGGTTCGACACTCTGGTACTGCTCAAGGACGCGCCCAACCGCGCCCAGGGCCTGGCGTTTATCGATTACCTGCTGCGACCGGAGGTGATCGCGCCGGTCAGTGATCACTTGTCGTACCCGAATGGCAATCGGGCCGCGACAAAGCTGGTGGCAGCAGCAACTCGCGACAACCCGGCGGTCTACCCGTCCCCTGCCGCCATGGCCACGCTCTACACCCTCGAACCCTTGCCCAAAGCCGCCGAACGCGTGCGTACACGGGTGTGGAGCAAGGTCAAGAACGGCCAGTAACCCGCGCAAGAAATCTGCCTGCCTCATCCGAGCGGTAAGCCGCCCGACCTTTTGAATCAAGAGACTGAATCTATGAATCCGCGTGCCCGTGATCTCGACATCCTCATTGGCCAGATGCAACCCGGCCCGCTCAATGCCATCACCGATGTGCCGGGCGTGCGCGTCGGTCACAGCAATGTACGCGGTCGCAGCAGCAGCGGCCGTGACATCTGCACCGGCGTCACGCTGATCGAGCCGCGCCTCGGCTCGACCAGCCAGCAACCGTGCTTTGCCGGCGTGCATGTACTCAATGGCAACGGTGATGCGACCGGGCTGGAATGGATTCGCGAGGCCGGTCTGCTGACCAGTCCGATTGCCTTTACCAACACCCACAGCCTCGGTGTGGTGCGGGATGCGCTGATTGTGCTGGACCGTGAGCAACAGCCGGATGACGGGCGGCTTTACTGGAATATGCCGGTGGTGCTGGAGACCTTCGATGGGCTGCTCAATGACATCAACGGCTTTCACGTCAAGCCCGAGCATGTCGCCGAGGCACTGAACGGCGCCGTGGACGGCCCGGTGCTCGAAGGTGCGGTGGGTGGTGGCAGCGGCATGATCTGCCATGAGTTCAAGGGCGGTATCGGCACCGCATCGCGCCGTTTGAGTGCTGCCCAGGGTGGCTGGACCGTTGGCGCGATCGTGCAGGCCAACCACGGTATTCGCAGTGAATTACGCGTCGATGGTTACCCGGTCGGGCGCTATATGGAACAGAAGGATTCACCGTTCCTGCGGGCAGCGCTGCCGCACCCGGGCATGGGCTCGATCGTCGTTTGCCTGGCGACTGATGCGCCGCTGCTGCCCCATCAATGCACGCGCCTGGCACAGCGTGCCAGCCTGGGCCTGGCGCGCACCGGCGGCGGTAACGAAGACCACAGCGGCGACATCTTCATTGCCTTCGCTACCGGCAATGATCACGTCCCGCCCGCCGCTTACGAGGCTAAACGCGCAGCCACCTGCAACGGCTTGCGCATGGTCAACAACGACCACATCAGCGAGCTGTTTCTGGCCGCGACCGAAGCCGTTGAAGAAGCGATCATCAATGCCCTGCTCGCCAGCGACAGCAGCGAGGGCAACGGTCATTCGGTGCCGGGCCTGGATGCGCAGACGCTTCTGGCGGCGCTGAAAAAATCCGGTTGGCCGGGATCGCGTCCGGCGTGAACCGGCATTGTGCAGGGACGACTGGCGGTACTTGAGTCGTCCGCTGCACGCTCCCAGGATGAAGCTACGCGGTGCCTGGATTGATCCGGCGCTGCGTAGGCGTGGGTGTACTGACTCCCAATCAAGCCCAAGTTCTGCTTCACACGCCTCTTGAGCCTCACGGGCTCTACTTCCTCCCCATCAAAGAGCTTTGAGGCTCTTTTTTTGTCTGCGTATTTCAGTCCTCGGCGAGACCTTCGGCGCGAATCGACCGCCATGCCGCCTGCGCAAGCACTTCGCGATAAGCCATCGGACTGCCCTTAACTCGCCCTGCCAGCCAGGCCCGGCAGTAACTGTCCGCCTGGCCGATGATCAGCGATGGCAGCAACTCCGCAGGCAAATCCTTAAGCTCAGCGGCGCGACCCGATTCGGCCAACCACTGGCCCAAGCGCAGGTTGCGCGTCTTGTTGCGCTCGGCCAGCTCTTCCTTGAACGGGCCTTTGGTCACTGCGAATCGTGCGTGGTACTGAAAACGCGCCCACTGCGGCTGCTGCTCGACCCAGTCGACATAGCTGAAGACCAGCGCCTGCACTCCTTCCTCCGTGGTATTGGCCGCGTCCAGATACGCATCACGCAGACGCGCCTGATCCTCCAGCGCGGTGAAAAACAGCGCCGCGACCAGCCCTTCCTTGTTGCCGAAATGGTGGTAGATCGCGCCAACGCTGGTGTCGCACTCGGCACGGATCATTTCGATGGTGGTGGCCTCGATCCCCTGTTCATTGAACAGGCTCAGGGCCTTGCGAAAGATATCGCGTTTGAGTTCGGCGCGGCGGCCGGGGTAGCTGCGTTCCAGTAGATCGGCGGTGTCCATGCTGCTCGGGTCCAAAAACGGAGGTTGATAAAGGCGTCACGTGCCCGTGAACAAATCGCGCCTAGGTTGACAGATTTGCCGTGAACAGAATACCGTTCCGTTACAGAACATTATTCTGTAACGGAACATAATTCTGCAAACCACCCAGTGAGGCTTCCATGAGTCAATCTCTCAGCATGTTCAACAGCGTCGGCGCGGATGCATTCAGCAAAATGGCCTGTCAGTTCGCCCCGTACTTCAGCACCATCAATCCGCTGATCAGCGAATTGCGCCCGAACGCCGCCACCGTACAAGTGCCGTTTCGCAAGGAAATTACCAATCACCTTGGCACGGTGCATGCGATCGCCCTGTGCAACGCGGCGGAACTGGCCGGCGGAATGATGACCGACGTCTCGATCCTGCCCGGCGCGCGCTGGATTCCAAAGGGCATGACCGTGGAATACCTGGCCAAGGCGAAAACCGACGTCACCGCCGTGGCCAGCGCCGAAGGTGTGGATTGGCAAAGCGATGGCGACAAGGTGGTCAACGTCGACATTCACGATGCCGAGGGTAAAAAAGTCTTCACCGCGCGCATCACCATGAACGTCAAGATCGGTTGAGATTGCAGGCACAAAAAAGCCCTCGTAGCGCAATGCGCAGCAAGGGCTTTTTACTGGCCGGGTCAGTGCAGAGTCAGGCGCTGACGGACAAATTCTTCTACGTGACGGCTGGTCTGATCCAGATGGCGATCGCGTTGTTTCTCCGCATCGAGCATCGCGCGCTTGCCGTTTTTCTGCAGCAAGTAAGTATGAATCTGCTGCACTTCCAGCGAGCGGTAGATCGGCGTGGTGTCGATGAACCCGCGCAAGCCGTTGCTGCGGTAATGCCGCGTGCTCATCAGCACCTGCGTTTCGCGCTGGCCGATCACTTCAAAACCCAGCGCCTCGAAATACGGCACCTTGCCAATGCTGCAGGCCAGTTCCGCATGCGGATAGCGCCCGACCATGTCCGCGAGCATCGCCCGCGCCACACCCTGACGCCGATGGCCTTCACGCACCGCCATGTACGCGACGCTGCACGCCTCCCAATCGCCCTGCACCGGCAGACAGATGAGAAATCCGATGACTTGCTCTGGATCCTCATCGTCAGTGGCCACCAGCAATTCCACCTCGGTGCCCTTCTGGCCGTTCAACGCCTCGAGGTACAGATGCACCTCATAACCCACCGCGTACTGATAAACGTTGTACAGCAGATTGCTCGGGCCGAGGCCGACAGCACTGATGTCGGTCAGGTAATCGACGACCATTTGCAGGATCTGGCTGTTGACGCTTTCCGGGCATGGGGAGGTGTAGTGGGTGATGCGTGGCATGGGCAAACTCCGGCGATAAAAAACGTTGCCGATGATCAGAGCCGTCGACGAACCGCGACATCATACCGCGCCGAATCTATCGAACCGTCACTGTTGTGGCGCCACCACCCTGAATTTGATGTAGATGTCCTTCGACACCACGCTGTCCGCCCACTCCCCTGCGCCGAGGCCGAACTCCTCACGGTTGAGCACCAGCTCGCCGTCGAAAATGCCAATGGCGTTGTCCGGTTTCAGCTCCACCGGCACCTCGACATCGCGAGTGATGCCCTTGAGCGTGAGCTGACCGGCGACCTGGTAACGATGCTCGGTAACTTGAGTAAAACGGCTGGACTTGAACACCGCGAGCGGGAATTTCCCGGTGTCGAACCACGCCGGTTTCACCAGTTCGGTATTGGCGTCTTCACTGCCGGCATCGATGCTGGCGAGATCGATATGCAGCGTGGTTTGGGCTTTGCCGAGGTCGTCGGTATCGAAGTCCAGCGTCGCCTCGAACTTGCCGAAGGTGCCGTACATTCGCGAGCCCATCTGTTTGTAGGTGAAACTGATCTGGCTGGCGCTGGTGTTGACCCGGTTATATTCAGCGGCCTGCGCACTGGCCATGACAAAGGATGTAAACGCGGCAACCAGCAGCAATCGCGACGTCATGAAATTCTCCGGGCGGCGTGTGTCGTCGGGGCCTTGGTTGACTTAAGCAAACAGCCGAGCGTTATGCCAGTTCACGCTCTCCCACAAGGGATACAATTTTCTCGGCGCTACCCGGTTGAACCGGCCTTTCCTTCGCCCTGCCGCGCAGGTGGTGACGCAACTTCAGCGCCGGTCGCTCGACGCAGTAATACGTCAGGCCACTGCAGAAAAATGACAACGCCAGCACCGCTCCGACAACGTAGGCGTCATACGCGACGGGCCAAAAACCCCGCAGTAGATACATCACCACAAAGTGGTTAAGAAACACGCCATAACTGATATTGCCCAGGAACTCGTCCATCCGGTGGAATTTCAGTTTGGTCAACAGGTAGACCAAGGGAATGCCCACGGCGATACCCAGAGTGACTTCGGCATTGAACGGACGACGCTCAATCCATCCGACCATGATCGCTACAAACAGCAGTCCCGCCGCAACGGCTGTGCCGGTGACAACGACCATTGCTCTGATATTGCGTTGGTATAGATAACAGCCGCACAGGAAGATGAACAACACACCCGGCAACAGACGATATCCATAGACATCGGTATTGATGAAGCCCAGGCAGGCCAGCAGAAAAACCCCGACCGAGACAGCAAAGGCGACACCCTGCGCCTTGCAAATCAGCAGAAATGGAATCAGCAGGTAGAAACTCATTTCCAGCCCCAGCGACCAGCCCGGTGGCAGGATCTCGGTCCCGCCGACGCCGAACATGTAATAGCCAAGCGGTAGCATGAGCAAACTGGTGGACAGGGTCTTCCATGTCAGCTCAGCCGCTTGGGGCGTACCGGGCAACAGAAAATGAATAACCAGACACGAGGCGACGAAGTAGACCAGAAATTGCGGATACAACCTCAGAGCCCTGTCGATATAGAACAGACCGATCTTCCTCGGCTCACGGTAGTTTCGCTCGATGAGCGAAGCCATGACGAATCCACTGATGATCAGGAACGAGATGACGGCGATCACACCAGGATTCAGTCCGGCGAACTTTTTGCCCATATGAGATACAGCGACCAACACCGCCAACAGCAGTCGAAAAGCTCCCACTTGAACCCTCGTCATTCCCTTATCGTTGTGGGCGCATACGCTACGATGCTTTCGTCTCGGGGGACAGAGAAATGTTTGTCCGCCGTGCCTAAATCAACCGCTCGATCTTCTGGTGTTTCCAGACCAGTTTGTAATAGAGCGTCTGCAGTATCAGCATCCCCAGATAGGCAACCGGAAAAGCCATCCACACACCCTGCAAACCGAACTGCCCATCGAGCCAGTACGCCGCCGGCAACTGCACGCCGACCACGCAGACAATCGAAATGACCACCGGCACCAGGACGGTGCCGCTGGCGCGCATGATCCCGCCGATGATGGCCTGGAAGCCGAACACCAACAGGCTCCAGAGCATGATGTGCAGCAGATGCTCGGCCATCGCCCGGGTCGAGTCCTCGGTCAGGAACAGGCCCAGCAACCAGTGCGATAGCAGATAACCCAGCACAATCAGGCCAACGGTCAGGCACACATTGATCAACAGCCCGGTGCGCAGGATCGGCCCCATGCGTTGCAGATGCCCGGCGCCGATTGCCTGGGCACCGAGAATCGATGCGGTGATCGCAATCGACAGCGCCGGAAACTGCACATAGTTGACGATCTGCGTTACTGCGCCATACGCCGCCGTCGCTTGCGAGCCGTGCTGGTTGACCAGTGCCAGGATCACCAGCTCCGATAACGACAGCACGATCATCTGTACGCCGGTGGGCAGGCCGATGCGCAGGACCTTGCCGAGAATGACCCGATCCAGTCGCAATGCGGCAAAGAACTCTCGATCCGGCGCCAGCGGATGGCCCTTGCGGATCAGCCGCCAGGCCAGCCACGCCATTGCTGAGAGATTCCCCGCCAGCCCGGCATACGCCGCGCTCTGAATGCCCAACGGTGGCAAGCCCAGCCAGCCGCGAATCAATGCCGGCGTCAGCGCCAGCCCCACGGTGGTGGAGACGATCAGCGCGAGTAATGGCGACAGCGTATCGCTGACACCACGCAGCAATTGGGTGAACAGCACGAATACCAGTAGCGATGGCAGAATCCACAACATGACGTGGGCATAGTCCACCGCGTCGTCGAGCACATCCGCCGGCGTGCCCAACCCCGTCAGTGCCTGTCGCGCAAACACCGTGCCCAGCACCGCCGCGACCAAACCGATCAACACACCCAGTAGCAACGTCGCTCCGGCAATCGCCTTGACCATGTGCGTTTCGCGCGCGCCCCACGCCTGACCGATCAACACGCCCGCGCCAGCTCCAAGGCCGATGACCAGGGCGATGAAAAAGAACACGACGGGAAACATGCCGGATACCGCCGCCAGCGCCTGGGTGCCGAGCATCTGGCCGATGTAGATGCTGTTGACCGTCCCGGACATCGATTGCAGGAAGTTCGACAGCACCATCGGCGCGAGAAACAGCAGATAGGTTTGCCAGAGCGGCTTGGCGAAGGTGGCGCTTTGCATTGAATGGAGGTCCATCTCGACGGCGGCAGGCCTGATTGACGATAGCTTCGGTGAGTTGCGTGCAGCGTGCAATCAACATTTCCCATCGGCGTTGATTGCCTGTTTTGCATTTGTGTAAATGCCAGGCATCGCTTTGTGTCAGTGTGCGGCTGTGGTAAATCAGCGATTCTGTCGACACGTACTATTGAGGCTCGGTTCATGCGTAACGTTGCAAATTTTCTGCTTGGCTCCCTCCTCGCTCTGTCGGCCGCCTACGCTCAAGCGGCCGCACCCGCAGCGGCGCCTGCTTCATTGAAACCGCTACTGGCCACTTTGAATGAACGCCTGAGCATCGGCGATCTGGTTGCGTTGACCAAGTGGGACAGCGGCAAGCCGATCCAGGACAGCCCGAGAGAGGCGCAGGTCATCGCCAATGCCCGAACTCTGGCCGCCGAACATCAACTCGACGCAGACGATGTCGCGCAACTGATCGCCGCACAGATGGAAGCGAACAAACTGGTGCAATACGGTCTGCTCGCGCAATGGCAAGCGGCAGGTGCTGCACCGGACACACCGCGTCCGGATCTGGGCAAACAAATCCGCCCGCGCCTGGATGAACTGCAAAAGCGCTTGTTGCAGCAGTACGCCGCCTTCGCGCCCTATCGCCAGGATCCGAATTGCCCGGCATGGCTGGCCAATGTCCGCAACGGTCTGGCCGCCGATGCGCTGCATGACATGGCGCTGATTCGTGCCAGCGGCGAGTTGTGCATTCGGGCAAAAGCCCTCTGAATCGCCGCTTATGGCAAACATCATCGGCGTCGATGTTCACCATCACGTCAATGAAGTTCTCATAAAAACTGCGCGGCGTAACATCGGCTCCAGACAAACAAACAACTTCCTGGAGCACACGATCATGAAACGCCAAACCCTTCTCGGCATCGCTTTCTCGGTTTTCGCAGTTAACGCTTTTGCAGTAACGCCTGCTCACACCCTGGTCGCTGAAGGCGGCTCGGACAAGCTGATCGAAAGCCGTCTGGCTGAAGGTGGTTCAGATCGTCTGCTCGAACGCCGTGTTGCTGAAGGTGGTTCGGATCGTCTCATCGAACGCCGTGTTGCCGAGGGTGGCTCCGATCGCTTGATCGATCGCCGTGTTGCCGAGGGTGGCTCTGATCGTCTGATCGAACGCCGTGTTGCCGAGGGTGGTTCTGATCGTCTGCTCGAACGCCGCGTTGCTGAAGGTGGCTCTGATCGTCTGCTCGAACGCCGCGTTGCTGAAGGTGGATCTGATCGTCTGATCGAGCGCCGCGTTGCATGAATCTACTGCATGACCGCAACACCCATGAAAAAGCCCGGCCTGATCAGCCGGGCTTTTTTGCATTCAACCGTCGCTTACTGCGCGGTTTTCAGCTTGACCACATCACCGGAGATGGTGGTGGTGTAACCGGTCAGGACCCAGGCCCAGAACCAGTTTTCCTGAACCTGTGTATTGATCATTGCATCGCCGCCCTTGGCTTGGATGGCCGCGTTTTGCGCGCGCACAAATCGGCTGTTCTGGCGGATAGGGATGATGCCAAACAGCAGCAGGCCGGTGGCCGATGCTTCGCTGTGGCCAACCACGGTGTATTGGTTGCTGTCGTAATGGGCGGTTTTCATCGGGGCGCCGGTGCAACCTGCCAGAACCACACCGAACAGTGCGGCGGCGACTACTTTGCTGAGGTATTTCACAGTAAAACTCCATGGGGGAACGCCCGGGATCCGTCTCTCGGGCGGCGCGCATTCTAACCAAAATGATGGCTCATTGGCATCAATCTTGTTTGTATTTACTTGAACCCGTTCGCTGGCCCGCCGTCAGCGATGTCGCATACCATGGCGCCACTTCAATAAAGACAGACACCCGCCTCCATGTTCAAAGCCAGTCTGCGTAGCCATCTCACCCTGTGGTTCGGCGGTTTGTCCCTGCTGACGTTATTGAGCGTCGGCTTCTATGTCGGTCATATCGCCACCGAACAAATGAAGCAGGCCAGCGGCAACGCCTTGCTGAACACGGCGCGCGCGGCGGCGACGTTATTGGGTGAGCAACTGCGCGAGCGGCAACTGGAGGTCTACCTGCTCAGTCGCGCGCCGCATCTGGAGCGTGGCGATCTGGACAATCCAGCCATCCTCAAGTCGATGCAGTTGCGCACCCAGGCGCGCGCCGAATATGCGTGGATGGGCGTCACCGACGCCGAGGGCAACGTCCGCCAGGCCGTCAATGATCTGCTCGTCGGTCAATCGGTGCAGAAACGCCCGTGGTTCCAGATCGGCCTGCGCCGGCAATACACCGGCGATCCCCATGAAGCAGTGTTGCTGGCCAAGTTGTTGCCGGGCCTGCCCAATGGCGAGCCGCTGCGCTTCATCGATTTCGCCGCGCCGATCCACAATGCCGAAGGACAGGTGATTGGCGTGCTGGGCGCACATGCACACTGGAGTTGGGTAACGCGCATCGTCGAGTCGGCAGCGTTTTCCCACAAGAACTCGGCGCCGGATATCCAGGCGCTGATTGTCGATCACGACGGCAAGGTGCTCTACCCCGAAGCGCTGATGGGCCAACAGCTGGCGACCAACGATCCGGTATTGTCGGGCTGGACGGCGGCCAACGGTTACCTGACCAGCATGGTCACTGTGCCGACGCCATCGGGCACGGCGCTGTCGTGGTCGATCGCCATTCGCCAGCCACTGGAGACTGCGCTGCAACCGGCGCGGACGCTGCAATACGAATTGCTGATACTCGGCGTTTTCGCCGCCATCGTTTTCGGTCTGGTGGCTTATTACCTGGCGCTGTACCTGAGCCGCCCTATCGAACAACTGGCACGCTCGGCCAAACAAGTGCAAAACAACCAGGCCGGCGCACAGTTTCAGCTGCAGCATCCGGTACTGGAAATCGCCCAGCTCGGCCAGTCCATCGACGCAATGACGCAGTCACTGCTCGGCAAGGAACGCGAGCTGCAAGAAGCCAACGCCTCGCTGGAAGCCACCGTGGCGCAACGCACTGCCGCACTCACCGAGGCCAACGCCGAACTGCTGAGTCTGGCCACACACGACGGCTTGACCGGCGTTTACAACCGTCGCCGTTTTGACGAAAAAATCACTGAATACTCGCTGCTGTCCCGACGCACCGGACGCCCGTTCGCCCTGCTGCTGATCGATGCCGACCACTTCAAACGCATCAATGACAGCCACGGCCACGCGGTCGGTGATGAGGTCCTGCAACAACTGGCGACCTTGATCCAGAACAGCGTACGCAGCACCGATTTCGTCGCGCGTTACGGCGGCGAAGAGTTCGCCGTACTGCTGCCGGAAGTCGCGCAACCCGACACCCCGGAAGTCGTCGCCGAAAAGATTCGCACGGCAGTCGCCGAAGCGCAGTTTCCCGGCGTCGGCAACGTCACGGTGAGTATTGGCCTTGGCCTGGCAGATCCGGCAGACAACAACCATACGACGCTGGTCAAACGTGCCGATCAGCAGCTGTATCAGGCGAAAGCTGCGGGGCGCAATCAGGTTGCGTTCCATGCTCACTGACACCGGCGTATATCAACCAGAGACAGGCTGCCATCGCTGGCAAGCCAGCTCCCACAGGGATGAGGTAAAGCCGGAGATATTGGTCGTTTGGAGAACCGCTTTCGCGAGCAGGCTCGCTCCCACAGAAAAGCAAAGCAGCGCAGCTGCCCGCGGCGAAGCCGCCCCACTCCACAATGAGCGCAAGCTCGAGTACCGCTTTTGATCTTGATCCACCGGCGACGTCGGAAGGCTGAGCGGAGGGATTGATCCGGGGGTGGGAGCGCAGCGACCGTCTGGCGCAGCCAGACACAGCGAGTGTAGGTGCAGCGAAGCAAACCGTAGCCGCTGCGCCCGGATCGATCCCGCAGCGAAGGGACCCGAGCCTGCGAGGGCCGAACGCAGGAGCAAGCCTTTTGGGTTACCTTTTTGGCGTTTGAAAAAGGTGACCCGCCGTAAGGGCGGAACCCTAAGCAGCCGTTACCGCAGCAATGGATATGTACTCAATCAGCCAGGAAACCATCGCCCGACTAGGGCTCAGCACTGAACCTCTGCAGATAAGCCAACAAATTATTCAACTTCTCCTCATCACTCAGCCCCCAGAAAATCATTCGCGTCCCCGGCACCACCCCTTTCGGATCCTTCAGATACGCTTTCAACGTCGCCCGATCCCAAGTAATCCCCGAGTTTTTCATCGCAGCGGAATAAACATAATTGGCCGAAGCCCCCGCAGCCCGGCCAACGATGCCGTTCAACTGCGGACCAAACCCCGAACGCGCCGACTCGCCAACCTGATGGCAACCGCCGCACAGACGCGGAAAGATTTTCGCCCCGGCTTCAGGATCGCCCTCAGCCTGAGCGCAGGTGCTGAAGATCAAGGCGAGAAGCAGTGCTGTGGTGAATTTCATTAAACAGTCCAAACCTGGCTTTGCATGGCGTGAACGCAGTTTACAGATAAGCGCCGACAATCGTTCTGACAGTGATCAACGCCTGACGCAACACCTTCATGTCCACCGAACCCAACGCCAGACGAATCGCATGGGGCGTATTGGCCGACAGCGAAAACGGCTCGGCGCTGGTGACCGAAATCTGCTGCTGCATCAACTCGACCACGATCTGATCGGCACGCACATCTTCGGGCAACGGCAACCACAGAAAATACGAGGCCGGATGAGCAATGTAGCGCAGCCCCTTCAGCACCTCGGCGGCCAAGGCCTGTCGTGCCATCGCATCACTACGCTTCTGCTTCTCAAGCACGGTGACGGTGCCGTCGTCGAGCCAACCGCACGCAATGGCGGTCATCACCCCGGGCGTGTTCCACGTTGTCGCGCGAATGATTCGCTCCAGTGCGGGCACTTGAGGCCGCGGCGCCGCGATGAAGCCGACGCGCAAACCGGTGGCGATGTTTTTCGACAGGCCCGATACGTAAAACGTCCGTTCCGGTGCCAGATCGATCAAGGTTCGCGGCGGATTTTCCACCAGAAACGCGTAGGCCGCATCTTCGATAAGTGTCAGATCATAGCGCCGGGCAATCGCCACCAATTGCTCGCGCTGTTCCAGTGGCATGACCCAGCCCAGCGGATTGTGCAGCGTCGGCATGCTGTACACGGCGCGCACCGCACGCTGGCGGCAGAGCCTGTCCAGTGCCGGCAAATCCGGGCCGTGCTCTGTCATCGGGATCGCCAGCACTTCCAGATGCAACGCGTCGGCCAGCACCTTGAACCCGGAATAGGTCAGCGCATCGGCGGCGATCACATCACCGGGCTTGAGCAGGGTCATCAGCGTCACCGCCAAACCTTGCTGAGCGCCATTGACGATCAGCACTTGGTCGGCTTCAACGGTCACGCCGCGTGTCGACAAATGTCGCGCCACCGAGGCGCGTTCGTGGGCACGTCCGGCGTGGGGTTGATAACGCAGCAACGCTTCGAGATCGCCGGACAACGCCAGTTGCCGCAACGCCGTGCGCAACAACTCAGCCTGACCGGGCAACGACGGATAGTTGAAATTCAGGTCGATCATGCCGACCGCTACGTCTTTCTGATCGATGCCCTGCCCCGGCGCCAGCGACGTTTCCCGCACAAAAGTGCCGCGCCCGGCTTCGCCACTGACCAGGCCCATCGCCTCAAGCTCGGCATAAACCCGTGAAGCGGTAACCAGCGCCAGTCCTTCCTGCGCCGCCAGTTGCCGATGCGTAGGCAATCGCGTGCCCGGCGGCAGTCGTCCGCCACGAATATCCGCCGCGTAACGGTCAACCAAGGTCTTGTAACGGGATCGGGGCATGCCGGCTGTATCCATGACAATTTTTTGATTGTGCTGATTCTCAGCCCTAGGATCTCCGCAATACAACCCACTATTTGAGCGCGACCGACATGCACACAACATCGACTGCGGCCAACCCGGCGCTGGAAAAGACCAGTGGCTGGATCAACGGTTTTATCGGTGTGCTGATTTTCAGCGGTTCACTGCCGGCCACACGCTTGGCGGTGCTGGAATTCGATCCGGTGTTTCTGACCGTGGTGCGAGCAGCGATTGCCGGCGCACTGGCGGTCGGACTTCTGCTGTTGTTCAAGCAACCGCGACCGTCGCGCCATCAGTGGCTGTCGCTGGTGATTGTGGCGCTGGGCGTGGTGTTGGGTTTTCCGCTGCTGACCGCGTTGGCATTGCAGCACGTAACGTCAGCGCATTCGATCGTGTTTGTAGGATTGCTGCCGCTGGCCACGGCAATGTTTGGTGTCTTGCGTGGCGGTGAGCGGCCACGGCCGGTGTTCTGGATCTTTTCGGTGCTGGGCAGCGCATTGGTGGTGGGCTTCGCTCTGTCGCAAGGCCTAAGCGCCTCGCCCATCGGGGATCTGCTGATGCTCGCGGCGATTCTCGCCTGCGGCCTCGGTTACGCCGAAGGCGCGAAACTGTCACGCAGCCTCGGCGGCTGGCAGGTGATCTGCTGGGCGCTGGTAATGTCGTTACCGCTGATGGCAGTGCTGAGCCTGTGGCTGGCGCCCGCCTCGTTCGGCAACATCAGCTTGCCTGCGTGGATGTGCCTGGGCTACGTGTCGCTGTTCAGCATGCTGATCGGCTTTGTGTTCTGGTATCGCGGCCTGGCCCAGGGCGGGATTGCGGCGGTCGGGCAGTTGCAGTTGCTGCAGCCGTTTTTCGGTCTGGCGCTGGCGGCGACGTTGCTGCATGAGCAGGTCAGCGTCGGCATGCTCGGCGTAACGCTTGGGGTGATTCTTTGCGTGGCCGGAGCGAAGAAATTCGCCAGGTAATGTTCAGTGTCCGGCTTTCCATTGCCGAGGACTCAGCCCGGTCTTGCGCCGAAACGCCCGGGCCAGCGCCGACGGACTTTCGTAACCGACCTCTTCGGCAATCAACGCAATCGGCCGGCCTTCGCGCAGGCGTTTCTGCGCAAGACTGACGCGCCAGCTCAGCAGATAATCGGCCGGCGTCTGCCCGACCACCCGGCGAAACTGCTCGGCAAAACCGGCGCGGGACTGGTTCGCCGCCGCCGCGAGATCGGCCACACTCCAAGGCTTGTGCGGCTGCTCATGGATCAGGTTCAAAGCGCGAGACAAGCGCGGGTCAGCCAGCCCGGCCATCATGCCCGGTTGCTGATCTCGAAAGCCGATGAGATGGCGCAGCAACAGAATCACCAGCAATTCGAACAGGCGATCCATCACCGCCACGCGCCCGCAATGCCCTTCAAAGGCTTCATTGAACAGCCAGTCAAGGGTGCTGCGCAGTTCCGGGATGTCGGTGAGCTTCAATACCAGATAGTCGGGTAGCGCGGCGGCCAGGGCATTGCCCGAGCCACCGTCGAAGGTCAGCGAGGCACAGACAATCTGACTGGCCATGGCTTCGTCGGCAAACATCCGATGGGTAAACGGCCGGGGAAAGAAAATCAGTGACGGTTCGTCCAGACGGATCTCCCGCTCGTTGCCCGGTTTGAGCAGCAACGCCCCGGCTTGCAGAACATGCACGTGCCCGACCGGCTCGCCTTCGTGAACGCTCACGCCGCAAAACGCGCCGCTATGAAAGGTGCCGGCGTTCACGCCGAAATGACTGAGTAATGTGGAAAGGCGATCCATGGCTGACTCCCGAAGGCATATCTGGACGATCTGCCGCATATCCTCGACGATTTGCCGCCAAAGCGCCATTGGCAGCCCCTAAGATCTCTCCATCGCCGCTGCACTTCGCTGCGGAATTTCGGAGAATCACCATGAGCCGCATCCCCGCTATCAGCCTCGACACCGCCACCGATGCCACCCGTCCTGCACTGGAAGGCGTGAAGAAAAAAATCGGCTTCCTGCCCAACGTCTTCACTACCCTCGCCCAAGCGCCAGTTGCATTCGACACTTACCTGCAAGCTTCGGCGATCCTCGGCAAGACCTCGCTCAGCGCCCAGGAAAAAGAAGCCGTCTACCTCGCCACTTCGCAAGTAAACGGCTGCGACTACTGCCTGTCCGCACACACAATGTTCGCCGGCAAGGCCGGGCTCTCGCCACAGGACATCGTCGCGGCCCGTCACGGCGAACTGAATGCCTACGCCGCCCTCGCCCGCCAACTGACCGAAACCCGTGGCCACTTGAGCGATGAACAATTGGCCGCTGCCCGCGCTGCCGGTATCGATGACCGCAAGATCATCGAAGTGATTGCCCTAGTGGCCGTGCAGACATTGACCAACTACCTGAACAACACGGCGTTGACCGACATTGATTTCCCGACCGTCGAGGCCTGAGCAGTCGCTCACGAACTGAAGAAAAATCCGCTGGCGAAAAGATGCTCTTTTCGCCAGCGCTGTTTTTTGCTGCCATGATGTAGGTCAGAATAATTCGCAGCGCAAACAGTGTCTGGTGCGCTGAAACCAAACACCCTGCGCGCAGGTCTTTGTTCTCAGACAAATGCCCGGAAAGATACGAACCCCATGACAGACTGGTTGCAAGACAACGGCGAGATGGCCGGGCAGATCCGCCGTCACGACTGGGCGAATTCGCCCCTCGGCCCGTTGGAACACTGGCCCGATGTACTCAAGACCACTGTCTCGCTCAGTCTCGCGTCGCATTTCCCTCAGGCGATCGTCTGGGGTCCGCAACTGATCACCCTTTATAACGACGCCTTCGTGCCGATTCTCGGCGACAAGCCGCATGCGCTGGGACGTCCTTTCAGCGACATCTGGAAAGAAGCCTGGCATGAGATCAGCCCGATAGCCGAGGCGGCCTATGCCGGCCAAGCCACCTACATCGAAAACTTTGCCCTGAAGATCGAACGCGGCAACGGTCCGGAGCAGGCGTTCTTCACTTTCTGCTACAGCCCGATTCGTGACTCGCTGGGCAATGTCGTCGGCATGCTCGACACGGTCACCGAGACCACCCAGACCGTTTATCTCAACCAACGCCTGGCCGTCCTCGATGCCATCGGCGAAGCGGTGACCAATGCCACCGATGCGCAAGCAATCCTGGCGGCGAGCACCCGGCTGATGGTCGAGCAGTTGCAATTGTCCAACTGCGCGTACGCCGACATGGATGCCGACGAGGACGGCTTCACCATTCGCGGCGACTATGCGGCACCGGGTTCGCCAAGCATCGTCGGCCACTACCGCCTGCGCGATTTCGGTGAGAAGGCAGTGACTCTGCTGCGCGCCGGGGAACCGCTGGTCATCCATGACAACCGCAGCGAGCTACCACCGGAAGAGTCGGCGACCTTTCAGGCCATCGGTATTACCGCGACCATTTGTGTACCACTGATCAAGCAGGGCCGTCTGACCGCATTGATGGCCGTCCACGACAAAGTGCCGCGGGTCTGGTCGCAATTTGAGCAGGCATTGATGAGCGAAGTGACCGAACGGTGCTGGGCGCACATCGAGCGGGTGCGCGCCGATGCCAATGTGCGTGAAGGCCTGCTGGCTCTGGCTGAGCTCAACGCCACGCTGGAGCAACGGGTCGAAGAGCGCAGCTTGCGCCTGGCCCAGGCCGAGTCGGCGTTGCGCCAGTCGCAGAAGCTCGAAGCCATCGGCCAATTGACCGGCGGCGTCGCCCACGACTTCAACAATCTGCTGACGATCATTCGTTCGTCGGTGGATTTTCTGCGCCAGCCCAACCTGCCGGAAGAACGCCGTCAGCGCTACATGCGCGCGGTGTCCGACACCGTCGAGCGCGCCTCCAAGCTGACCAGCCAGTTGCTCGCCTTCGCCCGCCGCCAGCCGCTCAATCCGCAGGTAGTCGACGCCGGCGAACGTTTGGCAAACATCGGCGAGATGCTCGAATCGGTCACCGGCGCGCAGATTCACGTGTGCGTCGAACGCCCGGATCACCCCTGCTACATCCGTGTCGACCTCAGTCAGTTCGAAACCGCGTTGATCAACATTGCGCTTAACGCCCGCGACGCCATGAATGGTCAAGGTGAGCTGAAATTGCGCCTGGAGTGCCACAAAGCGCTGCCGCCGATTCGCGGTCACGCCGGGTCCAGCAGCCATTTCGTGTCGATTGCCCTGGCCGACACCGGTGCCGGCATCGACGCACACACCCTCGAGCACATCTTCGAACCGTTCTTTACCACCAAGGCTGTCGGCAAAGGCACGGGGCTGGGGCTGTCGCAGGTGTTCGGCTTCGCCAAGCAATCGGGCGGCAACGTCGATGTTTCCAGCGTCCTTGGACAAGGCACCGAGTTCACCTTGTATTTGCCGCAAGTGCCGGCGGACGAGGCTGAACAGGACAACACTGAGGACGATGGCGAGGTGCAGCCGGCCTGCGAAAAACGCCGGGTACTGGTGGTCGAGGACAATCTCGATGTTGGTCGTTTTGCCAACCAGATCCTCCAGGATCTGGGCTATGAAACCGCATGGGCAACCAACGCTGAAGAAGCCCTGCAGTTGGCGGGCGGCGATGCCAGCGCGTTCGATGCGGTGTTTTCCGACGTGGTCATGCCGGGCATCACCGGCGTCGCGTTGGCCGGGAGCTGCGCCAGCGCCGCCCCGATCTACCGGTGATTCTGACCTCCGGCTACAGCGAAGAACTGGCCCGCAGCGGTTACGAAGGTTTCGAGTTTCTCGCCAAGCCCTACTCCGCCGAACAGGTCTCACGGATTCTCGGCAAGACCTGGCTCAAGGACGCAAAACCAGCGGCGTCAGTCGTGATCGACGCCGGCGCGCTTGAGTAATTTCTTGCAGCGTTCCGACAGATGAAACACCTGTAAATGCTTGCCAGCCTTGGCGTAGCGTTCACGCAGGGTTTTCAACGCGGCAATCGCCGAGTAATCGACAAAGCTCAGGTGTCGGCAGTCGAGAGTGACTTTCGCCGGATCGTTGGCCGGATCGAACTGATTGAGAAACGGCGTGGTCGAGGCAAAGAACAGCGTGCCGTGCAGGCGATAGAGCTTGCTGCCGTCGGCCTCCAGGTGTTCATCGGCGTACAGTTCGCGCGCCTGCTGCCAGGCGAAGTTGAGCGCGGCGATGATGATCCCGCACAGCACGGCCGTGGCCAGATCGGTGAACACGGTGATGGTGGTCACGGCGATGATCACCAGCACATCGTGCAGCGGCACCTTGTTGATCACCCGCAACGACGCCCAGGCGAACGTCTGCTGAGATACCACAAACATCACCCCCACCAGTGCGGCCAGCGGAATACGCTCGATCAGCGGCGACAGAAACAGAATGAACAACAGAATCAGCACACCGGCAACCACGCCGGACAAGCGCCCGCGCCCGCCGGAGCTGAGGTTGATCACGGTCTGCCCGATCATTGCGCAACCGCCCATGCCGCCGAACGCACCGGACACCATGTTGGCCGCGCCGAGCGCCACGCACTCACGATCCGGATAGCCACGGGTCTCGGTGATTTCGTCGGTCAGGTTCAGTGTCAGCAAGGTTTCCAGCAGTCCGACCATCGCCATCAGGATTGCGTACGGGGCGATGATGCGCAGCGTTTCCAGGCTCCATGGAATGTCTGGCATGGCGAAAGTCGGCAGACCGCCGGCAATGTGCGCCATGTCGCCGAGGGTGCGGGTCGGCAGGCCGAACAGGTAAACCAGCAGGCCGACGCCAAGGATCGCCACCAGGGCCGGCGGCACTGCTTTGGTCAGGCGCGGCAGGATGTAAACGATGGCCATGGTCAATAGCACCAGCCCGGTCATCAGATACAGCGGCGTACCGCTGAGCCAGTGCTCGCCGCTTTTGAAGTGCTCCAGTTGCGCCAGGGCAATGATGATCGCCAGGCCGTTGACGAAACCGAGCATCACCGGATGCGGCACCATGCGCACCAGTTTGCCCAAGCGCAACAGCCCGAACGCCATCATGATCAGACCGCCGAGCAGCACCGTTGCCAGCAGATATTGCACGCCGTGTTGCACCACCAGCGCGACGATCACCACCGCCATCGAGCCCGCCGCGCCGGAAACCATGCCCGGCCGGCCGCCAAACAACGCTGTCAGCGTGCAAATGATGAAAGCGCCATACAGGCCCATCAGCGGATTGAGATGCGCGACCAGGGCGAAAGCAATGCATTCGGGCAACAGGGCGAACGAGGTGGTGAGTCCGGCGAGGACATCGGCGCGCAGACGAATCGGTTTCATGGCTTACCTGACTGAGCGGCCGCTGGGCACGGCTGCTGTTTTCGCGAAAAAAGAGGGAGGCGAATGTTACGGAATTGTTCGGCCTCGGGCCAGTGAAACGCTGACATGGAGTGGCGCGGGCCTTATCCTTGCAGGCTTGTCCATCGAATCGAGTCGCAGCATGTCAGCGTTTTTGTCCGCCCGGGATGTGTGTCAGCGTCTGCGCGAAGCTGCGCTGGGCGTGCTTGCGTTCGAAGTCTGCGAGGTAATGTCCCAGTCCGGGCTGATTGCCGTTTACATCGAGGGCTGGCATCTGCTGTTGGACTTCGCCGACGGACATTTGCATCACTGTGAATACGCGCGCAACTGCGCCGGGGATGAAGCGACGCTGGACACTTGGCAGCGTTATGGCACGGACCCGGTGAGTCTGCTCAGCACATGGGAACTGGCGCAGATCGAGCGGTTGCTGTGTGAGGCGGATGGAGATGTGGCTCAGGGCATCATTTCCAGAACCAGTGACGACTGATTTTCTTGCATGCGGTCATACCAGCCCTGCAGCACATCGGGCAACCGCTTCTTCCACTTCGCCACGTTGGTGTAGTACCGCAGATGTTCATGGCCCTGATCATCGTAGCTTTTGAAGATCAGCCAGACCTGTGCGTCTGCAGCACTCATCAGAATGCCGATGCCGCCGAGACCGCGCATCCACATTTCTACAACCTGAGCATCGGCCACATCTTTTGAGTCTTCGCCGACCTGCAAGGAACCGGAGGTCTCTACCAGTTTCTGGTAGTCGGTCTTGAGCAGCGAACGCAGTACCTGATCTTCTGCGGGTGTGCGAGCCAGACCCAGGCTGAGCAGATCGTAATCCAGCTTCAGCGGTTGTTCGGAGGCGACATACCGACCGGCGTAATACACGCCCATGCCACCGCCGCAGTCGGAATCCGCACCGGTTTGCGTGACGTTCAGTACGCCATTGATGGGCGTGAAGGCGAGTTTGCAGGCGTCCTCGGCGTACAGGGCTGTTCCATCCTTGAGTATGGCAACGCCGGTCAAGTCTCCGGAATTGGCGCCCTCGCCTGCTGAGATATCGATGGCGATATGCGTGGCATCACGACGTTGGGTGATAAGGGTCGCGGAGGTCGAGGTGCCGGGCGGGATCAATTGCCAAGTGGCGTCCCAACTGAACGGTTGGACGGCGTGTCCGAGTTCGCTGAGGCGCATCAGATATTCACGACGCAGACACGCACTCTGGGCACCGCAAGCGTTGCGGTGTTTCAGCCACTGGCGTTGGTCGGATTTCAGAGTTTTGGGATCAGCAACTTTGCCCAGCGTGTTCCGCCATTGCGTGGCGAGCTTGTCGTCGAGGCTCGAGAGGTAGGGATCAGTGCAGATGGCTTTTTCGGTTTTGCTGGTGGCACTGGTGCAATCGAAACTGCTGGCGTGAGCGGTGCAGGCAATGACGAGAGAGGCCAGCGCCACGGCGTGACGCAGGTAGATAGCGAACATGAGAGATTCCATTCTTCGGGCGGCGGGGATTATGCCAGTGCTGCTGCCGTAAATCGCTGTTGTCGTAGAGCCTGCTCACCCAAGGAGCGAGCCTGCTCGCGAAGGCGGTATATCAGTCGGTTTGATCTTGGCTGTCATAGCGCTTTCGCGAGCAGGCTCGCTCCCACAGGGGTTATGTGTGAGTTCAGAAGGTGATTTGGGCTGCGGGTTTGACGTCGATTCGTGCCACGGAACTGGTCAGGGCGGCGAAGTCCTTGTTGTGTTGGGCAATGATGTCTTCAGCGCTCATGTTGCCGTTATCGACCGTCGAATGCGCATCCCGCGCGACGACGATGTCGTAGCCCAGTGAATGCGCGCTGCGCACCGTGGCGTTGACGCAATAATCGGTCTGCAGACCGCAGATGATCAGACGTTCGAAGTCTTCGCTGGGCAGCAGCTTGCCGAGATCGGTCTGGTAGAAAGAATCCCCGGTAGTCTTGCCTACACGCAGGTCTTTCGTCGAAGTCAGCAAACCTTCGGCCAGTTGCCAACCGTCCGCGCCATGCACGAACGGGCCGTCCTTTTCTTCGTGCTGAATCAACACCACCGGAACGCCAGCTGTGCGGGCGCGTTGGCTGAGATCATTGATCGTGGCGATCACGCGGTCGATTTCAAAACACTGATATTCACCAGCACACAGCGCTTGCTGGACGTCGATGATCAGTAATGCGGTGGTCATGTCGAGCCTTCCTTGATCAGTCCTTGAGATGGGGCGGACCTGAGCCCGCCCCTTTTTACTCCGCTCAGTAACCCAGTGACAAGCCGGTATTACGCCGTGGATCATTGGCGCCGTAGAAGCGATTCTTGCCAACCGGTTTGCCGTCCAGTGACGGCGCGCCGACCAGAATCGCGGCGATGTGGTTGGGATCCTGCGGGCCGGCAAACTTGTGGCCCCAGCTCTCGAGGAGCTTTTTCGTATCCGGGCTGGCGGCGAAGTCTTCGAGGTTGGTTTCCTCCGGCATCCACTGCTGATGGAAGCGCGGCGCGTCGACCGCTTCCTGCAGCCCCATGCCGTAATCGATCACATTGAGCATGGTCAGCAAGGTCGCGGTGATGATCCGGCTACCACCCGGCGTGCCGACCACCATCACCACTTTGCCATCCTTGGTGACGATGGTCGGACTCATTGACGACAGCGGCGCCTTGCCCGGTGCGATGGCATTGGCCTCACCCTGGACCAGCCCGTACATGTTCGGCACGCCGACCTTGGAGGTGAAGTCGTCCATTTCGTCGTTGAGGATCACCCCGGTCTTGCTCGCCATCACGCCAGCGCCGAACCAGTCATTAAGGGTGTAGGTGACCGAAACGGCATTGCCCCACTTGTCGACGATCGAATAGTGCGTGGTGTTGCTGCCTTCATGCGGCGCTAAACCGGGTTTGAGCTCAGCCGACACGCCGGCCTTTTGCGGCTGGATGGCGTTGCGCAGTTTGGTCGCATAGTTCTTGTCCAGCAGGTGCTCGATCGGATTCTTCACGAAATCCGGATCGCCGAGGTAGCTGTTGCGATCAACGTACGCGTGGCGCATCGCTTCGATCTGGTAGTGCATGCCCTGAGCGGAATGGAAGCCCAGGTCCTTCATCGGATAGCCTTCGAGGATATTCATGATCTGGCAGATCACCACCCCGCCGGAGCTGGGCGGTGGCGCCGAGACTACGTGATAGCCGCGATAATCGCATTCCACCGGGGCCAGTTCGCGAGTCTTGTATTTGTCCAGGTCGGCCTGGCTGATGATGCCTTTGTTGGCCTGGCTGGAAGTGACAATGGCATCGGCGACCCAACCTTTGTAGAAGCCGTCGGCGCCCTTCTCGGAAATCGTCCGCAGGGTTTTCGCCAGATCCTTCTGCACCAGTTTCTGCCCGACCTGCATCGGCTCGCCGTTGCTGAGGAAGATCGAGCCGGAATCGCGCATGTCCTTCTTGAACACATCCGTCGCGTATTCGAGCAGCTCGACATCGCCCTGCTGCAGCTCGAAACCGTCTTCGGCCAGTTTGATCGCCGGGGCAATCATGTCCTTGCGCTGTTTGGTGCCATATTTGCTCAGCGCCAGCTCCATGCCGGACACGGTTCCCGGCACCCCGACGGCCAGATGGCCGCGCGTGCTCAGTTCCGGAATGACGTTACCGTCCTTGTCCAGATACATGTTGGCGGTCGCTGCCAGCGGGGCTTTCTCGCGGAAGTCGAGAAAGGTCTTGCGTCCGTCCGCCAGTTGAATGGTCATGAACCCGCCACCGCCAAGATTGCCCGCAGCCGGATAGACCACCGCCAGCGCATAGCCCACGGCCACTGCCGCATCCACGGCATTGCCGCCGTTTTTCAACACATCGACGCCGACATGGGTCGCCAGATGTTGCGCGGTGACCACCATGCCGTTTTCCGCCGCCACCGGCGCCACTGATGCCGCGTGAGCCATGAGACAGCTGAGCGCCAGGGAGGTCGCAATGAGCGATCTGGCCAAAGGTTCGTACTTCATGAGTCGATCTCTTTTTGTTTTTGGGGACTGCGCAAAACGCAGGGCAGCGCTTCAGGAGCAACAAGCAGTATGGCCGGCTTTGCGTATTGCGCCTCCCCGTTCAGCCAGTATGCTGAGCCATCGCAGCCGTTGGCAGCTCCTGCCCGAATCAAGCGAAGAGGTTATTCATCGCTGCGTACTGCAACAGCATGATGGTCTTGGCATCGCAGATCTCGCCGCGTTGAAACGCTGCCAGTGCCTCAGCGAATTGCCACTCGAGCACTTCCAGTTCTTCGGTTTCCTCTTCCAGCCCACCACCGTCGCTGACTTTGGACGCGGCGTCGTATTCGGCGATAAAAAAGTGCAGCTTCTCCGTCACCGAGCCGGGGCTCATATACGCCTCGAATACTTTCTTCACGTCATGCACGCGATAACCGGTTTCCTCCTCGGCTTCGTCACGAATGCGTTGCTCCGGCGCGGCACCTTCCAGCAACCCCGCCGCCACCTCGATCAACAATCCATCGTGGCCGTTGACGAACACCGGCAAACGAAACTGGCGGGTCAGCACCACCGTGCGCTTTTCGCGGTTGAACAGCAGAATCGCCGCGCCGTTGCCCCGGTCGTATACCTCGCGGGTCTGGCGCTGCCATTCGCCGTTGTTGCGGTGGTAATCGAAAGTGATTTTCTTCAACAGATACCAGTCGTGGGACAACACCTGAGTGTCGACGATGTTGACCCGTTCGGCTGTGTTGGACATCGCGTCTGATCCTGTTTTCATGGGGGACTGCCATGGTCGGACAATTGCGCCGACAAAAAAAGCCCGGCAGCGCTACCGGGCTCGTTCAGCCTGGGTTGTTACTGGAAGTCGACGTCGAAGGCCTGGTAGAAGGCGTTGCCGGTGTTGGCGACGATCCACATCAGCACAATGACGTGATGACCCTTCTTGTTCGTCGGCAGTTGCACTTGGTGATCAACCTTGGCCTTCAATTCGCCGGCATGGCTGTAATACGGCACTTGCGGGTAGAAGTCTTCGAAGAACGGCTGGGTTTCGAGCTGCGCACGGCTGATGCGTTGCTGTGGATCCCAGCCGTCTTTGGTGATCAGCCAGCGATAACCACGGGTGGTGTGCGGCGCGGTGTACGCCCAGCTGACCTCGAGAATCTGCCCCGGATCGACATTAAGCAGCGGCCAGTTGAATGAACGGCCGAGCTTCTTGCTCATCTCGTCGTCGGTGTAATTGACGCAATCGCGGGCATCGGTCTTGCCGCCGCTGAGAATGTAGCCATCGGCCGGCGGCGCGACGCTGTCCGAGTCGGTCTCGAAGGGTTGCGGGAACGGCCCGGCATTCACGGCCGGAAAGTTTTTGCCGCCCTCCATTTCATTGACTTGCCAAGCGCCGAGCAAGCCGAGGTCAATGGCCACTGCGCCGCGACTTGCTGGCGAGATGACACGACCGTGTTTGAGTTGGGTTTGTGGGATTGCCTGATTCATCATGTTCACTCCGTTGATTTGAGAACTCTCCTTCCCGAGGAGAGGCCTTCAAGCTAACGGAGGTGAATTTTTTGTCCATTGGCGCTTTTGTCGCAATTCGATTTTGCAGGACGTAAAAAACCCTAAAACACTGGATGGATAACCAGCTCAAGTCGACACGTCGCACTCAACGTGTAGCTGAACACCTACACGCCGAGTCGCCTTTGGTCATTCAGACAGTTGCGCCTGATACTCCTTTTCGTACTGCCCGGCGAGTTGCGTTTTCTGTTTATCGTCGAGCAGTTTGCCGGCCATTTGGAAGAACTTGTGCTCTTCTTCCTCGAGGTGATGATGAACCTTGTCGGAGAGCTTCTTGGCCGTGGCCAGCCACGCCGGACTGGACATTTCGGTCTCGTCGAGTTCTTCCATCATTTCGTCCATTTCGTGGTGCTCGGCGATGGCGTGGCGGCTCAGGTCAACGCCTTCGTCGATTTCCATCAACGGAATGTAGAAGTGCCGCTCTTCAGCGGTTTCATGCGCTTGCAGTTCTGCTTTTAGCTGCTTGTAGGCCTCGACGCGCTCAGGGCTGTCGCCGCTGGTCGCGATCAGAGCCTTGGCGTAGGTGCGCTGGCGCTCGTGGCTTTCGCGCAGGGCTTCAAAAATATTCACGGGATTTCCTCATCAATCGCGCTCAGGGAAAGACGCGATAAAAGCCTAGACCGCAACGCTGGTTTGACGGTTCCGCTTGTTCGATCGAAGGGCTTGGAGGCGTTTGCCCGGACGGGTTAGGCTGGGCGTTCAATTACACAAGGAAGTCATGCATGAATTTGCGTATCGAGTTGACGGACAATCCTACCGAGGAACAGCGTCAGGCCATTCTCCAACCGTTGATTGAATACAACGATGCGAAGACCGGCATATCGAAAACCGAGCCGTTCGCCTTGATGGTAAAAGATGAGTATGGCGCGATACTGGGCGGGTTGTACGGGCGAGTGACTTTGCGCTGGATGTTCATCGATTTGCTGTCAGTACCGGAACAAAGTCGCGGACTGGGGATTGGTTCCCGGTTAATGGCACAGGCAGAAGCATTGGCCGAAGACAGGAACTGCTACGGAATCTGGCTCGACACCTTCGATTTTCAGGCGCCGGAGTTCTACAAGAAGCTGGGCTTCAGCCAGTTCGGTGAGATCGTAGACTATCCACCAGGGCACAAGCGGCATTTTTTCCAGAAGCGGCTGATCGACTGACTGTGTCGCCCTTTGCGCGAGCAGGCTCGCTCCCACACTGGAAAGCATTCAACCTGTGGGAGCGAGCCTGCTCGCGACAGCGCCAGCCGCCTCGACACACAATCAGAGGCAGGTCGCCATCGCCGCCATCCGCCGCATCGCGACAAAATCACTCTTCTGCGCGTAGTAGTTCAAGGTCGTGCCGGACGCTTCGGTGATCACATCGACAAACGACTCCGCTGAACGCGTGTAGACCGTCGTGCCGCCAGACTCGCGCGGCTCCAGATAGGCCGCCGCGTCCACGCCGAAAACCGCTTCGTCCTGCCAGGCGAATTGCACGCACCGGGCGACGTCTTTCTCCGGCTTGTCCGAGGTCAGGACCTTGTCAGGGCTCCGGGTGCGAGCATCGTTCATCACCGAACCGGCGCACCCGGCCAACAGGGCCGCCGCCAGCACTACCATCAGCATTCGCATTGCATTTGCTCATCGAGAAAAAAGCGAACTGTAGCACTGCAACGCGGCAAATCGTTCTGCTTTACTGTTTTTATGCGCGACACGCGTGAGCAGCTGCGGCACTCTGAGATCTTCAGCCACACAAGGACATTACATGGCGCCTAGCGACCAACGACATGAACACGCCCTGAAACTGTTTCTCGATGCGCGCCCCGAACTGCGCGAGACCCTCGACCATCTCAACCCGCTGTTGGCTCAGGCCAAGGGTGAAACCCAGGCGCAGTACCGCGAAGAACGCTTGCATGAAGCATTCGAGGCTGAGGCGGAAAGCCAGGGGTTGTTTGCCTGGGAGCTGACGTTGCAGCTGACCGCTGATTCACCGGAGGACTATCAGGCGCAACGCCTGGAAGTGCATCGGGAAGTGGCGGAAATGGCGGGGATGGACTGGATCGAGTATTGCGATCTTTACGGCATCACCCCGTAATCGATGTAGGAGCTGCCGAAGGCTGCGATCTTTTGATTTTGCTCTTCAAGATCAAAAGATCGCACCCTTCGGCAGCTCCTACAAAGGTATCTGCGTAAAACTCGGGTTTCGCGGCACGAGCGATAAAGCTTTATCATGGCCGCAGTTTCGCTGATCGAGTCCATCATGAAGTTCGCCATCGCGCTGTTTTCCGCCGCCCATGCGCCCTCCTCGCGCCGTGCCCTGCTGTTTGCCCAGGCCGCGCTGGCCGGCGGCCATGAGATTGTCCGGCTGTTCTTCTATCAGGACGGCGTGTTCAACGCCTCCGATGCAGTGGTGACGCCGCAGGATGAACAGGATTTGCCCAAGCAATGGCGCGCCTTCATCAACGAAAAGCAACTGGATGGGGTGGTCTGCATCGCCGCCGCTCTGCGCCGTGGCGTGTTGAACGAAGAAGAATCCAAGCGTTACCAGCGTGAAGCGATTTCGCTGAGCGCGCCGTGGGAATTGTCCGGTCTGGGTCAATTGCACGATGCCGTGCAGGACGCTGACCGTCTCATCTGTTTCGGAGGCGCTTGAACATGGCCAAATCGCTGTTGATCATCAGCCGCCAATCGCCATGGTCCGGCCCCGGTGCGCGGGAAGCGCTGGATATCGTGCTCGCCGGTGGCGCCTTTGATCTGCCGATCGGTTTGCTGTTTCTCGATGACGGCGTGCTGCAACTGGCCGCCGGGCAGAACGCCAAGGCCTTGCAGCAGAAAGACCTCAGCGCCAATCTGCAGGCGCTGCCGATGTTTGGTGTCGAAGAGCTGTTCTATTGCGCCGAAAGCGCCAATGCTCGCGGTCTTGGCAACCTGTCGCTGGACGAGGCGCAGCCGCTTGCTGCTGACCACATCACCGCCCTTATTGACCGTTACGATCAGGTGATCACCCTCTGATGTCGACTTTGCATGTGTTGTCTCATTCCCCGTTCGCCGACGATCGTCTGAGCAGTTGCCTGCGCCTGCTCGGCAGCGCCGATGCGGTATTGTTGTCCGGCGATGCGGTGTATGCGCTGCAACCGGACACTGTGCCGTTCTCAACCCTTCAAGAGCGAGCAATCAGACTGTTTGTATTGATTGAGGACGCACAGGCGCGTGCGATCGAGATTCCAGACTGGGCCGAGGCCATCGACTACCCGGCGTTCGTCGAACTGTCGATCCATCACGCCAAGGTCAACAGCTGGCTATGAATTCAATGACCGTCGGCGCCCGCGCCATCGAACTGGACAAGGACGGCTTTCTCGTTGACCTCAGCGACTGGTCGGCTGAAGTCGCCAGCGCCCTCGCCGCCGCCGAAGACATCGAGTTGACGCCTGAACACTGGGAAGTCCTCGAGCTGCTGCGCAGCTTCTACGCCGAATTCCAGCTATCGCCGGCCACGCGGCCGCTGATCAAGTACACCGCGTTGAAACTCGGCGCGGACAAAGGCAACAGCCTGCACCTGAACCGACTGTTCAAAGGCACCCCTGCCAAACTCGCCGCGAAACTGGCGGGCCTGCCCAAACCGACGAATTGCCTATGAACGACTTTCCAGCATTGACCCTCGAAACGCCTGCCGAGCACCCGTTCGCGCAATTCGTGCGCATTCTCGGCAAGGGCAAGCGCGGCGCCCGCGACCTGACGCGCGAGGAAGCCCGCGAGGCCATGGGCATGGTGCTCGATGACAAGGTCGAAGATACGCAACTGGGTGCCTTCCTGATGTTGCTGCGCCACAAGGAAGAAAGTGCCGAGGAAATGGCCGGTTTCACCGAAGCCCTGCGCGCACGCTTGCAGGCGCCGTCGCTGAATGTCGACCTGGATTGGCCGACCTACGCCGGCAAAAAACGCCATCTGCCGTGGTATCTGCTGGCAGCCAAATGCCTGGCGCAAAACGGCGTGCGGATCTTCATGCACGGCGGCGGCGCGCACACGGCCGGGCGTCTGTACAGCGAACAACTGCTGGGCGAATTGAACATTCCCCTGTGCCGTGATTGGCAGCAGGTCGGCACGGCACTGGACAACGGCGGCCTGGCCTTTATGCCGCTAGGGGACTGGGCGCCGCAACTGCAGAAGATGATCGACCTGCGCAACACCTTGGGCCTGCGGTCGCCGATCCACTCGCTGGCGCGGATTCTCAATCCGTTGGGCGCACGCTGCGGCCTGCAAAGCATTTTTCACCCGGGTTACCAGGCGGTGCATCGCGATGCCAGCGGCTTGCTCGGCGACACGGTAATCGTAGTCAAGGGCGATGGCGGTGAAATCGAGATCAACCCCGACGCCACCAGCCACCTGTATGGCACCAGCGGCGGTCAGAGCTGGGATGAAGAATGGCCGCAGCTGTCAGCGCAGCGCCACGTCAAACCCGCCTCGCTGGACATCGACCACTTGAAAACCGTGTGGCGTGGCGATGTGGTCGACAGTTACCCGCAAATGGCCTTGATTGCGACCATGGCCCTCGCCCTGCGCGGTCTCGGTCAGAATCGCGAACAGGCCTTCGCAACTGCCGAGCAGTATTGGGCGGCGCGCAACACATCGATCTAACCGATTATTAGCGCCCGATCTTTGCGCTTTTTGTTCGAACTCATCGGAATAGACTCGACTCCAACGAATATTGGTTTTGGGAGTCTTGATCATGGGTTTACTCGTCGACGGCCACTGGCAGGACAAGTGGTACGAAAGCAGCAAGGACGGCGCGTTCCAGCGCGAACAAGCGCAACGCCGCAACTGGGTGACCGCCGATGGTCAGCCAGGCCCCAGCGGTGAAGGCGGTTTCGCCGCCGAAGCCGGACGCTATCACCTCTACGTTTCCCTCGCCTGCCCTTGGGCGCATCGCACGCTGATTCTGCGCAAACTGAAAGGCCTGGAAAGTCTGATCGACGTGTCGGTGGTCAGCTGGCTGATGCTGGAAAACGGCTGGACTTTCGACAAAGCGCTCGGCTCGACCGGCGACAAGCTCGACGGCTTCGACTTCATGCATCAGCGCTACACCGCTGAAACGCCTGACTACACCGGGCGCGTGACGGTGCCAGTGTTGTGGGACAAGAAACTCAAGCGCATCGTCAGCAATGAATCGGCGGAAATCATCCGCATGTTCAACAGCGCCTTCGACGGGATCACTGGCAACGATCTGGACTTCTACCCGGCGCCGCTACGCAACGAGATCGATGCGCTGAACGAGCGGATCTACCCGGCGGTGAACAACGGTGTCTATCGTGCCGGATTCGCCACTTCGCAGCAGGCCTACGAACAGGCATTCGATGAAGTCTTCGCCGAACTGGATCATCTGGAGCAACTGCTGGGTGCCAATCGCTACCTGAGCGGGGAATACCTGACCGAGGCCGATGTGCGTTTGTTCACCACGATGATTCGTTTCGACGCGGTGTACCACGGACACTTCAAGTGCAACCTGCGGCGGATTGCCGACTACCCGAACCTGTCGAACTGGCTGCGCGAGATGTATCAGTGGCCGGGGATTGCCGAGACGGTGGATTTTCAGCACATCAAGCATCACTACTATGGCAGCCACAAGACCATCAACCCGACCGGCGTGGTGCCGAAGGGGCCGCAGCAGGATTTCAGCGTGGCGCATGATCGCGAGCGGTTGATCGGGAAAGGGGTTTGGCGCCGGGGTTGAAATTCGAGCAGCTCTTAAGGGCGCCATCGCTGGCAAGCCAGCTCCCACAAAGTCTTGTGTAATGCTGAAGATTGCAGCTTTGACACAATACCTGTGGGAGCTGGCTTGCCAGCGATTGGGGCGACGCGGTGTTTAGACCTGCGCCCCTTCGAACCATGCCAGCTTCTCGCGCAGTTGCACTACTTCGCCGACGATCACCAGGGTCGGCGCATGCACTTCATGCTCCGCCACCATTCGCGGCAGATCCGCCAGCGTTCCGGTGAAAACCCGCTGATTGACTGTAGTGCCCTGCTGAATCAACGCCGCCGGGGTATCCGCCGCGCGACCATGCTTGATCAACTGCTCGCAGATGATCGGCAGGCCCACCAGGCCCATGTAGAACACCAGCGTCTGCGCCGGAGCCACCAGGTCAGCCCATGGCAGATCGGTGGAACCATCCTTCAAGTGGCCAGTGACAAACCGCACGGACTGCGCATGGTCACGGTGGGTCAGGGGAATCCCCGCATAAGCGGCGCAACCGCTGGCCGCCGTGATGCCTGGCACCACCTGGAATGGAATACCGTGGGCCGCCAGTTCTTCGATCTCTTCGCCACCGCGGCCGAAGATAAACGGATCGCCGCCCTTCAACCGCACCACACGCTTGCCAGCCTTGGCCAGATCGACCAGTTGCTGGTTGATCTGATCCTGCGGCACGGCGTGTTCGGAGCGACGCTTGCCGACATACACCCGCTCGGCATCGCGACGGCACAACTCGAGAATCGCCGGTGCCACCAGGCGGTCATAGAGCACCACATCGGCTTGCTGCATCAGGCGCAGTGCGCGGAAGGTCAACAGATCCGGATCACCGGGGCCGGCACCGACCAGATAAACCTCGCCAGTGGTGACCATGGGCTCGCCATCGACCTTGGCCTGCAACAGGCGCTCGGCTTCAGCGCCCTGCCCGGCCAGTTGACGATCGGCAATCGGGCCCTGGAAAACGTCTTCCCAGAAGCCGCGACGCTGCTGAACATCCGGAAACAGGTTTTTCACCTGATTGCGAAAACGCGCAGCCAATCCAGCCAACTGACCGTAAGTGGAAGGAATCCAGGTTTCGATTTTCGCGCGGATCAGGCGCGCCAGTACCGGCGCATCGCCGCCGCTGGACACGGCGATGATCAACGGCGAGCGATCGACGATCGCCGGGAAGATCACGCTGCACAAGGCCGGCGCATCGACCACGTTGACCGGCACGCAACGGCGGTGGGCGTCGGTGGAGACTTGCGCGTTGAGCGTTTCGTCGTCGGTAGCGGCAATGATCAGCCCGCAACCGTCCAGATCCGTTTCGGCGTAACCGCGCAACAGGCATTCACCGCCGCTGGCAGCGACCAGTTCGGCCAGTTGCGTTTCGATTTCAGGTGCGACCACCCGCAGCAGCGCACCGGCATCGGCCAGCAGGCGGGATTTGCGCAAGGCAATTTCCCCCCCACCGACAACCAACACACGACTGCCGCGCAGGTTGTGAAACAGCGGCAGATATTTCATTTAGCCGATGACCTCAAGGCCACCCATGTACGGCTTCAGCACGTCCGGCACACGGATCGAACCGTCGGCCTGCTGGTAGTTTTCCAGTACCGCAACCAGAGTACGACCGACCGCCAGACCAGAGCCGTTCAAGGTGTGCACCAGCTCAGGCTTGCCGGTTTCCGGGTTACGGAAACGCGCCTGCATGCGACGCGCCTGGAAGTCACCGCAGTTGGAGCACGAGGAGATTTCGCGGTATTTGTCCTGGCTCGGAATCCACACTTCGAGGTCGTAGGTCTTGACGGCGCTGAAGCCCATGTCGCCGGTGCACAGCGCCAGGGTGCGGTAAGGCAGGCCGAGCAGTTGCAGAACCTTTTCGGCGTTGGCAGTCAGGCTTTCCAGCGCTTCCATCGATTGCGACGGCTCGACGACCTGGACCATTTCGACTTTGTCGAACTGGTGCTGGCGGATCATGCCACGCGTGTCGCGACCCGACGCGCCGGCTTCGCTGCGGAAGCATGGGGTGTGGGCGACAAACTTGATCGGCAACAACTTCGAATCGACGATTTCGCCGGCAACGATGTTGGTCAGCGACACTTCGGCGGTTGGAATCAGGTACAGATCAGCTTCGCCTTCGCGGGCAATCTTGAACAGATCTTCTTCGAACTTCGGCAGCTGGCCGGTACCTTGCAGCGCCGGAGCCTGAACCAGATAAGGCGTGTAAGCCTCTTCGTAGCCATGTTCGGTGACATGCAGGTTGATCATGAACTGCGCCAGTGCGCGATGCAGACGCGCGATCGGGCCGCGCAGCAAGGCGAAACGAGCACCGGACAGCTTGGCGGCGGTTTCGAAGTCCAGCCAGCCGAACTTCTCGCCGAGGGCGACGTGGTCTTTCACTTCGAAATCGAACTGAGTCGGGGTGCCCCAACGGCGTACTTCGACGTTGTCGTCTTCGTCCTTGCCGACCGGAACCGATTCGTGCGGCAGGTTGGGGATACCGAGCAGGATCGAATCGAGTTCGGTCTGGATCGCGTCCAGCTCAACCTTGCCAGCGCTCAACTCGCCTGCCATGCGCTCGACGTCCGCCATCAGCGGCGCGATGTCTTCGCCGCGCTGCTTGGCCTGCCCGATGGATTTGGAACGCGCGTTACGCTCAGCCTGCAGTGCTTCGGTGCGGGTCTGGACGGTCTTGCGCTGTTCTTCCAGCGCTTCGATGCGCGCGGTGTCCAGGGCAAAGCCACGGGAAGCCAGGCGGTCCGCTACGTCCTGAAGGTTGCTACGTAACAGTTTGGAATCGAGCATGTCGGTTTCTCGTTATCAAAGTTTGGTCAGGGACAGGCCGGCCCACGTCGCGAGCAGCCCGCCGAATACGCTGAGTGCGGCGTAGCCCAGGGCCAGCAACACTTGCCCGCTTTCCAGCAGGCGCACCGTATCCAGTGAAAAGGATGAAAAAGTCGTCAGCCCCCCGAGGAAGCCGACCATCAACCCGGCGCGCACCTCGATCGGCATCTCCGGGCGTATCAGAAACAGGCCGTACAACACGCCAATCAGCAGGCAGCCCACGATATTAACGGCCAGCGTCGCGGTATAGAAGTGCCGCGGCCAATTGGCGCTGACCCAATTACCCGTGGCGAAGCGCAACAAGGTGCCGGCAACACCGCCGACCGACACTGCGAGTATCAATGGAACCACTATTTTCTCCGCTGCCGAGGGCTCAGACGATCGAGTTGAGCGAGGTGATTGAGTTTTTCGCCGATCTTCAACTCCAGGCCGCGGGGCACGGGCTGATAGAACGGAATCGGCTCGAGTTCTTCCGGAAAATAGTCTTCACCGGCAGCATAAGCATCCGGTTCATCATGGGCATAGCGGTATTCGTCGCCGTAACCCAATTGCTTCATCAGCTTGGTCGGTGCATTGCGCAGGTGCAGCGGGACTTCCAGCGAGCCGTTCTCAGCCGCTGCGCGCAGCGCGGTTTTGAAGCCCATGTACACCGCATTGCTTTTCGGTGCGCAGGCCAGATAAGTAATGGCCTGGGCGACTGCCAATTCGCCCTCAGGGCTGCCGAGACGCTCCTGCACCTCCCATGCCGCCAGGCACAGGCTCAGCGCACGCGGGTCGGCGTTGCCAATGTCTTCGCTGGCCATGCGCACCACGCGCCGGGCCAGATACAGCGGATCACAGCCGCCGTCGATCATCCGCGCAAACCAGTACAGCGCGCCGTCGGGATTGGAGCCGCGCACGGATTTGTGCAGCGCCGAGATCTGGTCGTAGAACGCTTCACCGCCCTTGTCGAACCGCCGGCGCGTATCGCCGAGCAGACTTTGCAGCAGCTCGATGCCGATTTCGCTGTTGTCTTCTGCCAGATCAGAGGCGTTTTCCAGCAAATTGAGCAGACGCCGGCCATCGCCATCCGCGGCCGACAGCAACATCTGGAAGCCTTCATCGCTCAGGGTCAGGTTGCGCTTGCCCAGGCCGCGCTCTTCGGTGAGTGCGCGGTGGACCAGTTTGCGCAAGGCCGCTTCGTCGAGGCTTTTCAGCACGTAGACGCGGGCCCGAGACAATAAGGCGTTGTTCAGTTCGAACGAAGGGTTTTCGGTGGTGGCGCCGATGAAGATCAGCGTGCCGTCTTCAACGTAGGGCAGAAACGCGTCCTGCTGCGACTTGTTGAAGCGGTGCACTTCATCGACAAACAGGATCGTGCGCTTGCCGTACTGGCCGGCCTGCTGCTTGGCAATTTCAACGGCCTGACGGATTTCCTTGACCCCGGCGAGCACCGCCGAGACCGTTTCGAAGTGCGCATCGGAGACTTCTGCGAGCAAGCGCGCCAGGGTGGTCTTGCCCACGCCCGGCGGTCCCCAGAAGATCATCGAATGCAGCGCGCCCTGCTCCAGCGCCTCACGCAAAGGCTTGCCGCGAGCGAGCACGTGTTCCTGACCGACGTACTCATCCAGATTGGCCGCACGCAGACGGGCGGCCAAGGGTTGGGCAATCGGTGCACTGCGAAACAGATCCATCACGTAGCGTTGAAACCTCTGATTTTCTGAAATCTGCTGAAGTACCTGTGGTGAGGGGACTTATCCCCGTTGGGCTGCGAAGCGGCCCCAAAAGCGACGACTGCTGCGCAGCCGGACGGGGATAAATCCCCTCGCCACAATAGCCCCTCAATGACAGGCCCTCACCACAAAGGCCCTGACACAAAGGGCCGGTGTTTATTCCTGGATAACGTCGGCACCTTTGGGAATGTCGAATTTGAACTTGGACGCAGGCACCGCTTCGTTGGCCTTGACCCCGGTAAACAGGATATTGGTGCGCTGGCCGACGCTGTCAATCAGTTGCATGTCATTGAGCAGGCCATTGCGGAACGACAGGCGCAGATTGTCGAACAGGGTGTCCTTGGTTTTCGGCTTGAGGGTGAAGTCGATGACACCGCCCGCCTCTTTTGCGCTGATATCGAAGCTCTGGCTGATCTTCGAGACATCGCCGGACAACAGCAAGGCCGGCGTCTGGGTCAGACGCTCATCGAGCTTCTTGATGGTTGCCTGCTCCAGATCCGGGTCCCACAGGGTGACTTTCTTGCCATCGGAGACCATGGTCTGCTCGGCCGGCGCATTGGTGTGCCAGTAGAACAGGCCCGGACGCTGCAGGGTCATGTTGCCGGTGGTTTCCTGCAACTGGGTGCCGCTGCCATCGAGGGTCAACTGCGAAAAGTTTGCCGACAGGGTTTTCGATGTTTCGAGCAATTGGGTCAGACGCGCCACGTCCTTTTCATCGGCGTGGGCCGTGAGTGTGGTCAGCGCCAGTACTGGCAACAGCATGCGGATAAGGCGCATGAGAGTCCTCTTGAATACTCGTGGGAGAGCGAGTGGCGCGTCATTGCGCCACTCGAGTCGTTGCGTTTCAGTCGCGTACCGGGCCAGGGGCCAGGACTTCACGCGAACCGTTGGTGTTCATTGAGGTAACGACGCCGGCCATTTCCATCGCCTCGATCATACGCGCGGCGCGGTTGTAGCCGATCTTCAGCTTGCGCTGCACAGCGGAAATCGACGCACGACGACTTTCGAGGACGAACTGCACCGCTTCGTCATACAGCGCGTCGGCTTCCGGATCATCACCGTCGCCACCACCGCTGCTGCCTTCAAAGCCGCTGCCCGCCTCTTCGACACCGTTGAGAATGTCGTCGTTGTACTCAGGCGCACCGCGCAATTTCCAGGCCTCGACCACGCGGTGAACCTCATCGTCGGAGACGAACGCGCCGTGAACCCGGATCGGCAAACTGGTGCCGGGCGGCATGTAGAGCATGTCACCGTGACCGAGCAGTTGCTCGGCGCCACCCTGGTCGATGATGGTTCGCGAATCGATCTTGCTCGATACCTGAAACGCCATACGTGTCGGGATGTTGGCTTTGATCAGACCAGTGATCACGTCCACCGACGGGCGCTGGGTCGCAAGAATCAAGTGAATCCCCGCCGCACGCGCCTTTTGCGCAATACGCGCGATCAGTTCTTCAACCTTCTTGCCGACGATCATCATCATGTCGGCGAATTCGTCCACCACTACGACGATCGTCGGCAGTTTCTGCAGCAGCGGCGCCTCGTCATGAATGCTTTCGCGCTTGTACAGCGGATCGCTCAACGGCTCGCCGGCATCCTGGGCTTCCTTGACCTTGGCGTTGAAGCCGGACAGGTTACGCACGCCCATTTTCGCCATCAGCTTGTAGCGACGCTCCATCTCGGCAACGCTCCAGCGCAAGGCGTTGGCAGCGTCCTTCATGTCGGTCACAACCGGGCAGAGCAGGTGCGGAATGCCTTCGTAGATCGACAGCTCAAGCATTTTCGGGTCGATCATGATCAGCTTGGCGTCGTCAGGCCCGGACTTGAACAGGATCGACAGGATCATCGCGTTCACGCCCACGGACTTACCGGAACCGGTGGTACCGGCCACCAGCAGGTGCGGCATCTTCGCCAGGTCGGTGATGACCGGCTTGCCGCCGATATCGTGACCGAGCGCCAGGGTGACCGGGGATTTGAAGTTGTCGTACTCGGGGGTCGACAGCACCTCGGAGAAACGTACGATCTGGCGGTCTTCGTTGGGAATCTCGATACCGACAGTGGTCTTGCCCGGAATCACCTCGACCACCCGCACACTGGTCACCGCCAGCGAACGCGCCAGGTCTTTGGCCAGGTTGGCGATGCGGCTGACTTTTACCCCGGCGGCAGGCTGGATTTCGTATCGGGTAATCACTGGACCCGGATGGATCGAATCAACGGTGACTTCGACGCCGAATTCCTTGAGCTTGATTTCCAGCAAGTGGCCGACTGCTGCCAAGGACTCAGGCGAATAGTTGAGCTGTTTCTTTTCCGCAGGATCAAGAATCGAGATCGGCGGCAAGGTGCCTTCGACCGCGCTGTCGACGAACAACGGCGCCTGCTTCTCTTTCTGCACGCGCTTGCTCGGCTCCGGCGCCTTGGCCGGTGCCGGCGCGATCACCGGTGGCACCTGCTTCTCGCGGTCGGACATGTGCTTGCTCAACGCTTGCTCACGCTCGATCAGGCGTTCCTTGACCTTGGCCTGTTCGCGTTTGTCGGTGACAGTCGGTGCGACCACATCGTGGACGCGGTCATCAACCTCACGCAGTTGCGCAACCAGTTGCTTGCGTTCAGTGCGCGCCGACCACCAGCGGTTGAGCGCGCCCTGGAACAGCTCGAACAGATCGAGGGTGATCTTGCCGGTGACGTCCATCACCTTGAACCACGACAGGTCGGTGAATACGGTCAGGCCGAACAGGAACAGAGCGATGAACAACAGCGTGCTGCCCTGGATGTTCAGCGCATTCTTCGCCAGATCGCCAAGGCTTTCGCCCAAGGCACCGCCAGCACCGGCCGGCAGACCGGTCGCGGCATGGAAATGAATGTGCGCCAGCGCAGCACCGGAGAGCACGAGGAATACCAGGCCGATCAGACGCCAGGAAAACAGCCAGCCGCTCCACTGCCATGGTTCGTGGCGTTGACGGAAGATCTGGTACGCCTTGACCGCCAGCAGCAACGGAAAGATATAGGCGAAGTAACCGAGCACCATGAACAGGATATCGGCGCTGTACGAGCCGGCCGGGCCGCCGAAGTTCTGCACATCGTCGATCTTGCTGTTATGGCTCCACCCCGGATCGTCCTTGCCGTAGGTCAGCAAAGCCATCATCAGGAACAGGCACAAAGCGCCAATGGCGATCAATGCACCTTCCTTGAGCCGGTAGTGCAGTTGCTGGCGCCAGAGCGGAACGACTGTTTTGGGTGCTTCGGTGGTCTTCTTCAAAACGCTTCTTTTCCTGCGCCCGAGGCGCGTCCATCTATTGAATGACGATAAAAAACTGCCCAATCCAGGCAGGTAAAAAAGGTGAAAAGCTCAACTGGGACTACTTTTAACACTGTGCCACTGGTTTTATAAACACAGCCATAAACACTGTGCGCAGCGTATAGCCTGTCACAACCCGGCATTGTACGGGTTTGTGCGTCCGATGCCATGTTTGAGACCCCAGCCTTGAGCATAGCCAAACGTACATGCACTGCGTTGCAATTGGAGCATGCATTGTCTTTTGTGACAAAGGCTTATGAGCTGTATTTGATGAACGTAGCGAACCTGGCCGGATCAGGCTCACAGGAATGCTCGACAGCATCGGTACGGTGACGCTTACGACCACGGGCGACACATCAAGTTGCAGCTCAATGCTCACTGCAGCAGACATCTGTGCAGGACAGCGGCGCCGTTTCGCGGCAAACTCTTTCGCGGGGCCTGCACGCCCCTGACTGCCCTCCCCTTCTGCAAGCCTGGATGCCATGCTGACTTGGTTACAACGTAACTCCCTGACCTTTCCGCCACTGGAAAAAGCCATGCGCGAGCCGAACGGATTGCTCGCCGCCGGCGGCGATCTTTCCGCCGATCGACTGATCCAGGCCTATCGCCATGGCTGCTTCCCCTGGTTCTCCGAGGGCCAGCCGATTCTCTGGTGGTCGCCAGACCCTCGCACCGTGCTGTTTCCCGACGAACTGCACGTCTCGCGCAGTCTCGGCAAGCTGCTGCGCAAGCAACGCTATCAAGTGACCTTCGATCAGGATTTCGACGCCGTCATCCGCGCCTGCGCTGCACCGCGTGATTACGCCGACGGCACCTGGATCACCGAGGCCATGCAGGATGCTTACGTAGAATTGCATCGGCGCGGTTTCGCGCATTCGGTTGAGGTCTGGGACGAGGGACAGCTGGTCGGCGGCCTGTACGGCCTGGCGATGGGCCAACTGTTTTTTGGCGAGTCGATGTTCAGCCGCGCTGACAACGCGTCCAAATATGGCTTTGCCACGCTGGTCCAGCATTTGAAAGCCGCCGGATTTGTGCTGATCGACTGCCAGATGCCGACCGATCACCTGCACAGCCTCGGTGCGCGGTCGATTCCGCGCGGCGAATTCGCCGACTATCTGCGGCGCCATCTAGATCAACCGAATTCAGCGACCTGGGTTTGCTGAGCGACTTTGCGCAGGTGGCTTACACTTAATCCACCAGCTTATCCCGAGGGTTGATTCATGACCGAGTTGGCGCGTTTGAAGTTTTATGCCACTCAGCCCCACTCTTGCAGTTATCTGCCCGAGGAGCAGGCCACGACGCTGTTTCTCGACCCGAGTCAGCCCATGGATGTGCATGTCTACGCAGACCTGTCGGAAATGGGCTTTCGTCGCAGCGGCGATCATTTGTACCGGCCGCATTGCCAGAATTGCAATGCGTGCGTGCCTGCGCGCATTCCCTCCGCACAATTCATCACTAATCGCCAGCAAAAGCGCATCTACAAACGCAACGCGGATTTGCAGGTGCAGCCGGTCAAACCGCACTTCAGCGAAGAATATTTCGACCTGTACCAGCGCTACATAGAACAGCGCCATGCCGACGGCGACATGTACCCGCCAAGCCGCGATCAGTTCTCGACGTTCCTGGTGCGTGACCTGCCCTTCTCGCGCTTCTACGAGTTTCGACTCGACGGACGGTTGCTCGCGGTGGCGGTGACCGATCTGCTGCCCAACGGTTTGTCAGCGGTGTACACCTTCTACGAACCGAACGAAGAACGCCGCAGCCTCGGCCGTTACGCAATCCTCTGGCAAATCGCCGAGAGCCAGCGTCTGGGCCTTGAGGCCGTGTACCTGGGTTACTGGATCAAGAACTGCAAAAAGATGAACTACAAGACGCAATATCGGCCCATCGAATTGCTGATCAATCAGCGCTGGGTCATCCTGAACTGAACCTGCGGCCTAAACCCCTTGGCGTAAACACCATTTTTCGGGCACAATGCACGCCGCTTTTGCCTGGCGCAGTTGCACCGGGCCATTCATTGGATACCGAGGGCTTTACTGCATGTCGAAAGAAGACAGCTTCGAAATGGAAGGCACTGTCGTCGACACCCTGCCCAACACCATGTTTCGTGTGGAGTTGGAAAATGGGCACGTCGTAACCGCGCATATTTCCGGCAAGATGCGCAAGAACTACATTCGTATTCTTACCGGTGACAAAGTGCGCGTCGAGCTGACGCCCTATGACTTGAGCAAAGGGCGGATCACTTACCGCGCTCGTTAATCAAGTCAATACAGAACGCCCGGGTTATGCCGGGCGTTTTTGTGTCTGCGTTTTGAGGTTTGGAGGCTGGGGACTTAATCGTTGCTGCGGGTGTTGCCGCTGGCGGTTTCGCTCTACAGCAAGCAGATCAAAAGATCGCAGCCTTCGGCAGCTCCGGTTGGATCGCGTGAATTCGATAGAAACGGGTTGACCTGCAGGCCGACTTCGCGAGCAGGCTCGCTCCCACAGAAAAGCAAAGGCAAAGGCAAAGGCAAAGGCAAAGGCAAAGGCAAAAGATCGCAGCCTCCGGCAGCTCCTTGTATCTCGACTAACGCTCCGTCAGGAGCGATAGTTCTCGACTGATCATCGAGGGAGGGACTTGGAAGCCGCGCAGCTCCTTAGGCTTTTTGCCTGTGACGTAGATCGTGCTCCAGCCCTCCACACTCACTCGTACAGTTCGCACGGTATCTTGGGCCCGCCTGCGGCGAGAGCCCGCATTCGCAAGGTTGGACAGAGTGACGTGATGATCGCAACAGGGAACAAGTGGAGAAACGATCATGTCCGGTTTCGTTGGCGTCGACATCGCAAAGAACACCTTTGATATCGCTACACACCAGCCCAACGGCAAGCACAAAACCAAGGCCAAGCTGGCCAACGATCCAAAGGGCTTTAAAGAGTTTGAGGCGTGGCTAGAAAAAAACGCCGAGCGTTCGGCCCTGATCGTGATGGAAGCCACCAGCGTCTACCACTTGGAACTCGCGGAATTCGTTTACAACAAAGGCTTCCGGGTCTGCGTCGTGAACCCGGCTACGACCAAAGCGTACGCTGACAGCGAACTGCGCCGCATCAAGACTGATAAAAGCGATGCCAAACTGATCGCCGACTTTGCCCGGGAAAAGGATCAAAAACTTCACCCATGGGCGCCTGAGCCGCTGAAATACCGCCAGTTAAAAGCAATGGTGCGCCGCCTGGATGACCTTCAGGAAATGGAACAAATGGAGCTTAATCGTCTGGACGTTTCCGACGAAAAGGTCAAAGACTCGATCAACTCCGTTCTGCGCCATATCGAAAAAGAGATCGTAGAAACGCATAAGGCGATCAAAAAACACATCGATGACGACCCGGATATGCGTCAGATGCGGGATCTCATCGTAACCATCGACGGCATCGGACAAAAAACGCTTGAACGATTGCTCGCCGAACTGGGTGACTTGCGCAAATACAGTGATCCTCGCCAACTGGTCGCTGCTGCAGGGCTCAATCCAAAGCTGCAGGAATCAGGAAAGCTCAAAGGTCACACCCTGATCTCAAGAGTAGGGTCAGCACGGCTGCGTGCAGGCCTTTACATGCCTGGCATGGTGGCGCTGAAACACAATAAGGCGATCAAGGCGATGAAAGAACGCCTGGAAGCCAATGGCAAGGCCCCCAAGCAGATCATCTGCGCAGCAATGCGCAAGCTGCTGCACTTCGTTTACGGAGTGCTCAAGTCAGGACTGCCATATGACCCGAAACTTGCGCTTGCCCGGTGAGGCTCAAGACGGTATCTACACAATGAGCTTTAGCTCGAGTACCGCTTTTGATCTTGATTCACCGGCGACGTCGGAAGGCTGAGTGGAGGGATTGATCCGGGGGTGGGAGCGCAGCGACCGTCTGGCGCAGCCAGACACAGCGGAAGGAGGTGCAGCGAAGCAAACCGGAGCCGCTGCGCCCGGATCGATCCCGGAGCGAAGGAACCCGAGCCTGCGAGGGCCGAACGCAGGAGCAAGCGTTTTTTTGCTTACTTTTTTTAGGCGTTTGTAAAAAAAGTGAGTCGCCGTAAGGGCGAAACCCTAAGCAGCCGTAACCGCAGCAACGGATATACACCCAAAACTATCAAACAACGAGCAACAAAAAGGCGCCCGAAGGCGCCCTCTTGATATACGACCGTCAGGCCATCTCAGCCGTGGTTTCGAAGTCGAACGTCAACTCCCCATCCTTGATGTCGATGTGCACCACACCGCCATGCTCGGCCAGCTCGCCAAACAGAATCTCCTCCGCCAGCGGACGCTTGATCTTGTCCTGGATCAGACGCGCCATCGGACGTGCGCCCATCGCCGAGTCATAACCACCCGCCGCCAGCCAGCTGCGTGCCGCATCAGTAACCTCAAGCAACACACGCTTGTCTTCCAGCTGCGCCTGAAGCTCGGTGAGGAACTTGTCCACCACACTTTTGATGACCTCATGACTGAGGCGACCAAACTGGATAATGGTGTCCAGACGGTTACGGAATTCCGGCGTGAAGCTCTTCTTGATCACTTCCATCGCATCGGACGAGTGGTCCTGATGGGTGAAACCGATCGAAGCCCGCGCGGCCGTCTCGGCACCGGCGTTGGTGGTCATGATCACGATCACATTGCGGAAGTCCGCCTTGCGCCCGTTGTTGTCGGTCAGCGTGCCGTGGTCCATGACCTGCAACAACAGGTTGAAGACTTCCGGATGCGCCTTCTCGATTTCATCGAGCAGCAATACGCAATGTGGCTGCTTGGTGATCGCTTCGGTCAGCAGACCGCCCTGATCGAAACCGACATAGCCTGGAGGCGCACCGATCAGACGCGATACGGTGTGACGCTCCATGTACTCGGACATGTCGAAGCGCACCAGCTCGATGCCCAGCGCCTTGGCCAGTTGTCGCGCGGCCTCGGTTTTACCGACACCGGTAGGCCCGGCAAACAGGAACGAACCGACCGGCTTGTCCGGCGATTTGAGCCCGGCACGGGACAATTTGATCGCAGTGGACAGCGAATCGATCGCCGCGTCCTGACCAAACACCGTCAGCTTCAGGTCACGCTCCAGGTTACGCAGCAGCTCTTTGTCGGAACTGGTGACATGCTTCGGCGGAATCCGCGCGATTTTCGCGACGATGTCCTCGACCTGCGGCACTTCGATACGCTTAACGCGCATCTCCACCGGTTGCAGACGCTGGTAGGCGCCCGCCTCATCGATCACGTCGATGGCCTTGTCTGGCATGTGCCGGTCATTGATGTAGCGCGACGCCAGTTCGGCAGCGGCACGCAACGACTCATCGCTGTATTCGATATTGTGATGCTGCTCGAAACGCCCTTTCAGGCCACGCAGGATACCGATGGTGTCTTCCACCGACGGCTCGACGACATCGACCTTCTGGAATCGACGTGCCAAGGCACGGTCCTTCTCGAAGATGCCGCGAAACTCCTGGAATGTGGTCGAACCGATGCACCGAATGTCGCCAGACGACAGCAGCGGCTTGAGCAGATTGGACGCATCCATCACGCCACCGGACGCAGCACCCGCACCGATGATGGTGTGGATCTCGTCGATGAACAGGATCGCCTGCGGACGTTTCTTCAGTTCATTGAGCAGCGCCTTGAAGCGCTTCTCGAAATCACCGCGATACTTGGTACCCGCGAGCAGAGCGCCGAGGTCGAGCGAATAAACAACCGCATTGGCCAGCAGATCCGGCACCTGATTGTCGACGATGCGCTTGGCCAGGCCCTCGGCAATCGCGGTTTTACCCACGCCTGCCTCACCCACCAGCAGCGGATTGTTCTTGCGCCGGCGCGCAAGAATCTGCGCGACACGCTCGACTTCCGACTCACGACCAACCAACGGATCAATGCGACCCTGGCGCGCGAGTTCGTTGAGGTTGCTGGCATAAGCATCCAGGGGATTGCCTGAAGAAGAAGACTCACCGCCCTCGTCGTCCTGCATATCTTGTTCACCTTCAGAGTGATCGCCGTGCCCCGGTACTTTCGAAATGCCGTGGGCGATGTAGTTGACGACATCGATGCGCGCCACGCTCTGCTGTTTCAGCAGGAACACGGCCTGACTCTCTTGCTCACTGAAGATGGCGACCAGCACGTTGGCGCCGGTCACTTCGCGCTTGCCCGAGCTCTGTACGTGAAAAACAGCACGCTGCAGGACACGCTGGAAGCCCAGGGTTGGCTGGGTTTCGCGATCCTCGTCATGGACGGGGATCAATGGCGTGGTGGAGTCGATGAACTCCTGCAGATCATGCTTGAGTTTGTCGAGGTTTGCGCCGCAGGCACGCAAAACGGTGGCGGCAGCCTCATTATCCAATAGGGCCAGCAGGAGATGTTCGACGGTCATGAACTCATGACGCTTCGAACGAGCCTCCTTGAAGGCAAGATTGAGGGTGACTTCGAGCTCGCGGTTTAACATAGCTTCACCTCATACCCAAGTGGTCGGCGATTAACCGTCCTTCTCGATTTCACAGAGTAGCGGATGCTGGCTTTCCCTGGCGTACTGGTTGACCTGCATGGCCTTTGTCTCGGCGATGTCGCGGGTAAACACTCCACATACTGCCCGTCCTTCTGTATGGACGGCCAGCATGACCTTGGTCGCCAGCTCGCGATTCAGGTTAAAAAACACCTCGAGCACTTCGACGACGAAATCCATCGGTGTGTAGTCATCGTTGAACAAAACCACCTTGTACATCGGCGGCGCCTGTAACGCGGGCTTTGCTTCCTGAACAGCAACGCCTGCCGAATCGTCGTCGTGCTCCTGTGGAAGATCCTTTTGGAGAAGCGGGCGATCCTGATTGAATGTTAGTCGAATCTGGCTGATTGCATGCATGGAAAAAAAGGTTCGTCAGTTGTGCGAATACAGTGGTGGGGGCGGTTGCACACGTTTTCAACTACGACTGCCCGGTCACCTTGACTATCGGGAAAACGGTGTTACAACCAATAGAGCCCACAGTGGGTAAAAAAGATCCGCGGAGTCAATTCTTTTATCGAATTCGATTGCGGATGTCGTGGATGATACTCCAGCGATGGAGTCTGTTGCAGAGGGATTTGAGCATGGCTGTCGGCAAGGTGAAATGGTTCAACAATGCCAAGGGATTCGGCTTTATCAATACCGACGCCCGGGAAGGTCGCGATGAGGATGGCAAGGACATTGATTTCTTTGCCCACTACTCGGCCATTGAAATGGATGGGTACAAGACCCTGAAAGCAGGTCAGGCGGTGAACTTCGAGATCGTTCAAGGCCCTAAAGGCTTGCATGCCGTGAAGATAACTTCGGTCGAAGTCGCTTCGGCGCCGAGCTCGATTGCCACGGAAAAACAAACGGCAACCAGTTGAAGCCTCAAAACATTCGGTCATAAAAAAACCGCCTGACTCAACCCATCGAGTCAGGCGGTTTTTGCGTGCCTGCAACTTTTACATATGCGAAATCAGCGCATCTCCGAACCCGGAGGACGAAACCAGCTTCGCGCCATCCATCAAACGCTCGAAATCATAAGTAACAGTCTTCGCGCCGATCGCACCGTTGGTGCCCTTGATGATCAGGTCCGCCGCTTCAGTCCAGCCCATGTGACGCAACATCATCTCGGCCGAGAGAATCAGCGAGCCCGGGTTGACCTGATCCTTGCCGGCGTATTTCGGTGCGGTACCGTGGGTCGCCTCGAACATCGCTACGGTGTCGGACAGGTTGGCACCCGGCGCGATACCGATACCGCCCACTTCCGCCGCCAGGGCGTCAGACAGGTAGTCACCGTTGAGGTTAAGCGTAGCGATGACATCGTATTCGGCCGGGCGCAGCAGGATCTGCTGGAGCATGGCGTCGGCGATGGCGTCCTTGACCACAACGTTCTTGCCGGTTTTCGGGTTCTTGAACTGCATCCACGGACCGCCATCGAGCAGCGTCGCACCGAATTCTTCGGCCGCCACTTCGTAGGCCCATTCCTTGAAGGCACCTTCGGTGAACTTCATGATGTTGCCTTTGTGCACGATGGTCAGCGAGTCGCGGTCATTGTCGACCACGTATTGCAGAGCCTTGCGCGCCAGACGCCTGGTGCCTTCGCGGGAGACCGGCTTGACGCCGATGCCGCAGTTTTCGTCGAAACGGATCTTGGTGACGCCCATTTCTTCTTTAAGGAATTTGATGACCTTGGTTGCTTCCGGCGAACCGGCCTTCCATTCGATACCGGCGTAAATGTCTTCGGAGTTCTCGCGGAAGATGGTCATGTCGACATCGCCGGGCTTTTTCACCGGGCTCGGCACGCCTTCGAACCAGCGCACCGGGCGCAGGCAGACGTACAGGTCGAGTTGCTGACGCAGGGCCACGTTCAGCGAGCGGATACCGCCACCGACCGGAGTGGTCAGCGGGCCTTTGATGGAGACCACGTAATCCTTGACCGCGTCGAGGGTTTCCTGCGGCAGCCAGGTGTCCTGGTCATAAACCTGAGTGGCTTTCTCGCCGGCATAGACTTCCATCCAGGAAATCTTGCGCTTGCCGCCGTAGGCCTTTTCAACAGCAGCATCGACAACCTTGATCATCACCGGACTGATGTCGACACCAATACCGTCACCTTCGATGAAGGGGATGATCGGGTTATCAGGAACATTGAGAGAATGGTCTGCATTGACGGTGATTTTGTCGCCGACGGCTGGAACCTGAATCTTCTTGTAACCCATGCTGAACTCCATTGTTTGGATTGAACACCTGGCTTGCTTCGAGCGTAACCCAGTTGAATCAACACGCAAACCCTATGTTCCTGCGCCGCGCACATCTCGTTTCCTACAAGCCTGAAAGCAAAGGGAAAAGCGCCAAACTCCAGCATTCGTAACGAGTCTTTGCCCGGTCGCGCCCTGCGACCTTTAGACCAATGGACGAGAATCGTTGCATATGAACCATCGGCAGATTGCCAGCTACCTATGTATAATGCCGCCCGCTGACCACAGGGTCACGACGGCTGGCCTCTCTAGCACGAGACTTTCCGCCTGATTGGTCGGGTTGTTACCGCAGCCTGACTGCTTGACGCTCTACTGATGCACCCAACATCACCGCGAAGAATCTCGACATTCGGTTCATGGATGACTTTGAACGAACGCGCTTACCCGGCGCCCCTCGAGTTTCTGCGCACGCTTTAGCAAAGAAGAGAGAGTTAATCCGAATATGCCCACCCGCTCGAAGATCATCTATACCTTCACCGACGAAGCTCCTGCCCTCGCCACCTATTCCCTGCTGCCGATCATCGAGGCTTACACCGCCTCGGCCGATATCGCCGTGGAAACCCGCGATATCTCTCTTGCAGCGCGCATCCTGGCAAGCTTCCCCGAGCAACTGGGCGACAAAGCCGTAGCCGATCACCTCGCCGAACTGGGCGACCTGGCCGTTACGCCTGAAGCCAACATAATCAAGCTGCCGAACATCAGTGCTTCGGTGCCACAGCTGCAAGCCGCGATCAAAGAGCTGCAGGCGCAGGGCTACAACCTGCCGGACTACCCGGAAACCGTGACCAGCGACGCCGACAAAGACGCCAAGGCGCGTTACGACAAGGTCAAGGGCAGCGCCGTGAACCCGGTTCTGCGTGAAGGCAACTCCGACCGCCGCGCTCCGCTGTCGGTGAAGAACTACGCGCGCAAGCACCCGCACAAGATGGGCGCCTGGGCCAAGGACTCCAAGTCTCACGTCGCGCACATGAGCACCGGCGATTTCTACGGCAGCGAAAAAGCTGTCCTGATCGACGCCGCTGACGCCGTGAAGATCGAACTGATCGCCAAGGACGGTGCTGCCACCGTTCTGAAAGAAAAAACCACCGTTCAGGCTGGCGAGATCCTCGACTGCGCCGTGATGAGCAAAAACGCCTTGCGTGCGTTCATCGCTGCCGAGATCGAAAGCGCCAAGGCCCAGGGCGTGCTGCTCTCGGTTCACCTGAAAGCGACCATGATGAAGGTCTCCGACCCGATCATGTTCGGCCAGATCGTTGCCGAGTTCTATAAAGACGCACTGACCAAGCACGCTGACGTGCTGAACCAGATCGGCTTCAATCTGAACAACGGCATCGGCGATCTGTACGCGCGCATCAAGGCCCTGCCGGCCGAGCAGCAAGCGCAGATCGAAGCCGATATCGCAGCGGTCTACGCCGTTCGTCCGTCGCTGGCGATGGTCAACTCCGACAAAGGCATCACCAACCTGCACGTGCCTAGCGACGTCATCGTCGACGCCTCGATGCCAGCGATGATCCGTGACTCCGGCAAGATGTGGGGCACCGACGGTCAGCTGCACGACACCAAGGCTGTGATCCCGGATCGTTGCTACGCGACCATCTACCAGGCTGTGATCGAAGATTGCAAAGCTAATGGTGCTTTCGACCCGACCACCATGGGCAGCGTGCCGAACGTCGGTTTGATGGCGAAGAAAGCCGAAGAGTACGGTTCCCACGACAAGACCTTCCAGATCAAGGCTGACGGCGTTGTTCGCGTCACCGACAGCAAGGGCAAGCTGCTGATGGAACAGGCTGTCGAAGCCGGCGACATCTTCCGCATGTGCCAGACCAAAGACGCGCCGATCCAGGACTGGGTCAAACTGGCCGTCAACCGTGCTCGCGCGAGCAGCACGCCGGCGATCTTCTGGCTCGACCCGATGCGCGCTCACGATGGCGTGGTGATCGAGAAGGTTCAGGCCTACCTGAAGGACCACGACACCAGCGGTCTGGACATCCAGATCATGGCGCCGGTCGACGCGATGAAGTACACCCTGCAGCGCACCCGCGAAGGCAAGGACACCATTTCGGTGACCGGCAACGTACTGCGCGACTACCTGACCGACCTGTTCCCGATCATGGAACTGGGCACCAGCGCCAAGATGCTGTCGATCGTGCCGCTGATGAACGGCGGTGGTCTGTTCGAAACCGGCGCCGGCGGTTCGGCTCCGAAGCACGTGCAGCAACTGGTTGAAGAAAACTTCCTGCGCTGGGATTCGCTGGGTGAGTTCCTTGCCCTCGCCGCTTCCCTTGAGCACCTGGGCGTGAACTACAACAACCCGAAAGCACTGGTGCTGTCGAAAACCCTGGACCAGGCCACCGGCCAGTTCCTCGACAACAACAAGTCGCCATCGCGCAAGGTCGGCAACATCGACAACCGCGGCAGCCACTTCTATCTGGCGATGTACTGGGCTCAGGCCCTGGCTGCCCAGACCGAAGACGCTGCACTGCAAGCGCAGTTCGCGACTCTGGCCAAAACCCTGACCGAGAACGAGGCAACCATCGTTGCCGAGCTCAACGCCGTTCAGGGCAAGCCAGTCGACATCGGCGGTTACTACCACGCCGACGCCGAGCTGATCAGCAAGGCCATGCGTCCAAGCGCAACCTTCAACGCGGCGATTGCTGCGCTGGTTTAAGGCTGTAATGGGAACATCACAAACCCCGGCCTTGTGCCGGGGTTTGTGTTTCCGGGTTTTGTGATCACCACAAAACTTTGTGGGAGCTGGCTTGCCAGCGATGGCGGTTTATCATCCAGCATGGATGGTGACTGACCACCGCTATCGCTGGCAAGCCAGCTCCCACAGGGATTGGGGTTTAACCAATAGATTGAGGAAGGCTTTATGGAATGGCTCCCCCACATCACCGTCGCCACCATCGTCGAGGACAACGGCCGCTTCCTGATGGTCGAAGAGCACAAAGGCGGGCGCAATGTGCTCAACCAGCCCGCCGGCCATCTCGATCCGGATGAAACCCTGATCGACGCGGCGATTCGCGAAACCCTCGAAGAAACCGGTTGGGACGTCGAACCTACCGGCGTGATCGGCATTTATCTGTATACAGCGCCGAGCAACGGCGTGACTTACCAGCGCATATGCTTCAGCGCCAAAGCCGTGCAGCATCACCCGGATTTCCAGCTTGACGACGGAATTGTCGGCGCCAAGTGGCTGACCCGCGACGAATTAATCGCCCAGCGCGACAACTGGCGCAGTGAACTGATCATCCGTTGCATCGACGATTATCTGGCCGGTCATCACTTCAGCCTCGAACTGATCCGCCCTTCTCTTTAGCCTTGCGGCCGCGAGCCTGATAGAATCGCGCCCTTTTCCAAGACACTCATTGAATCCCTATGCGTGATCCAGCCCCTTCTGACACATCCAAGAAGCGCGTCATTGTCGGCATGTCCGGCGGCGTGGACTCTTCCGTTTCCGCCCTTCTGCTGATCGAGCAGGGTTATGAAGTGGAAGGCCTGTTCATGAAGAACTGGGAAGAAGACGACGGAACGGAATACTGCACCGCCATGGACGACCTGGCGGATGCTCAGGCTGTATGCGACAAGATCGGCATCAAGCTGCACACCGCCAACTTCGCAGCCGAATACTGGGACAACGTGTTCGAGCACTTCCTCGCCGAATACAAGGCCGGGCGTACGCCGAACCCGGACATCCTGTGCAACCGCGAGATCAAGTTCAAAGCGTTTCTCGACTACGCGATGATGCTCGGTGCCGACCTGATCGCCACCGGTCACTACGTGCGCCGCCGCGACATCGATGGCCGCACCGAACTGCTCAAGGGCCTCGATCCGAACAAGGATCAGAGCTACTTCCTGCACGCCGTTGGTGGCGAACAGATCGCCAAGACCCTGTTCCCGGTCGGCGAACTGGAAAAGCCTGAAGTGCGCGCGATTGCCGAGAAATACGAACTGGCCACCGCCAAGAAGAAGGATTCCACCGGAATCTGCTTCATCGGCGAGCGCCGTTTCAGCGATTTCCTCAAGCAATACCTGCCGGCACAACCGGGCGAGATCAAGACCACCGAAGGCGAAGTCATCGGCCGTCACCACGGCTTGATGTACCACACGATCGGCCAGCGTCAGGGCCTCGGCATCGGCGGCTTGAAGGATGCCGGTGACGAGCCGTGGTACGTGCTGCGCAAGGATCTGCAGAGCAACGAGCTGATCGTCGGCCAGGGCAACAACCATCCGTGGCTGTTCTCCAGCGCCCTGCTCGCTTCGGAAATTTACTGGGTCAACCCGATCGACCTGAGCCAGCCGCTGCGCCTGACGGCGAAAGTGCGCTATCGCCAGAGCGATCAGGCCTGCACCCTGGAAAAAACCGCCAGCGGTTATCGCGCCGTGTTCGACGAACCGCAACGCGCGGTGACGCCGGGCCAATCGGTGGTGTTCTATGACGGTGAAATCTGCTTGGGTGGCGGCGTGATCGAAGTGGCCGAGCCGTGGAGCGGCCAGGCATGAGCCCGACTCAGGAGCAACTGACAGCGCTGGGCGGTGTGTTTCTCGCCGCCGTGCTGGTCGATCGCATCGCCAAGACCGGCCAGACCAACGAGGCCGGCCTGAGTTGCATGCTCGGCAGCCTGCTGGTCCGCGACCCGAAAGATACGCTGGACGTGTACGGCGGCGACGACATCAATCTGCGCGAGGGTTATCGCGCGCTGATTGGCGCCCTTGAGCGCGATCCGAGCACCTTGCAGCGCGAGCCGTTGCGCTACGCCCTGTCGATGCTCGGTCTGGAGCGGCAATTGGCCAAGCGTGACGACATGCTTGAGACGATTGCCAAACGCCTGCCGCAGATCCAGTCGCAGGTGGAGCATTTTGGCCCGGCCCACGAAAACGTCGTGGCCGCTTGCGGTGCGTTGTACCAGGACACTTTGAGCACTCTGCGCCAGCGCATTCAGGTGCACGGCGACATGCGCAACCTGCAACAGCCGAGCAATGCCTCGAAGATCCGCGCCCTGCTCCTCGCCGGTATCCGCTCGGCGCGCCTGTGGCGGCAGCTCGGTGGTCATCGCTGGCAGTTGGTGATCAGCCGCCGCAAGTTGCTTAAAGAGCTTTATCCGTTGATGCGCAGCGAGTAAACGCCGCGTCACGAAGGCTTTGTAGTCTGTAACGCGTAATACGCCGGTCAGTTGGCGACGGACCGGCGGATTTTTTCATGTATGATACGCGCCCCATTTCGTTGCCCGACTGTCCGAGAACACCCCATGCAGCTCTCTTCGCTCACTGCGGTTTCCCCTGTTGACGGCCGCTACGCCGGCAAAACCCAGGCCCTGCGCCCGATTTTCAGCGAGTACGGCCTGATCCGTGCCCGCGCTCTGGTTGAAGTGCGCTGGCTCCAGCGCCTGGCCGCCCATGCTGGCATCCCTGAAGTGCCAGCCTTCTCCGCCGAGGCCAACGCCGTTCTCAATGAACTGGCTGAAAACTTCTCGCTGGAGCACGCCGAGCGCGTCAAAGAGATCGAGCGCACCACCAACCACGACGTCAAAGCCATCGAATACCTGCTCAAAGAGCAGGCGGCCAAGCTGCCGGAGCTGGCCAAGGTCAGCGAATTCATCCACTTTGCCTGCACCAGCGAAGACATCAACAACCTGTCCCACGCCCTGATGCTGCGCGAAGGTCGTGACGACGTGATGCTGCCGCTGATGCGCCAGACCGCCAACGCCATCCGCGAACTGGCCATCCGTTTCGCCGACGTGCCGATGCTGTCGCGCACCCACGGCCAGCCGGCTTCGCCGACTACTCTGGGTAAAGAACTGGCCAACGTGGTTTACCGTCTCGAGCGTCAGATCGCTCAAGTCGCTGCCGTGCCGCTGCTGGGCAAGATCAACGGCGCTGTCGGCAACTACAACGCACACCTCTCGGCCTACCCGCAGATCGACTGGGAAGCCAACGCCCGCGCCTTCATCGAAGACGAGCTGGGCCTGGGCTTCAACCCGTACACCACGCAGATCGAACCGCACGACTACATCGCCGAGCTGTTCGACGCTATCGCACGCTTCAACACCATCCTGATCGACTTCGACCGCGACATCTGGGGCTATATCTCCTTGGGTTATTTCAAGCAGCGCACCATCGCTGGTGAAATCGGTTCGTCGACCATGCCGCACAAGGTCAACCCGATCGACTTCGAAAACTCCGAAGGCAACCTGGGTATCGCCAACGCATTGTTCCAGCACCTGGCGAGCAAGCTGCCGATCTCCCGCTGGCAGCGCGACCTGACCGACTCCACCGTCCTGCGCAACCTCGGTGTCGGCTTCGCCCACAGCGTGATCGCTTACGAAGCCAGCCTCAAAGGCATCAGCAAACTCGAGCTCAACGAGCAGAAGATTGCCGCTGACCTCGATGCTTGCTGGGAAGTATTGGCTGAGCCGATCCAGACCGTGATGCGTCGCTACAACATCGAAAACCCGTACGAAAAGCTGAAAGAACTGACCCGCGGCAAGGGCATCAGCCCTGAAGCGTTGCAGACTTTCATCGATGGCCTGGACATGCCAGCCGAAGCCAAAGCCGAGCTCAAGCAACTGACGCCGGCCAACTACATCGGCAACGCAGTGGCACAAGCCAAACGCATCTGATCGACCGTTTGCTCCGTTTGAGACGCCCGGCCGCGCCGGGCGTTTTTATTCCCGTCTGAAAAGTGCTTTTTTTCAATAGGTTACATATGAATTCCGATATTCCTCTTCAACTTCTGGGCGGCCTCACAGCACGCGAATTCCTGCGTGACTACTGGCAGAAAAAACCGCTGCTGATTCGTCAGGCGATTCCTGACTTCGAAAGCCCGATCGACGCCGACGAACTGGCCGGCCTGGCCCTGGAAGAAGAAGTCGAATCGCGCCTGGTGATCGAACATGGCGAGCGTCCATGGGAACTGCGTCGCGGCCCGTTCGCCGAAGACGAGTTCAGCAAATTGCCAGAAAAAGAGTGGACACTGCTGGTGCAAGCGGTTGATCAGTTCGTGCCGGAAGTCAGCGAACTGCTGGAAAACTTCCGCTTCCTGCCGAGCTGGCGCGTCGATGACGTGATGATCAGCTTTGCCGCACCGGGTGGCAGCGTCGGCCCGCATTTCGACAACTACGATGTGTTCCTGCTGCAGGGCCATGGCAAGCGCAACTGGAAAATCGGCCAGATGTGCGATTCCGAGAGCCCGCTCCTGCAGCACGCTGACCTGCGCATCCTCGCTGAATTCCACGAGACCGAAGAATGGGTGCTGGAGCCAGGCGACATGCTCTACCTGCCGCCGCGTCTGGCCCATTGCGGCGTCGCGGTCGACAACTGCATGACTTACTCGGTCGGTTTCCGCGCGCCGAGCGCTGCTGAAGTGCTGACCCACTTCACCGACTTCCTCAGCCAGTTCCTGACCGACGAAGAGCGCTACACCGATGCCGACGCCAAGCCGGCGGTCGATCCACATCAGATCCAACACGATGCACTGGATCGTCTGAAAAGCCTGCTCGCCGAACACATGAGCGATGAGCGCCTGCTGCTGACCTGGTTCGGCCAGTACATGACCGAGCCGCGCTACCCGGAACTGGTGGTCGGCCCGGAAGACGTCGAAGAAGAAGACTTCCTCGCCGCCCTGCAGGACGGCGCTGTGCTGATCCGCAACCCGAGTGCGCGCCTGGCCTGGTCGGAAGTCGACGACGATCTGCTGCTGTTCGCCAGCGGCCAGAGCCGTTACCTGCCGGGCAAGCTGCGCGAACTGTTGAAGCTGATCTGCGCCGCTGACGCCCTGCACGCCGACAACCTCGGCGAATGGCTGAGCGATGAAGACGGCCGCAGCCTGCTCTGCGAACTGGTCAAGCAAGGAAGCCTGGGGTTCGCCGATGAATAAAATTCGCGTTCGTGTCGCAGACTGGCAGAAGGATATCGCCGAGATCCGGCGCATTCGTGAAACGGTGTTCATCGCCGAACAATCGGTGCCACCCGAGCTTGAGTGGGACGCCGATGACGCGACCGCCGTGCATTTTCTGGCGTTCGAAGGCGACTTCCCGATCGGCACGGCGCGACTGCTGCCCGATGGGCATATCGGTCGTGTTTCGGTACTCAAAGACTGGCGCGGAATGAAGGTCGGTGACGCGCTGATGCAAGCGGTCATCGCCGAAGCCGAAGCGCGCGGCTTGAAGCAACAAAAGCTCAGCGCTCAGGTGCAGGCCACGGCGTTCTATGAGCGCCTGGGCTTCAGCCTGGTCAGCGAGGAGTTTCTCGAGGCCGGCATTCCGCATGTCGACATGGTTCGGCATTCGGCCTGATTCCGAGACCTCTAGATCCCCGTGGCGAGGGGATTTATCCCCGCTGGGCTGCGAAGCAGCCCCAAATCCAGAAAACTCGGTGAGTCAGTTAAATCGAGCGCGCTGGGTCGGCGACTGCTGTGCAGCCGAGCGGGGATAAATCCCCTCGCCACAATGGCCGCAAGCACACCACAAAATGCCCCGCCATTTTCGGATGCCGGGGCGTTTTGCTGTCTACGATTCAACTTGCCCCACCCCGGGCCGACAAACTGGCAATATCAAGCCTTTCGAACGCGGAGATAACGGACATGTCCCTACGCACCCTGCTCACCACCCTGCTGCTCGGCTGCAGTTTTTCGGTGCTGGCAGCCACAGAAATCGTCCCCCTCAAATACCACACCAGCGCTGACATGTTGCCAGTGGCGCAGGATTTCATCGGCCAGGAAGGTCAGGTCAGCGCTTACGGCAATCAGCTGATCGTCAAAGCCGAGCCGGGCAAGATACAGGAACTGAAAGATCTGCTGGCGCAACTCGATACCGCACCGAAGCGCTTGCTGATCACCGTCGACACCAACGAAAACAATGGCCGTGGCGACGAAGGTTATTCGGTCAACGGCGCCCAGCCGAACCAGACCCGGATCATCAGCCGCAGCACCACCAGCCGCAATGGCGGAGTTCAGCAAGTGCAGACCAGTGAAGGCACTCCGGCGCTGATTCAGGTTGGCCAGAGCGTGCCGATCACCAACACCCAGAGCGATTCCTACGGCGGTTACAGCAGCGAGACCCAATACCGCAACGTCACCCAGGGTTTCTACGTCACCGCCAGCGTCACCGGCGAGACCGTTCATCTGGCGATCAGTACCAACCGTGACCGCATGAGCCAGGAACGTCCCGATGTAGTGAACGTGCAAAGCACCGACACAACGGTCACCGGACGCCTCGGCGAATGGATCACCCTGGCGGGCGTCAACAGCCAGACTCAGGCCGACAAACAGGGGCTGACCCGCAGCTACTCGACTCAAGGCCGGGATGACATGACCTTGCGGGTGAAAGTCGACACACTGGACTAAAGCACCGAAAACTGACTGATTAGTCGTATTAGACGAAAGATGTAGTGCCTTAAAACAAGCACTACAAAACGTTTGACGAGGCCAAAAAGCGAAGGCATGATGGCCTCGCTCCCGCTAATCAGAGGCCCTGGCAAGGGCCTTTCGAAGCGCCGTTCGCACCTATCCCGCGAACCGTTTCGTGTCTGTACCGCCCACAAGGTGTGTTTGACGAGGTTGCCGACTGGAACGAAGTTGTCCCGAGGGACGGAAGCGTATTTAGGTAACCCGGCTTCACGCTGCAGAACGTATAAAGGCCCACGACGCCGGAATGCGCCCGCACCGCGCCACTACCTGCTCACTTCCCCTCGAGCCCATCGTTCATCCCGTCGCCTACCCCGCCGAATCCGACTTGACCACCTAAGCTTCTGGTCAGCGAGCGCAGGAATTTTCCACCGCAGAACAACTTTTCATAAAAGACGCGACGAGGTTTATCTCCATGGCACTGACACGCGAACAGCAAATTGCAGCCCTCGAAAAAGACTGGGCCGAGAACCCGCGCTGGAAAGGCGTGACTCGCACTTACTCCGCTGCTGACGTGGTCCGCCTGCGTGGCTCGGTTCAGCCTGAGCACACCTTCGCGAAGATGGGCGCCGAGAAGCTGTGGAACCTGGTCACCCAGGGTGCCAAGCCGTCCTTCCGTCCAGAGAAAGATTTCGTCAACTGCATGGGCGCCCTGACCGGCGGCCAGGCTGTTCAGCAGGTCAAGGCCGGTATCCAGGCGATCTACCTGTCCGGCTGGCAGGTGGCTGCGGACAACAACTCCGCCGAATCGATGTACCCGGATCAGTCGCTGTACCCGGTTGACTCGGTACCGACCGTGGTCAAGCGCATCAACAACTCGTTCCGTCGCGCTGACCAGATCCAGTGGAAAGCCGGCAAGAATCCGGGCGATGAAGGCTACATCGACTACTTCGCGCCAATCGTGGCCGACGCTGAAGCCGGCTTCGGCGGCGTACTCAACGCCTACGAGCTGATGAAGAGCATGATCGAAGCAGGCGCCGCCGGCGTTCACTTCGAAGACCAACTGGCTTCGGTGAAGAAGTGCGGCCACATGGGCGGCAAGGTTCTGGTGCCAACCCAGGAAGCCGTGCAGAAGCTGACCGCTGCCCGTTTGGCCGCTGACGTCGCTGGCACGCCGACCATCATTCTGGCCCGCACCGACGCCAACGCGGCTGACCTGCTGACTTCCGACTGCGACCCGTACGATCAGCCATTCGTGACCGGCGAGCGTACTCAGGAAGGTTTCTACAAGGTACGTGCCGGCCTGGATCAAGCGATCGCCCGTGGCCTGGCTTACGCTCCGTACGCCGACCTGATCTGGTGCGAAACCGCCAAGCCGGATCTGGAAGAAGCCCGTCGCTTCGCTGAAGCAATCAAGAAGGAATACCCGGACCAGCTGCTGTCGTACAACTGCTCGCCTTCCTTCAACTGGAAGAAGAACCTGGACGACGCGACCATCGCCAAGTTCCAGCGCGAACTGTCCGCCATGGGCTACAAGCACCAGTTCATCACCCTGGCCGGCATTCACAACATGTGGCACAGCATGTTCAACCTGGCGCACGACTACGCCCGCAACGACATGACCGCCTACGTGAAGCTGCAAGAGCAGGAATTCGCTGACGCCGCCAAGGGTTACACCTTCGTTGCGCACCAGCAGGAAGTGGGTACTGGCTACTTCGACGACATGACCACCGTGATCCAGGGCGGCTCGTCCTCGGTGACCGCGCTGACCGGTTCGACCGAAGAAGAACAGTTCCACTGATTCGGCTTCACCTGAGCAAACGGCCTTTGCGGATCGAATAAAAAGCTAACCGCAAAGCCGCAAGACTGACGCCCCGACTGGATCGGGGCGTTTTTTTGCCTGTTGGAATCTCAAAGCCCCCATAAATTTCCTGTGGGAGCGAGCCTGCTCGCGAAGGCGATAAGTCAGCTTGCACATCTGGAGGCTGATCCACCGCTTTCGCGAGCAGGCGCGCTCCCACAGGGCTACCGTCAGCCGAGAGATGGAACATTGATCTGAAGCGGTACAAGCGTCAGAAATTTCCGCTAAAACGGTAGGCTTCGCTACTTGCAGTAACGCGCAAGTAAGACAACTTCCCAGCCACTCACTCGTTAAACAGTTACAAAACCACGCCAAACGATATCAATTATCATTTAGCCGCAACTATGTTCGTTACAAACCCTACAAAACATAATTGACGGAAACCCGGCTAATGCCCGCAACGCATGGGCCGCAGCGCCTTCAGGAGGCGCTATGTCCTTAATCCGGTAAATAATTTCGCCTTTGGAATTTTACTTGCCGGGTGTTTAGCCATAAAATCAGCCCGATTGATTGCTGCGACATATCGTCACTGCCTTATTTCTTTATCAAGCTCAGAGACCTTTGCTCTCTGTTAAGGATTACCAGCATGCCCGAAGCGACAGGACTCATGGCCCACAACTGGGGCTTTGCCATTTTCCTTCTGGGTGTCGTCGGCCTGTGTGCCTTCATGCTTGGCGTCTCCAGCCTCCTCGGGTCAAAAGCCTGGGGTCGCAGCAAAAACGAACCGTTCGAGTCGGGCATGCTACCTACCGGTGGCGCCCGCTTGCGGCTCTCAGCCAAATTCTATCTGGTCGCGATGCTCTTCGTGATCTTCGATATCGAAGCCCTCTTTCTCTTTGCATGGTCTGTGTCCGTCCGCGAAAGCGGCTGGACCGGATTCGTCGAAGCTCTCGTTTTCATAGCAATTCTGTTGGCAGGTCTTGTCTACCTGTTCCGAGTGGGCGCCCTTGACTGGGCTCCGGAAGCTCGTCGCAAGCGGCAGGCGAAGCTGAAACAATGAGGCTTTGGCAATGCAATACAATCTCACCAGGATCGACCCCGATGCTCCTAACGAGCAGTATCCGATTGGCCAGCGGGAAACCGTTGCCGATCCGTTAGAAGATCAAGTCCACAAAAACATTTTCATGGGCAAGCTGGAAGACGTGCTGAGTGGCGCGGTCAACTGGGGACGTAAGAACTCCCTGTGGCCGTACAACTTCGGCCTGTCGTGCTGCTACGTGGAAATGACCACCGCCTTCACGGCGCCCCACGACATCGCGCGCTTTGGCGCCGAAGTCATCCGGGCCTCGCCGCGTCAGGCCGACTTCATGGTTATCGCCGGTACCTGCTTCATCAAGATGGCGCCGATCATTCAGCGTCTCTACGAGCAAATGCTCGAACCGAAATGGGTTATCTCCATGGGTTCGTGCGCCAACTCCGGCGGCATGTACGACATCTACTCCGTGGTTCAAGGGGTGGACAAGTTCTTGCCCGTGGACGTCTACGTACCTGGCTGCCCGCCCCGTCCGGAAGCATTTCTGCAAGGCTTGATGCTGTTGCAGGAATCGATTGGACAGGAGCGTCGTCCGCTTTCCTGGGTCGTTGGTGATCAAGGCGTGTATCGCGCCGACATGCCATCGCAGAAGGAACAGCGCCGCGAACAGCGAATCGCAGTCACCAATCTGCGCAGCCCTGACGAAGTCTGATCCAGTTCTGTTCCAAGTAACGAGAAGCTGGCTTCATTCTTTACGTTGACCGAAAGCGAAAAAATAACCATGACTACAGGCAGTGCTCTGTACATCCCGCCTTACAAGGCAGACGACCAGGATGTGGTCGTCGAACTGAACAACCGTTTTGGCGCCGAAGCGTTCACCGCGCAGGCAACCCGCACCGGCATGCCGGTGCTGTGGGTGGCCCGTGCCAGACTGGTTGAAGTCCTGACTTTCCTGCGCAACCTGCCCAAGCCGTACGTCATGCTCTATGACCTGCACGGCGTGGACGAGCGTCTGCGCACCAAGCGTCAAGGGCTGCCGACCGGCGCCGATTTCACCGTGTTCTATCACCTCATGTCGCTGGAGCGTAATAGTGACGTGATGATCAAGGTGGCCTTGTCCGAAGGCGACCTCAGCATGCCTTCCGTCACCAGCATCTGGCCCAACGCCAACTGGTACGAGCGCGAAGTCTGGGACATGTTCGGCATCGACTTCAAAGGCCACCCGCACCTGTCGCGCATCATGATGCCGCCAACCTGGGAAGGTCACCCGCTGCGCAAGGACTTCCCGGCGCGCGCCACCGAATTCGATCCGTTCAGCCTCAACCTCGCCAAGCAGCAGCTTGAGGAAGAAGCCGCGCGTTTCCGTCCGGAAGACTGGGGCATGAAGCGTTCCGGAGCCAACGAGGACTACATGTTCCTCAACCTCGGCCCGAACCACCCTTCGGCGCACGGTGCGTTCCGCATCATCCTGCAGCTGGACGGTGAAGAGATCGTCGACTGCGTCCCGGACATCGGATACCACCACCGTGGCGCCGAGAAGATGGGCGAGCGTCAGTCCTGGCACAGCTACATTCCGTACACCGACCGTATCGACTACCTCGGCGGCGTGATGAACAACCTGCCGTACGTGCTCTCGGTCGAGAAGCTCGCCGGCATCAAGGTGCCGCAGAAGGTCGATGTCATCCGCATCATGATGGCCGAATTCTTCCGGATCACCAGCCACCTGCTGTTCCTCGGTACCTACATCCGAGGACGTCGGCGCCATGACCCCGGTGTTCTTCACTTTCACCGACCGCCAGAAGGCGTACACGGTGATCGAGGCGATCACCGGTTTCCGTCTGCACCCGGCCTGGTACCGCATCGGTGGCGTCGCCCACGACCTGCCGCGCGGCTGGGAAAAACTGGTCAAGGATTTCGTCGAGTGGATGCCCAAGCGTCTGGACGAATACACCAAGGCCGCCCTGCAGAACAGCATCCTCAAGGGGCGTACTGTCGGCGTCGCTGCCTACAACACCAAAGAGGCCCCGGAATGGGGCGTCACCGGTGCCGGCCTGCGTTCGACCGGTTGCGATTTCGACCTGCGCAAAGCGCGTCCGTACTCGGGCTACGAGAACTTCGAATTCGAAGTGCCACTGGCCGTCAACGGCGATGCCTATGACCGCTGCATGGTCCGCGTCGAAGAGATGCGCCAGAGCATCAAGATCATCGATCAATGCATGCGCAACATGCCGGAAGGCCCGTACAAGGCGGATCACCCGCTGACCACGCCGCCGCCGAAAGAGCGCACGCTGCAGCACATCGAAACCCTGATCACGCACTTCCTGCAGGTTTCGTGGGGCCCGGTCATGCCGGCCAACGAATCCTTCCAGATGATCGAAGCGACCAAGGGCATCAACAGTTATTACCTGACGAGCGACGGCGGCACCATGAGCTACCGTACCCGGATCCGTACTCCGAGCTTCCCGCACCTGCAACAGATCCCTTCGGTGATCAAAGGCAGCATGGTCGCGGACTTGATTGCGTACCTGGGTAGTATCGACTTCGTTATGGCCGACGTGGACCGCTAAGCATGAACAGCACGCTTATCCAGACAGACCGTTTCACCTTGAGTGAAACCGAGCGCTCGGCCATCGAGCACGAGCTGCATCACTACGAAGACCCGCGCGCGGCGTCGATCGAAGCCCTGAAGATCGTTCAGAAGGAACGCGGCTGGGTGCCGGATGGCGCCTTGTACGCGATCGGCGAGATCCTCGGCATCCCGGCCAGCGACGTTGAAGGCGTGGCGACGTTCTACAGCCAGATCTTCCGTCAGCCGGTCGGCCGCCACATCATTCGCGTCTGCGACAGCATGGTCTGCTACATCGGCGGCCACGAGTCGGTGGTCAGCGAAATCCAGAACAATCTGGGCATCGGCCTGGGTCAGACCACCGCCGACGGTCGTTTCACCCTGCTGCCTGTTTGCTGCCTCGGCAACTGCGACAAGGCACCGGCGCTGATGATCGACGACGACACCTTTGGCGACGTGCAGCCTGCTGGCGTGGCCAAACTGCTCGAGGGCTACGTATGACCCTGACATCTTTGGTCCAGCCAACCGCATCCAACGCTCGGCCGAGACGCACCCGCTGACCTGGCGTCTGCGCGATGACGGCGAAGCCGTGTGGCTTGACGAGTACCAGGCCAAGAACGGTTACGCCGCTGCGCGCAAAGCCTTCGCCGAGATGGATCAGGACGCCATCGTCCAGACCGTCAAAGACGCTGGCCTCAAAGGCCGCGGCGGTGCCGGCTTCCCCACTGGTGTGAAGTGGGGCCTGATGCCCAAGGACGAATCCATCAACATCCGCTACCTGCTGTGCAACGCGGATGAAATGGAGCCGAACACCTGGAAAGACCGCATGCTGATGGAGCAACTGCCCCATCTGCTGATCGAAGGCATGCTGATCAGTGCCCGTGCGCTGAAAACCTACCGTGGCTACATCTTCCTGCGCGGCGAATACACCACCGCCGCCAAGCACCTCAACCGCGCCGTGGAAGAAGCCAAGGCGGCCGGCCTGCTGGGCAAGAACATTCTCGGTTCGGGTTTCGATTTCGAGCTGTTCGTCCACACCGGCGCCGGGCGTTACATCTGCGGTGAAGAAACCGCACTGATCAACTCCCTCGAAGGCCGCCGCGCCAACCCGCGCTCCAAGCCGCCCTTCCCTGCCGCCGTCGGCGTGTGGGGCAAGCCGACCTGCGTGAACAACGTCGAAACCCTGTGCAACGTGCCGGCGATCATTGCCGACGGCGTTGACTGGTACAAATCGTTGGCCCGCGAAGGCTCCGAAGACATGGGCACCAAACTCATGGGCTTCTCCGGCAAGGTCAAGAACCCGGGCCTGTGGGAACTGCCATTCGGCGTCACCGGTCGTGAACTGTTCGAAGATTACGCCGGCGGCATGCGCGACGGCTTCAAGCTCAAGGCCTGGCAACCAGGGGGTGCCGGTACCGGTTTCCTCCTGCCCGAGCACCTCGACGCACAAATGTATGCCGGCGGTATCGCCAAGGTCGGCACCCGGATGGGTACCGGTCTGGCGATGGCGGTGGACGACAGCGTCAACATGGTCTCGCTGCTGCGCAACATGGAGCAGTTCTTCGCTCGCGAATCCTGCGGTTTCTGCACCCCGTGCCGCGATGGTCTGCCATGGAGCGTCAAGCTGCTGATGGCCATCGAACAGGGCAAGGGCCAGCCAGGCGACATCGAGACCCTGCTGGGTCTGGTCGGTTTCCTCGGCCCGGGCAAGACCTTCTGTGCTCACGCACCGGGTGCCGTGGAGCCGCTGGGCAGCGCCATCAAATACTTCCGTCCAGAGTTCGAAGCCGGTATCGCGCCTGTCAGCGCCGCCGTCCCGCCTCTGGCAAGGCCGATCGTAGTCGGCGCGTAAACGCTTAAAAAGGCGAAGGGTCCGTGCCCTTCGCCTTTCGTCCGATGACGCCCTCCGGGGCTGTTTGGATTCGGACGCATAACAAGATTCCATTAGCCACGCCCGCTGACACCGGGCCAACGAAGACCTTTGAACCATGGCCACTATCCACGTAGACGGCAAAGCGCTCGAAGTCGACGGGGCAGACAACCTGTTACAGGCATGTCTGTCGCTGGGCCTCGACATTCCATATTTCTGCTGGCATCCCGCGCTTGGTAGCGTCGGGGCCTGCCGCCAGTGCGCGGTCAAGCAGTACACCGACGAGAACGACACCCGTGGTCGCATCGTCATGTCCTGCATGACCCTGCCACCGACAACACCTGGATCTCCATCGACGATGAAGAATCCAAGGCGTTCCGCGCCAGCGTTGTCGAATGGCTGATGACCAACCACCCGCACGACTGCCCGGTGTGCGAGGAAGGCGGTCACTGCCACCTGCAAGACATGACAGTGATGACCGGCCACAACGAGCGCCGTTATCGCTTCAGCAAACGCACCCACCAGAACCAGCAACTCGGCCCGTTCATTTCCCACGAAATGAACCGCTGCATCGCCTGCTACCGCTGTGTGCGTTTCTACAAGGACTACGCCGGCGGTACCGACCTCGGTGTATTCGGCGCCCACGACAACGTGTACTTCGGTCGCGTTGAAGACGGCACCCTCGAGAGCGAGTTCTCCGGCAACCTCACCGAGGTCTGCCCGACCGGCGTGTTCACCGACAAGACCCACTCCGAGCGCTACAACCGCAAGTGGGACATGCAGTTCGCCCCGAGCATCTGCCATGGCTGCTCGAGCGGTTGCAACATTTCCCCGGGCGAGCGTTACGGTGAACTGCGTCGCATCGAAAACCGTTTCAACGGTTCGGTGAACCAGTATTTCCTCTGCGACCGTGGCCGTTTCGGTTATGGCTACGTGAACCGCACTGACCGTCCACGTCAGCCGCTGCTGGCCGATGGCACCAAGCTCAGCCTCGACGCTGCGCTGGACAAAGCCGCCGACCTGCTGCGCGGACGCAACATCGTCGGCATCGGTTCGCCGCGCGCCAGTCTTGAAAGCAACTACGCGTTGCGCGAACTGGTCGGTGCCGAGCACTTCTATTCGGGTATCGAAGCCTCCGAGCTGGAGCGCATTCGTCTGGTCCTGCAGGTGCTGAACGACAGCCCGCTGCCAGTGCCGAACATGCGCGACATCGAAGACCACGACGCGATCTTCGTCCTCGGTGAAGACCTGACCCAGACCGCTGCACGTATGGCGCTGGCTCTGCGTCAGTCGGTCAAGGGCAAGGCTGAAGACATGGCTGAAGCCATGCGCGTCCAGCCTTGGCTCGACGCGGCGGTGAAGAACATCGGCCAGCACGCGCTGAACCCGCTGTTCATCGCCAGCCTCGCCGAAACCAAACTCGACGACGTTGCCGAAGAATGCGTACACGCCGCTCCCGACGATCTGGCGCGCATCGGTTTCGCCGTGGCTCACGCGCTGGATGCCAGCGCGCCGGCCGTTGAAGGTCTGGACACCGAAGCCCTGGAACTGGCGCAGCGCATCGCCGATGCCCTGCTCGCCGCCAAGCGCCCGCTGATCATCGCCGGTACTTCGCTGGGCTCCAAAGCCTTGATCGAAGCTGCCGCGAACATCGCCAAAGCCCTGAAGCTGCGCGAGAAGAACGGTTCGATCAGCCTGATCGTGCCGGAGGCCAACAGCCTCGGTCTGGCCATGCTCGGTGGCGAGTCGGTCGACGACGCGCTGCAAGCGGTCATCGATGGCAAGGCCGACGCGATCGTCGTGCTGGAAAACGATCTGTACACCCGCACTGCCAACGCCAAGGTCGATGCTGCGCTGAACGCCGCCAAAGTAGTGATCGTCGCTGACCATCAGAAAACCGCCACCACTGGTCGCGCGCACCTGGTTCTGCCAGCGGCGAGCTTCGCCGAGGGCGACGGTACGCTGGTCAGCCAGGAAGGTCGCGCCCAGCGCTTCTTCCAGGTTTTCGATCCGCAATACCTGGACGCGAGCATCCTGGTGCACGAAGGCTGGCGCTGGCTGCACGCCCTGCGCTCGACCCTGCTGAACCAGCCGGTCGACTGGACGCAACTCGACCACGTCACCGCTGCCGTTGCCTCGAGCACCGCGCAACTGGCGCGCATCGTTGATGCTGCACCGTCGGCTGCTTTCCGCATCAAGGGTCTGAAACTGGCCCGTGAGCCGCTGCGTTACTCCGGTCGCACCGCAATGCGCGCCGACATCAGCGTTCACGAACCACGCACTCCGCAAGACCAGGACACCGCGTTCGCCTTCTCCATGGAAGGTTACTCGGGCTCCGCCGAACCGCGTCAGCAGGTGCCATTCGCCTGGTCGCCGGGCTGGAACTCGCCACAAGCGTGGAACAAGTTCCAGGACGAAGTCGGTGGTCATCTGCGCGCTGGCGACCCGGGCACACGCCTGATCGAAAGCACTGGCGACTCGCTGAACTGGTTCGCTGCTGCTCCGCGCGCATTCAATCCGGCGCCGGGCACCTGGCAGGCCGTGCCGTTCTACCACCTGTTCGGCAGCGAAGAAAATTCTTCGAAAGCCGCGCCGGTGCGAGAGCGCATTCCGGCTCCGTACGTGGCTCTGGCGAAATCCGAAGCGGATCGCCTCGGCGTCAACGACGGTGCCCTGCTGAGCCTGAACGTGGCCGGCCAGACATTGCGTCTGCCGCTGCGCATCAATGAAGAACTGGGCGCCGGTCTGGTGGCATTGCCTGCGGGCATCGCCGGCATTCCACCGGCATTCGCCGGCGTATCCGTCGACGGTCTGCAGGGAGGCAGCGCAATGACCTGGTTCACCCCTGAAGTGATCGATGTGATCCTGACGGTCATCAAAGCCATCGTGATCCTGCTGGCCGTGGTGGTCGCGGGCGCCTTGCTCAGCTTTGTCGAACGTCGCCTGCTGGGCTGGTGGCAGGACCGTTACGGTCCGAACCGCGTTGGCCCGTTCGGCATGTTCCAGATCGCCGCCGACATGCTGAAGATGTTCTTCAAGGAAGACTGGACCCCGCCGTTTGCCGACAAGGTGATCTTCACCCTGGCGCCGGTGGTGGCCATGTCCGCCCTGCTGATCGCCTTTGCGATCATCCCGATCACCCCGACCTGGGGCGTGGCGGATCTGAACATCGGCCTGCTGTTCTTCTTCGCCATGGCCGGTCTGTCGGTGTACGCGGTGCTGTTCGCCGGCTGGTCGAGCAACAACAAGTTCGCCCTGCTCGGCAGCTTGCGTGCCTCGGCGCAGACCGTGTCCTACGAAGTGTTCATGGGCCTGGCCCTGATGGGCATCGTGGTGCAGGTCGGCTCGTTCAACATGCGCGACATCGTCGAATACCAGGCGCAGAACCTGTGGTTCATCATTCCGCAGTTCTTCGGCTTCTGTACCTTCTTCATCGCTGGCGTCGCCGTGACTCACCGTCACCCGTTCGACCAGCCGGAAGCGGAACAGGAACTGGCCGACGGTTACCACATTGAATACGCCGGTATGAAATGGGGCATGTTCTTCGTCGGTGAATACATCGGCATCATCCTGATCTCGGCGCTGCTGGTCACCCTGTTCTTCGGTGGCTGGCACGGTCCGTTCGGCATCCTGCCGCAACTGTCCTTCGTCTGGTTCGCACTGAAGACCGCGTTCTTCATCATGCTGTTCATCCTGCTGCGCGCTTCCATCCCGCGTCCGCGTTATGACCAGGTGATGGATTTCAGCTGGAAATTCTGCCTGCCACTGACCCTGATCAATTTGCTGGTGACCGCTGCGGTTGTGTTGTTGAACACGCCTGCGGTTGCGGTTCAGTGAGGATTTGACCCATGTTCAAATATATTGGCGACATCGTTAAGGGTACCGGTACCCAGTTGCGCAGCCTGGTCATGGTCTTCGGCCATGGCTTTCGCAAGCGCGACACCCTGCAATACCCCGAGGAGCAGGTCTACCTGCCGCCACGCTACCGTGGCCGTATCGTCCTGACCCGCGACCCCGATGGCGAAGAACGCTGCGTAGCCTGCAACCTGTGCGCCGTGGCCTGCCCGGTGGGTTGCATCTCGCTGCAGAAAGCTGAAACCGAAGACGGTCGCTGGTACCCGGACTTCTTCCGGATCAACTTCTCGCGCTGCATTTTCTGCGGTCTCTGCGAGGAAGCCTGCCCGACCACCGCAATCCAGCTGACCCCGGATTTCGAGATGGCCGAGTTCAAACGTCAGGACCTGGTGTACGAGAAAGAAGATCTTTTGATCTCCGGCCCCGGCAAAAACCCTGATTACAACTTCTATCGTGTTGCAGGTATGGCAATCGCTGGCAAGCCGAAAGGCGCTGCGCAGAACGAAGCCGAACCGATCAACGTGAAGAGCTTGCTGCCTTAAGGAAGAACGATGGAATTCGCTTTCTATTTCGCATCGGGTATTGCTGTGGTGTCCACGCTGCGTGTGGTCACCAACACCAACCCTGTGCACGCCCTGCTCTACCTGATCATCTCGTTGATTGCCGTGGCCATGACCTTCTTCGCCCTCGGCGCGCCGTTCGCCGGTGTGCTGGAAGTGATCGCCTACGCCGGTGCCATCATGGTGCTGTTCGTGTTCGTGGTGATGATGCTCAACCTCGGTCCCGCCTCGGTGCAGCAGGAACGCACCTGGCTCAAGCCCGGCATCTGGGCAGGACCGGTGATTCTTGCCGCGCTGCTGCTGGCCGAACTGCTGTATGTGCTGTTCGCTCACCAGAGCGGTCAGGCCATCGGCCACACCACCGTAGACGCGAAAGCCGTGGGCATCAGCCTGTTCGGCCCGTACCTGCTGGTGGTCGAACTCGCCTCGATGCTGCTGCTCGCCGCAGCCGTCACGGCGTTCCATTTGGGCCGTAACGAGGCGAAGGAGTAAGACATGCCTGCTATCCCTCTCGAACATGGTTTAGCCGTTGCCGGCATCCTGTTCTGCCTTGGTCTGGTCGGCCTGATGGTCCGCCGCAACATCTTGTTCGTGTTGATGAGTCTGGAAGTGATGATGAACGCCTCTGCCCTGGCCTTCATCGTTGCGGGCGCCCGCTGGGCGCAGCCGGATGGACAGATCATGTTCATCCTGGTGATCAGCCTTGCCGCAGCCGAGGCCAGTATTGGCCTGGCGATCCTGCTGCAACTGTATCGCCGCTTCCACACGCTCGATATCGACGCTGCCAGTGAGATGCGCGGATGAACCTACTCTTTCTGACTTTCGTATTCCCTCTGATCGGGTTCCTGTTGCTGTCGTTCTCGCGCGGCCGCTTCTCGGAAAACCTCTCGGCGCTGATCGGTGTCGGTTCGATCGGCCTGTCGGCCATCGTCACCGCTTACGTGATCTGGCAATTCAACGTCGCGCCGCCGGAAGGTGGCGTGTACACCCGGGTGCTGTGGCGCTGGATGTCGGTGGAAGGTTTCCAGCCGAACTTCGCGCTGTACCTGGATGGCCTGTCGGTGACCATGCTCGGCGTGGTCGTCGGCGTCGGCTTCCTGATCCACCTGTTCGCGTCCTGGTACATGCGTGGCGAAGACGGTTACTCGCGCTTCTTCTCGTACACCAACCTGTTCATCGCCAGCATGCTGTTCCTGATCCTCGGCGATAACCTGCTGTTCATCTACTTCGGTTGGGAAGGCGTGGGCCTGTGCTCGTACCTGTTGATCGGTTTCTACTACAGCAACCGCAACAACGGTAACGCGGCACTCAAGGCGTTCATCGTCACCCGCATCGGCGACGTGTTCATGGCCATCGGCCTGTTCATTCTGTTCCAGCAACTGGGCACGCTGAACGTCCAGGAACTGCTGGTACGTGCGCCGGAGCATTTCAAGGTCGGTGACTTCTGGATCGTTCTGGCAACCCTGATGCTGCTCGGTGGTGCTGTCGGTAAATCGGCGCAACTGCCGCTGCAAACCTGGCTCGCGGATGCGATGGCCGGCCCTACCCCGGTTTCGGCACTGATCCACGCCGCGACCATGGTGACCGCCGGTGTCTACCTGATCGCCCGTACCCACGGTCTGTTTGCCTTGGCGCCGGACATCCTGCACCTCGTCGGCATCGTCGGTGGCGTGACCCCGGTACTGGCCGGTTTCGCCGCGCTGGTGCAGACCGACATCAAACGTATCCTCGCCTACTCGACCATGAGCCAGATCGGCTACATGTTCCTCGCGCTGGGCGTTGGTGCCTGGGAAGGCGCGATCTTCCACCTGATGACTCACGCCTTCTTCAAGGCCCTGCTGTTCCTTGCTTCCGGTGCGGTGATCGTTGCCTGCCACCACGAGCAGAACATCTTCAAGATGGGCGGTCTGTGGAAGAAACTGCCACTGGCCTACGCCAGCTTCATCGTCGGCGGTGCCGCGCTGGCCGCTCTGCCACTGGTTACCGCAGGCTTCTACTCCAAGGACGAAATCCTCTGGGAAGCGTTCGCCAGCGGCAACCAGGGTCTGCTCTACGCAGGTCTGGTCGGTGCGTTCATGACGTCGCTGTACACCTTCCGCCTGATCTTCATCGCGTTCCATGGTGAAGCCAAGACCGAAGCCCACGCCGGCCACGGCATTGCCCACTGGCTGCCATTGTCGGTGCTGATCGTGCTGTCGACTTTCGTCGGCGCGATGATCGTGCCACCGCTGCACGGCGTACTGCCGCAAAGCGTCGGGCATGCCGGTGGCGAAGCCAAGCACAGTCTGGAAATCGCCTCGGGCGCCATCGCCCTGGCCGGTATCCTGCTGGCAGCGCTGCTGTTCCTTGGCAAGCGCCGCTTCGTCACGGCGATCGCCAACAGCGGCATCGGCCGTTTCCTTTCGGCCTGGTGGTTCGCTGCCTGGGGCTTCGACTGGATCTACGACAAACTGTTCGTCAAGCCGTACCTTGCGATCAGCCATGTACTGCGCAAAGACCCGCTCGACCAGACCATCGGTCTGATCCCGCGTATGGCCAAGGGTGGTCACACTGCCCTGAGCCGCACCGAGACCGGTCAACTGCGTTGGTACGCCGCCTCGATGGCTGCTGGTGCCGTGCTGGTGATCGGCGCCATCGTGCTGGTAGCGGTCTGATATGAACCTTGCGAATTTGCGAAAGGAAACGAGCCCGTCATGATTCTGCCTTGGCTAATCCTGATCCCCTTCATCGGCGGCCTGCTGTGCTGGATGGGTGAGCGCTTCGGCGCTACCCTCCCGCGCTGGATTGCGCTGTTGACCATGACCCTGGAACTCGCGCTCGGCCTCTGGCTGTGGGCCCACGGTGACTATTCATTCGCACCGGCGCCGGGCGCCGATCCGACCTGGGCGCTTGAGTTCAAGCATGTCTGGATCCAGCGTTTCGGCATCAACGTGCACCTGGCCCTCGACGGCCTGTCGCTGTTGATGATCCTGCTGACCGGTCTGCTGGGTATCCTCTCGGTACTCTGCTCGTGGAAAGAGATTCAACGTCACGTTGGCTTCTTCCACCTCAACCTGATGTGGATCCTGGGCGGTGTGGTCGGCGTGTTCCTCGCCCTCGACCTGTTCATGTTCTTCTTCTTCTGGGAAATGATGCTGGTGCCGATGTACTTCCTCATCGCGCTCTGGGGTCACAGTTCTTCGGACGGCAAGAAAACCCGGATCTACGCAGCGACCAAGTTCTTCATCTTCACTCAGGCGTCCGGCCTGATCATGCTGGTGGCGATCCTCGGTCTGGTGCTGGTCAACTTCAACAACACCGGCGTGATCACCTTCAACTACGCCGACCTGTTGAAAACCAAGATGTCGATGACCACCGAGTACATTCTGATGCTCGGCTTCTTCATCGCTTTCGCGGTCAAGCTGCCCGTCGTACCGTTCCACTCCTGGCTGCCTGATGCTCACGCCCAGGCACCGACTGCCGGTTCCGTCGACCTCGCCGGTATCCTGCTGAAAACTGCGGCCTACGGTCTGCTGCGTTTCGCCCTGCCGCTGTTCCCGAACGCTTCGGCGGAGTTCGCGCCGATCGCCATGACCCTCGGTCTGATCGGGATCTTCTACGGCGCGTTCCTCGCGTTCGCACAAACCGACATCAAGCGTCTGATTGCCTTCTCTTCCGTTTCCCACATGGGCTTCGTGTTGATCGGTATCTACTCCGGCAGCCAACTGGCGCTGCAAGGCGCAGTGATCCAGATGCTGGCGCACGGTCTGTCGGCAGCGGCGCTGTTTATCCTCAGCGGTCAGTTGTACGAGCGTCTGCATACGCGTGACATGCGTGAGATGGGCGGTCTGTGGTCGCGTATCGCGTACCTGCCGGCGATCAGCCTGTTCTTCGCGGCGGCGTCGCTGGGCTTGCCGGGTACCGGTAACTTTGTCGGCGAGTTCCTGATCCTGATCGGTTCCTTCGCCAGCGCTCCATGGGTCACGGCGATTGCCACTTCGGGTCTGGTGTTCGGTTCGGTCTACTCGCTGATCATGATTCACCGTGCCTACTTCGGCCCGTCGAAATCCGACGCGGTGCTGCACGGCATGGACGCGCGCGAACTGATCATGGTGCTCGGTCTGGCGGTGTTGCTGATTTACCTCGGCGTCTACCCGCAACCGTTCCTCGACACCTCTGCCGCCACCATGCATGGCGTGCAGCAGTGGCTCGGCACCGCCTTCTCTCAACTCGCTTCGGCCCGGTAAGAGCGCTATGGAATTCACGATTCAACACTTTATTGCGCTTGCGCCACTGTTGATCACCAGCCTCACCATTATCGTGGTGATGCTGGCAATCGCCTGGCGCCGCAACCACTCGCAGACCTTCCTGATTTCGGTGGCGGGTCTGAACCTGGCCCTGCTTTCGATCCTGCCTGCGTTGAAAGTCGCGCCTCTGGCCGTGACCCCGTTGCTGCAGATCGACGCGTTTGCCTGTCTGTACATGGCGATGATCCTGGTCGCCACCCTCGCCTGCGTCACCCTCGCCCACGCCTATCTGGGTGATGGCGGTTCGGGCTACCCGGGCAATCGCGAAGAACTGTACCTGCTGATCCTGATGGCCGCCGCCGGTGGTCTGGTTTTGGTCAGCGCGCAGCACCTGGCCGGGTTGTTCATCGGTCTGGAACTGCTCTCGGTACCGGTCTACGGTCTGGTCGCTTACGCCTTTTTCAACAAGCGTTCGCTGGAAGCCGGCATCAAGTACATGGTGCTGTCGGCCGCCGGTTCCGCGTTCCTGCTGTTCGGTATGGCGCTGCTCTACGCCGACGCCGGTTCGCTGAGCTTCGTCGGCATCGGTCAGGCCCTGGCCGCGACCGGCCTGCCAGCCCGCTGGCGCAACTGGGCCTGGGCATGATGCTGATCGGTCTGGCGTTCAAGCTGTCGCTGGTACCGTTCCACCTGTGGACGCCCGACGTCTACGAAGGTGCTCCGGCACCAGTGGCGGCGTTCCTCGCCACCGCTTCGAAGGTCGCGGTGTTTGCGGTGATGGTGCGTCTGTTCCAGCTCTCCCCTGCTGCCAGCAGTGGTGTGCTGAGCGATGTGCTCAGCGTTATCGCGGTCGCCTCGATCCTGTTCGGTAACCTGCTGGCCCTGACCCAGAGCAACCTCAAGCGTCTGCTCGGTTACTCGTCCATCGCGCACTTCGGCTATCTGCTGATCGCACTGGTGGCGAGCAAGGGGCTGGCGGTAGAAGCCATCGGCGTCTATCTGGTGACTTATGTCATCACCAGCCTCGGCGCGTTCGGCGTGATCACCCTGATGTCCTCGCCGTACAACGGCCGCGACGCCGACGCGCTGTACGAGTACCGCGGCCTGTTCTGGCGCCGTCCGTACCTGACCGCCGTGCTGACCGTGATGATGCTGTCCCTGGCCGGCATCCCGCTGACCGCCGGCTTCATCGGCAAGTTCTACATCATCGCCAGCGGCGTCGAAACGCGTCAGTGGTGGCTGGTCGGCGCACTGGTACTGGGCAGCGCCATCGGCGTGTTCTACTACCTGCGCGTGATGGTCACCCTGTACCTGATCGAGCCAAACCTGCGTCGCCACGACGCCCAGCTGCACTGGGAACAGAAAGCAGGCGGCGTGATGCTGCTGGCCATCGCCCTGGTCGCATTCTTCCTGGGTGTGTACCCGCAGCCGTTGCTGGTGCTGGTACAACAGGCGGGTCTGGCGGGCTGATTGCTCGGCTGATCTGGCTATACATGAAAACGGCACCTTTGCAGGTGCCGTTTTTTTTGCTCCGGGATTTGTTGCGCAGCAAGCTATCCTCGACGAGTGGCGCGTCTCACTCCTCTTGCCGACGCTTGCTCAGCCATTACTTTCCATAGCGGTTACGAATGGTCAGGCTTGCAGACTCTCCGTCGTAGTAGCTGATAAATATCCAGCCATCGCGAGCAGTAACATTTTCCATGGTTGGCTTGCCAGTCACCGCGACGGTCACCGGCACTCCCCCCGCCGGCAGCCCCGTGAAAGTGGAAACCGCGCGAATGCCATATCTCCAGAACGAGGCCGAACCTCCCATTTGCTGAGGGCCGAATCTTTCAGATACCTCAGCACTGTTATGCGCCAGCGACATGGGCAACTCCAGCGAACTGAATTCCAGCGCCGGCACCTTCAACCAGACTGCGAAATCGCCGGCACTGGTACTGTCGACGCAGTTCAGCAACCAGCTCACCCCGTCCTCGCCGAGCGTTTGCGGGATGCTCGGACTCAAGGTAACGCCCAGATCGGCCGCGTGGGCACTCAACTCCAGAACCACGTCCTGGCCGAGCAAAAAACTGCTGTCCTGAGGTCGCAAAGTCAATGTATGCGTCGCCCCAAGACAGGGGAACGCCGGGGCGCCACCGAACACCTGGCGGAACCCATCCAGATCAAACCTCACGGCGTCAGCCAAATCCCCCGCTTCCACTCGCCCGGGCAGCTCCCAGTCGGGCAGTATCGAACTGGCCAGACTCAAACCATAAAAACCACTGTTCGCCTCTTCGGTAGAAATATACCAATGGATTGACGATCCTTTGTTTATTGTCAGCGGCGTGCCCAGATCAGGGTTGAAAGTCAGGCCTCGTTCCTTCGCGCCCCAGAAGTTCTGCAAAGTGACGGTAGAGCCAATCAAAACACTGTCGTCGGCAATCTTCAGCTCCAGCTTATAGGGCAGGTTTTTTCTCAACAGCACGAGTTCGCTTGCAGCGTCGACGCGCTCACCGTCCAGATAAAGCTCTGCTGCCTGCGCCCAGACATCGTCCAGTACGGCATTCACTTCATAGAGTTCGGTCAAAATCACACCGGCGTTATCCTGAGTGACGTCCGCCAGAATTTCATGCTTGCCGACTGTCTCAGGTGTATAGCGATAACTGGTCCAGCCGTTGACGTCGGTCTGCGTTGTCGCCAGCAATTCCTCCTCGCCATTGACGCGCCACTTCACCTCCACGCCAGCCGCTACCTCCCCGCTGACACCGGAGATGACCTGGATTCGCAACAGCACGCTCTGCTCGGTGCCCACCACCGGTGTACCGATGGCGGGTGTAGCGTCGCCAATGGCATACCGCGATTCGCTGACCTTGAAGGAGCGAGCCTCAGTCCAGTCGGACCAGTCGCCGTCGAATGTCTGCCGGGCCTGCACGGCGTAGTCTCCGAGGGGCCACGCTTTTTCTGCGGTCCAATTCCACCGGGTTGAACCGTCGACGATGGCAAACTCTTCCTTGGGATCAAGCGCATGACGCAGGACAATCTCACCTCCCGTTGCTCCTGTGCCTCGAATCCTCGGATAGCGTGATGTTTCGGAGTTCGCCCGTGGCGCTTCGATCGATGGAGTTGACGGGGCAGCCTTGACCGTAAACCGATGCGGCGCGCTCCAATCCGAATCAGTCCCACCGCTGGCCTGTTTAGCCTCAAGGACAATGGTGCCTGGATCCAACGGTTCCACCACTGTGAATGTCAGGATCCCGTCTGCACCCGCTGTCTCTTCGTGCAACGTCGCGCCGTTCTCAAAACGAACGGTTTGCAGCGCGCCTGGCAGGCCGGCGATCTTGAGGGTGGGATACCTTGAGGTTATGCCTCCCGCCTGTGGCTGCCGGAATTGAGGGGCGTCGGGCCTGTCCTCCCCTTCCACGGTGAAAGTGCACAAGTCACTGGGGTCAGAGTCCACGCCGTTTACTGTCTGGATGACGTAGACGGTGTTTTCGCCGGACGTCCAGTCCTCCGCCGGTGTGAAGAGGCGGTCGGCTCCGTTGCTGGCGAATTCGCCAGGCACAGCTCTATCGGGTTGGGTGAACATTTGCAGGGTGACGACGCCTGACGCGACACCGGTGATTTTCAAAGGCTGTTTCGGTGTTGCCGGGTCGGTTGGCGGCTCGATGTCAGGCGTAGCTGGCTTGATGTAGAACTCGAGGACAGCGGTTGCTTCAGACGTATCTCCATTCACACTCTGCTGCGCCTTGATATGTTTAGGACCGGGCAGCCACAGGTACTCGAAAGACCATGTCGCTGCATCGTAGGTCAGGTCGCCTTGCAGAGAGGTGCCAGCGGCACTTTGCAAGGTGATCGTCGCTCCCGCAATGCACGTTCCTTGCACCCTGACATCGGCATGATGAACGGTGTGGGGTAGAGGCTGAATGATTACGGGGGCGGGAGGCTTCTCTATTACCGAAACAGTGACCGGATCGCTTGGATCCGAGACCATCCCATTTATCGTTTGCACGGCCCAGACGTCCGTACTGCCTGGCTTCCAGCCAGTTTTTGATACAAAGGTACGCTCCGTGCCACTACCGGCGAACTCGCCCTCTATCGGCGCACCTCCGGTGGTGGACATTTGTAGGACGGCAACGCCCGAGGAAACACCGGTAATGATCAACGGCTCTTTCGCTGCAGCCGGACTGGGTGGTGGTGTAATGGTTAGTTTGGACGGCTTCACTGCAATAGGAACCGGGGCGCTCGGGTCGGAGGCTATACCGTCAACACTCTGCACAACCGTGACCACGGTGATGCCCCCACCCCAGTTGACCGCTGGATAAAAAATGCGAGTATCGCCATTGCCGGTAAAGCTGCCAGCTACAGGGGCATTTGCGGCGGTATACATTTGCAGGCTGACCACAGCGCTCACCACACCGCTTATTTTTAGCGTTTGATTGCCCAACGCCGGTTTCGGTGGTTCGGCAATGCTTGGTCTGGAGGGTTTCACTGGCACAGAAACCGGTCCACTCGGATCAGAATGCATACCGTCTACAGTCTGCACGACCTTGACGCGGGTGATACCCGCAGCCCAGTTCGCCGTTGGGGTGAAAGTACGTTTGCTGTCACTGCCGGTAAAACTGCCGGCCACCACGCCATCGGCGGCGTTAGACATCTGCAAAGTAACGTCGCCGTTCGCAACACCGGTAATTTCCAGTGACTGGGTACTGGAAGACGGGTTGGGCGGGAGTGAGATGTAGGGTTTGAATGGCTTCACTCTAACGGAGACCGAAAGGCTTGGATCGGAAGACACACCGCCCAGGGTCTGCACAACAGATACAACGGTCGTGCCACCGCGCCATCTCTCTGTGGGCGTAAATACGCGAGTTGCGCCACTACCGGTGAAACTGCCAGCGACAAGTGCGTCTGCCTCGGTAAACATTCGCAGCGTGACGTCACCTGTCTCTACGCCGGTTATGTTTAGCGTTTGATTACCCATGGCCGGGTTCGGTGGCCAGTCAATGCTTGGTCTGGATAGCCCCACTGAAACGGAAACCAGATTGCTCGGATCCGAAGCCATGCCGTTCAGGATCTGCACAACCTTGACCCGAGTGGTACCTGCAACCCACTCCGCTGTTGGCATGAAAATGCCTGTGTTGACAACGTAAATGCCAGGCACCGGTATGTCTCTGTCGGTGTACATGTGCACCTTGGCATTAAGCAAAACGCCGCCAATGCCCAGTGACTCTCTTACTGATGCCGGCTTGGGTGGCGGATAAATGGTCGGTTTTGGCGGTTTGGCCGGATCGGGCGGTACAGGTTGCGGCACATACAAATTGTGACATTCAGCCCATTCACTCCAGACCCAGACCTGCTTGTACCTGACTTTGAAATTGAAGTACGCACCAAAGCGATCAAAAGACGTATCAGGTACCCAATGCTCAAGCTTTGCCCACTCATCTTCTGAACCATGATGGTCAGTTGCTTCTCCCCAGCATTCGATTTTCCAACTATCAGTGACTCCTCCAGGAGATAGAGCGACGATATTGAACCCGCCTGGCGAGACTGTAGAGTTGCTTAAAGGTGACAAAATCAAAGGCGCCGGCCACAGGCCATTCGGTTGCAGCTTGTTCTCGTCGTCCATATCCATCGCTCCCGTTATCCCGGCGCAATTGCCGATCTTCAGACGCGATTCTTGATGTCGGGCATCCCTTGCGCCTACCTGTCAACTGTGACAGTTCGGACGGACGGTCATGCTTGAGCATGGAAAAATCGGCATTTCCAAACTGCATAACAGCAATCAGATTGATTTCCATAAGGCCTAAAAAACTGTTGAAAACCTGTCAGGTTTGACAGGTTACCCAAGCTCATTTTGTCGTTACTTTGTTCCTGCCCAGGCATTTTTCCAATGCCCCCTTCTGGCAGGAGATCCAAAGTCATGGCCGACACCCCCTCCCTGATGAACGCCCTCATCAGTTCCGACGCCAGATTGAAGACAGACCGCAACGACTTCCCCACCGCCATGCAGCAAATGGGCTTTACGTCAGTTTTCGACATCGTCCGTCTATCCAAAGCAGCGTTCGCTCGCCAGCTCGCCCTTCACAGCGACGCGAACGCCGATGTGGCCTACGACAATGCGATGAAATATGCGGCGCTCATTTCGCGCCTGTATCGGGAATACCAGACCTCTTCCTGCACGTTGCAGCAACTGGCTCAACGCAGTGGTGTGAGCTCGCTGGTTTCGCTGGGCGCTACCTATCAACGCATGTTCAATGAAAACTGGGACGAGTTCACCAAGGTCGGAGCCATTGCCGCCAACGATAGTCCGGTGGCCTACCTGACTGAACTGCGGAGATTCTCCCTTCAACTGGAAGCCACCAGTGAGGATCCCAAGCGGCTGTTGATGGATCAACGCCGTCCTGACCTCAAGGACCTGTTGATCAGCCAGGAGAGCACCTTCACACCGAGGCCAATGCTGGAAATTGTCACGCAGGTATTGGAAAGTCATCTGCGCACCTATCTGGATGGCAATCTTCCCGACAAAAGCAAATCCACCTATCAGGTACTGGCCGAACGGAGCTACCCCTTCGAACTGCCCTACAACTTCTATCATCACCAATGCCAACTTGGGCTCGCTGATAATAAGCCGCGTCTGGGCGAGTTGAATTACCGGGCCAGTCTGTTGCTACCGATCAAACAGGTGGCAATCAATGACTATGGGCAATTGCAGCAACCGGCGCTACAGGCACAACGGTTGCTGTGCGGGTTGAGCCCACAACAACAGCAATTGCTGCTCGCCCCCCCGGTGTTCAGCCATTTTTATCTGACCCGCAGCAATCTCATCAACGGCTGGCAAAACCCTCTCACTGCCTACCTGCGGCCACATACCACACCAAGCAGATGTTACTTGCTCCTGTCCGGGCAGCCCGACGACGTGGTCGCGACTCCGTTGGCGGACGCACCAACGAATCAAGGCGGCTCCAAAACCGTTGTCTCACTGACCTTTCGTAAAGACGACAAGACCGTGCCTGCCAGTATCGATCTGAGCTCTAACGTGCCGGACCTCACAGGGACTGGCTGGCTGATAAATCGTCTGCACGCTGCGATAGATAAACCCATCGTTGTGCATTTCCAGGCTGCCACCCTTCCCACGCCGACCGAGCAGGAATACACAGCCAGATTCGATCTGATCACCGCCACCGGGACGGTGGAGCAACCGGTCCGTCTGGCCAGACAGCGCTTCGCCTTTACGCTCGATGAGCAGTACCGCCTGACGACGACAGAAAAGAACTTTTTCAAAGGCGCCTACGGTGTCGAAGTCACCAGCGATGCGCCTGTGCAGCAATTGACCCTGTTGACCGACTTCATGCAGCACACTGGCCTCACCGCTGAACAGGTCGAGCAACTTGTGGCCCGCCGCAGCTTTGCAGTGCGATTGTCGCCTAATTGTCCATACCTGCAGCCGACCCCTGACAGGATTGGCCCGCAGACCGGGCCTTTTCCTAATCACTACGGTGCCTGCTACGTCAATGGCATCGGTCCCGGTGCGGAACTGTCCGACAACGCGCCGGAACCGGGCGCGGAAACAGACCTGAGCGATGAGTCAGACCACGCCATAGGACTGGAGCGGATAGCGTCGGGTGACAACACACAATGGCGTCTGACCAAAACCTCACTTGATCGTCTCGATCGTCTTCAGCGGATGATCCGCCTGCAACGCTGGAGCGGCATTCCTTTCGCCAGGCTCGACACGTTGATCTGCAGTGCCATCCGCGCCGAGGGCGAATCAAACCTGGGCATGGAGCTCAACGAAAACAGCCTGCGTGCGCTGGGCGTCTATCGCTACCTGAACCAGCGCTACAGCATCGAACCTGAAGAGTTCGCGGCGCTGCTGCACGACCTCAGCCCCTATGCCAGTGGCAAGGACGCGGTGCCGTTGTTCGATCAATTGTTCAACCATGTGCAACTGTTCGACACACCGCTGATTCTCGATCAAACACCCATCGATTTGACCACCCTCGATGCCGCGACGCAGAAAACCCTGCTGCAACTCTGTGCCGGGCTCGGTGTGCAACCCACCGAAGACTCTTTGCTGTTGATTGCCCGTCAGACCGAAAAGCACGTGGGCGCGCTCAAGCGTGACTTGCCTACCGTTTCCTCGTTGTACCGCCAGGCGCGGATAGCCCGGTTGTTCGGTCACTCGGTCGAAGAACTGCTGGCGTTGGCGGGACTTCTCGGAGGCTCGTCTTACACAACCGCACTGGCCAGCGGCCGCTTGAGTGCAACGACTGCGGAGGCGAATCCGGACATCCTCGATGTGCTGATGCAACTGGATTGGGCCTTCGCCTGGCTCAAAGACAGTCAGCAGACCGTGACGCAGGTATTGCAACGCCTGGGCATCGATGCCCCGCCAAATCCCGAAGAGCAGGAAAATGATCAGCAGATCAGATTGGCCGAGCAAGCTCCCCTGCCCGATGAGTTGCGGGCGCGTCTGACCACGCTGCAGAGCGATACGCGCCGCAGCCTGGCGACCGAGGCGCAAGTCAATGCGCTGGGTCTGCCACTGCAAGAGGATGGCAAACGCAAGCGAGGAGAAATCAACTGGTTTCAGTTGCTGATCGAACACCATCTGATCACTGCTGACGGCCTGCTGTCTGGCCTTGATCGCACACTGACCCTGACAGATGAACCCGTTGCCTGGTTACAGGCCGATGTCGCGCAAGCGCTCAAAGGTCTAGGGCTGGCCCAACCTGTCAAAGATGCTTGCGCAGACAGACTCGTCAAGTTCCTGCTCGATGTGCATGACCGTCAGGCCCAGTTGCTCGAAGGGCTTTTCCAGGAAACCGCGAAACTCGCGCCGGATTGCTGCCGGGCGGTCATTCACTGGGCGTGGGCCACGCCCTATAGCATTTTGCAGCAAGCACTCAAGACCCCGCCGCCCCAAGCGTTGATCGAGGATTATCAACGGGTGGCTCGCCACGCCGAGATCGCCAGAGAGCTGCGTTTGAGCAATAGCGCTCTGCGCCTGTTTGCAATCAATCCGATGTGGCTGGGTGGCGCGGCATACGAGGAAGGCAGTAACAGCATGCCTTCGCTTTCCGATCTCTATCTGCTTGAACGCTTCAGTCATTGGTTCCACAGCCAGAGCCAGTCCGAAGACCATGTCCTGAGTTATTTCAGCTGCGCCAATCCAGCCAAGGCCCAATTGAAAAACAAGGCCCTGCGCCAGCTCGCCAGCGAAACGGCCGATGCTGCCCTTGCTCGTTTGCTGAACTGGCCGCAGGCGCAAGTTGCCGAGCTGACCAGCTCGCTCCCCGATAAACGCGCCACCTCGATGGCTCAAGTCGACTGGGTCCGTCGTTGCCAGGCCGCTTGTCAGGCCAGCGGCTTGGCCGCCAAAACCCTATTGCAAGCCACCGCGCTGGGCGAACAAAGCGATCTGCTGGCCTGGAAAGCCGTCGGTGAGGGAGTCATGGCCGCCCACTCTAACGCCGCCCCATCACGTGACAATGGTTGAGGAACGATCATGACGACTGCCTTCGATGCGCCGCTTAACGAAGCACTGCGTGACGCGATGCTCGCCCTGTATCTGCACGAAGCAATACCCAGCGATCCCTACCTGATCGAGCAAGGGCTGGCTCAAACGATCAAGACCGCCAACGACCTTTATGAATTCTGGTTGCTGGATGTACTGGTCAGCCAGGATGTCCCGACCAGTCCGGTGGCCTGCGCCATTGCCAGCTACCAACAGCAAATCAACAGCATGATGTTGAACCTGGAGCCCGGTTACAGCGATGACAGCTTTACGCCTTTGCAAACCAGCACCTGGCGCGACGGCCTCAATCGCTACTCGATCTGGCCCGCCCTCCAGCAGTTGCGCACGTTCCCGGACATCTATCTGGACCCGACTTTGCGCCTGACCAAGAGCGCCAGTTTCGAGCAACTGGAGAATGACCTCAACCAGGCGCAGATTCAGCCCGAAACAGTACAAACCGCAGTGCTGGCTTACCTTGCCAGGTTCGAAGAAATTGCCAACCTGAAAATCTGCAATGGCTACATTGACGGGGAAGATTTTGCCAACAGTACTTATTATTTCATCGGCAAATCCCCTGCCGAAAATGCTTATTACTGGCGCTCACTGGACATGTCGCAGCGCGCGGTCAAAGCGCCCGCGAGTGCAGCAGGCGAAACCCCGGTCAAATATGACAAGCCGCTGCCCAATGCCTGGTCGGATTGGCAAAAAGCCAACGTGCCCATTTCGGAAAAGGCGCTGGAACACACCATTCGCCCGTGCTGGTTCAACAATCGTCTGTTCGTGATCTGGGCCGAGCTGGAGCTTCAGGATGCGGACGCCGTGCAGGCCCCCGTTGACGGCAAGGCCGACCAGAGCGTCAAGGTCAATCCCAGGTTCCGCCTATATGCCAGCTACAAGAAATATGACGAGACCTGGAGTACGCCGCGGGTCTATATCGAGAGTTATTGCCAGACCAAAGCGCTGATCGAAAAACCGCAGGAAGAAATTGCGGAGCAAACCCAGACCATTGCGGTGTATGACCACTCGACGTCACCTGAGTCGATGGTGCTCATGCTGTATTCGAACTATCAGGGCGTCCCTTCCGAGATTCCGGGCGATGCAGATACCTATGATTTTCTGCGAACGGTACAGATAGACAAGAACTTCAATGTGACACCGCTGCCACCGTCATTCGGTATGGCGCCGGAGGTCAGACCGGCCTCACCTCCCTCCGTCGAGGTCCTCAAGAACGGCGAAGCCCACGTGAGGCTGATCGGCAATATTTTCGCCAATGGCAACGCTGGTCGGTTCCAATACTGGCTTCCCTCCGGCACGCCAATGTTTGGTGCAGTGGAGTACCAGACACCGGATAGCGAAAAGACCACCTGGGATTATCAGGGGTGGCAGTCGCGAATCGAGACCAGCGTGAAAGACGTCGACTTTGTCTATAACCGGGCGGCGTCCAATATCGAGTTGACCGCAAGACTGGCGGCAGGATTCAACAACCTCCTGATTTTCAAACTTTCCGTCTTCGACAAACACGACGAAAACAAGGAGCTCATCAAAGTTACGCTGGTGTTCGATCCTTCGGAAAATCACCTTGAAGTTCCGCTACTTCCAGGCTCCATCATTGAACCTGTTGGTACCGACTTCATGGATGTCGCAGATACGGCATTCTGTTTCAAGGGGTACCCTGATCGGCTGCGTAGCTTGATCGCCGACCCTGTCGGGAATCCGACTGAATTTACGGTACCCGCCACCAAGCAAGGAGAAACGGCGTGCCTTGCAGGTAAACATGCAAATCGAAGGGTGCTCTATGAACTGATCGGCTCCAGCATGGTTTTGTTTACGTCCTTTTGGCGTTCTACCACCGATCACAATGAAATCGATCTTCATCCTTCAGCAGGGCGCTATAACAGCAGCGTGGGCTACCAGTTTTTCATCGCACACCCGCTGAATGTTCTGTCAACAAAGCCGCCTGAAACATTCAGCGCAATGCGCAAGCTGGCGTCTACAGCCATCGTCAATAGCCTGTCGAAGGACTCCTCGCTGACTTATTCGTTTTCGGTCGATCAATCCACCCTCCAGCCCGACGGCTGGCCAGTGGAGTGGCCTGAGGATCCAAAGGAACTGAAAATCCCGCTGATCTATGGTGTTCTGGTTTATCACGCAGGCTCCTTGGCAACCACGCTGATTGGCGGAGCACTCAAGGCGCTGACCGTTGAATGGGCAGAAGTGCCTCCCTCAAACTTGCAAATAGCGCCCAGCATCAACAGCATGATCGACCCGTCTCTGGGGGACAGCCCTTCTTTGGGCAAGGCGCAATTCATTGACTTCAGCGGCTCCGGCATCGAGTTGAGCGACGGGCAGGAACCCGAAGGATCACGTCGGGCCGCTGTGCGCATGAACACCACCTTCGCCCGGCAACTGATCAACCTTGCCGAAAGCGGCATGGAACCCCTGCTGAGCTGGGAAACCCAGACCCAGCACACAGAACCACCTATCCCGGACGGTCAGGGGTCGCAAGCCATGGATTTCTCGGGCGCTTACTACCTGTATTTCCCGGAACTGTTCCTGTACCTGCCCTGGCTGGTGGCCTACCGCTTGAACGAAGAGCAGCAGTACGACGAAGCGAAACAGTGGCTTGCGTATCTGTTTGACCCGACACGACAAAGCGCGGACCCGGGACACCCCGGTTACTGGCAGGCCGTACCGTTGGAAGAGCCGGTATGGCCCGGTCCGGTCGACCCCAGCCTGGCCATTCTGTACCCGGACGATCCGCATCAGATTGCCTTGAGTTTTCCGGTGCACTTTCGCAAGGCGCTGTGGAAACTGTTTATCGAGATCGAAAGCCGCCAGGCTGATCTGGCGTATGCAGAGTTGACGCCGGACGGCCTGGCTGAAGCCAAGATGCGCTACGTCCACATCATGGATCTGCTGGGAACGCGCCCGGATGTACGCCAGATCGACGAATGGTTGCCGCTCACGCTCGACGAATTGAGTTCGTCGAAGAATGTGCAACTGCGTCAATTCGAACAGCGCCTGATCAGCGCCCACCAGCAGCTGCAACAACAGCCACCTTTGCGTATCGGCAGGGCCCCGGCTTCGCAGCCTGCACCACTATTGTGTCTGCGGCCTGACGGCCATGACCCGCTACTGGCGAGCGCGGACACTGAGTATTTCCGTCGGCCCTTCAACCCCGAACTGATCATGCACTGGGATCGAGCCGAAAGCCGCTTGTTTAACCTGCGACATAACCTCGATATGGCCGGCGCTCCGCTGAACCTGCCGTTATTCGCCACGCCGCTGGATCCGCGCGCACTGCTCGCCGCTTGGGGCCAAGGCTTGTCCGGGGCAGCACTCAGCCGCTTGTTGAACCCGCAGATTCCCCATTGTCGCTTCAGTTTCATGTTCGCACTCGCGCAGAACGCGGTGGACAGCGTGATCGCGTTCGGCGCCACGCTACTGTCGCTGATCGAACGCAAGGAGCAGGCGCAGTACCTGGAATTGCAACAGCAGCAGGCGTGGAACCTCGCGGAGATGGCGGTGCAAATACAGGTTCAGGCCGAGAAGATTGATGAAAAAAACAAGGAGGCGTTGCTGGCGAGTCAGGACACCATTCTGGACCGAGTGAGTTATTACGAGAAATTGCTGAAAGACGGTGTCAGCACCTTGGAAATCGGCGCGGGAGCTTCTTACCTGCTGGGAAGTCTCGGCCAGACCGGAGCGACGATTGCCCACGGAATCGGCCAGGCAATGACTGTAGCACCGAACATATTTGGCATGGCGGCCGGTGGCGCACGCCTGGAAGGTGCTGCCAACGGCTTCGCGGCCCATATGCAAGCGTTTTCACACGTTGCGTATGGCGCAAGCCAAACCATGGATCGCATCGAACAATACCGGCGCCGCGCCCAGGAATGGACCCAGGCCCGCGACCAGGCAAAACTCGAAGCCGAGCAAATCAAGGCCCAACTTGCCGTCTCCGACGAACAACACAAAGCCACGCAACTGCAACTGCGCCAGGCGCGAGCAGCACTCAACCAGGCCAAGGCCACCCACGATTTCCTGCTGAGCAGCAATCGTTTCAGCCGATCGCAGACCTACGACTGGCTCAACAGCAAATTCGCCGGTTTCTACCATACCGCCTTCACCAACGCACAATCGCTATGCCAGGCCGCTGAGGCCTCCTGGCAATACGAAATGGGCGATTTCACCCGAACCTTTGTCCATCCCGGCGCGTGGAATGCCACGTACCGCGGCCTCGGTGCCGGGGAAGAGTTGAAGATGAGCCTGCAACAGATGTACAGCCATTACGTGCAGCACAACCGCCGCGATCTGGAAATCAGGAAAACCGTGTCACTGAAGGATTTGACCGGCAAGGACCCGAGTTCAACCATCAATAAACCGTGGGCACAGATCAAGCAATCGCTGATGGACAACGGCACGTGTGAATTGGAACTGACTCAGCAAATGTTCGACGATGATTACGCCGGGCAAAATCATTACCTGCGCCGGATCAAGACTATAAGCGTGACGCTACCGGCCGTGCTCGGGCCTTATCAAGATATTCGGGCGGTGCTGAAACAGACCTACAGCAAAGTTGAAATGGCCCCCACGGTCGGCAGCAGCGTCAAAGAAAACCTGCGATCCAGTCAACAGATCGCCCTGTCGAGTTCGCTGGAAGACAACGGCATGTTTCAGCTCAACTTCCAGGACGAACGCTATCTGCCATTCGAATACACCGGCGCGATTTCACGCTGGATCCTGACGTTTCCCAAGGGTCAGGAGCACATACTCCAGCGCTTGCCCGACATCATCCTGCATGTGTGCTACACCGCGAGATGCGAAGGCGGTTCGCTATGAACGAACAGCCGCCGCCGCAACAGTCGACAATGCAGATCAACACACCGAGCCTGCCCAAGGGCGGCGGCGCCATCCAGAGTATTGGCAAGGGATCGGCCGGCGTGGGTACCAAAGGCACTGCGTCGCTGGAACTGTCGTTGCCGATTTCCACCGGACGCGGTTTTGTCCCGCCATTGGGTCTGGGCTATAGCAGTGGCACGGGCAACAGTTCCTGCGGGATTGGCTGGCAGTTGACGGTTGACGCGGTGACCCTGCGCACGGTCAATGGCGTGCCGACTTATGACGGCACTGACCAGGTCGTGGGGCCTGACGGTGATGTATGGCTGCCCGAGCGCAATGAAAGCACCGGTGAATTGATCTTCCGCACCACTGAGCAATACAACGGCTTGCCCCTGAGGACAGCGTATGACGTCGTTCGCCACTGGCCACGGGTCGAGGGTGCATTCGCCTTGATCGAACATTGGTCGAACGAGACCGACAAAGCCGGTTTCTGGCTGATTCACGGTGCCGACGGCAGCCTGCATATCTATGGCACCACCGCCAATTCACGCCGGGCCGACCCTGCCGACCCGCAGCGCGTCGGCGTCTGGATGATCGACGAAAGCCTCAATACCCGCGGCGAACACATCATCTACGAATACAAGGCGGAAACCGAGCTGCCAGTCGCTCCGCAGTATCGCGACTATCGTGCTCAGCGCTATCTCAAACGCGTGTGTTATGGCAACGAAAAAGCCTCCGCGCACCTGTATGCCTGGGACAGCGGTAGCCGGGAAAAACAGTTGTGGCACTTTCAACTGGTGTTCGACTATGGCGAACGCAGCAGCGATCTGGAACAAGTGCCAACGTTTGAAGAACAACAGCCATGGGCCGAGCGCAGCGACCCTTACTGGATCTACGCCTACGGTTTCGAACTGGGCAACCGACGCCTGTGTCGACAAGTGCTGATGTTTCATCACTTCCCCGAAGAGTTGGGTGACCATCCGGTTCTGGTGCAGCGCCTGCTCCTGCAATATCGCCTCAGCCCACTGGGTTACAGCCATCTGAGCGCGGCGCATCAGCAGGCCTATGACGGCCTCGGCCAGATCGAAAGCCGACCGCCCATGGAGTTCAGCTACAACACGTTCGACCTCGCCCCGCAGCCGCAGGGCTGGAAAGAATTCACGGCCATGCCCGGCCTCGACGATGGTCATCAATATCAGTTGGTTGACCTGTACGGTGAGGGCCTGGCGGGTGTGCTCTGCCGTTATGACCACGGCTGGTATTACCGCGAGCCGTTGCGCGCAGAGACCGGCAGCGACCAGGTCGAGTACAGCGAGTGGAAACTTCTTGAAGGCGTGCCGATGTCCGACGCCGGCAAACCCGTGCATCAGTCGCTTACCGATCTGACCGGCGACGGCAAGCTCGACTGGGTGCTCGCCGCGCCGGGCATGTGCGGATTTTTCACCCTCGACCCAGATCGCAACTGGTCAGGGTTCGTGCCCTTCGATGCATTTCCCGGCGAATTTTCCCACCCGATGGCGCAGATCGCCGACTTGCTGGGTGACGGCCTGAGCGACCTGACGCTGGTCGGCCCGCGCAGCGTGCGTTTGTATGCCAATCGTCGCGCGGCTGGCTTCGCCGAGGCCGTCGACGTGCCGCATGCGGAAAAAACCGCCGCAGGCGATGATGATGAGCTGCCTGTGCTGAGCAATACACCGAGCGAAATCGTTGCATTCGCCGATCTCATCGGCAGCGGTCAGCAACATCTGGTGCGGATCCGTCATAACGAAGTCAAGTGCTGGCCGAATTTGGGACATGGTCGTTTCGGCAAAGGCTTTGTGCTGTGCACCCTGCCCTTCGCCTACGATGAATTCAACGCCTCACGGGTCTTGCTGGCGGATCTCGACGGCTCGGGTGCGGCTGACCTGATCTACATGGAAGCCGAGCGCCTGCGTATTTTCATGAACCATGCCGGCAGCGGTTTCGCCCAGACATCCATTGATCTTCCCTGGCCTGAGGGCCTCGCCCATGACGCGCTCTGGCAGGTCACCAGCGCAGATCTGCAAGGCCTGGGCTGCTCGAGCCTGGTGGTGACATTGCCGCACATGTCGCCCAGACACTGGCGTTACGATTTCGTCGACGCCAAACCCTATCTGCTCAACAGAAGCTGCAACAACATGGGTTGCAGCGCCAGCGTGAATTACCGCAGTTCGGCGCAGGAATGGCTGGATGAAAAACGTGAGCAACAGGCAGCCGGTGTTGAAAATCCAGTGTCCGGTCTACCCATGGCCATGCACCTGGTACACGAGCAAATCCAACATGATGAGATCACCGGCAACACACTGACACAGCTCTTCAGCTATCGCGGCGGTTATTACGACCGTTTCGAGCGCGAATTCCGTGGTTTTCGCCTGCTGCTGCAAAGCGACACCGAAGCGTCAGCAACCGAGTTCACCGCGCCGATTCTCAGTAAGACCTGGTTTCACACAGGCGAAACCATCGACCCGTCAAGAACCGGTTATTACAGCCGTGACGGTGATGCGGTCGATCTCAAATCCACACTGCTGCAGCTCTATCACTTCAATGATCGCATCGCGCAACCTTTCACCGAAGCCGATGAGGAGACTGCGCGAGAGATCGCCCGCACCCTGAGCGGCCGAGTGATGCGCTCGGAAGTGTTCGCCGCCGGTGACGACGCGGCGACCGCAGTCCCCTATGTGGTCCAGGAACATCGCTATGGCGCACGGGTGCTGCGCCCCAAAGGCAAGTACCAGCCTTATGCAGTGATCTTGCCCCTGGACGCGGAATCCATCAGTTATCAGTACGAACCGGCAATTGCCGACGATCCGATGTGCCAGCACCAGTTAAATCTGGAATGGGACCCCTACGGCCGTGTGGTGCATGCTTTCACGGTGAACTACGCGCGACGCAAAACCAGCAGCGATGCGCCGCCGTTCACTGAAGAGCATCAGCAGAACTGGTGGAAGGATGCTCATGACGATGCGCAGCAAAAATGGTACCTGACGCAGCTCCGGTCAGAATCGATTCATTTGCCCAATGACGAGGCCTGGCGCCTTGGATTGCCCTGCCGCTTGCGCAGCAATTCGCTGGTGCTGGAAAAAGCGGCGCTGAGTGCCGCAACGATCCACCATGAACATATTTTGCTAATGGCCCGCGAGGATGGCGAATGGGCGCAGCAAGCAGTGTTGTCTGCATTGACGCTGCAGCGCTACATCGACCCTCGCAGCGGTGCAACGCTGGATCCGGGCGCCGCGACTTTCGAGGGTTTGCCCGCCTACATGGAGACGGCCGAACTGGACGCCGTCGCCCTCAGCGCATATGACAAACTCGAGGTGGATGGCCAATTACCCTTCAACCTGAAAGAAAAACTCGAATCGCAGGAGGTCGGTTACCACATCATGCCGCTGTTCCTGCCCGAGCAAGATCACGGTCCGATCGATGATCCTGACGATGCGAAGAACTATCTGTGGTCAGTGCACAGAGGTTTCTCCACCTACCACGCACTCGACGGCTTTCATAACGTGCAGAAATACCGTGAAACCCGCAGTCACGGCGAAACCCTGATTACCTATGACGCGTATTGGTGTGTGACAACCGCTGTGACCTTACCGGACGGCTGCACTACCCGCAGCCTCGACGTGGACTACCGCACCTTCCTCCCTGCGGCCATTGAAGATGCCAACCGCAACCTGCAGGAAGCGCGCTACAACGCTTTCGGCGAGCCGCTGGTGAGCAGTTTCCACGGCACCGAACTTGGAGAAGCGGTGGGTTTTGACCCGCTGCAAACCTACGTCCCGCCGGCAGACCGCGACCCGGCCATTGCCATCGCCGATCCGAAACAAGCCATTGGCAACTTCGCCCATGCCGCTTTCTGGGATACGTTCAGTTGGATGGGTTGCATCTCCCGCACGTCCTCACGCTCCCAAGAGTGGTGGGACTGGGCGAAAAGCCAAGGCTACATTCTGCCCGAAGGACACATTTGCGATCGCGCCCGACAGTACCTTGCCGCTGTGGAAAATCCCGATCTGAATGAAACCGAACTCCAGCAGCAAATCGATAATGCACAGCGTGAGCCCGTGTATGCCGTCTCTCTGGTGGCCGACCGCTATCCGCTTGATCCCGATCTGCAAGTGCGAGTCAGCATTGCTTGCCTGGACGGTTTCGGCCGCACTCTGCAAACCAAACATGAGGTCCCCCCGGGCATGGCCTGGCAGGTCGATGACAACGGTGAGTTGGTCCTCGACGACAATGGCAAACCAATAGACGCCCAGGCCCAGCGACGCTGGCGTGTCAGCGAGCCAGTGGAATACAACAACAAAGGCCAGACTGTGCGGATTTACCGGCCCTACTTCGCCGATCAACCGCGCTACATCAATGATCGCTCGATGCGCAAGCATGCTTTTCACGACCAGCAGTTCTACGACGCGGTGGGCCGACCGACCGCAACCGTGCTGGCGAAGCAAATGCTGCAAGGCAATCCGCCGACGCTCAAACCCCTGCGCCGGGAAGTCTGGTACTGGATCTGGTGTAACGTCGCCTTCGACGAAAACGACCTGTTCGACCCGCCGCCGGAACAACGGCGACGCAACTGGTGGACAGGAAGGTGAGCACGCATGCGCAGACACCGCATCTGAGCGTCACTGATGCCCGAGGCTTACCGGTGCGGCAGGTTGCCTACTGGCGCGAAGATGGCAGCGAATCTGAAGCGCGCATCACCGCGGTTCAGCATGACGTTGCCGGGCGACGGGTGGCGCAGCGCGATCCACGATTGTTCGCCGACGCATCAGCCCCCGCCAATCTCAGGACGGTTTACTCACTGACCGGTCAGGTGCTGATCACGCTCAGCGTCGATGCCGGATGGCGCGTCAGTCTGTGGGGCGAGGCGCGTCAACCGCTGCACGATTGGGATGGCCGGGGTAGCGTGCGCAGCATCGAGTATGACGAACAGCTGCGACCACTGGCTGTGTTCGAACACGCCGATGACGGAGAACCTTTGTGCACGGAGCGATATGGTTATGCTGGCAGCAATCCGACATTTGCCACGCGGAATCAGTGCGGACAGATCATCCGCCTCGATGATCCGGCCGGCACGCAGTTGTTCGAACAGTTCGGATTGACCGGTGGAATCATCGCGCAGTCTCGACGCTTTCTGCGCTCACTCGACCCTCCTGACTGGCCGGTATCGCTCAGCGAGCGTGACAAATTGCTCGAAGACGCACCTGCCGCCACGAGCTACTCGCGTTTCAACCCGCTCTCGGAAACCATCGAACAAATCGACGCCAGAGGACACCGACAGCTTTTCAGCCAGACCCTGGACGGCCAGTTGCGAGACGTTCGACTGCAATTGAAGGGCATCGCGCCGAAAACCCTGGTCGGCGCCATCCAGTACGATGCCCAAGGACATACCCTTCGGGAAACCGCTGACAACGGAGTGATCACCACATTGGACTACGCCGCCGAGGATGGCAGGCTGATCAGTCTGCAAAGCCAGCGCGGCAATGACATCCTGCAAGACCTGCGTTATGTCTACGACCCGGTAGGCAACGTGTTGAGTATTGAAGACGCCGCCCTCCCGATTCGATACTTTGCCAACCAGCGCATCGAACCGGTCAACCGCTACCGTTATGACAGTCTCGATCAGTTGATCGAGGCCACGGGTTGGGAGGCCGGTCAGACATCGAAGTTTTCACTGGCAGATCCTGCAGCGATCGCCAATTACACCCAGACCTATCACTATGACTGCGGTGGCAATTTGCTCAAATTGATCCACGACGGCCCACAAGGCCACGGTCACCGCCTGGTCGCCGCCAAGCACAGTAACCGCTGCTTGCCGGTGCGCGATGGCATGGACCCGGGCGAGGAAGATTTGCGCAACGGCTTCGATGCCAATGGCAATCTGCTTGGCCTGCAACCAGGACAGACTTTCAACTGGGACTTGCGTAACCGATTGCGTGAAGTCCGGCTGGTTTTGCGTGAAGACCGTTCGGCTGATAACGAGCAATACCGATACGCCTCAGACGGCATGCGCGTGCGCAAAGTGCGGCTGATGCAGACCAACGCTAAAACGCTGATGAACGAAGTGCGTTATCTGCCGAATCTGCAAATCCGTACCCACAGTGGTACGGGAGAAATACTGCAGGTGATCAGTGTCCAGGCCGGGCGCAGCAGCGTGCAGGTGTTGCACTGGGAATCCGAACCGCCCCAAGGCATCGACAACGATCAAGCGCGTTACAGCCTCAACGACCATTTGGGTTCCTGCACCCTGGAACTCGACGCCACGGGCAAGCTCATCAGTCAGGAGCGATACCACCCTTTCGGCACCACCGCGTGGTTTGCCGGGCGTAGCGAAATCGAGACAAGCTATAAAACGCTGCGCTATTCGGGCAAAGAGCGGGATGCGACCGGGCTTTATTATTACGGGTTCAGGTATTACGTGGCGGGTTGGCAGCGATGGTTGAATCCGGATCCGTCCGGGGCGATTGATGGTCTGAATCTGTTCAGCATGGTGAAAGGCAATCCGTTGGCCTACTTCGATACTGATGGGCGAATTCGTGAAGGCGTCAATGAGGAGTACCCGACGCAAGCGACCATCGGATCTTCGCCTTCGCCGCAATCAACAACGCCATTTTCAGCAAACTCTGTAATTAACGAAAGCACGAGATTTGGATTTCCTGATACACCACCATTGTCTCCAGAAGTAGAGAGCGCAAGCCACTCCATCGAAGTGTTGATGGAGAAAGTGCAATTGACCGATTCTTCGCTGAAGAACAAGCCAACGTCGATTGCCGATGATATTGGTGGTCGCCCTGCTATAGGCGGCGGGGGCGAAGGAGAAATATACGAAAGCGCCGACGGAAAGCATGTCTATAAAAAGTTCAGAGGAGCCGACAAGCGAAACAGTATTCCGGGGTATGTAAAAACCGAAGCCGAGGGTTTCAATGCTTACTATGGAGCAGGGTCGGCGACGGCACTTATTGAAGACAATCAGAGTTACCTCAAGATGATAAAACTCGATGGCATCCCCCTCGGCGACATCAAGAAAGGTTCCATTCCGGCAAGCGGCGCCAATGCACTTTTGGAGATGTTTAATGAAATGGAAGCAAAGGACCTATATCACCAGGATGTACAGGACCATAATTTCCTCTGGTCGGAGAGAGATACTAAAGTTTACCCCGTCGACATGCAGCCGTTCCCCTTCGAGCTTGCCCAGTACACGATAGACTCATACGAGCGAAGTAAAAAACAGTTGCTGACTCAATTTGCTCGCAACGTGAAACGCTGACTTCCATTCCCTCAAGCCCTTGATGGAATGCGCGCACCTCAAAACATATGGAAGCCAGGTTGCTATTGCTTCAGATCGATGGGAAGAAAGCTAAACGGCACCTTCCGGTGCCGTTCGCTTCTTACATTTCCAACATCATTTACGCGCATCCGCCCAGGATTTCAGCAGTTCGCTATAGCTCACCGTTTCACCCTTCGGCTTCTCGTTGGCCAGTTTCGGCTTCGGTGCGCCCGGTTGATCGAACCAGTATTGCGCATCGCGTTCCGGGTTCATCTTCGGCGCGCAAGTGGCCTGGGCCTTGGAGCGTTCGAGGCGTTCCATGATGCGGTCCTGATCCTTGGCCAGGCCATCAAGCGCCTGTTGTGGGGTCTTCTCGCCGCTGGCGGCTTCGGCGATATGGCTCCACCACAGTTGCGCCAGACGCGGGTAGTCGGGCACGTTGGTACCGGTCGGCGACCATTGCACGCGGGCCGGGCTGCGATAGAACTCGACCAGACCACCGAGTTTCGGCGCCAGATCGGTCATCGCTTGCGAGTTGATGTCCGACTCGCGAATAGGTGTCAGACCGACGATGGTTTTCTTCAGCGAAACAGTTTTCGAGGTCACGAACTGCGCGTACAGCCACGCCGCGAGTTTCTGTTTCTCAGGCGTGGATTTCATGAATGTCCACGACCCCACATCCTGGTAGCCGAGCTTCATACCCTCTTCCCAATACGGGCCTTTAGGCGACGGCGCCATGCGCCATTTCGGCGTGCCGTCGGCGTTGACCACCGGCAGGCCGGGTTTGGTCATGTCGGCGGTGAACGCGGTGTACCAGAAGATCTGCTGGGCGATGTTGCCCTGCGAGGGCACCGGGCCGGACTCGGAGAAGGTCATGCCGGCCGCTTCCGGTGGCGCGTATTTCTTCAGCCAGTCGACGTATTTGGTGGTGGCAAACACGGCCGCCGGGCCGTTGGTGTCGCCGCCACGGGTCACGCTGGAGCCGACCGGGTGGCAGTCCTCAACACGAATCCCCCACTCGTCCACCGGCAAGCCGTTGGGCAGTCCCTTGTCGCCGCCACCGGCCATGGAGAACCAGGCATCGGTGAAACGCCAGCCCAGCGACGGGTCTTTCTTGCCGTAGTCCATGTGGCCGTAGACGCGTTTGCCGTCGATTTCCTTGACGTCTTCGCTGAAGAATTTGGCGATGTCTTCATAGGCCGACCAGTTCACTGGCACGCCTAATTCGTAGCCGTACTTCTCCTTGAACTTGGCTTTCAGATCGGCGCGTTCGAACCAGTCGGCACGGAACCAGTACAGGTTGGCGAACTGCTGGTCGGGCAGTTGATAGATTTTGCCGTCCGGCGCGGTGGTGAAGGAGATGCCGATGAAGTCCTTGATGTCGAGAGTTGGCGAGGTGAAGTTCTTGCCTTCGTTGGCCATCAGGTCGGTGATCGATTCGGTCTTGCCGTAGCGAAAGTGCGTGCCGATCAGGTCGGAGTCGTTGACCCAGCCGTCATAGATGTTCTTGTCCGACTGCATCACCGTCTGCATTTTCTCGACCACGTCGCCTTCCTGCAGCAGGTCGTGGGTGAGTTTGATCCCGGTGATTTCGCTGAAGGCCTTGGCCAGCACCTTGGACTCGTATTCGTGAGTGGTCAGGGTTTCGGAAACGACCTTGATGTCCATGCCGCGAAACGGCTCGGCGGCCTTGATGAACCACTTCAGTTCTTCAAGCTGCTGTTCGGCCGTCAGGGTCGAGGGCTTGAACTCGCTGCCGATCCATTTTTTCGCAGCATCTTCGTAGGCGTCGGCCCAGGCAGATGCGCTCAGACCGCTGAGTGCCAGCATGGCTGCCAATGAAATGCTATGTCGCAGCTTATTGTTTTTATCGAACATAGAGACCTCCTGTTTAAGTTGTGGAGCCGCGTTGCCGAACGATTCGACTAGCCCCAACGCATCACAGCCAACAGCCACACCAGGGACAACGCGGACGCCACCCAGATGCTCCAGTCGGTGACGCCGATTACCAGCAAATGCAGGTAGGCGCTGCCGAGAAGACCGATAAACAAGCGATCGCCACGGGTGGTGGCAATCGGCAGAAACCCGCGCCGCAGAATGCTCGGCGAGCGCAATTCCCAGGTGGTCATGCCCACCAGAATCAGACCGATGCCGATGAAGAACGCGGCGGTCGGTGTCGTCCAGCTCATCCATTCCATCATCAGCTCCTCAGACTCGACCGAGGGCAAAGCCCTTGGCCACGTGGTTGCGCACAAACCAGATCACCAGCATCCCCGGCAGGATGGTCAATACCCCCGCCGCTGCCAGCACGCCCCAATCGATCCCCGATGCCGACACGGTGCGCGTCATCACTGCCGCAATCGGCTTGGCGTTGACCGAGGTCAGGGTGCGCGCCAGCAGCAGTTCGACCCAGGAAAACATGAAGCAGAAAAACGCCGTGACGCCGATACCGGAGCCGATCAACGGGATGAAAATCTTCACGAAGAACTTAGGGAAACTGTAGCCGTCGATGTAGGCCGTTTCGTCGATCTCCTTGGGCACGCCGGACATGAAACCTTCCAGAATCCACACCGCCAGGGGCACGTTGAACAAGCAGTGCGCCAAGGCTACGGCGATGTGCGTGTCGAACAGGCCGATCGACGAATACAACTGAAAGAACGGCAGCAAAAACACCGCCGGCGGCGCCATGCGATTGGTCAGCAGCCAGAAGAACAGGTGTTTGTCGCCGAGGAAACGATAGCGTGAAAACGCGTAAGCCGCCGGTAACGCCACGCTCAGGGAAATCACCGTGTTGAGGCTGACGTAATACAGCGAGTTCAGATAGCCGGTGTACCAACTCGGATCAGTGAAGATCACCTTGTAGTTCGCCAGCGTGAATTCCTGTGGGAAAAGCGTCAGGCCGCCGAGGATTTCGGTGTTGCTCTTGAACGACATGTTCAGCAGCCAGTAGATCGGCACCAGCAGGAACAGGATGTACACCAGCAATGGAATAAGCTTTCTCTTGCTCATGGCCGGGCCTCAGCGGTTGGCGTCGGAGTGCGTCATGGCGGTATAGAACAGCCAGGACACCAACAGGATGATCAGGAAGTACACCAGCGAAAACGCCGCTGCCGGACCTAGGTCGAATTGCCCTACAGCCATCTGCGTCAACGTCTGACTCAAAAAGGTCGTGGCATTGCCCGGCCCGCCGCCGGTGAGCACGAACGGCTCGGTGTAGATCATGAAACTGTCCATGAAGCGCAGCATCACCGCGATCAGCAGCACGCTCTTCAGCTTGGGCAACTGAATGTGGCGGAACACCGCCCAGGCCGAGGCGCGGTCGATCCGCGCCGCCTGGTAATAGACGTCGGGAATCGCCCGCAGGCCGGAGAAACACAACAGCGCGACGAGCGAAGTCCAGTGCCAGACGTCCATCACCAGCACCGTCACCCAGGCGTCCATGGTGTTGGCCGCGTAGTTGTAGCTGATGCCCATCGCGTTGAGGCTGGAACCGAGGAGGCCGATGTCCGCGCGGCCGAAGATCTGCCAGATGGTACCGACCACGTTCCACGGAATCAGCAGCGGTATCGCCAGAATGATCAGCACCACCGAGGACCAGCGGCCCTTGGTCGGCATGGTCAACGCGACGGCGATGCCCAGCGGGATTTCGATCAGCAGCACGCAGGCTGAATAGATGAACTGGCGCAGCAGCGAGTCATGCAGACGCGGATCGAGCAGCACTTGCTTGTACCAGTCGGCACCGACGAAGTAGCGGCTGGACTGGTCAAAGATGTCCTGCACCGAATAGTTGACCACGGTCATCATCGGGATCACCGCACTGAACGCCACCAGCAGGAACACTGGCAACACCAGCCACCAGGCCTTGTTGTTCTGCACTTTGTTCATGGCTGCGCCTCCTCGTCGCTGACTTCCGGGAGAAATTCATCGGCATAGACCATCAGCCATTGCGCCGGGAAACTGATGTAAGCCGTGCCCTGCGGCACCGGTTTGTCTTCGGCCAGACGCACCTTCAACGGCGCGCCGTCGAGGTTGAGAGTCATGATCTTGTAGGTGCCGAGGTCTTCGACGTGTACGACTTTGGCCTGCATCGCGTCGTCAAACGGCTCGTCCCACACATGAATGAACTCCGGGCGGATGCCGACCTTGAGGTTTTTCCACTGGCCGTGCTCGATATGGCGCTGCAAGGCGTCGGACAACGGCAGGTGCGTCGAGGCGAAACCGACGCCCCCGGGCTGCGGCTGCACCTCAATCAGATTCATCCCCGGGCTGCCGATGAAATAGCCGACAAAGGTGTGGCTCGGCCGCTCGAACAATTCCCGTGGCGTACCGAACTGGACGATCTGGCCGCCGTACATCACTGCGATCTTGTCGGCGAACGTCGAGGCTTCAAGTTGGTCGTGGGTGACGTAGACCATGGTGATGTTGAACTGCTCGTGGATCTGCTTGAGCTTGCGCCGCAGCTTCCACTTCAGGTGCGGGTCGATCACCGTCAGCGGCTCATCGAAGAGGATTGCCGAGACGTCATCGCGCACCAGTCCACGACCCATGGAGACTTTCTGCTTTTCGTCGGCGGTGAGATTGCGCGCCTTCTTGCTCAGCAGATTCTGCAGGTCGAGCACTTCGGCAATTTCCTGCACCTTGCTGTGCACTTTCGCCTCGGCCATGCCCTGATTGCGCAGCGGGAAAGCGAGGTTGTCGAACACGGTCATGGTGTCGTAGACCACCGGAAACTGGAAAACCTGGGCGATGTTGCGCTTCTCCGGCGTGAGGTCGTTGACCGCTTTGCCGTCAAACAACACGTGGCCTTGGGACGGGCTGAGCAGGCCGGAAATGATGTTGAGCAAGGTCGACTTGCCGCAACCGGACGGGCCGAGCAAAGCATAGGCGCCGCCCTGCTCCCAGACGTGATCCATCTCGCGGATCGCATAATCCTCCGCGCCGCTCGGGGTTTTGCTGTAGCTGTGGGCGAGGTGCTGCAAACGGATTTCGGCCATCAGGCAACCCTCGCGACACGCCGGCCCGGTGCTTGCACCAGACGGCCCTGCGCATCGAAAACGAACAGTTTGTGGGTCGGGATATAGATGCGGATCGGCGCATCGACGTCGTATTCATGAACACCCGGCAAGTGCAGCACCAGCAGGAAATGCTCGTTGCGCACATGCAGGAAGGTTTCCGAGCCGCTGATTTCGGCGACCTCGACGGTCACGGCCAGTTCGAGATCGTCATCGTTGCTCGGCACCAGCGAGATATGACTCGGGCGTACGCCGAAGCGGAACTCACCCTCGCCCACCGGGCGCAGATCGACGTTCAGCGGAAAATGGACGAAATTGGCAAAGCTGACTTCGTTGCCGGCAATGCGTCCCGGCATCAGGTTGATCGGCGGTTCGGAGAACAATTCAGCGGCGAGCACCGACTGCGGCTGGTGATAGACCTCGGTCGACGGCCCGCTCTGGATCACCCGGCCTTCGTGCAGGATGGTCGTGGTGCCGCCGAGGGCCAGCGCTTCGTTAGGCTCGGTGGTGGCGTAAATGGCGATGGTGTGGCGCGCCTTGAACAGCTCGCGCATTTCCTGACGCAGCTCTTCGCGCAGCTTGTAGTCGAGGTTGACCAACGGCTCGTCGAAGAGGATCAGTTCAGCATCCTTGACCAGGGCGCGGGCCATGGCCGTGCGCTGTTGCTGCCCACCGGAGAGCTCCAGCGGATAGCGCTGCAAGAACTTCTCGATGCGCAGCATGCGTGCGGTTTCCTGCACCTTGCTGTGGATGATCTCTTTCGAGATGCCGGCCTGACGCAGTGGCGAGGCGATGTTCTCGAACACCGTCATGGTCGGGTAATTGATGAACTGCTGATAGACCATCGACACGTTGCGCAGCCGCACCGGGCGCTGGGTGACGTCGACACCGTTCATCAGCACGCGGCCGCTGTCGGGCTTGTCGAGGCCGGCCATCAGGCGCATGAGGCTGGTCTTGCCGGACAGGGTGCGCCCGAGCAGTACGTTGAAGGATCCGGGTTCGAATTTCAGGCACGCATCGTCGATCCAGATCTGGCCCTCGACGGTACGGCTGACGTGCTCCAGGGTGAGTGACATGGCTCGGCCTTTTTTATTTTTGGAGTCAAGCGACCGGAGCAACAGAGCGACATTCGTGCCAGAAATGGCAAGTGGTTGATTTGCCGTGAAAATCGTTGATTACGCGAGGAAATGGCGTTCACAGCTGAACACTTTTGAACAGTCGGGGTGATTGACAATGAACAATAGTGAACAACACTCTATGCACGCTTTTGCCCAATCCTGAATGCAAAATGGATCCCCTGTGGGAGCGAGCCTGCTCGCGAAATCGGTGTGTCATTCAATGAATCCATTGACTGAACCGACGCTTTCGCGAGCAGGCTCGCTCCCACATGGGGATTTGTGTAGTTTTGAAGATCGGGCTCATAACAATAATAAAATCGCTGCACTCAGAGGCTCGCCCCCATGGCCGCACCTGCTTCGCCGCTGTCCCACGACGCGATCGTCCAGACCTCCCGGCAACGTTGCCGCGCGTTCGGCCTCGACCACCAGAGCGCGCCGGCCTTCGATCAATTACCCGCCGCCGGCATTGCACGATTGCTCGACAGCCATCATTCGCTGGTGCAGACCACGCATCAGGAAGTCCTGCCCTACTACGAAAACATCCTCAGCAATTCCAACTGCCTGATCATGCTCGCCGACAATCAGGGCCAAGTGCTGACCTCGTGGGGCACGCAGCGCTTTATCGAACCGAATCTGGCCCGGGGCTTTCAGGCTGGGGCGAGCTGGATGGAGCGCAGCAGCGGCACCAACGCGATCGGCACCGCACTGGCCTGTGAGCAGGCTGTGCACATCGAACACGATGAACACTTCCTCAAGGCCAACCGCTTCATGACCGGCTCCGCCGCGCCGATTTTCGACGCCGAGCGCAAGGTCATCGCCGTGCTCGATGTCTCCAGCGACAGCTATCTGCCGCCCTCGCACACCCTCGGTATGGTCAAGATGATGAGCCAGACCGTGGAGAACCGGCTGATCCTCAACCTGTTCCATGGCCAGCATTTTCAACTGACCTTCAACACCGGGTTGAACAACCTCGACAGCCAGTGGGCCGGGTTGCTGATCTTCGATGAAAGCGGTCAAGTGCTGTCGGCCAATCGCCGCGCCGACAATTTGCTCGGTGTGCGTTTGTCCCGCGTCAGCGTTGAAAGCCTGTTCAAGGTGTCGCTGCTGGAGTTGATCAATCAGCCCGAGGGCTTGCCGTTTGCTTTGCAGACCTCCGGGCGCAACCGTTTCCAGTGCTTGCTGAAACGGCCGAAACAGGCGCCGGTGCAAGCGCGGGTGTTTGTCGCCGAGGACAAGCCTGCGCCAGCCAGCGTGATCAGCCTCAATACGCTGCATTTCGGCGACAGTCGCGTGGAAAAAGCCGTGCGCCAGGCCGAGCGTTTGCTGGAGAAAGACATTCCGCTACTGATTCACGGTGAAACCGGCGTCGGCAAGGAAGTGTTCGTCAAAGCCTTGCATCAGGCCAGCTCCCGGCAAAAACAGGCATTCATCGCGGTGAACTGCGCGGCGATCCCCGCTGAACTGGTCGAGTCCGAGTTGTTCGGTTACGAGAAAGGCGCGTTTACCGGGGCCAACCAGAAAGGCAGCATCGGCCTGATCCGCAAGGCCGACAAAGGCACGCTGTTTCTTGATGAGATCGGTGACATGCCGCTGCCGACCCAGGCGCGTTTGTTGCGTGTGTTGCAGGAGCGCTGCGTGCAGCCGGTGGGCAGCAGCGAGTTGTTTCCGGTGGACTTGCGGATCATTTCCGCGACCAACCGTTCGTTGCGCGAGCAGGTGCAACTGGGCCGTTTCCGCGAAGACTTGTACTACCGCATCGGCGGCCTGACCCTGGAGCTGCCGCCGTTACGCGAGCGCAGTGACAAGCAGGCGCTGTTCAAACGGCTGTGGGAGCAGCATCGCGAGCCTACGCAATGGGCGGGACTGAGCCCTGAAGTTCTGGAGTTGTTTGAAAAGCATCCGTGGCCGGGGAATTTGCGTCAGGTCAGCAGCGTGATGCAGGTGGCGCTGGCCATGGCCGAGGAACAACCAGTGCGACCGGAGCATTTGCCGGATGATTTTTTTGTCGATCTGGAGATGGAGCCGGTGGAAACAGCGGCGCCGCTGGGGCTGGATTTGAATGATGTTGAGGCGTTGAATCGCGAGTTGAAGGCGGCCGGAGGAAATATTTCGCATCTGGCGCGGCGGTTGGGGGTTAGCCGGAATACGCTTTACAAGCGGTTGCGGCAGGCTGAATGACAAGTTGTCTGGACGGGCCTCTTCGCGAGCAGGCTCGCTCCCACAGGGGATCGATCGTTCCCACGCTCCGCGTGGGAATGCAGCCGGGACGCTCCGCGTCCCTACAGAGCCGAACGCGGAGCGTCCGTTGAGGCATTCCCACGCAGAGCGTGGGAACGATCATGGTAGGGGCTTTGGGCCTTAGTCAGCCAAACGCCAGGTAGTCCCACCCTTGCCGTCTTCCAGCACGACACCCATCGCCGTCAGCTGATCACGGATACGATCGGACTCAGCCCAATCCTTACTCGCCCGAGCCGCCAGACGCGCCGCAATCAGCGCATCAACCTCAGCCGCATCGACCCGCCCTTCAGCGCCCGCCTGCAGGAAGTCATCGGCCTCAAGTTGCAACACACCGAGCACACTCGCCAGTTCCTTCAGACGTGCCGCCAGCCCCGCCGCTGCATCAAGATCGCTCTCGCGCAGACGGTTGATCTCGCGCACCATCTCGAACAGCACAGCGCACGCTTCAGGGGTGCCGAAGTCGTCGTTCATCACCGTGGTGAAACGCTCGACGAACGCCTCGCCACCGGCCGGCGCCACGCTCGGCAGGCCTTTCAACGCATGGTAGAAACGCTCCAGTGCGCCCTTGGCGTCCTTGAGGTTGTCTTCCGAATAGTTGATCGCGCTGCGGTAGTGGCTCGAGACCAACAGGTAACGCACCACTTCCGGGTGGTACTTGTCGAGCACGTCGCGGATGGTGAAGAAGTTGTTCAAGGACTTGGACATCTTCTCGCCATTGATGCGAATCATGCCGCAATGCATCCACGCGTTGGCGTAGGTCTTGCCGGTGGCCGCTTCGCTCTGGGCGATTTCGTTTTCGTGGTGCGGGAACTCCGGGTCGCTGCCGCCGCCATGAATATCGAAAGTCTCACCGAGGCAGCAGGTCGACATCACCGAGCACTCGATGTGCCAGCCCGGACGCCCGGCGCCCCATGGCGATTCCCAGCTCGGCTCGCCCGGCTTGGCGGCTTTCCACAGGACGAAGTCGAGCGGGTCTTGTTTCGACTCATCGACTTCGATGCGCGCGCCAATGCGCAAATCTTCGATCTTCTTGCGCGACAGCTTGCCGTAGCCCATGAACTTGGCGACGCGGTAGTACACGTCGCCATTGCCCGGTGCGTAGGCGTAGCCCTTGTCGATCAGGGTCTGGATCATCGCGTGCATGCCAGCGATGTGATCGGTGGCGCGCGGTTCCATGTCCGGCTTCTGGATGTTCAGGCGCGCTTCGTCTTCGTGCATCGCGGCGATCATGCGCTCGGTCAGCGCTTCGAACGATTCACCGTTCTCGCGCGCACGATTGATGATCTTGTCGTCGATGTCGGTGATGTTGCGCACGTAGGTCAGGTCATAACCGCTGAAGCGCAGCCAGCGCGTCACCAGGTCGAACGCGACCATGCTGCGGCCGTGGCCGAGGTGGCAGTAGTCGTACACGGTCATCCCGCAGACGTACATGCGCACCTTGTTGCCATCAAGCGGCTTGAAGACTTCTTTGCTCTTGGTGAGCGTGTTGTAGATCGTTAGCACGTTAGTTCCTTGACTCACTCACTGGCCCCACGAATCACGCAGGGTCACGGTACGGTTGAATACCGGCTGACCGGGTTTCGAGTCCTTCAGATCCGCGACGAAGTAGCCTTCGCGCTCGAACTGGAAACGGTCTTCCGGCTGTGCGTTGCCGAGCGATGGCTCAGCGCGACAACCGGTCAGCACTTGCAGCGAGTCAGGGTTGATGTTGTCGAGGAAGCTGGCGCTGTCTTCGGCCTTCTCCGGGTTCGGCGAACGGAACAGGCGATCGTACAGACGTACTTCGCACTCGACGCTGGCGGCGGCCGGCACCCAGTGGATCACGCCTTTGACCTTGCGCCCTTCCGGGTTCTTGCCCAGGGTTTCCGGGTCGTACGAGCAACGCAGTTCGACGATGTTGCCGTCGGCGTCCTTGATCGCTTCGTCGGCACGGATCACGTAGCTGCCGCGCAGACGCACTTCACCGGCCGGTTCCAGGCGCTTGTAGCCCTTCGGCGGCTCTTCCATGAAGTCTTCACGGTCGATGTAGATTTCCCGGGCGAATGGCAGCGCGCGCACGCCCATGTCTTCTTTCGGGTGGCGTGGCAGTTCGAGGTTTTCGACCTGGCCTTCCGGGTAGTTGGTGATGACCACTTTCAGCGGACGCAGCACGCACATGGCGCGCGGGGCGCTGTGGTCGAGGTCGTCACGGATGCTGAATTCGAGCATGCCGAAATCAACCACACCGTCGGAACGGTTGGTGCCGATCATTTCGCAGAAGTTGCGGATCGATTTCGGCGTGTAGCCACGGCGACGGAAGCCCGACAGCGTGGACATGCGCGGATCGTCCCAGCCATTGACGTGCTTCTCGTCAACCAGTTGCTTGAGCTTGCGCTTGCTGGTGATCGTGTAGTTCAGGTTCAGACGGCTGAACTCGTACTGGCGCGGGTTCGCCGGCACCGGCAGGTTCTCCGGGAACCATTCGTACAGTGGACGATGGCTTTCGAACTCGAGGGTGCAGATCGAATGGGTGATGCCTTCGATGGCGTCCGACTGACCGTGGGTGAAGTCGTAGTTCGGATAGATGCACCACTTGTCGCCGGTCTGGTGGTGATGCGCGTGGCGAATGCGATACATGATCGGGTCGCGCAGGTTCATGTTCGGCGAGGCCATGTCGATCTTCGCCCGCAGCACGCGCGCGCCGTCCGGGAATTCACCGGCCTTCATGCGCGCGAACAGGTCGAGGTTTTCCTCAACCGAACGGTCACGGAACGGGCTGTTCTTGCCCGGCTCGGTGAGGCTGCCACGGTATTCCTTGGCCTGTTCCGGGGTCAGGTCGTCGACGTAGGCCTTGCCGGCCTTGATCAGCTCGACGGCCCAGTCGTGCAACTGGTCGAAATACTGCGAGGCGTAGCGCACTTCACCGGACCATTCGAAGCCCAGCCATTTGACGTCGCTTTCGATGGCGTCGATGTATTCCTGATCTTCCTTGGCCGGGTTGGTGTCGTCGAAACGCAGGTGCGTGACGCCACCGAACTCCTGGGCCAGGCCGAAGTTGACGCAGATCGACTTGGCGTGGCCGATGTGCAGGTAGCCGTTGGGCTCCGGCGGAAAGCGAGTCACGATCTGGGTGTGCTTGCCCGAGTCCAGGTCTGCCCGGATGATCGGCCGCAGGAAGTTGACCGGCACGGCAGGGCCAGACTTGGCATTCGAGGTAGGGTCGACAGTGGGCTTGCTCATAGGATCCTTGACGTACAGGTGCGCGGCCGCAAAGAGGGGCCAGACAAAACAAAGCCGCTATCATAGCCGATGCTGTCAAGGGCCTGACAGAGCAGCTCTTATAAAGGCACGCATTTAATCGCCGGGAAATGAAAAACCGCCTCGAAATTCGCGCCTGTCACGCTAAACTGCGCACCTTGGCCGAAGCAGGCTGAACCGGTTGTGGGGCTAAAGGTCCCAGAACCACGAATTCCCTATGAAGAGTAATGACCATGACTCAAGTCAAACTGACCACCAACCATGGCGACATCGTCATCGAACTGAACGCTGAAAAGGCGCCGATCACCGTTGCCAACTTCATCGAGTACGTCAACGCCGGTCACTACACCAACACCGTATTCCACCGCGTCATCGGCAACTTCATGATCCAGGGCGGCGGTTTCGAGCCCGGCATGAAAGAAAAGAAAGACAAGCGTCCAAGCATCCAGAACGAAGCGGACAACGGTCTCTCCAACGACAAATACACCGTCGCCATGGCCCGCACCATGGAGCCTCATTCGGCATCGGCGCAGTTCTTCATCAACGTCGCCGACAACACCTTCCTCAACCACAGCGGCAAGACCACTCAGGGCTGGGGTTACGCGGTATTCGGTAAAGTGACCGCCGGCACCGACGTTGTCGACAAGATCAAAGGCGTGTCGACCACTTCCAAGTCCGGCCACCAGGACGTACCCGCAGACGACGTGATCATCGAGAAAGCCGAGATCATCGAAGCGTGATATTGCTGATTTCAGACTTGCATCTGGAAGAGGAGCGCCCGGACATTACCCGGGCGTTTCTGGATTTGCTCGCCGGACGCGCCCGCTCGGCGAGTGCGTTGTACATCCTCGGCGACTTCTTCGAGGCGTGGATTGGCGACGACGCCATGACGCCCTTTCAGCGCTCCATCTGCCAGGCCCTGCGCGATTTGAGCGACAGCGGCACGGCCATATTCCTGATGCACGGCAATCGCGACTTCATGCTCGGCAAGGCCTTCTGCAAACAGGCCGGCTGCACATTGCTGAAGGATCCGAGTGTCGTGCAGTTCTACGGCGAGCCGGTGCTGCTGATGCACGGCGACAGCCTGTGTACCCGCGACGTTGGCTATATGAAGCTGCGGCGTTATCTGCGTAACCCGATCACCCTGTTCATCCTCCGTCACCTGCCACTGCGCAGCCGCCACAAACTGGCGCGCAAGCTACGCAGCGAAAGCCGCGCACAGACGCGGATGAAGGCCAATGACATCGTTGATGTCACCCCGGAAGAGATTCCGCGAGTGATGCACGAATTCGGCGTGAAAACCCTGATCCACGGCCATACCCATCGCCCGGCAATTCACAAGTTGCAGCTTGGTGAACAAGCGGCGAAGCGGATTGTGCTGGGAGATTGGGATCGTCAGGGTTGGGCGTTGCAGGTGGATGAGAGTGGGTATGCCTTGGCGCCGTTCGATTTCGCCCCGCCGCTGGCATTGCCGCACGGCTGAAGAGCTTTACCCCCTCACCCCAGCCCTCTCCCCAGGGGGGCGAGGGGGAAAGGGAGCTGATCGCATGCAGTTCAAAACCTGAGTTCGACTCGGTATCGCAAGTCGATGTACCTCGAACATGCACCGCGGTCAGTCCCCTCTCCCTCCGGGAGAGGGTTAGGGTGAGGGGCTCTTGATTCTAGTGCCCCGAAGCTGCCGGCCCGGCCTTGGCGGCAAACGGCGGTTTCGCCAGCCATACAATCAAAATCAGCCCCATGAATCCCCACCCTAGCAACGTGAAGTAATCCACGGTCGAAAGCATGTACGCCTGGCTCGTGAGGATCTGGTCCATCTGCGCATACGCCGACTGACTCGCGCCACCCAACTGATTCAGGGTCTCGCGGGTGGCAGGCTCAAACGTGCTGATGCTTTCGCTCATATACGCATGATGCTGATCGGCCCGGCGAATCCAGATCCAGGTGGTCAACGACGCCGCAAAGCTGCCGCCCAGTGTCCGCAGGAACGTCGCCAGGCCTGCGCCATCAGCGATCTGGCTCGGCGGCAAGTCCGACATCAGAATACTCAGGGTCGGCATGAAGAACAGCGCCACACCGATACCCATGAACAACTGCACCAGAGCGATGTGCTGGAAGTCGACCTCGTTGGTGAACTCGGCGCGCATGAAACAGCTCAGGCCAATCGCCAGAAACGCAATGCCGGCGAGCAGACGCAGGTCGAACTTGTGCGCGTATTTGCCGACAAATGGCGACAGCAACACCGGCAGAATCCCGATCGGCGCCACGGCAAGTCCCGCCCAGGTCGCGGTGTAACCCATTTGTGTTTGCAGCCACTGCGGCAGGATCAGGTTGATGCCGAAGAACCCGGCGTAACCCAAGACCAGCACCAGCGTGCCGATGCGGAAGTTGCGATGGGCGAACAGGCGCAGGTTGACCACCGGATGGCGGTCGGTCATTTCCCAGATCACGAACACCGCCAGGGCGACCACGGAAATCGCCGCGCCGACGATGATGAAGTTCGATTCGAACCAGTCCAGGTCATTGCCCTTGTCGAGGATCACCTGCAACGCGCCGACGCCAATGATCAGCGTGATCAGACCGACGTAATCCATCGGCTGGCGACTGGTCACCACCGGCCGTTTCGCCAGTTGCGAACGCACCACCATCACCGCAAAGATGCCGATCGGTACGTTGATGAAGAAGATCCACGGCCAGCTGTAACTGTCGGTGATCCAGCCGCCGAGAATCGGCCCGGCAATCGGCGCGACCACCGTGACCATCGCCAGCAATGCCAGGGCCATCCCGCGTTTCGCCGGCGGATACACCGCGATCAACAGGGTCTGCGTCATCGGGTACAGCGGCCCGGCCACCAGGCCTTGCAGCACACGAAAGCCGATCAGCTCAGGCATCGAAGTGGAGATACCGCAGAGAAACGACGCCAGCACAAACAGCATCGTCGCCCACAGAAACAGCTTCACCTCACCGAAGCGGCGGCTGAGCCAACCGGTCAGCGGCAGCGCAATGGCATTGCTCACGGCAAACGAAGTGATGACCCAGGTGCCCTGCTCCGAACTCACCCCGAGGTTGCCGGAAATCGTCGGCAGCGCCACGTTGGCGATGGTCGTGTCGAGCACTTGCATGAACGTCGCCAGCGACAGGCCGATGGTGCTGAGCAACAGGCTGGGCGGCGTGAAAGAAGCGTTATTGCTCATTGTGAATCCTATGAAACCTGATGGTCGCTGCGGTCTGATGAACACAGCAGGCCCTGTGGTAACAGGCCCTTGTGGCGAGGGGATTTATCCCCGCTGGGTCGCGAAGCGGCCCCTCTTTTGGCTCAGGAAAAACGGGCCTGCTGCGCAGTCCAGCGGGGATAAATCCCCTCGCCACAGATAAATCCCCTCACCACAGATAACCGCTCACCACAGAGCCTACTTCTGATCCGGTGTGCTCTCAGCGCTGCGCGGTCTTGCCTGCTGCTGCGCTGTTGTCGTGAATCAACTGGGCAATCATCGCGTCCGCTTCGGCCAGTTGGCGCTCGTAGACGTTGGTGCTGAACGAGGCCTTTTGCGGCGGTTGCTGGGCCAGCACCGGGCCGCTCTGGTCGTGCAGATTGACCTCGACATTGGTCGACAGACCGACACGCAGCGGGTGCTTGGCCAGCTCTTCGGCGTTGATGTGGATACGCACCGGCACACGCTGAACAATCTTGATCCAGTTACCGGTGGCGTTCTGTGCCGGCAGCAAGGCAAATGCGCTGCCGGTACCGGCGCCGAGGCTGTCGACGGTGCCGCTGTATTTCACATCGCTGCCATAAATATCGGCCTCGATATCCACTGGCTGACCGATGCGCATGTCACGCAGTTGGGTTTCCTTGAAGTTGGCGTCGATCCACAGCTGATCCAGCGGAATCACCGCCATCAACGCGGTGCCCGGCTGCACGCGCTGACCGAGTTGCACGGTGCGCTTGGCGACGTAACCGGTGACCGGCGCGATCAAGGTGCTGCGCGCATTGGTCAGATAGGCCTGACGCAGATCGGCAGCCGCCGACATCACGTCTGGATGCGACGAGACCACGGTGTCGTCGACCAGCGCGCTGGTGGTTTTCAGTTGCTGTTTGGCGTTAGCCAGTGCGTTCTGCGCCGAGGTCAGGTCGTCGCGGGCGTGGGACAGTTCTTCCTGGGAAATCGCCCCGCCCTGAGCCAGATTTTTGCGGCGGTTGTAGTTGTCCTGGGCTTTCTGCACTTCGGCCTGCTGCGCGTTGACCTGGGCTTTCATGCCGTCGACGTTGCTGTATAAGCCGCGCACCTGACGCACGGTGCGGGCCAGTTTGGCCTTGGCACTTTGCAGGCCGACTTCGGCATCGTTGGGGTCGAAGTTGACCAGCACCTGGCCTTCCTGGACCAGATCACCGTCGTCAGCGCCGATGCTGACCACGGTGCCGGTGACCAGCGGTGTGATTTCCACGACGTTGCCATTGACGTAGGCATCGTCGGTGCTTTCGTTAAAGCGCCCGATGAACTCGTGATAGGCCCAGACGCCGGCAATGGCGAGCAGGACGACCACGGCGAGGGCCAGCAGCATCACCTTGCGTTTGCGCGGGTTGCCGGTGTCCGGGGTGTTGTCTTGAGCTTGGGTGTTTTCGGCAGTGGCCATGACAAATACCTTGAATTAATGGTGCGACGAGGCGGGGCTGGCGTTGGCTGCGTTCAGGTTTTCACCCTGAAAGCCGCCGCCCAGCGCTTGCATCAGTTGAATCGACAGGTCGATCTGCTCGGCATTGAGGGTCGCCAGCTGACGCTGGGCCTGGAGCAATTGCTGCTCGATGCTGAGCACGTCCAGGTAGTTGCCGATGCCGGAACCGTAACGCTGGACGACGGTGTTGTAAGAATCCTGAGCAATGTCGGTGGCATGTTGCTGCGCGCCGATCTGCCGGCCGATATCACGCAGCTGGTTGATGGTGTCGCCAACATCACCCAGGGCTTTCACCAGGCTTTTGTTGTACTGCGCCACCGCCAGATCGTAATCAGCGTCGCGCGCATCAAAGTTGGCGCGCAGGCGTCCGCCATCGAAAATCGGCAGCGATACGGTCGGCGCGATGTTGAAGAAGCGGCTGGCCGAACCGAACATCGCATCACCCAGCAACGACTCGGCGCCGGCCGAGGCCGACAGGTTGAGGTTGGGATAGAAGCGGGTTTTCGCCGCATCGATGTCTTTGCTCGCCGCCTCGACACGCCAGCGCGCCGCGACCAGATCCGGGCGGCGGCCGAGCAGTTCCGCCGGCAACACCGACGGCACCGCCACGGCGCTGGCTTGCAGAACTTTCGGTCGAGCGATTTCGTTGCCACGATCCGGGCCTTTGCCGAGCAATACCGCCAAGGCGATTTTCGCGCTGTTCAGGCGTTTTTCCGCGTCGATCAGGCTCGCTTGAGAACTGGCTTCCAGACTCTGGGTTTGCTGGAACTGGTACTGGCTGTCGATCCCCGAACTCAAGCGGCGCTGACTGAGGTCGAGCATTTGCCGGGTGCGCTTGAGGTCTTCGCTGGCAAGGTCGTAAACGATGTGCGCCTGACCGAGATCGCTATACGCACGGGCGACGTCAGCGGCAAGTGTCAGCTGCGCCGCCTGACGGTCGACTTCAGCAGCACGAGCCTCGCCGAGTGCGGCTTCCGAGCAGCGCGCTGACCGCCCCACAAATCGAAGTTGTAATTGAAGCCGGCGCTGACATTGCGCACCGTCGCGTAAGCCCCGCCCTGCCCCAGCGGATCCTGATCACGAGCCAGCCGCGAACGGCTGATGCCGGCGCTGGCGTCGAGGGTCGGATAACGCTCGGCGTCGGCGGCATAGGCGGCGGCACTGGCCTGATGGGCGCGGGCTGCGGCGATCTGCATGTCCGGGCTGTCGTGCAGGGCTTCGCGGATCAGGCCGTCGAGCTGCGGATCGCCGAGGCTGCTCCACCAATCGCTTTTCGGCCACGCCGCCGGCGACAGGCTGACGCCGTCCAGAGACTGCGCTGTCTTCAGGCTCTTCGCGTCGAGGCGCTGGCCTTCAGTGTCGAGGCCGCTGTAATTGGCGCAACCGGCGAGGATCATCGCCGACAACAGCAGCGTCAGACTGCTGCGCAAAGTGTTAGCGCTCATTGTGATCACCTAGACGCTGTATGGTGATCGGGTCACCGGCGGCCAGCAGGATTTTCTTCAGGATGTATTCCAGGGTTTTCAACTCTTCGCGGGAGATCGCGCCGGCCAGCTCATTCATCGCATCGGCACCGATGTGCGGCAGACGATCAGCCAGTTGCTGGCCCTGCTCGGTCAGCTTCAACTGCACCTGACGCCGGTCGCCTTCGCTGCGCTGACGAAGCAGAAAAGCCTTCTGCTCGAGACGATCGAGCATGCGCGTCATCGACCCGCTGTCCAGCGACAGATGGCGGCACAGCTCGGCCGGGGTGTCGACGCCGAACTGGGCCATGATGATCAACACCTTGAACTGCGCGGCGGTGATGCCGTGGGGTTCCATGTGGGTATCGATGATCCGGTCCTTGAGCAACGCGGCACGACCGAGCAACAGGCCGAGGTGGCAATGTTTGAATTCTTCCGGGGTGAAATGCTTCATGGGTCGACCTGATGACTGCCTAGGCAGTGAATGTATGTCGAGATGTTACTGCTTAGGCAGCGAATGTCAACGCAATAGTTAGGGGGCTTTGTAATTAATCACTGACCGGCCACGCGGGATCGTTCCCACGCTCCGCGTGGGAATGCAGCCGGGGACGCTCTGCGTCCGTTTTTTTGAGAGCCGGGACGCAGAGCGTCCCTTGAGGCATTCCCACGCAGAGCGTGGGAACGATCATTGGAGAGAACGCGCTCTAGAAATCCCGCTTGTAGAAAATATCCAGCGAACTCGCCACGCCGCTCGCCGCTTCGACGTAGACCTTCTTGCTCAGCTTGTAGCGCAAGGCGATGGTGCTGGCCGGTTCGAAGACGCCGACGCCGTAGCGCAGGCTGAGTTTTTCAGAGATGTTGCCGCTGGCGACGACGCTGGTGTCGTTGCCGCTGCCCTGGGTGTCGAGCTGGAAATCCTCGATGCCCAGATCCTTGGCCAGACCACTGGTGACCCCGGCGCTGCCCATCAGGCCCAGGCCCAGCGCGGCTTGCGCGAGCATGTTGTTGTCTTCGCCGCTGGTGCTCAGCGGACGGCCGAGCACCAGGTACGACAGCGCCTGTTCCTGACTCATCGCCGGTTCGGAGAAGATCTGCGTGGTCGGCTGTTCGGCGCTGCCGCTCAGGCGAATGCCGGCGATGACGTCGTCGGTCTGGCGGATCGCTTCGATGTCCAGATACGGCTGGTCGATGGGACCGGCGAACAACAGACGCGCGCGACGCACGGTCAGGCGCTGGCCGTAGGCGCGATAGCGGCCGTCGTTGAGCCAGAGTTCGCCACGGGTGTCCATGTTGTCGCCGATGTGCACCTGACCTTGCAGATTGGCGGTCAGGCCGAAACCGGCAAAGCTCAGCTTGTCCTGGCCGACGATCACGTCGATGTCCATTTTCATCGCGATCGGTGGTTTGCCCTCTTCGGTCTGTGCGCCGACGATGATCGTGTCGTCGGAGACTTTTACCGTCGATGGCGGCAGCTCGCGCACGGTGATTTCGCCTTTCGGCACCAGCACCTTGCCGGCAACTTTCAGCTCATCGCCGGCCATGGAAATCTTCAGGTCCGGGGCCATTTCCAGTTTGGCGTAGGGCTCGACGCTGACCGGCAATTGCGTGCCCTTGAGCGCCAGATCGACCACCAGCGCCTGCCCCCAAGCGACGTTGCCGTTGAGGCTGCCCTTGCCAGTCTTGCCGCTGTTCCAGCCTCCGTCCAGGCGCATCGATTCGCCGGCGATCGCTGCAGTCAGTTGCAGATTCTGCAGCTCCATCGGCAGTTCGGCGCCGGACACTTCGCCATCGCTGAGCTGCACGGTGCCGTTGACCAGCGGTGCGAGCAAACCACCGGAGATCGTGCCACTGCCGTTGAGGCGGCCGGTGAGTTTCTCGACCATCGGCACGAACGGCCGCGCCACCGACAGGTCGAGGCCAGAGAGGCGGAACGAGCCGCTCAGCGGTTTGTTTTTCGGCAGCGGATTGAGCTGCGCTTGCACCAGCAATTCGCCGAGTTTGCCGCCGACAAAATTGAGCTCGGTGTCGACCCGCTTGGGCGTTAGCTTGCTGCTGAGTTTGAGGGTCTGGTAGGGGAAATCCAGCCAGCGATCCTTGTCGCGCACGCGCAGGGTGCCGCCGCTGGCGTCGACACTGACCACGCCGTTCGGGCCGCTCGCCGGCAAGTCCAGTTGCAGATCGGCGTTGAGCCGGCCCTGCCAGGCGAAGTCTTTGGGCAACCATTGCGCAAGGCTTTCGATCGGGAATTGCTTGAGGTGATAACGCAGCTTAGGCTCGGGCATCAGGCGCTGATCTTCGCCACACAGGCTGGCATTGCCGGACAGCCAGCAATGCGCGCCGAAATTGATCTGGCCGTCCGCCAGGCGCTCCAGTCTAGCCGGGCTTTGCAGCTTCCAGTCCTGGCCACCGGCCTGAATGTCGCCACTGGCCAAGCGTCCGCGCCAGTTGCCCTTGTCCAGATTGCCGTCCAGCCCCAGCGCCAGTTTCAGCTTCGGTCCGATCAGGTCGAGGTTGAGTTTCTGGCTTTTGATATCGCCCTGAGCACTGGCGGTCAGGGTGCCGAGCGAAGTATCGCCGGCCTGAATGCCGCTGCCTTTGAGATTGATCTTCGCCCGCTGCGCACTGTCGAGCGTGGCGTCGAGGTTGAGGCTTTGCAGGCGATTGTCCTGGAAGGCCAGTTGCGAACCTTGCAGATCAAGCTTGCCCTGCGGCGCCTTCAGCGTGCCGGCGACGTTGACCTGACCGTTGACCTGCCCGCGCAATTGCGGCCACAACTGGGCCAGACGCGGCAGCTTGATGTCGATCTGTCCGCCGAGTTTGTCCTGCAGGCTGCCCTTGCCATTGATGCTGTTGTCGCCGAGGCGGATCTGCAGGGCATTGAGATTCCACCGCTCGCCCGCGCCGTCAGCCTTGGCCTGGAGGACCGCCGGTTGGCCGCGCAACTTGCCCTTGAGATCGAGGTCGGCGCTGAGGCTGAGTCGATCATTCTTCATCTCGCCTTTACTCTTCAACGGTCCGGCCAGGGTGCCCGGCAGTTCGGCGACCCAGTACGCCGGGTTGAGCGCCGACAGATCCAGCGCAGTATCCCAGGCGATGCCATCGGCGAAGCGCACATTCACGTGCCCTTCGGCCCTGCCCTGCCCGGCCTGCATGACCAGTTGCGGCAAAGCGATCTGTTCCAGACTGCCGCTGAACGGACTGCTCAAGGTGAACGCCCCGGCCGGGCCATCCAGCGCAGCGTCGAAATTACCGAGATACTGGCCGTCGGTGTAGGACACTTCGCCGGTGAAGGTGCGCAACGTCACTTGCGGCTCGTCGATTTCCGGATAGAGCCGGTGCCACGGGAAGTCTTGCCAGTTGATATTGGCCTGGGCGCTGAGACCCTTGCTCCAGTCGACATTGCCGCTGAGCTTGACGCTTTGCGTGTCGTTGGCGTTGAGGTCGAGGCCGGCGATCTGCGCGCCGTTGGCGTCAACCTTGCCCTTGAGCAGCAGCGCCACCGGTGATTTCTCGGCGGGCAGCGTGGCGTTGCCGAGCAGTTGATAACCGTTTTTCAGGTCGCCTTCGCCGGTGAGCACAAGCTGATTGAATTGCAGGGTGTCCGGCAGATCGGCGCTCGGCTTGAACGCATCGCTGGTGACGCGCAGCTTGGCCGGGAGGTTTTCCGCCAGCGCTTGCAGCTCGCCGTTCAACTGGCCGTCGAGGTAGCCGCGGCTGTCGGCGTGCAGGTTGAGGGTTTTCAGCAGATCGCCGTCGACTTTCAGCGCCAGCGTCCACGGCTCGCTGCCGGGAGAAGGCAAAGTCAAATCGCCCTGAATCGTCAGCGGCCAGTTGCCGCTCGGTTGCAGCAGGCCGGACAGGTTCAGGCTGAGCTCGTCGCGCTGCAATTTCACGCTGTCGATCTGCAGGCCTCGTGCGGTCCAGTGCGCCGCCAGTTGCAAGCCCTTGAGCTGTTCGCTGCCGTTGAACAACAGGCTGCCCACCTCGACGTCGCCCAATTCGATGGCCAACGGCAATTGCAGGTCCTGCAGTGTGATCGGGCCGCTCTCGGTGGTTTCTTCGCTCGGCGGGAATTGCAGGATCACCTGATCGGCCTTGAGCTGATCGATGCACAAGGTCATGCGCGTCAGGCACAGCGGCGACCAGGCGAAAATCGCCTTGTTCAGCTCGACACGGCTGGTGTCCTGCTGCCACACCAGGTGATCGGCACTCCACTGCCCAGCGAGGCGACCGTGGAAATTCTCCACGCTCAAGCCGGGCACAAGGCCCAGCGCCCAACGGCTGCCGGCCTGCGTGCCAAGCAGTGCGGCCAGGCTCAAGACGATTAACACAACCAGCGCCAACAGCGTCAGCGCCGTTATTTTCACACCACGCTTCACAGCTCAGGCCCCATGGAAAAGTGCAGCCGGATGCCGCCGTCGTCGTCCAGCGCATGGGCCAGGTCAAGGCGGATCGGCCCGACCGGAGAGACCCAGCGCACACCTACACCGACCCCGGTCTTGAGGTCGGGCAGTTCGAGTTTGTTGAAAGAGTTGCCTTGGTCGACGAAGGTCGCGACCCGCCATTTCTCGGCGATCGAATACTGATACTCGACGCTGCCGGCAATCATGTAGCGGCCACCGATGCGGTCGCCGTCAGAGTTTTTCGGCGACAGGCTCTGATAGTCGTAACCGCGCACGCTCTGATCGCCACCGGCAAAGAAGCGCAGCGACGGCGGGATCGAGTTGTAGCCGTTGGTGGCGCTGCCGCCGACCTGCACGCGGCCGAGCAGGCGGTGCTTGTCGAATACCGTGGTCAGGCCCTTGACCAGCGCGGTGCCGTATAAAAGGTTGTTGTCCGAACCGAGGCCTTCCTTGGCCACTTTGCTTTCGAAGCTCAGGCGATAGCCGTTACGCGGGTCGATGCGGTTGTCGCTTTTCAGATAGGAATAACTGATGCCGGGCATGAGCAACGTGCTCAGGCCGGAGTCGTCGCCGAGTTCGTATTCTTCACGTTGCCATTTCAGCGAGATCACCCGCTGCCAGCCGCTGGGCAACTTGCTGTGCCATTCCGGGCCGAAAGTCAGCAGTTTGCTGAGGGTGTCGGAGCCTTCGATGTCTTCGAACTGATAGCCGCCGGCCCAGCGCAGTTTGTCGGTCAATGGCGGGTCGAGCGGGATATCGTAGAACAGCCCGACGTTCTGCCGGGGCGCCGAGAGCTCGGCCTCCCAGCCATAGCTGTCGCCCTGCGGGTTGACCCAGTGACGCGTCCAGTTGGCCTTGATCCGTGGGCCGACGTCAGTCGAATAACCGAGGCCCAGGCCCATGGTGCGCGGCTTGCGCGTGTCGAGTTTGACGGCGACCGGAATCACATCGTTCTGCGCTGCCGTCGGTGCTGCATCGACACGCACGCCTTCGAAATAGCCGCTCGATTGCAGGTCGCGATTGAGTTCGGCGATCAGTTCCGAATCGTAAGGCTCGCCTGCCTTGAACGGCACCATGCGTTGCAGCAGGTCTTCGTCGAACGGCGTGTCGCCCTCGAAACTGACTTTGCCCAGCGCATAGCGCGCGCCGCTGTCGTAGATCAATTCGATGTCGGCCACGCCCGCGCGCGGATCGACCATGAGCTTCTGGCTGGTGAAATGACCGCTGAAGTAACCGAAGCGCGAGGCCTGGTTCTGGATCACCCGTTTGGCGTCTTCGTAACGGCCATGGTTGAGCACGGCGCCGGACTTGAGCAGGTCGCTTTTCGGCACGCGAAAGGATTTCAGCGAGGCTGCCGGGCCGTCGACGCGCACGGTGACGTTGCGCAGGCGAATCGGCTCGCCGGGATCGATGTTCAACACCAGACGCGGTTTTTCTCCACCCTTGACGTCACTGTCGATCTGCGGCTGGTAGTAGCCCAACGCCTGCGCCGCTTTGCGCGCCTGCTCTTCGGCGCCGCGACTGAAACGCAGCAAGGCTTCTTCGTCGCGATCGCCGAGGCTGCCGATATAGCCTTCTATATTGGCCTTGAGTTCATCGTTGGACGGCTTGATCCGTACATCCAATTCACTTTGCGCCAGCGCCGCGCAGCTGGATAACAGCATCAGCACGCCGCTGGTAAATCTTCGTGGAAACTTCATAGGCGCGGATGCTATCACGGGCTCGGGAGCCTGATAGAACAGGTAATTTGTGAAGAAGTTCGATCATTATCCCGTTGCTGTTTGTAACACCTGCGGATTGGCGTGGAAAAATACGTGTTCGCGCACCGGCCCGACGGCAACCTCGCCGATCTCCTGATAACCCTGCCTTTTATAGAATTCCAGGTAGCGCGGGTTGCCGGTGTCGAGCACCACGCCTTGCGATGTTTCATCGACGGCGCACCAGTTGTGCACGGCAGTGAGCAATTGTTCGCCGTAATGCTTGCCCTGAAACTGCGGGTGAACGCCGAGCAACGGCAGCATGTGCACCGAATCACCCGGCACGCATGCAGCAACGGCATCGTGGTATTCCAGATAACGCCGGGTGCAGCGAAAACCGGTGCTGAGCACCATGCGCAGGCGCCATGCCCAGCTTTCGGTAACGCCCAGGCGCCGTTGCGGCGGTGCGATCAGGGCGATGCCGATCAAGCGATCGTTGACCAACAGGCCGATCGCCGGCAGGTCCTGGAGAAAATGCTGTTTGACCAACTCGCGCACCGTCGCGCGCACCCGTTGCTCATAGCCGGGACGTTCGGCTTCGAACAGGTAGCCGAAGGTCGGCTCGTGGCGATAGGCCTGATACAGCAACGAGCGGGCTTCGCGCGAATAGCCGCGGTCGAGCATATGGATGTCGGCAACGGCGGTCTGGGTTTCAGGCATTGCAGTGATTCTCCCCGGGGGCGCGCTCGGAGGCTGGCGCTTGTTGGTACGAACCTTGGGCGGATGTGGTGGTTCCCCTGACAGGTATAGACCAAGTCGGGATCTTCATCGATCTCGCCGGCCTCTTCGCGAGCAGGCTCGCTCCCACAGAGGCGCTGCATAGGGCATCACAAATCCCACAGGCCAAAATGATTTGTCCCACACTGGCCCATCTCCCCCATGTCAGCTAGCATCGCCCTTTTGCCAGGACTGCCGACCATGAAGATTGTTTCCTTCAACATCAACGGACTGCGTGCCCGTCCGCATCAGCTGGCAGCGCTGATCGAAAAACATCAGCCCGACGTGATCGGCCTGCAGGAAACCAAGGTCCACGACGACCAGTTCCCCCTCGAAGACATCCGCGCCCTCGGCTACCACGTGCACTTCCATGGCCAGAAAGGTCATTACGGGGTCGCCCTGCTCTCGCGCAACGAACCGATCGCCATCCATAAAGGCTTCGCCACCGATGAAGAAGACGCGCAACGGCGCTTTATCTGGGGCACTTTTGCCGATGCCAACGGCGTGCCGGTGACGATCATGAACGGCTATTTCCCACAAGGTGAAAGCCGCGATCACCCAACCAAATTCCCTGCCAAAGAGCGTTTCTACAGCGATCTGCAAGCGCTGCTGGAAAGCCAGTTCCACAACGAACAGCCGCTGGTGGTGATGGGCGATGTGAACATTTCCCCGGAAGACTGCGACATCGGCATCGGCCCGGACAACATGAAGCGCTGGCTGAAAACCGGCAAATGCAGCTTCCTGCCGGAAGAACGCGAGTGGATGGCGCGCCTGAAAAACTGGGGCCTGACCGACAGCTACCGTCACCTCAATCCCGACGTGAGCGACATGTTCAGCTGGTTCGACTACCGCAGCCGTGGCTTTGAAGATGAGCCCAAACGCGGCCTGCGCATCGATGTAATTCTGGCGTCCCATGGCCTGCTGCCACGGGTCAAGGATGCCGGCGTGGACTACGAACTGCGCGGCATGGAAAAGCCATCGGACCATGCGCCGATCTGGCTTGAGCTGGCCTGAGGGAATTTTCATTGTGGGAGCGAGCCTGCTCGCGAATGCGGTGGATCAGCGACGAATTTTTCGACTGACACGGCGCCTTCGCGAGCAGGCTCGCTCCCACAGGTAATCCCCTGTCATATTTCGGTCACGCGCCTGACTTAATCTCCCCGGCAATCCCCTTGGCTTGATTCGGTGCCGGCATGACCCTGCGTGTTCTCTGCGTTTTCCTGTTGAGTGGCTGGCTGTCGATCTACGCCGCCGCCCTGCCGATCCCCGAAAACGGCCCGGCATTGCGCATTCAGGGTTCCAACACCATCGGTGCCGATCTTGGTCCGGCGCTGGTCGAAGGCCTGTTGCAGCAACAAGGCCTGCTGAAAATCCACCGCGAAACCCCGGACACCGCCAACGAACAACGCATCGTCGGCCAGACCGCACAAGGGCAACGCGTCATCATCGAAGTCGCCGCTCACGGTTCCAGCACCGGTTTCGCTGCGTTGAAAAACGCCAGCGCCGATCTGGCCGCCTCTTCCCGTGAGATCAAGGACAGCGAACTGCTTGCCCTGCAAGCCCTCGGCGATCTGAAAAGCCCGGCGGCCGAGCAAGTCATTGCCATCGATGGCCTGGCGATTATCCTCAACCCGGCCAACCCGCTTGAGCAGTTGAACACCGAGCAACTGGCGCGGATTTTTGCCGGCGAAGTGAAAACCTGGGAAGAACTCGGTGGCCGTGGCGACGCCATTCATTTATATGCGCGGGATGATCAATCGGGGACGTACGACACGTTCAAGGAACTGGTTCTGAGCCGGCGTGGGAAAAGTCTGAGCAGCGCGGCGAAACGTTTCGAATCCAGCGAGCAATTGTCCGATGCGGTCAGCAACGATCCGCAAGGTATCGGCTTCATCGGCTTGCCTTACGTGCGTCAGGCCAAAGCCGTGGCGATTGCCGACGGCGCCTCGCAAGCGATGTTGCCGCTGAATAGCCTGATCGCCACCGAAGACTATCCGCTGTCGCGGCGCTTGTTCTTTTATCTACCGCCGGACATCCAGAATCCGTGGGCGCAGGCGTTGGCAACGTTCGCGCAAAGTCCACAGGGACAGGCGATCGTCGCGACCAGCGGTTTTGTCAGCCAGACCGTGCAGGCCATGAGCGTGGCGCCGAATGCGCTAATGCCAGAGGGTTATCAATCTCTCAGCCGGCATGCCCAGCGTCTGACAGTGAATTTCCGTTTTGCCGAGGGCAGCGCCAGTCTGGACAACAAGGCGCGGCAGGATCTGGCGCGGGTGCTCGACTATATAAAGCGCAATGGCAAGACCGAACGGGCGGTGACGCTGGTGGGGTTTGGTGATTTGAAGGATGACCCGGCGCGGGCTGATCTACTGTCGAAGCTGCGAGCAATGGCGGTGCGGCGCGAGCTGGTCAAAAACGGTGTGGTCATGCGCGAAGTACGCGGCTTTGGTGCGCTGATGCCGGTGGCGACCAACAGCGCGGATGAAGGGCGGATCAAGAATCGGCGGGTTGAGGTTTGGGTGTATTGATCCTGATGTCGATGTGCTGAGTGTACAGGCCCTTTCGCGAGCAGGCTCGCTCCCACATTGGATCTGTGGCGTGCACAAATCTTGTGGGAGCGAGCCTGCTCGCGAATGAGGCGACGCGGTGTTACTGGCCGCCACGCATCATCTCCTTCGGCACATACTTGCCGATCTCGAACTTGCCGATCGCCGCGCGGTGCACTTCGTCCGGGCCGTCGGCCAGACGCAGGGTGCGCTGCATCGCATACATATAGGCCAGCGGGAAATCGTTCGACACCCCTGCCCCGCCATGCATCTGGATAGCGCGGTCGATCACCCGCAGGGCGACATTCGGTGCGACGACTTTGATCTGCGCAATCTCGCTTTTCGCCACTTTGTTGCCGACGGTGTCCATCATGTACGCCGCTTTCAACGTCAGCAGACGCGCCATGTCGATCTCCATCCGCGAGTCGGCGATCTTGTCGATGTTGCCGCCCAGACGCGCCAGCGGTTTGCCGAACGCGGTGCGGCTCACCGAGCGTTTGCACATCAGTTCCAGCGCACGTTCGGCCATGCCGATCGAACGCATGCAGTGGTGAATGCGGCCTGGGCCAAGGCGACCCTGGGCGATTTCGAAGCCGCGTCCTTCACCGAGCAGGACGTTTTCGTACGGCACGCGAACGTTGTCGAACAGCACTTCGGCGTGACCGTGCGGTGCGTCGTCGTAGCCGAACACCGGCAGCGGACGGACGATTTTCACCCCGGGGGTGTCGACCGGCACGAGAATCATCGAGTGCTGGGCGTGACGCGGCGCGTCGGGGTTGCTCAGGCCCATGAAAATCAGGATCTTGCAGCGCGGATCGCAGGCGCCGGAAGTCCACCATTTCTTACCGTTGATCACCCACTGATCGCCATCGCGCACGGCCCGAGCGGCCATGTTGGTCGCGTCGGAAGATGCCACGTCGGGCTCGGTCATGGCGAACGCCGAACGGATCTCGCCGCGCAGCAGCGGCTCGAGCCAGCGCTGTTTCTGCTCTTCGTTGGCGTAGCGCACCAATACTTCCATGTTGCCGGTGTCCGGCGCCGAGCAGTTGAACGGCTCCGGCCCCAGCAGGGAACGGCCCATGATTTCCGCCAATGGCGCATATTCGAGGTTGCTCAGGCCGGCGCCCAGCTCGGACTCAGGCAGAAACAAATTCCACAGACCCTCAGCCTTGGCCTTGGCCTTGAGCTCTTCCATGATTGCGGTCGGCTGCCAGCGATCGCCCTCGGCGACCTGGCGTTCGAACACCGCTTCGGCCGGGTAAACGTAAGTGTCCATGAACGCGGTCACGCGCTCACGCAGTTCTTGCACCTTGGGCGAATAAGCGAAATCCATGGGTAGTTACCTTCTCGGGCAGATGTTGTTCAAGTCATGCAATCGATGCTAGAACAGCGCTGATCATTTACCTAGCCTATTCTCGGCGTGTATAAACATTCATCACCAATATATGATCCGCTGATCGTCACCCCCAAAACACTTGCACTTAATAACAAGAGAAGCCGCGTTATGAATCTGAGCAAGGTCGACCTGAACCTTTTCATCGTCTTCGACGCGATCTACACGGAAGCCAACCTGACCCGCGCCGGGCAGATTGTCGGCATCACCCAGCCGGCGGTGTCCAATGCCCTGGCGCGGTTGCGCGAAACCTTCAACGACCCGCTCTTCGTGCGTACCGCTCAGGGCATGGTGCCCACGCCGATGGCGCAGAACATCATCGGCCCGGTGCGCAACGCCCTGTCGCTGCTGCGCGTATCGGTGCAGGAAAGCCGCATCTTCAACCCGGCGCAGGCGGCCAAGACTTATCGCATCAGCATGACCGATTTGACGGAGGCAATCATTCTGCCGCCCTTGTTCCAGCGTCTGCGCCGCCTGGCGCCGACGGTGATCATCGAAAGCTTTCTGTCCAAACGCCGGGAAACCACCAAGGAACTGGCCGCCGGGCGTCTGGATTTCGCCGTGGATGCGCCGCTCAACACCGACCCGCAGGTACGCCACGTCAAGCTGATGGACGACCGTTACGTCTGCGCCATGCGCAAGGGCCATCCAATGGCGGGCAAGGAAAAACTCAGCCTCGATGACTATTTGTCGCTGACTCACATCCATATTTCCAGCCGCCGCAGTGGGCTGGGTTATGTCGATCTGGCGCTGGGCAAAATGGGCATCCAGCGCAAGATCGCCCTGCGCTCGCAGCACTATCTGATGGCCTCGCAAGTGATGCAGCAGACCGACATGGTCATGACCGTGCCGGAACGCTTCGCCCGCCGCCATGATCTGCAATCGTTCAATTTGCCGGTGAATGATGTGCCCTCGGTGGAAACGCACCTGTATTGGCATGAGAGCACCGACCAGGACCCGGCCAACCGCTGGATGCGCGAGCAGATGATCGAGTTGTGCCAACAGGTGACGGCGCAGGAGAAGAAGCTGGAGAAGGTGTAGGGCTTTTTTACCGCGTTATCGTTCTTCGCGAGCAGGCTCGCTCCCACAATGAATTGCATTTCATCTGAAGGAACGCGGTCGAATGTGGGAGCGAGCCTGCTCGCGAAGAGGCCTGTACGGACACCCCAAATCCATCCCGCTTGACGTAAACGTAAACCACCGATTAGCTTAGCGCCATGCCCCTTTTCCGAGCGCTTTCATGAGCAGTCAGACCTACAGCATTTCCGATCTCGCCCGCGAGCTGGACATCACCACCCGGGCGATCCGCTTTTATGAAGAGCAAGGCCTGCTCAGCCCCGAGCGTCGTGGCCAGGAACGCATTTATTCGCCGCGCGACAAGGTCACTCTGAAGCTGATCCTGCGCGGCAAGCGCATCGGTTTTTCCCTTGCCGAATGCCGCGAGCTGATCGAGCTCTATGACCCTTCCGGTGGTAACACCAAACAGCTCAACAGCATGCTGGCGAAAATCAGCGAACGCCGCGAACAGCTCGAACAGCAGTTGCTCGATATCGAACAGATGAAGCTTGAGCTGGACACTGCCGAAGAGCGCTGCGTACAGGCGTTGGAGCAGACGCTCAAGAGCCAGCAGGCGGTCTAGCCAACACTGGCGCCCCTGTGGGAGCGAGCCTGCTCGCGAATGCATTCTGTCATCCAACATTAACGGTGACTGATCCACCGCTTTCGCGAGCAGGCTCGCTCCCACAGGGTTCTTCGTGAACTAAAAAAACAGGCAGGTCCCACCCATGTCCCTCCCCTCCCAAGTACGCCTGATCGAAGTCGGCCCGCGCGATGGCCTGCAGAACGAAGCCCAACCGATCAGCGTGGCTGACAAGGTGCAACTGGTCGATGCCCTGAGCGCCGCCGGGCTCGGCTACATCGAAGTCGGCAGTTTCGTCTCGCCGAAATGGGTGCCGCAGATGGCCGGCTCCGCCGAGGTGTTTGCGCAGATCCAGCGCAAACCCGGCGTGACCTACGGCGCGCTGGCGCCGAACTTGCGCGGCTTTGAAGACGCGCTCGCCGCCGGGGTCAAGGAAGTCGCGGTGTTCGCCGCCGCCTCCGAGGCGTTCTCGCAGCGCAACATCAATTGCTCGATCAACGAAAGCCTGGCGCGGTTTGCGCCGATCATGGAGGCCGCCAAACAACACGGCGTTACCGTGCGCGGTTACGTTTCCTGTGTGCTGGGCTGCCCGTATGAAGGCACGGTCGCGCCGGAGCAAGTGGCGATGGTCGCGCGCGAGCTGTACGCGATGGGCTGCTACGAAGTGTCGCTGGGCGACACCATCGGCACCGGCACGGCGGGCGCGACCCGGCGCCTGTTCGAGGTGGTCTCGGCGCAGGTACCACGGGACAAGCTTGCCGGGCATTTCCACGACACCTATGGCCAGGCCATGGCCAATATCTACGCCAGCCTGCTCGAAGGCATTGCTGTGTTCGACAGCTCTATCGCCGGCCTCGGCGGCTGCCCGTACGCCAAAGGCGCGAGCGGTAACGTTGCGACCGAAGACGTGGTGTACCTGCTCAATGGCCTGGGCATCGAGACCGGTATCGACCTGGACGCCTTGATTGCTGCGGGCCAGCAGATCAGTGCAGTGCTCGGCCGTCCAAGCGGTTCGCGAGTGGCCAAGGCACGCAGCGCGCAGTGAGGTGTTACCGCTGGGTCAGTGCTGTGGGCAAAAGCGAGTAACACGGAAACAAATTGTCTGGCTTTGCCCTGGGGTGAAAAAGCCCGAAAAACTTAAATCACTGATTTATAAGACTTTTTAAAAGTTGGCACGACACCTGCTATCTCTATGGCATAACAAGAATAAAAAGCCGCAAACCAATAAAAACAAGACGAAACGACTCTGACATAACAAGAACAACACGGCAGAGACGCAGCTAACAGATTTTTTTGGAGAAGGTGTGCTTTTCAGGGTGCTCTCAGGAGTGACCCGCAACCGGGCAGAGAACAATAAAACTACCTTCAGGTAGCTCCCGAATCGGTTGGATCGTTAAACGAGAAAGCAGATCAGCGCTCAAAAAAATACGTTTGCTCTTGACCCCGGATGGGGGTCGCCAAAAAGCTGTACAGGGCCACGGTTGCCAAAAACAACAACAGACCGACCCTCAATAATAAAAAGAGCACGCAACGACAAATTAAAGGGGAGCTTCGGCTCCCCTTTGTGCTTTCTGTGATTCCTGAATCCCCCGATCCCTGTGGGAGCTGGCTTGCCAGCGATTGCGGTAGAACATTCAACATTGATGCTGGCTGACCTGACGCCATCGCTGGCAAGCCAGCTCCCACAGGGTTTAGGTTACCGCTCGATTGTTTTCAGCTCCTCGATACTGATCTCACGCATCCTGAATTTCTGGATCTTGCCCGTCACCGTCATCGGAAACGCGTCGACGAATTTGAAGTAACGCGGTGTCTTGAAATGGGCGATGCGTTCCTTGCACCAGGCTTGCAGCTCCAGTTCGGAGGCGCTGTGGCCGGGGTGGAATTTGATCCAGGCGACGATTTCCTCACCGTAGCGCGAGCACGGAATACCGATCACCTGCACGTCCGCCACCGCCGGATGGGTGAAGAAGAATTCCTCCAGCTCACGCGGATAAACGTTCTCGCCGCCACGAATGATCATGTCCTTGTTACGCCCGGCGATGTTGACGTAACCCTCCTCGTTCATGCTCGCCAGGTCGCCGGTGTGCATCCACCCCGCCTCATCGATGGCTTCGGCAGTAGCCTGCGGGTTGTTCCAGTAGCCGAGCATCACGCTGTAACCGCGCGTGCACAATTCGCCAATGGTGCCGCGCGGCACAAGGTTGCCGGCGGTGTCGATGATCTTGCTTTCCAGTTGCGGCTGGGTGCGCCCGACCGTGGTGACGCGCAACTCCAGCTCATCCGCTGGCCCGGTCTGCAGCGACACCGGACTGGTTTCGGTCATGCCGTAGGCGATCTGCACTTCGCTCATGTGCATTTCGTTGATGACCCGGCGCATGACCTCGATCGGACAGGTCGCGCCGGCCATGATCCCGGTGCGCAGGCTCGACAGGTCGAAGGTCTGCCGCTGCGGCTGATCGAGCATGGCGATAAACATGGTCGGCACACCGTACAGCGCCGTGGCTTTTTCTTCGGCCACCGCTTGCAGGGTCAGCGCCGGATCGAAAGCGTCGTTGGGGTAGATCATCGTGCTGCCATGGGTGACGCAACCGAGGTTGCCCATGACCATGCCGAAGCAGTGATACAGCGGCACCGGAATCACCAGACGATCGGCAGTCGTCAGGCCGAGGCTTTCGCCGACCATGTAGCCGTTGTTGAGAATGTTGTAGTGACTGAGGGTCGCGCCCTTGGGGAAACCGGTGGTGCCGGAGGTGTACTGGATGTTCACCGGTTGATCGAAATGCAGACTGGCGCTGCGTTCGCGCAATTGATCGGGCGAGACGCTGGCGGCCAGATCGCTGAGCTGCGACCACGGCAGAAAACCGGGCGGCGGATTGGCATCGAGGCTGATCACGCCGCGCAACTCCGGCAGGCGTTCGCTACGCAGCTGACCGATGGTGTGCTCGGCCAATTCCGGCGCCAGGCTCTGGAGCATTTCGTGGTAATTCGAGGTTTTGAACGCTCCGGCACAGACCAGCCACTGGCAGCCGGATTGCTTGAGCACGTACTCGAGTTCGGAGCTGCGGTAGGCGGGATTGATGTTGACCAGGATCACGCCGATCTTCGCCGTGGCGAACTGAGTGATGCACCACTGCGCGCAATTCGGCGCCCAGATGCCGAGGCGATCTCCGGTCTGCAAGCCCAGCGCGAGCAAGGCCACGGCCTGCTCATCCACCGCGTCGGCCAGTTGCCGCCAGGAGTAACGCAACTGTTGATGGCGCACCACCAAAGCCTCGCCGTCCGGGTATTGCGCGACAGTCTGATCGAAGCGCTGACCGATGGTCATCGCCAGCAGGGCTTTGTCCTGAGAGCCACGGGTGTAGCTGCGCTGCGGGTTTGCACTGGGTAGATCCATGACGACCCCTATTGTCTTTATTAGTGGGTTTTCCCGGTTTTGAATCCCTGTGGGAGCGAGCCTGCTCGCGAATACGCTGCGTCATTCAGCCTTGAGGGCGACTGATACAGCGCTTTCGCGAGCAGGCTCGCTCCCACCAGAAACAAACCGATATCTGATCCTGAACTGTCCTTACTCTCGCCCAAGTTGACGCTTACGTAAAGCCGATTGACAGTCGAACTCCGGAAGCTTTACGTTAACGTAAAGCTGAACGCCGATTCGTCGTGCGCTCCACCCGATAAAAAAGCCAAAAGGTGCCTCATGAGCTATCCATCCCTGAATTTCGCCCTCGGTGAAACCATCGACATGCTGCGCGATCAGGTGCAGTCCTTCGTCGCCGATCAGATCGCCCCGCGCGCCGCGCAGATCGACCACGACAACCTGTTCCCCGCCGACATGTGGCGCAAATTCGGTGACATGGGCCTGCTCGGCATCACCGTGCCGGAGGAGTACGGCGGCGCAGGTCTGGGTTACCTCGCGCATGTGGTGGCGATGGAAGAAATCAGCCGTGGCTCGGCGTCGGTGGCGTTGTCCTATGGCGCGCACTCCAACCTTTGCGTCAACCAGATCAACCGCAACGGCAACCACGAACAGAAAACCAAATACCTGCCGAAGCTGATCAGCGGCGAGCACGTCGGCGCCCCGGCGATGAGCGAGCCCAACGCCGGTTCCGACGTGGTCTCGATGAAGCTGCGCGCCGACAAACGCGGCGATCGCTTCGTACTCAACGGCAGCAAAACCTGGATCACCAACGGCCCTGACGCCAATACGTACGTGATCTACGCCAAGACCGATCTGGAAAAAGGCCCGCACGGCATTACTGCATTCATCGTCGAGCGTGACTGGAAAGGCTTCAGCCGCAGCAACAAGTTCGACAAGCTTGGCATGCGTGGCTCCAACACCTGCGAGCTGTTTTTCGATGACGTCGAAGTACCGGAGGAAAACATCCTCGGCGTGCTCAACGGTGGCGTGAAAGTGCTGATGAGCGGCCTCGATTACGAACGCGTGGTGCTTTCCGGTGGCCCGACCGGGATCATGCAGTCGTGCATGGACCTGATCGTGCCGTACATCCACGACCGCAAGCAGTTCGGCCAGAGCATCGGCGAATTCCAGCTGATCCAGGGCAAAGTTGCCGACATGTACACCCAGCTCAATGCCAGCCGCGCCTATCTGTACGCGGTGGCCCAGGCTTGCGAGCGCGGCGAAACCACCCGCAAGGACGCTGCCGGGGTAATCCTCTACACCGCCGAACGCGCCACGCAAATGGCCCTCGACGCGATCCAGATTCTCGGCGGTAACGGCTACATCAACGAATTCCCCGCCGGCCGCCTGCTGCGCGACGCCAAGCTCTACGAAATCGGCGCAGGCACCAGCGAGATCCGCCGCATGCTGATCGGCCGCGAACTGTTCAACGAGACGAAATGAATTTCGTCAGCTGCAAGCCGCAAGCGACAAGCTGCAAGAGAACCACGCTCTTGCCCCAACTTGCAGCTTGCCGCTTGTAGCTGGAAGCTGCTTACGGAGTAAGCCCCATGATTCTGCACACTCAGCTCAACCCGCGTTCAGCGGAGTTCGCCGCCAACAGTGCGGCGATGCTCAAACAGGTCGACGCGCTGCACACCTTGCTCGCCCAAGTGGCGCAGGGTGGCGGTGTCAAAGCGCAGGAACGCCACACCTCGCGGGGTAAATTGCTGCCGCGCGAGCGCATCAATCGCTTGCTTGATCCGGGCTCGCCGTTTCTCGAAATCAGCCAACTGGCCGCCCATGCGGTTTACGGCGAAGACGTGCCGGCTGCCGGGGTGATCGCCGGGATTGGTCGCGTTGAAGGCGTCGAGTGCATGATCGTCGCCAACGATGCGACGGTGAAAGGTGGCTCGTATTACCCGCTCACCGTGAAGAAGCACCTGCGTGCGCAGACCATCGCCCAGCAGAATCGCCTGCCGTGCATTTATCTGGTGGACTCGGGCGGCGCCAACCTGCCGCGTCAGGACGAAGTGTTTCCGGATCGCGAGCATTTCGGGCGGATATTCTTCAATCAGGCCAACATGAGCGCCATGGGCATCCCGCAGATCGCCGTGGTCATGGGCTCGTGCACCGCAGGCGGCGCGTATGTGCCGGCGATGGCGGACGAGGCGATCATGGTGCGCAACCAGGCGACGATTTTCCTCGCCGGCCCGCCGCTGGTAAAAGCCGCGACCGGCGAAGTGGTCAGCGCCGAAGACCTCGGCGGCGCCGATGTGCACTGCAAGACCTCCGGCGTGGCCGACCATTACGCCGAGAACGACGAACACGCCCTCGCCCTCGCCCGCCGCAGCGTCGCCAACCTCAACTGGCGCAAGCTCGGCGAGGTGCAGCAACGCACGCCGATCGCGCCGCTGTACGCCAGCGACGAGTTGTACGGCGTGGTTCCGGCTGACGCCAAGCAGCCATTCGATGTGCGCGAAGTGATCGCGCGGCTGGTCGACGGTTCGGTGTTCGACGAATTCAAGGCGCTGTTCGGCACCACGCTGGTCTGCGGTTTCGCTCACTTGCACGGCTATCCGATCGCGATTCTGGCGAATAACGGCATCCTTTTCGCCGAAGCCGCACAGAAAGGCGCGCACTTCATCGAACTGGCCTGCCAGCGCGGCATCCCGCTGCTGTTTCTGCAGAACATCACCGGTTTCATGGTCGGCCAGAAATACGAGGCCGGCGGCATCGCCAAACACGGCGCGAAACTGGTGACCGCAGTGGCCTGCGCCAAGGTGCCGAAATTCACCGTGATCATCGGCGGCAGCTTCGGTGCCGGCAACTACGGCATGTGCGGGCGCGCTTACGATCCGCGTTTCTTATGGATGTGGCCGAACGCGCGGATTGGCGTGATGGGCGCCGAACAGGCCGCCGGTGTGCTGGTGCAGGTCAAGCGCGAACAGGCCGAACGCAGCGGTCAGGCGTTCAGCGCCGAGCAGGAGACCGAGATCAAGCAGCCGATTCTCGATCAGTACGAAGAACAGGGTCACCCTTATTACTCCAGCGCGCGGCTGTGGGATGACGGCGTCATCGACCCGGCGCAGACCCGCGACGTGTTGGCCCTAGCCTTGTCCGCGTCGCTGAACGCGCCAATCGAACCGAGCCGCTTCGGCGTGTTCCGGATGTGATGTTTTTTTGTGGGAGCGAGCCTGCTCGCGAATGCGATCTGTCAGGCGGCGGATAGATCGACTGATACCCCGCTTTCGCGAGCAGGCTCGCTCCCACAAGAACCGTGGAGACAGATGAATATGAGCGACTTCAATACCCTCGAACTGCAAACCGATCCACGCGGTTTCGCGACGCTGTGGCTCAATCGCGCGGAGAAAAACAACGCCTTCAACGCCGAGATGATCCGCGAACTGATCCTCGCCCTCGACAAGGTCGCCAGCGATTCGAGCCTGCGTTTCCTGCTGCTGCGTGGGCGCGGCAAGCACTTCAGTGCCGGCGCCGACCTAGCGTGGATGCAGCAATCGGCGGAACTCGATTATCACACCAACCTCGATGACGCCCGCGAGCTGGCCGAGCTGATGTACAACCTCGCCAAGCTGAAAATCCCCACGCTGGCCGTGGTGCAAGGCGCGGCGTTCGGTGGCGCGCTGGGCTTGATCAGTTGCTGTGACATGGCGATCGGCGCCGATGACGCGCAGTTCTGCCTGTCGGAAGTGCGCATCGGTCTGGCGCCAGCGGTAATCAGCCCGTTCGTGGTGCAAGCGATCGGTGAGCGTGCGGCACGGCGCTATGCGCTGACTGCCGAGCGCTTCAGCGGGCAGCGGGCGCGGGAGATCGGCTTGCTCGCCGAAAGCTATCCTGCGGCTGAACTGGAGCAACAGGTCGAACAGTGGATCGACAACCTGCTGCTCAACAGCCCCGCGGCCATGCGCGCCAGCAAGGACTTGCTGCGCGAAGTCGGCAACGGCGCGCTGACCCCGGCCCTGCGCCGCTACACGGAAAATGCCATCGCGCGGATTCGCGTCAGCCCTGAAGGCCAGGAAGGCTTGCGCGCCTTCCTGCAAAAACGCCCACCGAACTGGCAAGCCGCACCCACCAAGGAGTCGCGTTGATGAGCGCACCTGTGATTACCACTGTGCTGGTGGCCAACCGTGGCGAAATCGCCTGCCGGGTCATGCGCACCGCCAAGGCCTTGGGCCTGACTACCGTCGCTGTGCACAGCGCCACCGACCGCGATGCGCGCCACAGCCGTGAAGCCGATATCCGCGTCGATCTGGGCGGCAGCAAGGCTGCCGAGAGTTATCTGCAAATCGATAAATTGATCGCCGCCGCCAAGGCCAGCGGTGCCCAGGCGATTCATCCCGGCTACGGTTTTCTCTCGGAAAACGCTGGATTCGCCCGCGCCATCGAAGCCGCCGGGCTGATCTTCCTCGGCCCGCCCGCCTCGGCCATCGACGCGATGGGCAGCAAATCCGCCGCCAAAGCGTTGATGGAAAAGGCCGGTGTGCCTTTGGTGCCGGGCTATCACGGCGAGGCGCAGGACCTCGAAACCTTCCGCGAAGCCTGCGAACGCATCGGTTATCCGGTGCTGCTCAAGGCTACGGCCGGCGGCGGTGGTAAAGGCATGAAAGTCGTCGAGGATGTCAGCCAACTGGCTGAAGCCCTCGCCTCGGCGCAGCGCGAAGCGCAATCGTCGTTTGGCGACTCGCGGATGCTGGTGGAAAAGTATTTGCTCAAGCCACGTCACGTGGAGATTCAGGTGTTCGCCGATCAGCACGGCAACTGCCTGTATCTCAACGAGCGCGACTGCTCGATCCAGCGTCGTCACCAGAAAGTCGTCGAAGAAGCCCCGGCGCCGGGTCTGACGCCCGAGCTACGCCGGGCAATGGGCGAAGCGGCCGTGCGTTCAGCGCAGGCGATCGGTTATGTCGGCGCCGGCACCGTGGAGTTTTTGCTGGATGCGCGCGGCGAGTTTTTCTTCATGGAGATGAACACGCGGCTGCAGGTCGAGCACCCGGTGACCGAAGCAATCACCGGACTGGATCTGGTCGCCTGGCAGATTCGCGTCGCCCGTGGGGAAACGCTGCCGATCAACCAGGCGCAGGTGCCGCTCAACGGTCATGCGATCGAAGTGCGTTTGTATGCCGAGGATCCGGCGAATGATTTCCTGCCGGCCACCGGGCGGCTGGACTTGTATCGCGAATCGGCACAGGGCGCGGGGCGGCGGGTGGACAGCGGCGTTGAGGAAGGTGACGAGATTTCGCCGTTCTACGACCCGATGCTCGGCAAGCTGATTGCTTGGGGTGAAGATCGCGAGCAGGCGCGCTTGCGTCTGTTGAGCATGCTCGACGAGTTTGCGATTGGCGGGCTGAAGACCAACATCAATTTCCTGCGCCGGATCATCGCGCATCCGGCGTTTGCGGCGGCAGAGCTGGATACCGGGTTCATTCCGCGCTATCAGGAGCAATTGCTGCCAGCACCAGGCACGTTGAGCGATGAGTTCTGGCAGGCGGCGGCGCAGGCGTTTGCGCAGAGTCTGCCGCAGCGTGCGCGGGCGGATGATCCCGCCTCGCCCTGGTCTTGCGGTAGTGGTTTGCGCGCAGGTTTGCCGGCGCAAATCACCTTGCATTTGAGTTGCGAGGGACAGGATCGCGCGCTGACTTTGGGCTCTGCGGCCTCTGCTACACTGCTGGGCGAAGCGCTGGTCGTCGAGCATGACGGCGTGCGCCGCACGTTACGGGCGATTCGTCAGGGTGGCGTGTTGTATCTGGAATGGGACGGCGAGTTGCGGCGCATCGAAGCGTTCGATCCGATCAGCGCCGTCGAGGCCAGCCACAGCCATCAGGGCGGTCTGACGGCGCCAATGAACGGCAGCATCGTGCGTGTGTTGGTCGAAACGGGACAGTCGGTTGAGGCCGGGGCGCAACTGGTAGTGCTTGAAGCCATGAAGATGGAACACAGCATCCGCGCGCCGCAGGCCGGTGTGATCAAAGCGCTGTACTGCCAGGAAGGCGATATGGTCAGTGAAGGCAGCGCTTTGGTTGAACTGGAAGAGGGATGAAATAAAAGGGTCGATCCTGGCCTTGCGCGAGGATCGATCCGTTCAGTAACGCGCCGTTGCCTGAACCACCACGCCGATGATCCGGCATTCATCGGTGAGCAGGGTTTTCGGCCAGGTCGGATTGAGCGGCACCAGGTAACGCTGGCCGGCCTGTTCGTCGAGCTTGCGGAAAATCGCTTCTTCGCTGTCCGGCCACTGGGCGATCACCAGTTTGCCAGGCACTGCCTCCAACTCCGGATCGACCAGAATCAGCATGCCCTCGGCAACACTCTGGCCGCTCGGCGCGGTCATCGAATCCCCGGTTACTGTCAGCCAGAACGCCGCACCGCCGCGAGCGTGGTAATCCGTGAGTTCGAAGCGCTGCTTCGCTGATGCTCCGGGATAGCTCGCCGCAGTGTCACGCACTTCGCACGGTGCACGCCAATCGCAGACCGGATAACGGAAGTACGGGTTGTACTTCTGCGCCAGCGGCATTTCGTCTTCCGGCGTCGGCTGCGGTTCGCGGATCACCAGAACGACTTCGAGGAAGTCCATTCCCAGCGCTTTGAGCACGCGGTTCATTTCGGTAACACCGGGTTCGCGACGCTTGTTCAGCCAATGACCGATCCCGCCCTGGGACATGCCGACGCGCTCTCCGAGCTCTGTTTGAGTGACTTTGAGTTCACTCATCTTGGCCTTGACCAACTCAATCCATTTATCCATGTGCCGCACCTTACGCGGACGTCTTCGACCGGCAAAACACATATTGTAGTATTTAAATCCTAGTCACAAATACAGGCGGTACTATCCTAGAGGAACGGACTTTCAATCGAACATGGAGTGACGTGTCATGATGAACATCAGCAGCAAAGACCTGCCCGATCTGCAAATCGACACCAGCTTCACCTCCCCTCAGGGCAATGCCGCCGCACAGCGCGCGCTGGACTACTACTTGAAACCGACTGTTTCGAAATCCGAGACGGACGAACGTTTTTTCAATGTCAAAGGCCATCTCAGCGGCGAAGAAGCGCTGGTGCATGCCTCGGATCTGTTGCGATGTGCGGCCGCCACCGCGTTCAAGGCCGCAGAAAACCTGCAAGGCACCAGTCGCGACCTGGCCTTTTCGGTGGTGCACATGGTGGATATGGCGCGGGCGATGGTCGACCATTCGATCGACAACGACGAAGTCACGGCGGACAAGGTACGGGCGGACAGGAAAGAATTTTCCCATCGCGCAGATAAAAACATTTGACTTGCAAATGATAATGATTATTATTGCAAGCAGCTGGTCGCGAGATCAGTCGATGGACCAGAGACCTTAGGTCGGTCTTCTGGACTATCTCCTCATCAGGCTAATCACGGTTTTTGACCCGGCTTTTTGCCGGGTCTTTTTTTGCCCGTTTTTCGGGCTTGTGTCTTCAGGCTAATGAAGTCTTTGGGTGCTGCAATTCGATGGCGCGGATAATATCAAAAGAATATTAATTGGCAAGCCGAGCCCAGCCACATTGGGCGAAACTAATGGCAATCAGCACTTGAGAATCAATCGCATAGCCTCTAAGCTGCTGGCGCGTCACGGAGGACGCCCCCCGCTACACCCGCAATTCCCCTCGGTTTCAGCCCTGCCTGCGTGTAGAGTACCGGTCATAAAAATCCTGCTCAGGAAGCGACTATGACCGTGGCTAAATCTTCGTTCGACATCAGCGCCAATTTCGACAGCGGCAATATCCAAGTCATCGATATCAGCAACCCGCTCAGTCCCGTCCTGGCCATCCGCCCGGACACCCGCAGCGCTCATTTTCAGTGGTTCCACTTCAAGGCCAGCGGCCTGCATGTGCACCAGGAACACTGGTTTCGCCTGGTCAACGCCAGCCAATCGACCTACAGCAAAGGCTGGCCGGGCTATCAAGCGGTGGCGTCGTATGATCACGTCAACTGGTTCCGCATCCCCACCAGCTTCGAAGGCGACAGCCTGCGCTTCTGCCTCGAAGCGGAACAGACCCACGCCTGGTTCGCCTACTTCGAACCCTACAGCCGCGGCCGCCACGACTGGTTGATCGAGCAAGCGCTAAGCAAGGCTGGCACCGAATTGCTGGCGACCGGCAAAAGTGTCGAGGGCCGCGACATTCAGCTGCTGCGCAAAGGCACCGGTGCCGAAGGCCAGCGCAAAATCTGGATCATCGCCCAGCAGCATCCGGGCGAGCACATGGCTGAATGGTTCATGGAAGGTGTGATCGAGCGTCTGGAGCGCCAGGATGATCCGGTACTGAACAAACTGTTGGCCAGCGCCGATCTGTATCTGGTGCCGAACATGAATCCGGATGGCGCCTTCCACGGCCACCTGCGCACCAATGCCATGGGTCAGGACTTGAACCGGGCCTGGCAGAACGCCAGCCAGGACATCAGCCCGGAAGTGCTTTTCGTCCAGCAGCAGATGGAAAAATATGGCGTCGATGCGTTTATCGACGTGCACGGCGACGAGGAAATTCCCCACGTCTTCACCGCCGGCTGTGAAGGCAATCCCGGCTTCACACCGCGCATCGAAAAGCTTGAAGAGCATTTCCGCAGCCACCTCAAGCACACCACCAAAGACTTCCAGACCACCTATGGCTACACCCGCGACGAACCGGGACAGGCCAACATGACCCTGGCCTGCAACAGCGTCGGGCAGAAATTCGACTGCCTGTCGCTGACCCTGGAGATGCCGTTCAAGGACCACGACGACCACCCGGACAAGATCACCGGCTGGTCGGGCAAACGTTCCAAACAATTGGGCAAGGATGTGCTGACCACCTTCGCCGACATGGTCGACACCCTGCGCTGATCCCCTCCCCTGCAACAACAAAAGATCGCAGCCTGTCTGCGATCTTTTGCTTTAAGCGGTCAGCCGCGATCGCGCCCGCGCAACATGCTGTCGAGCACTTCGTCACGCCGCACCCATCCATGAAACAGCGCCGCCGCCAAGTGCAGCAGCACCGTCAGAAACAGCAGATACGCCAGATAGCCATGGGATTTGCGCAGCAATGCAAACAGTTGCGCGTCGGCCGGCACAATCGACGGCAGATGCAGCGACGCCGTCAGCATCACCGGCTCGCCCGAGGCACTGATCATCGCCCAGCCGAGCAACGGCAACACCAGCATCAACGCATACAACAAGACGTGGGAAGCCTTGGCTGCCAGCACCTGCCAGCCCGGCAGATCATCCGGCAGCGGCGGTTGGCGGGTGGTGAAGCGCACCAGCAGGCGCACGATCACCAGCGCCAGAATCGCGATGCCCAGCGGCTTGTGCAAATGAATCAGCCATTCATGGCGAGACGACACCGAAGTGACCATGCCCGCGCCGATAAACAGCATGGCGATGATCATCAGCGCCATCAGCCAGTGCAGCAGGCGCGCCAGCAAAACGAAATGCGTCGGTTGCTTGTTCATGGACGAGCCTCCTGTTTGGCGGCGGGCAACTGGCTGACTTCGCTGGTGCGACGCAGGTAGGAATCGGCATAGCCGGCAGAACGCGCGGCCAGCAGTGGATCTTCCGAGCCTTGAATCCCGGCCGGCAGCACCAGCGGGTCGTAGTTGATGTCACGGCACTCGCCACTGAGTTGCGGCTGGGTCTTCTCCAGCACCAGGGTTCCGGCGTTCAACACTTTGCGATCTGCGGGCCAGGTCTTGCTGGCATCGTTCACCGGGTCACCGGCGTTGGCCAGGGTGATGTTCAACTGAAAGCGCAAGGGTGCGGCGGCCAGGCGTTGCACCAGATCCTTCTCGAGAAAGTCCGCGCCTTCAGGGGCCGTGGCACCCGCCGCGTCCTGCGCCAGCGGCGTCATGCTCCAGCGTACGGCCTGTTTTTTACCGTTGCCATCGATCAGATAGAACGCATTGATGCTGTTATAGGTTTCGGTGGCGTAGCTGGCCGAAGGCTTGGCGGTCTTCACCCACGTCAGAAACGGCACGGCTTCCGGATGTGCGGCAAAAAACGCCGGCACCTTCGTCGGGTCTGGCTTGCCGGTGGCTGGATCCGGCGACTGCGCCTGCTGCAATTGGTAGAACGCTTCGGGCGTGCCCACCGGAAACACCGGCATGCTGTTCATCCCGGTGCGCCATTGCTGACCGTTCGCCTGGGTGAAGCGCAGCGCCAGGCTGCGGATCGGTACGGCGCTGTCCGGCGCGTAGGGATTGCCGGCCGGCAAGGCGAAACGCCCCACCACCGGTGTCTGTGGCAGGTTGAACAGCTGTGCCGTGGAGAACGCGCGCGCCTCGCCGCTGCTTTCGAAATGGCCGATCACGCAGACACCCTTGGCGTGATTGCGACGAAAGCCGGGATGCACGCCGTTGTTCTTTTCCAGCACATCGACCAACGCTTTTGGCGTCAATCGTTGCGGGTCAAGGTTGCCATGCACGTAGGCAAACGCCCCGGCCACGGCGGCGACAATCACGGCAATGCCGCCCAGACGAAAAACCAGGCTCGCGGCGCTCAGTGGCTGGCGCGGCGGCCTGCCGGGCGGTGCAGCGTTTGGGGACGAGCGATCAACCATGAATATCTCCAGGCCATCGGCCACAAGTGGAAAGAGTCAGCAAGACGCACCCCGTCCGGGTTTATTCCACGGTGCGGTATTTATTTTTGCGCGCGGGGAATAACCTGCGCTGAGGGGCGTCTTCCTAGTCCACAGCGTAGCGACCAACAGACATTCATGAGCGAATTCGACGAACAGTTGAGAGAAATCATTCCCAGATTGCGCCGCTTCGCCGTGTCGTTGACGCGCAACAGCAGCAGCGCCGACGATCTGGTCCAGGCCAGCCTCGAGCGGGCGCTGTCGGCGTGGGGCGAGAAACGCGCTGACGGCGACGTGCGCGCCTGGCTGTTCGCGATCCTCTATCGGCAATTTCTCGACGCGCACCGTCGTTCGCGGCGCTATGCGCGGATGCTGGAATTTTTCACCGGTCGCGACGATGCCGAGCCGTCGGTGGAACGCACCGTGATTGCCCAATCGACCCTGCAAGCCTTCGAACGCCTGCCCACCGAACAGCGCGCTTTGCTGCTGATGGTCTCGGTGGAAGGCCTGTCCTATAAAGAGGTCGCCGAGATCCTCGGCGCCCCGATCGGCACCGTGATGTCGCGCCTGTCCCGCGCCCGCCAGGCCTTGCGCCAACTCAGCGACGGCGAAATCAGCAGCCCTTCCTTGCGGATACTCAAATGATCAGCCTGCCTCCCAGCGAACGTGATTTGCACGCCTACGTCGACCACCAGCTCAGCGACGCCGATCGGCGCGTGCTCGAGACCTGGCTGGCCAGCCACCCTGAAGAAGCGGCGCAGGTTCGCGCCTGGCAACGCGACGCCCAGCAATTGCGCGCAGCGCTGAGTGGCGCGTTGCAGCAACCGGCCAATCCGGCGCTTGACCCGATGATGATTCGCCAGCGCCGTCGCCAGCAGTCCCGTCGGCACCTGGCCAGCGCGGCGGTGTTGCTGATTGCCGTGAGCATTGGCGGTTTCAGTGGCTGGCAGGCGCGGGAAATGACCCTGGCGCGCCCTGCGCAATTGCCGATGACTGACGCGTTGCAAGCCTATCGCCTGATCGCCCAGCAAGGCGTACTGCCCGCCGATTACAAGGTCGACAGCGACGGCGACATGCAGCGTTGGCTCGACCGCTACTTCAGTGGTGCCGGACGCTTGCCGGACTTGAAAGCTGCCGGATTCGAGCCAGTCAGCGGGCGTTTGCTCAGCACCGATGAAGGCGCGGCAGCGATGGTGATGTATGAGGATCGCAGCGGTCACAAGGTCAGTTTCTACCTGCGTCCACCGGGGCCGAAAAACACCCTGCTGCCGCGCGGTTCGCGCAGCGATGGCGATCTGCAGGCCGATTACTGGTCAGGGCCGGGCTACAACTATGCGGTGGTCAGCCCGACCGACTCGCCGGCAGCAGAGTTGCTCAAGCAATCGCCACCGTTCTGAAATCCGCCTCTGGTAGGAGCTGACGAGTGCAACGAGGCTGCGATCTGTTGGCGGCAACCCAGATCAAAGATCGCAGCCTCGTTGCACTCGTCAGCTCCTACAGGGGACCGTGCACATATTTCATGGAGCCAGCCCCTGAGCTCTGGTTACACTTGGGCCACCGCGCTCCCGGTGGAGCCCGCCCGATCAACCAGGAGCCTTTCCCGCGTGCCCGCCCGAACGCCGAAACGATCACGACTGAGCCAACGCTGGCCGTTGTTGCGCCGCCTGTTCGGCAAAAGCCTGCCCGTCAGCGCCGGGCACGATGCTCATGCCGCGACCATCCGCGATTACTTCCGCGACAAGGCCAAAAGCCAGGGCTACACCCTCAGCCACAGCCAGCAGCACGTCATCGACTGCATGGCGCAGCAGGCCAGCGTACTGCTGGGCGACAGCGGCCACACACCGCCGAGTCTGTACCTGTACGGAGCCGTCGGGCGCGGCAAGAGCTGGTTGCTCGACGGTTTTTTCCAGGCGCTGCCGATCACGCGCAAACGTCGCCTGCACTTCCATCAGTTTTTTGCCCGGCTGCACGACGGCATGTTCCGTCACCGCCTGCAGGAAGACGCGCTGGAAATCACCCTGGATGAGTTGCTGGAAGATTGCCAGGTGCTGTGTTTCGACGAATTTCATGTGCACGACATCGGCGACGCGATGCTGATCACGCGGCTGTTCAAGGCCCTGTTCAAACGGCGGATCATGTTGCTGGTAACCTCCAACTACGCGCCGGAAGGCCTGCTGCCCAACCCGCTGTATCACGCACGCTTCAAACCGGTGATCGAGCTGATCAACACGCGCATGCAGGTGATGGAAGTCGGCGGCGACCACGACTACCGCACGCTGAACCGCCAGCATTCGCATCAAGTGTTTACCCAAGGGCATTACGTCTGGCCGGCTACAACAGCCCAGCGCCAGGCCCTGGACCTGCCACCAGCCGACGCGCCTGCCCTTGCCCTCGAGGTTGGCAAGCGCCAGCTTCAGGCCCGTTTTTGCCAAGGCCGGCGAGTCGCGTTCACCTTCAACGATCTGTGTGAACAGCCAACGGCAGTGATGGATTATCTGCAACTGTGCCAGCGTTTCGACCAGTGGATCATCGATGACCTGCCGCCGCTCGGCGAGTGTCCGATCGCCGTGCAACAGCGCTTCATCAATCTGATCGACGTGCTCTACGATCAGGACAAGCACCTGACCCTGCTCGGCCAACTGCCGCTGGGCCAGAGCCTGGAAGGTCACGCCATTGACCTGGCGCGCACGCGCAGCCGGTTGGGTCAGTTGCAGGAAATTCACGAACCCAACTGACACCCCACCCTGTGAGAGCGAGCCCTGTGGGAGCGAGCCCTGTGGGAGCGAGCCTGCTCGCGAAAGCGGTATGTCAGTCAGGGTTCATTTAACTGATACACCGCTTTCGCGAGCAGGCTCGCTCCCACAAGGTCCCGGGACAACTCAAAATCCGTTCAGCATCCGCTTTACCGCTATCATGTCGCCCATTCCAGCGCCCCCGCGTCGCTCCACCGATCAATAGCGAAACCAGACATGCACACCCTTGCTCAACTGCGCGCCGGCGAGCTGTCAGGCATTACCCGCCTCGACCTGTCCTGCGGGCTGACCGAATTCCCCCGCGAAATATTCCAACTGGCCGACACGCTGGAAGTGCTCAACCTCAGCGGCAACGCGCTGAGCAGCCTGCCCGATGACCTGCATCGCCTGACCCGCCTGCGCGTGCTGTTCTGCTCCGACAACCAGTTCACCGAGCTGCCGGCCTGCCTCGGCCAGTGCACCGCGCTGACCATGGTCGGCTTCAAGGCCAACCGCATCGTCAATGTCCCTGGTGACGCTCTGCCGCCGCAGCTGCGCTGGCTGATCCTCACCGATAACCGCATCGAGAGCCTGCCGAAGGAACTGGGCGAACGCCGCGCTTTGCAGAAGCTCATGCTCGCCGGCAATTGCCTGCGCTCGCTGCCAGACTCCCTGCGTCACTGCCATCGGCTGGAATTGCTGCGCATCGCCGCCAACCAGCTCAACGAGCTGCCGCAATGGCTGCTGACCTTGCCGAGCCTGACCTGGCTGGCCTACGCCGGCAATCCGCTGGAGACCGAAGCCGATGCCGCTGCCCTTGAGGCCACGCCGCTGATCGACTGGTCGACGCTGCGCATGGAACAGCAACTGGGCGAAGGCGCTTCTGGGGTGATTTCCCGGGCAGTCTGGCAGCGTGACGATGGCACGGCGCAAGCGGTTGCGGTGAAGCTGTACAAAGGCGAGATGACCAGCGACGGCTCGCCGTTGCATGAGATGAACGCCTGCATCACCGCCGGTTTGCACCCCAACCTGATCCGCGTCGAGGGTCGCATCAGCGGCCACCCCGATCAGCAGCAGGGATTGGTGATGCAGTTGATAGATCCGAGCTTCGGCAATCTCGCCGGCTTGCCGAGCCTGGTCTCGTGCTCGCGGGATGTTTATGCCGAGGACTGCCGGTTCACGGCGGAGGTTGCCCTGCGCGTCGCCCAAGGCATCGCCTCAGCGGCCGAGCACCTGCACCACCAAGGCATTACCCACGGCGATCTGTATGGCCACAACATTCTGTTGAACGATCAGGGCGATTGTCTGCTCGGGGATTTCGGCGCGGCGTCGTTTCATGCAACCCGCGATGATGTGCAGACGCGCGCATTGCAGCGCCTGGAAGTCCGTGCGTTCGGTGTGTTGTTGGGGGAATTGCTGGAGCGTGTCGACTCAGGATTGAGTACGGAGCGGCGCGCGCACCTGGAGGCGCTGGAACGACGTTGCTGTCAGGCGGATGTGCTGGGGCGGCCGGGGTTCAGTGAAGTCATCGAGATGCTGGAGAATCTGTGACCGCTGCGCGGTCATTCGCGAGCAGGCTCGCTCCCACATTGGAATGCATTGCAAATGTGGGAGCCAGCCTGCTCGAGAAGAGGTCATTACTGGCGCGACGGATCAGCCAGCCAGACCAACAAACATGTCCTGCACGTCATCATGGTTGTCGAGGCCTTCGAGGAACGCTTCGACTTCAGCCATCTGCTCGTCGCTCAAGCCGCTGACCGGGTTCTTCGGCTGGTAGCCGAGCTTGGCCGAGAGCACGGTGAAGCCTTGTTCCGGCAGGGCTTTCTGCACAGCGTCGAGGTCGGTCGGGTCGGTGAGGAACAGCGTCGCGCCCTCTTCGCCCGGCTCGAAATCCTGGGCACCGGCTTCGATCGCAGCCATTTCCGGATCGGCTTCCGGGCTGTCCGGCGCGGCTTCGATCATGCCGACGTGGTTGAACATCCACGCCACCGAACCCGAAGCGCCCAACTGGCCCTTGCGGAACGCCACACGAATTTCCGCGACGGTGCGGTTGATGTTGTCGGTGACGCATTCGACGATCAGCGGCACCTGATGCGGCGCGAAGCCTTCGTAGGTCACGCGATGGTATTGCACGGTTTCACCCAGCAGACCGGCGCCTTTCTTGATCGCGCGATCGAGGGTTTCTTTTGGCATCGAGGCTTTTTTCGCCTGTTCGACCACCAGACGCAGGTGTGCGTTGGTGGCGGTATCGGCACCGTTGCGCGCAGCAATGGTGATTTCTTTCACCAGTTTGCCGAAGATCTTCCCTTTGGCGTTGGCTGCCGCTTCTTTGTGTTTAACCTTCCACTGTGCGCCCATTACTCACTCTCTTGATCTGTGGCGCCGAGACATCTATTGGCCGACGCGTGGCGGCAAGTTTATACGGCCTAAAGTCGGCAATCGACCAAAAAAACAGCCGACGGAATCGACATCTTCACCAAAGCATGTAGGGGGATTCTGAAAAGCGCCTTTGACATGACCATTCAGGCCGACGGTTTCGTACCCTTGAAACCCCGTATCGCCTGACAGGGCCTGCTCGAATGCTCAATGACAAGGAAAGTCCCTTCACCCTTACGCTGACCGACAGCGGATTGCGCCTGCCGGTGGTGCGTTTTCGCGGCGAGGAAGCGCTGAACCAGCCTTACCGTTTCGACATCGAACTGCTCGGACTGGCCCCGGCCATCGTCCCGGGATCCTTCCTGCACAGGCCAGCCTTTTTGCGGCTCAGTGAGCAGCACGGATTCCACGGCGTCATTTCCAGCGCCAGCTGCGAACATCGCGGGACGCATCGGGTCGGCTATCGACTGATTCTGGTGCCGTATCTGCAACAACTGGCGCAAACGCATAAGCGCCGCGTGTTTACTCACCTGAGTGTGCCGCAGATCATTCAACAACTGCTCGAAGAACATGCCCTGCCAGCGCACAGCTACCGCATTGAAATGAGCGTCGGTCACTACCCGGCAAGGGCGTTTTGCATTCAGTACGAAGAAAGCGATCTGGCACTGGTGCAGCGGCTATGCGAAGAAGAAGGCATCCACTATCACTTCGAACACGGGCCGGACGGACACGTCGTGGTCTTCGCTGACGACAGCCTGAGCCTGCCGCAGGAACCGGTCGAAATCCCTTTCAGTGCTGATGAGCAACCACCGTCGCCCTGCGTCAGCGCGCTCTATCAACAGCATCGCGCGGCGCCTGTACCGATGCTGCATGCGGTGCGCAATCGCGGTCAGCCAACCGGCAATGCCGAAGCCGCCAACGAGGTCTCGACCGAGTTGCCGATGCCCGCGCGATCGCCGGAACGTCTGCACGCCGAACAACGCAGCCGACGTCATCTGCAACGCCAACGCTGCCAGTTGCGCTCCATTCACGGGCGCAGTGATTGCAGCGATTTGCTCAGTGGACGACTGCTGCTTGTGGCCGACCACCCGATTCATCATTTCAACGAACAATGGCTGATCAGCGCGGTGCGCCACCACGGGCAGCACCCTTCGATCCTTGATCCGGCGCCAAGCGTTCAGCGTTATCACAACGACTTCACTGCGCAGCCCTGGTCGACCGATTTCCGTCCGCCACTCAAACAAGCTCGCCCGAATATTGCCGGTTATCACTTGGCAAAAGTGGCGGGTGCGCCTGGGCAACCTGCGCAAGTGGACGAAAACGGCTGCCTCGCTGTAAGCCTGTGGCCGGCTGAGGATAAATCCGCCAGCGACGCCCTGTGGCTGCCGATCGCCATGAGCCGGCTCAGCGGCCCCGTCGCCGTCGATCAATTACCGCGCGCCGGCAGTGAAGTGTGGGTGAGTTTCCTCGACAGCGATCCGGACCGACCGATCCTTTGCCTCAGCCACGCACGCCAGCCGCCGGAGCGCGAATCAGAGCCCGTGCGCGACAGCCTGTTGCTCGACTGGCTGAGCCACCGCGCCGAGCATTGATCGGCGCCTCAGCCTTTGTCCGCCTTGCCCGCCGCCGCCGCGAACCTGGCCAGGCGCACGTCCAGATGCCGAGGCCGGCGCCCGTGATCTTCGGCGCGCTCCTTGCGGCGGATGGCGTTGCGCACCATCAACGAGCCGAGGTAGCGGATGGGTTCCGGCGGGAAATAACCCAGCGGCCCGTTGACCAGCGGCGAACGGGTCCACGGATTATCCAGACCCTGCACCAGCGCGGCGAGAATCTGCCCGCCCATGTGACACGGGCCGACGCCGCTGCCGGAATAACCGAAGCCGTAAAACACGTTGCCCGCCGAGCTCATCTGGCCGAAAAACGGCAAACCGGTCACCGAACGATCCGACGGGCCGTTCCACGTCGCGTCGATTTTGACCTCGGCGAACGCCGGGAAAAAATCCGCGAGACTGCGCTTGAGCAATCCGGCATAAGGCGACGGCTGATCGAACACCGGCAGCATCCGCCCGCCATAGGCGAAGGTGTTGCCGCCCTTGCCGAGCATGATCCGGCCGTCCGGGGTGTTGTGGTAGTAATGCACGAAAATCCGCGAATCGAGGACGCTGACGCCGCTGGTCAAACCGATTTGCTGCAGCAGCTCCGGACGCGGTTCGGTGATCAGCATGTCACTGGAAACGATCGCCACACTGCGCTCGAACTGAGGAAACGCGCGGGCCATCCACGCATTCATCGCCAGCACCACGCGGTCGGCGATGACCTTGCCGCCGGGCGTGTGAATACGTGCCGGGCGGCCCTCTTCCAGTCCGGTCATCGCCGTGCCTTCATGGATTTTCACGCCCGATTGCAGCGCCACCCGGCGCAGGCCGCGCACCAGTTTGCCCGGTTGCACGCTGGCAGCCGCCGGGGAAAACCAGCCTTCCAGATGTTTTGACGAACCAGCCATGCGCTGCACATCGGCGAGCGGTCGCTGGCTGAACGAGTTGATGCCGTTACGCTCCAGCGCCGCGATCACCGCGTCAGTTGCGCCGACCTGGGCGCGATTGGTCGCGGTGTACAGCGTGCCGTCGAGGCGGTAGTCGGCATCGACGCCGTACTGCTCGCAGAACTCGCCGATCGCATGGATGCTGCGCTCGGATTCCTTGACCAGACGCACCGCCTCGTCGACGCCGAACAAGCGTTCCAGGGTGAAATATTTCGCCGACCACGACAGCGCACAGCCGCCATTGCGGCCACTGGCGCCAGCGCCGCAGATGTCCGCCTCGATCAGCAGCACCTCCAGCTCGGGGTTTTGCTGCTTGAGCATGATCGCCGTCCACAATCCGGTGTAGCCGCCGCCAACGATGCACACATCGGTGCGCACCTCGCCTTGCAGCGGTGGACACTGCTCGGATGGGTCGGCCTGCAAGGCTTGCTCGAGCCAGAACGGTCGCATGGGAAATCTCCAGTCAGAAAGCCACGACGCAGCCTGCCGCGCACCGCGCAGCAGGCCACGGGGCGAAGGGTTTCAGGAACGCAGCGGTTTGACGCTCAGCGGGCAGTTGGGGATCGCCGCGCGCGGCTCCATCACGCCGACCGGCCGACTGTTCCAGTGCGGAATCAGCACCAGCGCCGAGAACAGCGCGCATCCGGCGAAGACGATGAACACCGTCACCGAGTCGAAGTAGCCCGGCAGCAAACCGCCGAGCACTGCGCCAACGGAGCCGCAGCCGTTGACGAAACCGGCGGCGGTGGCACCGGCCTTGGCCTTGCCGAAATCGATGGCGGCCGCGCCGCTGATCATCGAGTCCGGGCCGTACAACGTCAGGCCCATGACGAACAGCAACGCGACAACCAGCAACACGCTGCCGGTGTTCAGCGCAGCCATGAACAGCGCCAGCGTTACGGTCAGCGCCAACAGACTCAGCACGCAGGCCGGCATGCGTCGGGCGCCGAAGAGTTTGTCCGAGGCCAGGCCGATCATGATCGGCCCGAGCAATCCGGCCAGTTCAAACGCGGTTGGAATGATCGCCGCGCCGACCTTGCCGACACTGGGCATCTGCTCGAAAACAATCACTGGCCCCCACAACAGAATCGCGTAGCGCGCCGGTTTCAGCAGGAAATACGCCAAGCCCAGCACCAGCACCGTGCGGTTGCGCAGGATTTCCTTTAACGGCTCCCACACGCTGAGTTTGCTGTTGGCTGCGGTTTCCTCGGCGGACAGTTCCGGCTCGGGCTCCACCGCCGGCAAGCCGACGTCTTCCGGTTTGTTGCGCTGGAAGATAAAGAACAGCACGGCCACCACCGCGACCACCGCCGCGCTGGAAATGAATGCCGCGTGCCAGGTGCCGACCAGCGTGTAGGCCCACCAGCCGGCGAACGGCGAGGCGACCAGACCACCAAACGCGTAACAGGAACTCCACAAGCCGAGCACGCGCCCGCGCTGCTCTGACGGGAAGAAGCTGCCAAGGTTTTTACACAGCCCCGACCAGCCAGTGGACTGCGCCAGACCTTGAATCAACATGCACGTGGCGAAGATCGGCAATGTAGCGAAACTGCCCATCACCAGCGCCGCAGCGGCGGATATCAGCAAACCACCAAGCACTACGACTCGCGGGCCAAAGCGATCGGCGAGCATGCCCCAGGTGAACTGTCCGAGGGCATACGCCGCCAGATAGATCGCGTCGAGGTTGGCCATGGCCATTTTGTCGAGGGTGAAATCAGGGTCTTCGGCGATGCCCAGTTTGGCCACCGAAAATGCTTTGCGGGTGAAGTAGAACGCGGCGTACGCGAGCCAGGTAATAGCGAAGATCTGCACGCGCCAACGCGCCAGGGTGCCGATGTGCTTGTTCATGGTGGTTCTGACCTCAGGGTGTGAGTGTGCCGGCAGAATCGATTAAGAAAAACGCCTGTGTTTTTTATTGTTGAGCACTGCGATACCGCCCCTTCCCTTCGGCGATAACGGTCAGATGAGTCTGCTGTTGCACGCACAGGCTCATGGGCCAGCGCTGCTGTTCGACCGAGCAGTCAGCGATGGCGTGAGCCGATCAAAGCAATTACTGTTTAATAAATAAAATCGATTTATCGTATTTCACACATAAGCCGAGCTTGTTACTGGAGTCACCATGTCTGTCTCTCACGCCCAACTCAAAGCGTTCCACGCGGTGGCCGTCCATGGCAGCTTCACCCGCGCCGCCGAGCGGCTTTATCTGACGCAACCGGCGATTTCCGACCAGGTACGCAAACTCGAAGAACGCTTCGGCGTGCTGCTGTTTCACCGCAATAAACGTTCCGTACGCCTGACCGATCTCGGCGAGCGCCTGCTGGCGATCACTCAGCGCCTGTTCGTGATCGAAGCCGAAGCGCAGGAATTGCTGCAGGAATCCCAGGCCCTGCAGACCGGCAGCCTGATTCTCGCGGTGGACGCGCCGATCCACGTGTTGCCGCAGATCGCGCGGTTCTGCGAGCGCTACCCGGGCATCAGCGTGAAAATCGAGACCGGCAATACCGATGAATCGCTGTTTCGCCTGTTCAACTATCAGGCCGATCTGGCGCTGCTCGGCCGCGATGTAACCGATGAACGCTTGCTGTGTGTGCCGTTGCGCAACGATCCGATGGTGGCGTTCGTTTCGCGCAATCATCCGTGGGCCGAACGCGAATCGATCTGTCTGGCCGATCTGGATGACACGCCACTGGTGCTGCGTGAGACCGGTTCGGTGACACGGCAGACCCTGGAAGAGGAAATGGCCCGCGCAGGTTTGCGCATCCGCCCGGCGATTCAGGTTGAAGGTCGGGAAGCGGCGCGCGAAGCCGTGGTGGTGGGGATCGGGGTTGGTGTGGTTTCAGCGGCGGAGTTCGGCGCCGACTCACGGGTCTGCGCGTTGCCGATCACCGATTGCACGAGGCGCCTGACCGAAACCCTGGTGTGTTTGCGCGAACAGAGTTCGCGGCGGGTGGTGGCGACGTTTCTCGATATGGTTCGCGAGAGCCTGACCTGACTCACTCCCTGTCCTGATCGTTCCCACGCTCTGCGTGGGAATGCCTCAACGGACGCTCCGCGTTCGGCTTTGGATGGGACGCAGAGCGTCCCGGGCTGCGTTCCCACGCAGAGCGTGGGAACGATCACGGTGCGGCTAGCGCCAGATCAAAAAACGCCTGAATCAAGCGCAACTCGCGCCGGCGCTCCATGCAGCCAATCATGTGCCGGTTCACCAGCCCTTCCCCGGCAATCGGGATCGCCACCACGCGCGGGTCATGACTGACCTCCACCGATGACACCACACCGACCCCCAACTCGGCCGCGACCGCTTCGGTCACCGCCTCGCGACTGTCCAGCTCCAGCAACACCCGCGGCTGAATCGAGGCCTGCATACACGCCTGGTCAAACGTGCGCCGGGTAATCGAAGTCGGCTCGCGCAGGACCATGATCACTTGGTCCAGCTCCTTGAGTTTCACTTCCCCGGAGCGATTCGCCCAGCGATGCCCCGCCGGCACCAGCGCGCATATCCGCGATTCGCTCAGCGCTTGCAGATGCAGGCCCTTGCGCGGCTCGACCTCGGTCAGCACCGCGACATCGGCGTGCTCCGACAACAGCGCCGCCAGGGTTTCCTGCGCGTTGCCCAGACGCAGGTTGACGGTGATCCCCGGATAGCGTGCGCGCAGGCTCGCCAGCATCGGCATGACCATGTGCGGCCCATCCGCCGCCACCTCCAGACGCCCGGTCAACAATTGCCGATTGGCCTCGAGCAGCGTCTGCGCTTCTTCCGCCAGGCCGAACATGGCGCGGGTGATCGCCGCCAGTTTGGTGCCCTCCTCGGTCAGTTCCACCCGTCGCGCGGTGCGCCGCAGCAAGGTGATCTGGTAGCGCTCTTCCAGTGCCTTGATGTGTCCGGTGACCGCCGGCTGGCTGATGAACAACCGCGCAGCCGCGCGGGTGAAGCTGCCTTCGCGGGCCACGGCATCGAAGGCGCGCAGCTGAAACAGGTTCATGGATAACCCTCACTGATGGCTGGCATAACAACAAACAATTTGATTGATGCAGCGGCGAATTGCAACGTAGACGCCGTAGCTTCATCCCACAGCGTTCTCGCGAGGACACCCGAATGAGTACCGCCGCACCGATTCTGCTCACTCCCGGCCCGTTGACCACTTCGGCCCGCACCCGTCAGGCCATGATGGTCGACTGGGGTTCGTGGGATGACCGCTTCAACCAGCTGACCGCCAGCCTGTGCGAGCAATTGCTGGCCATCCTCAACGGCGCCGCCAGCCACCATTGCGTACCGTTACAGGGCAGCGGCACCTTCGCTGTCGAAGCGGCGATCGGCACGTTGGTACCGCGTGATGGCAAAATCCTCGTGCTGATCAACGGCGCTTACGGCAAACGGCTGGCGAAGATCTGCGATGTACTTGGGCGCTCGTTCAGCACCTTCGAAACCGCCGAAGACGAGCCGACCACTGCCGCCGACGTCGACCGTTTGCTGCGCGCCGACGCTGACATCACCCACGTGGCGCTGATCCACTGCGAAACCAGCACCGGCATTCTCAATCCGCTGGCAGAAATCGCCGAGGTCGTCGCGCAACACGGCAAACGTCTGATCATCGACGCCATGAGCTCATTCGGCGCGTTGCCGGTGGATGCGCAAAAAGTGCCATTCGACGCGCTGATTGCCGCTTCCGGCAAATGCCTGGAAGGCGTACCGGGGATGGGTTTTGTCTTCGCCCGCAAGGAATCGCTGGCCGCATCTGCCGGTAACTCGCACTCGCTGGCGATGGACCTGTACGACCAGCACGCCTACATGATGAAAACCGGGCAATGGCGCTTCACCCCGCCCACCCATGTGGTCGCGGCGCTGCACGAAGCGTTGCTGCAATACCGCGAAGAAGGCGGTCTGCCAGCGCGGCATGCGCGTTATGCCGCCAACTGTCAGGCGCTGATGGAAGAGATGAACAAGCTCGGCTTGCGCAGCTTCCTGCCGGCGGCGATTCAGGCGCCGATCATCGCCACTTTCCATGCCCCGCAGGATCCGCGCTACCAGTTCAAGGACTTCTATGAGCGGGTCAAGGCCAAGGGTTACATCCTCTACCCCGGCAAACTGACCCAGGTCGAAACTTTCCGCGTCGGCTGCATCGGCCACGTCACCCCGGACGAAATGCGCCAGGCCGTAGCAGCAGTAGGTGAAGTGCTGCGCGAGATGGAAGTGCTCGATATCTGAGCCTCACCAAAAATCCCCTGTGGGAGCGAGCCTGCTCGCGAAAGCGTCGTCCCAGGCGACACATACGCTGATGTCAGACCGCTTTCGCGAGCAGGCTCGCTCCCACATTTTGATCTCATTTTCAAATCAGGAATTGATTGCCATGAACTACACCAATCCAAGCAAGCTGCAAGCCGCGATCCTCGACTGGGCCGGTACCGTGGTCGATTTCGGCTCGTTCGCGCCGACGCAGATCTTCGTCGAAGCCTTCGCCGAGTTCGATGTGCAGGTGTCGATCGAAGAGGCCCGTGGGCCGATGGGCATGGGCAAGTGGGATCACATCCGCACCCTCTGTGATCAGCCGCAAGTGGCCGAGCGTTATCGCAAGGTATTCGGTCGCACGCCGACCGACGATGACGTCACCGCTATCTACAACCGTTTCATGCCGTTGCAGATCGAGAAAATCGCCGAGCACTCGGCACTGATTCCCGGCGCGCTGGACGCCATCGCCCAACTGCGCCAGCAAGGGATCAAGATCGGTTCCTGCTCCGGCTACCCGAAAGCGGTGATGGACAAAGTCGTCGAACTCGCCGCCAGCAACGGCTACGTCGCCGACCACGTGGTCGCCACCGACGAAGTGCCAAACGGTCGTCCATGGCCGGCGCAAGCGTTGGCCAACGTGATCGCTCTGGGCATCGACGATGTTGCAGCGTGCGTGAAGATCGACGACACCGTGCCGGGCATTCTCGAAGGTCGCCGGGCCGGCATGTGGACGGTTGCGCTGATTTGCTCGGGCAACGCGCTGGGTCTGGATTATGAGGGTTTCCGCGCGCTGGGCAGCGATGAACTGGCCAGCGAGCGCCAGCGCATCCACGCGCTGTTCGCAAGTTCGCGGCCGCATTACATGATCGACACCATCAGCGATCTGCCGGAAGTGATCGCCGACATCAACAAGCGTCTGGCCAACGGTGAGATGCCGCAAAACGCCTGAGGCCGATAACCGGAACACCGCTGATCCATGACAATCAGCGGTGTTTTTTTGCACTGTCTTAAATAAATATATTTCCCGGTTATTACTTACTCTGAAACAAGGTTGCCCTCTGCGTCGTACGCACTACCATCGGGATGTTTAACGCTTCCGTCAGGCAATTGTTCAGTACCATCTTCCCAGACAATACGGCCATCCGGATATTCAACGGTATTATCAGACCATACGATTCGCCCGTCCGGATACTCTACCCGGCCGTCGTCATATTGAATGATGCCGTCGGGACGCTTGATCGAAGTCTTATCAACGTCAACCACGCTACCGTCAGGCAGTGTGGTCGAACCATCGACATTGACGGTCGCACCGAGTGTTTGAATCAGCGTAATCAAGGCCACCGGATCGATGTTGATGTTAAGGGTCGGCCATGGCATTGGCGGACGCTTGGTATCGACCGGCGCTACTGGTGCGGTCGGCGCAACTGGTTTGGTTGGGGCTACCGGTTTGGTTGGCGCCACTGGTTTGGTCGGTGCTACTGGCTTGGTTGGCGCCACTGGCTTGGTCGGCGCTACCGGTTTGGTTGGTGCCACTGGCTTGGTCGGCGCTACCGGTTTGGTTGGTGCTACTGGCTTGGTTGGCGCTACCGGCTTGGTCGGCGCTACCGGTTTGGTTGGTGCTACTGGCTTGGTTGGTGCCACTGGTTTGGTCGGTGCTACGGGTTTGGTCGGTGCTACGGGTTTGGTTGGCGCCACTGGCTTTGGTGTAGTGGTAGTGGGGCGAGGCTTGGAGATCGGACTTTTCATATTCACACTCAAATTTACAAATATAATTATGATCTTTAATAACAAACTAAAGAGCCGAACCAACAATAATCACGCACAACAAACTATTCAAACCAAAAGAACCTACAAGATATAAGCAACATAGAGTTACGCCCACAGTTCAACGCACACCAACAACTTTAAATAAGCAGAAATAATAAACCGTACAAATAAGACTTTTGTGTGTTGCAAATATCATTACGCCGAAACGCTGGCATGTACTGATCGCGTCCATCGGCTATGTCATTGCAAATCCGCGTCGCCCCTGCAAGCCCCCCGTGTGGATAAAGATCAGACGCGTGCCGATGGCAAATTCGCCTGCTTCGACATGCTGCTTGAGCGCCAGCAAGGCCTTGCCGGTGTACAGCGGTTCCAAAGGGATGCCGCTGGTTTGCTCGGTCTGATCGATGAAGGTCAGCAACGCCTCGTCAACTTTGGCGAAACCACCACGGCTGGCGTCGATCAGTTGATAGCCCGCCGCATGCTCGGTGGCGGGCGCGAGGATCGACTCGATGTTCGGCGCTACGCCGTGATCATCCGGCACTGCCAGAGCGCCGTACACCACGCGCTTGCCTTTCTCGGCGAGCGCCAGCCCGGCCAGTGTCGTGCCGGTGCCACAGGCCAGCCACCAGGCGTCGAAATCATCCCAGCCCAGCTTGGCCAATTGCTCTTCGGCTTGCTGCCTGATCGCTGCGCAACCCAGTGCGCCGGCCACGCCACCACCGCCCTCGGGCACTGCATGCAGCGTAGGATATTGCGCGTGCCACGGTACCCAGAATCCCGCTTCGTGCCGCGCGCGGTAGCCGGCGTAACCCAGCCAATGCAACTGCATGCCGAACGCTTGCAGATCCCGCACTGTCGGCGTGTCCTGCGGGTGCCCGCGCAGAAGTCCCACGGTTTTGAAACCCAGCCGCTTGCCCGCCGCCGCCAGCGCATGCAGGTGATTGGAATGCGCACCGCCGAGGCTGATGATGCCCTCGGCGCCGGCACGCTCGGCGGCTTTGAGGTGTTCGACGAGTTTGAACCACTTGTTGCCGCTGATCAGCGGGTCGATGCGGTCCAGGCGCAGGATCGCGACCTCGATGCCGGCGTCTGCCAGCCAGTCCAGATGGAGCGGTTCGAGAGGGGCCGGGGGTAGCCAGTTGGAGGGAGGCAAAAGCATGGGCACTGCACAATCTGGAAAAGACCACATACTAGTAGGAGCTGCCGCAGGCTGCGATCTTTTGATCTTGCTTTGGAAATCAGGATCAACAGATCGCAGCCTTCGGCAGCTCCTACGGAATGTGCTTACAACTCAGCCGCCAGCCGCGAGCCCTGATTGATCGCGCGCTTGGCATCCAGCTCCGCCGCCACATCCGCGCCGCCGATCAAGTGCACGTTCTGCCCGGCTTCAACCAGACCATCGTGCAACTCACGCAACGGATCCTGCCCCGCGCAGATCACGATGTTGTCCACTGCCAGCAGTTGCGGCTCACCACTTTCGCCGATGCGAATGTGCAAGCCTTGGTCATCGATGCTCAGGTATTCGACGCTGTTGAGCATCTGCACCTGCTTGTTCTTCAGACCGGTGCGGTGTATCCAGCCGGTGGTTTTGCCCAGACCGTCGCCAACCTTGGTTTTCTTGCGCTGCAACAGGAACACCTCACGGGCCGGCGCATGCGGTGCCGCTTTGATTCCCGCCACACCACCACGGGCCTCCAGTTGCGTGTCGATGCCCCACTCTTTCCAGAACGCCGCGCGATCCAGACTGGTGGCCACGCCTTGATGAACGAGAAATTCCGAGACATCGAAACCGATCCCGCCTGCACCGATTACCGCGACACGCTTGCCGACCGGTTTGCGCTCGAGGATCACATCCAGATAACTCAGCACCTTGGCATTTTCGATGCCCGGAATCGCCGGCACGCGCGGGGCGATACCGGTGGCGAGAATGATTTCGTCGTAGCCGCCCTCAACCAACTTGGCCACGTCGACGCGGGTGTTCAGGCACACCTCGACATTGGTGGTTTGCAGCTTGCGGTTGAAGTAGCGCAGGGTTTCGAAAAATTCCTCCTTGCCCGGCACGCGCTTGGCAATGTTGAACTGGCCACCGATCTCACTGGCCGAATCGAACAACGTCACCTGATGACCGCGCTCGGCGGCCACGGTGGCGGCAGACAAGCCTGCAGGGCCGGCACCGACCACGGCGATTTTCTTGATCTGCTGCACCGGCAGGTAATTGAGTTCGGTTTCGTGGCAGGCGCGCGGGTTGACCAGGCAACTGGTGAGCTTGCCGCCAAAGGTGTGGTCGAGGCACGCCTGGTTGCAGCCGATGCAGGTGTTGATTTCGTCGGCGCGGCCTTCGGCGGCTTTGTTGACGAAATCCGGATCGGCGAGGAATGGTCGGGCCATGGAGACCATGTCGGCATCGCCCTCGGCAAGAATCTGCTCGGCAATTTCCGGGGTATTGATGCGGTTGGTCGTGATCAGCGGGATGCTCACCGAGCCGCGCAACTTGGCCGTAACCTTGCTGAACGCTGCACGCGGCACCTTGGTGGCGATGGTCGGAATCCGCGCTTCGTGCCAGCCGATACCAGTGTTGATGATGGTCGCACCGGCCTGCTCGATGGCTTTGGCCAGCATGACGATTTCATCCCAGGTGCTGCCACCTTCGACCAGATCGAGCATCGACAGGCGGAAGATGATAATGAAATTCGGCCCGACCGCTTCGCGCACACGACGGACAATTTCTACCGGCAGGCGCATGCGGTTTTCGTAGCTGCCACCCCAGCGGTCGGTGCGGTGATTCGTGTGCGCGGCGAGGAACTGGTTAATGAAGTAACCTTCCGAGCCCATGATCTCGACGCCGTCGTATTCGGCGGTTTGCGCCAATACCGAGCAGGTGACGAAATCGCTGATCTGCTTTTCGATGCCCTCTTCGTCCAGCTCTTTGGGCTTGAACGGGTTGATCGGCGCCTGAATCGCGCTCGGTGCTACTTGTTTCGGGCTGTAGGCGTAACGCCCGGCGTGAAGAATCTGCATGCAGATCTTGCCGCCCGCCTCGTGCACCGCGCGGGTGACGATGCGGTGCTTGAGCGCCTCTTCTTCAGTTGTGAGCTTGGCCGCGCCGGAATACACCCCGCCCTCGTCATTCGGGCCGATGCCGCCAGTGACCATCAGGCCGACACCGCCACGGGCACGTTCGGCGAAGTACGCCGCCATGCGCTCGAAGCCACCCGGCTTTTCTTCAAGGCCAGTGTGCATCGAGCCCATCAGGGTACGGTTGCGCAGCGTGGTGAATCCCAGGTCCAGCGGGGCCAGCAGATGCGGGTAATGAGCGGCGGTCATCGGTAACTCCACAACGAGCGATCACGGAAAAATTGCGGGAGCTCTGCGTCCCCCGTCAGTCATGTTCGACAGACTAAGAGTCGCACCGCTGTCACTCAATGACCGTAACTGACAAGTTATTGATCCAAATGCGCAGCGCCCCTTGGCAACCCGGGCCATGAGCCCTACCCTAGTCGGCACATCCTGTACCCGGCTGTTGTTGGTTTTCATGCGCAAACTTCTGTATCTGTTTTTCTCCATGGCCCTCGTTGCCGCCCTGACCACCTACGCCATGTGGGCGGCAGACCGGCCGGCGGGACATTACCTGTCGGACCTGCGCATCAAGCTCGCCGTCAATCAGGGCACGCCCGGCGACCGTGGCAATCTGCTCGGCATCCAGCCCGAACTGTTCCCCACCGATTACCAAAGCTCCGCACGCCTGCACCGCAAACTCGCGGCGTATCTGCAGCAGGCCCGCGATCAGGGATTGCTCAACGAAAAAACCGTGGTGGTGTTGCCCGAGCACGTCGGCACCTGGCTGATGGTCAGCGGCGAGAAAGACGAGTTGTATCAGGCGCCAACGCTGGCGGAGGCAATGAACTGGCTGGCGGCGAGCAATCCACTGCTGTTTGCCCGTGCCTGGCTGCGGGCCAAGGGCGAGCAACGCCTGGATGACGCTTATCTGCGGATGAAAGCGAAGGCCATGGCCAAGGATTACCAGGCGCTGTTCGGCGGTCTGGCCAAGGAGTTCCAGGTCACCCTGGTGGCCGGCTCCATCGTGCTGCCGGAGCCAAGCATCCGCGACGGCCGGCTCAAGCCCGGCAGCGGCGCCCTGTTCAACAGCAGCGTGGTGTTTGGTCGCGACGGCGTACCGTTGGGCCAGCCGCAGCGGCAGATGCATCCGATCTTTGATCAGCAAGGTGTGATTAAGGCCGAAGACAAACACGCCATACAGGTCGTCGATACCCCGGCCGGACGCCTGGGCATCCTGATCGGCAGTGACAGCTGGTACCCCGGCAACTACCGCACCCTCGATGAGCAAGGCGCGCAACTGGTGGCCGTGCCGGCGCAGGTTATCGGCCAAGGCGCCCGGGACAAGCCATGGCGTGGCTACAAGGGTTCGAGCACGCCGGGCTCGGTCAGCCTCAAGCCCGGCGACCTCAGTGAAGGTCAAGCCTGGCACCGACTGACCCTCACCGCGCAACCGCCAAGCAGCCACGCGATTGCCGGCGTCAGTGTGTTCATGCGCGGGCAGTTCTGGGACAAGTCGAGTACCGGCACAAGCTTCCTCAGCAGCAACGGCCAGCAGTTCGCCGATGGCGAGGCCCGTGGTGCGCGCTTGCTGAACGTCTGGCTGTAAACCATGAAGCCGCAGCCGATGCGCCTCGGGGATCTGTCGGTGGGCTTCGTCCATAGTCTGGCCGACGCCGTGCGCAGCCACGACGCCGATCCGCTGCCTCTGCTTGAACAATATGGCCTTGATGCAGCGCGACTGGCCGAGGCCGGAGCGCGCTTGTCGATCCCGCGTTACATGCGCCTGGGCCATGCGGCGATTCAACTCACCGGCGACCCGGCCCTGGGCCTGCGCATGGGCCGGATGATCCGCTTGAATCAGGCCGGTCTGGCCGGCATCACTGCGGCGCAAGCACCCACCGTGCGTGAAGCGGCCCGCTGCCTGACGCGCTTCGAGCCGCTTTACGGCTCGAACTATCGCGGACAGTCCAGTTTTCATGAAGATGCCAACGGTGCCTGGCTGCGCTTCTACTCGATCAGCCCGTACAACACCTATAACCGCTTCGTGGTCGACTCGATCCTCGCCGGCTGGCTGCATCAGTTGTCGAGCCTGTGCGGCGAAACGTTGCGCGCCGAGCGAATCGAAATCGAATTCGAAGCGCCGGATTACCGCGACGCCTACACAATGCTCGGCGACTGCCCGATCCAGTTCAGCGCCGAGCGCAACCAACTGCGCCTGAGCCTGAGCAGCCTCGCCCTGCGCAACCCTGAACATTGCCCGAGCACCTGGCGACATCTGCTGCAATTGTGCGAGCGGGAGCTGGAACAACTGACCCGCACCCGCAGCCTGCGCGAGCGCATCACTCAGTTGCTCGGCCCGCTGCTCAACGGCGGCCGCGAGCCGGATCTCGAGGAAGTCGCGGCACGCCTGAAACTGCCGACCTGGACCTTACGCCGCAAACTCGCCGAGGAAGGCACGCAGTTTCGCGCGATCCTCAATGACACACGCCGCGATCTGGCGATGACCTACATCCGCGACACCGAACTGGCATTCGGCGAAATCGCCTACCTGCTGGGCTTTGCCTCAGCTGAAGCCTTCCAACGCGCATTCAAGCGCTGGAGCGGGCAGACGCCCGGCGAATCCCGACGAAATTACCGCTCGGGAGCTTGAAGTTCAGAGCTCCGTGGCGTCGTCAGCCGGCTCTGGTTGATCCAGTTCAAAGGCCTGGTATTCGAGCAGTTCTTCCTGATACTCATCCATCGTATAAATCCCCCAACTGCTCGCTATGAAAATGGCCTGATCAATCGACCTGTGCCCCGAGCATAAAGTGCCCGTATGAAGGAAAAGTGAAACGCGGCCTTCATGAATAAAACGTAGCAGGTGGTTGGGGATTTATCGCGGCGATGATCCCGCAGGTGTGTAACCAGATTTTAAGCCAACCCGAAAACCACTGTGGGAGCGAGCCTGCTCGCGAAGCGGTGTGTCAGTTTAATCATCTGTCGACTGATACACCGTTTCGCGAGCAAGCTCGCTCCCACAGGGTTTCGCTTGGTTTCTTATTGGCCCGACGCAGGCATCGCCGGAATCGGCTCGGATGGTGGCGGAATATCCGGGTTGGTCGGCGGGGTGATGGTTTCGCTGGCCGGCGCTGGCTCTTCCACGGGCGCTGGCGCAGGCGTAATCGGCGTCGACTCCGCTGGCGGTACCATCGGTTCGGAACTCACTGGCGCGGTTTCAACCGGGGCCGGTGCAGGTTCCGCAGTCGGCGCGGGGGCCGGTTCCGCTGCAGGTGTCGGCGCCAGAGGCGCAGGTGCAGGTGCCGCTTTTGGTTCTGGCACACCAAGATCGGTTTTCGGCTTTTCTTCGATGTGTGCAGCTTTCTTCGCATCGGCGGGCAGGAACTGCTCCACCAGTGTGAAGAAACGCTCGTAGAACTTCTGCGCAATGACCGTCTCACTGGCGACCTTGACCATCGAGTCGTCCGAGGAGCCGATCGGCATCGACACCGAGCCCAACACACCGACACCGAGGCTGGCGGAATTGTTGGTCTTCTTCAACGCATAACGGTCCTGCAAGGCGTTGGCGAACACCGTCGCATGATGCCCGGCGCTGCCATCTTCGGCGCAGACCACGTTGAAACTGATCTCGAGGTGCGTCTCGCCGGTCTGCTGGAAGCTCTTGTGCCCGCTGACCAGTTTGGGATCACTGCTGGTAATGATGTAGCCCTGACTGAGCAACGCGCGCCGGGCCGCTTCGCAACTGGCGGTGTCGGTTACCGGGTAATTGCGCGAAAAGGTGCCGGAGTCATCGAAGTTCTCATGCTCATAGATCGGCTTGTCCTTCGAACAACCGGCCACCGCAGTCAACAAAAGCGCCAGCCCGACAACACGCATGGGAGTGGAAATCAACATTGAACATCCTGAGGGAAAACAGTCCGGGGCGTATTGTGCAACAGATCGTCGCCCCATGGCGCATGGAATAGTGTCAAGAATCGGTTACAACTTTACCGGTCATGGCCGTCAGGAAAAAGCCGCGCCGACAAATGATCAATCAATGCGCGCAATTTCGCCATGGCTTGTCGGCTCGACGGCCATTAACCCCAGAACCGACCGGCGTGTTCTAAATGCAAAAGAAAGGTAAAAGCTCAAGATCAGGTCGGCTGTCAGGCCGCCTTCGCGAGCAGGCTCGCTCCCACAGAAAAGCAAAGCAGCGCAGCTGCCCGCGGCAAAGCCGCCCCACTCAACAATGAGCGCAAGCTCGAGTGCTTCTGATCTTGCTTTTGATCCACCGGCGACGTCGGAAGGCTGAGTGGAGGGATTGATCCGGGTGTGGGAGCGTAGCGACCGTCTGGCGCAGCCAGACACAGCGGAAGGAGGTGCAGCGAAGCAAACCGGAGCCGCTGCGCCCGGATCAGTCCCGGAGCGAAGGGACCCGAGCTTGCGAGGGCCGAACGTAGGAGCAAGCCTTTTCGGTTACCTTTTCGGCGTTTGGAAAAGGTGACCCGCCGTAAGGGCGGAACCGTAATCAGCAACCCCCGCAGCAACGGATATTCACCCAAACCACCCAGAGCATGGCCGGCCCAAAGGCCGCCACGCCCAAAAAACAAAAAAGCCCCGACCAACCAGGCCGGGGCTCCTTCAAACGTCAGTCAAAAGATCAAAACCGCTCGATCTTCGCCTCAGCTTCCAACTGCTTGCGATACGCCGCAAAGTCCTGCTGGCCCTCACGGGAAGCGAGGAAACGACGATATTGCGCTTTCTCTTCTTCCGTCGGTGCAGCTGCTTCATTGACGCCATTCAGACGCACAATCATCAGGCTGCCATCCGGCAAGGTAACGCTGGAGAACGTCGGCTTGTCCTTGGCAGCCGGCTTCGGCATACGGAACAGTGCCTGCAGCACAGCCGGATCAACCCCTTCCTGACCACGGGTGGCCGCTTCGGTGATCTTCCAGTTCTGGCCATCGATGGCCTTGTCCAGCGGCGCCTTGCCGTCGCGCAGATCAGCGATCAGCTTCTCGGCACGGGTCTTGGCCTCGGCACTGGCGTGCTCCTTGGTCAGTTGAGTACGGATCGCCGCGCTCACACTTTCCAGCGGCAGTTGCGCAGGCTTCAGGTGCTCCTTGGAACGCAGCACGATCACGGTTTCCGGATCCAGCTCGATGGCGGTGCTGTTGGCACCTTCATCAATCACTTCCGGGCTGAACGCGGCAGTGACCACGGCACGGTTGGCGGCAACACCTTCGCCACCTTCACGGCCGAACGGTTTGGAAGTGTGCACGGTCAGTTTCAGATCCGCTGCTGGCTGCGCCAGGTCAGAGGCTTCGAACGCCGAGTCTTCCAGTTGCTTGGTCGCCTCAACAAAACGCTGCTCGACCTGCGCCGCTTTCAGCTCGCGCGTCAGCTTGTCTTTCAGGCTGGCCAGGGTCGGCACTTCAGGCGCTTCCACGCCCAACAGCTTGATCAGGTGATAACCGAAGTCGGTACGAATCGGCTCGGACACCTGGTCTTTCGACAGCGAGTACAGAGCCTTTTCAAAAGCTGGATCGTAAACGCCAGGACCGGCATAACCAAGGTCACCACCATTGTTGGCGGAACCCGGATCCTGCGAGAACTCCTTGGCCAACGCTTCGAACTTCTCGCCCTTGGCCAGACGCGCCTGGACTTCGTCGATCTTCGCCTTTGCCTGCGCTTCGGTAGTCTTGTCGTTCACTTCGATGAGGATGTGCGCGGCACGACGCTGTTCCGACAGGTTGGCGATCTCTTTCTGGTAAGCCGCCTCAAGATCTTCATCCTTGACCGCAACCTGATCGAAGAACGACGATTTCTTCAGCTCGACGTAATCGATGATCACCTGATCCGGCGTCATGAATTCCTTGGCGTGCTCGTCGTAGTAAGCCTTGACCTCGTCATCGGTCAGCTTGACCGCAGCCGGGTCGGCCTTGACGTTAAGAGTGGCGAAATCACGGGTCTGTTTTTCCAGACGGGCAAAAGCCAGCACTTCGGCGTCGGTGACGAAACCGCTGCCGGCAACACCAGCGCGCAACTGGCCGATAAGCATTTCCTGAGCCAGCATCTGACGGAACTGCATGCGGCTGTAGCCCAGTTGACGGATCACCTGGTCGAAGCGCTCGGAGCTGAACTTGCCGTCGACCTGGAATTCAGGCGTCTGCAGGATCACTTGATCCAGCGCGGCTTCGGAGAACGAGAACTTCGCCTGTTCAGCGCCTTGCAGCAGCAACTTGCGGTCGATCAGGCCTTTGAGCGCCGATTCGCGCAGCATTTTTTCGTCGAGCAAGGACGCATCGAAGTCCTTGCCCAGCTGTTGCATCAGCTGACGGCGTTGCATATCAACGGCCTGGCTCAGCTCGTTCTGGCTGATTTCGTCACCATTGACCTTGGCCGCCTCGTTCTTGTGAGTCGTGGCCTGGAAAATGGCATCGAAACCGGTCAGGGCCATCAGTGCAACGATGACCCCGATAATGGTCTTGGCAATCCAGCCTTGTGAATTGTCCCTGATATTTTGCAGCATGCGTCCCCCAGAAACGGTTGAACTTCAATTTAGGCAACCGTGGAGCGTGGGTAGAATCCGGATAGAAGAAAGGCGCATCCGAGGATGCGCCTTCTCGTAACTGGCGGAGCGGACAGGGCTCGAACCCTCGATCCCGGCGTTACAGGTAGCTCTTTCAGCCACCTGTTCTACCGCTCCGCTGCCAAGTCAGGCTTGACCCCGACCCGGATGGGTAAAAACCTGGAAACTCAGTTAACAGCTTCTTTCAGCGCTTTACCGGCTTTGAAACCTGGCTTCTTGGCAGCCGGGATTTCCAGAGACTTGCCAGTTTGCGGGTTGCGACCGGTACGAGCCGGACGGTCAGTCACGGAGAAAGTACCGAAACCAACCAGAACAACGGAGTCGCCAGCCTTCAGAGCGCCAGTGACGGATTCGATTACAGCGTCCAGCGCACGGCCAGCAGCAGCTTTCGGGATATCAGCGGATGCAGCGATAGCATCAATCAGTTCCGACTTGTTCACTCTAAGTCCCCTTATATCTATTTTGAGATGTTTCTAAGTTTTTTGGTGAAAGCAAAAACGAGTGCTGAATGGCCTACAGACACTTAAGAGCCGCTTTATAACAAGGGCTCTAAAATGCTGTCAAGGAAAGCCCCCAGGCTAAAACGTATTAATGCGTGCTAATTCTTTCCTTGGCATCAGACTCGCGTTTTTCGTCCTTGGCAACTATCTCCGGAGCCACATCCGGCAAGGGCTCCGGCGCGTATTGCAGCGCAATTTGCAGGACCTCGTCAATCCATTTAACCGGCTTGATCTGCAGATCCTGCTTGATATTGTCAGGAATCTCCTTCAGATCGCGGACGTTTTCTTCCGGAATAATCACAATCTTGATTCCGCCGCGGTGAGCCGCCAGCAGTTTTTCTTTCAAACCGCCAATTGCCAGCACTTGCCCACGCAGAGTGATCTCACCGGTCATGGCGACATCGGCGCGCACCGGAATACCGGTCAATGCCGAAACCAACGCCGTGCACATACCGACGCCAGCACTTGGGCCGTCTTTCGGCGTAGCACCTTCCGGCATGTGAATGTGCGTGTCGCGCTTCTCGTGGAAGTCCAGCGGGATGCCCAGACTCTTGGCGCGGCTGCGCACAACGGTCTGTGCGGCAGTGATCGATTCGACCATCACATCACCCAGCGAACCGGTCTTGATCAGTTGACCTTTACCCGGAATCACTGCGGCTTCGATAGTCAGCAATTCACCGCCAACCTGAGTCCACGCCAGGCCAGTCACCTGCCCCACCTGATCCTGCTGCTCGGCCAGGCCGTAGCGGAACTTGCGCACGCCGAGGAAATGCTCGAGCAGGTCAGCTGTCACTTTTACCGAGAAGCGTTTTTCCAGCGCATGCTCTTTGACTGCCTTGCGGCAGACCTTGGCGATCTGTCGCTCGAGCCCCCGCACGCCCGCTTCACGGGTGTAATAACGGATGATGTCGCGAATCGCTTCCTCATCGAACTCCAGCTCGCCCTTCTTCAGACCATTGGCGGCGATCTGTTTCGGCGAGAGGTATTTCACAGCGATATTGATCTTCTCGTCTTCGGTGTAACCCGGCAGACGGATGACTTCCATCCGGTCCAGCAGCGCTGGCGGGATATTCATCGAGTTCGAGGTGCACAGGAACATCACATCAGAGAGGTCGTAATCGACTTCCAGATAGTGATCGTTGAAGTTGTGATTTTGCTCGGGATCAAGCACTTCCAGCAACGCCGAAGCCGGATCGCCACGCATGTCGCTGCCCATTTTGTCGATTTCATCGAGCAGGAACAGCGGGTTGCGTACGCCCACTTTTGTCATCTTTTGAATCAATCTACCCGGCATCGAACCGATGTAAGTCCGGCGGTGACCACGAATTTCCGCTTCGTCACGCACGCCGCCCAAGGCCATACGTACGAATTTGCGATTGGTGGCGTGGGCAATCGATTCCGCCAGCGAGGTTTTACCCACACCTGGAGGACCAACCAGGCACAACACCGGGCCACGGATTTTCTTCACGCGCTTCTGCACGGCGAGGTATTCAAGGATGCGCTCCTTGACCTCTTCGAGGCCGTAGTGATCGGCGTCGAGAATGTCTTCTGCACGGGCCAGGTCGAGGCGTACTTTGCTCTGCGCCTTCCACGGCACCTGCACCAGCCAGTCGATGTAGGAGCGCACCACGGTGGCTTCAGCCGACATCGGCGACATCTGCTTGAGCTTGTTCAGCTCAGCGGTGGCCTTGGCCAGCGCGTCTTTCGGCAAGCCGGCAGCATCGATGCGCTTTTTCAGCTCTTCGATTTCGTTGTGGCCTTCGTCGCCGTCACCGAGTTCTTTCTGAATGGCCTTCATCTGCTCATTCAGGTAGTACTCGCGCTGGCTGCGCTCCATCTGCTTTTTGACGCGACCGCGAATGCGTTTTTCAACCTGGAGCAGGTCGATTTCGGCATCCAGCAGTGCCAGCACGTGCTCGACACGGGCCGACAGATCGATGATCTCGAGGATTTCCTGCTTCTGCTCGATTTTCAGCGCCATGTGCGCGGCCATGGTGTCGACCAGACGACCGGGCTCATCGATGCTGTTGAGCGACGACAGGACTTCAGCCGGAACCTTCTTGCCCAGCTGGACGTATTGTTCGAACTGCGACAGCAGCGTGCGCACGAAGACTTCCGACTCGCGCTCGGCGGCGTCGACTTCTTCGATCAGAGAAACTTCGGCGCGGCAGTGGCCATCGACTTCGCTGAAGCGCTCGACAGTACCACGCTGCTCGCCTTCGACCAGAACCTTGACGGTGCCGTCAGGCAGCTTCAGCAGTTGCAGAACCGTGGCAATTGTACCTACGCGATAGAGAGCGTCTTCACCGGGATCATCGTCAGCCGGGTTTCGCTGGGCCAGCAGCAGAATCTGCTTGTCACCCGTCATCGCTGCCTCGAGGGCTTCGATGGATTTCTCGCGCCCCACGAACAGCGGGATAACCATGTGCGGATAAACCACGACATCACGCAATGGCAGGAGAGGCAATTCGATGGTTGTCTTCATGATTTCGCCTCTACGGCGGCCGTATGGCCGTAATCAGATGGAATTAAGCTTGAAACCAAGATGGGGGCTGCCTCGAAAAAAAACAAGCGCAAAGCGGAGGTAAAAAACGACTTAAAAAAAAAGAGGCCCGAAGGCCCCTTCTTTGTTGCGGCGCTGTGAACGCTTACGCGTCCGGCGCTGCCTTGGCCGTCGGCTCACTGTTTTCGTAGATATACAGTGGCTTGGACTTGCCTTCGATCACGCTTTCATCGATCACGACTTTGCTCACCTCGGACTGCGAGGGGATCTCATACATCGTGTCGAGCAGCACACCTTCGAGAATCGAACGCAGGCCACGGGCACCGGTTTTACGTTCCAGGGCACGCTTGGCGACCGATTTCAGCGCGTCGGAACGAAATTCCAGATCCACGCCTTCCATCTCGAACAGCTTGGCATACTGTTTGGTCAGAGCATTTTTCGGCTCGGTGAGGATTTGCATCAGCGCAGCCTCGTCGAGCTCGTCCAGTGTCGCCAGGACCGGCAGACGACCGACGAATTCCGGGATCAGACCGAACTTGACCAGATCGTCAGGCTCGACTTCACGCAGGGATTCACCGACCTTCTTGCCTTCTTCCTTGCTGCGCACTTCGGCGTTGAAGCCGATGCCGCCTTTGGTGGAACGGTTCTGAATGACCTTTTCCAGGCCGGAGAACGCACCACCGCAGATGAACAGGATGTTACGGGTGTCGACCTGCAGGAATTCCTGCTGCGGATGCTTGCGGCCACCTTGCGGCGGTACCGAAGCGACCGTGCCTTCGATCAACTTGAGCAAGGCCTGCTGCACGCCTTCACCGGAAACATCGCGGGTGATCGACGGGTTGTCGGACTTGCGGGAAATCTTGTCGATTTCATCGATGTAGACAATGCCCATCTGGGCTTTCTCTACGTCGTAATCGCACTTCTGCAGCAGCTTCTGAATGATGTTCTCGACATCTTCACCCACGTAACCGGCCTCAGTGAGGGTGGTTGCGTCGGCAATGGTGAACGGAACGTTCAGCAAGCGGGCCAGTGTTTCGGCCAGCAGGGTTTTACCGGAGCCTGTCGGGCCGATCAGCAGAATGTTGCTCTTGCCGAGTTCGACGTCGTCAGCCTTTTTGTCACGCTGGTTCAGGCGCTTGTAGTGGTTGTACACCGCTACGGCCAAAACCTTTTTCGCACGCTCCTGACCAATGACGTACTGGTCAAGGATGCCGCTGATTTCTTTAGGCGAAGGCAATTTATGCGCGCTGCTTTCGGCCTGTGCTTCCTGCACCTCCTCGCGGATGATGTCATTGCACAGGTCGACGCACTCGTCGCAGATAAAGACCGAGGGGCCGGCAATCAATTTGCGCACTTCATGCTGGCTTTTGCCACAGAAGGAGCAATAGAGCAGCTTGCCGTTGTCCTCGCCGTTGCGGGTGTCAGTCATTCGTTCGATCCAAATCCGATAGGCTTGCAACACAAGATGAAGGCTATTGCGGGCTTTTTCAAGCCCGCCGCTGATCGGACATGCCGATCAGGCCTGTTTTGCGCTGCTTATATTAAGCTGGACGCTGGTTGATCACTTCGTCGATCAGGCCGTATTCCTTCGCAGCTTCGGCACTCATGAAGTTGTCGCGATTGGTATCGCGCTCGATTTCTTCCAGAGTACGGCCGCTGTGCTTGGCCATCAGCATGTTCAGACGCTCGCGGATGAAGAGGATTTCCTTGGCGTGGATTTCGATGTCCGACGCCTGGCCCTGGAAACCGCCCAGTGGCTGGTGAATCATCACGCGCGAGTTCGGCAGGCAGAAACGCTTGCCCGGTGCACCTGCGGTAAGCAGGAATGCGCCCATGCTGCACGCCTGACCGATGCAGGTGGTCGACACGTTCGGCTTGATGAACTGCATGGTGTCGTAGATCGACATGCCGGCAGTCACCGAACCGCCCGGCGAGTTGATGTACAGATGGATGTCCTTGTCCGGGTTTTCCGCTTCAAGGAACAGCAGTTGCGCACAGATCAGGTTGGCCATGTAGTCCTCTACCGGGCCCACCAGAAAGATCACTCGCTCCTTGAGCAGGCGCGAGTAGATGTCGTAGGCGCGTTCGCCACGAGCGGACTGCTCGACAACCATCGGGACCAGGCCGCCGGCGGCCTGGATATCAGAGTTCTGCTGAATATAAGAATTACGGAACATGCTCTGCAGTCGCTCCCAAATAGTTATGTCTTGAATACGCATAAGCCAGCTCGAGAGCTGGCTTATGGTGTGCACTTCTAACGCAAAATCAATCAGTCGGCTGCTGGAGCTTCTACCGGCTTGACTGCTTCTTCGTAGGAGACCGATTTGTCGGTCACACTAGCTTTCTGCAGAACAGTATCCACAACTTGTTCTTCCAGCACAACCGAACGCACTTCGTTCAGTTGCTGCTCGTTTTTGTAGTACCACGACACGACCTGCTCTGGCTCCTGGTAAGCGGAAGCCATTTCCTGAATCATTTCGCGAACGCGAGCTTCATCAGGCTTCAGATCGAACTGCTTGACTACTTCAGCAACGATCAGGCCCAGCACGACGCGGCGCTTGGCTTGCTCTTCGAACAGCTCGGCCGGCAGTTGGTCTGGCTTGATGTTGCCGCCGAACTGCTGAACAGCCTGCACGCGCAGACGGTCAACTTCGTTGGACAGCAGAGCCTTTGGCACTTCGATCGGGTTGGTGGCCAGCAGACCGTCCATTACCTGATTCTTGACCTTCGATTTGATCGCCTGACGCAGTTCACGCTCCATGTTCTTGCGAACTTCGGTGCGGAAACCGTCGATGCCGCTTTCCTTGATGCCGAATTGAGCGAAGAACTCTTCGTTCAGCTCAGGCAGCTTAGGCTCGGACACAGTGTTGACGGTCACGGTGAACTCGGCGGTTTTGCCAGCCAGGTCCAGGTTCTGATAGTCCTCAGGGAAGGTCAGGTTCAGAACGCGTTCTTCGCCGGCTTTAGCGCCAACCAGGCCTTCTTCGAAGCCCGGGATCATGCGGCCGGAACCCAGCACCAGCTGAGTACCCTTGGCGGAGCCGCCAGCGAACACTTCGCCGTCAACCTTGCCAACGAAATCGATGTTCAGCTGATCTTCGTTCTGCGCAGCGCGGTCGGCCACTTCGAAACGGGTGTTCTGCTTGCGCAGGATGTCGAGCATCTTGTCCAGATCAGCGTCAGCCACTTCAGCGCTCAGACGCTCAACGGTGATGCCTTCGAAGCCAGCAACGGTGAACTCAGGAAAGACTTCGAATACAGCAACGTATTCCAGATCCTTGCCCGCTTCGAGCGACTTTGGCTCGATCGAAGGCGAACCGGCAGGGTTGAGCTTCTGCTCGACCACAGCTTCGTAGAAGGAAGACTGGATGACGTCGCCTACCGCTTCCTGACGCGCATCAGCACCGAAACGGCGCTTGATTTCGCTCATTGGCACTTTGCCTGGACGGAAGCCAGCAATTTTGGCCTTTTGGGCAGTCTGCTGCAGACGCTTGTTGACCTGAGTCTCGATGCGCTCTGCCGGCACGGTGACGCTCATGCGGCGCTCGAGAGCAGTAGTATTTTCAACAGAAACTTGCATGGATATTCCTCGTTGCACAGACGTTAGCCGGCCGTTTCCGACCCCAGAATCAAGGGCATGCATTCTAGTGGGTCAAACTCAAGAAGTCACCCTACTGGAAACGGGTAAAAAAACAGCAGGCAATTTATAGGGAGCGCCGCACGAATGCCGTGCACTCCACTGGCGAATACAAGCGATCACGTCAGGGCTCTGCAGCAACGCTTCTATATATAGAAGCAACTATCAGATACGCCCCGACAGGCGTTCCGGCCAAACCGGAACGACGAGCAGTTCAGCGTCATCCGATCCTTTAAAAGCGATGAAGTGCCCTGCCCTGCGCTGCGAAATCGGCCGTGGCCGGATTTCGAAACCGCTAAAACAAAAAAGGCGCCAGACTGTTAAATCTGGCGCCTTTCGAAATATGGGGTGGACGATGGGGATCGAACCCACGACAACGGGAGTCACAATCCCGTGCTCTACCAACTGAGCTACGCCCACCATATTGCGTAACAAAAAAGCCAAACAACTTCTTTGTCGAAACTTCATCAGGCCCTAGGCACAGGTGAAGCTTTATTTGGTGCGGATGAAGAGACTCGAACTCTTACGCCTCGCGGCGCTGGAACCTAAATCCAGTGTGTCTACCAATTCCACCACATCCGCGGATGAAGCTTTTAAAGCAAAGGCGCCAGACCGTTAAATCTGGCGCCTTTCGAAATATGGGGTGGACGATGGGGATCGAACCCACGACAACGGGAGTCACAATCCCGTGCTCTACCAACTGAGCTACGCCCACCATATCGCGTTACTTGTGCCAAAGCTGCCTAATGGCGCACCCGGCAGGACTCGAACCTGCGACCATCCGCTTAGAAGGCGGATGCTCTATCCAGCTGAGCTACGGGCGCCTTGTTAATCTGTACTCTTAAAGGACTACAAACTAAGTGCTTTCCAGTGTCGCAGAACCTTGATTCCGCTTCACCTTCTTAACCAGTGCTAGGCTGTGCCCGACAAGTGCGACGAATAGTATAGAGGGCTCCAAAGGTCGTCAAATCCTTTTTGAAAAAAATTCATTTAATTAAAGGAGTTAGAGGAATTTGCTGACCAAGCGCCTTTGCCCTCACCGCTCGACATGCGAGAATGCGTTCTCATTTTTCCCCTCTCGATGGTTAATCACGCGCAATGACTGCACAACTAATCGACGGCAAATCGATCGCCGCCAGCCTGCGCCAGCAGATCGCCCAACGAGTTGCCGAGCGTCGCCAGCAAGGCCTGCGCACGCCCGGCCTCGCGGTGATCCTGGTCGGCAGCGATCCTGCCTCTCAGGTTTATGTCTCGCACAAGCGTAAAGACTGTGAAGAGGTTGGCTTCCTCTCTCAAGCCTACGACCTGCCCTCCGACACCACTCAGGACGCCCTGACCGATCTGATCGATCGCCTCAACGACGATCCGGCTATCGACGGCGTTCTCCTGCAGTTGCCTCTGCCCGAACACCTCGACGCGTCCAAGCTGCTGGAACGCATCCGCCCGGACAAAGACGTCGACGGTTTCCATCCGTACAACGTCGGCCGCCTGGCCCAGCGTATTCCGCTGCTGCGCCCATGCACCCCGAAAGGCATCATGACCTTGCTGGAAAGCACTGGCGCTGATCTTTACGGGATGGACGCGGTAGTCGTGGGCGCCTCCAATATCGTCGGTCGCCCGATGGCCATGGAATTGCTGCTGGCCGGCTGCACCGTCACTGTGACTCACCGCTTCACCAAGGATCTGGCGGGCCACGTCGGCCGCGCTGATCTGGTGGTCGTTGCCGCCGGCAAGCCGGGCCTGGTCAAGGGCGAGTGGATCAAGGAAGGCGCGATCGTGATCGACGTCGGCATCAACCGTCAGGACGACGGCAAACTGGTCGGTGATGTCGTTTACGAAACCGCCCTGCCCCGCGCCGGCTGGATCACCCCGGTACCGGGCGGCGTTGGCCCGATGACCCGCGCCTGCCTGCTGGAAAACACGCTCTACGCCGCAGAAACCCTGCACGTCTGACCGGGTTTTTACGCCGCATCAGAACCCTGCCTCGTGCGGGGTTTTTCTTGCCTGAGAAAAAACTTCAACCGTTCGCCGGAAACCGCTCTTTTTACAGGCCTTTTCACGAGATTTTCAGGTCTTACAAACAACCATCGACAGTTCTTCAGCCATACTCCTAAAATGCGCCGGTTTTGAGAAATAACCCGTTACAAACTAACGGTATATCCAACCTTTTAGAGTTCGCCCGCGTGAAAATTCGTCTCTCGATTCTGAGCCTGTTGTTTGCTGTTACAGGCACATTCATCACGCCAACGATCAACGCTGCGGAAACCACCGCTGCTCCACGTGACGCTTCGACATTGAAGATCGCGTCCGGCAGCGCCCTGCTCATGGATATGCAGACCAATAAAGTCATCTATTCCAGCAACCCTGACGTGATCGTGCCGATCGCTTCCGTCAGCAAGCTGATGACTGGCCTGGTCGTGGTGGAAGCTCGACAGAACATGGACGAATGGATCGATGTCGACATCAGGAACACTCCGGAAATGAAGGGTGTGTTCTCCCGCGTCAAACTCAAGAGTGAGCTGCCGCGCCGCGAGATGCTGCTGATCGCCTTGATGTCTTCGGAAAACCGCGCCGCCGCCAGCCTCGCGCACCACTATCCGGGTGGCTACGCTGCTTTTATTGCGGCAATGAACGCCAAGGCCAAGGCGCTGGGCATGACCAGCACGCACTTTGTCGAGCCGACCGGGCTGTCAGAGCGCAACGTTTCCACCGCGCGCGACCTGAGCAAATTGCTGGTGGCCGCGCACAAGCAACCGCTTCTGGTGCAACTGACCACCACCAAGGAAAAGACCGTGGCGTTCCGCAAGCCCAACTACACCTTGGGCTTCCGCAATACCGACCACTTGGTCAATAAGGCCGATTGGGACATCAAGATTACCAAGACCGGTTTTACCAACCCGGCCGGCCATTGCCTGGTGCTGGTGACGAAGATGGGCAACCGTCCGGTCGCTTTGGTGATTCTCGATGCGTTTGGCAAATACACGCATTTTGCCGACGCCAGCCGTATCCGCAGCTGGGTGGAAACCGGGCGCAGCGCCAGTGTTCCAGCGGTGGCACAGCAGTACAAAGCCGACAAGAACCTCAAGAGCCGTCAGAGCGGCGTGGTCGAAGCGGCAAAGTAGATCCGGCAATCATGAAGAAGCCCCGAATGTTCGGGGCTTTTTTTCGTCTGCGCGTCAGTCGTTGGGCAGTGGCATCTTGTCGTCATCAGGAATGCCATCGCCCGAGCTCGGCTCTGGCGAAACGTCCGGCGTCAGCACATTTGGCCGCGCCATCGGGTCGCGCATCGGGCTGTCCGGGTCCAGCACCGGATCAACCTCCGGCTCCGGCGTGGTCGGTACGCTGTCAGGTTTGTGGTCATCGAAGCTTGAATCGGTACTCATACGCACCTCACATCAAGGTTTCAGATCGGCTAACGGATCATAGGGCTTGGCCGGTTTCTTCGGATCTTCACCGGGCTCGACATCCTGCGGGGCCTTAGCCGGACCGACCGGATCAACTTGCGGATCCTCGAGGTCCGGCGAATCCGGATCGAAGCCCAGATCATCGCCCGAGGAATGTTCGGACGAGTGTGGGCCTTTCGGGGTTTGGGAATCTGCCATGTTGCCTCCTTGATTCACCCGCGAAGCACGGGCATTAATCTTCAGAGGCCGGCCCGGCGCAGTCGTGCCCGGCAGATGACGAACGGAGGTTTATTGCGCCGCCAGAGCCTTTCGCGCCTGCGCCGCAGCGTTTTCTTCACCGGCCTGGGCCAGTTCATCGGCGGCTTTCAGCCAAAGGGAGCGGTCGACGGCAGCCGGGATCTGCGACGGTTTCTGAATCAGGATCGCCCAGCCACCGGCCTTTTCGAGCGCTGCTTGAAAGCTGCCGAAATCCATCAACTGCCGACGATTCATGCCGGCGCGCAGCAGGACCTTCTGTTTGTTGCGGTCGTAGCCGGACAGGATCGCGTAACGCGGCTCGGCCCAGAATGCCGAACCTTCACTGAAACGCACCATGACCGGGTAGCCCGCCGCGACCTGGGTCAGCAAGGCTGGCAGCTGGCTGTCGAGCGGATAAACCACCAGGCCATATTCGCGGGCGAGGTTCTGCATGTTCTGCTGCAGCTTGTCCTCAGCCCCCGGCAAGTGCAGCGGTTTTTCCAGAAGGCCCGGGGTGATGACGATGCCTTGTTGCGACAGCAGACTGGCCAGCACCTGTGGCCCACTCTGGTTGGCTTCGCCACGATAGAAGGTGCCGCTGAGTTCAACTCGCTCTGGCAAGCGTTTGACTTCTGGCGCTACGTTGCCCGCACATCCGCTCAGCACCACCGCGCAAGCGCCGGCAAGCAACGCTCCGCGCACTCGAGAAAATACCTGCACCATCAATCACTCTCTTCCAGACGCCGGTCATCGTGTTCCGGCAACGCCAGCGATCATAGAGCCGCACCCGCCAGAGGTATAGCCTTAAACGGCAGAGCGGGCGATTGCATAGAGCAAACTGATTGGTCACTAACGACCTTTGGTCAATAGCTTGAAACACCCCATTGACTAGACTGTCACTGAAATAGAGCGAATTGCGAAAAGCGAGCGCCCGACGCAGGGCGAAGAGGAGGCACCAATGAGCCTGACCATGACCATCGTGATGTTGATAGCCGGCTGGCTGGCCGTGGCGACTGCCATGTTGTGGGGCGTGCTGCGGATTTCGCGGCGGCATCATCATCCGGTGCAGACGATGCCGGTTGAGAAGACAGAGAAGCATCCAGTGCGGCACGCTGCTGCGCATTGAAGATCAAGAGCCCCTCACCCTAGCCCTCTCCCGGAGGGAGAGGGAACTGACCGGCCCCCTCTCCCTCGGGAGAGGGCTGGGCGGGCGGCGTTCCGATGAGGGGCAAGCTCTAAACCACCCCCCAACATCAAAGCGAAAAAAAACCGCCTGAGCTCAACAGCCCAGGCGGTTTTTTGTGTTCTCAGCGATTACGCCTGCTGAACAACCTTCTTCTGCTTCGCCCGGCGCGACAGCATGTTCAACACTTCGATACCGGCCGAGAACGCCATGGCCGCGTACACATAACCTTTCGGAACATGGGCGCCGAAGCCTTCGGCGATCAGCGTCATGCCGATCATGATCAGGAAGCCCAGCGCCAGCATGACCACGGTCGGGTTGTCGTTGATGAACTTGGCCAGCGGATCAGCCGCCAGCAGCATCACCAGCACCGACACCACCACCGCGATGATCATGATCGGCAAGTGTTCGGTCATGCCGACAGCGGTAATGATGCTGTCGATCGAGAACACCATGTCGAGCATCAGGATCTGACCGATGGCCGCGGCAAAACCCAGGGTTACGGTCGAAGTCGCGGTCTTCGGGTCTTCCGGCGACGGGTCCATGCTGTGATGGATCTCGGTCGTGGCCTTCCACACCAGGAACAGGCCACCGGCGATCAGGATCATGTCCTTCCAGGAGAACGCCTGGCCAAGGATTTCGATCACAGGCTCGGTCAACTGCACGATGAACGCGATGGTGCTCAACAGGGCCAGACGCAGAATCAGGGCCATGCCGATACCGATACGACGCGCCTTCTGCCGATGCTGTTCGGGCAGTTTGTTGGTCAGGATCGAAATAAAGATCAGGTTATCGATGCCAAGCACGATTTCCATTACCACCAGTGTGGCCAAAGCAACCCAAGCGGTGGGGCTGGCGGCGAGTTCTAACAGATATTCCATGGGTCAGTCCTGACTCTGTGTAAGACGGTTTAGATGGTCTTGGAGGAAGATTCGGATTCTTCCGCTTGTTTTTCCGGTGTTTCTTTTTTCTCGATCAAACCACCAGTGGCATCGCTGAGCGCTTGCTCAGCGGCTTTATGGGTGTCGTCGATTGCTTGTTTGGCGGTTTCAGCCGCCGCGCCCATCAGTTGTTGGGCGCTTTTTTCCGCCTGATCACAACCGGCCAGAACCAGTAAAGACGCAAACATCACTGCGGGAAATGTGTATTTCATAAGGTTTCCTTCGAATGAACAGACAGGCGCACACACCGGCCGTCGATGGCTGGGCATTCTAGGGAGACGAACACTTCAGGAAAATTCGTATTTTTAGCGGCTATACTTCGGTTTTCACGAAGTGGCCATCACTATGCTCAATTACCGACAACTGCATTACTTCTGGGTTGTAGCCAAAACCGGCAGCATCGTCCGGGCGTGCGAGCAGCTGAACCTGACGCCACAGACGATCAGCGGACAGATTTCACTGCTCGAACAAACCTATGGCGTGGAATTATTTCGCCGGGTTGGCCGCCAGTTGGAGCTCACCGAAGCCGGGCGCCAGGCCCTGCCCTACGCCGAGCAAATGTTTCAACTGGGCGGCGAGCTGGAGCTGATGCTGCGTGCGCAGCCCAACGAGCAGCAGATCCTCTTTCGCGTCGGCGTGGCCGACGTGGTGCCCAAATCCATTGTTTATCGCCTGATCGCGCCGACCATGGAATTGAGCGAGCCGCTGCGCATCACCTGTCGCGAAGACAAACTCGAACGCCTGCTCGCTGATCTGGCCATCCAGCGTCTGGATCTGGTGATTTCCGACAGTCCGATGCCTTCGCATCTGGACATCAAAGGCTACAGCCAGAAGCTCGGTGAGTGCGGGATCAGCTTCTTCGCCACCGCCGAACTTGCCGCGCAGTATGGCCAGGATTTCCCGCGCAGCCTGCACGGCGCACCGTTGCTGATTCCCGGCGCGGAAACCGTAGTGCGCAGCCGTTTGCAGCGCTGGTTCGCCGAACAGCAGATCCAGCCGCAGATTGTCGGCGAGTTCGATGACAGTGCTTTGATGCAGGCCTTCGGCCAATCCGGCAGCGGGATCTTTATTGGCCCGAGCGTGATTGCCGAGGAAGTGAAGCGTCAGTACGGCGTCGAGTTGATCGGCCAGACCGACGCGGTGAGCGAGTCGTTCTATGCCATCTCGGTGGAGCGCAAGGTCAAGCACCCGGGCATCGTAGCGATTACCGAGGGTGCCCGACGCGAGCTGTTTACCGGATTATGAAGCGCAGACTTCGCGCGGCTTCAGCGTCATCAGCACCATGGCGAGGAACACCGAAAGCAAAATGAAGCCGGCAGCGGCAAAGCCGAGAAAGCCAAGACCGGCGCTGTCGATCACCCGGCCGCCGACCATCGCCCCCAAGCCGATACCGAGATTGGCTCCGGCGATGTTCAGCGACGCGGCGAAGGCCGGCGCTTCCGGCGCGGCTTTCATCAAGCGCACATGGCTAACCAGGAACAACGCCGCCTGGGTCACGCCCCAAATGCCCATCGCCACCGCCAGGCCGACTGGCGAATGAATGTTCGGCACCAGCGAAACCATACCGGCGATCATGAACGCGCAGAACAACACCGACGCCCCCAGCGGATGCCGATCCACCGCGCGCCCGCCAAGCGAGTTGCCGATCAGCCCGACGGCGCCAAACGCCATCAGGCACCAACCGACTACGGTGCCGTTGAAACCGGCCAGACGTTCGAGGATGTCGGCAAGGTAGGTGTACGCGGTGAACATGCCGCTGAACACCAGAATCGACAACAAGATATGGCCGAGCATCAGTGGGCTGCGCAGGATCTTGAATTGCGAACGGAAGCTGACCTGATGTTGGTGCAGACTGGTTTTCGGCAGATAGACAAACAGCAGCAAGGCTTTGGCAAACGCGATCAACGCCAGAATGCCGAATGCGCTGCGCCAGCCGAACGCATCGGAAATCAGCGTGCCGACCGGAATGCCAAACACCGTGGCGCAGACAATACCGAAGCCGATCTTGGCGATGGCGCGGCCGGCGAAATCCGGGCCGACGATATCCACCGCCGTCTCGCTGGCCAAGGCCCAGAACACCGGCAAACCCAACGCCGGAATCAGACGCGCGATGGCCATCACCCAGATGTTCGGCGCCAACGCTGCCACGGTATTGGCCAGACCAAACATGATCAGGATGCTGATGAACAGTTTGCGCCGTTCGAATCGGGCGAAATACGCGGTCAGGAACGGGCCGAACAGCGCCACGGTAAAGGCGAACAAGGTCACCAGCAGCCCGGCTTGCGGGATGCTGACTTCGAGGTCTCGGGCAATCGCCGGCAACAGGCCGACAATGACGAATTCCGTGGTCAGCACCGTGAACCCGGCAGCGGACAACAGAAGAATAGGCAACAGCATGCGCAACTCCAGCAAAACGACGACACCAGCGATGACCCGGAGGCCCGCTGGCAGAACTTGAAAATGAGGATGGCGAAGCTTAACAGACTGCGTCCGCACTGAGTTGCCCAAAACTGCCGATCTGCCGGGCCGATCCGGTGGCAGATCGTCACAGGCCTGAAGGTTCACGCCTACGCTGTGATAAAGTCCGCGCCCTGAAAATCGTACAGTTGTTCAACGTGCCGTTTGGCGGCGTTGATGTCACTTCGACAGGCGTTTCGTGACTGCCCACGACGCTTCGCACCCTATAAAAAACAGAGATGCCGCTATGACCGCTTCATCCCCTTCGTTACTGCAACGCCTGAAACGCCTGAGTCTGGTCAGCCAGATCGTCATTGGTCTGATCGCCGGTATTGCCCTGGCCCTGATTGCACCGGAGCTGGCGAAATCCACCGCGTTCATCGGCAAGGTGTTTGTCTCGGCGTTGAAAGCCGTGGCGCCGATTCTGGTGTTCGTGCTGGTGATGGCCTCGATCGCCAACCACAAGCACGGTCAGGAAACCCACATCCGCCCGATCCTGTTCCTCTACCTGCTGGGTACATTCAGCGCTGCGGTGGTGGCCGTGGTCGCCAGCATGGCGTTCCCGTCAAATCTGGTGTTGTCCACCGAGAACGTTGCCGTGACTGCGCCCGGCGGCATCGGCGAAGTCCTGCAAAGCCTGTTGCTGAGCGTCGTCGACAACCCGGTCAGCGCGCTGATGAATGCCAACTTCATCGGCATTCTGGCCTGGGCGATCGGCATGGGCATTGCCATCCGGCATGCCGGCGACACCACTCGCGAAGTGCTCGGTGACTTGTCCAACGGCGTCACCGTGATCGTCCGTGTGGTCATTCGCTTCGCGCCGCTGGGCATCTTCGGCCTGGTCGCGTCGACACTGGCCACCTCCGGTTTCGGCGCGCTGCTGGGCTACGCGCACCTGCTGGCGGTGCTGCTGGGCTGCATGCTGTTCGTCGCGCTGGTGATGAACCCGCTGATCGTGTTCTGGAAGCTGCGCCGCAATCCGTACCCGCTGACCCTGATGTGCCTGCGTGAAAGCGGCATTACCGCGTTCTTCACCCGCAGCTCGGCGGCGAACATTCCGGTCAACCTGGAATTGAGCAAGCGCCTGGGCCTGCACGAAGACACCTACTCGGTATCGATCCCGCTGGGTGCGACCATCAACATGGCCGGTGCGGCGATCACCATTACCGTGCTGACCCTGGCGGCGGTGCACACTTTGGGCATCGCAGTGGACATTCCGACCGCAATCCTGCTCAGCGTCGTCGCAGCCATTTGCGCCTGTGGCGCGTCCGGTGTGGCCGGTGGTTCGCTGCTGCTGATTCCGCTGGCGTGCAGCCTGTTCGGCATCCCGAGCGAGATCGCCATGCAGGTCGTGGCGGTGGGCTTCATTATTGGCGTGCTGCAGGATTCGGCGGAGACCGCGCTGAACTCGTCGACTGACGTGCTGTTTACCGCGGCGGCTTGCCTGGGCGAGGAAGAGAAGGCTCAGCGTACGGCGTAACCGCCTTACCTTGTGGGAGCGAGCCTGCTCGCGAAAGGGGCGAGACATTCAGTATTAATATCGCCTGATACGCCGCATTCGCGAGCAGGCTCGCTCCCACAGAAAAACAAAAGCCCGCCAAGGCGCGAACCTTGGCGGGCTTTTTTCGTATCCGGGCGTTTAGAACGCGCCCATGTAATCGCGCTTGCCCACTTCAACGCCGTTATGACGCAGCAGCGCGTAGGTGGTGGTGACGTGGAAGAAGAACTGCGGCAAGCCGTAAGTCAGCAGATACGCCTGACCACTGAAGCGCTTCTCTTTCGGCGTGCCCGGACGGGTCACGATTTCGATGCCTTCCTTGCCGTCGATCTGCTCTGGCTTGATCTCGCCAATGAAGGCCAGAACCTTGGTGATCAGCGCTTGCAGTTCGGCAAAGGTAGTTTCAGTGTCGTCGTACTTCGGCAGTTCGACTTCGGCCAGACGCGCCGACACGCCTTTGGCGAAATCCACGGCGATCTGCACCTGACGCACCAGCGGGAACATGTCCGGGTACAGACGCGCTTGCAGGAAGACGCTCTGGTCGATGTTTTTCGCGCTGGCGTGGGCTTCGGCCTTTTTCAGCACATCGCTCAGGGCGTTGAGCATTTGTTGAAAAACCGGGACGGATGCGGCGTACAGTGAAATGGTCATGGCAGTCTCATGTGATGGCTGGGTAATACGTGGTGGCGATTATAGCCATGCTTGATGAGCACACGGCTTGCCTTTTGTTTGGCAAGGATTAGGCTAGGCGGCTTCGACTGCAGAGGGAACGCGCGATGAGCAACGAACAAGAATCCACCTCCGAACAGCCACGGTTAAATGCCACGGAAATCCGCATTCTCGGTGCGCTGATCGAAAAACAGGCCACCAGCCCGGAAACCTATCCGCTGACCCTCAACGCGCTGGTGCTGGCCTGCAATCAGAAAACCAGTCGCGAGCCGGTGATGAACCTCAATCAGGGTCAGGTCGGGCAGAGCCTGCGGGCGCTGGAAGGTCGAGGTTTCACCCGGCTGGTCATGGGCAGCCGTGCCGACCGCTGGGAGCACAAGGTAGACAAGGCGCTGGAGCTGGTGCCGGCACAGGTGATTCTGACTGGCTTGATGTTTCTGCGCGGACCGCAGACCGTCAACGAACTGCTGACCCGCAGCGGGCGCATGCACGAGTTCGAGGACGCCGAGCAGGTGGTTCATCAGCTTGAACGGCTGATCGCACGCGGTCTGGCGGTATTGATTCCGCGTCAGGCCGGGCAGCGTGAGGATCGTTATACCCATGCCCTGGGCGACCCGGCGGATATCGAGGCGATATTGGCGGCGCGGCAAAATCCTGGGGAGCGCTCGAGCGCTGGTGTTTCCCTGGAGCGTATCGAAGAACTGGAAGCGCGGATCGCCGCACTGGAAGAACGCCTGGCCCGCCTCGAATAATCGCAACAGAACCTCTGTGGGAGCGAGCCTGCTCGCGAAAGCGTAGTGTCAGTCACCACGATCTTGGATGACCCGCCGCCTTCGCGAGCAGGCTCGCTCCCACAGGGTCTGCGCGATATTCAGCAGCCCGCGTCACTCCCCATCCCAATAATCCACCCCATCCACCTGCCGCGCGACAGCGACAAAGCCCGAGGCCTTGCCCTCGGCATCCACCGCGAAATTATCCATCACCGCATACTTGTTCGAATCCGGGTACTCGCAGATCTCCGGCTGCTGCTGAGTGCTGATCGCCAGATAACGCAGCTCATCCGCGCTGGTATTGATGATCTGATGCGCCTTCTCGGGTCCGCCCGGTGGGCAGGCGATCACATCACCGGCGCGGATCGGAAAACGCTCGCCTCCCAAGCGCACCTCGCCCTCCCCGGCCACCACGTAGAACATCTCCTCATTGACCCGATGGCTGTGGAATGGACTGCCGCGCATGCCCGCTGGCAGCGCGTACAGACGGTAACCGAGTTTCTGCGCACCGAGTTGCTGGCCGATGCGCGCGAAACGCTGCTGATAACGCCCGGCGGTGTCGCCTTCAGGGGCCAGGGCTTCGGGAAGGGCTTCGAGTTCGACCTCGTTGAGGTTGAGGATGGGCGGATGCATGGGCGGCCTCGGTTAGGGTTTTTGTGGTGGGCACATCTGTGCGTGCTGGCGAGGATTATAGATAGTGATCCAGAACCGCAGCGCGGCCTTCGCGAGCAGGCTCGCTCCCACATTCAATCGCATTCCAGCTCAACCTGTGGGAGCGAGCCTGCTCGCGAAGAGGCCAGCCCAGCCACTAAAAGATCAATCAGCTACGCGCAAAATCCACCGCCGCCGCAAACTGCGCCTCATTCGGGCGCACCCCGGTGTACAGGACAAATTGCTCCAGCGCCTGAATCGCAATCACCTCAAGCCCGGTAATCACTCGCTTGCCCTCGGCCCGCGCCCGCACAATCAGCGGCGTCTCCGAAGGGATCGCCACCACGTCGAATACAGTCTCAGCCGCTTTGATCACTTCAGGATCGAACGCCAGTTGCCCCGCCTCCGGCCCGCCGTCCATGCCTACCGGGGTGACATTGATCAGCATCTGAGGGCGCTCGTCACCCAGCTCGGCCTGCCAGCGATAACCCAGCGAATCCGCCAGGGCGCGGCCGGCCCGCTCGTTACGGGCGACAATCAAACCGTTCTTGTAGCCACCATCGCGCAGGGCGCTGGCCACCGCTTTGGCCATGCCGCCGCTGCCGCGCAGGGCGAAGGTGGAATCCTTCGGCACCGCGTGGCTCTCCAGCAATTGCGCGACGGCGATGTAATCGGTGTTGTAGGCCTTGAGGTGGCCGCCAGTGTTGACGATGGTGTTGATCGACTGGATCGCCGCCGCCGACGCATCCAGCTCATCGACCAGCGCAATGCAGGCTTCCTTGAACGGCATCGACACGCCGCAGCCACGAATGCCCAGTGCCCGGATGCCACCGACCGCGCCGGTCAGGTCCTGGCTGCTGAACGCCTTGTAGTAGAAGTTCAGGCCCAGCTGTTCATACAAATGGTTGTGAAAACGCAGACCGAAATTCCCCGGCCGCCCGGACAGGGACATGCACAATTGGGTGTCTTTGTTCGGGTTCATCTGCATGAAACTTCTCCTTCAAACGCACTTTCGGATGGACGGGATTGGCCAGCCCACCGGGTTCTGAATCATCATTGCGGCTTGTTTGTGGCGCCGCGTAGCCGGGTAAAGAAGCCGGTACAGACCTTACACAAAATTTACCCAGCGGCTGTGCTGAATTTCGCAAATTTGCTGTCTTAGCTGTATCCCCGCGACAACTGTGGGCCTGACTCAGGCCGCGGCGCCGGGTCGAAGAACCGAGGACTTATCATGATTCGTAAACTTCCCATCATGGCTTTGTTGATTGGCGCACTTGCCGTCACCGGCCAGGCTGAAGCGGGTGGTGGCCATGGCTGGCAGGGCCCTGCAGTGTTTGGCGCGATCGTCGGCTCGGCCATCATCGGCTCGGCACTGATCAACCAGGATCGGCCGGTGTACGTGCAGCAGCAGCCGGTTTATGTTCAGCCGCAACCGGTCTACGTGCAGCAACCGCCGCCACCGGTCTATTACCAGCCGGCGCCGGTGTATGTGCAGCAACCGGTCTACGTGCAGCCGGCCCCCGTCTATTACGGCCCGCCTCGTGGTTATTACGGTCGCCCCCACGGCTACTACGGCGGCCCGCATGGCTACTACGGCGGTCCACGCTGGTAAGCGCAACACAGAGCCCCGTTTTCAAGCGGGGCTTTTTATGACCGCTGGTCGGCCAACGTCTGAAAAATCTCGCCAAGGTCGCTGTGAGAACAGTTTGAGCAGCTAAAGTCGGCATGATGGAATCGACCGTAGTGATTTTTTTCATCAAACGGTCACCGCTTTGTCATGACGGAACCGCAATCTGAATCCGTCCGTAAACAACAGATCGATAACAACAAGGACGACTGTATGCCCACACAAAACCCGCACCGCATCGTCGGTCTGTGCACCTCGAACAAGGTGTACAGCGCGCTCACCGAGCTCAAGCACCTGGAAGGCCATCGCTGCGCCAAGCTGCTGTCCCTGCTCGCCGAAAACCTCGTGCACAAGGGCCTGCTCAATGAGCGCGAAGTCATGCACATGCTCGATCAAGTGGTCGAATGACGCCAGACCTCACTGGCATCAATGACCACTATCGAAAGCGTTGATTGTCCGTCGTGCCGGCAAATCCCTAAGGTAGCCCCATCAGTTTGATGGAGGTTTTCCCATGGCACAGGTTCAAATCATGTCGGTGATCGGCAGCGCAGTTCCCGCTTCGCTGCGTGCATCCGGTTTGCTCGCTTGCTGGTATCTGGTGCGCGATGGCGAGCCGATCAGCGGCCCGCTCACGTCGTTGCCAGCAGCGCAGGCCTTGTCGCAACAAGTCGCCAGCAGCACATTTCACGCTTAGGGCAGTTGCACCTTGGGCTTGGTCTCGACGAACAGCGCCCAGCTCGACAGGAACAATGCGGCAATCAGCGGCCCGATCACAAAGCCGTTGAGGCCGAATACCGCGAGGCCGCCGAGGGTCGAGACCAGAATCAGGTAATCGGGCATCTTGGTATCTTTGCCGACCAGGATCGGGCGCAGCACGTTATCGACCAGGCCGATCACGAATACGCCGAACAAGCCCAGCACCACACCCTGCCAGATCATGCCGCTGAGCAGGAAGTACACCGCCACCGGCGCCCAGACAATCCCCGCGCCCACCGCTGGCAACAGCGACAGAAACGCCATCAGTACCGCCCAGAGCAACGCGCTGGGAATGTCGAGAAACCAGAAAATCAGCCCGCCCAGCGCACCTTGGGTCACGGCCACCACCACGTTGCCTTTGACTGTCGCGCGCACCACGCGGTTGAACTTCAGTTGCAGGCGGCGCTTGTGGTTTTCTTCCAGCGGCACGGCAGTGCGCATCTTGCGCGCCAGCTCGGGGCCGTCACGCAGAAAGAAAAACAGCAGATACAGCATGATGAAAAAGCTCACCACGAATTCGAACGTGCCCTGGCCGAAACTGAACGCCTGAGTCGCCAGCGCCTGGCTGCCCTGCATCGCCGCTTTGACGATCTTCTCGCGCAAGCTGTCGAGTTCGCCCATGCCAAAGCGGTCGAGCAAGTGCTGAAAGTAAGGCGGCAGGCTGTGCTTGAACTGCGCCAGATACGCAGCGATGTCCAGCTCGCCGCTTTCAATGTTCTTGTAGACCGTCGCCCCTTCCTGGACCAGCAGGATGCTGACGATGATCACCGGCAGAATCGCGACCACCAGGCACAGGCTCAAGGTGCACAGCGACGTCACGTTGCGTTGCCAGCCGAACTTCTGCTGCAACCTGCGCTGTACCGGTGCAAACAGAATGCCGAGGATGACAGCCCAGAATACCGCGCCGTAGAACGGCAGCAGAATCCAGATAAAGGCCACCGTGACCAGCACCAGTAGCACTGTCAGGGATTTGAATTGCAGACTCTTTTCGTTCATATCCGGTCCATGTCAGTCAGGCGTCACGCACGCCCGCCCCACTTAGTCAGCCGCCGAGCGCGCGAGTGCCATGTTTATTCATGGAGCATAGATCCAGATCAATGAACCCTCGCAACAGCTGCCCTACCCTGCGCGGCTTTTGCGACTGACATCCAAATGCAGACTCTCATCGCCCCCGAGCTTCTCGCCCCCGCCGGCACCCTGAAAAACATGCGCTACGCCTTCGCCTACGGCGCCGATGCGGTCTACGCTGGCCAGCCGCGCTACAGCCTGCGGGTGCGCAACAACGAGTTCGATCATGCCAACCTGGCGCTGGGCATCCGTGAGGCGCAGGCGCAGGGCAAGCGTTTCTACGTCGTGGTCAACATCGCCCCGCACAACGCCAAGCTGAAGACGTTTCTCAAGGATCTGGCGCCGGTGATCGAGATGGCCCCGGATGCGCTGATCATGTCCGACCCCGGCCTGATCATGCTGGTGCGCCGGCATTTTCCGCAGATGCCGATTCACCTGTCGGTGCAGGCCAACACGGTGAATTGGGCGAGCGTCGAGTTCTGGCAGCAACAGGGGCTGAGCCGGATCATCCTGTCGCGCGAACTCTCGCTCGAAGAAATCGGTGAAATCCGCGAGCAGGTGCCGGGCATGGAGCTGGAGGTGTTCGTGCACGGCGCGCTGTGCATGGCCTATTCCGGGCGCTGCCTGCTTTCCGGTTACATGAACAAGCGCGATGCCAATCAGGGCACCTGCACCAACGCCTGCCGCTGGAAGTACACGGCGCAGGAAGCCACGGAAAACCAGCTCGGCGAGATCGTCCCGACCTTTCAGCCCGAGCCGACGCTGGGTCTCGGCGCACCGACCGATCAAGTCTTCCTGCTCCAGGAAGCCAATCGCCCCGACGAATTGATGCCGGCGTTCGAAGACGAACACGGCACCTACATCATGAACGCCAAGGACCTGCGCGCGGTGCAGCATGTCGAGCGGCTGACGCGCATGGGCGTGCACTCCTTGAAAATCGAAGGCCGGACCAAATCGCATTTCTACTGCGCACGCACCACCCAGGTATATCGCCGGGCGATCGATGATGCCGTGGCCGGGCGCGAGTTCGATCGCAGCCTGATGCTGGATCTGGAATCGCTGGCCCAGCGCGGCTACACCGAAGGTTTTCTGCGCCGACATGTGCACGACGAATATCAGAATTATCAACACGGCAGTTCGGTGTCGGAGCGTCAGCAGTTCGTTGGCGAGCTGACCGGCGAGCGCCGTGATCGCCTGGCCGAAGTGAAAGTGAAGAATCGTTTTGCCGTGGGCGATCATCTGGAACTGATGACGCCCAAGGGCAATTTCCATTTTGATCTGCATGAGTTGCAGAGTGTCAGCGGGCAAGCGATCGAAGTGGCGCCGGGGGACGGGCATACGGTGTACGTGCCGATTCCGGATGCGGTGGATTTGCGCTTTGGGTTGTTGATGCGGGATTTGCGTGTTGGTTGACTGGCGATCTTGTCTGGCACTCGCAGCATGGCTGTAATTTGCTGCGAAGCCGATGCCGTCTTCGCGAGCAGGCTCGCTCCCACAGGGAGTTTGTGTCATCCACTGTGAGAGCGAGCCTGCTCGCGAAGAGGCCGGCCCACTCAATGAATAATCCAGACCTCAGCGCAAATCATCCGACAACGGCGTCGGCTCGTCCGCCGGCGGTACATTGTCGTCATCCGGCGGATCCTTCCAGTCATCCGGCCGGTCGGCATCGCTCAATGGGTCGCGGCCCGGATCCATGCCCGGCGGTGCGTCGTGATCGCTCAGGGTCGGCTCGTCAGTGCCGGATACGGGGCGGGTCTGCTCGGTGGGCGCCATGCCACCGGGAACAAGCGAGTCATCAGCCATGCTGCACCTCACAATACTGGCCCGGATTATCCGGGGCGTATTACTTGGAAGCGCGGGTGCTGAGGGCGTGCGATAGATCAGACCAGCGGTATCAGCCTTGGGCGGTAAAGCGATCGCGACTGTTGGTCAGGTGCAACCACATCGCGGCACGGGCGGCATCGGCGTCCTGACGTTTGATCGCGTTCAGAATCGCCTCGTGTTCCAGATTGGCCAAGTGGCCGAGCTTGCTCAGATCCGCCGCGCCACGCTCGGCAGCATTCAGGCGATTTCGCGGGATCATCGCACTGCCCAGGTGCTGCATGATTTCGCTGAAGCAAGCATTACCGGTGGCCTCGGCGATCAGCAGATGGAAACGCCGATCGGCCTCCACGCAGCTGTCGTTGTTCGCCAGCAGCCGTTGATAGTCATCCAGCGCCTGACGCATCTGCTGGACCTGCTGCTCACTGCGCCGCTGCGCCGCCAGCGCCGCCGCTTGCGTTTCCAGGCCCATGCGCAGCTCAAGAATGCTGCGCACGCCGAGCGCCGTGTCGACATTCAGGCGCAGGCCCTGCTCCGCTGCGCGCTCGATGACGAAAGTACCGATGCCATGGCGCGTCTCCACCAGCCCCGAGGCCTGCAACTTGGAAATCGCCTCGCGTACCACCGTGCGGCTGACGCCGTGCTCCTGCACGATGGAGTTCTCCGAAGGCAGCTTGTCACCGGGTGACAGTTGCCCGAGCAGGATGCTCTGGGTGAGCTTTTCCACCAGGTCATGAGCGAGGTTGTGCGTGCGTTTGCGCGCGGGCGCGTCGAGGTCTTCTTGCATGATCGGTTCCGGTGATCGGGGCTTGCCGATCGTAGCACTGCGGAATGACGGTTGAGATGGATTTTAGCGGTCGATAGGCCATTGACTTGTATGACAACACTCAATTACGTCGAAATATTTTCGATAGCCAGCCATCACGCATCACCATTCATATCTCAAAAAGGCGCTCCGCTCGACTGGCGCAACAATCAATAAATACGAGCTTAAATCCTGTTTTCGCATAAGAAACCGAACAATCAGAAGAATTTAATCGTCCCTCGCCACTTGTCGGACAAAAAAACACAGTTGTATGATGTCTATCAACAACGCAGCACCCAGTCCTACCCGCATAAAAATAATCAGTGGGAGAAACATCAGTGAAAACCTCCGTCTCCGGGATGCAGGACAGCGTCGATCCGACGCTCGCCTCAGCCATCTCCAAAGTCAAACGCCACGTCCTGCCGCTCTTCGTGATCATGTTCATCGTCAATTACATTGACCGGGTGAACATCGGCTTCGTCCGCACCCACATGGAAACCGATCTGGGAATTGGTGCTGCCGCCTACGGCTTCGGCGCCGGGCTGTTTTTCATCGGCTACGCGCTGTTCGAAGTGCCGTCCAACATGCTTCTGCAAAAAGTCGGCGCGCGGATCTGGCTGACCCGCATCATGTTCACCTGGGGCATAGTCGCGGCCTGCATGGCGTTCATCCAGAATGAAACCCACTTCTATATCCTGCGTTTCCTGCTCGGTGTCGCCGAGGCCGGGTTTTTTCCCGGGGTGATTTATTACTTCACCCGTTGGCTGCCCGGCGTCGAGCGCGGCAAGGCGATCGCGATCTTCCTCAGCGGCTCGGCCGTGGCCTCGCTGATCTCCGGTCCGCTGTCCGGCCTGCTCCTGCAGATCAATGGGCTGGGCATGCACGGCTGGCAATGGATGTACTTCATCGAGGGGATGTTCTCGGTGTGCCTGTGCGTGTTTGTCTGGTTCTGGCTGGACGCCAAACCCCACGACGCGAAATGGCTGAGCCGCGCCGAACAGGATGCGCTGGTCAGCGCCATCGACGACGAGCAAAAGGCCCGCGAAGCGGCGACGCCGATCCGGCCGTCGCTGGGCAAACTGCTCAAGGACCGGCAGATCATTCTGTTCTGCCTAATCTACTTCTTCATTCAGTTGACCATTTATGCGGCGACTTTCTGGCTGCCGAGCATCATCAAGAAGATGGGCGAACTCAGCGACGTGCAGGTCGGCCTGTTCAACTCGATTCCATGGTTGCTGTCGATCGTCGGCATGTACGCCTTCGCCTCGCTGTCGGCGAAGTGGAAACATCAACAAGCTTGGGTCGCCACCGCCCTGTTGATCGCCGCAGCGGGGATGTTCATGTCCACCACTGGCGGGCCGATCTTTGCCTTCGTCGCGATCTGCTTTGCGGCGCTGGGTTTCAAATCCGCCTCGTCGCTGTTCTGGCCGATTCCCCAGGCTTATCTGGATGCACGCATTGCGGCGGCAGTAATCGCGCTGATCAACTCGGTGGGCAACCTCGGCGGCTTCGTCGCACCGACCACTTTTGGCCTGCTGGAGCAACACACCGGCTCGATTCAGGGCGGCCTCTATGGTCTGGCCGCGACCTCGATCATCGCCGCAATCATCGTCTTCGCTGCGCGCACCACGCCGAAACCCGCTGCTGAAAAAGCCGTGGCCGACGCCGCGCCGAAACACGCCTGACTTCGTCTCGACAAGGAAAACAATAATGACTGTTCACGACACCGCCAAAGCTCCGATCATCACCGACATGCAAGTGATTCCGGTGGCCGGTCACGACGGCATGCTGCTCAACCTGAGCGGCGCCCACGGGCCGTTTTTCACCCGCAACATCGTCATCCTCAAGGACAACGCCGGCCATACCGGCGTCGGCGAAGTGCCCGGTGGCGAGCGCATTCGCCAGACACTGGAAGACGCGCGCAATCTGGTGGTCGGCAGCCCCATCGGCACCTACCAGAAAATTCTCAATCAGGTGCGCCAGACCTTCGCCGACCGCGATGCCGGTGGCCGTGGCCTGCAGACGTTCGACCTGCGCATCACCATTCACGCGGTCACCGGCACCGGAAGCCGCCCTCCTCGACCTGCTCGGCCAGCATCTGGACGTGCCGGTGGCGGCGCTGCTCGGTGAAGGTCAGCAACGCGACGAAGTGAAAATGCTCGGTTATCTGTTTTACGTTGGCGATCAACACGAAACCGATCTCGCCTACCGCAGCGAACCGGACGCCGACAACGACTGGTTCCGTGTGCGCCACGAGAAGGCCATGACCGCCGAAGCGGTCGTGCGTCTGGCGGAGGCGGCGCACGCCAAGTACGGCTTCAAGGATTTCAAACTCAAGGGCGGCGTACTCAGTGGCGATGCCGAAATCGAAGCGGTCACGGCACTGGCCGAGCGCTTCCCCGACGCGCGGATCACCCTCGATCCGAACGGTGCATGGTCATTGAAAGAGGCGATTCGTCTATGCCGCGATCAGCACCACGTACTCGCCTACGCCGAAGACCCTTGCGGCGCGGAAAACGGTTATTCCGGGCGCGAAGTCATGGCTGAATTCCGCCGCGCCACCGGGCTGAAAACCGCGACCAACATGATCGCCACCGACTGGCGCGAAATGGGTCACGCGATTCAGTTGCAGTCAGTGGACATCCCGCTGGCCGACCCGCACTTCTGGACCATGCAGGGTTCGGTACGCGTCGCGCAGATGTGCCACGAATGGGGCCTGACCTGGGGTTCGCATTCCAACAACCACTTCGATATCTCTCTGGCGATGTTTACCCACGTCGCCGCTGCGGCACCGGGCGAGATCACGGCCATCGACACCCATTGGATCTGGCAGGACGGCCAGCGTCTGACCAAGGCACCGCTGCAAATTGTCGACGGCTGCGTGCAAGTGCCGCAGAAACCGGGACTGGGCGTGGAACTGGACATGGATCAAGTGACCAAGGCTCACGAACTGTACAAAGGCATGGGCCTCGGCGCGCGGGACGACAGCGTGGCGATGCAGTTCCTGATTCCGGGGTGGAAATTCGATAACAAACGGCCGTGTCTGGTGCGGTGATCCAGCAGGCGCCGCTGATTTCAATTGTGGGAGCGAGCCTGCTCGCGAAGGCGTCAGGTCAGTCGATAGTGCTGTCGCTGATGCACCGCTTTCGCGAGCAGGCTCGCTCCCACAAGGGGGGTTTGTGTCAGGCAGAAACTTGCAGTAACCACGCCTTGAACGCGTTCATCGCCGCCGTTTCCGCTCGCGACTGCAACCGCGTCAGCCAGTAACTGCCGGTGGTGATCTCGATCGCGAACGGCTGGCAGATCGCATCCGCTGCCAGTTGCCGGGCGAACATCAGCGGCGGCGCCAACGCCACGCCGCCGCCCTGCAACGCCGTTTCAATCATCGCCAGCGACGAATCGAAGACGATGCTTTGCGGTGGCGCAGCCTGGGTCGCCAGGCCCGCCGCCTGAAACCACTGCGGCCATTCATCAGTGCGATAGGAACGCAGCAAGGTCTGCTGCAACAAGTCCGCCGGCGCGTGCAGTTGCCGGGCAATCTCCGGCACGCATAACACCGACAACGGCGCATCGAGCAAGCGTGTCGCCTCAATGCCATGCCAGGCGCCAGCGCCGAACCGAATCGCGTAATCCAGCCCTTCCGCCGCCACATCGACCCGGTTGTTATTCGTCGAGAGGCGTAAATCGATCAGCGGATATTTCCCGCGAAAATCCGCCAGTCTCGGCAACAGCCAACCCACCGCAAACGTGCCCACCGCGCCGACCGTCAACATGTCGCGATACTGCCCACCAGCCAGACGCTCGAGCATCTGCGCAATGTGATCGAATGAGGTGCTGAGCACCGGCAGCAAGGTTTCGCCTTCACTGGTCAGCATCAGCCCACGGGGCAGGCGTTTGAACAGGGTCAGGTTGAGCTGCGCTTCCAGGCTTTTGACCTGATGGCTGACCGCTGCCTGCGTTACGCACAGTTCGACGGCGGCGCGGGTGAAGCTCAGATGACGTGCCGAGGCTTCAAACGCGCGCAGAGCGTTGAGCGGCAGTTGCGGTCGAATCATGGGTTGCCCCAAATTTTTCTAAGGGTTCGTGCGAGTTTTCATCGTTTGTCGAAGGTCGGCAAAGTGCCTAAATTAACCGCGCTGATCAGCCGCCCGATGAAAAAATCACCCGCAGTGTAGCGGGATACAACAAACGACACTCATGGAGAGTGATTCACTCATGTGTTCCTTCAACCCGAGCAAGGTCTTTTCCCACAGCGCTTTCGCACTGTTCTTCGGCAGCGTTGCCTGTCATGCCGCAACGCCGACGGATGCGCAATTGCAGGCACTGGTCAGCTAAGCCGTCACCCCGGTGATGCAGCAAAACAACATCCCGGGGCTGACCGTAGCGATCACGCTGAATGGCCAGGCGCATTACTTTAATTACGGAGTCGCTGCCAAAGACACCGGGCAAAAAGTCAGTGAAAACACCCTGTTCGAAGTCGGCTCGGTGAGCAAAACCTTCACCGCCACCCTCGCCGGTTACGCCCAGGCCACCGGCAAACTTGACCTGTCGAGCAAGGCCAGCCAGCTCTGGCCGGAGCTCAAGGGCAGCGCCTTCGACAACATCAGCGTGCTGCAACTGGGCACCTACAGTGCTGGCGGTCTGCCGTTGCAATTTCCTGCCGAGGCGGATTCTTCCGACAAGATGCTCGGCTATTACCAGCAGTGGAAACCGCAATTTCCCGTCGGCAGCCATCGCCTGTATTCCAACCCGAGCCTGGGCCTGTTCGGCTACCTGACGGCGAAAAGCCTCGGTCAGCCGTTCGAGCAGGCAATGACCCAATCCCTGCTGCCGAAACTCGGTTTGCAGCACACCTTCCTCAGCGTGCCGCCAGCGCAGTCGAAGCTTTACGCCCAAGGCTACGACAGCGCCGACCAACCCGTGCGCGTCAGCCCCGGCGCCCTTGACGCCGAGGCCTACGGCATCAAAACCAGCGCCGCCGACCTGCTGCGTTACGTCCAGGCACAACTGAAACCGGCCAGCCTTGCGCCTGATCTGCACCAAGCCATCGCCAACACCCACGTCGGTTATTACCGCGTCGGCGACATGACCCAAGGCCTGGGCTGGGAACGCTACGCCTACCCGATCAGCCTGGAAAAACTGCAAAACGGCAACTCGACCCCCATGGCCATGGAACCTCACAAAGTCGAGTGGCTGACCCCACCGCAAGCTGAGCCGGCCAATGTGCTGTTCAACAAAAGCGGTTCTACGCGCGGCTTTGGTGCGTATGTAGCGTTCGTGCCGTCGCGGGACATGGGCATCGTGATTCTGGCCAACAAGAATTACCCGAACGTCGAACGGGTGAAGATTGCGCACACGGTTTTCGCGGCGTTGGCGGATTAAGAGCAAAAGATCGCAGCCCGAGCCTTCTGCGGCTCCTACAGGATCGGGTTTTCACTCGGTTAACGTTGGAGGTGTCGCAGGCTGCAACAACTTTCGATCAGCAGATGACTTGTGGGAGCGAGCCTGCTCGCGAATGCGCTCGATCAGTCACCTTTCAGCGCCTGAAAAACCGCTATCGCGAGCAGGCTCGCTGCCACATTTGAACTGTGCACTTCACAAAAAAATGTGGGAGCTGGTTTGCCAGCTCCCACAGGGATTTTGCTTCACTCACGCAACGCGCAATCAATCATCCGGCATCTGCGGCGGTTTGCTCGGTTTCGCCGGTTTGCTGCCCTTAGCGCCTTTGGCCGGTTCCGGCTCGGTGGCGGCAGGCGTTTGTGCGGCGGCGGCCGCAGCGGCGGCTTCTTTTTCGGCCATGGGCATGGCGTCGATGGTTTCGAAGATTTTCGCCAGGCTCAATGCCTTGGCTTCGTCACCCGAGGCGGAGAGCTTGGTTTCGCCGTCCTTGCCCACCAGGAACACTTTTGGATAAGCGCCGGCGCCGAGCTTCAGCGAGCGCAGCAGGGCCATGGTGTCCTGCTGGCCCATGTCCTTGCCGTCGAGCTGGCCGGACATGCTGAGGATGGTGTAGACCTTGATGTTGCGGTCGGTGACGCCCTTTTTGTTGGCCGGGTCTTCCAGTGACTTTTTCAGGCTCAGCCAGACCGGGTCGACGGTGCTTTGCGCAATCACGATCAGCGGGCGGGCGCGGCCCACGTCCCCGGCCAGGGGTGAATCGCTGTCAGCGGCGAACAGGGGGCCGGCGATTGCCAGCAAGAGGGTCAGGGTCAGGGACCTGATGAGCATGCGCATCTCCTTTTGATATCCACGCACTACTGATTGCGCATCGTGGCGATTGTTCCGGCGGCGTCTGGCAAAAAGGCATTGCCCTGTCAGAAGCTTAGGTCAGGGAGAACTTTGCGCAACATGACGTAAGCGATCATCGGCACCTCCCTACGGCCGCTGCACAGGAAGTGTTTTTTCCAGGCTGAATCAGAACGCCAACTTGTAACCAATCAACACCAGCATCGTCGCCAGGCACGGGCGCAGGACTTCGTCGGAGATGCGACCGGTCAGGTGGCTGCCGAGCCAGATGCCCGGCAGCGAGCCCATCAGCAGGAAGCCCAGCACGCCCCAATCCATGTTGCCCATGCTTGCGTGGCCGAGGCCGGCGACGAGGGTCAGGGGTACGGCGTGGGCGATTTCGGTGCCGACCAGGCGCCGGGTTGGCAGTAGCGGGTAGAGGATGAACAAGGCGACGGTGCCGAGTGCGCCGGCGCCGATCGAGGTCAGGGCGACCATGGTGCCAAGGATCAGACCGGTGATCACCGTCATGATATTCAGGTGCGAACCGCTCGGGTTGTAGTTGCCACCCGCGCGTTTGTGGGCGAATTCGAGCAAGCGTTTTTTGAAGAAAATCGCCAGCGCCGTGGCGAAGAGGACGAAACCGAGCGCCTGTTTGATAATGGCGTTCATCGCGTCCGGCGCGGTGTGCAGGGTGCTGAGGAACCACAGGGTCATGGCCACGGCTGGCACACTGCCGAGGGTCAGCCAGCCGGTGATCGCCCAGTCGATGTTCTTGTTCTTCTTGTGAACGAGGACGCCGCTGGATTTGGTGATCGCGGCGTACAGCAGGTCCGTACCCACCGCCGTCGCCGGGTTGATGCCGAACCACAGCAGGATCGGCGTCATCAACGAACCGCCGCCCACACCGGTCATGCCGACGATAAACCCCACCACCAGCCCGGCAATCACCAGGCCGAAATTTGCCAATTCCATTCAAACGTCCAGAAAACGACAGGAAAATCTGGCCCGCAGCATAGCGATTTTTCTTATAACCACATATATCGATGCGGTCTATCGTTATGCCATATCGAATTTGCTGCAGTTACCTGTGGGAGCGAGCCTGCTCGCGAAGGGGGTGTCAGCCGACCGATGAGTTGAATGACGCAACGCATTCGCGAGCAGGCTCGCTCCCACAGTGGCCCCTGGCGCTACAGAAAACCTGCCGGGCTCACTGCACCGGCAGGAAATTCAAGAACAGCAGGCTCTGCGCGTAATTCAGGCCGATCCTGCGATAGCGCTCATCGAGCATCTGCGTGAGCAGATCCAGGCGCGCGACGATTTTGCTGAATTCGGTGGCGAAGCTGAGGTTGCTGCCCTCCTCCGAGATTTCGTTGGAGAACAGCAACGGCTGGCCTTCCTTGTTTTGTCGTTGCGACAGAATCCACATGGCTTTTTCGATGTTACGCGCGGCGTTGTGCACGAACGTCGGGTTGATCGCGTCGGTCATGTAGAACTCGGTGCGATTGCCGTGAGCGGTAACCAGCATGCTGCCGATCGCATAGATGAAGGCGCCGACGCGGTCGCCGAGGAATTCCGGACTCATCGCATAGCTCAGCGCCGCCAGGTCCTTGCGCCCGCCCAGCACGGGCAACGGCTGCTGTTGCTCGACAGCGAGACGCACCTGTTTCACGGCGGCGTTGACGGTGAGGAAACCGGATTTGCGCAGTTCTTCCGGGTTGCGCAGGTAAAGCTTGCCCATCAATCGATAGAGGCTGTCGAGGTTGTCGCGCATCGCCAGGGTGGCCATGCGGTCGACGCTGGTCTGCAGAAATTCCTGCGGCTGCCCTTCTCGTATCTGATTGAAAAATCCATTGCCGTTCTGATGGCTGCAGCCGCTGAGCAACAGCGACAACAGGCAGGCCAGCAGCAGGCACGGGCGGCGGTGAGCGACGGTGATCAGGGCAAAAACACTCGGCATGAAGTCTCGGACAGGCACATTCCTGTGCGGCGGGAGTCACCGCATCCTGGCCATGCATAGAGCCGCCGATTGCGAAAAAGTGCAGTGCTCCGGCGGTGAAGCCGACCTTCGGCGCTTTTCGCCATGTCAATTAGTCGGACTTTATATTTGCCAACAGCGGTAAATCCGCTATAAATCTTCTCTCTCGACTCAAATAGCATGACTAGTGACATGTAGGAGCTGCCGAAGGCTGCGATCTTTTGATCTTGCTTCTAAAAATCAAGATCAAGATCAAAAGATCGCAGCCTTCGGCAGCTCCTACGGTCAATGCGAAAACAACAACAAAAAGGAAGGTCAACCATGCTTCAATCCCGTCACCTGCTCTCCGGCCTCGGACTGTCCCTGATGATCGCTACCCTTTCCGCCAACGCGGCGGGCCTGACCGCCGAACACAAAGCCTTCGGCAAAACCAATGACGGCACGCCTGTCGAACAGTACATCCTGCGCAACAGCCACGGCATGCAGGCCACCGTGATCACCTACGGCGCGACCCTGCAAGCGCTGAAAGTCGCTGACAAACACGGCAAGTTCGACGACGTCGTCTTGGGTTTTGACGATGTGCAGGGCTATCAGAAAGGCACCGCGTACTTCGGCGCGACCATCGGCCGTTTCGGCAACCGCCTGGCCGAAGGTGCTTTCGAACTTGATGGCAAGCGTTATCAAGTGCCGCAGAACGACAAATCCAACGCCCTGCACGGCGGCCCCGAAGGTTTCGACAAGAAAGTCTGGAAGGCCAAAGAAACCAAGGACAAGGATTCGGTTGGCGTAACCCTGACCTACCTCTCGGCCGACGGCGAGATGGGCTTCCCGGGCAATCTGACCGCCGAAGTCACCTATCGCCTGACCGACAACAACGAGCTGCGCATCGACTACAAGGCCAGCACCGACAAGCCGACCGTGCTCAACCTGACCAACCATAGCTACTTCAACCTGGCCGGTGCCGGCAATGGCGATATTCTCAAGCAAGTCGCCATGATCAACTCCAGCCATTACACGCCAGTCACCGCCAAACTGATCCCGACCGGGGAGCTGGCGCCTGTCGCCGGTACGCCGATGGACTTCAGCAAACCGACGGCAATCGGCACGCACATCAAGGCTGATCATCCGCAGCTGAAGTTCGCCGAGCCGAAACAGGGCGGCTTCGATTTCAACTGGGCGCTGGACACCAAGGGCGATGTCAGCAAGCTCGCCACCGAAGTCAGCGACCCGCAATCCGGACGCGTCCTGCAACTGTTCACCAGCGAGCCGGGCGTGCAGTTCTATACCAGCAACTTCCTAGACGGCACGGTCAAGGGCAAGGGCGGCAAGGTCTATCCACACTGGGGCGCGTTCACCCTCGAGACCCAGCACTACCCGGATTCGCCGAACCAGCCGGACTTCCCGAGCACGCGGCTTGATCCGGGGCAGACTTACGCCCACAGCGTGATCCTCAAGTTCTCCGCCAAGTAACCTGCCATGCTCCCCCTGTGGCGAGGGGATTCATCCCCGTTGGGATGCGAAGCAGCCCTGATCCTGCAACACGCGCTGTATCAGACAGCGTTCTATTGCAGGTTTTTGGGGCTGCTTCGCAGCCCAGCGGGGATAAATCCCCTCGCCACAAAATCCCCTCGCCACAATTGATCTGGTTTCATCCTTGACTTCCTTCCGGGAACCCTTGCTCTATCCTGCTGCCCACTAAAGATATCGACTCTTTAAGGCAGGAGGTTTGAATGCGTACCCTTGAGTTGGCCGGCGTACAGGTTCCGGTGATTGGTCAGGGCACCTGGCGCATGGGCGAGGATCGTTCGGCGCACAGCCGTGAAGTGGCGGCGCTGCGCACGGGCATCGAGCTCGGCATGACCCTGATCGACACCGCCGAGATGTACGCCGAGGGCGGTGCCGAAACGGTGGTCGGCGAAGCCATCGCCGGTCTGCGCGATCAAGTCTTTCTGGTCAGCAAGGTCTACCCGCACAACGCCAGCCGCCAGGGCATCCCGCAAGCCTGCGAGCGCAGTTTGCGTCGGCTCGGTACCGACTACATCGATCTGTATCTGCTGCACTGGCGCGGTCAGTATCCGCTGGAGGAAACCGTCGAAGCCTTCGAACGCCTGCGCGAGGACGGCAAGATCGGCCGTTGGGGCGTGTCGAATTTCGATGTCGACGACCTCGAAGAACTGTCCAGCTCGGCCTGCGCCACCAATCAGGTGCTGTACAACCTCGAGGAGCGCGGCATCGAATTCGATCTGCTTCCGTGGTGCCAGCATCAGCGCCTGCCGTTGATGGCTTACTGCCCGATCGGCCAGGGCGGCGCGATGCTCGCCGAGCTGGTCCTGCAAGACATTGCCAGCCGTCACAACGCCACCCCGGCGCAGGTTTCGCTGGCGTGGCTCCTGCGCCAGGACGGCGTGATTGCGATTCCCAAGGCTGTGCGCCCGGAGCATGTGCAACTCAATGCCGAGGCGGCGCAGTTGCAACTGGACGCCGGGGATCTGGCGGCGCTGGACAAGGTGTTTCCGGCGCCACAACGCAAGCAGCGACTGGCCATGGTCTGAGCTGCCGACTGCGAGGGCTTCGCCATGAGAAGCACAGATCTGCACGACCCGTACAACCTGCAACGTTTTGTCCAGGCTCAGGACCCGGTGTTCGAACGGGTCCAGCGTGAACTCGAGACGGGCCGCAAGCGCAGCCACTGGATGTGGTTCGTCTTCCCGCAGTTCGCCGGGTTGGGCGGCAGCGAGATGGCCCGGCGCTTTGCCATTGGTTCAGCCGAGGAAGCCCAGGCGTATCTGGCCCATGAACTGCTCGGGGCGCGGCTGCGCACCTGCACGCAACTGGTGCTGAATGTGCCGCAGCGCTCGATTGCAGACATTTTCGGCCATCCCGATGACCTGAAATTTCATTCTTCGATGACTTTGTTCGCCCAGTTCAGCGCCGAGGACAGCCTGTTCCATCAGGCACTGGAGCGCTACTTCCACGGCATTCTCGATGAATGGACGCTGCAATTGCTCGACTCAAAACAGGCCCAGTTGCCCACCGATCAGGGTTGAGAAGTCGTCGTCGACAAACGGCAGAATCGCATCCGCCACTGGTTGCAGCTGCCGAGTGATGTAGTGGTCGTAGTCGATGGCGGCGCGGCGCACCTCCAGCGGCTCCGGGCCGGCCAGGGTGATGACGTAGCTGATCCAGCCGCCGTTCTGATATTGCCGTGGCCGGCCATGCTCGGCGTTGTATTCGTCGGCCAGCCGCGCCGCGCGGACGTGCGGCGGCACGTTGCGTTCATAATCGTCGAGGGTGCGGCGCAGGCGTTTGCGGTAGATCAGCCGATCGTCGAACTCGCCAGCGAGGGTCTTGCGCACGTAGTCGCGCACGTAATCCTGATACGGCTTGCGCTGAAAAATCCGCTCATACAGCTCTTGCTGAAATTGCCGGGCCAGCAGCGACCAGTCGGTGCGCACGGTTTCCAGGCCCTTGTAGACCATTTCCTCGCTGCCATCGGCGCGGGTGACCAGGCCGGCGTAGCGCTTCTTGCTGCCCTCCTCGGCGCCGCGAATCGTCGGCATCAGGAAGCGCTTGTAGTGAATCTCGAACTGCAATTCCAGCGCGCTTTCCAGCCCGTATTCCTCGCGCACATGCGCGCGCCACCAATCGTTGACGTGCTTGACCAGCGCATGGCCGATCTGCGCTGCTTCTTCCTGGCCGTGCAGACTGCGCAGCCAGACGAAGGTTGAATCGGTGTCGCCGTAAATGACCGCGTGGCCCTGTTCTTCGATCAACTGGCGGGTGCGCAGCATGATTTCGTGGCCGCGCAAAGTGATCGACGAGGCGAGCCGGGTATCGAAAAAACGGCAACCACTGGAGCCGAGCACGCCGTAGAAGGCGTTCATGATGATCTTTAACGCCTGGGACAGCGGCGCATTGTGCTCGCGCTTGGCGGTTTCGCGCCCTTCGGCCACCCGCGCCACGATGGACGGCAGACAATGGCGGGTGCGCGAGAAGCGTGCGCCACGAAAACCCGGCACCGAGTCGGCGTCATCCGGGTGTTGCAGGCCCTCGATCAAGCCCACCGGGTCGATCAGAAAGGTGCGGATGATCGACGGGTAAAGGCTTTGTAATCGAGGACCAACACCGATTCGTAAAGCCCCGGGCGTGAATCCATGACAAACCCGCCGGGGCTGGCCTGCGGTGGATTGGTGCCCAGATTGGGTGCAACGAAGCCCGGCGATGCATCAACGGCATGTACAAATGGGTGAACGCGGCGACCGAACCGCCGCTGCGGTCGGCCGGCAAACCGGTGACGCTGGCGCGTTCGAGCAAAAAAGTCAGCAGTTCGGTCTTGGCGAAGATCCGCGTGACCAGTTCGCAGTCCTTGAGGTTGTACTTGGCCAGCGCCGGTTTGTCCTCGGCGAACATGCGGTTGATCTCGTCCATGCGCTGGTATGGGTTGTTGATCGCCTTGCCTTCGCCGAGCAGGGTCTGCGCGACGTTTTCCAGGCTGAACGAGGGAAAACTCCAGGTCGCCGAACGCAACGACTCGATGCCATCGATGATCAGCCGCCCCGCTGCCGAGGCGAAGTAGTGATTGCGGCTGCCGTGCTCGCGCCACTGCATTTCTTCGCCGCCACGACCGATCTTCAGCGGCACGCCAAGACGCCGTGCGTGTTCATGGAGGATGCGCAAATCGAACTGCACGACGTTCCAGCCAATGATCGCGTCAGGGTCGTGGCGGGCGAACCAGTCGTTGAGCTTCTTCAGAATGAGCGTGCGCGAATCGCAGTATTCAAGGTCGAAATCGACAATGCTGGCGTCGCCATTCGGCGCGCCGAGCATGTACACCTGGCGCTCGCCACAGCCTTCCAGAGCGATGGAATACAGCTCGCCGTTTTCGGTGGTTTCGATGTCGAGTGAGACCAGGCGCAGTTTCGGCCGGTAAGTAGGGTCGGGTTTCAGTTGGGCGTTGATCAGTACGCCGTCAGCATCAGGCGTGCCGCCAAACAGCACCGGCGCGGTGATGAAGCGCTCCATCAGATAGCGCTCCGGCGGGCGCACGTCGGCTTCAAAGACGTCGACGCCGGCGCGGTTGAGCGCGGTTTCGAGGCGCATCAACTGGCCGTGCTGCTGGCAATACAGACCGAGCACCGGACGATGCTGAAAATCGAGCAAGGCCAACGGTCGCAGCTCTACATTCTTTTCATCGTGCAGCAGACGCTCGGCCGCTTCCCGCTGGGCGGCGGGAATAAACGCCACCGATGGCTGAGGCGCCAGACGCACGCGGCGCGGCCCGGTGTCCGTTGCCAGCCAGAACTCGACTTCGGTGCCGGCCGGCGTATCGCGCCAATGCCGGGTCAGGACGAAGCCCTGCTGTAAATCCACCAATGCGACCTCAACGTTTCAATCAGAACGCCATTCTACGCAGCATTTGTGGCGAGGGGATTTATCCCCGCTGGCCGCGAAGCGGCCCCGCTTTTAATGAAAGGGCCTGCTGCGCAGGCCAGCGGGGATAAATCCCCTCGCCACAGATAAATCCCCTCGCCACAGATAAATCCCATCGCCACAGATAATTCCTCTGCCACAGATAATCCCCCCTTGTTACAGATAAATCCCCTAGCCACAGACGCTTCATTTACCGATACAAAGAAGTTTTTTCCGGCAAATGGCGTTTTTTGCACGCTAACTGCCGCTTTGCCACCTTGCTCTGCGCAGCTGCGTCTACGATGCTTGATGAACAACGACAACACCTGAGTAACCGCCATGAAGACCGTCGCCCAACTGCTCAAGCTCAAAGATCAGAAAAATCAGGAAGTGCACCAGATCAAACCCGATCACATGGTGCTCGAAGCGCTGATGAAGATGGCCGAGAAAAACGTCGGCGCCTTGCTGGTGGTCGAAGACGACAAAGTGGTCGGCATCATCAGCGAGCGTGACTACGCACGCAAACTGGTACTGCACGGGCGCTCTTCGGTCGGTACGCCAGTGCGCGACATCATGGTCAAGGACGTGATTACCGTGGATACCCGACAAACCGTCGACACCTGCCTGGGCATCATGTCGGACAAACGCCTGCGCCACCTGCCGGTGGTCGAGGACGGGCAACTGATTGGTTTGCTGTCGATCGGCGACCTGGTGAAAGAGGCAATTGCCGAACAGGCCGAGCTGATCAAACAGCTGGAGCAGTACATTCGCGGCGACTGAGCCCACCGCCGTGATCCCCTTGTGGGAGCGAGCCTGCTCGCGAATGCGCCAGGTCAGTGATGATCGTTCCCACGCTCTGCGTGGGAATGCAGCACTGGGACGCTCCGCGTCCCTCTAAAGCCGAACGCGGAGCGTCCGTTGAGGCATTCCCACGCAGAGCGTGGGAACGATCACGCCTGTCAGGCCGGCCAGTGCCGCTCAAACACCGGTGCCAGCACCGGGTGCCGGTCGATCCTTTGCAGCCACGCATAAAAGCCCGGGCGGGTCTGGCGCAGGTGTTCGCGGCTGCCGGCCCAGCGGCTCACCACGGCCGCCAGCACATCCAGTGCACCGGGCGTTTCATCATCCAGATACAACTCCCCGGAAAACTGATCGGCAAACACCTCCCAACTGAAGTGCAGGCGCTGGCGGGTGCCGGCGATCAGGTTTTGCCGTGCGCTCTCGTCAGGCGCGCTCAGCCAGCGCTCGGGGTAATCGATGATGCCAACCGCTGCGTAGCAATTGCTGACGATGTAGGCGAGACCGCGAATCGCCTGATCACGATCGGCAGCCTTGCTCGGCAGCAGGCCGGATTTGGGAAACGTCAGGCCCAGGTGAATCAGGATCGCCGCGCTTTCAGTCATGGCACTGCCGTCCGGCAGTTGCAGGGTCGGTATCTGTTTCAACGGATTGAGTTTGCTCAGCGCCTCGTCAGCCTCGGCGCTGGCTTCGGTATCAATGAAACGATAGGCGATCTGGCACAACTCCAGTGCCGCCTCGATGGCAGCCGCGCCGGAATTCTTGTGACCGTAGAGCTGGTACATGTCCGTTCCCCCGATAAGGCCTTTGCACAGGGTAGATGGCTGGCTGGCCTGACGTAGAAAATTCTGCAAATGTGTCGTGATTGGCACGTTTTTCCCATGCACTGCCGACTTGCGAAATCGACCTTCGCCAATCAGCGCTGGCGGTGCCCATCCCGCACCAAGAGCATTCATCGAACGCTATCCGCGTTCTTGTAAGGTGCGACAGCGAACCAAAAGTTCGCCTGTCCGAGCTGGCAATAAGGAGTTCCTCCGTGAATCTTCAAATGCTCCGCCGTACGACATACCCCACTCACTCGCAAATCCAGCCCCAAGTTCAGCCGAGCCTATTCAGCCTGGCGCATTTCTCCTTTATTACCTGAAACCCAATGCACACTTTGCGTGCCTGGCGATCGAGCGATCGCCGGACGCAGAGTGTTATTTATTTTTTAAATACGACAATTAATAAAAGGCACAACAACAAGATTGTCGAACAATGACTTTCCGTCATTGAAGTTGCACCAAAACCGCACGCCCGAATGTGATGCAGTTAACCAATACTCCAGAATCAAAATAAGGAGCATGCCCTGTGAACCGCTGAATGACTGACCTGCACCAAATCGATTCGCCACGCACCGATAGGTGCTAAGCCTGATCACCGAGCAGCCGCTCTATCCCGCCGATCGGCGTGATAGAGCGTTCCCTCTGACTCGCTCTGGAAAAAGCCCTTCTGCGAGGACTTGAGGACCACTTCGCGCCGAATAAACAGCGGGCGAACTTGAAACTTATATAAATGCGACATCAGCAACACCGAAGATATGCGCTCAACCGGTTTCAGCAACATCTGGCACACCTGTTGCAAACTGTAACAAACCTGAGACAGCTCACGTCTCCGCACAACAACAAGCCACGGAATGGGTAATGAACAATCGATATAGATGCTACTAAGCCATTAAGTTTGTTCGAGGCCGTTTAAACAGATAGTTCAACTATCGGCTCGCGTACACCTTGAAGAAAGTTGCACCCACTCACTCGAACATCAGCCATATGTTCGGACGGCACCTTATTGCCCTTCATCTGACCCGAGGGAGCTTTAATGAACGATGCGGTAAAGCACAAAACCCTGCCGGGGCCGTTGCGGCAAGCGCCGGTCCCGCCGCCCCCGGGCAGGCCGGCGTTTACAGCCAACACGTCACGACCCGGCGGGTTGAACAAACCACAGTTGCTCTTGCTGATCGCCGTGTCGGCGCTGATACACGGCGGCGCGTGGTGGTTCTTCCATCAGGCGCGGCCGGAGCCACTGCCGACGCCGCCGGAAATTCCGGAAATGACCGTCGAGTTGACCAGCCCGACGCCTCCGGCCCCACCGACACCGGAACCACCACCGCCGCCCCCGCCTCCACCGCCGCCGGAACCCGAGCAGCCGGTGGAAGACGAGGACGCGGTCAAGCCGCCGCCCAAACCGGTGGAGAAGTCCAAGCCAATCGAAAAACCAAAACCGGTCGAGAAACCCAAACCGGTGAAGAAAGTCGAGCCACCGAAAGCGCCGCCGGCCCCGGCGCAACCTGCCGCACCTGCGGCGCCGACGACACCGAGCGCACCACCGGCACCACCTGCTGCGCCCGCTCCGGTCAAGGAGTCGGCGGCGATTTCCGGCCTGGCCAGCCTTGGCAACCCGCCGCCGGAATACCCGTCGCTGGCGCTGCGCCGCAATTGGGAAGGCAGCGTGGTGCTGCGCATTCAGGTGCTGGCCAACGGCCGTGCCGGTGCGGTGACGGTGACCAAGTCCAGCGGCAAGGCGCAACTGGATGAGGCGGCCGTCGCGGCGGTGAAGAACTGGAAGTTCATTCCGGCCAAGCGCGGTGACACGCCGATCGACGGCTTCGCCACCCAGACCATCGATTTCAAATTGCCGCAATGACGGCGCAACCGACTCATTACTGATTAACGCAAGCGAGGTGTAGCCATGAACGATTCACTGTCTTCGATGATTGTCCCCGGTGTGCTCTGGGGTCTGGTGCTGTTTTCCGTGGTCAGTTGGGCGATCCTGCTGGTCAAGTCGGCCCAGTACCTGCGCCAGAAAGCGCAGAACAAACAGTTCGCCAAAGCCTTCTGGAGCGCGCCGGACCTGCTCACCGCCGCCGAACACGCCAGCCAGTATCCGGGCTCGCTGGCGCGCATCGCCAGCAGCGGTTTTGAAGCCCTGCTGGTGGAAGATTCGCCGCGTACCACGCAGCAACTGGCGCACACCATCAACCGTTCCGATCGCTTGGAACGCAACCTGCGCCAGCAGATCCAGAAGGAACGTCGCTCGCTGGAAAACGGCCAGGCGATCCTCGCCAGTATCGGCAGCACCGCGCCGTTCATTGGTTTGTTCGGCACCGTGTGGGGAATCATGGAAGCCCTGCAAAGCATCGGCGAAACCGGCTCGGCCAGCCTTGAGGCGGTCGCCGGGCCTATCGGCCACGCGCTGATCGCCACTGGCGTGGGCATCGCCGTCGCGGTGCCGGCGGTGCTGATCTACAACTTCTTCCTGCGTCGGCTGAAACTGGCCTCAGCGGACATGGACGACTTCGCCCACGACTTCGACGCCCTCGCCTCGCGCAGTGCGTTTTCCATCAGCCGCCAGGCCATCGCCAGCAAAAGCACCACCGCCGTGCGGGAGGCCAGCTGATGTCCTTCTCCACTCAAGACAGCGATGAAGTGCTCAGCGAAATGAACGTCACGCCGCTGGTCGACGTCATGCTCGTGCTGCTGGTGGTGTTCATTGTCACCGCGCCGCTGATGACCAACGCGATCAAGGTCAACCTGCCGAAAACCGACGCCGTCGCCCCTGCCGAAAAGAAAGACCCGGTGGTGGTCAGCGTCGATCAGGATGGCAAGTTCTATCTGGCCAAGACCGAACTGGCCCCGGAATCCCTCGAGGCCAGCCTCAAGGAGGTCAAGGCCAAAGACGCCGAAGTGCGTGTGCAATTGCAGGCCGATGCCGCCGTCAATTACGGCCAGGTGGCCAAGGCGATGGCATCGATCGAACGCTCCGGCATCAGCAAGATTTCGGTGATGACCACCCACTGAGTGCGGTGCCGGATGGGTGTTGAAACACCCGCCCGGCGCCGCTGAAAAAAGAAATCCCGTCGCACCCGGCCGACCGAAAAAACGCCCCGCGTCTTCGGAGGGGATCGGCTTGCTTGAAGAAAGTGGTTTTCCGCGCGCGGTATCACCGGAAGCGGAGCAATGAGCGGCTCACAAGGCCAATTCGATAACGTCTGAAAATCGGAAACAACCATGCTGATGAACACTCCACGCTTCACGCTCAAACCTTTGGTGGCAACGATGTCTCGCCACCGTTTTGTTCCGCTGTATCTGGTGGCCATGGGGATGGGCGCCGGGACCGTGCAAGCGGCCGAGGACGACAACAGTGCCACGCCGGCAGCCGCTGTCGTGGCGGCGCCGACCACGCAACTGCAACGGGTCGAAGTGACCGGTTCGGCGATTCGCCGGGTCGATGCGGAAACGGCGGTGCCGATCACCATCCTCAAGGCTGACGAGCTGCGCAAACAGGGCGTGACCACCACCGCCGAACTGGTGCAGCGCATCACCGGCAGCCAGTCGATCAACAACAGCGCCGGCTCCGTCGGCGCGGCCACTGGCGGTGCGTCGTTTGCCGACATGCGCGGCATCGGCGCGAACAAAACGCTGGTGCTGCTCAACGGTCGACGCCTGGCCAATAACGCCCTGTCGGGGACCAACTCGGCCGGCGGCGCGGTGGATCTGAACATGATCCCGTTTGCCGCCATCGAACGCGTGGAAGTGCTGCGCGACGGCGCCTCGGCCCTGTACGGCACCGACGCCATCGGCGGTGTGATCAACTTCATCACCAAAAAATCTCTCACCGATGGCGCCCTGACCCTGGGCGGCGAAACGCCGACCCACAGCGGTGGCGGCGCGACCAAAGACATGAGCGCCAGTTGGGGCTACGGCGATCTCGAAGAAGACCGCTTCAACGTCCTCGGCGTGTTCAACTACAACAAGCAGCAGAACCTCGACGCCAACGACCGCTCCTTCGCCACCGACTATGCGCCCGGTCGCGGTCTCGATCAGACTTCCGGCACCGCGTTCCCCGGCAACTACAGCCAGAACGGCAACGCCACCAACCCGTTGGCCAACAGCAATTGCAACGGCCCCAACCTGATCGCCCGCGACGGCTTGTGCCGCTTCAGCACCCGTGAATACATCGATCTGGTGCCACAGACCGAGAAGACCTCGTTCTTCGGCAAGACCACTGCCAAGCTCGGCGATGATCACAACGCCAACCTTGAATATTTCTGGTCGCGCAACAACAACGCCGTCGCCGTCGGCCCGGCGCCACTGACCGGTCTGAGCCTTGACGCTTCGTCGCCCTACTACCCCGGCAACGGCATCACCCCGGCGCCGACCGATTTCGCCCTCGACCCGACGCAGCCAGTCGACGTCAACTGGCGCGAGACTGCCGCCGGCCCGCGTGAATCGAAAGACCAGAACACCAGCCAGCGCTTTCTGCTGAGCTTCGATGGTCTGGTTGGCGGCTGGGATTACAACGTCGGCGCCTCGTACAACCAGAACAAAATCGTCTCCAGCGTCACCAGTGGCTATGTCAGCGATCAGGCGATGATTGACGGCCTGGCCAGCGGTTTGCTCAACCCGTTCGGCCCGCAGACCGCTGCCGGCCAGCAGTACATCGATGCCGCCGCCTACCACGGCGCCTACTCCACAGCCGTGGGTCGCGTCGCCGGGTTCGATGGTCGCGTCAGCCGTGAAATCGGTGACTGGTTCGGCGCAGGTCCGTCCGGCCCGGCTCTGGGCGGCGAGTACCGCAAGGAGAAATTCCATCAGGACTTCGAGTCGTTCGCCGGCGACATCCAGAGCCTCGGCATCGACCCGGCCGGCAGCGTCGAGGGCGACCGCAGCGTCAAGGCCGCCTATGCCGAACTCAACGTGCCGGTGCTCGACAGCCTCGAACTGTCCGCCGCTGTGCGCCACGACAAATACAGCGACTTCGGCAGTACCACCAACCCGAAATATTCGTTCCGTTATCAGCCGATCAAAGAGCTGGTGGTGCGTGGTGCCTACAGCGAAGGTTTCCGCGCGCCATCGCTGTACGAGCTGTATTCGCCGCGCAGCATCACGTTCACTCAGGGTTACTACAACGATCCGGTGCTGTGTACCGGCGGCGTGGTGCAACCGGGCGGCAACGGCGGGCGCGATTGCGGTCAGCAATTCCTCAACCAGATTGGCGGCAACGAGGATCTGGCCCCGGAGAAGGCGCGCAACGTGACGTTGGGCTTCGTCTACCAGCCGATCAGCAATCTGTCAGTGGGTCTGGATTTCTGGTGGATTCACATCTCCAACCAGATCCAGCCGTTCCCGGAATCCACCGTGTTCGATCAGGCCGGCGCCTATCAGGATCGCTTCGTGCGCAACGCCGACGGCACGCTCAACTACATCGTCACCGGCAACGCCAACCTCGGCATCGTCGAGACCAACGGTGTCGACGTGTCGCTCGACTATCGCTTCCCGAACACGCCGTACGGTCAGTTTGGTCTCGGCCTGCAAGGCACCTATGTCGACGAGTACGACTTCCAGAGCACCATCAAAGGCCCGTTCACCGACAAGGTCGGCGACTTTCAGGGTGACGGCGTGATCGCGCGCTGGAAGCACAACCTCACCGGCAGCTGGAGCCCGGGGGCGGCGCGGGCAGCGCTGACCAACCGCTTCACCACCGGTTACAACGATTACGACCGCGAGACGCACGCGCGGGTGGCGTCGTATTCGGTGTGGGATCTGTCGGCCGGTTACACCTTCAACAAAGTGCTCGACGTTGATGCCGGAATGAAGAACGTTTTCGACCGCAACCCGCCGTTCTCCAACCAGGCCTACAACTTCCAGAGCGGCTATGACCCGCGCTACACCGACCCGCTGGGCCGGACATTGTTTGCGCGCATGACTTACCACTTCTAACCCGAGATAAAGCGCATCCCCCTGTGGGAGCGAGCCTTTGTGGTGAGGGGATTTATCCCCGATGGGGTGCGAAGCGCCCCCAAGACCTGCCGACGCGGAGAATCAGAAGTACCGCATGCATTGATCTTGCGACTGCTGCGCAGCCGATCGGGGATAAATCCCCTCGCCACAAAAGCTCGCCTCACATCGGGTCCGGGTTCCTTCAGGGATTTCAAGGTGACTTCATGAGTTTTTTGCGCAACATGGCTGGCCTGCTGCTCGGCAGTGCGCTGCTGTGCTTCGGGGCGTCGGCGTTGGCCGGCGGCAGTTATGCGCTGACGGTGTACGGCGAAGCGCCGAAGTATCCGGCCGGCTTCAAGCATTTCGATTTTGTTAACCCTGACGCGCCCAAGGGCGGTTCGCTCAGCCGTGCGTCGATGGAGATCGGTCAGTACAACTACATCACGCCGTATGCCGATCAGGGCATTTCGGTGGTGCAGGTCAATGACTGGGTATACGCGCCGCTGGCGTTCCGCTCGCTGGACGAGCCCTACACGGTTTACGCTCTGGTCGCGCAGCAGATCGAGCGCGATCCCGAAGGTTTGTGGGTGCGCTTCACCCTCAACCCCAAGGCACGCTTTGCCGACGGCACGCCGATCACCGCCGAAGACGTGCGCTACACCTTCAACCTGCTGATGACCAAGGGCAGCCTGAGTTACCGCCAGCAATACGCCGACGTGCAGGACGTGCTGGTCGAAGGTCCACGGCAGGTCCGTTTCACCTTCAAGAACAACCTCAATCGCACCCTCGCGCTGGATCTGGCGACGCTGCGCGTGCTGCCCGAGCACTGGTGGAAAACCCGCGACTTCGCCAACGGCGGCGGCTTCGAGCCACCGCTGGGCAGCGGCCCGTACCGGGTGAGCAAGGTCGACGCCGGGCGCAGCATCAGTTTCCAGCGTGACCCGGACTGGTGGGGCAAGGACCTGCCGGTCAGTCGCGGCATGTACAACTTCGACAGCCTGACGGTGAATTTCTACGGCGACACCGACGTCGCCCGCCAGCTGTTGCAGGCCGGCGCGTTCGACTACAACCGCGAGTTCTCCTCGTCCGGTTATGTGGTCGGCTATGACAGCCCGGCATTGCGCGACGGTCGTTTGCAACAGTCGATCCTCGCCCCGGACAAACCCACCGCCGCTCAGGGCTTCGTGTTCAACCTGCAGAACTCGTTCTTCAAGGATCGCCGCGTGCGTCAGGCGATCAGCCTGCTCTGGGATTTCGAGTGGACCAACAAACAGATGATGCGCGGCTTCTACGTGCGTCAGAACAGCTTCTGGCCCAAGAGTGAAATGGCCGCCAGCGCCCTGCCCGATGCCGAGGAATTGAAGATCCTCGAACCGCTGCGCGGCAAGGTCCCTGACGAGGTGTTCACCACGGTCTATGAAGCGCCGAAAACCGATGGCAGCGGCTACATCCGCGACAAGCAACTGCAAGCGCTGAAGCTGCTCGCCGAAGCCGGTTGGACGGCGAAAAACAATCGTCTGGTCAACGCCGCCGGCGAGCCGCTGGAATTCACCTTTCTCGATGGCCGGGGCGGCTTCGATCGCATGCTGCTGCCGTTCAAACGCACCCTCGCTCAGATCGGCATCACGCTCAATCTGCGCCGCATCGATTCGGCGCAATACATCAACCGTCTCAACGCCCGCGATTACGACATGATCGTCTGCGCGTTCCCGCGCAGTGGCGATCCGATCGTCTCCCCGGGCCGCGAGTTGTACAGCCTGTACGGCTCGCAAAGTGCCACGCAAGTCGGCAGCTCGAACGCGATGGTGCTGGCCGATCCGGCAATCGATCAACTGATTGACGGGCTGGTCCAGGCCAACAGCCGCGAAGCCATGGTGCATTACGCCCGCGCCCTCGACCGGGTGCTGCAATGGGGTTACTACATGATTCCCAACTACTACTCCAAAGGCACGCCGACGGTGTATCAGAACCGCTTCGGCATGCCCGCCGTGCAACCTTCGTATGACGAAGGTCTCAACACCTGGTGGGAAGTCTCGGCCAGGCCGCTGACGACTCAGCAGATGAGCGCTCAGCTTGCGGGAGGCCAGTGACATGCTGCGTTATCTGAGTCGCCGATTGCTGCTGATCATCCCCACGCTGTTGTGCATTCTGGTGGTGAATTTTCTTATCGTGCAGGCCGCGCCCGGCGGCCCGGTGGAACAAGCCATCGCCCGCCTGCAAGGCTTTGGCGGGCACAGCATGGGCGGCGGTGGCGAAGTCGCGGCGGTCGGCGGTGCCGGGCGCAGCAGCCGTGGGCTGGACCCGGCGCTGATCGAGGAAATCAAACACCATTACGGCTTCGACAAACCGCTGCACGAACGCCTGTGGCTGCTGCTGAAAAACTACGCACAACTGGATCTGGGCAACAGCTTCTTTCGCGGCGCCAAGGTCACCGACCTGATCGTGCAGAAGCTGCCAGTGTCGCTGTCGCTGGGCTTGTGGGCGACGCTGATCACCTACCTGATTTCAATCCCGCTGGGCATTCGCAAGGCAATCAGGAACGGCAGCGCCTTCGATGTCTGGAGCAGCACCGCGATCATCGTCGGCTATGCGATGCCGGCGTTTCTCTTCGCCATTCTGTTGATCGTGGTGTTCGCCGGGGGCAGTTACGTCAACTGGTTTCCGGTGCAAGGACTGGTCTCGGACGACTTCGCCACACTGAGCACATTGGGCAAGGTCGGCGACTACCTCTGGCACCTCGTACTGCCGGTCACGGCGCTGGTGATCGGCGGCTTCGCCACGCTGACGATCCTGACCAAGAACAGCTTTCTCAACGAGATCAGCCGGCAGTACGTGATCACCGCACGAGCCAAGGGTCTGACCGAGCGGCGCGTGCTCTACGGCCACGTGTTTCGCAACGCCATGCTGCTGGTGGTGGCCGGCGTGCCGTCGGCACTGATCGAAGTGTTTTTCGCCGGTTCCCTGCTGATCGAAACCATCTTCAACCTCGACGGCCTCGGGCGCATGAGCTACGAAGCGGCGGTGTCGCGTGACTATCCGGTGGTGTTCGGCGCGCTGTTTCTGTTCACCCTGTTCGGCCTGCTGATCAAGCTGATCGGCGACCTCTGTTACACCCTGCTCGACCCGCGCATCGATTTCTCGGCGAGGACTGCCTGATGTTCACACTGTCGCCTCTGGGCCAGCGCCGCGTCGCGCAATTCAAGGCCAACCGCCGTGGGCGCTGGTCGCTGTGGCTGTTTATCGGCCTGTGCCTGATCTGCCTCGGTGGCGAGCTGATCGCCAATGACAAGCCGCTGGTGATCCGCTACCACGACGCCTTTTACTTTCCGATCCTCAGCGATTATCTGGAAACCGATTTCGGCGGCGAGTTGCCGTTCCAACCGGATTACGCCAGCAGTTATGTGCACAAACTGATCGAGGATCAGGGCGGCTGGATGCTGTTTCCGCCGATCCCGTTCAGCTACGACACGGTCAACTACGACCTCACCGAACCGGCGCCCAGCCCGCCGTCATCGAGCAATTGGCTGGGCACCGATGATCAGGCCCGCGATGTTCTGGCGCGGGTGATTTTCGGCACGCGGATTTCCATTTTGTTTGCGCTGATCCTCACCGCGATCAGCGCGTTGATCGGCATTGTCGCCGGGGCCTTGCAGGGCTACTACGGCGGCTGGGTCGACTTGCTCGGGCAGCGCGTCCTGGAAATCTGGTCGGGGCTGCCGGTGCTGTATCTGCTGATCATTCTGTCCGGCTTCGTCTCGCCGAGTTTCTGGTGGCTGCTGGGGATCATGGCGCTGTTTTCCTGGCTGGCGCTGGTCGACGTGGTGCGCGCCGAGTTCCTCCGTGGACGCAATCTCGAATACGTGAAAGCCGCGCGGGCGCTGGGCCTGACCGACAGCGAACTGATGCGCCGGCACATTCTGCCCAACGCCATGACCTCCACCCTAACCTACCTGCCGTTCATTCTCACCGGCGCCATCGCCACCCTGACCGCGCTGGATTTTCTCGGCTTCGGCATGCCCGCCGGCACCGCGTCGCTGGGCGAGTTGATCGGCCAGGCCAAACGCAATCTGCAGGCACCGTGGCTGGGGCTGACAGCGTTTTTTGCCCTGGCGCTGATCCTGTCTTTGTTGGTTTTCATCGGTGAAGCGTGCCGAGATGCCTTTGATCCGAGGAGCTGACATGCAAGACCATTTAATCGAGATCCGCGACCTGCGCGTCGCCTTCGCCGGGCAGGAAGTGGTGCACGGTGTGAATCTGGATATCCGCCGTGGCGAGTGTCTGGCGCTGGTCGGCGAGTCCGGCTCGGGCAAGTCAGTGACGGCGCATTCGATTCTGCGTTTGTTGCCGGGCAAGAACGTCAGCAGCAGCGGCGCGATTCGCTACAACGGCGTGGATTTGCTGCACGCCAGCGAACAGCAGATGCGTGGTCTGCGCGGCAATCGCATTGCGATGATTTTCCAGGAGCCGATGACTTCGCTGAACCCGTTGCACACGGTGGAAAAACAGATCAGCGAAGTGCTGGAAATCCACAAGGGCCTCAAGGGCCGCGCCGCCCGCGCGCGGACGCTGGAGCTGCTGGAACTGGTGGGTATTCGCCAGCCGTTGCAGCGACTCAAAGCCTATCCGCATCAGCTTTCCGGTGGTCAGCGCCAACGGGTAATGATCGCCATGGCGCTGGCCAACGAGCCGGAACTGTTGATTGCCGATGAACCGACCACGGCGCTGGACGTGACCGTACAGCAGAAGATTCTTGAACTGCTGATCGAGTTGCAGCAGCGCCTCGGCATGTCGCTGTTGCTGATCAGCCACGACCTCAATCTGGTACGCCGGATCGCTCAGCGCGTGTGCGTAATGCGTCAGGGCGAGATCGTTGAACAGGCCGATTGCGAGACGCTGTTCCAAGCGCCGCAACACCCCTATAGCCGGTTGTTGATCGAAGCGGAACCGAGCGGCGCGCCAGTGCCCAGTGAGTACGAGCACAACCTGCTGGAAGTCGATGATTTGAAGGTGTGGTTTGCCCTGCCGAAAAAACTCTTCAGCCGCCAGCAGGATTACATCAAAGCGGTGGACGGCGTCAGTTTCACCCTGCAACGCGGCAAGACCCTGGGGATTGTCGGCGAATCGGGGTCGGGCAAGTCGACGCTGGGCCAGGCGATCCTGCGCCTGGTCGAATCAGAGGGCAATATCCGTTTCGGCAACAAGCAGTTGAGCCTGCTCAATCAGCGTCTGATGCGCCCGTTGCGCCGGCAGATTCAGGTGGTGTTTCAGGACCCGTTCGGCAGCCTCAGCCCGCGCATGTCGGTGCAGCAGATCATCGCCGAAGGCTTGCTGACCCATGGCATCGGCAGCGAGGCCGAGCGCGAGGCAGCGGTGATTCGCGTGCTCGAGGAAGTCGGCCTCGATCCGCAAAGCCGCCATCGTTACCCCCACGAGTTTTCCGGCGGCCAGCGCCAGCGCATCTCCATCGCCCGCGCACTGGTGCTGGAACCGGCGCTGATCCTGCTCGACGAACCGACGTCGGCGCTGGATCGCACGGTGCAGAAGCAAGTGGTGGAGTTGTTGCGCCAGTTGCAGATCAGGCATGGGCTGACGTACCTCTTCATCAGCCATGACCTGGCGGTGGTGCATGCGCTGGCGCATGACTTGATGGTGATCAAGGACGGCAAGGTGGTTGAACAAGGCTCGTCGCGGGAGATTTTCGCTGCGCCGCAACATCCGTATACCCAGGAACTCCTGAAAGCCTCCGGCCTGAAGCCTGATGAAGAACCTTGTGGGAGCGAGCCTGCTCGCGAATGCGGTGCATCAGTCACATAAGTGCTGGCTGGCCCGACGCTTTCGCGAGCAGGCTCGCTCCCACAGGTTTGATAGGTGGTGTTTGAAATTTATTTTTCCGGCACTGCATCCAATCGCCTCCGCCACGGGTAGTCCCTGTAACAGCCCACTCTGGTGCTGTCAGCGCCCTTCCCTTTTCGGAGAATCATCGGATGAACATCACCCAGCTGATTGGCTTCACCGGTTTGCTCGCCTTCACCGCGACCACCTTCGCCCAGAGCAGTTATCCCGACGCGATCAAGGTGCCGGACGGGCACAAGATTGCCCTGGAAACCACCGGGGTTGGCGAGATCACCTACGAATGCCGCGACAAGCCCAATATGGCCGGGCAGACCGAATGGACCTTTGTCGGCCCGAAAGCGGTGCTCAATGATCGCAGCGGCAAACAGGTCGGCACCTATTTCGGCCCGCCAGCGACCTGGCAAGCCAAGGACGGTTCGATAGTCACCGGCACGCAATTGGCCGTGGCACCGTCGAGCCCGGGCAACCTGCCCTATCAACTGGTCAAGGCCAATCCGGCCGAGGGCAAAGGCGCGATGACCGGGGTCAGCTACATCCAGCGTGTTGCGCTCAAGGGCGGCGTCGCGCCGGGCAGTGAGTGCACCATGGCGAACAAGGGCAAGCAGGAAGTGGTGAAGTACCAAGCGGATTATATTTTCTGGGCGGCTAACTGATATCCGGAAGCAGTGCACAATCCTGTGGGAGCGAGCTTGCTCGCGAAGAAGGAGTGTCAGTCGCCTTATTACTTTCTGACCCACCGCATTCGCGAGCAAGCTCGCTCCCACAGGGAACCATGCCTCTGGATGTTTGGGAAATGTGAGCTAGATTGCACCCCATGCCTTTACCCGAATCCGTTTTCGATTACGAAGCCCGCCTCGCCGCCTGTGCCCGAGGCGAGCGCGCGGCTTTGCGCGATTTGTATGTGCAGGAAGGCCCGCGCCTGCTCGGTGTGGCCAAGCGGCTGGTGCGCGATACGGCGCTGGCGGAGGACATTGTGCATGAGGCATTCATCAAGATCTGGCACGGCGCGGCCGGGTTCGACCCGGCGCGCGGCTCGGCGCGGGGCTGGATGTTCAGCGTGACCCGGCACCTGGCCTTGAATCAGTTGCGCAAGCAAAGTCGGGAAACGCCGTTCAGCGAAGAACATGAGACAGCGGCGTCTGATGAGGCGGTCGATGTTCACTCGGCGCGCATTCATCGCTGCCTCGAACAACTGGAACCGCAGCGGCGCAGCTGCATCCTCCATGCCTACGTCGACGGTTATAGCCACGCGCAGATTTCCGCGCGCCTCGACACGCCGCTGGGCACGGTCAAAGCGTGGATCAAGCGCAGCCTCAATGCTTTGCGGGAGTGCATGGGATGACCGGCGAATCAGCGCAGGAACGGGATGAACTGGCCGGCGAATACGTGCTCGGCACCTTGTCGTTCGAACAGCGCATCGAGGTGCAACGGCGCCTGCCGAACGATCCTGAGTTGCGCGCGGCAGTCGACGCATGGGAGCGACGTCTGCTGGAGCTGACCGATCTGGCCGAACCTCAGCAACCCTCGGCGCAGTTATGGCCACGTATCGAGCGCAGTCTCGAGCGGCTGACGGTGAGAAAACCTCTCGCTTCCTGGTGGAACCTGCTGCCGCTATGGCGCGGTTTGAGTGCGGCGGGCCTGGCTGCGACGCTGATTCTGGGCGCGATGCTACTGACCCAGACTGCGCCGAAACCGAGTTATCTGGTCGTGCTGGTGGCGCCGCAGGACAAGGCGCCGGGTTGGGTGATTCAGGCGAGCAATGCGCGGGAGATCCAGTTGATTCCGCTGGGGGTGGTCGAGGTGCCGGCGGACAAGGCGCTGGAGTTCTGGACCAAGGCTGACGGCTGGTCGGGACCGGTTTCATTGGGACTGGTCAAACCGGGGCAAGCGTTGTCGGTGCCGCTGGACAAGTTGCCGCCGCTGCAACCCAACCAGCTGTTTGAGCTGACCCTGGAAGGCGCCAATGGCTCACCGATCGGCAAACCGACCGGGCCGATTCAGGCGATCGGGCGTGCGGTGAAGGTGCTCTGAGGCTCTGCTACGCGGTTGTCCGCAACCATCATCGACGTCGATGTTCACCATCACGGCAATGAAGTTCTCATAAAAAATTCCGGGCGTAACATCAGCTCCATACCAACCAACAACACCCCGGAGCACACCATCATGAAACGCCAGACTCTTCTCAGCATCGCTTTCTCGGTTTTCGCAGTTAATGCTTTCGCCGCCACCCCGGCGCACACCATGATCGCCGAAGGCGGCTCGGACAAACTGATCGAAAGCCGTCTGGCTGAAGGCGGTTCGGATCGTCTGATCGAACGCCGCGTTGCCGAAGGTGGTTCCGATCGTCTGATCGAGCGCCGCGTTGCCGAAGGTGGCTCGGATCGTCTGATCGAGCGCCGCGTTGCCGAAGGTGGTTCGGATCGTCTGATCGAACGCCGTGTTGCCGAAGGTGGTTCGGATCGTCTGATCGAACGCCGCGTTGCTGAAGGTGGTTCGGATCGTCTGATCGAGCGCCGCGTTGCCGAAGGTGGTTCGGATCGTCTGATCGAACGCCGCGTTGCTGAAGGTGGCTCGGATCGTCTGATCGAACGCCGTGTTGCCGAAGGTGGTTCGGATCGTCTGATCGAACGCCGTGTTGCCGAAGGTGGTTCGGATCGTCTGATCGAACGCCGTGTTGCCTGATGCATCACTGCAAGCGCAACACCGCAGAGAAACCCGGCTCCCGCAGCCGGGTTTTTTATGTCTGCGTGTTTTATCCGGCCTTCGCCATGCAGCGCTTGTAACGCTCGTCCACGCGTTTGGCGAACCAGGCTGTGGTGAGTTTGCGAGTGATCTTCGGACTCTGCAGCACAATCCCCGGCAATACCGCGCGCGGTAACGCCTTGCCTTCGGCCCGCTCCGCCAGTTCGAACACGCGCTGATAGAGTTTGGTCTCTTCGAATTCCAGGGTTTTGCCCTTCTCCAGTTGATCGCGAATCGTCGGGTTGCGCATGCCCAGCGACTTGCCGAGGGTGCGCACCGCCAGTTCGGTGCTACCGGGCATGATCGAGTCGTAGCGAATCAGGTCGCCGTCCAGAGTCAGCGGAATGCCGGACGCGCGGCTGACCGCATTCTGAAACGCGGCATTGCGACTGGCGTACCAGCCGGCGTTGAAATCGGCGAAACGATACAACGGCTCGCGGTAATTCACCGGGTAACCAAGCAAATGGGCGATGCCGAAATACATGCCGCCGCGCCGGCTGAACACTTCACGGCGGATCGTGCCGTCCACCGTGTACGGATAATCCTTGGCGTGCTCCTCGGCGAATTCGATGCTGACCTGCATCGGCCCGCCGGTGTGCACCGGGTTGAAGCCGCCGAACAGCGTGCGGCCCATCGGCACCATGCCGATGAAGTCGTCGAAAATCGCGCTCAGTTCCTTTTCACTGCGCGCCGCATTCAGACGCTCGCTGTAGCTCTTGCCGTTGGGCGAGCGCACTTGCAGAGCGCCGCTGACCAGCAGGCTGGGGATGTGCACCTTGGCGGCGCGGCGGTCGATTTCGTCGCGGGCAATCTTGCCCAGGCCGGGCACCGTCGGGTCAGCCTGGAAAGTCGATTCCTGCTCGGCCACGGCCAGTACCGAACACAGATTCTGCGTGGTGGTATTGATGCCTTGTGCGGCAAACGCAGCGTAGATGTCCGTGGCCCAGCCCTGACGGTCGGCGGTTTTTGCCGGCAACAGCCGAACGATTTCCGCCTTCACTTCAGCCGGCGGACGCGGCGCCGGTTCGTTGCTGCGCTGGCTGGCGCAACCGGCGAGCAGTAGCACCGCGCCGAGAGTAATGAGTAATCGCATGTTGCTCCATCCAATCAAATTAGCCACAACACCATACACAACCCCCGTAGGAGCTGCCGCAGGCTGCGATCTTTTGATCTTGCTTTTTGCAGATCAGATCAAGATCAAAATCAAAAGATCGCAGCCTTCGGCAGCTCCTACACGCTGATGACAAACTGATTGCAAAACGTTACTGCGAAACCCTATCATTCGCGCCTGGAGTCGCATTAGCGCAAGGAGTTCCGCGCCGCCCTTATTTTTCTTTGGCCGCTCGCCTCCAGGATCCGACATGCCCGCTTCAGCTCGACTCGGCGCTCCATTTCGCCCGACTTTGCTTGCCCTGCTGTGCACCCTGACCGTTACCGCCCACGCCGCTGAACAAAACAGCAAAGAGCTGGTGCTCGACGACGTCAACGTCAATGCCCAAGCCCCGACACCCAACGCCCTGCCCCCGGTCTACGCTGGCGGTCAGGTTGCGCGCGGCGGCCAGTTGGGCGTGCTCGGCAATCAGGACATGATGGACGTGCCCTTCAGCGCCGCGTCCTACACCGAGCAATTGATCCAGGATCAGCAGGCGGAAAACGTCGCCGATGTACTGCTCAACGATTCTTCCGTGCGCCAGGCCTCGGGCTTCTCCAACCAGGCGCAGGTCTTCATGATTCGCGGCCTGCCGCTCAATGGCGACGACATTTCCTATAACGGCCTGTACGGCGTGTTGCCCCGGCAAATCATTTCCACCGATGCGCTGGAGCGCGTGGAAGTGTTCAAAGGCCCCAACGCTTTCATCAACGGCGTGACCCCGACCGGTTCCGGCATCGGCGGCGGCGTCAACCTGCAACCCAAGCGGGCCGGCGACGTGCCGCTGCGTCGTTACACCACCGACATCAACAGCGAAGGCCGCATCGGTCATCACTTCGACATCGGCCAGCGTTTCGGTGAAGACAACCGCTTCGGTGCGCGGGTCAACCTGTCGCAACGCGAGGGCGACACCGGCATCGATCACGAGAACCAGCGCTCGAAACTGTTCGCCATCGGTCTGGATTATCGCGGCGATGCGCTACGGGTTTCCGGTGACTTCGCCTATCAGAAGGAACGCGTCAACGGCGGCCGCAGCTCGGTCAACCTCGGCACCGCCACGCACATCCCGGATGCGCCATCGGCGGACACCAACTACGCGCCGAAATGGGGCTACACCGACATCGAAGACACCTTCGGCATGCTCCGCGCCGAGTACGACCTCAACGACAACTGGACCGCTTACGCCGCCGGTGGCGCCAAGCACACCCGTGAAGTCGGGCGCTATAACTCGACCACGCTGGTCGGCAACAGCGGCGCCTCGTTCACCACCGGCTCGTTCGTCCCCCACGATGAGGACAACACCAGCGTCATGGCCGGCCTCAACGGCAAATTCAACACCGGGCCAGTCAGCCACAAGCTGAATTTCGGCCTGACCGGGATCTGGGCCGAGCAGCGCAGCGCTTATGACTTCGACCTGACCCGCTACTCCAACAACATCTATCACCCGATCACTACCCCAGCGCCGGTCGGCAACTTCGCCGGTGGCGATCTCAACGATCCGGGCATCGTCGGCAAGACCTTCAACCGCAGCGTGGCGATTTCCGACACCCTCGGTTTCTTCGATGATCGCCTGCTGGTCACCGCCGGTCTGCGTCGCCAGCAACTGGTGGTGCAGGGTTACAGCTACGCCAGCTACGGCAGCGGCCCGCGTTCGTCGAGCTACGACGAATCGATCACCACTCCGGTGTACGGCATCGTGTTCAAGCCGTGGGAGCATGTGTCGTTCTACGCCAACCATATCGAAGGCCTGGCCCAAGGGCCGACTTCGCCGACCAGCTCCGGCGGTTTCCGCGTCACCAACGGCAACGAGGTCTACGCACCGAAACGCTCCAAGCAGACCGAACTGGGCGTGAAAGTCGACATGGGCACCTACGGTGCGAGCCTCGGTGTTTACCGCATCGAACAGCCAAGCGATGGCTACTGCGAAATCAACAGTCCGACCACTTGCACCTACGTCCGTGAAGGCGAACAGATCAACAAAGGCGTGGAGATGAACGTGTTCGGCGAGCCGATCGACGGCCTGCGCCTGATCAGTGGCCTGACCCTGATGGACACCGAACTGAAAAACACCCTCAACGGCGCCAACGACGGTAACCACGCCATCGGCGTACCGACCTTCCAGTTCAACGCTGGCGTGGATTGGGACGTGCCAGGCCTGCAAGGCGTTGCGCTGAACGCGCGGATGCTGCGCACCGGCGGACAATACGCCGACGCAGCAAACAACCTCAGCCTGCCGACGTGGAACCGCTTCGATGCAGGCGCGCGTTATGCGTTCAAGGTGTCGGAGAAGGACGTGACCGTGCGGTTCGGTGTTGAGAACCTGGCGAACAAGAAGTACTGGGAATCGGCTCAGGGCGGCTACCTGACCCAGGGCGAACCGCGAGTGGCGAAGTTATCGGGGACGATCGACTTCTAAGCGTCATCGCGTCGTAAAAAAGGCCCCGCAGCTTCACGGTTGCGGGGCCTTTCTGGTTTTTGTGGTGCTTGATCCGGCCTCTTCGCGAGCAGGCTCGCTCCCACACTGGAATGCGTTCCCTGTGGGAGCGAGCCTGCTCGCGAAGAGGCCGGAACTGGCGACCTGATCCATACTTGCTGCACAGCCACAGGAGGACAGCCCCATGAACCGCAGCGACGTGCTGATCATCGGCGCCGGCCCGACCGGTCTGGTCCTGGCGCTGTGGCTGAGCAAACTCGGCGTGCGCGTGCGCATCATCGACAAGACCTCGGCGCCAGGCACCACTTCCCGCGCTCTGGCCGTGCAGGCACGCACCCTCGAGCTGTATCGCCAACTCGACCTCGCCGACACCATCGTGCGTCGCGGCCATCAGGTCGCTGCGGCGAATTTCTGGGTCAACGGCAAACCGGTCGCGCACCTGCCACTCAAGCGCATCGGCGAAGGCCTGACGCCTTACGCGTTTGTCGAGATTTTCCCGCAGGACGAGCACGAACGGCTGTTGCTCGAGCGCCTCGAAGATTACGGCGTCAGTGTGGAGCGCAATACCGCACTGGACAGCTTCGAGGAAACCGGCGACACCCTCACCGCCCACCTGCGCCTGCCCGATGGCCGGCAGGAAGTTTGTCAGGCCTGCTATCTGGCCGGTTGCGACGGCGCCCGTTCGGTGGTGCGCAAAGCCCTCGACACCGACTTCCCCGGCGGCACCTATCAGCAGATTTTCTACGTCGCCGATATCACGGCCAGCGGCCCGGCGCTCAATGGCGAGTTGCATCTGGACCTGGACCAAGCGGATTTTCTCGCGGTGTTTCCACTGGCCGGCGAAGGCCGCGCGCGACTGATCGGCACGGTGCGTGACGAACGCGCCGAGCGTGCCGAAACCCTGCAATTTGCCGACGTCAGCAGCCGCGCCATCGAACACCTGAAAGTGCATATCGAAGACGTGCACTGGTTCTCCACCTACCGCGTGCATCACCGCGTGGCCGAGCACTTTCGCAACGGCCGGGCGTTTCTGCTCGGCGATGCCGCCCATGTACACAGTCCGGCCGGTGGCCAGGGCATGAACACGGGCATTGGCGATGCAATCAATCTGGCCTGGAAGCTCGCCGCCGTGCTCAGCGGTGGTGCCGAACCGAAACTGCTCGACACCTACGAAACCGAGCGCATCGCCTTCGCTCGCCGACTGGTCTCCACCACCGACAAGGTCTTCAGTTTCGTCACCGCGCAGGGTCGCATGGCCGATCTGCTACGGATGCGTGTGGCGCCGTTTCTGCTGCCGAAAATGGCCGGGTTCGAAGCCAGCCGCGAATTCCTGTTTCGCACGGTCTCGCAAGTCACCCTCAACTATCGCGGCATGCCACTGAGCCAGGGTGAAGCCGGCCACGTGCACGGCGGCGACCGCTTGCCGTGGGCGCATGATGGCGAAGGGGATAATTTCGAACCGCTACGGCAGCCATGCTGGCAGGTGCATGTCTATGGCGACACCAGCGACGAGATGATCGCCTGGTGCGCCGAACACCACTTGCCGCTGCACGTCTTCGACTGGCGCCCGGCGTTTGAAACGGCGGGATTGGGGCGCAACGGATTTTATCTGTTGCGGCCGGATACCTATGTGGCGATTGCCGATAGCAGTGCCGATCCGAAGGTGATCGAACGCTACTTCCGCGATCACGGCATCCGGCCTTTTCAGTGACCTTCACACTTTGTTGGCCAGCCATTCGTCGGAAAGACCTGAACACCTGTCAACTCTGACAGTGGACGCATTGCGCAGCGCCACCTCTAATCATTGCTCACCGTTTTCAAGGAGCAATCAAGATGGAACTGTCCACCGCAGACCAAGTGCAAGACATAGAGGTCACTGGAACATTAAACGCACTGTTCGAAGTCGCCGACCACCAACCTTTAAATGCTGCTTTGATCGAGTTGCGTTCAACCCAGCGGGTAAAATATGAGTTCCGAGGGAGAACGGAGGCCAACGACAGGTCTTTTATATTTCAAATTTTCAGCGATCTGGAAGATGGAACATATGAAATACCTTCGACCTACTACCAGTACGCCGCATTCTACTTTGCAAATCATGCAGGTTGGACGTACGCATCGCCCAATCAATCAATCTTGCATCTAACGATTTCTGAAAATAAAACTCGTTTCAGTGGAGTAATCAAAGCTGATTTCGATCCAGTCGAACACAAAATTGGTGCTTCAACGCTGTATGTCACTGCGTCGCTAGGTGTCAAACTCAGCAAAGCTCTTTTCTGATAAAAATCGAATCATGGAGACGATCGCAACCTGACGCCTCTGCCTACAAGGAGCAACCATTCCATACAGGCAATGCTGCAAGTTGCGATTCCTTTCTCAGATCCCCGCCAACGCCAGATCCATCGCAAAGTAAGTGAAGATCAGATCCGCCCCCGCACGCTTGATTGCGCCAAGGCTTTCGCGGACCACGCGATCCTCATCGATCGCCCCAGCCTGGGCGCCGAACTTGATCATCGCGTACTCGCCGCTGACCTGATACGCCGCCAGTGGCAGGTTCGAGGCCTGGCGGATGTCGCGGATGATGTCGAGGTAGGCGCCGGCCGGTTTGACCATCAGCGCATCGGCGCCTTCCTGTTCATCGAGCAGCGATTCGCGCAGGGCTTCGCGGCGGTTCATCGGGTTCATCTGATAGCTTTTGCGATCGCCCTTGAGCGCGCTGCCGCCAGCCTCGCGGAACGGACCGTACAGCGCCGAGGCGAATTTGGTCGAATAAGCCATGATCGGAATCTGCGTGAAGCCGGCAGCGTCGAGCGCCTGGCGAATCGCGCGCACCTGGCCGTCCATCGCCGCCGACGGCGCAATCACGTCAGCACCGGCGCGGGCGGCCGCTACGGCTTGTTTGCCGAGGTTGATCAGGGTCTGGTCATTGTCGACTTCGTGGTTGTGCATCACGCCGCAATGGCCGTGATCGGTGTATTCGCAGAAGCAGGTGTCGGACATCACGATCATTTCCGGCACGGCGTCCTTGGCAATGCGCGACATGCGCGACACCAGACCGTCTTCGCGCCAGGTGTCGCTGCCGTTGGCATCGAGATGATGGGACACGCCAAAGGTCATCACCGACTTGATGCCGGCACGGGCATAGCGCTCGATTTCACTGGCCAGTTTACGCTCGGGAATGCGCTGCACGCCGGGCATGCTGGTGATCGGCACGAAGTCGTCGATGTCTTCCTCGACGAAGATTGGCAGCACCAGATCGTTCAGGCTGAACTCGGTTTCCTGGAACAGACTGCGCAGGCTAGCATTGCGGCGCAGACGGCGGGGACGTGCTTCGGGGAACTGACTGGACATGGGGCCTTTCCTGAAAACAGCGGATGAGACGAAAGTCGTAGGGGGCGAAGCTTATGCCTTGCGGCGGGTGCGGGACAAACCTGGATCAATCAAGAGAGCGTTACCGGGCTTGTAATAATCTTGCATGTACATTTCAAATTCCTGTGGGAGCTGGCTTGCCAGCGATGGCGGCAGGTCAGTCACCAATGATGTTGACTGTGCTGGCTTCATCGCTGGCAAGCCAGCTCCCACAGGGGGCATGTGTACAACTGAAAGTCAGGACGGGATGGTCAGGCCACGAATGACGGCCGGGCGAGCTAGAAACCGCTCCAGCACTCGGGTGACATTGGGGAAATTCTGAATGCCGACCAGATCCCCGGCCTCATAAAACCCGAGCAGATTGCGCACCCACGGGAACGTGGCGATGTCGGCGATGGTGTAGCGCTCGCCCATGATCCAGTCGCGGCCTTCGAGGCGAGTGTTGAGCACATTCAGCAGGCGTTTGCTCTCCTCGACATACCGATCGCGTGGACGCTTGTCCTCGTAATCCTTACCGGCAAATTTGTTGAAGAAACCGAGCTGGCCGAACATCGGGCCAATGCCGCCCATCTGCCACATCAGCCATTGGATGGTCTCGTAGCGCAGCGCGCCTTCCTGAGCGAGCAGCTGGCCGCTCTTGTCGGCCAGATAAATCAGGATCGCGCCGGATTCGAACAGCGGCAGGGGTTTATCTTCCGGGCCATGCGGGTCGAGGATCGCCGGGATCTTGTTGTTCGGGTTCAGCGAGAGAAATTCCGCCGAGGTCTGGTCGTTGGTGTCGAAACCGACGCGGTGCGGCTCGTACGGCAGGCCGATCTCTTCGAGCATGATCGACACTTTGACGCCGTTGGGGGTCGGCAGGGAGTAGAGCTGAATCCAGTCCGGGTACTGCGCCGGCCATTTCTGAGTAATCGGGAATGCAGACAGATCGGTCATTGGAAGCATCCAGTCACAAATTGAAAACCGATCATAAAGTAGGCCTGCTGCCGCGCCTACACGAACCGTAACATCCTGTCGCTAACCTGCCTGCATGCCCGCAAAGGTTGCCGTTAGAGTGCTGCGCACTGGCCCGGATCGAACCAAACGGGCATTACAGGACTCTGAGTTATGCCTTTCTCGCAGAGGAAGCTGTTTATGACAGGGAAACACCCGGTGCTGGGAGCCCGCGGTGCCAAGGTTTGTCAGCCTTAACCGATTTTGCTGAAGAACCCTCGAATTGATGACGAACCTGATGAGTTTCGCCAAACGTTTCAAACATCGCGCGTACGTGGCCCTGCCCTCCCTGCTGGCAGTCAGCGCGCTTTTTCTGTCCCTCGAATCCAGCGAAAGCCGCGCCCAACCGGCGGACGGCACACAGACGCTGGTGTTCCTGCGCCACGCGGAAAAGCCCGAAGGCGGCCTCGGCCAGCTCAACTGCCAGGGCCTGAACCGCGCCATCGACCTGTCGACGCTGCTGCCGGAAAAATTCGGCAAGGCCGATTACGTATTCGCCGCCAACCCCACGCGCAATGTCGAGGAAGGCGAGCTGGATAATTCCTACAGCTACATTCGTCCGCTGATGACCATCAGCCCGGCCGCGATCAAGCTCGGCCTGCCGGTGAACATCGAATTCTCTGCCAACGACACCAGCGATCTGGCCCGCGAGCTGCTGGACGAGAAGTACCACAACTCGACGATCTACACCGCCTGGTCCCACGGTTATCTGCCGGATCTGATCAACAAGGTCGCCGGCAACGCAGTGGGCGAGCGACAGAAGATCACCGATGACTGGGCCGGCGATGACTTCGATTCGCTGTATGTGCTGACCCTGAAGTGGCACAACGGCAAGGCCAGTTTGCAGAGCCATGTCTACAAACAGGGGCTGGATAACGGCAAGGACACTTGCCCGACCTGAGTTTTGTATCGCCCGATCTTGCGTCTTCGCGAGCAGGCTCGCTCCCACAGGGGAACGCATTTCAACTGTGGGAGCGAGCCTGCTCGCGAAGAGGCCAGTTGCTTGCACCTCAAGCCTTCTGGCTGACCCGCTCGCGCAAATACTCGATCACCGCCTGACGCTCCCCGGCAAACTCGATCCGCCCGCCCTTCTTCTCGCGCTGGAATACATACATCGGGTCGTAGTACTCGCGCAGCAACACGCTTGTCCAATCGCGAAACAACTCGACCGAACCGCTAAGGGCCTGTTCGGCCAGTGCAGCCTCCATCTGACCGTACAGTCGTTGATAGCGCTCGCCACCCAGGCGACGCTGAATATTGTTCAGGCTGGCAATCAATCGCTCGGCATATAGGGCGAAACCCACCTGCTCGCCATGCAAGGCGACGAACTCGGCGTGCAGGTCAATCACGTAATCCTGCAGGATTCGCTCTACCCGATTCTCGAGGCTGTCTTCAAGCCAGACCAGCGGTGCCGCTTGCATGCCCCGGTACAGCGGCAACGGCAAGGCACAGCTGCCGACCACCCGACTCTCATCTTCCAGGACAAATTGCCCGATCCCGCGGGCGCGCTTTTTCAGCACATCGACAGCCAGGCGATTTTCGAAATCGATGTTGCCCGGTTGCCCGGTGGCGCGCTTGCCGAAACTCGAACCGCGGTGATTGGCATGGCCTTCAAGATCCAGACCATTGCTCAACTGCACCAGCACTTCGGTCTTGCCAGTACCGGTCATGCCACCGAGCAGAACCAGATCGCATTCGGCCACAGCCTGATCGACGGTTTCCAGGAGGAACGTGCGCATGGCCTTGTAGCCACCGCCCACACGCGGGTAATCGATGCCACCCTCGTCCTTGATCCATTGCTGGACGATCTGTGAACGCAGGCCACCGCGGAAACAATAGAGATAGCCGTCGGGGTGGTTACGGGCGAATTCGACCCAGCCCTGAATGCGTGCCTCCCGAACCTCGGCCGACACCAGCCGCTCACCCAGTGCAATCGCGGCTTGCTGCCCGTGCTGTTTGTAACAGGTGCCGACCTGTTCGCGCTCACGGTCGTTCATCAGCGGCAGATTGATCACACCCGGGAACGCGCCGTGGGAAAATTCAACCGGCGCGCGGACATCCATCATTGGCCGGTCGTTGAGGAAAATATCGCGGTAGTCGGTGCAGTCGCGGAGCATCAAATCACCTCGACCGCGTTCGTCTGTCGCTCAACCAGTTCGCCGATCGGCGCAAGGTTCAGGCCCAGTTCGGCGGCAACGCCGAGGAACTCGTCATTGCCTTCAGGCGTGACCGCAATCAGCAGACCGCCGCTGGTCTGCGGATCGCACAGCACGCGTTTGTGCAGTTCCTGCACGCGGCCAACCTTGCTCGAATAGCTGTCGAAGTTGCGCAGCGTACCGCCCGGCACGCAGCCCTGATCGAGGTAGTACTCGACGCTGTCCAGACGCGGCACGCGGTCATAGGCGATGCGCGCGGTCAACTGGCTGCCGTCGGCCATTTCCACCAGATGCCCGAGCAGGCCGAAACCGGTGACGTCAGTCATCGCGGTGACGCCGGCGAGTTTGCCGAAACGGCTGCCGGGCTTGTTCAGGGTGCACATCCAGTCGCGGGCGACACCGACGTCGGCGGCGCGCAACTTGCCCTTCTTTTCGGCGGTGGTGAGGATGCCGATGCCCAGCGGTTTGGTCAGGTACAACAGGCAACCGGCGGTGGCGGTGTCGTTGCGTTTCATGTGGCGCTTTTCCACGAGGCCGGTGACGGCGAGGCCGAAGATCGGCTCCGGCGCATCGATCGAATGCCCCCCCGCCAACGGAATGCCCGCCGCGTCGCACACCGAGCGACCGCCACGAATCACTTCCCGCGCCACCTCCGGCGCCAGCACATTCACCGGCCAACCGAGGATCGCGATCGCCATCAACGGATCGCCGCCCATCGCATAGATATCGCTGATCGCATTGGTTGCGGCGATGCGGCCGAAGTCGAACGGGTCATCGACAATCGGCATGAAAAAATCGGTGGTCGACACCACACCGCGCTCGGCATCGATCGCATACACCGCCGCGTCATCACGCGATGCATTGCCGACCCAGAGTTTTGGATCGAGGTTCTGTGCGCCGCTGCCGGCGAGGATCACTTCCAGCACCTGTGGGGAAATCTTGCAGCCACAACCGGCGCCATGGCTGTATTGGGTCAGACGAATCGGCTCGCTCATGGGAGAGTCTCTGGCAATGAATGGGGCGGATTCTAGCAGAGCGCGAGAGCGCAGATTTTTGTGCTGACCGAGCGGCCCCTTCGCGAGCAGGCTCGCTCCCACATTTGTACGGTGGTCTCCTGTGGGAGCTAGCCCGCTCGCGAAAGCTATCGAACCTGCCTGCACCGCCCAGTCAGCCCCGCCTGCAAACCTCAGCGAAAATCTGCGTAATCGGCCGATGCGGCTGGCGCTTGTGCATCTGCCGCACTTGTTCGCTTAGTCGCAACAGCTCTTCACTGGGCTTGGCCCATTGCTCTTCGGGCAGCGGCTCGGACCAGGCGCGCATGACTTCCGGCAGCGCCTGCTTGCCGATTCTTTCCAGACGGCGCACTTCCCATTCGACCAGACGATTGGGAATCGTCCATAAAGTCATGACGTGATACAGGTACCAAAAAAATCCCGACAACCGCGAGCGGCGGCCGTCACGGATCTGCTGATGCATCCGCGCGCGGGCGTTACGAAAAGTGTGCAGGCCTTCGTGGGGTGGGTCGTCTGGGCCTTGAAGGTCTTGCAAATCCTGAATCGATTTGAGGTCGTTGACTTCGTACTCCATGTAACCGCGAATCGCTTCCCAATGACTGATCGCGAGCTCCAGGCCGGCGCATTGGAATTCGAGGCTGGTGAGGGTATCGCCGTGATGAAAACCGATGCCCATGCCGTATTGCCGATGGATGCCGAATTGGGTGGCGCCTTTGGCTTCGATGATCCACGCGGACAGCGATTCCCATGGGATGAAGACTGGTTCGGTGGCGCCCTCGGGCATGAAGCAGACTTCGCGGCGTTGGCGGTTGAAGCGGGTTGGGATGAGGGAGAGACGTTTTTTGTGGACGTGGTGCCAGACGCCTAGGCCAATAAGTAGGATCGAGGGGCCGCAGATTAATTGGTTCTTGTAAGCCTCTTCGAATACACCAATCATTGATTCCCAAATTGCCCCGTTTCCATAGCCAAAAATAATACCTAGCAAGCCGGTAAATAAAGGAAATAAAACGATGATCATAAAGGCGCCTGCGGTTGGCGCGCCGAGAATTACCTGCCACGAAAATACCTCTGGCAGTCCAAGCCCAAAGTCCATGTATCCGTCATTGAACGCTCCGATATGAGGTCCGTAAGGCGGCATTGATGTAGGTAATGGCAACGGTGCGAGGTAGGTAATTTTCCCGCTTGGGAACGGCTCAATATCGCCCGCTTTTTTAACCCCCTCATATTCCGAACTGGAAAGAGGATTACTGCGATTATTCAGCATGGTCAGCCCTTTCGAGGTATTGATTTTCAACCAGCAGAACCATCGGGTTTTCCTTGGCCGACCCGGTAGCAACAACTGAAAAATGGCCACCACCCCGAGGGTCTCCCACCTCGGCCAAGATCAACCGAAACATCCGCATCCAACGCGGTCCCCTGTGGGAGCGAGCCTGCTCGCGAAGGCGCTCAAACAGGCAAAAAACCTCCCCCTCCTCTGGTCACAAAACTGCTCTGCATCAGTCCACAGCCCGCCTGCAAATCTCAGCGAAAATCTGCGTAATCGGCCGATGCGGCTGGCGCTTGTGCATCCGCCGCACTTGTTCGCTCAGCCGCAACAACTCTTCACTGGGCTTGGCCCATTGCTCTTTCGGCAGCGGCTCGGACCAGGCGCGCATGACTTCCGGCAGCGCCTGCTTGCCGATTCTTTCCAGACGGCGCACTTCCCATTCGACCAAACGGTTTGGAATCGTCCATAAAGTCATGACGTGATACAGGTACCAAAAAATCCCGACAACCGCGAGCGGCGGCCTTCACGGATCTGCTGGTGCATCCGCGCGCGGGCATTGTGGAATGTATGCAGGCCTTCGTGGGGCGGGTCGCCCGGGCCTTGAAGGTCTTGCAAATCCTGAATGGATTTGAGGTCGTTGACTTCGTACTCCATGTAACCGCGAATCGCTTCCCAATGGCTGATCGCGAGCTCCAGGCCGGCGCATTGGAATTCCTGGCTTATGAGGGTTTCACCTTGGTAGAAACCGATGCCCATGCCGTATTGGCGGTGGATGCCGAACTGGGTGGCGCCTTTGGCTTCGATGATCCAGGCAGACAGCGATTCCCATGGGACGAAGACTGGCTCGATGGCGCCTTCGGGCATGAAGCAGACTTCGCGGCGTTGACGGTTGAAGCGGGTTGGGATGAGAGTGGCGCGTTTGTTGTGAGCGTGGTGCCAGACGCCTAGACAAATAAGCAAGATCAAGGGGCTGCTGATTAATTCATTTTCCAATGCCACTTCGAATACACCAACCATTGACTCCCAAATTGCCTCGTTTCTATAGCCAAATAGAATTCCTAGCAAGCCCGTGAACAAAGGAAATAAAACGAGAACTATAAAAGTGCCTGCGGTCGTTCCGCCGATAATTAGCTGCCATGGGAATACCTCCAGTGAGCCGAGACCAAAGTCCATGTATCCGTCATTGAACGCTCCGATGTGAGGTCCGTAAGGCGGCATCGCTGTAGGTAAGGGCAATGGTGCGAGATAGGTAATTTTTCCACTCGGAAATGGCTCTACATCGCCCGCTTTTCTGACCACCTCACATTGCGCATCAACAATAGGCTCATTGTGATTATTCAGCATGGTCAGCCCATTCGAGGTATTGAGTTTCTACCAGCAGAACCATCGGGTTTTCCTTGACCGACCCGGTAGCAACAACTGAGAAATGGCCGCCACCCCGAGGGTCTCCCACCTCGGCCAAGATCAACCGAAACATCCGCATCCAGCGCGGTCCCCTGTGGGAGCGAGCCTGCTCGCGAAGGCGCTCAAACAGGCAAAAAACCTCCCCCTCCTCTGGTCACAAAACTGCTCTGCATCAGTCCACAGCCCGCCTGCAAATCTCAGCGAAAATCTGCGTAATCGGCCGATGCGGCTGGCGCTTGTGCATCCGCCGCACTTGTTCACTCAGTCGCAACAACTCTTCACTGGGCTTGGCCCATTGCTCTTCGGGCAGCGGCTCGGACCAGGCGCGCATGACTTCCGGCAACGCCTGTTTGCCGATTCTTTCCAGACGGCGCACTTCCCATTCGACCAGACGATTGGGAATCGTCCATAAAGTCATGACGTGATACAGGTACCAAAAAAATCCCGACAACCGCGAGCGGCGGCCTTCACGGATCTGCTGATGCATCCGCGCCCGGGCGTTACGAAAAGTGTGCAGGCCTTCGTGGGGTGGGTCGTCCGGGCCTTGCAGATCCTGCAAATCCTGAATTGATTTGAGGTCGTTGACTTCGTACTCCATGTAACCGCGAATTGCTTCCCAATGGCTGATCGCGAGCTCCAGGCCGGCGCATTGGAATTCCTGGCTTATGAGGGTTTCACCTTGGTAGAAACCGATGCCCATGCCGTATTGGCGATGGATGCCGAACTGGGTGGCACCCTTGGCTTCGATGATCCAGGCGCTGAGCGACTCCCACGGGACAAAGACCGGCTCGGTGGCGCCTTCGGGCATGAAGCAGACTTCGCGGCGTTGACGGTTGAAGCGGGTTGGGATGAGGGAGAGACGTTTTTTGTGGTGGTGATGCCAGACACCAATACCGATGAGCAAGATCAAGGGACCGCAAATTAATTCATTTTCCAACGCCACTTCGAATACACCAACCATTGATTCCCAAATCGCCTCGTTTCCATAGCCAAAAAGAATCCCTAGCAAGCCCGTAAATAAAGGAATCAAAACGAGAACCATAAAAGTTCCTGCGGTCGTCGCGCCGAGAATTAGCTGCCATGGGAATACCTCCAGTGAGCCGAGACCAAAGTCCATGTATCCGTCATTGAACGCTCCGATATGAGGTCCGTAAGGCGGCATTGATGTAGGTAATGGCAACGGTGCGAGATAGGTAATCTTCCCGCTTGGGAACGGCTCAATATCGCCCGCTTTTTTAACCCCCTCATATTCCGAACTGGAAGGAGGATTACTGCGATTATTCAGCATGGTCAGCCCATTCGAGGTATTGAGTTTCTACCAGCAAAACCGGAGGGTTGTCTTTAATTGAGCCGGGAGTTACTACAGCAAAATGACCGCTATCCAGAGGGTCAATATGAATCACGCGCGTTCTTGACTCCGCCCCACCTTTGCCATTGACGGTCTGGATACATATGGCAAGTTCGAGCGTTTCTTTTGCAGGCGTATAGTCAGAATCGGGACGGATGGGGTACTGAAGACAAAGCACCAAACCATCTGGTGATGACTTCACGATTCGCAGACTGCTCAATATCTCCTCACTGATGACTTCCTTGCGCACTTGCGGCACACCGCGACCATGCAGCGGTGCAACAAGTCGATGGGCACCGATTCCCAAGCGTCGACTCGGTTTACCGTTTAACGGCGGCAGAAGATCGTTTAGCGCCAGCCTCGGCAGAACCAAATGAATATCACTGGGTTTGGCGCCAAATAATAAAGTCTTCAGCCAGGTGTCACTGGGATCAGGTCCTGATTGGGCGTAAGGAGCGTGTATCAAAAACGCCAGATAATTTTGATAGTCATCCAGGGAGTGGTCACCGCGCATCTCTTCATCACGGCTCCAGGGCGTGACTTTCAACCACTTATCGTGGGCAGAGAGGTTGTAGCGATGGAATAGCCACGTTCCGACGAATTCCAGCACGGTGAACAACGCACCGGCGAGATTGAAGCGAAAAAATACAGTAGAAAGACGTGTGCCAGCGGCAGCCCACGCCGCTGCGCGTGCCGAACTGTTCGCTGCAGTCAACACTTTAAAAGAAGCGTGAAAAGTGTTGCTCGCCCCATATCCGTTAGTTGCAACTATACCTGCGGCGCCCAACGTCGCCACCGCAGCCGCTTTCTGCTCAAATTGAGTGCCACTACGAATTGCATCTTGCCACTTTCGATCGCTAATTCTGAAGCTGGCAAACGAAGTTCTCAAACCCAGAACATAAGTAAACGCCCCCAACCCAACATGCAACTTCCCCATCTGCACATGAACCTGTCGCAGCGCTTCAACCTGCATGCTGGCAATAAGACTCGCGCTTCGAGCCTTGAGCGCCGTATCGGCAAGCCCTTGCGCAGCGGTAAATCCGGCTGCGCCTGTCGCGATTACGGCAGCAACAAAATCCGCCCGTTTCTTCCTGTCCCTCGTCTGCTTCATCACCTCTCGATAAACCCCCACCAAATTCACCACCTGCACCAACACCACCAACAACCCCATCCCCTCCGTCCGCACCAGACTCGCCTTCGAAACCCCCGCCACCCCCGCGCGAATGTTCTCCAGCAACCCGCGCAATTCCCCTTGCTGCGCCGGCGGAAACACCACCGTCACGCCCGCTTTCGCCGGTGTGGCGCCATACAGCCGGGCCGAGCGATCCGGCAGTTCGTCGATCGGGCTTAACGCTGCCGCCAGTCTTCCTTCGAACAAGCCCAGTTGCGTGCGCACGCGGACGATTTCCTGCTGCAATTCCACCGCGCGGGCGGTTTTGTGGCCCTGGCGGTTTTTGTTGTGGGTGAGCTGGTTGCGTTCACGGTTGAGGGTTTTCAGGTAGTCGCGTTCGCGCAGCACTTCCTTGATCGTGGCTTGCAGCGCCGCTTGTTCCGCCGGGGTGGATACGGTGAAGGTCACGCCGCTGGTTCGCGCGGCGTCGAAGACGCGCAGGCGCAGGGCTTTGGGCAGGCGCTGGAACAGTTCGTCGAGGTCGGGGATTTTCTCGCCGGCGAGATCAAAGCCTTCCAGCGCCCGGCTCAGGCCGAGGTTCAGCGCCGGGCTGTAGGTGTCTTGCACGGCATCGGCGAGGACGCGGCTGTGTGCGGGCAGATCGTCGAGGGCCGGCAGCTGCGGCTGCTCGATGCTCTGCAATTTGGCCAGCCAGTCCGGCAGGTTGTTGAACATCGCCATGCCGGCGTTGAACAGCGTTGAATATTGCCCGGCCTGTTCGGTCTGCAAGCGCAGCGGCAAGGTGTAGAACAGCGGGCGGGTCAGTTGCGGGTGTTGTTCGAGGTAATCGAGCATTTGCTCATTGGCCGCGTCGCTACGGCCGATGTCCTTGAGGCAGGCGTATTCGCTGGCGAGCGCCTGATCGATCTGCGCCGGCAGTTGGCCGTCGAAATACCACGCCGAGCGATGGAAACGCCCGGCGCACAGCAGTTGCGCGCGATCGGCGGTGATGCGTTCGAGCAGGCGATTCCAGCGTCCGAGGTTGTCGCGATGACTGTTCAGCACCTCGTCCATGGCCGGGCGGTCGATCAGGTCGTTGATGCCGCGTTTGCCGCTGAGCAATGGGCCGTCGAGCACGTCTTTCATGCGTCGGCTCTGATCCTTGCCGAGGTCGACCAGTGTGTTCAGGTGGCGCTCGACGAAGTCGGCCGGGGCGACTTCAGAAAAATATTCGCGGGTGTAAAAGCGTCGGTCCGCCTCGGCGGTGACGCGAGCGTGCGCGGTGAAATCCGGGGCAACGCCGTCGAAGCGGTTCAGCGCCAGTGACTCGTCCAATGCCTTTTCGCGAAGCTGTTGCAACTCAGGCGTGGCTTCGACTGCAACTGGCTCGACCTCACCACCCTTGTTCAAATAGTCGAGCAGCGCCTGCCGGGTATTTTCCCGATCCGGCTCGGGCAATTGCTCCAGTTCAGCAAACAATGCCTGGGCGCGCGGATCGTCGCTGGCCTTGGCCAAGGTGTCGAAATCCTGAGCGCCGAGCTGGCTCAGCGACTCGATGTAACTGGCCAGCAGATAGTCGCGCTCGTTGTTGTCGGTGTTGCTCCACTGCTCGATCCAGCCGACTACCAGGTCCTGATAATCGGCCAGATCGCGCATTACTCCAAGGTCGTCGTTGACCAGCAGAAACAGCGTGTCGTCCTGATAAGGTCCGCGCACCCGACCAAGAAATTCGCCGATATGCGCCTCGCGAAAACGTCGCGGGTTTTCCCACAGATAGGGTTCGCGTTCGTGCTCCGGCGCGTCGCTGACCTGCACCGTCGACATCCGCGTGGCGTCGGCCTCGGCCAGCGGTTTCGCTGTGCAGGCCACTTCCGCCAGCCACTGTTTCGCCTGGGCCACGGTGAGCAGATGCTCGCCGCCGATCAGACAATGCACCGGGCCAAGATCGACCGCCTGCATGAAGTGCTCGCGCTCCTCCGCGCTGTCCAGCACCTGTCGGCACTTCGCCGCGCTCAACTGCACGTCGGCGAAGGTCACGTAGAGGGTGCTTTTACGCGAGAAGATCAACGCCGGACGTTCTTCGATGGCGCTGCGCTGCTCCTCGCTGACGCTTTTGCCGCGATGCAGCAATGCGCTGATCACGCCGTCGAGCACGCGATATTCGTACAGCTCACCGCTGAGACTGTCGACGATGTACAGCCAGCCATCGCGCAGGCGGCGGATGCCCATGGGACGCGTGGTCAGGGTGTAAGGCAGCGTGATTTCGGTGCTGGGGTCGAAGGGTTTTTCGACAAGGCCGTACGCGAGGGGCAGCAGTTGCACGTGGGTGTTGCGCAAGGGGCAGGCGGCGGGACCGATGATCGGGGCTTTGGACGCGGCGGCTGCCGCAAGGTCGGCGGGATGGTTCATGGTCGGACTCTTTCAGACGCCCATTGGCGGGCCATTGAAACGGCCAGCGTCAAGCGCTCACCGATCGGTTGCAGGGAGGGCTCGTGTAGCAAGTGCTGGATCTGCGGATGCTCATCCGGATCAGCGCCGTTGAGAGAGGCGACAAGGTTGGCGAAGTAAAGCCATTCCGATTGGCTGCTCAGGTCGAGCGCGCTGGCTTTTGCCTCGATTTGTTCCAGAAGCATCCAACGTTCAGCGATGGTTTCCCCGGTATGAAACCGGGGAAAATATTCAAGCAAATACGCATCGACTTGTAGCAACACCCGCCGCCGATCCACCCGATCCAGCGCGGCATCCTGCTCAACACTCAACCGATACGGCACCACCAGCGCCCCACCCTGCCCGTGCCGAGGTCGCTGACAGTGCCAGACTCCCCGCGCGCCATCCGCCGTGACCACACACCCCAGCGGCCCGAACAGACTCGCATCGCCGCTGGCAAACAGCGCCTGCGCCACGGCGGCATCCGCCAGCCGCAACAACACCGGCGAGCCGACCGGCAACTCGACGATCAGCAACTGGCGCAAATGCGCGACGATTTCATGCGCCGGCGCGGCGCTGAACAACAGCACGCCCCATTCCTGTTGGGCATGCTGGCGATAAAACCGCGCCACCGGATCGTCAGCGTCCGCGAGCGCCACCAGCAGCGGCGAGACATCGCGCAGGGCCGAAAACGGTGGCTGGTCGTAGAGCGCAAAAGCGTTGGCGGCGGGGTCGAGCCTTCGCAGTTGCGCCGGTAAATCGGCGATCGTCGCGCCGTCGAGCAGCACAAACGCCTGCTGCTCAGCCCACGGCAAACCTTCAGGCCAATCCGTCAAAAGGCTCATGCCTGGGCCGCCTCGCAAATCAGGCAACGCGAGGTCCGCGTGGTCAGCAGCGCATGCCGTTGCTGCACGGCATCGAACGTCGCCTTGAGCAACGGCGCAGCCCCCGGTAGCAACGGTTCCGCTGGCAGACACACCGTTGGCGCCCCGCCCCTGCACCACCGGCACACTGCTGAAAATGCCGGCGGCGCCGACCGTCAGCCAATGCCCGCCAGCAGCCAGGGTGATCTGCAGGCCGCTGTTGAAAACCACCTGCTCGCCCGCGCCGAAATGCAGCTGCTGCGCGGCACTGACGCGCTGGCTGGCGACCCGCACATGCTGCTCGCCCTGCACCCACAGATGATCGTCCTGCTTGAGTTCAGTCAGGCGGTTGCCGTGGGTCAGGTGATGTTCTTCGTCGCGCAACTCAAGGCTGGAAACGCCGCCAATCACTTGGCTGTGCAGGTTGTCGATCTGCACACGCAAGTCGTTGAGCACGTGCTGCACCAAGTCGCGCTGCGCCCTGATGGAGATTTCTTCCGCGCCTTGCCGGTCCTCGATGCGCAGTTCGTTGTAACCACCGCCACCGGGACTGCTCTGGCTGCGCCAGATACTGCGCGTCTGTTGCGCCGGCAGGTCCAGTGGCACCGGGGTTTCGGCGTTGGGCAGGCAGGCGAGCACATACGGTTTGTCCGGATCGCCATCGGTGAAGCCCACCAGCACTTCCATACCGACGCGAGGAATCTGCACGCTGCCGTAGCGGTCATGCGCCCAGGCAGTGGCCACGCGCAGCCAGCAACTTGACTGTTCATCACGCTGGCCGTCGCGATCCCAGAGCATTTGCACTTTCACGCGGCCGTAGGCATCGCTGTAGATTTCTTCGCCGGGCGGGCCGGTCACCACCGCCAACTGACTGCCACTGACGCGCGGTTTGACATGCTTGAGCTGCGGGCGAAACACCACGTCCCACGGCGTCGCGACGAAATGGTTGCGATAGCCCTGACTGAAACCATCTGCGTCAGCCTGCTCGGTGAACGCTTCCTCGAGCACTTGCGGCTGTTTGCCGATGTGCTCGACCTCGCTCAGCAACCATAAATCGTTGCAGTCGGCGCGCGAGTAATCCGCCATGGTCATGAAACTGCCGCCGCGCATCAGCGCCTGATTGCTGCGCCCGTTAGCCAGACGATAGTCGGCACCATGGCGCTCCAGCGCACGCTGGCTGAGGTGCTTGCCGCGCTCGCGATGGGTGAACTGCCCGGGAAACTCATAATCTTCCAGCAGCGGAACGCACGCTGCGCTGACCTTGGCGTCCAACTGCACTGCGGGCTTTTCGAAGTGATAGTCGCGGCGCTCGACGAGGTTGGAGCGTGGCTCCAGGCGCACAGTGAACTGGTCGATAACCGGCGCATCGGCAACCAGGCCGTTGCCCTGCAAATAGCGCGTCGTCACGTCGTGTTTGAGGAACGCCGTTTGATCGTCGCCGAACACCAACAGGTGCGCCTCACGGCGGTGACGGAAGTGAAAGTGCAGACCCTCCTCTTCGCACAGCCTCTGGATGAAGTGCAGATCGGATTCCTGATATTGCACGCAATACACCCGCGCCGGGTACTCGGCGCTGAGCTGAAAATGCCAGGCATCGGCCTGCATACCGTGATCGCTCAACACATTGGCGATGATCTGCGGCACGCTCAGGTTCTGGAAAATCCGCTGATTGCGCCGATGCGCGAGGTAGGCAAGATGTGGCGCCAGGGTGATCTGGTAACGGCTCAGCCGAACACCGCAATCACCTTGGCCGACCCGATAGACCAGCCCGTGCATGCCGCTACCGTCGGCACCGAAACAGAGAAAGGCCGGCCGATGCAGTAAGCCTTCCAGATCCACATCGGGGCGCTCGCTGACCAGCTCGAGATCCAGTTCGTAGGTCTGGTTGAGCACTTCCCGGGTGCGAAAATCGAACACTTGAAGATCGTGGGAAACGCCTTCTATCTCGAGAGTGAAAACAACGGGCCTGCCAGCGATGCGCATCCACCTGTCCCTGTGTCTGAGTGAAAGACGGGACTGTGCAACGGTGCACTGCAATGGGTGAAGTCAGAGGTTTCCCTGTTTTGCCGGTCTGCGAGCGAAAAGGACGTGGCCCACAGAGAAACGCCCTGGATCCTACGGAAATGATCCCGAATCCTATGCCTTTCCCCTGTGGGAGCGAGCCTGCTCGCGAAAACGGTGTGTCAGTCGCCGACGGTTTAACTGATCTACCGTCATCGCGAGCAGGCTCGCTCCCACAGGGATTTGCGTGAATCAGGGCAGCAAGATGATCTTGTCGCCACCACCTTGATTGACCTCAGCATAGCGCGCCGGCCCTTCAGCCAGCGGCACCTCCACCAAGCCCTGCGGCAGCGGCAAGCGATCCTCATCGAAGAACCGCCCGAACTGCTCGAGCATCGCCGCGCACGCCTCAACGCCGTACAACAACGAATTGATCCCGACCACCGAGCCGCCCTTGCGATACAGCGCCAGCGCCGGCAATTGCACATGGCCGTCGACCGGTGCGGCGATGATGGCGATGCGGCCGAAGGTCGCCAGTGCCGCCACCGAGGCGGGCAGCCAGAAACCGGTGGTGTCGAAGATCACATCGGCGCCGCCGCGATACACCGCATTGACCTGGGCACCGAGGTCTTCAGGCTTATCCAGTTGAATCGTCTGATAGCCCTGCTTCTGCAGATCCGCGACCTGCTCGGGCCGGCGCGCCGCCGCCAGCAATTGCGCGCCGCGCACTTTTGCCAGGGCCAAAGCCGCAGTTGCCACTGCCCCGCCGCCGATCACCAGCAAACGCGTATCGGCGCTGACCAGGCTGCGTTCCAGCGCATCCCACGCCGTGGTGTACGGCACGCCCAAGCTGGCCGCTTGGGCGAAACTCAGATGCACCGGTTTGTGCGCCACGCCGCTGGCCGGCAATTTGACGAATTGCGCATGGGCGCCGTCAGCGAAGAAGCCCAGCTCGCGGCCGGTACCCCAGACCTCCTGACCGATCAGTGCTTGTGGCCCCTCGACCACCACCCCGGCAAAATCCCGACCCGGAACCCGTGGCAGTGTGGTGTAAGGAAAACGCCCAAGGACGTTTTTCACATCGCTGGGGTTGAGCCCGGCAGCCTTGATCTGCACCAGCACTTCATCGGCGCCGGGCACCGGGGTCGGAACGTCGACGAAACGCAGGGAAGACAGGTCGCCGGTCTGATCGAATTGCAACGCTTTCATGGGCACATCCACCGAAAAGAAAGAGGAAATTCAGGACACCCAGCCAGCGACCAGTTGCCGGCCCAACGGCCACAACTGCTCACCGGCCAACATGCCGAGCAGACCGACCAGCGCGATGGCCGGTGGGGCGGGAGAACGGAAATCGAGCGCGCCGTAAAGCAGGCCGACGCCCAGGCCAATGGCCAGAGAAATGAGGTAGTTCATGGGGGAACTCCGCCGCGATAAGTGATGGGCAGAGTCTAGGGAAACGGGCGGAGCGGTATCGGCCAAGGACTTCTGAATTTCGGACAAAAAATCCAATTCAAAAAGATCCTTGTGGGAGCTGGCTTGCCAGCGTCTTCCAGTCAGCACTTCATTGCCTGGTGCAAAGCTTTCGCGAGCAGGCTCGCTCCCACATGGATCTGTTCAAGTTGCCGAGAATTGCGAAGGCGCTACGCCAAGTTCCCGGCGAAACATGTCGCTGAAACTGCTCGGTGAATAACCCAGTTCGCGAGCAATGACGCTCACCGCCACGCCTTGAATCAACGCCGCCACCGCCGTCGCCAACTGCACCTGCCGTCGCCATTCGGCGAAGCCCATGCCGAGGCTGTCCTTGAACAAGCGCGCCAGGGTACGCACGCTGGCCCCGGCGTTCTGCGCATGCTGCTCGAACGGGATCTCCAGCGACGGCGCGGCCATCACCGCCTGACACAGATTCATCAAACGCCGGTCGGACTCGTCCGGCAGTGGAATCTTCAACTGCGAACGCCTGGCCCGGCGCAGCTCCAGCAACGCCAGCCCGACCAGTGCGTCGTAATACTCAGCCTCGCCGGCATCGCCCTGCGCCACCAGCCCGACGATCAACTCTCGCAGCAAACCACCGACCTCGATCACCTGCACCGTCGCATCCAGCGTCGCCGCCAGCGCCGGGCGCAGGTAGATATTGCGCATCTGCAAATCCGACACCACCCGAATCCCGTGCGGCACCCCCGGCGGCAACCACACCGCCCGCTGCGGCGGCACCACCAGCGCTTCGTGCGGGGTTTCGACCCACATCACCCCGCTCATCGCATACAGCAACTGCCCCCAGACATGCTCGTGCGGCTCGATGAACAAACCACGCGGATAGGTCCGCGCCAGCGGTTGCACGGGCACATCGGTGTCGGTCAGATCAGGGGGCGCGGCGAGGGCCATGGCGAGCATTCACAGGGGGTTGGCGAAGCCGCCATGGTAACCAGCACGCCGCGCACTCGCCAACGATAGATACCGTCGGACAATCCGAATGAATTTTCCCGGCACAGCGCGATCCGTTTAATACCACAGGGAGGAATTCGGGCTTTATGAACAACGCAAAACTTTACGTCATCGACTACACACTGCATGGCACCCCCAAGTCGTTCATTATCCGCTCGGACAAAATGGACAACGCCGAAGCCTGGCATTGGGCAAGCTGCGACGCGGGCGTGGGTCGCATCCCGCGCTTCGGCCGCGAGAAAGTGCAAAAGACCAGCAAACCGATGGCAGAAAAATTCGGTCTGGAAAACGTCACCTGGCGCCAGACCAACTGACCCCACCGCCTCCACCGCAGGCTTGGCAATCGACAGGGGGAATCGACCGATGACCGACACTTATCACACGGCCCGACTGGACTACGGCCTGACCACCTTCTTCGGCCAGATCACCAAAACGGTGAATTGCGCAGTCGCACTGGAAACGGTCGCGGATGACCCTTACCGCTTCACCTTGTGCGTCCAGGCACCGGTACCGGAAGACCTCCACCAAGCCAAGGTTGTGGTGGTCAAGGTCGAAGGGCGAACACTGCAAGGCACGGTGAGGCACTTTGAACGACAGGAAGACGACAGTCTGAAAATGGAAGTGGAGCCTGATTAGGCTCCACTTTTTTTTGCCGCGCTTATTTCGGATGAGCGCAACCGCAGCCCTTCATCGCACATTCTTCACCGTGTTTGTGGTGATGAGCGCAAGCCTCGCAGCAATAGTGTTTACCGTGTACAGCGTAGGAATGTTCGCCTTCTTTGATCGTGCAGTTGCAGCCCGGGCAGTCGCATTTTTTATCGGACATGGGACAGACTCCTTGCGTAGTGGTTGTCTGAGGCTTGAGTGGTAAGCCGTAAGGGACAGTGTAGAAGGTGGTGTTGCAGGCTGACCAACTGTTGAGAGATTGGGCGACGCAGAGATGGCTTTCGCGAGCAGGCTCGCTCCCACCAGAACGACATCGCGCTGCACAGACCTGCACATGACATCAAAAGCCCCTCACCCTAGCCCTCTCCCAAAGGGAGAGGGGACTGATTGGGGAGTGCTTCAAAAGTACACCGACCTGATCGTGCGTCACCGAATCCATAATCGATAAGGTCTTTCAGTTCGCTGTATAACGCGAAACAACTCGGTCGGCTCCCTCTCCCTCGGGAGAGGGCTGGGGTGAGGGGCGAATCCCGGCACAAAACCAAAGCCAGACACCACCCGCTCCTGACCACTCAACACAATGAGCGCAAGCTCGCGTACCGCCCTTGATCTTGCCGTGCCGGCCCCATCGGCAGGCTGAGTGGAGGGATCGGTCCCGCAGCGAAGGAACCCCGAGCCCCAGCGAGCGGGCCGAACGCCGGGGCCAAGCCTTTTGGTTACTTTTTGGCGTCTGAAAAAGTGACCCGCTGTAAGAGCGGAACCGTAATCAGCAACACCCGCAGCAACGGATATGTACACAGTCAAACAAATAAAATCACTGCGCCTGCCGCGAACTCCGATACATAAACACCAAAGCCACCGCCAGACACACCATCGCCAACATCCGACTCGCAGACAAGCCGATCGCCGGATTCCCCAACCAGCCAAAATTGTCGATCAACATCCCCATCCCCAACTGCCCGACAATCACCGCCACCGTCGCCACAGCCGTCCCGACCACCGGCACCGCACCCACCATCACCATCATGTACACCACGCCGAACAGCGCCCCGGTCAACTGCCACTTCGGCACCTCAAGCAGACTCACCGCCTGCGCCGGCTCGAAAAACAGAATCAACAACCCGGTCACCACTGCGCCCACCGCAAAGGTCAGCAAACTGCTACGCAGCACCCCCACCGTTTCACCCAGACGCCCATTGATCGCGGCCTGCACACTCAACACCGCACCGGCCAATACCACCACCGCCAACAAAATCACCAAACCCATCACTCACCCCCGCGCAATCAGAACCAAAGCCACCACAATCAAGCCCAACGCCAGCCAGCGCTCGCCGTTGACCTTCTTGCGCGTCGCGCCGAACCAGCCGAAATGGTCGATCAGCACACTCTTGCCGACCTGACCGGACAAAATCGCGATCATCGTCATGGCAATGCCGATATGCGGCGTCGCCAGCGTCAGCACCACCACGTAGATCGGCCCGAGAAAACCGCCGATCAACTGCCAGCGCGGCAGTTCGGTCAGCGCCGGCCCTTTTTGCGGACCGGCAAACAGCAAGAGCAAAAACAGAATCGCCGAACCCACGCCGAAGATGCTCAACGTCGCCCACAAATGCCCGACCTGCTCACCCAGCGGCCCGAGCAATCCGGCTTCTACCGACAAGCCCATGCCAGCGAGAATTACCAGTGGCAGCAACAGCAGACGCAACACCGATCTTTTCACCGGTGCAGCAACCACCCCTTCATCCAACGTCTGCATACATAACCTTCCACACTCAAAAACAATGGCGCGGATTATCGGCTGGCGCCGCTGTGCGATAAATGGGAGCATCCGGACAACACTTTTGCGCAACACGCACAGCGAGACACGGCATGCACGGGCTCAACGAACTCGGATTCAAAGCGTTAAGGCTGTTTGTGGCGGTCCTCGACCACGGCAGTTTTTCCGAAGTCGCCCGCCGCGAAGGGGTCGCGCCCTCCTCCATTTCGCGGCAGATCCAGTTGATGGAACAGGCGCTGAACCAGCAATTGCTCTACCGCCACACCCGCGCCGTCACGCCGACTGAAGCCGGGCGCACGCTCGGCCACCATGCGCGGTTACTGCTGGTGCAATTGGAAGAAGCCGAGCAGGCGTTGCAGGAACAGCAAAGCGAGCCCACCGGACTGGTACGCATCAACGCCCCGGTGGTGTTCGGCCAGCGCCATCTGACGCCTTGGCTCGGCCAGCTCTGCGCGCGCTATCCGAAGCTGCAACTGGATATCCAGCAAACCGACCATTACATCGACCCGCTACAGGAAGGCGCCGACCTGCTGTTTCGCATCGGCGCGCTGCACGATTCGAGCATGCAGGCACGCATTGTGGCGCCGCACCGTTTTCAGGTCGCCGCCAGCCCGGCCTACCTCAAACGCCACGGCACGCCGCAGCACCCGGACGAACTCGCGCAACATCAGTGCCTGGCCTATAAAGGCGCGGCCGGTCAGCAGCGTTGGTTTTTCCGCCGCGACGGCGAGGACTGGACGCCATACACGGTCAGAGGCCCGATCACCGGCAACCACGCCGACACCCTGACCCAGGCCGCTCAGCAAGGCCTCGGGCTGGTGATGTTTCCGTCGTGGCTGATTGGCGAAGCGGTGCGCGAGGGCACGCTGGTGCCGGTGCTGAGGGAGTATCAGGTGTCGAACAGCCTGGAACCGCAGCAGATCGCGGTGCTGTGGCCGGGGAGTCGGCGGTTGTCGGTGAAGGTGAGGACGGTGATTGATTTTTTTGTCGAGTGCTTTGGCGAGATTCCCTATTGGGACAGAGCCTGAAGATCAAGAGCCCCCTCACCCTGGCCCTCTCCCTGAGGGAGAGGGAACCGACCGAGGTGTCCCACCTACTGCATCGACCTGAAAAACCGCGTCGATTATGGATTCAAAGCAGGACTTTCAGGTCGGCGTAATCCCGCAATATTCCCCAATCGGTTCCCTCTCCCTCTGGGAGAGGGCTAGGGTGAGGGGCTTTTCAGGCCATCAGATACGGAACTGCCCGACCAGCTTGCCCAACCGCTGCCCGAGCTCCGCCAGACTGCGCGACGTTTGCGCGCCCAGTTGCGTTTCATCGGCGACGCTGTCCACCGCCACGGCAATCTGATGCACGCTGCGGTTGATCTCTTCGGCCACCGCCGTCTGCTCTTCCGCTGCGCTGGCGATCTGCGCGTTCATCGAGTTGATCGTCGCGATCAACTGCGCCATGGCGTCCAGCGATGCACCGGCCTGATTGGCTTGCTGCGAAGTGCCGTCGCCGGCCTCGCTGGAACGGCGCATCGCTTCGACCGCCTGCTGCGTGCCGGCCTGCAAGCGGTCGATCATGCCCTGGATTTCCTGGGTGCTGATCTGCGTGCGGCTGGCCAGTGCGCGTACTTCGTCCGCAACCACCGCAAACCCGCGCCCGGCCTCACCGGCGCGCGCCGCTTCGATCGCGGCGTTGAGCGCGAGCAGGTTGGTCTGCTCGGCAATCGAACGAATCACCCCAAGCACGCCGACAATCGAACTGACGTCCTGCTGCAGGCTGTCCAGCGACACGCCGCTGTTGCGGATGTCGTCGACCAGTGCATGAATCTGTTTGATGCTGCCCGCGACCACGCGCTTGGCGCTCTGGCCTTCTTCGTCGGTCTGCTGAGCGGCGACGGCGGCGTTTTGCGCGCTCTTCGCCACTTCCTGAGCGGCGGCGGACATTTCGTTGATCGCCGTGGCGACCTGATCGGTTTCGTGGCGCTGACGCTCCATGGCCTGATCGGAACGCTGCGCCTGTTCCGAGACCTGGGTGACCAGACCGGTCAGTTGCGTGGTCATCTCGGTGATCTGCCGCACCAGGCCGTGGATCTTGTCGACGAAACGATTGAACGAGCCGGCCAGTTCGCCGAGTTCGTCCTGACTGGTGATGTTCAGGCGCCGGGTCAGGTCGCCCTCGCCCGCCGCGATGTCGTCGAGGTTGGCTTTCATCAGGGTCAGCGGGCGCAGAATGGTGTTGGCCAGCAGCATGCCCGCCGCCGCGATCACCAACAGCACCAGCACCGCAACGCCGACGATGCTCAGCACCACGCCTTGCACGCGTTCCTGCACTTGCGCCTCGACCTGCGCCACTTGCGCTTCGATGCCGTCGAGGTTGACCGAAGTACCGACCGCCATGTCCCACTTCGGCAGGTATTCGGTGTAGCCGAGTTTCGGCACCAGCACCTTGGCGTTACCCGGCAGCGGCGAACTGTATTGCAGATAGTGGGTGCCGTCCTTGGCCACTTTGACCAGGCCGAGGTTGACGTAGACGCCGTTCGGATCGCGGTTGTCCTTGAAGCTTTTGCCCACGCCGTCGGGGTCGTTGGCCTTGAACAGGCGCACGGTTTCGGAGTCGTAGCCGAAGAAGTAGCCATCCTTGCCGTAGCGGATGCCCGAGAGCAACTTGATCGCCTGCGCCCGCGCCGCGTCGTCGCCCGGTGCGGCGGCGTCGTACAGCGGTTTGATCGTGGTCATGGCCACGGCGACGTAACTTTGCAGGGTGGCCTTGGCGTCGCCGAGCAGCCGCTCGCGGGTCTGTTCGACCTCCTTGCGCGCCTGTTCCTGGAGGATGAACAGCGTGGTCACGCTGATGACCAGCGCAAAGAGCAGCACCGGCAGAACGGCAAGGGACAGGACTTTAGCCTTGAGACTCAGGCGCATCGGGGGACTCACTCTTTTGATTTTGTTGGCGTGGTTAAAGGCTTTAACGGCACGCCGGGGCAAAAGTTGAGTCTTGAAACATCGCCGCCCCCCTGTGGGAGCGAGCCTGCTCGCGAAAGCGTTGGCTCAGCAACCTGTGTGTCGACTGACACGACGCCTTCGCGAGCAGGCTCGCTCCCACATGGGGCAATTGTGGATTTTTTAGAGAACCATCGCCGCAACCCAGCCAAACACCAGCAGCGGCAGGTTGTAGTGCAGGAAGGTCGGCACGACGGTGTCCCAGATGTGGTGATGCTGGCCGTCGATGTTCAGGCCCGAGGTCGGGCCGAGGGTCGAGTCCGAGGCCGGCGAACCGGCATCGCCCAGCGCACCGGCAGTGCCAACGATGCAGACGATGGCGATCGGGCTGAAGCCCAGTTGCACGCACAACGGCACGAAAATCGCTGCGAGAATCGGCACGGTGGAGAACGACGAACCGATGCCCATGGTCACCAGCAAGCCCACCAGCAGCATCAACAAAGCCCCGACGCCTTTGCTGTGATTGATCCAGGCCGCCGACGATTCGACCAGCGTCTGCACCTGCCCGGTGGCCTTCATCACTTCGGCAAAACCTGAGGCGGCGATCATGATGAAGCCGATCATCGCCATCATTTTCATGCCTTCGGTGAACAGGTCATCGGTCTCGCGCCATTTGACGATGCCCGACACCGAGAAAATCAGGAACCCGACCAGAGCGCCGATAATCATCGAGTCCAACAGCAACTGCACGACAAACGCCGAAGCGATGGCCACACCGGCGATCATCAGGCTCAGCGGGTTGTAGTGCACCGCCGTCTGCTCGACCTGTTCGATCTTCGCCAGGTCATACACGCGCTTCTTGCGATAGCTGATGAACGCCATCGCCAGGCCGAAAACCATGCCCAGCGCCGGAATGCCCATGGCGTGGGTGACATTGATGCCGCTGATGTCGACGCCGCTGCGGGCGACGTTGGCCAGCAGGATTTCGTTGAGGAAGATGTTGCCGAAACCCACCGGCAGAAACATGTACGGGGTGATCAGGCCAAAGGTCATGACGCAGGCGATCAGACGGCGATCGAGTTGCAGCTTGGTCAGTACATATAGAAGTGGCGGCACCAGCAGCGGAATGAACGCGATATGGATCGGCAGGATGTTCTGCGAGGCAATCGCCACCACCCACAGCAGGCCGATCAGCAGCCATTTGACGTTACCGCCGCCGGTTGCGTGCTGCCGATCCACCATGGCCAGGGCCTTGTCGGCCAGCGCATGGGCGAGGCCGGATTTGGCAATCGCCACGGCGAACGCGCCGAGCAAGGCGTAGGACAACGCCACGGTCGCGCCACCGCCCAGCCCGCTGTTGAACGCCTTGAGTGTTGCGTCGATGCCCAGACCGCCGGTCAGGCCACCGACCAGCGCCCCGACGATCAGCGCGATCACCACATGCACGCGCGACAGGCTGAGGATCAGCATGACGCCGACGGCTGCTATGACTGCATTCATTTCACTACCTCAAAAAACACTGCGGGTGGAAACACACCGCCAGACAGGATGAGTCCGCCCGGCGCTGGCCGGCGGATTTGTATGAAGGGTCTTATTAGAGGGCGCGCACTGTGCCGCAGAGTGGCGGCGCTGTCAAAGCCCTGTGGCGAGGGGATTGATCGTTCCCACGCTCTGCGTGGGAATGCAGCCCGGGACGCTCCGCGTCCCTTCCAGAGCCGAACGCGGAGCGTCCGTTGAGGCATTCCTTTGCTGCGCGTGGGAACGATCAATACGCAGGTGTCACGACTGCTTCGCAGCCGAACGGGGATAAATCCCCTCGCCACAGGACTACAGGACTACAGGACCACAGGACCACAGGATCACAGGACCACAGGCCCCGCATGCGGCAATCGGTCATATTGCGCTCACGGCATAAAGAAAGCCGAAACGCGGCCGCTACAGTGCAAAGTCTCAGATATTTATCGGATAAGGATGTTTTCCATGGCGCTCAGACAACTTTCCATCCAGTGGAAAATCACCCTGCTCGCCGGCCTCTGCCTGGCCGGTATCGTGACCCTGTTGGTCGGTCTTTCGCTGTATCGCATGGAACACAGCTCGGCGCTGGTCAAGGCCTCGAGCATGGAGATGCTCACCGAGTCGGCGCAGGCGCGGATCGAATCGCAAGGTGAAGTGCAGGCCGCCGGCATTCGTCAGCAATTCATGGACGCCTATCAGTACGGCCACGGTTTCTCGCGGCAGGTACTGTTTTTGCGTGAGCAGGCCGAGAAGCGCTTTCTCGATGCCTTCGACCTGCGCGAGGACATGACCCGTCAGGTCAAATCCGCGCTGCAAGCCAACCCGGACCTGCTCGGCCTGTCGCTGGTGTTCGAAGCCAATGCGCTGGACGGCAAGGACGAACTGTTCGCCGATCAGGCTGAGCTGGGCAGCAACGACAAGGGCCGTTTTGCCCTGTACTGGTCGCAGCCGACCCCGGGCAAAGTCACTTCGATGGCGCTGCCGGAAAGCGACATGAGCGACACCAGCACCGGCCCCAGCGGTCAGGCTGCGAATGCCTGGTTCACCTGCCCGCGCACCACGCTCAAACCCTGCGTGATCGAGCCGTACTTCTATGTCATCGACGGCCAGAAAGTGCTGATGACCAGCATCGTCTTCCCGCTGCAGGTCAATGGCAAAGTCATCGCCTCGCTGTCAGTCGACATCAACCTCAATAGCCTGCAAGCGATCAGCCAGAACGCCAGCCGCAAGCTTTACGACGGTCAGACCGCCGTCAGTATTGTCAGCCCCGCCGGCCTGCTCGCCGGTTACAGCCCGGATGCCGGCAAACTCAGCCAGCGCATGGATGCGGTAGATCAGCCCAGCGGCAGCGAGTTGCTGCGCCTGCTCGCCTCGAGCACTGGCGTGAGCAGCCTGCACAGCAACGGCCAGTTGAAAGTGCTGTCGCCGTTCCAGCCGATTCCCGATGGACCGGCGTGGGGCGTATTGCTCGATGTGCCGGAGAAAGTCCTGGTCAGCCGTGCCGAAGCGCTCAAGCAGCAACTGGATGCGAGCAATACCTCAGGCACGCTGATCGAACTGAGCCTCGGCCTGTTCGCCGCCCTGATCGGTCTGCTGCTGGTGTGGCTGATGGCGCGCAGCGTGACCAAGCCGATCCTCGGTGTGGCGCACATGCTTGAAGACATCGCCAGCGGCGAAGGCGACCTGACCCGGCGTCTGGCCTACGACAAGCAGGACGAGCTCGGCCAGTTGGCCGGTTGGTTCAACAAGTTCCTCGACAAGTTGCAGCCGATCATTGCCGAGGTAAAACGCTCGGTGCAGGACGCGCGCAACACTGCTGACCAGTCTTCGGCCATCGCCACCCAGACCAGCGCCGGCATGGAGCAGCAATACCGTCAGGTCGATCAGGTCGCCACCGCGTCCCATGAAATGAGCGCCACCGCCCAGGACGTCGCGCGCAGTGCCGCCCAGGCCGCCGAAGCCGCCAAGGACGCCGACCGCGCCACCCGCCAGGGTCTGACCGTGATCGACCACACCACCGCGAGCATCGACACCCTCGCCGCCGACATGAGCGCAGCGATGGTTCAGGTCGAAGGCCTGGCCGCCAACAGCGAGAAAATCGGCACGGTGCTGGAAACCATCCGCGCCATCGCCGAGCAGACCAACCTGCTCGCACTCAACGCCGCCATCGAAGCCGCCCGCGCCGGTGAAGCCGGACGCGGTTTTGCCGTGGTCGCCGATGAAGTGCGCAACCTCGCGCGCCGCACTCAGGAGTCGGTGGAGGAAACCCGCCAGGTCATCGAGCAATTGCAGAACGGCACGCAGGAAGTGGTCGGTGCGATGGGCAACAGCCATCGTCAGGCCCAGGGCAGCGTTGAGCAGGTGGGTCAGGCTGTCACGGCGTTGCGGCAGATCGGCGATGCGGTGACGGTGATCAGCGACATGAACCTGCAAATCGCCAGTGCCGCCGAAGAGCAGAGCGCAGTGGCTGAGGAGATCAACAACAACGTGGCGACGATTCGCGATGTGACCGAGTCGCTGTCCGGGCAGGCCAATGAATCGGCTCGCGTGAGCCAGTCGCTCAACAGCCTGGCGAATCAGCAACAGCGGTTGATGGATCAGTTTCGCGTTTGATGCACAAGTGCGGGGTGTCAGTTCCAATCCCCCCTCACCCCAGCCCTCTCCCCCCAAGGGGGGCGAGGGGGAAAGGGAGCCGATTTTCATGCCATTCAAGTCCTGAGTTCGACTCGGATTTCAAGTGGGTGCATCTCTCAAGAACAACACAATCAGTCCCCTCTCCCTCTGGGAGAGGGTTAGGGTGAGGGGCTTTTCAAGGGCTCACCGCCGAGGCAGTTCAATCACCACTTTCAACCCGCCCCACTCGCTTTCGCCCAGCACCAGCAAGCCACCCCAGGTATCGACAATATCCCGCACGATCCCAAGGCCGAGCCCATGCCCGTGGGTCTGCTCATCCAGCCGCGTGCCACGGCTGAACACCTGAGTGCGCTGCTCTTCGGGAATCCCCGGCCCATCATCTTCCACGCTCAGGGCAAAGCCGTCAGACCTTTCGATCACACTCAAGCGCACCTCGGCATCGGCCCATTTGCAGGCGTTGTCGAGCAGGTTACCGAGCAGTTCGAGCAAGTCCTCGCGGTCCCACGGCAGTTGCAAACCCGGCGGTGCGACGTAGCTCAAGGCCAGATGCTCGCCGTGAATCATGTTCAAGGTCGCCAGCAACCCCGGCAACTCGGCATCGCAATCAAACAACGCGCCGGGCAGCGCATCCCCCGCCAACCGCGCGCGATTGAGTTCGCGATTGAGGCGCTGCTGCACCTGCTCCAGTTGTTCCTTGAGGATCCTGCGCAGCTCGGGATGGTCATCGAGCTTGTCGCTGGAGGCCAGGCTGAGCAGCACCGCCAACGGGGTTTTCAGCGCGTGGCCAAGGTTGCCCAAGGCATTGCGCGAGCGCTTGAGGCTGTCTTCGGTGTGGGCGAGCAAATGGTTGATCTGCGCCACCAGCGGTTCCAGCTCCACCGGCACCTGATCGTCGAGTTGCGAGCGCTGGCCCTGCTGCAACTGAGCGATCTGCTCGCGCGCGCGTTCCAGCGGTTTCAGCGCGCGGCGTACGGTCAGGCGTTGCAGGAACAGGATCAACAGCAACGCCGCCAGCCCCAGACCGAGGCCGATCTGGCGCATGCGCTGGAAACTGTCGCTGACCGGCGTGTAATCCTGGGCGACGCTGATCGAGATCGACTGACCCAGGCGTCGATAGTCCGAGCGCAGTATCAACAAGCGTTGCCCGTCCGGGCCAAGTTGCAGATTGCTGTGCAGCCCCGGGTGTTGCAGCAGCGGCAGTTCCTGATCCCACAGCGAGCGCGAACGCCAGTGGCTGTCGGAGAAATCGATGCGAAAGTAGTGCCCGGAAAACGGCCGCTGATAGGCCGGCGACAGATGCCGCTCATCCAGCTGCAAACCTTGCGGGCCGCGCACCAGCGCTACCAGCAGGCTTTCGCTGTCGTTGCGCAGGCCGGCTTCGAGGTAGCGCTGCAAACCGACTTCGAACAACCACAGGCTGGTTTGCGCCAGTACCAGACCGACCACCACCATCACGCTGATCAGACCCAGGCTCAAACGGCGCTGGATTGATCTCATGAAGCTTGTCCGCCGAACAGGTATCCCTGACCGCGACGGGTTTCGATCACGCTTTTGCCGAGCTTGCGCCGCAGGTGATTGACGTGGACTTCGAGGACGTTGGAGTCACGCTCGGTCTCACCGTCGTAGAGGTGTTCGGCGAGGTGGCTTTTCGAGAGGATCTGTTCGGGGTGCAGCATGAAATAACGCAGCAGGCGGAATTCAGCGGCGGTCAGCTGGATGTCGGCGCCGTCGCGAACCACGCACTGGCGGCCTTCGTCCAGATGCAGGCCGGCGGCTTGCAGGGTCGGCTGGTTGGCCTGGCCCTTGGAGCGGCGCAACAGTGACTGAATGCGCAGGTACAGCTCCTCCGGGTGGAACGGTTTGGTCAGGTAATCGTCAGCGCCGGCTTTCAGCCCTTCGATGCGCTCGGCCCAGGAGTCGCGCGCGGTAAGGATCAGCACCGGAATCGCCAGACCGGCCGCGCGCCACTGCGCCAACACGTCCAGCCCCGGCACGCCGGGCAGGCCGAGATCGAGGATGATCAGGTCATAGGGCTCGCTGCTGCCCTGATACACCGCGTCACGGCCATCGGCCAGCCAATCCACCGCGTAGCCTTGGCGTTGCAGGCCGGCGAGCAATTCGTCGGCCAGCGGTACGTGGTCTTCCACCAGAAGCAAACGCATCGATCAATCTTCCTTGTCTTTGACTAACTCGCCGGTATCGGCCTTCAGGTGCAGCTCGCGCGCCACGCCCTCGACCGTCAGCAATTCGACTTCGTAAATGTACACGTCGTGTTTTTCTTCCAGCTCGACTTCCAGCAGTTTGGCGCCGGGGTAGCGATCCATGGCCTGCTGCAGCACTTGCTCCAGCGGCAGGATCACACCATCGCGACGCAGGGCCAGCGCCTCGTCCTGATCGAGGTCGCGAGCCATGGCCGTACTGCACAACAACACCAGCGCCAGCGCCGTCAGGCGGGTGGCGCGACTATTCAGCTTCATTACGTATCCTGATGATCCCTGAGCACTTCACCATCGACCGCGTTCAACTCCAGATCCCACTTCAGCCCTTTCGGGTCGCGCAGTTCGATCTGGTAAATGAACTTGCCGTACTCTTCCTCCAGCTCGGTCTCGGTGATTTCCGAACCGGGGTGTTTTTCCAGCGCGATGGCGTTGAGCTTCTCGAAGGAGACGATAGTACCAGCGTCGCGCAAACGAAGCGCTTCGTCGGGTCCGAGATCGCGCGCCAGCGCAGTGTTGGCGCCAAGGCCGAGGATCGAGGCAGTGGTCAGGGCAGTCAGGGTTTTCATGGGTGTCTCCGAATTCTTATATGTTGCTTACGGTGGGCACCATAGCGAGGTCAACTTAACTGAAACTGAATGGCCATCATTGTGCCCCATTGCTGGCAAGCTCCCCTGTGGGAGCGAGCCTGCTCGCGAAGGCGCAGTGTCAGCTGCAACGATGTTTCTGACCCACCGCTTTCGCGAGCAGGCTTGCTCCCACACTGGTTTGCGTCTGCCCCCCTTGTGGGGCAGGCTCACTCCGACATGGGCCTGCAACATGTGCTTATAATCGCCAGCTTGCTAACGATCGAGACCGGTATGACCGCCATCCACATCAAGTTTCCCGCCCTCACCCTCAAGGCCGGCCCACGGGCCATGGCGCGGATTCGTGCGCAGGGTTTGCACGCCGCTGACGTCGGCACCCTGCCCGGTGCGGCCGGTGGGCCGAAGGCGCTGGGGATTCAGGGGCTGGATCTGGCGTTGTTCGGCGAGTGGCTGCCGGGTGCGCCGCGTGAGCGTTCGCTGATCGGCGCCTCGGTGGGTTCCCTGGCGCTTCGCCAGCGCCTGCCTGCCGGACGCCGCCGAAGGCATTCGCCGCCTCGGTGAGCTGTACGCCGAGCAGCATTTCAACAAAGGCGTGACCATGGCCGAGATCAGCCAGAGCTCGCAGCGCATGCTCAATGACCTGCTCGACGGCCGCGATGCGAGCATTCTTGAAAACGCCGATTACCGCTTGAACATCATGGTGGTGAAAAGCCGGGGCCGCCTCGCCGAAGACCATCGCGGACGCCTCGGTCTGGCGCTGGGTTCGGTGATCGCCGACAACCTGCGCGGCCGTGCACGGCTGTCGCGACACTTTGAGCGGCTGATCATCCACGATCCACGCCTGGCGCCGCCGCTTGATGCCTTGACCGATTTCCCCTCGCGTTTCGTTGCCCTCAATACCGGCAACCTGCGCCAGGCCCTGCTCGCTTCCGGGTCGATTCCGATGGTCATGGAAGGCGTGCGCGACCTGCCCGGCGCCGGCGCGGGTACGTTCCGCGATGGCGGTTTGCTCGACTACCACCTCGACCTGCCCTACAGCGGCGACGGCATCGTGCTCTATCCGCACTTCACCGATCGGGTGATTCCCGGCTGGTTCGACAAGACCCTGCCATGGCGCCGCGCTTCGGTGCAGCGTCTGCAGGATGTGCTGCTGGTCGCGCCATCGAAGGAATATCTGGCGCGCCTGCCCTACGGCAAACTGCCCGATCGAAATGACTTCAAACGCTTTATGGGCGATGCGCCGAGCCGGCAGAAATACTGGCACGCGGCGATGGACGAGAGCCGGCGACTGGGTGACGAATTCCTCGAGCTGACGGCCAACGGTCGCCTCGCCGAGCGCTTGCTGACCCTTTAGTCAGCACGGCCAAAGACAAGCTGATAAACTCGCCGCCTGCCCGAATCGCTGCGGCGAACGCCATCTGAACAGAGCCGAAAATACTGTGGAAATCTTCAAGGAATTTACTTTCGAATCCGCCCACCGCCTGCCGCACGTCCCGGACGGCCACAAGTGCGGCCGCCTGCACGGCCACTCATTCAAGGTCGCGCTGCACCTGAGCGGCGACCTCGATCCGCACACTGGCTGGATTCGCGATTTCTCCGAGATCAAAGCGATTTTCAAGCCGCTGTATGAGCGCCTCGACCACAACTACCTGAACGACATTCCTGGCCTGGAAAACCCGACCAGCGAAGTGCTGGCCAAATTCATCTGGAATGAGATGAAGCCATTGCTGCCGGAACTCAGCGCGATCCGCATTCATGAGACGTGCACCAGCGGCTGCATCTATCGCGGCGAATAAGCACCACACATCTCCCCCGCCCCTGTGGGAGCGAGCCTGCTCGCGAAAGCGCCGTTCCAGTCAATTTATTCGGTGACTGACACTCCGTATTCGCGAGCAGGCTCGCTCCCACAAGAGTCCGGCGCCAGGTTTGAATCATCTGCCATGCACATAACAGGCTCGCTCCCACATTGGGCTCCTGGTGCATTCAGTGCACTGCTTTCGCGCTGAAAACCCCATTCGCGTCTACACATTCGGTCACTTGCGCCGCTTGGCACGACCGCTGCAACCCTTCTGCGTCTTCCCCTTCCTGCAAGGACTGCCCCATGACGCAGAACGCCCCCGGCAACGATTACCCGCTCAGTGAAGTCCCCATGCACGCGCGCAAAGGCCTGGCCTCGACGGCGATGGTGTTACTGGGCTTCACGTTTTTCACTGCGACCATGTTTGCCGGCGGCAAGCTCGGGGTCGCGTTCGGTTTCGCCGAGATGATGGCGGTGATCATTGTCGGCAACCTGTTGCTGGGCCTGTACGCGGCAGGGCTGGGTTACATCGCCTTCAAAAGCGGCCTCAATTCGGTACTGATGGGCCGCTTCTGTTTTGGCGAGGTCGGCAGCAAGCTCAGCGATCTGATTCTCGGCTTCACCCAGATTGGTTGGTACGCGTGGGGCACGGCGACGGCAGCGGTGGTGATCGGCAAGTATTTCAATCTCGATGAAACCACCGTGCTGGTCCTGATGGTGCTGTTCGGTCTGGGTTTCTGCGCTACGGCGTACATCGGTTATCGCGGACTGGAGATTCTCTCGTACATCGCGGTGCCAGCGATGATGTTGCTGCTGATGCTGTCGATGTGGGCAGCGACCGTGAAAGTCGGTGGCTTCGAAGGCTTGCTCAGCGTGGTGCCGAGCGGTTCGCTGGACTGGTCGACAGCGATCACCCTGGTGTTCGGCACCTTCGTCAGCGGCGCAACGCAAGCCACCAACTGGACGCGATTTTCGCGCTCGGCAAAAGTCGCGGTGCTGGCCAGCCTGATCGGTTTTTTCATCGGCAACGGGCTGATGGTGCTGATCGGCGCGTACGGCGCGATCGTCTATCAACAGCCGGATGTGGTTGAAGTGCTGCTGTTGCAGGGCTTCGCCATGGCCGCGATGGCCATGCTGTTGCTGAACATCTGGAGCACTCAGGACAACACCATCTACAACTTCGCCGTGGCCGGCTGCAACCTGCTGCGCACCGGGCGGCGCAAGACCGTGACCCTCGGTGGCGCGGTGATCGGCACTCTGCTCGCCCTGCTGGGCATGTACGACATGCTGGTGCCGTATCTCATCCTGCTCGGCACGGTGATTCCGCCGATTGGCGGGGTGATCATGGCTGACTTTTTCTATCGCTGGCGCGGGCACTATCCGCGTCTGGCCGACGCACGGTTGCCAGCGTTCAACTGGCCGGGCCTCGGGGCCTACGGGGTCGGAACCGTCGCTGCGTTCAGCTCGCCCTGGGTCGCGCCGCTGGTAGGCATTGCCGCTGCCGCGCTAACGTATGTCATCGTCACCGGTGTGCTGGGCGCCCGTCGCGTCAGCGCACCACTACAAGACCTATAAAAAGGATTTGCCTGATGCACATCATCAACGCCCGCCTGCGCAACCAGGAAGGCCTGCACGAATTGCACCTCGAAGACGGGCTGATCCACAGCATCGCCCGTCAGACCGAAGCGCCGACCCTCGGCCCGGATGACCTCGATGCCGGCGGCAATCTGGTGGTGCCGCCCTTCGTCGAGCCGCACATCCACCTCGACGCCACCCTCACCGCCGGCGAGCCGCGCTGGAACATGAGCGGCACGCTGTTCGAAGGCATCGAATGCTGGGGCGAGCGCAAGGTCACCATCACCGAAGAAGACACCAAGACCCGCGCCAAGAAGACCATTCAGGCCCTGGCAGCCCACGGCATTCAGCACGTGCGCACCCACGTCGACGTCACCGACCCGCAACTCACCGCGCTCAAAGCCATGCTCGAAGTGCGTGAGGAAAGCCGTCACCTGATTGACCTGCAGATCGTCGCGTTCCCGCAGGAAGGCATCGAGTCGTTCCGCAACGGGCGCGAGCTGATGGAAGAGGCGATCCGCATGGGCGCTGACGTGGTCGGCGGCATTCCGCATTTCGAGTACACCCGCGATCAGGGCGTCAGCTCGGTGAAGTTCCTCATGGACCTGGCCGAGCGTACCGGCTGCCTGGTCGACGTGCACTGCGACGAGACTGACGATCCGCATTCACGTTTCCTCGAAGTGCTTGCCGAAGAAGCACGCAGCCGCGACATGGGCGCCCGCGTCACCGCCAGCCACACCACGGCGATGGGTTCTTATGACAATGCCTACTGCGCCAAACTGTTCCGCCTGCTCGGCCATTCCGGCATCAGCTTTGTTTCCTGCCCGACCGAAAGCATTCACCTGCAAGGACGTTTCGACAACTTCCCGAAACGCCGGGGCGTGACCCGCGTCAACGAACTGCTCGAAGCCGGCATGAACGTGTGTTTCGGTCAGGATTCGATCGTCGACCCGTGGTATCCGCTGGGTAACGGCAACATCCTGCGCGTACTTGAAGCGGGTTTGCACATCTGCCACATGCTCGGTTATCGCAACCTGCAAAGCGCGCTGGATCTGGTCACCGACAACAGCGCCAAAGCCATGCACCTGGGCGAGCGTTACGGACTGGAACAGGGCCGCCCGGCGAACCTGCTGATTCTCTCGGCGGACAGCGACTACGAAGTGATCCGCAGCCAAGGCCTGCCGCTGTATTCGATTCGCGGCGGCAAGGTGTTGATGAAGCGGCAGATGCCGGTGGTGGAGTTCAGTTGAGAAGTACGCTGAACCTGATGGGCCGAGAGCAAAACCTGTGGGAGCGAGCCTGCTCGCGAAAGCGCCATGCCAGGCACCTCGATGTTGGATGTGCCGACCTCTTCGCGAGCAGGCTCGCTCCCACAGTAGATCCCAGCGATAGCGTCGGCCGAATCAATCCATCAACCGCGCCGTGCCAAACAATCTGACGCGCAGCAATTCCCCTTGTGAAACCTCAAGCAAAACCGGTGCGGTGCCACCCGGCATGACCACCCGCACTTCTCCCGCCTCGACCCAACCCACCCGCCACGCGGCACACGCGACCGCACTGGCGCTGGTGCCGGATGACGCGGTTGGTCCCTCACCACGTTCGAATACCCGGGCGAGGATTTGCTGCGGCGACGCCAGCGCGGCCCATTGCAGATTGACGCCCGCCGGGCAGGGATTGCCGGTACCGGTGGGCATGGCATAGGCAATTGCCGTCAGCCTTTCGTTCAGCGGTGATTCAAGCATCTGCTCGTTACTCGGCAACATGGCCGGATCGCTTAGCAGCGTTACACAGTGCGGATTGCCGATGCGGACGAATTGGCTGTGGGTCCAAGTGGGATCGAGTTGCGCCAGGGGCTGGACATGGCTGACGTCGCGATTATTGATTTGAACGCTCTCGACTGCCTGCGCCCCAACGGCTCGCGGGCCGAATCCGGGCCGGCCGAGGTCGAGCCAGAAACCGCGCACGCCTTCGACTTCGGCGGGTCTCACTGAGGTTTCCAGCGCCGCGCCTTTGTCATGATGAACGCGCAGCATGGCGCCCTGCTCCGCCATCAAGCCTTGCTCGGTTAATGCCTGAGAAAAATCGTCAGGCCGTTACCGCTGCGCTCGGCGAGACTGCCGTCGGTGTTGACGATCAGCACATCGAACGGCGCAGATGCCTGAAACGGGCCGATCAGCAGGCCGTCACTGCGGTGGGGTTTGCCGTTGGCCGGACGCTGGCCTTCCGGCCAATCGCAGCACAGGGCGATAGCGGCTTCGCTCCAGTGCTGCCGAGATGCGGCGCAGGCGTCGGCGCTTGTGGGCAACGCGATTCCGGCCTCGCGCAAGGCTTGGGGTGAGACCACGGCGTAGATATTGCCGCGTGCGTCGTAGAACTTCGTCATGCCTTGTTCCCATATTCCATGCTGGCGAAAATCCGACTGTAAACCGCAAACCAGTGTGGGAGCGAGCCTGCTCGCGAAGGCGGTGCGTCAGTCGACAATTCCATATTTGACCCACCGCTTTCGCGAGCAGGCTCGCTCCCACAGGGTAGGATGTTCACCGTTATGCCCCGAAGGCCTGAGATCGAACCTCAACGCCGTCAGAATGTCACTCGGGATGCAGTTGTTTTTTTGCCAAGGATCGATATGACCAGTCTCAACCCCCAAGACACCTTCGTCCCCGGACGTCTGCAACAGATGTCCACCCGCGTCGCTTTTTTCATTGCTGGCCTCGGCATCGCCGCGTGGGCGCCGCTGGTGCCGTATGCCAAGGCGCGGGCCGGGCTGGATGAGGGCACGCTGGGGTTATTGCTGCTGTGCCTGGGTGTCGGCTCGATTCTGGCGATGCCGCTGGCGGGGATTCTTGCCACGCGTTTTGGTTGCCGACGTGTAGCCACCGCAGGCACCTTGTTGATCTGCGCGGCACTGCCGTTGCTGGCGACGGTGTCGTCGATCCCGGCGCTGATCGCCACGCTGTTCATGTTCGGCGCCGGTCTCGGCACGGTGGATTCGACGGTGAACCTGCAAGCAGTGATCGTCGAGCGCGCCAGCGGCAAGCACATGATGTCGGGTTTCCACGGCCTGTTCAGCCTCGGCGGCATTGTCGGTGCGGCGGGCGTCAGCGCCCTGCTCGGCCTCGGCCTGACACCGCTGTCGGCGATGCTGGTGGTAGTGGTTTTGCTGATCGGCGCCTTGCTCAAATGCGTGCCGCACATGTTGCCCTACGGCAGCGAAAGCTCCGGCCCGGCGTTCGCCATTCCCCATGGCATCGTGCTGTTTATCGGCGGCATGTGCTTCATCGTGTTCCTCACCGAAGGCGCGGCGCTGGACTGGAGCGCAGTGTTCCTCGCTCAGGAACGCGGGATCGACACGGCTTATGCGGGAATGGGTTACGCAGCGTTTGCCCTGACCATGACCGTCGGCCGTCTGCTGGGTGATCGCATAGTGCGCAAGCTGGGGGCTACGCGGATCATTCTGTTCGGCGGCCTGTTGGCGGCGGCGGGACTGTTTCTCGCCACCTTCGCGCCGAGCTGGCAAGCGGCGCTGGTCGGGTATGCGCTGGTCGGCGCCGGTTGCTCGAACATCGTGCCGGTGCTGTACACGGCGGTGGGCAAGCAGACGGTGATGCCGGAGAGCATCGCGGTGCCGGCGATTACCACGCTGGGTTATGCAGGGATTCTCGCCGGGCCGGCAGTGATCGGTTTTGTCGCCCATGCCAGCAGCCTGAGTTTTGCCTTTGGACTGATGGCGGTATTGCTGGTGGCTGTGGCGATCGGCGGCAAAGTCCTCAAGGTCTGAAAGCTTCGCGAGCAGGCTCGCTCCCACAGGGTTTCAGTGGTCCATGTGGGAGCGAGCCTGCTCGCGAAGAAGGCACCGCGCTCTATCAGAAGCCTACGCTGGCCTGCACGAAGAACGTGCGCGGTGCGCCGACATACATCCCCGAGTTGTTGTCGCTGGAGCGGGTGAAGTATTGCTTGTCGAAGACGTTCTTCACCCCGGCACCGAGCTTGAGGTTCGACACCTGCGGACCAAAGTCATAGCCGCCGCGCACGTTCCAGGTCACGTAACCCGGGATGTCGCCGTACTGCCCGTCTGCTGTGCCTTCGGTGATGTAGTTGCCATTGAAGCTGCCATCCGCATTCACACCGGTGCCCGGCGAACGCTGTTTCGATTGGGCAAAGCCGTCGATGTTCCAGGTCCAGCGGTTGATGTCGTAACGCAAACCGACTGTCGCAACCTGCCGCGAATAGAACGGCAGATCGCGGCCCTTGAAGCCGGGGATCTCGCCTTCATAAGTGGCGCGGGTGTAGGTGAGCCCGGCGTTGGCGGTCAGGCCATCGAGGCGCGGGTCGAGTGCGGCCATGTCGTAATGCACCGAGGCTTCAATGCCCTGGTGCTTGGTCGCGCCGAGGTTGGTCCAGCCGACGTCGTTGCTGATGTATTGCAGTTCGTCATCGAAATCGATGTAGAACAGCGTCACCTCGCCGCCCCAGACATCATCGTTGTAACGCGTGCCGATCTCGTAGGTCTTGGCCTTTTCCGGCTCCAGACCGTTGGCGGTGCTGTCACCCGAACCGCCCTGGCCGAGCTGGAAATACTGCAGGCTGCCGAACGAGGTTTCGTAATTAGCGAACAGCTTCCAGGCATCGGACAGGTGATACATCACGCTCAGCGCCGGCAGCGGCTCATTGCTTTCGATGCTGCGGTTTTTCTCCTGGACCGGCCGGCCAGCGGTGTCGAGCACGGCGCGGTCGTGCCAATCGGTGCTGATGTGTTCGAAGCGAATGCCCGGGGTGATGGTCCAGTTGCCGACGTCGATCTTGTTGTCGACATACACCGAATTGGCCTCGGTGCCACCGGTGCGATCTTGGAATACATGGCCGTCGGAAGTCGGCGTGACCACTGGCTGATTGTTGACCAGCGCCAGACGACTCGACTCTTCGTGCATGGCCTCTTTCAGATAGCGATAACCGACGCTGACTTCCTGAGTGGTCGGGCCGACATCGAACACCCGCGACACGCGCGGCTCGATGCCCAGGGTGTAATAGGAACGCGGGTACGAGCTGAGGGTGCGCTGATCGCGCGCGGCGATGGTACTGCCGCGAAAGCTGTCGGTGTAATAGGTGAGAATTTCTGCCTGGGTGCGCTCGTCGATCTGGCGGATCCACTTGAACGACACGTCTTTGCGCCGGCCTGTGAACTGGTCGTAATCACGCACCGATTCGTACGGTTTGTCGTCGTACTGACGCTGCGTCAGGCCACCCGGCATGTCGGCACTGGCGTCGTAGTAGTGGAAGTTGAGGCTGAAATCGTCCTTATCGGTCGGCGCCCAATGCGTCTTGAGCAGCACGTCGTCGATGTCATTGCCGTTGTTGCGCTCGCGATAACCGTGACCGTTGACGCCGGAGTACAGCAGCGCGACGCCCATGCCGTTGTCGGCGGTGCCGCCAAGAAATGCGGTGTCGATGTGTTTCCAGCCGCCGTGCTGCGTGGTTTCCAGGGTGGTGCCGATTTCGCCGGTGGTTTTCTCCGGAATCGCGCGGGTCACGAAGTTGATCACGCCGCCGACGTTTTGCGGCCCGTAGCGCACGGAACCGGCGCCACGCACGACGTCGATGCTGTCGAGGTTGCCCGAGGAAATCGGCGCCATCGACAGTTGCGGCTGGCCGTAAGGCGCGAACGCCGCTGGCACGCCATCGATCAAAACAGTCGAGCGTGGCGACAGGCGCGAAGTCAGACCGCGCACGCCGACGTTGAGGGAAATATCACTGCCGCCGGTGCCATTGGAGTCCTGCACCTGCACGCCAGGCACGCGCTTGAGCACGTCGCTGACGTTCATCGCGCCCTGCTCGACCATCGCTTCGCGGCGAATCACCGTGCGTGCGCCGGGGTGGTTCTGCACCACCGCAGCGTCCGCGTCACCGAGCCAGTCGCCGACCACTTTGATGTCGGTCACACCCAGTTCCAGCGGGCCGTTGCTGGCTGCGGAAGTGGCGGCCGGGGCGAGCGTCACCGAGCCTTCATTGATCTGATAATCGAGGCCGCTGCCCTGCAGCAACTGCCGCAGCGCCTGCTCTGGCGCGAGGTCGCCGTCCACCGCCGGAGCTTGTTTGCCGGCCACCAGCTCAGGGCTGAAAAACACCTGCAGCGAGGTTTGCTGGCCCAGTTCGCTCAAGGCTTGGCCTAGCGGTTGCGCGCGGATATGAATGGCTTCAGCGGCAAACGCCAACGGCATCGCGGCGCTGACTGCCAGCGCGAGAGCCAGTGGCAACCAAGGGGATTTTTTATTGTGGGTTGTGGTGATGTTCACGTCGTACGGAGTCCTGTGGATCGCAAGAGTGTGCGGCTGTTAATGCAAACCAGTTGCAGTTGAACAGGAAGACGATGAACGGGGAAAAAACCTGAATGCTATCTGGAAATTATTTCCTGACTGCCATCGGCAAGGGTGCGCACCGTCACCGGCAGGATGCTCGGCAAGGCTTTGAGCAAGGCGTCGGTGTCGTCGGATTTGAACACGCTGGTCAGGCGCAGGCTGGCCACGTTCGGCTGGGATACGGTCAGCGGTTTGTCGCGATAGCGCGATACTTCCGCCGCTACTTCGCCGAGGCTGGCGTTGTTGAACACCAGTTTGCCGTTACGCCATGCGGTCAGTTCCGCCGGGTTGACCGCGTAGGCCGGCAGGACTTTGCCTTGGCCATCGACCGCCGTGCCGAGGCCTGCGGTGAGGTTGATGAATTGGTTGTCCGGGGCAGCACTTCCCTGCACCTTCACCGTGCCCTGCTCCACCGCCACGCGGGTTTGCGTGGCATCGCGGCGCACATCGAAACGCGTACCGGTGACCGTGACCCTGCCGCTGCCGGCTTCGACAATAAACGGACGCGAGGCGTCGTGTTCAACGCTGAACATCGCCTCGCCCGCGCTCAATTCGATAACCCGTCGATCCTGCTCATAACGCACCTGCAAGCGGCTGCGACTGTTCAGATCGATTACAGAACCGTCCGGCAACGCCACATGCTTGCGCTCGCCCGGCGCCGTGGCGAATTCAGCGCGGTAACCGCCCGGATGATTCAGCCCGCTGAACAGGCCAAGCCCCAGCGCCACGGCCAGAACACTCGCGGCGACGGCATAACGCAGCATCGGCCGACGTTGGCGGCGAGCTGGCGGAGTTTCAACCAGCGCTTGAAGACGTGAGGTCGGCAGCAAATCAGCCGCCGCCCACAAGCCCTGTAGCAACTGGAATTCTTCGCGGTGCTGCGAATGCTCGTTCAGCCAGGCCTCGAAGCGCTGCTGTTGCTCGACGCTGACATTCGGTTCCTGCAAACGCACGAACCATGCCGCCGCCTCGTCACGCACCGCCGCTTGCCCACAGGCGCAATCTCTCGTCTCCATCATGGAATATTCTGTCCGGCTGAGGTTGAGACCAGGCACGCCCCCCTGTAGGAGCTGCCGAAGGCTGCGATCTTTTCGACGTCACTCGTCATCATGACTGCAAGCCATCCAGCCGCTCACGCAGATGGCGCAGGGTGCGGATCATATACTTTTCGACCATGTTCTTGGACAGCCCCAGGCGTTCGGCGATTTCTGCCTGCGTCAGGCCTTCGATCTTCTGCCATACAAAGATCTTGCGGCAGTTGAGCGGCAGCTCGGTGAGCGCGCGTTCGATGGAATCGGCCAACTGGATCGCGTGCATGTAATGCTCCGGATCGCCCGCCGACGATGCACTGTCATCGACCGCCTCCGACTCCATGACGCCCCGCCGGTCCTCACGCCGATAACCATCAACGGCGATATTGCGCGCGGTCTGATGCAAATACGCACGCGGCTGCTGCACCGCCGCCGAATCCGCCTCGAGCACCCGCACAAAGGTGTCGTGCGCCAGATCCTCGGCCTGCGCGCGATTGCGCAGGCGACGAGTCCAGGTGCCGATCAACTCTTCGTAATGCTCGAAAAAGCCGGGTCTGCGGGAGCGCATGGGGGATGGGCGGCGTGGTGAGAAAGGGGCGTGAATAGTAATGCTTCGTATTAATACAAAGCAATGCACGCTGTGATGGTGTTCTTGATGCGCAAGGTACAAGCACCGACGACGCCGAGCTCCGATGGGCATTGAATAGGACCCTGTGGGAGCGAGCCTTCTCGCGAATGCGGTATGTCAGCAACGATGATGGTGACTGACACGTCGCCTTCGCGAGCAGGCTCGCTCCCACAAGGTAAAAGCGTGAATGTCTCAGGCCTGCGGCAGTTTGCGGAAGCCCACTGCCAGGCGATTCCAGCCGTTGATGGTGTTGATCGCCACCGTCAGGTCAACCAGTTCCATCGGCGAAAACTGCGCAGCGACGACTTCATAGTCTTCGTCCGGCGCGTGGGTCAGGCTCAGTTGTGTCAGCGACTCGGTCCACAGCAGCGCGGCGCGTTCACGCTCGCTGAAGAACGGCGCTTCCCGCCATGCCGTCACGGCGAACAGGCGGCGTGGGGTTTCGCCGTCCTTTATCGCGTCGGCGGTGTGCATGTCGATGCAGAATGCGCAGCCGTTGATCTGTGAAGAGCGCAGCTTGACCAGTTCCAGCAGGCTCTTTTCCAGCGACAGTTTCGAGACGGCATTTTCCAGCGCCATCATCGCTTTCATGGCATCAGGGGACGCGGTGTAGAAATCGGCACGAGGTTGCATGGTGGGCTCCGGGGTAGCGATTGAATGTGTGGCTACGTTAGTCCCCGGGGGTGGTTCGGCAAATAGCCAATATTGCAGAAGAACGGTAGGCCACTTGGCGCGGCGACTGACCGCTCGTCACTCGACGGGCACCAAGGTTTCAGTGCGCAAGACCAATATCAGGTAATCCCCTTTATCAGGAGACGTACCATGATGACGCGCAAATTCACTTCGTTATTGTTGGCCGGCCTGCTCGCCACGGCATCCGCCGCCAGCTTCGCTGCCAATGACAGCACCGATGCGACGGGCACCAAGTCCGGCGGCGCCAGCAGCTCGACCATGCCGCCAGACAGCACGCCGGGCTCGCCTTCCGTTGACAGCAATTCTGGTGGAACCAATAACGGAACTGGCACAGGAACCGGGACAGGGACAGGGACAGGAACTGGTTCGGGCATGGGCACTGGAACGGGCACCAATGGCGGCGTCAGCGGTTCGGGGTCCGGCGCGGGTGGCGGCACCGGTTCGGCCGGCGGCGGCACGGGTGGTGCGGGCGGTGGCACGGGCAGCTGAACGAACAAGAGCCATCCCAGATAGTCCTGCATACATCAGGACCCAATGTGGGAGCGAGCCTGCTCGCGAAAGCGGTCTGTCAGCCAACCTTGATGCAAGCTGACACACCGATTCGCGAGCAGGCTCGCTCCCACTTCTGATGTCTGTTGATTGAAAAAAAATCAGCGATCCGAACGCATCAGCTCGGCAAAACCCTCTTCAGCTGTAAACACCGCCGCGCGATTGCGCCCGGCATTTTTCGCCTCATACAAAGCCGCGTCCGCGCGCTGGATAAACACCTGCGGGCTGTCGTTGCCATGCGGAATGAATGAATAACAGCCCAGGCTCACGGTGAGATAACCGGTCGGCGAGCCGCTGTGGATGATGTGCTTGTCGATCACGCTGCGGCGAATCTGCCCGGCTATCGCCAGCGCGCCGTTGATGTCCGTGTCCGGCAACAGCACGGCAAACTCTTCGCCGCCATAACGCACCGCCAGATCCGACTTGCGCTGGCAGCAGGCCTTCACCACTTGCGCAACCTGCGCCAGGCATTGATCGCCGGCGACATGGCCGTAAGCGTCGTTGTAGCGCTTGAAGAAATCGATATCGAGCATGATCAGGCTGACCGGGCTGACCTGGCGCGCGCCCCGGGCAAATTCGATGTCCAGCGAGCGCTCGAACAAGCGTCGATTGGCCAACCCGGTCAGGCTGTCGTGGGTGGCGATCTGCTCCAGCGCCAGTTGCGCCTTGCGCAGGTTTTTCTCGATACGTTCGCCATCGCGCACTTGATGAATGAACACCCAGCCGAACAGGCCAACCCCGAGAATCACCAGCGCGACAATCACGCTGGACTGAAAGGCGCGGTCATACCAGCCCTGCAGAATCGTGTCTTGCGACGTCGCCGCAGAGACCACCAGCGGATACGAGGCGAGCTGTCGATAGCCATACAAGCGGGTCACGCCGTCGACCACGGAGTTGAGCATCGCGGTGCCAGCGTTAGCGTTCGGCAGCAGGGTTTGATAGATCTCGCCGTGTGCCACCGAGGTATTGATCAACGACTCATCAAAGGGCCGTCGCGCCAGCAAGGTGCCGTCGGTCAGCGCCAGAAACATGATGCCGCTGTCATCGAGGCTGAAGCTTTTGAAGAACTGATCGAAGTAGGACATGCGGATGCCGGCCATCAGCACGCCCTGAAAGTTGCCGAGCTGGTCGTTGACGCGTCTGGAAATCGGAATGATCCACTCGCCGTTTTCGCGGCTGCGAATCGCCGGGCCGATGTGCGCAACCGTCGAAGCATTCTGCTGATGGAACTTGAAATATTCGCGATCGGCCACGCCATTGCCACGAGGCAGATCGGCGAACGAAGTAATGACCCACTGCCCTTCGCGATCGAAGAGAAAGATGCCATGCAACTGATCCAGTTGCTGCGCGCGGCGGGCAAAGATCCGCTGCAACCGAGGGCGCTGCACCGCCCCGTAACCATCGTCCTGAATCCAGTCGACCAGGCTGGTCATCACCAGATCCGCCGCCCGCACAGTGTCCTCGGCCTGCTGCGCCATGGCCCTGGTCAGGTTGCCCGAAGCCATTTTCGCCACCGCCAGATCCTGACGCCGCGACTGCTCCAGTTGCAGGTACAGCAGACCGCACAGGCACAGGCTCACCGCAACGATAAACAGCACCGCCGCTTTGCGTAGCGGCAACCGTTTGAGCGTGCCGGGGGCCTGATGCGGATCGTTATTGGGGATTGGCAAAAGCATGTCCTGGGCAGGTACGACAGGGGCGCGAGCCCGAAACCCTTGTATGTGTGAGCGTAGCCCACCGGGATGTACCGGGCAAACGCCCGCCTCCCGCCCAGTTATCGGCGCGTCGCGAGTTTGGATGATCGCTTTTCGTCGATTTATTTACGATTGCTTCTTTACGGTTAATCAGTTGTGCAGGGCCAGCCGCCGCATCGCGCTGGTCAGGTGCGCGCGGGCACTTTGCGCATCGCCTTCACGCATTTGTTCATAGGCGCGCTGCGCAATCGCATGGGGCACCGGTTTCAATTCGCGCTGAGTGGCCAGTGCCAGCAGTTGCACCTGCGCGGCGCGTTCCAGGTAATACAGATCGTCCCAGGCTTCGGCAATGCTCGGCGCGGCGATAATCACCCCGTGGTTTTTCAGAAAGAGAATGTCGGCGTCGCCCATGACGCTGGCGATGCGGTCACCTTCGGATGCGTCCAGTGCGAGACCGTTGTAATCCTCGTCCACCGCTGTGCGCCCGTAAAACTTCAGCGCAGTCTGCCCCAGCCACAGCAGCGGCGGGCCTTGCAACAGGCACAACGCGGTGGCGTGCGGCATGTGCGTGTGGAACGCGACTTTTACCCGTGGCAGTTGTTTGTGCAGGCGCGCGTGGATGTAGAACGCGGTCGCTTCGGGCTCGCCTTCGCCATCGACCACGTTGCCAGCGAAGTCGCAGACCAGCAGATTCTGCGCGGTCACTTCCGAAAAAGCGTAGCCGTATGGATTGACCAGAAACAGATCATCATGCCCCGGCAGCATCGCCGAAAAGTGATTGCAGATGCCCTCCTCCAGACCATGCAATGCGGCCAGTTGAAAGCACGCAGCGAGTTCGTTGCGGGCGGTGATGATCGCTTCGGTTTCCAGGTTCAGCGTTGCGCTTGGTCTGGCTTTGCCAGTGCCGCTCAAGATATGAGCCATGGCAATCCTCCTTAGGTCCAGCCGAGGGATTTGAACAGCGGCAGCACTTGATCGAGGCTGGACAGGATCGCGTCGGGGCGATAGTCGGGCAACAACTGGCGCCCGGTGCCGCGATCGATCCACACGCAACGAAAACCCATGTCCCGCGCCGCCGTGTGATCGAGCATGGGGCTGGCGCAGATGTGCACCACTTCATCCCGGGTCACGCCCAATTGCTCATGAGCGTAGTCGAACAGGCGCGGCGCCGGTTTGTAGGCACCGGCCTGTTGCGCGGTGATCACCCGGTCGATATGGCCGCCGAGTTGCGCGACGTTACCGGCGATGATGTCGTCGTCAGTGTTGGAGACAATGCACAGCTTGAAGCCCAAGGCTTTGAGCTGCGCGAGGGTGTCGACCACTTCGGCAAATGGCGGCATGTTCGGGATGGCTGTCGCCAGGCGTTGACTGTCCTCGGGCTGGCTCGGCAAGCCCAGTTCTGCCAGCGCCAGTTGCAGGCCGAGTGTGCTCAGTTCGCGAAAGGAACGGTGCGGCGGTGTTTGTTCGAGACGGTGCTCGTGACGGTCGTAGACTTCGATCAACTTAGCGGCGTCGACTGCGTGCTCGCCCTTGTCGCTGAGCATTTTTTCGACCACGGCTTTCAGGCCTTCATCCCACTGAATCAGCGTGCCGTAGCAATCGAAGGTCAGCCAGTGCGGGCGCGGCGTGTTGTTCAAGGTCATCGGTCGATTCCTCCACAGTGAGGACTTCAGCTTATGAGCGCGCGGTGATAGTGTGAAATTAAATAAACACGCGATTGTCATTCGCAAATCAACTATCAGGAACGCCGCCATGCTGGATCTGGAATTGCTGAAAACCTTTGTCTGCGTGGTCGACGAAGGCAGCTTCACCCGTGCTGCCGAACGTGTGCACCGCACCCAATCGACGGTCAGCCAGCAGGTGCGCAAACTCGAGGATCTGGTCGGCCACCCGCTACTCCTGCGCGACCGCACCGGAGTGAACGTCGCGGTCACCGAACACGGCGAACTGCTGATCCACTATGCGCGCCGATTGCTGGCGCTGTCCGCCGAAGCCACGCAAGCGCTGGCCAGCGACGTCGACCTGGAAGTGCTGCGCATCGGCATGCCGGAAGACTTCGACGCCCGGCGCATGGCACTGATCCTCGCCGGTTTCACCCGCAACCATCCGCAGGCGCGCCTGGAAACCATCAGTGGCATGAGCCTCGACCTGCGCCAACGCCTCGACGCCGGCGACATCGACATTGCCCTGATCAAACGCGAACCCGACAGCGGCCCGGCATGGGCCACCTGGCCGGAACGCCTGGTATGGGTCAAAGGCACCGAATTCGACACCTCCAGCGGTGTGCTACCGCTGGCACTGTTTCCGCAGGGCTGCCTGTATCGACAGCGGGCTATTCGCCTGCTCGATGTGGCGCAGCGACCATGGCGAGTGGCGTTCGGCAGCCACAGCCTGACCGGAATTCAAGCCGCAGTGGCGTCTGGGTTAGGGGTTTCGGTGTTGCCGGTTTCGGCGGTATTGCCAGAGCACGAGGTGTGTAGGGATCTGCCGGAGTTGGCGCCGACGGAACTGGCGCTGGTCAGCCGCGAGGGAGTGTTGAGCGGGTTGCAGCGGGGGCTGGTGGAGTTTTTGCGTGGGGAATTGGGGGTGGATGCGGGGGGATTTGCCTGAACCCCCCGGGGATCCTTATTCGGGTTTGTTGATTTCGCGGAGCAGGTCGGCGGTGGGGATGTTCATGGTGTTTGAGTAGTAGCGTGGTTCGTATTCATATTCACATTTCAAAATCCTCAGACCAAAAAAAACAGACGCTCACGGGAGCGCCTGTTTTTCCTTGCTCATTACGGATGGCTTACCGTACCGGCGGCACCCGAATATCCCCCGCCCGACACTGCGTCTTCACCCCTTTGCCACACGCGCCGAACTGCAAATCCTTGTCCATGCACACCCGCACTTCCGACAGCTGCGGGCCGCTGCAAATCACCGCAATTCCATCCTCGGGAATACCCGGATTGGCCTTGCGAAACAGATCGACAATCTCTTGCGCTTCGAAGTAGTACGACGTCGAGCCGAACGGCTGTAACGCCTGCGGAATCTTCACCGCGCCGAGGGCCTGATCGGACTTGTCCAGATAACCCATTGCGCCAAGACCGCTGCAGGTACCGTGCTTGGACCATTCGTGATCAAGGAGTTTTTTCGTCGGGTACATCGTCAGGCCCTTGCTGGTTTCTGCCGCCGACAGCCTGGTCAGCGGCGGACAGGATTGCGGCCAGCCGCCCTTGGCGTATTGCGGCCACAAACCGTGCAGGACAAAACCATAACCCTTGCCGGTGCACTGCGCATCGTCCTTGTGCGTCAGACAAAAAGTCGGTGACCAGGACAGCGCCAGCAGGTAGTAGTCGAACACCCCCGCCACCGATTCGGCCTGCGCTTTGTTCGACGCCGGCTGACGCGCCGAACTCGTGCCGATGCTACCGGCCGTCAGCGCGATCAGCGCCAGAATTGTAAACAGCTTTTTCATTAACCCGTTCCTTGGGACGCCTGCGTCCGTGGTTTTCGTTGTTGGCCAGACCTGGCCAGTGCTGATTTCGACACGCTTGTATTGCAAGCGCATGACGCAAGGCAAGGCCCTGCGCCGTGCAAAGGTCTACGCTGAACAGGCAGACATCCAACAAGGGAACCGACATGAGTAAAGCAGACGAACTCGCCGCCAGACTCAAGCAGACACGGCACACCCAGGCTGATGCGGTGCTGGAAATCGATTGCTGGCCTGCTCAGGTGTACGACTTGTACCACCGCATTGAGGGCTGGCTGCAACCAGTCACCGAAGTAGGACTGAAGATTCGGCGAAATCCTACGCACGTTTGCGAAAGTTCGCCGGATGGTGAAAGCCACGACTACGCCATAGACCAGTTGGTGATCGAGGCTAATCATCACAGCCTTACGTTCGATCCGATTGCGCGGTTTACCGAGGATGGTTGCGGACGTGTCGAGATCAAGGTACCGGGGCGCGATCAGTCGTTGCTGCGCACGGTTGACGAGCATGGCGAAAGCCATTGGTGGTTGCAGACTATCGAGACCGGCCAGGAGCTGGATGCGATTGCGCTGACGGAAAACAATCTGCTGCAAGTGGTGCAGCAAGGGCTGGGCCTGTAAGGCGTCCGAGTCAACTGACAAAACTGTAATGTTCGCCTCAGCCAACTGAAAGCTGAGGCTGGCTAGTCTCTCTGTCATGAGTCAGACGGGGATTTCCAGCGCATGCCTTCCACTCCAACAAGACGTACCTTTGTCAAAGGCCTGGCCGCTGGCAGCGTGCTCGCAGGCCTCGGGCTGTGGCGTACACCGGTCTGGGCGCTGAACGGCGCCGCCCCCCTCAACGAACTGAGCGGCAACGAATTCGAGTTGTTCATCGGCGAAACTCCGGTCAATTTCACGGGTTCCGCACGCACGGCGATGACCATCAACGGCAGCCTGCCCGGCCCGCTGTTGCGCTGGCGCGAAGGCGATACCGTGACGCTGCGGGTGCGAAACCGGCTCACGGCTGACACCTCGATTCACTGGCACGGCATTCTCCTGCCGGCGAACATGGACGGCGTACCGGGCCTGAGCTTCCACGGCATTGAACCGGGCGGCGTGTATGTCTACCAATTCAAGGTCCGGCAGCACGGCACCTACTGGTATCACAGCCATTCCGGCTTACAGGAGCAGGCCGGCGTCTACGGGCCGCTGGTCATTGAGGCCAAAGAGCCGGAGCCGTTCCAGTACGATCGCGACTACGTGGTGATGCTCAGCGACTGGACCGACGAAGACCCGGCCAGCCTGATTAAGACCCTGAAAAAACAGTCCGACTACTACAACTTCCACAAACGCACCGTCGGCGATTTTATCGACGATGTCAGTGAAAAAGGCTGGGGCGCCACGGTCGCCGATCGCAAGATGTGGGCGCAAATGAACATGAATCCCACCGACATTGCCGACGTCAGTGGCGCCACGTATACCTTTTTGATCAACGGCCAGGCCCCCGATGACAACTTCACCTGGCTGTTCCGTCCCGGCGAAAAACTGCGCCTGCGCCTGATCAACGGCTCGGCCATGACCTATTTCGATGTGCGCATTCCGGGACTGAAAATGACGGTGGTGGCTGCCGATGGCCTGTACGTCAAACCGGTCAGCGTCGATGAACTGCGTATCGCAGTGGCCGAGACCTATGACGTGATCGTCGAACCTGAAAGCGAGGCCTATACCCTCTTCGCTCAAGCGATGGATCGCACTGGCTACGCCCGTGGCACTCTCGCCACACGCGCCGGCATGTCGGCAGCAGTGCCGGCGCTGGATCCGCGTCCGTTGGTGAGCATGGACGACATGGGCATGGGCGGCATGGATCACGGCAGCATGGACATGAGCACCATGGATCACTCCGCCATGGGCCCGATGCAAGCCCATCCCGACAGTGAAAACAACAATCCGCTGGTGGACATGCAGGCCATGATCACCGCGCCAAAGCTTGACGACCCAGGCCTCGGCCTGCGCAACAACGGCCGCCGAGTGCTGACCTACGCCGACCTGCGCAGCACCTTCGAGGACCCGGACGGCCGCGATCCGGGCCGCACGATAGAGCTGCACCTGACCGGCCACATGGAGAAATTCGCCTGGTCGTTCAACGGCATCAAATTCTCCAATGCCGAGCCTTTACGGCTGAAATACGGCGAGCGCATCCGCTTGGTGCTGGTCAACGACACCATGATGACCCACCCGATCCACCTTCACGGGATGTGGAGCGATCTGGAAGACGAAAACGGCAACTTTCAGGTGCGCAAACATACCATCGACATGCCGCCCGGCAGCCGCCGCAGCTATCGCGTCACCGCCGACGCCCTCGGCCGCTGGGCCTATCACTGTCATCTGCTTTATCACATGGAAACGGGCATGTTCCGCGAAGTGCGGGTGGAAGAATGAAGAGGTCCATCATGACTCGACTCAGCGTGTTTCCGCTGCTGCTCGCCGGCACCTCAGCCATGGCCGCCGACGCCATGCACGGTATGGATCACAGCCAGATGCCCGGGATGGATCATTCGGCAATGCAAAGCATGGACGACGGCATGATGCAGCCCGCCGCGCCGAGCGAAAGCCGCACGCCGATTCCGCCCGTGACCGACGCCGACCGCGCTGCGGTGTTCACCAGCCCCGGCGGTCATCAGGTGCATGACAGCGTTATAAACAGTTACTTTCTTGCCGACAAACTCGAATGGCAGAACGCCGATGACGGCAGCGCTTTGGCCTGGGACCTGTCCGGCTGGATCGGTGGGGATACCGATCGGCTGTGGCTGCGCTCTGAAGGCGAGCGCAACAACGGCAAGACTGAAGACGCGGAAATTCAAGCGCTATGGGGCCACGCGATTTCACCATGGTGGGACGTGGTCAGCGGCGTGCGTCAGGACTTTAAACCCGGCGCACCGCAAACCTGGGCCGCGTTCGGCGTGCAAGGCATGGCGCTGTACAACTTCGAGGCCGAAGCCACGGCTTTCCTCGGCGAGGGCGGCCAGAGTGCGGTACGCCTGGAGGGCGACTACGACATCCTGCTGACCAATCGCCTGATCCTGCAGCCGACCGCAGAACTCAACATCTATGGCAAAAACGATCCGCAGCGAGGCATCGGCTCAGGGTTGTCCAATACCGAGGCGGGCCTGCGGTTGCGTTATGAAATCCGCCGCGAATTCGCGCCTTATATCGGCGTGACGTGGAATCGCACTTACGGCAACACCGCCGACTACGCCCGCGAAGAAGACGAGGATCGCAGTGAGGCGCGCCTCGTCCTCGGGGTCAGGCTGTGGTTCTGAATTCTTCTAAAAAAACAAATCGGAGACCTTGCATGCGCACATTAACCCTGCCCCTGATATTCGCCAGCGGATTGCTCCTGAGCACCCTCGCCCAGGCCCATCCGAAACTGCTTTCGTCAACGCCAGCCGAAGGCGCGGAAGGCGCCGCGCCGGGCAGGATCGAGCTGCACTTTTCCGAGAACCTGGTCACGCAATTCTCCGGGGCCAAACTGGTAATGACCGAAATGGGTGGCATGGCTCACTCGCCGATGCCGATGAAAGCCAAAGTCAGCGCCAGCAGCGATCCGAAAACCATGCTGATCACCCCGCTCGCCCCGCTGCCTGCCGGCACCTATCAGGTGCAGTGGCGCGCGGTGTCCGCAGACACGCACCCGATCACCGGTAACGTCACGTTCAAAGTGAAGTGAACAATGGCGGACCTGCTCAACATCATCCTGCGGTTCGCCTTGTATGTGGATTTGCTGCTGTTGTTCGGGCTGGCGTTGTTTGGCTTGTACAGCTTTAACACGTTGCTGCAGTTCCGTCGGTTATTGCGGGGCATGGCAGTGACAGGGGCATTGCTGTCAGTGGCCGGGCTGGTGCTGATGACCCGCGCCATGAGTGGCGAAACACAGCTCGCGGCGTTGTGGCCGCACCTGCAGATGATGGTGTTGGAAACGGACGTCGGCCTGGCGTGGGCACTGCGGATGACAGCGCTGGCCATCGTGGTGATCCGGCCGGGTCTGTGGCCAGCGTCGTTGGCAGGCGCCATTGCTCTCGCTTCGCTGGCGTGGAGCGGGCATGGCGCGATGGACGAAGGATGGCTGCGGTTCTGGCACTTTCTCAGCGACATCTTGCACTTGCTTGCGGCGGGAGCGTGGTTGGGTGCCTTGCTGGCGCTGGTGTTGATGGTGAGCGGGCGGATCGGTGATACACGCCTTCGCTTGATAGCCGATGCAGTGAAACGCTTCGAATGGGTGGGCGCTGTGATCGTGCTGACGGTGTCGGTCACCGGCGTGATGAATTATCTTTTCATCGTCGGCCCAAGGCTCGACGGAGTGCTGTTCGGCACTTACGGGCTGCTGCTGGCGATCAAGGTGCTGGCGTTCGCCGTGATGCTGGTGCTGGCTGCGTTGAACCGCTTTCATCTTGGACCGTCACTGCAACGATCGCTGCGCGACGGCCAGCACCTCATCGCCGCGAACGCGCTGCGGCGCAGTGTGGTGATGGAGCTGGCCCTTGCCCTGTTGATCGTGGCGCTGGTGGCGTGGCTCGGCACATTGAGTCCGGACCCGGGATGACACCCGTGGAAGGCTTTCACTACACTGGGCCACCTTCCCTTTCAGAAGCCCGATCTCAATGACAACACTAAAAAGCACGATGATCCTCGGCGGCCTGCTGACCCTGGCGACTGGCGCTCACGCCGACCCGGCCTCGTCTCACCTCGACAGCATTCAGCAACAAGGCCAGTTGCGCGTCTGCACCACCGGCGACTACAAGCCCTACACCTTCAAGCGCAGCGACGGCGACTTCGAAGGCATCGACATCAGCATGGCCCGCTCCCTGGCCGACAGTCTCGGCGTCAAGGTGCAATGGGTGCAGACCACCTGGAAAAACCTGATGCCCGACATGCAGGCCGGCAAATGCGACATTGGCATGGGGGGCATCTCGGTCACATTGGAACGGCAGAAAAAAGCCTACTTCAGCAACACCCTCGATACCGACGGCAAAATCCCGCTGGTGCGCTGCGCCGACCAGTCCAAATACCAGACCATCGACCAGATCAACCAGCCCAACGTGCGCCTGGTGGAACCTGCCGGCGGCACCAACGAAGCCTTCGTCCACGCCTTCCTGCCCAAAGCGCAACTGGCCCTGCACGACAACGTGACGATCTTCCAGCAACTGCTCGACAACAAAGCCGACGTGATGATCACCGACGCCTCGGAAGCGCTGTATCAGCAGAAACTCAAACCGGGGTTGTGCGCAGTGAATCCGCATAAGTACATGCAGTACGGGGAGAAGGCTTACTTGCTGCCGCGTGATGACATGAGTTGGAAAGTGTATGTCGATCAGTGGCTGCATTTGAGCAAGGTCACTGGCAAGTATCAGCAGACGTTGAGTGAGTGGATAGCGGTGCCGCAATAAGCCACTGAACCCGGCCACCGCGCGCGTTGAGGGAACGGTTCGCTCAATGCACGCGGTGTTGGGAATCTGAACGTGCTCAAACTGAATGCATTCCTGGCCGGCCTGCTGTTCGGCGTCGGTTTGGGGATAGCCGGCATCTGCCCCGGCCCGGCGGTGACCATCCTGTTGACGGGCCACTGGCAGGCAATCGTTTTCGTATTGGCGATGCTCGCAGGCATGGGCCTATTTACGTTGCTGGAAACCCGACGCACCCCGTGACCGCAGAACAACCGGCATTCAGGCGCATGGCACTCACGGCAGCCAGTGTTGGTGGCTGTCAATGTTTTGCATAAGAGCGCGGATTGGATGATCTCCCCAGCCACGCACTCGTCGAGATCTGCGCCAACGATTTGAACGAGGGCCTGGCGAACCAGTAGCCTTGCATCAGGTAAATGCCGCAATCGGCGAGAAAGTCTCTTTCCTCGGCACTTTCTATGCCCTCAGCGATCACTTCCACGCCCAGCTCTCTGCACATGTTCACCACGTTGCGCACGATCGTCTGGCGTACGCGGTCACGGTGAATATTGCGGATCAGCGCCATATCCAGCTTGATCAGGTCCGGTTGAAAATCCGCCAACAAGTTAAGGCCGGAATAGCCTGCGCCAAAGTCGTCGATGGCCGTCTTGAAACCAAACTCACGATACTCACGCAAGATATTCATCAAGTGTTTGTTGCTTTCGACGTGCTCGCCTTCCACAGCCTCGAAGATCAGCCGCTCCAGCGGAAAGCCGTATGTGCGCGCCGCTTCCAGCGTGCTGCGAATACACATCTCCGGCCGGTAAACGGCATTCGGCAGAAAGTTGATCGACAGGTACTGCGTCATGCCCAAGTCAGCCGCCGTGGAAATCGCCCGCACTCGACACAGTTGATCGAATCGATAACGGTTCTGATCGTCCACCTGCTCCAGGACAGACAAGGCGCCTTCACCGTTTACGCCGCGAACCAACGCTTCATGGGCAAACGTCGTTTGATCGCGCAGATCCACAATGGGCTGGAAAGCGAAGGCGAAATCCATCTCTGGCACACCTTTGTTCCTACAGCCCTGGCAGCCACCGGGAGACGCGAATGATTTTGGAAAGTCGGTCATGAACCACCTGATGACGGCGTGCAACCTTCCATGGCGATAAATAAAACAGCTGCTGGCCTTAGTTATCTGCAAACAAGGCAATAACTGTAGCCCTGCGGCGCCTGAATAGTTGAAGGCACCGCGTGCGCCAAGTTGAAAAGATCAGGTGCGGAAATGCGCGGTCATTCGCTGCAGGTCCTGCCCCAGGGACGCCAATTCGATCGTCGCCGCCGCACTTTCTTCGCTGGCGACAGCCGACTGGTCAGCCACATCACGCACACTGACAATGCTGCGGTTGATTTCGTCGGCCACGGCACTTTGCTGCTCGGCGGCGGCCGAGATCTGCAGACTCATCTCCTGGATCGTACCGATGGACTGATTGATCTCGGTAATCGCCAATTCGGCCTTCTGCGCCAGTACCACCGTATCGAGGGTGCGCTCGCGGCTTGAGGTCATCAGCGTCGCGGCCGCTTGCGTGCCTTGTTGCAGGGTGACGATCAGCGCTTCGATTTCCTTGGTCGAGTCCTGCGTGCGCTGTGCCAGCGAGCGCACTTCGTCTGCTACCACAGCAAAACCACGACCCTGCTCACCCGCCCGCGCGGCTTCGATAGCGGCGTTCAACGCGAGCAGGTTGGTCTGCTCGGCGACGGCTTTGATCACATCGATGACTTTGCCGATCTGCTCGCTGTCCTGAGTCAGCACATTCATCGCACCGCCCAACTCTTCAATGGCCATGGCAAGTTCGCTGATCTGCACCGTCGCCTGCTTGACCACCGTGCTGCCGTGGCGCGCCTGCTGATCGGCGAGGGTCGCGGCAGCGGAGGCATCGGTGGTGTTACGCGCAACTTCCTGCACCGTCGAAGCCATTTCGTGCATCGCCGTGGCAACTTGATCCACTTCACTTTTTTGCTGACGTACACCTGCGCTGGTCTGCTCGCTCATGGCCGAGAGCTTTTCCGCAGAGGTGGAAATCTGCGTGACGCCATTGCCGATACCTTGCACCAGCGTGTTCAGGTTCTGCGCCATCTCCTGCATCGCATTTTGCAGATCGCCCAACTCATCTTTGCGCGCAGACCTGGCCTGGACCGTCAGGTCGCCTTTGGCAATCCGTCGTGCCAGATCAACCGTCAGCGCTAGCGGCGCAGTGATCTGGCGCGAGATAACCACCGAAGCCAACAGCCCGATCACCAGCGCCAACGCAGTCAATACCGCCATCTGAATAAAAGCCGAATGCTGATCCTCATGCGCAAGGCGCTGCTGGGTGTCCATCAGGCCACTCATGATCTTGTCCATCGCCTTGCTTTCCTGGTCGACCTGCTCGCGCATGTTCTGCTTCTGCTCAAACAGCCCGGCCACTTCCACCAATACTTCGCGATAACGCCGCATGCCGGAGTGGGCTTCTTCCAGTTGGCTCGACAGCGCCGTCGGCAGGCTGGTGCGCGCCTTGCTGATATCACTCAAGAAGCTATCGATGGTTTCCATCAGCAGTTTTTTGTTCACGTCGTTGGGCACCGCGATGTAACGACGCAACATCAGGCGAAAAGTGGTCATGCCATTGCGCAAATCGGCCACCGTGCGCAGCTCCCGAACGCGTTCACCATCGGCAGACGCCAAGGCACTGGTCGTGGTGCCTTCAAGCATGCCGGCAAAAGTTTGCGCGTACTTGTCCGACAGCGCCGTCAGCGGTTTCAGCGCATCGGTGGTCGACTGATCGGCAGCGATCAGCCGTTTGACCTTCTGGTCGTAGGCAACAATCGTGGTTTGCAAAGCCTTCAAGGCTTGCTGGTTTTCAGCGCGGGTCAGTGTATCCAGCGCCTTGCCCACAAGGCCCTGCAAGACATTCAACTGCGCGTTATAGGACTCGGCGAAGGCTGCGTCAGCGGCGGCTTCGTACTGTTTCTCGGACAGACGCATATTTTGCGTAGCGTCATTCAACGTGCCGATCAGACGCGTCGTACTCAAGCGATCAACCAGCACGCTGTTGCTGTTATAGCCAATGAAGGCAACCGCCAAAACGGCCAGCAGAAGAATGCCGAAGCCGGTTCCCAGCTTGCGGGAAACTTTGATGTCACCGAGGAAATTCGATGCTACTGCCATATTCAGCCTCAAACGTCCTGACGCGAAACGCCAGGCACAAAAAAATTGATCTCCGGTAACCACAGTCACCGTCCAGACATTCGGGGGTCGTCATCCAGGGCGTAGTACGGGACGCTCCAGCGGTCCCTGAAATGCAAATGCCGATGCTGTTGAAGCGTCGAAAACAACCCGACGCGAGCACCGGCAGACAAACCCATCACGTCGCAACAGAGCATATGCAGGCTGGATTTATCGTTTCAGCAAAGGTGTCTGGAGGGATGCTATTAATTTTGGGAAAACTTGTACAACTTTATATTTTTGTATAATCGTTGAACTTTTTGAGCGGCGTGATGACGCATTGCCATCATGATTTGTGGCACATCGCTATCGGCGTGAAACGGGGGCTGAAAATGCGCATTCAAACGCTTGGCGACTCAATCCTTTACCAGGTGGGAATGGCAATACGCCTACCGGTCGTGGCCTCGCGCAAGCACGGGACTCAATAGAGGCAATCCCCATCTGACGCCGGAGCACCTGCTCGATGAAGTTGCTGGAGCTATCAAGATCCTCTGCCAGCAATCCAGATCGCGTAGTCCGTTTCCGGGGCGAAAATGTGGCTGTCTTGGTAGACTTGCACTCCATTCCGCCGGATGCGGTGTAGCGCATGCTGCCATCCGCCAGTTTTCATGTCCTGACAGCTGCCATAAACGAAAGTGGTACGCATTGGCTTCGAATTGGTACATCGTACCAACCAGATGCTGAACACCCTTGAAAACGCCCAAAAGCACGCCGAAAACACGTTGAGTAAAATGGTCCAGAATCAGAGCTTCAGCCCAGTAAAATCCATGCCTGAGCCGTCTCGCCGCTTCAGTGTGGCACCCATGATGGATTGGACGGACCGCCATTGCCGTTTCTTCCTACGCCTCCTGTCGAAGAACGCCCTGCTCTACACCGAAATGGTCACCACCGGCGCTCTGCTCAACGGCGATCACGAACGTTTCCTGCGTCACAACGAAGCCGAGCACCCGCTGGCGTTGCAGCTCGGTGGTAGTGTTCCGCTCGATCTCGCCGCCTGCGCGCGCATGGCTCAGGAACACGGTTACGACGAGGTAAACCTGAACGTCGGCTGCCCGAGCGATCGTGTGCAAAACAACATGATCGGCGCCTGCCTGATGGGGCATCCGCAGTTGGTGGCGGATTGTGTGAAGGCGATGCGTGATGCGGTGTCGATTCCGGTAACGGTGAAGCATCGCATCGGGATCAACGGTCGGGACAGTTACGCTGAGCTGTGTGATTTCGTCGGTACTGTGCGGGATGCCGGCTGCACGAGTTTTACCGTGCATGCGCGGATTGCGATTCTGGAGGGGTTGTCGCCGAAGGAGAATCGTGACATTCCGCCGTTGCGCTATGACGTCGCGGCGCAGCTGAAGGCGGATTTTCCGGAGCTGGAGATTGTGCTGAATGGCGGGATCAAGACCATGGAGGCCTGCCATGAGCATCTGCAGACGTTCGATGGCGTGATGTTGGGGCGTGAGGCTTATCACAATCCGTATTTGCTGGCGGAGGTCGATCAGCAACTGTTCGGCAGTACCGCGCCGGTGATCAGTCGGGCTGAGGCGTTGGCGCAGTTGCGGCCGTATATCGCCGAACATCTGCTGGCCGGTGGGGCGATGCATCACATCACTCGGCATGTGCTGGGCCTGGGCACCGGTTTCCCCGGGGCGCGGAAATTCCGTCAGTTGTTGTCGGTGGATATTCACAAGGCCAAGGATCCGCTGGCGTTGCTGGATCAGGCGGCTGAGTTGCTTGAAGGTCGTTGATTGATGGATTGAGCGTGCGGGCGACGCATGAGCGTTGCCCGGTGTTTTGATGTACTGACAGGATGTCTTTCGTTTATGCCCGCGTTTACTTGTTCAGGTTTCAAGCGTTTCACCCTCCTCGCTTTGTTCAGCTTCACCTCCAACGTTTATGCGCACTGCGATGGCTTTTGCATGGGCCGTACCGATACGCCGTGGGAGGTGACGCAGCTTTCCGGCTTCACTTTGGTGTCTTTGATCCTCGCACCTATTTCGTCTAGCCAGGAAACGACCGACAGTCACAAGCGTGTTTACTCCGCCGAGGAGCAAGAAGACGCGCGACTCTATCTGGCCAGCGACGGCATGCTGCAGGCCGCATATTTCACCTCGGCCTTGCAGCGCTTTCGTCAGGAGTCGGCGGATTCGACGTTAAACGATCTCGCCGTGGCGGCGTTGATCAGCGCTCAGTGATCAGGCGGCCGCTGCGGCGGTCCAGTTGACCCAGCCAAACAGCCACGTCGCCAGAATCAACAAACCAAACGCGATCCGATACCAGGCGAACGCGGCATAGCTGTGGTTGGCGATAAATTTGAGCAGGCCACGCACTGCGATCATCGCGAAGATGAAGGCGGTGACGAAGCCGAGGGCGAAGACAGGCAGGTCGTTGGGTTGGAACAGGTCGCGGTATTTGTAGCCGGAGTACACGGCAGCGCCAACCATGGTCGGCATGGCGAGGAAGAACGAGAACTCGGTGGCGGCTTTGCGCGAGAGGCCGAAGAGCAGACCGCCGATGATGGTCGAGCCGGAGCGTGAGGTGCCGGGAATCATCGCCAGGCACTGTACGAAACCGACCTTCAACGCGTGAGACCAGCGCATGTCGTCGACATGTTCGACGCTGACTACATGGCTGCGCTGTTCGGCCCATAACATGACGATGCCGCCGACAACCAGGGCGACGGCAACGGTGATCGGGTTGAACAGGTATTCATGAATCGCGTCGGCGAATAACACGCCGAGGATAACGGCCGGGAAAAACGCGATCAGCAGATTAAGGGTGAAACGTTGCGCGTTGCGCTCGGTGGGCAGGCCTTTGACGATATCGAAGATCTTCGGACGAAACTCCCAGACCACAGCAAGAATGGCCCCCAGTTGAATAATGATGTTGAACGCCATCGCGCGTTCGCCGCCAAACTCGAGCAGGTCGGCGACAATAATCTGGTGGCCGGTACTCGAGATGGGCAAAAACTCGGTCAGGCCTTCAACCGCGCCTAATATCAATACCTGGAAAAGGGTCCAGAAATCCATTAATCCTCCGTCAGAGCACTCAGGGTGAGCGACCAGTCAATAACACTCAGGGGTTGAGTATCCGAGTTACACAATTGGCGCATATGAAGATCTAAAGAGATCGCAGCCTTCGACAGCTCCTACATGTGGAATGCATTTCCATGTAGAAGCTGCCGAAGGCCGCGATCCTTTGATTTCGAAGAATAGATTTAACGGACTGCCACACTCAAGTCATGTTAGTAATCGTCGGCCGACGAACTAAACTGAAAAAATTTACATCTATTACTAAAAATATTTCAGTTCAGATATGAAGTGTGATCAACTTCACACATTGTTGGCATGGCCAATCAATGGCAAAAGGACATAGACAAAGCCATCGCCATAAGCTCAAAATAGTGGCACCATTGCATATAGCCATCACTTATCCATTAGTTCACAAGCCCGAGAAAATCAACTAAAAGCCTGAAAAGCTTAGTTATTGTTAGAAAACTCGGGAGACACGTCTAAAATCCGCGTAAATGTTACCAATTGTCAGTCACAGATGAGAACCGGTGCTTTAACATCCCGATGTCAGCACCTAATTCGAGTCAACGCATGATGCTCTCAGGGAACTTGGCGACGAGAAGTCCGCGCCCGACAAATGATGAATCCGGTGTTCTTGCGCTGGGTCGTACACTGGGTGTGGCTGATCATTTGAGATCGCTGATCGCAAAGCACGTGCAGCCCGATATGACTCTGGAAACAGGTGCTTTCACTAGTTCATATAAGCAGCACGGTTACATCGGTTCCTACCGCGCCATTTTCGTCATCATCGATAATCCACAAGCCATCGAAGAAAATCTGGCCCTGGTGCAGAACCTGCGCGATGACAACTTGAAGCCGCTTATTTGCGCAATTGTCACCGGCCGCGGTGCCGTCAACAAGATCAAGTATTTTCTCGCCGGGGCGGATGCCTGTATCAAGCTCAACACATTGAGCGATGACAGCGAAGACTTGCTCGCGGAGTTCTTCAACAGCGAAGACTGGCAACGAGATATCAATCTCACGCTTGATCCGACGCGGATCTGCCTGATGGACAGTCGGCGCAAACTAGATATCTCTTTCGCCGAGATGAAGATCCTCGAGGCCTTTGCGCACACCGGCAATCACATTCTGAGTCATGATGAAATCGCCAGCATCATGGGCCTCAACAGCAATTTCTACGATCCTCGGGCACTGGAAAAATCAATCAGTCGCTTGCGTGGAAAAATCAAGGACATGTATGGTACAAACGCGATTCAGAGCATCCGCGGCTACGGCTATCGCCTGATGCGGGGCCTGATATCGACTGCCTGAGTCTCGGGCAGTCTTCCCTTTTGCATACGTACGAAGGATCGTCTGATGCAGCCATATCGTTCCAATTGCGCCTCATACTTATTAAAACTCAAGCACTTGAATGAGCACGGCATCACGCCACATAACAATAAAACTCCATAACATAGCAGCAGATCGAGTGGAATTTATCGATGGCCATTTTCGGCCAGAACCCTGCCTACGATTACTTCCGAGGAAGTCATTGCTCGCCTGCCGATTTATCTTTTAGCCAATTTTGGTGTGTATTTAGGAGAGAGACATGGAAACGAGTACAACCCTCCCCAGAAAATATTTTGTTGTTGTGACGCACAGCACAACGTCGCAACGTGAACTGGAAAGCATCTTGTCCAGTGAGCGTTTCAATTCGTTTGGCACGTCGCAGGCACAAATGTTTGTTGAAGGTGTTGCTTCGCCCTCTTCCGCCCCGATGGTCATGGAGTTCAGTTACCCAAGCCTCAGCCGAAAGAATGTTGCGCGCAGTATCGAGCATGATACTCAACGCATACTGGCCACTCTCGAAAATGAATGGCGAGCCGCGCAGACAGACAATCCGTTTCAAAGCTTCCCGACCCGCAGTGCAGAACGCGCTCATATCTCCAATGTCAGCGAGAGCACTGAGCCTTGCAGCGACACTTGGCATCTTGACGATGAACAAGGTGTTCTACTCAAGGACAATGTTGCGATCAGCCTGACTGGCCTGGAAACCGCTCTGGTCAGAAAAATGCTGACCCATGAAGAGCGCGTGGTCAGTCGTGATGACTTGATCATCAGCATTGGCCGGGAACCCGAGCAATACCGTGGCCTGGAAATGTGCCTGAGTCGATTGCAGGATAAATTCAAGAACGCAAGTAATGGCGAGCGATTGTTCCGAGCCGTAAGAAATCGCGGATATTGCCTGATTCAAGAAGTCGTAGCGTAATCACCGGCGCCACTAAAACCGAGACAAACAGATATAAAGTGCGACTACAACAACAAGAAGAGCACTCTGTCTGGTTTTCCCTCCCTGATTCAATAAAAGCTTCCCTGCCTCCACCCTGCAACAGTAACAAATATCCCCTCGCCTTTTCATCCCCCGCTCTACGACCTTTTCTAACAGCCATCTATTTAATTATTAAAAAGTTGGCACTGTGCCATCTTGTTAGAACTCGTCAGACACCATTCCCGGCAATAACTTAGTCTATTGGCTGACGACAGTTCGGCTCTCGATGTTGTTACCTCAAGACACTCGCTAAAACAAAAACAATAAGTCTGCATAACAACTCGGCTTTCAACTGTTGAAACCTGAATGGACGTCTTTTGGGGATATCGTATGGATCTTTCTCTCAGTATTAATCGAAGCACGGGCCTCAAGGGACTGACCTTTTGGGGCCAATGGGCGCTGGCACAGGCTTTCGTTGTGACGCTGCTGTTCATCCTCGCTGAACAGCACACCGGCACCGTCGCGTTCTACTACCGAATGTGCGCCACCCTCGCCGTCCTGGCTTCGGTGCCGGCTTACACATTCAGCGGCGTTTATCGCAAACGCGACAACTACCTGACCGGCCTCGGCCGCTTGTTCATGGGCTGGTCGATGACCATGGCCGCGCTGGCGTGCATCGCGTTTGTCTGCCAGGCCGATGAGCTGTTTTCACGTCAGGTGATTCTGAGCTGGGCGGTGTACGGTTTCCTCGGTCAGGCGTTCCTCTACGCGCCGCTGCATGCATTTTCCAAGTACTACCAGCGTTCGCGTAAAAGCGAACACCGGACGCTGATTGTCGGCACCGGCGAACTGGCGTTGGGCCTGGCGAAAAAGCTGAGCCAACTGGAAAACCTGCCGCTGATTGGCTTGGTCAGCAACGGTGACAAACCGGTCCTCGCTTCCGACGCACCGCGTGTCGTTGGTGCTCAGGACGAGTTGCTTGAGCTGATCGAGGCCCACGACATCCGTCGTTTGTACATCACCCTGCCCCTGTGCGAAGCCGCGAAAATCGAAGCGATGTATGTCGATTTGCTCGGCGCCAACGTCGATGTGGTGTGGGTGCCGGACTTGAACAGCCTGACCCTGCTCAACCATTCGGTGAAAGTCGTGGACGGCCTGCCGGCGATTTACCTGAACGAAAGCCCGCTGACCAGCCGCCCGACCGCTGCTCTGAGCAAGAGTCTGGTTGAGAAAACCGTGGCGTTCCTGGCGATCATTGCGCTCAGTCCGCTGCTGTTGATCATCGCTCTGGCGGTGAAAATCAACTCGCCCGGCCCGGTGTTTTTCAAGCAGGACCGCCATGGCTGGAACGGCAAGGTGATCAAGGTCTGGAAATTCCGCTCGATGCGTGTCCACGATGACCGCGAAGTGAAACAGGCCAGCCGCAATGACTCGCGCATTACCGCAGTAGGCCGTTTTATCCGCCGCACTTCGCTGGACGAGTTGCCGCAGTTGTTCAACGTGTTGCAGGGGCACATGGCGCTGGTGGGGCCACGGCCGCATGCGGTGGCGCACAACAATTACTACTCGGGCAAGATTCTCGCTTACATGGCGCGTCACCGAATCAAACCGGGCATCACTGGCCTGGCACAGATCAGCGGCTGCCGGGGTGAGACCGACACCATCGACAAGATGCAGAAGCGTGTCGAGATCGACCTGCAGTACATCAACAGTTGGTCGTTGTGGCTGGATCTGAAGATCCTCGTGAAGACGCCGTTTACGTTGTTGTCGAAGGATATTTACTGAGGCTCAGCGCTGCAGATCACAAGGGGACGAAAGTCCCCTTTTTGTGGGCGGGATTTGAGTAACCAGTATCGATTACCGGTGCGCCCCCTGTGGGAGCGAGCCTGCTCGCGAAAGCGGTGTGTCAGGCGATGGCGATGTTGGATGTGCCGGACCATTCGCGAGCAGGCTCGCTCCCACAGGGATTCGAGTGATGACCAGGAGGTGTGGCGTGACGCCGATCAACTGTAGGAGTGAGCCTGCTCGCGATGGCGGTGGGTCAGTCAATGACGATGTCGGCTGACACGAAGCTATCGCGAGCAAGCTCGCTCCCACAGGGATTCGGGTGATGACCTGGATGTGTGGCGTGACGCCGATCAAGTGTAGGAGTGAGCCTGCTCGCGATAGCGTCGTGTCAGGCGATGGAGATGTTGGATGTGCCGGACCATCGCGAGCAGGCTCGCTCCCACAGGGATTCGGGTGATGACCTGGATGTGTGGCGTGACGCCGATCAACTGTGGGAGCGAGCCTGCTCGCGAAAGCGGTGTGTCAGGCACTGGAGATATTGGATGTGCCGGACCATTCGCGAGCAGGCTCGCTCCCACAGACCAGCGCCTACTCGGTAATCTTCTCGAAGTTGCGATAGAACATGTCCCCTTCCCGGCTATCCGTCATCGAGTGCAGTTGATAGCTGCGGCTCAGTCTGGCGCCGCCATCTCGGGTCAGTGGCGCCCAGACCAGGTTGGCGCGGCGCATGGTCGACATGCTCATCATTTCGTCGAACGGGATCGACAGATACAGGCCTTTGTCGAAACTACCTTCGCCATATTCCGCGCTGCTGGCCGTGGTGATGGTCGCCCAGGCTCCGACGCGCACGCCGTTGAAGAACTCACGGGAGATGTCCACGGTGGTTCCCCAGTCTCCGGCCAGATAGCGACCAACACTGACCGCCGCCAGCGTGTCGAACGGCAGATCGGTATAGCCGGTGATATGCCCGGTCACCACTGAGTAATCGCGCAAGGCAAAGCCCTGATCGAAATCACGCTGGCGCACCCAGTTCAGATCCGCGCCCAGCGACCAGCGTTCGCCGGTCGGGCGGAACAACACTTCCGCGCCAACGCCGGCAAACATCGACTCCAGATAGCCGCCGTACACCATGCCGTATAGGTCTTTATCCAACTGCTCGGCATGGCTGAGCTGGAACAACGGCATGGTCGTGTTTGACGTGGTCAGGTACTGGCGCAAATCCGTGCGCACGCGGGGCAATCCGCTCGGCGCGTCGTAGACGAATTTGTCGAAGTTGTTGACCAGATTGGCGCTGAGCAAACCGCTCCACCAGGTGTTGCGGTTGAAGCGATATTCAGCGTCCGCATCCGCACTGAATTGATAGAGCAAACCATCCGGGCCGCCGACGTTTTGCTTGAAGCCTAGACCCACGCCATAGCTGAAATGCTGCGGCGCTTCGGTGTAGAGGGTTGTCTCGTTGTGCGGCATCGCCGGGTTGATTTCGGTGGTGCGATGCAGCGACTCCAAGGGTTCTTCGTTGTTGATCACTTCACGGAAGGTCTGGCGTGGCAGGCTGGTTTCTTCCAGCGGCAAGTCATAGCGCTTGTTGACCACGGTGAACCAGTCGATGTCGTCGTTGACGCTGTTGTCGAGAATCCGGCTCGCGCGGCCAACGGCTTTGGACGAATGGAAATACCGCTGCTGCTCGCCGTAGACGATCAGTTCGGAATCGCGCTGACTGATGCGCTCGACCTTGTACCCGGCGTTCTGCTGCAAACGCCGCGACACATCGGCCCAGTTGACCTGTTCCATCGAGGTCGTCGGCGCCTTCGCCGGCAGCGGTTCGGGAGTCGGATCGTAAGTCTTGGCCGGCGCTTTGCGGCTGACGAAATTGGTGTGAAACGTCACGCCGAACATCGCCGTATTGCCCCGTTCCCAGGCAGCGCTCAGATCGATCGAATCGGTCACCTTGAACACCGCGCCAAGGTTGATCGGCGAGTCCTGTTTGATCTCGTTGTCCTTCGGCTCGTTCTTGTAGTCGTTGCCTTCGAATTCCAGCTTCAGGCTCAGCCGATCCCACGGCGTCTGGTAGCTCACGCCACCGAACAGTGAAGGCTTGCCGCGAAAGTACGAGCCGGAGTTGACGTCGCCGGTGCCTTCCAGCGCCGGTCGCGTATCGAAGCGATTGCTGACGTAGCCCAGCGGGTTGTCGAAGTCGCCGCGATTACCGATGTAGCCCCAGGCGATGCCGGCGCTGAAATCGAAATTGTCGAAGCGCTTGTTGGCGACGAAGAATTCGCTGGAGAACAAACCGGTACCACCAATATCTCGAAAGCCCAGCGCCACTTCCGGCGCCCAGTGGCTTTCCTGCCACAGGCGCACTTTGGCGTCGACCGCCTTGTCCTTGTAGCTTTGACTGCCGCTGAGGGCCTCCGAGCCGTAGGGCCGGTTGGTGATCGCGGTGTAGCGAAACGAACCTTCGAGCCAGTCCAGCGGCTGCAACGACACGCTGTAGCGGCTGTACGGGTCGGTGCGGTTGGCGTTGATGCTCAGCTCGCCGGCCGGGGCCATGCGCGCCGTCGGCGTCTGCAACAGACCGGTGCCACCGAAGTCATTCTGGGTGATGCGCGGCTCGGCGTGGGCCAGACCGCAGGGCAATAACAACACAGCTGCAAAACGTAACTTCAACGAACCACCTCGGCCAGCTGCGTGGCAATGAATTCGGCCAACTGCTGATTCAATTCAGGAAGAGGCGGATCAAGATCATCATTTTTTATCGGCACCAGAATCCTGCTGCCGGCCACCGGAAACTGCCCGCTCTCGCGATTCCAGTGCGCGATGCCGACGCGCCGCGACACGCCGTTGGGCTGGATCAGCCACAGGTAATCGGCCTCGGCATCGTCGAGAATCGAGCAGCCTTCCAGGTATTCGCGGGCCTCCTGCAATGGCTGGTACGGCAGGTGGCACGGCTCGGTGACCGCGCCCAACACCTGCACTTCATCAACCCGTTTCGGATAGATCAGCCGATCGCCGTCATCCAGACGAATGTTGCGCGCGAAGCCGACTTCCACCGCCACCGGATCGAGGTCAGCGATCTGCCGTCCGGTCACTGGCATTTGTCGAACCTCTTCGGCAATGCGCTGCGCCAGTGCCGCGCGGCTTGGCCGATCGAACAGCGTCGCCATGCGTTGCAGCACCTCGAGATCGAACAGCACGCCGACCTTGAGCCGCGTCTGTTCCTCGACCAGCGACTGGCGCAACAAGCCGCCCGCCAGCCAATAGCCTTCGGCATTGGGCACGGCTTCGCTGATCACATCGAACAGGCGTCCACCCGGCGGCAACGCGATCGGACCGGGATTGGCGACGTCGCCGGACACAGTGACGGCGGCCTGACTCGCCCCAGCGATCAGGAAAAGACCCGCCGCGATTAGGCTTAAGCGCTTCACGGCAGATGCCTGCGGTCAGAGTCAATTGCACCAGCTTCACGCGCAATTGCGAGGTCAGTTGTTGCTCGCTCTGCAGAATGAAACCGTCGCGCGGGTCGACCCAGTAACGGTTGGTCGCGCTGAGGCCGATGGCTGGCGCGTCAATCTGTTCATCGACGCGCAGCACCGAGTAAGCCTTGTCGAGAATCTCCAGGGTCTCGGTGGAACGGCGCGAAAAGCGGCTGTTGACGATCACGCCGACTTCCCGGCCCTTGTACAGATCGATCCAGCGCCGTGTGGTGAAACCGTCGACGACGTGATGCAGACCGTGCTTGAACGGCGAGTCATCGGCCAGCCGCGTGCCATCCAGATCACCTTGCAGGCCGAGGCCGATGCTGCGCACGGCGAGGCCATCGCGCAGCAGCAAAACCTGCTTGCCGGAGGCGACCCAGAATTGCAGGTCTTCGCGCTCGCGCACCAGCGCCAGCACGCCTGAGCCGGACGGTGTGGTCAGTTTCAGTTGCGGGTAGTTGACCCCGGCGACCTCAGCTGCTGTCACATCAACCTCGTCGGGGCCGACGACGGCGGCCTTGAGGTTGTTCAGCGATGCGCTCATCAGAGGATTGCAGCCGCACAGCAACGAGGCCGCCATCAGGCAGACGCCCACTTTCAATAGGTTCACAGTCGGGCGGCCTTATTTGCTGTTGTTGCTGTATTCGCTCCAGTTCTTCGCTGCCGAAGCCCCGGTGCCGACAATCGACGCCGACGGCACCAACTGGCTGATGAAACGGTTCCAGCGAGTGACGTTGGCCGGGCCGACGTAGACCACATCCTGTGGCCGCACCTGGAAGTGCGAAGCCAGCGCCATGGCGGTCGGTGATTCGGCTTCAAGCTGATAGATCTTCGCCGGCTCGACGTCGAGGTTTTCCACACCGCGAATGACATAGACCGCGTTGCCGTTGGAGCTGGTCTGACTCAGGCCACCGACCGAACCGAGCACGTCGGAAAGATTCATGGTCGCGGTCTTGAAGCTCAGCGCGCGCGGCTGGTTGACCTCGCCCATGACGTAGATGCGCTTGTTGTCGTTGTACGGCAGATACAGCTGATCGCCGCCCTTGAGGTAGACGTTCTGCAGTTCGGAATCCTGCTGATTGAGCGAGTCGAGATTGAGCGGATACACCCGCCCGTTGCGCGTCAGCAGCAGGCCCGACAAGTCGGCGTTATTGGTGTCGATGCCAGCGGAACCGAGGGCCTCGACCACGCTCAGCGGATTGGTCGAAATCGCTTGCGGGCCGGCCTTCGTGACGGCGCCGGTGACCACGACTTTCTGACTGGCAAAGCGCAATACTGCAACGTCGACCTGCGGCTCGGCGATGAATGCCGACAGGCGTTGTTCGATGTCCGCGCGCAGTTGCTGGATGGTCCGGCCGGCGGCCCGGACTTCCTTGATGAACGGGTAATACAGCGTGCCATCGGAGCGCACCAGTCGGCCGTTGGCATCAATCTGTTGTTGCGCGCCGGAGGGGGCAGTCAGCTCCGGGTGATCCCAGACGGTGATGTACAGCACGTCATTGTTGCCGATGCGATATTCCGCCGGCGTCACCAGCAGCTCCGTCGGCAGCGACTCACGCTTCTGCGTGGCGCGGTTCATGGCGATCAGCTTCGGGGTGATCGGAATCAGCTCGACCCGACTGCTTTCGCTGGCACCCTGGCGGGTGATATCGCTGGTGCTCAGGTACTGGCCGGGGGAAAACATGCAACCTTGCAAAGCGAGACTTGCCAACATTAAAAGATAAACACTACGAGTCATAATGGCACTACGCTATTCAAGGGCGAATCCAAAAAACAAAGTCACCCGACTTGCGTCGGGCGACTCTGTACTGCACTAACAAATGTTCCTGTTAGTTATGCGTGCCGGTTGTACCGGTGGTACCCGTCGTACCGGTGGTACCGCCGTTGGCACTGCCACCGCTGTTGGACGCCGCTACAGCACTGGCAACCATTGCAGTACTGGCCGCGGGCGCTTGCGAAGCCGCCACACTGCCACCTACATTGGTTACCGCTGTCAACGGCGCTTCAGCGGCGGCAGCCCAGTTGCTCAACATCGTCAACAGGGCAACTGCCATCACTTTTTTCATAACAACTCCTTTCTAACATTCGAACTGTTAAAAAACAGATCTGTGTCAGAGCTGGTAGCTTTCAAGTCCGCAAAGAGCGCGAACAAGATCCGTTGTTCTTTCACAGTCCTGTGTAACTGCTAAAGTCGAACGGCAGGTTTATATCTACGGACTTGCAAAAGGCATTGCCAGTGTAATTTCCCGACGTTATCTAACAACCTGACTGAAACTAACATCGGACTAAATGGCCATCACCCTGAATAACCATTGGGATGATTCGACTGCCAGCGCCAAGTGTCGGCAACCATGTCCTGCAAGTTGCGCGTGGCTTTCCAGCCGAGTTCTTTCGCCGCTTTCGAAGCATCGGCAAAACTCTGGGCGATATCACCGGCGCGGCGCGGCATCATCCGGTACGGCACCGGCCGCCCGCAGGCCTGTTCGAAGGCATGCAGCACTTGCAGCACGCTGTAGCCGTCGCCGGTGCCGAGGTTCCAGGTGTGAATGCCGGTGCGCTCGCTGATCGACTGCAACGCTTTCAAATGCCCATCCGCCAGATCGACGACATGAATGTAATCGCGCACGCCGGTGCCATCGGCGGTCGGGTAATCGTTACCGAAGATCGACAGCTCGCGCAGGCTGCCGACCGCAACCTGGCTGATATACGGCACCAGATTGTTCGGGATGCCGTTGGGGTCTTCGCCCATGTGCCCGCTGGCGTGAGCGCCGATCGGATTGAAATAGCGCAGCAGCGCGATACTCCAGCGCGGCTCGGCGAGGCTCAGGTCGCGCAGCACGTTCTCGACGATCAGCTTGGATTGGCCGTAGGGATTGGTCGGATTGCCCGTCGGAAAATCCTCGCGAATCGGCATCTCTTCGGGCTCGCCGTACACCGTTGCCGAGGAACTGAACACCAGCCGGAACACCCCCGCCGCCGCCATCGCCTGGCACAGGGTGATGCTGCCGCCGACGTTGGTTTCGTAGTATTCGAGCGGCTTGCGCACACTCTCGCCCACGGCTTTCAGCCCGGCGAAATGCAGCACGGCGTCGATCTGATGTTCGCGGAAAATACGATCCAGCAACGCGCGATCGCAGACGTCGCCGCGAATCATCCATGCACTTTTTCCGCAAATGGCCTCAACGGCGTGAAGTGCTGCGTCGCTGCTGTTACAAAGATTATCCAGAACGACAACTTCATAACCTGCTTCAAGCAATGCAAGTGTGGTATGCGAGCCGATATAGCCGGCACCACCCGTTACCAGAATCTTCATAGCGCGGTCCGTCATTGAATAAATACCCGGTAGCGTGTCAAGCCATGCCTGGTGGATATGCGGAGCAATTCACACAAACAGGGCGACAACAACCTCAAACAAATTTAGTTCAACCACTGGCAATAATTATTTTTGCCGGTCAAACTGTTTGACGGGTACTTATTAGCACTCCCTGGATACTTATCACTATCGACAGATACCGACTAAAAATAACTTACAACCAAGTAGTCGACATCTCATAACATTAGCGCTTTTTAACAGCACAACTAATTGCCAGCAACAACCTGACTCGGGTATTAAAGTAAGCCTTCAATAATCATTGAAACTTGCCGCCACTTTGTGGCGCGCAACCGTCGCCTGTGTTCCATGACTGTCCAGGATACTTTTATGATTCGTAAATGTTTGTTCCCCGCTGCCGGCTACGGCACGCGTTTCTTGCCGGCGACCAAAGCCATGCCGAAAGAGATGCTGCCGATCGTCAACAAGCCGTTGATCGAATACGCCGTTGAAGAAGCACGGGACGCCGGCCTGCAACACATGGCCATCGTCACCGGCCGGGGCAAGCGCGCGCTGGAAGACCACTTCGACATCAGCTACGAACTCGAGCACCAGATTCGCGGCACCGAGAAAGAGAAATTCCTCGCCGGCACCCGCGAGCTGATCGACACCTGCACCTTCTCCTACACCCGTCAGGTGGAAATGAAAGGCCTTGGGCATGCGATCCTCAGCGGCCGCCCATTGATTGGCGACGAGCCGTTTGCCGTGGTGCTGGCTGACGACCTGTGCCTGAACCTCGAAGGCGACGGCGTGCTGTCGCAGATGATCCAGCTGTACAGGAAATTCCGCTGCTCGATCGTCGCCATCCAGGAAGTCCCGGCCGACCAGACTCACAAGTACGGCGTGATTGCCGGTGAGCTGATTTCCGAGGGCATCTACCGGGTCAACAACATGGTGGAAAAACCGGCGCCGCAGGACGCGCCGTCGAACCTGGCGATCATCGGGCGCTACATCCTCACCCCGGACATCTTCGACCTGATTGCCGACACCGAACCGGGCAAGGGCGGCGAAATCCAGATCACCGACGCACTGATGAAACAGGCGCAGAACGGCTGCGTGCTGGCCTACAAATTCAAAGGCCTGCGCTTCGATTGCGGCGATGCCGAGGGTTACTTGCAGGCGACCAACTTCTGCTACGACAACGTGTACCTCAAGGGCCGCTGAGACGGCTCCCCACCACCAAAGGCAGGCAACCATGAACATTGCACAACATTCGACAGAGATTGAACGTGAGGTGGGCAACCTCGGGGTGATGAGCTGGTTGTCGCGCCATCAACCGCTGCCCAGCGCCAACGAGACCTGGCTGGGCACGATTCTGCTGGTGGAGCGGATCGGCGTGTTCCCTGCGTCCGGCGATATTCGCCGGCCGCTGCGTGATCCCTATCCGCTGCTCGCGCACCTGAAGGCGTTGTATGGCGAACAGGCGCTGGAAATGGATGACCGCGATGGCCTGAAAGTGATCTTCAGCGACTGGCGTTTTCGCGTGCGCATCTGCTGCAATGATCCGGCGATCATCATTAACGTCGAGACGCGCTGTGATGCGCGGTTGATGCCGCGCAAGCTTGACGAACTGCTGGGGCTCATCGACGCCTTCAAGCACGACGCCTGATCACCCGGGCTTCACGCCGATCCATTGTGGGAGCGAGCCTGCTCGCGAAAGCGGCGGCACAGTCAGCATTGATCGTTCCCACGCTCCGCGTGGGAACGATCATGGTGGCGAGTCGTCGCAACCGGTACTCGTACCAGTTATCCAGCCATAAAAATAATCGGCAATCACCTTCCCGCCCGTGGCCGGCAACGGATGAATCCTGTCCGGGCCGATCATCGCGCTGGCGTAGCGTTTGACGTCGGGGCCGAACGCGCATTGCAGGTTGGCAAAACCGAGCTGCTGCTCACGCGCCCACGGTTCGAGCACCTGCGCGTAGGCCGACATCGGATAAGCGCTGGAGCGCGTGGTGTCCTGACGCATGATCAGGTTGATGCTCGCCGCTGGCTGGATCTCGCGCAGCATGCTCACCAGGCCCTGAACGTTCTGCAGGTACTGCGCAGGTTTGACGCCGAAGCCCTGATCGTTGCCGCCGAGCATGATCAGGTACACGTCGGCCGGAATCTTCGACACCACAGCTTTCCATTGCGTCTGCCACTGCGGATCGGCGTGATAGAAATCCGCCGATGCCGCGCCGGAGGCCGCCAGTTTCGACACTCGCACGCCCTGCTGATGGTTACCCAGCCACAGGCCGAACAGTGTCGGCGCGCCCTTCACCACTTCCAGTCTGAATGACCAGTCTGCGGCTGAAGGTGCGCCCGCTAGCGCGACTTCCTGAACGCCTGAGCCTGCGAGTTTCAACGGTTGCCAGTCTTGCGCGGGCGACCAGCGATAGCGCAACTCATCGGATTCGCCGTTGCCCAGATACAACAGTTTCGCCTGAGTGACCGTGGTATCGATGCGCGGCGAAGGGCTGGCATCGACTTGCACCCAGGCACCCGGCTTGCCGCTGATCGTGCGACTGTCCGGGCTGGCCTGGCCCAGGTCGGAAACCTTCCAGCCGCCGCCGAAGTATTTGTCGCTGCTGCGGGTGTATTTGAAATGCGTGCCGCCCAGCGCCGCGCCGTGGTTGAAACCGACGTAACCGGGGCCGGCAAAACCCACCTCGGCGGCCACTCGCTGCACCAGTTTGTTCAGGTAGAAATCCTGCCCGGCGGTGTAGCTGTCGCCGATCACCGAAACCGCCAGCACCTTGCCGGCCTTGCCCTCGCGCCACTGCGCAAAGCGCTGGCGGGCATCGTCTATCGTGATGGCCGAGGTGGCGACGGGTTGAGGGGCGTCTACTGGCATCATTGAATATTTCCTTTGTCCGGGATGGCTCCTTCGCGAGCAGGCTCGCTCCCACAAAAGACCTTGTGCAATTCACACAATCTCTGTGGGAGCGAGCCTGCTCGCGAAGCTTTCAGCTGTTCTGCGTCTGCACCACCGGAGCGACAATCACCGGTGCTTTCTTCTTCGCCGCACGTTCGCCAAGGAACAACACCGAGGTGAAATTGAACCGGCTGAACACCATCGCCAACAGCACCGGCCCGAGCAATCCACAACTCAGACCACCAAGCACCAGCAAGCTCTCATCCTTCACGCCGAGGCGCCCGAGGACAAACCGCGAGGTCGCTGCGAACAGCACATGAAAAAGGAAAATCGCATAGGAATACCCGCCGAGCCAGGTCAGCGCTTTCGAGCGCATGTCACTCGACAGCAACGCGATGCAAGACACACAACCCACCGTCAAACCAATCAGGCTGCGGCGATCGACAATCAGCTCACGATCAATCGCCGCGACGTACAGCAACGTCAGCGAGATCAGCACAAACAATAACGGCCCGATCACTTTGAAACGCTGCTTCAAAACATCGACATTTTCCTGACCGATCATCCCTGCAACAAAAAACGGCAGCAGGTAAATTGCACCGTTGATACCGAACGCATCCAGCGGCAACGGCGGCAGCAGGAACAACACCGCCGCAAACGCAAACAAGCCATACAGCCGCGTTGCTGAACGCAGCAGGCCACGCCATTCCAGCAAGCCGACGAAGATGAAAATGCTGAACACCGCCTGCAGGAACCAGAAGTGGTTGATCGGTACCCAGAACGACAACAACGCGTCGATCACGCCGACGTCCTTGTTCACCCCCGGACCCACCGCTTGCAGCACCGAGAACGGCACGCCGACGCAGAACAGCGGCACGATCAGCCGCCGCACCTTGCCAGCGAAGAAGGCGGAAAAGTCATTGCCGCGAATCTTGTAGATCGAATAGATGTAGCCGGAGATAAACGTGAACAGCGGCATGCGCACGTACACCATCGAGTCGGCGATGACCCGGAACAGCGAGCCGATGTCGATCTTCAAGCCGCCGCCCAGCGGGCCGATGACGTGATAGAGCACCAGCAGCAGGCACGCCAGGCCGCGCAGGGTTTCGATCTCCAGGGATTTTTTCTTGCTCGACATAGAGCACCTGCCTTAAGTGAGAATTCTTGATTCGACCTGCACCGGTTTGTTCGCGCGCAGCATCAAGCCCAGGCCGACGAACAACACCGGCACGACCATCGAGAAGTGTCGGGCAAAGGAGCCGAAGTCCGGCTCGAACAAGCCTTGCACCAACAGAAACGCCAGCGGAATCGCGATCAGTTCCTTGGGTTTGGTCTGGATCGGCGCGCCCTTGTAGTCGGTCGAAGTGATGACCTTGAACAGCAGCAGCGCGGTCATGATCATCAGCGCAACGAAGATCACCTGCCCCGGCCCGGACAGCAGAATCAGCTCAACCGGGAACGACAGGCGGAAGAAAATGATCATCGAATCCAGTGCCTGGGAGACGAAGTCACTGCCGCTGAGCCACGAGACGATGAGCGACTTCGAGCCCTCCTCGCCCGCCGTGCGCAGCTCGTTGTTGCTCGCGCGGATCGATGACACCGGAAAGCCCAGCGCCAGCTGAATGGCCATGGCCACCGCCAGATAAAACAGAAACAGCATCAGAAAGAAGGTGAAGCGCGAGACGTACTTTTTCATCACGCAGACGCCGACCCACGACAGCGAAAACAGAATCCAGTACGGCCGGATCAGCACGCCGTAAATCACCGCCGAGAGGAAAAAACCGCCGCGATATTTGCGCGTCAATGCGCTGAGCAGAATGCTCAACACCGCCACCGACACGATGATTTCCTTGGTCAGGTTCTCGAGGAAAAACGAGCGCACGATGCCCCACAGGCACAGGGTGCCGAAAATGGTCAACGGCATGCGCCGAAACACCACCACCGGAATTGCGGTGAGGAAGAAATTGCAGAACATGCCGTAGGCCCAGGCATTGGTCAGATTGATCCCGGTGGGCCGCAGCAGGAACGCCGAACACTCGTAGGACGAGCGATCCGGCGAGAACGGGTTCCAGAAATTGCAGTTGTCGGCACGCGCATACGACGACCACAAGGTCATCGCATCCGGCCCCGGATCACGCGGCACCAACAGCGGCATCGCCACTGACAGAAACAGTCCGGTGAACAGGATCAGAAAGGAAATCGACGAATCGAATGTGCGCCCGCGAAACTCGATGCGCGGCAGTTTCAGGCCCATGACAGCGCAGCCTTCTTTTGCGCCGGTGACACGGGTCAACACTGCAATCACACCAAGTTGCACGACGATGGCGAAAACATTGCCCCACGCCGCGCCGTAGATCGAGTAATGCTTGATCAGCACATAGCTGACCGGCACCGAAATCAGCAGGCAGAGCGCCGCGCTGGCCAGCGACACCCGGCTGTTTTTCGAAGCAATCAAACCGCCCCAGACGATGTCGCCAATCGCCCGCAACGCGAAGGAAAAAATCAGCACCGCGAGAATCGCGTTATCGGGACGCGGCACGCTGGCGGCGACGTAATCGAGCAGCACATTGAAAAACACATAGATCGCCACGGCCACAACGGCGGAGACCGCTAGCGAGCGCATCACCCATTTGTTGACGAACAGTTGCCTGACCGTGAACGCCTGTTGATCGGCCTGGAAACGCTTGGCCAACACCGGAATGCCGACCACCGCCACCACCGCATACGACAACGCCTGCAAAGTGTTGGCCGCCGACCACGCGTACACATATTTACCGAGGCTGGCGTAGGGCTCCAGGTCGATGATCAGAAAGCGCTCGGCGTACTGACTCAGGGCGATCAGACCGGTGCCGAGATAGAACGGCAACCCGGCCTTCCACACCGTCGCGGTGTCCAGCGTCGCTGCTTCGCGGCCCTTGTGCACGTTCACCACGATCAGGTAACCCGCAATGATCACCAGCACGTTGGCGGCGACCCACAGCCACAACACACTGGCGATGCCCGCGACCCAGCCGAGCACCATGCCGCCCACCGCCAACACCGCCCACAGGCCGGTCTTGATGAAGAACAGCAAGGCGCCGGCGGTGGCTTTCTGCGCAGAAAACACGAAGGAATTGATTTCGAACGACAGGTGCTCGGTGAGCAGCACCAGGGTCACGCACAGGATCAGCGTGGCGGTCGCTTCCACCGACTGGAACAGCGAATAGACCAGCACCGTCAGTACCGACAACAACAGCCCCACCGCCAGATACAGCAGCAGAACCTTGTCGACCACCCGCCGCGAGCTGCCGCCGACGCTGATCAAACGGTTGATCTCGGAACTGAAGCCGACGCTGTAGAACTTCGAAGCGATCAGCGAAGCCGCGACCACCACACCGTAAAAACCCAGCGCCTCGTAACCGAGGTAATGGGTGATGGCCAACACCAGCAAGAACTTTGCGCCCAAGGCTCCGCCCCGAAGCAACAGCCGAAATATCATCGAACGACACCCTTGATGATTTCGTCCATGGCCACGGTTTTCGCTTCGATTTCGCGGCAGGTGTCGGTCAGGCGCTTGCCGAAATCAGCCAAGGCATTGGGCGCGTAAACGGTGTTGATGATGGTGTCGACGTCGATGTCGCCGCCATTGATCACCCAGTCCTCGACGCCCATGTCCTGGTAGGCGCCAAAGCCTTTGCGCTCGTAGCTGATGTGATACGCCGGCACGCCGGAGAGCAGCGATTCGATGGCGCCGTGCAGACGCACCGAGATCACCAGGTCAGGTTGGTATTTGGCGATGGTTGCCTTCAGCGACAGCAGGTCTTCGTTGATGCCCAGCTCGCGGTAGAACGCGCCGTCATCGTTGCCACGCACCGCACTTTGCACGGCGCAGACCACTTTGCTTTTGTTCTTCAGACGCTGCAACAGCAGTTTCAGATTCGCCACGTAGGCGACCTTCTTCTCTTTGCTCCATTCCGGCGGCTTGCGCAGCACTACGCAAACCGTCGCCGGCGAGGCGGCGCAGCGAGTGAATTTCGGTTGCTGAAGAATCTTGCTCGCCAGCGACTGCACCGCCAGATCCGGCGCGCGGTAGACGTTTTCGCAAGCATCGAAGATGGCCGAGGAACGGTTGTCACGCACGAACACCGCATCGGCGCTGGCGTAGTGTTCGACGATCTTGCTGCTCTCGCCGTGGAACGGGCCGATGCTCTGCGGCAGGTACACCGACGGCACTTTGCTGAGAATCGCGGTTTCCAGTTGCTTGGCATGGCCGAGCTTCAGCTTGATGTGCTCGAAGGCGCTTTTCGAACGCATGTAACCGCCGCCGACACCGACGATCAGATCGGTTTTCTTCAGCAGATCGGCGAGCCCGGCGTAGGACTGATTGAGAAACACCGCTTGCTTGACCCGCCCCAGACCCTTGGCCGCCATCACCGGCGCATCGAAACGCGGGTGCGGCAAGTAGTTGAACGACTCGGGGTCGGACGCCACGACACTGATCGCGGTGTCGTCACCGAAGTTACGCTGCACCAGAGCAATGGCCAGATCGACGAGCAGACCGTCACCGGAGTTGGACGCACTGTAGCCATGCAAAATCGTTACGTTCATAAGCTTGAGTTCTACTTAATAAGTGGGAGCGTGATACAGGTCGTAGGTCTGGCGGATCATCAACGCGGCGCTGAAACGTTCGCGGACAATGCTCCGGCCTTCGTTGCCGAGGTCGAGCAGGCGCGGCTTCTGGATGATCGTCAAAACGTCGGCCAGCGCCTGGTGATCGCCGGAGGGGAAGACGTAGCCGGACACTTCATTGGTGACCAGTTCCGGCAGTGAAGTGCAGTTGCTGGCAATCACCGGCAGCCCCATGGCCATGCCTTCCAGCGGCACCATGGCAAAGCCTTCCCAGCGACTCGGCACAATCAGCGCATCGGCTTTCTGATACAGCGCCTGCACTTCACTCGGGGTCACCCACGGCAGGTACTCGACCGAATCCATCGGCGGGCACTCGACCGAATCTTCGTTGACCGCACTGCCGACCACCGTCAGTTTGAGGTCGTTGCGATTGACCTTGGCGTAGGCCTTGAGCAGCACGTCGAAGCCTTTCTGGTAATCCAGGCGCCCGACGAACAGCAGATGAATCGGCTCGGCGCCAGCGGTTTTTGGCGCGTCATCCTTGTGATGAATGCCGTTGTAGATCAGCTTCATGCGCTTGCGCTCGATACCGAAACGCGCGGCTTTATCCAGCTCGTACTGGCTGACGCAGATGATCACGTCGGTGACTTTCTGCAGCACGCGCTCGATCCACGCGTAGACCTTCTGCTTGGTCGGCGAGCTTTCCATCAGGAACGAAAACGCATGCGGGCAGTAGACGATTTTCGGCTTGCGCCATGGTCGCAACAGCACACACACCACACGGCCGATCACCCCGGAAAAGGTGCTGTGCAAATGCACCACGTCGGGGTTTTCCTTGAGCAGCACCTGGCTCAGACGCCAGGCGAAACGCAGCAGCGACGGCACGTTGCGGCCACTACGTGGAAAGGTGCGCACCTGCTGCGGGGCGATGCCGTGCAGCTCCTTGGCCTGATCCTCGGGCACCAGATAGACCAGTTGATAATTCGCTGCGTCGTCTTCTGGGGATGCCGAGATCGTGCGGATCACCGTCGCCACGCCACCTTTGATCGTCTCTGCCACGTGCAGTATTTTTTTCACAACTCACCCACTTCAAACAGGAAAGAACAATCGGCAACCATCAGGATTTGTCGGACGCGTATTCGTAGTTGTAATAGCCGGTGCCGCCGTAATAGCTGGCCGCACGTTTCTCGACGCCGTTGAACACCGCGCCTTTCAACTCGATGCCGTTCTGGGCGAAGCGGCGAATGGTCAGTTCGATCTCTTTGGCCGGGTTCACCCCGAAGCGGGTGACGATCAGGCTGATGCCGGCCTCGCGACCGACGATGGCGGCATCAGTCACTGCCAGCAGTGGCGGCGTGTCGATGATCACCAGGTCATACAATTCGCTGAGTTGCGCCAGCAGTTCGCGGAAGTTGGCGTGCATCAGCAGCTCGGAAGGATTGGGCGGCACTTGCCCCCGGCTGATGAAATGCAGGTTGTCGACTTCGACCTTGTTGATCGCCTGCTCAAGGGTGCAGCGCTTGACCAGCAGGTCGGACAAACCATTGCTGATCGGCGTGTTGAGGGTTTTGTGCAGGTGCCCTTTGCGCATGTCGGCATCGATCAGCACCACGCGCTGGCCGCTCAGGGCCATGACCGCCGCAAGGTTGGACGAGACGAAGGTCTTGCCGACCTGCGGGCTCGGCCCGGAAATCATGATGCGGTTGTTGGTCGAATCGAGCCCGGCAAAGTGCAGGCAGGTGCGCAGGCTGCGGATCGATTCGATCGACAGATCGGTCGGATTGCGCAGCGCCAGCAGGTACGCCGGTTTGTCGACGCCATCGCGGGCGCGGCCCTTTTTGTTGTCCTCTTCTTCCTGCAAGGCGCTGTAGGGAATCGACGCGTAAACCGGCAGGCCCAACTGCTCGATGCCTTCCGGGCCTTCAAGGCCACGGCTGAGGGATTTGCGCAGCAGCACCAGCGCCACGCCGACAAACGCGCCGAGCAATGTCGCGATCAGCACGATCAGTGGTTTCTTCGGTTTGATCGGATTGGTCAGGTCGACATCGGCAGTGTCGATCAAGCGCACATTGCCAACAGCCCCGGCGCGGACGATGTCGAGCTCCTGGGATTTGTTCAGCAACTGCGTGTAGATCTGCGAGGCCACTTCGACGTCGCGGGTCAGGTTGAGCAATTCCTGCTGGGTGGCCGGCAAGTCCTGAACCTTGCCTTCGAGGGATTTCTGCTGCTGGGTCAATTCGCCGATCTGCGTCATCAAGGCGCGATACGCCGGGTGCTGTTTGGTGAACTTGCGATCGAGTTCGGCCTGCTGCATTTTCAGCTCGGAAATGCGCGTTTCCAGCGCCACCGACTGGCCCAGCACCGACTGGGTTTCCAGCGAAATGTTCACGGTCTTGCCGTGGGTCTGGTAGGCATTCAAGGCGTCGCTGGCCTTGGCCAGATCACGCTTGACCTGGGGCAACTGGCTTTGCAGAAACGCCAGGCTCTGCGCGGCTTCCGCCGAAGTGCGCCGTACGTTCTGTTCGACGTAGAGCGAGGCGATCTTGTTGAGAATCTTCACCGCCTCGGCCGCGTCCGAGCTGGCCAGCGCCAGACGAATGATCCCCGACTCTTTGCCTTGTTCGGAGATATCCAGCGCGTCCTGATAGCCCTGAATGGTCACAATCCGAGGATTGCGCACCACCTGAAAGCGCGTGCCGGGGTTGGCCGAAAAGTGCGCGATCTGCCCTTCCACGCCATCGTTGGCAAACGCTTCGCCGGCCACGCCTTCGGCGAGCAGATTGTCGTTTTCATCGAACAGCTGAAAACGCTGCTGCTCGCCGGCGATCAGGGTGAGTTTCTTGCCGAGCAGGTCTTTCGGCAATTGCAGCCGAGTGAATTCCAGACGTTCACCGCCCCAGGCATAACTGTTCAAGCCGAAACGCGGCGGCGCGACCCGGTCTCGCTGTCTCCGCGATAACGCCGCGAAAGAAAGCCGCCGATTAACGGGAACGTGTTGGGCGTGACGTCGATATCCAGGCGCAGGTCGTCAACGGTTTTGCCGATCACCGCGCGGGATTTGATGATGCCGATTTCGGTCACCGACGGCGATTGCCCACCGAGCATACTGTTGAGGTCGGAGAAACCGAGCATGTCGTTCTTTTTCGGTTCGACCTGCACCAGCGCGTTCGCCAGGTACACCGGCGTTGCCAGAACCGCATAGGCGACGCCGGTGACCATGAAGGCGCCCGTCAGCGCGCCGATCAGCCACTTCTGGTCGATCAGGCTGCCGAAGATGCCGAGCAGATCAATACTGTCTTGATCATTGTCGCGGGTGCCGATTACGGACGGTAACTGCATAAGTCTGTTCTTACCATTTGCTGTTCTGAAGAATATTCATCAATGCCCGAGACGCTTCGCCCATGAACTAACAGCATCTTCGATCAATGCGTGGGCATGAATAAACGCGGCTTTGCCTTGACGATACGGATCATGTATTTCGCGCTCGCTCTGCCACTTGCCGAGCAGAAACACTTTGCCTCGGGCGTGCGAGGCAATCTTCAGCACTTGATTGACGTGGGCTTTTTCCATGACCAGGATCAGGTCCGAGTCATTGACGATGTCCGAAGTCAGTTGCCGCGCCTTGAAGGCCTCGGCACGGTGCCCGTGTTCTTCGAGAACCTGCCGCGCCGAGGCCTCCACGCCCTCGCCGACGCGGGCGGACAGGCCGGCGGAGGACACCGTGATGGCGGACGGCCCCAGCGCGTTGCGCAGCAGCAGTTCGGCCGTCGGACTTCGGCATATATTGCCCACGCAGACAACGAGGATCTTTTTGAACAAGTCTTGCTTTCCTGTGTAATATCAAACAGCCAACATGTCGCGAAAGTTAATGAACCCTCACGACTTTCCTGCACTCAGAAATAGCTTCGCCCTGTTAGTACAGGAACATTAAGTACCACAGCGTTTTAAGCCGCCCCAACCACAATTAGCGGACTAAAAATAACTGTGATTTTCAGTTACTGTTTTCCTGACAAAAAATAACATTCGCGCACTTAGTGCCATCACCGTTATCGGAAATTGAGTAACGGGATAAATATTCGTAGTTGTCATTCTCTTCAGGAGAGCAGACATGAAAACAGCACAGCGCAATAAACTCGCCGCCCTCGCCCTGATGGCGCTCGGTGCCACCAGCCAGGTTCACGCCAGTGAGCTGTTCCCCAACCTTCCAGCAAAAACCATCGGCGTGCAGGTGAAAATCCAGAGTTTCACCGCCGCCGATGCCGCGCAGATCAAAGCGGCAGGCTTCAGCTTTGTGCGCTTCGGCGTGTGGAGCGACAGCCTCACCGCCAAGACTTATCAGAAACAGGTCAGCGACGCCTTCGCCGCCGCCGCTTCCGCCGGCCTGCCGGTGCTGCTGACGGTGCGCGCGATCAAGGCACTGCCGGCCACTTCGCCCGAGGAACTGAACGCCGCCGGCGGTAAGTTCGCCAACACCGTGACCGGGCTGGAAAAATCCTCGAGCTCGCAATTGGTGGCGATCGAAATATGGAACGAACCGGACCTGGAAACCTATTGGCCGACGCGCAATTTCGATACAACGTTCGTGCCGTTCATGGCCGGCATGTGCAAGGCCTTCGAAGCTCAGCCACAGACGACACCACGGGTCGGTTTCGGCTTCGCCCGGCCGCCAAGCGCGGGCTCGGCGTCGACGGTGGCGCTGAAAAGCATCGTCAGCGATTACCCCAAATGCTTGAACGCCGTGTCCTACCACCCTTACGGCATGACCGCCACGCAGATCAGCAACGCGCAGACCTTCATCCAGCAGAACTTCAATCTGCCGGGGGTCATCAGTGAATGGGGGGTTTCGGCCCTCGCCTCCAACGGTGGTCCTGAGGGGCAAGCGACCAAGATCAACGCGTTTATTACCGACGTTAAACGCCTCAATATTCCGCTGACCTCTATCTATGAATGGCGGAACAGTGATTCCGGCAGCAACGATCGCGAGAAGAACTTCGGCTTTCTCACCTCTGACGGCCAGCCAAAACCGGCGCGGTTGTCCGTGGAAGGTGTGTTGAACGCTGAGTAGGCGTTGGGCGACCGGCCTGTTCACAGGTCGGTTGCTTTGAACCTGTGGGCTGTTTTGGCATCGTATTCAGCGACACCGCGCCCCGCCTTTCAAACAATCGTTTTCAGGTTGTTGCCGCAGGGGCCATCGATCCACCAATGCACCCTTGAGTGCCCGTCAGCGCTCGGGTAATGTCTTCAGACCCATAGGATAGAGCACGCCCATGACTTCCAAGCTGGAACAACTCAAACAGTTCACCACCGTGGTTGCCGACACCGGCGACTTCGAAGCGATCGCCCGAGTCAAACCGACCGATGCCACCACCAACCCTTCCCTGCTGCTCAAGGCTTCGGCGATTCACGGTTACGCCGAACTGCTGAACGATTGCGTTCGCGACTGCAAGGGCGATGTAGGCCTGGCCAGCGACCGTTTCGGCGTCGCAGTGGGCAAGGAAATTCTCAACGTGGTTCCAGGCCGCATCTCCACCGAAGTGGATGCGCGCCTGTCCTTCGACCAGGATGCGATCCTCAAGCGTGCGCATCGCCTGATCGAGCTGTACGACAAGGCCGGCGTTGGCCGTGACCGCGTGCTGATCAAGATCGCCTCGACCTGGGAAGGCATCCGCGCCGCCGAGATCCTCGAGAAGGAAGGCATCCAGACCAACCTGACCCTGCTGTTCTCTTTCGCCCAGGCCGCCGCCTGCGCCGATGCCGGGGTGTTCCTGATTTCGCCGTTCGTGGGCCGTATCTACGACTGGTACAAGAAGGCCAACGGCAACGACTACACCGGCGCCGATGATCCGGGCGTGCAGTCGGTGACGCGCATCTACAACTACTACAAGGCCAACGACTACAAGACCGTGGTCATGGGCGCGAGCTTCCGTAACATCAACCAGATCGAGCAACTGGCTGGCTGCGATCGCCTGACGATCAGCCCGGAACTGCTGGAGAAGCTCGCCGCCGACACCGGCAAGCTGGAACGCAAACTGGCGCCGGGCAATGCCGGTGAAGCACGTCTGAGCCTCAACGAAGCGCAATTCCGCTGGTTGTCCAACGAAGACGCGATGGCCACCGAGAAACTGGCTGAAGGCATCCGTCAGTTCGCCCGCGACCAGGAGAAGCTGGAAGCGTTGCTGCAGGCCAAGCTGTGATTTGATTTTGTAGAACGCAAAAAGGGCGAACCTGTGAGGGTTCGCCCTTTTTCATTTGCCTGCACTGATAAATGTATCGACCGACCCGACGCCATCGCGGGCAAGCCCGCTCCCACAGGGTATGTGGAGAACCTAAGTTTGAGGTTTCACGCGATCATTGTGGGAGCGGGCTTGCCCGCGATGAGGCCAGCCCAGACACCATCAATTCATGAGGTCAGTGTCTTTCCAGGGCATTGACCAGATCATGAAACGCTTCACGATTGGAATCGTTCAGGCCCATGAGAATCTTGTGCGCTTCCAGCACCTTGATTCGCACCACTTCTTCGGACTGGTCCTGATCCGGCAGGTCGTCCAGGCACTCCGGGCACGGCACCGGGTGGTTGACGATGTTGAACACCTGCTCGAAGCCCATCGACTGCAAAAGCCGAGTGATGTCTTCGTGGGTGGTGACAACCGTCGGCAACAGGCCGACCTTCTGCCGCGACAGGATCGACAGTTTGGCCAGCAGGCCCAGGGTGGTGCTGTCGATGCTGCGGGTTTCGGTCAAATCGATCACGATCGCGTTGAAATTCAGCGCGGTGAAGATTTTCTCAATAGTCGCATCCAACGCCGAACACAGGGTCAGGCGAACTTCACCGACGAACTTCAGGACAAAGGTGCCGTCCTGCTCGGCGAACTGGATTCTACCGGTACTCATTAAAGATTCCTGCTCAACACCAACAGGGCGATATCATCCGGCATCTCCCCTAGCGTGGCCAAACCAAACACTTGCCGCAGACCATCCAGGCTGCCGCCCGCTGACTTCACCCGTTCGGGCAAAGCAGCCTCTTTTTCTTTGAGCGTTGCTTCCGGCAAAAGGTCCAGAATGCCATCAGACATCAGCGTCAGGCTGAACGTCGGCGGCAGCTCAAGCACGTGGTCTTCGTAGGTGGCTTCGTTGAAAAGCCCCACCGGCAGACCACGGCCTTCGAGATAACGAACACTGTCAGGCGTGTACAACACAGGCAAAGGCAGATGGCCGCCGATGCTATAGGTCAACAAACCGGTCTCCTCGTCGATGACTCCACCGACCATTGTGACGTGTTTACCCAGCTTACAACTGATCAGCCCCCGGTTGATATGACCGAGCACTTCCGAAGGTTTGAACTCCGGCAAGGTACCGCTGCGTTTCGATTCGAAGAGCAGACGCGTGGTCATGAACTTCAACAGCACGGTGACGAAGGCTGATGACGCACCATGCCCGGAAACATCCGCCAGATAAAACGCGACCCGGCGCTCGTCAACGCGGAAATAGTCGACAAAATCACCCGACAGGTACAGCGACGGGATGATCTGGTGGGCAAAGTTGAATTCGTCGATGCTCCACGGGCTTTCCGGCAGCATGTTCATCTGCACCTGGCGACCGGCGTTCTGGTCTTCCTGGAGCAGGTTCAGGCTGGCTTCAAGCTCGCGATTGGCCTTTTCCAGCTTCTCGCTGTAGCGCTGGTTTTCCAGCAGCAGCCGCGCACGATCCAGGGCCCGGCGCACGGAGTGCTCGAGCACAGCCAGATCTTCGAGAGGCTTGATCAGGTAATCCGCCGCACCCAGGCGCAGGGCCTCGACTGCGTCGTTCATTACCCCGGCACCCGAGACCACGATCACCGGCGTCTCCGGTGAGCGCTCGGTAACCTGACGGATCAGTTCGAGACCGCCCATCTGCGGCATGCGCAGATCGCAGATGACCAGATCGGGCTCGTCTTGCTCGAATACCTGAAGACCCTGTTGACCGTTGCCGGCCTGCAGGACGCTGAAACCACTGTCTTCCAGATAGGCCGCGAGGCTCGCGCGCACTACCTCGTCATCATCGATTATCAGCAGCGTGGCACTGGTTTTTGGCATGTGGGCAAACGGCGCCAGAATTAGGTTGGCGTAGTGAGCGGGGCAACGGCCCTGCGCAGACTACTGGATTCGCTTTCTAGCCTCTCTGTTGCAGCGCTTTCAAGCATTCGCCTGGCGCGCGGTTTTAAACAGAGGTGCCCTTCTAAGGCGCAGACGGTACTCCCATCCGCAGAGCGTTTCAAGCATGCGCCGATTGTCGCTTGACGACTTTGTTTGTCAAATCACCGGGAGTTATAAGAACCGCTCCAAAGGTAACCCGATGGAAGGTAGTGGCAGTCGCAGGCGACGCTCTGGCGCGGACAAAAAAGGCGACCCGAGGGTCGCCTTTCTGTCGCCGGTCGAAATCAGAAATCGTCTTCGACCTGACCGTCCTTCACCTTGAACTCGCGGTTCTGCAGGTAAGCGTTGCGGATGAAGGTGTATTTGTCGCCGCTGATCAGCTTCTCGCTCGACAGCAGGCTGGCGCGGGTGTCGACGATGTTCAGGCCGAAGATCGAGTTACGCGTCGGCACGTGGTCGATGTAGCGGTACGCGCCGGTGAAGCTGTCGACATATTTCGACGGTGCGTCACGCAGGGTGCTCGGCCCCATCAGCGGCAGCATAACGTACGGGCCGCTGCCCACGCCCCAGTAACCGAGGGTCTGACCGAAGTCTTCGTCGCTGCGGTTCAAGCCCATCTTGGTGCCGACATCAAAGAAGCCGAGCAGACCGAAGGTGGTGTTGAAGATCAGTCGGGCGGTATCAACGCCCGCCGCAGCCGGTTTGGCCTGGAGAATGTTGTTCGCCAGGTTGGTCACGTCACCGACGTTGCGGAACATATTGTGAATGCCGTCTTCAACGAACTGCGGGGTGATGAACTCATAACCCTGGGCCAGTGGCTTCAGCGCGTAGGTGTCAACGAAGTCGTTGAACTGGAAAATCGGCCGGTTGACGCTTTCCCAAGGGTCTTCTTCGGTGGCCGCCTGGGTGGCGAACGGCGCCAGCAACAGGCTGGCACATACACTTAGCTGAGTGAGCGAAGGGCTCCAGCGCATAGAAAAACTCCTTGGATTCGATACTGGCGCGGTCCTCTCGGCCCGGGCATTAAGGCCGCTAGTATAAGCGTAAACGGCGATTTGGGCAGTGCGCCGCTGCAACGATATGCAGGAAGTTTCCTACGCAGGCTTTCACCCGCCTGTCATGCAACTGTCACCCCAGTGCCTTAGTCTTGAGCGTTATTTCAGGGACGTTGCCATGACTCACGCCGAAACCTTGCCCGTCGCCGCGCCCGGCCTGACTGCCGTGCTGTTCGGCCTGAGCGGTTGCCTGGTGGATTTCGGTGCCCGCGCCGCGCGAGAGCTCAACGCCCAGCCGGAACATGCCAAAACTACACCGGGCGCACTCGATAGCCTGAAAAGTTTGCAGCGCCAGGGAATTCCCTGCGCGTGGCTCGACGAATTGCCCCCTGCCCTCGCTCAGCCACTGGCCGCGTCGCTGCCGGACTGGATCAAACCGACGCAACATTCAGCAACAATGAATCCATGGCCAGCGCCCAACGCGTGCTGGCAGGCGTTGATGAGTTTGAACATCGACCGCCTCGACGGTTGCGTGCTGGTCAGTGGTGAGCCGCGCCTGTTACAGGCCGGTCTGAATGCCGGGTTATGGACGATTGGCCTGGCGTCCTGTGGCTCGCTATGCGGCCTGAGCCCGAGCGAGTGGCAGGCGCTCTCGCAAAAGGAACGCGAAAAGTTGCGCGGCAAGGCAACCGTGCAGTTGTTCGGCCTGGGCGTGCATTCGGTAATCGATCATCTCGGCGAACTGGACGCCTGCCTCGCCGACATCAGCTTGCGCCGCGCCAAAGGCGAAAAGCCCTGACCGGCGTCATGCAGGTTTACCGAGAGTGGATTAATCTAAAGGTCAGCCATAGACCTTTGGCGCGTGGCTGCGGTCAATGCCAGTGCCTATTGATAAAAAGGAAACCACCATGCCCGCCCAAGAACTGCAAAAACAGCTCGATACACTGCGCGAGCAGCTGAAACACAATCCACCGCTGTCGGAAGCCGAGCGTGAAGATCTGCATGCGCTGATGGCGCAGATCGAATCGGAGATCCAGCTGGAAACTGCCACCCAGAACGCAAGCATCGCCGATGGCGTGAACCTGGCAGTGGAGCGCTTCGAAGTCGAACACCCGGCGATCGCCGGCACCCTGCGCAACATCGTCAACGCGCTGGGCAGCATGGGCATCTGACGCCCCGCCGCACAAAAAAGCCCTGCCAGCGATGGCAGGGCTTTTTCATTTGCAAAATGTGCATGCAAGCCCTTGTGGGAGCGAGCCTGCTCGCGAAGGCGTCGTGTCAGTCGACATCATCGTTGAATGACACACCGCATTCGCGAGCAGGCTCGCTTCCACATTGGATGTCGCACATTCAGGATCTTTATTGACGTACGAGCCGATGATTCGGCAGTTGTACGCTTTCGGTACTGCGATACGGATTGATATCCAGCCCACCCCGGCGAACGTAACGTGCAAACACGGTGAGCTTTTCAGGTTTCAACAACCGCTGCAGATCGAGGAAAATCCGCTCAACGCATTGCTCATGGAAGTCCGAATGCTGGCGGAAGCTGACGATGTACTCCAGCAGGCTGGCGTGATCCAGCGCCGCGCCGCGATATTCCACCACGACGCTGCCCCAGTCCGGCTGGCTGGTCACCGGGCAGTTGGATTTGAGCAGGTGGCTGTGCACGCTCTCCTCGACCACGCGCGAATTGTCGCAACGCAGCAGCTCCGGACGCGGATGCTCATAGTTGCTCACGCTGATATCCAGATCGTCGATGCACACGCCCGGCAACGCCACCACGCCTTCGGCTTCGACGTCCTTCAGACTGCGAACCCGAACGCCCACAGGTTTGCCGGCAGCGGCGGACAGATCCTTGACCAGCGTCGCTTGCAATATGGCAACGTCGGCGAACGGCGTCTGGTTCAGCGAGTTGAGGTAGAGCTTGAACGACTTCGATTCGATGATGTTCGGCGAGTCCGCCGGGATGCTGAATTCAGCGATCGCCACCACCGGTTTGCCCGAGGGCAGCAGCCACGACAGCTCGAAGCAGTTCCAGAAATCCACGCCTTTATACGGCAGGGTTTCGGCGGTCAGGCCCAGCTCGGCCCATTTCGCGGTGCGCGGAATCGGGAACAGCAGGGACGGCGTGTACGTGGCGATGTATTCGCTGGATTTGCCCAGCGGCGAATGTTCGGCTGCGGGATGCATGGCGGAAACCTGACTGAAGAATCAGCGGATTCTACCAGCCTTTGCCCGCGCCTTTGAGTGCTTACTGACTGACTGTCAGTTTGCCGACCATGCCCGCCTGATAATGCCCGGGGATATTGCAGGCAAACTCGAGCGCCGTGGCCTTGCTGAAGGTCCAGGTCAACTCGGCGGTTTTACCGGGCTCGACCAGCACGCTGTTGGGGTCGTCATGCTGCATGCCGTGGCCCATCGCCGCGTGATTCATGCCCGCCATGTCGTGGGACATTTCTTTCATGCCTGTCGGCGTTAGCATGCCGCTTTGCTGCATCTGCAACATTTCCTGCTGGTGACTGGCATGCATCGCCGCATCACCGAGGTTGAATTCATGCAGCAACTGGCCTTTATTCACCAGTACAAAGCGAACCGTCTCACCGGCCTTGACCTGTATGGCTTTCGGGTCGAAGTTCATGTCGCCCATGACGATTTCGATACTGCGCGTAGCCTGGCTCGCCGCTGCCGGCTGGCCGAAGGCGAAGGTGTGCGCGGGTGCCGCCCAGGCTGGCGAACTCAATGCCAGCAGACAGGTGGCTATTTTCAGCGAGGTGCGCAAAAACATGGTCGTACTCCAACGAGACAAGGTTCAGCCTGTGGGAAACTCTAACCACCCAGTGCTGGCATCGACCTGACAGGCAGATTACAACTTTGTCAGCTTGGCGCTTATCGCCGGATCTCACGGTATAACGCCCTCGCCCTTTTTCATCCCGAAGCAGCCCGAGTCGCCCATGAAACTGTTGATCGTCGAAGACCAAGCGAAAACCGGCCAATACCTGCGTCAGGGCCTGACCGAGGCCGGATTCAATACCGAGCTGGTGGCCGATGGCATCAGCGGCCAGCAATTGGCCTTGAGCGGCGATTACGCGCTGTTGATCCTCGATGTGATGCTGCCCGGGCGCAGTGGCTGGCAGATTCTGCAAGCGGTGCGCAGCGCTGGCCTCGAAACGCCGGTACTTTTTCTCACCGCCAAAGACGCCGTGGAGGACAGGGTTCACGGCCTCGAACTGGGCGCCGACGATTATCTGGTCAAGCCATTCGCCTTCTCCGAATTGCTCGCCCGGGTGCGCAGCCTGTTGCGACGCGGCAGCGCAATTGCCCAGGAAACCAGCCTGCAACTGGCCGATCTGCGCCTGGATCTGATCCGCCGCCGGGTCGAACGCAGCGGCCAGCGCATCGACCTGACCGCCAAGGAATTCGCCCTGCTGGAAATGCTCCTGCGCCGTCAGGGTGAAGTCCTGCCCAAATCGCTGATCGCCTCGCAGGTTTGGGACATGAATTTCGACAGCGACACCAACGTCATCGAAGTGGCGATCCGCCGCTTGCGCCTGAAGATCGACGATGACTTCCCCAACAAGTTGATCCACACCGTGCGCGGCATGGGTTACGTGCTCGAAGAGCGTTCGCTGTGATGCGTAGCCTGTCCTTGAGCACGCGCCTGGCGCTGTTGTTTGCCGCCTGCACTGCGGTGGTCTCGCTGTTCGCCGGGGTGCTGTTCGACCGCGCCAGCGAGGCGCACTTCATCGAGCTTGACCAGCAACAACTGGAGACGAAACTGATCGGCCTGCGCCGCGCCTTGCAGGATCTCCAACCTGCCCAGCGCGAGGCGCGGCTGGCCGATGAACTCAGCCGTCAGGCGGATCTGTCGTTGCGCATTACCAGTGGCGACGGTCAGCACTGGTATGACAGCTCGGTGCAGATTCCGAAGAATCTGCCGCTGCAAACAGGCCTGTCGACCATCAGCCATGACGGCACCGATTACCGCGTGCTGCGCGCCCCGCTCTATCCGGACACAGCGGATTCGCCGCAACTGACGCTGCTGCTGGACATCACCCATCACCAGCATTTTCTTACGCGCATGCAGCATCTGATCTGGCTGACCGTCGGCCTGTCGGCGCTGGCCACTGCCGTGCTCGGGGCCTGGGCCGCGCGCAGCGGTCTGCGCCCGTTGCGGCGGATGAGCGCGGTGGCCCGTGGGATTTCTGCGCAATCGCTGAATGCCCGACTGCCTGAAGAGAAGATGCCGCCAGAGCTTGCAGAAATGGCCTACAGCTTCAACGCCATGCTCGCACGCCTCGACGACTCGTTTCAGCGCCTCTCGGCGTTCTCCGCCGACATCGCCCATGAACTGCGCACACCGTTGTCGAATCTGCTGACCCACACCCAGGTCACCCTCACCCGCCCCCGGGCACTGGAGGATTACCGCGAAGCGCTGCACAGCAACCTCGAAGAACTGCAATGGATGGCGCAACTGGTCAACGACATGCTCTACCTGGCCAAGGCTGACCACGGCTTGCTGATGCCCAAGCGCGAACCACTGGAGCTGGCGGATGAGGCCGACATGTTGCTGGAGTTTTTTGCGCCATTGGCGGAAGACGCTGGCGTGAGCTTGAGCCGTGAAGGTGAGGCGCGTATCGAAGGTGATCGCGGCATGTTGCGCCGGGCCTTGTCGAACCTGCTGGATAACGCACTGCGGTTTACCCCGGCCGAGGGTTATGTGCGCTTGAGCATCGTCGACGAGGGGGAAACCGTGCGCGTCTGCGTCGAAAACAGTGGCGAGGGTATTTCCGCGCAATTACTGCCACGTCTGTTCGACCGCTTCTATCGAGCGGATCCGGCGCGGCAGGAAGGCAGCAGTGAGCATGCGGGGTTGGGGCTGGCGATTACTCAGTCGATCGTGCGGGCACATGGCGGGCAGATTCGTTGTGAATCTGAAGCGGGTTGGACGCGGTTTGTGATCGAGTTGCCTCGGACCTGATCGTTCCCACGCTCTGCGTGGGAATGCAGCCCGGGACGCTCCGCGTCCCTTCAAGAGCCGAACGCAGAGCGTCCGTTGAGGCATTCCCACGCAGAGCGTGGGAACGAGCATGGAGTCGCTTACGAATATCTCAAGGCATGCGCCGGTTCGATCTTCGCCGCCCGCCACGCCGGATACACCGTCGCCAGGAAGCTCAGGATGAAACCCGCCGAGCAGATCAACAGCACATCCCCACCCTGCAATTCCGAGGGCAGGTTGCTGACGAAATACACGTCCGAACTGAAGATATGCTGGCCGGTCACACGCTCGACCCAGCCGACCAGTTCGCTGACATTGAGCGCCGCAATCACGCCCAGCACGCCGCCAATGATGGTGCCGACAATACCGATCACCGTGCCCTGCACCATGAAGATCGCCATGATCTGCCGGGGCGTAGCGCCGATGGTGCGCAGGATGGCGATGTCGGCGCCCTTGTCGTTCACCACCATGATCAGCGTCGCGATGATGTTGAACGCCGCCACCGCGACGATCATCAGCAACAGCAGGCCGATCATGGTTTTTTCCATCTTCATCGCGCTGAACAGGCTGCCCTGGGTGTGAGTCCAGTCGTCAGCCTTGAAGTCGGCGCCGAGGCCACCGGCAATGTCCGCAGACACCTTCGGCGCGGCGTACAGATCCTTGACCGCCAGACGCACGCTCTGCACCTGATTCGGTTGCCAGTGCTGCATGGTCGCGGCGTCGGCGACGTGAATCAGGCCCATCGAGCCGTCCAGCTCGGCGCCGACCTTGAACACGCCAACCACATTCAGGCGCTGCATGCGCGGGGTGATACCGCCCGGCGCGGTGCTGACTTCCGGGACGATCAGAGTGATCTTGTCGCCGACATTGAGGCGGAAACGCCGCGCGGTGATTTCACCGATCACCACACCGAATTCACCCGGCTTCAAGGCATCCAGACGACCCTGGACGATGTGCTGGGCAACGATCGACACCTTGCCTTCCTGGGCCGGATCAACGCCGCTGATCTGAATCGGCTGCATCGAACCCTTGTAGGACAGCATGCCTTCCATTTCGGTGAACGGCACGGCGGCCGTCACTTCGGGATTTTTCATCGCAGCGGCGGCCACTGGCTGCCAGTCATCGATCGGCTTGACGCCAACGATGGTCGCATGGGGCACCATGCCGAGGATGCGCGAGCTCATTTCGCGCTGAAAGCCGTTCATCACCGACAGCACGACGATCATCGCCAGCACGCCGAGGGCGAGGCCGATCATCGAGGTCATCGAAATGAACGAAACAAAGCGATTGCGGCGCTTGGCGCGGGTATAGCGCGTGCCGATAAAGATCGATAACGGTCTGAACATTCGCTGGGGCACCGTATAGAAATAAAAGACCCGGCACCGTTACGGGCGCCGGGTTTCAGCCAGTCAGATGGGGGTCAGGCAACCTTCCTGCAACTGCAGGACGCGGTCCATCTGGCGAGCCAGGTTCATGTCGTGCGTCACCACCAGGAACGCTGTGCGCATCGAAGTGCTCAGCTCCAGCATCAGATCCTGAATGCCTTCGGCGGTGTGCAGGTCGAGGTTACCGGTTGGCTCATCGAGCATCACCAGCCCCGGGTTGTTGACCAGGGCACGGGCGATGGCCACGCGCTGACGCTCGCCGCCGGACAGTTCCGCCGGTTTGTGTTCCAGACGATGGCCAAGACCGACGCGCTCCAGCAATGCCGTGGCACGCTGGCGCGCCTCCGGGATGGCGGTCTTGCCGATCAACAGCGGCATGCAGACGTTTTCCAGCGCGGTGAATTCCGGCAGCAGGTGGTGAAACTGGTAAACGAAACCAAGCGCGCGATTGCGCAGCAGGCCCCGCTTCTTCTCGCTCAACGCCGACAGTTCTTCACCGTCGAGCCAGACGCTGCCCTTGCTCGGCGTATCGAGGCCGCCGAGCAGGTTGAGCAAGGTACTTTTGCCGGAACCGGATTTACCCACGATCGCCACACGCTCGCCCGGGTGCAACTCCAGTTGCAGGCCGGCCAGCACTTGTACCGACTCAGGACCCTCCTCGTAGGATTTGCCCAGGTTACGGCAGCTCAGAATTGCTTGTTCACTCATGCCCGACTCACTCATAACGTAACGCCTCCGCCGGCTGGGTGCGCGCGGCACGCCAGGCGGGATACAGGGTGGCGAGGAAACTCAGGACCAACGCAGCGGCGCAGACCATGACGACGTCCTGGCTCTGTACCTGCGAAGGAAGATAATCAATGAAATACACGTCAGCATTAAGGAACTTGTGGCCGATCAGCCCTTCAAGCGCCGAAATGGCCGCACTGACATTCAGTGCCGCGAGGATCCCGACCACCGCGCCGATCGCCGTGCCGACCACGCCGATTACCGTGCCCTGAACCATGAACGTGCGCATGATCGTGCCCGGAGTGGCGCCGAGGGTACGCAGAATGGCGATGTCACCCTTCTTGTCGTTCACCACCATCACCAGCGTGGAAATGATGTTGAACGCGGCGACGGCGACGATCAGCAGCAACAGCAGCCCGATCATGGCTTTTTCCATGCGGATCGCCTGATACAGGTTGCCGTGGGTGCGGGTCCAGTCGCGGGCGTAGTAACGATCTTCGCCGAGCTGCTGGGCGATGTTCCACGCCTCGCGCGGCGCCCGGAACAGGTCGTCGAACTTCAGCCGCAGGCCCTGCACCTGATCGGCTTTCCAGCGGTGCATTTTCGCCAGATCCTGCAGATTGGTCACGCCGAGGTAGCCGTCGAGCTCACCGGCGCCGACATGGAAAATCCCGACCACGGTGAAGCGCTTCATGCGCGGGAACATCCCGGCCGGGGTCACGCTGACCTCCGGTGCGACGAAAGTGACCTTGTCGCCGATGCCAACGCCAAGCTTGGTCGCGGCCTTGTCGCCGATGACGATGCCGAAGCTGCCCGGTGTCAGGTCGTCGAGTTTGCCCTGCTTCATGAAGTTGTCGATGATCGACACATTGCGCTCGAGCGCAGGATCAATGGCATTGAGCAACACCTTGGAAACCTGACCGTTGTTGGTCAGCAGGCCCTGCATCTGGGTGAACGGCGCCACCGCCGTCACCTGCCGGTTCTGCTTGACCTTGTCGGCCAGGCTCTGCCAGTCATTGATCGGCTCGCCGGTCTCGAGAGTGGCGTGGGGCACCATGCCCAGCACGCGGGTGCGCATCTCATGGTCGAAGCCGTTCATCACCGACAGCACAACGATCATCACGACCACGCCAAGGGCGAGCCCGATCATCGAAGTCAGGGAAATGAATGACACAAAATGATTGCGACGCTTTGCACGGGTATAACGCGTGCCGATAAATACGAAGAGAGGTCTGAACATGTCGGGGCTTGTTCGGAGGGAAAAGGAACGTCCTTGTGGCGGGGGTCGAAAACCAGCTTTACACTCAGACCACCGCCGCTACCATGGGTTCGCCATGTCGACATTAGATGAAGAAGATCGCCGCGAATACTACCGTATCGAGGACACGATCGCACTGGAAATTCGGCCCCTGTCCGCTCCCGAAGCCGCAGGCCAGGAAGTGTTGCAGGATGCTTCCCCACTCTTCAACCTGCTCAGCGAACTGCACCTGAGCGAATTCGAGTCGCAGCACCTGCTGCGACAGATCAGCGAGCGCGACCGCGCCATCGCCGCGTTCCTCAAATCGCAGAACAAACGCATCGACCTGCTCAGCCAGGTAATCGCCCTGACGGTGCTCGGACACATCGGCGAGCCGCAGCCGGTGATCATCTCCGAGGGCGGGATCGACTTTCAGTACCCGACCCCGATTGCCACCGGCGCACACCTGTCGGTGAAACTGGTACTGATGCCGCAGGCGCTTGGCCTGCTGCTGCGTGCCCGGGTCACCCATTGCGATCCCAAGGGCGATGGCTATGACGTCGGCACCGAGTTCGAGCGCCCGACCGATGCCCAGCGCCAGTTGCTCGCTCGCTACATTTTGCAAAAGCAGGCTCAGGAACGCCGTCTGGCCCGCGAACAGAACGAATCAGGCATTTAACTTAAGGAAGCACCGTGACCCTCATCTACGGCCACCGCGGCGCCAAGGGCGAAGCACCGGAAAACACCCTGAGCAGCTTTCAGGAATGCCTCAAGCACGGCGTGCGCCGCTGCGAACTGGATCTGCACCTGTCCAAGGACGGCGAGCTGATGGTCATCCATGATCCGACGCTCAAACGCACCACCGACCGTCGCGGCAAAGTCGTCGAGCACACCGCCGCCGAACTGGTGACCTACGACGCGCGCAAGGGTGGCCCGGGCTGGATCCAGCCGTGCCCGATTCCGACGCTGGAAGAGTTGTTCGAGAAATGTGATTTCGAGCACTGGCAGCTGGAAGTCAAAAGCGCTTCACGCACCCGCGCGGCGACTACCGTGCTGGCGATTCGGGAAATGGCTCAACGGCATGGCCTGCTCGACAAGGTGACGATCACCTCGAGTTCACGGGAAGTCTTGAAGGCAGCGCTGGACCTGGTACCGGACGTATCCCGTGGCCTGGTGGCCGAATACGCCTGGCTCGATCCGTTGAAGGTGGCGGCCAGCTACGGTTGCGAAATTCTCGCGTTGAACTGGACGCTGTGTACGCCGGAACGCCTGCAAAAGGCGCAGCGTCAGGGCCTGCATGTGTCGGTGTGGACCGTCAACGAGCCTGCACTGATGCGCAGACTCGCCGACTTCGGCGTTGACAGCCTGATTACAGACTTTCCCGGTTTGGCCACTGCCACCCTTGAGAATTGCTGAAATCGGTCTCCCCGGCCGGCTCAGGCCACCGGCCGGAGCCCGTCAAAAAAGCCGGTTGAGGCCGTCGTACGCCGCTACCCGATAGGCTTCGGCCATGGTCGGGTAATTGAACGTGGTGTTGACGAAATACTTCAGGGTGTTCAGCTCGCCCGGCTGGTTCATGATCGCCTGACCGATGTGAACGATCTCCGACGCCTGATAACCGAAGCAATGCACGCCGAGCACTTCCAGCGTTTCGCGGTGGAAGAGGATCTTCAGCATGCCCTGCGGCTCACCGGCAATCTGCGCCCGCGCCATGCTCTTGAAGAAGGCCTTGCCGACTTCGTACGGCACTTTGGCCTGGGTCAGCTCCTGCTCGTTCTTGCCGATCGAGCTGATCTCCGGAATGGTGTAGATGCCGGTCGGCACGTCATTGACGAAGCGCCAGCTGCCATTGTCGACGATGCTGCCAGCGGCCGAACGACCCTGGTCGTGGGCGGCACTGGCCAGGCTTGGCCAGCCGATCACGTCACCGGCGCCGTAGATGTTCTCTATGCAGGTGCGGTAGTTCTGGTCGACTTCGATCTGGCCACGGCTGTTGACCTTGACCCCGATGTTTTCCAGACCCAGCGTGTCGGTGTTGCCGGTACGGCCATTGCACCAGAGCAAGGCGTCGGCCTTGATCTTCTTGCCGGATTTCAGGTGCAGGATCACGCCGTTGTCCACGCCTTCGACGCGGTCGTACTCTTCGTTGTGACGCACGGTGATGTTGTTGTTGCTGAAGTGGTAGCTCAGCGCCTGGGAAATTTCCGAGTCAAGGAAGCTCAGCAACTGGCCACGGTTGTCGACCAGCTCGACCAGCACACCCAGACCACTGAAGATCGATGCGTATTCGCAGCCGATTACACCAGCGCCGTAAACGATCAGTTTGCGCGGGGTGTGACCGAGACTGAGGATGGTGTCGCTATCGTAGATGCGCGGGTGGTGGAAATCGATGTCCGCCGGGCGATACGGGCGCGAACCGGTGGCGATGATGATGTGCTTGGCCACCAGCTTCTCGACCACGCCGTTGCCGCAGACCACTTCGATGGTTTGCTCGTCGGCGAAGCTGCCGGTGCCGAAGAACACGTCGACGCGGTTACGGGCGTAGTAGCCGGTGCGCGATGCGACTTGTTTGGAAATGACTTTTTCGGCGCTTTTCAACACGTCCGGGAAGGAGAACCAGCGTGGCTCGCCGATCGCGCGGAACATCGGGTTGGTGTTGAACTGCATGATCTGCCGCACCGAGTGACGCAGTGCCTTGGACGGGATGGTGCCGAGGTGGGTGCAGTTGCCGCCGACCTGACGACGGCTGTCGACCATCGCGACCTTGCGCCCCGCTTTGGCGGCGTTCATTGCCGCGCCTTCTCCCGCCGGGCCGGAACCCAGTACCACCACGTCGTAGTTGTAGACAGCCATGCGTACTCCTCAGAACAGGCCGCGGTGCCAGCAGCACCGGCGGCTAAATCACGCCGAACGGCGGCGCGAAGGAACAATTGGGGGCCAGTAGAGAACCCGGACACAGTCTATAGAAGCGTCAACGCCGCGCACATTAACCCTTGGTCGCGTCGTAGGCTACTTTTGCCTGCACTACAACGCCAGCTTTCGTCTTGTCTTCAGTCAGTTTTTTTCACCGACAAGCTGCGCAAATGCCTGACTGCTGCGGGTGACGAAACCTGTATCGGCACGCAAGACAAAGAATGCAGCAATGTCATGCTTTTGGGCATAGTCCCGTGCCCTTTCCGGCCCGAGAATCAGCAACAGCGTCGATAGTCCATCGGCCATCAACGCTGAAGGATGAATCACCGTGACTGACGCCAGGTCGTGTAGGACCGGTCGCCCGCTGCGTGCATCGAAGGTGTGGGAATAACGCCGACCGTCCTGCAGAAAATAATGGCGGTAGTCACCGGAGGTGGACACGCCGTAGCCATCGACATCGATAATCCGCTCGGCCACTTGCTGGTCATCGCGAGGCTCTTCGAGAGCGATGCGCCACGCGGAACCATCCGGCTTCTTGCCCCGGACCTTGAGTTCGCCCGTGGCTTCGACCAGGTAATTGTCGATGCCCATGCCCTGCAATCTGGCGGCGATGGTATCCACGGCGTAACCGGCGGCAATGCTGTTGAAGTCGACTTCGACGGCGGTGTCCTTGCACAACCGCTCGCCGTCGATGCGCAGGTGCTGATGGCCGACCCGCTGCATGACCTCGGCCACAGCGGCCGCATCAGGGATCTTTTCCTCGCGTCCTTGCGGGCCGAATCCCCAGAGGTCCAGCAGCGGTTCCACGGTCAGGTCGTAGGAGCCTTCGCTTTGCATTGAAAGCTGTTCGCCGATACGGACCAATTCGAGCACCGCTGTCGGCATGGCTTGGCAGCTATCGGCGGGCAAGGCGTTGAAACGCTCGATGACGGAGTCACTGCGGTAAGTCGACAGCTGTTGATCGACTTCACCGAGGATGGCCTGCACTTTGCTGCGCACCTGCGCAGGATCGGCGACCCCGGGGTGGCGCACGTACTTGACCGACCAAGTGCTGCCCATGGTCGAGCCACCGACCTGTTCCAGGGAATCGCCGTTGCCGCAGCCGCCGATTGCCACCGCCAACACCACAAGCCCCAACCAGCGTCCAGTTAACAATTCTTCATCTCCCCGCAAAACCACGGCGGCCATTATGAACTACAAGCGCCCGCTCGCTTCCCCATGGCTGCAACGCCTTTATACAAAATTGAACAGTGAGTACCTCCCATGTCCTCCACCACGGGCAAAGGCAAAGCGATCTTTCGCGTTGTCAGCGGCAACTTCCTCGAAATGTTCGACTTCATGGTCTACGGCTTCTATGCCACGGCCATCGCCAAAACCTTCTTCCCCACCGACAGCGCGTTCGCTTCGCTGATGCTGTCGCTGGCGACCTTCGGCGCCGGCTTCCTGATGCGCCCGCTGGGGGCGATTTTCCTCGGCGCCTATATCGACCGTCACGGACGGCGCAAAGGGCTGATCATCACTTTGGCGATGATGGCCGCCGGTACGGTGCTGATCGCCTGCGTGCCCGGCTACGCAACGCTCGGTGTCGCCGCGCCGCTGCTGGTGTTGTTCGGCCGTCTGTTGCAAGGCTTCTCGGCGGGCGTGGAACTGGGCGGTGTGTCGGTGTATCTGGCGGAAATTTCTACGCCGGGGCGTAAAGGCTTTTTCGTCAGTTGGCAGTCCGCCAGCCAACAGGCAGCCGTGGTTTTCGCCGGTCTGCTCGGCGTTGGCCTCAACCACTGGCTGAGCCCTGAGCAGATGGGCGAATGGGGCTGGCGCGTGCCGTTTCTGATTGGCTGCATGATCGTGCCGGTGATTTTCTTCATCCGTCGCTCGCTGGAAGAAACTCCGGAATTCCAGGCGCGAACCCACCGCCCTACCCTCGGCGAAATCGTCCGCTCGATCGGGCAGAACTTCGGCATCGTCATTGCCGGCATGGCGCTGGTGGTGATGACCACGGTTTCGTTCTACCTGATCACTGCGTACACGCCGACGTTCGGCAAGGCCGAACTGCACCTGTCTGATCTCGATGCGCTGTTGGTGACGGTGTGCATCGGCTTGTCGAACTTCTTCTGGCTACCGGTGATGGGCGCGGTATCCGACAAGATCGGCCGAAAACCCTTACTGCTGGCGGCGACGATTCTGGCGATCCTCACGGCGTATCCGGCACTGTCGTGGCTGGTGGCGAATCCGAGCTTCAGCCATTTGCTGATTGTCGAATTGTGGCTGTCGTTTCTGTACGGCTCGTACAACGGCGCGATGGTGGTGGCGCTGACCGAGATCATGCCGGTGGAAGTGCGCACGACCGGGTTTTCCCTGGCTTACAGTTTGGCAACGGCGACGTTCGGCGGATTTACTCCGGCAGCGTGCACCTATCTGATTCATGTGCTGGACAACAAGGCAGCACCGGGCATCTGGCTCAGTGGCGCGGCGGTGTTGGGGTTGATTGCGACGTTGGTGTTGTTCCGTGGCAACCGGCATGAGTTGCGCACGGCGCAGGCCTCGGTAGCCAGCGGCGCCTGACAGAATGCTTTCGCGAGCAGGCTCGCTCCCACAGAAGATTGTGAACGACACTGATCCAGTGTGGGAGCGAGCCTGCTCGCGAAGAGGCCGGCAAGGACGCCGAAGATCCAACAGGCCCACAAACAAAAACGCCCCGACAAAATGCCGGGGCGTTTTCATTCAAGCCTGAGACTTAGCGCGGGAACGCTGGCGGATTCACATCAGCCATGTCTTCCATCACGCGAACCACCTGGCAGCTGTAGCCGAACTCGTTGTCGTACCAGACGTACAGAACGACGCGGTTGTCCTGCACGATGGTCGCTTCAGCGTCGACTACACCGGCGTGACGCGAGCCAACGAAGTCAGTCGACACCACTTCCTGCGAATTGACGAAGTCGATCTGCTTGTGCAGCTCGGAGTGCAGCGCCATGTAGCGCAGGTACTCGTTCATCTCTTCGCGGGTGGCGGCTTTCTCAAGGTTGAGGTTGAGAATGGCCATCGACACGTTTGGCGTCGGAACACGAATCGCGTTACCGGTCAGCTTGCCGGCCAGCTCAGGCAGAGCCTTGGCAGCAGCGGTAGCGGCGCCGGTCTCGGTGATCACCATGTTCAGCGCGGCGCTGCGGCCACGGCGATCGCCCTTGTGGAAGTTGTCGATCAGGTTCTGGTCGTTGGTGTACGAGTGAACGGTTTCGACGTGACCGTTGATGATGCCGAACTTGTCGTTGACCGCTTTGAGCACCGGCACGATGGCGTTGGTGGTGCAGGAAGCAGCCGAGACAATCTTGTCGTCAGCGGTGATTTCACCGTGGTTGATGCCGTGAACGATGTTCTTCAGCTTGCCCTTGCCAGGCGCGGTCAGAACAACGCGATCGATACCCGGGCACTGCAAGTGCTGGCCCAGGCCATCGGCGTCACGCCATACACCGGTGTTGTCCACCAGCAGCGCGTCTTTGATGCCGTACTGGGTGTAATCCACCTCGGTCGGGTTCTTCGCGTAGATCACCTGGATCAGGTTACCGTTGGCGGTGATGGTGTTGTTTTCTTCGTCGATGGTAATGGTGCCGTTGAACGAACCGTGTACCGAATCGCGACGCAGCAGGCTGGCGCGTTTGGTCAGGTCGTTTTCGGCGCCTTTGCGCACGACGATGGCGCGCAGACGCAGGCCGTCGCCACCACCGGTTTTCTCGATCAGGATGCGCGCCAGCAGACGGCCGATACGACCGAAGCCGTAAAGAACAACGTCGGTGCCTTTGCGGGCCGAGGCGTTCTGCTGGCCAACCACGTCAGCCATCTCTTCACGCACGAACTGCTCGGCGCTGCGGCCGTTGCCTTCATTGCGGAATTTGAACGCCAGCTTGCCCAGATCCACCGACGCCGCGCCGAGCTTGAGCTCGCTCATGGCCTTGAGCAGTGGGAATGTTTCGTGGACGGAGAGTTCGCTGTCGTCCGAAGAACGGTGGCGAGCAAAGCGGTGAGCTTTGAGAATCGCGATGACAGACTGGTTGATCAGGCTGCGGCCATAGATCGAGCTAACCACGTTGTTATTGCGGTAGAGCTGACCGATAAGCGGGATCATCGCTTCTGCGAGTGCTTCACGGTCGATCCATTCACCAAGACACTGGTCGGGCTTCTGAGTCACGGTAACCTTCCACATGTAGGGGCAGAAAAAAGGGGCTACATTATGCCGCCGACAAGCCCTTTCAGCAATGCGCGCTTGTCGCGCAATCGGTAACAAATTCCCGTTCAAAAAATTTACGCCCTTCTCCAGCCCAATAAAACCGGGGCTTTCAGCGCAGTCAATTTTTCGACGACTGTTAGACGATGTCTGTAACCCTCCGTAACACCACCCGGTTTCGGCACTACATAACCATGAAAAAAGTGCTCGTTTTTATGGTTACCACTACATTTCGTCCAAACCGTGAAGATAGACGCAGTCTGCAACTGACAGGCGGCACCGGAGGCCGCTACAATTACCGACTTTGTCGCAACGCCTGGAGCTCAACCTTCCGTGCCTGTTCTGCGTCTACCGTTACTCCCTGCCGAAGCAGGTAAACAGCACTGGGGCAATCTGCCCGGTGCCGCCCTCAGCCTGGCGATTGCCGAGGCTGCCAGCGCTGCCAAGCGCTTTACCCTGCTGCTGACCGCCGACAGCCAAAGCGCCGAACGGCTGGAACAGGAGCTGAGTTTCTTCGCCCCGGATTTGCCCGTACTGCATTTCCCCGACTGGGAAACCCTGCCCTACGACCTGTTCTCGCCGCACCAGGACATCATCTCCCAGCGCATCGCCAGCCTGTATCGCCTGCCGGAACTGGCCCACGGCGTGCTGGTGGTTCCGATCACCACCGCCTTGCATCGCTTGGCGCCGACCAAGTTCCTGCTCGGCAGCAGCCTGGTGCTGGATATCGGCCAGAAGCTCGACGTCGAACAGATGCGCGCGCGGCTCGAAGCCAGCGGCTATCGCTATGTCGACACGGTGTACGAGCACGGCGAGTTCACCGTACGCGGCGCGCTGATCGACCTGTTCCCGATGGGCAGCAAGCTGCCCTATCGCATCGACCTGTTCGACGACGAAATCGAAACCCTGCGCACCTTCGATCCGGAAACCCAGCGTTCAATCGACAAGGTCGAGTCGGTCAAGCTGCTGCCGGCCCGCGAGTTCCCGTTGCAGAAAGACGCAGTCACCCGCTTCAAGGCGCGCTTTCGCGAGCGCTTCGACGTCGACTTCCGCCGCTGCCCGATCTTTCAGGACCTGAGCAGCGGTATCACCCCGGCCGGTATCGAGTACTACCTGCCGCTGTTCTTCGACGAAACTTCGACGCTGTTCGATTACTTGCCTCAGGACACACAAGTGTTCTCGCTGCCGGGCATTGAGCAGGCGGCGGAAAACTTCTGGAACGACGTGCGCAATCGTTACGAAGAACGCCGCGTCGATCCATCGCGTCCTTTATTGCCACCGGCCGAACTGTTCCTGCCAGTGGAAGACTGCTTCGCGCGCCTGAAGAACTGGCCACGGGTCGTTGCCAGTCAACAGGACGTTGAAAGCGGCGTCGGCCGTGAGCGCTTCCCGGCCCATGCGCTGCCCGATCTGGCCATCGAAGCCAAGGCCACGCAACCGCTGGCGGCGCTGGCCGGGTTCCTCGAAGAATTCCCCGGGCGCGTGCTGTTCACCGCTGAATCGGCGGGTCGTCGCGAAGTCCTGCTGGAACTGTTGGAACGCCTGAAGTTGCGGCCGAAAACCGTCGACAGCTGGCCAGACTTCGTTGCCAGCAAGGATCGTCTGGCGATCACCATCGCCCCGCTCGACGAAGGTCTGCTGCTCGACGACCCGGCGCTGGCGCTGGTGGCGGAAAGTCCGCTGTTCGGCCAACGGGTCATGCAACGTCGTCGCCGCGAGAAGCGCAGCGACGTCAGCAACGATGCGGTAATCAAGAACCTCACCGAACTGCGCGAAGGCGCGCCGGTGGTGCATATCGATCACGGCGTCGGGCGCTACCTGGGCCTGACGATTCTGGAAATCGACAATCAGGCCGCCGAATTCCTCACCCTCGAATACGCCGAGAACGCCAAGCTCTACGTGCCGGTGGCCAACCTGCACCTGATCGCGCGCTACACCGGCAGCGACGATTCGCTCGCGCCGCTGCACCGCCTCGGCTCGGAAACCTGGCAGAAAGCCAAGCGCAAGGCCGCCGAGCAGGTGCGTGACGTCGCCGCCGAATTGCTCGACATTTACGCCCGTCGTGCCGCCCGTGAAGGTTACGCCTTCGCCGACCCGAAGGCCGATTACGCCACCTTCAGCGCCGGCTTCCCGTTCGAAGAAACACCCGATCAGCAAGCCACCATCGAGGCCGTGCGCGAAGACATGCTCGCGCCGAAACCGATGGATCGTCTGGTCTGCGGCGACGTTGGCTTCGGCAAGACCGAAGTGGCCATGCGCGCGGCGTTCATCGCCGTGCACGGCGGGCGTCAGGTGGCGATTCTGGTACCGACTACCCTGCTCGCCCAGCAGCACTACAACAGTTTCCGCGACCGCTTCGCCGACTGGCCGGTGACCGTGGAAGTGATGAGTCGCTTCAAATCGGCCAAGGAAGTCAACGCGGCGATCGCCGATCTGGCGGAAGGCAAGATCGACATCGTCATCGGCACGCACAAACTGCTGTCCGATGATGTGAAGATCAAAAACCTCGGGCTGGTGATCATCGACGAAGAGCACCGCTTTGGCGTACGCCAGAAAGAACAGCTCAAGGCCTTGCGCAGCGAAGTCGATATCCTGACCCTGACCGCGACGCCGATTCCGCGCACGCTGAACATGGCGGTGTCGGGCATGCGCGATCTGTCGATCATCGCCACGCCGCCGGCGCGGCGCCTGTCGGTGCGCACTTTTGTCATGGAGCAGAACAAGAGCACGGTCAAGGAAGCCCTGCTGCGTGAACTGCTGCGTGGCGGTCAGGTTTACTACCTGCACAACGATGTGAAGACCATCGAGAAATGCGCCGCCGACCTCGCCGAACTGGTGCCGGAAGCGCGCATCGGTATCGGCCACGGGCAGATGCGCGAACGTGAACTCGAACAGGTGATGAGCGACTTCTACCACAAGCGCTTCAACGTGCTGATCGCCTCGACCATCATCGAGACCGGCATCGACGTGCCGAGCGCCAACACCATCATCATCGAACGCGCCGACAAGTTCGGTCTGGCCCAGCTGCACCAGTTGCGTGGTCGTGTCGGTCGCAGTCACCACCAGGCTTACGCCTACCTGCTGACACCGCCACGCCAGCAAATCACCTCGGACGCGGAAAAACGTCTGGAAGCGATCGCCAATACCCAGGACCTCGGCGCCGGTTTCGTCCTGGCCACCAACGACCTGGAAATCCGTGGCGCCGGCGAACTGCTCGGCGACGGTCAGAGCGGGCAGATTCAGGCCGTCGGTTTCACCCTGTACATGGAAATGCTCGAACGCGCGGTGAAGTCGATCCGCAAGGGCGAGCAGCCGAACCTCGATCAACCGCTTGGCGGCGGCCCGGAAGTCAATCTGCGGGTGCCGGCGCTGATTCCGGAAGATTATCTGCCGGATGTGCATGCGCGGTTGATTCTGTATAAACGCATCGCCTCGGCCACCGACGAGGAAGGCCTCAAGGATCTGCAGGTGGAGATGATCGACCGCTTCGGCCTGTTGCCGGAGCCGACCAAGAACCTGGTGCGGATCACCGCGCTGAAATTGCAGGCGGAAAAGCTCGGCATCAAGAAAGTCGACGGCGGGCCGCAAGGCGGACGCATCGAGTTCGAAGCGCAGACGCCGGTTGACCCGATGACCCTGATCAAGCTGATCCAGACGCAGCCCAAGCGCTACAAGTTCGAAGGCGCGACGATGTTTAAATTCCAGGTGCCGATGGAGCGCCCGGAAGAACGTTTCAATACTGTCGAGGCGCTGTTTGAGCGTCTCATCCCGAAATCCGCTTGAAGGACGCCCGATGCGCCTGTTCCGCTCTCTGACTCTGTTGCTTGCACTTGCAGCACCGACGGCGTTTGCCGATGACACGTATCAGGTCGAAATGATCCTGGTGCGCCAGAATGCCGTCCCGGCCATCGTCAGCCGCGCCGCCCCGGAAGACTGGGCCGCAGGCGCCCAGCGTCTGGGCAGCGACAGCCAGCGCACCCCAGCGCTGAATGATGTAGTGAACAAACTCACCGCCAGCGGCGAGTACACCGTGTTGATGCACAAAGCCTGGCAGCAGAACCTCGGCGAAGCGCCGGCGAAAGTCGCAGTGAGCGAAGGTCAGGAACAGTTCGGCCAGTTCCCCATCGAGGGCACGCTGGAAATGAAACTCGGCCGCTTCACCGACGTGACCGCCGATTTCTGGGTCAATCAGATCGACGCCAATGGCCTGGTCACCGCCAGTGAGCGTCTGCGTCAGGACAGCCACACCAAGAACGGCCAGCTCAATTACCTCGACAACGGCCACCTGGCCCTGCTGATCAAGATCACTTCCCTGACCGCGCCAGCGCCTCGCGAAGCGCCTGAAGTCGTGCCGGACTGATCGACGTCCTTATGCCGCCGCCCCTGAGCAAACCGCTGGCCCCGTCGTGGGTCAGCCGATTCAAAGAACAGAGTCTGGAGCACGGCCGCCGCTACGCTTTGGAGAATCGGGTGCGCATCGCCCAGGTCGGCGATGCGACCATCACCGCCAGTTGCGAAGGTTCTGGCGGCAGTGTCTACCGGCAGACCATCCATCTGCGCGAGTCAGCCAAAGCGACGCTGTTGCTGGTCGACGCCACCTGCACCTGTCCGGTGCGCAGCAACTGCAAACACTGCGCGGCGGTGCTGCTGAAAATCCAGGAAACCCTCGACTACCCCGCCGCCGCGAAAGATGCCGAGTTGCTGGAAAAACTCCAGGCCGTGCTGGAGAACCGTAGCCCGAAAGCGCCGCCGCAAGTGCTGGTGGACAACGTGCAACCGGTGCCACGCCTATGGCTGGCGAGCGTCGAATTCAGCGCCTTCGAGCCGCGCAACGGCAAGATGCAGCGCTACATTCAGCATCGCGCGGCACTGTCGTTCAGCTATCTGGACGAATACGTCAGCGGGCAAAAACACAGCGATATCCTGATCCGTCAGGAAGCCCAGACCCTGCGAATAAAACGTCACCCGGACGTCGAACAGTCCTACCGCGAACAGTTACGCATCCTCGGTTTCCGCATCGCCACAAGGCAGAGCAAAGCACTGCCGGAAAGCGCCGGCGAACTCTACGAGATGGTCAACGACAGCGCCTGGCTGACCTTCACCCTCAATGACTTGCCGAAGCTGCGCAGCCAGGGCTGGGAGTTGCAGATCGATGAGGAATTCGGTTTCGACCTGACCGCCGTCGACGACTGGTACGCCACCGTCGAACAGGCGCCGGAACGCGACTGGTTCGATCTGGAGCTGGGCATCATCGTCAACGGCGAGCGCCTGAGCCTGCTGCCGATTCTGCTGAATCTGATGCGCTCGCACACCGAGATCCTCAACCCGGAACGCCTCGCCCGCCGTCGCGATGACGAGCTGATTCTGGTCAACATTCCGCAACGCACCAGCGAGCATGGACCGTTGCAAGTGGCGCTGCCGCTCGGTCGCTTGAAGCCGGTATTGATGACGCTGGGCGAGTTCTATTTGCAGGAGCCGGGCGAAACCACCCTGCGCCTGAGCAAGGCTGACGCCACCCGGCTCAATTCGCTGGAAGGCCTGCCGCTGTTATGGGAAGGCGGCGAGCAGATCCGCACCTTCGCCCAGCGCCTGCGCGACATCCGCGACTTCACTGCCGAAGCGCCGCAAGGTCTGAATGCAACGCTGCGCCCGTATCAGCTCGAAGGTTTGAGCTGGATGCAATCGCTGCGGCAACTGGAAGTCGGCGGGATTCTTGCGGATGACATGGGCCTGGGCAAAACCCTACAGACCCTGGCGCATATTCTCAGCGAGAAGAACGCCGGACGCCTCGATCGTCCGTGCATGGTAGTGATGCCGACCAGCCTGATTCCGAATTGGCTCGACGAGGCGGCGCACTTCACCCCGCAGCTGAAAGTCCTCGCGCTGTACGGCGCCACGCGCAAAAAGCACTTCGACAATCTGGCCGACTTCGACCTGATCCTCACCACTTACGCCCTGTTGCCCAAGGATCTCGAACGTCTCGCCAAACAGCCGCTGCATGTTCTGGTGCTGGACGAAGCGCAATACATCAAGAACCCCAACAGCAAAGCCGCTCAGGCCGCGCGCGAGCTGAACGCGCGCCAGCGCCTGTGCCTCAGCGGCACGCCGCTGGAAAACCACTTGGGCGAGCTCTGGTCGCTGTTCCACTTCCTGCTGCCGGGCTGGCTTGGCGACGTGAAAAGCTTCAATGCCGATTACCGTGTGCCGATCGAAAAGCGCGGTAGTGAAGTCAGACTGCAGCACCTCAACGGTCGGATAAAACCGTTTCTGCTGCGCCGCACCAAAGAGCAGGTGGCCACCGAGCTGCCGCCGAAAACCGAAATCATCCATTGGGTCGAACTCAACGAAGCGCAGCGCGACGTGTACGAGACCATGCGCCTGGCGATGGATAAGAAGGTCCGCGACGAGATCACTCGCAAAGGCGTGGCACGCAGCCAGATCATCATTCTCGAAGCATTGCTCAAGCTGCGCCAGGTCTGCTGCGATCTGCGCCTGGTCAACGACGCCACCCTGCCCGCACGCGGCAGCACCTCGGGCAAGCTCGACAGCCTGATGGAAATGCTTGAGGAACTGTTCGAAGAAGGCCGGCGGATTCTGCTGTTTTCGCAGTTCACTTCGATGCTGACATTGATCGAAGAGGAGTTGAAAAAACGCAAGATCGCTTACGCCCTCCTCACTGGCCAGACCCGCGACCGGCGCACACCGGTGAAGGAATTCCAGAGCGGCACGCGTCAGATTTTTCTGATCAGCCTGAAGGCCGGTGGCGTCGGTTTGAACCTGACCGAAGCCGACACGGTGATTCACTACGACCCATGGTGGAACCCGGCAACCGAGAATCAGGCGACTGACCGCGCGTATCGAATCGGCCAGGAGAAACCGGTGTTCGTCTACAAGATGATTGCCCGGGGCACAGTGGAAGAGAAAATTCAGCACCTGCAGAAGGAAAAGTCCGACCTGGCAGCGGGCGTGCTCGATGGGCGCAAGGCCGGGGACTGGAAGTTGCAGAGCGATGATATTGAAGCGCTGTTTGCGCCGTTGCCGGACAAGATCGACAAGCGCTGAAAGCGGCGTCGCTGGTTAGATAGCTATCGCTGGCAAGCCAGCTCCCACAGGGTTATGACCTGTACCGAAGATTGTGTTTCAACTCGATACCTGTGGGAGCTGGCTTGCCAGCGATGGGGTCATCCAATATTGCGCAATCACTCAGGGCTCAACCCTTGGAAACCGGCAACGGCGCAAACAACGCCTCGATATCACTCTGTTCCAGTTTGAATCCGCCCGTCGTGCCACCCTCAAGCACCGCCCCGGCCAGCGCCGCTTTCTCCTGCTGCAACGCCTGGATCTTCTCTTCGACGGTGCCTTTGGCAATCAACTTGTAGACGAACACCGGATTGTTCTGGCCGATGCGATACGCCCGATCGGTCGCTTGGTTCTCCACTGCCGGGTTCCACCAAGGATCGAAGTGAATCACCGTGTCTGCCGCCGTCAGGTTCAGACCGGTACCGCCGGCCTTGAGGCTGATCAGGAACAACGGCACCTTGCCGCCCTGGAAATCCCTCACCGGCGTGCGCCGATCGGTGGTGTCGCCGGTCAGCAACGAGTAAGCAAGCCCGCGTTGCTGCAACTCCTGCTCGATCAGCGCCAGCATCGAGGTGAATTGGGAAAACAGCAGAATGCGCCGCCCTTCACCGAGCAATTCTTCAAGCATCTCCATCAGGCTGATCAGCTTGCCGCTGCCGGAACGCAACGCCTTTGCCGTGAGCGGCATATTGACCAGGCGCAGATCGCAGCAGACCTGACGCAGCTTGAGCAGCGCATCGAGGATGATGATCTGACTGCGCGCCACGCCGCTGCGGGCGATTTCGTCGCGGACCTTTTTGTCCATCGCCACGCGCACCGTCTCATAGACGTCGCGCTGACCATCACTGAGTTCGACCCAGTGGATGATCTCGGTTTTCGGCGGCAACTCGGTGGCGACCTGATCCTTCTTGCGCCGCAGCAAAAACGGCTTGATGCGCGCGGTCAGGTGCTGCATGCGCTGCACATTGCCGTGCTTCTCGATCGGCGTGCGGTAATCGCGGTTGAAGGATTTGCTGTCGCCGAGCCAGCCGGGCATGAGGAAATGGAACTGCGACCACAGCTCACCGAGGTGGTTTTCCAGCGGCGTACCGCTCAAACACAAGCGCTGACGGGCCTGTAAGTCACGGGCGGCCTGGGCGGCTTTGCTCAGCGGGTTCTTGATGTTCTGCGCTTCGTCGAGAATCAGCACGCTCCACGGCTGCGGCTGCAAGATCTCCAGATCCCTGGGCAGCAATGCGTAAGTGGTTAGCACCAAGTCGTATTCGGCGAGATTGGCAAAGTCCTTCTGCCGCCCGGTCCCGTGCAGCGCCAGGACTTTCAACTGCGGCGTGAAGCGCTCGGCCTCGTCGAGCCAGTTGGGAATCAGGCTGGTCGGCATCACCGCCAGTGCCGGACAGTCCAGGCGCCCGGCGTGTTTTTCCGTGAGCAGATGCGCCAGGGTCTGCAGGGTTTTGCCCAGGCCCATGTCATCGCCCAGAATGCCGCCGACTTCCAGCTCGCGCAGGGTCTGCATCCAGTTCAAGCCTTCGAGCTGATACGGACGCAGTTGCGCGTTGAGGCCGGCCGGCGCAGCAATCTGGGCGTGACTGGAATTCTGCAGACGCTTGGCAAAAGTGCGCAGGCGTTCGCCGCCCTGCCAGTCCAGCGGTACGCCATCGAGCATACTCAGGCGTGCGGCGTCTGGAGCGGTCAAGCGCAGCGCATCGCCCTGGTGTCCGCCCAGATACAGCTCGCCCAGCGTCGCCATCAGCGGTTTGACCCGACTCAGCGGCAACGCGACTTTGGCGCCCGCCGGGTCGCCAAAACCGCTGGGCTTGAGCTCGATCAGGAGTTTTTCATCATCGCTGCGCTGCGCCAGATTGACCGGGTCGAGCAAGCGCGGCTGGGTCCGCAACAGGTGCAGAAGGATCGGCAGCAAGCTGTAGCGCTCGCCGTTGACGACGATACCCAACTGCAGATCAAACCACTGATGCGTAGCCTCTTCTTCAACCTCCGCGTACCACTGCTCAACCGGTTGTACATCGAAATGGAAACCGGGACTGATCTCGATTTTCCAATCTGCGGCGCGCAGCGTGGCCAGCCCTTCGTGCATGAACCCAAGCCAAGCGGAATCATCCGGCAAGGTAAACATCTCGCCGGGACGGTCCATTGCACTCTTGCGCGTGGCTTTCTTGAAGCCATGTTTTTGCAGGTTCTGGCGCAGCTTCTTTTCCAGCGCAGGTTGACGCTGAATGCGCTGGGTTTCGCTGCCGTTGAGGATCATCACTTCCGGGTTGCGATCCACCGCCGGATGACCGTTGTAGGTAAACAGCAGAGCGGCGCGGTGCTCCAGCACGTATTCCCAGCGCGAACGTTCCCGGCCGCTGACCAGGGTCAGTTGCGGCTGCGGCAGCACGTCATCGATGATCCGTTCGGTGAGTTTGTGCGGTGGCGCAATTTGGGTCGCCGCGCTCATGCGATGGCTGAACTGCATGGCCTGACGCGCCGGAATGTCTGGCGCCAGGGTCAAATGGCAGGCGAGTTTTTCTTCCAGCTCAGTGAACAGCGGGCCAACCTGGCGCTGCTCGCGATCAAGGTAATAAAGCGGCTCCAGCGCCAGCACGGTTTCCTGCGCGGCTTCGGCACTGCTCCATTGCGCGCGGAATCCGCCGTCAGCCTGCTCGGCCCAAGAGAACTGACCGACGCGTTTCGCCCCCGGTGTCAGCGCTCGCAGGTCTTCGAAGTCGAGGAACAGCCGCGAGGTACGCAGGAGCATTTCCAGCAGTTCGGCGCCACTGCTGCCTTCCAGCGGATAGCCGCTGTAATAGGCGTGATGGGAATGCATGGCGACCAACAGCCGGGCGATGCGCAGATCCAGCTCGGACAGGTAGCCGGGCTGGCGCATGAGCATTTCCGCGAGCGAGTACATCGGTTTGACCTCGCGTAACTCGCCGCTCTTGAGCTGGTAGACCTTGAAAATATCGAGCAGCCACTTGCCGTTCGCAGACGTCGGTTTGAGCTTGTAAAACAGACGCGTGCCTGCGGTTTGCGCACTTTCTTCAGCGGGCTTGGCCGGCACGGGAATTGTTGAAAGCCAATGCTCCAGCGCTCGTCCCAACGGGGTCTGCGCGTCACTTCCAGACGCATCCTCGCCAGTGCCCAGCAGGTGATAGAGCACCGCTGCGCTGTGCTTGCAGTCCAGTGCAACCGGACAGCTGCACAGGCATCGCAAGCTAACCGATCCCAACCGATCTTCTGACAGGTAAATGGTTTGCTCATACGCCTGAAGTTGCGATCCGACGCAGAACGCCTCTATCTTCCTGTCATCGATCTCGAGGATCTCTACCCGGTCATCGGCGGCATAAGCGCGGGCCTTGGCCAACGCCTTGCTACTGAATGCGTGGGTCCATGTCAGCCCTTTAAGCCGCTCGATGAAAATGCTCATGGACAGTCCTTAGCTGGCCAGCACTCGCGCCAACGTTGATTTCACCTTGCCCATGCCATCGTGCAGGGCCTGCTCGATTTCGGCCATGGTGATCACTTCGGTGGTCTTGCCGGTTGCAGGATTCACCACCAGCGCCAGACAGGCGTAATCCAGATCCAGCTCACGCGCCAGCGCCGCTTCCGGCATGCCGGTCATGCCGACGATGTCGCAGCCGTCACGCTCCAGTCGCACGATCTCGGCGACCGTTTCCAGACGCGGACCCCGGGTGCAGGCGTACACGCCTTGATCGCTGTATTCGCAGCCTTCGGCGGCGACCGCGGCAATCAGTTGCTGACGCAACGGTTCGCTGTAGGGAAAGCTGAAATCGATGTGGGTGACGTGCTCCAGATCATCGGCGAAATAGGTGTGCTCGCGCCCACTGGTGTAGTCGACGATCTGGTGCGGCACGCAGAAATGCCCGGTGCCCATGGCCGGATGAATACCGCCCACCGCGTTAACGGCGATGATCGCTTCGGCACCCGCCTGCTTCAACGCCCACAGGTTGGCGCGGTAGTTGACCTTGTGCGGCGGGAAACGATGGGGGTGACCGTGACGGGCGAGGAACAGCACTTCCTTGCCGGCGTATTCACCAATCTGCACCTCGGCCGAAGGCGCGCCGTACGGGGTGTCGACTGCCAGCGACTGGCGAATGCTCAGGCCTTCGAGCTGAGTCAGGCCAGTGCCACCGATGATTGCGTAAACGGTCATAACGAAAAAATCCTTAATCGATCAGTTGAGCGTCTTTGAGCGCGCCGAGGGCGGTGAGCCAACGCGGGTCCTGACGATAATCGGTGCTGGCGAAGGCCTGCCCGCGCATCTTCGCGATGCGCGCGGAAGGCTTGACCTTCATACGCTGGGCGGCACTCAACGCCAGCTCGGCTGCCGCGCGGTCGTTGCATACCAGGCCCATATCGCAACCGGCACTCAGCGCGGCTTCGATGCGGCTGGCAGCGTCGCCGACCACGTGGGCGCCGGCCATCGACAGATCATCGCTGAAGATCACGCCATCGAACTGCAACTCGCCGCGCAGAATCTCCTGCAGCCAGCGTCGGGAGAAACCGGCGGGCTGCGAGTCGACTTGCGGATAGATGACGTGGGCCGGCATGACGGCGGCCAGTTGTTTGCTGAGTTTGGCGAAGGGCACCAGATCATTGGCGCGGATTTCGTCGAGACTGCGCTCGTCGTTCGGGATCGCTACATGGGAGTCTGCTTCCGCCCAGCCGTGGCCCGGAAAATGTTTGCCGGTGGCGGCCATGCCGGCGCTGTTCATGCCGCGAATGAATGCACCGGCGAGCAAGGCGGCGCGCTCGGGATCGCCTTCGAAAGAACGGGTGCCCACCACGGCGCTGCGCTGATAGTCCAGATCCAGCACCGGGGCGAAACTCAGGTCGAGCCCGACCGCCAACACTTCGGTGGCCATGATCCAGCCGCATTGCTCGGCGAGATACTCTGCATTCGGGTTATCGGCGATGGCGCGCATCGCTGGCAGACGGACGAAACCCTGACGCAAACGCTGCACACGCCCGCCTTCCTGATCAACCGCCAGCAGCAGATCCGGGCGAATCGCGCGGATCGCGGCGCTCAGTTCGCGCACCTGGCGTGGATGCTCGATATTGCGGGCGAAAATGATCAGGCCGCCCACTTCGGGCTGACGCAACAATTGGCGATCTTCGGCCGTCAGCCAGGTACCGGCGACGTCCACCATCAACGAGCCTTGCAGGCCAGCAGTCATAGAGATTCCTTGAAAACGAAAAACCCGATCTGCTTGCATTCGCTACCGTGGGCAATGCCCGGACGGTCAGCAGAATTCATGCAGATCGGGTTCAGTACGAGAGTCGGCATGGCCGGCTAGCTTAGCGGATACCAGCTGCCGCGCCCACCCGTGCGCGGTCAAACCTTGGCGGCGACCGGTATGGATTTGCTGCGCGGACGCAATTGCGCGCTGGCCATGGCTGTATCGGTGACGCCGGTTTCGGCGCGCATGCCGGCAGCGAGGAACGGCACCATCAGGCGCATCACTTGTTCGATGGAGGTATTCACGCCGAAATCGGTCTCGGCAATCGCGCGCAAGGCCTTGATCCCGGACATGCTGAACGCTGCGGCGCCGAGCATGAAGTGCACGCGCCAGAACAGCTCGATCGGTGGAATGCGTGGCGCCGCTTCATTGACCAGCAGCATGTAGCGGCGGAACACTTTGCCATACATGTCTTCCAGATAACGTCGCAAGTGGCCCTGGCTCTGGCTGAACGCGAGGCCGAGCAAACGCATGAAGATCGACAGATCGTTACCGCTGCGAGGCTGCACGACGAGCGCTTGCTCGACGAGGATTTCCAGCAGCTCTTCGAGGGTCGGCTTGTTCTCAGGCTTGGCCTGACGGCGCTCCAGCTCTTTATCGAGGCTGACGCAGAACGGACCGAGGAAGCGCGAGAACACGGCCTGGATCAGCGCCTTTTTCGAGCCGAAGTGATAATTCACCGCAGCCAGATTGACGCCAGCCTTGCTGGTGATCAAACGCAATGAGGTTTCAGCGAATCCTTTCTCCGCGAACAACTGCTCGGCAGCATCAAGAATGCGTTCAACGGTTTCCGACTGGGCCATGGCTACTCCGCCTGACAAACACTTGTTTGAAACATACGTTTCAGCCTAAGCCTTGTCAAGCCTGCCGGTTCGTTTTGGGAATGGTCGGTCAGCTATTTAACCACACAAGGCGCCAGCATTAATAAGCGCCCTTCGCGACCGCTCGGCGGGCGGCAAAAAAACGCCCATTGCCAAGACTGCTTCACTGTATATAATCCCAGTCACTGTATAAAAAGACAGAGCGATCAATATGCTAAAGCTGACGCCACGCCAAGCCGAGATTCTGGCCTTCATCAAACGTTGCCTCGAAGACAACGGCTATCCGCCCACCCGTGCGGAAATCGCTCAGGAATTGGGTTTCAAATCGCCCAACGCGGCGGAAGAACATCTCAAGGCCCTGGCCCGCAAAGGCGCGATCGAGATGACCCCGGGCGCTTCCCGGGGCATCCGTATTCCCGGATTCGAAGCCAAGGCCGATGACTCCACCCTGCCAATCATCGGCCGAGTGGCTGCCGGCGCGCCGATCCTCGCTCAACAGCACATCGAAGAATCCTGCAACATCAACCCGACCTTCTTCCATCCTCGCGCCGATTACCTGTTGCGTGTGCACGGCATGAGCATGAAGGACATCGGTATTTTCGATGGTGACCTGCTGGCGGTGCATACCACCCGCGAAGCGCGTAACGGCCAGGTTGTGGTTGCGCGTATCGGCGACGAAGTGACTGTCAAACGCTTCAAGCGTGAAGGCAGCAAAGTCTGGCTGATTGCCGAGAACCCCGAGTTTGCCCCTATCGAAGTCGACCTGAAAGATCAGGAACTGGTGATCGAAGGCTTGAGTGTCGGCGTCATTCGCCGCTAAAGGAGGCTCCATGCAGTTCCCACACACACCTCAGCAAACACAACTGCCTTTATTTGAAGCGTTTCTGGCGCAACCGATTGCGCCGATCCTCAAAGACGTGGTCGAGCGTGACTGGAATGCCAAACCTGACGCCTTCAGTGAGCTATCACTGCGTGGTGCGGCCGGGAACTGCCTGAACCTGCTAGCGCCGATCCTCCGTGAATTGAGCGAGGATCAGGATGCGCGCTGGCTGACGCTGATCGCCCCACCCGCCAGCCTGACGCAAACCTGGCTGCGCGATGCCGGCCTGAACCGCGAACGCATCCTGCTGCTGCAACCGCGTGGCACGCAGAGTGCTCAGCAACTGGCGTGCGAAGCGTTGCGACTGGGTCGCAGCCACACCGTGGTGACCTGGCTAAACCCGTTGAATGCCAATTCACGGCAACAACTGATCAGCGCCGCGCGCACGGGCGAAGCTCAGAGCCTGAACATTCGTTTGGGTTGATTGTTGAGTAATGCGCGCTGTGTGAAGCGCAGGGCTTCTCCAGGGACAGAGAAGCCGATCTGAAGCGCAAGCGACCGAGAAAAGGCCAAAGCGTGGATCAATGAAGAACCCGCGGCCCCTCTTCCTTATCAAACTCGCCTTCAACCATACGACCTGCCATCTGCACGCCGACGCTCAACATCGCTTTGGCAATTTCAACGTGCTGGCCTTGCAGGAACGCCTTGGCATCCTCGGAGAAATCCAGCGTCACCAGAGAACCTTCGTCCTCGGCCCTGCGCAGTTCGATTCGGCCGTCTGGTAACTCGACAATTTCTAGAAAGGACGTTGGCATATAAGTCTGTTCTCCACGAAAGGCAGCGATTATATAGACATCATTCGAGCTTCGCTCGGGATCTTGACCAGCAGCATGTTTCAGATTGCCACTGCGCCAAATCCAATCAGCACTCATTCAAACCTTCACGGAAACGCAGGGCCAGACCTTTAAGGTTCTGCCGCCAGCTCTCCAGCTCGTCTCGACTGAGCTCTTCTGCCGCCTCTTCTTCATCAAGATTAATCGCTTGGATCAGCGGCTGCGTCACGTCGCCTTTCGGCTTGCGTGGCGCCCTCGGTGGCTGAAACAGTGCTGCGTGCGCCGCCAGCAGTTTCGCCAGCCAGGTTTCCGGATTACCGGCCAGCTCGACCATTTCGGCCAACTCCGGAATGGCGATCGACTCCAGCACTTCGCGCGTCAACAACTCCTCTGCCCTCGGCGAATTGGCCTGCGGCAGACGATAAAAACCGGCGATCTCATGACACAAGCCCAGCAGTGCGCCGTAGAGGTGGAACAACGCCGACTCACGCCCGGCCTGGATCAGCGCCAGAGAATTCATCGCCCGCCCTTCTTCAGCACGAGCCAGAGCTTCGAGTGACAGGCCGGCGAAATAGATCTTCTGGTTGGTGCGGGTATAGAGTTCGTGGGCCATGACGGCAGCCTCCACAACGAAATAATTGCTTCACACAGGCCCGGCAGTGTCATGGATCAGCCGATGCCAGCGCAAGCAAAAAACAAAAAGGCCGCATGAAAACCCGAAGGGTTCATGCGGCCTTTTTGCTGTTCAGACTAGCGCTTACTCAGCCTTGGCCTTTGCGCTGCGCTTGTCTTCAACAGTCCACTTGCCACCGTCGTAATACGCTTTCCAGCCTGTCGGCTTGCCGTCGACTTCGGTCTGTACGTATTGCTCCTTGGTCTTGCGGCTGTAGCGGATGACCGCTGGCAGACCGTCAGGATCCTTTTGCGGAGCCTCGCACAGGAAGTGGTACTTCGGATCAATCTCGTCCTTGTGCGGCAGAATCTCGATCACCAGCGGAGCGCGGGTCTCGCGGTTTTTCGGGAACTGACTGGCAGCCAGGAACAGACCGGAGGCACCATCGCGCAGGATGTAGGTGTCGTTGACCTTTTCGCATTTCAGCTCAGGCATCTTCACCGGATCCATCTTCGGCGGTGCCGCGTCACCGCTCTTCAGCAACTTGCGGGTATTCTTGCACTCAGGGTTGGTGCAACCGAAGAACTTGCCGAAACGGCCGGTCTTGAGCTGCATTTCGCTGCCGCACTTATCGCATTCCAGACTCGGACCCTCATAGCCCTTGATGCGATAGCTGCCCTCTTCAATTTCGTAACCGGCGCAATCCGGGTTGTTGCCGCAGATGTGCAACTTGCGCTTTTCGTCTAGCAGGTAGGCGTCCATCGCCGTGCTGCAGATCGGGCAGCGATGCTTGCCACGCAGCACCAGCGATTCCGATTCGCCCTCGTCGTCCGCTGCGATTTCATCGCCCGGCACCAGGTTGACGGTGGCCTTGCAGCGCTCTTTCGGCGGCAGGCTGTAGCCCGAACAGCCGAGGAACACGCCAGTCGATGCGGTACGAATCTGCATCGGACGACCGCAAGTGGTGCACGGAATGTCAGTCATGACCGGCTGGTTGGCGCGCATGCCGCTGTCCGGGTTTTCCGCTACTTCGAGTTTCTTCTTGAAGTCGCCATAGAACTCGTCCAGCACGTTTTTCCAGTCGCGCTCGCCCTGCGCCACGTCATCGAGGTTCTCTTCCATGCCGGCGGTGAAGCCGTAGTCCATGAGATTGGAGAAGCTCTCGGACAGACGTTCGGTGACGATGTCACCCATCTTTTCCGAGTAGAAACGACGGTTGTGCAGGGTCACATAACCGCGATCCTGAATGGTCGAAATGATCGCAGCGTAAGTCGAAGGACGACCGATGCCGCGTTTTTCCATCTCCTTGACCAGACTGGCTTCGGAATAACGCGCCGGTGGCTTGGTGAAATGCTGCGACGGGTCAAGCTTGATCAGCTTCATCACATCGCCCTGCGCCATATCCGGCAGTACGTCGTCGTCACCGGGCTTGGCAATCTGCGGCATCACCCGGGTATAACCGTCGAACTTGAGGATACGGCCCTTGGCACGCAGCTCGAAGTCGCCAGCGCCGACGCTGACGGTGGTCGACAGGTACTGCGCCGGCAGCATCTGGCAGGCTAGGAACTGGCGCCAGATCAGCTCATACAGACGCTCGGCATCGCGCTCCATACCCGCCAGCTTGCTCGGCGTGGTATTGGCGTCGGACGGACGAATCGCTTCGTGAGCCTCTTGCGCGCCTTCCTTGCTGCTGTAAACGTTCGGCGTTTCCGGCAGGTATTTCTTGCCGAATTCGTCCTCAATGTATGTGCGCGCCATCGCCACGGCGTCGGCCGAGAGATTGGTCGAGTCGGTACGCATGTAAGTGATGTAGCCAGCTTCGTACAGACGCTGGGCCATCATCATGGTTTTCTTCACGCCGAAACCGAGGCGGTTGCTCGCAGCCTGCTGCAAGGTCGACGTGATGAACGGCGCCGACGGCTTGCTGCTGGTCGGTTTGTCTTCGCGCTTGACGATGTTGTAGCTGGAAGACTTGAGCTTCTCCAGCGCAGCCATGGCCTGGGCTTCATTCAGCGGCTTGAAGGCTTCGCCTTTTTCGCGAGCCACTTCGAAACGCACGGTCGAGCCTTTGGTGGTGCCGAGATCAGCGTGCACTTCCCAGTATTCTTCGGGATTGAACGCACGGATTTCACGCTCACGCTCGACTACCAGCTTCACCGCAACCGATTGCACGCGACCGGCGGACAGACCACGGGCGATCTTGGCCCACAGCAGCGGCGAGACCATGTAGCCGACGACGCGGTCGAGGAAGCGACGCGCCTGCTGGGCGTTGACACGATCAATGTCCAGCTCGCCCGGCTCGGAGAAGGCTTCCTGGATCGCCTTCTTGGTGATTTCGTTGAACACCACGCGCTTGTAACGGCTATCGTCACCACCGATGGCTTCGCGCAGGTGCCAGGCAATGGCTTCCCCCTCGCGATCCAAGTCGGTTGCGAGATAGATGGTGTCAGCATCCTTGGCGAGCCGGCGCAGCTCTTCGATGACCTTTTCTTTGCCCGGGAGGATCTCGTACTGGGCTTTCCAGCCGTGTTCGGGATCGACGCCCATGCGCGAGACCAGTTGCTTGCGCGCTTTCTCTTTCGGCGAGAGCACCGGACCTTCGCCCGCAGCAGCCTTGCCGCGCTTGGCGGCTGGCTCTTTGCTGGCGCTAGCCGAACCGCTGGTGGGCAGGTCTCGGATATGGCCGATACTCGACTTCACCACGTATTGGTTACCCAGATACTTGTTGATGGTCTTGGCCTTAGCCGGGGATTCCACAATGACCAGCGATTTGCCCATGGATCAGAAAATTCCTGAATTCTAGAAGTGAAAGGCGGTTGGCGCCTGACGCGGCACCGCTATATATAGTTGATACAAGGTGAGGTCAAGCGCAGGGTTGTCTGCGCAGTCGCCTCATGCCTTGTCAAAAAGGCTCGGTTCGGCTTGCACCAAAGCAAAGCGCGGCACCTGCTCGCCGTCAACCTCGACCGACTCGACGAACATGCTCAGCGGGCGCACCCAAAAGCCGTAATCGCCATACAGGGCTTGGTAAAAGACCACTTCTTCTTCGGTTTCGGAATGCCGCGCAATACTGAATACACGGTATTGCGGACCTTTGTAATGTTGGTAGAGCCCAGGTTGTATCGGCATGCTTCGGCCCTCACTGAAATCTTTTCAAAAATAAATAAAAAACCCAAAAACAAAAACCGGGGCACTGGGCCCCGGCTTCCATCGACGAGACGCTTAAACGCGTTCGAAGACGGTGGAGATGCCTTGGCCGAGACCAATGCACATAGTGGCCACCCCAAAGGTGCCGCTATTCTGCTTCATCACGTTCAGCAGGGTGCCGGAAATACGCGCACCGGAGCAACCGAACGGGTGACCCAGGGCGATCGCGCCGCCGTGCAGGTTAACCTTCTCGTTCATCTTGTCGAGCACTTTCAAATCTTTCAGCACTGGCAGAGCCTGTGCAGCGAAAGCTTCGTTGAGCTCGAAGAAGTCGATATCGTTGATGCCAAGGCCTGCGCGCTTCAGGGCTTTTTGTGTTGCCGGCACTGGACCATAGCCCATGATTGCCGGGTCTACACCCGCCACTGCCATCGAACGGATTACCGCCATTGGCTGGATGCCGAGGTCCTGCGCACGCTGCGCCGACATCACGATCATGCACGAAGCACCGTCAGTGATCTGCGACGAAGTACCGGCAGTCACGGTGCCGCCCTTCGGATTGAATGCCGGCTTGAGCGCCGCCAGACTTTCCAGGGTGGTTTCCGGACGAATGGTTTCGTCGTAGTCGTACAGTTTCAGGAAACCGTTCTCGTCGTAACCCTGCATCGGGATGATTTCGTCCTTGAACTTGCCTTCCACGGTTGCCTTGTGGGCCAACTGGTGGGAACGCACGCCAAAGGCATCCTGCTGCTCACGGGTGATGCCGTGCATCTTGCCGAGCATTTCAGCGGTCAGGCCCATCATGCCCGAGGCTTTCGCCGCGTACAGCGACATGTGCGGGTTCGGATCGACACCGTGCATCATGCTCACGTGGCCCATGTGCTCGACGCCGCCGACCACGAACACGTCACCGTTGCCGGTCATGATCGCTTGCGCAGCAGTGTGCAGCGCGCTCATCGACGAACCGCACAGACGGCTGACGGTCTGGCCGGCCGAAGTGTGCGGAATCTGGGTCATCAGCGACGCCATGCGCGCGATGTTCCAGCCCTGCTCCAGGGTCTGGTTGACGCAGCCCCAGATCACGTCCTCGACTTCCGCCGGGTCGACCTTGGTGTTGCGTTCCAGCAGTTTGCTGATCAGGTGCGCCGACATGTCTTCAGCGCGGGTGTTGCGGTGCATGCCGCCCTTGGAGCGGCCCATCGGAGTACGACCGAAGTCGACAATCACGACGTCTCTAGGATTCAAGCTCATAAGTTCACTCTCACTCTAGTTGGGGGCGCTTAACCGAAGAAGCTCTGGCCGTTCTTGGCCATTTCGCGCAGCTTCGCGGTCGGGTGGTACAGCGCGCCCAAATCAGCGTACTGGTCAGCCAGGGCAACGAACTCGGCAACACCGATCGAATCGATGTAGCGCAGCGCACCGCCACGGAATGGAGGGAAACCGATACCGTAGACCAGACCCATGTCGGCTTCGGCGGCGGTTTCAACGATGCCGTCTTCCAGGCAGCGCACGGTTTCCAGGCACAGCGGGATCATCATCCAGTTGATGATGTCTTCGTCAGTGACTTCGCGCTGCTCGTAAACGATCGGCTTGAGCACTTCGAGTACCGACGGATCGGCGACTTTCTTCTGCTTGCCTTTCTTGTCGGCCTCGTAGGCGTAGAAGCCCTTGCCGTTCTTCTGGCCCAGGCGTTTGGCTTCGTACAGCACGTCGATGGCCGAACGACGGTCATCCTTCATGCGGTCCGGGAAACCTTCAGCCATGACGTCGCGGCCGTGGTGACCGGTGTCGATGCCGACCACGTCCATCAGGTAAGCCGGGCCCATTGGCCAGCCGAATTTTTCCATCACTTTGTCGATGCGAACGAAGTCGACACCGGCGCTGACCAGCTTGGCGAAACCGCCGAAGTACGGGAACAGCACGCGGTTGACCAAAAAGCCCGGGCAGTCATTGACGACAATCGGGTTCTTGCCCATTTTCTTCGCGTAGGCAACGGTGGTGGCGATCGCCAGTTCACTGGACTTCTCGCCACGGATCACTTCCACCAGCGGCATCATGTGCACCGGGTTGAAGAAGTGCATGCCGACGAAGTTTTCCGGACGCTTGAGGGCCTTGGCCAGCAGGCTGATGGAAATGGTCGAGGTGTTGGACGCGAGGATGGTGTCCTCTTTGACCTTGTCTTCGACTTCAGCCAGTACCGCTTGCTTGACCTTCGGGTTTTCGACCACAGCTTCAACGACCAGATCGACGTGACCGAAGTCGCCGTAGGACAGGGTCGGACGAATGCCGTTGAGCACTTCAGCCATCTTCGCAGCGGTCATGCGACCCTTGTCAACGCGGCCGACCAGCAGCTTGGCGGCTTCGGCCAGACCCTGCTCGATACCGTGCTCGTTGATGTCCTTCATCAGGATCGGCGTGCCTTTGGAAGCCGACTGATAAGCGATACCGCCACCCATGATGCCGGCGCCGAGTACGGCAGCCTGCTTCACGTCCTTGGCGATTTCGTCATAGGCCTTGGCCTTTTTCTTCAATTCCTGATCGTTCAGGAACAGGCCGATCAGGCTCTGCGCAGCAGAGGTCTTGGCCAGTTTGACGAAGCCTGCAGCTTCCACTTCCAGTGCCTTGTCGCGACCGAAGTTCGCGGCTTTCTGGATGGTCTTGATCGCTTCAACCGGCGCCGGGTAGTTCGGGCCGGCCTGGCCAGCCACGAAACCTTTGGCGGTTTCGAAAGCCATCATTTGCTCAATGGCGTTCAACTTGAGTTTTTCAAGTTTCGGCTGACGCTTGGCTTTGTAATCGAACTCACCGGAGATGGCGCGCTTGATCAGTTCAAGGGCAGCTTCCTGCAGCTTCTCTGGAGCAACCACGGCGTCGACGGCGCTGACTTTCAGGGCGTCTTCAGGACGGTTTTCCTTGCCGGCGGCAATCCACTCGATGGCGTTGTCGACACCGATCAGGCGTGGCAGACGCACAGTACCGCCGAAGCCTGGGTAGATGCCCAGTTTGACTTCCGGCAGACCGATCTTGGCCTTGGTGGACATGACGCGATAGTCGGCCGCCAGGCACATTTCCAGACCGCCACCGAGGGCGATGCCGTTGATGGCCGCGACGGTCGGCACGTTGAGGTCTTCGAAATCGCTGAAGATCTTGTTGGCTTCGAGATTGCCTGCAACCAGCTCGGCATCCGGCAGCTTGAAGTTGTCGACAAATTCGGTGATGTCGGCGCCGACGATGAACACGTCCTTGCCGCTGCTGACGATCACGCCCTTGATCGAAGCATCTGCCTTGATGGTGTCTACGGCCTGACGCAGTTCGTTCAGGGTTAGACGGTTGAACTTGTTGACGGACTCACCCTTGAGGTCGAATTTCAATTCGACGATGCCACTTTCAAGAGCTTTAACCGTGATGGCTTTACCTTCGTAAATCATCAACTGATCTCCACGATATGGAAGCTGAACAGTACACGTCGGACGCAGGCTTATGGCTCAGAAGGACGCTTTGTTCGTCGATGCTGACACCTGTCCGCCCGGCACACCCGCCAACGCGATAGTCGGGATTCTGTAGGAGCAGTCTGTAAGACAAACGCTCAATTCATACGCCCGTTTGATTCGGGTACGTCACCTTCACGGAATTTCAGACAATTGTCAATCGCCCTAAATTCGGGCTGAAATGCGACTTTGCGGTCATTTCTGCACCATGATGAGCAGCAACACCCGTCTCGATGTTCAGCCATTCATAGAATCAATAGTTAGAAAAGTCGCCCTAATTTCCGCCGAGCCCTGTTCAGAAGGCTACGCTGGGTGGACTGCGAGGAAATTTGCCGAGGCGATCAAAGCGCTTGCCGCAAAAAAAGATTACCGGCCTGCCTGGCCAATCCGCCCGACGAATCATGTCGGGCTTTTTATTGCGCGTCTGCCGGACGTTTCACACCGTTGCAGTGAGAAAAGTCCGCGCATCACGCCAGTGCTTTCAGGGTCGCGTCGATATCCTGCAGAACCGTCGCCTCGCCCTTCTCGCCCCAGTACAAGGCGATCATCTGCTTGTCCGCTTCGATCTTGAAAACATTGCCCGGCAATTTTTCGAAATAATCGAGCAGGATCCGGTCATCGCAGACTTCCTGCCATTGATTGACCCAAACGCCCGGGGTTTTCTGCCAGTACGTCCAGCACGCCGGTTGGCTGCCACGCCGCGGCCGATGGTACTGGGCGCAGGGATTCGGCGGCTCCGGCAGCAGCCAGTGCGGCCACTCCTGCGGCGCCAGCTGCATGGCCAGGCCGATGCGTCGCGCCTCCATGCGCAGGGCCATGCGCCCGCTCTGCGTTCGCGATGGGCGCAACCATGCCAGTGGACTTAAAACTACCAGCAGGATTGACACCACCAGCCAGACCGTCATATCTGTACTCCCGATTTTTGATGAGCCCATTGTGTCACTTGCGAACCAATGCGCTTGAAACCAGCCATACTTACCAATATCGAACCCTCAGGAGGAGCACCTCATGCCCTACCACCACATACTGGTCGCCGTAGATCTGACCGAAGAGTGCGACCCTGTGATCCACCGCGCCCGCGAGCTGTCGGTGAGCAACGCTGCCAAGCTGTCGCTGGTGCATATCGTTGAACCAATGGCCATGGCCTTCGGTGGCGACGTGCCAATGGACCTGTCACAACTGCAACAACAGCAGTTCGATCAGGCCAAGGAGCGTCTTGAAAAACTCAAATCGAAATACCCCGAGCTCGAAGGCGCCAATTGCCATCTGACCTACGGCCAGCCCCGCCAGGAAATCCATCATTTCGCCAAGGAACAAGCGTGCGATCTGATTGTGGTCGGCAGTCATGGCCGCCATGGCCTGGCACTGCTGCTCGGCTCGACCGCGAATGACGTGCTGCACGGTGCGCCATGCGATGTACTCGCGGTGCACCTGGTCAAACGCTGATCTGTCTTGCAGTTTGTGGGAGCGGGCCTGCTCGCGAATACGTCGGCACATTCAATATGAGTGCCGCCTGACACACCGCTTTCGCGAGCAGGCTCGCTCTCACAGTTGACCTGCTCCAGCCTGTAGATCGCGTTACATATGAAAAGCCCGGCGCTCATCACTGAGCGCCGGGCTTTTTCACATCAGGAGCAATCAGGCATCCAGCTCGGCCCAACGCTCCACCAACGCATCCAGCTCGGCCTGCAATTGCTCCAGCGAAGCAATCACCTTGGCCGTTTCCGCCGGCGGACGCTGATAGAAACCGGCTTCAGCCATTTCCGCTTCAACCGCGGCGATTTGCTGCTCCTTGGCGTCGATGTCGCCCGGCAAGGCTTCCAGCTCACGCTGCAGCTTGTAGCTGAGTTTCTTCTTGGCAACCGGAGCGGCAGCCGCAGGCGCAGCCACCGGAGCCGGCTCAGCGCTAACCACCGCCGAGTTCAGGTCAGCCTTGCCCGACTTGCTTTCAGTCACGCCCAACAGACGCGGCGAACCGCCCTGACGGATCCAGTCCTGATAGCCGCCGACGTATTCACGAACCTTGCCTTCACCTTCGAAGACCAGGGTGCTGGTCACCACGTTATCGAGGAATGCCCGGTCGTGGCTGACCATCAGCACGGTGCCGTTGAAAGTCAGCAGCACTTCTTCGAGCAGCTCGAGAGTTTCCACATCGAGGTCGTTGGTCGGTTCGTCGAGCACCAGCAGGTTCGCCGGTTTGCTGAACAGCTTCGCCAGCAACAGACGCGCACGTTCACCACCCGACAACGCCTTGACCGGCGTGCGTGCACGCTGCGGGCTGAACAGGAAGTCGCCGAGATAGCTCAGCACGTGACGGCTCTGCCCGTCGATGTCGATGAAGTCGCGACCTTCGGCGACGTTGTCGATCACGGTTTTTTCCAGATCCAGCTGATGGCGCAACTGGTCGAAGTACGCCACGTCGATCCGGGTGCCCTCTTCCACTTTACCGCTGGTCGGTTGCAGACCGCTGAGCATCAGTTTCAACAGGGTGGTCTTGCCGGTACCGTTGGCGCCGAGCAGACCGATACGGTCGCCGCGCTGCAGGACCATGGAGAAATCCTTGATCAGGAACGGCCCGCCCGGATGCGCGAAGCTCACGTTCTCGAGGACCATCACCTGCTTGCCGGATTTGTCCGCGGTTTCCAGCTGGATGTTGGCCTTGCCGGTACGCTCGCGACGCTCACTGCGCTCAACGCGCAGGGCTTTCAGGGCGCGCACGCGACCTTCGTTGCGAGTGCGGCGGGCCTTGATGCCCTGACGGATCCACACCTCTTCCTGAGCCAGACGCTTGTCGAACAGCGCGTTGGCGGTTTCTTCAGCGGCCAGCGCAGCTTCTTTGTGCACGAGGAAACTGGCGTAGTCGCCGTTCCAGTCGATCAGCCCACCGCGATCCAGTTCGAGGATTCGCGTGGCGAGGTTTTGCAGGAAGGAACGGTCGTGCGTGATGAACAGCACGGCGCCCTGGAAATCTTTCAGCGCCTCTTCGAGCCAGGCAATCGCACCGATGTCCAGGTGGTTGGTCGGTTCGTCGAGCAGCAGCAGGTCCGGTTCGGACACCAGCGCCTGCGCCAGCAGCACGCGACGACGCCAGCCGCCGGAGAGTTCGGCGAGGGTCTTGTCGGCCGGCAGTTGCAGACGGCTCAGGGTGCTGTCGACCAGCGTCTGCAGGCGCCAGCCATCACGGGCTTCGAGGTCGTGCTGAACATGCATCAGCTTGTCCAGATCAGCGTCGGTGACGATGTTCTGGCTCAGGTGATGATATTCGGCGAGCAAGGCGCCAACACCATCGAGGCCTTCAGCCACCACGTCGAATACCGTCCGGTCGTCGGCCACTGGCAATTCTTGCGGCAATTCGCCGATTTTCAGACCGGGGGCACGCCACACCGAGCCGTCATCGGGCTTCTGGTCGCCCTTGACCAGTTTCATCATGCTGGACTTGCCAGTGCCATTGCGGCCGATGATGCACACCCGCTCACCACGGGCGATCTGCCAGGACACCTTGTCCAACAACGGCATAGCGCCGAACGCAAGGGACACATCGCTGAATTTGAGCAGGGTCATGAGCTTCTCCAAAAACCGGGCGCGCATTCTACCTGACTTGAGGCTTCAGCAGGCCGGCAATTTGTCTGTCGAAGCACTCTGCACAACATTTGTTGCGAACTTGTGCAGCGAGGCTCGCAAAGCTTTCGCCGCTTGCTGGCAAAAGGCTAAGCTACAGTCAATTCAGTGCGGATTCCGATCGGCACTTGTCATGATTTCTCTGCCCGGATGTCTCATGCGCAGTCGCCTTTTCAGTGTTTTGTCCTGCTTGTTTCTTACCGCCGCTGCCGCTCAATCCGTCCAGGCGGTGGACTTGTCCACCCAACGCCAGTATTACGATGAAGCCAAGCGCGCCTTGGCCAAGGGTGATACCGGCCCGTATTTCCGTTACAGCCAGGCGCTGGCCGATTATCCGCTGGAACCGTATCTGGCCTACGACGAACTGACCGCGCGTCTGAAGACCGCGAGCAACGCAGAAATCGAGAAATTCCTCGCCGAACACGGTGACCTGCCGCAGGCCAACTGGATGAAGCTGCGCTGGTTGCGCTGGCTCGCCGACCGTGGCGACTGGGCGACCTTCGTCAAGTATTACGATCCGAAGCTGAATTTCACCGAGCTCGACTGCCTCAACGCGCAGTACCAAATCAGCCACGACAAGAAGGCTGAAGGCTATGCCAACGCAGAAAAACTCTGGCTGACCGGCAAATCGCAACCCGCCGCCTGTGACGCGCTGTTCGGCATCTGGGCTGCCGACGGCCAGCTTACCGAGCAGAAACGCTGGGAGCGCACCAAACTTGCTGCGCAGGCACGCAACTATCCGCTGGCCAACAGTCTGATCAACGGCCTGACCACCCTCGCCCCGCGCGGTCGTTTGCTGGTCGACGTGGCGCAGAAACCCGAATTGCTCAATCAGCCGTCGCGCTTCAGCCCGGCCGACGAGCCGATGTCAGACGTCGTCAGCCTCGGCTTGCGCCGCCTCGCTCGGCAGGATCCGGACAAGGCCATGGCTTTGCTCGACGGTTACGCCAGCAGCATGCATTTCTCTCGCGATGAGAAGGTCGCGATCGCTCGCGAGATCGGCCTGACCCTCGCGCGCCGCTTCGACAGCCGCGCGCTGGACGTGATGACCAAATACGATCCGGAGCTGCGCGACAACACCGTCTCGGAATGGCGCCTGCGCCTGCTGCTGCGTCTGGCACGCTGGAACGATGCCTACGAATTGACCAAACGTCTGCCGCAAGACCTGGCCACCACCAACCGTTGGCGCTATTGGCAGGCGCGCAGTCTGGAGCTGGCCGAGCCACAAAACCCGCAAGCGCTGACCCTGTACAAGAATCTGGCGCGGGAACGAGACTTCTACGGCTTCCTCGCCGCAGACCGTTCACAGTCGCCTTACTCGCTGAACAACAAGCCGCTGGTGCTCAGCCAGGCGTTGATCAACAAGGTTCGTAACACCCCCGGCGTGCGGCGCGCGCTGGAGTTTCATGCACGCGGGCAGATCGTCGACGGGCGTCGCGAGTGGTATCACGTCAGCCGTCATTTCAACCGCGATGAAATGGTCGCCCAGGCCAAACTGGCCTACGACCTGAAATGGTACTTCCCGGCGATTCGCACCATCAGTCAGGCGCAGTACTGGGACGACCTGGACATCCGCTTCCCGATGGCGCACCGCGATACCCTCGTGCGTGAAGCCAAGGTTCGCGGCCTGCATTCGAGCTGGGTGTTCGCCATAACCCGGCAGGAAAGCGCCTTCATGGACGACGCGCGCTCCGGCGTCGGCGCCAGCGGTCTGATGCAATTGATGCCCGGCACCGCCAAGGAAACCGCGCGCAAGTTCAGCATTCCATTGGCCTCGCCCCAGCAAGTGCTCGATCCAGACAAGAACATTCAGCTCGGCGCCGCTTACCTCAGCCAGGTGCACAGCCAGTTCAACGGCAACCGCGTGCTCGCCTCCGCCGCTTATAACGCCGGGCCAGGCCGCGTGCGTCAGTGGCTGCGCGGCGCTGATCACCTGAGTTTCGACGTCTGGGTGGAAAGCATCCCGTTCGACGAAACCCGTCAATACGTGCAGAACGTGTTGTCCTACTCGGTGATCTACGGGCAAAAGCTCAACTCGCCGCAACCGCTGGTGGATTGGCATGAGCGGTATTTTGACGATCAGTAATCACCAGGCTGACGCCGGATCATGAAAAATGCCCGTATCGTGAGATGCGGGCATTTTTTTGGTCGGTTACTTGATCGATTGCTCAGTCTGCTGTGACAGATCGACCATCATTGAACTGCAACGCCGCCAGCCGTGCGTACAGCGGATTGCTGGCGATCAACTCCTGATGTGTCCCCACCGCTACTAGCTTGCCTTGATCCATCACCGCAATCCGGTCAGCGTTCTTCACCGTGGCCAGCCTGTGAGCGATCACCAGCGTGGTGCGGTTTTCCATCAGCGTTGGCAGGGCCTGCTGGATCAGATGTTCGCTCTGTGCGTCGAGGGCGCTGGTGGCTTCGTCAAGGAGCAGGATCGGCGCGTCCACTAGCAAGGCGCGGGCAATGGCCAGACGTTGGCGCTGACCGCCGGACAACCCGAGGCCGCCATCGCCGAGATGAGTTTGATAGCCGTCCGGCATTTGTTCGATGAAGTCGTGGGCGTGGGCAATTCGCGCAGCTTCCTTGACCTGTTCAAGCGTGGCCGTCGGGCAGCCGTAGCGAATGTTGTCCTCCACGCTGCCGAAAAACAACGCGGGGGTTTGCGAGACCAGGGCGAAACAGCGGCGCAGATCCAGCGGGTCAAGGCTGGTCAGCGGCACGCCATCGAGGAAAATCTGCCCCTCGCGTGGATCGTAGAAGCGCAGCAACAAGTCGTAAACCGTGGACTTGCCCGCGCCGGACGGCCCCACCAATGCCAGGGTTTCGCCTGCCCTCACCGTCAGATTCAAGCCATCGACGGCGTAGCTTTGCGGACGCGACGGGTAGGAAAAACGCACGTCGCGCAGTTCAAGTTCACCTTTGACTCGCGCTGGCAGAGTGACCAGTCCGGTCAACGGTGGCTGGATGATGTTTTCCGAACGCAGCAATTCTGCGATGCGTTCAGCGGCACCCGCAGCGCGTTGCAGTTCGCCGATCACTTCGCTCAGCGTGCCGAACGCACTGCCGACAATCAGGCTGTAGAAAACGAACGCCGCCAGTTCCCCAGCCGAAATCCGTCCCGCCATCACATCCATGCCGCCGACCCACAACATCACCGCCACCGCGCCAAGCACCAGCACGATCACCAAAGTGATCAACCACGCTCGCTGGAAGATCCGTTTACGCGCAGTTTCGAACGCCTGCTCGACGGTCGAAGCGAAACGCTGCTCGTCCTGAACCTGGTGGTTGTAGGCTTGTACGGTTTTGATCTGACCAAGGGTTTCCGACACATAGCTGCCAATGTCGGCGATACGGTCTTGGCTCTGGCGCGACAGATTGCGCACGCGGCGGCCGAAAATCAGGATCGGCGCGATCACCAGCGGCAGTGCAATCACGACAATGCTGGTCAACTTCGGATTGGTGATGAACAGCAACACCACACCACCGATGACCATCAGCAGATTGCGCAGGAACAGCGAAAGCGACGAGCCGATCACCGATTGCAGCAGCGTGGTATCAGCGGTCAGACGCGACTGGATTTCCGAGCTGCGGTTGTCCTCATAAAAGCCTGGATGCAGATACACCAGGTGATTGAACACTTGGCGGCGAATGTCGGCGACCACGCGCTCGCCTATCCACGACACCAGATAGAAACGGGCAAAGGTGCCCAGCGCCAGCCCGAGCACCAGCAACATGAAAATCCCGATCGACTGATTGAGCAGATGCGGCGAACGGGTCATGAAACCCTGGTCTACCAACAACTTGATGCCCTGCCCCATCGACAAGGTGATGCCGGCGGTGACGATCAGCGCGAGCAGTGCGCCGAAGGCATGCCAGCGGTACGGCAGGAGAAAATGACTGGTCAGGCGCAGGGCACGCCGGTGTCGGGAAGAAAACATGGAGATCATGGAGTTCACGTCTGCGCAGATGGATCGGGCCAGCCTACAGACTCAGATGGGGTGGAACTCTGTAAATCACAATGAGTCAGGTTAAATATGCCCGGGATGTCCGGATGCTAGAAACGATTGGTCTAAGGTTGCGGTTGAGACGAGCGGTCATTTCTGTTTGAGTAGAGATGCCGCCCGCCGACAGACCGCAGGGAGTTGTCACAGCCTGGTCACGTGGCGGTTTTAACTTAGGCACACAACCTGATGAGGAGACAGGCCATGTCCTTGCAACACAGCAGCGAAGACAAGATTGAAGTGATCCGCACCAAACCCGACCAGTCTCTGGGTTGCTCGATTATCGATGAGCAGGGGCGCGAAGTACCGATCACTGAAGACATGATCCAGGACGCGTGCCGCGAACTGGAGAAGCGATTGGTCAAGCCTGCCGAACAAAAGTGATGTAGCCACCGTCTTCCTGACCCGGCCCTGATTGGCCGGGTTTTTTATATCTGCAATTCGGGATTGGTGGTGTGGCTTTCGCGAGCAAGCTCGCTCCCACCTTTAACTTTGCTGCACTGTAGATCCCCTGTGGGAGCGAGCCTGCTCGCGAAAAGGCCAGCGCTGATTCAGACAGCCACCGCCCCCAGCGCCTCAACAATCTGCCGCAGCACAGGCGCATCTCCTTCAATTCGCACCTTCAGCCCTTCGATCTCGCGTCGCACCGGATATTGCTTGCGCAACGCGTCAAATGCCGAGCGCTGCTCAGCGACATTTCCCACCAGGCTGCGGCGGAAATCCGCATCATCGCGGCGCGGGTCATACACGCCCCGGCACAACATCGCCAGCGCCCACGCCGGATCGCTGTCACCGTGCAGGGAAACTTCCGACAACCAGGTTGCTGACAGCAGATCGCTGAGCTGGATAGCTGCAGGTTGGCCGCTGAAAGCGCAGTAGGCCTGATAAATCTGCGCGGTCCCGCGTTGCTTGCCATCGAGGCTGTAACCGGCAATATGTGGCGTGGCCAATACGCAGAGTTCGGCCAACGCAGGGTCGACTTCCGGCTCTTTTTCCCAGACGTCGAGCACCGCTTGCAGGTCCTCGCGCTCCAGCAGCACCTCACGCAGCGCAACGTTATCCACCACAGGGCCGCGCGCCGCGTTGATCAGCCATGCACCCTGCTTGAGTTGCTGCAAACGCTGTTGATCGAACAGATGCCAGGTTGCAGAGTCGCCGCTGCGGGTCAATGGCGTATGCAGACTGATTACGTCGCACTGCTCGATGATCTGCTCAAGGCTGACATATTCGCCGCCCTCGGCAGCCTGACGCGGCGGATCGCAAACCTTGACGTTCCAGCCCAAGCCCTTGAGAACCTTGATCAAGCGCCCCCCCACTTCACCGGCGCCGACGACGCCGTAAGTACGCTGAGTTAGATCCGCGCCTTCGATTTCGGCCAGTGTCATCAGACTGCCCAGTACGTAGTCGACTACACCACGGGCATTGCAACCCGGCGCGCTCGACCAGCAGATCCCGGCCTCGTTGAAGTAATCGAGATCCAGATGATCGGTGCCGATGGTGCAGGTGCCGACAAAGCGCACCTTGCTGCCTTCGAGCAGCGCGCGATTGACGTTAGTCACCGAGCGCACCAGCAACACATCGGCCTGCTCAACCGTCGCGCGGTCAATGGAGCGGCCCGGCACTCTGCGGATGTCGCCGAAACCGGCAAAAAAAGCATCGAGCAGCGGGATATTTTCGTCGGCAACAATCAGCATGGCGGGCTCCTTGGGCGGATCGGCAGTTTAGGTGCTGACGCGTCGATCAGCCAGCAGGGTTTGCGCTTACAAATACGCAACAGAGGATATTTCCTGACCGAGGCGTCAGCGGCGTAGAATGCGCCGCTCTGCGCATCAATACTTTCTGGACGCTTTGCCTGTGAACCCTGTAACTGACCAACCTGTCGCCGTCTCGCTGAGCCGCCCTGCGCGGATTCGCCTGGAGTTGAAAAACCTGCTCGCCCTGGCCCTGCCGATCATCATCGCGCAACTGGCGACCACGGCCATGGGCTTCGTCGATGCGGTGATGGCCGGGCGCGTCGGCCCCAAGGACCTGGCGGCAGTGGCGCTGGGCAACTCGATCTGGGTTCCGGTATTTCTGTTGATGACCGGCACCCTGCTGGCCACCACACCAAAAGTCGCCCAGCGTTTCGGCGCCGGCAAGCACAGCGAGATCGGCCCGATCGTGCGTCAGGCGTTATGGCTGGCATTGGTAGTCGGACTGATCGCCACCTCGATGCTGGTCGCCGCCGAGCCGGTGCTGCACCTGATGAAGGTCGATCCCGAGCTGATCGGCCCGTGCATGCAATATCTGCACGGCATCGCCAGCGGCTTGCCGGCGGTGGCCTTCTATCACGTGCTGCGCTGCACCAGCGATGGCATCGGCCGCACCCGCCCGGCCATGGTGCTGGGCCTCTGCGGTCTGGCGCTGAACATCCCGCTGAACTACATCTTCATCTACGGCCACTTCGGCGTGCCGGCCATGGGCGGCGTCGGCTGCGGCTGGGCCACGGCGATCGTGATGTGGGTAATGGCGCTGGGCCTGGCCGGGTACGAACGCTGGGCACCGGCCTATCGCTCAAGCGAATTGTTCAGCCGCTTCGACTGGCCGCAGTGGGCGGTGATCAAACGTCTGCTGTCGATTGGTTTGCCGATCGGCATCGCGGTGTTTGCCGAGTCGAGTATTTTTGCCGTAATCGCCCTGCTGATCGGCAGCCTCGGCGCGACGGTGGTGGCCGGGCATCAGATCGCGCTGAACGTCAGCTCGCTGGTATTCATGATTCCCTATTCGCTGGGCATGGCGGTCACCGTGCGTGTCGGTCAGGCGCTTGGGCGCGAAGAACCGCGTGAAGCGCGCTTTGCCGCCGGAGTCGGCATGGGCACGGCGCTGGCCTACGCCTGCCTGTCGGCGAGCCTGATGCTGGCGCTGCGCGAGCCGATTGCGGCGATCTATACCGCTGATCCAACGGTGATTCACATTGCGGCGATGCTGATTGTCTATTCAGCGCTGTTCCAGTTTTCCGATGCGATCCAGGTGACCGCAGCAGGCGCACTGCGTGGCTATCAGGACACCCGGGTGACGATGATCCTGACTCTCTTCGCCTACTGGGGCATCGGCCTGCCGGTCGGTTACGCGTTGGGCCTGACCGACTGGCTCGGCGAGCCACGCGGTCCGAGCGGTTTGTGGCAGGGTTTGATTGTCGGCTTGAGCTGCGCAGCGTTGATGCTGTCGATTCGTCTGACACGCAGTGCGCGCAAGCGGATTCGAATCAGTCGTTCGGCGGGTTGATCACCCATAAAAAAAGACCTGCATTTGCAGGTCTTTTTTTGCCCTGAGTCAGGACTTCTTGCGAATCCAGTACAGATAGGTGCCGGCCTCTTCGTGCTGGCTGACCAGCTCATGGTCAAGAAACACGCAGAACTTGGGGATATCGCGCTTGGTCGAGGGATCGGTGGCGATCACCTTTAGCAAGCCGCCGGGCACCAGATCGCGGATGTGCTGGTGCAGCATCATCACCGGTTCCGGGCAATTGAGGCCGGTGGCGTCGAGGGTGCCGTCGACCGGGGTATCGATCATTTCACTCATGGTTCACTCCAGAAACTGGCCGGCATTGTCGCGCATTGCTTGGGACATCGTCCAACCCATGTGGGAGCGAGCCTGCTCGCGAAGGCAATCCGTCAGTCAACACATCGTTGGCTGCCCCACCGCTTTCGCGAGCAGGCTCGCTCCCACAGGTTCAGTGTTGTGTCAGCGCGATTTGGGTTTTCTGGTGTCGTGCCGGCGCAGATGGCAAGTCACTTCCTCGCGGTCGTGATACAACTGCTTGCAGCCTATATCAACCTTGATCCCACGTGCCTTGAATCCATCGGCAATGCGCTCGAGCAGACGTTTCACCTCGGCATAACGCTGTTTCATCGGCAGCTTCAGGTTGACCACCGCCTCGCGGCAATGCCCCTCGCCGATCCACTCTTCCAGCATCGCCGCGTTGCGCGCCGGTTTCTCGACGATGTCGCAAACCATCCAGTCCACCGGCTGCTTCGGCTTGAAGGTAAAACCGTCCGCCATCAGATGCTGGACCAGTCCGGTTTCCATCAGGCTTTCAGCCATCGGGCCGTTGTCGATCGCCGTCACCAGCATGCCCCGGTTGACCAGTTGCCAGGTCCAGCCGCCCGGCGCGGCGCCAAGGTCAACGCCGGTCATGTCGCTGTGCAGGCGATCTTCCCACTGATCACGTGGAATGAAGTGGTGCCACGCCTCCTCCAGCTTCAAGGTCGAACGGCTGGGCGCCTCGCGAGGAAACTTCAGGCGCGGAATGCCCATCGGCCACATCGCCGAGTTGCCGGCATCGGCCATGCCAAGAAACACCTCGCGTCCGCTTTTGAAGGTCAGCAACAAACGCGGCTTGCTGGCGTCGTCTATCAGTTTGCCAGCGGCGGTCAGCGCCTTGCGCAGCGGTCCTTCGAACTTTTTGCAGAAATTCGACAGTTCCTTGCCGTCATTGGTATCGACCACTTCCAGCCACAGACTGCCAAACACCGGAAAATCGGCCATGTGCGCGAGAATCACACTGATCCGGTCGTTTTCCGGCAGATCGATGAAAAAGCCGCGCGCCCACTGCCGCGGGAAGATCAATTCGGCGAAACGCTGACCGCGCATCAGGCGTTCAGCGCCGTCCGCTTCAGTGCAGACAAACTCGGCGCAGGCCGTGGCGGTTTTGGCTTTGGCGTAACCGGCGACATTGAGACGGGCGGCGAGATCGGAAATCTCCGAACAGACTTCGCCTTCGAAGCCGGGCCGGCAATGCATGAATAGGGTGTTCATTCTTACTCCTGGGCAACGGTCGATCATTCGACCGTTGCGCGATGCTCAAGCCTTGCGTTGCCGCAATGCCTGTCACGAAAACCGGCGCATGATAGCTGAAGTCGGAACCATGGTTGCGCCGATAGAGTCCAGTTATTAGCCAGCTACTCAAAACAGGGCTAGGTTTAATGCTCTGCCCGTCCCCTCAGTCCGTAGCCGTGCGGACTCAAAGGAGTGATCGTAATGCCGTCCCTCGATAGTCTGAAGTCACTGAAAACCCTACAAATCGATGCCACGACCTACCATTATTTCAGCCTGCCGGAAGCCGCCAAAAGCCTGGGCGACCTCGACAAGCTGCCGATGTCGTTGAAGGTACTGCTGGAAAATCTGCTGCGCTGGGAGGACGAAAAAACTGTCACCGGCGCTGACCTCAAAGCCATCGCCGCCTGGCTCAAGGAGCGCCGCTCCGATCGCGAAATCCAGTACCGCCCTGCCCGTGTATTGATGCAGGATTTTACTGGTGTCCCCGCCGTCGTCGATCTCGCCGCAATGCGCGCGGCAATGGCCAAGGCTGGTGGCGATCCGCAGCGGATCAATCCGTTGTCGCCGGTGGACCTGGTGATCGACCACTCGGTGATGGTCGACAAGTTTGGTAGCGCCAGTGCGTTTGAACAGAACGTCGACATCGAAATGCAACGCAACGGCGAGCGCTATGCCTTTCTGCGCTGGGGCCAGAGTGCGTTCGATAACTTCAGCGTGGTCCCGCCGGGTACCGGCATCTGCCACCAGGTCAACCTCGAATATCTCGGCCGCACCGTTTGGACCAAAGACGAGGATGGCCGCACCTACGCGTTCCCCGACACGCTGGTCGGCACCGACTCCCACACCACCATGATCAACGGCCTCGGCGTACTCGGCTGGGGCGTGGGCGGGATCGAAGCGGAAGCGGCGATGCTTGGGCAACCGGTATCGATGCTGATTCCGGAAGTGATCGGCTTCAAACTCACCGGCAAACTCAAGGAAGGCATCACCGCCACCGATCTGGTGCTGACCGTAACGCAGATGCTGCGCAAGAAAGGCGTAGTCGGCAAATTCGTCGAGTTCTATGGCGATGGTCTCGCCGATCTGCCACTGGCCGACCGCGCAACCATCGCCAACATGGCCCCGGAATACGGTGCGACGTGCGGCTTCTTCCCGGTCGACGATGTCACGCTGGAATACCTGCGCCTGTCTGGCCGGCCGCCGGAAGTGGTGAAACTGGTCGAGGCCTACACCAAGGCTCAAGGCCTGTGGCGTCTGCCGGGTCAGGAGCCGGTGTTCACCGACAGCCTGGCTTTGGACATGGGCAGCGTCGAGGCCAGCCTGGCCGGACCGAAACGTCCGCAGGATCGCGTCTCGCTGCCGAACGTCGCGCAGGCCTTCAGTGATTTCATCGACCTGCAATTCAAACCCACCAGCAAGGAAGAAGGACGCCTGGAAAGCGAGGGTGGCGGCGGCGTAGCAGTGGGCAACGCCGATCTGGTGGGCGAAGCGGACTACGAATACGAGGGCAAGACCTATCGCCTGAAAAACGGTGCAGTGGTCATCGCCGCGATTACCTCCTGCACCAACACCTCCAACCCGAGCGTGATGATGGCTGCTGGACTGCTGGCGAAAAAAGCTGTCGAGAAAGGTCTGACGCGCAAGCCTTGGGTCAAAAGCTCACTGGCCCCCGGTTCGAAAGTCGTCACCGACTATTACAAGGCTGCCGGGCTGACTCAATACCTTGATCAGCTCGGGTTTTCGTTAGTTGGCTACGGTTGCACCACCTGCATTGGCAACTCCGGGCCACTGCCGGAGCCGATCGAGAAAGCCATTCAGAAAGCCGATCTGACCGTCGCGTCGGTCTTGTCCGGCAACCGCAACTTCGAAGGTCGCGTACACCCGCTGGTGAAAACCAACTGGCTGGCCTCGCCTCCGCTGGTCGTCGCCTACGCACTGGCTGGCAGCGTGCGCACCGACATCAGCAGCGAACCGCTGGGTGAGGATCAGCAGGGCAATCCGGTATACCTGCGCGATATCTGGCCGAGCAGCCGGGAAATCGCCGAAGCGGTGAATCAGGTCAACACGGCGATGTTCCACAAGGAATACGCCGAAGTGTTTGCCGGTGATGAGCAATGGCAGGCCATCGAGGTGCCGCAAGCGGCGACTTACGTGTGGCAGGACAATTCGACCTACATTCAGCATCCACCTTTCTTCGACGACATTTCCGGCCCTCTGCCGGAAGTCAAAGACGTCAAAGGCGCGCGGGTCTTGGCCTTGCTCGGCGATTCAGTGACCACCGACCACATCTCCCCCGCCGGCAACATCAAGATCGACAGCCCGGCCGGGCGATACCTGCAGGAAAAAGGCGTGGAGCCGCGCGACTTCAACTCCTACGGTTCCCGTCGCGGCAATCATGAAGTGATGATGCGCGGTACGTTTGCCAACATCCGTATTCGCAACGAGATGCTGGGTGGCGAGGAAGGTGGCAACACACTTTACATTCCCACCGGGGAAAAAATGGCGATCTATGACGCAGCGATGAAATATCAGGCGTCGGGTACGCCGTTGGTGGTGATTGCCGGTCAGGAGTACGGCACCGGGTCGAGCCGTGACTGGGCGGCGAAAGGCACCAATCTGCTGGGCGTCAAAGCGGTGATTGCGGAGAGCTTCGAACGTATTCACCGCTCGAATCTGGTCGGCATGGGTGTGCTGCCGTTGCAGTTCAAGCTTGATCAGAATCGCAAGAGTCTGAATCTGACCGGCAAAGAGATGTTCGAGATTCTGGGATTGACCGGCGTCGAGCTGAGGCCGCGGATGAACCTGCCGCTGGTTATCACTCGGGAGGATGGGCGTCAGGAGAGAATCGAAGTCTTGTGCCGCATTGATACGCTGAATGAGGTCGAGTACTTCAAATCCGGGGGGATCCTGCATTATGTGTTGCGGCAGTTGATTGCTTCGTGACGGGATGACATTCGCCCAGGCTGTGATCTTTTTGACCTGGCTTTTAAAAGCAGGATCAAAAGATCGCAGCCTTCGGCGGCTCCTACATTCAGGCGAAAAAAAACCCGCCGAAGCGGGTTTTTCCCAAGACCATTATCGACTCCCTGTCGGCAGCGATCCTTGCGATGGTCGATCGTCCATGATCCTGAAACACTCCCTGTGTCTCAGTTGATGTGTGTAGATTACCCAGTGGATCCAATCAGCAATAGTCGTAAAAGCTACCAACGCGTGTAAGACATTCGCCATACAAACACTTCCGAAAACCCCTAGGTCCGTCAGGCACCGCCGCTTTCACGAGCCCCGGCGCTTTCGGCGAGAAACTGTTCAAGCCTGCTCAACTGCTCCTCCCAGCCGCGACTGTCCATGTAATACGCCTCTTTCTGACGGATATCAGGGATGTGCGCGAAGCCGGACTCCGAGACCTTGAGTAGAGTGCCGTCCTCGAAGTCCTGCAATTCGAACTTGACCAGCGTGGTCGGCTCTTGCGAGTAGTCGATCTTCGGGTTGACCGCATACGGGTGCCAGCGGAAAGAAAACAACTGCTGCGGCTCGACCCGCTCGATCAGCACATTCCACAATACGTGTTCATAACCGGGGTACGTGACCTGGCCCTGCGTCCACTCACCGGCAATGAAGCGCCGGCCCTCAAGTGCCACGCCAAACCACTGGCCGAACGCCTCTGCATCGACCAATGCGCGCCAGACATGGGAACGCGACGCCTTGAGCGTGATCTTGCGTTCGAAACTGTTAGGTACTGGTTTCATACGTCACCTCCTGTTCTGAACACTAGGCTTGTATGACCACATGTCCAATGCGAAGTTGTATCCAGGCGCTGCAGGCATCGATTCGAGCGGACACATCCTGCGGTAGTTTGCGCTCTGTGATCGGCGCCGCCTGACCTGTTATCTTTCCAGCGAATCCGCAGAAACAAGGACGAATCATGCAGCCCTCTCTTGCCGATCGGTATCGCGGCGCCCTCCTCGGCCTGGCTTGCGGCGATGCGGTCGGCACAACAGTTGAGTTCCAGCCGCGAGGATCATTCCAGCCGCTGAGCGACATGGTCGGCGGTGGCCCGTTCCAGCTCAAGCCAGGGCAATGGACCGATGACACCTCAATGGCACTCTGCCTGGCCGAGAGCCTGCTGCGCAAAAACGGTTTCGACGCGGCTGATCAGATGGGCCGCTATCTCAATTGGTGGAAATGGGGATATCTGAGCTCCACCGGTGAATGTTTCGACATCGGCATGACCGTGAGCCAGGCGCTGCAACAGTATCAGCGAAGCGGAGAGCCTTTTGCCGGCTCGACTGACCCGTTGACAGCTGGCAACGGGTCGCTGATGCGGTTGGCGCCCATCGTGCTGTTCTATTTCCCCGATAATCGCCAAATACAGGCCTTTGCTGCCGACAGTTCGCGCACAACCCATGCGGCGCCGGAGGCAATCGAGTGCTGCCAATTGCTGGCTGATCTGATTGCACGAGCGCTTGAGGGTGCGGAGAAAACACAGCTTCGCCGGGCGCCACTGCTCAAGCTTTCCCAGCCCAAGGTGGTTGCGATTGCTCAGGGTGAGTACCTTCACAAAGCGGAAACTGAAATAAAAGGCAGTGGTTATAGCGTCCAATCGCTGGAAGCCGCTTTGTGGTGCTTTCACCATACGCAGACATTCGCCGAAGCGGTGTTGAAAGCAGCCAATCTCGGTGATGATGCGGATACAACGGCTGCTATCGTGGGTCAGTTGGCAGGTGCTTACTACAGCGCTCGGGCGATCCCCGAGCACTGGCTGGAGCGGCTGCATGAAGGCGAAGAAATCACCGCCACTGCGGATCGCTTGCTTGAGGCCTCCCGGCTACGTACATAACACTCGATACACTCTTTCCACTCGATACAGCGAGAACCTTATGTCAGTGCGTCTGCTTCTGGCCTCTGCGCCCTTTTTGTTTGCCCCTTTCGCCCATGCCGCCGTTGATTGTGCCAACGCCAGCGATCAGGCGACGATGAATCAATGCGCGGGGCAAGCCTTCAAAGCGGCAGACAAGGAACTGAATACGCTCTATCAGCAGATCACCGGACGCCTGAAGGACAACCCGGACGGAAAGAAGCTGCTGGTCAATGCGCAGCGGGCGTGGGTCAGCTTTCGGGATGCCGAGTGCAAGTTTTCGGCTTCTGGGGTGGCAGGCGGGAGTGTTTATCCATTGGTTTACAGTAGTTGTCTTACAGCCGTAACCAAGGCCAGAGTAGAAACCCTCAAGCAGTATTTGAAATGTGAGGAAGGTGATATGAGCTGCCCGGTACCGGGTGCGTAATCACAGGCTCCGCTTACGGAGCCTGTGCTGTGAACCGTTACGCCTCAGACGTGAGGATCGCCCGGCGCTTTGCTCGGCGCAGCGTATTGAGGTTTAAGGTGACCATCCTGATCGAGTAACCAGGCGTCCATGATCTGCCGCACTACTGGACCGGCAACACGACCACCCGCCTCGCCGTTCTCGATCATTACCGAGATGGCGATCTTCGGATGCTCGGCCGGTGCGAATCCTACAAACAGGGCGTTATCACGGTGGCGCTCCAGGGTTTTCTCGCGGTTGTAGCGCTCCCCTTGCTTGATCGCTACCACTTGCGCCGTGCCACTCTTGCCGGCGATGCGGTATTGCGCACCCGCAGCGGCCGCACGGGCAATACCTCGAGCATCGTGCATGACCATCTGCATACCGTGATTGACCTGCTCCCAATCGCGCGGGTCCTTGAGCAGGATATTGGGCATTGGATGTTCGTCGACCGGCGCTACACCGTCGACCGACTTGGCCAAGTGCGGCCTATTCCATATCCCCTTATTGGCGATCAGGGCAGTGGCCTGGGCCAATTGCAGCGGTGTGACCTGCATGTATCCCTGGCCGATGCCGAGAATAACCGTCTCGCCGGGATACCAGGCCTGTCGCCGTGTAGCGCGTTTCCACGCCTGCGACGGCATCAGACCGGGGGACTCTTCAAACATGTCCAGCGAGACTTTTTCACCAAGGCCGAACATCGCCATGTAGTCGTGCAGACGATCGATGCCAAGCTTGTGCGCCAAGTCGTAGAAGTAGGTGTCGTTGGAACGCATGATCGCCGCGTCCATGTCCACCCAACCATCACCGCTGTGGTTCCAGTTGCGATACTTGTGATCGAAGTCCGGTAGTTGGTAATAGCCGGGATCGAATACGCGGGTCTGCGGAGTTACGACGCCTGCGTCCAGCCCTGCGATGGCGACTTCCGGTTTGATCGTCGAGCCTGGGGCGTACAGGCCACGCAATACGCGGTTGAACAATGGCCGATCGATGGAATCCCGCAGCGCTGAATATTCCTTCGAACTGATCCCGGTGACGAACAGATTCGGATCGAAGCTCGGATTGCTGACCATCGCCAGCACTTCTCCGGTGGACGGGTCGAGAGCTACCACTGAACCACGACGGTCTCCCAAAGCAGCTTCGGCGGCTTCCTGCAGTTTGACGTCAAGACTAAGGACGATGTTTTTACCTGGAACCGGATCCGTGTGCTTGAGCACCCGCAGCACGCGGCCTTGAGCATTGGTCTCGACTTCTTCGTAACCGACATGGCCGTGCAACTGCGCCTCATAAAAACGCTCGATACCGGTTTTACCAATGGACTGCGTACCTCGGTATTCCACGGAGTCGAGGGTTTTAGCTTCCTTTTCATTGATCCGACCGACATAACCGATTGAATGAGCGAAATGTGCGCCGAGAGGATAGTGCCGGACAAACTGCGGTTCGACATCAATGCCCGGCAAGCGAAATTCGTTCACCGCCAGGACGGCGATCTGCTCTTCCGTCAGCTCATAAAACAGTGTGACCGGTGTAAATGGATGCCGGGATTGCTTCATCGCCTTGTCGAATACCGTGCGGTCTTCAGCAGGCAAGTGCAGCAAGTTGATGACTTCGTCCAGCTCCTGATTGACGTCGGTTGCACGCTCACGAGTGATGGTCAGGTTGTAGCTGGGACGGTTGTCGGCGAGCAATACGCCGTTGCGGTCGTAGATCAATCCCCGCGTCGGCGGTATCGGCAGGACATGGACACGGTTGTTTTCGGAGATGGTCGAGTGGTAATCGAATTCCACGACCTGGAGAATGTACAGGCGCACCACCAAAGCGCAGCTGATGGCGAACACGAACAGAGCACAGGCAATCAAGCGTTTGTTGACCAGCCTCGTCTCTTTTTCATGGTCCTTGATCGGGATTGGTTCAGGCATTTCTACAGCAACTCTTTGACGTAAATGAGTGCCGATCCATGGGCAGGGCATCAGTCCGTTAAAAAACGAGCTGCACCATACCAAAACTCGCCATCCACTTCAGGATGAATTTCCCCGGTGGCAGGCTAAAAACTTTCTCGCAGGCAAAACAAAACCCCAACTGCTTTCGCAATTGGGGTTTCGGAATTTAATCTTGACGATGACCTACTCTCACATGGGGAAACCCCACACTACCATCGGCGATGCATCGTTTCACTGCTGAGTTCGGGATGGGATCAGGTGGTTCCAACGCTCTATGGTCGTCAAGAAATTCGGGTACTGACTCGGGACCAGATGGCCTCGCTTCAGCAAATTGGGTATGTGACAGCTAGGTGTTTGTGAACTTCGAACTTTCGGTTCGTTTCGTCTTCACACACCGCAATCTGGTGCCTTTTCAGGTCAGCAAATTGCTTGGGTGTTATATGGTCAAGCCTCACGGGCAATTAGTATTGGTTAGCTCAACGCCTCACAGCGCTTACACACCCAACCTATCAACGTCGTAGTCTTCGACGGCCCTTCAGGGAACTCAAGGTTCCAGTGAGATCTCATCTTGAGGCAAGTTTCCCGCTTAGATGCTTTCAGCGGTTATCTTTCCCGAACATAGCTACCCGGCAATGCCACTGGCGTGACAACCGGAACACCAGAGGTTCGTCCACTCCGGTCCTCTCGTACTAGGAGCAGCCCCTCTCAAATCTCAAACGTCCACGGCAGATAGGGACCGAACTGTCTCACGACGTTCTAAACCCAGCTCGCGTACCACTTTAAATGGCGAACAGCCATACCCTTGGGACCGGCTTCAGCCCCAGGATGTGATGAGCCGACATCGAGGTGCCAAACACCGCCGTCGATATGAACTCTTGGGCGGTATCAGCCTGTTATCCCCGGAGTACCTTTTATCCGTTGAGCGATGGCCCTTCCATACAGAACCACCGGATCACTAAGACCTACTTTCGTACCTGCTCGACGTGTCTGTCTCGCAGTCAAGCGCGCTTTTGCCTTTATACTCTACGACCGATTTCCGACCGGTCTGAGCGCACCTTCGTACTCCTCCGTTACTCTTTAGGAGGAGACCGCCCCAGTCAAACTACCCACCATACACTGTCCTCGATCCGGATAACGGACCTGAGTTAGAACCTCAAAGTTGCCAGGGTGGTATTTCAAGGATGGCTCCACGCGAACTGGCGTCCACGCTTCAAAGCCTCCCACCTATCCTACACAAGCAAATTCAAAGTCCAGTGCAAAGCTATAGTAAAGGTTCACGGGGTCTTTCCGTCTAGCCGCGGATACACTGCATCTTCACAGCGATTTCAATTTCACTGAGTCTCGGGTGGAGACAGCGCCGCCATCGTTACGCCATTCGTGCAGGTCGGAACTTACCCGACAAGGAATTTCGCTACCTTAGGACCGTTATAGTTACGGCCGCCGTTTACCGGGGCTTCGATCAAGAGCTTCGCGTTAGCTAACCCCATCAATTAACCTTCCGGCACCGGGCAGGCGTCACACCCTATACGTCCACTTTCGTGTTTGCAGAGTGCTGTGTTTTTAATAAACAGTCGCAGCGGCCTGGTATCTTCGACCGGCATGAGCTTACGGAGCAAGTCCTTCACCCTCACCGGCGCACCTTCTCCCGAAGTTACGGTGCCATTTTGCCTAGTTCCTTCACCCGAGTTCTCTCAAGCGCCTTGGTATTCTCTACCCAACCACCTGTGTCGGTTTGGGGTACGGTTCCTGGTTATCTGAAGCTTAGAAGCTTTTCTTGGAAGCATGGCATCAACCACTTCGTGTTCTAAAAGAACACTCGTCATCAGCTCTCGGCCTTAAGATCCCGGATTTACCTAAGATCTCAGCCTACCACCTTAAACTTGGACAACCAACGCCAAGCTGGCCTAGCCTTCTCCGTCCCTCCATCGCAATAACCAGAAGTACAGGAATATTAACCTGTTTTCCATCGACTACGCTTTTCAGCCTCGCCTTAGGGACCGACTAACCCTGCGTCGATTAACGTTGCGCAGGAAACCTTGGTCTTTCGGCGTGGGTGTTTTTCACACCCATTGTCGTTACTCATGTCAGCATTCGCACTTCTGATACCTCCAGCAAGCTTCTCAACTCACCTTCACAGGCTTACAGAACGCTCCTCTACCGCATCACCCGAAGGTGATACCCGTAGCTTCGGTGTATGGTTTGAGCCCCGTTACATCTTCCGCGCAGGCCGACTCGACTAGTGAGCTATTACGCTTTCTTTAAAGGGTGGCTGCTTCTAAGCCAACCTCCTAGCTGTCTAAGCCTTCCCACATCGTTTCCCACTTAACCATAACTTTGGGACCTTAGCTGACGGTCTGGGTTGTTTCCCTTTTCACGACGGACGTTAGCACCCGCCGTGTGTCTCCCATGCTCGGCACTTGTAGGTATTCGGAGTTTGCATCGGTTTGGTAAGTCGGGATGACCCCCTAGCCGAAACAGTGCTCTACCCCCTACAGTGATACATGAGGCGCTACCTAAATAGCTTTCGAGGAGAACCAGCTATCTCCGAGCTTGATTAGCCTTTCACTCCGATCCACAGGTCATCCGCTAACTTTTCAACGGTAGTCGGTTCGGTCCTCCAGTCAGTGTTACCTAACCTTCAACCTGCCCATGGATAGATCGCCCGGTTTCGGGTCTATTCCCAGCGACTAGACGCCCTATTAAGACTCGCTTTCGCTACGCCTCCCCTATTCGGTTAAGCTCGCCACTGAAAATAAGTCGCTGACCCATTATACAAAAGGTACGCAGTCACAGAACAAAGTCTGCTCCCACTGCTTGTACGCATACGGTTTCAGGATCTATTTCACTCCCCTCTCCGGGGTTCTTTTCGCCTTTCCCTCACGGTACTAGTTCACTATCGGTCAGTCAGTAGTATTTAGCCTTGGAGGATGGTCCCCCCATATTCAGACAAAGTTTCTCGTGCTCCGTCCTACTCGATTTCATGACTAAGAGATTTTCGCGTACAGGGCTATCACCCACTATGGCCGCACTTTCCAGAGCGTTCCGCTAATCTCAAAGCCACTTAAGGGCTAGTCCCCGTTCGCTCGCCACTACTAAGGGAATCTCGGTTGATTTCTTTTCCTCAGGGTACTTAGATGTTTCAGTTCCCCTGGTTCGCCTCTTGCACCTATGTATTCAGTACAAGATAACCATCTTATGATGGCTGGGTTCCCCCATTCAGACATCTCCGGATCAAAGTCTGTTTGCCGACTCCCCGAAGCTTTTCGCAGGCTACCACGTCTTTCATCGCCTCTGACTGCCAAGGCATCCACCGTATGCGCTTCTTCACTTGACCATATAACCCCAAGCAATCTGGTTATACTGTGAAGACGACATTCGCCGAAAATTCGAATTTCTCAACTAAGAGAACTCACAAATTTTACCTTAGCCTGATCCGTTACCAGTGAAAGTAACGTTCAGTCTATCTTTCTATCACATACCCAAATTTTTAAAGAACGATCTAGTCAAAGACTAGAAATCAACATTCATCACCAAACCGGTGGAATGCTCATTTCTAAGCTTTCAAACTTCAGAAGCAGTAGTGGTGGAGCCAAGCGGGATCGAACCGCTGACCTCCTGCGTGCAAGGCAGGCGCTCTCCCAGCTGAGCTATGGCCCCGTATTTCTACAGGCGTTTCCCACACAAAATTGGTGGGTCTGGGCAGATTCGAACTGCCGACCTCACCCTTATCAGGGGTGCGCTCTAACCAACTGAGCTACAGACCCAATTTCGGGCTGCTTCTATCGTCTTCTTCAATGAATCAAGCAATTCGTGTGGGAGCTCATGCAGCAGCTGATGTCGTCGATTAAGGAGGTGATCCAGCCGCAGGTTCCCCTACGGCTACCTTGTTACGACTTCACCCCAGTCATGAATCACACCGTGGTAACCGTCCTCCCGAAGGTTAGACTAGCTACTTCTGGTGCAACCCACTCCCATGGTGTGACGGGCGGTGTGTACAAGGCCCGGGAACGTATTCACCGCGACATTCTGATTCGCGATTACTAGCGATTCCGACTTCACGCAGTCGAGTTGCAGACTGCGATCCGGACTACGATCGGTTTTATGGGATTAGCTCCACCTCGCGGCTTGGCAACCCTTTGTACCGACCATTGTAGCACGTGTGTAGCCCAGGCCGTAAGGGCCATGATGACTTGACGTCATCCCCACCTTCCTCCGGTTTGTCACCGGCAGTCTCCTTAGAGTGCCCACCATTACGTGCTGGTAACTAAGGACAAGGGTTGCGCTCGTTACGGGACTTAACCCAACATCTCACGACACGAGCTGACGACAGCCATGCAGCACCTGTCTCAATGTTCCCGAAGGCACCAATCCATCTCTGGAAAGTTCATTGGATGTCAAGGCCTGGTAAGGTTCTTCGCGTTGCTTCGAATTAAACCACATGCTCCACCGCTTGTGCGGGCCCCCGTCAATTCATTTGAGTTTTAACCTTGCGGCCGTACTCCCCAGGCGGTCAACTTAATGCGTTAGCTGCGCCACTAAGAGCTCAAGGCTCCCAACGGCTAGTTGACATCGTTTACGGCGTGGACTACCAGGGTATCTAATCCTGTTTGCTCCCCACGCTTTCGCACCTCAGTGTCAGTATCAGTCCAGGTGGTCGCCTTCGCCACTGGTGTTCCTTCCTATATCTACGCATTTCACCGCTACACAGGAAATTCCACCACCCTCTACCATACTCTAGCTTGCCAGTTTTGGATGCAGTTCCCAGGTTGAGCCCGGGGATTTCACATCCAACTTAACAAACCACCTACGCGCGCTTTACGCCCAGTAATTCCGATTAACGCTTGCACCCTCTGTATTACCGCGGCTGCTGGCACAGAGTTAGCCGGTGCTTATTCTGTCGGTAACGTCAAAATTGCAGAGTATTAATCTACAACCCTTCCTCCCAACTTAAAGTGCTTTACAATCCGAAGACCTTCTTCACACACGCGGCATGGCTGGATCAGGCTTTCGCCCATTGTCCAATATTCCCCACTGCTGCCTCCCGTAGGAGTCTGGACCGTGTCTCAGTTCCAGTGTGACTGATCATCCTCTCAGACCAGTTACGGATCGTCGCCTTGGTGAGCCATTACCTCACCAACTAGCTAATCCGACCTAGGCTCATCTGATAGCGCAAGGCCCGAAGGTCCCCTGCTTTCTCCCGTAGGACGTATGCGGTATTAGCGTTCCTTTCGAAACGTTGTCCCCCACTATCAGGCAGATTCCTAGGCATTACTCACCCGTCCGCCGCTGAATCCAGGAGCAAGCTCCTCTCATCCGCTCGACTTGCATGTGTTAGGCCTGCCGCCAGCGTTCAATCTGAGCCATGATCAAACTCTTCAGTTCAAACATCTTTGGGTTTTTAAGAAACCCTAAACTTGGCTCAGCAATCGTTGGTTACATCTTTGATTTCTCGCGGAGTAACTTGTGATGCTGATAATCTTGTTGACTATCAGTCTGACTGCACAAGCACCCACACGAATTGCTTGATTCAGTTGTTAAAGAGCGGTTGGTTAAGATCTTTCGTCTCAACCGAGGCGCGCATTCTACAGCAGCCTCATTTGCTGTCAAGAGATTATTTTCAGAAGTTTTCGAAGAATTCTTCAACAACTTCAACCACTTGCGCTTCCGATCTCTCGTTAGCGGGAGGCGAATTCTACAGCGTTAATCGCTGCTGTCAACACCTCTTTTTCTCCGCTTTCGACCGAGAAGATCGAACCGTTAAAAGAGCTACACATCACTGCCCTTTCAACTCCTTCCAGGCTTCGATGACCTGAAGCAAGCCGCTGTCGAAAACTGCGTAACTCTCTGAATCTCAAGGAGTTTTCCGTTTCGACTGCGCCGGAAGTGGGGCGAATTATAGACCTCTGGAATCTGCCGTCAACCGTTAATTTCGCTTTTCTTTCAAATCAGCAAAAACGCTTTCTATATATAGACGCGACCCCATCCAATGCGCAGTATATTGCCCACTACCACAACAATACTGTGTTTTTGCCTTGGATGCTGCCGCGCAATGAATGATCAACCTCGCTCCCTTGCTTCCACATTGTTTCCGGTTTGCCTGCTCATGATAGCCATGGCGTCCATCCAGTCGGGCGCTTCTCTGGCCAAAAGCATGTTCCCCATTATCGGCGCACAAGGAACAACCACGCTGCGCCTGATCTTTGCCAGCTTGATCATGCTGCTGATACTGCGCCCATGGCGTGCAAAGCTGACCGCCAAGTCTCTTCGTACCGTGATCGTCTACGGAATGGCACTGGGAGGAATGAACTTCCTCTTTTATATGTCGCTGCGCACAGTGCCGCTGGGCATCGCCGTTGCGCTGGAATTCACCGGCCCATTGGCGGTAGCTATATATGCCTCCCGCCGCGCCATCGATTTTGTCTGGATCGCGCTCGCTGCAGTCGGTTTGCTCCTATTAATACCTACTGGGGCAACCACTGCTGGCATTGACCTCGTCGGAGCGGGCTATGCGCTGGGCGCCGGGGTCTGCTGGGCGCTGTACATTTTGTTCGGGCAAAAGGCCGGCGCCGATAACGGGGTGACGACGGCAGCCCTCGGCGTAATGATCGCAGCGCTGTTCGTGGCACCGATCGGAATCGTTCATGCCGGCGCTGCGCTGCTTACACCATCACTGATTCCGATCGCTATCGGCGTCGCCATTCTGTCCACCGCCCTGCCCTATACCCTGGAGATGGTCGCGCTGACGCGTATGCCCGCGCGCACCTTCGGCACGCTCATGAGTATCGAACCGGCCTTTGGAGCACTATCAGGTCTGCTTTTTCTCCAAGAATACCTTTCATTGTCACAATGGCTGGCCATCCTGTGCATTATTCTGGCTTCAGTGGGCGCAACCATGACCATGGGTAGCGGAGCAAAGCCTGCTGTCGCGGCTGACTGAAGCGTAGCGAAAGTGGCTCTGGTAATTGGCGCTCATTTAGGCCATGTTTAGCTGCGTAACCCATCGCCAGGCATGGATTTTTTCGCAAAGGACGGCACCACGCTGCAAACGCGAGCGAATACAGGCAGACCCGAGCACCAGACTCGCGGCCGCTATTAAGGATGGTAATGAAACGAATTTTGCTAATGATCGCCCTGCTGGCGATCGCGAGTTGCGCGGCGACTTCGGAAACCCAGGTCAAACGCGGCAAGAAGGGACTGCACATCAACTGTTCCGGTCTTTCATCCTCATGGGACAAGTGCTACACCAGCGCAGCCAACTCCTGCGCCCCCAAGGGTTACAAGGTGATCGCCAAATCCGGGGATGCCGTCGAGGAACCTGGCGATTATCCGTTCGGCCTGAACCCCGCCGGTTATACCAGCCGCAGCATGATCGTCATCTGCAAATAACTACTCGGCTCGTGGCAAAGCGAGCTGACGAGTGATTTGCTCATGACTCGAGCGCAACACCGTACGCTGCACGTCCGGTGTTGCCAGCATTCGCGCGACCACCAACGCACCCACACATTGCGACAGCACCGACCAGGCCAGACTCTCGCTTTCCAGGATCTCAGCCCAGCCCTGCTGAAGACGGCAGATCCACTGTTCAGCCTGCTCACGCACCTGCATATCGGCACGGGCAACCTCTGCGCCCAATGTCGGCAGCGCGCAACCGGACTCTGGTTGCTCGACGTGGGCCATGCTCAGGTACTGCTTCAGACAACGCTCCAGCCGCTGCCTATCTGCACCACCCTGGCCACCAAGGCGCTCAAGACTTTCACTCAACTCTCGCTCGACGATGGCAGCGAACAACGCATCCTTGGATGCAAAGTGGCTGTAGAACGCGGCGCCACTCAAACCGATGGCTTTCATCAGGCCATCCACGCCCACCGTGGAAAACCCCGATTTCTTTGCCGACAGCGCGCTGCTTTGCAGCAATCGTTCGCGGGTTTCCGATTTGTGTCCGGCCGAATAACGCATGTCATCTCCTGAAGTAGATCGCCTTGACGCTGCCCAAATCCTAGCATAACGTTCGTTAACTAAACGATCGTTAACCCAAAGGGATTCACCCATGAATAACAAGAAGGTCGTGTTGGTTGTCGGTGCCGGTGATGCCACCGGCGGGTCGATTGCCAAGCGCTTTGCCAGTGAGGGGTTTATAGCCTGCGTGACCCGGCGCAGCGCCGACAAATTGCAGCCTCTGGTTGACGCAATCATCGCTGAGGGCGGTGAGGCCCATGGTTTTGCCTGCGATGCGCGCAAGGAAGAAGACGTCATCGCCTTGATCGAAGACATCGAAACCCGCGTCGGCCCGATCGAAGCCTTTGTTTTCAACATCGGCGCCAACGTGCCCTGCAGCATTCTCGAAGAAACCGCGCGCAAATATTTCAAGATCTGGGAGATGGCCTGCTTCTCCGGTTTTCTCAATGCCCGTGAAGTGGCCAAGCGCATGGTCACTCGGCAGCGCGGTACGATTCTGTTCACTGGTGCCACGGCCGGGCTGCGCGGTGCTTCTGGATTTGCCGCTTTCGCTGGAGCCAAACATGGCATCCGCGCACTCGCGCAAAGCATGGCGAGAGAGTTGGGGCCGATGAACATTCATGTCGCCCACGTCGTGGTTGATGGTGCGATCGATACCGACTTCATCCGCAACAGCTTTCCCGAGAAATACGCGACCAAGGATCAGGACGGCATTCTCGATCCAGAGCACATCGCCGAAAACTATTGGTTTCTGCACAGTCAGCCACGGGATGCCTGGACCTTTGAGCTGGACCTGCGCCCATGGAACGAACGCTGGTAAGCCCTCCCCCCTCATTACAACAATAAGAGAGCAATTTGATCATGACGAAAACTGTGGAATTCTATTTCGACCTCGGCAGCCCCACCACCTACCTGGCGCACACCCAGCTACCGCAAATCTGCGCCGATACCCAAAGTGAACTGATCTACATCCCGATGCTGTTGGGAGGTGTGTTCAAAGCCACCGGCAACGCTTCTCCGGCAGTGATTCCGGCCAAGGGCCGCTACATGTTTCAGGACCTCGATCGCTTCGCCAAACGCTACGGCGTACAGCTCAGATTCAATCCGCACTTTCCAATCAACACACTGATATTGATGCGTGCCGTCACTGGCATGCAGATGCACCAGCCGCAGCGTTTCGCGGAGTTCGTCGATTGCCTGTTCAGGGCGCTTTGGGTAGAAGGTCGTAACCTCAACGATCCGCAAACCATTGCCGCCGTGCTGACTGAAAACGGCTTCGACCCCCAAGAGATAATCGCGCTGACCAACGATGAATCAGTAAAAGCCGCACTCAAGGAAAACACCGAAGCCGCCATCAGGCGCGGCGTTTTCGGTGCCCCCAGCATGTTTATCGGCGATCAGTTGTTCTTCGGTCAGGATCGACTCGACTTCGTGGAAGAGGCATTGCGCCAGGATTGAAGCCGAGCCCCAAGGCACCGCGAGCGGCGCCTTGGGTAAATCGATCAAATGGCCACAGTGCGCTCGTTCAACCAGCTCAACGCCGCGCCATCCAGCAATGGACTCAGTCGCTCACGCACTTCGCGGTGGTAGTCGTTCAGCCACTGCTTTTCTTCGTGGGTCAGCAGGTCAGCAATCAGGCAGCGGGTATCGATCGGGCACAGCGTCAGGGTTTCGAACTTGAGGAAGTCGCCGAATTCGCTGCTGCCGGCCTCACGGTTCATCGCCAGGTTTTCGATGCGCACACCCCAGCGGCCCGGGCGATAAGTGCCGGGTTCGATCGAGGTGATCATCCCCGGCTGCATTGCCGTTTGCGGTGCCGGTGCCGCCTGATAAGCAATTACCTGCGGACCTTCGTGAACGTTGAGGAAATAGCCCACGCCGTGACCGGTGCCGTGGCCGTAGTCGACGTTGTCAGCCCAGATCGGCGCACGAGCGATGGCGTCTAGCAGCGGCGACAGAATGCCTTTCGGGAATCGTGCCCGCGACAGCGCAATCACGCCTTTCAACACGCGGGTGCAATCCTGCTTCTGTTCTTGCGTCGGCGTGCCCATCGGGACCATCCGCGTGATGTCAGTGGTACCGCCGAGGTATTGGCCACCGGAATCGATGAGCAACAGACCATCGCCCTCGATCACCGCATGCTCTTCTTCGGTAGCGTGATAGTGCGGCATCGCGCCATTGGCGTTGAACGCGGCAATCGTGTTGAAGCTCAGCGAAACGTAATCGGGACGACGTTCACGGGCAGCGGTAAGTTTCTCGTCGATGGTCAGTTCGGTGATGCGCTCGCGCCCCCACGCCGATTCCAGCCAGGCAAAGAATTCGCACAACGCCGCGCCATCCTGCTCCATCGCTTTGCGGATGTGCTGAGCGTCGGCTTCGCTTTTCTGCGATTTGGCCAACGTAGTCGGGTTGAGGCCCTCGACCAGTTTCACGCCACTTTCGAGGTTATCCAGCAACCCCGTGGTCACTCGCGCCGGATCGACCAGCAGGCTCGCGCCACTCGGCACAGACCGCAATGCATCGGCCACTTCGCTGTAATCACGTAGCGTTACGCCATCCTGTTCGAGCACGGCACGCAGATCGGCATCGACCTTGCTCAGCGCCACAAACAGCGTGGCCTGTTGCTGATTGATCAAAGCGAACGAAACAAACACAGGATTGAAGGAGACATCTCCGCCGCGCAGGTTGAACAGCCAAGCGATGTCATCCAGGGTGGCGATGAAGTGCCAGTCGGCACCACGTTCTTGCAAGGTTTCGCGCAATTTCGCCAGCTTCTCGCCGCGGCTGATAGTCGCTTGCGGCGGCAGATGCTGATAGATCGGCGCGTTCGGCAGGCTCGGGCGATCACGCCAGACTTCCTGCAACAGGTCGATATCGGTGCGCAGGCGAGCGCCGCGTGCCTCGAGCTTGCTGCTCAGTGTGCGCGCCGAAGCCACTGCCATTACCGCGCCGTCGACCGCAACCACGCCGCCCTCAGGGGTTTGTTCGGCCAGCCAGTCCAGCGGGCTCGGCTGCCCCGGTTGCAGTTTGACCAGTTCGATGCCGCTGCCGTTGAGCTCTTTCGTCGCCTGTTCCCAGTAACGACTGTCGGCCCACACACCGGCGAAATCAGCGGTGACGATCAGCGTACCGACCGAACCGTGGAAACCCGACAGCCATTGCCGGCCCTGCCAGTAACCCGGCAGGTATTCCGAAAGATGCGGGTCGGCGGACGGCACCAGCAGCGCATGGATGCCTTCGCGGCGCATCAGTTCACGGGTATGCGCCAGGCGCTGAGGCACCGATCCTTCGGTCAAGGTGTGGGAACTCATCATGTCTCCTGCTAATCGCGTCATCGTTATTGTTCGTAGCCTTCGCGGCCATGGAAAGCGTCTGCTGTTTAGAGCCCTGTCGCCCAGAATGCCGGAGCACTGGCGCAGGCGGTTGTGATCAGGTCAACGGCCTTGTCGACATCCTCGACTTTGGTAAACCGCCCGAGGCTCAAGCGAATGGTGCGCCCCGCCAGCCGCGCATCGTGCCCGAGCGCGAGCAGCACGTGGGACGGCGCATTGCTTGCGGAATTACACGCCGACGTCGCGGAAAACGCGATCGAATGGCTCAATGCGGCGCTGTTGAACTCGCCCTCGCTGAAGGTCAGGCTCAGGGTGTGCGGAATACGTTGCGAGGCACTGCCATTGAGGCGCACGCCTGGCAACTTCAAAAGCTGTTCGAGCAAGCGTTCGCGCAAAGCGATGATGGATTTTTTCTCTTCATCGAATGCGTCGGCGGCCAGCGCGAATGCGGCGCCCATACCGGCAATCTGATGAGTCGCCAGGGTCCCGGAGCGCAGGCCACCTTCATGACCACCACCGTGAATCTGCGCCTGCAAGCGTTGCTGCGCCTGCGGGCCGACATACAAAGCGCCGATGCCTTTGGGGCCGTAGAGTTTGTGTGCGGAAAACGACATCAGATCCACCGGCCAGCGGCTCAGATTGATCGCGACTTTGCCCGCGCCTTGCGCCGCATCCACATGAAACAACGCCTGCCGACTGCGCACCACCTCGCCAATCGCCTCGACATCGTTGACCGTGCCCAACTCGTTGTTGACCAGCATCAGCGAGACCAGAAAGGTGTCATCACGCATCGCTTCGCTGACCGCTTGCGGCGTGATCAAGCCTTGGGCGTCCGGCACCAGATAGGTCACGGCAATGCCTGAGTCCTGCAATTGCCGCGCGGTGTCGAGAATGGCCTTGTGTTCGATCTGACTGGTAATGATGTGCCCGCCGGAAATGCCACGGGCACTGGGAGACGCCTTTGAGGGCGAGGTTGTTGGACTCGGTGGCACCGGAGGTCCAGACAATCTGCTCAGGCTGCGCGCCGACCAGATCGGCTACTTGCCGACGCGCCTGCTCGACCGTCTGCCGGGCCTGCTGGCCGAAAGCGTGGGAGCTGGACGCCGGGTTACCGAAGTTACCGTGAAAACCCAGACATTCGATCATCACCTGGATGACCCGCTCGTCCACCGGAGTGGTGGCGGCGTAATCGAAATACAACGGACGTGTGTTCATAAAGGACTCGCAGAGCGTGTTCCGGGATCAGGAGGCTCGTGTCTGCAAACGACAATGCACAGCCTCGTGGGCTGTGCATGGGTTCGAGAGCGTCATCAATACCTGATCGGATGCCGTTAAAGAAGTAGGGCTTCATTTAAAAGTGCGTAGGAACGCTCCTGAAACCGAGCTTAACAGGCATCGGGCCGGCGATTGAAGCAATGCGTCAGTGAAAGCTTTCCAGAAGTAACGGATACAGCGAGATCACCAACAGCGCTGCCATGCCCCAATTGAACACGCGCAACCAGCGCGGATCTTTCAGCACATTGCGCAACAGCGTGCCGCACGCCGCCCACAGGCCGACACTGGGCAGATTGATGATGGCGAACACCGCCGCGATGATCACGACGTTATAGAAATAACCCTGCATCGGCGTGTACGTGCTGATGGCACCGATTGCCATGATCCACGCTTTGGGATTGACCCACTGGAACGCTGCGGCGCCCAGATAGCTGATCGGTTTCGCCTCGCCGTGGGCACTGTCGCCGACCGGGCCGGAGTGGGCGATTTTCCACGCCAGATACAACAAATACGCCGCGCCGACATAACGCAGCACCGTATACAGAATCGGGTAGGCCTGAAACACCGCGCCAAGGCCGAAGCCTACCGCTACCACCAACAGGAAGAAGCCGCAGCTGATGCCGAGCATGTGTGGAATGGTGCGGTTGAAACCGAAATTCACTCCGGACGCCAGCAACATGGTGTTGTTCGGCCCCGGTGTGATCGAGGTGACAAGCGCAAACAGGGCAAAGGCCAACAGCAGATCAAGCGAGAGGTTCATCGAGGCAGTCCATCCAGGGTCATTCAGCTGTTGACCCTATCCCACACGGCCCGGCAAACCCACGGACAGTTAGGGAAAACTTCAAGCAGTACAGTTTGCTGTCAGCTTGGACGGCCGTGCAGCTGTATGGCACGTTCGGCGCTCATCTCACCCTGCTGATCGAAGCCGAAAGTCTTCTGCGGCTGGCCGAGCAATTGGGCTTTTTTGGCGTGGTATTCGTCGAACGACAAGCCGCTGCGGTTCAGGGCCTCCAGCGCCAGCTCGCGGGATTCTTCAGCGGTGTAAGGACGCAGCTCTGGCGAAACATGGCCAGCACAACCGGCGAGTACGGAAACAGCGAGCATCAGCGAAACAGTCAGTAAACGGTTCATGGGAGCGTCCTGGCGAGCAATGTGGGGTCGATGGAGAAAGGCTACGCCCGGGCACGCTCGCGCAGAAATCAACGCTCTCAATAGTGGCTATCAAGTTGGCACTAATACTGGCTGACCGGCAGACGGCAGTGCAGCGCGTCGTCGTGGCTGCGGGCAATGCTGCTGTGCACCTGGAACGAGTTGAAGGTCACGGTTTTCGCCCGATGCGTACGGATCAACTGCCAGAAATCCTCTTCGCCGCGTTCGAAACCGCGAAATGCCGCATCGCCCGCTTCACGACTTTGCCACTGCAAAAAGCTCAACACGCGGCGGCCGTCGGCGCTGGCTTGCACGCTGGCGCTGAGAAATCCGTCGTAACGCAGAGCCAGACCCTCGGTCTGCGTGGCCAGAGCCGAGACCAGCGCCGCTTGCTGACGGGGTTCGATTTCGAATTCGATCAATTGGGTAAAGCTGCGATTGCTCATGGAAAGCCCCCACTCATGTTGAAGCGAGCCTTGCGACCCGAAGAGCTGCAGGGTAAAACCTCTAGTTAAGTCAAGGTCAAGAGCATTTTCAGCATGATCAGCAAAGACCAGGTGCACAAGCCTCTCACCGTGGGTGAGGTTGCGGCGCGCAGTGGCGTCGCGGTCACGGCGCTGCACTTTTATGAAGCCAAAGGTTTGATCAAGAGTGAACGCAATGCCGGCAACCAGCGCCGCTATCCGCGCGCCGTCCTGCGCCGGGTGGCGTTGATCAAAGTCGCGCAACGGCTGGGAATACCGCTGGCGGAAATCGGCGAAGCGCTGAAGATCCTGCCGCAGGATCGCGCGCCATCGGCGGCGGACTGGAAAATGCTGTCTGAACAATGGCAGCGCGAGCTCGACGAACGAATCAGGCAATTGACGCTGATGCGCGATCAGCTCACCGGGTGCATCGGCTGCGGCTGTCTGTCCATGGAAGCGTGTCCGTTACGCAATAAAGGCGACATGCTCGGTGACCGAGGCCCAGGCCCGCACTTTCGCGATGAATGATGATTGCTGCTCGTCGGCGGAAAATCTGTGCAGTAAGGACGGTTCTATAGTGATTGCTCCGGGTAAGTCCGGTGTAACCACATCTGTTGAAAACAAAAACAGGGAGAACGTCATGAGCGTCAAACCCATTCCCGAGGGGTATCACAGCATTACCCCGTATCTCGGCATCCAACAGGCTGCCGAGGCCATCGAGTTCTACAAGAAAGCCTTCAATGCCAGCGAAGTCATGCGCCTGACCATGCCCGACGGCAATATCGGCCACGCCGAACTGCGCATCGGCGACAGCGCGATCATGCTTGGCACCCCTTGTGATCAGGGGCCGTTGAGCAATCCGCAGCAGGCGGTGTCGATCGGCTTGCACCTGTATGTCACCGATGTCGACCAGTCCTTTCAACAAGCGCTGGATGCCGGGGCGCAAAGCGTCTCCGAGGTCAAAGACCAGTTTTATGGTGATCGCAGCGGCACGCTCAGAGATCCGTTCGGCCATCTGTGGTTTCTCGCCACGCACAAAGAGGATCTGAGCGAAGAGCAGATTCGCCAGCGGGCGATGGAGATGTTTAACCAAGGTTGAGGGTTTTTTACCTCGGATCAACCGGCAGAAATACACTGCCGATGTAATTGCGAAACATTTACTTTCATATCCGCTTTCGGGATTTTCTTCGCTCATCCGTCTTATAGGAATGCAGGCCGTTCGCGTAGGCAAAAGCCACGAACGGTCTCCCGGGGAGTTCCGTGCTGCGAAGCCCGTAGCCCGGCCCCTTCCACCGCAATCAAGACGCGCAATCATGTCGAAGAAATCCCGTTCCAAACTGTGGTTCCTGGTGCATAGCTGGCTGGCGTTGCCGATCTGGTTCTTTGTGCTGATCGTCTGTGTCACCGGCACGCTGGCGGTGGTCAGCCAGGAGATTGTCTGGCTGGCCAACCCGCAAATGCGCGCCAGTCAGCCGTCGGACGACGCGCCGCGACTGAGCTACGACCAGATCCTCGCCGCGATCAAACAGGCCGAGCCGCAAACCCTGGTGCAGAGCATCAATCGTCCGGACGAGTCGCACTTTGCCCTCGACGTCGAAGTCAGCTACCCCGACGGGCGCTCGTTGACGGTCTATGTCAATCCGTACACCGGAGTCATTCAGGGCACCGCGCCGGCCTTCGATTTCAAGGCGTTCACCCGCGCCCTGCACGGCTGGTGGCTGGTGCCGTTCACCAACGGCTACAGCTGGGGCTGGTACCTGGTGTCATTGCTCGGCGTGCCGATGCTGGTGTCGCTGATTACCGGGCTGGTGGTCTACAAGCGCTTCTGGAAAGGTTTTTTGCGCCCGACCCTGCGTGTACGCCATGGTGCGCGGATCTTCTGGGGCGACTTCCATCGCCTGTGCGGCATCTGGTCGATCTGGTTCATCGCGGTGATTTCCATCACCGGCATCTGGTTCCTGATCAAAGCGATCCTGTTCGATAACCAGATTTCCATTTCCAGCGAGCCGATCATCCCGGCGATGTCCCGCGAAAGTGTGCCGATCTCGGCAGCCGGCACCCCGCCGCCGCGCATCAGCCTGGATCGCGCAATAGAAATCGCCCAGCAGAAGATTCCGGGGCTGGAGGCCAGTTACGTCAACCTGCCGGGCAATGCCTACTCGCACATGAGCGTCAGCGGCCGTGGCTGGTATCCGCTGATGTATCAGACCGCGACTCTCAACCCGTACAACGGCGAAATGGCTTCCTCACGCTTGCTGTCCGATCGGTCCTCGCTGGAATTCGTCACCGAATCCATGCGCCCGCTGCACACCGGTGACTTCGGTGGAATCTGGATCAAGTTGATCTGGTTCTTCTTCGGTCTGTTGCTGAGCATGATGATCCTCAGCGGCCTGCTGATCTGGACCAAGCGCACCGCGTTGGCCACCGCCAATGCGCTGAAACGCGAGGACAAGAAAAACCGCGTCACCGCCCAACCGGCGCTGCGCCGTGAACCTTCGGAGGCCAGCCTGTGAACAAAGCCATCTCGATCACACCGCCGTCGCGCCTGTCGCGTTTCTGGCACAAGTGGCGCTTCCATATCAACGTTCTGCTGTTGCTGATCCCGCTGGGCTTCATGCCGAAATACTTTGCCGATGCTTCGCTGTTTCGCGGCGACAGCGGCCTGGGCCAGCGTGAAATAGGCACCGTTCAGGTTGGCCCGTGGAGCCTGCGTCTGGCCGAGTTACGCGAAGAGGCGCCGCACCTGAGCGGCCCGGCCGGCTACATGAAGGATTTCACTGCCGCCGTCTGCGACAGCTGTGTCGAACAGGTCAAGGCCACTTACCTGCGCATCGGCAAGCCGCGCAGCCTGCGTGCCGCCGGCACGATCTTCTTCGGTACCCCTTACCGCATGGGCACGCAGATGCCGATCCCGGCAAAGACCAAACCTGACGCCGAGCTGTGGATCACCATGGAAGGCTGGGACGGCAGCATGCACCAAGCCGCGATTCCCCTGAGCCAAGCCTCCCCCGCCACGGTTGCGTGGCTGAACAAACAAGGAGCCAAACCATGACTCGCTCACCCTTCCACCCCCGCCTGCTGGCTGGTGCCGCACTGCTGGTGCTGAGCGCCGGGTTCAGTGCCAGCGCCCTGGCGCACAATCCGATGTGCGAATGCAAAGCCATCGATGCCGAACAGATCAAATGCACCGGCGGTTTCTCCGATGGCAGCGGCGCGCCGGGGGTGACGCTCGACGTGATCGGCTACGACGAAACCATCCTGGTGCCGGGCAAACTGGGCGAAGACTCGACCCTGACGTTCAAGAAGCCCGGCAGCGAGTTCTATGTGCTGTTCGACGCTGGCCCCGGCCACGTTGTGGAAATCGACCAGGCGGATATCGAAGCCCCATGAGTAGCCCGACGACGCAAGTGGTACGCCCGGCCGGCGCCGGTCATGAAACCCTCAACGTGCTGCTGTTGTGCCTGCTGATCCTCGCGGTCGCCGGCTCGGTGGTGGCGTGGCGCGGGGTTTCCCATGAACCGGAGCCGGTCGCCAGCAACCAGTACGACGCCCGCCGCGATCTCAGCGCCGCCGAGCAAGGCATCTATGCCGACCTGCGCGTGACCCTCGACGAAATCCGCTTGTTGCGCGAAGAGCAAAAAGCCCTGCCGACACCACAAATGCTCGCCGAAGAAGGTTTCGCGCCGTTCGCGCAGGATGCCAGTTCAGTCAGCCGTGGCGGTCATGCATGGCAGATGCTCGCCGATCGTGCCTATTTCGGTCGGAGTGCGACGCCTGATGTCGCCGGTTCGTTTTTGATGCGTGTCGGCACTGACGCCAACGCGGCGCCGGACATCTGGCTGAACCGCAGCGCCGACCTCGCGCCTGCGGAGGATCTGTCCGACGCGGCGCTGTCCGCCGCTGGCTGGAAACAGATCGTCGCGCAATTCGATGCCGGGGTTACCCGCGAACATCGCCATTGATTCCTCGCCTTTATCCGAGAGAAGACTGCTTGCCCATGTCCATTTCATCTCCTCGCCGTCCATTGTTACGCCTGTTTCTGCTTGGCCTGTGCGCCTGCCTGTTGAGCCCACTGGCCAGCGCCGAGCAAGGCAAACGCCTGCGCATAGGCATCACTCTGCATCCGTATTACAGCTACGTCGCCAACATCGTCGGCGACAAGGCCGAAGTGGTGCCGCTGATTCCTGCGGGCTTCAATCCGCACGCCTACGAGCCTCGAGCTGAAGACATCAAGCGCATCAGCGGGCTGGACGTGATCGTGCTCAATGGCGTCGGCCATGACGACTTCGCCGACCGGATGATCGCCGCCAGCGAAACGCCCAATGTCAAAACCATCGAAGCCAACGAGAATGTGCCGTTGCTGGCGGCCACCGGTGTCGCTGCGCGCGGCGCTGGCAAAGTGGTCAATCCGCACACGTTCCTGTCGATAAGCGCCTCCATCGCCCAGGTCAACAACATCGCCCGCGAGCTGGGCAAGATCGATCCGGACAACGCCAAGACCTACACCCAGAACGCGCGTGCCTATGGCAAACGCCTGCGGCAGATGCGCGCCGACGCTTTGGCCAAACTGACCCAGGCACCGAACGCAGAACTGCGCGTGGCCACGGTGCATGCGGCTTACGACTATCTGTTGCGTGAATTCGGTCTGGAAGTGACGGCCGTGGTCGAGCCCGCCCACGGCATCGAGCCAAGCCCAAGTCAGCTGAAAAAGACCATCGACCAGCTGCGCGAGCTCGACGTGAAAGTGATTTTCTCGGAAATGGATTTCCCGTCCAGCTACGTCGACACCATCCAGCGCGAATCCGGGGTGAAGCTGTACCCGCTGTCGCACATTTCCTACGGCGAATACACCGCCGACAAGTACGAAAAGGAAATGACCGGCAACCTCAACACCGTGGTTCGGGCGATTCAGGAGTCAGGGGCATGACGTCGAAAGAAACCCTGATCCCTGACAACACCAATAACCCGGTGGGAGCGAGCCTGCTCGCGAAGGCGCCGGATCAGGCAACATCTTCGTTGAATGACACACCGCATTCGCGAGCAGGCTCGCTCCCACAGGGGATAACCGGGCCGACGCTGGAGTTTGCGGATATCAGCCTGACCTTGGGCCGCACGACGATTCTCGACAAGGTCAGCTTCCAGGTGCAGCCCGGCAGCGTGCATGCGCTGGTCGGCCCCAATGGCGGTGGTAAAAGTTCGCTGATCAAGACCCTGCTCGGGCAGATGCCGCATCAGGGCCAGCTCAGCCTGCACTGGCCCGGCGAGCCCGGTACCATTGGTTACGTCCCGCAGGCGCTGGAGTTCGATCGCGGCTTGCCGATGACCGTCGACGATTTCATGGCCGCCATGTGTCAACGCCGTCCGGCCTTTCTCGGTTTGAGCAAACACTACGCCGGTGCCATCGGCGAGGCGCTGGCACGGGTCGGCATGCAGGACAAGCGCAAGCGGCGCATGGGCGCGCTGTCCGGTGGTGAGCGGCAGCGGGTACTGCTCGCGCAGGGCTTGATCCCGGCACCGCAATTGCTGGTGCTCGACGAGCCGATGTCGGCCCTCGATGAGGCCGGGATCCAGGTGTTCGAACGTCTGCTCACTGACTGGCGCGCGGCGGGCATCACCGTGCTGTGGATCGAGCATGATCTGGAAGCGGTGGGTCGGCTGGCCGATCGGGTCACCGGTCTCAACCGCCGCGTGCTGTTCGATGCCACACCGCAACAGGCACTGACTCCGGAGCGTCTGCTGACGCTGTTTTCCACCCATCCACGGAGCGCGGTCTGATGAGTTACGAAGCCTTTCGTTTGATGGTCCAGGGTTGGGCGTCTTCCGGTTATCTGCCGGAAGCGCTGGCCTACGGTTTTGTCGTCAACGCCCTGCTCGCCGGCCTGCTGATCGGCCCGGTGCTGGGCGGGCTCGGCACGCTGGTGGTGGTCAAGCGCTTTGCATTCTTTTCCGAAGCAGTCGGCCATGCCGCGTTGACCGGTGTCGCCATCGGCATTCTGCTCGGCGAACCCTACACCGGCCCGTACGGCAGCCTGTTCGGCTACTGCCTGCTGTTCGGCATCCTGCTCAATTACCTGCGCAACCGCACCGGGCTGGCGCCGGATACGCTGATCGGTGTGTTTCTCTCGGTGTCGCTGGCACTGGGCGCGAGCCTGCTGCTGATTCTCGCCGGCAAGATCAACGTGCACATTCTGGAAAACGTGTTGTTCGGTTCGGTATTGACCGTCAACGGCAATGATCTGGCGGTGCTGGCGATCGTCGGTTCGCTGGTCATGGCCCTCGCCCTGCCGCTGTACAACCGCATCATGCTCGCCAGTTTCAATCCGCAACTGGCGGCGGTGCGTGGCGTAGCGGTCAAGACCCTGGATTACCTGTTCGTGATTCTGGTGACCCTGATCACCGTCGCCGCCGTGAAGGTGATTGGCGCGATTCTGGTCGGTGCCTTGCTGGTGATTCCGGCGGCAGCGGCGCGCTTGCTTAGCCAGTCGCTCAAAGGTTTTTTCTGGTGTTCGGTGCTGATCGCTACCGTCAGTACGCTGTGCGGGATTCTCGCGCCGATCGTCTTCGACCTGCCGATCCCGTCCGGCGCCGCGATCATTCTGGTCGCCGGCATCGCTTTTGCCCTCGCCGCCATCGCGCGCGGCGTCGTCCCCAGCCTGAAAGGGAATCTTGGATAAATGGCTTTTTCACTGCGTAACCTGACTCTGGCCATGGCCCTGTGTGGCATGGTCTGCACCCCGCTGCTGGCGGCTGAAAGCGCGAAACCCTTGCGCGTCCTGGCCTCGTTGCCGATCACCTATGGATTGGGCGAAGCATTGCTCAAGGGTACCGACGTCAACCTCGAACGCGCAGCACCGGCCAACCTGCCCGGCAGCCGCCAGACTGCGTACTTCACCGGCCGTGGCGCTCCGGCGCTGAGCAAACTGGCCACCGACGCGGACGCGGTGATCGGTCTGCGCTCATTGTGGGCAGATGACCCGCTGTACCCGATCGCGCGGCGCAGCAATATTCGTATCGTCGAAGTCGACGCTGCGCGCCCGGTCGACGGCGCGCTGCCCGGCATTGCCGTGCAACCGGGCCTGCTGGTTGATGGCCTGAACAGTCAGCCATGGCTGGCGAGCAACAATATGGGGCGCATGGCCGATGTGATGGCCGCGGACCTCGTGCGCCTGGCACCGAGCGCCAAACCTGCGATCGAAGCCAACCTGGCGGCGTTGAAACAGCGTCTGCTGAAACTCAGCGCAGACACCGAAGGGCGTCTGGCCGAGGCGGACAACCTGAGTGTGATGAGCCTGAGCGATCACTTCGGCTATCTGATTGGCAGCCTCAACCTTGAACTGGCTGGACAGGACGCACGGCCTGATGCCGAGTGGACGCCAGATGAATTGAAGAAGCTGACAGCGACGCTCAAGGACAATGACGTGGCGGTGGTGCTGCACCATCGCCAGCCAGCGGAGCCGGTGAAAGCGGCGATTGCTGAATCCGGCAGCCGTCTGGTGGTGTTGAGTACCGACGCGGCGGATCCGCTGGCGGAGCTGGAGGGGAATGTGGATTTGTTGCTCAAGGGGTTGAGCGGAGCGTAGTTTCAGTAAGTCCGCGTAATCGTTCTTCGCGAGCAGGCTCGCTCCCACAGTTGAAATGCGATCCCCTGTGGGAGCGAGCCTGCTCGCGAAGAGGCCCGCACCCACAACGTCACTCTCCAGACATGAAAAAACCCGCTGACCCTCACTGGTCCAGCGGGTTTTTTATGCCCGGTCGCTTATTGGGCCGCGACTTGCGCATCCATCTTCTGGCGCAGGCTCAACGGGCGCATGTCGGTCCAGACTTCTTCGATATAGGCCAGGCACTCCTTTTTCAGGCCGCTCTTGCCCACGGTGCGCCAGCCTTCCGGCACGGCTTTGTAATCGGGCCAGATCGAGTATTGCTCTTCGTGGTTGACCACGACCTGAAAGAGGATGTCCTCGCGGTCGAATACTGACGTCATGCTGGTTCTCCATCGTTGTAAGGTCGGCTGCACAACGGATGCAGCCGGGGTATGTAGAAAGAACGTTCGCCGCGCCGAAAAATTTACAGCGTGGCGGCGGCAGCGGCCAATGCGCGTCTGAAGATCTCGGCCACCCGATCGATTTCCGCGGCAGTGATCACCAGCGGCGGCAGGAAGCGCACCACCGCGCCATGGCGGCCGCCGAGTTCCAGAATCAGCCCGCGCTTGAGACATTCGCGTTGCACCAACGGCGCCAGACGCGCAAATGCTGGCGGATGACCGAGCGCATCGGGCGCGCCGTTCGGGTCGACCAGTTCGACGCCGAGCATCAGGCCTCGACCACGGATATCGCCCAGTTGCGGGAAGTCGCGTTGCAGGATGTGCAGATGTTCGCTGAGCCGATCACCCATGGCAGCGGCGTGTTCACAGACCTTGTGCTCTACCAGATAACGCATCACCGCTGAACCGGCGGCCATGGCCATCTGATTGCCACGGAACGTGCCGGCATGGGCGCCCGGTTGCCAAGTGTCGAGCCAGTCGCGGTACACCACCACCGCCAAGGGCAGGCTGCCACCGATGGCTTTGGACAACACCACCACATCCGGAACGATGCCCGCATGTTCAAAGGCAAACATCTTGCCGGTGCGGGCGAACCCGCTCTGGATCTCATCAACGATCAGCGCCACCCCGGCCCTTTCGGTAATTCGGCGCAAGCCACGCAACCACTCGATATCGGCCGGAATCACCCCGCCCTCGCCCTGCACCGCTTCGACGATCACCGCCGCCGGCAATTGCACGCCAGCCTCGGGATCGTTGAGCAGGCTTTCCAGATAACTCAGATTGGCGTTGACGCCCGCCGCGCCGCCGAGGCCGAACGGGCAACGGTAGTCGTAGGGGAACGGCATGAACTGCACGCCATTGCTGAGCAAGGCACCCAGTGGTTTTTTCGGCCCCAGGCTGCCCATCAGGCTCAACGCACCCTGACTCATGCCGTGATAACCGCCGGAAAATGACAGCACAGTACTGCGGCCAGTGGCCGTGCGCACCAGTTTCAGCGCTGCTTCCACGGCGTCGGTGCCGGTCGGGCCGCAGAACTGGATTTTCGCCTGCGCCGCCAGCTCCGTCGGCAGCAGTCCGAACAGATCCTGGACGAATTGATCCTTGACCGGCGTGGTCAGGTCGAGGGTGTGCAGCGGCAACTCATCGGCGAGCACTTGCTGGATCGCCTCGATTACCACCGGATGGTTATGCCCCAGCGCCAACGTGCCGGCCCCAGCCAGGCAGTCGATGAAGGTACGCCCTTCGACATCCTCGACATACAGGCCCTTGGCACGCTTGAGCGCCAGCGGAATACGCCGAGGATAGCTGCGCGCGTTGGACTCCTGACGACTCTGGCGCGCCAGTAACGGGGATTCGTTGAATTCGTATAACGTTTCTGCCGGCGCCGAGGCGACCCGGGCCGACGACGCTTCGATAAGACTGGTGGCGACTGACATCTCTCGACCCCTCAATTCGCTATGGATAGTGACCAGAACAGCACACCGACAGGTGCGCGTTCCGGTCGCGGGGCGCACTTGCAGGTTTTCCTGTTCTGGAAACGCTTCAGCGCGGTGCGGATTTACACCCTTGATCGAGTTGTCAGGCCGGTGAGGACAAAGGTTTGTGCAGCGGCACGGTCTGCACGCCGGTGGAGAGGCCGGGTGGCGCTGCCTGTTGGTAACCCAGGTGCCGATAGAACGCCTCGGCGGTGCGGGTGCTGTTGAGGTGAACATGCTGCACACCACGAATGCGCAACCAGCCCTCGAGATTGTGCATCAGCGCCCTGCCGACGCCCCGGCGAAAGGATTCCGGCTGGACGTAACACAGCTGGATTTCGCCACTGACCCGGGCCATGCCGACACCGACCGGTTTGTCTTCGAACGAAGCGATACAGAGATAAAAGTGTGGGTCGGCGAGCCGGCTACTGATGAAATCGGCGGAGGAGCGGTTGAGCCAGTCGCTGACCAGAAGTGGATGGTTGCGGTGATCGAGTGCACATCCGATACGGATCGAGCGCTCGACAATACGGTTGATGATGCCGGTGTCGGCCAGAGTGGCCGAACGAACGCAGACGGGTGCTTCCATGGCGCAGTTCCCTCAATCCTTTGAGTCAAAGCTGCGTTGACCTTAGCCCCGCCCCTGGCGAATAGCGAACGCCGAGAAGTTACATTTGATGTGGAAGAACGTGATCATTTGTGGGAGCGAGCCTGCTCGCGAGAGCGTCAGGCCAGTCAACGTCGATGTTGAATGACTTACCGCATTCGCGAGCAGGCTCGCTCCCACAGGGGATCTGAGGTGAGATCAGAGGGCTTGCAACGGCATGGTCAGTTCGACCCGCAGGCCATCCGGGCGGCTGTCGAAATGCAGGGCACAATCACAGCGCTGAACGATCGCCTGAACAATCGCCAGCCCCAGCCCGCAGCCGGTGCTCTGCCCGTTGCGCCAGAAGCGCTGGGTCAGATGTTGCAAGTCATCCGGCGCAATGCCCGGGCCATGGTCGCGCACGACAAAACGCACACGATTGCCGATGCTCTCCAGGCTAACCTCGACCGCACAATCTTCTGACGTGTGGCGCAGGGCGTTGTCGAGCAGGTTGCGCAATGCAGCAATCGCCAGCACGGCAGGCATTTGCAGAGGCGCGGCGGACAGATCGTCAGGCACGTGCAGTTTGATCCGCAGCCGTTCACCGCCAGTGGCGTCCTGGATCGCCAGTCTGGCCACTTGTTCGGCGCTGCATTGCGAGCCGTCATCAAACGACAGACTGCCTTCGACCCGCGCCAGCAACAGCAATTGCTCAAGGGTGCGATGCAAGCGATCGGCGCCCTCCTCGGCGCGCGCGAGCGACTGATCGCGGGCGCTGCCGTCGGTCATGCGCGCCACTTGCAGGTGGGTCTTGATCGCCGTCAGCGGACTGCGCAGTTCATGCGCGGCGTCGCCGGTCAGACGACGTTCACGTTCGATGGTCTTGCCGATGCGTTGAAACAACTGATTCTGAGTTTCCAGCAACGGCTTCAATTCGCTGGGAAACGCCTGCAACTGCAATGGTTCAAGAGAGTCGGCATTGCGCCGCATCAGCGCCTCGCGCAGACGATTGAGCGGCGCCAGGCCCTGACCGATGCCCAGCCACAGCAGGCACAGGCAACCCAGCAAGGCCACACCGACCGGCACCGAAGCAGCGAGCAGAATCGACATGTTCAAGGCTTCGCGCTCGATCTGCCGATCCGCCGTAGTGATGCGCACATCGCCGCGGGCCAGGGTGAAGCTGCGCCACGGTGCGCCGTCGATCATCTGATCGTGGAAGCCCATTTTCTCGGCTTCCAGCGCTTGCTCGGGGTTGTTATGGCTTCGCGCGAGTATCTCGCCGCGCAATGAGCTGACCTGACAGGCCATGCCGCCGGGAATGTTCAACTGTTCAGCACTGAAGTGGGTGCCCTCGCCCTTGCTTGGCAGCGTCGGCAATTGCTCGAGCAAACCGGCGACCATGCGCGCTGAGGCAACCAGGCGCTGGTCGAGGGAAAACATCATCTGATTGCGCAGATCGCTGAGCATCCACGCCGCCGCCAACGCCCAGATCAGCGCGAACGCCGCGCCAAGCGTCAGGCTCAGGCGCAGGCGCAGACTCATCATTTGCCTTGCTCTGCGCCATCGGCAGGCCCGAGGCGATAGCCCAGACCGCGCACGGTTTCAACGATGCCTTTGCCAAGCTTGCTGCGCAGATGATGGATATGCACGTTCAGCGCGTTGCTTTCCAGTTCGTCGTTAAAGCCGTAGACGCTGTCCTTCAGTTGCTCGGTGGACAGCACCCGGCCGCGATTGTGCAGCAGCGCCTGCAACAGCGACTGCTCACGGCGCGACAGGTCCACCGGTTGCCCGGCCAGACGGGTTTCGCGGCTGCTCGGGTCGTAGGTCAGCGCGCCGTGCTCAATCAGATTGACACTGCGCCCGGCCACGCGGCGCAGCAGGGTTTGCAGGCGAGCGAACAGTTCGCGCAGGTCGAAAGGCTTGAGCAGATAGTCGTCGGCGCCGGCCTGCAGACCATCGACACGATCGGTCACCGAGTCACGGGCAGTGAGGATGAGAACCGGGATTTCCAGGCCGCTCTGCCGCAACTGTTGCAGCAACTTGAGGCCATCTTCGTCCGGCAGGCCGAGATCGAGCACCATCACATCGAATTCGGCGACCTTGAGCATCGCCCGCGCCTTGGACGCGGTGTTGACGTGCTCGACGGTCAGGCCCTGGGCGGTGAGGCCGGCAACGATGCCGCTGGCAATCAGCTCGTCGTCTTCGCAAACCAGTACGTGCATGGTGAATCCCACAGGAAAAAGGCGGATTAGGCAGTTGGCCGATTAAGCTGACATTATGGCGCCCAACGTCACTGCGACAAGGGCATGGCGGTTAATCATCGGTTAATCGCCGCTGCCCATTGTGCACCTCACTTGCACAGGGACAAGGCTTCTCCATGCGTCATTTTTTTGTTTTGTTTGCGTTACTGATCTCGGGCCTGGCCCAGGCTGGAAACAATCCTTTCGATACGAAACCGGACTTCTTGCCGGTCGACCAAGCGTTCGTGTTGACTTCCGAGCGTCTGGATTCAGGCGAAACCCAGCTGTTCTGGCAGATCACTGACGGCTACTACCTGTATCAGAAACGCCTGAAATTCGATGGACTGGCCGCCGATCAGCAGCCGGTGTTGCCTGAAGGCGAATCCCACAGCGATGAGTTCTTCGGCGAGCAGCCGGTCTATCGCCAAGGGCTTGAAGTGAAAATCCCGGCGGCGGCCAGCGGTCAGATCAAAGTCAGTTATCAGGGCTGCGCCGATGCCGGTCTGTGTTATCCACCGCAAACCAGGGTGATCGATCTGGGTGGCAAAGCCGCAGCAGTAACGGGCGCTGAAGCCCCGGATCAGGCTTTGGCCAGCAGTCTGCAACAACGGGCGCTGGGCTGGAGTCTGCTGGTGTTCTTCGGACTCGGCCTGCTGTTGGCGTTTACCCCGTGTTCGCTGCCGATGCTGCCGATTCTGGCGGGGATGATCGTCGGCAGTGGCGCCACACCACGGCGCGGGTTTGCCTTGGCCAGCAGCTACGTGATCTGCATGGCACTGGTCTATGCGGCGATGGGCGTGATTGCTGCGCTGCTCGGTGCAAACCTGCAGGCGTGGTTGCAGAATCCTTGGTTGCTCGGCGCATTTGCCGCCATTTTCGTGGTGCTGGCATTGCCGATGTTCGGCTTCTTCGAACTGCAACTGCCGGTGGCCCTGCGTGATCGCCTTGAACATGCGTCGCGCAGCCGCAGCGGCGGCAGCCTGATCGGCGCCGGCGTGCTGGGCGCATTGTCCGGTCTGTTGGTCGGGCCGTGCATGACCGCGCCACTGGCCGGCGCGCTGCTGTACATCGCGCAGAGCGGTAACGCGTTGCACGGCGGTCTGATTCTGTTTGCACTGGGCATCGGCATCGGTGTGCCGCTGTTGCTGCTGGTCACTGTGGGCAACCGTTTCCTGCCGAAACCCGGCGCGTGGATGAATCTGCTCAAGGGCATATTCGGCTTCCTCTTTCTTGCCACTGCATTGTTGATGCTGCGCCCGGTACTGGACCCGTCGTTGTGGCTGGGGCTGTGCGGCGCTCTGCTGTTGATCGCCGCTTACAGCGCTTGGAAACAATCCGAAGGTTTTGGCCGCGTCGCACAGATGTTTGGCGCGCTGTCCCTGTTGCTCGGTTTGTGGGGCAGCTTGTTGGTGATCGGTGCGGCGGGCGGCAGTGATGATCCGTATCAGCCATTGCAGGTCTACAGCGCCGGCCCTGTCGCCAGCGCGGCGCCGACGGGTCACGATTCCTTCACCACGATCAAGGAACCTGCCGCCCTGCAACGCGAACTCGATGCGGCCAAGGCTCAAGGCCAGTGGGTACTGCTCGATTACTACGCCGACTGGTGCGTGTCGTGCAAGGTCATGGAGAAGAAGGTGTTCGGTGAAGCCAAGGTCATGCAGGCCCTGAGCGATGTGCGCCTGCTGCGCCTGGATGTGACCGCCGACAACGCTGCCAGCCGCGAGCTGCTCAGTCGCTATAAAGTGCCGGGGCCGCCGACGTTCATCTGGATCGGCGCTGACGGCGAAGAACGCCGCAGCCAGCGCATCACCGGCGAGGTCGATGCCGAGACCTTCCTGCAACGCTGGTCCACCACCCGAGACGCCAACTGATGCTGACGTTCACCCTCGGCACTTTCGCCATCGCGCTCAATCACCTGCTGCTGATCAGTGCTCTGGCACTGGCGACGTTTGTCGGCTGGCGAGTGGCCAAGCGCGGCGGCGAGAACCCCGAGTCAGCGCTGTTCAGTCTGTTCTTGATGGGCATGCTTGCGGCGCGCATTGCGTTTGTCGCGCTGTACTGGTCGCACTATCGCAATGACCCGTGGCAGATCATCGATCTGCGCGACGGCGGTTTCCTCGCCTGGCCCGGAGTGATCGTGCTGTTGCTGGCGGCGTTGTATCGCGGCTGGCGCCGGCCCGCTTTGCGTCGCCCGCTGGGTTTCGGCGTGGTCAGTGGCGTGGCGTTCTGGCTGCTTGCCACCCTGTCGCTGAATATCTACGAACAGGGCACCCGGCTGCCGGATATTGCCCTGCGCAACGCCGCCGGGGAAAAGATCAAGCTCAGCGACTATCAGGGCGGCCCGCTGGTGATCAACCTGTGGGCGACCTGGTGCCCGCCGTGCCGGCGAGAAATGCCAGTGCTGGAAAACGCCCAGCAACAGCGCCCTGATCTGACGTTCTTGTTCGTCAATCAGGCCGAAAGCATGCAAAGCGTGGCGACGTTCCTGGAAACCCAGGGCCTGAGCCTGAACAACGTGCTGTTCGACCGCGGCGGCCGTCTCGGTCAGGCCGTGGGTTCCATGGCGTTACCGACTACGCTGTTCTATAGCCCGGACGGTCGCTTGCTGACCAGTCACCTCGGCGAACTGTCGAACGCCAGCCTGGCCCGCGCCCTGGAAACCTTCGACACTTCACCTTCAAGCCCGAATCAGGCCGTTGCCCCGGCCAACTCTGCAAGGAAACTGCCATGCCCCGCCTCCGCCACCTGCTGACGCTGACCACGGGCACTGCCCTGCTGCACTTGCCGCCGGTGCAGGCCGCTGAAGAACTACCCGCAGCGATCAAAAAAATCGAAGCCAAGGGCGCGAAGATCGTCGGCCAGTTCGACGCCCCTGATGGCCTGCGCGGGTACGCCGCGCAATACCAGAATCGCGGCATGGCGCTGTACCTGACCCCGGACGGCAAACACGTCGTGGTGGGTAATCTATACGACGCCGACGGCAAGGACCTGAGCAGCGAGCCGTTGCAGAAACTGGTCTACGCACCGATGTCCAAGGAAGTCTGGGCCAAGTTCGAGGCGAGCAACTGGATTCAGGACGGCAACAAGGATGCACCGCGCACGGTGTACCTGTTCAGCGATCCGAACTGCCCGTACTGCAACATGTTCTGGGAACAGGCGCGACCATGGGTCAAGGCCGGCAAAGTGCAACTGCGCCACATCATGGTCGGCATCATCCGCGAAGACAGCCCGGGCAAGTCAGCCGCACTGCTGGCGGCGAAAGACCCGGCCAAGGCCCTGCAAGATCATGAGAGCGCCGGTAAGAGCAGCGCCCTCAAGGCTTTGAAAGACATTCCGGTCGCCGTGCAAACCAGACTCGCGGCCAACATGCAGTTGATGGAAGACCTCGAACTGCAAGCCACCCCGGCGATTTTCTATATGGATGACAAAGGTGAACTGCAACAGCAGCAAGGCGCGCCATCGCCGGACAAGCTGGTGAAGATTCTCGGGCCGAAATAGTCTTCACAACCACTGACCGGTGCGGGTCTATCAGTACTCACACCGCTCGATAATGTCCTGCAAGTGCTCGGTGTTTCCCTGTTCCGTGAGAAAGCTTGTCACCTCAGCGCACCACGCTTGGTCTGAGGAAATACCGGCCCAGGCGTGCGTCCCCGCCCAATGCCAGGGACGGTCGTCAAACGTATTGATCAGCGCCTGATTGAATGTGTGAACGTTGAACTTGGGATTTCTCGCGTTCTGCAACATCAACGAACCGAACACGCGCTGTTGCGTTGCTTCGCATGGTTTGATTTGCTGGGCTTTGGTCGAGCTCAGGACAATGAAATCAGGTTTGACACCTTCATCGAGCGCGGCCTGCAATCTGTAATGTCCATCGATGATCACGTAAGAACACAGTCCGCCCACATACCAGAGCAGAATCGGCGGCAAGCTGCCCTCCCTGGCTTTTTTGCGCCACCATTTGAGGCGACCTGCAAAAGGGTCCACCGTGTGCAGACCGATCAAGTGTCCCAAATCCCAATCAAGCCAATGCACGGTATGCGGTTGCACATTGTCGAGAATGCCCTCGCCGCGCGCGTACCAGTTGGGCAGATGGCTGGACGCCTCGGCCGGGGTGGAAAAATACCAGCCATCCGGACCGGCAACGGGTTTGTATCGGCTAACTGCTGGCAATAAAGGGCGCGCCACCCAGTGGCCGGGATAGAGAAAGTCCGCCTGATTGTTCATCAACTGGTTGATGAAATAGCGACACCAGCGCGGGAAGCGCTCTTGGACGGGTAATTCAAAGTGCTCCTGAACGTCAGCCGAAACGATGGGGGGCACGGATGGCGATTCCAGTTGAACGGGCCGCGGATTGCGAACCAGCCAAGCACCGTAATATGAGGTGGCAATGGTCGCCCAGAAGAGTGGGCTTTCATTGAGCATCAACTTCATCCGCCCGTTGTTGCCACTTTGCAGATGAAGCGGCGGTTTGCTTGATTTCGGTCGGTTGACCTCAATACTCAACCCGACCCACTTGTCCTCAAGATCCCTGAGGTCACGCCACCAGAACTGTTGCACGTCATTCCCTTATCAAATGCTTTTATAGATGAGTTTCACACTCGTGATTGCATGGTGACCTGAGAGGCCCCTTCGCGAGCAGGCTCGCTCCCACAATGGAATGCGATTAACTGTGGGAGCGAGCCTGCTCGCGAATGAAGCTCACTCGGTGTGTCAGTTGCGCTCGCGGAGAAACGCCAGCAGCGCCTCAGTGACAAACCCGGGATTCTCCAGATTGGAAATATGCCCCGCCTCCGGCACCAGCACGCACGGGCAACCGATCAATTCAGCCATTTCCCGTGCTTCCGAGGGTGGCCGGGGTTTGTCCTGATCGCCGCACAGCACCAGCGTCGTCGCCGGGTTCAGCTCGCCCAGGCGTGGCAACAGGTCGTTGCGGCCAAACGTGATGCGCCCCATCGGCACGATGCTTTCGCGCAGACGCTCGGGCGAGTAGCTCTGCAGTTTTGCGCGGAAGCCCTGATACAGCGCCGATTGCGGGTCGATGCCCGGGCGGAAGAAGATCGGCACGACGATGTCGAGCAATTGGTCGGAGATGGTGCCGCTGTCTTCGATCTGCTTGAACAGCGAAAAGTAATACTGCCGGGTCGGTTCCGGCTCGACACCGACGTAGGTGTCCATCAGCACCAGACCGTTGAGACGTTGCGGTGCGGACAGTGCCAGGCGCGTGCCCCACATGCCGCCGACCGAAAGCCCGACGAGGGTGACGTGGTCGATGTCCAGATGATCAAGCAAGGCCTGCGCCTGTCGGGCGATGTCGTCCAGCGATGTCGTGCCTTCAGGTAACTTGCCCGACTCGCCATGGCCCCACAGATCCAGGGCGATGACGCGATAATGCGGGGTCAGCGCGGCGATCTGCGGCGCCCACATCTCTTGATCCCAGAGATAACTGCCAGCCAGCAACACGGCGGGGCCGGTGCCTTGATCAATGTAGTGCAGTGCTTGTCCGTCAACCGTGAAAAAGGGCATCGACCACCTCCGCGAGAAAAAACAGAACCGGCAGACTGAGCTGCCGGTTAATGATCGTCAAGGATGGAAATGTACGGCAATGTACAGACGCCATTCGCGAGCAGGCTCGCTCCCACAGGGGTTTTGTAAACACCACAGATCCTGTGTGGGAGCGAGCCTGCTCGCGATGGGGCCAGTACAGACACTAGAGAACTACAACCCCTCCAGCTCCGCCATCAGATCATTCAACCGATCGACCTTCTCCTCCGTAATGTCGCTGGCCGCCAGCCCATCGATGTATTCGGCCAGTTCCTCCACCGTGCTGCATTCGAACATCGCGCGCAGCGGCACGTTGCGTTGCAGGGCTTTTTGTACCCGCGAAGCGATCTGCGTAGCCAGCAACGAATGCCCGCCCAGTTCGAAAAAGTTGTCGCGCACGCCGACCTTTTCCACTTTCAGCACCTCAGCCCAGATATCAGCCAGGGTCTGCTCCAGCTCGTTGCGCGGGGCCAGATAATCCTCGCTCTGCAACTGACCGATCTCCAAGGCCGGCAAGGCTTTGCGGTCGAGTTTGCCGTTGGCATTGAGCGGCATCTGCTCCAGCCATAGCCAGTGCAGCGGCACCATGTATTCGGGGAGTTCGGCGCGCAGGCGCTGCTTGATCCGCTCCAGGCGTTCGCCCGGATTGAGCGCTGCATCGGCCGCGACCAGATAACCGACCAGATGCTTGCCGTTGACGCCCTCCTGCACACCAACCGCCGCGTCGCGCACTTCCGGTTGTTCGTGCAGGCGCGCTTCGATTTCACCGAGCTCGATGCGGTAACCGCGAATCTTCACTTGATGATCGACGCGGCCGACGTATTCCAGCACGCCGTCAGCGCGGCGCCGCGCCAGGTCACCGGTGCGGTACAAGCGTTCGCCCGGCGCGCCGAACGGATTCGGCACAAACACCGGCGCGGTGCGCAGCGGATCGCTGACGTAACCGCGACCGACACCGGTGCCGGCAACACATAACTCACCCACCGCGCCCAAAGGCACCAGATCCAGCGCGCCATCGACCAGGTACAGCAAGTTATTGTCGGTCGGCGTGCCGATCGGCAAGTAACTGCCGCGCGTCGAGGCCATGTCGACACGGAAGAACGCCACGTCATCCGAGCATTCCGCTGGGCCGTAAGCATTGACCAGACCAATATCCGGGTAACGCAGCAGCCATTGATGCGCCAGTTCCGGCGGCATCGCTTCACCGGTCGGCAGCATCCAGCGCAAGCCGTCGAGGCTCAGACGCTCGGAGCCGAGCATGCCCTGAATCAGCGACGGCACACTCTCCAGCACAGTGATGCCCTGCGCCTGCACATGCGCCAGCAGACCTTGCGGATCGTGGGCAATCGCGTTCGGTACGATGTCGACCCGCGCGCCGAACAATGGCGCGGCGAGGAACTGCCAGACGGAAATGTCGAAGCTTTGCGAGGCGGTCTGCGCAGTCACATCGGCCTCGCTCAAGTCGAGGTACGGACGTTTGCTCAACTGGTTGTTGAGCATGCCGCGCTGCTCGACCATCACGCCTTTAGGCAGCCCGGTCGAACCCGAGGTGTAGATCACATAGGCGAGATTATCCGGGCCACTATGGATGCCGAGATTGTGCGTCGCTGCCGCCGACGCCTGCACCTCTTCCCACACCAGCAGGCGCGGACGATTCGAACAGCCAAACTCCTCGAGCAAGGTCTGCGCCTGTTCACGGCAAGCGGCGCTGCACACCAGCAACGGCGTGCGGCTCAGCTCGATGATGCGACTCAGACGCTGGCTCGGCAGGCCCGGATCCAGCGGCAGATAACCAGCGCCGGCCTTGAAGCTGCCGATGATCATGCCGAGCAGGTCGAGATTACGCTCGGCCAGCAGCGCCACTGGTTGGTCCATGCGCACACCGGCAGCGACCAGGGCATGGCCGAGGCGGTTGGTGTTGTGATTCAGTTCGGCATAGCTCAAATGCTGATCGAGGCAACTGGCGGCGATGCGCTGCGGATGCGCCGCGACCTGCGCTTCGAACAGCGCCACATAGCTTTGCTCCAGCGGATAGTCGTGGCCGCTCTGGTTGCAACCGTGCAACAGGAAGTCGCGTTCTTCGTCGCCCAGCAGCGGCAAATCGGCCATGTCGCCATGGAAGCCGTCGACCAGCGCCAGCAGCAGGCGCTTGAACTCACTGAGCATGCGCTCGACCGTCGATTCGTCGAAGTAACGCTGGTCATACGACAAATGCAAGCCAAGGTCATCGCCCGGGTAGCACACCGCCGTCAACGGGAAGTTGGTGTGGGTGCGGCCTGAATCCGAGCTCGCATTCAGGCTCTGTGCACGATCAAGCACCGAGACTTCCACCGGGGCGTTTTCGAAGACGAAAAGGCTGTCGAACAGCGGCTGGCCTTTGGGCAATTCGCTCTGTTCCTGGATATTCACCAGCGGCAGGTATTCGTACTCGCGCAGTTGCATGTTGCTGTCGAGCAAAGCGCTGAGCCAATGGCGCACGCTGCTGCGCTGATCGTCCGCAGGCATCTTCACCCGCAGGGCGATGCTGTTGATGAAAAGGCCGACGGTGCGCTGCATTTCCGGCATGTCCACCGGCCGCCCGGCCACGGTGACGCCGAAGAGCACGTCGCGATCACCGCTCAGACGCCGCAAAACCAGAGCCCACGCAGCCTGGGCGAAGGTGTTGACGGTCAGTTGATGTGCCTGCGCCAGCTCCCGCAGCCGTGCACCGTCCTCGACATTGAGGCGGGTGTAGCGGTCGCCGACGATCATGCCGCCGCTTTCACCAGCGTGTTCGCGCAGGAACGGGCGGTCGCTCGGGATCGGCGTGGTGCGCTCGAAGCCTTGCAGATTATGCCGCCACCAATGCCGCGCCTCGGCCAGGTTCTGGCGTTGCAGCCAGCCGATGTAATCGCGATAACGCGGCGGCACGCTCAACTGCGCTTCGCGACCTTCACCGAGGGCGGTATAGATCTCGAAAAAGTCGTTCATCAGCAGCGAACGGCACCAGGCGTCGATGAGAATGTGGTGGTTGCTCATCATGAACCAGTAACGCGCCGCGCCGACCTTGATCAGGCGCAGGTGAAACGGCGCCTGATTGAGCAGATCGAACCCGGCTTCGCGCTCGCTTTTCAGCAGCGCTTGCAGCTTCGGTTCCTGCTCGGATTCGGCGATGGCGCTCCAGTCCAGATACTCGATCGGCGTGCGACCCGGGGTGTGAATCACTTGCAGCATGTCTTCGCCGACGTTCCAGCAGAACGACGCGCGCAGTGCTTCATGACGGGCGATCACCGCTTGCCGGGCCCGGGCGAAACGCTCGGGATCGAGCTCGCTGTTGATGCGGTAACGATCCTGCATGTAGTACAGGCCGGTACCCGGCTCGAGCAGGGTGTGCAGCAACATGCCTTCCTGCATCGGCGTCAGCGGGTAGACATCTTCGATGTGCGCGGCCGGCACCGGCAAGGCATCGAGTTGTGCCTGAGTCAGTTTCGCCAGCGGGAAGTCCGACGGTGTCAGGCCGCCGGCCTCGTCTTGCAGACAGTGGGCGATCAGGCTTTGCAACTCACCGAGGTAGGCGGCGGCCAGATCGTTAATGGTTTGCGCCTCGTAACGCTCATCACTGAAGGTCCAGCGCAGCAGCAATTCACCACCGTAAATCTGACTGTCGACACTCACCTCGTTGGGCAACGGCGCCTGCGGATCGTGGGCGGCACCGACCGCTTCATCCAGCGGACGGAACAGCGCATCGGCGCCGAAGCTCTGGTCGAACTGGCCGAGGTAGTTAAAGGTGATCGGCGCCTGTGGCAGCGCGGCCATGCTCTGGCGGCAGCCGTCATCGGCCAGATAACGCAACACGCCATAACCGAGACCTTTATGCGGAACGGCGCGCAGTTGTTCCTTGATCGCCTTGATCGAAGCGCCCTGCCCGGCGGCCTCTTCGATGTTGTGCGGGGTCAGGCGCAGCGGATAAGCGCTGGTGAACCAACCGACGGTGCGGGTCAGATCGATCTCGTCGAACAGGGTTTCGCGACCGTGTCCTTCCAGTTGAATCAGTGCCGAGGGCTGGCCGCTCCAGCGGCACAGCACACGGGCCAGCGCGGTCAGCAGCAGGTCGTTGACCTGGGTGCGATAAGCGCTCGGTGCCTGTTGCAGCAGCTGTCGGGTGCGCTCGGCATCGAGCCGTACGCTGACGGTTTGCGCATGGCGATTCTGCCTGCCGCCCTGCGGGTTTTCGCAAGGCAGATCAGCGCTCGGCCCGGCCAGTTGCGCCTGCCACCAGCTCAATTCCTCACGCAGCGATTCGCTGCCGGCGTAGGCCTGCAATCGCGCGGCCCAGTCCTTGAAGGCGCTGGTTTTCGCCGGCAGTTTTAGCGGCTGCGCAGCGTCGAGCTGGCGATACGCGGTTTGCAGATCATCCAGCAACACGCGCCAGGAAACGCCGTCGACGACCAAGTGGTGGATGGCGATGAACAGGCGTTGCTGAACATCCGCAACATCGACCAGCACCGCGCGCAGTAACGGGCCGTTGTGCAGATGCAGACTGCGTTGCGCGTCGGCGAACAGGGCTTCGCACTGATCCAGCGAATCGACGCTGACTTGCCAGAGCACATCCTCATTCGTCAGCGCTTGATGCGTCGCTTGCCATGCATCATCGGTTTCAGTGAAACGCAGACGCAGCGCATCGTGCTGTTCGATCACCGCCTGCAAAGCTTGCTGCAATCGTTGCGGCTCAAGGCGCGCAGTCGGTTCCAGCAACAGCGCCTGATTCCAGTGCTGACGCTGGGGAATGTCCGTATCGAAGAACCAGTGCTGAATCGGTGTCAGGCGCGATTCGCCATCCACCAGGCCCTGCTCGGCCATCACCTGCTCGGTGCGGCTGGCGACTGCGGCGAGGGTCTGCACGGTCTGGTGCTGGAACAGGTCGCGCGGACTGAAATGAATGCCCTGCTGACGCGCGCGGCTGACCACCTGAATCGACAGAATCGAGTCGCCGCCGAGTTCGAAGAAGTTATCGTTGAGGCCGACCTGCCTGACGTTGAGCACGTCGCACCAGATCTGCGCCAGGGTCTGTTCCAGCTCGTTGCTCGGTGCGACATAGTCCTGACGATTGAGCTCCAGATCCGGCGCCGGCAAGGCGCGGCGGTCGAGTTTGCCGTTGGCGGTCAGCGGCATGCTCGCCAGCAGCATCAGGTGAGTCGGCACCATGTAATCCGGCAGTTGCGCCTTGAGGTGCGACTTGAGCGCTTCGCGCAGTTCAGCCTGTTGCGCTTCGCCTTGCCCGGCGACCTCCGTAACGAGGTAACCCACCAACTGCTTGCCACTCGGCGCATCCAGCGCCAGCACCACTGCTTCGCGGACCGAAGGGTGATCGAGCAGGCGCGTTTCGATTTCGCCCAGTTCGATGCGGAAGCCCCGGATTTTCACTTGATGGTCGATCCGCCCCAGATACTCGACCAGACCATCGGCACGCTGGCGCACCAGGTCGCCGGTGCGGTACATGCGTCCGCCATCAGCGGCAAACGGGTCAGCGACGAAACGCTCGGCGCTGATGCCCGGACGGTCGTGATAGGCCTGGGCCAGACCGGCGCCACCGACGAACAGTTCACCGGTCGCGCCTTGCGGCACCACGGCCAGATCGGCGTCGAGAATGTAGGCGACCCGCGACCCGATCACGCTACCGATCGGCACACTGCCCGCGCCCTCTTCCAGCACCTGCGGCGCCAGACTGGCCAGCGGCATGACCACGGTTTCGGTCGGGCCGTAAGCATTGAAAAACTGCGCCGGTTGGAATGCCGCGCGAATGCGCTGCAGATGCTCGCCGGTCAGCGCTTCACCGCCGGTGATGATCATGCGCACCGGCAGGACTTCATTCTGCGTGGCAAGGAACTGCGCCAACTGGCTGCCGTAGCTCGGCGTGAAACCGAGGACGTTGATTCGATGCGTGCGAATCAAGCCGCAGATTTCTTCCGCGTCCCACTGCCCTTGCGCCCGCAGTACCACCTGCGCACCGCTGAGCAGCGGCACCAGTAGACGTTCGGTGGCAGCGTCGAAGTTGATCGAATAGAAATGCAGTTCACAGTCGTCCGGGCGCATGCCGAAGCGTTCGATCACGGCCTGGCAGTGCATGGCGATTTCACCGTGGGAGACCACCACACCTTTCGGTTTGCCGGTCGAGCCGGAGGTGTAAATCAGATAAGCCTGATGTTGCGGCAGGCTGATAAACGGCAACTCGCTGGCCGGGTAGTCGGCCAACCCGGCGCTGTCATCTTCCAGACACCAACGCGCCACGCTTGGCGGCAACTCACCGAGGGCTTCGAACATCGCCCGATCGCTGAGCAGCAGGCCGATGCGACTGTCTTCGATCATGTAATGCAGGCGGTCGAGCGGGTATTCCGGATCCAGCGGCACATAGGCGCCGCCCGCCTTGAGAATCGCCAGCAGGCCGATGACCATTTCCAGCGAACGCTCCAGCGCCAGACCGACCCGCACTTGCGGGCCGACCCCGCGTTCACGCAGCGCCCAGGCCAGACGATTGGCCCGGGCATCGAGTTCGGCGTAGCTCAGGGTCTGCCCAGCGAAAGTCAGTGCTGGTGCGTCTTTGCGCGCCAGTGCCTGTTCGGCGAACAGATGATGGATGCACTGATCGAGACGATGCTCGCCCGGCTCGATGCCGAGGCTGTCGAGCAGGTGCTGTTGCTCGGTGTTGTCGAGCAGCGGCAGTTCACTGAGCCGTTGCTGCGGATCAGCGATCAACGCTTCAAGCAGGTTGCGCCAATGCACTGGCCATGCGTTCGATGGTCGGCTCGTCGAACAGATCGGTGCTGTAAGTCAGGCAGCAGCCGAGGCGATGGTCGAGGTCGGTGACTTCCAGATTGAGATCGAACTTGGTCGCCCGCGCATCGTTGGCCAGGTACTCGACAGTCATCCCAGCGAGCGTGCGGCTCTGCTGGAATTCCCAGCGCTGCACGTTGCACATCACCTGGAACAGCGGGTTGTAAGCCGCGCTGCGTGGCGGCTGCAAGGCTTCGACCAGATGATCGAACGGCAGATCCTGATGGGACTGGCCTTCGATCACGGTGTGGCGCACCTGCTCGAACAGTTCGCCGACCGACATCTGCCCGTCGAGCCGGCAACGCAGCACCTGGGTGTTGAGAAACGCCCCGATCAGCCCTTCGCTTTCCGGGCGAATGCGGTTGGCCACCGGCGCGCCGATGCGCAGGTCGGTCTGGCCGCTGTAGCGGTAGAGCAATGTGGCGAGCGCGGCGGTCATGGTCATGAACAGGGTCAGACCGTTTTGCGCGTTGAACGCCCGCACCCGCGCGGCGAGATCGTCACTCAGATCGAAACGGAACAGCTCGCCCTGATGGCTCTGTACCGGTGGACGCGGACGGTCGCCGGGCAGTTCGAGGAGCGGATGTTCGCGACCGAGCTGCGCGGTCCAGTAATCGAGCTGGCGCTGGCGCTCGCCGGATTCCAGCCACTGGCGCTGCCAGACGCTGTAGTCGAGGTATTGCACCGGCAGCGGCTCAAGCGGCGAGGCGCGCTCATCGACGAACGCTTCATACAGCGCGCTGAGTTCACGGGCAAAGATGTCCATCGCCCAGCCTTCGGTGACGATGTGGTGCAAGGTCAGGACGAAGTAATGCTCGTGCTCGGCGGTCTTGACCAGGCAGGCGCGCAGCAGCGGACCGGTTTCCAGATCGAACGGCTGGTGCGCTTCTGCATCGGCCAGTTGCTGGACTTGTAGCTCCCGGACTTCTGCCGGCAGGCTGGAGAAATCCTTCCAGCCCATGCGCACGCCGGTCTCGGCATGCACCTGTTGGCGGGCAATGCCGTCGACACTGGGGAATGTAGTGCGCAGGGTTTCATGACGCAGGATCAGCGCCTGCAACGCCGCCTCGAAATGCTCGACGTGCAGCACGCCGCGCAAGCGCGCCATGCCGCCGACGTTGTACGCCGGGCTGTCCGGCTCCATCTGCCAGAGGAACCACATGCGCTGCTGCGAATAGGACAACGGCACCGCTTGGCTGCGGTCGACTTTGCTGATCGGCAGCTGTGGGTTGGTGCGGCCGCTGACCTGGATCAGGCGAATCTGTTCGGCGTAATCGCCCAGTTCGCTGTGCTCGAACAATGTGCGCAGCGGCAGTTCGACGTCACAGGCCTGACGTGTGCGCGAAATGATTTGCGTGGCCAGTAGCGAGTGACCGCCGAGGGCGAAGAAATCATCACGCAGGCCAACCCGCTTCAGACCCAGCACTTCGCGCCAGATCCCGGCGATTTGTTGCTCCAGTTCGCTGACCGGTTCGACGTGTTCACGCACCTGCCATTGCGGCTCGGGCAAGGCGCGGCGGTCGAGTTTGCCGCTGGGACTCAGCGGCATCGTATCAAGGCGCAGCAATTGTGCGGGCACCATGTATTCCGGCAGCTCGGCAGCGAGGGCAGCTTTCAGCCGAATGATTTGCTCATCGGCATTCTCATGCGCATCGCTCGCCGTGAAGTAGCCGATCAGTTGCGCGCCGGCAGCGGTTTCCCGCACCAGCACCACGGCCTGGGCGACGCCATTTTGCGCCAGCAGTCGCGCCTGGATTTCTTCAGGTTCGACGCGAAAGCCGCGCAGCTTGACCTGCTGATCGAGGCGACCGAGGTATTCGATCACGCCATCCGAGGACCAGCGCGCACGGTCGCCGGTACGGTACAAACGGGCGCCCTGCTCGCCCAGTGGATCGACGACAAAACGCTCGGCGGTCAACGCTGGACGACCCAGGTAACCGCGAGCCAGACCAATACCGCTGATGCATAGCTCGCCCGGCACGCCCGCCGGCACTGGATTGAGATCGGCATCAAGGATGCGGCAGACCACATTGCCCAACGGCCGGCCAATCGGCGAGCGCTCGCCATCGGCAGTTGTGCAGTGCCAATGGGTGACGTTGATCGCGGTTTCAGTCGGCCCGTAACGGTTGTGCAATTGCACCGCCGGCAGTTGCGTCAGCACACGGTTGCGCAACTCGGCGGGCAAAGCTTCACCGCCGGAAAACACCCGGCGCAGGCTGGTGCACTCGGCACTCAGCGGCTCGTCGATGAATAGCGCCAGCAGCGGCGGGACGAAGTGCAGCGTGGTCACGCCGTATTGCTGGACCCGTTGCGCGATGCGATGCGGGTCGCGGTGCTCGCCGGGGGCGGCAAGCAGCAGCCGCGCGCCGCTGATCAGCGGCCAGAAGCATTCCCACACCGAGACGTCGAAACTGATTGGCGCTTTTTGCATCAGCACGTCGGTTTCGTCGAGGCGGTAAGTGTCCTGCATCCATTGCAGGCGCTCGGCCAGCGCGGCGTGAGTGTTGCCGACGCCTTTCGGTTGCCCGGTGGAACCCGAGGTGTAAATCACGTAGGCGAGGTTGTCGCCGTGCACTCGCAGTCCCGGTGCCTGGCTCGGCCATTTATCCAGGTGCAGCGCATCCATGGCGATCACGCTGACGCCATCGCTGGCCGGCAGACGCTCGAGCAATTGCGTCTGGGTCAGGAGCAGTTCGACGCCGCTGTCGCGGAGCATGTACGCGAGACGTTCGGCCGGATAATCCGGATCAAGCGGCACATAGGCGCCGCCAGCCTTGATGATCGCCAGCAGGCCGATCAGCAGTTGCGGCGATCGCTCGGCGGCAATGGCCACGCACACGTCAGGGCCGACGCCCTTGTCGCGCAGGTAATGGGCGAGCCGGTTGGACTGCGCGTGCAGCTCGGCGAAATCCAGAGTACCGCCGTCCCACACCAGCGCGGTGCGTTGCGGGTTTTTGCGCAATTGTTGCTCGAGCAGTTCCGGCAGCCATTGTTGCGCCGGGCTGCACGGGGCCACGCTCCAGTCTTTCTGCTGACTCTGCTCGCTGGCGGTCAGCAAGCGCAGATCGCCAATGGCCTGCTGTGGCTGTTGGCAAACTTCGCTGAGCAGATTGTGGAAATGCTCGGCCAGGCGCTCGATGGTCGCGGCGTCGAACAGCTCGCTGGCGTAGTCGAACGACAGGCTCAGGCGACCGTTGCGATCCTCTTCGCTGTGCAATTGCAGATCGAACTTGGCTTCGCGGCTGTGCCACGGCAGCTCTTCGGCGAGCAGACCCGGCAGGCGCTTGAGCGCACTGAGGTCGCGCTGCTGATGGTTGAACATGACCTGGAACAAGCCCTGATCGCGGGCCTGCGGGAACGCTTCGAGCAGTTGTTCGAAGGGCAGATCCTGATGGGCCTGGGCGCCGAGTGCGGCCTGGCGCGTCTGGTTCAGCAACTCGGCAAATGTCAGGCGTGAATCGATCTGCGCACGCAACACCTGGGTATTGATGAAGAAGCCGATCAGGCTTTGGGTGTCCAGGCGCGGACGGTTGGCGTTGGGCACGCCGATGCGAATGTCGCGCTGACCGCTGTAGCGGTGCAGCAAACTTTGCAAGGCAGCGAGCAGGACCATGAACGGCGTGGCCTGGTGGGCCTGCGCAGTCTGGCGGATCGCCTCGCTGAGTTCGGTACTCAAGCGCACGCTGTGGCGCGCGGCGCTGTGGTTGTGTCTGGCCGAGCGCGGGTGATCGGTGGCCAGTTCCAGTGGCGGATGTTCTTCGCCCAACTGCGCTTTCCAGTACGCCAGTTGCCGCTCGCCCTCGCCTTGCGCCAGCCATTGCCGCTGCCAGTTGCCGTAATCGGCGTATTGCGTGGGCAGCGCTGCCAGTGTCGCCGGCGTCCCTTGGGTTGCCGCCGCGTAGAGGCGCGAGAATTCGTCGAGGAGAATATTCAGCGACCAGCCGTCAGCGATGATGTGGTGCAGGGTCACCAGCAGTTGATGTTCTTCGTCATCGAGACGCACCAGTGTCACCGCCAGCAACGGGCCTTTTTCCAGATCGAACCGAGTGCGCGCCTCGTCTTCGCGAATCTGCTCGGCACGGGCTTCACGCTCGGACATTGGCAGGTCGCTGATGTCGATCAGTTGCAGGTTGAATTCGGCATCAGCGAGCACTTGCTGCAATGCCACGCCGTCGCGCTCGAAGAAACGTGTGCGCAAGGATTCGTGGCGTTCGATCAGTTGCTGGAAGCTGTTGCGCACGGCGTTTACGTCCAGCTCGCCACGCAGGCGCAGACCACCGGGAATGTTGTAGGCGCTGCTCTGTGGATCGAGTTGCCAGGTGATCCACAGACGGTTTTGTGCCAGCGATTGCGGCATCGGTTCGCTGCGCGACAAGGTGCTGATCGGACCTGGAGCGCTCCCGCCGTCCTGTTTTAGCTGCGCCACAGCGGCAGCGAAGGTGGACAGGGTTGGCGCTTCGAACAGCAGGCGCAGGCTCAGCTCCACATCGAGTGCTTCGCGAACCCGCGCAACCACTTGCGTGGCGGCGATCGAGTTGCCGCCGAGCAGGAAGAAATGGTCATCGCCACTGACCTGCTTGACGTTGAGTTGCTCGGCCCAGATTTGCCCGATCAACGCTTCAAGATCCGAAGTGCTGCTGGTCGCGGTTTCCGTTGCCGCTGTAATCGAAGGGAACTGCGCGTAACTGTCGAGGCTGCCATCAGCCAGACGATTGCGGCACGCCGAGCGCTGCAGTTTGCCACTGGAAGTTTTCGGCAACGCGCCCGGATTGAGCAGCACCACCACGCTTGGCGCCTCCTGATACGCCTCGGCCACGGCTTGGCGAATGGCTTTGATCAGCGCATCTGGCGCAAGGATTTTCTGCACGCTGCGGCTGATTTCCGCAGCGACGCCGATGCCCTCTTCGCCGTTGTGAGTGACCGCAAACGCCGCCACACGCCCCTTGCGCACCACTTCGACTTCGCGCTCGACAGTCTGCTCGATGTCCTGCGGATACAGGTTATGGCCACGGACGATGAGCATGTCTTTCAGGCGCCCGGTCACGAACAGTTCGCCGTCACGGATAAAACCCAGGTCGCCGGTGCGCAACCAGGTGCGGCCGGCGTGCTGGACAAAAGTCTTGGCGCTGGCTTCGGGGTTGCGCCAGTAACCGTGGGCGATGCTCGGGCCGGCGGCCCAGACTTCACCGACGGCATTGTCGGTCAGTTCCTCGAGCGTGTTGGGATCGACAATCAGCACCGCGTGCTCAGGCTGACTGATGCCGCAGCTCATGATCGCGCTGCCGTCGCCCGGCTCGGCGCGGTTTTGCGCCAGCGCCTGATCGTCCACGCGCAGCGCCGGGATGCCGGTGCCGCGCGGTGTGCCAGCGACAAACAGGGTGGCCTCGGCCAGACCGTACGAAGCCATGAAGCTGTTTTCGCTGAAACCGCAAGCAGCGAATTTTTCCGCGAAGCGTTCAAGGGTGTCGAGGCGAATCGGCTCGGAACCGGAATAGGCCACGCGCCATCGACTGAGATCGAGGCGCTCAAGGGCCGACTCGCTGACCCGCTCACTGCACAAACGGTAGGCGAAATCCGGGCCGCCGCTGATGGTGCCGCCGTATTCGGCAATCGCTTCCAGCCAGCGCAACGGCCGGCCGAGGAAGTACGCCGGCGACATCAGAATGCACGGTACGCCGCTGAAAATCGGTTGCAGCAGACCGCCGATCAGACCCATGTCGTGATACAGCGGCAACCAGCTGACGATGACGTCGTCCGGGTTGACGTCGATCCCGAAGCCGTGACGGATAAGCAGTTCATTGGCGACCAGATTGCCATGGCTGACTTGCACGCCCTTGGGCAGCGCGGTGGAGCCGGAAGTGTATTGCAGGAATGCGATGTGCTCGGGCGGCAGGGGCGGCTCAACCCACTGTTCGGCCAGTGCGCTGTCCAGAGTGTCGACGCACAACAGCGGCGGCGCGCCGTCTATTTGCTGCAAGGCGTCGCGTAGATCGGCGCTGGTCAGCAACAGCCGGGCTCGGCGTCGGCGATGATCGACAGCAAACGCTCCTGATGATGACGACGGGCGGATTCCGGCGGATAGGCCGGTACCGCAATCATACCGGCATACAGGCAGCCGAAAAACGCCGCGACATAGTCCGCGCCGCTGGGAAACAGCAGTACCGCACGCTCACCGAATCCAGCCTGAGCCTGCAACGCAGCGGCGATGGTGCGCGCGCGTTGATCCAGTTCGCGATAGCTGAGCACCACGGTCTGCTCCGGGTTTTCGGCGAGAAAACGCAAGGCCAGTCGGTCCGGCGTCAGGACTGCGCGACGCTTGAGGGCATGGACCAGGGTGCTGGGGAGTTCGAACGCGTCGGTCATGAGGTTTCCTGCCTGAATTCGGCTTGCAAGTGGAATCGGGTGGCTGCGTCACACCTGTCGAGAGGCGTGCGGTGCGCGGTCTGTGCCGACCGCGCAAGGCATCGGAATGCGCTGAGGCCGGGGATCTGCACCCGGGCCATTCACCAATGAGAACGGATGGAGTGTGGAAATAATTAGTCGGCAGAGGCGACGTCCAGCGGGGCCAAGGTGCGGCGGCGTGTCGCAGTTGGCAAAACACATCGACTTACAGCACTACTTCTCTTTCTCATTTGACAATCATTATCATTCAACATAATTTGTCGCTCGATGTGTAGGACGGCGCCGTCCCCCGAGGCCCTCCCACTAACCTATTGGCAGCAAGGTGATTTCCATGACGGAACAAGTATCCACAAGCAGGTGCGATTCACCGCTACTTCAGGCATTCGTCGACAATCGACTGATTCTGGTCAAGATTGCAGCCCGTATTACCGGTTGCAGGTCTCGTGCCGAAGACGTGGTTCAGGATGCGTTTTTCCGACTGCAATCGGCCCCGCCGATCACGTCGTCGATCAAGGCTCAGCTGAGCTACCTGTTCCAGATCGTGCGCAACCTCGCCATCGATCACTACCGCAAGCAGGCGCTCGAACAGAAATACTCAGGCCCGGAAGAGGAAGGCTTGAACGTGGTGATTCAGGGCGCTTCGCCGGAAACTTCGCACATCAACTTCTCGACTCTGGAACACATCGCCGATGCGCTGACCGAGCTGCCCAGCCGCACCCGCTATGCCTTCGAGATGTACCGTCTGCACGGCGTGCCGCAGAAAGACATCGCCAAGGAACTGGGCGTATCGCCCACCCTGGTCAACTTCATGATTCGTGATGCTTTGGTGCACTGCCGCAAGGTCTCGGGCAGTCGGCGGGATGCGGTGATTGCGGGTCGTCGTTAGGATCCGGATTCTGCGTCAAGCCATTCGCGAGCAGGCTCGCTCCCACAGGGTTTGATCAACGACACAAACCCAGTGTGGGAGCGAGCCTGCTCGCGAAAGCGGCCTCAGACCCAACGAAATTCCGAGGCCGAACACATCAGGCCAATGGGCACCGATCAAAAAACCGCTCCCGGCCCAGAATCATCAGCGCCGCGCGCTTGTGCGGAAAATCGAATTCCTTCTCGCAGTGAAAGCATTGGTTGTGCATATGCCCGATCATCTTCGCGTTGTCGGCACGTGGCTCGGCGACCACGCGCTGGGTCCGTGGATCATCGAGAAACAGGTAATGCACCAGCGCCGATAACCAGCTCGCCACTTTATGCGGGCCGCGATGACTTTCTTCGCCGACCAGCATGTGAATGCCACGGTCGTAATCACCGGCATCGTAAAACGGCGCGATGCGATCTTCCTTGGCCCAGTAGGCTTCGAAATAGGCGAATGGCTGATCGTCAAAACAGCCGATCAGCGTCAGCGTGTGCGGATCGGCCTCGAGCTTGCCGAGGTATTCGCGATGCTGCTCAAGGCTGCCCTCCTCCTGCCAGAAACTCGCCACGCGCGGGCTGTTCTGCCAGCGATTGAAGCGCGACAGATCTTCTTCGATTTCCAGCGTTCGCAAGGAAATCCATGCGCCGAGCCGCGCATCGAAACGCCGATAGACTTCACCGCGCGGCTTCACCGGTCGCAGCGGATGGCGCTTGCCGTGGCTGATGACCATTTGCTGCGGATAGCTGCCGGTCAGTGAAGTGCCCAGCCACGGCTGCGGCAATTGCCAGAACAACGTGCGCTCGCAGCGATACTCACCGGCAACTTCGGTATTGATCAGCAGACCACTGCGCAAGGCCTCGGTCGGCGGCTGATCGAGTTGCCAGGTCAATTGCCGACACGCCGGATCACGGGCGAACAACCAATAACAGGCGGCCCACAAGGCTTGCCCGGGCGGCAGGGCAAAACGTTCATCAAGCTGGATCGGGCCATTGGCCTCGCGGTCCAGGCGCAGCCGAATCAACGGTTGCCCGTCCAGGCTCAGGCTCAGTCGGCTCTCGGTAGCATCAGCGATCAATCGACTGCCCGAGGGCAGAGCCAGGGCAGTCAGGTCATTCAGATTGGACATGGGTCGGGCTCACGTAATCGTCGACAGTTCAACGAAGTGACGTGAGCCGGGAGGGGAAATTTAAGCGCGAGAGGCAATTAGCGCTTCAGTGATGAGGCGCCGGCATCACGGCAATCCTGTACGGCTCGAAAATCCTCAGCAATTCGCCGTTGTCGCGCAAACGCTGCAACAGGTTGCCGAAGGCTTCGCCGGTGATAGGAGCGCTTGGCCGCAGAATCGCGTAATGGTGATAGATCTGATCGGTACGCTGCGACGCCAACAGCTCATCGCGGACCTTCTCGTTGCGCAGCAGGTAATCGAACAGATAGGAACGTGTGACCAGGGCAATGTCGGCGCGCCCGCGCAGGACCATCAGCAGGTTGCTGTCGTGGGAATAGGTCAGCGTCGCGTTGTAGTTTTTCGCGAGATATTTCGGGTCGGCGTTGAAGTCGGCGAATTCGTAGTGATAACCGCTGAACAGTGCCAGACGTTTGCCCGACAGGCTCGAGAAGTAGTTTTGCTGGCGGCCGTCTTCGCGTTGCGCGACAAAAATCTCGGCGTCTTCCAGGCCCATGTCGACGTCGTCGTGGGGAATGTCCTTCCAGCCCCACTCGGGGTTTTCGAAGATCGCCATATCGATGCGGCCTTGCTTGAAATCACCGAAGCGGCGCGGGATCGACGTCGGCACCAGGACAAATTGATAGTCGCTCTGCGAGCGGTTCAGCGCCTCGACCAATTGCGGCAACAGGCCGGTGTCGGCGCCGTTTTCCGGGCGAATCGTATAAGGCGGGAAATGCGCGGCGCCGACCCGGACCAATTGCGCTGACTGAGCGGGCAATACCCATAACGCAGCCAGCGCAGCGAGCAGCAGCCCGGCGGCTGTCCGAATTGGCGAAGACTTCAAAACACCCCACTCCCCGAAAAAAATAGCGATCAATGCATTCAAGCTAGGCGGTTTCGCCGACTTAGCCAGTTTCCCGGCCCGTCCGACAACCGTTCAACGCGCTTCGAGGACCAGAATCAACGCTTCATCGGCGAGTTGATCGAGGCTCAAACTGCCGCCGGCACGGAACCAGGTGGTGGTCCAGGACAGTGCGCCGGTAAGGAAACGTCGGGTAATAAAAACGTCGCCGCGAATAAAGCCGGCGTCCTTGGCCTCGCCCAGAACCTGCAACCAGATGTCTTCATAAACATCACGCAAAGCGAGGACTTTAGCCTGGCCGTCTTCGGACAATGAGCGCCATTCGTACACCAGCACGGCCATCGCCTCGCCACTGCCGCCCATGATCGACTGCAACTCGCAACGAATCAGTGCCAGCACCCTTTCGCGCACATCGCTCGCCTCGGCCAAGGCTGCGCGCATCAACGCGGTGTTGTAGCGGATGGTTTCCTCCATCACCGCGCGGAGAATTTCATCCTTGCTTTTGAAGTGATGAAAAATGCTTCCCGACTGAATGCCCACAGCACTGGCCAGATCACGCACTGTGGTGCGCTCATAGCCTTTGTTGCGAAACAGGTGAGCCGCCACTTGCAGCAATTTGCCACGGGCGCTGTCCGGGTCGGTCAACTGGCCTTGGTCGACCAGTTCGCGCATGACCCGCAGGGCTTTTTGCTCGTCCACCCGTTCTCTCCTACAGTCGATCAGTGTGTTGCCCCCTGTAACCGCAGGGTTGCGCGCAATTTAAGCCGCGCGCGGGCACCAAGCAAGCGCTTGGGCAGAAGAATGTTTCGCCTGTTTACAAACCAAGCGCTTGCTTGGTAGCCTCCAGACACTTCTGTCGCAGATCCCTGAGTCGGAGATAAAAATGCCAACCACCGTGCGAATCGGCTGCGCCAGTGCTTTTTGGGGCGACACCTCCACCGCTGCCGCCCAGCTTGTCTCCAGCGGAAACCTGGATTATCTGGTGTTCGATTATCTGGCCGAGATCACCATGTCGCTCATGGCTGGTGCGCGTCTTAAAGACCCACAGGCCGGGTTCGCGGGTGACTTCGTTGAAGTGCTGGCGCCGCTGCTGACGCAACTGGCCGAACAGAAAATCCGCGTGATCAGCAATGCCGGCGGGGTCAATCCGCAGGCTTGCGCGGCGGCCCTGCAAGCGGCCTGCGACCAGGCTGGGGTCCAGCTGAAGATTGCCGTGTTGCTCGGCGATGACCTGCAAGGACAGCTCAAAAGCCCCGCCGACGTCCGCGAAATGTTCAGCGGCGCGCCGCTTCCGCGGATGTGCGTGTCGACCAACGCCTACCTCGGCGCGCCGGGGATAGTCGAAGCGCTGCGCCTGGGTGCCGACATTGTCATCACCGGCCGGGTGGTCGACAGCGCCGTGGTCAGTGCGGCGTTGGTTCACGAATTCGGCTGGTCGTGGCATGACTACGACAAACTCGCCCAGGCCGCACTGGCCGGGCACATCATCGAATGCGGCGCGCAGTGCACCGGCGGTAATTTCACCGACTGGCGCGAGGTGCCGGATTACGAGCACATCGGTTTTCCGATCGTCGAGGTCAGCGCCGATGGCCAGTTCCTCGTCAGCAAACCCGAAGGCTCCGGCGGACTGGTCACGCCATTGACGGTCGGCGAGCAGATGCTCTACGAAATCGGCGATCCGCAGGCCTATCTGTTACCAGACGTGATCTGCGATTTCAGCCAGGTCAAACTCCAGCAACAGGGCAAAAACGTCGTGCACGTGCACGGTGCCAAAGGCCTGCCGCCCAACGATAAATACAAGGTCAGCGCCACGTACCCGGACGGTTTTCGCTGCACCGCCAGTTGCCTGATGGCCGGCATCGACGCAGTGGACAAGGCGCGGCGGGTCAGTCAGGCAATCATCGACAAGACCGCCGAGATGTTCAGCCTGCGCGGCTGGGCGCCGTACAGCGAAACCCATGTCGAACTGCTCGGCAGCGAAGCCACCTACGGCCCCCACGGCCAGCGCCGCGACAGCCGTGAAGTGGTGATCAAAATCGCCGTGCGCCATCCCGACAAACGCGCACTGGTACTGTTTTCCAGAGAGATCGCCCAGGCCGCGACCGGCATGGCGCCGGGCTTGACCGGCATCGTCGGCGGTCGTCCGACCGTATACCCCCTCATCCGTCTGTTCTCTTTCCTCATCGATAAAAGCGCCTGCACCCTGCAAGTCGACATCGCAGGCGAACGTCATCCGTGCGCCCTGCCCGACCCGGTGGCTCTGGACAGTGCAGATTTGCCGATCGCCCAGCAACCACCGAACCCCCTGGGCCGCGCCGATGCCAGTGTGCCGTTGGTGAAACTGGCGGTGGCGCGCTCCGGCGACAAGGGCAACCACAGCAATATCGGCGTGATGCCGCGCCATCCCGATTACCTGCCGTGGATCGCCGAGGCGCTGACCACCTCGGTGGTGGTCGACTGGATGCGGCACGTCCTCGATCCGCTTCTCGGGCGTGTCGAACGCTGGTATCTGCCCGGCACCCACAGCCTCAACTTTCTTTTGGAAAACGCCCTCGGCGGTGGCGGTGTCGCCAGTCTGCGCATCGACCCGCAAGGCAAAGCCTTCGCCCAGCAACTATTGGAAATCCAGATCCCGGTGCCGCAGAGCATCGCCGAACAGCTCGACTAGAGGATGGTGTGCATGGCTTACGCGTCGATTTTCCGCGCCGATCTGTTCAGCGGCCAGAACCTGATTGTCACCGGTGGCGGCAGCGGCATCGGTCGCTGCACCGCCCATGAACTGGCGGCGCTCGGCGCCAATGTGCTGCTGGTCGGGCGCAAGCCGGAAAAGCTGGAAAAAGTCGCCGCCGAAATCACCGAGGACGGCGGCCGCGCGCACTGGAAGGCCTGCGATATCCGCGATGAAGAAGCGGTCAAGCAACTGGTCAAAGAGCTGATCGCCGAACACGGGCCGATCCACGGCCTGGTCAACAACGCCGGCGGCCAATACCCGTCGCCCTTGGCCTCGATCAATCAGAAGGGCTTCGAAACCGTGCTGCGGACCAATCTGGTCGGCGGCTTTCTGATGGCCCGCGAAGTGTTCAACCAGTCGATGAGCAAACATGGCGGCAGCATCGTCAACATGCTCGCTGACATGTGGGGCGGCATGCCCGGCATGGGCCACTCTGGCGCGGCGCGTTCGGGCATGGACAACTTCACCAAGACTGCCGCGTTCGAGTGGGGTTACGCCGGGGTCCGGGTCAACGCGGTGGCGCCGGGCTGGATTGCGTCCAGCGGCATGGACACTTACGAAGGCGCATTCAAAGCGGTGATTCCGACCCTGCGCGAGCATGTGCCGCTCAAGCGTATCGGCACCGAATCGGAAGTCAGTGCGGCGATCGTGTTTCTGCTCAGCCCGGCGGCGGCATTCATCAGTGGCACCACAGTGAAAATCGACGGCGCCGCCAGCCTCGGCAGTCGCGCCTGGCCGCTGCACAAGGCCAGCCACAGCGAATCATTCAATGGTTTCCACCGCGCGTTTTTACCAGAAGTGTTGCGTCCCGACGTGCTCAAGGACAAGGAATAAGCCATGGCGCAGATTCAGTCGCAACTCGATCCGCACAGCGAAGCGTTCGCGCGCAACCGCGCGGCCATGCTCGCCGCCATCGAGCAGGTGCAGCAGCTCGAACAGAACCTGCTGAACAAGGCCGCCGAAGCCAAAGAAAAATTCAGCAAACGCGGGCAACTGTTGCCCCGCGAGCGCTTGAACCTTTTGCTCGACCCCGGCGCGCCGTTCCTCGAACTGGCCAGCCTCGCCGGCTACAAGTTGCATGACGACAAGGACGGCAGTTCGGCCGGTGGCGGGCTGATTGCCGGCATCGGTTATGTCTGCGGCATCCGCGCGATGGTGGTCGCCAACAACAGCGCGATCAAGGGTGGCACGATCTCGCCGAGCGGCCTGAAAAAATCCCTGCGCCTGCAACAGATCGCTCGGGAAAACAAACTGCCGATGATCACCCTCGCCGAAAGCGGCGGTGCCAATCTCAACTACGCGGCGGAGATTTTTGTCGAAGGCGCGCGCAGTTTCGCCAATCAGGCGCGCATGTCAGCGATGGGTTTGCCGCAGATCACCGTGGTGCACGGCTCGGCCACCGCAGGCGGCGCCTATCAACCGGGGTTGTCGGATTACGTGGTGGTGGTGCGCGGCAAGGCCAAGCTGTTTCTCGCCGGCCCGCCATTGCTCAAAGCGGCGACCGGCGAAGTGGCCACCGATGAAGAACTCGGTGGCGCCGAAATGCACGCGCAAGTCGCCGGCACTGCCGAATATCTCGCTGAAAACGACGCTGACGGCATACGCCAAGTCCGCGACATCATGCGCATGCTGCCATGGAACGAGCAGTTGCCGTGGCTGCCGGAGCCGCAATTCAAAGAACCGCTCTACCCCATCGACGAACTGCTCGGGCTGATCCCGGATGATGCAAAAAAACCCTACGACGTGCGCGAAATCATCGCGCGGATTGCTGACGAGTCGGACTTTCTCGAATTCAAAGGCGAGTTCGATCAGCAAACCCTTTGCGGCCAACTGAAAATCCAGGGCCGCGCCTGCGGCTTCATCGGCAACAACGGCCCGATCACCCCGCAAGGTGCGAGCAAGGCGGCGCAGTTCATCCAGTTGTGCGACCAGAGCCAGACGCCGCTGCTGTTTTTCCACAACACCACGGGTTTCATGGTCGGCACCGAATCGGAACAGCAAGGGGTGATCAAGCACGGCTCGAAACTGATTCAAGCGGTGGCCAACGCACGGGTGCCTAAACTGACCATCGTCGTCGGCGGTTCCTACGGCGCCGGCAACTACGCCATGTGCGGGCGCGGGCTCGATCCGCGCTTCATCTTCGCCTGGCCTAACAGCCGCACGGCAGTGATGGGCGGCGCACAGGCCGGCAAGGTCTTGCGCATCGTTACCGAAGCCAAACAGCTCAAGGACGGCATCGAGCCCGATCCGAAAATGCTCGACATGCTCGAACAGATGACAGCGCAGAAACTCGACAGCCAGTCCACCGCACTGTACGGCAGCGCCAACCTGTGGGACGACGGCCTGATCGACCCGCGCGACACCCGCACCCTGCTTGGCTACTTGCTGGATATTTGCCACGAAGCCGACAGGCGTACGCTGCAACCCAACAGCTTCGGCGTCAGCCGCTTCTGACCGCCACGGATCCTACGGAGAACAACAACAATGATCTTCACCCCGGAACACGAAGCCCTGCGCCGCACCGTCCGCCAGTTCGTCACGCACGAGATCAACCCGCACGTCGAAGAGTGGGAAAAGGCCGGGCGCTTTCCCATCCACGAAATTTTCCGCAAGGCCGGTGAGCTGGGCCTGCTGGGGATTTCCAAGCCGGAAAAATTCGGCGGCATGGGCCTTGATTACAGCTATTCGATCGTCGCCGCTGAAGAGTTCGGCACCATTCATTGCGGCGGGATTCCGATGTCGATCGGCGTGCAGACCGACATGTGCACACCCGCCCTCGCCCGCTTCGGCTCCGATGAATTGCGCGAAGAATTCCTGCGCCCGGCCATCACGGGCGAACAGGTCGGTTGCATCGGCGTTTCCGAAGTCGGCGCCGGCTCCGATGTCGCCGGGCTGAAAACCACGGCGCGCAAGGACGGCGATGACTACGTGATCAACGGCAGCAAAATGTGGATCACCAACTCGCCGAGCGCCGATTTCATCTGCCTGCTGGCCAACACTTCGGACGACAAGCCGCACATCAACAAGTCGCTGATCATGGTGCCGATGAACACCCCGGGGATCAGCCTCAGTTCGCACCTGGACAAGCTCGGCATGCGCAGCTCGGAAACCGCGCAGGTGTTCTTCGACAACGTGCGCGTGCCGCAGCGCAACCGCATCGGCCATGAAGGCGCCGGGTTCATGATGCAGATGCTGCAGTTCCAGGAAGAACGCCTGTTCGGCGCGGCGAACATGATCAAGGGCCTGGAATATTGCATCGACAGCACCATCGAGTACTGCAAGGAGCGCAAGACCTTCGGCAACGCGCTGATCGACAACCAGGTGATCCACTTCCGCCTCGCCGAATTGCAGACCGAAATCGAATGCCTGCGCGCACTGGTCTATCAGGCCACCGAGCAGTACATCAAAGGCCAGGACGTCACCCGACTGGCATCGATGGCCAAGCTCAAGGCCGGGCGTCTCGGCCGGGAAGTCAGCGACAGCTGCCTGCAATATTGGGGCGGCATGGGCTTCATGTGGGACAACCCGGTGGCCCGCGCCTATCGCGATGTGCGCCTGGTATCGATTGGCGGCGGCGCCGATGAAATCATGCTGGGGATCATCTGCAAACTGATGGGCATCCTGCCGGGGAAAAAGAAATGAGCCGCCTGCCCGATTGCCAGACGCTGTTGCTGGAACTGCATGGCGGCGTGCTGCACATCACCCTCAACCGCCCGGACAGCCGCAACGCGATGAGCCTGCAAATGGTCGCCGAACTGCGCGCGGTGCTGGCGGCGGTGCGTGATGACCGCACAGTGCGGGCCTTGGTGCTCAGCGGTGCCGGCGGGCATTTCTGCGCCGGTGGCGACATCAAGGACATGGCCAGTGCCCGGGCTCAGGGCGCGGACGCTTACCGTGAGTTGAACCGGGCGTTTGGCGCGCTGCTGGAACAAGCCCAACATGCGCCGCAAGTGCTGATCACTGTGCTGCAAGGCGCCGTGCTCGGCGGCGGCTTCGGCCTGGCTTGCGTCAGCGATATTGCGATCAGCGATCACAAGGCGCAGTTCGGCTTGCCGGAAACCAGCCTTGGCCTGATCCCGGCGCAAATCGCACCGTTTGTGGTGCAACGGCTCGGCTTGACCGAAACCCGCCGACTCGCGCTGACGGCGGCGCGTTTCGATGGCGCCGAGGCGCAGCGATTGGGGCTGGTGCATTTCGTTGAACAGGATGCGCAAGCGTTGGCCGAGCGACTGGATGAGGTGTTGCAACAGGTGCTGCGCTGCGCACCGGAAGCGAATGCGATGACGAAAAAATTGTTGCTGGCGAGTGCCGGACAGCCGTCGAGCGCATTGCTCGATGAGGCGGCGCAGTGGTTCAGCGCGGCGGTGACTGGAGACGAGGGAATCGAGGGGACCATGGCATTTATGCAGAAACGTAACCCTCGGTGGGTCAGCTAAAAGCTTCGCGAGCAGGCTCGCTCCCACAGGTCGAAATGCATTCCAAATGTGGGAGCGAGCCTGCTCGCGAAGAGGCCCGCACCTTCGCCGCCCAAAACTCAGGAGCCCCCGAGTTCGCAGTTGAAATGCGCTCCAAATGTGGGAGCGAGCCTGCTCGCGAAGAGGCCCGCACCTTCGCCGCCCAAAACTCAGGAGCGCCCGAATTCGCGGTTGAAATGCGTTCCAAATGTGGGAGCGAGCCTGCTCGCGAAGAGGCCATCCCTTTCACCGCTATCATTTCAGGAACCCCACCATGCCTACCCTCCACAAAATCCTGATCGCCAACCGCGGTGAAATCGCCTGCCGCATCCAGCGCACGGCCCAGGCGCTGGGTTATCGCACCGTCGCCGTGTTCAGCGACGCCGACGCCGATGCGCTACACGTGCAAATGGCCGATCAGGCCGTGCACATCGGCCCGGCGCCGGTGCAGCAGTCGTACCTCAACATTGCGGCGATCCTCGACGCCGCCCGACGCTGCGGCGCCGATGCGATTCACCCGGGCTACGGCTTCCTCTCGGAAAACGCCGATTTCGCCCGCGCCTGCGCCGAAGCCGGGCTGATTTTCATCGGCCCCAGCGTCGAAGCAATCGAACTGATGGGCAGCAAACGCCTGTCGAAAATTGCCATGCTCGACGCGGGCGTGCCGTGCATTGCCGGCTACCGGGGAGCAGCGCAGGACGACGCGACGCTGCTGGCCGAAGCCGCGCGGATCGGTTATCCGCTGATGATCAAGGCCAGCGCCGGTGGTGGTGGACGCGGCATGCGCCTGGTGCACGAGCCCAGCGACCTGCAGGCGCAACTGCGTACCGCGCGGTCCGAAGCAATGAACGGTTTCGGCAGTGACGAGTTGATTCTCGAGCAGGCCTTGATCGACCCGCGCCACGTCGAAGTGCAACTGTTCGGCGACCAGCATGGCCATCTGGTCTATCTCGGCGAACGCGATTGCTCGATCCAGCGCCGCCATCAGAAAGTCATCGAAGAAGCGCCGTGCCCGGTGATGACTGCCGAGCTGCGCCAGGCCATGGGCGAAGCAGCACTCAAGGCCGGGCGCGCGGTGGATTACGTCGGCGCCGGCACCGTGGAGTTCCTGCTCGACGCGCGCGGCCAGTTCTACTTTCTGGAGATGAACACCCGTCTGCAGGTCGAGCATCCGGTGACGGAATTGATCACCGGCCTCGATCTGGTCGCGTGGCAGTTGCTGGTTGCCGAGGGTCAGCCGCTGCCGCTGACCCAGGAGCAGATCCGTCTCGACGGTCACGCCATGGAAGTGCGCCTCTACGCCGAAGATCCCGCTGCGGATTTTCTCCCGCAAACCGGCCGAATTGCGGCATGGCAGCCGGCTTCTGATCACGGCGCACGGATCGATCACGGTCTGCTTGAAGGTCAGTCGGTCAGCCCGTTCTACGATCCGATGCTGGGCAAACTGATCGCCCACGGTGCAACCCGCGAAGAGGCGCGGCGCAAGCTGTTGCGTGCGGTGCAGGACACCGTGCTGCTCGGTGTGCAAAGCAATCAACGTTTGCTCGAGGGCCTGTTGCAACATCCGCAGTTCATCAGCGGCGATTTCAGCACCGCCTTCATCCAGCACCATTTTTCCAGCCATGCCAGCCTCAACACTTATGTGCCGACGACGGAGCAACTGGCGATTGCTGTGGTGTTGTTCTATCAGGCCAGCGCCCTGCCCCATCGCGCCCCGCTGAACGGCTGGCGCAACAACGCGAGCGTGCCGTTGCACTATCGACTCGGCAGTGACGAGCAGGACTGGACGCTGTCGGTGCTGGCGCGCAAATCCGGCGAATGTGTCGTGCAGCTGGGCGAACGCACGCTAGAGTTGAAAATCATCAAGCACACCGCGCAATCGGTAACCATGGAAATCGACGGCCTGCGCCAGCGTCATGCCTACCGTCTGCACGATGGGCACCTGTGGCTGTTCACCCATCCGGGCAGCCTGCGCCTGGAGGATCGAACTCATGCGCCGATCGACAGTCAGACCAGCGTCGCTTCCGGCACCCTCAAAGCGCCGATGGACGGTGCCATTGTCGACGTGCTGGTCAGCGAAGGCAGTACCGTCAGCAAGGGTCAATTGCTGGTGGTACTGGAGGCAATGAAAATGGAGCATCCGTTGAAGGCCGGCATCGATGGCGTGCTCAAACGGGTGCAAGTGAAGGTCGGCGATCAGGTAAAAAATCGTCAGGTTCTGTTGCAGGTCGAGTAGTCGCCCGGGCACAAGCGCGGGGTTTGACTACGCTCTGATAAATCAGAACGCGGAAATCAGGAACCCTGCGATGCCCCATTGGCTGGTCATAGATCTGGAAGCCACCACAGACGAGGGTGGCTGGCCGGTCACGGAGATGGAAATAATCGAGATCGGTGCGACCCTGGTCGACCGCGCCGGGCGCGAGCAGGATCACTTCCAGCGCTTCGTCAAACCGACCCGCCGGCCATTGCTGACGCCATTCTGTCGGGAGCTGACGCACATCACTCAAGCCAACATCGATTCGGCACAACCGCTGAGCGAGGTCTGGCCAGCCTTTGAGCGCTGGCTGGCGCAGCATCAGGCTCGCCTTGAAGGCTGGGCCAGTTGGGGCGGCTACGATCGCCAGCAGTTGCTGCAGGAGTGGCAGCGCCTGAACATCGACAGCGGCCTGAGCAAAGTCCCGCACATGAACCTCAAACAGCGCTTCGCCAAGGCCCGGCGCCTGGAACGACCGCTGGGGCTCAACGGCGCGTTGCAACTGGCGGGCATGCAGTTCAACGGCCAACAACATCGCGCGCTGGAAGATGCCCGCAATACTGCACGGTTATTGCCGCTGGTCCTGCCGCTTTAGACGCGTGACGGCGCGAAAAGCCTTGTGCATACTGGCCGCCCCCTTTTAAGCCCTTTTCGAGGAATCCGCCCATGTTTAAAGTCAACGAGTACTTCGACGGCACCGTCAAGTCGATCGCCTTTGGCACCGCTGAAGGTCCGGCGACCATTGGCGTCATGGCCCCGGGCGAATACGAATTCGGCACCAGCCAGCGCGAGATCATGCATGTGGTTTCCGGCGCGCTGAGCGTAAAACTGCCAGACAGCAGCGACTGGGAAACCTTCGCCGCCGGCAGCCAGTTCAACGTCCCGGCCAACAGCAAGTTTCAGCTGAAAGTCGAAGTGGATACCGCTTACCTGTGCGAATACCGCGGCTGATCCCGACGGTTTCACAGCGCAAAAAAATGCCCGCGTCCAAAAGACCCGGGCATTTTTCGTTTCAGCGACAACCTATTCGAGGATTTCCACCGGCATGCCGACTTCCAGGCGGCCGTTGCCGTCGTTGACCAGATTCTGCCCGAACATCGCGCCATCGGCGGTTGAGCGATGTTTCTGTAACGTCGCGAACGGCTCGCGATCGGCGCTGCGCTCACCGGTTTGCGGGTCGACAGTGGTCATGATGCAACGCGCGCACGGCTTGACCACGCGGAATTCGATGTCGCCAATGCGAATACGCTTCCAGTTGTCCTCGGCGTAAGGCGCGCTGCCTTCGATGACCAGATTCGGACGGAAGCGCAGCATCTCCAGCTCTCGCCCTACCGTTTCCGAGAGGGCCAGCCGCGAGGCTTCGCCGATCAGCAGCAACGGATAACCGTCGGCGAACGCCACTTGATCGTCATCCTTGCCGAAACCCGACTGCGTGGTGCGCGCCCGCTCGAGTGGCATTTGCACCAGACGTGTCGGCTTGCCGAGGAAGTCACTGACAAAACGCGCGGCTTGATCACCGGCGTCCGGCACCCGCAGGGTGTCACGCCAGATCGTCACACCGCGCAGCTCGGCGTCGGCCGCGGGCAGCGCGACTTCGATAGAACCCTGCTCGGGAGCGCTCAGAGTCAGACCGCCGCCGGCATTCCATAACGCCGACAACTGACTCATCTTCGCTTCGGCACGCTGGGTCAGAAAGCGCCCGCTGGCCTCGTCCACCAGCATCCAGCGTCGGTCGCCCACCAGCCCGAGCTTGTCCAGCTCGATGCTTTGCAGGATTTCGCCCTTGCCGGATTTCAACGGGTAACGATAAAGCGCGCTCAGACGCAGCATGGCCAGCTCCCTTGGAGGAAAAACGCCACCCTATACGAGCTTCAATACCGAATCAAAGCCGTCATTAATGTAAATGCACTTCTGTGGGAGCGAGCCTGCTCGCGAAGAGGCCGGCACATTCACCATCAATGTGTCTGACCCTGCGCTTTCGCGAGCAGGCTCGCTCCCACAGGAAGCAAGATGTGCGTGTTTCAGGCCGGCACGGCGTCGAGCATCAGACGCTGGCGCACCACATCAACCAATTTGTCCGGCTGGAATTTGGAGAGGAAGTTGTCGCAACCGACCTTCTTCACCATCGAGTCGTTGAAACTGCCGGAAAGCGAGGTGTGCAACACGACGTACAGGCCACGCAGGCGAGGGTCGTTGCGGATCTCCGTGGTCAGGCGATAACCGTCCATTTCCGGCATTTCCGCATCGGTGAAGATCATCAGCAGTTTGTCAGTCATATGCACGCCGGTATCGGCCCAGGCCTTGAGCATGTTCAAGGCTTTCAGACCGTCGCTGGCAATGTGCATTTTCACCCCGAGCTGGCCGAGGGTGTCGCGCAGTTGCGAAAGCGCTACGTTGGAATCATCCACCAGCAACACTTCGCGGCCACGGGCGCGTTCGAGTACCGGATCGTCGAGTTTCTCCCGCGAGACCTTGGCGTTGTACGGGACGATTTCAGCGAGGACTTTCTCGACGTCGATGATCTCCACCAGTTGATCGTCGACCTTGCTGATCGCGGTCAGATAATGCTGACGGCCGGCACTGGTCGGCGGCGGCAGAATGGCTTCCCAGTTCATGTTGACGATGCGGTCGACACCGCCGACGAGGAAGGCCTGCACCGAACGGTTGTATTCGGTGACGATGATCGTGCTGTTCGGGCCCGGCACCAGTGGGCGCATGCCGATTGCCTGGGACAGGTCGATCACCGGCAATGTCTGGCCACGCAGATTGACCACGCCGCAGACGAAGGGATGACGCTGCGGCATCAGGGTCAGCTTGGGCAGTTGCAGCACTTCCTGAACCTTGAACACGTTGATCGCGAACAGCTGGCGTCCGGCCAGGCGAAACATGAGGATTTCCAGGCGATTCTCACCCACCAGTTGCGTGCGTTGGTCTACCGTGTCGAGAATGCCGGCCATCAATGACTCCTGGGCTTGTTCTGATGAATTCACTATGGGGGTTTATCGGCTGCATTCAGCTAATCTTGATTGCTGTAAAGCGCGTCGCTAAAAATGCCACAAACGGCCATTGATGTCACACTGACATCATGCTTTACTGGCAATCGTGATTTCATCTGCTAGATTCATTGCGGCGCGACCTCGGTTTGCACGTTAGGTTCCCGCGCCTAAGGGATTCCCCTAGGATCAATCAGGCCCAACCTGATATTCGCCATTTCCAATAGCCATTACTGTGACGCCATTCTCATTGCATGAACGGAGTCAGGCTATTGTGTGCGATCGCAATTCAGTGGCAACCCACCCTCTGGAACCCCTCGGTCCGTGCACCTGCACCGCCGGGCGCGATCTGCCGACGATTCACGATCGTCGCCACACACGGCCATCCGTCAACCAACACGACGTGGTGGAGATGAACATGCCAATCGACCGTAAAGACTGGGCGCAACGCTTCCCCGAATTTCTGGTCGAGGCCGAAACGCTTCTCGCCAAGTCCGAAGAATGCCTGAGCCATCTGCAACTGATCAGCAATGACAAGGATGCCATCGACTGCATGCTCGGCACTCTGCTGAAGCTGGCCGGCCGGGCCGAAGCACTGGCGCTGGAAGCGATCTCCGAGTTTTCCCTGCACATCTACAGCCTGCTCAATTTGCAGCAGGATCACGTAGATCTGCACGAGCAGGCCCTCGATGCGTTACGTGACTGCCTGACCTTGATGGCGTGGCAGCTCGAGCTGGTCGATCCCAGGACCGGACAGCTGACCCTGGATAAAAGCGAACAGACTGATCTGCTCGAGGCCTTCGCGGCACAAATGGGCCAAACCTCGTTCGAGCCCAAGAGGGTGAGCAAACGTTTGCTCTCTTCATCCTTTACCGCGCGCCAGGCTTGAGCCGGTAAGTCGCGATATTGTCGTAAATGAATACTTCGTGCCTGAAAGCGACAATCCGGGGCAAATAATCAGCCCGACCAACGGCTAATTTTCAGGTGCTGCCATCAGGGTTTTCCCTGTGCCCACCGAGCGACACTTCCAGGCAAATCGAAGTGGCCCAAATACAACAACTCCAGCTTTTTCCAATATGGAACTTGCGTCCACGATCCGATATTTCCTGACTGAATAGACATATATAGCAACCGCGACCAACGGTATGTTAAGTGGTATTATGCCGCCGGTTAGTTGCCTGCCGGTTAATGGCATACTGACTTCAGTGTTACCTTTTCGATGTTATTGCCGGTCAATGATCGCTTAATGAATGCGGTTTGAATCAATAACATAAATGACAGTATTTCCACACAGAGATCCGCCAGTCACCGGTCGGTCTGCCCGCAGCGAACATCCATTGGCTCCATCCGTTATGTACGCCAGTCTCAAGTCACTCATTACATGGCCACCTTCTCGGGAAAACGCCCGGCGCTTCACACTTGTTCTGTGTGTTCTGGCGACCTTGGGCAGTCTGCTGGCGTATGTTGTTTCCGCACGCCTTCCTTTGGGATTGCTGGCGCTCGACATCGCCGCCACCGCGTGCGTCTGGGTGCAATATCGCTTGTCACGCAAATCGATCAAGTTTCAACCACAAGAGCTGGCTGATCGACTGTTGCAAGTTCAGGAAAACGAGCGCCATCGCCTCAGCCGGGAATTGCACGACGATATCGGCCAGTTGCTCACCGCCGCCAAACTGCAAAGTGACTGGCTCAAACGTCGCCTGCCGGAGGATCTGCAGGAACAATGCAAGGTGCTCTGCGACACGCTGGATGAAACCCTGACCAAGGTGCGTGACGTCTCGGCGATTCTCAATCCACGTCAATTGACCAGCCTGGGCCTCGAAGCCAGCCTGCGTGCGCACTTGCTCAAGACACTGGCCAACACGCCGGTTAACTGGAGTCTCGATTGCCAGCAACGGCTCAACGGCATCCCCGAAGAAATGGCCGTCGCGGCGTTTCGCATTGCCCAGGAAGCCGTGACCAACATCCTGCGCCACGCACAGGCAAAAAACCTGTTGATTCGGGTACAGCGATTGCCGCAAGGTCTGACGCTGTTGATCAGTGATGACGGCCTGGGTTTTGCCCCGGCGGCCGACCCGGCCAGAGAAGGTCAACGCGGCATGGCCGGAATGGCCGAGCGTATCGAACAGTTGGGCGGCACATTGAGCGTTATCAGCGAGCCGGGCAAAGGCACTCGAATCGAAGCACTATTCCCGTGGGCGCCTCGGGCACTCGAACGGGCCAGTACGAATAAGGTTATGCGTTGACTTGTAACTTACTTCTGGTGGATGACCACTCGCTGATCAGAGCCGGCGTGCGTGCTCTGGTTCTGGATATTCCCGGTTACGCGGTAGTCGGCGAAGCCAGTGATGGTTCGCAATTGCTCGAAATGGTCGAGCAACTGAGCCCGGACATCGTATTGCTGGACATCTCGATGCGGGAAACCGGTGGCCTGGAAGCGCTGCAACGCCTCAAGCGTGTGCGGCCGCAGAGCAAAGTGCTGATTCTGTCGATGCACACCGACCCGGCGCTGATCATGCAAGCGCTGGAGTCCGGTGCCCATGGCTACCTGCTCAAGGACACCACGGCCACCGAGCTCGAGCACGCGCTGGAAGCCCTGCGCAACAACGAACGCTATCTCAGCCCGGCCATCGCTCACACCGTGATCAATCAGGCACTGACCCGCAACCAGAAAAGCCAGCCGGACATCGCCGATTCGCACAATCTGACCGCGCGCCAGCTGGAAATCCTTCGCCTGATCGTGCGCGGCAAATCGACCCGGGAAATCGCCAACGGCCTAGGCTTGAGCGTCAAGACCGTGGAAACCCACCGCGCACAGATCATGAAGCGCCTGCAGATCTATGACGTGGCGGGCCTGGTGCTGTTCGCCGTGCGCGAGCAGATCATCAGCCTTGATGACTGATTGACGGTTGTTGGCCCAATAACGGCGAGTCTTTCGGCAAGTGCACCTGCAACGCTGCGGGTTTCGCAACAAAACGCAGACTGTCGCCTTCCAGCGGCTCGCCGTCGAGATTGATGCTCAGCCCTTCGGCGACCTTGATCTCGACCCACGGCAATCGCGCCCGCACGAACATGTTGTCGAGGCCGAAGCCCTCGCTCAGCAGATTCTTCAGCGTGCCGACCAGTTCTTGCGGTGCCGGCAGGATACTGATGTCCAGCAAACCATCATCGACCTGTGCCTCGGGGCACAGCACATGGCCGCCACCCGCCTGCCGACCGTTACCGATACCCAGCGCCAGCAGCTCACCCTGCCAATGGAAATCCGGGCCTTGCAACTCGCCGTAAGCGGCATGCAGTTCGCTGAACCGGGTCAGGCCGGTAAACAGATACGCGGCGCCGCCCAAGACCTTTTTCAGATCTTCCGAAGTATTGGCGGTCACCTGGCTGCCGAATCCGCCGGTCGCCATGTTCAGGAAAATCTGCCCGCCCACTTCGCCCAGATCGATATCCGAGGGCTGAACATCCAGTAGCTCAAGGGCTTCGGCAGGCTCCAGGGAAATACCGGCGGCGCGGGAGAAATCGTTGGCGGTTCCCAGCGGCAGCAACACAAGACTGGCTTTTTGCGGATGCTGAGCCAGCGCCTCGGCAATATCGCGCAACGTGCCATCACCGCCACCGGCGATGATTTTGCTGTAGCCGGCCGCCAACGCTTCCTCGACCAGACGCTGGGCGTCGCCGGCCTCCCAGGTCACTCGCACAGCCAGTTCCCAGCCTTGCTCACGCTTGGCTTCGACGGCAGCGCGGACATCCTCGTTGAGTGCCTGTTTGCCATGCAAGATCAGCAGTGCCCGGCGTTCACTCATAACGTCACTCCAAGAATTGAAATCGATTGAAACATCTTGACCACTGTGCGCCTTAAAAAAGCCACCGAGCTGGCAATTAATTCTTCGTCCAACTGCTGGCGTCCTACACAGCGGTATTTTTTCTTACGAAACAAGAGGAATCGGCTTAATTGACCCCGTCCGACCATTGGGTCACCGTGTGCCAGCAGCATCAACCTTCAACCCAATAACACAAGGATGTGCCGGTAATGAACGGATACCCCCCGATTTATTTCCATGAATCGAGCAATGGCAAAACCAGCAAGCGTGCAGTTGATACGATCGGCGAGAACTTCCATGCACAACCATGAAACCAAGGCACCGGTGAGCCCGGTCGCCGCTCTCGCCGAAAGTCGTGCCAGCAAGAAACCAGACTTCTGTAACAGCGCCAAGACCCCTGGAGAGTTTGATATGGAACCCCGAGTCAGCGAGCTGGAGACTCACTTCAAATACATGCGCCGCGATATGGACGAAGTGCTCAATGATGTCCGGACGATCAAGCACCGTCTGGCGTATTCGGCGGGTGCCACCGCTGTCATCCTCGGACTGCTGGGATGGGTGGCCAACAGCCGATTCGACCAGTTGGTGACATTGATCAGCAACTGACCGAATCATTCGTTGCACGCGCCGTGCGCATCAGCCGACGCGTGCATGGGCGAGATGCTCTACCCCAGAAGGTCACTGAGGGGAATGAAGCTCACTGCATCACCCTCGCTCAGCGTGCGGCCTTCTCGGACTTCCACCAATCCGTCGGCCCACGCCGCACTACGCAGCACACCCGAACTCTGGTTGCGGTAAATGATCGCCCGCCCCTGTTCCAAGCGCCCGCGCAGATATTCACGACGGTTGCCGGCCACCGGCCAGACAAAGCCTGCTGGCACTGCAAACTTGAGCGGCTCGACATCTTGCACACCCAGGCGTCGCAATAAATAGGGCCGCGTCAGCAAGGCGAACGTCACCAGCGTAGAGGCGGGATTGCCGGGCAGGCCAATCACCGGCACGTTGCGGAAATGGCCGAACGTCAACGGTTTTCCGGGCTTGATGGCCAGCTTCCACAAGGCCAGTTCGCCTTCCTCTCGCAAGGCAATGCCGAGAAAATCCGCTTCACCGACCGAGACACCGCCAGTAGACAGAATCAGATCGACATTTTGCAGCTCGCCCAGCCGCGCCCGCGTCGCGGGTAGATCGTCCGGAAGAATTCCGCCATCGATGACTTCGCAGCCCAGACGCTGCAGCCAGCTGCACAGAAGTACGCGATTGCTGTTGTAGATCTGGCCCGGCCCCAATGCCTGACCGGGTTCAACCAGTTCGTCCCCAGTGGACAGAACCGCCACCCGCGGCTTGCGCACGACGTTAACCCCGGCACAGCCAAGCGAAGCAGCCAGGCCTTGCTCAATCGGTCCGAGCCGGGTTCCAGCTTGCAGTACCAATTCGCCGACCGTGGTTTCCTGCCCTTGCGGACGAATGTTCTGCCCGGCTTTCAAAGGCTCGAGGAAGCGCACTCGGCCGTCGGCCTGAACTTCGGCGTTTTCCTGCATCTCGACACAGTCAGCGCCCGCCGGTAACGGCGCCCCGGTAAAGATGCGTGCGCAGGTACCCGGTTCCAACGACTGCGGAGATTGCCCGGCAAACACCTTTTGACTGACCGGCAGCGGCTCGCCCTGCCAATCAGCCAGGTTCAAGGCATAGCCGTCCATGGCGCTGTTCGGCCACGGCGGCAGATCCAGCGTCGAGATCAGATCTTCAGCCAGCACCCGCCCTTCGACTTGAGACAGCGGCAAGTATTCGCGCTCGACAATGCGCGACGCATCGGCCATGGCCAGCAAACGCTCGAGCGCCGTTTCGACAGGCAGCAGACTGCCGGTCTTGCCCGGCTTACCCACGGGATTCACACGGCGCCGCCTGCTTCAGGTGGGTGACGAAGTTGCACGGACGATGACGGGCGTCCAGTTGCTCAGCGAGAATGCCGTCCCAGCCGGTGCGCACTGCATTGGTCGAACCCGGCAGGCAGCACACCAGCGTGCCGTTGGCCAGACCCGCCAAGGCACGGGACTGCACAGTCGAAGTGCCGATATCGGCCACGGAGATCTGGCGGAACAGTTCGCCGAATCCGTCGACCTGTTTGTCGAGCAGGCAAGCCACCGCTTCCGGCGTGCTGTCACGCCCGGTGAAGCCGGTGCCGCCGGTGATCAACACAACCTGAACCACATCGTCGGCAATCCAGTTGGCGACTTGCGCGCGAATTTTGTAGAGATCATCTTTAAGCAAAACGCGCTCGGCCAGCGCGTGGCCGGCGGCGATCAAGCGATCGACGAAGACCTGCCCGGAGGTATCGGTTTCCAGGGTCCGGGTGTCACTGACAGTCAGCACCGCAATATTGAGCGGCACGAAAGGTACATCAGCCTTGGCTTTCATAGGCTCTTCCAGTTGTAGGGGAAACAGCCCGGTGTTATATCACAGCGGCTCATTTTTCCGCCGCCCCTCTGGAGAGTCGTCATGCCCTCGAACAACCCGTTGCCACCCTGCTCCGTCCTGCTTCTGGCCGGTGGACGCGGTCAACGCATGGGCGGTCAGGACAAGGGCCTCATCGAGTGGCTGGGCGAGCCTTTGATCGCGCATCTGCAGCGCAAGGTGCGGCCGCTGACCGACGACCTGATCATCTCTTGCAACCGCAATCGCGAGCGTTATGCCGGGTTTGCCGATCAGTTGGTAATGGATGATGAAGGCGATTTCCCCGGGCCGCTGGCCGGTATTCGTGCAGGACTGAAAGCGGCGCGCCATGCGCATTTGCTGGTGTTGCCATGCGATGTGCCGCGAATCGACACGGCGTTGCTGGAAGCCATGCTGACCACAGCCGATCTGCAACGTGAAAAACCTTTAATGCTGCGCCACGGCGAGCACTGGGAACCGCTGCTGTGCGTGATTCCGGTGGCGCTGTTGCCGGCATTCGAAGCAGCCTGGAATGCAGGTGAACGCAGCCCGGGGCGGGTGATGCGCAGTCTCGGCGCCGTCGCATTGCAATGCCCTGACAACGACCCGCGACTGGCCAACCTCAACACCCCCGAATTGTTACATCTGCACAACACTGTGTCAGACTGACACTATCCAAGGAACTCTCACGCCTTGTTTACGTCTCAAGCTCAGTAACCAGAAGATTTCCCATTCGGAGACACACTCATGACTCAACGGACCCTCGCCACTTTCATGCTCGCACTGGGCCTGGCAACCCTCGCCGGTTGCTCCTCGCCGACAGTGATCACCTTGAATGACGGTCGCGAAATCCAGGCCGTCGACACCCCGAAATACGATGATGATTCGGGCTTCTACGAGTTCCAGCAGCTGGACGGCAAAGAGACCCGCATCAACAAGGATCAGGTTCGTACCGTTAAAGAGCTGTAAGGCTCCGCGTCGTTACCGGATACAGAAAAGCCCGCATTGTCATGCGGGCTTTTTCATGGGCGCTCGGAAAGCAGTTTCAGCATTACCACTGCAAGGTGATTCGACTCTCGAACTCCCGCAATTCCCCGGTCACCGGGTCAATGAAGCGCAGGCCCTGCGCAAGCAGCTTCAACGGGTTGGCGTAGTCGTCCTCGACATCTTTCAACACCGTCGGATAAAACGGATCGTTGCAAATACTCGCTCCCAGCGCCGTCATGTGCACCCGCAACTGATGCTTCTTGCCCGTCACGGGATACAGGCCATAGCGCCACAGATCACCATTTTTCTCACGCACCTCGACCGCCGTTTCGGTATTGCTGGCGCCAGGCCCTTCTTGCATGCGGAAAAACGGCTCGCCATCGACCAACCGGCTCTTGTGCACCAAAGGGAAATTCAGCTCGGGCAGCGCCGGGGCGATCGCTTCATAGCGCTTGTCGATCTGCCGGGTCGGGAACAACGACTGATAGGCCGAGCGGGTTTGCGGGTTGGCCGAGAAGATCACCAGACCTGCGGTGTGCCGGTCGATGCGGTGCAGCGGCACCAGATGCGGATTGTCCAGCCGACGGATCAGCCGGCGCAGCAGGGTTTGTTCGACATATTCCCCGGCCGGGGTTACTGGCAGAAAATGAGGTTTGTCGGCCACTACCAGATGTTCGTCAGCGTATAGAATCGACTCGAGCACCGGAATCGGCTTCTCGTCCGGCACTTCGCGAAAGTAGTGAATGCGCAGACCTTCCTTGTACGGCAAGTCCAGCGCAATCGGCTGGCCCTGCGCATCCAGCACCCGCCCGCGAGCAATCCGGTCGAGCCATTGTTCACGGCCGATAGCGCTGAAGTGCTCGCACAGGCAATCGAGTACCGTCAGCCAGGGACCGGGCGGCAAATACAAGGTGCTGGCCTGATTGTGCGCAGCGGAAAATACGGGGCTGGTCATACGAAACAGAAATCCTCAATGCAGGCCGGCATTATCCAACAGTGAGGCAAAGCCACCTAGCGCAGTTTCATCAGGCCGGAATCGACTTGAGGGCCGCCGCTTCGGTGAACTCCTTCAGCCAGCGCAACACATCGACCGCCTCCCAGCGACCCGGATCGTACAAGGCATACAGCAGGCCCTGATAACCGACCACATCCAGTTGCTTGTGATACCCGGCGCGTTGAAACAGGGCTTCGATTTCGGCAAAGCAGGTGTTGAAATGCAGCTTGTTGAACGGCGTCTTGCCTTCCGTGACCAGCCCGTCCAGGCGCAATTCGAGGACGGCCTCGCGCACCACGTCGACCGACATCCGGTTAACGCTGCTCTTCAACTGTTCGACATTGACCACGGTTCATCCCTCCGACTCGATTGCTGTATGGACATACAGTAACCGAAGAAGTCAGCGAGCGCCAATGCAAGGATGTATCGCTGCGACCAGCGGAAGGATCAAGGCAAAATCAACAGCCTAAAAATGCCACCACCTGGTCGGCGCTGAACGGCCAATCCAGCTCCGCGCCAGTGTCAACGCGCCGCAGTACCGGGATGCGCAAGCTGTATTTTTCGAACCACGATTCGTCTTCGGCAATGTCCACCAGTTCAACCAGCAGACCATGCTCGACGAAGGGCATCAGCTCGGCTTCGGCGACTTCACACAGATGACACCCGAGGGTGCCGAACAGCTGACATTCAGGAGGCATGACGGCATTACCGGAAAACAAGTGAGCCCATTCTAGGACGCCACTAAACCCTCGTCGACCCAGCGCCGCTCAAAGGACCCAACGCTCCCGGCGCAAAATCCTGACGCAAATCATTCAGCGCAAATTGCAAATGCGTCATCCTCGCGGACTTTTTGCCTCTACGCTTCAGAGGCCAACGCCCTGACAGCGGAGTGTCCCGTGTTTGCAAATCTGTTGATCATCCTCGCCTCATCCCTGGTGGTGATTGCCCTGTTCCGGCGCCTGCGACTGCCGCCGGTGCTGGGTTACCTGTGCGTGGGATTACTGGTCGGGCCGAACGCATTCGACTGGGTCAACGAGAGCGAACATCTGCCGGATGTCGCCGAGCTGGGCGTGGTGTTTCTGCTGTTTTCGCTAGGCCTGGAGTTCTCCCTGTCGAAGATGATTGCGCTGCGTCAGGTGGTGTTTCGCCTCGGCAGTCAGCAAGTGCTGATCAGCGCAGCGCTGCTCGGCACCCTGTTGATGGGCCTGGGCATGCCGCTGATGCCGGCGCTGTTGCTCGGTGGCGGATTATCGCTGTCATCCACGGCGATCGTGACCAAGGAGCTGGGCAGTCTTGGTGAAGTGTTCAGCAGCCACGGCCAGAACGCGGTCGGCGTGCTGCTGTTTCAGGACGTTGTCGCGGTATTGCTGCTGACACTGGTTCCGGTCTTCGCCGGCACCAGCGAGCAGGCCTGGTATTGGGCCTTGCCGTTGACCCTGGGCAAAACCTTGGTGCTGTTCTTCGGCCTGCTGCTCGCCAGTCGCTGGTTATTGCCACGGCTGTTTCATGAAGTGGCGGCCTCGCGTTCGGCGGAGCTGTTCGTCCTGCTGGCGCTGGTGATCGTGCTGCTGACTGCCTGGCTCACGCACTTGCTGGGGCTGTCGCCTGCACTCGGCGCTTTCCTTGCCGGCATGTTGCTCGGGGAAAGCCATTACCGGCACCAGATCGAAGCTGACATCCGGCCCTTTCGCGACATTCTGCTCGGCGTGTTCTTCGTCAGCATCGGCATGCTCATCGACCTGCAACTGTTCGTCAGTCACAGCCTGTTGATCATCGGCCTGACGCTTGGCCTGATGCTGATCAAGGGCATCGTGGTCGCGCTGCTGGTGAAGTGGCGCGGCAGTGACAGCGAAACCGCGTGGCGCAGCGGTCTGGCCCCGGCCCAGGGCGGGGAGTTCTGTTTTGCCTTGATGGCGCAGATGCAGCAGAACAGCCTGTTGCCGGCCGAGCCGGGGGCGCTGCTGCTCGCGGCGACGTTCTGTTCGATGCTGCTCACGCCACTGCTGTTGCGTGCGGCGCCGCGCATTGCCGCCGTGCTGCACCGCAAGCCCAATCAGGAGGCGCAGATCGAACAGATCAGCGCGCTCAACGCCGACCTCGACCAGCACGTGGTGATCTGCGGCTACGGTCGCGTCGGCCAGTCCATCGGCCGCTTCATGGGCAATGCGGGGCAAGCCTATGTCGCGCTGGACAACGATCCGGTGCGGGTGCAGGAAGCCGCATCCGCGGAAAGCGACGTGCATTACGGCGACTCGGCGCGTGGCGATCTGCTTACAGCCGTCGGCCTGTTGCGCGCCGGGCTGCTGGTGATTGCCGTGGATCAAAGTGACGTGGCGTTGCGCATTCTGCGCGAAGCCCGGCGACTCAACCGACAGGTGCCGATTCTGGTACGCACCCGTGACGACAGCCAATCGGCGGAACTCAGAGCTGCCGGCGCCACCGAGGTGGTGCCGGAGCTTCTGGAGTCGAGCCTGATGCTCGCTTCACACGCGCTGATCATGCTTGGCCTGCCCGCGCACAAAGTGCAGGAGAAGGTCGATCAAGTGCGTATCGATCGCTATCGCCTGCTCCACGGTTTCTATCCCGGAGCCAATGATGAGGAAATCTAGTCCTGACTCACCGCGCCGATCTTGTGCAGCGACAGGTCGGCGCCGTAATACTCTTGTTCCTGACTCAGGCGCAGCCCATGCAATGCCTTGATCGCGCCGTAGACGACGAAGCCGCCAACCAGCGCCACTGCCACGCCAAGCGCAGTGCCGATCAACTGGCTGATCAGGCTGACGCCGCCCAGGCCACCCAGCGCAGACTGACCGAAGATGCCGCAGGCAATCCCGCCCCACACGCCACACAAACCATGCAACGGCCAGACACCCAAGACATCATCGATGCGCCATTTGACTTGCGCAGCGGTAAAGCACCAGACAAACAAGGCTCCGGCGATCGCGCCGGTCACCAGCGCTCCGACCGGATGCATCAGGTCGGAGCCGGCGCAAATCGCCACCAGCCCGGCCAGCGGGCCGTTGTGCAGAAAGCCCGGGTCATTGCGCCCAACGATCAACGCCGCGACGGTACCGCCGACCATGGCCATCAGCGAGTTGACCGCGACCAGGCCACTGACGCCTTGCAGCGTCTGCGCGCTCATCACGTTGAAGCCGAACCAGCCGACAATCAGGATCCACCAGCCCAGTGCGAGAAACGGAATGCTCGACGGCGCGAACGCGACCAGGCGTCCATCGCGATAGCGACCATTGCGCGGGCCGAGCAGCAGAACAGCGGCCAACGCCAGCCAACCGCCCACGGCATGCACCACCACCGAGCCGGCGAAATCATGGAATGCCGCGCCAAACTGCGCCGCCAGCCAGCCTTGCAAACCGAAGTTGCCGTTCCAGATCAGCCCTTCGAAGAACGGATAGATAAACGCCACGATCAGCGCCGTCGCGCACAACTGCGGGACAAACCGCGCGCGTTCGGCAATGCCGCCGGAAATGATCGCCGGGATCGCGGCAGCGAAGGTCAGCAGAAAGAAAAACTTCACCAGTCCATAGCCATGGTCAGCCGTGAGCACCGCCGCCGGTTGCATGAAGGTGACGCCATAGGAGATCCAATAGCCTATAAAGAAATAGGCCAGGGTCGAGACGGCGAAATCGCTGAGGATTTTCGCCAGCGCGTTGACCTGGTTCTTCTGCCGGACCGTGCCGACCTCCAGAAAGGCGAAACCGGCGTGCATCGCCAGTACCATCACCGCACCGATCAGAATGAACAACGTGTTGGAGCTGTGAACCAGCGTGTCCACAGCGCTTTGCAGATTTTCCATGAGGAGGCAGACCCAAGGCTAAAAGGCACCAAAGCGGTTCATGTGTGCATTTCATGCACCAAATTACGACTCATCAAATATCCAACGGCAGGGTTGATGAACTGATTTGGCGCATATATCGATGTCTGATCACGAACCGCGAGCAAATGAATTAGAGTTTTCTGATCGGACGCCCGGCAACAGCGCACATACGCCGAGCGGCGCACCACGACACAGCAAAAGTTGTACCAGGCATTTGCACTGAACCTTCGCGCAAGGCTCATACTCGAACGCTTCAAAGCCACCTACGGAGATCCACCCATGGCCAGCATCAAGGCAAAGACTGCTCAAGAAATCCTGATGAACGACTTCCAGACTCTGGTCGCCGACACCGAACGCTTGCTCGAACACACCAAGACCCTCGCGGGTGATCAGGCCGATGAGCTGCGTGCCCAGATTCATGACAGCCTGCTGCGTGCCCGGGAAACCCTGAAGGTGACCGAAGACACCCTGCGTGAGCGCGGTCAGGCGGCCGTAACCGCTACTGAAGACTATGTGTCGGCCAACCCATGGCAGTCGGTGGGCATCGCTGCCGGCGTCGGTTTTCTGATCGGCCTGCTGGCAACTCGGCGCTGATCATGTCGATCGGTGAATCCGGCCCGACTGCGGGCACCGCCTCCTCCACGCGTCGCCTCGGCGCTGCCGTTCTGGGCCTGCTGCACAGTCATGTCGAACTGTTCGGCATCGAACTGCAGGAGCAGAAATCACGCACTGTCAGCCTGCTGCTGTTCGCCGGCCTGGCGCTGGTTTTTGCCCTGCTGTTGCTGGTAGGTCTGTCGACGCTGGTGATGATCATCTTCTGGGACACCTACCGCCTGGCGGCGATCATCGGCCTGTGCGTGTTTTACACGCTGGCGTCGATCTTCTGCGGTCTGCGCCTCAAAGCGGCGATTTTCGATGAGTCCTCGCCTTTCCACGGCACGCTCGAAGAGCTGGCCAATGACCGGGAGCGCCTGCTGCCATGAGCCTGCCTGAACTTCCGCACAACAGCTCGCGCCGGGAAATGCGCAAGGCGCTGATCCGCCTGCGCATGGAAATGCACCGTCAGGAGATCCGCCACGAAACCGCGCAAGTGCTGCAACCGTTGCAGCGCATGCGTGGCATGAAGCAGAACGTGCAGGATGGTTTCGGCATCAAGCATGCGCCGTTGTGGGGCGTGGCGGCGGTGACGCTGCTGGGTTTCCTCACCGGTAAAGGCTCGAAACGCAGCGGTGGTGGCGGTTTGACGCGACTGCTGCGTCTGGGCACGACGCTTGGGCCGCTGATCAGACTGGTCATGCACAGCTCAGGCAAACGCTGAATCGCCCTTCTGGCTACATTCTTGCAGTAGCGCCGGGATGAATCTCCTTATCGGGAGATTCCATCCCGCGTGCCTATCCGGCAAGCGCGGCCAAACCAAAAACAAGATTAAGGACTTGCCGTGATCGACGGGCAACCGCTCGCCTGTTTTCAGCCTTTCATCGATACCGCCACCGGCCGCATTGCAGGCGTCGAAGCATTGGGCCGCCTGCGTCAGAGCGATGGTCAACTGACCTCGGTAGGACCGTTGTTCGCCGATCCGCGCACGCCGGCCACTGCCTTGCGCCGTCTCGACCGGCAAATCCGTGATCACGCCCTCAGCCGCCTGCATGAAGCGCCGGCCGAGTGGTTTCTCAGCCTGAACATGTCGCCACGCTGGATCAGCCGCCTGCGCGCCGATCAAGCGCTGCCAAGTCTCAAACAACTGGCGCGACACGAGGTTGATCCGCAGCGCATCGTATTTGAAATCACCGAACTGGGTGGTAACAGCGAACGCCTGGCCCACGTGGTCGGGCGCTACCGTGACGCAGGGGCGAGAATCGCCATTGATGATTTCGGCGCAGGCTATTCGCAGCTGGATCGGGTGTTGGCCCTGCAACCGGACATTCTCAAGCTCGATATGCGCCTGTTTCAGGCTGCAGCCCTCGGCGGACCGAGCAGCGATGTGGTAAAGGCTCTCGCCCAGATGGCCGAGAAAACCGGCTGCTGGATCATCGCCGAAGGCGTCGAAACCGAAGCGCAGCTGAATTTCGCGCTGGAGTGCGGCTCGCGCTATGTGCAGGGATTTCTCTTCGCCCGGGCACAAGAAGAATTCTTCGCTACCGATGCCTTCGTCGCGCATTTCGCGCAATTGCGGCAACGCTACGTGAAGCAGAAACTCAGCGAGCGCGGACGGCTGATGCAAATGCGTCAGCAGCTCAGCGAGCTGATGGCGATTCTGCAGCAATGGGCGCAGGCCCGCGCCCCGCTCAGTGCATTGCCGCAACTGCAGGCGTTTCCCTGGCTGCTGCGCTTTTATCAGTGCGACCGCCACGGCACGCAACTGACGCCCAACCTGGAATGGCGCCATGACGGCTGGTTTGCCGATGATCGCTATCTGGGGCACAACTGGTCGTGGCGACCGTACTTCTATCATCTGCTGGCCGAAGGCTGGGAAGAACGCCGCCTGACCCTGTCCAACACCTATCGCGACGCCACCAGCAACCAGTATTGCCTGACTGCCGGACAGTTCTTCGATAACGGTGAACGGCTGTTGCTGATCGATATCGATGCGGCGGGTCTGTAGTTCCGCTTGCAGGCGCGGGGCCGAACCGGGAAGCTAGGGCGATCAGTCACCAGACGGAGAGATTCAGCCTTGGATTGGCCAACCCTGCTCAACCGCGAACGCCTCGGCAAGCCGCTGCACAGCCCGCAAGAACTCGGCCGCAGCCCTTTTCACAAAGACCATGACCGCATCATTTTCTCCGGGGCCTTCCGCCGCCTCGGGCGCAAGACCCAAGTGCATCCGGTCACCAGCAACGATCACATTCACACGCGCCTGACCCATTCGCTGGAAGTCAGTTGTGTCGGCCGTTCGCTGGGCATGCGTGTCGGTGAAACCTTGCGCAGCGCGCTGCCAGACTGGTGCGACCCGGCCGACCTCGGCATGGTCGTGCAGTCGGCCTGCCTGGCCCATGACATCGGCAATCCGCCGTTCGGCCATTCCGGCGAAGACGCCATTCGCCACTGGTTCCAGCAAGCCGCCGGGCGCGGCTGGCTCGATGGCATGAGCGAAGCCGAGCGTGGTGACTTCCTCAATTTCGAGGGCAATGCTCAAGGCTTTCGCGTGCTGACGCAGCTGGAATATCACCAGTTCGATGGCGGCACGCGTCTGACCTACGCGACGCTGGGCACCTACCTGAAGTATCCGTGGACCGCGCGCCACGCCGACTCCCTCGGCTACAAGAAACACAAATTCGGCTGCTACCAAAGCGAGCTGCCGCTGCTCGAACAGATCGCGCACAAACTCGGTCTCCCGCAAATCGAAGACCAGCGCTGGGCACGCCATCCATTGGTGTACTTGATGGAGGCTGCCGATGACATCTGCTATGCGCTGATCGATCTCGAAGACGGTCTGGAAATGGAGCTGCTCGAATACGCCGAAGTCGAGTCACTGCTGCTCGGTCTGGTCGGCGACGATTTGCCGGAAACCTATCGCCAGCTCGGCCCGCAGGATTCCCGGCGGCGCAAACTGGCGATCCTGCGCGGCAAGGCCATCGAGCACCTGACCAACGCGGCGGCGCGGGCATTTGTCGAACAGCAGGATGCCCTGCTCGCCGGCACACTGCACGGCGATCTGGTCGAACACATGCACGGGCCGGCAAAGCGCTGCGTGTTGAACGCCAAGGACATCGCGCGCAAGAAGATCTTCCAGGACAAGCGCAAGACGCTGCATGAGATCGGCGCGTATACCACGCTGGAGATTCTGCTCAATTCGTTCTGCGGTGCCGCGCTGGAGCAGCACAACGGCCGCACGCCGTCGTTCAAGAGCCGGCGTATTCTCGATTTGCTCGGCAACAATGCGCCGGACCCTCAAGGTTCGCTGCACAGTTCGTTTCTGCGCATGATCGATTTCATCGCCGGCATGACCGACAGTTACGCCAGTGACATGGCACTGGAAATGACCGGCCGCTCAAGTCATTGATCGTCCCCATCAGCCGGCCATTGGTCTGGCCGGCTGATGCCCGGTGAGTTATCGCCACGAACGTTATACGCGTTCTTTAAACTGGTAAGACTGGATCGCGCTGACCCAGGCAACCAAACAAAACGAACCGCACTTGTTAAACACAGCTTTAAACACCAGTAAATAATTGGAGATCAATATTGGCTCTCGGATAATTTCCATCTTCGGCGAATTGAACGCTCGTGCTTCCTTACGCCAATCCTAATTTCAACGTAGTCCATTTCTTCATTACGCGTAGGATTAATCCGATAACGTAGTCGCGACACTACCAGTCCATGCGAGTGCTCATGCATCTGAGCTAAGGTGCGCGCTTTATTCATGCTTGCATGGGACTCTATTTATGAACTCCGTTTTTATTGTGGACGATCATCCGGTCATCCGCCTCGCCGTGCGAATGCTCCTGGAACATGAAGGCTACAAGGTCGTCGGTGAGACCGATAACGGTGTCGATGCCATGCAGATGGTCCGTGAATGCATGCCCGACCTGGTCATTCTCGATATCAGCATTCCCAAGCTGGACGGCCTCGAAGTACTGGCCCGCTTCAACACCATGGGTTCCAATTTCAAGATTCTGATTCTGACGGCGCAGTGTCCTACGCTGTTCGGTATCCGCTGCATGCAATCCGGTGCATCGGGATATGTCTGCAAGCAGGAAGACTTGAGCGAATTGGTCAGCGCAATCAAAGCGGTACTTTCCGGTTACAACTACTTCCCCAGTCAGGCACTTAATCCGGTGCGCAGCGATGACACTCGATATGAAGAACTTGAACTATTCAAATCCGTTAATGATCGCGAGCTGATGGTATTGCAGTTATTTGCACAAGGACGCACCAACAAGGAAATTGCCAAGGGCATGTTTCTGAGCAACAAGACCGTCAGCACTTATAAAAAGCGTCTGATGCAAAAACTCAAAGCCAGATCCCTTGTAGAACTTATCGAGATGGCCAAACGCAACGCACTCGTGTGAGACCCCACATGCCCAGCCGTCTGAAGGACTACCTGATCACCTTGAGCGCCGTTCTGTATCTGAGCGCCAATGCCTTCGCCTCGCCAAGCCCCTCACCCGACTATGCGTTGCTCAGCCGCTCGGCAACCGAGGCTGTCGGGATTGTCCTGCAATCGTCACAACGGCAATGGCTACAGACTCGCAGCGAACTGAAACTGGGTACCTCCGCACCTGATTACCCGCCATTCGACATGACCGTCAGTGGCCAGGACTACGAGGGACTGACCGCCGATTACGCAGGGATTCTCGGTCAAGCCACCGGTTTGCCGATTCGCGTGCAACGCTTTCCCTCGCGCGAGGCTGCCATTCGCGCCTTGATCGATGGCCAGATCGACCTGCTTGGCACAGCCAACGGCTACGAAGCAGGCAATGCCAACCTCGCGCTCTCCACACCTTACGCGGTCGATCAGCCGGTACTGGTGACCCGCGAAGATGAAACCCGCTCGCTGACCGAAGGCCTCGCCGGCCTGCGCCTGAGCATGGTGTATCACTATTTGCCGCTGCCGGAGATCAAGGCGCTGTATCCCAAAGCGCTGATCACCTGCTATCCGTCCTATCAGAACGCAATCAACGCGGTGGCCTTCGACCAGGCCGATGTGTTTCTCGGCGACACCCTCTCCACCCATTACATGATCAACAAGGGCTATCTCAATAACGTCCGCATGGCCAACTTCGGCAAGCAGGAAGCCCATGGCTTCAGCTTCGCCGTGCGGCGCAGCAATCCGCAGTTGCTGGGCATCATCGACACCGTGCTCGCAGCGATCCCGCGCAGCCAGCGCGATGACATCGCCAAACGCTGGAGCGCCGGCAGCGACCTGCTGCTCACCGACAGTAAACTCCAGCTGACGGATCGTGAGGAGAACTGGCTCAAGCAGCATCCCGTCGTCAGCGTAGTGGTCAATGAGGCGTACGCACCGTTGACCTTCTTCGACAGCGCCGGCAATTTCCGCGGCATCAGTGCCGACCTGCTCGAACTGATTCGCTTGCGTACCGGCCTGCGTTTCGAAATCCAGCGCAGTCGCAACGATGCGGAAATGATCAGGCAGATCGACAATCACAAGGCCGATCTGATTGCCGCCCTGTTGCCCAGCACCGAACGTGAAAAAAACCTGAGTTTCAGTCGTCCCTATCTGGAAAATTCCTACGTGCTGCTGACCCGCAAAAGCGCCGACAGCCCGACCAACCTGGCCCAACTCAAAGGCAAGCGTCTGGCGATCGCCCAAGGCAATCCGCTGGTCGCCTACTTGCATGAGAATTTTCCGGGCATCGAACTGATCGAAACCCCCGACACCTTCAGCGCCGTGTCGATGCTGGCCGACAATCACGTCGACGGCGCAGTGAACTCGCTGGTGATCGCCAACTATTTCATCTCCTCGCGCATATTCGATCGGCCACTGCAAATCACCACCACGATCGGCACCAGTCAGGCGGCCTTTTCGCTGGCGACCGCCCGTGACAACACCGAACTGGCCTCGATCATCAACAAGGCGCTGCTGAGCATCGCTCCCGAGGAGCTCGGCGTGATCAACGGCCGCTGGCGCGGTTACTCCACGGCATCACAGAACATCTGGCAAAACTATCAGCGGCTGTTCTATCAAGTAGTCGCGGCCGCCGGCCTGATCCTGCTGCTGTTACTGACCTGGAACGCCTACATGCGCCACCAGATCAAGCAACGTCAGGCTGCCGAACGCGCGCTGAACGATCAACTGGAGTTCATGCGCTCGCTGGTTAACGGCACACCACACCCGATCTACGTGCGAGATCGCCAGGGTCTGCTGCAAAGTTGCAACGACAGTTATCTCGAAGCGTTCAACGCCAGACGCGAGGACATCATCGGCAAAGGCGTCGTGCAAGGCACCCTGAGCAACGCGTTCGAGGCCGAGGCATTCCAGGCTGATTACCAGAGAGTCATTGCCGAAGGCATTCCCTTGATACTCGACCGGCCTCTGCACATCGGCAGCCGCCGCCTGACGATTTACCACTGGATACTTCCCTACCGCGACTCCAGCGGTGCCGTCCAGGGCATCATTGGCGGCTGGATCGATATCAGTGAACGCCGCCAATTGTTTGAAAAACTGCGTGCGGCCAAAGAACAGGCAGACGAGGCGAACCGGGCCAAAAGTACCTTCCTGGCAACCATGAGCCACGAGATCCGTACACCGATGAACGCCGTGATCGGCATGCTCGAACTGACCCTGCGACGCATCGATCCGCAGCACCCCGATCGCGCTTCGATCGACACGGCCTACCATTCGGCCAAGGATCTGCTCGGGCTGATCGGCGATATCCTCGACATCGCCCGCATTGAGTCCGGCCGTCTGAGCCTGTCTCCGGAGTGGATCAATCTGGTCGACACGGTGACCTCCGTTGCGCGCATCTTCGACGGCCTAGCGCGGCAGAAAAACCTTGCCTTGCAAGTCGTCTTCAACCCGCCGAACCCGGCTGTGGATGTGCATCTGGATCCGCTGCGCTTCAAGCAGGTGCTGTCCAACCTGGTCAGCAATGCCATCAAGTTCACCGAAAGCGGCCACGTGCGGATCACCCTCGACCTGATCCCGGCAGACGCTGCTGGGCGAACATTGATGCAACTGACCGTGCAGGACAGCGGCTCAGGCATCAGCGCCGAAGATCAACAGCGCTTGTTCGAACCTTTCTCGCAGGCGGATAACGGCAGTAGGCAGGCAAAAAACGGCGCCGGACTCGGGCTGGTCATCAGTCGCAACCTGTGCGAAATGATGGGCGGACAACTGCAGTTGAGCAGCCAGCCCGGCATCGGCACTCAGGTTTGCATATCGCTGCCGCTGGACAGCCTGCCGGCGAAGGCGAATCCGCCGAAAAGCGAACCGTTGATCAAGCCTGCGACAACGCCGTTACATGTCCTGGTTGTCGACGACCATCCGGCCAACCGTTTGCTCATGTGTCAGCAACTGGAGTTTCTCGGTCATCGCTTCAGCATTGCCGAAGATGGCTGCAGCGGCCTCGAGCGGTGGAAGGCCGATCATTTCGATCTGGTGATCGTCGACTGCAACATGCCCTTGATGAACGGCTATGACATGACCCGTGGGATTCGCCAGCTTGAACTGCAAAACCACCGCCCGCCGTGCACCGTGCTGGGTTTCACCGCCAATGCCCAGCCCGAAGAAGTCCAGCGCTGCAAGCTCGCCGGCATGGACGACTGCCTGTTCAAACCGTTGAGTCTGACCTTGCTCGGACAATGGATCGACGGCATCACGCCGGCATCACCGGCCTCGGTCTTCGACCTGCAAAGTCTGAGCCTGCTGACCGGCAACAACCCCGGGCAAACCCGGCGCATGCTGGTGGAACTGCTCAAGAGCAGCCGTCTCGACCGCGAAGAACTGCTGAGGCTGTCGCCCGAGGATGATCGCGAAGCGCTGGCAGTGGTTGCGCACAAGATCAAGGGCGCAGCACGCATCGCGCAGGCCTCGCGGTTGATCGAATGTTGCGATGAGCTCGAGGACGCCTGCCAGCAAGCGCTCGCGTCACAGGAGATTGCCCGTCGCTGGGCGGCAACCAGCCAAGCGATGCTCGAACTGGCGCAGGCCCTGCAACAGCAATTGTCCCTGGCCGATCAAGGCACAGTGAGCGAGTCTTAACTATGCTTGGACGCTGAGCAGTGAGTTAAACATTCATGGAGAGCCTGCAATGCACAGCCCACTGCGCCCCGAGCAACGCCGGTTGCCGCTGCACGTGCACATCAGCGTCATGTTCACCTTTCTTTTATTGCTCACCGGCGTGGTGCTGGGCCTGTTCAATTACCACCAGACCACGCAGATCATCCTGTCGAGCAGCGAAAAGCTGTTTGACCGCATCGAGCAGGATGTACGCCTCGATCTGCAGGCAACCTATCAGCCGATCCGCAACCTGTTGAGCCTGCTGGCGGATACCCCGGCAGCCCAGGCTAGTGATCTGGAACAACGCCTGCCCTTGCTCAAACCCTTCAGCCAGTCGCTCACCGACAACCCGGCGCTGGCGTCGCTGTATCTGGGTTACGCCAATGGCGATTTCTTCATGGTGCGCGCGCTGCGTACTCCGGCTCTGAAGGCACAGCTTCAGGCGCCGGAAGCGGCGGCCTATCAAGTCTGGAGCATCGAGCATGCTCCACAAGGCGCCATACGCTCGCAATCATTGTTCTTTGATCAGGCCCTGACACCGATCAACCGCCGCGAGCATCCCCAAGAGCCGTACGATCCGCGCAGCCGGACCTGGTTCAGCGACGCCCTGCAACAGGCCGGGCAAATCACCACCGAGCCCTATGTATTTTTCTCGACCCACAATGTCGGCACCACGCTGGCCCGGCGCAGCGGCGAGAACGCGGTGATCGGCGCCGACCTGACCCTCGCTTCGCTGTCGACCGCCCTGGGCAAGCACCAGGTCACGCCTTCGACAGAGATCGCGCTGTACGACACCGACGGCAACGCCGTGGCTTACCCCGACAGCCATCGCCTGATCGTCGATGACCGCACTGCGCGGCTGGCCAGAGCGGCCGATCTCAGCCCTGAGCTGAACGCGCTGCTCAGCTCCGACAATATCGGCAAGCGTCTGCAAGTAAACGACCGGCAATGGATCGTCGCACGCACCAGCATCGAGGAAGGCGGGCCGAAAGGTCTGCAACTGGCGCTGCTGGTGCCGGAAGACGAATTACTGGTGGATGCGTTCCGGATGCGCTGGCAAGGCGCGCTGATCACCCTGGCCATCCTGCTGCTGTGCCTGCCATTGGGCTGGGTGATTTCGCGGATTCTGGTCAAGCCGCTGCATGCCCTGGTCAAGGAGGCCGACGCGATCCGCAGCTTCGACTTCAGTTCTCCGCTGGCGCGCCGCTCGCCCGTACTGGAAGTCGATCAATTAAGCCTGTCGATGGCGCGGATGAAAGAAACCCTGGGCAGTTTCTTCCGCATCACTGACAGCCTTTGCGCCGAAACCCGTTTTGCCCCGCTGCTCGAACGCGTGCTGTTCGAAACCGTACAGATCGCTCAGGCGCAGGCCGGTCTGATCTACCTGCGCGAAGCCGACGGCGCGCGCATGGAACCTTATGGACTGGTGATTGATGGCGTGCCGCAGAAGCTGGAGGCGTTCGACATTCAAGGACGTGAGTTGCATAAAAACACCGGCCCGGCGTGGTTCGAGCAACTGGCCAGCGCCAACAATACCGTCAGCCATCTGGGCTTCGATCAGGCCGGCGACTTGCAGAAAATCCTCCTGGCCATGGAATCACCGCGCATTCACCTGATCGGCATCCGCCTGCACAACCAGCACGATGAAACCATCGGCCTGCTGATTCTGCTGGTCAATGACAGTGGTGAGCCGAGTGATCTGGAAAAGCTGCGGCCTGACCGAATTGCCTTCTTGCAGGCGGTGTCCGGCGCGGCGGCGGTGAGCATCGAAAGTCAGCGTCTGCAAGCGCGGCAGAAACAACTGCTCGACGCCTTCATCCAACTGCTGGCCAGCGCGATCGACGCCAAGAGCCCCTACACCGGCGGCCATTGCCAGCGGGTGCCGGAACTGACGTTGATGCTCGCCCAGGCTGCTGCGGCAAGCCAGGACCCGGCGTTCAGCGCTTACCAACCGAGCGAGGATGAATGGGAGGCGTTGCACATCGCCGCGTGGCTGCACGATTGCGGCAAGGTCACGACGCCGGAATACGTGGTCGACAAAGCCACCAAGCTCGAGACCATCAACGACCGCATCCATGAAATCCGCACCCGCTTCGAAGTGCTCAAGCGTGACGTGTGGATCAACTACTGGCAGACCCTGGCAAGCGGTGCAGACGAAGCGGCGCTGGCCCGCGCCCGTGATAGTGAGTTGCTGATGCTCGACGACGACTTCGCCTTTGTCGCCCGCTGCAATCTCGGTGGCGAGGCCATGGCCGAGGCTGATCTGCAACGCCTCGAGCGAGTGGCGCAACGCAGATGGCTGCGCACACTTGATGATCGCGTCGGTGTGTCCTGGGAAGAAAACCGCCGCCAGGCGAAAACCCCTGCGCCGCTGCTGCCCGTCAGTGAAAGTCTGCTGGCCGACAAACCCGAGCATCTGATCGAACGCGACAAGAGCGAACTGATCCCCGAGGACAACCCCTGGGGCTTCAAACTCGATGTGCCCGCGCACAAGTACAACCGCGGCGAGTTGTACAACCTGAAGATCGGCCGCGGCACGCTGACTCGCGAAGAGCGCTACATCATCAACCATCACATGGTGCAGACGATCATGATGCTCAGCCACCTGCCCTTCCCCGGCCACCTGGACAGCATTGCCGAGATCGCCGGCGGTCATCATGAAAAAATGGACGGCACCGGGTATCCGAAACGGCTGAAGCGCGAGGAAATGAGCCTGCCGGCGAGGATGATGGCGATTGCCGATATTTTCGAAGCGCTGACCGCCGCCGATCGCCCTTACAAGAAAGCCAAGTCGCTGAGCGAAGCGCTGGGGATCATGGCGACCATGTGCCGTGAAGCGCACATCGATGCGCCGTTGTTCGGCCTGTTCATCAATGAGGGTGTGTACATGCAGTACGCGACGCGGTTTCTCGATCCCGCGCAAATCGACAGCGTGGACACGGCCAGCCTGATGCACAAGGCTGGCCTCAGCGGTTGATCAGCAGTCGGTCAGGCGCAGGAAAATCGCCGCCAGTTGCTCGATGCCGGCCTGATCTTCGGCGCCGAAACGCGCCAGCTTCGGGCTGTCGAGGTCGAGCACGCCGATCAGGCGACCGTCCTTGACCAAAGGCACTACCAGTTCGCTGTTGGAAGCGCTGTCGCAGGCAATGTGGCCCGGGAAGGCATGTACATCCTCGACGCGCTGGGTTTGCAGACTGGCAGCAGCGGCGCCGCAAACACCGCGCCCGAACGGGATGCGCACGCAAGCGATCTGGCCCTGAAACGGGCCGAGCACCAGCTCTTCGTTACGATTGAGGTAGAAACCGGCCCAGTTCAAATCATCGAGCTGGTTGAACAGGAACGCGGAAAACTGCGCGGCATTGGCGATGAAGTCGCGTTCGTCCGCCAGTAGCGATTCCAGTTGTGCGGCCAACATACCGTAGCCTTCGAGGCCCTGGCCGCTTTGTTGCAAATCAATCATGCCTTGTGCTCCAGCAATTTCAGTCCCACCCAGTAGCGGGCGAATTGATACGCGCAACGTCCGTTGCGATTACCGCGGCCGGTGGCCCAGCGCACGGCGAGGATGTCCAGTGCTTCGTCGCGCTGCCAGCTCAGGCCGGCCTTGGCGGCCAACTGGCCGATCCAGTGCTCGACGACGTCGAGAAAATGTTCTTGGGTAAACGGGTAGAACGACAGCCACAGGCCGAAACGGTCGGACAGGGCGATCTTGTCTTCCACCGCTTCGCTCGGGTGCAGTTCGCCGTCGACGCGCTTCCAGTTTTCGTTGTCGCTTTCCTTTTCCGGCACCAGGTGGCGGCGGTTGGAAGTGGCGTACAACAAGACATTGTCGGGGGCCTGCTCGAGCGAACCGTCGAGCACGCTTTTCAGCACGCGGTAGTCGCCTTCGCCGGATTCGAACGACAGGTCATCGCAGAACAGCACGAATCGTTGCGGCAATTTGGCGACTTGCTCGACCACGCGTGGCAGGTCAGCCAAGTGATCGCGTTCGATCTCGATCAGACGCAGGCCGGCACCGGCGTGCTCGGCCAGCAACGCACGCACCAGCGAAGACTTGCCGGTACCGCGTGAACCCCAGAGCAAGGCGTGGTTGGCCGGCATGCCATCAAGAAATTGTTGTGTGTTGCGCCCCAACTGCTCCAACTGCCGGTCGACGCCGATCAGGTCGGACAGACGCATGTCGAGGCTGACTTCCAGCGGCAACAGGTAGCCGCTGCGACCGTCACGCTGCCAGCGCGCTGCCAGGCAAGTGTTCCAGTCAATGACAGGGCGCGGTGCCGGCAACAGTGGTTCGATTCGCGCCAGAACCGACTCGGCGCGTTCAAGAAAAGCATTCAATCGGGAATCCACGTCTTCTCCTCGGGCACTTTCACAGTGATGATGACGATCCAGCGACGACACACAGATAAAATCGCCTCAGCAAGCCTTGTTACAAGGCGATTCGGGAACCTCGGTATCCCTGCATGATCGACTATGCTTGAGCAGCGAAGGGAAACGGAAGTGGTTCAACAACCCATGGATATCAAATTCACCCACCGGCTGTCTTACAAGCAAGCCAGGCTTACCGTGCTGGTCGGGTTCATTCTGGGCACCCTGCTCAGTCTGCTGCAGATCGGCATCGATTATGCCAGCGAAGACGCTTCCATCAACCGGGAAATCCTCGCACTGCTGGAAATCAGCCACAATCCGGCCTCGCGCATCGCCTATAACATCGACGCCGAGCTCGCGCAGGAGCTCACCCTCGGCCTGCTGCGCTCGCCGGCGATCATCGCCGCGCAACTGATCGACAACAACGAGACCGTGCTGGCCAGCGTCAAACGCCCGGAACTGCAGAGCAGCTATCGGCTGATCAGCGACTTCCTGTTCGGCGCCAAGCGTCATTTCGAAGATCGTCTGTACCTCGACCACTTGCCCAACGAATCCCTCGGCGTTCTCAAGCTTGAAGTCGACACTTATGCCTTCGGCAGCCGCTTCCTGCGCCGTGCGGAAGTCACCCTGCTCAACGGTTTTGCCCGCAGCCTGCTGCTGACCGGGATCCTCCTGGCGCTGTTCTACGTGATGCTGACCAAGCCGTTGGTGCGGGTCATCCGTGAACTCAGCGGCCGCGACCCGCGCAGCGCCGAGCCGACCACGCTTGAGTGCCCCGCCGGCCACGGCAACGATGAGATCGGCGTGCTGGTCAAGGTCGCCAATCAGCAGTTCGAAAACATCGCCACCGAAATCCAGCAGCGGCGCACCGCGGAAAATCGCCTGACCGAATACCTCGCGCAACTGGAAGACATCGTCTCGGCGCGCACCGCCGAACTCAAGGCAATCAACGCCCGCCTCAGCCAGTCCAACGAAGAACTGGAAGTGGCACGTCGTACTGCACTGGACATGGCCGAAGCGCGTTCGGCGTTTCTGGCCAACATGAGCCATGAAATCCGTACACCACTCAACGGTCTGCTGGGGATGATCGCGCTGTCGCTGGACGGCCCGCTCAACGCCGAGCAGCAGCAACAACTGTCGATCGCCCACGACTCGGGCAAGGTGCTGGTGGAACTGCTCAACGATATTCTCGACCTGTCGAAATTCGACGCCGGGCAACTGGAGCTGGAAAACATCCCGTTCGACCTCGGTTCGCTGATCGAAGACACCGCCAACCTGCTCTCGCAGAACGCCGCGCCAAGCGTCGAGCTGACCTGTCTGATCGAACCGCACTTCCCGGCGCTGGTGCTGGGCGACCCGACCCGGGTGCGGCAGATCGTCAGCAACCTGCTGTCCAACGCGCTGAAATTCACCCGTTTCGGTCGGGTCGATGTGCGCCTGTCGGCACACAAGGGCGGCGTGCGCATCGAAGTCTGCGACACCGGCATAGGCATCGCCCAGGAAGCGCAGGTGAAAATCTTCCAGCCGTTCACCCAGGCCGGCGCCGGTATCACCCGTCAGTACGGCGGCACCGGGCTGGGGCTCGCGCTGACGTACAACCTGTGCGAAGCGATGCAGGGTCGGCTGACCATCAGTTCCGAAAGCGGCTTCGGCAGCCAGTTCTGCGCCGAACTGCCACTGCCCTCTCACACCCGCGCCCTCCCACCGCAGCCATTACGCGGCAAGGTCCTCGCCATTACCGCTGCCAGCAGTGGTCTGGCGGAATTGCTGAAAAGCCTGTTGCCGGTGTGGGGCCTGGAATACACGCAGCGCACCATTGACGATTCGCTGCTGGGCCTGAATCCGGATGTGCTGATCACCGATTGCCCGGAATGCCTGTTCGGTCTGCGCCCGAGCATCACCGCGCCGATTCTGCTGGTGACTGCTTACGGCAGTTTTCTGCCCAGCGAAGAAGCCGCCGCCCTCGCGCCCTTGCAGCAGCAAGCCCGGCCGCTGGCGCGCAACGCGCTGTACCAGCATCTGCGACGGATTCTGCAACCGGACGCCGCCACCCTCAACGAAGCACAAGCGGATGCCTTGCCGTCCGCGCGCCGGGGCAAGGTGCTGCTGGTCGAGGACAACCCGGTCAATCAACTGGTCGCCAAAGGCATGCTCGGCAAGCTTGGCTGCGATGTAGTGGTGGCGGGCCATGGTGCCGAGGCGCTGGATCAGCTGGAGTTTGCCGATTTCGATCTGGTGCTGATGGACTGCAACATGCCGGTGATGGATGGCTATGAAGCCAGTCGGCAGATTCGCCAGAGCGGGCGCTGGCCGAATCTGCCGATTGTCGCGCTGACCGCCAATGCCATGTCCGAGGAACGCGAACGTTGCCGCGCGGCCGGCATGAGCGACTATCTGGCCAAACCGTTTCGCCGCGAAGAACTCGCCGCGCTGCTTGATCAGTGGATGCCGACTACGAAAGCCCTTTGATCTGCCCGAGCAAATGATCGAGGCCGGCGCGCAAATCATTGAGCCGGTCGAGATCTACGCCACTGTCGCACAACAGGCGCGCCTTGAGTGGCCCGACCTGCTCGCGCAGTGCTGTTCCGGCAGGCGTCAGGCTCAGGTGCATCTCGCGTTCATCCCGCGCCGAGCGCCGACGCTGGACCAGATCGCTCTGCTCCAGACGTTTGAGCAAAGGCGTCAACGTCCCCGAGTCCAGGGCCAAGCGTTCGCCCAAGGCCTTGACCGTCGGTTGCTCCGGCGCAGCATCCTGCCATTCCCACAGCACCAGCATCGCCAGGTACTGCGGGTAGGTCAGGCCCAACTGATCGAGCATCGGCTTGTAGGCGCGAATCACCGCCCGCGAGGCCGCGTACAGCTTGAAGCACAACTGGCTGTCGAGCTTCAGCGAATCAACCGCCAGGCTCATTTCAGCAGAGCTTCGATCTCGCCGCTCAGGTCCTGCGGTTTGGTCGTCGGGGCGAAACGCTTGACCAACTGGCCGTCCTTGCCGATCAGGAACTTGGTGAAATTCCACTTGATGCCCTGCGAGCCGAGCAGGCCCGGGGCGCGCTTCTTCAACTGCACGAACAGCGGGTGAGCATCGGCGCCGTTGACGTCGATCTTCTTGAACAGCGGGAAGCTGACGCCGAAATTCAGTTCGCAGAATTCACTGATGGCGCCGTCATTGCCCGGCTCCTGTTTGCCGAACTGGTTGCAGGGGAAACCCAATACCACCAGCCCCTGGTCCTTGTAGGTCTGCCAGAGTTCTTCGAGACCTTTGTATTGCGGAGTGAAGCCACACTTGCTCGCGGTATTGACCACCAGCACGGCTTTGCCGGCGAAATCGGCCAAGGTCTTTTGCTCACCCTTGATGGTGGTGCACGGGATATTCAGCAGGTTGTCGCTCATGGGTCGGCTCCGCAATGGTGAGGAAGGCGCAAACATAACGAGCAATTGAATTGTGTGCAATCTAATTGCTCGATAAAAAGGCGACACAATGTCGCCTCTTTATCGGTTATTCGCGCGGCTCGAGATTCAGGCACACCGAGTTGATGCAATAACGCAGGCCGGTGGGTGGCGGACCATCCGGGAACACGTGGCCCAGGTGCGCATCACAGCGCGCGCATTTCACTTCGGTGCGGACCATGCCGTGGCTGGTGTCGCGGATCTCAGCCATCGCGCTATCGCCGATCGGCGCGTAAAAGCTCGGCCAGCCGCAGCCGGAGTCGAATTTGGTCTTGGAATCGAACAGCGGCTCGTTGCAGCAGACACAGTGGTAGACACCGTCGGTTTTGGTGTTGTTGTATTTGCCCGAGAACGGACGCTCGGTGTCACTCAGGCGGCAGACGTTGTACTGCTCGGGGTCGAGCATGGCACGCCATTCTTCCAGGGTTTTCTGCAACTTTTCCATCATCACACCTCAGCGGCTGAAAAAGCCCGATCTGTACCTTTTCCACGGATCGGGCGGCACGTATGATTGCGCCTCGTCACGCGCCAGTCTGGCAGCCAGACCGGGCGCATTCAAACGGATTCTGAGCGCTAAAGCGCCAGACCTCCGCCTGTGCGAAGACGCAGCAATCCCAGTACGGTTGTCCATTTGCCGCCTGGATCGTTCATTTTCGGGATCACATCGCCATGCAGTTCAGCAAATCGAACAAGCTCGCCAACGTCTGCTACGACATTCGCGGCCCAGTGCTCAAGCACGCCAAACGACTGGAAGAGGAAGGCCAGCGCATCCTCAAGCTGAACATCGGCAACCCGGCGCCGTTTGGTTTCGAAGCGCCGGACGAAATCCTCCAGGACGTGATCCGCAACCTGCCGACCGCGCAAGGTTACAGCGACTCCAAAGGCCTGTTCAGCGCGCGCAAGGCGGTGATGCAGTACTACCAGCAGAAGCAGGTTGAAGGTGTCGGCATCGAAGACATCTACTTGGGCAACGGCGTTTCCGAGCTGATCGTGATGTCGCTGCAGGCGCTGCTCAATAATGGCGACGAAGTGCTGGTGCCAGCCCCGGACTATCCGCTGTGGACCGCTGCCGTCAGCCTCGCTGGCGGTAACGCTGTGCATTATCTGTGCGACGAAGGCGCCGACTGGTTCCCGGATCTGGCCGACATCAAGGCCAAGATCACCCCGAACACCAAGGCCATGGTGATCATCAACCCGAACAACCCGACCGGTGCGGTGTACTCGAAGGAAGTGTTGCTGGGCATGCTGGAAATCGCCCGGGCGCACAATCTGGTGGTGTTCTCCGACGAGATCTACGACAAGATTCTTTATGACGACGCCGTGCACATCTGCACCGCTTCGCTGGCCCCGGACCTGCTCTGCCTGACCTTCAACGGCTTGTCGAAATCCTACCGCGTGGCCGGTTTCCGCTCCGGCTGGATCGCCATCTCCGGGCCGAAACACAACGCGCAGAGCTACATCGAAGGGATCGACATGCTGGCCAACATGCGCCTGTGCGCCAACGTGCCGAGCCAGCACGCAATCCAGACCGCGCTGGGCGGCTACCAGAGCATCAACGATCTGGTGCTGCCGCAGGGTCGCCTGCTGGAGCAGCGCAATCGCACCTGGGAGTTGCTGAACGACATTCCCGGCGTCAGCTGCGTGAAGCCGATGGGCGCGTTGTACGCGTTCCCGAAAATCGACCCGAAGGTCTGCCCGATCCATAACGACGAAAAATTCGTTCTCGACCTGCTGCTTTCCGAAAAACTGCTGGTGGTCCAGGGCACGGCATTCAACTGGCCGTGGCCGGATCACTTCCGTGTGGTCACCCTGCCCCGCGTCGATGATCTGGAAATGGCCATCGGCCGCATCGGCAACTTCCTCAAGTCCTACCGCCAGTAACCGGCCTGCAGTGCGCAACGGATTGGCTGTTGCGCACTGTCTGATTCAGCAACACATCTTCGTTCCGCGCCTTTGCAGCCCTTCTACACTTGCGATGCGAGCCGTACAGACGTGTCTGACCTAATGGCGGCGGGGCGAAAGGCTGTGTCATCCGTATCGGAATCGAGGGTGGGAATTTTCTTTTTCCTCAAGAAACCGCTGTAGGACACAGTTTGAAATAGTCACTCGGTTGAATAGCCCGGTGCCGCACCTTATATACCCCGCAGTACGCTACATCTTTAGCTTGAGGAGAGTTCTACAACCATGATGCGCATCCTGCTGTTTTTGGCCACTAACCTGGCGGTCGTGCTGATAGCCAGCATCACCCTGAGCCTGTTCGGCTTCAACGGGTTCATGGCGGCCAACGGGGTCGACCTCGACCTCAGTCAGCTGCTGGTCTTCTGTGCGGTCTTTGGTTTCGCCGGCTCGCTGTTCTCGCTGTTCATCTCCAAGTGGATGGCGAAGATGAGCACCGGTACGCAAATCATCAGCCAGCCACGCACTCGTCATGAGCAATGGCTGCTGCAAACGGTCGAGCAATTGTCCCGCGAAGCCGGGATCAAGATGCCTGAAGTCGGGATTTTCCCGGCCTACGAAGCGAATGCTTTCGCTACCGGCTGGAACAAGAACGACGCGCTGGTCGCGGTCAGCCAGGGCCTGCTCGAGCGATTCTCGCCCGATGAAGTGAAAGCCGTACTGGCCCACGAAATCGGTCACGTCGCCAACGGCGACATGGTCACGCTGGCTCTGATCCAGGGCGTGGTGAACACCTTCGTGATGTTCTTCGCGCGGATCATCGGCAACTTCGTCGACAAGGTCATCTTCAAGAACGAAGAAGGCCAGGGCATCGCCTATTACGTGGCGACCATCTTCGCCGAACTGGTGCTGGGCATCCTCGCCAGCGCAATCGTCATGTGGTTCTCGCGCAAGCGCGAATTCCGTGCCGACGAAGCCGGCGCCCGCCTGGCCGGTACCAGCGCGATGATTGGTGCTCTGCAACGTCTGCGCGCCGAACAGGGCCTGCCGGTGCATATGCCCGACACCCTGAACGCCTTCGGCATCAACGGTGGCATCAAACAGGGCTTCGCCCGCATGTTCATGAGCCACCCGCCGCTGGAAGAGCGTATTGACGCACTGCGTCGTCGCGGTTGATTTGATCGCAATAAAAAAGAAGGCCCGCAGTGATGCGGGCCTTTTTTTGTATCTTCAGATCATGCGTTGTCAGCAAAGTCCCATTCGCGAGCAGGCTCGCTCCCACCTTTGAAACGCATTTCCCTGTGGGAGCGAGCCTGCTCGCGAAGACGCCGGAATTGTTAACAGAAAACCATCAGGCAGAAACCCGATAAACCCGCTCCACCAACCACTCAACCCCGCCCTGTAGAAACTTGGGGCTCTCAGCCAGAATATCTCGCTCTTCCAGTTTCTCCAGCTGCCAACCCTGGCCCAGCAGCCGCTGCGCCTCATCATCATTCACCGCAAACGGCGGTCCCGGGATCTGCGTCTGATCGTAATCCAGGGTAATCACCAGCCCTTTCATCTCCGGCGCCAGCAAGTGCTGCAAATGCGCCGCGTAGCGCTGGCGCATCGCGTCCGGCAAGGCAATCAGCGCGGCGCGGTCATACAGCGCAGTACAATCTGCGACGTCCTCGGCCGTCAGCGCAAAAAAATCACCGCACCACAATTCGAACGCAACACTGCGATAAACCTTGAATGCGCCCTGCTCGCTGATCTGCGGTTGCAACTGATGTTCGCTGAAAAACTCCTCGACAGCCTTTTCCGCTAGCTCAACCCCAATCACCTGGTGTCCCTGCCCGGCAAGCCAGAGCAGATCCAGACTCTTCCCGCACAGCGGCACCAGCACACGCGCCGACGGTGCAATCGCCAGCTCCGGCCAGTAGCGCTGCAAATACGGGTTGGCCTCGGGCTGATGAAAGCCGATCTGGTTCGAATCCCATTTCTTGTACCAAAACTCAGGCTGCATGGATCACTCCCGAAAAACCGATGAAAAACCGCAGAAACTTATATTGGATTCAGATCGATGATCTGACTGAAGATGGTTCATCTTAGCGCTCAGGAGCCCGTCCATGTTGCCCAGCCTGTTTATCTCCCACGGTTCACCGATGCTGGCGCTGGAGCCCGGTGCCAGCGGCCCGGCACTGGCGCGACTGGCCGCTGAACTGCCGCGCCCCAACGCCATTGTCATCGTCTCGGCGCACTGGGAAAGCCAGGAACTGCTGGTCAGCAGCCACTCGCACCCGGAAACCTGGCACGACTTCGGCGGTTTCCCCCGTGCGCTGTTTGAAGTGCAGTACCCGGCACCGGGCAATCCGCAGCTGGCCGCCGAGGTGGCTCAACTGCTGAACGCCAATGACCTGCCGGCGCGGCTCGATCCGCAACGACCGTTCGATCATGGTATTTGGGTGCCACTGTCTTTGATGTATCCGCAGGCCGATATTCCGGTGGTGCAAGTCTCGTTGCCGAGTCGCGGCGGACCGGCATTGCAGACGCGAGTTGGCCGTGCACTGGCGAGCCTGCGCGAACACGGCATTCTGTTGATCGGCTCCGGCAGCATCACCCACAACCTCCGGGAGCTGGATTGGCATGCCGGCCCGGAAAGCGTTGAACCGTGGGCGCGGGATTTCCGTGACTGGATGATCGACAAGCTGGCGGCCGACGATGAAACAGCGCTGCATGATTATCGCCAGCAGGCGCCGAATGCCGTGCGCAGTCACCCGAGTGATGAGCATTTGTTGCCGCTGTACTTTGCTCGCGGTGCTGGCGGGGTTTTCAGCGTGGCGCATCAGGGTTTCACGATGGGGGCGCTGGGTATGGATATTTATCGCTTCGGCTGACGTCATCGCTGGCAAGCCAGCTCCCACAAGGTGTTGTGTCGCCCGATGAGCAGGCAAAAAAAATCCCCGAACCAGTCGGGGATTTTTTTATGTTCGATCAATCAGCCCGAGGGCGGATCAATCTTCGCGGTAGCGACGCAGCTTGAGCTGCTTACCGGCCACGCGAGTGTCCTTCAGTTTGGTCAGGAGTTTTTCCAGACCTTCTTCCGGCAGCTCGACGAGGCTGAAGCTGTCACGCACCTGGATGCGACCGATCGCTTCACGGGCCAGACCGCCTTCGTTGAGGATGGCGCCCAGCAGGTTTTTCGCAGCGATACCGTCACGCGCACCCAGCGCGGTACGGCAACGAGCACGGCCTTCGCCCAAAGGCATTGGCGCGCGACGCTCGCGGTCACCACGATCCGGACGATCACCGGAACGCTCAGGACGGTCGCCACGCGGTGCGTTGTTCGGCACCAGTGGACGTTCCTTCTCGATTGCGGCCAGGTTCAGCGCTTGACCATTGGTGGCTTTGCGCAGCAGCGCAGCAGCCAGAGCACGCGGGGTGCAACCGATGTCGGCGGTCAGGCGGTCGAGCAGCTCACCGTGAGTCGATTCGGCATCAGCAACCAGCGGCGAAAGGCTGTTGGTCAGTTTCTTGATGCGAGCATCGAGAACGGCTTGAGCGTCTGGCAGGCGTACTTCGGCAACTTTCTGACCGGTTACGCGCTCGATCACTTGCAGCATGCGGCGCTCACGTGGAGTCACCAGCAGCAGTGCACGACCTTCGCGACCGGCACGGCCGGTACGGCCGATACGGTGCACGTAGGATTCCGGATCGTACGGCATGTCGACGTTGAACACGTGAGTGATGCGCGGAACGTCCAGACCACGGGCAGCAACGTCGGTCGCAACAACGATGTCCAGACGGCCATCTTTCAGCGAGTCGATGACGCGCTCACGCTGGTTCTGGGCGATGTCACCGTTCAACGCGGCGGCTTTGTAGCCTTTGGCGTCGAGGGCGCTGGCCAGGTCCAGAGTGGCTTGCTTGGTGCGCACGAACATGATCAGGGCGTCGAAGTCTTCGACTTCCAGCAGACTGAGCACGGCCGAGGTTTTCTGGTCAGCGTGAACCAACAGGTGAGCCTGTTCGATCGCGGTAACGGTCTGGGTCTTGGTCTGGATCTTGACGTGTTGCGGATCGCGCAGGTGGCGTTCGGCAATGGCGCGGATCGACTGCGGCAGGGTCGCCGAGAACAGCACGGTCTGGCGGGTCGATGGCAGAGCCTTGAAGATAACTTCCAGGTCATCCATAAAGCCCAGCTTCAACATTTCGTCAGCTTCGTCGAGAACCAGATGGTTCACGGTCGACAGGACTTTCTCGTCGCGACGCAGGTGGTCGCACAGACGACCCGGAGTAGCGACAACAATCTGTGCGCCATTACGGATTGCCTTGAGTTGCGGGCCCATCGGCGCGCCGCCGTAGACAGCCACGACGGTGACGCCTGGCATTTGCTTGGCGTAGGTTTCAAAAGCGGTTGCTACTTGCAGCGCCAACTCTCGGGTTGGCGCCAGGATCAGGGCTTGCGGTTCGCGCTTGGCAGGATCGATGCGGTGCAGAATAGGCAGTGCGAACGCGGCGGTTTTACCGGTACCGGTTTGCGCCTGGCCAATCATGTCCTGGCCGGCCATGATGATCGGGATCGATTGCTGCTGAATCGCCGAAGGCTCTTCGTAGCCAGTCGCTGCGACGGCTGCAAGAATATTCGGGTTGAGATTAAAAGCGGCGAATCCGCCGGTTTCCTGGGTCATGGGTCTGCCTCTAAGTGCATCCGCAAAGACCCATGCTCCAAAGCTGCGCATGCCGTGTTGAGACTCAAGAGTCGCCCTGGCAGCTTTGTCGGCGGGGATTTGCGAAAACGAATGAATGAAGATGAATCGTCAAGGAAGAGCCCGCAATGCGGACGTGCAGCCGAAGCTGACTTCGGGAAATGCGCTACCTAAACGCGGCCCGGTTAAAGGCCGGCGCGCACTATACCGGATTTCGCCCGAAAAGGGAGCTTTTTTTGTGGCCCCTATCCGTGTGTCACCGCCGTGTAACGGGGTTTTGCGGATAATCGCGCAACGGTCTATTTTGCAAAGGCCCGGCCCTGCGGGCGATGACGCTTAAACGGTTCACCGACCTGCGGCAAAGCGCCGCGCATCCGCCCTTCCCGCTTGAGGATTTAGCCATGAATCAGCCCTGCGCCGGCCGCGTCAGCCGAGAACGTCGTGGTCATGTGCACTTGATCGGCCTCGATCGGGCGGCCAAGCGCAACGCTTTCGATATCGACCTGCTCAACGACCTGAGCCCGGCCTACGGCGAGTTCGAAGCCGACCGCGAAGCGCGGGTCGCCGTGGTGTTCGGCCACGGCGAGCACTTCACCGCCGGGCTTGATCTGGTCAATGCCAGCGCGGCTCTGGCCGAAGGCTGGCAGGTTCCGACAGGCGGGTGCGATCCCGGGGCGTTTTCGTCGGACCACGGGTAAGCAAGCCGGTGATTGTCGCCGCGCAGGGTTACTGCCTGACTATCGGCATCGAGCTGATGCTGGCGGCGGACATCAATCTGTGCGCGAGCAATACCCGCTTCGCGCAGATGGAAGTGCAGCGTGGGATTTTTCCGTTTGGCGGGGCGACTTTGCGTTTCCAGCAGATTGCCGGCTGGGGCAATGCGATGCGCTGGTTGCTCACTGGCGACGAGTTTGATGCACACGATGCGTTGCATCTGGGCTTGGTCCAGGAAGTGATGGCCAGTGAAGACTTGCTGCCCCGCGCGATCGAGCTGGCCGAACGGATTGCCCGGCAGGCGCCGCTGGGCGTGCAGGCGACCTTGATGTCAGCGCGACAGGCGCGTTATGAGGGGGAGACAGCGGCGGCGCAGGCGTTACCGGCGCTGGTGAAGAAGTTGCTCGCCACTGAAGATGCCCGGGAGGGGGTGAGATCGCTGGTGGAGCGGCGGCCAGGGATTTTCAAAGGGGTGTGAAGAATCTGCTGCCTGTCAGGGCCTTTTCGCGAGCAGGCTCGCTCCCACAGGTCGAACGCATTTCAAATGTGGGAGCGAGCCTGCTCGCGAAGGGGCGGTACTGCCGGCTCAGGTCGCCGGGCGAATCGCGTTGATCAACGACTGCAACGAGTACCCCAACTGCGGCGCCAGCGCTTCGGCTCGTTGGGTCAGCGCCTGCATGTCCAGCGCCTGATCGAGATCCGCCGGGATAATCAGAATCACGTTGCCCTCCTTCACCGGCAATTCCCAGTAATGCCGGTGATAGAGGCCGCGCAACAATGCCGCGCCCAGTGGCTTGCCATCGTCGGTGGCCCACTGGTTGATCACCAGCCAGCCGCCCGGATTCAGGCGCTTCTGACAATCGCCGAGAAAACTCCAGGCCAGATGCCCGACCCCGGGGCCGACATCGGTATAGAGGTCGACGAAAATCAGATCCGCCGGCTCGGCAGTCGGCAGCAGTTCAAGCGCATCGCCGACGCGGATGTACAAACGCGGATCATCATCCAGGCCAAGATATTCGATGGCCAGCCGCGGCACGTCCGGGCGCAGTTCGATGGCCTCGACGTCTTCGAGCGGCAGAAACTTCAGGCAAGCCTGGGTCAGTGTGCCCGCACCCAAACCGAGAAACAGCGCGCTCTCCGGCTGCTCGTGGCACAGCGCACCGATCAGCATCGCGCGGGTGTAGTCGTACTCCAGCCAGCTCGGGTCGGCTGTGAACACGCAGCTCTGCTCGATCGCATCGCCGAACTCGAGAAAGCGGTAATCGGCCACTTCCAGCACGCGAATCACGCCGAACTCATCCTGTACCTCGGCGAGCAGATGCTCGACGCGCTCCTCAGTCATTTCGTCTCCTGATGGTCACCGGGCGCGGTGACGCGATGGCACCGCTGTGGCGCCGTGGCAAAGCGGCGATTGTCGGCGATGGGGCGGGAGCAGGTCACGCACTAATTGCTGCTAACATGGCGCTTCCCTGCGTACGAACTTCGAGACCGTGATGAGCCAACCGTGGAGCCCTGACAGCTGGCGCGCCCTGCCGATCCAGCAACAACCGCAATACCCCGACGCCGCGCACCTGCGCCAGGTCGAGCAAACCCTGGCCAGCTATCCGCCGCTGGTGTTCGCCGGCGAAGCGCGCGAGCTGCGCCGCCAGTTCGCCGAAGTTACCCAGGGTCGCGCGTTTCTGTTGCAGGGCGGCGATTGCGCGGAAAGCTTCGCTGAATTCTCCGCAGCGAAGATTCGCGACACCTTCAAAGTGTTGCTGCAGATGGCGATCGTCATGACCTTCGCTGCCGGTTGCCCAGTGGTCAAGGTCGGGCGCATGGCGGGTCAGTTCGCCAAGCCGCGTTCGGCCAACGACGAAACCCTCGGCGGCGTGACCCTGCCGGCTTACCGTGGCGACATCGTCAACGGCATCGGCTTCGACGAAAAGAGCCGCGTGCCGGATCCTGAGCGTTTGCTGCAGTCCTATCATCAGTCCACAGCGACCCTGAACCTGTTGCGCGCTTTCGCCCAGGGCGGTTTCGCCGACTTGCACCAAGTGCACAAGTGGAACCTGGATTTCATCGCCAACTCGGCGCTGGCCGAGAAGTACAGCCACCTCGCAGACCGCATCGATGAAACCCTCGCATTCATGCGCGCCTGCGGCATGGACAGCTCGCCGCAACTGCGCGAAACCAGTTTTTTCACTGCCCACGAAGCGCTGCTGCTGAATTACGAAGAAGCCTTCGTACGCCGCGACAGCCTGACCAACGATTACTACGATTGCTCGGCGCACATGCTGTGGATCGGCGACCGCACGCGTCAGCTCGACGGCGCGCACGTTGAATTCCTGCGCGGGGTGAACAACCCGATCGGCGTCAAGGTCGGACCGAGCATGGACCCCGATGATCTTATCCGCCTGATCGACGTGCTCAACCCGGACAACGATCCGGGGCGTTTGAACCTGATCGCGCGGATGGGTGCGAACAAGGTCGGCGATCATCTACCGGCACTGATCCGCGCGGTCCAGCGCGAAGGCAAGCAAGTGCTGTGGAGCTCCGACCCGATGCACGGTAACACCATCAAGGCCAGCAGCGGCTACAAGACCCGTGACTTCGCGCAGATCCTTGGCGAGGTGAAGCAGTTTTTCCAGGTGCACGAAGCGGAAGGCAGTTATGCCGGCGGCATTCATATCGAGATGACCGGGCAGAATGTCACCGAGTGCATCGGCGGCGCCCGACCGATTACCGAGGATGGCTTGTCCGACCGTTATCACACCCACTGCGATCCACGGATGAATGCCGATCAGTCGCTGGAATTGGCGTTTTTGATTGCCGAGACCCTGAAGCAAGTCCGCCGCTAGACCGAGTAGCCCCAATTCGCGAGCAGGCTCGCTCCCACATTTGCAATGCGTTTCCCTGTGGGAGCGAGCCTGCTCGCGAAAGGGCCGGCTCAGGCAACCTCAATCCGCGCCAATGCCACCCGCAACCGCCCCGCACTCTCGCGCTGACAATTCAACTGCACCCGCGCCAAACCCAGCCAACCCGCCATCCGCCGCAAATTCAGCGCCAGCGCCAGCATGCCCTCCTCGTCCAGTCCCGATTCTTCCTCATGCACCGCATGCACCGCCAACTGCCCTGCCGCCCGTTCGGCGCGCAGATCAACCCGCGCGGCGATCCGCTCGTTGTGCAAAAACGGCAGCACGTAATAGCCGTAAACCCGCTTGGGCTGCGGTGTGTAGATTTCCAGGCGATAGCGGAAATCGAACAAACGCTCGGTGCGGCTGCGCTCCCAGATCAGCGAATCGAACGGCGACAGCAGCGCACTGGCAATGACCTTGCGCGGCACTTTGGGCTCCGGCAGGCAATAGGCGATCTGCCGCCAGTCGGCGACTTCACACATCTGCAATTGACCAGCTTCAACCAACTCAGCCAGACGCCGCCGCGCATCCGCAGGGTTCAGGCGAAAGTAATCACGCAGGTCTTTTTCCGTACCAACGCCCAATGCTTGCGCCGCATGCAAGAGCAAACCGCGTTGCGCCTCGGCCTCGTCCGGCGTGGGCTGTTGCAGGATCGCAGCAGGAATCACCCGCTCGGGCAAATCGTACAAGCGCTCGAAACCGCGTCGCCCCGCCACTGTGACCTCACCGGCGGCGAACAACCATTCCAGCGCATGTTTCTCGGCACTCCAGTCCCACCATGGCCCGGCCTTGTCTTCGCGGGTCGACAGACTGCCGGCGCCAAGCGCACCCCGCTCCTCTACCGCAGTCAGCACACGGCGGATGGTTTCCTGCTGTTCGCGACCAAACTTTGCCAGTTGCTGATAGATGTCTTCGCCACGCTTGGCGCGTTGCATGCGCCAGCCCAGCAACGGGTACATCGACAACGGCAACAGCGACGCTTCATGGCCCCAGTATTCGAACAGCGTGCGCCGACGGCCCGAACTCCAGGCAGCCTGGTCGAGCAAGTCAGATGAATAGCAACCGAGACGGGAAAACAGCGGCAGGTAGTGCGAGCGCACCACGGCATTGACGGAATCGATTTGCAGCAGGCCCAGCCGTTCGATCAGCCGGTTCAGATGACTGGCATTGACGTTCGGCGGCTGGCGCCCGTTGAACCCTTGGGCAGCCAGCGCCAGACGTCGTGCCTGTTTGAGGGAAAAGGACACTGTCGCGGGCATTTATTCCTCCATGTCTGCTCGCAACCTACCTCACCTGAAAGGGGTTTGTGTAGCGATAGCCTCATCATTTATGCATCGGGTCGTCCCAGAACGGCCGCACGGTTTCATGCTCGACATCGGCGCGGCTGATGCCGATGTCCTTCAGTGCCTCATCGCTCAGACCGGCGAGCATTTCCCGTTCGCGATGCAGCTCATACCAACGGCTGAATTTGTGCAGCAGATCGGACACGATATGGCCATGGCCGGACAGCTGTTCTTGGCTTGCATACTCTCTTTGACCTTTCATCGTATTGCCTCCTTCTGTGGATGGCTCAAGTCTCGCGCCAGCGCTAAGATCAATCCAACGAATGTTTCTGATGGCATGCATCACGGAGATTCATCAATTGTCCGCCTACCCCAGTATCGATACCGATGTCCTGCGCACCTTCGTCGCCATTGCCGATCAGGGCGGTTTCACCCGTGCCGGCGAGATGGTCAACCGCACCCAGTCGGCGGTGAGCATGCAGATGAAACGCCTGGAAGAAGACGTATTGCAGCGCCAGCTGTTCGAGCGCGATGGACGCCAGGTGCGCCTGACGGCCGAAGGCCAGGTGCTGCTCGGTTATGCACGGCGCATCCTCAAACTGCACAGTGAGGTGTTCAACACCCTGCGCGAGCCGCACATGGTCGGCACCGTTCGCATCGGTACGCCGGATGATTACGTGATGCGTTTTCTGCCGGGAATCCTGTCGCGATTCGCGCAGTTCTATCCGCTGATCCAGATCGAGGTGCATTGCGAGTCGAGCAAGCAGTTGTTGCAACGCACCGATCTGGACTTGTCGATCGTCACCCGTGAGCCGGGCAACGAGATCGGCCAGTTGCTGCGCAAGGAGCGCTTTGTCTGGGCCGAGGCGCAGAACTTCAGCGCCCACGAACAGACGCCGCTGCCCCTGGCGATGTTCAACAGTGATTGTTTCTGCCGCCTGTGGGCGTGCAATGCGCTGGACGCGATGGGCCGCGATTACCGCATCGCCTACAACAGCAGCAGCCTGTCGGCGCTGATGGCCGTGGTCAGCGCAGGGCTGGCGATCACCGCGCAACTGGAAAGCCTGATCACCCCGGACATGCGCATCCTTGGCGCCGCCGAAGACCTGCCGCTGCTGCCCGAGGCGAGCATCATGCTGATCCGCAATCTTAACAACCCGTCGCCGATCACCGAGTGCCTGGCCGAGCACATTGTCGAGGGCTTCAAACTTTAAACGCGAGCATCACCGCACACAGCACGAGGAAGCCGCAAAACAGCCCACGCAGAATTTTTTCCGGCATGGCGTGGGCAACTTTCACGCCCCAACTGATGCTGAGCAGACCACCGACCGCCAGAGGCAGACCGATCATCCAGTCGACTTCATGGTGCACGGCGTAGGTCACCAGGGTTACACCAGTGCTCGGCAGGGCCAGCGCCAGCGACAAGCCCTGAGCGACCACTTGGCTGGTGCCGAACAGGCTGGTCAGCACCGGCGTCGCCACCACCGCGCCGCCGACGCCGAACAGACCGCCCATGGTCCCCGAGGCGGCGCCGAGCACGCCCAGCCAAGGCCACGAATAGCGCATCTCGGCAGTCGGCGCTGGGCGCGGGCCGAACATCTTCAACAGGTTGTAGGCCGACAGCGCCACCAGAAAGGCGACAAAGCCGATGCGCATGGTCTGCGCATCGATGCCCACCGCCCAGATCGAGCCGAGCCAGGCAAAGCAGAAACCCATCACCGCCAGCGGCAGCGCATGGCGCAATTCGATGCGATTGCGCTGGTGATAACGCCACAGCGCCAGCATCACGTTCGGTACCACCATCACCAGCGCCGTGCCTTGGGCGATCTGCTGATCAAGCCCAAACCACACGCCAAGCAACGGGATCGCAATCAAGCCACCGCCAATGCCAAAGATCCCGCCCAATGTGCCAAGGGCGGCGCCGAACAGCAGGTACAACAGAAAATCCATCACAACGGTAATCCTCTAACGACAGGCGGCCAATGCTACGCACTCGCGCCTAGCGGGGAAACGCATAGCAACGCACAATGGCTATGCCGATTTTGCACAAGCGTGATTTCCATGAATCCCAACCAATTGACCGATCAACTCGGCCTGTTTCTCGATGTGCTGGAGAGTGGCAGCTTTTCTGCCGCTTCGCGCCGCCATCCGCTGACACCTTCCGCCGTAGCCCGGCGCATCGACAGCCTGGAAAGTGCCGTCGGCAGTCAGCTGTTCGTACGCAGCACCCATGCCGTGCTGCCGACTTCGGCCGGTCTGGCCTTCGCCGAACGGGCGCGACGGATCATCGCCGAGTTGCAACTGGCACGTGCCGAAGCGGTGTCGTTGAGCAGCGCACCGGAAGGCCTGATCCGCATCGATGCGCCAGCAGCTTTCGGGCGGCGACATCTGGCGCCGGTAATTGCCGATTTTCTCCTGCTGTATCCGGGACTCGATGTGCAGATGCACCTGATCGACAGCTTCAGCGACATGGCCGGCAGCAGCCTGGGCAAGGTCGATCTGGTGCTGCGTACCGGCCAGTTGGCTGACTCGCGCCTGGTCGCCACGCCATTGGCGAGCATGGTCCGCGTCGCCTGTGCCAGCCCTGACTATCTCAAGCAGCGTGGTGTGCCCGAGCATCCGGCGCAGTTGAGTGAACACGACGGGCTCGACTGGGAAGGCCTTGCGCCGCCGTTTGCCTGGAAATTCGAAGTGGACGGGCAAATGCAATTGCACCGGCCATCGCGCGTACGTCTGAGCGCAAACAATGCCGAAGCTCTGGCGTGTGGCGCGGCGGCGGGTCTGGGCGTCGCACACTTGCCGACCTGGCTGGCCAGCGAATACCTGCTGCGTGGCGAACTGGTGCCACTGTTCTGCGAAAATGGCCTCCCTCCGCCGGAGTCCACCGGCATTTACGCGCTGCGCATGGAACAGCAGGTCCATTCGCGCAGTCGGTTATTGCTGGAATATCTGAAAACCCGCTTCAGTCCGGTGCCGCCGTGGGATCTGGCGTTGCAACGGCAATTCGCCCGGCACTGAGGCCGGACATATTTATCTGGCGCCTTAAAGATTCGAGCGCTAGATTAAAAAACGATCAACGATCAAGGCTTTGACATGACTTCCGAACGCGACAACTGCGACGACCTTCTGCTCGACAATCAGGCGTGCTTCGCCCTGCACTCGACCTCGCTGATGATGACCAAGGTCTACAAGCCGCTGTTGCAGGCGCTGGGCCTGACCTATCCGCAATATCTGGCGATGATGGTGCTGTGGGAGAAGGACGGTCTGACTGTCGGAGAAATCAGCGCACGCCTGCTGACCGATCCGGGATCGCTGACGCCATTGCTCAAGCGTCTGGAAGCCGAAGGCCTGCTCAGCCGCACCCGCAGTCGCGAAGATGAGCGGGTGGTGATTGTCGAACTGACCGCAGCGGGCCGAGCCTTGCGCGACAAGGCGCAGACCGTGCCACAGTGCATTCTCGGCGCCAGTGGCTTCACCCTTGAACGTCTGCAGAAATTGCAGGCCGAGCTGCAAGCGCTGCGCGGACATCTGCAAGACAGCCTGAATTAAGCCCCGCTACATTCCCCTGTGGGAGCGAGCCTGCTCGCGAAGGCAATTGATCAGTCAAAACGTGTGTCGGCTGACACGACGCCTTCGCGAGCAGGCTCGCTCCCACACTGATTTCAGCGCCAACAAAAATATTTTTCCCGCCTGAATTCCCTCGGCAAGCGCTCTAAATCAAGCCTTACCGGTCCCTGCCACGCTATGCCCTTGAGCAAAACGTGCTTTTTGTTAAAAATTTATCTTGCGCACTAAACATTAGCGCTATACATTCTCTTCACACCTACTTAGCGCGCAAACAATTAGCGCACAAAACCACAACCCATGAGGCTCACACCATGCAAACTCTCTACACCGCAATCGCAACTTCCACTGGCGGCCGTGACGGTCGTGCGATCTCCAGCGACAACGTACTGGACGTCAAACTGGCCACTCCGAAAGAACTTGGCGGTGCTGGCGGTGCGGCGACCAACCCTGAGCAACTGTTTGCTGCCGGTTACTCGGCCTGCTTCATCGGCGCACTGAAATTCGTCGCCAGCCAGACCAAGCGCAAGATTCCCGACGACGCGTCGATCACCGCCCATGTCGGCATCGGCCAGATCCCTGGCGGTTTCGGTCTGGACATCGATTTGCACATCAGCCTGCCGGGCCTGGAACAAGCCGATGCGCAGTCGCTGGTCGACGCCGCTCACCAGGTCTGCCCGTACTCCAACGCCACCCGTGGCAACGTCGATGTGCGTCTGCACGTAACCGTGTAATCACTCAAGTCTCCGGCCCGAACAAGGAAATTGAACATGAACACTTTCAGCAAAGTCTTGACCGGCACCCTTCTCGCCCTGTCGGTACACAGCGCTTTCGCCGGTGATGTCGAACACAACACCCAGGCATTTCTCGATGCGCTGAACTCAGGCAGCGGCAAGCCGATCGAGCAGCTGTCGCCCAAGGATGCCCGCGCCGTGCTGGTCGGCGCGCAGTCCGGGGTCAAGTTGACGTTGCCCAAAGCCGATGTCAGCGAGAAGACCATCCAGGTCGATGGTCAACCGCTGAGCCTGACCATCGTCCGGCCGGCCGGGGTCAAGGGTGAGCTGCCGGTGTTCATGTTCTTCCACGGCGGCGGCTGGGTGCTGGGGGACTTCCCGACTCACGAACGTCTGGTGCGCGATCTGGTGGTCGGTTCGGGTGCGGCGGCGGTGTTCGTCAATTACACCCCTTCGCCGGAAGCGCATTACCCGGTGGCGATCAACCAGGCCTACGCTGCGACCAAATGGGTGGCGGAACACGGCAAAGAGATCAACGTCGATGGCAAGCGCCTGGCCGTGGCCGGCAACAGCGTCGGCGGCAACATGGCCGCAGTGGTTGCACTGATGGCCAAGGACAAGGGCACCCCGGCGATCAAATTCCAGGTACTGCTGTGGCCGGTGACCGATGCCAACTTCGACACCGGTTCGTACAACCAGTACGCCGAAGGGCACTTCCTCACCCGCAACATGATGAAGTGGTTCTGGGACAACTACACCACCGACGCCAAACAGCGTAACGAGATCTACGCTTCACCGCTGCGCGCCACCACCGCGCAACTCAAAGGTCTGCCACCTGCACTGGTGCAGACTGCCAGCGCCGACGTGCTGCGTGATGAAGGTGAAGCTTACGCACGCAAACTCGATGAAGCCGGAGTACCGGTTACGTCGGTGCGCTACAACGGCATGATTCACGATTACGGTTTGCTCAACGTGGTCAGCCAGGTACCGGCGGTGCGGTCGGCGATGTTGCAGGCGTCTGAAGAACTGAAGCAACACTTGAAATAACCACAGTCCCATTGTGGGAGCGAGCCTGCTCGCGAAAGCGTCCCGTCAGACAGCGCTTCATTGAATGACACACCGCATTCGCGAGCAGGCTCGCTCCCACATGGGACAGGTGTGAAACTCAAAGCGCAGGCACAAAAAAACCCGACTCAATGGTCGGGTTTTTTCTTTCCGCAAAAAGCAGTGCTTATTTCGCACGGCCTTTGTAGGAACCGCCTTCGCGGGTATCGATCTCGATCATGTCGCCGATTTCGATGAAGTCGGCAACCGACAGCTCGGTACCGTTCTTCAGTTTGGCAGGCTTCATCACCTTGCCGGAAGTGTCACCGCGAGCGGAGCCTTCGGTGTAGTCAACCTGACGCACGATGGTGGTCGGCAGCTCTACGGAAACCAGACGCTCTTCGAAGAACACGGCTTCGCAAACGTCGGTCATGCCTTCTTCAACGAAAGGCAGAACGCTTTCGATGTCTTCGGCGTTCAGCTCGTACATGGTGTAGTCAGTGGTGTCCATGAACGTGTAGGTGTCACCGCTGATGAACGACAGGGTGGCTTCTTTACGATCCAGGATCACGTCGTCCAGTTTGTCGTCCGCACCGTAAACGGTTTCGGTCTTGTAACCGGTCAGCAGGTTCTTCAGCTTGGTCTTCATGATCGCGCTGTTACGGCCCGACTTGGTGAATTCAGCTTTCTGAACCAGCCAAGGATCGTTGTCGATACGGATCACGGTACCGGGTTTGAGTTCTTTACCAGTTTTCATTGCGAATATCCGAATTTGGATGGGATTTACAAAAATCTAGGCCGCGTATCATATCCAATTTACATAAAACTGTACCAGCGCCGTGGCAAGATCCGCCTGCAAGGCCTGTTCCAGACACCATGCCTCGGCATTTTTCTCGAGTTCCGGCCGATGACTTCGCACCGCCAGCCAGTGCTCGCCGATCGGTTGCCCGGCGCTCCACGCTCGCCACAGACCGTTCATCGCCTGCGCCGCAGCGGGGGAAAGGCCGTGAGTGTAGAGCGCGAGGAAAGCGTCGAGCTTGTCCAGATGGATGTCATCGTCCTGCTGATAGATGTGCCAGAGCATCGGCCGCCCCGCCCATTGCGCGCGCACGAATGAGTCTTCACCGCGCACCGCGTTGAAATCGCAACACCAGAGCAGGTGGTCGTATTGATCCTGACGGACGAACGGCAGCACTTGCACGGTCAGGGACTCGCGCACATGAATCGCGCCGACCGTCAGGGTTTCCACATTCAGCCAGCGCGCCACATCGCCGAGAATCCGCCCTTCCGGCACCAGCAGGTGAGTCGCCAGTGCGTCGGCCGCCAGCACATCCAGCCAACTGGCCAACCCGGCATTTTCATAAGCAAACAGCGAGATCAGTTGCGCATCGGGCGCGGGATCAATACCCAGGTCTTGCAGGAAATGTTGCTGAGCCGGCCGATCCTTCTGAAACTGCCGACGCTGTTCGAGCAGTCCGCATTCGCGCAGCAGGCCACCGGTGCCCGGCTTGAAGCCCGGAAAGAAGAAGAACTTCTGCACCGATTTGTATTTCACCGACGGCAAGCCATGGCAGCCGGTGACCCAGTCTTCGGCGCTGAGATAATCGAGGTTGAGCCACAGCGGCGGCGTTTCCCGCGCAGCCATGCTGTCCATGTAATCAGTGGGCAACTGACAGGCGAAGGCGGCGATGACTACGTCGGCTGCCTCGGCGTGCAGCCATTCGCTCGGCCACTGACGCACCTCGACGCCCTGCTGCCACTGCTGCGCTAGATCGATATCGATCTCAGGACAGAGGCGCTCGAACGCGCGCAGATCATCCACCCACAGGCGCACCGGCAAGGCATGTTCGGCCACCAGTTGCCGGGCCAGGCGCCAGGTCACGCCGATGTCACCGAAGTTATCGACCACGGTGCAGAAAATGTCCCAGCGGGGTTTCGCTTCAGGCATGCCGTTCTCCCGTTGGCAAAAAACCTCGATTGTCCGCATAAATGCGCTCGCGCAGAAGAGCCGACGGCGATTAATCTTCGTGCGACAATCGCCGCTTGCCCGCAACCATCCGCCAGGAGGCCGCCATGCCCTACCGTCCGAATCCGCGTCGTCCCTTGCCTGTTCAGCTTAGCGCGCTGCATCTGACCGGCAGCATTGCGCTGGGCCTGTGGCTGGGGTTCCTGGCGATTGCGCTGACCTGCTGGCTGCTATCGCGCTTCATCTTTCCCGAGCAATTGGCCCCGGTGGCTCAAGCGGTGCAGCAATTGGCCAATCCGCCAGTTGCAGTCGAGCCACAGCCGGACGTCGCACCGCCGCCAACGCCGCTGTTCCAACAGTACGAAGAAAACCTGCGCAAGAATGAACAGCAGACCCGACTGGATCAGGCGCGCGCCAATTCGCGCAATGCGTCGAACCCGAAATGCCAGTTCTGGCTGCAGCAGGACCAGACCGCGCCGACCGAAAAGAGCCGCGCCAACGTTTTGCAATTCTGCGATTGATCATGAACAAACACAGCGTCCACCAGTTGATTCTCGACAAGCTGCGCATCGACCTCGACATCGCCGAACGCGCTGCGCAAACCGCTTACGAAACCGCGACCCACGAAGAAAACATCGCCGAAAACAAGTACGACACGCTGGGGCTGGAAGCGTCATATCTGGCGGCGGGTCAGGCGAAGCGGGTTGAGGAAATCCGCCAGTCACTGGCGCTATGTCAGAACCTGACGTTGCGTGCCTACGATGAAAATCGCGGCATTGAAGTCGGCGCCCTGCTCGGCACTGGAGGACGAAAAGGGTCGCGAGCAATGGCTGTTTCTGGCGCCGGATGCGGCGGGGCTGAAAGTCGACGTGGTGGGTCAGCCGATCACCGTCATCACCCCACGCTCGCCGCTGGGCAAAAGTCTGCTGGGCAAGTTCGCGGGCGATGAGGTGGAGATTCTGGTGGCGGGCACCCGGCAACAATTTGCTGTCACCGAGGTGCTCTGAAGCGGGTGCTTAGTGAACGGGCAGTTCGACGCCGTCGAACAGCTCTTCGAGCTCTTGCTTGTTGTGGCACTGAATGGCCTTGGCCATGACTTCGCGGGTCAGGTGCGGGGCGAATTTCTCGATGAAGTCGCACATGAAGCCACGCAGGAAGGTGCCACGACGGAAACCGATCTTGGTGATGCTCGACTCGAACAGCTCGCTGGCATCCAGCACCACCAGGTCGTTATCGAGTTTGGTATCGACGGCCATTTTAGCCACGATGCCTACGCCCAGCCCCAGACGCACGTAGGTTTTGATCACGTCGGCGTCAGCAGCGGTGAACACCACTTTCGGCGTCAGGCCACGATGGCTGAAGGCTTCGTCGAGCTTGGAACGGCCGGTGAAACCGAACACGTAAGTAACAATCGGGTGTTCGGCCAGCGCTTCGAGAGTCAGCTTCGGCAGCTTGGTCAGCGGGTGGCCATGGGGTACGACCACGCAGCGGTTCCAGCGGTAGCACGGCATCATCACCAGATCGCCGAACAGCTCCAGCGCTTCAGTGGCAATGGCGAAATCGACGGTGCCGTCAGCGGCCATTTCGGCGATCTGCATCGGCGAGCCCTGATGCATGTGCAGGGCCACGTCCGGGTATTGCTTGATGAAATTGCTGATCACCGGCGGCAGCGCATAACGCGCCTGGGTGTGGGTGGTGGCGATCGACAGGGTGCCCTTTTTCTCGTTGGAGAATTCCTGGGCAATCTGCTTGATGCTTTCGACTTTGCGCAGGATCTCGCCAGCGGTGGTGATGATGCGCTCGCCGGCCGGGGTGACGCGGGTCAGGTGCTTGCCGCTGCGGGCGAAGACTTCGACGCCCAGCTCGTCTTCCAGCAGGCGGATCTGCTTACTGATGCCCGGTTGCGAGGTGTACAGGCTTTGAGCGGTAGCGGAAACGTTGAGGTCGTGGTGCGCCACTTCCCAGATGTAGCGCAGTTGTTGAAGCTTCATATCAATCCCTCAAAGCAGGTAGACGCCACGGGCATCAGCGACGGTATATAACTATATTAATGGTTCGAAGAATAAATCTAGAACTTTTTTATCAAAAAGCCATTATTCCTGCTTCAGCGATCCTCACGCCGCCGGCGTTCCATCAGCGGCACCAGATAGACCGGCACCTTGGCCAATTGCAGGACCCGCGCCGCCGTGCGCCCCAACGGTGTTTCCGCACCGACACCATGGCTGTGACTGCCGACGATCAGCAGATCGACCGAGAGCTTGTGCACCTGGTCGAGAATCACCTGCGACGGGTCGCCCTGCAGCACGCGCACCGCGCGAATGCGTTGCAGATCCTGTTCGCCGTCGTCCCCCAGTTCTTCACGAAAGCTGTCGAGCACCCGTTGTTCGATATTGGCGATGACTGTTTTCAGACCCTGACTATGGAATTCGTTCAATGCCTGTTCGTCGAGATAGCTTTGCAGCACTGACTCGGCGAACAGGCCCATGGGTTCCACCGCGTGTACTACATAAAGATCGGCATTGAAGGTGCGCGCCAAGGCCAGGGCATGCTGCATCACGAACGGTGCGTACAGACCGAGGTCGGTGGCATACAGCATTGAGCGAATCATGGGACCTCCTCGCGAGCCAACGATGGCGGAGATTGATTCAGCTTAGCAGTGCCTTGGCGAGTACGACGTGCGACGCAACGTCCTGAATGAAAAGGCTCTAGATCGGCGGTTCGTTGCTGATGCCGTGGGGCACGTGGCCGGTGGCGACCACTTCGCGAGCCAGCTCGCAATGACCGGTCTGGTCATCGAAGAACACGTCAGCGGCGAAGGCTTCGAGGAACGCCGATTTTGTCAGGCCACCGAGAAACAGCGACTCATCGAGACGGATATCCCATTCCCGCAAGGTGCGAATCACCCGCTCATGGGCCGGCGCCGAACGCGCAGTCACCAGCGCGGTGCGGATCGGGCAATCGTCATCGGGAAACTCGCGCTGCAACAGATTGAGCGCTGCCAGAAAGCCCTTGAACGGCCCACCGCGCAAAGGCTCGCGTGCCGATTCGCGTTCCTTGGCCTGAAACGCTTCCAGGCCGCCGGACTGATAAACGCGCTCGGACTCGTCCGAGAAGATCACCGCGTCACCGTCGAAGGCGATACGCAATTCATCACTGGCCGCACGGCTCGCGCCACCGGACAGAATCGTGGCGGCGGCGAACCCGGCGTCCAGCGCGGCACGCACGTCTTCGGCGTGAGTCGAGAGAAACAGGTCGCAGCCAAACGCTTTCAGATAAGGGTACGGACTGCGCCCACCGACGAACGCCGCACGAGAAATCGCCAGGCCGTAATGATGAATCGAATTGAACACGCGCAGCCCGGTGTCGGCGCTGTTACGGGAAACCAGAATCACCTCGACCCGCGCGCGACCGAGGCGGCTGTTCAGGCTCAGGAGTTTTTCCACCAGCGGGAACGCATCGCCCGGCGCGAGGATTTCGTCCTCGTGCTCGATCTGATATTGCCGATAGGCTTCGACGCCGCTCGACAGGTAGACCTTGTGGCTTTCGCTCAGGTCGAACAAGGCGCGCGAGGAAATCGCCAGCACCAGTTTGTCATCGATGTTATTGGCCATGCCTTCCCCCCAAAACAACCGACTCAGGTATTGCGTCGGTCGATAAAACCCAAATGGCGATACAGCGCCTCGATGCGCGGCAACTCGCAGCCCGCCGCTTTCGCCGCCGCCAGTGGCCGGGCGTAAATCGCCTCCAGCTCCAGCGGGCGTTTGTGTGCAAAGTCGTGGTACATGCTCGGCCAGTAATCGGGCATTTTTTCCGTCATGGTGAACAGGTACTCGGCATAGCCGGGCGGGATCTCGTATCCACAGGCCTTGGCGCCCAGCACCACTTCCGCCATCAGTGCCTGAATCGACACGCGGCTGTCAGCATCAGCCATCAGCGCTTCGGTTCCCGCGCCGAGCAACACCGAAAGGCCGTTATAGGGAATATTCCACACCAGTTTCTGCCAGCGCGCCTGATGCAGGTTGGCCATCGCCTGCGAGTCGATGCCGGCGGCACGGAACAGTCCGGCGCCCTCCTCGACGATCGCCATGCGCGCTACTTCATCAATGGCCGAGCCGCTGTGATAACCGACATTCACCGCGCCAAGGGCCTGATGGGTAATCTGCCCCGGCCCCTCGCGGTGCACGCAGATCAGGCACAGACCACCGAGCAGATGCAGCGAATCCGGCAACAGTGGCCGCAGGCTGTCTTCGACATCCAGACCGTTCTGCAGCAACAGCACCTTGGCGTCAGGCTTAGCGGCCTGAATGATCGCCGGGGCCAGACCGGCGTTGCTGGTGGTCTTGGTGCCGACCAGCAGCCAGTCACAGGGTGGCATGTCTTCGGCAGCGGAATAGGCATTGGCCGGATTCAGCGTCAACGGCCCGTGCACCGCACTGTTGATCTGCAAACCGCGCTCAGCCACCGCCGAGAATTCGCTGCGCAACAAAAAGTGCACGTCGAAACCGGCACGCGCCAGCATCACCCCGTAGAATCCGCCGATTGCACCGGTGCCGATAATCCCCACCACCGGTTTGCTGACTGTCTCGCTCATGGCAACTCCTCTGCAATTCGACTCAGCGATTGCGCCACCGCCTGGTTGAGTTGATCAACCGTCAGGCGAGTGTGCACTGCGCCAAAGAACTCGCCGTCGCGCACCACAAACAGCGCCGGCAAATGAAACACCTGATAACGCTCGACCAGCCCGCCATTGTCGCCGGCGTCAATCCAGCACAGCCGATCGATAGCCAGCGGCAATCCCGGCAACACCTCGCGGGCATAACGACAACTGGCACAGCCGACGCTGGTGAAGATCACCAGAGAAACCCCGCGCATCGCCAGCAGCCGCTGGTCGGCGTCGAAGTCGGTCAGCTCGGATTCGACCACTATACTGGGGGAAACAATGTCAGATGGCCGACACAGGGAGTCTGTGCTCATGGGACGTTTCATTCCTCATCCGGACGAAGTGCCGGTTGAATTGACGTTACTCAAGCCTGAATGCATTTCCAGACAACAGCTGCACACTATCAGCCTCGGCGGCATCGCTTGCAATTACCACCGCGCCTGGCGCCACGGCACTGCACTGCAAGTACGCATGCCGACGCTGAATGCCGACTTCTGTTGCCCGGGCTACGTGGCCTGGTGTCTGCGCCGTAAAAAAGGCTATCTGGTGGGCATCGCCTTCACTGACGAACAGACCCTGTTCAGCGCGCGAATGGGTGAGCAGGTGTGTCAGATCGAACGCTATTCGCGCATGCAGGAAAGCCACGACGATCTGCAGGATAGTCAGGCGCTGGCCCTGCAATGGGTCGAGGAGCATGCCGAAGAGTTCTCCCACGACAACTTGCGCAAGGCTTTCGCGCAGCCAGCGCTGGACTAAAGCACGGTTTGCCCATTGTCGAGCCGCCTCTGACGCGCTAAGGTTCGGCTCCCCCGACGCGCTAAATCTGCTGTGCTCCGCCGCGCGGGGATCGCTGGCGGCCGGCACCCGTGACCTGACGAGTAAACGATGGCTGATTTACCGATCAACGACCTAAACGTCGCCTCTAACGAGACCCTGATCACTCCCGATCAGCTCAAGCGTGATATCCCCCTGAGCGACGCCGCCCTGCGCACCGTCACCAAGGGCCGCGAAGTCATTCGCAACATTCTCGATGGCACCGACCACCGTCTGTTCGTCGTGATCGGCCCGTGCTCGATTCACGACATCAAGGCTGCCCACGAATACGCCGATCGCCTCAAGGTGCTGGCCGAGGAAGTCTCCGACACGCTGTATCTGGTCATGCGTGTGTATTTCGAGAAGCCGCGTACCACCGTCGGCTGGAAAGGTCTGATCAACGATCCGTATCTGGACGACTCGTTCAAGATCCAGGACGGTCTGCACATCGGTCGTCAGTTACTGCTCGACTTGGCCGAGAAAGGCCTGCCGACCGCGACCGAAGCCCTCGACCCGATCTCCCCGCAGTATCTGCAGGATCTGATCAGTTGGTCGGCCATCGGCGCGCGTACCACCGAATCGCAGACTCACCGCGAAATGGCTTCCGGCCTGTCCTCGGCGGTCGGCTTCAAGAACGGCACCGACGGCGGCCTGACCGTGGCGATCAACGCCTTGCAGTCGGTGTCCAGCCCGCACCGTTTCCTCGGCATCAACCAGGAAGGTGGCGTGTCGATCGTCACCACCAAAGGCAACGCCTACGGTCACGTGGTGCTGCGCGGCGGTAATGGCAAGCCGAACTATGATTCGGTCAGCGTAGCCCTGTGCGAGCAGGCGCTGAACAAGGCGAAGATCAAGCCGAACATCATGGTCGACTGCAGCCACGCCAACTCCAACAAGGACCCGGCCCTGCAACCGCTGGTGATGGAGAACGTCGCCAACCAGATTCTTGAAGGCAACCAGTCGATCATCGGCCTGATGGTTGAAAGCCACCTGAACTGGGGCTGCCAGGCGATTCCAAAGGATCTCGCCGACCTGCAATACGGCGTGTCGATCACCGATGCCTGCATCGATTGGTCCGCCACCGAAAACACCTTGCGCAGCATGCACGCCAAGCTCAAGGACGTATTGCCGAAGCGTCAGCGCACGTAAGCTGCGTTTTGCGGGCATAAAAAAACGCCGGGCATTGCCCGGCGTTTTTGTGTGTGCGGTTCAGATCTTCGCGGCGCGACGCTGATGGCGTTCCATATAGCGCTCGACGTAGGAGCATGACGGGATCACCGTGTAGCCCATTTCTTCGGCGTATTGCAGCGCGCGTTCAGTCAGCGCTGCGGCAATGCCACGGCCGCGCAGGGCGTTGGGCACGAAGGTACGATAGATATCCAGGGTCTGCTTGCCCAGATCCATGTAGGTCAGGTAAGCACGATGACCGTCCACAGTGGTCTCGAATTGATGACCAGCCTGGTCATGGTGGATGGACAACGCCTCGCTCATCACTACTCCTCGCGGGTCTTGAATTGTGACCCCTACCTTACCGATGTTTTTCCGGCGAAGGAACATCTACGCCACCCCGTGCCTGATGGACACTGAGAAGAGCCACACCGATCTCGCGCAATCTGACACCTGCTGAATAGTAGGCACCATTGGCGAAAATGCTCAAGGTACGCTCGTCATCGGATGGTTTGCGTGCATTGGCATCGATGGTCGCAGGTTCGGCCGCAAGACAATCTTTGCGTGCCGTTTGCCTGAACATTGCCGGAATGTTGAGACTTAAGACGTGCGACCTTTTTTAAAGTCACCTGTACATCAACAAAGATACGCGAAGCGCTTCGCAGAACCTGAACAAAAGTGTGGACGAATTCATTTAGAAAGACTTTAGCCGAAGTCGCAAAAACAGCGCGCGAGCGCGGGAACTTTTCCCGTTTGAGTCGCTCACGCCGGGGCTTGCAGCTGGATATTTTTTATACAGCGCAGTTAAAAGTTGCTCGAAAAAGAATCAACGCCTACAATTTTTTTTGCTTCTTGCGCTACGTCAGTTTACTTACTACAAGTAATGGGTAGTATGTACGCCGGCTATTTCCTCAATCGTGAGGAGACAGCTACTTAATTTGAAAGTCCTTGAAGGGGAACACGATGAACAACGTTCTGAAATTCTCTGCTCTGGCTCTGGCCGCAGTTCTGGCTACCGGTTGCAGCAGCGCATCGAAAGAAACCGAAGCACGTCTGACCGCTACTGAAGACGCAGCTGCTCGCTCCCAGGCTCGTGCAGACGAAGCTTACCGTAAAGCTGATGAAGCTCTGGCTGCTGCTCAAAAAGCACAACAGACTGCTGACGAAGCTAACGAGCGTGCTCTGCGCATGCTGGAAAAAGCTAGCCGCAAGTAATAATCCCTCGGGATTGTTATCGAGCCGATCCGGTTTTCCGGGTCGGCTTTTTTGTGCCCGGTGCTTTTCTCCGTGCAATAAAAAACCCGCCGACGCTGCTCGCATCGGCGGGTTTTCAATCAGAGCTTATTGCTGCAGGTCGATCGGTGCACTGCTCACCATTGGCGCCGAGGTATTCGGCACGGCGATCTCTACCGGCAGGCCGTCTTCGGCGGCGACCACATCACGCACCACATCCCAGTTCATGCGCAGGTTGCTGGTGATGTCCTCACGCTTGAGCATCGCGTTGATTACCGCGGTGTGCTTGTCGACCACCGACGGGTTGCCCTTGTCGTCGAGCGGCGTGTGCGCTTCCAGATAGACCTTGCCGCCACTGCGACCGAACTTGTACGGGTCGTTGATGATGCGCACCGAGGTGCCGACCGGGACCATGCCGGCCATCTCCAGCACGTTGTTGTTGAACATGCGGAAGCAGCCGTGGCTGGTGCGCATGCCGATGCCGAACTTCTTGTTCGAACCGTGGATCAGGTAGCCCGGCGTGCCGAGGGTGAACTTGAACGGACCCAGCGGGTTATCAGGACCGGCCGGCACCACATTGGGCAGCGGATCACCGTCAGCGGCGTGTTCGGCCTTGATCGAAGCCGGAGGCGTCCACGTCGGGTTCGGTGTCTTGGCGATGATCGAGGTGTGCGCGATCGGCGAGCCCCAGCCTTCCCGGCCGATACCCAGCGGGAAGGTGTACACCACGTCGCGGCCTTTCGGGTAGTAATAGAGACGGTATTCGGCGAGGTTGATGACTATGCCTTCACGCGGGCCCGGCGGCAGGATGAAACGCGTCGGCAGGACGATCTCGGTACCGGCGCCCGGCAGCCAGGCATCGATGCCCGGGTTGGCCGCAACCATTTCCGAATAACCCAGATCGTAGGTGGTACCCAGGTCGGCGAAGGTGTCTTCGTACTTGGCTTTGATCACCTGCACCTGGCCGACGATGTCTTCGCCGGGTGGTGGCAGGGGAAGCTCCAATGCAGCAACGGGGCCGGCCACACACAGGGCGGCAAGTGACAGGCAGCGGGTGACGGCAGGAAAGCGCGGCAACATCCGGAAAATCCTTCGCATGATCATCAAGGGTATAAGGACGCGATTGTACACCGCGGCTTGGGGATTCGGGAGACACGCCGATAGACCGTGTCGCGCCCTGAAAGATCGCAGCCTCGTTGCACTCGTCAGCTCCTACATTTGCAACGCATTCCCTGTAGGAGCTGACGAATGCAACGAGGCTGCGATCTTTGATCTTAAAGTTCGAATCGAAGCTCGGGCCAGATCGGCGACGTACCGCGCTTCTGCGATTCGAGAATCGCCCGGCACAGCGAGCACAGACGCTGATCCTGGAACACCCGGCGATCAACATTCGACCAGCGCGGTTGCGCTGGCAGCAGCGTGCCGCACAGCGTGCGATCGGCAGAGCCACCGAGTTCCAGCTGACGCGTCACCAGATGCACCCGCACTTCCTGGCAGGCGAACAGATCCAGCTGCTCGTCAGGCTCGATCAGTTGGTAGGCAAACAGGGACCAGGCAGGACGCGGCATCGGGGGCTCCAAATTAGGGGGCGCCACATTAGCCGAAAGCCTGCCTCTAGAAAAGCCTCATAACAGCGGTTTTAGCGTCGGCCAGACATTTTCCAGCAACTTGCCCTGAGCCCCGGCCGCCGGGTGCAGACCGTCGGCCTGCATCAACTCCGGATGCCCACCGACACCTTCGAGAAAAAACGGCACCAACGGGATGTTTTTCTCTTCGCCGAGCTTGCCGTAAACCTCGGCGAACGAATCGGTGTAGCGCTTGCCATAATTGGGTGGCAACTGCATGCCGAGCAGCAGCACTTTCGCGCCGCTCTGCCGCGAGCTGTCGATCATCGAGGCAAGATTTTGTTGCAATTGCGTTGGCGGCATCCCGCGCAGGCCGTCGTTGCCACCCAACTCGAGGATTACCAGCTCAGGCTTATGCTCTGCAAGCAGCGCCGGCAGCCGCGCCAGGCCTCCGGCACTGGTGTCGCCACTGATCGAGGCGTTGACCACTTTATCGTCGAAACCCTCTTGTTTGAGGCGCTGCTCGAGCAGCGACACCCACCCCAGACGGGTATCCAGGCCGAAACCGGCGCTGATACTATCGCCAACGATCAGGACAGTACCCGCCGCTGCGTTCTGGGCCATGCACATCAAGGCCAGGCCAGCACTCAAAAACCATACACGCATCGGATTCTCCATGGGCGCAAGCATTCTCACCGCGAAGAACCTCAGCAAAGTGGTCCCTAGCGCGGAAGGTGAACTGACTATCCTGCACGAACTCAGCCTGGAACTGAACAAGGGCGACAGCCTGGCCATCGTCGGCGCGTCCGGTTCCGGCAAATCCACCCTCCTCGGCCTGCTCGCCGGACTCGACCTGCCGAGCAGCGGCGAAGTCACTCTCGCCGGCCAGGGCCTGAGCAATCTCGACGAAGACCAGCGCGCGCGAATCCGCGCCGAGCACGTCGGGTTTGTCTTCCAGTCGTTCCAGTTGCTCGACAGCCTCAATGCGCTGGAGAACGTCATGTTGCCGCTTGAACTCGATGGCCGCAAAGATGCCCGCGAGCGCGCCACGCAATTGCTTCAGCGCGTCGGCCTCGGTCAGCGCCTGACCCACTCGCCGCGCCAGCTCTCCGGTGGTGAACAGCAACGCGTGGCCATCGCCCGCGCCTTCGCTGCCGAACCGGACGTGCTGTTCGCCGACGAGCCGACCGGCAACCTCGACAGCCACACCGGCGAGCGCATCAGCGACTTGCTGTTCGAATTGAACAAGGAACGCGGCACCACCCTGGTGCTGGTGACCCACGACGAACGCCTGGCCCATCGCTGCCGGCGCCTGATCCGTCTTGAAGCCGGGCTGCTGGTCGCCCCTCTGGAGCCTTGATGGCACGTCTGCCGCTGTTGCGTCTGTTCAGCCTTGCCCTGCGCCAGCTCATGCGCGATGCCCGCGCCGGTGAGCTGCGCGTGTTGTTCTTTGCGCTGGTGGTGGCCGTCGCGGCAAGCACCGCGATCGGCTATTTCGGCGCCCGACTCAATGGCGCAATGATGCTGCGCGCTACCGAGTTTCTCGGTGCCGATCTGGTCCTTGAAGGCAGCTCGCCGGCCCGCGATGAGCAAATCCGCAGCGGCACCGAACTGCGCCTGAATCATGCGCAAGTGGTGGAGTTCTCCAGCGTCATCGCCACCGACAATGGCATTCAGTTATCCAGCATCAAAGCCGTCGACCGCGCGTATCCTCTGCGCGGCGAGCTGAAAAGCGCGCCCGCGCCATTTGCCAATGAAGAAGTCGGCGGCGAACCGCAACCCGGTGAAGCCTGGGTCGAGGCACGTCTGTTGACCGCGCTGGATCTGAAGATCGGCGACAGCATCGACGTCGGCATGAAGACGCTCAAGCTGACCCGCGTGCTGACCTACGAGCCGGATCGCGCCGGCAACTTCTACAGCCTGACGCCACGGGTGTTGATCAATCTTGAGGACCTCGCCGCCACCGGCGTGGTGCAACCGGGCAGCCGGGTGAGTTATCGCGAACTGTGGCGCGGCGAACCGCAGGCGCTGGAAACTTATCGCGAGCTGATCAAACCGGGCCTCGCTGCAAACCAGCGAATCCAGGATGCCCGTGACGGTAACCGGCAGATTGGCGGTGCGCTGGGCAAGGCCGAGCGCTATCTGAACATGGCCAGTCTGGTCGCGGTGTTGTTGGCTGGCGTGGCCGTGGCGCTGTCGGCCAATCGTTTCGCCAGTCGCCGTTTCGACGCCAGTGCCTTGCTGCGCTGCCTCGGCTTGTCACGCCGGGAAACCATGGTGCTGTTCAGCCTGCAACTGACCGTGCTCGGCCTGATTGCCGCCATAAGCGGCGCCCTGCTCGGCTGGCTGGCGCAACTGGGTCTGTTCGCGTTGCTGCATGATTTGCTGCCAAGTGACGTACCGCCGGGCGGCCTGTTTCCGGCGATGGCCGGGATTGGCACCGGGCTGGTGGCGCTGGCCGGTTTTGCCTTGCCGCCTTTGGCTGCACTGGGTCGCGTGCCGCCGCTGCGGGTGTTGCGCCGCGACATGCTGCCGATCCCCTCGAGCACATGGATAGTGTACGGCGCGGCGTTGGGTGCGCTGGGCCTGATCATGTGGCGTCTGAGTCTGGATCTGCTGCTGACCTTCGCCCTGCTTGGCGGTGGCGTAGTCGCCGCGCTGGTGCTGGGCGGCCTGCTGTTGTTGCTGCTGCAAAGCCTGCGCCGCATGCTGGCCCGCGCCTCGTTGCCTTGGCGTCTGGGCCTTGGCCAGTTGTTGCGGCATCCATTGGCGGCGGCCGGGCAGTCGCTGGCGTTCGGTCTGATCCTGTTGTCGATGGCGCTGATCGCACTGCTGCGCGGCGAACTGCTCGACACCTGGCAGAACCAGCTACCGAAAAACGCGCCGAACTATTTCGCGCTGAATATCCTCCCGGCGGACAAACAGGCTTTCGCCGATCACCTGATCAAGGTGTCCGCGCAAGCGGCGCCGTTGTATCCGGTGGTACCGGGTCGGTTGATCAGCATCAATGGCGAAGCGGTACAACAGATCGTCAGCAAGGACTCGGCCGGTGACCGCGCCATTCAGCGTGACCTGAGCCTGACCTGGGCGGCGGATCTGCCGGCCGGCAACAAGCTCACCGCCGGCTCGTGGTGGAGCGGCCAGCCGTCCGATGATGTGCCGGGGGTCTCGGTGGAAGGCAAGGTTGCCGAAAGCCTGAAACTCAAACTCGGCGATCACATGGTATTCAGTGTTGGCGGGGTCAATCGCGAAGCGAAAGTCACCAGCCTGCGCGAGATCAATTGGGACAACTTCCAGCCGAACTTCTTCATGATCTTCCAGCCTGGCACCCTGAAGGATCTGCCGGCGACCTATCTGACCAGTTTCTATCTGGCTCCGGGGCATGATCAGCAGATCGTCGAGTTGTCGCGGACCTTCCCGGCGGTGACCATCCTGCAGGTCGAGGCCTTGCTCGAACAGCTACGCAGCATCCTCGCCCAGGTCACCCTGGCGGTGGAATATGTGTTGTTGTTTGTTCTGGCTGCGGGGATGGCGGTGCTGTTCTCCGGCCTGCAAGCGACGCTGGATGAACGCATCCGCCAGGGTGCGCTGTTGCGCGCGCTGGGCGCCGAGCGGCAGTTGCTGATCAAGGCGCGGCGTATCGAGTTCGGTTTGTTGGGTGCGGTCAGCGGTCTGCTCGCGGCGATCGGTTCGGAGGTGGTCAGTCTGGTGCTGTACCGCTTCGCCTTCGATCTGCCATGGCATCCGCATCCATGGCTGCTGGTGCTGCCGCTGATTGGCGCCGCGCTGATTGGTGGCGCCGGTGTGTTCGGCACGCGTCGCGCTCTGAATGCGAGCCCGCTGACAGTGTTGCGCGAGGGTTGATAGACTCAAACGGTCTTAATCACAAGAAGTCGCCATGAGCCGTTATCGCCCTCCCCGCACCGCTGGCACCGCGCTGATCACCCCCGAGGGTGAAGCGCGGATGCGCGCCGAATTCCATGAGTTGTGGCATGTGCGTCGCCCGCAGGTCACCCAGGCGGTGAGTGAAGCGGCGGCGCAGGGTGATCGTTCGGAAAACGCCGAATACACCTACGGCAAGAAGATGCTGCGCGAAATCGACAGTCGCGTGCGTTTTCTCACCAAACGCCTGGAAGCGCTCAAGGTAGTCAGCGAAAAACCCAGCGACCCGAACAAAGTCTATTTCGGCGCTTGGGTAACCATCGAAGACGAGGACGGCAAGCAGTCGCGCTACCGCATTGTCGGCCCCGATGAACTGGACCTCAAACAGGGTTTGATCAGCATCGACTCGCCGCTCGCCCGCGCGCTGATCGGCAAGGCACTCGACGCAGAAGTGCGGGTGCAGACGCCGACCGGCGAGCAGTTCGTTTACATCGTTGCGATTGAATACCCGTAAGACTGATCAGAGCCGAGTGATCAGGCCCTGCCGCGCTACGCGGGTCAGTTGCTTGATCATGTCCGGCGCATCTTCTGCGCTCGGCGCCTGAATCACCGCCAGATCGAAGCTGTCCGTAGCAAAACGCGCCAGCGACTCGCCGTCATCGACAAACTGGATCAGGAACGCGGCAGGACCGCCGCTGCGACGTGGCCAGCCATCGAGATAACGCAACAGCGTCGGCTGGTGTTTGCCGCCAAGAAGGATTTTCGGGTTGCGCTGGGTGACATGTGCCGTGATCGGCGCGGGACGTGCTGGAGGGCGTAGTGCGTTCATCGTGTCGTGTCTCTGCCTCAAAAGTCTGCATGGCAGGTGAGAGGCAACACCGAACCAGCGCTTTAGCGGTATTTCGAAGCCCTGTTCCGGCTTCTGACGGTAACTGTAGAAGTCACCTGGCGCCCCGCAAGTAGCTGTTTAAATCGGCGCATGGGCAACATCCTAGAGAACGTGACCGATCAGTGTCAAGAATCGCCAGCAACAAAAAAGGCCCGCGCAATGCGGGCCTTTGCCTTGAGCCAGAGCCTTCAACCGGCGATGGCGCGATCCGCCGAGAGCTTGCCGGCGCCTTCGATGAGGACCGCAATGCTGCCGGCCAACAAAGCCAGGGCGAACTCGTAACCGTTGTTGGCCATGAACAGACCGTTACCGATGTGCACCGAGAAGATCGCCACCAGCGAGAGGAACGCCAGACCGAGTGCCGCCGGGCGTGCCAGCAGGCCGATGATCAGCGCCAGACCGGCGAAGAACTCGGTACCGCCAGCCAGCGAGGCCATCAGATAGCCGGGGGTCAGGCCGATGCTTTCCATCCATTGCGCAGTGCCGGCCAGGCCGTAACCACCGAACAGACCAAAGAGTTTCTGCGAACCGTGGGCGGCGAAGATCACGCCGACAGCAATGCGCAGGACAGTCAGGCCGTAACCGGCGCGGGTGAACAGAACCTTGTTGATCAGAGAGCTCATGGTGCATTCCTTGTTGTGCAGAAGTGTTTGTGTGTTTGGGTTGGTCGCTATATTAATCAGTTTATTTCATGTTTAAAGCGCAAAAATTTCGCCATAACAATCGAATTGTTAGATTATTTCCGTGTGACCACTTTCTGCTGCCGGGGCTCGAGCGACTCTCGCTCCCGGTCGAATGCCAGGTAATACTTGTTCACGCTATTAACATAGCTGACGGCGCCCATCCCCACCTGCTCCATGGCAATGCGCTCGACCTGGAAGAACCACTGGTTGGGATTGAGGCCACGGCGGCGGGCTTCCGCGCGCATGCCCTGCACGCGCTCGGGGCCGATGTTGTAAGCGGCGAGGGTGAAGGCCATGCGCTCACGCTCGTTGAGTTTCGGGCTGCTGAAGAACTTGCGGCGGATCATCGCCAGGTACTTGGCGCCGGCCTGCACATTCGCATCGAGATTCTGGATATTGCTCACGCCGACCCGCTGCGCGGCGGACGGGGTGATCTGCATCAGCCCGGTCGGGCCGCTGCCGCTGCGAGCGTTGGGCTGCAGACGCGATTCCTTGAACGCCAGCGCCGCCAGGTTAAGCCAGTCCATGTTCTGCGCATCGGCGTGCTTCTGCAGGGTCGGACGGAGTTTTTCCAGACGCTGGCGATCGGCTTTGGCCAGCGGGTTGTGCACCTGGTACAAGCGTCGATAGATGCGCAGGAACGCCGCGTCTTCGTCCGACGGTCTCTTGTAACCGGTGAGGAAGCGATCGATGCTCGCGCGCAACATCGACGCATCGCGACGCACGAACCAATGTTCTTCGCCCGGCTCGCCGAGGCTCAGCTGCCGATCGAGACGCAGCTTCGGCAGGATCTTGCCCCAACGCTCGGCAATCGGTTGCTCGACAATGGTCAGGTGGAAAATCCCGCCCTGAACCATCTCCAGCACATCTTCGACCGCCAGCGTCGGATCGACCCACTCGATATTGATCGGCGCCAGTTTGTGCAGCGCCAGTTTCTGGTTGAGCTGGCTGACCACCTCCCCCGCCGCACTGCCGGTGGGCAAGGCCAGGGTCTTGCCGGACAGTTGCTCGACCTTGGTGTAACGGCGCTGGCCCTTGATCCCGACCAGCACCAACGGCACGTTGCTGGCAATCGGCTCACTGCTGGCGACCGCGTAGCCAGAAGGCAGATCGAGCAATTCACCGGGCGCGACCATGTCGCCTTCGCCGCGCTGCAAAGCGCCGAGCAATTGATCCTTGGCTTTGGGAATGATCTTGAGGGTGACTTCCTGGCCGTCACGAGCATGGCCATTGAGGTATTGCTCGAACGCGCGCAATCGGTGGTACTCGACACCGATGGCCTGGCCCTGGACCTCGCCGGAGCTGTTGCGGCTCTGATTGACTAACACCCGCAACACGCGGCTGCTGCGAATTTCGGAGAGGTCGCGAACCTTGCTCGCCGGCACGGCTTGCAGCGGCCCGGGCAGGCGCGCGACCGCCGTCATCGGCAGCAGCAACGCAGCACACAACAGCAGCAGAACCGAGGGACGATGCATCCACTCTCCGAAAAGAATACGGGGCGATTCGTCGCAAAAAAGACGACATCACCGACGAAAACAGAGCGCTTTGCGCGCTGATAAAGTGCGAGAGACTGGCACAGTGATGGCATCGTCGCCACCCCGGAGTCCTTCGCGGCCTCAACAGACAGCCATAAGTCGTTGTAGTTCTTGGCTTTTCTTATAAATCTACAGCTCTGATATGCTTTCCGGCCTTCGGCCCGAGGTAGCACCATGCAACTCATCGATATCGGCGTCAACCTGACCAACCCCAGTTTCGCCGACAAACACCAGGCCGTGCTCGACCGTGCCTATGCCGCCGGCGTCTGCCAACTGGTACTGACCGGCACCAGCGTCGAGGGTAGCGAGCAGGCGCTGGAACTGTGCCGGCAACTGGATGAAAGCGGCCAACGGCTGTTCGCCACGGCCGGTATTCACCCCCATTCGGCTAGCGACTGGAATGCTGACAGCGCGCGTCGCCTGCGCAGTCTGTTGAACGAATCCAGCGTCGTCGCGGTGGGCGAATGCGGGCTGGATTTCAACCGCGACTTCTCCCCGCGCGCGCAACAGGAAAAGGTTCTCGAAGAACATCTGGCGCTGGCCGTCGAACTGCAATTGCCGGTGTTCCTGCACGAGCGTGATGCCAGCCAGCGGCTGCTGGAGATCCTCAAAGACTTCCGCGATCAACTGCCGGCGGCGGTGGTGCACTGCTTCACTGGCGAGCAAAAGGCTTTGTTCAGCTACCTCGATCTGGATCTGCACATCGGCATCACCGGCTGGATCTGCGACGAACGCCGGGGCACGCATCTGCATCCGCTGGTCAAAGAGATCAAAGCGGGACGGCTGATGCTGGAAAGCGACGCGCCGTATCTGCTGCCGCGCACGTTGCGGCCGAAGCCGAAAAACGGTCGCAACGAACCGGCGTATCTGACCGAAGTGCTGCGCGAGGTGGCGTTGCATCGCGGCGAGACTGAGGAAGCGCTGGCCGCACATACCACCGCGTGTGCCCGGGCGTTTTTTAATCTTCCCATTCTCACCTGACTGCACACTTCCCCTGTGGGAGCGAGCCTGCTCGCGAAGGCGGTGGATCAGCTACAAATGGGCTGAAGGACGCAGCGCTTTCGCGAGCAGGCTCGCTCCCACAATAGATCTCGGCATCTGTTGATTCATATCAAAACTCCCGAATCTGCATAGCGGCACAATAATGGCACCTTGCCAAAACTGTTTCCGCTATCAGAGAAGACCTCCATGGGTGCCTGGCTTAGCAACATCTCGCTGAAATACAAATTCTGGGCGGTCAACGCGGTCGCCTTTGTCACCACCCTGCTGCTCGTACTGTACGCCGTACATCTCGAACAGCAGGCCCGCAGCCACGCCGCGCAGGCATCCGCACAAGCGCAGGCGCAGTTGCTCAAGGCCTGGCCGCTCGGGCAACCGTTGCCCAAGTCCGCCCAAGTGCTGACATTCAAGCGCAGTGAAGCGCCGCGTCTCAATGATCAACCGCTGCTGGAAATCACCGGCAGCAACGGCTGGAACGCCATCAATGAAATGCCGCTGTTTGGCGAGAATCCGTTGATCGGCGCCGAAGTGTTCAGCCGTGCCGACGGCGAGCAAGTGGCGGTCATCGCCTATGCCCCGAGCCTGAGCCAGGTGTTCAGCGAGCGTTTCGCCAACTATGCGCTGGCGGTATTCATCCTGATGCTGGCGATGCTCGGCGCCTCGCAACTGTTGATCCGCTTTCTGCTCAGCCAGCTCAACACGTTGAAAGACGTGATGCTGCACGTTGAAAAAACCGGCGACCTCTCCGCTCGCGTGCCGCTGGTGGGCAGGGACGAAGTCGGGCAGATGGCCAATGCCTTCAACGCCATGCAGGCCGGTTATCAACGCGTCGTGACCACCGTTGCCAGCACCGCGCGACAACTGGATGACGGTGCAGCGCGGCTGGCCTCGAGCATGAACGACGTGCGCCACGGCATGCTCGGCCAACAAAGCGAAACCGACCAGGCTGCCACCGCGATCAACGAAATGACCGCCACCGTTTATCACATCGCGCAACACGCCGGCGCCACACGCGATCTGTCGAAAACCGCCGATGGCCTCGCCGGCAGCGGTCAGCAGGTGGTGGCGCGGGTGCAGCAATCGATTGCCGGGTTGTCCAACGGCGTGCAGCAGACGGCAGAAATGATTCAACGCCTGGCCGAGGACAGCCAGAAGATCAACGGCGTGGTCAGCGTGATTCACAGCATTGCCGAACAGACCAATCTGCTCGCGCTGAATGCGGCGATCGAAGCGGCCCGCGCCGGGGAGATGGGTCGCGGCTTTGCCGTGGTCGCCGATGAAGTGCGCAATCTCGCCAAGCGCGTGCAGGCTTCCACCGACGAGATCACCGGCATGATCGCCGCATTGCAGGCCGGCACCCGCGATGCGGTGGATTTCATGCAGGAGAGTTCGTACAAGGCCGACGACTGCGTGCAGCAGGCCCAAGAGGCTGGCGCGGCGCTGGCGGAAATCACCGGGGCAGTGGCGCAGATGCGCGAAAGCAACACGCAGATTGCCGTGGCGGCGGAACAGCAGAGTCAGGTTGCCGAGGAGATGAATCGCGCGGTGGTGAGTATTCGTGACGTGACCGAGAACACCGTGCAGCAGACGGTGGATTCGGTGACGACCAGTAATGAGCTGGCGGCGCTGGCCGGGGCGCTTAACAAGGCGATAGGCCAGTTGAAATTGTGAATCCGCTTTCGCGAGCAGGCTCGCTCCCACATGCGCCATAGAATCAATGTGGGAGCGAGCCTGCTCGCGAAGGCGTCAGAGGCACCTACATCGAATCCTGCGATGACGGCTATCACTTCAATAGCCAACCTTGATTCGCCGCCCTCCGCGCCCGGGCCTATTCTTCAACCATGAAGTTCAACATGGATCGAGGAGTAGCAAACATGGGCAAACGTCACCCCAACCTTCCCGCGTGGCAATGGCGCGCCTACCCGGGCAGTCATCAGCATCCGACCAATCTGGTCCTGCACCTGATTGCCGTGCCGCTGTTTATCGTGGCGTTTCTGCTGATCGTGTCGGGGGTGTTCAGCCTGAGTCTGGCCAGCGTCGCCATCGGCGTGATCGGTATCATCGCGGCGCTGGGTCTGCAGCGCCACGGTCACCGCCTGGAGGCGCAAGCCTCCGAGCCGTTCAGTGATCGCAAAGATGCCGTGTCACGTTTGCTGGTCGAGCAGTTTCTGACCTTTCCGCGGTTCTTCCTCAGCGGTGGCTGGTGGCGCGCCTGGCGTGAGCGCCACCGTCGGCATTGAGTCAGGCGAAGATCGTCACGGTCTGCCGACTCATGGCAATCAACTCTCCCTTCGCACTCCACAGCTTCGCGGCGACATGGCCGTAACCGTCGGCCGCGTGTTCGATATCGGCCAGGTATTGGCACCAGTCCAGCGTGCTCAAGTCGTGTAACGGCTGCACGAATTCGATGGTCCAGGTCAGCGTGCTACCCGGCGCCGGTTTCTTCAGATACGGCAACAGCGCCGGCGGCCAGGCATCCACCAGCGCCAGCAGATGCGCCTCGTTGACCGGCTCCTCTTTGACATCCCCACGCAACCGCACCCAGCCGCCCATCAAGCGCGAGGCCGTGCCGGAGAACGGAATGCCGCCGACGCTCCAGCGCATCGCCAGATGGCGCATGAATTCCGGGGTCACGCCTTTGATGTAGGGCAGCTCTTGGCATTCGTCCCAGTGTTTCATGATAGGCGCCGGGTAGGCTTCGACGGCGACTTCCGAGGGCCGCGAGGCACCGAAGCTGCCCTGAATGATCGTCACCACCTGACCATTCTGCATGGCGCGGCCCAACACCTGGCTGACGGCTTTGCCTTCACGCAGCACATCGACTTCGAAACTCACCGGCACTTCCGGCTCGACCGGGCCGACAAAGGTAATCGCCAGCGAACGCACCGGGCGCTCCGTCGGCACCCCGGCGCGCATGGCTTCAAATTGCAGCGCGGCCACCAGTCCGCCAAAACTGGCGCGGCCCTGCCCCCATTCGGCGGGGATGATTACTTCAGGTTGTTGGCGGACAGCATCGAGCAGATCGCAAAAGCGCATGGCAACCTCGGAAAACGAGAAAGGAATGCGCGGATCTTACCCAGCCCCGGGCGGCGGCGCAGCGTCTATTCCGGTCAAATGGGCTGACAGATAGGCCTTGGCCCGATTCCTTCAAGCGACAAATCACCTTGTGGGAGCGAGCCTGCTCGCGAAAGCGGTCGATCAGTCGACAACGATTGCGACTGACACGGCCTCTTCGCGAGCAGGCTCGCTCCCACAGGGGAACGGAGTCATCCTCAGGAACGTTTGAAACAGGTCGCGCTGAGCTTTTCCAGCACTTGATCGGCCTTCAGCTCTGCCTTGATCAACCCGGCCTGCCAGGTGGCCACGCACGGTTGCAGATCAGCCTCCTGCTCGGCACGCGCCAGCCATTGCCAGCAATCGTGCCAGTCGCCCAGTGCGCCTTGCGCGGATTTCAGGCGTTTGTAGGCCGGCTTCGGCAAGCGATCGAGCTCGGGATAGGCTTCGATGCCATAGCGCACGCGTTTGATCAGCAGGCGCAGGCGATGGCGGTCATGGGCGGGATCGTGCAGCGCATCGTCGAGTTTCTGCCATTGTTTGCCCAGGCGTTTTTCAATGCGTTTACCCAGATCTTTGAGCAAGCCCTGGCGCTCGGACGCGCGCAGAAACCGTGGAAATGCGTCGAGAATCATCAGCAACGAAGCCAGTTCCGCACTCGCCGCCAGCGCCGGATACGCTTCGGCCATTTGCGCCAGACGCCGCTGCGCAGCCTCGGGCTGATCATGCTCGAGCAGATACGCCGCGAGCACTTCGCGATCACGCCACGGTGTGGTCAACTCGCCCACCGCAGACGCCGCCGCCTCCAGTTGCTCGACACCCGGCAACCCTCGCAACGGCCGCAACAGACTGCGCAAGCGCCGCACCGTAGTGCGCAAATCATGCAACGCCTCTGGATCAGTCCGCGCAGTCAAGCGCGCCTGACATGCCAGCAGCCGCACATCCAGGCTCAACACATGAGCCACCAAGCGATCGATCATGGGGTCTACTCCGTAGACGGCTGCAAGCTTCTAGCTACAAGCTTCAAGCTGAATGCTTTTGCTTCAAAGCTTGTGGCTTGCAGCTAGAAACTTGCAGCTGCTGTTAACGTCCTGCGCGGGATTCGCGAATGTAGAAGCGGGCTTTCTCGGCTTTCTTGCTGCAGCCTTCAAAGCCTTCGAATTGTTGCTGGGTCTTGGCGGCGGTCAGCAGCGACAGCGCTTTGGAATAGCTGACGGTGCCGGCGAAGCCTTCGGCCTTGGCCAGGTCCAGTTCGTGCCAGGCCGCGTCGAGTTGGCTGCCGCAGCTGTCGCGGTACGCGGTTTTGCCGGCGCAACCGGCCAGAACCAGAGCCATCAACGGTACACAGATCCAGGCTTTCATCACTCACACCTCAAGGTAGGTCAACAGTCGTGCAGGTAAGACGGTCAAGCGGTGAAAAAGTGCCTCGCTGATCGGTCAAACCACGTGGCGCAGAGCATAGCGCGCAAGCGTGCGCCGCGAACGAAAAACGACGTCACCGCTTCGCGCAACGACCTTGGCGATTGAGCCGCTTGGCCGATGCGTGCATTGTGCAGGCTTGTCCGGAGGAAGTTTGATGAAAAAGCGTGTCGCACTGGTACTGGGCTCCGGTGGCGCCCGGGGCTATGCCCATATCGGCGTTATCGAAGAAATTGAAAGACGCGGCTACGACATCGCCTGCATTGCCGGTTGTTCGATGGGCGCGGTGGTCGGCGGGATCTATGCCGCCGGCAAACTGGATGAGTACCGCCGCTGGATCGAAAGCCTTGATTACCTCGACGTGCTGCGTCTGGTCGATGTGAGTTTCCGTCTCGGCGCGATTCGCGGCGAAAAGGTCTTCGGGCAGATTCGCAAGATCGTCGGCGAGATCAACATCGAAGACCTGCGCATTCCCTACACCGCCGTCGCCGCCGACCTGACCAATCAGCAGGAAATCTGGTTTCAGGAAGGCTGCCTGCATCAGGCCATGCGCGCCTCGGCGGCGATTCCCAGCCTGTTTACCCCGGTGATGCAGGGCAACCGCATGCTGGTCGACGGCGGCATTCTCAATCCGTTGCCGATCGTTCCGGTGGTGTCGAGCCATTGCGACCTGATCATCGCGGTCAACCTCAACGCCACCAATCAGCGCCAGTACAAGTTGCCGGTGATCGAGCGGCCGGCGGCGTTCCGTTCGCGCTTCGACAGTCTGATCAAATCCATGGGTTCGAAGTTGCCGTTCCGGCGTAAACAGGCCGAGCAATTGTTGAAGCTGGAACAGGAAGCCTTGCGCGCCGAGGCGGCGGAGATCAATCCGTGGCTCGAGGGCGTCGAACCGGAAAGCCAGCAACCGGCGGCCGCCCCGGAACGCGAAGGCGCACCGAAATCCGCTACCGGTTCGTTCATCATCGATAACGTCGGGCCGGCGTCGCTGCTGGATCTGATCAACCAGAGTTTCGAGGTGATGCAGACCTCACTGGCGCAGTACAAGATTGCCGGGTATCCGCCGGATATCCTGATCAACGTGCCGAAGCGGGTGTGCCGGTTTTTCGAGTTCTACAAGGCGCCGGAGTTGATCGCGCTGGGCAGACAGATTGCCAGTGATACGCTGGATCGGTATGAGCAGGAGCAGGGTTGAAATCCTGAAAGTCCTTCAGTGTTTATTCTTGCCTCTTCGCGAGCAAGCTCGCTCCCACAGAGGAATGCATTCCAAATGTGGGAGCGAGCTTGCTCGCGAAAGCGCCGGATCGGCCACTACAAAGCTACAGGCCGTTCTCACTCAACAACCGATACCCAACCCCCGCCTCAGTCACGATAAACCGTGGCCGGGTCGGGTCATCCGCCAGTTTCTGCCGCAGATGCCCGACCACGATGCGCAGGTAATGACTGTCCTCGGTGTGCGTCGGCCCCCAGATATCCTTGAGCAACTGCTGCTGGGTGATCACCCGCCCCGGATGCCGCGCCAGTTGCGCGAGCACCGCATACTCCTTGCGGGTCAGGGCGACTTCGGCACCGTCGAGCAGCACGCGCCGATAGGCCAGATCCACGGTCAGAGGGCCGAAACTCAGCGCCGCTGGCTGCGCCTCCCCCGCCGGGGCCTGACGCAACAACGCGCGGACTCGGGCGAGAAATTCCTGAATGCCGAACGGCTTGGTCACGTAGTCATTGGCGCCGCCATCCAGCGCTTCGACCTTCTGCCCTTCACTGGCACGCACCGACAGCACCAGCACCGGCGTGGTCGCCCACTCGCGCAGTTCGCGCAGGACCTGCTGACCGTCCATGTCCGGCAGGCCGAGGTCGAGCACCACCAGGTCCGGTTTGCTCAGCGCGGCTTGTGCCAGGCCTTCAGCGCCGGTGCCGGCTTCAAGCACTTTGTAGCCTTGTGAGGCGAGGCTGATGCGCAGGAATTTGCGGATCTGCGGTTCGTCATCGATGACCAAAATGGTCGCGGTCTGGCTCATGAATTCACATCAACACAATAGATTGGCAAGAGAGTAGCGCAGTCGACTTCAAGCTTCACCGTCCATCCCCGGTTGCGCCTGCAACGGCAGGTGCAAGGTGATGCAGGTGCCGCGCCCGTCGATGCCGTCAGCCACGGAAATACGCCCGCCGTGCGCGCCGACCATGCCCTGACAGATCGCCAGCCCCAGCCCCGTGCCCTGCCCGCCGCGATCACCGCGCGCGGCGGTGTAGAACATGTCGAAAATCTTCGCTCGGTCCTCTTCAGGGATCCCCGGGCCTTCGTCGCTGACCGCAAAGAAAATCTGCTGCTCATCGGCGCCGGCGCGCAGTTGCAGGCGACCGTGGCTGGGCGAAAATCGCGCGGCGTTTTCCAGCACATTGACCAGCGCCTGCTCGATCAACGCCGCGTGCACATAGAGCAACGGCAGCTCGGCCGGCACTTCGGTGCTGACCTGCAGCGGCGCCAGCACGGCGCGCAGGCGGTTGAGTGAACTGCCGACGATATCGGCCGGTGACACCCAGTCGCGCGCCAGCTTCAAGGCGCCGTGGCCGAGGCGGGTCATGTCGAGCAGGTTCTGGATGTAGCGGTCGAGGCGTTCGGCCTCGTCGCGGGTGCCTTCGAGCAGCTCGCGGCGATCCTCCAGCGGGATCGCTTCACCAAGGGCCAGCAGGCTGTCGATGCTGCCGCGCATGGCCGTCAGCGGCGTGCGCAAATCGTGGGACACCGAGGCCAGCAAGGCGCTGCGTAACTGTTCGGTTTCGCCGTGCAGACGCGCCGCTTCGAGGTCATCGGCCAATTGCGCACGAGCCAAGGCTTGCGCCAGCGGCTGACTCAGCGCAGTGAGCAAGCGCCGGCGCTGACCGCTCAAGCTCTGGCCTTCCTTGGCGCAAACACCAAGCAGCGCCAGCGGCCCGTCCTCGACCGACAACGGCCACCACCACCAACGTCCCAGCGGCAAGGTGCCGGTGCCCTTGCCCGCCGGTTGATCGTGTTGCCAGGCCCAATCGGCGGCGGCGCGTTCGGCCTCGGTGAATTGCAGCGGCCCGCCGGTTTCGACTTTCCAGCCGCCCTGCCCGTCGCGGTTGAGCAAGCACAATTGCACATCGCTCCAGCCTTCGAGGTGTTGCGCGGCAGCGCTGATCACGGCTTGGCGATCCGTCGCGGCGGTGAGTTTGCGCGACAGGTCGAGCAGCTCGCTGGTCTCTTCCTGGGTATCGCGCAAAGCTTGCAACTGCCGCCGCTGACGCGCCGCGAGGTTGCCGGTGAGTGCCGCCATCAACAGGAAGAACAGCAGCGTCAGCACGTCTTCTTCGCGCTGAATGCTTAAGGAGAAATTCGGCGGGATGAATAGAAAATCGTAGGTCAGAAACGACAGCGCCGCACAGGCCAGCGCCGGGCCGAGGCTACTGCGCACCGCCACCAGCAACACCGCCGCGAGAAAAACCAGCGAGATGTTCGGCAGCGGCAACACACTCGACACCGCCCAGGCCAGGGCCGTGGCCAACAACGTCGCGACCAGCGCCAGCGCGTAGTCGAACCACACCAGCGTGACTGAATTGCGCGGGCGCGGTTGGCGCTGCTCGTGGTCACTGTCGAGCACGTTGATTTCCAGACCGTGCGCCTGACGCAACAGGCGCGCCGCCAGGCCACCGCCGAACAGGCGACGGCGCAAGCGTGGCCGCGACTGGCCGACCAGCAACAGACTGGCGCGGCGTTCGGCGGCGTGTTGAATCAGGGTTTTCGCCACTTCGCCGGCCCGCAACAGCACCACTTCGCCACCGAGGCGTTCGGCCAGTTGCTGGGCGCTTTGCAAACGCAAACGCGATTGCTCATCCCGCGCACTGCCGTTGTCGACATGCACCAGACTCCACGGCAGATGCCGGCGCTGGGCGACGCGGCTGGCGTGACGCACCAGCCGTTCGGCCTGCGCATCGCCATCGATACCGACCAGCAAACGCCCGCGTACCGCCGGCGCGGCCTGCCCGAGTTGGCGATAGCCTTGGGCGAGATCGTTGTCGACCTGCGCGGCGGCGGTCTGCATCGCCAGTTCACGCAGGGCGGTAAGGTTGGTCTGGGTGAAAAACGCGTCGATCGCAGCGCGGGCCTGTTCCGGCACGTAGACCTTGCCTTCGCGCAGACGCTCGAGCAATTCACGCGGCGGCAGGTCGATCAGCAGCAGCTCGAAGGCTTCCTGCAGGACCCAGTCCGGCAGGGTTTCGCGCACCTGTACGCCGGTGATGCCGCGCACCTGATCGTTGAGGCTTTCCAGGTGCTGGACGTTGACCGTGGTGTACACGTCGATGCCGGCGGCGAGCAGTTCCTGAATGTCTTGCCAGCGCTTGGCGTGACGACTGCCGGGGGCGTTGCTGTGGGCCAGTTCATCCACCAGCACAAGCTTCGGTTTCGCCGCGAGAATGCCGTCGAGGTCCATTTCTTCGAGCAGCACGCCACGGTATTCGCTGCGCACCAACGGCTGCTGCGGCAGGCCGCCGAGCAAGGCTTCGGTTTCGGCGCGGCCATGGGTTTCGACCACGCCGGCGAGAACCTTCACGCCTTGGCGCAGTTGCGTGTGCGCCGCCTGAAGCATGGCGTAGGTCTTGCCGACCCCGGGCGCCGCGCCGAGGAAAACCTTGAGCCGGCCACGGCCATCGCGGGGCAGGTCTGCTAACAATGCGTCGGCGCGGCCGGAGTCGCTCATGCTGGGGATGCTCTCTTTCTTCTGATGTTTATGCGGTGATTGTCAGGGCGCCTTCGCGAGCAGGCTCGCTCCCACATGGATATGCATTCCAAAGGTGGGAGCGAGCCTGCTCGCGAATGGCCGCGCCGCCGATTACAGGTTTTGCAGTGCCAGATTCAGCTCCAGCACATTCACCACCGGCGGCCCAACCAGCGGCTGTTCGATGTGCTTATCGAGCAATTGCTGCAAGGTCGACACCGGCAGGTTACGCGCTGCTGCGACACGCGCCAGTTGATAGGCAATTGCCGCCGGTGGCAAGTCCGGATCGAGGCCGCTGGCGGAGGTGGTCAGCAAGGCCAATGGCACCGGCCCCTGCCCAGCGACTTGTTGTTTTTGCGCGTCTTCGATTACGCGGGTCGCCAGGGCCGGATTGCTCGGCGCGAGGTTGCTGGCGCCGCTGGCGACCGTGGCAAAAGCCCCGGCGGACGGGCGTGGGTGGAACCAGTTGTCGCCGCTGAAATCCTGCGCAATCAGCGCCGAGCCGCGGACTTTGCCGTCGGCGTCGTGGATCAGGCTGCCATTGGCCTGACCCGGGAAAGCGACCTGGGCAATGCCGGTGACCGCGAGTGGATAGGCGACGCCGGTGATCAGGGTCATCAGCGCCAACAGGGTCAGGGCCGGGCGTATCATTGTGGACATTTCAAAATCCTCGAATTCGTTGGGCAAACTTTTGCGGGGTGTCAGGGAGATTTTTCCCCCTCACCCCAGCCCTCTCCCCCAAGGGGGCGAGGGGGAAAGGGAGCCGATCCTTGCGCTGTTCAAACCCGAGTTAGGCTCGGAATTTCAGGTCGGCGAACCTCGCACAAACACCTCGGTCAGTCCCCTCTCCCCCCGGGAGACGGTTAGGGTGAGGGGCTCTTTTCAGCCTTACACCAGATGCAACGCCGTAAGCAGCATGTCGATCACCTTGATCCCCAAGAACGGCACGACAATCCCGCCGACGCCATAGATCAGCAGATTGCGCCGCAGCAACGCCGCCGCACTCGCTGCTTGCACACGCACGCCGCGCAATGCCAGTGGAATCAGCACAACGATGATCAAAGCGTTGAAGACGATGGCCGAGAGAATCGCGCTCTGCGGACTGCTCAGATGCATGATGTTCAGCACGCCCAGCTGCGGGTAAATCGAGGCGAACAGCGCCGGCAGAATCGCGAAGTATTTGGCGATGTCGTTGGCGATGGAAAAGGTCGTCAGCGCGCCACGGGTCACCAGCAATTCCTTACCGATCTGCACCACGTCGAGCAGCTTGGTCGGGTCGCTATCGAGATCGACCATGTTCGCCGCTTCGCGTGCCGCTTGTGTGCCGTCGTTCATGGCCATGCCGACGTCTGCCTGGGCCAGCGCCGGGGCGTCGTTGGCGCCGTCGCCGCACATGGCGACCAGGCGACCGTCGTTCTGCTCGTGACGAATGCGCGCGAGTTTCTTCTCCGGCGTGGCTTCGGCGAGCACATCATCGACGCCCGCTTCAGCGGCGATCGCTGCTGCGGTCAGCGGGTTGTCGCCGGTGACCATCACCGTGCGAATTCCCAGTTTGCGCAACTCGGCAAAACGCTCACGGATGCCTGGCTTGACCACGTCCTTGAGATGGATCGCGCCAAGCAATTTGCCGTCAGCGCAGACCAGCAACGGCGTGCCGCCACTCTGGGCGATCTTGTCGATTTCCCGCGCCAGCGCCGGGGCCAGATCACTACGTTGTTGACCGAGAAACGCCAGCAGCGAATCCACCGCCCCTTTGCGATACACGCGGCCCTGATAATCGACGCCAGACAAGCGGGTTTCCGCGCTGAACGGCACGGCGGTCAGGGTTTCCGGGGCCGGCTCCGGTTGTGGATGCAGGCCACGGAGGAATTCGACGATCGACTTGCCCTCAGCGGTTTCGTCGGCCAGCGAGGCGAACAGCGCGCCTTCGGCCAGCTCACGGCCGCTCACACCCGGCACGGCATACACCGCGCTGCAACGACGGTTGCCGAAGGTGATGGTGCCGGTCTTGTCGAGCAACAGCACGTGCACGTCACCCGCCGCTTCCACAGCGCGGCCGGATTTGGCGATCACATTCAGGCGCACCAGCCGATCCATCCCGGCGATACCGATGGCCGACAGCAGACCGCCGATGGTGGTCGGAATCAGCGTGACCAATAACGCCACGAGGAACACCAGCGGCAGGCTGCCATTGGCAAAGTGCGCGAACGGTTGCAGGGTGACGACCACCAGCAGAAAGATCAGGGTCAGGCCGATCAGCAGGATATCCAGCGCGACTTCGTTCGGGGTCTTCTGACGCTTGGCGCCTTCGACCAGGGCGATCATGCGGTCGAGGGTCGATTCACCGGGGTTGGTGGTGATCTTCACCAGCAGCCAGTCGGACACCAGCCGCGTGTTGCCGGTGACGGCGGAACGGTCGCCGCCGGACTCGCGGATCACCGGCGCCGATTCACCGGTAATCGCCGCTTCGTTGACCGCCGCGATGCCTTCGATGACTTCGCCGTCACCGGGGATCATCTCCCCGGCTTCGACTCGCACCACGTCGCCCTTGCGCAGATTGGCAGCCGGCACGATCTTGAAGCTGCCATCAGCCTGGCGGCAACGGGCGCTGAGGCCTTCACTGCCGGCCTTGAGGCTGTCGGCGCGAGCCTTGCCACGACCTTCGGCCAAGGCCTCGGCGAAGTTGGCGAACAGCACGGTGAACCACAGCCACAGGGCGATTTGCGCGGCGACGAAGGTCGGCACATCAGCGTCCGGAAGGAAGCACAGCACGGTGGTGAAAATCGCCGTCAGTTCGACCACCAGCATCACTGGCGAACGCGCCAATTGCCGAGGGTCGAGCTTGACGAAGGCTTGCACCAGCGCCGGACGCCACAGGGCCGAGATCGCGGTTTTGGCTTGTTCCGGCGCCTTGACGGCGGCGGGTTTGATTGCAGGCATATTCATGATGGATTCCTTAGAAGCCCATACTTAAATGTTCGGCGACAGGACCGAGCGCCAGCGTCGGCAAGAACGTCAGGCCGCCCACCAGCAGAATGGTCACGGTCAACAGGGTCACGAACAGCGGGCCGTGAGTCGGAAAGCTGTTCTGGCCGACCGGTGCGCTTTTCTTCATCGCCAAACTACCGGCCAGTGCCAGCACCGGCAGGATGTAGCCGAAGCGGCCGATCAACATGCCCAGACCGAGCATCAGGTTGTGGAACGGCGTGTTCGCGCTCAGGCCACCGAATGCCGAACCGTTGTTGGCGCTCGCCGAGGTGTAGGCATAGAGCAACTGACTGAAGCCGTGCGCGCCGGGGTTGCTGATGGTTGCCGCAGCGCTGGGAACCGTGGCGGCAATCGCGCCGAGCACCAGCACGCCGACCGGCATCACCAGCAGCGTCACCACCAGCAATTGCACTTCGCGGGCCTGGAGTTTCTTGCCGAGGTATTCCGGCGTACGACCGATCATCAGACCGGCGAGGAACACCGCGATCAGCACGTTGAGCAACATGCCGTAGAGCCCGGCACCGACACCGCCGAAGATCACTTCGCCGACCATCATGTTGACCAGCGCGACCATGCCACTCAGCGGGTTGAGGCTGTCGTGCATGCCGTTCACCGAGCCGTTCGAAGCCGCCGTGGTAGTCACCGACCACAGCACCGTCGCGGTGGTACCGAAGCGCGCTTCCTTGCCTTCCAGCGGCGCGGTCTGCTCGACGGCAGCGTTGTTCAGGGTCGGATTCGGCTGATACTCGGCCCACAACGATGTCGCACCGCCGATCAGGAACAACGCCAGCATGCAGGCGATGATCGCGCGGCTCTGACGCAGGTCCTTGACGTAATGGCCGAAGGTGAACACCAGCGCCACCGGGATCAGGATGATCGAAGCGACTTCGAACAGGTTGCTCCACGCGGTCGGGTTCTCGAACGGATGCGCCGAGTTGACGCCGAAGAAACCGCCACCGTTGGTGCCCAGCTGCTTGATCGCAATCTGGCTGGCAGCCGGCCCGAGCGGGATCACTTGATCGACGCCTTGCAGGGTCACGGCATTTACATACTGGGCGAAGGTTTGCGGCACGCCCTGCCAGACCAGATACAGCGCCAGCAGCAGGCACAGCGGCAGCAGGCCATAGAGGGTGGCGCGGGTCATGTCGACCCAGAAGTTGCCGAGGGTCTGCGCTGATTTACGGCCGATGCCACGGCACAGCGCGACCAGCACGGCGAGGCCGGTAGCGGCGCTGACGAAGTTCTGCACGGTGAGACCGACCATCTGGCTCAGATAGCTGAGGGTCGCTTCACCGCTGTAGGACTGCCAGTTGGTATTGGTCATGAAACTGACCGCGGTGTTGAACGCCTGGGTCCATTCCTGGCCTGGCAGATTTTGCGGGTTCAGCGGCAGGTGATCCTGGAACAGCAGAATCGCAAACAGCAGCAGGAAACCGGCAAGGTTGAACGCCAGCAGCGCCAGCGTGTACTTCTGCCAGCTCTGCTCCGCCTGCGCATCGACCCCGGCAAGACGATAGCAACCGCGCTCGACCGGTCCGAGAATCGGCGTCAGCCAGGTGCGCTGGCCCTCCATCACCTTGTAATAGAAGCGCCCAAGGAACGGCGCCGGCAGCAGGACCAGCGCAAAAAACCCGAGGATCAGCCAATAGTCATAACTGTGCATAGCCGCTCCTAGTTCCGGTCCGCGCGCAACAGCGCAACCAACAGATAAATGAACAGCCCCACTGCCAACAGCAGTGACACCCCGTCCAGAACGCTCATGGAAGATCTCCGTGTAACGGCGTATTGCCGTGTGTGCAGCGATTGTCGGGAAGGAGGCTGTAAAGGAACGAGAGCGAGGCCCGGCGTGGGTCATAAAGAAAGCGTAAAGAGTGGGTTTATGCGGGCTTTACGGCTGAGTTTCGTGGTGTTTGGGCTGGCGCCTTCGCGAGCAGGCTCGCTCCCACCGGGGCAACGCATTTCAAAATGTGGGAGCGAGCCTGCTCGCGAAGACGGCATCACCGACAACATCGCACCCAACTGGCGCACAAAAAGCAGCTATCCCCACCCGGACATCCCCCCTGCGACAGCTTTGAACTCATTACGACTTGTTTCACGATAGTGGCACGCCCACTGCACACGCCCTCCCTTGAGCTTTCCAACCATTGCGGGAGCAAGCGCATGAACACACAACTCAAACCCACGCTGGGCACGTTGCACCTGTGGGGTATTGCCGTGGGGCTGGTGATTTCCGGGGAATATTTCGGCTGGAGTTACGGCTGGGGCGTGGCCGGTACGCTGGGTTTTCTGGTGACCTCATTCATGGTCGCGACCATGTACACCTGCTTCATCTTCAGTTTCACCGAACTGACCACCGCGATTCCCCATGCCGGCGGGCCGTTTGCCTACAGCCGCCGCGCGTTTGGCGAAAAAGGCGGATTGATCGCCGGACTGGCCACACTGATCGAATTCGTCTTCGCCCCGCCAGCGATTGCCTTGGCGATTGGCGCGTATCTCAATGTGCAATTTCCGGCACTCGACCCGAAACACGCGGCGGTCGGGGCGTACATCGTGTTCATGGGCCTGAACATTCTCGGGGTGAAACTGGCCGCGACGTTCGAGCTGATCGTCTGCGTGCTGGCGGTGGCTGAGTTGCTGGTGTTCATGGGCGTGGTCGCGCCGGCGTTCAGCTTCAGCAACTTCGCGCTGAATGGTTGGGCCGGTTCCGACGTCTTCGGCGCGCCGGCAATTGCCGGGATGTTCGCGGCAATTCCATTTGCAATCTGGTTCTTCCTCGCCATCGAAGGCGCCGCCATGGCCGCCGAGGAAGCCAAGGACCCGAAACGCACGATCCCAAAAGCCTACATAAGCGGCATCCTGACGCTGGTGCTGCTGGCAATGGGCGTGATGTTCTTCGCTGGCGGCGTCGGCGACTGGCGCACCTTGTCCAACATCAACGACCCACTGCCGCAGGCGATGAAAACCGTGGTCGGCGACAACTCCGGCTGGCTGCACATGCTGGTCTGGATCGGCCTGTTCGGCCTGGTCGCCAGTTTCCACGGCATCATCCTTGGTTATTCGCGGCAATTCTTCGCCCTCGCCCGCGCCGGTTACCTGCCCGCCTCATTGGCAAAACTGTCGCGCTTCCAGACCCCGCACCGCGCAATCATCGCTGGCGGCCTTATCGGCATCGCGGCGATCTACAGCGACGGTCTGATCAACCTCGGCGGCATGACACTCACCGCCGCGATGATCACCATGGCCGTGTTCGGCGCCATCGTGATGTACATCATGAGCATGCTCAGCCTGTTCAAACTGCGTAAATCGGAACCGAATCTGGAGCGTACTTTCCGCGCGCCGTGCTATCCGCTGGTTCCGCTGATCGCGCTGGTGCTGGCGGTGGTTTGCCTGGTGGCGATGGCGTGGTTCAACACACTGATCGGGCTGATTTTCCTCGGTTTCATGGCGGTGGGGTTCTGCTACTTCATGCTCACCGGGCAACTGCGCGCCGATGCGCCGGCGGATGCCATGCTCACAGGCCTGTAACGACTCGTCCCCTGTAGGAGCTGACGAGTGAAACGAGGCTGCGATCTTTGCTTTTCAAGATCAAAAGATCGCAGCCTTCGGCAGCTCCTACAGGAATTTCGGATGCACCGGGTGCAAGCGGCCTAGAATGGAACCACTGCGAAGTCGTTTCGCTCAGAGGTGGTATGCAGCATCGCACGGCGAAGTCCTCGCCCGTCGAGCTGCCATTAAGGAGAGCCGTTATGCCCTGGTATGCCTGGTTGATTCTGGTCGTTGCGATCGGCTCGATTGTCGGCGGATTGATGATGTTGCGCGACACCGCCAACAAGGTCGAACTGACCGATGAAGAACGCAAGCGCGTCGCACAGCGCAATGCCGAAGCGGATGCCAAGGATGCGCAAGACCGCTGATACGAGCCCCGCCGCAATGGCGGGGTTAGTTTTTTCAGCACAATCGGACTTACCCGCAGGCTGTTTAGATTTTAGAAGTACAGTCACCATTTAATCTTCCGTGGTTAAGATGGCAGCATCGTCGCGGAGAGCTCCACATGCGTTACTCGCCAGATCACAAAGCCCAGACCCATCAACGCATCATCAAGGAGGCTTCCGCCCGATTTCGCAAGGACGGTATCGGCGGCACCGGCCTGCAGCCTTTGATGAAAGCCCTGGGCTTGACCCATGGCGGTTTCTACTCGCACTTCAAATCCAAGGAAGAGCTGGTCGAAAAAGCCCTGCAAGAGGCCGGCGAGCAAGTCGCGGGCCTGTGCGAAGAAATCTTCGCGCAGGAAAACCCTCTGCAAGTATTCATCGACACCTACCTGTCAGAGTGGCATCAGACCTCGCCCCACGAAGGCTGCCCGCTGCTGACCATTTCCTCCGAGCTGGGCCTGCGCGGCCAGCCAAGCCCCACCAGTGACGAAGTCCTCAATGCTCGCCTCGAACAAATTCAGGCCACGCTCGATGGCGAGAACAGCGCCGATCGCAGCATTGTCATCATGGCGACCCTGGCCGGCGCTCTTCTGCTGTCACGCAGCGTCGCGGATGCCGACTTCGCCCAGCGCATCCTCGACGTCACCCGCGAGCATCTCAAGCAATCGAGCGATTAACCTTCCCAGCGCTTGAACAACACGCTCGCATTGACCCCGCCAAAACCGAAGCCGTTGGACAATGCATATTCGATCGCCATCGACCGCGCCTCGCCATGGACAATGTCCACCCCTTGGCTCGCTGGATCCGGGTTTTCAAAGTTGAGCGTTGGTGGCACCACCTGATCACGAATCGCCAGCAGCGTGAAAATCGCCTCCAGCCCACCGGCCGCGCCGAGCAAATGACCGGTAGCGGATTTGGTCGACGTTACGGCGATCTTGTTCTGCGTGCCAAACAACGCCTTGATCGCCGCCAACTCGCCCAAATCACCGACCGGTGTTGAAGTGGCATGAGCGTTGAGATGCTGCACCTGCTCCGGCGTCACACCGCCCTGAGCCAGTGCCAATTGCATCGCCCGGCGTGCGCCGCTGCCGTCTTCCGGACCGGCGGTCAGGTGATAGGCGTCGGCGGTGGTGCCGTAACCGACCAGTTCGGCCAGCGGCTTCGCACCGCGTGCAAGCGCATGCTCGAGCGATTCGATCACCAACAAACCAGCGCCCTCGCCCATCACGAAACCATCACGCCCACTGTCGAAGGGACGCGAAGCTTTTTCCGGGGTGTCGTTGTAGCCGCTGGACAACGCCCGCGCCGCCGCGAAACCGGCGAGACTGACGCGATCGATCGACGCCTCCGCACCGCCACATACAGCGATGTCCGCCTCCCCCGCCCTGATCAACCGCGCTGCATCGCCGATCGCCTGAACCCCGGCGGCACATGCGGTAACCGGAGCGCCCAACGGCCCTTTGAGGCCATGCTGGATCGAGACATGACCCGCCGCGAGATTGACCAGAAACGATGGAATGGTGAACGGCGACAAACGCCGAGGACCACGGCTGTCGGTGGTACGCACCGCATCGGCAATCGCACCGAAACCACCGACACCCGAGCCGATGATTGTTGCAGTGCGCTCCTGGCTTTCAGCGTCCGCCGGATGCCAGCCGGCCTGCTCCAGCGCCTGCCGCGCCGCTTCCATGGCAAACATGATGAAGCGATCCATCTTCTTCTGTTCCTTGGGCGGCGTCGCACGATCCGGATCAAACCCGGCCTCGGCATCCTCCTCCACCGTCGGCACACTGCCGCCGACCCGGGTCGGCAGATCAGCCACCACAGCGTCAGGCAGATTGCGCAACCCGGAACGACCGGCCAGCAAGCGCTGCCAGACAATTTCAACATCACTGCCCAAGGGTGAAACCAGGCCCATGCCCGTGACGACGACTCGACGTTGGTTCATATCGTGGTTACCCCTTATCAATTCAAAATTCGACGTGCATCGGTGTGCTTCGATTCGGCTGCTGAATCAGTCCCGAGCGAAATTATTATAGGCATAATCAAGACACAATATGATACCCGTAATTTTTAGCATTCAGACATCCACCAGATCGGCACCCAATAAAAAGGCCGGTCAATGACCGGCCTCTCGGCGTTGAACTGTCAGCTTAGTTCACTTCCAGCTTTTCACGATTGCGATCCAGAATCGCCTTGCCAATCCCCTTCACTTCCAGCAACTCATCCACCGACGCAAACGGCCCGTTTGTATCCCGATACGCAACAATCGCCTGCGCCTTCGCCTCACCCACGCCCGCCAACTCCTTCTGCAACGTGGCCGCATCCGCGCCGTTGAGATCGACCTTGGCGCTTGCCGAGGGCGCAGCTGCATCCATCAGCAACGGCGCTTTTGTTGACTCGGTCGGCGCTACAGGCGCAGCAATGGCAGCGATCGAGGCGCTGGTGAGGAAAGCAAAGATCAGCGAGTAGAAATAACCGGTACGCATAAGTGACGCTCCATCATCGTTTTAGAAAGCAGCTTTTCCGAAGCTGCTCTCCAAACGTAGGTCATGATAGAGCGAAGTCAAAAATGCGAGCGTTACAGGATGTGAAATAATCAGGGTTCGAGGCGGCGTTGCTGGTAGATCCAGTCGACGATTTCGCCATGCGGTGAATAACCACATACGGTCTCGCGCAAGAGCTGACGGACGCGCGCATAATCATCGAGTTCGACAGCAGCCAGCAGCTCGCTCAAGCGGCTTTTCAAAACTTCCCAGGGCAAATGATCTTCACTCGCACGCATGATCATTGGATGGTCGGTCGCCGAGACATTTTCGCCGATGAGCAGTTCTTCATAAAGCTTTTCACCTGGACGCAGACCGGTGAACTCAATCGCAATATCTCCCTGTGGGTTACGCTCGGAGCGCACACTCAAGCCCGACAGATGAATCATTTTTTCAGCCAATTCGACAATTTTCACCGGATCACCCATGTCCAGCACAAAAACATCGCCTCCATGGCCCATGGAGCCGGCTTGAATCACTAACTGGGCTGCTTCGGGAATTGTCATGAAATAGCGGGTAATTTTGGGATGAGTTACCGTCAGTGGCCCACCCGATTTGATCTGCTTGTGAAAAACCGGAATGACCGACCCGGAAGATCCCAGGACGTTACCAAAGCGGACCATGGTGAACCGGGTTTTGTTGACATGGGCGACATTAGCTTTTTCATTGAACAACACCGGGGCGAGTTCATTACTCAGTGCTTGCAATGTCAATTCGGCCAGACGTTTCGTGCTACCCATGATATTGGTAGGGCGTACTGCTTTGTCCGTGGAAATCAATACGAAGTTGGCCACCCCGGACTTGAGCGCGGCTTGAGCAGTATTTAGCGTACCTATCACATTGTTGAGAACACCTTCAGCAATATTGTGCTCTACCATAGGCACGTGCTTATAAGCCGCAGCGTGATAGACGGTATCCACATGCCACGTCTTCATGACATCGAGCAGCTTCTCGTGATGGCGTATTGAACCTAAAATCGGCAACAGTCGCACATTCACGGACTCGCGGAGTGCACGTTGTTCCAGTTCAGTAAGAATGCTGTAGAGGTTAAACTCACTGTGTTCAAAAAGTAAGAGTGTGGTCGGTCCCAACGAAAATATCTGCCGGCATAGCTCCGATCCGATTGACCCTCCTGCACCTGTCACCATGACTGTTTTGCCTTTGATGCATCGTTCAAGCAAATCAGGCTGGGCGGGGACAGCGTCGCGTCCGAGCAGGTCGGCAATGTCAACTTCCTGGATATCTTCGACTTTCACCCGACCACTGGCCAGATCAGTGAAGTTAGGCACACTTCTGACATGCAGCGGGTAGCGTTCCAAGAGATTCAGTATCTCCCTGCGCCGGGCGCGCGTGGAAGACGGCAGTGCCAGGAGGATCTCCTGGGCACCTGTCACATCGATCATTTGCTGTATGTTTTTCGGCTTGTAGACATGCAAGCCGGAAATGGACCGATCCGCAATACTGGAGTCGTCATCGATAAAAGCGACAGGTCGCATCACGCGCCCCATACGTAAAGCTGCCACCAGTTGATTACCAGCTACACCAGCACCGTACACTGCCACTTTCGTCAGTCCGTCATCCCGGTTCGTGAAGGGCACGTGCTGTGCAGCATTGAACCAGTCGCCCATGAAGTACTGGCGCATGCACAGACGCAAGCCACCGATGATGACGAGGCTTAGCCACCAGTAGTTGAAGATAATGGAACGGGGAACGACGGCTTCATGATTGCTGTACCAGTAAACCACCAAGGCAAGAATCAACGCTGACAAGCTGACCGCTTTGATAATCGCGACTAGCGCGTCATTGCCAAAGTAGCGCATCACCGCACGGTACATGCCGAAGCGGATGAACAATGGGATCGCCACGACCGGGGCGCACGCGAACAGCCAGATATGAACTCTGAAAGGATTGATCATTTCATCAATCCCCAGACGCACGATAAAAGCCATCCACAAGGCTACCCAGACGAGAACGACGTCGGTCAGCACCTGGATCAACCGTTTCTGCCGGCGCGGCAATGCCAGCAGAAACATACGTACTTTATCCATATACCCTTGTCCCAAGTCTCCCGCTCCCTTGCATGCGACAGTAGCGCGCATTGTACGTAGGTAGGGATCAGCGTCACAGAGATATTATGACAAGAGGTCGTTCAAAGCCTCATTTCCTGGCAGCACAGGCAAACGAAGTGAACAAGCACTCACCGCGTCGTTTTTTTCAGCACGGCTTCGAAATGATCGATCAACTGAGACACCCGGCCAAAAAGACCAAAATGGTCGAGAAAGAAAGCGCGTCCTCGCGTGCCCATTTCTGCCAGGCGGTCCCGATCCGTGCGATATAGAGTCAATACCGCTTCAGCCAGCTCGTCTGCATTCTGTGCCGCACAACTCAATCCAGCGCCCGCTTCTATTACCATTGCCGCCGTTTGCCCGTTGCAACTGGCAATGATCGGCTTTCCCGCTGCCAGATAACTCTGAAACTTGCTGGGAATCGTGAGCGCAAATATCGGATCAGCACTCAGCGTCAGTAACAGGACTGAAGAAGCCGCGTAAACATTCGGCATTTCTTCGGAAGAAACGCGTCCGGGCAATTCGATATTATCCAGCTGCTCATCCTGAATCATCTGGGTAATGGATTGCTCCATACTCCCGCTGCCCACGAGAAAGAAGCGGATTTCTTTGTAATTGCGCAAAATCCTAGCTGCACCCACGATCGTGTCGCAAGACTGTGCAATACCGATATTGCCGGCAAAGACCACAGAAAAATGCTCGACAAGTGGATTACAGTCGAACAATTGAACCCCTTCGCCAGCCACGGATTCCGGTGCAGAATTGGGAAAAACTTTACCTTGGACCAATCACGGCAAAGCCGTTGCACCGAATCACGGAAACCTTGCGATTGAATCAGAATCGAGTCGGAATAGCGGTAGATATACCGAACAACCCATTCAACGCACCTGAGGGCCTTGCCGTTAGTGATAAACCCGGTGGCCTTAAGGGATTCCGGCCAGATATCCTGCACCCACAATACCATTCGCGCGCGTTTGATCCAGGAGACAAAAATTGCAGGCAATGCCTGCAGCAAAGGCGATGGAGCGTAGACGAACACAATATCGAATTGCCTTCCACGCAGCACCCAAGGTGCCAATAAATAGCCTGAAAGAATAAAGGACAAATAGTTGAGGATGAGTCCTTTCGCTGAGTTCTTCCCGCGTGGAAACAAGGGTAACCGAATGACTTCGACTCCATTGAAGTCGTCGATCTGAGTTCCCAAGGCTCGATACCCATGAAAAATTTCACCGTCAGGGTAATTCGGCTTGCCCGTTAACACCGTAACGTCGGCGCCCTGTCGGACGAGTTCTGCGACCACTTCATTTATATGGAAGTTTTCAGGCCAGAAGTATTGCGTCCAAAGCAAAACCTTCATCGCAATACTTCCCTCAAAAACACTTCGGGGCCATTCATCGGTTGTACAACCTGTTCGATCCCCATGAAGCGACTCACAGCTCGGGCTATCGAAGTTTGCGATCTCGGATCAAAGGTTTCAACTGGTTCGACTACATCCCTGACGTAATCCAGTTCCGCAGCGACAATTGGCAGGTGGCGCGACTGCGCCTCGATTAGTGGCAGCCCGAGGGACTCAGTCAACGAGGGGTAAATCAACGCGTTGGATTGATCGTACAACGCAGCGACCTGTTGCGGACTGACGTGACCAAAATTTGAAATATTCAGGCCCCAGGTTTGCTTGAGCTCTTCGATCCGGTCCGCGATTGGCGAACTAAAAGGTACCGTTAACGCCAGTTCAGGCCGTAACCCTTGCTGCGCAAGAAGGCACCATGCGGCCAGTAATTTCTGGTGATTTTTATGTGGTTCTGCGCTTGCAACGTAGATGAAATCAAAACGTTTCTCTGCGACGACTGCTCGTTGCTCATTGAACTGCGCAATAACAAAAGGACAGACGACCACAGGTGTCAAATCCCCAAGGAATGCCCGCGCCTGTTCTGCCATTGACGGCGTCTGTACCACGAATTTTTTTACTCGATGCGCGAAAGCCTTGAGCATTGAGCGCTCGAGCCACAAACGCAATCTTGTCTTCAGAGGGAATGTTTTCAGGCTCGCTGGTGAAAGTAGTATCCGGTTCTGAAGGAAAACCGTGACTTCACCCCTCAACGGCAACAATGGGACGAGACCGTGGAAACACAACACGACATCCTTAGCTTCTACTTGCCGCCGCAACCGCAATTCGGCTGACAGCCTGGAAAAAAAAGTCGGATGTACCCAATAGGTACTCGCGGATACAGGGATCAACCAGGCTTGCGCGCGTATATCCAGCTGTTCGACGGCCACATTGAGTTCGGGGAGAGCGTAGAGTGCCCTCAGTAAACTCAAGCCTCCCCCGACATGGACATTCGGCGCATGCAAAAAAAGCTTCTTGGAAGTATTCAAAAAAACTAACGGCCTCTATGAAACGGCAGTAAATGCCCGATGACACGTCGAACAGTCTGCCTTCTCTGTGGAGAAAGCGCAGCGCGGGCATACCGCCTGATGCTACGCGCGCACACAGCCAGTAACTGAGATCCAAGCACATGATAGAAGGAAACACCATACCGACGAGCAAGAGCGACACTGTAAGCTGCCGCATCATTGAAACCTCGTTGCCAGAGACCGGAAGCCAGCCGCAAATAACTGGAACCTACTTCCGCAGGTGAGCTACCCGGGACCTCCGACGGGCTCATTGACTTCACGAACTCCAGGTATAAATCGCCAGCTTCAGCAAACGCGAGGTCAGCGAGTCGGTGGGTATCCTGATTACCATGACTGCGAGCAAACAGGAGAAGTTCAGGAATATGGACGAATCGATGGGTGCCCGCCATACGGAACCAGAGTTCATAGTCCTGCGTTGTTCTAAGCCCTTCATGAAATGATCCAGCCACTTCGAATGCGCTGCGCGGAATCAACAGACTGCAGCCATGCAGAGCGCTTTGGGCGGTAATCCAATAACGAAAATATTCCGGCTGCACGGTTGGCATGGTAACCGGCACCGCCTTGCCGACATCCTTACCGGTGAAAATAGAGTAGTCAGAGTAGACAATGGTGTGTTCTGGTTGAGACGACAGAAAGTCAATCTGTCTGGAGATCTTGTCTTTGGCGTAAAGATCATCATGGCTTAACCAGGAGAAATACTCTCCCGACATTTCCTGAACTGCCAGATTCAAGGCAGAGGCAACGCCCCCGTTACTCTTCGTATAATAACGGATCGCATTACCGAAAGAGCGCACTATTCTGTCGGTGGCTCCATCATCATTACTTCCATCATTGACAACAATAAGTTCGATATCGCGATAGGTCTGCTCGAGAACGCTAGTGATCGCTTGGGCAAGGAACTCAGCTCCGTTATAGACGGGAATAACAACGGTGACACGGGGTTTGAACTCGACCACTACTGAATCAGCACCATCGCAAAAACTCATTTCAATCCCCGCCATTGAATCGTTTCATCAAACATCAGCCCACCCCGTCAAATTGAGGTATCTGCCTTTTCTCGGTGCCGGGCCGTGCTATAAAATAATGAAACAATCATACCGGGAATATTAACGATCAACATTCCCACACGAAAACTGAAATAGATTGTGGCAAAGGGCGCAGTGCGTGCTGCAAGCTCAACGCACACTTTCGAGAAGACAGACTCCCCCACGCCTACTCCACCAGGAGTAATCGGTATAACCGAGAAGAGGTTGCCGAAAATACCTGCAATGGCAGTGACCTGCGGATTGGCCGCATAAGAAAAAATGGAGGCAATAGTCACCATTCCGATAATTACAATGCCGGTCGCCAATACCGAGACCGCCCAACAGATCAGCAACGTGGGCCATGCACGCAGGTACATCAACAGGGTAACGCCAAATGGGTGCAAGTAGTGACGAATCTTGACTGGCAAGTAATCGATAAACGAAAACCGCAAGGCTGAATAGATGCCAACCAATGCGAGAATTATTGCGCCGACCAGCACAAAAGCCAACGTCTGAATCAATCCCACATATTCGTAGATACTTGCGTCGGGAGAAATCGCCATCGGCAGAAAAAAGACACCAGGACGGCGACGGAAATCAATCCGATCATCGCAAACACCCTGTCCGCCACGATCGATAACAACGCCGTCGACCGACCGTTCTTCAACAGTCGAAAAACCTGAACCCCGCGCACAGCATCGCCGCCAGCAGCGCCGGGTAGCCAGGTCGAGAAGAAACTGCCGATCAATTGCAGATTGAGCACGGTACCCAAGGGAATGTTGTTGTCCGTTGCGCGTAGCAGCAGCCACCAGCGAAACCCGCTGATGACGATGCCGAGGAAAAGACAAACCAACGCTGGGACGAATAAATCGAGCTTTTCGAACACGATCAAGATCGAGCGAAAATCAAGCTGCCCGCTATTCAATAAAACCATCACCAGTATTACTGCCAGCGTCAGCTTGATCAGCAGGAAAACATGGCTCTTCTTAACTGCACGAAGCATTTTGATCAACCTTGGTTATATTTCCGAGATCTGGTTTTTCCATCGAAATTGCAAGCTGAAAACTCACAATCAACTGGCCTTGACCAACCACGAATCATTTTTTGCATTCATACGTTTCCGGCAGATGCAGAGATACAGCAGAAGCATGATCATCAGAACCGAAGCCCCCAGGGCCCAAGGCAGAGATTTGGGGCGATAAGTCATCTTTATCTTAAAATCACCCGCTGGTACGACCACTCCACGAAACACATTATCAACTTTGACAATAGGCACCTTTTTTCCATTCAGCTTGGCAGACCAATTGGAGTGCCATGTATCAGACAGAACGATCAAAGACTCTTTATCCGTGCTGCCAGATAATTTCACGCGGGCATTATGGTAGGAGTCGATGGATACCGGAACAACGTGCTTGGCGTAGTCTGCCGGTAACGCTGGATTATTCTTTTCGGCCAGCCTATCGGTACTGATGGCGAAAGCACGCGGCAGGACGTCCATGTTCTCCATTACTCTTGTTTCCAAGCTCTGGTAAACCTCTCTGAAGCCGCGCGATTTCAGATCAGCTTCGTAAGCGGTGTACGTCAAAGGCAAGAGCACATATTTGACACCGAGAAAATTCATCGCTTGCCAGTTGATGATATTCTTTTTTGGTGTGTCCTGAACCATAATGAGGGATGGAAAGGCTCCGCGAGTTATCGGGTTGTAACCGAGTCGTTGTGCGTTATCCAAATCAATGGAAGAGTAGAAAAAATCTCTGAATTCAGGGAGACCACCCTGATTCATGGTGCTCACTTCCTGGATTTTAAATGCCGAACCCAGTTCTGGATAGAGTCCACGCTGACCAAAGTTCAACGTTCGCGAGATGCCGATATTCTGTTTGACGAATTGAAGAGCTGGCGGCAGGTTAGCAAAAAGATCATTTCTTTCGAAACGGACCATCTTCCCCATAATCATTAGCTCAACAAACATCAGTACAACAACACCCGCGCAGACCCCGCGCAGGACATGATCTCCGGTGATGTACTTAGAGAACAGTAATAACGAAAGCATCAATGTACTGGTCAGCATCAGCAAGATTAACGATGCGCTTTTATACGCCAAATGCGGTTCTTGCAATCCGAAAGCGAAATAGCACCATATTAACGAGCCCACGCCGAGGGCCAGCAACGCCACCCACGGCAATACACGCGCGTTGCGTTCCTGCAGATTGTGAACCCCAAAACCTACCAAAAAGGTCAGGAAGAACATGATGACCGGCCACCAATACTGGCTACCGATGTTCCCAATAATAGGTAACTGAGAAAACAGAGTCCGGATCCAAACTGGATCGAAAAGCCGTACCAGCACAAGGGATGTAATGCTCAGACTAATTCCAATTAACCATTTGAAACGACCGAGTCGATTGGCTAACGCACAGCTGGCCAATCCTAGTGCGATGACTCCACTATGAAAGACAGTATTACCGGTGAACGATCCGTGTTGATCAAACAAGGCTGCGCGTGGTTCTGCAGCATTATACGATTCAAATAAATGCGAGGAAGAAAAAAAGATGGGATAGCGTTTGGGAAACGCAAGGGCCAAAATTGTCTTTTCGAGTAATCGTCTAGTGTTCCGAGACTTTTTAAGTTCTCCAAAAACGGGAAATACAGTGGCGCCAATAGCAAACACGATGAAACCAATGCCAACCCTAGAATTGAAATACCTATTATACCAACTTTAGCGGAATACAGCTCGCTTCTAACGCAGTAAAGTACATAGCCAATCGTTATGCACCCCATCACGATCAAAGAAGTTACCGTGGTTGGCATGAATGTGCAGGAAAAAAACAATGCAAAGGCAAGCACGACCATGCTCCACCTTATGGCAGAGAGTTTGGCTACATATAAAAGCGCCGCGTAGAGGCATATCGGCACATACAAATAACTTTGAGTAACATTAGATCCAAGATTGGAAGCAATATAGCCATTCAATAAGTAAAATACACTCGACGCAAAGGCTGCAATTGCAGAAAGCCCAAACACTTCCCTGACAATTCGGTAGATAAAAAACACACCAAAATAGAGTGCTAAGAGCATAACAAGATTGTAAGCGCGCGATCCGCCTCCCAAGAATGCATTAGCGAGAGTCATCGCAGAAAACTTTTGATCAATGAGTGCTTCAGGTCCGAGTGCACCAGCTGCAGAATATGGATTCCAATACGGACTTTCGCCATCACGGATGGCATTAACCATGAACTGGGCCATGGGTTCAGACTGATAAGTTGCCCCGCCGCTATCGTTATATCCAGCCCACCAACCAGTGCTATTGGGGATTGGATAAAACGGCTGCAAAGGAACACCCGTGAAAGCCGCGTTAATTTGATCTGTAAGTCGCAGACTGGCGTCCTTGAATATCACATCCGGAAACGCCGCCACCAATAACAACAATGCTACAAAGTAAGCCTCCGCCACTTTACGACTTATTTTGAATCGATCTTTTACGACAGCAAAAAAATTAGACACGGGGCATCCACATTCTTCAATATCTAAGGGGTATCAGAACCAGTAAATCAATTTTGTTTTGTGCAGGAAGGCGCGGATCAAGCAATAGCCAAAGCCCAAGCCTTCCTTTCTGAAGATAAACTTGGAAACCCCGCGCTCACGCACGCCCTGTGCCCCTGCGATGTACTTGACTTCGCCGCCCATAAGAATTGACTTGAAGGTGATCTCTGGGCTGATGCTGAACCGGTTTTGACTCAGCCCTACACCCAATGTCTCTCTTCTGCGGAACATTTTAAATGCGTATGTCGAATCAGGAATGTACTGCCCCAACGCAATTCGAACACCAATGCGGAAGAAAAACTGGAAGAATTTGTACTTGAAAGGAATCGTTCCATCATCGCCTGCCTGGATGTATCGAGAGCATTGGGCCAGAATCGCGCCCTTTTCCATCTCGTTGTAAAGTGCAGGAATCAGATGAATCGGATCAACGGCATCTGCGGAAACAAAAATACAATAGCGCCCGATGCCATGAGCTGCTCCGAAGCGCACGACCGCCCCGTAACCGCGTCGGTGCAGAGAACGGCTGATCACACGAACCGGTAATTGGTCCCGATTGGCCTCTCCCCAGGCCATAGCGAGACTGTACGTCTCATCATCACTTTTATCATCTACAACAATGACTTCGGTAGTGAACGGCTGGTTGGAAACCGCAACTTTCACACTGTCGAGAATACCGACAATATTTTCCGCTTCATTTAGACACGGGATCACGATAGTCAGATCGATAGGATCTTCGACCGAAGACGCTAGCGAACCGGAAACCTCAGGAACAGAGTGGAAGGATTCATTTATGGTCATTTTTACTCTCTCAAACGGGCTACTTTAACAGTGTGCTTATCAGAATTAGGTTTTAACCTACCAGTTTTGCCGAATACGGTATCACACGGGTCAGAGCTGCCAGCAGAAGACACACTGCAAACGTGCTCAGGGAAAGACTGAAAATGGCGGTGAAAGTAGACATCGACGCCAGATTCAAGGTGAACCCGAACATGCTCGCCTTGATCAAATCGATCACCAATAAATGCATGAAGTAGACAGGGAACACGATACTGGAAAGAAATGCCACGGGTCGTAGCAAAATCGGAGTAACGCGTATTTTACTTATCATATGAAAAGCGGCACACGCAGCGATCAATACGTTAGGACTGAAGTACAGAAATGCTGTTTCATCTGGCACAGCTGACAGCGAATTGAATCTCCAGCTGAGCAGGAATGTCGCCAGAGTCGCCAGACAGAACACCAACGCGCTACCCCAGATGGGCAATCTGTTGAGGACATCCGAGCGAATGATGTAGAACCCTAACAGGAAGTAACCTGGCCAATTCAAAAAGCTGGTTAGCGTAAGGTGCGTGACGATATTGGCCGGGAAGTAGATCGTTACCGCGTTGACGGCGAACCAGACGCCAAAAAAATATGCCGCAAGGCGCTTGCTCGCCAAAAGAGCCACCGAGATCGGTTGCAGAATGGGCAGAAGGATATACACGCCTATTGTCATGTATACAAACCACAAGTGATACATCACCGGACCTTGCCAGGCTTGAGCAAGCGCGTTCGGAATATCCATTGGCTTACCGGTCCAGTAGTTGATCCAGAATACGTGCAGCACGCTCCAGAACGCCAACGGAATCGCCACTTTCAGGATTCGCGACACGATTCCCCCAAGCCCTTTGGACATGTCACGCCCAAGCAATAATGCCCCGGATAGCATCGCAAACAGAGGCACCGATACTCTGGCAATCGAGTCCAGCCCATTGGCGACCAAAAAGCTGTTCAGCTCTATATTTCTGAAGTCATAAAATATAGGCGCCGAGATATGGATGAGGAGTACTCCAAACATCGCGATCAATCGACAAGCATCGGCCCAGGCTAAGCGTCCCGGATCTTTTTGTAGTGTCATGGTATGAATCAAGCCTTGGTGGTAAGGATAATTTTATCCAGCGGCGCGCCGACGATTACGCCGTCGATACTGGTAGCGACCACTTTGAAAAGTACAGCGTCGTGCATCCAGTGCAATTGCACGTGTTCATGCAAAGTGCCGTTGGCAACAGCCGCTACGATTGAATAATCGCCGACAGCCAATATCGGCAATTTGAAATGAAAGGCTGCATCGACTCGTTTGCCGGCAGTAACTCTGACCGCCGTATTTTTGTAGGAATGATAAGTGTTTCCACCGATCAGTGGCTGACCCAGTCGATCCTTGATGATAAAGCCGATGATTGGCATATCAACATCGTGGTTAGCCCTGGCGGAAACTTTTACCACTACTTCATCGCCGCCTTCACAAACAGTCAATGGTCGTCCATTGGCGTTGGTGAAACTGACGTTGAGAATTTCTGCCCCACCCGTGCCAAATGTAGAGGACTGGGGGTTGAAGCCAAAACCTTCGATCTCCTGAGCTCCCTTGGAAATCGAACCGTCATCCTGCATGACGATGCGTTGCTCGATGATTTCGGCGTCAGGCTCCTCATCGACCATCTCATCTGCTTCTTCCGCGTCCTGTTCAATAGCAGCCGCCTCGACCGCAGCCGCAGCACCGTCCGCACCGGTGTGCCGCATATACAGTTGGGCGAAATATTTTTCGCATACATCTTTTGCACTGCCTGCGTCGCGGACAACGCCACCTTCCAGCCAGATTGCGTGATCACAAAAAGCCGTGACTGCAGCAAGGTCGTGGCTAACGAAGAGGATCGTCCCCCTCTCCTGGAACTGACGAAGGAAACGCATGCACTTCTGTGCGAAGAACGCATCGCCCACCGACAAGGCTTCATCGATAATCAGAATATCCGCATCAACATGCGCAATGACCGAAAACGCCAAGCGCGCCTGCATACCACTGGAATATGCCTTGACCGGCTGATCAATGAAATCGCCAAGTTCCGAGAAATCTACAATTTTCTGAAACCGCTCTTCAATGCAGGTTTTTTTCAATTCAAACAGGCTGGCGTACAAATATATGTTTTCGCGACCACTGAACTCCGGATTGAAGCCCGAACCAAGCTCCAGCACCGCCGCGACCTTACCGTTGATCTTTACTGACCCGCTTGTAGGCGTCAGAGTGCCTGTCAACAACTGCAGGAGGGTACTTTTCCCCGCACCGTTGCGACCAATCACGCCGACTGACTGCCCTTTCAAAACTTCAAAACTGACATTCTTGAGAGCCAGAAAATCTCTATAGTAATTTCGCTTCCAGCCGAGAAAAATCTGTTTCAACCGATCATGAGGCGCATCGTAAATGTGATAAGCCTTTTCCAGACCGACGACTTCGATGACTGGCTGCGGCTTCGCTTCTGTTGTCATATCCATACTCATAAAACGTCCGCAAAGCCGTGTCTTACCGACCTGAAAAACCGAAGGCCAAGCCAGCACACGAACAAACTTACGCAGGAATAAATCAGCAACCCCTGAAAATCAGGAATTGAACCATTGATCATCACCATCCTTGCTTGTTCGACGATGAACGACAGCGGATTGAGCATAATCAAATGACTGGCCCATTGCGGCAATTTGTCAAGCGGATACAAAACCGGAGAGAAAAACATCAATGCCTGAGTAATCACGATCGTCAGCTGTGCAATATCCCTTAGAAAAACGCCTAACGCGCTAAGAAACCATGTGAGACCCAAGAGGCAAAGCACCAGAGGAGCGATCACTAACGGCAGGAAGACGATCGTCCATTTCATTTCACCGTTGACGAACAGCGCGATGGCGGCCCACGCAACAACGCTCAGACACAGTTGGAACGCCGCCGAGCCAATCGGTACCCAAACAAGAAGCTCAACCGGGAAAACCACTTTTTTTACGAAATTGGGATTCGTGGTTATCAAGTTTGGCGCACGGTTGACGCATTCGGCAAAGAACTGGAAAACGATGAGACCGGGGAACAACATCAATGCAAAGCCGGTTATGCCTTCTACGCCGGGCCAGCGCGAAGGCAGGAAATAACCGAACACGACCGCGTACATTGCCAGCGTCAGCAATGGAGTGATCAGAGGCCAGAGGACGCCCAAAAGCGCCCCTTTGAATCGCATATCAACATCACGCTTGATCAGTTGTTTGATCAGATCGAAATGCCTGACATGAGCAATGATAATAGATTGACTCAACTGGAAAGCCCCAATGATGCCTTAGTGTGTGTCCCCAAGAACGCCAGAAACGACTCTTTCATTCGCTCCAGAGTAAAGTCCTTCAGGAAGCACGCGTGGCCGTTGCCAGCGAAACGGCCATACGCCTCGGTGTCTTTCACTGCCTTCTCCAACTGACTGACGATCGCTGCAGTGTCCAGCGATTCGCAGAGAAAGCCAGCTTCATTGTCCTTGATATACTTCGCCGGCGATGCGTAACCAGGCGCATGACAGAAAACCGGGCGTCCCGAGGCAAAGTAAGTAACCAGTTTCGATGGAAAACTGTTACTGGATTCTTCGTGATATTCACCAGAAAACCAGTAAGGCATGTAGAGAAGATCGGATTCGGACAACAGCCGAATCGTATCGTCCTGACTCTGCCAGCCCAGATACTCGAAGTTTGAAGGGCTCTGTGTGAACACTTTAAAAGCGCCGCCCATCACACGCACGCGAATGCGTTTGCCCGCAATTTTCCAGTTGCATGAATTCAACGCGTGTTGCAGGCACTCCCATTCGGTTTGAGCATAGAACTGTCCCGCCATCGCAATAATGAACTCATCACCATCATGCATATTCGTCGCAGGTGGCAACGCCAGCTCACGTGGTAGCCCGGCAATCACCGGGGCGTTAGTCACCCGGTACTTGTTCGTATAGTTCTCCGACATTGCCCACGATGCGGTAGCACATGAAGCGCTGCTCTTGATGACCTGGTCGAACTCTTTAAGCAAGCGACGACGGGTAAATCCATCAATCAGATTCGCCTGCAACCACCATCCGAACGGGTCCCATACCTGAGTCAACAGGGGCACATTCAGTGCACCGGTGACCTGACGAGCCAAGCGCACCATCGTCTGGCCTTGCAGCACGACCCAAACTGCATCCACCTTCTGCTCTGTCGCAAACTTGACGATCTGAGGCAGCAGTTCACGCTGAACACGATTGGCCTGTACTAGCTCAAATGGAAATGCCGATAGAACCCCGGCTTTTCTAGGTAGAACGCGCACTGCCGCTTCTCTTGGTTTTTTCAAAAGAAGTTTCGGAACTGCGTCCAGATCTGCGGGAATTTCCGGATTCAGCGCCGGATTAACAACAGCACAGATCGCAATCTGATCCTTGGGCAAAAAGCCGACCAACCGATCCAGCACCAAACCTGCCGTGAAATTTCGGCAGGGTGGGATATCTGTCAAAAGCATTACTTTCATTTAGCAGCAACCGTTTTATATATCTCCGCCAGTCGCTGTGCGTACAAGTCATCGCCATAGTGTTTTTCGGCAATCTCTCGTCCTTTGCGACCGCGTTCTTCACGTTCGGCCGGATTATCGATCAGGTTTTGCAACGCCCGATACAGCCCTTCACCATCGTACATCGGCACCGAGACGCCCACTTCGGGAGCGAAAGTGACCTCTGGCAAAGACGTTCCCTCGAAAACGATCACCGGCTTGCCGCAAGCGAGTGCCTCGATCGCCATCACACCAAATGCCTCTACAATCGAAGGCATCAGGAAGATATCGGAAGCAACAAATGCATCGCGAGCAAGTTCCTCATCGTTGGTCCAACCGAGTTCAACGAGTTGAAAACGGTCAGCAAACTGCTCAACCAGTCCTTTGCTGTTGAGCGTCAGCAAACATACCGGCTGCTTGGCACTGATCTTCTCAAGTGCCTGAATGATGTAGGGCAAGCCCTTGAATTGATTGTCAACAGCTCGGAAACAAATGACCAACGCGTCGTCAGGAATACCGAAACGTTTGCGAGCATCCGGCGACGCGTCTGGATTGAAGAAATCAAGGTCCAGGCCAAACGGTACCTGGTGGATATCCACATCCTCGAATAGAGGAGAAGCCTCGACCATATCGCGCATCCACTTAGACGCCACGATCACATCAAACTTCGATTTGTTGTAAGCACGCTTTTTGTATTTGAACAAAAATCGGGTGGTATCCATTAACAATGGAAAGTGAATATCCAGATCTGGGCATTTGCCGCAGCCAGTCATCCAGCGTTTGCATTCGAATGGATATACACAATGTCCAGTCATGGCCCACGGGTCATGTAGCGTCCACACTGTGGGCTTTCTTCGGGTAATCTCGGGCAAGTCTGACAGGCTCATGTAGCCCGAGTGAATAATATGCAAATGCAGGACATCCGCTTCTTCGAAGGCGGGCATCTTCATCATTTCGCGGGCATGCGGATACAACACGGACTGCATCGAAGTCAGCCGCTCAACGCGATTGATAATTCGGTTGATCTTTCTGGTGTTTTTCCCTTCGAATGTCAGGACCTCGGGGTTTTGCGTATCTTTTTCCCAAATGAGGTGACGGGACTCGACATCATATTTTTTCAGAAGCGGCGTAATGGAAAGACCATTGAATCGACGACCTGGAGACTCGTAGCCATTTACTTGCAAGACTTTCATTTAAACAGAGCTCGGATTGAGCGGCTTATTCTTCCGCATAAATTATTATTAATCTCCTTATCCAAGGCGTTGAGTAGCTCTTCGCGTTTGGACAATTCAGCATCTCTGCTTGCCAGCAGCGATTCACGAGCAACTAATTCGGACTCTTTTGCAGAGAACTCACTAAACTTAGCCTCGAATTCGCTAGCTCTACCGTCCAGCTCGTGCGCATAGGCGTCGAGAGCTGCCGCTCTCGAGTCGAATTCGGAACGCGAAAAAGCAAAACCATCAAGCCTGGCAAATTCGTCAGCAAACGCCTTGATGCGCTCGTTGTGCTTGCGCGTTTCCAGAAGCATCGCCTCGGATTTCTCATGCGCAGCCTTGCTCAGAATAACTTCCCGACTTTCAGTTGCACCCAACTCGATGAACAGTTCCGTAGTACGCTGGCAAGCAGCCAAACCGCACTTCAAATAGCTGGTATTTATATCACGACCAACTACTTTTTCACTGAGCAGTGGGAAATTATCATGAAGCCAATCGAGATGCGCAACCCGACTCGCAATGATGTCGTTTGAATAAACATCATTAAAATGATTTGCGACTTTATTTATATTTTTTATTGCATAGAAACCGCCATATGGAGGATCTATATCCTGACCAAGGTAGTCCTGCAAATGCAAGTGCTTGCAGCCAATGATGTCCCAACCAGGAAACTCTTCCGGGTACCAGCCTGACTTGTGGTCCTGCCACTCTCCACCATGAAGATTCCAGCCGTCGACGGCTCCGGCGTGGACCTCCTGCGGCATGAATCCAAGCGGAGTAAAAATAATCACCTGCTGACGCGCAACTCGTTCACATTCCAATAGAACCTGAGCGCCGACTTCCTTCTCCATATGCTCAATCACGTCGATTAGAAAAATCGAGTCGATTGAACGATCTGGCATCCCGGCCAACGCTTGTATCGCATCAAGAGGGATAATGACCGAACTCGAATCCTTAAGATTTTCTTTCAGCAATTCCACATATTCAGGATGCGGCTCTACGCAGATCAACTGTTCAGGCGTTATATATTGCTGAGGCCGGATACCACAGCCAATGTCCAACACAGTGGACACAGGTCTGATGAAACTGGCGGCCTTGCTGTGTAGCTCTTCGCGGTCGCACCAGACAACGCCTTCATCGATAATCGTATTCACGTAACTTTACCTTTTAGCATCAACAAGCGTGAAATGGAAAACCGCTTGTCTGATTAATCGAAACCATTTTTGACTTGAACATTACGCTCATTCAAAAATAGCGCATTCAGGTATGTGAATATACATACCGAATGCGCACATTTTATTTCGACCAAACAACGCGATTGATAAAATCAACGTAACTCAAAACGATTCGAAGTACTTTCTGTGATACTAGACCACCTTCGTAGTCTGGTACTACGGGGCGCACACTATCGGCCTGGTCCTGAGTCGTAACGATACGCACGGCATCCAGAACTCGCTCAGACTTCAATCCGCTCATGATCAGGGTACCTTGATCCATGCCTTCCGGACGCTCATGTGCGTTGCGGATAGTCACGGCGGTCAGCCCCAACAAAGACGCTTCTTCGGTAATTGTTCCACTGTCTGACAAAATGCAGAACGCTTCTTTCTGCAATTTGATGTAATCAAAGAATCCGAAGGGTTTCAGGAACTGAATTCGCGAATCCAGACCGTCAAGTCCCAACGCTTCAAGGCGCTGACGGGTGCGCGGGTGTGTTGAAACTATCACCGGCATATCGTAAGTTTTAACGAGCGCCTGTAATGTATCAAGCAAATCCTGCAAGTTGCTCGGCGTATCGACGTTTTCTTCCCGGTGAGTACTCACAACGAAGAATGACTTGGACTTCAGCTCAAGTTTTTCGAGGATTTCGGAGCCGTCGATTCTTGGCATGAAATGCTCAAGCACTTCCTGCATGTGAGAACCGGACTTGATGATCCGATCAGGCGGGATGCCTTCATCAAGCAAATAACGTCGCGCATGCTCGGTCAACACGAGGTTTATATCGCTGAGATGATCAAGAACTTTACGATTAAGCTCTTCTGGTACGCGTTGATCGAAGCAACGATTACCCGCTTCCATGTGAAAAACAGGAATTTTCCGACGCTTTGCAGCTATAACTGCGAGACAAGAGTTGGTGTCCCCATAAAGCATTAACGCGTCAGGTTTTTCTGCCTCCATGACCTCATCAGCTTTCTCGATGACCCGAGCGATGGTTTGCGCGGCATTGCTGCCGACAGCGCCGAGGAAATAATCCGGCTTGCGAATATCCAGATCATCGAAGAATACCTGGTTCAACTCGTAATCGAAATTTTGCCCGGTGTGGACCAGAATGTGCTGAGTATGCGTGTCAAATTCCGCTATCACGCGAGACATCTTGATCAACTCAGGACGAGTTCCGACGATGGTCATGACCTTAAGCATTGAGTTGCTCCTGAATATAGGAAAGTTTCAGCAGCAACTTTTTTACACCTTCTACATCAAGGCGTTCGGTATTATGAGACGTGTAGTCTTCGAAACTGGAAATTTCAGTTTCGCCCTCAACAACGAATTTAGCGTAATTCAGATCACGATTATCCGCAGGTACACGATAGTACTGCCCCATGTCCTCTGCCTTCGCCAATTCTTCGCGAGCGACCAAGGACTCGAACAATTTTTCGCCGTGACGAGTACCAATCACGCGAATTTCATTGTCCTTCTGGAACAATTCCTTCAAAGCCTGGGCCAGCACTTCGATAGTCGAAGCCGGAGCCTTCTGAATGAAAATATCACCTTGATTGCCGTGTTCAAAAGCGTGCAATACCAGATCAACCGAATCTTCCAGAGACATCAGGAAACGTGTCATCGTTGGATCGGTGATGGTAATAGACTTACCTTCACGCAACTGTTCGATGAACAATGGAATAACCGAACCGCGAGAAGCCATGACGTTGCCATAGCGGGTAGCACAGAAGACCGTCTCGCCTTCCGTCTGCATTCGCGCTTTGGCAACCATCAACTTCTCCATCATTGCCTTGGAGATGCCCATGGCGTTGATGGGATAGACCGCCTTGTCTGTGCTGAGTACGATTACACGACCGACGTGGTTCTCAATCGCTGCCTGCATGACGTTATCAGCGCCCAGGACGTTCGTACGAACAGCCTCCATTGGGTAAAACTCACACGATGGAACCTGTTTCAATGCTGCGGCGTGAAATACATAGTCAACGCCCTTCATAGCATTGCGTATGCTGTCGTAATCGCGGACATCACCGATATAAAACTTGAGCTTCGGATTGTTAAGCGCGATCCGCATATCTTCCTGTTTCTTTTCATCACGACTGAAAATACGAATTTCTTTGACGTCGGTTTTCAAAAAACGATTAAGAACAGCATTTCCGAAGGAGCCTGTACCGCCAGTGATCATTAGTACTTTGTTATCAAACATTGTCTAAACCTTGCGCTTAATTGAAGTCATGCATATTTTTGATCAACACAGACCACTCCGGGGCAACATAACCCGTCGCCTCAGCAAAACGATCTGCATTTAACGAACGATCAATTGTCAGCCTATCGGAAGGGACAATCTCCGTATCTTTTCCATAAGTGCTCGCCACAAGCTTTAGCAACTCGTACTTATTTATAGGTTTAGCGGCTACATGATACAGGCCGTGCAGATGAGGGCGTGGCAATACGTATTCATTGATGACACGCGCCAATTCCATTGTCGGCAAGCCTGAGAAGATAGCTCCAGTGAAGCCATCGACTTTACCGCTCTGCGCCAGAAACCAGCCAACAAGACTGCGGTGTCCCGACAATTCACGTCCGATAATGGACGTGCGTAAAGTTATTGCGTGAGGGTAATCGACCTCCCCCAACAACTTGGTACGGCCATAAAGATCGTACGCGTCAGGAAAATCGGACTCCCGATAGCCTCCAGTCTTGCCAGAGAATACGCAATCGGTACTTACATGAACCAGGCGGGCTCCACCGGCTTTGCACAGTGCCGCAAGACGGTGCGGCAGCAAAGTATTGATCGGCACGGCCATCAGTGGGTCGTTCGCGTCGGAAAGCTGCTTGACCAATCCTACGCAGTTGACCACCACGTCCGGACGGACGGCTCCGAAAGCCTTGATAAGGGAGTCCTGACTTTCAACATCTACACCCAGCAGGATGTTCTCCGCCAACGCTGGTGAAAAAAACTTTCGGGCGCCTTCGCTCCGAGCAGTACCAAAAACCCTCAAATCGGGGTTTGCGGACAATACTCGGTAGGCTGCATTACCCAGCATTCCGGAAACACCCAACACCAAAACTTTCATTACTCTACTCCTCACTTCCCGAACCGGAACGTGTTTAGGTTCGATTCCTGCTCACCAGTGGACGTCTAGATGCGCGGCTTCGATGAAGGGCGTATCGCGAATCTCTACTCAATGCGAGGCAGGGCTCCTTAGCTTGAATCCGATGGCAAAGCAGATCAGAAAAGCGACCTCAGGCCGCAATATTCAAATCCGCAGTGCGCACACAATTCCAGCTGGAACCCGCTGTTCATCCATGTAGCCAGGAAATGCGGTTTTGACTTCGATACCTCCCAATGGGGGTACAGGCATCCAACGCACATAGACCTATCGACAGAGTGGCTGCCGGGCTTTTACAAGGAGAAAACAACTTGACTACCAGCCTTATGCCACCACCCTATAAAAACCAACGAAGTTTACCATACAATTTTGACCGACTGAGAGGACGACAACCGCCATCCTGCCAGGATTCAAAGGCGTGATACAAATTACCTGTGCGAAGAACTCCAACGTCGACTTGACAGTCAGATTTTCACAGGAACTCCGGTTTTCCAGCGTTATACCTGATCGCAAGAAAGAGCAACGGAACATAGGCGAGCACAAGGCCGGAAAGACCATCCAGCCCTCCCTTACCCACCCACAAAGCCAAAGGCGTCAGCCAAACGATGTTGATCAGGACGACCGATAGCGTCACTTTCTTGTGACTGGAATGTTGACGGGACGCGTATTGGTAGGCGTGACTGCGATGCGCCTCATAGATTTTTTCACCACGTATCAACCGACGCAGCATAGTGTAGGTCGCATCCACGACGAAAACCCCCATCAATATGAGCCAGCTCCACAACAGCTGAGGCTCAATCGACGCAGCCTGAAGTGCCATGCTTGCCAAAATTATCCCCAAAAAGCCGCTACCTGCATCGCCCATGAATATCTTTGCCGGGGGAAAATTCCATATAAGGAACCCCGCGCACGCGCTGGCAAGCAGCAAAGGCGTCCATACTTGCTGAGGGTGACCACACCAGTAATACAAAACTGCACCAACTACGGTGACACAGATTGCTACCGCACCTGCTATGCCATCAATACCATCCATGAAATTGTAAAGATTCAATACCCAGACTAAGTAAACAGCGGCCAGGATCGCACCGTACCACTCCAGATCAAGATCAAACCCAAACACATTCAGACGTGGCAGCCCCCCAAAACAGACGAGCAACCAGCTGGCTGCGGCAAAGTGGCCTAACAAACGCCAACGCGCGGCGATATGACCGTGATCGTCGGCAAATCCGATCAAGGCAACAATCAGTCCCGCACCAAAAAGTCCAGCGAACTGATCCAAAGGCAAGATCCCGACCGCAGCGACCGCCGCCAAAGCGGCCAGGAACGACACCACTATGGCCACTCCTCCACCGCGAGGGGTTGGAACAGTGTGAGAACTGCGGGCGTTAGGCATATCAATTAGCTGGCGATGCAGCGCATATCGCCGCAACACGAATGTCATCAGGAGTGATGCCAGAAACACCCCAACAAAGAGGGCACTCATTTCTGTCTCGCTCCCAAGTAATGTCCTGCCACATGATCAAGCGCTTGACGGCTTGTAACGAGCGGCTCCCACTCCAGTAAATCGCGCGTGCGACTGATATCGACTTGAAGCGACCCGCACAACCTTTTGGCAAGCGCACGCTTACCCATCAGCCCCAAGCCTGCGATCACCAAACGCTCCGGAACCGGAACAAGGACCGAGCGCACAGCAAGTGATCTGGCCACGCTCTCAAGCAACTGAGTGGTAGACAAATCTTCACCATCACTGACCAGAAAAGTGTTGCCCGGTGCCGCTGGGTGATCAATGCAGCGAATTATCAGACCCACCAGATTATCCATGGCCACAATACTGCGCCGATTGTTGATTGCGCCAAAAGGCAATGGAATACCTGAATGTACCCATCTAACCATTCGCAAAAAGTTTGCCTTCACTCCGGGCCCATATACCAAGGGTGGACGAATTATGACGACCTCAAGGCCAGTCCGCTGAGCCAGCTCGCGAAGTCCACACTCAGCCTCCCACTTTGAAATGCCATAAGCATCCGCTGGAGCTGGAGCGTCAAGCGCTGTGAAGGGCCTATCTAACCGGGTTTCTTCTCCGTTGACCTTTATGGAACTGATGAATATAAATCGCCTGACACCCGCTCGCGCCGCTGATTCAGCAAGTTTCAATGCCGCATGGCTATTAGCCTGCCGATACTGCTCCAAATCGTCAGTTCCCGAGGCTTTCATGTCATGAACCCTGGCAGCAGCGTGAACAATTGTATCGATGCCGCGCAACGTCTCTAATGGAACCTCCAGACCCAGATCATAATGAATCCGCTCACCTGATGCAGGGTCAGGGGAAAGGGAACGACCGGCGCCTACTGGAGAAAATTTTTCGGAAGCCAGCAATTTCGCGACTAGAGCGCCTCCAACAAATCCGCTTGCACCTGTCACAAGAACCCGCGACGCGCTCATATCATCCGCTCGATCATATTCTTCTGGTTTCCAATTATTCTGATAATGCGCCTTCATCAGATCAATGCCGACGGCGATCCGCTGCTCGGGTCTTGCGCCGATGCCAAAAGTTTATGCAAATATTGCCCGTAGCCCGTCTTGCCGAGACTATGCGCCTGAGTACGCAGCTCTTCGGTAGTTATCCATCCGTTAACGTAAGCAATCTCTTCCAGACAAGCCACTTTAAGTCCTTGGCGCTGCTCTATGGTATGAACGAAATGACTGGCTTCCAATAACGCGTTATGAGTACCCGTATCCAGCCAGGCAAATCCACGGCCCAGCATTTCAACCTTCAATGTATTTTTTTCAAGATACGCACGATTGATATCGGTAATTTCAAGCTCGCCCCGCGCCGAAGGCTTGATGCTCTTGGCAATCTCGACAACTTGATTATCGTAAAAATATAATCCAGTGATCGCATAACTGGATTTTGGCTGACTCGGCTTCTCTTCTATACTTAGCACCCTGCCGGCAGAGTTGAATTCGACCACACCGAAACGCTCGGGGTCTGAAACGTGATAGCCAAAAACCGTGGCACCAGAACTTTGATTTGCCGCGGATATCAATTTTTCAGAAAAGTGCTGCCCGTAAAAGATGTTGTCTCCCAATATGAGGCAGCAGGGACTATCCCCGATGAACTCTTCACCAATGATGAACGCCTGGGCCAACCCGTCGGGGCTTGGTTGCTCAGCAAAGGTCAATGAGATGCCGTAGCGGCTACCGTCTCCCAGTAACTTTCGAAAACTGGGAAGATCCTCTGGTGTGGAAATAACCAGAATCTCGCGTATGCCTGCCAGCATCAAAACCGATAAAGGATAAAAAATCATCGGCTTGTCGTAGATCGGCAGCATCTGCTTGGAGACGCCCAACGTCAGCGGGTGCAGTCGGGTGCCCGAACCACCGGCGAGGATGATGCCTTTACGATTTATCGTGGTCATTTGTTCAGAACTTCCCTAAGCATTCGGGTCACACCACTTCGCCAATCCGGCAAGTGTAGAGAAAAATGGTCGCGCAGCTTCTGAGTATTCAAACGTGAGTTCAGAGGGCGACGTGCAGGTGTCGGATATGCAGTCGTTTCGATAGGACTGACCGTTTTCACAGCCAATTCCTCACCTTGGGCTTTTGCAAAGTCGATTACAAGACTGGCATATCCATGCCAGGACACTTCGCCAGCAGCGGCCAAGTGGTAAAGACCGGCCAACTCTGGACTCTTTATAACTTGCTGGATAGCCAGTACCGTAACGTCAGCAATCAGATCAGCCCCGGTCGGCGCTCCGATCTGATCTGCAATCACGCTCAACGTTTCGCGGTCTTTGGCCAAGCGCAGCATGGTCTTCGCGAAGTTGTTGCCGCGAGCACCATATACCCAGCTGGTACGAAAGATCAGATTCTTGCAACCCGACGCGATAATTGCCTGTTCGCCGGCTAGCTTGCTGGAGCCGTAATAGTTCACCGGCGCAACAGCGTCTGTTTCCTGCCATGGCGTGACGCCTTGGCCACTGAAAACGTAATCCGTCGAATAGTGAACCAGCCATGCGCCCGACGCGGCGGCTTCTTCCGCCATAACGCCACTCGCGAGTCCATTCACGCGATCCGCCAAATCGGTTTCCGACTCAGCCTTGTCGACCGCGGTATAAGCGGCGGCGTTAACAATAACGTCAGGCTTGACCTGAAGAATCGTTGCGCGCAGGGATTCGAGATTGGCCAGATCGCCACTGAGCCCATTAACGGGATGTCGATCAAGAGCAACCAGCTCACCCAACGGTGCAAGTGAGCGCTGCAGCTCCCAGCCCACCTGACCGTTCTTGCCCAGCAGAAGAATTCTCATGCTTTGTTCGAACGATCCGTGTAGTTCTGATCAATCCACTGCTGGTAGCTACCGCTCTTCACGTGCTCTACCCACTCGGTGTTATTCAGATACCACTCTACAGTCTTGCGAATACCAGTCTCGAAAGTCTCTTCCGGAGTCCAGCCCAGTTCACGCTGGATCTTGCTCGCGTCGATCGCATAACGCACGTCGTGACCAGGGCGATCCTGAACATAAGTAATCAGGTTGGCATGCGGGCGGTGGGCCGAATCCGGACGTAATTCATCAAGCAATGCACACAGGGTCCGAACTACTTCAATGTTTTGTTTTTCGTTATGGCCACCGATGTTGTAGGTCTCTCCGATTACGCCCTCGGTGACGACTTTGTATAGCGCGCGCGCATGATCTTCGACATATAACCAGTCACGAACCTGGTTACCTTTGCCGTAGACCGGCAGTGGCTTGCCTTCGAGTGCGTTGAGAATGATCAGCGGGATCAGTTTCTCAGGGAAGTGGCACGGGCCGTAGTTGTTCGAGCAGTTGGTAACCAGTGTCGGCAGGCCGTAAGTGCGGGCCCAGGCACGGACCAGGTGGTCGGAGCTGGCCTTGCTTGCCGAATAAGGCGAGCTTGGCTGGTAAGGGGTGGTTTCGGTGAAGAGGTCTTCCGGGCCTTCGAGGTCTCCGTAAACTTCGTCAGTCGAGATGTGGTGGAAGCGGAAATTGGCTCTGCGGGTGTCATCCAGAGCAGCCCAGTAATGGCGCGCAGCTTCTAGGAGCGTGTAAGTGCCAATGATGTTGGTCTGGATGAACTCGGACGGGCCGGAGATCGAGCGGTCAACGTGGGATTCTGCCGCCAGGTGCATGATCGCATCAGGTTGGTGTTCACGCAGGACGCGGTCGATCTGATCACGATCACAGATATCGACACGCTCGAAGGTGTAACGCGAATTCTGGCTGACTTCTGCCAGGGACTCCAGGTTGCCGGCGTAAGTCAACTTATCGACGTTGACGACCGCATCGGCAGTGTTGGAGATGATGTGACGGATGACTGCCGAGCCGATAAAGCCGGCGCCGCCGGTAACTAGAACTTTCACGCGAAGCGATACCCTTGAGCTGCGGACAGCGCTGCCAGCGAGCGCGGTCTAATCCATGAATGCAGAAGCCACTATCAGTTGGCATCCGTCAGAGTCAGTCTGAATCGACGCGCATGAAGGCACGATCGAACAAGGGATGCATTTTTTCAGCTTAATGATGGTTTTACTAATGGATAAAGACAGGCTGAGGCGCAATTTCGACAGATGCCGTGCGCCTGTCGTTTTCACACCACTCGCTTGCGTGCAGCTCTGGACGAGCGCCCCAGAAACCAGCCCAACACAGGACCAATCAACATACCAATCAGCAACGCCAACACCGCAACAACCGACACCGGCAACTGCGGGCCGGTAAAACCCAGAAACAAAAGCGAAACCGATTGCTGGTTCTCCAGCACGAATCCCAGCACAACCAGAACCATCAGCAGAAGAAAAACGCCAAGCAGTATGCGTTTCAGGTTACGCATTCATGCCCCCTTGAATTTGAATAGCGAAGATCAAGCGCCCTCCTCCTCTTCTTCGTTCACGCGATCACGTAATTCCTTGCCCGGCTTGAAGTGCGGAACGAATTTACCGTCCAGACTTACCGACTGGCCGGTTTTGGGATTGCGGCCGACGCGCGGCGCGCGGTAGTGCAGGGAGAAGCTGCCGAAACCACGGATCTCGATACGATCACCGGTGGCGAGGCACTGAGACATTTGTTCAAGCATGGTCTTGATGGCCAGCTCCACATCCTTGGATGAGAGTAGCCCTTGATGGGTGACAATTCGTTCGATCAACTCCGACTTCGTCATATTTTTCCCTTCTTTTTCAAGCAGCTAGATCAGCGCTTGAAAGGTTTTAGCATGCCCGGAAGAATTTGAACAGCCCAGGGATTGACATATATCTCCCGCGGTCAAAACGCCCATTTTCAGGGCATTTCCTAGCGAGTCGGATCGCTGCTCACTTAACGACACATCACCAGCATGGTCCGGGTTACAAAGCCTGCGGGATTGAAGCCAAACGGGTATTCATCTTCATCTTTCGCATCATCAGAGCGGGTGATGACCTTGTAGCCCTTACCTTTGCACTCCTTCGCTGCACGCTTCTGGCACTTTTCCCAACCGGAACCCAACCCGGAGCAATCGACCTCGATACCACTGACGCCGCGCACCGCATGGGTTTTCGCGCTGGTGGTGCAACCTGCCAGCGCCAGGACCACCGCAACAACAAATAACTTGTTCATCCACTTCCTTATGCCAGGCAAGCCTGACGACTAATACTCAAGATCAAGCTTAGTCGCGAATAGGCGATTGATCCGATTAAAGAAACAGACCCACAGGCGAAGCCATTGGTTTCATGCACGGACGTACAAGAGCCAAATCGCAGGCACAAAAAAGGGCGACCGAAGTCGCCCTTTTTAATGATCAAGCAGAACTTAGTTCTGTTTGGCCATTGCTTGACGCAGCAGTGCCGCCATAGTGGTGTCAGCTGCTTCGCCTTCCGGAGCTGCTTTCAGGCTCTGGATGGCTTCTTTCTCTTCAGCGTCGTCTTTCGACTTGATCGAGAGCTGGATTACGCGGCTCTTGCGATCAACGCTGATGATCTTGGCTTCAACTTCCTGGCCTTCTTTCAGAACGTTGCGCGCGTCTTCAACGCGGTCACGGCTGATTTCGGAGGCTTTCAGGGTAGCTTCGATGTCGTCGGCCAGAACGATGATGGCGCCTTTGGCGTCAACTTCTTTCACGGTACCGGTCACGATAGCGCCCTTGTCGTTAACCGAGACGTACTCGGAGAACGGATCGCTTTCCAGTTGCTTGATGCCCAGGGAGATGCGCTCGCGCTCTGGGTCAACCGACAGGATGACGGTGTCCAGCTCGTCGCCCTTCTTGAAACGACGTACGGCTTCTTCGCCCACTTCGTTCCAGGAGATGTCGGACAGGTGAACCAGACCGTCGATGCCGCCGTCCAGACCAATGAAGATACCGAAATCGGTGATCGACTTGATGGTGCCGGAGATCTTGTCGCCCTTGTTGAACTGGCCAGAGAAGTCTTCCCATGGGTTCGACTTGCACTGCTTGATGCCCAGGGAGATACGACGACGCTCTTCGTCGATGTCCAGAACCATGACTTCCACTTCGTCGCCGACTTGTACGACTTTCGAAGGGTGGATGTTCTTGTTGGTCCAGTCCATTTCCGAAACGTGTACCAGACCTTCAACGCCTTCTTCCAGCTCAGCGAAGCAGCCGTAGTCGGTCAGGTTGGTTACACGAGCGGTAACGCGAGTGCCTTCTGGGTAACGGGCTTTGATAGCAACCCATGGATCTTCGCCCAGTTGCTTCAGGCCCAGGGAAACACGGTTGCGTTCGCGATCGTATTTCAGAACCTTGACGTCGATTTCGTCACCAACGTTGACGATCTCGGAAGGATGCTTGATGCGCTTCCAGGCCATGTCGGTGATGTGCAGCAGGCCGTCCACGCCACCCAGATCGACGAATGCGCCGTAATCGGTGAGGTTTTTGACGATACCTTTGACTTGCTGGCCTTCCTGCAGGGATTCCAGCAGAGCTTCACGCTCGGCGGAGTTCTCGGCTTCGAGGACGCTGCGACGGGAAACGACAACGTTGTTGCGCTTCTGGTCCAGCTTGATGACCTTGAATTCCAGCTCTTTGCCTTCCAGATGCGTGGTGTCGCGCACTGGACGGACGTCAACCAGGGAACCTGGCAGGAACGCACGGATGCCGTTAACGTCGACAGTGAAGCCGCCTTTAACCTTACCGTTGATAACGCCCTTGACCACTTCCTCGGCTGCGAAGGCTGCTTCCAGAACGATCCAGCATTCAGCGCGCTTGGCTTTTTCACGGGACAGCTTGGTTTCGCCAAAGCCGTCTTCAACCGAATCCAGAGCAACGTGAACTTCATCACCAACGTTGATGTTCAGTTCGCCAGCATCGTTGTAGAACTGCTCAAGCGGGATGAGTGCTTCAGACTTCAGACCAGCGTGAACGGTTACCCAGCGAGCCTGGTAATCGATATCAACGATAACACCGGTGATGATGGAGCCTGCCTGAAGGTTCAGGGTTTTCAGGCTTTCTTCAAAGAGTTCCGCAAAGCTTTCGCTCATTTTAATTCCTGTAGATGAGGGCGAAGTAAACGCCCATCTCCACACCCCAGACGGTGTGGGTTAGTTTCATTTAAAAGAAGCACCGCAGGACTATGACTGGTCCCCTGCGGCCTTCTTGGTCACCCGGCGATATCGCGAATGGCGATCTCGCTCATGATGCGTTCAAGCACCTGATCGATGGAAAGCTCCGTTGAATCCAGCTGAATCGCGTCGGCCGCCGGCTTGAGCGGGGCTACTGCGCGCTGGGTGTCACGCTCATCGCGTGCACGGATCTCATCTAGCAGACTCGACAGACTAACACCCTCGACTTTGCCCTTCAACTGCAAATATCGACGGCGCGCCCGCTCCTCGGCACTGGCGGTGAGGAAAATCTTCAGCGGTGCACCCGGAAATACCACCGTGCCCATGTCGCGACCGTCCGCCACCAGACCCGGCGCTTCCTGAAACGCACGCTGGCGCTGCAGCAGCGCCTCGCGTACGGCGGGCAGCGCAGCCACTTGCGAGGCCCCGGAACCGACGCTTTCGGTGCGAATGACATCGCTGACTTCGTCGCCTTCGAGAATGATCCGCTGCAGCTGACCTTCGGTCGCGGCGATGAACTGCACATCCAGATGAGCGGCCAATGTCTTCAGCAGCTCTTCATTGGTCAGGTCGACGCCATGGTTATGCGCAGCAAACGCGAGCAAGCGATAAAGCGCACCGGAATCCAGCAGGTTCCAGCCCAGACGCTTGGCCAGAATCCCGGCGACCGTGCCTTTGCCGGAGCCGCTTGGCCCATCGATGGTGATGACCGGTGCAATGTTTTTCACGACTGAGCCTCTTGTGCCACACGAATGCCGACTTGCCCGCACAGCGCGAGGAAGTTGGGGAACGAGGTCGCGACGTTGGCGCAATCATGGATGCGGATCGGTGCGGTAGCGCGCAACGAGGCAACGCTGAAGGCCATGGCGATACGGTGGTCGCCGTGACCGTGCACTTCACCGCCGCCGATCTGGCCGCCGTCGATGATGATGCCGTCCGGGGTCGGTTCGCACTTGACGCCCAGCGCCAGCAAGCCGTCCGCCATGACCTGAATCCGGTCGGATTCCTTGACTCGCAGCTCTTCGGCGCCGGTCAGCACGGTCCGCCCTTCGGCGCATGCAGCAGCGATGAACAGGACCGGGAATTCGTCGATGGCCAGCGGCACCAGTTCCTCCGGAATCTCGATACCTTTGAGTTTAGCTGCCCGCACGCGCAAGTCAGCCACTGGCTCGCCGCCCACTTCACGCTGGTTTTCCAGAGTGATATCGGCACCCATCAGACGCAGGATATCGATCACACCAGTACGGGTCGGGTTGATGCCGACGTGCTCGAGCACCAGCTCGGAGCCCTCGGCGATTGAGGCTGCGACCAGGAAGAACGCCGACGACGAGATATCGCCCGGCACTTCGATGTGAGTCGCGGTGAGCTTGCCGCCGGACTCGACCGAAGCCGTGGCGCCGTCGACGCTGACCGGGTAGCCGAAGCCACGCAGCATGCGTTCGGTGTGATCGCGGGTCGGTGCTGGCTCGGTCACCGTGGTCTTGCCTTCAGCATAGAGACCGGCAAGCAGCAGGCAGGATTTCACCTGAGCACTGGCCATCGGCATGGTGTAGGTCAGGCCCTTGAGCTTATGGCCACCGCGAATGGTCATCGGTGGACGACCTTCGGCAGCGGTTTCGATCACGGCGCCCATTTCTCGCAAAGGATTAGCCACGCGATTCATCGGACGCTTGGACAGCGAAGCGTCGCCGGTCAAGGTGCTGTCGAAGTTCTGCGCCGCCAGCAGGCCAGAGAGCAGACGCATCGAGGTGCCAGAGTTGCCCAGATAGATTGGGCCCGGCGCAGGTTTCAGGCCGTGCAGGCCGACACCGTGGATGGTAACGCGGCCGTGGTGCGGGCCTTCGATGACCACGCCCATGTCGCGAAACGCCTGCAAGGTCGCCAGGGCGTCTTCGCCCTCAAGGAAGCCTTCGACTTCGGTGACGCCTTCGGCCAGCGAGCCGAGCATGATCGAACGGTGGGAAATCGATTTGTCGCCCGGTACGCGAATCCGACCGGACAGGCGGCCACCAGGTTGAGCCAGGAAGATCAGATCGTTGGAATTCATAGCGTCCACATAGGCCCTGCGGGCCAGGATTTTACTGAAATGCTCGCGGGCAACCCGGGCGCGCGTGAAAACGCCCAACAATTGGTGCCCATCCCCTGCATCGACCGCGTCGCGCAAGGCGTCGAGGTCGCTGCGAAATGTATCGAGTGTGCGCAGGACAGCCTCGCGGTTGGCGAGGAAGATGTCGTGCCACATCACCGGGTCGCTTCCGGCGATTCTTGTGAAATCGCGAAAACCACCGGCAGCGTAACGGAAGATCTCCAGATTTTCATTGCGCTTGGCCAACGAATCGACCAGACCGAAAGCCAGCAGGTGCGGCAGATGACTGGTCGCGGCAAGCACTTCGTCGTGCCGCTCGACCTGCATGTGCTCGACATCGGCGCCCAGCTCGCGCCAGAGCCGATCGACCAGCGCCAGTGCGGCAGGATCGGTCCGCTCGAGCGGCGTCAGGATTACCTTGTGCCGGCGGAACAGCTCGGCATTCGAGGCTTCCACCCCGCTCTGCTCGGAACCGGCAATCGGGTGCCCCGGGACGAAGCGCGCCGGCATGCCGCCGAACGCCTCGGTCGCCGCGCGCACCACGTTGCCTTTGGCGCTGCCGACATCCGTAAGAATCGCCTGCCCCAGATCCATGACAGCCAGACGCGCGAGCAGCTTTTCCATGGCCAGAATCGGCACCGCCAGCTGAATCACATCGGCACCGACGCAAGCCGCCGCCAAATCGTCTTCGCAGCGATCAACCACACCCAATTCGACCGCGAGCTTGCGCGATTGCGGGTCGAGATCAACACCGACCACCTCACGGCACAGGCCGCTTTCACGCAAACCCTTGGCAAACGAACCACCGATCAACCCCAGACCGACCACCACAAGGCGACCGATCATAGGTGCAACAGGTTGCAGCGCAGTGACATCAACCACGAGCCAGAACCTTGCGCAGCGCCTCGAGGAAACGGCTGTTTTCCGCCGGCAGACCGATGGTCACCCGCAGGTGGTCCGGCATGCCGTAATTGGCCACCGGACGCACGATCACGCCTTCGCGCAGCAAGCCCTGGAAAATCGGCGCCGCGACCTGGCCGAGATCGACACAGATGAAGTTGCCTTTGGACTCGATCCAGCTCAGTCCCAGCTCACGGAAACCCGCCTGCAACTGCTGCATGCCGGCTTCGTTGAGCTGACGGCTTTGCGCCAGATATTCCTCGTCTTTCAGCGCCGCACACGCCGCCGCCAAGGCGAGGCTGTTGACATTGAACGGCTGGCGAACGCGGTTCAGCACGTCTGCCACCACAGGCGTCGACAAGCCATAACCGACGCGCAGCGCGGCCAGACCATAGGCCTTGGAGAAGGTGCGCGACACCAGCAGGTTCGGGTACGCCGCGAGGAAGTCGAGACCGTCCGGCAAATCGCTGCCTTCGGCGTACTCGATGTAAGCCTCGTCGAGGACTACCAGCACATGCTCGGGAACGTCCTGCAGGAATTCGTCCAGCGCTTCGGCGCCGAACCAGGTACCGGTCGGGTTGTTCGGGTTGGCGATGAACACCACGCGGGTGTTGGCATCGATGGCCGCAAGCATCGCCGGCAGGTCATGGCCCCAGTCTTTGGCTGGAACGACTTTGGCCTGCGCACCGACAGCTTGGGTAGCAATCGGATACACAGCGAATGCATGTTCGCTGAATACCGCGTTCAGGCCCGGCGCCAGATAGGCACGGGCGACCAGCTCAAGAATGTCGTTGGAGCCGTTGCCCAGCGTGACCTGATTCAGCTCGACACGGCACTGCTCGGCAAGCAGAGACTTCAGGGCGAAACCATTGCCGTCCGGGTAGCGGGTCAGCTCGGCCAGCTCTTCGCGGATCGCCGCCAATGCCTTCGGGCTGGCGCCCAATGGGTTTTCGTTGCTCGCCAGTTTGACGATTTTTGCCGGATCCAGATCCAGCTCGCGCGCCAGTTCGTCCACAGGCTTGCCCGGAACGTACGGCGAAAGTTGTTGCACGCCCGGCTGTGCCAGAGCGAGGAAGTTGCCACTCATTTGCTACCGCCCCTTAGAGAACTGCTTTCGGGTAGGAACCCAGCACTTTGAGTGCTACTGCTTCCTGACTGATCTTTTCCAGCACACCTTTGATCAACGGATCGCGGTGGTGGCCGACGAAGTCGATGAAGAACACGTAGGTCCATTTGCCGCTGCGCGACGGACGGGTTTCGATGCGGGTCAGGTCGATGCCATTGTCGTGGAACGGCACCAGCAGCTCATGGAGCGCGCCGGGCTTGTTGCTCATCGACACGATGATCGAGGTCTTGTCGTCGCCGGTCGGCGGCACTTCCTGATTACCGATCATCAGGAAGCGCGTCGAATTGTCCGGACGGTCTTCGATCTTCTCGGCCAGACGGGTCAGGCCATACAGACCGGCCGCCATGTCGCCGGCAATCGCCGCCGAGTTCCACTCACCCTTGACCCGTTTGGCCGCTTCGGCGTTGCTCGATACCGCGACGCGTTCGACATTCGGGTAATGCGCATCCAGCCACTTGCGGCACTGAGCCAGCGACTGCGCGTGGGAGTAGATGCGGCTGATACTGTCGGTCTTGGTATTTTCGCCGACCAGCAGATGATGGTGGATGCGCAGCTCGACTTCGCCACAGATCACCATGTCGTGCTCGAGGAAGCTGTCCAGCGTGTGATTGACCGCGCCTTCGGTGGAGTTTTCCACCGGCACCACGCCGAAATTCACCGCACCGGCGGCGACTTCACGGAACACTTCGTCGATCGCCGCCATCGGCTTGCTGATCACCGCGTGGCCGAAGTGTTTCATCGCTGCCGCTTGGGTGAACGTACCTTCAGGGCCGAGATACGCCACTTTCAGCGGCTGCTCCAGCGCCAGGCACGACGACATGATTTCGCGGAACAGCCGCGCCATTTCTTCGTTGCCCAGTGGCCCCTGGTTGCGCTCCATCACGCGCTTGAGCACCTGAGCTTCGCGCTCGGGACGATAGAACACCGGCACTTCGCCTTCGGCCAGCGAGGCCATCTTCACGCGGGCGACTTCCTGGGCGCAACGCGCACGCTCACTGATCAGCTCGAGGACTTTGGTGTCCAGAGCGTCGATGCGAACGCGCAGTGCCTTGAGTTCTTGCTCGGACATCAGCCGTGTTCCTTCTCGAATTCCGCCATGTACGCCACCAGCGCGTTGACCGCAGTGATGTCGACGGCGTTGTAGATGGAGGCGCGCATGCCGCCCACCGAACGGTGACCCTTGAGGTTGAGCAGACCGCGCTCGTCGGCACCGGCAAGGAATGGCTTGTCCAGACGATCATCAGCCAGACGGAACGGTACGTTCATCCACGAGCGATCCGACTTGTTGATCGGGTTGCTGTAGAGGCCACTGGCGTCGATGAAGTCGTACAGGGTGCGCTGCTTGACGTCGTTGAGCCTGGCGATCGCTTCGACGCCGCCCTGCTCTTTCAGCCATTGGAACACCAGACCGGACAGGTACCAGGCCAGCGTCGGCGGGGTGTTGTACATCGAGCCGTTATCGGCCGCGACCTTGTAGTTGAGCATGGTCGGGCACAGCGAGCGGGCCTTGCCGAGCAAGTCTTCGCGGATGATGTTGACGACGATGCCGCTCGGGCCGATGTTTTTCTGCGCGCCGGCGTAGATCATGCCGAAACGCGAAATATCGACCGGGCGCGAGAGGATGTCCGAAGACATGTCCGCCACCAGCGGTACGTCACCGGTTTGCGGGATCCACTGAAATTCCAGACCACCGATGGTTTCGTTCGGCGCGTAGTGAACGTACGCGGCGTCTTTCGACAGGTTCCACTCGTTCTGGGCTGGGATGGCGAAATAGTCGTAAGGCTTGGCAGTGGCAGCAACGTTGACGTGGCCATAGCGCGAGGCTTCTTCGATGGCTTTCTGCGACCAGATACCGGTGTCGATGTAGTCGGCCGAGCCGCCTTCAGGCAACAGGTTCAACGGGATCTGCGCAAACTGCTGGCTGGCGCCGCCTTGCAGAAACAGCACTTTGTAGTTCGACGGGATATTCAGCAGGTCACGCAGATCCTGCTCGGCCTGGGTGGCAATGGACACGAACTCATCGCTGCGATGGCTCATTTCCATGACCGACAGACCCTTGCCGTGCCAATCAAGGAGTTCACCCTGGGCGCGCTGCAGGACAGCTTCAGGCAGCGCCGCCGGACCGGCGCAGAAGTTATAGGCTCGCTTGCTCACATCCAATCTCGCTCTGATTTGGTGGTATCACGCAATAAATCACACTACCGATCAACATGGCCCTGTGGGAGCGAGCCTGCTCGCGAATGCATCACCGCGGTGCTTCAGAGGTACCGCAGCGCCTGCTTTCGCGAGCAGGCTCGCTCCCACAGGGGATCTCCATTATGTCGAAAATTCATACCGGACAAATAACAAGGGGGCGAATTCTCATCCGCCCCCTCGTTTGTCCGCTTATTCCTGCGGTTCTTCGTCTGCTGCGGCGTCGAGTTGCTGGTCGTCTGCGGCCTCGTCGATACCGACGGTGCCTGCGATTTCCTCGCCCTCTTCACCTTCGAGCTCTTCGCCCTCGATTTCCGAAGGCTCCTGAACCCGCTCCAGGCCGACCAGGGTTTCATCCTTGGCCAGCTTGATCAGCGTCACGCCCTGAGTATTACGTCCGAGGCTCGACACTTCGTCGACACGGGTACGCACCAGGGTGCCCTGATCGGAGATCAGCATGATTTCTTCGCCGTCGAGCACCTGTACCGCGCCGACCAGACGGCCGTTACGCTCGTTGCTGACCATGGCGATCACGCCCTGACCGCCACGCTTGTACTCAGGGAACTCGGTGATCGCGGTGCGCTTGCCATAACCACGCTCGGAAGCGGTGAGGATCTGGCTGCCTTCTTCCGGGATCAGCATGGAAATCAGCTTCTGCCCTTCCGGCAGACGCATCCCGCGCACGCCGCGAGCGGTACGGCCCATGGCACGCACGTCGGACTCTTTGAAACGGGTGACCTTGCCGCCGTCGGAGAACAGCATCACTTCGCGCTCGCCATCGGTGATGGCCGCAGAGATCAGCACGTCGCCCTCGTCCAGCTCCAGCGCGATCAGACCGACGCTGCGCTGGCGGCTGAAGGATTCCAGCGGGGTCTTCTTCACGGTGCCGTTGGCGGTGGCCATGAAGATGTAGTGACCTTCGGTGTATTCCTCGACCGGCAGCATGGTGGTGATGTATTCACCATCATCCAGCGGCAGCAGGTTGACCAGCGGACGACCACGGGCCGCGCGGGATGCTTCCGGAATTTCGTAGGTCTTGAGCCAGTACACCTTGCCCTTGCTGGAGAACAGCAGCAGCGTGGTGTGGCTGTTGGCAACCAGCAGGTGAGCGATGTAGTCCTCGTCCTTGACGCCGGTAGCCGATTTGCCTTTGCCGCCACGACGCTGAGCCTGGTAAGCAGCCAGCGGCTGGGTCTTGGCGTAGCCACCGTGGGAGATGGTCACGACGCGTTCTTCTTCCGGGATCATGTCACCCAGGGTCAGGTCGAGACGGGCATCGAGAATTTCGGTGCGGCGCACATCGCCGTATTCGGCGCGGATCACTTCCAGCTCTTCGCGGATCACTTCCATGAGGCGCACGGCGCTGTTGAGGATGCGGATCAGCTCGCCGATCTGGTTGAGAATCTCTTGATACTCGGCCAGCAGCTTCTCGTGCTCCAGACCGGTCAGACGGTGCAGGCGCAGTTCGAGAATGGCTTGCGCCTGTTCTGGCGAGAGGAAGTACTTGCCTTCACGCAGACCGTATTGCGGATCGAGGTTTTCCGGACGGCACGAATCGGCACCGGCACGCTCAACCATCGCCACCACAGCCGAGGATTCCCAAGGCGTGCTGATCAGCGCTTCCTTGGCTTCCGACGGCGTTGGCGAAGCCTTGATCAGGGCGATCACCGGGTCGATGTTCGACAGGGCAACGGCCCGGCCTTCGAGAATGTGCCCACGCTCGCGCGCCTTGCGCAGTTCGAACACGGTACGACGGGTAACCACTTCGCGACGGTGACGGACGAAGGCTTCCAGCAGATCCTTGAGGTTGAGGATGCGTGGGCGGCCGTCGATCAGCGCGACGATGTTGATACCGAACACCGATTGCAGCTGGGTCTGGGCGTAGAGGTTGTTGAGGATCACCTCCGGCACTTCGCCGCGACGCAGTTCGATCACGACGCGCATACCGTCCTTGTCGGACTCGTCGCGCAGCTCGGTGATGCCTTCGAGCTTCTTCTCTTTGACCAGCTCGGCGATCTTCTCGATCAGACGCGCCTTGTTCAGCTGGTAAGGCAGCTCGGTGATGACGATCTGCTGACGGCCACCGACCTTGTCGATGTCTTCGATGATCGAGCGGGCACGCATGTAAATGCGCCCGCGACCAGTGCGGTAGGCTTCGATGATGCCGGCGCGACCGTTGATGATCGCAGCCGTCGGGAAGTCCGGACCGGGAATGTATTGCATCAGCTCATCGACGGTCAGCTCGGGGTTGTCGATGAGGGCCAGGCAACCGTCGATGACTTCACCGAGGTTGTGCGGCGGAATGTTGGTCGCCATGCCCACAGCGATACCGCTGGAACCGTTGACCAGCAGGTTCGGTACGCGGGTCGGCATGACTGCCGGGATCAGTTCGGTGCCGTCGTAGTTCGGCACCCAGTCCACGGTCTCCTTGTGCAGGTCAGCCAGCAGCTCGTGCGCCAGCTTGGTCATGCGCACTTCGGTGTATCGCATGGCCGCAGCGTTATCGCCGTCGACCGAACCGAAGTTGCCCTGGCCGTCGACCAGCAGGTAGCGCAGGGAGAAAGGCTGGGCCATGCGAACGATGGTGTCGTACACGGCAGTGTCACCGTGCGGGTGATACTTACCGATCACGTCGCCGACGACACGGGCAGATTTCTTGTACGGCTTGTTGTAGTCGTTGCCCAGCTCGCTCATCGCGAACAGTACGCGACGGTGCACGGGCTTGAGGCCATCGCGCGCATCCGGCAGTGCACGGCCGACGATCACGCTCATTGCGTAGTCGAGGTAGGACTGTTTCAGCTCGTCTTCGATATTGACCGGGAGGATTTCTTTGGCCAGTTCGCCCATGAGAAGCCTGATTCCTTTTTCTGGTGAAACTTCGTCATATCCATGTGGGAGCAACGAAGCTCGTCGGGGCCGGCCGAGTGCCATGCGCCGACTTACGACAAATCAACATTGGATCGCGGATTTGCGCAGTAAAGACAGCTCCGTGGAGCCGCCTCGGAAAACGCCGGATGTTATCACAAAGGCCGCCACGCACCTATCCCCCAGATGCGCATGGAGCATAGTTAGTTGACCGATGACAGGCTTGAGGGGGACGAGAGAGGCTCAGAGCTTGGTTGAATGTGAAATCGGGGTCTGAATTAGCGATGTTTATTGACATTACCGACCTCTTCGCGAGCAGGCTCGCTCCCACACAGGCCAGTGGCGTTCACAAAACCTGTGGGAGCGAGCCTGCTCGCGAATGGCTCAACACAACACCAAAGCCTGTCAATGCAGGCGCTTGCGACACATCAGCTGGGCCATTTTCGCGGTGTCCGGGCGTTCGACGATGCCTTTCTCGGTGACGATCGCGTCAATCAGATCCGCCGGAGTGACATCAAACACCGGGTTGAACGCTTCAACATCGGCACCGACGCGTTTACCGCCAACTTCAAGCAGCTCGGCGCCATCACGCTCTTCGATCGGAATGTCATCGCCGCTGGCCAGATTCATGTCGATGGTCGAACTTGGCGCCACGACCATGAAGCGCACGCCGTGGTGCATGGCGTTGACTGCCAGTTGGTAGGTACCGATCTTGTTCGCCACGTCGCCATTGGCGGTGATGCGGTCAGCGCCGACGATCACCCAGGTCACGCCTTTGGTTTTCATGATGTGCGCGGCGGCGGAGTCGGCATTCAGGGTCACCGGGATGCCTTCGTTGGCCAGTTCCCACGCGGTCAGCCGCGAGCCCTGCAGCCACGGCCGGGTCTCGTCGGCATAGACGCGTTCGACCATGCCTTCTATATAAGCCGCGCGGATCACTCCCAGCGCAGTTCCGAACCCACCGGTGGCCAGCGCGCCGGTGTTGCAGTGGGTCAGGATGGCTTGAGCGTTGCCCTGATGCTTGCGAATCAGATCGACGCCAAGCTGCGCCATGGTCAGGTTGGCCTCGCGGTCGCTTTCATGAATGGCGATAGCTTCGGCTTCCAGCGCCGCCAGCGGATCGGCGTTGCTTTTCAGCCGATCCAGGCGATCGTGCATGCGACCCAGCGCCCAGAACAGATTGACCGCGGTCGGACGCGAATCGGCCAGCAGAGCGAAATCCTCTTCCAGCGCCGCGTACCAGTCGCCGCCCTCGGCAATCCGCGCCCGCGCCGCGAGGACGATGCCATAGGCCGCACTGATGCCAATAGCCGGCGCGCCACGCACGACCATCGAGCGAATCGCCTCGGCCACGCCGGCGGCGCTGGTGTAGGCGATCCAGGTTTCCTCGAACGGCAAAATACGCTGATCCAGCAGGTGCAGCGCGCCATCACGCCAATCGATGGCCTTCACTTTCTCCGCAGCCAACAGTCGATCGCGCATCCCACACCCCGCACTCATGAACAAAAGCCGCCGATTATAGCGATCCCCCCGCGAAGACGCTCGGGTATACTTCGCCATCCTTTACAAAAGCACTGGAACCGACCCTCGATGCCGAAACCTGCCATTGCGCTCGACCTGTTATTGCTGCCGACCTGGCTGGTCCCCGTCGAACCTGCAGGCGTGGTGCTCAAGGAGCACGGCCTGGGCATCCGTGACGGTTGCATCGTGTTTATCGGCCCGCGCGCCGAAGCGTTGAAGTGTAACGCGACAGAAATCCGTGAACTGCCGGATGTTCTGTTGGCGCCGGGACTGATCAATGCCCACGGCCACGCGGCGATGACACTGTTCCGTGGCCTGGCTGACGATCTGCCGCTGATGACCTGGCTGGAAAACCACATCTGGCCGGCCGAAGGCAAATGGGTCGATGAGGACTTCGTCCGCGACGGCACCGATCTGGCCATCGCCGAGCAGATCAAGGGCGGCATCAGCTGCTTCTCTGACATGTATTTCTTCCCGAAGGTCGCCAGCGAGCGCGTACACAACAGCGGTATCCGCGCGCAGATCGCCATTCCGATCCTCGATTTCCCGATCCCCGGCGCCAGCAGTGCCGACGAAGCCATTCGTCAGGGCGTCGAATTGTTCGGGGATCTCAAGCATCACGAACGCATCAAGATTACTTTCGGCCCTCACGCACCCTACACGGTTGGTGATGAGAACCTGGAGAAAATCAGGGTGATCGCCGAGGAGCTTGACGCCTCGATCCACATGCATGTGCATGAAACCGCATTCGAAGTGCAGCAGGCCGTCGAGCAGACCGGCGAACGGCCACTGGCGCGCCTGGGTCGCCTTGGCCTGCTCGGCCCGCGCTTCCAGGCGGTGCACATGACCCAGATCAGCGATGAAGACCTCGCGCTGCTGGTAGAAAGCAACAGCAGCGTGATCCACTGCCCGGAATCCAACCTCAAACTGGCCAGCGGCTTCTGCCCGGTCGAACGTTTGTGGCAGGCTGGGGTGAACGTTGCCGTCGGCACCGATGGCGCGGCGAGCAACAATGATCTGGACCTGCTCGGCGAAACCCGCACCGCCGCCCTGCTGGCCAAAGCCGTGGCCGGTTCTGCCACGGCGCTGGACGCTCATCGCGCCTTGCGCATGGCCACTCTCAATGGCGCCCGTGCGCTGGGGATCGAGGCGCAGGTCGGCTCGCTGGAAATCGGCAAAGCCGCAGACATCGTCGCTTTCGACCTGTCCGGCCTGGCGCAGCAACCGGTGTATGACCCGGTGTCGCAGCTGATCTATGCGACCGGGCGTGATTGCGTGAAGCACCTGTGGGTTGCCGGCAAGCAACTGCTCGACGACCGGCGCCTGACCCGCATGGACGAACAACAGCTGGGCGAGACCGCCCGCCACTGGGGCCAGCGCATCAGCGGCCACACCGAATCGTAAACACCGCGGCGCAATATCCGCGGCTACAGCCTTTTTCAAGTTTTAGAGGATTTAACATGAGCAACGTCGACCACGCCGAAATCGCCAAATTCGAGGCCCTTGCCCATCGCTGGTGGGACCGTGAAAGCGAATTCAAGCCGCTGCACGACATCAACCCGCTGCGGGTCAACTGGATCGACGAACGAGTCAATCTGGCCGGCAAGAAAGTCCTCGACGTCGGTTGCGGCGGCGGCATCCTCAGCGAAGCCATGGCTCAGCGCGGCGCCACCGTGATGGGCATCGACATGGGCGAAGCGCCGCTGGCGGTCGCACAACTGCATCAGCTGGAATCCGGGGTCAGCGTCGAATACCGGCAGATCACCGCCGAAGCCCTCGCCGACGAAATGCCCGAGCAGTTTGATGTGGTCACCTGCCTGGAAATGCTCGAGCACGTGCCGGATCCATCGTCGGTGATCCGCGCCTGTTTCCGCATGGTCAAGCCGGGCGGCCAGGTGTTCTTCTCGACCATCAACCGCAACCCGAAGGCGTATCTGTTCGCGATCATCGGCGCCGAATACATCATGAAGCTGCTGCCGCGCGGCACCCACGACTTCAAGAAATTCATCCGCCCCTCCGAGCTCGGCGCGTGGAGCCGCATGGCTGGCCTGACCGTCAAGGACATCATCGGCCTGACCTACAACCCGCTGACCAAGCACTACAAGCTGGCCAACGACGTTGACGTCAACTACATGATCCAGACCCTGCGCGAGGAATAAGCCGATGGCCATCAGAGCGGTACTTTTCGACATGGACGGCACCCTGCTCGACACCGCGCCGGACTTCATCGCCATCTGCCAGGCGATGCGCGCCGATCGCGGTCTGCCGCCGATCAACGACAAGCATATCCGCGACGAAATTTCCGGCGGCGCCAAGGCCATGGTCGCGGTGACGTTCTCGATGGATCCGGAATCGCCGGGCTTTGAGGAGCTGCGTCTGGAGTTTCTCGAGCGCTATCTGGTCGGCTGCGCAGTGCACAGCAAGCTGTTCGACGGCATGGGCGAACTGCTCGCTGACATCGAAAAGGCCAACCTGATCTGGGGCGTGGTCACCAACAAACCGTTGCGTTTCGCCGAGCCGATCATGCAGCGTCTGGGGCTGGCCGAGCGTTCAGCGCTGCTGATCTGCCCGGATCATGTGAAGAACAGCAAGCCGGATCCGGAGCCGCTGATCCTCGCCTGCAAGATGCTTGATCTGGATCCGTCGACCGTGCTGTTTATCGGCGATGATCTGCGCGATATCGAATCGGGCCGCGATGCCGGGACCAAGACCGCTGCGGTGACTTACGGCTACATCCACCCGGACGACAACCCACGGCACTGGGGCGCGGACGTTGTGGTAGATCACCCGCTGGAGTTGCGCAAGGTGCTCGATAGCGCGCTGTGCAGTTGCTGACCTGACTGTTGCAAATTCCCTGTGTGGCGAGGGGATTTATCCCCGCCGGGCTGCGAAGCGGCCCCCGCTTTTATCCAGGCGATGTGACACACAGGTTTTGCGACGGCTTCGCCGCCGAACGGGGATAAATCCCCTCGCCACTGGGTGAAGCAGGTCTTCATGAAATGGACTATGAGGTTTTTATGTTTGATTACACCGCTCGCCCTGAATTGCTCAAGGATCGGGTCATTCTGGTCACCGGTGCCGGCCGTGGCATTGGTGCGGCTGCGGCGAAAACCTATGCCGCCCACGGTGCCACCGTGCTGCTGCTGGGCAAGACCGAAGCCAATCTGACGGAGGTCTACGACGAAATCGAGGCTGCCGGTCATCCGCAACCAGCGGTGATCCCGTTCAACCTCGAGACCGCCCTGCCCCATCAGTACGATGAGCTGGCGGCGATGATCGAAACCGAGTTCGGCCACCTCGACGGCCTGCTGCACAACGCTTCGATCATCGGCCCGCGCACGCCGATCGAGCAACTGTCCGGCGAAAACTTCATGCGTGTCATGCAGGTCAACGTCAACGCGATGTTCATGTTGACCAGCACCCTGCTGCCGTTGCTCAAGCTGTCCCAGGATGCTTCGGTGGTGTTCACCTCCAGCAGCGTCGGGCGCAAGGGTCGCGCATACTGGGGCGCTTACGGTGTGTCGAAATTTGCCACCGAGGGCCTGATGCAAACCCTGGCCGATGAAGTGGAAGGCGTTGCGCCGGTACGCTCCAACAGCATCAACCCGGGCGGCACGCGCACCAGCATGCGCGCGCAGGCGTATCCGGGGGAAAATCCGCTGAACAACCCGACACCGGAAGAGATCATGCCGGTCTATCTGTACCTGATGGGCCCCGACAGCGCAGGCGTTAATGGCCAGGCGTTCAACGCCCAATAACGCCATACGTCGCATTTGTTGCCGCGGCAGAATGCTGTCGCGGCAAGCCATTGCCGCTCATAACCGTCACAAAGCCGCCAATAACCCAGCGCGGCTGCTTGGCATTCTCCAGCAAGTCATTGATTCGAAAAGCTTTAAATAAAATCGAACCGAATGGCACGCCTTTCGCTCTAAATTCCCTCAAAACATGCCGTGTGATGGCCATGGGGCAAACGCCGATTTCGATAGCTGACTGATCGTCTTGCGGCAGACTAAACTTACGCCAAACGTCCTACGGGACTGATGGATCAGTACGACGCGCAGCCCATAGCCGCTCTCACCCAGCCTGTAAGACAGACTTACTGCTTAGGGGCTCACGCCATATGAAATCTCCTTCCCAGACCCATGCAATTGACTTCGACAGTGCCAAATTGCAGCGCCTGGGCTTCGGTCAACTACCGGCGCTGATCGAGCGCCCGACCAGCCTGGCGCAACTGCGTCAGCAAATGAGCCTGCAACTGCAAACCAGCCTTGAGCCACAGCGCATCCTTGGCCTGTTCTTTCGCGAAATTCAACGCCTGGTGCCGCTGGACGCGCTCAGCTATGTGCATCAGGCCAGTGACTTGCGCCTGGAGTTCGGCACACGCGGCCACCACTCGGTCAGCTACATCCTGAGCCACGAAGGCGAGCACATGGGCGAACTGGTCTTCCGCCGCAATCAGCGTTTCAACGACAAGGAACAGGGCGACCTCGAGTCGTTACTGTCCTGCCTGCTGTACCCGATGCGCAACGCCCTGCTCTATCGCGCCGCGACCCAGAGTGCCTTGCGCGACCCGTTGACCGGTGCTGGCAACCGGGTAGCCATGGAGCAGACCTTGCAGCGCGAGATCGACATGTCGCGCCGTCATGCGCAACCGCTGTCGGTGCTGATGCTCGACATCGACCACTTCAAACGGGTCAATGATGACCACGGGCATGGCGCCGGTGATGACGTGCTCAGAGCCATTGCCGCGTCGATCAAGGCGCAACTGCGCAACGTCGACATGGTGTTCCGTTATGGCGGCGAAGAGTTTCTGATCCTGCTGTCCAACACCGGTCGCGAAGCGGCGGCGATGGTTGGCGAGCGTTTGCGCCAGGCGACGCAGTCAGAGGAATATTTTGCCGATGGCCAGTTGATCGAGATCACCGTGAGCCTGGGATGCTCGACGTTGTTGCCGGGCGAGTCGGCAGACAGCTTGCTGCGCCGGGCCGACAGTGCGTTATATGTCGCAAAGCGCGAGGGGCGGAACCGGCTGGCGATGGCCGGCTAAAAATCATTGTGGGAGCGAGCCTGCTCGCGAAGAGGGAGTGTCAGACAACGATTCGTTGCATGACCCACCGCTTTCGCGAGCAGGCTCGCTCCCACAGTTCGATCAGCTTTCGGTTACGGTCCGGCGCTCGCGGTTGACCAGCAAGCGTTCCGAAGTTTCAAGCTGCATGCACCGCTCCAGGAACAGGTACATGTAGTCATAACTCTTGCAGATCGCCTGCCGCAATTCCGCCTGCAAAGCCTTGCTCGGGTTCATGCCGGCCAGGGTGCAGATGATTTCCAGCGCTTCCCACGGATGGGCATCGTCGTACTGGGCATGCATCTTCAACCACTTCATCGCGCGCTTGCGATCTTCTTCCGGAAACGCCGCCGCGTAGACCCCGGTCGAGCAGACCACCGCTGACCACTCCCCGGTCGCCCCTTCGATCGCATAGTTGGTCGCGGCAATCGCCACGATCAGCGAATCCGCCGAGCTGGTGTGCCAGCACCAGTGACTCAGAGCATGCAGCTCCGGCGGCACTTGCTGGGCCTGGAGATCTTCGAGACTGACGCCATGGGCGCGACTCCAGTGCATCCAGTAGTCGGCGTGATTGAGTTCGACGCGGATGTTGCGCATCAGCCAGCGCCGCGCCATGTCTTCGCCGGGATGGCGGGCAAAGCGGGTCTTGGTCAGGTTCTGCGCCATGTACAAGGCAAACTGCTCGACCACCGGCCAGCCACCGATCAGGTACTGGCGCATGGTTTTCGCGCTGAGTCTGTTGTCACGCATGCGCTGATAAAGTTCATGTTCGACAACCCGGCGCTTGCTCTCGCTGCAATCCTTGATGAGCTGTTGCGCCCAGGCAGGATAACTTGCAGCTTCCATGAGGGGTCCGGTTCGGTTGAATGTGTCGATCACTGTTCGGCTCCTTTTGAGTTGTGATGGCAAGGATCGGCGAGAGACTTCAACGGAACGTGCCAGGCGCTTTGAACAACAACGGCTGCGGTCTGGCAGGACGACTTTGCAAACTGTCACAGGTAAACAACTGCGGACGCTCGATGACATACCCCTGAGCGTAATCCACACCTATTTCAAGCAACGCCTGTTCGATCTGGTTAGTTTCAACAAACTCGGCAATTGTCTGCTTACCCATAACATGACCGATGTGATTGATCACTTCGACCATTGCCCGATTAATCGGGTCGTCCAGCATATCCTTTACGAAACTCCCGTCGATCTTCAGGAAGTCTACAGGCAAATGTTTCAAGTAAGCGAATGAAGACATTCCGGCACAAAAGTCATCCAGAGAAAAGTGACAACCTAAGCCTTTGAGTTCATTGATAAAACGAATTGCACTGCCAAGATTTGCAATTGCACTGGTTTCGGTAATTTCAAAACAAATCATTTCAGGCGGTATAGCGTAGTTAACAAACTGTTCCCGCAGGAAGTGCAAAAACGCGTCATCTCCTATAGTAATGCCTGACAGATTAATCGCACACATTGCCAAAGGAAGTTCATGTTCCTGTTCAATACACTGGGCAATAACCTTGAAAACGTTTTGAACTACCCAGCGATCTAACTGGGTCATCAAACCATAACGCTCCGCCGCCGGAATAAAGCTGTCAGGCAAAATCATTCGCCCGGATTCATCATGCAGGCGCAGGAGAATTTCGATGTGTCCGGCCTGGCCGGGTTGCGGCTTGAGCGGCGCGATCTGCTGGGCATAAAGGCAAAAGCGGTTTTCTTCGAGCGCCATGTGCAGCCTTTGCACCCAAGCCATTTCACCGAAGCGCATGGACAGTTCGGAGTCGTCCGCATGATAGACCTGCACGCGGTTGCGGCCCTTTTCCTTGGCCATGTAGCAAGCCATGTCCGCCGCACGCAGGGAGGCTTCGAGAGTGGTCGGATTCTGCGCGACATGCACCAGGCCAATACTGACGGTGGTCAGGAACGGCCGTCCTTTCCAGACAAAATGCAGATTCTGCACGGTCTGACGCAGGCTTTCGGCAATCTTCTCCGCGATGTCCGGCGGGCAGTTCTCGAGCAAAATCCCGAATTCGTCGCCGCCCAGTCGCGCCAGGGTGTCGCCCTCGCGCAGGTCTGATTGCAGCAGCGTGCAGATATGCCGCAGCAACTCATCGCCCGCCGCATGACCACAGGTGTCGTTGACCAGTTTGAACTGGTCCAGATCGAGGAACATCAGGGCATGCCGGCCGGGCTGGCGCGTCAGGTTGTGCAAGGCCTGTTCGAGGCGATATTCGAATTCGCGGCGGTTCGCCAGACCGGTCAGCGCATCGTGGGTCGCCTGCCAGGACAGGTTGGCGATGTATTGCCGCTCCTGAGTCATGTCGTGCAGCACCAGCACTGTGCCGCTGACGTTGCCGGCATTGCGGATCGGCGCTCCGACCAGGGTCACCGACAGGGTGCTACCGTCCAGACGCTGGATCAGCTTGGAATGTTCGCTGCCGCCGCTGAGCTGGCCACTGAGAATGTGCTCGATCAACGTCAGCCCTTCGGTCTGAGCGTTATCGTCAAGCAGGTTGAACAGCGCCGACAACGGCAGCCCCGCCGCCTGCTCGGCCTTCCAGTGCGTCATGGCCTCGGCGGCGGGGTTCATGTAATCGATCGCGCCGTTGACGTCGGTGGTGATCACGCCATCGCCAATCGATTGCAAGGTGATGTGCGCGCGATCCTTTTCCAGTTGCAGCGCCTGGGCAAATTCATGCCGTTGCCTGAGCAGTTTGTGCGTGCGCCACAGCGCCAGCGCGATCAGACCCAGCGCGGTGGCCAGGTTGGTGAACAACAGCAGGCGCATGATCACCCGCGAGCCTTCGCCCAAGGCATCGCTGAAAGCCCCGGCCGCTGGGGTGACTGCATCGTTGATGGCGAAGATCTGTAACTTCCAGCGCTGCACATCGCCCGGGCTGGCCTGGTTCTGCGCAATGCCCTGATGCATCTCCTGCGCGACTTCGTGCAATCGGTCGAGATAGGCATCGCCAATCGTCCAGCGATCGATCGCGGTTTCCAGATAACTGTAGTGGCGAAAATTGAGGTACAGCCAGATGACGCTGGAGACATCGTCCGGATGATTACCGCCCTTGAGAATGCCTTCGCGCGCCGCTTGCAGATCAGGCGGCTGACGATCCAGTGCCAGGCGCAATTGGTGCCCGCCCTGGGGCACGGCAATCGCCGTCAGGTATTTGCGGTAGATCGCCTCGTCGCGGCTGTCGGCGTAGAGGTTGAGGTAATAGATGGCGTCTTTCTGGCCCTTGGACCACAGGCTTTCGCCAGCGACGTAGCCTCGCACGGCCGAAAGCACGTAAAGGCTCACGCCCCCCAGTAATGCCTGGAACACCACGACAGCAATAAAGGGCCAGACGATACCCAACAACCGTGGTGTTCCCAGAGTCTGCTTTTGCTTCATGAGATTCCTTGCATGAGCACTGCCCGCTCGCCTTCCGGGCGAATTCGCTATGACGAGACTAGGTGGGGTTCTCGTTCAAGGCAAGGCGCGGCGTTACACCGCGCGCAGAACCTCTGACAGGTCGGCAAGGGTTTCGATCAGTGCTGTTGCAAGTTGCCGTAGAGCTTGGCGTACAGACCGCCGTCGGCGATCAGTTGGCGATGGTCGCCGTCCTCGGCGATCTGCCCGCCGTCGAACACCAGTACGCGGTCGGCCTGCTTCACCGCCGACAGGCGATGGGCAATGATCAGCGTGGTGCGGCCATGGAGAAACTTCGCCATCGCCTGGTGCAGGTTGTACTCGGTGGCAGCGTCGAGGGCCGAGGTGGCTTCGTCAAGAATCACCACTTTCGGCTCGGCGAGAATCATCCGTGCAATCGCCAGACGCTGGCGCTGGCCGCCGGACAAGCGCACGCCGGAACGACCGACGATGCTGTCGAGGCCAGCGGGCAGCGCGCGGATGGTTGCGGCCATTTGCGCGATTTCCAGCGCCTGCCAGCAGGCTTCGTCGCTGCGCATGCGGCCCATGGTCAGGTTGGCGCGCACGCTGTCGTTGAACAGCGCCGGATGCTGCAGCACCACCGCGACGTTCTCGCGCACCGTCTCCAGACCGATCTCCTGCTGGGTCGACCCGCCAAAGCGGATGGTCCCGGCCGCTGGCGTGTACAGGCCCAGCAGCAACTGCACCAAGGTACTTTTGCCGCCGCCGCTCGCCCCGACAATCGCGACTTTTTCGCCGGGCAGGATCGACAGGTTCATCTGATCCAGAACCAGCTCGTCGCCGTAACCGAAGCTCAGGCCTTGCACCTCGATGCCGACGGTGTCGCGCCCCTTGAACGGATCGACGCCGCCGGGATACTGCGGCTCGTCGGCACGCGCCAGCAGTTCATTGATCCGCGTCAGCGCACCGCCCGCTGCGTAGTAGGCGTATTGCAGATTGAGCAGTTGTTCGACCGGGCCGATCATGAACCACAGGTAGCTGAACACCGCGAGCATCTGCCCGATCGAAAGATCGGAAAACAGTACGGTGAGCATCGCCGCCGCGCGGAAGATGTCGATGCCGAACTGGAACAGCAAACCACTGGCGCGGTTCGAGGCGTCGGTTTTCCACTGCGAGTTGACTGCGTAGTTGCGTACTTCCTGCGCGCGCACACCGAGGCGCCCGAGGAAATAGCCCTGACGATTGCCCGCGCGCACTTCCTGAATCGCATCGAGGGTTTCGCTCAGGGCCTGGGTGAAACGCGAGGTGCTGTCGTTTTCCAGCTTCTTCAGATGCTTGACGCGTTTGCCCAACTGCACCGTGGCATAGATCACCAACGGGTTGAACAGCAGAATCAGCAGCGCCAGCTTCCAGTGCATCCACATGAGGATGCTGGCGGTGCCGACCAGGGTCAGCATGGCGACGAGGAAGCGGCTGAGGGTTTCGCCGACGAATTTGTCGAGGGTATCCAGATCGGTGACCAAATGCGTGGTTACTGTGCCGCTGCCGAGGCTTTCGTATTCGCCGAGGGAAATGCGCTTGAGCCGCTCGATCAGGCGTACGCGAATGCGGTAGACGATGTCCTTGGCCAGGCGCGCGAACAGCCGCGATTGCAACACGCCAAAACACAGGGCGCTGCAACGCAAGGTCAGGGTCACCACCAACATCAGGCCGATATAACCCGCCGCCTGCTGCCACATGCTCGGCAGAAAATGATTCATGACTTTCAGTGCGGCATCGCCGTGGCCGAGCAGCACTTCGTCGACCAGCAACGGCAGCAGCAACGGGATCGGCACGCTGCACAGCGTCGCCAGCACGGCCACGCCGTTGGCGATCCACAGGGATTTCTTGTGATGCAGTGCCAGACGCCGGACTTCAGCCCAGCTCAGCCGGTCGACACGCTCTACGGCTGGCGTGTCATCGGCGCGGTCAGACACAGGCCGCGCGCTCCAGCCAGCGGCCGAGCAACGGCGACAGCTCGCTGAGCGGTTGATAGCCGTTGGTCAGCAGCGCCAGTTGCCCGTTGCGCTCGGCCAGCAGGGTCGGAAAACCGGCGATGCCCAAGTCCTGCACCCAGGTGAAGTCGGCTTGGGTCGCCCTGTGCTGATCGGCATGATCGAACAACGCCGCGAATTCGATACGCGGCACACCGGCCTGCTCCGCCAACTCGACCAGCACGCTGGCCTGGGTGACATCGCGACCTTCGGCGTAAAACGCCTGCTGGATCAGCCCGACCAATGTCCACGCGCAATCCGGCGCCAGACTGCGCGCGGTGACAATGGCGCGACAGGCAGGCTCGGTGTCGTAGACAAAACCGTCAGGCAACGCGCCGTCGAACTTGAACGGCTGGCCGGTGGCCTCGGTGACCGCTTGCCAGTGCTCGAGAATGTAGCGCCGCGTGGTCGGCTCCAGCGCCGAACCGCTGCCGGTGCGCAGACCGCCGACCACCAGATGCAGCTCGACCCCGGCTGCCTGCGCCTGCTCGACCAGTGCCTTGGCCACCGGAGCAAACCCCCAGCACCATGAACACATCGGATCCATCACATAGAGCAGGCGCGCAGACATGATTAAGCCTCGGAAGATGCTTGCTTATAGTTGTAGCCGATCGGGTGCGGCTGATTGCGTGCCTTGGCCAGTTCGATCTGCTTTTGCCGATCGATGGCGCTGCGCCGGGTTTTCTCGCTGAGCTTGTCCCAGCAATGCGGGCAACTGATGCCGGCGACGTAGTGCTCGGAGGCGCGATCTTCAACGCTGACCGGCGTGCGGCAGGCATGACATTGATCGTAGTCGCCTTCCGTCAGGTCGTGACGCACGGTGACGCGGTTGTCGAAGACGAAGCAGTCGCCGCGCCATTTGGTTTCTTCCTGCGGCACCTCTTCGAGGTACTTCAGGATGCCGCCCTTGAGGTGGTAGACCTCTTCGAAGCCTTCGCCGAGCATGTAGCTCGAGGCTTTCTCGCAGCGAATGCCGCCGGTGCAGAACATCGCGACCTTCTTGTGCACGGCCGGGTCGAAGTGTTCTTTGATGTAGTCGGGAAACTCGCGAAAACTGGTGGTTTTCGGATCGATGGCGCCTTCGAAGGTACCGATCGACACTTCGTAGTCGTTGCGCGTGTCGATCAGCAGCACTTCCGGGTCGCTGATCAGCGCGTTCCAGTCTTGCGGCTCGACGTAAGTGCCGACCTTTTTGTTCGGGTCAACGCCTTCGACACCGAGGGTGACGATCTCTTTCTTCAGCTTGACCTTGGTGCGATAGAACGGCTGTTCGTCGCAGTACGATTCCTTGTGGTCAATGTCGACCATGCGTGGATCGTTCTTGAGCCAGGCGAGCAGGCCGTCAATGCCTTCGCGGCTGCCGGAAACCGTGCCGTTGATGCCTTCTTCGGCGATCAGCAGAGTGCCTTTGATGCCGTTGTCGACCATCGCTTGCAGCAGTGGCTCGCGCAGGTCAACGTAATCTTCGAGGGTGACGAACTTGTACAGTGCCGCCACGACAATCGGTTGTGTCATGGGTATTTCTCCAGGTGGCTACCCTCGCAAAGGGTGAACCGGATTCAATAAAAAACGCGCCGGCTAAGCGGCGCGTTGCGGATTCTAGCAAAAAACACCACCGCCTGCGGCTGTGCCCTGTAGGAGCTGCCGAAGGCTGCGATCTTTTGATCTTAATGTTTGCTACCGCCGGCACAGGTCGGCGACGCCGGAGCGCCGTCGATCTCTGCCCATTCCTGCGGGGTGTAGGTGTGCAGCGCCAACGCATGGAACTCGCCCATCAGCTCGCCGAGCGTGCCGTAGACTTTCTGGTGGCGCTTGACCCGGTTCAGGCCTTCGAACTGCGCGCTGACCACCACCGCCTTGTAGTGGGTCTGTGACCCGCGACTGTGCATGTGGCTTTCGTCCAGCACTTGCAGGTGCTCAGGCTGTAACAGAGCCAGCGTCGATTCGATGCGTTGTTGCATGGTCATCACGAACTCCGCTTACTTCTTCTTGGCTGGCGCCGCGGCCGGGGTCAGCTCTTTGGTCATGTCATCGAGCAGCTTGTTGACCACTGGCACCGCGCTTTCCAGTTTGCCCTGGGTCATCTGCGCCGACTGCTGGGTCAGCTGCGGCATTTTTTCCAGGACTTTCTTGCCCAGTGGCGACTGGTAGAAGGCAACCAGATCTTTCAGCTCGGATTCGCTGAAGTTGCTGGTGTAGAGCTTGACCATGTCGGGCTTGAGCTTGTTCCAGCCGATGGCCTGGTCCAGCGCGGCGTTGGCCTTGGCCTGGTAGGTTTCGAGCACGGCTTTCTTCGACTCAGGGGCTTTGGTCTGTTCAAAGCGCTGGGCGAACATTTGCTGCACTTGCATGTACACCGGGGTACCCAGCTTGTCAGCGTGAGCCAGCGTCAGGAAAGCTTCGGCACTGGCGTTGTGGCTGGCGGTATCGGCAAGCACCTGGCCGCTGGCGCAAACCAGTGCAACCGCGGTACAGATGGCGCGAAGACGAGTCATCGAGTTTCCTTTAAGCAAAGCGAGGTCGAACCCCAAGGGCGACCATTCTGCGCCTAACAATCGCTATGGCTCAACCCCCGGCCCTTGCCGCGCTTGATTGGCGGGGTTTTGCGGTCAACAATCGAGCCGATGGAACCACCCGGGCCGATGCCGGCCTAAATTGCGCCAACAGACCAACAGGAGTGTGCACGATGAGCCGTATCGAAACCGACAGCCTGGGCCAGATCGAGGTCCCGGACGACGCTTACTGGGGTGCTCAGACGCAACGCTCGCTGATCAACTTCGCAATCGGTCAGGAACGCATGCCGCTACCGGTGCTGCACGCCTTGGCGCTGATCAAGAAAGCCGCCGCACGGGTCAACGACCGCAACGGCGACCTGCCCGCCGACATCGCTCGCCTGATCGAACAGGCCGCCGATGAAGTGCTCGCCGGCGAGCATGACGAGCAGTTCCCGCTGGTGGTCTGGCAGACCGGCAGCGGTACCCAGAGCAACATGAACGTCAACGAAGTGATCGCCGGTCGCGCCAACGAACTGGCCGGCAACCCGCGCGGCGGCAAGTCGCCGGTGCACCCGAACGATCACGTCAATCGCTCGCAAAGTTCCAACGACTGCTTCCCCACCGCCATGAGCATCGCCACCGCCAAAGCGGTGCAGGAACAACTGCTGCCGGCGATTGCCGAGCTGTCCGGCGGCCTTGCCGAACTGGCGGCGCGGCACATGAAACTGGTGAAGACCGGGCGCACGCACATGATGGACGCGACGCCGATCACCTTCGGTCAGGAATTGTCCGGCTTCATCGCGCAACTGGATTACGCCGAGCGCGCCATCCGCGCCGCGCTGCCGGCGGTCTGCGAACTGGCGCAGGGCGGCACTGCGGTCGGCACCGGGCTGAATTCGCCGCACGGCTTCGGTGAGGCGATTGCCGCTGAACTCGCAGCACTGTCCGGTCTGCCGTTCGTCACCGCGCCGAACAAGTTCGCTGCACTGGCCGGTCATGAACCGCTGGTAACGCTTTCAGGTGCGCTGAAAACCCTCGCCGTGGCCTTGATGAAGATCGCCAACGACCTGCGTCTGCTGGGCTCAGGTCCTCGCGCAGGTTTTGCTGAAGTGAAGCTGCCGGCCAACGAACCGGGCAGTTCGATCATGCCCGGCAAGGTCAACCCGACCCAGTGCGAAGCGCTGTCGATGCTCGCCTGCCAGGTGCTCGGCAATGACGTGGCGATCGGTTTTGCCGCCAGTCAGGGGCACTTGCAGCTGAACGTGTTCAAACCGGTGATCATCCACAACCTGCTGCAATCGATCCGTTTGCTTGGTGATGGCTGCAGCAACTTCCAGCAGCACTGCATCGCCGGGCTCGAGCCGGATGCGGAGGTCATGGCCAAGCATCTGGAACGTGGGCTGATGCTGGTGACCGCGCTGAACCCGCACATCGGTTATGACAAGTCGGCGGAGATCGCCAAGAAGGCTTACAGCGAAGGGCTGACTTTGCGTGAGGCGGCGTTGCAGCTGGGTTATCTGACTGATGAAGAGTTCGATGCCTGGGTGCGCCCGGAGAACATGATCGAGGCTGGCGCCAAGGGCTGAGTCATGTAGCGCCTGAAAGTCCGTCTTCGCGAGCAGGCTCGCTCCCACAGGAAAATTGCATTGCAAAGTGGGAGCGAGCCTGCTCGCGAATTCAGGCGCCGCCGATCGTCAGCCAGGCACAACCCTGGCCCGCCGCGCCCTGAGCCCGGCAATCAACGATGGCCCCAACGCCACCAGCGCCGAACCCAGCACCACCAGCACCGCCCCGCCATAGCCCAGCGCATTGATCTGCTCGGCATGCACGTAGTCCGGCCAGATCCGCGCCGCAATCGCCACCGCAACAAATGTCACCAGCGGCGTGATCGCCAGCGTCGCACTGACTCGCGAGGCTTCCCAGTGCGCCAGCGCTTCGGCGAATGCGCCGTAGGCGATCAAGGTGTTCATGCAGCACGCCAGCAACAGCCAGCCCTGCAACGGGCTCAAGTTGAGCGCTTCAAGTGGATGTACCCACGGCGTCAGCAAGAGCCCGCAGAACAGGTAGATCACCATCATCACCTGCAACGAATTCCACACAGTCAGCAATTGCTTCTGGCCCAGCGCGTAGAAGGTCCAGACCGTCGACGCCAGCAGCACCAACAACACGCCGGCGGTGTAATCGGACAGCGAAGTCAGCAGTTCGGCCAGGCGCTGATTGAAGAACAGGCCGAAGCCGATCAACAGCACCAGCAAGCCGAGGCCCTGGCCGATGCTGAAGCGTTCCTTGAACACGAACAGACTGGCGATCAGCAGCATGATCGGACCCATTTGCACCACCAATTGCGCGGTGCCGGGGCTGAGCAGGTTGAGGCCCATCAGGTACAGCACGTAATTGCCGACCAGCCCCAGTACCGCCATCAGCACCAGCCAGCCGCCCTTCGGCCCGAGCACCTTGCGACTTGGCAGGCGCTTGACCGAAGCCAGATAAATGAAAAGGCAGCCGCCGGAAACCATCAGACGAAACCAGGTCACCGTGACCGGGTCCATCACCTGCAATACCTGTTTGAGCTTGATCGGCAGGATGCCCCACAGAAAAGCGGTCAGCAGCGCCAGGAACAGTCCGTACACCCAGCGCCCCGATGAAATGTGCATGCGAACCCCAGAAGCCTGCTGACAAGGACACTCATTCTAGGCGTCCAACTGCGCACAACACAGGGACAGTTGCCGGCAGGCCGCGAATGAAACTGTGCAGGTCGCAGCAGTAAACCGGCGCGCCGCCGTTGATCGGCCGGGCAGGCGCACCAAGTGCTTCAGGCATAAGCTGATTGCAGACTTTTCAGCGCATTAATCATGGAGACCGACATGTACGCCATGCGCGCCGAGGACAGCGCCCCCGCCACCCGTTTTCGCAGCGACCGCATATGTCGGGTCAATGGCGAGCTGTATTTCAGCACCCGGGAAAATACCCTTGAGGGGCCGTTTGACGGTCAGGTGATCGAGCGGGAGATTCAGGCTTATATAGCGCGGATGCAGCGGCGGGATTCCAGCCGCTGAACCGTGGCGCTGCCTGCTCGCGAAGGGGCCTGAACGGGCAACCAATCCTTTAGCGCACCGCCTCAAACAACCCGCTCGCTCCCATGCCGCCGCCCACGCACATGGTGACGATGCCGTAACGCAGGTTGCGCCGCTGCAATTCCCGGATCAGATGCCCTACCTGACGCGAGCCGGTCATGCCGAACGGGTGGCCGATGGAAATCGAGCCGCCATTGACGTTGTATTTGTCGTTGTCGATCTCCAGCCGGTCGCGGCTGTACAGGCACTGCGAAGCGAACGCCTCGTTCAATTCCCACAGATCGATATCCGCTACCTGCAAGCCCTTGGCCTTGAGCAGTTTTGGCACCGAGAACACCGGGCCGATGCCCATTTCGTCCGGCTCGCAACCGGCGACGGTAAAGCCACGGAAAAACGCTTTCGGTTTGAGCCCCAGCTCCAGCGCTTTTTCCAGACTCATCACCAGTGTCATCGACGCACCGTCGGACAGCTGCGAGGAATTGCCCGCCGTCACCGAACCGTCGTCGGCGAACACCGGTTTCAGTCCGGCAAGGCTTTCGTAGGTGGTGTCCGGGCGGTTGCAGTCGTCGCGCTCGACGACGCCGTCGACAATCTGCACTTCACCGCTGTTCTTGTCCTCGACGCGGTATTTCACCGCCATCGGCACGATTTCATCGTCGAACAGACCGGCAGCCTGGGCCTGAGCGGTACGGATCTGGCTTTGCAGCGCATAGCGATCCTGCGCCTCACGACTGACACCATAACGTCGTGCCACCACTTCGGCGGTCTGGCCCATGGTGTAGTAGATGCCGGGAGTCTGTTGCTTGAGCAGCGGGTTGATCAGGTGATCGGTGTTGACGCTCTTCAGGGTCAGGCTGATCGACTCGACGCCGCCGGCGACGATGATGTCGCTGCAACCGGAGGCGATCTGGTTGGCGGCAATCGCGATCGCCTGCAAACCCGACGAGCAGAAACGGTTGAGGGTCATGCCGGCAGTGCCGGTGCCCAGGCGCGACAGTACCGCGACGTTGCGGCCGATGTTGTAGCCCTGCGCGCCCTCGTTGGAGCCGGCGCCGACGATGCAGTCCTCGACGCTGGCCGGGTCGATATCGTTGCGGGTCAGCAGCGCATTGACGCAGTGGGCCGCCATGTCATCGGGGCGGGTCTGGTTGAACTTGCCGCGAAAGGATTTGGCCAGGCCGGTCCGCACGCTGTCGACGATCACCACTTCACGCATGGCATACCTCATTGTTGTTGTCGGTTGAGAGTGGACCTGAGCATAAGTCCACCTTCTTGCCGACCGCGAGGATCATTCACCCGGCGTATGCGCGGCCATCGCTTCAGTCCTTGTGCTTTTTGGCCTTCTTGTCGGATTTCTCGAACGCGTCTTCCAGCGCGCGGTTGATCGTGCGCAATACTTTCACCCGTGCCCAGCGTTTATCGTTGGCCTCGACCAGCGTCCACGGCGCGATCTCTGTGCTGGTGCGATCGACCATGTCGCCGACCGCCCGGCGATAGTCGTCCCACTTTTCCCGATTGCGCCAGTCGTCCTCGGTGATCTTGAAACGCTTGAAGGAAATCTCCTCGCGCTCCTGAAAGCGCTCCATCTGCGTGTCCTTGTCGATCGCCAGCCAGAACTTGACCACGATGACGCCGGCATCGGCCAGTTGCTCTTCGAAGTCATTGATTTCGCCGTAGGCGCGCAGCCAGTCGGCCGGGGTGCAGAAGCCCTCGATCCGCTCGACCAGCACCCGCCCGTACCACGAGCGGTCGAACACGGTGAATTTGCCCCGCGCCGGAAGGTGTCGCCAGAACCGCCACAGATACGGTTGTGCGCGCTCTTCTTCGGTCGGTGCGGCAATCGGGACGATGCTGTACTGACGCGGATCGAGCGCCGCTGCCACGCGGCGAATCGCCCCGCCCTTGCCCGCCGCGTCGTTACCCTCGAACACCGCGATCAGCGCATGGCGACGCATGCGTTTGTCGCGCATCAGCCCGGACAGGCGCGCCTGCTCGGTGATCAGTTGCTCTTCATAGTCTTTCTTGTCCAGACGCTGCGTCAGGTCGAGGCTGTCGAGCAGGTTCAACTGATCGACCGGCGTACCCAGCGGCGCGGCACTGACTTCGTGAGGATTGACGTCGGCACGCTTGAGCGCGTTTTGCAGACCTTCGAGGAGAATCTTGCCCACCGCCAGGCTGCGGTAATTGGCATCGACGCCTTCGATGACATGCCACGGCGCGTAATCGCGGCTGGTGCGGCGCAGCACCCGCTCGCCGTATTTGACGAATTTGTCGTAAGTCTGTGATTGCTGCCAGTCCAGCGGACTGATGCGCCAACTGTGCAACGGGTCGTCGGCCAGTGATTTGAGCCGCGCTTTCATCTGCTTCTTGGACAGGTGAAACCAGAACTTGAAGATCAACGCGCCTTCATCGCAGAGCATCTTTTCCAGACGCTCTGCGCCGGCGATGGCCTGGTCCAGACGCGGATCCTTGAACAGTCCGTGCACCCGGCCCTGGAGCATCTGGCTGTACCAGTTGCCGAAGAAAACACCCATCCGCCCCTTGGCCGGCAGCATCCGCCAGTAGCGCCAGGCCGGTGGCCGCGCGAGTTCTTCATCGGTCTGCTGGTCGAAGGTGCGCACTTCGATCAGGCGCGGGTCCATCCATTCATTGAGCAGTTTGACCGTCTCGCCCTTGCCCGCCCCTTCGATGCCGTTGATCAGGATGATGACCGGAAAGCGCTTCTGCTGCTGCAACTCGAACTGCGCTTCCAGCAAGGCTTCACGCAGCGCAGGGACGGCCGCCTCATAAGTGTCTTTGTCGATGGCGTGACCGATTTCAGCGGATTCAAACATGGGACGGCTCCTTCCAGGGTTCAGCAAGACTAGCGGATTGGGCACGGGCGCAGGGCAGAAATTCCCACGAACTCAGGACGGGATGAGAACTTTGTGGTGAGGGGATTTATCCCCGACCGGCTGCGCAGCAGTCGTAAACCCCGGAAGCACGGTTTAACTCGGGAAAACGGGGTGGTTGGTTCTGGGACTGCTTCGCAGTCCAGCGGGGATAAATCCCCTCGCCACAGGGTTCTTTTCACCGCGAGTCTTGTGCTGGATCGGTAGTATCGGCGCGATCGGCTAGAATGGCCGCCTTGTGTTTGCCGAGCCTGCCATGAAAGCCGAAATGCCCCACGCCCAACTCGACTGGGACGACCAGGGACGCCCACGTTCGCGGGTGTTCGATGACGTGTATTTTTCCGACCAGTCGGGGCTGGAGGAAACCCGTTACGTGTTTCTCGAACAGAACCGTCTGGCTGAGCGTTTCGCTGCGCTGCCGGCGGATGGACGTCTGGTCATTGGCGAAACCGGTTTCGGCACCGGGTTGAATTTTCTCTGCGCCTGGCAGTTGTTCGAACAGCACGCTGTTGCCGGCGCGCGCTTGCATTTTGTCAGCGTCGAGAAGTACCCGCTGGCGCCTGCGGATCTGCGCCGAGCCTTGGCACTGTGGCCAGAACTCATGCCGTTGGCGGATCAGTTGCTCAGGCATTACGTGGCGATTCATCAAGGCTTTCAACGCATCACTCTGGCCAACGGCCGCGTGACGCTGACCTTGCTGATCGGCGATGCGCTGGAGCAACTGCCGCAACTCGATGCACAGATCGACGCGTGGTTTCTCGACGGTTTCGCCCCGGCGAAAAATCCGGACATGTGGACTGCTGAACTGTTCGTCGAACTGGCGCGGCTGGCTGCGCCGGGCTCGACCATCAGCACTTTCACCAGCACCGGTTGGGTCCGCCGTCTGCTCAATGCTGCCGGGTTCAAGATGAAGCGCACGCCGGGCATCGGCCACAAATGGGAAATCCTGCGTGGCGAGTTTCTCGGCTGGCCCGCCGAGGTGGCGGCGCCGCTACCGGCGAAACCCTGGTTCGCCCGCCCTGCTCCGTTGCGCGGTGAACGCCGGGCGCTGGTGATCGGCGCCGGCCTGGCTGGCTGCGCGACAGCGTCGAGCCTGGCGGCGCGCGGCTGGCAGGTGAGTCTGCTCGAGCGTCACGCGGCGGTGGCGCAAGAAGCTTCGGGCAACCCGCAAGGTGTGCTCTATCTCAAGCTGTCCGCCCATGGCACGGCGTTGTCGCAGTTGATCGTCAGCGGCTTCGGTTACACCCGGCGCCTGCTGGAAAGCCTGCAACGCGGCAGCGACTGGGATGACTGCGGCGTGCTGCAACTGGCGTTCAACGCCAAGGAAGCCGAGCGCCACGCGCAACTGGCGGCGGCGTTTCCTGAAGATCTCTTGCAGTGGCTGGAACAGCCGCAAGCGCAGGATCGCGCCGGTGTCGGCGTGGCCCACGGCGGCTTGTTCTACCCCGAAGGCGGCTGGGTGCATCCGCCGGCGTTGTGTCAGGCCCAGGCGACCCACACCAACATTGAGTTGCTCAGCCATCACGAAGCTTTGGAACTGCGCAAAGTCGCAGACCTGTGGCAAGCCTTCGACGGCGAACGTTTGCTCGCCAGTGCGCCGGTGGTGATCCTGGCCGGTGCCGCCGAAATCAAACGTTTTGCCCAGAGTGCCGACCTACCGCTCAAGCGCATTCGCGGCCAAATCACGCGTCTGGCCGAGACTGCAGAAAGTCATGCGCTGGCTACGGTGGTGTGCGCCGAGGGCTACGTCGCCCCGGCGCGCCTGGGCGAGCACACGCTGGGTGCCAGTTTCGACTTCAACAATGACGATCTGACACCCACGACTGCCGAGCACCAAGGCAATCTGGCGATGCTCGAAGAAATTTCCAGCGACCTGCTGACACGCCTCAACATCAGCGAGCAGCCACTTGCGAACCTTGAGGGCCGGGCAGCTTTCCGCTGCACCAGCCCCGATTACCTGCCGATTGTCGGCCCGCTCGCTGATCTGCAAACCTTCAATCAGACCTACGCAGCGTTGAGCAAAGACGCCCGGCAAGTACCGGACCTCGCCTGCCCGTGGCTCGATGGTCTGTACGTCAACAGCGGCCACGGTTCTCGCGGGCTGATCACCGCGCCGCTGTCCGGCGAGCTGCTTGCCGCGTGGCTGGACAACGAGCCGCTGCCATTGCCACGCAGTGTGGCCGAAGCCTGCCATCCCAATCGTTTCGCCTTACGGCAGTTGATTCGCGGCAAGTGAATTTCACGTATCGGGCATTTCGCAGATGCCCAGATCCATCAGCCGTATCGCGTCTTCCGTCAGGCTCTTGAACAGCACGTCTTCAGCCTGGTCCTTTTCAAGCTTGAGTGCCTGGTTCTGACTCAAATAATCGCCAGAGGGCAGCGTGTCCTTCTTGTCGAACAGTGCGCTCATTTGCGGGTCGTACAGGTCATCGATCAGCGCAAACTTGCGGACAAATATGCGTCGCAGATAGTCACGCCAGAACGTTCGCCCCTGCATGTATTCCAGCCATTGCGGGGAGAGTTCAGCGGTGAAGACGCGATTTTTTGCGACCTCAAGATCAGCGGCCGTCACGCCACTCTGGGCACTGAACAGCATATCTTTCGGTTGACCGCGCAGCCCCAGCGCATCGGTGAGACCGATGCGGTAAGCGAGGTTCATTTCCAGCGCATCGACCTTTGGCGCCCGGAGCGAATGCTCCCGGGCGATTTCTTCCAGCCTGTCCAGCCTGAACAGGCTGCGGCCCAGTTCCAACAACGCCTTGGCAGTACCCCTGCTCCCGCTTGCAGCCCTGCTCACCCGCTCGACTTCCACTGCGACTTCAAGGCGACTGAAAACCAGCGCCGCGTTATCGGTGCAGTGCAGCGGATCGGCCGCGATGTCGAGCAGTTGACGGCCCAGCGGCTCGTCAGCTTCCGCCGCCTTCAGTACCGCCCAGACGCGTCGCTGCATGTCAGCGCTGCCCTGTTTGCCGTCTGCGGTATCGCCCAGTTGCGCCAGCAAAGTGAACAAGCCATCGGCCGTCCGCTCGCTGCGCAATGCCGCCCAGATGCGCGACTGCTCTGCCCACTCTTCGCCACTGACCTTGGTCAACCAGAGCGAGCGCGCCGTTTGCTCGTTCAGCCGTGCGATGTCATCGGCGACATAGTCCATCCCAACGCCGAAATTATCGCGATAGTTCTCCAGATGCGTTTTGGTCGCTTCGGAAAAGGGATTCAGTCCCAGCTTGAGTGCGCCGGTGAAACGTCGTGATTTCTCGAATAACCACTCGGGCAGCTCCGTGATGCTGTTGGCGCTCAGATCCATCAGTTCAATGTGCGCAGAATGGTCGAGGCCTTCTGGCAGTTCGGTGATGCCGGTATCGTTCAGCGACAAGCGACGCAGTTGCGACATTCGGCTGAAATCCGGGGTGGCACCCAACGGATTCTTGTCCAGATTCAGGTAGCGTAAAGTGCTCAGCCTGTTCAGCTTCGCCAGGGTCTGCTCGGTGAGCTTGAGCTGATTGTTTGCCAGGCTCAGCCGTTGCAGACGCGGCATGTGCGACAACATTTCGGGCAGCCGGGTGATCGCGTTGTTGCCCAGTTCCAGCGAGTCGAGCTGTTTGAAGGACTTGAGGAAGTACGCCACATCATCCCCTAGCGCCATGTTCCGCATCGACAATTGCTCGACATGGTCGAAGCTCACCGACGACGGTAACGTCGGCACCTTACCGATGCGCATGCCGTCAAGGTCAAGGGTACAGAGGTTTTTTCCCTCTTCGTTGGTGGCCCAATGAAAGCGTCGAAACGCTTCTTCGATCAGCTCGGCGGCCATTTTCCGACTGTGCCGCGCTTCAGCCAGATCGCCGCCCATGGCTTGCAGGGCGGCGGCATCTTCACTCCAGACAAACAGCGCGTCACGCAGGGTTTGCAGGTCCTGACGCAGGGCTTTGATGCGGGTCGCACGGCTCAGCGGATCATCGCCCAGTGCATCGAGCAATTGACTGAGCTGCGGCTCGCTCAGACGCGGATAAAGCCTGCGCGCTTTGCGCAGCAGTGTGCGTGAATGAGCTGTCGCGGGAACCTGATCGCCTTGCACGCAGGCCGGCTCGACGGGAAGTGATTCCGTACTGCCGCCGCGCAATGCCCGCGCAGTGCCCTCGCGTTCGTCGAGGGCAACGTTGAGCAGCTTTTTGCGTAACTGTTGCGTACTGACCTGTCCGGTATCGGCAAACCCGAGTGCGGTCCGCTGACGTGGCGGCAATGCCTTGAGGATGGCCATGTACAAAGCGTCGGGGCCGGATGCCACCTTGCCCAAGGATTTTTTGTCGCCGCCAAACGCCTCATAGCCCTGCGTGGACTTCACCAGATAGCCGGTATTTTCCGAGGTCGCCGACCCATCGCCGATGTCTTCGAGTATCGGTCCGGTCAAGGCCTTGTCGCGGACTTGCAGACGCAGCTGCGCGTTCCAGCCGCTCAGGCGCGGCAGTAATTTCATGGCCAGCCTGTCGGTGTCGGCATTGGCCAGCCACGACCAGTGCAACCCGCTCAAAGCCCGGTCAAGCCGGACCTCGGCAATGCCGGCCCGAGCCCGCTGTCCCAACCGCAAGGGCGCGCTCCCGGTCGAGCGCAAGTGCAGGCGCTCGACACTCGAAGCGCGGTCGATCAGCCTTTGACCATGGCGCGCCGAAATGTCGGCGAAGACCTGGCGTAATTTGCCCAGATCCTGCGCGTCACTGTGGTCATAGCGCTTGTACATCCGCTCGAACGCCGCGCGGTAATCGGATTTGAGCGCAGCACCCAGTTTTCTTGCCAGCCCGGTGGCTTGCGTGCTTTTCGCGACTTTGCCGCCGAGCAAGGCCTCGACTTCATGCTCGTAGAGGCCATCGATGACGGTTTGCAGCAAGCGCCCGAGTGCCAACTGGCCTTGGGTGACCGGCACTCCCAGGGTTTCGTCGAGCGTGCTGTTTGCAGGATAAGTGGTTTCGACGTCTCCTTCATGACCGATGACCTCAAGGTATCGGTCAGTCGGCCAGCCCGGCAGTTGCGTCAAGGCGTGCATCTGTTCTTCAAGAGGTTGCTCGGAGTGGATCTCGCCGTTTTCCAGTTCCGTGGTCAACTCACGCAGCTGGCGCTCGATGCGCACGCGCTCGACGGTATCGCGCAGGCGTACCGGCAGGCTCAGATTGTCGTTGAAGGTCTCCAGCAAGGTTTGCTGCGAGGTGTTGCTCAGCCGGCGAAGGATGTCCAGGTCGCTGTCGGCAAATTCGCTCAACTGCGGATCGATGCGCTTGAGCGTGTAGGCGCTGCTGCCCCATTCTTCGGGCTGTTCAGCGGGGAACCGCCAGCCGCCCTCGACGTGGCGGATCAGTTCCGGAGCATAGGCTTGTGCGCGTACGGGGTGTTCCAGGCGCCAGTGCTGAGTGTCGATATCAAAGTTGCCCGCCAACAGGCGGTGCTCGAAGCGGGCGATGGTCTTGTTGCCGATCTGGTAGAACTCCTTTGAACCGGCACCGATGGTGAATCCGGCCGGCAAAGCATGCTCGTACGGGCTCAAATCGGACTTCCACAGGCGTGGCTTGCCGGCCCGATCGAGTATCGCGGTGAACTGCGCGAAGAACTCCGGATGCGTGCGCAGCAGTTTTTTGCCCACAGTTCCCAGCACCTTCTGACCGCCGGCGAAAACGCCCATCAATGCGATGTTCTCTACCACACTGAGCAGATGTGACAGTGCTTCCTGATGATCACCGCGACGCCAGTCCGCGACGCCGTCATACACTTCACCGAGCAATTGCCCGACCGCGACGCCCATCATCAATTGCCCCAGGACCGGCACGAACAGCCCCGCCACCGATGCCACGGTCACCCCGCGCTGAACGAAATCCAACAGGCGTTTCTGTCGGATCTCTTCATCGATATCAGCGGTTGGCACCGCCAGTTTGCGCGCGTCGATCTGCAACTTGCCGACATGGCTTTGCACCATGAAATCAAAAAGCGCCACATTGATCGGCCATTGTTCGACGACGCCCAGATCGGGTTTCTCAGCCAACGCCTTGAAGAAGTCAGCCTTGTCATCTTCATCGAGGCTGCCGGCGAAATACCCCTGATATTCCGTGCTCTTGAGTTGTTGCGCGAGGTAGCGCTTGAACGCATTGAAACTCGGGTACTCATACACGGCGCGCTCGGGCTCGCCGGGCATATACACCATGCATCCGTCCTCAGGGTGTTGTTCCACGGAGCGTTTGGAAAATACCACCACGCCCCAAACGCAGCTGTCGAGGATTCTGATGCCCTGCATGATCATCGGGTCTTTGCCGTAGCGCAGGTGCTGCGCCGAAGCGACGCCTTCGGCCAGCATCAGATCCTGCAGCATGCGCAAACCAGCTGCGGTGATATCGCCCTTGAGCTCCGCAAGATGAGCGTCCAGCTCCAGCAGCGATTGCTTCAATGCGGCGATATTGCGGGTCATGGCACTGGTCGCCACGACTTTGCCGCAGTCCTCACGCAGACCGAACACTTGCTGCAGATGCTCCTGGTATTTCTTGCCCAGATCCAGCTTGCGGCACATCGTTGCAAACGCTGCCGGCGTCAGATCCTTCACGCCAGCGGGCACACTCTTGACGCGCACCAGGCTGCCGGCGGGGAAACCGTCGGCCTGCTCCTCGTCTGCGGTGAAGTTTTGCATGGCTGCCTGCAACAGGCTTTGCGTCGCGTGTCTGACCAAGCCGACATCGGCCTGAACCGTCGCCTTCACATCGCAGCCACAATCGACGCCGGGCAGGCTGAGCAGATCCTCGCTCACGTCATAGACCGCTGGCCATTTCTCGCTCAGCGCCGCGTTGAGTTCGCTGATGCAGAAGCTGTGCAAGGGTTTGAGCCGGGTCAGATCCTTGTCGACTTTGACTTGCAGGGTGTGCAGTTCACGATTGATTTCGTCCAGCTTGTTCAGCGTGGCCGCAGAAGCCGTGAGCAGATGCGCCGGCAGGTTTTTTTCCAGGCTTTCAGCGGTATCGAGGTCACCGGTCGCGGCGTACAAGGTGCTCAGGACCGAGGCCTGAATCTGTGGATTTGTCTTGTCTTGGGTGGGCATGGCAATAGTCCTTTATTGCGATTTGAAGCCTTGACCCTAGCGCTGCCGGACAGCCGATAACAGTTCAAAATGCTGGACAAAATCCGCGCAGATCAAACGCTTTTTTGTATGGAAAAAACAGCCCTGCACCACCCCACCCGGAACGTCCGTGCACGTGTGGGCTTATGCAAAAAAAGCGTAACGGCGCAGGGGTACATCCCGAGCCTCGATCCGCACCGATAGCGTTACGGCCGGAGCCAGCGTGGCCGCCTTATAACTTATCGATCTAAAACTCCACCTACCGAGACAGGTCAGTTTCTGAGTACCCGCACTTCTCGCGCGGTACGGCTTGACCTTCCCCAACGGAAAAACCGGTAAGGACTTTATGTGCGGATTAGCTGGCGAGTTACGTTTTGATCAACAACCTGCAGACCTTGCAGCGATCGAGAGAATCACCCATCACCTGGCCCCTCGCGGCCCTGACGCGTGGGGCTTCCATGCCCAAGGGCCAATTGCCCTGGGCCATCGACGCCTGAAAATCATGGACCTGTCGGACGGCTCGGCGCAGCCGATGATCGACAGCCAACTGGGCCTGTCCCTGGCGTTCAACGGTGCGATCTACAACTTCCCGGAATTGCGCGCAGAGCTCGAAGCACTCGGTTATGCCTTCTATTCGGGTGGCGACACCGAAGTGCTGCTCAAGGGTTATCACGCCTGGGGCGAGGCGCTGCTGCCGAAGCTCAATGGCATGTTTGCTTTCGCTATCTGGGAGCGTGATGCCCAGCGCCTGTTCATCGCTCGTGACCGTCTCGGCGTAAAGCCGTTGTACCTGTCGCGCACTGGCCAACGCTTGCGTTTTGCCTCAGCACTGCCGGCGCTGCTCAAGGGCGGCGACATCAACCCGATCCTCGATCCGGTGGCGCTCAATCACTATCTGAATTTCCACGCGGTCGTACCCGCGCCGCGCACCTTGCTGGCCGGTATCGAAAAACTGCCGCCCGCCACCTGGATGCGCGTTGAAGCTGATGGCCGCACCGAGCAGAAAACCTGGTGGACCCTGCCCTACGGCCCGCATGAGGACGAGAAAAACCTCAACCTCGAAGACTGGGTCGATCGCGTCCTCGACAGCACCCGCGAAGCGGTGGCGATTCGTCAGCGTGCGGCGGTGGATGTCGGTGTGTTGCTGTCCGGCGGTGTCGACTCGAGCATGCTCGTCGGCCTGTTGCGCGAAGTCGGTGTAGAGAATCTGTCGACCTTCTCCATCGGTTTCCAGGATGCCGGCGGCGAGCGCGGCGATGAGTTCCAGTACTCGGACCTGATCGCCAAGCACTACGGCACGCGCCACCATCAGTTGCGCATCGACGAGAAAGAAATCATCGAGCAACTGCCCGCCGCCTTCCGGGCGATGAGCGAACCGATGGTCAGCCATGACTGCATCGCTTTTTATCTGTTGTCCCGTGAAGTGGCCAAGCACTGCAAAGTGGTGCAAAGCGGCCAAGGCGCAGACGAACTGTTTGCCGGTTACCACTGGTATCCGCAGGTCGACGGCGCGGCGGACCCATACGCGGCCTACCGCGATGCGTTCTTCGATCGCAGCTACGACGACTACGCAGCGACTGTGCAGCCGAAATGGCTGGTCGACCACGATGCGGCCGGTGATTTCGTCAAACAGCACTTTGCCCAGCCCGGCGCCGATGCTGCCGTGGACAAGGCGCTGCGCCTGGACAGCACGGTGATGCTGGTCGATGACCCGGTCAAACGCGTCGATAACATGACCATGGCCTGGGGCCTGGAAGCGCGCACGCCGTTCCTCGACTATCGACTGGTCGAGCTATCGGCTCGTGTACCAGGTCAATTCAAGCTGCCCGATGGCGGCAAGCAAGTGCTGAAAGAAGCAGCGCGCCGGGTCATTCCAAGCGAAGTGATCGACCGCAAGAAGGGCTATTTCCCGGTGCCGGGTCTCAAGCACTTGCAGGGCGACACGCTCAACTGGGTGCGCGAACTGCTGCTGGATCCGAGCCAGGATCGCGGCCTGTTCAACCCGACCATGCTCGACAAGCTTTTGACTGATCCGCAAGGCCAACTGACCCCGTTGCGCGGTTCGAAACTGTGGCAACTGGCGGCCCTGAACCTGTGGCTCAGTGAACAAGGAATCTGATTGATGAAACCCCATGCCACGTCCATCAACCAACGCCTGTTGCGTGGTCAGGCCCCGTCGTATGAACGTTTGCAGGCGCGCCTGGCCGAAGACGGCAGCGAGCCTGCCAGCGCCCCGATTGCCGTGCATTGCGGCTGGGGCCGGCTGCTGATCGGTCACACCTTTCCCGACCCGGCGTCACTGGCGCAGGAGCTGCTCAACGAGCAGCCCGGCGAACGCGATATCGCCCTGTATGTTGCCGCACCGCAGCAGATTCTCGGCCTCGAGCCGACGCAGCTGTTTCTCGATCCATCCGACACCTTGCGTTTGTGGTTCAGCGATTACCGGCAGGCCACGCGGGTGTTTCGCGGCTTCCGCATTCGTCGTGCGCAAAGCGAAACCGACTGGCAGGGCATCAACCGTTTGTACCAGGCGCGCGGCATGTTGCCGATCGATCAGGAGCTGCTCACCCCACATCATCAGGGCGGCCCGGTGTACTGGCTGGCGGAAGACGAGGACAGCGGCGCGGTGATCGGCAGTGTCATGGGTCTCAATCATGAAAAAGCCTTCAACGACCCGGAACACGGCAGCAGCCTGTGGTGCCTGGCGGTCGACCCGCATTGCTCACGCCCGGGCGTCGGCGAAGTGCTGGTGCGACATTTGGTCGAGCACTTCATGAGTCGCGGCCTGGCTTATCTGGATCTGTCGGTGCTACACGACAATCGTCAGGCGAAAAACCTTTACGCCAAACTGGGTTTCCGCAACCTGCCGACCTTCGCCATCAAGCGCAAAAACGGCATCAACCAGCCGCTGTTTCTCGGCCCGGGGCCTGAGGCGAACTTCAATCCTTACGCGCGGATCATCGTCGAAGAAGCCCATCGGCGCGGTATCGACGTGCAAGTGGATGACGCCGACGCCGGGCTGTTCACCCTCAGCCACGGCGGCCGTCGCGTGCGTTGCCGCGAGTCGCTGAGCGACCTGACCAGTGCGATCAGCATGACCTTGTGCCAGGACAAAAGCCTGACCCACAAGGTGCTCAAGGCCGCAGGCCTGAAACTGCCGGCGCAGCAACTGGCGGGCAACGCCGACGACAACCTGGCCTTCCTCGATGAGCACCAACGGGTGGTGGTCAAGCCTCCTCGATGGCGAACAGGGCCACGGCGTCGCGGTGGATCTGCGCACCATCGAAGAAGTGCAGAAGGCCATCGAAACCGCCAAGCAGTTTGACAGTCGCGTGCTGCTGGAAAGCTTCCACGAAGGCCTTGATCTGCGCATCGTGGTGATCGGTTTTGAAGTGGTAGCGGCGGCGATTCGCCGGCCGGCGGAAGTGGTTGGCGATGGTCAGCATTCGATCGGTGCGCTGATCGAAGCGCAGAGTCGCCGTCGGCAAGCGGCCACCAGCGGCGAAAGCAAGATCCCGCTTGACCACGAAACCCAACGCACGCTGCACGCGGCCGGTTACGACTACAGCAGCATCCTGCCGGCCGGCGAGCATCTGTTCGTGCGGCGCACGGCCAATCTGCACACTGGCGGTACGCTGGAAGACGTGACCGACATTCTTCATCCGACCCTGGTCGACGCGGCAGTGCGCGCGGCGCGGGCGCTGGACATTCCGATGGTCGGGCTCGATCTGATGGTGCCGGCGGCGGATCAGCCCGAGTACGTGTTCATCGAAGCCAACGAACGCGCCGGCCTGGCCAACCATGAACCGCAGCCGACGGCGGAGCGCTTTGTCGATCTGTTGTTTCCGCATAGTCAGCCGGCTGTCTCTTGAACCATCGTTGTTCCGGCTGACGCCTTCGCGAGCAGGCTCGCTCCCACAGGGGAATGCATTCCAAATGTGGGAGCGAGCCTGCTCGCGAAGAGGCCCTGAACGTCACCACCAATTTTCCTCATCGAAACCATCGGTGTGCTCAACCCATCAGGAGTTTCCATGACCATGACCACACAAATCCCTGAACCGGATCTGGCTTACCTGCAAAAAGTCCTGCTGGAAATGCTCGCCATTCCCAGCCCGACCGGTTTCACCGACACCATCGTGCGCTACGTCGCCGAGCGTCTCGAAGAGCTGGGCATTCCGTTTGAAATGACCCGGCGCGGGACCATCCGCGCGACGTTGAAGGGCAAAAAGAGCAGCCCTGACCGCGCGGTGTCTGCGCACCTGGACACCATCGGCGCTGCTGTGCGTGCGGTGAAAGACAACGGTCGCCTGACCCTAGCCCCGGTCGGCTGCTGGTCGAGTCGCTTTGCCGAGGGTAGCCGGGTCAGCCTGTTTACCGACACCGGGGTGATTCGCGGCAGCGTGTTGCCGCTGATGGCGTCCGGGCATGCGTTCAACACCCAGGTCGATGAAATGCCGATCAGTTGGGACCACGTCGAACTGCGTCTGGATGCCTACTGCACGACCAAAGCCGATTGCGAATCGCTGGGCATCCATGTCGGCGACGTGGTGGCCTTCGATCCGCTGCCGGAGTTCACTGAAAGCGGCCATATCAGTGCTCGCCACCTCGACGACAAGGCCGGCGTCGCGGCACTGCTCGCTGCCCTGAAGGCGATTGTCGACAGTGGCCAGGAACTGAACATCGATTGCCATCCACTGTTCACCATCACCGAGGAAACCGGCAGCGGTGCAGCGGCGGCATTGCCGTGGGACGTCAGCGAATTTGTCGGCATCGACATCGCACCCGTCGCCCCCGGCCAACACTCCAGCGAACACGCGGTGAGCGTGGCGATGCAGGATTCGGGCGGGCCGTATGACTATCACCTGTCGCGGCATCTGTTGCGTCTGGCCGATGAACACGAATTGCCGGTGCGCCGTGACATGTTCCGCTATTACTTCAGCGATGCGCACTCGGCGGTCACCGCCGGCCACGACATTCGTACTGCCCTGCTCGCTTTCGGCTGCGATGCCACGCATGGCTACGAACGCACGCACATCGACAGCCTGGCGGCGCTCAGCCGTTTGCTCGGCGCGTACATTCTGAGCCCGCCGGTCTTCGCCAGCGATGCGGCGCCAGCCAATGCTTCACTGGATCGCTTCAGCCATCAGATCGAGCATGACACCCAAATGGAAAGCGAAACCCGCGTGCCGCCGGTGGACAGTCTGGTTGGGCAGCGTTCTGACAGTTGAGCCTTCGGTGAACAGATAACCGCTTTCGCGAGCAGGCTCGCTCCCACAGGGATCGCAACTCAAAGGTGGGAGCGAGCCTGCTCGCGAATGGGCCGGCAAGACCGATACAGAACTGGCAGACGAAACCCATTCCCCGTAGCATCCCGACATTGATTTGACCGAGGTGCCCATGCTCATTCCCCACGACGCGCTTGAAGTCGACACCCTCACCCGCCTGATCGAGGATTTCGTCACCCGCGACGGTACCGACAACGGCGATGACACCCCGCTGGAAACCCGCGTCCTGCGCGTGCGTCAGGCACTGACCAAAGGCCAGGCATTGATCGTGTTCGATCCGGAAAGCGAGCAGTGCCAGCTGATGCTCAAGCACGACGTACCCAAGCATCTGTTCGACTGAAGCCGTCAGCCAGCCTTCGCCGCAGCCTCCTTGCGCTTGATCCGGTCATAGACCTCGGCGCGGTGTACATGGACCTTTTTCGGCGCCTCGACGCCGAAGCGCACGCTGGAGCCGTTGACCGACAGAACACGCAGGGTGATGTCGTCTCCGATTGAAATCAACTCACCGACCACACGGCTGAGTACAAGCATGGGATTCATCCTTCAGGACTGGCAAACCCTGAAGATGCGCGGCTTACAGCGTCTTCACAATCCACGACGAGCAAATCAGTCTTGCCCTACAGGCGCCCACGCCCACGGCTGTCAGACACTTCGCACAAAAGCCTCAGGCAGCGGAAAAGCGCGGCCCGAACAGAATGATGCTGGCACCGACCACGCACAGGGCCATGCCAATCCAGTCCGAGCCCAGCGGACGCACCCGCTCGACCACCGCCAGCCAGCCAATCGAAGCAACGATGTAGATCCCGCCATACGCGGCATAGGCGCGCCCGGCGTAGGCCGCTTCAACACGGGTCAGCAACAGCGCGAACAGGGTCAGGCTGAGCAACGCGGGAATCACCCACAACGCGCTCTTGCCCTGGCGCAGCCACATGTAGAAGGCAAAACAGCCGGCGATTTCAAACAGCGCCGCAAGGAAGAACCACAAGTAATTGAGCATGAGCGCATCTCGACAGGGTGACCATTGGCGGCCACCCTAACGACGCGACGGGCATCAAACAAGATCAAGCGTTGTTTTGTTTGGCCTTGGCGCGCATTTTCTCGGCCATGGAAGTCATTTCGTTGTAGAGCAGTTGCGGATTCTTCTGTTTGAGCGCCCAGGCCATGCGCCCTTGTTCGTGGGGCAGAATCAAGAATTCGCCGGCGGCGACTTGCTGATAGATGTAGTCAGCGATGTCGGCTGCGCTGATCGGCGAACTTTCCAGCAACTTGCCGACCTGGGCTTTCATGGCCGGGGTCGGGCCACGGAAAGAATCGAGCAAGTTGGTCTGGAAGAACGACGGGCAAACCACATGCACCGCCACTTCCTGCTGCGCCAGTTCGATCAGCAGACTCTCCGACAACGCCACTACGCCGGCCTTGGCCACGTTGTAGTTACTCATTGCCGGGCCTTGCATCAACGCGGCCATGGAGGCGATGTTGATGATCTTGCCCTTGCTCTCTTCCAGCAGCGGCAGGAACGCCTTGCAGCCTTTGACCACGCCCATCAGGTTGATCGCGATCTGCCAGTCCCAGTCTTCCAGCGACAATTCGCTGAAAAAACCGCCCGAGGCGACGCCGGCATTGTTGACGATGATGTCGATGCCGCCGAGTTTCTCTTCGCAGGCCTGGGCGAAGGCGGTGAGCTGACTGTAATCGCGCACGTCACAGCGCTGGATGAAGCCGTCACCGCCCGCCTCGCGCACCAGCTTCAAGGTTTCCTGCAGGCCGGGCTCACTGACATCGGATAAGGCCAGCCGCCAGCCTTCACGGGCCCAGCGCAGCGCGATTTCGCGACCCAGGCCTGAGCCTGCACCAGTGATCATCATGCGATTTTGCATAGCGGACAGCCTTGTTGTTCCGGGAGAGATGCGCCGAGTGTAGCGAAGGAACTTCGTTCGCCCACGCTCCATCCAGTTGCTGAATGGAGGATCAAAAGATTCCAGCCGTCATTGTTTTCCGGTTGGTCTCATGCAGGAGCTGACGAGTGCAACGAGGCTGCGATCTTTTTGCTGGAAAGGAAATAACCGAGCAATCCAAATACATTAAAAAAACATTGAATTTTTTTTCATCGGCGCAAGTCGGAACATGTAAGCCGGCTGGAATTTAGTTGCTCTCCAGCTGCCCACTGAGCATCAAGACTCTTCCAGACTCTGAACAAGGAAATCACCCATGGGCACAATTCTAATCATCATCCTGATCCTGTTGCTGATCGGTGGTCTGCCGGTCTTCCCGCACTCAAGAAGTTGGGGTTATGGCCCGTCGGGCATTATCGGCGTGGTGTTGGTCGTGCTGCTGGTGCTGTTGTTACTCGGCAAGATATGACGATTTGACGCGGTAAAAAAAGAGGCCCTTGTTCAAGGGCCTCTTTTTTATTGCGTGGACTTTAAGAAGTGATCAGTCCGGCTTGCCATGAATAACACCGGCGGTGTTATCGAGCAGGCTCTTGGTCGCGGTTTGCAGGAACGCCTCAAGTTTGAGTTTGAGTTCGGCAGTGCGCGGCGCGTCCGGCACTACTTCGGCGTGCGGGTTGGCGCCGAGCTGGTATTGCCAGATTTTCGGGCCCATGTCCTTGTCACGCGGCAGCACCAGAATCTGGTCGGCGGTGACAATGGCGGTGGTCTGTTCGCTGCCCGAAGGCTTGATCACACCGAAACCGGTATCGCCCTGCGGCAAGTTGAGCAGGTCACGGCCCCAGCACTGGTGACGCACTTCGCCACCGAGACGGCCCATGATGGTCGGTACGATGTCGATCTGCGTGCCCACGGTGTGGTCGCGGGTACCGAACTTCTGCTGAATGCCCGGGGCAATCATCAGCATCGGCACGTTGAAGCGACCCAGGTCCATTTCGGTGATCTGGCGCTCGTTGCCGAAGCCGTGGTCGCCGACGATGACGAACAGGGTTTCGTTGAAGTACTTCTCTTTGCGCGCCTTCTCGAAGAACTGACCGAGCGCCCAATCGGAGTAGCGCATGGCGGTCAGGTGTTCGTTGAGGCTGCCACGGTCAGTCACGCGCTCGACCGGCAATGGCGTCGGCAAGGCGTACGGTGTGTGGTTGGACAGGGTTTGCAGCAGCGCGTAGAACGGCTTGCCGTTTTCCCGCGCCTTCAGTTCTTGCAGGCCACGATCGAACATGTCCTGGTCGGACACGCCCCAGGTCGGATCGGAGAACACCGGGTTGACGAAGTCATTGCGGCCAACGAAGTTGGTCATGCCCTGGTTGCTGAAGAAGCCCGACTGGTTATCCCAGGCGAAATCGCCGTTGTAGACATAGACGTCGTCATAGTCGCGGGCGCTGAGCAACTGCGGCAGGCCGGACAGTTTGTGGCTGCCTTCCGGGGTCTGCATCAGGTATTCGAAACCTGGCAGGTTGGGGAAGCAGGCCATGGTCGCGAACATGCCCTGATGGGTGTGGGTGCCGTTGGAGAAGAAACGGTCGAACAGCAGACCTTCCTTCGACAGCTTGTCCAGGTACGGGGTGATATTGCCCGGCGCGCCCAAAGCACCGACCGAGTGACCGGCCATGCTTTCCATCAGGATCACCACAACGTTCTTGATCGGCAGGGTCTTGTCAGCCGGCGGCATGTAGTCGCGGCGAACAGCGGCGATGTCGGCATCGACCAGTTTGTCGTCCGGCATCAGCAGCATGTCGCGCACCACTTGCTGCGCCTGTTCCTGAGGCAGCGTGGCTTTCCAGATATTGTCGCGGTCTTCGCCCATGCGCGCCTTGGCTGCGGCGACCAGCGACAGCGTGCCATTGAGGCCGAGCTGGTTGGCGAAGTTGGAATCGGTGGTATAGACGTCACCCCAACGCATCGGCGGGCCTTGACGCAAGGTGCCGCGAGCGGCGACTACGCAGATCAGCAGGCAGACCACGAACACCGCCAGGCGGGTGTACCACGGCGCAACCTGACGGGAGCTGACGCTGCCCCCGCTGAACGGCCCGCGCGGGCGGGTGGCGCGGTCGGCACCTTTGAACGCCAGGGTCAGAATGACCGTGCCGATTACCCACGCCAGCACGTAGCGCACCACCGGGAAACCGTACCAGAGCATGCTCATTACGGTTTTCGGGTCTTCCTTCACGTACTGGAACACCAGACCATTGAGGCGCTGGTGAAACTCGCGGTAGAAGTCCATTTCCATCAGGCCGAGGAACAGCGCGATGCTCGAGGCGACGGTCAGCCACAGACGGAAGAAACCGCGCGCGGCCATGGCCCGGGCACTGAACAGCGCCAGCACCAGCGGAATGCACAGGTAGACCACCAGGCGCAGGTCGAAACGCAGACCGTTGACGAACGCTTCAAGGAAGGTCGCGGCCGGGGTGTCGAGGATCATCTCGCGGTTGTAGACCAGCAGCGCGAGGCGCAGCGCGGAAAACATCACCATCATGACCAGCGCGCACAGCAGCGTGTAGGCCAGATGCGATTTGACGGTCGGTTGCAGCAGACGAGCAGAAGATCGCTGCTGACTCAGGGCGTCCGGGTTTGCCATGTCGTTTTAGGACCCATTGGAAGTTGAAGTTGCAAAAATACAGCGGCGCCATGCCCTCTATTGGTCATTCCAGACCCCGGGGCGTGCGCGGTGCGCAAATGTTGCACGATCGTTCACACCATTGCCATTGATTACTGCCCAGCCCTTCGAGACTTTCATTCGAAGGCTGGCAACGCAATGGCAGTCAACAAGTGCGGGCGAATTGTCTTGGAGACTTTGTGAAAATTTCGTGCAACGCATATCTGGAAATACAATTTAGAGACAAAACAAAACGCCCCGAAGCGATCGGGGCGTTTTGCTTACAGCCAATTGATTATTTCTCGGCGCGTTCTTTCAGCGCTTTCAGGGTATTGAATGGCGCATCCACCACAAACTTGTTGGCGACCATGGCCGGCACGCTACCGCCCGGCTCGGTGTGCACCTGGTAAGTCACTTCAACCTGATCGCCTTTAGGCACGAACTTCCAGAAGCCTTTGACTTGCTGAACCCGCACGAAGCCTTTTTCTTCCGGCAGATAGGTCGGCACGCCTTCAAGATTACGGGTCAGGCTGCCATCGGCGCCCTCAACAGTGGTGATCTTCAACACCGAATCACGCGGGGTCACCGGCCACGGCGTATTGAATTGCGAATAGGTCCAGCTCAGATCGCCTTCGTGCTTGAGCAGTTTCTGGCTCTTGCATTCGTGAATCCACGCGCAGGCGCCGGAGACGTCTTCCTGCAAGGCACGCAGTTTGGCAACGGTGGTTTTCATCAGCGCAACGCCTTGGTAGGACTTGTAATCCGAACCGGGTATTTCGCTCAGGGAAACCTTGATGCCGTCTTCGTTCTTGGCCACTTTCCAGTCTTCCGCGTGGGCGACCGAAGTGGCTAGTACGGCAGTCAGACCACACAACACAGCGATACGGTGCAGCGAACCCATAGTTTTATTCCTTATTGTTGAAGTTCCGTTGGTGAACACATCACGCCGCCGTCATCTGCTCCCACCAGCCGATCAATCTGATCGCTTCTTCTGAACTGCTGCCGCACACCTCGACATCCGCAGCGAAGCCCGAGCAGACAGCCGGACGTTCCGGACGGCCGAAAATGCTGCACAGGTTATCGACCGACAGTTGCACGCAACGTTCGCCGGCGGGTTTGCCATCGGGCATGCCGGGAATCGGCGAACTGATGGAGGGGGCAATGCAGCAAGCGCCACAGCCTTCACGGCATTTCATGACGAACAGATCCTCGCGACGGGCGATGTGTAAAGAGACGGGAAACAGAGTAACCGCTAAAACAGCCGTTTCAAATTGCTGCAAGCGGCTTTTCAACGATAAGTAAAAGTGACCGGGCAGTCTCCGACGAAGCGTCTGCTCTGCGCGTCGCAGAGGCCTGCATCTATTGCTTGAATTCGAAATCCAGCGCCGCGCCTTCCACATCGCGTCGCGCTTCGTTGCGCAATTGCAACTCCATTTCATTGCTGAGCAAGCGGCCGTTGAGCTGGAAGCCGTTATCTTTTTCGCCAAACATCTGCGGCAGGATGGCCTCGCGTTTGGGCAGTTCTACGGTGCCCTGTGGCTTCAGGTCTTCAACCATATCCTTGGGCAGGCTGAGATCGAGTTTTGCCGGCGGCAATTTGGTCTTGGCCACTTCGCTGGCGGATTTCGACTTCGAGGCAACCGGGCGACGCTTCTTCACCGTGGCGTTTTTTTTGGCCTGGGCTTTTTTTGCCGGAGCCACGGTTTTGACGGCTTTCTTCGTCGTACTGGTCGCTGCCGGTTTTTCCTGGGCTGCGGCCGCCATGACACCCGGTGCCTGACCGATCATCAACAAACCCAGCAATACCCACGCGGCAGGAACAATGGCTTTCATGGACCCAACGAACTAACGGCAGAGGGCCACATGCTCGCTTGTTGTGCGTCACATGACAAGCACCACCGCCCTCCCCGTTCAGAATCCGCCAGCCATTTCCTGACACAGTTGGGTGGCCAACAGACCCAACGTCATCAGCGCGCGCTCCGCCTCGCGGTTCCACGGAATGCCGCAATTGAGCCGGATACAGTGGTTGAACTGCTCGGTGTTGCTGAAGATCAGCCCCGGCGCGATGCTGATGCCTTGTTGCAGTGCGCGGACATGTAATTCCTGGGTGTTGACCCGCCCCGGCAAGCTCACCCAAAGGATGAAACCGCCCGTTGGACGGGACATCTGCGTGCCTTCAGGGAAATGCTGTTGAACCGCCAGCTGGAACGCGCTGAGGTTTTTCCGGTACTCCTGGCGGATGTAGCGTAAATGCCGGTCATAACCACCGTTTTCCAGATAGGCGGCAATCGCCATCTGCGTGACGCTGCACGCCGAATGGGTACTGAAGGTTTGCAGGCGCTGGATTTCCTGTTGGTATTTGCCGGCGATCATCCAGCCGATACGCACACCTGGCGACAAGGTTTTGGAGAAGCTCGAGCAGTAGATCACCCGATCCAGCCTGTCGTAAGCCTTCAGCGCCTTGGTACGGCCCTGCTCGAACATCAGTTCGCCGTAGATATCGTCTTCGACAATCTGAATGTCGAAATCCGAGGCCAGCCGCAGCAACTGTTTCTGCCGCTCTTCCGGCATGGTTCCGCCGAGGGGATTGCTCAGGCGCGTGGTCAGCACCAGCGCCTTGATCGACCACTGGTTGGCGGCCAGTTGCAAGGCTTCCAGGCTCATGCCGGTGGCGGGGTCGCTGGGGATTTCGATGACCTTCAGGCCAAGCAGATCGGCCAGTTGCAGCAGGCCGTAATAGGTCGGTGATTCGGCAGCGATCAGATCCCCCGGCCGGGTCAGCACACGCAATGACATCTGCAAGGCGTCGACACAGCCGTGGGTAATCACCACTTCCGACGGATCGACCACCACGCCGGCGTCACGCATGCGGATCGCGACTTGCCGACGCAGCGGTTCGAAGCCGGGGCTGAACATGTAGCTGAACGCCCGTGGACTGTGAAACCGGGTGACCTTGGCCAGTTGCTGATGCAGCGCGCGCACCGGCAGATAATCGACGCTCGGCACCGCAGCGCCCAGCGGAAACACGCCTTCGCGGCGGGATTCGACCAATACCTGCTGAATGATGCTGCTGCGCGTCACCAGCCCCGGCCGTTCGACCCGGGCAATATCCGGCGTCGGCGCGGTCAGCGCTGGGGTCTGGTGCACGTAGTAACCCGACTGCGGCCGAGCGCGGATCAGGCCCTGATCTTCAAGGTTGGCGTAAGCCTGCAACACCGTCGCATGGCTGACGTTGAGCTGCGAACTCATCTTGCGCACCGAAGGCACGCGCTCCCCCGGTTGATAGACACCACGGCGGATGTCTTCGGCCAGTTGCTGAGCAATACGTTGGTAGAGCAAGAGATTGGTCATGACGCAGCACTCGATTTCACGGGCGTTTTATTCTTGTCTGAAACAATACCGGAACAGTTTAGAAGTGTACTGGGACAGTTGCCAGATTACTCGACCGTACAGTGGGGTGTCTGCCCCATCTGTACGGTTTTGCGCAGCAATCGACAGACATAAAAAAGCCCGGCACTGCATGACAGTCCGGGCTTTCCAGAGACGCAGCCCTCAGCGGGCGGCGCCGAGCTGGCCTTTTTCGTCGGAGAACACGATTTCCACCCGGCGGTTCTGCGCCCTGCCGCGCTCGGAGGCGTTGGCGTCAACCGGGAACTGGTCGCCATAACCTTCGACCTGAATGCGTTTTTCATCGATGCCCAGATCGACCAGCACGTCAGCTACCGACTGCGCACGATCGCGGGACAGTTTGAGGTTTTCCTGTTTGCCACCGGTGCTGTCGGTGTAGCCCTCGATGCGCACCACGCGCTTGGGGTTGAGTTGCAGGAACTGGACGATCTTCAGCACGACACGGTTGGCCGAGTTTTTCAGTTCCGCCTGGCCGGTGTCGAACAACACGTCGCCGAGGGTCATGACCAGCCCCCGGTCGGTCTGTGTGGTGGCCAGCGCCTCGATCTGTTCCTCCAGCCACTTGCCCTGCTGCTGCACACTGAGCAGCTTCGACTCGCGCAGAGCCAGTTGCAGACGCTGACGCTCAAGCTCGAGCTTGGCTGCGCGTTCCTCGTTGAGCGCCTGGTTGGTGTGCTCGCGGGCGATTTCGCTGTAGCGCTGGCTCAAGTAGGCGTAATGCACCACGTCGGCACCGCTGCCCCAATAGGTCGACAGCCGATCGGCACGGGCCAGGGATTCGCCGGCGCGGATCACGTCTTTCGGCGCAATGCGCAGGACGTTGGAATCTTCCTTGACCTTCTGGAAATCAGCGCCGGCCTGTTGCAGCGCCGCCTCGCTGTGCTGGCCGGCGCAGCCGTACAGGCTGGCGCAACCGGCGAGGAGCAGAATGCCGAGAGCATTGGACTTGAGGCTCATTGTGCTTCCCCCAGTTGCAGCTGCTTGCGCAGGCGGACAATGCGGGTATTGAGCACATTCAGCTGTTCTTCACTTTTTTTCGTCAGCACCTTGGCCTCGGCCAGACGTGCATCCAGTTCCGCCTGCTCGGCACGCATGCGCGCGTTGCGATAGGACTCGTCGGCCATGCTGCCTTTGGCGCGGTTGTATTTGGTTTCGGCCAGTTGCATTTCCGGCACTTCGTCGGCGGTAGCGCCGACTGCCTTGGCCTGCACGATGGCTTGTTCGGTCAAACGCATTTGTTCACTGGGTGCCGGATCGGATGCGCACCCGGCCAGGGCCAGAACGGCCACAGCCGCGAAAAGAGGTCGAATACTCACTAAGAATCCCTACTGTTTTGGGGCACTGACAGGTTGTGGCGACTGTTGCTGTTGCGCCTTCCAGCGCTCGATGTTGCTTTGCAGCGCGGCTTCCGTCAGTCCGGACGCGGGCAATTCTGTCATCTTTTTGGCGAGCTGTCCGCGCAACCACGGATCGTTGCAAGCCGAGTTATGCGAAACCGCGAGGAACAGACCCGGCCGGTCGATGGGTTGTTCGAACGCCAACAGATCGCTGGTCATGCCCAATGTCTGCGCGGCGGCCAGGCCTGAGTAACGTCCGGCAAGAACATATTCCACCTCGCCCAAAAGAAGTTTCTGCAGGGCCTGGGTAAGATTGGCTGTCCGCGTCAGGGTCAGATTCTGTTCGGCGAAGGTGCCGAATGCCTGGGTCATCCGAGACTTTTCCGACACAGCGCCGGCGTGGCCTTTCAGGTCGCTGGCCTCGGCATAGGTCAGCGTCGAGCCTTTGCGCGTCCACACCAGATAGTCGTTTTCCAGCAGTGGCGGATGGATGTAGTCGAGGTTTTCCAGCTCATTCACGGTCAACGGCGCGTCGGCCAGCATGTCCATGCGCCCGCTGCGCACTTCATCGAGGGCCTGCGAGCGTTTGCCGGCGTAGAGCAGGTCAACTTTGATGCCCAGATCCTTGGCCACTTGCTGCAACAGATCGGCACTGGCGCCGATCAGGCGCTTGGGGTTTTGCGGGTCCTGCCACAGATAGGGCGGCGCATCCGGGCTGCCGGTGACAACCAGGCGCTCGCACTTGCCAGCGGCCGTGGCCAGACCTGGCAACAGCACCCATCCCAACAACCATCCGCAGCGCAGATCCATGGCTAAACGCTCCCGCTTGAAATTCGAGACAAAAAAAAAGCCCGACCAACAGGCCGGGCTCTTTATAAGTGAAGCCGCAGGATTAGACCAGCTTCTCCAGCTCAGGTACTGCTTCGAACAGATCCGCCACGAGGCCGTAATCGGCCACCTGGAAGATCGGCGCTTCTTCGTCCTTGTTGATCGCAACGATCACTTTGGAGTCTTTCATACCGGCCAAGTGCTGGATCGCGCCGGAGATACCGACGGCGATGTACAGCTGTGGCGCAACGATCTTGCCGGTCTGACCGACCTGCATGTCGTTCGGTACGAAACCTGCGTCGACCGCAGCGCGCGAAGCGCCAACAGCAGCGCCAAGCTTGTCGGCCAGCGCGTACAGGTGTTTGAAGTTGTCACCGTTCTGCATGCCGCGGCCGCCAGAGACGACGATCTTGGCAGCGGTCAGCTCAGGACGATCGGACTTGGCCAGCTCTTCGCTGACGAAGCTCGAGGTACCGGCGTCGTGCGCAGCGCCAACAGCTTCAACGGCAGCCGAACCACCTTCAGCAGCAACCGGATCGAAACCGGTGGCACGCACGGTGATCACTTTGATCGCGGCGGTTGATTGCACGGTGGCGATGGCGTTACCGGCGTAGATCGGACGCTTGAAAGTGTCAGCGCTTTCTACCGAGATGATCTCGGAGATCTGGTCAACGTCCAGCGCAGCAGCAACGCGCGGCAGGATGTTTTTGCCGTTGGAAGTGGCGGCAGCCAGAATGTGGCTGTAATTCTTGCCCAACTCTGCAACCAGCGGAGCAACGTTTTCCGGCAGCTGATGCGCGTAAGCGGCGTTGTCAGCATTCAGGACTTTGCTCACGCCAGCGATTTTCGCTGCGGCTTCGGCCACCGGGCCTGCGCCCTGACCTGCTACCAGAACGTGGATGTCGCCGCCGATTTTTGCCGCAGCAGCCACGGTGTTCAGTGTGGCCGGGGCCAGCACTTTGTTGTCGTGTTCAGCAATAACCAAGATAGTCATTTAGATTACCTTCGCTTCGTTCTTGAGTTTTTCAACCAGTTCAGCCACCGACTTGACCTTGATGCCCGCGCTGCGTGCAGCCGGCGCTTCGACTTTCAGGGTCTTGTTGGTGGAGGCGGTGGAAACGCCCAAAGCGTCCGGAGTCAGCACTTCGAGAGGCTTCTTCTTGGCTTTCATGATGTTTGGCAGGGACGCATAGCGCGGCTCGTTCAAACGCAGGTCGGTGGTGACGATGGCCGGCAGTTTCAGCGAAACGGTCTGCGCGCCGCCGTCGATTTCGCGAGTCACGGCAACGCTGTCGCCGGAGACTTCGACTTTCGAAGCGAAGGTGCCCTGACCGTAGCCGCTCAGTGCCGCGAGCATCTGGCCGGTCTGGTTGTTGTCGCTGTCGATCGCCTGTTTGCCAAGGATCACCAGCTGAGGCTGTTCCTTGTCGACAACGGCCTTGAGCAGCTTGGCCACGGCCAGCGAGGTCAGGTCTTCAGCGGATTCGACGAGGATGGCGCGGTCGGCACCCAGAGCCAGTGCGGTACGCAGCTGCTCCTGAGCGGTGGTCGGGCCGATCGAGACGACGACGATTTCAGTCGCAACGCCCTTCTCTTTCAGGCGTACGGCTTCTTCCACGGCGATTTCGCAGAACGGGTTCATCGACATCTTGACGTTGGCGAGGTCGACGCCGGAATTGTCCGCCTTGACGCGGACCTTGACGTTGTAATCCACAACGCGTTTGACAGCTACAAGAACCTTCATGGATTCCTCGTTACTCTCCGGTGAAAAGAAAGTCGCCTAGGCGAACCTGGCGGATGATGCTCATCGGGCGACAAGGGCACCTCTAAAAACGCCGGCTTGAATGTGAGGTGATTCACTTCGCGAAGAGCGGTGACCGTTCGTCAGGGGTGACTGTCGGGTCATTCATTCTCACGCTGTGTAAACTGCGCGCCGGACTTGCGCTGCGCATCACCGTCTACTGCCTGTGCCCTGTCTTTAGAGGTGCTCTTGAAACCGCCAGTCTGCCTACGGCGAGCGCAAAACCGCCCGTATCTTGACCGGAACGCCCATTCTGGTCAATACGCCAAAATGCCCTGTCATAAGCCGCGCTTCTTTGATTTATCAGGGCTGGAGGCGATTCAAACAAACGTTTGTATTGGACGCTAGGAGTGGTGTAGATATAATGCGCCGCCTAGAGAGAAAGGTGGATTCGCCAATATTCCCTTTGACGTTAACGTAAAGGCAATACGGATGCGAGATCAAACCTCCATATTAGAAAAAAAACTGTTGAGCCTTGAGTAGGAGATAGCCTGTGGAACGCGAATACATGGAATTCGACGTCGTCATCGTCGGTGCCGGCCCCGCTGGTCTGTCCGCCGCCTGCCGCTTGAAGCAGAAGGCCGCTGACGCCGGTAAGGAAATCAGCGTCTGCGTGGTCGAAAAAGGCTCCGAAGTCGGCGCACACATCCTCTCCGGTGCGGTGTTCGAACCCCGCGCCCTGAACGAACTGTTCCCGGACTGGAAAGAACTCGGCGCACCGCTGAACACGCCAGTCACGCGCGATGACATTTTCGTACTGAAAAACGCCGACAGCGCGCAGAAGATTCCCGACTTCTTTGTGCCCAAGACCATGCACAACGAAGGCAACTACATTATCTCCCTGGGCAACCTGTGCCGCTGGCTGGCTCAGCAGGCCGAGAATCTGGGTGTGGAAATCTACCCGGGCTTCGCCGCTCAGGAAGCGCTGATCGATGAAAACGGCGTAGTGCGCGGGATCATCACCGGTGATCTGGGCGTCGACCGTGAAGGCAACCCGAAAGAAGGCCTGTACACCCCTGGCATGGAACTGCGTGGCAAATACACGCTGTTCGCCGAAGGCTGCCGTGGCCACATCGGCAAGCAACTGATCAAGCGCTACAACCTCGACAGCGATGCCGACGTGCAGCATTACGGCATTGGTCTGAAAGAGATCTGGGAAATCGACCCGGCCAAGCATCAGCCGGGCCTCGTGGTGCACACCGCCGGTTGGCCGCTGGACATCATGGGCACCGAGAACACCGGCGGCTCGTTCCTCTATCACCTGGAAAACAATCAGGTGGTGGTCGGTCTGATCGTCGACCTGTCCTACAGCAACACTTACCTGTCGCCGTTCGATGAGTTCCAGCGCCTCAAGCATCACCCGGTGCTCAAGCAATATCTGGAAGGCGGCAAGCGCGTCAGCTACGGCGCCCGCGCCATCGCCAAGGGCGGCCTGAACTCGCTGCCGAAAATGGTCTTCAAGGGCGGCGCGCTGATCGGTTGCGACCTCGGCACCCTGAACTTCGCCAAGATCAAAGGCAGCCACACCGCGATGAAGTCCGGCATGCTCGCGGCGGAATCGGTGGCCGATGCGTTGTTCGCCGAGCAGGATTGCACCGTCGAACTGACCACTTACGTCGACGCATTCAAGAACAGCTGGCTGCATGAAGAACTGTTCGCCAGCCGTAACTTCGGCCCGGCGATCCACAAGTACGGCGCGATCATCGGCGGTGGTTTCAACTGGCTGGACCAGAACATCTTCGGCGGCAAACTGCCGTTCACCCTGCGCGACACCAAGCCGGATTACGCCTGCCTCAAGCTCGCGGCCGACTGCAAGAAGATCGACTATCCGAAACCCGACGGCAAACTGAGTTTCGACAAACTCAGCTCGGTGTTCATCTCCGGTACCAACCACGAAGAAGAGCAGCCATGCCACTTGAAGCTGACTGATCCGAGCATCCCGATCAGCAAAAACCTGCCGTTGTACGACGAACCGGCGCAGCGTTACTGCCCGGCCGGCGTATACGAAGTGATCACCAAGGAAGACGGCGAGAAGCGCTTCCAGATCAACGCCCAGAACTGCGTGCACTGCAAGACCTGTGACATCAAGGACCCTGCGCAGAACATCACCTGGGTCGCGCCGGAAGGTGCCGGCGGCCCGACTTACCCGAACATGTAAGTCGAAACGCTGAACAACAAGGCTCCCGCAATGGGGGCCTTTTTGTTGCCCAAAATACCCCTGACACCACAAAACAACTGTGGGAGCGAGCCTGCTCGCGAAAGCGGTGTGTCATATAAAGATGATGTCGACTGATCCAGCGCCTTCGCGAGCAGGCTCGCTCCCACAGGGAATATCGGCGGATCAGGCAGCGCGCTCATCCCCCGGACTGCGTTCGAAGTAACGCTTGTACTCGCGGCTGAACTGCGACGTGCTCTGATACCCCACCCGATGCGCCACCTGCGCGACACCCAGCCCCTCCGCCACCAGCAGCGTCTGCGCCTTCAACAAGCGCAAACGCTTGAGATACTGCACCGGCGACAACAGTGTGCTGCGCTTGAAATGCTCATGAAACGTCGACACGCTCATGTTCGCGCAACCGGCCAGTGTCTCGACATTGAGCGGCTCGGTGTAATGCGCATGCAGATGGCTGATCGACGCCGCCACCCGGGCGAATTGCCCTTGTTGCTCGACCAACGCACGCAATACATCCGCCTGCGGCCCGCGCAACGCAACGAACAACAACTCGCGGACCCGCGCCGGGCCGAGAATCTGGCATTCCAGCGGATCGTGCAGACAGCTGAGCAGCCGCTCGACACAACCGCGCATGCCATCGTCGAGCACCACCGAGGTCATCGACTCCGGCGTCTGCGCCGGAATATGCCGACCCGGCGCCAGCCCCATGGCCAGCACCAATTCGCCGAGCAGGACGCGATCAATCGCCACCGACACACCGAGCAATGGCGCATCGGGCAAGGCAAAGGTTTCACATTCGAACGGCACCGGCAGCGCCTGGATCAGGTAATGCCCGGCGCCGTATTCCATGGTTCGTGGGCCGAGGAACGCCAGTTTGCTGCCCTGGGCGATGATCATCAGGCTCGGCTCGTAAATGTGCGGGCCACGGGCGACGTCGCAACTGGCGCGCAGGATCTGCACACCGGGCAGGCCGGTCTGGCTGTAGCCATCGCGCAGCGCCAGCGGTTCGATCAGCGAAACCAGCCGGGCATTGGCATCAAGATGACGGGTCAACTGCATCGAATAGGTCTTCGTAAAATTCACGGAAAAGTGGATGAAAACATCATCGCAGATCCGCTGACCAATGCGATCGCCGAAACCCGCATGCCGGAGGATTAGGCATGAGACCCGGAGAAATCGTCATGGCCGCACCCGCGTCTGACGGCCAGAATTCACCGCCTCACTTGTCACTGTTTTTGCGAGGTCACCCATGTACACCGCCATCGGCTATGCCGCCCAATCGGCCACCACGCCCCTCGCCCCGATGAAATTCGAACGCCGCAGCCCGCGCGCCGACGACGTGGCGATCGAAATTCTCTACTGCGGCGTCTGCCATTCCGACATCCATCAGGCACGCAACGAATGGGGCATCGCCGTTTATCCGCTGATGCCTGGCCATGAGATCGTCGGAAAAGTCACCGCAGTCGGTGCGAATGTCACCCGTCACAAGGTAGGCGATCTGGTTGGCGTAGGCTGCATGGTCGACTCCTGCCGCAGCTGCGAAGCCTGTCAGGCGAACCTCGAGCAATATTGCCTCGAAGGCCCGACCATGACCTACGCCACCCCGGATCGGGTTGATGGCAGCAACACCATGGGCGGTTACTCCGACAGCATCGTGGTCAGCGAACACTTCGTTGTGCGCATCCCCGAGAAACTCGCACTGGCCAGCGCCGCACCGATTCTCTGCGCCGGCATCACCACTTACTCGCCGCTCAAGCACTACGGCGTCAAGGCCGGTGACAAGGTCGGCATTCTTGGCATGGGTGGCCTCGGCCACATGGGCATCAAGTTCGCCAAGGCCATGGGCGCGGAAGTCACGCTGTTCACCCGTTCGGCGAGCAAGGCTGAAGAAGGTCGCCGTCAGGGCGCCGATCACGTCATCGTCTCCACCGATGCCGAGCAGATGAAGGCCGCGGCCGGCTACTTCGACTTCCTGCTCGATACCATTCCGGTGCAACACGATTTGAACCCGTACCTCGACACCCTGCGTTTCGACGGCGTGCACATTCTGGTCGGCCTGATCGAGCCAGTGAACCCGCCCGTGCACGCCGGCAAACTGGTGATGAGCCGTCGCGTACTGGCCGGCTCCCTGATCGGCGGTATCGCCGAAACCCAGGAAGTGCTGGATTTCTGCGCCGAACACAACATCACCTGCGACATCGAAATGCTCGACATCCGCCAGATCAACGAAGCCTACGCGCGGATGATTGCCGGTGACGTCAAGTACCGCTTCGTCATCGACATGGCGACGCTGAAGGCCTAAACCTTAGGGCTATACCTTCAAACCAAGCTCCGCCGACAGCCGGGTTGTGACCCCTTTGAGCAGGGGGATCAACTCGGCCATTTTTTCCAGCGGCATGTACGGCACGGTGCTGGCGATACTGATCGCCGCGACGATGCCCTTGCTCGCATCACGAATTGGCGCCGCCACACAGCGGATCGACGGTTCGTTGTCTTCCAGATCGAACGCGTAGCCACCGGCAACGTATTCGCCCATGCGCTGCTCCAGCTGCTCCCACGATTGCTGCGGATGCTGCGGCCAGAACTGACTTTTGCCACCCGCCGGCAGGCTGATGTCGTACAGCCGCCGCCAATCCTGCGGCGAATCATCGAGCATCAAGGCCTTGCCGATCCCGGTGCGTACCAGCGGCATGCGATGGCCAACCCGTGAGCGCATTTCCGGGCCGTTGCGCCCTGGATTCTTCAGCAGGTACAGCACTTCGTCGCCTTCCCTGATCCCCAAATGCACCGTGTCGCCGGTCAGCGCCGAGAGCTCGTCCAGATACGGCCCGGCCAGGGTCACCAGTGGCAACTCTTCGCGGGCCTGGAAGCCCAGTTCGATCAGTTTCGGCCCGAGCAGATAACCGATTTGCGGCACCACGCGCAGATAACGCTCGTCGACCAGACAGCTGGCCAGACGATGGGTAGTGCTGCGCGTGGTACCGATCAGCCGGGCAATCTCCTTGAGATCACGCGCGCCACTGGCCACCGCCTGCACCACACCGAGGCCGCGCAGCAGCGTCTGGGTGCCGGTGGGCGCGGCGTCCTTGGTTTTTTCCGGGGCGTCTTCCTGCATATCCAGCCTTTTTACCGTTGAGCGAAGGAACGGGCGGCATTATGGTCGCCCGACGCTGAGCACTACAACTCGATACGCTCGACCTTGCCCACCAGCAGCACGTAGGACAAGGCACCGACCAGCGCGAGCACGGCGATGTAGGTGATCGCCGGAGCGAACGAATCGCCACTGGCAAGGAAGCCGATCACAATCGGCGTAGCAATCGCCGACAGGTTGCCGATGAAGTTGAACACGCCACCGGTCAGACCGAGCAAACGCGCCGGCGCCAGCGTCGACACCAGCGACCAGGTGATCGACGCCAGCCCGTTGCCGAAAAATGCCAGGGCGAGGAAGGCAATCACCAGCGGCGTCGACTCGACAAAATTGGCGCCGATGATCGAGGTCGAAATCAGCAGCCCGCCAATGATCGGCAACTTGCGTGCGAAGCCCACGGTGTAGCCGCGCCGGATCAGGAAGTCGGAAAAGAATCCCGAGCACAACACACCGACGAAAGCGGCAAGAAATGGCAGCGATGCAAGCAGGCCGGACTTGATGAAGTCCATGCCGCGGTATTTCACCAGATAGGTCGGGAACCAGGTGAGGAAGAACCACAGCGTCGAGTTCAGACAGAACTGGCCGAGGTAGATACGCCACAACTTGCGTTTGCTGAGGACGATGCCCAGATCGGTCCAGCTGAATTTGGCTTTGACCTTGGCCGCTTCGGCCTGAATATCGACCAGCCCGCCGCCTTCGCGGATCAGGTCGATTTCCGCCTGGTTAGTGCCTTTGAAATCGCGCGGCTCGCGATACACCGCGTACCAGATCAGCGCCCAGAGAATGCCCACCGCGCCGGTGGCGACGAACACCATGTGCCAGCCGAATTCATGTTGCAGCCACGCCAGCACCGGGGTCAGGAAAGCCAGACCGACAAACTGTCCGGAAGTGTAGAAACCGATCGCCGTGGCGCGCTCGCGCTCAGGGAACCAGGTGGTGACCACGCGGCTGTTGATCGGATAGGCCGGCGCCTCCAGCGCACCGACGGCCATGCGCAGCACGAACAGGGCGATGAAGCTGCTGACGAAACCGAGCATCACCGTGGCCAGCGACCACAGCAGCAGCGCGACACTGTAAAGGATGCGCGGCGGCACGCGATCGACCAGCCAGCCGCCGGGGATCTGCATGGCAGCGTAAGTCCAGCCGAAGGCGGAGAAGATCAGACCGACGTGAACCGGATCGATGCCCAGCTCACTGGTCAGCGCCGGCGCGGCAATCGACAGGTTGCTGCGGTCGAGGTAGTTGATGACCACGGTGATGAACAGCAACACCATGATGAAAAATCGCTTGCGGCTAGGCGTGACTAAAGACGCCTGCCCGGAGAGGGTATGCGTTTGCATGAGAGATGCCTCTTTTTATGTTTGTTGAGGTCATGACGCAGATCTCCTCTCCCTGGAGATCAAACTGTGGGAGCGAGCCTGCTCGCGAAAGCGTCGGGTCAGTCACATGGATGGCGGATGTGACATTGCATTCGCGAGCAGGCTCGCTCCCACAGGGATCAGTGCTGAATCAGGAGATCACCACTCGGCAAAGCTGCCATCGGCATGGCGCCAGATCGGGTTGCGCCAGCGATGGCCGACGGCGGCACGCTCGATCACGTACTCCTCGTTGATCTCGATGCCCAGCCCCGGGCCGTTCGGAATCTTCACGAAGCCTTGGTCGTAGTCGAACACGCGCGGATCCTTCACATAGTCGAGCAAGTCGTTGCTCTCGTTGTAATGGATGCCCAGGCTCTGCTCTTGGATAAACGCGTTGTAACAAGCCGCGTCGAGTTGCAAACAGGCAGCCAGGGCGATCGGTCCCAGCGGGCAATGGAGCGCCAGCGCGACGTCGTAGGCTTCGGCCATGTTGGCGATCTTGCGGGTTTCAGTGATGCCGCCAGCGTGAGAGGCATCCGGCTGGATAATGTCGACGTAGCCTTCGCTCAACACCCGTTTAAAGTCCCAGCGCGAGAACAGCCGCTCGCCGAGGGCAATCGGCGTGCTGGTCAGCGGCGCCAGTTCTTTCAATGCTTCGTAGTTTTCGCTGAGCACCGGTTCTTCGATGAACATCAGTTTGTACGGGTCGAGCTCTTTCATCAGCACCTTGGCCATCGGCTTGTGCACGCGGCCGTGGAAGTCGACGCCGATACCGACGTTCGGCCCCACCGCATCACGCACGGCGGCAACGTTGGCCAGCGCGAGGTCGACTTTCTCGAAGGTGTCGAGGAACTGCAGTTCTTCGGTGCCGTTCATTTTTACCGCAGTGAAACCACGGCTCACTGCTTCTTTCGCCGCACGCGCGGTGTCCGCCGGACGGTCGCCGCCGATCCACGAATAGACACGAATCTTGTCGCGCACCTGGCCACCGAGCAGATCGCTGACCGACACGCCGAGGGCCTTGCCCTTGATGTCCCACAGCGCTTGGTCGATACCGGCCAGCGCGCTCATGTGAATCGCGCCGCCACGGTAGAAGCCACCGCGATAGAGCACGGTCCAGATGTCTTCGATATTGCGTGGGTCTTTGCCGATCAGGTAGTCGGACAATTCTTCCACCGCAGCAGCTACGGTATGCGCGCGCCCTTCGACCACAGGCTCGCCCCAACCGGTCACGCCCTCGTCGGTTTCGACCTTGAGGAAGCACCAGCGCGGCGGAACGATGAAGGTCGTGAGTTTGGTGATTTTCATCTCTGCTCTCTTTTGTAAATGCAGCTTTTATTAGATGCAGCGCACACAGCGCCCAAAAATTCTTAACGCAGGGCTTTCCAGGCAGTCACGTAGGCCTTGGCATTGACCGCCACCTGCTCGGGCGTCATGCCCGGTTTGAACAGACCGGAACCGAGGCCGAAACCTTTCACACCGGCATCGATAAAGGCCTGCATGTTGTCCGGTGTGATCCCGCCGACCGGCGCCAGCACCGTGCCGGCTGGCAACACCGCCAGCCAGGCCTTGACGACCGCCGGGTTCATTTGCTCGGCCGGAAACAGCTTGAGAATGTCCGCGCCCTCAGCCAGTGCGGCGAAGGCTTCGGTCGGCGTGGCCACACCCGGCGACAGGAACAGCCCCGCCGCTTTCGCCGCGCGCAATACTTTGGCATCGCTGTGCGGCATGACGATCACTTGTCCGCCAGCAGCTTTGACCTGCTCGACCTGCTCGGGGCTGAGCACCGTGCCAGCACCGATCAGGCAATCGGCGGGCAGCGCATCACGCAGGATGCGGATACTTTCGTACGGCGATGGGGAATTGAGCGGTACTTCGATGACGCGAAATCCGGCGGAATAAAGGACTTCTCCGACAGCCGCCGCTTCCTGCGGTTGCAGGCCACGCAGAATCGCGATCAGACCGTTTTGTGCCAGTGCTTGCTTGAGCATGTCAGGCCTCCAGTCAGGGTTAACGGGATGAGGAATCGATCAGTCCGGCGGCGCGCGCCAGTTGCCACAGGCCACGCTCGGTCGCCTGCTCGGCCAGCGTCACCCGAGCAAAGCCGCAGGCGTCGAGGGCGCGTTGATAGCGTGCGCACAGAAGCGCATTGCCGATGAGCACGATCGCTGGAAGATTCGCTTGATTGCGCCGGCGCCGCTGCACATTGGCGAGCGCGGCCAGCTCATGGCCGATCATCAGACCGGACAGATAATCCGCCTGAGCGCTCGGGCTCAGTTCACCGGTCAGGCCGAGGGTACGGGCGCTGAACAAGGTCGACAGCACACCGAGCTCGGCATCTGTCGACAGCGCGATTTGCACGCCGCGATCGAACGCCTGCGCATCGAAGGTCGCGCTCGGTTGTTGGGTACGGCCGAGAATGCTGTGCTCGCTGAGCACGGCAAACACTTCGCCGGTCATGAACGTGTCGAAATGGGTGATGCGGCCATCGACCACCTCCACCCACTTCGAGTGGCTGCCGTGCAGGCCGATCAGCAGATCATCACCCGCCTCGACCGGCAGACTTTGCAGCACGCCGAGGACTTGGGTTTCTTCGCCGCGCATTACATTCGGCAGACGCGAACGCTGGATCACGCCCGGGACGATATGCACCGGCGTACCGCGCAGACTGACAACGGTTTGTAGGGAATTTCCGAGATGGGCGACGTCGGCTGGCGTTTCGCAGTAAGGCGCTTCGCGCCAGCCCTGCGCACTGCCGACCATGCCGCAAGCGATCACCGGCAGATCCGGCTGCGCATCGAGCCAGTCACCACAGGCCTCGTCGAAGGCCAGTTCAAAACCATCGGCGCATTCACGGCCGTGGATGATTCGCGGGGTCTTGGGCAACTGCATGATCCCGGACGACAGCGCACGCTGCTCCAGCACCACACCGTCGGCCGCGAGTTTGTAAGCACGTAATGAGGTCGTCCCCCAATCGAGCGCGATCAATTGCGCCTGCATCGCTTCACCTGTTTTGTTTTTGGCAGTGAGTGCGATGGACTATAAACCCGAGAGACGGGAAATCTCAATATATAAATATCAATCCCACATTATGGGAAGAATCAACAGTAACGGTATCACCTCACTCGAAACGCCGCCCTTGGGCTGCAACGATGGCGATCGAATGCCGGGAAGGACCGAGTCAGGCTTGCACGGGCAAAAATGCAAGGTTCGCCATGCCGCTGCGGTCGGGAAATACTCAGGGAGACCGGCCCTCGAAAGAGGCAAGGCCGGACGGGATAGTTTTTATTTTGCAGGTCCAGTTGTCAGCAAATCCGCGCTAGGTACCCGCATAATCCTGGAAAAATACGTCTTGTATGTAGTGGAGTGGACTCTATACACACAGGAAAAGGAATCTCTGGCTTTTAAAAAGGGATCCAGTGTTTCCCCTTTCAGGCGTCTTTCTCCCCCCTCATCGTCTACCGACTCGTCAAAAATGACATCTGCCCTGTAAATTAACGAGTCCGGCGAAACCCTCTCGATAAACCCGAAGCCGGACTGTTTAATTCGATGTGCCTGAGAAAAATCAAGGTCATTTGTCAACGAGCAGACCAGCCCACGCCCTATAGACGACTTGAACAGGCCGAGAAGTTCCACGTCGGACTTGAAATAAACTTGATAAATTCCGGTAGTACGAAGCCGCTCTGTCTTTTCGTATTTGAGGTCAGCAATGGGCCGACCATGATTCAAAGAACAAGCCGAGAGCACCGACATACATATTGTCAAGATTAAAACCTTCACAGGTTGTTACCCCTTAATCCACTTGAATATTGACTCCGCTACAATCTGTCGCGCTGACTTTCCACCGGGCAAGGCGTGAGCATACATAGAGTTGGCATCTGCGTGATTGATATCGAGCCGCCCCATGACGTTCGGTCCTTCGGAGATCTCCCATTGCTCACCGAAGTCTGCAACCAGATCTGACAGGTTCCAATCGACCGCAGCTGCCCTGATATTTACCCAATACTGCGCTTTAGGCTTGGGAACCTGACGATATATTTTCGAAATACCATATACGATTTTGCCGTGTCCTACGGGATCCAGGGTCACCAAGATTTTTATTTTGAAACCGCGCTCGGTTAAAACGGCAGACAAATGAGCACCGTTCCAGCCACCCAAACTGTGGCCAATGATATAAATCGCAGTATTGCAACTTGGAATTTTTCGAATAACGTTACGCTCCAAATCCTCCTCACTCATAAATGAGTTATAACCAAGAGGCAACGTCGTACAAGATTTCTGTATTTCCAGCGCTTCGATGTCCGCGTCGACCATATCTCGCACATAGTCGACATTGTGATTGGGACCATCAACGTAATACCGTTCCTGATCGCCAGCTCCACCAACAAGAAAAACCATTGCATCGCGGATGCTTACTGTTACTTGCTTGACCGATTGATCTGTCTTGCAAGTAAGTGTATGACTCACGGGATCCCTTGTCGCCATTGGCGGTGGTGGAGCCTCTGCTGTAGCACTTCCATTTGCCATCTCTAATTACTCCACAAATAATTTAATCGTCTCAGCCAGGTGAGAACTGACGGTATGGGTAAATCCCGCCGCATCCGTCACGCCAGACTCTTCACTGCCGTCACCCCGCTGAATGATGTAAGGGTGATAAGAGACCGGCTCTCCGGTGTCCTGATTGACTACTTGCAACCTGTCAGTGAAATGCACCGGCATCGGCAACAGCCCACTAAATGCGGCCCCTCCCCCACTTTGGCCGATGATCACCGTGCCCGAGCCACCGATCACGACATTGCCATGCCCACCAGTGCTATCGAGCATCGCGGCGTTCAGGCCGTTAATGAAAACAGTGCCGGAGACCGCTCCGGTGATAGGGCTGCCACACGCTGATTTATCGGTCATGCGTGCAGCAGCGAGGCCGTCGAAGAATACGTCCGGCGAGCCGGAGACAATCGGGTTGGTGCCGTGACCTGGCAGTGGGCAGGCGGTTGGGTCGGTGACGCGAGCTGCGGGTTTACCACTCAATTCAAAGCTCCTTGCTTAAGGGGTGCCGGGGATGGCTGATAGATGTCGATGTCGGTCGCGGCAAAGCGCCAGCGATTATCGACCGGGTCGAACAGAGCATGACAATGCTCACGGCTTTCAGGTGATGTCGCGGTTTGTATGGCACGCCAGGCTTCGTTGGCTTGCCAACTCAACTCGGCAGGCGTTGCATCATCAAGTTCGTTGAGCCAGGCGTTGTAGTTGCGCAGGTGATTGCGCTCGAAAGTCGATTGCAGCAACTCGACCATTTCCACGCCAAGGTCCAGATGATGCCTGGAGGTCCAGCGCCCCACTTCGGAGTAGACGTGCCAGCCCATCGGGATCAACGCACCGTTTTTCAACAGAGAATGGCCGGCGAGAGCGACGAAGCCGCAACAGATGTGCAGCATCAGCCAGCCTTGATGGGCGTCGATAATCGCTGTGGGATCAAAGGTTCTCAGCGCTACCACGCGGTAGTCGCCAAGGTCGGCACTGCGCGTCATCAACTCGGCGTCGAGCCGCGACACGAAAGCCCGAATAGCCAGGCCGCCGGTGCGCTGGGCCATGCAGAGAATTTCGACAGCCTGTCGATTCGGGTCGTCAGAAGAGCCGGTAGTTTTCACCAGACCATACAGACGCATAGACGCCTGCAGTCCGCTCATAGCTGGTCACTCATTGACGCAGCGAGGGCTCCACAGGCGCGGAGAAATTTTGCCAGATGCATTGCAGGTGTCGTCCGTGAGCGCGCAAAAATGGCGCACAGAATGCCGGACCAGAGCGGTGGCGACAACTGAATCAGCAGTAGATTGCCATCATTGTGCTCAGCCCTCGGCAAACTCTCGCAACACCTTGCCATCCATGCGATACCGCACCCATTCCTCCTGCGGTTGTGCGCCGAGAGATTTGTAGAATTCGATGGCTGGGGTGTTCCATTCCAGCACGCTCCATTCGAAGCGGCCGCAGTCGTTGGCGCAGGCGATTTTCGCCAGGTGGCGCAGCAGGGTTTTGCCGGCGCCGCCACCGCGTTGTTCGGGGGTGATGTAAAGGTCTTCGAGGTACAGGCAGTTGCTGCCCAGCCAGGTTGAATAACTGAAGAAGAACACCGCGAAGCCGATCGGCAAGCCGTCGCGCAGGCAAATCAGGCCATGGGCGGTCGCGCCTTCGCCGAACAGGCTGCGTTCGATGTCGGCGACGCTGGCGATGACTTCGTGACGGGCCTTTTCGAAATCTGCCAGTTCGGTGATGAAGGCGAGGATTTGCGGCGCATCGCTGGGGGTCGCCGGGCGGATTTCGATCGTCATGGACGGGCCTTGTCTGCAAATTAAAGCGCCATACTAAGGCGCGCAGCGGCGCTCGTCACATGGCAAACATACTGACCTGCCCGATCGGGCGAACGCCGTTGCCCCTGTGGGAGCGAGCCTGCTCGCGAACGCGTCCTTCCAGTCAGCCTCGAGTCAACTGACAAAATGCCTTCGCGAGCAGGCTCGCTCCCACAGTTGATAGCGCACGTTCTGAAAGGATGCTTATGACCGTTAACTGTTTTGCACCGATGGAAACACTAAAGATCGGCATCGTCTGAACAGCAGACACGCGACCCCGGAGAAGACCGTTCGTCGATCATCAGGCACCAATCCGTCATCAGGGCTGACCAACCCAGTGTAAGGATTCCAATCACTGGAGAAGCCCTATGATCTCGTCAAGGTTGACCGCTTTAGTCTTCAGCGCCCTGCTCTGCCCTGCGGTGTTCGCCGCCTCGTCCACGGCAGCGGGCACTGGCCCTACCGATCCGACCCCGCCACGCGCGCCCGCCATCAACAGTGCTCCCGGTATGAATACCGATGGTTCCGGCGTGCCGCTGATCAATCAGCCACCCGCCACCGGCACCGATCCGCGCACACAAGGCAGCGATCCGGGCCGTCAGGGTGGCATGAACACGCCTGACTCTCCTGCCACTCCGCCTGACAATGCCGGCCCCGGTGTCGGCTCGAAAACCACCACCGGTGGCTCCGGTTCCGAAGGTGCCGGTCAGTAGTTCGCCGACGCGAGCGCCCTATTCACTCCCATGAAGAGGTAACCATGAACGTCGACAAAGACCTGGAAAAAGAAGTTCTCACCCGCCTGCTGCACGCGCATCCCAACGGCTTGGGCAAGGAGGTGCTGGACAATTACCGGGGCGAGAAAGTCGTGGCCAGCGCCCTCGCCGCCCTGCAGGATCGCGGGCTGATTCACCATGGTCATGTGACCTGCAGCGAAGCCGGTGAGCACTCGCTGAACCTGCCGATCAAGCTCAGTTCAGCCGGGGTTGAAGCGGCGAAGAAACTCGATAGCTGACGCTGGTTGGGGCTGCGGATCTTCGACTTCGAACGGGTGATTCGTCTCGAGTGATTCGCAGCCTTCGGCGTAACGCGGCACATCCTGACGCAAGGAGAAATCCCATGCCTCGTGGAAGCAAAGACAAATACACCAGCGAACAGAAGCGCAAAGCCGAGCACATCGAAGACAGCTACGAGAAAAAGGGCGTGTCGAAAGATGAAGCTGAGGCGCGTGCCTGGGCGACGGTGAACAAGCAATCCGGCGGTGGCGAAAAGTCCGGCGGCTCAGGGCGCAAGAAGCCTGCAAGTGCCAAGTCGGAAGAGCGCAAAGAGTCATCCCGCCGCGCGGTGGCTAGCCGCAAGGGCCATTCACGCGATAGCGAGACTTCGAAGGATACGCAGACTGTCGATAGCCTGATGAAGGAAGCCCGAGCGAAGAATATTCCGGGACGCTCTTCGATGCGCAAGCAGGAGTTGATTGAGGCGTTGCGCAAGGCAGGTTAAGTCTGATGGCCTCATCGCTGGCAAGCCAGCTCCCACAGATTTTTCGGGTAGTTGCACTATTACACTTACACACGAAGACCCTGTGGGAGCTGGCTTGCCAGCGATTGCGGTGCATCAGTCGCCGCAGGATTCGCGGATAAACGCATCCACCTCACCCGCCCCCGGCGATGTCGCCGGCCCCCAGCGCGTCACCGCCAGCGCCGCCGCAGCATTCGCCCGCCGCGCCGCTTCCAGTGCATCCAGCCCCTGCGCCAATCCGGCCACAAACACCCCGGCATGCGCATCACCGGCGCCATTGCTGTCCACTGCATTGACAGCAAACCCCGGCACTTGTCGACGCTCGCCGCGCTGTTGAATCCAGCAACCCTGCGGCCCGTCGCGCACCACCATCAGCACACTTTCCGGCAGCAGTTCCGCGAGGCGATCCATCGCTATACCAATCTCATCGGCTCCGGTAAACCGCAGCGCCTCGACACTGTTGCTGGTCCACACATTGATGCGCGGCAGCAACGCCTGCATCATCGGCGCGTCAGGTGACTCCACCAACGGTCCCGGGTCGAACACCACATTGACCGACGCCGGCAGCGCCAGCGTCCAGTCGAGCAACGCCTGCGCCTTGCCCTCGTGCAGCAGACTGTAACCGCTGAGATAAACGTAATCGCCGGGCTCGGCAGCCACACTGTTCAAATCGTCTTCGGTCACCTCACCTTCAGCGCCGATGTAGGAAATGAAACTGCGTTCAGCCGACGCATCGGTCAGCGCCACGCACAGACCGGTATCGCGCTCGGCCGGTTCGCGGATGCCGATGCAGATACCTTCCGCCTGCATCGCTTGGCGCGCCAGGTCACCGAAACGCCCCGTGCCATGGCGACCGAGGTAAACCACCGGCAGACCGTTACGCACCGCAGCGGCCATCACGTTGAAACCGCCGCCCGCTTCGAAACCGGCCGACTGCGCCAGCACATCACCGCCAATCTGCGGCAGTTTATCCACGGCCATGACCAGGTCGATGATGACCTGGCCGGTGTGCAACATCTTAGGCATGAGCATTCTCGGTTTGCGCGGCGCGGCGATCTTTCGCACCGCCAAGTATCAGGTAAATGCCACCGGCGACGACGAAGGTCACGATCCAGCCGAGGCCGTTGTGGCCCAGCCAGGAGTCGGACAGAAAGCCCTTGAACCAGACGTTTTCTGCCGTGGTGCCGATGGTGGTGAAGCTGAAACCAAGGACGATGGCGATCGCCCAGGCACCAAACGCGCGCCACTCGATGCCGCCGCGATACCAGTAGGCGCTGCTCGGGCTGACATCGAGCAGGTCTTTGGGGCTGTAGTAGTGACGGTGAATCAGATCGACCACGAAGATCCCCACCCATGCGGTGATCGGCACTGCCAGCAGGGAAATGAAGGTAATGAACGGGCCGTAGAAACTGTCGGCGATCAGCATGAAGTAGATCGAGCCGGCGAAGATCGCGACGATGTCGACCACTACCGCGTAGACGCGTTTGACCTTGAGGCCCAGGGTCAGCGTGGTCAGGCCGGCGGAATATACCGACAGGTTGTTCGACAGCAGCAGGCCGCCGAACGCGGTGATCAAGTACGGCACGGCCATCCAGGTCGGCAGCATGTCGCGAATCGCCACGATCGGGTCAGTCGCCGACGCCAGGTCATTGTTGCCCACCGACAACAAGCCGCCGAGGGTGATCAGCAGCACCAGCGGAATCCCTGCGCCGAACGCCGCCGACGCCACCAGGCGCACTGCCTTGACGCTGCGATGCTGATAGCGCGACATGTCGGCACCAGCGTTGGCCCAACCGATACCAGTGCCGGCGGCCATGGTGCCGATGCCGATGATCATTGCGCTCAGCGGTGCTGGCGTGGCGTTGAACACCGCACTCCAGTCGATCGTCGCGCAGAGGAAGCCACCGACGAGAATGTTCAGCGCACCGAACACATAGGTCGCCCACTTCTGGATCACCAGCAAAGTCGCGTGGCCGAGGCCGGACACTGACAAGGTCAGCAGGACGAAGATGGCGATAAAGATCAGCGTCAGTACCGGCGCACTTTTCGCCTCGACCGGCGAGCCGAACAGGATCGAGCACAGCGACAGCAGGACAAACGCCGCAGTGGTGGTGTTGACGGTTTCCCAACCCAGACGCGACATCAGCGAAACCAGCGTCGGGCCGATGTTGCCGCGCACGCCGAAAATTGCCCGGGACAGCGTCAGGCTCGGCGCGCGGCCACGGCGCCCGGCAATCGAGATGATCCCGACCACGGCAAACGAACCGGCGGCACCGAGGATGGCGACGATGATCGCCTGCCAGATCGCCAGCCCGCGAAACGCCACCAGCGTGGCTCCCAGCGGCAGGCCAAGGATGGAAATATTGGCCGCAAACCAGACCCAGAACAGTTGCAGCGGATGGCCGTTGCACTCGGCTTCCGGCACCGGCTCGATGCCCCGGGTTTCCAGTTGCCCGACGCTTTGCCCGGCGGTTGATGAACTCATGAAGATGCTCCTGTTTGCCTTTTTTGTGGTTGTGGCAATGATGCAAAACGACAAGACAACCGGCCTTCCGAGGCCTGTCTGTGCGATCCATTGCTGTGTGAATTCTTTAGAAATGCGCCGCCCCTTTCGCGAGCAGGCTCGCTCCCACAAGCAAATGCATTCCAATTGTGGGAGCGAGCCTGCTCGCGAAGAGGCCAGCCAGTCAACGCAAGGCCAACAGCCCCTGCACCAACGGTTCCAGCTCAAGTTGATTAACGACTTTCACCGTTTCGATCATCGGCTGCGGCCAGCACTCAAGACCCAGGCAGGCCCCGAGCATGGCGCCGAGAATCGCCGCGATGGTATCCGTGTCGCCGCCGAGACTGGCGGCCATGCACAACGCCTCGAATGCCGTCATCTCGCCGATGGCCACTTGCTGGGCCAGGGCGAATGAGACCACCACCGACTCCTGCGACGCCACCGATGTACCGATCACGTCGTAGAGCAGATCGGCGAGCAGTGCTTTGTCACTGTCGACGCTGATACTGCGCGCCCAACTGATGCGCGAGGCGATGCGCCCGCCAGCGACCCAATGCCCGTGGGCTTCGGCTTGCTGGGCAATCTGCTGGCCGAGGTTCAGCGCCTCGCCCAGATCGACGCCGTTGATGCCAGCGGAAACCACCGCCGCCACCGCTGCTGCACTGGAAATCCCCAGCGTGGTGTTATGCGTCACCTGGCAAGCCTGCACGACCGCCGCAATGAAGCGCTGCGGATCGGCCACGTTCGCGGCAATGCCCACCGGGGTGATGCGCATCGCCGCGCCATTGGTGGTGCCGTAACGCCCGGCTTCTTCCGGGGAATGCCCGGCGAGGATCATTTCAATAGCGCGTTTGGTCGAGGGGCCGAGCAAGTCCTGCGAGCCTTTGGCCTGCATCTCGGCTTCCCATTCGATCAAGCGCTGGGCGAGGACCGCCGGCTCGATACGGCCGTGACCTTCGACCAATAATTCGCCGACCAGGATCGCCTGCTCGGTGTCATCGGTGATCGAGCCTTTGGGCATGTTCGCGGCGATCGGTTGCAAGGGACCTGCGTCCTGCAAATCAGTGATCTGGCCGAAGCGCGCCTTGATCGTTTCACGATCAAGCGACTGCGTCGGCATGCCCAACGCATCACCCAGAGCCAGACCATAGAAAGCGCCAAGCGCACGGTTGAGCGCGGTCATTTCGATTCTCCGAATTGCAGGTGCAGACGAAAGTGCACCGGGTCAAGCAGGCTTTCGACCTGTTCCATGAAACGGTTCTGCCGGTCGTAGGTGGTGCGCAGGGCTTTGAGAAACACCGTGCCGACCGGTCGACCAAGCAGCTCAGCGTCTTCGGCATTCAGCGGCTCGGCGCCGATCCACTGATCGCCGCGCTCACCGATATAGCCGTAGGCGGCCAGGGTGATGGTTAGGGAATTGTCGATCAGGCCGACGCGAGGCAGGCTTTCCAGGCCGCCGTTGGCCGGCATCAAGGATCGTTCCAGAGACACCAGCGTACCGTCGGTGGCGCGCCGGCGACGGTCGAGGGTGATGAATTGATCGGTGCCGAAACGCACCAGCAGATCCGGGCGAGTCACGGCTTCGAGGCGCAACACTTCGGTATTGATCAGCGCCCCGCTGTCGGCCAATGCCTGCGCCCAGCCGCTGCGCTGATCCAGCGCGACACCGTCGAAAGTGACGATGGAACCGACACCGCTCTGCGTGGCGATGTAATTACGCCGCTTCAGTTCGGCCAGCGCCTCACGCAAGGTGCCACGGCTGACCTGGAATTCTTGAGCCAACTGATGTTCGCCGGGCAACAGAAAGCCGTCCTCCATGAGGCCGCTTTCGATGCGTCGGACGAGCTCGTCGACCACCCGTTGTTTCTTGTCGAATCGTACCTGTCTAATCATGTACAAATTGATAACCGAAACGAGGCGTGGCGGGCAACAAAAATTTGAGGGAGGTGACCGGTGGAGAGAGCAAAATCAAGAGCCCCTCACCCTAGCCCTCTCCCGGAGGGAGAGGGAACTGATTGGGGAGTGCTCAGGAAATGCGCCGAACTGATGTTGCTTTAGCGAATCCACAATCGACCCGATCTTTCAGGTCGATGTACAACGCAAGACACCTCGGTCGGCCCCCACTCCCTTTGGGAGAGGGAACTGATTGGGGAGTGCTCAGGAAATGCGCCGAACTGATGTTGCTTTAGAGAATCCACAATCGACCCGAACTTTCAGGTCGATGTAGAACGCAAGACACCTCGGTCGGCCCCCACTCCCTTTGGGAGAGGGACTGATTGGGGAGTGCTCAGGAAATGCGCCGAACTGATGTTGCTTTAGCGAATCCACAATCGACCCGATCTTTCAGGTCGATGTACAACGCAAGACACCTCGGTCGGCCCCCACTCCCTTTGGGAGAGGGAACTGATTGGGGAGTGCTCAGGAAATGCGCCGAACTGATGTTGCTTTAGCGAATCCACAATCGACCCGATATTTCAGGTCGATGTAGAACGCAAGACACCTCGGTCGGCCCCCTCTCCCTTTGGGAGAGGGCTGGGGTGAGGGGTAGCTTTTGACGTTACCGTTGTTTCAAGCGGTCAATGACCACGGCCAGCAACAGAATCGAACCACGAATCACATACTGATAAAACGTATCGATGTTCTTCAGGTTCATCGCATTCTCGATGATCGCCAGAATCAACACCCCGGCAATCACGTGGCGAATCATGCCGATGCCGCCACTCAACGAAACTCCGCCCAGCACGCAAGCCGAGATCACTGTCAGTTCAAAACCCTGACCAATCATCGGCTGCCCGGAAGTCATCCGCGAGGCCAGAATCACACCCGCCAGCGCACCGATCAAACCATGCACGGCGAAGATGATGATCTTGGTGCGGTCGACGTTGACGCCCGCCAGCAGCGCCGCTTCCTGGTTGCCACCGATGGCCATGGTGTTGCGCCCATAGGTGGTGTAGTTCAGCAGCCAGCCGAAAAACAGGAAGCAGACAATAGTGATCAGGATCGGCACCGGCACACCGAACAGCTGGCCATTGCCGAAAACAAAGAACGATTCCTGCGAAACGCCGACTGCCTTGCCGTTGGCAAAGATATAGGCCAGGCCGCGCACAATCTGCATGGTCGCCAGCGTTGTAATCAAGGCATTGACGCGCAACTTGGCAATCACGATGCCGTTGATCAGCCCGACGATCAGGCCCATCGCCAACGCCGCGCTGACCCCGAGAAATACACTGTTGGTGTCACGCATTACCACTGCCGCGACCACGCCGGCACAGGCGATCACTGAGCCGACCGAGAGGTCGAAGTGTCCGGATGCCAGGCAATAAAGCATGGTGCACGCGGCGATGCCGGTGGTGGAAATCGCCAGACCCAGGCCACGCATGTTCAGCGGCGAGAGGAAGTTGTCGATCAGCAGTGTGCAGGCGACAAAGATGCCGATCGCCGCCAGCAGCATGACCCAGTCATCGAGGAAGCGCCGCATGTCCAGCGGTTTGCGCTCGGTCGGCAGGGTTTCGTTTTGCGTAGTCATCATAGTCACCTCTCAGTTCGCCACGCCGTCAGCGCGGTGGCGTGGCAAAGCCAGTTGCAGCAGGTTGGATTCATTGGCCTGGTCGCGGCTGACTTCGCCGCGCAGGGCGCCTTCGCACAGCACAAGGATGCGGTCGGAAATGCCCATCACTTCCATCAGATCGCTGGACACCACGATCACCGAAATACCGTCGGCGGCGAGGTTATGAATGATCTGGTAGATCTCAGCCTTGGCGCCGATGTCGATGCCACGGGTCGGTTCGTCGAGCAGCAGGACTTTCATCGGCATCGACAGCCAGCGGCCGAGAATGGCTTTCTGCTGGTTGCCTCCGGAAAGGAACTTGATCTGCTGGCCGGCGTGCGGGGTTTTCACTTTCAGGGCCTTGATCTGCTTGTCAGCGTTGCCCTTTTCCCACAAGCCGCGAATCAGGCAGCCGAGCCCGGAATGCGCACCGCGGGCACTGATATTGATGTTCTCGGCGACGCTGGCCAGCGGGATGATGCCTTCTTTCTTGCGATCTTCCGGGCAGAGCAGAATGCCGGCGGCAATCGCATCACGGGGCGAGCGCAGTTTCAGCTCATGGCCGCGCAGTTCGAGACGGCCAGCGGTGTTGCGCTCCAGGCCGCTGAGCAGGCGAAACAGCTCGGTGCGCCCTGCCCCGACCAGCCCGAACAGGCCAAGGATTTCGCCTTTGTGCGCTTCGAAACTGATCGGCTCGCGCAAGCCCGGACCGAGCAAGCCGTCGACCTTCAGCGCCACGGCACCGCGCGGGCGATGGCGGTAATCGTAGATATCCTGAATGTCGCGACCGACCATGCAGGTCACCAGTTGATCGTGGGTCAACTGGCTCATGTCCTCGAAGGTACGCACGTAGCGGCCGTCCTTGAACACGGTGACGGCGTCGCAAATACGGAAAACTTCTTCCATGCGATGGGACACGTAGAGCACCACTTTGCCTTCGTCGCGCAGGCGCCCGATGATCGCCATCAAGCGATCGATCTCGCGCGCCGAGAGGCTGCTGGTCGGTTCGTCGAAAGCGATGACGTGAGCGCCGCGCGACAGCGCTTTGGCGATTTCCACCAGTTGCCGCTGACCCAGCGACAAGCGTCCGACCTTGGTTTGCGGATCGATTTCGTCCGCCAGCCCCTTCAGGCAATTCAAGGCTTTCTGGCGCAGCTCACTGCGATTGATCAGGCCGAAACTGGCCGGCAGATGGCCAAGAAACAGGTTTTCGGCCACGGTCATTTCCGGGACCAGATGCAGTTCCTGGTGAATCACCGCGACGCCGCTGCCGATGCTGTCGGCGGTGGACTTGAACGCCATCGCCTGCTCGCCGATCTGCAGCTCGCCGCTGCTCGGAATGTAAGCACCACCGAGAATCTTCAGCAGGGTCGATTTGCCCGCGCCGTTCTCGCCCATCAGGGCATGAACCTGGCCGGGGTGGGCGACGAAGCTGATGCCGTCGAGCGCTTTCACGCCGGGAAAGGTCTTGCCGATCCCGTTGAAGCGCAGGCTGCCGCTGGCGCCGTGTTGTTCTTGTGTCTGTACTTGCGCGTGCATAAAGCCACCTCTTCACACCGAAAGACGGCCCGGCTGCCCGGGCCGTCGCTGCCTCAGTTCCACAAGCCGATTTTTTCCAGCTCTTGCTTGAAGTTTTCGCGGGTGATCAGGGTGACGTCATCCATGGCGGTGTACTTCGGCGGCTCTTTGCCGGCGGTGATCCACTCGTACATCATCTCGGCGGTCTTGTAGCCTTCGATGTGCGGGCTTGGCAGCATCGAACCGAAGAAGCCGCTGTTAGGCTTTTTCAACTCGCCGATGGCGTCGGTGCCGTTGATGCCGATGCCGATCACGTTGCTCGCGGCAAAACCGGCCGCTTCGGTGGCGCGCACGCCGCCGAGCACGGTGTTGTCGTTCATGCCGCCGATGATCAGGTTTTTCGCCGCGCTCGGCAGTTTCACCAGCGCCGAGTTGGTGGCGTCCATGCTGCCCGGTACGTCGAGGGTTTTCAGCGCGGCGAAGAGGATATGGTCCTCCGGCATGCCGGCCTTCTTCAGGGCATCGACCGAACCGTCGGTGCGCTTCTTGCCGGTGTCGAGTTCGTTGTAGGTGTTGACCACCGCGTAGGTGTCTTTCCAGTCCCAGTTACGCTTCTTCGCTTCGGCAGCCATGGCGGCGCCCTGCTTCTGGCCGACTTCAAACGCGGCCATGCCCAGGTACGGCACGTCTTCCATGAACTTGCCGTTGGCATCGACAAAACGGTCGTCGACGGCAATCACTTTCAGGTCGTTGATCTTGGCTTTGGCCATGATCGCCGGGCCGAGGGACACGTCAGGCGGGCAGATCACAAAACCCTTGGCGCCGTTGGCGGCCAGGCTGTCGATCGCCGAGAGGGTCTTCTCGCCATCCGGCACCGCGATCTTGATCAGTTCAAAGCCTTTGTCCTTGGCGGCTTTTTCGGCAAAAGCCCATTCGGTCTGGAACCACGGTTCTTCGGCCTGCTTGACCAGAAAACCGATCTTCACCGCGTCGGCGGCGAGCAGCGCACTGCTCAGGCTGAACGCAGTGACCGCCAGGGCAGTGCTGCACAGGGTACGAATCCCGAAACGACGTTTCATCAGATGACTCCTTGTTATTTTTTTTGAGCAAGGTTTGGAAAGCGTTGAAGCGTGTTCTCAGTGAAGCTGTTTGAAAATAGTCATATCGTATGATGATTGGATTGCAAGCGTAGTTCAGCGCTGGAAATCCGCTTTATTCAGTCGTGGTACATCACCGAGCGGCCGCCATCGATGGTGATGCACGATGCGTTGATGAACGGTGCTTCATCGCTGGCCAGAAACACTGCCGTCATGGCCACTTCGATCGGCTGGCCGATGCGCTTGGGCGGGTGCAGGTCAAAGGCGCGCCGCCGTTCGGCGTGCGGATCGGCAAAGCCGTTCCAGTAGTCGACGTTCAGCTGCGTTTCGATGTAGCCCGGCGCGATAGCGTTAACGCGAATGCCCTTGGCCGCGTATTCGATGCCGAGCGCGCGGGTCAGGCCGAGCAAGCCGTGCTTGGCCACCGGGTACGGGAAGCAACCGGGAATGATCTGGCTGGAATGGGTCGAGGCGATGTTGATAATGCTGCCCACGCCCTGCTCGATCATCTGCGGCAGCACCGCTTTGCAGCCATACCAGGCGCCGTCCAGGTCAATGGCGAAGCAGCGGCGCCAGTCTTCTTCGGTCATCTGCAAAGGATCGCGGAACACATTGACCCCGGCGCAGTTGACCAGCACATCGATGCGGCCATGCAATTCCACGGCGCGTCGGGCCAGGGCATGCAGATCCTGCTGATTCGATACGTCGACCTTGAGCGCCTGCACGTCATGGCCCTGATCGCGCCAGTGAGCGGCGACCTGCTCGACCTTGTCGGCCTGGATGTCGCTGATGAGTAATCTGGCTTGCTGCGCGGCGAAGGCGGCGACAATCGCTTCGCCGATGCCCTGAGCGGCCCCGGTCAGCAGCACGACCTTGTTTTTCAGACGCTCGCCTTTCGGCGGGGCCGACACTTGCGGCAATGTCAGCGCTTCAGCCATGGCTCAGGCCTCCCGCACGCAGGCGCAAAAAAACCGGCCATCGGTGGATGTCCGGTTCTGACGGCTGGGAAAAACAGACAGGCATGCGTCGTCAACGGCATTGAGCCGTGACGAAAGGCGGATCCCGCTGGCGCGGGCAACAAGAATTCGCTGCATCACTTCACCTGTTTTGTTCTTTTTAAGTGTGAGTGCGTGTTACTGCTGGAGCCGACTATAAACCCGACCGCCAAATAATCTCAATATATAATTTCGCATCCCATATTTTGGGATTTAACCAGCAAAACGCGTACAGAGTTTTCCTGCAACGTCGACGCGCATGCTCAGCACCGCGCCATCCAATGGATGATTCAGTGGACTCTTGGCGCTGGTGATGAATAAGGTTTTCAAGTCTTCGCCACCGAAAACGCAACTGGTCGGGCGACTGACCGGCAGATCGATTTTGCGATCCACCTGCCCGTCCGGCGTCAGGCGCAGCAGGCAACTGCCGTCCCAGCGTGCATTCCACACGTAGCCTTCGGCGTCCATCGCCGAGCCATCGGGACCACCGTGTTGATCGGACGAGTAGAACACCTGCGGCGCATCGAGACTGCCGTCGGTGCGGATGAAATATCGATTGAGCGTGCTGTCGAGACTTTCACCAAACAGCAGCGTGGTGCCGTCGTCGCTCCACAACAAGGTATTGGGAATGCCCAGGCCGAGCAGCAGCGGTGTGACGCGCTGATCGGGATCGATACGGAACAGGCCACCGGAACGGCGCACCAGCGGCAGATCCTCACCGTGCTCGCCGATGTTGTTCTGCATGGTGCCCAACCACAACCGGCCCAAGGCATCGCAACGGGCTTCGTTGGGCCGGTTGCCCGGTTGCGGGTCGGCGACACAGAACAGCGTCAAACGTGGCTCGAGGCCAGGCGAATCGAGATCGAGGCGGTAGACACCACTGGTCAATGTCACCAGCGCATCGCCGCTGGCGCAGGGAATGAAGGCGGAGATGTGCTCGGGCATCTGCCAGATCTGCACGTTCTGGCCGATCAGGCGCAACGCTTGTTTACCGGCGATATCGACCCAGTACAACGCCTGGGTCGGCGCATCCCAGAACGGGCCTTCGCCGAGTTGCGCGCGGTGTTGGGTCAGGGCGGTGCAGGTCATCTGGAATCCTTCATGTTCTTGTTGTTTCCAATGTGGGAGCGAGCCTGCTCGCGAAAGCGGCGTGTCAGTCAATGATGATGCATCTGACCTGACGCATTCGCGAGCAGGCTCGCTCCCACAGGGAATTTTCGGTCTTAGCTGGCTTTGCGGTCCGCCATGACTTTCGGGTAAAAGCGTTTTATCGCCAGATCGGCATTGTCGATCAAGGTCATGCACGCCCACACGCCACGGGTCGAATCGCGCGCGGCGATGGCATCGGCCATGTCTTTATGGATCGGCAAGGTGCGGCGCAGTTCATCGGGGTCGGCGGCGGAGACTTCGAACGACACCGCCAGCAACGCGCCGAGGGCCGGGACCATTTGTTCGATGAACTGATTATGGCTGGCGGCCAGGATGCATTCGTGGAAAGCCTGGTCGGCACGGTTGTAATCAACGCCGCTGTCGACTGCACGTTCCAGCGCATTGAAAGCCAGTTGTACCGCTTCGATCTGCTCCGGTGTCGCCCGCTCACAGGCCCAGCGCACCGCCATCGGCTCAATGGTGCGGCGCAAATCCAGCAGGTCATCGACGAAGTTTTCCGGCAACCCATTGCGCGATAGCCAACCGACCACCTGCGGATCGAACAGATTCCAGCGCCGTACTGGCAACACCCGCGTGCCGACTTTCGGACCGACTTCGAGCATGCCTTTGGCGACGAGGGTTTTGATTGCTTCGCGGATCACCGTGCGGCTGACGCCAAGCTGCTCGCCCAGATCCGCCTCGACCTTGATAGTCTGCCCCGGCTTGACCTGACCGGCCGCAATCCAACTGCCCAGCCAGTCAACGGTCGACGCATGAAAGCTGCTGGACATATACACCTCAAGGCGAATCGCGATGGGTGCCTACGCTAATCATCATACGAATAACAGTCAATCGGATTTTTTCAGCTTGCGCAAACCATTGTGGGAGCGAGCCTGCTCGCGAAAGCGTCGTGTCAGTCAACATTGCTGGCGACTGATACAGCGCATTCGCGAGCAGGCTCGCTCCCACATTTTGATGTTGTGTCAGGGTTCCAGGCCGATGCGAAAGAACTCGCCGCCGCTCCACACGCCCAACCAGCGCTGACCATCGATCTCGCGGCTCACCGCCAGTTCCACCAACTGGTAAAACACATTGCGGTGAATCAGCGCTTCAAGGTTGCTGCGCACATGCACATAAGGCGCAGGCTCCTGGGTCTCAGGATCGATCTCGACACGCAGCGGATGCTCAGTCCCCGCTTCGGTGGTTTCCTCGACGTTGGTGGTAAAGCGCAAAACCTGCGCCTCGCCCTCGCCTTGCACGTCAACGGCAACCGCCACGAACGGCGCGTCATCGACCTTGATCCCGACCTTCTCGACCGGGGTGATCAGGAAATAATCATCGCCGTCGCGGCGGATGATGGTGGAGAACAGTTTGACCATCGGCTTGCGCCCGATCGGCGTACCCAGGTAGTACCAGGTGCCGTCACGGGCAATGCGCATGTCGATGTCGCCGCAGAAATCCGGGTTCCACAAATGCACCGGTGGCAGGCCTTTGGTCTTGGGGATCTGCCCCAGCAGGTCATTGGCTGTTTGCGGGTCACTCATGGCGTACTCCTTGATTACTGGTCGCCGATCCCCAGCAGGCTGCGTGCGTATTGCGCCAGCGGCGGACCGATGAGGTCTTCGGGTTTGGAATCATGGAACGTCAGTAAACCGCCACGACTCTTGATCCGCGCAGTATCAATCAAATACTGGGTGCTGGTCTCGATCAACATGATCTGAATCACGCCGCCATCGATACCGAGGCGATCCACGGCTTCCTGGTCCAGCCACTCATCGGAGTTGCCGATGCGGTCGTCAGCCTTGGCGAATCGTGTGTAGAGCAGGTAATGCGCCCCGGCATCGCGTGCTTCGCCCATGGCCTGGTCGAGGCCTTCCGGCGCACGGGCGCGGCGGACCATCGGGAAGTATTCGACAAAGCCCTTGAAGGCTTCTTCGGCGACCACGTTCGGCCGTGGATAGGAACCACCCGGCGGTGCGAACGCGCCCTGGGCGATGAAGATGAACGAGTCCGGCTGAATGCGGAGATTGTTCACCCGGCGACTGTCGCTATGGTCCAGAAGCCCCGCATCGCTCATGTGATAGCGAGTGCCTTCGGCCATATCGCTGACATTCATGCAGCCGCCAAGCGCCAAAACGGCCAGCAGCAAAACCAGGCTACGCATCCTATTCCTCCAGAAGCCGGTGTCGGAAAACCGGCGAATGGCCGTTGAATGCAGCTTTTGCGCCAGCTCGACAAATTCAGTGATAAAGGCATTCGCGAGCAGGCTCGCTCCCACAATTGAAATGCATTCCAAATGTGGGAGCGAGCCTGCTCGCGAAAGCCGTTGTTCAACCGCCAATAATCTTCATGACAGTAGCGCCGCCAGAGAACGCCACCTCCTGTTTGTCACCCAACGCCTTGACCAGCAAACGTTGCAGCGCCGGCAACGCCTGATGACGCGGCTTGTCGAGCAGATCGCCGACATAGTGGCGGTTGCTCGACGACAAACAGCCATGCAGCCAACCGGTCGACGACAGGCGCAAGCGCGAGCAGGTGCGGCAGAACGGCACGCTTTCGTTGGCGATTACTCCGAAATTGCCGCGACCGGGAATCGCATAGCGCACAGCCGTGGCGTCCACCGGTGCGTCGGTCTGGGCGTATTCATAACGTTCGCCGATCAGGCCGAGCAACTGCTCAAGGCTGACGAACTGCTGCAGGAAGGCATTGGAATCCTTGGCCAGGTGGCCCATGCGCATCAGCTCGATGAAGCGCAGTTCGAAGCCGCGCTCCAGACAGTAATCAAGCAGCGGCATGACCTGATCGAGGTTTTGCCCGCGCAACGGCACCATGTTGACCTTGATCTTCATCCCGGCAGCGGCAGCCTGATCCATGCCATCGAGCACGCTGGCCAGATCGCCGCCACGAGCGATGCTGCGAAAAGCAGCGGCATCAAGAGTATCGAGGGAAACGTTGATTCGACGCAGACCGGCATCGACCAGCAGCGGCAGTTTTTTCGCGAGGAGTTGACCATTGGTGGTCAGGCTGATGTCGTCGAGGCCCATCTGGCCGACGGCAGTCATGAACGATTCGAGTTTGGGGCTGACCAGTGGCTCGCCGCCAGTGATGCGCAGGCGCTCGATGCCGGCCGCTTCGATCAGGTATTCGACGCCGCGCGCCATGGCTTCGGCCGACAGTTCATCCTGCGCAGCGACCAACCGCTTGCCGTTGGGCACGCAGTAGGTACAGGCGTAATTGCAGGCAGAGGTCAGGCTGATGCGCAGATTGCGAAAACGCCTGCCTTGACGGTCAACGATCATGAAACACTCCGGCGAAAGAAATCGAGCGAGCAAAACTTGACTGAGAAATCAGGTTTTAGCAAGCCCTATGCCTGAGTATATTCCTGTGCTATTGCGCCATGTTGTGAAAACACGGCGCAATCAGCCCGCTGAATGACTTATGTGCTCGGCGTTTCCGGGTCGCGCTTGCGCTTGTTGCCCATGCGCACGCCGATGTCCATCAGGAACTGGAAGAAGCCTTCCTGATCTTCCAGCACATTGCTCCAGAATGGCGAGTGATACAGCGCCACCGCGCCGTGTACCAACGCCCAGGATGCGCAGTAGTGGAAGTACGGCGGCACGTCTTCGAGCTTGCCTTCGCTGATGCGCCCCTTGATCAGCAGGGTCAGGCGTTCGAAGTTCGAGGCACGGATCTTGTGCAGCTCCTCGACCATCTCCGGCACCTGATTACCCTTGACCACTTTCTCTTCGAGACGGTCGAACAGGCGATAGCGCTGCGGGTCGCGCATGCGGAATTCGAAGTAGGCGCGCGACAGCGCTTCCTTGTCCTTGTCGACATCGGCCGAATGCAGCAGCTCGTTCAAATCGCGCTCGTAGTCGAGCATCAGGCGCAAGTAGATCTCGGCCTTGGATTTGAAGTGCTTGTAGATCGTGCCTTTGCCGATACCCACGGCATCAGCAATCATCTCGACGGTGACACTGTCTTCACCCTGGTCGAGGAACAGCTTGAGCGCGGTATCGAGAATTTCCTGCTCGCGGCGACGAAATTCACGGACCTTACGAGGTTCTTTATGCATAAGAAAAAGGTCTGAAGGGTCAAAATTCGAAGCCGCGTATTATGCCTAACTTGCGCAAAAAAGCACGGTTCATCGACCAAATCTGTGTTTCTTGTTCATTTCGAGAACGAATCGGGTGCAATGAGAACTCAACTGAAGCAAACGTATTCCAAATTTGTTTAAAAACCCCGACCCGCTCACTGGACTGCACGCCAGACTGATCAATACTTGAACTGTCGGGCGACATCTCCCCCAAGTGTCGTGCCGGTAAAGGTACCAACGGACCGCGTGCCTTTGTTTTACTCCTAATGGTCTTAACCCGGATTCACCCCCCAGAACCCGGGTTTTTTTTGCCTGCGATTTGGCCTGCCGTCATACGGCAGATTTAACACTCGCCAGCGGGAACAAGCGCTTGAAGTTTTCCGTGGTCTGCTCGGCAAAGCGCTCGTAGTTCTCACCACGCAGCATCGCCAGAAACTCCGCCACTTCGCGCACGTACTGCGGCAGGTTCGGCTTGCCGCGATACGGAATCGGCGCCAGATACGGCGAATCGGTTTCCACCAGCAGGCGATCGGCCGGCACTTTGCTCGCCACATCGCGCAGAGCGTCGGCATTGCGGAACGTGACGATGCCCGACAGGGAAATGTAATAACCCATGTCCAGCGCCGCTTTGGCCATGTCCCAATCCTCGGTGAAGCAATGCAACACACCGGCCTGGGGCAGCGCCGCTTCGCGCAGCAGTTCGAGGGTGTCGGCACGGGCGCCGCGAGTGTGGATGATCACCGGCTTGCCGGTCTGCTGCGCCGCTTGCAGATGCAGGCGAAACGACTCCTGCTGCAACTCGGCAGCTTCCGGCTCGTAGTGATAGTCGAGACCGGTTTCGCCGATCGCCACCACTTTCGGGTGATCGAGTTCGTGCAGCAGCCAGTCCAGCGCCGGTGCCGCGCCCGGCTGCACATCCAGTGGATGCACGCCGACCGAGCAATCGACATCGGCATAACGCTCGGCGAGGGCTTTGACGTCGGCGGCGTTGTCGGCGCTGACGCCAATGCACAAAAAGTGTCCGACCCCGCGCTCACGGGCCGCAGCGAGTGCGGCATCCAGCGAGCCTTCATGGGCGGCGAGGTCGAGACGGTCAAGGTGACAATGGGAATCTACGAGCATAAAAAGGACTGCAACTTACATCGTATGAGTGGGACGGTCGGATTTCAGCGCTCCGGCCAGATGAGTTTCGATGCGACTGCGCGCGGTGTCGTCGCCGTCGTTGAATTGCACACCGACACCGGCGGCGCGATTGCCTTGTGCGCCTTTGGGGGTGATCCAGGCGACTTTGCCGGCGACCGGAATTTTTTCCGCTTCATCCATCAGGTGCAACAGCATGAACACCTCGTCGCCCAACCGGTAGCTTTTGTTGGTCGGGATGAACAGTCCGCCATTCTTGATGAACGGCATGTAGGCGGCGTAGAGCACCGACTTGTCCTTGATGGTCAGGGACAAGATGCCGTTACGCGGCCCCGGGCTGACAGGTTCAATCATGTTCACCTCCACTGCTGATCTTCAGAGTCTAGGTACACATTCTTATCTTTGACCAGGCAATCCCACCCATTGCACCAACAATGCTTCCAGCAACAGGGCCGGATTGAGGTTGGCCTTGCTCAGCACTTTCTGTCGCTGGGCGAGAATCCAATCCTGAATATCCAGCACTTTACCCTGCGGGCTTTTCTGGGCCAGGTACTGCACGACCTTGCGCATATCGGCCAGGCCGAGACCGGCTTCGTCCTGAGTCAGTTGATAGCGCAGGATCAGGCTCGACCAGTCGTAGAACCAGTCGAACAGACGCAGCATCGGAATGCTTTTCCACTCTTCCGCCAGTTGCGTCGGCGATTGCTGGCCCTTGAGCAACTTCTTCACGCCTTCGACCACTTGCGCGCGCTGTTCACGCACACCTTGCGATTGCAGGCTGACCGCCATCAGCGGCGACCCGGCGGCGAGGGTCAGCAGTTCGACGCGCTCTTCCTCCGCGCAATCCGGCAGCGCCTGGGCCAGCCATTGCAGGCTCATCGCCTCGCCCGGCAGCGGGCAGGCCTGCTGCACGCAACGGCTCTTGATGGTTGGCAACAAACGGCTCGGCTGGTGGCTGACCAATAGCAGCACGGTATCGCCGGACGGTTCTTCAAGACTTTTGAGCAAGGCGTTGGCAGCGTTGATGTTCATCGACTCGACCGGCTCGATCAACACCACTTTGCGCCCGCCGAGCTGCGCGGTCTGCACGACGAAACTGACCAGATCACGAACCTGATCGACCTTGATCGCCTTGTCCGCCTCTTCCGGCTCCAGGATGTAATTGTCCGGATGACTGCCGGCCTTGAGCAGCAAGCAGGATTTGCACTCGCCGCACGCCTCAGGCGTCGGACGCTGGCACAGCAGGCTCGCCATCAGGCGTTCGGCCAGCGCACGCTTGCCGATCCCGGCCGGACCGTGCAGCAGATACGCGTGGGCATGCTGACTGCGTCCGGCCAGTTGCTGCCAGAGGCTGTCCTGCCATGGATAGGCCTCAGCCACGGGCCAGCTCCAGCAAATTCGGTAGCAAGGTGTCCAGCGATTGCTGGACCTTGGCCAATGGCTGACCGGCATCGATGCGCACGTAGCGCGACGGGTCGGCTTCGGCGCGTTTCAGGAACGCATTGCGCACGTTCTCGAAAAACGCCCGGCCTTCGAGTTCGAAACGGTCCAGGCGACCACGGGCACTGGCGCGGGCCAGGCCGATTTCAACGGGCAGGTCGAAAATCAAGGTCAGATCGGGCCGCAAGTCGCCCTGCACAAAAGTTTCCAGCGTAGCAATGCGCTCCAGTGACAAACCACGACCGCCGCCCTGATAGGCGTATGTCGAGTCGGTGAAACGATCACACAGCACCACAGCGCCACGGGCCAGCGCCGGGCGAATCACCTCGGCCAGATGCTGGGCGCGCGCGGCGAACATCAGCAACAGCTCGGCGTCCGGGTGCATCACTTCGTCGGCCGGGGTCAGCAGGACATCACGAATCCGTTCGGCCAGCGGTGTACCGCCGGGCTCACGGGTGAGCAGCACTTCGATACCGGCGGCGCGCAGGCGCTCGGCGAGGTATTCGCGATTGGTGCTCTTGCCCGCGCCTTCCGGGCCTTCCAGGGTAATAAACAAGCCAGTCACAGGCAGTCCTTCATCAAAGTCATTGCGCGTTCTGTGGTGCAGCGGCGTCCGGTTCCAGGGCTGGCGCAGGTTCTTGCGGCGGCACTTGCGGCAGCGCCTCGGGCGCGGTGTTCGGCGAGGCCGCCGGAGTCGCCTCATCGGTGGCCGGCGCGGTTACTGGTGCCGGGCTGGAACGGTAATCGGCGCGGCGCTTGAGCTGGTATTCACGCACTGCGTTGTTGTGCGCATCCAGATCATCGGAGAACACATGGCTGCCATCGCCACGGGCGACGAAATACAGGCTGCTGCCCTCCACCGGGTTGAGCGCAGCATGAATCGCCTCGCGCCCGACCATCGCAATCGGCGTTGGCGGCAAGCCTGGAATCACGTAGGTGTTGTAAGGCGTCGGCTCTTTCAAATGTGCGCGGGTCAGTTTGCCGGTGTAGCGATCACCGAGGCCATAAATCACCGTTGGATCGGTCTGCAACTGCATGCCCAGCGCCATGCGCCGTACAAAGACGCCGGCAATCTGCCCGCGCTCCTGCGGAACGCCGGTCTCTTTCTCGACCAGCGAGGCCATGATCAGCGCTTGATAAGGTTCGCTGTAAGGCACATCGGCAGAACGCTGCGCCCACTCTTTGGCGAGCACTTCATCGAGACGATCAAAGGCCTTTTTCAGCAGCTCGGCATCGGACATGCCGCGCACGAAGCGATAGGTATCCGGGAAAAACCGACCTTCCGGGAACAAGCCTTTGTGGCCGATCTTCGCCATCACGTCGCTGTCGCTCAGGCCATTGAGGGTCTGCTCGAGCTTGTCATCCTTGGCCAGAGCGGCGCGCACTTGATGAAAAGTCCAGCCTTCGACCAGGGTCAGGCTGTACTGAACCACGTCGCCACGCTTCCACGAGTCGATCAGACCGTTGACGGTCATGCCCGGCTGCATGCGGTATTCGCCGCTGTGAATCGGTGTGCCGGCGAGATTGAAGCGCCAGTAGACGCGCAGCCAGAACGCGTCCTTGATGACGCCATCGGTTTCGAGTTCAAGGAAGGTACGGGTCGGTGTAGAGCCTTTCGGCACATCCAGCAGTTGTTCCTGCGGGATGTTCAGGGGCTGTTCCAGCGCCGAATGAATTTTCCAGGCGCTGGCGCCCAACAGCAGCCCTGCCAGAACCAGTCCGGTTTCCAGCAGCAGCAAAAGTTTACGTCTCACGAATCAAGCATCCAGTAGCGCGCGGGCAATGGTTTGCAGTTTACGGGTGAGCGGGCCAACCGGCCAGCTCAGTGCAGCACAGGCGCGTACCGGCCAGACGCCATAAACGCTGTTGCAGACAAACACTTCATCAGCCCATTGCAGCTGTTCGAGGCTGATATCGGCGATTTGCGTGGGGATGGCCAGCGACTCGGCCTGAAACAATATTTCCGCGCGCATCACCCCAGCGACCCCGCAGCGCTTCAAGTCGGGCGTAATCAGACCACCGTCGCGCACCAGGAAAATATTGCTGTACACACCTTCGACGACGCGCCCGGCCTGATCGAGCATCAAGCCTTCGGCATGCTCGCTGTCCTGCCATTCGGCGCGGGCGAGCACCTGTTCCAGTCGATTCAGATGTTTGAGCCCGGCCAACAAAGGCTGCGTAGATAAACGCGTGTTGCAGGGAAACAGGCGGATGCCGTGCTCGGCATGGGCAGCGGGATACGCTGCCGGCGGATTGCCTTGCAGGATGCGTCGGCCCTGCGCCGCAGGATCGGGCGCATAACCACGCAAGCCGTCACCCCGAGTGAGGATAAGCTTGAGCACGCCCTCGCCCATCGCAGCGGCATAGCTGAGCAGCTCATGGCGAACCAGCTCGAGATCGGTCGCGATGGCCAGACGCGCGCAGCCATCAGCCAGACGCGTCAGGTGCCGATCCAGCAGGACGGGCTGACCACTGCGCACGGCAATGGTCTCGAACAGACCATCGCCGTAAGCCAGGCCGCGATCTTTCAGCGACACCACGTCAGCCGGTTGACCGTCGACCCAGCTGTCCATCAGCCGGCGAACCGGCGAAACGCCAGAGTGCCGTTGGTGCCGCCAAAACCGAAGGAGTTGGACAGCACGACATCGATGTCCATGTTACGCGCGGTGTGCGCAACGAAATCGAGATCGCAGCCTTCGTCCGGTTCATCGAGGTTGATGGTCGGCGGTGCCACCTGGCTGTTGATCGCCAGCACGCTGAAAATCGCTTCGACCGCGCCCGCCGCACCCAACAGGTGGCCGGTCATCGACTTGGTCGAGCTGACGGCCAGCTTGTAGGCGTGATCGCCGAACACCGACTTGATCGCATTGGCTTCGGCAAGGTCGCCGGCCGGGGTCGAGGTGCCGTGGGCGTTGATGTACTGCACTTGATCGACATTGATCTTCGCGTCACGCAGGGCATTGGTGATACAGCGCGCGGCACCGGCGCCATCGGCGGGTGGCGAGGTCATGTGGAACGCGTCGCCACTGGTGCCGAAACCGATCAGCTCGGCGTAGATCGTCGCTCCACGGGCCTTGGCGTGCTCCAGCTCTTCGAGAACCAGAGCGCCAGCACCATCGGACAGAACGAAGCCGTCGCGGCCCTTGTCCCACGGACGGCTGGCGCGGGTTGGCTCGTCGTTGCGGGTCGACAGCGCACGGGATGCGCCGAAGCCGCCCATGCCCAGACCGCAGGCAGCCATTTCCGCACCGCCGGCAATCATCACGTCGGCTTCGTCGTACATGATGTTGCGCGCGGCCATGCCAATGCAGTGCGTACCGGTGGTGCACGCGGTGGCGATGGCGTAGTTGGGTCCCTGTGCGCCGAGATGGATCGACAGGAAGCCGGAAATCATATTGATGATCGAGCCAGGCACAAAGAACGGCGAGATCCGTCGCGGACCGGTCTCGTGCAGGGTGCGGCTGGTCTCTTCGATGTTGGTCAGACCGCCGATACCCGAACCCATGGCCACGCCAATGCGTTCACGGTTGGCATCGGTGACTTCCAGACCGGCGTTGCGCACGGCTTGAAAGCCTGCGGCGAGGCCATACTGAATGAACAGGTCGAGCTTGCGCGCTTCCTTGACCGACAGGTATTCCTCGACATTGAAGCCCTTGACCGAACCGCCGAAGCGGGTCGAATAGGCAGAAAGGTCGGTGTGTTCGATCAGACCAATGCCACTGCGGCCAGCCAGAATGCCCTGCCAACTGCTCGGCACATCCGTGCCCAGTGGCGACAACATACCCATACCGGTGACTACGACGCGTCTACGCGACACAGCACTCTCCTTTTTCAAATGACGACTTTGCATCAGGCCTAAAGAAAAAACCGCACGCCATGATGGCAGTGCGGTTTTTCCATGACAGCAAGCAACGATTACAAACTATTACGCCTGGTGGCTGGTAACGTAGTCGATTGCAGCTTGTACAGTAGTGATCTTTTCAGCTTCTTCGTCAGGGATTTCGGTCTCGAATTCCTCTTCCAGAGCCATCACCAGCTCAACGGTGTCAAGGGAGTCGGCACCCAGGTCTTCTACGAAGGAAGCGGTGTTGACCACTTCTTCTTCTTTAACACCCAGTTGCTCGGCAACGATTTTCTTGACGCGCTCTTCGATGGTGCTCATACCTTGTTTTCACTCCTAATGGACAAATTCAGGCAGCTGGCCAGTGGGTAAGTGTATAGAAAGCCTTTTCAGTTTTTCAACTGAAAGCTTCACTCCTCAAACCCTGCGGCCCTCTGCCTATAAATAGATTGCAGCTTTATAACGGATTTTAGACAGCTCGTATGACATTTTTTTGAAGCAATCCGTCACATTTTACTTACATGTACATCCCACCGTTCACCGGGATTGTAGCCCCGGTAACGTATGCCGCACCGTCGGATGCAAGAAAAGCGACCACGGACGCGATCTCTTGAGCTTGCCCCAGACGACCCAGCGGAATCTGCGTCTGCAAGGCTTCACGCTGTGCTTCAGGCAGCTCGCGGGTCATATCGGTGTCGATGAACCCTGGGGTTACCGAGTTGACCGTAATCGAACGCGAACCGACTTCACGCGCCATCGCCCGGCTGAAACCTTCCAGACCGGCCTTGGCGGCTGCATAGTTTACTTGGCCGGCGTTGCCCATGGCACCCACTACCGAGCCAATACTGATAATTCGACCCCAGCGCGCCTTGGTCATGCCACGCAAAACGCCCTTGGACAGGCGATACAGACTGTTCAAGTTGGTATCGATCACGTCGTACCACTCGTCGTCTTTCATGCGCATCATCAGGTTATCGCGGGTGATACCGGCATTATTGACCAGAATCGCCACCGGCGCACCGAACTGCTCCTGAATGCCTGCCAGCACGGCGCTGACCGATTCGTCGCTGGTGACATTGAGTTCGAAACCGGCGCCCTGAATACCGTTTTCCTTCAGGGTCGCGGCAATGCGCTCGGCGCCCGACGCGGAGGTCGCGGTGCCGACAACGATGGCGCCCTGACGACCCAGTTCCAGCGCGATGGCCTGGCCGATGCCGCGGCTTGCACCGGTAACCAGTGCAACTTTACCTTGCAGACTCATGCAAGTTTCTCCTGATTCAGGCCTGCGCTGCGCGAGCGGCAGCGAAGGCGTCTGGGATATTGAGATTGGAAGTCGAAACGCCTTCGGCGCAACGTTTGTTCAGGCCAGCGAGGACTTTGCCCGGGCCGCATTCAACCAGATTGGTCGCGCCCTTGGCGGCCAAAGTCTGCACCGATTCAACCCAGCGCACTGGCTTGTAGAGCTGTTCGAGCAGATCGCGCTTGAGGGTTTCCAGATCGGCTGGCACTTGTGCGCTGACGTTCTGCACCACCGGGATCTGCGGCGCCTGCCAGTCGATGGCGGCGATGGATTCGGCGAAACGCTCGGCAGCCGGACGCATCAGCTCGCAGTGCGACGGCACGCTCACCGGCAATGGCATGGCGCGCTTGGCACCACGGGCCTTGCAACCCTCGATGGCGCGCTCGACGGCCGCCTTGGCACCGGCGATCACCACTTGGCCCGGCGAGTTGAAATTCACTGCGCTGACGACTTCGCCTTGCGCCGCTTCGGCGCAGGCAGCCAGCACGTCGGCATCTTCCAGGCCGAGGATCGCGGCCATGCCGCCTTGCCCGGCCGGCACCGCTTCCTGCATCAACTGGCCACGGCGCTCGACGAGCTTGACCGCGTCAGCCAGGGTCAGGCTGCCGGCGGCAACCAGCGCGCTGTATTCACCCAGGCTGTGGCCGGCGACAAACGCCGGACGCGCGCCGCCTTCGGCCAGCCACAGACGCCACAGGGCGATCGAAGCGGTCAGAATGACTGGTTGGGTTTTGTCGGTTTGATTGAGCAGCTCTTCCGGACCCTGTTGGGTCAGTGCCCACAGGTCGTAGCCCAGCGCAGCAGAGGCTTCTTGAAAGGTTTCGAGGATCAGCGGATGTTGCGCGCCCAGCTCGGCCAGCATGCCGAGGGACTGCGAACCCTGTCCTGGAAAGACGAATGCGAGGGAAGCAGACATGTAACAAGCCCCTAATGATCTTGTCGTCGGAAAATAACGCCCTGTTGGGGACGCCAGAAACTGACAGTTTGGATGGCCCTTTGAACCGGGCGGTCACATTTAAGCATTGTCCGACGAAAACGCCTAAGACAACAGCTCCTCCAGACGACCGTGGAGACGCTCGGGGAGGTTCTCTTGAATCTCGATCAGCGCCCGTTGAATGGCACTCTGAAAGCCCTGTACCCCGGCCGATCCGTGGCTTTTCACGACGATGCCCTGCAAGCCGAGAAAGCTTGCGCCATTATGCCGCGCCGGGGCCAGGTCGGCCTGCAGACGCTTCATCAACGGCAGCGCGAGAGCGCCGACAGCGCGCGAAGCGAAGTTTTTCTTGAACAAAGCCTCGATCCGCGCAGCAATCATCGTCGCCAGACCTTCGCTGGACTTGAGCAGGATGTTGCCGACGAAGCCGTCACACACCACCACATCGGCCTCACCGCGATACAAGCCGTCGCCTTCGATAAAACCGATGTAGTTGATCCCGCGCGCAGCCTGCAACAGCGTGGCGGCCAGTTTGACCTGCTGATTACCCTTGATGTCTTCGGTGCCGATATTCAGCAGTGCCACACGCGGACGGGCGATACCCAGGGTCTGTGCAGCGACCGAGCCCATCACCGCAAACTGCAACAGGTGCTCGGCACTGCAATCGACGTTGGCACCCAGATCGAGCAGCTGGCAATAACCGGTCTGCGTCGGAATCGCCGCGACCATGGCCGGACGATCAATGCCGGGCAATGTCTTCAGCACGAATCGTGACAAGGCCATCAACGCACCGGTATTGCCGGCGCTGACACAGGCCTGCACCTTGCCATCGCGCAGCAGTTCAAGGGCTACACGCATCGACGAATCCGGCTTGCCACGCAGGGCTTGGGCGGGTTTTTCGTCCATGGTGATGACTTCGCTCGCCGCGACAATCGTCAGGCGCGCGCGATCGGCAGCCGACTGGCCGTGGATCAGTTCTTCAAGAAGGGAGGGTTGACCGACGAGGGTCAGGTGCAGCGAGGGTGTAGCAGACAGGCAAGCGAGACTGGCCTGAACAATGCTGCGGGGACCGAAGTCCCCGCCCATTGCGTCAATCGCGATGACTTGAGCAGACAAGTGATTACTCGTCAGCGCCCTTGTCGATCACTTTACGGCCACGGTAAACGCCTTCTGGCGATACGTGGTGACGCAGGTGAACTTCACCAGTGGTTTTTTCTACAGACAGGGTGCTAGCCTCGAGAGCGTCGTGCGAACGGCGCATGTCACGGGCAGAGCGGGATTTTTTGTTCTGCTGAACAGCCATAATTGATTAACTCCTAAACGTTTGGGTCACGCTTTAACTGCGCCAATACACTGAACGGGTTGGACCGCGTTACCTCGTCCTCGCTCGGTTCGGGCTCATCTGCTCCCGCCGGCTGCTGGCATTCTTCCGGATGATGAGCAGGCACAATGGGCAAGGCGAGCAGAAGCTCCTCCTCGATCAGTGACTGCAGATCCAATGGATCTTCGCCCAGTTCCAGCACGTCATAACCTTTCGGCAACGACTGGGTATTCGCACCCTCCTTCACCACCGCGTAACTGCATTCGCTGTGGATCGGCAGGGTGACCAGCTCAAGACAACGCTGGCAAACCATTTTGACTTCGGTGTCGATAAAGCTGTGGATGACCACAGACTTACGTTCATCTCGTTCAAAAACGAATTTGGCCTGCACCGTACCGACATCGTCGGAAAGCGGGTCGCAGAGTCTCTTCAAATCGGCCAGCAGCAGTTCACCTTGAAGGGTGGTGCCACGGTCAGCCAATTTGCGCGGGTCAACGTGAGGTGGAATCGGGTCATTCAACATAGGCGCAGCATTATAGGGATGCACCCAACCATGTCAAAGGAAATTGTGCCCTGTCCGTCACTTGCGCGCCTCCGCTAGAATCCGCACCTGCCTCAGGAGACGTCCATGCTGCCTTTATTACTCGCTTCAAGCTCGACTTATCGCCGCGAATTGCTCGCCCGCCTGCACCTGCCGTTCGTCTGCAGCTCGCCGGACATCGACGAAAGCCACCGCCCGGGCGAATCCGCGATCGATCTGGTCAAACGCCTCGCTGAGGAAAAAGCCCGCGCCCTGGCGGACAGCCACCTTGCTCATCTGATCATTGGCTCGGATCAGGTTGCCGTCCTCGGCGAACACATCATCGGCAAGCCGCACACCTTCGAGAAGGCTCGCGAGCAATTGATGGCGGCCAGCGGCGCGAGCGTGACCTTCCTGACCGGCCTGGCGCTGCTCAACAGCCAGACCGGGCAATGCCAGGTCGACTGCGTGCCGTTTACCGTGCACATGCGCCAGCTGGATCAGGCACGCATCGAGCGCTATCTGCGCATCGAGCAGCCGTACGACTGCGCCGGCAGCTTCAAGGCCGAGGGACTCGGCGTAAGCCTGTTTCAATCGACCGAAGGCCCGGATGCCACCAGCCTGATCGGCCTGCCGCTGATTCGCCTGATCGATATGTTGTTGGTCGAGGGTGTGCAAATCCCTTAAAGCAAAAGATCGCAGCCTTCGGCAGCTCCTACACCGATTGTGCAAGAGCTGCCGTTGACCTGCGATCTTCTGACCTTGAAACGATTTACCGCAACGAAGGCCCGTGAAACCCCATCCACATCGCCAACTGCTCGGCCACGCTGGCGCCGAGCTTTTTCGAGAAGCGATCGAACGGCGATTCCTGCACGGTGAAGTCCACCAGCTCCTTCTCGCCAATCACATCACGCGCCACCGAACTGGCATTGCCCAAGCCATCGATCAGGCCTAGCGGCAGCGCCTGCTCACCCGACCAGACCAGCCCGGAAAACAGCTCCGGATGCTCTTTGTCCTTCAGACGATCGCCACGGCCCTGCTTGACGCTGTTGATGAACTGCTTGTGCGTGGTGTCCAGCACGCTTTGCCAGAATGCGGTTTCTTCAGGCTTTTGCGGCTGGAACGGATCCAGGAATGCCTTGTGCTCGCCCGAGGTATAGGTGCGGCGCTCAACCCCGAGTTTTTCCATGGTGCCAACGAAACCGTAACCCGCCGCCGTCACGCCGATCGAGCCGACCAGACTGGCCTTGTCGGCATAGATCTGATCCGCCGCGCTGGCGATGTAATAGGCGCCCGAAGCACCAAGATCGGAAATCACTGCGTAGAGCTTGATCTCCGGATGCAACCCACGCAGACGCTTGATCTCGTCATAGACATAGCCAGACTGCACCGGACTGCCACCCGGGCTATTGATGCGCAGGACCACGCCCTTGACCTTCTTGTCTTCGAACGCCGCACGCAGGCTGCCAACGATATTGTCGGCGCTGGCCGGCTCCTTGTCGGCGATTACGCCGTCGATCTCGATCAACGCCGTGTAGTTCGGGCCGCGGGTGGCGGTTTTTTCCATGTCCATCAGCGGCGTGAACAGCAGCAGCGCAACAAACAGATAAACAAACGTCAGCAGCTTGAAGAAAATCCCCCAGCGCCGCGAACGGCGTTGTTCCTGCACGCCGGCCAGCAAAGTCTTTTCCAACAGCTTCCAGCTTTTCGCGTCACCGTCGTCGGCACTTGCCTTGGCCGGTGCTTTCCATTCGTCGGTCATGCCATCTACCCCAGCAAAAACGTATTAAGCCTGCTGACCCAGCCAGGCGTGCAATTCAGAAAAACGGTCGATCGACAGGCGCGGCTCGAACTGTTGCAGGGACTCGATCGATTGCGCGCCGTAACTGACCGCCACCGAATCCATCCCCGCGTTGCGTGCCATCAGCAGATCGAACGACGAATCGCCGACCATCAACGCCTGCTCCGGACGTACGCCGCAGTGCCTGACGATCTGCTCAAGCATCAGAGGGTGTGGCTTGCTGGCAGTTTCATCGGCGGCGCGGGTGATATCGAAATAATCTTCCCAGCCATTGGCCTTGAGCACCCGATCCAGTCCGCGACGGTTCTTGCCCGTCGCTACCGCCAGGTGATAACCCTGCTCGCGAAACGATGCCATCGACTCGACCACGCCCTCGAACAGCGGCGACGGCACGGCTTCGGCAGCGATGTAGTGATCGGCGTAATATTCGCGAAACGCGAGCATTTCTGCGTCGCTGATTTCGGGGTACAGCGTGCGAATCGCCTCCGGCAAGCCGAGACCGATGATGCCTTTGACAGCGAAGTCATCGCGCAGCTCGAAACCGGAACGCCCGGACGCCGAGTGCATGGCCTCGACGATCCGATGGATGGAATCGGCGAGGGTGCCGTCCCAGTCGAAAATCAGCAGCTTGTAATCAGATGGGCGCACTCAATCGCTCCACGGTCTTGGCCCACATTTCATCGACGGGCGCTTGCAGATTCAGCTTGCCGCCGTCGGGCAGCGGCACCGTCAGCATGTAGGCGTGCAGGAACAGACGCTTACCGCCCAGATCGCGGATTTCCTTGGTGAAATCCTCGTCGCCATACTTACTGTCACCGGCAATGCAATGGCCAGCATGCAAGGTGTGCACGCGAATCTGGTGGGTACGACCGGTAACCGGTTTAGCTTCGACCATGGTGGCAAAATCGCCGAAGCGGCGCAGCACCTTGAACAGCGTCAGGGCTTCTTTGCCTTCATCGTTAACTTCGACCATGCGCTCGCCGGAGCGCAGATTGCTCTTGAGCAACGGTGCGCGAACCTGCTTGATCGAGGTTGCCCAGTTGCCACGGACCAGCGCCATGTAGCGCTTGTCGACGCCGTCGCCGCGCAACTGCTCGTGCAGGTGGCGCAACATGCTGCGTTTTTTGGCGATCATCAGCAGGCCGGAGGTGTCACGGTCCAGACGATGAACCAGCTCCAGTTCCTTGGCGTCGGGACGCAACTGACGAAAGGCTTCGATCACGCCGAAATTCAGCCCGCTGCCGCCGTGAACCGCAATGCCGGCGGGCTTGTTGATCACGATCAGGGCCTTGTCTTCGAAGACAATCGAGGCTTCCAGGCGCTGCAACAGCCCCTGGGCCAGCGGCACCGGTTCGTCGCGCTCAGGCACGCGAACCGGCGGCACGCGCACGATGTCGCCGGCCTGCAGCTTGTATTCGGGCTTGATCCGACCTTTGTTCACGCGCACTTCGCCTTTGCGCAAAATGCGGTAAATCAAGGTCTTGGGCACGCCCTTGAGCCGGGCGAGGAGAAAGTTGTCGATTCGTTGGCCGGCATACTCCGGCGAGACTTCAAGCAGTTGAACGCCTGGAGTCGAAGGGGCAGTAGTTGTCATGCCGCGGATGATAACAATTTTTATGGAATTGAAGCACTTAATCATTGCTGCTATAGTCGCGAACGCCGCCAAAAGCGGCCTGGACAGCGGAACCACGGTCAAAGACCGGCCCTGACCAACGCAATTCACCAGGGCGCGAGGCCGTCCTACGGGGCTTTCGCTACGTAACGGTGGAGTTTGCGGTTGTAACGAGCGCAGGTGACATGAGGCCTGAATTACACCGCCGGGCAGAGTTCTGACTCGCCAGGCAGGCGACATTCGAGGCCAGTTCACAAAGTGCAGTCGACTGCGAATGACCCCGAGCGATTGCTTCGGAAACATCGCCTGAATTAGCCATGATGCGTGACCTCCCCTTTCGGAGCTCACGGTAAATGCCAACCCGCTGCGGATTCTGCGCGCGGCAGCACCCGAATTATCAGGGATACGTGTAGGGTGGAGATGCACAACCGCCGGACTGTGTAGCAACAAGCTTTGATCAAGACGCTTCATCTCGTCCACAGCCGCTGGTTGATTCCTCCTCCTGACTGAGTGCTTAAGTAGCCACAGCAAGCAGGACGCGTACGTCGCGGTATCGGCCCAATTGGCCGCACATCGCTGGACACGGGAATGGCCAACCACTCCCGACGCACCTGACACCGACCGTGAGAAGTCGTGTGTGCCGAACGCCGTTTCCGGCAGCCCGGAAACCGACGGTACTACATGAAAAGAATGCTGATTAACGCAACTCAACCCGAAGAGTTGCGTGTTGCACTGGTAGATGGCCAACGCCTCTACGACCTGGACATCGAATCCGGTGCACGCGAGCAGAAGAAGGCCAACATCTATAAAGGCCGTATCACTCGCATCGAACCAAGCCTTGAGGCTGCCTTTGTCGATTTCGGCTCCGAGCGCCACGGCTTCCTGCCCCTCAAAGAAATCTCCCGCGAATACTTCAAGAAAGCCCCAGAAGGCCGCGTCAACATCAAGGACGTCCTGAGCGAAGGCCAGGAAGTCATCGTTCAGGTCGAGAAAGAAGAACGTGGGAACAAGGGCGCCGCCCTGACCACCTTCATCAGCCTGGCCGGTCGTTACCTCGTACTGATGCCGAACAACCCGCGTGCCGGCGGCATCTCCCGTCGCATCGAAGGCGAAGAACGCAACGAACTGCGTGAAGCGCTGAACGGTCTGGTTGCTCCGGCCGACATGGGTCTGATCGTGCGCACTGCCGGCCTGGGCCGCAGCAGCGAAGAAATGCAGTGGGACCTTGATTACCTGCTGCAACTGTGGACCGCCATCAAAGAAGCCTCGCTGGATCGCTCCGCGCCATTCCTGATCTACCAGGAAAGCAACGTGATCATCCGCGCCATCCGCGATTACCTGCGCCAGGACATCGGCGAAGTGCTGATCGACAGCGTTGAAGCCCAGGACGAAGCCCTGACCTTCATCCGCCAGGTGATGCCGCAGTACGCCAGCAAGATCAAGCTGTACGAAGACAGCGTGCCACTGTTCAACCGTTTCCAGATCGAAAGCCAGATCGAGACCGCGTTCCAGCGCGTCGTCGAACTGCCTTCCGGCGGCTCCATCGTCATCGATCCGACCGAAGCCCTGGTGTCCATCGACATCAACTCGGCGCGCGCCACCAAAGGCAGCGATATCGAAGAAACCGCGCTGCAGACCAACCTTGAAGCCGCCGAAGAAATCGCCCGTCAGTTGCGCCTGCGCGACATCGGCGGCCTGATCGTCATCGACTTCATCGACATGACCCCGGCCAAGAACCAGCGCGCCGTGGAAGAGAAAGTCCGCGAATGCCTGGAAGCTGACCGCGCCCGTGTGCAGATCGGCCGCATCTCGCGTTTCGGTCTGCTGGAAATGTCCCGTCAGCGCCTGCGTCCATCGCTGGGCGAAAGCAGCGGCATCGTCTGCCCGCGTTGCAACGGCACCGGCATCATCCGTGACGTTGAATCGCTGTCGCTGGCCATCTTGCGCCTGATCGAAGAAGAAGCCCTGAAAGACCGCACCGCCGAAGTTCGCGCGCAAGTGCCGATCCCGGTCGCTGCGTTCCTGCTCAACGAAAAACGCAACTCGATCACCAAGATCGAACTGCGCACCCGTGCCCGTATCGTCATTCTGCCGAACGATCACCTCGAGACGCCGCACTTCGAAGTTCAGCGCCTGCGTGACGACAGCCCGGAAGCCGCGACCAACCAGTCCAGCTACGAAATCGCTGCGGCCGCTGCCGAAGTCGAAGAAGTCCAGCCAGCCGCTGCGACCCGCACTCTGGTTCGCCAGGAAGCTGCAGTGAAAACTGCGCCGGCCCGTGCCAACGCTCCGGTGCCGACTGAAGTTGCACCTGCCGCACCTGCTCCGGCATCGGTTGCCGCACCTGAGCCAAGCCTGTTCAAGGGCCTGGTGAAGTCGCTGGTCAGCCTGTTCGCCACCAAGGAAGAGCCAGCCGCACCGGTCGCTGTCGCGAAACCGGCTGCCACCGAGCGTCCTGCCCGCAACGAAGAGCGTCGCAACGGTCGTCAGCAGAGCCGCAACCGCAACGGTCGCCGCGATGAAGAACGCAAGCCGCGCGAAGACCGTGCTCCACGTGAAGAGCGCGCACCACGCGAGCCGCGCGAAGAGCGCCAGCCACGCGAAGCCCGCGAGCCGCGTGAAACCCGCAGCGAAGCGCCGGTAGCCCGCGAAGAGCGCGCACCACGTGCCCCGCGTGAAGAACGTGCACCGCGTGCACCGCGTGAAGATCGCAAGCCGCGTGGCGAGCGTGAAGAACGCGTGCGTGAACTGCGCGAGCCGCTGGACGCCGCGCCAGCCGCAGCCGCAGCTGTTGCTGCCGTGACCGCTGAAGAGCGTCCGGCCCGTCAGCCACGCGAAGAACGCGCCCCGCGTCCGCCGCGTGAAGAGCGTCAACCGCGTGCCGAGCAGGCCGCTGCTGCCGTTGCTGAAGAAGAAGTGAACAGCAACAACGAAGAGCAACTGCCGGAAGACTGTCAGGACAACGCCGAAGGCGATCGTCCACGTCGTCGCTCCCGTGGCCAGCGTCGTCGCAGCAACCGTCGCGAGCGTCAACGTGATGCCAACGGCAACGTGATCGAAGGTTCGGAAGAATCCGAGTCCGCTGAAAACGCTGGCGAGCCAAGCACTGCCGATCTGGCCGCTGGCCTGGCCGTCACCGCCGCCGTAGCCAGCAGCACCATCAGCGCTCCGGCAGAAGCCGAAGCTCACGAGCAGGCTGAACGCGCCACTGCCGCCACACTGGAAACCGCTCCAGTCGAAGCGCCGGTTGTCGAAGCCACCACTCCAGTGGAAGTGACTGCTGCACCGGAAATCGAAGTCGCCCCGGTCCGCGAAGCTCAGCCTCAGGTTGAAGCGCCTGCCGAACCGGAAGCTGTCGTTGAAGCGCCAGTTGCTGAATCCGAACCAGCGACCGAAACCGTCAGCGAAAACGTGACCAAAACCGTGCGTGAAGTTCGCGAAGAGCAGACTGCGTTCAACTGGGTTGCCGAGCCAGCTGTGACCGAAGCTCCAGCGCCAGTCACTGAAGCCGAAGTACCGCAGGCCATGGTTTCCGAACCAGTAGTTGTAGCGGCCGAACCGGCTCCAGAGCCAGTGGTTGAAGCACCAGCTGTCGAAGCACCAGTTGCAAAAGCTCAGGCTGAAGAAGCACCAGCCGCAGTCGAAGCGCCAGCCCCGGTGGTTGAAGCTCCGGCTCCGGTCAGCGCCCTGACGCCAAACGGCCGTGCGCCAAACGACCCGCGTGAAGTGCGTCGTCGCAAGCGTGAAGCCGAGCGTCTGCAGAAGGAAGCCGAACTGGCTGCCGCTGCAGCGCCAGTGGCTGCCGAACCAGCCGCTGCGGCTGAAGTGGTCGAGGCAGCCCCTGCCCCGGTCGCGGAAGAAGCATCGGTTGAAGCGGTGATCGCTGAAGCACCACGCTCCGTTCAGGACGCGGTTGAACAGCGCGAAGAAGCCCAGGAAAAAGAGCACGAGCCTAAACCACTCGTGTAATTCCTGAAGCCATTAAAAAGCCCCGCCCGGTGAAAGCCTGGCGGGGCTTTTTATTGCCTGAAATACCAGCATCATCCACAACCTTTGTGGGAGCGAGCCTGCTCGCGAAAGCGCTAGGTCAGACAATATTCATGTAGCTGAACCAGCGCATTCGCGAGCAGGCTCGCTCCCACAAGGAATTTCAACACGGCTCAGGGCCGAGGAAATACCAGAGATTCAGGCACATCGATATCCCACAACACCCCCGGATCTTCCACCGCTACTTCCACCACCCTACCCTGCGCAAACAACGGCCGTGCGCCACGATCGCCGGTCAGCGCCTGCAACTGCGCGGCAAACGAACGGCCAAACCCCACCGGATGGCCAAACTCGCCACCCCGCACCGGCACGCTCACCGCATCATCAGCCATCGCCGCGACCACTCGCTCAATACTCGATGGCAAGATAAACGGCATATCGCCGAGCACAATCAACCAGCCATCAGCGTCAGGGCAAGCGGCAACACCTGCAGCGATGCTGTCGCCCATGCCGGTCGACTCGATTGACACCACGTCGCAGCCATATGCCTGGGCCATGCGCATCGCCTGTGGTCGCGCTTCGGTGGTGACCAGTACGCGCTTGTCGAGACTGGCCGGCAGGTTCACCAGCACCTGCTCGATGACCGAACGCACCGCGCCGTCACGCCCGGTGCAGTCAGCGAGCAATTTGTCTTTGTCGGGGCCGGCGATCTGGCGAAAGCGTTTGCCCTCGCCCGCCGCCAGCACGATCACTGCGATGGATTGGCTCATGCACCCTCCAGCGTTTTTTTCTGTTTCAGCTCCACACCGTTCTTGATCGCGACAATTTCCGCCAGCAAGGACAAAGCGATCTCTGCCGGCGAATGACTGCCGATGTGCAGGCCGATCGGCCCGTGCAAGCGATCAATCGACGCTTGCGACAAGCCTAGCTGAGCGAGGTTTTCCCGGCGCTTCTGGCTGTTGACCCGCGAACCGAGCGCGCCGACGTAAAACGCCGGCGAGTCGAGCGCGGTGAGCAAAGCCATGTCATCCAGGCGTGGATCGTGAGTCAAGGCGACAATCGCCGTGCGCTCGTCGGTCTGGATGTTCAGCACAGATTCATCCGGCATGCCGGGGACGAAACGGCCATGCTGCTCTTCCCAGCCGTAAACGAACTCGGTGCGCGGATCGCAGATCAGCACTTCGAAATCCAGCAGCCGCGCCATGTCGGCGACGTAGCGCGACAACTGCCCGGCACCGATCAGCAACAAGCGCCAGCGCGGGCCGTAAATCGCTCGCAGAGTCTTGCCGTCGAACACCAGCGAATCGGACTTGCTCGCCGGAGCCAGCCGCACCTCGCCGGTTTCGATGTTCAGTTCTCGGGCGACGATTTCATGGTTTTCGCAACGCTGCAGCAGCTCGGCGACCCACGCCGGGTCACCGACGCGCTCTTCGGTCAGGCGCAGGGTGCCGCCGCAAGGCAGGCCGAAACGCGCGGCCTCTTCGCGGGTCACGCCGTAGGTAATCATCTGCACTGGCGGACCATCGGTGGCAATGCGGCCGTCGTGCAGCCGCGCGATCAGGTCATCTTCGACACAGCCGCCTGACACCGAACCGATCACCACGCCGTCCTCGCGCAAGGCGAGCATGGCGCCGGGCGAGCGCGGCGCGGTGCCCCAGGTCTGCACCACGCTGAACAGCACCACCCGTTGCCCGGCGCGGCGCCACTCGAGGACGCTGCGCAGGACGTTGAGATCGACGCTGTCCATTTACGCCTCCGCCTTCTGCCAGCCTTGTAACTGATAACGCACCGGCAGATTGCGGATACGCTTGCCGGTGGCGGCGAAGATCGCGTTGCACAGCGCCGGAGCAATCGGCGGCACGCCCGGCTCACCAACGCCACCCAACGGCACGTCACCCGGCGGCGTGACCAGATGCACCGCGACTTCCTTGGGCGCCAGCGACATGCGCGCGACCTCGTACATATGGAAGTTGTCCTGCTGGACCTTGCCGTCCTTGAAGCTGATCTCACCGAGCACAGCGTTGCCCAGGCCCATGACGCACGCGCCTTCGAACTGCGAACGGATGCGCTCAGGGTTGATCTGCGGCCCGCAGTCCACGGCGATGTCGGCCTTGTGCACGATCAGTGAACCGTCATCCTTGACCTCGACTTCGATCACCGCCGCGACATAGGTGACGAAGCTGTAATGCACTGCCAGACCGAGGCCACGACCCTTGGGCAGTTTGCGTCCCCATCCGGCTGCCTTGGCGGCGGTTTCCAGCACGGTGCGCATGCGCCCGGTGTCGATCGGATAACGCTCGGGCGATTCGCCGTAGTTCCACTCTTCGCTCAAGGTGCGAGGATCGATCTGCCGGTCCGGGCCGAGCAATTTGATCTGGTACTTGAGCGGATCCTCCCCGGCCTTGTGCGCCAGTTCATCGACGAAACTCTGAATCGCGAAGCCGTGGGGAATGTTCGACACCGAGCGATACCAGCCGACCCGCGTGTGTACCTTGGCTTCGGGGTTTTCCAGGCGCACGTTGGGAATCGCGTAGGCCATGTTGGTAAAGCCCATGCCCAGCTCGAACGCCGCCTCATGGTTCATGTCCGGCGCAAACAACGCGGTGATGCTCGGCGCCACGGTACGATGCAGCCAGCCGGACGGCATGCCGTTCTTGTCGATGCCCGCCTTCAGATATTCCGCCGACACGGTGTGGAAATACGAGTTGTGGATGTCGTCTTCGCGCGTCCACTGCACCCGTACAGCCTTGCCCGGAAATTCCTTGGCGAGAATCGCCGCTTCGACGACGAAGTCCGGTTTCGACTTGCGACCGAAACCACCGCCCAGCAATGTCACGTTGACGGTGACCTTTTCGAACGGCACGCCAAGACGCTCGGCGATGCGCTCACGGGTGACCTGCGGTGCCTGACTCGGCGCCCAAGCCTCGCAGACGCCGTCCTTGTAACGGGCGATAGCAACCATCGGTTCCATCGGCGCCTGCGCCAGGTGCGGCAGGTAATACGACGCTTCGAGAGTGCTGGCAGCGCCGCTCAAGGCCTTGTCGATATCACCGGTGTTGCGCACCACTTTGCCGGCCTTCAGCGACGCGGCTTCAAGCTCTTTGCGATAGGCAATCGAGTCATAACTGGCATTCGGGCCGTCATCCCACTCGATCTTCAGCGCCTCGCGGCCCTTGATCGCCGCCCAGGTATTGCTGGCCACAACCGCGACGCCGCCTAGTGGCTGGAACTCCGACGGCAATGGCCGGCCTTCGATCTGCATGACTTTTAGCACGCCAGGGACTTTCAGTGCGGCGCTGTCATCGAGGCTTTTGACCTTGCCTCCATAAACCGCCGGGCGAGCGATGGTGGTGTAGAGCATGCCATCGAAATGCACATCGGCGCCGTACACTGCGCGGCCATTGACGATATCGGCACCGTCGATGGCCTTGGTGCCTTCCTTGCCGATGTAGCGAAATTCCGACGGCTGCTTGAGACGCAGGCTGTCACGCGCCGGTACTGCCAGCGCACTGGCCGCAGCGGCGAGTTCGCCGTAGCCCAGTTCGCGGCCGGACGGTTTGTGAATGACCTTGTGCAGTTGCGCATGGCATTCGCCAACCGGCACTTTCCACTGCGCAGCGGCCGCCTGTTCAAGCATGGTTCGCGCGGCGGCGCCGCAACGACGCATCGGCTCGTACCAGTGACGCATGCTGCGCGAACCATCAGTGTCCTGGTTGCCGAAGCGCACTTCGTCGCCCGGCGCCTGCTGCACTTTGACCTGTGCCCAGTCGGCCTCGAGCTCATCGGCAACCACCATGCTCAGGCTGGTGCGCACGCCCTGGCCCATTTCCGAACGGTTGCAAACCACGGTGACGCTGCCATCGGCAGCAATGCTCACGTAGACTTTGGGATCGTCGATCCAGCCATTGGGCATGCCATCGGCGCCAAACTTCTTCGCAGCGTCATCGGCCAGCGCATCCTGCCAGCCCCAGCTCGCGGCGAGGACCAGCGCACTGGTGGCGCCGACGCCTTTGAGAAAGCCACGGCGGCTGAGGTTGCTCAGGGCGAAATCATTCGGGACGCGGCTCATGCCTTCACCTCCTTCAGTTGAGTGGAGGCCTGGCGGATCGCGGTTTTGATCCGGTTGTAGGTGCCGCAGCGGCAGATGTTGCCCACCATGGCTTCTTCGATCTGCTCGTCGCTCGGGTTCGGATTGGTTTTCAGCAGAGCGGTGGCCGACATGATCTGCCCGCCCTGGCAATAACCACATTGGGCCACGGCACTGTCGAGCCAGGCTTGCTGCACGACCTTGCCTACCGGGTCGGCGTGGAGATTATCGATGGTGGTGACGTTCTGACCAATTACCGAGCCGATCGGCGTGATGCAACTGCGTGCCGGCAAGCCGTCGATATGGATGGTGCAAGCGCCGCACAGGCCCATGCCGCAACCGAATTTGGTGCCGTTGTAACCGGCGACGTCACGAATCGCCCACAACAGCGGCATGTCTTCGGTGACATCGAGGGAGTGGTCTTGACCGTTGAGTTTCAGGGTAATCATGGGCACGCCCGCATATTTTTTAGTGGTTATGGGGTCGAGCAATCTGCCGCCGGAAAATCAGCGGTGGGTTCGCGCAGATCGACTCAGGCTAATCAGGCTCTCTTGCGCCGACGGGAACGTCTGCACCGGGCCTTTGGGTGGAGCAAATGGTTGGTATCGTTAGCTCGCTAAGTTAACCCAGCATTAACAAAAAAGCCCTGCACTTTTTCATCAGTGCAGGGCTTTTGATGGCGTCAGGCAAGCGTAGCCTCAATACCGATTGGGCTCCATTTCCAGTTCGACATGAAACCGTTCGGCGATGTCTTTCTGGATACGTTGCGCCAGGTCGAGCAGTTGCAGGCCGGTGGCCGTGCCGTAGTTGACCAGCACCAGCGCCTGCAACTTGTGCACGCCGGCGTCGCCATCGCGAAAACCCTTCCAGCCGGCGCGTTCGATCAGCCAGCCAGCGGCCAGTTTCATCTGCCCGTCCGCTTGCGGGTAAGCCACCAGATCCGGGTGCTGCGTTTTGATCTGCGTGACCACAGCGGCGGGCACCAGCGGGTTTTTGAAGAAGCTGCCGGCATTGCCGAGCACCGCCGGGTCCGGCAGTTTTTCGCTGCGGATGCTGCAGATGGCGCGGCTGACATCGGTGGGCGTTGGCTGCTCGATGCCCTGCTCGCTCAGGCGCTGGCGCACCGGGCCGTATTCCAGATGCAGGTGCGCGGCGCGATCAAGCTTGAAGCGCACCCGCAGAATCAGCCAACGTCCCGGCTGCTGCTTGAACAGGCTGTCGCGGTAGCCGAAATTGCAGTCTTCCAGACTGAAATCACGCAGCTCGCCGCTCTCGCGGTCCAGCGCGGTCAGGCCAGCAAACACGTCCTTGATCTCGACGCCATAGGCGCCGATGTTCTGCATCGGCGCGGCGCCAACGGTGCCAGGAATCAGGCTGAGGTTTTCCAGCCCGGCCAAACCTTGGGCCAGCGTGTGCTGCACGAATGGATGCCACGGTTCGCCCGCTTCCGCCTCGACCACCACGCGACTGCCATCATCGCTGAGCACGCGGATGCCGCGCGTGACCATGCGCAGCACCAACGCCGGAATATCCGCCGTCAGCAGCAAGTTGCTACCGCCGCCGATCACCAGCAACGGCACGTCATGGGACGCGGCATAGGCCAGCGCTTCGCGGACATCGTCATCGCTGTGGGCTTCGGCAAACAGCTGCGCGCGCACATCGACGCCGAACGTATTGAAGGCCTGCAACGATACTTGCGGTTGGACCTGCAAACTCATAAACGGCCCTTCACTTCGATCAGCAACTGGTCGCAGGCCGCTTCGATCAGATCCAGCACCTGCTCGAAACCCTGATCACCGTCGTAATACGGATCCGGCACTTCATCGACCAGCCCGGCATAACGACGCAGGAACAGATCCAGCTCGGCCCTGCCGGTGGACGGCTGCAAGGCCTTGAGGTTGCGCAGATTGCTGTTGTCCATGGCGAGAATCAGGTCGTAGCTGGCGAAATCGGCCCGGCTGACCTGCTGCGCGCGTTGCGTCGACAGGTCATAACCGCGCAGTTTCGCCGCCGCCTGGCTGCGCTTGTCCGGCGGGTTGCCGACGTGCCAGTCACCGGTGCCGGCGGAGGCCACTTCGACCACATCCGCCAGCCCGGCTTCACGCAACTTGTGGCGCAACACGCCTTCGGCGGTGGGCGAACGGCAGATGTTGCCCAAGCACACAAACAGAACGCGCATCAGGCCCCCAGCAGGCGACGAACCCGCTCAAGGTCTTCGACGGTGTCGACACCGGTCGGCGGCGCGATCAGCGCGTCGGCAACATGGATACGCACGCCGTGCCACAAGGCACGCAGTTGCTCAAGGGATTCGGTGTTTTCCAGCCAGCACGGCCCCCAGCTCACGAAGTCGTGGAGGAACCCGGCGCGATAGGCATAAATACCGATGTGGCGGCGATAGGGCACGCCTTCCGGCAGCTGCTCGCGGCTCTTGGCAAATGCATCGCGTGCCCATGGCAAGGTTGCACGACTGAACGCCAGGGCCAGACCGTTGATATCGCTGGAAACCTTCACAACGTTCGGGTTGAACAGGGTTTCCACGTCTTCGATCGGCTCGGCCAGCGTGGCCATGCGCGCTTGGGTATGGGCAGCAAGGTTGGCGGCGACCTGGTCGATCACGCTCGGCGGAATCAACGGCTCATCGCCCTGGACGTTGACCACGATCGCATCAGGCGCAAGACCGAGTTTCGCTGCGACCTCGGCCAGACGATCGGTGCCGGAATTGTGATCTTCACGGGTCAGCACCACTTCGGCGCCGAAGCTTCTGCAGGCCTCGACGATGCGCGCATCGTCAGTCGCGACAACCACACGGCTGGCGCTGCTTTTGCTCGCCTGTTCCCAGACATGCTGGATCATCGGCTTGCCGGCAATATCCAGCAACGGCTTGCCCGGCAGACGGGTCGAGGCGAACCGCGACGGGATGACAACGGTGAAGGCTGTGGTCATTTATCCAGGCGCTCGTCGGTGGTCAGGGTGCGCGCTTCGCTTTCCAGCATCACCGGGATGCCGTCGCGGATCGGGTACGCCAGACCAGCGCCCTTGCTGATCAGCTCGGTCTTGTCGGCACTGAGCTTGAGCGGACCTTTGCACACGGGGCAAGCGAGGATGTCGAGCAATTTGGTGTCCATGAACATTCCCAGAAATAAAAGAGTTAAGGCAGCAGACGATCCGGCAACAGGCGCATCAGCTGAGTGTCGAACCAGGCCACGAAGGCTGGCGACGGCACGGCATCGACCGCCAGATACCACCAGTCGGCAGCAGCAAAGGCACGGCACTTCACCGCGTCCTTTTCGGTCATCACCAACGGCAATGACGGGGTGAAATTCAACGCCTGCACGCTGTACTCGGCGTGGTCGGCGAACGCATGGGCGATCGGCCGCCAGTCTAGCGCTTCGAGGGTATTGAAGAAACGTTGCGGATTGCCGATCCCGGCCACCGCATGCAGCGCTTGCCCGGGCGGGAAATGCTCCAGTGACTGACGTTCGCCGCTGCGCAGATTGACCAGGGCCGTGGGTTGCAGGCGGAAGGCGAAACCATCGTCGCGATCATCAAGGGCACCGTTGAACAGCACGCCATCGACACTTTGCAGGCGCTCGACCGGCTCACGCAACGGCCCGGCCGGCAGACAGCGCTGGTTGCCCAGGCCACGTGCAGCGTCGATCAGCACCAGTTCCAGATCCCGCGCGAGGCGATAATGCTGCATGCCGTCGTCAGACAGAATCAGGTCCAGCGGTTCACTGGCGATCAAGGCTTTGACGGCGGCGCTGCGATCGGGATCGATCATCAGCGGCACGCCGGTGCGCTGGACGATCAGCAACGGCTCGTCACCGGCAACCTCGGCGCTGTGCTTGGCCTCAACCCGCCACGGCAGTTGCGGCGGTTTGGCGCCATAACCACGACTGACCACGCCAACGCGCAGTCCACGGCGTCGGCAATGTTCGATCAGCCAGAGAATCATCGGCGTCTTGCCGGTACCGCCAACGGTGATATTGCCGACCACGATCAGCGGCACCGGCGACTGGTAGATCTCACCTTCACCATCGAGAAAGCGCTGACGCTTGTTGATCACCACGCGGCGATACAGCATTTCCAGTGGTCGCAGCAGCGTCAGGGCCGGGTGCCCCTGATACCACGCGGCGAGCAGGCGATCGGACAGGCTCATCAGGATTTCGGCGCCGCCTCGACCGTGGTCATGCGCAGATGGCTGAAACCGAGCTTGCCGGCCGCGTCCATGGCAGTGATCACCGATTGATGCTGGGCCTTGCCATCGGCACTGATCGACAGCGGCATGTTGGTGTCGCCGTTGGATTCTTTCTGCATGGCTTCCATCAGCGTCGGCAGATCATTCTTCGGCAGAATCTTGTTGTTCACCGAGAACACGCCTTCGGCACTGATCGCGACATCCAGCTGTTTGACCTGCTGATCTTCGGCGGGCGAACCGCTGACCGCTTCCGGCAGATCCACGCGCAACTGGGTTTCCCGAGTGAAAGTGGTAGTCACCACGAAAAACAGCAGCAGGATAAACACCACGTCGATCAGCGACGCGAGGTTGATGTCCACGGTTTCCCGGGGCTTGCGACGGAATTTCACGCTTTGCCCTCGGCCAGGTCGACATCACGGTCGCCCTGCACCACTTCCACCAGTTTGATCGCTTCCTGCTCCATGCCGACCACCAGCTCGTCGATACGACGTTGCAGGAAGCGGTGGAAGAACACCGCCGGAATACCGACCATCAGGCCCGCTGCGGTCGTGATCAGCGCTTTGGAAATACCGCCGGCCAGTACCGAAGCATTGGTGGTCATGCCGGACCCGGTGAAGGCACTGAAAATGTCGATCATGCCCAACACGGTACCAAGCAGGCCGAGCAACGGCGCCATGGCGGCGATGGTGCCGAGCGCGTTGATGTAGCGCTCGAGTTCATGAATGACCCGCGCGGCGGCCTCTTCGATGCACTCTTTCATGATCTCGCGACCATGCTTGGAATTGGCCAGGCCTGCGGCGAGGATTTCCCCCAGCGGCGAGTTGGCGCGCAATTCCTTGAGTTTTTCCTTGTTGAGCTGCTTGTCCTTGATCCAGACCCAGACCTGACCCAGCAGATGCTCAGGGGTGACGCGACTGGCGCGCAGTGTCCACAGGCGCTCGGCGACGATCGCCATGGCCGCGATGGAACTCAGAATGATCGGCAACATCATCCAGCCGCCGGATTTGACCAATTCCCACACAGTGACAGTCCCCTCGAAAAAGTGCGCCACTTTACCATACCGATCCGCGATTAAGACCCGCCGCCCCGACGACCGTGAGGTGGCACCCATGCTGGCACCGATCAACGGCCCGGGACCGGCGGATCGCGCCAGAAACGCCGCTGTTGCCGCATCGTCCACGGCGGCTTGAAGCTGCCCAGTTGCAAATGAATGGCACCTTGTTCGGCGCTGTCGTAGATGCGCAGACCTTGCTTGCGGTAGCGCGCCAGCACGGTGGGATGCGGATGACCGAAGGAGTTGCCGTGACCGCGGGAGATCAGCACTGATTCCGGCTGCAAGGCTTTCAACAGCGCCATCGACGATGAACTGCGACTGCCGTGATGTGGCGATTGCAGCCACTGCGTCGGCACGGCCAGCGGGCTGTCGAGCAGAACGCGCTCGGCGTGAATGTCGATGTCGCCGGTGAGCAGCAGGCGTTCACCGTTGGCTTCGATCTGCAATACACAGGAGCGCTGGTTGCTGTCATCGGCCGCCGACCATTGCCAGAGCTGGAACTGCACGCCATCCCACTGCCACTGTTCGCCACTTGCGCAGGCTTCGGCGTTCAGCTCCGGCGGCAGGTTTGGCGGATCGCCGCTGACCACGCGTTGCACGTTCAATCCACGCATGACCGCCCGGGCGCCGCCAGCGTGATCGGCGTCAGCGTGGCTGAGCAGCATCAAGTCGAGCGCTTGCACGTTGAGTTTGCGTAACGCTGGCAACACCACTCGCTCGCCGATATCGAAATCGCCGAAGCGCGGGCCGGCGTCATAGAGCAATGCGTGATGTCGCGTGCGCACAAAAATCGCCAAGCCTTGGCCGACGTCGATTTGCCAGACATCGGCTCGCCCTTCCTCTATTCGCTCTTGAGGCGGCAGTGCCAAGAGCAACAGCAGCGGCCAGCCCAACGGACGCATCGGCACGCCACGGGGCAACAGCAATAAAATCGCGCCAAGGCTGCCCAGGACCAACGCCCACCATGGAATGGCGGCCGGTATCCACGCCGGCCATTGCCCGGCAATCAGCGCCAGCCCGATAAACAGCCAGTCGATCAAACCACCGGCCAGCCACAACAGTCCTTCGCCAACATAAGGCACGGGCAGCAATAGCGTGCCGAGCAATGCCGGCGGCAGCACCACGAGGCTGACCCACGGAACGGCCAGCAGATTGGCTACAGGCCCGCTGACGCTGATGGGCAAGCTCAACGCCAGCAACACCGGACACAAGCCGATCGCGATCAGCCACTGCGCGCGGGTCTAGGTCTGCCACCACCGCCAGGCCCCCAGCCGCCCGCCGAAAGTGAAGATCAACACTGCCACCGCCGCGAAGGACAGCCAGAAACCTGGACGCAAACTGGCCAGCGGATCGAACAACAGCACGCCATTGAACGCCAGCAATAACGGCCACCACGCGCCGAGATGGCGAAAACGCAGGCGCCACAACAATACCAGCGCCACCATCACGCAGGCGCGCTGCACCGGCACATCGAACCCGGCGAGCAAGCCGTAACCCAGCGCCGCCGCGAATGCCAGGCCACACGCCCACGGCAACCAGGGCCAGCGCAACGGCCAGATTCCGAAACGCGCCAGCCCGGCAACCAGCAGATACATCACTGCGGCGAGCAAACCGATGTGCTGGCCGGAGATCACCAGCAGATGCACGGTGCCGGTGTCTTGCAGTACCTGCCAATCCTCGCCACTGAGCCCAGAGCCATCACCGAGCACCAGCGCTGCCAGCGCGCCCTCGCGTCCTTGCGCATCCACCGCCAGCAGGCGTTGGCGAACGCCGTCGCGCCATGCATGCCGGGCCTCAGCCAGGCGCTGGCCATCCTTGATCGTGCCGGTTGCGCCGATCCGTTGCGCGAGCAGCCAGGCCTCGTAGTCGAAGGCGTGCGGGTTGAGCAGGCCACCCGGGCGCTTCAACTTCACCGCCAGGCGCCAGCGTTCGCCGCTGTTGACCGGCGGCCCGGCGTACCAGGCCAGGCGCAGCAGCGATGGCAGTTTTTCGTGGCGTGAGCGCGCATCAGCCAGCTCGAAACGCACCACGCCATCGCTGTGCTGCGGTAAGCCGACCACGCGCCCTTCAAGCCAACGGGTTTCGCCGTCCAGGCTCGGTGGCAAGCGGTCATTTAGCGCCCACTGCGCGCCAACGCAGGCCCAGGTAAAGCCAAACAGCAAAAATGCCAGTGGAAAGCTGCGAAACGGCAGCAACATCAGCGCCACCATTGGCAGCACCAGCAACCAACCGACCGGCGGCAAGGCCGGCAAAAAAACCGGGGCCAGCAGACCGACTGCCAGCGCCATCATCCCTGTGCGCATATGCCCGTCCTTGAGAGTCCCCCCACTAGGCATAGCCGGTCTGCGGCACCACCGTCGTCAACAATTGTCACAAAGTCTGAATGGGCGGTTCGTAGAATCCAGACATACTTGCCGCCTTAACCGACCGAGAAGCCCTATGCCCCGGCGCTTATTCAAACGTTACATGCCCGACCCGACGAGCATCAGGGAACACAAATCCTTACGCTTTCTCGGCACGTTGCTGCATGACCCTAACCTCTGGCATCTCAACCGCCACTCGGTCGCCCGGGCGATGGCGGTCGGCCTGTTTGCGGCATTCCTGCCGATCCCGGCACAGATGCTGGTAGCGGCGGCATTGGCGGTGATGGTGCGCGGCAATATGCCAATCGCGGTGAGCCTGGTCTGGCTGACCAATCCGATCACCATGCCGGCGGTGTTTTTCTGCACCTACCAGGCCGGGGCGTTCCTGATGGATGTGCCGGCGCGGCATCTGCCGGACGAGTTGACCTGGGAATGGATCAGCGGTGAGCTGTCGACATTGTGGCAGCCGTTTTTATTGGGCTCGGTGGTTGTCGGCCTGGTGCTGGGCGTTCTCGCGTACTTTCTGGTGATGCTGTACTGGCGCTGGTGGGTGGCGCGGCAATGGCGGCGGCGCAAGCAAAGTCGGCAGAAATGAATGCAAAACGGCCTCCGCGATGGGAGGCCGTTTTTTGTTGTGTCTGGGCTGGCCCCTTCGCGAGCAGGCTCGCTCCCACAGAGAACATCATTCCAATGTGGGAGCGAGCCTGCTCGCGAAGAAGGTGACACGGTCGGGATCAGGTGCGCATTCCGCGTCCACTTACGAGCAACCGCGCACAGCCGAGATAAAGCACCACGGTCGCCACCAGCATGAAGGTGATGGCGATGCCTATACGGATATCCGAGACACCAAGGATGCCGTAGCGGAAGGCGTTGACCATGTGCAGCACCGGGTTGGCCAGCGACACGGTCTGCCAGAACGGTGGCAGCAAAGTGATCGAGTAGAACACGCCGCCAAGGTAAGTCAGCGGGGTCAGCACAAAGGTCGGGATGATCGAAATATCATCGAAGTTGCGCGCAAACACCGCGTTGATAAAGCCCAGCAGCGAAAAGATCGTCGCGGTCAGTACCACCACCAGGATAGTCACGCCGAGGTGATGCACCTGCAGATGGGTGAAGAACAGCGACAGGATCGTCACGATCAGACCCACCGCCAGACCGCGCAATACCCCACCAATGGTGAAGCCGATCAGGATCGTGTGCGGTGACACCGGCGAGACCATCAGCTCTTCGATCGAGCGCTGGAACTTGCTGCCGAAAAAGCTCGAGACCACGTTGCCGTAGGAGTTGGTGATCACTGACATCATGATCAGACCCGGCACGATGTACTCCATGTAGGTGAAGCCACCCATGTCGCCGATCTGTCGGCCGATCAGGTTGCCGAAGATCACGAAGTACAGAACCATGGTGATCGCCGGCGGCAGCAACGTCTGCGGCCAGATCCGCATGAAGCGTTTGACCTCGCGGTAGACGATGGTTTGCAGGGCGACGAGGTTGGGACCGAACTCGGAACTCATACCGCCACCTTCGACAGATTTTTCTCCACCAGGGACACGAACAACTCCTCAAGGCGATTGGTTTTATTGCGCAGGCTCAGCACTTCGATGTTCTGCTGCGCCAACTGGGTGAACAGCGCCGTGATGCCCATGGATTTGTCGACCTGCACTTCCAGGGTGTGGCCGTCGAGCAATCGGGCCGGGTAGCCGAGCAATTGCGGCGCAACGTGCAAGTCGTGTTTCAGGTCGAGCAAAAAGGTTTCCACGTGCAACTGGCCCAGCAACTGTTTCATGCTGGTGTTTTCGACGATGGTGCCGTGGTCGATGATGCCGATGTTGCGGCACAGCTGCTCGGCCTCTTCCAGATAATGCGTGGTCAGAATGATGGTGATGCCTTTCTGGTTCAGCTCGGTGAGGAAGGTCCACATCGAACGGCGCAGCTCGATGTCGACGCCCGCAGTCGGTTCATCAAGAATAAGCAGACGCGGTTCGTGCACCAGCGCACGGGCAATCATCAGACGCCGTTTCATGCCGCCGGACAGCGAACGCGATGGCACATCACGCTTGTCCCACAGCCCCAGCTGGGTCAGGTACTGCTCGGCGCGTTCCTTGGCGACTTTCGCCGGAATGCCGTAGTAGCCGGCCTGGGTCACGACGATGTCGAAGGTCTTTTCGAACTGGTTGAAGTTGAATTCCTGCGGCACCACGCCGATCGAGCGCTTGAGCGCCGCCGGGTTCTTGTCCAGGTCATGGCCGAAAATATTCACGGTGCCGCTGGTTTTGTTGACCAGGGTCGAGAGGATGCCGATGGTTGTGGATTTGCCGGCGCCGTTGGGGCCGAGCAAGGCGAAAAAATCACCTTCGGCGACGTCCAGATCGATACCACTCAAGGCCTGGAACCCGTTGCCGTAGGTTTTGGTTAGCTGCCGGATGGACAGAGCGGAACTCATATCGGATTTACGCACCAAGAAGGAAGGAAAGAAGTAAATAAGGGCGGGCGGCGAGGGAAACAACCGCGGCGCAAGTTCGCAATGGTGCTTGCCGCCGCCGAACAAGTACAGTCAAGTGTGTCGATAGTAATTATCAAGTCAACGCGGTCATGACCGCTTTCTGATAGGCCACACGCTGCTTCAAACGTTCATACCAGGCTTGCAGATGCGGTTGCGGGGCGCGCTCGATGGGCATTTCGAACCAGGCATAGATGAAGCTGCCCAACGGGATGTCGCCCATGCCGATGTCATTGCCGGAGAGATAAGGCTGGCTGATCAAGGCGTGGTCGGCCATGTTCAGCAGTTCATCGCATTCCTTGATCGCGGCGTTGATCGCCTTCCAGTCCTGCTTCTCGGCAGGCGTGCGCAGCACACCCCAGAACACCGTGCGAAACGGCCCGGCGAAACTCGACGTGGTCCAGTCCATCCATTTGTCCGCCGTGGCGCGGGCTTGCGCATCCGCCGGGTACCAAGCGCTGTCTGGGGCGTGCTTGGCCAGCAGGTAGCGAACGATGGCGTTGGATTCCCAAAGCACGAAACCGTCATCCTCGATCACCGGCACCCGGCCATTGGGGTTCATCGCGCGGTACTCGGGCGTATCGACCACACCGAACGCGCCGCCGGCATCGATGGCCTCGTAAGCCAGGCCCAACTCTTCGGCAGCCCACAAAGGCTTTCTGACGTTCGATGAATTTTTCCGTCCCCAGATCTTCAGCATGACCGCCTCTTTGCAAGTGAGTGGACGGCCAGCATACGCCGGATCAGGTGCGACTCAAATCAGTCTGCATGTCGCCCAACAGCACCGGCAGTTGCTCACTGAACAGATGCGGATAGCACTTTTGGAGGTGCTCGAAGAAGAACGTTTCCGGCACATCGGTGAACTGGCCGTGATCGAGCAGATATTCCATCAACTGCGCGCCATCACGGTTGAACGGGTGGAAAACGCTGTCGTTGACCCCGTCGAATTCCAGCGCTGCGACGTTGAACAGCTCGCACAGTTGCTGGTTGAACGCCGGCGTCGCCTTGACCCAGCGGCCGTCGAGAAACAGCTCGGTGTAGCCATGCATGGCGAACACGTCGCTTTTCAGCAACTCGAGCAGACGCGGCGTCGACAAATGATTGCGCACATCGGCCAGACCGATGCGCGCCGGGATCCCGCAATGCCGGGCACAACCGGCGAGCAGCGTAGCTTTCGGCACGCAATAACTCTCCCCCGCCGCCAGTGCGTAACTGCCACACAAAGTTTGCGGATCACGACTGAAGGTGTAGGGGTTGTAGCGCACCGCCTCGCGCACGGCGTAATACAGACTGATCGCCTGCTCACGCGGATCGTTACTGGCGCCGCGATGCTGATCGGCGAACTCCACCACCGCCGGGTGGTCACTATCGATGAAGCGGCCGGGGCTCAGATACTCGTGCATGACGGCAATCTCCTGGGTAAGCCACGAGTCTAGCGACAGCCTGAGCACAGAGATAACGACGTTTCGGCCAAACCTGAAAGCAAAGCTGCGCAGCAACGAACGATTTCCCACACGTGTTGCCCACCGAACCTACGAAAACCATCCGGGGTTTCCCACGATTTCAATCACCATGCTCTGACCACCCTTGTTTGCAGATGCCGTCTAAGCTCTGGAGGGTCGATTTGCCTTGGTTCACGGAGGACTGAATATGCTGTTGTTGTGGATACTGGTTTTGATCGTCGGCGTGGCGTATCTCGCCCATCGACGCATCGCCCCGCTGCCCGCGTTGGGCATCGTTGCGGCCTATCTCGTCGCCATGGGGATTTTCAGTCACGCGCCGGGCTGGCTGCTGTTTGTCTTCTGGGTCCTGTTGGCGGTGGTCGCCGCGCCATTGTTGCTGCCTGACCTGCGCCGCAAGCACTTCACCGCGCCGCTGTTCAACTGGTTCCAGAAAACCCTGCCGCCCATGTCACAGACCGAACGCGACGCGATCGATGCTGGCACCGTATGGTGGGACGGCGAGCTGTTCAGCGGCCGTCCGGACTGGGACAAACTGCTGTCCTATCCAAAAGTGCAACTGAGCGAAGAAGAACAAGCCTTCATCGACGGCCCGACCGAAGAACTCTGCGCAATGGTCAGCGACTGGCAGATCGGCCAGTCCATGGACCTGCCGCCCGAGGCCTGGACGCACATCAAGGAACATGGCTTTTTCGCCCTGATCATTCCCAAGGAATACGGCGGCAAAGGCTTCTCGGCCTACGCTCACTCACAAGTGGCAATGAAACTGGCGACACGCAGCGGCGACCTCGCCTCCACCGTGATGGTGCCCAACTCCCTCGGCCCTGCCGAACTATTGCTGCATTACGGCACCGACGAACAACGTAATCACTACCTGCCGCGCCTGGCCCGTGGCGACGATATTCCGTGCTTCGCATTGACCGGTCCGCTGGCCGGTTCCGACGCCGGCGCGATGCCCGACACCGGGATCATCTGCAAAGGCCAGTGGGAAGGACAGGAAGTCATCGGCCTGCGCCTGAACTGGGAAAAGCGCTACATCACCCTCGGCCCGGTCGCGACTCTGCTTGGCCTGGCATTCAAGGCTTATGACCCGGATCACCTGCTCGGTGAAGAAGAGGACCTCGGCATCAGTCTGGCGCTGATCCCGACCGATACCGCAGGTGTGGAAATCGGTCGTCGTCACCTGCCGCTGGGCGCCGCGTTCATGAACGGCCCGAACTCCGGCAAGGACGTGTTCATTCCGCTGGACTACCTCATCGGTGGTCAGGAAATGCTCGGCAAGGGCTGGATGATGCTGATGAACTGCCTGTCCGTCGGGCGTTCAATCTCGCTGCCAGCCGTCGGTACCGGTGCGGCCAAGTTCACCAGTCTGGTAACCGGCCAGTACGCGCAGATTCGCGAGCAGTTCAATGTGCCGCTGTCCGCTTTCGAGGGCATTCAGGAAGCCATGGCGCGCATCGGCGGTAACGCGTGGATGATGGACGCCGCCCGCATGCTCACCGCCAACGCGGTGGACCTGGGTGAAAAACCATCGGTGCTGTCGGCGATCCTCAAATACCACCTCACCGAACGCGGCCGCGAATGCATCAGCCACGCCATGGATGTGCACGGCGGCAAAGCCATCATCATGGGACCGAACAACTACCTCGGCCGCAGCTGGAACGGCGCGCCGATCTTCATCACCGTCGAAGGCGCGAACATCCTGTCGCGCAACCTGATGATCTTCGGTCAGGGCGCGATCCGTTGCCATCCGTTCGTACTCAAGGAAATGGCCCTGGCGGGTCGCGAGGACAAGGATCAGGCACTCAAGGAATTCGACGGTCTGTTGCTCAAGCACATCGGTTTCGCCGTCAGCAATGCCGCCAGCACACTGGTGCTGAACCTCGGCCTTGGTCACTTTGAACATGCGCCGGGCGACAGGATCAGCCAAGGCTACTTCCGCGCGCTCAACCGTCAGGCCGCCGCATTCGCGATGCTCGCCGACTTCAGCATGATGCTCCTGGGCGGCGAACTGAAACGCCGCGAACGCCTGTCGGCGCGCCTCGGCGACGTGCTGAGCAACCTGTATCTGGCCTCTGCGGCGCTCAAGCGTTATCACGACCTGGATTCGCCGGCGTACATGGAGCCGCTGTTCCGCTGGGCCATGGAAGAAAGCCTCGGCCAGTCGGAGCGTGCGCTGGATGAACTGCTGAGCAACTTCCCGAACAAAGTCTTCGGCTGCCTGCTGCGGGTCATCGTCTTCCCGTTCGGGCGCCGTCACAAAGGCCCATCGGACAAACTCGGCGCCGAAGTCGCTGCGGTCATCGGTCGCGCCAAAGGCGATCCGGCCCTCGAAGAATTGCTCGCCGGCTGCTACCGCCCGCAATCGGCGGACGATGCCGTGGGCGCGCTGCAACACGCCAGCGACCTGCTCAATGCCGCGCAACCGCTCCACAAGAAACTGCACACCGCACTGAAGAGCGGCCAGGTCAAACCGGCAGCCGGCGAACACGCCATCGATGCCGCGCTGGAAGCCGGCGTGCTGCAAGCCGTCGAAGCGCAAAGCCTGCGCGACGCCGAAGCGGCCCGCCGCAAGGTGATCGACGTCGACGATTTCGCCAAAGAAGAACTGACCCAGGCAGAGGGCAAAGTCCGCTGAACCCGGTTTATGTGAAAAAACGGCGCGAGGGCTTTATACTCCCGCGCCCGTTTTGCTCTTGAGGACTTATCTCGTGTCCAACGTCGTTGCCGATCATCTCGTGTTGCTCGACCACCTGCGCAGTATCCTGGTCGCCGTAGGTGAGGCCGAACAAGTGCCCGAAGAAAGCCATGCCCTGTTCCTCGAGCGCTTCGACGAACTGCTGGCCTCCCTGCCTATCGACCCTATCGAAAGCCAATACCTGGGCCAGGACATCCTCACCCAAGTCATCACCCGCTACCCGCAAATCGCCCACCTGATCCCACGCGACCTGCTGTGGTTCTTCGCCGGCGACTGCCTGCACTACCTCTCCGACGAAGAAATCGACCTCTACCAGGCCCTCGAAGAACGCCGCTACGAAGCCGAACAGAACGACGAACCGTTTGACTGGAACCAGGAAAAACAACTGCTGGCCATGTCGGCGCAGGACAGCAAGCACTGATATTCGAACACTACTGAAAAGGCCCGCATGGAGATTCCATGCGGGCCTTTTTTCAAGATCAAAAGCCCCTCACCCTAGCCCTCTCCCGGAGGGGAGAGGGGACTGACCGCGCTGTTTGGATGAGGTACGTCGACCTGAATTACCGAGTCGAATGCAGATTATGAACAACCCACAAACCGGCCCCCTCTCCCTCGGGAGAGGGCTGGGGTGAGGGGAAAATTCACCACAAAAACAGCCAGACACCACCCGCCCCTCACCACTCAAAACAATGAGCGCAAGCTCGAGTACCGCTTTTGATCTTGATTCACAGGCGACGTCGGAAGGCTGAGCGGAGGGATTGATCCGGGCGTGGGAGCGCAGCGACCGTACGACGCAGTCGTACACAGCGAGTGTAGGTGCAGCGAAGCAAACCGTAGCCGCTGCGCCCGGATCGATCCCGCAGCGAAGGAACCCGAGCCTGCGAGGGCCGAACGTAGGAGCTAGCGTTTTTTGCTTACTTTTTTAGGCGCTTGTAAAAAAGTAAGTCGCCGTAAGGGCGAAACCCTAAGCAGCCGTTACCGCAGAAACGGATATTCACCCAAACCACCAGAGCCTGGTCGGCCCAAAGGCCGCCAAGTCCCACCAAAAAAACCTCAAAGCAACCCCTCACTCTCCGGCAGCTCATACGCCACAGCCGCATTGCTCCCACCGGCAGATTTCCCGGGCCTACCCAACGTCGGCTCCTTCTGCAAACACTCCACCAGATAATCAATAAACACCCGCAATTTCGGTGGCAGATAACGCGTCGGCGAATGCAGCAACCACAACCCACCATGATAAGAGGCAAGAAACGTCCAGTCCGGCAACACCTGCACAATCAACTTCTGCTCCAAGGCGTAACGCGCCGTGAAATACGGCAGACTGCCAATGCCGATGTGCTGCAACACCGCCCCCAAGCGCACACCCGTGTGATTGGCGGCATAGCGCCCACGCACGCCGACCGTCACCGCCTTGCTGCCCTTCTTGAATTTCCAGCGCGCATCGCTCGGCGTTTCGCCCAGATAAATACAACTGTGATTGAGCAAATCATGAGGATGCGTCGGCGTGCCATGTTCGGCCAGGTATTGCGGCGTGGCGCAAAGCAAATGATCGATGGTCAGCAACTGCCGCCCGACCAGACCGGCCGGTGGACGATCAGTGATGCGAATCGCCAGATCGACATGATCATCGATCAGATCGACCTGACGATCTTCCAGCAACAACTCCACATCAACCTTGGGATAGCGGCGCAGAAACTCCGGCATGTGCGGATGAATCACAAAGCGCCCCACCGCTTTCGGCACGCTGACCCGCACCAGGCCTTCGGCTTCGTGGGTGAACTGGCCGCTGATTTCCATCACCGACCTGGCCGCGCTGACCATTTCCTGGCAACGCTTGAACACCTCCTCACCGCCATCGCTCAAGCGCAGTTTGCGCGTGGTGCGTTGCAGCAAGCGCGTGGCCAACGCCTTTTCCAATCGGGAAATACTGCGACTGACCGCCGAGGGTGAGGAACCCATCTGCCGCGCCGCTTCAGAGAAGCTGCCGGTCTCGACAACCTTGACGAAAATCGCCATTTCACCCAGCAGCGGCAGCGGAAGATTGATGCTCACGACGCACAAGTCCTTTGATGTTCGAACGGATTATCACGTTATTGCACGATTCATATAATAAAAACAGAACTTCGATCAGGGCATGGAATATGACGCTTCGCCTGTTTTTTCACAGTGACGACCTCAAGGCGAATGTCGAAGTCCTCGACTGCACACCCCACGAGAACGAATTCGCCGTAGTGCTGCGCGCCACCCTGTTTCACCCCCAGGGCGGCGGTCAGCCTTGCGATACCGGCTGGATCGGTGAAAGCCGGGTGTCGCGCGTGGTGCAGGAACCGGAGCGCATTGTGCATTTCGTCGACCGCCCGCTGCCGCTGGGCATGACCGTCATCCGTATCGATGAAGAGCGCCGCCGCTTCAATACGCGCATGCACTCGGCCGGGCACCTGATCGGTCATTTCATTCAGGCCATGGGCTGGATGCCGATCAAGGCGCACCACTGGCCGGACGAAGGCCGGGTGCAATTCAAGCCGGGCGATAGCGCTGAAGAAATCGATGCGCCAACCGTGCAAACCGGTATCAAGCAGTGGATCGAACATGATCTGCCGCGCCTGACCTCGCTGCGCGAAGGCGCGCGGGAAATCAGTTTCGGTGAGCTGCCAGCCTATGGCTGCGGTGGCACCCACGTACGTAGCCTGAAGGATCTGGGCACAGTCACGATCGCGTCCCTTTCGCAGAAGAAGGGCACGCTGTCCGTCCACTACAGCGTGGATTGAGCATTTCGGACATTGCCATCGCGCAGCGTCCGACGCCGGGGAACTGCACTCGCCGGTTCCGTTGACTATCGATAGATGGACCTAAAAAAAATGATGCTAGACGTCGAGCGTCTCGATGAGACGTGCATAAAAAAACTGGCCAACGAAGAAGTCCTCGCCATCCGCGTCAAACGCTTTCTGCCCGAGCCGCTGGCGATCGAGATCGGCGACAAGATCCTCGCCCCGGGCTTTGAAGGCTACATCAACGCGCCGAGTATCGGCCGTATCGGCATGGCCTTTTACGAGGCGGAAAACCAGCCACTGCTGATCGAGGATTACTTCGAACGCGCCACCCGCAACATCGACGAACTGCGCCAGCGCTGCGCGCCCTACTCTTCGCCGATCGACACGTTGCGCTGCATGCTTGACGAATCCTGGCCCGCTGGCGCGCATCTGGAAAACCTCTACGGGCGCAAGATGTATGTCGGCTTGTCGCGCGTGGTCAAACCCGGCGTGTGCTTTCTTGCTCATCACGACATCTTCGCCAAGGACGCCCCGGACAGTTTTCAGGCGCGCAGCCTCGAGGCGCAATTTGCCTGCAACGTCTACCTGAACATGCCCGCCGAGGGTGGCGCCTTGCAGATGTGGAATGACCACATCACCCCCGATCAATTCGACGAAATGCGCGGCGACAGTTATGGCATCGAGCCGTCGCTGCTGGGGCCGCCCGCCCTCGAGGTACGACCGCAGCCCGGCGATTTCATCATGTTCAATTCGCGGCGCATGCACTCGGTAACTCCGGGCGTCGCGGATCCGCGCTTGAGCCTGTCGTTCTTTGTCGGCTATCGCGGCAATGCCTCCCCTCTGACTTTCTGGAGCTGACATGCTTTCCAATTACCTGGGCGAGTTTCTCGCATTGGCCACCATCCACTTTCTCGCCGTGGTAGCACCCGGCCCGGACTTCGCCGTGACCATCCGTCAAAGCGTGCGCTTCGGCCGGCTCGTCGGTATCTGCACTGCGCTGGGCATCGGCGCGGGGATTTCCGTGCATGTGCTGTATACCTTGCTGGGCGTCGGCGCCTTGATGCACACCACGCCTTGGCTGCTCACCGTCGCCAAGGTTGTCGGCGGTGCCTACATCCTTTATCTGGGCGTCAGCCTGATCCGCAGCAAACCGAAAAGCAGCGTCGAAGGCGAAAAAAACGCTGACGAGCCGCTGGTCGAACAGTCGCTGTTCAAAGCCTTCAGCACCGGTTTTCTGACCAATGCGACCAACCCCAAGGCCACGCTGTTCTTCCTGGCCATCTTCACCACGATCATCAGCGCCAGCACACCGCTGCAGATCCAGGCGTTCTATGGATTGTGGATGTGCTTCGTCAACGCGCTGTGGTTCGTGATCGTCGCGCTGTTTTTCTCCAGCAACAAAGTGCGCCTCCTGTTCATGCGCCTTGGACACTGGTTCGAGCGCAGCATGGGCGTCATCCTGATTCTGTTTGCCGGACGCCTGATGCTGTCGATGTAACTCACACAAAAAAAGTCCCGGCATCAGCTGCCGGGACTTTTTCATTTGTGCGCCTCTTTTGCATTTCTGTGCGACAGATCAAGTTTGTGACTCCCTCTTCACCCGCCCACGGTGTTAGGTTGCAAAATGTTTCTGCAACAAGCATCAGAATCATTTCCTCCCACCCTTAGCAAAGGAATGCCTGTTCAATGGTCTTTTCCCTTAAAAAACTGGCCGCCGCTACGCTCGTGATGGCCAGTCTCACCGCGTTTACCAGCGCTGCACAAGCCAACATCACTGCCGAGCAAAGTGCAGCGATCCTGAAATCCTTTGACGGCAAGAGCTTGACGGATTTCCACAGCTTCCTTGGCAGCCTGGCGAAAAGCGACCTGGCCAAGACGGATAACCTCAACCCGTCCATCAGCGCCTTCCTCGACAACAAGACCCTGAACGCCGAACAGCAGAATGAAATTCACCGTCTGCTGGGCATTTATACCCGCGTGAAATATGGCAAGGCCGCGCTGGAAACCCTGCGCCAACTCGTCGAGATCCCGACCTTCCGCAAGGACGGCGTGGAGCAACACGACAACCCGGAATTCATCAAAATTGCCGGCGAGATCCAGAAACTCGCCGAATCCTTCGGTTTGAAATTCCGCAACATCGATAACCGTGTCTACGAAATCTCTCTGGATGGCAAAGGCGACGAAGTCGTTGGCATTCATGCCCACGCCGATGTGGTGCCGGTGACGCCGGAAAACTGGGTGCTGAAAGATGGCACCAAACTCGACCCGTTCAAAGTCACGCTGATTGGCGATCGCATGTACGGTCGTGGCACAGAGGATGACAAGAACGCCATTGTCGTGGCGCTGTACGCCATGAAAGTGATCAAGGACGAAAAACTGCCACTGGCGCGTAACTTCAAGCTGTTGGTCGACACCACCGAAGAAACCAGCGGCGACGCCATTCCCTATTACTTCGAGCGCAACCCGACGCCGAACTACAACATGGCGCTGGACGGCGGTTATCCGGTAGTGATCGCCGAAAAAGGTTACGGCACCGTCATGGCCAACTTTGCCAAACGCAAAGGCGAAGGCAACGGCGCGGAAATCATTTCGATGACCGGCGGCAAGGCGACCAACCAGATTCCGTCCGCTTCGGTGGTCACGCTGGTAACCGACAAGCCTGCCGAGCTCGCCGCCAGTCTGCAAAAAGCCGGCGATGCCTATGCCAAAGCCAACGGCGGCGACTTCGAAGTCGCGGCAAAGATTGATGGCAAAGACGTCAAACTGACCGTGACGGGGGTTTCTGCGCACTCCTCCGAACCAGAGTCCGGCGTCAACCCGGTCGCGCGAATGCTGAGTTTCATCAACAGCCTGGACGGCAAAGTCGCGCTCAAGCACAACCAGTTCACCGATGCCGCACGTTATGCCGATGACAACTGGGGCCTGGATTATCTGGGCAAAAAACTTGGCGTGGGCTTCTCCGATTCGTTCATGGGACCACTGACCACCTCGCTGACCTACGTCGGCGAGGACGACAAAGCCTTCAAACTGGCGGTGAACCTGCGGGTGCCGAAGGGTAAATCCCCGGAAAAGCTCAAGGCTGAGATCGCCGAGAAACTGGACGCCTGGAGCAAGAAGACTCATGTCGCTGTAGCGTTCGACTATTCCGTGGCCGAACCGATGTATCGCAACCCCGAGGGTGAGTGGGTCAAGGCGCTGCTTGCCGTAGCCAGCGAAAACCTCGGCATGAAGTCGGAATTCGGTACTTCCGCTGGCGCGACTTCGGTTCACGAATTGCCGAACGGTGTGCAATTCGGCCTGGCGCGACCGGAAGCCAAATACACCGGCCACACCGATGGCGAATTCAAGACCGTCGACCAGTTCCTGCTGGATCTGCAGATCGTCACGGAAATGATGGGGCGTGTCGGGCAGTTGCCGAAGCTGTAAAGCCTGCCTGAGCCCAGTCACCGATGACCGGGCTCAAAATAAAAAAGGACCTGTGAAAAGGTCCTTTTTTATTGCCACCACAAAACGCGCACAAACAAAAACGCCGATCATCACTGATCGGCGTTTTTGTGAAATTGGAGCGGGAAACGAGACTCGAACTCGCGACCCCGACCTTGGCAAGGTCGTGCTCTACCAACTGAGCTATTCCCGCAAATGGCGTCCCCTAGGGGACTCGAACCCCTGTTACCGCCGTGAAAGGGCGGTGTCCTAGGCCACTAGACGAAGGGGACACGCTACCCGGAACACATGGTGTGTGTTTCGGTGTCCAGATCCGCATCCGAAGACTTGGTTCTGGTTTCACTCAGCACCGCCCGAAAGCACTGCTGTTTAAAATTGGAGCGGGAAACGAGACTCGAACTCGCGACCCCGACCTTGGCAAGGTCGTGCTCTACCAACTGAGCTATTCCCGCATTGGCGTCCCCTAGGGGACTCGAACCCCTGTTACCGCCGTGAAAGGGCGGTGTCCTAGGCCACTAGACGAAGGGGACACACTACAACATTCACTCCCTGCCGCGTTTCGCTGTGTGCTTTACGCTGCAAGTGGCGCGCATTCTATGGATGGATTGAGGGGTCGTCAACCCCCTGATATAAATTTATTTAAATCAATGACTTCGACCCGGATTACGGGCCGCGTAAGGCTTTTCCGTCGTCCGAAACCTGACGCCTATATTCCGCCACTCGCCAAGACGTTATAGTCCACCGAACAGTGATGGCAATCTGCACATCAAGCGCCAGCATTCATCTATACCGCTGGCGGCCGATACAGATTGCAGCAGCCGATCAAACCCGTCGAGCGGCGCTAGGCGCCTAAATGCCCAGCCACTACACTCGCATGCGAACCCTATAAAGAGGTCTTACCGGTGACACCACTCATGATCACCCTGCTAGTCGTAGCCGGGATCGCAATTCTGATCGCCATTGGCTACATGAACCATGTGGTGGAAAACAACAAACTGGAGAAGGCCCGCACCAAAGTCGAACTCAACGACCGCCTGCGCCGCTGCGGCGAACTGACCGAAACCTTCCCCGGCCAGTTCATGACCCCGGCGCTCAAGTTGCTGCTGACCCGCACTGGAACTCAACGTCTGCCAGCGCCTGCTCAATCTGGAAAAGACCAGCGCAACCACCAAGGCCCGCATCACCGAACTGAGCGCCCTCGTTGCCCAAGGCGAATCGATCCCGGTGAACAACCCGCCCGCGCCGATCCTGACCGAAGCCAAAGCCAAAGACGTGCGCTTCCTCCTCGAAGCCCTGCACGGCCAGATCACCCGCGCCGCCCACGACGGCTTCCTGCCACCGAACGAAGCCAAACAATGGATCCGCGAGGTGCGCCACATCCTCGTGCTGCTGCACATCGAATTCTTCAACAACCTCGGCCAACAGTCCCTGCAACAAAACCAACCCGGCCAGGCCCGCCTCGCCTTCGAACGCGGCGTGCAATATCTGCGCAAACAGCAGGACCCGCAGATGTACGCGGAGCAACTGCAATACCTGGAAAAACTCCTCGCCCGAGCGAACGCCCAGGTCATGGACAAGATTGCCCCGGTTGAAGGTGAAGAAAACCAACTGACTGCCGGTTTGAAGGATGTCGAAGCCGATGCGGACTGGAAGAAGAAAGTGATTTACGACTGAGGCGGGAATACTGATAAAAAAGCCACCTTTATTGGTGGCTTTTTTGTGGGCGAATTGAAAGAGGGTGTGAATTGAAGATCGCTTTCGCGAGCAGGCTCGCTCCCACATTGGGAAGTAGTGTTCTCAGGTAAAAATCGGTCGGCTGTCAGGCCGCCTTCGCTGGCAAGCCAGCTCCCACAGAACAGCAAAAGCAAACCCGGGCCATCCCCACGCGGCGAAGCCGAGAGCCTGGTCGGCCCAAGGGCCGCCAAGGCTCAAAGCCGAAAATGCCCAACCATCGAGCGCAACTCGCCGCCCAACTGCGCCAGCTCAACACTCGAAGCCGCATTCCCGCTCATCGCCACGGAAGAGTGATCCGCACTCGCACGAATCTGCGTAACACTGCGGTTGATCTCCTCCGCCACCGAACTCTGCTCCTCCGCCGCCGCCGCGATCTGCTGATTCATCTGCTGAATCAACGACACCGCCGCGGCAATACTCCCCAGCGCACTCTCGGTCTGCAACGCATCACTGACCGCCAGCTTCACCAGCTCGCCACTGCTGCGAATCTGCTGCACCGAAGACTGCGCCGCCGCGCGCAAGGCACTGACCAAGCGCTCGATCTCCTCGGTCGACTGCTGCGTGCGCCGTGCCAGCGCACGAACCTCATCGGCCACCACCGCAAACCCCCTGCCCTGCTCGCCGGCCCGCGCCGCTTCGATCGCCGCGTTCAGCGCCAACAGATTGGTCTGCTCGGCCACGCTCTTGATCACCTCCAGCACCGTGCCTATGTTCTGAATTTCGGCGCTGAGGCTTTCGATGCTGGAACTGGCCGAGGTCGCCGAATCCGCCAACTGCTCGATCCGCGCCATGCTTTGACGCACCACCTGCTGGCCGCTCTCGACCTTGTCATCCGCCGTCTGCGCCGCGAGAGCTGCCTCTTCAGCATTGCGCGCGACGTCATGCACGGTGGCGGTCATCTGGTTCATGGCGGTGGCGACCTGCTCGGTTTCCTCCTTCTGGCTGTTGACCTCCAGATTGGTCTGCTCGGTCACTGCCGACAGCGATTGCGCGGAACCGGCCAAGCGCTCGATGCCGGCCTGCAAGCCGCTGACAATCGTGCCGAGACCGGCAGCCATCTGCTGCATGGCCAACATCAATTGCCCCATTTCATCGCGGCGCGTCACCTCGACCTTCGCCGTCAGATCACCCGCAGCAATCTGCTGCGCCACGCGAATCACACTGCGCAGCGGCGCCACGATCAGGCGCGTGATCACCCACGCGGCGAGCAATCCGACCAACAAGGCCAGCGCCGAAGAGCCAATGATCAACACAGTGTTCTTTTTCAGCTCCGCCTGCATCGAAGCATCTTCGGCGACGTAGGCCTGATTGACCCGGTCCACCACCTGCGCCGCGCGCTGATGCAGTTGGTCATAAACCGTTTTTTCTTGCGCCAGCAAACCGGTGTATTCAGCCAGTTTCTCGTTGAATCCGGCGATATGCCCCGACACTTCGTTGAGCACAGTCAGATAGCCCTCGTCCTTGACCGTGGTTTTCAGCGCCTCGGCCTGCTCCTGCGCTTGCGCGGCCTGCTCGATGTTGCCCTGGCCGGCATTGTCGGTATCGCCCTTGCGGCTTTGATCCAGCCGCACGCGCGCCTCGTTCATCGCTTGCAGCATCAGTCGCGAGACCTGACTGACCTGATTCGCCTGTTCGATGAACTGGGCGCCGTCCTTGCCCTCGGTGTCTTTCAACGTATAGGCGCCATCATCGGCCAGCCCGCTCTGCAACACGTCGAGGTTATTGGCCACGCTGGACACCGACCAACTGGCCATCTCCAGCGCGAGGTCCTTGGCCTGGCTCAGCGAGACGAATTCATCGAAGGCCTTGCGATACGCGCCCAGCGCTTGCTCGACATCGCTCATCACCGGCACATTGGCCGGGGAATGTGCCTTGAGCTCGCCGGCTAGAACAACCAGCCCATCGACGCCTTCGCGCAAGGCATCGGCGGTTTTCGGATTGCCGCGCAGGGCGTATTCCTGCTCGAGCAGGCGCACCTTGAGCAGGCCGCTGTTGAGCGCGGACATCTGCTTCAAGCCGTCGAAACGCAGACTGATGGTTTGCAGCGACCAGACGCCGATCGCCGCCACCAACGCAGTCAGCAACAAGACGAGCACAAATCCGATACCCAGTTTTTTCGCCATACCGAGGTTGGCAAAACGTCCTTGCACGGCCGAAATCATTGCGCGTAGTCCCCTGCCAAAGTCTGTTGCCGAAGATTCGCAACGGGCTCGAACCAGCACAAGACTCTGGCGTCGGAATAATGGCAAAAAGCTACGCCCGCGTCGTTTTCAGAATGCTGGAGGTCGATCCGCGCAGGTATTGCGAAAAAACTGCCGCGCCCGTGGGTCGCAGGCACAGGCCACATTGATGCGCTGCCAGTCACCGCACTCACCGCTGGGACTGAAAGCGTCCGCTGCTGACAACTCCAGCCCGCAGTGCTGGGCCTGCCTGCGCACCGACGCCTGGTCGCGCAAGCGTGCCCGCGCCCAGATAAACAGCCCGCCAACCGGCTTGCCGAACACTTCCCACTCGGCGTCTTCCAGTGCCTGCAAGGCCGCCGCGCGATCGGCATTCAAGCGCTGACGCTGGCGCTGCACCAGTTTGCGATAGGCGCCGGTCGCCATCAGTCTGGCCAATACCGCCTCGGCCAGCCTCGAACAGCCCAGGCCGCTGATCATCTTGACCTCCGCCAGGCGCTTCAGCAGTTCGCTGTCCGCCAGGACAAAACCGACCCGCAACGAGCTGCTCAGTGTCTTGGAGAAGCTGCCGACATAAATGACCCGGCCGCCATGGTCCAGCGCCGCCAACCGCGTACCGTTGCCGGTGTGCAGATCAGCGTAGACGTCATCTTCGATCACGCGCAGGTCGTAGGTCTTGCTCAACTGCACGATACGCTGGGCCACCGCAGGCGTCAGGCAACTGCCGGTGGGATTGTGGTGATGACTGCCGATGAACAGGGCGCCGGGACGAAACTGACGCAGCACCGACTCGAGCATGTCGATGTCCGGCCCGCTCGGCGTACGACGAACTTCGAGCATCTGTACGCCGTGCAGACGCAACAGGTCAAACAACGGTGCATAACCGGGCGTTTCCACCACCACGCAATCGCCAGCCTTGAACAGGGTGCGCACGATCAGGTCAAGCGCATGACTGGCACCGCTGGTGCTCATCAGCCGGGTATTGCAGGCGTCGATATTCAGCAGTTTCAGACGCTTGGCAATTTGCTCGCGCAACGCTGGCAGGCCCAGTGGCGAGCTGTAGTTGAACAGGCTGGCCATGTCGGTGCGTGCCACCTCGCGCAGCGCGTAGCTGAGGTCGTCGGGCTCACGCCAACTCGGCGGCAAGCCTCCTTGCCCCAAAATCAAGCGACTCGTTGCGGCGTCCACCTCATCACGCCATGCGGGGCGGCCCTCGCACGCTGCCCATTCCGAGTCCGCTTCGCGCAATGCCGGCGAGGCCGCGACGATGAATCCCGCGCCCTGGCGCGTGGTCAATACGCCTTGCGAGACCAGGCGCTCGCAGGCTTCGACAACGCACGACTGGCTGAGCAGATTCCCCCGGGCGATTTGCCGTACGGAGGGTAACCGGGTGGCCGGCGGGATGCCGCTTTGCACAATCCAGTCAGTCATTCCGTCGACGATCTGCTGCACGACCGGCACCATTGCCTGTCGGTCAATTCTCAGTTCCATGAGCTCGCAAACTCCTGTCAGTTTTGCTGGCAGCAGTAAATCACAGCCGCACCGCCGAGGCTGTGCGACAACACCGCCAAATGCGGCAGTTCTAACGGTTTGATACACATTGTTTAACGGTATTCACAGGGACCGACCACGAGGTACAAAAAAACCCGCACGCAGGCGGGTTCTTTGTATTTCGGCAACTTTCAGAACGCTGTCACGCCGCCGTCCACCGCCAATGAGTGCCCAGTGGTGAACGCTGCGCCATCGCTGCACAGATACAGCACCGCGCTGGCGATTTCCTCGACCTTGCCAATGCGCCCGACCGGGTGCATGGCGTTGGCGAACTCGGCCTTCTTCGGGTCGGCTTCATAGGCACGGCGGAACATGTCCGTATCGATCACTGCCGGGCACACTGCGTTGACGCGGATTTTCTTCTTCGCGTATTCGATCGCCGCCGACTTGGTCAGGCCGATCACCGCATGTTTCGACGCCGCGTAGATGCTCATCTTCGGTGCCGCACCCAGCCCGGCCACCGACGCCGTGTTGACGATCGCGCCACCGCCCTGCGCCAACAGCAGCGGCAACTGATACTTCATGCACAGCCAGACGCCTTTGACGTTGACACCCATGATCGCGTCGAATTCGTCCAGCGAACCGTCGGCGAGTTTGCCTTTCTCGATTTCGATGCCGGCGTTGTTGAAGGCATAGTCGAGACGACCGTAGGTATTGATCACCTCATCCATCAGATTTTTCACATCGCTTTCCACCGTCACGTCGCAGCGCACGAAGGACGCTTCGCCACCGGCTGTACGAATCAGCGCCACCGTGCCTTCGCCGCCGGCCGCGTCCAGGTCAGCCACCACCACTTTCAGGCCCTCGGCGGCAAACGCCAGGGCTGTCGCGCGGCCGATGCCGTGGGCGGCCCCCGTGATTACAACCACCTGACCGGAAAACGTCATGCTCATGGGTATGTCCTCGAACGCAAAAACTGGAAGATGTTGGCGTCGCAGCATAGCCAAGGGCAGCGAAAGCGCGTCAGCACTATGCAATCGCTGTTTAAAGGCCCATGCGCCGCAGTGATAAAACCCGCCCCGTAACCATCACTGCACTGGATCGACTCGCATTCGCCGTATCAGCCAACCTTGCGACATCGGCGTTGAAGAGCTATCAACAAGGCTTCATTCCATTCGAGTGCCTGTCATGACCAACCAGACCAATCGCCAGTTCCTGCTCGCCAAACGCCCGGTGGGCGCCGCGACCCGCGAGACTTTCACTTATCAGGAAGTACCGGTCGGCGAGCCACAGGCAGGACAGATCCTGGTGAAAAACGAATACCTGTCCCTCGACCCGGCCATGCGCGGCTGGATGAACGAAGGCAAGTCCTACATCCCGCCGGTCGGTCTCGGTGAGGTCATGCGCGCACTGGGCGTGGGAAAAGTCATCGCCTCGAACAATCCCGGCTTTGCCGTCGGCGATTACGTCAACGGCGCTCTGGGTGTGCAGGATTATTTCCTCGGCGAGCCGCGCGGCTTCTATAAGGTCGACCCGAAACTCTCGCCATTGCCACGCTATTTGTCTGCACTGGGCATGACCGGCATGACCGCCTACTTCGCCTTGCTCGACGTAGGCGCACCGAAAGCCGGTGACACCGTGGTGCTGTCCGGCGCCGCAGGTGCGGTGGGCAGCGTGGCCGGGCAGATCGCCAAAATCAAAGGCTGCCGCGTCGTTGGCATTGCCGGCGGGGCCGACAAGTGCAAATTCCTCATCGACGAATTGGGCTTCGACGGCGCCATTGATTACAAGGCCGAAGACGTCGTGGCCGGTCTGAAGCGCGAATGCCCGAAGGGCGTGGACGTGTATTTCGATAACGTCGGCGGCGACATTCTCGACGCGGTGCTGAGCCGCTTGAACATGAAGGCGCGAGTGGTGATCTGCGGCGCCATCAGCCAGTACAACAATAAAGAAGCGGTCAAAGGTCCGGCCAATTACCTGTCACTGCTGGTCAATCGCGCGCGCATGGAAGGTTTTGTGGTGATGGACTACGCCGCGCAGTTCGCCAGCGCCGCGCAGGAGATGGCCGGCTGGATGGCCAACGGGCAGCTCAAGAGCAAGGAAGATGTGGTTGATGGGCTGGAGACGTTCCCCGAGACGCTGATGAAACTGTTCAACGGCGAGAACTTTGGCAAGTTGGTTCTGAAGGTTTAAGGCCAGCCTGAAACCAATGTGGGAGCGAGCCTGCTCGCGAAAGCGGTGGATCAGTCAGTAATGATGCCGACTGACACTCCCTCTTCGCGAGCAGGCTCGCTCCCACAGTTGGATCTTCAATAAGCTTTAGGCAATTTCGGCTACGACTGCGGCCAACGCCTGCGCCGGATCTGTCGCCTGGCTGATCGGACGGCCGATCACCAGATAATCGGAACCGGCATCCAGCGCCTGACGCGGGGTCAGAATGCGCCGTTGATCATCCTGCGCGCTGCCCGCCGGACGAATCCCCGGGGTCACCAGTTGCAGCGACGGGTGCGCGGTTTTCAGCGCCGACGCTTCCAGCGCCGAACACACCAGACCGTCCATCCCGGCCTTCTCGGCCAGTGCCGCCAGACGCAGCACTTGTTCCTGCGGCTCGATATCCAGACCGATACCGGCCAGATCCTCGCGCTCCATGCTGGTCAGCACGGTCACACCAATCAGCAACGGTTGCGGACCACTGCGCTTGTCCAGCTCTTCACGGCAGGCGGCCATCATGCGCAGACCGCCCGAGCAGTGCACGTTGACCATCCACACACCCATCTCGGCAGCGGCTTTCACAGCCATCGCAGTGGTGTTGGGGATGTCGTGGAATTTGAGATCCAGAAACACTTCAAAACCCTTGTCACGCAGGGTGCCGACGATTTCCGCCGCGCAACTGGTGAACAGTTCCTTGCCCACTTTGACCCGGCACAGTTTCGGGTCCAACTGGTCGGCCAGCTTCAGTGCGGCGTCACGGGTGGGGAAATCCAGGGCGACGATGATAGGAGTCTGGCAGGCGGACATGGATGGGCTCTCAGGCTGGTCGAAAACGGCGCGCATTGTAGCGGAACCGGCGGCGGCGCGGCACCCGATGATCGGTAAATCGTCGCGCTGGCGGTTATCAGCTTAGCCGGCGCGGCTATTGTGTCGACTCCGATACACAACCGACACGCCCGCAACAAGCATTCGGGTTAGCCTCGCCCGGCGCAACACGTCCTTACAACAGCACTTCCCGCCCCCCGGCCGGACGCCTATGCTGAAACCACCCCTGGTAGTGAACAGCCCCATGCCCAACGCCCCGACAACCGTGACGGATGAAAGCAAAGACGACAAGCGCTGGAGCATCCGCGCGCTGATCGTCGACGATGACGTGCCGATCCGCGAGCTGATGATCGATTACCTCGCCCGTTTCAACATTCACGCCAGCGGCGTCACCGACGGCGCGGCGATGCGCCAGGCGCTGCAGGGCGAACATTTCGACGTCATCGTCCTCGACCTGATGCTGCCCGGCGAAGACGGCCTGTCGCTGTGTCGCTGGCTGCGCGCCGAATCGGACATCCCGATCCTGATGCTCACCGCCCGCTGCGAACCCACCGACCGCATCATCGGCCTGGAACTGGGCGCCGACGATTACATGGCCAAACCGTTCGAACCACGCGAACTGGTCGCCCGCATCCAGACCATCCTGCGCCGCGTGCGCGACGACCGCACTGACCAGCGCGCCAACATTCGCTTCGACAACTGGCGCCTCAACAGCGTCCTGCGCCAAGTGGTCGCCGACAACGGCCTGGTAGTGCCCTTGTCCAACGCCGAATTCCGCCTGCTCTGGGTCTTCATCGAACGCCCGCGCCGCGTGCTCAGCCGCGAACAACTGCTTGACGCCGCTCGCGGTCGCTCGATCGAAGCCTTCGACCGCAGCATCGACCTGCTGGTCTCGCGCCTGCGGCAAAAACTCGGCGACGACCCGAAAGCCCCGCAACTGATCAAGACCGTGCGCGGCGAGGGTTACCTGTTCGACGCGCGGGACATCGGCTGATGAAGGCGCGCTTCGACACCCTGTTCGGTCGCCTGTTCGGGGTGCTGTTCGCGGCGATTGTCCTGGCGCACCTGCTGGCCTTCGCCTGGTTCAGGCTCTACGGCCCTCCTCCGCCCCCACCACCGCCCGAGTTCTCAGCGAACATCGACGGCCAACCGCCCATGCGCGACGCCGCTTATCCACCGAGGCAAGCGCGGCCCTGGTTCGGTGGCCCGGTGGTGCCGCTGACCTTTCAATTCATCACGCTGATGATCGCCGCCTGGTACGGCGCCAAACTGCTCACCCGGCCGATCCAGCGCCTGAGCGACGCCGCCGAGCGCCTGAGCGAAGACCTCGACAGCGCCCCCCTCGACGAATCCGGCCCGCGCGAAGCCCGGCAAGCGGCGCACACCTTCAACCTCATGCAACGGCGCATCCGCGAACAGGTCCAGCAACGCGCGCGCATGCTCGGCGCCGTCTCCCACGACCTGCGCACGCCACTGTCACGCCTGAAACTGCGTCTGGAAAACATCAGCGACGACAAACTGCAAAGCCAGATGCGCCAGGATCTCGACGATATGATCGGCATGCTCGACGCCACCCTCACCTATCTGCACGAACAACGCACCAGCGAAGCCTTGCAGTTGCTGGACGTGCAGGCGCTGGTCGAATCGCTGTGCGAGAACGCCCAGGACCAAGGCGCCGATGTACAGGTCAGCGGCCACTGCACGCCTTTGCCAGTGCAACCGATGGCGCTGCGTTCGTGCATCAACAACCTGCTGGACAACGCCCTGCGCTACGCCGGACAGGCACGGATTGAACTGCTGGAACAGCGCGAAGAACTGCTGATTCGGGTGATTGATCACGGACCGGGTATTGCTGAAGAACAGCGGGAAGCGGTTTTTGAGCCGTTCTATCGACTGGAGGGATCGCGTAATCGCAACTCCGGCGGCGTAGGGCTGGGCATGACCATCGCCCGCGAAGCCGCGCAGCGGTTGGGTGGGCAATTGACGCTGGAAGACACACCGGGCGGCGGGTTGACCGCAATTGTTCGGTTGCCGCGGTGCTCGCTCCCACATTGGAGTGGTGTTCATCCGGGATAATGGGTTGGCTGTGAGGGCGCTATCGCTGGCAAGCCAGCTCCCACAGGGGATCGAGTGATCTCAGAGGGCGATGGGTTGGCAGTGAGGACGTCATCGCGAGCAGGCTCACTCCTACACTTGGACTGGGTACAACCTCAAAAAACAGGTCGGCTGTCAGGCCGCCTTCGCGAGCAGGCTCGCTCCCACAAAATCAAAAGCAAAAGCAAAAGCAAAAGCAAAAGCAAACCAGCGCAGCTGCCCGCGGCGAAGCCGCCCCACTCAACAATGAGCGCAAGCTCGAGTACTGCTTTTGATCTTGATCCACCGGCGACGTCGGAAGGCTGAGCGGAGGGATTGATCCGGGCGTGGGAGCGCAGCGACCGTACGACGCAGTCGTACACAGCGAGTGTAGGTGCAGCGAAGCAAACCGGAGCCGCTGCGCCCAGATCGATCCCGCAGCGAAGGAACCCGAGCCTGCGAGGGCCGAACGCAGGAGCAAGCCTTTTGGGTTACCTTTTTGGCGTTTGAAAAAGGTGACCCGCCGTAAGGGCGGAACCGCCAGCCGCCGCAGCGAAACATTCGGATATTCACACCAAACAAACCCAAGCATGGTCGGCCCAAAGGCCGCCAAGCCCCCCCCTAGACCCGAGCCTGACTCTTACTCCAATCCGTCAAAAGACTATAAGCCACAGCCAACAACGTAGGCCCAATAAACAACCCGATAAAGCCAAACGCAATCAACCCGCCAAAAACCCCGAGCAACACAATCACCAACGGCAGATTACCGCCACGGCTGATCAGATACGGCTTGAGCACGTTGTCCACGCCACTGATGATGAACGTCCCCCAGATCCCGAGAAACACCGCCATCCCGTACTCGCCCTTCCACGCCAACCACGCCGTGGCCGGCACCCACACCAGCGGTGGCCCCATCGGAATCAGACTCAGCAGAAACGTGACGATCCCCAGCACCAGCGCCCCGGGAACCCCGGCAATGAAAAAGCCGATCAACGCCAGCACCGCCTGCGCCGCCGCCGTACCGATCACACCGTTGACCACCCGCTGCACCGTACCGGCGACAAGTTCGATGTAATAGCCAGCACGATCACCAATCAAGCGCTGCAGCAGACTGTGCACAAACGCCGCCAGTCGCGGCCCGTCACGGTAGAAAAAGAACACGAACACCAGACTCAGCGTCAGCTCGAGAATCCCCCCGCCGATCTGCGCGCTGCGTGCCAGCAACCAGTTGCCGACCTGCCCCAGATACGGCTTGATCGAGACCATCAACGCCGCGCCCTGTTGATCGATGCTATCCCACATCGACACCAGCCGCTCACCAACCAAAGGCACGCTGCCAAGCCAGGTCGGTGCTTCCGGCAAACCGTCGACCTGCACATCCTTGATGAATGCCGTGGCATCGCGCACATGATCGGCGAGGTTGAAACCCAGCCACACCAGTGGCGCCGCCACCAGCAACATCCAGCCCAGTGTCAGGATCAACGCGGCCAGCGATTCGCGGCCATTGAGCCAGCGCGTGAGCAAACGCATCAGCGGCCAACTGGCAAACGCCAGCACCGCGCCCCAGAACAGCGCCGACCAGAACGGCGCCATCACCCAAAGGCTGGCACCAAACAACACCAGCAGCAGAATCTGCACCAGCAGGCGATCGTTATTGAGCATGGGAAGTCCCGGCAAAGTCAGTCAGCGAAAGAGTAGGCGAACACTGTGTGCGTGCTCGCCCGGCACAGCTTATCGCAACAAGTCGATGCGCAGGCCAGAGCCTTCGAGATTGCCGGCTTCCAGACGTGCCGCCCGTACGCCCTGATTGATCAGCGCCTGGCGCCAGGCTTCGGCCTTGGGCCCGGAAACCGTAACCCGCAAGGTCGTGTCGAGATTCAGACCACGGGAAATCAGGCGCAGCCAGGTGGCATCCGGTTCATCGACCAGTTTCGGAAAATCCAGCTCGCCAGTGCTTTTCAACTGACGCAGCAGGGTCGCCGAGGTCGGCAGCAATTCGCCCAACGGCGCAGCCGACTCGAATTGCTCGACATGCAGATAGGCTTTGCGATTGCCGCGAGTGATGCTGTAGAGCGCCACCAGCGTGTTGTCCTTTGGCGCCGCCAGCCTCAACAACAGATAAGCCTGTTGCTCGTCAGAGCCATACAGCTTGGCGTTGCCGAACACCTCGTTGGCCCACAGACTGCTTTCGCCGCAATCGCGGGCCTGGCACCAGAACAGCAATTCGGCATCCTGCTGTTGCAGGGCTTCGCGGGCGGCGGTAAAGGCTTCGGTGGCGGAATGTTCAGGCGGCAACTCGTAGGTCACCGAGGTAGTCTGGCCGCGGGCGGTGACCTGACCGTCGAACCGCAACTGGCCGCTGATCTTGCGGATCGAGCCCAGCGGGTAGATGCGCTCCAGCTCGGCCGCCGGGCGATAGTCGACGATCTGAGCATCGGCCAGACGCGGCACGATTTGCAGATCCTGGCTGCCCGGCACATCGGCAGCGAAGGACAAGGAGCTGAAGCAGCACAGCGCGAAGAGACTGAGTGACCGCATAGTCAGCCTCACCGGACGGTCATGGCTGGGCGGGTCGGGGTCGCAGCGGTATAGAAATCCATCGAGTTTGTCTCCCATTTCAACCCGCCCAGCCTCGACAGTTGCCCGCTGCAAGTCAAGGCATGGCGAAGAAGCGATTGAAACAGTCTGCTACAAGACCTGCGCCAGCCTCGTCATTCAGGTGCAAATGATGCCCGCCCGGCAACTGTTCGTGGCTGAAGGGTAGACGCTCCAGCAACTCAGGATGCCTGGCCAGCATGCCATCCGCCGCGACCACCAGACGCGCCGGGCAACTGACGCGCGAGGCAAACGCCATCGCCTGTTCTTCAGTAAGGCGCAGCGGCGATGGCAGAGTCAGGCGATTGTCGGTGCGCCAGGTGTAACCGCCGGGCACCGGCATCAACCCGCGCTGGGCCAACAGTTCAGCGGCTTCGCGACTGACCGCCACCAGGCCTTTCATCCGCGCCTCGATGGCACGCGCGAGGGTGGTGTAGACCGGTTTGCGCTTTTCCCGCAGATCAAGTTGCGCCTGCAGGGCCATGCCCATGCGTTCGGCAGCGTTTTCGCCCTTGTCTGTCGGAGGAATCACGCCGTCGATCAGCGCGAGATGGCTGATGCGCTCGGGCAGCGAACCGGCCAGCACCATCGAGACAATCGCGCCCATCGAATGCCCGAGCAGGCCGAAACGCTTCCAGCCCAGCTGCTCGGCGACTTGCAGTACATCATGGGCGTAGTCCCACAGCGCATAACCGGCGCCGCTTGGTCGATGAGCGGAATGACCGTGGCCGGCCATGTCCAGCGCGACGATGCGCAAGCCATCAAGCTTGGGCGCCAGCCGGGCGAAGCTATTGGCGTTGTCGAGCCAGCCGTGCAACGCGATCACCGGCAAGCCGTCCTCGGGGCCGAACAGATGAGCGGCCAACTCGATATGCGGCAGGTTCAGGCGCACTTCTTCGCAGGTCGGGCTCATGCGCAATCCTTGTTCTGCCGCTGTTCCCAACGCATGAACAGGCTCTTGAGCAATCGCGCCGTGTCCTGCGGGCGCTCCAGCGGAAACATGTGCCCGCCGGGCATGCTCAGCGCCTCGCCCTGGGGCAGGCGCGAGACGAAACGTGTGTGATGGCGCATGACCACCCGGCTCTTGTGCCCGCGCACGATGGCCAGCGGCACCTGCAACTGGCGGGTGCGCCCGGGACTGGTGTGCGGCACGCCGCGATAAATGCTGATTTCGGTGGCCGGGTCAAAACGCAGACGCAGCTTGTCGTCGACCTGATGCAAACCGTGTTGCAGGTAGGCATCGAAGCATTCCGGATCGAAGCCGCGAAACAGGGTTTTGCCGGAAAAGTAACTGCGTGCACTGTCGAGATCGGCGAATTCTTCACGCCGCCCGAGGGTGCGCCCGGCGGGTGTCAGCCGGTCGATGAAACCAAAGCGCTTGGCCGCGCGAATCACCCACTGATCAGTGCGGGTCAGTACTGGCGAGTCGAGCATGACCACGCCGCGATACAGCTCGGGACAACGCAACGCCGCGTGCAAATGCAGCAGACCGCCAAAAGAATGGCCGACGCCCCACACCGGCTGCTCCTGCTGCTCGAGGTGATGGATCAGTTCATCGACCAGGTTGTACCAGTTGTCGTCCGCCGGAAAACGCGGGTCATGGGCATGCTGCTCCAGATGCGCGACCCGATACTCCGGCGCCAGCGCCGCGAACAACTTGCCATAGGTCCCCGAGGGGAAACCGTTGGCGTGGGCGAAAAAGATCGGTTGCGACATGCGGGCAAATCCATGAGCGGGAATCGTGGCGTTGATTGTCCGCAAGACCCGGCGCCGCAGCAATGACCATAACTGCCAGAAATGGTGGTGGAGACGCTTCGCAAGCAAAAGACCACAACACCGAAGGCTGCGATCTTTTGATCTACAACCTGTCAACGCAGCGGCGGCTGTTCCCCCAGCGGCACCACCGCCATGGTCAGGCGCGACACGCAACTGGCCTTGCCTTCGTCGCTGGTCAAACGGATGTCCCAGACATGCGTGGTGCGGCCGATATGAATTGGCGTGGCCACCGCCGTCACCCTTCCGCTACGCAAGCCGCGCAAGTGGTTGGCGTTGATCTCCAGGCCGACGCAATAGAATTTGCTGGCATCGATGCACAGATAACTGGCCATCGAGCCGACGGTTTCCGCCAGCACCACCGATGCGCCGCCATGCAGCAGACCGTAAGGCTGGTGGGTGCGATGGTCGATGACCATGCTCGCGGTCAGCGACTGTTCGTCGAAGGCTTCGAAGCGAATATCCAGCACTTCGCCAATGGTGTTCTTCTGGATTGCGTTCAACTGTTCAATGTCGGGAGTAGTACGCCACAAGCTCATCGCAGACTTCCTTTGTTGTTGTAATCGACGCTCAATCCTGCCACAGCACTGCCTCGCTGCGCGCGCTCCATTCTTCGAAACGCTCGCCGTAGCGGTCTTCGATGACGTTGCGTTTGATTTTCAGGGTCGGCGTGAGGAAGCCGTTGTCCACCGCCCAACTGTCCTTGACCACTACCAGTCGGTGCAGGCGTTCGTGCTTGTCGAGGGCGGCGTTGACCTCCTCCAGCAATTTTTCCAGGCTCGCGTGCAGGCTGGCACGAGGCTCTTGCTGATTGACCGCCGACAGCACGCACAACCCCAGCGGTGCACTCAGGCCATCGCCCACCACGCATACTTGTTCGATGCGTGAATGCACGGCCAGACGGTTTTCGATCGGCGCCGGCGCGACGTATTTGCCCTTGCTGGTCTTGAAGATTTCCTTGAGTCGCCCGGTCAGGCGCAGGCGCCCTTCGCTGTCCTGCTCGCCCTTGTCGCCGGTACGCAGAAAGCCGTCTGCGGTCAGCGTCTCGGCGGTTTTCTGCGGTTCCTTGAAATAGCCGAGCATGTTGGCCTGGCTGCGCACCTGCACCTCGCCGGACTCATCGATGCGCACCTCGACTTCCGGGCACGGCTGGCCGATCCAGCCCTGTTTGTATCGCCCCGGCAGACAGATATGCGAATAGCCGCAGCCCTCGGTCATGCCGTACACCTCCAGCACATCGAGGCCGAGTTTCTGATACCAGGCGAGCAAGGTCTGCGGTACCGGCGCGGCACCGGACAACGCCACGCGCAAGGCATCCAGGCCGAGCCCGGCCAGCACTTTGTGGCCGACCCGCTTGCCAATGAAGGGCAGCCCGAGAAGGAAATCCAGACGCTGCGCCGGGATCTTGCTGTACACACCCATCTGGAATTTGGTCCAGATACGCGGCACGCCGAACATTGCCGTCGGCCGCGCGCGCTGCAGATCGGTGATGAAAGTCTCGAGGCTTTCGGCGAAGAAAACGGTCTGGCCGGTATAGATCGAGGCCAATTCGACAAACATGCGCTCGGCAACGTGGCACAGCGGCAGATATGACAGCAGCCGATCGTTCTCGTTGAGCCCGAACAGCTGCGTGCCACGACTGGTGGCGAAACCGAGATTGGCGAAACTGTGCATCACGCCTTTGGGCAGGCCGGTGGTGCCGGAGGTGTAAATGATCGTCGCCAATTGCTCGGCGGCGGGACGTGGATCGTCCTGGATTGGCGAACAGCTCTGCAGATCCGCCCAGCTGTAATCGAACTCGCCCGGCGGATGCAGTGGCAGGCTGATGGTCGGTAAACCCGTCGGCACGCCTTGCGCCATGCCTGCCCAGTCATCGAGCTTACCGATGAACGCCAGCGCACTTTCCGAGTGAGTCAGCACCTGCGCAACGGATTCAGCGGTGAGATTGGGGTACAGCGGCACCGACACATGCCCGGCCATCCAGATCGCCAGGTCGGCGATGATCCAGTGCGCGCAATTTTTCGAGATCAGGGCGATATGGCTGCCGGGCGGCAACTCCCGCGCCCGCAACCAGTGCGCGGCGCAGCGGGCCTGATGGCCGACATCGGCCCACGTCAGCGTCTCGACCTGACCGCCGCCGATGGGCTGCACAAGAAAGCGCTGGCGCGGGTGCCGGGCTTCCCGTTCGTAGAACACGTCCAGCGGCAAACGGAAGGCGGCAGACATGCGACTCGCTCCTGTTTTTTTGGTCTGGAGCAAGCGTAGTCAACCAAGCAAGTGCTTGGTTGGAATTTTCAAACAAATAATTTCATGGGTTGGCAGAAATCAATGTGGGAGCGAGCCTGCTCGCGAATGCAGTATGTCAGCCCCAAAAAAGGGTGAATGACACGCCGCCTTCGCGAGCAGGCTCGCTCCCACAGGGATATGGCGTTAAGGGTGCTTGAGGCTATTGAGCTTCATCGAGCCAATCAGCAGCTCGCTGTGCTCAAGCTCCGCCAGCCCCGCCGTACTCACCCGCTCCGGCGGATGTCCGGCGCCGTGCTGCAGATAGCTGAGCAGGTTGCCCACCAACGGGTTGTGGCTGACCAGCAAAACATTACTGACGGACACCAATTGCTCGGCGACCTTGTCCGGATCGCTATCCGGCGTCAGCCACTCGACCGTGCGAATCTCCGGCTCGAAACCCAATGCGTCGCGCACGATCTGCGCGGTTTGCTGCGCGCGCAGATAAGGGCTGGCGTAAATCGCCGTCAGCGGCTGGCCCATGAGATGCGCGGCGCTGCTCAGGACTTCTTTACGACCATGCTCGGTCAACTCGCGCTCGGAATCGATCTTCGAGTGAGGCACCGCCTCACCATGACGCAATACCCACAGTTTCATAGTTTGGGCTCCTCATCGCGCACCGGATGCGCGGCCGGGGCGACGGTGTGCGGCGCTTCACCTTCCGGGGTGCGCGGCGCCGGCCAGTCGGCGAACGGCCAGGGCTTCTGGTCACTGTGAAACGTGCCGAAGCGGCCAATCTGCGCGAGGAACTGGCTGAGGCTGTCGCCGAAATTCATCAGGCTGGCGCTCGGTGCGCCGTAGATCAGGCGGTAGATCAGTTGCACCAATACCACCGCGCCGAGGATGAATTGCGCGACTTGCCAGACCAGCAGATAAACGATCATCCACAACACCCGCAGGAGGATGGATTCGTACTGGGTTTCGCTTTTCGGATCGCTCATGGCTTGCTTCCTGTCCGTGTAACAGCTGAATCAGTTGAAACCGCTGGTGGAAATAAAGTCGACGTCGGTTTTCGGCTCGGCACGCATCAGTAGACCGATCACCTGCTCCAGCGTGCGTCCTTCGAACAGGATCGCGTGCAGCCCGGCGACCAGCGGCATGTACACGCCGACTTCCTGGGACTTGGCCTTGAGCACCTTGAGGGTGTTGACCCCTTCGGCGACCTCGCCGAGACGCGACACCGCTTCGTCAAGGCTCAAGCCCTGACCGAGGGCGAAGCCGACCTGGTAGTTGCGGCTCTTGGGCGATGAACAGGTGACGATCAGATCGCCAACCCCGGCCAGACCAAGGAAGGTCATCGGGTTGGCGCCCTGATTCACGGCGAAGCGGGTCATCTCCGCCAAGGCGCGAGTGATCAGCATGCTCTTGGTGTTCTCGCCCATCTCCAGCGCCACCGCCATGCCGGCGATGATCGCGTAAACGTTTTTCAACGCACCGCCCAGCTCGACACCGAAACGGTCGGCGCTGGCGTAAACGCGGAAGGTGCGCCCGTGCAGGGCGGCTTGCACCGCTTTGCACAGTTCTTCGTCTTCGCTGGCGACCACCGTGGCGGTCAGCGCGTGCTCGGCGATTTCCCGCGCCAGGTTCGGCCCGGACAACACGCCGATCCGCGCCTGCGGGGCGATCTCTTCGAGAATCTGGCTCATCAGCTTGAAGGTCTGCGCTTCGATGCCTTTGGTCAGGCTGACCAGCATCTTGCCGCTCAAGCGCTCGGCGTGGGCGGCGAGTACCGTGCGCAAGGCGCTGGATGGCAGCGCGACAAAGCACAGATCGCAGGCATCGAGAGTGGCCTGCAGGTCGGTGACAGCGGTCACCCCCGGGAGAATCTTGATGCCTTTGAGGTAACGCGGGTTTTCGCGGTTGACCCGGATGGCCTCGGCCTGCTCGGGGTCACGCATCCACTGAAGGACTTGATGGCCGTTCTCGGCCAGCAGATTGGCCACGGCGGTACCAAAACTTCCGCCTCCCAGGACCGCAATCGGGCGCTGTTCAGTCATATGCAATCCGTTAATCCATACCAGTGGCGATGCCGGGCATTATACGGGGCGACCCGGTGGCGGCCAGCCCCAGCAACAATTACCGACATTTGTAGGAAGAAGACCAATAAAACCTAGGAAAATGCCTGCAACGTCACTGGAAAAGTCGCAGCCCTCGGTTAACATGCGCGCCAATTCTTCTCTCTGCAGGCTGTGTCGTGTTTTCTGGCCCTCCTTCCCCGCGCTCGCCCCTGTTACTCGCGCTGATGTTCAGCCCGCTGGTGCTGGCGGACGATCTGTTCGTCGACAGCCAGACGCTGCCGCCGGTGCTTACGGCCACGCGGCTGAAGCAGACCCCGGCCGAAGTACCGGGGAGCATGACCGTTCTCGACAGCGAATTGATCAGTGCCAGCGGCGCCCGCGACATCAGCGAATTGCTGCGACTGGTACCGGGGATGATGGTTGGCAGCATCAACGGCAATCAGCCGGCGGTGAATTACCACGGCACCAACGCCAGCGAAGCACGGCGCATGCAGGTGTTGATCGATGGCCGTTCGGTGTATCGCGCCGGGCTGGCGACGGTGGACTGGAGCGATATTCCGGTCGCGATGGAAGATATCGAGCGGATCGAGGTGTTTCGCGGTCCGAACACTGTCAGCTATGGCGCCAACGCGTTGATGGCGGTGATCAACATCATCACTCGCCACCCGGCCGACAGCCACGGCACGCGCTTGAAAATCACCCGTGGCCAGCGTGGCATCAACGACTTTTATGCCAGCCAGGGCACTGGTTGGGATGGCGGCGATCTGCGCCTGTCGCTGTCCGGCCAGGAAGACGACGGTTTCGACAGCGACCGCAACGGCGCCGATTATCGCGACAGTCGGCGCTTGAACCGTCTGAGCTTGGCGGTCAGCCATGATCTCAATGAAGATCAAAGCCTCGACTGGCAGCTCAACGCCAAAGACGGCAGCAATCAGCGGCCTTATACCTACCGCCCGGTGTTCTCTGGGATTACCGACGCCGGGAACAATTCCGACGTGGTGGCCAAGGATTACGCCGGTTCGGTGCGCTGGAACCTCGACATCAATCCCGAACACAGCCTCTATGTGCAAGGTTCGGCGCAGCACTGGGATCGCCAGCAGGTCTGGCGCGCCTGCGATGCCGAAGTGTCGTTCAGCCCTGAACTGACGCAGCTGTGGCAGCTCAACCCGAATTACACCGAACGGCTGGCGCGCAACATCACTCAGTTCACCGGCCCCGGCGCTGCGCCCGGCACGCCGCAGGAAATGGCGCTGGCCAATCAAGTGCTTGAGCAATGGCGCAACGGCGCCAGCCAGACCTTGTGCGGCGATATCGACCAGAGCGCCCGCGAGTCGCGTTACGACCTCGAACTGCAGGACACCCTCAGCCTGGCAGACAGCCTGCGTCTGGTCAGCGGCCTGAATTACCGCTACGACCGCGCCGACTCCGAAACCTACTTCAACGGCACCCTCGACGACACCACCTGGCGCGCCTTCGGCCAACTGGAATGGCGCGCTACCGAGCACTGGCTGGTGCAGGGCGGTGCGATGTTCGAAGACACGCAACTGATCGGCAGTTCGCTGACCCCGCGCTTCGCGGTCAACTACCTGATCAACCCGCGTCACGGCCTGCGCGCGGTGTACTCGGAGGCGATCCGTTCGCCGGACATGTTCGAAAACAACGTCAACTGGAGCTATCAGGTCAGCAACCTGCGACCCTCGGCCTATGGCCAGTCGTCGGCGCGTTATTTCGTCAAGACCCGCGGCCCCGGCGATCTCGATCAGGAACACATGCGCTCGCGGGAATTGGGCTACAACGGCTACTTCGCCGAGCTCGGACTGGCCGTCGACGTGAAGCTGTTCTACGACGAAATCACTGGGATGATCAGTGAGCCGCTGCGCAACAATCAGTACATCGCCAGCAATGCCAACAGCTCGCGCTTTCGCGGCACCGAAACGCAACTCGACTGGCGCCTCAATAGCGCCGACCGTTTGCGTTTGACCTACGCCTTCGTCGACGCCGAGGCGAGCAATCCGCTGGATCAGCAGTTGACCTCGCGCAACAGCGGTTCCGCCGGTTGGCTGCGCAACTGGGGGCATGGCTGGAACAGCGCCCTCTTCTATTACGGTGACAACGCGCTCAACGGCTATCGCTTCGAACGCGTCGACACGCGCATCGCCAAACGCATCGCCATTGGCAAAGCTCAGCTGCAATTGGCCGGCGTGCTGCAACAGCGCCTCGATCATCAGCCGAATACCTTCGTCGACAATAATTACGATGAACGCCGGGTAATGTATTTCAGTGCCGAGCTGGAGTTCTAGGATGCGCAACGGCCCGTCACGGAAGACGCCAACCCTTGGCCACTGGCTGGCGGGGCTCTGCCTGTTCTTGACCGCGTGGCTGCACGGGGTCGCGGTGCAAGCGGCGGATATTTTGTTGACCGGCGCCGAGGAAAGCCCCGGCGTGCAGGCTTTCGTACAAGCACTGAGTGAACTGCGCCCGACCGACAATGTGCGGTTCCAGCCGCTGGCCAGTTTGCCGGCACCGGGCAAACTGCCGGCCAGTCTGCGCTTGATTCTGCTCGACCTGCCCAGCCTCGACTGGCGTCTGCAAGACTCACAAGGCCCATCGACACTGGTGTTGCGCATCAGCCGCTTGCAGGCGCGCCAGCGTTTCGCCGATGCCCAACCGGCGCGCCTGAGTCTGCTCTGGAGCGACCCACCGCTGAGCCGGCAATTGCAACTGATCCGGCGGATCTTGCCGCAGGCCCGGCGGGTCGGCGTGCTGTTCGATGAGCACGGCGAATTCCTCATTGACGAATTGCGCGCGGCTGCGCGGCCATTGAACCTGGAGATTGTCAGTCAGCGCTGGGACAACATTCACGACAGCCGTCCGCTGCAAGCGGTGTTGAAAAGCAGCGACGTCTTGCTCGGCCTCGATGACCCCGATCTGTACAACTCGCAAACGGCGAAAAACCTTTTGCTCAGCAGCTACTCGCGGCAGGTTGCGCTGATCGGCCCCAACATTGCATTCGTTCGCGCTGGCAGCCTCGCCAGTACCTACAGCGACCAGAGCGACTGGCTGGCGATTCTCGATCATTTGCTCGATCAGCCCACCAGCGCATGGCCGCGAACGCTTTACCCCGCTCGTTTCAAAGTCTCAAGTAATGCGCAGGTGGCTCGTTCCTTAGGCATCGAACCGTTGAATGAAGCATCTGTCGCCAGTGCCTTGGCCGAAGGAGAGCGCCGCCCATGAATTTCCGCCGCCGTTGGGACATCAACACCCGCACGCAGCTGATCAGCCTCGGCCCGGCGCTGCTGCTGACGTTGCTGTTGATCAGTTTCTTTACCTTCGTGCGCATTCAGGATTTGCGTCAGGAGCTGAACCACACTGGCCAGTTGATTGCCAACCAACTGGCGCCTGCCACGGAATACGGGGTGATCTCCGGCAACAACGAAGTGCTGGAAAGCCTGCTCAAGGCGACACTCGCCACGCCCAACGTGCGCTTTCTCGAAGTGCAGGACAGCGCCAATCGGATCCTGGTGTACGTCGAACAACCGGCCGATAGCCACAGCCGCCCGCACCAGGTCGAAGTGTTCCAGGCACCAGTGCGTTTGCAACGAATCGCCTTGCACAACGATTTCTTCCAGGACGGCAAAGTCAGCAACAGCGCCGCCGGCGAGGATTATCTCGGGCGAGTGATCGTCGGGCTGTCCAATGACGCTTTCAGTCAGCGCCAGCAGGAGATCCTGTTCAAAGCCGGGGTTCTCGCGCTGTTCGCTCTGCTCTTCACCTTCGTCGTCGCCCGTCGTCTGGCCGGCAGTCTGTCGCAGCCGATCCGTGATATTGGCGATGCGGTCAAGGCGATTCAGGAAGGCGACTACAAAACCCCGCTGCCGATTGTCGACGACACCGAACTGGGCGCACTGTCGCAGCACATCAACAACCTTGCTCAGGCGCTGGAGCAGGCCAGTCGCGAACAGCAGCAAGCGATGGCGCAACTGATCCAGACCCGCGAAGAAGCGGAGAAGGCCAACAACGCCAAATCCGACTTTCTGGCGATGATGAGCCATGAACTGCGCACGCCCATGAACGGCGTGCTGGGCATGTTGCAGTTGCTTGAAACCACCGAGATGACCGAGGAGCAGGTCGAATACGCCGCGCTTGCTTCGGAGTCGACCGAGCACTTGCTCAAGGTCATCAATGACATTCTCGACTTCTCGCGAATCGAGCGTTCGGAGCTGGAGCTGGAGCACATCCCGTTCAATCTCGCCGAGCTGATCGGCGCCTGCGCGCAATCGTTCCAGCACAGCGCGGTGCAGCGAGGCCTGGCACTGAATCTGCGCATTCCCGACGACATGCGCGGCTTGCAGGTGCAGGGCGATCCGACGCGGATCCGGCAGATTCTGGTCAACCTGGTTGGCAATGCCTTGAAGTTCACCGAGCAGGGCCGGGTCAGCATCGAGGCGCAATGGCAGTCGCTGGACCATGAACTGCTGTGGTTCACCTGCTCGGTGCGTGACAGCGGCATCGGCATTTCTTCGGAAAGTCTGGAGCTAATGTTCAATGCCTTCCAGCAGGCCGACAGTTCGATCTCCCGTCGTTACGGTGGCACCGGTCTTGGTCTGCCGATCGCACGGACTCTGGCCGAACGCATGGGCGGTACGTTGCGCGCGCAGAGTGAGGAAGGACGCGGTTCGGTATTCACTCTGGAAATTCCATTGGCGCTATATAAGCAGGCAATGCCAGCGCTGGCCGCGCCGCGAGCGCCGAACGGTAGTGGTCAGGGTGAAGGACGCCATGTGTTGCTGGTCGAAGACAACCCGGTCAACCAGACCGTGATCGAAGCGATGCTGCGCAGTCTGGGTTTTGCCGTCAGTGTGGCGACCGATGGCGCGCAGGCGGTGCGCAGTGCCGAGGGCAGCGAGTTCGAAGTGATTTTGATGGACTGCCGGCTGCCGATCATCGACGGCTACGAGGCCACACGGCAGATCCGCGACCTGCCCGGACGCCGCGATGTGCCGATCATCGCGCTGACCGCCAACGCCTTGCAGGGCGATCGCGAAACCTGTCTGGCAGCGGGGATGAACGATTACCTGGCCAAGCCGTTCAAACGCAATGACCTGCAGCAGATTTTGCAGCGCTGGGTGTCGTAGTGTGGGCCTTTCGACCATCTGCGACTGGCGTGAAAAGCGAAAGTGCGGCAGTCTTAGGCACCCGAACGAGCCCCAAAAGGGGCTTGATTAAAAATTTCAGTGCACAAGTGTACATTCATGTCCTTGGTGCTGTGACTTTCACCACAACGCAATAGTCTATGAGTAGGCTGCCGGTTCGAGGCATGAATGCCTTGAACGGTCGGGAAGATCTGCCCCACCTGCCGCATGGGATTATTGAGGAGCTCGCATGACCAAACAAAACGCCTTTACTCGGGAAGACCTGCTGCGCTGCAGTCGCGGTGAGCTGTTCGGCCCAGGTAACGCGCAACTGCCCGCCCCGAACATGCTGATGGTGGATCGCATCACCCATATCAGCGAAGAAGGCGGCAAGTACGGCAAAGGTGAATTGGTCGCCGAGCTGGATATCAACCCTGACCTGTGGTTCTTCGCCTGCCATTTCGAAGGCGATCCGGTAATGCCGGGCTGCCTGGGTCTGGATGCCATGTGGCAACTGGTCGGCTTCTTCCTGGGCTGGCAAGGCCTGCCGGGCCGCGGCCGTGCGCTGGGTTCGGGCGAGGTGAAATTCTTCGGTCAGGTGCTGCCGACCGCCAAGAAAGTCACTTACAACATTCATATCAAACGCGTCCTCAAGGGCAAGCTGAACATGGCCATCGCCGATGGTTCGGTCAGTGTCGACGGACGCGAAATCTACACCGCCGAAGGCCTGCGCGTCGGCGTGTTCACCTCCACTGACAACTTCTAAGGGTTATTCGCATGCGCCGCGTCGTTATCACTGGTCTGGGCATCGTTTCGTGCCTGGGCAATGACAAAGAGACCGTCTCCGCTAACCTGCGTGCAAGCCGCCCTGGCATCCGGTTCAACCCGGAATATGCTGAAATGGGTCTGCGTAGCCAGGTTTCCGGCTCCATCGACCTCAACCTTGAAGAGCTGATCGATCGCAAGATCTATCGCTTCGTCGGTCATGCAGCGGCTTACGCCTACCTGGCCATGAAAGACGCCATCACTGACTCCGGCCTGACCGAAGAGCAAGTGTCCAACCCGCGTACCGGCCTGATCGCTGGTTCCGGTGGTGCTTCCACGCTGAACCAGATGGAAGCGCTGGACATCCTGCGCGAGAAAGGCGTGAAACGCGTTGGCCCGTACCGTGTAACGCGGACCATGAGCAGCACCGTTTCCGCTTGCCTGGCCACGCCATTCAAGATCAAGGGCCTGAACTACTCCATCGCTTCTGCCTGCGCCACCAGTGCTCACTGCATCGGTACCGCCATGGAACAGATCCAGATGGGCAAGCAGGACATCGTCTTCGCCGGTGGCGGTGAAGAAGAGCACTGGAGCCAGTCGTTCCTGTTCGACGCGATGGGCGCCCTGTCCAGCAAGCGCAACGACACCCCGGAACAAGCTTCCCGCGCCTACGACAAGGACCGCGACGGTTTCGTCATCGCTGGCGGCGGCGGCATGGTTGTCGTCGAAGAGCTGGAACACGCTCTGGCCCGTGGCGCGAAGATCTACGCCGAGATCGTTGGCTACGGCGCAACGTCCGACGGCTACGACATGGTTGCCCCGAGCGGCGAAGGCGCGATCCGCTGCATGCAGCAGGCGCTGTCCACCGTCGACACCCCGATCGACTACCTGAACACCCACGGCACGTCGACTCCGGTCGGCGACGTCGCGGAAATGAAAGGTGTGCGTGAAGTGTTCGGCGACAAGGCTCCAGCGATCAGCTCGACCAAGAGCCTGTCCGGTCACTCCCCGGGCGCCGCCGGCGTGCACGAAGCGATCTACTGCATGCTGATGATGGAAGGCAACTTCATCGCCGGCTCCGCCAACATCGACGAGCTCGACCCGGAAGTGGCCGATCTGCCGGTGCTGACCAAGACCCGCGAGAACGCCACCATCAACACCGTGATGAGCAACAGCTTCGGCTTTGGCGGCACCAACGCCACGCTGGTACTGAAGCGCTGGGAAGGCAAATAATTCCCCGCTGCTGAGCCACACATGAAAACGCCCCGACTGGTTCGGGGCGTTTTTTTTGCCTGAAAATTAGCTAGGACACCGCTGATCTCTGTGGGAGCTGGCTTGCCAGCGATAGCGGAGTGTCAGGCAACGGAGATGTTTGCTGTGCCGACGTCATCGCTGGCAAGCCAGCTCCCACAGGGTTTCAGGGTGTTCTGGAGATGAAACTTCTGTCATGAAACTTACTACCCTGCGACCGAATGTCGCGGTTTACGCGGCCTGCAGCTTTGTTGCGAAATTCGCAACAACACCTTGCGCCAATTGGCAGTTTACTTAGCTGACTAACAAATCCTATAACAGAGTCCTGCACACGCCTTGGTGCAGTAACTTGAGATCTGGAGCTAGCAGATGACTGTAAAAGTAACTGAACGCGACGATTCACACATGTCCCACGAAGGCCTGGCCGCCGGCATCCGTATCTGGGATGTGCATCAACAAGACTTGCTGGTCGGTATGTTTCACAACGAGATCGATGCCCACAACTACAAGGCTGAACTGGAAGTGCAGGAACAGCAAAGAGAACTGAAGTCCGCCTGAAACAACACAGCATTTGAAAACGACAAACCCCGCCATGAGCGGGGTTCGTCGTTGTTACAGCCGTGGATTTACCACATCAGATCGTCAGGGATCTGGTACGCCGCGTACGGATCGTCCTCAGCGTTGACCTCTTCAGTCTGCACGTTGAGCTGGACGATGCGCTGCGGGTCGCGCTCCTGGATCTTCAGCGCAGCTTCACGGGGGATCACTTCGTAGCCGCCGTTGTGGTGCACGATCGCCAGCGAACCGCTGCTGAGCTTGTTGCGCATCAGCGTGTTGACCGATATGCGCTTGACCTTCTTGTCGTCGACGAAGTTGTAGTAGTCCTCGGTGGTCAGCTTGGGCAGACGCGAGACTTCGATCAACTGCTTGACCTGCGCAGCGCGGGCCTTGGCCTCGGCCTTCTCCTGCTGCTGACGGTTCAGTTCCTGGTCGCGCTTGACCTTCTCGGCCATGGCTTCCTGGGCGGCGCGCTGCTGCGAATCGTCCAGCTCGGCCTGGCCTTTGTGGGCCAGGCGCTGTTGCTTCTGCTTGTCTTTGCTGACCTGCTTGGCCTGCTTTTGGTTGACCAGGCCTGCTTTGAGCAACTGGTCGCGAAGGGAAAGGCTCATCAATGCTTACTCACTTGGGCAACGGCTCAGCCGCAGCTGGGCTCATTCTTTTCCTGGCGTTTGGCTTCGCCCCACAGGGCGTCCAACTCTTCGAGGGTGCAATCTTCCATGGGACGGTGGGTGTCGCGCAATGCCTGTTCGATAAAACGGAAACGTCTTTCAAACTTGCCGTTGGCGCCGCGCAAGGCGGTTTCCGGATCGACCTTCAGATGCCGGGCCAGATTGACCACGGAAAACAGCAGATCGCCGATCTCGTCGGCCACCGCCACCGGATCGTTTTCGGACATGGCTTCGAGCACTTCATCGAGCTCTTCGCGAACCTTGTCGAGCACCGGCAAAGCGTCCGGCCAGTCGAAACCGACCTGCCCGGCGCGTTTTTGCAACTTGGCCGAGCGCGACAGTGCCGGTAAGGTGGCCGGCACGTCGTCGAGCAAGGACAACTGCTCGGGCGCCGAGGCTTTCTCGGCACGCTCTTCGGCCTTGATCTCTTCCCAGCGCTGCTTGACCTGCTCGTCGCTCAAGCGCGGCACGTCGAGCGGCGCGTACAGGTCGCCCGTCGGGAACACATGCGGATGACGGCGGATCAGTTTACGCGTGATGCTGTCGATCACCCCGGCAAATTCGAACCGCCCTTCTTCCTTGGCCAACTGGCTGTAATACACCACCTGAAACAACAGATCGCCCAACTCGCCTTGCAAATGGTCGAGATCGCCACGCTCGATGGCATCGGCCACTTCATAGGCTTCTTCGAGGGTGTGTGGGACGATGGTCGCGTAGGTTTGCTTGATGTCCCACGGACAACCGAACTGCGGATCGCGCAGACGGGACATCAGATGGAGCAGGTCTTCGAGGCTGTACATCATTTTTCTGTCTCACCACAAAACCATTGTGGGAGCGAGCCTGCTCGCGAAAGCGCTGTGTCTGCAACAAAGATGTCGACTGACACGCCCTCTTCGCGAGCAGGCTCGCTCCCACAGGGAACAATCAATTGCATCACGGGGTACGGTTACGCCGCGTTTCGATGATGTTCGGCAATTGCGAAATCCGCCCCAGCAACCGCCCCAGCGCATCCAGACCGGGGATCTCGATGGTCAGCGACATCAGCGCAGTGTTGTCTTCCTTGTTCGAGCGGGTGTTGACCGCCAGCACGTTGATGCGCTCGTTGAGCAGCACCTGCGAGACGTCACGCAGCAGCCCGGAACGGTCGTAGGCGCGAATGATGATGTCCACCGGATAGGTGAGCACCGGCACCGGGCCCCAGCTGACCTGGATGATCCGCTCCGGCTCGCGCCCGCCCAGTTGCAGCACCGAGGCGCAGTCCTGGCGGTGAATGCTCACACCACGGCCCTGGGTGATGTAACCGACAATCGCATCGCCCGGCAGTGGCTGGCAGCAACCGGCCATTTGCGTCATCAGGTTGCCGACGCCCTGGATCTGGATATCGCCGCGCTTGCCCGGCTTGTAACCGGTCGCCTTGCGCGGGATCAGTTCCAACTGTTCGTTGCCGCGCTCCGGTTCGACCAGTTGCTGCGCGAGGTTGACCAGATGCGCCTGACGCAGGTCACCGGCACCGAGGGCGGCGAACATGTCTTCGGCGGTTTTCATGTTGGCCTTTTCGGCCAGCTTGTCGAAATCCACCGCCGGCAGGCCGAGGCGATTGAGTTCGCGCTCGATCAGGGTTTTACCGGCCGCAACGTTCTGATCGCGAGCCTGCAATTTGAACCAGTGAACAATCTTCGCCCGCGCCCGCGAGGTGGTGACGTAACCGAGGTTCGGGTTCAGCCAGTCGCGGCTCGGCGTGCCGTGCTTGCTGGTGATGATCTCGACCTGCTCGCCGGTCTGCAGGCTGTAGTTCAACGGCACGATACGGCCGTTGATCTTCGCGCCCCGGCAGTTGTGGCCGATTTCGGTGTGCACGCGATAGGCGAAATCCAGCGGCGTCGCGCCTTTCGGCAAGTCGATGGCGTGTCCGTCGGGAGTGAAGATGTAAACCCGATCGGGCTCGATGTCGACGCGCAACTGTTCGGCCAGACCGCCGATATCACCCAGCTCTTCATGCCATTCGAGCACCTGACGCAGCCAGGAAATTTTCTCTTCGTAATGGTTCGAGCCGGATTTGACGTCGGTGCCCTTGTAGCGCCAGTGCGCGCAGACGCCGAGTTCGGCTTCTTCGTGCATGGAGTGGGTGCGGATCTGCACCTCGAGGACCTTGCCCTCCGGGCCGATCACCGCCGTGTGCAGCGAGCGGTAGCCGTTCTCTTTCGGGTTGGCGATGTAGTCGTCGAATTCTTTCGGGATGTGGCGCCACAGGGTGTGGACGATACCGAGCGCGGTGTAGCAGTCGCGCATTTCCGGCACCAGCACGCGCACGGCGCGAACGTCATAGATCTGGCTGAATTCCAGACCCTTGCGCTGCATTTTGCGCCAGATCGAGTAGATGTGTTTCGCCCGGCCGCTGATGTCGGCATCGACACCAGTGGCCTGCAGTTCGTCCTTGAGCTGGGTCATCACGTCGCTGATGAAGCGCTCGCGGTCCAGCCGCCGCTCGTGGAGCAACTTGGCGATCTGCTTGTATTGATCGGGTTCCAGATAACGGAAGGACAAGTCCTCCAGTTCCCATTTGATGTGACCGATGCCGAGGCGATGGGCCAGCGGCGCATAGATGTCGAAGACTTCGCGAGCGACGCGGTTGCGCTTTTCATCGTCAGCGGTTTTCACCGCACGGATGGCGCAGGTGCGTTCGGCCAGTTTGATCAGCGCAACGCGCACGTCATCGACCATCGCCACGAGCATCTTGCGCAGGTTCTCGACCTGCCCTTGGGTGCCCATGACCATCGATTGCCGTGGGCTGAGGCTGGCGCTGATGGCCGCCATGCGCTGCACGCCGTCGATCAGCTTGGCCACCACCGGACCGAAGCGCTGGCCGATGGCCGCCAGCTCGATCTGGCCTTCGCGCACGCCGCGATACAAAACGGCGGCGACCAGCGAATCCTGGTCGAGCTTGAGGTCGGCGAGGATCTCGGCGATCTCAAGGCCAGTGCTGAAACTGCCGGAGCCTTCGGCCCACAGATTCTTCTTCGCATTGGACTGCTGTTCGGCCTCGCGAGCGAACTCGCAGGCTTCTTTCAAGGCCTCGCGATCCAGTGCCAGATCGACACTGACCGCGTGATCGAGCCAGGCCTCGAGATTGATACTGCCGTCGGTGTTGATCGGCTGGTGTGCTCTCACCTGTACCATGCTGCTTTACCTTCCCTACGACGCAGATTCAATGCGTCAAATCGCTGATCCTCAGTGTCCGTTCGCGCTCGCGGGGCTCAGGCGAGCGCTGCGCGGACAGATCAGACGGATTCAGACGAGCCGTCCTGGCTCGCTTCAAATAACGCCATGGCCTCGACATGTGCCGTCTGAGGAAACATATCGAGAATCCCGGCACGTTTTAACCGGTAGCCCTGCTTGATCAATTCCTGCGTGTCGCGCGCCAGCGTGGCCGGGTTGCACGACACGTATACCAACCGCTTGGCACCCAGGGTCGCGAGCTTGCGCACCACCTCGAAAGCACCGTCACGCGGTGGGTCCAAGAGTACCGCAGAAAAGCCGTTTCCGATCCACTGGGCATCGCTCAAAGGCTGGGATAAATCGGCTTGAAAAAACTTTGTGTTATGCAAATTGTTACTGATGGCATTGGCAGCGGCACGCTCGACCATGGTCTGCACACCCTCCACCGCCACCACTTCACGGACGCCTTTGGCCAGCGGTAGCGCAAAATTTCCCAACCCGCAAAACAGGTCGAGCACGCGTTCTTCAGCCGTCGGTTTCAGCCAGTCCAGCGCCTGGGCGATCATCGCTTCGTTGACCCCGGCGTTGACCTGAACGAAGTCACCCGGCCGATAAGCCAGCTCGAGATTCCACTGTTCCAGGCGATAACCGAGGCTCTGACCGGCCTCGACCGGTTGCGGTTCACCTTCGCCATGCAGCCACAACTGCGCCTCGTGGAACTGGCAGAAATCCTTGAGGATGCTCAGATCCGCTTCGGACAACGGCGCCATGTGCCGCAGCAATACCGCCAGTGATGAGCCGCTGAACAGCTCGACATGGCCCAGCGCCTGCGGTTTGCTCAAGCGCCGCAGCATCTCCGGCAAGCGGGTCATGATCGGCTGCAAGGGCTGTACCAGCACCGGGCATTCGCTGATCGCGACGATGTCCTGACTGCCAGCCGCGCGGAAACCCACTTCGAGTTTTTTTGCCTTCATGTCCCAGCGCACGGCGATCCGCGCGCGCCGACGGTAACCGAATTCCGGGCCGGTCAGCGGCGCCGCCCACTCTTCAGGTTCGACACCGGCCACCCGCGACAATTGCTCGGCGAGCATGCGCTGTTTCAGGGCGAGTTGTTCGTCGTGGGGCAAGTGCTGAACGCTGCAACCGCCACAGCGACCAAAGTGCGCGCACGCTGCCGGACGACGCAATTCGCTGGCAGTGAATACCCGTTCGGTGCGCGCCTCGACCACTTTGCCGTGGGCGCCGAGCACCCGTGCTTCGACCTCTTCACCGGCAAGGGCGCCGAGGACGAACCAGGTTTTGCCTTCAAAAAAGGCGATACCGCGACCGTCATTGGCCAGGCGCTCGATACTCAAGCGCTGCTTTTTGCCGGTCGGGATCTGTGGCGCCTTGCTGCCGCCGGTGGGCTGGAAGCGCAGGCCTCTCTCGTGTTTGGCCATCAGTTCGGCGCGTCGAAAATGCCGGTCGACAGGTAACGGTCGCCACGGTCGCAGATGATCGCGACGATCACCGCGTTTTCAACTTCTCTGGACAAGCGCAGCATCGCTGCCACCGCACCGCCCGAGGACACGCCGCAGAAGATGCCTTCTTCGCGGGCCAGGCGCCGGGTAACGTCTTCGGCTTCGCTTTGCGCCATGTCGACGATGCGATCGACGCGGTCAGCCTGATAGATCTTCGGCAGGTATTCCTGCGGCCAGCGGCGGATGCCGGGAATGGCCGAGCCTTCCATCGGTTGCAGACCGACGATCTGCACGCTGTCGCTCTGCTCTTTGAGGTAGCGCGACACGCCCATGATGGTGCCGGTGGTGCCCATCGAACTGACGAAATGGGTGATGCTGCCCTGGGTCTGACGCCAGATTTCCGGGCCGGTGGTGGTGTAGTGCGCTTCGGGGTTGTCGCCATTGGCGAACTGGTCGAGCACCTTGCCACGGCCTTCGGCTTCCATACGCTGGGCCAGATCGCGGGCGCCTTCCATGCCCTCTTCCTGAGTCACCAGGATCAGTTCGGCACCGTAAGCGGTCATCGCCGCTTTACGCTCGGCGCTGGAGTTGTCCGGCATGATCAGGATCATCTTGTAACCCTTGATCGCAGCGGCCATCGCCAGCGCGATGCCGGTGTTGCCGGAGGTCGCCTCGATCAGCGTATCGCCGGGATTGATCTGCCCGCGCAACTCGGCGCGAGTGATCATCGACAACGCCGGGCGGTCCTTGACCGAACCCGCCGGGTTGTTCCCTTCGAGCTTGAGCAGAAGGGTGTTGCTGGTGGCGCCGGGCAGGCGCTGCAAACGCACCAGCGGCGTGTTGCCGACGCAATCGGCGATGGTTGGGTACTGCAAGGTCATGGCGTATTCGCAATCCAGACGTGCGGGGGCGCCTATCATACCGGCAAACCCGCGCAGGCCATATCACGCAAAGTGCGGTGCTTATGGTTTATGGGAATAAGGCACAAAAGTCTCACCAGTGGTGAGCCTTTTATTTGCGCAACACTCAGTTCTCGTGGTGCTGCTTGGAATTCGCGAGCAGGCTCGCTCCCACAGGGGATGAATGTTGCTTATGCGATCTGCGGTGAATGCACAGCCATTGTGGGAGCGAGCCTGCTCGCGAAGGCGTCCGCATGGGCAACACCATCATCCGCCAGCAAGCGCAAATTCAACCGCAGCCCCGCCCCCGTGTTTTCCGCCCAGAGCAACCCGCCCTGGCGCTGCACCGCGTTGCGCGCAATGCTCAATCCCAAGCCAAAGCCACCATCCCCGGGTCTCGATCCATCCAATCGAATGAACGGCGAAAAGATCCGCTGCAGATCTTCGTCAGCCACGCCGCCGCCCTGATCCTCCAGCCACAAATGCCAATACTCGCCATCGCGCCGTGCATCGAGACGCACAATCCCGCCCTCGGGCGAGTGACGAATGGCGTTGCGCAGGATGTTTTCCAGCGCTTGCGCCAGGGTATTGAGGTTGCCGCGCACCCAGCACGATGCCTCGACCGAGCATTGCAGTTGCAGACTCGGCCAGCCGCTTTCATAGCAGGCGTTGTCGGTAAGCATTTCCCACAGCGCCTGAATCTGGATCGCTTCATCCGGCAACGGCGAGCGGTCGGTGTCGAGCCAGGCCAGTTGCAGGGTGTCATCGACCAGCCGCTGCATGCCGTCGACCTCGCGGCCGATGCGCTCGCGCAATTGCGGCAAGCCCTGTTCGCTTTCGCTGGCCACGCGCAGGCGGCTCAGCGGCGTGCGCAGTTCGTGAGACAGGTCGCGCAACAACTGCTGTTGCAGGGCGACTGTGCTTTGCAGGCGCTCGGACATGGAATCGAACGCTCGCGCCAGCTCACCGAGTTCATCCGGGCGCTGGGTGATGCCGCTCGACAGGCGCACGTTCAACTGATCAGCGCGCCAGGCGTTGGCCTGTTCGCGCAGGTTATTCAGCGGCACCACCAGCAGGCGATACAGGCCGACACAGAGCAACAGGGTGAACAGCCCGGGAATCACGCCGTTAGTGATCACCCGCCAGAACACCCGGTACTTGCCCGGGACAAAACGTTCAGGCAGCTCGATGACGAGGATGCCGGCGGCCGGATCCTGAGGGAACGGTACCCGCAGCCAAGGTCGGCCCTTCTTGTGGATCGGCCAGTCGAGGCCGCGCAAAAAGGTCAGGTGCTGCACCTCCGCGGCGTTCAACGGCTGGCTGCTCAGCGACTGCAAATCAGCGCCGATCACGCCGACCCAACTGGCCTCGCGCAATTCCATGCTCTGCAACCAGTCATCGACGCCACTGCGCCCGCCGCGCTGCCACGCCTGTTCGGCTTGCGCGGCATAACGGCTGAGGGTGCTGCGCGCGTCACTGGAGAGGAACTGATTGCGCTCCTCCATGTAGCGGCCCCACGACCAGCTCAGCCAGATCATCAGCAGACAGAACGCCACCAGCAGGCACGCCAGTTTCCAGAACAGCGAATGCCGCCCCGGCAGCTCAGACAGTTTCATCGGCGCCACTCAAGACATAGCCCTTGCCCCACACCGTGCGCACTTCACGCTCGGTGTAACCGATGGCTTTGAGTTTGCGACGGATCTGGCTGATGTGCATGTCGAGGCTGCGGTCATGCGCCGCAAAGCCGCGTTGCAGGACGTGCTGATAAAGGAAGGCCTTGCTCAGCACTTCCTCGTTGTTGCGGTGCAGGGTTTCCAGCAGACGGAATTCGCTGCGGGTCAACCCGGCCGCTTGCTCGCGGAAAAACACGTCGCACTGTTCGTCATCGAAACGCAGGGTGCCGCTGACCACCGCAGCGGTAACCGCAGGCGGGCGCCGATCCAAGGCCACGCGGCGCAGGATCGCTTCGATGCGCACATGCAACTCGGCCATGCTGAACGGCTTGGGCAGATAGTCATCGGCACCGAGGCGGAAACCGCTGATGCGATCGGCCTCGGCACCCAGCGCCGACATCAGTAACACCGGCGTCGAATGGCTCTGCCGCAATTGCGTCAACAACTGCAGACCATCGAGCCCCGGCAGCAGAATATCCATCAGCACCACGTCGAAAGGCTGGCACTGGGCGATGTTCAGACCTTCCTGGCCGTTCTGGCACCAGGTCACTTGAAACCCGCTGCGGCCCAGATGCTCGTGCACATACGCGCCGAGGACCGGATCGTCTTCAATGGAAAGGATGCGTGGCTGGCCAACGGAAACAGGAGTCATGAGTATCTGCAAGTAATTCTCAGTTGGCGGATTATTCAAGATTGTCCGACAGCGGGCAACACAAGCTTGGCCTGTCGGACGAACGAGTGCGTGGACGGCGCTGCATTTTCCGCAAGATTGCCCGCCTGCAAATCGCTACACTGCGCCCATGTCGCGTGCCGGATGCACGCATGTGTCAACAGATCAGCGGGATGCGGGAGATAGGCGTGCTCAAGAAACTGGGAATCAAAGGTCGCGTGCTGTTGCTGACCTTGTTGCCGACCAGCCTGATGGCGCTGGTGCTGGGTGGCTATTTCACCTGGACGCAGCAGACCGACCTGCACAGCCAATTGATGCAGCGCGGCGAAATGATCGCCGAGCAACTGGCGCCACTGGTGGCCCCGGCGATGGGCCACGGCGACGCCGATCTGCTTGAACGCATCGCCACCCAGTCCCTTGAACAACCCGACGTGCGCGCGGTGACCTTCCTCGCGGCGGACCGCTCGCCACTGGCCCACGCCGGGCCGACCATGCTCAATCAAGCGCCAAGCGGCGACAGCGCGCTGCTGCAACGACGCAGCGGCAATGACGCGACGCGCTACCTGATGCCGGTGTTCGGCAAGCACCGCAACCTCGCCGGTGAAATCATTCCCGAAGAATCCGAACGCCTGCTCGGCTGGGTCGAGCTGGAGCTGTCGCACAACGGCATGTTGCTGCGCGGCTATCGCAGCCTGTTCGCCAGCCTGCTGCTGATCGCCGCCGGACTAGCCGGCGCCGCCCTCCTCGCGTTGCGCATGGGCCGCACCATCAACCGTCCGCTGAGCCAGATCAAACAGGCTGTCGCGCAGCTCAAGGACGGTCATCTGGAAACCCGCTTGCCGCCCCTCGGCAGCCAGGAGCTGGACGAACTGGCCTCGGGCATCAACCGCATGGCCGGCACCCTGCAGAATGCTCGCGAAGAATTGCAGCACAGCGTCGATCAGGCCACCGAGGACGTGCGGCAGAATCTGGAAACCATCGAGATCCAGAACATCGAACTGGACCTGGCGCGCAAAGAAGCGCTGGAAGCCAGCCGGATCAAATCCGAATTCCTCGCCAACATGAGCCACGAGATCCGCACGCCGCTCAACGGCATTCTCGGCTTTACCCACCTGTTGCAGAAAAGCGAACTGACCCCGCGCCAGCTCGACTATCTGGGCACCATCGAAAAGTCCGCCGACAGCCTGTTGGGGATCATCAACGAGATTCTCGATTTCTCGAAAATCGAGGCCGGCAAACTGGTGCTCGACCACATTCCGTTCAACCTCCGCGACCTGCTTCAGGACACCCTGACCATTCTCGCCCCGGCCGCGCACGCCAAGCAGCTCGAGCTGGTCAGCCTGGTCTATCGCGATACGCCGCTGTCGCTGGTCGGCGATCCGCTGCGCCTGAAGCAGATCCTCACCAATTTGGTCAGCAACGCGATCAAGTTCACCCGCGAAGGCACCATCGTCGCCCGGGCGATGCTCGAAGACGAACACGAAGACAGCGTGCAACTGCGCATCAGCATTCAGGACACCGGCATCGGTCTGTCGAGTCAGGATGTCCGCGCGCTGTTCCAGGCTTTCAGTCAGGCCGACAATTCGCTGTCGCGCCAACCCGGCGGCACCGGGCTGGGGCTGGTGATTTCCAAGCGCCTGATCGAGCAGATGGGCGGCGAGATTGGCGTCGACAGCACGCCGGGCGAGGGCTCGGAATTCTGGATCAGCCTGAGCCTGCCCAAGACTCGCGACGACGCCGAAGACCTGCCCGCCGCGCCATTGCTCGGACGCCGCGTGGCAGTACTGGAAAATCACGAACTGGCGCGTCAGGCCTTGCAACATCAGCTGGAAGACTGCGGACTGCAAGTTACGCCGTTCAATACTTTGGAGAGCCTGAGCAATGGCGTTACCGGCGCGCATCAGACCGATCAGGCGATCGATCTGGCGGTGATCGGCATCACCAGCAACGACATGCTCCCGGAACGCTTGAACCAGCACATCTGGGACCTCGAACACCTGGGCTGCAAAGTTTTGGTGCTGTGCCCGACCACCGAACAGACGCTGTTTCATCTGTCGGTGCCCAACCCGCACAGCCAGCTGCAAGCCAAACCGGCGTGTACGCGCAAGCTGCGCCGGGCGTTGTCCGATCTGGTCAATCCGCGCCAGACCCGCAGCGAACCGGGCGAGCCGCTGTCCAGCCGTGCGCCGCGCGTCCTGTGTGTCGACGACAACCCGGCCAATCTGTTGCTGGTGCAGACCCTGCTCGAAGACATGGGCGCCCGGGTGCTCGCGGTCGAAAGCGGTTACGCGGCCGTCAAAGCCGTGCAGAGCGAATCGTTCGACCTGGTGCTGATGGACGTGCAGATGCCGGGCATGGACGGCCGCCAGACCACTGAAACCATTCGCCAGTGGGAAAGCGAGCGGCATTGCACACCGCTGCCGATCGTCGCCCTCACTGCCCACGCCATGGCCAACGAAAAACGCGCGCTGCTGCAAAGCGGCATGGACGACTATCTGACCAAACCGATCAGCGAGCGGCAACTGGCGCAGGTGGTGTTGAAGTGGACCGGGCTGGCCCTGCGCAATCAGGCGCCGGAGCGCAACGGCGACAGCGCGGCGAGTCAGCAGGAACTGCCGGTGCTCGATCACGAAGAAGGCTTGCGCCTGGCGGCGGGCAAAGCGGATCTGGCGGCAGACATGCTCGCCATGCTGCTGGCCTCGCTGGAAGCCGACCGCGAAGCGATTCGCGCCGCGCGTGACAGCCACGACCAGAATGCCCTGCTTGAACGCGTGCACCGTTTGCACGGCGCCACCCGTTATTGCGGCGTGCCGCAACTGCGCGCCGCCTGCCAGCGCAGCGAAACCTTGCTCAAACAGGACGATCCGAAAGCCGCCGCCGCGCTGGATGAACTGGAGCGCTCGATCAATCGACTCGCGGCGCAGGCGCGCATCAGCGCCTGATCCACGGCAAGGCGCTGCACGCGCAAAGCGCTACAGTTGTCGCGGGCCATTGCGGCCCGCGTCGATGTTCCAGGAGGATTCATGCGCACAATCTTTTTCAGCAGTCAGACCTACGATCGCGACAGCTTTCTCGGCGCCGACTGCCCGGCCGGGCTTGAATTGCATTTTCAAGCGGCGCGACTGAGCCTCGATACGGCGGCGCTGGCCGAGCAGCACGAAGTGGTCTGCGCGTTCATCAATGACGACCTCAGCGCCCCGGTGCTCGAACGCCTCGCGGCTGGCGGCACGCGGCTGATTGCCCTGCGTTCGGCCGGTTACAATCATGTCGACCTGCCGGCGGCGAAACGCCTCGGCCTGGCCGTGGTTCGCGTGCCGGCCTACTCGCCGCATGCCGTGGCCGAGCATGCCGTGGCGCTGATCCTCGCCCTCAATCGTCGCTTGCATCGTGCCTACAACCGCACCCGCGAAGGCGATTTCAGCCTGCATGGCCTGACCGGTTTCGATCTGGTCGGCAAAACCGTCGGCATCGTCGGCACTGGGCAGATTGGTGCGACCTTCGCGAAAATCATGCACGGCTTCGGCTGTGAATTGCTGGCCTACGATCCGTATCCCAATCCCGAGGTGCTGGCGTTGGGCGCACGTTATCTGAGCCTGCCGGAGTTGCTCGCGCAATCACGGATCATCAGCCTGCATTGCCCGCTCAACGAACAGAGCAAGCATCTGATCAATCGCGATTCACTGGCGCACATGCAGGCGGGCGCGATGCTGATCAACACCGGGCGTGGCGGGCTGGTGGACACGCCGGCGCTGATCGACGCGCTGAAGGACGGCCAACTCGGTTATCTGGGGCTGGATGTTTACGAGGAAGAGGCGCAGCTGTTTTTCGAGGATCGCTCCGACCTGCCGTTGCAGGACGATGTGCTGGCGCGTCTGCTGACGTTTCCCAACGTGATCATCACCGCGCATCAGGCGTTTCTGACCCGCGAAGCATTGGGCGCGATTGCCGCGACCACCCTGCACAACATCGCGACCTGGGCGGCAGGTTCGCCGCAGAACCAGGTCGAGGGTTGAACGGTTTTACTTGGACAGCGAAGACGCCAGGATCAGCAAGCCCAGCCAGCCGAACCCGAGCAGGCGCTGCTTGCTGGAGTGGCCGTTGCGCAGCAGGAACCAGACGAAAAACGCCGGTAGCAGAAACACCATGATTTTCAGCCAGCCCTCCACCGGGCGGCTGCCATCGGCGTTGAGCGGTTGCTGCTCCTCGCGAGCCTGTTCTGCGGCCTGCTGACGACGGCGACGCCCTGCTGCTGCCGGCATCACTTTGGGTAAAGGCTCGGACACTGGCGGCGCAACCGCCTCGGGCACTGCGTTGTTGCGTGGCAGGCTGCCGAAGGAAATCGTCGCGGCTTGCACCGGTGCCGCCGTCGATTGCGCCTGCATGGCGGCGTGCTCGGCCATCGGCGCGCCGCAGTGAATGCACACCAGCGCTTCGGAACTGACGCTCCGCTTGCATTCATAACATTCGATCAGCGCCATGTTCCGTTCCTTCAGATTCGGGGGCCGGCAGTGTGCCATGACTGTCGGCGCATTTGAACCGGATCGAAGGTCGCACGCGTGCATCATTCTGCAATCGAGCCCGTGCTAGCATGTCGCGCATATTTGGAGGACCCATGGTCGAACACGATTTCCGCTACACCCTGATGAACCCGCAACACACCCTCACCGAATGCCGCGCCCTCGTTCCGGGCCGCTATCAGGTGACCGGTAACGGTGGCTCGATCCGCATCGGCGATGCCCTGTTGGTCACCCTCAAAGGCAGCAAGGATTTGTCCATGCGCCTGACCGTCGACACGGTCCGCCACTTGATCAATCCGCCAGGCCAATGGACCGCAATGACCACAGGCCCGGTGTTTGGCGAACTGGCCATTCACACCTGGCAGGTCAACTGCGACAGCTGCGCGAAAGAGCTGAGTTTCGAATTCGCCGTGGATGCCAAACTTGGCAAGACCGCCGAGAAACCTGCCGCCACCGCGCGCATCGCCGAGCTCGGCTGGAAAGCCGTCGGCGACAAGCACCTGTGCCCGAAATGCCAGGAGCCTGCATGATGAAACGCCTCGCCCTGACCGCACTGATCGGTGTCGGCCTGGCTGGTTGCGCCGCAGAGCCGGTGCAACTGCAGCACAACCGCAGCTACATTCTGGAATGGATCGGCGAGCGGCCATTGATGGATTACAGCCACCTGACCGTGACCCTCGGCGATGACGGCCGCGCCTACGGCAACGGCGGCTGCAACCATTGGTTCGCGCCGTACACGCAGGACGGCGACAAGCTGACTTTCGGCAAGATCGGCAAGACCCGCAAGCTCTGCGCCCCGGCGCTGATGGAGCAGGAACAACGGTTCTTGCAGGCGCTGGAAAAAGTCGAGCGCTGGGACATTTCGCCCATCGAGCAGATACGCTTCTGGCCGGCTCAAGGCAAACCGTTGCGCTGGTGGCTCGAAGAGGGTTGATCCGCCCTGAATCGCCAAGGCCCTCACCCTAACCCTCTCCCAGAGGGAGAGGGGACTGATTGGGGGATATTGAAGAGTTATGTCGACGTGGTAATTCTTCGCCGAATCCATAATCGACTGGATTCTGTCTGACGGGACCATAATCAACTCGGTGTCTCAGGTCGATGTACGACGAAAGACACCTCGGTCGGCCCCCTCTCCCCCGGGAGAGGGCTGGGGTGAGGGGCTTCTGGCGGTTTACTTCGTAGCCTGCAACGCCTCCAGCTTCGCCATCACCCCCGCCGCCGTCTGCTCACCCAGCAACTGCTCACGCACCTTGCCTTTGTCATCGATGATGAAGGTCACCGGCAGCGCCTCACTGCGCGGCAGGTCGAACAGCTCGGCCGGATCCTGCGCCAGCACGGTGAACTTGATGCCGAGTTTTTCGCTCGCCTCTTTCAACTCCGCGCCCTGCACATTGTCGAAATTGACCCCGAACACCCCGACGTTCTTGCTCTTGAGCTCATCAGCCAAATGATTCAGCTCGGGAATTTCCGTGCGGCATGGGCCACACCATTCGGCCCAGTAATTGAGCACCACCCACTGCTTGTCCAGACGTTCGGACGCTACCTTCTGGCCGTTCTGGTCGATGCCGTAATCATTACCGCAGCCCCCCAGCATCAACGCCCCGATTATCGTCAATGCCGCTGCCAATCGCCGTGTCATGTCGTGTTCCTTGTGAAAATTCGAAAGCGCCTGCGACCCATCGCCTCTGACGGTTCTGGATTGCGCGCCGCACAGTTAGAATAGCCGCCACTTTACGCCAGAAGCGACCCGCCATGACCGATCTGACGCTTTATCACAATCCGCGCTGCTCGAAATCCCGCGGCGCGCTGGAACTGCTCGAAGCCCGCGGCTTGCATCCGACTGTCGTGCGCTACCTGGAAACGCCGCTCAGCGCCGCGCAGATCAAGGCCCTGCTCGGCAAGCTCGGGATCAGCGCGCGACAGCTGCTGCGCAGCGGTGAAGAGGAATACAAAACCCTGAATCTGGCCGACGCCAGCCTCAGCGAGCAGCAGCTGATCGACGCCATCGCCACGCACCCGAAACTCATGGAGCGGCCGATTCTCGAAGTCGGCGACAAGGCCGTCATCGGTCGCCCACCGGAAAACGTGCTGGAGTTGTTGCCATGAGCACGCCGTACATTCTGGTTCTCTATTACAGCCGCAACGGTTCGACCAACGAGATGGCCCGGCAGATCGCCCGTGGTATCGAGCAGGCCGGAATGGAAGCGCGTCTGCGTACGGTGCCGGCGATTTCCACCGAGTGCGAAGCAGTGGCGGCGGACATTCCCGCTGAAGGCGCGCTCTACGCCAGCCTCGATGATCTGAAGAACTGCGCCGGCCTCGCCTTGGGCAGTCCGACGCGTTTCGGCAACATGGCCGCGCCGCTCAAGTACTTCCTCGACGGCACCAGCAACCTCTGGCTGACTGGCGCGCTGGTCGGCAAACCGGCCGGCGTGTTTACCTCCACCGCCAGCCTGCACGGCGGTCAGGAAACCACGCTGCTGTCGATGATGTTGCCGCTGTTGCATCACGGCATGTTGATCACCGGCCTGCCCTACAGCGAATCGGCCCTGCTCGAAACCGAAGGTGGCGGCACGCCTTACGGGGCCAGCCATCACGCCGGTGCCGACGGCAAGAACGGTCTTGATCAGCACGAAGTGGCGCTGTGTCGCGCACTCGGTCTGCGCCTGGCGAAAACCTCACAGAAGCTGGTGGGCTGATGGCGAAGAAGCCGAAAGTCCTGCCCTCGATAGAGTGGCTTGAGCCACGGGTCAAGGCGATGCGCGTGCTCAGCCTGCTGAGCTTTTTCGCCCTCGCCGGCTTGCTGGCTGTTTATTACCTGCTGTTCGCCGATCTGCATGGCGCGCGGCCTTGGGTGATTCTGCTGGTCGAGCTGATCCCGTGGCTGGTGCTCGCCCCGGCGATGATCATGGGCAGCGCCCGTGGCCATTCGTGGATGTGCTTTGTGGTGAACCTGTACTTCATCAAAGGCGCGCTGGCGGCGTACGACCCCAACCGGCAGTTGTTCGGCCTGCTGGAAATGGCCGCAAGCCTGGCGGTGTTCTGCTCGGCGCTGCTGTATGTGCGCTGGCGGTATCAGCTGAATCGCAAATTGGCGGGTGAAGGCGAGATCAGCGTCGCCTGAACGACCGCTTTCGCGAGCAGGCTCGCTCCCACAGGGGAATGCATTCCAGATGTGGGAGCGAGCCTGCTCGCGAATGCAGCGACGCGGTCTTAATGGTTCACGGTATAGGCGAGCATCATCGAAATCTGGCTCATCGGCCGTCCGCCGCTCTGTTCGTGCCACTGGTTGAACGCGTTCTGCACCGTCGCCAGATCGCGCTGGCTGGTCGGCACTTTGTCGACGATCTTCTGCGCATTAAGCGCCGCGACCACGTCGTAGCTCGGCACGAACGTGTCCTTGCCGACCATGCGCAAAAAGCGTGGCGCCGACAGCCCGCCAAGTTGGTGGCCGTGCTTTTTCAGGTACGTCCACAGGCCGACGATATCGGTCACCGGCCAGTCGGCGATCAATGCGCCGAAGCTGCCCTTGTCCTTTTCCACATCGAGAATGAACTGCGCATTGCGCGGCACACTTTTCAGCTTGCCCAGATGGCGGATGATCCGCGCATCCTGCATCAGCCGCTCAAGGTGCTCGGCGCTCATCAGCACGACTTTTTCCGGATCGAACTTGAAGAACACTTCTTCGAACGCCGGCCACTTGGCGTCGACCAGGCTGTGCTTGAGCCCGGCGCGAAAAACCCGCAAGGCCATGGTCGAGAGATAGCGGTCATCGCGGATCTTGCGCAGTTGTGCGGGGGTCTTGGGAACGGGCAGATGGGCTTCCAGTTCAGCCGCCGAACCGAAACGGTTCAGACAGTATTCGTGCAGCCACTTGTAATCGCGCATGCCCTCTCCTATTGAATGAAGCGAAGAAACCAATGTGGGAGCGAGCCTGCTCGCGAAGAGGGAGTCTCAGTCAACCAATCAGTTGAATGACACACCGCTTTCGCGAGCAGGCTCGCTCCCACATTTGAAGGTGTTTACAGATTGACGACGTTAACGAAGCGCGAAGCCGCGGTTTCGTCGATCTTCAGGCTGGTGAAGTCGAACAGGTTGCGGTCGGCCAGTTGCGATGGCACCACGTTCTGCAGGCTGCGGAAAATCGATTCGGTGCGGCCCGGGGTCTTGCGATCCCAGTCCTGGAGCATTTCCTTGACCACCTGGCGCTGCAGGTTTTCCTGCGAGCCGCAGAGGTTGCACGGGATGATCGGGAATTGCTTCAAGTCCGAGTAGGCCTGAATGTCCTTCTCGTTGCAGTAAGCCAGCGGGCGAATCACCACGTTGCGGCCATCGTCGGCGCGCAGCTTCGGCGGCATCGCTTTGAGGGTGCCGTTGAAGAACATGTTGAGGAAGAACGTTTCGACGATGTCGTCGCGGTGATGACCGAGGGCCATTTTCGTCGCGCCGATTTCGTCAGCGAAGGTGTACAGGGTGCCGCGACGCAGGCGCGAGCACAGCGAGCAGGTGGTCTTGCCTTCCGGCACCAGTTCCTTGACCACCGAGTAAGTGTCCTTCTCGACGATGTGGTACTCGATGCCCAGTTCTTTCAGGTAGGCCGGCAGCACGTGCTCGGGAAAGCCCGGCTGTTTCTGGTCCATGTTCACCGCGACGATGTCGAACTTGATCGGTGCAACCTTCTGCAGGTGCATCAGCACGTCGAGCATGGTGTAGCTGTCCTTGCCCCCGGACAGGCAGACCATGACCTTGTCGCCGTCTTCGATCATGTTGAAATCGGCGACCGCTTCGCCGGCCAGGCGGCGCAGGCGCTTTTGCAGTTTGTTCTGGTTGACCGTAAGAGTGCCCATGACGCGAAATCCGTGAGGTGTGACGAAAGGCCGGCATTTTACGCAAAAACCCTGGTAGCGCGAAGCATCTGTGGCGAGGGGATTTATCCCCGCTGGGTTGCGAAGCAGCCCCAAAACCTGGGAACTCGTAATGCCTGACACTGCGCGCTGAATGGGCTGGCGACTGCTGCGCAGCCGAACGGGGATAAATCCCCTCGCCACAAAAAGTGTTTCAACCCCAAAAATGCCTTCCCGCGCAAGACCCCGAGGCGATTATCCATCCCGTTTACAGCGCGATTTGCTCTAAGCCCGGCATACCGGTGCGCTGGACTCCTTTCTATACTGCGACATAAGGTCGCACACATCTGAAGACCTGTATTTGCTCGGCCATCTTGGCCCGTAGGCGCTCCGTTGGGGGGCGATGGCAATGACAAGAGGAGTGAATGGCATGATCCATCACGTAGTGGGACTGTTTACCCACCCCGATCAGGAATGGAAGGAGATCCGTGGCGACCAAGAGGAAAGCATCAGCCACATGTACCTGACGCACACGCTGATTCTAGCGGCGATCCCCGCTGTTTCGGCGTTCATCGGCACGACCCAGGTCGGCTGGGTGATCGGCAACCGCGCGCCGGTGATGCTCACGTTCGAAAGCGCCTTGTGGATGACCATCATGTCGTACCTGGCGATGCTCGGCGGGGTCGCGGTGATGGGCGCCTTCGTGCACTGGATGGCGCGCACCTATGACGCCAATCCAAGCCTGGCCCGTTGCGTGGCATTCGCCACTTACACGGCGACACCGTTGTTCGTCGGCGGTCTGGCGGCGCTGTATCCGCACATGTGGCTGGGGATGATCGTCGGTACGGCGGCCATCTGCTACACGGTCTATCTTTTGTATGTCGGCTTGCCGACGTTCATGAACATCCCTTCGGATGAAGGCTTTCTGTTTTCCAGCTCGGTGCTCGCGGTTGGGCTGGTGGTGCTGGTGGCGATCATGGCGTTCACCGTGATTGTCTGGGGCCTGGGTGTCGGCCCGGTCTATACCAACTGACCTGTTTCCTCCCTGAGAAAAACAACATCTGCCAATACAGGCCGCCGCAAGGCGGCCTTCTCGTTGGGGCGACGACCATTCGGCAGGTCGACGATTCGCAAGTCGCCGGGGTTACGGCATACTCGGCGTCTCTGGAGATCCATCAAGCATGCCCGAGCAACTCAATACCCGCGTCGAAGATTGTTACCAACTCGCTGAATCCTTTTTCAAACGTTCCTTCAAACGCCCCGTGGTCAGCCTCAAGCTGCGCGGGCAGAAAGCCGGTGTCGCGCATCTGCACGAGAACCTGCTGCGCTTCAACCCGCAGCTGTACCGGGAAAACACCGAACACTTCCTCAAGCAGACCGTGGCCCACGAAGTCGCCCACCTGATCGCTCATCAACTGTTCGGCGACCGCATCCAGCCCCATGGCGAGGAGTGGCAACTGATCATGCGCGGCGTCTACGAACTGCCGCCGGATCGCTGCCACACCTATGAAATCAAGCGGCGCAGCGTGACCCGCTATATCTACAAATGCCCGTGCCCCGACAGTGATTTCCCGTTTACCGCCCAGCGCCATGGCCTGGTGCGGCAAGGGCGGCGGTATTTATGCCGGCGTTGCCGCAGTACGCTGGTGTTCAGTGGTGAAATGCGGGTGGAATGACAGTTTTGTAGAGTATCGGCGGGCCCCTTCGCGAGCAGGCTCGCTCCCACAGGGGAATGCATTTCAATGTGGGAGCGAGCCTGCTCGCGAAGGCGGCGGCATGAGCGCTACAGAATCACCCTGGCCGAACGCAACTCGGTGATCCGCTCAGCACTCAACCCTAACTCCCCCAACACCTCATCCGTATGCTGCCCCAACCCCGCACCAACATGCCTTGGCGCCGGCAACGCCTCAGAGAATTTCAACGGACAGGCCATCTGCGCCTGCGTCGTGCCATCGCCGCGCGGCACCTGGGTCACCAGCTCCCGCGCCTGTAACTGCGGATGGCGCAACGCCTCGCCCAAACTCAACACCGGCTCGACACAGGCATCGACCCCGGCGAACAACTCACACAGTTCTGCAAAATCGTGCCGCTCGAATTCGATGCGCAACGCCTCTTTCAAGGCTTGTTGTTGCTCAGGCCTGGGCGACAACCCTTGCGCGGCCAGTTCCGGCCGGCCCAGTGCCGTGCACAATTGCTGCATGAACGCTGGCTCCAGACTGCCCACCGACATCCAGCGCCCATCCCGGGTGCGGTAATAGTCATAGAAACTGCCGCCGTTGAGCATCTGATCTTCGCGGCCCGGTTCCGCGCCGCAGGCCAGATAGCCAGCGCCGGCCATGGCGTTCAGGCTGAACGCGCAGTCGGTCATGCTCACATCCAGATGGGTGCCCTGCCCGGTTTGCTGACGGGCAATCACCGCTGCCAGCAAGCCGATCACGCCGTGTAGCGAGCCGCCCGCCACGTCTGCCACCTGCATGCCCAGCGGCAACGGCCCGCTGTCGGCGCGACCGGTGTAGCTAGCCAGCCCGGCCAGCGCCAGATAGTTGATGTCATGCCCGGCGCGCTCCTTGTACGGCCCGGTCTGGCCGTAACTGCTGATCGACACATAAATCAGCTTTGGATTGATCGCTTTCAACGCTTCATAACCTAGGCCCAGGCGCTCCATCACCCCGGGGCGAAACTGCTCGAGGACGATGTCGTACTCGCCCAGCAGTTGCTTGATGATCTGCAGCGCTTCGGGCTGTTTCAGGTCCAGCGCCAGACTGCGCTTGTTGCGGTTCAGATAAGCGTGGCTGGCCGAGACCCCGCCATCATGCGGCGGCAGCACCCGCAGCAGATCCATACGCGTCGGCGATTCGATGCGCAGCACCTCGGCGCCCATGTCCGCCAGCAGCAACGAGGCGAATGGCCCCGGCAGCAAGGTCGAGAAATCGAGAATCTTCAGTGAGGCCAGCGGTGCAGACATGGGCGAACTCCTTGGGCGATGTACTCAGCCTAGGCAGCCATCGGCGATGCGGCAATCACCGCAAATGTCAGCAGGTGTGACCGTTGCGCTCAAATTCCGGGCAAGAAAAAACCCGCCGAAGCGGGTTTTTCTGTGCAAGCGATGCTTACTTCACATTGCTCGGGGTTGGGCCTTCAGCCACACCCAGGTCGTCTTCTTCACGCTCATCGGAGATACCGCGACCGCCGGAAGCCAGCTCGGTCTGCAGTTGATCGGTGTCCAGCTCCTTGACCCACTTGGCGACGACGATGGTCGCTACAGCGTTACCGACCAGGTTGGTCAGTGCGCGGGCTTCGGACATGAAGCGGTCGATACCGAGGATCAGCGCCAGACCGGCAACCGGCAGGTGACCTACGGCCGACAGCGTCGCGGCCAGAACGATGAAGCCCGAACCGGTCACACCTGCCGCGCCTTTGGAGGACAGCAGCAGCACCAGCAGCAGAGTGATCTGGTGGGTGATGTCCATGTGCGTATCAGTCGCCTGAGCGATGAACACGGCGGCCATGGTCAGGTAGATCGAAGTACCGTCGAGGTTGAACGAGTAACCGGTCGGGATCACCAGACCCACGACGGATTTCTTCGCGCCCAGACGCTCCATCTTGATCAGCATGCGTGGCAGTGCCGATTCCGACGAGGACGTACCCAGTACGATCAACAGCTCTTCACGGATGTAGCGCACCAGTTTGAACACGCTGAAACCGTGAGCCCGGCAGATCGCACCCAGCACCAGCACGACGAACAGGACGCAGGTGATGTAGAAGCAGATCATCAACTGGCCCAGTTGCACCAGCGAGCCGACACCGTAGGCACCGATGGTGAACGCCATGGCACCGAACGCACCCAGTGGCGCCAGTTTCATGATCATGTTGATGATGTTGAACATCACGTGGGCGAAGCGATCGATCATGTCCAGCAGCGGACGGCCGTACGAGCCGAGGCGATGCAGGGCGTAGCCGAAGATCACCGAGAACATCAGCACTTGCAGGATGTCACCGGTGGCGAACGCGCCGACGATGGTGTTCGGGATCACATTGAGGAGGAAACCGACAATGCTCTGGTCTTTACTGGCCGTCACGTAGGTGGCGATTTTCGAGGCGTCCAGGGTGGTGACGTCGATGTGCATGCCGGCGCCCGGTTGCACAACGTTGACCACGATCAGACCGATCAGCAGGGCAATGGTCGAAACGATTTCGAAGTACAGCAGCGCGTATCCGCCGGTCTTGCCTACCGACTTCATGTTCTGCATGCCGGCGATGCCGCTGACAACAGTACAGAAGATGATCGGGGCGATGACCATTTTGATCAGCTTGATGAAGCCGTCACCCAGTGGCTTGAGGGCCACACCGGTCTGCGGATAGAAGTGACCGAGCAGGATGCCGATGGCGATGGCAACGATCACCTGGAAATACAGGGATTTGTACAGTGGCTGACGAGTCGTCATTGCAGGTTTCCTCAAGCGTCCAGCGGCAACATCCATCTGTCGAGCGCCGAACCTTAATTGCGAACCCTCCTGCACTGGAGGGATTTGTTGTTGGAACGGCATTTTTCCCGGTCGGAGAATGCACGCTTCTGTGGCTTGTATCGCAAACGTCGTGCCAGATTGGTGCAAATGGCAGCAAGCCTTTTGATATCAGGGCCTGCGGGAGTTCCCTGTCACCAATCAGCGACTTGAGGCATGGCGGATTTCCGCCAACTGAGCGTTCAGCGTCCTGCAATTTGGCGGAAATCCGCCTTGTGGCGTTGCCGGCCCGCCATTACGATCGGTGCCTGAACAAGGATTGCCGCTTATGCGCGAACGCACCATCGCCAGCCATTTCGCCCGTGCCGCCCTTGGCGGTGCGCGCCGGCGCGGCCTGGATTATTCAGGCCTGTTACAGCAACTGGGGATCAGCCCGGAGTTGCTCGACGAGCCCCGCGCGCGGATTGCCCCTGAGCAGTTCACCCGGCTGATTCAAGGGCTGTGGCTGGCGCTGGACGACGAATACCTGGGTTTCGGTAACGCCCCGAGCAAGCCCGGCAGCTTCGCCATGATGTGCCACGCCTCGATTCACTGCCGCAACCTGGAGAAGGCTCTGCAACGTGGCTTGTTGTTTTACAGCCTGTTCCCCGACGCCCCACGCCTGACCCTGCGTCGCGAAGACGAATGGGTGCGTTTGAGCCTGGACGACGCGCAGTCGTGGGACCCGGATCATTTTCTCAGCGAGAGCCTGTTGGTGATCTGGCACCGCCTCGGCAGTTGGCTGATCGGCCAGCGGATACGCCTGGAGCAGGCAACCTTCAGCTATCCGCGCCCCGAGCACGGCAGCGAATACGACCTGCTGTTCCCCTGCCCGCTGACCTTTGATGCCGAGCAAAGCAGCCTGCTGTTTCACAGTCGCTATCTGGCCATGCCGCTGTTGCAGGACGAACGCACGCTCAAGCATTTTCTCGAACGCTCCCCCGCCGACCTGCTCTCGCGCCCGGACGACGGCGACAGCCTGAGCAGCCGCCTGCGCCGCTTGCTCAGTCGCGACGCTGCGCACTGGCCTGATCTGGAAGCGGTTGCGGCGCATCTGCATATCAGCCCGCAGACCTTGCGCCGGCATTTGCGCGAGGAAGGCACCAGTTTTCAGGAACTCAAGGATCAGCTGCGGCGGGATATCGCCATCTACCATCTGGGCCGGGCGGAGCTGTCGTTGCAACAGATTGCCGAGCAGCTCGGGTTCTCTGAGCCTTCGGCGTTTCATCGGGCGTTCAAGAAATGGACGGGGCTGACACCGGGGGCTTATCGGTCGCAGGAGCAATGAGGCGCTAAATCAAAAGCCCCTCACCCTAACCCTCTCCCGGAGGGAGAGGGGACTGATTGGGGGATGCTTGAGAAATACGCCGACCTGCAAGCTCTCTATTGAATCCATATTCGCTGCAAATCGCTCAGGTCGATAATTTTCCAAAGACACTTCGGTCAGTCCCCTCTACCTCTGGGAGAGGGTTAGGGTGAGGGCAGCTCGCAATCACACCGCAGGAAAATCAATCCTGAACGCCGCCCCGCCCATCGGTGAATCACCCAAAGCCAAACGCGCGTTGTAGCTTTCGATGATGTCTTTGACCACCGCCAGCCCGATGCCCTGCCCCGGATGTTGGGCATCCAGGCGTTCGCCGCGTTCGAGAATCCGCGCACGCTGATCGAGTGGAACACCCGGGCCATCATCCTCGACACACAACTCGATCCCGGCCAGTGATTCGCGCACGCTGACCCGCACTTCGCCGAGGCACAGGCGATAGGCGTTTTCCAGCAGGTTGCCGAGCATTTCCAGCAAGGCGCCCTGCTCGATCGGCACGTAGCAGTGCTCCGGCAGATCAAAGGTCACGCGCACGTGTTTGTCGCGGTAGACCTTGTCCAGCGTGTCGCAAAGGCTTTTGAGCACCGGTTGCAGGCGCACCTGATGGCGCACCAGGCCGCTTTTGCGCAGGCTGGCCCGTTGCAGTTGGTAGCTGATCTGCTGGCTCATGCGTTCGATCTGACTTTGCAGAACCCAGGCCTGGTCGCGGTCTTCGGGGCGCTGGGCCATGTCTTCGCTGACGCCTTGCAGCACCGCCAACGGGGTTTTCAGGCTGTGGGCGAGGTCGTCGAGGGAGTCGCGGTAGCGGCTGCGTTGCTGGCGTTCGCTGAGCAGCAAGCGGTTGAGCGAGCCGGTCAGGCGCAGCAGTTCACGCGGGTGTTTTTCCGTCAGGCTTTCGCGGGTGCCGCCTTCGATTTCGTCGAGTTCCTGGCTCAAACGGCGCAAGGCCTTGAGGCCCCAGGTCAGGCCGATCCATAGCAGCGCCAGCAATACCAGCAACGCCGCACCGAAGCCCAGATAGAGATTTTCGCGCAGGCCTTCGAGGGTGGTTTCGTATTCACGCACCGGTTGCAGAGCGACGATGCTGAATGCCGCGCTTTTGCCGCCGAGCAATTTGACTTCGACGTCGTAGACGAAGAACTCCTGACCGCTGGCTTCACGAATCCGCGCGAACTCATTGCCGAGACCGTCGTAGCGCGGTTTGTAGTTGATCTGCTCTTCCTGGGTGGCTTTCGAGCGCCACACCAGTTTGCCGTCGCGGTCGTAGATATAGCCGAGCAAACGGAAGTCGGTGAGGTTGAAGCGTTCGTCCGGCAATTGCGACGGCATCACCAGCCGACCGTTTTCCACCCGGGCGGCGGAGATCAATGTGGTGACATCGGAGGCCAGACGTTGCTCGATCGAGTCCTGCAAGGCAAGGCTGAAGGCACCCTGCATCGCCGGCAGCAAGGCAAGCATGAACAACACCGCCAACGTGGTGGCGGCGAGCATCAAGCGTACGCGAAGGGAACGGATCAAGTGCAGCGCTCATTGAACAGGTAGCCGAGGCCGCGCACGGTGTCGATCGGCTTGAACCCGGCCGGGCCTTCGAGCTTGCGGCGCAGACGGCCGACCAGCACTTCGATGACATTCGGATCGCGCTCGTCATCGTCCGGATAGAGCTGCTCCATCAAGCGATCCTTGGGCACCACCTGCTGATGGTGGCGCATGAGGTATTCGAGGATGCGGTATTCGTAAGCGGTCAGCGCCAGCGGTTGTTCATCGAGGCTGGCCTGTTTGCGATTGAGGTCGAGCAGCAACGGCCCGGCGACGATGGTCGACTGGGTGAAGCCGCTGGAGCGCCGCAGCAATGCGTTCAGGCGCGCATCGAGTTCTTCGAACTGGAACGGCTTGACCACGTAATCGTCGGCACCGGCGGCGAGCCCTTCGACCTTGTCCTGCCAGTTGCCGCGCGCGGTGAGGATCAGGATCGGGAAGGTCTTGCCGCCCGAGCGCAACTGGCGGATCAGGTCGAGGCCGCCCATGCCCGGCAGGCCGAGATCAATCACCGCCAGATCGAAGTTGTACTGGCCGGTCTGGTACAGCGCCTCCTCGGCATTGGCCACGGACTCGACCACATGACCGCTCTCCGTCAGACGGGTTTGCAGGTGATGACGCAACAGCGCCTCGTCTTCGACGACCAACAGTTTCATGCCTTTCTCCCTATCACTTGAACTCTCCAGGCAACTACCTGTGGGAGCGAGCCTGCTCGCGAATACGGTGGATCAGCCAAGCAAGTGTCGGCCGATACACCCCTTTCGCGAGCAGGCTCGCTCCCACACTTCAAACTGCGACAACCGCTTAGAAATAGTAGTTGGCCGACAGGTAGGTCTGCGCGCTGCTGGTCAAGTCCAGCGAGCCCTGTTTGCTGCCGCCGCTTTCTTTCATTTCGGTGCTGGCGTTGCTGCGAAGGTAACGGTAACCGAGTTCCACCGAGGTGTTCTGCGAAACTTGCTGCAACACACCGACCTGGCCACCGATGGCGTAACCGATGTCGCTGTCACGGCTGAAGCCGGGCGAATCCTGCGTCAGTTTGGTCAGACCGGCCGTGGCGCCACCGAACAATTTGGTGCTGCCGCCTACTGGATAGAACAGGTCATAGCTGCCGAGCAGATTTTCCTGGCGCAGTTTAACGCCATTGTGCGAGCCGGAAACGTTGTCATAGGTGGCGTAGTAGCGGCCCTGGCTGTTTTGCTGACCGAGGCGCATGCCGTAGGTGTTGTTGCCGTCGATGGCCCCAGTGACGTTGGGGTTGCCGAGGTTGTTGTTGAGCGCGTGGGACTTGTCGATCTTGTCGCTGGTCTGGCCGAATGTCAGGCCGGCGAAGTTGCTGGTGTCGTCGGCATTCGCCGCGATGCTGGAGCCTAACAGGGTAAAAGCCAGCAGCAATTTGTTTAAACGAGTCATGGGTATTTCCTCTTTCACAGTGCTGTTTGGGTATGGCGCAAGGTTACTGAGCCGCCCCTGTACGGCCCCTGAACCGTCTCTGAACCTGACCTGAACCAGATCGACTAGGCTGTTCTGACCACTTTCAATAAGGACACCCGACCATGCGCCTGTTCCTCGCCCTCACTTTGCTGGCAGTCAGCAGCCTTACCCAGGCTGCGATCAAGACTGAAGAAATCCCCTACCAAAGCGCCGACGGCAGCCAACTGATCGGCTACTACGCCTATGACGACGCGATCAAAGGCCCACGCCCCGGCGTTGTCGTGGTCCACGAATGGTGGGGGCTGAACGATTACGCCAAGCGCCGCGCGCGGGATCTCGCCGAACTCGGCTACAGCGCGCTGGCCATCGACATGTATGGCGAAGGCAAGAACACCGAGCACCCGAAAGACGCCATGGCCTTCATGCAGGCAGCGACCAAGGATGCCGATGCCGCCAGTAAACGCTTCGCCGCCGGGCTCGATCTGTTGAAGAAGCAAAAGCAGACCGACCCGAACAAAATCGCCGCCATCGGCTATTGCTTCGGTGGCGCCGTGGTGCTGAATGCCGCCCGTCAGGGTGTGCCCCTGGCCGGTGTGGTGAGTTTCCATGGCGCGCTGGCGACCAAGACCCCGGCGACTCCGGGCAGTGTGAAGGCGAAGATTCTCGTCGAGCATGGGGCGCTGGACAGCATGGTCACTCAGGACCACGTCACCGCCTTCAAGTCAGAGATGGACAAGGCTGGGGCGGACTACCAGTTCGTCAGTCTGGATGGCGCCAAACACGGTTTCAGCAACCCGGATGCCGATCGCCTGAGCCATGGCGAGCATGGCGGGCCGGACATTGGTTACAACAAGGCGGCGGACGAGAAGTCGTGGGCGGATATGCAGGCGTTCTTCAAGAAGATTTTCGGTTGAGTCAGTAACGCCGAGGCGCGGCTTTCGCGAGCAGGCTCGCTCCCACACTGGATATCTGTCGCGCAGAAGATCCCCTGTGGGAGCGAGCCTGCTCGCGAAGGCTTCACCGCCGTTCTCGACCTTGCCTCGACTAACCGGCAAAATGCCCGCCATGCATACCACCCCCGCCCTGCCCGCCTGCTGCACTGCGCTAGACAGCCATTGGCCGTTGCCGACGGTCCTGGCCGATACCGTGCTGCTCAGTACCCACTTCGACCCGGCCCGACTGCTTGGCGATGACTTCCAGCGCAGCGCTGTGCTGGCGCCACCGAGCATTCAGCGCTCGGTGGCCAAGCGCCAGGCCGAGTTTCTCGCTGGACGCATCTGCGCCCGTGCCGCGCTGCAACAACTCGAAGGCCTGAACGTCGTCCCGCCGATCGGCGAAGACCGCGCGCCGGTTTGGCCGGCGCACATCTGCGGTTCGATCACCCACAGCACTGGCCGTGCGGCGGCGATTGTCGCCAACAAGCAACACTGGCGCGGCTTGGGCATGGATCTGGAAAACCTGTTGAGCCATGAGCGCGCCGAACGCTTGGCCGGGGAAATCCTCACGCCAGCGGAACTGCAACGCATGGCGGCAGGCTCGCAGGAGCAACTGGCGCTGCGGGTGACCCTGACGTTTTCGGTGAAAGAGAGTTTATTCAAAGCGCTGTACCCGATCGTGCAGCAGCGCTTTTATTTCGAGCATGCCGAAGTGCTGGAATGGACTGCTGCGGGTCAGGTCAGGCTGCGGTTGTTGACGGATCTGTCGAGCGAATGGCGCAACGGATCGGAGCTGGAGGCGCAGTTTGCAGTGCAGGATGGGCAGTTGTTGAGTCTGGTCAGCATTCCTGCCTGAAGTTTTGCATTGCCTGTTATGGCGCCTTCGCGAGCAGGCTCGCTCCCACAGGGGATTGCATTTCAAATGTGGGAGCGAGCCTGCTCGCGAAGGCGGTATCCCGAATCTCAGCGGCGCTCCTGATTCCTCGGCCAGCTCAGACTGAAACAGGCCCCACCCAGACTCTTGCTCTTGCCAATGATCGCCCGGCCGTCGTGCCAGTGAATGATCCGCCGCACAATCGACAGTCCCAGACCATGCCCGCCCGAGGCCCGCGTGCGGCTATCGTCCAAGCGCAGAAACGGCGTGAAGATCCGCTCCCACGCCACCTCCGGCACCCCCGGCCCGTCATCCTCGACGTCGATCCGGCAACGCAACTGGCCGACCTGATAACTCACCGTCACCTGCGAATGCGCATGGCGCATCGCGTTGCCCACCAGATTCTGCAGCGCCCGATGCAGATAACGCGGTTCAGCCTCGACCCAGGCGCCGTCATTGTCGGCCGATGACAGACACAAACCGCGCTGCACCGTGACCTCGGCGCGCAGCGGCGCCAATTCTGCGATCACCTGATTGACCAGCGCATCCAGATCGATGCGCTGGAAGGTCAGCGCCGGCGAACCCTGCTCCAACCGCGCATAGGTGAGCATTTCATCGACCAGTTTATCGAGGTCTTCTATGTCGTGATCCATGCCTTCGCGGTATTTCTCCAGTGCCTGCGGGGTGGTAGCCGTGCCGATCATTTCCAGCCCGAAACGCAGCCGTGCCACTGGGGTACGCAGTTCATGAGACACCGCGCGCACCAGTTCACGTTGGATCGCCAGCAACTGTTGCAAGTGCTCAGCCATGCCATTGAACGCCGACGCAAGCCGCCCGACAGAGTCAGCGCCGCGCGCCGGCACACGGGTTTCCAGGCTGCCCTTGGCAATGCGCGTGGCCGCTGCTTCGAGACCGCGCAAACGCCGCTCAAGCTGACGCACCAGCAGATAAACGATGAGACCGATCAGCGTCAGACCGAGCGCGGCAATCAATACCAGCCATTCCGGCGGGTACGGATTCATCTGGTACAGCGGGCCGATTTCCAGCACCCACGGCGTACCGACCATGCCGGCGAAGACGCGAATCGAATCGCCGCCCTTGCCCAGCGCCATCACCGTATCGCCCTCGGCCACGCGGCGACTCTGGTCTTCGTCCATGTCGGCGTCATTTACCGTGACCAGACGCAGATCGAAGCCGAAGCCCTTTTCCTGCTTTATCTGCGCCAGACGTTTGGGCTGCTCACCCACCGGTACCCGCACCAGCTCATCGGCCAGCAAATAGATGGTCGCCCGGGCCAGTTGCTCGCTGATCTGCTGCACCTCTCCTACCAGTACAAGCTGCTCTTTTTCGCTGATCAGCCGATAGACCTTGGCCGCATGTGGCCCGGTCTGCTCGACCAGCGCCTGACCGCGCAGCACACGGGTGCGCTGGGCCAGATCAAGGTCGGTTTCAGAGAATTTCTTCAGCGTCAGCGGTATACCGAGCAGCCGCTCCCACACCAGCAGCGCGCGATGGCGTTCGGTCTGGTTCATCGGTTGCAGGTTGTCGGCCATCAGCGAGAAGGTGCCGTGGGCCAGGCGTTCGCGATATTGCTCGCTGCGCACCTGATTGAGCAGGTTCAGCGCCAGCACGCCGAGCACCGCCACCAGAATCAGCGCGGCGCACATGCCGCCATAGATGCGCAGGAAGATCGAATTCACAGTGCCAGGTCTGCGCAGGCCTCAGGGACGAACAGGTAGCCTTTGCTGCGAATGGTCTTGATCAGGCGTGGATGATCGGGGTCGTCGCCGATTTTCGGGCGGATGCGCGAGATGCGCACGTCGATCGAGCGGTCCTGGCCGTCGTAGCCGATGCCGCGCAATGCAGTGAAGATTTCTTCCCGGGAAAGTATCCGCCCGGCGTTGGACACCAGCAGCCAGAGCAGGTCGAACTCGGCGCTGGTCAGCTCGATGCCGTTGTCGCTCAGCCAGGCTTCTCGCAATGCGTTGTCGACCACCAGTGGACCGAATTGCAACCGCCGGGATTTTTCCGCGACCGGCTCCGGTGTGTCACTGCGTCGCAGCAACGCCTGGATGCGCGCCAGCAACAAGCGCGGACGCACCGGTTTGCACACATAGTCGTCGGCACCGAGGTCGAGGCCGTGGATCTGATCAGCGTCGTCGGTGCGCGCGGTGAGCATCAGGATCGGCCCGTCGTACTGGCTGCGCACCTTGCGGCAGATGCTCAGGCCATCTTCGCCGGGCAGCATCAGATCGAGGATCACCAGATCCGGCTGCTCCTTGATGATCCGCGCCGCCGCCAGCGCACCGTTGCCTTCGATCTCGACGCGCAGGCCATTGGCTTGCAGGTAATCGCGGGTGAGCTCGGCCAGTCGCTGGTCATCCTCGACGATCAATACCTGCCAGGTTTGTTGCTCCACCGGTGACCTCTGCTTGCTGTTTTTATTAAAAGAAGAAAGACAATCGCCTGACACGGACAAAACCTGTGGGAGCGAGCCTGCTCGCGAAAGCGTCTGTTGCTTCAACCTGAATGCTCAGTGGTCAACCGATTCGCGAGCAGGCTCGCTCCGACAATCCTGCGTGTATCTCCCGATCATCTGTCATGTTTCAGGAGGATAAAAATGCCCGTGCACCCAGCGATTGTATAAACGCCGATCACCCGGAAAACAAGTCGGTAAATGCGTTCGGACAAGGCGGAATTCTGTGATAGGGTTCGCGCCCTTAAAAAACCGCTGAAGCGTTTTTCCAGGCAAAAAAACAGTGACAAACGGTCTGGCTCAGCAGGTTCGCGGCCTACACGCGTTTTCCCTGTTTCTTACACAAATTACGCACAGGCTTATCCACAGGTAGTACATTGCAATCCCCCCTGAAACGCATTATCTTGTAGCACGGCGAAAACGGAGACCCTACATATAGGGTTTTCACCTAAAACGCCCAACCACATTTCAGACCTGAAACTCAAGTGCTTTATGGCCGGTTTCCGGTAGAACAAGCGAGTTTTTTCAAGCCCAAACCGCACTGGCGGATGGCACCGTTTTATTTGGTCCGAAACGGACAAAACGGTATGGGTGTTGCAGTCATGACTGCCACCCGCGAAGGAATCCGGTGGCGAGCTTCGGCTCGTAACCAAAACTTCGGCAAGGATGCGGCGTTGCAGCCTTTTTCCTACTGTTCCGAAGTTTGTAATGCCGACGCCCGTCGGTTGCAGTGCTTCGGTACAGAACGGTGAGCACCATGACGGTGCCAAACAAACATAGAGAATGTGGAGACCACCCCCCATGCAAACCGACACAACTCGCGAGAACCCGCAGGGCACCTTGCCGCAGGCCGCCGATTCGACTTCGGATCTGGCAGCCACCGCGCCTGGCCAACTGCGCGTGATCAAGCGTAATGGCACTGTCGTTCCTTACACCGATGACAAGATCACCGTCGCTATCACCAAAGCGTTCCTCGCAGTTGAAGGCGGCACCGCTGCCGCTTCGTCGCGAATCCACGATACCGTTGCGCGCCTGACCGAGCAGGTCACCGCGACCTTCAAGCGTCGCATGCCATCGGGCGGCACCATCCACATCGAAGAAATCCAGGACCAGGTCGAACTGGCCCTGATGCGTGCCGGCGAGCAGAAAGTTGCACGCGACTACGTGATCTACCGTGACGGCCGTTCGAAAGAGCGCGCAGCTCACGCTCCTGCCGAAGCAGCAGTCAACGCGCACCCGTCGATCCGCATCACCCGCGCCGACGGCAGCCTCGCGCCGCTGGACATGGGCCGCCTGAACACCATCGTTACCGAAGCCTGCGAAGGCCCGGAAGAAGTCGACGGCGACCTGATCCAGCGCGAAACCCTGAAGAACCTGTACGACGGCGTGGCCCTGACCGACGTCAACACCGCCCTGGTGATGACCGCCCGTACTCTGGTCGAGCGCGAGCCGAACTACTCGTTCGTCACCGCCCGCCTGCTGATGGACACCCTGCGTGCCGAAGGCCTGAACTTCCTCGAAGTCGCCGAAAGCGCCACCCATCACGAAATGGCCGACCTGTACGCCAAGGCACTGCCGGCCTACATCGCCAAAGGTATCGAGTTCGAACTGCTGAACCCTGTGCTGGCCACCTTCGACCTGGAAAAACTGGGCAAGGCGATCAACCACGAGCGCGATCAGCAATTCACCTACCTGGGCCTGCAGACCCTGTACGACCGCTACTTCATCCACAAGGATGGCGTGCGTTTCGAACTGCCGCAGATCTTCTTCATGCGCGTGGCCATGGGCCTTGCGATCGAAGAGAAGCAGAAAGAAGACCGTGCGATCGAGTTCTACAACCTGCTGTCCTCGTTCGACTACATGGCTTCGACCCCGACCCTGTTCAACGCCGGTACCCTGCGTCCACAGCTGTCGAGCTGCTACCTGACCACCGTGCCGGATGACCTGTCGGGCATCTATCACGCGATCCACGACAACGCCATGCTGTCGAAATTTGCCGGCGGTCTGGGCAACGACTGGACGCCGGTGCGTGCGCTGGGTTCGTACATCAAGGGCACCAACGGCAAGTCGCAAGGCGTTGTGCCGTTCCTCAAAGTAGTGAACGACACCGCTGTCGCCGTGAACCAGGGTGGCAAGCGCAAAGGCGCTGTGTGTGCCTACCTGGAAACCTGGCACATGGACATCGAAGAGTTCATCGAGCTGCGCAAGAACACCGGTGACGATCGTCGTCGTACCCACGACATGAACACCGCCAACTGGATCCCTGACCTGTTCATGAAGCGTGTCTTCGATGACGGCAAGTGGACCCTGTTCTCGCCATCCGAAGTACCGGACCTGCACGACCTGACCGGTAAAGCCTTCGAAGAGCGCTACGAGTACTACGAAGCGCTGACCGAGTACCCGGGCAAGGTCAAGCTGTTCAAGACCATCCAGGCCAAAGACCTGTGGCGCAAGATGCTGTCCATGCTGTTCGAAACCGGCCACCCATGGCTGACTTTCAAGGACCCGTGCAACCTGCGCAGCCCGCAGCAGCATGTCGGCGTGGTCCACAGCTCGAACCTGTGCACCGAGATCACCTTGAACACCAACAAGGACGAGATCGCCGTTTGCAACCTGGGCTCGATCAACCTGCCGAACCACATCGTCGACGGCAAGCTCGATACCGCCAAGCTGCAACGCACCGTGAACACCGCCGTGCGCATGCTCGATAACGTGATCGACATCAACTACTACTCGGTGCCGCAAGCGAAGAACTCCAACTTCCGCCACCGCCCGGTCGGTCTGGGCATCATGGGCTTCCAGGACGCTCTGTACCTGCAGCACATCGCCTACGGCTCCGACGCTGCCGTCGAGTTTGCCGACAAGTCGATGGAAGCGGTCAGCTACTACGCGATCCAGGCTTCCTGCGACCTGGCCGACGAGCGCGGCGCCTACGAGACGTTCAACGGTTCGCTGTGGTCCAAGGGCATCCTGCCGCTGGATTCGCAACAGATCCTGATCGAACAGCGCGGCGAGAAGTACATCGATGTCGACCTGAAGGAAACCCTTGACTGGGCACCGGTTCGCGCCCGTGTACAGAAAGGCATCCGTAACTCGAACATCATGGCCATCGCACCGACCGCGACCATCGCCAACATCACTGGCGTTTCGCAGTCGATCGAACCGACCTACCAGAACCTGTACGTGAAATCGAACCTGTCGGGCGAATTCACCGTGATCAACCCGTACCTGGTTCGCGACCTGAAGGCTCGCGGTCTGTGGGATTCGGTGATGATCAACGACCTGAAGTACTACGACGGTTCGGTGCAGCAGATCGAGCGCATCCCGCAAGAACTCAAAGAGCTCTATGCGACCGCGTTCGAAGTGGACACCAAGTGGATCGTTGACGCCGCCAGCCGTCGTCAGAAGTGGATCGACCAGGCCCAGTCGCTGAACCTGTACATCGCCGGCGCATCGGGCAAGAAGCTCGACGTGACCTACCGCATGGCCTGGTACCGTGGTCTGAAAACCACTTACTACCTCCGTGCCCTGGCCGCGACCAGCACCGAGAAGTCGACCATCAACACCGGTAAGCTGAACGCTGTTTCCAGCGGCGGCAACCACGGCGACGATTCGGTTCTGGCCGCTCCGGCAGGTCCGGCGCCAGTGCCAAAGGCCTGCGCGATCGACGAGCCGGATTGCGAAGCTTGCCAATAAGCTGAGCTGAGATCAGGCGTTGCGAGACGCCTGGGATCTTCAGGCAAAAGAAACCCCCGACAGACTTCTGGTTTGTCGGGGGTTTTGTTTTTTGGCGGCCTTGGCGGCCTCTGGGCCGACCAGGCTCTTGGGGTTTTGGGTGAATATCCGTTGCTGCGGTAACGGCTTCTTATGGTTTCGCTCTTACAGCGAGTCACCTTTTTCAGACGCCAAAAGGTAACCCAAAAGGCTTTGCCCCGGCGTACGGCCCGCTCGCTGGAGCTCGGGGTACCTTCGTTACGGGACCGTTCCGGGCGCAGCGGCTCCGGTTGGCTTCGCTGCACCTACACTCGCTGTGTACGACTGCGTCGTACGGTCGCTGCGCTCCCACCCCCGGATCGATCCCGTAACGAAGCCTGCCGAAGGGGCAAAAGATCAAAAGCCGGATCAAAAGCCAGAGCAAAAGCAAAAGCAAAAGCAAAAGCAAAAGCCAGATCAAAAGATCGCAGCCTTCGGCAGCTCCTACAGTTGGATTGGGTACCACTTCAAGAACAGGTCGGCTGACATGCCGCCTTCGCGAGCAAGCTCGCTCCCACAAAAAGGCAAAGCAGCGCAGCTGCCCGCGGCAAAGCCGCCCCACTCAACAATGAGCGCAAGCTCGAGTGCTTTTGATCTACGGGCGACGTCGGAAGGCTGAGCGGAGGGATTGATACGGGCGCGGGAGCGCAGCGACCGTCTGGCGCAGCCAGACACAGCGGAAGGAGGTGCAGCGAAGCAAACCGGAGCCGCTGCGACCGGATCGATCCCGCAGCGAAGGAACCCGAGCCTGCGAGGGCCGAACGCAGGAGCTAGCGTTTTTTGCTTACTTTTTTAGGCGCTTGTAAAAAAGTAAGTCGCCGTCAGGCGAAACCGCCAGCAGCCGCTACCGAAGCAACGGATATTCACCCAAAACCCAACAGCCTGGTCGGCCCAAAGGCCGCCACGGCCCCAAAAAAAAGCCCCTCAAAACCGAGGGGCCCAAAAAACCAGTCAGAAACCCGAATCAGGTCATCTGAATAATGGTCTGCATAATCGTGCTCTGAGTCGAAATAGTCTTGGCGTTCGCCTGATAGTTGCTCTGACCCTTGATCAGATCAACCAGCTCATTGGTCAGGTTAACGTTCGACTCTTCCAGCGAGTTGGACACCACCTCACCCAACGTACCGGTCTTCGGCGCGTCATAGCCCGGAATACCCGAAGCGAACGTCTCTTTCCAGCTGGTGCCACCGACAGCCTGCAAGCCCTGTTCGTTGGTGAAGCTGGCCAGTGCAACCTGACCAATCGCCTTGCTCTGGTTGTTGCTGAAGTTGGCAAACAGCGTACCGGTGCCGTCGATGGTCAGGTTGGTGATCTGGCCAGTGGCGTAACCATCCTGAGTCGGGATCGTACGCGAGGTATCAGCGTTGTACTGAGTGGTGTTGGCCATCGAGATGGTCACGCCATTCGGGTTCGCTGCCGCGCCGTTAGGCGTAAACACGCCATTGGTCACAGTGCCCGGCACCCAGCCGGTCATCTTCAGATCGCTGCTGATGATCGGGTTGGCTGGATCCGCCGGGTTAGGCGTGCTCACCTGAACCAGCTTGCCGGAGCTGTCGAACGACAATGTCGAGGCAACCGGCGCAGTGGTCACAGGGTTGCTGCCGGTAGCGTCCGGGTTACGGCCATCGACCAGGGTGTAAACCTTCCAGGTGTTCCCGCCAGTCTTGACCATGTACTGGTCCATGACGTGGGCGTTGCCCTGGGTGTCATAGATCGGTGTGCTGAAGGACTTGGTGTAAGTCTCAGGCTTCGACGGATCGAACTTGACGGCGCTGGCGCCGGTATCAACGATCACTGGCGAAGACGAATTGAGGTTGATGCTCGAGGTCACCGCAGAAGACGACTTCGGCGCCAGGTTCGAGGTGTCGATCTTCAGATCGGTCAACACGCCGTTGATGATCTTGCCGTTGGCATCCACACCGTAACCCTGCAGACGCGAGGTGTAGTCGGTGTTGGTGATGTAACCGGCGTTGTCGACCTTGAACGTACCGGCACGGGTGTACGAGATCGAGCCGTTGTTGCTCATGGTGAAGAAACCGGAACCGTTGATGCCCATGTCCAGCACGTTGCCAGTGTTGTTGATGTCACCCTGGGTGAACTGCTGGGAAACGTTGGCCAGGCGCACGCCGTTGCCGATCACTTTGCTGCCGCTGCCCAGACGAGTCGACGAATAGACGTCTTCGAATTCTGCGCGCGAGGATTTGAAACCGGCGGTGGCGACGTTGGCGATGTTGTTGCCGGTGACGTCGAGTTGTTTGTTGGCGGCATAGAGACCGCTAAGGCCGATGTTAAAAGACATGTTCCACTCCTTCGTGCCGGGTTAGTCGGCTCTATATACCAATGGTTTGTACTTTGGACAGGGCAACGGTGCCCTTGCCGGCCAGGTTGAGCATCAGCTCGCCACCGGTCTGGCTGATCGTCACGCTGTTGACGGTCGCCGGCAGGTAGGTCGCCAGGTCGGTCGCGGTGCCGTTGATCGGTGCGTTGGCCTTGAACGTGTAAGTGCCGACCGGAACCACGGTGCCGGCGGTGTCCTTGCCGTCCCAAGTGAAGCTGGCATCGCCGGCAGCGCGGCTGCCCAGGTCGATGGTGCGCACGGTCTTGCCGTCCTTGTCGGTGATGGTCACGGTGCCGCCGGCAATCGACGAAGGCACGGTGACCGAACCGGTCAGGCCTTTGCTCGGGTCATCGAGCTGGGCGGTGTTGGTCTGCACGATCACGTTGCGACCGACCAGCGACGACGCTTGCAACGCCTGCGACGAGTTGTAGTTGCCGGCAAGGCCACTGACAGTGGAGTTCAGCGTGGTGATGCCTTCAAGGCTGCTGAACTGCGCCAACTGCGCGACGAAGGCGCTGTTGTCCTGCGGGTCGAGCGGGTTCTGGTTTTTCAGCTGGGTGACCAGCAATTGCAGGAAAGCATCCTTGCCCAGCGCCTGGCCGCCTGTGGCACTGTTGGTCGCCGAAGCGATGCCGCCCGACGTCGTGCTGCTGGCCTTCTTCGACGAGTTGGCCAGGATGTCGTTCATGCTCAGGCTGCTGGTGGTATCCGTAACGCTCATGGCAGTCGCCCCTTATTACTGACCGAGGGTCAGTACCTTCTGCATCATGGTTTTGGCGGTGTTCATCATTTCCGCGTTGGTCTGGAACGAGCGGCTCGCGGAAATCATGTCAGCCATTTCTTCCACCACGTTGACGTTCGGGTAGTAGACGTAGCCCTTGGCGTCGGCAGCCGGATGGTTCGGCTCGTAGCGCGCTTCGAGGTTGCTCTGGTCTTCGACAACGCCAAGCACCTGCACGCCCTGCCCGGCCGCGTCCTGGTTCTGGAACAGCGAATTGCTGCCGCCGGCCTGGCCGCCCTGAAACATGGTGGCGAACACCGGATGACGGGCGCGGTAGGTCTGGTCGATGCTCGACGAAACGGTTTCGGCGTTGGCGATGTTCGAAGCCACGGTGTTCAGACGCGTGGTCTGCGCGCTCATGCCGCTGCCGGCAATGTTGAAAACGCTGGACAGGGACATGGATTATTCTCCGCGCAGGGCTGACACCAGCCCTTTGAATTTGCTGTTGAGCAAGGTGAAGCTGGCCTGGAAGCCGACAGCGTTTTCCGCGTAGTTCGACTGTTCCAGTTGAGCGTCGACGGTGTTCTGGTCGATCGAAGGCTGCATCGGCGTGCGATACATCAGCGACTCGTCGCCGTTGCCCAGCCCTTCAGCCTCGATGTGCCGGCTGTTGGTCATGTTCAGGGCAAAGTGGCCGCCGGTCTTGGTCTTCTCGGTCTGTGCTTCGAGCACTTTGGAGAAATCCAGATCCCGCGCTTTGTAGTTCGGGGTGTCGGCGTTGGCGATGTTGTTGGCCAGCACTTCGGCACGCTGGGCGCGGAAGCCCAATGCCTTTTCGTGAATGCCCAGCGCTTTGTCGAAGCTGATGCTCATGTCGGGAACCTTCAGGTGACCGGTTTTTCGTACTTGAGCTTTAGCAAGTGCCGTGCCAAATGATCAAAGCCCCGTATTCCGGGGCTTTGCGCCTGACAGGCAAAGCGGCAATGCCAGAAAAGCGGCAACCGGTTACCGCCGGATGCCGCTTTTCTGCCGCTTGCCGTCGTTGCCAGGTCAGCGCAGATCCCTGTGGGAGCGAGCCTGCTCGCGAAGGCGGCGTGTCAGGCGCCAACTGTCTTATGGACAGACCGCTTTCGCGAGCAGGCTCGCTCCCACAGGGGATTCGTGGAAAATAATTCGGGCATAAAAAAAGGAGGCCTTTGCGGGCCTCCCGTTTTTGTATCAGCGCAAACCGCTTATTTCGCCTTGTAGATAATCCCCGGGCTGCACTGAACCATCTGGTAATGATCCGGCAATCCGTTCAGCGCTTCCGAAGCGCCAAGGAACAGATACCCGCCCGGCTTCAACGTGCTGTGAATGCGCAACAGGATGTCCTTCTTCACTTCGGCAGAGAAGTAGATCAGCACGTTGCGGCAGAACACGATGTCGAACTTGCCCAGCGCCGCGTAGCTGTCGAGCAGGTTGAACGAGCGGAATTCCACCCGGCTCTTGATCGGCGCCTTGACCACCCAGCGCCCCGGCCCTTTCGGGTCGAAGTAGCGTTGCAGGCGTTCCGGCGACAGACCGCGACCGATCGCCAGGCTGTCGTACTCGCCGGTCTTGCAGTTGTTGAGCATCAGGCCCGACAGATCGGTGGCAACGATCTGCACACCCATCTTCAACTGCCCCAGGTTGCTGCGCTCGAACTCGTCGATCGACATCGACAGCGAGTACGGCTCCTGCCCCGACGAGCAGGCCGCCGACCAGATCCGCAGACGCTGGTTGGGGCTGGCCTTGATCGCTTCCGGCAGTACCTTGTTCTTCAAGACTTCAAACGGATAGGTGTCGCGAAACCACAGGGTTTCGTTGGTCGTCATGGCATCGACCACCTGCTCGCGCAAACCGCTGCGCGGCTGGGTCTGGATGCGCTGTACCAGCTCACCCAGGGACTTGATGCCTTGCTGCTCCATCAGTTTGTTGAGACGGCTCGAGACCAGATACTGCTTGTTTTCACCGAGCAGAATGCCACAGGCTTTTTCCAGGAAGACCCGGAACTGTTCGAAATCCAAATTACCCGTAGACAATGATGCCGCCTCTTAAATCGTGTTGACCGCCAGGGGCAGAAGGCCCCTAGCTGATATCTGCTGCTTTGATCCGGTCGACTACCCGGGATGCGAGGTCATCAGGACGGAATTTGGCCAGGAAGTCATCAGCACCGACTTTCTTCACCATCGCCTGATTGAATACCCCCGACAACGAAGTATGCAGGATGATATGGAGCTTTTGCATGCGTGCGTCGCCGCGGATTTCCGCCGTCAGGGTGTACCCGTCCATCTCCGGCATCTCGATGTCGGAAATCATCATCAGGAACTCTTCTTCCGGCTTCTTGCCCTCGTCGACCAGCTTGCGCAGGTAATCCAGCGCCTGCTTGCCGTCGTTCAGCGCCACCACTTCGACACCGATGGTCTGCAGACAACGCGTGACCTGCTTGCGCGCCACCGACGAGTCATCGACCGTCAGCACCCGCAGCGACAATGCCTTGGTCTGCGTCTCGACATCGACCACGCCCACCGAAATCGCTTCCGGCGTCGGCGCCACTTCGGCCAGCACCTTCTCGACGTCGATGATTTCGACCAACTGGTTGTCGACCCGCGTCACAGCGGTCAGGTAGTGATCGCGACCGGTGCCCTTGGGTGGCGGATGGATCTCTTCCCAGTTCATGTTGACGATGCGCTCCACCGAGCGGACCAGGAAACCCTGGGTCTTGGTGTTGTACTCCGTGATGATCACGAACGGACTGTTCTTGTCTTTCAACGCACCGGAGCCCGTTGCCATTGCCAGATCCAGGATCGGAATGGTCGCTCCCCGTATATTCGCTACCCCGCACACGACAGGACTGGATTTGGGCATCAACGTCAGGGACGGGCATTGCAACACTTCCCGTACCTTGAACACGTTGATCCCGTAGAGCTGTGGCCCGTCGAGACGGAACAACAACAGCTCGAGGCGATTCTGCCCTACCAGTTGCGTGCGCTGGTTCACCGAATCCATTACACCAGCCATGCCCAGACTCCTACATCAACGCCAAGTGTTGTTGCGACGCACATTCATTGCTAAACGGCACGGCGCTTGCTTTTTAACTCGTATGAACGCTCAAACGACATTTTCCCGACGCCTGACATCTACCCTTCGCAAAGGGCTTTGCGCGGTGTCCGCCGTTTGCTGCTTGCTTGCTGGCAGTCCTGCCCATGCAGATGCGGTTACCTTGCCTGATATGCTTATCGGCGTGACTCAGGGCTTTCTTGAATTCACCGTAGAAGACTATTTGGCTTCCAGTCAAACCGAAGGCCGCTACGAAATCGAAGTCAACCAGCTCGACCCGCGCATGCGCATGCCCATGTGCGACAAGGAATTGACAGCGACTCTGGAGAGCCCGGCACGCCCGCTGGGCCGCGTCACGGTGAAGGTTCGCTGCGAAGGCAGCTCGCCTTGGACGGTGTTCGTACCCGCTCAAGTCCGCCTGTTTCGCGAGATCGTGACGACCACTCGTCCGCTGAAACGCGCCGGCATTATCGAGCCGCAGGATGTGACCTTGCGCGAGCGCGACGTCAGCACGATCAACCAGGGTTTCCTGACCTCGGTCGACGAAGCGATCGGGCAGAAACTTACCCGACCAACGGTCGCCGATCAGGTCATAACTCTGGTGCATCTGGAACAGGCCGAAGTGGTCCGTAAGGGTGACCAGGTGGTGATCACTGCGCGCAGCGGCACCCTTGCCGTACGCATGCCGGGGGAAGCGCTCTCCAATGGCGGCATGAAAGAACAGATTCGAGTAAAAAACCTTAATTCTCAAAGAGTTATCAAGGCGCAGGTGATTGCGCCGGGACAGGTCGAAGTGGCCATGTAAAAGCCTCGTGGAGAAAACTGGCGCCGATCCCGTCGCTTCCCTAAACTGTGCCGCAGCAGGTCTCGCAACGGCGCATGCAAGCTTATGGTTGATTGGGCCTAAAGTTTTTCAGGGGATAGCCGAAAACATGGCAAGCGTCCAAATTCCCAGAGGTTTTTTATCATGGTTATCGATTTCAACCGATTGAACAGTTCCTCGTCACTAACCGGCAGCACACGTACCAGCAACGCCAAGGAAAGCGCTGAAAACAGCCCCTCCGCGCCGCTGAATACCCAGGCCGAACAGGCCAATGTCGCCAAAAGCGGGGAGTCGGTACACCTCAGCAATGAGGCTCAACAGTTGCAGAAGGTCACTGACAAGCTGCGCGATCAGCCTGCTGTCGACAAAGCCCGTGTGGCCGAGTTGAAAGCCGCGATTGCCGATGGCAGCTATAAAGTCGACAGCAACCGTGTAGCCAGCAAACTGCTCAACTTCGAAGCCCAGCGCTAGGCTTTTGCCGGCGCCAGGCTTTTGGACGCTTAAACCCCAAGGCCAGCCATGCACGACACTAACTTATTGCAACTGATCAACGACGACTTTGCTCCAGCGCAACAATTGCTGGAGTTATTGCAAACCGAATCCCTCGCTTTGCATGGTCGCGACATGCCGTTGCTGGAAGAAATTCTGGCGACCAAGCAAGCGTTGATCATTCTGCTCGAGCAGCATGGCCGCAAGCGCAGCGAAATCCTCGCCAGCCTCAACCTGCCGACCGATCGCACAGGTCTTGAGCAACTGGCCAGCCAGTCGAGCATTGGCGACCAGTTGCTGACCCAGGGCGATGCCCTGACCGCGCTGATCGCCCAGTGCCAGGCTGCCAACGTCAAGAATGGCCAGTCGATCCAGATCCAGCAGGCGACCACGGCCAATCAGCTGAAGATCCTCACCGGCGGTGAGCCGCCAGCGCTGTACGACGCCAGCGGGACCTTTGCCAAACCGGTCAAGCCGCGAACGCTCAGCCAGGCATGAGCCATTCGCTGACCCTGTACTATCCACCTGCGCAACATGCTGGCAAAATACTGGCCAGTCGTCTTATTTTGTCTGGAGATTGAAGAACCGTGTCCAACACCCTAAGCGCGGATGATGCTCCGCAGCCTCCGAAGGTGCTCACCACGCCACTGGAAATCTCCAGCAACCTGCGCCAGCTGCAAGACAGCCACGATCCGCTGATCATCACCTTCCATGAACGCAGCCAGCGCTTTCAGAGCTACCTGATCAAGGTCGACCGCGAAACCGCGACGATCGCCCTGGACGAAATGATCCCGCGCGATGGCGAGCGCTTCCTGCAAGCGGGCGAACCGTTCAAGGTCGAAGGCTTTCATGACGGCGTGCGCATCGCCTGGGAATGCAACGGCACGCTGAACATCGAAGAATCCGACGGCGACCGTTTTTACACCGGCGACCTGCCGAGCGAAGTGGTCTACCACCAGCGCCGCAACGCCTTCCGCGCTGCGTTGAAACTCACCGACCTGGTCAGCGTTGAACTGGGCGGCGAAAAGCTCAAGGTTCCTCTGCACGGCAAGCTGCTGGACATCTCCGCCACTGGCTGCAAATTCCGCTTCGAAGGCGACATCACTGATCGCCTGCAACTGGGCCAGGTCTACGATCGCCTGATCGCCCCGCCGCTGTTCGGCAATCAGCCAACATCGGTCGAGCTGCGCTACCTGCACTTCGAAGAAAAACTCAACATCACCTTCGCCGGTCTGCGCTTCCACAACATCAGTGGCCAGGCTGCGCGCAACGTCGAGCGTTTCGTTTACCAGTTGCAGCGTGAAGCACGGCGTTTCGACAAAGACGATCTCTGAGTCGCAGCGACCAATAAAAAGGGCAGTCCTGTGCGGGACTGCCCTTTTTTTATGCGCCGATGTTTATGTGCGACTCAAGGCCTGCCACCGCTGATATCCGGCGCAGGCTTGTCGTCATCGCCACTGTCCTGTTCGGTTTCAACGACTGCTTCCGGCTGCGCTTCGGGCTCAGGCTCAGGCTCAGGAGTGACCGGCGCCGGGTCCTGGACCATCTGCTCCTGCACCACCTGCTCATCGACACGCGGGTCAAGCGCCGCCACCAGCGGCGAGCTCGACATGCTGTCCGGCATTGCCACGTGATGCAGCGGTGCGTCGTCGACCTGGTGCAGGTTGGTCACTGCTTTCGGACGAATCCGCCAGACCAGCACCAACGCGAAGAAACTGAAGAACGCATACAGGCTCTGACTGCCGAGAAACTTCATCAGCACGCCCGCGAGCAGCGGCCCGATGCTCGCGCCGACGCCGTAGGTCACCAGCAACATCGCGGTCAGCGACACCCGGCGATCGCCTTCGACGTGGTCGTTGGAAAACGCCACCGCCAGCGGATACAGGCAGAACTGCACCAGCGAACAGAAGAAGCCGACGACGAACAACACCTCCAGCGGCACCTGCGGCATGATCGCCAACGGCAACGCCGCCACCGCCAGAAACCCGGCAAAGCAGCGAATCAGCAATGCGCGGTCATAACGGTCGGACAACCAGCCCAACGGCCACTGCACCAGCAGACCGGCAAAAATGCAGCTACCCATGAACAGACCGACCTGCTCGGTCGTCAGCCCCTGTTGCGATGCATACAGCGGCGCCAGACCGTAGAACGAACCGATGATCAGACCGGCGCCGAGCACCGTGCTCAGCGATTGCGGCACACGCTTGATAAAGAAGCGCGGCTCCATCGGCGCGGGGTGCAGAGGCGCCGGGTGAATCCGTCGAGTCAGCGTCACCGGCACCAGACACAGGGCAAAGCACAGCGCCACCAGCATCAGCAGTTCCAGGCCGAGGCCGGGGTGCATGACCAGAATCAACTGGCCCAGCACCAGGCCCAGATAAGAGGCGATCATGTAACCGCTGAACACCAGCCCGCGCTGATTGGCATCGGCCTGCTCGTTGAGCCAGCTCTCGATGACCATGTACTGACACATCATGCCCAGACCGACGATCGTCCGCAGCACCAGCCACGCCGGCAGCCAGTCCACCAGCCCATGGCCGAGCACCGCCGCGCCGACGATCCCGGCACACGCCGAGTAGGCACGGATATGCCCGACCCGGGCGATCAGGCGATGGCCGATCTTGCCGCCCAGCACCAGACCGAAATAGTTGGCCGCCATCAGCGCACCGACCCACAGCCCGTCGACATTGTCGGCGGCCAGACGCAAAGCCAGATAAGTAGAAAGAAGGCCTGAGCCGATCAACATCATCAGCGAGGCAAAATACAGCGCTCGAAAGGATTTCCAGATTTGGCGCATCGGCGTTCCGAGCGGCTCCTTGCAGTAAATACCGGGCGGTCAGATCGACAGCCCGGCAGCAGCGATACGTCAGGCCTGGGCGGCCAGTACACGGCGCTCCCAGGGAGTGATTTCATCAAAGAAGCTGGTCAACTCCATGGTCTTCGAAGCGATGTAGCCTTCGATGAACTCCGACCCGAACAGTTCCCTCGCCAACTGGCTACGTTTCAGACGCTCCAGCGCGGCGTGCAAGGTACACGGCAAGGCCAGATTATCCGGCACGGCGAACTCACCCTGGATTGCCGCGCTCGGCTCCAGTTCCTGCTCGATGCCATGCAAACCCGCAGCCAGACTGGCGGCGATCGCCAGATACGGATTGGCGTCGGCGCCCGGCAAGCGGTTTTCGACCCGACGTGCGACCGGCGAGCTGGCGGGAATACGCAAGCCGGCGGCGCGATTGTCATGGGACCAACAGGCGTTGTTCGGCGACGCGTACGGATGACACAGGCGCTGATAGGAATTCACGTTGGGCGCAAACAGTGCGGTGAAATCGGCGAGGCCTGCCTGTTGCCCGCCGATGAAGTGGCGGAACATCGACGTCGGCTCGCCGTTCGAGTCAGTGAAGACATTCTTGCCGCTGCCGATCTCAACGATGCTCTGGTGAATATGCATCGAACTGCCCGGCGTGTGCGCCAGCGGTTTGGCCATGCACACCACGCTCAGGCCATGCTTGAGCGCGACCTCCTTGAGCAGGTGCTTGAACAGGAACGTCTGATCGGCCAGCAGCAGCGGGTCGCCGTGCAGCAGATTGATCTCGAACTGGCTGACGCCCATTTCATGCATGAAGGTGTCGCGCGGCAGGCCGAGGGCGGCCATGCATTTATACACTTCGCTGAAGAACGGCCGCAGGCCGTTGTTGGAACTGACGCTGAAGGCCGACTGGCCATCCTCGCGGCGGCCGTCGAGGCCCACCGGCGGACGGAACGGCTGAGTCGGATCGGTGTTCGGTGCGAAGACAAAAAATTCCAGTTCGGTCGCCACCACCGGCGCCAGACCGTGCGCGGCGTAACGGGCGATGACCGCTTTGAGCTGGCCACGGGTCGAGAGACTTGAGCTCCCCCCGCTCAGTTCGTCGGCGTCGCAAATCGCCATGGCACGCGGCTCGTCGCTCCAGGGCAAACGGTGAATCTGCGCAGGATCGGCGACCAGCGCCAGATCGCCGTCATCGCTGCCATAGAACCGCGCCGGCGGATAGCCGCCCATGATGCATTGCAGCAGCACACCCCGCGCCAACTGCAAACGCCGCCCTTCGAGGAAACCCTCGGCGGTCATCACCTTGCCCCGTGGCACACCGTTCAGATCCGGGGTGACACATTCAATCTCATCAATGCCGGTCAATCGCTGCGCGAGTGAACCCCGGCCATCGGTTGTCATGACGCAATCCTTGTTGTTGTGCGAGCCGCGAACGGCGACCCGGACAAAATAGGCTGCGGCTGTTCGGAATATCAAGCAGCGCCCACAAAAATCCCGATCTTGTGCAGGAGCCGTAGGAGCTGACGAGTACAACGAGGCTGCGATCTTTTGATCTTGCTTTTTAAAATCAAAAGATAGCAGCCTTCGGCAGCTCCAACACCAGACCTCAGGGCAAGTAGAGGCTGAACACCCCACCGCCCAACGGCCCGCCATTGCTGATTTCGGTGCGCCCTTCCACGCCGTTGCGCTGATGCAGCGCCGCGATGCGATTGGCGAAATACAGACCGAGGCCAGTGCTGCCGCTGCTGTGATTGATGCCCTGCACATAATCGGCCTGACGCTCGAGCATCTCTGCTGGATAGCCGTCGCCGTCGTCGTTGATGCTCAGCACCAATTGCCCGGCTTCGTCGCTGACGGTGATCAGCAGCGACTCGCGGGCGTAACGGATCGCATTGTTGATGCAGTTGCCGAGCACCGAGGCGATCAGCTCGCGATCGAAGAAACCCAGCGGGCTCAACGGATCGACTTCATAGGTGGCGATGATGCCGCGACTGGCAAACACTTCCTGATGCGCGGCCAGTTGCGCCTCGATGAAATCGTCGAGTTCGTGATACGCCGGCTGCAGCGGCAACTGATTCACGCCAAGTTTGTACAGCCCCAGCAACTGCACGAGCATGCCGTTGAGGTGGGCGAACTCGAAGTCGATCACGCCCTGCTCCGAGCCGTCGCGCAGCTCTTTCGGCAGACGCGCCAGCCATTGGCTGTGCGCCTGCATCAGCATGGCCAGAGAGTTCTTCATGTCGTGAACGGTGGAGGCAATCACCGTGGAAAAATCCAGCGCCGGATCTATTGGGTTCATTCGCCAAACGCCTTGCTTTTCAGCTTCTGATAACGCGCAAACCGCGCGTCGGTGTCGGGCATCAGGCCCACCAGTTTCAGGCAGGCCCGACATTCTTCCAGCTCCGCCGACGGCACACTGGTGTCAGTGCCGTGCAGCAGCGACTGGGCCAGGTTCAGCGCGATACTGATGTTTTTCGGTTGCAGCTTGAGCGCCTTGCGGAACACTTCGCGGGCCTCGACCAGATTGCCGGTCTTGTACACGCGCACGCCCTGGCGGTTGAGGTCGGCCGCAGCGTTGCTCGAACTGAGAATCGTCGGATCGTCGGTGAGCTTGGCGATGTCTTTCATCACCGCCGGGTCATCACCGTAGATCTCCGCGCAACTCTTGAGCATCGAAGTGCCCGCCTCGGCCTGACCGAGCATCTGCAACTGCTTGGCCACCAGCAACGCCGCCTCGGGACTCATGAATTGCTCCATGCCATCAAGGCGCATCAGCGCCTGTTCGGTGAGCTTGTCGGCGGTTTCGGCGTCGTTGAGCAACAGGCTGGTGGCTTTCATCAAACGCGCGCGAATCTGCAGACCGGGGTCGCTCGGGTTTTCTTTGGCCACAGCGCTGAGGGTGGTGTTGATCTCCAGTCGCGTACGCGTGTCGAGCCCGCGATCGCTACCCTTGCTGATCAGCGCGTGCGCCAGGCCGAGATTGCTTTCCGGGTCCTTGAAACGCGACTGCGCGCCCTGCGCCACGGCCTGACGATAAGCCCGCGAGGCGGTTTCGAAATCTTCGTTGGCCATCGCCAGTTTGCCGAGCAGCGCCTGACGGCGCACCGCCAGCGGCGACAGACGGATCGCTTCTTCGAGCACTCGCTGCGCGCCTTTGCTATCGCCTTCGGCCACCAGCACATCGGCCATGCCGTCATACAGCGCCGGCATCATCGGAAAGACTTTCAAGGCTTTTTCATAAACTTCTTTGGCCTGCGAGACCTGCCCGCGCTTGAACAGCAACTTGCCCAATCCAGCGAATGCCCACGGCAACGGCCGGTCGGCAATGATGCCGTCATAGAGCCGCTCCAGCGCTTCGTTCTGGTTCATGTCACGCAGGGCGTCGGCGCGGTAGCGCAGGCACAGCGGCGAATAGCGGATGTCCTGCTTGCACAAGGCAATACAGGCATTGAGCACCTCGACCGGCTTACCGCGATCAAGGGCCTGCAGAATCGGTTTGAGCAAAGTCTTGCGTTGCTCCAGACGCTCAAGGCGCTGGGCCAGTCCGGAACGGTTGAACGGCTTGGTCAGGTACGCATCCGGCTCATGCTCCAAGGCGCTGAGCACCATCGCCTGACTGGTCTCGGCGGTGACCATGACGAAAACGGCTTCGTGGCTGATGAGCTTTTCCGACATCAGGTCTTCGAGCACCTGCTGGCCGTTCTTCTTGCCGTCGCCGAGGTGGAAGTCCTGAAGAATGAAATCGTAGGACTTCTGCGAGCACATCTTCAGCGCCTGCTCGCCAGTGTCGGCAGTATCGACATCCTTGACGCCGAGCTCACGCAACATCGAACGCACGGAACTGCGGAAATCGGAAAAATCATCGACGATCAGAAAGCTTTTTGGTGATACGACGACATCGAAGATTTCCAGGCAATTGAAGAAAACGAACCGAGGCGATTTCAGGCGCGCAGATGATAGCCGGAGGCCATGCGCCATCAAGCGATTTCGCTGGAGTCTGAACTCACCGTTCGGGTTATCGGCCAAAAGTGCCGGGGCCTGAGGGCGGAGCTTCAAGAATGTTGCCTGGAGTATTACTCTGCGCGCCTGCTCAAGGATTTGCATAAGGACTGAATCGTGTACATCAAGGGACGCTACATCCTGTCAGCGTGTTTGCTTGTCTTTGTCCAGCAAGCGACAGCGGCAGCGATGGATTGCAAAAAAGCGGCGAACGACGTGGAAAACACGATTTGCGCGAACAAAACGCTCTATGAGCTGGACGCGCAGATGGGCACGCTGTATCGCCAACTGATGACAACTGCCACAGCGGGGCAACCTGAACTCAAGCGCACCCAGCGCGCCTGGCTGAAAACCCGCAACGCCTGCGCGGACGATGTCGCTTGCCTGGATGGCAGCTACCGCCAGCGACTGCAGATATTAAAGGCACAGTGGACACAAGCCGTGGCGTGGCAGCCGGACACCGTGGATGTTCAAGCGATGAACGATCTGCAACAAAGCATTCGTGCCGAGAGCAAAAGCCACCCGGAATTTGCGCTGGAACATGCCTTGGCCGCACGGGCTTTCGAGTCTTCGCAGACATCGTTCGCGGGCGATCCAGTCGACAGCTACGGCGAGCAAACCAGCTTCCCCAAGTCGCGTCCCAAAGGCGTGAGCGAGGACGAATGGAAAGCATTGAACGCCTCAAGCATCGACGGCGCCGCCGAGACCGGACGGTCTTCCTACGCACTGCTGGATCTGGACAATGATGGCCAGCGCGACCTTATCGTCGACACATACGCAGGCGGCACCGGCTTGTTCACCTACGTGGAAACCTGGCGCCGCACGGGCGAGCGGTTCGTCAAAAGATCGGTCGAGCCGGAAAGCTCGCTGTTCTACACCAACGACCGTGGCGCCAATCAGGCAATCAGCTGGATCAAGCTTCACGACAGAATCTATGCCGCCTACCGAAACGGCGCCTACGGTGTCGACAACCTTTATCTGCTCAATCCGCTGAAGGTCAATCGTCAGGTGCCGAAGGTGTCCGTGCGTTACAGTTACGCCCTGCAGGTGCCCACGACTCAACATAAAGAGGATGGCACCAGCACCTACGAGCTTGACGCGGATCTGCACGAGGCACTCAACCAAGCCATCACTCAGGCAATGAAAATCGCATCGGACTCAAACCCTGACGCGCCCCTTTGCCCAATTCCTCCCACGGGTGCCGGAGACGACGATTACTACAGCTACGGTCCAGGGCACTACACCATCGAAAAGATCGCCGATTTGCCGGTAATGATCGGCGGCGAATGCTACATCGGGGCGCTGATTGACTGGTTCGGAAGTTACAGCGAAAAGACGGGGTTATTCGCTCAACTGGCCGTGCGCAAGCCGGGCGTCGAGGCGAGCGGGACTACTTACGAAGTCCACGGCCGTCGGCATGTCACAGACGTCAGCAGCACTCTCGGCAAAGTCGAACTGAACGGCGACTGATCGTCAGTCAGCACCGGCGCAGGATGATCCGCTGCAACCGCAGAGGTGGAACCCCGGAGTTTGTAACAGTGCAGAACGCCTGTTCGTCGACCAAACCAAAAAGCCCCGTCGCAATGGATAAATGCGACGGGGCTTTTCGTTTTCAAGAAGTGGTGTCCCAGGCGGGGTTCGAACCTGCAACCTTCCCCTTAGGAGGGGGATGCTCTATCCAATTGAGCTACTGAGACACTGATTGAAGCGCGCTGTACGCGGGGCGACAGACGGCGTGCATGTTAACGGCCGGCCCCTGTTTTGTCATGTCGTCCGTAGGGCTTTTTAAGTGTAGGCAGGCGCCGTGCAAGATTGTGGGAACTTTTACCGGGCAATTTGCACTACGCGAAAAAGCGGTCATTGCAGTTTGCAATCAGTGCCGCCCGAAAAACCTTACCAAACCCTTGTTTTTAAAGGACTTATCAGCCGTTACACTGTTGGCACGGCGACTGCTATGGCTGTTCTATCAAAAAGAACAATTTGGAGCGTCGTGCCATGAACAGCACCCTCTTGCTTGCAAACGCAGCGGCATTGGCCTTCTTGCTCGGATCGCATTTTTTTCCCAAGGCGGACATCGAGCAGCCAGTGGCGCAGCGCATGCCGCATTACTTGCAGGTGCAGAAAGCGCCGCAGTGGGCGGTGCTGAGTGATCGGAGCGATGCCTCTACGCAAATGGTCAGCGAGCCTGAGCTAGCCTCGGCGCCGACCACCGAACGTCTGGTTTTTGAAATATCTTCAGGAGTACAACATGTCCAAATCAGCGACGGGATTTCTGATCCTCGCTTTACTGAGTGGCGTTACCCATCTGGCGCTGTTCGAGGAGACGGAAGTCACCTTGCCTCTGGTTGGCTGTGGCGTGTTTGCGGTGCTGTTTGTGCTGGCGCTGATTGCAGGGCGCAAGATCAAGTTTGATCCGGTTCTGCGTTGAGCCGGATCAGCTCAAGTAATGCAGAGACAGCTTCAGCAAGATCAACAGAATTTTCGATCTGATGAACGGGGCTGTCGCTGGATCTGCGGTCTTTGAACAGTGCGTTGCGCGCGAGTCTTGCGTCGATTTGCTCAGGGGTTTCCCGGCCACGCTTGAGCAGGCGCTTACGCAGGACCTCATCGTTGACTGTCAGCAGAACCGGCACCAGCGTTGGATATTTCTCCATTGCTTGACGCAGGTTCGCTCTCGACCCGTTAACCAATACGTGCCGGCCCGCTTGCAACCATTCATCCATTTCCCTTGGAATGCCGTAAGAGAGGCCGTTGGCTTGCCAGGCTAAGGAAAAAGCGCCAGCGTGCTGTCGCCGGTCGAACTCTTCAGGCGTCACGCCGATTGCATCTTCGCCGACTGACTCCGCCGATCGGGTAATCACCCGGCGCATCACTTCACAGTTCAACTCACGCAGTGGCTCACGCGCTGCTTCGATCAGGCTGTCCTTGCCCGAACCGGACGGCCCCATCAGGTAAAAAAGCTTGCCATCCATCCCGAAAACGCCCTCCGACGGGTCCTGCCTCTAGTAAATCGGCAAATTGCCACTATCCTGTACACATAGGGATCAAGAATAGCGAGCCGCATAGCATGCACGTTCTAAGGTCTTCGGACATCAACAGATGTGCATGCGAAAGCGGGCAGCGATACGGAAGGATGGAAAGTTTTCCAACCAGTCCGCATTTCTGACAACTGGTGCTGGCATTACGCCTTTACCCGGCTCAATATTTGTCACAGAATTGACGCCAATGATCTGGCAATTTTGAGGCATGATGCCGGCCTCTTAACAATTCAGGTTGAACCAATTGGTCCGGATGCTTGTCCTACCACACATCCTGCGGCCAATCCCGAGAACCGCTCCCCTGAACTAACCGGTTAAATATATGCGCCCATTGAAACAGGCAATTTATTCCAGCCGTACGGCTGACAAGTTTGTCGTACGTCTGCCAGACGGAATGCGTGAACGCATTGCCGAGGTGGCTCGCAATCATCATCGCAGCATGAACTCCGAAATCATTGCGCGCCTTGAGCAGAGTCTTATTCAGGAAGGCGCACTGGGCGAAGAGCTGAGCATGCGCCTGGACAGCCCGGAGCTGTCGCTGCACGAGCGCGAGCTGTTGCAGCGCTTCCGTCAGCTGTCGCACCGTCAGCAGAACGCCCTGGTGTCGCTGATCGCCCACGACGCTGAAATGGCCGCAGACGCGTCCTGAGTTATACCGAACATATTGAAGCCAGCATGATTGCTGGCTTTTTTTTGCCCGCGATATGACAGATGGCCGCTTGGCAATGGAGTGTGGCGAGGGGATTTATCCCCGCTGGGCTGCATGGCAGCCCCAAAAACAATGGGACTGCTGCGCAGTCCAGCGGGGATAAATCCCCTCGCCACCGTTACTTGTACTTGCGCCCGTATTTGTTTGGCAGGCACAAAAAAGCCCGTCGATTTGACGGGCTTTTCATTGCACAAGGTCAGAGCAGGAAGATTGTCGCCAACCCGAGGAAGATGAAGAAGCCACCGCTGTCGGTCATTGCGGTGATCATCACACTGGCACCCATCGCCGGATCGCGGCCCATCTTCGCCAGCGTCATCGGAATCAACACCCCCATCAACGCCGCCAGCAACAGGTTGAGTGTCATCGCCGCCGTCATTACCACGCCGAGTGACCAACTGCCGTAGAGCATGTACGCGACCACACCGATCACCCCGCCCCAGACCAGACCATTGATCAAACCGACCGCCAGCTCTTTGCGCATCAAGCGCGAAGTGTTGCCGGTGCTGACCTGATCCAGCGCCATGGCGCGCACGATCATGGTGATGGTCTGGTTACCGGAGTTGCCACCGATACCCGCCACGATCGGCATGAGCGCCGCCAGTGCCACCAATTTCTCGATCGAACCTTCGAACAGACCGATCACCCGCGATGCCACAAATGCAGTGATCAGGTTCACCGCCAGCCACGCCCAACGGTTACGCAGGGATTTCCACACGGAGGCGAAGATATCTTCCTCTTCGCGCAGACCGGCCATGTTGAGGACTTCGCTTTCGCTTTCCTCACGGATCAGGTCGACCATTTCATCGATGGTCAGACGCCCGATCAGCTTGCCGTTCTTGTCGACCACCGGCGCGGAGATCAAGTCGTAACGCTCGAACGCCTGAGCAGCGTCGTAGGCATCTTCGTCCGGATGGAAGCTCACCGGATCGCTGGCCATCACTTCCGCGACCTGCTTCTCCGGATCGTTGACCAGCAGACGTTTGATAGGCAGCACGCCCTTGAGCACGCCGTCGTAATCGACCACGAACAATTTATCGGTATGACCGGGCAGCTCTTTGAGGCGACGCAGATAGCGCAGAACCACTTCAAGGCTGACGTCCTCACGGATCGTCACCATCTCGAAGTCCATCAGCGCACCGACCTGATCCTCGTCATAGGACAGCGCCGAGCGCACGCGTTCGCGCTGCTGGTTATCCAGACTCTCCATCAGCTCATGGACAACGTCTCGCGGCAGCTCGGAGGCCAGGTCAGCGAGTTCGTCGGCGTCCATGTCCTTGGCGGCAGCCAGGAGCTCGTGATCGTCCATGTCGGCGATCAGCGTTTCACGGACGGAATCGGATACTTCGAGAAGAATGTCGCCGTCGCGGTCGGCCTTGACCAGTTGCCAGAGCGTCAGGCGATCGTCCAGCGGCAAGGCTTCGAGAATGTAGGCGACGTCGGCGGAGTGCAGATCATCGAGCTTGCGTTGCAGCTCGACGAGGTTTTGCCGGTGAACCAGGTTTTCCACGCGGTCGTGGTGCGGACCTTCCTGGCGATGAGTCAGGTCTTCAACGACACGCTGGCGCTGCAGCAACTCGACGACCTGAGCCAGGCGGTCCTGCAGGCTTTCCTGTGTTTTTTTTACTTCGATTTCGGACATAGGCGAACTCCACTCCCAGCAGCGGGGCACGCCGGAAGGATCAATCAGTCAATTCATGATTGGTGAAACGGTTTACTGAACAACTACTGGGTAAGTCCATGGAGGTTTTCCATAAGCCCCGGCGGGGCTGACGGGCGCAATGATACACGCCTGACGGTTTAAAACGTTGAAAAAATCACGGCTGAAACAAGCGCTTGCGAAACAAACCTGAGCGCCTGCCTGACCCGTGCAAATGCGACGACTCATCTTGAAAAGAAAACACACCGGCAATGCAAAAAGCAGCGACTACCCTTGAGCTTAGATCGTCATGGAGGACATCGAATGCCAGCAAAACCAGCGCTTTTTCTACTGACCGCCCTGCTCCACATCACGCCTGCCCACGCCACCACACTTCATCGCTGCCAGGCTGCTGACGGCAGCGTCACGTTTACGTCGATGAGCTGCGCAACTGGCGAGCAACTCTCAACTCAGGAGGTCCACCCGTATTCACCCGGCTGGGTCGCAATCATGCCGGAGTTCAATCACGAAGCTGTGACCGGCATGAAAGACAGCGGACGCGAACCGGGCATCGTCGGCGGCACTGAACATAAATGTGGAAACCTGATCGACAACAGACAGCGGCGCGAAGCGATCATCAACCGTCGAGTGATTGCCGGCATGAGTCAGCGGGACGTCGAAAGCGCACTGGGCAAGCCCGACAAGATCAACACCCGCACATCGACCACGAGCTATCGTTACGACCTCAAGCGAGGCCGCAGTGCTCAAATTGATTTTGATGAAAGAGGCTGCGTGAAGGGAAAAGCCAAATCCCGGACAGCAAAAAAGCCCGCGTTAAACGCGGGCTTCTTGGTATATGGTGCACTCGACAGGATTCGAACCTGTGACCGCTCGGTTCGTAGCCGAGTACTCTATCCAGCTGAGCTACGAGTGCATTTTGTGTTTTTAAACCAGACCACAACTGGCTGAAGCCGAGTTACTCACCTTACAGCAAATAACTCTTAAATGGTGCACTCGACAGGATTCGAACCTGTGACCGCTCGGTTCGTAGCCGAGTACTCTATCCAGCTGAGCTACGAGTGCATTTGTTGCCGCGCATTATAGGCCGTCTAATCTCTATGTCAAACACTTTTTCTAGTAATTTCAACAACTTACAGAAGAAGCCAGATTACGACGTACTAAGCAAATAATGGCGGAGAACGGGGGATTCGAACCCCCGACACCCTTTTGAGGTGTACTCCCTTAGCAGGGGAGCGCCTTCGGCCACTCGGCCAGCTCTCCGCAACACGGGGCGTATATTAACCAGCTTCTTCCCCGTTTGCAAACATAAAAATCGATAAAAATTAATGGCTTGGTTCTTCGTCCTTCTCTTTCTTTATACGCAAGTAAATTTCCTCACGGTGCACCGCAACCTCTTTCGGAGCGTTGACGCCGATACGCACCTGGTTTCCTTTGACGCCGAGCACGGTCACGGTGATTTCGCCGTCACCGATAATCAGGCTTTCCGCGCACCGACGAGTCAGAATCAGCATACCTTTCTCCTTACGCCATTCATTTCAGGGACAACAGTCTGCAAAAAAAAGGCACCCGACCTACAACCGCAGCGATCGTAGCCCTACATGCCTGAGTATTGACCAGCGCGAGCAAAAGAACAGTTCAGGGCCCGCGCCATTCAAAAATAAAGGGCGCGGTCAGACCGCGCCCTTCACAGAAGCGGATTACTCGCCCTGACGGGCCGGCGCATCCAGTTCGAAAGCCGTGTGCAGCGCGCGCACGGCCAGTTCCAGGTACTTCTCTTCGATCACTACGGAAACCTTGATTTCCGAAGTCGAGATCATCTGGATGTTGATGCTTTCTTTTGCCAGGGATTCAAACATGCGGCTGGCCACGCCTGCGTGGGAACGCATGCCGACGCCGACGATCGAGACCTTGGCGATCTTGGTGTCGCCAACTACTTCACGGGCACCGATCTCGCGAGCGGTGTTTTCCAGCACGGTCTGTGCAGCCTGGTAGTCGTTGCGGTGCACGGTGAAGGTGAAGTCGGTGGTGTTATCGTGCGCGACGTTCTGCACGATCATGTCGACTTCGATGTTCGCGGCACTGATCGGGCCGAGAATCTTGAACGCCACGCCCGGGGTGTCTGGCACGCCACGGATGGTCAGCTTGGCTTCATCGCGGTTGAAAGCGATGCCGGAAATGATCGGCTGTTCCATGGTTTCCTCTTCATCAATAGTAATGAGGGTGCCCGGACCCTCCTTGAAGCTGTGCAGTACGCGCAGCGGAACGTTGTACTTGCCGGCGAATTCCACCGCACGGATCTGCAGGACCTTGGAACCGAGGCTGGCCATTTCCAGCATCTCTTCGAAGGTGATCTTGTCCAGACGCTGAGCGACCGGCACCACACGCGGGTCGGTGGTGTAGACACCGTCGACGTCGGTGTAGATCTGGCATTCATCCGCTTTCAAGGCCGCAGCCAGTGCCACGCCGGTGGTATCGGAACCGCCGCGACCGAGGGTGGTGATGTTGCCGTGCTCGTCGACACCCTGGAAACCGGCGACAACCACCACGCGACCAGCCTTCAGATCACCGCGAATCTTCTGGTCATCAATCTGCAAGATACGCGCTTTATTGTGCGCACTGTCGGTCAGGATCCGCACCTGATTACCGGTGTACGACACCGCCGGCACACCGCGCTTGATCAGCGCCATGGCCAACAGGGCAATCGTCACCTGCTCACCGGTGGAGACGATCACGTCCAGCTCGCGCGGAACCGGTTGCGCCTCGCCACTGATTTGCTTGGCCAGATCGATCAGACGGTTGGTTTCGCCGCTCATTGCAGACAGCACAACCACCAGGTCATCGCCGGCATCGCGGAATTTCTTAACCTTGTCGGCGACCTGCTCGATTCTCTCGACAGTGCCGACCGAGGTGCCTCCAAATTTCTGTACGATCAAAGCCATTTCAAAGCCGCCTCTGCCCATGAAGGGCGCCCAATAATCTTCCGAACAGTCGCCAGGCCCGCCACTAGACTGCGGGCCTGGCGAGCCGTCTTATAAAGCCTGCTCGACGAATGGAACGGTCAGCGCGAGTGCGCCATCCAGCGCAGCGGCATCGACACCACCGCCCTGCGCCATGTCCGGACGACCACCGCCCTTCCCGCCCACTGCCGCAGCAGCCTGTTTCATCAAATCACCGGCTTTGAGTTGGCCAGTCAGGTCCTTGGTTACGCCTGCAACCAGTACGACCTTTTCCTCATGGACACCGCCGAGCAGGATCACTGCGCGGCCGAGTTTGTTTTTCAGCTGATCGACCAGCGCCAGCAGCGCCTTGCCATCCTGACCGTCCAGACGGGCGGCCAGCACCTTCACATCCTTGACGTCCACCGCCGAGGCCGACAGATCGTCGCCCGCCGCGCTGGCTGCCTTGGCCTGCAACTGCTCGAGTTGTTTCTCCAGCAGACGGTTGCGCTCCAGTACCGCCGAGAGCTTGTCGATCAGGTTGTCGCGGCTGCCCTTGACCAGGCTGGCCGCTTCCTTGAGTTGTTCTTCCGCCGCGTTCAAGTAGGCCAGCGCCGCAGCGCCAGTGACTGCCTCGATACGACGCACGCCCGATGCCACACCGCCTTCGCTGATGATTTTCAGCAGGCCGATGTCGCCGGTACGGTTGGCGTGGATACCGCCGCACAGTTCGACCGAGAAGTCGCCCATGCTCAGCACGCGCACGCTGTCGCCGTACTTCTCGCCGAACAGCGCCATGGCGCCTTTGTTCTTCGCGGTTTCGATGTCGGTTTCTTCGGTTTCAACGGCGGAGTTCTTGCGAATCTCGGCGTTGACGATGTCTTCCAGCTGCTTGATCTGCTCTGGTTTGATTGCTTCAAAGTGGCTGAAGTCGAAACGCAGACGCTGACTGTCGACCAGCGAACCTTTCTGCTGTACGTGCTCACCCAGCACCTGACGCAGCGCGGCGTGGAGCAAGTGCGTAGCCGAGTGGTTCAGCGCGGTGGCGTGACGTACTTCGGCGTCGACGTGAGTTTCCACCGGTGCGCCGATGGTCAGACTGCCCGAGGCCAGCACACCGTGGTGCAGGAATGCGCCGCCGGTCTTGGTGGTATCGCGCACGTCGAAGCGGCTGCTGCCGGCCTGAATGAAACCGCAGTCGCCGATCTGGCCACCGGATTCGGCGTAGAACGGCGTCTGGTTGAGCACGATCACGCCTTCCTGACCTTCGCTCAGCACGTCGACCGACTGGCCATCCTTATAGATGGCAACGATTTTCGCCGAGCCGCGGGTGGCGGCATAGCCGGTGAACTCAGTGGCCACGTCGACCTTGACCAGTGTGTTGTAGTCCAGACCGAACGAGCTGGCCGAACGCGCGCGAACACGCTGCGCTTCCATCTCACGCTCGAAACCGGCTTCGTCGACGGTCAGGCCGCGTTCGCGGGCGATGTCAGCAGTCAGGTCCATCGGGAAGCCGTAGGTGTCGTAGAGTTTGAACACCACGTCGCCTGGCACCACGGTGCCTTTGAGCTCGGCCAGATCCTGCTCGAGGATTTTCAGACCGTGCTCCAGGGTCTTGGAGAACTGCTCTTCTTCGGCCTTGAGCACGCGCTCGATGTTGCTTTGCTGCTTCTGCAGTTCCGGGAAGGCTTCGCCCATCTCGGCAACCAGCGCCGCGACGATCTTGTAGAAGAAGCTGCCGGTGGCGCCGAGCTTGTTGCCGTGACGGCAGGCGCGACGGATGATCCGGCGCAGCACGTAACCGCGACCTTCGTTGGACGGCAGCACGCCGTCGGCAATCAGGAAGCCGCAGGAACGGATGTGGTCGGAGACGACTTTGAGCGACGACTGATCGCCGTTTTCGCAGCCGATCGCTTCAGCCGAAGCCTTGAGCAGGTTCTTGAACAGGTCGATGTCGTAGTTGGAGTTGACGTGCTGCATCACCGCACTGATCCGCTCCAGGCCCATGCCGGTGTCCACCGACGGCGCTGGCAACGGATGCAACACACCGTCGGCGGTGCGGTTGAACTGCATGAACACGTTGTTCCAGATTTCGATGTAGCGATCGCCATCTTCTTCCGGCGAGCCCGGCGGGCCGCCCCAGATGTGCTCGCCGTGATCGTAGAAAATCTCGGTGCACGGGCCGCACGGGCCGGTATCGCCCATGGTCCAGAAGTTGTCGGAAGCGTACGGCGCGCCCTTGTTGTCGCCGATGCGGATCATGCGCTCGGCTGGCACACCGATTTTCTGTGTCCAGATGTCATACGCTTCGTCGTCGGTGGCGTAGACGGTGACCCAGAGCTTTTCCTTCGGCAGCTTGAGCACGCCAGTGAGGAAGGTCCAGGCGAAGGTGATCGCGTCGTGCTTGAAGTAGTCGCCGAAGCTGAAGTTGCCGAGCATTTCGAAGAACGTGTGGTGACGCGCGGTATAACCGACGTTTTCCAGGTCACTGTTCTTGCCGCCGGCGCGCACGCATTTCTGGCTGCTGGTGGCACGGGTGTACGCACGTTTTTCCTGGCCCAGGAAGCAGTCCTTGAACTGGTTCATCCCCGCGTTGGTGAACAGCAGGGTTGGGTCGTTGCCCGGAATCAAAGAGCTGGAGGCTACACGGGTGTGGCCTTGCTCTTCGAAGAAGCGAAGGAAGGCTTCACGGATTTCTGCGCTTTTCATTAGGTTCTTCCACGGAGGCTGCGGCCAAAGGCCTGTTCGAAACGTCATGAGACGAAGCGACGGCAAAGGGCCGCATTATATCGGCCCTGCGCGCGGGGTACAGCGTGTTTATACGATAGAAACGGTCAATTGGACGGCTGACGCTGTCACTTGCGTGAAAACTCGACGAATGTCGCGATCACTTGCTCGATTTGCGCGCGGCTGACGTCCATGTGCGTGACCATGCGCAAGCGCGCAGCGGCGCTGAGCCTGATCCCGCGGTCGCCGGCAAAGTCCCTGAGTGCTGCGGCCCTGTCGCCCATTTGCACATAAACCATGTTGGTTTGCACGGGTTCGACGATGAAACCGGCCTCACGCAGACCATCGGCGAGCAACTGTGCATTGGCGTGGTCATCCGCCAGCCGTTCGACGTGATGATCCAGCGCGTACAAGCCAGCCGCCGCGAGCAATCCGGCCTGACGCATGCCGCCACCGACCATTTTGCGCAAACGCCGCGCCTTGCCGATCAGTTGCTCGGAGCCGCACAGCACCGAGCCGACCGGCGCGCCGAGGCCTTTGGACAGGCACACCGACACCGAATCGAAATGCTGGGTGATCTCACGGGCATCGACGCCAAGCTTGACCGCCGCGTTGTACAGCCGCGCGCCGTCCAGGTGCAATTGCAGGCCGTGTTCCTGAGTAAAGCGTCGCGCGCGCGCCAGATATTCCAGCGGCAGCACTTTGCCCTGCATGGTGTTTTCCAGCGCCAGCAAACGCGTGCGGGCGAAATGGAAATCGTCCGGTTTGATCGCGGCCGCAACCTGATCCAGATCCAGTGAACCGTCGGCCTGCAACTCCAGCGGCTGCGGCTGAATCGAACCGAGCACCGCCGCTCCGCCACCTTCGTATTTATAGGTGTGCGCCTGCTGACCGACAATGTATTCGTCGCCACGCTCGCAGTGCGCCATCAGCCCGAGCAGGTTGCTCATGGTCCCGGTCGGCACGAATAGCGCGGCGGCAAAGCCCAGACGCTTGGCCAGTTCGGCCTCGAGGCGATTGACCGTCGGATCTTCGCCGTACACATCGTCGCCGGTGTCCGCTGCGGTCATCGCGTCGAGCATGGCGGGAGTCGGTTGGGTGACGGTGTCGCTGCGAAGATCGATAACGCTCATGAACCTGGCCTCTGGTCAGATGGGAAATCCCTTTGTGAAGTGGGATTACTGCGGTCATCGCACAGATTAATCAACCCTAGAACGAGGAAAAATCCCATTCTTCCTCGAGAAGACAAAGCCCATGTGGGAGCGAGCCTGCTCGCGAAAGCGGAGTAACAGTCAGCATCTTCGTTGAATGTGAAGCCGCTTTCGCGAGCGGGCTCGCTCCCGCAGTGTCATGTGCATGGCCGGGAAATATGTGTTACAAACTTGCCGCCGCCCGCCTATGGGCGGCGAAAACGTTCTCAGGGCGGGGTGCAATTCCCCACCGGCGGTAATTGCGCGCAATGCGCATAGCCCGCGAGCGCTTGGCGCTGCACACGGCTTGGATCGGGTGCATCGGCAAGGTCAGCAGACCCGGTGTGATTCCGGGGCCGACGGTCATAGTCCGGATGAAGAGAGAACGGGATCGACGCCAAAGGGCCGTCCGCGTGCACTCGTGCCTGCGTTCGCACCCTTGCATCCCTTTCGATTCATAACGCCCTGTTTTTCACACAAACAGGAGTCAGAACATGCAACCCACCGCTATCGACAGCAAAAGCAAACACCCACAGGGCGAGCGCGTCGCGTTCATCCAGGCCTGCTGGCACAAGGAAATCGTCGACCAGAGCCGTAAAGGCTTCGTCGCTGAAATGCTGGTGCAGGGTTATCAGGAATCGGACATCGATTTCTTCGAAGTCGGCGGCGCCTTTGAAATGCCACTGCACGCCAAGCTGCTGGCCAAGTCAGGCCGTTACGCCGGCATCGTCGCCGCCGCCCTGGTGGTGGACGGCGGCATTTACCGTCACGAGTTCGTTGCGCAATCGGTGGTCAGCGGCCTGATGCAGGTGCAGCTGGAAACCGAAGTGCCGGTGTTCTCGGTGTCGCTGACCCCGCATCACTTCCATTCCGGCGAAGAGCATCAGAAGTTCTTCTTCGAGCACTTTGTGCACAAGGGTCAGGAAGCAGCGCGGACTTGCGCGGATACGCTGCAGAAAGTTCGTGCGCTGCGTCGAACCGAGCCGCGCGCTGTAGCCGTGTAACGTCGAGTGAGTTTTTGACCTCACTCAAATCAAATGTGGGAGCGAGCCTGCTCGCGAAGAGGGACTGCCAGCCGACGACAAGTTGACTGGTAGACCGCTTTCGCGAGCAGGCTCGCTCCCACATTGGTTTTGTGCCGATTCAGATGTCGCTATCAGGCGAGGTTTTCGTCGGTGGTCGGGACGATCAGGATGCCGGCGCGCAGGCCGTTCTTGACCTTGGGGTTGGGGAATATGATTCGTGCGCCCTGCTCCTCGATCACCCAGCGGGTATTGGCCAGATCCTCGGCCAGCACATAACCCGGTTCCAGCTCGGAAAAGTTTTCGATGTCCGCCGGCAGGTTCAGGCGGAACGCATCGCTGTGCTTGATGATTTCCCGCGCCACGCTGAACAGCTGCAAACCGTCCAGCCCTTCTTCTGTATCCGGCTCAGTGCCTTCGATGATCTGCTTCAGACGGGTTTCCAGCAGTGAGACGTTGACGCCATCGTTCTGCCCGAACGGCCGCGCCTTGCCCAGTTCCAGGGTGAAAGCCTCGGCGTCGAGTTTGTCGTAGGTGTACGAACTGAAGACGATCGACGGTTTGTTCTGCAGCAGCACCGCCTCCATGCCGGCCGAGCGCAGGCGCGCCAGTTCGCGACGGGAATGCTGGCGCCCTTCCTTCCACGGGTACAAGGCGAACTGTTCGATCTTCGACCCACGAATCGCCGTGTGCAGGTCGTAGTGCAGACGCTCGCGATCGGGCTTGCTGAAGAAACTCGCCGCCAGCCGTTCCAGCTCACAGGCGCGCAACGCTTCCGAGCCGCTGCTTTGTTCGTGGCGACCGTTGAACAGTCGATTGACGTCCTGCTCGACGAAACGCTCGCCCTTGCGAATCGCTTCCGGGTTGCCGAACAGGAACAGAATGCGTGCGCGCGGCTTCAGATCGCCGCGCGCGATGTCGTGCAGCAGCCGGTCGAGCAACTCGATCGGTGCCGTTTCGTTGCCGTGGATACCTGCCGACAGCAGCAGGTCCAGGCCATTGTCGCGCGCTTCCGGGGGCCGCACTTCCAGCGCCCCTTCGCTCAACCAGCGCATGCGCACGCCTTCGACAGTCAGTTGAGTCTTCTCCGCCGGTTCGCGGCCGGCGAGGGTCAGTTCAAGCAGTTTGCCGAGGGCGAGCATAGAGCGGTTTCCTTAGTGGTCGTGGTTGCAATCCGGGCCGTGTACGTGATCCTCGTCAGCGCCGAGGTCAGCCGGTTCCATTTCCAGTTGCAGACTTACCAGATTAGTCGCCAATGGGCGCAGCAGCAGGTTGGCGTACTCTTCGTCACCTTCCTCGACGTCCACGCCGATCAGCAGCTGGCCACGGCCGTCCTGCTGGATCCACAGCTCTTTGCCTTGCCACATGACCGCAACGCGGGTGCACGAGGTTTGCAATTGCGTGCCGTCGGTGTCTTCAAGGATCAGTTGCAGGGAATCGCTCATGTTTTTACTCTCTTGGGGTGACACGCCGCGCGCCGCGTTCAGGCAGCGCGCTGGCGATCAATTGATCTGGAAGGGATAAACCGCGCCCAGTTTAAGGATTTGCGTCAGTTCATCCAGTGCCGTCCGGCATTCAAGCAGCAACTGCGGGTCCGCCAGATCGGTTTCGCTCAGGCGGTCGCGGTAGTGCTTTTCAACCCATGCGGTCAACGAACCGTACAACGGGGCCGTCATGATAACGCCTGGGTTGACCGCCGCCAGTTCGGTTTCATTCAGCGCCACGCGCAGACGCAGGCACGCTGGGCCACCGCCGTTCTGCATGCTTTGCTTGAGATCGAAGACCTTCACTTCGCGGATCAGCCCACCGGAGCTGGTCAGGCTCTGCAGATAAGCCCAGACGCGTTCATTGGCCTGGCATTCCTGCGGCACGATCAGCAGCATCGAACCGTCAGGACGCGAGAGCAACTGGCTGTTGAACAGGTAGGAACGCACCGCGTCATCCACGGTGACTGCCGAACGCGGCACGCAAACGGACTGGAAGTTACCGCCGACCTTGGCCAGTTTGCCTTGCAGTTCGGCGAGCATCTTGTCGGTCTCGAGGAACGCGTCCTCGTGATAGAACAGCACTTCACCATTGCCCACGGCGATCACGTCGTTGTGGAACACGCCCTGATCGATGACGTTGGGATTCTGCTGCGCGTAGACCACGCCTTCGTCACGCAGACCGTGCAGACGCGCGACGGCTTGCGAGGCTTCGAGGGTCTGCCGTGCAGGGTATTTCTGCGGCGCCGGGAAACGGTTGTCGAACGCACTGCGGCCGAACACGAAAAACTCGACGCCCGCCTCGCCGTACTCACGGCAGAAACGCGTGTGGTTGGCCGCGCCTTCGTCGCCGAACTGCGCCACTGCCGGCAATGCGCCGTGATGGGCGAAGTGCTGTTGATTGGCGAACATCGCCCCGAGCACGCGGCTGGTGGTCGGGTGTTCGATGCTGCGGTGATATTTGCAATTGAGGTTGGCGGCGGTGAAGTGCACGCGACCGTCAGCGGTGTCGGCGCTCGGGCTGACCGTGGCTGCGTTGGCCACCCACATGCTCGACGCCGAGCAACTGGCGACCAGCAGCGGCATCGCTTCTTTGGCGGCGCGCTCGATCACTTGCGCGTCAGTGCCGCTGAAGCCCAGACGACGCAGCGCCGCCACGTCGGGACGTTCCTGCGGAGCCAGCACGCCTTGCTGAAAGCCCATGTCCATCAGCGCTTTCATCTTCGCCAGACCTTGCAGCGCCGCTTCCTTCGGGTTCGAGGATTGCTGACTGTTGCTCTGCGAGGCGACGTTGCCGTAGGACAGACCACCGTAGTTATGGGTCGGCCCCACTAGACCGTCAAAATTGACTTCATAGGATTTCATCAGCGAGGCTCCACGAGAATCTGTTGTTATAGGCTTCAGTAACTATTCTTTGCGACCGAGGCGCGGCTTTCGCGAGCAGGCTCGCTCCCACAGGATTTAGGTTGGACACAAAATGTGTGAACACCACTGAACCTGTGGGAGCGAGCCTGCTCGCGAATGGGCGCTACGCCATTTTCACGCCAGGCGTCAGAGCCGATGGCAACACCAGGCTCGGGGTTTCCAGCGACGCCACCGGGTATGCGCAGTAGTCCGCTGCGTAATAGGCGCTGGCGCGGTGGTTGCCCGAGGCGCCGACACCGCCGAATGGCGCGCTGCTCGCGGCACCAGTCAGTTGTTTGTTCCAGTTGACGATGCCGGCGCGGCTTTCCAGCCAGAACTGCTGGTAACGCGCTTCGGAATCGGAGAGCAAACCGGCGGCCAGTCCATAAGCAGTGTTGTTGGCTTCAGTGATCGCCGCGCCGAAATCGGTATAGCGGATCACTTGCAGCAGCGGCCCGAACAGTTCTTCGTCCGGACGCTCAGCCACGGCCGTTACATCGACAATGCCCGGGGTCAGCAAAGCCGACTGCGCCTGTGGCTGACTCATTTCCAGCAGCGCCACCGCGCCGTTGGCCAGCAATTGCTCTTGCGCATCCATCAGCGCTTTCGCCGCGCCGAGGGAAATCACCGAGCCCATGAACGGCGCCGGTTGCTGATCGAAGGCACCGACTTCAATGGTCGAACTGACTTCAACCAGACGCTTGAGCAGGCTGTCGCCCCACGCGCCTTGCGGCACCAGCAGACGCCGGGCGCAAGTGCAGCGCTGGCCGGCGGAAATGAATGCCGACTGAATGATGGTGTACACCGCCGCGTCCAGATCAGCGACCTGATCGACCACCAGCGGGTTGTTGCCGCCCATCTCCAGCGCAAGAATCTTGTCCGGACGCCCGGCGAATTGCTGGTGCAGATGATTGCCGGTGCGGCTCGAACCGGTGAAGAACAGACCGTCGATGCCCGGATTCGCCGCCAGCGCGATACCGGTTTCCCGCGCGCCTTGCAGCAGGTTCAACACGCCTGCCGGCAGGCCGGCTTCGATCCAGCACTTGACCGTCAGCTCGGCGACTTTCGGTGTCAGTTCGCTGGGCTTGAACAGCACGCTGTTACCGGCCAGCAGCGCCGGGACGATATGACCGTTAGGCAGGTGACCGGGGAAGTTATAAGGACCAAACACCGCAACCACGCCGTGGGGCTTGTGGCGCAACACGGCGGTGGCGTCGCCCAATGGGCCGCTCTTCTCGCCGGTGCGCTCGCGGTAGCTCTGCACCGAAATCGCGATCTTGTTGACCATGCTGGTGACTTCGGTCGCAGCTTCCCACAGCGGTTTGCCGGTTTCTTCGCCGATGGTGCGAGCCAGTTCGTCAGCGTGGTTTTTCAACGCAGCGGCGAAAGCTTCGAGGACGCTGATGCGCTCCTCGAGGGTGCGACGTGCCCACTGAGGAAATGCCTGGCGAGCAGCCTGAACCGCCGATTCGACCTGCGCAGCAGTGGCGCCCTCGCCCGCCCACAGCACTTGCTGGGTCACCGGGTTCAGCGATTGAAAGGCCTCGCCCTGACCGGCCAGCCACTCACCTGCGATGTATAGCGAATTCATTATTTCGACTCCCGTGCAGCGGACAGCGCCACGGCGCGAACCTGATCGCCGGCGCTGAGTTGAAGACGTTTCGCGGTCTGCGGATCGACCACCAGGGTGCCCGCAGCCAGGCGCGCTGGTGCAGCCGTGATGCGGCAATCCTCGCGCTTGCGGTTGTGGATGATGAACGGCGTGGCGTCATCGCCCGGCGTGCCGACGGCCAGCACCAGCGCTTCGCTGTCACGCACCGCGCGGATCTTGCTGGTTTCGCATTCGATGGCCGGCCCGGCGTCGAAGATGTCGACGTAACCCTGATAGCTGAAGCCTTCGCTCTTGAGCATGGCCAGTGCCGGCTCGGTGTCCGGGTGCACCTGGCCGATGACGTTGCGCGCGTCCGGCGAAAGGAAGCAGGTGTACAGCGGGAATTTCGGCATCAGTTCGGCGATGAACGCCTTGTTGCCGACGCCGGTCAGGTAATCGGCCTGGCTGAATTCCATCTTGAAGAAGTGCCGACCGAGGCTTTCCCAGAACGGCGAGCGCCCGGCGTCATCGGACACGCCACGCATTTCGGCGATGATCTTGTTACCGAACAGCTCCGGGAACTCAGCGATGAACAGCATCCGCGCCTTAGACAGCATCCGGCCGTTGAGACCGTTGCGGTAATCGGCGTGCAGGAACAGCGAGCACAGCTCGGAATTGCCGGTCAGGTCGTTGGCCAGAAACAGCGTCGGGATTTCGCGATAGATATTCAGCTCTTGCGAAGCGCTGACCGTCAGACCGACGCGGAAGTTGTACCAGGGCTCACGCAGGCCGACCGCGCCGGCGATGGCGGAAATCCCCACCACGCGGCCGTCATCGTCTTCGAGCACGAACAGATAGTCCGCATCGCCACGCCCGGCTTCGCCGCGAAAGGTCTTCTCGGCCCAGCCGACCCGGTGGGTCAGGCGCTCTTCGTTGGCCGGCAATGTGGTCAGGCCGGTGCCGGTGCTGCGGGCCAGGTCGATCAGCGCGGATAAATCGCTGCTGCGTACGGGACGAACAATCATGCTATCTCCTCAAACGGGCCGCTCGCGCCACCCGTGAAACTCGCTAAGGCGTTAAACCGCCACCAGGCGCACGCTGGCACCTTCACCGACGCCCAGGGCTTCGGCCGCTTCCATATCCAGCGTCACCGGTTTGCCCGGCGCGTAGTCCAGCTCGAGCAACACCGCGCGGTAATCCTGCAACTGCGCATTGGCTACCAGGTATTGACGCCCGGCACCTTTCACTGGCTCGCCGATCTTCACCGGCACCACGCGGCTCTGGGCGATCGAACGAATCCCGGAAACCCGCGCATGCAGGGTCGGGCCGCCGTCGAAGATGTCGATGTAGTGATCAGTCTCGAAGCCTTCGCGCATCAGGATGTCGAAGGTGATCTGCGCACGCGGGTGCACCTGGCCCATCGCCTCTTGGGCGGAGTCCGGCAGCAGCGGCACATAGATCGGGTAATGCGGCATCAGCTCGGCGAGGAAGGTGCGGCTTTTCAGCCCGCACAGGCGCTCGGCCTCGGCGTAGTTGAGGTCGAAGAAATTACGTCCGATCGCATCCCAGAACGGCGAGTCGCCATTCTCGTCGCTGTAACCGACGATCTCGGTCACCACCGAATCGGCAAAACGCTCCGGGTGGCTGGCGACGAACAGCAGGCGGCCACGGGAATTGAGCTCGGCCCACGGCGATCCGACCAGCTCGCGCTGCACATAGAAACTGGTCAGCAGGCTGTTGCCGGTCAGGTCGTGGCACTGCGAGAGCACGTGGATCTTGTTGTGGATCTTCAGCTCGCGGGAGGCGTGGACGAAGGTCTCGTTGCGGAAGCTGTAGAACGGCTCCGAATAACCGGCGGAAGCGACGATGGCCGAGCAGCCGACCAGTTTGCCGGTGCTCGAGTCTTCGAGGACGAAGAAGTAACTCTCTTCACCGTTGAAGCTCACTTCGGCGGCGAACGAGGCTTCGCTCGCGGCGATCTTGTCGCTCAGACGTTCCACGTCATCCGGCAAGGAAGTGACACCAATCGGGCTGTCCGCAGCCAGACGCTGTACCTCGCCCAGATCAGCCATTTGCGCGGGGCGCATCACCAGCATGGTGTCACTCCTTTCTCTTCAATATTCACAGAAAAAAACACCGGACACTGTGGGAGCGAGCCCTGTGGTGAGGGAATAAATCCCCTCACCACAAGGGCTCACTCCGACAGTCGAATCTGTCCGATATAAAAATTAGGATCGGCGCCGGAAAAACTCCAGGCGCCGAAAGGTCCATCAGGCTTGCGTCAACTTCGCCGCAGCACGTTCGAAGCGGTCGAGACCGGCGTCGATATCGGCGTCTTCCACCACCAGGCTCGGGGCGAAACGGATCACGTCGGGGCCAGCCTGGAGAATCATCAGGCCTTCCTGTTCGGCGGCGTTGAAGATGTCCTTGGCCTTGCCTTTCCACGCTTCGCTCAGCACGCAACCGATCAGCAGACCGAGACCACGCACCTGAGTGAACAGGCCGTATTTCTCGCCGATCTGTTGCAGGCGGGTCTTGAACTTGTCGTGCTTGGCGTTCACGCCGTTCAGCACCTCAGGGGTGTTGACCACGTCGATCACCGCTTCGGCGACGGCGCAGGCCAGCGGGTTGCCGCCGTAAGTGGTGCCGTGGGTGCCGACGACCAGATGTTTGGCCAGCGCTTCGGTGGTCATCATTGCCGCGATCGGGAAACCGCCGCCCAGGCTCTTGGCGCTGGTGAGGATGTCCGGGGTCACGCCGTAATGCTGGTAGGCAAACAGCTTGCCGCTGCGGCCCATGCCGGTCTGCACTTCGTCGAACACCAGCAGCGCGTTGTTCGCGTCGCAGAGTTCGCGGGCGCCTTGCAGGTAAGCCAGTTCGGCCGGCAGTACGCCGCCCTCGCCCTGGATCGGTTCCAGCACGACCGCGCAGGTCTTCTCGGACACCGCGGCTTTCAGCGCGGCCAGATCGTTGTAGGGAACGTGGGTGATGCCAGTGATTTTCGGGCCGAAACCGTCGGAGTACTTCGACTGGCCACCGACGTTGACGGTGAACAGGGTACGGCCGTGGAAGCTGTTCAGCGCGGCGATGATTTCGTATTTCTCGGTGCCGAAACGGTCGAATGCGACGCGACGGGCAAGCTTGAACGCGGCCTCGTTGGCTTCGGCGCCGGAGTTGCAGAAGAACACGCGCTCGGCAAACGTGGCGTCGATCAGCTTGTGCGCCAGACGCAGGGCCGGTTCGTTGGTGAACACGTTGGACACGTGCCACAGCTTATTCGCCTGTTCGGTCAACGCACCGACCAGCGCGGGGTGCGCGTGCCCCAATACGTTGACGGCAATCCCGCCGGCGAAGTCGATCAGCTCGCGGCCGGCCTGATCCCAGACCCGGGAACCGGCGCCACGCACCGGAATGAAAGCGGCAGGCGCGTAGTTGGGAACCATTACCTGGTCGAAATCGGCGCGTTGTACCGCAGCGTGCTCAACGGACATCGGAGTCTCCTGAAGAGGAACACCCGCCTGGAACTGGCGAGCGATGAGGGGATTGTAAGGACAGTTGGGTGCCCGGCCTTGTCGCCAAGCGACAACTTCTTATAGCGCAAACCCCGGATTTTCCCGGGTTTACGGCAATGCGACATATAGCGTCGCAAAGGCGCAGTTTACCGGGCGCGGCCGATTTGCGGCAGGCCGCGCAGGATACCAAGTCAGCCCCCACGGCAGAGACATAAATATCTACCGCACGGTGGTCGCTTGCCGCTGATTTGCTGAGGGTTCTTCCCAACGCCAAGGAATGGCCATGCATTTGTCTGAAGCACCCCCATCGGCAACCCCGGATGCCGCACATGACGCGCAACATGCGGACGAGCATTACCAACCACTGAAAAACGCGATTCCGGCCTGGCTGGGCGACACCTCAGCCACGCGGCGCGAAGCGCTGAAGAACAGCGTCCCGCAACAGCCGGCCGCGCTCAAGGTCGCGCCAGCCGAACAGCACGCGTTGATGAAAAGCCTTGGGGCGGCGCATATCACCGCGCAGAGCCGGGTCGACAAGAGCCTTGAGCACTTACAGGACGCTGCGGCCTTCGCCGAGCCCCTGCTCAAGGCCGAACTGAAAAGCTGCTTCGATCTGGAACTGGATGTAAGAAACACCTACGTGCACCTGTACATTCCTGCCACCACCCCATGGTTTCCGATCCGCACCGGCGCCCGCGCCTGGTCCGTGTCACTGCTTGAGGCGGCGTTGCATAACTTCGAAGACAAGGAAACCGAAGACGACGCCTTCGAAGCCGAGTCGACATTCACTAGCGCACCTTCGGCTACAGGACAGTTTGAAACCCTGCCCGAGATCAAGGCGAAACTGAGCATTTCCTCTTTCACAAAACTGTGCCGTCGACTGGATATCGGCGCGAAATACAAAGCCAGTCTGGAAGACAATCTGGGCTACTCCGATCCGATGGTCGCGTCGGTCTTGCGCGGCAAGATCGACGCCAGCCAGAAGGCCGCGATGAAATCGGCCCTGCAATGGGCGCGGATGAACCGCGACGTGTCGGAAAACGCGGTACGCCTGATCGAAGCCATGCTCGACGGTGTGAAAGGCCTGCATGTGTACGGCGCCCCGCTGCTGTGTCATGACATGACGATGCTTTGCGCACCGCTCACCGGCATCGTGGTATTCGCCCCGGACCTGTACATGACACGCAATGCAGCGCGCGTCGTCGCCTACGTCCCGGATGACCCCGAACATCCGTTCAAGGAGTACGCCTCGCCATTGGAAATGGTCGTGGAACTGACGCGCCAGTTGCGCTCCAGGGACTATCAGCAGTTCTTCAGCCGCTTCGTCAATCACGACCAGCGCGGCTTCTTCTTCAGCACCCTCAACAGCCGGCTGAGTGAAATCCGCTGGCACCCGCACGAACCCGGCGACCCTCGGCCGGCGTGGCGCGAAGCCGCAGTGGAGCGGCCCGATCTGCAGCCTGCGCTGACGCCGTTTTACGACGATGTGTGGCAACACCTGTACCAGGCAAAACTGAACAAGATTTTCAATGACGCCCGAACCATTGCCGTACCGACTGCCCTGGTTGATCAAAGGGCGCGCTGGGCGTTCTGGGATTCGCTGGTCAACATCCTCTCTTCCATCGCCCAGACCGCCGCGATGATCGTCGCGCCCTTCGTGCCGGTGCTCGGTGAAGCGATGATGGCGTACATGGCCTATCAGATGCTCGATGAAGTATTCGAAGGCATTCTTGAGTGGGCGCAGGGACGCACGACCGAAGCGGTCGAACACTTGATGGGCACCGTGGAATCGATGATCCAGCTGGGCATGTTCGCCGTCGGCGGTGCGATTGGCGCGGCCGAGTTTCGCAAAGTATTGCCCAAGGAAATGTTGGCGTTCATCGACCGCTTCAAACCGGTACAACTGGCCAATGGTGACATCCGCTACTGGCAACCGGATCTCGAACGCTACAAACATCCGCAGCGCCCGAGTGCCGATTCGCAACCCGATGCCCTGGGTTTGCATGCGCATGAGGACAAGCTTCTGCTGCCCTTGGAGGACGCGCACTTTGCGGTCACGGAAAGTCAGGTGCCGGGGCAGTACCGCATCGAACATCCGAGTCGCCCCGACGCATACCAACCGGTGCTGCGCCACAACGGCGAAGGCGCCTGGCACACTGAACTCGAGCAACCGCTGGAGTGGGATGGTGCAACCGCGCTGCGCCGTATCGGCCCTGCGGTCGAGAGCTTGTCCGCGAGCGAGCGCGAAACCGTGCTGCAGATCAGCGGAACCAGCGAAGACGCATTGCGCAAAATGCATGTCGAGCAGGAAAAGGTCCCGCCTCTGCTGGCCGACAGCATCCAGCGCTTCAAGATTGATCAGCAGTTGCAACGCTTCATCGACCAGCTCGACAGCGCTGACGCTGAAGTTTTCTTGCGCGCCGACCCGGTCATGCAGTTGCAGGTGCTCAGCGAATACGGCCGCTGGCCAGGCGACAAATGCCTGCGTCTGCTTGATCGCCAAGGCGAGCAACTGTGGCAATCGTCTGCCGACACAAGCCTGCCGGTAATCGAACTACGCCACGACACGCTGGCCGGTGGCGACGTGCTCAAAACCCTGCTCCAAGCCCTCGACGAGACGCAGATCAAAACCTTGCTGGACGAGCCCTTCGCGGGACCGACGCCGTCCATCGAGGTCCGCAGCCACAACCTGCGCAAACAAGTGGCCGACCTCGCCAGACGCAACACCAGCGCGCTGTTCGAGTCGCGCTATCAAGCCCTCCAGCACCTCGACGACCCGCTGGCCGCTCGACTCAAGATTCACCCTCCGCAATTGCCGGCCAGCATTACCCGCGAACTGCTCGATACCGCGACCGGCAGCGAACTGTTGCAGATCAGCGAAGGACGATTGCCCCCCGCGCCAGCAGGCACTCATGCAGATGGCCAGTGACGAGGTGCGCGTTACCCGCGCGTATGAAGGCCTTGAGCTGGCCTCGGTGAGCAATTCCGACTCTGACTCTCTGGCGCTGCACAGCCTCAAATTGTTGCCGGGCTGGAGCGGCGATGTACGCATCGAAATCCGTGACGGGCGCTACGAGGGCCGGTTACTGGACACGATCGGCCGTGACGATGCGCCCGAATACAAGGTGCTGGTTCGCCGCGACGATGGCCAATACCAACCTTATGACGATCGTGGGCAGCAGCTGCATTCGTTCGCTGATTTCTATTCCAGCCTGTTGTACGCATTGCCCGACAGCGAGCGCCAGAGCCTGGACATGCGGATCGGCCAGGGTCTGGCGCTGAAGGCGGCCATTCGTGAACGCACGCTCGAGCGCCACGAGTGGCGTCAGGTGATTGCCGATACGCAGTCCCGAGCGCCGGCTGTCGACACCCTGCGCCTGCTGGGCACCGATGGTTACGCCCATGCTCCGCGTCCGCCACGCCCCGCTTACCAGCCGCACACCCTCGAAGAAGACATCCGGGTGCTCTATCCACGCATGTCGAACCATGAAGTGCGCTTCCTCGCCGAAAGCATGCGAAGCAGTCCCGCAGGCCCGCGCGCCGAAATGCTTCGTTTGCAAAATGACTACCTGCAATTGCAGAACGAACTGCATGTCTGGGCCAACAATCCGCCCGCCGTGCACCCGGAAACCGGCACGGCGCTCACCTCGCTGGAGAAGCGCGCCGAAATCCAGAATCGCAGGCTGCTACGGGAGCAATTGCTCAAAGCCTGGAGACGGGAGCACGTCACGGGTATCAACCACCAGGGCTTTGCCGCCGGATACGCCTTGCGCCTTACACCTGCGATGATGGGCGACTTGCCCGTGTTGTCAGCAGACTTCAGTCATATCACCTCGCTCGCCATTGATGGCAGCCCGATGACCACCTCCGTCGACAGCTTTCTGCAGTCCTTCAGCCAGTTGCAGAATATCGATGCGCGCAATCTCAATCTGTCGAGCCTGCCGCAAGCACTGACTTCGATGCGCTCGCTGCGCGAATTGCGCTTACGCAATTGTCGGATCAGTCTGACGACGGTCACAGAGTCAGTGCTCGCGGCCATGCCGCAGCTCACCCTGCTCGATCTGCAAGGCAATGCGCTGGGCCTGCCTCCGGACCTGCACACACTGCCTTCATTGCGCTACGTGAACCTGTCGGATACCGGCATTCACACGGTGCCCGACGATCTGCTGGATCATCCGCGCCTGATTTCGGCGCAATTCGATCGCAACCGCATCACGCGGATACCGGACAGTTTTTTCAACCTGGCAAGCTCCCTCAGCGATGGTTATACCTTCGCCGATAACCCGTTGACGGCGGCTTCTCGCGAGCGGGTAAAAGTGTTCTACGAGCACACCGGAAGGCACTTCGGCGTCCGGCCCGTGCAGGAAGATCTGCAACGCACCATCGCCTTGTTTCCATCCCTCGACACGGAAGGCGCAACACAGGTGTTGTACCGATTGCCCGGGCCATTGGCGGAGTGCGGCGCACAGTTGTCCCGCTGGGAAAATGAACTCGGCGTGCTGAATCTCGAACTCAGTCAATGGATCAACCAGGCCACCGTGACCGCCTCTGAGTCGGGGGAACGTCTTCCCCTCGAGGCGCAAACCCGCGAACTGGAGGCCCGGCGATCCTTTGCGCAACAGATCGAGCAATTCTGGCGCAGCCCGCCCCTGTACCCGCGCCTTGAAGAACTCAGGGCAACGGCGACGTTCAGTGGGGATATGCCGATACTCAGCGCCGGTCTCGAGCGCGCGACGCAGCTGAACCTCACCGGCACCGCCAATAGCACCGCTGCCCTGCGCTTCGTGGAGTGCTTCCCCAACCTTGCCAAGCTGAAAATGAGCGGTTTCGAACTGGGACCGCTTGCGCTGGGCGAAGCAAAACTGCCTCAACTGAGCGATCTGGAGCTGAAAAATTGTGGCGTGGTCATGACCCCGGAAAATCAGGCTGCGCTGCTGTCACTTGGCAGCCTCGACTCACTGGACCTGAGCGACAATCCGTTGGGTACGTTCCCCGACCTGAATTTGTTGCCCGAATTGATCTATCTCGATCTGTCCAACTGCGGGCTGACCGTCGTTCCCGAAGGACTGGCCAGCCATCCGGGGTTGCGAACCGCAGTGCTCGCAGGCAACCGCATCACGCAACTGCCCGAGGCGCTGTTCGACCTCCCCGCCGAGCGCAGTGACGGCATTGACCTTGCCGACAACCCGCTATCGGCCGCCACCCGCGACCAGATCAAAAACTACTACCGCCTCCGTCGCAACGACTTCGACGTATTGGCGGCCGAGCCGGACGTGAGCCTCGCCCGGCAGTTGTTTCCCGGTTTGAACAAGCAAGAGGCCAGCGAGATGATTTACGACTTGCCCGGCGACCTGGCCGACGGTCGCCAACAGCTGCTTCGCTGGCAAGCAGAACAGCAACAGATGCGCGACGACCTGACCCGCTGGGCCTTGGCAACGCCGTCTGCGCACCCGGTTACCGGTCAGGCCTTGAGCGCAAGCGAGCGTTTGGCGCAACGATCCGCACGCTCGGACTTCAAGCAATTGATAAAGGATTTCTGGGGCGAAAGATCGATGGGTACCGGCAAGCGCGCTGGTTATTTTGCGGCAGACCTGAAGTTCCTCGGCGAAATGCCGCGCCTGACGGTCAACTTCGATCACGTTACCAGCCTCAAGCTGGCGGGCAACGTGACGATCGCGGGACTGGAGCCGTTCGCTGCCTTGTTCCCGAATCTTCAGATGCTGGAACTGAAAGCTTTCACACTCTATGACATCCCTTCATTCGTCAGCCGTCTGCACTATCTCAAAGAGCTCAAACTCAATGACTGCGCGCTGACGCTTACCCCTGCCGGGCAGCAGGTACTTGGCGCGCTGCCCGAGTTGCGGTTGCTCGATCTGAGCCATAACCCACTGACAAACGCGCCAGACCTGACAATCCTGCCCAAGGTGACGAACTTCTCACTCGGCCATAGCGAACTGACGAGCGTGCCGAAGGGCATCGCCGAGCATCCGCTGCTGCGAGAGCTCCATCTCAATAACAATCAGATAACCGTGCTGCCCGACGCGGTCTTCAGTTTGCATCCCGAGCGGGCCGACAGCGTCTATCTGAACGACAATCCTCTGTCCATGAATGCCCGCGAGCGCGTCAAGCGCTACTACGCCGCACAAGGGCGCAACTTCCGGATCAAGCCGCCATCGGCTGACATTGCCATGGCGCAGAGACTGTTCCCGCGACTGGGCGAAAACGCTGCGATCAACATGATTTATCGCCTGCCCGGGACATTACAGACCGGCACGGCGCAACTGATCAGATGGGAGGCGGAAATCGCCCGCATGACCAGTGATCTCAACACATGGAGCGCGCGCCTGCCGGTCAACAACCCTTCGACAGAGCTGCCCTGGACTGCGCCGGAAAGATTTGCAGAACTTGCCGCCAGACAAAGATTCAGCAGCGACCTTGAGAAACTCTGGCGCGGCCGGCAAAACGAAAACTCAGCCCTGCGGTTCAATACTTTCGAAGCCGATGCGACATTCACCGGCGAATTGCCGGAACTGACCGCTGACTTCAGCCACATCACGCATCTCAACCTTCAGGGCAATCCGGGGTTGAACATTCCCGATGGTTTTTCCGAAGCTTCAGTGGCCTGCGCGGACTGGAACTGCAGGATTTCGCCTTGGGCCGGATACCCCAATCGTTGCCAAGCCTGCCGTTGCTTGAGAGATTGATGCTGAGCAAGTGCCAGATCACTCTGGATCCTGCCGGACAAGCGATCCTGTCCACGATGACCCGATTGAAATCTCTGGACTTGTATAGCAACCCTCTGCAGGTGACGCCCGATCTATCGACCCTGCAGAACCTGACGTTCATCGACCTGATCAACACCGGCATCGATAGTGTTCCCGCCGGGCTGGAACAGCTGCCGCACCTGGAAGTCGCGTTGCTGAGCGACAACAACATCAGCGAATTGCCGGCGCAACTGACGCAGTATTCCGATCGCGGCATTGAACTGGGCGGCAACCCGTTGTCGGTTGCTTCCAGAGAACGGATCAAGGCCGCATTCCAGGCCAAGGCTGACAACTTCGGTGTCTGGGTTCAACAGCAAGACATCGATCTGGCGCAAAGCTTTTATCCATCGCTGTTCGGCTTCGATGCCAACGATCTGGTCTACAAGCTTGCGGGCACGCTGGCCGATGGACGTGTTGAGCTGATGCGCCGCAAATCCGAGCTCACCAGCCTGCTCGAACGCCTGGATAGCTGGGCCAACGAGACTCCCAACGATACTGACACGCAGATGCCGCTTGCGACCGAAGCGGCAGCCAGGGAAAGACTCAACCGCCAGCACTTCAGGCAAAACCTCGAAGACGACCTGCGCCGTGCGCCCTCGTTCCTGACAGGGCCAAGGGTCAGCTGCGAGTTGTCGTTTACCGGTGAGCTGCCGCCGCTGACCGCGCGTTTCGACCACATCGAACAACTGAAACTGACCACCACAGCGTCCGCTGCGCCTCGGATCGATCGTCTGCTGGAGCTGTTCCCGAAGCTCAAAGGCATCGACATCCGCAATTATCCGCTGGGCGAGATTCCCGCCCCGATTTTCGCCATGGAAAGGCTGCGCAGCCTGTATCTGCCGGGCTGTGAGATCACGTTGACTGCGCAGACCGCAGAAGCATTCGCAACGCTGAGAAACCTGAGTTCGGTGGACCTGAGCGACAATCCGCTCAACATCGCTCCGGATCTGAGTCATTTCCCGCAGATGACCGATGTGCGTCTGGGCAACTGTGCCTTGAGCAAGGTGCCTGACAGCCTGCTCGAACTGCCTCGATTGATGTACGCCGACTTGTCCGGGAACGCGATCACCGAGTTGCCGGGCGAGTTTCCTTTACAGCCCGGCGACGTGCTGACCGAATACGACTTCAGCGACAACCCGCTGACTGCCGAAAGTTTGCAGCGCCTGCAGCGGTATGAGGCGGCGTATCAATTGCGCCTGCTGGAGCAGCAGTCGAGCAACGACACCGCGTATCAGACGATTGAGGATTTCCATGACTTCTCCGGCGGCATGGAAACCGATTGAGGGTCGATCCGCGCTCAGCCACGCTCCGGCGGCACTGACGACAATTCGAACGGGCTGCTGCTGCGCCGCTGGTTGCGATCTTCGCGCGGCGTGGCACCGAAGAAATTGCGATAGGCGCTGGAGAAATGCGGCCCCGAGGAGAAGCCGCACGAGAGGCCGATCTGGATGATCGACTTGCTGGTCTGCATCAACATCTGCCGGGCCTTGTTCAGGCGCAATTCAAGGTAGTACTGGCTCGGCACGCGGTTGAGGTATTGCTTGAAGATCCGTTCCAGCTGCCGACGGGACACGCACACATGCTGGGCGATTTCGTCGGTGGTCAGCGGCTCTTCGATGTTGGCTTCCATTAGCAACACCGCTTGGGTGAGCTTCGGATGGCTGGAGCCGAGGCGATTCTGCAACGGGATGCGCTGACGCTCACCGCCCTCGCGGATGCGCTCAACGACAAGTTCTTCCGACACCGCACCGGCCAGTTCCGCACCGTGATCGCGGGCCAGCACCGCCAGCAACAGGTCGAGCACCGACATGCCACCGCAAGCGGTCAGACGATCGCGATCCCAGTCGAACAGATGACTGGTGGCGATGACTTTCGGGAAGCGCTCAGCGAAATCGTCCTGCCAGCGCCAGTGCACGGCGGCGCGATAACCGTCGAGCAAACCGAGCTGGGCCAGCGGATAGACACCGGCCGACAGACCACCGATCACGCAACCGGCACGCACCAGTTGCTTGAGCGCACTGCTCAGCGCCGGCGCGAGCGTGGTCGGTGGCTCGTCAGCGAGCAGGAACAGTTTCTGGAAATTCTCGAGCTTGCCGGCCCACGGCTCGCCGGGCAATTGCCAGGCACCTTCGCTCTGCGGCTCGGCCTGCAAGAACGACAGTTCGTAAACCACGTCCGGGTGCACCCGCTGCGCAACACGCAAGGCCTCCTCCGCCAGCGCCAGCGTCAACGCTTTAGTGCTGGGCCAAATCAGGAAACCAATTCGATGGGCAGTCATGGGCGGGCAATCCGAAACGAACAACGGTGATGAAGGCATGGGCCAATGCTAGCCCGGAAATGAACACAAATCCTGAAACCGGTGAAGATCAGAATGTGGGAGCGAGCCTGCTCGCGAAGGCGGTGTACCAGTCAACATAATTGCTGGCTGTTGTACCGCTTTCGCGAGCAGGCTCGCTCCCACAGGGATCTGAGCCAGCCAGAAGATCGCGAAGCATGACCTAATCTGGTGCACAACGGCAGCCCTGATTTATTTCAGGCTGCCCGACAGGAACTGCTGCAAGCGCTCCGACTGCGGGTTGACCAGCACTTCGCGCGGGTTGCCGCTTTCTTCGACGACGCCTTTGTGCAGGAACACCAGCTGGTTCGACACTTCACGGGCGAAGCCCATTTCGTGGGTCACCACGACCATGGTGCGGCCTTCCTGCGCCAGCGCCTGCATGACTTTCAGCACGTCGCCGACCAGTTCCGGGTCAAGGGCCGAAGTCGGCTCGTCGAACAGCATCACTTCCGGTTCCATCGCCAGCGCACGGGCGATCGCCACGCGCTGCTGTTCGCCGCCGGACATGTGCCCCGGGAACGCGTCTTTGCGATGGGCCACGCCAACCTTGTTCAGGTAGTACTCGGCTTTTTCGCGCGCTTCGTACTTGGGTACGCCGAGCACGTGCACCGGCGCTTCCATGATGTTTTCAATCGCGGTCATGTGCGACCACAGATTGAAATGCTGGAACACCATCGACAGGCGCGAACGCATGCGTTGCAGCTGTTTTGGATCAGCGGCTTTCAGCGCGCCATCCTTGTTCGCCACCAGTTTCAGCTCTTCGTTGTTGAGCAGGATCTTGCCGGCGTGCGGCTGCTCGAGCAGGTTGATGCAACGCAGGAAAGTACTTTTGCCGGAGCCACTGGAGCCGATGATGCTGATCACATCGCCGGCGGCGGCTTTCAGGGACACGCCCTTGAGCACTTCGTGACTGCCATAGCGTTTATGCAGGTCTTGGACTTCAAGTTTGTACATGCGGTCGGTTCTCACAAAAACAGTCAGTCAGTCGTTGAGCAAGCGCCCGTGACGCAGCGCTTCGCGCCCCGCCACCTTGGCCAGCCAGAAACCGGGTTGGGCATAGCGCAGCCGTTCAATGGCAAACAGCACCCCGGACGTACCAGCACATACCGTGCTGACCCGATCGGACACAGGGTCGATCACTTGAAAAATCTCATCGCCCGCCTCGACCCATTCGCCAGGCCTGCGGGAAAAACTCACCACACCGGGGTGCGGTGCGAACAACAATTCGGTGCCTTCGAACGGCATGCCTTCGCACGGTTCGAAGGCCGGGTCCGGCCACTCGCCGGTGATCAGACCTTGCTCGGCAAGGAACGCCAGAATGCCTTCAGCATAAGCCTCGGCTTCGACGCGGCCGGTGTCGGCCTGCCCGCCCAGCTCGATCGTCGTCGCCAGACACGCCAGCGGAATCTGCGCCTCGGGGAACTGCCGCGACAGGCGCAGCCATGGCAACGAGCAGGCTTCATCGAAGGAGCTGCCGCCGGAATCTTCCGCGAGCAAACCTACCTTGACGTTCAGGTGTGCCGACAGCGAACGCCACTGCGGCCAGTGCTGCGGCAGCGCATACATGTGCAGCGCGGCTTCGGCATCGCAGTGCAGGTCCAGCACCACATCGGCGGTGCAGGCGTGGCTGAGCAGCACACGTTGCATGCCTTGCAACTGGCTGCTCGCTTCAGGCAATCCGGCCAGGTGGTCGGCCATTGCCTGACGGATCAGGCGCACGTTGGCATGGGGATCATCACCGAGTTTTTCGCCCAGCGCCGCCGCGACCGGCGCGCTGAGCTCGACGAAATCACGATTGAAATTCTTGCCGCTGCCCGCCTCGAAACGGCCCTGGAAATTGCCTTGCAGCAATTGCCCGAGGCCGATCGGATTGGCCACCGGCACCAGCTCGATCACGCCGTTGAGCAAGCCTTGGGCTTCGAGTTCGCCGAGGCGCTTTTTCAGCTCCCAGGCAGTGCGCATGCCCGGCAGTTCATCGGCGTGCAGGCTGGCCTGGATGTAGGCCTTGCGCTCGCCGCTACCAAAACGGAAAACCGAAACCTTGCGCTCGCTGCCCAGGTGGCTCCACGGCAATAGGTGGTCGATGCGTTGCATATCAGTGCTTCCGTGGCGCGAGGTAGCTCAACCAGCGACGCTCGGCCAGTTTGAACAGCTTGACCAGAATGAAGGTCAGGCACAGGTAGAACACGCCGGCAGTGATGTACGCCTCGAACGGCAGGTAGAACTGCGCGTTGACGGTACGTGCCGCGCCAGTGATGTCGATCAGGGTCACGATCGACGCCAGACTGGTGGTCTGCAGCATCATGATCACTTCGTTGCTGTACTGCGGCAGCGCCCGGCGCAGGGCCGACGGCAGCAGGATGCGCTTGTACAGTTTGAAGCGCGACATGCCCATGGCCTTGGCCGCTTCGATCTCACCGTTCGGCGTGGCCTTGAGGCTGCCGGCGATGATTTCCGCGGTGTAGGCGCTGGTGTTGACCGCAAAAGCCAGACAGGCACAGAACGTTGCGCTGGACAGCCACGGCCACAGGAAGCTTTCGCGCACCGCTTCGAACTGGGCCAGACCGTAGTAGATCAGGAACAGCTGCACCAGCATCGGCGTGCCGCGAATCACGTAGGTGTACAGCCACGCGGCGCCATTGACGAACGGGTTTTTCGAGACGCGCATCAGCCCCAGCGGCAACGCCGCGAGCAAACCGAAGAACAGCGACAGCGCGAGCAGTTTGAGGGTGGTCAGCAGGCCGCTGAAGTACAGCGGCAGTGCCTCCCAGATGACGTTGTAGTCGAAGATCATAGATCAGCCGCCCTTACGCCTACCGAGTAGCGCTTCTCAAGGTGACGCAATGCCAGCAACGAAACACTGGTGATCACCAGGTACATTGCCGCCACTGCGAGGAAGAAGGTGAAAGGCTCACGCGTGGCATCCGCCGCCTGCTTGGCCTTGAACATCATGTCTTGCAGACCGACCACGGAGATCAGCGCGGTGGCCTTGGTCAGTACCAGCCAGTTGTTGGTGAAGCCGGGAATCGCCAGACGAATCATCTGCGGCACCATCACCCGGAAGAACACCTGAAAACTGCTCATGCCGTACGCCATGCCCGCTTCGGCCTGGCCCTTGGGGATCGCCATGAACGCGCCACGGAAGGTTTCCGAGAGGTACGCACCGAAGATGAAACCGAGGGTGCCGATACCGGCGGCCAGCGGGTTCAGGTCGATGTAGTCGTCATAGCCGAGCATCGGCGCAACGCGATTCAGCAAGTCCTGACCGCCGTAGAAGATCAGCAGGATCAGTACCAGGTCGGGAATGCCGCGGATCACCGTCGAATACAGATCGCCCAGCCACGCCAGCCAGCGCACCGGCGACAGGCGCAACGCGACACCGATCAGCCCGAGAACGATGGCCAGAGCCATGGACGACAAGGCGAGCTGAAGCGTCAGCCATGCGCCATCGAGGATGACAGCCCCGTAGCCTTTCAACATGATTCAGGTCCTCGAAAGTTGGGATGAAAAAATGGCGCAAACCGCAGAGATTCTGTTGCTTGCGCCATTTCGGACTTGTCGCAGAGACGTGTTACTTGCCGTAGATATCGAAGGCGAAGTACTTGTCCTGGATTGCCTTGTATTTGCCGTTCTCGCGGATGGCCGCGATGGCAGTGTTGATCTTGTCTTTCAGGGCGTCGCCCTTGCGCACCGCGATACCTACGCCGTCGCCGAAGTATTTGACGTCGGTGAAGGCCGGGCCGACGAACGCGAAGCCTTTGCCGGCGTCGGTTTTCAGGAAGCCGTCGTCCAGCAGGGTAGCGTCAGCCACGGTACCGTCGAGGCGACCGGCAGCCACGTCGAGGTAGATTTCGTTCTGCGAGCCGTACGGCTTGATCTCGGCGCCCAGTGGAGCGAGAACTTCGCGGGCGAAACGCTCGTGGATCGAGCCACGCTGTACGCCGATGTTCTTGCCCTTCAGTTCAGCCAGACCTTCGCTGACCTGAGTGCCGGCCTTCATGACCAGACGCGCCGGGGTGTTGTAGTACTTGTTGGTGAAGTCGACCGACTTCTTGCGATCTTCGGTGATCGACATCGACGACAGGATCGCGTCGATCTTGCGCACTTTGAGAGCCGGGATCAGACCGTCGAACTCTTGCTCGACCCACACGCACTTGACCTTCATCTCTTCGCACAGCGCGTTGCCGATGTCGTAGTCGAAACCGACGATGCTGCCGTCCGGTGCTTTCGAAGCGAACGGAGGGTAAGCCGCTTCGATACCGATCTTCAGCGGTTTTTCGTCAGCGAAGGCATTCATCGACAGCACGGACAGTGCCAGGGCGCCAAGCAGCACAAGTTTCTTCATCTTGGGACTCCATCGGTAAAGGGCAAAAACGGCAGAGTGAGCGACAGCCCAATATGCGAATGGGTGAATCGGAAATCGGTTGCGCATCGGCGGAAATTTCCCATTGGAACCGCAGGCGATTTCAACGTCAGCCACGATGAGCGAGTGATCGGCATTCTAACGACAGGCCCGAAGCCGATATTTCTTCAATGCGACAACTAATTACAGATGCACCGAGAAAGCGGTTTGAGCTCATTGACAGCCCTGCAATTTCATGCAAGAGCGAAAGACAGTGAACCGATACATATTGCAAGTTGCGGGCCTATTATTCGTAAACCCTTCTAATCCGGCAAGCGCAGCGTTATGTCTTATTTTTCAGCAGGGCTTTGGAGGCTCTAAAACGGCGCACCGCGTTTCCCTTCGCCCCGGTTTGGCGCGGGCGGTTACACATTGGGTTGTGGCGGGTAACAGCGGGAAAGGTCTGACGGGGGAGATCGATAATTATTGGTTGGGGTGTTGCGGTTTCCTACAGCTGACTACTGCGGTGTCTGACAGATCGCCTTCGCGAGCAGGCTCGCTCCCACATTTGAAATGCGCCCGCTTCCTTGTGGGAGCGAGCCTGCTCGCGAAGAGGCCCTCCCAGCTACCACAAACCTCACAGCCATAAAAAAGCCCCGCCCGGCATCACCGGACAGGGCTCCTATGCTTCTAACGCTTAAGCAACATTCATGGTCTTGTGCGTATCAATCAAATGCTGCACCACACCCGGATCCGCCAGGGTCGAGATATCGCCCAAGCCGTCGTATTCCGCCGTGGCGATCTTGCGCAGGATGCGGCGCATGATCTTGCCCGAACGGGTCTTCGGCAGCCCCGGCGCCCACTGGATCACGTCCGGCGAAGCAATCGGGCCGATCTCCTTGCGCACCCAGTTCTTCAGCTCCAGGCGCAATTGCTCGGTCGGCTCCTCGCCGTTCTTCAAGGTCACATAGACATAGATGCCCTGCCCCTTGATGTCATGCGGCACACCCACCACCGCAGCTTCGGCAACCTTCGGATGCGCGACCATCGCGCTTTCGATCTCGGCGGTACCCATGCGGTGGCCGGAAACGTTGAGCACGTCGTCCACACGCCCGGTGATCCAGTAGTAACCGTCGGCATCGCGACGCGCGCCGTCACCGGTGAAGTACATGCCACGGAAGGTCTTGAAGTAGGTATCGACGAAACGATCATGATCGCCGTACAGCGTACGCGCCTGGCCTGGCCACGAATCGAGAATCACCAGATTGCCTTCAGCCTCGCCCTCGATGATGTTGCCGAGGTTGTCGACCAGCGCCGGCACCACACCGAAGAACGGACGCGCCGCCGAACCCGGCTTCAGCGCATGGGCACCCGGCAGCGGGCTCATCATGTTGCCGCCGGTTTCGGTCTGCCACCAGGTATCGACGATCGGGCAACGCGACTTGCCGACATTCTTGTAGTACCAGTCCCAGGCTTCCGGGTTGATCGGCTCACCGACCGACCCGAGCAGACGCAGGCTGCTGCCATCGGCGCCTTCCACGGCGGCCTGACCCGAGGCCATCATCGCGCGGATCGCGGTCGGCGCGGTGTAGAGGATGTTGACCTTGTGCTTGTCGATGATCTTCGCCACCCGGGTGATATCCGGGTAGTTCGGCACACCCTCGAACAGCACGGTGGTCGCGCCGTTGGCCAGCGGGCCGTAGACGATGTAACTGTGGCCGGTAACCCAGCCGACGTCGGCGGTGCACCAGTAGATTTCGCCCGGACGGTAGTCGAACACGCGCTCGTGGGTCATTGCCGCATAGAGCAGATAACCGCCAGTGGTGTGCTGCACGCCCTTCGGCTTGCCGGTGGAGCCGGAGGTATAAAGGATGAACAGTGCCTCTTCAGCGCCCATCTCTTTCGGCGCGCAAACGGTGCCCGCCACTTTCATCAGGTCTTCGTACCAGATGTCGCGATGCTGGTTCCACTTGATGTCGCCACCGGTGCGCTTGCACACGATGACTTTCTGGATGCTGCTGGTTTCCGGGTTGGTCAGCGCGTCGTCGACGTTGGCCTTGAGGGAAATCTTCTTGCCGGCGCGAATACCCTCGTCAGCGGTGATCACCACTTTCGAACGGCAATCGATGATGCGACCGGCCAAGGCTTCCGGCGAGAAACCGCCGAACACCACCGAGTGAATCGCACCGATCCGGGTGCAGGCCAGCATGGCGACCACGGCTTCGGGAATCATCGGCATGTAAATGGTCACCACATCGCCACGGTGCACGTCCTGACCACGCAGGGCGTTGGCCAGTTTGCACACTTGCTCATGCAGTTCTCGGTAGGTGATGTTGCGGCTTTCGGAAGGATCGTCGCCTTCCCAGATGATCGCGACTTGGTCGCCGCGCTCGGCCAAATGGCGGTCGAGGCAGTTGTAGGAAACGTTCAGGGTGCCGTCGGCAAACCACTTGATGTCGACATGGTGATCGTCGAACGAGGTCTGTTTCACCGTGGTGAAGGGCTTGATCCAGTCCAGACGCTTGGCTTGCTCGCGCCAGAAGCCGTCAGGGTTGACGACCGACTGCTGGTACATGGCTTTGTAGGTCGCCTCGTCAGTCAGCGTGTTTGCCAGAACCTCGGGACGAACGGGATACAGAGAAGCCGCACTCATCTTTCCTACCTCGGTGTAATAGTTGTTTTTGTATGACCCTGTTGTAACGGGGCGGGGGCCATAGAACCATTCGACGATGGTAGTAACAAGCCCCTACAAAATGTCCGCATTCCATGTGGGAGCTGGCTTGCCAGCGATGCAGTCAACGCAGTCCTTCAGGCAAACCCCATCCGGCCAGACACCAAGACCTCAATCGATTGTTACCAAATCTATCAAAAGTGTTTATCAAAACCGCCCCTGTTTACCTGCATCCCACCGCCCTAAAATTCACCTCGCCAACAAGGCAACCGCGATTAACAACGTTACAGCCCCCACGAAGGCCGTTAATCCAGCTCTCCAAGTAACGCATCAAATACTCAAGCTCCACACGCAACCCTAAAAAGGTTGCGTGACCCCACTCGACCTCAAAAAGGTGAATTAGAAATGAAAGCTTTATTGGTTCTGGCCCTCAGCAGTCTGTGCGCAACCGCCATGGCAGACGAGGTCCCGACTGATGTCGCACAGCAACAACCGGTCATCGAGGAATACACTTACTCTACACATCTGGACATCGCCAAAGTTGTATCGATGAGCGAAGTACCAAATGTCTGCGAAGTAGTACCGGCGAAAATGGAATACGACGACTCCAAAGGCCAACGCCACATCCTGCGCTACAGCATCATGGGCAATGGCTGCACGAACTGAACCAGACTGCACCGAATCGGATCGCTCAGCGCTACATTGAGGGTCGATTCCAGCCCGGCTACGGTCGGGCTCAGTTGTGTCTGGAGCCGCGAAAAAGGCTTGCAAAACACTAGATATAGTGAAAAACCCGATTTTCTGGCTATTTTTTAAACAAAAAACCACCTGCCAAAAAATTAACGAAAAAAAATCTGCTCGGGTCGATTCCGCGCAAAGCCCTGTAATCCCTCGGTCGGACCGAAATCCACCCCCTCCTCGGCCTCGCCATGAGCCGATTCGCCGCACCACGCCGGTAAAAATTTCCCTATAATGCCGCCCCATACGGGTCAGCAATATTCCCTTACAGGGAGCAAAAGCCATTCTGAAGCCCCGCAACAGTGCCCGACGCTGATTGCGCCCATCAGAGGCTCTCGGAACCCGTCAAAATTTCTGTTTATTTGCCTGCGTGCAGCGCTGCAAAAAACGACATCCAACGCGGCTTGTTTGGCCGTGTGAAAAACCAACCCATCAGGTTTCACACGGGCACAAGCCCTCACGCAGGAGACGACACGTCATGCTGAGCTGGGACGAATTCGATAAAGAAGACAGTGAAATCGCAACCGTGAAAGGCGCCAACGCCGGCCACGCAAGCGAAGCCAACATGGACCGCCTCGACAACGCCGGCGGCGCCGCAGCGCTGGAAGCCCGCGCCGTCACCGCCGACGACTCGGCCGCCGTGGCCCGCGCCAAGGCTGCACTGAACTCCCTCGACGTCGCCGAAGGCCTCGCCGAACTCGAAGGCGCCTCCGCCCGTGTCGCCGTTGACGAAAAGCGCATGATCAACTGCCGCGCCGACCTCAACCAACTCGTGCCATTCAAGTACGACTGGGCCTGGCAGAAGTATCTGGACGGTTGCGCAAACCACTGGATGCCGCAAGAAGTCAACATGACCGCTGACATCGCCCTCTGGAAAAATCCGGAAGGCCTGACCGACGACGAGCGCCGCATCGTCATGCGCAACCTCGGCTTCTTCTCCACCGCCGACTCCCTGGTTGCCAACAACCTGGTCCTGGCCGTGTACCGCCTGATCACCAACCCGGAATGCCGCCAGTACATCCTGCGCCAGGCTTTCGAAGAAGCGATCCACACCCACGCCTACCAGTACTGCATCGAATCGCTGGCCATGGATGAAGGCGAAATCTTCAACATGTACCACGAGATCCCATCGGTCGCGAAGAAAGCAGCCTGGGGCCTGAAGTACACCCGCTCGATCTCCGATCCAAAGTTCGAAACCGGCACCCCAGACACCGACAAAGAGTTGCTGCGCAACCTGATCGCCTACTACTGCGTTCTGGAAGGCATCTTCTTCTACTGCGGCTTCACCCAGATCCTCTCCATGGGCCGCCGCAACAAAATGACCGGCGTCGCCGAGCAGTTCCAATACATCCTGCGCGACGAATCCATGCACCTGAACTTCGGCATCGACGTGATCAACCAGATCAAAATCGAAAACCCACATTTGTGGGATGCTGAGATGAAAGAAGAAGCGACCCAGATGATCCTGCAGGGTACGCAGCTGGAGATCGAATACGCGCGTGACACCATGCCTCGCGGGGTGTTGGGTATGAACGCGGCGATGATGGAGGACTACCTGAAGTTCATCGCTAACCGTCGTCTGTCGCAGATTGGTTTGAAGGAGGAGTATCCAGGGACTACGAATCCGTTCCCGTGGATGAGCGAGATTATGGACTTGAAGAAAGAGAAGAATTTCTTTGAGACGAGAGTTATTGAGTATCAGACTGGTGGGGCGTTGAGCTGGGATTGATTTAATTTCAATCCCATCAAGCATTTAAGAACGGGCTGCCAGCGATGGGAGCCCTTTTTTTTGCGAAGAATTCTCACAAGCAAAACCAGGATTAAAGCAAAAAACGAACGAATTACTGCCCCCATCCTTGCGCAAATTCTTTAACCCTAGCAAGTCGACATCTGCCCATTTACATAGGCACGTTCCTACTCGCCAGAATCCGAGCCTAGACGCATTAATGGCCATGGGCTATCTTGAGCTGAACGGACGAGTGTTAAGGCACGATAGACCGGCACCTCGTCAGAAAAATATCAGCCGAAGCTTGGTCTTTACATGGAGTTTATCTAAATGGCACTCAGATCTAACCTTGTGAATTTAGACGCCCTGATAAAACGAGAAGACTTCGCTGCCTCTGATGCAGAATCCTCTTCGTTCGAAAACGTTTCTACTATTTCCCTAAGGGATTTTACAAGTGGTGGATTAATCGGACCAAGTTTACGTAAACCAGACTTCCAAAGGGAGACAAACCATTGGTCTCCAGAGCAAGTTGTTTCTTTACTTGAATGCTTCGTAAATGGTGACTTAATTCCATCGGTAATTTTATGGCAGTCACCAACTTACCTATTTGTTATTGATGGCGGGCATCGGCTTAGTGTTTTAAAAGCGTGGATTGATGACGATTACGGTGACGGCCCTACCTCTCAACCTTTTTTTGGTTATCAAATTTCCGCGGAACAGAAAAAAAACGCCACAAAAGTACGTTCATTGGTAAATAAAAAAATAGGAAGCTGGCAGCATTTCACCGCTAAAATTCAAGATGAAAATTTAGATCCAAACGAGCGTAAAAAAATCAGTGCACTCATTACCAGGGGACTTCCCATCCAATGGGTAAAAGGTGATGCAGACAAAGCAGAGAGTTCTTTCTTTAAAATAAATACAAAAGGCACTCCCCTTGATAGCATCGAAGAGCTACTACTAAAGAGCAGAAAAAAACCTATTTCAATCGCCTCTCGAGCAATAATTAGAGCAGGCAAGGGGCACAGATATTGGTCCTCTTTTGAGAAAATAAATGCTGAAAAAATTGAAGAGCTTTCAGGTAGACTTCACTCAATTCTTTTTGACCCAGAAATCAAAAGTCCTATAAAGACTTTGGACCTTCCTCTTGGAGGTCCAAAGGGCGTTAGAACCGCACTGCAAACTTTAATCGATATAGCACTAATCGCCACAAGAAACCAACAAGGAACGCCTAAAAACGTCTTCGATACTGATGATGACGAAGATGGCCTATCCACTATTTCAGTACTAACGAAAACATACCGCTTAGCCGAGAGAATTACAGGCAATGAGAACGGTAGTTTAGGCCTACATCCAGCCGTATATTTTTACGGACCAACAGGCCGACATTCCGGCCCAATGTTCATGGGCACTATGACTCTTGTGGGAAGAAAACTATCAAACAACGACAAAGTTTTTTTTAACAAATTCACCCAAGCACGCTCAAAACTTGAAAAAATACTCGTAAATCATAAAGACTTGATAGCCACTATTATTCAAAAACATATCAGCCCCAAGCGGGTAGACAAATACGCAGACTTCTTAGACGATCTCATCAACCATCTAAACACGAGTGATGACCTCAACGAATTAGAAATAATTAGGATATCCGGCCTTGATGGAAAGATTTTTGTTGGCACTGGATCCGACCCTACAAAAAACTTCAGCGATGACGCAAAGAGTGAAGCCTTTATAACAACAGCCCTTCGATCATCAATTAAATGCCCGATTTGTGAAGGGTATCTTGATACAGATAAATCCGTATCTTACGACCATATAATTAGAGCCCGTGACGGGGGGGCTGGTCGCTCTGAAAACTGCAACCTAACGCATCCATACTGCAACCAATCTATTAAAAGCTAACAAAACAACAAGCACAGCAACAATAAAATACGGCACAGGCCATTGAAAAGCCAAGCATAAAATATCTAGTACTTTTACACACATGCTTTAGGGTCAAGCGCATCACATGCAAAATAAATATGTAGTTCAACAGATCAACGTTGACGACGCACAGTACACACCACTGGGTTATTTTCCTGAAGAGATTGACCTCGCAAACTTGACATCCAACGAGTCACTTTTAACTAGAGAAAAACACCAACTACTGGAGGGCTTGGTTATTGAATATGTCGCAGAACAGTTTATATCCAGCCCTTTTCTAAAAGATTCAATAGTTTTACTAGATGTTGTCACACTGATAGTAAGGGGTATACCCGACGACCACAGCAACGCGCTCGGACAATACTGCAATTTTATATGGAAAAGAGATAACTCTGATATTGAGGACTTCATATCCATCCTAAAAAACCTTTCCCAAGGCTGTGCCAGCACTACATTTCTCTGCAAAGAAGAGAACATGAAGTTTCACACACAAAAACCCGGAAGTTCCAAATGGCTCCCACTACAACGATATTTATGTAAAAAAAGAAAAATAACCAACGATAAAGAAATCAAATTTCCGCAAGTAAACGCAGAATCAAAAGACAACGAGCGACAATTATCATCAATATTGGGCCGCCTTCTCCCCGCATACAACAAAAGAATCATAAGAGATGTAATACTTCCACGAGTATTTAAAAACTATATAATTCAACCCTTCTTCCGATCGGGCTGGGATTTAGATAGAATTTTTCGGTACAAAGGAAAACTTTGGGAGTTCGAGCTAAAACACAAGTACCCAATTGACAACTATGAGTTCTTCGAGAAAATAAACAACACGAACAATCGCTACTGCTTATCTTTCGGCATAAACGAGGGACAGGCAAACATTATTAAACTTTTGGCCGACCAAGGCCTCAATACACTACATCTTATTTTGGTCAAACCTCGTTGGACCGACCAAGAAGACCCTGGCTACTTATTCGTAGACGAAGATGCAAGAAAAAATACTTTGGTGATTGGCGCAGTATTAACCCCTGACAAAATAAACGCCATAATGAAAGGCGACTTAAAAAAAGCGCCATCAAAAACCTCATTTAGCGGGGCTAGCAAAGCCAACTACTACCGAATACCCAGAAACTTTTTTCATGTTATTGGCCGTTATGCAGACGGCAAAGACAATCTCACCCCAAACATAATAAGGCTATTGGATGGTAATTTAAACTCGCCCCTCACTACAGATACCTTGCTAGAAAATCGCCTCAGCTAGATACCTTAGACATGGATGTCACCTTTAAAACCCTCTAGCAGCCCAAATGATCTACAATAAAAACTTGACTTTCAAACTTTAGCTTTTGGCGGTTTTTCTGGCCACTGCTGAAAAAATTTATCTAAATTGTTAACTCTCTCCAGCACTCCCCCTAGCTCAGCTACCTGATGTTTTAAGCCACACTCCCAAATAACGAGAACTCTCCATCCCTTCGATATTAATTCTGAAACCTGTCTTTGGTCTCTGAAAACATTCCCATTTAGCTTCTCCTCCCAAAAATCTGGACGATTATTGGGAGATGTTGCATATACACAATTACTATGCCGATGCCAAAAACATCCATGAACAAATATCACAAGCCTGTACTTCGACATGACCAAATCAGGTTTACCTGGGAGGTCTTTACGATGAAGTCTATATCTATATCCACAAGCATGCAGGTAACGTCGAATGGCCATTTCAGGCTTAGTATTCTTTCCGAGAATCCCAGCCATCATTCGCGATCTCGTTGTGCTATCTACGACATCTACCATTCGCCCCCCTATCAAAAATTTCCTTTGCGCTCGCTATCAAGCAGGAAAGATCCAAGCACATCAATAAATGGATTTAGTTTCCTCGATGAAATCATTCAAAGTCATAAGAGCACTACGCATCGCCTCCGGGTACTTTGCATGTAGCGGTTTAGGTACCACTAACCTCACGTTCGCGGCATTCATCTCTTCAAATTGATGGGGAGAAACGCCCTCCTGAAGTGTAAACAGATGAACTCCGACCACTCTATCAGCCTCATTAATAACCTGACGCCATCGATCCTTACACGTTGTTTTCACCGCCAACATACGCAAGCTGTCAACCGGAAACGCTGGGTTGTGATAGTCAGCGCATGAGGGGAAGATAAAATCGGGTCGCTTATTACCTTCAGTTTTGCACTGGGTACTGAAAGCCTTAAGCCCGAACTGACGAAAAAGGTGTTCAAGATGTATCTCTAGCGACCTACCAGACCTTGACTTTCGGCGATTACTCACCGAGTTTGCAACCTGCATGAATTCGTCAACAGAACCGAATCCATTCTGAACTCGATGCAGTACGTGTAACTCTTCAATTTGACGGAATAGTTTGTACTCGTTTTCACGTCTTTCTAGAATAAGTTCATCAGGTGTTATCTTATTAAAACGAAAGACTGACGCCAGGTAGGCAATGATTTCTTCACCGCTAGGAAACCTATCCTCCCATCGTGGGGGGATTACAACATTGCTAGGCTCTTTATCTGAACTAGCAGCGAAACCAGCAAATACTCTATCCCCTCTTTCAAAAAGCGAACTTCCAGGAATCACCTCACCTATCTTATTCTCGACAAACTCCTCTTCATCTATACCTTTGCAAATCCAGATATCCAGGAACTCGGAATCCTGATCCAAATGTGGCACATGGAATGCGAAGATCGCTAATGCTCCCGTATTTTCGGGATCTTGGGCGGGGCTGTTTTTAACGTCAGTATTCCATCGCGTTAAACGATGTTCGTTGCGAGATCCTGCCCCGTCGAAATGGTAATTATTGTAGTAAATGCCTCTCAGAGTTTGTTCCGGAAAACCATGTGACGAGACCTGTGCCCTCAGACTGCAATCAGGATTCTTGAAACAAGTGCTCGAAATGGAGGGTAGCGCTGTCGCTACAACAGCTTTGGGAACATAAATACCTACCCCGTTGCCCCCCGTTAGACCTGTGTCGTTGGCTGAAAGCCGCTTGATGAATATCCACCATTCATCTTGATTTTTGTCTTCAATCCATTGGGAAAAGCTTGTCATGGGTAAGGCCGCTGAACAATTGAGGAGACGAAAGGAAAGTATCTCCGACAGATTCGCAGAATTACCTTTCTAAGAGAAGCCTCAAGCGGAGGGATAATGTGATGTCGCAAAGCCCTGCAGCTGGTGCCAGGTCTTTGCGTATCAATCATCGAGAGCGAAGGCGGTGCGACTGATTACTCAGGAAGAGCAAACTCCAACTGCGGGCGTTCCTTGTCAGCAGTTTTTTCCTTCGCCGCCAAAATGCGGTCCTTCATCAAACGAGCCACCGCCTCAAAAACAGGAACCGCCACGGAATTACCAAACTGTCGATACGCTTGGGTATCGGATACAGGAATCACAAACTTGCTTTCTCCCGGCTTGTCAAAACCCATCAGACGCGAGCACTCGTGGGGTGTCAGTCGACGAGGGCGATGGAGTTGATTCAATTCACTGTTGAAGTCCAAGGTATCGACAAAGCCGCGGTCAACCAGGATTTCCGAACCATCCTTGTGATATCTCGCCGAGAGTGTACGAGCAACATCGTTTGGACGAGTCAGGCCAAAGCCAAAACCATTGCCTTTCTCACGATGCTTCTCCGCATACCGATAGAGGTAATCCCAAAGCTTCGGTGTAAGGATGTATTTTTCGTCCACTTCCTTATCAAGCAAGTCACCAAAGCTAGGTCGCTGCTTCGGTATGAGTTTACTGATGTCGCTCAGTGTGAATCCTTGGTGAACATTCAAGTCGCGTCGGAAGCCGACCAGCACGATTCGCTCACGATGCTGCGGCACAAAGTGTCTGGCATCAATGACCTTGGGGTCTGAGCCTTTTGGCGCGTTGACATCTGCAACCTCGTAGCCCAGTTCATCCAACGCTTCGCAGATGATCCGGAACGTATTGCCCTTGTCATGGCTTTTCAGGTTTTTCACATTTTCGAGCAAGAATGCGGCCGGGCGTTTCGCGGCAATTATCCGCGCCACGTCGAAAAACAGAGTGCCTTGGGTCTCGCACTCGAAACCGTGCTTACGCCCCAAGGAATTCTTCTTGGAAACACCTGCAAGCGAAAACGGCTGGCATGGAAAGCCTGCCAACAGAACATCGTGATCCGGAATTTCACGATCAATATTCTTGTAGGCTTCCTCGTCACTGATTTCGGGCTTGTCTGAAAGCGTGACCGAGCGGATATCGAGATTGAAGCGATGACGAGCAGGATCGCAGTAGTGGTTCGCCTTGTACGTTTTAACGGCGTACTTATTCCATTCGGATGTGAACAAGCACTCGCCACCGATGGCTTCAAACCCTTTCCTGATACCGCCAATGCCGGCAAAGAGATCGATAAAGGTAAATGAAGGTCTGTGGTTCAAGCGCTTGGGCAGCAGATCCTTCAGACGAGTGAACTCAATGTGAGAGAGCTTCGGCGAGGCCTTTCCCTTGATCCATCGATTGATGGTTTCACGGCACCAATGACTCGGGCTTACGTCGTTGAGAATTTCGGCCAGTTGCCCTTGGTCGTAGATCTCCAAGAGCTTGTGCAGCAGCGCTAGGTCAGTCACGGGATGAGTATCAGGCTCGTACGAACCCGAGGTTGTTTCGCTCAAGGATTCAAAAGACGGTGTTTCAAAAAGATTCATGAGCCCGATATTCCTCTGGGTCAAAGCTGTGACGAATGGTCGCCATTCTATCCCGCAAAACTTCAAAGTAAATGAAATTTCCTGGATTCCGTGAGACGAGTCGTGGCGACACGGACATGGGTATTGGGGGATTCAATGGCGATCAAATACTGGATATATACACAGCATAATTTACTCTGCGTCTTTGTCCAGGTTCCCTTTCGCATCAGGAACGGTAGGAAAAGTCGCTGGTTGACGACCATCCTTGAAGCCCCTACCCTCAGCTCCGAGCCTAAGAAACTCTACAAACCAGAGCGGTCTTCCGCACCCGATAGTCATGCGGCTTTTTTTCGTCTGCGGTTTCTCTACGCCTGCGAAAAATCCCGTTATGTCGGGAGTGGGCGAATACAAGACCCGAAAGGGGAATATGTCCGGCCCGTCTCTGGTGGGTTTCTTAGCTCCCGACACCCTAACGAATGCCCTAAGAAAGCAGCCAGAGGTAAATGGAAATGCCTGACTATCCAACCTTCATGATGAAGGTGAATCGCTGTACCAGCCGTTCGAATCACGTGCCTCTAGGTCAGGAGGCATGCCATGTCTGAACCACTTCTTCCTACTCGTTTCATCCGCAACAAAACCCACCTGCACGCCCTTCTGGTTGAGAATCAAGCATGGTTCTGTGTCCATGAGCTGGGCCGATTAATGGGCAAACATCTTGATGAGCGCCAATTGCGCAAACTCGACGCGGATCAGCGGCAGATGATGCGCGTAGAGACCTATGGCGAAGCTGAGGACCACATGATGGTGAGTGAGTCCGGCGTGTATGCCCTGTTGATATATCACTACTGTCCTGAGTATCGGCAGCTTCGTGAGTGGCTGACGCATCAGGTTGTGCCTACGCTGCGTGACGCTCGTCCGGCGCGAGCTGTAGAGCGGCCAACGCTGAGTGTTTTGAGCTGGCCGCAGATGTCGCTGAGTACTTTGCACTGGCAGGATGAGCCGTGGATTCGATTGCGGGATATGCCTTGTTTGCTCGCAGATAATTCGCTCAATCGCCATGAGTCCTGGTGGCGCAAGGCTTCGCGATTGTTGCGTGGAGGCTGATGGTTTCAGAAATCCGCTGTTTGAGTTTTCCAGCAGCGGATTTTTTGTGGCCAATAATCCTTGGGGCAGCTTCGCTGCCCAACGGGGATAAATCCCCTCACCACAATTGAAATGTGTTGCTGCCGGCCGGGAGTCGGGATTGGGTATTGAGTCGATGCCGAGAATCGCCAGCAGGCTACCTCCCACAAATCCCGCATCATCCTGAAAACAATCAGTGCAACCCGCGCCGCCTCCCGCTATTAATACCCCTCCCCCACTCAAGGATCCGAGCCCCACCATGAAATTCGATCTCGCCTACTGCCTCAGCCTCGACGACAAGTTGTCGATCTATGATGTTCGCGATCTCAATTTCGATGAGACGGTAGCGTTTGACTCGGCGAAGGAACACTTCCAGTGCCCCAACGATGCCTGTCGTGCGGCGTTCGAGGCTTCCAATGAGTTGGGTACGTTCAATGCCAAGAATGTGAATTACGTGCGCACGCCGCACTTCAAGAATCTGCCCACGACGCAGCATGTGACGGGTTGTCCGTATGCGAGTTTGAAGGCGTCGGCGTCGGGTGTTGAGACGGCGGATGGCGAGGTGGATGACGGGCGTGAGGAGCATTTCCCATCGGAGTTGTTGCTGACCCGGCGTGAGTATGTGCGCAAGCCTGTCGCGCCAGCGGGGGCGGCGGATGTGTTGCGCGATGACTCGGTGCGGGCGGCGGCGGGCAATGGTAAAGAGTCGGCGAGTCGTGAGTCGGCGCCGGACAAGACCAGTGTGTTTGCGCATCCGGTGGAGTGTTTTGTTTCCAACTTCGCCGACAAGGATTTGCTCAAGCGCATGCCGTTGAAGGTCGGCGAGCATACGGCGCCGTACAGTTCGTTCTTCAAGAAGATCGAATATCTGACGGACAACAAGGGGCTGATTTACTGGGGGCGGATCAAGAAGATCGAGGACTTCCACAGTGCCAGTTTTCGTATCGATTTCGAGGACAAGGTCTGGTTCAAGAAACCCGAAGACAGCAAGAAGAAGCCGTATCCGGTCAGCGTTTATCTGAACAAGAAGCTGATCGACAACTACCGCAAGCGCAAGGCGTTTCTGGAAGAGATCAAGCACGCTGTGGATAGCGACAAGGCGTTGTTCTGTTTCTTCTATGGCGTAACGCCGGAGCTGAAGCAGGTGCCCGGCAAGAAGAACCCCGAAAAACCTTTCGAGGTCTTCAATGCCAATATCGAGAACCTGGATCACTTCATTATTCGTGAAGCGCCGGGGTTGAAGTGAAGCTCAGTTGATGCGTGCCCTTTCTTCAAACGCTCGAATCTCCCGCTCCGCCTCCCTGCGTCGCTCAAGTGCAGCCTGAACGCCCAGATCTTCCACTCCGCAATACTGGAGCAGCCAATGAGCGAGCATTTCTTCATCAGGGCGAAAGTAATCTTTTCGGTCCTTGGTGTTTCGAATTTGCGAATTCATCCGCGCATCTAAACCGATAGCTGCACGTTCGCCTTGGGGCAAACAGCCCCACTCTGCCGCGCAATCCTCGAAAAACCAGGCGATTTGTTCGATGTGCTTTTGTGCGCTGCGATGGCCACGGCGATAAAAACGATACTCGCGACTCAGCTCGAGACGATCGGTCATTGTCCCCGCATCAACCCATTGCATGAGGTCATGATTGATTGCATCGCGGATCAGACCTTCGCGCCAACGCTCGTTAAACCACGCTACAAACCCTTCGGCGTCGGCCTTTTTGGCATCAGCCAGGATCACGCAATAGCGGGTTTTGATGTGCAGGACCAACAACGCATGTTTGCGCTGCACAGTGATCGCATGAACCAACCACTGTTCGTCCGCGCCGTTCAGCTCATCATCCTCAATAACTGATGACGGCGGTTTGGTGTCCACCGGCGTGATCGTTTTGCCTTTATGGACACGGCTGAAGAACTTACTGGCGGCTTCGGTGCAATTGAAGATCAACATCCTGGTTCTCTGCTGAAGACTGGAGGGCGACGCTCTGCCGCTGATTCTGATTTCTTTCGCCTGCGTCAATCAACGATTCATTTCAGCGAAATGCTCAGCAGCACCAGGATCAGCAAACCAATATAGATCCAGGCATGCACCCGATCCGGTATCCGCCCAATCCACCGCGCAGCCAATCTGATCCCCAGCAACGAGCCAACCGTCAGCAGCGCAAACGCCAGCACATTGACGTACCCGATATACCAACCCCCCAGATCAGCCTCGGTGAACCCGGCCAGCGCCATGTACGTCAGTGTGCCGGCCAGCGCCACTGGCACGCTGAGCGGATTGGCCATGGAGGTCGCTTGCGACATGCTCAGCCCGCAACGGCGTAGCAGCGGCACAGTCATGACGCTTCCTCCTACACCGAGAAACGTCGCGATGGCGCCGATGCCTACACCGCCGGCGGACGTTTCTGTTGAGGTCAGTCGCCGTGGGAATGTGGTTTGGGACTGTGTGAGAAACCCTCGGCGCAGCAGGCAATCGACGATGGTCACGCCCAGGTAGGCGATGAAGGCGTAGCGGATCACTTGACCGCTGACCCACATCGCAGCGATGGCGCCGACGACCGCGCCTACGCCGATAAACCCGCCCAATGGCCAGAGGTAGTCCCGGAGCAGATTGCGGGCGCGTTGGTGTTTGCGTGTGGCGATCAGGGCGTTGACGATCATTACGCAGGTCGAGGTGGCCACGGCGATGTGCATGGCCGACTGGGCAATGGGGTCGTCAGCTGCGTGGCTGGCGGTGAGCATGCGATAGAGCAGCGGCACGATGACGAAGCCGCCGCCGAAACCGAAAAGCACGGCGCTGATGCCGGCGAGGCAACCGAACAATGTAAGCAGGAGGTAGAACATGGTGGGCGTCCAGGATCGGGGGAGCCCAGGACATTAGAGCGTGATGCACTGGCCGGCTTCAGTAGTTGGGCCAATAATGTTCGCGTTTACGCCAATCGCTGGAATACGCCTGATGCGCAATATTTCGATCAATCAGCTCGATGACACGCCTCGCCCGGTCGTGGCCATCGGTACCGATTATCCCCACGGCCACCTACTCCCGTTTCATACGCATCGCCGTGGGCAATTGCTCTACGGCGCCACCGGCGTGATGCAGGTCAGCACTCAGAACGGTAATTGGCTGGTGCCGCCGCAACGCGCGGTGTGGATTCCGCCGGGCGTGGCCCACGAGGTATTGATGCTCGGGGTGAGCACGCGCAGTGTATATATCGAGCCGGGAAACGTGGAATTGGGGCCGGACTGCCAAGTGCTCAATGTGTCGCCGCTGCTGCGGCATTTGCTGATGGAAGCGGTGGACGTGCCACTGATGTACGACCAGGCCGGACGCGACGGTGTGCTGATCAACTTGCTGTTGCATGAACTGACACGCTGCGCGCCCCTTGCCCTACACATTCCCATGCCCGCCGAAGGAAAGCTCCTCAGTCTGTGTCAGACCTTTCTGAACATGCCCAATGCCCACAAATCGCCGCAGGATTGGGCCGACCAGTTACACATAAGCTTGCGTACCTTTAACAGATTGTTTCGGCAGCAGACCGGGCTCAGCTTTCGTCAGTGGCGCCAGCAGGCGTGCGTCGTGCAGGCGTTGGCACGGTTGGCGGCGGGGGAAGCGGTGACGCGGATTGCTCTGGACTTCGGCTATGAGAGCCCGGCGGCGTTTTCGACGATGTTTCGGCGAGTGCTGGGACAGGCACCGTCCGTCTGGTTGGAGCCGACGAACTAGGCAAACTCGAAAAATGCATTTGATCCCGGCCGAAAACAACTGTACAAAAACACAGTACATTTTCAATCAGCACTTTTGAGCCCGGAGCACACCATGGCCTCTCTTGCGATGAACCACGTCCTCGAACGCATTGCCCTTTTCCAGTTCACCCCGACCCACTGCGTCCAGGCCCGCGCCATGCTGGGCTGGAGCGTTGAACAACTGTCGCGCGAGGCCGAGGTGGCGGTGGCAGATATCCAGCGGTTCGAAGCGCAGCAGGACGTGGCGGACACCGCGAGACTGGCACTGGCTTATCGGTTTGAAGCGCAGGGGTTGGTGTTCTTTCCGGGGTTCGCACCGGGGCGCAGTGTCAGGGCGCAGGGTATGGCAGGGGAATCGGTGGGGCGTGGGGATTTTGCGATGGCTGACTGAAATGGCAATTTGATAATTATTCCAAAATAGGTATATTTCGCATGAGTGCAAGGAAGCCGCTTATGTGGGTCTGCAGTAGTAAAAAAGATCTCAAGCAGATGCCCACAGAGGTCCAAGACGTTTTTGGTCACGCACTGGATCTGGCTCAATGTGGCCTGAAGTATTCAGATGCAAAGCCATTGAAAGGGTTCGGAGGCGCAGGTGTCCTGGAGTTGATAGAAGACTTCGACACCGACACCTACCGCGCCATTTATACGGTTCGTTTTGGCAGTGCAATTTACGTTTTGCACTGCTTTCAGAAAAAGTCGAAAAGCGGGATTAAAACCGCCCAGTCGGACATTGATCTGATCAGAAACAGACTTCGAGCCGCCCAGGAACATGCGAAAGGATCAGAAAACCATGGAGATTGAAGTAGGTAGCGGAAACGTCTATCACGATCTGGACTTACCCAATGCAAGTGAAATGCAGGTGAAGTCGCAGCTCGCAGCGAAAATTGGCGCAATCATTAAGGCGCGTCATCTCACTCAGATTCAGGCGTCAGAAATCTTGGGACTATCACAACCCAAGCTTTCCGAAATGTTGCGTGGCAAATTTCGCGGAATCAGTGAGGCCAAAATGATGGAATGCCTTTCACGTCTCGGACGAGATGTGCAAATTGTAGTCAAATCGGCCCCCCGATCACGGAAAGAGGGCCGTATTGAGGTGGTATTCGCTTGAGGCGAACGCGTCAGGCATTCTGAGCAAGCGCCTCCCCCTCCTCTTCAACCGCCATCCACCACGCACTCCCCCGTTGTGGATGCGCAATGTTGAACGCCTCCCCCATTCGCGGTGTGGTAATCGCAATACTGCGTTCCCACGCGAGGGCGAGGATGCGGTCGAAGGGTTCATGCCAGGCGTGCATGGCCAGGTCGAAGGTGCCGTTGTGGATCGGGAAGAGCCAGCGGCCCTTGAGGTCGATGTGGGCTTGCAGGGTTTCTTCCGGTTGCATGTGCACGTGGGGCCATTCGACGTTGTAGGCGCCGGTTTCCATCAGGGTCAGGTCGAACGGGCCGTATTGTTCGCCGATGCGTTTGAAGCCGTCGAAGTAACCGCTGTCGCCGCTGAAGAAGATTCGTGTGTCGGCGTCGATCATCACCCAGGACGCCCACAGCGTGCTGTTACCGTCGAACAGGCCACGGCCGGAGAAGTGCTGCGATGGGGTTGCGATGAAGCGGACACCGGCGATTTCGGTGCCCTGCCACCAGTCGTACTGGCGCACCTTGCTGGCGTCGATGCCCCATTTGATCAGGGTGTCGCCCACGCCCAGCGGAGTCAGGAAGTAAGTGGTTTTGGCGGCGAGTTTGAGTACCGCTTCGTAGTCGAGATGGTCGTAATGGTTGTGCGAGAGGATCACCGCTTCGATCGGTGGCAGTTCGTCGATGCTGATCGGTGGCTGATGAAAACGTTTCGGACCCGCCCATTGCACCGGCGAGGCGCGCTCGGCGAACACCGGGTCGGTGATCCAGAATTTGTCGCGCATCTTCAACAACAGCGTCGAGTGCCCCAAGCGGTAAACGCTGTGATTGGGCGCTGCGAGCAGATCTTCACGGGTCAGCGGCTGCACAGGGATGGCGGCGGTCGGACGGGTGTTGCGCGGTTTGTGGAAAATCATGTTCCACATGATCCGCAGCATTTTGCGTAGCCCTTCGCGCTGCACCGGCGCATGATTGCGAAACAGCCCTTGATCCTGGCGCGAGGCTTCAGGCGTGGGAGTGTTATCCGGGAGTGAGACTGGATTGGCCATGACTGAACGACTCCGAAAAACCGTGTGCTGCACGGTATTCCACGGGAAATGAAAATGGCCAAGCTGCACGCAAGGGCCAAACGCTCTGGTTTGTAAGGTGCGAGGATTAACGCAACATTACACTGAGCGGTGTAGTTTCTAGGTTGCATCAAAGCCGACGCCAAGTAAACTGCCGAGTGTAATTTCATTCCTCTCTGCCGAAGCCCGCTCATGACCGCTCCACAACGCCTCACTGACCGCAAACGCGAAGCCATCATCCAGGCGGCCATCTCCGAATTCCGTGCCCACGGTTTCGAAATCACCAGCATGGACAAGATCGCCGCTACGGCCGGCGTGTCGAAGCGTACGGTGTACAACCACTTCCCCAGCAAGGAAGAGCTGTTCGCCGAGATCCTCAATCAGTTGTGGGCGCGGATCATCGCCGAACCATCGGTGCGCTACGACCGCGAGCAACCGCTGCACGAGCAATTGCGCCAGATGCTGCGAGAAAAAGTGCAGATGATGGCTGACGAGAATTTTCTCACCCTCGCCCGGGTGGCGATTGCCGCAACCATTCATTCCCCTGAACGTGCGCAGAATATGATCGAGCGCATGGGCGAGCGCGAGGAAGGCCTGACCGTCTGGATACGCGCGGCGCAAGCCGACGGACGGCTCAAACCGGTGGATCCGGAATTTGCCGCGCATCAAGTACAAGGTTTGCTCAAGGCATTCGCGTTCTGGCCGCAGATCTCGCTGGGTCGCGCGGCCCTTGATCCAGACGCGCAGAATGCAGTTGCCGAGTCGGCGCTGGAGATGTTCCTGGCACTGTATCAGCGGTGAATCACCGGCTCGTCGAGCCGTGTACAACTAATTTCGTAAAAAGTTATACAACCTCGCGAAAAATTCCTTTCTTGTACAACTTTATTAAGTTTTGTATAAGTAGCCATCTGCCAGTAACGGAACGTTGGCATTGAGCAGTCACCACCGAATGCCGCCTGTGCATTTCGGTTTGCCGGCGCAGGAATAGGGACTGAATCCTTTAGATTTTCCCCACTTCCCGAGTATCGCAAGCATGTTTTTCAATCGCCAGAAAGCCGCCCTCGCTGAACTGCAACACACCGTTTTTGACCAGGCCGCGATGCTTGAAGCGATCAACCGTTCGATGGCGGTGATCGAGTTCGATCTTGATGGCGTGGTGTTGCGTGCCAATGACAATTTCCTCAAGACCATGGGTTACACGGCTGCCCAGGCGATTGGCCAGCCGCACCGGCATTTCTGCACACCTGAGTTCGGTCGCAGTGCCCAATACACTGAGCTGTGGTCGCGCCTGAAAAACGGTCAGTTCCAGTCCGGCACCTTTGAACGGGTCGACAGCAAGGGCCAGCCGATCTGGCTGGAGGCCAGTTACAACCCGATCAAGGATGCGTCGGGACGGGTGATCAAAGTGGTCAAGTACGCGATGGATGTCACCGCCAAGGTGCAGCAGGAGAACGAGGCCAACGCCAAGCTGCAGGCGATCGATCGCGCGATGGCGGTGATCGAGTTCGATCTCGACGGCAACATTCTTACCGCCAACCAGAATTTTCTCACGCGCATGGGTTACAGCCTCGCAGAGCTCAAGGGCCAGCATCACCGCCTGTTCTGCACTTCGGCGCTGGTCAACAGCGGCGCCTATCAGGATTTCTGGCGGCGCCTGAATCAGGGCGAGTTCTTCCACGGACAGTTCGAGCGCGTGGATAAGCGCGGTCAGATCGTCTGGCTGGAGGCCAATTACAACCCGGTGTACGACGCTTCGGGGCGCTTGTACAAAGTCGTGAAGTTCGCGTCTGACGTCACCGCCCGTGTCGAGCAGCACGAGCAGGACGCGCGCAGTGCCAGCACCGCTTACCACATCTCGGTAGCAACGCGAAAAGTCGCCGAGCAAGGCACGCAAGTGATTCAGCAGGCTGCCAGCGAAATGCGCGAAATCGCCGAGGACATCAGCCAGTCTTCGACGTTGATTGCGCAACTGGGCGACCGCTCCGAGCAGATCACCGCCATCGTCAACACCATCCGCGCGATCGCCGATCAGACTAATCTGCTCGCCCTCAACGCGGCCATCGAGGCGGCACGCGCAGGTGAACAGGGTCGCGGCTTTGCCGTGGTCGCCGATGAAGTGCGGCAACTTGCAGCGCGCACCAGCGGCTCCACCGCCGAGATATCCACCATGATCAGTCTGATCCAGAGCGAAACACGGCAGGCGATCAAGAGCATGCAAGGCACCCGTGACCGCGCCGCAGAAGGCGTGGAATTGGCCAATCAGGCCGGCACGGTGATTCTGCAGATTCGCGACGGCGCCAGTGAGGCGGTGGATGCGGTGAGCATGTTTGCCAATGAGCGGGTGCCAAATTGAGGTTTGTGCAGGGTCGATAGAACGAGTCGCAACCTTCGTGGGCAGCCCGCGAAGGTCGGCCGCCACCACGCAGAGCTATAGTGACGACACGTCCCAAGCCCCGCCGAGTGCCCCATGAATAACGAAAAACCCGGAATATCCAACGCTCCCATCGATCACCTGCGCTTCCACCGCCCCCACGCCCACCTGAATACGACCTTCGGCAACGATGCCTTCGCCCTGCGCGCCGAAGCCTTTGCGCGGTTCTTCGGCACGCCGCTGTTCCTTGGCGCGCAAACCTTGATCGTTGCGGTTTGGATCGGCCTCAACGTATGGGGCGTGACTCAATTCGACGTTTACCCGTTCATCCTGCTGAACCTGGCCTTCAGCCTGCAGGCGGCCTACGCCGCGCCATTGATCCTGCTTGCACAAACCCGTCAGGCCGCGCGCGACAAAGCGCAGGCCGACGCCGATGCGCAGCACCGCGAAGCTCTGGCATTGGCCAATACCGAACGTCAGGCAGAGGCGGCGAAGAATTCCGCGCAATTGCTGGCATTGCTGGAACAAAACACCCGCCTTACCGAAATGACGAAAACCCTCACCGAGCGCATCGAAGGACTGACCAGCGAATTGCACGCTCACGTGTGCCAGAACTAAGGCCGCCTCGCGAGCAGGCTCGCTCCCACCTTGGATCTGTGGCGTTCACAAGATCGCTGTGGGAGCGAGCCTGCTCGCGAAGAGGCCCGCAACCACACAGCAAAACTTCAACCGCGCACCAGACTCCGCACCGCAACAATCTCCGGCACTTCAACCTTGCTCATGTAAACCCGTAAGGGTTCGGTGATGTTGATGCGGTCGTCGATGTGTTGATCGAGCAGCAACTGAATCAACTCGCGCTTGAGCGTCATGGTGGTGTCCGACAGCGGTGCCCAGACGAATTCACTGGCCGGGATGATGCCGTCGTCGGCGACGTCCATGCCGAACGAATCTTCGCTGAAGCGCACGATGTACTGACCGGTCTTGCGGTTGAGGCCAACGAAGCCTTTGAGATCGTCGGCGGCCTGGCAGATGATTTGGGAGGTGATGCGCATGGTAAACCTCACGAAAGATGATGATGGTTTACACGCAGGGCAACGCAGCGGTGCGCCCTCTGCCGGGGCGTCTGCCGTGGGCAAGCGTACTGCAAACAGCGCCACAAAAGTGCAGGAAATTTCCGTTTTGCTCGCTTTATGTCGGTCTGGCGATAGCCCTGCGGCGCGTCAATTGTTAAAAGGTACGTCTCGAAAAAAACCTGCGAAAGGAACTCGACCATGCCTGCCACTTTTACCCGAAGCGCTCTGGTGCTGAGTCTGTTGTTCGGCCTCGGTCAGGCGCATGCCGCCAGCCACCCCGAGCCAAAGGCAATCGCTGCCGCCCATGGCATTCCGCATCCGGCGGTGATTGCCCACCGTGGCGCGTCGTTCGATGCCCCGGAATCCACCGCTGCGGCCTACAAACTGGCCCGTGACCTCGGCGCCGATTACCTGGAAATGGATTTGCAGCGCAGCAAGGACGGCGTGCTCTTCGCCCTGCACGACGACAACCTGCAACGCACCACCGACGTCGCCAGCAAATTCCCCGAGCGCAAGGACAGCCCGGCCACCGCGTTCACCATGGCCGAACTGAAAACCCTCGATGCCGGCAGCTGGTTCAACACTAAATACCCGGATCGCGCGCGACCTTCCTACGCCGGACTGAAAATTCTTACCCTCGATGAAATCATCGACATCGCCCGCGCCAACCCGCAGCACAAGCCGGGCCTGTACATCGAAACCAAAGAGCCGCAGCTGTTTCCCGGCATCGAACATGACCTGAAGGAAAAACTGCAGGATCGCGGCTGGCTCAGTCCGGCCGGCTCGAAACTGGCGAAAAGTGCGCTGGGCGTCGGTCAGGGCAAAGGCAAGGTGATCCTGCAGACCTTCGATAAGAACAGCCTGCAATTGCTGGAAAAGGAGATGCCGCAAGTGCCGAAGATCCTGCTGTTGTGGGTCGGCGAAGGCAGCATCGAGCCTAAATCTGCGGTGACGTTTGCCGCGTCCGGCGAGAAAGACAAAAACGTTTTCTACGGCAAGCAGGAGCCAAAATCCGAAGCGGAATTCAAGCAATGGGTCGATTACGCCAAGGCCCAGGGCGCGATCGGCACCGGCCCTTCGGCGAAGCTGACTCATGGTGGTGATCAGAGCTATTCCGACCTGGTGCAACCGTGGATGAATCAGTACACCCACGATCAGGGCATGCTGGTGCACGTTTATACGGTCGACGAGGCGGTGGACTACGAGAAAGTCATGGCGGCGGGTGTCGACGGCATCTTTACCAACCGCGCCAGTGAATTGTTGAAGTTTTATAAGCGTCCGGCGGCTGGCAGCATTGACGATGTTTTGAAGAAGAACGGTTTCTGATTTGTAATCGAGTCGCCTGCTTCGCGAGCAGGCTCGCTCCCGCAAAGAGCAGTTTTATCGCGGAGCAGAGATTTAAGGGTGAATTAAGTTGCGCTGGTTAATCTGAACCCACTTACACAGATCAACCACTTCAACGCACTGCCAAGGAATGAACCGATGAAAACTTTGACTGCCCTGTTTACCGCCGCTGCCCTGACCCTCACCGCTGGCCTGGCTCAGGCTGATGTTCGCATCGACCAGATCCCGCAACTGGTCAAGGACGGCAAAATCAAGTCGCTGGAATCGATGAACGCCGAAGCACTGAAACTGCACCCGGGCGCAACGATTACCGACACCGACCTGGATAACCACTTCAATGGTTATGAGTATGAAGTTGAACTTAAAACTGCTGACGGCAAAGAGTTCGACGTGGACTTTGATGCCACCACCGGTAAAGTGCTGAGCGACAAGCAAGACACTTGATAGACCGCTGTTAAAGAGCCGCACGATTTAACGATCGTGCGGCTTTTTTGTGGTTGCGGATTGAGGCGCAAACTTTGTGTGGTCTGTGAAATCGATCCCCCTCACCCCAGCCCTCTCCCCCAAGGGGGCGAGGGGGAAAGGGAGCAGATCGGGGAAATTTCGGAGCCTGAGTTCGCCTCAAAATTAAAAAGCCATCACAAACGACTACCAGCCTGAGTACGCCTCGGCATTTCAGGTCGGCGAATCTCGAACAATCAACACGGTCAGTCCCCTCTCCCTCTGGGAGAGGGTTAGGGTGAGGGGCTGACAAACCACCACCCAAAATCAAGCACTGAGCCGCGCCGTCACCTCATTCAACTGCCCCGACAACCCATGCAAATTCTGACTGGCACTTTCGGTGCGCTGCACGTTGTCCAGGTTGGTGCTGGCAATCGCGGTGATTTCAGTGAGGTTGCGCGAGATATCCTCGGCCACCGACGTCTGCTCTTCTGCCGCTGTGGCGATCTGACGGTTCATGTCGCGAATCGCCTCCACCGCCAAGGTGATGCGCTCCAGCATCGCGCCGGCCTGGGTGACTTGCTCGACACTTTCATCACTGCGCGCCTGGCCGCTCTCGATAGCCTGCGCGGCATCGACAGCGCCGGTCTGCACGTTCTGAATGATCTGGTTGATCTCGATGATCGACTCCGCCGTGCGCTGAGCGAGGTTGCGCACCTCATCGGCGACGACGGCAAAACCACGCCCGGCCTCACCCGCCCGCGCCGCTTCGATGGCTGCGTTGAGCGCCAGCAGATTGGTCTGTTCGGCGATGCCACGAATCACTTCCAGCACCTTGCCGATACGACCGCTGTCGGTTTCCAGGCGACGGATCACCGTGGCGGTGTTGGCGATTTCGCCGCGCATCTGCGTGATCGAGTGAATGGTGGTTTGCATGACCTTTTCACCCTGCTGCGCCGACTGATCGGCATCGTCGGCAGCACGTGCGGCATCGGCGGCGTGACGGGCGACTTCCTGGGCCGTGGCGGACATTTCATTCATCGCCGTGGCCACTTGATCAGTGCGGTTGAATTGCTCGCTGGTGCCGCCGGCCATGGTCGTGGCAATGGCGTTCAACTCGCCGCTGGCGCTGTCCAGATCACCGGCGCTGCGTTGCAAGCGAGTGAAGGTGTCCGCCAGAAAATCGCGCAAAGTGTTCGCTGCGGCGGCGAGGTTGCCCAGCTCATCGCGACGCTCGCTGACAACACGTTCGGCCAACTGGCCACGGCTCAAGCGGGTGACGTAATCGATGAGGTTGCGGATCGGCTCGATCAGGTTGCGGCTGACCAGCCACAGGCTCAGCAGACCGATCAACAAGCCTGACGCGAGCATCACCAACAGCCCCAGCCACACGGTGCGCTCAGCGCTGGCACTGATCAATGCCGACTGCGCGGTGCCCTGCTCGCGCAGTTCGGCAACCAATGCACTCATCTGCTCGCTGGTGGCGCGGTCGACGCCTTTGACAGCTGCGTCGCCGGCGCTCGGATCACCACCGGCAGCCACGTAGGCATCGCGGCCTTTCTGGTAGGCAGTACCCAACTGGCGATGCTCGTCGCGCAAGCGTTCGATGCGGGATTTGAGATTGGCCTCGATGCCTTTCTGGCCGGCCAGTTCGCCGAGAATGTTCTGCACGTCGCGCTGACGCTCTTCGAACTGGCTCCAGTATTTCGCCAGATCCGCTGGTTGCTTGCCGCGCAGCAGAACGTTTTTCCACTCTTGCACCTGCACCTTGAATTGCAGGTTGGCTTCATCGATCAGTTGCGAAGTGTGCAGCGGGCCGGCGATCAACTGGCTGTAGCTTTGCACGCCGTTGGAGAGGAAATGAAAGCAGGCCAGCGCGATCAACAGCATCGCCAACAGACTGCCGCTCAACAGGGCGAGAATTTGCGCCCTCAGGGATTTTTGCAGCATTGCAAGGTACTCGAAGCAGGGATGAGGCACGCCCGAACGGACGTGAAAAATGGCCGGACTTCCCTGTCGACGTACCATGACCAAGGCCAATGGCGCGCAACCTAACTCACCTGAGATCGGCATGCCAGAGCCTTCCTTGAGAAACTTCCGACAGCCGGTAACGCTTTGATTTGCCGTCATTTTGCTGTCACAAAACGGTCATGTGAGCTTGCGATGATGCCGCTCCGGTGAACCTGAAAATCCTGCCCCAGACACCCTCCTCGCAGCGAGCCGCCATGAACCACAGCCTCGATATCAGCCATCGCGACCCGGACCTGTTTGGCTTGCTCTACGGCTTTCGTTTTCTGCCCGGGGAGCGCGGTCGCGAGATCGATTCGGCGACGGCGTTGCGCTGTTTGCAGGATGACGGTGAGAGCGATGAATTTCTCTGGCTGCACCTGAACCTGGCCCACGCCGCGTGCGAGCGCTGGATGAAAAGTCATCTGCAATTGCCCGAGGAGTTTTTCGAAGCGCTGCACGAAGGTTCGCGTTCGACTCGCATCGAGCATGTCGATTCGGCGCTGCTGGCGGTGGTCAACGATGTGGTGTTCAACCTCAGCAACATGGTCTCCTCCGACGTGTCGACGCTGTGGGTCTGCGTGCGCAGCAAACTGATCGTCAGCGCGCGCCTGCAACCGCTGCATTCGGTAGATAAATTGCGCTCGTCGGTAAAGGCCGGCGAGTGCTTTCGCTCGCCCTCGGAATTGCTCGTGCATCTGCTGCGCGATCAAGGTGAGGTGCTGACGCAGATCGTGCGCAAGACCAGCCTGAGTGTCGATCAGGTCGAAGACGAATTGCTGTCTTCACGCCTGTCGACCAACCGCGCCGAACTTGGCGCCAACCGTCGCGTGCTGGTGCGCCTGCAACGGCTGCTGGCGTTGGAGCCGGGGTCGTTGCTGCGCTTGCTCAATCGTCCGCCGCCGTGGTTGCAGAAGGAGGACGTCAAGGAGTTGCGCAAATCCACCGAGGAGTTTGCGCTGATCATCAACGACCTCACCGCCCTCGGCGAGCGGATCAAACTGTTGCAGGAAGAGATCGCCGCCAACCTCAACGAACAGAGCAACCGCACGCTGTTCACCCTGACGGTGGTGACGGTGCTGGCCTTGCCGATCAACATCATCGCCGGTTTTTTCGGCATGAATGTCGGCGGTGTGCCGCTGTCGCAGGACCCGCACGGATTTTGGGTGCTGGTCGCGTTGGTGGCGACGTTCACGGTGATTGCCGGGCGTTGGGCGTTTCGCAAGCGTGGGGATTATTGAGCGCAAAACGCAATGCACCGTAGGGCAAATGTGGGAGCGAGCCTGCTCGCGAAGTCGGTGTGTCAGATAAATCAATGTTGAATGACATGGCGCTTTCGCGAGCAGGCTCGCTCCCACAGGGGCCATGTGCTCAATGTCAGAGCGTTGAGCGGACCACATCGCCGAGCCAATCCATAAACACCCGCACCCGCAGCGGCAAATGCCGTTGCCGCGCGTACAACAACGAAATCGCCATCGGCGGTGCGGTGTGTTGCGGCAGCACGGTCACCAGTTCGCCATTTTCCAGATGCGGCTGCATGCCGGTACGTGGCACCTGGGTCAGCCCGAAGCCGCCCAGGCACGCCGCTTCATAGGCATCGGTGCTGTTGACCGTGACACTGCCGGCCATCGCCACGCGCCGCACTTCGCCACCCTCCTCATAGACAAACCCTTCCGAACGCGAGCCCAGTACGCCGACGTAATGCACCAGCCGATGCTGCGCCAGATCCTCGATGGTCTGCGGCACGCCGTAGCGTTGCAGATAAGCGGGACTGGCGCAGTTGACCATCGGGAAGTCGCCGAGATGCCGGGCGACCACTGACTGATCCGGCTGCGCGCCGATGCGTAACACGCAGTCAAAACCCTCGCTCAGCAGATCGACACGGCGGTCGGTGCTGCTGATTTCCATCTGCAGATTCGGGTGGCGATCCATGAATTCCGGCAGGCGCGGCATGATCAGACGTCGCGCGAGAATGTTCGGCATATCGACGCGGATGCGCCCGGTCAGCGAAGCCTCGTCCTGACGGAACAACCCTTCGATCTCATCCATGTGCGAAAGCAAGTCCTTGCTGCGCTCATACAGCACCAGTCCATCCTGAGTGGCCTGCACCTTGCGCGTGGTGCGCTGCAACAGCCGCGTGCCGAGCAAGGCTTCGAGCGCCTGCACCTGTTCGGACACCGTGGAGCGCGGCAGGCCGAGGCTTTCACCGGCGAGAGTGAAACTCGACAGTTCGCTGACCCGAACGAAGGTGCGCAGCAGTTCCAGTTTGTTCATGACAAGCCCCGGTGATTGTTCGGCTGAGCCGATCAGTGATTCCGCTTTTGCCGTGTTTATCACCTCAGGGCGGATAAATAAACTTCTTCCATCCCCACTCAACGCAATCGAGGAAGTCCGCATGAATCGCAAAATCGCACTGATCACCGGCGCCAGCCGTGGCCTGGGCCGCAGCGCCGCCCTGCACCTCGCCGCGCAAGGCATCGACATCATCGGCACCTACAACAGCCGCGCCGACGAGGCGCAAACTCTGGTCAGCGAATTACAGGCACGCGGCGCGAACGCGGCGATGCTGCAACTGGACGTCGGCCGCAGCGAAAACTTCGCCGCGTTTGCCGAGCAGGTTGAACAAGCACTGGAACAGACTTTTCAGCGCCAGCGCTTTGACTTCCTTATCAACAACGCCGGGGTCGGCGTGCATGCGCTGTTCAGCGAGACCACCCCTGAGCAGTTCGATCTGCTGATGAACGTGCAGTTGAAAGGACCGTTCTTCCTGACTCAGCAACTGCTGCCGCTGATCAATGATGGTGGGCGCATCGTCAATATTTCCAGCGGCCTGACCCGCTTCAGCCTGCCGGGTTATGGCGCCTATGCGGCGATGAAAGGCGCGATGGAAGTGCTGACGCGTTATCAGGCGAAAGAGTTGGGTGCGCGGCAGATTGGCGTGAACGTTCTGGCGCCGGGCGCGATTGAAACCGATTTTGGCGGTGGCACGGTGCGCGATAACAGCGCGGTCAACGCGATGGTCGCCAGCAATACCGCGCTGGGTCGGGTCGGGCTGCCGGATGATATTGGCGGTGCACTGGCGCTGCTGCTGTCGGAGGGTGGACAGTGGATCAATGGTCAGCGGGTCGAGGCATCCGGCGGCATGTTTCTCTGACTTTGTGTGCGATGACTCACCTTTGTGGTGAGGGAATTTATCCCCTCACCACAGGTTTACCTCAGCTTTCACATGTGCGGCGAGCCATGAAGCGCTCGCGCAGTACGTCATAACCCCAGTGGTAGACGTAGGTGTACGGCAGGAAGAACAGCAGCACGCCAATGTCGAGCAACAACGCCTGCCACAGGCTGACCGACAGCCACCAGGCTATCAGCGGCACGCCCATCACGATCAGTCCACCTTCGAACAACAGCGCATGCACCACCCGCACCCAGGCGTTGTGCGCCAGATTCATCCGCGCCAGAGCACGGTCGAAAAAACGGTTGAACACCACGTTCCACGCCAGCGCCAACAGCGCGATCAACACGGTCACCGCGCCCATGTCGAGCAGCGGCTTTTGCATGATCCACGCGAGCAGCGGCGTACAGATGAGGATGGCGAGAAATTCGAAACCGATAGCCTGAAAAACACGTTCGGTGATGGACTTGTGGGCAGACATGGCCTGACTCCTTGTTTGACGATGGTTGCCATGATCCAACTGAATACCGATACTTCAAAACCAATAACCATCGATCAAGGCGATAGTTCATGGCTTCGCAGGAAGTGCTGTTGGCGTTTGTACAGGCGGCGACGCAAGGCTCGTTCTCAGCGGCGGCGCGCAAGTTGGGGCGCAGTCAGTCGACCATTAGCGCGGCAGTGGCAAGCCTGGAGATCGATCTGGATCTGCAGCTGTTTGACCGCAGCAGCCGCAAGCCCACGCTCACCCCCGCCGGCCACGTCATGCTGCAAAAAGCCGAGGCGATTCTGGCCGCCACCAGTCGTCTGGAAATGAGCGCGCGGCAATTAGCGCAGGGCATCGAGCCGAAGCTGACCGTGGCGATTTCCGACACTTATCAGTCGTATCGTTTCGAGGCGGCACTGGTGGGTTTCGAGCAGCGTTATCCGGAGCTTGAGCTGGAATGCCTGATTGCCGAATGCGAAGACCTGATCGAACTGGTCCAGCGCGGCCGGGCGCATTTGGCCTTCGCGGAAATGCAGGACAGCTACCCGCCGGACCTTGTGACCTCGACGGTGGCCGAGCGCACGGAGATTGCCCTGTTCGTCAGCCGCGAGCATCCATTGGCGAAACTGGAGCATGTCGATCAGCAGATCCTCGAGCAACATCGCGAGTTGCGTCTGGCGACCATCGTCAATCCGTATGACAGCCGTGGCAAAGGCCGGGTGTGGTCGGCGCCGAGTTATCTGATGCTGCTGGAAATGGCTGAAAAGGGTTTTGGCTGGGCACCGTTGCCACGGTGGCTGGTGCAGCGTTATGCCAATGATTTGCTGATTGAGCTCGACGTGCGCGGCTGGCCGAAACCGGTGTTTGTCGACGCCTTGTGGTCGCGCTTGTATCCGCCGGGACCGGCAGGGAGCTGGTTGCTCAGCAAGATGCTTGAATAAGCGCTTGAGATCAAAAGCCCCTCACCCCAGCCCTCTCCCGGAGGGAGAGGGGGCCGACCGAAGTGTCTGGCGTTATGCATCGACCTGAAAAACCTTATCGATTATGGATTCAAGACAATTCGTTCAAGTCGGTGAATCCCTCCAATATCCCCCGATCAGTCCCCTCTCCCTTTGGGAGAGGGGGCCGACCGAAGTGTCTGGCGTTATGCATCGACCTGAAAAACCTTATCGATTATGGATTCAAGACAATTCGTTCAAGTCGGTGAATCCCTCCAATATCCCCCCAATCAGTCCCCTCTCCCTCTGGGAGAGGGGGGCCGACCGAAGTGTCTGGCGTTATGCATCGACCTGAAAAACCTTATCGATTATGGATTCAAGACAATTCGTTCAAGTCGGTGAATCCCTCCAATATCCCCAATCAGCCCCCTCTCCCTTTGGGAGAGGGGGCCGACCGAAGTGTCTGGCGTTATGCATCGACCTGAAAAACCTTATCGATTATGGATTCAAGACAATTCGTTCAAGTCGGTGAATCCCTCCAATATCCCCCCAATCAGCCCCCTCTCCCTTTGGGAGAGGGGGCCGACCGAAGTGTCTGGCGTTATGCATCGACCTGAAAAACCTTATCGATTATGGATTCAAGACAATTCGTTCAAGTCGGTGAATTCCTCCAATATCCCCCGATCAGTCCCCTCTCCCTTTGGGAGAGGGTTAGGGTGAGGGAAATTCACAGACTGCCCACAATCGCCAGAGCGCCAAGGTCAGAGCATTTCCAGCGCCATGATCCGTCCTCGAATAAACCGCCGCTCCGGCTCCTGCCGCGTCAGCTCCAGCGCCCGCTGATACGCTGCCCGCGCCTCCTCCACTCGGCCCAATTGCCGGCAAAACTCCGCCCGCGCCGAATGCGCCAAGTGGTAATCCTGCAACTCCCCACGCGCCAAAATCCCTTCAACCAACAACAACCCGGCCAACGCTCCATCCCGTTTGGCCACCGCCACCGCGCGGTTCAGCTCGATCACCGGCGACGGCACCGCGCGCAGCAACACGTCGTACAGACCGACAATCTGCTGCCAGTCCGTTTGCGCCGCCGACGGCGCTTCCGCATGCACCGCTGCAATCGCCGCTTGCAGGCAATATGGCCCGAAGCGTCGCGTACTCAGCGCGCGCTCGACCAGCGCGCAGCCTTCAGCCATCAACCCGGCATCCCACAGCGAGCGATCCTGATCGTCGAGCAATACCAGTTCACCGCTCGGCGAGGTTCGTGCCGGTCGACGTGATTCGTGCAGCAGCATCAGCGCCAGCAGCCCCATGACTTCCGGCTCAGGCAGCAACTCCATCAACAAGCGCCCCAGCCGAATCGCTTCGCGCGTCAGGTCCTCGCGGGTCAGCTCGGCGCCGACCGAGGCCGAATAGCCTTCGTTGAACACCAGATAAATCACCCGCAACACGCTGTCGAGGCGCTCGGGCAATTCGTTCAGCGTGGGTACTTGATAAGGGATTTTCGCGTCGCGGATCTTGGCTTTCGCGCGGACGATACGCTGGGCAATCGCCGCCGGCGCCGAGAGAAAAGCACGGGCGATTTCCTCGGTGGTGAGGTCGCAGACTTCACGCAAGGTAAGCGGCACCTGCGCATCCGCCGCCAGTGCCGGGTGGCAGCAGGTGAAGATCAGCCGCAAGCGATCGTCTTCCACGTCTTCGCCACTCCAGTCAGCCTGCTCCAGCTCATCGAGTTGTGCCAGCAGCAACGGTTGCGACGCCTTGAACCGCGCGCGCCGGCGCAGCACATCGATCGCTTTGAAACGTCCGGTCGAGACCAGCCAGGTGCGCGGGTTGTCCGGCACGCCGTCGCGCTGCCAGCGCTCGACCGCGACGAAGAACGCCTCGTGCAAGGCTTCTTCGGCGAGGTCGAAATCACCGAGCAGGCGGATCAGCGTGGCCAGAATCCGCCGCGAATCCTCGCGGTAGACCTGCTCGACCCGCGCCCTGACGTCAGACATTCAACTGCCGCACCGGACGCACTTCAACGCTGCCGACCCGCGCTGCCGGAATATTGCCGGCGACCTGGATCGCTTCGTTGAGATCCTTGGCATCGATCAGGTAGAAACCGGCCAGTTGCTCCTTGGTTTCAGCGAAAGGCCCATCGGTGATCGACAACTTGCCGTTGCGCATCCGTAGCGTAGTGGCGGTTTCTACCGACTCCAGCGCTTCGGCGGCGATCATCCGCCCGCTGCCCTGAATCGACTCGGCGTAGGCCCAGCATTCGGCGTCCTCCGGGCTGTCGGGCGAGGTGTGCAGCAGGCGTTCATCGCTGTAGACCAGGCATAGATATTTCATGGCGATCTCCTGATTCGAACGGATCAACTATGGCTGAAGATCAGGGCTGCACATCGAACAGCGTCGCGCCGCTCATCGGATCGAACGGTGCCGACCAGTGCTCGTGGGCAATCTTCCACGCCCCGCCGATTTGCCGGTAACAGGCGGTGACACGCATCCAGCAACTCTGGGTTTCGCCTTTGTCATTGGTGCCGCCGCAGTTGGCTACCCAATGGGCGAAAGCGATGTTGTCGGCACTTTCGATGGCGATTTCGTGGAACTCGAAGATGTGCGGGCCGGGGCACATTTCCATGCACTCGACCCAATGTGCGCGGTACGCCGCTTTGCCTTTGAATTGCAGGGCCTTGATCGCATCGAACGAGACGATGTCGTCGGCGTACAGGGCCATGACTTTCTCGACGTCCTTGGCCATTACCGCTTCGCGATAGGTGTTGATCAGGTTCTGGATTTCGCTTTGTGCGCTCATGGTGTTCTCCGTGGTTTTTGTTGTGAAGACACCCTTAGTCGTTTGCCCAATGCGCGGATCGACAGGGCAAACAAAAAAATTTCGCCGACGACAATCTCGCTAGAATCCGAGGCTCACTCTTTGTAGGAAAAAGGAAATTCCCGTGTCAGCCCAACTCGTGCCTTACGACAGCCTCAGCCCTTTACAGCGTCAGCAAGTCGAGGCCATTGAAATCCACCCCGAGCAGATCAAATTCTCCGGCGACATCCACGGTGCCTTGCACACCCTACTGTCGAAACCCGGCCCCGGCGTAAAGGGTTTTGCCCTGCTGGCGGACGACGTACCGGTAGCGTTTCTGCTGCTCAAGCGCCCGCCGGTGTTGCCCGACTGGGCCGACGAACACAGCGCCACGTTGCATGCCTTGCAGGTCGATCGCCGTGCACAGGGCATGGGTTATGGCAAGGCCTGCCTGCAAGCGCTGCCCGCTGTCGCCCGTGAAGCGTGGCCGGAAATCAAAGGACTGGAATTGTCGGTGGACGCCGACAATGAGGCGGCGATTGCGCTGTACGCCAAGCATGGCTATGTCGACAGCGGCGAAGCGTACAAGGGCCGGATCGGTTACGAGCGGCGGATGGGGCTGTTCTTCTGAGTATCCCCTGATCGTTCCCACGCTCCGCGTAGGAACGCCTCTTTGTGACGCTCTGCGTCACGGTTTTGGGACGCGGAGCGTCCCCGGCTGCATTACCACGCGGAGCGTGGGAACGATCAGGCAGTTTCGATAGGTGTTGGCTTCAGAGGGTCAGAATCATCTCGTGCCACGCCATGCCGCCGTGGTCGGACTCCGACGGTTTGATGTAAGCAAAGCCAAACCCGGCGTACAACGCAATGTGTTGCTCTTTGCACATCAGATGAATTGTCGCTTTGTCCATCCCACGCATGCGCTCGATGAATTCGCCGAGCAGGCGCTTGGCCAGGCCCTGCCCTTGGTAATCCGGGTGCACCACCACCGACATGATCACCACGTTCGGCCCTTTCGGGTCGTGGCCGATCAGCTCCTTGAAGGCCTCGTCGGACATCTGCACGTCGAACGCCGCGCCGGAATTGATGAAACCGGCGACCACGCCGTCCACCTCGGCGACGATGAAGCCGTCCGGCCAGGTGGCGATGCGCGTGGCGATCTTTTCGCGGGTAGCAGCTTCGTCGCCTTCATAGGCGTCGGTTTCGATGGCGTAGCAGCGGTCAAGGTCGGCGGCGCTGACGTTGCGGATCACGGTGTTCATGGCAACTCGGGAATCTGTGGAAACAAGGCCCGCCAGCATAAAGCAGAACCACCGGGGCGGACATGCTCCGCCTCGATTGTTACACCGCTCAAGCCTTGATCGGCAGCCAGATTTCCAGGGTGCCGGTATTGAGCTTCGGATTGAAATCCTCGCTATAGCGCTCGAATTCCGGGGCATCCGCCGCTTCGTAAGCGGACTGCGGCAGCCAAGTGTTCCAGATGTACTGGAAGGTGTCAGGGAGTTGCGCCAGTGACCCCTTGTGCTCGAACACCGCATATTTCTGCGGCTGGATTTCAACCCAGCGGTACTTTTCCGGCAGGTCGTCGAGCTTATCGATCTGCACTCCGGCGATGTATTCGAAACCGCCCTCGCCGTCCGCGTTGCAGCAAACGCCGTAGGTCACTTCATTGACTTGCGCCGGGATTTTTCCCAAGTGCGGAATCAGTTTTTCCCACAACGCTGGAATGTTTTCGGTGGTTTGCTGAGTGAATCGCCCACCGAAACCGGCAATCAACAGAAATTGCCCGTGTTCGAAGCGCGGCCCAGCCAATTCGACGCGTGGTTGTTCATCCATGACGCGACTCCTCAGAACGCAAAAGTGGGTTCGGCTGGGAGTATAGAAAGCCCGATCCGTTTCGCACGTTTACAGCGCATGCAACTGCTCGACGGCGCCCGAGCCGACAAACTCGTTGTACCCGGAAACGATCACGTAGACCGCGAAATAGCAGAAGATCGCCGCCGATGCCAGATAGGAGTAGCGCAGCAGCTTGTCGCCCAGCAGTTTGCCGCCGTGGCTTGCCGCGAAGCACAGACCGGCCGACCACAGCAGCCCGGCGCAGAGAAAGCCGCCCAAAAACAGCGCCGAACTCAACGGACCACCGCCACCGGATCGCGCAATCAATGTGCCGCCGACCGCAGCAAACCAGAGAATCGCACTCGGCGACGACATCGCGAGGAAGATGCCGCGAAAGAATTCCTTGCGATGGGAGTTCTGCCCCACTTCCGCCGTTTCCGCCAGCAACGCTTCGTGGTGGATCGCCGAATAAATCATCTTCGCCGCGAAGTAGATCAGCAGCGCCGAACCGCCAATCCACAGGACCCAGCGCACGGTTTCGTATTGCAGCAAAACGGTCATGCCGGCCAAGGCCAGCACCGCGTAAATCAGGTCGCCGACGCAGGTGCCCAGGCCCAGAGCGAAGCCCTGAAAGTAGCCGCGCTGCATGGCCAGGGTGATCATCGCGATGTTGGCTACGCCGATATCCAGGCACAGCGAAAGGCTCAGCAAGAAGCCGCTGGTGAATTCCATTGACCGATTTTCCTTGAAAAAAATGTTTACAACCGCGCTGGACAGTATGCCATCACTGCCCTTATCTTCCGCCACAGGTCACCGCAGTGACCAGCGTCGCTCGGACGGTTCCGGGCGCTTACGTTATCCGAGGCAACAATGGCCGAACAAGGTTCGCCGCGCCGCTTTGCGCGCATAGATCGACTCCCCCCCTTACGTGTTCAACATCACCGCCGAGCTGAAGATGGCCGCTCGCCGCCGTGGTGAAGACATCATCGACCTGAGCATGGGCAATCCCGACGGCGCCACGCCGCCGCACATTGTCGAAAAACTGGTGCAGGTCGCCCAACGTGAAGACACCCACGGTTACTCGACGTCCAAGGGCATTCCGCGCCTGCGCCGGGCGATTTCCAACTGGTACAAGCAGCGCTACGAAGTCGATATCGACCCGGAAAGCGAAGCCATTGTCACCATCGGTTCCAAGGAAGGCCTGGCGCATTTGATGCTGGCGACCCTGGACCAGGGCGACACCGTGCTGGTGCCGAACCCGAGCTATCCGATCCACATTTACGGCGCAGTGATTGCCGGCGCTCAGGTGCGTTCGGTGCCGCTGGTGCCGGGCGTGGATTTCTTCGATGAACTGGAACGGGCCATTCGCGGCTCGATCCCCAAGCCGAAAATGATGATCCTCGGTTTCCCGTCCAATCCGACCGCGCAGTGCGTGGAGCTGGATTTCTTCGAACGGGTGATCGCGCTCGCCAAGCAGTACGACGTTTTGGTCATCCACGACCTGGCTTACGCCGACATTGTCTACGACGGCTGGAAAGCCCCGTCGATCATGCAGGTGCCGGGGGCCAAGGACATTGCGGTGGAGTTTTTCACCCTGTCCAAGAGCTACAACATGGCCGGCTGGCGCATCGGGTTCATGGTCGGCAACCCGGAACTGGTCAGCGCCCTGGCGCGGATCAAGAGCTACCACGACTACGGCACCTTCACCCCGCTGCAAGTGGCGGCGATTGCCGCGCTGGAAGGCGATCAACAGTGCGTGCGCGACATCGCCGAGCAGTATCGTCAGCGGCGCAACGTGCTGGTCAAAGGCCTGCATGAGCTGGGCTGGATGGTCGAGAATCCGAAAGCGTCGATGTATGTCTGGGCGAAGATTCCCGAGGCGTATGCGCATCTGGGTTCGCTGGAGTTCGCCAAGAAACTGCTGGCCGAGGCCAAGGTCTGCGTTTCGCCGGGCGTGGGTTTTGGCGAGTACGGCGATGATCACGTGCGCTTCGCCCTGATCGAAAATCAGGACCGCATTCGTCAGGCCGTGCGCGGGATTCGCGGGATGTTCCGCGCGGATGGCTTCAATCCGAAATCTCCTGCCTGACACCTGCCCCCTGTGGGAGCGAGCCTGCTCGCGAAAGCGGTGGGTCAGTCAGCATATTGGCTGGCTGACCTGGCCCCTTCGCGAGCAGGCTCGCTCCCACATTGGTTTTGGGTGAACCACGAAATCCACCCACAAAAAAACCGCATCACTGCGGTTTTTTTGTGCCTGCAAACTGCCGCTTAAACGAACAGCGACAACAGCAGGATAAAGCCCAGGCCCACCACCGACAGAATGGTTTCCATCGCGGTCCAGGTCTTGAACGTCTCGGCCACGGTCATGTTGAAGTACTGCTTGACCAGCCAGAAACCAGCGTCGTTGACGTGGGACAGAATCAGCGAACCGGCGCCGGTGGCCAGCACCAGCAGCTCACGGTTGACGCCCGGAATCATGCCGACAACCGGCACCACAATGCCGGCGCCAGTGATGGTCGCCACAGTGGCCGAACCAGTCGCGATACGGATCACCGCCGCCACCAGCCACGCCAGCAGGATCGGCGAGATCTGCGCGCTGACCGCCATGTGGCCGATCACGTCACCCACGCCACTGGTCACCAGCATCTGCTTGAAGCCACCGCCCGCACCAATGATCAGAATGATCGCAGCGGTAGGCGCCAGGCTCGCGTCGAGCCATTTGAGCATCTGGTTGGAACCGATGCCCTGCTTGTAGCCAAAGGTGTACAGCGACAGCAGCAACGCCAGCAGCAATGCGGAGATCGGGTGGCCGATCATGTCCATCCAGATGCGGAAGAAGTTGCCGTCCGGCAGCGCCACGTCAGCGAAGGTTTTCAGCAGCATCAGGAACACCGGCAACAGCACGGTGACCAGGGTGATGCTGAAGCTCGGCAGGTTGGCCGAATCGTTTTCGCGGGCCAGTTGATCGACCAGCTCCTGATTCGGGTGACCCGGAATGTGCTTGGCGATGAACGTACCGAAGATCGGACCGGCAATGATGGCGGTCGGCAGCGCGACGATCAGACCGTAAAGAATGGTCTTGCCGATGTCAGCGCCGAACACGCCGATGGCCAGCAGCGGGCCCGGATGCGGCGGTACCAGACCGTGCACCGCAGAGAGGCCGGCGAGCAGCGGGATACCAATCTTGATGATCGATACGCCAGTGCGACGGGCGACGATGAACACCAGCGGAATCAGCAGCACGAAGCCGATTTCGAAGAACAGCGGGATACCCACCAGGAACGCAGCGAACATCATCGCCCACTGCACCTTGTCCTTGCCGAAGGCGCGGATCAGGGTCTGGGCGATCTGATCGGCGCCGCCGGATTCGGCCATCATTTTGCCGAGCATGGTGCCCAGGGCGAGGATGATGCCGACGAAACCGAGCACGCCACCGAAGCCGTCCTGGAACGCCTTGATGATGGTATTGATCGGCATGCCGGAAGTCAGGCCGAGGAAGGCGGCGGCGATGGTCAGGGCGATAAAAGGGTGAATCTTGAATTTGGTGATCAGGATAATCAGGCCGATTACCGTGACCACTGCATCGAGCAGCAGGAACGTCTCGTGGGACATGCCAAACATGGGGGGTGTCTCCTGGATTGTTGTTGTTATTAAAGCGGGTTGAACAGAAGTCGGGAGGACAGCGCTGTCTTTTTCAACATGCTCATATCGCCTGTTTCAGGCCGTTGGCCTGCCACCAGACGTGAGCCTGCAGGGCCAGCTCTTCAACGCTGTGAATCGAGGCATTGAGCGGCAGAGTCAGCGGCTCGCCCTTGGGCGATTCGAGGGTGGCGAACTGGCTTTCGATCAACGTCGCCGGCATGAAGTGGCCCGGGCGGTGCGATACGCGCTCGGCGGCGACTTCCGGAGTCAATTCAAGAAACACGAAACCCAGGCCCGGCAAGGCACTGCGCAGACGTTCGCGATAGCTGTGTTTAAGGGCCGAGCAGGTCAACACCGGGCGCTGGCCTTGGGCATCGACGCGACGCAGTTCATCGCACAGGCTGTCGAGCCAGCCGGCGCGGTCTTCGTCGTTCAGGGGGATCCCCGCGCTCATCTTTTCGATGTTCGCGGCCGGATGGAAAGTATCGCCTTCAATGGCAGTGGCGCCGCTCAAATGGCACAGGGCCTGGCTGACGCACGTCTTGCCGCAACCGGCAACGCCCATGATGACCAGGGCGGTGATGGGATGACTCATATAACACCTCAGCGCGCAGACAGCGCTACCTTTGCTAGCTATGACTCTAGTGCACAGGCAGAAGTTGCCGACGCCTTCTTGTCGTTTTTTTGGGTTGCAGCAGGTTTGTTCCCGACGCCAAAGAGCACAGATCAGGCAGGACCGCGCTCACGCATTTGCAGCTGCATCAGGACAGCGCTACCTTAGTGCCTTGATTTTTGTTTGGCAAGCCGCCCGATGACCTCCCCCAAGAACGATAAAAATACCCGCACCACCGGCCGTCCGACCCTCAACGAAGTAGCCCGCCTGGCCGGCGTCAGCCCGATCACTGCCTCGCGCGCCTTGCGCGGGGTAAGCACGGTGGCCACCGAACTGGTGGAAAAAGTGCAGAAAGCTGCGCTTGAACTCAACTATGTAGTCAACCCCGCCGCCCGCGCACTGGCCTCGGCGCAGAGCCATTCGGTGGTGGTGCTGGTGCCGTCACTGTCCAACCTGCTGTTCATCGACACGCTGGAAGCCATTCATCGGGTGCTGACGCCCAAAGGCTTCGAAGTGCTGATCGGCAACTTCCATTATTCGCGCGATGAAGAAGAAAACCTGCTGCGCAATTACATGGCTTATCAGCCGCGCGGCTTTTTGCTGACCGGGTTTGATCGCACGGAAAGTTCGCGGCGGATGATCGAGGCCAGCAACATTCCTTGCGTGTACATGATGGAGCTGGACAGTGCTGCCGGAGTCAATTGCGTAGGCTTTTCGCAGTTGAGCGCGGGTGAAACTGCCGCCGAACATCTCCTGTCCCGTGGGCGTAAACGTCTGGCGTACATCGGCGCGCAGCTGGACCAGCGCACCCTGCTGCGCGGTGAGGGTTTCCGCAAGGCGTTGCAGAAGGCAGGCCGTTACGACCCGGATCTGGAAGTGCTGACACCGCGTGCTTCGTCGGTGGGTCTGGGTGGCGAGTTGTTTTTGCAATTGCTGGCGGCGCATCCGGATGTTGATGCGATTTTCTTCGGCAACGACGACCTGGCCCAGGGTGCGCTGCTGGAAGCGTTGCGTAACGGCATCAAGATTCCCGAACAAGTGGCGATTCTGGGTTTCAACGACTTGCCGATGTCCGAGCACATGGTCCCGCGCCTGAGCAGCATCAACACCCCGCGCGAGGCGATCGGCCGGCGCGCGGCGGAGCAGATGCTCACGTTAATGGCGGGCAACAAAGTGGCGCGCCCGATGGAGGATATGGGGTTTGAGCTGAAGGTGCGCGAGAGTACCTGACCCTTCACAAATGCTGAGTTGAAACACAACCCTTGTGGGAGCGAGCCTGCTCGCGAAAGCGGTGGGTCAGTCAGCATTGATACAGCTGACACGACGCCTTCGCGAGCAGGCTCGCTCCCACAGGGGATCTCTACCAAATTCAACGGCTGAGCAGGTCGACCAACGCCTGGGCGCCCTTCTGCAAGGGCTGGCTCTTGAGCCACACCGCATGCACCGGCAGCACCAGGCCATTTTCGATGTTGCGAAAATTCAGCCGCTTCAAGCGTCCCGCGTCCAGCCAAGGCTGCACCACCGACAGCGGAAAATTCCCCCAGCCCAATCCCGCTTCAACCATTTCCATCGCCGTCTCGAGATTGTCCGTACGCCAGTAGGATTCAGCCACCAATGGCCGCGTTTCGCTGATCGGCAAGTCGCGGCTGGCGACGATGATCTGCCGCACCTGCACCAGATCTTCCAGAAACACATCCCGCCCCTGCAACAACGGGCTGTCCGCCGCCAGCGTCGCGATCATGCGTTCGCTGCCGACAAACTGAAACCGCTCCAGCGCATTGACGCTTAACCCGGCAAACGCCAGACACACGCTGACCCGGCCAGTGTGCAACATCGCCAGCACATCATCCTGTGGCGCAGTCAGCACTTCGATATCGAGCAACGGATGCCGCTCGACAATCACCTTGATCGCTGCCAGCAAGCGGCGCCGATCCATGTCCGCAACCACGCCAATCGACAACCTGCTTTCCAGCCCCAGCGACAGCTCCACCGCGTGCACCTGCAGCTGCTTGAGCTGCTCGGCGATCAGTCGCGCGTGGGGCACCAACGACTGCGCCATCGCCGTCGGTTGCGGCTCGCGATGACTGCGGTCGAACAGCGGGTAACCGAGTTCCGCTTCAAGATTGGCAATGCCCATGCTCACCGCGGAGGGCACCTTGCCCAACTGCCGCGCGGCAGCGGAAAACGAGCCGCGCTCGATCACCGCGAGAAACAATTCGATGCTGTCGCTGCTGAAATTCAAATGCCTCACCTATCAATAAAACTGAAAGCTACCGACTTTTTGTGTCAGGTGCATTGAAGCTATCTTTGCTCGCCTTCGCCAGCCCTGCTGGCCAACATTTGGCAAGAAAGAGGCAAATCTGCATGCAAGGCGTGAAACGCAAACTGGTCTACGTGTCGCTCTACGAAGTGATTGGGATGACCTTCTCGGCCCTCGGTCTGGCGTTGCTCTCGGGCACATCTCCGGGCAGCACCGGGCCGCTGGCGGTGATCATCACCAGCATCGCCGTGACCTGGAATTTCATTTACACCTCGTTGTTCGAGCGCTGGGAAAGTCGCCAGGTCTCGCGCACCCGCACGGTCAAACGGCGCATCGCCCACGCGGTCGGCTTTCAACTGACGCTGATCGTGTTTCTGATTCCGTTGATCGCGTGGTGGATGAACATCAGTCTGGTGCAGGCGTTCCTGCTGGATCTGGCACTGATCATTTTCATCCCGTGCTACACCTTCGTGTTCAACTGGCTGTTCGACCGGATCTTCGGCCTGCCGAACTCGGCGCTGCCGGATTCTGCCGCTGCGGCATAAATCGCTAATTCGTAAGCAGATATTGCGAGAAATCAGCGGTTTGACCGGGTAAACCGCTGATATTCACAATCCATCAATTCCGATAGCAGGCTAAGCTTTTCCATCAATAAAAAATGGATCAGCTTATGACTGCTCACGCTCCCGCCGCCGCGCACAGTGACGGCATCGACCCGGTACGCGCCGCCGAGATTTCCGCCCGCATCGACCGTCTGCCCGCCGTCGCCACCATCTGGCGCCTGGTGGCGCTGCTGTCGATCGGTGGATTTTTCGAACTCTACGATCTGTTCCAGACCGCCTACATCAGTCCCGGGCTGATTCGCGACGGCCTGTTCGCTACTGGCAGTCAGGGGGTGTTCGGCTTCTCCGATCAGGCGGCGTTCGCCTCGGCGACGTTCCTCGGCCTGTTCCTCGGCGCCAGTCTGCTCAGTCCGTTGGCGGATCGCTTCGGTCGCCGGGCAATATTCACCTTCGCGCTGATCTGGTACACGGCGGCGACAGTGCTGATGGGGATTCAGACCTCGGCGCTGGGCATCATCGGCATGCGTTTTCTGGTCGGCATCGGCTTGGGTATCGAATTGGTGACGATCGATGCCTACCTCTCGGAACTGGTCCCTAAACGCATGCGCAGCTCGGCGTTCGCCTTTGCGTTTTTCGTGCAGTTCCTCTCAGTGCCGGCGGTGGCCTTGATGTCGTGGTGGTTGGTGCCGCAAGCGCCGTTCGGGGTGTCCGGCTGGCGTTGGGTGGTGCTGGCCAGCGCGGTGTTTGCGCTGTTTATCTGGTGGCTGCGCAAGCGTCTGCCGGAATCGCCGCGCTGGCTGGCGCAACACGGTCGCTTCGATGAGGCCAATCGGATCCTCGACCATCTCGAAGCGCGCTGCGCCAAGGATTACGGCAAAGCGCTGGATGCGCCGGAACCGGTGCCGGTCGATGTCGAAGGCAAGGGCCGTTTCGCCGATATCTGGCAGCCGCCCTATCGCCGCCGCGCGTTGATGCTGATCGTTTTTCATATCTTTCAGGCGATCGGTTTTTTCGGTTTCGGCAACTGGTTGCCGGCGCTGCTTTCGGGCCAGGGCGTAAGCGTCACCCACAGTTTGATGTACGCCTTCATCATCACCCTCGCCTACCCGCTCGGGCCGTTGCTGTTTGTGAAGTTCGCCAACCGTTTCGAGAACAAATGGCAAATCGTCGGCTCGGCGCTCGGCGCGATGACCTTCGGCACCCTGTTCGCCCTGCAGACCAGCGCCTTCGGGCTGATTTTCTGCGGGGTTATGATCACCTTCTGCAACGCCTGGCTGAGCTTCAGTTATCACTCCTATCAAAGCGAGCTGTTCCCGACCAACATCCGCGCCCGCGCGGTCGGGTTCTGCTATTCGTTCAGTCGCTTGTCGACGGTGTTCAGCAGTCTGCTGATCGGCATGTTCCTGGATAACTTCGGCACGCCGGGGGTACTGGCGTTCATCGTCAGCAGCATGCTGATCGTGATGCTGACCATCGGCTGGTTCGGCCCGCGTACGCGTAATCTGGCGCTGGAGAACATTGCGCATCGCTGACGGCCTACACAGGACTCACCTGTGGGAGCGAGCCTGCTCGCGAAGGCGTCGTGTCAGAAAGGCATGTGCTGGCTGACATAACGCTTTCGCGAGCAGGCTCGCTCCCACATTGGTTATTGGTGACGTTGAAACAGCTCAGTTCAATTGCAGGGTTTCATTGAACTGGCTGATCGCATCCACCACATGCCGCGAGCCTTGCTGGATTTCCAGGATCACCTCGCCCGCTTCGTTGGCCAGTTCCACGCCCAGCCCGGTTCGGCTCAGACTCGACTGCATGCTCGACACTGCGCTCAGCGACAGGTCGTGGTTCTTGCGCACCACGTCGACAATTTCCAGAGTGGCCTGACTGGTCCGCGCGGCGAGGCTGCGTACCTCATCGGCGACGACGGCAAAACCGCGTCCATGCTCACCGGCACGCGCGGCTTCGATCGCGGCGTTGAGCGCCAGCAAATTGGTCTGATCGGCAATGCCGCGAATGGTCTGGACGATGGTGCCGATGATGTCCGACTGTTTGCTGACCGCATCGATGCTCACCGCCGCTTCATTCAGATCGCGGGAAATGTCCTGAATGATCTGCACGGTCTGCTGCACCACCTGTGAGCCTTTCTGCGCGCAGGCGTCGTTTTGCACCGAGGTACTGTGGGCCGATTCCGCAGCGTTCTGCAGAGTGGTCATTTGCCGAGTGATGTCGCTGGCGAACTTGACCACTTTGTACAAGCGGCCCTTGGCGTCGAACAGCGGGTTATACGAAGCCTCCAGATAAACCATCTGCCCGGACTTGTTCTTGCGCTCGAAACGGTGCGAGTGATATTCGCCGCGATTGAGCGAAGCCCAGAACGCCTTGTACTGCGCGGACTCCGCTTCTGCGCGGTGACAGAACAGGCTGTGGTGCTGGCCGACAATTTCTGGGTGCGCGTACTGCATGGTCTGCAAAAAGTTGTCGTTGGCGCGGATGACATTGCCTTCGGGGGTGAACTCGATCACCGCCATGGAACGGCCGATCGCCGCGAGCATGGCTTCTTCTTCATGTTCTTTGTTGATGCGTGCGGTGATGTCCGCCGCAACCTTGATCACACTTCTGACCTGTTTGTCGGGACCGAATACCGGCATGTAACTGGCTTCAAGCCAGATCTCCCGGCCACTCTTGTTCAGACGCAGGAAAGTGCCGCTGAGCGGTTCACCACGGGCCAGGTCGCGCCACAACTTCGCGTAGTCCTCGCTGCGATAAAAGCTTTCTTCGCAGAAGATCCGATGGTGTTTGCCGCGCACTTCTTCGGCGCTGTAGCCCATGGTCTTGCAGAAGTTCTCGTTGGCGTCGAGAACGATGCCGTCCGGAGTGAACTCGATCATCGCCATCGAGCGGCTGATCGCTTCGATTTTCGCGTTGGCCTCAGTCAGCGCACAACTGAAACGCTCGATTTCCCGCAGGTCAGCCTTGTGATGTAGGTTGAACATGGTTGTATCACCTTCCGCGCGTTCTTTTGATTTGATGAAAGTTCAGGTCTTTCAAGATCCACCACTACGTTCCACAGAACAGGCACACGCCTTCCTCCACGGGAGGAAGTTGTCAGGTAATAAATGATGATCAATCGGAGGGTCCCTGCAGCGACGCTCTGATCAAGACATCCTTTTCTTGATAGCCCGCACTCGGGCCAGCCCTAACGTGAAGAACTTCCATGTTGGTGACGCTCCTTGTTGGTTCAGTGTCGGTGCCTTTATTTGCGCACTCTGGCAGCATGAATCACGGACCAACCTGTGCCGTCGCCTGTTGGCATGACGGTCGACATGGTTAGTTACCTGCAAGCATAGCCAGCCGAACGCCGGGCGCAAGGCCACTAGTCGGCCAGTATCTGGCATTTTTTGCACAAGAAACGGTTCAGCGCGGGAAACAGTGTGGTGAAAACGGACGTTTTCGCCAGCGAGGCGGGAGCCCGTGAACCGGGCTTCCGCATGGTTTGATCAATGGCCGAAAATATCGACCTTCTTGGCTTTCTTCTCTGCGCGTTTTTCAATCGCGGTCTTGGCCGGCTTCTTCTTCGCGGCTTTCTTTGAATCCATACCTTTGGACATGATCGGTACTCCACTCACAGGGGTGTGAGTTCAGGTATACACCTATCCCGAAGCGCGCGTTCTTTTATAATCGGCGCTTTTCGCAGCGACAGCCCGAACCATGTCCGATATCCACTACAGCCAGCTCGACGAATCGTTGTGGCCGCTGATGAACAAGTTCTACCGCAGCCACCAGTCGTCGATGAAAGCCGTGCGTGAGGCGCAGTTGTGGGTGGCAAGGCGCGGCGAGATCGTTGCGGCGCTGTGTCTGCGGCCAGTCTCGGGCGGACACTGGCTGACGGGGTTGTTTGTTGATCCGCTGTATCGGGAACAAGGTGTCGCTGCGCAGTTGATCGCAGCGGCGGTTGCCCAGGTGGACGAGCCGGTGTGGCTGTTTTGCCATCCGGATTTGCGCGGGTTTTATGAGCGGCGTGGGTTCAGCTTCGATCCGCCGCTGCCGCAGGCGATGGCCGAGCGGTTGAGCCGGTATGCGCGGAGCAAGCCGATGATTGCGATGGGACTCAATCCCGCAGATTTACGCTGAAACCCTGTGGGAGCGAGCCTGCTCGCGAATGCGGTGTGTCAGCGCCGAATTTGGTTCTGATACTCCGCGTTCGCGAGCAGGCTCGCTCCCACAGGGGTTGATGGTGTTCTGACAATCAGTCGTCAGCGTTGGGATCAAGATCCGGAAACAGCACTTCGGTAAAGCCGAACTTGCTGAAATCGGTAATCCGCGACGGATACAGCCGGCCGATCAGGTGATCGCATTCATGCTGCACCACCCGTGCATGAAACCCCGAGGCCACACGCACGATCGGCTCGCCCTTCGGATCAAAGCCTTCGTAGCGAATCTGCTGATAACGCTCCACCGCGCCGCGCAGGCCCGGCACCGACAGACAACCTTCGAAGCCCTCTTCCATCAACGGATTCAACGGCGTGATCAGCGGATTGATCAGGATCGTCTGCGGCACTGCTTCGGCGTCCGGGTAACGCTCGCTGTGTTCGAAGCCGAAGATCACCAGTTGCAGGTCGACTCCGATCTGCGGCGCCGCGAGGCCAACGCCGCCGACGCTTTCCATGGTCTGGAACATGTCATCGATCAGTTGCCAGAGCTCGGCGCTGTTGAACATTTCCGGTGGTACCGGCGCGGCGATGCGCAGCAGGCGCTCGTCACCCATTTTGAGAATTTCACGAATCATGGTCGCGCTTCATCAGTGTCCGGCTTGAGCGAATGATCGCGGCCCAGGCCCGAGACGTGTTGTTTGGGGGATTCGTCAGGCTCGCCAGGGGCTTTTTCGCCCTTTTCCTTGCCTTCGGCGGACATGTGCTCGATCACTGCATTCATTTCCGCGCCGAGCAACAGGACTGCGGAGGAAATGTAGAAATACAGCAAGAGCACGATGATCGCCCCGATGCTGCCATACATCGCGTTGTAGTTGGCGAAGGTTTTCACGTAAAAGGCAAACCCCAACGAGGCGAGGATCCACACCACCACGGCCAGCACCGAACCCGGGGTGATGAAACGGAATTCCTGTTTGACGTCGGGCATCACGTAATAGATCAGCGCCACCGCGACCATCATCAGAATCACGATCACCGGCCAGCGGGCGATCGTCCACACCGTGACGATGAAGTATTCCAGCCCCACTTGTGCGGCAATCCAGCCCATCACCTGCGGCCCGAGCACCATCAGCGCAGCGGCGATCAGCAGCATGCCGGCGATGCCGACGGTGTAGACGATCGACAACGGGAAGCGCTTCCAGATCGGCCGGCCTTCGACCACGTCGTAGGCGGCATTCATTGCGCTCATCATCAGGCGCACGCCGGCGGACGCGGTGTATAGCGCAATAACGATACCGATGGACAGCAGGCCACCCTTGGATTGCTGCAACTGGTCGATCACCGGGTTGACCTGCTCCAGTGCCTGCGGTGGCAGCACCAGTTCAGATTGCAGACGCAGCCAGGAAAAGAAGTCCGGCAAGTGCAGGAAACCGATAAGGGCAATCAGGAAAAGAATGAACGGAAACAGCGAGAACAGCATCTGGTAAGCCAATGCCGAGGCATAGGTCGACATTTCGTCATCGACGAACTCAGTGACCGTGCGCACCATCACCCGGTGCAGGGGCAGACCTTTCATGTCCGGAAATATCATTCGCGTCTCCTTGCGCCGCAAAAGGTTGAAGTCGTGGCGACTCAGGGGCCGTTTTTTACCTCAAGGTAGCCTACTTGGCGATCCTTTGGCGGATGACCGCAGGGTTCTGATACAAAAACGGCCATCCTTGGATGGCCGCTCGTGTGATTCGTTCAAGGCTCGCTTACGCCTTGTCGACGCCTTTTTTCACCGCGTCCTTGGCGTTGCCAACCGCTTGCTGGGCTTCGCCTTTTTTCTCTTGAACCTTGCCTTCGGCGCGCAGCTTGTCGTTGTCAGTGACCTTGCCGACGCCTTGCTTGACGTTACCGACGGCTTCGTTGGCCATGCCTTTTACTTTATCGCCTGTGCTACTCATGGTGTTTCTCCGTGATGCATATAGGGAAGAAAAGTCATTACGTAACGATTGACCGGTGCGCTTTGCGCCGAGTTTCATTTATTTTGCCGGCATTTCGTCGTGGCGCGCAGGTTGCGCTTTATGTTTGCCGGCGTTGCCCCGAGAATGCTCAGCCTACGGGCGCTGAGCCCGGCACACCGATTCGCAGGAATGTCATGAAGCTCAATAAAACCCAGGCCATCGCCCGTCGCAACCAGGAACTGGGCGGCGCCGTGCTCGGCACCAACAACTGCCACTTCGCCGAACTGAACCGCAACCGCAATATCTGGTGGTTCGACCTGCCGGTGTCGCGTCTGGCCATCGGTCAGTACGAGTGGATTCACTTGCTGCTGCACACCCCGGCCACCGATGAGTTGCTGCACCTGAAAGTGCCGACGGTGTTCCTGCGCGAAAAGCTCGAAGGCCTGGTGATTCGCAATGAAGGCAAACGCAAGGCGGCGCTGAGCCTGGAATTGAGTGCGGACAAGGATTCGTACCTGCAGGACATGCGTCCGGCGGGGACCAACGTGAATTTTGCGCCGTTTCGTCAGTAGGATTTGTGGCGTCAGCCCTTCCCCTCACCCTAGCCCTCTCCCAGAGGGAGAGGGGACCGACCGGGTTGTTCTTACGGAATACGCCGACCTGAAATATCGAGCCGAACTCAGGTTCTGAAAAGTTTGAAGATCGGCTCCCTTCCCCCTCGCCCCCTTGGGGGAGAGGGTTGGGGTGAGGGGGTAGGATTTACCAGACGCTGCAAATCACCAATCTTTCCCAACAAAAAGCCCCGCATCTGCGGGGCTTTTTATTTACGCGGCAGACTTGGCCTTGATCTTCTTCAGTTCTTCATCCCGCAATTCGCGGCGCAGGATCTTGCCGACGTTGGTGGTCGGCAATGCGTCGCGGAATTCCACCGAGCGCGGCACCTTGTAGCCGGTGACGTTGGCGCGCATGTGGTCCATGACCTGCTCTTTGGTCAGGGTCACGCCCGGTTTGGCGACGATGAAAATCTTGATCGCCTCACCCGATTTCTCGTCCGGCACACCGATCGCCGCGCACTGCAACACGCCCGGCAAAGTCGCCAGCACGTCTTCCAGTTCGTTCGGATAGACGTTGAAGCCAGACACCAGAATCATGTCTTTCTTGCGATCGACGATGCGCATGTAGCCGTCCGGCTGGATCAGCGCGATGTCACCGGTTTTCAGCCAGCCGTCGCTGTCGAGCATTTCATCGGTGGCTTCCTGACGCTGCCAGTAGCCCTTCATCACTTGCGGGCCTTTGACGCACAGCTCGCCGATTTCGCCCAGCGGCTGCTCGACACCGGCATCGTCGATGACTTTGCACAGGGTCGACGGCACCGGAATGCCGATGGTGCCGATCTGGATGTGCTGAATCGGGTTGACCGTGGCCACCGGGCTGGTTTCGGTCATGCCGTAGCCTTCGCAGATGGCGCAACCGGTCACGGCTTTCCAGCGCTCGGCCGCCGCCAGTTGCAGGGCCATGCCGCCGGACAGGGTAACTTTCAGCGCGGAGAAATCCAGCTTGCGGAAACCTTCGTTGTTGCACAGCGCCACGAACAGCGTGTTCAGACCGACGAAACCGCTGAACTTCCACTTCGACAGTTCCTTGACCATCGCCGGCAGGTCGCGCGGGTTGCTGATCAGGATGTTGTGGTTGCCGATCAGCATCATCGCCATGCAATGAAAGGTGAACGCATAGATGTGATACAGCGGCAGCGGCGTGATCAGGATCTCGCAGCCTTCGTTGAGGTTGGAGCCCATCAGCGCCTTGCATTGCAGCATGTTGGCGACCAGGTTGCGGTGCGTGAGCATCGCGCCCTTGGCCACGCCGGTGGTGCCGCCGGTGTATTGCAGCACTGCGACATCGCCGCTGTCCGGATTGGCTTCGGCCACTGGCTGGCCGTGGCCTTTGCTCAGGACGTCGTTGAACTTGATGGCTTTGGGCAGGTGATAGGCCGGGACCATTTTCTTCACGTACTTGATGACGCTGTTGATCAGCAGGCGCTTGATCGGCGGCAGCAAGTCGGCGACTTCGGTGACGATGACGTGCTTGACCCCGGTTTTCGGCACCACGGCTTCGGCCAGATGCGCCATGTTCGCCAGGCACACCAGCGCTTTGGCGCCTGAGTCATTGAATTGGTGTTCCATTTCCCGCGCGGTGTACAGCGGGTTGGTGTTGACCACGATCAGCCCGGCGCGAATGGCACCGAAGACCGCGACCGGGTATTGCAGGACGTTGGGCAGTTGCACGGCGATTCGATCACCGGGCTGCAAGTCGGTATGCTGTTGCAGATACGCGGCAAAGGCCCCGGACAGCTCGTACAGCTCACCGTAGGTGATTGTCTTGCCGAGGTTGCTGAAAGCCGGTTTGTTGGCGAAGCGTTGGCAGGATTGCTTCAACACTGCCTGAATGTTCGGATACTCGTCTGGATTGATCTCGGCTGCGATTCCAGCCGGGTACTTATCCTTCCAAAAGTCTTCGATCATGGAAGCCCACTCCTCAGCAACGCGAATTCTTCACCGCATTTGATGCGATTATTATTGGTGTGTGTTTTGTATTGGTGAATCCGGCGTTTTACAGGCCGAGAAGTCACAAAGCGCGCCGAGAGTAGCAGCTTTGCCAAGGGTCGACCAGAGCCAAAAGAGGCCCCTACAGTCATATTGATGACTCAAGACTTGCCAGCGGTCATTTTAGAGCAAAAATCCTATAACTCCCCAAAACCCCCGAATTCAGCGGGCACAAAAGATTCGCGAGCAGGCTCGCCCCCACAGAAAGCATCGATACCTGTGGGAGCGAGCCTGCTCGCGAATGTCACAAGCGCTGCGGTTCAGGCCTAGGCGATATCCCGCAACTCGCGCCGCAGAATTTTCCCTACAGGCGTCATCGGCAACGACTCACGCAACACGATGTGTTTCGGCACCTTGTAGGCCGTGAAATTCTCTTTGCAGTAAGCCTTCAGCTCTTCCAGGCTGACCCCGCTCTCCCGCGCTACCACAAACAGCTTCACCGCCTCTCCCGAACGCTCGTCCGGCACGCCGATGACCGCGCAGTTAGCGACTTTCGGGTGGGCCATGACCACGTCTTCGATTTCGTTGGGATAAACGTTGAAGCCGGAGACGATGATCATGTCCTTCTTGCGATCGACGATGCGCACAAAACCGTCCGGGTCGATCACGGCGATATCGCCGGACTTGAACCAGCCCTCGGCGTCCAGCACTTCGGCGGTGGCTTCGGGTTTGTTCCAGTAGCCCTTCATGATCTGCGGGCCTTTGATGCACAGCTCGCCGCGTTCGCCCAGTGGCTGTTCGACGCCGTCATCATTGATGATTTTCACCAGCGTGCCCGGCACCGGCAGGCCGACAGTGCCCAGGCGCGACTGATCGCCGTAAGGATTGGTGCACGCCACCGGCGAGGTTTCGGTCAGGCCGTAGCCTTCGGTGATACGGCAACCGGTCATCTGCTCCCAGCGCTCGGCGGTGGCCTTGACCAGCGCGGTGCCGCCGGAGTTGGTCAGCTTCAGGCTGGAGAAATCCAGGGTCTTGAAGTCAGGGTGATCCATCAGCGCGACGAACAAGGTGTTCAAACCCAGCAGCGCCGAGAAGCGCCAGTTCTTCAGTTCCTTGATGAAGCCTGCGATGTCGCGCGGATTGGAGATCAACACGTTGTGGTTGCCCGAGACCATCATGCACATGCAATTCGCAGTGAAGGCATAGATGTGGTACAGCGGCAGCGGCGCGATCATCACCTCCTGGCCTTCGCGCAACAGCGGCTGACCATCCTGGCCGAGCTGAGCCAGACAGGCGCGCACCTGCTGCATGTTCGCCACCAGATTGCCGTGGGTGAGCATCGCGCCCTTGGCCAGGCCGGTGGTGCCGCCGGTGTATTGCAGCACGGCGATGTCATCGAGGCCGACGTTCAGCGGCTTGATGCCCAGACCACGCCCCATGCGCAGCGCACTTTTGAACGAAGTGGCTTGCGGCAGCGAATACTCGGGAACCAGTTTCTTCACTTTGCTGACCACGGTGTTGACCAGCCAGCCTTTGGCGGTGGGCATCAGGTCGCCCATCTTCGCTTCGATCAAATATTGGATGTCGGTGTCGGGCAGCACTTCCTGGACTTTCTGCCCGAACAGATTCAGGTAGACCAGTGCGCGTGCGCCGGAATCCTTGAACTGGTGGCGCATTTCCCGTGGCGTGTAGAGCGGGTTGGTGTTGACCACGATCAGCCCGGCGCGCAGCGCGCCGAACACGGCAATCGGATAATGCAGGACGTTGGGCATCTGCACCGCAATGCGATCCCCCGGCACCAGATCGGTATGGGCCTGCAGGTAACCGGCGAACGCCGCACTCTGGCGTTCGAGTTCGGCGTAGGTCAGGGTGATGCCCATGCTGCTGAACGCCGGGCGGTCAGCGAACTTCTTGCAGGAACGCTCAAACACTTCGATGACCGACTTGAACTCGCCCATGTCGATGTCCAGCGGTACGCCGGCCGGGCGTTTGTCATTCCAGAAATCAGGTTGCATTGTTCTTGTCCTCTTTACCTGAGCCGATCCGGGAGCCGCTTTCTGTCGTTTCTGCTTCGTCCATGGAAGGCGAAAAGCACAAAGCGGAGCTTCACGGACACTAGCAGCTATGGCCATTGAGGCAAATATGACGCAGGCCCTCATTGATCCCGTGAATCTTCCAGCCGTGGCGTGAGCTGATCAGACGCGCTATACACTGTGGCGATGCTGAGCAAAGGAATCGCCATGACCCACGACACCTTCTGGCTGGACGCGAGTGACCGCAGCCGCCTGTACGTCAACCGCTGGCTGCCGGCCACGCCATTGAAAGCGGTGATTCTGCTGGCCCATGGCATGGCCGAACACAGCGCTCGCTACGCGCGGCTCGCCGACACGTTTTGCGACAAAGACTATGGCGTCTACGCCCCGGATCTGCGTGGCCATGGTCGTACCGCCGACAACGGCACCCTCGGCCATTTCGCCGATGACGATGGCTGGTGCAAGGTGGTTGGCGATCTGGCCAGCCTCAACCAGCATATCGGCCAGCAACATCCCGGCGTGCCGATTATCCTGCTCGGCCACAGCATGGGCAGCTATCTGGCGCAGGCGTATCTGCTGCACCACAGTGCCAGTCTGCACGGGGCGATTCTCAGTGGCTCTAATTACCAGCCAGTGGCGCTGTATCGCGCCGCCCGGCAGATTGCCCGGCTGGAAAAACTGCGCCAGGGCGGCAAGGGCCGCAGTGCGTTGATCGAGTGGCTGTCGTTCGGCTCGTTCAACAATGAATTCAAACCGGTGCGCACCCGTTTCGACTGGCTGAGCCGTGATCCGGCCGAAGTCGACAAGTACGCCGCCGACCCGTTGTGCGGCTTTCGCTGCACCAATCAGCTGTGGATCGACCTGCTCGGCGGCTTGCAGCAAATCAGCAAAGCGTCCAATCTCGCGCAGATCGATCCGGGCCTGCCGCTGCTGGTGATTGGTGGCGAATGTGATCCGGTGAGCGAGGGCAAGCGTCTGACAGATCTGGCCAATGCCTTGCGCAGGGCCGGCAGCCAGCATCTGCAACTGAAGATCTACCCGCAGGCCCGGCACGAATTGTTCAATGAAAGTAATCGCGACGAAGTGACCGCCGATGTGCTCGCCTGGATCGACCAGGCCCTGAGCCACCGGCGCCCGCAGCGCAGCGAATAATTTTTTGTGGATTGACTGAAATCCGTCACAGGAATCGAAACCGATGACCCAGGTTACCAACATCCCTTACGAAGCCCTCGAAGTCGGCCAGACCGCCAGCTACAGCAAGACTGTCGAAGAGCGCGACATTCAGCTGTTCGCCGCGATGTCAGGCGACCACAACCCGGTGCACCTGGACGCCGAGTTTGCCGCCGCCAGCATGTTCAAGGAGCGCATCGCCCACGGCATGTTCAGCGGTGCGCTGATCAGTGCAGCGGTGGCCTGTGAATTGCCTGGGCCGGGCACCATTTATATCGGTCAGCAGATGAGCTTTCAGAAGCCGGTGAAGATCGGCGACACGCTGACAGTGCGTCTGGAAATTCTCGAGAAGCTGCCGAAGTTTCGTGTGCGCATTGCCACTCGCGTGTTCAATCAGCGTGATGAATTGGTAGTGGATGGTGAAGCGGAGATTCTCGCGCCACGTAAACAGCAGACGGTGACGTTGCCGACATTGCCGGCGATCAGTATCGGTTGATCGAAAAGATCGCAGCCTGCGGCAGCTCCTACTTTGGAATTCATTCCCCTGTAGGAGCTGCCGCAGGCTGCGATCTTTGCTTTCCAGACGCGCACAAAAAACGCCAGACAAGCTGGCGTTTTTTTCAGCCGACTAACTCTTACGAGTTCGCACGAGCCTGATTACGCAGGGCTTTCACCTGGTCGTGGTTGCGTTGTACGCCGTGGTACTGACGCTCAACCAGGTCACGAATACCCACCAGATTGTGCTTGGTGATTTTTTCCAGCGCTTCTTTGTAAGCCTTCAGGGCATGGTCTTCACCGCGCTCGGCTTCGTTCAGCACAGCCTCTTCGTCTTTGCCGGTGAACATGGCTTTCACGTCGACCCAGCGACGGTGCAGGTCACCGCTCACGCTGGTGGAAGTTTCCGGATCGCCGCCCAGCGAACGAACGGCCGCTTGCAGCTCAGCTGCGGCAGCGGCGCAATCAGCTGCGCGAGTCACAAACAGGCTTTTCAGCTCTGGGTGCTTGATGTCTTCGGCGCAAGTCTTGAAACCTTCCTGACCGTCCTTGGAGGTTTCGATCAGGTCATTGAGTACCGAGATGGATTCTTTGTTTACGTCAGTCATTTTCCAATTCCTTGCGGTTGGTTGAAGATGCAAGGGATATTGCAGTGTGCGTGCCAGTTTGCTTATTGATAATAGAACCTTATTTTTCAGTGACTTAAAAAAGATTGAACCATCTGCATGCTGGTTTTTTGCATGATCTGTCATTTGGCCTGCATGCAGAATGCCTGTATTTTCCAGGCTGTGATGTGAATCGATGAAGCGTGCTGATGAATCCGGAAAAACTCGAACTGCTGATCACCCGCGAAATGCCCTTCGGCAAGTACAAAGGGCGGATCATTGCCGACCTGCCTGGCCCCTATCTGAACTGGTTTGCCCGTGAAGGCTTTCCCCACGGTGAACTCGGTGGCCTGCTGGCGCTGATGCAGGAGATCGACCACAACGGCCTGTCCGACCTGCTCGAGCCGCTGCGCGCCAAACACGGCAAACCCGCCCCGCGCCACTGACGCGCCCTTCCCTCTTGAGCCTTGCCGACCATGCCTGACAACACCCGCCGCGCCCGTGACGAAGCCTTCTGGCAGACATTCGCCGACCGATACGATGTGCAGCCCGGTCCGGTCAATCTTGAAAACGGTTACTTCGGGCGCATGTCGCGCACAGTGATCGAGGAGTACCAGCGCAATATCGAGCTGATCAACGCCAGCAACTCGATTTATGCACGCCAGCGCTTTGAACAGCACGACAACCTTGAGATCCGCGCGCAACTGGCCGAACTGATTGGCGTGCGCGCGCAAAGCGTGGCCCTGACCCGCAATGCCACCGAAGGCCTGCAATCGCTGATCCGCAATTACAATCGTCTGCAACCGGGTGATCAGGTACTGATCTGCGACCTCGAGTACGACACGGTCAAGGGCGCCATGCGCTGGCTGGCGAAGCAGCGTGGCGTGGAGGTCATCGAAATTGCCCACCACCATCCCGCCAGTTTCGACAGCCTGCTGGAAAGCTACCGCGAGGCTTTCGTCAGCCATCCAAAACTCAAACTGATGGCCCTGACCCACGTCACCCATCGCACCGGTCTGGTCATGCCGGTGCAGGCCATCGCCGCATTGGCCAAAGAGCATGGCGTCGACATCATCCTCGACGGTGCCCACGCCCTCGGCCAGATTGAATTCGACCTGCAAGCGTTGGGCATCGCTTTCGCCGGTTACAACCTGCACAAATGGATCGGCGCACCGCTGACCCTCGGCTTTATCTATATCGCCCCGCAGCGTCTCGCCGACATCGATCCGGACATGGGCGAGATGCATTACCCGGTCAGCGATATTCGCGCGCGGACCTCGTACAGCACGCCGAACATCCCGGCACTGATGACCTTGCCGCTGGTGTTCGAAGAGCACGACGCCCTCGGCGGCGCCGCAGCCAAAAGCCCACGCCTGAGTTACCTGCGCAACCTGTGGGTCAGCCGGGTCCGGCACCTGCCGGGCATCGAGGTGCTGACGCCGGACGACCCGCAACTGTATTGCGGGATCACCGCGCTGCGCTTCACCCGGCATGCCGATCAGCAAGCCATGGCCGAGCGTCTGCTCAGAGAATTCAACCTGTTCACCGTGGTGCGCACCGGCGCCGCGTGCGGGCCGTGCATTCGCATTACCCCGGGGCTGACCACCACGGCTGGCGAGATGGAGCAGTTGGTCCACGCATTGAACCAGCTGCGCTAGAACGGCACACCGGAGTTCTTTTCGTAGCCTTCAAGACCCAACTGGGCCGACACGGCGAAGGTGTCGATGCCGAGGATCTGGCTGGCGAAGGCGCCGTCTTCAAGATCGGCGCCGGCGATCGGCTGCAATAGCAACTGCAAGGCGTCCTCGGCGGCAGCTTCACAGCCGCAGCGGCCTGGGAGGTGCAAGGTGCCGGCCCAGGCCTCGTGGTGAGCTTGCGCTCCTGCTTCGTCGCCGGGAATGAATACGTTCAGCCTCAGGCAAGCAGCGCCGTGCGCAGGTCGATCCGGGTAGACACTGGTGAAACGGACGATGCCATGGCTGTCAGTCGATTGACTGCCGCCCAGGCTGGTGTCGCCATCGACACGCTGTTGAATGCGCACCAGCGCGCCGATGACCGGCTCGCTGGTCATCGCATCGACCAGCGACAGACGCAGGATCAGCGGCAAGCCTTGGACGCCCTGGCTGATATTGCGCACTTGGGAATCGGCTGCGGGGCGGCCGAGGGGAAGTTGCTTCGGTTGATAACGGGATTGTGGTGTAAGGGTCAGAGACTGACGGTCGTCCATGAGGCGTTCTCTCTTCCATAAGATGGACGCAGATTAACCCCGTGAAAAAGACAGCGTGCAGTAACTATGTATCGCCGCATGTACCGGCAGTTTTTTCAGCGCAAAAAAAGGTGCGCCGACCAAGCGCACCATAAAGCCGTAAAGCACACAACGAAGTGTCGGGTAACAATCAGTCCAGCAGCGCCAGGGCCTCGGCGGTGCATTCCTGAATGCGGGCCCAGTCGCCGTTCTTGATCCACTCCGGATCAAGCATCCAGCTACCGCCCACGCACATGACGTTTTTCAGCGCCATGTAGCTCTTGATATTGGCCGGGCCGACGCCGCCAGTCGGGCAGAACTTCACTTCGCCGAACGGGCCGCCGAGCGCCTTGATTGCCGCCACGCCACCGCTGACTTCCGCCGGGAACAGCTTGAAGCGGCGATAGCCCAGACCGTAGCCTTCCATGATCCCCGAGGCGTTGCTGATGCCCGGCAACAACGGAATCGGGCTGTCGACGCTGGCTTCGAGCAGGTCACGGGTGATGCCCGGGGTGACAATGAATTGCGAACCGGCCGCTTCCGCCGCTGCGAGCATGTTGCGGTCGAGCACGGTGCCGGCACCGGTCATCAGTTCCGGGCGCTGTTCGCGCAGGATCTGAATGGCCTTGAGGCCGAACTGCGAACGCAGGGTCACTTCCAGCGCGGTCAGGCCACCGGCGGCGAGGGCGTCGGCCAGTGGCAGCACGTCCTGTTCGCGGGCGATGGTGATCACTGGCAGGATCCGCGCTTTGGCGCAGAGACTGTCGATCAGGGCAACTTTGTCCGCCATGGAAACGGTCGGGGATGGGGTTGTCATAGCGGCTGTTCCTTGGCTCATGGGCACCAGTAAATCTCTAACGTAGGTTGCAGAAACGCGCGCACCGGCATGGCCGCAACGTCATCGGATGCCAGCGCGGCATTCAGGGTGGTCAGTTTCGATTGACCGGAAATCGACAGAATCTTGTGCCGGGCCGAGGCCAGCAGCGCGCGGCTCATGGTCAGGCGCTGACGCGGCACGCTGGGCGCCAGCATCGGCCAGCAACGGCGCGTGCCATCGGCTTGCAGGGCTTCGGCGAGGTTCGGGCTGTCGGGGAACAGCGACGCGGTGTGACCGTCATCGCCCATGCCGAGCACCAGCACGTCAATCGGCGGCAATTCCGCGAGCAAGCGATCAGCCTGTTCCGCAGCCTGCTCGACGTTGGCCGCCGCGCTGTAGAGGCTGAGGAACTGCGCCTTGGCTGCCGGGCCTTTGAGCAGATACTGCTTGAGCAGGCCGGCATTGCTGTCGGCATGTTCAACCGGTACCCAGCGTTCGTCGGCCAGGGTCACGACGACCTTCGACCAGTCCAGCTCCTGCTTGGCCAGGTGCTGGAAAAACGCGACCGGGCTGCGTCCGCCGGACACCACCAGCACCGCGTTGCCGCGCGCCGCGATGGCGTCGCTCAGTTGCTTGGCAACGTTGAGCGCCAGACCTTCGGCGAGCAGCACCGGGCTGTTGAATTCGCGGGCAGTCACGCCCGTCGGCAGTTGCACATCAGATATCGCCATACCACGACCTCCCGTCCCGCGTGATCAAAGCAATGGAGCTCATCGGCCCCCACGACCCGGCCGCATACGGCTTGGGCGCGTCGCCGGATTTCTTCCACCCGGCGATCAGCTGGTCACACCACTTCCACGCGGCTTCGATTTCATCTTTACGGACAAACAGGTTCTGATTGCCGTTCATTACTTCCAGCAACAACCGCTCGTAGGCATCGGGGATCCGCGCGCTACGCCAGGTGTCGGAGAAATTCAATTGCAGCGGGCCGCTGCGCAGTTGCATGCCCTTGTCCAGGCCCTGCTCTTTGGTCATCACGCGCAAGGAAATGCCTTCGTCCGGTTGCAGGCGGATGATCAGTTTGTTGCTGATCTGCAGACGCTGCTCCGGGGCGAAAATGTAGTGCGACGGTTCCTTGAAGTGGATGACGATCTGCGACAGCTTCTGCGGCATGCGCTTGCCGGTACGCAGGTAGAACGGCACGCCGGCCCAGCGCCAGTTGCGGATGTCGGCACGCAGGGCGACAAAGGTTTCGGTGTCGCTCTGGGTGTTGGAATTCGGTTCTTCGAGGTAACCCGGAACGGATTTGCCTTCGCTGTGGCCAGCAATGTACTGACCGCGCACCACTTGTGTGGTCAGGCCTTCCGGACTGATCGGCGCCAGCGCCTTGAGCACTTTTACCTTTTCGTCACGGATGCTGTCGGCGGACAGGTCGGCCGGCGGGTCCATGGCAATCAGGCAGAGCAGCTGAAGCAGGTGATTCTGGATCATGTCGCGCAGTTGGCCGGCCTTGTCGAAATAGCCCCAACGGCCTTCGATGCCAACCTTCTCGGCCACGGTGATTTCCACGTGGGAGATGTAATTCTGGTTCCACTGGGTTTCGAACAGGCTATTGGCGAAACGCAGGGCGATCAGGTTCTGAACGGTCTCTTTGCCCAGATAGTGGTCGATGCGGTAGGTGCGGTCTTCCGGGAAGAACTGCGCGACGGCGTCGTTGACCTTGCGCGACGATTCCAGGTCAGAGCCGATCGGTTTTTCCAGCACCACGCGAGTATTTTCGGCCAGACCGACTTTCTCGAGGTTCTCGCAGATCGCGCCGTACACCGCCGCCGGGGTGGCGAAGTAGGCAATCATGCGCTGGCTGCTGCCGGCCAGTTCCGCCAGCGCCACGTAATCCTCAGCCTTGAGGAAGTCGACGTGCAGGTAGGTCAGGCGCGCGAGAAAGCGCTCGGCCACGGTTTCGTTCAGCTCTTTGCCGACGTAACGGCGCAATTCGGCGGCGATGAACGCCATGTGCTGCTGCTCGCTGCCGGGCTCACGGGCCAGCGCGATGATGCGCGTGTCCTCGTGCAGCAGGTCGGCACCGTCAAGGTGATACAGGGCAGGAAACAGCTTGCGCAGGGCCAGATCGCCAAGCGCGCCGAACAAGGCAAAGGTGCACGGTTCAACCGTAATGGAAGGCATGATGTTTGTTCTTTTATCAAGTTAAGCTACAAATACCTTTTTTCAAGGCATCACTCAAGGGAAAATGTAGTAATAACCACAACATTTTCGCAGAATACTCAATCCGAGTGGTGGTCGCCCGGACGCATCAGTAGGATAGGCCACCGTCACGGGCCATATCAAAGGCCCAATTTGCATAGCCCGACGCAACTCTGCGTCGGTGAATCAGGAATTCCATATGGACCGCGTGCGAAATTTACTGGAACAGATCCAGAGTCGCCTTGAAGAGCTGAACAAGGCCGAACGTAAGGTCGCCGAGGTGATTCTGCTCAATCCGCAGCAGGCCACCCGCTTCAGCATCGCCGCCCTCGCCCAGGCCGCCTCGGTGAGCGAACCGACGGTCAACCGTTTCTGCCGCTCGTTCGGTGTCAGCGGCTACCCCGAACTCAAGCTGCAATTGGCCCAGAGCCTGGCCAGTGGTGCGGCGTATGTCAGCCGCGCGGTCGAGGCCGACGACAATCCCGAGGCGTACACGCAGAAGATCTTCGGCAGCGCCATCGCTTCCCTGGACAGTGCTTGCCGGGCGCTCGACCCGAACCTGATCAGCCGCGCCGTCGACCTGTTGATCCAGGCTCGGCAGATCCACTTCTTCGGCCTCGGCGCTTCGGCCCCGGTGGCGCTGGATGCGCAGCACAAGTTCTTCCGCTTCAACCTCGCCGTCACTGCCCATGCCGATGTGCTGATGCAGCGGATGATTGCCTCGGTGGCACACACCGGCGAGCTGTTCGTGATCATTTCCTACACCGGGCGTACCCGCGAACTGGTGGAAGTGGCGCGGATCGCCCGGGAGAACGGCGCTTCGGTTTTGGGCCTGACAGCGGAGAATTCACCGCTGGCCAAAGCCAGTACCCTGAGCCTGAACATTCCGCTGCCGGAAGACACCGACATTTATATGCCGATGACCTCGCGGATCATTCAGTTGACCGTGCTGGATGTGCTGGCAACGGGGATGACCCTGCGCCGTGGCGTGGATTTCCAGCCGCATCTGCGCAAGATCAAAGAGAGCTTGAATGCGAGCCGGTATCCGGTTGGGGATGAATTCAACTAAAGATCAAAAGCCCCCTCACCCCAGCCCTCTCCCGGAGGGAGAGGGAGCCGACCGAGGTGTCTTGCGCGGTACATCGACCTGAAATATCCAGTCGATTATGGATTCAGAACTGCACTTTCACGTCGGCGTAATTCTTGAGCATCCCCCATTCGGTCCCCTCTCCCTCTGGGAGAGGGCTAGGGTGAGGGTATCGGTGTACTTGACGCACTAAGCCGCCGCCCACGCCTGCAAACTCAAATGCGCCTTCTCCCCCGGCGCCAGGTGCAGGCTGTCCGTGCCGCCCGCCGCTGCTTCCACGCAGACGAATTCGGAAATCTCGTCCCAACTTACCCCCAGTAACGGCCGCGCGCCGGGATGCCAGACGACGGTGTCGCCGCTGTCACCGGTATCGATGCACAACTCGCGCTGCCAAGCGTGATCCTTGAGCTGCAATTCGCCGTCATGCTGGAACACCCGCTGACAGCCGCCATCGACCCGCAATTCACCTTCCTGCTGGCAAACCTGGCGATTCAACTGGTCATAACCCTGAGCGCCTTCGAGCCCAGACAGCGCTATCTCACCAACATCGCCTATACGCCAGTAAGCGTGCAAAGCCTGGCTCAACTGGCACGGCATGTCGTCCTGATGCTCGGTGCTCAGGCGTAATTCCATGCGTTCGCCCAGGTGCGCGTGCAGGTCGACCTGCCAATCGCACAGCTGCAATTGCCAGTGCAGGCGCACGCCATCCTCGGCGCTGCTGCTGTCGAGCAGTTTCCAGTCGAGCAGTCGCGCCCAACCGTGCGACGGCCAGGCGTTTTCGCTCGGATGACGGCCATACCACGGCCAGCACACCGGCACGCCACCGCGAATCGCGCCGACATGCGGCCACTTCGCCGCGCACCACAACCACGGCTTCTGCCCACGCGGCTGAAAGTGCAGCAACTGCGCACCCTGCCGACTGAACACCGCCTGACACAACGGATGATCGATCACCAGCACATCGCGCATCTGATAGCGCTCCCAGGCGAACACGGGGCGTTCACGCAGGGATTTGAAGAAGCGTTGCAGCGGATGCTCATGCATTGGCTACGGTCCTGAAAATCATGGGGGTACAATTACCTTTGTGACCCTTGAATACTGTGGCGAGGGGATTTATCCCCGTTCGACTGCGAAGCAGTCGCAAACCTGGAAAACGGCCTCTCGCTGATACACCTCAGTGGATGGTTTTGGGGCCGCTTCGCAGCCCAGCGGGGCGGTGCGACGTTTCGCTAAATCCCCTCGCCACAAAAAGCTCTCCAGCCACAAAAAATCATCAAGCAACACATCTGACCTGTGTCACAAAAAAAAGCGGACAGCCTGGGCTGTCCGCAAAATGCGCACATAGAGAGGAGCTTATCGCAGACGCGTCAGAACGTTGACTGAATTTTCAGGCCAGCGACCAAAGCGTTATCGACTTCATCCACACCGCCCGGATGGGTGATGTATTGCAGGTTGGGACGCACGGTCAGCCAGTTGGTGACATGGATGCCGTAGTTGAGCTCGTAGTTGTATTCGGTTTCACGAATCGGCGAGAACGCGGCGTTGTCGTAATCGGAGACACCGTTGGCAGCGTTCAGCAGTTCAGCATTGCGCTTGACGTCCTTGTTGACGTGGATACGCGCCGCGCCGATACCGATGTCATCCTTCGGACGCGCGTCGAACGGGCCTTTGTAGACAAACATCACCGACTGGTAGTTGTCGATGAAGTTGGTGTCCTTGTCGTGGAAAGTCGCGTTGGCGGCGATGTTCAGACCACGAGTCGCATCACCGTTGTGGCTGGTGAGTTGCTGTTGCGCAACGAACCAGTAACCGCTTTTGCTGTTGTGCGACTTGTAGTCATCACCGGTGGTTGCCGCATCGAGACCGTTGACGTCTTCGCGAACGTCGTCGGCATCGGCCGTGCTCTTGTAGTAACCGACGCGGTATTCGCCCGGCAGGCTGTTGACCTTCGGCGACCAGACCAACTCAACCGGCAGCACGGTACCTTTGGTGCCGCTGCCGCTGAGCTTGAAGCCGTTGCCGTGTTCCAGTTGCGACGGGTTCTGGTTGTACGCACCGATCTGCGCGTAGAGCTCGTCGTTGATGTTGTACTTCACACGGATCGCGGCCTGGCTGACGGGCCAGTTGTACCAGATGTTGGTCGCCCAGTTACCCACTTGCGAACCGCAGAACGCCAGGTTCTGGAAGTCGCACGGGAAGGTGTTGAAGTCTTCGCCTTCGCCGAAGTAACCGGCCTTGACGTCGAGTTTGTTGTCGAAGAACTGGTGCTGAATCCACAGTTGGGTCAGACGCACCATGTGGCCACGGCCGTAGACTTCCTGCGAGGAGCTGAGGGTGCCGGCACGCGGATCGCCAACGCGGTCGTTGGAGATGTTGTAGCCGTTACGATTGGTCAGCTGGATCTTCGCCTGGGTGTTGTCCCAGCCCCACAGCTTCTGCAGGTCGAGGGCCACGCCCAGACCGAACTGGTCGGCATAACGCGCAGTCTTGTCGTCGTTGTAACCGCCGTTCAGGTTGGCGCCCATCTCGCCAACGTAGTCGGCCTTGATGTCGATACCCTGCTCGATCAGCTTGGTGCGCTCGCCGCCCCAGTCGCCGGTCATCCACTTGGAGTCGGAGCTGAACGCATCCGCCGCCATTGCATTACCGGCCAGCACCAGTGCAGCTGCCGCTGAAACCTGGCAGATCAACCGGGCATTGACGTGTTTCTTTTTCATCCCTACATCCTCGTCTTTATTGTTATTAACTGTTTTTATCTAACGCGGTTTACATAAAGTGCAGTGCTCGACAGGCCGGGCACTGCTTGCCCCCTGTGGGAGCGAGCCTGCTCGCGAATGCGGTGTATCAGGCGACATCAATGCTGGATGTCAGACCGCTTTCGCGAGCAGGCTCGCTCCCACATTTTGTACTTCAGCGGCCTTTGAACTGCGCCACATTCGCCGACCGGGTCTCTGTCTGCACCTGGCCCGCAACGCCCAGACGCTCGCCGGTATTGGCGTCGAACAACAACACTTTCGATGGATCGAACTGCAGCGTCAGGCTTTCGCCCACCTGCGGTGCCACGTCCGGCGCCAGTCGGCAGCAGACCTTGGTGTCATTCAGATTGACGAACACCAGCGTGTCCGGACCGGTCGGTTCAGTGACCTGCACTTCGGCACGGATGCTCGGCAGACCATTGCCCTCGCCATTCGCCAAAACAATCTGCTCCGGGCGCAGGCCGAGGATTACTTCGCGATCTTCGAGGCCGGCGTCCTGCATGCTCATCGGCAATTCACAACGCGCCTGACCGCTGTCGAGCAGCGCCAGCAGGCGACCGTCCTTGCGCTGCAAGCGCAGGGGGATGAAGTTCATCGGTGGCGAACCGATGAAGCTTGCGACGAACAGGTTGGCCGGGTTGTTGTAGATGTCTTTCGGCGTGCCGAACTGCTGAATGATGCCGTCCTTCATCACCGCCACCTTGTCGCCCAGGGTCATCGCTTCGATCTGGTCGTGGGTCACGTAGACCGTGGTGGTTTTCAGACGCTGGTGCATCAGTTTCATTTCGGTACGCATCTCGACGCGCAGCTTGGCGTCGAGGTTCGACAGCGGTTCGTCGAACAGGTAGATCTTCGGCCGCCGCGCCAGTGCACGGCCCATCGCCACGCGCTGTTGCTGGCCACCGGAGAGCTGGCCCGGTTTGCGATTGAGCAGGTGTTCGATCTGCAACAGCTTGGCCACGCGGGCGACTTCTTCGTCGATCGCCGCCTGCGGCATCTTGCGGATCTTCAGGCCGAACTCGATGTTCTCGCGCACGCTCATGGTCGGGTACAGCGCGTAGGACTGAAACACCATGGCGATGTCGCGATCCTTGGGGCTCATGCCGCTGACGTCCTGATCACCGATCATGATCGCGCCGCCGGTGATGGTTTCCAGACCGGCGATGCAGTTCATCAAGGTCGATTTGCCGCAGCCCGACGGGCCGACGAGGATCAGGAATTCACCGTCCTTGATCGACAGTTCGATGTTCTTCAGGGTGTCCGGCAGGCCGGCCCCGTAGGTCTTGTTTACGTTGCGAAGTTCAAGCGTAGCCATGATTACCCCCTTGACCGCGCCGGCCGTCAGCCCGCGCACGAAATACTTGCCTGCGACCACATAGACCAGCAGGGTCGGCAGGCCGGCGATCATCGCCGCTGCCATATCCACGTTGTATTCCTTGGCGCCGGTGCTGGTGTTGACCAGGTTATTGAGCGCCACGGTGATCGGTTGCGAATCACCGCTGGAGAACACCACACCGAACAGGAAGTCGTTCCAGATCTGGGTGAACTGCCAGATCAGGCAGACCATGATGATCGGCGTCGACATCGGCAGAATGATGCGGCGGAAAATCGTGAAGAAACCCGCGCCATCCAGACGCGCAGCCTTGACCAGCGCATCGGGAATGCTCACGTAGTAGTTGCGGAAGAACAGTGTGGTGAACGCCAGACCGTAGACCACGTGCACGAACACCAGGCCGGTGGTGGTGCTCGCCAGGCCCATCTTGCCGAGGGTGAACGAGGCCGGCAGCAGCACAGTCTGGAACGGCAGGAAGCAGCCGAACAGCAGCAGACCGAAGAACAACTGCGAACCACGGAAGCGCCACATCGACAGCACGTAACCGTTCAACGCACCGATCGCGGTGGAGATGATGACGGCCGGTACGGTGATCTTGATCGAGTTCCAGAAGTAGCCGTCAACCGTGGCCCAGGCCTTGACCCAGCCGATGCCGCTGACCACGGTCGGCCAGCTCAGCAGGTTGCCGGTGCTGATGTCTTCCGGGGTCTTGAAGCTGGTCAGCAACATCACCACCAGCGGCACCAGATACAGAAACACCGCAAGGATCAGCACCGCGTAGATTGCGATGCGGCTCAAGCTGATAGCGGGTTTGGCAGCAAGACTAGTCATTACGCTTGGTCCTCAGCTCGGAGTACAGGTAAGGCACGATGATCGCGAGGATCGCACCGAGCATCAGAATCGCACTGGCCGAGCCCATGCCCATCTGGCCGCGACTGAAGGTGAAGGAATACATGAACATCGCTGGCAGGTCGGAGGAATAACCAGGACCGCCGGCGGTCATTGCCGCAACCAGGTCGAAGCTCTTGATCGCGATGTGCGCGAGGATCATCACCGCACTGAAGAACACCGGACGCAGACTTGGCAGCACGACTTTCCAGTAGATGCGCGGCATGCTCGCGCCGTCGATCTGCGCGGCACGGATGATCGATTGATCAACGCCACGCAGGCCGGCGAGGAACATCGCCATGATGAAGCCCGAGGCTTGCCACACAGCGGCGATCACCAGGCAGTAGACCACGCGATCGGGGTCGATCAGCCAGTCCAGACGGAAGCCTTCCCAGCCCCAGTCACGCAACAATTTGTCCAGGCCCATGCCCGGGTTGAGCAGCCATTTCCATGCGGTACCGGTGACGATCATCGAGAGCGCCATCGGGTACAGGTAAATGGTGCGGATAAAGCCTTCGCGACGGATGCGCTGGTCGAGGAACACCGCCAGCAACACGCCGATCACCAGGGTAATGCCGATGAACATGCCGCCGAACACGGCGAGGTTCTTGCTCGCCACCCACCAGCGATCGTTGTCGAACAACCGCGCGTATTGCGCCAGACCGGCCCACTTGTAGTTGGGCAGGAAGGTCGAGGTGGTGAACGACAGAATGAACGTCCACAGGATGTAGCCATAGAAGCCCACCAGCACGATGAACATGCTCGGCGCCAGCACCAGTTTCGGTAGCCAGCGCTGCAATGCATCGAACGGCGAGGCCTTGCTGAACACAGCAACAGAACTCATGGGGAAATCCACAATAAGGGTTTACGAAAGCATTCCCCTTGCAGGAGTGAGCCCTGTGGCGAGGGGATTTATCCCCGATCGACTGCGCAGCAGTCGCGAAATCATTACATGCGGTATTTCAGACACTGCACCGCTGCAACTTTCCGGGGTCGCTTCGCAACCCATCGGGGATGAATCCCCTCACCACAAAGGCTCACTCCTACAGGGGCCAAGCATTACTTGGCCGACTGAACTGCCGCGCCGAGTTTCTTCGCCGCATCGGCCGGGTCGGCTTTCGGGTCGTTGATGTAGTTGGTCACGACATCAAAGAACGCGCCCTGCACCGCCAGCGTGGTCGCCATGTTGTGCGCCATGCTTGGTTGCAGGCCGCCGGACTTGGCGTCCGCCAGGAAGTCCTTGGCAGCGGTCTGCGCGCAGGAGTCGAAGCCGAGCTTGTCCATGTTGTTCAACATGTCGTTGCGCACCGGGATCGAGCCTTTGTTGATGCTGAAGACTTTCTGGAAGTTCTCACCCAGCACGACTTTGGCGATGTCCTGCTGACCGGCCGCAGTGCCTGCGTCCTTCTGCTTGAACACGGCCAGCGAGTCGATGTTGTAGGTGAACGCCTTGTCGGTGCCCGGGAACGCTACGCACTCGTAGTCCTTGCCGGCGACTTTCTTGGCGGCGGTCCATTCGGACTTGGCCCAGTCACCCATGATCTGCATGCCGGCCTTGCCGTTGATGACCTTGGCCGCTTCGAGGTTCCAGTCCTGGCCTTTGCCGTCCGCGTCCATGTAGGTCGCGACTTTCTTGAGCTCAGTGAGCGCCTTGACCATTTCCGGGCCGGTCAGCGCTTTGTTGTCGAGATCAACCAGGGCTTTCTTGTAGCCATCCACGCCCATGACCGAGAGCACCACGGCTTCGAACACGGTGCTGTCCTGCCAAGGCTGACCGCCGTGGGCGAGCGGAATGAAGCCCGCCGCTTTCAGCTTGTCGCCGGCTGCATAGAACTCTTCGAGGGTGGTTGGATTTTTGGTGATGCCGGCTTTCTTGAAGACTTCCGGGTTGATCCACAGCCAGTTCACGCGGTGAATGTTCACCGGCACGGCCACGTAATCACCGTCGTACTTCACGGTATCGGAGACTTTCTTGTCGAGCAGGCTGTCCCACTTTTCCGACTTGGCGACGTCTTTCAAAACGTCGGTGTCGAGCAGGCCGGTCGACGCCCATTCCTGGATGTCCGGGCCTTTGATCTGCGCTACGCCTGGCGGGTTGCCGGCAACGGCACGGCTTTTCAGCACGGTCATGGCAGTCGCACCGCCACCACCGGCAACAGCGCCGTCCTTCCAGGTGAAACCGTCTTTTTCGACTTGGGCCTTGAGCACATCGACAGCGGCTTTTTCGCCACCGGAAGTCCACCAGTGCACGACTTCGACCGAACCTTTGGAATCGGCGGCGGAGACACTGAGCGGCAGGATTGCGAGCGGGAACAGGGAGGCGACAGAAATGACAGTAGCGAGGCGAGAAATCGCATTCATTCGAGATGTACCTTTCTTGTTGTTATGCATTGCAAGTCTGGTGCTTGCGCTGCACGGAGTTTAAACAGAGCGTTTCGCTTCGCAGGTAACGAAGGGACGCGTAAATGTCACGACATGGTTACACAACAACAGGCCGGGACGACTGCGCCAAAGCCGTGGCCATGCTTGGCGCCAGCGGCAATCGTGGAATCAGCACAGCCTGCCAGGCGTGATACAGATCGGGCTTGCCCGGCCAGATATCGGCACTCGGCACATTCTGCGGATTGAGTTCGTGGTACCAGCTGCCGTTGCAACGGTCGATGAAATTCGTCTCACAGAATTCCCAGAACAGTCGGTACCAGGTTTCGTATTGCGCATCGCCGGTGCGTTTGAGCAAAGCGCTGGCGGCGGCGCTGGCTTCGGCGTGCGTCCAGTGCAGGCGATGGCGGACCACTGCTTTATTGTGCCAGTCGAGGGTGTAGACGATGCCCGGCGCGCCATCGACATCCCAGCCGTGGCGGCAATTGTTTTCGAAGAGTTTTTGCGCATCAGTCGCCAGCCAGCCCGGCGTAAGCATGCCGGCCTGCACCCGCGCGGCTTCAAGGTGCAGGAGCAAGCGCGCCCATTCGAAACCATGGCCCGGCGTGGTGCCGTAAGGACGGAAACCGTCAGCCGGATTGTCGTGGTTGTATTCGCGCAGCGGCTGCCAGTCGCGATCGAAGTGTTCGATGACCATGTAATCGTTGGCCGCAGCGTGGCCATGGATCACTCGTTCGACGATGCGCTGGGCGCGTATCAGCCAGCGCGGATCTTCAGTGACATCGGCCAGCGCGAGGAATGCTTCGGTCGCGTGCATGTTGCTGTTGGCGCCGCGATAGGCTTCTTCTTCGCTCCAGTCGCGGTTGAAGAATTCGCGCATGGCGCCCTCTTCTTCGCTCCAGAAATAAGTGTCGATGATGTCGATTGCGTCATCGAGCAAAGCCTGGGCGCCGGGCCGTTGCGCGACCACGGCAGAGCTGGCGGCGAGTGCGACAAAGGCGTGCAGATAGGCGTTCTTGCCGGTGTTGTCGTCACGATGCTGGGCAACCGCAAACCAGCCGCCATGCAGCGCATCACGCAGCGGCCCGCGCAACGCGGCGATACCGTGGTCGACCAGTTCGGCAAACCCCGGCAGGCCCTGAATGTGCGCCATGGCGAAGCTGTGGGTCATGCGCGCGGTGTTCATGGTCTCGGCTTGTGCGTGCGCCGGCAAACGGCCGCGTTCGTCGAGGTTGCCGAAGCCTTCGGGCAGTCGTGATGCCTTGGCGAAATCCAGCAGACGCAGGCCTTCGGCGGCTAGCCATTGCTGGTGGGCAGGGGCGTTCAGCCAACTGCTGAAGTCTGGGTGAAAGGTGTCCATGGCGTGACCCTTTTTTGTTGTTAGGACTGCGGGCAGTCTAAACAACGGGCCGGGGCGGGCTTGTAACGAAGGGGACGGGGTTTGTCACTGGCTCGTGACAAAAGAGAAGAGCAAAAGCACCCTCACCCCAACCCTCTCCCGGAGGGGAGAGGGGGCCGACCGAGGTGTCTTGCGTCCTCCGTCGACCTGAAAAATATTGGCGATTATGGATTCACCACCGCATTTACAGGTCAGCGCACCTCAGCAGCATCCCCCAATCGGTCCCCTCTCCCTCTGGGGAGAGGGCTAGGGTGAGGGGCTTTTCGGGGCTAATCCACAGACCGAGGCAACTGCAACGTCACCCGCAACCCACCCTCACGCAGGTTCTGCAACGTCACCTCGCCGCCATGGCTATGGGCGATGTTGCGCGCAATGCCCAGTCCCAATCCGTAGCCCTGCTGCTGTCCCGCCAAACGGAAGTGCGGTTCGAACACTTGCTCCAGCCGCTGCTGCGGCACACCCGGCCCTTCGTCGTCGACGTGCAAAACGAACGCGCTGTCATCGTCATCGATGTGCAGGTGCGCGTTCTGCCCGTACTTCAAGGCGTTGTCGATCAGGTTGCCGATGCAGCGCTTGAGCGCCAGCGGTTTGCCCGGATAGGCCGACAGCGCGCGGCCATGCTGAGTGACGCGGCCATTGCCGTTCGGCGCCAGATACGGCTCGACCAGGCAATCGAGGACATGATTGAGATCCACCGGCTCGATGTTCTCGTGGATGTCGGTGTCTTTCACGCATTGCAGCGCGCCTTTGACCAGCAGCTCCAGCTCATCCAGATCGCGGCCGAACTTGGCTTGCAGCTGTTCGTCCTCGAGCAGCTCGACGCGCAAGCGCAGGCGGGTGATCGGCGTGCGCAGGTCGTGGGAAATCGCGCTGAACAACTGGCTGCGTTCGGTCAGGTAACGGCTGATGCGTTCGCGCATGGTGTTGAACGCGCGGCCAACTTCGACCACTTCACTGCCACCGCCCTCCGCCACTGGCTCGACGTCCGCGCCCAGCGACAGATCCCGCGCTGCCCGCGCCAGACGCTTGAGCGGCCGGCTCTGCCAGTGCACCAGCAGGCCGATGAACAACAACAGAAAGCCGCTGGTGAGGACGATAAACCACACCTGCTGCGCCGGCAGGCCTTGTTCTTCGAGACTGGTATACGGCTCGGGCAGCAACGAGGCGATGTACAGCCATTCGCCCGGGGCCATTTGAATCTGCGTGACCAGCACCGGCGGATTCACCGGTTCAAGCGTCAACGCGTAGTGCGCCCAGGAGCGCGGCAATTCATCAAGTTTCAGCCCTGCGTTGAAAATGCGCAGGTCTTCGGGGCTGACGAAGGTCACCGAAATATCCGTGTCATGGCCCAGAGACTGGCGCAGCACTTCGTCCACCGCTTGCATCACCGCAGCCTTGCGCGGCGTCACCGGCAGCACGTCCATGCCCAGCGGCTTATCGTTCAGCGTCACGACAAACCGGGTGCCGCCCATGCTGCGCAATTGATCGAGCACCAGCGGTCGATAGGCCACTGGCAGGGAACGGAAATAGCTGACGCTGGCGGTCATCGAATGCGCCAGGCTGCGGGCACTGGTGACCAGGCCTTCGAGCTGGGTGGCGCGCAGTTGCGACACCCAGATCACGCTCGACAGCGTCTGCGCGAACAGCACCGCCAGCAGAGTCAGCAGCAGCATCCGCCCGAGCAGTGAGCGCGGCACCGGTATGCGACTGGCGAATTTGCGCAGCGACTCAGTGAGCATTGCCGGCAACCACATTGGCTGCCAACTGATAGCCGCTGCCGCGCACGGTGCGGATCAACCGTGGCGGTTTTTCGGTGTCGCGCAAGCGTTGGCGCAAACGGCTGACGGCCATGTCGACAATGCGATCGAGCGGCATCAGATCGCGGCCACGGGTGGCGTTGCCGATGGTGTCGCGGTCGAGGATTTGCTGCGGATGATCGAGGAACAGTTTCAGCAGAGCGAAATCGGCGCCGGAAAGGATCACTTCCTCGCCGTCGGTGTGGAACAGCCGATGGCTGACCGTGTCCAGGCGCCAGTCGTCGAAGACCAGCACTTCGCTGCCGCTGCGTTCGTGGGCGAACTGTGCGCGGCGCAGCAGGGCCTTGATCCGAGCTTGCAGTTCGCGCGGGCTGAACGGTTTGCCGAGGTAATCGTCGGCGCCGAGCTCCAGACCGATCACGCGGTCGGCTTCGTCGGAACTGGCAGTCAGCATGATGATTGGCACCTGTGCCTGACGCGGGTGCTGGCGTACCCAACGGCACAGGCTGAAGCCGTCTTCGTCGGGCAGCATGACATCGAGGATCACCAGATCGCTCGGCGCCTCGTTGAGCGCCTGACGAAAACCGGCACCATCGGCGGTGGCCCGCACCTGGAACCCGGCGCGGGTCAGGTAGGTTTCCAGCAACTCGCGTATTTCCTGGTCGTCATCGACCAACAATATCGACTTGTTGACTGAGCTCACTTCGAAGGCATCCTTGTTGTTGGAGTTGGGGCGGATTATGCCTTAAGCATCAAACTAACAGACACTACAGAAACCCTTGTGGGAGCGAGCCTGCTCGCGAATCGGTTTTAACATTCAACAGATCTGTTGACTGACACACCGCTTTCGCGAGCAGGCTCGCTCCCACAATTGGATTGCATTTCAGGTCGGGATTGATTGGTCCAGGGCCACGCCGGCGCCGACCAGGCCGGAGTACGGCGCCGTCACCAGCCACACCGGGATGCCTTTGAAGTAATCGCTCATGCAGCCTTTGTCGGCGAAGCAGCGGGCGAAGCCGCTGGCGAGGAAGAAATCGGCGAAGCGTGGAATCACCCCGCCAACGATAAACACCCCGCCGCGCGCGCCAGTGGTAAGCACGTTGTTGCCGGCGACGCGACCGAGCCAGCAGCAGAACTGCTCGAGCACTTCCAAAGCGATCGGGTCACCGGCAAGGCCGGCGGCGGTGATCGCTTCCGGCGTTTCAAGCGTAGGCTCATGACCATCCACCGCGCAGATCGCCCGGTACAGTCGAGGCAGGCCGCCGCCGCTCAACGCGGTTTCCGCGCTGACATGGCCGATCTCGTTGTAGATGTGTTGCCACAGTTGCGTTTCGCGCGGGCTGCTCAGCGGCAGGTCGACGTGGCCGCCCTCGCCCGGCAACGCGGCAAAGCGCCCTTCGCCGAGATCGAGCAGGGTGCCGACACCCAGGCCCGTGCCGGGGCCGATCACCACCGCCGGACGCAACGGCTCCGGCGTGCCTTCGCAAACCACGCGGAACTCGCCCGGCTGCAAGCGGGTCATGCCCAGCGCCATCGCCGAGAAGTCGTTGGTCAGCAACAACTGCTCGACCTGCAAGGTCTTGCAGAACGCGCTGCGACTGAGCCGCCAGTGATTGTTGGTGAATTTGAATTCATCGCCGCTCACCGGACCTGCCACCGACAGGCACACTGAGCCGATCGAACCCGGCGCCAGGCCGAGCCCGCTCAGGTACAGAGCGATTGCCTCTTCCGGGCTGGCAAAGTCGGCCGTGGCCAGCACCTGAACCGATTGCAGTTGCTGGTTTTGCCACAACGCGAACCGCGCGTTGGTGCCTCCGATGTCACCGACCAAAGCCAGTTTCAATTAAGCGTCTCCAGGGCAGAAGTGAAGGCGCTGGCGCCCTGCTCCGCCGAGCTGAAGGCCATGCGCATGAAGCCAAACAGCTCGCGGCCGCTGCCAATGTTGTTGCCCAACAGGCCTTTGGCAGGTTCGCGCGCTGCAAATTCGGCGGCGTCGACCTTCAGTTCCAAGGTGCCTTTGACGCCATCGACGCGGATGATATCGCCCTCTTGCACGCGCGCCAAAGCGCCACCGACATAAGCTTCCGGGCTGACGTGAATCGCTGCGGGGATTTTCCCCGACGCGCCGGACATGCGCCCGTCAGTCACCAGCGCGACTTTGAAGCCGCGATCCTGCAGTACGCCGAGGAATGGCGTCATCTTGTGCAGCTCCGGCATGCCGTTGGAGCGCGGCCCTTGGAAGCGCATCACGGCAACAAAATCCTTCTCCAGCAGACCGGCCTTGAATGCGTCCGCCAGATCCTGTTGATCCTGGAAGACCATCGCCGGTGCTTCGACGATCTGGTTCTCCAGCGCAACGGCGGAAACCTTCATCACGCCGCGACCGAGATTGCCTTCCATCACCCGCAAGCCGCCCTCTTGCGAGAACGCACGGGATACCGGACGCAGGATGTTTTCGTCGAGGCTGTCGGTCGGGCCTTCACGCCAGACCAACTCACCGTTATCAAGGAACGGCTCTTTGGTGTACTGGCTCAGGCCATGGCCGAGCACGGTGTTGACGTCTTCATGCAGCAGGCCGGCGCCGAGCAGTTCGCGGATCAGGAACGACATGCCGCCCGCTGCCTGGAAGTGGTTGATGTCGGCTTTGCCGTTCGGATAGACGTGGCTCAGGGTCGGGACGACTTCGGAGAGGTCGGCCATGTCCTGCCAGGTCAGTTGAATGCCAGCGGCCATGGCGATGGCCGGCATGTGCAAGGTGTGGTTGGTCGAGCCGCCGGTGGCGTGCAAGGCAACGATGGAGTTGACCAGCGCCTTCTCGTCGACGATTTCGCCGATCGGCATGAAGTTGCCGTTCTGCTTGGTCAGGCGCGTGACCTGATGCGCGGCTTCGCGGGTGAGCGCGTCGCGCAGCGGCGTGTTCGGGTTGACGAAAGACGCGCCCGGCAAGTGCAGGCCCATGACTTCCATCAGCAACTGGTTGGTGTTGGCGGTGCCGTAGAAGGTGCAGGTGCCCGGGCTGTGGTAGGACTTCATCTCCGATTCCAGCAGCTCTTCGCGGGTCGCCTTGCCTTCGGCGTACTTCTGGCGGACGTCGGCTTTTTCCTTGTTGGAAATCCCCGACACCATCGGCCCGCCCGGTACGAAAATGGTCGGCAGATGACCGAAACGGAGCGAACCCATCATCAGGCCCGGAACGATCTTGTCGCAGATGCCGAGCATCAGCGCGCCATCGAACATGTTGTGCGACAGCGCCACCGCCGTGGACATGGCGATCACTTCGCGGCTCGGCAGGCTCAGTTCCATGCCCGGCTCACCCTGGGTCACGCCATCGCACATCGCCGGAGTGCCGCCGGCGAACTGGCCGACCGAGCCGATTTCGCGCAGGGCGTTCTTGATCTGTTGCGGGAAAACTTCGTACGGCTGGTGCGCCGAGAGCATGTCGTTATACGAAGACACAATGGCGATGTTCGCCGAGTTCATCATCCGCAGGCTGTGCTTGTCTTCAGTGCCGCAACCGGCCACGCCGTGGGCGAAGTTGGCGCATTGCAGCTTGCCGCGCATCGGGCCATCGGTGGCGGCGCCGCGAATCAATGCAAGGTAAGCCTGACGCGTGGCGCGGCTGCGGGCGATAAGCCGTTCGGTGACCTCAAGAACGCGGGGATGCATGTGTAGAACTCCAGGCTAACGGATGTGGCGACCTGATTGTCTATGCTGATCAAACGCCGTTGTTGTTGGAATGACAGACGGCTTTTTTGACCATTCGGACCAGTTGATTCAGGTCACTCGTTGTAGATAAAACAAAATATTGCCACTAAAAAGGCTTGTTTTCTATTTTTATGCGAATAATCTTGTAATTCCAACAACAAAACGACGGCGGCGCTGTTCCATGACTCTTCGAATTGCAATCAATGGTTTTGGCCGCATCGGCCGTAATGTCCTGCGCGCACTGTATACCCAAGGCTATCGTCAAGACCTGCAGATCGTCGCGATCAACGATCTGGGTGACAGTTCGATCAATGCCCATCTGCTCAAATACGACACCGTCCACGGCACTTTCGACGCCGAAGTCGCGCACGATAACGAGAGCCTGACGGTCAATGGCGACCGCATCGCGGTCAGCGCCATTCGCAACCCGGCCGACCTGCCGTGGGCCGCAGAAAAAATCGACGTAGTGTTCGAATGCACCGGTCTGTTCACCGACCGTGCCAAAGCCGCCGCGCATATCAGCGCCGGCGCCCGCAAGGTGATCATTTCTGCCCCGGCCAAAGGCGCCGACGCCACCGTCGTTTATGGCGTCAACCACGACATTCTGCGTCAGTCGCACCAGATCATTTCCAACGCTTCGTGCACCACCAACTGCCTGGCGCCAGTGGCGCAGGTGCTGCATCGCGAGCTGGGGATCGAAAGCGGCCTGATGACCACCATCCACGCCTACACCAACGACCAGAACCTCACCGACGTCTATCACAGCGACCCGTACCGCGCCCGTTCCGCCACGCAGAACATGATCCCGAGCAAGACCGGCGCAGCCGAAGCGGTAGGCCTGGTGCTGCCGGAACTGGCGGGCAAATTGACCGGCATGGCTGTGCGCGTACCGGTGATCAATGTGTCGCTGGTCGACCTCACCGTGCAACTGAAGAAAGAAGCCAGTGCCGACGAAGTCAACGCCCTGCTGAAAGCGGCCAGCCAGCACTCGAAGATTCTCGGTTACAACACCTTGCCGCTGGTTTCCAGCGACTTCAACCACAACCCGCTGTCGTCGATCTTCGACGCCAACCACACCAAGGTCAGCGGCAAGTTGCTGAAAGTGCTGGCCTGGTACGACAACGAATGGGGCTTCTCCAACCGCATGCTGGATAACTGCCTGGCGTTGTGTAACGCCGAATAATCCCGGCCGGTCCCCAATCCCTGTGGGAGCGAGCCTGCTCGCGAAAGCTATATGTCAGTCAATATGGAGCTGACTGACACAACGCCTTCGCGAGCAGGCTCGCTCCCACAGGAGATCCGATTTCAATTTGAAATCAGCGCTTGACCATTTAGCTGGATGATAAGCATTATCATTCGCTCGAAATGGATCAGGTCCTCCCGTGAGTCAATCGCGCTTCAACCACGTCTTCCTCGCCCAGCGCACTTCCCTGCTGCGCACGCTGGAACGGATGGTCAACAATCACAGCACCGCTGAAGACCTGTTGCAGGAGACCTACCTGCGCGTCACCCGAGCGTTGAGCGAACGGGCCATCGATCACCTTGAACCCTTTGTCTTCCAGACCGCGCGCAATCTGGCACTGGATCATTTGCGTGCGCGCAAGATTCATGCGCGGACCATGGTCGATGATGTGCCTCAGGACGTAGTGCAGAGCATCGCCGCGCCGGCCAGCAGCGCCGAAGACGCCGCCCACGCCGAACAACTGCTGGAGCGTTTGAACGTGAGCCTCAGCCAACTCAGCCCGCGCCAGCAACAGATCTTCATCCTCAGCCGCCTGCACGGGCACAGTTATCAGGAAATCGCCAATGAACTGAACGTGTCGCTGAGCACCGTGCAGAAAGAACTGAAACTGATCATGTCGATCTGCATTGGCGTCGCCGAACGACATAACGGCAGCGGCAAGCTTTGAGCTGCAAGCTACAGGTAAAAACAAAAAGCGGTAACGCATCCGGCTTGCAGCTTGCAGCTTGAAGCTAGAAACTGCTTCGCCAGAAGCCCTGAGGAACCACCGTGACGGACACCCACCGCTCGCCTTCGCCCGATTCGGCGCGGGACGCTGCAGCTGCAATGGACCAGGCGCTGGACTGGCTCATCGTGCTCGGCAGCCCGGATGAGGAACAGACCCGGCAATTTCATGCCTGGCTGGCGGCTGATCCGTTGAATGCCGAGGCGTTCGCCAAGGCCCAGGCCATCTGGGAAGGCCCGCAAGTCGCACTGTGCGCCGAGGCTCTGGCGACAAAACCGGTAAAAATCACCTTCCTCAAACGCTTGCGCCCACATTGGAAACCGCTGGCCACCGCTGCGGTGCTGATCCTTGGGCTGTTCAGTTTCAGTAATTTGCCGATGCGCATTCAAGCGGATCACCTGACCGTGGTCGGCGAGCGTCAGCGACTGCAACTGGAGGACGGCTCGAAGGTCCTGCTCAATACCAACTCGGCGTTTTCCAGCACCATCAACGATCAACAGCGCGTGGCCCGGCTGTTTCAGGGCGAGGCGTTTTTCGAGATCGCCAGCGGGCGCAATCAGCCGCTGGAGATCGACGCAGGTCCGGTAACGGCCAGCGTCCACGACACCGCATTCGCCGTGCGCTACCTCGACGGGGTCGCGCAAGTGAATGTGCAGCGTGGCGATGTCGATCTGCGCGCCACCCACAACGATGCCGGGGTGCGCCTGCGCGCCGGGGAGAGCATTCGCATCGGCCCCAACGGTTTTGATCGCCCGGCCAAGCTCGACGCCAATGCCGATCTGGCCTGGGTTGAAGGCCGTCTGGTGTTCGAGAACTGCCCGCTGAATCAGGTGCTGGCCGAGCTGCGCCGCTACTACCCGGGCTGGATCATCAACAACAACGAGCAACTGGCCGACGTCGCCGTCACCGGCAATTACCGTCTCGACCAGCCGCTCGACGTGGTCCGCTCCCTCGCCCACATCACCTCGGCGCGCCTGCAGGAATTCCCGGCGCTGGTGATCCTTAACTGAATGAGAATTATTTTTACTCGATAGCCAGCGACAGTACGTCTCGTTATAGCCAATGCAATTGATTCGCATCTAACCATGCCGATCAGCACCTATAAAGATTCGTGCGACACGGAGCGCTATCGATGTCCTCACGCCTTACCCGCCAGACTGCTTCCCCTTCCCGCGTACTGTCGCTGCTGACTGCGGCCATCCTGATGGCTGGCACCGCACCGCTGCTGGCGGCCACCGAGCAACCGACGCGCAACATGGGCGATTACGCGTTCGCCATCGGCCAGCAACCACTGGTTTCGGCACTGAATGCCTTCACCGCCGTGACCGGTTGGCAGGTCGGCTTGCCGGCAGAGTTGGGGCAGAACGTTTCGTCGCCGGGCGTGCGCGGTTCGCTGCCGCCGGAGAAAGCCCTCGAGCGCCTGTTGGTGGGGACCAACCTGAGCTTTCGCAAGCTGAGCAACAACAATGTCGTGCTGGAAAAACGCAACAGCAGCGGCACGCTCAATCTCGATCAGGTGACCATCAGCGCCACTCGCCAGGAACAGTCGGTCAACAGCGTGCCTTCGACGGTCAGCGTGCATGATCGCCAAGCGCTTGACCGCAACAACGTCAACACCATCAAGGATCTGGTGCGCTACGAACCGGGCGTTTCCGTTGGCGGTGCCGGCCAGCGCGGCGGCATCAGCGGCTACAACATTCGCGGTATCGACGGCGACCGCATCCTGACTCAAGTCGATGGCGTGGAAATCCCCAACGGCTTCTTCAACGGCCCCTACGCCAAAAGCCAGCGCAACTACGTCGACCCGGAAATCGTCAAACGCGTGGAAATCCTCCGTGGCCCGGCCTCGGTGCTGTACGGCAGCAACGCCATCGGCGGCGCGGTCAGCTATTACACGCTGGACGCCGACGACATCATCAAACCGGGCAAGGACGTCGGCGCGCGCATGAAAAGCGGTTACAGCTCCGCCGACGACAGCTGGCTGAAATCCGCCACCGTCGCTGGCCGCAGCGCTGAGTTCGACGGCTTGCTGCATTACAGCCAGCGCGACGGTCATGAAACCGAATCCTTTGGCAGCCACAACGGCACCGGTCTGGAACGCACCGCCGCCAACCCGGAAGACGTGCGCGCAACCAACGTCCTGGCCAAGCTCGGCTGGAACTACAACGACGATTCGCGCCTGGGCCTGACCTACGAAAAGTACAAGGACGATCGCGACACCGATCAGAAAAGTGCCTACGGCGGCCCGTACTTTAATGGCGCGCCGACCATTCCGAGCAGCGTACTGCCCGGCGGCATGTACCAGTGGCGCACCGGTAACGACACCATCACCCGCGAGCGTTTCGGCATCGAACACGCGTTCGCCCTCGACAGCCTGCTGGTCGATAACGTCAAGTGGAGCCTCAATCACCAGATCGCCAAGACCGACCAGAGCACCGAAGAGTTGTACTACCCGATCACTCGTAAAGTGCTGCGTACCCGCGACACGCTCTACGAAGAAAAACAGTGGGTGTTCGACGCGCAACTGGACAAGGCTTTCGCCATCGGTGACACCGATCACCTGCTGACTTACGGCACCACGATCAAACAGCAGAAAGTCACCGGCTCACGCAGCGGCGACGGCACCTGTGTAGCCGTCGGTCGCGGCTGCACGGCGATAGGCGCGACGAGTCCGGCAGATGTGCTGGCCAAAGCCACTGATTTCCCCGATCCGACCATCAACACCTACAGCCTGTTTGCTCAGGATCAGATCAGCTGGAACGACTGGACCTTCCTGCCGGGCCTGCGCTACGACTACACCCAGCTCAAGCCGCACATCACTGAAGAGTTTCTCAACACCGTGAACGCCGACGGCCAGGGCACGGTCAGCGACAAAAACAAGACCTGGCACAAGGTGTCGCCGAAATTCGGCCTGACCTATGCACTGACGGACAACTACACCTGGTACGGCCAGTACGCCGAAGGCTTCCGCACGCCCACGGCAAAATCGCTGTACGGGCGTTTCGAGAACAACACCACCGGCTACACCGTAGCGCCCAACTCCGACCTCGAGCCGGAAAAGAGCAAAGGCTTCGAAACCGGCCTGCGCGGGAATTTCGAGCAGGGTTCGTTCGACGTCGCGGTGTTCTATAACAAGTACCGCGACTTCATCAACGAGGACGCGGTCAAGCCGGGCGACGATCAGTTGACCTTCCAGAGCAACAACATCAAGCGCGCCACCATCAAGGGCGCGGAAGTCAAAGGTCGCTTGAACCTGGATGCGTTCGGCGCGCCGCAAGGCCTGTATACCCAAGGCTCGATCGCCTACGCCTACGGTCGCAACAACGACAGCGGCGAGCCGATCAACAGCGTCAATCCGCTCACCGGCGTGTTCGGTCTCGGTTACGACCAGGACAACTATGGCGGTTTGCTGAGCTGGACCGTGGTGAAGAAAAAGGACCGCGTCGACGACAGCAACTTCAAGTCGCCGGACGGCGTCAGCAGTCAGTTCAAGACCCCGGGCTTCGGCATTCTCGATCTGGCCGGCTATTACAAGGTGACCGACGACGTCACCGTCAGCGGCGGCGTCTACAACCTGACCGACAAGAAGTACTGGCTGTGGGATGACGTGCGCGGTTACGACAGCGTCGGCGAAGCCTCGGTGACGCAACCGGCCAACCTCGATCGGCTGACCCAACCGGGACGCAACTTCGCGATCAACCTGATCTGGGACATCTGATCCGCCCGGCCTCACTGCGCGAGTTCTCGCCGCGCAGTGAGGTTTTTTTACTGTCCGGCGCCCGCCCGTACGTCTTGTTATCAAGCGCCTCATCAATCAAGGACACCCCATGACTACCCCGGAAAAAACCCTGCGTTCGCAACGCCTGAACCAGATCACCCATGAGCCGCACAGCAAACTCGATGCGCTGGTCAAAGCCCACGCACCATTCGAAACCCGCGCCAGCTTCGCCCGTTTCGTCGTTGCGCAATACCTGTTCCAGGCGGAACTGGTCGAGCTGTACAACGATGCCGAACTGACTGCAATCGTCCCCGACCTGCCGGCCCGTTGCCGCGCCGAAGCGGCCGGGGCTGACCTCGCCGACCTCGACACCGAGGTTCCGGCCCCGGTGGCTGGCGCGCTGAAAAACCCGAGCAAGGCGCGGGCGCTGGGCTGGATTTTCGTGTCGGAGGGTTCCAAGCTCGGCGCGGCGTTCCTGATCAAGCGCGCGGTGGCGCTCGATCTGAGCGAAACCTTTGGTGCCCGGCATTTGGCTGAACCGCAAGGTGGCCGCGCCGAGGGCTGGAAAAGCTTCGTACGCACCCTCGATGCGTTGCCGTTCACCGCTGAGGAAGAGGCTGAAGTGGAGCAAGGTGCGCTGGATGCATTCAACCGCTTCACCGTGCTGTTGGAACGGGCTTATGCCATAGAAGCCGAACCGGCCTGAAGCAACTCTTATCACTTGTGGGAGCGAGCCTGCTCGCGAAGACGGCAGCACATTCAACTCAATGTGCCTGATCAACCGCTTTCGCGAGCAGGCTCGCTCCCACAGAGCTCACCACAAATCTGTAAGATCCCCGTTCCGCTTCAGAAGCCGCCGCTGAGCCCATGCCCGCACCCGCCCCATCAAAACTTGCCCGTCTGCTGTTCGGCCTGCTGGCCTATGTCAGCCTCGGCATTGGCCTGGTCGCCATCGTCGTGCCCGGTCTGCCGACCACCGAGTTCATCCTCCTTGCCGCGTGGGCCGCGACCCGCAGTTCGCCGCGCTTGAGTGCGTGGCTGGAGAATCATCGCCTGTTCGGGCCGATCCTCAGTAACTGGCGCAACGGCAGGGTGATCGCGCGCAAGGCCAAGATCAGCGCCACCGTCAGCATGCTGCTGTGCGCCACTTTGATGCTGGTACTGCTTGATCACGGCTGGCCGATCTATCTGGCGATTGCCGGCATGGCCATGGGCAACCTGTGGATCTGGTCGCGCCCGGAGACGCCCGCCGCGTTAGTGAAACATCCCTGTAATTAAAGCCTTTTCAGCACTTTCCCCTGCGCAAACGTTTAGCGGCGACCGTCCGTCGGCAAGTGCCTCATGCCGTCTCACTCGACGCCGATGAGCATTGAATGGCGCTGAATGGATTTGGCAAACCGGGCTTCAGGCCCAGCCACCTGTTTATTCCATTCGCGAGATCGCCCCATGTTCGACTCTCTTTCCATTCGCCTGAAAATCGTCCTGCTCTCCGGCCTGTGCCTGCTCGGAGTGGTGGTGCTGATCGTCAGCATGAACATCTACCAGACCAACCAGAACGACGCGCTGGTCAGTCAATCCAGCAACCAGTTGCTCACCGCCAGCGTGCAGAACCTGTTGCAGGCCAAGGCCGCTGAGCAAGCGGTGCGGGTGCAGAAAACCTTTGGTGAAAGCCTGCTCGTGGTCACCGCCCTCGCCGACCAGATCAAGGATCTGCGGACGATGGCGGCCAAGCGTTCGCTCGAAGCCGGCGCTGTTCGTGAAGAGTTGAACCAGAGCCTGAAAACCGCCTTCGAGCGCAACGATAAAGTCCTCGGCATCTGGCTGGCCTTCGAACCCAACGGCCTCGACGGCAAGGACAGCGAATTCGCCAACGATGCCGCGCGGCAGTCCAACGAAGCCGGGCGCTTCGCCTCGTACTGGAGCCGTGCCGCCGGCGCCGCGCTGAATACAATCATGGTCGAGGACGACCTGACCAAGACCACCCTCAGCGTCAGCGGCACGCCGTACAACAGTTGGTACACCTGCCCTCGCGACAACAAACGCACCTGCCTGCTTGACCCGTATGCCGACACGGTCGGTGGCAAGGAAATGCTCATGACGACCATTTCCGTACCGCTGCTGGTGGATGGCAAAGCGATCGGTGTGGTCGGTGTCGACATCGCGCTCGACGCCCTGCAAGCCGCCGCCGTCGACTCGCAGCGCAGCCTGTTCAACAACGCCGGGCATATGCTGATCGTCTCCGGCAGCGGTGTGCTGGCGGCCGACAGTGCCGACGCGACGCGAGTGGGCAAAAAAATCAGCGACACCCTCGGCGCTGACGGCAAGGATGTATTGCAACTGGTCGGCAGCGGTACGGCGAAAATCCTCCAACAGGGCGAGCTGATTCGCGCGGTTTACCCGGTCGACCCGATCGGCAATTCGCGGGCCTGGGGCGTGGTCATCGACCTGCCCGAGCACGTGCTGCTGGCCGACTCGGTGAAACTGCAAGCGGTGCTGGATGACGCGCAACAAACCGGCGTCATCACTGCCCTGCTGGTGGCGGGCGTGGCCGGTCTGGTCGGCCTCCTGCTGATCTGGCTCACCGCCTCCGGCGTCACCCGTCCGATCAACAGCGTTGCTGAGATGCTGAAGAACATCGCCAGCGGCGAAGGCGATCTGACCCAGCGCCTGAACTACAGCAAGAAAGATGAACTGGGCGAACTGGTGAACTGGTTCAACCGCTTTCTCGACAAGCTGCAGCCGACCATCGCGCAGATCAAACAGAGCATCACCGAAGCCCGTGGCACGGCTGATCAGTCGTCGGAAATTGCCCGGCAGACCAGCGAAGGCATGCAGGTGCAGTTCCGCGAAATCGATCAGGTCGCCACCGCGTCCAACGAAATGAGCGCCACTGCCCACGACGTCGCCAACAGTGCCTCGAACGCGGCCAACGCCGCCAAGGGTGCCGATCAGTCGGCGAAGGACGGTATGGCGATCATCGAGCGCAGCACCCGCGACATCAATCAACTCGCCGATGAGGTCAGCAAAGCGGTGACCGAAGTCGAAGCGCTGGCGGTCAACAGCGAGCAGATCGGCTCGGTGCTGGAAGTAATCCGCAGCATCGCCGAACAAACCAACCTGCTGGCCCTCAACGCCGCCATCGAAGCCGCCCGCGCCGGCGAAAGCGGTCGCGGTTTTGCCGTGGTCGCCGACGAGGTGCGCAACCTGGCCAAACGCACGCAGGATTCGGTGGAAGAAATCCGCATCGTCATCGAGCGCATCCAGACCGGCACCCGTGGCGTGGTCGCGACCATGCATTCGAGCCAGACCCAGGCGCACAACAATGCCGGGCAGATTCGTCAGGCCGTTGATGCGCTGGGCAAGATCAGCGACGCGGTGACAGTGATCAGCGACATGAACCTGCAGATCGCCAGTGCCGCCGAAGAGCAAAGCGCCGTGGCCGAAGAGGTCAACCGCAACGTCTCGGCGATTCGCACCGTGACCGAAACCCTGACCGAGCAGGCCACCGAATCGGCAGCGATCAGCAGCCAGCTCAACAGCCTGGCGAGCCAGCAGATGAAATTGATGGATCAGTTCCGCGTGTAACGGCCCAGCATAAATCCCTGTGGGAGCGAGCCTGCTCGCGAAGCGGTCGTCATATCCAACATCCGTGTTGACTGACACGACGCCTTCGCGAGCAGGCTCGCTCCCACTGGGGAAACGGGTTCACATCCTGGTTTCATCTAAACCGCGATTCTTTTGCACTATCATCGCCCTCTCGTTCCGGAGGGCCTTCGATGACTGATCTGCTCACGTCCATCCAAACCGCACTCGACCTGCCTCGCACGCCCATCCCCTTCAACGGTGACGGCGCGTTGCCCTCGGTGTTCGCAGTCACTGAACTGGCCTGCGCCAGCATCGCCGCTGCCGGCCAAGCGCTCAGCGAATTGCTTCACCAGCAAACCGGGCACTTGTCTGCGGTTGCAGTCGACCGGCGCCTGGCCTCGTTCTGGTTCTCCACCTCGCTTTGCCCGATCGGCTGGCAGGTGCCGCCGTTATGGGACGCGATCGCCGGCGACTATGCGACCCGGGACGGCTGGATCCGTCTGCACACCAACGCCCCGCATCACCGCGCCGCCGCTGAACGCGTGCTCGGTGCCTGCGCCGACCGCGCCGCAATGGCGGCAAAAGTCGCGCAATGGGACAGTGCGGATCTGGAACAAGCAGTGGTCGACGCCAACGGCTGCGCCGCCGAGATGCGCAGTTGGGCGCAGTGGCAGCAGCATCCGCAGGGGCTGGCGGTGAATGCCGAAGCGCTGGTGCAATTCATCGAGCAGACGGACGAGAACCGCAGCCCATGGCAAGGTTCGCTCGCACGGCCTCTGGCCGGGATCAAGGTGCTCGACCTGACCCGCGTGCTCGCCGGTCCCAGCGCCAGCCGCTTCCTCGCTGGGCTGGGCGCCAACGTGCTGCGCATCGATCCACCGAGCTGGAACGAACCCGGCGTCGTTCCGGAAATGACTGTCGGCAAGCGCTGTGCGCGGCTGGATCTGCAAGTGCCAGCGGATCGCGCAGTGTTCGAAGGTTTATTGCAAGACGCCGACATCTTGCTCCACGGCTATCGCGCCGATGCGCTGGAACATCTGGGGTTTGGTATTGAACGCCGAAGGCAACTGGCACCGGGGCTGATCGACGTCTGCCTCAACGCCTACGGCTGGAGCGGCCCTTGGCAGAACCGCCGGGGCTTCGACAGCCTGGTGCAGATGAGCAGCGGCATCGCCGAGGCCGGGCAGCATTGGAGGCACAGCGATAAACCGACGCCACTGCCGGTGCAGGCACTGGATCATGCGACCGGGTATCTGATGGCGGCGAGTGCAATAAGGCTGCTGACTGAACGACTGGCCAGCGGTCGCGGGGGTTCGGCGCGGTTGTCGCTGGCACGGACGGCGAAGCTGTTGCTTGAGCATGGGCCGGGGATGCTTGACCCGCTGCGGGCTGAAGACGCACTGGATCAGGATCCGGCGATTGAACACACCGCGTGGGGACCGGCGCGGAGGTTGCGCGTGCCGCTGCAGATCAGCGGGACGGCGATGCGGTGGAATTGGCCGGCGACGGAGTTGGGCTCGCATCCTCCGTGTTGGCCATGAGAAGCCCCTCACCCTAGCCCTCTCCCAGAGGGAGAGGGGACTGATTGGGGGATATTGGAGAGTTACGCCGACGTGAAAGATTTTCGTCGAATCCATAATCGACTCGATCGCTCAGGTCGATGTATAGCGCCAGACACCTCGGTCGGTCCCCTCTCCCAGAGGGAGAAGGGACTGATTGGGGGATATTGGAGAGTTACGCCGACGTGAAAGATTTTCGTCGAATCCATAATCAACTCGATCGCTCAGGTCGATGTATAGCGCCAGACACCTCGGTCGGTCCCCTCTCCCAGAGGGAGAGGGGACTGATTGGGGATATTGGAGAGTTACGCCGACGTGAAAGATTTTCGTCGAATCCATAATCAACTCGATCGCTCAGGTCGATGTATAGCGCCAGACACCTCGGTCGGTCCCCTCTCCCAGAGGGAGAGGGGACTGATTGGGGGATATTGGAGAGTTACGCCGACGTGGAAGATTTTCGTCGAATCCATAATCAACTCGATCGCTCAGGTCGATGTATAGCGCCAGACACCTCGGTCGGTCCCCTCTCCCTCTGGGAGAGGGCTAGGGTGAGGGGCTGCTTTTCAGATCACAACGACAACACCCCGCTATACAACCCATACGCCGCCAGCCCCGCCCCGATCACCACGCAAGCAAAAATCCCCTTTTCCACCGTAGTGAAAACCGGTTGCCCCTGTTCACGCTTGGCCTTGGCAAACAGGATCACCCCCGGCGCATACAGCAGCGCCGACAGCAGCAGATACTTCACTCCACCGGCATACAACAGCCACACCGCGTAAACCAGGGCGATGCCGCCGATCAGCAGATCCTTGGTACGTTCCGCCGAGGCGTGTTCGTAGGTTTCGCCGCGCCCGCTGAGCAGCACCGCGTAGGCCGCCGACCACAAATACGGCACCAGAATCATCGACGACGCCAGATAGATCAGACTGGTGTAAGTCCCCGCCGAGAACAGTGTGATCAGCAGGAAAATCTGGATCATCACATTGGTCAGCCACAGCGCGTTGACCGGCACGTGGTTCTTGTTTTCCTTCTTCAGGAACGCCGGCATGGTTTTGTCTTTGGCCGTGGCGAAGAGGATTTCCGCGCACAGCAAGGCCCATGACAACAACGCGCCCAACAGCGAAATCGCCAGCCCGACGCTGATCAGCAACGCACCCCACGGCCCGACGATGTGCTCGAGCACCGCTGCCAGTGATGGGTTTTGCAGATTGGCCAGTTCCGGCTGGCTCATGATCCCCAGCGACAGCACGTTGACCAGCACCAGCAGCGCCAGCACGCCGATAAAACCGATCACCGTGGCGCGGCCGACGTCGCTGCGTTTTTCTGCGCGAGCCGAATAGACGCTGGCGCCTTCGATGCCGATGAACACGAACACGGTGACCAGCATCATGTTGCGCACCTGATCCATCACCCCGCCGAAGTTCGGGTTGCTGCGGCCCCAGATGTCGCGGGTGAAAATGTCAGCCTTGAATGCCACGGCAGCGATGACGATGAACATGATCAGCGGCACGACCTTGGCCACGGTGGTCAGTTGGTTGATCAGCGCCGCCTCCTTGATCCCGCGCATCACCAGAAAATGCACCGCCCACAACAGCACCGAAGCGCAGCCGATGGCGATCGGCGTGTTGCCCTGACCGAACACCGGGAAGAAATAACCGAGGGTGCTGAACAGCAACACAAAATAGCCGACGTTGCCCAGCCAGGCGCTGATCCAGTAACCCCACGCCGACGAAAAGCCCATGTAGTCGCCGAACCCGGCCTTGGCGTAGGCGTAGACGCCCGAGTCCAGCTCCGGTTTGCGATTGGCCAGGGTCTGAAAGACGAACGCCAGCGTCAGCATGCCTATCGCAGTAATGCCCCAACCGATCAGGATCGCCCCGGCATCGGCGCGCGCCGCCATGTTTTGCGGCAACGAGAAAATCCCCCCGCCGATCATCGACCCCACCACCAGCGCGATCAACGCACCAAGGCGCAGCTTTTGCGTCGGTTGCAACATGCAGATCTCCTTGAAAGAGCCGTTGTTGTTTATTTGTAACAACTGCCGACTAAAAGCCTAAGGGTAGATGACGTTTATCAGGTAATGGCCAATTTCGCACCGTTATATATAGCCGACCACGATAACGCTTAGCACGTTAAGTCAGTTTTGTGCGCCAATCTTGATTATTCAATTCTGTACTGAAAACAGATGACGGACATTTGCCAAACGCGGAAAAGCAACTAGCGTCATAGTTCGAAAGCATTAATTGCTATTCCCAATTGCGTCAGCGAAACGGCTCTGGGACGGGCCTTCCAGAGCACAGTGTTATGCCCGCAACGGGTGGATAAGTCATTCATTAACAATGGAATGTGGCCATGCACTGATCCAAGTCAGCTATTCGAACAGACAACGGTACTAGGCTGTGAGCTCTCCTTTCCTGCAATGGAGTCATGCAAATGTCTGAAGCGCCCGGAAAACTAAGACTCGGTGCACTGGTTGCACTGGTAGTCGGTTCAATGATCGGTGGCGGGATATTTTCGTTGCCACAAAACATGGCCGCCAGCGCCGACGTCGGTGCAGTGCTGATCGGCTGGGCCATCACCGCAGTCGGCATGCTCACCCTCGCATTTGTTTTTCAAACCCTCGCCAATCGCAAGCCTGACCTGGACGGCGGAGTCTACGCCTACGCCAAGGCCGGATTCGGCGACTACATGGGTTTCTCATCCGCCTGGGGTTACTGGATCAGCGCCTGGCTGGGCAACGTCGGTTACTTCGTTCTGCTGTTCAGCACCCTCGGCTATTTCTTTCCGATCTTCGGCGAAGGCAATACCCCGGCGGCGGTGATCGGCGCGTCCTTGCTGCTGTGGGGCGTGCATTTTCTGGTGTTGCGCGGGATCAAGGAAGCGGCGTTCATCAACCTGGTGACCACCGTCGCCAAGGTCGTGCCGCTGCTGCTGTTCGTGTTGATCGCAGTCTTCGCGTTCAGACTGGACATCTTCACCGCCGACATCTGGGGCGTGAAAAACCCCGATCTGGGCAGTGTGATGAACCAGGTGCGCAACATGATGCTGGTCACCGTCTGGGTGTTCATCGGTATCGAAGGCGCGAGCATCTTCTCCGCCCGCGCCGAGAAACGCTCGGATGTCGGCAAGGCCACCGTGATCGGCTTCATCACCGTGCTGCTGTTTCTGGTGCTGGTGAACGTGCTGTCGCTGGGCATCATGACCCAGCCGGAACTGGCGAAACTGCAGAACCCGTCGATGGCCGCCGTGCTTGAGCATGTGGTCGGTCACTGGGGGGCGGTGCTGATCAGCGTCGGCTTGATCATCTCGCTGCTCGGTGCGCTGCTGTCGTGGGTGCTGCTGTGTGCGGAGATCATGTTCGCCGCCGCCAAAGACCACACCATGCCGGAGTTTCTGCGCAAGGAAAACGCCAACCATGTGCCGGTCAACGCCCTGTGGCTGACCAACGCGATGGTGCAGGTGTTCCTGATCATCACCCTGTTCTCGGCCAGCACTTACCTGTCACTGATCTACCTCGCCACCTCGATGATTCTGGTGCCGTACCTGTGGTCAGCGGCCTATGCCCTGCTGCTGGCGGTGCGCGGCGAGAGCTACGAAGGCTTCGCCGCCGAGCGGCGCAAGGATCTGATCATCGGCGGTATCGCCCTGATCTACGCGGTGTGGTTGTTGTATGCCGGCGGGGTCAAGTACCTGCTGCTGTCGGCCCTGCTCTACGCGCCCGGCGCGATCCTGTTCGCCAAGGCCAAGCTGGAACTCAAACAACCGGTTTTCACCAACGTCGAGAAGCTGATTTTCGCCGCAGTGGTCGTGGGCGCCGTGGTGGCGGCCTATGGTCTCTACGATGGCTTCCTGACGCTGTAACCCCTGATTGAATTGTCATCTGGAGGAACACAGAAATGACCACGGAAAAAGTGAAGTACGGCGTCCACTCCGAAGCCGGGAAACTGCGTAAAGTCATGGTTTGCTCCCCAGGTCTGGCCCATCAGCGGCTGACCCCGAACAACTGCGATGAACTGCTGTTCGATGACGTGCTGTGGGTGGCGCAGGCCAAGCGCGATCATTTCGACTTCGTCACCAAGATGCGCGAGCGCGGCATCGACGTGGTGGAAATGCACAACCTGCTGACCGACATCGTTGCCATCCCCGAAGCGCTGGACTGGATTCTTGAGCGCAAAGTCACTGCCGACTCGGTGGGCCTGGGCCTGATCAGCGAAGTGAAATCCTGGCTGAAAAGCCTCGAGCCACGCCACATCGCCGAATTCCTGATTGGCGGCGTGTCGGCCGATGATCTGCCGGACAGCTTCGGTGGCAAGACCATCCAGATGTTCCGCGACTTCCTCGGCCACTCCAGCTTCATCCTGCCGCCGCTGCCCAATACCCAGTTCACCCGTGACACTACCTGCTGGATCTACGGTGGCGTGACGCTGAACCCGATGTACTGGCCGGCGCGCCGTCAGGAAACCCTGCTGACCACCGCCATCTATAAATTCCATCCGCAATTCACCAACGCCGAATTCGAGATCTGGTACGGCGACCCGGACAAGGACCACGGCAACTCCACCCTTGAGGGCGGCGACGTCATGCCGATCGGCAACGGCGTGGTGCTGATCGGCATGGGCGAGCGCTCATCGCGGCAGGCCATCGGCCAACTGGCGCTGAACCTGTTCAACAACAAAGCGGTGGAAAAAGTCATCGTCGCCGGCCTGCCGAAGTCCCGCGCAGCAATGCACCTGGACACCGTGTTCAGCTTCTGCGACCGCGACCTGGTGACGATCTTCCCGGAAGTGGTCAACCAGATCGTCGCCTTCACCCTGCGTCCTGACGAAAGCAAACAGGGCGGCATCGACATCCGCCGCGAAGAAGGCAGCTTCCTCGACACCGTCGCTGCAGCGCTCAATCTGCCGAAACTGCGCGTGGTGGAAACCGGCGGCAACAGCTTCGCCGCCGAACGCGAGCAATGGGACGACGGCAACAACGTGGTGGCCATGGAACCGGGCGTGGTCATCGGCTACGACCGCAACACCTACACCAACACCCTGCTGCGCAAGGCTGGCGTGGAGGTCATCACCATCAGCGCCGGCGAACTCGGCCGAGGCCGTGGCGGCGGCCACTGCATGACCTGCCCGATCATCCGCGACCCGATCGACTACTAATCTTTGAGCCTTCGCCGCGACTTATCCAGCGCGGCCAAGGGGATAACCGAAACCCAAGGAGATCCATCATGGCTTTTAACATTCACAACCGTAACCTGCTCAGCCTGGAACACCACACCCCTCGCGAATTGCGTTACTTGCTCGACCTGTCCCGCGATCTGAAACGCGCGAAATACACCGGCACCGAGCAACAACACCTGAAGGGCAACAACATCGCCCTGATTTTCGAGAAAACTTCGACCCGTACCCGTTGCGCCTTCGAAGTGGCGGCCTATGACCAAGGCGCCAACGTCACTTACATCGACCCGAACTCCTCGCAGATCGGCCACAAGGAAAGCATGAAGGACACCGCCCGCGTGCTCGGGCGCATGTATGACGCCATCGAGTACCGTGGCTTCAAACAGGAAATCGTCGAGGAGCTGGCCAAGTTCGCCGGCGTGCCGGTGTTCAACGGCCTGACCGATGAATATCACCCGACCCAGATGATCGCCGACGTGCTGACCATGCGTGAGCACGCCGACAAGCCGATCCATGAAATCAGCTACGCCTACCTGGGCGACGCGCGCAACAACATGGGTAACTCGCTGCTGCTGATCGGCGCCAAACTGGGCATGGACGTGCGCATCTGCGCGCCGAAAGCGCTGTGGCCGTTGGACGATCTGGTCGCGCGCTGCAAAAAATACGGCGAGGAAAGTGGCGCACGCATCACCCTCACCGAAGATCCGAAAGAAGCGGTCAAGGGCGTGGACTTCATTCACACCGATGTCTGGGTATCGATGGGTGAACCGGTGGAAGCCTGGGCCGAGCGCATTCAGCAACTGCTGCCGTATCAGGTCAACGCCGAGCTGATGAAGGCCACCGGCAACCCGCGTACCAAGTTCATGCACTGCCTGCCGGCGTTCCACAACAGCGACACCAAGGTCGGCAAACAGATCGCCGAACAATATCCGCACCTGAAAAACGGTATTGAAGTGACCGACGACGTGTTCGAGTCGCCGGCCTGCATCGCTTTCGAGCAAGCGGAAAACCGCATGCACACGATCAAGGCGATTCTGGTCTCGACCCTGGCTGATCTCTGACGCCACAGCGCTCCCACTGAAGGAACCGGAAACCCAATGTGGGAGCGAGCCTGCTCGCGAAAGCGGTGGGTCATTCAACAGCGATGTCGACTGATCTGACGCGTTCGCGAGCAGGCTCGCTCCCACAGGGATATCGGTTCCAGCAGGGAGATCGAATCGTTTGTCATTCCTCTGCTTAGAAGGATTGCACCATGCGTATCGTCGTAGCCCTGGGCGGTAACGCCCTGCTCCGCCGTGGTGAGCCGATGACCGCTGACAACCAGCGCGCCAACATCCGCATCGCCACCGAGCAAATCGCCAAGATCCATCCCGGCAACCAACTGGTCATCGCCCACGGCAATGGCCCGCAAGTCGGCCTGCTGTCGCTGCAAGCGGCGGCCTACACCTCTGTCACCCCATACCCGCTGGACGTGCTCGGTGCCGAAACCGAAGGCATGATCGGCTACATCATCGAACAGGAACTGGGCAACCTGCTCGACTTCGAAGTGCCGTTCGCCACCCTGCTCACCCAGGTCGAAGTCGACGCCAACGACCCGGCCTTCAAGAAGCCGAGCAAGCCGATCGGCCCGGTCTACGAGAAAGCCGAAGCGGAAAAACTCGCCGCCGAGAAAGGCTGGGCAATTGCCCCGGATGGCGACAAATTCCGCCGCGTCGTAGCCAGCCCACGGCCGAAGCGCATCTTCGAAATCCGTCCGATCAAGTGGTTGCTGGACAAGGGCAGCATCGTCATTTGCGCTGGTGGCGGCGGCATTCCGACCATGTATGACGAAAACCGTAACCTCAAGGGTATCGAGGCGGTGATCGACAAGGACCTGTGCTCGTCGTTGCTCGCCGAGCAACTGGAAGCCGATCTGCTGGTGATCGCCACTGACGTCAACGCAGCGTTCATCGATTACGGCAAGCCGACGCAGAAAGCCATCGCCGAAGCCCACCCGGACGAACTCGAACGCCTTGGTTTCGCCGCCGGCTCGATGGGGCCGAAGGTGCAGGCAGCCTGCGAATTCGCGCGCCATACTGGCAAGGTCGCGGTGATCGGTTCGCTGGCCGATATCGAAGCCATCGTCCAGGGCACCGCCGGTACGCGGGTCAGCACGGCGAAGCCGGGGATCAGCTACCGATAACAATAAACGCCGGGGCAGGCTCAAGACCTGCTCCGCTTCCATGCCTTGAAAGGAGTAGCTCAATGGCCCAGTTCGAACCTGGTCATCTGCACATCGAGCGGCACGCGTTGACCGACGATGACGTCAATTACAACGTGCATCTGGACTATGAAGTGTTCACCGATCCGCAGAAAGGCAAAGGGATTCAGTTCACCCTGCACGGCAGCATGCAGGGCAAGGACATGAAGGAGGCGTTTTTCCTGCCCAAGGAAGAGGCCTACAACTTCGCCCGCGATGTCACGCGGATCGCCGAGAAGTACGGCATCCCCAAGACCCACAGCCAGATCGGCTCGGTGCACAAGCATTACGATCTGATGTTTGAAGACATTCGGCAGAAGTTGAATATGCAGTCGGGGGATCCGGTGAACCTCGAGCATTTCGAATAAAAATCAAAAGCCCCTCACCCTAGCCCTCTCCCGGAGGGGAGAGGGAACCGATTGGGGGATGCTGCAGCATTGCGTCGACCTGATCCTGCATCACTGAATCCATAATCGCCCGGTACTTTCAGGTCGATGCATAACCCCAGACACCTCGGTCGGCTCCCTCTCCCTCCGGGAGAGGGCTGGGGTGAGGGGGCTTTTGATTTAAGGCATACTTGCCCCCCTCCGCTATGCAGATCACTGAACCGCCCCCATGCGTATCCACGTCAGCTTCATCGACCGCGTCGGCATCACCCAGGAAGTCCTGGCTATCCTCGGTGGGCGCAATCTCAATCTGGATGCGGTGGAGATGATCCCGCCGAACGTCTACATCGACGCGCCGACCCTCAGCCCGCAAGTGCTCGAAGAACTGAAAGATGCGCTGTTTCGCGTGCTCGGCGTGGAAGCGGTGACCGTGGTCGATATCCTCCCCGGCCAGCGCCGGCACTTGCAGCTAGATGCCCTGCTCGCGGCGATGACCGACCCGGTGCTGGCCCTCGACAGCGCCGGCAAGGTGCTGCTGGCCAACCCGGCGTTGATTGCCCTGTACGGTCGCGAACCGGCCGGTGAAAGCGTCTCGGCGCTGTTCAATGATCCCGGCCTGCTCGATACCCTGCTGGAAAACGGTTTTCGCCTGCCGCTGCGCGAAATCACCGTCAACGGCCAGACCCTGCTGCTCGACGCCACGCCGATCACCGACGCCGGCGCCCTGCTGACCCTGTATCAACCGAACCGCATCGGCGAACAACTCTCGGCACTGCACCACGATCACGCCGAAGGCTTCGACGCGCTGCTCGGCGAGTCTCCGGCGATCCGCACACTCAAGGCCCGCGCGCAACGCGTCGCCGCCCTTGATGCACCGTTGTTGATTCAAGGCGAAACCGGTACCGGTAAAGAACTCGTCGCCCGCGCTTGCCATGCCATCAGTGCACGGCACAGCGCTCCGTTTCTCGCCCTCAACTGCGCGGCGCTGCCGGAGAACCTCGCCGAGAGCGAACTGTTCGGCTATGCCCCCGGCGCCTTCACCGGTGCGGCGCGTGGCGGTAAGCCAGGGCTGATGGAGCTGGCCAACCAGGGCACGGTGTTCCTCGATGAGATCGGCGAGATGTCGCCGTACTTGCAGGCCAAACTCCTGCGTTTTCTCAACGACGGCAGCTTCCGCCGCGTCGGTGGTGATCGTGAAGTGAAGGTCAACGTGCGCATCCTCAGCGCGACCCACCGCGATCTGGAAAAAATGGTCAGTGAAGGGCTGTTCCGCGAAGATCTGTTCTATCGCCTCAATGTGCTAAACGTCGAAGTGCCGCCGCTGCGTGAACGCGGTCAGGACATTTTGCTGCTGGCGCGCTACTTCATGCAGCAGGCCTGTGCGCAGATCCAGCGCCCGGTCTGCCGTCTGGCGCCCGGCACTTATACAGCGCTGCTCGGCAATCGCTGGCCAGGCAACGTGCGGCAATTGCAGAACGTGATTTTCCGTGCGGCGGCGATTTGCGAGAGCAGCCTGGTCGACATCGGCGACCTCGACATCGCCGGCACCTCCGTCGCGCGCCAGACCGACACTGAGGTGGAAAGTCTCGAACAAGCGGTCGAATCGTTCGAAAGAGCGCTGCTGGAAAAGCTTTACGTCAGCTATCCCTCGACCCGGCAACTGGCGAGCCGCTTGCAAACCTCGCACACCGCCATCGCCCATCGCCTGCGCAAATACGGCATTCCCAATAAACCCTGACTCACCGCGCATCCCTTTTGCAGGGAATTCCCCATGTGGGAGCGAGCCTGCTCGCGAAGGCGGTCTATCAGCAAAATGGCTGGCGCCTGACACACCGTCTTCGCGAGCAGGCTCGCTCCCACAGGATTTATGGCGGATTCGAAATCCGTCCAAAAACGACCTCCACCTGTACCGAAAGCGCTACAGCGGAACGATATCGCTACAGTCGCCTGTGACCAGCGCTGCGCAACGCTTTGATCCGATTAAGCTTTTCTCCCCGCCCCACGCTGTAGCGATTTCGCTACAGGCGCAACCTGCCGACACCCACCTAAAAAATACAAGCCATTGATTTATATAGATAAATCAACCTTGGCCGCATTCTTGCTACCTGCCTCCTCATCTATAAAGGGCTTCGCCGCCCCAAGCTTTCCACCGCGTCCACCAGACGAGTCTGGCCCCTGAGGAGTTTCCATGAGCGAGTTGCGTTTTACTGAAGATCACGAATGGCTGCGCACCGAAGCCGACGGCAGCGTTACTGTCGGCATCACCGCATTCGCGCAGAACGCCTTGGGCGACGTGGTGTTCGTGCAACTGCCTGAGCTACAGGCTTACGAAAAAGGCGCTGAAGCCGCCACCGTGGAATCGGTGAAAGCCGCCAGCGGCGTGTACATGCCGCTCGATGGCGACGTGCTGGAAGTCAACCCGGCGCTGCAAGACGCTCCTGAGCTGGTCAACGAAGATCCGCTGGGCGAAGGCTGGTTCTTCCGCTTTCAGCCAAGCGACGCCGCCGCTGTCGGCAAATTGCTCGATCAGGACGCCTATGACCGCCTGATCAAAGCCCAAGCCGAAGCCTGAGGAATTACGCCATGACCGCCATCAATCTCGGCACCGCCAACGAATTCATCGCCCGTCACATCGGCCCGCGCGCCGGTGACGAGCAAGCCATGCTCAACAGCCTCGGCTACGATTCCCTCGAAGCGCTGAGCGCCAGCGTCATCCCGGAAAGCATCAAGGGCACCAGCGTGCTCGGCATGGACGACGGCCTCAGCGAGGCCGACGCCCTGGCGATGATCAAATCCATCGCCGGCAAGAATCAGCTGTTCAAGACCTACATCGGCCAGGGCTACTACAACTGCCACACGCCGTCGCCGATCCTGCGCAACCTGCTGGAAAATCCGGCCTGGTACACCGCTTACACCCCATACCAGCCAGAAATTTCCCAGGGCCGTCTCGAAGCGCTGCTGAACTTCCAGACCATGATCAGCGACCTCACCGGCCTGCCGATCGCCAACGCCTCGCTGCTCGACGAAGCCACCGCCGCTGCCGAAGCCATGACCTTCTGCAAACGCCTGAGCAAGAACAAGGGCAGCCACCAGTTCTTCGCCTCGATCCACAGCCATCCGCAGACCCTCGACGTGCTGCGCACCCGTGCCGAGCCGCTCGGTATTGACGTGGTCGTGGGCGATGAGCGCGAACTGACTGACGTCACGCCGTTCTTCGGCGCGCTGCTGCAATACCCGGCGAGCAACGGTGATGTGTTCGACTACCGCGAGCTGACCGAGCGCTTCCACGCCGCCAACGCTCTGGTGGCCGTGGCCGCTGACCTGCTCGCCCTGACCCTGCTCACCGCACCGGGCGAATTCGGTGCCGACGTCGCCATCGGTTCGGCGCAACGCTTCGGCGTGCCGCTGGGCTTCGGTGGCCCGCACGCCGCTTACTTCTCCACCAAGGATGCGTTCAAGCGCGACATGCCCGGCCGTCTGGTCGGTGTTTCGGTTGACCGTTTCGGCAAGCCGGCCCTGCGTCTGGCGATGCAGACCCGCGAGCAACACATCCGCCGCGAAAAGGCCACCTCGAACATCTGCACCGCTCAAGTGCTGCTGGCCAACATCGCCAGCATGTACGCCGTCTATCACGGCCCGAAAGGCCTGACGCAGATCGCCAACCGCGTGCATCACCTGACCGCGATCCTGGCCAAGGGCCTTACTGCTCTCGGCACTCAAGTTGAACAAGCCAGTTTCTTCGACACCCTGACCATCGCTACCGGCGCAGACACCGCTGCGCTGCACGACAAGGCGCATGCTGAGCAGATCAATTTGCGTGTGATCGACGCCGAACGTCTGGGCCTGTCGGTCGACGAAACCACCACTCAGGCTGATATCGAAACCCTGTGGGGCCTGTTCGCCGACGGCAAGACCCTGCCGGACTTCGCTGCGCTGGCCGCCTCGGTGCAGAGCACCATCCCTGCTGCGCTGGTGCGCCAGTCGCCGATCCTCAGCCACCCGGTGTTCAACCGTTACCACTCGGAAACCGAGCTGATGCGCTACCTGCGCAAACTGGCGGACAAGGACCTGGCACTGGATCGCACCATGATTCCACTGGGCTCGTGCACCATGAAACTCAACGCCGCCAGTGAAATGATCCCGGTGACCTGGGCCGAATTCAGTGCGCTGCACCCGTTCGCCCCGGCCGCACAAAGCGCCGGTTACCAGCAACTGACCGATGAGCTGGAAGCGATGCTCTGCGCCGCCACCGGTTACGACTCGATCTCGCTGCAACCGAACGCCGGTTCGCAAGGTGAATACGCAGGTCTCCTGGCGATCCGCGCCTACCACCAGAGCCGTGGCGACGAGCGCCGCGACATTTGCCTGATCCCGTCGTCGGCCCATGGCACCAACCCGGCCACCGCGCAAATGGCTGGTATGCGCGTGGTCGTCACCGCGTGCGATACCCGTGGCAACGTCGACATCGAAGACCTGCGCGCCAAAGCCATCGAGCACCGCGAACATCTCGCCGCGCTGATGATCACCTACCCGTCGACCCATGGCGTGTTCGAAGAAGGCATCCGCGAAATCTGCGCGATCATTCACGACAACGGCGGCCAGGTGTATATCGACGGCGCCAACATGAACGCCATGGTCGGCCTCTGCGCACCGGGCAAGTTCGGCGGCGACGTTTCGCACCTGAACCTGCACAAAACCTTCTGCATCCCGCACGGCGGTGGCGGCCCGGGCGTTGGCCCGATCGGCGTCAAGTCGCACCTGACCCCGTTCCTGCCGGGCCACGGCCAGATGGAACGCAAGGAAGGCGCGGTCTGCGCGGCACCGTTCGGCAGCGCAAGTATTTTGCCGATCACCTGGATGTACATCCGCATGATGGGTGGTGCCGGTCTGAAGCGCGCTTCGCAACTGGCGATCCTCAATGCCAACTACATTTCCCGCCGCCTCGAAGAGCATTACCCAGTGCTGTACACCGGCAGCAACGGCCTGGTGGCGCACGAGTGCATCCTCGATCTGCGTCCACTCAAAGACAGCAGCGGCATCAGCGTCGATGACGTCGCCAAGCGCCTGATCGACTTCGGCTTCCATGCGCCGACCATGTCGTTCCCGGTCGCCGGCACATTGATGATCGAGCCGACCGAAAGCGAATCCAAGGAAGAACTGGACCGCTTCTGCGACGCCATGATCCGCATCCGCGAGGAAATCCGCGCAGTGGAAAACGGCACGCTGGACAAGGAAGACAACCCGCTGAAAAACGCCCCGCACACCGCAGCGGAACTGGTCGGCGAATGGACCCACCCGTACAGCCGTGAGCAAGCGGTGTACCCGGTCGCGTCGCTGATCGAAGGCAAATACTGGCCGCCGGTCGGCCGTGTCGACAATGTCTTCGGCGATCGCAACCTGGTCTGCGCCTGCCCGTCGATCGAAAGCTACGCTTAATGGAATGAGGGGCTGAATATCGGCCCCGATTTCAGCAATACCCTAGATCCCCCTGTGGGAGCGAGCCTGCTCGCGAAGGCGCCATTTCAGTCAACGTAAATGGTGGCTGATCCGACGCTTTCGCGAGCAGGCTCGCTCCCACAAGGGATCTGCACCGATCTCAAAAACTGCGCCAATCCCTATAACAAGAAACCGGAGAACCACTCATGTCGTTAAGCGTGTTCGACCTGTTCAAGATTGGCATCGGTCCTTCCAGTTCTCACACCGTCGGCCCGATGCGCGCGGCTGCGCGCTTTGCCGAGGGCTTACGCCGTGAAAACCTGCTGACCAGCACCGCCAGCGTGCGTGTCGAGCTGTACGGTTCGCTCGGTGCTACCGGCAAAGGTCACGGCAGCGATAAAGCCGTGCTGCTCGGCCTTGAAGGCGAGCACCCGGACACAGTCGACACCGAAACCGTCGCCGCGCGCCTGCAGGAAATTCGCGGCAACGGCCGCTTGAACCTGCTCGGCGAACACTGCATTGCGTTCAACGAGAAAGAACATCTGGCGATGATCCGCAAGCCGTTGGCCTATCACCCCAACGGCATGATCTTTCGCGCCTTCGATGCGGCGGGGATTCAGATTCGCAGTCGCGAGTACTACTCGGTTGGCGGTGGTTTTGTCGTCGATGAAGATGCGGCCGGTGCCGATCGCATCGTCGAAGACGCCACGCCACTGACCTTCCCTTTCAAAAGCGCCAAGGACTTGCTCGTTCATTGCGCTACGTACGGGCTGTCGATCAGCCAGGTGATGCTGACCAATGAAAGCGCCTGGCGCCCGGAAGCCGAAACCCGTGCCGGCCTGCTGAAAATCTGGCAGGTGATGCAGGACTGCGTCGCTGCTGGCTGTCGTAACGAAGGTATCTTGCCGGGCGGTTTGAAGGTCAAACGCCGGGCGGCGGCGCTGCATCGGCAATTGTGCAAGAACCCGGAATCGGCCCTGCGCGATCCGTTGTCGGTGCTCGACTGGGTCAATCTTTATGCACTGGCGGTCAACGAAGAAAACGCCAATGGCGGACGCGTGGTCACTGCGCCCACCAATGGCGCGGCGGGGATCATTCCGGCGGTGCTGCATTACTACATGCGTTTTATCCCCGGGGCGAATGACGACGGTGTCGTGCGTTTTCTGCTGACCGCTGCCGCAATCGGCATTCTTTACAAGGAAAACGCTTCGATCTCCGGCGCCGAAGTCGGTTGTCAGGGTGAAGTCGGTGTGGCCTGTTCAATGGCGGCCGGCGCTCTGTGCGAAGTGCTCGGCGGCAGCGTGCAGCAAGTCGAGAACGCCGCGGAAATCGGCATGGAACACAACCTCGGTTTGACCTGCGACCCGATCGGCGGCCTGGTACAAGTCCCGTGCATCGAGCGCAATGCGATGGGTTCGGTGAAAGCCATCAATGCCGTGCGCATGGCCATGCGTGGCGACGGCCAGCATTTCGTCTCCCTCGACAAAGTCATCCGCACCATGCGCCAGACCGGCGCCGACATGAAAAGCAAATACAAGGAAACCGCCCGCGGCGGCCTGGCGGTCAACATTATCGAATGCTGATTACGAACTCAGCCAAACGTAACTAGCTCCCTCTCCCTCCGGGAGAGGGCTGGGGTGAGGGGCTCTTGATCTTGCCTCTCACCCGCAACCCAAATTCAAAGGAGCCACGCATGTCCACCGAACAACTCTCGAAAACCCCGCTGCACGCACTGCACCTCGAACTCGGCGCGCGCATGGTGCCGTTCGCCGGCTACGACATGCCCGTGCAATATCCGCTCGGGGTGATGAAAGAACACCAGCACACCCGCGAACAGGCGGGGCTGTTCGACGTCTCGCACATGGGCCAGATTCGTCTGACCGGTGCCAATGCGGCCAAAGCCCTGGAAACCCTGGTGCCGGTGGACATCATCGACCTGCCGGTGGGCATGCAGCGTTATGCGATGTTCACCAACGAAAGCGGCGGCATCCTCGACGACCTGATGGTTGCCAATCTGGACAATGACGAGTTGTTCCTGGTGGTCAACGCCGCGTGCAAGGATCAGGATCTCGCGCATCTGCAAAAACACATCGGCGATCAGTGCACCATTACGGCGCTGTTCGAAGAGCGCGCCCTGCTCGCCCTGCAAGGTCCGGCAGCCGTCACGGTGCTGGCGCGTCTTGCGCCGGACGTGACGAAGATGACCTTCATGCAGTTCAAGCGTGTGTCGTTGCTGGGCGTGGACTGCTTTGTCAGCCGTTCGGGCTACACCGGTGAAGACGGTTTCGAAATCTCTGTACCGGCCGCCGACGCGGAAAAACTCGCCCGCGCCCTGCTCGCCGAACCAGAGGTCCAGGCCATCGGCCTCGGCGCCCGTGATTCGCTGCGTCTGGAAGCCGGCCTGTGCCTGTACGGCCATGACATGAACACCGAAACCACGCCGATCGAAGCCAGCCTGCTTTGGGCGATCTCCAAGCCCCGCCGCGCCGATGGCGCGCGGGCCGGCGGTTTCCCGGGCGCCGAGCAGATCTTCGCGCAGCAACAGAACGGCGTCGCACGCAAACGCGTCGGCCTGCTGCCACAGGAGCGTACCCCGGTGCGTGAAGGCGCAGAGATCGTCAACGAGGCCGGCGCGATCATCGGCAGCGTCTGCAGCGGCGGCTTTGGTCCAACCTTGGGCGGACCATTGGCGATGGGTTACCTCGACAGCGCCTACGTCACGCTCGATACACCTGTGTGGGCCATCGTCCGTGGGAAAAAGGTGCAAATGCTTGTAAGCAAAATGCCATTTGTTCCACAACGCTACTATCGCGGTTGATCGACTGTTTCTATAAGTAACGCGATTGCGTTATGCGTGCACTAATGTGTAACGCAATCGCCATAAAACAGTGCGTTTTTTATCATCTGTTTCGAATATGAACGTTGCTTATAACGACTGCGAAAAACTGAACCAGACAATCGTCCAAGACTGCACTAGTGAACTGACTAATTGCCGCGAAGAGCAGTAAAACCGGGGCCTTCGCAGGGCTTGTTTTTTCTCCCGTAGTTGGCGTAGAGTTTGTCCACTGTGTTTGCATGGGTCAGCTTGGAATCGTGACCTGGGCAGTAGCCTACAAGTTAGCTACATCCCGCTCGACGTCTTCTTACTCCTTGCAACCAGCTCCAGTACTCTTTCATGTGAAAGGGGCTGTCATCAATTTATGCGTCAAAGGAAATAAGAAATGTCCACACGTCAGAGCGGTACCGTCAAGTGGTTTAACGACGAGAAAGGTTTTGGTTTTATCACTCCAGAAAGCGGTCCGGATCTGTTCGTACATTTCCGCGCCATTCAGGGCAACGGCTTCAAGAGCCTGAAAGAAGGCCAGAAAGTGACTTTCGTTGCTGTGCAAGGCCAGAAAGGCATGCAGGCTGACGAAGTACAAGCAGAAGCCTGATCTTCTGATACGAAAAAGCCCCTGATATTGATATCAGGGGCTTTTTTGTGCGCGCTTATCCGTAAAATGGCGCTTCCATTCGCGTCCCGAGGCTGCCATGTCGAAACACCTGCTCACGCCGCAAGGGGACTTTCCTCCCGTTGCTCTCGGTCGTCGTCTGGCGGCGATGTTCTACGACTTCCTGCTGTGCACCGCCCTGCTGATCGTCACCGGCTTCATCTATAAGTTGATCCAGGCGGCGATCATTGGCGAAGAGCGTCTGCGAGTGATGACCGACGCCGGCCAGCTGGATGGTGATCCGCTCTACTCCACGGTGCTGCTGTTGGTATTGTTCGGCTTCTTTGCCAAGTTCTGGACCCATGGCGGGCAGACACTGGGCATGCAGGTGTGGGGGATCCGCGTGCAGAACGCCAACGGCACAGCGATCAGCCTGTGGCAGGCGCTGCTGCGCTTTATGGTGTCGATCGCGTCGTGGTTGTGTGTCGGGCTGGGATTCTTCTGGTCGCTGTTCGACAAGCAGAAACGCACCTGGCACGACATCTATTCGGATACGTGCGTGGTGCGGATCCCGAAGAAGAGCAAATAACTTCCATACTCAAGAGCCGGCCTGTGGTGAGGGGATTTATCCCCGTCCGGCTGCGTAGTAGTCGTAAAGGAGCCCACGCGGTATCCCTGATATGCCGCGGTGTTTGATTTAGGGCGGCTTCGCCACCCAACGGGGATAAATCCCCTCACCACAGGGCTCACTCATAAAAGGGGTTCTCTCAGGCGTTGCCGGCCAATTTCATCCGCGCTGCCTGGGTGAAGTCGAGCATGCGCTTCAACGGGCGGATCGCTTGGGGAATCAGCGCCGGATCGACAAAGATCTCGTTGGTGCCTTCTTTCAAGCTCTTGAGCGTGCGCTCAAGGGTGTTCATGGCCATCCACGGGCAATGTGCACAACTGCGGCACGCGGCGCCATTACCGGCGGTAGGCGCCTCGATAAAGACCTTGTCCGGGCACAGCTGCTGCATCTTGTAGAAGATGCCACGGTCGGTGGCGACGATCAGGGTCTTGTTCGGCAGGCTTTGCGCGGCAGCGATCAACTGGCTGGTGGAACCGACGGCGTCCGCCAGTTCGATCACCGAAGTCGGCGACTCGGGATGCACCAGAATCGCCGCGTCCGGGTACAGCGCCTTCATGTCTTCGAGCTGCTTGGACTTGAATTCTTCATGGACGATGCAAGCACCGTCCCACAGCAGCATGTCGGCGCCGGTCTTGCGCTGAATGTAGGTGCCCAGATGCTTGTCCGGGCCCCAGATGATCGTCTCGCCGTTGTCCATCAGGCTTTCGACGATCTCCAGTGCACAGCTCGAAGTCACCACCCAGTCGGCCCGAGCCTTCACGGCGGCGGAAGTATTGGCATACACCACCACGGTGCGCTCTGGATGCTGATCACAAAACGCCGAGAACTCATCGACCGGGCATCCCAGGTCCAGCGAGCACGTCGCCTCCAGGGTCGGCATCAGCACTCGCTTTTCCGGGTTGAGAATCTTTGCCGTCTCGCCCATGAATTTCACGCCGGCGACCACCACGGTCTTGGCCGGATGGGCATTGCCGAAGCGGGCCATTTCCAGGGAATCGGATACACAGCCGCCGGTCTCTTCGGCCAGGGCCTGAATCACCGGATCGCAATAAAAGTGGGCAACCAGCACCGCGTCCTGAGCCTTGAGCTCGGCGGCGATGGCGGAACGGTAATAAGCCTCCTCTTCTGCCGTCAGCGGTTTGGGCTGTTTGGCGTCGAGGTGGGCTTGAACCAGAAGGCGTTCGGAAATCTGCGTCATGTTCGCAAGACCTGCAGGCGCATTCGCGCGAAAGTCGAGTATACACCCGGCTCCGGACCGTTAGAGGGTACCGCCGGGAGAGTGAGTATCATCAGGCACGGACAGCGTTGAAGCTGCGCAAGGCTACAGAATATCCCGTTGATACAAAAGATGATTCTGACCTGTGTCAGGCCGCCCGCGCTGAAACGTCGAACGCCCGAATTGCAGGCAAAAAAAAACCCGGAAATCCTCACTTTCGTGGGCCTTCCGGATTTTCTAAACCGCCAAATATGGTGGGTCGTGTGGGATTCGAACCTACGACCAATTGGTTAAAAGCCAACTGCTCTACCAACTGAGCTAACGACCCGCTGTGTGGTGGCGCGTATAATACTGATTTTTAAGGACTATTCAACACCTTTTTTGAAAAAGATCAAAAATAAGGAGTTGGATCGCTCACACCCGCCGCCGCGAAGCCTTCAGCACGCAGGCGGCAGCTGTCGCATTTGCCGCAGGCGCGGCCGTCATCGTCTGCCTGATAGCAGGAAACCGTCAGGCCATAATCCACGCCCAGCTTCACGCCAGCCTGGACGATCTGCGCCTTGCTCAGGTTTTGCAGTGGCGCCTGAATGCGGAAGCCATTGCCTTCCACGCCCGCTTTGGTGGCCAGGTTGGCCATGCGCTCGAACGACTCGATGAACTCGGGACGGCAATCCGGATAGCCGGAATAATCCACTGCATTGACGCCGATGAAGATGTCGCGCGCGCCGAGCACTTCGGCCCAACCCAGCGCCAACGACAGAAACACGGTGTTGCGTGCCGGCACATAAGTCACCGGAATGCCTTCGCCCAGCTCTTCCGGAATGTCGATGCTGGTGTCAGTCAGCGCCGAGCCGCCCATGCCGTTGAGATTCAGGCCAATGACCTTGTGCTCGACCACTCCCAGATCGCGAGCAACGCGGGCGGCGGCATGCAATTCAGCATGGGAGCGCTGGCCGTAATCGAAGCTCATGGTATAGCAGGCGTAGCCTTCGGCGCGTGCCATCGCCACCACGGTGGCCGAGTCGAGGCCGCCCGAAAGCAGGATAACGGCACGTTTTTCGGTAGTGTTCAGTTGCTCAATCATCTCAGCGCCCCGGCTCATCATTCCATAGATATTTATGCAACTGCAGTTGCAGCCGCACTGGCAGGTTATCTGCCACCACCCAATCCGCCAGATCCCCGGCATTGAGGTCATGATGACTTGGGGAGAAAAGCACTTCACCCGCACGTCGATCAAGCCCGTACTGGATCAGTTTCGATACCGCCCAGTCATAGTCTTCCCGCGAGCAGATGACAAACTTCACCTGATCGTTGCGGGTCAGCAGTTCGATGTTCTCGTAACGGTTGCGATGGGCTTCTTTCGAGCCCGGCGTTTTCAGGTCGACGACGCGACTGACACGCGGATCGACGGCGGACACGTCGAGGGCGCCGCTGGTTTCCAGCGACACCTCGTAACCGGCATCACACAACCGTTCAAGCAAAGGAATGGCGTTCGGCTGAGCCAACGGCTCACCGCCGGTGACACAAACGTAACGCGGACGATAACCGGCCACTTGCTCAAGGATGTCGTCGAGGGTGCGGACGGTGCCGCCGCTGAACGCATAAGCGCTGTCGCAGTATTGGCAACGCAACGGGCAACCGGTCAGGCGCACGAAAACCGTGGGCAGCCCGGCAGTCCGAGTTTCCCCCTGCAACGAGTAGAAAACTTCGGTGATTCTCAATGTGTCTTGCATAGTCGCCACGGGCGTAACAGCTAAACAGGCTGTCCGCCTCCGTCAGGCACTTCAGGCAATCCCGCCAACGCGTAGACCACAAGAAGCGTGTTTCAGAAAAAGGGCGTGAATTCTAACGAAAAAACCCGCGACAAGCGCGGGTTTCTTCAAAACACGGATGAACAGGCTTACATGCGCTGCAAATCACGCTGGGCCAGCTGCGCGGCGGAAGTGCCCGGATATTGGGACACCACCTGCTGCAGAATGCCTTTGACCTTGTCGGTATGACCGAGGCGGCGTTCTACGTCAGCCAGCTTGTACAGCGAATCCGGCACTTTGTTGTGCTTGGGATACAGCTGCGAAACCTTGGCAAAGGCCTGACCTGCACCTTGCAGATCACCCTTGGCCAGGTTCACTTCGCCCAACCAGTACTGGGCGTTGCCCGCGTACTGGCTGTTGGGGTATTTGCGCAGGAAAGCGGCGAAGGCCTGGCTGGCCTTGTCGAAATCCTTGGCTTTGATCAGGTCGAAAGCGGCATCGTAATACAGCTTTTCCTTGGCCGGATCAGCCGGTTCGCTACCCGCAGCAGGGGCCTGGGCTGCCGCAGCAGCACCCGCGCCTGCGGCAGCACCGGCAGCAGCACTTGCATCGCCACCGGCAGAAGAATTCTCGGGAGTCGCGGCTGGTGCAACGCCGGATCCTATGCGCCGATCAAGATCCTGGTATCGCTCCAGGGATTCCTGCTTCATGCGCGAAACCTGATTCTGCAGTTCTTCGATCACGCCCTGTTGGCGCGAGATCTGATCCTGCATCTGTTGCAATTGGTTGAACAGCATGCCTTGTGCCGAGGCAGGGGCCGAAGCCGCTCCCCCGGCATAGGCGCCGTTCGTACCGTAACCCGCAGGCGGATAACTGCTCCCGCTATTGTTATAACCGGAGTTGTCATCGACCACAGGAACCGCAGCCCACGCCGCAAGCGGCGCGAGGCTGAGAGCCAGAACAGTTACAGCACGACGGCACGTTCGCATATCGAATTACTTACGCAGTTCGACGCGACGGTTCTGGGCCCAGGACTGCTCGTCGTTGCCGGTAGCAACTGGACGCTCTTCGCCGTAGGAAACCAGTTCCAGCTGAGCTGGGGAAACACCTTGCAGTACCAGGTAGCGCTGAACGGCTTTCGCACGACGCTCGCCCAGTGCCATGTTGTACTCACGAGTACCACGTTCGTCGGTGTTGCCTTCCAGAACAACGCGAGCGCCGTTTGCTTTCAGGTCTTTGGCGTGAACGTCCAGAGCGCGCATGGCTTCTGGCTTCAGGTCCGAGCTGTCGTATTCGAAGTAGAAGGTGGTGATTGCGCGCAGAGCAGCTTCTTCGCTCAGGGAACCGTCAACGGCACCGGTGTTTGCGCCGTAACCAGCGTTTGGATCAACAGCGCCTTCACCGGCGTTGTCGCCGCCTTTGGACGAGCAACCTACAGCTACAGCCATGGCCAGAGCCAGCGCAGCAAATTTACCAAACTTCAGCATTTCCATCGTGAAACTCCTAATGAACCCCAGTGTGTTAAGTAAAACGTGTAGCGCCCGCTCACTTCAGGTAAGGGGACCAGGACGGTTCTCTGACTTCGCCTTGAGCGGTAGGAAGCGGGAGCCTCACGCGTCCATTAATGGACACGAGCATCAAGACTCCCCGGCCCTGTTGGCGGGTGGCGTAGATTACCATGGTGCCGTTGGGCGCAACAGTAGGTGACTCGTCCAGAGTGCTATCAGTGAGGATCTTTACACTACCTCGCTGCAGATCCTGAGCTGCCACCTTGAAATTGGTGAAGCCATCCTGACGATGAATCATCACCAAAGTCTTTTCATCAGCCGAAAGTTTCGGGTTGGCGTTGTAGTTGCCCACGAACGTCACACGCTCGGCACCACCGCCACCGACGCTGGTTTTATAGATTTGCGGCTTGCCGCCACGGTCCGAGGTGAAATAGATGGTCGAGCCATCCTTGCCCCAGAACGGTTCGGTATTGATGCCCTGACCATTGGTTACGCGGCTGATCTGGCGCGAACCGAGGTTCATCACGTAGATGTCCGGGTTACCGTCTTTCGACAGCACGAACGCCAGGCGATTGCCATCCGGCGACCAGGCTGGCGCGCCATTGAGGCCTTCGAAGTTGGTGATCTGCTCACGGCGACCGGTGTCGATGTTCTGCATGAAGATACGCGGACGCTTCTGCTCGAACGACACGTAGGCGATACGCTTGCCATCCGGTGCAAAACGCGGCGACAGGATCGGCTCGCGCGATTGCAGCAGAGTCACTGCGCGGGCACCGTCATAGTCGGAACGTTGCAGGGTGTAACGCGTGTTCTTCTCGGAAAAACGCTCGGCCGTCACGTACAGCAGGCGCGTCGAGAAGGCACCCTCAATGCCGGTCAGCTTCTGGAACGACTGATCGGAAATGAAGTGCGCCATGTCACGGATCTGGTCGGTCGTACCGGAAACACTGCCGTCCGCCACTTTCTGCTCGGTGGCGACGTTGAACAGTGCCCACTGCACCTGCAGACGACCGCCCGCTGGAGCGATGCTGCCGACCATCATGTACTGAGCACCCACCGCCTTCCAGTCACGGAAGATGATTTCGCTCGGCTGGCTTGGCTGGCTAATCATGTTGGCTTTCGGAATCGGCGAGTAATAGCCCGAGTTGCGCAAATCGTTGCCAATGATTTCAGCCATGTCATCAGGCAGCACGGCGCCGCCCTGCATGCCGAACGGTACGACGGCGATCGGGGTGGCCCGATCGCTGCCGCTGGTGACCAGAATGTTCTTTTCATCTGCCGTCGCGATCCCTGCCATGCAGCAGATCACGACCAGCATTCCTCGAAGAAGGTTTCTCACAAGGCTAGATCCTCAGGTGTGAATGTCATCTTGAATGAACGATACGGAGCGAAATCGCTCGGCTTCATTCCCTGCATTTCTGTCAAACGTCCAATATTCTTCACTGCCGCGACCGCCGAAGCATCGAACGGACCGTCACCACTGGACTTGGCGACGCTGACCGAAGTCACCGTGCCGTCCGGCAACATGCCGATTTGCAGCACGACCGTCATGCCTTTGCGCGCCGAAGGAGGACGAGCCCAGCCTTCCGCTGCACGAGCGCGAATCAGGTCATCGAAACTGCCGGCAACTTCGTCACCCTGCTCATCTGCCAGGGCCTGCTGACGCTGCGGCGTGTCGGAAAGCAGATCTGCCAGGGCCTGGGCCTTTTTGTCTTCGGCGGATTTGCGTGCCGCTTCCTGCGCTTTCTTCTTCGCAGCATCGGCAGCAGCTTTCTTCTTCGCGTCTTCGGCGACTTTCTTCTTCGCCTCTTCAGCTTCAGCTTTCTTCTTGGCGTCTTCGGCGGCTTTCTTCTTCGCGTCTTCGACGATCTTCTTCTTGGCTTCTTCGGCAGCGGCCTTCTTCGCCTCTTCCTCAGCAGCCTTTTTCGCTTCGTCTTCGGCCTTCTTCTTGGCTATATCAGCCAATTGTTTCTCTTCGGCCTTTTTCGCTTCGGCTTTCTTCGCGTCGTCGGCTTTCTTGGCTTCATCAGCCTTTTTCGCCTCGTCGGCTTTTTTCGCCTCGTCGGCCTTCTTGGCTTCCTCGGCCTTTTGAGCCGCTTCCTCTTTCTTTTGTTCCGCCGCCTTCACCGCTTCCTGCTCGATCTTTTTCTGTTCCATCTGTTCGACTTCGGTCTGGCGCGCGGCGGATTTCTTCGCCTCACCCGCAATCTTCTGATTGGTCTGGGTGGTCGCCTGACTTTTCGATTTCAGCTGGTACAGAGTCGCCTGGACGATCGGCTTGGCCGGCGGCAGTTCGGGCGTGAAGGCAAAACTGACGAACAGCATGCCAAACACCAGCACGTGCAGGACGATTGCCAGAACACTAGGCCAGAAGTAGCTTTCCGAGGCGGACGGCTCTCGCTGTTGCTGCATCAGGGGGCCTCGGTAATCAGACCAACGTTACCGACCCCGGCTTTCTGCAACCCGCCCATGGCACCCATGACGGCGCCGTAGTCGACAGTTTTGTCACCACGAATGAACACCTGGGTGCGTTTGCCGCCCTCGGTGCCGGCGCGGATGATCTTGGTCACCGCGTCCGTCATCTGTGGCAGGGTCATGGCCCTGTCCTGTTGCTTCTCGGTGTCGACTTCGCTGCCAAGGTTCCAGTAGTAGGTCTTGTCAGCCTTGATCGAAATGGTCAGGACCTGAGTGTTGTTGTCCTGCGGCAAGGCTTCGCTGGAAACCTTGGGCAGATCAACTTTCACGCCCTGATTGAGCATCGGCGCGGTCACCATGAAGATGACCAGCAGCACCAACATCACGTCGATGTAGGGCACCACGTTCATCTCGGCGACCGGCTTGCGCTTTTTGCGAGCTCGAGCGATTAAAGCCATCGGGAAATACCTGCTTATTCTTCGCTGGTGTGCACTTTGCGGTGCAGGATCGCCTGGAATTCATCGGCGAAGGTGTAGTAGCGGCCCAGCAAGGTTTCGCTGCGCGCAGCAAAACGGTTGTAAGCGATGACCGCCGGGATCGCAGCGAACAGGCCGATCGCGGTGGCGATGAGGGCTTCGGCGATACCCGGGGCAACGGTGGCGAGCGTCGCTTGCTGGGCGCTGGCCAGACCACGGAAGGAGTTCATGATCCCCCACACGGTGCCGAACAGACCGATGTACGGGCTGACCGAACCGACGGTGGCGAGGAACGGCAGGCTCTGCTCGAGTTTCTCTTCTTCGCGCGAGATGGCCACGCGCATGGCACGGGCGACACCTTCCATCACGGCTTCAGGATCGACACCTGGCTGCTGACGCAGACGGGAGAATTCCTTGAAGCCGGCACGGAAGATCTGCTCCACGCCCGAATCCGGATCAGGGTTGCTGCCGGCCTGACGGTACAGTTTGGACAGGTCGATACCCGACCAGAAGCGCTCTTCGAAGCTCTCCAGGGCACGTCGACCGGCACGCAGCAAATTGCTGCGCTGAAAGATCATGATCCATGAGGTCACCGATGCGGCCACCAGGGTCAACATTACCAACTGCACCACGATGCTGGCATTGCTGACCAGGCTCCACATGGAGGAATGGTCGACGACGTTAGCTTCCACGCTTTATCTCCTGCTTTGAGTGTGTACCCGGGCCGACCGCGTCGGCGAAGGCCGCACGCAGGTCTTCGGGAAGGGCCCGGGGTTTCAAACTGTCGGTGCGCACGCAGGCCACCAAAAACTGCCCTTCGCAGAGCAGCACATTATCCGTGGCCCGCCTGACCTGCTGTTTGAAGCGCAGGCTGGCACGGTTCAATTCGATTACATCAGCGCTTACCAGCAGTTCGTCATCCAGTCGCGCCGGCGCGTAGTAGCGCGCTTCGCTGGAATGCACGACGAACAACAGGTCCTCTCCGGCAAGCACAGATTGGGCAAAACCCAGTTCCCGTAGCCGCTCGGTTCGAGCCCGTTCCATAAACTTGAGGTAATTAACGTAATACACGATGCCGCCCGCATCGGTGTCCTCGTAATAAACGCGACAACGATGTGCGAACGGCTCAAGCCCGTTTTGCGCGCGCATACTCTAGTGCTTACTCCTCAGGTTGCCAATCCGGCCAGACAACTGTTTTTCGTGGTTTCAAAGCTTTAACGCAAAAGTACCGTCGTCTGACAGTACAAACCCTGAATAAATCACCAACAAATGTGTATCAATCGTCGACGGCGTCCAGAAACTCGTCTGCCACGGGCATCTCGCCCATGCGTGACGGAACATTCAAACCGAAATGCAGATAGGCATGCCGCGTCACTACCCTGCCCCGTGGCGTGCGCATGATGTAGCCCTGCTGGATCAGATACGGTTCGAGCACGTCTTCAATGGTGTGGCGTTCTTCACTGATCGCCGCCGCCAGACTGTCGATACCGACCGGGCCGCCGTCGAACTTCTCGATCATGGTCAGCAGCAGACGCCGGTCCTGGTGATCGAAACCGTGTTCATCGACGTCCAGCAGGTTCAGCGCCAGATCCGCCACCGCTTTGGTGATGTGGCCCTTGGCGCGTACTTCAGCGAAATCGCGCACCCGCCGCAGCAGACGGTTGGCGATTCGCGGTGTGCCACGGGCGCGACGGGCGATCTCAAACGAACCTTCCGGATCCAGCGGCAGACCGAGAATCGCCGCCGAACGACTGACGATCGTTGCCAGATCCGCCGTGCTGTAGAACTCCAGGCGCTGGACGATACCGAAGCGATCACGCAACGGATTGGTCAGCATGCCGGCGCGGGTGGTGGCGCCGACCAGAGTGAAAGGCGGCAGATCGAGTTTGATCGAACGCGCCGCCGGCCCCTCGCCAATCATGATGTCGAGCTGAAAATCTTCCATCGCCGGGTACAGCACTTCTTCAACGATCGGCGACAGACGATGAATTTCGTCGATGAACAACACATCGTGCGGCTCAAGATTGGTCAGCAACGCGGCCAGATCACCCGGGCGTTCCAGCACTGGCCCGGAGGTGCTCTTGATCGACACGCCCATTTCCTGGGCAATGATGTTCGCCAGCGTGGTCTTGCCCAGCCCCGGCGGGCCGAAGATCAGGGTGTGATCGAGGGACTCGCTGCGGCCACGGGCAGCCTGGATAAACAGTTCCATCTGCTCGCGCACGGTCGGCTGGCCAATGTAATCAGCCAGGCTGACCGGGCGGATGGCCCGATCCTGGACTTCTTCGCGCTCGCGCGGGCTGTGCGCGGCGGCGATCAGACGATCAGCTTCAATCACTTAAATCATTCCCTTCAGAGCGCGGCGGATCAGGTCTTCGCTGCTCAGGTTCTTGTCTTTGATCGCGGAAATCGCCTTGCTCGCTTCCTGCGGCTTGTAGCCCAGCGAGATCAACGCGCTGACCGCATCGGTCTCGGCACTGTTGACCGGCGCCGGGCCGTCCGGCTGATTCGGCACCAGCGCGAACATCGCCGGCGAAGTTTCCCAGGCCTTGAAGCGATCTTTCAATTCCACCAGCAAACGCTCGGCGGTTTTCTTGCCAACCCCCGGCACCTTGGTCAGCGCCGAAGTGTCCTGAGACTGCACGCAGCGCACCAGCTCGTCGACTTCCAGGCTCGACATCAACGCCAGCGCCAGTTTCGGTCCGACGCCATTGAGACGGATCAGCTCGCGAAAGAAGTCTCGCTCACGCTTGCCGGCAAAACCATAGAGCAATTGCGCATCTTCGCGTACGACCAAATGGGTGTGCAGGGTCAGCGGTTCGCCGACCGACGGCAGACGATAAAGGGTGGTCATGGGCACTTCCACCTCATAGCCAAGGCCGTTCACATCGAGAATCAGGTGCGGCGGCTGTTTCTCAGCCAGGGTGCCGCGCAAGCGTCCAATCACGTTTTGAATCCTTGAGCGCTGGCCAGCCGTGGGCTGGCGACGATTGAAGGTGGCTTGCGCGCCGACAACACAGGCACCGCGAAGTCACTTTCGAGAAAATTGATGCTGATGCTATCAGAGACGCAGGCGCCCGCCACGACTGCGTGCGGTTCCCAGCCCGTGCGGCAGCAGGCTTGAGCGCGTGTGCGCATGGCAAATGGCAATCGCGAGGGCGTCGGAGGCGTCGATCTGCGGCTTGCTGGTCAACTTGAGCATGTGCATGACCATCATCTGCACCTGCTCCTTATTGGCCGCACCGGTGCCGACCACCGCCTGTTTGACTTGCGTGGCGGTGTACTCGGCGATTTCCAGACACTCTTCGGCGCCGGCGACAATCGCAGCGCCGCGCGCCTGCCCGAGCTTGAGCGCCGAGTCGGCGTTTTTCGCCATGAACACCTTTTCGATGCCCATGGTCACCGGGCCGTAGGTCTTGATGATTTCGCGCACGCCGCGATAGACGATCTGCAGACGCTCATGCAGCTCGCCGGAGCCGGTGCGAATGCAGCCCGAGGCCACATAGATGCAGCCACCCCGCCCGGTATCGCGAACGATCCCGTAACCGGTGATGCGCGAACCGGGGTCGATACCAAGGATTAGAGTCATAACGCCTGCAGATTCATAAAACGATTTACCTGACAGCCAATAGCAAATGTGGGAGCGAGCCTGCTCGCGAAGGCGGTATGTCAGCAGATACAGGTGCTGAATGACACACCGCTTTCGCGAGCAGGCTCGCTCCCACAAGGAAGACTAGTCGCTTATCAGCCAAGCTGAGCGGCGACGTCTTCCGGGATATCCGCGTTGGAATAGACGTTCTGCACGTCGTCCAGGTCCTCAAGCATATCGATCAGCTTGAGCACCTTCTCCGCACCTTCCAGATCCAGCTCGGCGCTGGTGGTCGGCTGCATGACGATTTCCGCGTCGTCGCCCTTGAACCCGGCCGCTTCCAGCGCGTTGCGCACCGCATAGAAACCGGTGAACGAGGTGAACACGTCGATCGAACCGTCTTCGTGGGTGACCACGTCATCGGCATCGGCTTCCAGCGCCGCTTCGGTCAGTGCGTCTTCATCGACACCCGGGGCGAAACTGATCTGGCCCTTGCGCTCGAATAGATACGCCACCGAACCATCGGTGCCGAGGTTGCCGCCACACTTGCTGAACGCGTGACGCACAGCCGCCGCAGTGCGGTTGCGATTGTCGGTCATGCACTCGACCATCACCGCCACACCGCCCGGGCCGTAACCTTCGTAGGTCAGTTCTTCAACGTTGTCCGCTTCAGTGGCGCCGGCACCGCGCGCAACGGCACGGTCGATGATGTCGCGGCTCATGTTGGCGCTCAACGCCTTGTCCAGAGCCAGACGCAGACGCGGGTTGGAACCCGGATCACCGCCACCCTGACGGGCCGCAACGGTCAGTTCACGGATCCACTTGGTGAAGATCTTGCCCCTCTTGGCATCCTGACGTTCTTTGCGGTGCTTGATGTTTGCCCACTTGGAATGACCTGCCATAACTTGCTCCGAATGCTCTTTGAAACCTTGCCCGCCCCGCCGAGGCAGCGGCCGGCAATTGAAAAATTCGACCTGAGAAAGAAAAAAGGCGCATCCGAAGATGCGCCTTCAGGCCCGTCTTACTCAGCCTTTGGCGTTTCGCGCAGGCGAATGTGCAGCTCGCGCAATGCCTTGGCATCCACTACGCCCGGAGCCTGCGTCATCACGTCGGCAGCACTCTGGGTTTTCGGGAAGGCGATCACTTCACGGATCGACTGGGCGCCGGTCATCAGCATCACCAGACGGTCCAGACCGAAGGCCAGACCACCGTGCGGCGGTGCGCCGTACTTCAGCGCGTCGAGCAGGAAGCCGAACTTCTCTTCCTGTTCCGCTTCGTTGATGCCCAGCAGGCGGAATACCGCTTGCTGCATTTCCTTGCGATGGATACGGATCGAACCGCCGCCCAGCTCGGTGCCGTTCAAGACCATGTCGTACGCACGGGACAGTGCGCCGGCCGGGTTGGCTTCGAGCTCCTGCGGGGTGCACTTCGGTGCAGTGAACGGGTGGTGCAGCGCCGAGAAGCTGCCGTCGTCGTTCTCTTCGAACATCGGGAAGTCGACGACCCACATTGGCGCCCACTCGCAGGTCAGCAGCTTCAGGTCGTGACCGAGTTTGATACGCAGCGCGCCCAGGGCTTCGCTGACGATCTTGGCCTTGTCGGCACCGAAGAACACGATATCGCCATCGACTGCGCCAACGCGATCGAGGATCACGTTGAGCTTGTCTTCCGGGATGTTCTTCACGATCGGCGATTGCAGACCTTCAACACCGGCGGCACGCTCGTTGACCTTGATGTACGCCAGGCCCTTGGCACCGTAGATGCCGACGAACTTGGTGTAGTCGTCGATCTGCTTGCGCGGCATGCTCGCCCCGCCCGGAACACGCAGTGCGGCGATGCGGCACTTCGGATCGTTGGCCGGGCCGCTGAACACCTTGAAGTCGACTTCTTTCAACTGGTCGGCAACGTCAACCAGTTCCAGCGGAATACGCAGGTCCGGCTTGTCCGAACCGTAGCGGCGCATGGCTTCTTCGAAGGTCATGTGCGGGAATTCGCCGAACTCCAGGTTCAGCACTTCCTTGAACAGGTTGCGGATCATCTGCTCGGTCAGGCCCATGATCTCTTTTTCATCGAGGAAGCTGGTCTCGATGTCGATCTGGGTGAATTCCGGCTGACGGTCGGCACGCAGGTCTTCGTCACGGAAGCACTTGGCGATCTGGTAGTAACGGTCGAAGCCGGCGACCATCAGCAGTTGCTTGAACAGCTGCGGCGATTGCGGCAGGGCGAAGAACGAACCGGCGTGGGTACGGCTCGGCACCAGATAGTCACGCGCACCTTCCGGAGTGGCCCGGGTCAGGATCGGCGTTTCGACGTCGAGGAAGCCGTTCTCGTCGAGGAAGCGACGGATGCTGGTGGTCATGCGCGAACGCAGGCGCAGCTTCTCGGCCATTTCCGGACGACGCAGGTCGAGGAAGCGATAGCGCAGGCGGGTTTCTTCGCCGACGTCGGAGAACTCGTTGAGCGGGAACGGCGGGGTTTCCGACTCGTTCAGCACTTCCAGTTCATAACCCAGCACTTCGATCATGCCCGAGGCCATGTTGGCGTTGGTCGCGCCGGCCGGACGCAGACGCACCTTGCCGGTGATCTTCACGACGTATTCGCTGCGCACGCGGTCGGCGGCGGCGAAGCTCTCGGCGCGATCCGGATCGAACACCACCTGAGCCAGACCATCACGATCACGGATATCGAGGAAAATCACCCCGCCGTGGTCGCGGCGACGGTGAACCCATCCGCAAAGGGTAATTTCCTGGCCTTCCAGGCTTTCGTTCAGTTGGCCGCAATAGTGGCTGCGCATCATGGTGTGGTTCGCTTCTCGTAATTCGAAATTCGGTGGAGATCCCGCCGCCATCAAGCAGGGCGGAAACTCACGCGTGTCGTTCGTTCAGGGTTGGAACCCTAGTCAGCTTTGTCGCCACCGGCCAGATTCTTCTTGGCTCCGGTCTTGAAGTCGGTCTCGTACCAACCGTTGCCGCTGAGGCGAAAACCCGGCATGGACAGCTGCTTCTTCAGTTCGGGCGCCTGGCAGGCAGGGCAATCGACCAACGGTGCGTCGCTGATCTTCTGAATGGCTTCCAACTGATGACCACAGGAAGCACATTGGTAATCGTACATTGGCATGGAGGTGTCTCGGCGATCAGATTGCTGCCGCGCGAAGGGCTTTGCGGCGAAAGCGCGGGATTATATCGATTAAATGCGGGCTGTGCAGCCGTAACGCTGCACAGCCCGCAACCTCGTTGCACCCGCCGTTCAGCGCGAAACTGCGGGCGCGAGATCTTTGATCCCGTTCATGACGCAAACCACCCGCACCAGCGCACTGAAATTCTTCACTCCGCCGTAACGCAGATGCACCTCACGATCAACGTGGGATAGCAGTGTGCTGATCGAGCAATGATTGTCCTCGGCCATGCCGCCGAGGATGTTCCAGTAGACCTGCTCGAGTCGCAGGCAGGTCGCAAAACCATTGAGGCGAATCGACCGCGACAGCGGCCGGATCAGATTCATGTCGAACTCGCTGACGAACGGATCGACCTTTATTACATGCCGCGAAGCCGACATCCTGTCGCTTCGCCTGTCTCCTTCTACCATAGCGTTGACACTCCTTTGCCATGACTGCTGATTTATAAGGCAACATCCTGCGCCTTCATAAAAACCCAGTGACAAAGTTAGCGCCATACGACTTGTTGACCAGCCTCGTAGGATAAGCCAACGACAACGGTAAGAGTCTGGAGAGCATGCGGACGACCTCAGGCCGTCCGCAGCGGCCGGGTCATTCCTCGAGCAGCGCGCGCAGCATCCACGCAGTTTTCTCGTGCACCTGCATGCGTTGGGTCAGCAGGTCAGCGGTCGGCTCGTCGCTGACCTTGTCCAGCAGCGGGAAAATGCCGCGCGCGGTACGGGTCACCGCTTCCTGACCTTCGACCAATTGCTTGATCATGTCTTCGGCGCTCGGCACACCGACTTCTTCTTTAATAGAAGAAAGACGCGCGTAGGTCGCGTAGGCACCCGGCGCCGGGAAGCCCAACGCACGGATACGCTCGGCGATCAAATCGACGGCCAGCGCCAGCTCGTTGTATTGCTCTTCGAACATCAGGTGCAACGTGCGAAACATCGGGCCAGTGACGTTCCAGTGGAAGTTATGGGTTTTCAGATACAGCACGTAGGTGTCCGACAGCAGTCGCGACAGCCCTTCGACGATGGATTTGCGGTCTTCTTCACTGATACCGATATCAATTGCCATGCTTGCCCCCTAACAGTGATTGAATTCATCCAGCAGGTTCGGTCCCACTGTAGCAAGGCAAGAGCCGGCTCGCAGCTATGAATCCGTGGTCAGACTGCGACAAATCGACCGTTTTTCTGCCGCTGGCCGGGCTGATTTGAGTAGCCGCAGGCTTTGCTGTTAAATAGGCAGTGTGTCGCCATGCCCTATTTTCCGGGGTGTTGCGCATAGGCTGATGCCGTGTACGTGTCCACCGCCTCTTATTTTGTCCTGAAGCGAACCGTGCGCCTTCAGCTCTTCCTTGTGAGCCGTCATAACGTGAGCCAATCAAAATGTTGAAAATCGTCCACCTGCTAATGGGCGCAGCAGCCTTGCTGCTGTCGTTCATACCCAGCCTGAAAGCCGAAGCCGTTCCTTACCTGCAACAGCCCGATGCACTTTACCTGGCCTTTTTCGGCCTGCTGAACCTGGTCATCGCTCCAGTGATTCCGTACTGGAACAAAGGCCCGCGCCAGCATCTGCAAAATCTGGTCAGCGCCCTGCTGGTGCTGACTGTCGTCCTGCAAACCCTGACGCTGATCGCACCAATGCCGGTCATCGCTGGCCAGCCGGCGGTGTTGTTCAGTCTGGTGATCGCCCTGGTTGCCGTGCTGCTGCATCTGGCCGTGAGCTTCTACAAATCGTCACCGGCCGCTGCGCCGACCACCTATGACATGAGCAATCGCGATACCGGCACCGTGAAGTGGTTCAACACTTCCAAGGGTTTCGGGTTTATCTCCCGGGACTCCGGCGATGATATTTTCGTGCACTTTCGCGCCATTCGTGGCGAAGGCCACCGCGTCCTGGTCGAAGGCCAGCGCGTCGAGTTCTCGGTAATGAACCGCGACAAGGGCCTGCAAGCCGAGGACGTGATCGCCGCCCTGCCGCGTCGCTGATCCAAAGCAAAAAAAAACCGCGAACAGCCTGTCTGTTCGCGGTTTTTTTATGCCTGCCGAATGGCTCAATAATGCGGCGGCGGTGCATCTTCCTCAAAAGCACCGAACTGCCCGACCATCTCTTCGTGACGCTTGATCAGCGCTTCCATCTGCAATTGCAAGCGCTCGATGACCTTCTGCTGCGCCACCAGCACATCGTTCAATGCCTGAATGGTGTCATCCTGAAAGGCCAGACGGCTTTCCAGATCGGTAACGCGTCCTTCAAGGCTCATGACTCAGCCCTCCAAAAAAGTGAATTCATCGGTCAGCACCAGACGCAAGCGCTCGCGAATGGCTGCTACCTGTTCCGCGCTGTACGGCTTGGCCGGGTGCCTGCCCCAGACCGGAGCCGGCCAGGCGACATCGTCACGCTTACGCACGATCACATGCATATGTAACTGGCTGACAACGTTACCCAGGGTTGCCACGTTCAGCTTGTCGGCGTCGAACGAATCCTTGAGTAACTCGGCAAGGGTGGTGGTTTCTCGCCATAGCTGTTGCTGATCGGCGACATCCAACTGAAACAACTCGCTTATATCCTCGCGACGAGGTACCAGTATGAACCAAGGGTAATTGCTGTCGTTGGACAGCAACAGCCGGCACAACGGAAAGTCGCCGATGACCAGGGCGTCCTGTTGAAGTCGTGAATCCAAAGCAAACACTGTGAGCACTCCCGCTGATCCTCTAACTCAGCTTAGCGGCGGCCCATTCGAAGCAGCGCGCCAAGCGACAGAACGGCAGCATACCTGCGAATGCAGCGAGCTTCACGCCGCTGCCGGCAGTAAATCGCCAGGCGCTCCGACATGAAACATTTATCCCGGCCGCGCACCAACACAGGCCCCGATATGAGCCTTGACGTGAAGAGCTGCACGAAAATCCTTGATCTGCCGTACCTCAGGTCAGTCGCCGCCAGATTGGCCAAGGCTGGATTCATGATTTTTTTGCACCAAAACTGCACAACACGACTACGCTCACTGGGTCGGGCATCCGCTAAATACTCAGTAAGGGGTGAACCGGTAACGTTTTTTGCTGTCCTGCGCACCCTGGGTGCGCTGCAACACCATTGGGAGAACCTCGTCAAGCCCGCAGCAAAAAAGGCTCCGGAGCCCCGTTTTCACACGGTTTTCACATCTGCGAGCGGCCCACAGAAAAATAACCGCAGCGTTTTCGCGGTTTGTGCACGCTTGTTGCATTAGTAACCGTATGGACTATAAGCGCACCACTGGAAGTGGTCGCTTGAAGCCAATAAAAACAGTGGCAGGGTTGCCCGATGGAGATTCAAGTGTTTTGCCAGGGACTCTTTTTTAGCGATGCAAAAAAGGCCCGGAAACAGCGATAAAGTTGTCAGTCCGGCTGCATCGGTACTGTGAATTTGCGACATCCAGCGCTCCTTTTGCGACAACGCCGTAAAGAAGCTGAAAGGTTGATTTCGCAAGTATCGCCAACAATGTCGGCGTGATATAAGTTTGCGCCGACACAAAAAGAAAGAGCCGCCCAGATAATAAAACAGGTGGGACGGCAGTACTCTTCTAAAAACCAAAGGAGCAAATCACGATGCGCGTGATGAAGTGGAGCATGATCGCCCTGGCTGTTGCAGCAGGCACCTCGCAGTTCGCAATGGCGTCTTCTCAAGATGAAGCCAAAGGTTTCCTGGAAGATCAGAGCCTGAAACTGAAGACTCGTTTCGAATACATGAACCGCGACTACAAAAATGGCGCGGGCAACGTTTCCAACGGTGACGGCACTTTCAAAAGTGGCTATCGCCAGGATAGCGGTCTCAGCCAACTGCTGACTTACGAGTCGGGCTTCACTCAAGGCACCGTAGGCTTCGGTCTCGACGCCATGGCCATGGGTTCGGTAAAACTGGACGGCGGTTCGGGTCGTCGTGGTAACGGTTTGTTCGCCAACGACAGCGATGGCAACCCTGAGAAATCCCAGGGCAAGGTCGGCGGCGCAGTCAAATTCCGTGTATCCGACACCGTTCTGAAATACGGTCAGCAATTCGTTGCCAGCCCGGTTTTCGCCACTGACGACAGCCGTCTGCTGCCAGAAGTCGCCACCGGTACCCTGATCACTTCCAAAGAGATCAAAGGTCTGGAACTGAGCGCAGGTCGCTTCACCGCCCTCAGCAAGCAAACCGGCATGGGCCGCGACAGCATCGGTGGTCTGCCGGATGAAGATGGCAATGGCGGCAAAGGCCTGACCAGCATCAACATTTTTGGCGCCAGCTACTCGTTCACCGACAATTTCACCGGTGCACTGGCGGCTTCCGACGCTGACGACTACTTCAAGAAGTACTACGTCAACCTCAACTACACCTTGCCGATCAACGACGAGCAGTCGCTGAACTTCGACTTCAACGGCTACCACACCAAAGGCGACAGCCGCGGTGATCTGGTTGACGCAATTGGCGATGGCACCACCGGTGTAGACAACAACCTGTGGTCCCTGGCTGCTGCGTACAGCATCGGTGCTCACAAATTCACCCTCGCTCACCAGCGTTCCAGCGGTGACAACGCTTACTACTACGGCGTTGACGGCAACAGCACCATTTTCGTCGCCAACTCCATTCAGATCTCCGACTTCGTGGGCCGCGACGAGCGCTCTTGGCAAGCTCGCTACGACCTGAACATGAAAACTTACGGCGTACCTGGCCTGAGCTTCATGACCCGTTACGTAATGGGTGACCACATCACCACCAACGGTCTGGGTGAAGGTAAAGAGAACGAGTGGAACGCCGAGTCCAAGTACGTGGTTCAGGAAGGTCCGGCCAAAGACCTGTCGTTCCGTCTGCGTTACGCCATGTACCGCTCCAACGGTGCCTACAGCGGTTACTCGTCTGATAACAACGACACCCGTCTGATCATCGAGTACCCACTGAACATCCTCTAATAAGGATGCGAAGCTGAAGTACTGTAGAGCTCTGCTCTAATAAAAAACCGCCCTCCTGAATCAGGAGGGCGTTTTTTTTATGGATGAATAACTGATCAAACAGAAAAACATTAGCCAACTACTTATTAGCCAGCATAGTTTTATCTCGCCGATAAAAAACCCGAGAGTGTGCACACTGCTCGGGTTTATATTAGTTGCTGACTGCCAAGCCAATTTCAAAGACGCTTACTGCGTGGCAGATTCCTGCACTACGCGTATAACCCGCTGCGGAAACGGAATATCAATCCCGGCAGCCTTCAAACGATCACGCGCCTGTTCATTGAACATGAACATCACGTCCCAATAGTCCGCAGTTTTAACCCATACGCGCAGGGATACCGTGATCGAACTGTCGCCCAATGTCGAAATCACTGCCTGTGGCTCCGGGTCCTGCATGACGCGGGGATCCTTGGCCAGATCCAGCAATACCTGGCGGGCCTTCTGCAGATCCGCTTCGTAATCCACGCCGACATCAAACACGACTTTGCGGGTTGGCTGACGGTTGGTGTTGGTGATGATGCCGTTCGACAGGTTGCCGTTGGGCAGGATGATGGTCTTGTTGTCGCCGGTACGCAGCACGGTGTGGAAAATCTGGATGCTGTCGACGGTACCCGCCACGCCCTGGGCTTCGATCCAGTCACCGATGCGGAACGGGCGGAACAGCAGAATCAGCACGCCGCCAGCGAAGTTGGCCAGGCTGCCCTGCAGGGCCAGACCGATCGCCAGACCCGCAGCACCGATGGCCGCGACGAACGAGGTGGTTTCGACGCCGATCATCGACGCGACGCTGACAATCAGCAGCACCTTGAGAATGATATTGGCCAGGCTGCTGATAAAGCCTTGCAGGGCCAGATCGGCATTGCGCAGAGCCAGCAGACCGCCGAGTTTCTGCGTGACCTTGTTGATCAGCCACCAGCCGATCGCCAGGGTAATCACTGCCAGCAGTACGCGGCTGCCGTATTCCATGATCATCGGGATCCACGCCTGGGACGCCTTGACCAGGTGGTCCACTTCCGCATTCAAATCCATGTTCTATCTCCTGATTTCCGGCTTCCCGGGGTGTATTCAAAACAACTGTGGGAGCGAGCCTGCTCGCGAATGCGGCGTGTCAGTCAACTTTTCGCTGAATGAAACACCGCATTCGCGAGCAGGCTCGCTCCCACATAGCCTTCAGACCAAGCTTAGTCGCGGAAGTTGTTGAACTGCAGCGGCATGCCGAATTCCTTGGCACGCAGGGCCGCGATGGCTTCCTGCAGGTCGTCGCGCTTCTTGCCGGTGACACGCACCTGCTCGCCCTGAATGGCAGCCTGGACCTTGAGCTTGGCTTCCTTGATGTGGCCGACGATTTTCTTTGCCAGCTCTTTGTCGATGCCTTCCTTGAGGATGGCGTCCTGCTTCATCAGTTTGCCCGAAGCGTAGGCGTCCTTGACCTCGAGGCACTGCACGTCGATCTTGCGCTTGGTTAGCGCCAGCTTGAGGATTTCGATCATCGCTTCGAGCTGGAAAGCGGCTTCGGCGGTGAGGCTGACGGTCAGGTCTTTTTCCTTGAACTCGAAGCTGCCTTTGCCTTTCAGGTCATAACGACGATCGAGTTCCTTCACGGCGTTCTCGACCGCGTTGGTGAGTTCGTGTTTGTCCAGTTCGGATACCACGTCGAACGACGGCATGTAATCTCTCCAATAAAAAGGCGCGCTCGATGTGCATGGAGCGCGCTTGGCTTGCGGTTAAAATCGGGCTCATTATAACGGGTCTTTTCCTACCGATACGGCGAGCCGCACATGCCTGCAAGCAATCGAGCAAAAAACTGATGTCGACCACCTGGCACGTACTCGGCGCCGGCAGCCTCGGCACACTCTGGGCGACACGTCTGGCCCGGGCCGGCTTGCCTGTGCAACTGATCCTGCGCGATGCCGCGCGTTTGCACAGCTACGAGGCAGTGGGCGGCTTGACCCTGGTAGAAAACGGACAAGCTCACACCTATGCAGTTCCCGGCGAAACGCCGGACAGCCCCGAGCCAATTCGCCGTTTACTGGTCACGTGCAAGGCCTATGACGCCGAAGAGGCCGTCGCCCGCCTCGCTTCACGCCTCGCGCCAGACGCCGAACTGATCCTCCTGCAAAACGGCCTTGGCAGTCAGGACGCCGTGGCCGCGCGGGTACCGCAAGCGCGCTGCATCAGCGCGTCCAGCACCGAGGGCGCGTTCCGCGATGGCGATTGGCGCGTGGTGTTTGCCGGTCACGGTTTCAACTGGCTGGGCGATGCGGCAAATCCGCTGGCGCCGGTCTGGCTGGACGAGCTGCAAGCGGCGAACATTCCCCATGAATGGAGCGCTGACATCCTCACTCGACTGTGGCGCAAACTGGCGCTGAACTGCGCGATCAACCCGCTGACCGTGCTCCACGATTGCCGCAACGGCGGGCTGAGCGAGCATCACTGCGAAGTTGCCACACTCTGTGCCGAATTGACCGAACTGCTCGAACGCTGCGGCCAACCCGCTGCGGCGGACAATCTGCAAGCGGAAGTCGAACGAGTGATCCACGCCACCGCCGCCAATTACTCTTCGATGTATCAGGACGTCGCCAACCAGCGCCGCACCGAGATCAGCTATCTGTTGGGCCACGCCTGCAAAGTTGCCGAGCGCCATCAGTTGAACCTGCCGCATCTGCAGCAGTTGCAGCAACGCCTGATCGCTCATCTGCACAAGCGTGGATTGCCCAGCGACTGAGCAGCCGCTAGGCTGACGACTTGTTCCCCTGCTGCGATAAACCTGATGCCATTGCGCCAGCGCCTTGAAAACCTGCCGGTCGGCCAGAAACTGCTGGCCGCCCTGCTGGTGTTGTTGACCACGGTTCTGCTGGTCGCCAACCTGACCTTTATCAGCGCCGCCTACTACATTTCTCAGGAAAGCATGGCGCCACAAGCCCTGCAGACCATCGGCCGGCTGATCGCCAATCCGAGTCTGGTCAGCGATGCGCTGGAGTCGCCGCGCAGCGCCGAGCGCCTGCTCAAGGAGCTCGACAGTTATTCACCGCTGCGCGCCGCCGCCCTGTACGACGGCAAGGGCGAACGCCTGGCGCAAGTGCAGCGCGGCGAAAAACTCAGTCTCCCCGAGCGCTACCGCCACGTCGAAGCCTGGCAACTCACCGAGTTCCGCAGCAATCAATTGATCACCCTACCCCGCCCCGGCGCCGCACCTGGGCATCTGTTGCTGGTCGCCAGCAGCGAACTGCCGATGGCGTTCTACACCGGCACTCTGACCGCAAGCCTCGGCATCCTGATCTTCAGCGTCTTGCTGTGGCTGGTCATCGCCCGGCAGATCAAACGTCTGATTACCCGACCGATTCACCAGCTTGAGGAATTGTCCCGGCAGGTCACCCGCGAAGAGAACTACGCCCTGCGCGCCGCGCGCGGCAACCACGACGAAATCGGCAGTCTGGCCGAGGCGTTCAACACCATGCTTTCGCGCATCGAAGCCCGCGAGCAGCAATTGAAACGCGCCCGCGACGACTCGCAGGCCGCCTACGATCAGGCGCAAGGCCTGGCCGAGGAAACCCGCCACACCAACCGCAAACTGGAACTGGAAGTCCAGGTGCGCAGCAAGATCGAAAAGAAACTCACCGGCTTCCAGAATTACCTCAACAGCATCATCGACTCGATGCCCTCGGCGCTGATCGCCCTCGACGAGCAGCTCTACGTCACTCAATGGAACCAGGAGGCCAGCGCGCTCTCCGGTACACGCCTGGATGAGGCTTTGAACCAGCCGATCTTCCTCGCCTTCGAACCGCTCAAGCCGTTTTTGCCGCAGCTCAAGGCCACCGTCGAACAGCACACCGTGGCCAAAGTCGACCGGGTAACCTGGTTCAAGGACGATGAACCCAAGCATTATGCGCTGACGTTTTATCCGCTGATGGGCGGTGCCGGGCGTGGCGTGGTGATCCGTATCGACGACATCACTCAGCGTCTGTCGCTGGAAGAAATGATGGTGCAGTCGGAGAAGATGCTCTCGGTCGGTGGCCTCGCGGCCGGCATGGCCCACGAAATCAACAACCCGCTCGGCGCGATCCTGCACAACGTGCAGAACATTCGCCGGCGTCTGTCGGCGGATCTGCCGAAGAACATCGAGACTGCCGAACAACTGGGCATCGAACTGGACACTGTGAACCGCTACCTGCAAGGCCGCGAAGTCCCGCAACTGCTCGACGGCATTCAACAGGCCGGCGCCCGCGCGGCGAAAATCGTCACGCACATGCTCAGCTTCAGCCGCCGCAGCACCCGGCAAATGGCGCCCTGCGATCTGCCGGCGCTGATCGATCAAGCCGTTGAGATCGCCGGCAACGACTTCGATCTGGCCATCGGTTTCGACTTCAAGGGCCAGGCGATCATCCGCCAGTTCGACCCGGCACTGGGTCCAGTGCCGGGCACCGCCAACGAACTGGAACAGGTGCTGCTCAATCTGCTGAAAAATGCCGCGCAGGCGATTCATCAGCGCGAAGACGACAGCGAGCCGGGCCGGATCATTTTGCGTACCAGACTCAATCCGCCGTGGGCCGAGATTCAGGTCGAGGACAACGGCATCGGCATGAGCGAGAACGTGCGCAAGCGCACTTTCGAGCCGTTCTTTACCACCAAGGAAATCGGCCAGGGCACGGGGCTTGGTCTGTCGGTGTCGTACTTCATCATCACCAACAATCACAAAGGCCAGATGGAAGTGCAGTCGGCGCCCGGCCAGGGCACTTGCTTCACTCTGCGTCTGCCGCTGGTGCAGCCTGCGCCGTTGACCACCGAAACCAATTCACTACCGAGGTAACCCATGGGCTTTCGCTTGTCGAAGATCTACACCCGCACCGGCGACAAAGGCGAAACCGGCCTCGGTGACGGCCGTCGCGTCCCCAAGGATCACCCGCGCATCGAGGCGATCGGCGAGGTCGATACGCTGAACAGTCAGGTCGGCGTGTTGCTCGCCGGTTTGCTCGCCGAGCGCGAAGTGCATCCGGCGCTGAATGAAATCATCGAAGTGTTGGCGCCTTGTCAGCATCGCCTGTTCGACCTCGGTGGCGAACTGGCGATGCCTGAATATCAGGCGTTGAACGAGGCCGAAATCGAGCGGCTGGAAGCGGCCATCGATGTGTGGAATGAAGAGCTGGGGCCGCTGGAAAACTTCATCTTGCCGGGTGGTTCGATGTTGATTGCGCAGGCACATGTCTGCCGCAGTCTGGCGCGCAGTGCCGAGCGGCGCTGTCAGCATTTGAATGCGCTGGAGCCGTTGGCCGGGGTTGGCCTGGCGTATATCAATCGGTTGTCGGATTTGCTGTTTGTTGTGGCGCGGTTGATTGCGCGGCGGCAAGGGGTGGCGGAGATTTTGTGGCAGCCGGCTGCGAAACCTGGAGGAAAGTAGCGCCTGTCAGGGCGCCTTCGCGAGCAGGCTCGCTCCCACATTTGACTGCATTCTGACTGGAGAAATGCAATCCACTGTGGGAGCGAGCCTGCTCGCGAAGAGGTCGGTAGCCCTTACACTGGATCAGGCCAGAACGCCCGAATCCCCGCGACACCCTGAGCCCCAGTACCCCAAGCCTTCTCGCGCTCCGCCGGCCCTACTCCACCGAGCAGAAACACCGGTTTACTGAAACCGTCAATCAACGCCTGTGCCTGCTCCCACCCCAACGGCTGCGCATCCGGGTGCGTCAACGTCGGCTGCACCGGCGACAGAGTGACGAAATCAACGCCCATCTGCTCGGCCAGCGCCAGCTCTTCAGCGTCATGACAGGACGCCGCGAGCCAGCGCTCAGCCGGCAACGGACGTCCTGCCGCTGCGTATTTACGCAGTTGGGCAGCGGTGATGTGCCATCCGGCAGACGGGAAATCACCGAGCCATTCGAACGGCCCTTTGATCATCAACTGCGCCTTGCCGGCGCACAGGCCCACCGCATCCACCGCCAGATCCCGGTATTTCGGGTCGTAGCCGTTGGGTGCGCGCAGCTGGATCAGTTTGATGCCTCCGGCAATCGCCTTCTGGATGCCGCGCAACAAGGCCGGGCCTTCCAGATCTTCGGGAGTGATCAAGTATTCGGCAGGCAAGCGCGCCGCCGCGACGATCGGCTGATTGGCCGCCGGAAACTCATAGTCAATCAATTCCCTGGCAGTGACCCAGGCCAGTGGCTGGCCTTCAGCGCCGTGGGGTTCGCCACTGAACGCCGAGACTTCCCAGACATCCAGCAAGACCTGTTTGTCCGGGTAATCGTGGCGAACCTTGATCAGCGGCCGCGCAGCATCAACGATGATGCCCAGCTCTTCGTGCAGCTCGCGAGCCAGTGCCGATTCGACAGACTCGTCAGCCTCGACCTTGCCACCGGGAAACTCCCACAAGCCGCCTTGATGCTGGGTGTCGGCACGGCGGGCGATAAGGATTTTGCCGGCGCCGTCACGAATGACGGCAGCGGCGACGTGGACGCGTTTCACGGGTTCAATTCCTCCAGTCCAGCCTTTTGCCACGCTTTGAAGGCGGGCCATTGGTAGATGGTTTCAACATAGGCTTCGTCGACCGCCGGCAGCTTCACCTGATAGGTGCGCAAGCGCACGGCGATCGGCGCGAAAAAGGCATCGGCAAGGCTGACACAACCGAACAGGTACGGCCCCTCTTCCGTCGCTGCCGCGCGGCATTCGGCCCACAGCGCGAGCATGCGTTCGATATCGACCTTCACTTCTGGCGGCACAGGATTCAGCGGTGCGTCTTGGCTCAGGTTGAACGGCATGTGGTTACGCATGGCGAAGAAGCCGCTGTGCATTTGTGCGCAGGCCGAGCGGGCCTGCGCGCGGGCAAAGGTATCGCTCGGCCAGAGTTGCTCGGACGGAAACTGCTCAGCGAGGTACTCAGCAATGGCCAGCGAATCGGCGATGGTGCCACGGGTGGTATGCAGCAGCGGCACCTTGCCGGTCGGCGAGTGCTTGAGCAGGCGCTCGCGGGTGTCGGGTTTGCCGAGCTTGATCAGCTCTTCGCTGTAGGGTGCGCCGGTCAGGTCCAGCGCCAGTGCCGCACGCAGGGACCAGGAGGAAAGCAGTTTGTCGCCGATGATCAGGTGCAGGGACATGGTGTGGCGCCTTTTCGTCAGGGAAACAATCCAGAATGTCTGGCGTCTGGTCGTCCGTCATCGCGGGCAAGCCCGCTCCCACAGGTTTTGGTGGTGTACACGGCATTTGTGAACGACCGCAATCACTGTGGGAGCGGGCTTGCCCGCGAAGAGGCCGGCAGCCCACTCCCACACCTTGAATCAAGTACGGTATTCAGCGTTGATCTTCACGTACTCATGCGACAGGTCGGTGGTCCAGATGGTTTCGCTGCAATCGCCGCGACCCAGTTCGATGCGAATGGTGATTTCTTCCTGCTGCATCACCGCCGAGCCCTGGGCTTCAGTGTAGGTCGCGGCGCGGGCGCCACGGCTGGCGATGCACACGTCGCCGAGGAACACGTCGATCTTGCTCACGTCCAGGTCCGGCACGCCGGCACGACCCACGGCAGCGAGGATACGGCCCCAGTTCGGGTCAGAGGCGAACAGCGCGGTCTTGATCAGCGGCGAGTGGGCCACGGTGTAACCGACGTCCAGGCATTCCTGATGGTTGCCGCCGCCGTTCACTTCAACGGTAACGAACTTGGTCGCGCCTTCGCCGTCGCGCACGATGGCCTGGGCGACGTCCATGCACACTTCGAATACCGCCTGTTTCAGCTTGGCGAACAGCTCGCCTTCAGCGCGGGTGATCTCAGGCAGCGCGGCTTTGCCAGTGGCGATCAGCATGCAGCAATCGTTGGTCGAGGTGTCGCCGTCGATGGTGATGCGGTTGAACGACTTGTTCGCGCCATCGAGCATCAGGTTGTGCAGCACCTCGCGGGAGACTTTGGCGTCGGTGGCGATGTAACCCAGCATGGTCGCCATGTTCGGGCGAATCATGCCGGCGCCTTTGCTGATGCCGGTGACGGTGATGGTCACGCCGTCATGCTCGAACTGGCGGCTGGCGCCCTTGGGCAGCGTGTCGGTGGTCATGATGCCGGTGGCGGCGGCTTCCCAGTTGTTCTCCGACAGGTCGTCCAGCGCGGCTTGCAGTGCGCCTTCGATCTTCTCGACCGGCAGCGGCTCGCCGATCACGCCAGTGGAGTACGGCAGAATCTGGCTGGCATCGACGCCGGTCAGCTCGGCCAACTTAGCGGTGGTGCGCTCGGCAGCCGCCAAGCCGGCTCGCCGGTGCCGGCGTTGGCATTGCCGGTGTTGGTCAACAAGTAACGCACGGCGTTCTGTACGCGTTTTTTCGCCAGGATAACCGGCGCGGCGCAGAACGCGTTCAGGGTGAAGACGCCAGCCACGGTCGAACCTTCAGCACAGCGCATCACCACTACATCCTTGCGCCCCGGGCGCTTGATGCCGGCCGAGGCGATACCGAGTTCAAAACCGGCAACCGGGTGCAACGTTGGCAAAGGACCAAGACCAACAGCCATGAATGCGCTCCTTACTCAATGATGTCAGCACCGCCACGGGAAAGGACGGTGGGATAAATGGCAAAACGCCGCGACGGCAGGAGCCGGTCGCGGCGCGGGGTGTTCAGCGATTGAAACGGGTTTTACTGGATCTGCCCGTGGCAATGCTTGTATTTCTTGCCCGAACCGCAGTAGCACAGCTCGTTGCGGCCCAGCTTCTGCTCGTTGCGCACAGGGGCAGCGGCGGTGGCCAGTGCCACATCGACCTCTTCACCCAACGCTTCCGGCTGATCCAGCCCAGGCGCTTCGGCGTGTTCGAACTGCATGCGCGCCGCCAGTGCTTCGGCTTCCTGACGCAGGCGTTGCTCTTCGGCTTCCGGATCTTCGCGGCGGACCTGAACGTGCGAGAGCACGCGGATCGAGTCGCGCTTGATCGAATCGAGCAGCTCGGAGAATAGCGTGAACGACTCGCGCTTGTATTCCTGCTTCGGGTTCTTCTGCGCATAGCCACGCAGGTGAATGCCGTGACGCAGGTGATCCATGGTCGACAGGTGGTCTTTCCACAGGTCGTCGAGTACGCGCAGGACGATCTGCTTCTCGAACGAGCGCAGCGCCTCGGCACCGGCCTGATCTTCCTTCTCGTTGTACGCCGCCATCAGCTCGGTCATGAGCTTCTCGCGCAGGGTTTCTTCGTACAGGTGATCGTCTTCGTCGAGCCATTGCTGGATCGGCAGTTTCACGCCGAAATCGCTTTCGATCGACGCTTCCAGACCGGCCACGTCCCACTGCTCTGGCAGCGATTGCGGCGGAATGTGCGCGCTGACGGTGGCGTTGAGCACGTCCTGACGGAAGTCGGCGATGGTTTCACCGATGTTGTCAGCGGCCAGCAACGTGTTACGCATGTGATAGATCACTTTACGCTGTTCGTTGTTGACGTCGTCGAACTCGAGCAGTTGCTTACGGATGTCGAAGTTGCGGCCTTCAACCTTGCGCTGCGCCTTCTCGATCGCGTTGGTCACCATGCGGTGCTCGATCGCTTCGCCCGGCTGCATGCCCAGGGCTTTCATGAAGTTCTTCACCCGGTCGGAGGCGAAGATGCGCATCAGGCTGTCTTCCAGCGACAGGTAGAAGCGGCTCGAACCGGCATCGCCCTGACGACCGGCACGGCCACGCAGCTGGTTGTCGATACGGCGCGATTCGTGACGCTCGGAAGCAATTACCTGCAAGCCGCCGGACTCCAGCACTTGCTGGTGACGCTTCTGCCAGTCGGCCTTGATCTGGGCGATCTGCTCAGGGGTCGGGTTCTCCAGCGAAGCGACTTCCACTTCCCAGTTGCCGCCCAACAGGATGTCGGTACCACGACCGGCCATGTTGGTGGCGATGGTCAGCGCACCCGGACGACCGGCCTGAGCAATGATTTCAGCTTCTTTTTCGTGGAACTTGGCGTTGAGAACCTTGTGTTCGATGCCTTCTTTGACGAGCAATTCGGACATGTGCTCGGACGTCTCGATGGTCGCGGTACCCACCAGCACCGGACGACCGGCAGCCATGCTTTCCTTGATGTCCGCGACGATCGCCGCGTATTTCTCTTCGGCGGTGAGGAACACCAGGTCGTTGTAGTCTTTACGCGCCAACGGCTTGTTCGGCGGGATGACCATGACTTCCAGACCATAGATCTGGTGGAATTCGAACGCTTCGGTGTCGGCGGTACCGGTCATGCCCGACAGCTTGGTGTACAGACGGAAGTAGTTCTGGAAGGTGGTCGAGGCCAGGGTCTGGCTCTCGGCCTGAATGTTCAGACCTTCCTTGGCTTCGATAGCCTGGTGCAAGCCTTCGGACAGACGACGACCCGGCATGGTCCGACCGGTGTGTTCGTCGACCAGTACGACCTGACCGTCCTGGACGATGTATTCGATGTTGCGGTTGAACAGCTTGTGCGCACGCAGACCGGCGTAGACATGAGTCAGCAGGCCAAGGTTGTGCGCCGAGTACAGGCTCTCGCCTTCGGCCAGCAGGCCGACGCGGGTGAGCATTTCTTCGATGAACTGGTGACCGGCTTCGTTGAGTTCGACCTGACGGGTCTTTTCGTCAACGGTGTAGTGACCGGCCTTGGTGACCTGGCCTTCAACTTCCTCGACGTGCAGTTCCAGCTGCGGGATCAGTTTGTTGATCTCCATGTACAGCTTGGAGCTGTCTTCGGCCTGACCGGAAATGATCAGCGGAGTACGCGCTTCGTCGATGAGGATGGAGTCGACTTCGTCGATCACGGCAAAGTTGAGTTCGCGCTGGAATTTTTCATCCATGCTGAACGCCATGTTGTCGCGCAGGTAGTCGAAACCGAATTCGTTGTTGGTGCCGTAGGTGATGTCGGCGGCGTAGGCGGCGCGCTTCTCTTCCGGCGGCTGGAACGGCGTCACGACGCCGACGGTCAGGCCGAGGAATTCATACAGCGGGCGCATCCAGTTGGCGTCACGGCGGGCCAGGTAATCGTTCACGGTCACAACGTGCACGCCCTTGCCGGACAGTGCGTTGAGGTAAACACCCAGGGTGGCCACGAGGGTCTTGCCCTCACCGGTGCGCATTTCGGCGATCTTGCCTTCGTGCAAGGTCATGCCGCCGACGAGTTGCACGTCGAAGTGGCGCATGCCCATCACACGCTTGCCGGCCTCGCGGGCGACGGCGAAGGCTTCCGGCAACAGCTTGTCGAGGGTTTCCCCTTTGGCGATACGGGCCTTGAACTCGGCGGTCTTGGCGCGCAATTGATCGTCCGAAAGGGCCACCATTTGCTCTTCGAAGGCATTGACGAGCTGCACCGTCTTGAGCATGCGTTTGACTTCACGCTCGTTCTTGCTTCCAAAAAGTTTCTTTAACAAAGGCGCAAACATATCGGCAGGATCTTCCACACTAAAGGGATGGAGGGCGGCCCCGTGAGTCGCCCGTGCAGCCCTCATGGCCGCATGCGAACGAGCATTCTACCCGGAAACGGTGGTGAGGAAAGTGGCGATGTTCCACGATGCTGGCACTGCGCTTTGACGGGGCTCACTTAAAATAGGGGCGTTTTGCTCAACTTCAACCCGTCGGGGGAAAGAAGTCAGGCGTTGATTTAATGAGCAAATCAGGGACAAAAGCAATGGCCCAGAGGTTCCGCAGCTTTCTGCTACCATGGCGCCTCTGTTCCTTCAGGTGTTCGATCATGGCGTTTCGCCCTCTCACGGCCAGAGCACCCGCCGTTCTGTTACGCGAAGCCAAACCGCTGAAAGCCATCCTCGGCCATGCCCAGCGTCTGGAGCATTTGCAGCGCCTGCTCGAAAGTCAGCTGCAACCGGCTGCCCGCGAGCATTGCCGGGTGGCCAAGTGGCGCGAAGGCGAGCTGTCGCTGGTGGTCACTGACGGCCATTGGGCAACGCGCCTGCGCTATCAGCAGAAACGTCTGCAACGACAACTGCAGTTGTTCGAAGAGTTCGCCAACCTGACGCGGATCAAATTCAGCGTGCGCCCGCCGATCATCCAGCACCGGGCGGTTGGGCACACGATGGATCTGTCGAGCAGTGCGGCGGAGACGATTCAGTCGACGGCCGACGGGATCAGCGATCCGGGATTGCGCGCGGCGCTGGAGCGTTTGGCGGCGCATGCCAAAGGTAAAGCCTGAAGCAAAAGCAAAAGATCGCAGCCTGCGGCAACTCCTACAGAATGAATGCATTTCAACTGTAGGAGCTGCCGCAGGCTGCGATCTTTGCTTTTAGCGGCGCTTGCTGCCTCCGAGCAGAGACCCCATCAACCCGCGCACCAACTGCTTGCCAAGGTTATTGGCCGCCTGGCGCATCGCTGATTTCAGCGCCTGGCCTGCCGCCGTGCCGAGGAATTCGCCAGCGCGGTCAGCCAGGCTCGGCTCTTCGGCCGCAGCTTTGCCCGCTGGTGTTTCAGCCTCGGGCGCCAGCCCTTTGCGTCCCATCAAGATTTCATAGGCCGACTCGCGATCGATCGGCTTGTCATAACGGCCCTTAAACGGTGAGCCGGCGATCAGCACGGTGCGCTCGGTTTCGGTCAGCGGGCCGATCCGCGACTGCGGCGGTGCCACCAACACACGCTGGACCATTTCCGGCGTGCCCTTCTCGGTCAGCGTGCCGACCAGCGCCTCACCAATACCTAACTCAGTCAGCACCGACAGACTGTCGAACGCCGGATTCGGCCGAAAGCCATCCGCGACCGCACGCAGGGATTTCTGCTCTTTGGCGGTGAACGCACGCAGGCCGTGTTGAATGCGCAAGCCCAACTGCGCCAGCACGTCATCCGGCAGATCCGCCGGCGACTGGGTGACGAAATACACGCCAACACCCTTGGAACGAATCAAACGCACCACTTGCTCAAGCCGCTCCTGCAAGGCCTTGGGCGTGTCGCCGAAGAGCAAGTGCGCCTCATCGAAGAACAGCGCCAGCAGCGGCTTGTCAGCATCGCCGCGCTCGGGTAGTTGCTCGAACAACTCGGCCAGCAGCCACAGCAGGAACGTTGCGTAAACCTTCGGCGCCTCGTGCACCAGACGGCTGGCGTCGAGCAGATGGATGCGTCCCCGGCCATCGGCGCCCGGTTGCAGGATGTCTTCAAGTTGCAGCGCCGGCTCGCCGAACAGGGCTTCGGCGCCCTGCTGTTCCAGCGTCGCCAAGCGGCGCAGCAGCGCCTGGCTGGAACCGGTGGTCATCAGCGCCGCGTCTTCGCCGAGCAACTGCGGGTTGTCCTTGAGGTGATTGAGCAGCGCTTTCAGATCCTTGAGATCCAGCAGCAACAACCCTTCGCGATCCGCCACTTTGAAGGCCGCGTACAGCGCCGACTGCTGACTGTCGGTCAGCTCGAGCAGGCTGCCGATCAGTAGCGGACCCATTTCGCTCAGCGTGGTGCGCAGCGGATGTCCGGATTCACCGTGGATGTCCCACAGCGTGACGGGATAAGCCTGCGGCGTGTGACCGAGCCAGGGCATGCCGGCGATGCGCTCGGCCACTTTGCCCTGCGGGTTGCCAGCGGCGCCGAGCCCGCAGAGGTCGCCCTTGATGTCGGCGGCGAACACCGCCACACCGGCATCGCTGAATGCTTCGGCCAGGCGCTGCAAGGTCACGGTTTTACCGGTGCCGGTGGCGCCAGCGATCAGCCCGTGGCGGTTGGCCAGGCGCATGGCCTGAGCGATGGGTTGCGCGGCCGGATCAGCGCCGATAACGAGTTGCGAAGAGTCAGGCATTTTCTCACCCAATGGTTAATCTTTGATGACACATGGCCGATACATAAATTGGATAGACCCATCAGAAAACCGGGTCGGACATTTCCCTAAGGAGAGCCGGAAATATCAATTTTTCAACCTTGCCCATAGTGCGCGTCTCTATAAAAGCACGCCCAGGACATTAAGACCTTAGCGGAACCCCAAGCCATGAACAAAAACCTGCGCTTCAGCCATAAGATTTTGCTTGCCGCCGCTCTCATCGTCATTGCCGCTTTCGCCTCGTTCACGTTGTACAACGACTGGCTGCAACGCAATGCGATCCGCGATGATCTGAACAACTACCTCAATGAAATGGGCGAGGTCACCGCCGGCAACATCCAGACCTGGCTCAGCGGGCGCATCCTGCTGATCGAGAACGCCGCGCAGAACATCGCCATCAACCCGGAACCTGCCACGGTCGCCAGCCTGCTGGAACAGAAAAGCCTGACCTCGACGTTCATGGCCACCTATCTGGGCGATGCCACTGGCCACTTCACCATCCGCCCGGACGTGAAGATGCCGGACGGTTTCGATCCGCGCGTACGCCCTTGGTATAAAGGTGCCGAAAGCAGCAGCACCTCGACCCTGACCGAACCCTACATCGATGCGGCCACCGGCCAGTTGATCATTTCCATCGCCACCGCGTCGAAAAAGGCCGGGCAGAGCGTTGGCGTGGTCGGTGGTGACCTGAGCCTGCAATCGCTGGTCGACACCCTCGCCGCACGGGATTTCGACGGCATGGGCTACGTATTCCTGGTCAGCGCTGACGGCAAGATCCTCGTCCACCCGGACAAGGCCTTGGTGATGAAGTCACTGAAAGAAGCCTACCCGCAGGACACGCCGCGCATCAGCAGCGATTTCAGCGAAGTGAGCGTCGACGGCAAAACCCGCATCGTCACCTTCGCCCCGATCAAGGGCCTGCCGTCGGTGAACTGGTACATCGGCCTGTCGATCGACAAGGATCAGGCCTACTCGATGCTCAGCGAATTCCGTACCTCAGCGGTAATCGCAACCATTATTGCCGTGGCAATCATCATCGCCCTGCTCGGCATGCTGATCCGCCTGCTGATCCAGCCGCTGCACGTGATGACCCGCGCCATGGAAGACATCGCCGACGGCGAGGGCGACCTGACCAAACGCCTGAACATCGTCAATAACGATGAATTCGGCATCCTCGGCACCGCGTTCAACCGTTTCGTCGAACGTATTCACGGTTCGATCCGCGAAGTGTCCTCGGCCACCGGCCAGGTCAACGAGGTCGCGCTGCGCGTGGTCGCAGCGTCAAACTCGTCGATGTACAACTCTGACCAGCAAGCTTCGCGCACCAGCAGTGTTGCCGCCGCGATCAATCAGCTCGGCGCCGCCGCCCAGGAAATCGCCCGCAACGCCGCCCAAGCGTCGAATCAGGCCAGCGACGCCCGGGGTCTGGCCGAGGATGGCCAGCAAGTGGTGGAGCGCAGCATCAAGGCGATGAACCAGCTGTCGAGCATGCTCAGCGCGTCCAGCACCAACATCGAGTCGCTGAACAGCAAGACCGTCAACATCGGCCAGATTCTCGAAGTGATCACCAGTATTTCCCAGCAGACCAACCTGTTGGCGCTGAACGCGGCGATCGAAGCGGCGCGCGCCGGTGAGGCCGGTCGTGGTTTCGCCGTGGTGGCGGACGAAGTGCGCAACCTGGCGCACCGCACGCAGGAATCGGCACAGCAGGTGCAGACCATGATCGAGGAGCTGCAAGTCGGCGCCCGGGAATCGGTGAGCACCATGAGCGACAGTCAGCGCCACAGCCAGGACAGCGTCGAGATCGCCAACCTTGCCGGCGAACGCCTGAACAGCGTGACCCTGCGCATTGGCGAGATCGACGGGATGAACCAGTCGGTGGCGACGGCGACCGAGGAGCAGACTGCGGTGGTTGAGTCGATCAACGTCGATATCACCGAGATCAACACGCTGAACCAGGAGGGTGTAGAGAACCTGCAAGCGACCTTGCGCGCGTGCTCGGATCTGGAGCAGCAGGCTTCGCGTCTCAAGCAACTGGTGGGCAGCTTCAGGATTTAAGATCAAAAGCCTACCCCCTCACCCCAACCCTCTCCCCCAAGGGGGCGAGGGGAAAGGGAGCCGATCTTCAAGCTTTTCAATGCGAGCGTTCGGCTCGATATCGCAGGACATCGCAACAATCCCAAACACTCCGATCAGTCCCCTCTCCCCTCCGGGAGAGGGCTAGGGTGAGGGGCGCGCAATCCCGACCGAACATCTATTCTGGATAAAGGTCAATCAAGGGAGAACGACACAGCGGAGGGTTGCTCACCGTGCATATCGCCGACATCACCATGTTCTACGCCCCGGCCAGCGGAGGCGTGCGGACTTATCTGGATGCCAAACACCGTCGCCTTGGCGAGCGCAACGCCATTCGCCACAGCCTGCTGATCCCCGGCGCGAGACTGGGTGAACATGACGGCATTTTCACGGTTCCGGCGCCCGCCCTGCCCTTCGGCAAAGGTTATCGCTTCCCCCTGCGCCTGGCGCCTTGGCGAAACGTCCTGCAGGAATTGCAGCCGGATCTGATCGAAGTCGGCGATCCCTACCTCACCGCATGGGCAGCGCTGGATGCGCGGCGGCAGCTGGATGTGCCGGTGATCGGCTTTTATCACTCGGATCTGCCGCTGCTGGCGGGCAATCGCATGGGCCATTGGGTCACGCCGAATGTCGAGGCTTACGTGACTCGTCTGTACGGCAATTTCGATCGTGTCCTCGCGCCGAGCCAGGTCATGGCCGACAAGCTCATCGGGCTCGGGGTGCGCAATGTTCATGTGCAACCGCTGGGCGTGGATCTGCACACTTTCCATCCCGACGCCCGCGATCCTGGCCTGCGGGCTGAGCTGGGCATTGCCGAAGACACGCGCCTGCTGATCTTTGCCGGGCGCGGTTCCAAGGAGAAAAACCTGCCGGTGCTGCTCAAGTGCATGCAACGCCTCGGTCCGCGTTATCACTTGTTGTTGGTCGGCTCGTCGATGCCTGCGGCGGTGCCGGACAACGTCAGCGTTATCGACGAATTCTGCCCGGCGCCGAAAGTCGCGCGGCTGATGGCCAGCGCCGATGCGCTGCTGCATGCCGGCGACCAGGAAACCTTCGGCCTGGTCATCCTTGAGGCCATGGCCTGCGGCATTCCCGTGGTGGCGGTGGCGGCCGGGGCGTTTGAAGAGATCGTCAACGATTCCTGCGGCCTGCTCTGTGCACCGAATAATCCGCAGGCCATGGCCAATGCCGTGCGTGAGCTGTTCAGTCGCGGCTGCGATCGACTCGGTCAACAGGCGCGTCAGCACGTCGAACGGCATTACGCCTGGGACACCGTGGTCGACAGTCTGCTCAGCCACTATCACGCGGTGCTCGGCCATACGCTGCCACGGGTGGCCAATGGTTGAAGAAATGAAAGCTGTTTGCCTGGTGTTGCATGATGTGGCGCCCTCGACGTGGGCGGATTACCAGCCCTTCGTCGAGACTGTCGATGCCTTGGGTGATGTGCCGATGACGTGGCTGGTGGTACCGGATTTCCATCGCCACGATGCCCTTGATGCCAACCCTGCGTTTCGCCAAGTGCTCGATGCCGGGGTCGCCCGAGGCGATGAACTGGCACTGCACGGCTACTACCACGACGATCAGGAACCCATGCCAAACACCCCGCGCGACTGGTTCATGCGCCGGGTCTACACCCACGAAGGCGAGTTCTATCGCCTGTCCCGCGAAGCAGCCCTTGCCCGCCTACACGCAGGTCTGGACATGTTTCAGCGCTACGACTGGCCGGTGCAGGGTTTCGTCGCCCCGGCCTGGCTGATGAGCGACGGCACCCGCCAGGCCTTGCGCGAATTGCCGCTCAGCTACACCAGCGATCCACAGCATCTTTATCGCTTGCCCGATTTCAGCGCCATCGATGCACCGGGGCTGGTGTGGAGTGCGCGCAGCGCCTGGCGGCGCGGCGTGTCGAAAATCCTCAGCGACCAGCGTGAACAGCGCTGGCGCGAGGCATCGGTGATTCGTCTGGGGCTGCATCCGGTGGACATGCGTCACCGTTTTTCTCGCGATTACTGGTTGCACACGCTGCAACGCCTGCTTGCCGAGGGGCGCGTGCCGCTGACCAAAATCGACTGGCTGGCCCGACAGCGCGGACAACTGGAACGCGCAGCATGAAGCGCAGCCTGTTGTTGCTGATCGGCCTGCTCGCGGCGGTGCTGATTCCGGTGCTGCTCGGCGGCGGCGAAACCTGGGCGCGCCTGCGCAGTTTTCCACTGAACTGGCTGTTGATCATGTTCGGCATGATTCTGCTGTGCTGGGGCATCAATACGTTGCGCCTGCGTTTGTTGCTCGGCGACCAGCGTGAAAAGGTCGCGCCATTGAAAAGCCTCGGCGTGGTGATGGCCGCCGAGTTCGCGTACTGCGCCACGCCCGGCGGCAGCGGCGGGCCGCTGACGATCATGGCTCTGCTCGCCCGTTGCGGCGTGCGTCCGGCGCGAGGCAGCGCAGTGTTTGCCATGGATCAGCTCAGCGATCTGCTGTTCTTTCTCTGCGCCCTCAGCGGGATTCTGATCTATGCGCTATTCCAGCACCTGAGCGATCGCCTCGAGTGGCTGCTGACCGTCAGCGCCGTTTCGCTGTTTGGGGGTTTGTTGAGTTGCGTGTTGATCGCGCGTTATCACCGAGCGTTGATTCGCCTGAGCGGGCGGCTGTTGGCGGGGATGAACATCACGACAAGTACTCGCCGTCGCTGGGCGCGCAAGTTGCTGCACTTTCTCGCGGCATTTACCGATACCTTGAAACTGCCCTGGCAGACGCTGGTTCAGGTGTTCGCCCTGACCTGCGTGCACTGGCTGCTGCGCTACAGCGTGCTGTATCTGGCCCTGCGCGGGCTCGGCGCGGATTTGCAGTGGGCGTGGAGCTTTCTGGTGCAGATGCTCTCGCTTGGCGCCGGCCAGTTCAGTCTGTTACCCGGCGGTGCCGGTGCGGCAGAGCTGACCTCGGCTGCGCTGCTCGCGCCGATGGTGGGCAAATCCACCGCAGCGGCGGCGATCCTGATCTGGCGCGTGGTGACGTATTACTTCTATCTGCTGGTTGGCGGCCCGGTGTTCGTGTTGATGCTGGGCAAGCCGTTGCTGAAGAAGTTGATGAACGTCAGGCAGGCTTCTTAGGTTCGTCCTGCTCTTGCTGGAGCTGCTCCCAAAGTTCGGCGGCACCGGGGAATTCGGTGCCGTCGTCCGGGCTCATGTCATCCGGGTCGTAACGACTCAGGCAACCCTCGCCGAGCGTGGCGGGCGCTTTGGAAGTGGCTTTGTCCAGTGGATCGCTCATGACTTTTCCTCGGGCTCAAATGACAAGGGCCTGAGCGATTCAACGCCCAGGCCCTTGGTTTTTCAAGCGTGTCGTGCTCGATCAGAACACGACTGTCTTGTTGCCGTGCACCAGCACGCGGTCTTCCAAGTGATAACGCAGACCACGGGCCAGCACCATCTTCTCGACGTCACGGCCGAAGCGCACCATGTCTTCGATGCTGTCGCTGTGGCTGACACGCACCACGTCCTGCTCGATGATCGGGCCGGCGTCCAGCTCTTCAGTGACATAGTGGCAGGTTGCGCCGATCAGCTTGACGCCGCGCAGGGACGCCTGGTGATACGGCTTGGCGCCGACGAACGATGGCAGGAAGCTATGGTGAATGTTGATGACTTTGTGCGCGTACTCGCGGCACATGTCCGGCGGCAGGATCTGCATGTAGCGCGCCAGCACCACCACTTCCGCGTCGTGCTGTTTGACCAGCCGCGATACTTCGTCGAATGCTGGTTGCTTGTCCTGCGGATTGACCGGCACGTGGTAGTAAGGGATGCCGTGCCACTCGACCATGCTGCGCAGGTCGTCATGGTTGGAGATCACGCAGGCGATTTCGCAATCCAGTTCGTCGCTGTGCCAGCGGTGCAGGAGGTCGGCCAGGCAGTGGGATTCGCGGCTGGCCATCAGCACCACGCGTTTTTTCTGCTCGGTGTCGGTGATGCGCCAGTCCATCGAGAACTCTTCGGCGATCGGCGCGAACTTCTCGCGCAATTCTTCAATACCGAACGGCAGGGAATCGGCACGGATTTCGTGACGCATGAAGAACCAGCCCACTTGATTGTCAGAGTGGTGGCTCGCTTCGGTGATCCAGCCATTATGAGATGCCAGAAAATTACTGACTTTGGCAACGATGCCAACGCGGTCCGGGCAAGAGATCACCAGCCGAAAAGTGCGCATGAGGGGGAAACTCCAGAACTTCACAAAGGCCGCCATTCTAGCGACTGCGCAGGAAAACTGCAGTACGCATACGCGCCGGGTGGGACAAAGCATGGTCAAACGGCTTTCTGGCGCAGGTCTTACGTCAAGACAGTGACGCTTTAGCGGGGCTTTTGTCAGACAACTGTAAATATCTGTGCTGACTGCATCACATTATTTAACGGAACATTCAAAGCGCGGCTAATTCCTGTAACTCATTTAAATAAAAAGCCGATCTAAATGTTTACTTGATGAAACAGCCTGACTATTATTGCGGCACTGTCCCCTGTCATTCAGCATTCTACAAAAGGTAGTACTCATGTCCTTGATCAACGAATATCGCGCCACCGAAGAAGCCATCAAAGAGCTGCAAGCCCGTCTGAAGAACCTGTCCGAAGACGACAAACTGCAAGCCGAACTGGAATTCGAAGGCAAACTGCGCACGCTGATGGGTGAATACTCCAAGTCCCTGCGTGACATCATCGCGCTGCTGGATCCGGAAGCCAAATCCAAGGCTCCACGCGGCGGCGCAGTGAAAACTACCGGCACCAAGCGTGCACGCAAAGTTAAGCAATACAAAAACCCGCACAACGGTGAAGTCATCGAAACCAAAGGTGGCAACCACAAGACTCTGAAAGAGTGGAAAGCCAAGTGGGGCGGCGACGTGGTTGAAGGCTGGGCTACCCTGCTGGGCTAAGCCGCAACACCTTCGCAGAGCGATCCGCGAACAAAAGAACGCCAGCTAGCGCTGGCGTTTTTTTATGCCCGCAGATTAATTACGGGTATGTTCGATTTCACAGATTCAAACGTTTGCGTAATGCCTGTACATAATTCTGCCAGTCATTGAGTACCTCTCGCTGCATTGGCGTCGCACTAAGCGACCATTGCTCTGCCGCCTCGATAAATGACTGCACGGTATTCGGCGCACCTGCCTCTGGTTGCGTCAGGCGTTGCTGACAAAATAATTTCCAGCGCTCTTGCTCGGCCACATCCAGGGTGTCCGGAAAGTTGCGTGCTCGATATCGAAAAAGTAATTCAGGCAAACGTTCATCATCGAAAGGCCACTGCTCTTGCGCCAACTGCGCAGGATCCGCCGTTCGAACTTGTTCGCATAAACGACGATCACGATCACCGATAAATCCATCGTACAACTGCTGCTCGGGATCTTCGCTGGGAGTGAAATCTTCGCTGGCATAAATCGCCGCGACTTTATCTTTCCAGACTTGTTGTGCGTCAGTTAGTCGCACTGCCCGCTCATGATAAAGCGCCATGTCCAGCCCAAGGCGCTGCTGGTCTTGTGCGCGCAATACCGCCAGCGGCGCTACAACCGGGCAGCGATTGATATGAATCAGCTTGAGCGGTACCGGTAACTCACCTTCGGCCAACTCATCGCGACGGGTATAAAGACGCTGACGCAGGGCTTGCGCATCAAGGTCCAGCAACCCCTGCGGATCAAGATGCAGATCACAGACGATCAAGGCGTTGCGATTCTTCGGGTGCCAGGCCAGCGGCAACACCACGCCGACATAACTGCGTGCCGCCGAGAAACGCCCGGATACATGCACCAGTGGCTGCAACAGGCGGATCTGATCCATCACCTTCTGTTTGCTACGCAACTGGAACAGCCACTCGTAGAGCTTGGGTTGTTTCTCGCGAATCAGCCGCGCCAACGCGATGGTGGCGCGCACATCCGACAGCGCCTCGTGGGCATGGCCGTGATCGATATTGTTAGCCGCTGTGAGGCGTTCGAGCTTGAGGGTCACGCGGCCTTCATCATCGGTCGGCCAGACCAGACCATCGGGGCGCAATGCGTAAGCGGCGCGCACCACATCGATCAGATCCCAGCGACTGTTGCCGCCCTGCCATTCACGGGCATAGGGGTCGAAGAAATTGCGATACAGGCTGTAGCGGGTCATTTCGTCGTCGAAACGCAAGGTGTTGTAACCGGCGCCACAGGTCCCCGGAGCGGCCAGTTGCGCATGCACGCGGGTCATGAAATCGGCTTCGCTCAAGCCTTTTTCAGCGAGCTGGCCCGGGGTGATGCCGGTGATCGCGCACGCCGCCGGGTGCGGCAGGATGTCCTCGCTGGGCTGGCAATAGAGATTGACCGGCTCGTCGATTTCGTTGAGCGCGTGGTCAGTGCGAATCCCGGCCACCTGCAGCGGACGGTCGTTGCGCGGATTGATGCCAGTGGTTTCGTAGTCGTACCAGAAGATTGAAGTCACGGGCGAATCCTGAACAGAAGATCGGCGAAGTCTAGGCGTTTCAGGGTTGCCACGGCCAGCCTGGTCGCCCTCGAACAGCAATTTCTCCAGATTCCTACAACTGGAATGCATTGCCCTTGTGGGAGCGAGCCTGCTCGCGAAGGCTTTCCGTCAGGTGCACATAGGCTGACTGATCCACCACATTCGCGAGCAGGCTCGCTCCCACACCCGAGAGGCTGCTAGCATCAGGCGCACTTGCATCCCGAACAGGCGAACATCAGGTAGCCCATGCTCGAGCCCACAGCACCGCGAAGGAAAGCACCGCTGGATACCCGGCATCAGGTCGAAACGCCGGAAGGCATCGACCTGCCACTGCGCCCCGCCGGGTTGATGGTGCGCGCCGTGGCGTTTGCCATCGATCTAGGCATTCGCGGCTTGATCCTCGGCGTGCTGTTTATCGCGCTGGCATTTCTCGGCAAGCTCGGCATGGGCCTCGGTTCCTTGCTGCTGTTTGCCATCAGCTGGTGGTACATGGTGCTGTTCGAGGTGCTGCGTCAGGGCCGTTCGCCGGGTAAGCAATGGCTGGGTTTGCGCGTGGTGCACGATGACGGCACGCCGATCGGCTGGTCGGCCTCGCTATTGCGCAACCTGCTGCGCTTTGTCGATCTACTGCCCTTCGGCTATTTCCTCGGTGCGCTCAGTTGCCTGCAACACCCGACCTTCAAACGCCTCGGCGACATTGCCGCCGGCACCTTGGTGGTTTACAGCGAACGCCCGCTGAGCCGTCCGCAACTGCCTGACGCTGAACCTCGCCGCAGCCCCGTTCCGCTGACCTTGAGCGAACAACGCGCGGTACTCGGTTTCGCCGAGCGTCAGGCCGAGCTCTCTCCCGCACGGATCAACGAGCTGGCGGCATTGCTGGCGCAGCCGCTGCACATCTCTGCGCCCAAAGCCGTGTCTGAACTCAACGGCATCGCGCGCGGCCTGTTGGGGCCGAGCGCATGAAGCAGAGCCTGTTCGAAAGTCGCCACAAGGCCGAATGGGAGCGCTTCGCCGTGGCGCTCGAACGCCTAGAACAAGGCAAGGAGACAGCGCAAGTCAGCGATTTCCCCAAGGCCTATCGACGTCTCTGCCAACATCTGGCTCTGGCCCAGGCGCGCGGCTACAGCAGTTTTCTGATCGATTCATTGCAACAACAAGTGCTGCGCGGCCATCAACAGCTCTATCGGCATCGCAGTCGGCTCGGGGCGCAAATCATCAGCTTTATCCTCGCCGACTTCCCGCGACTGGTGCGCGAACAGTGGCGTTTTGTTGCGGCCGCCAGCCTGTTGTTCTTCGGCAGCCTGATCGGTTTCGGCGTGCTGGTTTATCTGAACCCGGAACTGATCTACAACCTGATCCCGGCCGAGCAGGTGCGCGAGATGCAAGGCATGTACGACCCCGTTGCCGGCCACCTCGGCCGCTCAGCGGAACGTGCGGCCAGCGAAGACTGGGTAATGTTCGGCTATTACGTGATGCACAACACGGGCATCGCCTTTCAGACGTTCGCCAGCGGTTTGCTGATGGGCGTGGGCAGCGGTTTTTTCCTGCTTTACAACGGCATGATCATCGGCGCGGTGGCCGGGCATCTCAGCGAGATCGGTTTCGGCCAGACCTTCTGGTCGTTCGTGATCGGCCACGGTGCGTTCGAACTGAGCGCCATCGCCCTCGCCGGAGCGGCGGGCCTGAAGCTGGGCTGGGCGCTGATCGCCCCCGGACGTCTGACATGGGGCGAGGCGCTGCGCCTGGCCGCGCGCAAAAGCGTGTTGCTGGTGTGTGGGGCCATGCTGTTCCTGTTGATCGCAGCCTTTATCGAGGCTTATTGGTCGTCGAAAACCAGCGTAACGCCGCTGACCAAATACGCCGTCGGCGCCGCGCTGTGGCTGGCCGTCGCGGTGTATCTGCTGTTTGCCGGAAGGATTCGTCATGCGCCTGAGTGACGCCAGCGTAGTGATCCGCCCGCGCACGACCTGGGAAGCCATGGACCTGGGTGTGTTGATGAGCCAGCAGCATCGGCGGTTGTTGATGACCAGTTGGGCGATCGTCACCCTGCCGCTGTTCGCCCTGCTCAGCCTGTTGCTGTGGGATTCGCCATCGCTGGCGGTGTTCATTTTCTGGTGGCTGAAACCGGCCTACGAACGCCTGCCGCTGTACATCCTCTCCAAAGCGCTGTTCGGTGAAACGCCAACCCTCAGACAAGCCTTGCGCGAGTGGCCGCGCCTGCTCAAGCCGCAACTGCTGGCCAGTCTGACCTGGCGCCGGCTGAGCCTGAGTCGCAGCTTTGTGCTGCCAGTGACCCAACTCGAAGGGCTCGACGGCGAGGCCAGACAACAACGTCTGCAGGTGCTGCTGCAACGCAACGGTGGCGCCGCGCAATGGCTGACGATTATCGGCGTGCATCTGGAAACCGCACTGTGGATCGGCTTGATGCTGCTGTTCTACATGCTCTTGCCGCAGCAGATCGAAACCGACTGGGACTGGCAGTCGCTGCTGCTCGCCGCCGATCAGGACTGGCGCTGGCTGGAGCACCTGACCAACGTTTTTTATGCGCTGATCCTGGTGGCCTGGGGACCGGTGTATGTCGCCTGCGGCTTCAGCCTGTACCTGAACCGTCGCACGCAACTGGAAGCCTGGGACATCGAGCTGGTTTTCCGCCGTTTGCGCCAGCGTTTGAACAGCAGCGTGCTCGGTGTGTTGCTGGCGGCGTGTCTGCTGCTGCCGAACCTGCAACCGGTATGGGCCAGCGATACGCCGGATGCTCCACGGTTGCTCAATCAGCCGCTGACCAGTCAGGCATCGCGCGACAGCATCCAGTCGCTGCTCGAACAACCGCCGTTCAAGAACAAGGAAAGCGTCACCCGCTATCGCTTCGGAGACGACCCGGCAAGCCCGGCCAAGGACGCGCAACCGGGTGAGGCTCCGCAGTGGCTGAAAACCCTTCTCGGTTGGCTCGACGGTCGACACCTTGATGCCTTGGCGAACGTGATTGAAGTGCTGTTGTGGGGCGCGCTGATTGCCGCGCTGGGCTGGCTGGTCTGGCGTTATCGCGAATTTCTCCGGGCCTTCGTCAGTCGTCGCCCGAACCTGCCAGCGCGCAGCAAACCACCGGCGCCGCCACACGTCTTCGGGCTGGATCTGAACCGTGAAACCCTTCCCGATGACATCGCCGCCAGTGCCGAACAATTGTGGCTGAGCGAACCTCGCGCCGCGCTGGGCCTGCTCTATCGCGGCCTGCTCAGTCATCTGCTGCATGATTTCGACCTGACGCTCAAAGCCGCCGACACCGAGAGCCAGATCCTCACCCGCATCGAGCAATTGCAACGCCCGGACCTGCTCGCCTACAGCCGCAACCTCACTGTTCACTGGCAGAACATGGCCTACGGGCACCGACTTCCAGCCGCGCACCTGCAAGCAGAGCTGTGTAACGGCTGGCGTGAATTGTTCAGCAAAGGATCCGGGCATTGAACCGGCGCATCGGCGGGTCGTTGGCTGCGCTGGCGCTTTTGCTGCTTGGCGGCTTGAGTCTGTTCCTCTACCTCAAAGCCCGTCCTTATCAGGAAGTCATCGATCACGGCCCCTCGCCTGCTGCGCAAGCCAATCCCTATCTGGCGGCAGAAATGTTCCTGCGCGAGCGCGGCCTCGCGGTCAGCCACGCCGAGACCTTGACGGTGCTGCCGCAGATTGATCCGCACAGCCACACCTTGTTGCTGTTCGGCGAGCGCGCACGGATGACGCCGCGTGAAGTCGATCAGGTGCTGAACTGGACTCGCGCCGGAGGACGTCTGGTGTTCGTCGCCGAATCGTTGTGGGATGCGCAAACCGGGCAAAGTAATGATCTGCTGCTCGATAAGGTGCAACTGCACCAATCGCTGAGCAAGGACTTGAAAGATCCTCCCGAGGACGGGGAAAAGGACCGCTTCCCGAAACTGACCAAACTGTATCTGGAAGATGAAGACGCGCCGGCCTACGCCGGTTTCGACACCGACTTCCACCTCGACGACCCGAACAATGTCGCGCAAGCCTGGGCCAACAGCGCCAAAGCCACGCACATGATGCAACGGGTGTACGGCCTCGGCACGATCACCGTGGTCACCGATGCCGAGCTGTGGAAAACCCCGGCTATCGGCAAATACGACAACGCCTGGCTGCTCTGGTATCTAAGCGCCGACACCGACGTCACGCTGGTTTACAACACTGCACACGATGGTCTGTGGACGTTGCTCTGGCGCTACTTCCCGCAGGCCATCGTCGCCCTGCTCGCCTTGATCGGCCTGTGGTTGTGGCAGGCCGGCGTGCGTCACGGCCCGGTGCAAATGCCGGCGCCAGCGGGTCGCCGCCAACTGCTGGAGCATCTGCGTGCCAGTGCCGATTTCCTCCTGCGCCACAACGGCCAGCAGGCGCTGCTGCAAGCCTTGCAACAAGACATCCTGCGCCGCGCGCGCCGCCGCCATCCCGGTTTCGATCAATTGAATGTCGCCGAACAATGGCTGGCGCTATCGCGCCTGACCCGGCAACCCACCCGCGCCATCAGCCAGGCCCTGAGCCCACGACCGAAGCAGCGTTTGTCCAGCGCCGAATTCAGCCGTCAGGTCGCTCATCTGCAAACCTTGAGGAACGCGTTATGACTGAACAGATCGAGCCCGGCAGCGCGACGCACGCCGCCCAGCAGCGCCAGCGTGCCAGCCAGTTGGCGCAGGCAGTGCGCAACGAATTGAACAAGGCGCTGATTGGCCAGGATGCGGTGGTCGACGCTGTCCTGACCGCGCTGATTGCCGGCGGCCACGTGCTGCTTGAAGGCGTGCCCGGCCTGGGCAAAACCTTGCTGGTGCGAGCACTGGCGCGATGCTTTGGCGGCGAGTTCGCGCGCATCCAGTTCACCCCTGATCTGATGCCCAGCGACGTCACCGGTCACGCCGTGTATGACCTGCAGACCGAGCAGTTCAAGCTGCGCAAAGGCCCGCTGTTCACCAACCTGCTGCTGGCCGACGAGATCAACCGCGCCCCGGCGAAAACCCAGGCGGCGTTGCTCGAAGCCATGCAGGAGCGCCAGGTGACACTCGAAGGTCGCGCCCTGCCCATCGCGCAACCGTTCATGGTGCTGGCGACGCAGAATTCGATCGAACAGGAAGGCACCTATCCACTGCCGGAAGCCGAGCTTGACCGCTTCATGCTCAAGGTGCGCATGGATTACCCCGACGCCGATCAGGAGCTGAACATGGTCCGTCAGGTCTGTCGTTCGACCCGCGCCGACATGCTCGATGTGCAACCGCTGCGCACGGTGTTGCAAGCCAAGGATGTTCAAGCCTTGCAGCGCATCGCCAGTGACTTGCCGCTGGACGATCAGGTCCTCGATTACGCCGTGCGCCTGGCGCGCAGCACGCGCACCTGGCCGGGGCTGACCCTCGGCGCCGGGCCACGCGCCTCGATTGCATTGGTTCGCTGTGCCCGTGCCCGGGCGTTGTTGCGCGGCGGCGAGTTTGTAATCCCGGATGACATCAAAGGCTGCGCGCTGGCGGTGTTGCGTCATCGCGTGCGCATCGCGCCGGAGCTGGATATCGAAGGCCTGCAGGTCGATCAGGTGCTCACGCAATTGCTCGATCAAGTGCCGGCGCCGCGCCTGTGAAACCGTCTCGGCTGCTGCTGATCTGGCTGGCCCTGCTGGTGGTTATCAGTATCGTGCTCGGCGCGTTGCAGGCGTTGCAGATCGACCTCCCGTCCAGCCTGATTTCGATCAACTGGGGTTTGCTCCTGGCGCTGCTGGCCTTGGCGGTGATCGACGCTGTGCGCCTCAGACGCCTGCCCTCGCCGCGCATCAAGCGACAGATGCCCGGCAGCCTGGCATTGGGGCGCTGGGCGGAGGTGAAGCTGGAGGTGGCCCATGAATTTGCCGAGCCACTGGCCATTGGACTCTTCGACCACGTTCCCGACGGCCTGGCGTTTGAACATCTGCCGATGCTTGTCGAGCTTCAACCCGGCCATGTCAGCCAGATCAGCTACCGTCTGCGTCCTCTCGAACGCGGGCATTTCAGCTTCGAACAGTGCGAAGTCAACCTGCCCAGCCCTTTGGGATTATGGTCCGGCAAACGCCTGCTCAGCGTCCGCGACGAGACCCGCGTCTTCCCGGACTTCGCCCGGCTTTACGGCGGCGAGTTGCGCGCCGTCGACAACTGGCTCAGCCAGCTCGGCGTGCGCCAGCGACAACGTCGCGGTCAGGGTCAGGAATTCCATCAGTTGCGCGAATTTCGCGAGGGCGACAGCCTGCGCCAGATCGACTGGAAAGCCACCGCCCGCCAGCGCACACCGATTGCCCGCGAGTACGAAGACGAAAGAGATCAGCAGATCATTTTCATGCTCGACTGCGGCCGGCAGATGCGCAGCCAGGACGGTGAGCTGTCGCACTTCGATCACGCGCTCAATGCCTGCCTGTTACTCAGTTATGTGGCGTTGCGCCAAGGGGATGCGGTGGGCATGAGTACCTTTGCCGGTGATAAGCCGCGCCATGTCGCGCCGGTCAAAGGCAGCGGCCAACTGAATGTCTTGCTCAACGCTGTTTATGACCTTGGGAGCACTCAGCGCTCCGCCGATTATCAGGCTGCCGCCAACCAGCTATTGGCCCGCCAAAAGCGCCGGGCGCTGGTAGTGCTGGTAACCAATTTGCGCGATGAAGACGAGCAACTGCTGGCCGCAGTCAAACGCCTGAGCGCACAACATCGGGTGCTGGTGGCGAGCCTGCGTGAACAGGCGTTGGATACATTGCGCCAGACCACGGTGCAAACGTTGCCCGAGGCACTCGCCTACTGCGGCACCATCGATTTTCTCAATGCCCGCTCGCAACTCCATGAGCGGCTGACTGCTCATGGCGTTGCAGTGATGGATGTTCGGCCCGCCGAGCTGGGGGCCGGACTGGTGACAAGTTACATGAGCTGGAAAAAGACCGCTGCGATCTGACAGATTCGATCAGTTGGTGACTGCAACATACACAGCGCCGCTGTCCGAAGTGCCGTCGCTGTTTTCTACTTTGACGACCAGCGAAATCTGCTCCGTAAGGTTCATCGGCCGCCAGTGAGCCTGGTATCGCCCTCTGTGATCGGTAAACGAATCAGTGAACGGTGCTCCATTAGTGGAAACAAGGATTTTCCGTCTGGGCATGGGCTCTCGCCCCTCCTTGGCCACAATCAGCGCGGTCATGGAGACGTAGGTCTGCAAGGGAACCGGATTAGGCGACGCAACAACGGATTCCACCGCTGCTGGACACTCAGTGACGGTCAACCAGAGCGTTTTTACCACCCAGCCAGCCAAACCACCCTTTACCGACGCCCGCAATGCAGCCTCGCCTGCTCCTCCCAAGACAATGCGCGCCGTTGCCTTGCCTTCGGCATCCGTCAGGGTTGTCGGCAGCGAGGTGCGGTCGTACTCCCACATCACTTCGACATTGGCCAAGGGTTGCGCGGTACTGGCTGAAACGACCAGGACTTGCGCGGTCATCACCTGCCCCGGATACCCGCTCGGATCAGCGCTGATCAGTTCCTTGATCTCCCGGGGCTCGTGCAGAACAAACGGTAAAGAAATCGACTCCGAATACAGCGCATCGCCCACCGTGGCGGTCAGTTGCGCCGCACCCGGTGTTGTCGGCACAAACCGTATCCGAGCTTCACCGTAGAAGTTGGTAGTGGTGGTCACCTCACCAAGGTCCGGACTGCACCAGACAACCTTCATCCCCACCATCGGTCTGCCACTGATGCCCGACACAATGGTGATCTGCTCAGATACAGCCTCGCCCCAAAACAGCGTCTGACTGCTGCGCGAACGATCCGCAATTTTTACCACCTGCGCGCCTTGCCCCAGCGACATTGCAATAACCGGAGAAAGCCCGGCCAACCGCTCCGAGGAAAAGCGCAGGCCGAAACGCCCGTCCTTGAGGTCGCCCGCGTTGAACCGATAGGTCATTCCGGCGCTCGAGAAAAGCCCGGGGTCACCCAGACGTGGCTCCTCGAAGCGCATGCCCAATTCCGTCGGCCCGGTGCCGGTCATGCCCAGCGTCAGGTGATGGTCAAACAACGCGCTGCCCGCCGGGGCACTCACGCGCAATTGGTGCTGCCCCTTGCGCCGAGGGAACTCAGCGCTTTGACCCAGTGGCTGAAACGGTTGGGAGTCGAAACTGTATTCAAATCCGGCCCAGGGATCCCCTTCCAGCGCTAGAACCTTCATGGTTCGGCGCTCTTCAAAACGGTCATAAGGGCTGATAACCGCCGCTGTCACCACATGTTCACCTGCGGTGGATGGCGCAAAGGAAAACCACTCCAGCCATCGGCAGCCGTCCTGTGCTCTTCGGTGCTGCCGTCGCCTGTCCATTGAACAGGCACTTGATCCAGAGCGAGGTCGGGACCATAAGGGGAGCGTACCTTCAGCCACATCCACGCAGGATCCTGCCCAATGACCGGATCCACCGCAGATGCACGGGCGTCTTCGATAGTGATTTTATTGTGGCCCAAGGTCATCGTATTGATGTCGCTGAAACCATGGGTATCGATAACGAACCGAAGTGCGAAGACACCGGGTTTGGTACTTTTTGAACAGTCCAGCGTCCAGATAAACCCGCTGTCATCCACAAAATTTTCGCTTCCGCGGGGTGGACTCAATTCGATTCCGAGCTCTGCCGCCGGGCTTCCATTCCATACCAGATCCATGGCAATACCCACTAAAGGGCTTAGCGCATTGGTGCGGAAGATATAGCGATGTACAGCGCCGATACACGGAAAGAGTGGCTGGCCCCTGAGATCGGTCATCTGATCCAGGACCACGGTCATTTCTTCATGGAGGTCAGGTGATAACAGTCGGCAAGAAAAATCCTTGTTCGTGAGAGTGTCGGTGCGCAAACTCACCTCGAAAATACTGCTGGTACTTTCGATACGATCAGAGCTGAACAACCAACTCAAATCTTCCCCTTCGCGCAATATTCTTGGTACGTCAAGGTCGCTCACCGCCAGACCGTTCTCTGGATTTTCGTTCCGCCATCCGAGCGTAATTGCCTCGCCAATCAACGGGCTGCCCGCTAATGCCCGGACCGTCAGGATATGCCTCTGGCCGCGCTTGCATGCGATTCCGTCATGGGCAATCGGAACGGCATCAAACGTGATGCTGACCTTGTCCTTCCATTCGTCTCGTGCAAACGCCGTGACCGAAAATGAGTGTTCATCTGCCGGCCCGCCTTCGTAGGCACTCACACTGGCGGTAATCGTCTCGTTGCTCAAAGCCGTCAACGGTCGGTAATACAGGCTGGCCCAGCCCCCACTGCCGGTACGAGACTCGACAATGCCCTCAGGGGTTTGCCAGTCGACGATCGCATCAATCACTGGCTCACCGGCACCTTTGTCAGTGACATGCACCACCTGCACCCGCATCAACGTCTTTTCGGAGTCCTCGACAACCGGTGAAATATTCGGGCCGCGCGTGTCAGCGATCCTGACCTTGTTGCGCGCCAGCGACATGGGTTTACGCGGCGATGGCAGTAACAGCTTCGAGCAGACCAATGACAGTTCGAAGCGACCGTCCAGCCAGTCCTCGCAGGCCAGCGTCCAGAGACTATCGTCCCCATCGAAAGCGACCGGTTGCTGGAGTGGCGGGTTGACCGTGACCTTCAGCTCTTCATGCCCGACGCCGCTCCAGTGCAGCGATAGATCAGTCGCCAGCAAAGGGCTGTCGGCGGGCAAGCGCACAATGAAGGGGTAATCAGTGCCGCGATTGGGATAACCGGTCGCGCTCCACTGGGTTACCTGCCCTTCGACAACGCAACGCAAGTCCATCCAGGGATCGGTCGCCAGCACCGTGACCGAAAACTCGAGAGTCACCTCGCCACTTGGGTAATAAGGACTGTCGACCGAAGCTGTGAGAATGAAATCGCCTGCTTGCTCAGGAACGAAATCGAAGTAGACCAAGCCTTGTTCATCGGTAGTGCCGGTGCCCAGCACACCTTGCCCGGCAGTCGTCCACCTGACTTCCCGGCCATCAATCGCCTGGCCGGTGTAGTACGAGAGAACCTGCACACCCAAACGGACGCTTTGGGCACAATCCAGGACAGGGTAATAAGCCGCGCTCTGTACTTCGCGAAGCGCTAATCGATGATGCCCCAACGATACGTCAATCGTGTAAGGCTCGGCGTTGTACTGGTTCACCAGACTTATCGTGAAGTCATGAGCCTTTTCCTCCCCCATATCCGGGCAATCGAGCGACCACTGCGACAATAGCGGTTGATAGGCGCCCCAGTCGGGGGTCGCCTTGACTGACTCCATCGGGTTGCCGTGAATGATCAATGCGATATTCGTATCCAGCCAGGCGCTGCCGTCTGCCGGAATAAAAGACAGGCCGTGGGGAATGAACAGAGAGTCGTCCGGGTCATCGCCAAGGGAAGCGCCCAGGCAAAGGTATAACGTCTGGCCTGGTGGCAGATCTTCGCTATCCAGTCGCACCGTCTGCAGTTGCAGCGGTTCAAGCTTCAGTTGCAGGTCGATTCGAGTGATGCAGATTGCCGAACGATTGTCGCCCGTGTTGTCAGGGACACCGCTGACCTCGAAGCTCAATGCGTCATCGCTCACGAATTCCAATTGATCCAGCGACCGTTGATACGCGCGCGGCTTGAATTCAAGCGGCTGTCCCGCCAGCCGTCGGGCGTTTTCGAGCTCCGGATTCCGACCTTCTGGCGCCGTGAGCTCGATGCTCATCAACACTTCACCGCGCTTGCGGATGTGCAACCAGCCCGATTCGCCCGACCATGAAACGCCGGGCCGCAGTTCACATAAAAACGTCAGTTCGTAACCGGCTTGTGCACCGGGGGTTTTGGGAGCTTTGACTTCCTGTGTGGCCGAAGCCCCGACACCGACCTCCATGAAATTGACTAACTCGCCATCATAAAACTCGCTCGCCAGGCCAACCCTACCGCTGGTACGCCACTCTTTGAGCCGATCATTGAAGTCACCATTGAGCAGCAGGCTTTCATTTTTTTGCACGACGGGCTCATTCATGATCGCTGGCTCCGTTGCGTTGGCGCGCCAGGTAGGTGTTTTCAGCCTCGGTCACCAGGTCTGTGACCTTTTGGACGTACGTCGGCTCGCCGGCCTTGATGGAGTACCGCACGCGAAGAATGATATTGGTCAAGGATTTGAGCATTGCAGCTTGCGGCTGATTAAGGGGGCGAGGAAAACTCAGCCGCCAATGGGAAACGGCACCCGTGTATTCAAACGGGTTGAGCAATCCTTCGTCGGGTTTCTGGTGGGTCTGGCCATTATCGCCAAGCCCGACCGACAAAACGATCTGCTGACCGCTGCGCAGGTTGAACAGCAGATCGCCAGGTGCGATTGCGGTGGGCTTATGCAAATACTGCACAGACTGTGTGGTCGGTCGGGTCGCGGTCACGCTACTGATCTGCAGCAACGTTGCCCGCACATCCTCGTAGGGACCGGCCAGCACAGGCAGATCGACTTCCACCGAACTGATCTGCCGGCAGAAATGGCCAGGATGATCACGGTCGAACAACAACTGGGTCAGTCTGAACTCCAACACACCTGTTGCCATCAATTGCGCGTGTGCATCTGCCCAGCTGGTTATGCCCTCTTGAGGCTCGATTCTGTCGTCGAACAACTGCCGCAAGGAAATGGTTTTGATCAGTTCCGGCCGCCGCTCGTAGCTTTGCAAGCGCCTGCGCTCCTGGTCCAGCAGGTACATATGCAGTTGTTCACCCGAGCCCAGACCATAACGGTGATCGAGCCAGGCCTGAGGCAAAGGGACGGGGGCATCATAATCCCCGGTTTCGGCAGCCAGTGAAGCCTGAGCACTAAGGCACAGGCTGACGACCGCGTCGTACGCCTGATAGTGCAGAGCCTTGAGCTGGCCAAGCATCCAGCCGAACAGCTCGGCATTGCTCGCGCGTTTTTTAAGGAAGTTGTACATGGTCAACGCTTGGCTGTTAGCCCTGAGCGTCTGTTCAAGGCTGGACCTCGCCGCGCTGACCGCATGGCTTTGCGCTTCGATCTGCGCATCGATTGCGCCCACCTCCGCCAGCGCCTGATCGCGTTGCAGCGCCCACTCACTGCGGCGACGGCGATAACCTTCAGTGGTGGCCTGTCGGTCGGCGTCGATTTGCAGCAATGACGAAGAAACCTCCAGGCCGAAAGCCACCGCATCGAAAGTGCGTTCGGGTTTGAAGCCACCGTTGGAAGTACCATAGATTTTTGGCAACGCCGCGATGACGCCCCCTGCCACCCTGACAACTTTGGCCTGCAGTGCTGATGTCTTCGACTGCTGCAGACTGGCCATGACCTGATACTCGATCGGCGAAACGTTTTCGCTGTAACGCATTGCATAGGCGTCGGCCCGGTCCTGCGCCATTGCCCGACTCTGCTTCAGCGCTGTGACATTCGCCTCCAGTTGGGCGATGGATTGTTCCTGTACCGTTTCGGCATAGCGACCCAGCTCGAGCAAATGGTTCTGCTGCGATTCTTCCTGCTCGGCACGGTCGCGTTGCTCGAGCAGACGCAGCACCAGACTGCCGAAATCCCGCAGGCTCTGTACCCCGCGCAACGCGACTTCGAACGTGACCCGCCAGCGATACGCATTGACCACCAGGCGCCCGCCCATCGGTCTGGGCCCGGCCGCGCTACCAGCGGCCAGATCGCGGAGCAATTGCCGGGATCGGTCATCGGGCTGAACAGCAACACGTCCAGCGGTTTGCCATCGATCGTGAGATTGTTGCGCAGGTTATCAAGGCGTTGCTGCGGCTTTGCGAACAGGTCGAGCAGCGATTGATTGATCGGAATTCTGAAAGGTTCGCAGGCCAACAAACCCAGGATCGGCGGGGTGTCGGAAGCGATCGGGTAATCTGCCAGGTTGAAATCCAGCGTTTTTTCAAGCGCTTCAAGCAGGGGTCGCGATTCGCAATTGTCCAAGAGGTTTTCCACGGTGTCGGTCTGCCAACGAGTCGCTGTGTCGGCGGTGGGCGCCTTGCCCATCAGAAACCCGGCCTGGACATAGCAAAGCTTGGCGGCCACCAGACTGTCACGGGTCAATTGTCGGTAATACCAATCGCCCCACGCCATCAGGTTTTCTACGTAGTCGGTGAACATCAGGATCTGAAAATGTGCGGGTGCGGCATAGCCAATGGCATCCGGATCGAGGGGATTCTGGATTTCCCACCCGGATTGCCCGGCGCTGTTGCGATATCCAGAGGCCGGCAACGCCAATACGCCGGTTTCGGGTTCGCGATCGGAACCGGCGGATTGGCCGGATCTGCGGTGGCCTGTGGATCGAATACGTAATGCAGCCAGCTCTGCGCTTCCTGAAAGCGTTCTTCGTCGCGCAACCGGGTGGCAATCAAATGCGGCAGGTGAAAAAACAGCTCCCAGAAGTTCAGACCATTGGCACCGTCGAAGGCACCATTGGGTGGTTCAACGAACTCTGCGCCGATCGGCGATGGTTCGCGAATGAACTGGTTGGACCAGTCCAGCACGGCGTCCACGGAAATATTCGAGCATCTCACCAGTTCCGAGCCAAACAAGGAATTGAGCCGAATGAATTTCAACGCCAGTCCAGTTTGATTGAATGAAAGAAACTGTGCCCCGTCGGTACTGTTCTTGTGCAGAGCTGGCGGGACGAAATCCATGAGATCGACAATCGTCAGGTCGAACTCTTTCTGTCCTGTCGGGGAAGTGGGAGAGGCGAATGAAAAAATGACTGGCGTGGGCCAGGTGCCTTTCGTCCGCGAGGAAGTCCACGACTGAGTTACCCAGCCCCCGCCTGCATCCTGTTCTTCGAGGATCGGCGGCGGGTCACTATCAGAAGGCAGACCTGCAATTTGCAGCTCCATTTTCAACCGAGCGCTGTCCAGGCCCGTGGGGCTGCAAAACCCTGCACCGTCAGCACATCTTTGTCATCCGCGCGCGTCGCCATAACGTGCAGGTCGAGATAGGGCGTCAGGGAACCATGGGTCTTTATGCGAGTGACAACAGTCACCTGACTGTTCAGTGGGTGCTGAACCGTATCGTTGCTGACAAATCGCTCCTCAAGCGCCAGATCCAGCCATGCGCCACCGTCCAGAAGGGGGCGCATCAGAACGTCGTAGACACCATGCACCCGCAGACTGCCGGATGGCGAAGATAGGTTGCCCGTCAGTAAAATCCCCAACTTGCCCTTCGGATTCAGATAATCGACCTGCACCGTCGCAATCAGTCTGGAGCTCGCCAAACCCTCGTCCTTGTGTTCTGAACTGTGCACACACAACGGCGCAGACCACTGCCCGTTCTGCTTCATGAATGCCAGATTGATCACCAGTTTGCTCGGGCTGAGCGACTCCGCTGCACTCGCGACTACCGCGTCGCGCCATTCGGCCCAGACCACACACAACCGGCCATTCCAGAACACCGGGCGGATATCCAGCACCTGATCGGCGGTCGGGATTTCCACGGCCTGCCATTCACTCCAGACCGCCGGATTGACCGAAACGCTGGTTGCGCCCAGTTCGATCTCGGCCTTGCGCCAGAAATACTGAAACGGCTGCACCCGCTGCCGCCCCAGAAAGTAGTAATCAGCTTTGGCCGGTGTCACGCCGTCCATGAAACAGCTGATCACATCGAGATCGCAGACTTGTTCGAATGCCTGCAAATAATCCTGCAGCGCCGCCTGCACGGTATCTTTGTCCAGACGGGCCTGGTTCAGGTTGTTTTCCAGATTCTTGAACAGACTGGTTTTGCGCAATCGCACCGATGGAACGATGAAGTTTTCCGCATAGCATGAAATCTGGTGGGGCACGGTCCAGTCGGGATAATTGCTGAAAATCTCCCATTCGCGCAGATGACGCTTGTCGAACTCGTGATCCCGGAATCCTGGTTCCAGCTTTCGATACACCGCATGGATGTACTGCTGCACACAACTTATCGCTTCGGCAACTCTGGAACTCTTGACCTGATAAGTATCCAGAGGATCCATGCGCAGCAATTCAAACAAGTCTTCAGGTGTTTTCAGAAAAGGGTATTTATCATTGGCCACTTGACCGATGCAGTATTCAAGAAGTGCCGAGCGACGTTTTTCCAGCAGCCCGCCAATATTACTCAGTGCCATGATCTTGCTCCTTGGAATATGGCCCGGGGAAAAACGTTCGCCAGGCGGTATGCAACGCCCTGCCGCTACTCCCTGGCAAAGGTAATGGCATGGGGGAATATTCTTTCGCTTTCCCCAGACTGAGAGCGAACGCTGAACACGAATGTGCCGCCCGTCTTGCTTGAGACAAAAACCCGGGTAAGCCCCTGCTGATCAGTGAACCCCTGCGCCGGCCGAATAGTGACGGCATCCATCTTCGCGGGCGGAACGCTCTTGCCGAACCACTCCACGAGCGAGTTTTGTCCGCGGTTTCCGTAGTCGTCCTCCAGCACCGCATACAGTTCTACTTCATGACCGTATTTCACTGTTTCCAAAGGCGTAGGTGAAAGTTCTGCAATAGGGAACGACAACGTAGTGAAGTCGGCAGTTATTTCTATGGGAGGGGCGTATTGCGGCTCGAACAAGTCCAACCAAAGCATTGGCGTGTCGCGGCCCATGACCTTGCCGGGGATGAACTCGGCCAAAAGTGTCCCGTCCGTTCCCGTCGCCTTGTATTCAATGGTGCCCAATGTGGCGCGCCAATAAACATTGACGCCACTCAGCGACTTTCCATTGGCGTCTTTGAGGGTCACTTTATAAGTGACTTTTTCGTCTGGCTTGTTAGCCACGACGGTGCTGTCATCCACCACTTCGCACGTGATTGTGACCAGCCCTTTGACGTCGCCTGGAACGTGCACGATCGGGGCACGAGTATCGGACTCGCCGAGCAGGGCATGTTCGGCGGCATCGGCATAGGATTTTTTGTCGACGGTTTCGGGCAGATTACCAATGAGAAAAATCGTTAACGCATCCATGCCGCTCTCGGTGGACAGCGCCAGCACGCGCATCAACAAATCGAGCTGGGGAAGGTTTTTCAACACCTTCAGGTCGGGATCGATGCGGCTCACACATTCGCGCACTTCCTGAACGCTCCAGCCAAAAAAATCGGCCAGTTTGATCGCCGCCGCCTGTTGTGCCAGCCATCTCGCATCTCCGGTGACATCCGGCAATGCGTTGACCTGGCGCAGGTAGTCCAACAGCTTCTGTGGCGGTTGGCCGCTCGAGGCTGAGGCGAGGGCAAAAGCGCGAGTGAGCATGGTCAGGTAATAAAGCGTGCGCACCGTCAACGCATGCTTGTCGTCCTGAACCAGCCAGTCCTTGTAGCCGCTATCCAGATAATCCTGCAACAGCGCCGCGCTTAACCCCAGGGTCGACACCACCTCACTGCGCCGGCGAACTTCAGCCAGTAGATCGAATGATGTGTCGGCAACTCGGGGGCGAGTTCGGCCGCCCCCTTCGCTCCCCGCATCCGCTTGCTCCAGCACATGCAGCAGTAACTGATGCACCGTGACGTCTGCCCAGTTCAGGACCGGCAATGCCTGATCCACGCCAACGCCGGCGTATGCCGCCAGCGTCTCCTTGACCAGCGAAGTCTGCGCATCGCGCATCTGTAAAAACGCGCTGACCATGCTGTCGATGATGCTCTGCCGCAACGCTGGCTCGATCTCACCCAAGGCGCTGTCGACCGCCCAGGCGATTTTTTTATGGACGGAGGCCAGATACATCTCAGCGCTTCCCTCCGGAGGCAGGATCAAACCATGCCCGTCGGTTATCGGCCCCAGGCTGTCGGCGGATGTCGCGAGAAATTCGATCCAGTCCGCGGCCCCGGCTGCCGGAACGCCTGCCATGAGAAACGTACTATTGGACAACTGTGCAGTCGGCAGCAAATTGCGAACCTGCTCGAAAAACTGCTCATCCTGTTCGGATGGATCCTGAGCCGCTGGCGCAGCGACCGCATGCTGCAACACCCACAACACCGGCAGATTGTTTTGCGCGCACCACTGCACGCAACTTTGCATAGCCTCGATCAGTTCCAGCGCATCCGGTGAACCGTCCGGTACATCGTGGATGACAGGAGTACCGGCCAAGCCATTGACCCAGTCATCGCCGCCCAGGATCGATAGCATCAGCACGCCTTCAACCGGAGTGATGTTCAACAGCCGGGCCAGCCTCACCAAACGGTAGAAGCTCGAGATGATCGCTGCGTTGCGCTTCAATTTGTCGGTCAAGCCATGAGCCTTGGCCACAGCGTTCGCCAGCACGTAATAAGTCTGCGGATCAATCGCCAGACCACTGCAGAGCTGGCTGATCGTCAGATCCACCACGCCCGGTATCGGCGCCACCGCAAACTCATCGTTGTCGAGCTTGAAAGGCTCGCGATAACCGGTTTGAAAATTGAACACCTGATCGAATTGCGAGAGCGCTTCACCGCGGCCATAAACCGACAGCTCACCCACAAACACAGCAAAGTCCGCGGCGGTGCATTCGTAGCGCTCGCGCAACGTCTGGAACAACCCAAGCGCATGAACCGCGCCACTGGAGATGTCCATCTCGTTGCTGTGACCTTTCGTTGAATTGCCGCGCCCTGTTGCCCGGATGACCGATGTCAACACTGCGTCCAGCTGTTCGAACGGCAATCCTGTCCAGTTGGCCAGACGCACCATCTGATTCATCCGGGTATAGCGGTTGAACCCGATGAGTTCGTCGGGGATTGCCGTCATTCGAATGCGAGGCATGGTTGCAGGATCGAAACCCACCGCCGGCGCAGTACCGTCATTGATGTAAACCGAACCCGAGCGCTCGCTTTCAGGCTGCTTGGGCGTTTCATCCGGGTAGGTCACATTGGCCGAGCGCACGGGAGCAAAGTCGCCAATCGACAGAAGAGCCTCGATCTGTCGGCTGTCGAGCTTGGTGCGCTGACCGAAAAACTCCACCTGATTGAGATTCGAATACATCTCGGTATAGGTACCAAAGTTGTGCGCAAAAAAATCTTCGCGAAGGGCGAAATCCGCACGCGGTTCGGTCAGCAACTGGCGCTGATAAGGGCCAAGCCGCGAGGCATGGGCGAAACCCTGTGCAGTATTGGCACCTCGAGCATTGGCTTGCAGAAAATAGGGATAAGCCAGGTCGACCCGGTGCTCGAAGTCGCCCACCGACAAGTCATGAAACTGCGCGATACCATCAATTGTGACCCAATGCTGGTAATAAGGCAGACCATTGGGGTAGCGGGCTGCGATCAGCGCGTCTTCGATGGATTCGATATCCGTTTGCGCCGCGATGAATTTCTCCAGCACCTCAACGATGATGTCCACAGAAGAGATCGATTGATAAACCGCATTGAAGTCGACGTTCAGTGCCAAGAGATCTGTGCGCCGGTTATGCAGCGAGAAATCGTCTTCCTCTCTGATACCCTCCAGACGGTCACGAACCCAGCGCAACAAGTCGATCAGATACGCCACTGGCGACCAGATGGACTCCAGTGCATCTGGCGGGCACAACGCGGAAAAATCGGTACCGATCAGAGCGTGATAATTGGGACCGTCCACGATCGATAACAAACCGCTGGAGCTGCGCTTTGGCGCGGGCCTGGTGCCCCGCAGCGTCTGCTCGATAAATTGGCGCCGCTGAGACGTGGCTATGCTATTGGCGCCGCGCCAATATTGTTGCGCTTGCTCAACGCTGAGCTGATGCTCTTGGACCATGTATTGAACACCCCTTTCAACCAGTGGATAAATTGATCCACCGTTTTGCAGGTATGTCTCGAGGTTCTGCAGTCCGACGTTCTGTGCTCGTTGTTCCTCGCTGAACAACTCATCGAACAGTTGCAGGGCGGGACGGCGCGAATCAACCATGATCAGATTCCTTTAGGCGACAACTGGCCCGCGCAACCTGACGTCCTTCGTCAGGCTGCACATTCAGTGAGTACGATTGAGCGCTTCGAACGCCGTCAAGTCCACTGTCAGTTCTGACAGTTTTGATAGCCGTTCGTCGGAAGCCGGATTTCAGGAGTCGGCGTGGGGCAAGCGCGCAGCTTCGACTTCAAAACGCGCACTGTCGGCCCAATCGGATATCGTTGCGTCATCCGCCGCGTCAGTCAGCGTCTGCCGGAATCGGTACCAGTTGCCCGCCAGAGGCAGTGCCCTTGTCGCCGCCCCGCGCCAGTGCTCATCGACCACGGGTACCTGAGCCAGCCACTGAACATCCGGGTTGTACCAACTCGCGATGGCGCCCACGCCCGGACGGCCCTTGCCGCTGAACTGCACTGGATGACTGACCCAGCGTCCGGCTGCAGGCCCGTCGAGCACAGGTCGGAAAGTACCCAGAATGACCGAGCGCAGGGTTTCAAATGATTCGAACCCGTCCAGAGATGCGACTGCCTCGAGCCGGTAAAGCCCCCGCCGAGCAGACTTGCATCGAGCATCACTGACCAGGTGCGATTTTCCTGCACGACGGCGCTTGCCGGCTCGGAACGCGCGGCACCGACCAGGGTCACCGTGACCGTATCGCCCGGCACGCCAAAACCGCACACCACCACCTGCTGCCCGATGGCATCGCCCTCGATCGGGGTTTCAATGAAGGGTGCCGCTGGCACAACGTCAAAGTGCAGCGGATCGCTGTCTTTCGACTCCTGCAGTTTGCCGCTTTCATCCATGAAACTTTGCCGGGCCCAGATCGTTTTGCTGCCCACCGGCAACGTCACTTCGGCTTGCCAATTGCCTGCCCAATCCACAATGACATCACTGATCAGAGGTTCGGCAAGCCCTTGCAGACAGACTTCGACAACCCCGCCCCTCATGCCCGTACCCTTGAGCAACGCGGTTCGTGGCAACTTGCCGTGTTGTATCGGCTGGAGAAATTCTGGCGGTAGCAGCACCACCGTCAATTCATGCTCGTCACTGTGTAGCGACGGTCGACCGTCCAGTGTCTGCTGGGCGTCAAATGTGTAGAGCCTGAATTGCTCGAGGCTCAGGTCAATCGACCAGTCGCCATCCTGGCTCAATATTTTCGGATCGCCCAAGGGACGATCAAACTGCTTGTCGCGCAGTTGCAAAGTGGCGCCCACCATACCCATCGTGCCCTCGACCGTTACAGCACGACCGACTTCCGAGCCGTTCGGCGGCTGGGTAATCACTGGCGTAACCATCGCTCTCCTGACAATGAATGTCGTGGACGTCGGCTGCGAAGTTTGCTGCGCGGCGACCTGGGTCACCGTGACGGTATGTGTGATATCCAGGGCAAATTCTTTGTCGCGCCTGAACTGCCACGTGCCAGCACTGACGATGCCCTTGTGCACAATGCCGCTTTCGTCGCTGTACTCAATGTTCACGGTTGCACCCGGCCAGCACGTGCCGCTGAACCTGGGCGAAAGTCCGTCATCTTCAGGCTCGTTCAAGCCAGGGGCCTGCGGCGGGATGGTGACTTTGAGGACAAACCAGTTTGGCGACTGGTGCCCGTCGAGATATTGCTTGATGTGGACCTGACGCTCAAACGAGGGTCCCCAGACCGTTGAAGCCTTGGTAGACCACCGCCCGCCAGCAACCTCCACTGCTGGCGCTTCGAGATCTCCGCTATTGGGCCTGCGTGGATTCACCGTGGCGCCGTTGAAGCCTTTGCCGCTGAAGGTCGGTTGGTAGTCGTTGGTGAATTGCACATCACTGACATCGGGGAGGACATTCTTTACTTCGAAGGTCAGCGGCAGCGAGTCGATCCAGCCGCTGGCGTTGTCTCTGATCTTCTGGACGGCGTTGATTTTATAGGTGCCAAATTTCCAGCCCGTTACGGTGGTGCTCCAAGTGCCGTTGCGCTGTACTTGTGCATTTGGAGGCGCGACCGGCATTGGGTCGGCTGGACTTTCGAGGATAGTGAACTCGATTTCGGTTCTGAGCTTCTCGTCGAAATGTCCGGTGCCGGAAAATGTGATCGTTTCATTGGCTTGCGTGTATGTGACCGTCGGCTTGCCCGTGCGTACTCGTATGCCGAAGGGTTGGCTGGTCAGTGATGTCGTTCCCAAATAGGTATGCGTGCCGACAATTGAATGCGGACCAGGTGTCAGCGTGAAAGATGCAGACCATGCGCCTGTGGCGGCATCGGTTGGGGTGCTGATTTGAGCTTGGGTGTTTTCCGAACGCACAGCAACAGCACTGGAGATCCCGGCGACGACAGTGCCTGTGAACGTCGATGTCATGTCCACCGTCTGCGTCAATCCAGGAGACGTTATTCGGGGGGGTCAATGACATAAAAATTTCGTTGGACTGACGGCACAGATGTTGCGCCATCGTATCTTTGACTGGCGACTAGAGAATAATTTTTGCCGAACGCAAACTTATAAGTGCTGGTACCACCCCATGACCCATCAATTTCGATCTTTGCGTAGGCCAATACTTTGATCGATGTGTCTTTGATGTAAACATCCACTCTTGTCAACTCTTGGTGCAGACCGCCTGTACCCGCAAATTGCGGCGTTTGTGTACTTATAACCTGCGGCAACGGACTGAGCGTTACAGGCTTGAGTACGGTCAGTGACGCTTTCCCCGCGTAGCGCCCCTGCGTATTTCCATACTCCTCACGGATAATGAAATCCTGTAAACCCTGAGGGACATTATCAAGGAGCGTGACAGTCCAATTTCCGTAGCCATTGGTAATGGCCGTTGTGCTCAGTACAGTGCCTGAATTGGGACGCACAAGCGTGATTTTGCTGCCTTTACCGGCGAGGCCTGGAACCGTTGTAGTCACAGTACGATTGCTGGCAATGCGAGCAGCCTTTCTGACCAGCAAAGTCCGCGGTGTCCTCCTTGACCATTGATCAATGTAATCCCATCTTCCATCAACTCTGACTTGCAGGTCACTCTCGGGAAGGTCTTCGACTCGAATACTGTGCCAGACGCCCCCCAACCATGCACTTTCAGTGATACGTCGGTAGTAATTATCGGCTCCGTGAAAATCCAGATGAACGTTGTGATAACGGCCATCGTTTACCGGTATACGAAACTTGAAGTCCATCGTGGTATCTACTAACAGTGACTCGGAGCCGGCCTCATACTCCAAATCCGCGACCAGGATTCCCGGCTCTTCGGAAATCGGATCATCGGATTTTTGGGAAGGGCGATGGTCCTCAGGAAACGGGCCATCTTCTGGAGGATTGGAGCCTGGGTTCTCATGGTCGGACATGATCGAGCTTCCTTATACCGTCGGTACCTGGGTGCCTCATTGAAGAACCGTAAGCACGAAATGACACCTGTAAAACCTGACAGTCCCGATCAGCGGTAACTATTCCCACGCTGCAACATGCAGACGTCCTTCAGTCATTAACACGCGGCTACATCGGCTTGCGCCGTTGCCTACACATCACTCAGAATCCGCCGGCTTGTGCGCTTTGAAGCTGCCCCGTAACGTGATCCGTGCCGCTGCCAATCAGTGGTCGGGTTTAGTCGCCCGGGGGTTTGTCATCAAGGTGTATAAGCGTCATCCAGTCGGGTAATCCCTATCCCCGCACTCGATGGTGGCTGTACGCAGGGCGCTTCGGCGCGCCGGTTTTTGGTGATACCCCCGGTCGACTAACCTGCGTCCAGCCGCCACCCTTTCGTTTAGTCGCGAGGGGTGAAGGCCCCAACCAAGGGTTATCACCATGATCAAACCAACACCCAATCCCCCGAAATCGAAGACTCGACCTCCCCCTACGCTTCCCCCGATTCCACCAGACTCCACGAGGCCGCTGAAAAAGCCCTCGATCACTACCTGAAAAAACCCGCCGCTGCGCCGTCGTGCAATTCCGTCGATCGCGGCATGCAGATGTTCATGGTCGCGCCCGACATCAACCCCGAAGCGATGGCCATTCAAACCTACGAAACCTTTTCTTCGGTCAGCATTCTGCTGCTCGACCTGGCGGACAGCCTCGAGGACAAGCCGCGACATCTGGCGATGGCGATCTATCAGTTGAGCGAGATGGGGTTATTGCTGGCGGAAAAGGCGCTGGATCAGGAGCGGGCGATCGCGGTGGCGTGACGTAAAAATCAAAAGATCGCAGCCTTCGGCAGCTCCTACATCTGGAATGCGTTCCCCCTGTAGGAGCTGCCGAAGGCTGCGATCTTTTGCTGTTCAGGCAGAAGCGGGCAGCGGCTGAAAACTGAAATACTGCTTCAGCGCCAGCACCAGTTGGCCAAACTCCGGCGGAGCGCGGCGCAGGATGAACCCGGCGTCGTAATGCAGCGGCGTGGCGTCTTCATGGCACCACACGCAACAGGCGCTGAAATCGATGACTTGCTGGCTGCCATCGCGGGCGGGGACCTTGAGGCGTAACTGAAAATCCACCCCGATCATCATCGGCAACTGGCTGATCAGCATCAGCCCGTCCGCAGACACATTGCCGAGAAAGCCGACGGGTTTGTCGGTGACGCTGTTGAACACTCTGAGGTAATACGGCAATTGATGCCGTTCGATCCGGCGGTCGGTAAACATGATGTGCTGTTCGCCATGCAGGGCTCCGTCACGGAGCCGCACCTGTGCTTCGGAACGAACCTGTGCGACAGGCCCGCTCTCCCCGCTTCCGGTGTGACGGTCGCGACAATCGCCGTCACCTTGTAACTGCCAGTCGCAGGTGTTGCGCCGTTATCGAGACACGGCTCGAAACGGTTTCCTTGACTATAGCGGAGCTTGTACAGACGGCCAGATTTTGTACGAAAACCGCGTCAGAAGCGCGTCGGCCGAACCACCGCAGCGGCGCTGCGTGTCGGGTAATGGCCCAGGCTCTGCAACGTTTCCAGACGCGCGCGGGCGCGGTAGGCGTATTCGCTGTTGGGGTACGAAGCGATAATGAACTGGTAGGTCTGCACCGCGTCGATGTAGAGCTTCTGCCGTTCCAGGCACTGACCGCGCATCATCGACACTTCCGGCCACACGTACGGGCGGGCGCGGCTGGCGCGTTCGACCTTGGACAGTTCGAGCATGACCTGCTCGCAGTTGCCGCGTTCATAGGCGCTGTAGGCGTTGTTCAAATGGTGGTTCATCGACCAACGGGTGCAGCCCGTCGCGGCGAGGGCGCTGAGGGCAAGGGCGGCAATGGGCAACAATCGCATGGGGGTTCTCCTGTCTTGTGCTCTGTATCGACCCCAGGTCGGAAAACTTCAGACGCGCTGGTCGCAAAGTTGCCGCGTTCAATAAAGAAAACGATAAGTAGTGCATTCGAACAATGACTACACCCTTCGAGCATAGTAGCCTCTGCCTGCGCTTGAACTCAGGAGTCTTTGCATGTCCGTCCGTCGTACCAAAATCGTCGCTACCCTTGGCCCGGCCAGTAACTCGCCGGAAGTTCTCGAACAGCTGATTCTGGCTGGTCTGGACGTCGCCCGTCTGAACTTCTCCCACGGCACCCCCGACGAGCACAAGGCTCGCGCGAAGCTGGTGCGTGACCTCGCTGCCAAGCACGGCCGCTTTGTCGCCCTGCTCGGTGACCTGCAAGGCCCGAAAATCCGTATCGCCAAATTCGCCAACAAAAAGATCGAGCTGAAGATCGGTGACAAGTTCACCTTCTCCACCAGCCATCCGTTGACCGAAGGCAACCAGCAGGTGGTCGGCATCGACTACCCGGATCTGGTCAAGGACTGCGGCGTGGGCGACGAGCTGCTGCTCGACGACGGCCGTGTGGTGATGCGCGTTGAAACCGCCACCGCCACTGAACTGCATTGCGTGGTGACCATCGGTGGCCCGCTGTCCGACCACAAAGGCATCAACCGTCGCGGTGGCGGTCTGACCGCGCCGGCCCTGACTGAAAAAGACAAGGCCGACATCAAGCTCGCCGCCGAAATGGAAGTCGACTACCTCGCCGTATCCTTCCCGCGCGACGCCGCCGACATGGAATACGCCCGTCAACTGCGTGACGAGGCCGGCGGCACTGCCTGGCTGGTGGCGAAGATCGAACGCGCCGAAGCCGTGGCCGACGACGAAACCCTCGACGGCCTGATCAAGGCCTCCGACGCGGTGATGGTTGCCCGTGGCGACCTCGGTGTGGAAATCGGCGATGCCGAACTGGTGGGCATTCAGAAGAAAATCATTCTGCACGCACGTCGCCACAACAAGGCCGTGATCGTCGCGACGCAGATGATGGAGTCGATGATCCAGAACCCGATGCCGACCCGCGCCGAAGTGTCCGACGTGGCCAACGCCGTGCTCGACTACACCGACGCCGTGATGCTCTCGGCCGAATCCGCCGCTGGTCTCTACCCGCTGGAAGCCGTGCAGGCGATGGCGCGCATCTGCGTCGGCGCCGAGAAACACCCGACCGGCAAGACCTCCAGCCACCGCATCGGCAAGGAATTCAGCCGCTGCGACGAGAGCATCGCGCTGGCGACCATGTACACCGCCAACCACTTCCCGGGCGTCAAAGCGATCATCGCGTTGACTGAAAGCGGCTTCACCCCGCTGATCATGTCGCGTATCCGCTCCTCGGTGCCGATCTACGCGTTCACCCCGCACCGCGAAGCCCAGGCCCGCGCAGCAATGTTCCGTGGCGTCTACACCATCCCGTTCGACCCGGCCTCGCTGGAACCGCACGAAGTCAGCCAGAAAGCCATCGACGAGCTGACCAAGCGCGGCGTCGTGGAAAAAGGCGACTGGGTCATCCTGACCAAGGGCGACAGCTACCACACCACCGGCGGCACCAATGGCATGAAGATCCTGCATGTCGGTGATCCGCAGGTCTGAGTGACCGGCAGCTGAAACGCAAAAAAGCCCCGCCATGTGAATGGCGGGGCTTTTTTGCTTATGATTCAACAGATATTTTGTCTGGTAAGGCCCTTTTGCGAGCAGGCTCGCTCCCACACTTGAAATGCAATCTCCTGTGGGAGCGAGCCTGCTCGCGAAGGCGTCTTGACACTCAGCGAAAGAACCCGCTCAACGCCGCCACCGCCTCTGGCGAACGCAGCCGCTGGGTAAACAATGCGCCCTCCTCCTCGATCACTTTGCGCAGCAGCTCGCGATCGGGCGCTCGCATCAGTTGCTTGCTGATGTGCACCGCTTCGGCCGGCAGCTCATCAAACCGCAGCGCCATTTCCCGGGCCTTGCTCAACGCAGCCGCGCCACTGTCCAGCGCGTCTGTGGCAATTCCCCATTGCGCAGCCTGTGCGCCGCTAAAGCCTTCGCCGAGCAATAACAACTCAGCCGCTTTCGCTTGCCCGAGCAAACGCGGCAGGATCAGGCTGGAGCCGAATTCGGGGCACAACCCGAGGTTGACGAACGGCATGCGCAGCCGGGCGTCGCGGCTGACATAGACCAGATCGCAATGCAGCAGCAGGGTCGTGCCGATACCCACCGCAGCACCGGCCACGGCGGCGATCACCGGTTTGCGGCATTCGAGCAGATTGAGCATGAAGTGAAACACCGGGCTGTCGAGGTCGCTCGGCGGTTGTTCGATGAAGTCGGCGATGTCATTGCCGGCGGTGAAGCACTCGGCGCTGCCGCTGATCAGTACGGCATTGATTTCGGGGTCGCTGTCGGCCTGTTTCAGTGCTTCGGCGAGGCGGCTGTACATGGCGCGCGTCAGGGCGTTTTTCTTGTCCGGGCGGTTGAGGCGCAGGGTCAGCAAACCGCGTTCGCGTTCCAGCAGGATGGCTTCGGTCATGGCGTGTCTCGCGTCTGAAAATCAGCGCTCAACCACGGCTCACAAACACGTCGGCCAGCAGTTGATTGCGCGGCAATCCGGCCAGATACAGACGCTTGGCGAACGCGTCGACACTGGCCGTCGAGCCGCAGACTAAGGCCAGGGTCTGCCGGGAAACAAGGCGCAGTTGTGCCAAAGCGGCGGCCGAGTCGGCCGCTGCCCACAGCTCGACACTGAGGTTTTCCCGCTGCGCGGCCAGTGCGGCAAGGGGTTTGGCCAGATAGTGTTCGCGTTCGTCATGGGCCAGGTGAATGACGCGGATGGCGCCTTGGTGATCCTCACGCAAGGCCTCACGCAGCACCCCGAACAACGGACCCAAACCAGTACCGGTAGCCAGCAGCCACAGCGGCCGGGCGTGCCAGTCCGGATCGTAATGCAAGGCACCGCCGCGCAGTTCGCCAAGGCGGATCGAGTCGCCGATCTGCAGCTGGCGTGCGGCATCGATGAATTCGCCGGGCTGGCGGCAATCGAGGTGAAACTCGAGGAAGCGGTCTTCTTGCGGCAGGCTCGCCAGCGAGTAAGGGCGGGCGATGTGGCCGATCCACAGCACCAGATGCTGGCCGGCGCTGTAGCGCAATGGCCGCTGCGGGGTCAGGCGCAGGCGCAGAACGCTGTCGCTGAGCCAGTCCAGCGCTTCGACCACGGCCGGGCGGCCGTCGCTGATCGGGTCGAAAGTGTGTACCTGCAAGTCTTCGACCACCTGACACTGACAAGCCAGGCGCCAACCGTCCTGACGTTGCTCGGCACTCAAGGCATCCGGACGATTGTCGGCGGGCAGGCCCTGGATGCATTGCACCAGACAGGCATGGCAACTGCCGGCGCGACAGCTGTAGGGCACGGCAACGCCGTTCTGATTGAGACTGTCGAGCAGGTTGCTGCCCGCCTCAACCGTCCACTGCCGATCACCGACGCGCAATTCAGGCATCAATGTTCTCCCACGCGGCGGCACAACGATTGCGCCCGTCACGCTTGGCCCGATACAGCGCCTGATCGGCACGCTGCAACGCCTCATCCAGATCATCGCCAACGGACAGCAGGGTCATGCCCGCCGACAGGCTCAGGTTGCGCACTTGCAGGCCCATTAATTCCACCTCACTGAAGGCGATGCGCAAACGTTCGCAACACGCGGTCAGGCGTTCGGCATCACAGTCGGGCACCAGCACGACGAATTCCTCGCCACCATAACGCGCCAGCACGTCACCGTCGCGCAGACAGGCTTGCGCCACCCCGGCAAACGCCTGCAATACCTGATCGCCGGCGGCGTGGCCATGCAGGTCGTTGATGCGCTTGAAGTGGTCCAGATCGATCAGCGCCAGCCCGTGCATCACGTCGCTGTCCAGCGCGTTCAGCTCGCGCGAGGCGATGCGCAGGAAATGCCGGCGATTGAACAGCCCGGTCAGTTCGTCGGTGGCGACCAGATCTTCAAGCTGGCGCATCATCCCGCGCAGGGTGTCCTGATGCGCCTGCAAGGCAAACCGGCGCTGGCGCTGACGTTGTCGGGAAACCTGGACAAAACGTGCGTAAAGCACCAGCCACGCCAAGACCATCGCCAGAATGCACACCTGCAACGCTGCGAGCGCAGGCTCGGCCAAGCGGAAGTGGTAGGCGTCCCACAGGGTAATCGCGGAAAAACTGAAGAACACCAACAGCGCACAGCGGATGAACACCCGTCGGGTGAGATGGAACAGGCCAAACAGCAGAATCAGCACATAGAACACCAGAAACGCACCGCGCGCCTCGTCGACATGGGCGATCAGCCACGTCTGCCAGCCCAGACCCATCAGCACTTGCGCTTCGGTCAGGCTGGGGTCGGCGAAGCGCTGGTTGCGCCCGCTCCAGAACATCGCGAAAAGGCTCGCCTGACTGATCACCACCAGCGCGCTGCCGATGGCCACGCCACTGAGCGATTGCTGGTAATGCCCGGTGAAAAACGCCAGCCACAGCAGCAGCAGAGCCAATCCGTAGGTGGCCGCAGCGAGGGCGAAGCGTTTGAGCAAAAGGCGTTGAATGGCGTTATGGGTCAATCGTTGACTCACCGTGCGATAGGAGGCTGACCGAGTGTCCTACTCTACAGACCGGATGCCACTTTAGAGGGCCGGTCGCTAAATGACCACCGATTTTCGGGCTCGAAAATTGACGTCAAAAGTGTGGCCCACTGACACCGCCAAAAGCCCCTCACCCTAGCCCTCTCCCAGAGGGGAGAGGGGACTGACCGGGTTGTTTATCCGAGTTACACCGACTTCAAACATCGCGCCGAACTCGAGTCTGGAAACGGCACAAAACAGCTTCATTTTCCTGAGCCGGACTTAGTTTTTGAACAAGATGAAGATCGGCTCCCTTCCCCCTCGCCCCATCTGGGGGAGAGGGCTGGGGTGAGGGGGGCGATCCTGAAGTGCAAACCCGCTGTCCGATATTCGCCCACCCATGCGACCAACGAATGACTGCCGGCGCGTGTACGCCCCACCGAGGCGCGGTATACTGCCGCGCCTTTTTAGCGTCGCGCCAGCAGCCCCGGCGTGCCAGAGGATCAGCTGTGAGCCGAAAGCCTCAAGCTGCCCCATAGAATGTTCCCGTGTTTCAGAGGAGCGCGACTCATGACCGTGATCAAGCAAGATGACCTGATTCAGAGCGTTGCCGACGCCCTGCAGTTCATTTCCTATTACCACCCCGTGGATTTCATCCAGGCGATGCACGAAGCCTACCTGCGCGAAGAGTCGCCAGCGGCCCGTGATTCGATGGCGCAGATCCTGATCAACTCGCGCATGTGCGCCACCGGCCATCGCCCGATCTGCCAGGACACCGGTATCGTCACCGTGTTCGTCCGTGTCGGCATGGATGTGCGCTGGGATGGCGCCACCATGGGCCTGGACGACATGATCAACGAAGGCGTGCGTCGCGCCTACAACCTGCCGGAAAACGTCCTGCGTGCCTCGATCCTTGCCGACCCGGCAGGCGCTCGCAAGAACACCAAGGACAACACCCCGGCGGTGATCCACTACTCCATCGTCCCGGGTAACACCGTGGAAGTGGACGTGGCGGCCAAGGGCGGCGGTTCCGAGAACAAGTCGAAAATGGCCATGCTCAACCCGTCCGACTCGATCGTCGACTGGGTCTTGAAAACCGTGCCAACCATGGGCGCCGGCTGGTGTCCGCCGGGCATGCTCGGCATCGGCATCGGCGGCACCGCCGAGAAAGCCGCGGTGATGGCCAAGGAAGTGTTGATGGAATCCATCGACATTCACGAGCTCAAGGCCCGTGGCCCGCAGAACCGCATCGAAGAAATGCGTCTGGAACTGTTCGAGAAGGTCAACCAGTTGGGTATCGGCGCCCAGGGCCTCGGTGGCCTGACCACCGTGCTCGACGTGAAGATCATGGATTACCCGACCCACGCCGCATCCTTGCCGGTGTGCATGATCCCCAACTGCGCCGCCACCCGTCACGCACACTTCGTGCTCGACGGTTCCGGCCCGGCCTCGCTGGAAGCGCCACCGCTGGACGCCTACCCGGAAATCGTCTGGGAAGCCGGCCCGTCGGCGCGTCGTGTCAACCTCGACACCCTGACCCCGGAAGACGTGCAGAGCTGGAAGCCGGGCGAAACCGTGCTGCTCAACGGCAAGATGCTCACCGGTCGCGACGCCGCGCACAAGCGCATGGTCGAGATGCTGAACAAGGGTGAAACCCTGCCGGTGGATCTGAAAGGTCGTTTCATCTATTACGTCGGCCCGGTTGATCCGGTCGGTGACGAAGTGGTTGGCCCGGCGGGTCCTACCACCGCAACGCGGATGGACAAGTTCACCCGCCAGATCCTCGAGCAGACCGGCCTGCTGGGCATGATCGGCAAGTCCGAGCGCGGCCCGACCGCGATCGACGCGATCAAGGACAACAAGGCTGTGTACCTGATGGCAGTCGGCGGCGCTGCGTACCTGGTTGCGCAAGCGATCAAGAAGTCCAAGGTGCTGGCATTTGCCGAGCTGGGCATGGAAGCGATCTACGAGTTCGAGGTCAAGGACATGCCGGTCACCGTAGCGGTGGACAGCAAAGGTGAGTCGGTACACATCACTGGCCCGGCGATCTGGCAACAGAAGATCAGCGAAAGCCTGGCGGTAGAAGTGCAGTAAGCCTCAGGCGTATGAAAACGGCCGGCGCATCCGCAAAGATGCCCCGGCCGTTTTTGCTTGTTCAAACCAATCGCGATAACAGAATTTCCCATGCACAGAAAATGATCTTGCGCACCTGTCAGATCTGACAGGTCCATCTCTGGCCCACTCCTGTTAGCGTCTGTCCATACGCCCTATGTAGCGCGAACGGATTCGACCATGGCCGATCAAGACCTCAGCATCACAGCTCCTTCCATCGCCAAGAGCTCATCGATCGCCACCATCGGCAAAAGCTGGAGCGCCGTCGGGCCGACCGCCTCGGCTGGATGCGAATTGCCGATTCCGCTATCGAGCGGTCGTGGTTACGACCCGCAAATATCCCTGTCAATCAACAGCCAGAGCGGTAACGGTCCGTTTGGCCTTGGTTGCCACCTGGGCCTGAGCCAGATCAGCCGCCGCACCAACAAAGGTGTTCCACGTTATACCGAGCACGATGAAATCATCGGGCATGACGGCGAGGTGTGGATGCCGGAGCTCGATGATGCCGGAGACTTGAAGTCACGCACGGAACACAGCTACAGAGACCGCCCCATTCCCGAACACAACGTCGTGTCTTACCGGGCGCGGATCGAAAGTGATTTTTCCCTGCGCGAATGCTGGCATCCGGCTGACGGTGGAGCCCCGTTCTGGTTGGTACATGGTGCCGACGGTACGTTGCATGTCTACGGCAAAACCAGCGCCTCACGCCGTGCCGACCCCGACGACGAATCGCGCATCAGTAGCTGGCTGCTGTGTGAAAGCATGAACGCCCATGGCGAACACATCTGCTACGAGTACAAGCCCGACGATGAGCCTGACGAGCACGATCCGATTCACGACTACCGCGCCCAGCGCTATCTGCGACGGGTGTGTTATGGCAATGCCACGGCGAGCGATCGTCTCTATAGCTGGGACACCGACCGGCCGACGGATTTGCCTTGGCATTTTCAACTGGTGTTCGATTATGGCGAACGCAGCAGTTCGCTGACGGAGACCCCGAGCTACGAAGAAGTGAACCGCTGGCGGCTGCGACCGGATCCGTTTTCCACCTATGGCCAGGGTTTTGAACTGAGCACCCGCAGGCTGTGCCAGCAAGTGTTGATGTTTCATCACTTCCCCGAAGGGCTGGCGACAGAGGCGAAGCTTGTACGTCGCCTGCTGCTGGAATATCGACCTATCCAGAACTCTGCGCCGTGGGCCTACAGCCAGATCAGCGCGGCGCACTATCAGGCCTTCGATGCGCAAGGCAATGTCGAGCATTCACCGCCGCTAGAGTTCGAATACTCGCCCTTCGAGATCAACAAGACAGCTGCACGCCTGTTGGAAAACGAGACTCAACCGGGCATCGAAGACGGCGGGTTCTACCAATGCGTCGATCTGTATGGCGAGGGCGTACCGGGTTTTCTCTGCCGCTATGACAACGCCTGGTACTACCGCGAGCCGCTGCGCGCGGCGCCTGGCACCGAACTGATCGGTTACGGCCCATGGGCTCTGCTGGACAAGATCCCGGTGGCAGATCGTAACCGCGCCGTGGCGCAACTGCTGGATCTGACCGGCGATGGGCGCCTGGACCTGATCATCGCCCGGTTGGGTTACTGCGGGTTCCATGCGCTGAATGCGCAGCGCCAATTCGAACTGTTCAGCGCGTTCGACACGTTTCCCCGGGAACACCAGGATCTGACTTTGACCATGGGGGATTTCAGCGGCGACGGCCTGATGTCAGCGGCCAGCATCAGCCCCGACCGCGTGCGGCTCTATGCCAGCCTGCGCGAAAAAGGCTTCGCCGCCGCACAGGAAATCCCCCATGCATACGAAGACGACCGTCTGCCGGTATTCAGCAACTCGCGAACCGAACTGGTGCTTCTGGGCAATCTGCTCGGCAGCGACATGCCCGAGCTGTGTCGCATCCGCCATGACGAAGTCCGCTGTTGGCCGAATCTTGGTCATGGCAAATTCGGTCAAGGTCGCAAGATCAGTGCCCTGCCCTTCACCTACGACGAATTCGACGCCGCACGAGTGCGTCTGGCCGACCTCGATGGCTCCGGCGCACCCGCGCTGATCTATCTGCGATCCGAAGGGTTCGACATCTACCTGAACCGGGGCGGCAACGGTCTGGAGCAGATTCCCGTCAGCGTGCCGTGGCCCGAAGAGGTGCGCTATGACCGTCTGTGCCAGGTCAGTTTCGCCGACCTGCAAGGCCTCGGTTGCGCCAGCCTGATTCTGACGGTGCCGCATATCCAGCCTCGGCATTGGCGCTACGATTTTGTTGCAGCCAAGCCCTATCTGCTGGTCAACAGCAACAACAACATGGGTTACTCGAGCAGCGTGACTTATCGCAGTTCGGCTCAGGAATGGCTGGATGAAAAGGAGCGACTGCTGGCACTTGCGCGTGCACCGGTATGTCATCTGCCGTTTCCGCTGCCCGTGGTGAAGAAACAGGAGCAACACGACGAGATCACCGACAACCGGTTGACCCAGTCATTCACCTGGCGCGAAGGGTTCTACGACGGCAGGGAACGGGAGTTTCGCGGGTTCGGCTATTTGCAGCAACTTGACTGCGAGATTGGAGCCGATCCTTCAGAGCCTGGCTTCAACGAGCCGGTGCAAACATGCACCTGGTTTCACAACGGGCAGGAAATGAATCGTTCCCGCGAGGATTATTTCAACGCGGACGTGGACGCCTGCCCGTTGGGCGAAACCCTGTTCAGTCGTTATCACCCCAAAGGTGAAATCGATGAGCCTGTCACCCCGGAAGATGCCGACAGTCGCTACCGGATTGCGCAGGCACTGGTCGGCTCGGTCGCCCGAACGGAGACCCTTGCCTACCAGGAAGATTCGCAGGTACCTGGCGCTGCCAAGCTGTACTCGGTAGAGGAAAAGCGTTATCTGGTGCGCGAGGTGCGGCCCCAGGGGCCATATGCCGCAGCCGTTCTGCTGCCCCTTCAGGTTGAAGCAATCAGTTATCAGTACGACGGCTTTATCAATGACCCGCTGTGCCGCCACGATGTCAGCCTGCGCTGGGACGCTTATGGCGCCGCGACCCATGCACTGACGGTGAGCTATGCGCGCAGGTTGACCGCCCAGAGCCCGCCACCCTTCACCGAGGACCACCTGAATCAATGGTGGTCCGACGCTCACGACGAGGCGCAGCAATACTTTTACATCAGTGAAACCCGTGCGCGTCTGATCAATCTGCCAGAGCCGCAGCAATGGCGACTGGGCTTGCCCTATCAGGAACGGGGCGACGCGCTGAAATTGACCAAAGGTACGCTACCCGGCGAGCTGAACCCGGCACAGATATCTTTCGAATCGTTGAGAAAGCTGCAGGATTCGCAAGAATGGGCCATCGAACGGGTACTGACTTCCCAATCCATACAGCACTATGTGGACGTAGAGGGTATTGAACTGGAAGACGGCGTCGCCGGATTCGAAGCCCTGTCGCATTCTCTGGAGCTTGCCCTGCTGGACAAGACCGCGCTGGAGGCTTACAGCATTGTGCCGGATCTGAACATTCGCGAGGCCCTCAAGGCAATTGGTTACTCGCCCATGCCGATGCTGTTCGAAGCGACGCCGAGTGAGGAACAAGATCTTTGGTCGTCGCGGTTCAATCTGGCTCGGTACGGCGACTTGCAAGCGTTCTATAAAGTGCTCGATTTCAACGAAACGCCAAGCCATGGCGTGACCAAAGCCGAATACGATCAACACTGGCTGACGGTCATGCGCATGGAGTTGCCCGACGGTTGTGCCGTGCAGGTCGCGGAATTCGATTACCACGCCCTGAAACCCAAGCGAATCACCGACGCCAACGACAACACTGAAGAAGTCATCCATGAGCCTTCCGGTCAGCCGCTGGTCATCAGCTTTCACGGTACCGAGAATGGCCAACCTGCCGGATTCGACAAGCTGACCGATGACTGGACCTTGCCGGCCCCCAGTCCGGAACAGGCCATCCAGTATCCGGAGGACACTGTAAAAAACGCAGCCAGCACCCTGCACAAAAACCTGTTCAGCTGGATGGGCCTGATACCCGCCTCCACACTTCAAACCCTGTCAATCAAGCAGGGCGATCTGTTGCCCGGCGGGCAGATCCGCGCCAGCGCACGTCGCCGGCTCGCGCAAAGCCTCAATCTGACGCCTGAAGACCAGCAATTGCTCGAGGCCATTGAACTGGCGTACCGAGAGCCGGTACACACCGTGGTGCTCAGTGCCGACCGCTATCCCTACGACACCGTCAAGGCACAGATCCAGATCGTCAAAACCTGCATCGATGGCTTTGGTCGGGTACTGCAAACCCAGCAGAAGGTCGACCCCGGGCTGGCTTATGTGGTGGGTGAGGATGGTCAATTGCTGATCGAAGAAGGTGAGCAACCGACGCAGACACGCTGGCGTATCAGTGAACGCGTCGAATACAACAACAAAGGTCTGCCGCAGCGCCAATACCGGCCGTTTTTCGCTAACACGCACCGCTACGTCAATGATCAATCGCTGCGCCAACTCGGGCTCTTCGATCAGCTGTTCTATGACGCAACGGCACGTCCGATCAAGCTGATCAACGCCAAGGGCGACTTTTCCCGCGAGACGTATCATCCCTGGTATCACACCAGCGAAGACTTCAACGACACCGCTGAAGAGGTGGTGTCTACGCGTGGGTCAGGCGCATGAGCGCCTCCACACATTGGCGCACGCCTTCGCTGACCGTCAGCGACGGACGTGGCCTGCCAGTCCGTCAGGTCGCTTATTTGCGTACCGTGGCGGGCGACACGCCTAGCGCACTCGTGACCCGCCAGCACCACGATGTCGCCGGGCGCCTGGTCGCGCAACAGGATCCGCGCCTGCCGATCGCGAACACAACTACCGTGTTTTCGCTGAACGATATCGCCGTGTTTACCAGCAGCCGGGATAGCGGCTGGCGCCTGCTGCTGCCGGGCAGGGCCGGGGAGCCCGGACACCGTTGGGACGCGCGCGGCCATGTCTGGCAATCGACCTTTGACGGGCAATTGCGCGTGGTGCAGCTCGAAGTTTCGGGAAACGGCGAAAATCAGCTCGATACCTTCACTTACGCCCCCGGCTCTGCCGGAGCAGACTCCAACCTGCGCGGCCGGTTGATCCAGCAGACAGATCCGTCAGGCTCGCTGGATATCACCAGCTATGCCCTCACCGGACAGGCACTGGTGGAAAAGCGCACATTTGATGATCACCAAGCGTTCACCAGCCATCAGGTGTTCAGTCCGCTTGGCGCCGTGCTTGAACAGACCGACGCCGGCGGCCATCGCAGAACCTCGCGCTTTGGGCTTGCCGGGCAACTCAGGCAAATGCACTTGCAAGTGAAGGCGAACATCACGCAAGTCCTGGAGGATGCGCACTACAACGCCAATGGCCAGCTCATCGAGCAACAGGACGGCAACGGTGTGCTCAGCGAATGGACCTACGATCCAGCCGACGGACGCTTGCGCACGCGGATCAGTCATAAGCCCGGTCAACCCGCATTGCAGGATCTGCAATATTTCTACGATCGCGTCGGCAATATCATCCGCATCGAAGACCACGCCTTCGAGCCCGTCTGGTTCGCCAATCAACGGGTCGACGGCCACCGTGAGTTCAGCTACGACTCCCTGTATCGCCTGATCCGCGCGACCGGTCATGACGACGCCCTGCCCCCGGACATTCCCGGCCTGCCGCGACCGCCCGACGAGCGAAACCGCCTCAATTACACCCAGACGTATAGCTACGACGATGGCGGCAATCTGACCGAGTTGCGTCATCAGCGCGACGGCAACAGTCGTACCCGCACGATGCGCATCGACGACAAAAGCAATCGCGGGGTGCGTTGGCAAACAGGTGACGAGCCGCCGGACTTCGACATCTGGTTCGACCCGCACGGCAATCAACGCAAGCTGCACCACGGTCCGTCATTGCACTGGAACAGCCGTGACGAACTGGAGCGCGTGGATCTGGTTATCCGTCAGGACAGCGATAACGATGCCGAGTATTACCAGTACAGCGCGGGCCAGCGGGTCCTCAAATGTCATGAATGGTTCACCGACAAGGTCCGCCACTTCCACCAGGTGCGTTACCTGCCAGGGCTGGAAATCCGCAGCAAGGACAACGGCGAAGTGCTGCACATCATCAGCCTCGGTAACGCGCGCTGCCTGCATTGGGCGCAACGTTCAGCACCGATGGACGACCAGATGCGTTACACCCTCGAAGACCACCTCGGCTCTTGCGTGATGGAGCTCAATGAAGACGCTGTGGTCACCAGCGCAGAAGGCTATTACCCGTTCGGCGAAACCGCATGGATGGCGCCGGAATCGGAAATCGAATACCGCTTTATCCGTTATTCCGGCAAGGAAATGGACGTCAGCGGTTTGTACTACTACGGCGCCCGTTATTACGCGCCGTGGTTGCAGCGTTGGGTCAGTGCTGATCCGGCGGGGGATGTGGATGGGTTGAACCTGTATGGTTTTGTCGGTAACAACCCGATTCTGTTCATCGATAACGACGGTAACAAAAAAGACTTGCCGTCTGACGTCAGGCAGGACATCGCGACCTACGCAAAAGTCCTGGATAACCTGGGCAATGAGCTGCAAACGTACAATCGGCAATTGAACGGACTGTTCAGCGCTACGGACATTTCCAAACGCATGGCCATAAACACCGGCTTCAACATTGGCAAGGGAGTTGCCACCACGACAGCAGGGAAAGGCGGCGAAGCACTTGGGACGCTGATATTGCCCGGAGTCGGGACATTTATCGGAGGGATCGTCGCCTCAAAAATCTCCGGCGTGGCAATGGACAAACTCGGCGAAATTACAACTGTTTCCACTCCCGTCCTGCCCGATGCCAAAAAACTGAACCCCGAGAGCATTCACAGCAATGCCACAACAAGCATTTTAACCCCTCTGAGATACGCAAAAAAAATAGCCAGATCTTATGATCCTCGGACTTCCGAGGGAGCAAATAAGCTGATCGGAACAGTAGCCGAGAAAACGCTCAGCAAGTTTGCGCAGGTACCCGCTGCGAGTGACATGATGGCCATTGCTTACGCGGGGAAGGACACAGCCACAGCGCTGGCCGGTTTAAGGGATATCGAAATTGATGACCTCGAGACAGCGTTGGGTTTGATTATCGACATGCTTGAACAGGACCAAAGCGACATCAATGCGGCTTTCAGTGAAATCGGAGTCAACGAGTTTTATGACCAAGGCCTGGTGGGCTCATTCGGTTTTGCGCTGGATCTTGCAAAAGGTAGCGTCGGAACCCAGAGCTCCAGCTCAATCAGCCGGGATCGGATCAAGAAAGAAATTTCCGTGCGCATGGCTGAAGCAAGGCGCGGTATTGAGTTGATTGGCAGGTATCGCCAATACAGCGGTCAAAAGACGGCGTAAACAAGTTCGCCTACCTTCAGGCAGTTTTGCCGTGGTTCTGCGCCTGGATAAATCATGAGCACCTGGCCCTTGAATAGATCAACGCATATCCATACGCCAAGCGTGCAGGTCAAGGATCCTCGGGCTTTGGTTGTCAGGCATATTGCCTATCTGTGTGCAACGACGCATGGAGAAATCAAGCCCCTGATCACCTGCCAGACTCACAACCCTGCCGGGCGCCTGCTAGAAAAACGGGATCCGCGCTTATCTGCACCCAACCTCACTACTCACTACTCGCTCAACGGCACCGTGTTGAAAATCGACAGCGTCGATGCCGGCTGGCGTTTGGTACTGCCGGGACTGGCCGGTGAGCCTCGGCAACGTTGGGACGAGCGCGGCCATGTCTGGCGATCGACCTTTGACGACCAGCTGCGTGTCGTCAGACTCCAGGTCACCAGAAAGGATGAGGAGGAAGAGGAAGAGGTCGAAACCTTCCTCTACGCCGGTGGCGCCGACACCACCAACCACAACCTGCGCGGACGGTTGATCAAGCAAACCGATGCGTCTGGTGTTCTGGCGATATCCAGCTATTCCCTCGCCGGCCAGCCGATGCAGGAAACCCGAACTTTCCAGGACACACAGGCTTTCACCAGCCATCAGGTGTTCAGCCCGCTGGGCACGGTGCTGGAGCAAACCGATGCCGGCGGCCATCGCAGAGCATCGCGCTATGGTCTTGCCGGGCAACTCAGGCAAATGGAGCTGCAAGTCGAGACGAAAGCCACGCAGGTCTTGCTGGATGCGCAGTACAACGCCAACAATCAGATCATCTCGCAACTGGCCGGTAACGGTGTCCTGAGTCAGTGGACGTATGACCCGGCCGATGGACGCCTGCATACGCGCACCAGTCAGAAAACCGCTCACCCCAGATTGCAGGATCTGCAATATTTCTACGATCGCGTCGGCAATATCATCCGCATCGAAGACCACGCCTTCGAGCCAACCTGGTTCGCCAATCAACGGGTCGACGGCCACCGTGAATTCGACTACGACTCCCTGTATCGCCTGATTCGTGCGACCGGTCATGACGACGCCCTGCCCCCGGACATTCCCGGCCTGCCGCGACCGCCCGACGAGCGAAACCGCCTCAATTACACCCAGACGTATAGCTACGACGATGGCGGCAATCTGACCGAGTTGCGTCATCAGCGCGACGGCAACAGTCGTACCCGCACCATGCGCATCGACGACAAAAGCAATCGCGGGGTGCGTTGGCAAACAGGTGACGAGCCGCCGGACTTCGACATCTGGTTCGACCCGCACGGCAATCAACGCAAGCTGCACCACGGTCCGTCATTGCACTGGAACAGCCGTGATGAACTGGAGCGCGTGGATCTGGTTATCCGTCAGGACAGCGATAACGATGCCGAGTATTACCAATACAGCGCGGGCCAGCGGGTCCTCAAATGTCATGAATGGTTCACCGACAAGGTCCGCCACTTCCACCAGGTGCGCTACCTGCCGGGGCTGGAAATTCGCAGCAAGGACAACGGCGAGGAGCTGCACATCATCAGCCTCGGTAACGCGCGCTGCCTGCATTGGGCGCAACGTTCAGCGCCGATAGACGACCAGATGCGTTACACCCTCGAAGACCACCTCGGCTCTTGCGTGATGGAGCTCAATGAAGGCGCCGTGGTCACCAGCGCAGAAGGCTATTACCCGTTCGGCGAAACCGCATGGATGGCGCCGGAATCGGAAATCGAATACCGCTTTATCCGTTATTCCGGCAAGGAAATGGATGTCAGCGGTTTGTACTACTACGGCGCCCGTTATTACGCGCCGTGGTTGCAGCGCTGGGTCAGTGCGGATCCGGCGGGGGATGTGGACGGTTTGAATCTGTATGGTTTTGTCGGTAACAACCCGATCGTCCATGTCGACCAGACCGGTGCCTTCAAAGTGGTGTTTGACCTGATCAGAAAAGCGGTGGGTATCTTTGATCAAGCGCAAACTGCGGCGGAGCAATTGCACAACCTGACTACCGAGTTCGATGGCCTGATTCCTGAAGGCCAGAACATCGAGGAGGTGCGCAAAAGCATGACGTTCGGCAAATTCATCACCTCCCGGGCCGGCATCAAATCGGTCTTTTACGGTATCGGCAAAGGCATCGCCATCGGCAGTGTCATCGGCACCGTGGTACCCGGAATCGGCAACGCCATCGGTTCCGGCGCAGGGGCAATCGCGGGGGCAATAGTGTTTCCGGTATTGCGTTACCACTTTTTCAAGAAGGGTTTGAAAGCAGCGCAGACACTGCACACCCAAGAGCTCAAGGACGGGCTGAAAACGCTGGGCGACGGCGCTGCAAAAGCCGTAGACGGCGCGAGGGCTCTTCTCGATGGAGGTGCTGCGCTTATCGACAGCATCAAGACTTTCACGGATAACCTCAACAGCTACTCCGAGCACATCCAGAAGATGTTCTACGCCCAACTGGACGCACTGGATGCAGAAAAACAGCGTCAGGTCATGAAGCTGTCCAGGAATGGTGTAGACCCGTTCGAAGCCATCGACAAGGTCATGCAAACCGCCCAGGCGACTATCGAAGCGCCAAGCGAGGCGCAAGGCGTGACTGAACGCCTGCAGCAACTGGAGCGCTCGCTCGCTGCCGAACCTAAGGCAAGACCGGTGCCGAAGCCGAGGTTGAATCTTGTGCATCGACGTCAGGTACAGGAGACAGCTGTCTAGCAGACACGGCCGGCGCGAACAGTGCGCCCGGCCACCTCGGCCCATGCTATCGTGCCCGCCCGTCCTGCCGACCTTTCATCCAGCATGCTGCCGACTTCCCGTACCCTGCGTCTGTCGTTGTATTCCCTGCTGATCATCGCCGGCACGGTCATTGCCGCGACGCTCGCGATGCGCCACGCGGAACGTCAGGCGCTGGAAGAAGACGCCGCCCGCGCCAATCAGCAACTGGGGTTGTACGCCAACTCCTTGCACACCCTGATCGACCGCTATCGCGCCCTGCCCGCCGTGCTGGCGCTGGATCCGCAATTGCGTTCGGCCCTGGCCGGCCCGGTCGATGCTGCGCAGCAAGCGGCATTGAATGTGAAGCTGGAAAAGATCAACGGCGCCGCGCAATCCTCGACCCTTGAACTGCTCGATCGCACCGGCCTGGCCGTGGCCGCCAGCAACTGGCGCTTGCCCAGCAGTTACGTTGGCCACAATTACGGCTTCCGCCCCTATTTCAGCCAGACCCGCACCCAAGGCACCGGGCGTTTTTACGCGGTAGGCGTGACCAGCGGCATTCCCGGGTATTTCCTTTCCAGCGCCGTACTTGGCGACAGCGACGAGTTTCTCGGCGCGATGGTGGTCAAGCTGGAGTTTCCCGAACTGGAGCGCGAATGGAGCCAAGGCAGCGACACGCTGCTGGTCAGCGATGCACGCGGGATCATCTTTATCGCCAATCAGCCGGGCTGGCGTTATCGCGCCTTGCGGCCGTTGAGCGCTGATGATCTGGCCGAGATCAAAACCACCCGCCAGTACGACAAGCAATCGCTGCTGCCGCTGACCCATTTGCCGCTGCGGCGCTTCGATGACAACAGCGATCTGCGCCGGGTCGAAGGTCCACAAGGCACGGCGGACTATCTGTGGGAATCACTGCCGCTGACGACCGAGGGCTGGACCCTGCACCTGCTGCGTCGTCCGCAAGTGGCCTTCGAGGATTTGCGCAACGCCGCGCTGGCCGCCGCTGGCGTGTGGCTGGCGCTGGTGTTCCTGTTGCTGTTCCTCAATCAGCGCTGGCGGCTGGCCAAGGTCCGTCAGCGCAATCGTGAAGAGCTTGAGCGCTTGGTCGAGGAGCGCACCCGCGACTTGCGCACCGCGCAGGAAGGTCTGGTGCAGTCGGCCAAACTCGCCGCGCTGGGGCAGATGTCTGCGGCGCTGGCTCACGAAATCAATCAACCGCTGACCGCCCAGCGCATGCAACTGGCAACTCTGCGCCTGCTGCTCGAACATGGCCGCGTCGATGACGCCTACAAGGCGCTGAAACCGGTGGACGACATGCTCACCCGCATGGCCGCCCTCACCGGCCACCTCAAGACCTTCGCCCGCAAAAGCCCGAGCGGCTTGCGCGAACGTCTGGATCTGGCGACGGTGGTCGATCAATCGCTGCAACTGCTCGATGCGCGACTGCGTGACGAACAGGTCAGTCTGGTCCTGCATCTGACCCGCCCGGCGTGGGTACGCGGTGATGCGATTCGTCTGGAACAGGTGTTGATCAATTTGCTGCGCAACGCGCTGGATGCGATGCAGGGTAAAGCCTGCAAGCGTCTGGAAATCCGTCTGGAGGCTGATGAACAATTGTGGCGGCTGAGCGTCAGCGACAACGGCGGCGGCATTGCCGAGGAACATGTCGGCCAGGTGTTCGATCCGTTCTTTACCACCAAACCGGTGGGTGACGGTCTGGGCCTGGGGCTGGCAGTATCCTTCGCCATCGTGCATGAATCCGGCGGACGCCTGAGCGTCGAGAATGGCGACCACGGCGCGGTGTTCAGCCTGACCCTGCCAATCGATCTGGAGGCACATATCTGATGCTCAATTCGGTGATGGTGGTCGACGATGAAAGCAGCATTCGCGACGCCGTTGAACAGTGGCTGAGCCTGTCGGGGTTTCAGGTGCAATTGTTCAGCCGTGCCGAAGAATGCCTCGCCGCGCTCCCGGAACATTTTGCCGGGGTGATCCTCAGCGACGTGCGCATGCCCGGCATGGACGGTTTGCAATTGCTCGCCGAAGTGCAAAAGCGCGACAGCGATCTGCCGGTGATTCTGCTCACCGGCCATGGCGACGTGCCGATGGCGGTCGAAGCCATGCGCGACGGCGCCTACGACTTTCTGGAAAAACCGTTCAGCCCGGAAACCCTGCTCGGCAGCCTGCGCCGGGCGCTGGACAAACGCCGCCTGGTCCTGGAAAACCGCGCCCTGCACGAACTGGCCGACAACCGCGCAAAGCTCGATGCAACATTGCTCGGCGTGTCCCGAGGTTTGCAGACATTGCGTCGGCAAGTGCTGGATCTGGCGACGTTGCCGGTCAATGTGCTGATCCGGGGCGAAACCGGCAGCGGCAAGGAACTGGTCGCACGTTGCCTGCATGATTTCGGCCCGCGCGCCGGCAAACCTTTCGTGGCGCTGAACTGCGCGGCGATCCCGGAGCAACTGTTCGAGGCCGAACTGTTCGGCCATGAAAGCGGCGCGTTTACCGGCGCCTCGGGCAAACGCATCGGCAAGCTGGAATATGCCGATGGCGGCACGCTGTTTCTCGATGAGATCGAAAGCATGCCGCTGGCCCAGCAGGTGAAATTGTTGCGGGTCTTGCAGGAGCAAAAGCTTGAGCGGCTGGGGTCGAACCAGAGCATTCGCGTTGATTTGCGTATCGTCGCGGCGACCAAACCGGACCTGCTCGACGAAGCCCGCGCCGGACGTTTTCGTGAGGACCTGGCTTATCGCCTCAACGTCGCCGAACTGCGCCTGCCGCCGCTGCGCGATCGCCGCGAAGACATTCCGTTGCTGTTTGAAACCTTCGCCCACAATGCGGCCCAACGGCTGGGCAGAACATTTCCGCCGCTGACAGGCGCGCAGTTGAGCCATCTGCTCAGCCATGACTGGCCGGGCAATGTGCGCGAACTGGCCAACGTCGCGGAACGTCAGGTATTGGGGCTGGATGAACCGGTCGCCGGAATCGATCCGGGGCAATCCCTGGCGGCGCAGCAGGAAGCCTTCGAAGCACAATGTCTGCGCGCGGCGTTGACCCGGCACAAGGGTGATGTGAAAGCCGTGCTCGAAGAACTGCAACTGCCGCGCCGCACGTTCAATGAAAAGATGCAGCGGCATGGGTTGAGTCGGGAGATGTTTCTGGCGGAGTGAGGCAGAGATTTGTGGTGTAGCTGAAATCCATCCCCCTCACCCCAGCCCCTCTCCCCGGGGGGGCGAGGGGGGAGGGAGCCGATCTCCATGCTTTCCCGAATCTGTATTCGACTCGATGTTGCAGGTCGATGTAACCCACCAGAACACCTCGGTCAGTCCCCTCTCCCTCTGGGGAGAGGGCTAGGGTGAGGGGCTTTTGATCTTCACGCGGTAAGCGGAAATCCGCTCACTCAGCCCAATCAGTCGGCACAAATCCGCTCACTCCTCCCCGCTACCCCCCTCTAAACCGGCCCCTCACCCCTTGGCACACCTCCTGCTATAGCCCTGGCAGGCTGCGTTCCGACGCGCTCCACAAAAACAATTAAACGAAGGATCCTTCAATGGATAACTCCAACGCCCTGCCCCTTGGGTCGGCTGCCGTGCCGGCCAAACCGAGAACCACCGCCAGCCGGATCAAATCGATCTTCAGCGGCTCTGTCGGCAACATGGTCGAGTGGTACGACTGGTATGTGTATGCCGCCTTCTCCCTGTACTTCGCGAAAACCTTTTTCCCCGCCGGTTCCACCACCGCGCAACTGATGAACACCGCTGCGATCTTCGCCGTGGGCTTCTTGATGCGTCCGATCGGTGGCTGGCTGATGGGCATGTACGCCGACAAGGTCGGGCGCAAGAAAGCGCTGATGGCCTCGGTGTACCTGATGTGCTTCGGCTCGCTGCTGATCGCCCTGAGCCCGAATTATGAAACCATCGGCATCGGCGCGCCGATCCTGCTGGTGTTCGCCCGCCTGCTGCAAGGCCTGTCGGTCGGCGGCGAGTACGGCACCTCGGCGACTTATCTGTCCGAGATGGCGACCAAAGAACGTCGCGGCTTCTTCTCCAGCTTCCAGTACGTGACCCTGATCTCCGGGCAGCTCATCGCCCTCGGCGTATTGATCGTGCTGCAAAACATGCTGACCACCGAACAGCTCTACGCGTGGGGCTGGCGTATCCCGTTCGCCATCGGTGCGCTGTGTGCGGTCGTGGCGCTGTACCTGCGTCGCGGCATGGAAGAAACCGAGTCGTTCACCAAAAGAGAAATCCAAGGAAAGCGCCATGCGCACCTTGATGCGCCACCCGAAAGAGCTGTTGACCGTGGTCGGCCTGACCATGGGCGGCACCCTGGCGTTCTACACCTACACCACCTACATGCAGAAATACCTGGTGAACACGGTCGGCATGAGCATCTCCGACTCGACCACCATTTCCGCCGCCACGCTGTTCCTGTTCATGTGCCTGCAACCGATCATCGGCGGCCTGTCGGACAAGATCGGTCGTCGCCCGATCCTGATCGCGTTCGGCGTGCTCGGTACGATTTTCACCGTGCCGATCCTGATGACCCTGCACACCATCCAGACCTGGTGGGGCGCGTTCTTCCTGATCATGGCGGCGTTGATCATCGTCAGCGGCTACACCTCGATCAACGCGGTGGTCAAAGCCGAATTGTTCCCGACCGAAATCCGCGCCCTGGGCGTCGGCCTGCCGTACGCACTGACCGTGTCGATCTTCGGCGGCACTGCCGAATACATCGCGCTGTGGTTCAAAAGCATCGGCATGGAAACCGGTTACTACTGGTACGTCACCGCGTGCATTGCCGTGTCGCTGCTGGTGTACATCACCATGAAAGACACCCAGAAGCACTCGCGGATCGTGACTGACTGATAGGGCTACTTCGCTGGCAGGCCACAAAATCTGTGTCCTGCCACGAACCCTACGGGGTCTCGCGTCCGGCTGGAAATATGCGCTGGGTCCTTGCACTATGGCTGCATCCGAATGCAGCTCAGGAATCCGCTCCCCATGCCCGATGACATCCACTTCTACGAACCCGCCAACGGCCACGGCCTGCCTCACGATCCGTTCAACGCCATCGTCGGCCCGCGCCCCATCGGCTGGATTTCCTCGCAGGATGCCGAAGGCCGACTCAATCTCGCGCCGTACAGTTTCTTCAACGCCTTCAACTACGTGCCGCCGATCATTGGTTTTTCCAGTGTCGGGCGCAAAGACAGTCTGAACAACATCGAGCAGACCGGTGAGTTCGTCTGGAACCTCGCCACCCGCCCGTTGGCCGAGCAGATGAACCAGAGCTGCGCGATGGTCGCGCCCGAGGTCAACGAGTTTGAACTGGCGGGGCTGACCACCGTGGCGTCAAAGGTGATTTCGGTCCCACGGGTCGCCGAGAGTCCAGTGTCCTTCGAGTGCAAGGTCACGCAGATCGTCCAGCTGCAACGCGCCGATGGCGAAACGGTGCCGAGTTGGCTGATCCTCGGCGAGGTGGTCGCGGTGCACATCGCCAAATGGCTGCTGAAGGATGGCATCTACGACACCGCCGCCGCACAACCGATTCTGCGCGGCGGCGGGCCGGCGGATTATTTCCAGCTGGGGCCTGAGGCGCTGTTCAAGATGTGGCGCCCGGGGGCGCAGAAGTAATTACCAGATCAGCTCGGCGTCATCAGTGACGCCCTTGAGCTTGTCCAGTTCGTTGATGGCTGCATCATCGGCAGCAATGGCGCCGGGGAACACCTGCTCATTGAGCAATTTGTGAAAGCGTGGGGCGCCGCCATCGACCAGGGCCTTGACCGCGATCGCCGCGTAATAACCCTTGTTGCCGCCCAGCTCGACGGGGACGACTGCGGAGACTGCTTCGAAGCGTTCAAACTCTTTACGTGCCATGTCGCGGATCCTGGCTCAATCAAATAAGCCGGACATTAAACCCTCAACCGGCGAGTTTGTGTATCGGCGCAGCGCATTGACCGAGGGCCTGCGCGGCGGAAACGTCCCTGAACGTGTGGAAGTCGAGACTGTTGACCACCAGGTCCTGGACCAGCTCGGCGAAGACTTCCATCGACGGACTGTTGAAATACGCCGTCATCACTTGCTGACTGCTCCAGTAGCCGCTGACCAGCCAGAGGTCGGCGTCGCACTGCGATTGTTGCAAGGAAAAACTCAGGCAGCCGGGCGCCGCGCGCGAGACTTCGATCAATGCGCTCAGGCGCACACCGAGTTCCGCCGAACGCCCGGCCTGGGCACGAACGAAGGCCATATGACTGACAGGCATTTGCTTGGACATGATCAACCCTCCATGAAATCGCGTGACAGCCGGGGGACGGGCTGCGACTGAAGCAAAGATTAAGGGCCGGGGCGGCTGCGCCGTTAGTCGATTCCTGCCTTCGCGTTGCACAATCCTGCGAGACTGCGCAGACGACCTGTAACAACCTGTAAACCCGCGCAACACGTCTGTCATACGCGTTTTGTGTAGGAGCTGCCGAAGGCTGCGATCTTTGGCTTTTGCCTCGAAGATCAACGGATCGCAGCCTTCGGCAGCTCCTACGGAATCGTATGGCGGGAGGCATGTGCGCACCTGCGGGCAGAATCAGGCAAGCATTTGGCAGAATGTGTCTACCGCCGCCGCTTGCACAAACATATGCTCTGCTGCATTCCCCCTCACTTGCCGAGGATGCCGTGCATGACGTCATTCGATCGTTTTCAAGCCGAACCCAGCGCCGACATGGAAAAGCAGCGCGCGGAGCTGGCCGCGATCATCCGCCGCAACACCAGCGACGATGGCAGCTACCAGACCGCCATCGGCTCACTGGTGATGTCGCGTCACACCCAGTCCCATGACTTTGCCCCGGTGCTCGCGCAGCCGGCGCTGTGCATCATGGCGCAGGGGCGCAAAGAGGTCCGCCTGGCCGACGAGTTCTTCAACTACGACCCGCTGAATTATCTGGTGGTGTCGGTTTCGATGCCGCTCAGCGGGCGCGTGGTCAATGTCTCGCCGGAAGAACCGATCCTCGCCGTGCGCCTCGACATCGATCCGACCGAAATCACCGCGCTGATCGCCGACGCCGGCCCGATGGGCGTACCGACGCGGCCGACCGGACGCGGTCTGTACGTGGAAAAAATCGACAGCGCCATGCTCGACGCAGTGCTGCGGCTGGCCCGGCTGCTCGACGCGCCGAAAGACATCGCCATGCTCGCGCCGCTGATTCGCCGGGAGATTCTCTATCGCCTGCTGCGCAGCCCACAGGGCCATCGTCTGTATGAGATTGCGATTGCCAACAGTCAGAGCCATCGCATCAGCCAGGCCATCAAATGGCTCAACGGCAATTTCGAGCAACCACTGCGCATCGATGATCTGGCGCGGGAAGTGAACCTCAGCGTGTCGACGTTGCATCATCGCTTCAAGGCGATGACTGCGATGAGTCCGTTGCAGTATCAAAAACAGTTGCGCCTGCAAGAGGCGCGTCGGCTGATGTTGACCGAAGGGCTGGAAGCGTCGGCGGCGGGGTATCGGGTGGGCTATGAAAGTCCGTCGCAGTTCAGCCGTGAGTACAGCCGACTGTTTGGTGCGCCACCGTTGCGGGACCTGGCGCGGTTGCGGCTGTCGGTGTAACTCCATAGAAGCCCCTCACCCTAGCCCTCTCCCAGAGGGAGAGGGAACCGATTGGGGGATATTGGAGAGGTTCAGCGACTTGCGATATCGGTGCTGAATCCGGAATCAGCCAAGCCAGGCCAACCCGGCGTTGGGTTGATGACCTTCAAATCCATAATCGACTCGGTTTTTCAGGTCGACGGAGAACGCAAGACACCTCGGTCAGCTCCCTCTCCCCAGAGGGAGAGGGAACCGATTGTGGGATATTGGAGAGGTTCATCGACTTGCGATATCGGTGCTGAATCCGGAATCAGCCAAGCCAGGCCAACCCGCCGTTGGATTGATGACCTTCAAATCCATAATCGACTCGGTTTTTCAGGTCGACGGAGAACGCAAGACACCTCGGTCAGCTCCCTCTCCCCCCGGGAGAGGGCTGGGGTGAGGGCAGGCTTCTACACCGCTCGCACGACGTGCTTGATCTCCAAAAACGCCGCCAACCCCCAATGCCCCAGTTCGCGGCCGACGCTGCTCTGCTTGTACCCACCCCATGCCGCCTGCGGGAAGATCACCTGCGGAGCATTGATCCACACCAGCCCTGCCTGCAACGCATTGGCCACGCGATCTGCTGCGGTGGCATCGCGTGTCACTACGCTCGCGACCAGGCCGAACTGCGTGTCGTTGGCCAAGGCAATCGCTTCGGCCTCACTGGCAAAACCGCGCACACACACCACCGGGCCGAAAATCTCTTCACGCCATAAGGCGCTGTCCAGCGACACGTCGGTGAACACCGTCGGTTGCAGGAAATAACCGCGCGGCAAATGCGCCGGACGATTGCCGCCAGAAAGCAAACGCGCGCCCGCACTCAGGCCGCGATCAATATGCCCAAGCACCCGTTGGTACTGCGCCTGATTGACCAGCGCGCCCATCTCCACATCCGCATCAAACGGATCAGCGACTCGAATCGCCTCTGCGCGCTTTTGCAGACGCTGAAGAAATTCGTCCATCAATTCCTCGGCAACCAGCACCCGACTGGTGGCCGAGCACATTTGCCCGGCGTTGAAGAACGCCCCACCACAAGCCAGTTCCACCGCCAGCTGCAGATCGGCATCCGCCAGCACCAGCAACGATGATTTGCCACCCAGCTCCAGACTCACACCCTTCACGGTTTCAGCAGCGCGTTGCATTACCTGCACGCCAACCGCATTGCTGCCAGTGAAGGAAATCTTGGCGATGCGTGGATCGGCCGACAACGGCGCGCCCACCGCCAGACCAGTGCCGCAGACCAGATTGAACACGCCGTCGGGCAAACCGGATGCAGCGATGATCGCGGCCAGTTCCAGCTCCGGCAACGGCGTCACTTCAGAAGGTTTCAGCACCACGCAGCAACCGGCGGCGAGCGCCGGGGCGAGCTTCCAAGCGGTGGTGACCATGGGGAAATTCCACGGCACGATCAGCCCGACCACGCCGCACGGCTCGCGCCGCAGGCGCGCACTGAAATCATCGCTGGGCAACGGCACGTTGCTGTCCTGACCGGCGTCGAGGCCTTCGGCGAGTTCGGCGTAATAGTCGAACGTGGCGATCACGTCATCGACATCGATGGCCGCTTCGAACTGCGGTTTACCGTTGTTGCTCGACTGCAGGTTCATCAAGTGATCGCGACCGTTGCGCACGCCGTTGGCAATGTTGCGCAGGATCGCAGCGCGTTCGGCGCCGGTGGTTGTCGACCAGTGTTTGAACGCCTCGGTCGCCGCGCTGATCGCCTGGTCGACGGCCTGTTCGTCGCCGCCATTGACGGTGGTCAGCAGCGCTTCGGTAGCGGGATTGATCACCCGCAGATGTTCGCGGCCTGACGACCATTGGCCATTGATGTAGAGGCCGTCGAGTGTGGTTGGAAAGCTGATCATTGGGCCACCGCCTGCATCCACTGGTTCTGGTCGATTTCAATCAGCGTCGGGCCTTGCCGGTCCGTCGCCTCGCGCAGCGCTGCGCGCAATTCGTCGATGCTGCTGATGGCTTGCGCGGCGCAACCGAGGCCCTTGGCCACGGCGACGAAGTCCGGGGTGTAGATGTCCACGCCAACCGGTTCGATGGCGCGGTTGACCATGTACTTTTTGATCTCCTCGTAACCCTGGTTATTCCACAGCAGCACGATCACCGGCACCCGTGCTTCAACGGCGCTGGCCAGTTCCGGCAGGGTGAATTGCAAGCCGCCGTCACCGATCAGGCACACCACCGGCGGGCGCGCGCCGCTATCGAGTTGCCCACCGAGCCACGCACCGATCGCCGCCGGCAACGCATAGCCGAGGGTGCCGTAACCGGTGGATGCGTTGAACCAGCGACGCGGACGCTCGGGGTTGAAAGTGAGGTTGCCGGTGTACACCGGTTGCGTGGAGTCGCCGACGAACACCGCATCAGGCAGTTCGTGCAGCACGGTTTCGAGGAAACGCGTCTGCGCCAGCGTCGGCGCATCCCAGCTCGCCGCCAATTCATCACGCAGACGCGCGGCGCGAACCTGGCCCCAATCATTACGACGCTCGGCCAGCGGCTTTTGCGTCAGCGTGCTGAGCAAGGCTTGTGCGGCATTGCGCGAATCAGCGACCAGCGCGACGTGCGGCGGGTAGTTGCGCACGGTCTGATCGGCATCAATGTCGATGCGCAGCAGCTTGCCGAGGAATCTCGAAGCCGCCGGCAAAAGTGACGTCGTAATCGGTCTCGGCCAGCTCGGTGCCGATCGCCAGCACCACGTCGGCTTCAGCGACCAGTGCGCGCGTGGCGACCAGGCTTTGCGTCGAACCGATCAACAACGGATGGCTGGTCGGCAGCATGCCTTTGGCGTTGATGGTCAGCGCCACTGGAGCGTCGAGCAGTTCGGCGAGTCGCGTCAGCTCCGGCGCCGCGTCGATGGCACCGCCGCCAGCGAGAATCAGTGGACGTTGCGCGCTGGCCAGCATTTCGCTCATGCGGCTCACGGCAGCCGGTGCGGCGCCGGCGCGATCGATATTCACCGGCAGGCTGGCGAGCAACTCATCGGCGTCTTCCACCAGCACGTCCAACGGAATTTCGATATGCACCGGTCGTGGTCGTCCGGCCTGAAACAAGGCAAACGCACGGGCCAGCACCACCGGCAATTCGGCAGCGGACATCAGCGTGTGCGAGAACGCTGCGACGCCGCCGACCAGTGCGCTCTGGTTCGGCAGCTCATGCAACTTGCCGCGCCCACCGCCCAACTGACTGCGCGACTGCACGCTGGAGATCACCAGCATCGGAATCGAATCGGCGTAAGCCTGGCCCATGGCCGTGGTGATATTGGTCATGCCTGGGCCGGTGATGATGAAACACACACCGGGTTTACCGCTGGTACGCGCGTAGCCGTCAGCCATGAACCCGGCGCCCTGTTCGTGGCGAGGCGTGACGTGGTTGATGCTTGAACGCGCGAGGCCTCGGTACAGCTCGACGGTGTGCACACCGGGAATGCCGAACACCTGCTCGACCCCGTAATTTTCCAACAGCCTGACCAGTACTTCGCCGCACGTTGCCATGTTGATTGCCCTTTCATTCACTGAACACTCCCTGTGGGAGCGAGCCTGCTCGCGAATAAGCGGTCCAGCCAACATCCGTGTCGAACCTTGAACCGTCTTCGCGAGCAGGCTCGCTCCCACAGGGTCCGTGGAGTGCCCATTGGAACGGTGCGCAACTGGCAGCAACAATCGATTAAAAGTCATACTAGCCATGTCCCCACGTCATACCTCGGATCGCCATGAAACGCCTGCCACCCCTGCCCGCTCTGCATACGTTCTGGATCACCGCGCAATGCTGCAATTTCACTCGCGCCGCCGAGCAGTTGCACATCACTCAGGGCGCGGTGAGCCGGCAGATCGCCGGGCTGGAAGAACAGCTCGGTTATCCGCTGTTCATCCGTCTGGCCCGAGGTCTGGCGCTGACGGCCGAAGGCCGCGAATGGCTGCCACAAGTGGAGAAGGTTTTCGGGCTGATCAGTGAAGCGACCGAGCAGATCGGGCTCAAACACCAGACGTTGCAACTCAAGGCCCCAAGCTGCGTGATGCGCTGGCTGCTGCCGCGCCTGCTGCAATGGCAGAAGGAACGCCCGGACGTGCCGGTGAAATTGACGGCCTCGCTGCAACACGGTGTGGATTTCCAGCGCGAGCAATTCGACGCCGCCGTGATCTACGGTCCGCCGCCGGACAATTCGCCAGGCGCACTGCATCTGTTCGACGAGCAACTGACACCGGTCTGCTCACCGCAACTGCTCAAAGGTTCGCCGGCGCTGAATTCACCGCAGGATTTGCAGGAGCATCTGTTATTGCACCCGACCCACGACATTCAGGACTGGTCGGTGTGGCTCGATGCAGCGGGATTGCGATTGGGCAACCTTGGCAGCGGGCAGCATTTCGAAACGCTGGATCAGGCGATGTCGATGGCCTCGCACGGCACGGGGGTGGCGATCGGGGACTGGTCGCTGATTGGTGATGATCTGAACGCTGGACGACTGGTGATGCCGTTTGCGTTGAAGGTGAAGACGGGGTTGGCGTATTACGTGGTGGTGCCTGCTGGAGCCGAACCCTCGCCGCAACTTGAGGAACTGATGCTCTGGCTGGTTGAGCAGGCTCATTTGCGCTGAAGCCTCTCCCCTCACCCTAGCCCTCTCCCCAGGGAGAGGGAACTGATTGGGGATACTCAAGAAATTCATCGACCTGACACAGCCCCGCCGAATCCATAATCGACACGGCCGTTCAGGTCAATGCGTGACCCAAGACAACTCGGTCGGCTCCCCTCTCCCCCGGGAGAGGGCTGGGGTGAGGGGAAAAGGCTTGACTCAATACCCGACGGTATAACGCTGCCGCGAATGCTTCGGCGTTTCCACTTCGTCAATCAGCGCAATCGCGTAATCGGCAAATGTGATCCAGCTGCGTCCTTCGGCACTGACCAACAGATGATCCTTGCCGACGCGGAATGTGCCACTGCGCTCACCCTCGACGAACTCCGCCGACGGCGACAAAAAGGTCCAGTCCAGTTCCTGCTCGTGACGCAACGCATCAAGAAACTCAGCACCTGCGCTCGCCTCGGCTTTGTATTCGGCCGGGAAACCGGCACTGTCGATCACCCGCGTGTCATCCGGCAGCAACAGCGAACCGGCGCCGCCGACCACCAGCAAGCGCTTCACGCCCGTCTGCTTCACCGGTCCGACAATCGCCGAGGCCGGGACGGAGGCGAAATGCGCTGCGCTGATCACTGCGTCGTGACCGGCCACCGCCGCTTGCAACGCTGCCGAATCCAGTACGTCGAGGCTCTTGCTGACGACACCGGCACGGCTGCCGATCTTCGAGGTATCGCGGGCAATGGCGGTGACGCTGTGGCCGCGACGCAGGGCTTCTTCCAGCAATTGGCTACCGGCACGGCCGGTGGCGCCAATGATTGCGATCTTGCTCATGACATTCTCCAGTTGGCTTGAAAATGCTGCGTGTTCAGGTTCGGCTTACCACTGCATCTCGCCCTTGGCGACTTTCGCGCTGAGCTCCAGCGAGCTTTCCTCGCCCAGCTGCGGGTAGCGTTTTTTCATCGCCGCGATCAGTGCAGCGGAGTCTTTGGCCTTGGCGGTTTCGGCATCGAAGGCCTTGATGTAATCGGCGGTGAATTTCACGCTGGCCAGCGAGCGGCTGCTGTCACCCAGGTAATGACCGGGCACCACGGTTTGCGGTTTCAGGCTTTCGATGGTGTGCAGGGTGTGCAGCCAATCGGCGTGGGATTGCGCGGTCTGGGTGTCAGCCATCCACACATGAATGTTCTCGGCGACCACTACGCCACCGACCACTGCTTTGAGCGACGGGATCCATACGAAGCTGCGATCCGGTTGCTTGCCGTCGAGGCCGATCACCTGCAATTGCTTGCCTTCGAGGGTCAGGCTGTCGCCCTTGAGCACGTCCGGGACGATGGTTTTCGCCGGCACGTCGGCGCCCATTTTCGGCCCCCAGTAGGCCAGTTTGCCGTCGACGGTGTGCTTGATGTGATCGACAGTCGGCTGCGAAGCCAGCACTTTCGCCTGCGGGAATGCCTTGGTCAGGGTGTCGAGGCCAAAGTAGTAATCCGGGTCGCCATGGCTGATGTAGATGGTGGTCAATTGCTTGCCGCTGGCGCGGATCTTTTCCACGACCTGCTCAGCCTGGGATTTGCCGAATTGCGCGTCGACCAGAATCGCTTCTTTCTCACCGCTGACCAGCACCGAGCTGACCGGGAAAATCGCCTGGGTGCCCGGGTTGTAGACATCGAGGCTCAGCTCGGCGGCGGATGCATGGGCGGCAAAGCCGAAAAATGCTGCGGCGAGCAGAACGCGTTTGAAGGGGGTGAAGCCGATCATGTGTTGCTCCGGATTGCGAATGCCAGTCTGGCGATGCAACAGAGCTTAGTTGCCAGACTCAGCACAAAAAATGCGATGCTTGGACATAGTTTGTTTCTGAAAGCGGGCAAATCATGGATCGGCTTCAAGCAATGCGGGTATTCGTCACGGTCGTGGACCTGGGCAGCCAGTCGGCGGCGGCCGACCACCTCGACCTGTCGCGGCCGGTGGTGTCGCGCTATCTGGCGGAGCTGGAAGACTGGGTCGGCGCGCGGCTGATGCACCGCACCACGCGCAAATTGAGCCTGACCGCCGCCGGCAGCGAAATCCTCCCGCGCTGCCGGCAGATGATCGACCTGTCGCACGACATGCAGGCCGCCGTCAGCGAACCCCATGACGCGCCGCGCGGATTGCTGCGGATCAGCGTCAGCACCTCGTTTGGCCAGGCGCAACTGGCCGATGCGATGGCGGCATACGTCAAGCTTTACCCAGGCGTGAGCATCGATCTGCAGATGCTCGACCGTACGGTGAATCTGGTCGATGAGCGCATCGATCTGGCGATTCGCACCAGCAACGATCTTGATCCGAATCTGATCGCCCGGCGCCTGACCGTGTGCCGCTCGGTGGTCTGCGCAGCACCGGCGTATCTGCTTGAGCATCCGGCGCCGTTGCGGGTGGAGGAACTGAGCCGACACAACTGCCTGACTCATTCCTATTTCGGCAAGAGCCTGTGGCATTTCGAGGAGGATGGCGAACCGGTTTCGGTGCCGGTGCAGGGCAATATCAGCGCCAACGAGGCCAGCACCCTCCTGCGCGCAACCCTGGCCGGCGCGGGCGTGGCGATGCTGCCGAGCTACCAGGCTGGCGTGCATATTCACAGCGGCGAACTGCTGCGTTTGCTGCCACACGCAGAACCGCGCCAGATGAATATCTACGCGGTGTACGCCTCACGCAAACACATGCCGGCGGCATTGCGCAGCATGCTCGACTTTCTTGTGCAGCGCTTTCCCGAGGCCCCGGCACTGGGATGCCGGCCTGTAAACCCGATCCCTTGTGGGAGCGAGCCTGCTCGCGAAGAGGCCAGTACATTCAACATTGATGTCGCTTGGACCACCGCCTTCGCGAGCAGGCTCGCTCCCACATAGGCATCAATTCGCTGAATGGCCGGCTAAATCCTCAAGCGCACTCGCTGGCAAGTGCGCGCCGCTGACCTATGCTCAAAGTAATACCGCAAGGTAGACGTTCAGAGGTCGAACACCATGAACATCAAAACAAAAGATACGCCGCCATCTTCATCACCTGCGCCGCCACGCTGGCGCTGTACGGCACCGCTGCCTGGCGGGTCGAGCAGTTGCGCCAGCTGCCGCGTGAGTATGCGAGCTGCAACTATGAGCGGTGTATTCCGCACAATGCCACGCTGAACGCATTGCGCTGATAGACCTGCGCTGGAATGCAACTGCTGTGGGAGCGAGCCTGCTCGCGAATGCGCTGTGTCAGCCAGCCTAGTTGCTGAATGAAAGACCGTATTCGCGAGCAGGCTCGCTCCCACAGGGCTCATCAGGATTGTTGCTCGGCCTTCAAGCGGTCGCGGAATGCCTTTGGCGAAATCCCCACCCGGCGACGGAACAGGCGCGTGAAGTTGGTCGGATCGGAAAACCCCAACAGCTCCGACATCTCGTAAATCGTCATGCTGGTGTAGGTCAGCAGGCGCTTGGCTTCCAGCAACTGACGCTCGTGCATGATCTGCAACGCCGGTTGCCCGGCCAGTTCACGGCAGGTGCCGTTGAGATGCGACACGGAGATGCCCAGGCGATGGGCGAGGTCTTCGACCTTGACGTGCTGGCGGTAAGTCTCTTCCACCAACTGAATGAAACCGTTGAGGTATTCGCGCTGGCGTTGCGGCCGTTGGCTGGCCTTGTGGCGGACGATCGCCTGACGGCTGACCCAGACCATGATCACACTGACCAGCGAATGCATGAGCATTTCCCGCGCCGGTTGATGGCCGTTGTACTCGGCCTGCAAGGCTGAAAACAGGCTGTTGAGATAATCGCCATCCTTGCCCGCCGGGTAGTTTTCCGCCCGAGCCAAGGCGTGTACCGAATCACCCAATTGCGCCTGCAAATGATTGATCAGCGGTGTGGCCAAGGTGACGATGAAGCCTTCAACATCCTCGGAAAAACGAAACCCGTGCACCGATAACGGTGGCAGCACCTGAATCGCTGGCGTCTCGAGTTGCGTGCGCTGGCCTTCGATTTCAAGCTCTGCCTGACCTTTGAAAACGAACAGCAGCTGGCACAGATCCGCGTGGCGGTGAGGTTTGATTTCCCATTGATGTTCGCGACTGCGCGAGGAAATGGTTTCACAGTGCAGCAAGTCCGGGGTCGGCCAGTCCAGGCTTTCACCGTAGAGCTTGAACACCGGAATAGAAGGCAGGGCAGGCTTGTTCATACTTCAATCCAGGCCTCTGGTTTTTGGGCGATAATCGCACCGATTGGCAGAATGTACAGGTATCGGCTCAGTTTTCACCTTCAATTGACAGACCCGCAAGGGAAAAATGCAAGCACTCGATCCATAAAATCATTCACCGGCTGTTGCTGCGTGAAGCTTGCGAGTCATAAAAACAATGAAAACCCTGAAAACCCAAGTCGCCATTATCGGCGCCGGTCCTTCCGGACTGCTCCTCGGCCAGTTGCTGCACAACGCTGGCATCGAAACCCTGATCCTCGAACGCCAGACGCCTGATTACATTCTTGGGCGCATCCGTGCCGGCGTGCTTGAACAAGGCATGGTAGAGCTGCTGCGTCAGGCCGGCGTCGGTCAGCGAATGGATGCCGAAGGTCTGGTTCATGGCGGCTTCGATCTGGCGCTGGACGGGCGTCAGGTGCACATCGATCTGCACGCTCTGACCGGCGGCAAAACAGTAATGGTCTACGGTCAGACCGAGGTCACCCGCGACCTGATGGCCGCTCGTCGGGATGCGGGGGCGCCGACAATTTATCAGGCGAGCAATGTCGTTCCCCACGGCATGAAAAGCGACGAAGCTTTCGTCACCTTCGAAAAGGACGGTGAAAGCTGGCGCGTCGATTGCGATTACATCGCCGGTTGCGATGGTTTCCACGGCGTCGCGCGGCAGTCGATTCCGGCCGATTGCCTGAAGATCTTCGAACGGGTCTACCCGTTCGGCTGGCTGGGCATTCTCGCCGACACGCCGCCGGTTCACGACGAATTGGTCTATGCCCGCCACGAGCGTGGCTTCGCTTTGTGCAGCATGCGTTCGGCCACCCGCACCCGCTATTACCTGCAAGTCCCGGCGGATGAAAACGTCGATGACTGGAGCGATCAGCGTTTCTGGGATGAGCTGAAAAAACGCCTGCCGGATGCCCTCGCGGAAAAACTGGTGACCGGCCCTTCGATCGAAAAAAGCATCGCGCCGCTGCGCAGTTTTGTCGTCGAACCGATGCAATACGGCCGGATGTTCCTGGTCGGCGACGCCGCCCACATCGTCCCGCCCACTGGCGCCAAGGGCTTGAACCTGGCGGCCAGCGATGTCAGCACATTGTTCAATATTCTGCTGAAGGTGTATCGCGAAGGCCGCACTGATCTGCTGGAAAAATACTCGGAAATCTGCCTGCGCCGGGTGTGGAAAGCCGAGCGGTTTTCCTGGTGGATGACGTCGATGCTGCATCGCTTCGACGAGCACGATGAATTCAGCCAGCGCATCTGCGCTTCGGAACTGGACTATTTTGTCAGCTCGCAAGCCGGGCAAAAAACCATTGCAGAAAATTACGTCGGGCTTCCGTACGAGGCTATCGAATAGCTTCCTACCGACTTACACTGCGAGCATCCACCCGCGCGCGATGGCCGCGCGGGTCCATCAATGCCCGCAGGCTCGCCCGTGACCACTCTCAATCAACCTGAAACGCCCAAACCGGCCATTCGCAGCGTGCTGGTCGCCTTGATGATGGCGATCTTCCTCGGTGCGCTGGACCAGACCATCGTCGCCGTATCGATGCCGGCGATCTCCGCGCAATTCAAGGACGTCAGCCTGCTGGCCTGGGTGATTTCCGGTTACATGGTGGCGATGACCGTGGCGGTGCCGATCTACGGCAAACTCGGCGACCTGTACGGGCGGCGCAAACTGATGTTGTTCGGCATGGGCCTGTTCACCCTCGCCTCGCTGTTCTGCGGCATGGCGCAGAGCATGGAGCAACTGGTGCTGGCGCGGATCCTTCAGGGCATCGGCGCCGGCGGCATGATCTCGGTGAGTCAGGCGATCATCGGCGACATCGTCCCGCCACGTGAACGCGGGCGCTATCAGGGTTACTTCAGCAGCATGTACGCCGTGGCCAGCGTCGCCGGCCCGGTGCTCGGCGGCTACATGACCGAATACCTGTCGTGGCGCTGGGTGTTTCTGATCAACCTGCCGCTGGGGCTTGGCGCGTGGTGGGTGGCACGGCGCAACCTGCGCGGCTTGCCGATTCCGCAGCGCAAACCGGTGATCGATTACCTCGGCACGGTGCTGATGATCATTGGTCTCACGGCGTTGCTGCTCGGCATCACCGAAGTCGGCCAGGGTCATTCATGGCGCAGCGGCGAAGTGCTCGGCCTGTTCGCCTGCGCCGTGGTGGTGCTGGCGCTGTTCGTCTGGCATGAACGCCGTGCACGTGAGCCATTGCTGCCGATGCACTTGTTCACCAATCGCAGCGCGCTGCTGTGCTGGTGCACGATCTTCTTCACCAGTTTCCAGGCCATCTCGCTGATCGTGCTGATGCCATTGCGTTTCCAAAGCGTCACCGGCGCTGGCGCCGACAGCGCAGCGCTGCACTTGCTGCCATTGGCGATGGGCTTGCCGATCGGTGCCTATTTCGCCGGCCGCCGCACCTCGATTACCGGACGCTACAAACCGCAGATTCTCACCGGGGCGATCCTCATGCCGATCTCGATTCTCGGCATGGCCTTCAGTCCGCCCCAAGCAACCTTGCTCAGCGGTCTGTTCATGCTGCTCAGCGGCATCGCCGGCGGCATGCAGTTCCCGACCTCGCTGGTCGGCACGCAAAACTCGGTGGAACAACGCGACATCGGCGTCGCCACCAGCACCACCAACCTGTTCCGCTCACTGGGCGGCGCGGTGGGCGTGGCTTTGATGTCGGCGCTGCTGCTGGCGTTGCTGCACCATTCCAGTTTCGCCCACCTGGCGAACAGTTCGCTGATCAGCGAAGGGCATTCGGGCAACGTCCTGCTCGATGGCCTGAACGCCGCACCCGGTGAAGCGCAGAACGCTTTGCGCGCGGAGCTGCTGGTGACCTTCCGCCACTTGCTCTGGGTCAGCACGGCAGTGTCGTTGCTGGGGCTGGCAGCGGCGATTGCCATGCCGAACAACCTGCTGCGCGGACGGGAGCACGGCGCGAAATAATTGCCGCAACAAATACCACTGTGGGAGCGAGCCTGCTCGCGAATGCGCGGTGTCAGCCGACACATAGCTGAATGACACACCGCTTCGCGAGCAGGCTCGCTCCCACAAGGGAACGGTGTTCTCTCAAGGGCTGTAGTAGCCCACCGCGACGAGGAAATGCCCGACCTTTTTCAGGTACGCATGCTTGTCCTCGATCTTGCCGGTTACCGGGTTTTTCCAGCGGTATTCATATTCGCCTTCATCCTGCTTGCCGATCAGCGCCAGAATCGGCTCGCCCACCGGTTTGCCTTCCGGGTCCTTGACCTTGCCAAAATCAGTGTTGATCAAGCGCAGATTGGTGCCGTGGGCGACATAACGCTGGTTGTTCAGATCGACCACGAAGACATACAGGTCATCCTGCAGATATCCGCCCTTGAGCGAGTTGATCGCAACCAGCGTGCCCTTCTCGTCCTTGCCCAGATCCGTCGCGGCTTTGTCCAGCAAGGCCTTGGCCTGCTCAGCCGAAGCCCGTGGCAAGTAGTAACCCACCGCGAGAATGCGCTGCCCGACGCGCTGATAAAACACATGCTTGCGCTCGACCTTGCCGTCGGCCCAATTCTGCCAGCGGTATTCGGCCTGCTGGATGCCGTTGCCTTCCGGCACTTTCAGCGCATCCTTGAACGCCTTCTGCAGATCCGGCCCGAGCACTTCGCTGACATCACGGCCGATCAGCGCCGATGACGGCCCGCCACTGGCAAGCATGACGCCTTTGGTGTCGAGGACGAACACGTAGCGATCCTTGTCGACGAACTCACCCTGGCGGCTGAAGGCGGCGAAGGCCTTGTCGCCATTGTCGTGGTAGTAGGCCAAGGCTTTTTCCAGCAGGGCGATGGCCGCCTGACTGTCATCCTTGGCGGCGGTGGCGGCGCTGGCCTGGCCGAAACCGGCCAACAGAATCAGGCCGAGCCAGGCCACTTTATGCAAAAACCCCATAGCGCATCCCTCGTTCTTTTTGGTGTCTCAAGAGCGTAGACGGCTTGGGCTGATGTACGAGTATTCAGAATGATGCAGGGGATTACAGGCCCCTGTGGTGAGGGGACAAAGCCCTCCGGGCAACAGATCAGTCGCTACGGGCGGGAATTGATCTGCTGCTGGAGATTCTGGATCTGCGCCTGCAAAGTGTTGAGGTTGCGGGTCATCTGCGCGCGGAACGCATCGAACTCGGCGGTATTGCCGCCACCCTGCGGCGCTGCCGGGCGATTGTCCTGCTGACTTTTCAGCACCACGATGTCCTGCTCCAGACGATCGATCGCCGCGCTCGGGTTGCCCTGTTTCTTCAGCGCGGCGATATCGGCACCAAGGCTTTTGAACTGGGCGTCGAAGGCTTTCAACTGCGCATCGACCTTGCTGGTATCGGCCGGGGTGCTCTTGATGGTCGCCAGCTCGGCGCTCAAGGCTTTGACCTGAGCCTGCAACTGCGTATTGGCGTTCTGCTGTTCGGTGGTCTGCGCGGTCATTTGCGCCAGCCGCTTGTCCAGTTCGCTGGCCTGACCGGCCACGCCTTGCTGCTGCTTGCTCTGGTCGAGCAGCTTGCCTTCGAGTTGTTTGATCTGCAGCTTCAGCGCTTCGCTGTCACTGTTGACGTTGCTCTGGCTGGCGACAACCTTGCCGGAAATATCCTGCAGGCGCCCCGCCGCTTCTTCGCTGATGCGGGCGAAGCTTTCCTGGGTGGCGACCAGTTGCTGTTCCATCAGCGAGATCTGCTGGAAGCTCCACCAGGCCAGACCGATGAAGGCGAAAAACAACGCACCGACCAGCGCCCACAGCGGCCCGGTGCTGGCGGCCTTGACCTTGACCACTGGCGCCGTGCGCGAATGCACGGAAGTGCGGGGGCCGGGCGCGATGTCATCGTCGTCGAACGGGTCAGCGCGCAGGCTTGGCACGTTATCGAAATCGTCGTCGTGGGCATCGTTTCGCATGGACATTGAGGCAACCTTTGGCAAACGCGGTGATGGCTAAATGCTGCGAAGTATAACCGCCGCAGCCGCAGGCATTGACCCTCAACCCGCAAGGCGGTTCATTGCCGCCCGGCCGAATCGTTTCAACGGATGTCCTGGGCTTTCCACCACGCACAGAACTCATCGAGGGCAGCCCAGAGGCTGACTTTCGGATCGTAGTCGAGATAATGCCGGGCGCGGCTGATGTCGAGGGTGAAATTTTTCTTCATGACCTGCATGCCCAGGCGCGACAGTGTCGGCTCCGGGCGTCCCGGCCAGAGCATGCACGCGCCTTCGTTGAGCGCCGCGACGCTGTACGCGAGACCGTAGGAGCGATATTTGCGCACCTGATCGACGTCCATCCGGCGCATCACGTAATTGACCACGTCCCACAGCGGCACCGGCGTACCGTTGCTGATGTTGTAGGCCTTGCCGAGCGCGGAACCTTGCGCCAACAAGCTGCTAAGCATGGCTTCGTTGAGATTTTGCACGCTGGTGAAATCGACCTTGTTCAAGCCGTCGCCGATGATCGCCAGCCGCCCCTTGCGTTGCATCTTCAGCAGGCGCGGAAAGATGCTCATGTCGCCGGCACCGGTGACGAAACGCGGGCGCAGGGCGATGGTTTCCAGACCGAATTCCTGGGCACCGAAGACTTTCTGCTCGGCCAGATATTTGGTCGCGGCGTAGGGATGCTTGAAGCGTTTGGGCACTTGCTCTTCGGTCAGACCGAGATGGTCGCGGCCATCGAAATAGATCGACGGCGACGACAGATGCACCAGCCGCCGCACCCGCTGCTTGAGGCAGGCTTCGACAACGTTTTCGGTGACTTCGACGTTGCCCTGATGAAAGTCCTGATAACGCCCCCACACACCGACAGCACCAGCGCAATGCACCACGGCCTCGACATCGCTGCACAGGTCGCGCACCAGATCGGCGTCGGTCAGATCGCCCGGCACGAACTCCGCGCCCCGGCGCACCAGATGTTCGACGCTCTCGGCCCGGCGACCGTTGACCCGCACTTCAAGGCCCTGCTCCAGGGCGAAACGCGCAAAGCGCCCGCCAATAAAGCCACTGGCGCCGGTAACCAAAATCTTCATCAAAAACTCCAGGGAAGCAGCTGCAAGCTTCGAGCTTTCAGCTGCAAGTTGAAACGGTACGTATTCTTGCCGCTTGCAGCTTGACGCTTGTTGCTGCGTTCAAGCCACTAGCCATTGCTTTGAGGAGCGCAGCAGTTGTTCGGTCAGTAGATTGAGCAACTGGCCGCCATTGCGCCAATGATGCCAGTACAGCGGCACGTCGATCGGTTTATCTGGCAGCAATTCGCGCAGCACCCCGCGTTGCAATTGCTCGTGCACCTGCAGTTCCGGCACCAGGCCCCAGCCCAGACCGGCTTCGGTCAGGCGGATGAAGCCTTCGGAGGACGGGCATAAATGGTGCTCGAACGCGCCGTCGACGCCCAACAGCGCCAGATAGCGATGCTGAAGGAAATCGTCCGGACCGAACACCAGCGCCGGGGTGCGCGGCAGCTGTTCGGCGCGCACGCCTTCGGGAAAATGCCGAGCAAGGAAGGCTGGACTGGCCAGCGCCCGATAACGCATGGCGCCGAGCAACACGCTGCGGGCTCCCGCCACCGGCCGCTCGCTGGCACACAGGCATGCGGCCACTTCACCCGCACGCATGCGCTTGAGACCGACGGTCTGGTCTTCGACGATCAGGTCGAGCAACAAATGCTGCTCGGCGCAGAAATCGCCGACGGCCTCGGCCCACCAAGTGGCGAGGCTGTCGGCGTTGAGGGCGATGCGCAGGCGATCGGGCAGGCCTTCTTCGTCCAGCGCCGGCACCACTGATTGCAAGTCGCGCTCGAGCAGACGCACCTGCTGCACATGGTTGAGCAAGCGTCGGCCGATCTCGGTCGGCGATGGCGGTGTTTCGCGCACCAGCACTGGCTGGCCGACCCGCGCTTCAAGCAATTTGATGCGCTGGGAGATCGCCGACTGCGACAGGCCGAGCACCTGTGCGGCGCGATCGAATCCGGCCTGCTCGACCACAGCGGCGAGCGCGGAAAGCAACTTATAGTCGAACATCAGTTTTCCTAATGGGCGATCAGCACTATTGGTTTTTCTTATACAGCGTCACACCGGAGAATAGCCAGCAAGCACTCTCTTTCAAGGATCTCTCCCATGTGGCAAAGCTACGTAAACGGCCTGTTGGTGGCGTTCGGCCTGATCATGGCGATCGGCACGCAGAACGCTTTCGTCTTGGCGCAAAGCCTGCGCCGTGAACACCATTTGCCGGTGGCGGCATTGTGCGTGGTGTGTGACGCAATTCTGGTCGCGGCCGGGGTGTTCGGCCTGGCGACGATCCTCGCGCAGAACCCGACCCTGCTGGCGATCGCCCGTTGGGGCGGTGCGACGTTTCTGATCTGGTACGGCAGCCAGGCACTGCGCCGGGCCTGCTCGAAACAGAGCCTTGAGCAAGGCGAAAACCAGAGCGTGCGTTCGCTGCGCGCAGTGATGCTCAGCGCGCTGGCGGTGACCTTGCTCAACCCCCACGTTTATCTCGATACGGTATTGCTGATCGGCTCGCTGGGCGCGCAGCAATCGGTGCCGGGCGCTTATGTGGTCGGCGCGGCGAGTGCATCGTTGCTGTGGTTTTTCACCCTGGCCCTCGGCGCGGCGTGGCTGGCACCGTGGCTGGCCCGCCCGAGCACGTGGCGCATTCTCGATCTGGTGGTGGCGTTAATGATGTTCACCGTCGCCGCGCAGTTGATCATCGCCGGATGATTTATTCGCAAAGGCTCTGGAACCTCTATCCCACACAGTTGTTGCGTGGTTAAGGCGCGACCCCGGTGCTATGATCCGAACCCTGCGCCGCAAAGAGTAAAAACTCGCCGGTGCATTTCCGGCCGCCCGTGATCGGCCTTGCGCTCACCGCAACAGACCTGATTAGGAGAATCATCATGGCTTTCGAATTGCCGCCGCTGCCTTACGCACACGATGCCCTGCAGCCGCACATCTCCAAGGAAACCCTGGAGTTCCACCACGACAAGCACCACAACACCTATGTCGTGAACCTGAACAACCTGGTGCCAGGCACCGAGTTTGAAGGCAAGACCCTGGAAGAAATCGTCAAGACTTCTTCGGGCGGCATCTTCAACAACGCCGCTCAGGTCTGGAACCACACCTTCTACTGGAACTGCCTGGCGCCAAACGCCGGCGGTCAACCAACCGGCGCACTGGCAGATGCCATCAACGCAGCGTTCGGTTCGTTCGACAAGTTCAAGGAAGAATTCAGCAAAACCTCGATCGGCACCTTCGGTTCCGGCTGGGGCTGGCTGGTGAAAAAGGCTGACGGTTCCCTGGCCCTGGCCAGCACCATCGGCGCCGGCAACCCGCTGACCAGCGGCGACACCCCGCTGCTGACCTGCGACGTCTGGGAACACGCTTACTACATCGACTACCGCAACCTGCGTCCGAAGTACGTTGAAGCGTTCTGGAACCTGGTCAACTGGAAGTTCGTGGCCGAGCAGTTCGAAGGCAAAACCTTCACCGCTTAAGCTGCGCGCCAGATGAAAAACCCGGCTTCGGCCGGGTTTTTTTATGCCCGGCGCATGGCGTTTCTCGCACGGTAAAAGCAGCTTCGCGCCGTTTGCCGCCAGCCCCCAGCCGTCTACCATCACAGACAGGAAAAAATCTTTGGCCCAGTGCTCAAGTTGAAGGCAATTGCAACCGACACAGTTAATTCAGAGCTATTACTCAAATGACGACATTGCGGCCAGGATCACGGCGACTTTTCCCGTGCCCGATTGTCCCTTTGACTGCCAACCCGGGATTGCCAATACTCATGGCAACTTGACGCTACCCGCACGGAACAAGGAATAACCCTTTGAAGCTGGAACTCAAGAACAGCTTGTCGGTGAAGTTGCTCCGGGTCGTGCTCCTGTCGGCATTGATCGTAGGCGTAGTCTTGAGCTGCGCGCAGATTGTCTTCGATGCCTACAAGACCCGTCAGGCGGTTGCCGGCGACGCCGAGCGCATCCTCGACATGTTCCGCGATCCATCGACCCAGGCCGTGTACAGCCTGGACCGGGAAATGGGCATGCAGGTGATCGAAGGGCTGTTCCAGGACGACGCCGTGCGTCAGGCCTCCATCGGCCACCCCAACGAAGCCATGCTGGCGCAGAAATCCCGCGAACTGCAGCATTCCAATAGCCGTTGGCTGACCGACCTGATTCTCGGCCAGGAACGCACCTTCACCACGCAACTGGTCGGCCGCGGCCCCTACAGCGAATACTACGGCGACCTGAGCATCACCCTCGACACCGCCACCTATGGCGAAGGGTTTATCGTCAGCTCAGTGATCATTTTCATTTCCGGCGTGCTGCGCGCACTGGCGTTGGGCCTGGTGCTGTATCTGGTCTATCACTGGCTGCTGACCAAACCGCTGTCGCGAATCATCGAGCACCTCACCGAAATCAACCCGGATCGTCCCAGCGAGCACAAGATTCCGCAGATCAAGGGCCACGAAAAAAACGAGCTGGGCCTGTGGATCAACACCGCCAACCAGTTGCTCGAGTCCATCGAACGCAACACCCACCTGCGCCACGAAGCGGAAAACAGCCTGCTGCGCATGGCCCAGTACGACTTCCTCACCGGCCTGCCGAACCGCCAGCAATTGCAGCAGCAACTGGACAAGATTCTCGTCGATGCCGGAAAATTGCAGCGCCGCGTCGCGGTGTTGTGCGTCGGCCTGGATGACTTCAAGGGCATCAACGAGCAATTCAGCTACCAGACCGGCGACCAATTGCTGCTGGCCCTGGCCGATCGTCTACGTGCCCACAGCGGTCGCCTGGGCGCCCTCGCTCGCTTGGGCGGCGATCAGTTCGCGCTGGTGCAGGCCGACATTGAACAGCCTTACGAAGCAGCGGAACTGGCGCAGAGCATTCTCGATGACCTCGAGGCGCCCTTCGCCCTCGACGATCAGGAAATCCGCCTGCGCGCGACCATCGGCATCACCCTGTTCCCCGAGGACGGCGACAGCACCGAGAAGCTGTTGCAGAAAGCCGAGCAGACCATGACCCTGGCCAAGACCCGCTCGCGCAATCGCTATCAGTTCTATATCGCCAGCGTCGACAGCGAGATGCGCCGTCGTCGCGAGCTGGAAAAGGATTTGCGCGATGCGCTGATCCGCGACCAGTTCTACCTCGTCTATCAGCCGCAGATCAGTTATCGCGATCACCGCGTGGTTGGCGTCGAAGCGCTGATTCGCTGGCAACATCCGGAACACGGGCTGGTGCCGCCGGACCTGTTCATTCCGCTGGCCGAACAGAACGGCACGATCATCGCCATCGGCGAGTGGGTGCTCGATCAGGCCTGCAAGCAATTGCGCGAATGGCACGATCAAGGTTTTGTCGATTTGCGCATGGCGGTCAATCTGTCCACCGTGCAACTGCACCACGCCGAGCTGCCACGGGTGGTCAACAACCTGTTGCAGATGTACCGCTTGCCGCCGCGCAGTCTGGAACTGGAAGTCACCGAAACCGGCCTGATGGAAGACATCACCACCGCCGCCCAGCATCTGCTCAGCCTGCGCCGCTCCGGCGCGCTGATCGCGATCGACGACTTCGGCACCGGCTACTCGTCCCTCAGCTATCTGAAAAGCCTGCCGCTGGACAAGATCAAGATCGACAAGAGCTTCGTGCAGGATCTGCTCGATGACGACGATGACGCGACCATCGTTCGCGCGATCATCCAGCTGGGCAAGAGCCTGGGCATGCAGGTGATTGCCGAGGGCGTGGAAACCGCCGAGCAGGAAACCTACATCATTTCCGAGGGTTGCCACGAAGGTCAGGGCTACCACTACAGCAAACCGCTGCCGGCGCGGGAGCTGGGTATTTACCTCAAGCAGGCGCAACGCAGCAACGCGGCTATTTTATAAGATCGCAGCCTTCGGCAGCTCCTACATTTGAAATGCGTTCCTCCTGTAGGAGCTGACGAGTGCAACGAGGCTGCGATCTTTTGATCTTCATGCGCAAATAAGAAATATTTCCAAGCACGCCTTTACACATAATGCGAAAGATTTGCATTATGTCGCAGTTTTGCGCGCCCCCGGCGCCAGTCCATTCAACTACCGAAGCAGGATGTTCGCCATGATTCGTATGCCTCTGGCTACCGCCAGTCTGCTGGCCATCGCTATTTCCCTCGCCGGTTGCGGCGAAGGCAAGGACAAAGAAAAAGCCTCCGAAATGACTCCGGCTTCCAGCAGCGCTGCTCCAGCCCCTGCCGCTGCACCGGCTCCTGCTGCCGGTAAAGTTGACGATGCTGCCGCCAAGGCTGTGGTCGCGCACTATGCCGACATGGTCTTCGCCGTTTACAGCGATGCCGAATCCACTGCGAAAACCCTGCAAACTGCGGTCGACGCGTTCCTCGCCAAGCCGAATGCCGACACCCTCAAAGCCGCCAAGGCTGCCTGGGTCGCCGCGCGCGTGCCGTACCTGCAGAGCGAAGTGTTCCGCTTCGGCAACACCATCATTGACGATTGGGAAGGTCAGGTTAACGCCTGGCCGCTGGACGAAGGCCTGATCGACTATGTCGACAAATCCTACGAGCACGCGCTGGGTAACCCGGGCGCCAGCGCCAACATCATCGCCAACACCGAAGTGCAGGTCGGCGAAGACAAAGTCGACGTGAAAGAAATCACCCCGGAAAAACTCGCCAGCCTCAACGAGCTGGGCGGTTCCGAAGCCAACGTCGCCACCGGCTACCACGCGATCGAATTCCTGCTCTGGGGCCAGGATCTGAACGGCACCGGCCCTGGCGCTGGCAACCGTCCGGCCTCGGACTATCTGGAAGGCGCCGGCGCCACCGGTGGTCATAACGACCGTCGTCGTGCCTACCTGAAAGCCGTGACCCAACTGCTGGTCAGCGACCTGGAAGAAATGGTCGCCAACTGGAAGCCGAACGTCGCCGACAACTACCGCGCCACCCTGGAAGCCGAGCCAGGCGAAACCGGCCTGCGCAAAATGCTCTTCGGCATGGGCAGCCTGTCCCTGGGTGAACTGGCGGGCGAGCGCATGAAGGTTTCCCTGGAAGCCAACTCCCCTGAAGACGAGCAGGATTGCTTCAGCGACAACACCCACTACTCGCACTTCTACGACGCCAAAGGCGTGCGTAACGTTTACCTGGGCGAGTACACCCGTGTTGACGGCACCAAGATGACCGGCGCCAGCCTGTCGTCGCTGGTGGCCAAGGCCGATCCGGCTGCCGACACCGCGCTGAAAGCCGATCTGGCCGCGACCGAAGCGAAGATCCAGGTCATGGTCGATCACGCCAACAAGGGTGAGCACTACGACCAGTTGATCGCTGCCGGCAACACCGCTGGCAACCAGGTCGTTCGCGACGCCATCGCCGCGCTGGTCAAGCAGACCGGCTCGATCGAAGCCGCTGCGGGCAAACTGGGCATCAGCGACCTGAACCCGGACAGCGCCGATCACGAATTCTGATCGCAGCGTCCGCGTCAAAAAAGAGGCGACCTTCGGGTCGCCTTTTTCATACCCCATGTTCACAGTCCCCTGTAGGAGCTGCCGAAGGCTGCGATCTGTTGATCTTGATTTTTGAAGATCAAAATCAAAAGATCGCAGCCTTCGGCAGCTCCTACAGGAGGTTTGCATCGCTCTGCAGATTTGCGCTGTATCAAGCAAACGATAATTCCTCTTATTCAAACTCCCCCGCCCTGTTAGACTTTGCGCCTTCATTTTTGCCCGTCCGCAGGATGTCTGATGCCCTCGCTGCCTCTTCGCTTGTCCGCACTGTTGCTGGCCCTGGGCCTGAGTGCCTGCGATGACGCCCCGCGTTTCACCAAGGCCGAGCCGGGGGAAGCGCGTTCGGGCGGTGCGGCGACCGTGCGCAAGAGCGATCAGAACGCCTTCTCCCTGCCATCGGCCAACTTGCCGCCCTCGCGGCGCGTGGACTTCAGTGTCGGCAACAGTTTCTTTCGCAGCCCGTGGGTGATCGCGCCGTCGACCACCACGGCGCGCGACGGCCTCGGCCCGTTGTTCAATACCAACGCCTGCCAGAACTGCCACATCAAGGACGGTCGCGGGCATCCGCCGGCACCTGATGCAAGCAATGCAGTGTCGATGCTGGTACGCCTGTCGATTCCCGACGCGCCGCCCTACGCCAAAGTCATCGAACAGCTCGGCGTGGTTCCGGAGCCGGTGTATGGCGGGCAGTTCCAGGACATGGCCGTGCCCGGCGTTGCCCCGGAAGGCAAGGTGCGGGTGGACTACACGCCGGTGCCGGTACGCTTCAAGGACGGCACTGAAGTCGAGCTGCGCAAACCGACCTTGCAGATCACTCAACTCGGTTACGGGCCGATGCACCCGGACACGCGTTTTTCCGCGCGGGTGGCGCCGCCGATGATTGGTCTGGGCCTGCTCGAAGCGATCCCCGAAGAGGCGATCCTCGCCAACGCCGCCGCCCAGGCGAAAGAGAACAACGGCATCAATGGCCGACCCAACCAGGTCTGGGATGACCAGTTGCAGAAAACCGTCATCGGCCGGTTCGGCTGGAAAGCCGGGCAACCGAATCTCAATCAACAGAATGTTCACGCGTTCTCCGGTGACATGGGCCTGACCACCAGCCTGCGCCCGTTCGACGATTGCACCGAGGCGCAGACTGCCTGCAAACAGGCGCCGAACGGCAATGGCCCGGACGGTGAACCGGAGGTGAGCGACAACATCCTGCGGCTGGTGCTGTTCTACAGCCGCAATCTCGCAGTGCCGGCGCGCCGTGGCGTCAACGATCCACAGGTGCTGGCCGGCAAGAATCTGTTTTTCCAGGCCGGTTGCCAGTCGTGCCACACGCCGAAATACACCACCGCCGCCGATGCCGCCGAACCGGAATTGGCCAATCAGGTGATTCGTCCGTACAGCGACTTGCTGCTGCATGACATGGGCGAAGGCCTGGCGGACAACCGCACGGAATTCAAGGCCTCCGGCCGCGACTGGCGCACGCCGCCGTTGTGGGGGATTGGTCTGACGCAAGCGGTCAGCGGTCACACCCAGTTTTTACATGACGGTCGCGCACGCAACCTGCTCGAAGCGGTGCTCTGGCATGGCGGCGAGGCGACGGCGGCGCAGCAACAGGTTTTGTCTTTCAATGCCGAGCAGCGCGCTGCGTTGCTGGCTTTTCTGAACTCACTTTAAATACTGTAAAAGCATCGGGAGCCCGACATGTTCCGTCCCAAGTTACTGTTCACCAGCCTTGCCGCGCTCGCCCTCGGCGCCTGCTCGCCGCAGGACCCGCAAGCGGTCACTTCGGCGGCGATCGCCAAATCGGTGATCCTGCCGACCTACACTCGCTGGGTCGAAGCCGACCGGCAACTGGCGGTCAGCGCCCTCGCCTACTGCCAGGGCAAAGAGACCCTGGAAACCGCCCGTGCCGACTTCCTTCACGCGCAGAAAGCCTGGGCCGAGTTGCAACCGCTGTTGATCGGGCCGCTGGCCGAGGGCAATCGCTCGTGGCAAGTGCAGTTCTGGCCGGACAAGAAAAACCTGGTTGGCCGTCAGGTCGAGCAACTGATCGTCGCCCAGCCGCAGATCGATGCCGCAGCGCTGGCCAAATCCAGCGTCGTGGTGCAGGGCCTGTCGGCTTACGAATACATCCTCTTCGACGCCAAGCCTGACGTCGCCAACGATGCGCAGAAAGCCAAGTACTGCCCGCTGCTGATCGCCATCGGCGAACGCCAGAAGCAACTGGCCGAAGAGATCCTGCAGGGCTGGAACAACACCGACGGCATGCTCGCGCAGATGAGCAAGTTCCCTAACCAGCGCTACGCCGACTCCCACGAAGCGATCGCCGATCTGCTGCGCGTACAAGTGACGGCACTGGATACCCTGAAGAAAAAACTCGGCACGCCGATGGGCCGGCAGAGCAAAGGCGTGCCGCAGCCATTCCAGGCGGATGCGTGGCGCAGCCAGTCGTCGCTGACGGCGCTGGAAGCCAGCCTTGCCGCAGCCAAAACCGTCTGGGAAGGCGTCGACAACAAAGGCCTGCGCGGTCTGCTGCCGGCCGAGCAGAAACCGTTGGCGGACAAGATCGATGCCGCTTATGCCGCTTCGCTGAAGCTGTTCGATAGCACCCAGCGTTCGCTCGGCGAAATGCTCGAGGACGACGCCGGGCGCCAGCAACTCAACGATATCTACGACAGCCTCAACGTCGTCCATCGCCTGCATGAAGGCGAGCTGGCCAAGGCGCTGGGCATCCAACTGGGCTTCAACGCCAACGACGGTGACTGATGAGGGCGAGTGCCATGCTGCGACGTCAGGTTCTGACTTTAGGTAGTGCACTGCTGGGAGCAGTGACGCTGGGCGGCTGGACGCTGTTCAAACGCAAGGATCAGAGCCCGCTGCTGCTGTCGGCGCGCGACGATACTGACGGCAAGCATTACGCCGTCGGCTATCGGCTCGACGGTACGCGAGTGTTCGCCACCCACGTCGGCCAGCGTTGTCACGACATCATCAATCATCCGACGCAGCCGCTGGCGCTGTTCGTCGCGCGGCGTCCGGGAACCGAGAGTTACCTGATCGACCTGCGCGACGGCAAGTTGCTGCAGACCGTGACCTCGCAGCCGGACCGGCACTTCTACGGCCACGCCGTGGTGCACAAGGACGGCGAATACCTGTACGCCACCGAGAATGACACGAGCGATCCCGGCCGTGGCCTGCTCGGTGTGTACAAGTTCGAAGGCGAGCGGCTGGTGCACACGGGCGAGATTTCCACCCATGGCCTCGGCCCGCATCAGGTGTCGTGGATGCCCGACGGCGAGACGCTGGTGGTGGCCAACGGCGGCATTCGCACCGAGGCGGAAAGCCGCGTCGACATGAACCTTAACGCCATGGAACCGAGCCTGGTGCTGATGCAGCGCGACGGCACGTTGCTGAGCAAGGAAACCCTCGCCCAGCAGATGAACAGCGTCCGCCACCTGGGCATCGCCAGTGACGGCACCATCGTCGCCGGTCAGCAATTCATGGGGCCGTCCCACGAGCGTTCGGAGCTGTTGGCGATCAAGCGACCGGGACAAGCGTTCGTGGCGTTCCCGGTGGCCGAGCAGCAGTTGCAGGCGATGGGGCACTACACCGCCAGCGTCGCGGTGCACAGCGATCTGCGTCTGGTCGCGTTGACGGCACCGCGCGGCAATCGCTTCTTTATCTGGGATCTGGACAGCGGCGAATTGCGCCTCGATGCGCCTTTGCCTGATTGCGCCGGCGTCGGTGCGGTAAAGGATGGCTTCGTCGTGACCTCGGGGCAGGGCCGTTGCCGTTACTACGATTGCCGCCAGGAACAACTGCTGGCCAAGCCGCTGGAATTGCCGGCGGGGCTCTGGGACAACCATCTTCATCTGATGGCCTGATACCCCCCATTTTTGAGATGGCCCCCCATCCTGTGGCGAGGGGATTTATCCCCGTTGGGTGGCGCAGCCGCCCTTAAAACTGCAATTGCGGTATGACTGAAGGATTCAGGGGGCCGCTTCGCAGCCCAGCGGGGATAAATCCCCTCGCCACAGGGTTCATATCCGGCCTTCACGTAATAACTGCCAGTTGGAATCCCCACCTGACTCGGAGTAATGTGCCCGCCTGTCTCATGATTTATCCAAGGAAATGGAAATATGCTGCGTCGCCGCATGCTGATCATGTTGGGTGTTGTTTTGCTGATCGTCCTGGTACTGGGCGGATACAAAGCCTTTTCGATCTACACGATGATCCAGGGCTTTTCCAAGCCCAAGCCGCCGATCAGCGTCGCCGTGGCCACTGCCGGCGAACAGCCGTGGCAGATGCGCCTGCCCACCGTCGGCACGCTCAAGGCCCTGCAAGGTGTCGACTTGAGTCTGGAAGTCGCCGGCACCGTCACTGAACTCAAATTCGAATCCGGGCAGAAGGTCAAGGCCGGCCAACCGCTGCTGCAGCTCGACAGCGCCGTCGAGACCGCTCTGCTGGAAACTGCCCGCGCCGACCTCGGTCTAGCGCAGCTTGATTTCGGCCGTGGCGCGCAACTGGTCGACAGCCGCGCGATCTCCAAAGGCGAGTACGACCGCCTCTCCGCCGTGCTGCAAAAGAACAAGGCCACGGTCAATCAGCTCAACGCATCGCTGGCGAAAAAGCGCATCCTCGCGCCGTTCAGCGGCACCATCGGCATCCGCCAGGTCGACGTCGGCGACTACCTCGCCAGTGGCACCAAAATCGCCACGTTGCAGGACTTGAGCAGCCTCTACGCCGACTTCTACGTGCCCGAACAAGCGGTGCCGAAACTCGCTATCGGCCAGCCCGTGCAGTTCACTGTCGCCGCGTATCCGGGACAGAACTTTGTCGGCAAGATCAGCGCGATCAACCCGATCGTCGAAAGCACCACGCGTAATATTCTGGTCCGCGCCACCCTCGCCAACCCCGACGGCAAGCTGCTGCCGGGGATGTTCGCCAGCCTTGAAGTGCTGCTGCCAAATCCGCAGAAGCACATCGTCGTGCCGGAAAGCGCGATCACCTACACCCTGTACGGCAACTCGGTTTACGTGGTCGGGCAGAAGAAGGCCGAGGACGGCAGCGTCGCCAAGGATGACAACGGCCAACCGCTGCTGATTGCCGAGCGGCGCTTCGTCGAGACCGGCGAACGCCGCGATGGCCTGGTGATGATCAACAAGGGCGTGCAGAGCGGCGAACAAGTGGTGACGGCGGGCCAGATCAAACTGGACAACGGTGCCCCTATCGCCATCAGCGACGACAAGACCCTCGGCGAGCAGAACAGTCCGCCTCGCGCCGACTGATCAAGGAATCCCCATGGCTTTTACCGATCCGTTCATCCGCCGCCCGGTGCTCGCCACCGTGGTCAGCCTGCTGATTGTTCTGCTGGGCTTTCAGGCCTGGAGCAAGCTGCCGCTGCGCCAGTACCCGCAAATGGAAAACGCCCTGATCACGGTGACCACCGCTTATCCCGGGGCCAACGCCGAAACCATTCAGGGCTACATCACCCAGCCGATGCAACAGAGCCTGGCCAGCGCCGAAGGCATCGATTACATGACCTCGGTCAGCCGGCAGAACTTCTCGGTGATTTCGATCTACGCGCGCATCGGTGCCAACACCGACCGCTTGTTCACCGAACTGCTGGCCAAGGCCAACGAGGTGAAGAACAAGCTGCCGCAGGACGCCGAAGACCCGGTGCTGAGCAAGGAGTCCGCCGACGCTTCGGCGCTGATGTACATCAGCTTCTTCAGCAAAGACCTGAGCAACCCGCAGATCACCGATTACCTGTCGCGTGTGATCCAGCCGAAACTGGCGACGCTGCCGGGCATGGCCGAAGCGGAGATCCTCGGCAATCAGGTGTTCGCCATGCGCCTGTGGCTCGACCCGGTGAAACTCGCCGGCTTCGGCCTCAGCGCCGCCGACGTGACTGCGGCGGTGCGCCAGTACAACTTCCTCTCCGCTGCCGGCGAAGTGAAAGGCGAGTACACCGTCACCAGCATCAACGCCAACACCGAACTGAAATCCGCGGAAGCCTTCGCGGCGATTCCGCTCAAGGTCGATGGCGACAGCCGCGTGCTGCTGCGTGATGTGGCGCGGGTGGAAATGGGCGCGGAAAACTACGACTCGATCAGCTCGTTCGGCGGCACGCCGTCGGTGTACATCGGCATCAAGGCCACCCCCGGCGCCAACCCGCTGGACGTGATCAAGGAAGTGCGCAAGCTGATGCCCGAGCTGGAAGCGCAGCTGCCTCCGAACCTGAAAAGCGAAATCGCCTACGACGCCACGCTGTTCATTCAGGCCTCGATCGATGAGGTGGTGAAGACCTTGTTCGAAGCGGTACTGATCGTCATCGTCGTGGTGTTCCTGTTTCTCGGCGCGTTGCGCTCGGTGGTGATCCCGGTGGTGACCATTCCGCTGTCGATGATCGGCGTGATGTTCTTCATGCAGATGATGGGTTACTCGATGAACCTGCTGACGCTGCTGGCAATGGTGCTGGCCATCGGTCTGGTGGTGGACGATGCGATTGTCGTGGTGGAAAACATCCACCGGCACATCGAGGAAGGCAAGACGCCGTTCGATGCAGCCCTGGAAGGCGCCCGGGAAATCGCCATGCCGGTGGTGTCGATGACCATCACCCTGGCGGCGGTGTATGCGCCGATCGGTTTCCTCACCGGGCTGACCGGGGCGTTGTTCAAGGAGTTCGCCCTGACCCTGGCCGGCGCAGTGGTGATTTCCGGCGTCGTCGCCCTGACGCTGTCGCCGATGATGTGCGCGTTTCTGCTGCGCCACGAAGAGAATCCCAGCGGCCTGGCCCATCGTCTCGACCGAGTCTTTGAAGGCCTCAAGCGCCGTTATCAAAGCATGCTGCATGGCACGCTGAATACTCGGCCGGTGGTGCTGGTGTTCGCGGTGATCGTGCTGTGCCTGATTCCGGTGTTTCTCAAGTTCACCAAGTCGGAACTGGCCCCGGACGAGGACCAGGGCATCATTTTCATGATGGCCAGCGCGCCGCAGCCGACCAACCTCAACTACCTGAGCACCTACACCGACGAATTCATCACCATCTTCAAGGAGTTTCCCGAGTACTACTCCTCGTTCCAGATCAACGGCTACAGCGGCGTGCAGGCCGGTATCGGCGGTTTCCTGCTCAAGCCATGGAATGAGCGCAGCCGCACGCAGATGGAAATCCTCCCCGAGGTGCAGAGCAAACTGGAGAGCATTCCCGGCCTGCAGATCTTCGGTTTCAACCTGCCCTCCCTGCCCGGCACCGGTGAAGGCCTGCCCTTCGAATTCGTGATCAACACCGCCAATGACTACGAGCTGCTGCTGCAAGTCGCCGAGCGCATCGAGAAACGCGCCATGGAGTCGGGCAAGTTCGCCTTCGTCGACCTCGATCTGGCGTTCGACAAGCCGGAAGTAGTGGTCGATATCGACCGCGACAAGGCTGCGCAGATGGGCGTGTCGATGCTCGACCTCGGCAGCACGCTGGCGACCTTGCTCGGCGAGGCGGAGATCAACCGCTTCACCATCGACGGGCGCAGCTACAAGGTCATCGCCCAGGTCGAACGGGCCTACCGCGACAACCCGGACTGGCTGAACAATTACTACGTGAAAAACACCCAGGGCGAATTGCTGCCGCTGTCGACCTTGATCAAGGTCAGCGACCGCGCACGGCCGCGCCAGCTCAATCAGTTCCAGCAGCTCAACGCAGCGAAGATTTCCGGTTTCCCGCTGGTGAGCATGGGCGAAGCCATCGATACCGTGCTGCAGATTGCCCGCGAAGAAGCACCGGCCGGGTTTGCCTTCGATTACGGTGGTGCCTCGCGCCAGTACGTGCAGGAAGGCAGCGCATTGTGGGTCACATTCGCTCTGGCGCTGGCGATCATCTTTCTGGTGCTGGCCGCACAGTTCGAAAGCTTCCGCGATCCGTTGGTGATTCTGGTCACCGTACCGCTGTCGATCTGCGGCGCGCTGATCCCGTTGTTCCTCGGCTGGTCGAGCATGAACATCTACACCCAGGTGGGGCTGGTGACGCTGATCGGCCTGATCAGCAAGCACGGCATCCTGATCGTCGAATTCGCCAACCAGTTGCGCAAGGACAAGGGCCTGAGCGCCCGTGACGCGGTGGAGGAAGCGGCAGCAATTCGCTTGCGCCCGGTACTGATGACGACGGCGGCAATGGTGTTCGGCATGGTGCCGCTGATTCTGGCAACCGGCGCGGGCGCCGTGAGCCGCTTTGATATCGGCATGGTGATTGCCACAGGGATGTCGATTGGCACGTTGTTTACGTTGTTCGTGCTGCCGTGTGTTTATACCTTCCTTGCTAAGCCAGATGCCAGATAAGCACATTTCCCTGTGGGAGCGAGCCTGCTCGCGAATGCGGTAGTTCAGTTGAATCGATGTTGATCGTTCCCACGCTCTGCGTGGGAATGCAGCTCGGGACGCTCCGCGTCCCATTGGAACGCGGAGCGTCCTTTGAGGCGTTCCCACGCAGAGCGTAGGAACGATCAAGTAAGATCAAAAGATCGCAGCCTTCGGCAGTTCCTACACAATCCGTATTCCAAATAAAAGGCCTCGCAATTGCGAGGCCTTTTATTTGGGCTTGAATCGTTTCAACTGGCTGGCCTCATCCCTTGAGACAGTCCGAACATGAACAACAGCAGATCATGATCGGGCTGGGTCGCCACGGAAGCCTTGGCCACCCGTGGAACCGAACAATGAGCGTCGTTCCCGGACGCCCCTATGACCTGCATGCGCGGCTGCTCCCAGGCAGCCACCGCCAGTGAAGCAACTGCCAAGGCCCCGATCAGGAACAAACCTCGTGCAATTTCGAGTTTCATCGCTATAAACCTTTGATAGCGCTGCCAAACGCCGTCTCATAAAAGTAGACGAGTTTCTTCCAGTCGGCATCGCGGAACGACGAATGGCGACGCAGTTGCTTCATGTCATGCTGCGCGGCGCGATAGGGGGTCAGACGCTGGCGGCACTTCTCCAGATCGATCAACGCCACTTCAACCTGCGCTGCTTCGCCCTCGCCGGTGACGCGAACGAAAACGTGCTTGATGTAAATGCAGCTGTGCTGCCAGCGGCCCTTGTGCATGCGCGCCAGGTTCTCGGCGAGGTCCTTGAGGACTTTCTCGTAAACCACGTCGCCACACTGATCGCGACCACCGGCAGCGGCCAGCCAGTGTTCCAGTTCCTGGAAACCGTCGAGGGATTTGGTGACAAGCAGCGCGCGCCATTTGTGCTGCGGATCCGGCTGGGCGCCGCAAAAGACGATCTGCGGTACGCGCACGCCGAGTTTGCTAACGCCAGTCAGGGCGTCGAGTTCACGCAATACGGTCGGGCGACCGAAGGGGTGCAACCAACTGCGATAGATGTGCCCGGTCTGGCGCTTGGCGTACAAAAGCTGCCCGTCACGGTCGACGATGCGCTGCACCCCGCTTTCGCCACCACGGCGCACATTGGGCTCTTCAACCCATTCGCCGCGCTGGTTCCAGTAATAATCGAAACGATCCTGGGGAGCGACATCCGCTTCAACCGCTGCTTGCACTGCCATCCTCTACCTCTTGCGTAATACGTAAACTCGCCACATCGCATAGAGCGGTATGAAGTCCAGTTGTTCCTGAATGCGGAAACCCGCCTGTTCAAATTCTTTCTCGATCGTCGCCGCCGGAATCAGAAACCGATTCTGGTAATCATGACTTGGCCGATCCCGCTCGGCACGCTTGCGCTTCCAGGCCTTGAAATTGCCGTCGACCCACAACGAAACAATCACGCTGTCGCGGGTCACCCGCTCGAACTCGCGCAGGATCACCCGACGGTGCTCGGCCTCGCCGATGTGGTGCAACAGACGCATGCAAAAGATGCTGTCGACCGAGTTATCCGGCAGAGCGATATCGAATGCCGAGGTGTGCAGCGGTTGTACACGCTTGACCACCTCGGCCGGTTGTCCCTGCATCGCGGTCTTGATCATCGACTCGGAATTGTCCGCGCCGATGATCACCCGGTTGGGCTTCTCCGCGAGCATTGGCCAGAAACGCCCGGCACCGCAGGGCAGATCCAGCACCAGCCCGGGATCTCCCGCCAGCGCCAAGGCCTTGCGACCGACTTGCTCATCGCGCAAGTGCGACAGGCGGCGACCGAGGCTTTGCTGGTGCTTGCGCAGATATCGTTGTGCGTGTTGGTCGTCGTACTTTTCGGAAAAATCGAGCTTGATCGGGCCGGCCATCATCTGGACTCCTGTTCTGATGACGCCACCTTAATCAGCGGCGTGTCAGCGTCAGGTCATCCAATTGTGAAAAATCTGTCAGGTAAATCCGTAAATTATTACAACGTTATACAGGATTCAGACAGGTGTACGGGAGTAGCCTCGAGCCACTATTTGCTGGCATTCACGCCAAGATCTACCTCGAATCGGCAGCCATTGGGGTCCATCGTGCTCAAGCTGACCGTCCAGCCCTGGTTTTCGCAGATACGCTGCACAAGCGACAAACCCAGGCCCAGCCCTTCGCCACGCTTCTCGCTGCCGCGCACAAAGGGCTCGAACATCGCCTCGCGTTTTTCCTCGGGAATGCCCACGCCCGAATCCTCAACGACGAAACCGTTGGCGGTGAGCGTCAGGCGAATGAAACCCTGTTCGGTGTAATGCAGTGCGTTACGCAAAAGGTTACCCATCACCGCGTTCAGCAAGGTCGCGTTGTAGCGAGTATCCGCTGGGGTGCCCGGCTCGAATATCAGTGTCAGCCCCTTGCGCTCGATCGGCTCACGCCACAGGCACAGCAGGCTCTCGGCCACCTGTGTGAGGTTCTGCTGGGGCGCCGCTGCGGCCTCTTCGTTCTGCGTGCGCGCCAGCATCAGGAAGGTCTGTACCAGTTCGCGCATCTCCTCGCTGGCCCGGGCAATGCGCTCGACCTGGGCGCGACCGCGCTGATCGACTCCGGGGTTTTCCAGCAGCAGTTCGCAGGAACTGGCCAGGACCATCAGCGGCGTGCGCAATTCATGGCTGACGTCGCTGGTGAACAGACGTTCGCGGGTCAGTGCCTGACGCAAGCGCCCCAGGGTGGCATCGAACGCCACCGCCAGTTCACCGACTTCATCCGCCGCGTAGTCCGGCGCCAAGGGCGGCGCCAGCCCGAGCAGTTGGTCGCGATGCCGGACCTGCCGCGCCAGGCGCACCACCGGCGCCATCACCTTGCGCGCGAGCACCCAGCCGAGAAATACCGCCAAGGCCAGGCTGAGCACGAAGCCCACCAGCACCACCGCAAACAGCACGCGCTCGCGCTCTTCGAAATCGCTTTGGTCCTGCAGCAAGACATAACGCCGACCATCCACCACTTCGACCATGGCGTGATAGGACAGCTGCTCGCGAAAGACCTCATGGAAACCGGCATCGAGGTGACGCAGATCCTTGGGCAGGTCGAAATCCCCCGGCCCGCCACTGAAGTAGAACAACTGATCCGGCTCGGGCCGATGGCTCCAGTCGGAGACATTGTCCATCAGCAGCAAACGTTGCAGGTCGCCGCCCAGCCCTGCGGAAATCAGTTTCTCTTCCACCAGGTGCACCGTCGCAACGATGCCCATGGCGAAAGCGCCGGCGACCAGTGCGCTCATCAGCGCAAAGGCGATGATGATCCGCTGGGAAAGACTCTGCTTAAACTCCATCTCGCCCCTCGGCCAAGCGATAACCGACACCGTGCACGGTGTGCAGCAGTGGCTTGGCGAATGGCTTGTCGATCACCTGGCGCAATTGGTGAACATGGCTGCGCAGGCTGTCGCTGTCCGGGCAGTCATCGCCCCAAAGCGCTTCTTCGAGAATCTCCCGACGCAGCACGTGCGGGCTCTTCTGCATCAACACCGCGAGCAGCTTGAGACCCACCGGGTTGAGTTTGAGCAGCTTGCCTTCGCGGGTCACTTCCAGGGTGTCGAGGTCGTAGCTCAGGTCACCGACCTGCAACGCCCGGCGACCGCCGCCCTGAGCACGGCGCATGACCGCTTCGACGCGGGCCGCTAGCTCGGACAGCGCAAACGGTTTGATCAGGTAATCGTCGGCGCCGGACTTGAAGCCCTGCAGACGGTCGTCGAGTTGATCACGGGCGGTCAGCATGATCACCGGCGTGTCACGCCGGGCGTCTTCGCGCAGGCGTTTGCACAAGGTGTAGCCGTCGATGCCGGGCAGCATGATGTCGAGCACGATCAGATCGTAATGCTCGGTCGCCGCCAGATGCAGACCGGACAGACCATCCTGGGCGCAATCGACGGTATAGCCCTTGAGGCCCAGGTAGTCGGCCAGATTGGCCAGGATGTCGCGGTTGTCTTCGACCAGCAGAATTCGCATGGGCACCTCCTCCGAACGGGGTAACGGCCGTCTTGGCCCGCGCAGCTTACGGCCAAGAGCGGCTGAGGGCTAGGGGCGTTTTTCGATAAACCTGCGCTGCGCGCTGCGACGTTTTTTTCACTTTCGGTTAACAAATCGCCGACGCCAGCGCGCGCAGACTCCGCGCGATTACGCTCTCTCCTCCGTTCATCGACCAAGGAACCTGCCATGGTGTCGACCTCTGCCCTTCCCGCTTCAAGACCGCTGAACTGGTGGTTGTGTCTGGGCATTCCCGCAGCGGCGGCGATCATTCTGCTGTTGCTCGAACTGACCGATCTGGACATGGTTCTGGCGCAAATGTTCTACGACCCGGTCGCCGGGGATTTCATCGGACGGCACAGCTTTTTTCTTGAAGACATCCTGCATGACCGGGCGAAACAGCTGGTGATCGGCTTCTCGGTGTTTGCCATTCTGGGTTTCATCGGCGCGTTTTTCATCGAACGGCTGAAACCGTTCAAGCGTGAATTGGGCTGTCTGGTGCTGTCGCTGGGGCTGGCGACTTCGTTTGTTACTCCAGTCAAAGCCGTCACCGCCGTGCAGTGCCCATGGAGCCTGGAGCAATTCGGCGGTCACGAGACCTACAGCAAACTCATGGAACATCGCCCCGCCACGGACAAGCCGGGACGTTGCTGGCCGGGTGGCCATGCGGCGACCGGGTTCACCCTGTTTGCACTGTTCTTCGTGCTGCGCGACCGCCGTCCACGACTGGCGCGGCAGGCGTTTGTGTTCGCCTTTGCGCTGGGTTCGGTGTTCTCGATCAGTCGCATGATGCAAGGCGCGCACTTCTTTTCGCACAACGTGTGGACGGCGATTTTCTGCTGGCTGATTTGCCTGGGGGCTTATTACTGGGTGCTGTATCGCCCGGCTGGCAAGACTTCGACGGCGATGAACACACAGCCGATCAATGCCTGAAATAAAGCACCTGTGGGAGCGAGCCTGCTCGCGAATTGTCGGCTCAACTGGCTTGCATGTCGGATGACAGACCGCTTTCGCGAGCAGGCTCGCTCCCACAGGGGGATACCAGTGAGCTTCGAAATTGGGGTAATAAAAAACCCCGCTGACTTTCGCCAGCGGGGTTTTGCGTTACAGGGCCGAGGCTGGCTTACATCATGCCGCCCATGCCACCCATGCCGCCCATGTCTGGCATACCGCCGCCAGCTGCACCTTCTTTCTTCGGTGCGTCGGCAACCGCTGCTTCGGTGGTCAGGATCAGACCGCCGATCGAGGCTGCAGCTTGCAGAGCCGAACGGGTTACCTTGGTTGGGTCAAGGATGCCCATTTCGATCATGTCGCCGTATTCGCCGGAAGCAGCGTTGTAACCGAAGTTACCTTTGCCGTTCTTCACTTCGTTGACGACTACGCTTGGCTCGTCACCGGAGTTGGCAGCGATCTGACGCAGCGGCGCTTCAACAGCGCGACGCAGCACAGCGATACCGACGTTCTGGTCAGCGTTGTCGCCGGTCAGCTCGGTCAGTGCTTCCAGAGCACGGATCAGCGCCACGCCACCGCCAGGTACCACGCCTTCTTCAACGGCTGCGCGGGTTGCGTGCAGGGCGTCTTCAACGCGGGCTTTCTTCTCTTTCATTTCAACTTCGGAACCAGCGCCAACCTTGATCACTGCAACGCCGCCGGACAGCTTGGCCAGACGCTCTTGCAGTTTTTCACGGTCGTAGTCCGAGGAAGTTTCGGCAACCTGGGCGCGGATCTGGGCGATGCGGCCTTCGATGTCTGCCTGCACGCCAGCACCGTCAACGATGATGGTGTTTTCCTTGGACAGGGTTACGCGCTTGGCGTTACCCAGGTGCTCCAGGGTGGTGCTTTCCAGGCTCAGACCGATCTCTTCGGAGATAACGGTACCGCCGGTCAGAACAGCGATGTCCTGCAGCATGGCCTTGCGACGGTCGCCGAAGCCCGGTGCCTTGACGGCAGCGACTTTGACGATGCCACGCATGTTGTTCACAACCAGAGTCGCCAGGGCTTCGCCTTCAACGTCTTCGGCCACGATCAGCAGTGGACGGCCGGCTTTGGCAACGGCCTCCAGCACTGGCAGCATTTCGCGGATGTTCGAGATCTTCTTGTCGACCAGCAGGATCAGCGGGCCGTCGAGCTCGGCAACCATGGTGTCCGGCTTGTTGACGAAGTATGGCGACAGGTAGCCACGGTCGAACTGCATGCCTTCTACAACCGACAGTTCGTTTTCCAGGCCCGAGCCTTCTTCGACGGTGATCACGCCTTCTTTACCGACTTTTTCCATGGCTTCGGCAATGATGTCGCCGATGGAGTTGTCGGAGTTGGCCGAGATGGTGCCGACCTGAGCGATGGCTTTGAAGTCAGCGCATGGCTTGGACAGGGCTTTGAGCTCTTTGACAATGGCGATGGTCGCCTTGTCGATGCCGCGCTTCAGGTCCATCGGGTTCATGCCGGCAGCGACGGCTTTCAGGCCTTCGTTGACGATCGACTGAGCCAGAACGGTAGCGGTGGTAGTACCGTCACCAGCGTCATCGTTGGCACGGGAGGCAACGTCTTTGACCAGCTGCGCGCCCATGTTTTCGAAGCGGTCATCCAGTTCGATTTCTTTGGCGACGGAAACGCCGTCCTTGGTGATGGTCGGAGCGCCGAAGCTCTTCTCGATAACCACGTTACGGCCTTTCGGGCCCAGGGTCGCTTTTACCGCGTCAGCCAGAACGTTGACGCCTTTGAGCATCTTGGTGCGGGCGGCATCGCCGAACTTAACTTCTTTAGCAGCCATGATCGATATTCCTTAAATACTTTGTAGTAACGGGAAAATGAACGGGAGTATCAGCCTTCGATAACCGCGAGAATTTCGTTCTCGCTCATTACCAGCAGGTCTTCGCCATCGACTTTCACAGTGTTGCTGCCGGAGTAAGGACCGAACACAACCTTGTCGCCTTCCTTCACGGACAGTGCACGCACTTCACCGTTTTCCAGAGCTTTGCCCGGGCCTACAGCGAGAATCACACCGTGGTTGGCTTTTTCAGCAGCCGAACCTGGCAGGACGATACCGCCAGCGGTTTTCTTTTCTTCTTCGCTGCGACGGATGACGACGCGGTCATGCAGAGGACGAAGCTTCATTGTCGATCTCTCCTAATTGTGGTTTTCATCGGCCGGTGTAGTCCCGGCGGGTTTAACGAATCCGGCCTGCGCCGGTTGCGGTCCGTCGAGCGAACCGCGCAAGTCTGTCCGGTTTGAATACCGGAAACCTTTCGGTGACCGATACATAGGGGCGTACAAGCCGATTACAAGGGCTGGCGGAAAAAATTTTTCATCGCCACACCGTAAAAAAGCGCCATAAACGAGCACGGCACCCGAGGGTGCCGTGTCGATGCTGATATCACTTGTTGTCGCGGTGTTCGAACTCGCCTTCGATCACATTCGGCTCTCGACCGAGCGGCTCGCGCGGGGCCGGGCCGCCACGGGGTTGCAGGTCGTCGGCGAAGGCGCGCTGACGCATGGCCTGATCTTCGGCGCGCTGGCGCATCTTGTTCGCCAGCAGACGACGGGTGACCGGCAACAGCATCACCAGACCGACGACGTCACTGATGAAGCCGGGAATGATCAACAGGCCACCAGCCAGCGCCAGCATCAGGCCTTCGAGCATGGTCTGCGCGGGCAACTCGCCGCGATTCAGGCTTTCCCGGGCACGCAATGCGGTGGCCAGACCGGCGACGCGCAGCACGAACACACCGAACATCGAGCCGAGAATGATCAGCAGCAGGGCCGGGAAGAACCCGATAGAGCCTGCCACTTTGACGAATACGAACAGCTCCAGCACTGGAAACAGCAGAAAGAGCAACAGAAAAGGGCGCATCAAAGTTTCCTCAACGCAAGAAATGCCTTGCAGTAAGCCCTAGATGACGTCGCCCTTGCGTGAATTCAAGCTTAACTTTGCGCTTTTTTCGGCCAGGACTGGGCGTGAGCCAGAGAAACCAAGGCCTCGCGCACTTGTGTCGGCGTATTACATGGCGCCGCGAAGGGCAACCAGTAGACGGCCTGACCGATGCGCAGGTGCATGCCCTCGCTGTCGATGCCGGCCAGTTGCGCCGGCGTGCTGTTGGGCAGCCCGGCCAGCTCGACGTAATGGGCGATGGCTTTGGCATGGTCGCTGTTCATGTGCTCGACCATGCTGATTTCAGCCTTGCCGGCGAACGGGTTGGCCAGGGTCAGATCGTCGATCCAGTGAATCGCACCAAAGCCGCCGATGTAGCGATGGCGCACCGGATCGAGCACCCAGAAATCGAAATCGTGGGCCTGGTGATAATTCTGCGAGTCGGGGAAATAGCGGTAGTAGCGTTCGGCGGCAGCCTCAATCGCTGCCGGTTCTGCGAGCTTCTGCGCTTCGGCCAGATAAGTCAGCCGCCCGACCGCCTGCACATCGTCGGCCTCGCGCTCGCCCACCAGCATCGAACACTTCGGATCTTTCTGCAGGTTATGCGTGTGCTGGGCGATGCGGCTGATCAGGATCAGCGGCCGGCCCTGCTCGTCCAGGCAATACGGCACAACCGAGCCAAAGGGAAAACCCGGCATCGATTTGGAGTGGGTCGACAGCACTCCCCGGTATTCCTTGAGAAGCAATTCTCGGGCATTCTTCGCCACTTCAGCGCTCAATTTGTGACTCCTTAATTAGGTTCCGTCTAGAAAACGGACAGGCGCGCAGCGAAAAGTAACCGGCGCGCATCGGGCAAATGTTCGTGTGCTACCAGGCCTGACCGGTGCCGATCGAGCGTTGCCGACAACAAAAACAACTCAGACCTGCCAGCGGGACATGCGAATGCAACTCAACGACAAAGTAATCATTATCACCGGCGGTTGCCAGGGTTTGGGCCGTTCCATGGCCGAGTATTTCGCCGGCAAGGGCGCGAAGCTGGCCCTGGTCGATCTGAATCAGGAAAAACTCGACGACGCCGTGGCCGCCTGCAAAGCCAAAGGTGTCGAAGCGCGCAGCTACCTGTGCAACGTCGCCAATGAAGAACAGGTCGAGCACATGGTCGCGCAAGTGGCCGCAGACTTCGGCGCCATCCACGGCCTGATCAACAACGCCGGGATTCTGCGCGATGGTCTGCTGTTGAAGGTCAAGGACGGCGAGATGACCAAGATGAGCCTGGCGCAGTGGCAGGCGGTGATCGACGTCAACCTGACCGGCGTGTTTCTCTGCACCCGTGAAGTCGCAGCGAAGATGGTCGAGCTGAAGAACAGCGGCGCGATCATCAATATTTCCTCGATCTCCCGCGCAGGCAATGTCGGCCAGACCAACTATTCCGCAGCCAAGGCCGGCGTCGCAGCGGCGACCGTGACCTGGGCGAAGGAGCTGGCGCGTTACGGCATTCGCGTGGCGGGCATCGCACCGGGCTTCATCGAAACCGAAATGACTTTGGGCATGAAACCGGAAGCGCTGGAGAAGATGACGTTGGGGATTCCGCTCAAGCGCATGGGCAAGCCCGAAGAGATCGCCCATTCGGCGGCGTATATCTTCGAGAACGACTACTACACCGGGCGGATTCTGGAGATGGATGGCGGGTTGCGTATCTAAGTCCCATTACACAAGCCAATGTGGGAGCGAGCCTGCTCGCGAAGGCGTCGTATCAGGCAACTGATGAGTTGGATGACACACCGCTTTCGCGAGCAGGCTCGCTCCCACAGGTTTTTCAGCGCTGCCGATGGATCAATCGTCGCTGATGGTGATATTCGGCATCGCCGGCGTGGCCGCTTCCTGCAAGACAATGCGCGCGCCGACGTGGCGGGCCAGTTCCTGATAGACCATGGCGATCTGGCTGTCCGGCTCGGCGATTACGGTTGGCTTGCCGCCATCGGCCTGTTCGCGGATCAGCATCGACAGCGGCAGCGAGGCCAGCAATTCGACGCCGTACTGGGTGGCCAGTTTCTCGCCACCACCTTCACCGAACAGATGCTCGGCATGCCCGCAGTTCGAGCAGATGTGCACGGCCATGTTTTCCACCACGCCCAGCACCGGAATGTTGACCTTGCGGAACATTTCCACGCCTTTGCGTGCGTCGAGCAGTGCCAGATCCTGCGGCGTGGTGACGATCACCGCACCCGCCACCGGGACTTTCTGCGCCAGGGTCAGCTGGATGTCGCCGGTGCCTGGTGGCATGTCGATGACCAGATAATCCAGATCGCCCCACGCGGTTTGCGTGACCAGTTGCAGCAGCGCCCCGGAAACCATCGGCCCGCGCCAGACCATCGGCGTGTTGTCGTCGGTCAGGAAGGCCATCGACATGACTTCCACGCCGTGAGCCTTGAGCGGCACGAACCACTTCTGATCCTTGACCTCGGGCCGGGTGCGCTCGGGAATGCCGAACATGATGCCCTGGCTCGGGCCGTAGATATCGGCGTCGAGGATGCCGACCTTGGCACCTTCCCGGGCCAGCGCCAGCGCGAGGTTGGCAGCGGTGGTGGATTTGCCCACGCCGCCCTTGCCGGAAGCGACGGCGACGACGTTCTTGACGTTGGCCAGCCCCGGAATCTGAGCCTGGGCCTTGTGCGCGGCGATCACGCTGGTGACCTCGACACGGGCGATGACCACGCCGTCGAGGTTTTCGATGGCCAGTTGCAGCAATTGCGCCCAACCGCTCTTGAACAGTCCGGCGGCGTAGCCGATTTCCAGCTGCACATTGACGCGGTCACCGATGATCTCGATGTTTTTCACGCAACCGGCGCTGACCGGGTCCTGGTTGAGGTAAGGGTCGGTGTATTGGCTGAGGACGGCTTCCACCGCTGCGCGAGTGACGGCGCTCATGGGCAACTCCGATAACAAGACTGGAAAGAATGGCGGCTATCGTACGCTGGACACCGATTTGAGGCGAACAGATTACTTGCGCTGAAAAGCCACCGTGGTGAGGGGATTTATCCCCGTTGGGCTGCGCAGCACTCGTAAAGCCATTGCACTCGGACTGTCTGATGCATCGAAGTTTGTGGTTTTGGGGCGGCTTCGCCACCCAGCGGGGATAAATCCCCTCGCCACAAGAACACTCAAAGTACCCAGTGGCGCAGGGGTGAAAAATATGCGCCGGCGCTTTATAGTGGCCGACCTCCGTTTCATCAAGTAGCGAAGCCCCATGTCCGAGCCACGCAAGATCCTCGTCACCAGCGCCCTGCCCTACGCCAATGGTTCGATTCACCTTGGCCACATGCTGGAATACATCCAGACCGATATGTGGGTGCGCTTCCAGAAGCATCGCGGCAACCAATGCATTTATGTCTGCGCCGACGACGCCCACGGTTCGGCGATCATGCTGCGCGCAGAAAAGGAAGGCATCACCCCGGAACAACTGATCGCCAACGTGCAGGCTGAACACAGCGCCGACTTTGCCGACTTGCTTGTCGATTTCGACAATTTCCACTCCACTCACGCCGAAGAAAACCGTGAGCTGTCGAGCCAGATCTACCTCAAGCTGCGTGACGCCGGGCACATCGCCCAGCGCTCGATCACGCAGTATTTCGACCCGGAAAAGAAAATGTTCCTGGCCGACCGCTTCATCAAGGGCACCTGCCCGAAATGCGGCACTGAAGACCAGTACGGTGACAACTGCGAAAAATGCGGTGCGACCTACGCGCCGACCGATCTGAAGGATCCGAAGTCGGCCATCTCCGGCGCCACCCCGGTGCTCAAGGATTCCCAGCACTTCTTCTTCAAGCTGCCGGATTTCCAGGAAATGCTTCAGGCCTGGACTCGCAGCGGCACCCTGCAGGACGCCGTGGCCAACAAGATCGCCGAATGGCTGGATGCCGGCCTGCAGCAGTGGGACATCTCGCGCGATGCGCCGTACTTCGGCTTCGAGATCCCGGACGAGCCGGGCAAGTATTTCTATGTGTGGCTGGATGCGCCGATCGGTTACATGGCCAGCTTCAAGAACCTCTGCAACCGTACGCCGGAGCTGGACTTCGACGCGTTCTGGGGCGAGGACTCGACCGCCGAGCTGTATCATTTCATCGGCAAGGACATCGTCAATTTCCACGCGCTGTTCTGGCCAGCCATGCTCGAAGGCGCCGGCTACCGCAAGCCGACCGGCATCAACGTGCACGGCTACCTGACCGTCAACGGCCAGAAAATGTCCAAGTCGCGCGGCACCTTCATCAAGGCCCGCACTTATCTGGATCATCTGTCGCCGGAATACCTGCGCTACTACTACGCGGCCAAGCTTGGCCGTGGCGTCGACGACCTCGACCTGAACCTCGAAGACTTCGTGCAGAAGGTCAACTCCGACCTGGTCGGCAAAGTGGTCAACATCGCCAGCCGTTGCGCCGGGTTTATCCACAAGGGCAACGGCGGCCTGCTGGTCGGCAACAATGCCGCGCCGGAGCTGACCGAGGCTTTCCTCGCCGCCGCGCCGAGCATTGCCGACGCCTACGAGGCCCGCGACTTCGCCCGCGCCATGCGTGAAACCATGGCCCTGGCTGACCGTGCCAACGCCTGGATCGCCGACAAGGCGCCGTGGTCGCTGAACAAGCAGGAAGGCAAGCAGGATGAAGTCCAAGCGATCTGCGCCACCGGCATCAACCTGTTCCGCCAGTTGGTGATCTTCCTCAAACCGGTACTGCCGCTGCTGGCCGCAGATGCCGAGGCGTTCCTCAACGTCGCGCCGCTGACCTGGAATGACCACACCACCCTGCTGGCTAATCACCAGCTCAACGAATTCAAGCCGTTGATGACCCGCATCGACCCGGTAAAAGTGCAAGCCATGACCGACGCATCGAAAGAAGACCTGACCGCCAGCCAGACCGACACTGGCGAAGCCAAGCCTGCGGGCAACGGCGAACTGGCCAAGGATCCGCTGTCGCCGGAAATCGATTTCGACGCCTTTGCCGCCATCGATTTGCGCGTCGCTTTGATCGTCAAGGCCGAACACGTCGAAGGCGCCGACAAGCTGCTGCGCCTGACCCTCGACATCGGTGACGAGCAACGCAACGTGTTCTCCGGGATCAAGAGCGCCTACCCGGACCCGTCCAAGCTCGACGGTCGCCTGACCATGATGATCGCCAACCTCAAGCCACGGAAAATGAAGTTCGGTATTTCCGAAGGCATGGTGATGGCGGCGGGCCCTGGTGGTGAAGAGATTTACCTGCTGAGCCCGGACAGCGGCGCCAAGCCGGGTCAGCGCATCAAGTAAGAGGTTGCCGTAAAACGATCCCACCGACGTGCTCTGCATGCCGGTGGGATTTTTCATATCTGGCCCGATAGTGCCTACCCTTAAGAGACACCCGCCCGTTTCGCTGGCAGAACCATGACCGAACTCGTGTTAACGCTGATCAGTGCTGCGCTGCTCAACAACTTCGTGTTGCACTGGCCGCTGGGCGTCGCTCCGCTGCTGGCGGGGAGCCGACGCCAGGTCCATGCGCTGGGGTTGGCGACGTTGTGCCTGATGGTGGTGGTCGGCGTTATCGGTCAGGCGATCTGGCAGTGGATATTGGTGCCGTTGCAGCTTGAAGCGCTGCGCCTGTTCGTGTTTCTGCCATTGAGTGTGTTGTTGATCGCGCCGCTGCTGAAACTGCTGGCGCGCGGCCTGCCCGATTGGCCGTTCGCTGGATTGTGGCCGCTGCTGCTGGGCAGTGCCGGGGTACTCGGGCTGGCCTTGATCAATGCGCAAAACGATCATGGCCTGCTGCACGCGACAGCTTTGAGTCTGGGTGCAGGGCTGGGTTTCTGGCTGGTGCTGAGCGTGTTCTGCGACCTGCGCGAGCGCACGGTCGACAACGATATTCCCCTGCCCTTTCGCGGCCTGCCGATCGATCTGATCAGCGCCGGACTGGTCGCAGTGATTTTTCTCGGATTCAGTGGATTGATCAAAACATGAGTCTGATTCAACGCATCGATGCCCTGCTGCCGCAGACCCAATGCGGCAAGTGCGGCCATCCCGGATGCAAACCGTATGCGCAAGGCATTGTTGACGGCGAGCCGATCAACAAGTGCCCGCCGGGCGGCGAGGAGACCATCGTCGCCCTGGCCGAGCTGTTGAAAATACCGGTCCTGGAACTGGACATCAGCCGTGGCCCGGCACCGCCGCAAATCGCCTTTATCCGCGAGGCCGAATGCATCGGCTGCACCAAGTGCATTCAGGCGTGCCCGGTCGACGCCATCGTCGGCGCGGCAAAACTCATGCACACGGTGCTGATCGACGAGTGCACCGGTTGTGATCTGTGCGTTGCGCCGTGCCCGGTTGACTGCATAGAAATGCATCCTTTGCCTGCGAACACGATCCCAGTGGTTGGCGGTCTCGCATTCGATCTCGAAGAACAGCGCGCCCGCGCTGAAAAGCGTGACCATGCGCGCCAGCGTTTCGAGCGCCGCAACCAGCGCTTGCTGCATGAAGAACAGCAAAAGCAGGCTGAACGTGAAGCGCGAGCCGCGCGTGCGGCACAACCGCAAGTATCGACCGCCGACCCGGTGCAGGCTGCGCTGGAGCGGGTGCGTGCACAAAAAGCCGCGAACGCTGATGCGGCGCTGAAGAAGGCCAAGGTCGATGTGGCGATGAGTCGAGCGCAACTGCACAAATCGCTGAAAGCCTTCGGTCACCCGCCGACGTTCGAGCAGCAGTCGCAATTGATCGTCCTGCAGCAACAATTCGAAGCCGCCGAGCAGGCGCTGGCGAATCTGGAAAGCAGCCAAACGGTGATTCCCGCCGTTCCCGCAACTACCAACGACGCCGAACTGAAGCGAGCCAAGATCCAGTTGGCCATGCGCCGCGCCGAGTTGAAAAAGGCTCAGGCAGCGGAGGCTGCGCCGGAGCAGATCGCAGCACTGGAGCAAGCCGTGAGTGACGCCGAGCGCCGGGTGCAAGACCATGCCGCCCCTTGAGCCAGTGGACGATCGCCTGCAACAGGCGATGAACACCGTGCTGCTGGCCGCTGCGCCGGGTCTGCTCGCTTTATTCTGGCTGTATGGCTGGGGCGTGTTGATCAACCTTTCCCTGGCGGTTGTCAGTGCTTTGCTCGTCGAAGCGGGCGTCGCCTGTCTGCGTCGGCAAGCGGTGCAAGCGGCAATGCGTGATGGCAGCGCGCTGGTCAGTGCGATGTTGCTGGCCGCCGCGCTGCCGGCTTATTGCCCTTGGTGGCTGACGGTCATTGCGACCGCTTCAGGTCTGTTGTTCGGCAAACATCTGTATGGCGGCGTCGGCAAAAACCCGTTCAACCCGGCGATGCTTGGCTTTGTCCTGAGCATGGTGCTGTTCCCGCAAGCGATGACCCATTGGCCCGCTCATGGCCTGGATTTTCTTGCGGCGCTGCAACAGGTTTTCAGTCCAGCGCAGGCGCCGGACGCTTGGGTGCAAGCCACGGCACTGGACAGTCTGCGCATCAATAAAAGCCTGACCATGCAGGAGCTGTTCGCCAGCAACCCGGCCTTCGGCCGTTTCGGCGGGCGCGGTGTGGAATGGGTGAATCTGGCGTTTCTGCTCGGCGGCCTGTGGCTGTTGCAGCGGCGGATCTTTTCCTGGCACGCACCGGTGGGCATGCTCGCCAGTCTGTTCGTCATCAGCCTGTTGTGCTGGAACGGCTCGGGGTCGGATTCCCATGGTTCGCCGCTGTTTCACCTGCTCAGCGGCGCGACCATGCTCGGTGCATTTTTTATTGTGACCGAGCCGGTGTCCGGCGCGAAAAGCGCCCTTGCCCGCCTGCTGTTCGGTGTTGGCGTCGGCCTGCTGACTTATCTGATTCGCACGTGGGGTGGTTACCCGGACGGCGTCGCGTTTGCGGTATTGCTGATGAATCTTCTGGTGCCGGCACTCGAACGCTTCGCCCTCAGCCGCCAGTCGAAGGTGAACGCGTGAATCGCTCAGCGAGTGTCGCGACGGTGGTGCTGCTGGCACTCGTTGGCATGAGTACGACATATGTGCTGCAGCGCAGCAATGCGCCGCAGATTGCCAGCGAGCAGCGCTTGCTCGACAGCCGCAAATTGCTCGATGTCATGCCTGCCGCGCTCTACGACAATCAGCCGCTGGAGCAACCGCTGACGCTCGCCGAGCCTGCTTTGCGCCATAGCACGCTGTCGGGCGGCTATCGAGCGACCCGCTCCGGTCAGACAGTCGCGGTGCTGTTGCGCAGTCGCAGTGAAGGTTACGCAGGTACTCTGGAACTGCTGATTGCCATTGATGCTAATGGCAAACTTTTAGGCGTGAAAACCCTTGAGCAGCGCGAAACGCCAGGATTGGGTGGTTACATCGGTGCATGGCCGAATGCCTGGCTTCAGGCCTTCATCGGCAAATCCCGTACTGAGCCCACAGACGCCGGTTGGGCGCTGAAAAAGGATCAGGGGGAGTTCGATCAAATCGCTGGCGCGACCATTACCTCCCGTGCCGCCATTGACGCAATTCATGACGCACTGCGTTATTTCGATGAGCATCGGGCGCTGCTGTTGGGGACTGGCCCATGAAGCGCACGGTGAATTTATTGATGCTGGTGCCCCTACTGGGCGCCACACCAACATTCAGCGCTGCACTGGGGATAACCTTGATGCTCAGCGCGGTACTCGGTGTATTTGCCGTCTGCATGTCGCCGCTGCGCGAGCGCCTCACGGGCACCCGTGCATTGCTCGCCAGCCTGATAATCGCCGCGACGTTGACCAGTTGCGCGGATATTGTGGCGCAACGCTGGTTTTTGCCATGGCAGCAGACGTCTGAGCTCTACATAGGGCTGATCGCCTTGCACTGCGTCGTGTTTGAATACCACGGTGCCTTCCGCGAGCCCGTCGCTGTCAGCTTCAAACGCTGCGCAATGTTCGGCGCGCTCATGCTGGTAGTCGGCGGGCTGCGCGAGATTATCGGTTATGGCAGCCTTGGCCGAGGCCTTTCGGAGCATTGGCCAGGTCTGGTTTTGTTCCCCGAAGGACTGCGTCTGATTACGCTGGTTCCCGGCGCTTTGGTTTTACTGGGCCTGCTTCTCGCCGCCCGTCAGGCGTGGACACGCCGCAACTCTGTCATCAAGGAAACGCATCGCCCATGAATGCTGCAAAACGTCTTGAGATATTTCGCCGACTGCACGAAGACAATCCCGAGCCGAAAACCGAACTGGCCTACTCTTCGCCGTTCGAGCTACTGATTGCGGTGATTCTTTCGGCGCAGTCCACCGATGTCGGCGTCAACAAGGCGACTGCCAAACTCTTTCCCGTCGCCAATACACCCGCCGCGATTCATGCGCTGGGTGTCGAGGGACTGTCCGAGTACATCAAGACCATTGGCCTCTACAACAGCAAGGCGAAAAACGTCATTGAAACCTGCCGTTTGCTGGTTGAGCGTCATGGCGGTGAAGTCCCGCAAACCCGGGAAGAACTGGAAGCCTTGCCGGGCGTCGGGCGCAAGACCGCCAACGTGGTGCTCAACACCGCTTTCCGTCAATTGACCATGGCGGTCGACACGCACATTTTCCGCGTCAGCAATCGCACCGGCATCGCGCCGGGGAAAAATGTGGTGGAAGTTGAAATGAAGTTGATGAAGTTTGTACCGAAAGAATTCCTGCTCGACTCTCATCACTGGCTGATTTTGCACGGTCGTTATGTTTGCCTGGCGCGTAAACCGCGCTGCGGCAGCTGCCGCATCGAAGATCTATGCGAATACAAACATAAAACTTCTGACGATTGAGCGGTCATCGGTTTTTCGCATCCATCGATTGAAAAAATCTTTTTTACCCGCCGCAGTAATGTCGATATAAGGAGCGCCAAAGGCAGTCTTAGCCGGGAGTTGACTTCATGAGTACCGACACAGAGCAACTGGATGTAGAAGAGGATCTTATTGCCACCGACGCCGATGAGGTCGAACCGGTGGTTGAAGTGGCCAAGACCAACCTTAGCAAGCGTCGCACAATCGACAACCTGCTTGAGGAGCGCCGACTGCAAAGGCAATTGGCCGACTACGATTATGATCTGTGATATCTGAAGGCCTCCCGAGACGGAGGCTTTTCATTTTTTGCGACAACCGAGCTTGATCGGCCCATGACGTTCTCAGCTGTCGAATCGTTCAAACCAGGCCGTTACGCTGCGCCAGCTCGATCAGATCAACCAGAGAGCGCGCATTGAGTTTCAGCAACAGGCGAGTCTTGTAGGTACTCACAGTCTTGTTGCTCAAAAACATGCCATCGGCGATTTCCTTGTTGGTCTTGCCGCGCGCCAACTGCTGTAACACCATCATTTCCCGCCCGGACAGACGATCAACCATGTCCGCTTCACTCGCATTGCCCAGACTGGTGCGCACAGTGTGCAGCGCCTGATTGGGGAAATAGCTGTAGCCGGACAGAACTGCCTTGATCGCACTGAGCAACTCGGTCAAATCCTGCTGCTTGCACACGTAACCCGCTGCGCCCGATTGCATGCAACGCATTGAAAAATGTCCGGGAGCCTGGGAAGTCAGCACCAGCACTTTCACCGGCATGGCAGTGGAGGTCAGGCGCGCAATAACTTCCAGCCCGTCGAGTTTGGGTATTCCAATATCCAGGATGACAAGATCGGGTATTTGTTCACGAGCAATTTGTAGTGCATCAACGCCATTATCCGTTTCTGCAATGACTTCGTAGCCATGCCGTTCCATCAGCATACGTACCGCAAGTCGAATGACGGGGTGGTCATCCACGATCAGCACTTTATTCATGGGCAAGTCCAGTTTTCGCTGTTCGAATTTTTAGAACACGCACGATATCCCAGTCACTTGCTTCAAGGCATGGCAACTTTTACACGCATTTGCATCCAGAGACATTCCCTACAGGCATTGAGGATAATTCCCACAAATTCGCTGCCCTTGCCCCATTGCAACCGCCTTCCGATCTTTCATACACCGGCGGAGTTTGATCTTCATGCAGTCGAGTCCTACGCCATGGTGGGTCGTTGGAAAACTTCAACAGGCGCAATTACGAACCTTCATACACGATGATTTACCTGTCAAATTGGCCTTGGGCAAGCACTGGGACATACGACGTAACGAACCGACACAACCACCTGTTCGACACAACATCGTTGATTCTATAAAACTTTAGTTAACAGCCGCGCACTTACACAAGCGCCTTTACTATCGCTGAAACAACCAACTTAAACTAGACAAACCATGTAGAAGCAAAACAATGCTAAAGATAAAAAACAAAATCACCAACCCCATGACAGTCATCGCCATATTTGCAATTCTTTCGGAAACCTCGGCGGCGGTATCGTTACCATTTCTCGATAACAAGGACCGGGAAATTTACGTCTGGTTTCTGATCAGTTTCCCCTTTTACTTGTTATTCCTGTTCTTTATCACTCTCAACTTCAATCATCGCTCGCTTTACTCGCCTTCAGACTTCGGCAAAGACAAAAGCTTTTTGAAAACCACTCAAAATAACCAGAGGGACGAATCCTTTCGCGAAGCAGGCGAGCGTTGTGCTTTTGAGCTGACCAGTTGCATCGTGTCGGGTAAAACCGGGCCAGGCCGAGTGCCGATTCCTGCAGAGTTCACAACGCGCCGGACCCACCGCTCGGTCCACGCGACCCATCCCATCCGGTTATGCAGAATATCAAGCTGTCACCCTGGGTAAGTGAACTGAACATCATTGACGCAAGAGAAGTTGATGCAGCGAAGGAATTCGATGCCATCTTCGAAACGCTAAAAGGCGTCGATAAAAAGCACGCGCGGGTTCTCGTATTTCTTTGTAATCATGCGTCGGACGCGCTTGCCCACTCCGCATTGCAACAGATCAGGCAGGCCAAGAAAGGCTCAGGAGCCACACTGTGCATCGTATATAACCTGTGTTCGCAGACGGTGACATTACTGGGACGAACCAGCTGAACCGGGTCAAGACTGCGCGCAGATACACGAGGGAGCCTGATGAACCAGAAAAAAAAGATGAAAAAAAGGCGGCCCTCAACAGGCCGCCATTTTTATTGCGCGTCGGTCTGAGCCACTCAGAACAACTTGCGGCCCTTGTTGGCAGCAATGCGCATGCGCAGCGCGTTGAGCTTGATGAAGCCCGCCGCATCCGCCTGATTGTAAGCACCGCCATCTTCTTCGAAGGTGGCGATGTTGGCGTCGAACAGCGAATCGTCGGACTTGCGGCCGGTGACGATGACGTTGCCCTTGTACAGCTTCAGGCGCACTACGCCGTTCACGTTGACCTGCGAAGCGTCGATCATCTGTTGCAGCATCAGACGCTCAGGGCTCCACCAGTAGCCGGTGTAGATCAGGCTGGCGTACTTGGGCATCAGCTCGTCTTTGAGGTGAGCGACTTCGCGGTCCAGAGTGATCGATTCGATGGCGCGGTGAGCGCGCAGCATGATGGTGCCACCCGGGGTCTCGTAGCAGCCACGGGACTTCATGCCGACATAACGGTTTTCGACGATGTCGAGACGACCGATGCCGTGCTCGCCGCCGATCTTGTTCAGCGTCGCCAGTACGGTGGCCGGGGTCATTTCGACGCCGTCCAGTGCGACGATGTCGCCGTTGCGGTAAGTCAGTTCCAGGTACTGCGGGGTGTCGGGAGCCTTCTCCGGGGAGACGGTCCAGCGCCACATGTCTTCCTCGTGCTCGGTCCAGGTGTCTTCCAGCACGCCGCCTTCATAGGAGATGTGCAGCAGGTTGGCGTCCATCGAGTACGGGGATTTTTTCTTGCCGTGGCGTTCGATCGGGATCGCGTGCTTCTCGGCGTAGTCCATCAGCTTCTCGCGCGACAGCAGGTCCCACTCGCGCCAAGGGGCGATGACTTTCACGCCTGGCTTGAGCGCGTAAGCGCCCAGTTCGAAGCGCACCTGGTCGTTGCCCTTGCCGGTGGCGCCATGGGAAATGGCGTCGGCGCCGGTTTCGTTGGCGATTTCGATCAGGCGCTTGGCGATCAGCGGACGGGCGATGGAAGTACCCAGCAGGTACTCGCCTTCGTAAACGGTGTTGGCGCGGAACATCGGGAACACGAAATCACGCACGAACTCTTCGCGCAGATCGTCGATGTAGATTTCTTTGACGCCCATGGCCTGAGCCTTGGCGCGGGCCGGCTCGACCTCTTCGCCTTGACCGAGATCGGCGGTGAAAGTCACCACTTCACAGTTATAAGTATCCTGCAGCCACTTGAGGATCACCGAAGTGTCCAGGCCGCCGGAATACGCCAGAACGACCTTGTTTACGTCCGCCATGCCATCACTCCACGGGGTTCTACGGAAAGCCGGGGAGTCTACCGCTCAAACGCGATAATTTACAGAGGCGCGACAGCTTAAGACGACAAAGCGACAGAATCTGTCGAGAGCGCGACGATGACCGGCGAGTCAGGAAGTCGCTGCGGCGGTGGCTGGCGTACTCGCTTGCGGCGCTGGCGCAGGGGCTGTGGTCGGTGCCACACGCGACAGTTTCACGTTGACCCGGCGATTCTTCGCACGATTGGCCTTGCTGGTGTTCGGCACGATCGGATACTGCTCGCCGTGGAAACGCACGGTGATCTGCGATTCCTGAATGCCGTTGGCCTTGAAGAAATCCACCACCGCCAGCGCGCGGCGGCGCGACAATTCGCGGTTGGTCAGGCGATTGCCGCTGTTGTCGGAATGGCCGTCGAGGTCAATGTGGTTCACCGTCGGGTCGGCCTTCATGTATTCGAGCATCACTTGCAGCTTGGCCTTGGCAGCCGGGTCCAGCTCAACGCCTTCGCCGGGAAAGCCTATCTGCGATTGCTTGATCTGGTCGAAATTCTGCGGCAGCAATTTCGCCACGCAGCCTTGGTAGTCGTTGAACGCCTTGCTGAATTTCACCGGCAACAAACGCACTTCCGACACCCGGCCATCGCCAGACGCACGGCGAACTACCGGGCTACGGCCGTCCAGCAGACCGCTGATCAGCCCACCGGCCTGGGATTGCGAGCTGTTGAACAACACATTGCCACTGCCCAGCCGTACCGAGCCCAGATTGATATCGCCGCGCCCCGGCTGCCACGGTGCAGCGGCAGCGAGCAACGTCGCCGAGCCGCCACCAAGCATGGCGTTGTAGGCATTCAGGCGAAAGATCGCCTGCTCACCGGCCTTGCGCACGAACTCGCCCGAGCCGAAATCGGTGATCGGTTGCGTCAGGCGGCATTCGAACTGGTCGCCGGCGACCGTCCACTCAATGTTCTCCAGACGGGTCTGGTAAGTCAGCGCCATCGCGGGAAGGCTGGCAAACACACTGAGCAGGGCTAAATAACGCTGGCGCACGGGAGGCTCCATTGGCTTGTGAAACACAAACACCGATTCACACAATGTTTACGGCATACCTTCGGGATATCGGACGCTTGTGGCAAAACTTGATAGCGGGTGCCTGCAAGAGTCTTTTCCGGTAGCATTCGCCTCAGTTTGACCCGCCTGGAATCCCCTCATGTCCGACCGCCTGACCCTGCTGCGTCCCGACGACTGGCACATTCATCTTCGCGATGGTGCCGTGTTGAACAATACCGTTGCCGATGTGGCCCGCACCTTCGGGCGCGCGATCATCATGCCGAACCTGGTACCGCCGGTGCGCAACGCCGCTGAAGCCGACGGCTATCGTCAGCGCATTCTCGCTGCCCGCCCGGCCGGCAGTCAGTTCGAGCCGTTGATGGTGCTGTACCTCACCGACCGCACCCAACCGGAAGAAATTCGTCAGGCCAAGGCCAGCGGTTTCGTCTACGCCGCCAAGCTTTACCCGGCCGGCGCGACCACCAATTCCGATTCCGGCGTGACCAGCATCGACAAGATCTTCCCGGCGCTGGAAGCCATGGCCGAAGTCGGCATGCCGCTGTTGATCCACGGTGAAGTCACCCGTGGCGACGTCGATGTGTTCGACCGCGAAAAGATCTTCATCGATGAGCACATGCGCCGCGTGGTCGAGCGCTTCCCGACGCTGAAAGTGGTGTTCGAGCACATCACCACCGGTGACGCCGTGCAATTCGTCAACGAGGCTTCGGCCAACGTCGGCGCGACCATCACCGCGCACCACCTGTTGTACAACCGTAACCACATGCTGGTGGGCGGGATTCGGCCACATTTCTATTGCTTGCCGATCCTCAAGCGCAACACCCATCAGGAAGCCTTGCTCGATGCCGCCACCAGCGGCAGCGCCAAGTTCTTCCTCGGCACCGACTCGGCGCCCCACGCCCAGCACGCCAAGGAAGCCGCCTGCGGTTGCGCCGGTTGCTACACCGCCTACGCCGCCATCGAGATGTATGCCGAAGCGTTTGAACAGCGTAATGCGCTGGACAAGCTCGAAGCCTTCGCCAGCCTCAACGGCCCGCGTTTCTACGGCCTGCCGGCAAACACCGATCGCATCACCCTGGTTCGCGAAGAATGGACCGCCCCAACCAGCCTGCCATTTGGCGAGCTGACCGTTATCCCGCTGCGCGCCGGTGAAAAACTGCGCTGGCGCCTGCTGGAGGAACACGCGTGAGTGAAGAGCATTTCGACGATGAGCTGGACGGTCAAAGTGGTGGCGGCGGTTCCCGTCACCCGATGGCAGCGCGTTTTCGCGGCTACCTGCCGGTTGTCGTCGACGTAGAAACCGGTGGCTTCAACGCAGCCACCGATGCCCTGCTGGAGATTGCCGCGACCACCATCGCCATGGATGAAAAGGGTTTCGTCTACCCGGATCACACCTACTTCTTCCGCGTCGAGCCATTCGAAGGTGCGAACGTTGAAGCGGCAGCGCTGGAGTTCACCGGGATCAAGCTCGATCACCCGCTGCGCATGGCCGTCAGCGAAGAAACCGCACTGACCGACATTTTCCGTGGCATCCGCAAGGCGCTGAAAGCCAACGGCTGCAAACGGGCGATTCTGGTCGGGCACAACAGCAGCTTCGATCTGGGCTTTCTCAACGCCGCAGTCGCGCGGCTGGACATGAAGCGCAACCCGTTCCACCCGTTCTCCAGTTTTGACACCGCGACCCTGGCGGGTCTGGCGTACGGTCAGACAGTGCTGGCGAAAGCCTGTCAGGCCGCCGGCATCGATTTCGACGGTCGTGAGGCGCACTCGGCGCGCTACGACACCGAAAAGACCGCTGAGCTGTTCTGCGGCATCGTCAATCGCTGGAAACAGATGGGCGGCTGGGAAGACTTCGACGACTGATCCTCGGCGAACAAATCCCGCGCATAAAAAAACCGGCCACATGGGCCGGTTTTTTTCTACCTCGACGTTGCGCCTTACAGGGCAGCAGCGTTTTCGGTCAGGTAAGCCGCAACGCCTTCTGGCGAAGCGTTCATGCCTTTGTCGCCTTTCTTCCAGTTGGCCGGGCAGACTTCGCCGTGCTCTTCGTGGAATTGCAGCGCGTCGACCAGACGGATCAGCTCTTCCATGTTACGGCCCAGCGGCAGGTCGTTGATGATCTGCGAGCGAACCACGCCTTTGTCGTCGATCAGGAACGCGCCGCGGAAAGCCACGCCGCCTTCGGATTCAACGTCGTAAGCCTTGGCGATGTCGTGCTTCATGTCGGCAGCCATGGTGTATTTCACCTGGCCGATGCCGCCATTGTTCACTGGAGTGTTGCGCCAGGCGTTGTGGGTGAAGTGCGAGTCGATCGACACAGCGATCACTTCAACGTTGCGCGCCTTGAAGTCAGCCATGCGGTTGTCCAGAGCGATCAGCTCGGACGGGCAGACGAAGGTGAAGTCCAGCGGGTAGAAGAACACCAGGCCGTATTTGCCTTTGATGGCCGAGGACAGGGTGAAGCTGTCAACGATCTCGCCATTGCCGAGTACGGCCGGGACGGTGAAGTCTGGGGCTTGTTTGCCTACGAGTACGCTCATTGATATCTCCTGGTGTAGAAACTTGAAGTTCAGGGTCCGGGCCAGCCTGTCACCCTCAGGCGACAGCCCTGTGACACGAACCCTCTTCGCAAGGGACGACCATCATACACTGCGTGTTTGGCCTGTCCGTAACGGATTTTCCCTGTTCGGTTATCCACTGCGTATTCATGGGGTCAGACGCGCATTTGGAAAATACCGTTCGTCAGTCGCTGGGAAATTGGCTGCGAAGCGTTCCGAAAGCACTTTGACAATCATTCTCGTTAACATTAAGATCCATCGCAATTGAGTCACAACCAGCGACGGTTCTTACTTATGTATGTTTGCCTCTGCACTGGCGTCACCGACGGACAGATCCGCGAAGCGATCTATGAAGGTTGCTGCAGCTACAAAGAAGTTCGCCAGGCCACCGGCGTCGCCAGCCAGTGCGGCAAATGCGCCTGCCTTGCCAAGGAAGTGGTGCGCGAAACCCTGACCAAGCTGCAAACCGCCCAGGCCGCGATCCCTTACCCTGTAGAATTTACTGCTGCGTAAATGCCCCCATTTCAAAGAACCGGACTTCGCGTCCGGTTTTTTTATGCCTGAAAATCAATTGCTTAGCGTCCAGACGCGGAACACAAACATTCTTATTCCGATTAATTTTCATTTATTATTCAATAACTTAGGTTTGACACTTATAAACACCAAGCTCAAACTCCGCCTTATATACAGTTAATACAGGGCAGGACTCCGATCATGAAAGGCGACATTACAGTCATCCAGCATCTCAACAAGATCCTTGCCAATGAGCTGGTCGCGATCAATCAGTACTTCCTGCATGCGCGCATGTATGAAGATTGGGGTCTGAACAAGCTCGGAAAGCACGAATATCACGAATCCATCGACGAGATGAAACACGCGGACAAGCTGATCAAGCGCATCCTGTTCCTTGAAGGCCTGCCAAATGTGCAGGACCTGGGCAAGCTGCACATCGGCGAACACACCCGCGAAATGCTCGAATGCGACCTGCGCATCGAAAAGACCGGCCACGCTGACCTGAAAGCCGCCATCGCCCATTGCGAAACCGTTGGCGACTTCGGCAGCCGTGAACTGCTCGAAGACATTCTCGAGTCGGAAGAAGAACACATCGACTGGCTGGAAACCCAGCTCGGCCTGATCGACAAGATCGGCCTGGAAAACTATCTGCAGTCGCAGATGGGCGAAGAGTAGGCGCTGTCGAGTGAAACGAGGCTGCGATCTTTATCGATTTCAGCCTTGATACTCAGTCAACTCATATAACCAACAAAAAGCCCCGCCCTCTTTCGAGGTGCGGGGCTTTTTGCTGGCCGAATATCAAAAGATCGCAGCCTCGTTTCACTCGACAGCTCCTACGGGAGACGCGTCGTCGAGCGAAACTCTATGAACGTAGAATCAGGCTTCGGACTTGTTCGCCGCTGCCGCTTCGACAGCCGCCTTGATGGTGCTTTGCAGCGAACCGTCTGCAGCCATCTCGGTCATGATGTCGCTGCCGCCGACCAGCTCACCGCCGACCCACAGTTGCGGGAAAGTCGGCCAGTTGGCGTACTTTGGCAGGTTGGCGCGGATTTCCGGGTTCTGCAGGATGTCCACGTACGCGAACTTTTCACCACAGGCCATCACGGCTTGCGCAGCTTTTGCGGAGAAGCCGCACTGCGGGGCATTCGGCGAGCCTTTCATGTAAAGCAGAATGGTGTTGTTGGCAATCTGCTCTTTAATCGTTTCGATGATATCCATGGAGCACCTCGGCTGAACTTTCCGACTCAGAGGTCGGCACGGTGGCGCATTGTAACGGAATCCCGAGCGCCATGCTCGGTCTCCCCGACAGACCCGCTCAAGCCGCCGCCACTGTCACCGGCACACCGTTCAACGCCGCGTTGCCCGACAGTTCGTCAAGCTGGCACTCGTCGGTCAGGTCGTTGGCGCTCGACCCCGGCTGGCCGCTGGCGATCGCCATCTGCACGCCCGGGCGCGCGTGGCCCCAACCGTGGGGCAGGCTGACCACGCCTTTCATCATGTCGAGACTGGCGAGCACTTCCACCTCGATCTGCCCGACCCGCGAACTCACCCGAACCCGTTGCCCATCAGCCAGGCCACGGCTGGCCAGATCATCCGGGTGCATCAGCAACTGATGCCGCGGCTTGCCCTTCACCAGTCGATGAAAATTGTGCATCCACGAATTGTTGCTGCGCACATGGCGGCGGCCGATCATCAACAACTCATCGGCAGCCGGCGCCTGCAACGCGGCAAAGCGAGCGAGGTCAGCGAGAATTTCCGGCGGTGCGGCCTGGATACGCTGATTCGGCGTTTTCAGACGTGATGCCAGATTCGGCTTCAGCGCACCCAGATCCACGCCATGCGGATGATCGAACAGCGTCGCCAACGACAACTTGTGCTCGGACGCATCGCCGTAGCGGCCCATGCGCAGGCCCATGTCGATCATCTTCGCCGGCGGCATCGTCGGTTTCAGCTCCTTGCCGGTTTTCTCGGCGAAGGCCTTGGCCAAACCGACGAAGATCTCCCAGTCGTGCAGCGCACCCTCGGGCTTGGCGAGGATCGCGCGATTGAAGCGGGTCACGTTACGCACCGCAAACAGGTTGAAAGTGGTGTCGTAGTGATCGTTTTCCAGCGCCGAGGTCGACGGCAGGATCAGATCGGCATAGCGCGTGGTTTCGTTGATGTACAGGTCGATGCTGAGCATGAAGTCGAGGCCATCCAGCGCCTGCTCCAGTTGCCGGCCGTTGGGTGTCGACAACACCGGGTTGCCGGCGACGGTGATCAGCGCGCGGATCTGCCCCTCGCCCTCGGTGAGCATTTCTTCGGCCAGCGCCGAGACCGGCAACTCGCCGCCGTATTCAGGACGCCCGGAAACGCGGCTCTGCCATTTGTTGAAATGCCCGCCCGAGGTCGACGCCACCAGGTCCACCGCTGGCTCGGTGCACAGGGCACCGCCAACGCGGTCGAGGTTGCCCGTGACCAGGTTGATCAACTGCACCACCCAATGACACAAGGTGCCGAAGGCCTGGGTCGAGACGCCCATGCGTCCATAGCAGACGGCGCTTGGCGCGGCAGCGAAGTCGCGGGCGAGTTGGCGGATCTGCTCGGCAGGCACCGCGCAAAGTGGGCTCATGGCTTCGGCGCTGAACGCCGCCACGGCGTTGCGCACCTCATCCAGGCCATCGACCGGCAAATGGCTGTCGCGGGTCAGGCCTTCGCTGAACAGCGTATTGAGCATGCCGAACAACAGCGCCGCATCGCCGCCCGGGCGAACGAATACATGTTGATCGGCCATCGCTGCGGTTTCGCTGCGCCGCGGATCGACCACCACCACTTTGCCGCCACGTGCCTGAATAGCCTTCAGGCGTTTCTCGACATCCGGCACGGTCATGATGCTGCCGTTGGACGCCAGCGGATTGCCGCCGAGAATCAGCATGAAATCGGTGTGGTCGATGTCCGGGATCGGCAACAGCAGACCGTGGCCGTACATCAGATAGCTGCTGAGGTGATGCGGCAGTTGATCGACTGAAGTGGCCGAATAACGATTGCGGGTTTTCAGCAACCCCAGGAAGTAATTGCTGTGGGTCATCAGGCCGTAGTTGTGCACGCTCGGATTGCCCTGATACACCGCAACGGCGTTTTGGCCGTGACGTTCCTGAATCGCCGCGAGTTTCTCGGCCACCAGCGCAAACGCCTCGTCCCATTCGATCGGCAGCCATTCGCTGCCGACGCGGCGCATTGGCTGCCGCAGCCGGTCGGGATCGTTTTGAATGTCTTGCAGAGCCACGGCTTTCGGGCAGATATGGCCGCGGCTGAAGGTGTCGAGGGCATCACCCTTGATCGAGGTGATCGCGACATCGCCATCGGTTTCCGTAGTTTCGATGGTCAGCCCGCAAATGGCTTCGCACAGGTGGCACGCACGGTGGTGAAGAGTCTTGGTCATGGCCAGTCTCTGTCTTGTTCGGGGGCAGGCAATCACGCCCGCGGGAACAAAACTATGGCCCGTGCGCGGAGCAGGCGCCAGCGACGTTCGTCTCGTGAATCGACGGTTATCAGGGCAGCCGATAAACCGTCGCGATCAGTTCGAAGGCAACTGCGGCGGTGCGGCCAGCTGGATTTCCTGGATGGTTTCGATCTGCTCGTGGGCGACGTGGACGCCGGTGAGCTCGCCGATCAACCGCCAGTGCTCATCGAGCCCGGCGCTGATGGTGGCCATGCGATCGATCATGTGTCGGCCGGCGGATTTGACCACTTCGTCGTCACTGCGCAGCAACTCGAAAGACATCGAGGTGACTGACGCGGTGAGATGGGTCAGAGAGCGAGCCGTGTGGCCCAGCAGCTCCATTAACAGTTGTTCTTTCGATTCCATGCGGAGGCTCCCTGCGTCGCTCGAAACTTATTTATAACCCAGCACTTTGCTTTAGCAAATGTTTCAGTCTGAACATCCGACCAAGCGAATCGGTGGCGCCGCGTTCGCAAACCGACCAGGACCGCTGCGTTGCCGTCGCGGCGCATTGCCAAGCGCGGCGGCGCCAGTGTACAAAGAGGCTCACCGCTGTACTGAATCCGGCTTCAACATGCGTGATCGAAATGCTCGGTCCGCGCTCCGAATCCCGCTGAAAAAGTACCCTATTGGAAAAACGCGACATTTAGTGTCAATATCGCGCCTCCCCCTATTTCGTCGCCCCGTGCGGCTTACGCCGCAGGTCTCGCCCGTTGTTCCGTTAAACAAGGCTTTGAGCATCTGCGGTCTGTAGCAAAAAGGTAGTCAATGATGAGCGCAAGGCACTTTCTCTCCCTGATGGATTGCACGCCCGAAGAGCTGGTCAGCGTGATCCGTCGAGGCGTTGAGCTCAAGGACCTGCGTAACCGCGGCGTACTGTTCGAGCCTCTGAAAAACCGCGTGCTGGGGATGATCTTCGAAAAATCCTCGACCCGTACCCGGATCTCCTTCGAGGCCGGCATGATCCAGCTCGGCGGCCAGGCAATCTTCCTGTCCCCGCGCGACACCCAACTGGGCCGTGGCGAGCCGATCAGCGATTGCGCCATCGTCATGTCGAGCATGCTCGATGCGGTGATGATCCGCACCTTCGCCCACAGCACCCTCACCGAATTCGCCGCCAACTCGCGCGTGCCGGTGATCAACGGCCTGTCCGATGATCTGCACCCGTGCCAGTTGCTCGCCGACATGCAGACCTTCCTCGAACACCGTGGCTCGATCCAGGGCAAGACCGTGGCCTGGATCGGTGACGGCAACAACATGTGCAACAGCTATATAGAAGCGGCGATCCAGTTCGACTTCCAGTTGCGCGTTGCCTGCCCGGAAGGCTACGAGCCGAACCCGGAATTCGTCGCCCAGGCTGGTGATCGCGTGACCATCGTCCGCGATCCGCAGGACGCCGTGCGTGGCGCGCATCTGGTCAGCACCGACGTCTGGACTTCGATGGGTCAGGAAGAGGAAACTGCCAAGCGCCTCAAGCTGTTCGCGCCGTTTCAGGTCAACCGTGCCTTGCTCGACCTCGCTGCCGAGGACGTGCTGTTCATGCACTGCCTGCCGGCGCACCGTGGCGAAGAAATCAGTCTCGACCTGCTCGATGACCCGCGCTCCGTCGCCTGGGATCAGGCAGAAAACCGTCTCCACGCACAGAAGGCCCTGCTCGAGTTCCTCGTCGAACCGGCATATCACCACGCATGAGCCATGAATTACTGCTGAACCTGCGCAACCTCGCTTGCGGCTACCAAGATCAACGCGTGGTGCAGAACCTCAATCTGCACCTCAACGCCGGCGACATCGGCTGCCTGCTCGGCTCGTCCGGCTGCGGCAAGACCACCACCCTGCGCGCAATCGCCGGTTTCGAACCGGTGCATGAAGGCGAAATCACCCTCGGTGGCGAAACCCTCTCCAGCGCCGGTTTCACCCTGGCACCGGAGAAACGCCGGATCGGCATGGTGTTTCAGGACTACGCGCTGTTCCCGCACCTGAGCGTGGCCGACAACATCGCTTTCGGCATTCGCAAGCACCCGAACAAGGCGCGCGTGGTCGAAGAGCTGCTGGAACTGGTCAACCTGAAAAACCTCGGCAAGCGCTTCCCCCACGAATTGTCCGGCGGTCAGCAACAGCGCGTCGCCCTCGCCCGCGCCCTGGCGCCGGAGCCGCAGTTGCTGCTGCTCGACGAGCCGTTCTCCAATCTCGATGGCGAACTGCGCCGCAAGCTCAGCCATGAGGTGCGCGACATTCTCAAGGCTCGTGGCACCAGTGCGATTCTGGTCACCCACGATCAGGAAGAAGCGTTCGCCGTCAGCGATCACGTTGGCGTGTTCAAGGAAGGTCGGCTGGAACAGTGGGATACGCCCTACAACCTCTATCACGAACCGGCGACGCCGTATGTCGCCAGTTTCATCGGTCAGGGCTATTTCATTCGCGGCCAGCTCGTCACCCCGGAATCGGTGCAGACCGAGCTGGGTGAACTGCGCGGCAACCGTGCTTACACCTGGCCGATTGGCGGTGCAGTGGATGTGCTGTTGCGTCCGGATGACATTGTTTATGCACCGGACAGCCCATTGAAGGCGCAGATTGTCGGCAAGACATTCCTCGGCGCGGCGACCTTGTATCGCCTGCAACTGCCGACCGGCGCGCAGCTGGAATCGATCTTCCCCAGCCACGCCGATCATCTGGTTGGCGCGCAGGTCGGGATTCGCGTAGCGGCGGATCACCTGGTGCTGTTCCAGGCATCCGGCAGCACCGCGGCGCAGATTCCGGCGGTGGAAAACGGCGTCCGTCGGTTCAGCACCAGCCTTTGATCCGCACTGGATAAAAATTGTGGGAGCGAGCCTGCTCGCGAATGCGGTGTTTCAGTCGCCGAAGATGTTGACTGAAAGAGCGCTTTCGCGAGCAGGCTCGCTCCCACAGTTGGTATTGCCTCAGCCTAAAAACAGGGTACCGCTGGCCACAAGCGTCGCATTGCCGCCAATCTTCACCCGCTCACCGTCCAGCCGACAGAACAACTCGCCGCCCCGCGCCGAGCGCTGGCACGCGGTCAGATTCGTTTTGCCCAGACGCTTGGACCAGTACGGAATCAGGCTGCAATGCGTCGAACCAGTCACCGGGTCTTCATTGATACCGATCGCCGGGGCGAAATAGCGCGAGACGAAGTCGTGCTGATTGCCACGCGCGGTGACGATTGCACCCAGCCATGGCAGTTTCGCCAGCGCCGCCATGTCCGGTTTGCAGTCGAGCACGGCCTGCTCCGATTCCAGCACCACGAACAGTTCGTTGGAGCCGAGCACATCAACAGCCTCGACACCCAGCGCCCGCTCGACATCCAGCGTCACGCCGATTTCCGAAGGCACGATGGTCGGGAAATCCAGCCACAGCCGGTCGCCTTCGCGGCTGACACTCAGCGGCCCGGACTTGCAGATGAAGTCGATGCGCTCGGCGCTTTCCTTATAGATTTCGAACAGTACAAACGCGCTGGCCAGGGTCGCATGCCCGCACAGCGGCACTTCGGTGGTCGGGGTGAACCAGCGGATATGCCAGGCCTGCCCTTCGCGCACCAGAAACGCAGTCTCCGCCAGGTTGTGTTCGGCGGCGATTTTCTGCATCAAGTCATCGGCCAGCCAGCTGTCGAGCCGATAGACCATCGCAGGGTTGCCACTGAACGGCCGATCACTGAACGCGTCGACCTGATGAAACGCAAGCTGCATGATTTTCTCCCTGAATTGGTCGACCGAGCATGCAACGGCGGCCCGGATCAGTGCCAGTGACAGAAGCGCAATTTTTTCTTCATACAGCTGGCGCGCATTTTAAGCCCGGCCGATATCGGCGAACTGCGCCTGAGTGTGCTCGCCCAGCACCGCCGGTGCCAATTCCACTTCCAGTCCTCGCCGCCCGGCACTCACATAGATAGTCGCGAACCCCTGAGCGGAATTGTCGATGAAGGTGCGCAGGCGTTTCTTCTGCCCGAGCGGGCTGATGCCGCCCAACAGGTAGCCGGTTGAACGTTGCGCGGCAGCCGGGTCAGCCATTTCGGCTTTCTTCACTCCAGCGGCATGGGCCAGCCCTTTGAGGTCGAGCGTTCCGACGACCGGCACCACAGCCACCAGCAGTTCGCCTTTTTCACTGGCGGCCAGCAAGGTTTTGAACACTTGCGCCGGTGCGAGCCCGAGCTTCTCCGCCGCCTCCAGCCCATAGGACGCGGCCTTCGGATCATGTTCGTAACTGTGCACGCGATGTTCGGCACGAACTTTTTTCAACAAGTCCAACGCTGGGGTCATGGCAGCTCCGGGTTCGGCAATCTTTGAAAAACCTGCGGCGGATTCTAGGTCATCGTTGGGCAAAAGGCTCTATTCCAAGCCGCGAATCCCGTGGCTTCGCGCTGCATTCAAGCAGTTCGCGGCGCTGATCATTCACAAGGCGAATAGTTTTATTGTGACCGGTGGTTCACTTTCGACCTTTGACAGGTTTGTTTCTTGTCTATATTTTTTCGAATCTGAATAATGTAAGAATCATGCTCAACGCAGTACCCAGCAGTAACCCGGGAACCGAATGGGGATTCCGACCCGGTGAAGATCGCGCCCTGCTCCGTTGGCAAGGCGCCACACAAGAAAAAGAACCGAGGTTTTCAATGACAGCTGCTTTACCGCAACCATCGCTTTCCGGCCAATGCATGGCCGAATTCCTGGGCACCGCCCTTCTGATCTTCTTCGGCACCGGTTGTGTCGCCGCGCTCAAAGTCGCAGGTGCCAGCTTCGGCCTGTGGGAGATCAGCATCATCTGGGGCGTCGGCGTGAGCATGGCGATCTACCTCACCGCCGGGGTTTCCGGCGCGCACCTGAACCCGGCAGTGAGCATTGCTCTGGCAATCTTCGCTGACTTCGAAAAGCGCAAACTGCCGTTCTACATCCTTTCGCAGATTACCGGCGCCTTCTGCGGCGCATTGCTGGTCTACACGCTCTACAGCAATCTGTTCTTCGATTACGAACAAACCCACCAGATGATTCGTGGCTCGGCCGCCAGCCTTGAATTGGCGTCGGTGTTCTCGACCTACCCGAACCCGGTGCTTTCGACGGCCCAGGCCTTTCTGGTCGAGATGATCATCACCGCGATCCTGATGGGCGTGATCATGGCCCTGACCGATGACAACAACGGCCTGCCACGCGGCGCGATGGCGCCGTTGCTGATCGGTTTGCTGATTGCCGTGATCGGCAGTGCGATGGGTCCGCTGACCGGTTTCGCGATGAACCCTGCGCGTGACTTCGGTCCGAAACTGATGACTTTCTTTACCGGTTGGGGTGAAATTTCCTTCACCGGTGGTCGTGATATTCCGTATTTCCTGATTCCGATTTTTGCACCGATTGTCGGTGCCTGCCTCGGCGCTGCCGGGTATCGCGGGCTCATCGCCCGTCACCTGACCGGCGCCACACCTGCTACAAAGGATGCAGAACCGGCCATTGACGGCAAACCAAGAACTTCTTGAAACAGTCGGCGCCGGCTCCTGCCCATCCGAGCCTGCGCCACGGCCCACTCTCGTTTTTTTCGTCCAAGGCAATCGACATGACCGACATTCAGAACAAGAACTACATCATTGCCCTTGATCAGGGTACGACCAGTTCGCGCGCGATCATCTTCGACCGCGACGCGAACGTAGTCTGCACCGCGCAGCGCGAATTCGTTCAGCATTACCCGCAGGCCGGTTGGGTCGAGCACGACCCGATGGAAATCTTCGCCACCCAGAGCGCGGTGATGGTTGAAGCGCTGGCCCAGGCCGGCCTGCACCATGACCAGGTTGCCGCGATCGGTATCACCAACCAGCGTGAAACCACCGTGGTCTGGGACAAGACCACCGGCCGCCCCGTGTATAACGCGATCGTCTGGCAGTGCCGCCGCAGCACCGAGATCTGCCAGCAGCTCAAGCGCGATGGCCACGAAGACTACATCCGTGACACCACCGGCCTGGTCACCGACCCGTACTTCTCCGGCACCAAACTGAAGTGGATCCTCGACAACGTCGAAGGCAGCCGCGAGCGTGCGCGCAACGGCGAGCTGCTGTTCGGCACCGTCGATAGCTGGCTGATCTGGAAATTCACCGGCGGCAAGGTGCACGTCACCGACTACACCAACGCCTCGCGCACCATGCTCTTCAATATCCATTCGCTGGAGTGGGACTCGAAGATGCTGGAGATCCTCGACATCCCCCGCGAGATGCTCCCGGAAGTCAAAGCGTCCTCGGAAATCTACGGTCGCACCAAGAGCGGCATCGCCATCGGCGGCATCGCCGGCGACCAGCAAGCAGCACTGTTCGGGCAGATGTGCGTCGAGCCGGGCCAGGCGAAAAACACCTACGGCACCGGTTGCTTCCTGCTGATGAACACCGGCGACAAAGCGGTGAAATCCCAGCACGGCATGCTCACCACCATCGCCTGCGGCCCGCGCGGCGAAGTGGCTTATGCTCTGGAAGGCGCCGTGTTCAACGGCGGTTCGACCGTGCAATGGCTGCGTGATGAACTGAAAATCGTCAACGACGCCCACGACACCGAATACTTTGCCAACAAGGTCAAGGACAGCAACGGTGTGTATCTGGTGCCGGCGTTCACCGGTCTCGGCGCGCCGTACTGGGACCCGTATGCCCGTGGCGCACTGTTCGGCCTGACGCGCGGCGTCCGCGTGGATCACATCATCCGCGCCGCGCTGGAGTCGATCGCCTACCAGACCCGCGACGTACTCGACGCCATGCAACAGGATTCCGGCGAACGCCTCAAAGCCCTGCGCGTGGACGGCGGTGCGGTGGCGAACAACTTCCTCATGCAGTTCCAGGCCGACATCCTCGGCACCCAGGTCGAACGCCCGCAAATGCGCGAAACCACCGCACTCGGCGCGGCTTATCTGGCCGGCCTGGCCTGCGGTTTCTGGGGCAGCCTGGAAGAACTGCGCGGCAAGGCAGTGATCGAGCGCGAGTTCGAACCGAGCCTTGACGAAACCGAGAAAGAGAAACTCTACAAAGGCTGGAAAAAAGCCGTCAGCCGCACCCGTGACTGGGCGCGTGAGGACGCTGAATAAGCCAACGTGCAGTTCCAGAAGGGTATCTAACTGGTAGGGAGCAGATTCCTGCGGCATCATGGGCAAATTTTGCTTGGCAGCCCAAAGGAAGCCCCATGAATCTGCCTCCCCGTCAGCAGCAAATCCTCGAGCTGGTCCGCGAACGCGGCTATGTGAGCATCGAGGAAATGGCCACGCTGTTCGTCGTCACCCCGCAAACAATCCGCCGCGACATCAACCAGCTCGCGGAAGCCAATCTGCTGCGTCGCTACCACGGTGGCGCCGCTTACGATTCCAGTGTCGAAAACACCGCGTATGCCATGCGTGCCGATCAGATGCGTGATGAAAAGCAACGCATCGGTGAAGCCATTGCCGCGCAGATCCCCGATCACGCCTCGCTGTTCATCAATATCGGTACCACCACCGAATCGATCGCCCGCGCCCTGCTCAATCACAGCCACCTGAAAATCATCACCAACAACCTGCACGTCGCCTCGATGCTCAGCGCCAAGGATGATTTCGATGTGCTGCTGACCGGCGGCAACGTGCGCCGCGACGGCGGTGTGGTCGGTCAGGCGAGTGTGGACTTCATCAATCAGTTCAAGGTCGATTTCGCCTTGGTCGGCATCAGCGGGATCGATGAGGACGGCAGCCTGCTCGACTTCGACTATCAGGAGGTCCGGGTCAGCCAGGCGATCATCGCCAACGCGCGACAGGTGATTCTGGCAGCGGATTCGAGCAAGTTCGGGCGTAACGCGATGATTCGACTGGGGCCGATCAGCCTGATCGATTGCCTTGTCACCGATCAGCAGCCGGTACCGGCGCTGGCGCAATTGCTGAGTCAGCACAAGATTCGTCTGGAAGTCGTCTGATTCCTCTCCCTCGCTGACCGAACCGACGCTTTCGCGAGCAGGCTCGCTCCCACTCTTGGAATGCATTGCAAAATGTGGGAGCGAGCCTGCTCGCGAAAACAATCGATCAAACAACACATCTTCTGCGCCCCTGCGCGCGTTCATGTTCGAAAATTTTCTTTTAATCGCCCTTCGATGAGTTTTTTCAATCGAACGCGACTGGCTGCGCGCGTGTTTATGGGCTACCATTTTCGCAAATGAACATTTATGTTCGATTTCCAATACAAAATCAAAAGAACCGAGGCCAGCCGATGTCCACCTCTACCTTGCGTACGCCCCCTCTCTCCGAGATCTATGACGTTGCCGTGATTGGCGGCGGGATCAACGGCGTCGGGATCGCAGCGGATGCCGCCGGTCGCGGTCTTTCGGTGTTCCTTTGCGAAAAAGACGACCTGGCCAGCCACACCTCGTCGGCCAGCAGCAAGCTGATCCACGGTGGCCTGCGCTATCTGGAACATTACGAATTCCGTCTGGTGCGTGAAGCGCTCGCCGAGCGTGAAGTGTTGCTGGCCAAGGCGCCGCATATCGTCAAACCGATGCGTTTCGTACTGCCACACCGCCCGCACCTGCGTCCGGCGTGGATGATTCGTGCCGGCCTGTTCCTCTACGACAACCTCGGCAAACGTGAAAAGCTGCCAGGTTCGAAAAGCCTGAAGTTCGGCGCCGACAGCGCGCTGAAAAGCGAAATCAAGAAAGGCTTCGAATACTCCGATTGCTGGGTCGATGACGCCCGCCTCGTGGTCCTGAACGCCATGGCCGCCCGTGAAAAAGGCGCGCATGTGCATACCCAGACCCGCTGTGTCAGTGCCCGCCGCACCAAAGGTTTGTGGCATCTGCATCTGGAGCGCGCCGACGGCAGTTTGTTTTCGATCACCGCCAAAGCACTGGTCAACGCCGCCGGCCCATGGGTGGCCAAGTTCATCCGTGACGACCTGAAGATGGAATCGCCGTATGGCATCCGTCTGATCCAGGGCAGCCACATCATCGTGCCGAAACTGTACGAAGGCGAACATGCGCATATTCTGCAAAACGAAGATCAGCGCATCGTTTTCACTATTCCGTACCTGAACCACTTCACTCTGATCGGCACTACCGACCGCGAATACACCGGCGACCCGGCGAAAGTAGCGATCACCGAAGGCGAAACCGATTACGTGCTGAAAGTGGTCAACGCCCACTTCAAGAAGCAGCTGAGCCGCGAAGACATCCTGCACAGCTACTCGGGCGTTCGGCCGCTGTGCAACGACGAATCCGACAACCCGTCTGCGGTCACTCGCGATTACACCCTGGCGCTGTCGGGCAACGCCGAGGAAGCGCCGCTGCTGTCGGTGTTCGGCGGCAAGCTGACCACTTACCGCAAGCTCGCCGAGTCGGCGATGGCGCAGTTGATGCCGTTCTTCACCCAGATGCGCCCGAGCTGGACCGCGACCGCCACCCTGCCCGGCGGCGAAGACATGACCACGCCAGAGGCCCTGAGCGCGCGGATTCGCGACAAGTTCGATTTCGTCCCGACCGAAATCGCCCGGCGCTGGGCCGTCACCTACGGCAGCCGCACCTGGCGCATGCTTGAAGGCGTGCAAACGCTGGCCGATATGGGCGAGCACATCGGCGGCGGGCTCTACACCCGCGAAGTCGATTACCTGTGCAGCGAAGAGTGGGCCACTACGGCGCACGACATCCTGTGGCGCCGCACCAAGCTAGGCTTGTTCACCACACCGGAGGAACAGCAGACGCTGTCGACGTATCTGGGCAAGGTTGAGCAGAACCGGAAGATCGAGGCGGCTTGATCTTCGCCCCATCGCTTGAACGAAAGCCCCTGAATTGTGAGATTCAGGGGCTTTTTGTTATGTGGACTTTGTTGAACCTGATTGGGGCAGTTGGATCTTTTCCCCCTCACCCCAGCCCTCTCCCCGAGGGTAGAGGGGAAAGGGAGCCGATCTCTGTGGGTTCCAAAGTCCGAGGTCGACTCGGTATCTCACGTCGCCGTAACTCGACCATCCACCGCAGTCAGTCCCCTCTCCCCTCCGGGAGAGGGTTAGGGTGAGGGGCTTTTGATCGTTCGGTTTTCCGAACGCGACTCCACAGTCGATTCGGTTAACCGGATCATGCCTTCATAAAATTACCGCCATAAAACTTTAATAACGTTATAAAACAACCGCTTAACTGAGTTCGACTGCTCTGGCACGAGTCATGCTCTACACTCTCTCGACGAATGCCTGCTGTGCCAGCACTTCAGGAGCCGTCAGGCATTCGAAGCACAAAAAGGGCCGACAAACTGGCTCCATAAAAAAAACAATGTCGAGGAAAATTTGATGCGCATCGTTCCCCATATCCTGGGCGCAGCCATTGCTGCCGCTCTGATCAGCACGCCAGTTTTCGCCGCCGAACTCACCGGCACCCTGAAGAAGATCAAAGAGTCCGGTGTCATCACCCTGGGCCACCGTGACGCCTCCATTCCGTTCTCCTATATCGCTGATGCGTCCGGCAAGCCGGTCGGCTACTCGCACGATATCCAGCTGAAGATCGTCGAAGCGATCAAGAAAGACCTCGACCTGCCGAACCTGCAAGTCAAATACAACCTCGTCACCTCGCAGACCCGTATCCCGCTGGTGCAGAACGGCACCGTGGACGTCGAGTGCGGTTCGACCACCAACAACGTCGAGCGTCAGCAGCAGGTCGACTTCTCCGTCGGCATCTTCGAAATCGGTACCCGTCTGCTGTCCAAGAAAGACTCCAAGTACAAGGATTTCGACGATCTGAAAGGCAAGAACGTCGTAACCACCGCCGGCACCACCTCCGAGCGCATCCTCAAGGCGATGAACGCCGACAAGCAGATGGGCATGAACGTCATCTCCGCCAAAGACCACGGCGAGTCCTTCCAGATGCTGGAATCGGGCCGTGCCGTTGCCTTCATGATGGATGACGCACTGCTGGCCGGCGAAGCCGCCAAGGCCAAGAAAGCCGCCGATTGGGAAGTGACCGGCACGCCACAGTCGTACGAAATCTACGGCTGCATGATGCGCAAAGGCGACGAGCCGTTCAAAAAGGCTGTGGATGACGCGATCAAGGCCACTTACGCTTCGGGCGAAATCAACAAGATCTACGAGAAGTGGTTCATGCAGCCGATTCCGCCAAAAGGCCTGAACCTGAACTTCCCGATGAGCGACGAGCTCAAGACCCTGATCGCCAATCCGACCGACAAAGCGGCTGACGACAAGAAGTCCTGATTTTCTGACTAACCTTATCCCCTGAGGAGGCGCCTGCCTTTTCAGGGGATGGTCACTCCCTGCTGGCATTTTTCTGGAAACACTCGAACCGGTGGCTGTCGAGCCGATCGCGTGTGCCCGGTCTTTGAAAAAAAGACTGGGGAGGGAACGGAGTTCCCCAGGCGGGCACTTGTACATCGATCGAATCGAGGGGAGACCCTAATGAATTACAACTGGGACTGGGGCGTGTTCTTCAAGTCCACCGGCGTGGGCAGCGAGACCTATCTCGACTGGTTCATCTCCGGTCTGGGCTGGACCATCGCCATCGCCGTCGTGGCGTGGATCATCGCCCTGCTGCTCGGCTCGCTGCTGGGCATCATGCGCACTGTGCCGAACCGCATCGTATCGGGCATCGCGACCTGCTACGTCGAGCTGTTCCGTAACGTGCCGCTGCTGGTGCAGCTGTTCATCTGGTACTTCCTGGTACCCGATCTGCTGCCGCCGGATCTGCAGGAGTGGTACAAGCAGGACCTCAATCCGACCACCTCGGCCTACCTGAGCGTTGTCGTCTGCCTCGGTCTGTTCACCGCCGCCCGTGTCTGCGAGCAAGTGCGCACCGGTATCCAGGCGCTGCCCCGTGGCCAGGAATCCGCCGCCCGCGCGATGGGTTTCAAACTGCCGCAGATCTACTGGAACGTGCTGCTGCCCCAGGCCTACCGGATCATCATTCCGCCGCTCACCTCGGAATTCCTCAACGTGTTCAAGAACTCCTCCGTGGCGTCCCTGATCGGTTTGATGGAATTGCTGGCGCAGACCAAACAGACCGCCGAGTTCTCGGCCAACCTGTTCGAAGCGTTCACCCTGGCGACCCTGATCTATTTCACCCTCAACATGAGCCTGATGCTGCTGATGCGCCTGGTCGAGAAGAAAGTCGCGGTGCCCGGCCTGATCTCCGTGGGGGGTAAATAATGGAATTCGATTTCAGTGGCATCGTCCCGGCCATTCCCGGTTTGTGGAACGGCATGGTGATGACCCTCAAGCTGATGGCCATGGGCGTGATCGGCGGGATGATTCTCGGCACGATCCTCGCGCTGTGCCGTCTGTCGCACAACAAGCTGCTGTCGAGCATAGCCGGCGCCTACGTCAACTATTTCCGCTCGATTCCGCTGCTGCTGGTGATCACCTGGTTCTACCTGGCGGTGCCGTTCGTGCTGCGCTGGATCACCGGCGAAGACACGCCGATCGGTGCATTCACCTCCTGCGTCGTGGCGTTCATGATGTTCGAAGCGGCGTACTTCTGCGAAATCGTCCGGGCTGGTGTGCAGTCGATTTCCAAGGGCCAGATGGGTGCTGCTCAGGCACTGGGCATGAACTACGGGCAGATGATGCGCCTGATCATCCTGCCGCAGGCGTTCCGCAAGATGACCCCGCTGCTGCTGCAGCAGAGCATCATCCTGTTCCAGGACACCTCGCTGGTCTACACCGTGGGCCTGGTGGATTTCCTCAACGCCTCGCGTGCCAGCGGCGACATCATCGGCCGCTCCAATGAGTTCCTGATTTTCGCCGGTCTCGTGTACTTCATCATCAGCTTCGCCGCCTCGCGGTTGGTCAAGCGTCTGCAAAAAGGTTCGCCGTATGATCTCTATCAAAAACATCAACAAGTGGTATGGGGACTTCCAGGTGCTGACTGATTGCAGCACCGAGGTCAAGAAAGGCGAAGTGATCGTGGTCTGCGGCCCGTCGGGTTCCGGCAAGTCGACGCTGATCAAATGCGTCAACGCCCTGGAGCCGTTCCAGAAAGGTGATGTCGTGGTTGACGGCACGTCGATCGCCGACCCGAAAACCAACCTGCCGAAACTGCGTTCGCGCGTGGGCATGGTGTTCCAGCATTTCGAGCTGTTCCCGCACCTGACCATCACCGAAAACCTGACCATCGCGCAGATCAAGGTGCTCGGCCGCAGCAAGGAAGAGGCGACCAAAAAGGGTCTGCAGCTGCTTGAGCGCGTCGGCCTGTCGGCGCACGCCCACAAGCACCCGGGGCAACTGTCCGGCGGGCAGCAACAGCGTGTGGCGATTGCCCGTGCGCTGGCGATGGACCCGATCGTCATGCTGTTCGACGAACCGACCTCGGCGCTCGATCCGGAAATGGTCAACGAAGTACTCGACGTGATGGTGCAACTGGCTCACGAAGGCATGACCATGATGTGCGTGACCCACGAAATGGGCTTCGCCCGTAAAGTGGCCGACCGGGTGATCTTCATGGATCAGGGCAAGATCATCGAGGACTGCCCAAAAGAGGAATTCTTCGGCGACATCAGCGCCCGCTCCGAACGCGCGCAGCACTTCCTCGAGAAAATCCTGCAGCACTGAAAGCAACACACCCGCACCCTGTCTGTGGGGTGCGGGCAGCCTGACAATGAGATCCCTTGTGGCGAGGGGATTTATCCCCGTCCGGCTGCGCAGCAGTCGTAAACCCTGTGCATGCGGTCTTTCAGTTAAACCGCAGTGATGGTTTTGGGGCCGCTTCGCGGCCCAACGGGGATAAATCCCCTCGCCACAGGCACAAACAAGTGTTGTGGTTGACCCAAGGCATCTGTGATGAAATGCGACCCCACTCTTTATCGCGCTGCCGAGCCATCACTTGCCGTGAAGCCCCGTCTGATCCGTCATCTGTTCCTGCCGCCGCTGATCATCGCCCTGATGGTCGGCCTGGGTTTCATCGGCTTCTGGACCAGTGAACACTTCGGCATCCGCAGCCTCGGCGAAAACGGCCAGCGTCAGCTGGAACTGCACGCCCGAGCGGTCGAAAGCGAGATCAGCAAATACACCTACCTGCCCAGCCTGCTGGAACTCGAAACGAGTGTGCCGCAGTTGCTGGCCGATCCGACCCCGGAGCACCGGCAGACGGTCAACGACTACCTCGAGGGCCTGAACCGCCGCAGCCGCAGCCGCGCCATCTACGTGATGGACACCACCGGCCGGGTCATGGCCACCAGCAACTGGCGCGATGTCGACAGTTATCTGGGTGAAGACTTGTCCTTCCGCGCCTATTTCAAAGACGCCGTGCGCGGCCAGCCCGGGCGCTTCTATGGCATTGGCAGCACCAACGGCGAACCCGGTTACTACCTCGCCCACGGCCTCGAAGAGCACGGCAAGATCATCGGTGTCGCGGTGGTCAAGGTGCGTCTGGAAGCCATGGAAGAACGCTGGCAGCGGGCGCGACTGGAAGCGTTCGTCAGCGATGAGAACGGCATCATCATTCTCTCCAGCGATCCGGCCAGGCGGCTGAAATCGGTGATCCCGCTCAGCGATGAGGTCAAGGAAAAACTCGCTCGCAGCCTGCAGTATTACTGGTTCCCGCTCAACGAACTGCAACCACTGGCCCGCGAGACGCTGGCCGAAGGCGTGGAGAAACTGACTTTCCCGGCCAACAGCGAATTGCAGCCCGACGAAGACGACATCAGTTATCTGGCGCAAACCCGACTGCTGAGCGACACGCCGTGGAATTTCACCCTGCTCACGCCATTGCAGGACCTGCGCCGCGAAGCCATCAACCAAGGCATTCTGGTGGCCGTTGCGTTTGCCCTGTTCGCCTTCCTGCTGATTGCCTGGAACGAGCGGCGCAAGGTCCTCGCCACCCGCCTCGCCGCCCGCGAAGCGCTGCAGGAAGCCAACAGCCAACTGGAGCGTCGGATTACCGAACGCACCGCCGATCTGCGCGCCAGCAACGAACGCCTGAAGAGTCAGATCCGCGAGCGTCGTCAGGCCGAGGAGACTTTGCGCCGCGCCCAGGATGAACTGGTTCAGGCCGGCAAACTCGCGGCTATCGGTCAGATGTCGACCAGCATTGCCCATGAATTGAACCAGCCCCTGGCGGCCATGCGCACGCTGTCGGGCAACACCGTGCGCTTTCTCGAGCGCGGCCAGCTCGACGTCGCCAGCACCAACCTCAAGACCATCAACGACCTGATCGACCGCATGGGCCGGATCACCGCCAGCCTGCGTTCGTTTGCCCGGCGTGGTGACAACAAGGGTCAGGCCAGTCTCGGCAAAGCCGTCGACGCCGCGTTGCAAGTGCTCGGCGCGCGCGTGGAAAACACCGCGCTGCAGATTCACCGGCAGTTTGCCGATGTGCAATTGCTGATCGATCAGACCCGTCTCGAACAGATCCTCGTCAACCTGATCGGCAACGCCCTCGACGCCATGCACGCGCAACCGCAGCCGCAGCTGTGGCTGGAGGGTGAAGAATTCAACGGCAAGTACCGCTTGCGGGTGCGCGACAACGGCCACGGCATCGACGCCGAAGCGCGCAAGCATCTGTTCGAACCGTTCTTCACCACCAAGCCCGGCGAGCAAGGCCTGGGACTGGGCCTGACCCTGTCCGCCAGCCTCGCCGCCGCCACCGGCGGGCACCTGGGTGTCGAACACCCGGCCGGCGGTGGCACCACTTTCGTCCTCAGTTTACCGTTGGTAAGCCCTCTATCTGCCGAGCCAATATGAACCCTGAACTCAGTGTGCTGATTGTCGAAGACGACCCCCATGTGCTGCTCGGCTGCCAACAGGCGCTGACCCTCGAAGACATTCCGTGCATCGGCGTCGGCAGTGCCGAAGAGGCGCTGGCGCAGGTCGGCGACGACTTTGCCGGCATCGTCATCAGCGACATCCGCCTGCCGGGCATCGATGGGCTGGAATTGCTCACCCGCCTCAAGCAGCGTGATCGCAGCCTGCCGGTGGTGCTGATCACCGGCCACGGCGACATTTCCATGGCCGTCGGCGCGATGCAGAAAGGCGCCTACGATTTCATGGAAAAACCGTTCTCGCCGGAACGCCTGGTCGATGTCGCGCGGCGGGCGCTGGAGCAACGCAGCCTCGCCCGTGAAGTGTCATCGCTACGTCGGCAACTGGCCGAACGCGATTCGCTGGAAGGGCGGATTATCGGCCGCTCACCGGCGATGCAGAACCTGCGCGAGCTGATCGCCAACGTCGCCGACACCTCGGCCAACGTCTTGATCGAAGGCGAGACCGGCACCGGCAAGGAACTGGTCGCTCGTTGCCTGCACGATTTCAGTCGGCGCCACAGCAAACAGTTCGTCGCGCTGAACTGCGGCGGCCTGCCGGAAAACCTTTTTGAAAGCGAAATCTTCGGCCACGAAGCCAACGCCTTCACCGGCGCCGGCAAACGGCGCATCGGCAAGATCGAGCACGCCGACGGCGGCACGCTGTTCCTCGATGAAGTGGAAAGCATGCCGCTGCCATTGCAGATCAAGTTGCTGCGCGTGCTGCAGGAACGCACCCTTGAGCGCCTCGGCTCGAACCAGAGCGTGGCCGTGGATTGCCGGGTGATTGCGGCGACCAAATCCGACCTTGATGAGTCGAGCAAGGCTGGGGAATTTCGCAGCGACTTGTACTACCGCCTCAACGTCGTGACCCTGGAATTGCCACCGCTGCGCGAACGCCGCGAAGACATCCTGCAACTGTTCGAGCATTTCACCCAGCAGTCGGCGCTGCGCTTCGACCGCGCGCTGCCGGAGCTGGACAACCAGACCCTGTCGAACCTGATGAGCCACGACTGGCCGGGCAACGTGCGCGAACTGCGCAACGTCGCCGAACGCTTCGCCCTCGGCCTGCCGGCTTTCAAGAAATCCGGGGCCAGCGCCGGCCAGGGCCTGGCGTTTGCCGAAGCGGTGGAAGCGTTCGAGCGCAATCTGCTGGTCGACGCCTTGCAACGCAGCGGCGGCAACCTGACCCAGGCCAGCCAGGAATTGGGCATGGCCAAGACCACGCTGTTCGATAAAGTCAAAAAGTACGGGCTGAGCCACTGATGGATCTGATTCTCAAAGCCGCTATCGGCGCCGCAGTCGTGCTGATCCTCGCTGCGCTGTCGAAGACCAGAAACTACTACATCGCCGGTCTGGTGCCGCTGTTCCCGACCTTTGCCCTGATTGCGCACTACATCGTCGGCAAAGGCCGCTCGGTCGACGATCTGAAAACCACGATCGTGTTCGGCATGTGGTCGATCATTCCCTACTTCGTGTATCTGGCGACGCTGTATGTGATGGTCGACCGCATGCGCCTGGAAGCATCGCTGGCCGTGGCGGCGGTGGCGTGGCTGATGGCGGCGACGGTATTGGTGAGCGTGTGGGTCCGGCTGCATGCCTGAACCCACGCGCATCAGCCTCTAGCGACCGTAGACTCTGGCCAGTTGCGCGGACGACAAGGCATCCTCGAACGGCACTGGCACTGACTTCACCGCACCGTAGAGATTGCGGTAGCGCCAGTAGTTGCCGTTCTGCGCCAGTTGATAACCGCGCTCGACCACGCGCTGGCCGTCGAGCACGTAACGCAGGGTTTCCTGCGCGGCGGGCGGTGGCGTCGGTTGCATCAGATCGGCGCTTAACACGCGCATGGATTCATCAATGCATTCATCCAGCACGGCGGTGACCTTGGCCAGGTCAAGGGCGCCGTCATCGATGCATTGCTTGCCGCAACGACGGATCGGCTGACTGGCCACTTCGATGCGCATGCGGTACAGCGGCGAGCCGGCGATATCCTGTAATTGCACCTGATTGACCAGCACGAAACTGCCGCGATCGGGCGTCAGCATCAGCTTCGGTTCGATCAGCAACCGTGCCGTGACCGCACCTGCCCCCTGCTTGAATCCGGAGACTTGCGACGCCGCCTGAAAACGCTGTTGCAAGCGCTCCTGCAACGGCACGCCGGCGAGCAGGTCGGCCAGCGGCCGCGATTCGTTCAGCGCGGCTTTTTCGGCATCGCGCTGTAACGTACCGGAACCCATTTGCGTGTTGATCAGACTGGCCACCAGAATGCCCGCCAGCCCGGCGCCCGCACCGGAGCTCGACACCAGCGTGTAACTGGAATTCGCCGCGTTCACTGCCGCCTTGCTGTCGATCACCGTGCTGGCGCCGACAAACTCCGCCGGCAGTTGCACGTCGACCTTCAGCCCGTGTGCCTGCACATAGCTCATGGCCGCCTGATCCTTGAAACCGGCCTCGGGTGGCGGTTTCTGCGCACAGCCAGGCAACGCCAGCAGCGAGATCGCCGCGAGGGTCAGCGCCAGACGTTTCATTGCGCGAACGGGGCGATCATTTGCTGACGGCTGTTATCCATCGCTTGATAAAACGCGTTGGACAGGTTGGTGTAAGACGGCTCGTCCCACTCGCCTTGCGCGGCTTGTACAGCGGCGAATGGCTGGTACCACAAGAGTCTGTTGTCCGACAGATCGATCACCATGCCCTGGCCGCCGACCTGGGCCATCGGCACGCTGGTGGGCACGATGCTGTAGTAGCTGCGGGTGGCACCGGTGGCATAAATCGACACCAGCAACAGACGGTCGATGCCGTGGGCAGCTTTCATCGGCGACAGGTCCTTGGTCATGTAGCCCTCGCGGAAATCGACTTCCTTGAAGGTCTTCAGATCGACCTTTTCATCAATGCGCTTGGCCTTGTAGCCCTTGGCTTGCAGCTTGGCGACGATGGCGTCGGGCAGGGTTTCCAGGTCGCGCACCTGCCAGGTCTCGACATTGGCGCTGAGCTTGCTGTTGACGCCGGCATTGATGGCGTAATCGAGGATGCCCTGATTGCCGGTCAGCGCCAGCACCGGCGACGGTACGACGGTAATGGCCACACCGATGGTCGGCTCTTTGGCATCCCAGAACTGTTTGTCCAGGGCCACGGGCGGTTGCACATGGGCGCAGCCGGTGAGAGTCAGTACGGCGAGCAGAGCCAGCGCGGCCCATTGACGTGTAGCGCGAAAAATCATGGATCAAGTCCCTATGTCTGAAAACGTTCCTGCGCCTTATCGGCAACAACGCGGCAAACAATAGTGGCACATTGATATTTTTTTGGCGACAGGATGCTGGCGCACTCTTACAGCAGATTGTTCGGCGCCGGCGGATCGACCCGAGCCCAATGCGAAGTGTCCTCGCGATGCGCCTGCAAATACGGCAGCACCGCCGCCAGCAACGGCTCCTTGAACGCCTCCTGAAAGCGATGCGCCAGTCCCGGAATCAGTTTCAACTGACTGCCCTGAATGTGCGCCGCCAGATGCACGCCGTGCATCACCGGCAGCAGCGGATCTGCCGTGCCGTGCACCACCAGGGTCGGTACGCGCAGCTGATTGAGCAATGCCACCCGGCTCGGTTCGGCAAGGATTGCCATGATCTGGCGCTTGACGCCTTCGGGGTTGAACGCGCGGTCGTAGGACGCCGCCGCCTGTTGCAACAGCGCTTGGCGATCATCGGTTACCGCCGGGCTACCGAGTGCCGCGAGCAGATCGGCCTGTTGCTCCAGTGCCACTTCGCGATTCGGCGCGCCCCGCCGCGAGAGCAACTGCACCAGCGCCGCACTCGGTGCAGGCAGGCCTTCAGCGCCGGAAGTGGTCATGATCAGCGTCAGGCTTTCCACCCGCTGCGGCGCCATCGCCGCCATGTGCTGAGCGATCATCCCGCCCATGCTCGCGCCGAGCACGTGGAATTGCTCAACCTTCAGCGCCGTCATCAAACCCAGCGCATCGTCGGCCATGTCAGTCAGGCTGTAGGGCGCCGAAACCGGCAAACCGAGTTTGTAACGCAGCACTTCGAAGGTCAGGTTGGCCTCGATCGGCGCTTGCCGCCAGGTCGACAATCCGACGTCGCGGTTGTCATAGCGGATCACCCGGAAACCCTGCTGACACAGCGCGACCACGACTTCGTCCGGCCAGTGGATTAACTGCCCACCCAGGCCCATGACCAGCAACAGCGCCGGGTCCGATGCGCGGCCGATACTTTGATAGGCAAGACTGACCTGCGCCAGCTCGGCGTGCTCGGTCGGCACGTTGACATCACAGCGTCCGGCTGCAAACGAGCCGGCCCCGAACAAAAGCGCGGCCAACGCGGCCGCGACTGAAAAAACTCTCTTGAACATGAAAAATACCAAAACGCAGCACCCCAGTAGAGCGCGAGTCTGATGAAGTTCGTGCGAGCGCGCTGCCACAGTTGCATGACAGTTTGATGAAGAGTGCCGAGCGGTCGTCTGTCGAATTCCCCCGGATCCTCGCCGACAGATCGACAAAGCCAACGTCATGAGACAAACTCACCTTCCCCGCATTCGTCACAAGTTTTCTTCATGGAGCCCCGCCGGTGCTTGAAATCCGACATCTGAAAACCCTGCACGCCCTGCGCGAGGCCGACAGCCTGGTGGATGCCGCTGATCGCCTGCATCTGACGCAATCCGCTCTATCGCATCAATTCAAAGAGCTGGAAGAGCGCATGGGCATGCAGTTGTTCGTGCGCAAGACCAAACCGGTGCGCTTCACCAGCGCCGGTTTGCGCCTGCTGCAACTGGCCGACGCCACCCTGCCGCTGTTGCGCGCCGCTGAACGGGACATCGGTCGGCTGGCCGGTGGCACCGCCGGGCGTCTGCACATGGCTATCGAATGTCACAGCTGCTTTCAGTGGCTGATGCCAACCATCGACCAGTTCCGCGATGCCTGGCCGGAGGTCGAGCTGGACCTGGCTTCGGGTTTCGCTTTCGCCCCACTGCCGGCACTGGCGCGCGGCGATCTGGATCTGGTGGTGACCTCCGATCCGCTGGAAATTGCCGGCATCACTTACGTGCCGCTGTTCACTTACGAAGCCATGCTCGCGGTGGCCAATCAGCATGCGCTGGCGAGCAAGCCGTACATCGTGCCCGAAGATTTGTTGACGGAAACGCTGATCACCTACCCGGTCGAGCGTGATCGTCTGGACATCTTCACCCGCTTCCTCGAACCGGCCGACATCGAACCTGCGCAGGTGCGCACTTCGGAACTGACGGTGATGATGATGCAACTGGTCGCCAGCGGCCGTGGCGTCTGCGGGATGCCGCACTGGGCGCTGCATGAATACAGATCGCGCGGCTATGTGAAGGGCAAACGGTTGGGTGAGAAAGGCTTGTTCGCGACGCTGTACGCGGCGATTCGCACGGACATGCTCGACGCGCCGTACATGCGCGATTTCCTGCTGACCGCCAAGGACACTTCGTTCTCGACCCTCGATGGGGTCAGTGCCGTACGCTGATTTTTCCGAGCAAGAGTTCCCCCTGTGGGAGCGAGCCTGCTCGCGAAAGCGGTGGATGATTCAGCGATGATGTCGGCTGGACGGACGCCTTCGCGAGCAGGCTCGCTCCCACAAGGATTGTCGTGGTGGGTCAGAGCTGGCGCCACATGTGGATCTTGTCGAAGTAGTCTTCGCCCACCCGCACGGCGAGTGGCTCGAGGCCGAACTGAATGAAGCCGCAACGCTGGTACAACTGAAAAGCCGCGTCATTGCCGGCGGTGACAGTGAGCTGCAGTAGCTTCAGCGCCGGATGCTTTTGCGCTTCGACCAGTGCCGCCTGCACCAGATCAAAGCCCAGCCCCTTGCGACGAAAATCCGCCGAGACATACATGCCGAACAGCGTGGCCTTGTGTCGTGCCTTCTCGCGCGGTTCAAAGGCCAGGCCGACAATCCCGGCCAACGTCCCGGCATCGAATGCCCCCAGCACCACATCGAGCTTGCTGGTCAGGCGCCCTTCCCACCAACTCAATGGCATCACCGCGCGTTCGCGCACGCTGGAGGTGAACGCCTGCGGATGCCGGTCGTAGGCTTGCAGCATCAGTTCGCGGTAAGCCAGGGCATGGCTGGCGTCCAGCCGCTCGATCCACATGTCAGGCGGTCCGGCGTTGTTCGAGCATCAGCCGTACGGCGAGGCCACCGAGGACCATGCCCATGAAATAACGCTGCATCACCAGCCACGTCGGGTTGCGCACAAACCATGAGGCGATGCCTGCGGCGAACAGCGCGATCAACAGATTGACGCTGAAGCTGACGCTGATCTGCGTCAGGCCGAGGACGATGCTTTGGGTGAACACCGAGCCGTGCTCAGGGCTGATGAATTGCGGGAACACCGACAGATAGAACACGGCGATTTTCGGGTTCAGTGCGCTGGTGAGAAAGCCCATGGTGATCAGCTTGCGCGACGAGTCCGGCGGCAATTGCTGCGCTTCGAACGGCGAACGCGCGCCGGGTTTCAGCGCTTGCCAGGCCAGCCACAGCAGGTACAGCGCACCGGCCCACTTCAACACTTCATAAGCCATCGGCACGGCAAGAAACACTGCCGTCAAACCGACCGCCGCAGCGAACATATGCACGAAGAACCCGCCGACCACGCCGAGCAGCGAAGTCACCCCCGCGCGGCGCCCCTGACAGATCGAACGCGAGATCAGATAGATCATGTTCGGCCCCGGTGTCAGCACCATCAGCAACGCGGCGGCGGCGAAGATCAGCAGGTCTTGCAACGGGATCATGGCAACGTCCTTTGCGGGAATGATCAGGCGAGTGCAGTCAGTGAACGGCGATAAAACGGCAGGATGTGTTCGCGTGTCAATGGCGCCAGCTCGAGCGCCGGATCAGTGGCCGGATCGACCCAGATGACTTCCTCGATTTCCGCCGCCGGACACACGTCAGTATCGATGGTCAATTGGAAGATCTCCGCGTGCACGATGAAGCCCGGCTCGTTGGCGGCGGGGGCGGAAAAACTGTTGAGGAAAATCGCCTGCGCCGGGTCGATCTGCAACCCGAGTTCTTCTTCCAGCTCACGGGCCAATGCGTGTACTGGCAACTCGTGGGCTTCGATCTTGCCACCCGGTTGCATGAAGGCCGTGGTGCCGCGCTTGCGCACCAGCAGGGTCTGGCCTTGGGCGTTGAGCAACAGGGCGGCGGCATATGGATGATGCAGGGCGAAACGGCGGATGTCGGCGTCATGAGTCGAAAAATGCCTTGTGCGAAAAGATCGCAGGATCCCACGCCCGACGCGCCTGCGTCATCAGAAGATCCCTACAAGGAGCATCCGTGATCAGCCTGACTCTGACGACAAGTCCGCCCAAAGGCTCGGAAATTTCCCACTCGCGAATTTGGTAGCGTTATTCATCGCTGCCCGGCAGCCATTCGCTACATCGCCTAAGAGGGAAAACGCTGCATGTCTGACATTTCAACGCTCAAGGAAAAGAACAATCTCAAGACGCTCCATTTCATTCTCCTGACCGTAGTCACCATGGGGCTCTACTCGGTTGTATGGCTGCACAAAACAACAACCGTGGTTGAGGAGGTCACTCAAATCAAGACACTGAGCCAGACCGGTCTGGTCGTTTATCTGGCGCTCTGTGGTATCGGAGGGATCTTTTTCACCGTATCTGATCCGCGGTTCATAGCCACGGGGTATGCGATGACGGTCATTGCCCAGCTCATCGCCATTGCTTGGTGCTTTCGAGTTCGCAGAGCCTTGCGCGCCTACACACTGACCAAACACAACTTCGAACCGCGAATGAACCGCTTGTATTCAGTCCTGTTCACCTTCTATCACATCAATTACTGCATCAACGATATGGCCAGGGCCAAGCACAAACATGACCAGAAACGGCAAACGCCTCAGGAATCGGTCGCGGCATAAACAAAAAGGTAATCGTCGATTTCGCGTGCAAGTTCGCTTCCACCTTTCACTGCAATTCCTTGTGCGAGCGTGCTCGCGAAGGCGTTCGTCAATGCCACAAGTTTGCCCACCAGTATTGCTGCATGGCTGCTTCTCGCGTTCAACAGCCAAGTCAACTGGCATCGTAAGCGAGACGGCTCCGATGTAGGCGAGGAGAGGGAAATCTGCCTGTTCACGGTTCCGTCGTTGGCGCAATATGCCTGCCAGCCACAAACAATCCGAACCAAGGAAACCGTATGAGCCTGTCGCTGCTGAGCCGCTACGCCTTCTTTGCCGTCTGCGTGATTTTCACCCTCGCCAGCCTGCCCTTTCTCGAACATGACTGGCTGTGGCCGATCACCGCCGCCACCGCTGTGCTGAGCCTGCTCGGCGTGTTCGACCTGTTGCAGACGCGCCATGCAGTGCGCCGCAATTATCCGATTCTGGGCAACATCCGTTATCTGGTCGAAGGCATCCGCCCGGAGATTCGCCAGTACCTGCTCGAGTCCGACAGCGATGCCCTGCCCTTCTCCCGCGCGCAGCGTTCGCTGGTGTACTCGCGAGCGAAAAACGAAACTGCCGACAAACCGTTCGGCACGCTGATCGACGTCTACCAGTCCGGCTTCGAATTCATCGGCCATTCGATGCGCCCGGCGCCGTTGAGTGACCCGAACGGTTTCCGCGTCATTGTCGGCGGTCCGCAGTGCACGCAGCCGTACTCGGCATCGATCTTTAATATCTCGGCAATGAGCTTCGGCTCGCTCAGTGCCAACGCCATCCGCGCCTTGAACCAGGGCGCCAAACTCGGCAACTTCGCCCACGACACAGGCGAAGGCAGCATCAGCCCGTATCACCGCGAACACGGTGGTGATCTGACTTGGGAACTGGGCAGCGGCTACTTCGGCTGCCGCACCAGCGACGGCCGTTTCGACCCTGAGCGCTTCGCCGTGCAGGCGCAGAATCCGCAAGTGCGCATGATCGAAATCAAGATGAGCCAGGGCGCCAAACCCGGCCATGGCGGGATCTTGCCCAAGCACAAGGTCACCAGGGAGATTGCGGAAACACGCGGCATCCTGATGGGCGAGGACTGCGTCTCGCCGTCGCGCCACAGTGCGTTTTCAACGCCGATCGAGATGATGCAGTTCATCCAGCAACTGCGCGAATTGTCCGGTGGCAAACCGGTGGGCTTCAAATTCTGCCTCGGCCATCCGTGGGAGTTCATGGGCATTGCCAAGGCCATGCTGGAAACCGGCATCCTTCCCGATTTCATCGTCGTCGATGGCAAGGAAGGCGGCACTGGCGCCGCCCCTGTCGAGTTCACCGACCACATCGGCGTGCCGATGCGCGAAGGTCTGCTGTTCGTGCACAACACGCTGGTCGGCCTGAACCTGCGCGACAAGATCAAACTCGGCGCCAGCGGCAAGATCGTCAGCGCCTTCGACATCGCCAGCGTGCTGGCCATCGGCGCTGACTGGGCCAACTCCGCGCGCGGCTTCATGTTCGCCATCGGCTGCATCCAGTCGCAGTCGTGCCACACCAACAAATGCCCGACCGGCGTTGCCACCCAGGACGCCTTGCGCCAACGCGCTCTGGTGGTACCGGACAAAGCCCAGCGCGTCTACAACTTCCATCGCAGCACGCTCAAAGCACTGGCGGAAATGCTCGCTGCAGCAGGCCTTGAGCATCCCTCGCAACTGTCGGCCAAGCATCTGGTACGACGCATGTCGGCGACCGAGATCAAACTGTTCTCGCAGTTGCACGTGTTTTTGAAACCGGGGGAATTGCTCACCGGTGAAGTGAATGGCGAGTTCTATTCGCGGATGTGGCAGATGGCGCGGGCGGACAGTTTTGAGCCGAGCGAGGTCGTCGCTGCGTAACTGCTCAAAGGTGTGCATTTCTATTCGGAATGCCCACCGCTACCGATCATGGTTCAAATGTACGGATCTTGAATAATCGCACATGACCTATTTCTTCCTTATCGATAATTTTTGCTTCGTACCTTTCTAGATTTTTGATTCCCTGAGCAAAACCAGGACCATAGTTCGTCTCCAGAACATAAAATTCTTTCGGGTGACTGGGCAACGACAAATCAGTTTTCAGCTTCTCTAAATTACTAACAAGCAGCGGAGATCCCAGCAACTTGAAATAGACACCAAACTGAATCGCATCAAGCGAATAGATTGGCAACACGCTTGACTTATTCATTACAGAGATGACGATATCTCTCATGTGCGTCTCGCGTGAGTACGGATTTTCAGGATCCCTCAGATAACTGATATCCCTGAATAAAGGCGTAGCAGAAAATGTCATCAATACCACCAGCATTAACACTTTTACTGGCACATCTCTTATATTGCCAACTGCGTACGCAGCCACCAGCAATACGGCGGGCAAAAGAAAAATAAAATTGCGTTGAGTTGTCACCGGGCGTAAGTAAACAGAACAGACATAGGGCACCACAATTCCTACTACCCCCCAGAACACAATCAGCCTGCAAGCAATTGCGCTTTCAGGATTTTGAGCCATCGACGCCAGCCCTGAAATTAAAATTACAGCGAGCAAAGCGGCCAGAAACGTATCTCCGAAATACAACAGGAAAACCTTGAAGAAAAAAACAGTTTCGGGTGGTTGAATCCAGAAATCCCGAGAAAAGCTACTCTCAGCGTACGATAAACCAGGAATTACGGTTAATGCGGCAAAAAATCCGGCGCAAATGAACCTGTATATAACTTGGCTGTGGACCTCGCTGCGCAAGATCATGTGAAGCAACACAAGCACTTGAGCAAAGACCGGCAGATAACCGAAGTAATGAGTATTTATCAGCGCGGCGGAAGTCAGCCAATAGCAAAAAAAATCCTGCCCTCTGCCTCGACTTAAGCAGCGCAAGAAGATCACAAAAGACAAAACGGTAAGCAACGACAGAAGCGCATAAGAGCGAGTCTCTTGCGAATACTGAACCAAGAAACTATTGACCGCTGCCAACCACGCAACGATGAGCCCTACTTGTTCATCAAACAATTTGCGCCCGAGGAGGAATACAGAGGGAATCAACAGCACGCCGATTACCGCAGAGAGATACCGCCCTGTGTGTTCGCCAAACCCGACAGCCTGATAATAAGTCCACAGTAAAATCTGATAAAAGGGAGGATGAACGTCACTCAATGTAGTTCGATACACGTCAAAGAATCCATTTTGCGGATCGCTTACCGATACACTGAAGGCCTCATCCAGCCACAGGCCAGTAGCATCGATGTTGCGCAACCTTACATACAGGCCAAATCCAATTGCGCCAATCAGACACAGGTACATTGCCAATTTGTACTTTCGCGACGCAGTGTCCATTGTCATCTCCTCAGTAGTTACTCAGCCATGATCAAAACCGGCTACCGACCTCTTCCATAAAAGTGCAAGCATTCCCACCCCGACCGCCAACCACAACGTTACCAGCCGTAACAAAACCGTCGCCGCGATCGCATCTGCCAACCCGACTCCGCCTGAAACCAGCAGCGCTAGCATCGCTGCTTCGGCACTGCCCAAACCGCCCGGCATGAAACTCAGAGCCCCCGCCAACATGGCCACCGCATAAATAAAGATCGCCAACGTTAGGCCCACGTCCGCGCCCATCGCCTGCAAAATCCAGTAAAACGCCAATGCTTCAAGCCCCCAGGCCAGCAGGCTCAATAGCGTTGCGCCCATGAAGCGACGAGGGGAATGACAGCGGCGCGACTGACGCAATACCTGAACGGCATGCCCCAGCAACCGCGAGAATCTGTCGTGCCGTTGCTCAGTGCGACGATCAATCGCGCTGACAAGGCTTGGCGAAAACATCATCGATGTACCGCATACCAAGAGGACGAAACTGGCAATGATCATCGACAACCATTCCGGATGCGCGCTCAAGCCGAACAATGCCAGGCCCACCATCGCCAGCAGGTCCGCAAGCCGCTCACTGAACAGCGCGGCAAAGCTCTGTGCGTAAGGCACCTCCAAACGTTTGAGCAAAACACCGCGCAACGCCTCCCCGGCCTTGCCGGGAGTCGTCGTCAGGGCGAATCCGGCCAGGTAGATGTTCAAGCTCGGCCGCCAAGGCAACCGGTGACCCAAGGCAGACAGATAACCCTGCCAACGCAAAAAACGCAGACCGTATCCAAGCAAAACCACGCAGACGATTTGCCCGCACTGCCACCAACCCACTCGACTGACCGCCGCGCTCACCGCCGACCACCCACCCCACAGGGAAACAGCGAGATAAGCGAGGGCGGAGCAAATCACCGAGCCAATCAAAACGCGGTAACGCCACCCGGATAACCTCAGTGTCTGATTCACAGGTTCAGCCTCTTGAACAGCGGCTGCGGCATCACCCGAATCAGCCACATGATCACCGCCCAAAAGCCGGGCACATACAGCACCGCCACCTGTCGATTGATCCCTCTGACTATTCGCCGGGCAACCGTATCCGGTTGCGCTACAAGCACGGAGGGCAGCGCCAACCCTCGCGTCATGGGCGTGTCGACTAACCCAGGCTTTATCGTGATCACATGCACACCCGCTTTGAACAAGCGTACCCGCAAGCCTTCGCAGAACGTGGAAACGGCCGCCTTTGCCGCGCCGTACAGGTAATTGGAAGGTCGTCCTCGATCCCCGGCAACCGAGGAAATGACCGCCAGCGTGCCGTGCTGCTGGACAACCATGCGATTTGCCAACAGCGTCAACAGCGCGATCATTGAACTGCCGTTATTGGCGAACTGCTCCATAGCCTGTTCAACGTGTTGTTCGCACGCGTACTGATCTGGCAGCGAGCCATAGGCAATCAGACAGATATCCACCGTCTGCAACGTCGCCAGGCATTTCTCGTACATGACCGGATGTGCGGCGATATCACTGGCGTCCATGACGTACGTGGTCACGGCTCTGGCACCTCGAGCCTGAAGATCGACGCTGGTTTGCTGGAGTTTTTGCGCATCCCTGCCGACCAGGAACAATTCGCTGCGATCAGCCGCCCACAATCGTGCGCAAGCGCAGGCAATCGCCGAGGTGGCGCCCACAATCAGTATTTTTTTCATCGAGTGACTCGCTGCCAGAAACGGGACATCAGGGTCGGATCGCGCATCGCTTCCAACTGCTCCCAGGCGGGATAGGCCTGGCGAAAATCGCTGCCGCTCATGTGAGCGTCCTTGGCTGGATACAAACGACCGCCTGCTTCCCGCACGATGGCGTCGAGACGCGGCAGAAGTTTTTTCGGCAGATCTATGTCGTGTGGAAAGTCCAGCGCCAATGAAGTACCGGGCATAGGAAAGGAAAGCCATCCCGGCGAAGGAATGTCGCCACAACGCTTGAGCACCGCGAGGAAGGAGCCACTGCCGCTACGCGCAATCGACTTGAGTAATTCGGCCAGTGCCACGGCTGCAACCGAGGCCGGCAATACGCACTGAAATTGCTGGAAACCTCTGCGTCCGTAGATGCGATTCCAGTTTTCGATACGGTCCAACGGATAGAAGAACGAGCTGTAGGCAACCTTTTGATGTTGTCCGTTCGTTGGCTGCCGTTTCCAGTAGTGATAGTTGAACAGTTTCAAGGTGAGCGAATTGATCAGCGATACCGGAGGGCGGATCGGGACAGACAGAGAACGTGGTGCAGCGACCTCAAGGGGCCCCGCCTCGCAATGATCCCCAGCCGTGTAGCATCCGCGCCCTAGCGCATTGCCCTTGGCCAGGCAATCGATCCACGCGACGCTGTATTCATGCCGCGCATCCATGTCGGCCGACAGGGCAAAAAAGTCATCCAGACAGTCAAAACGCACCCGTGTGCTGTCGATCAGGCTGGACTGGATCTTGCGCAGACGAATGCGCACCCAGGTAATCACGCCCGTCAGGCCGAGCCCGCCGATGGTGGCGGCAAACCACTGTGGGTTTAGCGTCGCCGAGCACACCATCGGCGATTGCATGGAACGGTGCAGCCCGAAACACACCAGCGAATGGGCAAACGTGCCGCAGCGATGGTGATTTTTCCCGTGGACGTCATTGGCCACCGCCCCACCCAGCGTTACATGCCGCGTACCGGGTGTGACGGGCAAAAACCAGCCACGGGGAATGGCGAGTTGTAAAATCTCGCCCAGTGTCACGCCGGCCTCAGCGCAGATCTCACCCTTTTCCCAGTCGGCTTCGATGAAGCGGTTCAGGGGACGTAATTGCAGCACATGATCGCTTGCGGCCATGCAGCTATCGCCATAGCTGCGCCCATTGCCAAACGGCAAAGTTGTCCCGTGTGATTCGATCAACTGCTGCCACTGCGGTCCGATATCCGCTTGCCAGTGGCAGGGACGACCACTCTGCGGGGCATAGGGATAGTTTCCCCAGGAAGCCAGCGAGGCCATCATGCCGCCACCCAGAAAATCAGACAGAACACTGTTCCCATCACCAGACTCAAGCGATCACGCAGTGCGAAAACCACCGGATCCTCATTCATGCGGCCGCGATGCGTCAGCAGCCAGATACGAGTGATCCAGAACAGCATCAATGGGCAGGCAAACCAGAGCCATCGGGGATATGCATACAACTCGGTAGTTGCGCTGTCATGGATGTAAAGCGCCAGCACCAGGACAGCGAGATAACCGGATGCGGCCCCCAAAGAGGAGAGCATTGCCAGGTCCGCAGGAAAGTAGTCGCGGCCGCCGGTCTTACCGGTGATGCCGCCGTGCAGCGCCAGCAACAGCTCGGCATAGCGCTTGACCAGCGCGAGGCTCAAAAACATGAACATGGAAAAAGCCAGCATCCACCCCGTCAGGTCGAGCCCGAAAGCGGCGCCACCGGCAATGATGCGCAAGGTGTAAAGCAGCGCCAAAGCGATGACATCCAGCGCCATCAACCTCTTGAGCACCAGCGAATACACCAGCGTCAGGCCGTAATAGCAGGCCAGCACGGCAATGAATGGGTGAGGCAGCCACAACCACGCGCCGATGAACGACACTGACAACAGCAGGGGGAAAATCAGCAGACCGGACTGGATGGATAACGAACCATTGGCGAAGGGTCGATTGCGTTTGCTCGGGTGCCTGCGATCATCGTTCAGGTCGAGCAAGTCGTTCAGAAGATAGACGCTGGATGCACACAAGCCGAAAAGCATGAAGGCCAGCAAGCCGCGACCCAATAGCAGCGGGTTGGCCACTTGATGCGCTGCAAGCAGGGGAACGAAAATCAGCACATTCTTCATCCATTGATGAATGCGCAAGGCTTTGTACAAACTTCTGAAATACGTAACGCGAGAGTGAACCACCTGGGCTACGTTATCCAGATGCCGGGCGGCACGTTGGACGCCCGCTAGCGGATTGACGATATAAGCTTGCCTGGCCGACCGCCAGATCGGCAGATCGTCCAGCGAATTGCCGATGTAATCGAAACTTTTCTCCCCATATAACGCCACCAGCGCATCACGTTTGTTCGTTCCCGAAAGGTTCTGCTCGAGGGTTGAACCCAGAACGTCATCAAACACCTGCAGATGCTCGGCGATCCGCACTGCCAATGTGTAATGACTGGCTGTGGCGAGAACAATTTTCCGACCGGCGTTGCGCTGTTCCTCGATCATCCGGAGTACGTCGGGATCATAGGGCAAAGTCGCGAGATCGACGTCCGATGTCATTGCCAGTCGATCTTTCAGATACGCCTTGCCGTGCCAGAGCCAGGGAAAGAGTTTCAGGCAGTGCAATGGTTTGCTGCGGACAAAGGACATCACGCATTCGAACAGCAGATCAGATTTGACGAGGGTACCGTCCAGATCAACTACGAAGGGCATTGAAGCAGCGCAGGACGCTGACATCGGCAGTACGTCAGGCGGAGAGACGTTCATGCCCGTCGCCCTGGAAAAAGGACAAAGCGGAAAACGCAGTACCCTAAAACAATATTCACCAGCGAAAACGAAGCGACCGTCACAAGCCCCGACAAGCGCCAGACATCCCCAATGACACCCACGCCAAAACTCACGCCGCCCATCAGGCCGATGAACATCAGATAGGGAAATACCGGCGTTTCCCTTTCAAAGATATAAAGCATGTTCAGATAGAAAGAGAGCGCAGCAGCTACGCAGAACGCCGCAAAGTTGCTGGCCGCCTGACTCAGGGCGGCCGCCTGACAGAGCACGAAAAATATCTGCCAATGGATGAGCGCATCGGCCACTCCGATGGCGGTGGTTGCAGAGAATCCTTTCATGGTGAGGGCCAGCCGCTGCCAGAGGACGGACCTCCAAACTAGGCCAGAGCTTGAAGACGGTCTACTGTCAGAAATTACAGGTCGAGGGCTTTATCCGACCAGCGGTCATCTTGTCGTACTCACGTGTCAATAGCTCTTCCCGTGCGATTTTAAGGCGTTGACCGTTAATCGCCTTGCCCATAAAACCCAAAAGCCCCGATCTCTCGATCAGGGCTTCGTTGTTTACGCACTTAAGGTTCAAGAAACCGAACGCACCGAACCTTGCGTCACTTGCGTCGGCTGCAACTTGAACACGTAAAACAACACCGTCAGCAGCACAAGAAACGCCGGTCCCACATACAGCGCCACGCGGGTGTCCGGGAAGTACGCCATCAGGCCGACCACCAGTACCAGAAACGCCAGCGCGAAGTACGAGCTGACCGGGTACAGCCACATCTTGTACTTGAGCCCGGCACGTTCGCTGGCGCTCAGGCCTTTGCGGAATTTCAGCTGGGCGAGGAGGATCATCACCCAGGTCCAGATCGCACCGAAGGTGGCGATCGAGGTGACCCAGACAAAGACTTTTTCCGGTACCAGATAGTTGAGCATTACGCCCAGCAGCAACACCGCGATCGACAGCAGCAGTGCCCGGCGTGGCACACCGTTGTTCGAGGTCTTGGCGAAGCCCGCCGGGGCCTGGCCGTTCTGCGCCAGACTGTAGAGCATGCGCCCGGTGCTGAAGATGCCACCGTTGCACGACGACAGCGCCGCAGTAATCACCACGAAGTTGATGATGCCCGCAGCGGTCTTGATGCCCAGACGCTCGAAGGTCATCACGAAGGGGCTGCCCTGGGTGCCGATTTCATTCCACGGGTAGATCGACAGGATGACGAACAGCGCGCCGACGTAGAACAGCAGGATCCGCCAGAACACCGAGCCGATTGCGTCAGGAATGGTCTTCTGTGGGTTCTTCGCCTCACCGGCAGTCAGGCCGATCATCTCGACGCCGAGATAGGCGAACATGACCATCTGCAGCGACATCAGCACACCGGTCACACCGTTGGGCATGAAACCGCCATGCGCCCACAGGTTGGAAATGCCCAACGCCACGCCATCGTTACCGAAACCGAAGGCGATGATGCCGACGCCGCCAATGACCATGGCGATGATGGTGACGATCTTGATCAGGGCGAACCAGAATTCGAATTCGCCGAAGGCTTTGACTGCGATCAGGTTGATCGAGCCCATGCTGATCAGCGCTGCCAAGGCCCAGATCCAGCGCGGCACATCGGGGAACCAGATGCCCATGTACACGGCCACGGCGGTGATTTCCGCGACGCAGGTCACCAGCCACAGAAACCAGTAGTTCCAGCCGGTGAGAAAGCCGGCCAGCGGACCGAGATAATCCTGCGCGTAGCGGCTGAACGAACCGGCCACCGGGTTATGCACGGCCATTTCACCGAGGGCGCGCATGATCACCAGGATCGCCAGACCGCCAAGGATGTAAGAGAGCATGATCGCCGGCCCGGCCATCTGGATGGCTTTGGCCGAACCGAGAAACAGACCGACGCCGATACAGGCACCGAGCGCCATCAGGCGGATATGCCGTTCGCCGAGTTCACGTTTGAGCGGACCGCCCGAAGCGGTGTCGCCGTGCGGCAGAGGATTGCCAACTGGCATAGGGGTACAACCTCGTCTTGTTATTGGATATGACCACCGGGTTTCGAAGCATCGGCCGATAGGCCTTGGCTGGGCAGGAAACCGCGTCGGCTTCGTGGGCAGACGCGTCTTGCAGGGCAGGCCTGAAAGATCAGCGGGGCGTGCAGTATAAAAAGCTCAGGGCAGGATTTTTCACTCTAAAAGTCACAACATTCAGCGACAACTCTCGGCAATAGTGGGTTCTGCGGAGAGGCATTACCTGCATTACGTAGGAAAAGTCGCCACTGAAAAAGCCGCGAAGTATTGCACAGACATGGTGCAGCGTCATGTTCCAGCCCCGGTGCATTTGATTCACCGCGCGATGTCTCCCCTCGCGCTTGATCACGGATAAATCGCCCGGCGGATTCAGAAATTTCGCTCAACAGTTGCAGCGCCGACCGGGGCGGCCAACCACTAACCTTTGAAAAAGTCAGGAGCATATGCAAGGAAGCTCACATGCCAGTTCGTCCCAATTCCCACCGTTTGCGCCAAGGTCGTTTCTCGGAAAACGGTCGTGCCTACTTCATCACCTCTGTCATCCACGAACGCCAGCCTGTATTTGCAGATTGGCGGACAGGCCGATTACTGGTTGCAGAACTGCGCCGGGCTCATGAGCAAGGAGTCGCGCAGTCCATCGCCTGGGTTGTCATGCCTGACCACTTTCATTGGCTGATGCAATTGCAACGCGGCTCACTTGGTGAAGTCATTGGCGGTGTAAAGGCTCGCTGTACGCATGCGGTTAACAGAAACACCGGACGTCACGGACCGCTGTGGCAAACCGGCTACCATGACCGAGCGATCCGTGACGGCGAGGACCTGGAGCCCATCGCCCGCTATATCATCAATAATCCCTTGCGAGCCGGGCTGGTCGATAACCTCGGTGATTACCCGCTTTGGGATACCTGCTGGCTCTGAGCGCAACAGCTCTCTGGAGTAAGTGCATCTATTGTGGCGAGGGGATTTATCCCCGCTCGGCTGCGTAGCAGGCGCAACTTGCTCACATGCGGTGTGCCTGTAGAAACCGTGCTGACAGGTTTTGGGGCTGCTTTGCAGCCCAGCGGGGATAAATCCCCTCGCCACAGGGAGTCCCTGCATGACTGATAAATCGGCTAGCCAACTGAATCCATGCCCACACAGACACATCATGAGGATGTGAACAGCATCCTTGTGGCGAGGGGATTTATCCCCGCTCGGCTGCGTAGCAGGCGCAATTTGCTCACATGCGGTGGGCCTGTAGAAACTGTGGTGGCAGGTTTTGGGGCTGCTTTGCAGCCCAGCGGGGATAAATCCCCTCGCCACAGGGAGTCCCTGCAAGACTGATAAATCGGCTAGCCGCCTGAATTCCTCACACTGACAACATCCCGGCATGGGAACAGCCTCTTTGTGGCGAGGGGATTTATCCCCGCTCGGCTGCGTAGCAGGCGCAACTTGCTCACATGCGGTGGGCCTGTAGAAACTGTGGTGGCAGGTTTTGGGGCTGCTTTGCAGCCCAGCGGGGATAAATCCCCTCGCCACAGGGAGTCCCCGCATGACTGATAAATCGGCTAGCCACAGGGAGTCCATCGCTCGCACAGACACATCATGGGGATGTAAACAGCATCCTTGTGGCGAGGGGATTTATCCCCGCTCGGCTGCGTAGCAGGCGCAACTTGCTGACATGCGGTGTGCCTGCGTAAACCGTGCTGGCAGGTTTTGGGGCTGCTTTGCAGCCCAACGGGGATGAATCCCCTCGCCACAGGGAGTCCCCGTATGACTGATAAATCGGCTAGCCAACTGAATCCATGCTCACACAGACACATCATGGGGATGTGAGCAGCATCCTTGTGGCGAGGGGATTTATCCCCGCTCGGCTGCGTAGCAGGCGCAACTTGCTGACATGCGGTGTGCCTGCGTAAACCGTGCTGGCAGGTTTTGGGGCTGCTTTGCAGCCCAACGGGGATGAATCCCCTCGCCACAGGGAATCCCCGCATGACTGATAAATCGGCTAGCCACAGGGAGTCCATCGCTTGCACAGACACATCATGAGGATGTGAACAGCATCCTTGTGGGGAGGGGATTTATCCCCGCTCGGCTGCGTAGCAGGCGCAACTTGCTGACATGCGGTGTGCCTGTAGAAACCGTGCTGGCAGGTTTTGGGGCTGCTTCGCAGCCCAACGGGGATAAATCCCCTCGCCACAGGGAGTCCCCGCATGACTGATAAATCGGCTAGCCGCCTGAATCCCTCACACTGACAACATTCCGGCATGTGAACAGCCTTTTTGTGGCGAGGGGATTTATCCCCGCTCGGCTGCGTAGCAGGCGCAACTGGCTCACATGCGGTGTGCCTGTAGAAACCGTGCTGGCAGGTTTTGGGGTTGCTTTGCAGCCCAACGGGGATAAATCCCCTTGCCACAGGGAGTCCCTGCAAGACTGATAGATCTGCTAGCCACAGGGAGTCCATCGCTCGCACAGACACATCATGGGGATGTGAGCAGCCTTTTTGTGGCGAGGGGATTTATCCCCGCTCGGCTGCGCAGCAGTCGCAACTTGCTCACATGCGGTGCGCCTGTAGAAACCGTGCTGGCAGGTTTTGGGGCTGCTTTGCAGCCCAGCGGGGATAAATCCCCTCGCCACAGGGAGTCCTCGCATGACTGATAAATCTGCTAGCCACAGGGAATCCATTGCTCGCACAGACACATCATGAGGATGTGAACAGCATCCTTGTGGCGAGGGGATTTATCCCCGCTCGGCTGCGCAGCAGTCGCGACTTGCTCACATGCGGTGCGCCTGTAGAAACCGTGCTGGCAGGTTTTGGGGTTGCTTCGCAGCCCAGCGGGGATGAATCCCCTCGCCACAGGGAGTCCCCGCATGACTGATAAATCGGCTAGCCATCTAAATCCATCGCTCGCACAGACACATCATGAGGATGTGAGCAGCATCCTTGTGGCGAGGGGATTTATCCCCGCTCGGCTGCGCAGCAGTCGCAACTTCCTCAGACTCGGTGTGCCTGTAGAAACCGTCCTGGCAGGTTTTGGGTCTGCTTCGCAGCCCAACGGGGATAAATCCCCTCGCCACAGGGAGTCCCCGCATGACTGATAAATCGGCTAGCCAACTGAATCCATGCCCACACAGACACATCATGAGGATGTGAACAGCATCCTTGTGGCGAGGGGATTTATCCCCGCTCGGCTGCGCAGCAGGCGCAACTTGCTCACATGCGGTGTGCCTGTAGAAACCGTGCTGGCAGGTTTTGGGGCTGCTTTGCAGCCCAGCGGGGATGAATCCCCTCGCCACAGGGAGTCCCTGCAAGACTGATAAATCGGCTAGCCACAGGGAGTCCATCGCTCGCACAGACACATCATGGGGATGTGAACAGCATCGTTGTGGCGAGGGGATTTATCCCCGCTCGGCTGCGCAGCAGGCGCAACTGGCTGACATGCGATGTGCCTGTAGAAACCGTGCTGGCAGGTTTTGGGGCTGCTTTGCAGCCCAGCGGGGATAAATCCCCTCGCCACAGGGAGTCCCCGCATGACTGATAAATCGGCTAGCCGCCTGAATCCCTCACACTGACAACATCCCGGCATGTGAACAGCCTCTTTGTGGCGAGGGGATTTATCCCCGCTCGGCTGCGCAGCAGGCGCAACTTGCTCAGACTCGGTGTGCCTGTAGAAACTGTGGTGGCAGGTTTTGGGGCTGCTTTGCAGCCCAGCGGGGATGAATCCCCTCGCCACAGTGTGTGTTCCAGTTATTCAGACAAGCCGTCTCCTCCGCTCTGCACATTTTCTTCACCGGCTCCAACCACCGTCTAAGCTTCAGACAAGTCCGATCAATCTGCGTGAATGGATCAGTCGACTATGGGCGCTTTGTGGCAAACCGATTCGAGTAAAACCGTGGTTCAGACTGAACGTGTGAATGAAGCGCCTGTCCCTGAAAAACCCCGTCGTCAGCGGCACGGGTGGAAGGCTTTCTGGTTGCTGTTTTTGATCATTGCGGTGGTGGTGGGACTCGCCGCGTCCAAGGAAATGCGCACTTCGCGCTTTCAGGCGCGGGAGCTGAGCCAGTACGCCGCTTCGCTGACCTACAAACTGGAACCCGGTCCCAGCGAAGCGATTCGTTATCCGGGCAACGGCCCTTTCGATCTGCGCCTGGGTTACAGCTCTCTGGACGAATTCCTGCCACGCCTGCTCAAGCGCAATTACGTGATCACCGAGCAGACGCGCTTCTCCCCCGCCCTGCTCGGTTACACCGACAAAGGCCTGTTCGTGCCGTATTCGGAAAAGATCCAGGCGGGGTTGTCGATCACCGACTGCCGAGGCGCGCCGCTGTATCGATACAACTATCCGCAGCAACTGTATGCCGACTTCGCGGCGATTCCGCCGGTGGTGGTCAGCAGCCTGCTGTTCATCGAAAACCGCTTTCTCCTCGACCCGAAACAGCCGCTGGCCAACCCGGCGGTGGACTGGCCGCGCTTCGGCATGGCCGCGTGGTCGCAAGTGGCGAAGTTGCTGCACCTGCCCGGGCAATCGGCCGGCGGCAGCACCCTGGCAACGCAACTGGAGAAGTATCGCCACTCGCCCGACGGCCTCACCGTGTCGGGCGCGGAGAAGATCCGCCAGATGATTTCCGCCAGCGTGCGCGCCTATCAGGATGGCCCGCAGACCCTCGGTTCGCGGCAGAACATCGTGCGCGACTACCTCAACAGCGTGCCGCTCTCGGCAGTACCCGGCCACGGTGAAGTGCACGGCATGGCCGAAGGTTTGCGGGTCTGGTACGGCAGTGATTTCAACAAGGCCAACGAGCAACTGAACAGCCCGAAGACTGACCCGCAGACCATGGCCGCCAAAGGCCTGGCCTTGCGTGAAATGCTCTCGCTGATGATCGCCCAGCGCCGCCCTTCGCATTACCTGACCAAGGGTCGCGACGAATTGGCCAGCCTCACCGACAGCCACCTGCGCCTGCTCAAGCAGAACGGCGTGATCGACAGCGCCCTCGCTGACGCTGCGCTGGCGAGCACCGTGTCGTATCGCGACTGGCAGACCCAGCCAACGATGCAGCCGATTGAAACCAACAAGGGCATCAGTGTTGCCCGCAGCCGCTTGGCGAGCATGCTCAATCGCCCGCTGTACGACCTCGATCGCCTCGACCTGTCGGCCACCAGCACCCTGCAGGGCGATCTGCAAACGCAGGCCACGGCTTATCTGAAAAAACTTGCCGACCCGGCCTACGCAGCAGAAATCGGTCTGCTCGGCGAACGCTTGCTGACACCCACCAGCACCACGCAAGTGCGTTACAGCTTCACCCTGTTCGAACTGACCCCGGACGGCTCGCGGGTGCGCGTGCAGACCGACAGCACCGATCAGCCGTTCGACATCAACGAAGGCAGCAAGCTTGAACTCGGCTCGACGGCGAAAATGCGTGTGCTGACCACGTACCTGCAAATCGTCGCCGAGCTGCACGACAAATACGGCGCGATGGGCGTGGCAGAATTGAAAAAAGTCGAAGTGCCCGATCAGGACCGCCTCAGCCGCTGGGTCATCGACTACCTGATCCAGAACAAGGATCACGACCTGTCGAAGCTGCTCGGCGCCGCGCTGGATCGCAAATACTCGGCCAGCCCCGGCGAGGCGTTTTTTACCGGCGGTGGGCTGCACAGATTCAACAACTTCCGCAAAGAGGACAACGGTCGCCTGCCGACCCTGCGCGATTCGCTGCGCGAGTCGATCAACCTGCCATTCATTCGCCTGATGCGCGACATCGTCCGCTACACCACCTACTCAGGCCCCAACGGCGAATTGCTCAAGGATGATCGCGATCCGCGCCGTCAGGAATACCTGGCCAGTTTCGCCGACCGCGAAGGCACCTCGTTCCTGCTCAAATTCTGGAAAAAGTACAAGAACAAGGACACCCAGGCGCGCCTGGAAACCTTCCTCGACAGCATCCGCCCGACGCCGATCCGCATGGCGGCGGTGCATCGCTATCTGCTGCCGGAGGCCAGTCAGGAAGACTTCAACCGTTTCGTGCGCTCGCACCTCAAGGGCACCAAGCTCAACGAAAAACTCACCGACGACCGTCTGATCCGCCTCTACGATTCCTATGGCCCCGGCAGTTACGATTTGCCTGACCAAGGCTTCATCGCCAAGGTGCATCCGCTGGATCTGTGGATGATGGGTTACCTGCTGCATCACCCGGAAGCGACCTTCAGCGAGATCGTCAAGGCCAGCCAATTCGAACGCCAGGAAGTCTACAGCTGGCTGTTCAAGAGCCGGCACAAAGGCGCGCGCGACAGCCGCATTCGCACTATGCTCGAGATCGAAGCGTTCCTCGACATTCATCAGCGCTGGCAGAAACTCGGCTACCCGTTCGATCACCTGGTGCCGTCACTGGCCACCGCCATCGGCAGTTCCGGCGACCGTCCCGCCGCGCTCGCCGAGCTGATCGGCACCATCCTCAATGACGGCGTGCGCATGCCGACGCTGCGCATCGACAGCCTGCACTTCGCCGCCGATACGCCGTATGAAACCGGGCTGATCAACGACCCGCACGTGGGCAAACGCGTGATGCCGGTGGAAGTGGCCCGAGCCATGCGCGAGGCGCTGTCGCAAGTGGTCGACGCCGGTACCGCCAAACGGCTGTCCGGCAGTTTCAAACTGCCCGACGGCACACCGCTGGCCATGGGCGGCAAGACCGGCACCGGCGACAACCGCATTGCGGCGATCGGGTCTGGCGGGCGGATCATCAGTTCGAAGTCGATCAACCGCACGGCGACCTTTGTGTTCTACATCGGCGACCACCATTTCGGCACCCTCACCGCGTTCGTCCCGGGGCGCTCGGCGGAGAACTTCAAGTTCACCTCGGCTCTGCCCACGCAGGTACTCAAAGGCATGGCGCCGATTCTCACGCCGTATCTGCAACCGGGCAGCGACTCACAGTGCCAACCGCCACAGGCGCCCGTGGTGGCATCGGCGCTGCACTGACCGAACATGGCCTGCACGTCGCGCCGAAGGCCATCGGCGCAAATGGTGGTATTCGTGCATTGTTCCGATTCGAATTCTTGTCGCATCGCTGAGGCGATCACACGTTTGGCTCCCGATCTTTGAACTTTTGTTTTGCCCTGCCGCCGGTACGCTGATCATTCCTCAAACAATCAAGGATGATTGGCCATGTCTGACTCCCCTCAGCCTGCCGCAGCCGCCGACAAAGGCCGGCATTACGCGTTCATCGAATCGGCTGTCAGCGCGCCGTTCAAAACTGCAACGCTCAGCCGCAGCCTGGCACTCGCCGCCACGCCACTGAAGCGCGAACCCTGGTACAGCGCACCCGGTACGTTTGCCAGCCGACTCGCCGCCGCCAATCTCAAGGCCTGGGACTCGCAGAACAAGGTCGATCATCTGCTGGCCAGGACCGATCTGTACGCCTTCGCGGAGCCGCTGCTCAAAGCAAGGATCAAGCAATGCCATGGCATCGAGCCGGACGTCAGGAAGACCTGGCTGCGCCTGTATATCCCCGCCAGCAGTCCCTGGTATGCAATCGACGTGGTCGACGGTTCGACGACCCGTACGGTCTCACTGCTCGATGCCGCTCTGCACAACTTTGCCGCCAACGAGACGGTCGGCGCAGGCTCGGACTACATCAGCCAGCCTGATGCGCGCGGCCACTTCGACGTCTTGCCGCTCAAAAACCAAATGCCCATCAGCCAGTTCCAGACACTGTGTCGCGACCTCGACCTGGGCGGGCAATATGCCAGGCACTTGCAGGGCTACTTGCTGCCCGGCGAAGCGCTGGCCGAGAGCCTTCTGCAATACAAGATCGGCACCAGCCTCAAAGACGCCCTCGCCGTCGCGGCGCACATCGCCTTGCTCAAGGCAGAGATCCAGTACGACACCTTCAGGATGGTGCTCAGCTTCAGCACAGAGGAAAACCCGCGCTTGCGTCTCAACAACCGTTCGATTCGCTGCAATGACCTGTCCATGCTCGGTACCCGCCTGACCGGCATTCTGTTGCTGATGCATGGCCACCCCGACAGTCGTGGCGTTCGACGCCTGATCGTCTACGTGCCGCACGATCCGGATCATCCACTCAAGGAGTACGAGTCGCTGGCGGCGTTTCGTGACGAACTGACCCGCCAGTTGCGCGAGGACCGCCTGAGCGCCTCGACCGGGCATACGTACCGGCAATTCTTCAGCCAGTTCGTCGATCAGCAGCAACGTGGGCATTTTTTTGCCGAACTCGAACAGCGGTTGTTCGTCGTCCGCCATCACGAACGCGAGCAGAGCACCGACCAGCGCCCGGTGTGGCGCAAGGACCCGGTGGAAAAGCCCAGGTTGCAGTTCACGCGCTTGCCGTTGCAGGGCGATTACTGGCGGCACGTCTATCAGCAGAAACTCAACAAGGTCATCAATGATGCGCGGCAAATCGCTGTCTCGACCGCCGATGCCGATAGCAACGCACGCTGGGCATGGTGGGACAACTTCAAGCGGATCGTCTCGGACATCTTCAACGTCGCCCTGCTGATTGCCACGCCCTTTGTGCCTGGTCTGGGCGAGGTGATGATGGCCTATACCGCCTATCAACTGACCAGCGATGTGATTGAAGGCATCGTCGATCTGGCCGAAGGCGTCTGGGAGGAAGCTGCCGGACATGTCATCAGTGTGGTGACCGATGTCATTCAACTGGCGGCGTTCGGCGCCGGCGCGCAGATTGGCGAAACGTTGCGGATAAAACTCTCACCGCAGGTCGATGCCATGCAACAGGTCAAATTGCCCGACGGCAAACCAAGCCTGTGGCATCGCGACCTCAGCCCTTATGCACGTGACGAGCTGAGCCTGGCAGCGCAATCGAAGCCCGATCGTCACGGCCTGCATCAACATGCCAGCGCCAGCGTCCTGCCGCTGGAAGGCAAGCTCTACGTGGTGGAAAAAGCCTCCGCCGATGCCACCAGCAAAACTCACCGGATCAAACATCCGAATCGAGAAAATGCCTACCAGCCAAGGATCGAACACAACGGTCACGGCGCCTGGCTGCATGAAGCAGAATCGCCAGGCGACTGGCCCGACGCCCGGCTGATGCCTCGCCTGGGCCACAGCGTCGAGCGCTTTACGCCTGTGCAACTGGAGGACATCCGGCGCAGCAGCGGCACCAGCCACGATGAACTGCGTCGCATGCACAGCGACAACAGCCCGCCACCGCCGCTGCTGGCCGACACGGTCAGGCGCGTCAGTGCATACGAGGATGTCATCGAGGCTGTGCAGAACCTGCGTAACGGCAAACCGATCGATGCCGATGCGGTATGGCTGGAGCCGATGCTGACCAGCCTGCCGGGCTGGCCGCCGCGACGCGCGCTGGAGGTTTTCGCGCGTCAGGACCTGACCGGCTACTCGCATAAATACGGCAACGCGCTGGCGTCCGAAGCCGACACGTTGCGCATCAGCCGGGCTGATCTCAACGCCGGACATTTGCCCGAGCGGGTCGCCGGGTTCCTGCGCGACGATGAGTTCAATCATCTGCTCGGCCCGATGGTCACTGCCGAGCAACGGGTCGAGGTCCTGCGCAGTCAACTGGCCGACGCGCTCAATGAGCAGCGCAGCGCCGTCGCCCGCCATCTGTACCAGGCCGGGCAGCGCAGCGGCGACGCCGAGATAGCGGTGATCAGACAGTCGTTCCCGGATCTGCCATTGCCCTTGGCCGAGACGGTTCTGAGCCAGGCTCGCGTCGCCGAACGCCAACGCATCAGCGACGAACAGCACTTGCCGCTACGCCTGAAGAATCAGGCCCGAGAGCTGGATTTCGAGGCGTCGGCCAGTCGCGCGTACGACGGTTTTTATCGGGACGATCTGATGACCGAACAGACCGAACGCCTGGCGCTCAATACGCTGAAAATCCACACCGACACCTTTGTCGACCTGCGCATCGAAGTGTTCGACGGCAGCCCGCACGGTCCGTTGCGCTGCAGTGTCGGGCCGCAGGACGCCAGCACTGTAAGGCAGCTGCTGAGGCGTGGCGAAGGCCGTTATGAAGTGCGCGACGCCAAGGGTCAGGTGCTGCATGACAGTAGCGATTTCCACGAAGCCATCCTGCGCGCCGTACCGCTCGAAACGCTGGCGAGTACCGGTTATCAGCGCGGTCAGGGCCGCGCCTTGAAACTGTGGATCATGGAACAAAGCGCCCCGCCAGCCGGACGCCGTATTGCTCTGGCGCAACCGCCGATCCGAACGGTCGCCCCCCGCGAGACGGAGATTCTTCTACGCGGCTGGCCCTGGGCGGCAAAAACCCCGGAACAGCGGCTCAGACAGTTGTACCCGAAACTCAACGACAGAGAGGTCGCGGGTTTCCTGGCGGCGCTGGAAAAAAAGGGCAACAGCGAACGCGCCATCGCCGACCTTGAGCGCGAACGCGAAGTGCTCGACAACGCCCTCGACAGCTGGCGCAGCAGTTACACCCCCGTCATTGAAGACAACGGGGAACTGATCGCGCTGCCAACGGATTTCGTCCGCGAGGGCGGCTTGTACATCGAGCAGCAGTTGAGGAAGTGCTTCAAACGCGAGAACGAACGGCCCGGCGCACGCAATCCCCATCCGGAACACGGCTATACGCTGGACCTTTCAGCCGAACTGCCGCTACCGAACCTTGAGTCATGGTGGCGCGACTTGCGACGGCGTCCCGGGATGCAGCAATACTTCGAGCGGATTACCGGACTGAACATCACCAACATTGCGCTTTCAACCACACCGGACAGCCTGCTGGCGAGTTTCCCGAATCTGCGGCAATTGAGCGCCCAGCGGTGCGGTTTCAAGGAGGTGCCGGCTGCCCTCGGAAAAATGCATCAGTTGCAGACGCTGGACCTGTCGCACAACAGCATTGAACTGACCTATGACTCAAGCACGCGCCTGAGCAATCTCACCCGCTTGCACAGCCTGAATCTCAATGGCAACAACCTGCGTGTGCCGCCGGATATCGGGCGCATGGAGCAACTGGTCGAACTGAACCTGGTCAATACGCGCATTCGCGATTGGCCGGCAGGATGGCTTGAAGTCGATGGACAGATACGGCAGCGCCCGAAAGGCTTCTACCTGGACATGCGAGACAATCCGCTGGACACCCTGCCCCGGGTCGAACCCGGTAGCGATCAGGCGCGCCTGCTGGCTCGCGCACGGATCAGTGTTGCCAAATTCGACGGTGACCAGTTGCGGCGTCTTGGCGAGTATCGCCAGTCGGTAGGGTTGAGCGTCGTGCCCGGTTATTCATCCGCCGCCGCCGATGAGCTTGATTACTGGAAGTTGATGCCCGCCAATGCGGATCCGTCCCACCCCTCGGCAGCCTTCAGCCGGTACCGCGAGCAGTCCTGGCATGACCTGATGGCCGAGCCTGATTCCGCCGGCTTTTTCAGCGTGATCCGCAAGCAACGCGAATCCGCCGATTACGGGACTGACGCGGGGCGGCGGAATTTGACCGCACGGGTCTGGGACATGGTCGATGCGGCGGCGCTCGACGAACATCTGCGCAAAAAGCTCTTCGAGCAGAACGTGTCTGCACAGGATTGCGCTGATCTGGGCCAGCAGCTGTTCAATTCACTGGGGCTCAAAGTCCTGGTGTCCAAGGCCTGGAACGAAACGGCATCGGCCCCGCAGCTGGAAGACAGACTCGTGCGTCTGGCGCGCAGCGCGGCGCGCCTTGATCGGGTCAGCGATGAGGCCGCCATGGAGGTCAGTCGTCAGCAGCAGCAACACCTGATCGATCCGCGCCTGCCGGCGCCGGACGAAATTCAGATTCATCGGGCGTTCGAAGCGGGCCTGGGCGAGCGTCTGGATTTGCCCTGGCAAGCGGAGGGCATGCCTGTGCAGCCTCGGGCCGGGGTCACCGAGGAAAAGCTCAACGCGGCTTACCAGAGAATCATCCAGCGCGAACAAGGGGATGGCCTGGTCAACGGCATGATCGATCTCTATACCGATCCTTTCTGGGAGGATTACCTGCGCAATACCTATCCTGACCGTTATCAGGAGAACCTGCGCCTGTACGAAGAAAAATTCCGTCAGCTCGACAGCCAGGTGTTCAGCAGCGACCGGGAGTACAGGAAGCTGGCCGACAAAATCAGCTACGAGCGCAACGAACTATCCCGCGCCTTGAGTCGCGAAGCCCTCGACAGGGCCGGACTCTGAAACCATCACACGGCATTCGGCGAGCGTTTCAGGCTGGCCGAATCTGCCGACGGACCCTGGTCGTGCTTGCGATACCCACCGCGTAAGACATTCAGGCATCAGCGTCATTGCCGTTTGGCGCGCTGGCGCTGAACAACAGCACGACGTTGCCGCTGTAATGACCGGGGCGGTAGCCACCCGGCGGTTTGATGGGTTCGATTTTCAGCAGCACACGTTTACCGACAGCCGCCTCTTCTTCCGAAAGCACTTGTTGCGGAATGATGTGCGAACTCAGCACGACGTCATGGAACGTCACCCGCAGCTCAATCACTTCACCCGTTGTGCCGGTATCAAGGAATGGCTCGGTGGCCAGACGCGCCTCGATGGCGCTGCTGTCATGCCGCATGTCGAAAGATTTTTCCAGATTGCCCAGGCTGTCCGTGGCATGGTGCCAGGCCAGCACCTGCGGACGGTGAATCCAGTCCGGTTGTGCCGGAATGATGTAGAAGGGTCGGCTGGGAATGGTCAGCGACACTTCGAAGGTGTGCTCCTCCCGGGCGGCCCACGTCACAGCCGCGGTCAACGCGGCGGCGACCGCCAGCAGGGCGGCGGTGCATTGCTTGATCATGTTGGCTACCTGATGCGTGAATGGAAAACCGGCCTAGCGGCTGGCGACTTTCATGGTTTTCTTGTCGCTGCCTTCGATCAGAAAGAAGCGGTACTCACGGCCCTTTTCCTTGTTGAAGGCAAAGGATTTGCCCGCCAGCACATGGTGTTTGGTGGTCGCCCCGCAATCGCTTTCCTTGCTCAGCGAACAGCTCTTGAACTCATCGACGATCACCACGGTATTGCCGTTGTTGCGCAGTTCGTAGCGACCTTCGGTTTCGTTGATCGCCGTGGCGTAACGCGCTTCCCGGGGCGGACAAAGAAGATCGTGCCAAACCCGGTCATGACGTTGACGCCGGCCGACAACGACTTTTTGTAATCCTCCCGCTCTTCACCGGTGACGACAAAATCGTCTTCCTTTTCCGGCACCACGGGCACGAAGCGCACGCGGAAATAGCGTTCTCGATCCCGTTCGCCCATGTACAGCAAGCGTGTGCCCTGCATGCCTTGCGCCGGGACGATCAGCCGCGCCGGGCTGGCCATCAGGCCGTTGCGCGAGGCGCCATCGGCGGCGTTCTCGACAGCAATTTCCTTGGGCGTGCCGGCGTCGTCGTAAACGATTTCGAGCACATTGATCTTGACGAATGCGGTGGCGTCGCCGCTGTTGAAAACCCGTTTGAGATAGGTGCTCTTGTCGGCTTCCAGATAGTCGTAAACGGTGCCGACATTGATCTGCGGCCCGGCCTGCGCCGTCAGGCAAAAAACGCTGAGCAGGCCCAGCAAAAGACCACGGTTCATCGTGTTGAACTCCATGAACGTTGAGTGAAAGCGGACCGGGACGCTCATACTTCCGAATCCCAGATAATGGTGACATTGCCGCGCAAACGGTCGTTCTTGCCCGGCCTGAGCAGGAAGTCGATGTCTTTCGATGTCATATCAAAATGCAGATATCCAGGCTTGCGCTCGACATACACGCCAGGCTGAAACGGCGCTGACCAGCGATTGAAATCCAGGGAAATCCGGTTAACCGGACCGCCGCCGGGGCCGCTGATGCCCGAAGGCAAACTCATCGAGACATGAACCGGGGCCGTATCGCCCTTCGGGCTACCCAGGTTGCAGACGTTTCCGCCGTAGGAATTGCACAACATCATGACCTTGAAACGCGATGAGGCCGAAATGTAGAAGACCTGGTCGGCAAATATCCGCGTGGGTTTGCGTCCACTGTTGATCCATGGCTCCCAGCCACCCACGGGCTCGAGCGTGACCCGAGTGCCGCCGGGGGGCAGGTCGACCTTGAGGGTGTGTTGCACGTCGAGGACGAAATCCAGGGTCAGCGTGGGGTCGTCGGGCTGCAGCAAGAGGCCGCCCAGAACAAAATCGCGGCCGCCTCCCAAGGTGTAAGTAACCGAGCCGGTATATTGCCCGGTAGACATGCCCAACGGATTGGGAGTCCTTAATTCATAAGCAAAATCCATCTTGTCGAAAGCTATTGACGGGAGACGGTAAGCGACATTTTTGGAGCAGCCAGCTTGCACCGGGGTCTTCCAGAAGAAGCGATAACTGTGCGTACCGTAGGACGCCACACCGCTGTAACGGCAGGGTTCCGGCACATAAACCCAACCGCTGGAGTCCCATAATTTGTCATGCGCTTCAGCCACGTCTGACACGCCGGTGATGCTGGTCGCGGAATCGCCCAGAATGTACGTGGAGCCGATACCGATGATGCGCACTTCGACGGTTTCGGTTTCCTGCGTTTGCATATTGGTAACTGTCAATTGTCGCCAGTCGGCCGGGGCTTTCACCAGCATCGGTTCACCGCGTGAGATGAAGCGTGTGGAGTCGAACCGTACAGGCATTTCGATGCTGAAAATGTTGTGGTCGGCGCATTGCGCCGGGTAGCTTGCGCAGTAGCCGGTGTTGGGGGTTTTGTTCACGAACAGATTCTTGCCTGGCTGCGTCGGGTCAGGCTGAAACGTCGCACGGATTTCCTGATTGAATCCATGGGCGGTGGACATGGCCAACGCCAGCGTCAGCGCGCAGCCTGCCTGGAAGATTTTCATATGCTCAGCCTGCCTTCATTTCGGTGGTAGTGACGTCGGCGAGGGTGTCTGGGGTGCAACGCAGATCGCCGATCATCAACACGTCGTTTTCGCTGCGGTGGTCGGCCTCGTTCAAGCGGAACTGACACAACAACTGGTTGCCCTGGCGCACTTCCAGGGTGGGTGAACCGGCGTTCATTTCCATCGAGAAGAAACCGTCGACTTCGGTCACGCCACGGCTGGCGTGGTTGATCACGTGGTGGCCCTTGAGCGGCCGCCCGCTTGCATCGACCAGGCGACCGAGCACGGTGAGGGTTTTCATCACGCGAACCTTGCGATACTCGATGCCGCCCTTGTTCAGGTGATAGCGGGTTCGCGCCGGTTCGATGGTGGCGGCCGGTACGGTGTTGCCTTCGAAGTCGAAGCTCACCGAGCTGTTCTGATAAGCGGTGATCGGAATGAAATTGCGCCCCGGCTTCAGCGCGGCACCGCCGCCGCTGTAGTCGTCAGCCCGCAGGACGATGTCGTCAATATCCGACTCGACGTCGACGATCATTCCCGCACCGCGCACGTCGCTCTGGCTGGTCAGCAGCATCTTTTCGCCGCCGACCACCAGTGTGCTGTCGAGGTTGAGCCCGCCAGTGAAGTTGCCGTTGTAGGAAGAGCGCTGGACGAAGGCGTCGCCGTTTACCGCGTCGGTGCGGAAATTGGTCAGGCTCGACATGCCCAGGCCGTAAGTGTCGGTAAGCGCCGTCACCGAGACGCTTTGCAGCACGTGATCCTTGAAATCCTTGCGCCAGCCGAGCGAAGCATTGTTGTCGCGTTTGCCGTCGCGGGCCGTGCGTGAACCGATGCTGCCGGTGAGCTGCTGACCGGGAGCGCCCAACGCCAGGTTGATGCTCAGATCGACGCCGCGATTGCGCGCATCGCCACTGCTGAAACTGCCCGGGCGATCAAAGACCGACAGGCGCCAACTGGCATCACTGCCCAGCAATACGGCGCGCTGGGTCCAGCCCAGATCCACGCCCACGCCTTCGACATTGCCTTCGCTGTGCGAGACCCGGGCATTGACCGAACTCTTGCTGCTCAGCCGATGGTTGAGCGCCAGCGACGAATTGCTGGTCTGGCCGACAAACACGTTACGTGGACGAACGCGCGTGCCGTCCGGCAGCGTGTCGTAGGTGTTGGTGGTGTCGAGCCAGCTGCGGTTGTGGCTGATCACCAGACTGCCCGCGCCATAGTTGTAAAGGCTTTGCAGGTCCAGACCGGTGCCGTAATCCTCGGTCTTGTAGACATTGGCATACAGGCTGACGTGGTTGGCCAGGGTCCAGTCGATGGAAGTACCGTATTGCAGTTTTTCGCGGATCTGCCGCGCCGACGCGCCGACAATCACCCGTGGGTGCAGCAGGTAATTGACCGCCGCACCGGCGGTGGGACTGCCGCTCGATTGCGTGTCCCAGTTGCTCAGCAGTTTGCTTTCTTCACCGGCAAACACGTTGTAGCGCCAGCGTTCGTCAAGGTTGCGCCAGTTGCTGGGCTTGTACACCAACTCTTGGGTGGTGGAGGTGATCTGGCCGTCTTCGATCAGGCGCACTTCCACTTCATAAATACCGCCGGGCAGCGGCCGGGTGTCGAGGGTCTGCAAACCGGCCGGCACCGATTGGGTATTGATCAACAGACCGTCGCGCCAGATCTCCACCGAACCCTGCCGGTTGGCTGTCACGTAGATCGGGTAAACGCTGGGCATCGGGCTGTTGATCGCGAGGCTGTCGGAGCTGCCGTACATGAGGCCGACCGCCGTATCGGGGCTGGTGCCAAACGTGCGCGGCTGGCGCGTGAGTCCTTCGGAATTGGGGGTGAAATAGCCCAGGCGCAAGAAGCTGCCTTGCAGTTCGCGCTGGGTGTGCAGCTCGTGCACGGCGTGGTAGAGCTTGTCGTCGGGGCCGCCGAGCCGGGCCAATTGCAGATTCAGCGTCTGGCTCCAGTTGCCCAGGCTTGAACTGGCTTCCAGGCCGAAGCGTCCGCCGAGGTCCTGATCCTGGCCACCGTTCAGGTTGAGCTGGTTGCGCACCATCAGGCCGCTGCTACCACCGCTCGGTTGCTCGTAATAACGCTTGGCTTGAAGGTCGCGTTCGGCGTTTTCGGTGACGATCGATACCAGCGAACTTTCCAGGTTGTAATGCACCGCGAGAAACTGGTCGGGGCAGGAACCGCTGCACGCACCTAATGGCACGCCGGGTTTGAGGTAGCTTGCCCATTTTTCCCGTTCAGCGGGGCCGAAGCGGTTTTCGCTGGTGTCGGTGAATTCGAGAAGGGTGATGCGATCATCGCGGGACAACACCACCATGGCCTCACCCAACGACTGTTGGTCGACTTCGACCCGCACCGCCAGAGGCACATCAAAGAAATGCTCCTCGAAATCCGCTGGCAAGCCTTTGGCCTGCGCCAGCAAACTGCGTGGCGTCGTACCGGCGGTGTTGGATGCGACGGCTGCGCTGGCACAAAACAACAGCGCAAGCGCAGCCGCGATGGGTGTCATCGGGAACATGAACTCGTACTCTGATTGACTGACAATGAAAGTCCGTCGGGGCAAACATCACTGCCTGCCCCGTCGGTTGACGCCACTGCTGAAAAGCGAGCGTTTTGGACCTGATCAGTCGATCAGTTGCCGCCAACCGGTGGCACGGCGTCGAAGATCATCGCCACGGAACCGGTGTAGTCACCCGGCTGGAAGTTGCTGCCTTTGGCGGAGATTTTCAGCGGGGCGCGGTAGTTCACATCCGACTCGGATTCACCGACGACCATTTGCGGGGTCAGGGTCAGTTCCTTGTTGTTGAGCATGACCTGCAGGTCGATCGAGGTATTGCCGGCAACCAGTTTCGGCAGGCTTTCCAGACTGGCGTGAACCGAACCGTTGTTATTGCGCACATCGAAGAAACCGTTGACGTCGGCCATCTTGCCGGTGGTCGGCTGATAGCTCATGTCCTGGTCTTTGTTGACCAGATCCGGATCAGTCGGCACCACATAGAAACCGTTGGTTGGCACATGAGCGATCAGGCTGATGGAGTGCGACGCTTCGCCCGCAGCGAAGGCAGTGGAGGACATTGCCAGAAGAGCCAGTGGAGCAGCGATTGCGATTTTCTTGAACATCGTTCAGTACCTGTTTGCTTTATATAGGGGGTGTCATTGAAAGTTCACAAACCATTTGCTCATCGACCGCCAGAGCAACTTGAACTTTCAATGGCGGGCATCATCGGCTGTTGCCTCTGGAATGTAAGCAGGCAACTTCCGACAAACTCGTAGTTAAACAACCTCACACCCCGCCAGAAAAAAGAACAAAAAACAGATACTTGCAACATTCGCTGTAAGTTGCGCCCTACACACAGTTACAGGCAAAAAACCATACAGCAACTTAGCCGCTTTAACGCGGTAACTTGCGAGGAATTAGAACATATACTCAAGTACAACTAGAGCGATAACTTTAACTTTACGGTCACCGCTTTGATTTATTGATCAAAAAACTTTTTTCGGCTCTTTTTCACTTTGACCGCTCGTCCGTCAGGCTCAGGACAAGGCCAAAAACGTCTTGCGCAACCATTAAGATATATCTTAAGTTGTATCTAAATACGACGAGAGAGAAGCGAAATGAGAGACCATCATTCCCCCCATCGCGAGCACGGCGATGGCCGCGACGGCTTCGAGAAACGCCCCGGTCGCGAACGCGGCGGTCGCGGCCCGCGAGTTTTTGCCCCCGGTGACTTGAAATTGCTGTTGCTGGCGCTGATCGCCGAGCAGCCCTGCCACGGCTACGACCTGATCCGCCAGATCGAAGGCATGTTCGATGGCGCTTACAGCCCGAGCCCCGGGGTGATCTACCCGACCCTGACCTTTCTGGAAGAGAGCGATTTGATTGCCGGTGATGCCGAGGCCGGCAAAAAGCGTTACAGCGTCACCGACGCCGGTCGTTTGTCTTTAAGTGAACAAGCGGTGGCGCTCGACGGCGTACGCATGCGCATTGACGTCAGCAAGCGCTCGCTGCGCGGCCATGATCGTCCGCCGGAAATCCACGAAGCGGTGCACAACCTGCGCCATGCCTTGCAGCTGCACCACGGGCGCTGGAGCGCCGAGGAAATCCTGCGCGTGCGCGACCTGCTCAACGACACCGCCAAAGCCATCGTCGACGGCCCTGCCGTTCAACCTGCCACGGAGAAAGCCGAATGACTGCAGTCGATACTCAAACCATTCACCGCGTGATGCACGAAATCAAACGGCGCAAGCTTGAAGTGCTGCGCGTCACCGACCTGACCCCACGCATGCGCCGCATCACCCTCGGCGGGCCGGAACTGGCCGGGTTCATCAGCCTGGGCACGGACGATCACGTCAAACTGCTGTTCCCGCAGAACGCCGAACAAGCGGCGGCGCTGGAGACGATGCAACTGGGCGCCGGCAAGGACAACGGGCCGATGCCCGAGATGCGCGACTACACCCCACGTCGTTACGACCTGGAAAAAATGGAGCTGGACATCGATTTCGTCCTGCACGGCGACGGCCCCGCCTCGACATGGGCCGAGCAGGCACAACCGGGGCAGTTCCTGCACATCGGCGGGCCACGCGGGTCGATGATCGTGCCGGACATCTTCGACAGCTATCTGCTGATCGGCGACGAAACCGCCCTCCCCGCCATCGCCCGCCGCCTCGAACACCTCGCGGCGAATCGCAAGGCGCTGGTGGTGATCGAAGTGGAAAACGGCGCTGAGCAGCAAGTGCTGGAAAGCGCAGCGCCGTTCAATGTGATCTGGGTGCTGCGCGAAGGCGGCAAGGACAACCTGCTGGCTACCGTCAAGCAATTGCAGGTGCCCAAGGGCAATCTGTACGCATGGGTGGCGACCGAAACCAAGGTCTCACGGCAGATCCGCCGGGTCCTGATCGATGAGCATGGGCTCGATGAACAGTTCATCAAGGCGGTCGGCTACTGGCGCGCCGAGGGCTCTGAGGAAGAGTGATCTCTTCCTGACCCATATCACCCTTGTGGGAGCGAGCCTGCTCGCGAAGGCATCGGCACAGTCGAAAGATTTGCTGGCTGACGCACCGCATTCGCGAGCAGGCTCGCTCCCACACTGGATCTCAACTTCGTGCGGACAATTTGCGGTCGAGGCCGATAATCAGCACCCCCACCAACACAAACCCCACCAATATCCCCCCGGCATTCGCCAGCACCTGTGGATAACCCAACACCGCCACATCAATGAACGGGTACGCATAGGCGCCGAGCAGATGCCCGCGCAGCAAGGCATAGATGAAGTACACCAGCGGATAGATCAGCCACAGCGGCAGATGCCACAGGCGCAACGTGCCTTTGGGGACGCAGCGCCACCAATAGCCGAGAAACAGCAATGGCATGACGTCGTGGAGCAACTCATCGGCAACAAACTGCCAGCCTTCGGGGTGCCACAAATGCCGTAACAGAATGCTGTAGGCCAGACCGACGACGGCGATACTCACCGCGATTCCACTGCTGACCCACGGTTGCAGAAACCAGCGCCGTGCGGCGGATTCGCGCTCGGTGACCGCGCAGGTCAACACCGTCGCCACCAAGGTGTTGGTCAATATGGTGAAGTAGCTGAAAAAACTCACCAGCCCGCCCAGCAGGCTGGCGCCGATGCTCAATCGTGCGAAGAAGATCAGGTACAGCTGAATCGTCAATCCGGCCCAGCCCAACACGGCCAGGCCGGTGATCAGGCGTCGGCGCCTCGCGCTGTCCATCTCAGAGCGGTCGCTTGGTGCGCATCAGCTTAACGTACAGGCGCTCGACCTTTTCCCGCGCCCACGGGGTTTTACGCAGGAAGGTCAGGCTCGACTTGATGCTCGGATCGCTCTTGAAGCAACGGATGTCGATACGCTCGGCCAGCCCCGACCACTCGTAGTGAGTCACCAGTGCATTGAGGATCTGTTCAAGGGTCACGCCGTGCAGCGGATCGGGGGTTTGTTCGTTCATGCCGGGCCTTTGGGCGAAGTGATATGCAGAAGCCGCGCACCTTAGCCGAGGGGCAGAGCAGGTGGAAGGCCTTCCTGCAAATGTAGGCCAACCCGGGAAGATCGCAGGCTGTGGCCCGACTCACAATGCGCCCGTTTGCCGCACTGTTACCAAATCCGAAACGCTGCATGTCTGCAAAAGCGCTTTCTCAATTTGTTACAGATCATTATCCTGCCGCCCTTCCGCTGAAACGCTTCACTGCCTGCGACAATCTGAAGCGTTCGGCCTGCACCTGAAAACATCAAAAAAAGACTTCTTCATGCCTGACTTTTCCTTCTCCCGAGACAGCGCTATCTCTGCCCTGCGCACCCTTGGCGGCTGCACCGCCCTCGGCCTTGCCACTTGCGCCCACGCGGCGCCGGCCTTCGACAGTGAATCACCGTACATGCTTGGTGACTGGAACGGCACGCGCACGGAACTTGCGGAAAAAGGCTACGACTTCAAACTCGATTACACCGGCGAAATGGGCAGCAATCTGCACGGCGGCTATGACCACGACCGCACTGCCCGCTACAGCGACCAGTTCGGCCTCGGCACCCATCTGGATCTGCAAAAGATCCTCGGTTGGAACGACGCTGAATTTCAGCTGACCATCACCAAGCGCAGTGGCAACAACATCAGCAACGACCGCATCAACGACCCGCGCGTTGGCGGCTTCACTTCCGCCCAGGAAGTCTGGGGTCGTGGCCAGACCACTCGCCTGACGCAGATGTGGTATCAGCAGAAATTCTTCGATCAGAAGCTCGATATCAAGGTCGGCCGTTTCGGCGAAGGCGAAGACTTCAACAGCTTCCCTTGCGACTTCCAGAACCTGGCCTTCTGCGGCTCGCAGGTCGGCAACTGGGTCGGCGGCATCTGGTACAACTGGCCGGTCAGCCAATGGGCGCTGCGGGTCAAATATCACCTGACGCCCGAGCTGTACGCGCAGGTCGGCGCCTACGAGCAGAACCCGTCGAACCTCGATCGCGGCAACGGCTTCAAACTCAGCGGCAGCGGCACGCAAGGCGCGATCCTGCCGGTCGAACTGGTGTGGACGCCGAAGCTCAACGGTCTGCCGGGCGAATACCGCGCCGGTTATTACTACAGCAATGCCAAGGCCTCTGACGTCTATAAAGACCGCAATGACCAACCGGCAGCGCTGAGCGGCGAAGCCTATCGCAGTGCCTCGAGCAAGCACGGCGTATGGCTGGGCATTCAGCAGCAAGTCACCAGCATCGCTAGCGACCACTCCCGTGGTTTGAGCCTGTTCGCCAACGCGACGATGCATGACAAGAAAACCAACGCCATCGACAACTACGTGCAGGCCGGCCTGACCTACAAAGGCCCGTTCGACGCCCGCGCCAAAGATGACATCGGTTTCGCCCTCGCGCGTGTGCACGTCAACCCGGCCTATCGCAAGAACGCCGAGGCGAGCAACCGCGCCAACGCCGTCTACGACTACGACAATCCGGCGTTCCTGCCACCGCAGGACACCGAATACAGCGCCGAGCTGTATTACGGCGTGCACGTGACCAACTGGCTGACCGTGCGCCCCAACCTGCAATACATCCGCCATCCCGGTGGCGTGAACGACGTCGACGACGCCCTGATCGGCGGGATCAAGATCCAGTCGTCGTTCTAAAAAACGCCACAAGGCCCTGTGGGAGCTGGCTTGCCAGCGATAGCAATCTGTCTGGCGATTTCAGTGTTGGATGTGCAATCGCCATCGCTGGCAAGCCAGCTCCCACAGGGATCCATGAAATTCGTTAGCCGAACAAGTTTTTATCTGAACCATGCCTGCGCCAGATCGTCATCTAAAGTGACTACAGCGCGGGACTACATAAACGTCACGGAGAATCACACTATGAGCACCGAAAGTGCTTCGAGTCGGGGCCGTCTGCTACCGGGCCTGCTCGGCATCCTGCTTCTACTGATGGGCCTGGCCATGCTGGCCGGGGGAGTCAAGCTGAGCATGCTCGGCGGCTCGCTTTACTATCTGCTGGCCGGTATCGGCATCGCGCTGAGCGGCATTCTGCTGCTGATGCGCCGCCGCGCGGCACTGGGGCTGTACGCCATCGTGCTGTTTGCCAGCACCGTGTGGGCATTGTGGGAAGTCGGTCTGGACTGGTGGCAACTGGTGCCGCGTCTGGCGCTGTGGTTTGTCCTCGGCTTCGTGATGCTGCTGCCATGGTTCCGTCGTCCGCTGCTGCTCAACGGCCCGGCGAAAATCGGCACTGGCGGTCTGACCGTGGCGGTGATCCTGGCCGGCGTTACCGCCCTGGCCAGCCTCTTCACCCACCCGGGCGAAACCTTCGGTGAACTGGACCGCGACAGCGCCGACATGACCAGCACTGCACCGGCCATGCCGGATGGCGACTGGCAGGCCTACGGTCGCACCGAGTTCGGTGACCGCTACTCGCCGCTCAAGCAGATCACCCCGGAAAATGTCGGCAAGCTGCAAGAAGCCTGGCGCATCCAGACCGGCGACCTGCCAACTGCGGATGACCCGGTCGAGCTGACCAACGAAAACACCCCGCTCAAAGCCAACGGCATGGTCTACGCCTGCACCGCGCACAGCAAAGTGCTGGCACTGGACCCGGACACCGGCAAGGAAATCTGGCGCTTCGATCCACAGATCAAGAGCCCGGTCGGCTTCAAGGGCTTCGCCCACATGACCTGCCGTGGCGTGTCGTACTACGACGAAGCCGCCTATGCCAAGTCTGAAAATGCCGGTTCCGCTGTCATCTCTGAAGCCGGCCAGGCCGTTGCTCAGGCCTGCCCGCGTCGCCTGTACCTGCCAACTGCTGATGCCCGCCTGATCGCACTGAACGCCGACACCGGCAAGATCTGCGAAGGCTTCGGCACCAACGGCGTGGTCGACCTGACCCAAGGCATCGGCCCGTTCACCGCCGGCGGCTACTACTCCACCTCGCCAGCAGCGATTACCCGTGATCTGGTGATCATGGGCGGTCACGTTACCGACAACGAATCGACCAACGAGCCATCGGGCGTGATCCGCGCCTTCGACGTGCGCGACGGTCACCTGGTGTGGAACTGGGACAGCGACAAGCCGGACGCCACCGAGCCATTGGCTCCGGGCGAAACCTACAGCCGCAACTCGGCGAACATGTGGTCGCTGGCCAGCGTCGATGAAAAACTCGGCATGGTCTACCTGCCACTGGGCAACCAGACCCCTGACCAATGGGGCGGCAACCGCACCCCGGGCGCCGAGAAATTCAGCGCCGGCCTCGTCGCGTTGGACCTGGCTACCGGTAAAGTGCGCTGGAACTACCAGTTCACCCACCACGACCTGTGGGACATGGACGTGGGCAGCCAGCCAACCCTGCTCGACATGAAAACCGCCGACGGCGTGAAACCTGCGCTGATCGCCCCGACCAAACAGGGCAGCCTGTACGTCCTCGACCGTCGTGACGGCACGCCGATCATTCCGATCAAGGAAATCCCGGTTCCGCAGGGCGCCGTGAAAGGCGACCACACCGCACCGACCCAGGCCCGTTCGGACCTCAACCTGCTGGCCCCGGAACTGACCGAAAAAGCCATGTGGGGCGCCAGCCCGTTCGACCAGATGCTGTGCCGCATCCAGTTCAAGGAACTGCGTTACGAAGGTCAGTACACCCCGCCATCGGAACAGGGCAGCCTGATCTATCCGGGTAACGTCGGCGTGTTCAACTGGGGCGGCGTCTCGGTCGACCCGGTTCGCCAACTGCTGTTCACCAGCCCGAACTACATGGCGTTCGTCTCGAAAATGGTGCCACGCGAGCAAGTCGAAGCCGGCAGCAAGCGCGAGAGCGAAACCTCGGGCGTGCAGCCAAACACTGGCGCGCCATACGCGGTGATCATGCACCCGTTCATGTCGCCACTCGGCGTACCGTGCCAGGCCCCGGCCTGGGGCTACGTCGCCGGTATCGACCTGACCACCGGCAAAGTCGTGTGGAAACGCAAGAACGGCACCAGCCGCGACAGCTCGCCAATCCCGATCGGCTTCACCCTCGGCGTACCGAGCATGGGCGGTTCGATGGTCACTGCCGGCGGCGTCGGCTTCCTCAGCGGCACCCTCGACCAGTACCTGCGCGCCTATGACGTGAATACCGGTAAAGAACTGTGGAAATCGCGCCTGCCAGCAGGCGGCCAAGCGACTCCGATGACCTACACCGGCAAGGACGGCAAGCAATACGTGCTGCTCGTTGTTGGCGGTCACGGCTCGCTGGGCACCAAGATGGGTGACTACATCATTGCGTACAAACTGCCGGAATAAGCGGTAGCGGCGGTAAAAAAGAAGGCGCCACCCTGTGAGGGGTGGCGCCTTTTTGCATGGAGGCGTGCCCAACATGCTCCATTCGCACCAAGGTGTATGGCATCAATGAAGTCTGTCCACTTCGCCTTGGGCAATTCGGTGCTTTCAAGAAAAAATCAAAAGATCGCAACCTTCGAACGCTTGTCGTCAGCGTGACCCGACAGAATCAAAAGGCTTTTCCTCCATTTGCCATCCGTTGCAATCGATCGATGATCAGTTGCTCGGCATGCTTGCGGGTTTCCAGCAACAAACTCTTATCCGTTTCGCTGTAGATCACCTGGAAACGCAAACCCGGCGTGTCGGAAGAATATTCGCGAATGATGAAATCCCTGTATTTCGTATCGGTATGACTCATGGTTCGATTCCTTGACGTTGGTAAATTCTCGAACACCTCTCTGGCGTTCGAGATTGAACTGCAATCTTCGGACGATTGAGTCAGTTGTCTACTGTCAGAAATTACAGGGGCTCAAGGCCAGTTCGAAATAAGCCGAACGGAACCCATCAAAACTCCATTTAATAGTAAAAGCTAACCAACACTCGCGTTTTTCGCTAGTTATGCACAGACATTGTTAGATTCCACTAGGCATCCGTGCCGACCTGAAGGATCTTGCCACCGGCCCAACGGCCGCCAAGGTTAACAAGGTGAAAAACTTTGCAAACCTGAACACACAAGCAGAAACACACCCGCCCCATTGAAACCACCCCACCCCTGCCCCATCTAACACCCCATACCCCATTGCGCAGGTGCCCCATGACCGACCAGCAAGATCGCCCGGACAACCACGACGATTACGAAAACGACCACATCGAACACACCTCCTCCGGCACCGGCCTGGCGCTGCCCGGGCAAAACCTGCCGGACAAGGTCTACATCATTCCGATCCACAACCGTCCGTTCTTCCCGGCCCAGGTCCTGCCGGTCATCGTCAACGAAGAACCGTGGGCCGAGACCCTCGAACTGGTCAGCAAATCCGAACACCACTCCCTGGCCCTGTTCTTCATGGACACGCCCCAGGAAGACCCGCGCCACTTCGACACCGGCGCCCTCCCCGAATACGGCACGCTGGTCAAGGTGCACCACGCCAGCCGCGAAAACGGCAAACTGCAATTCGTCGCCCAGGGCCTGAGCCGCGTGCGCATCAAGACCTGGCTCAAGCACCATCGCCCGCCGTACCTGGTCGAAGTCGAATACCCGCACCAGCCCACCGAGCCGACCGACGAGGTCAAGGCCTACGGCATGGCGCTGATCAATGCGATCAAGGAATTGTTGCCGCTCAACCCGCTGTACAGCGAAGAGCTGAAGAACTACCTCAACCGCTTCAGCCCCAACGACCCGTCGCCGCTGACCGACTTCGCCGCCGCGCTGACCTCCGCCACCGGCCCCGAGCTGCAAGAAGTGCTCGACTGCGTGCCGATGCTCAAGCGCATGGAAAAAGTCCTGCCGATGCTGCGCAAGGAAGTCGAAGTCGCGCGCCTGCAGAAAGAAATTTCCGCCGAAGTCAACCGCAAGATCGGCGAGCATCAGCGTGAGTTCTTCCTCAAGGAGCAACTCAAGGTCATCCAGCAGGAACTCGGCCTGACCAAGGACGACCGCAGCGCCGACCTCGAACAGTTCCAGCAGCGCCTCGAAGGCAAAACCCTGCCGGCGCAAGTGCAGAAGCGCCTCGAGGAAGAAACCCACAAACTGTCGATCCTCGAAACCGGCTCGCCGGAGTACGCGGTCACACGCAATTATCTGGACTGGGCAACATCAGTGCCGTGGGGCGTGTACGGCGAGGACAAACTCGACCTCAAGCACGCACGCAAAATCCTCGACAAGCACCATGCGGGTCTGGACGACATCAAGGATCGCATCCTCGAATTCCTCGCCGTTGGAGCTTACAAAGGCGAGATCAGCGGCTCGATCGTGTTGCTGGTCGGCCCACCGGGCGTGGGTAAAACCAGCGTCGGCAAATCCATCGCCGAATCCCTCGGGCGGCCGTTCTACCGCTTCAGCGTCGGCGGCATGCGCGACGAGGCCGAAATCAAGGGCCACCGCCGCACCTACATCGGCGCCCAACCGGGCAAACTGGTGCAGGCGTTGAAAGACGTCGAAGTGATGAACCCGGTGATCATGCTCGACGAGATCGACAAGATGGGCCAGAGCTACCAGGGTGACCCGGCCTCGGCGCTACTGGAAACCCTCGATCCTGAGCAGAACGTTGAATTCCTCGACCACTACCTCGACCTGCGCATGGATCTGTCGAAGGTCCTTTTCGTCTGCACCGCCAACACCCTCGATTCGATCCCCGGCCCGTTGCTGGACCGGATGGAAGTGATTCGCCTGTCCGGCTACATCACTGAAGAAAAAGTCGCCATCGCCAAGCGTCACTTGTGGCCGAAACTGCTGGAAAAGGCCGGAGTATCGAAAGGCAGCCTGAGCATCAGCGACAGCGCGCTCAAAGCACTGATCGATGGCTATGCCCGCGAAGCCGGCGTGCGTCAGCTGGAAAAGCAGATGGGAAAACTGGTGCGCAAAGCGGTGATGAAGCTGATCGACGATCCGAAAGCGGTGATCAAACTCGGGCCGAAAGACCTCGAAGCCTCGCTGGGCCATCCGGTGTTCCGCAATGAGCAAGTGCTGTCCGGCACCGGCGTGATTACCGGTCTGGCCTGGACCAGCATGGGCGGCGCGACCTTGCCGATCGAGGCCACGCGGATTCATACGCTCAACCGGGGCTTCAAGCTCACCGGGCAATTGGGCGATGTGATGAAGGAATCGGCGGAGATCGCCTACAGCTACGTCAGCTCGCACCTCAAGCAATTTGGTGGTGATGCGAAGTTCTTCGACGAAGCCTTCGTCCACCTGCATGTACCGGAAGGCGCAACGCCGAAGGACGGCCCGAGCGCTGGCGTGACCATGGCCAGCGCCCTGCTCTCGCTTGCACGTAATCAGCCGCCGAAAAAAGGCGTGGCGATGACTGGCGAACTGACCCTGACCGGGCATGTATTGCCGATCGGCGGCGTGCGCGAAAAGGTCATCGCAGCGCGCCGGCAGAAGATTTTCGAATTGATTCTGCCGGAACCGAACCGGGGTAACTTTGAGGAATTGCCGGATTATCTGAAGGAAGGGATTACCGTGCACTTTGCCAAGCGGTTTGCGGACGTGGCGAAGGTGCTCTTCTGACAATCATGTAGTGCCTGATGTACCGCTATCGCTGGCAAGCCAGCTCCCACAATGTTCAATGTGCCCACAAATCTTGTGGTCAACCGAGAAACCTGTGGGAGCTGGCTTGCCAGCGATGGCTTCAGTGCTGCCAACACGGAACTCCCTGACCGTCACACTTTGTCCCATCTTCAGTTATGCTCGCCGTTCGTCGTAACCGCCGGAGCTGCTGACCTCATGTCCCCCATTCGCCTGTTTTTCCCCCTCGCCCTTTCCTTGCTGGCGGCCTGCGCCACGCAACCGAAACACAACGTGACTGTGGAAAAACAAAGCGAATGTCCCGTGCGACTCAACATCGGGCAAAACCTGATCATCAGCCTGCCAAGCAACCCGACCACCGGCTACCGCTGGGCGATTCAGGATTCAGCTGGCGGCGTGTTGCGCGCCCTCAGCCCCGAGGTTTACAGCAATCCGGAAGATGCCGGCGTGGTGGGCGCAGCGGGGGTTTCGACCTGGCGCTTCCAGGCCTTCGCAGCAGGCACCGGGCGTTTGCGCCTGACCTCGCAACAACCGTGGGCACCGGAAGTGCTGCCTGTTGAGACCTTCGACTGCGCCATTTCGGTGAACTGACTGCAGCTTCTTCGCGAGCAGGCTCGCTCCGACAGATCACCGCGCCCCCCCTGTGGGAGCGAGCCTGCTCGCGAAAGCCATATCCCAGACGGCGAGCATTACACCCGGTTCGGTGCTTTATCAGACAACCCAAGCATCCCCGCGCCACTTTGGCTAAAATGCCGGCCTTTTCCACCGACACCGCCGGACGCCGCCGTGAGCAAAGAACCCGATCGCCTATTCGCCCAGCCTTTGGCCCAGGTGCCTGACTTCGCCTTCAATGAAGACGTGGTGCGGGTGTTCCCGGACATGATCAAGCGCTCGGTGCCGGGTTACCCGACCATCGTCGAAAACCTCGGCGTGCTCGCGGCGCAGTTCGCCCAGCCGAACAGCGTGCTCTACGACCTCGGCTCGTCGCTCGGCGCAGTGACTCAAGCCCTGCGCCGCCATGTGCGCACCGACGATTGCCGGGTCATCGCTGTGGATAACTCGGCGGCGATGGTCGAGCGCTGTCGCGAATACCTCAACGGTCAGGATTCGATGTTCCAGGAACTGCTGCCGGTCGAGGTGATCGAGGGCGATATCCTCGCGCTGGAGTTTCAGCCCGCGTCGGTGGTGGCGCTGAACTTCACCCTGCAATTCATCGCCCCGGATCAGCGCACTGAATTGCTCTCGCGCATCCGTCAGTCACTGTTGCCCGGCGGCGCGCTGATTCTCTCGGAAAAGCTGCGCTTCAACGATGCCGAAGAACACGCCCTGCTCACCGACCTGCACGTAGCGTTCAAACGCGCCAACGGCTACAGCGAACTGGAAATCGCCCAGAAACGCAGCGCCATCGAAAACGTCATGAAGCCCGACAGCCTCGAAGAACACCGCGAACGCCTGCTGGCCGCCGGGTTCTCGAAAGTCGTGCCGTGGTTCCAGTGTCTTAACTTTGCCTCGTTGATTGCCTTGCCATGATTGACCTGTCCCCCCTCGCCCGGCGTCTGGCCGGTACACCGCTGGCCGAATGGGCCAACACGCTGCAAGCGCAACTCGACAAGAAAATGGACAAAGGCCACGGCGATCTGGAGCGCTGGCAAAGTGCGCTGGACGCCTTGCCGAAGATCCAGCCAAGCGAAGTCGACCTGCTCAACGGCCTGAAACTCGACACCGATTGCGACGACGACACTCGCGCACAGATGCGCACCGCGCTGATGGGCCTGTCGCCGTGGCGCAAAGGGCCGTTCGATCTGTTCGGTGTGCATGTCGACACCGAATGGCGCTCGGACTGGAAGTGGTCGCGGGTCTCTCCGCACCTCGACCTGAAGGGCAAACGCATCCTCGATGTCGGCTGCGGCAACGGCTACTACATGTGGCGCATGCTCGGCGCCGGCGCCGACAGCGTGATCGGGGTCGACCCGAACTGGCTGTTCTTCTGCCAGTTCCAGGCGGTGCAGCGTTACTTGTCCGAGCCGAATGCCTGGCACCTGCCGTTCCCGTTCGAAGACCTGCCGCCGAATCTGGAAGGCTTCGACACAGTATTTTCCATGGGCGTGTTCTATCACCGTCGCTCGCCGATCGAGCATTTGCTGGCGCTGAAGGATTGCCTGGTCAAGGGCGGCGAACTGGTGCTGGAAACCCTCGTGGTCGAAGGCGACAAGCATCAGGTGCTGGTGCCGGAAGATCGCTACGCGCAGATGCGCAACGTGTGGTTTTTGCCGTCGGTGCCGGCGCTGGAATTGTGGCTGCGACGGGCGGGTTTCAGCGATATTCGTTGCGTGGATGTCAGCACGACCACGGTTGAGGAACAGCGCGGGACCGAGTGGATGAAGTATCAGTCGCTGAGTGATTTTCTTGATCCCGAGGACCACAGCAAAACCATTGAAGGGCTGCCGGCGCCGATGCGGGCAGTTATCGTCGCCAGGAAGTAAGCGTATTTTCCCATGACCGCGGTGGGCCTACCCCTCACCCCAGCCCTCTCCCCAGGGAGAGGGAGCTGATTGTTGAGCTTTTCAAAACTTGAGTCCGACTCGGTATTTCAGGTCGGCGGACTTGGTCCATTCAACTCGGTCGGTCCCCTCTCCCTCTGGGAGAGGGTTAGGGTGAGGGGCTTTTAGTGCGTCTGGCGCGGAAAAACTCGGTCAGCACCGCACCACATTCTTCAGCCAGCACCCCGCCCTCATACAACACCCGGTGATTCAAAAAAACCTGGGTAAAAAACTGCCCCTGACTTTGCACAATCCCGGCCTTGGGTTCCAGCGCGCCGTACACCACCCGCGCCACCCGCGAATGCACGATCAGCCCGGCGCACATGCTGCAAGGCTCCAGCGTCACATACAGCGTGCTGCCCGGCAGGCGATAGTTATCCACTGCCTGCGCGGCGGCGCGGATCGCGACCATTTCGGCGTGGGCACTCGGGTCGCTGGTGCTGATCGGGCAATTGAAGCCGCGACCGATGATCACGCCATCGTGCACCAGCACCGCGCCCACCGGCACCTCACCGAGGGCGGCGCCCTGTGCGGCGAGGGTCAGGGCTTCGCGCATGAAGTCGCGGTCGCGGCTGCGGTCGATGATCGCCGCCGGGCGGATCTGGCGCATTACTTCACCTCGATCGCGGCCATCAGGCCGGTTTCCATGTGGTCGATGACATGGCAGTGGAACATCCACACCCCCGGGTTATCCGCCACCAGCGCCACTTGCGCACGCTCGTTCTTGCCCAGCAGATATGTGTCGGTGAAATACGGCACGACTTTGTGCCGGTTCGACGCGATCACCTTGAAGCTCATGCCGTGCAGGTGGATCGGGTGCTGGTACTGAGTCATGTTCTTCAATTCGAAAATATAGCTCTGGCCCAGTTTCAGGCTGGCAATCGGTCGGTCAGCACAGGTCTTGTCGGTGATGTCCCAGGCCTTGCCGTTGATCTGCCAGAGGCTCGGCGGCTTGCCGTTTTCGGTGTTCACCGAGACCGAGCCGACCCATTCGAAATTGAAGTTGAGTTTCTCCGCATTGGCCAGATCCGGCTCGGCCACCGGGTTGGCCGGCAGGGCCTTCGGCCAGTCCGTCGGCGCATCGGTGTTGGCGACTGAACGCAGCGTACCCAGACGCACCGGACCGTTGCGCAGCGACAACTCTTCACCGGCCGCCGGCGCCTTGATCGCCAGGCAAATGCGCATGCCGGGGCCGAGCCAGTATTCCTTGCCCAACGGGCGCGGCTCGACCGGGTTACCATCCAGCGCGTAGATCTTCGCTTCGACACCGGGGATGTTGATGCGATAGGTCAGGGTGTTGTCGAGATTAAGCAGACGCACCCGGGTGACCTGCCCGGCCGGCAGATCAATCACCGGCAGCGGCACACCATTGATCGTCGACAAGCGCCCGGCGGTACCGCCACGGGCCGCTTCGCGGGGGATGCTGAATTCGACGAACTGACCTTGCTCGTCGACATGCCAGTTCTTCAGGCTCAGGGTTTTCTCGTACTTGAAACCGGTCGGCTCGCGTTCCTCGATGATCAGCGGCCCGACCAGACCACGTCCGAGTTCTTCGCTGCTGCTGACATGCGGGTGATACCAATAGCTGCCAGCGTCCGGCACTCGGAATTTGTAGTCGAAGTATTCGCCCGGCAGCACTGGCAGTTGCGACACGTAAGGCACGCCGTCCATTTCCAGCGGCAGGCGGATACCGTGCCAGTGAATGGTAGTCGCCACCGGCAAGTGATTGATGAAACGCACACGCAGCCATTCACCCTGACGCACGCGCAATTCGGTGCCCGGCGCCGACGGGCCGAACGCCCAGGCCTCGGTCTTGTGGCCCGGCACCAGTTCGACATCGAGCGGCGCGGCGATCAGTTCATAGTCGTGGCCGGCCTCGGCGTCGGCCATCTTGCCCAGCCAGTAACGCGACGCGCCTCCCGCGCCCACGCCAACGACAACAAGACCGGCCAGGCCACCGAGGATTTGGCGACGGGTAAAGGACATGAACTCAACTACCTCACGTATCAGCGACAGATCCCGAGGGACCTGCAAAAGGCGAATACGATACACCCGCAGTTGAGAAACAGTAAGGGCGACCTGCGGCCGCACGTCTTGTCGGCCTTATGCGCGCAGCCCGGTAATCAGGTGCAGCACGCCGCCCTCAAGCGGCATGACGCCCGCCACACCGGCCACACTCAGGGCCTGACGGTCGACCCGTGCCGCGTCGTGCAGCGCCACGCGCACCCGAGTCAGCGCCACCGGTTGCTGCGACTTGAGGTTATCCACACCGCCCAGCGCCGCAACAATCTCGGCGCTCAGGCCGGCAATCGGTTCGGCGACGGCTTTCACCTCATCCGGGACCAGATCCGGTGTCAGTGCTTTCCAGAATGCCTGCTGCAATTTGTCGAACATGTTCAATTCTCCATTACCGGCGAGGCATCGACTTTCGCCTCATGAAACCGCTGCAAGGCTTCGCGCACGTCGGCGGCGCTTTCCAGGTTCGAGACCTGTTCGGCGATGATTCGACAGTCGGCCAGATTCACCTCGCGCACCGCCGACTTGATCGCCGGAATCAACGGCACGCTCACCGACAGCTCATCCACACCCAGCCCCAGCAGCAGCGGCACGGCAAGGCGTTCAGACGCCATGGCGCCGCAGACGCCGACCCATTTGCCGTGGGCATGCGCAGCCTTCACCGTCATGGCAATCAGGCGCAGTACCGAGGGATGAAAGCTGTCCGCCTGACTGGCCAGACGCGGATGATCGCGGTCCATGGCCAGGGTGTATTGGGTGAGGTCGTTGGTGCCGATGGAGAAAAAATCCACGTGCGGCGCCAGCACATCGGCCATCAGCGCAGCGGCAGGCACTTCGATCATGATTCCCAGCTTTGGCAGGTGCGCCAGGCCCAGCACCCGCGCTTCTTGCTCGAGAATCTGCCGCGCCAGACGCAGTTCGGCCAAATTCGTGACCATCGGCAACATGATGTGCAGACGCGTCAGTTCACAGCAGGCGAGGATTGCACGGAACTGCTCGCGCAACAGTTGCGGTCGCTCAAGGCACAGACGAATGCCGCGCAAACCAAGGAAAGGATTGGTTTCGCTGTCCATCGGCACATAAGCCAGCGGTTTGTCGCCACCGACATCGAGGGTGCGCACCACCAGATTGTGTGCCGGCCCGATGGTGCGCGCGATGGCGCTATAAGTGGCCACCTGTTCGTCATGGCTCGGCGCCTGCTGACGGCCCAGGTAGAGAAATTCCGAACGCAACAGCCCCACGCCATTCCCGCCCAGCTCCATGGCCTGGGCGGTTTCTTGCTGCGAGGCAACGTTGGCGGTGACTTCGATGTGCTGACCGTCACGGGTGCAGGCCGCCTCGCTGGCCTGAGCCAGTTCCTGCTGATGACGCTGGCGCTGGCGCTCATGTCGCGTGCGCAATTGATCAATGGACTCGGCGTCCGGGTGCAACTGCAATTCGCCTTTGTCGGCATCGAGCAGCACCCGCGTGCCGTTGCCGAGCCCGAGCATTTGCGCCGGCATGCCGCAGATCGCCGGTAAACCGCAGGCTCGCGCGAGGATCGCGACATGGCTGGTGGCGCCACCGCCGACGGTGGCAAACCCGAGCACCTTGCGCGTATCGAGCCCGGCGGTCTGGGACGGGGTCAGCTGATCGGCGATCAGAATGGTGTCGTCCGGCAACTCCAGCGTCTGCTCGTGAACACCGAGGATCAGCTTCAGCACGCGCTGGCCGACATCATCCAGATCCGCCGCGCGCTCAGCCAGTAAGGCATTGCCCAGCGAGCGAAACATCGCCGCCGTTGCGTCGGTGCTGGTCTTCCAGGCAAACGCCGCGCTGTTGCCCGCGTCGATCAGCGCCCCGGCCTGATCCAGCAGGCTCGGGTCGGCGAGCAGTTCCTGATGCGCCTTGAAGATCTCCGCCTGCGCCTGGCCGCTGGCGGTGTCGCGCAGATGTTGCAGGGCCATGTCGGCTTCGATCAGTGCTTGGCTCAACGCCTCCAGTTCAACTGGCGGCTCGGCGCCGAACTCGTTGACCATGAGCGACGCTTCGACAATCTGCATGACTTGCCCCAACGCCGAACCGGGCGAGGCGCAGACACCGCGCAGGATGTTCGGCATTTCTGCTGCATCGACTTCGACCGGCGCGGGCGCTTTGACCGCTTCGCCACAGCCTTCGCTCAGCAAGCGTGTCAGCGCATCGACGGCGGCTACGGCATCTTCGCCTTCGGCGCTGACCTGCACACTGTCGCCATGAGCCGTTTGCAACGCCATGATCGCCACCAGGGATTTGCCGTTGGCTTGAGCTTGCAGCTTGTGCAGATGGATGGTCGCTGAAAATGCTTTGGCCGCTTGGGCGAATACTGCCGCCGGCCGCGCGTGCAGGCCATTGGGATTGGGCAGATGGATCGGCTGCGAGAACACCGCGTCGCCCGGCACCGGCGCAGGATGTTCGCCGGCGGCTGCGCCGACCACGACGTCAAGCACTGGCTGGCCCACCTCGACCAACCCGGTTGAGCCAACGAGTGAATCGAACGGCTCGCCGCTGACCACCAGCATCAAGGTCAACAAACTGCGCGCGTGCAGGGCAATGTAGTCAGCATCGAAGTCGATCAGCGCCTGCCCCGCTTCGACCCGCTGCCCCGCGTCAACGCGGCGGGTGAATCCTTCGCCGGCGAGATTCACCGTGTCCAGGCCGATATGCATCAACACCTGAACACCCGCATCACTGGTGATGGTGAGCGCATGCCCGCTGGCCTGCACGTCGCTGACCACACCTGCAAGCGGTGCGCAGAGCGTTGACGAAGTCGGGTCGATGCACAAACCGTCGCCGATGATCCGCCCGGCAAACACCGGGTCGGGCACCTGGTCCAGCGCCATCAGCACGCCGGATAAAGGAGCCAGCAGCTGCAATTGTTGGGGTGTGGCCATGACATCACCTGAGCGTGTATTGATTGAATGAGCGGTCGCAGCCGCTTTGCTTATTTCCACCAGTATTCAACCTGCAGCCCGACATTGGCCCCGTGCCGTGCGTTGCCGAAGACGCCGGTGTCGGACAGCGCCGAACCTTTGGCCAACAGGTTGGCGGCACGCTTGGCTGCCTGGTTCCAGCTGGCATAGGTGTAATACAGACGCACCTCGGGCCGCGCCCAGAATTCCGGGCCTTTCGGTGACCAGGTCGGTGCAAAGGTGAACTTGCTCAGCTTGCGCGTGCCGTCCGCCGCCTCGACCTGATCGTGACCCAGTTCGGTCACCAGTTTGAACTGCTCGCTCAGTGCATAGGCCGGACGCACACCGAGTGACAGCCAGTTCTGATCGGCGCCGCCCTGACGAATATCTTTCTGATACACCGCCTGGAATTGTCCGCCAAAACGTGGCGTCAGTTGCCAGTCGAAGAACTCGACGATCCGATAACTCTTGTTGCGGTCATCAAGCCTGACGTTACCGGTATAGCCCAATCCGGTGCCCGGCCCTTCGCCGTATTGCAGCGCCAGTTTGTTCTTGCCGCCGAGAAAGTCCTGCTGCACGTGCTGAGTGGTAATCGCCCAGCCACGGTGGGCGTCGCGGCTGTCGGGCTTGTCGATGTAGCTGAGGCCGAACTCCAGTTCTCCGCCGCGGTTGCTGTTGAAACCGCCGACGTTGAAGTCGTGGCGGTTGATGTAATCCTTTTGGTAAAGGTTGTCCTTGCGCGAAAAGGCGTAGCTGTATTTCAGGCCACCGAGCAACACGTCTTCAATGCCTGCACCGGTGGCGCTCTGGTTCCAGTAATAGAAATCGGAAATATGGATGTCGTTACGTTTGTAGTAGCGCCGACCGGCCCACAGCGAGCCGCCGTTGAGCGCGGGCATCGCCGACCATTGCGCGTAAGCCTGCGGCAAACGAATCGAGCCGTTGTCTTCCTTGAACGTCAGGCTGCGGTCGTAACGGTTGTACAGCGATGCCATGCCGTCGACGCTCAGCACCGAGCCGTCGTCGAGGGTGTACAGATCCTGGCGCAGCTCGAGCTCACCGTACTGCTCGCACTCGTTACCGAGGCGATATTTGGTCTGCGCGCCGGGCAACTGGAAACACGACTGGCTGCTGCTGTTGACCGAAGTACCGACACCGCTGCGCAGATAGCCGCCGAACTCCAGCGCCTGTGAGGACGTGGGCATTGCCAGACAAATCCCCGCGACTGCCAGGCTGTAATTTATGGTTGCTCTCATATATGCCACCCGTTGTTTTTATTGTGTGGTTGCAGGAATTCAGCGCGCACAAATCCCCCGCGCAGCGTTCTGCGTGTTTTTTCAAAGGTTGTTATTCAGTTAAAAAATCAGGGGTCGGTCAGGTGCAGCACGAAGGATTCGTAAGGTCGCAACTGCAGCAAACTCGTGCGTTGCGGGCAGTCCGGGTAGTTGCTGATCAGCAGGCGCTGCTCCTGGGCTTCGTCGATCAGCGCCGGTAGCTCGACCTCACATGCGGTGCCATAGAAATTGTTCACCACTAACAAGCGCTCTCCCGTCCCCTCGCGCAGGTACGCCCAGACCTGTGGATGCTCCGGCAGTAGTTGGCGATAGATGCCATCGGAGATCAACGCTTCAGTGCGGCGCAAAGCGATCAGGCGCCGATAGTGATGCAGTACCGATTCCGGGTCGTGCAGTTGATGCGCGACGTTGATCTGTGCGGCATTGGCCGGCACACCGATCCATGGTTCGCTGCGGGTGAAGCCGGCGTTGTGCCCGGCGTGCCAGTGCATCGGCGTGCGCCCGTTATCGCGGGACTTCTGCATGATCGCTGCCATGTTGTCGAGGTCGCTTGCCCCGGCTTCACGCTTGAGGCGAAAGATATTCAGGGTCTCGACGTCACGGTATTGCTCGATGCTCTCGAACCCCGGATTGGTCATTCCCAATTCTTCGCCCTGATAAACGAAGGGCGTGCCCTGCAGAAAGTGCAGCGCAGTGCCGAGCATCTTCGCCGACAGCTCGCGGTACTCGCCGTCATTGCCGAACCGCGAGACCACGCGTGGCTGATCGTGGTTACACCAGAACAGCGCATTCCAGCCGCCACCCGCCTGCATGCCGGTCTGCCAGTCGGAGAGAATCTGCTTGAGCTGGAGGAAATCGAAATCGGCGCGCACCCATTTCTGCAGATTCGGGTAATCGACCTTCAGGTGATGAAAGTTGAAGGTCATCGACAGTTCTTTCGACTGCGGATTGGAGTAACGAATGCAGTGTTCCAGACGTGTCGAGGACATCTCGCCGACATTGATCAGCTCATGCCCTTCGAAGACTTCGCGGTGCATCTGCTGCAAGTAGGTGTGCACGTTCGGCCCGTCGGTGTAGAAGCGCCGACCATCGCTGTCGTCTTCGGGAAAGTCCGCCGGTTTCGAGATCAGGTTGATCACGTCCAGACGAAAACCACCCACACCCTTGTCGCGCCAGAAGCGCATCATCTTGAACACTTCATCGCGGACCTTGGGGTTGTCCCAATTGAGATCCGCCTGGGTGTGGTCGAACAGGTGCAGATAGTACTGGCCGGTCTGCGCTTCGTACTCCCAGGCCGAACCGCCGAACTTGGATTCCCAGTTGTTCGGCTGGTCGCGCCAGATATAGAAGTCGCGGTAAGGGTTGTCGAGGCTGCTGCGCGCCTGCTGGAACCACACATGCTCGATCGAGGTGTGGTTGACCACGATGTCGAGCATCAGCTTGATCCCGCGTTTGCCCGCTTCGGCGATCAGCAGTTCACAGTCGGCCATGCTGCCGTAGCTCGGATCGACCGCGTAGTAGTCGCTGATGTCGTAGCCGTTGTCGCGCTGCGGCGAGCGCAGGAACGGCGTGATCCACAGGTAATCGACTCCCAGCCATTGCAGGTAATCAAGCTTGGCGACGATGCCGAGCAGATCGCCGGTGGCGTTGCCGGCATGGCTGTGAAAGCTCTTCGGGTAGATCTGGTAGATCACCGAACGTTGCCAGTCTTGCATGGCGGATTTCCCTCTTGAATTTTACGATCTCTGTAGGAGCTGCCGGAGGCTGCGATCTTTCGATTTTGAAAGGCAAGATCAAAAGATCGCAGCCTCCGGCAGCTCCTACGGTTCAATTTCAGGCAACCCGGTAACCCGGGCGGATGATCTTCATGCTCAGCACGCAGGTCAGGGCAAACGGCACGAGCATGGCAATCAGCATCCCGATGACGAACATCGGGATGAACTGCGGAATGATCGAGATGAAACCGGGCAGGCCACCAACGCCAATGGCCGAGGCCTGGATCTTGTTCAGCGAGAGGAACATGCAGCCCAGCGCCGAACCGGCCAGCGCGGCGTAGAACGGAAACTTGTAGCGCAGGTTGACACCGAACATCGCCGGCTCGGTGATGCCGAAATACGCAGAAATCGCCGAGGTCGAGGCCATGCTCTTGTCCCGCGCATTGCGCGTCATCCAGAACACCGCCAGGGCCGCACTGCCCTGCGCCAGATTGGACATGACGATCATCGGCCAGATGAAGGTGCCGCCCTGGCTGGAGATCAGTTGCAGATCCACGGCGAGGAACATGTGGTGCATGCCGGTGATTACCAGCGGCGCATACAGCAAACCGAAAATCAGACCGCCCACCAACGGCGCCAGATCGAACAGCATCACCAGCCCTTCGGTGATGTAGATGCCGATATGCCGGGTCACCGGGCCGATGATTGCCAGCGCCAGCACGCCGGTGACAACGATGGTGGTGATCGGCACCACCAGCAACTGCACGGCGTTGGGCACTCGCGCCCGCAACCATTTTTCGATGACGCTCATCACGTACGCCGCCAGCAGGATCGGCAGGATCTGCCCCTGGTAGCCGACCTTTTCCACCTGGAACAGGCCGAGGATGTCGAAGTACGGCAGTTGCTGCCCGTCCAGCCCGGCCACGGCCTTGCCGTAATTCCAGGCATTGAGCAGGTCCGGGTGTACCAGCATCAGACCGAGGACAATGCCGAGGATTTCGCTGCCGCCGAAACGCTTGGCCGCCGACCAGCCCACCAGCGCCGGCAGGAACACGAACGAGGTGTTGGCCATCAGGTTGATCAGACTCCACAACCCGTCGAGGTTGGGATAGGCATCCAGCAGGGTCTGGCCCTCGATGAACATGCCCTTGGCACCGAGCAGGTTGTTGATGCCCATCAACAGGCCGGCAATGATCAGCGCCGGCAGGATCGGCATGAACACATCGGAAAACACCCGCACCAGCCGCTGCATGGCGTTTATCTTCTCGGCGCTTTTCTGTTTAACGTCGGCGATGGTCGATGCCGCCAGGCCCGTCTGCTGGCGCAGTTCGGCATAAACCTTTTCAACATCACCCGGGCCGATGACCACTTGATACAAGCCGCCGGTGAAGAACGAACCCTTGACCAGATCGACGCCATTGAGCGCGGCCACATTCACCAGCGCGGGGTTCTTCAGCGCCAGGCGCAAACGCGTCACGCAATGCGCCGCCTGCTCGATGTTGTCGCGGCCACCGAGGCTTTCCAGCAGCTCCTTGGCGATGTTCGGGTAGTCATGGCTCATGCTTGTTCTTCCGTCGTGGATTGTTGTTATTGGCAGCACGCCGAGAGGAAAAATACTCGTCTGTACGAGTTAATGCAACAACTCGTCTGTACGAGTTTGCGTCCGTGGATGAACGTCAGAAAAATGCGGATTCTTCCTACTCCGACCTAAGATGTTTTCCTTCGTCCGCATGGACAAACCCCTACCCTGCCCTTAAGGTTCGGGGTTTTGAGTACCGTCGGCACAGAGTCCAGCCATGAGCAAATACAACCAGATCTACAGCGATTTGCTTGCCAGCATCACCACGCAGCGCCTGGAGCGCGGCGCCCGGCTGCCTTCCGAAACCGAGCTGATGGACACCTATCAGGCCAGCCGTGGCACGGTACGCAAGGCCATCGACCAGTTGCAGGAACGCGGTTTCGCTCAGAAGATTCACGGCAAAGGCGCGTTCGTGCTGGCGACCAACCCGATCGAATTCCAGCTCGGCGGCATCGTCAGTTTCCAGGAGACCCACCCGCGACTGGGCAACGACGTCAGCACCGAAGTGGTCGAGATGTGTCAGGTGCCGCTGGAAGGTGCGCTGCTCGAACACATCAATGCCGAGCCCGGCAGCCCGATCACCCGGATCAAACGGGTGCGGCGCATCGACGGCAAACGCGTCATCCTCGACATCAACCACTTCGTCAGCGAGGTGATTCCCGACCTGTCTGCAGACATCGCCGAACATTCGATCTACGCCCACATCGAACAGACCCTGCAACTGCAGATCGCCTACGCCCAGCGCACCATCGAAGCCATGCCGTGCAGCAAGGACGACCACCACCATCTGGACCTCGACGGCCAGAGCCATGTCATCGTGGTCAGCAACCAGACCTTCCTGCAGGACGGCCGCCAGTTCGAGTACACCGAATCGCGGCATACGCTGGACAAGTTCTATTTTTCCGATGTGGCGCGGCGCTGACGTTCGCCAACAGGCGAGCCCATTTCAAAATATGTGATTGGCTGACAAGCCGCGATGACCTCCGATAGTATGCCGCCGTGGCTATGGAACACCTTCCTTCTATCCTCCATGAACTAGGGGTTCCGCTCTCCACACCGCGCCTGCTTATTGCAGGCGTTTTCGTATCGATTGCACAGGTGAGCATCAGCTCACTGGAAACGGCGACCAAGGAAGAAATCATGATCAATCAGGAGCTGTTCCTGCGGCGCCGTACAAAACTTCACGTCCCTGCCGGCTCTGGCGGAGCCACGCGCGCGCAGGTCGCATCAGCGGTCAAAGAAGTCGCGGCGTTTCGATATGTACTCTCTGAACCGCTGATCGAGCGAATCGGCATGCTCTCTGCGGTAGAACTCAAGAACTGGCTGCGTGAAGTCATTCGAGTCCTGCGCCGTCTCAGCGGTGCTCATGTACATCACCGACCGTTTTATCCTGACTTCCCCAATCAAGTCCTCGAAGCGACAGAGGCGGAGTTGTATCTCAACGCCGTCATTCACTACCACACACTTCGGCGCCTGCCACCCAGCGAACAGGTTCGGCCAGCCATGCTTGAAGGCAACTTCATCCATTGGGTCATCGAACCGGGAAGTGTCAGCGAGTTCGAGGCATTGCTCGAGCCGCTGGTCTCATCGCGCACCTCGCTGTCCGAAGAGGAAGCTGCGGATGTCAGCTGGTTTATCCGAACGTACAAAAGCGGTGTGTTCCGTCTACTGCCCGAGACCGTTCCGTTTCGCGAGATTCGCGCGCTCGTTGGCGGCGCGCTAATCCTGCATATCGGCGACGATGCACAGGTTGAGGCTTTCCTTGAGCAAAATGTCGAAACGGCGACGGACGTGCTGCGCGTGGCGATCGCACTGCATGGTGGAGACGTGTCGCTGGCGACAGCGTTGACGCGCTTTAGCAAAATGAAACGTTCGATGCGTCGCAAGCTGTTGCGCCTGCTCGACCGCATGCCCAACGCTACCGAGGATGTGATGCGCCAGGCCGAACGCTGGAAACGTCTGGCCGAAGTCCTGCATCCAGGCGATTACGCTGAGAAGTATCCGCGAGCATTTGCGGCCATCACCGCAGCGCGACGCAATGATCCGCCGGCCTCGTTCGGGTCGCGTGTCGAAACCATGCTTGCCCAACGCCAGATCGCCGCGCTTACGTCGGTGCTGCAGGATCGTCCCGGAGAATTCGCGCGCCGTCTGAACGTGATGTTACGGCGTGCCACAGAACCGGACGCGGTGCTCGACGCCTTTGCGGCTGTCGCGGCGCAAGTGTCCTCACCTGTGCTGCTGCAATTACTGGCCCAGGTAAATGCCCCGCGCCCCCTGCCCTTGCGAGCGTTCACACCTAAAGGAGCGCTGGCGAAAGTCTTCGGCACTGCTGATCGTCGAGAGTCGATCGCACCGCAGGTATTGGCACGTGCCGCACAGATTTGCGAGAACGCCCTGATCGCACGTTTCGCGTCGCTGCCACCGCTGGGCCGCTGCTTTGTCGATCCGGCATTGCGCGAATACCGGGTGCCATTGGCACAGCGCGCCGCAGCGAAGTCACTGCGAACACTTGTACGCGGCAGTCGCTTGCCAATGCCCGATACGCGATTCATTCGCCTATTCCTGTGGTGGAAGAACGGTCGTGACCGCACGGACATCGACTTGTCCGCCGCCTTCTTCGACAGCGACTTCGTCTTCAAGGAAGCGGTCGCCTATTACAACCTCAAAGGTTATGGCGGTTACCACAGCGGCGACATCGTCGACGCGCCTAATGGCGCTTCCGAGTTCATCGACCTCGACCTTGATGCTCTCGTCAAAAAGGGCGTCCGCTATCTCGTCACGTCCCTCAACTCATTTACCTGGCAGCCATATTGTGACCTTCCTGAATGCTTCGCGGGCTGGATGGCCCGCGCCGATACGGCATCTGGCGAAGTGTTCGAGCCGCGCACCGTAGTCGACCGCATCGATATCGCCTCCGACACGAGTATCTGCCTCCCATTCGTGATGGACCTGGTGGAACGTCGCATGATCTGGGCCGATCTGGGGCTGACTTCATCGCCCCGCTGGAACAACGTCGACAACAACCTCAGCGGAGTTTCGTTGATGCTGCGCGCCCTGGTGCATACACCAAGGCCGGACCTGCACACGCTTTTCGATTTACACGTGCGAGCACGAGGCGAACGAGTGGCCTCTGCAGAGCAGGCGCAGAGGGTGTTCGCACCTGAACAAGGGCTGACTCCGTTCGATACGGATCTTATTCGGTCTGAATATCTTTGATATCTGCGAAGGCATTGGCTCACTTTCAAAAGGACAACACGCGATAACCGGCTAACACCCTCCCCTTGAGCGCATGGGCCATCTTCTGCCTTTGTGTCTCAAGGATGAACACCCGAATGACCACTGCCGAACGTCGTCTGCTGCCAAACGCAGCGGACAAAACCGCCCTCAAAGCCATCGCCACTACCATTGTGCAGAACTGCCCAAGCCTGCTGGATGAGGCCCGGCTAGTCGCGATCGAACTGCTGACCGCCAAGGGCCTATCTGGCCTTGATCCCGACCAGGTTTATTTCCATCGTTTCAAAACGGCGCAAAGCAGCACGCTGACCTTTACCGGTTGGGAGCACTTGCTCGAAAAGCCTTATGAAACGCTCACCCTCACGCAACTGGTCGTCCATCGATTTCGCGCCACCGACCAAGACAACGCAGATTTGCTGGGCCTTTACTGCGGCTTCTACTCGGATGGCCCGGGCGCGGAGAATTTCAATCAGAGCAACGAAGTGCGACTGCTTGGCAGCGATGTGCTGAAGTCATTCTGGGCCGTTGATTTCAGCACGCGTTACAGCGGTCAATTGACCAAATTCTGGCAAACCTCGTCGGACGATTTCCGCGCCATGGCCAAGTGCAATTTTCTCAGTCAGGCGGTGCAGGCGCTGCAACAGGGGGACGTTGACGGCAATGACTTTCAACGCATCGTCACCTCGTTGATCGGCCCCGTTACCTGGCCGGTAACCCTGCATATGCTCCGATCGACGTACCCGGTCGGCGCGCAAGTGCGCACGCTGGATCTGGACGGTCACGTCGCCACCAACGTGCTGCGTCTGGTCGAAGACAGTGGCCGGCAGACCCTTTACCTGCCGGGACAGGCCCAGGCCTTTCGGCTGATGGACACTGCCGCGGATCTGCACTGGTGGCTGCTTGAGCAGATGAATTCAGAGCAGAAACGCTCTTTGTTTCTCAAGCACTTCTCGCTGGCTGACAGCAATCACATCACCGAGAACCTCACTGATCTGATGAACCGTTTGGTGAGCACCTGGGGCCACAGCGATCATCGAATGATCAACCGCAGCAACGTTGCGATCAGCGGTGACGCCTTCACGTGGTTAAGCGAGTCGACCCGCACGGGCATGGTTGCCGAGGCGCATCTGGTGCTCACGTCCAACAGTGACCTGCGCAAGAAACTCTGGACCGGCTATCTGAGCGCCGGGCTGAAAGTGTTCGGCCCGATGGCGGCCGTGGGCTGGCCTGCAGCTTTGCCGTTGATTGGGGCGGGCGTCGTCAACACGGGGCTGAACATCGATCAGGCGATCAACGGCATTACGGCGACCGAACGTAGAGCCGGGGTTATCGGTGCGGTGCTCAGCGCGATCGAAACCGTATTCAATATTCCGTTCCTGATTGGCACTGGCGCGCAGTTGGAAGTTGGGCCACAGGTCGAGTATGCCGAGGCTGAAGAGATGCGCGGGCTGATCGAACTTACTTCGGCTGACTCACGGTTATTGCCGCCTCTGGATCCCCCGCCCGTCAGGTCGTCCAACGAAACTGCCAGCGAGTTGGCAAACGAGATCCCCGGCGAAAAGGCATTCGTCGATGTCACTGAGCCATTGATTACGCCTGCTCCGCGGCAAGGTTCGACTTTTGCGCAAGTACCGGCCAGCTATCGATGCAACGAGTTACTTGCGCAACACGCTGTAGAGGCGACGCCGGGGAAATACGAAGGCATCTACCGCCTCGACAAAGAACCCGGTCATGCCATCGAAATGGATGGCGCCGCCTATTACGTGCGCTACTTCGCCGACTCGCAGGACAGTGGCAACTGGGCAATCATCAATCCCGAGCGCCCCAATCAGTTCGCTTATTCGTTGCCGGTCCGCCTGGGAAGCGCCGGCAAGTGGGAGCGCATGCCAGCGCTGCGGCTGCGCGGAGGCGGTCAATGCGTGGGCAAGGCATGTTTGCCGGAGACTGATGTGAGCTCAACCGAGGCAACACCGTCGGTGGACCTGCCACGCGTCGAACCGCTTCCAGGCGTTCCGTGTCCGCTACGCCCGGTTACGAAGCTCAAGGGTATCTCAGAGACGGAAATACCCGGAATGAGAAGATGGGCAATGAACTTGCCCAACGCCTCCGCCGAGACCACAAGCGCCGGGCGCCGCTATCTGCTGGCGACCGACCGCTACGTGGCCCATTTCGGAGAACAACGCACGGCTCTGCTGAACGACGCCGAAGCATTCTATCGGGAGTTGAAATGGATCAACCTGCCCCAGCGCCCGGTCATTCCGCCCGTCAGTCCGCAGATGGAGATCAATGAGTTGATTGATCTCATCTTTGCCAGTACCGATGGACTGGCCGTCGGTGAAACCCTCGATCGCATCGCCAGCACGCGTTTCATGATCGAGAACATGCCCAAGTTCGCGCGGCATATCAAAACGCTCTACGTGCGTGGGTTGCTGAGTGATTTCGCCCAGGATGACCTCAACCATTTCTACCTGTCGGGAGACATGTCAGAGGACCTCAGTACCTATTTGTCCAGCCTGGGTACCGACCCTGAGAACCGGTTCAACATGCTCGAATTGATCCGGGCTGCCCAAGCCAATGGCGTCCGGGTTCATGGACTGGATGCAGCAGAAACCTGCACGCTGAAAGTCCCGCTCACGTCGATCGAAGAGCAGATGATCAAGGCGCGCCTCGCAACGCAGATCATGGAGCGTGACAAGCTCCTCAACAGACCCGGCAAGTGGGTGGCTCTGGTCGATGCCACGAATACCAATACCTTCAGAGATCTGGCAGGCATAAGCGAACTCCGCGGCGGCATCGGTTTGCGCATCGAAGAAGTCTGGCCCGACGAGGTGGCCGACCTCAGGATCGACCCGGGAGTGGAAGTCGCTCGCGGCCCGTTTTACAACGGGGCGACGACAAACAGCGCCTTCGACCCTCTGTTCGCTGACCTGCGATTGCAGGTCAAGGCCCCCGTGCCGCCATGGAATGATGCAACGCTGGAAAAGCTTCTGCCTCGCAATGGCATGTTCGTGATACGGAAAACAGAACCAAGCACATACACACTCGTGCGGCGCAACAGCGCCAGCAACATCGTGCAAACAAGGGTGCATTGCACCGCAGATGGCCGGTTTTATATCTGGGACCAGTCGATGCGTCGCATCACCGGCATGGTCTTCCGCGACATCGCCGCAGTAGCCGAGCGCCTGATCGAGCTCGGCATGACCCTGCAAAGTCGTTTACCCGCCTGATCAGTTATCAGGGCTCTGAAACGAAAAAACCCTTGGCTTCACGCCAAGGGTTTTTCGTTATTCGAACCGCAGCAGGATCATTCCCACTCAATCGTCGCCGGCGGCTTGCTCGACACGTCGTAAGTGACGCGCGAAATGCCTTCGATTTCATTGATGATGCGGCCGCTGACAGTTTCCAGCAGTTCGTAAGGCAGGTGCGCCCAACGTGCGGTCATGAAGTCGATGGTTTCTACGGCACGCAGGGCAACGACCCAGGCGTAACGACGGCCGTCGCCGACCACGCCGACCGATTTGACAGGCTGGAACACTACGAACGCCTGGCTGACCTTGTGATACCAATCGGCCTTGCGCAGTTCTTCGATGAAGATGTGGTCGGCGCGACGCAGCAGGTCGGCGTATTCCTTTTTCACTTCACCGAGGATGCGCACGCCCAGGCCCGGGCCCGGGAACGGGTGACGGTAGACCATGTCGTACGGCAGGCCCAGTTCCAGGCCCAGACGACGCACTTCATCCTTGAACAGTTCGCGCAGTGGCTCGACCAGTTTCAGGTTCATCTCTTCCGGCAGGCCGCCCACGTTGTGGTGCGACTTGATCACGTGGGCCTTGCCGCTTTTCGCGCCAGCCGACTCGATCACGTCCGGGTAGATGGTGCCCTGAGCCAGGTACTTGATGTTGTCCAGCTTGCAGGATTCGGCATCGAACACGTCGATGAAGGTACGGCCGATGATCTTGCGCTTCTTTTCCGGGTCGGCTTCGCCGGCCAGGTTGTTGAGGAACTGCTCCTCAGCGTTGGCGCGGATCACCTTGACGCCCATGTTCTCGGCGAACATGGCCATCACTTGCTCGCCTTCGTGCAGACGCAGCAAGCCGTTGTCGACGAAAACGCAGGTCAGCTGATCGCCGATGGCCTTGTGCAACAGCGCGGCAACCACCGAGGAGTCAACGCCGCCGGACAGACCCAGCAGCACGTTGTCGGTGCCGACCTGGGCGCGGATGTTGGCGATGGCGTCTTCAGCGATCTTCGACGGCGTCCACAGGGCTTCACAACCGCAGATGTCGAGGACGAAGCGCGAGAGGATGCGCCCGCCCTGCTTGGTGTGGGTCACTTCCGGGTGGAACTGCACGCCATAGTAAGCGCGGTCGTCGTTGAACATACCGGCGATCGGGCAGCTCGGGGTGCTGGCGAGGATGTGGAAGTCTTCCGGCATCTTTGTGACTTTGTCACCGTGGCTCATCCACACGTCGAGGCCGAACAGGCCGTCGGCATCGATGTGGTCTTCGATGCCGTCGAGCAGGCGGCTCTTGCCGACCACGTCAACGCGGGCGTAACCGAACTCACGCAGTTCGGAACCTTCAACCTTGCCGCCCAGTTGCTCGGCCATGGTCTGCATGCCGTAGCAGATGCCGAACACCGGAACGCCGAGGTCGAACACCGCCTGCGGGCAGCGCGGGCTGTTGGCTTCGTGCACGGACTCGGGGCCGCCGGCGAGGATGACGCCTTTAGGGGCGAATTCGCGGATCGCATCTTCGTCCATGTCGAACGGGTGCAGTTCGCAGTACACGCCGATCTCGCGCACGCGGCGGGCAATCAGCTGGGTGTATTGCGAACCGAAGTCGAGGATCAGGATGCGGTGAGCGTGAATGTCGAGGGCCATGACTCATTCTCATGTAGTGAATCAGAAACAACTCGGGGCTGAATGAACAGCCCCGGTGATTTAACGTTTTGCTGGAAGCCTCAACCTACGCGGTAGTTTGGCGCTTCCTTGGTGATCTGCACGTCGTGAACGTGGGACTCGGCCATGCCGGCACCGGTGATCCGCACGAACTCGGGTTTGGTACGCATTTCTTCGATGTTGGCGCTGCCGGTGTAACCCATCGAGGAACGCAGACCGCCCATCAACTGGTGAATGATCGCGCTCAGGGTGCCTTTGTACGGCACACGGCCTTCGATGCCTTCCGGAACCAGTTTCTCGGCGCCTGCCGAGGAGTCCTGGAAGTAACGGTCGGACGAACCTTGAGCCTGGGACATGGCGCCCAGCGAACCCATGCCGCGATAAGCCTTGTACGAACGGCCCTGGAACAGTTCGATCTCGCCCGGGGCCTCTTCGGTACCGGCGAACATCGAGCCCATCATCACGCAGGACGCACCGGCCACGATGGCCTTGGACAGGTCACCGGAGAAACGGATACCGCCGTCGGCGATCAACGGTACGCCAGTGCCTTCAAGGGCAGCGGCGACGTTGGCGATGGCACTGATTTGCGGTACGCCGACACCGGCGACGATACGGGTGGTGCAGATCGAGCCGGGGCCGATACCGACCTTGACTGCGTCGGCGCCGGCTTCGGCCAGGGCCTTGGCGGCAGCGCCGGTGGCGATGTTGCCGCCGATCACCTGCACTTCAGGGAAGTTCTCTTTGACCCAGCGTACGCGGTCGATCACGCCTTTGGAGTGACCGTGTGCGGTGTCGACCACCACCACGTCCACGCCGGCATTGACCAGTGCAGTCACGCGATCACCGGTGTCTTTACCGGTGCCGACCGCAGCGCCAACGCGCAGACGACCTTGATCGTCCTTGCTGGCCAGCGGGTAGGCTTTGGCTTTTTCGATGTCGTTGACGGTCATCATGCCTTTGAGGGCGAATTTGTCGTCGACGATCAGCACGCGCTCGATGCGGTGCTTGTGCAGCAGTTCGCGTACGTCGTTCTTGTCGGCGCCTTCCTTGACCGTGACCAGACGCTCTTTAGGCGTCATCACTTCGCGGACAGTGGCTTCCAGACGGTTTTCGAAACGTACGTCGCGGGAGGTGACGATGCCGACCAGGTCGCCATCGTGCAGGACCGGAACGCCGGAGATATTGTGCAGACGGGTCAGTTCGAACAGATCACGCACCGTGGCATCGGCCTCGATGGTGATGGGATCCTTGACCACACCGGCTTCGAACTTCTTGACCTTGCGCACTTCGGCAGCTTGCTGCTCGATGGTCATGTTCTTGTGGATAATGCCGATGCCACCTTCCTGAGCCATGGCGATTGCCAGACGGGCTTCAGTAACGGTGTCCATGGCGGCAGAAACCAGAGGAATATTCAGTTCGATGCCACGGGTAAGACGGGTCTTGAGACTGACTTCGTTGGGAAGTACCTCGGAATAACCGGGCACTAGGAGAATGTCGTCGAATGTCAGAGCTTCTTGGCTGATACGCAGCATCGCGGGGGCTCCCGAGCGGGAAAATGGAAGCGCGCCATTATAGTCAGACACCCCCTGCTGTTCAATGTAAAACTCAGCCTAATTGATAGATGGAAAAGCCCGGCCCTACAGCTCCACCTTGACCCAAGAGACAGGTTGATCGAGCCAATCGGCGAACTCGTCGATAAAGCTCTGCTTGAACCCCGCCTCCAGCCAATTGTTGAAAATGAAGCCGAGGTTGGAAAACGCGCATTCCTGCAAAAACAGAAAGCCGTTGATGTCGTCCTCATGCCCGCATTCGGGGCAGGTGAAATTGTCGGTGCGGCCTGGAAACCAGTCTTCAAGACTCTCGAACAGCGCCTCACCCACTTCGCGGCGACATTCGGCGCAACCCGCCTCTTCGAGAAAGCCCTTGGCCGGGGTGTAGATGCAGCGTTTGGTGACGATCTCCAGGCCATTGACCGGCTCGCCGAACGGCAGCGCTTGCGGGTGCAGCACCACGGCGCGAGCCCCATCAGCGATGGCGTGGGCCATACGGTTGCCGGTGCGGCCGCAGGTAGTCAGCTGTTCTTCGATGATATTCTTGCGCACCAGCCAGCGCACGATCGCCCGCGCCCGGGGCTCGTGCACCGGCAGGGTGGAGATTTTCGGGACGATAATGCTTTGCGAGTTCATGGTGGAGCCTGCTGCCAGTATTTAAGATTTCCAATGTGGGAGCGAGCCTGCTCGCGAAAGCGCAGTGTCAGGCTGCATTTTTGTTGCTGACCCACCGCATTCGCGAGCAGGCTCGCTCCCACAAGGAACTGCGGCCGGCAGCTTAATCCCTGAAGAAATCCGGTCAAGTGCTGAAATAGCGCACCATCAACGCGATCCCGCTGGCCAGCACCAGCCACGTCACCAGCCGCACAAACGCTTCGCGCGACAATCTCATGGTAAGCCGCCGGCCGATCCACAAGCCCAGCGCCATGGCCGGCAACAGACACAGCGCCAGCATCAACAAGGGTAGCTCGGCATACACACCGGCGATGACAAACAGACTCAAGCGCACCACGGTGCTGCAACTGATCAACGCACTTTGCGTGGCCCGCGCCGCTTCCTTGGGCAGGCGGCTGTTCAGATAGATCGCGTAAAGAAAGCCGCCACTGCCAAACAACGCGCCGAACAACCCACCCACCGTGCCCATCGGCACCGCCCACGCCGCTGACAACTGTGCCGGCCGCGCTTTGACCCACAGGCTGTAAACCGCATAGGCGCTGATGAACAGCCCCATCAACAACAGCAACAGATCGGATTTCAGATTCAGCAGGAAGATCACCCCCAACGTGCAGCCGATCGCCATGCACGGCAGCAGCCTGAGCAATTCCGGCTTGGCGACGTCGCGCCGCGAGGGCAGCAGATTGCCGAATGCCGCGACGAAATCCAGCAGCACCAGCAGCGGCACGATTTTCGATAGCGGCATGAACAGAATCAGCATCGGCCCCGCGACCAGCGCCGTGCCGAAACCGGCGATGCCGAAGACGATGTAGGCCAGGGCAATGGCCAACCCGATGACCGCCCAACCGCCAGCGCCCCACGACCACGCCCCCAACAGCTCCATCACGCTCATCGTCCGCATCCTTTATAAGACCGCGCTGACTGTAGCCAGTAGCGGGCAGCACGACCAGATATCAAATTGATCCCATGTGGGAGCGAGCCTGCTCGCGAAGGCGGAGTGTCATTCCCGTTGTTGTCCGCTGACACAATGCTTTCGCGAGCAGGCTCGCTCCCACAGGGTTTTGTGCGGCGTCATGGTGATTGGCGGGCAAATGCCTTTAAACTGCGCCCCATGATTAAAGATCCCTTTGCAAGACTTGGCCTGGACCGTGAAGTCCTGACCGTCAGCCAGCTCAACGGCCGCGCGCGGGTGTTGCTTGAAGACGTGTTCAGCAACATCTGGGTCGAGGGCGAAATCTCCAACCTCGCGCGCCCGGCGTCCGGCCACGTCTATTTCACCCTCAAGGACAGCGGCGCGCAGGTGCGTTGCGCGCTGTTCCGGCAGAACGCCGCGCGCGTACGTCAGGCGTTGAAGGATGGTCTGGCGGTCAAGGTGCGCGGCAAGGTTTCGCTGTTCGAAGGCCGTGGCGACTATCAGCTGATCCTCGACACCGTGGAGCCGGCCGGTGACGGCGCGCTGCGTCTGGCCTTCGATGCGCTGAAGGAAAAGCTCAGCGCCGAAGGCCTGTTCAGTGCCGAACGCAAAGTGCCGCTGCCCGCGCATCCACAGCGCATCGGCATCATCAGTTCGCCGACCGGCGCGGTGATTCGCGACATCATCAGCGTATTCCGCCGCCGTGCGCCGCAGGTGCAACTGACCCTGATTCCAACCGCTGTGCAGGGCCGCGAGGCCACCGCGCAGATTGTCCGCGCGCTGAAAATGGCCGATACCCGTGGCTTCGACGCGCTGATCCTGGCCCGTGGCGGCGGCTCGCTGGAAGACCTCTGGTGCTTCAACGAGGAAGCGGTGGCGCGCGCGGTCGATGCCTGTGTCACACCGATAGTCAGCGCCGTCGGCCATGAAACCGATGTTTCGATCAGCGATTTTGTCGCCGACGTCCGCGCACCGACGCCCTCGGCCGCCGCCGAACTGCTCGCCCCGGATTCCAGCCATCTGATCCGTCAGGTCGAGAGCCTGCACCGGCGTCTGGTGATGCGCATGCGTGACCGCTTGATGCGTGATCGTCTGCGCCTCGAAGGCATGGCCCGTCGCCTGCGCCATCCCGGCGAACGTCTGCGCCAGCAGGCTCAGCGTCTGGATGATCTGGACATGCGCATGCGCCGCGCATTCGAGCGCAGCCTCAATACGCGTCGAGAGCGCCTGATCCGTCTGGAAACGCGTCTCGCCGGGCAACATCCGGGACGCCAATTGGCGATGCTTCGTCAGCGCCTCGACAGCCTCGCCGAACGTTTGCCCCGAGCCATGCGCGATGGTCTGAAACAGCGTCGTCAGCTATTGCACAGTCAGATGCAGACCCTGCATGTGGTCAGTCCATTGGCGACCCTCGGTCGCGGTTACAGCATCCTGCTCGACGAGCGTGGCCACGCGATCCGCAACGCTGCGCAGACCCACACCGGCCAGCGCCTGAAAGCCAAACTCGGCGAAGGCGAACTGCAAGTGCGCGTCGAGGACAATCACCTGACGCCCGTCACCCTCTCTTTACTGGACTGATCCATGCCGCGTTTTCTTGCTCCGCTGCTGTTGCTCTGCCTGACTTTCAACGCCCACGCCGACAGCTACATCACTCGGCTGCTGAACAAACCGGTGCCGGGCGGCGTCGCCGTGGTGGATCTGGGCACCGCAGCGCAGGTGCCGAAAGCCACTTATCAAGGCAAACCGGTATTGGTGGTGAAAGAGCAGAACAACTGGTTGGCGATCGTTGGCGTGCCGCTGACGGTCAAGCCTGGCGCGCAGCAGATCAGCAGTGGCGGGCGTAACCTGCCGTTTACCGTGGGCAGCAAGAAATACCCGGAACAGCACATCACCCTGAAGAACAAACAGCAGGTCAATCCGAACGCCGACAACCTCAAGCGCATTGAAGGCGAACTGGCGGAACAGATCGCGGCTTATCGCAGTTTCAGCCCGAACACGCCGAGCAATCTGCTGCTGGACAAACCGGTCAACGGGCCGCTGTCGAGCAAGTTCGGTGTGCGTCGTTTCTTCAACGGCGAAGAGCGCAATCCTCACGCCGGCCTCGATTTCGCAGTGCCGGCGGGCACGCCAATCAAGACCCCGGCGGCGGGCAAGGTGATTCTGATCGGCAATTACTTCTTCAACGGCAACACGGTGTTCGTTGACCACGGCCAAGGCTTTATCAGCATGTTCTGCCACATGTCGAAGATCGACGTGAAAAACGGCCAGCAACTGGCCCGTGGCGCGGTGGTGGGCAAGGTCGGCGCGACCGGCCGCGCGACCGGGCCGCATATGCACTGGAACGTCAGCCTGAATGACGCGCGGGTGGATCCGGCGATTTTCATTGGGGCTTTCCAACCTTGAATATGGGTTGAGGCGACCGGCCTCTTCGCGAGCAGGCTCGCTCCCACACTGGATCTTATTCACAACAAAGATCCCCTGTGGGAGCGAGCCTGCTCGCGAAGGCGCCCTATAAAACACCGCCATACTCAATGAATCTCCTAAAACTCAATTGCGCCCCAATCTAGCCTTACGCAAACATCAACAACTTCCACCGCCTAAAGCGCAATAAATTCCTGCAAAACCCCGCTTTTCGGGTATTCCTCTCAATTTTTTCCGACTGCTTGCCATCCTTTCCCCTCGCGGTTAGGGTTGAAGCCATGAAAACCTCTCACACCCTCATTCAGCTTCGCCAGCACCGCAGCCTGTGCCTCGTCAGCGCACGACTGCCAGGCTGAATCGCTGCGCCTCGTCCCACGCTTTTCCAAGAACATTCGTTCAACCGGCAGGCCGCCTCTTTTCGGCCCAGACAACAAGGAATTTCCCGATGAGCATGCTCAAAGACCCGTCTTCGAAATACCGCGCGTTTCCCGTCATCAACCTGCCGGATCGTACCTGGCCGTCGAAGACCATCGACGCCGCGCCGATCTGGTGCAGCTCCGACCTGCGTGACGGCAACCAGTCGCTGATCGAACCAATGGACGCGGCGAAGAAGCTGCGCTTCTGGAAAACCCTGGTGCAGGTCGGCGTGAAGGAGATCGAAGCGTCGTTCCCGGCCGCGTCGCAAACCGACTTCGACTTCGTGCGTACGCTGATCGAAGAAGGCCACATCCCGGACGACACCACCATTCAGGTGCTCACCCAGGGCCGTGAAGACCTGATCGAGCGCACCTTCGAATCCCTGCGCGGGGCGAAGAAAGCCATCGTTCACCTGTACAACGCCACCTCGCCTTCTTTCCGTCGCATCGTCTTCAACCAGGACAAGGACGGTATCAAGGCCATCGCCGTCAACGCTGCCAAGCTGTTCGTCAAATACGCGGCCATGCAGCCGGAGACCGAGTGGACCTTCGAATACTCGCCGGAAACCTTCAGCGCTACCGAGCTGGAATTCGCCAAGGAAGTCTGCGACGCCGTGATCGAGGTGTGGAACCCGACGCCTGAGCACAAGATGATTCTCAACCTGCCGGCCACGGTTGAATGCGCGACGCCGAACGTCTACGCCGACCAGATCGAATGGTTTGGTCGCAACATCAACCGTCGTGACAGCGTGATCATCAGCCTGCACACCCACAACGACCGGGGCACCGGCGTCGCGGCCACCGAGCTGGGCCTTATGGCCGGCGCCGACCGCGTCGAAGGCTGCCTGTTCGGCAACGGCGAGCGCACCGGCAACGTCGACCTCGTCACCGTCGCGCTGAACATGTACACCCAGGGCGTCGACCCTGAGCTGGACTTCTCCGACATCGACGGCGTGCGCAAGGTCGTCGAAGAGTGCAACCAGATCCAGGTGCACCCGCGTCATCCGTACGTTGGCGACCTGGTTCACACCGCGTTCTCCGGCTCGCACCAGGACGCAATCCGCAAGGGCTTCGCCCAGCAGAAACCGGACACCCTGTGGGAAGTGCCGTACCTGCCGATCGACCCGGCCGACATCGGTCGCAGCTACGAGGCGGTGATCCGCGTCAACAGCCAGTCGGGCAAGGGCGGCATCGCTTACTTGCTGGAGCAGGAATACGGCATCAGCCTGCCACGGCGCATGCAGATCGAGTTCAGCCAGGTCGTACAGCGTGAGACCGATCGCCTGGGCCTGGAGATGACGGCCAAGCAGATTCACTCGCTGTTGATCAGCGAATACCTGCAGGCCAACACTCCGTATGCGCTCGTCAGCCATCGTCTGCAGGAAGAAAACGGCAACAGCGCCGTCGAAGTCGAAGTAGCCAGCAAAGGTCAGGGCGAAACCAACCTGCACTGGCGCGGCAAGGGCAACGGCGCGCTGGAAGCCCTGGTCGCCGGCCTGCCGATTCCGGTGGAAATCATGGACTACAACGAACACGCGATCGGCGCAGGCACCAATGCCAAAGCGGCGGCCTATATCGAATTGCGTGTGAACGGTGAACGTGCGGTGCACGGCGTGGGTATCGATGAAAACATCACCACGGCGAGTTTCAAGGCACTGTTCAGCGCGCTGAACCGCTCGCTGAGCCAGCCAGAGGCGAAAGCGGCGTAATCCGACTGCTGAAATGCGAAAGGCCCCGGAGTGTGAGCTCCGGGGCCTTTTTTTGCCTTCAGGTTTCTGGCTGACTTTTATGGCCCCTTCGCGAGCAGGCTCGCTCCCACATTTGGAATGCATTTCCCTGTGGGAGCGAACCTGCTCGCGAAGGCGTCCTGACAGGCGCTGGGAGTATCAGGTGAACTCGAAAGTGTCGGCATCCAGGTTCGCCGGAAAGCGCTCGCGATACGCCGCCAACGGCGCCGCTTCCAGAACCACCTTGAACACGCCATCCGCCTCCCCCGCCGCCAGCAACGTCTCGCCCTGGAAATCCAGCACCTGACTGTCGCCGGTATAGGCGAAGCCTTTGCCATCGCTGCCCACCCGATTTACCGCTGCCACGTAGCAGAGATTTTCAATCGCTCGCGCCGGCAGCAGGCGATTCCAGTGCAGACGCCGTGCGCCCGGCCAGTTGGCGGTGTACAGCAGCAGATCGGTGTCCTGCGCGTCGCGGCTCCACACCGGGAAACGCAGGTCGTAGCAGATCAGCGGACGAATCCGCCAGCCCTTGAGCTCGAACTGCACCTGACGCTCGCCCGGCGTGTAATGGTTGTGCTCGCCAGCCATACGAAACAGGTGACGTTTGTCGTAATGCAGCACTTCACCGTCCGGCCGCGCCCACAGCAAGCGGTTGCGATGGCTGCCGTCAGCCGCCTGGATGATCACGCTGCCAGTGATGACCGCATCGAACTTGGCCGCCTGCACCCGCAGCCATTTGCTGCTCGGGCCGTTTTCGGCTTCGGCGAGGGTTTCCGATTCCATCGAGAATCCGGTGGTGAACATCTCCGGCAGGATGATCAGATCGGCGCCCCGGGCCTGTTCCAGCAACAACTCGAAGTGCTCGAGGTTGGCCCGGCGGTCGTGCCAGGCCAGGCTGGTCTGGATCAGCGCCAGGGTCAGGTCTGGCAATGCACTCAGATCACGCATAGTTTCGCCGCCGCGTCACGCAGCGTCTCCTCGCGTTTGGCAAAGCACAGGCGTATCAGGCGCTGGCCTTGCGGTGGATTCTGGTAGAACACCGACACCGGAATGCTCGCGACACCGTGCTCGCGGGTCATCCACATGGCCATGTCGACATCGTTCAGATCCGGACGGATCTGCGAATAATCGACCAACTGGAAATAGGTGCCGGTGACTCGGGTAAAGCTGAAGCGCGATGGCGCAAGCAGATCGCAGAACAGATCGCGCTTGGCCTGATAGAAACCCGGCAGCTCTTCAACGTGTTCCGGGTGCTCGGCCATGTAATCGGCCAGCGCGTATTGCAGCGGCGTGACGCCACAGAAGCTCACGTACTGATGCACCTTGCGCAGTTCGGCGGTCAGGGCTGGCGGGGCGACGACATAGCCGGTTTTCCAGCCGGTGACGTGGTACGTCTTGCCGAACGAACTGACCACGAACGAGCGCTGATACAGCTCTTCATGGGCCAGCACGCTGACATGCGGCACGCCGTCGAAGATCAGGTGTTCGTAGACTTCGTCGCTGATCAGATAGATGTCGCGATCACGGATCAACGCCGCCAGTTGATCGAGCTCGTCGCGGCTGATCAATGCGCCGCTCGGGTTGTGCGGGGTGTTGATGACGATCATTTTCGTCCGCGGACTGAGGGCCGCTGCGAGTTGATCGAAATCGATGGAGAAATCGTCCGGATTCAGTTGCACATGTACGCAACGACCACCCGCCAATTCCGTCGCCGGTGCGTAGCTGTCGTAGCACGGATCGAAGACGATGACTTCATCGCCGCTGTGAATCACTGCCTGAATCGCGCAGAAGATTGCCTGAGTCGCACCGGGCGTTACCGTCACTTCATGATCGGCATCGACTGTCACGCCATAGCTGCGCGCGATCTTGGCCGCGATCTGCTGACGCAACGCCGGCAAACCGGTCATCGGCGAATACTGGTTATGGCCACTGGCGATATGCCGCCCGACCGCATCACGCAACGACTGCGGGCCGTCGAAATCCGGGAAACCCTGGGACAGGTTGATCGCGCCGGTCTGCGCCGCGAGCTGAGACATCTGCGTGAAAATAGTGATGCCGACATTCGGCAGCTTGCTGGTGATCATCGGGGGTTCTCTGCTCAACACCCGGCTCTGACGACGGCGCGGGAGAGCCCGAGGATAGCCCATCCGGCGCCCATAAAAAAAGGGCGCCAAACGGCGCCCTTCTCTCATTGAACAAACCCAATCCTGTGGCGAGGGGATTTATCCCCGTTCCGGCTGCGAAGCAGTCGCAAACCCGTTGAATGCGGTTTGACTGATACACCGCGGACACAGGTTTTGGGGCTGCTGCGCAGCCCATCGGGGATAAATCCCCTCGCCACAAAAGCCCCACACAAAATTGTGCAGGGCCTCGGATCACTTCTTGTCGCGGCGCTTCTTGCTGGCTTTCTTGTTGTGCGACATCAAGCGACGCTTCTTGTTGACCTGGCGGTCGGTCAGCGTGTTCTTGTTGCCTTCGTACGGGTTCTCGCCGCCCTTGAACTCGATGCGGATCGGCGTACCGACCAGCTTGAGTACACGACGGTAAGTGTTCTCCAGATAGCGCACGTACGACTTCGGCACTTTCTCGATCTGGTTACCGTGGATCACGATGATCGGCGGGTTCGCACCACCGAGGTGAGCGTAACGCAGCTTGATCCGACGGTTGTTGACCATCGGCGGCGCGTGCTCGCCCACCGCATCTTCGAGAATCTGGGTGAGGCGGTTGGTCGGCCAGCGGGTAACAGCGGACTTGAACGAGTTCTGCACCGAAGCGTAGAGGTTGCCCACGCCCGTGCCGTGCAACGCCGAGATGAAGTGAATGTCGGCGTAGTCGACGAAGAACAGCCGGCGTTGCAGCTCGACTTTCACGAAGTCGCGCTCGCTCGGCGTCATGCCATCCCACTTGTTGATCGCGATGACCAGCGCACGACCGGATTCGATCGCGAAGCCCAGCAGGTTCAGGTCGTGATCGACCACACCCTCGCGGGCGTCCATCACGAAGATCACCACGTTGGCGTCTTTGATCGCCTGCAGGGTTTTGACCACGGAGAACTTTTCGACTTCTTCGTGGATCTTGCCGCGCTTGCGCACACCGGCGGTGTCGATCAGCGTGTACTTCTCTTCATTGCGCTCGAACGGAATGTAGATGCTGTCGCGGGTGGTGCCCGGCTGGTCATACACGATGACCCGGTCTTCACCAAGCATGCGGTTGACCAGGGTCGACTTGCCGACGTTCGGACGACCGATGATGGCGATCTTGATCCCGTCTTTTTCGCTCGGACCAGGAATGCGCTTGGCTTCCTCGCCTTCGGCAACGACTTCTTCCTCTTCACCTTCAGCCGGCTCGTCATCATCGCGCGGGAATTCGCTCAGGGCGGCTTCCAGCAGTTGCGTGATGCCACGGCCGTGGGCGCCGGCGATCGGGATCGCGTGGCCCATGCCCAGCGGGGCAAATTCGGCGCGGGCCATTTCCGGGTCGATGTTGTCGACCTTGTTGGCCACCACGTGGGAACGCTTGTTACGTTTGCGTAAATGCTCGGCGATCATCTGGTCGGCAGCGGTAAAACCGGCCTTGGCATCTACCAGAAACAGCACCACATCGGCTTCTTCGATGGCCAGCAGCGACTGCTCGGCCATTTTTTCGTCCATACCATGTTCGTCACCGGAGATACCGCCGGTGTCGATCAGAATGTAGGAACGCCCTTGCCACTTGGCCTCACCGTACTGGCGATCACGGGTCAGACCGGACAGGTCGCCGACGATGGCGTCACGAGTCCTGGTCAGGCGGTTGAACAAGGTGGACTTGCCGACGTTCGGTCGGCCCACCAGGGCGATTACGGGAACCATGCGGCTCTCCACTTCGTTATTTCAGAAAATACAAAAGCCGCTGCGAGGCAGCGGCTGGTGCTCGGGGCAACACCCGGGGGCGCTGCAAACCCTGCTGATGCAGGGCTGCTTGGGGATGAACCCCAAGCATAGTTGTTACTTGATGGTCAGGGCTTCCAGTTTGCCGCTGTTGCCATACACATAAATCGTGTCGCCCACCACCAGCGGACGAGCACGCAGGCCGTCGCTGTCGATGCGCTCACGGCCGACGAAACGACCGTCGACCTGACTCAGCAGATGCAGATAACCTTCCAGGTCACCCACAGCTACGTAGCTGGAGAACACTTCCGGTGCCGACAATTGACGGCGAGCCAGCGAATCGTTGTTCCACAGTGCGGTGGTCGAACGCTCGTCGACGCCTTCAACGGTGCCCGAGGACAGGCTCACGTAGACGCTGCCGAAACCCTGAGCGATACCCGCGTAGCTCGACGCATCGCGCTGCCACAGTTGACGACCGCTTTCCAAGTCCAGTGCCGCAACGCGACCCTGATAGCTGGCCACGTACAGCGTGCCGCCCGACAGCAGCAGACCGCCGTCGATGTCGACGACGCGCTCCAGCTCCGAACGACCTTGTGGAATGGCGATGCGTTGTTCCCACACCGGCACGCCGTTGGAGATGTCCAGCGCGACCACTTTACCGGTCGACAGGCCAGCTACGGCCAGGCGGTTGGTGACCAGCGGAGCACTGGTGCCACGCAGGGTCAGGACCGCCGGGGTGCTGTCATACACCCAGCGCTGGTTGCCGGTGGCAGCGTCCAGCCCGATCAGACGATCGTCCTGGGTCTGCACGACGACCACGTCGCCATTGTTGGCCGGCGGCGCGAGCACTTCACTGTTGACGCGGGCACGCCACTTCTCTTCACCGTTGCTGGTGTCCAGAGCGACGACTTCGCCACGCAGCGTACCGATCAGTACCAGACCATAACCCACGCCGACGGCGCCGGAGACAGGCAGTTCCAGATCCTGGTCCCACTTCACGTCGCCGTTGCTGCGATCCAGCGCCATCACCACACCAGTCACATCGGCGGCGTAGATGGTGTCACCGTCGATCGCCGGCACCAGCATGTTGTAGGTTTCGCCCTGACCGTCACCGATCGAGCGGCTCCACTGCTTCTGCAGAACGACTTCTTCTTTGAAGTCGGTCAGTTCGGCCGGTGGCAATTCTTTCTTGCTGTTGCTGCTGCAACCCGCGGCCAGAAGGGCCAGAGCCAGCAATGCTGCATGCTTCCAACGGATCACGTCACGCATCCCCTTTGGCCAGGTCGTCGAGCTTGATTTGAAGGCCACCGACCGCCGCTTCATCCGACAGTGCCGCCTTGGCTTTTTGATACGCCTTGTTCGCGTCATCGGTACGGCCCAAGCGCACCAGCAGGTCGCCCTTGAGTTCTTCGCGAGTGGCCAGGAACGCTTTGTCGGCATCGCCGTCGAGCAGTTTCAGGGCGTCTTCGGCCTTGTCCTGCGCGCCCAGCACCTGCGCCAGACGCTGACGGGCGATTTCGCCCAGCGCCGGGTTGGCCGGTTTGTCGACGATGGCTTTGAGTTCGGTTGCCGCGTCGTCCAGCTTGCCGCTGTCGACCGCCACTTTGGCGACGAACAGGCTGCCGTATTGCGCATAGGCAGAACCGCCGTACTCGCTGTTGAGCTTGCCGGCCAGATCCGCAACGCGGGCGGCATCAGGCTTGCCGTCAGGCGTCAGCGTGGTTTCCAGCAATTGCTGATAGAGCACCGAGGCGCCTTGCGACTGGTTGCTCTGGTACTTGTGCCAGGCCTGCCAGCCGAACACGATGACCAGCGCCAACAGGCCGCCGGTGACCAGAGGTTTGCCGTTGCGTGTCCACCAGTCCTTCAAATCCGCCAACTGTTCGTCTTCGGTACTCGACACCCCAATACTCCTTAATCGCTAAATCGGCTGTTAAGACAGCTTCAACCCTGCACGACGCAGGTGGCCAGGTGAGCGGCAAGCGCATCCCAGGCAATGCTTTGTTGTTCGCCCTGGCCACGCAGGGGTTTGAAACCTACCACTTGCTGGGCCATTTCGTCGTCACCGAGGATCAATGCGTACAGCGCACCGCTCTTGTCGGCCTTCTTGAACTGGCTTTTGAAACTGCCGGCGCCGGCATTGACTTGCAGGCGCAGGTTTGGAAGTTCATCGCGAACACGTTCGGCCAGGGCCAGACCGGCCAGCTCGGCCTCTTCACCGAAGGCGCAGAGGTAGACGTCGACCTGACGGGAAATTTCCTGCGGAATCTGCTCAAGGGTTTCGAGCATCAATACCAGACGCTCGATGCCCATGGCGAAACCGACGCCCGGGGTTGGCTTGCCGCCCATCTGCTCGACCAGACCGTCGTAACGGCCGCCCGCGCACACGGTGCCCTGGGCGCCGAGCTTGTCGGTGACCCATTCGAAAACGGTTTTGCTGTAGTAATCGAGGCCACGCACCAGTTTCGGGTTGAGCACGTAAGGAATGCCGACGGCATCCAGACGCGCCTTCAGGCCTTCAAAGTGAGCGCGGGACTCGTCGTCGAGGTAATCGGCCATTTTCGGCGCATCGACCAGCACGGCCTGGGTGTCGGCATTTTTCGTGTCGAGCACGCGCAGCGGGTTGGTTTTCAGGCGACGCTGGCTGTCTTCGTCGAGCTTGTCGTGGTGCGCCGAGAGGTACTCGACCAGGGCTTCACGATAGCGACCACGGGATTCGCTGGTGCCGAGGCTGTTGAGTTCGAGCTTGACCGCATCACGGATGCCCAGCTCGCCCCACAGGCGCCAGGTCATGATGATCAGCTCGGCGTCGATGTCCGGACCGTCGAGGTTGAACACTTCCAGACCGATCTGGTGGAACTGGCGATAACGGCCTTTTTGCGGACGCTCGTGGCGGAACATCGGGCCGATGTACCAGAGTTTCTGCACCTGACCACCGCCGGTGATGCCGTGCTCAAGCACGGCACGCACGCACGCCGCAGTGCCTTCGGGACGCAGGGTCAGGGAATCACCGTTGCGGTCTTCGAAGGTGTACATCTCTTTTTCGACGATATCGGTGACTTCGCCGATCGAGCGCTTGAACAGCTCGGTGAACTCGACGATCGGCATGCGGATCTGCTTGTAACCGTAGTTATCCAGCAGACGCGCCACAGTGCCTTCGAAATAACGCCACAGCGGGGTCTGTTCGGGCAGGATGTCGTTCATGCCACGAATGGCTTGCAGAGACTTGCTCACAAAATTTCCTTAATTCGTTCGATCAGCCGCGCGCGATAACGGCAGCGTCAGCTTCGACCTTTTCGGCCGCTTTCTGGCGGATCAGCTTTTCCAGCTCGTCCACCAGATTGTCATTCGTCAGCTTCTGCGACGGCTTGCCGTCGATGTAAATCAGGTTTGGCGTGCCGCCGGTCAAGCCGATATGGGCTTCCTTGGCTTCGCCGGGGCCGTTGACCACGCAACCGATGACCGCGACATCCAGCGGCACCAGCAGGTCTTCAAGGCGCCCTTCCAGCTCGTTCATGGTCTTGACCACATCGAAGTTCTGCCGCGAGCAGCTCGGGCAGGCGATGAAGTTGATGCCACGGGAACGCAGATGCAAAGACTTGAGAATGTCGTAACCGACCTTCACTTCCTCGACCGGGTCGGCCGCCAGCGAGATGCGGATAGTATCGCCAATCCCTTCGGCGAGCAGCATACCTAGGCCCACGGCGGATTTCACCGTGCCCGATCGCAAACCGCCGGCTTCAGTGATGCCGAGGTGCAGCGGCTGGACGATTTCTTTCGCCAGCAAACGGTAGGCTTCGACGGCCATGAACACGTCGGAGGCTTTCACGCTGACCTTGAAGTCCTGGAAATTCAGGCGTTCGAGGTGTTCAACGTGACGCAGCGCGGATTCGACCAATGCGGCCGGGGTCGGCTCGCCGTATTTCTTTTGCAGGTCTTTTTCCAGCGAACCGGCGTTGACGCCGATGCGGATCGGAATGCCGCGATCACGCGCCGCATCGACCACGGCACGCACGCGGTCTTCGCGACCGATGTTGCCCGGATTGATGCGCAGACAGTCCACACCCAGTTCGGCCACGCGCAAGGCGATTTTGTAGTCGAAGTGGATGTCAGCCACCAACGGCACTTTGACCAGTTGCTTGATCTTGCCGAACGCCTCGGCGGCGTCCATGTCCGGTACCGAGACGCGAACGATGTCGACGCCGGCGGCTTCCAGACGATTGATCTGCGCCACGGTCGCGGCGACGTCATTGGTGTCGCTGTTGGTCATGCTCTGCACAGCGATCGGCGCGTCGCCGCCCACCGGTACGTTGCCGACCCAGATCTTGCGCGATTCGCGACGTTTGATTGGAGATTCGCCGTGCATGACTTATTGACCCAACTTCAGGCGAGCAGTCTCGCCACTGGTGAACGGAGCGATATCGACCGGTTGGCCGTTGTAGCTGACCTGTGCCGCGCGGGCAACGCCCAGACGTACGGCGAGCGGCGGCTTGCCGGAAACACTCACGCTGTCGCCTTTATGCTTCAGGCCGCTGAAAATCACTTTGCCACGGCCATCGGTCACCTGTGCCCAGCAATCGCCGGTGAACTGCAACTGCACCTGGCCTTCGCCGGCGACCGGCGCAGCTGCTTCAGCGCTTGGCGCTTGAGCAACCGGCGCGGTCGGGGCAGGTGTCGCTGGGACATTCGGCGCTGGAGTGGCCGGAGCCGCCACCACTGGCGCAGGCGTCTGTGCCGGTGCGCTTGGCGCAACTGCCGGGGCAGCTGGCTCGGTCGCTGGGGCAGCAGATTCGGCGCCGGTCGATTCAGCACTGGTTTCCGACTGCGGCAAGGCGAGCGTTGTCGAACTGTCGGCCTGATTTTCGGCGACAGCCTGATCTTCCGGCTCGTCGATCGGGTGGATCTGCGTGGTGCCGTCCGCGCCTTCGACTTCGACGTGTTCCGGCGCCAGGCTGGTCAGATCGCGGGTGCGCTGCGAGGTCTGATCCTGCCACCAGACGAAACCGCCGCCGATGACCGCGATCAGCAGCAACAGGCTGACGATACGCAAAATGGTGTGGGAAACGCGCACCGGCTCTTCGATACGACCGAGGGCGTGAACGTTGCTGCCCTGGGAATCGGTGCCGGTGGACTGGTCGAACTGCTGAACCAGAACGGTCTGGTCCATGCCGAGCAACTTGGCATAGGCGCGAATGTAACCGCGAGCAAAGGTATGCCCCGGCAGCTTGTCGAAAGCGCCGGCTTCAAGATTGCTCAGGGACGTCACGGTGAGGTTGAGCTTGAGGGCCACTTCGGCCAGCGACCAGCCATTGCTTTCGCGGGCCTGGCGCAGGGTCTCACCGGGATTTACGCGATTCGCTGCTACAACTTCGGGATGCGCCGCTTTCATCATTGCTCCGACAGGTATTGCTGATATTCCGGCGTACCGGGATAGAGTCGTTTTAATTGCAGACCGTAACTGGCTGCCTTGTCGCGATCTTCAAACACTTTTGCCAGCCGAACGCCGAGCAATAGACTACGTGCATTTTGTTCGGTGAGCTGGCTGAAACGGTCGTAATAGTCACGCGCGGGCACATAATGCCTGTCTTCGAAGGACAACTCAGCCATTTCCAGCAACGCCCGTGGTTGTTGGCGGTTCAGGCGCAGCGCCTTTTCCAGCTGTTGCTGGGCCAGATCACGCTGGCCAAGCTTGGCGGCGGTCATGCCGAGATTTTCGAAGACCCGCGAGCGCTCAGGATACAGGGTATCGGCGGCCGCTTGTTCAAAACGCTCGTAGGCTTCCTTGTAGCGCTGTTCTTCGTAGAGAAAACTGCCGTAGTTGTTGAGGATGCGCGCATCGGCGGGACGTGAGGACAGGGCCTTGCGAAAGTGCTCGTCGGCCAGTGCCGGCTCCATCTCGGCCTGAAACACCAGACCGAGGGCCGCATTGGCGTCGGGGTCGGAACCGTCCAGTTCCAGCGCTTTCTTCAATGGCACCTTGGCGCGCTCGGTCATGCCCTGCTGCAGGTAGCCCAGCCCCAGCTGAACGTAGGCAGCCCGCGCTTCATCGCGGCCCTTGCTGGTCTTCATCGGGTTGTAGTCACCCGACAGGACACAGCCAGCGCACAGGCTGGCCAACAGCAACAGCAGCGCAAAGCGCAGGGACATAGAGATCCTCTCTTAGTTAGTGTTCGCGGCGTTCTGTGCCAGATCGCTGTCGGCGCTCAACTCGCGCACGGCGATGTAACGTTCGCTGCGACGGGTGCGATCCAGCACCTGCCCTACCAATTGACCACATGCGGCGTCGATGTCTTCACCACGGGTGGTGCGCACGGTGACGTTGAAACCGGCCTGATGCAACTGATCCTGGAAGCGGCGGATGGCATTGTTGCTCGGCCGCTCGTACCCGGAGTGCGGGAACGGGTTGAACGGGATCAGGTTGATCTTGCACGGGATGTCTTTAAGCAGCTCGATCATTTCCACTGCGTGCTCAAGCTTGTCGTTGACGTCCTTGAGCAAGGTGTACTCGATGGTCAGCACACGTTTCTCACCAAGGGCGGACATGTAGCGCTGGCACGACTCGAGCAGCATCTTAAGCGGATATTTCTTGTTGATCGGCACCAATTGGTTACGCAATGCGTCATTCGGTGCATGCAGGGACAACGCCAGGGATACGTCGATGTGCTTGGCCAGCTCATCGATCATCGGCACCACACCCGAGGTGGACAGGGTCACGCGGCGCTTGGAGATCCCGTAGCCGAGGTCATCCATCATCAGATGCATGGCGGCGACGACGTTGTCGAAGTTCAGCAACGGCTCGCCCATGCCCATCATCACCACGTTGGTGATGGCGCGGTCGACGGTGGCCGGGACGCTGCCGAAAGATTTGTTGGCAATCCACACCTGACCGATGACTTCGGCGGCGGTGAGGTTGCTGTTGAAGCCTTGCTTGCCGGTGGAGCAGAAACTGCAATCCAGGGCACAGCCTGCCTGGGACGAAACGCACAGAGTGCCGCGCTTGCCCTGGGGAATGTACACGGTCTCGACGCAGCTGCCGGACGCCACGCGCACCACCCATTTACGGGTGCCGTCGCTGGAGATGTCCTCGCTGACCACTTCCGGACCACGCACTTCAGCAATGGCCTTGAGCTTGTCGCGCAAGGCTTTGCTGACGTTCGTCATGGCGTCGAAATCATCGACGCCAAAGTGGTGAATCCATTTCATTACCTGACCGGCACGGAAACGCTTCTCCCCGATTGAGTCGAAGAATTTTTCCATTTCCGGCTGGGTCAGACCCAGCAGGTTTGTTTTAACAGTCGATGTAGTCATGGATTCACCTTCACTCTGCAAGCAATGCTTAGCGAGTGGTTACTTCAGTAGCTGCGAAGAAGTAAGCGATTTCGCGAGCGGCAGCAGCTTCGGAGTCCGAACCGTGAACGGCGTTGGCGTCGATCGATTCAGCGAAGTCAGCACGGATGGTGCCGGCAGCAGCTTCTTTAGGGTTGGTAGCGCCCATCAGCTCACGGTTGCGAGCGATAGCGTTTTCACCTTCCAGAACCTGAACGACAACCGGGCCGGAAGTCATGAAAGCAACCAGGTCACCGAAGAAACCGCGCTCGCTGTGCTCAGCGTAGAAGCCTTCGGCTTCGGCTTTGGACAGTTGCTTCAGTTTCGAAGCTACAACGCGCAGGCCAGCGTCTTCGAAGCGAGTGGTGATCTTGCCGATCACGTTTTTAGCAACGGCGTCAGGCTTGATGATGGAGAAAGTACGTTGAACAGCCATGGTGTAACTCCAGAAACGGTAATTTGCGAAAAATTAAACCCGCGAATTATACGCGGGTTCTTTGGTATTGCCTAACCTGCGAGGACGATCAGTCGACTTCTTCGATCCAGAGCGCCTGAACCGCTTCCAACACCTTCTCGCCGACACGGCCGGAGGTGTTGTCGAAGTCAGGCAGTTCCATGATCCATCGCTGCAAGTCGACGAAATTGACATAAACCGGATCTACATCCGGCTTGGCTTCCGCCAATTCTTCTGCAATGCGTTGAACATCATTCCAACCGTAGCTCATGACAGTCTTACCAGTCAGTGCGGCGCTTCGGCCGCATGGTTAAGCGAATATTTCGGAATCTCGACGGTGAGGTCTTCCTCACCGACGATGGCCTGACAGGCCAGACGCGATTGCGCTTCCAGGCCCCAGGCACGGTCGAGGAAATCTTCTTCCAGCTCGTCGGCCTCTTCCAGCGAGTCGAAACCCTCGCGGATGATGCAATGGCACGTGGTGCAGGCGCAGACGCCGCCGCACGCGCTTTCCATCTCGATATGGTGTTCGTGGGCCAGTTCGAGAATCGATGTGCCGGGCGCAGCCTCGACCACCATGCCTTCAGGGCAGAACTTCTCGTGGGGCAGAAAAATGACCTGCGGCATCAGATATCCTCGATTTCATTCAGGTTGCGCCCCGACAGAGCGGCTTTCACCGTCAGATCCATGCGGCGAGCAGCAAAAGCATCGGTCACTTGCGACAGACGCTTGGTCTGCTGCTCGATGGCGTAGCCATCGGTACCTTTCATCAGTTCGGCCAGTTCCTGCATTTGTAGTTCGATGACCATGCGCTCTTCGGCGTCGAGCAGACGCTCGCCATCGGCCTCCAGCGCGCCCTGCACCGCTTCGAGCAGGCGCTGGGCATCGACTTGCTGCTCACGCAGAACGCGGGCGACCTTGTCGTCATTGGCGTGCTGGAACGAATCCTTGAGCATCTTGGCGATTTCGCCATCGGTCAGACCATAGGAAGGCTTGACCTGAATGCTCGCTTCAACGCCCGAGCCCAATTCACGGGCAGACACGCTGAGCAGACCGTCGGCGTCGACCTGGAAGGTCACGCGAATTTTCGCCGCACCGGCCACCATCGCCGGAATGCCGCGCAATTCGAACCGTGCCAGAGAGCGGCAGTCGCTGATCAGCTCGCGCTCACCCTGCAACACGTGGATCGCCATGGCCGACTGGCCGTCTTTATACGTGGTGAAATCCTGAGCGCGCGCGACGGGGATGGTGGTGTTGCGCGGAATAACCTTCTCCATCAGCCCGCCCATGGTTTCCAGCCCCAGGGACAGCGGAATCACGTCGAGCAGCAGCAGTTCGCCGCCATCGCGCTTGTTGCCAGCCAGGGTGTCGGCCTGGATCGCGGCCCCGATGGCAACCACTTGATCCGGGTCGATTTCCGTCAATGGCTGACGACCGAAGGCTTCGGCAACGGCTTCACGCACGCGCGGCACGCGGGTCGAACCGCCGACCATGACCACGGCGTGGACGTCTTCCAGCTCGATACCGGAATCGCGAACCGCGCGGCGGCAGGCTTTCAGACTGCGCGCGACCATTGGCTCGATCAGCGCATCGAAGGCTTCGCGGGTCAGTTGCGCTTTCCAGTCGCCGTAAGCCACTTCCACACTGGCCGCATCGGTCAAAGCCTCTTTGGCCGCGCAAGCGGTTTGCAGCAGATTGCGTTGTGCGCCCGGGTCGAGATCGGCGGACAGGCCAGCACTCTCGATGATCCAGCCGGCAATCGCATGATCGAAGTCATCGCCGCCCAGCGCGCTGTCGCCGCCAGTGGCCAGAACTTCAAAGACGCCGCCAGTCAGACGCAGAATGGAAATATCGAAGGTACCGCCACCAAGGTCATAAATTGCAACCAGGCCTTCAGCATGTTGATCCAGACCATACGCCACAGCAGCAGCGGTCGGCTCATTGAGCAGACGCAACACGTTCAGACCGGCGAGTTTGGCCGCATCTTTGGTGGCCTGACGCTGCGCATCGTCGAAGTAGGCAGGAACGGTGATTACCGCGCCAACCAGTTCGCCACCCAAGGTCGCTTCAGCGCGCTGACGCAGGACCTTGAGGATATCGGCGGAGACTTCAACCGGGCTTTTCGGTCCTTGCACGGTGTCGATGAACGGCATGTGCGATTCGCCGCCGACAAAGCGGTACGGCAGTTGCTCGCCCAATTGCTTGACGTCGGACAGACCACGACCCATCAAGCGCTTGACCGAGAGCACGGTGTTAAGAGGATCGGAGGATGCCGCCAGCTTGGCGGACTCACCGACTTCGACGCGGTCGGCGTGATAACGCACGGCGGACGGCAGGATGACCTGCCCGTTGGCGTCGGCCAGCGGTTCGGAAAGACCACTGCGCAGCGCAGCGACCAGCGAATTGGTAGTACCCAAGTCGATGCCCACAGCCAGACGGCGCTGGTGCGGTTGAGGACTTTGGCCGGGTTCGGCGATCTGCAGTAGAGCCATGGTGATCAGGTCTTGTCTGTCTGTCAGCGTGCAATCAGGGCAGCACTGGGTTAATCGTCGAGGCGCTCTTCCAGCTGGCGCACTTCGTAGGTGAGCTTGTCGAGGAACTGCATGCGCCGCATCAGGCGTTCGGCCTGCTCGCGTTGCGCTGCATCATCCCAACAGGCTGCGAAGCTTTCGTTGAGCTGTTCCTGAGCCGTCTTCAAACGACGCTTGAATACCGCGACACCGTCGAGGTCAGCGCTGTCCTGCAGATCTTCGAGCTCTTCGCGCCATTGCATCTGCTGCAGAAGAAACTCGGGATCGTGGACGGTGACTTCCATCGGCACTTCATGCCCGCTGATTTTCAGCAGGTAGCGTGCGCGCTGGGCCGGGCTCTTGAGCGTCTGGTAGGCGTCGTTGAGCCGCGCCGATTGCTCGAGTGCCGAGCGCTGCTCGCGCTCGGAAGCGTCGGCAAAGCGGTCAGGATGGACGCCGCGCGCCAACTCACGGTAGCGCGTGGCCAACTGCTCGAGGTCCAGGCGGAAGCTCGGTTGCAGCTCGAATAAAGCGAAATGACAAGGAATACCCACGACCAGCCTCAGATGTTGAAGCTTTCGCCGCAGCCACATTCACCGCGCACGTTGGGGTTGTTGAACTTGAAGCCTTCGTTCAACCCTTCCTTGACGAAGTCGAGCTCGGTGCCGTCCAGGTAGGCCAGGCTTTTCGGGTCGATGATCACTTTTTCGCCGTGACTCTCGAACACCTGATCCTCCGCCACTACCTCGTCGACAAACTCCAGCACGTAGGCAAGGCCGGAACAGCCTGTGGTGCGAACACCCAGACGAATCCCTTCACCTTTGCCGCGCCCATCGAGGGAGCGCCGCACGTGTCGAGCAGCCGCTTCTGTCATGCTGATAGCCATCGTTGACTCCTTACTCGTCGCCGAATCTTGAAATTCAGATCAAGCCTTTCTTCTGCTTGTAATCGCGGACAGCCGCTTTGATAGCGTCTTCAGCGAGCACAGAGCAGTGGATTTTCACTGGCGGCAGGGCCAGTTCTTCGGCCAGCTGAGTGTTCTTGATGGTTTCGGCTTCGTCCAGGGTCTTGCCCTTCATCCACTCGGTGGCGAGGGAGCTGGAGGCAATGGCCGAACCGCAACCGTAGGTCTTGAACTTGGCGTCTTCGATAACGCCCTGATCGTTGACCTTGATCTGCAGACGCATCACGTCGCCGCACGCCGGAGCGCCGACCATGCCGGTGCCGACATCAGGATCTTCCGCGTTCATCTTGCCGACGTTGCGCGGGTTTTCGTAGTGGTCGATGACCTTTTCGCTGTAAGCCATGATTCTCAATCCTCACTCATCAGGGCCGCTCTTGAGACCCTGCAACTGCGCTGCGTTAACGCCGCGTCGCTACAGGATCTGTATCCGGCGGCTTCTATAGTTAGTGTGCCGCCCACTCGATTTTCGAGATATCGACGCCGTCTTTGTACATGTCCCACAGCGGCGACAGAGCGCGCAGCTTGGTAACGGCCTCGCAGACTTTCTGCGCGGCGTAGTCGATTTCTTCTTCGGTGGTGAAACGGCCGAAGGTAAAGCGGATCGAGCTGTGTGCCAGTTCGTCGTTGCGGCCCAGGGCGCGCAGTACGTACGAAGGCTCCAGCGACGCCGAGGTGCAGGCCGAACCGGACGATACTGCCAGATCCTTGAGCGCCATGATCAGCGACTCGCCTTCAACGTAGTTGAAGCTCAGGTTCAGGTTGTGCGGAACGCGGGCGGTCAGGCTGCCGTTGACGTACAGCTCTTCCAGATGCTCGACCTGCTTGTAGAAGCGATCGCTCAAGGCTTTGATGCGCACGTTTTCAGCGGCCATGTCTTCCTTGGCTACGCGGAACGCTTCGCCCATGCCGACGATCTGGTGGGTCGCCAGGGTGCCGGAACGCATGCCGCGCTCGTGACCGCCGCCGTGCATGGTCGCTTCGATGCGCACACGCGGCTTGCGGCTGACGTACAGCGCGCCGATGCCTTTAGGGCCATAAGTCTTGTGAGCGGAGAACGACATCATGTCGACTTTCAGCTTCTGCAGATCGATTTCGACCTTGCCGGTGGACTGAGCCGCGTCGACATGGAACAGCACGCCTTTGGCGCGCAGCATCTCGCCGATTGCAGCGATGTCGTTGATGGTGCCGATTTCGTTGTTGACGTGCATCACCGACACCAGAATGGTGTCTTCGCGCAGTGCCGCATCAATCATTGCCGGGGTGATCAGACCGTCTTCGGTCGGCTCGAGGTAGGTAACTTCGAAACCTTCACGCTCCAGCTGGCGCATGGTGTCGAGGACTGCCTTGTGCTCGATCTTGCTGGTGATCAGGTGCTTGCCCTTGGAGGCGTAGAAATGTGCCGCGCCCTTGATCGCCAGGTTGTCGGATTCGGTGGCGCCGGAGGTCCAGACGATTTCACGCGGGTCGGCGTTGACCAGATCGGCCACCTGACGACGAGCGTTTTCGACGGACTCTTCAGCCTTCCAGCCGAACACGTGGGAGCGGGACGCCGGGTTACCGAAGTTTCCGTCGACCAGCAGGCATTCACTCATTTTCTGCGCAACGCGCGGATCAACCGGGGTGGTTGCAGAGTAATCAAGGTAAATCGGCAATTTCATGGACTATCTCCTAAATCAGGGCTGGCGTGCCGCGGGTAGCTCTTCGGCTGTCATTCGACGGCGGACGCTTCAATCTTGTCCAGGCGTGGCGCCTTGCTGCTGCAACGGCGCTGGTCCTGACGCTGGGCCACTTCTTGTACCTCACGGCGAGTGACAAGGTCGGCCAAGCTGATACCGCTCAGAAATTCGTGAATCTGCAGGCTCAAGTCGCACCACAGATGATGGGTCAGGCAGGTATCACCGGAATGGCAATCGCCCTGGCCCTGGCACTTGGTGGCATCGACCGATTCGTTCACCGCATCGATCACTTGGGCGACCTGGATGCCCTGCATGTCGCGGGACAACTGGTAGCCACCACCCGGACCGCGAACGCTGGAAACCAGGTTGCTGCGGCGCAGCTTGGCAAACAGCTGCTCGAGGTAGGACAGGGAGATGCCTTGGCGCTCGGAGATATCGGCCAGAGACACCGGCCCGTGCTGCGCGTGCAACGCCAGGTCAAGCATGGCGGTCACGGCGTATCGGCCTTTTGTAGTCAGTCGCATGGACAGTTACCACGGAGTTCGGAATGGGCGGGAGTATGCAATTCCCGAGCATTTAAGTCAACTATAAGACCTAGTGCTTTAGTCGGGTTTACCCGCAAAAGAGCGCGCGCACTATAGCAAAGACGGGCTGCGGACAGCCAGCGGAACCGCGTGATCGTTCTTCGCGAGCAGGCTCGCTCCCACATTGGAATGCATTGCTCTTGTGGGAGCGAGCCTGCTCGCGAAAAGCAGCGCCGCGGTTCAGCCGGCTTTCGATTCGTCCTTGCCTTTGACGCAAGCGAAGTCTTCTTCGCGCAGTTCAGGCAGATCTTTCGCACAGTAATTGCTGCCCAGATCCTTCAGTGCGCCGCACATGCCTTCCAGGCGCCCGTCCACTGCTTGCAGATGATCGAGCAACTGGCCGATGGCGCGAGCCACCGGGTCAGGCATGTCTTCGCTGACACCGTAGGCGTCGAAACCGATCTTTTCCGCCATGGCTTTGCGCTTGGCGTCCTGCTCTTCATCGGTCTTGACGATGATCCGCCCCGGAATCCCCACCACCGTGGCGCCCGGTGGCACTTCTTTGGTGACCACAGCATTGGAACCGACTTTGGCACCGGCACCCACCGTGAACGGGCCAAGCACCTTGGCGCCAGCGCCGACCACCACGCCATCACCCAGCGTAGGGTGACGCTTGCCTTTGTTCCAACTGGTGCCGCCGAGGGTCACACCCTGATAGATAGTCACGTCGTCGCCGATCTCGGCGGTTTCACCAATGACGATGCCCATGCCGTGGTCGATGAAGAAACGCCGACCGACCTTGGCGCCCGGATGAATCTCGATCCCGGTCAGCCAGCGACCAAAGTTCGACACCAGCCGCGCCAGCCATTTCAGCTCGTTGCGCCAGAGCATGCCGGCCAGACGATGAATCCAGATTGCATGCATGCCGGGGTAGCAGGTCAGGACTTCAAAAGCGTTACGCGCCGCCGGGTCTCGATGGAATACGCTCTGGATATCTTCACGCAAACGCTCAAACATCATTCAATCCTTCCGCTTTAGAAGCTCGCCACGGGCCGCTTTCTGGGTTTCCGTGAGGATGCCACGCAAAATATTCATTTCCGCCCGGCTGACCGAGCTGCGTCCGTACAACCGGCGCAGGCGCGCCATCAAGTGCCGTGGCTTTTCCGGATCGAGGAATTCGATGGCGACCAGCGTCTGCTCCAGGTGCTCATAGAATCGCTCCAGCTCATCCATGGTCGCCAGCTCGGCGCTTTTCACCGAGGCCACTTCTTCTTTCTCGACCTTGCTTGGCTGACCCTGTGCGGCCAGCCAGGCCATGCGCACTTCATAACTCAACACCTGCACCGCCGCCCCGAGATTCAGCGAACTGAACGTCGGGTCGGAAGGGATGTGCACGTGAAAATGACATCGCTGCAGCTCTTCATTGGTCAGGCCGGAATCTTCACGACCGAACACCAAAGCAATCTCGGCGCCCTGCCCGGCTTCCTCGACCACCTTGTTGCCGCATTCGCGCGGATCCAGCAGCGGCCAGGGAATACGCCGGTCGCGGGCGCTGGTGCCGAGCACCAGATTGCAGCCGACCAGAGCATCTTCCAAGGTGGCGACGACTTGCGCGTTTTCAAGGATGTCACCGGCACCGGAGGCGCGGGCATCGGCCTCGTGGTGCGGGAAGACCCGCGGATCGACCAGCACCAGTCGCGACAGACCCATGTTTTTCATGGCGCGCGCGGCCCCGCCGATGTTGCCGGGGTGGCTGGTGTTGACCAGGACGACACGAATGTTCTGCAGCAAGGGAGGCGCTCTCGGACACGGGAAAGGGGGGCAAATCTTACAGAACAGCCTACCGTTAAGCTATGAAAGCGAACAGCGTCCTTCACCTGAAGAAAAGTTCTGATAGAATGCGCGGCTTTCTTTAACAACCTTAGGTGACACATCCATGCAGCCCATGCTGAATATCGCGCTGCGCGCCGCCCGCAGCGCCAGTGAACTGATCTTCCGCTCCATCGAGCGCCTGGATACCATCAAGGTCGACGAAAAAGACGCCAAGGATTACGTATCCGAGGTCGATCGCGCCGCTGAACAGAAAATCATCGATGCCCTGCGCAAGGCTTACCCGAACCACTCGATTCAGGGTGAAGAAACCGGCCTGCACGCTGGCACCGGCATCGAAGGCGAAGAGTACCTGTGGATCATCGATCCGCTGGACGGCACCACCAACTTCCTCCGTGGCATTCCGCACTTTGCAGTGAGCATTGCCTGCAAATATCGTGGCCGCCTGGAGCACGCAGTGGTTCTGGATCCGGTTCGCCAGGAAGAATTCACCGCCAGCCGTGGTCGCGGCGCTCAACTGAACGGTCGTCGTCTGCGCGTAAGCGGTCGTACCAGCCTCGACGGCGCCCTGCTCGGCACTGGCTTCCCGTTCCGTGACGACCAGATGGACAACCTCGACAACTACCTGGGCATGTTCCGCGCTCTGGTTGGCCAGACTGCCGGCATCCGCCGCGCCGGTTCGGCGAGCCTGGACCTGGCTTACGTAGCTGCCGGTCGTTTCGATGCGTTCTGGGAATCGGGCCTGTCCGAGTGGGACATGGCTGCAGGCGCCCTGCTGATTCAAGAAGCCGGCGGCCTGGTGAGCGACTTCACCGGTGGTCACGACTTCCTTGAGAAAGGCCACATCGTTGCCGGCAACACCAAATGCTTCAAGGCAGTGCTGACGGCGATCCAGCCGCACCTGCCGGCTTCGCTGAAGCGCTAAGCTTTCCGCGAAACCAAAAAAGCACCCTACGGGGTGCTTTTTTTATGTCTGCAATTCCAAACAGCACAATTCCCTGTGGGAGCGAGCCTGCTCGCGAATGGGGCGTGTCAGCAAAGAAAATATCCACTGTTAGACCTTATTCGCGAGCAGGCTCGCTCCCACAGGTGAGAATCGCGCGCTGCCCTGAATCGCGAGCACAAAAAAAGCACCCCGCAGGGTGCTTCTTTTCACAACTGTGGAGCCTTACTGAGCCGGCTCATTCTGCGACAGGATCAGCTTGCCTTCCTTGTCGACCGGAATCTGGTTGCCCGGATCGCGATCCATCCGCACCTTGCCTTCCTTGCCATCGAGCGAGTAACGCACGTCGTAGCCGACGACCTTGTCGCTGATGTCATTGACCGTGTTGCAGCGAGTTTGCGTAGTGGTGTAGGTGTCGCGGTTCTGCATACCTTCCTGCACCTTGTTACCGGCATAACCGCCGCCAACTGCACCGGCCACGGTGGCAATCTTCTTGCCGGTACCGCCACCCACCTGATTACCCAACAAACCACCGGCTACGGCACCGATCGCCGTGCCGAGAATCTGGTGTTGATCCTTGACCGGCGCCTGCCGCGTCACGGTTACATCCTTGCATACTTCACGTGGAGTCTTGATCTGTGTCTTGACCGGCTCAACGGCTAATACTTGCGCATACTCAGGGCCGCTTTTAACCAGGCTGTAGGTGGCAACAGCACCCCCGGCTGTGACACCGACAGCACCCAATACCGCACCAACCAGCAACGACTTGTTCACATGAACCTCCTGACCATCACATGCGGGACGCGCCCGCGCTTCTCCCAGCCTTGGAGCACAAAAAAAGGCGCGAGTTCAACTCGCGCCTTTTGTTGGCTGACAGCCGGAAAATCGCTGGCCGTTATGGACGGTCGTCGACTTCCTTATCGGTGTTAGCCGGAGGAATCAGATCCTCGGTGGTCAGGTTCAGCCAGATCAGCACCACGTTGGCGATGTAGATCGACGAGTAGGTACCCGCCAGTACACCGATGAACAGTGCGATGGAGAAGCCGAACAGGTTGTCGCCGCCGAAGAACAGCAGCGCCGCGATCGCCAGCAGAGTGGAGATCGAGGTCGCCATGGTGCGCAGCAGGGTCTGAGTGGTCGAGATGTTGATGTTCTCGATCAGCGTCGCCTTGCGCAGCACACGGAAGTTCTCACGTACCCGGTCGAAAACCACGATGGTGTCGTTCAGTGAGTAACCGATGATCGCCAGCACCGCCGCCAGCACCGTCAGATCGAAGGTGATCTGGAAGTACGAGAGGATACCCACGGTCACGATCACGTCGTGGATCAGCGAGACAATGGCGCCGACCGCAAACTTCCACTGAAAGCGGAACGCCAGGTAGATCAGGATGCCGCCGAGCGCCAGCAGCATGCCGAGGCCGCCCTGGTCGCGCAGTTCTTCACCGACTTGCGGGCCGACGAACTCGACTCGCTTGACCGTCGCCGGGTTGTCGCCGCCGACTTTCTGCAATGCGTCTGCGACCTGATGGCCCAGCTGCGGGTCTTCACCCGGCATGCGCACCAGCAAGTCAGTAGTGGCGCCGAAGTTCTGCACCACAGCTTCGTGATAACCGGAAGTCGCCAGTTGCTCGCGCACCTTGGTGACATCGGCCGGACGCTCGTAGGTCAGCTCGATGAGCGTACCGCCGGTGAAGTCCAGACCCCAGTTCATGCCCTTGGTGGCGACACTGAACAAGGCAATGACGGTAAGCAACACGGTGACGCCGAACGCGAAGTTGCGAACGCCCATGAAGTTGATTGTACGTAACATGGCAGCCCCTTAAATCCACAACTTCTTGAAGTCACGTCCGCCAAAGATCAGGTTGACCATTGCGCGGGTCACCATGATGGCCGTGAACATCGAGGTAAAGATCCCGAGGGACATGGTCACTGCGAAACCCTTCACCGGGCCGGTGCCCATGGCGAAGAGAATGCCGCCGACCAGCAAGGTGGTCAGGTTGGCGTCGAGAATCGCGGTGAATGCCCGGCCGAAGCCTTCGTTGATTGCCCGCTGCACAGTCATGCCGGCGGCGATCTCTTCACGAATCCGCGAGAAGATCAGTACGTTGGCGTCGACTGCCATACCCATGGTCAAGACGATACCGGCGATACCCGGCAGGGTCAGCGTGGCGCCCAACAGCGACATCAATGCCAGCAGCAGCACCATGTTCACCGCCAGCGCGACGGTGGCGATGACGCCGAAGAAGCGGTAGATGGCGATGATGAAGAGCGATACGAACAGCATGCCCCACAGGGAAGCGTCGATACCTTTGGTGATGTTGTCAGCACCCAGGCTCGGACCGATTGTGCGCTCTTCAGCGAAGTACATCGGTGCAGCCAGACCACCGGCACGCAGCAGCAGTGCCAGTTCGGACGACTCGCCCTGACCGTTCAGGCCAGTGATGCGGAATTGCGCACCCAGCGGCGACTGAATGGTCGCCAGGCTGATGATCTTCTTCTCTTCCTTGAACGTCTGCACCGCAACGTCTTTCTCGACGCCATCGACCACTTGCTTGGTGTAAGTGGTGACCGGACGCTGTTCGATGAAGATCACCGCCATGCTGCGGCCGACGTTGGAACGGGTCGCGCGGCTCATCAGCTCGCCACCGTGGCCATCCAGACGGATGTTCACTTCAGGCGTGCCGTGCTCGCCGAAACCGGCCTTGGCGTCGGTGACCTGGTCACCAGTGATGATCAGACCACGCTCGATCTGCGCTGGCGGACGGTTGCCTTCGCGGAATTCGAACGACTCGGAAGTGGCTTTCGAAGCGCCCGGCTCGGCGGCCAGACGGAACTCAAGGTTGGCCGTCTTGCCGAGGATACGCTTGGCTTCGGCAGTGTCCTGCACGCCCGGCAGCTCAACCACGATGCGGTTGGCGCCCTGACGCTGCACGATCGGTTCGGCAACACCCAGCTCGTTGACGCGGTTACGTACCGTGGTCAGGTTCTGCTTGATGGAGTATTCACGGATTTCCGCCAGCTTGGCCGGGGTCATCGCCAGACGCAGCACCGGTTGACCGTTGAGGTCGGCCGGAACAATGTCGAAATCGTTGAAGTTCTTGCGGATCAGCGCACGGGCCTGTTCGCGGGAATCTTCATCGCTGAAGCCCAACTGAATGGCACCGCCCAGTTGCGGCAGGCTGCGATAGCGCAGCTTCTCTTTGCGCAGCAGGCTCTTGACGTCGCCTTCGTAGACTTTCAGGCGCGCATCGAGGGCTTTGTCCATGTCCACTTCGAGCAGGAAGTGCACACCACCGGACAAGTCCAGACCCAGCTTCATCGGGTGCGCACCGAGGTTGCGCAGCCATTGCGGAGTGGTCTGTGCCAGGTTCAGCGCGACGACGTAGTCATCACCCAATGCCTTGCGTACAACGTCCTTGGCCGGCAGCTGGTCTTCAGCCTTGCTCAGACGGATCAGACCGCCCTTGCCGCCAGCCGTCAGCGTGGCCGCCTTGACGTTGATGCCGGACTCTTTCAGCGCTGTGCTGACGCGAGCCAGATCGGCGTCATTGACTTGCAGAGCCGTGCTGGCGCCGCTGATCTGAATGGCCGGGTCATCAGGATAAAGATTGGGAGCGGAATAAATCAGACCGATCGCCAGCACCGCCAGGATCAGAATGTATTTCCACAGAGGGTATTTGTTCAGCATCACGCCGCCCGTTATGAACGCGGGGCGCCTTGCGCGCCCCGTCGATTGAGTAGAAGTTGTTGCTCTTAGATCGCTTTCAGCGTGCCTTTTGGCAGCGTGGCGGCGATGGCGCCTTTCTGGAACTTCATTTCCACGGTGTCGGAAACTTCCAGAACCACGAAGTCATCGGCAACCTTGGTGATCTTGCCGGCGATGCCGCCAGTGGTCACGACTTCGTCGCCCTTCTGCAGGCTGCTCAGCAGGTTCTTCTGCTCTTTGGCGCGCTTGGCCTGTGGACGCCAGATCATCAGGTAGAAGATGACCAGGAAGCCGACCAGGAAAATCCACTCGAAGCCGCCGCCCATTGGGCTTGCAGCAGCCGGTGCAGCTGCGTCAGCCATGGCGTTAGAGATAAAAAAGCTCATTTAGCACTCCAGTTGCAAATGTTGAATCTTGGGGTCAGAAAACTCAGTCCAAAGGCGGGACGGGAAGTCCGCGTTTGGCGTAGAAGGCATCGACAAAGGCGGCCAATGTACCCTGTTGAATAGCCTCGCGCAAACCAGCCATGAGCACCTGATAATGGCGCAAGTTATGGATGGTATTGAGCATGCTGCCGAGCATTTCGCCGCACTTGTCCAGGTGATGCAGATAAGCGCGCGAGAAGTTCTGGCAGGTGTAGCAATCGCAGGTCGGATCCAGCGGCGATTCATCATGGCGATGGAACGCGTTACGGATCTTCAGCACACCGGTATCGATGAACAGATGCCCATTGCGGGCATTACGGGTTGGCATCACGCAATCGAACATGTCCACCCCGCGGCGCACACCCTCAACCAGATCTTCCGGTTTGCCAACGCCCATAAGGTAACGAGGTTTGTCAGCGGGCATCTGGCCCGGCAGATAATCCAGCACCTTGATCATTTCGTGCTTCGGTTCGCCCACCGACAGACCGCCGATGGCGAGGCCGTCGAAGCCGATCTTGTCGAGGCCTTCGAGCGAGCGCATGCGCAGGTTTTCATGCATGCCGCCCTGAACGATGCCGAACAGCGCTGCGGTGTTGTCACCGTGGGCATTCTTCGAACGCTGGGCCCAACGCAACGACAGCTCCATCGATACCCGCGCGACGTCTTCGTCAGCCGGATACGGCGTGCATTCGTCGAAGATCATCACAATGTCGGAACCGAGATCGCGCTGCACCTGCATCGATTCTTCCGGGCCCATGAACACTTTGGCGCCGTCGACCGGAGAAGCGAAGGTCACGCCCTCCTCCTTGATCTTGCGCATCGCGCCGAGGCTGAACACCTGGAAGCCGCCGGAGTCGGTGAGGATCGGGCCTTTCCACTGCATGAAATCGTGCAGGTCGCCGTGCTCCTTGATCACTTGAGTGCCGGGACGCAGCCACAGGTGAAAAGTGTTGCCCAGAATGATTTCCGCGCCAGTGGCGACGATGTCGCGCGGCAGCATGCCCTTGACCGTGCCATAGGTGCCGACCGGCATGAACGCCGGGGTCTCTACGGTGCCACGGGGGAAGGTCAGGCGACCACGACGAGCCTTGCCATCGGTGGCCAGCAGCTCAAAGGACATTCGACATTCGCGACTCATTCTGTTTCCTCTGGGCCTGTCTGTTCAGGGGCAGTTGGAGCGGGATTGCGGGTGATGAACATCGCATCCCCGTAACTGAAAAAGCGGTAGCCGTTTTCCACGGCGGCCTTGTAGGCGGCCATGGTTTCGGGATAACCGGCAAACGCCGAAACCAGCATCAACAGCGTGGATTCCGGCAAATGGAAATTGGTCACCAGGGCATCGACCACATGAAACGGCCGGCCCGGATAGATAAAGATGTCGGTGTCGCCACTGAACGGCTTGAGCACACCCTCGCGCGCCGCGCTTTCCAGCGAACGCACGCTGGTGGTGCCGACCGCAATCACCCGACCGCCACGCGCACGGCACGCAGCGACCGCATCGACCACATCCTGGCCGACTTCCAGCCACTCGCTGTGCATGTGGTGATCTTCGATCTTCTCGACACGCACCGGCTGAAACGTCCCCGCGCCGACGTGCAACGTCACGAACGCAGTCTCGACGCCCTTGGCAGCAATCGCCTGCATCAGCGGCTCATCGAAATGCAGCCCCGCCGTCGGCGCCGCCACCGCACCCAAACGCTGGGCATACACGGTCTGATAACGCTCGCGATCCGAGCCTTCATCCGGGCGGTCTATATAAGGAGGCAACGGCATGTGCCCGACACGGTCGAGCAGCGGCAACACTTCCTCGGCAAAACCCAGCTCGAACAGCGCATCATGACGCGCGAGCATCTCGGCTTCGCCACCGCCGTCGATAAGGATCTTCGAACCCGGTTTCGGCGACTTGCTGGAGCGCACATGGGCCAGCACACGGTGCGCATCGAGCACGCGCTCGATGAGAATTTCCAGCTTGCCGCCGGACGCTTTCTGCCCGAACAGCCGCGCCGGAATCACCCGGGTATTGTTGAACACCATCAAATCGCCCGGGCGCAAATGCTCAAGCAAATCAGTGAATTGACGGTGTGCCAGGGCGCCGCTCGGCCCATCAAGGGTCAGCAGGCGACTACCGCGACGCTCGGCCAACGGATGGCGGGCGATCAGCGAATCAGGAAGCTCGAAAGTAAAGTCAGCAACGCGCATGATGGGGTTCGTCTAGCAGGGCCGGAAAGTCTAGCGGAAATATCGAAAATTGACCATGAAACGTGATTGACCAACGGTAATCACCTCTCTATACTTCGCCGCCATTGAGCCCTGATGGCGGAATTGGTAGACGCGGCGGATTCAAAATCCGTTTTCGAAAGGAGTGGGAGTTCGAGTCTCCCTCGGGGCACCAACACAGAGAAAAAGGTCTTGCGAAAGCAGGGCCTTTTTTTCGTCTGGTGGAAAGTGGTTGGTGCAATGCCGACCACTAAAGCCCCGCCCGACGATTGAGCTTGAAGCGACCTGAATCACCGCATAGGTGAAACAAAAGGTGGCTTTTACCATCGAGGAATACCAAACCGCATGCAACCGTCCTCATAGCCTAGAGGCTATCTCCTTCCACATGTAGTCATAGTTGTACTCCAACCAACGCACCAATAATCTGTCGTACTGCCTGCGAAACCAATTGCGCCGTCGCGCCGCGAGCCTCTCCTCTATCTCGGATCTGAGCCAATCAGGGTCGAACCCAGTCCATACAGTGGGCAGAACTGCAGCAATGTTTGTGAAACACACTGGTGCTACTTCTGAATAAAAAATCTTGTAGAGCACCGCTGGATCAACGCCCTTGAGCTGACGAACGACGTAGTCGTAATCAGTGGGGAAATGATTGAAAGGCTCCGATAAGGCATCTCTGACCCTAGTCAGTTGTGGTTCATTCAGATGATGTCCCAATGCAAAAATCCTCCGATTCCTTATCCAGTAACTCGCTACCGTTTCGTCTGCAGATCTGCGTGTAACCGCACCGACGACAATCGTATGCATATCGCTATGGCGAGCCATGGCCAAAACTGACGTCATTTTGCCGAGCAACAGCTCAAGTCCAGAATCGGACGCTTGCCCAACCTATTCCTTAGCCCCAAACATCAGCCCAGCAATCTCCCGCCCCCGCTCCATCCCTTCCTTCGTCAACCATATCGACTTGTTCCTGTTCACCGGATTACTGATCAAACCCTGTTCGTGCAAGCGGTTCATGATTTCGAAGTCATAGCCCTTCCACGCATTGCCGTCGTCGGAGCTATAGGCAGCCAGGAGAGCAAGGACGGCGTCGTCGATCAGTTTCATGTCGTATTCCATGATGGTCACTCCGCTGATGTTCAGTTTTTGTAATCAAAGCGTCGTATCAAAGTGGATGTCAATGCTGCGCGAGCTTGAGAGTTTAGATGGCCGATTGCTGGTTGCCTCGCATGCGATGACCGCCCGTATAATCGCGCCCGCAAAATAGACTTCCGCTGGTACTTCGCGCATCGGGCTCAAGCCCTTCACTTCACTGACAGACATCCCCATGGAAACCTCACTGGAAACCGTCGCCCTTTTCTCCCTCAAACTCGCCTACGAAGAAGAAGGCCTGAGCCCGATCCTGCGCGATGACATGGTCATGGGCGATTATCAGAAAGACGTTTTCGAGTTACTGGTGAAACGCGGCGATGTCGAGGCCATTCAGTTCAAGATGAACGAATGCCTGAACCTGGCGCTGGATGCCTTGGGTGGGGTCGAGAAGCCGTTGGGGCGGGAGTTGCGCAAGTTGTCGGCGGAGTTGGCTCAGGCGCGGTCGGTGGAGCAGCTGGGGCAGCCGCTGCTCGCACTGAAGGGGTATCTGCGCGACATTCTTTGAATGCCGCGCTACAGCCACGCCAGTATCTCTCCTGTCAGCGACGTGCTTTCAGCACTCGAATATCTGTTGGGAAGCCGTCAGCGCCCACCAGTTTTTTCCAGCCCATGTATTGAAATTCGCCATTGGGATCAATGTAGTCGCCCTTCTCTGGCTGCCCTCCGCCAACTATCGCAACACGCTTCACTTCGCCACAGCCGCCATCCGACGGTCGCACTGTGTAGATCACATACGGCTTCACGTATTGCGTGGCGCGGAAGTATTGGCCGCAGATTTCGTCGACGGTGATGAGCATGGTTTTCAGACGGGCTTCGCCGTCGGTGTCTTCGTGCAGTTTCAGGAAGGAGATGTCGCCGACGTCGCTGTAGCCGAGGGAACGGGCGCGTTGATAGGCGGGGGAGTTCTGGTGCGCAATTCGGCCCTCCTCCACACCGCGTTGCATTTGCGCGGCGAACTCGGCTTTGCCTTGGGCCAGGGTTGCCTCGGCATGGCCCGCGACGTTTTCGCAGTGGGCATACTCGCTGGAGTCGAGGTGTTGCGGTAGCAGGTTAAGGCGGCGCTCGTTCATGGAGGCGAGGCTGTCTTGCAGGCCGGACGTTAGTGCATAGGCAGCGGAGACGCGACCGCTCTGGACGTCGGCGATTGTCTCCTGCATCCGCTGGCAATTGGCGAGGTAGTAATCCCAGCTGGCTTGCGGGTGTTCTTTCGCGAAGCAGAAGGCTGGGGTAATGGAGACGGCAAGGGTGAGAGCGCCGAGCAGTTGCAGCAAACGGGTTGTGGAAAACATGGGTAGTCCATTACAGAGAAGGCATGGCGCGACGCTACTATTTTGCTATCGTTCCGTCCACTCTCAACAGGCGAACAAGTTGTCGCCTCTGTCTCGTGGCAAGGAAAGAGATCCGATGGATGCTGTGTTGTGTTTAGTGGTCATGGCGGCAATGTGGTTCTGGGTGGTGCGACAGCGTGGGCACTGGAATCTGTTGTTGGCAAACCTCGCCGGAGCGGGCAGCGCTGTGGTGGCGGGCATTGTCTTCACACTGCTTTATGACGGTCTGTTCGGCACCACCATGGCAGCGCCGGGACTGCATAACAGCCTGGTGGTGTTCATGACCAGCGCGGGCGTCCTGGCGGGTGTGTGGTTGTGGATCGCCAAGCGTCGACAGCCGGCGCATCCGGTTGCACGTCAACTGCTCGCGGGCGTCTGTGGCGTTGCCGCCGGCATGGTCACGTTGATTTTTCTGGCGGCGAATTATTTTCCGCAACCGTAGCCGGACGGCGCGTCTATTTTGCTATCTTGCCGCGCATCGTTGGGGCTCGCTGATCGTCTCGCGCCGCGCTTGGATTGTTGAAAGGTAAGGAAAGGATCAAATGGAGTTTTTGCGTTTTCTGGCGTTCGTCGCTGTCTGGGGTTTCATGTGGCGCTGGGTGGTGAAGAACCGCGGCAGCTGGAACATTTTCTACGGCAACATCGTTGGCGCGGCGGGTGGGTTCATTGTCGGGCTGGTGATGTTGTCGATCACCTTTTCGCTGTTTCCTTCGTCGTTCGATCACGAGGCGCAGGCGCAAAACACGCCAGTCGTCGAGTCGACCTCTGTACTGCCTGAAGCCGAGGCAGTCACGCCCGCCACCGAACTGAAAGATGCGCCGGTTTTTGCTGCCATCGAAGCGGATGACAAGCCTTCCCCCCCGGACTCCGCACTGTTGCCGAATAACGTCAGCCGGGCACCGAAATCAATGGCGGTACAGACGGTGCTGAATCAAAGCGACTACGAGGGTCGCATGGCCCTCGCCGCGCTGAACAAGAAGTTGCGCGGCGACGCACAGGCCGACAAGTCGATGATCGCGTATGTCATGTGCAGCCCGTTTGTCACCAGCACCCTGCGTTATCCCGCTTCGGCGCGTTTTGCTGACAGCAAAGCGCTGGTCAGTCATCGCTACAAGGATCAGGTCTACAGCTTCAGCAACAGCGTCACTGCGCGCAACATGAATGGCGACGATATCACCTACCGTTTCGATTGCTCCGTGCAGGAATTGCCACGGGTTGATGCGACGGCTGGGGAATGGCGTTTGCTGGCGCTGAAACTGCAAAAAGCCGACTCTTAAGACTCATTTAAGGGATCAAGGCGCCGGCTGCGCTATCATCGCCGGCCTGTGCGCCTTGAACCTTGCCCTCGATGTTTTCAACACCTGATGACCTCACCTCGCTGCCTCCTGTACTAGCCGGCCCGCTGCTGCGGCGGCTGGAGCCGACGCGCGTGGCGCTGTGGCTGGTGGGCTCGCGTGAACTGTCGCTGACCTTGCACCTGCAAGGTGTAGGAGATATTCCGCTCGACTCAGAGAAATGCACGGTCATTGCCGTAGGCCGTCATGCGTTCGTGCATCTGATAGACGTTCAACTTGAAAGCGCCCTGCCCTGCGACACGTTTATCGCTTACGACCTGCTGATCGACGACGCCATCGGTATGGCTGAGTGGGCGCCTCATCTGCTTTACCCTGGTGCCAGCTGCGCGAACCTCGTCGTGCGTTCGCGGATCGATCAATTGCTCCACGGTTCCTGCCGCAAGCCACATCATCCGGCAACCGACGGTTTGCTCTGCGTCGATCAATTGCTGGCCGACGAAACCGATGCGCAACGGCGCCCGGCGCTGCTGATGATGAGCGGTGATCAGGTCTATGCCGACGATGTTGCCGGGCCGATGCTGCGGGCGATTCATGGCTTGATCGAGCGTCTGGGTCTGTTCGATGAGCACCTTGACGGTGCCGTGGTCAGCGACAGCGCCAAGCTCTACCAACACCCGGCCAGCTACTACCACCGTGCGGATTTGTTACCGGCGCTAGAGAGCAACGAGACCTTGCGCGAGCGATTTTTCGGTGGCGCGCGTAAGCCGATTTTCACCAGCAGCAGTGCCGACAACCATCTGGTGACGTTCGCCGAAGTCATGGCCATGTACATGCTGGTGTGGTCGCCGACGCCGTGGTCGCTGATCAATCCGAACGCGCCGACGCTGACGCCGGAACGCCGCAAGCGCTACCACCTCGAGCAGACGCGCATCGATGCCTTCAAGACGGGCCTGGGCAACGTCGCGCGGGTGCTGGCGCATCTGCCGAGCCTGATGATTTTCGATGACCACGACATCACCGATGACTGGAATCTTTCTGCGCAGTGGGAGGAAACCGCCTACGGCCATCCGTTCTCCAAACGCATCATCGGCAACGCGCTGATTGCTTATCTGTTGTGTCAGGGCTGGGGCAACAATCCGGACGCTTTCAAAGGAATGCTGGAGCAGACCGCGCAACTGAGCGCCAGCGGTGACGACGGCTATCTGGACATGCCGGTGCAGGACGATCTGATTGATCAGTTGCTGCGTTTTCAGCAGTGGCATTTTGTGTTGCCGAGCAGTCCGGCACTGGTGGTGATAGATACGCGCACCCGGCGCTGGCGCAGCGAGATGGCCCTCAAGCAACCGTCGGGCCTGCTCGACTGGGAAGCCTTGAGCGAACTGCAACAGGAACTGCTCGATCACCCTTCGGCAATCATCGTGTCGCCGGCGCCGATCTTTGGCGTGAAGCTGATTGAAACCGTGCAGAAAGTGTTCAGCTGGTGCGGTTATCCGCTGCTGGTCGACGCGGAAAACTGGATGGCCCATCGCGGCGCGGCGCAGGTGATCCTGAACATTTTCCGACACTCGCGCACACCGGGGAACTACGTGGTGCTGTCCGGCGATGTGCATTATTCCTTCGTCTACGAAGTCCTGATCCGCCACCGCAAGGCCGGCCCACGGATCTGGCAGATCACCAGCAGCGGCATCAAGAACGAATTCCCACCAACGCTGCTGGAATGGTTCGACCGCCTCAACCGCTGGCTCTACTCACCGCGCTCGCCATTGAACTGGTTCACCAAACGCCGCCTGATGCGCATCGTCCCGTATACGCCGGAACATGCCGAGGCCGGGGAACGGTTGTGGAATTCGGCGGGGATCGGACAGGTGTTTTTCAATGAACAGGGGCAGCCGAGCGAGATTGTTCAGCACAACTCGAATGGGGCGGAGAAGACGAGGATGCTGGCGCCGGAGTTTAAAGATGTGCCGGACTAAAGCCATGCGCTGATCTGTGGGAGCGAGCCTGCTCGCGAAGGCGCAATTTCAGTCGACATCTACTGTGAATAGTCGACCGCTTTCGCGAGCAGGCTCGCTCCCACAGGGTTTTGCGCAGACCAATCAATGTGCGGCCAGAGCCCGCCCAACCCCTCTGACAATCATCCCCACCTCGCGCTCATCAATCGTCAGCGGCGGGAGCAACCTGATGGTCTTGCCACGAGTCACGTTGATCAACAAGCCGTGATCCCGCGCAGCGATCAGCGTCAGGTCGCGCACCGGTTGTTTCAGTTCGATACCGATCATGAGGCCCTGCCCCCGGATTGCCAGCACGTTCGGGTTGTCTGCCAATTCGGCGCGCAAGCGTTCCAGCAGCCGTGCGCCCTGCACCCGCGCATTCGCCAGCAGGCCTTGTTCTTCGATGATGTCCAGCACCGTGCAGCCGACCCGGCAGGCCAGTGGATTGCCGCCGAAAGTGCTGCCATGGCTGCCCGGGGTGAACAGGTCGGCCGCGCGGCCACGGGCCAGGCAGGCGCCGATCGGCACGCCATTGCCCAAGCCTTTGGCCAGGGTCATGACATCGGGCACGATGCCTTCGTGCTGAAAGGCGAACCACTGCCCGGTGCGGCCGATGCCGGTCTGGATTTCATCGAGCATCAGCAGCCACGCGTGGCGATTGCACAGGTCGCGCAGGGCCTTGAGATAACCCGGCGGTGCGACTTGTACGCCGCTTTCGCCCTGAATCGGCTCGACCAGAATCGCCACGATGCGCGCGCCGTGTTTGCGCTGTATTTGCTCCAGCGCGGCGAGATCGCCGAACGGCACTTTGACGAAGTCCCCCGGCAGTTCGTTGAAGCCAAGCCGCACCGCCGGGCCATCGCTGGCGGACAGCGTGCCGAGGGTGCGGCCATGAAACGCGTTGGCCATGACCACCACCAGCGGCTCTTCGATGCCTTTACGCCAGCCGTACAGACGCGCCAGTTTCAGCGCCGTTTCGTTCGCTTCGGCGCCGGAGTTGTTGAAGAACGCGCGCTGCATGCCCGACAACACCGCCAGCCGTTTGGCCAGTTGTTGCTGCCAGTCGATGCTGTACAGGTTTGAGGTGTGCAGCAGCAGCCCCGCTTGCTCGCTGATCGCCGAGACGATACGCGGATGCGAGTGGCCGACGTTGGTCACTGCCACACCAGCAACGGCATCCAGATACTCGCGCCCCGCCTGATCCCACAGGCGCGTGCCCAGGCCCTTGGTGAAACTCAGGGCCAGTGGTTGGTAGGTGTTCATCAGGGCGGCGGTCATGACGTGAAACTCCATTGCAGGTCGGTGTTTTTGCAGTATGGTTAGCCACCTGAGCTGGATAAACCCGGAAAAACTTCAATCATTTAAAAGCCGAGCTTGATAATGGATTTGTTTCAGTCGATGAGCGTCTACGTCAAAGTGGTCGAAACCGGGAGCATGACGGCCGCCGCGGCGAAGTGCGAAATGTCGACGACAATGGTGGGCAATCATCTGCGCGCGCTGGAGCAACGGCTCGGCGTGCAACTGCTGCAACGCACCACGCGCCGCCAGCGCCTGACCGAATTCGGCAGCATCTATTATCAACGCTGCCTGGAAGTGCTTGGCTTGGTGGCCGACTCCGAACGCCTTGCCGAACAAGCGTCGGACGAGCCGCGCGGTTTGCTGCGTATCACCGCGCCGCTGACCTTCGGCGTCGAACGACTGACCCCGGCTCTCAGCGAATATTCCTTGCTGTATCCGCAAGTGAAACTCGACGTGGTGCTGACCAACAGCCGTCCGGATCTGCTGGAGAACGGCCTCGATGTCGCATTCCGCCTGGGCAATTTCGACCAATCCAACCTGATCGCCCGGCCCTTGATCGACTACACCCTGACGGTCTGCGCCTCCCCTGATTACATCGCGCGGCGCGGCATGCCGCACACGCCACAGGATTTGCAGCAACACGATTGCCTGTCCTTCGCCTACCCGGCTGGGGATGACTGGCAATCGGTGGAAAAACGCTGGCGTCTGAGCGGCCCGGAAGGTGAAGTCCTCGTCGACGTCAGCGGGCCGATGTTGATCAACAGCTCCGCCGGTTTGCACCAGGCAGCGCGCAACGGCATGGGCATCATGATGCTGCCCGACGCGCTGGTGGAACAGGATCTGCGCGACGGCAAACTGGTCAGGGTAATGACGGACTACCAACCGCCGAGCAGGCCGATGCATCTGTTGTATGCGCAGGATCGCTATCGACTGCCGAAGCTGAGACGCTTTGTCGAGTTTGCGATGCGTACGTGGGGGAAACCCGCTGACGCCATGCCCGGAAAATAACGCACGCCGGGAAAAATCCCGACCACCAGACCGTTGCTCCGTGACAACGCCGCCCCGCTCCCCTAAATTAGTCGGCCTGAAAAAGACCTCGTGCTTTCTCGCCTCAACTCAAGTTAAAAAGTAGTGAAATTTCAATGTCCGATTTCAACACCGCTGAATCCGTAGTCACCCAGTCGTCCAAAGCGGAATACGAAAACTCCATCAATCTTTCACAACACCTGCCTCAAGCCAAAATCATCAGCGAGATGGTCCTCGACGCGTTCCAGTCGACCCGCGAAAGCGACCAGATCCGCGAATTGCGTGCGGCGATCCGTCAGGCGCATGACAGTTTTGATGACGACAAGGCGTACGAGCTGATGGGCGAACTCAAGCGCCTGAAAGACGCTGAGGCAGCCGATATTGCCGCGCTGGAAGACCTGAGCAGCAAGTTCTCGATCGGACGCATTCTGTCCAGCTTCAAGGACGATCCGGCATTCCAGGAAATCGTCTATGGCCTGGCGCTGAAGGTGCTGAATCAGACCCATCAGGCGATCAGCAATCCGAGCGGCGGCAAGAGCAAAGCTGCGAAGAAGAAAGAAGTGGAAATCTTCACCATCAGCAAGGACGGCGCCAGCGTGACCCTGCCAATGCGCACCCCGCGTTCGCGTCTGAACGTAGATCGTGAGGCACTGGAATTCCTCGGTTTCACCTTCGTGGGTGAAGGCGATGAAGCCGAGCTGGAAAGCGAAACCTTCGTCGATAACGCCGGTACCGAACAGGCGGTGAACCGCAAGAACATCATCACCGCGCTGCAGCAGCAGACGGCGTTTGACGGGTACAGCATCGCGGCGCAGTAATCTGCCAAGCACTTGCAAAAAAGCCCCGCGCTGAGATTCAGGCGGGGCTTTTTGTTGTCCGGCTTGTGATTCGTGAGGAGGCGAAAATCGTCGCCCCTCACCCCAGCCCTCTCCCGAGGGAGAGGGAGCCGACTTGTGTGATTTTCAAACCTGAGTTCGGCTCGGTATTTCAGGTCGGCGTATATCTTGAAAGCCCCTCAGTCAGTCCCCTCTCCCTCCGGGAGAGGGTTAGGGTGAGGGCAAACCGCTACCCCCCCTCAAGCCGAAGGATGCAACGCCGCAATCATGTCCACTTCAATCGCCGCATTCTTCGGCAACTGATACACGCCGATGGTCGTGCGCGTATGCCGTCCGGCATCGCCCAGCACATGGCTGAACACATCCGAAGCGCCGTTGGCCACTTCGCTCAGGTCCACAAAGTCAGCAGTCGACTTCACATACACCGTGACACGCAACAACGCACGAATCTTGTCCAGCGAACCCACCGCATCGACAATCAGCGCCAGGCAACGCATGGCGCTGATGCTCGCCGCGGCTTGCGCATCCTTGAGGTTCAATTCCAGCCCCACGCGACCGGGATACAGAATCTTGCCATTGACCCGCGGCACCATGCCGCTGATGTAGAGCTCGTCGTGATGACGGATCAGCGGCGCGTAATTGCCACCGGCGGTGTTCTCGCCATAGATGTCATAGTTGAGTTCTTCGGCCAAGGCGATAAAACGCTCATCGCAGGTCATCCGTTCGGTCATTGCGCCCAGCCTTTTGATCAATGCACGGGTTGAGACAGTCGAGCACCGGGGGATGGCTTGGAGCTACTACTGTCGGGGTTGGATCCAAATCTATGGCGTTTGCCTAAGTTGTGCAACCAGCGTAGATGGAACAAAAAGCCCTAAACCTTTCGGATGCCCCGGACCACAAGCTGGTCTTCAGCGGCGCTCAAACAGTGTTCAAGCGCTCAACCATATCTGGAAATTTTTCAACCAGTCGTATCAATAAGGCTGCTTGAGCATTGGGCTTCGACTTTTCCTGCTCCCAATTTCGAAGGGTGTTTGGACTTGTCCTGATTCGACTGGCAAAAACAGCTTGAGACATATGCAGTTTTTCTCGAAGAGCCACAATTTCCTGTGCGCCCACTTCAGGTACAGGCTTGTCCTCAAGCACTGTATTGCGCAGTGTGATCTTGCCCTCGCGTTGAGCCGCCATCTCATCAACGCCCTGCATTAACTCTGCAAACAGGTCGCGTTTTTTCATGGGGTACCTCGTTTTTTCAACTCTTTATCAATGGCTGTCCTGAGTGCCCTCTCTTGCTCGGCAGTCAGCTTCTCAAGCTCATCTTTGTCGTAAATGGCGAACATCCAGAACTGACCATCATTCATAAGCCAATAGTAGAGAACCCGCAAGCCGCCCCGTCTTCCCTTGCTACGGCGAGAATCAGCCCAGCGCAGCTTACGGAAGCCACCCGTTCGAGGCATTACATCGCCCGCAAGCGGATTGCTCTGAAGGTAGTTCTGCAATGTTCGATATTCGTCGTCCGTCAGATAACGGCCAACGCTTTTGGTAAATATCGTTGTTTCAAAAAAGATTGTTCGCATAGCCAAACTATAAGCAGCTTGACTATAGACAGCCTATCAACAAATCGCTGCTCGAATAAACAAAAAACCCCGCACATCTCTCAACGTGCGGGGTTTTTCCTGAAGCTTGCAAACCTTACGGTGCGTACGTCAGCAACAGCTCTGTCGGCACCTTGAAGTCCAGGGACATCATGACGCTCAACGCAGTGATGGTGAAGATCGAGAACACGAACAGCTTGCGTGCCCAGACGGTGTCATCGACTGCCTTGTAGCCGGTCCAGGCCATGTACAGCCAGTACATGCCCATGGCGGCGGCGACGGCGAGGTAGCTCATGCCGGCGTAGCCGCTGAAGGTCAGCATCAAGGTCGCCACGAGGAACGCCAGGATGTAGAGCAGGATGTGCTTCTTCGCCACTTGGATGCCGCGTTTCACTGGCAGCACCGGAATCGATGCGGCCAGGTAATCATTGAAACGGAAAATCGCGATGGCGTAGGAATGCGGCATCTGCCACAGGCTGAACATCACCAGCAGGGTCAGTGCGGCCATGTCGAAGCTGTTGGTCACGGCAACGTAACCGATCACTGGCGGCATGGCGCCCGACAGACTGCCCACCAGCGTGCCGTGAACCGACTTGCGCTTGAGGTACAGGCTGTAGAAGCCGACGTAGATGATGAAGCCGATTACTGCGAACAAGGCAGCCAACGGGTTGGCCACCTTGTACAACAAGGCAACGCCGAGAACACCCAGAATGGTCGCGTAAACCAGGGCCAGTTTCAGGGAGATGAGGCCCTGGACCAGCACACGGTTCTTGGTGCGTTCCATCTTCAGGTCGATGTCGCGGTCGATGCAGTTGTTGAACACGCAACCGGAGGCCACGACCAGGGAAGTACCGATCATGGCGGCCAGAAACACCGCCAGATCGACATGCCCTTTCGAGGCCAGGAAGAACCCGCCTGCCACAGAAAGCACGTTACCGAAAATGATCCCCGGTTTGGTGATTTGGATAAAGTGCTTGAGCGACATCGGGTCTACCTCACTTCGCCATCATGTACGTGTGGATGCTGAACATGATCCACAGCGACAGGCCAACCAGCAGCACGATCACAATCGCCGTGAAGACGAACGCGATCACGTTGTTACGCTGTGCAATGGAACGGTCCAGGTGCAGGAAGTAATACAGGTGAACGATCACCTGGATCACTGCGAACAGCAGAACGATTGCCAGCGTCGTCGACTTCGGCAGGGTCGGGTACATCACCAGACCGAACGGAATGACGGTCAGGATTACCGACAGGATGAAGCCGATGGCGTACGACTTGACGCTGCCGTGGCCAGCATCGTGGCTGTCATGGGAGTGTGCATTAGCCATTACAGAGTCCCCATCAGGTAAACAACGGTGAAGACGCAGATCCAGACCACGTCCAGGAAGTGCCAGAACAGGCTCAGGCAGCTCAGACGGGTCTTGTTGGTCGACGTCAGGCCATGCTTGTTGACCTGATACATCATGATGCCCATCCAGATCAGACCGGCCGAAACGTGCAGACCGTGGGTACCGACCAGGGTGAAGAACGCCGACAGGAAGCCCGAACGGCTAGGACCGAAGCCCTCGGAGATCAGCAGGTGGAACTCGTTGATCTCCATGGCGATGAAGCCCGCGCCGAGCAGGAAGGTCATGAACAACCAGCCCAGGACCGCCTGCTTCTTGCCCTTGTACAACGCCAGCATGGCGAAGCCGTAGGTGATCGAACTGAACAACAGCAGAGCGGTTTCGCCCAGCACGTAAGGCAGTTCGAAGATGTCGTGGCCCGACGGGCCACCGGCAACGTTGTTTACCAGTACTGCGTACACCGCGAAGATCGACGCAAACAGAATGCAGTCGGTCATCAGGTAGAGCCAGAAACCGTATACGGTCATCTCGCCCGAGTCGTGGTGATGGTCATCGTGCCCATGGTCACCATGGGCGTGTCCAACATTGGTCACTAAGTTCGACATGGTTTAAGCCTGTTCCAACGAGGTTTCAACACGGGTGGCATTGGCCGGGATTTTCCCTGCCGCGACCAGACGCTTGTGCTGCTCGGCTTCGATACGCTCGATCGTTTCAACCGGAACCATATAGCCCTGGTCGTCACGTGCAGCGTGGATCACGAAGTAAACGACGGTGCCCACCAGGCTCGCGATCGCCAGCCACCAGATGTGCCAGATCATCGCGAAACCGAAGACGGTCAACAGCGCGCCCATCACCACGCCAGTGGCGGTGTTGTTCGGCATGTGGATCGGCTCGTACTTGGCCGGACGCTGGTACGCAGTACCGTTTTCCTTGGCTTCGGTGAACGGGTCGATGCAGTCAGCCTTAGGCAGCACAGCGAAGTTGTAGAACGGTGGTGGCGACGAGGTCGACCATTCCAGGGTGTGTGCATTCCACGGGTCACCGTGATCGCAAACGTTCTCTGGCTTGTTGCGGTCGCGCACACTGACGTACAGCTGGATCAGTTGGCAGGCGATACCCACAGCAATCATCACCGCACCGAACATGGCAACGTACAGGTACGGTACCCACTCAGGGTTGGTGGTGGCGTTCAGACGACGGGTCATGCCCATGAAGCCCAGTGCATAGAGCGGCATGAACGCGACGAAGAAGCCCGAGATCCAGAACCAGAACGCTGCTTTACCCCAGCCTTCGTGCAGCTTGAAGCCGAACGCTTTCGGGAAGTAGAACGCGAAGCCAGCGATGTAACCGAATACCGCACCGCCGATGATCACGTTGTGGAAGTGCGCGATCACGAACAGGCTGTTGTGCAGCACGAAGTCAGCACCCGGGATGGCCAGCAGTACGCCGGTCATGCCGCCGATGGCGAAGGTCACCATGAAGCCCAGTGTCCACATTACCTGGCTGGTGAAGCGCAGACGGCCCTGGTAGATGGTGAACAGCCAGTTGAACAGCTTCACACCCGTCGGGATGGAAATCAGCATCGTCGCCAGACCGAAGAAGGCGTTGACGCTCGCACCCGAACCCATGGTGAAGAAGTGGTGCAGCCAGACCATGAAGCCCAGTACCGAGATCGCGCCCGAGGCGTAGATCATCGAGTGGTGGCCGAACAGTTTCTTGCCGGTGAACGCCGAGATCACTTCCGAGAAGATGCCGAATGCCGGCAGGATCAGGATGTAAACCTCAGGGTGGCCCCAGGCCCAGAACAGGTTGACGTACATCATTGGATTGCCACCAAGTTCATTGGTGAAAATGTGGAAATCCATGTAACGGTCAAGGGTCAGCAGTGCCAGGGTAGCGGTCAGGATCGGGAACGAAGCCACGATCAGAACGTTTGCCCAGGTGCAGGTCCAGGTGAAGATCGGCATGTCCATCAGTTTCATGCCAGGGGTACGCATTTTCAGTACGGTCGCGAGGAAGTTGACCCCGGTTAACGTCGTACCCAATCCGGATAGCTGTAGCGCCCAGATGTAGTAATCCATACCCACGCCAGGACTGTATTGCAGACCCGACAGCGGCGGATACGCAACCCAACCGGTCTTGGCGAACTCGCCGACGCCCAGCGACAGGTTGATCAGCACAACGCCGGACACCAGCAGCCAGAAGCTCAGGGAGTTCAGGAACGGGAACGCAACGTCACGCGCGCCGATCTGCAGCGGCACTGCAAGGTTCATCAGGCCGGTGAAGAATGGCATCGCCATGAAGATGATCATGATCACACCGTGAGCGGTGAAGATCTGGTCATAGTGTTCAGGTGGCAGGTAGCCAGGCGAACCCTCGGTGGCCATGGCCAGCTGGGTACGCATCATGATCGCGTCGGCAAAGCCGCGCAGCAGCATGACCATGGCGACGATGATGTACATCACGCCGATTTTCTTGTGGTCGACCGAAGTCAGCCACTCGGTCCACAGGTACGTCCACTTCTTGAAGTAAGTGATCGCAGCGAACAGCGCCAGACCACCGAGGGCGATCATGGCGATGGTCACCATCACGATCGGCTCGTGGAATGGGACTGCTTCCCAACTTAATTTACCAAACATCGTTTACTCCTCTGCCCCGGCAGCTGAATGCGAACCCGCGTCAATATCCGTGGCCGCCACTTCTTTCTCTTTCTTCTCGTGCTTCAGCGGCTTGCCCGGCTTCATACCTTCGTACTTGTCGACGATGATCTGGAACTGGTTCGGCGTGACCGACGAGTAGAGTTCGACTGGGTTGTTCTGGCTCGGTTTGGCCAGGGCCGCGTATTCAGCCTGATCAAGCTGTTTAGGCGACTTCTTGACTTCACTTACCCAGGCGTCGAAATCTTCCTGAGTGGTGGAGATAGCCTTGAATTTCATACCGGTGAAACCGGCACCGCTGTAGTTGGCGGAGATACCGTCCATTTCAGCGTTGCGGTCAGCGATCAGGTGCAGCTTGGTCTGCATGCCCGCCATCGCGTAGATCTGGCCGCCCAGGCCCGGGATGAAGAACGAGTTCATCACGGCGTCGGAGGTGATCTTGAAGTTGATTGGCGTGTGCGCCGGGAACACGATCTTGTTGACCGTGGCAATGCCTTGTTCCGGGTAGATGAACAGCCACTTCCAGTCCAGCGCGACGACTTCGATGGTCACCGGCTTGACGTCAGACTCGATCGGACGATACGGGTCCAGCTCGTGAGTCGAGATGTAAGTGATGTAGCCCAGGGCGATGATGATCAGCACCGGGATGGTCCATACGGCCACTTCGATCTTGGTCGAGTGCGACCACTTCGGCGTGTAGACGGCGTTCTTGTTCGAAGCGCGGTACTTCCAGGCAAACAGGAAGGTCATGACGATGACCGGCACGACGACCAACAGCATCAGCAGCGTGGCGGTGATGATCAGGTTGCGCTGTTCCAGGCCGACCTGGCCCGTTGGATTGAGCAAGGTCATGTTGCAGCCTCCCAGCAACAACGTGCCGAGCAGCGGCACTAGGCCTAGTAATCTGGGGTACCTGTTTTTACTCATCTCACGACCTCTAAAGCAGCTTGCGCAATGCAGTTGGGTTTTGATCGCCAACACTTCACCCTGCCAAGGGTTGGCATTTTCTTTGGATTGAATAAGGGCCGCCCGTCGCGCGTCTCACGCTCGACAAAACCTTGGGACAGCGTTCAGTTCTTATTCGAATTCGTGGTCAAAGGCCTTGTTACAGACCAATTCCATTTGGTGCGGAAAATTGGAAAGGCACCGACACCAGGGTGTCTCGAAAGCCTCGCGGCTCGCTCGACACCCGACCTCCTGATCAGTTCCTTGATAAAGGCTGAACAGCGTCGGGAATTCAGTGCGGGCGATTGTAGATAGGTAGCGCCCTATACACCATGTCTTATCCCGAAATAATTTTTATCACTCAGAGCAACAATCCATCGCCATTTTTGCAAAAGTTGCGCAAGTTATCGAAAGCGTTTCTCAATAAAAGCGGCAAAATCTGCCAGCGAAACCGCGTCAAATCAGACAGCTCTGCACCCGATCTACAAACGCTGGAGCGGCGCAAAGCCCGATGTTCCAAGGGCTTCGTCCATCTGCCGGCGCCTGTTAAAACTGCCTGCTCTGGTACGTCCGTGCTCAAGCCCGAAAACACTAAAACTGGCCAATGTTTTTATGTAACAGGCGGCCAATCCGCCGCATCCCGAGCCACTGCGACAGCCCCTGTGTGACAACATGTCGCACATTTGCCGCACGCTTCATTGCCGTTCGTCACGGTGTTTTCACAAACGCTCTGAAATGCAAAACGCCCCGATTTTCATCAACGAAAATCGGGGCGTTTTGTTTATCGGCAGCTGTGCCGAGAAGTTGACTCAGCGCAGCGCTTTTCGATTACGCGAAGTCAGCAGAGGCACCAGAATCACCACCAGCACGAACGCCACCAGCGCCCATTGCGCCAGCGACAGACCGAGGATCGGCGGATACGGCGTCGAGCAGAAACCGTCAACCTGGAAGCCCAGCGGGAAAATCTTTGCCAGCGGCAGATCATCGACAATCGGCTGCAGCACATCGACGCCACAGCTCACCGCCGTATAGAACTGTGTATAGACGTGATGCCCGGCCACACCGGCCCCGGCGATCGCACAGATCACTACCAGCGTCTCGAACACAGTGATGCTGCGACGGCTGCGCATGCCCGCGCCAATGAAGGCGAACAGTGCAATCAGCAACAGTGCATAGCGCTGCAGGATGCAAAGCGGGCAAGGTGCTTCGCCGAGCACGACCTGCATGTAAAGTGCGCCGCCGATCAACGCCAGGCAGATGATCCCCAGCAACACCAGATAGCGCCGCTCACGCCCCAACCGCATCGTTTCCTCGCTCATTGCCTTTCCTTTGTAAGTCCATGGTCCAGCCGGCCGGCGGCTGAAATTGTCGCAAGTCTACACCGGGGCAATAAACGATAGAGCGGTTAAGGAATGATTAACCAACATGGCTTTTGCGGCGCGCAGAAGATTCGCGAGCAGGCTCGCTCCCACAATGGATCTGCGTCGAACGCAAATCCGCTGGGAGCGAGCCTGCTCGCGAACGAGACAAGGCGGTCTCGGATCACTCCAGAGCAGCAGCCGGGCCGAAGAACTCGTAACGGCTCTGCTTCTCCGGCACGCCCAACGCTTTCAGGTGCCGTTTGATCGCGCCCATGAACCCTTTCGGTCCCAAGAAGTAAGCATCGACATCACGCTGCGCCGGCAGCCACTGGCCGAGCAGTTCTTCGTTGAGCAGGCCAACCTTGTCCGCCGCCGGGCTGACACCATCTTCTTCGGCGTAGCAATAGAAGCGCTTGAGCTGCGGATGACGCGCCGCCAGCCCATCGACCCAGTCGCGGAACGCGTGGACACTGCCATTGCGCGCGCAGTGGATAAAGTGCACCGGACGCTCGGTGGCCAGCGCTGCTTCCAGCATCGCCAGCGTCGGAGTGATGCCGACGCCGCCGCTGATCAGCACCAGCGGCTTGTCGCTGGCCGCCAGGGTGAATTCGCCCGACGGCGGGAACAGTTGGATGCTCGCGCCGACGTGCAGTTGATCATGCAGATAGTTGGACGCGCGACCATTCGGTTCACGCTTGACGCTGATGCGGTACTGACCGTTATTGGCCAGTGCCGAGAGCGAATAGTTGCGACGGATTTCTTCGCCGTCGAGGATCAGCTTCATGCCGATGTACTGACCCGGTTCGGCCGCAAGAATCGGCCCTTTGTCTGCCGGTTCGAAGTAGAACGAGGTGATTTCGGCGCTCTCCTGCACCTTCGCTGCGACGATGAATTCCCGCGCACCGCGCCAGCCGCCGACAGCGTGTTCCTTCTGGTCATAGATCGCGGTTTCGGCGCCGATAAGGATGTCGGCCAGTTGCCCGTACGCAGCGCCCCAGGCACTCATCACCTCTGGTGTGGCGATCTCTTCGCCGAGCACTTCGGAAATGGCGCGCAGCAGGCAGGTACCGACGATCGGGTAATGCTCTGGCAGAATTTGCAGGGCGACGTGTTTGTTGATGATCTTCGCCACCAGATCGCCCAACTGGTCGAGCTGATCGATGTGCCGGGCGTACATCAGCACGCCGTTGGCCAAGGCACGCGGCTGATCGCCACTGGCCTGATGCGCCTGGTTGAAAAGTGGCCGCACCTGCGGGTATTCGGAGAGCATCATGCGGTAGAAATGTGTGATCAACGCCTCGCCGCCGCTTTCCAGCAGAGGCACAGTGGATTTGATGATGGCACGATCCTGGACGCTAAGCATAAGGTGACTCCTGCGCTTTCTTGAAAGATTGCATTAGGGATATCAGCTTTCGTGCCAACTAATTAATCCTTTTAATTCAACAGCTTGAAACCTTCATAGTCATTTCGACACAAATGAACGTATAGTCCTCGCGACTACACCTTGTCTCTTTGACTACAAAAAATCATGACCGCTAAATCCTTGCTTACCGCCCTGCTGCCTCTGGTCGCCGACCTCTCCCGCGAACTGCCCGAAGGTGAGCGCTACCGGCGCCTCCTCGAGGCCATGCGCGCCTTGTTGCCCTGCGATGCCGCCGCGTTGTTGCGTCTGGATGGCGAATCATTGGTGCCGCTGGCGGTGGACGGTTTGAGCACCGACACCCTCGGCCGCCGCTTCAAGGTCAGCGAGCATCCGCGTTTCGAAATCCTGCTGGCCGGCGCCGGGCCGACGCGCTTCGCCGCCGACAGCGACTTGCCCGATCCTTATGACGGTTTGGTCGATGGCCTCGACGATCATCTTGAAGTTCACGACTGCCTCGGCTGTCCTTTATTCGTCGATGAAAAACTCTGGGGCCTTATCACGCTCGACGCGCTGGACCCGGAGCGTTTCGAGCCGATCGAACTCGACGCACTGCAAGCCTTCGCCAGCCTCGCCTCGGCCACGGTCAATGCGGCCGAACGCATCGAACGTCTGGCCACCCGCGCCGAAGACGAGCATCAGCGCGCCGAGGTCTACCGTCAGGCCAGCGGTCAGCAGCACCGCGAAATGATCGGCCAGAGCAAAGCGCACAAACGCTTGGTGGAAGAAATCAATCTGGTCGGTGGCAGTGATCTGACTGTTCTGATCACCGGCGAAACCGGGGTCGGCAAAGAGCTGGTAGCCCAAGCGATCCACGCCGCCTCCGCGCGCGCCGACAAACCGATCATCAGCCTCAACTGCGCCGCCCTCCCCGACACGCTGGTGGAAAGCGAACTGTTCGGCCACGTGCGCGGCGCCTTCACCGGCGCCACCAGCGACCGGCGTGGCAAGTTCGAACTGGCCAATGGCGGCACGCTGTTTCTTGATGAAGTCGGCGAGCTGTCGCTGACAGTCCAGGCCAAGTTGCTGCGCGTATTGCAGAGCGGTCAGTTGCAGCGCCTGGGTTCGGACAAGGAGCATCAGGTCGATGTGCGTCTGATTGCAGCGACCAATCGCGATCTGGCCGAGGAAGTGCGCAGCGGTCGCTACCGCGCCGACTTTTATCACCGCTTGAGCGTGTATCCGCTGCGGGTGCCGGCCCTGCGCGATCGCGGGCGCGACGTGTTGCTGCTCAGTGGCTTCTTTCTCGAGCAGAACCGCTCGCGCATGGGCCTCAATAGCCTGCGCTTGAACAGTGATGCTCAGGAAGCACTGCTGGCCTACACCTGGCCGGGCAATGTCCGAGAGCTGGAGCATTTGATCGGACGCAGTGCGCTGAAGGCGCTGGGTAACTGCAAAGTGCGGCCGAAAATTCTGAGTTTGAGCGCGGCGGATCTGGATTTGCCCCGTGAGGTTGTGGATAACGTGGTTGCGCCTGCCAGTACCGACTTGACCAATGTACTGCCGATGATCAGCGGGGATCTGCGCACTGCCACCGATGAGTTTCAGCGGCGCCTGATCAGTGCAGCGCTGGAGCGTCATCAGGATAACTGGGCGAGTGCGGCGCGGGAGTTGGGGGTGGATCGGGCGAATCTGGGGCGGATGGCCAAGCGCTTGGGCATGAAATAACCACGCCATGTAGCTTGCTTGGTGACCTGTGGCGAGGGGATTTATCCCCGTTGGACGGCGCAGCAGTCCCGTCTTTTGCGCCCGCTACGCGACCCAACGGGGATGAATCCCCTCGCCACAGATGTTTTTTGTCCAGCCGACAACTGAGCTAAAGCCCCACCTTCTGACGCCGATAACACGGCATCAAAGGTTTCTGGCGATTTCCACTCTCGCCCCACAGAAGGTTCTTATGTCCTCCACCAAAGCCCGCGCAGATTCACTTTCGCTTCTGCTGTTTACCTTGCGCAGCGGCAAGCTGATGGCGATCAACCTGCTGAAAGTCAGTGAAATCATTCCCTGCCCGCCGCTGACCAAGCTGCCGGAGTCGCACCCGCACGTCAAAGGCATCGCCTCGCTGCGCGGTGCATCGCTGTCGGTGATCGATCTCAGCCGCGCGATCGGCGAGCGGCCGCTGGAAGATCCCAACGGTGGCTGCCTGATCGTCACCGATGTCAGCCGTTCCAAGCAGGGTCTGCATGTGCAGGCGGTGAGCAAGATCGTCCATTGCCTGACTACAGACATCAAGCCACCACCGTTCGGCTCCGGCGGCTCGCGCGCCTACATCACCGGCGTGACCTCGGTGGACGGCACGCTGGTACAGGTGCTGGATATCGAAAAAGTCATCCACAGCATCGCCCCGGCGCAGATCGAAATGGCGCCGACCGACCTGACCATGGAAGACGCTGAAGTGCTCGGCAACGCGCGCATTCTGGTGGTCGATGACAGCCAGGTGGCCCTGCAGCAATCGGTGCACACCCTGCGCAACCTCGGCCTGCAATGCCACACCGCGCGCAGTGCCAAGGAAGCCATCGACTGCCTGCTCGACCTGCAAGGCACCGCGCAGCAGATCAATCTGATCGTCTCCGACATCGAAATGTCGGAAATGGACGGCTATGCCTTTACCCGCACCCTGCGTGAAACCCCGGACTTTGCGCACTTGTACGTCTTGCTGCACACCTCCCTCGACAGCGCGATGAACAGTGAAAAGGCCCGACTGGCCGGTGCCAATGCGGTGCTGACCAAGTTCTCCTCGCCGGAGCTGACCCAACGCCTGATCGAAGCCGCCAAGCACGTCGCGGCCAACGGGCATTGAGTCTTGGCCGAGACGTTTTGCTTTCTGCTGCGCCGCGACTTGAGTGGACCTCTGCCGGATGCTCAGCGGCCGGACGGGATTGAGCTGTCCGTCTACCGCGAGGAGCTGGCGCCGGCGGTGCATCAGTTGATGTACCTCGGACATCTGGAAGGTGGCGGTCGAGTGCCGTCACTGGACGATTGGCAGCGGCGCTTTGCCAGCGACCCTGAATACGATCCAGCGCTGTGTTTCGTCGCCTGCGATGCCGAGGGTGTGGTGGGCGTGGCGCAGTGCTGGACCAGTGCGTATATCAAGAATCTGGTGGTGCACCCGCGAATGCAGGGCCGGGGGCTTGGACGCGCGTTGTTGCTGCATGCCTTCAGCGTCTTTCAACAGCGGCGCGAGGGGTTTGTCGATTTGCGGGTTCTGGAGGACAACCTGCGGGCGCGGCGGTTGTATGAAAATGCCGGGATGGTTGTGGTTCGGCGCGAGCCTGTGCCCGACTGATCTACCGCTTTCGCGAGCAGGCTCGCTCCCACAGGTGGATTGCATTTCAAACTGTGGGAGCGAGCCTGCTCGCGAAGGGCAGCACTGGCAACTTCCGCTATCCGACAGACTCCAACCTTGGCCATAACCAAGGATGCCCCAACCATGAAAGCCATCACCCTGGCGCTGCTCAGCCTCATCGCCCTCGCCTCCCAGGCCCATGCCTCCAGCCCCGACGCCTGGGCTGCCTATGACAAGACCGTCCTCGCCAGCTGCACCAAGGCCAGCGGTCTGAAAAACGTCAAACCGGTCGGCACACCGGCGCAATTCGACGACCGCGTCGGTTACACCGCCGTTCTGCTGCAAGGCCAATACCCGCAAAAACACATGAAAGGCCAGCAAGGCAGCGAGCTGTGCCTGTACAACAAACAGTCGAAAACCGCGTACGTCACCGAGTGGGATTCGATTCGCCCGACCGCCAAACCTCAGTGAATGGCGCACAACTTGCTTCGACCCGGCCCTGTGCGGTGGTTTTCCGCCACCGTTTCACACCCTGATTGAAGACAGATCGCTCAATGAATACGACGTTTTCCTGCGTAGGTTGCGGCAAATGCTGCACCGATCACCATGTCCCGCTGACGCTCGCCGAAGCCCGCATGTGGGCGGCGGATGGCGGTCAGGTGATCGTGCTGGCCGAGGCTTTTCTCGGCAATGGCCTGGGGCTGCCAGCGCAACAGCGCGAACATGCCGAGCGCCGTTCGGCGGTGGTCCGCAGTGGCACTACTGATGCTCACGTGGCGATCACCTTTGCCGCCTACAACGTCGGCCCCTGCCGGAATCTTGACGACGAAAAGCGCTGCCGGATCTACGAGCGTCGCCCGCTGGTGTGCCGGATTTACCCGGCGGAAATCAATCCGCACATCCCGCTCAATCCTGCTGCCAAGGATTGCCCACCGGAGTCCTGGGAACAGGGACCGGAGCTGATTGTGGGGGGCGAGTTGGTTGATCGGGAACTGGTTGAGTTGATTCAGCGTTCACGTCAGGCGGATCGGGACGACATCAGACTCAAGGATGCGATCTGCGCAACCCTGGGAATTCGCACCACGGCGCTCAAGGGTGACGGGTTCACCGCGTACTTGCCGAACATGGATGCCTTTGCGGCAGTGATCGACCAAGTGAGCGCGCAACCGCTAGCGGCGCAAACCAGTGAATGGCTGTTTCATTTGTCCGGCGATGACGTGGCCGGACAGGTGCTGGCTGCGGGTGGGCTGGTGGTGACTGAACCGGCGCAGACTTATGGGTTTATTTCATTGCGCGCGGCTTGATCTGACATTTGTGCTGTAGCGGCTGTCGCATTCGCGAGCAGGCTCGCTCCCACATTGGATCTGCGCCAAACACAAAACCTGTGGGAGCGAGCCTGCTCGCGAAGAGGCAAGCACAAGCACCATCACTTTCCGATGTCAGCGCTTGCCCATCGACCGACGCGTCCCCGGCGGCGCCATGCCCGGGGTTTTGGTGTGGCCATTCTTCGCGCCATTCTTGTACCACGGCTGATTCGAGCCTTTCGCCGAAGCCAGCTCGCCCGGCTTGAACGGGAACTTGAACGCCGGGATCTCGGCCTTGGTTTCGCTGGCATCAGCCACTTCAGCCGGGACGTCGCTCACAGCGTCGTCAACCGGCGGTTGGGTCGGGGAAGTCATAAAAGCTCCGGGAACAAAAAGTCGGCCCGATCAGTGAGCCGCAAAGGCGCGCAGTATACCTGTGCGCTCTGGCTCGGCATCTGAAGATTTGCACGGTGCGCTGAATGGTTTCCCCTCACCGTAACCCTCGCCCTGGGGAGGGGACAGACCGAGGTGTTTACTCGAGGTTCGCCGACATGGGATACCGAGTCGAACTCAGGTTCGAAAAGCCCACAAATCGGCTCCCTCTCCTTGGGGAGAGGGCTGGGGTGAGGGGCGAATCCAACACAAGAGCATCGCCGCACACTGCTACTCCCCATCTATACAAACGAAACTGACAATCCTGACAGCCAGCCGTCACCCTGCCGACCGCCTGAGCGGTTTATAACTGGTCAATCTGCCCAAACTCCAGACTTCGGCGCCGCGCATGTCCATCCAGAAAAACAAAATCCTGCTGGCCACTCTCCTGATTCTGCTGGCAGCCGCCGGCCTGTGGTTCGCGCTGAAACCGGCGCCGGCCAAACTGGCCAGCCCGACCGCCATTCCTGTGCGGGTGGTGACGGTCAGCGCCAAAGACGTGCCGCGCTACACCAGCGGCATCGGCTCGGTGCTCTCGCTGCACAGCGTGGTGGTACGCCCGCAGATCGACGGCATTCTGACGAAAATTCTGGTCAAGGAAGGCCAACGGGTCAAAGCAGGCGACCTGCTCGCGACCATTGACGACCGCTCGATCCGCGCCAACCTCGACCAGGCCCGGGCGCAGTTGGGCGAGAGTCAGGCGCAGTTGCAGGTAGCGCTGGTCAATCTCAAGCGCTACAAACTGCTCAGCGTCGACGACGGCGTATCGAAACAGACCGTCGACCAGCAACAGGCCTTAGTCAATCAGCTCAAAGCCACTGCGCAAGGCAATCAGGCCTCGATCGATGCGGCGCAGGTGCAGCTGTCCTACACGCAGATTCGCTCGCCGGTCACCGGGCGCGTCGGTATTCGTACGGTCGATGAAGGCAACTTCCTGCGCATGACCGACACCCAGGGCCTGTTCACCGTCACGCAGATCGACCCGATCGCCGTCGAGTTCTCCCTGCCGCAGCAGATGCTGCCGACCCTGCAGAGCCTGATCAGCGATCCGCAACGCGCCCCGGTCAAGGCTTACATCGGCGCCGACACCGATGGCGAAACCGGCAATCTGCTCGGCGAAGGTCAGCTGACCCTGATCGACAACCAGATCAACGCCAACACCGGCACCATCCGCGCCAAGGCCGAGTTCGCCAATGCCAGCCAGAAGCTCTGGCCGGGTTTGCTGGTGACGGTGAAAATTCAGACCGCTGTGGATAAAGACGCGCTGGTGGTTCCGCCCACCGTCGTACAGCGAGGCCTCGAACAACACTTCGTTTACCGCGTGAAGGACGACAAGGTCGAGGCAGTGCCGGTGCAAATGGTTTATCAGGGCAGCGGTCAGGACATCATCAAAGGCGTCAACGCCGGTGACGTACTGGTGACCGACGGCCAGTCGCGGCTCAAGCCCGGGGCGATCGTGCAAATCATGAGCGAGCCGCCGCAAGTGGTGCAGGCGGAGCCCAAGCCATGAACTCGCACAAGGGCATCTCGACCTGGTGCATCGATCACCCGGTAGCGACGATTTTGCTGACGTTCGCTCTGGTACTGGTCGGCGTAATTGCCTTTCCGCGTTTGCCGATTGCGCCACTGCCGGAAGCGGAATTTCCTACGATCCAGGTCTCTGCACAGTTGCCCGGCGCCAGCCCCGACACCATGGCTTCCTCGGTGGCGACGCCGCTGGAGGTGCAATTCAGCGCCATCCCCGGCATGACCCAGATGACCTCGAGCAGTGCGCTGGGCTCAACTCTGCTGACCTTGCAGTTCACTCTCGACAAAAGCATCGACACCGCCGCCCAGGAAGTGCAGGCGGCGATCAATACCGCCGCCGGCAAGTTGCCCAAAGACATGCCGACGCTGCCAACGTGGAAGAAGGTCAACCCGGCCGATAGCCCGGTGCTGATCCTCAGCGTCAGCTCGACGCAAATGCCCGGCACCGAACTCAGCGACCTGGTGGAAACCCTGCTCTCGCGTCAGATCAGCCAGATCGACGGCGTCGGCCAGATCAACATCACCGGTCAGCAACGCCCGGCGATCCGAGTGCAAGCCTCGGCGGACAAACTCGCGGCGATTGGCCTGACGCTGGCCGACATTCGGCTGGCGATTCAGCAGACCAGCCTCAACCTGGCCAAAGGTGCGTTGTACGGCGAATCGAGCATTTCCACGCTGTCGACCAACGACCAGTTGTTCCACCCCGAGGACTACAGCGAGCTCATCGTTTCCTACAAGGATGGCGCCCCGGTTCACCTGCGCGATGTCGCCAACGTCGTCAACGGTGCGGAAGATGCCTACGTGCAGGCTTGGGCCGGAGATCGACCTGGTGTGAATCTGGTGATTTTCCGCCAGCCTGGCGCCAACATTGTCGAGACCGTTGATCGCATTCAGGCCGCCCTGCCCGGCCTCGAAGCGATGCTGCCGGCCTCGGTGCAGGTGAAAACCCTGATCGACCGCACGCAGACCATTCGCGCCTCGCTGCATGAAGTGGAAATCACTTTGCTGATCGCGATCCTGTTGGTGGTCGCGGTCATGGCGCTGTTCCTGCGCCAGTTGTCGGCGACGCTGATTGTCTCGGCGGTGCTCGGTGTCTCGCTGATCGCCAGTTTCGCCCTGATGTACGTCCTCGGCTTCAGTCTGAACAACCTGACGTTGGTGGCGATCGTCGTCGCGGTCGGCTTCGTCGTGGACGATGCGATCGTGGTTGTGGAAAACATCCATCGCCATCTCGAGGCCGGCGATGATATGCGCGAGGCGGCGATCAAGGGGGCCGGCGAGATTGGCTTCACCGTCGTTTCGATCAGTTTCTCGCTGGTGGCGGCGTTTATTCCGCTGTTGTTCATGGGCGGTGTGGTCGGGCGCCTTTTCAAGGAATTCGCCCTGACCGCGACATCGACCATCATGATTTCCGTGGTGGTCTCGCTGACGTTGGCGCCAACCCTTGCTGCGCTGTACATGCGCAAACCGGTGCATCACGCCAGCGCCAAACCGGGTTTCAGCGAGCGCTTGCTCGGCTGGTACGAAAAAGGCCTGCGCCGCGCCCTCGACCACCAGAAACTGATGATTGGTGTGTTCGGTTTATCGTTGGCGCTGGCTGTTGCCGGTTACATCTTTATTCCCAAGGGTTTCTTTCCGGTGCAGGACACCGGATTTGTCCTCGGCACCACCGAAGCCGCTGCGGATATCTCCTACGGCGACATGGTGAAAAAACACTTGGCGATGGCCGAAATCGTCGCGGCCGATCCGGCGGTGCAGGCGTTTTCGCACTCGGTCGGGGTTTCCGGCAGCAACCAGACTATCGCCAACGGGCGCTTCTGGATCGCCCTGAAAAAACGTGGTGATCGCGATGTCAGCGCCAGCCAGTTCATCGATCGCATCCGCCCGCAACTGATGAAAGTCCCCGGCATCGTCCTGTATCTGCGCGCCGGGCAGGACATCAACCTCAGCTCCGGCCCGAGCCGTGCCCAGTATCAATATGTGCTGAAGAGCAATGACGGCGCGACCCTCGCCACCTGGACCCAGCGCCTGACCGAGAAACTGCGCAGCAACCCGGCGTTTCGCGACATTTCCAACGATCTGCAACTGGGCGGCAGCATCACCCACATCAGCATCGATCGCAGCGCCGCCGCGCGTTTCGGCCTGACCGCCAGCGATGTCGACGAGGCGCTGTACGATGCATTCGGCCAACGGCAGATCAATGAATTCCAGACCCAGGTCAATCAGTACAACGTGATTCTGGAACTGGATACCAAACAACGCGGCAAGGCCGAAAGCCTCAACTATTTCTATCTGCGCTCGCCGCTCAGTGGGGAAATGGTGCCGCTGTCGGCGCTGGCCCGATTCGACGCGCCGACCATCGGCCCGCTGTCGATTGCCCATGACGGCATGTTCCCCGCCGCCAACATGTCATTCAACCTCGCCCCCGGCGTGGCATTGGGCGATGCGGTGATTCAGCTCAATCAGGCCAAGGCCGAGATCGGCATGCCCACCGCGATCAGCGGCAATTTCCAGGGTGCGGCGCAGGCGTTCCAGAGTTCGCTGGCCAGCCAGCCATGGCTGATTCTGGCGGCGCTGGTGGCGGTATACATCATTCTCGGCGTGCTTTATGAAAGCTTCGTGCATCCGCTGACGATCATTTCGACCCTGCCGGCAGCAGGCCTCGGCGCGGTGATCATGCTGTGGATCTGCGGCCAGGACTTTTCGATCATGGCGTTGATCGGTCTGGTGCTGCTGATCGGTATCGTCAAGAAGAACGGCATCCTGATGATCGACTTCGCGCTCGAGGCGCAGCGCCAGCGCGGTCTGCCGCCGCAGGAGGCGATTTTCGAAGCGTGCATCACCCGGTTCCGGCCGATCATCATGACCACCCTCGCCGCCCTGCTCGGTGCGTTGCCGCTGATGCTCGGTTACGGCACCGGCGCCGAACTGCGCCAGCCGTTGGGCATTGCCGTGGTCGGTGGTTTGCTGGTCAGCCAGATGCTGACGCTGTTCACCACGCCGGTCATATACTTATGGCTCGAGCGGCTGTTTCACCGGCACTCACACCCACCAGCCGCAACGCCCGCAACGGCACTGGCGACCACAGACTGAGGCGGTCATGCGCGTTCTGATTATCGAAGACGAAGAAAAAACCGCGGACTATCTGCACCGTGGCCTGACCGAACAGGGCTACACCGTGGACCTTGCCCGCGACGGCGTCGAAGGCCTGCATCTGGCACTGGAATGCGACTACGCCGTGATCGTCCTCGACGTCATGTTGCCGGGGCTCGATGGCTTCGGCGTACTGCGCGCATTACGTGCGCGCAAGCAAACCCCGGTGATCATGCTCACCGCCCGCGAGCGCGTCGAAGATCGCATCAAGGGCCTGCGCGACGGCGCCGACGATTACCTCGGCAAACCGTTTTCCTTTCTAGAACTGGTCGCCCGCCTGCAAGCGCTGACCCGGCGCAGCGGCGGCCACGAACCGGTGCAAGTGACCATCGCCGACCTGTGGATCGATTTGATCAGCCGCAAGGCCACCCGCGCCGGCACCCGTCTGGATCTGACCGCCAAAGAGTTTTCGCTGTTGAGCGTCCTCGCCCGCCGCCAGGGTGAAATCCTTTCGAAAACCGCCATCGCGGAAATGGTCTGGGACATCAATTTCGACAGTGACGCCAACGTCGTCGAAGTCGCGATCAAACGCCTGCGCGCCAAGCTCGACGGGCCGTTCAACGAAAAACTGCTGCACACCATTCGCGGCATGGGTTATGTGCTGGAGAGCCGTGGTGTCCAGTAACTCGATTGCCTTGCGCCTGAGCGGCATGTTCACGCTGGTGGCGCTGGTGGTGTTTCTGTTAATTGGCGGCGCGCTGTATCAACAGGTCGACAAGGGCTTGGGATTGTTGCCCGAAGCCGAGCTGGATGCGCGGTACAGCGTGCTCGAATCCACCGTTGGCCGTTACGGCACGCCGGAGCATTGGGTGAAGATCAACAACAAGCTCAAACTGCTCGGCGAGGAAGACAAGCGCATCAGTTTCTGGATCAGCAGCGGTGATCCGCGCTACGAGTACGGCAACCTTACGCCGCAGATTCGCGCGGCCATCAACGGCCCGTTGGGCATGCTTGATCTGCAACTGCCCGATCAGCCCTACCCGCTGAAAGTGCTGGTCAGTCAGTTCCCGGCCAAGGACCAGCGCCCGCCGCTGCGCTTCATGATCGGCATCGACACCGAGACGCTGCATCAGACCCAGCATCACTTGCTCATCGCCCTGATCAGTCTGGCGATTGTCGGGGTGCTGCTGGCCTCGGCATTGGGCTATTGGGTCGCAAGAATCGGTCTGAAGCCGCTGATCAAACTGTCGCAGGAAGCCCAGCGTCTGGCACCACCGCTGCGCGCCGGGCGCTTGCGTCTGTCGCCGCTGCCGCCGGAACTGGAGCAGTTTGTCGAATCGTTCAACTCAACTCTGGAACGGGTCGAACTGGCCTATTCACGGCTGGAATCGTTCAACGCCGACGTCGCCCATGAACTGCGTTCGCCGCTGACCAACCTGATCGGCCAGACCCAGGTCGCACTGACTCGCGGGCGCTCCGCCGAACACTATTTCGAAGTGCTGCAATCCAATCTCGAAGAGCTTGAGCGACTGCGCTCGATCATCAACGACATGCTGTTTCTGGCCAGCGCCGATCAAGGCAATAAAGCGACCAAACTGACCTCGACGTCATTGGCTGATGAGGTGGCGACGACACTGGACTATCTGGATTTCATCCTTGAAGACGCGCAGGTTGAAGTGCAGGTCAGCGGCGATGCGCAAGTGCAGATCGAGGTCGCGCACCTGCGCCGGGCATTGATCAATTTACTCAGCAACGCGGTGCAGCATACCGATCCGGGCCAGGTGATCGAGGTGCGCATCGAGGTTGAAGAACACCAGGTGAGCATTGGCGTGGCCAATCCCGGGACGCCGATTGCCAGCGAGCATCTGCCGAGATTGTTCGAACGGTTTTATCGGGTCGATGCTTCGCGCAGCAACAGCGGCAATAACCACGGCCTGGGGCTGGCGATCGTCAAGGCGATTGCGCTGATGCATGGCGGGGATGTGTTTGTGCGCAGTGACCGGGGCATGAACACCTTTGGCATCCATCTCCCGGTCTGAATGCTCAGCCAAGCCCTGTGGCGAGGGGATTTATCCCCGCTCGGCTGCGCAGCAGTCGCAAATCCTGTGCACAAGCTCTAAGAATCTTTGAGGCTGGAATTCTTGGGGCCGCTTCGCAGCCCAACGGGGATAAATCCCCTCGCCACAGGCCACCATCACGCACAGACCGGGTTGTTACCCGTGCCGATCTTTGCTTTTGCTGTAACAGTCATTTATGAAAATCGCGCTGTTTCCCAACCCCCGGCAACCTTATCTTTGCCCGCACCAAACAGCACTCGCCAAGCGAGAAGGTTTTCAAGATGTCCAACAGTATGGGTATTGCCAGCGCATTCGTTTTGTCCTCATTGATCCTGTCGCCGATGGCGATGGCTGAAGAATCGCAAGCGTTCGTGGCGCACAACGTCGCTCGCGCGCAGGCATTCGATCAGCATCAGGCCGAAGTGATGGCCAAGGCTCAAGACGCGACGCAATCCCCGCAGGCCGCTACTTCCCAGGCTCAAGCGCTCGAGAAAGACAGCTGAGTCGCACCGCGAAAGGTTTCCCTCGACGCGGTTGTTTGGCTCTTCCCGTTCAACCGTCGTCACTCCAGGCCGCTGCCATTCAGCGGCCTTTTTTCGTTGTGGTCTGAAAGCCGTCTGGCGCGTCTGAAAAAACAAGAAACATCAAGCCGCTCATGAACCAGAGCGGCCCGCTGACCCAAGGAGCTCCACCGCACGTGTTTTACCCTGCCCGCCTCACCCCGCTGTTCATTGCAATTGCCGCAACGATTGCTCCCGCCGCCCACGCCGACGAGCCCGCTGAACAAGGTTTCGTCGAAGGCTCAAGCCTCAGCCTCAATGCCCGCAACTACTACATGAATCGCAACCGCTTGCAGAAAGCGGACGACAACATTGAATGGGGGCAAGGTTTTCTCGGGGTTTTCGAATCGGGTTATACCGAAGGCACGGTCGGCTTCGGCGTCGATGCTCATGCCATGCTCGGCTTGAAACTCGATGGCGGAGGCGGTACCGACGGTTCGAGCATCCTGCCGATCAGCGACGGCAACGGCAAAGCGCCGGGCTCGTTTTCAACCGCCGGCGGGACCCTGAAGCTGCGAGCATTCGATACCGAACTGAAGGCCGGTGACCTGTTCCTCACCAACCCGGTGATTGCCGGCGGCGACACGCGGATGCTGCCGCAGACCTTTCGTGGCATCAGCCTGAGTAACCGCAGCTTCGACGGCTGGCTGATCGAAGGTGGCCAGGCCAGTTTCACCAAGCCGTATAACCAGAGCGGTCATACCCGAATCGGCACGTCCTACGGCACGCTGGCCGATGGCGATGACAGCCAACACTTGAACTGGGCCGGAGTGGCCTGGAGCGGCGTTGAAGGCCTGACGAGCAGCCTTTACGCGTCCGAGCTCAAGGACATCTGGAACCAGTACTACTACGACCTGGGTTACACCTGGCACTTGAACGATCTGGTCAGCCTCAACCCGGGCCTGCACTTCTATCACACGCAAGACACCGGTGATGCGCTGCTCGGCGATATCGACAACAACACCTACAGCCTGCACTTCACCGTTGGCGTCGGTCATCACAGCGTTACCGCCGCCTTTCAGCGGGTCAACGGTAATACGCCGTTCGACTACATCAGCCAGGGCGACAGCGTTTATCTAGACAACTCGCAGCAGTATTCGGACTTCAACGGTCCGAACGAACGCTCCTGGAAGCTCAAGTACGCTTACGACTTCACTGGCCTCGGCATGCCCGGATTGACCTCGGCGCTGTCCTATTCACGCGGCACGGTGGATCTGACCAAAGCCGACCCGAACAGCGCAGGCTATTCCAGCTGGTACAGCGCCGACGGCCATAACGCCAAGCATTGGGAACGCGACATCGATTTGCAGTACGTCGTGCAAAGCGGCCAGGCCAAGAACCTGGCGGTGCGCCTGCAATGGGCGACCAACCGTGGCGGCAACGGCTACGGCGCGATTGATTCGGATACAGATGAATACCGCGTGATCATCGACTACCCGGTCAACGTCTTCTAAGATCGGCGCTGCGTTTTTCAGATCCTGTGATCTACCCTGTGGGAGCGAGCCTGCTCGCGAACGCGGTTGATCCATCAACATTGATGTTGAATGGCACACCGCTTTCGCGAGCAGGCTCGCTCCCACAAGTTTTTCCGGCGTCAGCCCTACTAAGCTTACGAAACCACTCCTACCGACAGCCCATCATGATCACCAGCCGCACGCCTTCCATCACAGGCCTTACCGGTCGCCCCGAGCGCCTGCTGATCCTCGGCAGCCTGCTGACGGTGATTGCGATGGTGTGCATCGTCACATTTCTGCTGATCCGCGAGTACGCCAGTGCGCAGGAAGTCGCCACGCGCCGCGCCACGACCATCGCGCAATTGATCGACGCCGATGTGCTGCGCACCGTCGAGCTGTACGACCTGACGCTGCAAGGCCTGATCGCCGCCGCTCAGCGTGACGACCTGCAGAACGTCTCGCCGCAGATCCGTCATCTGGCACTGTTCGATCGCTCTGCCACCGCGCGTTTCAAGGGCGACATCCTCCTGCTCGACAAGCATGGCGAGGTGATCGCCGACTCCTCGCGCATCGAACCGAAACCGGGCAATTTCGCCGACCGCGATTATTTCCTCGCCCATGCGTTCAACCGTGACATGGGCATGTTCATCAGCCGCCCGTTCAAGACCCGTTGCGATTGCGAAGAGGCCGATCAGTGGCGCATCAGCTTCAGCCGGCGCATCTCCTCGCAGACCGGCGAATTCCTCGGCGTAGCGGTGGCGTCGCTGAAACTCGACTACTTCGACGACCTGTTCAAAAGCCTCGACATCGGCACCGACAGCACACTGAACATCATCAACAGCGATGGCGTGCTGCTCGCGCAGAAGCCCTATTTGCAAAGCGATTCGGTCGGCAAGAGTTTCGGCAACCGGCCCAACGTCGTGCGGATTCTCAACGATCGCGATGGCAGCGGCAGTTTCACCAGTACCTCGAGCATGGATAAACAACGCCGGCTCTATACCTACTCGCGGGTGGGCAATCTGCCGTTGACGGTGATGGTCGCGCTGTCCAGCGAGGAGGTGTTCGGCACTTGGCGGCGCACGGCGATCCTGATCAGCGGCGCCACCGGCGTGTTGTGCCTGGGGCTGTTGTGGCTGACCTGGCTGCTCGCTCGGGAACTGCGTTTGCGCCATCGCGCCGAACGCGAACTGGCGCAACTGGCTGCCACCGATGATCTGACCGGCGTTGCCAACCGACGCATGCTCGACCAGACCCTGCGCCACGAATGGTTCCGCGCGCAGCGCTCCGGCCAGCCGCTGTCGGTGATGATGATCGATGCCGACCACTTCAAGGCATTCAATGATCGCCATGGCCATCAGGCTGGGGATCAGGTGTTGCGCGAACTGGCCAAGGTAATCACCGCGAACGTGCGGCGCCCGGCGGATCTGGTCGCACGTTATGGCGGTGAAGAGTTTTCGGTGATTCTCGCCGAGACCGACAGCGCCGGGGCGCAGCAGATCGCCGAGCAGATTCGCCAGGCGGTGGAAAACTTGCCATGGGTTGAAGGCGCTGAGCGGGCGATGACGGTGAGTATCGGCATCGCCACATGGACGACGGCGAGCGAGATGACACTGGAGCAGCTGCTGTTTACAGCGGACAAGGCGCTGTATCAGGCCAAGGAAGGCGGGCGCAATCGCGTTGTAGTGTCAATTTAAAGTCAAAAGATCGCAGCCTTCGGCAGCTCCTACATCTGAAATGCGGTATCCCTGTAGGAGCTGCCGAAGGCTGCGATCTTTTGCTTTTGAAAGGGCATAAAAAAAGGCCATCCGAGGATGGCCTTCAAAAAACTAGAGAGGTTTTTTACTTACACCGCCGCAACCGGGCGCATGTAAGAGATTGGTGCGGTGCTGGCGTCTTCGAACGTCACCACTTCCCAAGCATCTGTCTGCTCAATCAATTTGCGCAGCAGCTGGTTGTTCAGTGCATGACCGGACTTGAAGCCTTTGAACTCACCAATCAGGCTGTTGCCCAGCAGGTACAGGTCGCCAATCGCATCGAGGATCTTGTGCTTCACGAATTCGTCTTCATAACGAAGACCGTCTTCGTTCAACACGCCATCAGCGTCGACCACGATCGCGTTTTCCACGCTGCCGCCGAGTGCGAGGTTGTGCTTGCGCAGGTACTCGATGTCACTCATGAAACCAAAGGTACGGGCGCGGCTGACTTCTTTTACGAACGAAGTGCTGGAAAAATCCACGCTTGCACTCTGGGTGCGGTCCCGGAATACCGGGTGATCGAAATCGATCTCGAAGCTCACCTTGAAGCCTTCGAAAGGGACGAAAGTGGCGCGCTTGTCGCCGTCTTCCACTGTCACTTCACGCAGGATGCGGATGAATTTCTTGGCGGCGTCCTGTTCTTCCAGGCCTGCCGATTGAATCAGGAATACGAAGGGTCCAGCGCTGCCATCCATGATCGGGACTTCGGACGCGGAGAGCTCGACGTAGGCGTTATCGATGCCCAGGCCAGCCATGGCCGAGAGCAAGTGCTCTACCGTGTCCACTTTGACGTCGCCATTGATCAGCGTCGTCGACATAGTGGTTTCACCGACGTTTTCCGCGCGGGCAGGAATCTGCACCACAGGGTCGAGGTCAGCGCGACAAAACACAATGCCAGTGTCGACAGGCGCAGGCTTGAGGGTCAGATAGACCTTCTCGCCGGAATGCAGGCCTACACCTGTGGCACGGATAATATTTTTCAGTGTGCGTTGTTTAATCATGGCTTGGGCCGCTTCAGCGCAAATTGCGAACTGGTATCAACAAAGGCTGGCGATGATAGCAGACCATGCCTTTGCTGAACACCAATCACCTTCATAGCCCTGATACATTCCATCAATCGGCCTGACGACGCAGGAATGCCGGAATGTCCAGATAGTCCAGGTCATCCTGCGGATTCATCTTCGCGGCAGCCGCAGCACCGGCCTGAGCCTGGTTGCGCATGACGGTCGGACGGTCCAGATCACGGTAGTTAACCGCTGGCTGCTCCTGACGGGCCGGAGCCGGTTGTTGCACCTGCGCCGAAGCCATCGAGGTGTGAACGGTGTTGTCGATGACCTTTACAGGCTTCTCGATTTTCGCGCCCAGACCGGTGGCAACTACGGTTACGTGCAGCTCGTCGCGCATGTCCGGATCGATAACGGTACCGACCTTGACCATCGCGTGCTCGGAAGCGAAGGCTTCGATGATCGAACCCACGTCGGAGTACTCACCCAGGGACAGGTCAGGACCGGCGGTGATGTTCACCAGAATGCCGCGCGCGCCTTGCAGGTTGACGTCTTCCAGCAGCGGGTTGCGGATTGCCGCTTCGGTGGCTTCACGTGCACGGTTCGGACCGCTGGCGCAGCCAGTGCCCATCATCGCCATGCCCATTTCGCTCATCACGGTGCGTACGTCGGCGAAGTCGACGTTGATCATGCCCGGACGCTTGATGATGTCGGAGATACCGCGAACGGCACCGGCCAGGACATCGTCAGCCTTGGCGAAAGCCGACAACAGGCTTGCGTCTTTGCCGAGGATGGTCAGCAGTTTTTCGTTCGGAATGGTGATCAGCGAGTCGACGCTTTCGGAAAGCATGCGAATGCCTTCGTCGGCGATCTGCATACGCTTGCGGCCTTCGAACGGGAACGGACGCGTCACGACCGCAACGGTCAGGATGCCCATTTCCTTGGCCACTTCGGCGATGATCGGCGCTGCACCGGTACCGGTACCGCCGCCCATGCCGGTGGTGATGAACACCATGTTGGTGCCGGCCAGGACTTCAGCGATGCGCTCGCGGTCTTCCAGAGCGGCTTGACGGCCGACTTCAGGATTGGCGCCGGCACCCAGGCCCTTGGTCACGCCGGTGCCCAGTTGCAGGATGGTCCGCGCGCCGATGTTTTTCAGCGCTTGAGCATCGGTGTTGGCGCAGATGAACTCAACGCCTTCGATGTTGCTCTTGACCATGTGATTGACAGCGTTGCCGCCGCCACCGCCGACACCGATAACTTTGATTACCGGGCTTGCGGGGATGTTGTCTACGAGTTCGAACATTTTCCCTCTCCTTACATTCTCTAGTTTTTTCGCCTACTGCTGTTTGTTGCGGTGTATCTACTGCAGTTGCTTGCCGCTTGAAGCTTGTCGCTCCAAGCTGCTTTTTTAAAAATTGCCCTGAACCCACTTTTTCAGTCGGTCCAGCAGCGGCGCCTGAGGCTCTTCGCTGCTGTAGCTGTCGCGGCTGCCGATGCCGGAGAACGAAACTCCATCGGACTGCTTTTGCAGGCCGTACATCAACAAGCCGACGCCAGTGGAATAAATCGGGTTGCGCACCACGTCATCCAGACCTTTCACGCCATGCGGCACACCGAGGCGCACCGGCATGTGGAAGATTTCTTCGGCCAGTTCAGTGGCGCCTTCCATTTTCGAAGTACCACCGGTGAGCACGATGCCCGCCGGGATCAGGTCTTCGTAGCCGCTGCGACGCAGCTCGGCCTGGATCAGGGTGAACAGTTCGTCGTAACGCGGCTCGACCACTTCGGCCAAGGCCTGACGCGACAGCTCACGCGGTGGACGGTCGCCAACGCTCGGCACCTTGATGGTTTCACCGGCACCGGCCAGTTTGGCCAGGGCGCAGGCGTAACGGATCTTGATCTCTTCGGCGTACTGGGTCGGGGTGCGCAACGCCATGGCGATGTCGTTGGTCACTTGATCACCGGCAATCGGGATCACCGCGGTGTGACGGATCGCGCCTTCGGTGAAGATCGCGATGTCGGTGGTGCCGCCGCCGATGTCGACCAGGCACACGCCCAGTTCTTTCTCGTCGTCGGTCAGCACCGAGTAGGCCGAGGCCAGTTGCTCGAGAATGATGTCGTCGATTTCCAGACCGCAGCGGCGCACGCATTTTTCAATGTTCTGTGCAGCGTTGACGGCGCAGGTGACCACGTGAACCTTGGCTTCCAGACGCACGCCGGACATGCCCAGAGGCTCGCGCACGCCTTCCTGGTTATCGATCACGTAATCCTGCGGCAGGGTGTGCAGCACGCGCTGGTCAGCCGGGATCGCCACGGCCTGGGCGGCGTCGAGCACACGCTCAAGGTCGGCCGAGCTGACTTCGCGATCACGGATCGCGACGATGCCGTGGGAGTTCAGGCTGCGGATATGATTGCCCGCAACGCCGACGAACGCCGAGTGAATGCGGCAGCCGGCCATCAGTTGGGCTTCTTCGATCGCGCGCTGGATCGACTGCACGGTGGATTCGATGTTGACCACCACGCCCTTCTTCAGGCCGCGGGACGGATGCGTGCCGATCCCGACGATTTCCAGCTGGCCGTCGTCCGCGACCTCGCCTACCAGCGCCACCACTTTGGAGGTGCCGATATCCAGACCGACGATCATTTTGCCGCTTTGCACGTTTGCCATGGGTCCTGCCTCTTCTTAATTCTTTGCGACAGCGGGTTGGGCTGTCGTCGGCGCTACGGGTTCCCGCCAGCCAACAGCGAGGCCGTTGGCGTAGCGCAGATCGATGCGCGCAATGTTCGTAATCTGCTCTTTCAGCGTCTTGTCATAGATGGCGATAAAGCGGCGCATCTTTTCCACCAGGTTGCCGCGTCCCAGCAGCAACTCGATGCCGGGGCCGGAACTGCCGGCACCGGTGGTCAGGAACCAGCTGCCGCGTTCACGCAATTCCAGGCGTGCAATCGAAAAACCCAGCGGGCGCAGCATCTGGCTCAGCACCTGATACTGCTGCATCACCTGCTGCTGAGCCCGTTGTGGGCCGAACAGCTGCGGCAGGTGTTCGTAGTTCGCCAGTTCCTTGGGCGTGAACGCCTGGCCCTGGTTGTTGAGCAACGACTCGTCGCCCCAACGCGCCACCGGCAATTGCTCTTCGAGGCGGATCACCACCTGATCCGGCCACACCCGACGCACTTCGGCGTGGGCGATCCACGGCATCTGCTCGAGCTCGGTACGCATACCGGCGAGGTCGATGGTGAAGAAGCTCGACGCCACGAACGGCGCGATCCGCTGCTGCACCGCCTGCTGGCTGATGTAGCTGAGGTCGCCCTGCACCGCGATCTTGCTGATCGGCCGGTCGGCGTACGGCAGCAAACGCTGCGCGCCTTCGTAGGTACCAAAGCCCAGCGCCACCAGCAGCACCGGCCAGAACAGACTTTTCAGAAAGCTGAAATTGGCTTTCGGCAGGCGCGCGGACATCGGCTCTTTCGCCACCATTCGGCTGGCACCCCGCGGCACCGGCTTGCGGCCGGGTGCGGGTGGCTGATGTCTGAGATGAGCGCCTTGCATGGTCTTAACCTCGCGCCTCTGTTGCGCCTGCGTCTTCAACGCTGGCGGCCAGAATGGCCAGAACCAGTTGCTGGAAATCCAGACCGGCAGCCCGCGCCGCCATCGGCACCAGGCTGTGATCGGTCATGCCCGGTGCGGTATTGACTTCGAGGAACCAGAACTGCCCGTCGGCGTCCTGCATCACGTCCGCCCGACCCCAACCGGCGATACCCAGCGCCTCACAGGCCTTGGCCGTGAGTTCCATGAGTTCCTGTTCCTTGGCCGCGTCCAGCCCGCACGGAATGCGGTACTGGGTATCGTTGGCGATGTACTTGGCGTCGTAGTCGTAAAATGTGTGCGGTGTACCCAGGGCGATTGGAGGCAACACCTGGTCACGCAGGGTGGCGATGGTGAACTCCGGACCTTGAATCCATTGCTCGACCAACACTTGCGAATCGTAGGTACTGGCCGCTTTCCATGCGTCGATCAACTCGGACGCAGAATTCACTTTGGCCATCCCGATACTTGAACCTTCATGCGCCGGTTTGACGATCAAAGGCAGGCCCAGTTCCGTCGCTGCGGAAATACAATCGGCTTCGCTGCACAGCACGGCGTGACGCGGCGTCGGAATCCCGAGACTGTGCCAGACCTGCTTGGTGCGCAGTTTGTCCATCGCCAGTGCGGAAGCAAGAATGCCGCTGCCGGTGTACGGGATGCCGGCGCACTCGAGCAGGCCCTGCATGCTGCCGTCTTCACCGCCGCGACCGTGGAGAATGATGAACGCGCGGTCGATCTTTTCGCTGAGCAGACGCTGCAGGAAGTCTTCGCCCACATCGATGCCGAACGCATCGACGCCAGCGCTTTGCAGCGCCTCGAGCACGGCATTGCCGGATTTCAGCGAAACCTCACGCTCGGCACTCAGGCCGCCGAAGAGCACGGCGACGCGGCCGAAGTCTTTCGGCGCGATGGTGGAGAACAGCTTGGCGTAGGCAGCAGTCATTTCAACTTCCCCTCGACCGGCGCCGCCACGGCGCCGGCGAACAATTCACTTTTCAACAGCTTCGGCGCGAGACCGCCGATATCACCAGCGCCCTGACACAGCAGAATGTCACCGGCGCGCAGCAGCGGCTTGACCAACGGCGCCAGGTCAACGCCACGCTCGATGTAGATCGGGTCGAGCTGACCGCGCTGGCGGATGCTGTTGCACAGCTTGCGGCTGTCGGCGCCCGGGATCGGCTCTTCGCCGGCCGGATAGACTTCCATCAGCAGCAGCACGTTGGCGTCGGCCAGTACATTGACGAAGTCGTCGTACAGATCACGGGTGCGGCTGTAGCGATGCGGCTGGTAGACCATCACCAGACGACGCTCCGGCCAGCCACCGCGCACGGCTTTGATCACGGCAGCGACTTCGGTCGGGTGGTGCCCGTAGTCGTCGACCAGCATCACGTTGCCGCCATCTACCGGCAGTTCACCGTAGACCTGGAAGCGCCGACCGACACCCTGGAAGCCTGACAGGCCCTGAACGATGGCTTCATCGCTGACGCCTTCGTCGGTGGCGATGCAGATGGTCGCCAGCGAGTTGAGCACGTTGTGGTTGCCGGGCATGTTCACCGACACATCCAGCGGCTCGCGATCCGGGCGCAAGACGGTGAAGAAGGTCTGCATGCCCTGCTGGCGCACATTGATCGCGCGCACATCGGCGTCTTCGCTGAAGCCGTAGGTCACGGTCGGACGCTTCACCAGCGGCAGGATTTCGCGCACCACCGGATCGTCCAGGCACATCACCGCCAGCCCGTAGAACGGCAGGTTGTGCAGGAATTCGACGAAGGTTTTCTTCAGTTTGTTGAAGTCACCGTCGTAGGTCGCCATGTGGTCGGCGTCGATGTTGGTGACCACGGCCACCAGCGGCTGCAGATGCAGGAAGCTAGCATCGCTTTCGTCGGCTTCGGCGATCAGGTAACGGCTGGTGCCGAGCTGGGCATTGGTGCCCGCTGCATTCAGACGACCACCAATTACGAATGTCGGGTCCAGACCACCGGCCGCGAACACCGAAGCGATCAGGCTGGTGGTGGTGGTTTTGCCATGGGTACCGGCGACGGCGATACCGTGGCGATAGCGCATCAGCTCGGCGAGCATTTCTGCACGCGGCACCACTGGAATGCGGCGCTCAAGGGCAGTCGCCACTTCCGGGTTGGACGTGTTTACTGCGCTCGACACCACCAGCACGTCGGCGGTAGCCGCGTTCTCGGCACGGTGACCGATGAAGATCTGCGCGCCAAACGATTCCAGGCGCTCGGTGACCGGCGAGGCTTTCAGGTCGGAACCGGAGACTTGATAGCCCAGGTTCAACAACACTTCAGCGATACCGCACATGCCCACGCCGCCGATGCCGACGAAGTGGATGCGACGGATGCGGCGCATTTCCGGTTGTGGCATGGCTTTCTGATTCTCAACCATGGGCCACCTCCAGACAGGTATCGACCACGCTACGGGTGGCATCGGGTTTGGCCAGTCGGCGGGCCGCTTGGGCCATTGCTTCGAGTCGTTGCGGTTGCATCAAGACCTCTGTCAGGCGCGCGGCAAGATCCGCGGCACCAGTCGTTCTTTGCGGCATCAGGAAGGCAGCGCCTTCGCGGGCCAAATAATCGGCGTTGCGGGTCTGGTGATCGTCGATCGCGTGGGGCAAGGGCACCAGCATCGAGGGCAGACCGGCGGCCGCCAGCTCACTGATGGTCAACGCGCCAGCGCGGCACACCACCAGGTCAGCCCAGCCATAGGCCTGGGCCATGTCTTTGATGAACGGCTGCACCTGCGCTTCCACACCCACGGCGCGGTAACGCTCGGCAGTCACTTCATCGTGATTTTTGCCGGCCTGATGAAACACTTCCGGGCGCAGGTCGGCAGCGACTTGGGCCAGGGCTTCAGGCAGCAATTTGTTCAACGGTTCTGCGCCCAGGCTGCCGCCAAGGATCAGCAAACGCGCTTTGCGCCCGGCCAGTGCCGGTCGCGATGTGTCGAGGAACAGCTCGCTGCGCACCGGATTACCGGTGGTACGGCGGCTGTCCGACAGAGTAAAGGTGTCGGGGAACGCTTCACACACTCTGGCGGCGAACGGCACCAGCAACCGATTGGCGGTGCCGGCGACAGCGTTCTGCTCGTGAACGATCACCGGCACGCCAGCCAGTTTCGCGGCAAGACCACCAGGGCCGGTCACATATCCGCCAAAGCCAACCACGCACACCGGTTTCAGGCGGCGCATGATCGCCCGCGCCTGCCACACCGATTTGAGCAACATCAGCGGCGCCTTGAGCAGCGACAGCTTGCCCTTGCCGCGCAGACCGCTGGCGTTGATCCGGTGCAGTTCAAGCCCTGCCGCCGGAACCAGTTCGTTTTCGATCCCGCGTGGCGTGCCGAGCCAGTGCACGGTGTAGCCGCGAGCCTGAAACTCGCGGGCACAGGCCAGCGCCGGGAACACGTGGCCGCCGGTACCGCCGGCCATGATCAATACGTTAGCGCCCATGAGTCGGCTCCTCGGCGAAGTCGCTCTCCTGGAATTCCATCTCTTCGCTGCCCAGGTGGGTCCGACTCTCCCACTCGATGCGCAGCAACAGGCCCAGACAGGCGCAGCAGATCACCAGCGAGCTGCCGCCGTAACTGAGGAACGGCAAGGTCAGACCTTTGGTTGGCAGCAGGCCGACGTTCACACCGATGTTGATCAGGAACTGACCAATCCACAGGAACGACAAGCCGTAAGCCACGTAAGCGGCAAAGAACTGCTTGGCCTTCTCCGCCCACAGGCCGATGTACATGCCGCGAATACACACGAACACGAACAGCGCGACGGTGCACAGCGAACCGACTGCACCGAGTTCTTCGGCGAGCACCGAGAACACGAAGTCGGTATGCGCTTCCGGCAGGTAGAACTGCTTCTGCACGCTGTTGCCCAGGCCGACGCCCAGCCACTCGCCGCGACCGAAAGCGATCAAGGCCTGCGACAACTGATAGCCGGCACCGAACTGGTCGGCCCACGGGTCGGCGAAGTTGGTCAGACGCGCCATTCGATACGGCTGCATCTGGATCAGCAGAACCACCGCGCCAACCGCCAGCACCACCATCAGCGAGAAGCGGAACAGCCCGACCCCGCCAAGAAACAGCATCGCCGCCGCCGCGCCCATCATGACTACGGTGGCACCGAAGTCCGGTTCCATCAGCAACAGACCCGCCATCGGCAGCAGCACGATGAACGGCTTGAAGAAGCCCATCCAGCTCTCGCGCACTTCTTTCTGCCGGCGCACCAGATAACCGGCGAGGTAGATCACCACGAACACCTTGGCGATTTCCGACGGCTGCACGTTGAAGAAGCTGAAACCGATCCAGCGCATCGAACCGTTCACTTCGCGGCCGATGCCGGGGATGATCACCATCACCAACAGGCCGAACGCACCGATCAGCATCATCCAGCCGAGGCGCTGCCAAGTGGCGATCGGGATCATCATGGTGACAATGCACGCGCCCAGACCCAGCACCACATAGATAAGGTGGCGAATCATGTAATACAGCGGGCTGCCCGACTGCGCCGCCGCCACTTCGGTGGACGCCGAAGCGATCATGATCAGGCCCAGGCCGAGCAGCGCCAGGCAACCGGCGAGCATCGGGAAGTCGAGGTCGATGCCACGCCCGGTGATCAGCGGCGACGGGTACGGCTTGATGATGTTTCTCAGGTTCATGCCAGTTCCTCCACCGCGCGGACGAACTGGTGACCACGGTCTTCGTAATTCTTGAACATGTCGAAACTGGCGCAGGCCGGCGACAGCAGCACCACATCGCCCGGTTGGGCAGCGGCGCGGCATTGCGCGACGGCGTCGACCAGCGAGGTCGCGCGGATCAGCGGCACGGCATCGCCAATGGCTGCGCCGATCTTGTCGGAGTCGCGGCCCATCAGGACCACAGCGCGGCAGTTGGCCGCCACCGGATCGCGCAGATCGTTGAATTCGGCGCCTTTGCCGTCACCGCCGGCGATCAGAATGACCTTGCCGTCGATGTCCGCACCGAGGCCTTCGATCGCGGCCAGAGCGGCGCCAACGTTGGTGGCTTTGGAGTCGTTGTAATAAGCCACGCCGTCGAGATCGCGCACCCACTGGCAGCGGTGTTCGAGCCCGGCAAACGTGCGCAGCGCCGCGAGCATGGCGTCGAACGGCAGACCCACAGCGTGCCCCAGTGCCAATGCGGCGAGAGCGTTGGACTGGTTATGCGCACCGCGAATCTTCAGTTCACGCACCGGCATCAGGTTCTGGAATTCGAAGGCCAGGTACTTCTCGCCGTCTTCTTCGCGAATGCCGAACGCCTTGAAATCCGGTTTGCTCAGGCCAAAGGTCCAGCATGGCTGACCTTCACCGATCAATGGACGGCTCAGGGCGTCCTGACGGTTGACCACAAACTGCTTCGCGCCCCGGAAGATCCGGTGCTTGGCCAGGTGATAGGCCGGCAGACCGCTGTAGCGATCCATGTGGTCTTCGCTGATGTTCAGCACGGTGGCGACTTCGGCGTTGAGCTGGTCGGTGGTTTCCAGTTGAAAACTCGACAGCTCCATCACATACAACTCGACGTCATCGCTGAGCAGATCCAGCGCCGGGGTGCCGAGGTTGCCACCGACAGCGACGCGCTTGCCCGCCGCAGCCGCCATCTCGCCGACCAGCGTGGTCACGGTGCTTTTCGCGTTGGAGCCGGTGATCGCGATGATCGGCGCCCGCGCGTTACGCGCGAACAGTTCGATGTCGCCAGACATTTTCACGCCACGGGCAGCGGCGGCTTGCAGGGCCGGAGTCGCCAGCGCCAGGCCGGGGCTCACGTAGAGCTCGTCGGCACGGCAGAGGAATTCGACGTCCAGCTCGCCACAACGCACTTCCACGTGCGGATAGTCACGCTTGAGCGTGGCCAGTTCCGGTGGATTTTCCCGCGTGTCGGCCACAGCAAACGACGTGCCCCGGTTCGCCAGGAAGCGAACCAGGGACATGCCGCTCTTGCCGAGGCCGACAACGATGCGGAAGTGGTCAGAAGCGATCAGAGACACTCGTTCTACCTCAGCTTCAGGGTGGCAAGGCCGACCAGGACGAGAATCACGGTGATGATCCAGAAACGGACGATCACGCGCGGCTCGGGCCAGCCCTTGAGTTCAAAGTGGTGGTGGATCGGCGCCATGCGGAACACGCGGCGACCGGTCAGCTTAAAGGAGGCAACCTGAATGACCACTGACAGGGTTTCCATCACGAACACGCCGCCCATGATGAACAGGACGATTTCCTGACGAACGATCACCGCGATGGTGCCCAGTGCCGCGCCGAGTGCCAGTGCACCGACATCGCCCATGAACACTTGCGCCGGATAAGTGTTGAACCACAGGAAGCCCAGACCCGCGCCGATCAGCGCGCCGCAGAAGACGATCAACTCGCCCGCGCCCGGCACGTAAGGAATCAGCAGGTATTCGGCGAATTTCACGTTACCCGACAGGTAGCAGAAAATCCCCAGGCCGCCGCCGACCATCACGGTTGGCATGATCGCCAGACCATCGAGACCATCAGTCAGGTTGACCGCGTTGCTCGAACCGACAATCACAAAGTAGGTCAGCACGATGAACCCGGCGCCCAGCGGAATGCTGTAGTCCTTGAGCATCGGCAGAATCAAGGTCGTTTCCACCGGCGTCGCGGCAGTCATATAAAGGAAGATCGCAGCGCCGAGGCCGAACACCGACTGCCAGAAATACTTCCAGCGGCTCGGCAGGCCACGGGAGTTCTTCTCGATGACTTTGCGGTAATCGTCGACCCAGCCGATGGCGCCGAACAGCAGGGTCACCAGCAGCACCACCCAGACGTAGCGGTTGCTCAGGTCAGCCCAGAGCAAGGTGCTGACGCCGATCGAAGACAGAATCAGCGCGCCACCCATGGTCGGCGTACCGGATTTGGACAGGTGCGATTGCGGACCGTCGTTGCGCACCGATTGGCCGATCTGACGGTTCTGCAGAGTACGGATCATCCACGGGCCATAGCACAGCGACAAGACCAGCGCGGTCAGCACACCGAGAATCCCGCGCAGGGTCAGGTACTGGAAGACCGCGAAGCCTTTGTAGAACTGTTGCAGATACTCCGCTAGCAGCAGCAGCATTAATGTTTCTCCAGACTGGACCCGCACAGAGCCGCAACGATGTTTTCCATCGCTGCGCTGCGCGAACCCTTGATCAAAATGGTGGTGTTTGTGTCCTGCTCCGCGGCGAGGGCCTGGATCAGCTCGGCCTGGGTGCCGAAATGCTGCGCCTGCTCACCGAAAGCGTTTACCGCGTGGACCATGTTCGGCCCGACCGCGTAAAGCGCGGAAACCTTGCCTCGGGCGTACTCGCCCACGTCGCGGTGCCCCTGCTCCGCCCAGTCGCCCAACTCGCCGATATCCCCGAGCACCAGGACGGTGCGGCCGGAAAAGCCGGCGAGTATATCAACGGCCGCGCACATCGAGGTGGGGTTTGCGTTGTAGGTGTCATCGATGACGCGCATGCCGTTTTTTGCCAGTTGCGCGACGGTGCGCCCCTTGACCGGTTGCACCGCACCGAGGCCGGTGGCGATGCCGAACAGCGACACGCCCAAGGCGTGAGCAGCAGCGGCGGCAGCCAGGGCATTGGCGACGTTATGAGTACCGAGCAGGTTCAGTTGCACGCGCTCGCTACCTTCAGGGGTGTGCAGGTTGAACGCCGGGCAACCGCGGGCATCAGTGGCCAGATCGCTGGCGTGGAAATTCGCCTCGCTGTTGCTCAGGGCGAAGGTCAGCACCTGACGACCGGCAGCGCGGGTCTTCCAGATACCGAAAGCCTTGTCATCGAGGTTGAGCACGGCGATGCCATCGGCGGCCAGGCCTTCGATGATTTCACCTTTGGCTTCGACGATTTTTTCCGGACCGCCGAACTCACCGACGTGAGCGGTGCCGGCGTTGTTCAGGATCGCTACGTGCGGCTTGGTCAGGCCGACGGTGTAGGCGATTTCACCGAGACGCGAAGCGCCCAGTTCGATGACAGCCGAGGTGTGTTCCGGCGCCAGTTCGATCAGGGTCAGCGGTACGCCGAGGTCGTTGTTCAGGTTGCCACGGGTCGCCAGCACCGGACCGCGCGTGCGCAGGATGCTCGCGAGCATTTCCTTGACCGTGGTCTTGCCACTGGAACCGGTCACCGCCGCCACTGGCTGGGTGAACGCAGCACGGTTCAACGCGCCGAGTTGGCCCAGCGCCTGACGGGTGTCCTTGACCAGCAATTGCGGCAGCGCGCTGTCGGCGACTTCGCGCTCGACCAGTGCCGCCACGGCGCCTTTGCCGGCAACGTCGTTCAGATAATCATGACCGTCGAAACGCGGGCCGGTCAGGGCGATGAACAACTGGCCGGGCTGGATCGCACGGCTGTCGATGCTGACGCCGTCGAAACTCGCATCAGCGCCGATCAAACGGGCTTCGAGGACGTTGGTCAGTTCACTGAGTGTCAGGGCCTTAAGCATGGGCCACCTCCCACGCGGTCAGGGCATGATCGGCCTCGACCAGATCGGAAAAGGCATGGCGCACGCCGTTGATTTCCTGATAGTCCTCGTGACCTTTGCCGGCCAGCACAATGACGTCATCAGCGGTTGCGCCAGCAATCAATTGCGCAATGGCCTGGCCGCGACCGGCGACGAAAGTGACTTTATCCACAGCGGTGAAACCGGCGCGGATGTCGTCGAAAATCACCGCAGGATCTTCGGTGCGCGGGTTGTCGTCGGTGACCAACACCTGGTCAGCCAGACGCTCGACCACTTCGGCCATCAACGGACGTTTGCCGCGATCGCGATCACCGCCGCAGCCGAACAGGCACAGCAGTTGGCCTTTGACGTGCGGGCGCAGTGCTGTGAGAACCTTTTCCAGCGCATCCGGGGTGTGGGCGTAATCGACCACCACCAGCGGTTGCGTACCACCACCCAGACGCTGCATGCGACCGGCCGGGCCTTCGAGCTTCGGCAGCACTTTGAGAATTTCGTCGAGGGCGTAATCCAGACCGAGCAAGGCGCCGACTGCGGCCAGCACGTTACTCAGGTTGAAACGACCAAGCAGCGTACTGCGCAGGTGATGCTCGCCCTGCGGCGTGACCAGCGTGGCGCGTACACCATGGTCGTCGAACTGCGCTTCGCGGCAGAACAGGTAGGCACTGCTGTCGAGCAGGCTGTAGGTGATCAAACGCGACTCGCGTTTTTCCGCCGCCAGTTGCCGGCCGAAATCGTCGTCGAGGTTGACCACGCGGCACTTCAGGTCATTCCAGGCGAACAGCCGGGCCTTGGCCTCGGCGTACGCCTGCATGGTGCCGTGATAATCCAGGTGATCGCGGGACAGGTTGGTCATCACCGCCACGTCGAAGGCCAGCGCGGTGACCCGGCCCTGATCCAGACCGTGGGACGACACTTCCATGGCCACGGCTTTCGCGCCGGCCTTTTTCAGGTCGCCCAGGGTCGCTTGCACGGCAATCGGATTCGGCGTGGTGTGCAGGCCGCTTTCCAGCGCGCCGTAGAAACCGGAACCCAGCGTACCGACGATGCCGCAATGCTGGCCGAGCAGATCCAGCGCCTGCGCGACCAATTGGGTCACGCTGGTCTTGCCATTGGTGCCGGTGACACCGATCAGGTTCAGGTGATGACTCGGCTCACCGTAAAAACGCCCGGCAATGTCCGAAAGTTGCGCCGCCAGACCCTTGACCGGAATCAGCGGCACGTCAGTGATCGGCAGCACGGTGGCGCCTTCGACTTCATAAGCCACGGCAGCCGCGCCGCGTTGCAAGGCATCGGCGATATGCGCACGGCCATCGAAACGGCCGCCGGGCACGGCAAGAAACAAGTCGCCGGCGCGCACGTTGCGGCTGTCCAGCGCCAGTTCACGGATCAACAGATCGTGGCCGGCGTGGGGAAATATCTTGTTCAGACTTAATGACATCAGCCGCGCCCTCCATTGGCTTTCAGCGGAACGACCGGGGTGGCGTTGGCCTGTTGGGTGGTCGGCAGGTTGTCCGGGGTCACGTTCATCAGGCGCAGGGTGCCGGACATCACACGGCTGAACACTGGCGCCGACACCAGACCACCGAAGTAACCGGCCTTGGTTGGCTCATCAATCACCACAACAATGGCGTAACGCGGATCGCTCATCGGGCCGAAGCCGGCGAACAGCGAACGGTAGGAGTTTTCTGCGTAGCCCTTGGTGCCGACCGAAGTCTTGCGCGCGGTACCCGACTTGCCGCCGACGTGATAAGCCGGCACCTGCGCACGGAACACGCCGCGCGGCGCTTCGATTACCTGCTGCAACATGCCCTGCATGGTTTTCGCCACGGCTTCCGGCAGCACTTGGGTGGTCTGCGGCATCTTGTCGGTTTTGATCAGCGTCAGCGGCGCGAGACGACCGTTGTTGGCCAGTGCCGAGAACGCGTGCACCAACTGGATCGCGGTCACGGAAATACCATAGCCGTAAGACAAGGTTGCAGTTTCAGCCTTGCGCCATTCGCGGTAGTTGGGCAGATTGCCGACGCGTTCGCCGGGGAAGCCCAGGCCGGTGTCCTGACCGAGGCCGACTTTCTGCGCGAGACGGAAAATGGTTTCGCCGCCGATATCGAAGGCGACTTTACTCATGCCGACGTTACTGGAATTGATCAGGATGCCGGTCAGATCGAGCACTGGCCCTTCGGTCTTCGACACGTCTTTAATGGTGTATTTGCCGATCTGCAACGAGCCCGGATACACCTCGACGGTGTCGCTCGGTTTCCAGCGGCCGGTTTCGATTGCCGCGCTCATGGAAATGGCTTTCATGGTCGAACCCGGCTCGAACACGTCGATCATGGCGCGGTTGCGCATCATCGCCGGTTGCAGGTTGCGACGGTTGTTCGGGTTGTAGGTCGGCTGGTTGACCATGGCCAGGATCTCGCCGGTCTTTACGTCCATGATCACCAGACTGCCGGCCTTGGCGCCGTTTTCGATGATCGCGTTGCGCAGCTCGCGGTTGGCCAGGTATTGCAGACGCAGGTCAATCGACAACGCCAAGGGCTTGCCGGCCTTGGCGTTCTTGGTGACTTGAACATCCTTGATCAACCGGCCACGGCGATCCTTGATGACTTGTCGTTTGCCCGGCACCCCGGCCAGCCATTCGTCATAGGCCAGCTCGACGCCTTCGCGACCGTGATCGTCGATGTCGGTAAAGCCGACCATGTGCGCGGTGACTTCACCGGCCGGGTAGAAGCGGCGGAATTCTTCGATGCCGTAGACGCCCGGCACTTTCAGATCGAGCACAGCCTGACCCTGCTCGGGGGTCAGCCCGCGCACCAGATAAATGAATTCTTTGTTGGCCTGGGCTTCGAGGCGTTCGCTCAGCGCTTTCGGGTTCTGGCCCAGCGCGGCGGCGAGTGCCGGCCACTTCTCTTTGGCCGACTGCATTTCCTTGGCGTTGGCCCACAGCGTGGTCACTGGGGTACTGACAGCCAGAGGCTCGCCGTTACGGTCGGTGATCAGGCCACGGTGCGCCGGAATCGGAATATGCCGCAGGCTGCGCGCATCGCCCTGCCCTTTGAGGAAGTCACGGTCGACCACTTGCAGGTCGATGATGCGCCAGCAGATCGCTGCGACCATCAGACCGAGCAGCGCCACCATCAGGCGGAAGCGCCATGGGAACAGCGCGCCTTCGAGTTTCATCATGGCGCCACCATCTTCACGTCAGCCGCGCCAGGTATGTGCATCTTCAGTTGTTCGGTGGCCAGCACTTCGATGCGGCTGTGCGCAGTCCAGGTGCTCTGCTCGAGAATCAAGCGGCCCCACTCGGCCTGCGCCTTGTCGCGCACGCTCAGTTCGTTATAAAGGGTGTTGAGCAACTGCCGGTTCCAGTGCGCGCTGTACGACACGGCAATGGCCGAAAACAGCACGCCGATAAACAGCAGCAGCATCAGAAAGCTGCCGCCGGGCAGTGGTTTGGCGAAAAGCTTGCTCACCGCAACTTCTCCGCGACACGCATGACGGCGCTACGGGAACGTGGGTTGGCTTTGAGTTCGGCGTCGGAGGCCGTCTGCGCTTTGCCGTGGATTTTGATTTTCGGTTCGAAGGCGACGTGGCGAACCGGCAGGTTGCGCGGCAGGTTGTCGGCCTCGCCTTTCACCAGCTTGCGCATGAACAGTTTGACGATGCGGTCTTCCAGCGAGTGGAAGCTGATGACCACCAGACGGCCGCCAACTTCCAGCGCTTCCAGCGCGGCGTCGAGGCCGGCTTCCAGATCGCCGAGTTCGTTATTGACGTGAATGCGCAAACCCTGGAACGCGCGGGTAGCTGGGTTCTTGCCCTTTTCCCACGCCGGGTTGGCGACTTTCAGCACTTCGGCCAGATCGGCGGTGCGCTCGAACGGCTTGATGTCACGGCGCTCGGCGACGGCACGGGCCATACGCCCGGAGAAACGTTCTTCGCCGTATTCCTTGAACACCCGGGCGATTTCTTCCACCGGCGCGGTGTTGACGAATTCGGCAGCGCTGATGCCACGGGACGGGTCCATGCGCATGTCAAGTGGACCGTCATTGAGGAAACTGAAGCCGCGCTCGGCATCATCGAGCTGCGGCGACGACACGCCGAGGTCGAGCAGAATGCCGCTGACCTTGCCGGTCAGGCCTTGCTCGGCAACCACCGAACCGAGCTCGGCAAAGCTGCGCTGCACAACGACAAAGCGGCCGTCTTCGGCCGCTAGCGTTTGCCCGGTGGCAATCGCTTGAGGATCCTTATCGAATCCGATGAGTCGACCGTCCGGCCCGAGCTGGCTGAGGATCAGCCGACTGTGCCCGCCGCGCCCGAACGTGCCGTCCAGATAGCAGCCATCAGGACGTACGGCGAGAGCCTCGACGGCTTCGTCAAGCAGTACGGTGATGTGGTTAAAGCCGCTATCAATAGTCACAGGATCAAATCACGCAGTTCATCAGGCATCGCGCCCGGTTGTTGAATAGCAGCAAGGTCAGCGGCAGATACCGCATTCCATGCATCCTCGTCCCACAATTGGAACTTGTTCAGTTGGCCGACCAGCATCGCGCGCTTATCGAGCTTGGCGTATTCGCGCAAACGCGGCGGAACCAGGAAACGACCACTGCCATCGAGTTCGAGGTCGACGGCATTACCAATCAATAAACGTTGCAGGCGACGGTTCTCTTCGCGAAGCGAAGGGAGTGCGCGCAACTTGGTTTCAATAATTTCCCACTCATCGAGCGGATAGACACACAGGCACGGATCAACGGCATCAATGGTCACGATCAATTGGCCGGAACTGCGCGAATCGAGCTCGTCACGGTACCGGCTCGGCATGGCGAGACGGCCCTTTGCATCGAGACTGATAGCGTTAGCTCCGCGAAACACGTCAGCGTTTCTCCAATTTTTATCGTTTTGAGCTCAAAAAACCCACTTCATGCCACTTTCCGCCACTTGCGCACACTATAGGAATGCGCCCACCACACCGTCAAGGCGCGGATTAAAGGAAAAGCCTTACAGAACGGAGATTTAGCGACGTAAAAGGAGGCTCAACGAGAATCTGACGTGAAGTTTTGGTCAATAACTTGATGCAGCACTGAAAGCTGCGCTCGAAAGTTAAAGTAGTTTGTTAAGAGTAAGATTTTTTCGGTATTACAAAGGCGCTTCGGCTGTTGATTGAAGCAGGGTGGGAAAAGGCTATTACCGCGTTTGCCGCTGCCGGAATTTCAGACCAGGCCGGCTGATATTACACAGCCGCGTCTTTTTTGTTTCAAGCAGGGAAAGAAAAAGGTGGAGAGTCGATCTGTAAGCCGGGTTCTGTCTTGAACAGTCATTCGTCTACGATGGCCATCACTGGACATCTTTAGCAACCTACCCGGTCCCAGCGCGGGCCACGCCTTGGGACCCTATTTGGTCTTGCTCCAAGTGGGGTTTACCTAGCCACGAACTGTTGCCAGACGTGCGGTGCGCTCTTACCGCACCTTTTCACCCTTACCGGCGCTTGCGCGCTTAGGCGGTTATTTTCTGTGGCACTTTCCGTAGGCTCACGCCTCCCAGGCATTACCTGGCACTTCGCCCTATGGAGCCCGGACTTTCCTCCCCCCTAATTTTCATAGAGGGCAGCGACTGTCCGATCGACTCTCCGCCGCGAAGGTTAACGGCAGAGCGCCGGAAGAACAAGCGCTAAAACCCTCAGGAACGCCATGGGCGACGGCTTACACGCCTTTCTGTTTATCCAGCGCCACCTGATACAACACGTTTTTGCGCTCGCCAGTGATTTGCGCTGCCAGTGCGGCGGCGCGCTTGAGCGGCATTTCCTCAAGCAGCAAATCGAGGATGCGCATGGCTTCGCTGCTGACCGCGTCCTCCGACTCCGGCGCCGTCCAGCCGGCCACCAGAACCACGCACTCGCCGCGCTGCTGATTGCTGTCGGACTCGACGAACGCACGCAGTTCGCTGAGCGGCAGGCCTTTGAGGGTTTCGAAGGTTTTGGTGATTTCCCGCGCCAGCAGAGCCTGACGCTCGCCGCCAAACACTGCTTCCATATCCTGCAGGCATTCGAGAATGCGATGCGGCGCTTCATAGAAAATCAGCGTGCGCGGTTCTTCTTTAACCGCTTCCAGACGCGCTTTGCGTCCGACCGACTTGGCCGGCAGGAAACCTTCGAAGATAAAACGGTCGGACGGCAATCCCGCCGCCGACAGCGCCGCGATCAAAGCGCAGGCACCCGGCACCGGCACCACGTTGATGCCGGCGGCACGGGCCTGACGCACCAGGTGATAACCCGGATCGGAGATAAGCGGCGTGCCGGCATCGGAGATCAGCGCGACGTTGTCGCCCGCCAGCAATCGGGTAATAAAGCGGCTACCCTCATCCCGTTCGTTGTGTTCGTGACATGCGGCCAGCGGCGTACCGATGCCGAAGTGCTGCATCAGGCGCGCCGAATGCCGGGTGTCTTCCGCTGCAATCAGCGCCACTTCACGCAGGATTTTCAAGGCCCGGGCGCTGATGTCGTCCAGGTTGCCGATGGGCGTCGCCACCACATAAAGCGAGCCAGCAGCGGAATTCAAAGGACCTGGAGCAGTCAAAGCGCACACCTCGTGATCGGTAAAAGCGGCCATTGTAGCGCGTCATGAGGCTTGCGATGCGCTCCCGCCGAGTGCGGTTTTTCGCCCGGTTGTGCGCTGCCGCAACATTTACTCCAGCTAAATTGACCGATTCACGCCAGTAACATCGCGCCCCGGCCAGTGCTTGGGTACAATTCCACGCTAATTTGATCGAGTATCAGGAACACTTACATGATCGCTTGCCTGCGGCTGTTCACTGCCCTCTGCCTCGCTGCCTTGTTGGCCGCGTGTGCCAGCTCCCCTTCCTCCAGCCTTGGCGAACTTCCACGGACTCCGGACGCCAGCATCGAGCAACTGCTCGAACAGGCTGCGCAGGCTAAAACCCCGGAACAAGCCGCCCTGCTGCGCCTGAGCGCGGCGGACCAGGCTTACCGCCAAGGCAATGCCGGCCAGTCCGCGCAAATCCTGCAACAAGTGCCGGTGGAGCAACTCAAGCCAGGCCAGCAGATTTTCGCCAATACGCTGTCCGCCGAACTGGCCATGACGCGCAATCAGCCGAAAGCTGCGCTGACCGCCCTGAGCCATCCGAGCTTCCAGAAGCTCGGGGAAATGCCGGAAGAGCAGCAAGTGCGCACTGGCACTGTTCACGCCCGCGCCCTTGAAGCCGATGGCCAGACACTGGCCGCTGCCCGTGAGCGTGTGTTCATCGCACCGATGCTGGAAGGCGAAGCGGCGAGCAAGAACCACGAAGCGATCTGGACCCTGATCGCTTCGCTGCCAACCGATCAATTGCAACCGAACAACACCGACGATCTCGGGGGTTGGATGGCTCTGGCGCAAGCGGTGAAAACCGCAGGCACGTTGGAACAGCAACAAGCCGCGATCGACAACTGGCGTGCGCAGAATCCAAAGCACCCGGCGGCGATCAACCTGCCGCTGCCGCTGACCAAGCTCAAGGAACTGGCCAGCCAGCCACTGAGCAAAATCGCCCTGCTGCTGCCACAGGACGGCCAGTTGGCGTCGGTCGGCAAAGCGCTGCGTGAAGGCTTCATGGCCGCGCATTATCAGGCGCAACAGGCCGGCCAGAACCCACCTGCCATCGAGTTCTACGACAGCTCGAAGCTGACTTCGATGGACGAGTTCTATCGCAAGGCTCAGGCTGACGGCGTGCAACTGGTAGTCGGCCCGCTGGAAAAACCACTGGTCAAGCAACTGAGCACTCGCCCGCAACTGCCAATCACCACCCTGGCGCTGAACTACAGCGAAGGCGAGCAAGGCCCGGCGCAGTTGTTCCAGTTCGGCCTGGCGGCTGAAGACGAAGCTCGCGAAGTTTCCCGTCGCGCTCGTGCCGACGGCCTGCATCGCGCCGCTATCATGGTACCGAAGGGCGAATGGGGCGATCGCGTCCTGCGTGCCTTCAGCCAGGACTGGCAAGCCAATGGCGGCAGCATCGTTGCCACCGAGCGTGTCGATCAGCCGGTGCAACTGGCCCAGCAGATTGCCGACATGTTCCAGCTGCGCCAGAGCGAAGCCCGCGCCAAGAGCCTGCAGAATGTTGCCGGCACCAATGTCGCCGCGCAGCCTTCGCGTCGTCAGGACATCGAATTCATCTTCTTGGCCGCCACGCCGCAACAGGCCCAGCAGATCAAGCCGACCCTGAATTTCCAGTACGCCGGTGACGTCCCGGTCTACGCGACCTCCCACGTCTACAGCGCCAGCGGCGACGTCAATCAGTACAACGACATGAACGGCATTCGCTTCTGCGAAACCCCATGGCTGCTGGAAACCAGCGATCCGCTGCGCCAGCAAGTAGCTGCGCAATGGCCGCAAGCCAATGGCAGCCTCGGTCGCCTGTACGCCATGGGCGCCGACGCCTATCGCCTGGCACCGCGCCTGGGCCAACTCAAGGCCCTGCCGGACAGCCGCATCGAAGGTCAGTCGGGCAGCCTCGGCATGACCCAGACCCAGCGCGTTGTGCGCCAGTTGCCGTGGGCACAGTTCGTCAGCGGTCAGGTGCAGCGCCTGCCGGACACCCCGCGCTGATGCCCGACAGGTCACGCTCGCAAAGCGGCAAGGATGCCGAGCGCCAGGCGCTCGAACATCTGCAACAACAAGGTCTGCGCCTGTTGGCGCAGAACTGGTTATGCAAACGCGGCGAGCTTGATCTGGTCATGCTTGATGGCGATACAGTAGTATTCGTTGAAGTTCGCTACAGAAAAAACACTCAATGGGGTGGCGCGCTCGCCAGTATCGACGAGCGCAAGCAGCAGAAACTGATCTTTGCAGCACAGTATTTTCTTCAGCGCGAGTCGCGTTGGGCCAATTCCCCCTGCCGCTTCGATGTGGTGGCAATCGACAGCCACCCGAATCAGCTGAACTGGTTGCAGAATGCTTTCGACAGTTGATCGCCTGCACCCTGCCCCGTTTTCGTCCGACACATTTTGCTCTTTGCTTTGCCGGCTGCACATTCACGTGCCGAACAGCCGCGCCACTTAAGGTCACACAGATGGACATGCAATCCCGAATTCGCCAGCTTTTTCAGGCCAGTATCGACACCAAGCAACAGGCGATGGACGTACTTGCACCGCACATCGAGCAAGCCAGCCAGATCATGGTCAACGCCCTGCTCAACGAAGGCAAAATGCTCTCGTGCGGCAACGGTGGTTCGGCCGGCGATGCCCAGCATTTTTCTTCGGAGCTGCTCAACCGCTTCGAGCGCGAGCGTCCGAGCCTGCCGGCGATTGCGCTGACCACCGACACTTCGACGATCACCTCGATCGCCAACGATTACAGCTACAACGAAGTGTTCTCCAAGCAGATCCGCGCGCTCGGCCAGCCGGGCGATGTATTGCTGGCGATTTCGACCAGCGGCAACTCGGCGAACATTATTCAAGCGATCCAGGCCGCACATGATCGCGAAATGATTGTCGTAGCTTTGACCGGACGCGATGGCGGCGGCATGGCGTCGCTGCTGTTGCCCGAGGACGTAGAGATTCGCGTACCGGCCAACGTCACTGCACGTATTCAGGAAGTCCACTTGCTGGCGATCCATTGCCTCTGCGATCTGATCGACAGCCAACTGTTCGGGAGTGAAGAATGACCCCTAATCGCCTTGGCCTTCTGGCCTTGACCCTGTGCCTCGGCATCAGCGGCTGCACCTCGGTGGTAAATGCCAGCCGTGAAGCGCCGATCGAAGACGACCGTGGCACGCGCACCTTCGGCAGCAAGATCGACGACTCGCTGATCGAAACCAAAGCAGGCGTGAACATCGCCAAGGCCGATCCGGCACTGGACAACGACTCGCACATCGTCATTACCAGCTTCAACGGCGTGGTATTGCTCGCCGGCCAGACGCCACGCGAAGACCTCAAGGCCAAAGCCGAACAGGCCGCCGCCAACGTCCAGCGCGTGAAGAAGGTGCATAACGAACTGCAAGTGCTGCAACCGTCCTCCCTGCTCGCGCGCCAGAACGACGCGTGGCTGACCACCAAGATCAAGACCCAGATGCTCACCGACGCCAGCATTCCTGGCTCGCGCATCAAAGTCGTGACCGAGAATGGCATCGTCTATCTGCTGGGCCTGCTGACCAAACAGGAAGCCACTCAGGCAACCAATCTGGTTCAGGGTGTGTCCGGTGTGCAGAAGATCGTGAAGCTGTTCGAATACATCGACTGACCTGATTACGCAGGAGTTGTGTAGGAGCTGACAAGTGCAACGAGGCTGCGATCTTTTGATCTTGCTTTTAAAAATCAAAAGATCGCAGCCTCCGGCAGCTCCTACACGACCAATGCAGGCACAAAAAAGGCGATCCATCCGGATCGCCTTTTTTTATTTCACAACCTTCAAGCTTGGCCGGCCACTCGGACGTGGCGGCTCGCTGCCCGGTGGCGGCGAGTCGTCATCCGGATCGATGTCTTCCTCGTCGTCCATCGGCAACTCGAGGTCAAACACCATGCCCTGGCCGTTCTCCCGGGCGTAGATGCCCAGGATCGCGCTGATCGGCACGTAGAGACTGTGCGGAACACCGCCGAAGCGGCCTTCGAACGTGACCACGTCGTTATCCATGTGCAGATGACGCACGGCACTCGGCGAGATGTTCAGGACGATCTGGCCGTCACTGGCAAAACCCTGTGGCACCTGCACCGCCGGGTACTCGGAGTTGACCAGCATGTGCGGGGTGCAATCGTTATCCACAATCCACTCGTAGAGCGCGCGGACCAGATAAGGTCGACTGGAGTTCATAGCGGCTCCTTAAGCCTTAGCGCATATCGCGTTCGACACCAGACAGACTCGCCTGGAAAGCCTCACGCGCAAACTGACGCTCCATATAATCAAGCAGCGGCTTGGCCGGCCGCGGCAGTTCAATACCCAGAATCGGCAAACGCCAGAGTATGGGTAATAGGCAGCAATCCACCAGACTTTGTTCCTCACTGAGGAAGAACGGTTTGTCGGCAAACAGCGGCGAAACGCCGGTCAGGCTTTCGCGCAATTCCTTGCGCGCCACGACCCGTGCGGCCTCTTTGCTCTTGGGATCCAGAATCAGATCCACCAGCCCGCACCAGTCACGCTGAATCCTGTGGATCAGCAGACGACTGTTGGCCCGCGCCACCGGATAAACCGGCATCAGCGGCGGGTGCGGGTAACGCTCATCCAGATACTCCATCACCACGGTCGACTCCCACAACGCCAGGTCACGATCGACCAGCGTCGGCAGACTGCCGTAAGGGTTCACCTCAATCAGTTTAGGCGGCTGGCGGCCCGCTTCCACGTAGATGATTTCGGCGCTGACACCCTTCTCTGCAAGCACGATGCGCACTCGGTGGGAATAGTGGTCGGCGGGGTCGGAGTAACAGGCCAACCGATTGGTCACGCCCATGGCGATCCTCCTCGCTTGTTGAATTTGTCGGAACCGGAAAAACGCGCGCGCCCAGAGGGCACCTCCCGCAGGGTCTGACTGAGCAGATCCTGCTTTAGCGGAGGCGCCCTTGGGCGCGCGCGATTAACAGCAATGCTTGAAGCGTATCAGTGCACGTCTTTCCAGTATTCACGCTTGAGCAGGTAGGCGAACACAAAGAAGAACGCCAGGTACAGCAAGACATAAGTACCGATGCGCTGATGTTGCAGCTTAACCGGGTTAGCCGAGTAAGCCAGGAAGGTTACCAGATTCTTGACCCTCTCATCGAACTGCTCTTCGTTCAGAGCACCGGACTTCGGCACGATGGTCAACTGATCACACGCTTCATGAGTCAGCGGCGTGCCGGTCAGCGGATCGTATTGCTTCTTGCCGTCCTCGACGATCTGCACCTGCTTGCAGCCGACGACCTGCCGACCTTGCAGGCCGACCAGCACGTTAGGCATGCCGACGTTCGGGAAGACCTTGTTGTTCACGCCCCATGGACGCGCCGGATCTTCGTAGAACGACTTCAGGTAACCGTAGAGCCAGTCGGTGCCACGTACCCGCGCTACCAGAGTCAGGTCCGGCGGCGCTGCGCCGAACCAGGTCTTGGCGTCGGCCGGCTGCATGCCGATGTTCATGTGGTCGCCAATCTTGGCACCGGTGAACACCAGCTTCTCCAGCATCAGCTCGTGCGGGATGCCAAGGTCATCGGCGACGCGCTCGTAACGCTGGAACTTGGCACTGTGACAACCCATGCAATAGTTGGCAAAGGTCCGTGCACCATCCTGCAGGGCGGCTTTGTCGGAGACGTCGATATCGACACTTTCCAGTTCCGGACCATGGCCCCCGGCAGCAAAAGCCAGGGAAGGCAGCGCAGTAAAAATCAGAGCAAGAAATAACTTTTTCATCAGCCAGTCACCCTTTCCGGAACCGGTTTGGTCTTCTCGAGCCGGGTGTAGAACGGCATCAGAATGAAGTAGGCGAAATACAGGAAGGTGCAGACCTGCGACAGCAACGTGCGCCCCGGCGTCGGCGCAAGAACGCCGAGGATGCCGAGAATCACGAAAGAAATGCAGAACACCACCAGCCAGATTTTGCTCATCCAGCCCTTGTAGCGCATCGACCTCACCGGACTGCGATCCAGCCATGGCAGCACGAACAGCACCGCAATCGCCGCACCCATGGCGATAACGCCCATGAGCTTGTCCGGCACCGCACGCAGGATTGCGTAGAACGGAGTGAAGTACCAGACCGGGGCAATGTGCTCAGGCGTCTTGAACGGGTTAGCCGGCTCGAAGTTTGGTTTTTCGAGGAAGTAGCCGCCCATTTCCGGGAAGAAGAACACAATAAAGCAGAAGATGAACAGGAACACCACGACGCCGACAATGTCCTTCACCGTGTAGTACGGGTGGAACGCGATGCCGTCCAGCGGGATGCCGTTTTCGTCTTTGTGCTTCTTGATATCGACGCCGTCAGGGTTGTTCGAGCCCACTTCGTGCAGCGCCAGAATGTGCAACACCACCAGACCGAGAATCACGATCGGCAGCGCGACAACGTGCAAGGCGAAGAATCGGTTCAGGGTGATTCCGGAGATCAGGTAGTCACCACGAATCCACTGGGTCAGGTCATCGCCGATCAGCGGAATCGCGCCGAACAGCGAGATGATCACCTGGGCGCCCCAGTACGACATCTGGCCCCACGGCAGCAGGTAACCCATGAACGCTTCGGCCATCAGTGCCAGGTAGATCAGCATGCCGAACACCCAGACCAGCTCGCGCGGTTTCTGGTACGAGCCGTAGAGCAGGCCGCGGAACATGTGCAGATAGACGACGATGAAAAACGCCGAAGCGCCGGTCGAGTGCAGCAGACGCAGGATCGAACCGTACTCGACGTCGCGCATGATGTATTCGACGGAGGCGAAGGCCTCTTCTGCCGACGGCGTGTAGCTCATCGTCAGCCAGACACCGGTAACGATCTGGTTGACCAGCACCAGCAGCGCCAGTGAGCCGAAGAAATAGAAGAAGTTGAAGTTTTTTGGTGCGTAATATTTGCTGAGATGGTCTTCCCACATTTTGGTCGCGGGAAAGCGCGCATCAACCCAATCCATGAACTTGCTCATCACGCTTTCTCCGTATCGACGCCAATGACAATCAGGTCATCGGTCTCATAGGAATGCGGGGGAACTGGCAGGTTCAAAGGCGCAGGTTGCGACTTGTAGACGCGGCCAGCCAGATCGTAGTGGGAGCCGTGGCACGGGCAGAAATAGCCGCCTACCCAGTCCTTGCCCAGATCCGCAGGTGCCACTTCGGGACGGAAGGTCGGTGAGCAACCCAGGTGCGTACAGATCCCGATCAGCAGGAGAATCTCCGGCTTGATCGAGCGTACTTCCGGGTCGACATAAGTGGGTTGCGTGGAGTTTTTGGAGGTCGGATCGGAGAGCTGACCCTCGATCTTCTTGAGATTCCCCAGGATTTCCTCGGTACGGCGGACAATGAACACCGGCTGGCCGCGCCATTCAGCAATCATCTGCTGGCCTGGCTCGATTTTGCTGACATTCACTTTCACCGGTGCACCGGCAGCTTTCGCCTTGGCACTGGGAAACCATGACCCCACGAACGGGACCGCAGCCCCCACCGCTCCTGCAGCACCCACCACGGATGTGGCTGCCACCAGGAAGCGACGCCGGCCTGCATTCACGCCGTCATTGCTCATTCAGTCCTCTCCCATCAGCTTTTTTGGCCTGTTAAATCAGGCGTCTACTAAATAAATCAAATGTTACTTATAAAAATTTTGCCCGAATGGTAATGAAAACCCCCAATTCTGACAAGGTTAATTCCCCGGGGCTCAACCCCTCAAGCCTTGGAGTATAGGGGGTCTACGGCTGTGGCAAGTTGTCACAACGCAATTCTTTGATAAATCGCACGCATAAAAAAACGCCCGCTTCCGTGAGGAGGCGGGCGTTCTTTTTTGAACGTGGAAGCGGAATTAACGCTTCGAGTACTGCGGACGCTTACGCGCTTTACGCAGACCAACTTTCTTACGTTCAACTTCACGGGCGTCGCGGGTAACGAAGCCAGCTTTGCGCAGAGCGCTACGCAGGGTTTCGTCGTAGTCCATCAGAGCGCGGGTGATGCCGTGGCGGATTGCGCCAGCCTGACCACTTACACCACCGCCGATCACGGTGACGTAGATGTCGAACTTCTCGACAGTCTCGGTCAGCTCCAGCGGCTGACGAACTACCATGCGGGCAGTTTCGCGGCCGAAGAAGTTATCCAGCGAACGGTTGTTGATGGAGATGTTACCAGTACCCGGACGCAGGAAAACGCGTGCGGTTGCGGTCTTGCGACGGCCAGTGCCGTAATTTTGAGTCGCCGACATAATGAACTATTCCGTTAAATCTTCAGTTCTTGGGGCTGCTGAGCAGTATGAGGGTGTGCAGCGCCCGCATAGACTTTCAGCTTACGGTACATGTCGCGACCCAGTGGGTTTTTAGGCAGCATGCCTTTAACCGCGGTCTCGATCACGCGCTCAGGGGCTTTGGCGATCAGCTTTTCAAAGTTGATCGACTTGATGCCGCCCGGGAAACCGGAGTGGGAGTAGTACATTTTGTCAGTGGTTTTAGCGCCGGTAACACGGATCTGCTCGGCGTTGATGACGACGATGTAGTCGCCGGTGTCAACGTGAGGAGTGTACTCAGGCTTGTGCTTGCCACGCAGACGGCTCGCGATTTCGGTGGCCAGACGACCCAGGGTCTGACCAGCAGCGTCGACGACAAACCAGTCGCGCTTTACTGTTTCCGGTTTAGCAGTAAAAGTTTTCATTCTTTATAGCCTCAGGGGCCGCCTGTAAATAAGACGGCGGATCTTACTGAATAGTGCGTACTTTGACAAGTCAAAGGCAGCCGGATACAGACGCTTTCGGGGGCTCGGGTCGGCGCGTCCGTTCAACGGCAAGATTCTTCGGCGGCGGCGCATCACTTCCACTGCAGAAAGAGGTCGGCAATTATGCAGATTGCGAAAAATTTTTCAACCTGCTTTTATGATTGTTTTGCCCAAGGAGCACCCGATGGACTATCGCCAGCTAGGCCGTACCGATCTGAACGTGAGTGCAATCTGCCTCGGCACCATGACCTGGGGCGAGCAAAACACTGAAGCTGAAGCCTTCGCCCAGATCGAAAGGGCCAAGGAAGCCGGGATCAATTTCCTCGACACTGCCGAAATGTATCCGGTGCCGCCCAAAGCCGAAACCTACGCCACCACCGAGCGCTACATCGGCAATTACTTCAAGAGTCGCGGTGACCGTGCCGACTGGATCCTCGCCAGCAAGATCGCCGGCCCCGGCAACACCATCGACTACATCCGCGACAAGAACCTGCGCCACAACCGCCAGCACATCACCGAGGCGCTGGACGGCAGTCTCAAGCGCCTGCAGACCGATTACATCGATCTGTACCAACTGCACTGGCCGGAACGCAGCACCAACTTTTTCGGACAGCTGGGCTACAAGCACAAGATCGAAGCCAACCTGACGCCGCTGGAAGACACCCTCGAAGCCCTCGACGAACAGGTGAAGGCCGGCAAGATTCGCCACATCGGTCTGTCCAACGAGACGCCGTGGGGCACCATGCGCTTTCTGGCTTTGGCCGAAGCCCGTGGCTGGCCGCGTGCAGTGTCGATCCAGAACCCGTACAACCTGCTCAACCGCAGCTTCGAAGTCGGCTTGGCCGAGATCGCCATCCGCGAACAGTGCGGCCTGCTCGCCTATTCGCCACTGGCGTTCGGCTTCCTCTCCGGCAAGTACGAAGGCGGCGCCCGACCACCGAAAGGACGCCTGAGCCTCTACAGCCGCTTCAGCCGCTATTTCAACCCGCAATCCGAAGCGGCGTGCAGCCGTTACGTTGCATTGGCCCGTGAACACGGTCTGGACCCGGCGCAAATGGCACTGGCCTTCGTGACCCAGCAACCCTTCGTCACCAGCAACATCATTGGCGCAACGACGCTTGAGCAACTGGACAGCAACATTGCCAGTTTTGATCTGAAACTGTCCGATGAAGTGCTGGCCGGGATCGAGGCGATTCACAAGGATCATCCGAATCCCGCGCCGTAACTGACCGCCAAAGGCTTCGCGAGCAGGCTCGCTCCCACAGGTACGGTGATCCCCTGTGGGAGCGAGCCTGCTCGCGAAGAGGCCAGTCGGATTACCTCAACAGCGGAACGCGGAGCGTCCCCGGCGGCATTCCCACGCAGAGCGTAGGAACGATCATCAAAGCGACCGCGCAATAATCTCCTTCATGATTTCATTGGTGCCGGCATAAATCCGCTGCACCCGCGCATCCGCCCACGCCCGGGCCACCGGGTATTCCCACATGAAGCCGTAGCCGCCATGCAGTTGCACGCATTCGTCGAGCACTTTGCATTGCAGGTCGGTGCCCCAATATTTGGCCATCGCCGCCGTCGGCACATCGAGTTCGCCTTGCAGATGCAGCTCCAGGCAGCGGTCAACGAAGACCCGGCCGATCTGGATCTCGGTGGCCATTTCGGCCAGTTTGAAGCGAGTGTTCTGGAAATCGGCAATCGCCTTGCCGAACGCCTTGCGATCACGGGTGTAATCCAGCGTCCATTGCAACGCCGCTTCAGCCGAGGCCAGGCCGCCAATCGCCACGGTCAGGCGCTCTTGCGGTAACTCCTGCATCAGATAGGCAAACCCGGCCCCCGCCTGGCCGAGAAGGTTCTCCTTCGGCACGCGCACGTCCTGGAAGAACAATTCGGAGGTGTCCTGCGCTTTCATGCCGACCTTCTCCAGGCGCTTGCCTTTCTCGAAGCCCGGCGTATTCGCCTCCACCAGAAACAGACTGGTGCCCTTGGCCCCAGCCTTGGGGTCGGTCTTGGCCACCACGATGACCAGATCAGCCAAAAAGCCGTTGGTGATAAAGGTTTTCGAGCCGTTGATCACATATTCGTCACCGTCCAGAACCGCCGTGGTTTTCACCCCTTGCAGGTCGGAACCGGCGCCAGGCTCGGTCATGGCAATCGCCGTAACCATTTCGCCCGAGACCAGTTTCGGCAGGTATTTGTGTTTCAACGCCTCGCTGCCGTAATGCAGGATGTACGGCGCGACGATGTCCGAGTGCAGGGAAAAGCCGATGCCGGTGAGTCCCAGACGCCCGACTTCCTCAATGACCACGGTGCTGTAGAGGAAATCCGCGCCCAGCCCGCCGTACTCTTCCGGCAGGTGCGAACAAAGCATCCCCGCCTCCCCCGCCTTGTTCCACAGTGCGCGATCGATGTGCCCCTGCTTCTCCCACTGCGCGTGATACGGCACGGCCTCTTTCTCGAGGAAAGTTCGCACACTGTCGCGGAACAATTCGTGCTCGGGGCTGAACAGGGTTCTAGGGATCATGCGGCACCTTTCTTTGTTGTTGGAGGGATTCGGCTCTCAGAGACTAAGCCCCGCTTCCGCTACGGGACACTGGACACATCCGACAAAAAATAAGACGATCCAGCCGTCTGGTGACCACTTTCCCTTATAAAAACAAAACAAAAGTTGAATTATGTCTAAGCACGTCTCCCCGCCCTTGCGGCGCGTCAGCATCCTGGCCATCGATCGGGTTTTCGCTTACACCCTCATGCAAGCCAAGGATTTTTTCCATGTGGCCAGCCTGCGTTACGGCAAACAACTGGGCCACGGCCTGACACCGGCGTTTGAAACGCGCCTGGTCAGCCCGGATGGCAAACCGGTGAAAAGCTTCAGCGACGTGGTCATGCCGGTCGACGGTGGCCTGGAAAACGCCGATGTGATCATCCTCCCGGCGTTCTGGGACGACTTCGATACGCTGTGCGGCCGTTATCCGCAAATCCTGCCGTGGCTGCGCGAACAGCATGCGCGCGGCGCGGTGTTGTGTGGCGAAGCCACCGGGGTGTTCTGGCTCGCCGAAGCCGGACTGCTCAACGGCAAGGAAGCGACCACCTACTGGCGCTTCTTCAATGCCTTCGCCGAGCGTTTCCCCAAGGTCTATCTGAATCAGGACAAGCACCTGACCGATGCCGACAATCTCTACTGCGCCGGCGGTACTACCTCGGCATGCGATCTCTATATCTATCTGATCGAACGCTTCTGCGGCGCGAACGTGGCGCAAGCCGTGGCCCGCGACATCCTCTACGAAGTGCAGCGCAGCTATTCGCCGGGACGTATCGGTTTCGGTGGGCAGAAGCTGCATCAGGACGTGATCATCCTGCAGATCCAGCAGTGGCTCGAAGAGCATTTCGCCGACAAGTTCCGCTTCGAAGACGTCGCCCGCGAGCACGGCATGAGCATCCGCAACTTCATGCGCCGCTTCCAGACCGCCACCGGCGACAAGCCGCTGCATTACTTGCAACGCCTGCGCATCGAGACGGCCAAGGGCCTGCTTTCGGGCACGCGCAAGAGCATCAAGACCATCAGTTATGAGGTCGGTTACGACGATGCTAGCTTCTTCGCGCGACTGTTCCGCCAGCACACCGAACTGTCGCCTAACCAGTATCGGCAACAGTTTCAGCAGGCTGCGTAACTCAACTGCGCGATCCAATGTGGGAGCGAGCCTGCTCGCGAATACGTACTTACCTGCAACATTGACGTTGCTGACACTGCGCTTTCGCGAGCAGGCTCGCTCCCACAGGGAAAAACTTCAGCGCATAAAAAAGGCCTGCAATCGCAGGCCCTTTTTTGTCGCCGAAACTCCGTTTAAGGCTTGTGCGCCCGCGACAGGAATTCGTGAGATTGCATCTCCAGCAGTCGGCTCAGGGTGCGCTGGAACTCGAAGGTCAGGCGTCCGCCGGTGTACAGATCCTTCAACTCGACTTCAGCAGAAATGATCAGCTTGACGTTGCGATCGTAGAACTCGTCGACCATGTTGATGAAGCGCCGAGCGATATCGTCGGTGGTGACGCTCATCTGCTCGACGCCGCTGAGCAGCACGGCGTGGAAGATCTTGCCCAGTTCGATGTAGTCGTTCTGGCTGCGCGGGCCGTCGCACAGTTCGCGGAAGTCGAACCAGGCCACGTCGTCGCAGGTGCGCAGAGCGCGGATTTCGCGGTTCTCGATGATCAGCACATCGTTTTCCACCGCCGCCGTGCACTCCGGCGTCAGTGCCTTGAAGCTCTTGCGCAGGCTTTCGTGGGCGGCTTCGTCGAGCGGATAGTGGAACAGCTCGGCTTGCTCGAGGTGACGCAGACGATAGTCAACACCGCTGTCGACGTTGACGATCTCGGTGTTCAGCTTGATCAACGCGATGGCTGGCAGGAAGCGCGCGCGTTGCAGGCCATCCTTGTACAGGCCGTCCGGCACGATGTTCGACGTCGCGACCAGGGTCACGCCGTTCTTGAACAGCTCTTCCATCAGCGTGCCGAGGATCATCGCGTCAGTGATGTCGGAGACGAAGAATTCATCGAAGCAGATCACCCGCGACTCGGCCGCGAAGCGCTTGGCGATGATGGTCAGCGGGTTCTTCTCGCCGCCCAGGGTTTTCATTTCTTCGTGCACACGCTTCATGAAGCGGTGAAAGTGCGTGCGGGTCTTTTCCTTGAACGGCAACGCTTCGAAGAAGGTGTCGACCAGGTAAGTCTTGCCACGACCGACGCCGCCCCAGAAATACAGGCCCTTGACCGGTGCCTGATCCTTTTTGCCAAACAGCTTGCCGAGCAAGCCCGGCTTGTTCTGGTCAGCGGCGATCAAGTCGTCGTACAGACGCTGCAAGTGACGCACAGCAGTTTCCTGCGCGGCGTCATGGAAGAAGTCCGGGCGTTTCAGATCAGCTTGATATCGTTCTAGGGGCGTCATAATTCGTTAGCAAGGCAACAAAAACGGGCCGTCACTGTAGCGACGGCCTGTGGGAATGGCAATCGGCCCTTGGTCGGGTCGTGCCGCCGATCAGTCTTGAGCTGGAGTCAGCGCGACGCGCAACGCCTCGATGGCGGCGTCCCGCGCACCGATGCTGGCAAACGCCGGGCTGTCGCCCACGCACTCACCGGCCAGCCAGACGCTGAAGCTCAGGTCATCAGTACGCACATCCAGCGACTCGCCGGACTGCAACTGTTTGGTCACCTGGCCGGCAGTCTTGCCGTCGGCGAAGTTGCGCGACAACAACAATTGCTCGCCATCGGCCGCCAGCAGACGGAAACGGAAGCTGCCGTCGTCCTCGCGGAAGCTGACGAAACGTGCGGCTTTCGCGGCTTTCTTCTTGGTAGTCGCGGCCACCTGAACCTGATTGACGAAAGAACGCAGGCCAACGGCTTCACGCAATTCGTTGAGGAACGGAGTGGCCACCGCCCGGGCCTTCTTCGCACCAATCTGCAGGATGTCTTCCAGGTCCGCCGGACGCTCGATCAACTGGTGATACTTCTCGCGCGCCTCGCCCAGCTCGTTGTCGAGCAACTGGAACAGGCGATTCTTCGCCTCGCCCCAGCCCAAACCACCGAGCAGTTCGCTGCGGAACTCGTCAGCCTGCGCCGGAGTGGCGAAGGCCTGGAACAGAGTGAACAGGTGCGAGTTGTCCGGATCTTTCGCTTCGCCCGGGGCCTTGGAGTCGGTGACGATCCGCGAGATCGCGTCCTTCATTTCTTTCGCGCTGCTGAACAACGGAATGGTGTTGTCGTAGCTCTTCGACATTTTGCGACCGTCGAGGCCTGGCAACGTCGCCACGCTTTCTTCGATCAGCGCTTCGGGCATGTTGAAGAACTCTTTGCCCTGGCCGAACAGATGGTTGAAACGCTGACCGATATCGCGGGCCATTTCCACGTGCTGAATCTGATCGCGTCCGACCGGCACCTTGTGCGCGTTGAACATCAGGATGTCCGCCGCCATCAGCACCGGATAGCTGTAGAGGCCCATGGTGATGCCGGCATCCGGGTCTTCACCCGTCTCAACGTTCTTGTCCACCGAGGCCTTGTAGGCGTGCGCGCGGTTGAGCAGGCCCTTGGCGGCGACGCAAGTCAGCAGCCAGGTCAGCTCGGGGATTTCCGGGATGTCGGACTGGCGGTAGAACGTCACGCGGTCGACATCGAGGCCACCGGCCAGCCAGGTCGCGGCGATTTCCAGACGCGAGCGCTGGATGCGCAGCGGGTCATCGCATTTGATCAGGGCGTGGTAGTCGGCCAGGAAATAGAACGAATCGGCCTGGCTGTCGCGGCTGGCGAGGATTGCCGGGCGAATGGCCCCAGCGTAGTTGCCCAAGTGCGGCGTGCCAGTGGTGGTGATGCCGGTGAGAATGCGGGTACGGTTGGTCATGGGTAATCGCTTGTCAGACTGCAATCAATTCGAGAGACGCGGCAGCAGCAGATCCTTGAGATCGGTCAGCTTGCCGTGAAAAAAGTGTCCGCATTCTGCCACTTTCAGCAGCTCATGGGGGCGCTGGAGTTGTTCCGACCACTGGTAGACCAGTTGCGGATCGATGACTTCATCGGTTTCCGGCTGGATCACGGTCAACCCGCCGTGCTGCGGCAGTTGATCCTGCTCGCCCAGACGCATCACCGCCGGGGCAACCATGAACAGGTGGGCAAGCTGGACGCCTTGGGCTTCGAGACGGCCGCCGAGACTTGCTGCAACAAATCCGCCGAAGGAGAAACCGAACAGGGTCAGCGGCAGATCCGGGTGTTTTTCCCGCAGCCATGTGGCGGCGGCCTGGGCGTCGTCGACTTCACCGGTGCCCATGTCGTGCGTGCCCTGGCTGGCGCCGACGCCGCGATAGTTGAAACGCAAGGTGATCAGGCCTGCGTCGCGCGCGGTGCGCTGCAGGGTCGAGACAACCTTGTTGAGCATGGTGCCGCCCTGCACCGGGTTCGGATGGCAGATCAGCGCGATGCCGCGTGGCTGCTCGTTATCCAGATACAAAGCCTCAATTTGGCCGACAGGGCCGTCAATCACTACAGGGGTTTCACGCATCAGCAAGGGAGGAACTCCGTGACCTCGAATCGGGTCGACTCGTCTAGCAAATTGTCTGTGCCAATCTATTGCGAGTGAATCGCGGTATACAGCGCAGGTTCGAGCCGTTAACGTAAAGCAAAGCCGTTTATAGAGGAAGGACTCGTGGAACACTCGCTCTTAGTTTGGTTGTTACCGACTCTTGCCCTGGTTGTGGGTGTCGCCATTGGATTCCTGATCGCGCGCGTTGCGCCGAACGCCGCACCGAGCCGCACGCAGCGTCAACTGGATGATATCCAGGAGCGTTTCGACAGTTATCAGAACGAAGTGGTCACCCACTTCAACAGCACAGCGATGCTGGTCAAGAAACTGACCCAGAGCTATCAGGAAGTGCAGGACCACCTCGCCGAGGGCGCCAATCGTCTGGCCCTGGACGAGCAGACCCGCCAGCGCCTGATCGCCGCCCTGCACGCCGACGCAGCGCAGGCACCTCGCGAACGCCTGACGCCACCGCGCGATCAGGAGCCACCGCGTGACTACGCACCGAAATCGCCAAATTCCCCTGGCATGCTTGATGAGCATTATGGTTTGAAGAAGTAATCGAGTTTCGCGCCCAACAAAAAGCCCCCGGACAATGCTGTTGTCCGGGGGCTTTTTTGTATCGGCTGATTTTGCGGTGACAACACTGGCCTTTTCGCGGGCAAGCCCGCTCCCACAGGGGTCAGGTGTGGAACACAGACTTTGTGGCCACCGCCAATACCGGTGGGAGCGGGCTTGCCCGCGAAGAGGCCGGCACTGCCCAGACAAAAAAATGCCCGATCACAGGATCGGGCATTTCTTCATTCAGGCAATCGCTTATGGATACTGCTGCACCGTACCCGGCTGTTGCTGCTGACCACCATACTGCTGGCCCGGAATCGCCTTCAGGTTGACTTCAACGCGGCGGTTCTGCGCGCGGCCGTTGACGTCGCCGTTGCTGGCAATCGGGTTATCCGGGCCGGCGCCACGGGCCGACAGGTTGGCACCGCTGACACCTTGCGAGGTCAGGTAGGTCGCCACGCTCTGCGCACGACGCTGGGACAGGTCCATGTTGTGCTGGCGGCTGCCGGTGCTGTCGGTGTAACCGACGATTTCGATCTGGTTCTGGTTGAATTCCTTCAGCGAGTTGGCCAGGTTGTTCAACGGCTGGTAGAAACTCGGGGCAATGTTCGCCGAATCGGTGGCGAAGGTGATGTTGCCCGGCATGATCAGCTTGATCTGATCGCCCTGCCGCTGCACTTCAACGCCAGTGTTGGCCATGCTCGCGCGCAGTTTCTTTTCCTGCTGGTCGGCGTAGTAGCCGTAGCCGGCAGCGGAGGCACCGACGACAGCAGCGCCGATCAAGGCGCCCTTGCCACGGTTGTCGTGACCGATGGCGGCACCGGCGAGTGCGCCGGCCAGCGCGCCGAGGCCACCGTATTTGGCGGTTTTGCTCATGCCTTGCGAGCCACCGTCGGCCTGACCCTGATTGTCATACGGATTAGGCGAGGCGCAGCCGGACAGCACGGCCACGGCAGTAGCGACAATAATCAAACGACGCGTGGTGAACATGGAGAGCTCCTGGTTTTCTGCATTCTGTGGTGCAGCGGCCACTGATCAATCAATGGACCTGCGCGGGCGTTGGATCATGACAATGCCTAAAAATTCCGCCCGCTGCCCGTGACAAAAAATTCAGGCACGCACAAACGGGTTCTCGCGCATCTCATCACCCAGACGCGTGTCCGGGCCGTGCCCGGTGACAACCGTTGCGTCCTCGTCCAGCGTATACAGCCGCTGCTTGATCGAACGCACGATGGTCGCCTGATCGCCACCCCACAAATCCGTGCGCCCTACCCCGCGACGAAACAGCGTGTCGCCGGCTATCAACAGCTTAGCCTCGGAAAACCAAAAGCTCATGGACCCGGGTGTATGTCCCGGCGTGTGCAGTGCCACACCGCAACCGCAGGCGAGTTCTTCGTCATCGCTCAACCAGCGATCCGGCGACGGCACCGGGGTGTAAGGCACGCCGAACATCTGGCATTGCATTTCAAGGTTGTCCCAAAGGAACTGGTCTTCCTTATGCAGATGCAGGGTCGCGCCGGTTTTCTCCTTCATCTGCCCGGAAGCGAGAAAGTGATCGAGATGCGCGTGGGTGTGGATGATGCTGACGACTTTCAGGCCATGGGCATCGAGGCGCGCCATGATCAGGTCCGGGTTGCCGCCGGGATCGACGACGATGGCTTTTTTGGTGAGTGGGTCGCCGATGATCGTGCAGTTGCACTGGAGCGGGCCGACGGGGAAGGTTTCGCGGATAAGCGCAGGGCTGGGCGTGATCATGGAAAAATCCTGGACAGGGTCAACGCCGTTGGCAACGGCCGATGGCGAATTTTACCGTCGCTAGAGCAATAACCCCAACGCCTTCGCCCGCGCCACTGCCTGCGTACGCCGCTCGACCCCCAGCTTGCTGTTGATATGGCTGGCGTGGGTTTTCACCGTGTGCAGGGAAATGAACAACTGCTCGCTGATTTCCTGATTGGAACAGCCTTGGGCGATCAGGCGCAGCACCGCCAGTTCGCGGCTGCTGAGTTGTTCGGTAGCGGAGCTTTCCACGGCCGGGCGTGGCGCGGCTGTTGGAAAATGCGTGAGCAATTGCTGGCCGACCGCGTTGCAAGTGAGCGCCTGCAATTGTCCGCGCAACCAGTCGGCATGGTTTTTCAGCAGCGCATCAAAAGGCTGGTAAACGCCGCCGGCCGCAGCTTCCAGCGTCTGACTCAACACCTTGCGCGCATCGGGCTCGCGTCCACTCGACAGCAACAGCGCCACCTTCTGCGTCAACGCCATCACACTGAGCAACTGGCGTCCGGTCCGCTGGCCGTTTTCATGCAACACGTTCAGCCGCCCTTCGGCGAGCATAGGCTGCCCCTGAATCACATCGAGCAGCGCCTGTTGAAGTTCCACATGCAGCGGCAGCTGTGGATGAAACTCCGGTGGCGCCGCAGCGTTTTCGCCGGTGTAGGTCTGGCCCAATCGTGCAAGCCACGCCTCGGCGAGATCAATCCGGCCCTGGGCCAGCCACAGCTCGCATTTGACCAGGGTGATCATCGCCAGATAGTAGATCGGCGGCACGTCCCAGATGTGCATCAGGCGTTCGGCTTCGGCGAGTTCGGCGAAGGCCTTGGCGAACTCGCCGCTGGCGCCGTCGAGGCGGGCAATCACGCAGTGGCCGATCAGCACGCTGATGTCGCGACAGGCGCGCGCCTCGCCAATGCCGGCCAGCAGACGCACGCGTGCGGCTTGCGGCTGCAAACGCATCGCCAGCAGGAAACCTTCGTACAACGTCAGCCGCGCGCGTACAGCGTACAGGCGTTGCGGCGACAGACCGCGCAAGCGTTCCAGGCCCTGATGCACTTCATCGAGCGCACGCAGAATCTCGCCCCTCGATTGCAAGACTCGAGCTCTGTCGTAGTGAGCCAACGCTTCGAATAATGGATTGCCGACCCGTTGCGCCAGCTCGAGGGATTCACGGTTCAGGCCACGGGCGCGCCACAGATCACCGTCGGCGATCGCCAGATTGGACAAGGTCGACAGGCACATCAGCCGCTGGCCATAACGCTTGGCCGGCAGGCTCTCCAGCGCTTCACTGCAATAACGCAGGGTCAAATCGCGATGGCCGCGCCCGCGAGCGATGATCCCGCTCAGCGCCAGCCATTGCGCCAGCATGGATTTTTGCGCGGTGGCCGAAGGCGCCGGCAGGAAACGGCTCAAATGGCTGGCCAGCTCTTCAGCGGCGTCGAGCTGACAGGCCAGCCCCAGCGCCCAGCTGTAGAGCACGATCAGCCGTGGCGTGCTGATCAGCAGGCTGTCGGGCAAGTCCATTTTCCAGCGCAGCAGCATGCCGACGTTCTGCTCGGCGAGCAGCTGTTCTTCGGACAGGTTCTGTACCAGATTCGCCGCGACGTCGAGATGCCCGGCACGCAACGCCTGCTCCACCGCTTCGTCGAGCAGGCCTTGCGCATTGAACCAGCGGCAGGCGCGCAAATGCAGGGTAGCGTTGGGCACCATCGCCTGGGCGATCGGCCGGCTGCGCAACAAGTCAGAAAACAAATGGTGATAGCGATACCAGTGACCGTGCTCGTCCAGCGGCACGAGAAACACTTGGTGAGCGAGGAGAAAGCGCAGGATCTCGGCGCTGTCGTGGGCTTCGCGGACGGCGTCGCACAGCTCGCTGCAAAAGCGTTCCTGCGGAGCGGTTTCGTAGAGGAAGGATTGCACTTCGGCGGGCAGGCAATCGATGACTTCTTCGAGCAGATAGTCGCGAATCAGCCCTTCCCCGCCGTTCAATGCTTGCGGCAGCGCGGCATCGTTGCCCGCCTCGGCCACCGCCAGCAGCCAGAAGCGCAGGCCGGCGACCCAGCCTTCGCTGCGCTGGATCAGGCTTTCCAGTGCTTCGCCGCGCAGTGAGCTGCTGTGGCGGTCGAGCAAGGTCAGGGCTTCGTCGTGGGTCAGGCGCAAGTCCTGTTCGTGCAGCTCGAGCAACTGCCGCGACAGGCGCAGACGCGCCAGATGCCAGTCCGGGCGCTGACGGCTGGTGACCATCACCAGCAAGCCATCGGGTAGATGATTGAGGAAGAATTGCAGGCAACGATCCAGCACCGGCCCCTGAGCGAGGTGGTAGTCGTCGAGCACCAGCAGCAGCGGTGCAGCAGGATCGAGGTGCAGCGCCAGCTCATCGAGCAGACCGTCGAGCCATTCTTCAAAAGCGAATGGCTGATGACGCTGACGCATTTTCAGCAGACCAAGAGCGCCAGCGCCCAAGGCCGGAAAGTAGTCCTGCAGACCTTCGAGCAAGCGCTCAAGAAAGCGTCCGGGATCGCTGTCACGCGGACTCAAGCCCAGCCAGAGACTTTGCCAATGCGCCGGCAGGCTCTGACAGAACTCCACTGCCAGCGAGCTTTTGCCGAACCCGGCCGGGGCGCTGACCAGCAGCAACCGACCTCCGAGCCCGGCCTGCAGACGCTGGCAAAGGCGCGGCCGCAAGACATAGCCATCAGGCAGCGGCGGGCGAAAAAAACGCCCGTCCAGTGCTGCGACGGTGATGCTTGCGGGACCCGGAAGTGGGGACAGATCAGTCATGGCCGGCTCTTGTTCGAAGGCGATTGGCGGCGTTGCAGATGTCCGCAGCCTAGCCTTAAACGAAGAGGTAATGAAGGTCGCTGCTACAAATGGCTACAAAAAGGCTACAGACACAAAAACGCCCCGAACCGGTCGGGGCGTTTTCACGAGGATGCGGCCTCGGGTTTACGCAGGTTTAGCGAACACCATCCTGACGCAGAGCGGCCGGGGTGAAGTCGCTGGTGGTAGCGGTGAAGCCGAAGTCATACGCCTGCTTCTCTTCGTTCTTCATGCCCAGTGCCAGATAGCGGCCGGACTGCAGGTCGTAGAGGGTTTCGAGGGCGTACCACGGCACTTGCTTGTCGTAGTAGTTCTCGGCATGCGCCTCGGCTACACGCCACAGTTGGCCGCGACCGTCATAGTGGTCGATGACCGCTGCCTGCCAGGTGTCCTCGTCGATGTAGAAGTCACGCTTGGCGTAGATGTGGCGCTGGCCTTCCTTCAGGGTCGCGACCACGTGCCAGACGCGGCGCAGCTCGTAGCGAGCCAGGTCCTGGTTGATGTGACCGGCCTTGATGATGTCCGAGTACTTCAGTTTCGGATCGTCGAGCTTGTAGCTGTCGGAGGCGATGTACATCTCTTTCTTGCCTTCGAGCTTCCAGTCGTAACGATCCGGCGCACCGTTGTACATGTCGAGGTTGTCCGAGGTACGCAGGCCGTCGGCGGCAGTACCCGGGCCGTCGTACGACACTTGCGGTGCACGGCGCACACGACGCTGACCGGCGTTGTAGACCCACGCCGAACGCGGCTCCTTGACCTGGTCGAGCGTCTCGTGCACCAGCAATACGCCACCGGCCAGACGCGCCGGCGCGGTCACTTTCTGCTTGAAGTAGAACAGGATGTTGCCCGGGTTCGCCGGATCGTAGTCCTTCATCTTGTCGCGGAACACGAACTGATCCTGGAAGTACACCAGGCTGTACGAGCCGTTCGGTTGCGGCGTGGCCTGGGTCACCAGACGGGTCACGCTGCCGCCGCGATAGCGGGTGATGTGGTTCCAGATCACTTCCACACCGGTTTTCGGGATCGGGAACGGTACGGCGGTATCGAAGTTTTCCAGACCGTTGCCGCCGGACACCAAGTTGGTGCTGGTGGCGTTCTTCTTGATCGCGGCGAACACGTCATCCGGCACGGTGGCGCCGCGATGGGACGGATAGACCGGCATCTTGAAGGTTTCCGGGTAGCGCTTGAACATCGCGTACTGGCCCGGGGCAAGCTTGTCTTTGTACTTGTCGACATCCTTGGCGGTGATGGTGAACAGCGGCTGCTCACTGGCGTAAGGGTTGGACAGGAAGCCCTTGCTGTCGACGCTGCCGGCATTTTTCGGCAGCGGTTTCCAGGCCGGGATCGAACCGTCGGCATTACCGGCCATTTCCGCGCCCATCGGCGTCAGGCTCTTGCCCAGTTTATCCGCTTCGGCAGCAGGCACCGCCGCCATGACACTGGTCGCCAGCAGCGACAGGCCCAGAACACCGGCGTGGAACAGACTCTTTGTTATTTTCATAAATTCGTTCGTCCTGAAATGCAGTGCTTAGAAGTTCACGCCGAAGCTGAGCGCCACGAAGTCGCGGTCATCCACGGTGGTGTACTTGCCGTCGAAGAAATTGGTGTAGGCCAGGCTCGCGGTGTAGGTGTTCTGGTACTCGGCGTCGACGCCCAGGCTGACCGCTTTGCGACCTTCCTCGAAGTTGCCGCCAGGGCCTGGCGAGTAACCGCTCACGTCGTGGGACCAGGCCACGTTCGGCTTGAGGTTCACACCGGCAAACACGTCGTTGTATTCCCAGATCGCCCGACCACGGTAGCCCCACGACATCGACGTGGTGAAGCCGTCGTTTTCGCAATTGCGGCTGCGGTTGTTCTGCGGCGAACCAGGACCTGCGCCGTTGATGGTGCTGTTGTTGAGGATGTTGGCGCAGGTATCGACTGTGCCAGTAGCCGGCAACTCACCCGGACCGTAGACCGGATCGCGGCCATAACGCTTGTCGGAACGGCTTTCCAGGCCACCGACGTAGGTCGCGCCGACTTCACCAACGAGGGTCAGACGGCTGGCGCCCATGACCTGATCGAAGAAGTGCGTGAACGTTGTCTGGATCTGGGTGATTTCCTTGCGCTCGTAACCATGCAGATCCTGACCCGGCACGCCAGTGAGCAGCGAAGCGTTGGTCAGTGCACCGCCCAATGGACGCACGCCGGCAAACAGGATGTCGGTGGAGTTCAGTTGTACCGGCGCGTTCGGACGGTAGCTGATCTCACCGCTCCACGCCGTACCGGTAGGCAGGGTGGTGGAGAAACTCAGGCCGTAGAGACGAATGTCTTCCGGGTATTCGATGAAGTAATTCGAATTGCCCGCGACCAGCAGCGGTGCGAGTGCGGCGAACGGCCCCGGCAGCGCGGCGGCAGTGTTGTAGACCGACTGCGGTGCGCCGGTTGCACTGAAGATCGGCGCACGGCTGTGGTAGTTCATGAAGTACGCGCCGAACTCGGTGTCGAGTGGCTCGAACATGTATTTGAGGGACGCGCCCCACTGACCGCTGTCGCGCGCGTCACGGTCCGGCCCACGGCGCACCAGCACGCCTTCTTGGTCGACGTTCACACCGTTGGCGGCCAACGGCCCCAAAGCGATCGCCGGAATCTGCGAACGCTTGTTCAGCACGCGCAGATTGCTGTCGCAACCGTCAGCAACGATGTCCGGCTGGGAGAAGAAGGTGCCGCAGTTGTCGACGACGGTCTGGTCCCATTCCAGTTGGTAGAACGCTTCGGCCGAGAGGTTATCGGTGAGGCTCTGCGACACGTAGAACATGTTGACCGGAATCAGGCCTTCCTTGATCTCGGCGCCCGGACGACGGAACGCGGAGACGTCGATCGGGTTGATCGAGTTGATGCCGCCGCCGATGAAGGTACTTTCACCCCAGCTCACTACCTGCTTGCCCAGACGCACGGAGCCCGGCTGATCGGCAATCGCGTAGTTGTGGTAGACGAAGGCGTCGAGGATCTGCCCGCCGGAGGACTTGGCGCCCTCTTTGCGGTTGCTGTCGCTGATGTCCTTGAATTCGCGGCTCTCGTCCTTCAGTTCGAAGTCGTACCAGTATTTGCCACGGACGAACACGCCGGTGTCGCCGTATTTCAATTCAAGGTCATGGATGCCCTTGAAGATCTTCGAAAAGGTTTCGCCGCTCTTGAAGTTGGCGTGCCCGTCATCGGAAGTCTGCGACAGGCCACGGCCGCCGTTGTTGACGCCGATAAGGTTCTTGTTCGGGCTCTGAGTAGACCAACTGGCACCGATCGACAGGGACGAGTCGAACTGGCCTTCGATTTCACCGACGTTGAAACTGACGCCGAATGCAGGCCCGGCGAGCGAGGAGGCAAGACTGACCGCCAGAGGCAGTTTCGCCCGGCGCCAGAACTGGTTTACTGAGGTCATCGACGCTACTCCATGTGCATTATTGTTATGGCAGTGAGTACTTTTAAAAACGCTGTGGAGGACCGGGCGCCAAGGCTGCCCGAAATCGCTCCAGAGTTGCTCGCCCCGATCAGTGCGTGTGCTCCGTTTCTAAAAAGTCCTTGAGCGGACTATATCCAGCGGGTGGTAGTGCTTGATCCCTCTAAAGTGTGATTTGCAGCCGCCAACCACTCTGGAACAGTCCTTTCGCCAGTCCGACACACGTCGGCAGGGCAAGGATGGCTGATTTTTTCGATTTCACAAGCCAAGCGCTTGCTTGGTGGGTCTGGCGCGCCGGTTTCGGCGCGCCAGCAGGCACTCAAAGTGTGGAAAGGAAGGTGCTGTTGTTGGCTTGCCACTCGGTGATGTCGAGGCGAATGCGCTTCTTGTCGAGCTTGCCGACGCTGGTCTTGGGAATTTCGGTAACAAGGGCGATCTGACTGGGGATCGCCCACTTGCTCAAGTGTCCCAGCTCGACGAACGGCTTGAGGTGTTCCTTCAGTTCCCGTGCACCGATCACCTGCCCTTCGCGGACCACCAGCAAGGCAAACGGGCGCTCGCCCCACTGCGGATCGGCGATGCCCACCACTGCTACTTCGCGTACCGCCGCATGCCGGCTGATGAGGTCTTCGAGGTCAAGGGAGGAGATCCACTCGCCGCCGGTCTTGATCACGTCCTTGATGCGATCACGAATATCAATCACGCCCATGCTGTCGAGCGTGGCGACGTCGCCGGTGTGCAACCAGCCACCGGCCCAGAGCTCGGCGCCCTTCTGCGGTTCATTGAAATAGCCTTCGGTCAGCCACGGCGCGCGCAGCACCAGTTCGCCCTGGGTTTCACCGTCGGCGGGAAGGAAATTGCCGTCGCCGTCGACAATCGCCGCTTCGACCAACGGCCCCGGCACGCCAGCCTTGATCCGATAAGTGGTGCGCTCGTCTTCGCTGCCGGCCATCAGTTCGTCGTTGAGGTGCGCGCAAGACACCAGCGGCCCGGTTTCCGACATGCCGTATGCGGCCGTCAGCTGAATGCCACGGGCCTTGGCGTTTTCATAAAGACTGCGATTGAGTGCGCTGCCGCCGATGACGATCTTCCAGCCACCGAAGTCGGCACCCTGCGCGGCTTTGGCGTTGAGCAGCATCTGCAGGATGGTCGGCACGCAATGGGAAAAGGTGACCTTCTCCTTGCGCCACAACTCCACCAGATACTCCGGATCGTAGCGCCCCGGATAAACCTGCTTGAGCCCGAGCATGGTCGCCACGTACGGCAAACCCCAGGCGTGAACGTGGAACATCGGCGTGATCGGCATGTACACATCGTTGGTGCCGAGCAGCCGTACGCTGTCGATCGAACCCATGATCGTCGCCACGCCGATGGTGTGCAGCACCAGTTGCCGATGGGTGAAATACACGCCTTTCGGATTGCCCGTGGTGCCGGTGGTGTAGAACGTGGTGGCGACCGAGTTTTCGTCGAAGTCCTGGAAATTGTATTGCGCACTCGCAGCGGCCAGCAGTTGCTCATATTCGCCGACGAGGTTCGGCAGCTCTGCGGTTTTCTCCGGCAGATCGCTCAGCAGCAGGGTTTTCTCCACCGTGGTCAGCTGCGGCGCAATCGCCTGATACAGCCCGACGAACTCGCTGTTGACCAGCACGAAGCGGTCCTCGGCATGGTTCATGGTGTAGAGGATCTGCTCGGGCGACAGACGCACGTTGATGGTGTGGATCACCGCGCCGATCATCGGAATGGCGAACATGCATTCCAGATAACGGTGGCTGTCCCAGTCCATCACCGCCACGGTGTCACCAGCCTTGACGCCGGCAGCCGTCAGCACGTTGGCCAGCCGCGCAACCCGCTCGATCAGGGTCGGATAGCTGTAGCGCAACTGGTCGCGGTAGATGATTTCGCGGGTTTTCTCGTAACGGGCGCCGGACATCAGCAGCCGTTTGATCAGCAATGGATACTGGTAGGCCCCATCGGCCGGCGGAATGACCCGAGTCTGCAACATAAGAATCCCTTTTCTGACTGCACGGTGTTGGCGGAGAGATTCGTACTCTAGTGCGCCTGCATGACAGTCAAATCAGCCAAAGGAATGATTTGCAGAGCCGTACAAATGCTAGCTTTGCGCCAGCATTTCGGGCCGAAGTTGAAGAAAACACGACCGGTGGGCGCGAGCCTGCTCGCGAAGGCGTCGGGTCAGTCGACATTTTTGGTGACTGTACTGGCGCTTTCGCGAGCAGGCTCGCTCCCACAGGGATTGATGTGTTCCAGTTCTCAATGCATCTCGGTGAACGCGATTTTCACGCCGAGAGCAATCAGCACGGCACCCATAGTGCGGTCGAACCAATGGCCCATGCGGGCGAAGCCGGCGCGCACGCGTTGCTGGCTGAACAGCATCGCCACCAGACAGAACCAGATCGCCGTCGCCACCGCCAGGTAAACGCCGTAACCGGCCTGCACCGCCAGCGGTGTGTGCGGGTTGATCACCACGGTGAACAGCGAGAGGAAAAACAGCGTGGCTTTCGGGTTCAGACCGTTGGTGACGAAGCCCGAGGTAAACGCGCCCCGCGCGGTGCGTACGCCGGTTTCCCGGTGCAAGTCATCGGTGACGGTTTTCGCCGGTTGCGCGCGCAAGGCCTTGAAGCCGATGTAAAGCAGATACGCGGCGGCGGCCCACTTCAGCGCGTTGAACAGCACGATCGATTGCGACACGATCAGACCGATGCCGAGCAACGAATAGCCGACATGCAGGAAAATCGCCGAGCCCACGCCCAGCGCGGTCCAGGTACCGGCGCGGCGACCATGGGTCACGCTCTCGCGCACGACCACGGCAAAGTCCGGGCCAGGGCTGGCGACGGCGAGCAAGTGGATCAGGGCAACGGTCAAGAACTCGGTCCAGTACATGGGGGCTCCTCAGGATTCGAATGTTCACACTGGGCTCATTGCCGAATGCTTTCCCTGTGGGAGCGAGCCTGCTCGCGAAAGCGCTGGGTAAGCCAACAGAGATGTTGACTGGGCCAGAGCTTTCGCGAGCAGGCTCGCTCCCACAAGAGTTCAAGGCATCTCGGTGTCGAGTAACCAATTGTTTCATCTGGTAGGCTCGGCAGGGTACGCCCTCCGCTCACAGCACAAAAGGTACAGTTGATGACGAACACGCGCCGCGCGGTATTCCTTGATTACCCTTCGCTGGATCTCGGCGATCTGGACCTCGGTCCGTTGCGCGAATGCTTCAGCGACTTGCAGCTGTTCGCCCAGACTTTGCCGGAACAGGTCAGCGAACGCCTGCAAGGCGCCGGAGTGGCGATCACCAACAAGGTCGTGATCGACGCTGCTGCCATGGCTGCCAACCCGCAACTGAAACTGATCCTGATCAGCGCCACCGGCACCAACAATGTCGACCTCACTGCCGCCCGCACCCACGGCATCACCGTGTGCAATTGCCAGGCTTACGGCACGCCGTCGGTGGCGCAACACACGATCATGCTGTTGCTCAACCTCGCCACGCGCCTGGCCGACTATCAGAAAGCTGTGAGCGCAGGCCGCTGGCAGCAGGCGAAACAGTTCTGCCTGCTCGACTACCCGATCGTCGAACTGCAAGGCAAAACCCTCGGCCTGCTCGGGCATGGCGAGCTCGGTGGCGCCGTGGCGCGATTGGCCGAAGCGTTCGGCATGCGTGTGTTGCTCGGACAGATTCCGGGGCGCCCTGCTCGACCGGATCGCCTGCCGCTGGAAGAACTGCTGCCGCAGATCGACGCCCTGACCCTGCACTGCCCGCTCAACGAGCACACCCGGCATTTCATCGGCGCCCGCGAACTGGCCGCGATGAAGCCTGGCGCATTTGTGGTCAATACCGCCCGGGGCGGCCTGATCGATGAGCAGGCGCTGGCCGACGCTTTGCGCAGCGGTCATCTCGGCGGTGCGGCCACCGATGTGTTGAGTGTCGAGCCACCGACCCAGGGCAATCCGCTGCTCGCCGCCGATATCCCGCGCCTGATCGTCACCCCGCACAACGCCTGGGGCAGCCGCGAGGCACGCCAGCGTATCGTCGGGCAACTGAGCGAAAACGCCCAGGCGTTCTTCAGCGGTGAGGCGCTGCGGGTCGTCAGTTGATAAACTGCGGCACTTTTTTTCAAGGAGCAGTTATGGATCCGCGCAGTGAAGTACTGCTTCGTCAGGCCGAGTTATTCCAGGGTTCGCTGCTGTTGGCCGGCCTGCCCGCCGATGATTTGCTCGGGCGTCTGCCGAATGCGTTCGGCTGGTGCTGGCACGCTGGCGACCAAGCCGCACTGGACGCGCGTTTCGAGGGCCGCAGCCAGTTCGGCGTGAATGTCCCGGAGCGCGAGTTCGACAGCGCTGTGGTGTTCCTGCCCAAATCCAAGGACCTGACCGATTACATCCTCAACGCCGTGGCGTCGCGTCTGGCCGGGCGTGAGGTGTTTCTGGTCGGGGAAAAACGCAGCGGCATCGAAGGCGCATCCAAACAGCTCAATCCTTTTGGCAAGCCACGTAAACTCGACAGCGCGCGTCACTGCCAGCTCTGGCAAGTCACCGTGGCCAATGCGCCTGAAGCGAAATCCCTGGAAAGTCTTGCGCAGACCTACGAACTGCCCCTGGCCGAAGGGCCGTTGAAAGTCATCAGTTTGCCGGGCGTGTTCAGCCACGGTCGACTGGATCGCGGCAGCGCCCTGCTGCTGGAGCATCTGGACAAACTGCCGAGCGGCCATCTGCTCGATTTCGGTTGCGGCGCCGGCGTGCTCGGGGCTGCGGTGAAACGTCGCTATCCGCACAATCAGGTCACCTTGCTGGATGTCGACGCGTTCGCCGCCGCCAGCAGCCGTCTGACCCTGGCCGCCAACGGCCTGGAGGCGGAAGTGCTGACCGGGGACGGCATCGATGCCGCGCCAATGGGTTTGAGCGCGATTCTGAGCAATCCGCCGTTCCATGTCGGCGTGCACACCGATTATTTCGCTACGGAGAACCTGCTGCGAAAAGCGGCGAAACATCTGAAAAACGGTGGCGAACTGCGCCTTGTGGCGAACAGCTTTCTCAAGTATCAGCCGTTGATCGAGGAGCACTTGGGCGTGTGTGCGATCAAGGCTGAAGGCAATGGTTTCCGGATTTACCGGGCCAAGCGCGGTTGAAAATTTGTTCTTGCCCAATCGGATTTGCCTAGGCAGAATCCGCTCCGTCCTAGGGGAGTAGTCTCCCACGAGCGCCAAGCTCGTCCGGCATACGTCAACATACTTGATCCTCAGATCATGGCGTATGCGACCCAAGCGTCCGCACCAGACGGATCGCAGGGTTTGACAAGACCTATGACACGCACACCTTACCCGGGGCGGGAAGGCTGTACGTGTCATAGCCGTGTCGACCCGCCCCTTAGGAAATCCCTGATGCTGGACTCGTTACTCGTTCCCACCGCTATCGTTGCCTTGGCCGAAATCGGCGACAAGACGCAACTGCTCGCGCTGATTCTCGCCGCTCGCTTTCGCAAACCCTGGCCGATCATCGCCGGGATTGTCGCCGCGACTTTGGCCAACCACGCAGCAGCCGGTGCGGTAGGCGCCTGGGTCGGCAGTTTCTTCTCCGACGCCGTTCTGCACTGGATCCTCGCCGCCAGCTTCGCCGCCACGGCACTGTGGACGTTGGTCCCGGACAAAATGGATGACGACGAAGCCAGCACGGCGCGCAAGTTCGGGCCGTTCCTGACTACGCTGATCGCGTTCTTCCTCGCGGAAATCGGCGACAAGACGCAGATCGCCACGGTGATGCTCGCCGCGCAATATCCGGAACTCTGGCTGGTGATTATCGGCACCACCGTGGGCATGCTGATTGCCAACGTGCCGGTGGTCCTGGCGGGTAACTTTGTTGCAGAGAAACTGCCGCTGACCCTGATCCGCCGCCTCGCGGCTTCGGCGTTCATGATTCTGGCGATTGTTGCGGTTTATAAAGCGATGCAGAGCAGCGGCTGGGTTTGAAGCAGCTGCAAGCTGCAAGCTGCAAGCTGAAAGTAAAAAGCTGCAAGCCAAGCGAATCTGCTTTGACTTGCAGCTTGTCACTTGAAGCTTACAGCTGCTTTATTCAGGATTTTGGCGCTTTTTCGTACAACGGCATCACCTTCGGAATCGCTGCCTGCAACGCAGCAATGCGGCTGCTGGATGCCGGGTGAGTGCTCATGAATTCCGGTGGCGCGCCTTCGGAAGCCTTGCTCATCTTGTCCCACAGGGTGATCGCCGCGTTCGGGTTGTAACCGGCGCGGGCGGCCAGTTCCAGGCCGATCAGGTCGGCTTCGTTTTCGTTGGCGCGGCTGTTGGGCAAGGTCATGCCGTAGTTGGCCACGGTGTCGGCCAGCGCCAGGCTGTCCTGGCCCAGACCGAACAAGGCACCGGCGCCCTGCTTGGCCATCTCCATACCGTAAGCCTTGGACATCGCTTCACGACCGTGCTCGCGCAGGGCGTGGGCGATTTCATGGCCCATGACCGCAGCGATTTCATCGTCGGTGAGTTTCAGGCTGTCGATCAATCCGGTGTAGAAAATGATCTTGCCGCCGGGCCCGCAGTTGGCGTTGAGCTCATCGCTCTTGATCAGATTGACTTCCCATTGCCACTGCGCCGCGTCCGGGCGGAAGGTTGGCGCCTGGGCGATCAAGCGGTTGGCGATGGTCTGCACGCGTTTGGCTTCCGGGCTGGTCTTGTCCAGCACACCTTTGCTCGACGCCTCGCCGACGGTCTTCTGATAAGACTGCGCGTACATCTGGTCCACCTCTTGCGAGGACAGCATGCTGAACATGTACTGCTTGCGCTCCACGCCGACGGCACCGCCGCTGGTGGTGTTGACCGACTGACAACCGGCCAGCAACAGCGCTGCGCTCAAAGCACTTACCACTAATGTCTTGTTCATTCAAAAGCTCCCTGAAAACCTGAGGCGTATCCTAGGCGGCTAATTGTATTGGCGCCAGATACAACGGACGCATTGCGCGTACATCCACCTAAGGCCGCAAGACTGGCTGGAAATTCCTCAACGCGCATTGAATCCGCCGTGCACCGATCCATCAGCGACATCGCGCGGCGATTCCGACCAGCGTCTCTCATGGCCGCGCCCACCCCGCCGATAAATCCCTCGCAGATTGTCCTCTTGCGTGCGGAGCTCCCATGAAGTTCAAGTCGATCCAGTTTTCCGTCGCCGCTCTGGCCGGCGCCATCGTTCTCAGCGTGGTCGCGGCGCTGGTGCTGTACGCGCTGTTCTCCGGCGCTCGCACTCAAGAAATGGTGCAACAGCGCACCCAGGCGCAGTTCGAGCAAGTCATCGAACAGCGCCTGACCTCGCTGGCGCAGACCCAGGTCAGCCAGATCCAGCGCGAACTCGAAGCGCCGCTGCTGATTGCTGGCGGCCTGGTGCGCGTCAACGCCCTGCTCGGCACAACCGGCACCGATGGCCAGCCGCGCCTGAGCGTCAGCCGCGAACAACTGATCAGCCTGATCAAGGAAAACGTCGAAAAGAACCCGAAGATTCTCGGCACCTACATCGGCTGGGAAAAAAACGCACTGGACCACAATGACGCGGCCTACATCGGCAGCGCCGTGGTCGGTATCGATCCAGCCAATGGACGTTTCCTGCCGTGGTGGTTCCGCAATACCGACGGCAGTCTGGGCGTGGACAAACTGGCCGATGTCGACGATCAGAAAACCTTGTCCACCGGGGTGCGCGCCAGCGAGTACTACCTGTGCTCGAAAGAGACGAAGAAACCCTGCGTGATCGACCCGGCACCGTACAAGGTCGGCGACAAGATTGTCATGCTCGCCTCGTTCATTGAACCGATCATGGTCAACGGCGCATTTCAGGGCATCGTCGGCGCCGACCTCTCGGTGAACTTCATTCAGGACATGCTGCTCGCCGCCAACCAGAAGCTTTACAGCGGCGCCGGTGAAATGGCTCTGGTCGGCGGCAACGGGCGGATCGTTGCCTACACCAAGGACTCGAGCAAATTCGGTGAAAAAGTCAGCGACATCCTCGACGCCGAACAGGCCAGCAGTCTCGCCAATCTCAAGCGCGACGAGGTCACCTATTCGGTGAATCAGGCCAAGGGCCGCATCGAACTGTACCTGCCGTTCGGCATCGGCCAGACCGACGCACGCTGGACGCTGATGCTGCAATTGCCGCTCAACGCCGTCATGGCCGATCTGCAAAACCTGCAAGCCGACCTTGATGCCCAGCGCAAATCCGACACCTTCGGCATGGCCATGGTCGGTCTGATCATCGCTGGCATCGGCCTGCTGGTGATCTGGCTGGTGGGTCACGGCATCGCGCGGCCACTCAAGCAAATGGTCGCCATGCTCGATGACATCGCTCAGGGCGAAGGCGATCTGACCCGTCGCTTGAGCAGTGACCGCAGCGACGAATTGGGCTCGATTGCCAAGGGCTTCAACACCTTCCTCGGCAAGTTGCAGGCGATGATCACCCAGGTGGTGACCTCGGTGCAGAGCGTCAGCGATTCCTCGGAACACACCGCCGACATCGCCATCCGCACCAACATCGGCGTGCAGAAACAAATGGCCGAAATCGATCAAGTGGCGACAGCGGTGCAGGAAATGACCGCTACCGCCCAGGACGTGGCGCGCAACGCCACCCAGGCAGCACAAGCGGCAAGCCACGCCGATCAGGCCGCCAGCCAGGGCATGCAGATCGTGCGCGACACCTCGAATTCGATTGGCGTACTGGCGGTGGAAATCGGCAAGGCTGTCGAGGTGGTGCAGACGCTGGCCAAGGACAGCGAAAACATCAACGCCATCCTCACTGCCATTCGCGGCATCGCTGAACAGACCAATCTGCTGGCACTGAACGCGGCGATCGAAGCCGCGCGAGCCGGTGAGCAGGGTCGCGGTTTTGCCGTGGTCGCCGACGAGGTGCGCAATCTGGCGCAGAAAACCCAGAAGGCCACCGAAGAAATCCAGAGCATGATCCAGCAGTTGCAACAGGGCACCCGCGATGTGGTGCGCGTCATGGAAGACAGCCAGAACCGCACCGACGAAAGCGTGCAACACGCGGCGAAAGCGGCCGAAGCGCTGGAAACGATCACCCAGGCCGTGTCGGTGATCAACGACATGAACACGCAGATCGCCAGTGCGGCAGAAGAGCAAAGCGCAGTGGCCGACGACATCAACCGCAATGTGATCAACATAGGTCAGGTGGCGAATGAAGTGGCCGGCGGTGCGGATGAATCGAGTTCGGCGAGCGCCGGGTTGACCAAACTGGCGGAACAGCAGCGGCGGTTGATCAATCAATTCAAGGTCTGAAAGATCAAGAGCCCCCTCACCCTAGCCCTCTCCCTAGCCCTCTCCCGGAGGGAGAGGGGACCGACCGCGATGTCTTGCGCTATACATCGACCTGAAAAAAACAGTCGATTATGGATTCACAACAGATCGTTCAGGTCGGTGTACCTCTGAAGTATCCCCATTCGGCTCCCTCTCCCCTCCGGGAGAGGGCTGGGGTGAGGGGCTTTTGATCCACGCAAATCAAGCCGGGGTCAAACACTCCGGCCCGTTCAACTTCGGATCATTCACCAGATTCGCCAACACCCGCTCACGCAGCGCCGCCGGTTCACTGGCGAGCAAACCCTGCAAGACATGGAGCGGCGTTTCGGGATCAAGCCAGGCAGCCTGCCCCGCTTCATCGAGAATCAACGGTCGCCGCTGACTCGCCGCCGATTGAGTGATCACTGCCGTGCTCAGCCAGACCTGTTCCTGCACCGGATACGCTTCCCAGATCGCGGCGAAAAACAACGATGAGCCCTCCCCCGGCGTCAACCAGTACGGTCGCTTGCGCTGGGTGCCGCGCCATTCGTAGAAACCGTTGGCCGGCAGCAGGCAACGCCGCAGACGCAGCGCCTCACGAAACATCGGCTGCTCGGCCACGGTTTCGGCGCGAGCATGGGCCGGGGTCTTCGACAGATCGGTCAGCCACGGCGGTGTCAGGCCCCAGCGCGCACGGGCCAACGTGCGCTGGCCGTCTTCGTCGGCACGCAGCATCAACACCGAATCATTGGGGGAAATGTTCCACTGCGCCTGTTGATCGGCGGGAAAACCTGGCAGGGCCGCAAAGTCGCGGTTCCAGCGAAACAGGGCATAACGTCCACACATGGGGCAACATAACTCTGAATAAAACCAGCGCCAGCCTAACAGACCAGCGTCCCGGGGAAGCTCTCCGGTTCGTCGCCGTGCAGCGGCAGCGCGGCATTGTACAAGTTGATCAGCTCGCGGGCGTATTCGGCCTGATCGTTATCCACCGACAGCCCGAGCAGGCCGAAGATCGGCAGTTCACCCGTACCGCCCACCAGATCACAGCCGATCAGGTGCGCCTCGATTCCTTCGTTGGCGAGCATGCCCTTGAGCATCTCCCCTTCCATCAGGTTCGCCGGTTCGTAGATGCGCTGCATACGCGGCCCTCACTCGTTTTCGCTGAAGACTTCCAGATGCCACTCGTCTTCATGGACTTGCAGGACAAAGGTGATCGGACGACAGCACACCTGGCAGTCTTCGATATACGTTTGATCGCCGCCGGACAAATCCAGCGTGGTCTCGACTTCCTCACCGCAATACGGACATTCATACCGTGCATCTTCCAGCATCGCGGTCTCCCAAGTGACTTGTGCGTATAATCGCCGGTCTATTTGCAGGGCTATTTTTGTCTGACTACTTTTCAGACCGTGCCCTGCGGGTTTTCGATCAAACCCTTTACTTACCCTAGCCGTTTCCAACAAGAGAGCATGATGGGCGAATTCGATGCCATCCGACCTTACGACGACAGCGAAGTACCTGCGGTACTGGCAAGGCTGCTCGGCGACAAGGCGTTTCTAGATATCCTCACCCACTTCCGCTTCCCGCGTTTTGCCGGTGCCTTCGGCTGGATGCTCAAACCTCTTATAGCCCATCGGCTGCGTCGTGAGTTTGCCGACGTGAATTCCGTGGCTACCTTACAGGACAAAGTCGAGTTCTACGTCGACCACACCATCGAGCGCGCCACCGACGGCGTGACCTATACCGGTGTCGAGCAGTTCAAGTCCGGCAGCGCCTACCTGTTCATCGCCAACCACCGGGATATCGTCATGGACCCGGCCTTCGTCAACTACGCCGTGTACCACGCCGGCCTGCCGACGCCGCGCATCGCGATTGGCGACAACCTGCTGCAAAAGCCGTTTGTCAGTGACCTGATGCGCTTGAACAAGAGCTTTATCGTCCACCGCTCGATCACCGGCCGCCGCGAGAAGATGGCTGCTTATCAGTTGCTGTCGGCGTACATCAACCACTCGATCCGCAACGACTGCGCGTCGATCTGGATTGCTCAGGCTGAAGGTCGGGCGAAGGACGGCGACGACCGCACCGAGTCGGCGATCCTCAAGATGTTCCACATGAGCCGCAAGGACGAGCCGTTCGGCGAAGTGATCCGCTCGCTCAACGTGACGCCGGTGTCGATCAGCTATGAGTACGACCCCTGCGACCAGGCCAAGGCCCGCGAACTCTACATCCGCGCCACCACCGGCACCTACGCCAAGGCGCCGGGCGAGGATGACGTGAGCATCGCGAAGGGCATCACCGGTTACAAGGGTCGCGTGCACGTGAACTTTGCCGCGCCGATCACTGAGGTGTTCGAGGACACCAAGCAATTGGCGATCGAGATGGACAAGCAGATTCTCGGCGGCTACCGGTTGTTCCCGGTGCATTATCTGGCGTACGCGCAGTGGGCGGATGCCGATCCGCAACTGAATGTGCCGACGGCGGCCGAGGTGTTCCCGGCTGACGAACTGGCCAAGGCGCAGGATGAATGGCAAAGCCGACTGGATGCGTGCCCCGCTGAGCATCGTCCGTACCTGGTGCTGCAATATGCGACGCCGGTGCGTAATCAGTATCGGGTCAAGGCTGGATTGCCGCTGTAGGCAACGGCTGTGGCGAGGGGATTTATCCCCGTTGGAGTGCGCAGCGCTCCCAAGTTTTTACCTGAGAAAAACGGGGCCTGCTACGCAGTCCAGCGGGGATAAATCCCCTCGCCACAGGGTTTGCTTTTGCTTTCAGAAGCGCGTGCTGATCCACGAGACGATCAGGGCCAGGCCAAGGCAAGCAAAACCAAAACGATAGAAAAACCGGTTCATGCGCAACGTCGCCCAATCGAGCATCGGCTCGGCATTGGGCTGCGCCTGGCGCTGGGCGGCGAGACTGGCCTGGGCGCGTTGCTCACGGCGGCGGGTCGCGTGCAGCAGCCAGCTGCCCGGAAAGGCCAGGAGCAAGGCCAGCAGGTTGATCAACTTGGCGGGATGGGCGGTAAACAGCGTCATCAAGTGCAGCGACATCACAGACCTCGAACTTAACCGGTGTGGCAGACGCCAGACCGACGACCGCGGCGCGAATTCTACCCAAACCCTGACGCTCTGCCCCAGCCTTTGCGACAAATAACCTGACAATCGACCGATGGCTGTCCTGTGTCATGGCATCGTCACGTGGATGCTTCACCCTGCGCGCCTCGAAACTCGAATGGAATGCGACATGCTGCACGCGGAAAACCAGGATCGCCTGTACCTCATCACTCCTTACGACGACCAGCAAAGCCTGATCGGCAGCCTTGCCTTCAACGTGCAGGATCGGCACTGGCTGGTGTATTGCGCGCTGGGCGGGCATCAGCATGCGGACCTGCCCGAGACAGATTTGTTGACTGGCGTGAGCGTGCTCGATTTTTATTCTCAGGCTGCCTGAACGTCAAAAGACCCTCACCCTAGCCCTCTCCCAGAGGGAGAGGGGACTGACCGAGGTGTTTGCGGTAGATACGCCGACTTGAGATACCGCGCCGAATTCAGGTTTTGAAGCACACGCGATCGGCTCCCTCTCCTTGGGGAGAGGGGACTGACCGAGGTGTTTGCGGTAGATACGCCGACATGAGATACCGCGCCGAATTCAGGTTTTGAAGCACACGCGATCGGCTCCCTCTCCCTCGGGAGAGGGCTGGGGTGAGGGGAATCGATTTCCCATACGACACAAATCTCAGATCCACAAAAAAGCCCGGAACCATCACTGGCCCCGGGCTTTTTCACATCTACGGAAAACTTACTCAGCCAGAACCTGACCCACGGTCGGGTCCTTGAACAGACGCGTCAGTGCGTCACTCAATACATCGCTGACCAGTTTGGTATTGGTCTCCTGATTCGGCGCCATGCCGAAGCGCTGGTCCAGCGACGCACCGTAACGGCCGCTGTAACGGCGGTTGGCGTTCTGCACGTCGGAGCGGAAGGTCGCGCCGATGGTGGCTTCGGTCACGTACATGCCTTCTTTCGGCGACTGGTATTTCAGCTCGGCCAGGGTCACGGTCAGCTGCGGCGCGTTAGGTGCGCTGGTGGTCGGGGTGAAGCCGAGCAGACGTACGGCAGCTTCGGCCTGGGCCTGCAGCTTCGGCAGGATCTGCTCGCGCTGCACGGTGATGGCGCTGGTTTCCGGATACAGACCGCCACGGGTACCGAGGGTCGGCGACGGACGACCGTCGACCACACGCACGATGACAGGCTGGCCGCGACCGACCGCTGGCAATTGCGTGGTCAGCTTTGGCTCCGGATTCAGTTGTTGCGGGCTGTGGGCGCAGCCGGCGAGGGTCAAACCGGCGACAGTGATCAAACCGAACAACAGGCGTTGCAACATGCTCTTCTCTCCAGAATCAGGCACAAACAGGCCGGCAGTATAGCGGTGGGCCACTGCGCGTAACCAGCGTCGCACAGTGAATACTGCAATGTCTGACAAACCCCGCTGAAAGCGGTTCCTGTCACACATTCTTCACCGTCCATACACCGCGACGTCACGGCCCACCGGCAAGCTTCACAGCAGTCCTCCTTCAAGGAACTCTGCCATGCGTTATCTGATCTCGCTGTTCGCCCCACGCCCGCTGCATCGCAGCTTTGCCCTGCTCGACCGCAACGGTCATTGCCAGGCCTTCAAGCAGTGCAGCCTGCAACCGATGGGCGACGGCTGGGTGGAAATCGAAGAAATCCGCCTGACCTGGCTGAACCAGCCGCTGCCCGCCAGCGCCCGGGTCGTACCGCGACAAATGCGCGCACGGGGTCAGGTGCAGTTGAGCATCTGACCGGATGCCTAATAAAAGTCATTAAACACGAGCAACTGCGCGCATTTCTTCGCTACAATCTCCCCCCGATTATAAGGACGTCTCCTGATCGGGCCCCGCAACAGCGTCAATGCGCATGCATCGACATCAAAATCGCCCACAGAGAGCCGCCCACACAGATCGAGTGAAGTTGGCGCGCTTGCCTGTTCTTCCGGCAAAAACCCGCTTTTCGCGAATCTGCAGAGCTGTCATTCGCTCGGCCACCGCGTTGTTTTGCCCTAGCGGGCAGGTGCCAGGCCAAGGCAGCCCTTTTTTGAGGTTCACGTCTTCAAAAGAGCGTGAAAAAAACGGGTTTTCACAACTTCACAAGAGTGTGGCGAGCAAATGAATAGTTTTGCGTCTGAACATGCACCATTAGCGTCTGAAACAGCCCAACGACACAGGACCGGGTATACCTCGAACATCGGAGCCTGAAGCCTGTCCGCTACGGATTTGGTTGCACGAAAACGGATGACTCGACCATAAGTCGAATTGCCAGCCCTGCGCGAAAATGCGTTCATGGAACGCTTGAAACCAGGCCGCACGCATCCGTCGAAGTTGCGAAAAATTGCGAAGATTCGGACATGGCCCACCTGACCACGGATAGCCCGGGCCCACTGACCTGCCCTGGAACGCCTGGCAGCCATGCCGACAATTTGGTGCTGCAGATTTGGGAGACGCGTTAAATGGCGCATAACGAAGCAGTCGACGTAGTTCTGGTAGGGGCCGGCATCATGAGTGCCACCCTGGCCGTACTGCTCAAAGAGCTCGACCCCGCGATCAAGCTGGAAGTCGTCGAGTTGATGGATTCCGGCGCCGCCGAGAGTTCCAATCCGTGGAACAACGCCGGTACCGGTCACGCCGGCCTGTGCGAGCTGAACTACACCCCGCAGGCTGCCGATGGCAGCGTCGACATCAAGAAAGCCGTGCACATCAACACCCAGTTCGAGGTGTCGAAGCAGTTCTGGTCGTACCTGACCAAAAAGGGCACGTTCGGCTCGTGCAAATCCTTCATCAGCCCGGTTCCGCACCTGAGTTTCGTTCAGGGCGAAAGCGGTGTGTCGTTCCTCAAGGAGCGCTTCAATGTCCTGAGCAAGCACCACGCGTTTGCCGACATGGAGTACACCGAAGACAAAGGCAAGATGGCCGAGTGGATGCCGCTGATGATGCCGGGCCGCTCGCCCGACGAAGTCCTCGCCGCCACCCGTGTGATGAACGGCACCGACGTCAACTTCGGCGCCCTGACCAATCAGTTGCTCAAGCACCTGAGCAGCGCCCCGGACACTCAGGTCAAATACTGCAAGCGCGTGACCGGCCTCAAGCGTAACGGCGCCGGCTGGACCGTCAGCATCAAGGACGTCAACAACGGCAACACCCGCGAAGTCGACGCAAAGTTTGTCTTCCTCGGTGCCGGTGGCGCGGCCCTGCCGTTGCTGCAGGCTTCGGGCATCGAAGAAAGCAAAGGCTTCGGCGGCTTCCCGATCAGTGGCCAGTGGCTGCGTTGCGATAACCCGGAAGTGGTCAAGCACCACCAGGCCAAGGTTTACAGCCAGGCGGCCGTAGGTTCGCCACCGATGTCGGTGCCGCACCTCGACACTCGCGTCGTCGACGGCAAGAAATCCCTGCTGTTCGGGCCATACGCCGGTTTCACCACCAAGTTCCTCAAGCATGGCTCCTTCATGGACCTGCCGATGTCGGTGCGCGCCGGCAACATCGGGCCGATGCTGGCGGTGGCGAAAAACAACATGGACCTGACCAAGTACCTGGTCAGCGAAGTGATGCAATCGATGGAACAGCGCCTGGAATCGCTGCGGCGTTTCTACCCGCAGGCGAAAGCCGAAGACTGGCGCCTGGAAGTGGCCGGCCAACGGGTGCAGATCATCAAGAAGGACCCGAAAAAGGGCGGCATCCTGCAGTTCGGTACCGAACTGGTCGCGGCGAAGGACGGCTCCCTCGCCGCCCTGCTCGGCGCTTCGCCAGGCGCGTCGGTGACCGTTTCGATCATGCTCGAACTGATCGAGAAGTGCTTCCCGGCCAAGGCGTCCGGCGAGTGGGCAAGCAAACTGGCCGAGATCTTCCCGGCCCGTGAAAAGGTTCTGGAAACCGATGCTGCGCTGTATCGCAAGATCAACACGCAGAACAACATCGCCCTGGAACTGGTTGAAGAAAGCAGCGAGACGCCAAGCTTCGCTTGATCTTGCGGCATGAAAAAACGCCCCGATCGGGGCGTTTTTTATGGCCTTGAAAAGCAAAAGATCGCAGCCTTCGGCAGCTCCTACACAGGTTTTGTGTTCAACCTGTAGGAGCTGCCGCAGGCTGCGATCTTTTGATCTCAGGAGCGGGACTTTTCGATCAGCTCGATGTAGTCCGGGGCGTTGCGCTGATCTGCGATCAGGTCAACAAAGGTCTTGCCCTGCTCATCCTTGCCATCAACGTCATAACCCGCCGCAACGAAGAAGCCCAGAAAGCGCTCGAAATCATCGATGCGCAAACCGCGATAGGCCTTGATCAGTTTGTGCAGCGACGGCGAAGTGGCGTCGACCGGCTCAAAATCGAGGAACAGCTTGATCTGCTCATCGCCGATCTCGTCACCAATCACTTGTTTCTTATCTTTACGCATTGCCGACTCCAGCTCGCAGACATGACACGGGGCGGGCAGTTTACCCCTGCCCGACCGCCCGGCTCAACGCGGACGAATCGCCCCGGTGTGCAAATCGGCCCAGATATGGCCGTTGGCATAACTGAGGAACTGCACATACACCGTGTCGTTGCGCAGCAGATCCATCACCACGCGGTACTGAGCGAGCGGATAGAACAGCGTCAGGGTTTTGCTTTTGTCGTCGTAGGCCGGTTTTTTCAGGCTTTTGCTTTCGCCGTCGAAACTCACCAACACCTGAGAAATGCTCGCGCCTTTGTTCAGCGATTTGCCTTTGAGGCGGATCAACAAGGATGAGGTGACCGGAATCGGCTGCTGATTGGACTGGCGCTGCGCACCGACCACCACCGAATACTCGCTGACTTGCAGCAGTTGCTGCTGCTCGGGTTCAGCGTCGCGCAGGGTCAGATCGTCCGGCGGCAGGAACTGGCTGTGCATCGGCGCGGCGGACAGCGGCAGGCTGAGGGACAGCAACAGGGCGGCGAGACTGCGGATCAAGAGGCGCATGACAGGCTCCGGGGGGCGGGGCCGAGCACTCTAGCATGGCTGTCGCGCAAGGATCAGCACACATAAAAACAACTGTGGGAGCGAGCCTGCTCGCGAAAGCGGTGTGTCAGTTTTCAATGATGCTGACTGACACGACGCCTTCGCGAGCAGGCTCGCTCCCACAGGGGGCAATGCAGGTTCTTACATGCCTTTAACGGCGTAAATCCCGTTGGCGTTGCGCCAGTAGCCCTTGTAGTCCATGCCATAACCGAAGATGTAGCGGTCGATGCATGGCAGGCCGACGAAATCGGCTTTCAGGTCAGGACGTGCCTTGCGGTCGTGGTCCTTGTCGATCAGCACGGCGGTGTGCACTTTGCGTGCGCCGGCGTGTTTGCAGAAGTCGATGATCGCGCCCAGGGTATGACCTTCATCGAGGATGTCGTCGATGATCAGCACGTCGCGGTCGATGAACGAGACTTCCGGCTTGGCTTTCCAGAACAGGTCGCCGCCGCTGGTTTCGTTGCGATAACGGGTCGCGTGCAGGTAGGACGCTTCCAGCGGGAATTGCAGATGCGTCAGCAGTTTGCCGGAGAAGATCAGGCCGCCGTTCATCACGCAGAACACCACCGGATTGCTGTCAGCCAGTTGTTCGTTGATTTGTGCACCGACGCGAGCGATGGCCGCCTCGACTTCAGACTCGGTGTACAGGCAGTCAGCCTCTCGCATGATTTGACGGATATGCTCGAGATCAGCGGACATGGCGCTCTCCAGGGGTTGGCGGAATTGGAAAAGCGGGCAAAGGTACGCATCCCGCGAGGTCGAATCAAGCTCTTATGGACTAACGTACAGAATGTCCTATAGGACATCACCCTCGGATAGATTAATCTAGGCCGGTTTTTTTGCCCGCCGCCGGAGCCTTTCCCATGCCCATCCTCGAGATCCGCCATCCGCTGATCCGTCATAAACTCGGCCTGATGCGCCGCGCTGACATCAGCACCAAGAATTTCCGCGAGCTCGCTCAGGAAGTCGGCGCCCTGTTGACCTATGAAGCTACAAAAGATCTGCCGCTCGAATCCTACGACATTGCCGGTTGGTGCGGCACCGTGTCGGTGGAGAAAATCGCCGGCAAGAAGATAACCGTCGTGCCGATCCTGCGTGCCGGTATCGGCATGCTCGAAGGCGTGCTCAGCCTGATCCCGGGCGCCAAGGTCTCCGCTGTGGGCGTTGCCCGCAATGAAGAAACCCTGCAAGCGCACACCTATCTGGAAAAACTGGTACCGGAAATCGACGAGCGACTGGCGATGATCATCGACCCGATGCTCGCCACCGGCAGCTCCATGGTTGCCACCATCGACCTGCTGAAAAAGGCCGGTTGCCGCGACATCCGCGCCATGGTCCTGGTGGCCGCGCCGGAAGGCATTGCTGCGGTCGAACAGGCGCACCCGGACGTGACCATCTACACCGCGTCCATCGATGAACGTTTGAACGAGCACGGCTACATCATTCCCGGGCTTGGCGACGCCGGTGACAAGATCTTCGGCACCAAGCAGAAGGACGCGTGACCATGCAGCAAGAGTTCAACGATCCGCTCTGGCGCACGGTGCTGTCCGGCGCGCAGATGCTGTTCGTGGCCTTCGGCGCCTTGGTGCTGATGCCGCTGATCACCGGCCTGGACCCCAACGTCGCACTGTTTACCGCGGGTCTGGGGACGATCCTGTTCCAGATCGTCACCGGCCGTCAGGTGCCGGTGTTCCTCGCGTCGAGCTTCGCCTTCATCACGCCGATCATCCTCGCCAAGGGCCAGTTCGGCCTCGCCGCGACCATGGGCGGGGTGATGGCGGCCGGTTTCGTCTACACCTTCCTCGGCCTCGCCGTGAAGATCAAAGGCACCGGCTTCATTGACCGTCTGCTGCCACCGGTGGTGATTGGTCCGGTGATCATTTCCATCGGCCTGGCCATGGCGCCGATTGCCGCGAACATGGCGATGGGCAAGGCCGGCGACGGCACCGAACTGATCCACTATCAGACGGCGATGATGATTTCCATGCCGGCGCTGCTGACCACGTTGATCGTGGCGGTGTTCGGCAAGGGCATCTTCCGTCTGGTGCCGATCATTTCCGGCGTGCTGGTGGGTTTTGCCATGTCGTTCTATTTCGGCGTGGTCGACACGGCGAAAATTGCTGCAGCGCCATGGTTCGCTCTGCCGCACTTCACCGCGCCGGAGTTCAACTGGCAGGCGATTCTGTTCATCGTTCCAGTGGCACTGGCCCCGGCGATCGAACACATCGGCGGCGTGATTGCCGTGGGTAGCGTGACCGGTCGCGACTATCTGAAGAAGCCGGGCCTGCATCGCACCCTGCTCGGTGACGGCATCGCCACCACGGCCGCCGGCCTGTTCGGTGGCCCGCCCAACACCACTTACGCCGAAGTGACCGGCGCGGTGATGCTGACCAAAAACTACAACCCGAAAATCATGACCTGGGCGGCGATCTTCGCCATCACCCTGGCGTTCATCGGCAAGTTCGGCGCGCTGCTGCAGAGCATTCCGGTGCCGGTGATGGGGGGGATTCTGTGCTTGCTGTTCGGTTCGATCGCAGCGGTGGGCATGAACACCCTGATCCGTCACAAGATCGACCTGGGCGAAGCGCGCAACCTGGTGATTGTTTCGGTGACGCTGGTGTTCGGTATCGGCGGCGTGCTGGTCGGCACCGGCACCGGTCCTGATGACTTCGGCCTCAAAGGCATCGCGCTGTGCGCGGTGGTTGCGATTGCGCTGAACCTGATCCTGCCGGGCAATGATGGCTGGAAGCAGAAGAAGGCGGATGAGCCGCTGATCTAAGGCTTTCAGATCTTCATCGCCTGACAGATAGCATTCGCGAGCAGGCTCGCTCCCACAGGTTGGAATGTATTTCCCCTGTGGGAGCGAGCCTGCTCGCGAAGTTTTTAAAGGGCCAGCGGCGCTCTTTCGCAGAGGGTCGCCAGCGCCTTGGCCCATTGCGGGTCGTCGTTCAGGCACGGCACCAGCACCAACTCCTCGCCCCCCGCTTCGCGGAACTGTTCCCTACCGCGATCGCCAATCTCTTCCAGCGTCTCGATGCAATCGGCGACGAACGCCGGGCACATCACCAGAATCTTTTTCGTCCCGCTTTTGGCCAGTTCATCCAGCCGCGCTTCCGTGTACGGCTCGATCCATTTCGCCCGGCCCAGGCGCGACTGAAACGACACCGACCATTTGCCGTCCGCCAGCCCCATGCTTTTGGCGAAGGCGGCGGCGGTACGGAAACACTGCGCGCGATAACAGGTTGCCAATACCGCCGGCGAGGCGGTCTGGCAGCAATCGGCGCCTTTGAGACAGTGATTGCCCGTCGGATCGAGTTTGCTCAGATGGCGCTCAGGCAAGCCGTGAAAGCTCAGCAGCAGATGATCGTAGTCCTGCTGCAGATGTGGTCGAGCGCTGGCGGCCAGCGCCTCGATGTATTCCGGCTGATCGTAGAACGGTTGCAGGATCGACAACTGCACGTCGAGCTTCTTCTCGCGCAGCACGCGCCGGGCTTCTTCGATCACCGTGGTCGTGGTGCTGTCGGCGAACTGTGGGTACAGCGGCGCCAGAGTGATTTTCCTGTGCCCGGCCTTCACCAACCGCAGCAGACAGGTCTCGATCGACGGCTCGCCATAGCGCATCGCCAGATCCACCGGGCCGTGTTTCCACGTGCGGGTCATCTGCTCTTGCAAGCGGCGGCTGAGCACCACCAGCGGCGAACCCTCTTCCCACCAGATCGAGGCATAGGCGTGTGCCGATTGCTCGGGACGCTTGATCAGGATCAGCGACACCAGCAGCCGCCGCAGCGGCCATGGCAGGTCGATCACGTAGGGGTCCATCAGAAATTGATTGAGATAGCTGCGCACATCGGCCACCGAGGTGGAGGCCGGAGAGCCCAGGTTGACCAGAAGCAAAGCGTGATCGGTCATGCAACGTCCTATTTCAGAGGCGGCTGGAGAGGTCATCCAGAGCCGCGCGTAAATCCGTAAAGCGGAAGCTGAACCCCGCTTCCACCAGGCGTGCCGGCGTCGCACGCTGGCCGCCGAGCAATAACAGTGACAGCTCGCCGAGCATGACTTTCAGCGCCAGGGTCGGCATCGGCATGAACGCCGGGCGGTGCAACACACTGCCCAGGGTCTTGGCAAATTCGCGGTTGCGCACAGGTTTCGGCGCGCAGGCATTATAAGGACCGCTGGCCTGATTCCGGTGCAGAAGAAAATCAATCAGGGCGATTTGATCGTCGATGTGAATCCACGGCATCCACTGTCGACCATTGCCCAAAGGCCCGCCCAGCCCGAGCTTGAACGGCAGCAACAGCCGCGACAAAAAGCCGCCCTCTGCCGACAGCACCAGACCGGTTCGCACCAGTACCACGCGGATGCCGAGGTTTTCGGCGCGCAGGGCGGTTTCTTCCCAGGCGATGCACAATTGGCTGGCGAAGTCGTCGATGCCCGGCGGTGATTCTTCAGTCAACTCGCGTTCGCCACCGTCGCCGTACCAGCCGATCGCCGAGCCGGAAATCAGCAGCGACGGTTTCTGCGCGCGAGTTTCCAGCCACGCCAGCAGCGTTTCCGTCAGCGTGATGCGGCTGCTCCACAGCAACGCCTTGCGACGATGGGTCCAGGGGCGATCGGCAATCGGTGCACCAGCAAGATTGACGACCGCATCCAGCGGCTCCTCGCCGAGGTCCTCCAGACGCGAAATTCCGCGCACCTGCGCGCCGCAGATCTGCGCGACTTTTTCCGTGCGGCGACTCCACACCGTCAGCCGATGGCCCTGCTCCAGCCAGTGCCGGCAGAGCTGACGTCCGATCAAACCAGTACCGCCGGTCAGCAATATGTGCATGACATCTTCCTCGCGTGGCGTTTAACCCGGATCACTAGTCTATTTTTATAGGCAGGGATCTTTTCGATCGGGCAGGCTCTATGGTTTAACAATAGGCCAAGCTGTCAGAACGAGAACGCTAGAAGTTATACCAAAAAACAGAATTGTACAGGTTTCATCGACGGCGTAGTCTGTACAGAAAGGTAAACGAGGCCCCTATGACTGTACCTATCGCAATCATCGGCACCGGCATCGCCGGGCTCTCCGCCGCTCAGGCTCTGACAGAGACCGGGCATACCGTCCAACTGTTCGATAAAAGCCGCGGCAGCGGCGGGCGCATGTCGAGCAAGCGCAGCGACGCCGGCTCGCTGGACTTGGGCGCTCAATACTTCACCGCGCGCGACCGGCGCTTCGTCACCGAAGTGCAGCGCTGGCAGAGCCGGGGCTGGGCCGCTGAGTGGACGCCACAGCTGTACACCTTCCGGGGCGGCCAACTGAACATGTCGCCGGACGAGCAGACCCGCTGGGTCGGCACGCCGCGCATGAGCGCCATCACCCGTGGCCTGCTCGATGGCCTGGACGTGCAGTTTGCCTGCCGCATCACCGAGGTCTATCGCGGCGAAGAGCACTGGCATCTGCAGGACGCCGACGGCTGCACCCACGGCCCCTTCAGCCATGTGGTGATCGCCACACCGGCACCGCAAGCCACCGCGCTGCTGGCCGCCGCACCGAAACTTGCCGGCGTCGCTGCCGGGGTGAAAATGGAGCCGACCTGGGCCGTCGCCCTCGCATTTGAAACCCCGCTCGATACGCCAATCGAAGGCTGCTTCGTGCAGGACAGCCCGCTCGACTGGCTGGCGCGCAACCGCAGCAAACCCGGGCGCGACAGCACTCTCGACACGTGGGTGCTGCATGCAACCAGCGCCTGGAGCCGGCAACACATCGACCTCTCCAAGGAAGCAGTAATCGAACATCTGCACGGTGCGTTCGCCGAATTGCTGCACAGCGCCATGCCTGCGCCGACCTTCAGCCTCGCCCACCGCTGGCTCTACGCCCGCCCCGCTACCGGCCACGAGTGGACCACGCTGGCCGACGCCGATCTGGGCTTGTACGCCTGCGGCGACTGGTGCCTGTCGGGCCGCGTTGAAGGCGCTTGGCTGAGCGGTCAGGAGGCTGCACGTCGCTTGCACGAACACCTGCAATGAATCGCATCAATCCGCGCAAATTGCTGCTGTCGAAGTGGACAGCAGCCCATCCGCAAAATCGCGAAAAACATTTTCTGGTCACCGAACTGATCCGCGACGAGGAAGGTACGGTGCTGGAAGTTGAATTGCAGGCGGTGCTGACCCAGCGTAGCGAGCGGATGGATTGGCAGGTGCTGAAAGACAGCGAGCACTGGTTACTGGGCTGGAAATAGATTTCCCTTGTGGGAGCGAGCCTGCTCGCGAAAGCGCTGTATCGGATACGAAATCACTGACTGACCCACCGCTTTCGCGAGCAGGCTCGCTCCCACAGATTCAGCGCTGTAGAAAAATCTTATACAAATCATTTGACTTGTACATCCATCGATCTATGCTGAGGAAAAGTTGTACAGAGATAACTCTCTGTACAGGTATAGATTCGAGGTGCTCATGTCTACTGCTTCCCTGTCCAAGCCGAAGATCGCCATCAGCGCCTGCCTGTTGGGCGAAGAAGTGCGCTACAACGGTGGGCACAAGGAATCGCGGCTGTGCAGCCGTACCCTTACCGAATATTTCGATTTCGTCCCGCTGTGCCCTGAAGTTGCTATCGGCATGGGTATTCCCCGTGAGCCGATTCGGCTGGTCGGCGACCCTGAGCAACCCGAGGCGGTCGGCACCGTTGATCGCACTATTAACGTGACCAGGCCGCTGGCCGAGTACGGCGAGAAAATGGCCGCCGAGTTGCAGGACCTGTCCGGCTACATCTTCATGCAGCAGTCGCCCTCCTGCGGGCTGGAACGGGTCAAGGTCTATCACGACAACGGCGCACCAGTGAATGGTGGCGGACGCGGGATCTATGCGCAGGCATTCTGTGCACAGCATCCGGATCTGCCGGTGGAAGAAGCCGGACGCCTCAACGATCCGGTGCTGCGGGAAAACTTTATCACCCGCGTCCTGGCCTACAGCGCCTGGCAACAAGTGCTCGCCGAGGGCCTGAGCCGCCGCGCCCTTACCGAGTTCCATTCGCGCTACAAGTACCTGCTGATGGCGCACAACCCGCTGCAATACAAAAACCTCGGCAAGATGCTCGGCAACATGGCCGACAGCGATCCCGCCGAACTCGGCCCGCGCTATTTCAGCGAGCTGATGGCCGCGCTGAAGAAATGCGCCACTCGCGGCACCCATTGCAACGTGCTGCTGCACCTCAGCGGTTATTTGAAACAATCGCTGAGCGCCGAAGACAAACAGGAAATGCAGCAGATCATCGGCCAGTACCGCCAGGGCATCGTGCCGCTCGTGGTGCCGTTGACGCTGCTCAAACACCATTTTCGACTCCATCCGGACCCGTACATCGCGCAGCAGGTTTACCTGCAGCCGCATCCGGAAAACCTCAGTCTGCGAAACGCGATCTAATGAACGATAAAACCGACAGCAGCGCCCAGGAAGACCTCGGCGCCGACTTCAAGAAAGCCCTCGACGAGGGCTGGTTGCCGATTCGCGAAGTCGCGCGGCAGACCGGCGTCAACGCCATCACCCTGCGCGCGTGGGAACGTCGCTATGGGTTGGTGGTGCCCCAGCGCACGCCCAAGGGCCATCGACTGTATAGCGCTGAACATGTGCAGCGGATCATGGCCATCCTCACCTGGCTCAACCGTGGCGTTGCGGTGAGCCAGGTCAAGCCACTGCTCGATGCGCCGCAGGCCTTCACGGAAACTGTGGAAAACGATTGGCAGCGTCTGCATCAGACGTTGCTGTCGGCGGTCACCTCGCTCAATGAGCGCGCGCTGGATGACAGCGTCAATCAGGCCATCGCCTTGTATCCGCCACGGACGTTGTGCGAGCAATTGCTGATGCCGCTGCTGGCCGAGCTCGAACAGCGCTGGCAGGGCCAGTTCGGTGCGCAGATGGAACGGACGTTTTTCTTTTCCTGGTTGCGCAGCAAATTCGGCGCACGCATCTACCATAACAACCGTCAGCTGCATTCGGCGCCGCTGCTGTTGATCAATCATTCCGACCTGCCGCTGGAGCCGCATCTGTGGCTGTGCGCATGGCTGATCAGCAGTGCCGATTGCCCGGTGCAAGTGTTCGACTGGCCACTGCCGGCCGGTGAACTGGCGCTGACCGTCGAGCATCTGCAAGCCCGTGGCGTGCTGCTGTATTCGAGCAAAGCCATGCAACTGGCGCAGTTGCCCAAGCTGTTGGCAAACGTCAATTGCCCGACCTTGATTGCTGGCCCCACGGTGCACATCCACCACACCGAGTTGTCCGCACGCACCGCCCAGACTGCCGATCTGTTCCTGGCTGAAGATCCGCTTGCCGCCCACCAGGCGCTGCTCGAGCGCGGATTGATTTGATGATGGGTTTAATCACATGCAACTGATCTGGCTGCGCAGCGACTTGCGCCTACATGACAACACTGCCCTCGCGGCCGCCGCAGCGCGCGGCCCGACCGTGGCGGTGTATCTGTTGAGTCCCCAGCAATGGCTGGAGCACGACGATGCGCCGTGCAAAGTGGATTACTGGCTGCGCAACCTGCGCGAACTGAGTCAGAGCCTCGGCGCGCTGAACATCCCGTTGTTGATTCGCAGCGCACCGCACTGGGATCAGGCACCGGCGGAGCTGCTCAAACTCTGCCGGCATTTGAAGGTCGAGGCGGTGCACGTCAACGAGGAATACGGCGTTCACGAAAGCCGCCGTGATGAAGCCGTGGCCGAAACGTTGCGAGCCGAAGGCATCGAATTCCACAGTTACCTGGATCAGTTGCTGTTCAAACCCGGCACAGTGCTGACCAAGACCGGCACCTACTTCCAGGTGTTCAGTCAGTTTCGCAAAGTCTGCTACGAACGCCTGCATCGCTCGATGCCGGCACTGGTCAAGGCACCCGGCAAGCAGGCCGCGCTGGATATCGCCAGCGATGCAATTCCGGAGGCGGTAAAAGGTTTCGCCACACCGAGCGAATCCCTGCGCGCCCTGTGGCCGGCCGGCGAGCAAGAGGCGCGGCGCCGCCTCGACACCTTCACCGATGCGCAGATCGACTACTACCGCAGCGAACGCGACTTCCCGGCCAAACCTGGCACCAGCCAATTGTCGGCGTATCTCGCCGCCGGCGTGATCTCGCCACGCCAGTGCCTGCACGCTGCACTGCAAAGCAATCAGGGCGAGTTCGAAAGCGGCAAGGTCGGCGCGGTGACCTGGATCAACGAGCTGCTGTGGCGCGAGTTCTATAAACACATTCTGGTCGGCTATCCACGCGTCTCCCGGCATCGCGCCTTCCGCCCGGAAACCGAAGCGCTGGCCTGGCGCGATGCGCCGGAAGAACTCAAGGCCTGGCAGGAGGCACGCACCGGGCTGCCGATCATCGACGCGGCGATGCGTCAACTGCTGGAAACCGGCTGGATGCACAATCGCCTGCGCATGGTCGTAGCGATGTTCCTGACCAAAAACCTGCTGATCGACTGGCGCGAGGGCGAACGCTTTTTCATGCGCCACCTGATCGACGGCGACCTGGCGGCCAACAACGGTGGCTGGCAGTGGAGCTCATCGACCGGCACCGACTCGGCGCCGTACTTCCGTATCTTCAACCCGTTGAGCCAGTCGGAAAAATTCGATGCCGAAGGCGTGTTCATCAAGCACTGGTTGCCGGAACTGGCCGGGCTCAACAAGAAGGAAGTGCACAATCCGGCGGCAGCCGGAGGACTGTTCGGCGTGTCCGGTTATCCGGCGCCGATCGTTAATCTCAGCACTTCACGCGAGCGTGCGCTGACGGCGTTCAAGAACCTGCCGTCGCGCCAGCCTGTGGGCGGCAGCGATGAGTGAATTCCTGCGCAGCTTCGCCCGCGAGTTTTGCGGGTTGAACAAAGACAACCTGCATCGCCTCGGCGAGCTGTACAGCGACGACATTCATTTCACCGATCCGCTGCACGAAGTTCAGGGCCTGGCACAACTGCAGGATTACTTCAGCGAGCTGTACGCCAACGTCAGCGATCTGCGTTTCGATTTTCATGGTTTCGACCAGATCCGCGAAGGTGAGGGTTACCTGCGCTGGGTCATGAGTTATCGCCATCCGCGCCTGGCCAACGGGCGGGAAATCAGAGTCGGTGGCTGTTCGCACCTGCTCTGGCGCGACAAGGTTTATCGCCATCGGGATTATTTCGATGCCGGGGCGCTGCTGTATGAACACTTGCCAATATTGGGCCGGGTGATTGCCTGGCTGAAAAGGAGAATGGGATGAGTCGTACACCTCCACGGCGGTATTGGTTGACCGGGGCCAGCAGTGGCATCGGTGCAGCCTTGTGTGAGGACATTCTGAAAAGCGGCGCGCACCTGGCGGTCAGCTCGCGCTCGGCCGCGCCGCTCAAGGTCTTGTCCCAGCGTTATCCGGGCCAGGTGCTGGTGGTGCCCGGCGATCTGACCAACAGTCAGACCGTGCGCGAAATCGGTGAGCAGATCGCCGAGGCCTGGGGTTCGCTGGACAGCGTGATTCTCAACGCCGGCACCTGTGAATATGTCGACGCGCGCCAGTTCGACTCGTCGATCATCGAGCACGTGGTGCGCACCAATCTGCTCGCCAGCAGCTATTGCATCGAAGCCGCCCTGCCGCTGTTGCGCAAAGGCACGGCGCCGCATCTGGTCGGCATGGCCAGCTCGGTGACTTACCTGCCGCTGCCACGGGCCGAAGCCTATGGCGCATCGAAGGCCGGGCTGCGTTACCTGTTCGAATCGCTGCGCATCGATCTGGCGGATGAAGGTATTGAAGTCACCATCATCAGCCCGGGTTTTGTCGAAACGCCGCTGACCGAGAGGAACGATTTCCCGATGCCGCTGAGCTGGCCCGCAGATAAAGCGGCGCGGCACATCTTCGCCAAACTCAAGGACCGTCCGCTGGAAATTGCCTTCCCGGGGCTGTTCATGGCCGCGCTGTGGCCGCTGTCGAAACTGCCCGCTCGCGCGCAACTGGCGATCGGCAAACGCATGGTGCGCAAGAACCCACCGCAGCGGGACCCGATATGAAAATCGCCGTAATTGGCAGCGGTATCGCCGGGCTCACCTGCGCCTACCTGCTGAACCGCCGCCACGACATCACCGTGTTCGAAGCGAGTGACTGGGTCGGCGGCCACACCCACACCGTACCGGTCAGCGTGGCTGGGCAATCGTTCGCCATCGACACCGGTTTCATCGTGTTCAACGACTGGACCTACCCGAACTTCATTCGCTTGCTCAACCAGCTCGGCGTGGCGTTCAAGCCGACCGAAATGAGCTTTTCGGTAACCGACCCGGACACCGGCGTCGAGTACAACGGCAACAACCTCAACAGCCTGTTCGCCCAGCGCAGCAATCTGTTGTCGCCGGGGTTCTGGGGCATGCTGCGCGACATTCTGCGCTTCAACAAAGAAGCCCAGCGCGACCTGGTGGAACTGCGCATCGCCGCCGATACCACGCTCGATGATTACCTCAAGGCCGGCGGCTACGGCGAGCGCTTCATCCTGCACTACATCGTGCCGATGGGCGCGGCGATCTGGTCGATGCCAATGGCGGAAATGCTCAATTTCCCGCTGCAATTCTTCCTGCGTTTTTTCAAGAATCATGGCCTGTTGTCGGTCAGTGATCGGCCGCAGTGGCAGGTCATCGAAGGCGGTTCCAGTGCGTATATCGCGCCGCTGACCGCTTCGTTCAGCGACAGGATTCGCCTGAACTGCCCGGTCAGCCGCGTCGAGCGCAATCAGCATGGCGTGGTTATCCACAGCCCGGCCGGCCTCGAACATTTCGACAAGGTGGTGTTCGCCTGTCACAGCGATCAGGCACTGAAGCTGTTGGCCAACCCGAGCGACGCCGAGCGTTCGATTCTCGGTGCCCTGCTCTACGCCGACAACGACGTCGTGCTGCACACCGACACGCGCCTGCTGCCGACGCGCAAACTGGCCTGGGCCAGCTGGAACTATCGCCTCGGCGGCGCAGGCCATACCCGCGCGGCGGTCACCTACAACATGAACATCCTGCAGGGCATCGAAAGCGACACCACGTTCTGCGTCAGCCTCAACCAGACTGCCGGCATCAGCCCCGATAAAGTGCTGGCCCGCTATACCTACGCGCACCCGCAATACACCCTCGCCGCAGCGGCCGCGCAAAACCGCTGGGGCGAACTCGATGGTGAGCAGCACACCCATTATTGCGGCGCCTACTGGGCCAACGGCTTTCATGAAGATGGCGTGGTCAGCGGTTTGCGCGTGGCCGCCGCGTTCGGTGAAACCCTGTGAACAGCGCACTGTATAGCGGCGTGATTGGCCACCGACGTTTTGCGCCGCGCCGCCACGAATTCCGCTACCGCATTGGCCTGCTCTATCTCGACCTGAGCGAACAGGACGCCGTGCTGGCCTTGTCGCCGCTGGCGGGGCGCAGCCGCTTTGCGCCGTTCTCGTTTCGCGAAACCGATTACCTCAAAGCCTTCACCGGCAAGGGCATGCGCCTGATCGACGCGGTGCGCCAGCAGGTCGGTGCAGCCATCGGTCATGAACCACAAGGCGCGGTGTGCCTGCTGACTCAGCCGCGCAGTTGGGGCCTGTCGTTCAATCCGGTGAGTTTCTTCTACTGCCATGAAGCCGACGGACAACTGGCGGCGATCGTTTGTGAAGTCACCAATACGCCATGGCGCGAGCGTTTTCATTACGTGTTGCCGGCGCAGACGCCGACCAGTCTGGTGGATTTCCACCAACATTTTGCTGTAGCCAAGGCGTTTCACGTTTCACCGTTTCTGCCCCGCGACCTCGAATACCGCATGAGCTTCAGCCCGGCCGCGCAAAGCCTGGGTGTGCACATGGCCGATTGGCAGGGCAGCGAGAAACTGTTCGACGCCACACTGAATCTGCGCCGCGAACCGCTCGATCGTCGCAGCCTGCATCGCTATCTGCGGCGCTTCCCGTGGATGACCGCAAAAACCGCCTTGGCGATTTATTGGCAAGCACTGCGACTGCTGCTCAAGCGCGCGCCGATCTTCCCTCACCAGGCTGCCGACGGCAGCTTTAAAACCGCCACTGTGCCTCCGAAGGAGCCGCACCATGAAATCCTCTAGCCTGCCGCTCGGTCGCTTCAGCACCAACGGTTTGACCGGCTCGCTGCTGCGCCGTGGCGTGTTGCGCCAATTGGCCCAGCTCAAACACGGACAATTGATGGTCGTCGAGGATGGCGAACAAATGCTTTTCGGCACCCCGGGCAGTGCTCTGCTTGGTGAAGTCCATGTGCTCGATCCGGCCCTGTGGGGCATGGTCGCCAGTAGCGGCTCGATCGGCGCCGGCGAAGCATTCATCCACGGCTATTGGAGTTCGCCGGACCTGACTGCTGTGGTGCGCGTGTTCGTCAGCAATCTCGATGTACTCGACGCCATGGAAGGTGGCCTGGCGCGTCTGGGCCGGCCCTTCGTACAAGGGCTGCACTGGCTCAATCGCAACACGCGCAAGGGTTCGCAGAAAAACATCGCCGCGCACTACGACCTCGGCAATGAACTGTTCGAACAGTTTCTCGACCCGACCATGATGTATTCCGCCGCCCAGTTCCTTTCGCCGAGCGACACCCTGGAACAGGCGCAACTGAACAAACTCGAGCGCATCTGCCAGAAACTCGCGCTCAAACCCAGCGACCACCTGCTGGAAATCGGCACCGGTTGGGGCAGCATGGCCCTTTACGCAGCGCAGCATTACGGTTGCCGCGTGACCACTACGACGCTGTCGAAAGAGCAGTTCGCGTTCACTGCCAAGCGCATCGAACAACTGGGCTTGCAGGATCGCGTCACCCTGCTGCTCAAGGACTACCGCGACCTCAGCGGCGAGTACGACAAACTGGTGTCGATCGAGATGATCGAAGCGGTCGGCCATCGGTTCCTGCCGACCTACTTTAAACAATGCGCGCAGTTGCTCAAAAGCAACGGCCTGATGCTGCTCCAGGCGATCACCATTCGCGAACAACGCTACGAACAGGCCAAGCGCAGCGTCGACTTCATCCAGCGCTACATCTTCCCCGGCGGCGCCCTGCCCTCGGTGCACAAGATGCTCGATGTGGTCGGCCGCGAAACCGACATGAACCTGCTGCACATGGAAGATTTCGGCCTGCATTACGCCAAGACACTGCGCCTGTGGCACGAGAACTTTCGCCTCGCCCATGGTCGCCTGAGCGAGCTGGGCTACGACGATTATTTCCTGCGTTTGTGGGAGTTTTACCTGTGCTATTGCGAGGGCGGGTTCCTCGAACGCACCATCGGCACCGCGCAATTGCTGCTGGCCAAACCGGCGGCGATGACCGCGCCGCTGCTCGGACGCTTCGATGCGTGAGCGAATCGCCAATGCCGTGCTGTTTCAGCTCGGCTGGCTGGCCTGCGTGCTCGGCGGCAACAGTTTATGGCTGTTGCTGGCACTGGCGGCGCTGGTGATTCATCTGCGCTGGATCAGCAGTTGGGCGGCAGAAGGTCGTTTGATACTGTGCGTGGTGATTGTCGGCACGGCGGTGGACAGTGTTCTGCGTTACCTCGACGTGTTCCGCTTTGCAGACGCGTCACCGCTGATTCCGTTGTGGCTGATGCTGCTATGGGCACTGCTCGCCACCACGTTGCGCCACTGCCTGGCCTGGAGCGCGCGGCCATGGTGGCTGGCCAGCGCACTTGGCGCGGTGGGCGGGGCGTTGTCGTACTACGGTGGCGGACGCCTGGCCGGCGTACATTTCCCTTACGGCGAAGTGTCGACGCTGATCGTTATCGGGCTGCTCTGGGCAGGGCTGTTCCCGCTGTTGCACTTGATGGCACGGCGTCTGGCGCCGTGAGCGTCCGTCAGCGCTTTCACACCCACCGCGATCACTGCCTTACACTGCCACGATGAAAACCATCCCTCACACACAAATCGCCGAACCGGCGGTCACCTGCTCGACCTGTGCGGCGTGCTGCTGCCAGCTCGAAGTGATGCTGATCACCGACACCGGCGTGCCTGATCGCTTTATCGATACCGATGAATGGGGCGGCGAAGTGATGCTGCGTCTGGACGACGGCTGGTGCGCGGCACTGGATCGCGACAGCATGATGTGCACGATCTATGAACGACGCCCGCTGATTTGCCGCGAGTTTGAAATGGGCGCGCCGGAGTGCATCGAAGAGCGCCGGGGAATTGCTACAGCCTACCGCTGATTTCTTTGACGGCGCAGAAACAACTGTGGGAGCGAGCCTGCTCGCGAAGGCGGTGTGTCAGCCACCATTTGAATTGGCTGACACTCTGCTTTCGCGAGCAGGCTCGCTCCCACGTTGGTTCCGCGTAGGCGGATTACAGCGGCATTGTGTAATGCAGCGCATAGCTTTCTACACCATCGTTGTCGCTGGACAGGCCGGCGTTGGAGTAGTGCGTGGCGCGGATTCCGACTTCGTGGCCGCCGTTGAAACGCAGGCCGACACCGATGCGGTCTTCAAACTGGAAGGAGCCGCCCAGGTTGTTGCTTTCGTATTCGGTGTTGGAGAAGAACGCCACGCCGATACCCGCTTCCACGTATGGCTTGACCGACTGGCCGGCAAACTCGTAAACGAATACAGGTGAGAACGACAGGCTGTTGTTGCTGGAAGTCTTGTCACCTTCCCAGTACGTGTAGGCACCGCTCCAGTAGCCGGTCAGGCGACCCACGTCGCTCTGCAGCCAGCTCTTGTCCCAGTCGAAATTCATGCCTAAGCGATACGTCATTGTCGAATCGCTGGTACCGCCGACGGCGAATTCAACGCCAGCGGCTTGTGCAGTAATGCTTTGCCCCATCAGTGCGGCCGCAATCGCGGCCAAGCAGAATAGTCGCTTCACTTTGAAACTTCCTTTTCCGGAACGATCGTTTGGTTTTTAGTTGCTGCTGTCGCTATAGAAATCCGCGCTTGGTCAGAAGTTCAGCGTTTTTTTAGTTATTTCACATTTTTTTTACAAGTCGAAGTTTTGCACATTCGACGCAGTTTGGCCCAGCAACGGTAGGATTTTTCTGAGAGATTGCGGATCGCCGCTGGTCCAGAACTTCACCGGCTGGCTCGGACGTTGCGCCAGCAGATCACGCTCGGCGAGCAAGCGTTGCAACTGCCGGGCCACGGCATCTCCGGTATCGATCAGGCTGACATCGTCGGCGATCATCGACCTGAGTAGCGGCTTTAGGAAGGGATAATGGGTACAGCCAAGAATGATCGTGTCGCAGTTTTGCGCCAGCAATGGAGCGACGTAACCTTGCAATAAAGTGCGTAATTCGGCGCTGTGCAGATCACCCGTTTCGATCAGTTCGACCAGTCCCGGACAGGGCTGGGTGATGACTTTTATGTCAGCCGCGAAGCGATCGAGCAACGCGGCAAACTTCGCGCTCTGCAACGTGCCGGTCGTGGCCAGGACGCCAACCACGCCGCTTCGTGTGGCCGCTGCGGCCGGTTTGACCGCCGGTTCCATGCCGACAATCGGCCAGTCGGGGAAATCGCGACGCAGATCGGCAACCCCCGCCACGGTCGCGGTATTGCACGCCAGCACCAAAGCTTTGGCCCCCTGCTCGCGAAAAAACCTGGCCATCACGCTGCAACGCTCGCGGATGAATTCCGGGGTTTTCTCGCCGTAAGGAATGTTCCCGCAATCGGCGACATAAAGCAGCGATTCGTTGGGCAGCAAGCGCTGGATTTCGCCGAGGACCGACAAGCCGCCGACCCCGGAATCGAACACGCCGATCGGCGCTTCACGCATGGCGGGCGCCACAGACGCTGCAGCCCGGATCGCGCTTGACGCGAAGCTCACGGAATCGCGAGCCCAAGGCGTCGATCAACAACAGTCGCCCCACCAATGGTTCACCAAAGCCGACCAGAACCTTCAACGCTTCGAGCGCCTGCAAGCTGCCGACCAGACCGACCAATGGCCCGACCACGCCGGCCTCGCTGCAGGTCAGTTCGGCTTCACTGCCGTGACCGTACAGGCAGTGATAGCAAGGGCTGTCGGCACGTCGTGGATCGAACACCGACAACTGCCCTTCTAGACGAATCGCCGCGCCACTGACCAGTGGCTTGCACGCGGCAACACAGGCGGCGTTAACCGACTCGCGGGTAGAGAAGTTGTCCGAGCAATCGAGCACCAGATCCACCGCCGCCACCGCTGCACCGAGAGAATCCTCGTCCAGCGCCTGGCGATGGGCGACCAGTTGAATTTCCGGATTGATCGCGCCCAGGCGCTTGAGCGCCGAGTCGACCTTGGACATGCCGACACTGTCGGTGTCGTGAATGATCTGCCGTTGCAGATTGGTCAGATCGACCGTGTCGAAATCCGCCAGATGCAATTCGCCGACGCCCGCCGCTGCCAGATACAACGCCACTGGCGCGCCGAGGCCGCCGAGGCCGACGATCAGCACGCGGCTGGCCTTGAGCTTCAGCTGCCCGTCGATGTCGATGTGTTGCAGCAGAATCTGCCGGCTGTAGCGCAGCAATTCCTGATCATTCAGCACGGCAGGCGCCCCAGACTGATGCGTTGATGGCCGCCCAGATCGGTGCGGCTGTGGACTTCTTCAAAGCCACGAGTGAGCAGCAGATCACGCACGGCTTCGGCCTGATCATAGCCGTGTTCGAGCATCAGCCAGCCGCCGGTTTCAAGATAATCCGGCGCCTGCGCAACAATCAGACGCAGATCATCGAGACCATCTTCACCGGCGACCAGCGCACTGGCCGGTTCGAAGCGTACATCGCCCTCGACCAGATGCGGATCGGCGGCGGCAATGTACGGCGGGTTGCTGATGATCAGTTGAAAGCGCTGGCCTGCAAGTGCGCTGAACCAATGGCTGTTCAGCACCGTAGCGTTGTTCAGGTGCAGACGCTGGCGATTGCGTTCGGCCAAGGCCACGGCTTCAAGCACACGATCCACGGCAGTGATTTTCCACGCCGGGCGTTCGCTGGCCAAGGCCAAAGCAATCGCGCCACTGCCGGTGCCCAGATCAAGAACCTTGGCCGGAGTTGCCGGCAGCAGCTCAAGGGCTGCCTCCACCAGCAATTCGGTGTCAGGACGCGGAATCAGCGTGTGCGGCGCGACTTCCAGATCCAGCTTCCAAAAGCCCTGCTGGCCGAGAATGTAGGCCACCGGTTCACCGCTACGCCGCCGTTGCAAATACTCGGCAAAGGTCAGCGCCGCTTCACTCGGCACGATGCGCTCGGGCCAGGTATGCAGGAAGCTGCGCGACTTGCCCAGTGCGGCGGCGAGAAGCAATTCAGCGTCCAGACGCGCAGTCGGCGAGTCCGGCAACTCGGCGGCGCGCAACAGGCTGGCGATGATGGTCATTTATTCACCTATCGCTGCGAGTTGGTCAGCCTGATATTCGGCCAGCAAGGGCTCGATCACGGCTTCGACGCCACCGGCGAGAATTTCATCCAGCGAATACAGGGTCAGGTTGACGCGATGGTCGGTGACCCGGCCCTGGGCATAGTTGTAGGTGCGGATACGCTCGGAACGATCACCGGAGCCGACCAGCAACTTGCGCTCACTGGCAATCGCGTTGGCCGCCGCTGCGTTTTGCTGATCGTTGAGCTTGGCCGACAGCCACGCCATCGCCCGGGCACGGTTCTTGTGCTGGGAGCGCTCTTCCTGGCATTCGACGACAGTGCCGGTCGGGATGTGGGTAATGCGGATCGCCGAATCGGTGGTGTTGACGTGCTGACCACCGGCCCCGGAGGAACGGTAAGTGTCGACGCGCAGATCCGCCGGGTTGATCTCGATCGCTTCGCGCTCGTCCGGCTCCGGCAACACTGCCACGGTGCACGCCGAGGTGTGGATCCGGCCCTGGGATTCGGTGGCGGGTACGCGCTGAACGCGGTGCGCGCCGGACTCGAATTTCAGCTTGCCGTAAACGTTGTCGCCTTCAATGCGCGCGATGACTTCTTTATAGCCACCGTGTTCGCCTTCGTTTTCCGAGAGGATCTCGACGCGCCAGCCACGCCGCTCGGCATAACGCGAGTACATGCGGAACAGGTCGCCGGAGAAGATCGCCGCCTCGTCGCCACCGGTGCCGGCGCGGATTTCGAGGAAGACGTTGCGCCCGTCATTCGGATCTTTAGGCAGCAACATGCGCTGCAGATCGGATTCCAGCGTGACCAGCAACTCCTTGGCTTCGCGAACTTCTTCCACGGCCATTTCGCGCATGTCCGGGTCGTTGTCCTTGAGCAGCGCCTGCGCGCCTTCAAGATCGCTTTGTACGCCGAGCAGCTTTTTATAGGCGGCCACTACCGGCTCGAGTTCGGCGTACTCCTTGGAATAGGCGCGGAATTTGGCCTGATCGGCAATGACTTCACCGTCGCCGAGCAGCGCGGTCAGTTCCTCGAAACGGTCCTGGAGAATGTCCAGCTTGTTGAGCAGTGACGCTTTCATTGCGGTTTTTTATCCGAAAAACTATCCGGTGAGCCCTCAAGGGCAAAGAGTTCCTGGGCCATGGCCAGCGCATCGAGGCGGCCTTCGGCAGACAGCTTTTTCAATTGCACGCTGGGCGCATGCAAGAGTTTGTTGGTCAGGCCACGGGCCAGTTGCCCGAGCACGTCTTCGGCGTTGCCGCCGTTGGCCAGCAGACGCAGGGCTTTTTGCAATTCCTCGTCACGCAAGCGCTCGCTCTGTTGACGATAGGCCTTGAGCACATCGACTGCCGCCAGTTCGCGCAGGCGCACCATGAAATCGTCGGCGCCGACCGAGACCATCTCCTCCGCCGCTTGCGCAGCGCCCTGACGGCTCTTGAGGTTCTCGGCGACCACTTCGTGGAGATCGTCGACGCTGTACAGGTAAACGTCGTCCAACTCGCCGACTTCTGGCTCGATATCTCGTGGTACCGCGATGTCGACCATGAAGATCGGCTTGTGCTTGCGCAGCTTCAGCGCACTTTCCACCGCACCCTTGCCGAGGATCGGCAACTGGCTGGCGGTCGAACTGATGACGATGTCGCTGCGCACCAGCTCCGCCGGGATGTCCGAGAGCAGCACCGCGTGAGCGCCGAACTGCTCGGCCAACTGACTGGCGCGCTCGAGCGTGCGGTTGGCGACGACGATGCGCTTGACCCCCAGCTCATGCAAATGGCGCGCGACCAGCGTAATCGTCTCGCCGGCACCGATCAGCAGCGCCTGGCTGCGTTGCAGATCGCTGAAAATCTGTTTCGCCAGGCTCACCGCAGCAAACGCCACCGACACCGGGTTCTCGCCAATCGCAGTATCGGTACGCACCTGCTTGGCGGCATTGAACGTCGCCTGAAACAACCGCCCCAGCAGCGGACCGATGGTGCCGGCCTCGCGGGCCACGGCGTAGGCCGATTTCATCTGACCGAGAATCTGCGGTTCGCCCAGCACCAGCGAGTCGAGCCCGGAGGCGACGCGCATCATGTGACGAACAGCCGCATCGTCTTCATGCACGTAAGCACTGGCGCGCAGCTCGTCGAGACTCAGATGGTGATAATCGGCCAGCCAGCGCAGCACGACATCGGCCGACAGCTGATCCTGTTCTATATAAAGCTCACTGCGATTGCAGGTGGAGAGGATCGCGGCTTCGCGGCTGTCGGTCAGTCGGCAGAGCTGCTGCAAGGCCTCCACCAGCTGCTCAGGGGTAAAGGCCACGCGCTCGCGGACGTCTACTGAAGCAGTCTTGTGGTTAATACCGAGTGCAAGGAAGGCCATTCAAGGTCGCTGATGGTGACGTGAAGCCGGCAATTGTCCTACTTCGAAAGATTCAGAACAACTACCGCTGACTATTGTCCCAATCGTCAGCCCCTATAATGGCCACAATTGAGTCTCGGTTATGTTTGGCCGAAGGCTTGTGTCATGATGATCCGACCGCAGGTTAGTCGTCCTCTTCCTATATGAATAGATCTTCCGCGTTGCTCCTCGCTTTTGTCTTCCTCAGCGGCTGCCAGGCCATGGCGCCCGTTGCGCCGGATGGCACCCCGCCGGTCGAAGACACCACGCCCGCACCTGAAAAGCCCAAGGTTTACGGCTCGTTCAGCGAGGAAACCGTGTTCAGCCTGCTGAGCGCCGAACTCGCTGGCCAGCGCAATCGTTTCGACATTGCCCTGGACAATTACGTGACCCAGGCCATCAACACCCAGGATCCGGGCGTTTCCGAGCGTGCGTTCCGCATCGCCGAATATCTGGGCGCCGATCAACCGGCCCTCGACACCGCGCTGATCTGGGCCCGCAATGCCCCGGACGATCTCGAAGCGCAACGCGCCGCCGCCGTGCAACTGGCCCGCGCCGGGCGTTACGACGACTCCATGGTCTACATGGAGAAAGTCCTGCAGGGCAAGGGCGACACCCATTTCGATTTCCTCGCGCTGTCGGCCGCCGACACCGATCAGGAAACCCGCAACGGCCTGATGAAAAGCTTCGACCGTTTGCTTGAGCGCCACCCGAACAACAATCAGCTGATTTTCGGCAAGGCTCTGCTGTTGCAGCAGGATGGCGACAATCAAGGTGCGCTGACTCTGCTTGAAGACAATCCGCCGGAAGATGGCGAGATCGCACCGATCCTGCTGCGTGCGCGCCTGCTTCAATTGCTCAACCGTGGCGACGAGGCGCTGCCGCTGTTGCAAAAAAGCATCAGAAAATACCCGGAAGACAAGCGCCTGCGCCTGACCTACGCGCGCATGCTGGTCGAACAGGACCGCATGGACGACGCCAAGGCCGAATTCTCCACCCTCGTTCAGCAATACCCGGAAGACGATGAACTGCGTTACTCGCTGGCACTGGTGTGCCTGGAAGCCAAGGCGTGGGATGAGGCCAAGGGCTATCTGGAAGACCTGATCGCTCGCGAAAGCCACGTCGATTCAGCGCATCTGAATCTCGGCCGGATTGCCGAAGAGCGCAATGACCCACAAGGCGCGCTCATCGAATACGCCCAGGTCGGCCCGGGCAATGACTATCTGCCAGCACAGCTGCGTCAGGCCGATATCCTGATGAGCAACGGCAAAACCGCCGAAGCGCAGAGCAAGCTGGCGGCCGAGCGTGACGAGCAACCGGATTACGCGATCCAGCTGTATCTGATCGAATCGGAAAGCCTGTCGGCCAACAAACAGGACGACAAGGCCTGGAAGGTTCTGCAACAAGCGCTGCAGAAATATCCGGACGATCTCAATCTGCTTTACACCCGCGCCATGCTCGCGGAGAAACGCAATGATCTGGCGCAAATGGAGAAAGACCTGCGCCTGATCATCAAGCGCGACCCGGACAACGCCATGGCGCTGAATGCGCTGGGCTACACCTTGTCCGATCGCACCACCCGCTATGCTGAAGCGAAAACGCTGATCGAGCAGGCGCACCAGATCAACCCGGAAGACCCGGCAGTTCTCGACAGCCTCGGCTGGGTGAACTATCGCCTGGGCAATCTGGACGACGCGGAGAAATACCTGCGCCAGGCGCTCGAGCGTTTCCCTGACCACGAAGTCGCCGCGCACCTTGGCGAGGTTCTGTGGGCCAAGGGCAATCAGCGCGAAGCCAAACAAGTGTGGGGCAAGTTCCTCAAGGATCAGCCCGACAGCACCATTCTGCGCAGCACCATCAAGCGCCTGACCGGATCCGAGAATCTTTAAACCATGCTTTTGCGCCACGTTATTGTTTTCAGCTTCATCGCCCTCCTCGCCGGCTGCTCGGGCTTCGGCACTCGCGAATCGGTCGAGGGCCACGGCAGCCCGGCCCAATGGGCGGCAAACAAACAGCAACTGACCGGCCTCGATGGCTGGCAGATCGACGGCAAGATCGGCATCCGCGCGCCGAAGGATTCCGGCAGCGGCACGCTGTTCTGGCTGCAGCGTCAGGACTACTACGACATTCGCCTGTCCGGCCCGCTGGGTCGTGGCGCGGCGCGCCTGACCGGGCGCCCGGGCAAGGTATCGCTGGAAGTCGCCAACCAGGGCCGCTACGAATCGCAATCTCCTGAAGCCTTGCTCGAAGAGCAACTGGGCTGGAAATTGCCGGTGTCGAATCTGGCCTGGTGGGTTCGCGGCCTGCCAGCGCCGGAAAGCAAGAGTCGCTTGAACCTGGACGCCGACAGTCGCCTGGCCAGCCTTGAGCAGGACGGCTGGAAAGTCGAATACACCGCCTACACCGAACAGAATGGTTATTGGCTGCCCGAGCGCATCAAGCTGCACGGCACCGATCTCGACGTGACGCTGGTGATCAAGACCTGGCAACCGCGCAAGTTGGGGCAATAAAGCATGACCGCTGCACGCCTGACCCTGCCCTCGCCGGCCAAACTCAACTTGATGCTGCACATTCTCGGTCGCCGTGAAGACGGTTATCACGAATTGCAGACGCTGTTTCAGTTCCTCGATTATGGCGATGAAATCACTTTCGCCGTGCGCGATGACGGCGTGATTCAGCTGCACACCGAGTTCGCCGGCGTGCCCCACGACAGCAACCTGATCGTGCGCGCGGCGAAGATGTTGCAGCAACAGTCCGCCTGCGCGCTCGGTATCGACATCTGGATCGACAAGGTGCTGCCCATGGGCGGCGGCATCGGTGGCGGCAGTTCGAATGCGGCGACGACTTTGCTCGGCCTCAACCATCTCTGGCAGTTGGGCTGGGATGAAGATCGTCTGGCGGAACTGGGCCTGTCACTCGGTGCCGACGTACCAGTGTTCGTCCGTGGCCATGCGGCATTTGCCGAGGGCGTCGGCGAGAAACTGACCCCGGTCGACCCCGAAGAACCGTGGTATCTGGTGCTCGTGCCGCAAGTCGCTGTTAGTACGGCAGAAATTTTTTCCGATCCTTTGTTGACACGTAACACACCGCCCATTAAAGTGCGCCCCGTTCCCGAGGGAAACAGTCGAAATGACTGCTTGCCGGTGGTAGCAAGGCGTTATCCAGAGGTACGTAACGCATTGGATTTGTTAGGTAAATTTACCGAAGCAAAGCTCACCGGAACTGGAAGTTGTGTGTTTGGGGGCTTCCCAAGCAAAGCTGAAGCTGATAAAGTCTCGGCCCTTCTGACAGAGACCCTTACAGGGTTTGTAGCGAAAGGAAGCAACGTTTCGATGTTGCATCGCAAGCTGCAAAGTCTGCTCTAAAGGAATCAAGTGCCCGGCACTTGAAAGCAACAGATACAGGGGCGTCGCCAAGCGGTAAGGCAGCAGGTTTTGATCCTGCCATGCGTTGGTTCGAATCCAGCCGCCCCTGCCATTTTCTCTACTCATCCAGGTTACCCTCAGCCTCTAGGTACTGCGCGTGTCCAAGATGATGGTCTTTACGGGGAATGCCAACCCCGATCTGGCTCGGCGTGTCGTACGTCAGCTGCATATCCCTCTCGGTGACATCTCTGTCGGCAAGTTTTCCGACGGCGAAATCACAGCCGAGATCAATGAAAACGTTCGCGGTAAAGACGTCTTCATTATTCAGCCGACCTGCGCTCCGACCAACGATAACCTGATGGAACTGGTAGTGATGGCTGATGCCTTCCGCCGCTCCTCAGCTACTCGTATCACTGCTGTTATTCCTTATTTTGGTTATGCCCGTCAGGATCGCCGTCCGCGTTCCGCACGTGTGGCTATCAGCGCGAAAGTCGTTGCTGACATGCTTACCGTAGTCGGCATCGACCGTGTTCTCACGGTTGATCTGCATGCTGACCAGATTCAGGGCTTCTTCGATATTCCGGTAGATAACATCTACGGCTCCCCGGTTCTGGTGGATGACATCGAAGATCAGCGCTTCGAAAACCTGATGATCGTGTCCCCGGATATTGGTGGCGTCGTGCGTGCACGGGCTGTTGCCAAGTCGCTGGGCGTCGATCTCGGGATCATCGACAAACGCCGTGAGAAAGCCAATCACTCTGAAGTGATGCATATCATCGGTGATGTCGAAGGGCGTACCTGTATTCTGGTCGATGACATGGTCGATACCGCCGGCACCCTGTGCCACGCGGCCAAGGCCCTGAAAGAGCATGGCGCAGCCAAGGTCTTTGCCTACTGCACACACCCTGTGCTGTCGGGCCGGGCCATCGAGAATATCGAAAATTCCGTGCTGGACGAGCTGGTGGTCACTAACACCATCCCGCTGTCCGCTGCAGCACAAGCCTGTGCACGTATCCGTCAACTGGATATCGCACCGGTTGTTGCCGAAGCGGTTCGCCGCATCAGCAATGAAGAATCGATCAGCGCGATGTTCCGTTAAGGGCCCTGCCCTTCGCGAAATGTCTCGTTGACGAAAAGCGCCCCGCCCCGGCATTCCTGTCGGGGCGGGGCTTTTTTGCCCATACCGTGTTCGGCGCTGGTCGCAAACGCCACTCGGTCATGGCTATTTTGGAGATACAAAATGAACGATTTTACTCTGAATGCTGAAGTGCGTTCCGACCTGGGGAAAGGTGCGAGCCGCCGCCTGCGTCGTCTCGCCGCTCTGGTTCCAGCTGTTGTTTACGGTGGCGACAAAGCCCCTGAATCCATCAGCATGCTGGCCAAAGAAGTTGCCAAACTGCTCGAAAACGAAGCGGCTTACAGCCACATCATCGAGCTGAACGTTGGTGGCACCAAGCAGAACGTCATCATCAAGGCGCTGCAGCGTCACCCGGCCAAAGGCCACGTGATGCACGCTGACTTCGTACGCGTTGTTGCCGGCCAGAAACTGACCGCCATCGTGCCTGTACACTTTGTTGGCGAAGAAGCTCCAGTGAAGAAAGGCGGCGAAGTTTCGCACGTTGTTGCTGAAATCGAAGTGACCTGCCTGCCAAAAGATCTGCCTGAGTTCATCGAAGTCGATCTGTCGAAAGCAGAAATCGGCACCATCATTCACCTGTCGGACCTCAAAGCTCCTAAAGGTGTTGAGTTCGTTGCTCTGGCACACGGCGATGACAAGGCTGTTGCCAACGTCCACGCTCCACGTGTTGCTGCAGAACCTACCGAAGAAGGCGAAGCAGAGTAATTCACTCTGTCATGCCGGAGTGAGCAAGTAACATCGCGGACTGGAACGTAGCGAGAAAGCGGGCGAGAACGCGGAGTTTACATCCATGGTAAATGAGCATTTTTCGTCCACTTTCGCCGCTTTCCCTGATCGCGGCGATGTTATCCACCACTCCAAGGAAGGGCCCCTATCGTGACTGCCATCAAACTGATCGTTGGCCTGGGAAATCCAGGCGCTGAATACGAACAGACCCGGCATAACGCAGGGGCCCTTTTTGTTGAGCGCATCGCCCACGCACAGAATGTGAATCTTGTGGCCGATCGCAAATATTTCGGCCTGACCGGGCGCTACTCGCATCAGGGTCAGGATGTTCGTCTGCTGATTCCCACCACCTACATGAACCGCAGCGGCCAGGCCGTGGCGGCACTCGCCGGTTTCTTCCGCATCAAGCCTGAAGAAATCCTCGTGGCGCATGACGAACTCGACTTGCCTCCGGGCGTTGCCAAGCTCAAGCAGGGCGGCGGCCATGGCGGTCACAACGGGTTGCGCGACATCATTGCGCAACTGGGCAATCAGAATACGTTCTACCGTCTGCGGCTTGGCATCGGCCACCCGGGCGTTGCCAGTATGGTTTCAAATTTCGTCCTGGGTCGTGCGCCACGCGCCGAACAGGAAAAACTCGATGCCAGCATCGACTTTGCCCTCGGCGTGCTGCCGGATATCCTCGCCGGGGAATGGAACCGCGCGATGAAAAACCTGCACAGCCAGAAGGCCTGACTTTTACCCGAGGGGAAACACCATGGGATTCAATTGCGGCATCGTCGGCCTGCCTAACGTCGGCAAGTCCACCCTGTTCAACGCCCTGACCAAATCCGGTATCGCGGCCGAGAACTTCCCCTTCTGCACCATCGAGCCGAACAGCGGCATCGTGCCGATGCCTGATCCACGCCTGGAAGCGCTGGCGGCCATCGTCAATCCCAAGCGCATCCTGCCGACCACCATGGAATTCGTCGACATCGCCGGCCTCGTCGCCGGCGCCTCGAAAGGTGAAGGCCTGGGCAACAAGTTCCTGGCCAACATCCGCGAAACCGACGCTATCGCTCACGTGGTGCGCTGCTTCGAAGACGACAACGTGATCCACGTGTCCAACAGCGTCGACCCGAAACGCGACATCGAAATCATCGACCTTGAACTGATCTTCGCCGACCTCGACAGCTGCGAGAAACAACTGCAGAAAGTCGCGCGCAACGCCAAGGGCGGTGACAAGGACGCCGTGGTTCAGAAGGCTCTGCTCGAGCAACTGATCGCGCACTTCACCGAAGCCAAACCGGCACGCAGCCTGATGAAGAACATGAGCGCGGATGAGAAAGCCGTGATCAAGGGCTTCCACCTGCTGACCACCAAGCCGGTCATGTACATCGCCAACGTTGCCGAAGACGGTTTCGAGAACAACCCGCACCTGGACGTGGTCAAGGCCATCGCCGAAGAAGAAGGCGCCATGGTCGTTCCGGTGTGCAACAAGATCGAAGCGGAAATCGCCGAGCTCGACGACGGCGAAGAGAAGGACATGTTCCTCGAAGCGCTGGGCCTGGAAGAGCCCGGCCTGAACCGCGTGATCCGCGCCGGTTACGAAATGCTGCACCTGCAGACCTACTTCACCGCCGGTGTCGAAGAAGTCCGCGCCTGGACCGTCAAGGTCGGTGCCACCGCACCACAGGCCGCCGGCGTGATCCACACCGACTTCGAAAAAGGCTTCATCCGTGCCGAAGTCATCGCCTACAACGACTTCATCCAGTACAAGGGCGAAGCCGGCGCCAAAGAAGCCGGCAAGTGGCGCCTGGAAGGCAAGGATTACATCGTCAAGGACGGCGACGTGATGCACTTCCGCTTCAACGTCTGATTACAAATAACAGGCATAGAAATTGCCTAAATTCAGTGGTGTTCTTGAAAGGATAGATCTGTTTTTTGGTCTATCCTTTTTTTGCGCTTTAAGATAAAAATAATGCGATCCCGCTCATTCGTGAGCTGATATGCAAATGGAATTGAAAATGGCCACTCCCCATAAAAAATCTCTGGCAGCAGCGTCCAACGATAATATTCAGGTATCGAAGGACATCCTCAAGGAGCTCAGTTCGAATGAGTTAATTTTTGGTGTGGTGGGGCCTGTAGGCTCAGGAACCAGCTGGATTGCTACCGCCCTGCAAGAACAGCTTCTTTCAGTAATTCCGGGATCTGAAATAGTTATTCTGAAAGCAAGTACTGCGATCGAAAATTGGGCCATCAAAAATGGTCAAAACATTGACGAGACTAATAAACTATCTCGCGCAAAGTCACTACAAGATGCAGGCGACGAAATCAGACGACTTGATCCAGCAGGTGTAGCTGTCACTCTGATGACTGAGATCAAGTCTACTAGGGACAAAGCTGAAGAAGAAACAACCCATGAGAGCGAAGATACCTTCCGCGTTTACATTCTAGATTCCCTTAAGCATCCCGCAGAGGTTGCTCTTATGAGGAGCGTTTATCAAGACGCTTTTTGCTTGATAGGCGTTGTGTGTGAAAGCCAGAAAGGACGCTCGCGTCTGCGCGATGAAAAATGCAGGGCTTCCGCAACAGTTGACATTGATAATTTCATTGCACGCGACCAAGACTCTGGAATAGCTTACGGACAAAAAGTTACTGACACGTTTCATCTAGCAGACTTTTTCGTTGACAACTCCCAAGATCGCTTCATTGGTGAGGAAAAGAAACAAGAAAACCCTGCGTGGGATGTAAATGATCAACTTGGAAGGCTGATTGATATACTTACGTACAGGAAGGTAGTTCGCCCCTCACCTAGCGAAACAGGTATGTTTCACGCCTATGGCGCACAAATGACTAGCGCATGTCTTTCCAGACAAGTCGGTGCAGCCTTGATGGACAAATCAGGAAACCTAGTCTCCACAGGAAAAAACGAAGTTCCAAGCGCGGGCGGCGGTGTATATGGCGGTAATTTCTCTTTAGATGCCGGTAACCACCATGATCATAGGTGCGCGTTCACTAACGAATACTGCAGCAGCAACAGGCACCAAGATCAAATAATTAGAGAGTTAATCAGTTCGGTACCAGAACTTAACAACGTAGTATTTACCGACCTGAAAAAGACTCTAAAAAACACGGGAATAGGAAGACTTCTAGAATTCAGCAGAGCTGTCCACGCTGAAATGGATGCCCTGCTTAGCGCAGCTCGCAAAGGAGCCTCTCCGGTAGGTGGGAAGCTTTTTGTAACTACATTTCCTTGCCATTATTGCGCCCGACATATCGTTTCAGCTGGAGTTGATGAGGTTCAGTACATTGAACCGTACCCAAAGAGCTTAGCATTCGATTTGCACGGTGATGCTATTGCCAAATCAAAAACAGAATGGCTGCCCCCTAGCGAAATAATCGCAAAGTCCCCTGGCACTGAAAAACCAATAAAAGTGCTTTTTAGACCTTTCACAGGCGTAGCCCCTCGACTTTACAAACAAGCCTTTATTAAAAACAGACCTCTTAAAGATAGCGAAGGGAATATGACTCTCGGTTCGCCGGAGTGGACTTCGGGACTACTTCGCATCAGCTACAAAGAGGTCGAAAAAAGACTTATCTCTAACTCCGTTGGAATCCCCAATGAATAGAATTAGAAAACAAGGAAATCTACACCTTATTGTGAACGCATATTCGGAGATCCCCCTCCCGGCTCTCAAGGATAAGACGATGTCGAACCTCACGTCTGTGAATACGACTGACAGGATAATCGTTCTCATGCGAGAGTCCGAACTTCAGAAGAAAGGAGCCTTTGCGGAGTTCGCAAAAAAATATCGTCCTTTATGTATGTTGGATATGAGAACAGCTCCTCGCCTGGACTTATTTGCAGGCTCTAGACTATTAGCATTCAAATTGTTCGACGAAATGAAAATGAGCTATTTCGATTTTTTCGGGAGAGCTGGAATATACTCAAAAGAAAACATAGACAACCTGAGTTCGCACTTGGCGGAAGCGCTCAATAGCTTCGACCAAGATTCAGACACAAAAAATAGGCCCCTAGTATTGTTCTTTGATAACGACGAATTACTAAAACAGTGCAAAACAGAAATTGACGGTGCACTAATCAAATGCCTAAAGTCGTCAATTTTAAATATCGCAGAATATAGATCCGGTTTTTTGTCTTTTCAACGTAGCGAAATTTAAGAACACATATGACCTCAAGCTTCCACCAAATTTTTTAATTTAAGGCTGGTGGAAGCTTTTCCTTCCCTAACGCTCACTGCCTAGGCAGCTGATAGTTTGCGGGGGGACGCGCCTCTTCAATTTTTGGTACGCGGTAAAAAGACCGCCAACACACCAAACAACGGCAGGAATGAGCAAAGGAAATACACGTACTCAATCCCGTGCACATCCGCCAGATGCCCGAGCAGCGCCGCGCCAATCCCGCCGAAACCGAACATCAGGCCGAAGAAAATCCCGGCAATCATCCCGACATTACCCGGCACCAGTTCCTGCGCGTACACCACGATCGCCGAGAATGCCGACGCCAGAATGAAGCCGATCACCACGCTGAGAATGCTGGTCCAGAACAGATCGACATGCGGCAGGATCAGGGTGAATGGCGCCACCCCCAGGATGGAAAACCAGATCACTGCCTTGCGCCCGATCTTGTCGCCGATAGGCCCGCCGAAGAACGTCCCAGCCGCCACTGCGCCCAAAAACAGGAACAAGTGCAATTGCGAACTCGCCACTGACAGGTCGAACTTCTCGATCAGGTAGAAGGTGAAATAACTGGTGAAACTGGCCATGTAAAAATACTTGGAGAACACCAGCAGCCCGAGCACCACCAGCGCACTGGTCACCCTGCCCTTCGACAAGCCGTGCGTCGCCGCCTGGCCGGCCTTGAGCTTGAACAGGTTCAGGTGATTGGCGTACCAGCGGCTGATGCGGTACAGCACGAACAGCGCAAACACCGCGAACAGACCGAACCACGCCACATTGCCCTGGCCGAAGGGAATGATGATCGCCGCCGCCAGCAATGGGCCGAACGCGGAGCCGGCATTGCCGCCGACCTGAAAGGTCGATTGCGCCAGACCAAACCGGCCGCCCGAGGCCAGCCGCGCAACACGCGAGGCTTCCGGGTGAAAGGTCGACGAGCCGATACCAATCAGCGCCGCCGCCAGCAGAATCAATGGGAAGCTGCCGACCACCGACATCATCAGAATGCCGATCAAGGTACACACCGTGCCTGCCGGTAACAGCCACGGTTTGGGGTGGCGATCAGTGTGATACCCGACCCACGGCTGCAACAGCGACGCGGTCAACTGAAAGGTCAAGGTGATCAGGCCGACCTGGGTAAACGTCAGGCCATAGTTGGCCTTGAGCATCGGGTAGATCGACGGCAGCACCGACTGGATCAGGTCATTGATCAGATGCGCCAGCGCCACCGCGCCGATGATGCGCATCACCAAGGGGCTGCTTTGCGGAGCAGCGGTCGCCGAGGCAGCGGCGGTCTGGACGTTGCTGATAGCCATGGAAAATTCCGGACAGCAGATGGGTGCCCGCAGGCAGGTGCGTCAATGTGCCATTTTTCGGTGCGCTCGCGCTATCCCCTTAGCCAGCTAACTAACCAACATTCCTATCTCGCGTAGGAGCTGCCGAAGGCTGCGATCTTTTGATCTTGCTTCTAAGCATCAAAGTCAAAAGATCGCAGCCTTCGGCAGCTCCTACAGGGGATCGTTGGTGGCGAAGGTGATAGCGCAACGCCATGGTCTGAATCTTGCCTTGCTTCTGCCCTTGAACACGATCGCCTTACAAAGGCGCTCGACAATGGGAAGTTTCGCTACAGAGCCGGCCTACAGAGCGGGCGAGGGTGAACTTTCGAGGCCTTTTAGAGGGCACAGGTCGCAGCCGAAAGGTTCGCGATGCACGCCAATGGTGCGTGGTGTCCAGAGGAGTCATGAGGCATGCAGGCTTTCCTTTCACCGGGGATCAATTTGCTGGGGCGGTTTGGCTTCGCAGGTAAATTCCAATTATTGTTTCTGCTGTTCATTCTGCCGCTGGCCGGTAGCCTGTTGATGATCGGCCATGACTATCGCGAGAAGCTCAATCTGATCTCGGGCGAACGTGCCGGCGTGCGTCAGCTGCTCGCGCTGGATGCGCTGGACAACCTGCTCGCCGCGCAACGCGACCGCGCCGCCCGCTGGCGCGCCACCGAGACCAATCGTCAGCCGACACCGGCCACCCTCGCCGCCATGGCTGCCTTCGACGGCGTGCAACCGGCGGTGCTGCAAGCCACCACTGAGCTGGGCAATGCCCTGAACCAGCAAGGCGCCGACGGCGCAATCCTCGAACGCTTTCAGGCGCTGCAAACCGCACTCAATGGCCTTGATTCGAAAAGCCTGAGCAGTGTCGGCTGGTGGCCGGACGGTTATGACCGCTTCACCAATGCCTTGGGCGCGCTGCAAGCCTTGCGCGAGCAGATCGTCATGGACAATCGCCTGACCCTCGCGCCGTGGCTGGAAACCTACCTGCTGACGCAGATTTCCACGCAGCACGCGCCGGACCTGATCGAGCGTGTCGGCCGTCTCGCCGCGGTCGGCCAGGCTTCGGTGGTCTCCGGGCAGTTCACCCTGCAGAGCCGCCTGCAGTTGCGCGACCTGCGCAGCCGCATTGGTGACGCCCGAGAGCAACTGGTGAAAACCGCCGGCCTGCTGGAGGCGCGTCTGCCAGCCGAGCTGCAAGCCTGGGCCGGCCAGTATCACGACAGCCTGAAACACCTCGACAGCGGCTTGAAAGTCCTCGACGACGGTGTGTTTGGCGGCAGCATCAACCTCAAGCCAGAGGACTTCGAACGCAGCCTCGACGCGCTGCTCACCGACCTCGCTTCCCTGCGCCAGCAATCCCTGGTCGCGCTGGATCAGCGGCTCGATGCGTATTACAGCTCGGCGATCCGCCAGTTCATTGTTGTCGCCGCAATCTTCGGTTGCCTGCTGTTGGCCGCGTTATACCTGTTCGTTTGCCTGCAAGCCTCGATCCGCCGTAGCGCCAGCGGCATCACCTTGCTCGCCGAAGCCTTGCGCGACGGTAACCTGAGCCTGCAAGTGCCGGTGGTGGGGCGCGATGAGCTGGCAGCGATCAGCACCGCGCTCAACGTCGCTGTGGTGCAATTGCGCAGCAGCATGCTTGGCGTCGACCACGAGACCTCGCAGTTGAGCAACGCGGTACGCAGCCTCAACCAACACTCCAGCGGCGCCCTGAGCGAAGTCGAAGCGCAGCAATTGCAGATCAGCCAGATCGCCGCTGCCGCCACGCAATTGGCCGCCACCTCGCAAGGTGTCGCGCAGAGTTGCGAACAGGCCTCCGGCAGCGCCCAGCAAACCCGGCGCATCGCCGCCGACAGCAGCCGCGACAGCGAACGCACCACGGCGAGCATTCAGCAGCTCAATCAGCGCCTTAACGATACCGCCGCCGCGCTTGGCCGGGTCAGCGAGCAAGGCCAGCAGATTCAACTGGTCGTGGATACCATTCGCGGCGTCGCCGAGCAGACCAACCTGCTCGCGCTCAACGCCGCCATCGAGGCCGCCCGCGCCGGCGAACAGGGTCGCGGCTTTGCCGTGGTCGCCGACGAGGTGCGCAGCCTCTCGCAGCGCACGCAATCGTCCACCGCGCAGATCGCCGGCACCGTCGACAGCCTGCGCGCCACGGTCAACGAAGCGGTAAGCCTGATGGAAGCCGCCTGTGGTCAGGCGCAATCGGATGCCGAAGCAGTCACCGGACTCGGCGAACGCCTGGGAGAAATCGCCAGCGCCGTACAGAGTGTCACCGACACCCTGGCGCAAATCGCCACAGCGGTTGAAGAACAGGCCAGCACTGCCGACGAAGTCAGCGGCAATATCCAGCAGGTCGATCAAGCGGCGGTGCGTTTGCTTGAAGGTGCACGCGCCGTAAACCTCGCGGCGGACACCTTGAGCCAGGGCAGCGAGGCACTGAGCGCCAATACCGCCAGATTCCAACTGCGCTGACGCCCTCCCCGGCCCCGATTTTCGGGGCTGGAGGATAAGCAGTTGAAAACAGGAAGAAATATTTTCGATTTACGCTTGACGCTTTGCCATTTCAGGGGAATAATGCGCGCCACTTGGCTACATAGCTCAGTTGGTTAGAGCATAGCATTCATAATGCTGGGGTCCGGGGTTCAAGTCCCTGTGTAGCCACCAAGTACTAAAAACGGCTTACCGAAAGGTAGGCCGTTTTTTTATGCCTCGAGAAAAGTCCTTTTCCTCCCGCTCCCTGCATGCAATTCAGATGCCTCCGTAAGAAAAAAGTAGATCTCTGGTACGAAACGGATCTTTCGTAGCATCAGCCACCTGTCGCTCTCTCCCCGAATCGCTCCTATACCGACAAGCTCCCCCTGGCTCGATTCAGCGCCATACAGGGAGTTGGCATGCCTCAATACAAATACCTTCTCGACGATGACTGGTTATTAAATCCGTATAGCGGTGGCAGGGCCTGGTTTACTTTGCTTCCACCGAAAGCGCCGGAGCCGGTGTACATCGAGAAGGATGAGTGGCCTGCGCCCAAGCCACGCGAAGACAGGGTCTTTGCCAAGTCCTGCACGCCGGACAACTGGTGTCGCACGGACGCTGGCACTGCCGAGGAGCCAGCCAGCAACTTCGGCAAGATCATGGTCGCCGGCGCCATGCTCATGCCCTCCGCCAGTACCGCTGTAGCGACGGCGATAGGTGCCGACCTGGCTTTGGGGCGTCTGGCCGGCGGCGGGATTTTGCAACAGCGCCTGAACTGGGCCATCCGTGGCGCCGGCGGGCCGGCCAGCGTGTTCGTGCTGGGAATGCTGCCGAGCAAAATGGCCGACGGCACGCTTCACACCGACGAAGAACTACGCCGCATGAGCCGCGCCACCACGCGCGTGCGCTTCCAGTTTCGTCGTGATGCCGAAGGTGTTCTGCGGGTCTACGGCATCCACTCCGGCGCCTCTGGCGACGACGCCGTACGCACGGTGAACGTCAAGTGGAACGCCGACAAGACCGCCATGGAGGCCAAGCTCAACGGCATCACCATTCTCTGGACGCCGCAACGCGGGCCGCTGGGGTCGATGCCTCCGCTGGTTTATCCCGACCACGGTGATGCACTCGACCCGATCCTCGTCCACCCGATCCCGGACAACACCGATAGCCAGATTGAGGGTCTGCCGGGCGAGGATGTAACGGCCGAGGATTGTATTCTGGTGTTCCCGGCGGACACCGGGCTGAAGTCGTTGTATGTGGTTTATTCAAGGCCGGCGAGGCAGACGCCTGGGATCGTTACGGGGGTGGGAGAGGATGTGGCGGGGATATGGCTTGCGGGAGCTGATTCGGACGTGGGGGTTCCGATTCCAACAGACGTTGCCAACTCTCTACGAGGACGAGAATTCAAAAACTTCGACTCATTCAGAGCAACCTTTTGGAAAACTGTTGCAGAGTCAACATCGGGGGGGAGTTGATTGAACAGAATGTTGGTCGCATGCGTAAGGGTAAGGCGCCACGTGTGCGTAAAGCCGATAGAGTCGGCGGTAGAAAGTCTTATGAAATTCACCATCTCGAAAAAATATCCAAGGGTGGTGGCGTATATGACCTAGATAACCTTCGAGTAAATACTCCTCGGAACCATATCGATATACACCGGCGTGAATAGGCAAATATGAAAGACACCTTATTAAAAGCCAGCATTTCTGAATACACAGAGGCCGAATTCGTCGCGCTACTACAAGAGCTCGCGAAAGAGGATGAAGAGGCTGAAAACGATGATCGTGCTGACTTACTGTTGGCACACTTCGAGACAATCAGCGAGCATCCAGCAGGATCGGACTTGATCTACTACCCGGAGCCTGGTGCTGATAACTCCCCTGTGGGGGTAATGCAAAGTGTCAGGGACTGGCGAGAAGCACAGGGATTGCCGGGGTTCAAAGACTCTTGATAAATCGTGTCGTTGAGGGTTCGAGCCATCGAGTTAACTTTGGCTGTTACGATTTATTGCGTCACAACATATCCAAGATTCGTGCATGAGATAGGCAATGGCAACGGAATTCCTTATTAAAGACGATTTGTCAGATTACACCGAGCAAGAATTCATCAACGTCCTTGAGCGCATTATCGGAAATGAGGGGAGCGAAGAAGAAGAAAGCAAGCTCGTTCTGCACTTTAATTTGATATGTGGACACCCAACAGGATCCGATTTGATTTTTTACCCTGAAGATGGCGCCGATGACTCGGCACAGGGAATCATTGAGTCATTGAAGAAATGGCGTAGTGACCATGGGCTGTCGGGCTTCAAGCAATGATAAGAAAACGCACCAAGCAAAGCATAGCTGACTACACCGAAGCAGAATTCTTGAAATTTGTGCAATCTGTTCTTGCAGCCAACACAAGCCCAGACGAGATTCTCGATCCGCTGTTGTTTGAATTTGTACGTCTGTGTGAGCACCCAGCGGGCACTGACCTTATCTATTGGCCCGAGGATATGAAACAACAAACAGCCGAGAGCATTACCGAAATCGTGAAAAAGTGGCGCTCTACCCATGGTCTGCCGGGCTTCAAGCAATGAGTTTCTGACTCACTAACCCTGCATCACTCTCAAGAAGATCGCACCACCCGAGCTACCGCTTTCGCGAGCAGGCTCGCTCCCACAAGGGCATCGTTTTCGGCCGATCGATTGGCGCGGCCGCTGAGCGGGAGGGCTGTAATCCCCACGCAGTTTGCACCCCGCCGGCCCACTCGATAAAGTCCCCGAAGACTTCTACCCCACGGACGGAGAGCCCGCGTGTTTCCAGCCCAGCCCTTGAAGCGCTTTCACCTGCCAGCCCTGACACTGCTTGTCAGCGCTCTGACCCTCACCGCATGCAACGCCCCGCCCTCTTCTTCGTTGCCGCTGGCACCGGAAGCCGCTTCCGGTTACCGCACTGATCTGCAAACCCGTCATGCCAATAAACACATGGCCGCTGCTGCCAATCCACTCGCGGCCGAAGCCGGGCGGGAGATGTTGCGTCAGGGTGGTTCGGCGATTGATGCGGCGATTGCGATGCAGGCGGTGTTGACGCTGGTTGAGCCGCAGTCTTCCGGGATCGGTGGCGGGGCGATGATTGTGTTGTGGGATGGCAAGCAGGTGCGCACCTATGACGGCCGCGAAACGGCGCCGGCCGGGGCCACCGAGAAGCTGTTCCTGAAGGCTGACGGTAAACCGATGGCCTTTACGCAAGCGCAGATCGGCGGGCGCTCGGTCGGTACGCCCGGGGTATTGCGGGCGCTGGAGCTGGCGCATCGACAACACGGTCGCTTGCCTTGGGCGAAGCTGTTTGAGCCAGCGATCAAACTGGCCGAGCAAGGCTTTGCGATTTCCCCGCGCCTGCATTCGCTGCTGACTGCCGATCCACTGATACGCCAGTCGCCAGACATGGCCGCGTACTTCCTCAATGACGATGGCAGCGTCAAAGCTGTCGGCACGCGCCTGCAGAACCCGAAGTTGGCGGCCGTGTTCAAACGTATCGCCAGCGAAGGTGCCGATGCGCTGTACAAAGGTCCGATCGCCGAAGAGATCGTCGCCAGGGGTTCAACAGCACGCCAACCCCGGCAGCCTGTCGCTGAACGATTTGCAGCGTTATCAGGCCAAGGAGCGCGCGCCGCTGTGTACCGACTACAAGCGTTGGCAGGTCTGCGGCATGCCGCCACCGTCGTCGGGCGGGATCGCCGTGGCGCAGATTCTCGGCACGTTGCAGGCGCTGGAGACTCGCGATCCCCGCCTGTCGCTGACTCCACTCAAACCAGTGAACACCAATAGGCCGGCCGGCATGGAACCGGCGCCGCAAGCGGTGCACCTGATCGCCGAGGCTGAACGTCTGGCCTATGCCGACCGTGCGCAATACGTGGCCGACACCGACTTCGTCCCGGTGCCGGTCAAAGGTCTGCTCGATCCGGCCTACCTGGCCAGCCGCGCCAGCCTGATCGGCGAGCGCAGCATGGGCAGCGCCAAACCGGGCACACCGCCGGGCGTGCAGGTTGCCTATGCACCGGACCGCTCGCCGTTACGCATCTCCACCTCGCAAGTGGTGGCGGTGGATGACCTCGGCGGCGCCGTATCGATGACCACCACCATCGAAGCCGCGTTCGGCTCGCACCTGATGGTTCAGGGCTTTCTGCTGAACAACCAGATGACCGACTTTTCGTTCATCCCCGAAGAGAACGGGCAGAAAGTCGCCAACCGCGTCGAACCGGGCAAACGCCCACGTTCGTCGATGGCGCCGACGCTGATCTTTGATCGCAACACTGGTGAATTTGTCGCCACGGTCGGCTCGCCCGGCGGCTCGCAAATCATCGAATACGTGGCGAAAACCACCATCGGCCTGCTCGACTGGAACCTCGATGCACAAAGTGCAATCAACCTGCCCAACTTCGGCAGCCGCAACGGTCCCACCGAACTGGAACAGGGACAGTTCAGCCCGGTGCTGATTCAGGCGTTGAAAGACAAAGGCCACACGGTCAGTGAAATCGACATGACCAGCGGCACCCAAGCGATCGTGCGGGTGAAGGATGCGCAGGGCAAAGCGACCTTGACGGGGGTGCCGATCCTCGGCGTGAGGGAGAAGCGTTGGGGGACTGAAACACCGCATTGAAAAAGGCCTGCCGAGCAGCAGGCCTTCTCCCGGGAGTAAATCAGACCGCCAACGTCTTGCCATCCACCCCGTCCCCAATCTTCAGGAAATGCCCCCCCGCCACGTGGTGCAAGGTACGCAATCCATCCTGCCCTTCGAAATGCCAGCGCCCATCGCTGAACACACGCTCGTCGGCCTGGGCGGCGATGACTTCGGCAAGGAACAGGTCGTATTGCTCGTGATTGCGCGGCTCCGGCAGCAGGCGGCATTCGAGCCAGGCGACACAGCCCTCGAGCAGCGGCGCTTCAACCTGTTCGCCAGCGAAGGTTTGCAGACCGTACGCCTGAAACTTGTCCTGACCTTGGTCGCGGGTGATTTCCAGGCCGGAGGTGTTGCCGACGGTTTGCACGATATCGGCCTGATTGACGCAAGGCACGTTCAGCACAAAGGTCCCGGAGGCTTCAAGCAACTGGCGGGTCCAGGTGGATTTGTCGAGGACGACGGCGACTTTCGGCGGTTCGAAATCCAGCGGCATGGCCCAGGCGGCGGCCATGATGTTGCGCTGGCCGTCGTGAGCGGCGCTGACCAGCACGGTCGGCCCGTGGTTGAGCAGGCGGTAGGCTTTGTTCAGAGGCACCGGACGGCGGTGGGAAACGCTCATGGGATTTGCTCCGGAGGAAAAGGAGCCGATTGTAGCGCTGTCACTGGCGAAACACAGAACCTGTGGGAGCGAGCAGATGCGGCGCTGCCCCTCGGTGATCGTTCCCACGCTCCGCGCGGGAATGCATCCTGTGACGCTCTGCGTCACGCCAGCGAAGGAACGCGGAGCGTCCCGGGCGGCATTCCCACGCAGAGCGTGGGAACGATCAGTGCGGTATCAGTGAGAGAGCTGATTGGCAAACTGCCCCACCGCATCCACCACTTTCTGCGCACCGTCCTGAATCTCGACGATCACCGTGCCCGCCTCCGCCGCCAGCGCCAGGCCCTGTTCGGCCTGAAGCTTGCCGTCGGTCATCAGCGCCACGGCATTGCGGGCCATTTCCTGGTTCTGCCGTACCACGCCGACGATTTCGTCCGTCGCCTGGCTGGTGCGCGAGGCCAGTTGCCGGACCTCGTCCGCGACCACGGCAAAACCACGGCCCTGCTCGCCGGCCCGGGCGGCTTCGATGGCAGCGTTGAGCGCCAGCAGGTTGGTCTGTTCGGCAATGCCGCTGATGGTTTTGACGATCGTGCCGATCACCAGCGACTGCTCGTTCAGCGCCTCGATACCTTCGCCGGCGGCTTGCATGTGACGCGACAAATCACGCATCACGTTCACCGCTTCGGTGACGACCGTGGTGCCCCGTTGCGCGGTGCTGTCGGTTTGTTGCGAGGTGCTGTAAGCGATGCTGGCCGCGTCGGCAACCGCCTGCTCGCGGTTGACCTGATCAGTAATCACCGTGGCGAACTTCACCACTTTGTACAGTCTGTCGTTGGCATCGACCACCGGGTTGTAGGACGCTTCCAGCCACACCGTACGACCATGGCTGTCGATACGCTTGAAGCGGCCTGCGACGAATTCGCCACTGTTCAAGCGCCGCCAGAAGTTCTGGTACTCGGCGCTGTTGTACTCTTCCGGGGCGCAAAACGTGCGGTGATGTTTACCCTTGATCTGCGCCAGGCTGTAACCCATGCCGTTGAGGAAGCGATCATTGGCGCTGAGCACATTGCCGTTGAGGTCGAATTCAATCACGGCGGTGGAACGCACCAGCGCACCGATCAGGTTCTCATGCTCGCGGGAGGCTTCGATGGTGCGGGTCAGGTCACTGGCGTAGAAGGAGATGTGTCTGATCCGCCCATCAGACGAGCGCACCGGTTGCACGATTGAACGCAGCCACGCCTCGTCGCCATTGCCACGCAACAGGCGCACGGCGCCGGCAAAATGCTCGCCACGGCTCATCGAGTTTTTGAAGCGCTGATGGAATTCGTCGGTTTTGACGTGGGCCGGGACGATGTCTTCGATTGCCCGGCCGATCAGGTCCTGGCTCTTGTAGAACATTTCATCGAGAAAATTCTGGTTGACCGAACGAATCCGCCCGTCGGGCTCAAGGGTCAGCGCGAGCATTTCGCTTTCCAGGCTTTCCTTCACTTGTACAAGACTGGAGAGTTCTTCGCGCAGAGCGGCCAGCTCTTGTTTCAAGCGTTTATTAAACATGGGAAAGCACCGATGGCAGGGTAGTTAGCGGATACAACCTAGCCATCGGCCTTGCACAGCTTTTCTGAAGCCAGCGCCAGACCCGTCAGTCGAAAATAATCCGGCGCTTGCGGATCAGGCAGCGCCGGCCGCCTGACACGGTCCGGTACGTGGCATGCGCGCACCGAAATACGCCGCCGTCACACCCCCCACCGCGCCCATCACTGCACAGAAGATCACGCAGATCCATGGGCTCCACGGCATCAGACCAATCAGCAACAGCGGCGTGATACTTGCCCAGGCGGCGTAGGCAATGTTGTAGGTGAAAGAAATGCCCGACACGCGAATCCGCGCCGGAAACAACCCGACCATCACCGAAGGCACCGCACCTACTACCCCACAAGCCAGGCCGGCGACCGCATAGGCCATGCCGATCCAATGGCCGCCCATGATCAGGCAGCCATACAACACGCCAATGCCCAGCGGCAGCAACAGGCTGTACAGCATGACCGTGCGCCAAGCGCCGATGCGGTCGACCAGCAGTCCGGCGATCACGCAGCCGATATTCAGAAAAACGATGCCCAAGGCACTGAGGCCGAAGGTGTGGCTGGCGGTCATGCCGAAGGTTTTCTGCATCATCGTCGGGGTGATGACCACGAACACCACCACCGCCGAGGTCAGCACACAGGTGAGCAACATGGCCGGCAGCATGGCCAGACGATGTTCACGCAGCACCGTGCGCAGCGGCAGCTCGACCCGCGCCTCGCGCTGCGCTTCCATGGCCATGAACACCGGGGTTTCGCTGAGCCAGCGGCGCAGATAAACGCCCACCACGCCGAACACGCCGCCGAGCAGAAACGGATAGCGCCAGGCGTAATCGAGAATTTCGGCAGGCGTGAAAACCTGCGCCAGGAAGGTCGCCGTGAGTGCGCCGATCAAGTAACCGAAGGTCAGGCCGGCCTGCAGAAATCCCAAGGCGTAACCACGATGGCCGACAGGCGCATGCTCGGCGACGAACACCCAGGCACTCGGCACCTCCCCCACCGCTGCGCCTTGCAGGATGCGCAGCGCCAGCAACAGCAAGGGCGCGAAATAGCCGATCTGTGCGTAGGTCGGCATGATCCCGATCAGCAGGCACGGCAGGGCCATCATCAGGATGCTCAGGCTGAACACCTTTTTGCGGCCCAGACGGTCGGCGAAATGCGCCATCAGAATCCCGCCCAACGGCCGCGCCAGATAACCGGTGACGAAGATGCCGAAGCTTTGCAGCAAACGCAGCCACTCGGGCATTTCCGGGGGGAAGAACAACTGACTCAGGGTCAGCGCGAAGAATACGAAGATGATGAAATCGTAGATTTCCAGCGCCCCGCCAAGCGCAGCAAGGCCGAGGGTCTTGTAGTCGGCACGGCTGAACGGCGCCGGTCGGGCTGGAGAATTGGCAGTCATGACAAAGAACTCAGGCATCGGCAAAAACCAAGGCGCCCATGGTCTACGCAAAAGCACGGATCGACAACCCGTCAGACCATAGTCTCGGTTTGCGAAAACCTGCTCAACAAAAGGGCGGCGCTTGATTTACTGTTAGCGCCTGTCCAAGGGACCACGCCAACACCGACCAGCCGCCCATGTGGGAGCGAGCCTGCTCGCGAAAGCGTCAGTTCAGACAACCTGATGCTGAATGTGCCGACGTCTTCGCGAGCAGGCTCGCTCCCACAGGGGTCTCTGTGGCTGTCGAGCCGGGCGACTGCTCCCACGGATCAAAATAACCATAAAAAATCCGAGGTACTTCCTGTGGCCGTTGATATCGAAGATAGCCGCTCCGCGCGCTTTGCCCTGCGCTGTTCCAGTTTTGCCGAACGCTGGTTTCCCGATTCCTGGGTATTCGCCGCGTTGGCCGTGATCATCGTTGCGCTGGCCACTCTGGCCATGGGCGCCAAACCCACCGCTGCAGCGATGGCCTTCGGCGACGGCTTCTGGAGCCTGATCCCGTTCACCATGCAGATGGCCTTCGTGGTGATCGGCGGCTACGTCGTCGCCAGCTCTCCGCCCGCAGTCAAACTGATCGACAAACTGGCACGCATCCCGAAAAACGGCCGCTCCGCCGTGGCTTGGGTGGCGTTGATTTCGATGGTCGCATCTTTGCTCAACTGGGGTCTGTCGCTGGTATTTGGCGGGCTGCTGGTACGCGCCCTCGCCCGCCGCACCGATCTGAAGATGGATTACCGCGCCGCCGGTGCCGCTGCTTACCTGGGCCTCGGCGCGGTGTGGGCGCTGGGCTTGTCATCGTCGGCCGCACAGTTGCAGGCCAACCCGGGCAGCCTGCCGCCGTCGATCCTGTCGATCACTGGCGTAATCCCGTTCACCGAAACCATTTTTCTCTGGCAATCCGGAGTCATGCTGCTGGCGCTGATCGTGATCTCGATCATCATCGCCTACGCCACCGCGCCCGGGCCGAATTCGGCACGCGACGCCAAGGCCTGCGGCATCGATCCGGCGTTCAACCTGCCGCCGCTGCAACCGCGCACTCGCCCCGGCGAATGGCTGGAACACAGCCCGTTGCTGATCATCGTATTGGTGCTGCTCGCAGCAGGATGGCTGTTTCACGAGTTCTCGACCAAACCAGCGATTACCGCGATTTCCGGCCTGAACACCTATAACTTCCTGTTCATCATGCTCGGCGCGCTGCTGCACTGGCGCCCGCGCAGCTTCCTCGATGCCGTGGCCCGTGCGGTGCCGACCACCACTGGCGTGTTGATCCAGTTTCCGCTGTACGGCTCGATCGCCGCGCTGATGACCACGGTCAAAGGCGCCGATGCGCAAACCCTCGCGCATCACATCTCGACTTTCTTTGTCAGCATCGCTTCCCACGACACCTATGCGCTGCTGATGGGCGTGTATTCGGCGATTCTCGGTTTCTTCATCCCGTCCGGCGGCGGTAAATGGATCATCGAAGCGCCCTACGTGATGCAAGTCGCCAATGACCTGCAATACCACCTCGGCTGGGCGGTGCAGATCTACAACGCCGCCGAAGCCCTGCCGAACCTGATCAATCCGTTCTATATGCTGCCGCTGCTGGGCGTGCTCGGGTTGAAGGCGCGGGATTTGATAGGCTTCTCGTTTGTGCAACTGCTGGTGCACACGCCGCTGGTGCTGCTGTTGTTGTGGGCGCTGGGGACGACATTGGCGTATACGCCGCCGGTGATGCCGTAAGTCGATAAAAACGCACCTGCTCAAGGGCAGGTGCTCTCAAAACTTGGTTTGATCGCTGCTTTAGACGGGTCGCGCCTGATCAAGCACCTGCTGACGAAATTTCACTGGCAGGTCGCCGGGGGTCAGCACCTCGACCGCAACACCCAGCAGGTCTTCAAGCTCAACCTGAAGTCCGCCCAGATCAAAAAGCGTCGTGCCGGGCAGTGGGTCAACCAGCAGATCGAGATCGCTGCCGTCCAGATCCGTCCCCAGCAATGCTGAACCAAATACACGCGGGTTGGCCACGCGAAAGCGCCCGATCACTTCGCGGACGGCGGACCTTTGCATGTCGAGAGCAGTAGAAGGCTTCATGACTCACCCTTGGAAAATTCGATGTCGCTGCAGTCTAGCAGTGCGGACGCGCACCAGGCAGCGTGCTTGTTGGCACAGCCGTAACAATATGTGCGCTGCTTGGGTAATACCGCATTCAGGCAAGAATCCACACTCAACCGCTTTTCTGTCAAACACCACTGATCCACTATGAAGCGCCCCCAAATCGAGGGGAACCCACGCTGAAAAGGATCTGAGCATGTTCAAACTCGCAGGACTTACCCTCGTTGCACTGACGCTAAGCGCCGCCGTCCACGCCGATGTCGACGTAAAACTGGGCAGCACCGAGCGCGTCACCCGCCTCTTCGCCTACCCCAACAATTGCAGCGTGATCTGCTTTCGCAATTGGACGCTGGAGCAGACCGTTGCTCACTACCTGAGCCAGAGCGTCCAGCGCGACGGTTACGCCGATGCCAAGGTGCTGGTGAAAACCGACAACGATCAGCTTTACGCCGAGATCACCGGAGTGCCGGACGGCTATGACAAGCCGCTGTCGGCGTTGCTCGACGCCGGCGACCTGGCTTATGCTGGCGCCAGCAAGCTGAATGCCGATGGCAAATGGGCCTACAGCTGGTATCTGTTCCTGCCGTTGGGCATGGCCTTGGAAAATCGCAAGAGCGTCGAGTTGCTGCACTTCCCGCCTGACTACTCGCTGACCCAGGCGCAGGACTATCTGCGCTCGAACACCACCGATCGCTGGGCGACGTTGCTGACCGATAACGGCATCCCCGCCGGGCAGACGCCGGCTTACCAGACCATCATCGACATCGCGCCGATCGCCGCGCCGTCCAATGCCGGCGGGGATCTGGAGGATGTCTACGACTACTTCAAGGATTACCAGACCACGCTGGTCAAGCAGTTCAGCCAGACCGCCAGCGGCGCGACGCTGCCGATGGTTGCGTTCGGGGCGCCGGTGCGCAACTGGATCAAGGAACAATACGGGCCGACCTTGGGGGTGCTGGGGCTGGCGAGCATCAGTCCGGCCGAAGGAGTGAATGTGCCGGTGCTCGGCTCGAATCATCCGAGCTATATCTGGTACGCCGCCGATCCGAAAAGCTATACCGGCGACGATGCCCAGGCGAAGGCTGACGCGGCGGGCTTGAAAGTCATGGGCCAGGATTTGAGTGCTGCCTGCTGGCAGGCGGCAATGGGCAGCAAACCGGGCAGCGATGCGCAGGCCACGCTGAACAGTTGCACGCAAACATGGCAGGTGACGCAAAAGGTCAAAACCTGCGAGTTGTTCTATACCTCGATCCGCAACCTCAGCGCTGAACAAGCGGTTGCCAAGTGCGCCACGCCATCGGTCAAGACACAACTGCGACAGCTGAAAGCGCCACTGCCTGCGGCCGCCGTGCCCGCACCAACTCTGTAATCGCTGCTGGAGTCCCCCGTGTCAGCCAATGCTGACGCGGGCCAGCGGTGATCGCGCCTGTCAGGTTTGACAGTAGACCGGTACCTTCAATTGCGCGACGCTTGGATCCAATCATGCTTCGCCTGACGGGCGTGGGGACAACCCGGAGGCAATACTCACCAACAAGGATCGTTATGAACAATCAAGCCATGGGCCGGCACCTGCCGCGCGACACAGAAGGCATCTATCCGTTCGCCGGACTTCCGGTGCGGCTGGGCTTCCCATCCTGCCAGGACTTTCAGATTATCCACGACGAACGTGGCATGGCCACGGCGGTGGTCGCGCGCCGCGAGTTTCTGCGCATTAGCCGAATGTGCCGGGTTTCCGGGCAATTGCTGCCCTATCGCCGTCGACAGACCCGTCAGTTGCAAACCGGCATCCACGTTTACGATCCGCGTTTTTGCGGGGTGCTCGAGCACGCCTGCGATCCGAATGTATTTCTCGACATGAGCGAGTTGTGGCTGTGGGCCTTGAAAGATATCCACAGCGGCGACCATCTGAGCATCGACTACGCATCGACCGAAGATAAACTGCTGCGCCAGTTCGCCTGCGATTGCGGTTCGTCGCGCTGCCGTGGCTGGATCACCGGTTACGACGAACCACCCACGCCTGAAGGCCAGCGCTTTTTACAGCGCTGGCGGCATCCAGGCCGTAACTGAACGCCGCGGTTACGGGGCGCCGACCGGACGTAAGCGGTATTGCGGCGGCAACTGTTCGAAACCGCTTATGGTGGTATTGAGACTTTTCCAGCGGCCGTCCTTGATCCCGTAGATGCAGCCGTGGATCGACAGCGGCTGTCCGCGATGCCAAGCGTTCTGGATGATGCTGGTATGCGCGACGTTGGCCACTTGCTGGATCACGTTGAGTTCGCACATGCGATCGACCTGCTCTTCTTCGGTCGCCAGCTTGGCCAGCTCTTCGCGTTTCTCGTAGTACAGATCGCGGATCGACCGTAGCCAGCCGTCGATCAGGCCGAACTGGCGATCCTGCATCGACGCGCGCACGCCGCCGCAGCCGTAGTGGCCGGTGACGAGGATGTGTTTGACCTTGAGCACATCCACCGCGTACTGGATCACCGAGAGGCAGTTGAGGTCGGTGTGCAGCACGACGTTGGCGACGTTGCGGTGTACGAACAGATCGCCCGGCAGCATGCCGACGATTTCGTTGGCCGGTACGCGCGCGTCGGAGCAGCCGATCCATAGATATTCCGGGGTCTGCTGGCGCGCCAGTTTGGCGAAGAAGTCCGGGTCTTCCTTGGTGATCGCGTCAGCCCAACGCTCGTTGTTATCAATCAGGTCTTGTAGATCGTGCATGGATAAGGCCTCAAGAAAGATGCGCAGGTTTGATAGACGACCACCCGTCGAAGTCACGCCGCCAGCGCAAAGTGTTTTCGTTGGAATTCTCGCGCGCCCGGTGAGTCCACTCAGTAAGGCCCACAGTATGAGGAATTGCCATGACTGATTCACGACGCCCTTATGATGCGGTGCAACCGGAACCCATCGACGATAACGAAGACCGCATGGGCTCGGTGCACGAGCTGGATTTCGACGACGAAGAGCCCAGCGCGAAAATCGGAGATGAGCTGCCCGAGCGTGAACGCGAAAAATTGATGCCGGCTGAGCGAGTGCGTGAGGCGGGTATGACCGGGGCTTCGGTGGATGATCATCAGCCGACCGACGATGACCTGAGCCCGGAAACGTTGATTCGCGAGGATGGCGCGCGCGATGCCGATGAACTCGGCGAGGGCAATCCGGCGGATTGGGATTTGAGCGAGGTCAGTGAAACCGACATCGGCGGCGGTGACGGGCTGGATGAAGCGGAACTGGCGGATCTGGATCCGCTGGATGGCAAGCGCTGACCCGCTGACTTGAAATTCGCCCCCTGTAGGAGCTGCCGAAGGCTGCGATCTTTTGATTTTGCTTTGGATCTTACAAAAACAGGATCAAAAGATCGCAGCCTTCGGCAGCTCCTACAGGCCTAATCCACCAAGGTACAGGCCATCACCACCGCATCCTCACGCCCACCCACCGCCGGGTAATAATCGCGACGCCGGCCGATCTCGTTGAAGCCATACCGCTCATACAACTTGAAAGCAGCAGTATTGCTGTCGCGCACTTCGAGAAAGCACTCCCGCGCTTCAGCCGCATACGCACGCGACATCAAATGCTCAAGCAACGTCAGGCCCAACCCGCGCCCCTGATTTTCCGGCTTGACGGTGATATTGAGCAGGTGCGCCTCATCAAGAATGATCTGCACCACGCCATGGCCAACCTGTTGCTGGCCTTCGAACATCAGCCAGATCTGGTATTTGCCCAGGCCATCGAGAAAAATCCCCCGGGTCCACGGATGGCTGTACGCGGCGTATTCGATCTTCAACACAGCGTCCAGGTCCGCCTCGGTCATCGGGCGAAAGGTTACAGCCTCACTCATCGGATTGTTTCCAGCGCGCCATCAGCCGACGCATGGCTTGCCACACAGCGGCCTTGCGCTGTGGCTCTTCCATTAACAGTTCCAGACCGGGAATCGCCCAGGCCAGGCCCAGACCTTCGATCTGCAATTCACTATTGAACGCTTCGGCGTCCGCTTCCCCGGCAAACTTCAGCGCCGGCAGGCCGATCAGCCACAGACAGGCGCAGGGTGCTGCTTCCATCTGCACCGAGAGGAAGCCTTGCACGAAGTCGCGCGCCGCTTCCGGGCCTTGATCCAGCGTGCCGCGATTGAGCCACGGCCAGCGCACCGGCTCGCCGACGATCTGCGGCGCATCCGGCAGACCGGCGGCGCGCAGCATGTCCTTGAGCAGCAGGTAGGCCGGATCGCGACTTTGAAACGCTTCGCCTGTGGGTAACTCGACCAGCAGCAGGCAGCGCCCGGCGCGCAGCAGTTGCAGGGCGAACCGAGGCGGCGGCACTGGCGCAGGCTTGACCACCACCGGCGTGTCATCGACTTCCTCCACCGGTTTGGCGCCGTTGCGGGTACTGGCCAGCGACGGACGCGGCACCTCGATTTTCGGTCGCTCGACCTGACGCGCGGCAGGCTGCGCCGGTGCTTCGGCCTGAGGCGCCGGTGCAACCGGCACCTCAAGCTCAGGCTCGGGCATCTCCAGCAGCTCGGGCCGCGACGGTGCGGCGAAAGGCAGTTCGGTGCGCGGCAGCCAGTTGACCACCTGCATGGCGTTCAAATAGGCGCGGCGGCGGGACTCGATAAGCAAAGGTCGGCCACTTGTGGATAACGGAAAGTGCGCTGATTCTACCGCCCTTCGCACAAGATCGCTCGCTGTTGATCGATACCCCGCGCTGCGCTGCGCCGCTGCCCTTTGGCCAAAGAATGCGACAGCCCGTCCCGAGAGTGAATCGCCGCGCCTGTGATGCAGTACAATCGCCGCTTTTAATCGCCAACCAGCCGGCCATTCCGATGATCGAACCCAAGCGCGTCTTGCGCGCCCTCGCTGAACACTGGGCACTTCTGGAGCCACTGTGCGAGCACTTCGACCAAGGCACCCTGAGCCTCAACGAACTGCGCACGCAACTGGCCGCCCAACAACTCGATAGCACGCCGCAGGACATCACCAGCCTGCTCGACGTGTGGATTCGCCTCGATATTCTGGTTCCGGTGGCGAAAAGCCCGAACCGTTTCGAGCTCAACGCGCAGATCCACGACTTCCTCGCCTACCTGCGCCGCGAACACCGCCTCGGCCTGTGCCTGGAAATCGAAGCCTACCTGCGTCACCTTGAGCGTCTGGCCGGTTATATCCAGGACGCTTTCGACGTCCGTGACGGCAACGATCTGGCGCGCCAGTTGCGTTTGCTCGACATGCGTGTGCGCGACGTACTGAAGAAACTCGACAACGATGAACAGGCCCTGGTGGCCGTGGCCGAACGGGCGAAGACCAGCGACCGGCAGATTCCGCTGCGTCAGCGTTACGCCGAAGTCCTGGCGACGTGGGACGAATACGTCGAGCCGATGATCGATCTGGTCAACGCCGATGGCGCCTTCGAACAAGGCGTGCGCAAGGTCGAAACCGTGCTGCTGAAGATGCTCAGCGAACAGCAGCGCCTCGGCCATCTGGTCGATGACGACATGCTCCTGCGCACCCACGCGCGCATCCTCGAAATGCAGACCAGCGCGCAACTGACCCTGCGCCATGCCCGCGAACTGCTGCTGCCATTGCGTGAAGAAGCGCGTCGGCATAACGCCGTGACCCGTGGCGCCGCACTGGCGCTGGCGGCGATCCGGCGTAAAGGCATCGACGCCGTGCCGCAAGCGGCGATGCCACTGTTCACCCGCCCACAGAGCACCTTCCTCGGCAGCGCCAGTCAGGTCGAAGCCTACGTGTATGCCCTGGCGCGTTTCGAGCCGAAACCGGCGCGCTTCCCCAAGGCGCACAAAACCCAAAAGGCTGGCGACGCCCCACGTGCACCGCGCACCGTGCGCGAGATGGTCGATCGTTGCGAAGAGTCCCTGCCGATGCCGGACCTGATGACCTGGCTGCTGGAGCAGGAACCGGACGGCGCCACCGACGAATTGCTTTACTGGTTCTCGCGCCTGTCGCGGGAAAAACGCTTCAAGCGCGAGCGTCTGGAACGCCGCGAATACCATACTCACGAGCACCAGGTCAGCCTGCGCTCCTTCGCCCTGCTCTCGGCCAGCGATACCGCCGCCGAGGATTCTGCGAGCATCCCAAATGCATCTTGATCTTTCCGAACTGTCGCAACTGGCGCCGATCTTCCGCGAGTTGTTCAAGGGTTACCACGTCAGCCGCCGTGATCCTGAGCTGTACGCACAACTGTCAAACTTCCAGGATCAGTACCGCACGCTGTTCAAGGCGCTGGGCTTTGAACTGGTCTGCGACACCCGTGGCTTCTACTATTTCGTGCCGGACATGGCCGCCGCAGCGGTGAACAAGACCGCCCAGCGTCTGGCGCTGTTCACCTTCATCCTCGTCGAGCACCTGGCCGATCAGGGCCGCGACCCGATTGCCGTGCTCGACGGCGGCAGCCTCGGCCGCGAAGAATTGCCGTCGCTGCTGGACAAGTACCGCGACCTGTTCATTCAGGCCGAAGTGCAGACTGTTGAAGAACTCGAAGAAAAAATCATGCGCCGCATGACCCAGCTTGGTTTTGCCGGCGAAGAAAACGGCGTCTACCGCTTCCTGCCGCCGATGCACCGTTTCCTCGACGTGTGCCTGTCGGTACAGCAGGACCGCGACCTGGCAGCCAGCGTCCACAGCGTTCTGCCGCTGCCTGCGCCGGTGCTGATCGACGAAGAAGCCGAAGCGAAATTCCTCGAAACCGACGATCCGCTCGATCTTTCCGAATTTGAAGAAGAAAGCGAAGAAGACGCACTGGCCCGCGCCATTGCCGAAGAACAGGAGTCCGATGCATGAGCCAGGAACGCTACGGCATCCGCCGCTTTGCTCTTTTGAACACCGCCGGCTACAGCCTCGGTCTGTTTCCGCTGGAAGAACCGCTGTCGGTTTACGGCGCGAACAACCTCGGCAAGTCGGCGTCGATCAACGCTTTGCAGTTCCCGATTCTGGCGCGCATGTCGGACATGAGCTTCGGCAAGTACAGCCTCGAACAATCGCGGCGCTTCTACTTCGCCTCCGACACCAGTTACATCCTCGTTGAAGTCAACCTGCCCCACGGCCCCCACGTGATCGGCGTGGTCGGTCGCGGCCCGGGCGGCGGTTTCGGGCACCAGTTCTTCGCCTACGCCGGCAAGCTCGACCTGGCGCATTACCAGAAAAACGACACCTGCCTGCGCCAGAAAGAACTGTTCAGCAATCTCGAAAAAGAAGGCCTGAAAGCCTACGAACTCAAGCCGGACGAACTGCGCCGCTTGCTGGTTGGCGGCCACACGTCAATCCCGCTCGACCTGACCCTGATCCCGCTGCGCTCCACCAGCGAGCAGAGCCTGAAGACCTTCCGCGCGCTGTTCATCAACCTGCTGCACATGCGCGAAATCACCGCGGCCAAGCTCAAGCAACTGTTCCTCGATGCTTTCGAGCACAGCCTGCGTTCGGGCAGCGTCGATTACATCGCCGCGTGCGAAGAAGCCTTCCGCGACGTGCGGCGCATGGAGCAGGACTACAACTCGCTGGTCGCCGCCGGCCCATTGGTCGAAGCGCTGGCCAACGGCGTGAAACAGCGCGATGTGCTGCGCGGCAAGCTGCATCGCCTGTCGCCGCTGCTCGACTCCTTGCTCGGCACCTGGTCGGACTACGCCACGGCGCGCAAGGAAGAGCTGACCATCCAGGCCGAGCACTACCGTCGCGAGCAGGACGATCTGCAGAACGATCAACGCGGTGGTACTCAGGAACTGATGCGTCTGGAGCGGGAAATTTCAGGCATCCAGCGCTGGCTCGGCGAGTTGTCGGTGCTGAAGAACCGCTTCGCCCTGGTCGATGACGTCAAAGTGCTCGAGCAACAATTGCTCGCGGCCAAGGATGCACACGACGAACTGGCCGGTGCCTTGGCGCAGTCGCGTCAGTTCAGCGCCGAAGATCTCGAAGAGCGTCTGCGCGATCTGGAAAAACGCCTGAAGTCGGTGAAGCAACAACTCGATCACGCTGATAACAACAGCTATGCCCGCCTGCGCGAAGAGTTCTCGCAACAGGACGTCGAGCGCCTGATGCGTCTGTTCAACAGCGCGCTGTTCAGCCTGCCGCTGGGCGAACATGGCATCACCCTCGACGAGAATGGCGAGTGGGTCAAATCCGTGGAGCTGATTCTTGATGGCTTCAAGGGCGAGCGCTTCGAAGTGCCGGGCCTGTCGATCGACATCTCGCACATTGAGCCGCCTGCCTTGCAGGCTCTGGCTGACCGCGCCGCGTTGCGTGATCAGAAAGAGCGTCTGGAAAAAGAGCTCAAGCAACTGAAAACCCAGCAGGCCGTGGCCGCCGACCGCGCCGCGAGCAAGACCCAGACCGAAGCGCTGTACCAGCAGGTGCTGGACGCGCAGAAGGCGCTGGAAGATTTCCGTCGCACCCAGACCCTGAGCGCCGAAGAAAGTGACAAGCTCGAGCAACTGGCGCAGATGGAAGCCGCGCAGGACGAACTCAAGCGCTCCAGCGATGCGTTCACCGAGCGCGTCCAGCAACTGTCGGCCAAGCTGCAACTGGTCGGCCGTCAGATCGCCGACATGGAAGCCAAGCAACGCACGCTCGACGATGCTTTGCGTCGTCGTCAGTTGCTGCCAGCGGATCTGCCGTTCGGCACGCCGTTCATGGATCCGGTCGATGATTCGATGGACAACCTGCTGCCGCTGCTCAACGACTATCAGGACAGCTGGCAGGGTCTGCTGCGTGCCGATGGCCAGATCGAAGCGCTGTACGCGCAGGTCCGCCTCAAAGGCGTGGCCAAGTTCGACAGCGAAGACGACATGGAACGACGTCTGTCGCTGCTGATCAACGCTTACGCGCACCGCACCGATGAAGCCCTGACCCTCGGCAAGGCGCGGCGCGCGGCGGTCACCGACATCGCCCGTACTCTGCGCAACATCCGCAGCGATTACGACAGCCTCGAGCATCAACTGGCGCTGTTCAACCGCGAGATCAACAAGCGGCAGGTTTCCAACCTGCAGAGCTTCCGCATCGTCCTCGCACCAAACAAGGAAGCACTCAAGCACATCGACCAGATCATCCACAGCGCCGGGCAATATGAGGAAGGCGAAACCCTGTCGGTGTTCGATCTCAGCCAGAGCGCCGAGCAGGACAACAAGAACGAAGAGGCCAAGGAATATCTGGCGCGGCTGGTGGCAGCGAACCACAACCAGCTCGGCCTCAAGGACTTGTTCGAACTGGCCTTCGAGATCACCAAGGTCAACGGTCAACCAGTCATCCACACCGACATCGACGGCGCGGCCTCCAACGGTACGACCATGACCATCAAGGCACTGACCAACATGTACTTGTTGCTGCACTTGATGGATCGCGATCTGGCCGGCCGCGTGCGTCTGCCGTACTACCTCGACGAGGCGGCGGACATCGACGAGAAGAACCAGGCGGCGCTGCTGGAAACCAGTCTGCAACTAGGCTTCGTGCCGATTCTGGCGAGTGTGAAGCCGCAGGTCTGCGCCAGTGTCGCAATCGACCTGGAAGGCGGCAGCGGCCCGGCCGGGATCTACATCGATGAGGCGGACTGGAAGTACATTCGCCGGCATGATGTGGTCAAGGCCACGCTGAATGTGCAGGCCGATGAGCCGGAGCTGGATGCGGTTTGATCGGCGGTAGCTGAAGCAAAAAAAGGGCCGCGATCTGATGAGATCGCGGCCCTTTTTTATGGAGTGGATTTTGTGTTGATTTGGCTGGCCCCTTCGCGAGCAGGCTCGCTCCCACAATTGGAATGCGTTCCCCTGTGGGAGCGAGCCTGCTCGCGAAGGCTATTCAATAGGCGCCACTACTTACCCAGCTGAATCTTCGGCGCCCAGGTCAGCCATTCATCCTCGAACTTGTCGAACAACGGGAACGTCTGCTCGGCCCTCGCCGGATTGCCCATGCGCTCGCCATCCGGTGTGGCGAAGGCAATGCCACCTTGAATCAGCGTCTCCAGCGATTCGGTCCGAACCGTCACGCCTTTGAACAAGCCGTAATCGAAGCCCACGCCGCTGGTGTTCCAGAAACGGCTGCCGCTGCGCACCAGTGGCGCATACTTCGGCTCGATCAGGATGTGCACCAACACACGGTCAGCTGTCTGGCCCAATTCATAACCGGTCACCTTTCCGACGGTGATCTCACGGTAAGTCACTGGTACGCCAGGCTTAAGCGAACCACGACGTGCGGCGCTCAACACCAGACTCAGACCCGCTTCCTGCCTGGTGACTTCCGGCGCTTCGGCCAAGGCAACGAAGTTCTTCTGCGGGCCGAGATTCTTCGCCGCCGGCTGGACTTCGATGTATTTGCCGGTGACCAGCGTTTCCAGATTCTGCGTCTTGATCAGACCCAGTTCCGGCTTGACCACCCAGAACTGACTGCCGACTCGCGCGATCTTCTCCGGCACTTCAGTGATGCGAGCGGTGAGGATTACCGACTGCATGTCATCGGTCAGATCGACGCTTTCAATCTTGCCGACATCCAGCCCCTTGAAACGTACCGGCGTACCGCTGCTCAAGCCGTCAGCGCGATCAACCTTGATCGTCACTACCGCACCTTTCTTGTTCGCCTCATCGTGATCGGCGAACAGACGGAAGCGCGGGATACGTTTCTTCAACGGCGCATTGGCTTGCGGCGTTTCGAACGCGATACCGCCGGCCATCAGGGTTTGCAGGGATTCACTCTTGACCTGAATGCCGCCGGTCAAGCCACCCGTGAGGGTAATGCCGCTGACATTCCAGAAGCGCGTCGAGGCGTTGACCAGGTTTTCGTATTCCTTCTCGATGTGCACGCCGATGACCAGCTGCTTCTTGGTTCGGGAGAACTGGTAGCTCTGCACCGAACCGACCTTGACCTGCTTGTACAGAATCGGACTGCCAACATCGATCGAGCCCAGCGAGTCGGTGAACAGCACCAGATGCAGGCCCGGCGAACGCAGATCCAGCGGCGGAGCTTTCGGTCGCGCTTCGAACTCGCGTTTCGGCGCAGCGCCTTTGTCGCCCGGACGCACGGCGATGTAGTTACCTTTCACCAGCGCTTCCAGGCCGGTAATACCGGCAAGGGATATCGACGGTTTGACCACCCAGAACTGCGTGCCCTCAACCAGATAGTCTTCGGCCAACGGATCGAGGGTCAGCTCGGCTGTTGCACTGTTCAGGTCCGGATCGACTTTGAGCGCTTTCAGGTTGCCGACCTGAATGCCTTTGTACATCACCGGCGTGCGACCGGCTTGCAGGCCCTCGAAATCGCTGAGTTTGACCTTCACGCGAATGCCGGCAGCGGCAGCGTCGAAGTCTTCATAGAGACGGAATGGCAGGCTCGGGTCGGTCGCCGGACTGTCCTTGCGATTCTCCGGCGTCGCGAACGCGATACCACCGGCGACGATACTAGCCAGGGATTCACTGCGCACTTTCACGCCGGACAGGTTAGCGTCGATGCTGATGCCGCTGGCGTTCCAGAAACGAGTATGTTTGCGCACCAGTTTGGCGTAGGTCGGCTCAATGAACACCTTAAGTTCAACGGTGCTCTGATCCTCGGACAGCACGTAGCTTTTGACCTGACCGACCTTGATCTGTTTGTAGAACACCGGGCTGCCGCGATTCAGCGAGCCGAGGCGATCGGCCTTGATGGTCAGGTGCAGACCGGGCTTGGCGTCGGACAGCGGCGGCTCTTCGGCGAGTGCCTTGAACTTGCGCACGGGCTCGCCTTCACCGGGACTGATCGCGACATAGTTACCCGAGACCAATGTCTCCAGACCAGTGATACCGGCCAGGGTCACGCTCGGTTTGACCAGCCAGAACCGCGTGCTGGTCTTCAGGTACTGCTCAACGTCCTTGTTCATTTCGATGGTGGCGATCACCCCTTTCGAGTTGCCCTCATCGTCGAGCTTGAGCGTCTTGACCTTGCCGACCGGCATGCCTTTGTAGACCACTTCAGTCTTGTTGGCCTGGATGCCTTCGCCGCTTTCAAAGCGCACCTGAATCTCGATACCGGTCTCGGAATAAGCACGCCAGCCGAGCCAGCCGCCGATGATCAGCGCGATCAGAGGCAGCACCCAAATGGCCGACCAGTTCGAAGCCGGTCGGGTTTTCGCTACAGGCAAATCAGTCATGGTCGTCGTCCGACTCCGTGTTATCCCAAATCAGTCGGGGATCGAAAGTAACTGCGGCGAGCATCGTCAGAATCACCACAGAGGCGAAGGCGACGGCGCCCAAATTGGCTTCGACACTGGCTATCCGGCCGAAGTTGACGACCGCCACGAGAATGGCGATCACGAAAATATCGAGCATCGACCAGCGGCCAATGAACTCGATGAAACGGTACATCCAGATACGCTGACGGGCCGACAATGGCTGCCGACGCTGCACGGAAAACAGCAGCAGCGCGATGCCAACCAGTTTGAACGTGGGCACCAGAATGCTGGCGATGAACACCACGGTGGCGATCGGGATCATGCCGTGCTGAACCAGTTCAATCACGCCGGACATGATGGTGCTCGGTTCACCCTGGCCCAGAGAACTGACCGTCATGATCGGCAAGACATTCGCCGGAACATAGATAATGGCTGCCGTGATCAACAGCGCCCAGGTGCGGGTCAAGCTGTTGGGGCGGCGAGCGTGAACCTGCGCGCCGCAGCGGGTACAGCTCTGCTCGTCGACGTCAGCTTCCTGCTTGTTCAGCTCGTGGCATTCGGTGCACACCAGAATGCCCGCATCAATCGCCCGCATGGGCATCCTCTCCTGATAATGCCTGCCAGATCTGATGCGGTGACATCACCACCTCCAGCCAGACTTGCACCAATAACAAGCCAATGAAACATGCCAGCCCGAGGCCGACGGTAATTGCTGCCATATCCGCCAGCTTCACGATCGCGACAAGCACGCCCATGAGGTAGACCTCGAGCATGCCCCAGTCCCTAAGGTGGTGGTAAATACGATAGAGCAGCAAACCGTAGCTTCGGCCGACATCGAAACGAATCGTCAGTAACACAAACAGCTGGCACAACAACTTGAGTAACGGTATGGCCATGCTGCAAAGGAAGACGACGATCGACACACCTTGCATGTCGGTGCTGAACAGGCCGACTACGCCACTCCAGACCGTATCCTGCGAGGATTGCCCGAGGATATTGAGTTGCATGATGGGTAAAAAGTTTGCCGGCACGTAAAGTAATAACGCGGCAATCACCAGGGCGAGGCTGCGCTGCACCACGTTATGGCGATGGGCGTACAACTCATAACCACAACGCGGGCAGAGTGCTTTCTCACCATGGGCAAGTGTCGGCTTGCGCATCAGCAGGTCGCACTCGTGGCAGGCTATCAAGTCTTCCAGCGGTAAATCTGACAGCCCGGGGGCGTCAACCGATTCTGACATACAGGCTCTGGCTCCGATAAAGATGGGGCTATTCTAGTGTTCTGCTTCGAAAATAACTGTGCAATTTTGTTCGCCATAGCGCTGAAACTTTCTCGCAGGCAAAACAAAACCCCAACTGCTTTCGCAATTGGGGTTTCGGAATTTAATCTTGACGATGACCTACTCTCACATGGGGAAACCCCACACTACCATCGGCGATGCATCGTTTCACTGCTGAGTTCGGGATGGGATCAGGTGGTTCCAACGCTCTATGGTCGTCAAGAAATTCGGGTACTGACTCGGGACCAGATGGCCTCGCTTCAGCAAATTGGGTATGTGACAGCTAGGTGTTTGTGAACTTCGAACTTTCGGTTCGTTTCGTCTTCACACACCGCAATCTGGTGCCTTTTCAGGTCAGCAAATTGCTTGGGTGTTATATGGTCAAGCCTCACGGGCAATTAGTATTGGTTAGCTCAACGCCTCACAGCGCTTACACACCCAACCTATCAACGTCGTAGTCTTCGACGGCCCTTCAGGGAACTCAAGGTTCCAGTGAGATCTCATCTTGAGGCAAGTTTCCCGCTTAGATGCTTTCAGCGGTTATCTTTCCCGAACATAGCTACCCGGCAATGCCACTGGCGTGACAACCGGAACACCAGAGGTTCGTCCACTCCGGTCCTCTCGTACTAGGAGCAGCCCCTCTCAAATCTCAAACGTCCACGGCAGATAGGGACCGAACTGTCTCACGACGTTCTAAACCCAGCTCGCGTACCACTTTAAATGGCGAACAGCCATACCCTTGGGACCGGCTTCAGCCCCAGGATGTGATGAGCCGACATCGAGGTGCCAAACACCGCCGTCGATATGAACTCTTGGGCGGTATCAGCCTGTTATCCCCGGAGTACCTTTTATCCGTTGAGCGATGGCCCTTCCATACAGAACCACCGGATCACTAAGACCTACTTTCGTACCTGCTCGACGTGTCTGTCTCGCAGTCAAGCGCGCTTTTGCCTTTATACTCTACGACCGATTTCCGACCGGTCTGAGCGCACCTTCGTACTCCTCCGTTACTCTTTAGGAGGAGACCGCCCCAGTCAAACTACCCACCATACACTGTCCTCGATCCGGATAACGGACCTGAGTTAGAACCTCAAAGTTGCCAGGGTGGTATTTCAAGGATGGCTCCACGCGAACTGGCGTCCACGCTTCAAAGCCTCCCACCTATCCTACACAAGCAAATTCAAAGTCCAGTGCAAAGCTATAGTAAAGGTTCACGGGGTCTTTCCGTCTAGCCGCGGATACACTGCATCTTCACAGCGATTTCAATTTCACTGAGTCTCGGGTGGAGACAGCGCCGCCATCGTTACGCCATTCGTGCAGGTCGGAACTTACCCGACAAGGAATTTCGCTACCTTAGGACCGTTATAGTTACGGCCGCCGTTTACCGGGGCTTCGATCAAGAGCTTCGCGTTAGCTAACCCCATCAATTAACCTTCCGGCACCGGGCAGGCGTCACACCCTATACGTCCACTTTCGTGTTTGCAGAGTGCTGTGTTTTTAATAAACAGTCGCAGCGGCCTGGTATCTTCGACCGGCATGAGCTTACGGAGCAAGTCCTTCACCCTCACCGGCGCACCTTCTCCCGAAGTTACGGTGCCATTTTGCCTAGTTCCTTCACCCGAGTTCTCTCAAGCGCCTTGGTATTCTCTACCCAACCACCTGTGTCGGTTTGGGGTACGGTTCCTGGTTATCTGAAGCTTAGAAGCTTTTCTTGGAAGCATGGCATCAACCACTTCGTGTTCTAAAAGAACACTCGTCATCAGCTCTCGGCCTTAAGATCCCGGATTTACCTAAGATCTCAGCCTACCACCTTAAACTTGGACAACCAACGCCAAGCTGGCCTAGCCTTCTCCGTCCCTCCATCGCAATAACCAGAAGTACAGGAATATTAACCTGTTTTCCATCGACTACGCTTTTCAGCCTCGCCTTAGGGACCGACTAACCCTGCGTCGATTAACGTTGCGCAGGAAACCTTGGTCTTTCGGCGTGGGTGTTTTTCACACCCATTGTCGTTACTCATGTCAGCATTCGCACTTCTGATACCTCCAGCAAGCTTCTCAACTCACCTTCACAGGCTTACAGAACGCTCCTCTACCGCATCACCCGAAGGTGATACCCGTAGCTTCGGTGTATGGTTTGAGCCCCGTTACATCTTCCGCGCAGGCCGACTCGACTAGTGAGCTATTACGCTTTCTTTAAAGGGTGGCTGCTTCTAAGCCAACCTCCTAGCTGTCTAAGCCTTCCCACATCGTTTCCCACTTAACCATAACTTTGGGACCTTAGCTGACGGTCTGGGTTGTTTCCCTTTTCACGACGGACGTTAGCACCCGCCGTGTGTCTCCCATGCTCGGCACTTGTAGGTATTCGGAGTTTGCATCGGTTTGGTAAGTCGGGATGACCCCCTAGCCGAAACAGTGCTCTACCCCCTACAGTGATACATGAGGCGCTACCTAAATAGCTTTCGAGGAGAACCAGCTATCTCCGAGCTTGATTAGCCTTTCACTCCGATCCACAGGTCATCCGCTAACTTTTCAACGGTAGTCGGTTCGGTCCTCCAGTCAGTGTTACCTAACCTTCAACCTGCCCATGGATAGATCGCCCGGTTTCGGGTCTATTCCCAGCGACTAGACGCCCTATTAAGACTCGCTTTCGCTACGCCTCCCCTATTCGGTTAAGCTCGCCACTGAAAATAAGTCGCTGACCCATTATACAAAAGGTACGCAGTCACAGAACAAAGTCTGCTCCCACTGCTTGTACGCATACGGTTTCAGGATCTATTTCACTCCCCTCTCCGGGGTTCTTTTCGCCTTTCCCTCACGGTACTAGTTCACTATCGGTCAGTCAGTAGTATTTAGCCTTGGAGGATGGTCCCCCCATATTCAGACAAAGTTTCTCGTGCTCCGTCCTACTCGATTTCATGACTAAGAGATTTTCGCGTACAGGGCTATCACCCACTATGGCCGCACTTTCCAGAGCGTTCCGCTAATCTCAAAGCCACTTAAGGGCTAGTCCCCGTTCGCTCGCCACTACTAAGGGAATCTCGGTTGATTTCTTTTCCTCAGGGTACTTAGATGTTTCAGTTCCCCTGGTTCGCCTCTTGCACCTATGTATTCAGTACAAGATAACCATCTTATGATGGCTGGGTTCCCCCATTCAGACATCTCCGGATCAAAGTCTGTTTGCCGACTCCCCGAAGCTTTTCGCAGGCTACCACGTCTTTCATCGCCTCTGACTGCCAAGGCATCCACCGTATGCGCTTCTTCACTTGACCATATAACCCCAAGCAATCTGGTTATACTGTGAAGACGACATTCGCCGAAAATTCGAATTTCTCAACTAAGAGAACTCACAAATTTTACCTTAGCCTGATCCGTTACCAGTGAAAGTAACGTTCAGTCTATCTTTCTATCACATACCCAAATTTTTAAAGAACGATCTAGTCAAAGACTAGAAATCAACATTCATCACCAAACCGGTGGAATGCTCATTTCTAAGCTTTCAAACTTCAGAAGCAGTAGTGGTGGAGCCAAGCGGGATCGAACCGCTGACCTCCTGCGTGCAAGGCAGGCGCTCTCCCAGCTGAGCTATGGCCCCGTATTTCTACAGGCGTTTCCCACACAAAATTGGTGGGTCTGGGCAGATTCGAACTGCCGACCTCACCCTTATCAGGGGTGCGCTCTAACCAACTGAGCTACAGACCCAATTTCGGGCTGCTTCTATCGTCTTCTTCAATGAATCAAGCAATTCGTGTGGGAGCTCATGCAGCAGCTGATGTCGTCGATTAAGGAGGTGATCCAGCCGCAGGTTCCCCTACGGCTACCTTGTTACGACTTCACCCCAGTCATGAATCACACCGTGGTAACCGTCCTCCCGAAGGTTAGACTAGCTACTTCTGGTGCAACCCACTCCCATGGTGTGACGGGCGGTGTGTACAAGGCCCGGGAACGTATTCACCGCGACATTCTGATTCGCGATTACTAGCGATTCCGACTTCACGCAGTCGAGTTGCAGACTGCGATCCGGACTACGATCGGTTTTATGGGATTAGCTCCACCTCGCGGCTTGGCAACCCTTTGTACCGACCATTGTAGCACGTGTGTAGCCCAGGCCGTAAGGGCCATGATGACTTGACGTCATCCCCACCTTCCTCCGGTTTGTCACCGGCAGTCTCCTTAGAGTGCCCACCATTACGTGCTGGTAACTAAGGACAAGGGTTGCGCTCGTTACGGGACTTAACCCAACATCTCACGACACGAGCTGACGACAGCCATGCAGCACCTGTCTCAATGTTCCCGAAGGCACCAATCCATCTCTGGAAAGTTCATTGGATGTCAAGGCCTGGTAAGGTTCTTCGCGTTGCTTCGAATTAAACCACATGCTCCACCGCTTGTGCGGGCCCCCGTCAATTCATTTGAGTTTTAACCTTGCGGCCGTACTCCCCAGGCGGTCAACTTAATGCGTTAGCTGCGCCACTAAGAGCTCAAGGCTCCCAACGGCTAGTTGACATCGTTTACGGCGTGGACTACCAGGGTATCTAATCCTGTTTGCTCCCCACGCTTTCGCACCTCAGTGTCAGTATCAGTCCAGGTGGTCGCCTTCGCCACTGGTGTTCCTTCCTATATCTACGCATTTCACCGCTACACAGGAAATTCCACCACCCTCTACCATACTCTAGCTTGCCAGTTTTGGATGCAGTTCCCAGGTTGAGCCCGGGGATTTCACATCCAACTTAACAAACCACCTACGCGCGCTTTACGCCCAGTAATTCCGATTAACGCTTGCACCCTCTGTATTACCGCGGCTGCTGGCACAGAGTTAGCCGGTGCTTATTCTGTCGGTAACGTCAAAATTGCAGAGTATTAATCTACAACCCTTCCTCCCAACTTAAAGTGCTTTACAATCCGAAGACCTTCTTCACACACGCGGCATGGCTGGATCAGGCTTTCGCCCATTGTCCAATATTCCCCACTGCTGCCTCCCGTAGGAGTCTGGACCGTGTCTCAGTTCCAGTGTGACTGATCATCCTCTCAGACCAGTTACGGATCGTCGCCTTGGTGAGCCATTACCTCACCAACTAGCTAATCCGACCTAGGCTCATCTGATAGCGCAAGGCCCGAAGGTCCCCTGCTTTCTCCCGTAGGACGTATGCGGTATTAGCGTTCCTTTCGAAACGTTGTCCCCCACTATCAGGCAGATTCCTAGGCATTACTCACCCGTCCGCCGCTGAATCCAGGAGCAAGCTCCTCTTATCCGCTCGACTTGCATGTGTTAGGCCTGCCGCCAGCGTTCAATCTGAGCCATGATCAAACTCTTCAGTTCAAACATCTTTGGGTTTTTAAGAAACCCTAAACTTGGCTCAGCAATCGTTGGTTACATCTTTGATTTCTCGCGGAGTAACTTGTGATGCTGATAATCTTGTTGACTATCAGTCTGACTGCACAAGCACCCACACGAATTGCTTGATTCAGTTGTTAAAGAGCGGTTGGTTAAGATCTTTCGTCTCAACCGAGGCGCGCATTCTACAGCAGCCTCATTTGCTGTCAAGTGATTATTTTCAGAAGTTTTCGAAGAATTCTTCAACAACTTCAACCACTTGCGCTTCCGATCTCTCGTTAGCGGGAGGCGAATTCTACAGCGTTAATCGCTGCTGTCAACACCTCTTTTTCTCCGCTTTCGACCGAGAAGATCGAACCGTTAAAAGAGCTACACATCACTGCCCTTTCAACTCCTTCCAGGCTTCGATGACCTGAAGCAAGCCGCTGTCGAAAACTGCGTAACTCTTTGAATCTCAAGGAGTTTTCCGTTTCGACTGCGCCGGAAGTGGGGCGAATTATAGACCTCTGGAATCTGCCGTCAACCGTTAATTTCGCTTTTCTTGCAGATTCTGCTTTTTACCCAGTAAACGCGGGATTCGCCTCATCACCGGCGGCACACGAAGCAGCAAGAGCACAGCGCCTATAAAGGCATAAATCGCCCACTCCTCTAGATCGGCCCGCACGATCCAGAGCATATGCAGCAAACCCAGCCCAAGTATCACGTAAACCAAGCGATGCAGCTTCTTCCAGCGAGCACCCAAACGACGCTGACTATAACGATTCGACGTCACTGCCAGTATCAGCAATCCGAGAAAGCCGAGTGCACCGACAATGATGTAAGGCCGCTTGCGTAGCTCGACGCCCAACTGTGACCAGTCAAACCCGAGGATAAACGCCATATAGCTGAACAGATGTAGCGCTACATAAGCAAAACACCAAAGCCCCAACTGCCTGCGCACCGCGATCCACCCCGCCCAGCCGCTCAGCTTTTGCAACGGCGTCATGCTCAGCGTAATCAACAGAAACACCAGCGTGCCAAGCCCGAGACGATCAACCAGCACCTTGCCCGGATCAGGCCCGAGCAGATCGGCGAACGCCTGATAGAACCACAGCAATGGCCAGATCGCTGCCGCAATGAACACGCCCACTCGCCAGAACGGATAACGCATCAGTAGTTCTTCCGCAGATCGAGCCCTGTATATAAAGAAGCGACTTCATCCGAGTAGCCGTTGAACATCTGGGTATCGCGCACATTCGGTTTGAACAGACTGTTCGGCAGGCGCCGCTCGCGCGCCTGGGTCCAGCGCGGATGATCGACCGTAGGGTTCACGTTCGCATAAAAGCCATACTCATCGGCAGCAATGCTTTGCCAAGTGGTCTTCGGCTGCTCGCTGACCAGACTGATGCGCACAATGGATTTCACGCTTTTGAAGCCGTACTTCCACGGCACCACCAGACGCAAAGGCGCGCCGTTCTGGTTCGGCAGTTCGCGTCCATACATGCCCACCGCCAGAATCGCCAAAGGATTCATCGCCTCATCCAGACGCAAGCCTTCGACGTACGGCCAGTCGATCAAGGCAAAACCGGAACGCTGGCCGGGCATGCTCTTGGGATCCTGCAGGGTTTCAAAGCGGATGTACTTGGCCTTGGAAGTCGGCTCGACCTGCTTGAGCAAGGCCGAGATGGGAAAGCCGATCCAGGGAATGACCATCGACCACGCCTCGACGCAGCGCAGACGATAAATACGTTCCTCCAGTTGATACGGCTTCATGAAGTCTTCCAGCGCATAACGCCCCGGCTTACCCACCTCCCCGTCAATCACCACGCTCCAGGGTTCGGTTTTCAGGTCGCCAGCGTTCCTCGCCGGATCGCCCTTGCCGGTACCGAATTCATAAAAGTTGTTGTAGTTCGTAGCGTCTTTATAAGGCGTGATCGCCTCGTCCTTGACGTTGACCGCACCCCATTGAGTAGAAGGAAGCTTTTCGGCAAACCAGGCCGGAGCCTTGCCGGGTTCAACATCAGAGTAGCGAGGGGCATCAGCGGCACTGGCCCAGCGTGGCAGGCTGCCCATGGCAATACCGGCAGCAGTGGCGCCGAGCAATTGGCGACGGGAGAGATAAATGGCTTCAGGCGTGACATCCGACTCATGGCAGTCGGATGCTTTGGGGATCTTGATCAACATGACAACTCCGCAGCTTTGGAGGACAGGTGCACCCATAGACTGCGGAGTATGCGGGAAATTACATCATTCGGCGTTTTTGTGACGACGAAGACGCAACAGATACTGCACCGGACCGGACGCCGCATAGGCGAGAAACACCAGCAGCAGAATGCGTGGCGGATCACTGAACACGACAGCGAATACCAGCACCACCGCCAGGATCGCCACGAACGGCACGCGACCTTTGAGATCCAGCTCCTTGAAGCTGTTGTACTTGATGTTGCTGACCATCAGCATGCCGGCCGCCGCCACCATCAACGCCACCAGGAACGACATCTTCGAACCCTGAATGCCGTAATCGCTGAACGCCCAGACAATGCCGGCCACCACACCTGCCGCCGCCGGGCTGGCCAGACCGATGAAGTAGCGTTTGTCCGCCGTGCCGACCTGGGTGTTGAAACGCGCCAGACGCAACGCCGCACCCGCTACATATATGAAGGCGACCATCCAGCCGACCTTGCCCATGTCTCCCAGCGCCCAGCCGAAGGCCAGCAATGCCGGCGCGACGCCGAAGGCGACCATGTCCGACAGCGAGTCATACTCGGCGCCGAAAGCACTTTGCGTATTGGTCATGCGTGCCACGCGACCATCGAGACCGTCGAGCACCATCGCCACGAAAATCGCGATCGCAGCGAAGGCGAAATACTTGCTCGCATTCACCGAGTCGCCGGCGCTCAACGCGGCCTGCGCGCTCATCGAGTTGATGATGGAATAGAAGCCTGCGAACAGGTTGGCAGTGGTGAACAGGTTCGGCAGCAGATAGATACCACGATGCCGGACTTTACGACCTTCAGCGTCGTGCCCTTCTTCGATGTGTTCATCGATGGGCAGCAGGCTTTCGGCGTCGGAAGCCTTGTTCGGCTCTTCGGGACGTTCGCTCATGGACATTACCTTGCAACGGTTTGGAAAAAATTCGACAGAGGCTTGAGGACGACAGTTCGGCCACAAACGATGCAGCTTTATACCAGAAGCACCGGCCCAAACGAAAAAACGCGGCCTAGGCCGCGTTTTTCGTGCAAGGGACGACGACTTAGTTTTTGGCTTTGTCGACGATCTTGTTGGCACCGATCCACGGCATCATGGAGCGCAGTTGCTCGCCGATGATTTCGATACCGTGAGCGGCGTTGTTACGACGCTTGGCGGTCATCGAAGGGTAGCCGGTTGCGCCTTCGCTGATGAACATTTTGGCGTATTCGCCGTCCTGAATACGTTTCAGGGCGTTGCGCATGGCCTGACGGGATTCAGCGTTGATCACTTCCGGGCCAGTCACGTACTCGCCGTACTCGGCGTTGTTGGAGATCGAGTAGTTCATGTTGGCGATACCGCCTTCGTACATGAGGTCAACGATCAGCTTCAGTTCGTGCAGGCACTCGAAGTAGGCCATTTCCGGCGCGTAGCCAGCTTCAACCAGAGTTTCGAAACCGGCTTTCACCAGTTCAACGGTACCGCCACACAGAACGGCTTGTTCGCCGAACAGGTCAGTTTCGGTCTCGTCCTTGAAGGTGGTTTCGATGATGCCGGTACGACCGCCACCGACGCCAGCGGCGTAGGACAGTGCAACGTTTTTGGCGTTGCCCGAGGCGTCCTGGTATATCGCGATCAGGTCAGGGATACCGCCGCCTTTGACGAACTCGGAACGCACGGTGTGGCCCGGGGCTTTCGGCGCGATCATGATCACGTCGAGGTCGGCACGCGGAACAACCTGGTTGTAGTGAATCGCGAAGCCGTGGGAGAAGGCCAGGGTGGCGCCTTTCTTGATGTTCGGCTCGATTTCGTTCTTGTACAGCGAGGACTGGAACTCGTCCGGGGTCAGGATCATGACCAGGTCGGCAGCGGCAACAGCGGAAGCAACGTCGGTCACTTTCAGGCCGTGAGCTTCGGCTTTGGCAACGGTGGCCGAACCTTTACGCAGACCGACGGTAACGTCGACACCGGAGTCTTTCAGGTTGCACGCCTGAGCGTGGCCCTGGGAGCCGTAACCGATGATGGCAACTTTCTTGCCCTGGATGATCGACAGGTCGCAGTCTTTATCGTAGAAAACTTTCATGAATTTCCCCTTATATCCGGCCGTTCAGGCCATGCGCTAATTTGGTTTAGATGCTGAGAACTTTGTCGCCGCGAGCAATGCCGGTCACGCCGCTACGGACGGTTTCCAGAATCGATGCGGTGCCGATGGACTGAATGAAGCTGTCGAGCTTGTCGCTGGTACCGGTCAACTGAACGGTATACACGCTGGCGCTGACATCGACGATCTGCCCACGGTAGATATCGGTAGTGCGTTTGATCTCGGCGCGCTGGGCGCCAGTGGCCTTGACCTTGACCAGCATCAGTTCACGCTCGATGTGAGCGCTTTCCGACAGGTCCACCAGCTTGACCACTTCGATCAGCTTGTTCAGGTTTTTGGTGATCTGCTCGATCACTTCATCGTGGCCCACGGTGGTCAGCGTCAGACGCGACAGGGTCGGGTCTTCGGTCGGCGCCACGGTCAGGCTTTCGATGTTGTAGTTGCGCTGCGAGAACAGGCCGACTACACGAGACAGAGCGCCGGGTTCGTTTTCCAGAAGCAGGGAAATAATGTGCCGCATGATTAAGTACGCTCCGTCTTGCTCAGCCACATATCGCGCATGGAGCCGTCTTTGATCTGCATCGGGTAGACGTGCTCGCTGGTGTCGACCGCAACATCGATGATCACCAGGCGATCCTTCATGGCGAACGCTTCGGCCATCTTCGACTTCAAATCTTTCGATTCGGTGATGCGTACGCCAACGTGGCCGTAGGCTTCAGCCAGCTTGATGAAGTCGGGCAGCGATTCCATGTAGGAGTGCGAGTGACGGCTGCCGTAGCTCATGTCCTGCCACTGGCGAACCATGCCCAGCACACCGTTGTTGAGGATGACGATCTTCACCGGCAAGCCGTATTGCAGGCAGGTCGACAGCTCCTGGATATTCATCTGGATACTGCCTTCGCCGGTGACGCAGGCAACGTCGTCGTCCGGGAAGCTCAGTTTGATGCCCATCGCGGCTGGCAGACCGAAGCCCATCGTGCCCAGACCACCGGAGTTGATCCAGCGGTTCGGCTTGTTGAACGTGTAGTACTGCGCAGCGAACATCTGGTGCTGACCCACGTCGGAGGTCACAAAGGCGTCGCCCTTGGTCACTTCGCAGAGGGTTTCGATCACGGTCTGCGGTTTGATCTTGCTGCCGTCGCCCTTTTCATAAGGGAACAGGCCGCGATCGCCACGCCATTCATCGACCTGCTTCCACCAACTGGCCACGGACTCCTTGTTCGGGGTCTCGCCGATTTCCTTGAGGATCGCGACCATTTCGGTCAGGACGCTCTCGACCGGACCCACGATTGGCACGTCAGCCTTGATGGTCTTGGAGATCGACGCCGGGTCGATGTCGATGTGGATGATCTTGGCGTTCGGGCAGAATTTCGCCGGGCCGTTGATCACCCGATCGTCGAAGCGTGCGCCGACGGCGAGGATCACATCGGCATGGTGCATCGCCAGGTTCGCGGTGTAACTGCCGTGCATGCCGAGCATGCCGATGAACTGACGGTCAGTGCCAGGGAAAGCGCCCAGGCCCATCAAGGTGTTGGTCACCGGCAGGTTGAGCATTTTCGCCAGCTCGGTCAGTTGCGCGGAGCCATTGCCGAGAATCACGCCGCCGCCGGAGTACAGCACCGGGCGCTTGGCCGCCAACAACATTTCTGCCGCCTTGCGGATCTGCCCGGAGTGACCGCGAACGGCCGGGCTGTAGGAACGCAGCTTGGCTTTCTTCGGGAAAACGTATTCGAATTTCTCGGCCGGATTGGTCATGTCTTTCGGGATGTCGACCACGACCGGGCCCGGACGACCGGACTGCGCCAGGTAGAAGGCCTTCTTCATGACTTCCGGGATTTCCGAAGCGTGCTTGATCATGAAGCTGTGCTTCACGATCGGCCGGGAGATACCGATCATGTCGGTTTCCTGGAACGCGTCGGTGCCGACCATGGTGCTTGGCACCTGACCGGAAATGATCACCATCGGAATCGAGTCCATATAGGCGGTGGCGATACCGGTGATGGCGTTTGTGGCGCCTGGACCGGATGTCACCAATACCACGCCGGCTTTACCGGTGGCACGGGCGTAGCCGTCAGCCATATGGGTCGCCGCTTGTTCGTGACGAACCAGGATGTGGGTCACTTCCGGTTCTTTGAACAGGGCATCGTAAACATGCAGGAGAGCACCACCCGGGTACCCGTAGATATATTTGACGCCTTCGTCACGCAAAAAGCGGACGAGCATCTCACCGCCAGATAAAAGCTCCACGTTGTTCACCTCTAAAACGCCAGAATACCGTCCACAAAAAAGGGGCGGGTCTTAATAGGTTTACTTCTCGGCAGAGCATGAGCGACGGTGGTCGCCGACTACGTCAGCACTGACTGAGCAAGTATTGGGATCGTCCCAAGTGTTGCGGGCCTTTCCCACCCAGCGCGAGGTAACGCGTTGCGGGTGTAACAGGTCGGCGCGGATGTGCGCCTCATGATCTACCGAGTGGGTCTGCTTCTGGCAGTCCCTCTACAGCGGACTTTGGATTCTTCTGTTTCGCCCTCTGCAAGTCAAGTCGTCTGTGGGGTTAATTGTGGGTAAGCACATGAGAACGCAAGAAAAAACCTGAAAAGCGCTACTCTGTTAGCGTCAATTGCGCATTTTTGCCAAGGAATCAGCATGCGAACGCTCCTCCTCACTTTGCTGATCGGTCTCAGCCCATGGTGCTCGGCCGCTCAAATCTACAAATGGGTCGATGCCCAAGGCGTCACACATTTCGATGCACAACCGCCGCAGGGCCAACCGGCGACGACCGTGCAAACGCCCTCCTCACCCGCGCCGAAAGCCGCGCCGCTGCCGGGCGGCGGCGTACTCGGCGATCAGAAAGCCATTGATGCCAAGGTGAAGAAACAGGTCGCCGAGCAGCAGGCGCAGCTCAAGGCCTTTTGCGAACAGGCACGCACGAACCTGGCGCAACTGCAGAACAATCCGCGCTTGCGTGAGGAGGTTGAGGGGGATTTGCGCAGGCTCGACGATACACAGCGTCAGGAACGCATCGTCGAAGCGAAGAAGCAGATTGCCGAGAATTGCTCGTAATCGCGACGTCGGAACTTGTAGGAGCTGACGAGTGCAACGAGGCTGCGATCTTTTGATCCTGCTCGTCTAAAGTCAAAAGATCGCAGCCTTCGGCAGCTCCTACAAAGCTCCTACACAAACGCGCTCAGCGGGAGGCAGTGATCAGCCGGTCAAACTCTTTGAGCAGCACCTGCAACTGCCGATCCTTGCCGCCAAGGTTGCGCTGGGCGAAGACCATTTCCGCCATTTCCTGAATGCCCGAGGCGTTCGGCAAGGGCAGATCCTGTTCGAGGATCATCTTCATGCGCGGCAGGAAGATCCATTGCAGCCATTGCTCGAAGTCCAGCGTGTCGACCGAAAACGGCTCGACACTGCTCAGGGCTTCGACCGACGGCTGAACCTCATCCCACCAGCCCTGGGTGCGCAGCTCGCGTTCAATCAACAACAGCTGATCGGCGATTTTCGGGAAACGCACGTCCATCACAGGGAAACCTTGGCCTTCTGACGGGCCAGCGCGGCGCCGGCGGAATCGCCTTGTTTCTCACGAGATTGAGCGATGATTTCCCACAGGCTGGCTTGCAGATCCGGACGACCGTTGGCCATGGTCAGCGCACGACGGGCAAACTGCTCGGCTTGCGGCGCATCGCCCTGGGCCATGCGCACCTGCGCCAGACGGTAAAGCACTTGTGGCTCCCGGGGGGCGACACGTTGCGCCCGCTCCAGGCTGGAAGAGGCACCGTTGAGGTCGCCGCCGGCCTGCTGCTGTTGCGCGGTGGTCAGCAAGGCGAGTACCGGACCGTCCAGTTGCTCATCCGCCGACAGCCCGCCACCGCTGCTGGCCGAAGGAATGCCACTTGGCGTCGACGGCATGCTGTAGCTGCCGGAGTTGATCGGCGCCGACTCAACCGCCGATGGGTTATACGGCCCCGACGTGATACCGCCAGATGCAGGCCCCGGGACGATCGGCGAAGAACTGATCGGTGTTGACACCGCAGCACCGCCGCCCGGCACCATCACCACCACGCCGGTATCGCCCTGCGGAATCGCCTGAGTCTGGCCCTGCGCCGGGCGCTTGACCGTGGTCTGGCGGAAACCGCCATTGGCGCCGATGCGTTCGCTGTTGGACACGGCCGTACCCGAATCCACTACCGGAATCGAACCACGCTGTACGGTGGAGCAGCCGCTGAGCAAAGCCACGGCGGTCACCGCTGGAATCAACCACTTGTTCACTTGAAACCCTCTTTGCTTAATTCATCCAGCCCTTGACCCAGTCCATCACCGACTCCGGCGAGGCAGGTGTTTCGCTTGCACACGCGGCGCCGGGTGGCGGCTCGCTGCCGCGAATATACGGCATCTGTACCGCGCCGGGGCAGTTGGCATCGGAACCCTGGCCGGTGCGCGAATCGACCCACGCTTGCACGACGTTGTCCGGCTGCGGCATGTCCAGCGGCAGCGGATCGGCCTTGCGCATGAAACTGGTCCAGACCTGCAGCGCACCGGTGGCCCCGGTGAACGGCGTCTTGCCGTTGTCGTCGCGACCCAGCCAGACCACTGCCAGCAGATCCTGACTGAAACCGGCAAACCAGCTGTCGCGCGAATCGTTACTGGTACCGGTCTTGCCCGCCAGTGTCAGGGTCTTGGGCAGCACGTTATAAACCGAACTGCCGGTACCTTCACGCATCACCCGCTGCATGGCGTTCTGGATCAGGTAAATCGAGGCAGGGTCGAAGCGCTGTTCGATCTGGAACGGATAACGCTTGAGCGGCTCGCCCTCGGCGGTCAGCACGCTGCGAATGCCGCGCATCGGCGTATTGAAACCACCGTTGGCCAGCGTCTGGTACATGGTCGCCACTTCGATCGGCGTCATGCCGCCAGCACCGAGCAGCATCGACGGGAACGCCGGGAATTCACGGGTAACGCCCAGGCGACCTACGGTCTTGAGCACGTTCGGCACGCCGACTTCCAGGCCCAGGCGCGAGGTCGACAGGTTGTAGGAATGCGCCAGGCCCTGATAGAGGAACACCGTACCGTGGGAGCGGCGATCGTAGTTCTGCGGCTTCCACACCTGACCGTTGGCGCCTTTGACTGACAGCGGATCGTCCGACAGCCAACTGGTCAGCGTGTACTGGCTCGGTTTCTCAAGCGCGGTCAGATACACCGCCGGTTTGATCAGCGAGCCGATCGGGCGTACCGCATCGAGTGCGCGGTTGAAACCGGCGTAACTGGCCTGACGGCTGCCGATCATCGCCTGGACTTCGCCGGTTTCCGGGTTGGTCACGACCATCGCCGCTTCGACGTCATCCGAGCCCTTGCGCCCGGCCAGACGCTTGAACGTGTCGTTGACCGAGGCTTCGGCTTTCATCTGCAGAATCGGGTCGAAACTGGTGAAGATGCGCAGGCCTTCTTCGGTCAAGTCTTCGTCGCGGTAGTCTTCGCGCAACTGGCGTTTGACCAAGTCGATAAAGCCCGGGAACGAGCTGTCGGCGAGCTTGCCGCGAGTCGTCACACCGAGCGGCATTTTCTTCGCCGCTTCGACTTGTTCGGGGGTTGCCACGCCTTGCTGCGCCAGCACGTCGAGGACCAGATTGCGCCGCTCCAGCGCGCGTTCCGGGTTGCGGCGCGGGTTGTAGTAGGACGGTCCCTTGACCATGCCGACCAGCATCGCAACCTGATGCAGTTTCAGCTCGGACAATGGCTGGCCGAAGAAGAACTGACTGGCCAGACCAAAACCGTGCACCGCACGCTGGCCGTCCTGACCGACGAAGACTTCGTTGAGGTAGGCCTCAAGAATTTCCTTCTTGTCGTAATGCAGTTCCAGCAGCAACGCCATCATCGCTTCGGTGAGCTTGCGGGTCAGGCTGCGTTCGCTGGTCAGGTAGAAGTTCTTCACCAACTGCTGGGTCAGCGTACTGCCGCCCTGGGTCATCTTGCCGCCGGAGGTGTTGATCCACACGGCGCGGGCGATCGATTTCGGCGACACGCCCCAATGGCTGTAGAAGTCGCGGTCTTCGACGGCGATCAGGGTTTCGAGCAGGTACGGCGGCACCTGATCGAGTTTGATCAGGATGCGGTCTTCGAGATTTTTCGGGTAAATGCCGCCGATCATCAGCGGCTCGAGGCGCACCACCGACAGTTTCGAACCGTTGGTCGAGGACAGTTCGGCGACGTAATCGCCGGAGAAGCGCACACGCACCGGCTGCGGCTTTTCCAGACCTTCATAGAACTGGAAGCCACGGGTGTTCAGGTCAACCGTATTGCCGCTGACGGCGGCGGCGCCGGGGCCATTGCTCACGGCTTCGCGGCGATAGCCGAGGGCATCGAGTTCGGTGAGGAAATCGTCCTTGCTGAGCTTCTGTCCGACGAACAGCTCGAGCGGGCGTGCGTACACCTTGGCCGGGATGGTCCAGCGCTTGCCGGAGAACTTCTCCTGCACCACGGCATCGAGGTAAACGGCAAAGCCGGCGAGCACTACAAGGCCGACCAGGCTGAGTTTAATGGCCCAGCTCAACCATGGGCTGAGGCCCTTGGCTGGTGGTTTTTTCTTGGTACGGGGGGATCGGGATCGAGTCATGGCGGCGGATTATACGCACTTTATCGATCCTCAACAGGCACGCGCGGAGGTTTGCGTCAGGCGGGCAAGCAGCCATAATGGCCGCCTCGAATTCCCCCGCCTCTGAAGGATCGCCCGTGAGCCAGTCCCTGATCGCTGCCCTGCAAAACCCGGCCCTCTACCCGCATCCCGTCGAAGGGTTTCAGGTCATCGAAACCCACATCTCGTGGGTGATTCTCACCGGGCCCTTTGCCTATAAAGTGAAGAAGCCGGTGAATTTCGGCTTCCTCGACTTCACCAGCCTCGACGCACGTGCGCATTTCTGCGCTGAAGAGCTGCGGCTGAACCAGCGTCTGACCGATGATTTGTATCTGGACGTGTTGCCGGTCACCGGCAGCGTCGAGGCACCGCAACTGGGCGGCGACGGCCCGGCTATCGAATACGTGCTGAAAATGCGCCAGTTCCCGCAGAGCGGGTTGCTCAGCACCCTGCAAGCCAATGGCGAACTGACCACTCAGCACATCGACGCGTTGGCCGAGCAGATCGCCCATTTCCATCTCAACGCCCCGAAAGTCCCGGCCGAACACGACGCCGGTACACCGGACAGCGTGATGGCGCCGGTCGCGCAAAATTTCGAGCAGATCCTGCCGTTCCTCAGCGACAAGAACGATTTGCTGCAACTTGAGGCATTGAAAGCCTGGGCCGAAAGCAGCTTCGAGCGCCTCAAGCCCCTGTTCGCCCAGCGCAAGACACAAGGTTTCACCCGTGAATGCCACGGCGACATTCACCTGGGCAACGCCACGGTCATCGACGGCAATGTGGTGATCTTCGACTGCATCGAGTTCAACGAGCCATTCCGTTTCACTGATGTCTGGGCCGACACCGGCTTCCTCGCCATGGACCTGGAAGACCGTGGCCTGAAATCGTTGGCGCGTCGCCTCATCAGCCAGTACCTGGAACTGACCGGCGACTATGAGGGCCTGGAAGTGCTGAACTTCTATAAAGCCTACCGCGCGCTGGTGCGGGCCAAGGTGGCATTGTTCAGCATGCCGGCGGACGCGACTGCGGTGCAGCGCGCCACCACCCTGCGCCAGTACCGCAACTACGCCAACCTGGCGGAAAGCTACAGCACCATTCCTTCGCGCTTCATGGCCATTACCCACGGTGTTTCCGCAGTCGGCAAGAGCCATGTGGCCATGCGCCTGGTCGAAGCGCTGGGCGCGATTCGCCTGCGTTCCGATGTCGAGCGCAAGCGTCTGTTTGGTGAGCAGACCGTTGCCAACGATGTGCAGGCCGGCATTTACAGCGCCGATGCCAGCACTGCGACCTACGCGCGCCTGCATGAAATCGCCGAGGTGATCCTGCACGCCGGTTTCCCGGTGGTGATCGACGCGACTTACCTCAAGCGTGAACAGCGCGACAACGCGGCGAAGATTGCCGAAGCCACCGGCACGCCGTTCCTGATCCTCGACTGCAACGCCCCGCAAGCCGTGATCGAGAGCTGGCTGGCGATGCGTCAGGCCGACCAGAAGGATCCGTCCGACGCCACCCTCGCCGTGATCGAAGCGCAACAGGCCAACCGCGAAGCGCTGACGCCGGAAGAAATCCTGCGCAGCAAACGCGTGCAGACCAATGAATCCGGCACGCTGGACACTGTGGTCGCGCAGATCCGTCAGCGCCTGCCGGGCCTGTAAAAAACTATTTCGGCCGTGAAGCCCTCGCTCGCTTCACGGCCGGCAAATAGTGGCACTATACTGGCGTCATAAAACCAACAGGTGATCTGACATGAGCCAGCCTAAACTGCTCGACACTCCGCTTTACGCCCTGCTGCACAAAGATGACGTTGCAGGCTTCAACAAAGAACGTCCACAGGATGATCTGATCGACATGGTCGGCGGCGATTTCCGTGGCCTCGACCTGCGTGAACTGAACGCCGATAACGTGGATTTCCGGGATGCGTATTTCCGCTCCGCCGATTTGCGCGGCATCGATTTCCGCAAGGCTTCGCTCGAAGGCGCCAGCCTGGCCCATGCACAGATTTCCGGTGCGTACTTTCCGCCGGAGCTGAGTGCCGACGAGATCCTGATGTCGATGAATTTCGGCACACGGTTGCGCTATCGCACCCGCTGATATCCGGAAATCTTCCTGACACCACGCCTTGCCCCTATGGGAGCGAGCCCGCTCGCGACGGCGTAGTGTCAGTCGATATTGATTGTGTCTGATACGCCCTCTTCGCGAGCAGGCTCGCTCCCACATTGATAATCGTTTACCTCCCTTCCCTCTGCGTTCGCAGGTCCTTTACCCCCTTTCTTAGAAGCTTTTGCGTCGAATCCGACCAAACAACCACGCTTTTCCTACTGATGGCTACACTGCTGAGAAGCTCGCCCACGCACCATTCGGCCGTCGCAAGGAGGCTTGATGAATGATGAACTGCAACACCTGAAAAATCTTGGCAAGACATCGGCGCAATGGCTGCATGCCGTGGGCATCCACAGCGCCTCGGACTTGCGTCGCCTCGGTGCAGTGGATGCCTACCGGGCCGTGCGTACTCGAGGCTTTCGCGCTTCAAAGGTGTTGTTGTATGCGATCGAAGGGGCGTTGATGGACGTGCACTGGAACGACATCCCTGCCGAGCGCAAGGACGCCTTGAACAAGCAGCTCGAAGCCATTTCCGCGCGCCATAAAAACTGAACAGGCGCTGACGCCATGTATTTGCTGGGGGAACAGTCGGCCCACGCCGACGCATTGATCAATCGCTTGCAGAGTCTTCCCGGGCAGTGGCTGCAGGATTTGTCGCCGTGCGCGCCTGTTGTCGAACTGGAGGCCACGGATGATTTGTTTGCGCAGTTGCCGGACGATCAGCTGTTTTTGCTGAGCGAGGGCGTTGTGCATGGCTGCATCGCGGGCCGCCCTCTGTTCTATTGGCAGGAAGGTGATCTGCTCGGTCTGCAACGTGGCGAGCAATGGAGCGACTGCCGCGTATGCAGCGACAGCACTGTGCGCCTGCTGCCCTATGGTCGCGCAGAGGTTTTGCAGCATTTGTATGCCGACCCTGATCGAGCCGAGCAGCTTCTGAGCTATCTGCTCGGGCAAATGGCGCTGCTCGCCCACGCTGTGGCCGAGTTGAAACCCCGGGAGTTCCGCAGCACCAACGGCTTCAAACGGGTCGAGGCCGGCGCCGTGCTGATTCAACAGGGCGATGCAGCGGACCATGTTTTCGTGATTATCGATGGGCATGCTGAGGCATTTGTTGACGGGCACAAGGTCGGTGACGTGCCGAAGGACGAGATTTTCGGCGCCATGGCGTTGTTTACCGGCGAGCCGCGCAACGCTTCGGTGGTGACGTCCGAGCCGAGCACGGTGATGTTGATTCCCGGTGATCAATTTTTGAGCATGACTCGCAGCAATCCGAAGATCGCCCATGGCCTGATTGAGGGTATGGCTCGACGCATCGGACAGTTGAATCGCCAGATCACGCAGTTGACGACGCAGCGCACCTAGCGCATAGCCCTTTATTCACAGGGCCTCACCACCACTCGCAAAACTAAATTACAGATTTGCAAAAACAGCGGTTGACGCGGTAATGAGAATCGCTATGATTATCACAACTGGTCGCGAGATCAGTCGATATTCTGAAAAGCCCTTGGTTCGGACTCTCAGATTATCTCCTCATCAGGCTAATCACGGTTATTTGACCCGGTTTTTACCGGGTCTTTTTTTGCCTGCCGGAAAGTCATTTGGCGAATTGCTGACGCATCTGCTCGCAGTAATCCGGCTTCGGCGTGGCCGGCGTGTACCAGACGTAATCGGCCATCGCCGCCGTTACCGCAGCGCCCTGCTCGGCCAGCATCAATACGATCGGTGGCTTGCCAGCGCCAAGATCCAGCAAATGCAGCGGCACGCCGACATCCTTGCGCGCATGCCAGGCACCGGCCAGCAGGATCGAAGGCATTGGCGCCGCCAGCATGCGTTCGGCCATGCGTCGATCACGCTGTTGCTGAATTGCCAGCATCGCCGGCATCCGTGATTCGGGCAGCAGGCCGCAGTGGGATTCACTGACTTGTCCAAGCAACGTGTTCTGCACGGACAACGCATTACTGCGAGGACCGTTCAGCGCAGGTGGATTTCGGTAAAACGCACGGATTTCCCTGTCATCGAGATTGGCCGCCAGCAGCGGATATGGCTGTGTCAGAGCGAAGCGCACGATCGGCCCGTAAAGATTCCAGTCCCAGCCCTCCTGCCAGGTCAATGCCGCAGGCAAATCAGCCGCAACGGAATTCGACTGGCGCAACGCATCGACTTTCGCTTGTTGATCCGGCGTGAGCATTTCCAGCAGCAGACTGCCTTGCGCCCGGCGCTTGCCCAGCGACTGCAACAGCCATAATTGCGCAGCATGATGATCGGCATTGTCGTGCTGCTCACCGATGATCAAACGCTCAGGTTCAGCGAGACGCACCAGCAGTTGCTGCGCGGTGAGCATCTCGCCGCTGCGCAGATCGCGGATATCAGCGCCCACCGGCGGAGCCGCCACGTGCTGACAGCCCGCGAGCAACACCAGCGCCAACAACCACAATCCACGCATGCGACACCTCGATGATTGATCAGCGGGCGATGATCAGCGGATGCCCACGCTCCGGGTGCGGTTGCACCAAAACCTCCAGGCCGAACACCGCTCTGAGCGTATCCGGACGCAGCACCTGCTGCGGGGTATCCAGCGCAACCGGGCGCCCCTCCTCCAGCAACAGCACGCGATCACAATAGCGCGCCGCAAGATTCAGATCATGCAGGATCACCAGTACCGCCGCGCCGCGATCGGCGAACTCGCGCACCGCCTGCAGGGTGGTGTGCTGATGCAGCGGATCGAGCATCGATGTCGGTTCGTCGAGCAACAAGGTTTGCCCGGCCTGACCCGGCCAGAGTTGCGCCAGCACCCGCGCCAGATGCACGCGCTGACGCTCGCCACCGGACAATGCCAGATAGCTGCGCCCACCCAAGTGACCGGCATCGGCGGCGGCCAGCGCTGCCGCGACGATTTCGTCATCACGTACGCGCCCGGTCTGGTACGGCAAACGGCCCATGCCGACGACCTCTTCGACGGCGAAGGCAAAATCCAGCGTCGACACCTGCGGCAACACCGCCAGTCGTTGTGCCCGCTGTGTTCCGCTCCAATAGCTCAATGCCTGTCCATCGAGCGAAACGTTGCCGTCACTGGCGAGCAACTCCCCGCACAAGGCGCCAAGCAACGTGCTTTTCCCGGCGCCGTTCGGCCCCAGCACGCCAAGCACCTCGCCGGGTTCGAGCCCGAGCGTGACTCCACTGAGCACCGCTTTGCGGCCACGGCGAACATGCAGATTGTGCGCAGACAACATCAGGCACGCCCTCGCAGCAGCAGATAAAGAAAGAACGGCGCGCCGATAAACGCGGTGACAATGCCGATTGGCAACTCCGCCGGCGCCAGCGCCAGGCGCGCCACCAGATCGGCGAGCAATAACAGGCTCGCACCCGCCAGGACCGAGGCTGGCAATAGCACTTTGTGATCCGGGCCGGCCAGCAGGCGCACCAGATGCGGCACCACCAGCCCGACAAAACCGATCATGCCCGCAGCGGCCACCGCCGCGCCAACACCCAGCGCGGTGCAGAACACCAGTTCGCGCTTGAGCCGTTCGACATCGATGCCCAGATGACCAGCCTCGGATTCACCGAGCAACAAGGCATTCAATGCCTTGGCCCGACGCGGCAGCCACAGCGCCACGCCGATGGTGATGATCAGCAAGGGCCACAACCGCGCGTAACTGGCGCCGTTGAGGCTGCCCAGGTTCCAGAAGGTCAGAGTGCGCAGCGTCGCGTCATCGGCCAGATAAGTGAACAGACCGACCGCCGAACTGGCCAGCGCCGTCAGCGCGATACCGGCCAGCAACATGGTCGCCACGTGGGTCTGACCGTTGCGCCTGCCCAGCCGATAGACCAGCGCCGTCACCCCGAGCCCGCCAAGAAACGCGCACACCGACAACAGATACGGCCCGAACCACTCCGGCAGGCCGCCAAAGAACGAGCCGCCGACAATCGCAATCGCCGCGCCAAGTGCCGCGCCACTGGACACCCCGACCAGCCCCGGGTCCGCCAGCGGATTACGAAACAGACCCTGCATCGCCACGCCGGACAGCGCCAGCACGCCACCGACCGCCAAGCCGAGCAAGGTTCGCGGCAGGCGGATCTGGCCGAGAATCAGCTCGGCCTGCTCCAGCCCCTCCGGCGCCAGCGGCACGCCAACCAGACGCAGCGCGGCGCGCAAAGTGTCAAACAGCGGCAGGCTCACCGGCCCCAATGCCAGCGACAGCCAGATCGCCAGCAGACACAACAATGTCAGGCCGATGAACAAGCCACGGGGTTTGACCAGTGTGGTCATTGGCCGCCCTTGGCCGGGTAGAAACCGTCCGTCAGGGTTTGCAAAGCAGCCGGCAACCGTGGCCCGAGACCGCCAACCAGCAGCGTCGGGTCCAGCTCCATCACCCGCCCGCTTTTGGCCGCGCGGCTGGAATTGAGGATGGGGTTTTCCTTGAACAACGCGGCTTTTGCCGCCTCACCGGTCAACGCTCGGTCAGCGAACACCAGCACTTCGGGATCGAGGCTGGCGAGGGATTCGACAGAAAACGGTTTGTAGCCGGTATGCGTCGCAAGGTTGTGCCCGCCGGCCTGTTGCAGCAACCAGTCGGCGGCAGTGTCCTTGCCGGCGATCAACGGCTTGCCGCCGGCGTGCCCGAGCAACAGCAACACACCGGGGGCGTTCTGTGTGGTTTGCACTTGGGCAACTCGCACTGTCTGCGCCTGGAGTTGCTGTTGATAACTCTGCAGTAGCTGCGCCGCCTGGCTTTGTGCGCCGAGCAACTGGCCCAGATGAGTGACATTCTTTTCCAGCGTCGGCAGATCAGGCTGGGCTGAAAACAACTCGACCTGTACCTTGGCTGCTTTGACTTGCGCCAGAACCGGCGGCGGCCCCATTTCTTCGGTACCGATCACAATGTCCGGGCGCAGGCTCAAGATGCCTTCGGCCGACAGGCTGCGCTGATAACCAATGCTCGGCAGCGTCTGCAACGATTGGGGATGCTGACTGGTGGTGTCGACCCCTACCAGCTTCGATTCGCCGCCCAGTGCGCTGACCCATTCCGACAGCGCACCGCCGGCGCTGACCCAGCGTTGCGGTAAATCCGCTGCGCTCGCCTGATGGCTGAGAAAAAGGCCGACGCACAGTACGGCAACGCGGGTTTTCAGGCGCATACGCAGCTTCCTTGAACAAGGTTTCCCGGGCATCGGCGCAGCGAGCCAAGTATCCTCGGCAACGGCCAGACTCCTTGTGGGAGAAGGTCGCCATTTGATAATTGTTTGCATTTGAACGTCAAGCTCGGACATATCCCGACACGAGCGGACATTAGAGGATAGCCATGAAGTTTCTCTGCGCCGGCAGCGATCTGGCCGAAGCTGGCAGTCGCGGTTTCGAAATCGAAGGCAAAAAGCTGTTTGCCGTGCGTCGAGGTGGCCAAGTCTTTGTCTATTTCAATCGCTGCCCGCACCGGGGTGTCGGGCTGGAATGGCAGCCCGACCAGTTTCTCGATCCGAGCAACAGCCTGATCCAGTGCGCCACCCATGGCGCACTGTTTCTGATCGAGAACGGCGAATGCGTCGCCGGCCCCTGCGCCGGGCAGTCGCTCACGGCAATTGAATGCCGGGAGGATACACAAGGCGTGTGGATCGACGTTTAACCGTTGAGCCGCACGTCGAGCCGGCGATCGATGACCATCTCTTCATGGTCAAGGCGCACGCCATACGCCAACACCTCGACACCGCACGCGACCGCCTCACGCAGCGCCTCGGCGTAAGCCCAATCGATTTCCTCGGCCGGGCGCACGGCATCGATGCCGGTGAGGTTCACGCAGTACAACTGCACCGCCCGAATGCCGTCGCGCGCCAGATGCGCCAGCTCGCGCAGATGTTTGGCGCCGCGCTGGGTCACCGCATCGGGAAACGCCGCCACCGCCGTGCCGTCAAAGCCGAGGGTGACGCTTTTGACTTCGACATACGCCGGGCCGCTGGGGTATTCGAGGCGGAAGTCGATGCGGCTTTTTTCCTGTCCGTAGGCAACCTCACGCTTCAACGCGGTAAAGCCGTTCAACTCGGTAATCACCCCAGCGTGCAAGGCTTCCTCAACCAAGCCGTTGGCGCGCCCGGTGTTGACGCAAAACAGCCGGCCCTGCGGGGTTTCGCCAATTTCCCAAGTGCCGGGCAACTTGCGTTTAGGGTCGTTGGAGCGGCTGAACCAGACCTGCCCGCCCTCGACCTGGCAATTGAGCATCGAACCGGTATTCGGACAGTGAATGGTCAGCAACTCGCCGCTAACGGTCTCGATATCAGCGAGAAAACGCTTGTAACGTCGAATCAGCCGCGCTTCTTCCAGAGCAGGATAAAAGCGCATCAGCCTTGCCAGCTCTTCAAGCCGCGCGCGATGCGCTCCACCGCTTCCTGCAAACGTGCGAGGTTTTGTGTGTAAGCGAAGCGCACGTGATGACCGGCCTGATAACGACCGAAATCCAGTCCCGGCGTAAAGGCAACGTGCTCGGTTTCGAGGAAATGTCGGCAGAATGCGAATGCATCGCCGCCGAAACGGCTGATATCGGCGTACAGATAAAACGCGCCTTCCGGCTCAACGGCAATGTTGAAACCGAGTTCACGCAGCGCCGGCAGGAGGAAGTCGCGACGGCGCGCAAACTCGGCGCGGCGCTCTTCGAGAATCGCAATGGTGGCTGGCTCGAAACAGGCCAGCGCAGCGTATTGCGCCATGCTCGGCGCGCTGATGTAGAGGTTCTGCGCAAGCTTTTCCAATTCGCTGACCGCCGCGTCTGGCGCCACCAGCCAGCCCAGGCGCCAACCGGTCATGCCGAAATACTTGGAGAAACTGTTGAGGACAAAAGCGCCGTCATCGACTTCCAGCACACTGGCAGCATCAGTACCGTAGGTCAGGCCGTGGTAGATCTCATCCACCACCAAGTGCCCGTGCCGGGCCTTGATGGCTGTGGATAATCCGCCCAGTTCATCGCGGGTCAGCAGGGTTCCGGTCGGGTTGGCCGGCGAAGCGACGAGAGCGCCGACACTGTCGTGGTCCCAATGCCGCGCCACCAGATCCGGGGTCAGTTGATAACGCACCTCCGGCCCGACCGGCACCAATTGCGCCGCGCCTTCGACCAGCCGCAAGAAATGCCGATTGCACGGGTAGCCCGGGTCGGCGAGCAGCCAGTGTTTACCCGGATCGACCAACAGGGCACTGGCCAGCAACAACGCGCCGGAGCCGCCCGGCGTGATCAGAATCCGCCGTGGGTCGATATTCAGGCCGTAACGCGATTGGTAGAAACCGGCGATCGCCTCGCGCAGTTCGGGAATGCCACGGGCGGCGGTATAACGGGTCTTGCCCGCCGTCAACGCAGCTTGCCCGGCGCGAATGATCGGCTCGGCGGTGGTGAAGTCCGGCTCACCGATTTCCAGATGGATCACGTCGTGGCCTTCGGCCTGCAATTCATTGGCCCGCGCCAGCAGCGCCATCACATGGAACGGTTCGATCGCACGACTGCGCGCACTGTAGGGGGCCATTGGAATGCCTTCGACGGAAAAAAGAGACGATTCTACCTGTCTGCCGGAACGAGCGAGAACCCGTGAAGGTCACAGCCTCAAGAACGCTGGACTGTAACGATCTGAACGTACGCTCCAGGATTGACTAAAATCAGTGATTGAACAGGTCTCCCTTCCCACAGACACGGCTTGTCAGACATCTGCAAGCGCCACCCGCCGGGGGCTCGACATCCGGGAGTAGCGCAGGCTGATTTGATCTGGTAAGTTCGCCCGCTTGCAGCCGCAGGGCCGGCAGGTGTCGGTGATGGAGCAATCCTGCGCAATGGATTACAAGAGTAGAGGCGGTCCATTTCATGCCCACCCAAGCAAAGCAACAGCAGCAAACGTCGATCAGCGGCTTCGAACCTTACGTTCAGAAGGCGGGTGAAGAGTACATGGGCGCTCCGATGCGCGCGCACTTCACCAAGATCCTGAACAAGTGGAAACTGGACTTGATGCAGGAAGTCGACCGTACGGTTGATCACATGAAAGACGAAGCGGCCAACTTCCCTGACCCGGCCGACCGTGCCAGCCAGGAAGAAGAGTTCTCCCTCGAACTGCGCGCCCGCGATCGCGAGCGCAAGCTGATCAAGAAAATCGACAAGACCCTGCAGTTGATCGAAGACGAAGAGTACGGCTGGTGCGAGTCCTGCGGCATCGAGATTGGCGTCAAGCGCCTCGAAGCCCGTCCGACCGCGGATCTGTGCATCGACTGCAAGACCCTGGCGGAAATCAAGGAAAAGCAGGTCGGCAAGTAATCTCGGCCTGAACGAAAAACGGAGCGTGTAAACGCTCCGTTTTTGTTTCTGTGTTTTGCCCGCGGAATCTGCTTCTGCCTCTGTGGGAGCGAGCCTGCTCGCGAAAGCGTCCCTTCAGACAGCTCATTATTGCCTGACACAGCGCTTTCGCGAGCAGGCTCGCTCACACAGGGGTAACCTGCTTAAATTCTGAATAGCCTTTATCGCCTCCATGACTGCCAAATCCCCCGCCTACATCGGCCGCTTCGCCCCTACCCCCAGTGGCCACCTGCACTTCGGTTCGCTGGTCGCTGCGTTGGCGTCTTACCTCGACGCCCGCTCCGTCGGTGGGCGCTGGCTGGTGCGCATGGAAGATCTCGATCCGCCGCGCGAAGAGCCCGGTGCGCAAGCGGCGATTCTCAAGGCGCTGGAAAGCTACGGTTTCGAATGGGACGGCGAAATGGTCCGCCAGAGCGATCGGCACGCTGCCTACGCCGAAGTGCTCAACAGCCTGTTCAACCATGGCCTTGCCTACGCCTGCACCTGCTCGCGCAAACAACTGGAGCCCTATCACGGGATTTATCCGGGGTTTTGCCGCAATGCCGGCCATGATCAGCACGACGCCGCGATCCGCCTGCGCGTGCCTGAGCTGGAATACCACTTCATCGATCGCGTGCAGGGCGAATACCGTCAGCACCTGGGCCGCGACGTCGGCGACTTCGTCATTCGTCGGCGCGATGGTCTCTACGCTTATCAATTGGCGGTGGTGCTCGACGACGCCTGGCAAGGCATTACCGATATTGTGCGCGGCGCCGATCTGCTCGATTCGACGCCGCGTCAGCTGTACCTGCAAGAACTGCTCGGCCTGAAACAGCCGCGCTATCTGCACCTGCCACTGATCACCCAGCCGGATGGCAACAAACTCGGCAAGTCCTACCGTTCGCCGCCGCTCGAAGCCGATCAGGCCACGCCGTTGCTGCTGCGGGCCTTGCGTGCATTGGGACAGAATCCCGGCACCGAACTGGCACACGCTTCGCCGCGCGAACTGCTGGCCTGGGGCAGCGCGCACTGGGATGCCGAAGAGATCCCGCGCACACTGACCCTGCCCGAAGCGCAACTGCAATGACGACACTTGCAGTCGCGCGCCCATCCGTTACCATCGCCGCACGTTTTCGGGCACGCGCATAAAAAAGAGAGGCCGGGATGTACATCTATCGCTTGGTCCTGCTTTTGGTCGTCGGGATCTACCTGTTCTCCCCCGCCATCATGGATTGGTGGATCGACGCGACGGGCGCCTGGTATCGCCCTTATCTGCTCTGGCTGATCCTGATTGTCGTGACCTTCATCCTGCAGAGCCAAAAAGATGCCGATGAGCTTTAGCCTGACCCAGATGATCCTGATCAGCGCCGCGTACCTGGCGGCGCTGTTCGGCGTTGCCTGGGTCAGCGAACGGGGCATGATCCCGCGCGCGATCATTCGCCACCCGTTGACCTACACCCTGTCGCTGGGGGTTTACGCCAGTGCCTGGGCGTTCTACGGCACGGTGGGCCTGGCCTATCAGTACGGTTACGGCTTTCTGTCCAGTTATCTCGGCGTGTCCGGTGCATTCCTGCTGGCGCCGGTGCTGCTTTATCCGATCCTGAAGATCACCCGCACCTATCAACTGTCGTCGCTGGCCGACCTGTTTGCCTTCCGCTTTCGCAGCACCTGGGCCGGCGCGCTGACCACGATTTTCATGCTGATTGGCGTGTTGCCATTGCTTGCCCTGCAGATTCAGGCAGTGGCCGACTCGATCGGCATCCTCACCGGCGAACGTGTGCAGAGCCGCGTGGCGCTGGCGTTCTGTGCGCTGATCATTCTGTTCACGATTTTCTTCGGTTCCCGGCACATCGCCACGCGCGAGAAACATGAAGGGCTGGTGTTCGCGATTGCTTTCGAATCGATCATCAAACTGATCGCCCTCGGCGGCGTTGGCCTGTATGCGCTGTATGGCGTATTCGACGGCCCGCAACAGCTCGAACTGTGGCTGCTGCAAAACCAGACCGCCCTCGCCGCCCTGCACACGCCGTTGCAGGAAGGCCCGTGGCGCACACTGTTGCTGGTGTTCTTCGCCTCGGCGATCGTGATGCCGCACATGTATCACATGACCTTTACGGAAAACCTCAACCCGCGCTCGCTGGTCAGCGCCAGTTGGGGCCTGCCGTTGTTTCTGCTGTTGATGAGTCTTGCCGTACCGCTGATTCTCTGGGCCGGACTGAAACTCGGCGCCACCACCGACCCGGAATATTTCACCCTCGGCATCGGCATTGCCGCCAACAGCAAACCGCTGGCCTTGCTCGCCTACGTCGGTGGCCTGTCCGCCGCCAGTGGCCTGATCATCGTCACCACCCTGGCCTTGTCGGGCATGGCGCTGAACCATCTGGTGCTGCCGCTCTATCAGCCGCCGGCCGAAGGCAACATCTACCGCTGGCTGAAATGGACCCGTCGGGCGCTGATCGTGGCGATCATCATGGCCGGTTTCGGTTTCTACCTGATGCTCGGCGTCGAACAGGATCTGGCCAACCTCGGCATCGTCGCGTTCGTTGCGACCCTGCAATTTCTGCCCGGGGTGTTGTCGGTGCTGTACTGGCCGACCGCCAACCGCCGCGGTTTCATTGCCGGTCTGCTGGCGGGGATCACGGTCTGGGTGGTGACCATGCTGCTGCCGCTGGTCGGCAATCTGCAGGGTTTCTATATCCCGCTGCTGAACATGATCTACGTGCTCGACGACACCAGTTGGCACATGGCGGCCATCGCCTCGCTGGCCGCCAACGTGTTGATGTTCACCCTGATCTCGCTGTTCACCAACGCCAGCCCGGAAGAAGCCAGCGCCGCCGAAGCCTGCGCCGTGGACAACGTGCGCCGCCCGCAACGCCGCGAACTGCACGCCGCTTCGCCGCAGGAGTTCGCCACGCAACTGGCCAAGCCGCTGGGTGCCAAGGCCGCGCAGAAGGAGGTCGAGCAAGCGCTGCGCGACTTGTATCTGCCCTTCGATGAACGCCGGCCGTATGCCTTGCGCCGGTTGCGCGACCGCATCGAGGCCAACCTGTCCGGCCTGATGGGTCCGAGCGTTGCGCAGGACATGGTGGAAACCTTCCTGCCCTACAAGGCTGGCGGCGAAAACTACGTCACCGAAGACATTCACTTCATTGAAAGCCGTCTCGAGGATTACCACTCGCGCCTCACCGGCCTGGCCGCCGAACTCGACGCCCTGCGCCGCTACCACCGCCAGACCTTGCAGGAACTGCCGATGGGCGTCTGCTCGCTGGCCAAGGATCAGGAGATCCTGATGTGGAACAAGGCCATGGAAGAGCTGACCGGCATCGCTGCGCAGCGAGTGGTCGGTTCGCGTCTGAGTACCATCGCCAACCCGTGGAAAGAATTGCTGCAAGGCTTCATCAACCTGCCCGACGAGCATTTGCACAAACAGCATCTGGCCCTAGATGGTCAGACCCGCTGGCTGAATCTGCACAAAGCGGCAATCGACGAGCCGTTGGCCCCAGGTAACAGTGGCCTGGTGTTACTGGTCGAGGATCTGACCGAAACGCAGATGCTCGAAGATAAACTGGTGCATTCCGAACGGCTGGCCAGCATCGGCCGACTCGCAGCGGGTGTGGCCCACGAAATCGGCAACCCGATCACCGGCATCGCCTGCCTGGCGCAGAACCTGCGCGAAGAGCGCGAAGACGACGGCGAGCTGACGGAAATCAGCGGGCAGATTCTCGAGCAGACCAAACGCGTCTCGCGCATCGTCCAGTCGCTGATGAGCTTCGCCCATGCCGGCAGTCATCAGCACAACGACGAACCGGTGTGTCTGGCCGAAGTCGCGCAGGATGCCATCGGCCTGCTGGCGCTGAACCGGCGCAATTTCGAAGTGCAGTTCTACAACCTGTGCGATCCCGATCATTGGGTCGAAGGCGACCCGCAACGGCTTGCCCAGGTGCTGATCAATCTGCTCTCCAACGCCCGCGACGCCTCGCCGCCGCACAGTGCGGTACGGGTCAAGAGCGAAGCCGGCGAACACACGGTCGATCTGATCGTCGAAGACGAAGGCGGCGGTATTCCGTCGAGCATCATGGACCGATTGTTCGAACCTTTCTTCACCACCAAGGATCCGGGTGAAGGCACCGGTCTGGGCCTTGCACTGGTCTATTCCATCGTTGAAGAGCATTATGGACAAATCACCATCGACAGCCCGGCTGATGTACAAAGCCAACGCGGCACCCGTATCCGGGTGACCTTACCGCGTCATGTCGAAGCGACGTCCGCTGTGAACTGAGACCGTCGAGAGTATCGAATCAATGCCGCACATTTTGATCGTCGAAGACGAAACCATTATCCGCTCCGCCTTGCGCCGCCTGCTGGAACGCAACCAGTACCAGGTCAGCGAAGCCGGATCAGTGCAGGAAGCACAAGAACGCTTCACCATTCCTACGTTCGATCTGATCGTCAGCGACCTGCGCCTGCCGGGCGCTCCGGGCACCGAGCTGATCAAGCTCGGGCAAGGCACACCGGTGCTGATCATGACCAGTTACGCCAGCCTGCGCTCGGCGGTCGACTCGATGAAAATGGGTGCGGTCGATTACATCGCCAAGCCGTTCGACCACGATGAAATGCTCCAGGCGGTTGCACGGATCCTGCGCGATCGCCAGTCGGCGCCAGCTGCCGGCGAAACCACGGCGAGCAAGCCTGCCGCCGGCAACGGCAAAGCCGCTGTGGATAACAGCAATGGCGAAATCGGCATCATCGGCTCCTGCCCGCCGATGCAGGACCTGTACAGCAAGATCCGCAAAGTCGCGCCAACCGATTCCAACGTATTGATTCAGGGTGAGTCCGGCACCGGGAAAGAGCTGGTGGCCCGCGCCCTGCACAATCTGTCGAAACGCGCGAAGGCGCCGATGATCTCGGTGAACTGCGCGGCGATTCCGGAAAGCCTGATCGAGTCCGAACTGTTCGGCCACGAGAAAGGCGCGTTCACCGGAGCCAGCGCCGGTCGCGCCGGTCTGGTCGAAGCGGCGGACGGCGGCACCCTGTTCCTCGATGAGATCGGCGAACTGCCCCTCGAAGCCCAGGCTCGCTTGCTGCGGGTTCTGCAGGAGGGCGAGATCCGCCGCGTAGGTTCGGTGCAGTCGCAGAAAGTCGATGTGCGCCTGATCGCTGCAACGCACCGAGATCTGAAGAGCCTGGCGAAAATCGGCCAGTTCCGTGAAGACCTTTATTACCGTCTGCACGTGATTGCCCTGAAGCTGCCGCCGCTGCGCGAGCGTGGCGCCGACGTCAACGAAATCGCCAATGCCTTCCTCGCTCGCCAGAGCGCGCGGATCAATCGCACCGACCTGAAATTCGCTGCCGACGCTGAACAGGCGATCCGGCACTATTCGTGGCCCGGTAACGTGCGTGAGCTGGAAAACGCGGTTGAGCGCGCGGTGATTCTCAGCGAAAGCCCGGAGATTTCGGCCGACCTGCTGGGCATCGACATCGAGCTGAGCGATCTGGAAGACGACGAGTTCATCGGTCTGCCGCCGCAAACCGGCGGTAACGCCAGCAACAGCAGCCATGAGCCGACCGAGGATCTGTCGCTGGAAGACTATTTCCAGCACTTCGTCCTCGAGCATCAGGACCACATGACCGAGACCGAACTGGCACGCAAACTGGGCGTCAGCCGCAAATGCCTGTGGGAACGCCGCCAGCGTCTGGGCATTCCACGGCGCAAGACCGGGGTCGCCAGCGAAAGCTGAGCGTTACCCACCGCGTGCGCGGGTAACGCATGACAACGTGAAAAAACTGTTACCGCAGTCGATTCACGTAACAGAAGCCGGGGTTATCGGTAACGAAACCCCGGCTTTTTTTCGCCCCTGCAAAACGGTTATATCGACCTAACCCCTTGTTTTACTGGGCTTGGCAAAAGTTGGCACGCACCCTGCTATATGTTTGGTACAAGAACAATAACAAGCAATGCACAAGACAATAAAAATAAGACGAATCGACTCACGCACAATAAAAACAAGACGGCGAGAGGCGCAGCTAACTGATTCTTTTGGAGAGGCGTTGTATTTGGGGCTTGCCCCACGACCAGGCCGAGAACAACAAAAACTGTCCTAAGACAGAGCCTGTACTGGTTGGATCGACAGATCACTGCAATTCAGCGACCAAAGCAATCCGTTTGCTCTTGGCTCCCGATTGGGAGGGTCACGAAGGAAACGCTTCGTGGCGAGGGCACTCAACAAAAACAAGAAGCCCGAATCAATAATAAAAAGAGCACGCAACTACTTCTTGGGGAGCTTCGGCTCCCCTTGTAGTTTCTCCCCTCCGTGAAATCCCCCCGTTTCCCGCGTTCGACCCTTGCAGCTTGCGGCTTGCAGCTCATATCTGCTGCGTCCTACACCATCCCCCGACTAAATGCTAGAATCTGCGCCCATCATGCGGTCATTCTTTTGGTATGGCCGAACATTCCTTCAAACAGTGCATCCCATGCTGAAGAAGCTGTTCCAGTCATTCCGAACTCCCGTGCGTCGTACGCAACACATCCGCAGCACCCCTGAAGTGCTCAACAGCGGCCAACATTCGCTGCAGAAAACGCAGTTCAGCCGCTATGCGGTGAATATCGTCGAACGCCTGCAAGGTGCCGGTTACCAGGCTTATCTGGTCGGTGGTTGCGTGCGTGACATGCTGTTGGGCATCACGCCCAAGGATTTCGACGTCGCCACCAGCGCCACCCCCGAGCAGGTCCGTGCCGAATTCCGCAATGCGCGGATCATCGGTCGCCGGTTCAAACTGGTGCACATCCATTTCGGTCGCGAAATCATTGAAGTCGCGACCTTCCGCGCCAATCACCCGGTCAACGAAGACGAGGAAGACAGCAACCAGTCTTCGCGCAACGAGAGCGGGCGGATTCTGCGCGACAACGTCTACGGCACCCTGGAAGAAGACGCGCAACGCCGCGACTTCACCATCAATGCTCTGTATTACGATCCGGTCAGCGAGCGCATTCTCGATTATGCCAATGGCGTGCACGACATTCGCAATCACCTGATCCGTCTGATCGGCGACCCGAAGCAGCGTTACCAGGAAGACCCGGTGCGCATGCTGCGGGCCGTGCGTTTTGCCGCCAAGCTCAACTTCGGCATCGAGAAGCACACCGTGCAGCCGATCCGTGAGCTGGCGCCGATGCTGCGCGAGATTCCGTCGGCGCGGCTGTTCGAAGAAGTGCTCAAGCTGTTCCTCTCCGGGCACGGCGCGATCACCTTTGAAATGCTGGTTGATCTGCAACTGTTCGCCCCGCTGTTCCCGGCCAGTGCCGAAGCGCTGGAATACAATCCGGAATACACCCACACCTTGATCAGCGAAGCGCTGACCAACACCGACCTGCGCATCAAGCAGAACAAACCGGTGACCCCGGCGTTCCTGTTTGCCGCCCTGCTCTGGCCGGCACTGCCGGCCCGCGTGTTGCGTCTGCAGGAACGTGGCATGCCGCCGATTCCGGCGATGCAGGAAGCCGCTCACGAGCTGATTGCCGAACAGTGCCAGCGCATCGCGATTCCGAAGCGCTTCACCATGCCGATCCGCGAAATCTGGGACATGCAGGAACGCCTGCCACGGCGCAGTGGCAAACGCGCCGATCTGTTGCTGGACAACCCGCGCTTCCGTGCCGGTTACGATTTCCTCCTGCTGCGCGAAAGCGCCGGTGAGGAGACCGATGGCCTCGGCGAATGGTGGACCGATTATCAGGACGCCAACGACAGCGAGCGTCGCGACATGATCCGCGACCTCAGCGGCAAGGGTGACGATGCCAGCGGCGCGCCACGCAAACGTCGCCGCAGTGGCGGTTCCAAGCGCAAGCGCGCCGGCGCTTCGAGCGCGACGGGCGAGTAAGCGATGGAACGCATCTACATTGGTCTGGGCAGCAACCTCGCTGACCCGGCCGACCAGTTGCGCAGCGCCATCGCGGCGCTGGGGCAATTGCCGCAGACGAGTCTTGCCGGCGTTTCAGCCTTTTATCAAAGCGATTCACTGTTGCCGGGCCAGCCGCGCTACACCAACGCTGTCGCCGCCCTCGACAGCTCGCTCGCACCGATCGAGTTGCTCGACGCCTTGCAGGCGATCGAAAACGCTCAGGGCCGCGAACGTCTGGAACGCTGGGGACCACGCACGCTGGATCTGGATATTCTGCTGTTCGGCGATCGCCTGATCGATGAGCCACGGCTGAAGGTCCCGCATTACCAGATTCAGGAGCGGGCGTTCGTTCTCTATCCCCTCGCTGAACTGGCACCGCAGGATCTGCGTCTTGCCGACGGCCGCACGCTGACAGACCTGCTGGCCGCCTGCCCGTTCGTCGGCCTCGAACGCATCTCCCAGCCCTGACAAAAATCTTCTGTGAAATGTGGTTATGTGGCGAGGGGATTTATCCCCGCTGGACTGCGAAGCAGGCCCAAATCTGACCAAGCCGTATACAAACATGGGGCCGCTCCGCGACCCAACGGGGATAAATCCCCTCGCCACAGGTCACCTGCCAATCTCCAGTTTTTGTCAGACAAAAATCCCCCCAATCAGGCCCGCCGCGCCGCTGAATCGCATCAGTAACGCCGGTAACACCGCCCGCGTAACAAGGCGGTAACACACGCAATTGACTTCCTGTTGGCTCATCACGACTATAGGCGTCCCGCTGCCGCCAACCCGGCATGAACGGGCGCAATCCAGGCCTTTCAAAGCACGACACAAGACCGTGCGCCTGAGTAGATGAAGAATCACGCGCGTGACTCGCAGCAGTTTCCAGAGCGCCTGAACGAGGATTTTTTACATGCCAGCCATCACCCTGACCACGCTCCAGAGCCTCAAGCAGAAAGGTGAAAAAATCACCATGCTGACCTGCTATGACGCGACCTTCGCCCATGCCTGCAATGAGGCCGGTGTCGAAGTGCTGCTGGTCGGCGACTCCCTGGGCATGGTCCTGCAGGGGCACGACAGCACCCTGCCAGTGACCACGGCGGAAATGGCCTATCACGTCGCCAGCGTCAAGCGTGGCAATGGCGATGCCCTGATCCTCGCCGACCTGCCGTTCATGGCCAACGCCACCCTCGAACAGACCATGAACAACAGCGCCATGCTGATGCAGGCCGGCGCGCACATGGTCAAGGTTGAAGGTCAGCTATGGCTGGCGGAGTCGATACGCCTGCTCGCCGAGCGCGGTGTGCCGGTGTGTGCGCACATGGGCCTGACCCCGCAAGCGGTGAACATCCTTGGTGGCTATAAGGTGCAGGGCCGCAATGAGAACCAGGCGCGGCAGATGCGTGCCGATGCGATCGCGCTGGAGCAGGCCGGTGCGGCCATGCTGTTGCTCGAGTGCGTGCCGAGCGAACTGGCGGCAGAAATCAGCCAGGCCGTGGGCATTCCGGTGATCGGTATCGGTGCCGGCAACGCCACCGACGGCCAGGTACTGGTATTGCACGACATGCTCGGCCTGTCGATCACCGGCCGCGTCCCCAAATTCGTCAAGAACTTCATGCAAGGTCAGGACAGCATCCAGGCCGCGCTGAAGGCTTACGTCAGTGAAGTCAAAGCCACCACGTTTCCCGGCATCGAACACGGATTCTCTGCATGAACACCGTCAAAACCGTACGCGAACTGCGTGCCGCCGTCGCTCGCGCGCGCAGTGAAGGCAAGCGCATCGGCTTCGTGCCGACCATGGGCAACCTGCACAGCGGCCACGTCGCATTGATCACCAAGGCTACGCAGCGAGTCGATTTCGTCGTCGCGAGTATTTTCGTCAACCCGCTGCAGTTCGGCGCCGGCGAAGACCTCGACAAATACCCGCGCACCCTCGCCGCCGATCAGGAAAAGCTCCTCGAAGCCGGTTGCGACCTGCTGTTCGCGCCGACGGTTGAAGAGATGTACCCGGACGGCATGGCCGGCCAAACCGGGGTCAGCGTGCCGCAATTGTCCGAAGGCCTGTGTGGTGCCAGCCGTCCGGGGCACTTCGAAGGTGTGGCGACCGTAGTCAGCAAGCTGTTCAACATGGTCCAACCGGACCTGGCGATCTTCGGCCAGAAGGATTACCAGCAACTGGCGGTGATCCGCGCACTGGTGCATGACCTGAACATGCCGATCCAGATCATCGGCGAGCCAACCGTACGTGCTGCGGACGGTCTAGCGCTGTCGTCGCGCAACGGCTTCCTCAGTGAAGACCAGCGCGCCGTGGCACCGGTGGTGTATCGCGTGCTGAGCAGCATCGCCGAATCGATCAAACAAGGTGAGCGTGATTACCCGGCGCTGATCGCTGCGCAGTTGCAGGTGCTGGAAGCGGCGGGGCTGCGTCCGGATTATCTGGAAATCCGTCATGGCCTGACCTTGCGTCCGGCGACGGCGGAGGATCGCGATCTGGTGATTCTCGCGGCGGCGTTCCTCGGCACCACGCGGTTGATCGACAACCTGCACCTGAATCTCGATAGCCCGATTTAAGCAGCAACGAATTTCCCTGTGGGAGCGAGCCTGCTCGCGAAGGCGGTGTATCAGCGACTTATAAGTTGCCTGACACCACGCCTTCGCGAGCAAGCTCGCTCCCACATGTGTTTCCGGTGCATGCCGGTTGGGCGAAAGTCTTCCGGGCACCTCCGTTTGTCGGCCAGATTCCTCTGCGGATGTTAAAAAAGTACAGGGATCTGGTCAGACAAAGTCAAGACAGAACGCAGCGCGAGGTTTACTGTATTCGCCCTGTGTCCAGATCTCGTGTCGACGCAGTTGATCCCATGCGCTAAAACCCGTGGTTGATCTGTACCGTGTTCAAAAGGCCGTTCAAGTAAAAAGGAAAACCGCAGCGATGGCGTACTACCGCACTCCTCACGACGTTACCGCTCTGCCCGCCTGGCAAGCGTTGAAAGACCACCGCCAAGCCATGCAGGATTTCAGCATGCGCGAAGCCTTCAACGCCGATCCGCAGCGTTTCAATCAGTTCACCCTCAGCAGCTGCGGTCTGTTTCTCGATTATTCGAAGAATTTGATCAACGCCGAGACCCGCAACCTGCTCGTGGGCCTGGCCAATGAAGTCGATCTGAAGGGCGCGATCAAAGCGCTGTTCGACGGCGAAATCGTCAATGCCTCCGAAGGCCGCCCGGCACTGCACACCGCCCTGCGCCGCCCGGTCGGCGACAAATTGTCGGTCAACGGCGTCAACGTGATGCCGGAAGTGCACAAGGTGCTGAACCAGATCACCGATCTCGTCGGTCGCATCCACGATGGCTTGTGGCGCGGTTACACCGAGAAGCCGATCACTGACGTGGTCAACATCGGTATCGGTGGTTCGTTCCTCGGTCCTGAGCTGGTGTCCGAAGCACTGCTGTCCTACGCGCAGAAAGGCGTGCGCTGCCACTATCTGGCAAACATCGACGGCAGCGAGTTCCATGAGCTGACGCAAAAACTGCGCGCCGAGACCACGCTGTTCATCGTTTCGTCGAAGTCGTTCAACACCCTCGAAACCCTGAAGAACGCGCAGGCCGCACGCGCCTGGTACCTGGCGCAGGGCGGCTCGGAAGCCGAGCTGTATCGCCACTTCATCGCTGTGTCGAGCAACAATGCCGCCGCTGTGGCCTTCGGTATCCGCGAAGAAAACATCTTCCCGATGTGGGACTGGGTCGGCGGGCGTTACTCGCTGTGGTCGGCCATCGGTTTGCCGATCGCCCTGGCCATCGGCATGTCCAACTTCAAGGAACTGCTGTCCGGTGCCTACACCATGGACCAGCATTTCCAGACCGCGCCGTTCGAACAGAACATGCCGGTGCTGCTGGCGCTGCTCGGCGTGTGGTACGGCAACTTCTGGGGTGCGCAGAGCCACGCGATCCTGCCGTACGACCACTACCTGCGCAACATCACCAAGCACCTGCAACAGCTGGACATGGAGTCCAATGGCAAGAGCGTGCGTCAGGACGGCACCTCGGTGTCGACCGATACCGGCCCGGTGATCTGGGGCGGCGTCGGCTGCAACGGCCAGCACGCTTATCACCAGTTGCTGCACCAGGGCACCCAACTGATCCCGGCCGACTTCATCGTGCCGATCGTCAGCTTCAACCCGGTTTCCGACCATCACCAGTGGCTGTACGCCAACTGCCTGTCGCAGAGCCAGGCGCTGATGCTCGGCAAGACCCTGCCGGAAGCCGAAGCCGAACTGCGCGACAAAGGCATGGGCGAAGACGACGTGCGCAAACTGGCGCCGCACAAGGTGATCCCGGGCAATCGCCCGAGCAACACCTTGGTGGTGGAACGCATCAGCCCGCGTCGCCTTGGCGCCCTGGTGGCGATGTATGAGCACAAAGTGTTCGTGCAAAGCGTGGTCTGGGGCATCAACGCCTTCGACCAGTGGGGTGTGGAACTGGGCAAGGAATTGGGCAAAGGCGTCTACAACCGCCTGGTCGGCAGCGACGAGACCGTGGCTGACGATGCCTCGACTCAAGGCCTGATCAACTACTTCCGCGGGCGCCATCGCGGCTGATAAAAGCCTTCGGGCACAACGCTGTTCCCCTGTGGGAGCGAGCCTTCTCGCGAAAGCGGTTCTTCATTCAACACCTTCGTTGACTGACATTCCGCCTTCGCGAGCAGGCTCGCTCCCGCAGTTGTTTTGGCGCATGACTTGAACCTGTGCAGCGCTCGGCGCATCTTTATTCGTGTCGCACCACAAGAATAAGGAACCGTCATGTTCGATATCAGCACGTTCCCCAAAGCCGATGCCGTGCGCCAGGCCGCTCAGTTGAGCCAGGACGAGTATCGGCGCCTGTACCGCGAATCGATTGAACACCCCAGTGCCTTCTGGGCCGAGCAGGCCACGCGTTTTCTCGATTGGAGCACGCCGTGGCAGACCGTTCAGCGCTATGACCTGAAAACCGGAGAAGCCGCCTGGTTTGCCGGCGGCAAGCTCAACGTCAGCTACAACTGCATCGACCGTCACCTCAAGCAACGCGGCGAGCAGACCGCCCTGCTCTGGGAAGGCGACGATCCTGCCGAGTCGGCGCAGATCACTTACAACAAACTCCATCACCACGTCTGCCGTTTGGCCAACGTGCTGAAAAGCCGTGGCGTAAAGAAAGGCGACCGGGTGTGCATCTACATGCCGATGATCCCCGAAGCCGCCTACGCCATGCTCGCCTGCGCGCGAATCGGCGCGATTCATTCGGTGGTGTTCGGCGGATTTTCCCCGGATTCCCTGCGTGATCGAATTCTCGACGCCGACTGCCGTACCGTGATCACCGCCGATGAGGGCGTACGTGGCGGCCGCTTCGTGCCACTGAAAAACAACGTCGACAAAGCCCTGCAAAGCTGCCCGAACGTCAGCACCGTGGTGGTCGTCGAGCGCACTCAGGGCCAAGTCGATTGGGTCGAAGGCCGTGACCTTTGGTATCACCAGGCCGTGCGCGAGGTCAGCGATGACTGCCCGCCGGAACCGATGGACGCCGAAGATCCGCTGTTCATCCTCTACACCTCCGGCAGCACCGGCAAACCCAAAGGCGTGCTGCACACTACCGGCGGCTATCTGCTGCAAGCGGCGATGACCTTCAAATATGTGCTCGACTACCGCGACGGCGAAGTGTTCTGGTGCACCGCCGACGTCGGCTGGGTCACCGGCCACAGTTACATCGTCTACGGGCCGCTGGCCAACGGTGCGACCACACTGATGTTCGAAGGCGTGCCGAGCTACCCGAGCAGTTCGCGCTTCTGGCAGGTCATCGACAAGCACAAGGTCAACATTTTCTACACCGCGCCCACCGCCCTGCGCGCGCTGATGCGCGAAGGCGCCGGACCATTGAAGGAAACTTCGCGCGCCAGCCTCAGATTGCTCGGCAGCGTCGGTGAGCCGATCAACCCGGAAGCGTGGGAATGGTATTTCAATGCTGTCGGTGAACAGCGCTGCCCGATCGTCGACACCTGGTGGCAGACCGAAACCGGCGGCATCATGCTCAGCCCGCTGGTCAGCGCCCAACGGATCAAACCCGGCTGCGCGACGCAACCGATGTTCGGCGTGCAACCGGTATTGCTTGACGAAGCCGGCAAGGAAATCAAAGGCGCCGGCAGCGGCGTGCTGGCGATCAAATCCAGCTGGCCGGCGCAGATTCGCAGCGTCTACGGCGATCCGCAGCGGATGATCGACACCTACTTCAAGCCCTACCCCGGCTATTACTTCACCGGCGACGGCGCCCGCCGTGACGAGGACGGCGATTACTGGATTACCGGACGCATCGACGATGTGATCAACGTCTCCGGCCACCGCATCGGCACCGCCGAAGTGGAGAGCGCCCTGGTGCTGCACGACAGCATCGCCGAAGCCGCCGTGGTCGGTTATCCCCACGACGTCAAAGGCCAGGGCATCTACGCATTCGTGACGCCAATGAACGGCACCGAGGCCAACGAAGAGCTGAAGAAAGACCTGCTGGCGCATGTCAGCAAGGAGATCGGCAGCTTCGCCAAACCTGACCTGATCCAGTGGGCGCCGGCATTGCCCAAGACCCGTTCGGGCAAGATCATGCGGCGGATTCTGCGCAAGATTGCCTGCAATGAGCTCGACAGCCTTGGCGATACTTCGACCCTGGCAGATCCGAGTGTGGTGCAGGACCTCGTTGATAAACGTTTGAATCAATAGCTTCGCGAGCAGGCTCGCTGCCACAGGTGATCGCATTGCACATGTGGCAGCGAGCTCGCTCGCGAAGGGCCATCACGCGATCCCCCGGCAAACTGTTAAACTCCCGCGCCCCAATTCCCCTCAGCAAGGCGCCCGCATGTCTTCCTTGAATCAGGCGCTGCGCGCCGCCCTCGATCAACGCCAGGACCTGCTCGCTGCGCTGCACAGCCAGGGCACCGATTGCTATCGGCTGTTCCACGGCAGCCAGGAAGGCGCCGGCGGCCTGACCATCGACCGCTACGGCCCGCAACTGCTGGTGCAGAGTTTTCACCAGACGCTCGAACGTGACGACCTGCTGCAACTGCACGCCATGGTCAACCAGACCCTGGGCTTCGACAGCCTGCTGGTCTACAACGACCGCTCCCGTGGCAACTCGCGGATTGATCGCGAGGACAGCGTCTATAAAGCCGATGACGCCGCACTGGCGGATCTGGTCGGTCATGAATGGGGCCTGAACTACCGCGTGCGCGGGCGTCATGCCGGACAGGATCCGCTACTGTTCCTCGACCTGCGCAACACCCGTGGCTGGGTCAAGGATCACGCGCAAGGCAAAAGCGTGCTCAACCTGTTCGCTTACACCTGTGGTGTTGGCCTCAGTGCAGCGGCCGGCGGTGCACGTGAGGTGTGCAACCTCGATTTTGCCGAGGGCAACCTGGCGGTCGGTCGCGAGAATGGTTTGCTCAACCCGCAACTGCCGCCGATGCAATTCATTCAGTCCGATTACTTCCCGGCGATCCGCCAGCTCGCTGGCCTGCCGATCAGCGTGCGGCGCGGGCAGAAGCTGCCGAGCTATCAGCGCCTCGAACAGCGCCAATACGATCTGGTCCTGCTCGATCCGCCGGCGTGGGCCAAAAGCGCATTCGGCACCGTCGACCTGCTACGCGATTATCAGAGCCTGCTCAAACCCGCGCTGCTGGCCACCGCCGACAACGGCGTACTGATCTGCTGCAACAACCTGGCGAAAGTCAGCATGGACGACTGGCGCGAACAAGTGCTGCGCTGCGCCGAAAAGGCCGGTCGCCCGGTGCGCGAATGGAGCGTGATGACCCCGGGTGCGGACTTCCCCTCGCGGGACCAGCAGCCACCGTTGAAGACACTGATTTTGCAGCTGTGATCCCTCCGGCATGAGCGATTTCATTTCCCTGTGGGAGCGAGCCTGCTGGCGAAAGCGCAGTGTCAGTCGACTTGTTTTTCACTGAACCAGCGCATTCGCGAGCAGGCTCGCTCCCACCGGGGAGATCTATTCCTACAGAAATTTCTGAACAATCCTGTCCCACATCAAGCACTTCGGAACCAGAATCGCGTGCCATACTCCAAGGCACTCCGATTCAGACAGATGAAGCCGCACATGCCCAAAGGATTGATTCGCGCGATTGGCGCACTGCTGACAGCCCTGGCCCTCTACAGCCTGCTGGGGTTTTTGATCCTGCCGGGCATTGCCTTGCGCGTGGCCAACCAGCAACTGGCGAACTACGCGACGATGCCGGCGCATCTGCAGCGCATCGAACTCAACCCCTTCAGCCTTGAGGTCACCCTGTGGGGGCTGGTGATCGGCGAGCCGGGCAAGGAGCAGGTCGGCTTCGATCGCCTCTATGCCAACCTGCAAATCGACAGCCTGTGGACCAAAGCGCTGCATCTGTCCGACATCGAACTGGACAAACCCAAAAGCGAAATCCTCTTCGCCAAGGACGGCAAGCTCAACCTGCTCGGCCTGTTCAACGTGCCGCCGAGCGAGCCGACACCCGCCGATCCCGACGCCAAGCCATTCCCGCTGCGTATCGACAACATCAAACTGGCCGGCGGCGTGGTGCATTTCGAGGATATGCGGCCCAGCGAGCCGATCGAATTTCTTTACGACGACCTCAGTTTCGAGCTGAAAAACCTCAGTACCCTGCCCGAGGACAGCGCCGACATGACCCTCGTCGCCATCGGCCCCGCTGGCGGGCGGATCGACTGGACCGGCAATTTCAGCCTGATCCCGTTCACCTCCGAAGGCACCCTGAAAGTCACCGATGGCCAGATGAAATCCTTCTGGCCCTACGTGCGCGACGCCGTGCCGCTAGTGCTGGAAAACGGCGTGGTCAGCCTCAGCACCGAGTACAAACTCAACCTGTCGAAACAGACCGAACTGCTGCTGAACAACGTCGCGGTGAGCATTGCGCCGTTCGCCATCAAGGCTCCGGACGGACGTCCGCTGGCCGGGCTCGAACGCCTCGACGTCAGCGAAACCTCGCTGGACCTGGCCAAGCAGCAAGTGGTGGTCGGCAAGATCCGCAGCAACAAACTGGAAACCTGGGCGGCGCTGGAAGCCGACGGCCAGTTGGATTGGCAGAAGCTGTTCGCCAGCCAACCGTCGAAACCGGCTGCCAAAGCCGCTGCCGAACCGGCGGATACACCGGCCGCCGCCGACTCGCCGAAACCTGAGCCAAGCGCGCCGAGCAAGCCATGGCAGGTGCTGGTCAAGGATGTGCAACTGCGCAACTACACGGTCCATCTCGCCGACCGCTCGGCGCAACCGGCAGTAGCGCTGGACATCACCCCGCTGAACGTCGATCTGCAGGATTTCGACAGCCTCAACGGCTCGCCTTTCAAGCTCAAGCTCGACAGCGGCCTGGGCAAGCAAGGCAAGATCAGCGCCGACGGCACGGTCAATCTGGCCCCGGTCAACGCGCAGCTCAACGTGAAAACCCAGGACGTCGACCTGCGTGTCGCGCAGTCCTATATCAACCCGTTCATTCGCCTGGAACTGCGCAGCGGCATGCTCGGCAGTGACCTCAAGGTCAACCTGAAAAGCACCGAACCACTGGCCCTCAGCGTCACCGGCCGCGCGCAGATCGATCAACTGCACACCCTCGATACGCTCAAGACCCGCGATTTTCTCAAATGGCAGCAAGTAGTGGTCGACGGCATCAACTATCAGCACGGCGACAGCCTGTCGATCGACAAGGTCAACCTGTTGCAGCCCTATGTACGCTTCATGATCAACGACGATCGCACCACCAACGTCGACGACCTGCTGATCCCGCAACCGGCCGACAGCGGAGCAAAAAGCACCGCAGCCAAACCGGCAGGAAAGGACAAACCGCTGGGTATTCACATCGGCGCGATTGCGATCAACGACGGCTCGGCCAACTTCGCCGACTTCAGCCTGACGCCGAATTTCGCCACCGCCGTGCAGCAGCTCAACGGTCAGATCGGCACCATTGACAGTCGTCAGGCGAAGCCGGCCAGCGTCGATATCAAAGGCAAGGTCGACCGTTATGCGCCGGTGACCATCAAGGGTGCGGTCAATCCGTTCGACCCGATGGCCAGCCTCGACATCGCCACCAGCTTCAAGCGCGTCGAACTGACGACCCTGACGCCCTACTCCGGCAAATTCGCCGGCTATCGCATCCGCAAGGGCCGGCTCAACCTTGATCTGCACTACCTGATCACCAAAGGCCAGCTGAAAGCCGAGAACAAAGTCGTCGTCGAGCAGCTGCAACTGGGCGAGAAGGTCGACAGCCCTGATGCAGTGAGTCTGCCGCTGAAACTGGCGATCGCCCTGCTCAAGGACGTCGACGGCAAGATCTCCATCGAATTGCCGGTGACCGGCGACCTGAATAATCCACAGTTCAGCGTGATGCCGATCGTCTGGCAAACCCTGCGCAATTTGATCGTCAAAGCGGCCGCCGCACCGTTCAAAATGATCGGCGGGCTGGTCAGTGGCGGCGGCTCCGAAGACCTCGGCACGGTGTCCTTCGCGCCGGGCTCCAGCGATCTGAGCAAAGACGCCGAAGCGGCGCTGGTGAAACTGTCGCAGGCACTCAAGGAACGTCCGGCGCTGCGCCTGGAAATCGAAGGCACGGCCGCGAAGAGCAGCGATGGGCCACTGCTGGCCGAGCAACGTCTGGAACGCGAATATCAGTACAACTACTACAAGATGCTCCAGCGCCGTGGCGACAAAGTCCCGGCCCAGGCCTCGCTGTTGCAAGTGCCCGAAAGCGAGAAAGGCGCGTTGCTCGAAGGCATCTACCGCACCCGCTTGAAAACCCAGCCACCGGCAGAATGGAAAGACCTCGGCAAAGAAGAACGCACGGCGAAAATGCGCCAGGGCGTGATCGCATTCTGGAGTGGCAGCGAGGTGCTGTTGCGCCAGTTGGGCCAGGACCGCGCCAGCACCATCAAGGATTACCTGGTCGACAAGGGCAAGCTCGAGGATGACCGCGTGTACTTCATCGACGCCAACCTCGGCGAGGCCGAAAGCGACGGCCGCGTGGTGACGCAAATGCACCTGGATGCCGAATGACCGTGCGTAACTGGCTGGCTGTGCTTGCTCTGACGTGCGCCGCCGGCCATGCGTCGGCGTCGGATACATTGCGCTGCGGCAGCCAATTGATCAGCCTCGGCGACCGCGCCAGCGAAGTGCTGCAAAAATGTGGTGAGCCGGTCAGTCGCGATGTGCTCGGCTACAAGCGCAGTGCCAATCGCCGCGAAGAGTTTCAGGTCGAGGAATGGACCTACGGACCAAACAACGGCATGTACCAGTACCTGCGCTTCGAAGGCAATCGCCTGCGGCAGATCAACAGCAAACGCGGTAACTGAGAAGAGCAAAAGATCGCAGCCTTCGGCAGCTCCTACATTTGGAATGCATTTCCCTGTAGGAGCTGCCGAAGGCTGCGATCTTTTGATTCTCCAAATAGAACAGGCCCCGACACAAGTGCCGGGGCCTGTAATGGTCACATCCGTGTGACCGTTCGCATGAACTCTAAAGTTGCGGCAGACGTATTGCTCGGCCCGTCTGTCGCGTCTTCTCCCGGTTCAGGCGAGAAGTCTTGCCTTACTCGGCTTTCAGGCCGTCAGCAGAAACTGCTTTAACGCCTTTGATCTTTTTGGTGATCGCGACAGCGGTAGCTTTCTGAGCGTCTGTTACTGCTACGTCAGAAGACAGGGAAACTACACCTTTGTTGGTTTCGACTTTGATGTCGGTGCCTGGAATACCTTTTTCGGTAACCAGATCGCCTTTCACTTTGGTGGTGATCCAAGTGTCGGAAGTAGCTTCTTTAGCCTTGGTAACTTCACCGGCAGCCAGAACCATTGGCGACTGGGTAGCCTGAGCGGACTGGGCGAAAGCGCCACCAGCCATGGTCAGGGTCAGAGCGGTAGCAGCGGCAGTGATAGCGAACTTCTTCATACGAGTAACTCCTGTTTTTACTGGAAGTCTGCTGTAACGCTTGTCAGCAGGGTTACCGGAGATATTGCGAACGCTGTGCCAACTTTTTCGACCGCATAAAATCGTTTAAAAACAAACAGTTATGAAAAACGCTGATTTTCATTTTCATGCAAAATGCATGACGTGCGTGAAAATCACATGCAAGTTGCGGTTTTTTGGAAAGTTCATAAGCTGCTGAAATTATTGGAGCTTTTAAAAACCGTTGCGTAATAAAAAGCTCCGCAATTGCGGAGCTTTTTAAGTTGCAGGTGCGTGTCAAACGCCCGGGCAGCTCGTAGTTGTATATTCTTTCGAGCCGGAGAACTTACAGGTCCAGCCAGTGGTAGGACTGCGTGTCAGCGTTACGGTCTGGCCGAGAACAGGCGCTGGAGCGTTGAGCAGCGTACAAGTAATAGTACCCGTCCCATCGGCGACTTTTCCGGAGGCCGCCAACGTGCAATTCTGCGTGGCCGCTGTGCCGCCGTTCACGTTGGTAATGCTCGGGTCAGTCGATCCGGCATTGATCACGTCTTCAAAATTGACCTTAAGAGCTGATGCTTCCGCAATCCCAGCGGTCACCTTCGACCGCGCCTGATACTTCGAATACTGCGGCAGGGCGATAGTCGCCAGAATGCCGATGATCGCCACAACGATCAGCAGCTCGATCAATGTGAAACCTTGTTGTTTTTTCATAGACACGCTCCATGCATGAGTCGAAATCTCATGATCTGAACAAGGCTCAGCACAGCCCATGCCAACGCCTTTCAGGCCCCGCCTGCTGGGCGCGCGCAATCGCCTGCGCCGTTTCCTACAACCCGCAACCGCACTATCTGACACTTTTTGTCACCTGCACCGGCCGTGTTTGGCGCTGTCACTTGACTAGGCTATAAGTCATGAACGGCAAGCGTGCGGAATCCCCATGAATGACATCGCTCTGAGCGGTCTGGCCAAGCAATTGGTCCAGGCCGAACTGCTCACGGAAACAAGTGCCCGGCAATCCTGGGCGCAGGCCCAGCGCAATCGCGTGTCGCTGGTCAATTACCTGGTGCACAACAAACTGGTCAACAGCCGGCAAATTGCCGAGATCGCCTCGGAACATTTCGGCATGGCCCTGCTCGATCTGCATTGCCTCGACAAAGAGACTCAGCCCAAGGGCCTGGTCAGTGAAAAACTGGTTCGTCAGCATTGCGCCCTGCCCTTGTGGCGGCGCGGCAACAAACTGTTCGTGGGCCTTTCCGACCCGAGCAATCAGCAGGCGATCAGCGACATCCAGTTCAGCACCGGCCTGAGCACCGAAGCGATTCTGGTCGAGGACGACAAACTCAGCGACGCCATCGACAAGTTCTTCGACAGCCATGCCTCGGGCCTGGAGGAAATGGCCGATGTCGATCTCGACGGCCTCGACGTCGAGTCCATTGATGACAACAAACAGGACGTGATCGGCGGCCTCGATGCTGACGACGCCCCGGTCGTACGTTTTGTGCACAAAATGCTGCTCGATGCGATCAAGAGCGGCTCGTCCGACCTGCATTTCGAGCCGTACGAAAAAAATTACCGGGTGCGCATGCGCACCGACGGCATGCTGCGCGAGGTGGCCAAGCCGCCGATTCAGCTGGCCGGGCGTATTGCCGCACGTTTGAAAGTCATGGCCAGTCTGGATATTTCGGAACGCCGCAAACCCCAGGACGGGCGGATCAAGATGCGCCTGTCGAAAAGCAAATCCATCGATTTTCGCGTCAACACCTTGCCGACCCTGTGGGGCGAAAAAGTGGTGATCCGGATTCTCGACCCGTCCAGTGCGCAGATGGGCATCGATGCGCTGGGCTACGAGGCCGAACAAAAGGCCTTGTACCTGGCCGCGCTGAAACAGCCGCAAGGGATGATTCTGGTCACCGGCCCCACCGGCTCCGGTAAAACCGTGTCGCTGTACACCGGGCTGAACATCCTCAACACCGTCGACATCAACATTTCCACCGCCGAAGACCCGGTGGAAATCAACATGGAAGGCATCAACCAGGTCAACGTCAATCCCCGCCAAGGGCTGGACTTTGCCCAGGCGCTGCGCTCGTTTCTGCGTCAGGACCCGGACGTGATCATGGTCGGCGAGATCCGCGACCTGGAAACCGCCGAGATCGCGATAAAGGCTGCGCAGACCGGCCACCTGGTGCTGTCGACCCTGCACACCAACAGCGCGGCGGAAACCCTCACGCGCCTGCACAACATGGGCATTCCCGGTTTCAACATTGCCACCTCGGTCAGCCTGATCATCGCCCAGCGGCTGGCGCGCAAATTGTGCGCGCACTGCAAGCGGCCGCTGGAAATCCCGCACGAGACCTTGCTCAAGGAAGGCTTCCCCGAGGAACGCATCGGTCATTTCACGATCTACGAGCCGGTCGGTTGCGATCACTGCAACGGCGGTTACAAAGGACGCGTGGGGATTTATGAAGTGGTAAAGAACACACCGGACCTGCAACGGTTGATCATGGCCGAAGGCAATTCGCTGGAAATCGATATTCAGATGCGCCGCGACGGCTTCGCCGATCTGCGCACTTCCGGGCTGCACAAGGCGATGCAAGGCATCACCAGCCTTGAGGAAATCAACCGGGTCACCAAGGATTGAACATGGCGGTCAAGGCAGCGAAAGTCAGCATTTACGCTTGGGAAGGCACGGACCGCAAAGGCAGTAAAGTCAGCGGCGAGTTGAGCGGACAGAACCCCGCACTGATCAAGGCGCAACTGCGCAAACAGGGGATCAACCCGGGCAAGGTGCGCAAGAAATCCGCGTCCCTGCTGACCTTCGGCAAACGCATCAAACCGCAGGACATCGCCCTGTTCACCCGGCAGATGGCAACGATGATGAAGGCCGGTGTACCGCTGTTGCAGTCCTTCGACATCATCGGCGAAGGCTTCGAAAACCCGGCCATGCGCAAACTGGTCGATGAGGTCAAACAGGAAGTTGCGGCCGGTAACAGCTTCGCCACGGCCCTGCGCAAGAAGCCGCAATACTTCGACGAGTTGTACTGCAACCTGGTCGACGCCGGCGAACAGTCCGGTGCCCTCGACACTTTGCTCGAACGGGTCGCGACCTATAAGGAAAAAAGCGAAGCGCTCAAGGCCAAGATCAAGAAGGCCATGACTTACCCTACTGCGGTGGTGCTGGTGGCGGCGGTGGTGACCGGCATTCTGCTGGTCAAAGTGGTGCCGCAGTTCCAGTCGGTATTCTCCGGGTTCGGCGCCGAACTGCCGGGCTTCACCCTGATGATCATCAGCCTGTCGGAGTTCATGCAGCAGTGGTGGTGGGCGATTCTTTTTGCGCTGGTGGCGGTGTTTTTCGGCACTCGCCACGCGTTGAAGACTTCGCAGGCCCTGCGCGACCGGCGCGATGCCTGGCTGCTGAAGCTGCCGCTGGTGGGCACCTTGACGTACAAGTCCGCCGTCGCACGTTTTGCCCGCACCCTGTCGACCACATTCGCAGCCGGTGTGCCGCTGGTGGAAGCGCTGGATTCGGTCGCCGGTGCCACCGGCAATGTGGTGTTCAAGCGCGCGGTGTTGCGGGTGCGGCAGGACGTCTCGACCGGCATGCAACTGAATTTCTCCATGCGCAGCACCGGTGTGTTTCCCAACATGGCGGTGCAGATGACCGCCATCGGCGAGGAATCGGGCGCGCTGGATGACATGCTCGACAAGGTCGCCGGTTTTTATGAAGCGGAAGTCGATAACATGGTCGACAACCTCACCAGCCTGATGGAGCCGTTCATCATGGTGGTGCTGGGGGTCATCGTCGGTGGACTGGTGGTGGCCATGTACCTGCCGATCTTCCAGCTCGGCTCAGCGATCTGACATGCCTATCGACGAACTGTTTGCCGTGTATCCGCTGGCCTTTGTGGTCAGCGCGCTGCTGCTCGGGCTGGTGGTCGGCAGCTTCCTCAACGTAGTGGTCTGGCGCCTGCCGAAGATGCTCGAGCGCGACTGGCGCCAGCAGGCCCAAGATGTGCTCGGCCTGCCCACTGAAACGCCTGTGCCGACTTACAACCTGATGCTGCCGCACTCCGCTTGCCCGCATTGCGGACACCGGATCCGCCCGTGGGAAAATATTCCGCTGCTCAGTTATCTGCTGCTGCGCGGTCGCTGCTCGGCCTGCTCGGCGCCGATCAGCAAACGTTACCCGCTGACCGAACTGGCCTGCGGCGTCCTCTCGGCATTCATTGCCTGGCATCTCGGCTTCGGTTGGCCGGCAGGTCTGCTGATCTTGCTGACGTGGGGCTTGCTGGCGATGAGTCTGATCGACTGCGAACATCAACTGCTGCCCGATGTGCTGGTGCTGCCGCTGCTGTGGCTGGGGCTGATCGTCAACAGCTTCGGCGTGTTCGTGGCGTTGCCCGATGCGTTGTGGGGCGCGGTCGCGGGTTATCTGGCGCTGTGGTCGGTGTTCTGGCTGTTCAAACTGCTCACCGGCAAGGACGGTATCGGCCATGGCGATTTCAAGCTGTTGGCCTTGCTCGGCGCATGGGGTGGCTGGCAGATTCTGCCGCTGACGATTCTTCTATCTTCCCTGGTGGGGGCGATTTTGGGCGTTGTCATGCTGCGTCTGCGCGCCCAGGAAACCTCGACGCCGATCCCCTTCGGACCCTTTCTGGCGATTGCCGGCTGGATTGCCTTGCTCTGGGGTGGTCAAATAACCGACTTCTATTGGCAGTCTGTCGGTTTGAAATGAATACCCCTGTGGAAAAACCCTGGATCCTCGGCCTGACCGGCGGCATCGGCAGCGGCAAAAGTGCGGCGGCGCAGCACTTCATCGATCTCGGTGTGCATGTGGTGGATGCCGATCATGCGGCGCGCTGGGTAGTCGAGCCGGGGCGTCCAGCGCTGGCGAAAATCGCCGAGCATTTCGGTTCCGGCGTGTTGCAGGCCGACGGCACACTGGACCGCGCCGCCCTGCGCAAACTGATTTTTGAAGACCCCGAACAGCGACGTTGGCTAGAGGCGCTGTTGCATCCGTTGATCGGCGAAGAAATCGCTCATCATCTGGCGCAGGCAAAATCGCCTTACGCGATTCTGGTTTCACCGTTGCTGATCGAGTCCGGGCAATACGCGATGACCCAGCGCATTCTGGTCATCGATGCGCCGCAACAACTGCAGATTGAACGCACCTTGCAGCGTGACCAGACCAGCGAAGCGCAGGTGCAGGCGATCCTCAAGGCGCAATCGAGCCGTGAAGACCGCGTGAGCCGTGCCGACGATGTGATCGTCAACGATCGCGACGTTGCCTGGCTGCACAGCGAGGTCGAGCGTCTGCATCACTTTTATCTGACTTTATCCGGAGGCCAAGCATGAGCCAGATTCCAACCGTTGAATGCCCGACCTGCGGCGCCCCCGTCGAATTCACCCCGGCGAACAAATTCCGTCCGTTCTGCTCCGACCGCTGCAAACTGATCGACCTCGGCGCCTGGGCCTCGGAAGAACACAAGATTCCGGTCGCCCCGGATGCCGAGGACGAGCTGTTTTCCGGCGATTTCGATCCGCGTCACTGAGCCCTCAGGGCCGCATGAAGCCGTAGTCCTGACTGTCGTCGAGGTTCTCTGCGAGAAAGCGCAACTCGTCGGCCAAGTCTTCGGCATTGCGCACTGCCTTGCTCTGCTGCACCACGGCGCTGAGCAGGGCGCGCAAACTCAGGCCCGGGTCAAAGCCCACCTCCTGCGCCAGTTCCAGACTCTGCCGGGTTTCCTGCCGCGCCCATTCGTAAACGCCCATGCCACTGCTCCTGAAGGAATTTGCGCGAGCATGAAATCTCTGCTGCCTGGCCGGTTTGATGTGGATCAAGACTTCGGATCGTCGTCCTTCCACGGCGCCGAAAGGTAGCGGGTGCGGTTGAAGGTCTCCAGCCATTCCGGGCAGAACACCACCAATGCACTGACGACCATGCCGTTGATAAAAGCCTCGGGAAACAGCAGCAACCACAGGTAGCCGACGAAATCTTCCAGCCATTCCGGCATGGCGAAGAGGCCGTCGTACCACAGCAGCGTCAGGCTGAGGATCAGGCACAACAGGCCGGACAACGCGGCGGCGAAGAAACCGGAACAGAAGATGTAAACGAACGGATTTCGTGGCTGCGCACGCTCGACCAGAATCGCCACGCATTCGGTGATCAGCACTGGCAGCAGAATCAGCAACGCGCCATTGACGCCGACCGCTGCGAGATCCTGTCGCCCCAACAACACCAGGCCAATCTGCGCAACCAGCCCGCCGACAATCGCCAGCGGCCAATCGAGCAGCAGCGTCACCGCGGTCATGCCGATGAAGTGATACGACACGCCGGTGTCGAAATCCCTGCGCACCAGCCACAGCAGAAACAGCGCGAACACCGTGCCGAACAGCAAGTGCTGCCGGCGACTGTCGCTGAACAGCTCGACCCATGGCGCACGCATGATCGCCCAGAGCAGCGCCGGCAGATAAATCAGCCAGCCGAGTGTCAGGCTTGCCGTTGAAAGCAGTTCGGCACCGATCATGATTCCCTCACCTGCTACTCGACACGCTTTTTTGTAGGAGCTGCCGAAGGCTGCGATCTTTTGATCTTGTTTATAAAAGCAAAAGATCGCAGCCTTCGGCAGCTCCTACAAGGGCGCAATCGCGCGACGTTTATGTCTGAGCCGATGCAAAGCTATCTGCTTGTCGCATTTGGACGCTAAGCTTGGGCTTATGGATGATTCAGATTATTTACGCCTGCTGACCATCGCGGCCGAGCAAGCCAACGCGTTCCTGTCCAATGCCCGCAAATGGGAGCGTGAGCGTTGGGTCTGCCAGCGCCTGCTGCAAGGTCTGAACATCCCCTACCGCGCCGACGAATTCGCCCCGGCCGGTGAGCCGCCGGACGTGTTGTTTCGCGATGCCAATTTCGAAGTTTTTTTCGTCCTCGATGAGGGCCGCCGTCTCAATGATGAATGGCGCGACGAATTGCAGCGTCGGCGCAGCGCGTTTTCCCTGAGCCAACTGGTGCGCCGCGAAGCCAAACCTAAGCGCATCCCGGCCAATGAATTTCTCCTGCGCCTGGCGCCAACCCTGCGCAAGAAGGCGCACAACTACAAGGAACGCGGCATGGATCTGGGTGAACTGGACATCATCGCCTTCGCCAGCCTCAAGCGCGAAGTGCTCGATCTCAACAGTCATTTCCCGCCACCGACCGAATATCTGCGTCAGGGCTGGCGCTCGCTGTCGCTGGTCGGCCCGACATTCGCCCGCGTGTTGTTCGCCCACCCCGACGCACCGGACTTTCTGCGCAGCAACCTCGGCCGCAGCATTGTGTTCGACGTGGGTATCAGCCTGTGACGCCGCTGCAGCAGTTGATCGCCGAGGTTCCGCAAACCGGTCGTGTGCGCTGGATCGGTGTGCGTCCAGAATCCCGTGGGCCGATGCTTGAGCTGGACGCGGTCGAGGCGCGGCTGGAAGCCGGGCTCACCGGCGACCACGCCCGCCCGGGCATTCGCAATGCGCGACAGGTGACGCTGATCCAGTGGGAGCACTTGGCGGTGATCAATGCATTGATGGGCCGTCCCGATGACGAGCCGGTCCGGCCTGAAGATCTGCGGCGCAATCTCGTTATAAGCGGAATCAATTTGTTTAGCCTGAAGGGGCGGCGCTTTCGCATCGGGCAAGCGATACTCGAAACCACTGGCTGGTGTCAGCCCTGCGCACGCTTGCAGAACAATCTCGGCCCGGGCACGTTTCAAGCCGTGCGCGGGCATGGCGGGATCACCGCCCGGGTGTTACAAAGCGGCATCATTCGCCTCGACGATAGCGTGTGCGTCGAACCGGTTCCGGACAGCGGCTACGCTGCGTTCAATCCGGGCTGAAAACCGCTGTAGCCTGTGCTCATTCAGTAACGTCTACCTGACGAGGCAAATATGACCAGCCGCCTGAACCCCGAAGACCAAAAGCATGTCGAAGAGTACCTGCAATTGTCCCAACACCGTGTCGAGCGCCGGCCTTTCCGGCCGTGGATGCTCCTGGTGCTGGTGCTGGCAGTGACCATTGGTCTGGGCCTGTTGAGCCGATTTATCAGTTACCTGACGTTATGAGCTGCCTTGCGCTCCCTCGGGTAACCGCACCGATTTCCTTTAAAAACCTTGCGAGTTATCCCTATGTCCCATCGTATTGTCATTGTCGGCGGCGGCGCCGGCGGTCTGGAGTTGGCTACCCGCCTGGGTAAGACTCTGGGCAAGCGCGGCACGGCCAGCGTGATGCTGGTCGACGCGAACCTGACCCACATCTGGAAGCCGCTGCTGCACGAAGTGGCCGCCGGTTCCCTGAACTCCTCCGAAGACGAACTCAACTATGTCGCGCAGGCGAAATGGAACCACTTCGAGTTCCAGCTCGGGCGCATGAGCGGGCTCGATCGCGCGCAGAAGAAAATCCAGTTGGCCGCGACCTATGACGAAAACGGCGTCGAGCTGGTGCCGGCGCGTGAAGTGGCTTATGACTCGCTGGTGATCAGCGTCGGCAGCACCACCAACGATTTCGGCACCCAGGGCGCGGCGCAGCATTGTCTGTTCCTTGATACGCGCAAACAGGCTGAGCGCTTCCACCAGCAATTGCTCAACCATTATCTGCGCGCCCACGCCGGGCAGACCGACGTGGTCGAGCAGATCAGCGTGGCCATCGTCGGCGCTGGCGCCACTGGCGTCGAACTGGCGGCAGAGTTGCACAACGCCGCCCATGAATTGGCCGCGTATGGTCTGGACCGGATCAAACCGGAAAACATGCACATCACGCTGATCGAAGCCGGCCCACGGGTGCTGCCTGCCCTGCCGGAGCGCATCAGCGGGCCGGTGCACAAGACCCTGGAGAAGCTCGGGGTCAATGTGATGACCAACGCAGCAGTCAGCGAAGTGACTGCCGACAGCCTGATCACCGCCGATGGCAACGAGATCAAGGCCAGCCTGAAGGTCTGGGCTGCCGGCATTCGCGCACCGGGTTTCCTCAAGGACATCGACGGTCTGGAGACCAACCGCATCAATCAGCTGCAAGTGCTGCCGACTCTGCAAACCACTCGCGACGAAAACATCTTTGCCTTCGGCGACTGCGCGGCCTGCCCGCAACCGGGCACCGATCGCAACGTGCCGCCACGGGCACAAGCGGCACACCAACAGGCGTCGCTGCTGGCCAAGTCGCTGAAATTGCGCATCGAAGGCAAGACCCTGCCGGAGTACAAATACACCGACTACGGCTCGCTGATTTCACTGTCGCGTTTTTCTGCTGTGGGTAACTTGATGGGTAACCTGACCGGCAGCGTCATGCTCGAAGGCTGGCTGGCGCGGATGTTCTATGTGTCGCTGTACCGTATGCACCAGATGGCGCTGTACGGGCCGTTCCGCACAGCGATGTTGATGCTGGGGAGCAAGATTGGTCGTGGCACCGAACCGCGTCTGAAACTGCACTAAAGCGCCAACCTGTGGGAGCGAGCCTGCTCGCGAAAGCGGTGGGTCTGTCAACACTGTCGTTGAATGATCCGGCCCCTTCGCGAGCAGGCTCGCTCCCACATTGTTTCGTGTTGTGCGCAAATCAGCAGGCGAAGGCCTGCAATTGATCTCTGTTCATCAGAGCTGAAAGCGTCGCACCATGCCCTGTAGCGCATTGGCCAGTTGCGAAAGCTCATGGCTCGACGCGCTGGTCTGGTCAGCACCCGCAGCCGAACGCACCGACAGGTCGCGAATGTTCACCAGATTGCGATCCACTTCCCGCGCCACTTGCGCCTGCTCCTCGGCAGCGCTGGCGATCACCAGGTTGCGCTCGTGAATCTCGTGCACCGACGCCGTGATCGTCACCAACGCCTCACCTGCCCGCTCTGCGAGAACCAGCGTACTCGCCGCACGAGATGCGCTGGCCTGCATTGACTCCAGCGCCTGGCTCGAACCGCTGCGCATGCCTTGCACCATCTGTTCGATTTCCTGCGTCGATTGCTGGGTGCGATACGCCAGCGCGCGCACCTCATCGGCTACCACCGCAAAGCCGCGACCGCTTTCGCCCGCACGTGCTGCCTCGATGGCAGCGTTGAGCGCCAGCAGATTGGTCTGCTCAGCGATTGCGCGAATCACGTCCAGAACCTTGCCGATGTCTTGCGATTGATTGGCCAGCGACTGCACCAGTTCGCCGGTGTTCTGTACATCACTGGCCAGGGCGTTGATCGCACTGGCGGTTTCGCTGACGCGCTCCTGGCCCAATTGCGCTGATTGACTGGACTGGCGCGTGGCATCGGACGTCGACACCGCGTTGCGCGCGACCTCCTCCACCGCAGCGGTCATCTCGTTGACCGCAGTGGCAGCTTGTTCGATTTCGTTGTTCTGCTCTTGCAGGCCTTGGGTGCTGTCGACGGTGACGGCGCTCAGTTCGTCAGCGGCGGTGGCCAGTTGTGTGGCTGAGCCGCTGATACCTTGCAGCGTCTCGCGCAGGTTCTGTTGCATCGTCGCCAAGGCCTTGAGCAAGCGGCTGACTTCGTCGTTGCCATGGGTTTCGATCGGCCGCGTGAGATCGCCCTTGGCGACACTTTCAGCGGCATCCACAGCGCTGCTCAGCGGGCGCACGATACTGCGCGTAAGCAACATCGCCAGCGCCACCGTGGCCAGCGCTGCCAGACCAATGAACAGGCTGACGATGGTCCGCGAGGTTTCATAATGCGCGGCGGACTTCTCGCTTTCGGCGGCGACCTGGCGGGCGAACAGATCGGCGAGATCGTTGAGTTGCTTGCCGGAGCCGTCGACCACGGTCTTCATGTCAACCAGCAACAATTTGGTCAACTCGTCACGCTTGCCTTGCTCGGCAAGGGTGAATGACTGGGCGATGCCGGTGCGATAGGCGGCGAAGGTTTTCTTGAACTGGTCATACAGCTGCTGACCTTCGGCAGTGTCGACCAGTTTGTCGTAGGCGGCGATTTTCTCGCTCAGTTCCTTGTCGCGGGTGTCCATCTGGCCGCGATAGGTGGCGATATTGGCCGGATCCTGATCGAGCGCCATGCGCAGGGAGATGGTACGGATGCGCAACATCAGCTCGCGGATCTCGTCGCCGCCACGAATGCTCGGCAACCAGCGGTTCTCCACCGCCACCTCACTGTCGCGAATGCTCGACATCTGCCCCAGCGCAAACACGCCGAGCAAGGCCACCAACACCGCGATCAGGGCAAATCCCGGGGCAGCCCGGGGAGCAATATTCAACTGACGAAGCAACATGACGAACGCCCTTATTCTTGTAATGGCCAGATCAAGGGGCGAAGCGTTGGCAGTCCCCTCGTGTTAGCGGGCTATCGGCAGGTTGTATGACGACTTGAAGGGATTCGCCTTTCAGCAGGCAAAAAAAATCCCCGCATCTTTCGATACGAGGATTTTCAATATGGTCGGGGTAAGGGGATTCGAACTCCTGACATCCTGCTCCCAAAGCAGGCGCGCTACCGGACTGCGCTATACCCCGGTAAAAAAAAGGCGACCTTTCAAAGATCGCCTTCTTCGATCAGCGCTTTTGGCCTCTGATCTTAAGATTCGATCCCAGCGCAAACTGGTTTCAAAAATGGTGGGTCGTGTGGGATTCGAACCTACGACCAATTGGTTAAAAGCCAACTGCTCTACCAACTGAGCTAACGACCCAAATATGGTCGGGGTAAGGGGATTCGAACTCCTGACATCCTGCTCCCAAAGCAGGCGCGCTACCGGACTGCGCTATACCCCGGTTTGAAATTGGCTCCGTGACCAGGACTCGAACCTGGGACCCAATGATTAACAGTCATTTGCTCTACCGACTGAGCTATCACGGAACTACACATTTCAATTTACAACGGTGAAGCTTTGTTGCATCTCGCCACCCGTTCGCATCGCTGCGTTCGTGTGTCTGAGGCGCGCTATTCTACAACCTAGAACACCTCTGTCAACCCCCTAAATTGCTTTCAAGTTAATGATTTGCAACTTATTTCAGATTCCAACCCGGTGGGTTGAAACGCTGCCGGTGACTGACTGCGGGGCGCACTTTACAAGCCTTTTCCTTTGAGTTCAACAGCCTGGCGAAAAAAAGGCCTCGCAATGCGAGGCCTTCCCGGTTTCATTGCCGCTGAGGCTTAGCCGAAAACGATTTCGTCGTTCTCGACCTTGCCGGTGGCGGTGTCGCCCGGCATGAAATGACCCGACAGGATCAACTGCGCCAGCGGGTTTTCGATCCAGCGCTGGATCGCCCGTTTCAAAGGACGTGCGCCATACACCGGGTCGTAACCGACGGCGATCAGCTTGTCCATCGCCTCCGCGCTCAGCTCCAGCTTCAGCTCGCGCTCGGCCAGGCGGCTGCGCAGGCGGCCCAACTGGATCTCGGTAATGCCGGCGATCTGATCCCGCGCCAGCGGCTCGAAGATCACCACTTCGTCAACGCGGTTGATGAACTCAGGACGGAAGTGCGAGGTCAGCGCGTCCATCACAGCAGCACGCTGCGCCTCACGATCACCGACCAGTTCCTGGATCTGCATCGACCCGAGGTTGGACGTCATCACGATCACCGTGTTGCGGAAGTCCACCGTACGCCCGTGACTGTCGGTCAGACGGCCATCCTCAAGCACTTGCAGGAGGATGTTGAACACATCCGGGTGCGCCTTCTCGACTTCGTCCATGAGGATCACCGAGTACGGCTTGCGACGCACCGCTTCGGTCAGGTAACCGCCCTCTTCATAGCCGACGTAGCCTGGTGGCGCACCGATCAGACGAGCCACGGAATGTTTCTCCATGAACTCGGACATGTCGATCCGCACCATCGCCTCTTCAGTATCGAAAAGGAATTCGGCCAGCGCCTTGCACAGCTCGGTTTTACCGACACCGGTCGGGCCGAGGAACATGAACGAGCCGCTCGGACGATTCGGGTCGGACAGTCCGGCGCGGGAACGCCGCACGGCATTGGCCACAGCCACGACCGCTTCTTCCTGACCGATTACCCGTTTGTGCAACAGGCTCTCCATTTTCATCAGCTTGTCGCGCTCGCCTTCGAGCATTTTCGACACCGGGATGCCGGTCCACTTCGACACGACTTCGGCAATCTCTTCTTCAGTCACCTTGCTGCGCAGCAACTGATTTTCGCTCTTGCCGTGCTGGTCGACCATTTGCAGGCTGCGTTCCAGATCGGGGATCACCCCGTATTGCAACTCGGCCATGCGATTCAGGTCGCCTTTGCGCCGCGCGGCTTCCAGTTCCTGGCGCGACTGTTCGATCTTCTGCTGAATCTGCGCAGAACCCTGCACCTCGGCTTTCTCCGAGTTCCAGATTTCCTCCAGATCGGAATACTCACGCTCGTGACGCTCGATTTCTTCCTGGAGTTTTTCCAGGCGTTTCTTCGCCGCGTCGTCGCTTTCTTTCTTCAGCGCCTGGGATTCCACCTTCAGCTGAATCAGGCGCCGCTCCAGACGATCGAGTACTTCCGGTTTGGAGTCGATCTCCATGCGGATACGGCTGGCAGCCTCGTCGATCAGGTCGATGGCCTTGTCCGGCAGCTGTCGATCCGTGATGTAGCGATGGCTGAGCTTGGCCGCAGCGATGATCGCGCCATCGGTGATCGCCACCTTGTGGTGAACCTCGTAACGCTCTTTAAGGCCACGCAGGATTGCGATGGTGTCTTCCTCGCTCGGCTCGTCCACCAGGACTTTCTGGAAACGCCGCTCGAGCGCCGCGTCCTTCTCTATATATTGGCGGTACTCGTTGAGCGTGGTCGCGCCGACGCAGTGCAACTCGCCGCGAGCCAGCGCAGGCTTGAGCATGTTGCCGGCATCCATCGAGCCTTCGCCCTTACCAGCGCCGACCATGGTGTGCAGTTCGTCGATGAACAGAATGATCTGCCCTTCCTGCTTCGACAGTTCGTTGAGCAACGATTTCAGGCGCTCTTCGAACTCACCGCGATACTTGGCGCCGGCAATCAGCGCGCCCATGTCCAGCGACAGCAGGCGCTTGCCTTTAAGGCCGTCCGGCACTTCGCCGTTGATGATGCGCTGCGCCAGCCCTTCGGCGATCGCGGTTTTACCCACGCCCGGTTCACCGATCAGCACCGGGTTGTTCTTGGTGCGGCGTTGCAGAACCTGAATGGTGCGGCGGATCTCGTCGTCACGGCCGATCACCGGATCAAGCTTGCCTTCTTCGGCGCGCTTGGTCAGGTCGACGGTGTACTTGTCCAGCGCCTGCCGCGACTCTTCGTGGTTGGCGTCATTTACCGCTTCGCCACCACGCAGGTTGTTGATCGCGTTTTCCAAGGCTTTCTTGCTCACGCCTTGGCCGAGCAGCAACTTGCCGAGCTTGCTGTTCTCGTCCATCGCGGCGAGCAGCACCAGTTCGCTGGAAATGAACTGGTCGCCCTTCTGCTGAGCGAGACGGTCAGCCTGATTGAGCAGACGCGCCAGATCCTGCGACATGTTGACGTCGCCGGTCGGGTTCTGGATTTTCGGTAGTTGATCGAGCTCTTTGGTCAGCTCTTTACGCAAGCTGTTGACGTCGAAGCCTACTTGCATCAGCAACGGCTTGATCGAACCGCCCTGCTGTTCAAGCATGGCCTGCATCAAGTGCGCCGGCTCGATGGCCGGATGATCGTGGCCAACCGCCAACGACTGGGCGTCGGACAGGGCCAACTGTAATTTGCTGGTTAAACGGTCAATACGCATGGGTCACCTTCCTTTTGAGCAGGCCGGACCTAAGAAACCATCCTGAATAAAGAAACCTGCCAGATACCACTGTAGATGCGGTCGATTCTGGGAGATTCAAGCGTCGGAGAGTTGATGCAGATCAGAGAGTTTAGCGGGTGAGCCAAACAAGGGAGGCGAAACGACCGGTGCGCGACGCACGGCGATAGGAGAAGAAGCGCGGATCGGTCACGGTGCAGAAACCGCCACCATAAACAGCCGTGACACCCCGTTCAGCCAGACGCAGGCGCGCCAGCAGATAGATATCAGCCATGAACTTGCCGGCATTGTTGCTCGGTACGAACGCTTCTGCTGCTTCAGGCAGTTGATTGATGAAGACTTCCCGTACTTCCGGACCGACTTCAAAGGCTTTGGGGCCAATGGCCGGGCCGAGCCAGACCAGTACCTCGTCAGCAGGAACATCGAGGCTGTCGAGAGTTGCCTCAAGCACGCCCGCCGCCAGACCCCGCCAACCGGCATGAGCGGCCGCGACACGCGTGCCGGCACGATCGCAGAACAATGCCGGCAAACAGTCTGCCGTCATCGCCGCGCAGGCAATACCCGGCGCTGCCGTCCAACTGGCATCTGCAGTCGCAACGACGCCCGGATCAGCATGGGCAACGGTGATCCCGTGCACTTGCTGCAACCAGGCAGGCTGTATGGAGAAGTGATCGGTCAAGCGTCGACGGTTCTCAGCGACGTCCTGCGGACGATCATCGACATGATCGCCCAGATTCAGGCTGTCGAACGGCGCCTCGCTGACACCACCCTCGCGGGTGGTGACACAGGCCCTGACGCTGGCCGGCGCAGGCCAGTCCGGCGTCAGCCAGTTCATCCGACGAAGGCCTCGCGATCCTGCTTGAGCAGGGTCAGCAGCCAGACGAAATCTTCCGGCAGCGGCGATTCCCAGCTCATGCGCTCACCGCTCGTCGGGTGATCGAGTTCAAGGAAGCGCGCGTGCAGCGCCTGACGCGGGAAGTGCTTGAGCGATTCCACCATGGTCGGGTTGGCCGCAGGCGGAATGCGGAAACGCCCGCCGTACGCCGGATCGCCGACCAACGGGAAGTTGATGTGCGCCATGTGCACGCGGATCTGGTGGGTCCGACCGGTTTCCAGTTTCACCCGCACGTGGGTGTGCGAACGGAAACGTTCGAGCACGCGGTAGTGGCTGACGGCAGGCTTGCCGCCTTCCATCACTGCCATGCGCTGGCGTTGCTGGCCGTGACGACCGATCGGCGCGTTGATCTTGCCACCGGCGGTGACCACGCCAATGACGATGCACTCATAGATGCGGCTGACACTGCGGCTCTGCAATTGCGCAACCAGTTTGGTCTGCGCCTGAATGGTCTTGGCCACCACCATCAGACCGGTGGTGTCCTTGTCCAGACGATGCACGATACCGGCGCGCGGGACATTGATGATGTCCGGCACATGGTGCAACAAAGCGTTGAGCAGGGTGCCATCGGCGTGACCGGCGGCCGGGTGCACCACCAGGCCCGCAGGCTTGTTGATCACCAGGATGTCGTCGTCTTCATAGACGATGTCGAGCTCGATGTCCTGGGCGATCCACTCGCCACTGGGCTTCCTGCTCGGCAGTCAGCTCAAGGACGGCACCGCCATGCACAATGTCGCGCGGGCGGATCACCGCCCCGTCCACAGTCAGGCGACCTTCTTTGATCCAGGCGGAAAGGCGCGAGCGTGAGTGCTCAGCGAAGAGTTGGGCGGCGACTTGATCGAGGCGTTGGCCGCCCAATTCGGACGGCACCTCTGCGCGAAGTTCAATTTTATCGGACATGCTCGGACTGGGCGTCGGCACAGCCTTTGGTTTCGGCTGCGCGCTTGTGGTTAAATACGGCGTCTTTTGCCCCGAGGCTTTTCAACGGGGCGCTCATCATAACAGGACGGCCCCGCCCAAGACAGCGGCCGTCATAGGGACGCAAGCCGCCATGCAAGTGAAACACCTGCTGCTGATCGCCATCCTCGCATTGACCGCTGCTTGCTCATCGAAGGAAGTCGTAGACGAAAACCTCAGCGAAGCCGAGCTGTATCAGCAGGCTCAGACTGACCTGGACAACAACAGCTACACCAGCGCCACAGCCAAGCTGAAGGCTCTGGAGTCGCGTTATCCGTTCGGTCGCTACGCCGATCAGGCTCAGCTGGAGTTGATCTACGCCAACTACAAGAACGCCGAGCCGGAAGCTGCAAAGTCTGCCGCCGAGCGTTTCATTCGTTTGCATCCGCAGCATCCGAACGTGGATTACGCGTACTACCTCAAGGGTCTGACTTCGTTCGACCAGGACGTCGGCCTGCTGGCGCGCTTCCTGCCGCTTGACATGACCAAGCGTGACCCGGGCGCCGCCCGCGACTCGTACAACGAGTTCGCGCAGCTGACCAGCCGCTACCCGAACAGCCGCTACGCGCCGGACGCCAAGCAGCGCATGATCTATCTGCGCAACCTGTTGGCCGCCTACGAAATCCACGTCGCTGACTACTACCTGACCCGTCAGGCTTATGTAGCCGCTGCCAACCGTGGCAAGTACGTCGTGGAGAACTTCCAGGAAACCCCATCGGTCGGCGACGGCCTGGCGGTGATGACTGAAGCCTACCAGCGTCTGCACCTCGACGATCTGGCGGCCACCAGCCTGGAAACCCTGAAGCTCAACTACCCGGACCACCCGAGCCTGGAGGATGGCCAGTTCGTGCCACGCGTAGCCGAAGCTGACAACCGTTCGTTCCTGAGCAAAGCGACTTTGGGCCTGATCGAATCGCGTCCACCGCTGCCGCCGGGCGAAACCCGCGCCAACCAGGACGTGCAGAAGCAGTTCCAGGACGCGAAAGATGCGATCCCGAACGAGCTCAAGCCTAAAGACGAGAACGGCGACGTGATCGAAGAGCCAGAACCGGAATCCAGCGACACCGACCGCTCGTGGTTCAGCTACATGACCTTCGGCGTGTTCGACTGATCACACCGGCTGTACGAAAAAAGGGAGATCCGCGGATCTCCCTTTTTTATTGCCGCGCTTTAATAGGCTGTGCGCTGATCGGGTCCTTGGCTAAACTGCCGGATCATCAGTCGAAAAGCCGCTCATCATGCTTCGTTTATTGTTCTGGATTGCCCTGATCTTCGCCGCCATCTGGCTCTGGCGCAAATTCAAGGCCCCCGCCTCGTCCGCCCGATCGCCGCGCGAACGGGACGCGCCGCCGATGGTGCGTTGCGCCCACTGCGGCGTGCACCTGCCGCGCGACCGCGCGCTGGGCAACCAGCAACTGTGGTATTGCAGCCAGGCTCATCTCGAGCAAGGCCCGGGCGCCAGTGGTCGCTGAGGCCGTCAACGCCGACCAGAAACAGGCGCAGCGTCTGCTGCGCCTTTATCACCTCTACCGTTTAAGTGTCGGCATCACTCTGGTGTTGCTGATCTCCAGCAACATGGACAACCGCCTGCTGACGTCGGCCAACGACGATCTGCTGCGCGGTGGCAGCTGGCTGTACCTGATCATCAATATGCTGTTGGTGGTGTTCCTCGAAAACACCCGGCGCCCGGCGCAGTTGTTCACCCTGGCCTTCGTCGACGTGCTGCTGTTGTGCGGCCTGTTCTACGCGGCGGGCGGCGTGGCCAGTGCGCTGGGCAATCTGCTGGTGGTCTCGGTGGCAATCAGCAACACCCTGCTACGCCGACGCATCGGCCTGCTGATTGCCGCCATTGCGGCGATCGGCATTGTCGGCCTGAGCTTTCTGCTGGGGCTCAGCCGCCCCTTGAGCGCAAACGCCTACTTGCAAGCTGGCACCCTCGGTGCGCTGTGCTTTGCCGCCTCGCTGCTGGTGCAAGGGTTGATCCGCCGCCTCGAAGTCAGCGAGACCCTGGCCGAACAGCGCGCCAGCGAGGTGGTCAGCCTGGAGGCGTTGAATGCGTTGATCTTGCAACGCATGCGCACCGGCATTCTGGTACTCGACGAACAACGCCGGGTGCAACTGGCCAATTACAGTGCGCAGAGTCTGCTCGGCCATAGTCACCTGCAAGGTCATTTGATCGACGAATATTCGCCAGCACTCGTCGAGCGCCTGCAACTGTGGCGCAACAACCCGACCTTGCGCCCGCAGAGCCTGAAAATCCCCGGCAATGGCCTTGAGCTGCAACCCAGCTTCATCGCTCTCGAGCAGAGTCCGAACCAGCAGACACTGGTGTTTCTCGAAGACCTGGCGCAAATCACCCAACAAGCCCAGCAACTCAAGCTCGCTGCGCTCGGGCGTTTGACCGCCGGCATCTCCCATGAAATTCGCAATCCACTGGGCGCGATCAGTCATGCCGCGCAGCTGTTGGCCGAGTCCGAGGAACTCGATAGCGCAGATCGACGTCTGACGCAGATTATTCAAGACCACTCCCAGCGCATGAACCGAGTCATCGAAAACGTCCTGCAACTGTCCCGCCGCCAGCAAAGCGCGCCGCAACGGCTGGACCTCAAGCCGTGGCTGGAAGACTTCGTCGGCGAAACCCGCGAGCAGGCCACCGAACGCCAGCACATTCATCTGCGAATCAATTCCGGCGATTTCACCACACTGATGGACCCCAACCAGCTGCGGCAGATTCTCGACAATCTGATCCGCAACGCCTGGCGTCACAGTGCCCAACTGCACGAGCAGGCCGACGTCTGGCTGGCACTGTTCGTCGACCCCGACAGCCAATTGGCAGTGCTCGAAGTGCAGGACAACGGCCCCGGCGTGTCGGCCGATGAACAGGCGCATCTGTTTGAGCCGTTCTTCACTACGAGCAGTCAGGGCACCGGTCTTGGCCTTTATCTGTCCCGTGAGCTGTGCGAAAGCAACCAGGCACGCCTAGACTTCAAATCACGCCAAGGCGGCGGCTGCTTTTGCATCACTTTTGCTCACGGACGGAAACAAAGTTGAATACAAGCCCACGGCAAAAATTCTAATCGTCGACGACGAACCGGATATCCGCGAGCTCCTGGAAATCACCCTGGGACGGATGAAACTCGAGACCTTCAGCGCACGCAATCTGGGCGAGGCTCAGGCGCTGTTGCAGCGCGAGCACTTTGACCTGTGCCTGACCGACATGCGCCTGCCCGACGGCACCGGGCTGGAGCTGGTGCAACACATTCAGCAACGCGATCCAAACCTGCCGGTGGCGATGATCACTGCGTACGGAAGCCTGGAAACGGCCATCAATGCATTGAAGGCCGGGGCGTTCGATTTCCTCACCAAACCGGTGGAGCTGCCGCGCCTGCGCGAACTGGTCAGCTCGGCGCTGCGCCTGCCGACAGCGGGCGGCTTGAGCACGGCAATCGAGCGACGCTTGCTGGGCGATTCGCCGCCGATGGCCAATCTGCGCAAGCAGATCGACAAGCTCGCACGCAGTCAGGCGCCGGTGTACATCAGTGGTGAATCCGGCAGCGGCAAAGAACTGGTCGCGCGTCTGATTCACGAACAAGGCCCGCGCGCCAGCCAGCCGTTTGTGCCGGTGAACTGCGGGGCAATTCCGTCGGAACTGATGGAAAGCGAATTTTTCGGCCACCGCAAAGGCAGCTTCACCGGTGCCGTCGAAGACAAGCCGGGGCTATTCCAGGCGGCCCATGGCGGCACTCTGTTTCTCGATGAAGTCGCCGATCTGCCACTGTCGATGCAAGTGAAACTGCTGCGGGCAATTCAGGAAAAAGCCGTGCGCAGCGTCGGCGGCCAGCAGGAAACGGTGGTCGACGTGCGTATCCTTTGCGCCACGCACAAAGACCTTGAAGCCGAAGTTTCGGCCGAACGCTTCCGCCAGGATCTGTATTACCGGCTCAACGTCATCGAACTGCGCGTGCCGTCCCTGCGCGAACGCCGCGACGACATCGAGGCGCTTGCCATGCACGTGCTCAAGCGCCTGGCCAAAGACACCGGACAACCCGAAGCGCGCCTGCACCCGCAAGCGCTGGAGGCGCTGAAGAACTATCGCTTTCCCGGCAACGTGCGCGAACTGGAGAATGTTCTCGAACGCGCGCACACCTTGTGTGAAAACCGCACGATCGAAGCGCAGGATCTGCGTTTGAGCGAAGGCAATTGCACGGCGGACGGGGCGATGGCCGATCTGACGCAGATCGACAATCTCGAGGATTATCTGGAGAGCGTCGAGAGGAAGCTGATTTTGCAGGCGCTGGAGGAAACCCGCTGGAACCGCACGGCGGCGGCGCAGCGGTTGAGTCTGTCGTTCAGGTCGATGCGTTATCGGCTGAAGAAATTGGGACTGGATTGAAGGCCCCTTCGCGAGCAGGCTCGCTCCCACATTTGGAATGAGTATTCCTGTGGGAGCGAGCCTGCTCGCGAAGGCGGTCTACCAGCCTCTGACTAAATCCGGCCCTCAGGCGCATACGGCGCCGGATCAATAATCGGCGCTCGCCCCAACATCACATCGGCAAACAACTGACACGATGCCGGCGCCAGCACCAGCCCGTTGCGGTAATGCCCGCAGTTCAGCCACAACCCCTCGAACCCCGGCACCCGGCCAATAAAGGGAACCCCTTCCGGCGACCCCGGCCGCAGCCCGGCCCAGTGCCCGACTACCTCGGCATCCGCCAACGCCGGCAGCAATTCGATCGCCGAGGCCTTGAGGCTTTGCAGCGCTACATCGGTCGGGGTCTTGTCGTAACCTTCGTGCTCCAGCGTGCTGCCGATCAGAATGTGACCGTCGCGACGCGGGATCGCATAACGTCCCTTGGCCAGCACCATGCTCGGCAGGAAATCAGCCGCGCACTTGTAGAGAATCATCTGGCCTTTGACCGGTTCGACCGGCAGCGTCAGGTTCAGCGTCTTGAGCAGATCGCCGCTCCACGCCCCCGCCGTCAGCACAATCTGATCGCCGTTGATCGCGCCCGTCGGAGTCTGCACGCCGACCACGCGCTCGCCCTCGCGGACGAAACCACTGACTTCGCATTGCTCGTGAATCGTCACGTTCGGCAGCGCCAGCAGCGCGGCTTTCAGCGATTTGACCAGCCGTGGATTGCGCACGTTGGCGACTTCGGCCATGTAGATCGCTCGGCTGAAACCGCTGCCGAGCACCGGCACCGCGTCATGTGCCGCCGAGATATCCACAGCCCGCAGCGGCCGATTTTCCCGCGCGGCCCAGGCCAGGGCTGCGGCTTCATCGTCCAGATCCAGCCAATACAGACCAGTGGTGTGCACCTCAGGATCAACCCCAGTGTCGGCAAACAACCGCTCGCCGAGCTGTGGATAAAAATCCTGCGACCAATGCGCCAGCGCGGTGACTGCCGGACTGTAGCGCCACGGGTATAACGGCGAGACGATGCCGCCGCCAGCCCAGGACGATTCCTGGCCGACATTCGAGCGATCCAGCAGCACCACGCTGCGCACTTCGGAGGCGAGATTGTAGGCAGTGAGCAGGCCAATCACCCCGCCGCCGACAATCACCACTTGCTGTTGCCTGGTCATGTTTGATCCAACCGTAAAAAAGACAGTGGGCGCAAAAGGCGCCCGAAAAAGAATGCGTCAGCGGCCCCAGCAATCCTTGGCGGTCACTCCGGTGGTCGCGTTGTTCATGCTTCGCACGCCGGTATTGGTCAGGGTGAAATCCCCGCATTTGTCGGTGGCCATGGCCGAGCCGGTTTTACGCACCGCGGTCAGCACAAAGGTCTGGTCGGTCAGCGTCGGGGTGATGGTGTAGAAATCATTGCCCGGGCTCAGTCCGGTGACGCCGGTGTAGACATTGTTGCGGGTGTAGAAGCGTTCGAGGGTCTGCGCCTGCTCCGAGAGCAGCGAGACCACTTCGGCGCGACGGCCCTTCCTCACGTATTCGTTGTAGCTGGGGATACTGATGGTGAGGATGATCCCGATAATCGCGATGACGATCATGATCTCGATCAGGGTAAAACCTCGGCTGGTTCTGCGCATGCCTCAAATTCTCGCTTACTGGATTTGTCGCCACATGATACGACGGCTGCCGCCGCCACCTTTTTCCACAATGACCGTGACCGCGCCGCTGGTGTCAGTCGTGCCCTTGCGCTCGCCGTTAGCGGAGATGAAGTTCAGGGTCGGAATGCCGCCGGTAAAAATCACGCCACTGGATATCGTATCGTTGCTGTCGACCAAACGGTCACCGGTGGTGTCGATCACGGCGTAGTTGAGCATCTTACCGTTGAACGCATCGAGTTCGACCAGTCGGCCCGTACCAAAACTCGAACAAGGGTCGGTGGTATCGACGCTGGCAGTGGTGAAAACAACTCGCCCCAATACAATACTGGCCTGATTGATCACGCGTTCACCGGTCTGCACGTTGTTATACACCAGCGGCAGATACCAGCCTTTCTCTGCCGGATACGTCGTTTCATTCTGGCTGGTGGTCAGAAACTGCCCGGAACTGCCGGAGAACGAGCCGGTAATCGCCTGTGCCTGCAAGCTGCTAACGGTGATTTGCCCTGAGCCTCCTTCCGCATCCCAGATCGAATAGAACGCCTGCAGATCCTTGTTGGTCTTGTCGGCGGTTTCGTTGAACTTGCCGGTGCCGAAAAACACCTGCTTGCCGCCCTGTGGGTTATCCGCCAGCAGCGGTTGCGCAGTGATCGGCTGCGTTGCCCCACCCGGGGCTGTAAACAAAGGCTTGCCGGCAAACGCCACGCCCCAGTTTTCTGCCCCGGGTGCGCTCAAGTCGAATTTCCACATACGCCCCTTCAGGTCACCAGCGTAGGCAGCCTGCACCACGTTCGAGGAATTGACCCTGAGTTTTACCGAAGACAGACCGTTGCCGGTTTCCGTGCTGTCGATGACGATTTTCCTGATCAGCGAACCATCCAGCGCATCCAGCACATACAACGCTGCAACCCCCGAATTGCTGCCGTAACCATTGGCGATGAATGTCGCCCAGCGACCATTGGCCAAGCGTGCCACTTCCGGACGCGCGTAGGCGTAACCCAGATCATTGAAAGCATTCGCCGTGTTGGCCGTGGCCGGCGCACTGACTTCCCACAGTGCCCTGATCACGTTACCTGCCGAGGCATCGAACAGTTGCAGCCCATAGAAGGTTTTGCCGCCGGCCCCCGTTCCGCCAATGGCCAGGGTTTTCCAGGTGGTACCGGCCTGCGCATCGAACACGCCGACCTGACCATCCACCAGAAATTTGTGGCTGACGCCGTTGATGTAGTTGGTGTCCGCGATCAGTCGCAGGAAAGGCAGCACGCTGGAGGGCATATAGGCATAACGGCGGGTGCCGTTCGTCGAATTGATCACGTTGACGAAACCGTCGTTGGCGTTCACCACCAGACTGGTGTTCATGTTCGCAGCCTTGGTCGTCAGGTAGTTGGTGTAACTGCTGTCACCCGTCAGATCGGATGCGGTCTTGTCTGAAGGCGACGCGAGCACCAGCGGCGAATTGATGATGTCGCCCAGCAGCGCAGTGCGCACTTTGAGCCCGGCCTTGTTGGTCCCCTTGCTCCACTCCACCAGTTCAGTACCGCTGATACCGGTGGGCAGGCCCTGATTCAGCGTGTTCTGCTGGGCTGGGGAAAAGTTGCCGAATGCCAGAGCAATGGGCGTGTTGCTCAAGGTGTTCCATGACTGGAAAGTCGGCGCTGTGGCAGAGGGCACGATGGTGGTGTCGGTCGACCATTGCGCCGCCGAGGTATTTACCGTGCCAGTCGAGGTAAAGCCGAACGACCTGATCGTGCCGCGCCAATCCTTGGGATCGTAGGTTGACTGGTAAAAACTGCTGCCACTGGTCAACGTACTGCTGCTGGCAACACCGGCACCACCGGAGCCGGCCTTGGAAGTGATATCGCTCAATGCCGACGATAACGCCGCATTGAGCCCGGAGCTGTCGGTCGCCTGGTAGTACCTGCCCTGCCCGTAACTGGCGGCGTCGGACAACATGTCGTTATCCGCCGCGAAACCCACGGTGTAGGTGTTCATGTTCTGCCGGGGAAAATCCACCGCGTTCCAGCTCTTGCCTGCTGCGTCAGTACCGGTCGTACGCATGTCGATGTCGAAGGCGAATTTGGCGATGTCATCCAGATAAAGCGTGTCGCCTTCACCGTCACCGTTGAGGTTGTCGCCATCGTTATTCACGCCATCCCAGTTCGGTAGCCGGCTGCCTCCCAGCGGATCGTTGGTCGGGAAGGTACGGTCATAGGTTGGCAAGCCATCGGTAATCACCACGCCGTAGTTTTTCTGGCAGCGGTATTGAATCGGACTGGTATAGCTCGCCGGCGTGCCGTTGTAGTAAGGCGCCAACCCACGCATGTAGCGCGTGACTTCGTAATAGCTCTCGGCCAATGGCGTGTTGGCCACGGCGTTCAAGCCGTTGATCGATGAGATCAGCGCGTTGTAATTGGTGTCTGCCTGGGCCTGGGTGACGCTGCCCGCGACGGGTGACAAATCGGTGATTGAGCGAGCGATGAAACCGCCGTTGCCCGGGTTGCTGCTGGTCGCCGGATTGAATGTCGACAGGCCCATGCGCAAAGTGCGGTTGCTGCTCACCAGTGCGGTGGAAACGTTGCGCGCCACGTTCATCCGGTAATCGTTGGGAATCGCCCCCGTAGTGAAGTCGCGGGTGCCGGTGCTGTTGGCGAGGCTGACTATGTAGGAAATGTAATCGGCGGAATACCGAGTGTTCTCGTTGCCTACCGGGTCTGGGAGCTTGAGGCACAACGGCGCCACGCTGTTGTTGTAGAACGCATAGGCGCCTCCCGAGCACCCGGAAGTCGGCAGGCTCGATAGAAACACCGTGTCGCCGGTAATCTGCGGCGCGTTGAGTGCAGAGCACAAGCCGAGGAAGGCATTGCACTGCCGGGCGGGAGTGCGGTTGACGTTCGGGTCGAATCCGGCGGCGTAAATGATGCTGTTCATACTGCCGGAGTCGTCGATCAGCAGCATCACGTTTGGCGCCACCGCAGCCGCGCTCAGCAATGGCGAATCGGAAGGCGTGAAAGCCCAGGCCGGTGCCGCCAGGTAGCAACTCAGCAGCATGCCGATCAGCAGCGACAGGCCGCGCTCAATACTTCGCATAGACACTCTCCACCACGCTACGCGAATTGCCGGCGATGCCGACCGCAGTGACTCGATACAACGTCGCCGAAGTGTTACTTGGTACGTTCACCGCCGTCAGGGTCGTGCCGATGTTCTGCACGCCATAAAAGCCATTACCGGCGGCGATCCAGGTCACCCCGGAGGTCGAATTGAAGCCGGCCGAGCTGACCACTGACGACTCCGCCGGCGGCAGACATTGGGTCGTGCCGCTGCACACCGCCAACGAGTAACTGTCCAGCTGCACCGCACTTTCGCCGATACGCAACGCCGCTTCCGCAGCCTGAAACGATTGATTGCGCAGGCTTACGCTGCCGGCCATTTTCTCTTGCAGGTTGGCGCTCTGCATCGAGGACAAACCGATCAATGTGAGCAACAGCAGAAACACCAGGCTCACCAACAGGACCATGCCGCGCTGGGCCTGACGTTGTTGCAAGGAAATCCTCATCGCCGCCCCCTCATGGCAAGCGGTTGCGCAATGCCGCAACCACGTTGAAGGTTTGATTGCGCACCCGATTGTTCGGGTCGGTGAGGGTCAGGCTCAGGCGCACGCTGCGGATGCGCGCCGGATCGCCGGGGTTGCTGCTGTACGTTGAAGCTGCGACGTCGGTCGCGGAGCTGGCCAGACCGAATGTGACGTTGAAGGCGCTGACGTTGTTCACCAGCACTTGCTGCGCCGGATTGCCGCTGCCAGTGCCCATGAGGATCTGGTTATTGCTGAAGCTGTAGATCAGGCGCCGGATCGGGAACGCGATCTGCCCCGTGGTCGGGCTGCGCAATCCGCTGTAGGCGACCGCGCTGTTGCGACAATCGGAAATCACCGTCCAGGTCGGCGTTCCCCCCGCCGCTGCCGACATCGGCGGTGACCATGGTCAGCTTGAGACTGGCGTTATCCCAGCTGATCGGGATGAGTTGCGCAGTGTTGAAATCCCCTGCTGAGCTGGAGTCGACGATGGTGCCGAGGCAGCCGAACATGCCGACCATCCGGATTTCCTGAATCATTTTGCTGAGGACGAAGCGCGCATCTTCCTGCATCGCTGCGGCGCTGTTCTGGCTGACGTAGGTGTTTTTTGCGGCGATGAAAATCTGTACCACGCCGAGCACGACGATCAGCCCCAAAGCCAGGGCAATCAGCAATTCGATCAGGCCGAAACCACGGCTGGCACGCTTCATGGTGTGGCCACCGGATCGACCGCCACCCGGCTGGTCAACACGAAACTGCGCTGTGCACTGGCAGCGTTCGCCGCGCGCGCATCGCTCCAGGTAATGGTGATGGTGTAGACCCGCTGATTGAGGGTGATGCTGCCCGTCGCGGTCGGGCCGCCGAAGTTGGCGATATTGGTGGTGAAGTCGTAGAGGTCCTGGTCCCGCGCATTACTCAGATTGCCCGAGGTCGGCGGCGTAACGGTGTAGTTGGCGCCGGAATTGGCGCGGATGCGATCCATCATGTCATAGGCGATGAAACTGGCCTGACTGGTCATCCGCGAACTGTCGGTGTACTTCAGCGCATTGAGCTGCACCGCCGCTGCGCCCAACAGCCCGACGGTAAGAATCAGCAACGCGACCAGCACTTCGATCAGCGTCATGCCCTCCTGTGCGTTTTTGCTCCCTGCCCTCATCCGCAATTTCCACCCAGTTGAATGCGTCCGTTCAAACACACGTTCAGCGTCCTGCTTTGCGTGCCCAGCGTGTAACCGATGACCACCGCCGTCGACGGTGCCGCCAGACCGCCGAGGTTGTTGAAATCCAGTGCGGTCACTCCTGAGGGTAGCGTCAGAGTCGCGCCACTGCTCATTGCTGGAACAACCCGCAACACATTGGCCGGATTGCCAGTACTGTCGTAGACCGCCAGTTCACCGGTCCAGACACTGCCGCCAGCGGTCGGACGCAGACGCGTGGTCACGCCGCGATTGATTGCCTCGAGGCGAGCGAAATTGATTGCCCGCTGCAAGTCGCCGACTTCGGTATCTGCCTTGCTGCTCTGGATCGTACGGGTAAAGGCCGGCACCGCCAGCGTGATCAGTATCAGGAACACCGCAATGGCGACCAGCAACTCGACCAGCGTGAAACCTTTTGTACGAAGATCCATCGGTGCCCTCCGTTGCCGTCGGCTATACCTGCTTTTACACGCTAGAACATTCGCTCGGCACGCGCCGACTGATTTGCCCTGCGCGGCGCACGGATTGCGCTGCTCATACCATTCCACGGAGGGATTTTTCATGCCGCAACACGGTTTCAGCCTGATTGAACTGCTTATGGGACTGGCGATTGGCGCAATTGTTCTGCTGCTGGTCAGCCCGGCGTTCGCCGCGCTCAAGCAAGCGACTCAGCGCGACCACGCAGCGCAGTCGCTGCTCGAGGGCATCCGCCACGCTCGCACCCTGGCTATGACCCACAATCAAAGTGTGGTGATCCATGGCATTGACGGCGACTGGAGTCAGGGTTGGCGAATCATTCTGGATCTTAGCGGCAAGGGGCCGGAGGACAGCAGCAATCCGCTGCTGGTTGAACGCGCCAGTGAGGCGAAGGTGGCGATTGTCGGCAACTGGTGGGTGAGCCGCTACGTGCGGTTCAGTCATCTGGGACAGCCGCTGATGCCGGGACGGCGATTTCAGGCGGGGACAATACACGTCTGCTCGCCGCGCGAGCCGGTCAGCCAGCGGCAGATCGTGCTGGCGGCAACCGGTCGCGTGCGCCTGAACAGTCAGGAAACCGAGCAGGCGCTGTGCGACAAAGGCAGAAGCGTCAGATCGAACGGACGCGCAGCTCTTTCGGCATCGAGAACGTGATGTTTTCCTCACGGCCAGCCAGCTCATCGGCACCGGTCGCGCCCCAGGCCTGCAATTGCTGGATCACGCCCCGGACCAGCACTTCCGGTGCCGAGGCGCCAGCGGTAATGCCAATACGCTCGACGCCGTCGAACCAGCTCTGTTGCAGGTCCTCGGCACCGTCGATCAGGTACGCCGGAGTCGCCATGCGCTCAGCCAATTCGCGCAGGCGATTGGAGTTGGAGCTGTTCGGGCTGCCGACCACCAGTACCACGTCGCACTCGTCGGCCAGTTGCTTGACGGCGTCCTGGCGGTTTTGTGTGGCGTAGCAGATGTCGTCCTTGCGCGGGCCACCGATCGCCGGGAAGCGCGTGCGCAGGGCATCGATAACGCGACTGGTGTCGTCCATCGACAAGGTTGTCTGGGTGACGAAGGCGAGTCTTTCCGGATCGCGTACCTGCAATGCGGCCACGTCCTTTTCGTCTTCGACGAGGTAGATCGCGCCGCCGTTGCTGGCATCGTACTGGCCCATGGTGCCTTCAACTTCCGGGTGACCGGCGTGGCCGATCAGGATGCACTCGCGACCGTCGCGGCTGTATTTAGCGACCTCGATGTGCACCTTGGTCACCAGCGGGCAGGTTGCATCGAAGACTTTCAGGCCACGACCTGCAGCTTCGTTGCGCACGGCTTGGGAAACACCGTGGGCGCTGAAGATGACGATCACGTCATCGGGCACCTGATCGAGCTCTTCGACGAAAATCGCGCCACGGCTGCGCAGGTCTTCGACGACGAACTTGTTGTGCACCACTTCATGACGCACATAGATCGGCGGCCCGAAGACTTCCAGGGCGCGGTTGACGATTTCGATCGCCCGGTCCACACCGGCGCAGAAGCCACGGGGGTTGGCGAGTTTGATTTGCATGCTGTGCCTCGTGTCTTGCGCGCGAAAACAATGGAAAACAGACTGTGGAGACCTGCTTGTTGTGGCGAGGGGAATCATCCCCGCTCGGCTGCGTAGCAGTCGCAGACCTTCAACGGACTTATCTCAGAATCCGTTGACTGGTCTGGGGGCGCTTCGCACCCCAGCGGGGATGAATCCCCTCGCCACAGAAGCTCACTCCTGCATTTTTAGATCGCTTTGACGGAAATGATTTCCACGTCAAAGGTCAGCGTCTTGCCCGCCAGCGGGTGGTTGAAGTCGACGGTCACTTGCGTGTCATCGAATTCCTTCACCACTCCTGGCAATTCAGTATTGGCCGCATCGTTGAAGATCACCAGCAGACCCGGCGACAACTCCATGTCGTTGAACTGCGAACGCGGGATGGTCTGCACGTTCTGCGGGTTTGGCTGTCCGAAAGCGTTTTCCGGCTCAACGGTCACTGTGCGCCTGTCGCCGGCCTTGAAGCCAAACAGTGCGGCTTCGAACCCCGGCAGCAGGTTGCCATCGCCGACCTTGAAGGTCGCCGGGGCCTTGTCGAAGGTACTGTCGACGGTGTCACCGTTTTCCAGGCGCAAGGCAAAGTGCAGGGTGACTTCGGTGTTCTGGCCGATGCGTTGCTCAGTCGATTGCGGTTCAGTCATGAGCAGCCTCTTCGGTTTTCTTCGATTTGAACATGTCCAGTGCCAGCATGATCGCGCCAACGGTGATCGCGCTGTCGGCAATGTTGAACGCCGGGAAATACCAGCGGTTCTGCCAGTGCACCAGAATGAAGTCGATCACATGGCCCAGGGCAATGCGGTCATACAGGTTGCCCAGCGCGCCACCCAGCACCAGTGCCAGGGCGACGGCCAGCCAGGTGTCGTTGCGACCCAAACGCTTGAGCCAGACCACCAGTACCGCACTGACGACAATGGCGATCAGCGCAAACAGCCAGCGCTGCCAGCCGGAGCTGTCGGCGAGGAAGCTGAACGCAGCGCCAGTGTTGTAGGCCAGCGTCCAGCTGAACAGATCGGGAATGATCACGATCTGTTGGAACATTTCGAGCTTGCTTTCGAAGTAGAACTTGCTGGCCTGGTCAATGACCAGGACCAGCAGGCTCAACCACAGCCAGCTCAGCCGTCCGAAACGGCCAATGGCATCAGGCATAGTGACGAACCTCGCCAGCACCGCTGATGTTGTCGACGCAACGACCGCAGATTTCCGGATGCTCCGGGTTCACGCCGACGTCTTCGCGGCAATGCCAGCACCGCGCGCATTTCGGGAACGCCGATTTGACGATCTTCAGTTTCAGACCGCTGACTTCGGTGGCCACTGCATCGGCCGGAGCCTGCACGAATGGTGCAACGCTGGCAGTCGAGGTGATCAGGACAAAGCGCAGCTCGTTGCTCAGCTTGGCCAGGTCGGCGCTCAGCGCCTCTTCGGCAAACAGCGTCACTTCGGCCTGCAGGTTGCCACCGACGGCTTTCGCCGCACGCTGGATTTCCATCTCTTTGTTGACTGCGACTTTCACTTCCATGATGCGATCCCAGTAGGCGCGACCCAGCTCGAAGCCTTCCGGCAGCTCGGTCAGGCCTTCGTACCAGGTGTTGAGCATGACCGACTCGTTACGCTCGCCCGGCAGGTATTGCCACAGCTCGTCGGCAGTGAAGGCGAGGATCGGCGCGATCCAGCGCACCAGCGCCTCGGAGATGTGGAACAGCGCGGTCTGGCACGAGCGCCGGGCCTTGCTGTCGGCACCGGTGGTGTACTGGCGGTCCTTGATGATGTCGAGGTAGAAACCGCCCAGCTCCTGCACGCAGAAGTTGTGGATCTTCGAGTAGACGTTCCAGAAACGATATTCGCCGTAATGCTCTTGCAACTCGCGTTGCAGCAGCAGCGTGCGATCCACCGCCCAGCGATCCAGCGCCAGCATGTCTTCGGCCGGCAGCAGGTCGGTGGCCGGGTTGAAACCGGTCAGGTTGGAAAGCAGGAAGCGCGCGGTGTTACGGATACGACGATAGGCATCGGCGCTGCGGGTCAGGATCTGATCCGACACAGCGATTTCGCCAGAGTAGTCGGTCGACGCGACCCAAAGACGCATGATGTCGGCGCCCAGCGTATCGTTGATCTTCTTCGGCTCAATCACGTTTTTCAGCGACTTGGACATCTTGCGGCCGGACTCGTCGACGGTGAAGCCGTGCGTCAGCAGTTCGCGGTACGGTGCGTGGTTGTCGATGGCGCAACCGGTCAGCAACGACGAGTGGAACCAGCCACGGTGCTGGTCGGAACCTTCCAGGTAGAGGTCGGCACGCGGGCCGCTCTCGTGGCCCATCGGGTGCGAACCGCGCAGGACGTGCCAGTGCGTGGTGCCGGAGTCGAACCAGACGTCGAGGGTGTCGCTGATCTTGTCGTATTGCGGCGCTTCATCGCCCAGCAGTTCGGCGGCGTCGAGTTTGAACCAGGCTTCGATGCCTTCGACTTCAACGCGTTTGGCGACTTCTTCCATCAGCTCGACGGTACGCGGGTGCAGCTCGCCGCTTTCCTTGTTGAGGAAGAACGGGATCGGCACGCCCCAGTTGCGCTGACGCGAGATGCACCAGTCCGGACGGTTGGCGATCATCGAATGCAGACGCGCCTGGCCCCAGGCCGGAACGAACTTGGTGTCTTCGATGGCTTTGAGCGAGCGCACGCGCAGGGTGTCGCCGCTGGTTGGCTCCTTGTCCATGCCGATGAACCACTGCGCAGTAGCGCGGTAGATCAGCGGGGTCTTGTGGCGCCAGCAGTGCATGTAGCTGTGTTCGATGACGGTGGTATGCATCAGCGCACCGACTTCAGTCAGTTTTTCGACGATGGCCGGGTTGGCCTTCCAGATGAACTGGCCGCCGAAGAATTCCAGCGACGGCACGTACACGCCGTTGCTCTGCACCGGGTTGAGGATGTCGTCGTTGACCATGCCGTATTTCTTGCAGGTCACGAAGTCGTCCACGCCGTAGGCCGGGGCGGAGTGAACCACGCCGGTGCCTGCGCCCAGTTCAACGTAGTCAGCCAGGTACACCGGCGACAGACGATCGTAGAACGGGTGACGGAAGTTGATGAGCTCCAGCTCTTTACCGGTGGTGGTGGCGATGACCGAACCTTCCACGCCATAGCGCGCCAGGCAGGCTTCGACCAGCTCTTCAGCCAGCACCAGCAGCTTGTCGCCGATATCGACCAGGGCGTAGTTGAATTCCGGGTGCACGTTCAGCGCCTGGTTGGCCGGGATGGTCCACGGGGTGGTGGTCCAGATCACGATCGCAGCAGGTTTGCTCAGGGACGCCAGACCGAAGGCCGCAGCCAGTTTGGCTTCGTCGGCGATCGGGAACGCAACGTCGATGGTCGAGGACTTCTTGTTCTCGTACTCGACTTCCGCTTCAGCCAGAGCCGAACCGCAATCGAAGCACCAGTTCACCGGCTTGAGGCCCTTGAAGACGAAACCGCCCTTGACGATTTCGGCGAGGGCGCGGATTTCACCGGCCTCGTTCTTGAAATCCATGGTCTTGTACGGGTTGGCGAAGTCGCCCAGCACGCCGAGACGGATGAACTCGGACTTCTGCCCTTCGATCTGCTCGGTGGCGTAGGCACGGCACAGCTCGCGGGTCTTATCCGCGCCGAGGTTCTTGCCGTGGGTCACTTCCACCTTGTGCTCGATCGGCAGGCCGTGGCAGTCCCAGCCCGGGACGTACGGCGCGTCGAAACCCGACAGGGTTTTCGAGCGGATGATCATGTCCTTGAGAATCTTGTTCAGTGCGTGACCGATGTGGATCGTGCCGTTGGCGTACGGAGGGCCGTCGTGCAGGACGAACTTCGGACGATCCTTGCCAATCTCGCGCAACTTTCCGTACAGGCCAATACTGTCCCAGCGCTGCAGGATCTGCGGTTCGCGCTGTGGCAGGCCGGCCTTCATTGGGAAGGCGGTGTCCGGAAGGTTTAGCGTGGCTTTATAGTCGGTCATTTAAGGCTCTTCATTAGCGATGGGCGCTAGGTGCGGCTAGTGCACGGGCGGTGGCGACATCCGCATTGATCGCCGTTTTCAATGCCTCCAGAGAGGCGAAGCGCTGCTCTTCACGCAGCTTTTGGTGGAAAACCACCGTCAAACGCCGGTCATACAGATCGCCGGCAAAATCTAACAGATGGACCTCGAGGTGGGCTTTGCCATCTCCTTGCACCGTGGGGCGCACGCCGATATTGGCGACGCCGGGCCAGGTCTTGCCGTCGATGTCGACATTCACCAGATACACCCCGGTAAACGGCACGCGACGACGCTTGAGTTGAATGTTGGCAGTGGGCGTGCCCAGTTGCCGGGCCAGTTTCTGCCCATGCAGCACGCGACCGGCGATGCGGTACGGACGGCCGAGCAAGCGTTCGGCCAAGGCAAAATCGGCCGCAGCCAAGGCGTTGCGCACCTGCGTGCTGCTGACGCGAATGCCGTCCAGCTCGACGGTTTGCGCCGCTTCGACGGTGAAACCGTGAACCTGCCCGGCCTGCATCAGAAAATCGAAATCGCCGAGGCGGTCGCAACCGAAACGGAAATCGTCACCGACCTCCAGATGCTGCACGCCAAGGCCATCGACCAGAATGGTATCGACGAATTCACTGGCGCTGAGCTTGCTCAGCCGCTGGTTGAAAGCCAGGCACAACACCCGGTCGACGCCTTCAGCGGCCAGCAATTGCAGCTTGTCGCGCAACCGCGCCAGACGTGCCGGTGCGGTATCGGGCGCAAAGAACTCCCGTGGCTGCGGCTCGAAAATCACCACGCAGCTGGGTACGCCCAACTCGAGCGCACGCTCACGCAGCCGGGCCAGGATAGCCTGGTGACCACGGTGAACACCGTCAAAGTTGCCAATAGTGGCGACGCAGCCCCGATGCTGGGGGCGCAAGTTGTGGAGGCCTCGAACCAGCTGCATAACGCGCTTCTTGCTCATAAAGTGGTCGATTATAACCACACCCGACGGCCGACGACAGGCAACACCGTAACGCAAAGTGAACGAGCCGACAAAACCGCCGGCCCATGCCTGCTCATGAAGGCTGAAACCTCAGCTCAAGGCCTTGCGATTGAAGTCTCGCAGACGGAAACCCAGCAGCAGCAACATACCGAAATACGCCACCACACCGGCCACCACCAACGCGCCCAGGCGCAAGAAGCGCTCAAGCATATGGCCCTCATCCCAGGCGGGCATGAAATGCATGCCGGCCAGCAAGACCGCCGACATCACGGTCACCGCAACGACCAGCTTGAAGCCGAATTTGCCCCAGCCCGGTTGCGGTTGATACATCTTTTGCTTGCGCAGTTGGTAGAACAGCAGCCCGGCGTTCAGGCAAGCACCGGCACTGATCGCCAAGGCAAGGCCGGCGTGGGCCAGCGGCCCGATCAGTGCCAGGTTGAACAACTGCGTGCAGACCAGCGTGAAAATTGCGATTTTTACCGGGGTGCGAATGTTCTGTTGCGCATAAAAGCCCGGCGCCAGCACTTTGATCACGATAATCCCGAGCAGGCCGACCGAATAGGCAATCAGCGCGCGCTGGGTCATCTCGGCATCAAAGCCACTGAACTGACCGTACTGGAACAACGAAACAGTCAGCGGCTCGGCAAGAATCCCCAGTGCCAGCGCGCACGGCAACACCAGCACAAAGCACAGGCGCAGCCCCCAATCGAGGATCCGCGAGTATTCGTGGCGATCCTTGCTGGCGTAGGTCTTGGCCAGCGTTGGCAGGAGAATCGTGCCGAGCGCCACGCCCAGCACACCCGACGGCAATTCCATCAAACGGTCGGCGTAATACATCCACGACACCGAACCTGCGACCAGAAACGAGGCGAAAATGGTGTTGATGATCAGCGAAATCTGACTGACCGACACGCCGAGAATCGCCGGCAGCATCTGCTTCATCACCCGCCACACGCCGCTGTCGCGCAGGTTCAGGCGTGGCAGCACGAGCATGCCGATCTTTTTCAGGTGCGGCAGCTGATACAGCAACTGCGCCAGACCGCCGACCAGCACCGCCCAGCCAAGGGCCATGACCGGTGGATCGAAGTACGGCGTGAGGAACAGCGCAAACACGATCATGCTGACGTTGAGCAGAGTCGGCACGAAGGCCGGCACCGAGAAGCGGTTCCAGGTATTCAGAATCGCGCCGGCCAGCGACGACAGCGAGATCAGCAATATATAAGGAAAGGTCACCCGCAACAGATCGGAGGTGAGCTGGAATTTTTCCGGGGTATCGGTAAAACCGGGCGCTGTGGCCCAGATCACCCAGGGCGCAGCGATCATGCCCAGTGCAGTCACAACCGCCAACACCAGCGTCAACAGGCCCGATACATAGGCAATAAAGGTACGCGTCGCCTCTTCGCCCTGCTGGCTTTTATATTCGGCCAGGATCGGCACGAACGCCTGGGAGAAAGCCCCTTCGGCAAAGATGCGCCGCAGCAGGTTGGGCAGTTTGAACGCAATAAAGAAGGCATCCGTGGCCATCCCGGCGCCGAATGTCCGCGCGATCAGCGTGTCACGAACAAAACCCAGAATCCGGGAAAGCATCGTGATAGAGCTGACGGCGGCCAACGATTTGAGCAGATTCATTGAGAGAGTTTGTGCCTGTCGATAAACAGCAGGCGAACAATGCGCCTACTTGTGCGATACTCCGCGCCGCAACAGCACAGAGCCAAAGCTCGCGAGTTTACAGGTCAAGCGCCGGAAATAAATATCCCGCCTCTTTATACCTACCACTTAGCGGAACGATTCAAGTGCCCTTGACAAGACAAGTCTTCATCGGCATGATTCGCGGCCTATTTTGTTTGCTATTTCCTAAAAAGTCTTTCGAGGAGCTCGACGGTGGCCAACTCACCTTCCGCCAAAAAACGTGCAAAACAGGCTGAGAAGCGTCGCAGCCACAACGCCAGCCTGCGTTCCATGGTTCGTACCTACATCAAGAATGTAGTTAAGGCCATCGACGCAAAAGACGCTGAAAAAGCTCAAGCTGCATACGTTCTGGCTGTGCCAGTTATCGACCGTATGGCCGATAAAGGCATCATCCACAAGAACAAGGCTGCTCGTCATAAGAGCCGTCTGAATGGCCACGTCAAAGCGCTGAAAGAAGCCGCTTAATCGACGTAGTCATTAAAAAACCGACCTCAGGGTCGGTTTTTTATTGCCTGTGATTCAACAAGCTACAGGCAAAAAAGTGTGGGAGCGAGCCTGCTTGCGAATGCGATCTGCCAGTTGATATTTCTATCGACCGACATGACCTCTTCGCGAGCAGGCTCGCCCCCACAGTTCGGATTGGTGGCGCTTATTGCTGGACCGGCACCCACGGCAGGATCGGGATGGCCGTGACCGCATTCTGCGGACTACCCTCGATCAAGCGATCGCTGTAGACCAGATACACCAGCGTGTTGCGCTTCTTGTCGAGGAAACGCACCACTTGCATGGTCTTGAACACCAGCGAGGTGCGCTCCTTGAACACCTCGTCGCCGTCCTTCAACTCACCCTTGAACTTGATCGGCCCGACCTGACGACAAGCGATCGAGGCTTCGGCACGATCCTCGGCCAGACCGAGACCACCCTTCACTCCGCCGGTCTTGGCACGCGACAGGTAGCAGGTCACGCCCTCGACTTTCGGATCGTCGAACGCTTCGACCACAATCCGGTCATTCGGCCCGACAAACTTGAACACCGTCGACACCTGACCGATTTCCTCGGCCGAGACCAGCAACGGCATGGCCATCAGCAGGCCCAACAACCCTTTCGCTACACGCATCGAATTTTCCTTAGACCAGAATCAGGTTGTCACGGTGAACCAGTTCCGGCTCCGCCATGTAACCGAGCAAACCGACAATCGCATCCGACGACTGACCGATGATTTTTTGCGCTTCCAGGGCGCTGTAATTGGCCAGACCCCGCGCAATCTCCCGACCGTCCGGCGCCACACAGACGACCATCTCACCGCGACGGAAACTGCCTTGAACCAGTTTCACCCCCACCGGCAGCAGACTTTTGTTGCCCTTGGACAACGCCGACACCGCCCCCTCATCCAGCACCAGAGTGCCACGGGTTTGCAGATGACCGGCCAGCCACTGCTTGCGCGCAGCAAGCATGCCACGCTCCGGCGATAGCAGCGTGCCGATGCGCTCGCCCGCCTTGAGACGATCAAGCACACGCTCAAGCCGCCCGCCAACGATGATGGTGTGCGCACCGGAACGCGCTGCCAGGCGTGCCGCACGCAACTTGGTCTGCATGCCGCCACGCCCCAGCGCACCGCCGGTACCACCTGCAACCGCATCGAGCGTCGGATCATCGGCGCGCGCTTCATAAATCAGCTGCGCATCGGGATTGTTGCGCGGATCGGCGTCGAACATGCCGTCGCGATCAGTGAGGATCACCAGCAGATCGGCCTCGACCAGATTGGCCACCAGCGCCGCCAGCGTGTCGTTGTCGCCGAAACGGATTTCATCGGTGACCACAGTGTCGTTTTCGTTGATCACCGGAATGACTTTCAGCTCGACCAGTGCACGCAAGGTGCTTCGGGCATTGAGGTAGCGCTTGCGGTCGGACAGGTCGTCGTGGGTCAGGAGAATCTGTGCAGTGTGCCGGCCATGCTCGGCGAAGCTCGACTCCCACGCCTGCACCAACCCCATCTGACCGATTGCAGCGGCCGCACGGAGCTCGTGCATGGCACTGGGTCGTGCGGTCCAGCCCAAGCGACTCATGCCGGCCGCTACCGCCCCGGAGGACACCAGCACCAGCTCGACGCCCGCCTCATGCAGCGCCACCATCTGCTCGACCCAGACACTCATTGCCGCGCGATCCAGCCCTTTGCCGTCAGCTGTCAGCAAAGCGCTGCCGATCTTCACGACCCAACGCTGCGCACCTGTCACCTTGCTCCGCATCATCTTCAACCTTAGCTTGAGGGCAGCGCGACCTGGCACTGCCCGTGACGTTAATCGTGGCGATTGCTGACCAACGATCGATTTCCGGATACTAAAACGCCGCTCGATTGAGCGGCGTTCAAGTTTATCGCAACGGATCAGTCACGCACGTAAATGATTTCCGGACCGTCTTCGTCATCCACATCTTCTTCGTCCCAGTCATCGTCGCCGATGTCATGGACCGACTTCACGCCACTGCGACGCAGGGCACGCTTGTCGTCCAGCGCCTGCAACTGCGCACGGGCTTCGTCTTCGATGCGCTGATCGAGATCGGCCAGCTCTTCCTTGTACGCAGGGTCTGCGGCGAGGCGATCGGCACGGTCTTCCATGTAACGCATGATGTCGTGGCACAGACGCTCGGTACCGATCTTGGCGATGGCCGAGATCACGTACACCGGACCAGTCCATTCCAGGCGATCGACGATTTCCTTGACGCGAGCATCGTGCTCTTCTTCAAGGATCTGATCGCACTTGTTCAGCACCAGCCAGCGATCACGCTCGGCCAGCGACGGGCTGAACTTGATCAGCTCGTTGACGATCACTTCAGCTGCGTCCGGAGCACTGGAATCATCCAGCGGCGCCATGTCGACGAGGTGCAGCAGCAGACGCGTACGCGCCAGGTGCTTGAGGAAGCGAATACCCAGGCCGGCACCATCGGAAGCGCCTTCGATCAAGCCCGGAATGTCGGCAATGACGAAGCTCTTCCAGCGATCGACGCTGACCACACCCAGGTTCGGCACCAGTGTGGTGAACGGGTAGTCGGCGACTTTCGGCTTGGCGGCCGAGACCGAACGGATAAAGGTACTTTTACCGGCGTTCGGCAAGCCCAGCAGACCGACGTCGGCCAGCACTTTCATTTCCAGTTTCAGGTCACGCTGCTCGCCCGGCTTGCCTGGCGTAGTCTGACGCGGCGCACGGTTGGTACTGGATTTGAAACGGGTGTTACCCAGACCGTGCCAGCCGCCCTGCACTACCATCAGTTTCTGACCAGCCTTGGTCAGGTCGCCGATGACTTCCTGGGTGGCGGAGTCGATCACGGTAGTGCCGACCGGCACGCGCAGGATCAGGTCTTCGCCCTTCTTGCCGGTGCAGTCGGTGCTGCCACCGTTGGAGCCACGCTCGGCATCGAAGTGACGGGTGTAACGGTAGTCGACCAGGGTATTGAGGTTTTCGTCGGCCATCATGTAGATGGAACCGCCGTCACCGCCATCACCGCCGTTCGGGCCGCCGTTTTCAATGAATTTTTCCCGGCGGAAACTCATGGCACCGTTGCCACCGTCACCGGCCTTTACGCGAATCGATACTTCATCAACAAACTTCATAACCAACGCCTCTCGCCGTACGGACGAGCCGAAAAACAATCAAGACATAAGACTCTTGCAAAAATGAGCGCAGCGACCCCAAGACACGACCTGCATCGCACGCCGACAGCCCATACAAACAGCTTTGCAAGAGACTCACCCCACAAACGAAAAAGCCCCGTCGCAAGACAGGGCTTCTCCAGCGATCTCGCGATTAAGCCGCGATTACGCTCACGTAACGACGACCGAAGGCGCCCTTTACTTCGAACTTGATCACGCCTTCGATTTTAGCGAAGAGAGTGTGATCCTTGCCCATGCCAACGCCGTAGCCAGCGTGGAATTGGGTGCCGCGCTGACGCACGATGATGTTGCCGGCCTTGATGACCTGGCCGCCATACATCTTCACGCCAAGGCGTTTGGCTTCTGAGTCGCGACCGTTACGGGTACTACCACCAGCTTTTTTGTGTGCCATGAGTTCAATTCTCCTAGTGAGGAATTAGGCTGTAATTAAGCCTGAATACCGGTGATTTTGATCTCGGTGAACCACTGGCGGTGGCCCATACGCTTCATGTGGTGCTTACGGCGACGGAACTTGATGATGCGGACTTTATCGTGACGACCTTGGGAGATCACTTCAGCCTTGACGGTTGCGCCAGCAACAACTGGTGCGCCGATGTTCACGTCGTCGCCGTTGGCGACCAGCAGAACGCGATCAAAAGTCACGGATTCGCCAGTAGCGATTTCCAGTTTTTCGATCTTCAGGTATTCACCTTCAGCGACCTTGTATTGCTTACCGCCGGTAACGATTACTGCGTACATGGTATTTCTCCGATAATCCTGCTCACCCAGCTCTTTATAAGAAGAGGTATTGGCTGGCATGGCTGCATGGGGCTGGAACGGCCCAAGTGCAATTGCGTAAGGCAGGTGCTGCCCAGGAAGTTCAGGGTGCGCGATTGTACGCAAGCAATCTGCCTCGCGCAAGTGGCCGTCCATCGCGCCTTGACAGGTCTGGATGGGGGTCCTAGCATGCCGCGCAACCCTTCTGGAGCGACTCTCGCTGATGCAACCCCAAGCTTTCTACCGCGCGGTGGCGGACGATTTTAGCGCCGTCGACGGCATCATCAAGAAGCAGCTGACGTCTCGAGTGCCGCTGGTATCGAAAATCGGCGATTACATCACGTCGGCCGGCGGCAAACGCCTGCGTCCTTTATTAGTGTTGCTGTGTGGCAAGGCCCTGGGTCGCGAAGGCGACGACATGCGCCTGCTGGCCGCCACCATCGAATTCCTGCACACCGCGACCCTGCTGCATGACGACGTCGTCGACATGTCCGGGATGCGCCGCGGCCGCTCGACCGCCAACGCCATGTGGGGCAATGCCCCGAGCGTGCTGGTCGGCGACTTCCTGTATTCGCGCTCGTTCGAAATGATGGTCGAACTGGGCTCGATGCCGGTGATGAAGATTTTGTCTCAAGCCACGCGGATCATCGCTGAAGGCGAAGTGTTGCAGCTGTCCAAGGTGCGAGACGCCAGCACCAGCGAAGAAACCTACATGGAAGTCATCCGCGGCAAGACCGCAATGCTCTTCGAAGCGTCGACCCACAGCGCCGCCGCCCTGGCTGGTGCGACCGCCGAGCAGAGCGAAGCCCTGCGCACGTTCGGCGATCACCTGGGTGTGGCGTTCCAGCTGGTTGATGACTTGCTCGACTATAAAGGCGACGCGGAAACCCTGGGCAAGAACGTCGGCGACGATCTGGCCGAAGGCAAGCCAACCCTGCCGCTGATCTACACCATGCGCGAAGGTACGGCCGAACAGGCGGCACTGGTGCGTCAGGCGATCCAGAAAGGCGGGATCGAAGACCTGGAAAGCATCCGCATCGCCGTCGAAGCGTCCGGCTCGCTGGAGTACACCGCGCAACTGGCCCGCGATTACGTGGCCCGCGCGATCAAGTGCCTGGAGGCGCTGCCGGCCAGCGAATACCGCGATGCGCTGGTGGAACTGAGCGAGTTCGCGGTCGCCCGCACGCACTGATTCATCCCCTGTGGGAGCGAGCCTGCTCGCGAAAGCAATCTGCCAATCGACTCAATGTTGACTGACACAGCGCTTTCGCGAGCAGGCTCGCTCCCACAGTTGTTTCTGCGCTATGCCCTCCTCCGCGTAAAACCCTATACAATGTGCGCCCTTTAGTCCTCCTGATACCCAAGGAACCTTAGTGAGCACGTTGCCACCCTGCCCGAAATGCAATTCCGAATACACCTACGAAGACGGCACCCAACTGGTCTGCCCCGAGTGCGCCCACGAGTGGTCTGCCAGCGGCGAAGCCGAAGTGGCGGCCGATGATGCCGTGAAGAAAGATTCGGTCGGCAACGTCCTGCAGGACGGCGACACCATCACCGTGATCAAGGACCTCAAGGTCAAAGGCACGTCGCTGGTGGTCAAGGTCGGCACCAAGGTCAAGAATATCCGCCTGTGCGATGGCGATCACGACATCGACTGCAAGATCGACGGCATCGGCCCGATGAAGCTCAAATCCGAGTTCGTCAGAAAAGTCTGAGCCTTGCGTCAGCCATCCCGCGCCAGTCGTGGGATGGAGCTTTGCCCTCCCGCTCCAGCTCAATGAATTCGCGCATGGCCATAAGCCAGCCATTTTGACCTGACACAACCTTTACCCGGAAAAGTCCACGATCCGCCAACAGGCACTTGCTATTTGACGAATAAGAATTATTCTCATTGAAACCTTTCAAGGAGATGAGACCCATGACTTATTTGATCGACGCCTGGCTGGATCGCCCACACCCGTACCTCAGAATCCTCCATCGAGAAACCGGCGAAGTCTGTGCGGTGCTTGAAGAAGAAGCCTTGCATGAGCTGCAGGATCAAGGTGATCTGGACGTCAGCAGCCTCAATTCCAGCGAGCCGCTGGTACTCAAGGAGCTGGTGCGCAATCTGTTCCTGTTCTGCTATGCCCGGGCATTGCGCCCGACCAATGAGCTGCACAACAAGATCGAAATATGAGCAGCATTAAAAAAACCTGTGGGAGCGAGCTTGCTCGCGAAAGCGATAAATCAGTCAACGAATGAGTCGACTGAAAAACCGCCTTCGCGAGCGAGCTCGCTCCCACATTTTTTAGCCCGCCATCAAGCAGGCTCGGTATTACAGAACGTCCAGCAGCTCGACGTCGAACACCAGAACGCTGTGCGGCGGGATGCTGCCCACGCCTTGTGCGCCGTAAGCCAGTTCGCTCGGCACGTACAGGCGCCATTTGCTGCCGGCATTCATCAGTTGCAGGGCTTCGGTCCAACCAGCGATCACGCCGCCAACCGGGAATTCTGCAGGCTGGCCGCGCTCGTAGGAGCTGTCGAACACAGTGCCGTCGATCAGGGTGCCGTGGTAGTGCGTACGTACCTGGTCTTCACGGGTCGGCTTGGCGCCGTCGCCCTGAGTCAGCACTTCGAATTGCAGGCCGGAAGCCAGGGTGGTGATGCCGTCACGCTTGGCGTTTTCGGCGAGGAAGGCCAGGCCTTCGCCAGCCGCGGCTTCAGCCTTGGCCGCTGCTTCGGCTTGCATGATCTCGCGGATCACCTTGAAGCTGGCGGACATTTCTTCCTGGCCAACACGGCTTGGCTTGCCGGCGAAAGCGTCGGTCAGACCGGCCAGGATCGCGTCCAGGCTGACACCTGGTGGCGGGTTGTCGCGCAGCTGGTCGCCGAGTTGACGGCCGATACCGTAGCTGACGCGGGTTTCGTCGGTGGACAGATTTACTTCGGACATGACACTGCTCCGCTGTGCGGACGGCCACAGGACTTGCCGTGCGTGCACAGCGCGTCCCGGCGCGCCCGGAACCAAAAGGGCGAGCAGACTAGCACAGATACCCCGGACTTGGGGCCGGGGCTACAGGGCCGAACGCCAGGCGAGCGGCACTTTCAGGCTTTCATCGAGGTCACCGACCAGGCCACACATTTCGTCGTGGACCGAGGTGTGCACAAGATTGAAGGGCAGTACCGGAAAGGCATGCAGCAGATCCCGCGCGTGCTCCACTGAGCGCAGCGTCAGCATATTGCCCTTGAGATCGCTCAACGGATACGCCGCCCCATGCATCCTCGCTTCCAACAGGTAAATGCCACCCTCCATCGAGATCAGGTTCAACTCATCGACCTTCCTGGCAACAGCAAACGCGTTCAACTCTTGCAGGTTCATGGAAGCACCTCACACATGGCGAATCACACCGTTACAGGGATAGGCCGGTGCGCTTGAAAGCACAAGCCACAAACTAAACCGCCCGTCTGTTTCGCAACAGACGGGCGGCTCTTTTGCCTTGATCGGCTGATCAGTGCTTGGTGACCTTGTCCAGGTAACCCATGGCAAACGCGGACACCACAAAAGTCATGTGAATGATCACGTACCACATCAGATGCTCAGGATCGACGTTCTTGGCATCCATGAAGATGCGCAGCAGGTGGATCGAAGAAATCGCCACGATCGACGCCGCAACTTTCATCTTCAGCGACGACGAGTCCATGGTGCCCAGCCAGCTGAGCTTCTCTTTGCCTTCGTCGATGTCCAGTTGCGAGACGAAGTTCTCGTAACCGGAAATCATCACCATCACCAGCAGACCGCCCACCAGCGCCATGTCGATCAGCGACAGCAGCACCAGAATCAGATCCGATTCAGCCATGGCGAAGACGTTGGGCAGGATATGGATGATTTCCTGGAAGAACTTCAATGCCAGCGCCAGCAGACCGAGGGACAGGCCGATGTAGATCGGCGCCAGCAGCCAGCGGGTGGCGTACATTGCATTTTCGATAAAGCGTTCCATTGACTCTCACACAAGGGGCTGGAAATGGCGGCGAGTATAACAGCCCGCTGTGACAGCCAGAAACCGCCGGAAAATCCGCCACCTGCGTGTGTGTGACAAAGTTTTTCTGCTAGTGTCCAAAGCATTGACAGCCCAATGACAGTGGACAGGACGCGTGGAAATGGATGTGCGATCAGCCTTGACGACTGCCGGAATCTGCCTCGCCTTGCTCATCGGCGGTTGCTCGCCCGGCGATGAAAAACAAGTCGCCAACCTTGACGAAAAGACCGCCACCTTCGAACAGTCCCTGGACACGATCAGCGATCCGAAGCTCAAGGACGCCATCACCGAACTCGGCGGTTCGCTGCTGTTGCTCGAACGCGCCCGACTCAAGCTCGACGACATCACCCCGCATACCGAATACGGCGCAGACGCCCTCGCCGTGCTCAAGCACTACCTTACCCCGCAGGCGCTGGTCGATACCTTCATCAATGGCCTGTTCGTGCTGCACAAGGACGCCAGCTCGGATTACCTGACCGATCTGCAACCGGTATTCCCGTTCAACCTGAACATTCCCGGCGGTTTTCTGTTCCCGCACGGCATCGAATGGCATTCGGTCACGTTGAGCAACAAACGGGTGATCGCCTGGCAGCCGGAGTGGTCGGAGACCGACCCCGGCATTCAGCTCAGCCCGTCCAGCTCCAACGTGACCAACCCCGATGACCTGACGGTGACCTACCCGTTCATCGATGGCCTCAACGTCGACAAAAAAAGCCTGCCGCAACCGGTCAGCCTGCAAGGCCAGGTCGAGGTCATTGCGCCCCGTCGCTTGTACAGTTTCGACCTGACGCAGAAAGACGTCGGCCAGACCCGCAGCAACGACAATCTCAGCGTCAAACTGCTCAAGCTGGAAAAAAACTACGCCGAGGTCGAAGTCAGCAACAGCCTGCCGCTCGCGGCAGAAGTCGCCGAAACCCGGATCAATCCGCTGATCGTCCAGGCCCGCGACGCCAGTGGCCAATACCTGGTGCGCGCCGGTTCGATCAACGAAAGCCCGGAGCAGGTCGAGTTTTACCAGAAGCAACTGACGCAGTTACAGAAGCAGAAGAGCTGGAGCGACACCCTGGAAAAACAGCTCAGCGACGACCAGCAAGCCTTCGAGAAAGACCACCCGCGCCGCTACAAAAAAGTCTATTTCCACGGCCCGATCGACACACTGGAAGTCAGTGTGCTCGACTTCTCCTCGGCAACAGTGACGCGCAAATCCCTGGACCTGCCGGTGCGCACCTTCAATCCGCACACCACGGCCAAAGCCGTGCAGGCGCTGGACCTGCCAGTTGTGGTGTATGACGATCTCGCCGCCAACTGGCTCAAAGGCGCGGACCTGACGGAAGAACAATTGAAGGCCGGCGTGCGCATTCATCAATCGGTGGAAGAGCCGAGCGCGGCGCGTATCGAGTTTTCCCACCGCCGCACCTTCAATGACGAATTGCTTGGCGACCAACTCAATCCCGGCGTCAGCCCGGTGACTTTCTTCACGGAAAAGCGCGGCGGCAAACTCGACGAGCCGATCGAACTGCCGCCCGAGGCGTATCAGGTCGATCCGCTGCAAGCGACGATTACATATGATCTGAACCTGTTTCCGGAAACCCCGGCGATTGCCGTGGGCTCGATGCCTTTATTTCTGGCCACGGTGGCCAAGCAATCCTACGACGCGCAGTCATTGCCTAAAGGCCTGGCGATCAAGGACAACACGCTGGTGGTCGACCTGAAAACCTTCCCGGCCAACGAATGGCGTTTCTTCGTCAAGGACGACAGTGGCCACTACCTCAAGCAGATTCTTTCGGTCAGCCACGACGCCAGTGCAGAAGGCCCGGCGCTACTCGGCGTGCACTATTTTTACGGTCGCCCGACTCGCGTGGAAACCTATCAGCGCACCGACCTCGCCACCGTGCAATACGGTTTTGAGGTCAAGCTCGACAAGGCGCAGGTCGACCAGTCAGCACCTTAACCGTTGAGGCTGCGCCCACGGCCGCCGTTGATCTGCCGCAACTGGGCTTGCAGGTGCAGGCTCCAGATCTGCGGATCATCGGCCAGTTCGTAACCATGCAAGGTCAGGCTTTCAACGATGGTGTCGAGAATCGACTCGGCCGCCACCGGGCCATGGAACGGGCCTTGGGCTTTGATCGCGGAAGGTTGTTCGCCGGCCATGCCGGCCGCGAAGAGCAGCGTCCACATGCCGTTGTCGCCGGCCAGCGGCTTGACGGCGCATTCGATCCGGGTCACCAGACCCAGGCATTGACGGGTGAGACAGAGGTTGCGCGACATGGCGGCGACCCTCGGTAAAGCCGGTATTCAGCCCCCATGGGAGGACTGGCTCGATCCAGTGATACTGTCGATATCCTTGACCTGAGAATAGAAGAAAAGTGTCCAGCGCAAGCCAAATGGAACCAGAAGGCGCCGAATGGTCATTGTGTGAATATTGGCGTCAGAGTAGTGGCACATTCCCCGAAGATCCCCGCAGAGATCAATCTGGAAAAGCATTGTGGGAGCGAGCCTGCTCGCGAAGACGATGGATCAGCCAACTCATTCGTCGACTCAAACAGCGCTTTCGCGAGCAGGCTCGCTCCCACAGGGTTTATTGCAAGCCTGTCAGGCCGGTTTGGCTTCGGCGAGAGCCTCCTGCGCCAGCTCCTTCTCGGCCTCTTTCAAGTCCTCTTCGCTGATCATCTCGGCGATATCGCGCAGGCGCTCGACCACTCTGGCATTGATGCTGCCTTCGGGGAATTCGCCATCGGCGTTCGGCTCTCCGGCCGGCTCGCCCACCAGCAGGCTCAGCGCCTCATCGGCCTGACGCACCGCATACACGTGGAACTGGCCGGCGCGCACGGCGGCGAGGACTTTCTCATCGAGCATCAGCGTGGCGACGTTGGCCTGGGGAATGATCGCGCCCTGCTCGCCGGTCAGACCGCGTGCTTCGCAGAGGCGGAAGAAGCCTTCGATCTTCTCGTTGACCCCGCCGACCGCCTGCACTTCGCCAAACTGGTTGATCGAACCGGTGATGGCAAAACATTGCTTGAGCGGGGTTTTCGACAGTGCCGAAATCAGCGTGCACGCCTCGCCCAGCGATGCACTGTCGCCGTCGACGTAACCGTACGACTGCTCGAGCGCAATGCTTGCCGAAATCGCCAGCGGGAATTCCTGGGCGTAACGGCTGCCCAGATAACCGGTGAGGATCATCACGCCTTTGGAGTGAATCGGCTGGCCGAGGTTGACCTCACGTTCGATGTCGACGATACCGCTGCCACCCGGGTACACCGTGGCGGAAATCCGCGCCGGCACGCCGAACGCCGAATCACCGACCTCCAGCACCGTCAGCCCGTTGCACTTGCCGACTGCTGCACCGTCAGTGTCGATGAGGATGATTCCGGCGAGCATGTCGTCGAGAATCCGCGCCGAGACCCGCCCGGTGCGGGTGGCCTTGGCTTTCAGGGCGCGTTCGATATGGCCGGCGTCGGTCATTTCATCGCCGGCCAGATGGCGAATGAAATCCGCCTCGCTGACCAGTTGGAACAGATCGCCAATGCGCGCCGACAAGCGCCCCTGATGCTCGGCCAGCCGTGCGCTGTAGGTCGCCAATCGTGCCACCGCATCGGCGGTCAACGGCGCCATGCCTTCTTCCGAAGTACGCGTCTTCAGGAGCTGGGCGAACTGCTCGAGGCTTTCGTCGACCATCGGGATGTCTTCGTCGAAGTCGACCAGAACGCGAAACATCTCCTGGAAGTCCGGATCGAGATCCTGCAGCGTGTAATACAGCTGGCGCGCACCAATGATGATGACTTTGACCTGCAGCGGGATGTGCTGCGGATTCAGGGTCATGGTGGCGAAGCGGCCCATCTCGCCCAGCGGCGACTCCATTTTCAGTTTGCGCGATTGCAGGGCGCGTTTGAGCGCATCCCACACGAACGGCTCGCTGAGCATTTTTTCCGCTTCGAGAATCAGGAAACCGCCATTGGCGCGGTGCAGCGCACCCGGACGCAACTGCCGGTAAGTGGTGTAGAGCGCACCTTGATCAGTGGTGTACTCGATGCGGCCGAACAGGTTTTCGTAGGTCGGATGTGGCTCGAATACCACCGGTGCACCGCCGCTGGCCGGATGCCCGACCACCAGGCTTGGTGCGTATTGTTCCTCCAGCAACTTGCGCGCGACGGCGTCGGTCTTGCTGTCGTCGACCAGTTGTTCGACCACGGTTTTCAGCAGGTAGACCTGCATCGCTTGCAGGTAACCGCAGACCCCGGCGTTCTCCGCGTACTTCTCCGACAGCGGCGCCAGCAACGGCTGCAAGGCCAGGGTGATGGTTTCTTCATTGAGGTGGCGCAGTTGATTGTTCGACTCGCGCTTCCACTGCGGCAGGCTGGCGAGTTCTTCGTTCAGGCGCTCTTCGAGGCCGGAAATGTCATCGTGAAAACGCTCGCGCTCGGCTTCCGGCAACTGCGCGAATTCGGCTTCGTCCAGGGCCTTGCCGTCGAGCATCGGCGTGAAGGCGATATTGCTGCTGTCGCGGTACAGGGCGACGTCTTTTTCCAGGGCCAGGCGCTCGATGATGTCCAGCGCCTTGTCGTAGCGCTGGTTGAAGGCGCGGTCGATGGCGCTTTTTTTCTGCTGGTAGGACGGGTGTTCGAAAACCGCCGGAAAAGTCGCCAGCAGGTTGTCGATCAGGCCGTTGATGTCAGCGATGAACGAGGCCGCCGTGCCCGATGGCAGCTCCAGTGCACGTGGTTCGCGCGGTTCATCGAAGTTGTTGACGTAGACCCAGTCCGCCGGGGTCTGCAGGCGCTTGCCTTCGGCTTTCAGGTAGCGTTTGACGAACGAGAAACGGCCGGTGCCGGGCTCGCCCATGACGAATACGTTGTAACCGGGGCGTGGCATCGCCACACCGAACTGCAAGGCTTCGACCGCGCGTTCCTGGCCGAGCACACCGCGAAAGGGCTCCAGATCATTGGTGCTAGTGAAGCTGAACTGTTCAGCGGAAAACGGACGAGTCAGCGCTTCGGGCGCAAGACGCAGGCTGGCAGCAACAGGATCAGGCATCGGGCTTCCTTAACAATCAGGCGGGGCAGGTAGCGGCATTCTGGCGCTGCCCGTGCCCCACTGGCAAGGCGCGCCACATGACAAAGCATAGACAAGCGCGCGGCCGGCCGACGCATCCCGATAAATCAGAGGTTTATTCCAAATATTTTGCAAAAAATCACGGAACCGCTGGAACGTGCCTAAACTCCAAACTGCGCGGCTGGAACTAATACCGGCCCACTGACACTTTCGGTTCTGTCCTCGGGCAGAGCGCGAAGGGCCAGAACCCTGTCCATTGGTATGCACATAAAGAGAACAAAGCTATGAAACGGATTCTTCTCGGTACTCTCTTCACCGCTGTATCCATCAACGCAATGGCGCAAGCCCCGGGCGGCCCGGATTGCGGTTGGGGCAACATGCTGTTCGAAGGTCAGCGTGGCACCCCGGCGCACTTCCTTGCTTCCACCACCAACGGCACTTCCGGTAACGCCACGTTCGGTATGACTTCCGGCACCAACGGTTGCTCGACCAACGCATCGCTGACCTACGGCGGCAAATCCTGGTTCGCCATGAATGGCATGATGAACGAGCTGTCCGAAGACATGGCCAAAGGCAATGGCGAAGCGCTGACCACTTATGCCGTGGTCCTGGGCGTAGCACCGGAAGATCGCGCGCACTTCGCGCAAGTGACCCACGAGCACTTCCAGCAGATCTTCAGCAAGGCTGACGTGACCGCTGAAGACGTGCATACCAACACCCTGGCGGTACTGAAATCGGACCCACGTCTGGCCAAGTACGCAACTCAGGCTTAAGCTCGACCCCGCCCGCTTCCTTCGGGAAGCGGGTTTTGTTTTTTTTGGCCCGCCCCTCTTTGGGTCTTTTATTTCTTTTCCTGTTCAAGTTGCCGACTATGCTCAAACGCCTTGCCTGGCTGGCGCTCTGTGTCTGCGCCCCGCTGTCCGCCGCGCCTCACATCGATCCTCAACGTTTGCAGCAACTGGCCAACGACCGCTTCTGGATTTCCCTCGGTCATTACGAAACCGCCAAACTCGGCGGCTGGCGCAGCTATGTCAGCGACAAGAAGTTCTTTCTCGCGCCCGACGGCAACGAGCATCCGGACCGCGAACTGGCCGCCACCGTGCAGGCGCTGTACGCCCCGGCCAGCCTCGGCGAGCAACACGCACAATGCGTCTACCCGGCGCGTACACGCTGGCTGAAAGCGCAGCTCAATCTCGCCGACCTGCCAGCGCCCGAATGCGCCGAATACAAGCAATGGTTCAAGGACGTCTCGCCGCACAGCGCGGTGATGATCTTCCCGGCGGCGTATCTCAACAGCCCTTCGTCGATGTTCGGCCACACCCTGCTGCGCATCGATCAGGCGGATGTGCAGGCCGACAAGACTTCGCTGCTCAGCTACGCGATCAACTTCGGTGCCTACATCGAAGGCTCGGACAACAGCATTCTGTATGCCTGGAAAGGCTTGATGGGCGGCTACCCGGGGCTGTTTGCGCTGGTGCCGTATCAGGAAAAACTCTCGGAATACCGCAGCCTGGAAAACCGCGACCTGTGGGAATACCGCCTCAACCTGACTCAGGAAGAAACCGCACGCATGGTCGAACATGTGTGGGAGCTCAAGCAGATCCAGTTCGACTACTTCTTCTTCGACGAAAACTGCTCGTATCGTTTGCTGGAACTGCTGCAAGTGGCGCGACCGAGCCTGCGCCTGACCGAACAATTCCCGCTGACCGCGATCCCGACCGACACTGTCAAAGCGGTGAAAGAGGCCGGGCTGGTCGAACACATCGAATATCGCCCGTCCCGCGAACGTGAACTGCTCAGCCGCGCCGAACCGTTGAGCGATGAAGAACAGCAATGGGTGCTGAAAGTCAGCGCCGATCAAAAAGTCCTGCAAGAGCCAACGTTCAAAGCCCTGCCGCGCGCACGTCAGGCGTTGATCGTCGACGCCGCCTATCGTCTGGAGCGCTACCGTGCCAACGGTCAGGAGCGCGACCCGCAACGAGCGCAGCGCAGTTTTGAACTGCTGCGGGCGATCAACAAGAACCCGGCGCCGGAATTGGAAATTCCGCAACCCGGTCTGCCCGAAGATGGCCACGAGTCCCGCACCTGGCAGGCCGGCCTAGGTACGCGAGGCGATCGCGCCTTTGGCGAATATGGCCTGCGCATGGCCTATCACGACCTCAATGACAACGCCGAAAGCTTTCCTCTCGGGGCGCAGATCGAGATCCTGCAACTGAAGCTGCGCCAGTACGAAGGCAATGACTGGCAGTTACAGCAACTGGATCTGGCCACCATTCGTTCGCTGACACCGCGCAACGAGCTGCTGCAACCGCTGTCGTGGCAAGTCACCGGTGGCCTTGAGCGCGTGCCGGGCAAGCATGATGACGAGACGCTGGTCAGCCATGTCAACGGTGGCGGCGGCGGCACGTGGCAGTTGGGCGAAGACGTGCTCGGCTTCGCGCTGGGCACGGTACGCGTGGAACACAACAATGACTTCGCCGAGTTTGTTTCCCCGGCCGGTGGCTTCAACACCGGCGTGCTGTGGAAAAACCCGCTAGGCAATCTGAGCCTGGAGGCCAAGGGCGACTACTTCTTCAACGGCGAAGTGCGCCGCAGCCTGAGCCTGAATCAGCAGTGGGAGCTTTCGCGCAACCTCGGTTTGCGCCTGAGCGCGCAGCGCGAGTTCAGCCAGCTCGCCAGCCCGGAAACGGAAGTCATGCTTGAAGTGAAGTGGTATCACTACTGATCCCGAGCCTGTGTAAATCTCCCTGTGGGAGCGAGCCTGCTCGCGAAAGCGGTGGGTCAGTCAATAGCAGTGTTGCCTGACAAGACGCCTTCGCGAGCAGGCTCGCTCCCACAGGGGCCTGTGGTGTGCAATGGATTTTTCACAGGCCTTCGACAGCCGCCTCATGAATCCCCTTCTAGACTTTCCTTATGAGCCGAGTATCGGCGCGGGAGAGTGCGATGTGGCGGTACGTGGGATTGTTGGGCGTTGTATTGGCGCTGGGCGGTTGCCAGACCACCCATGAAGACTTGATCGCTAAGGGTTATCCACCGGCCTTCGCCGACGGTTTCGATGACGGTTGCGTCAGCGGCCGGCAAGCGGCGGGCTCGATCAGCGGTGAGTTTCGCAAGAATGTGCCGCGCTATCTCAAGGACCAGCAATACGCCGACGGCTGGGTCGACGGCTTCCGCCAATGTCAGGCGATGCTGGAAAACAGGGATCGCGAGCAATATCGCAACGAACATTGGGATGAGCGCGAACGTGCCTGGCAGCAGCAGAAGGACCAGGACGTCGGGCGGGCTTATCGCTCGCAATAGGTCGCTTGCAGACATCCGTTGAAACCAAATGCCGGCAACCATGGCCCAAATCCTTTAACAGGAGGACTTCATGAGTCGCGCATTCGTCAACGAAGACAACGCCGCCGCGCAGGCCGATCAGCCGGTCGAACGTCAGGTCAGCACGCAGCCCAACTACGTCACCCCGCAAGGTCTGGCGCAGTTGCAGGCGAAGGTCACCGAGCTGCAAAGCCTGCACGCCGAGCAAACGGCCAAGGGCGAGCAGGCCGACAAGCAACGTCTGGCCGATCTGCAACGGGATCTGCGCTATTTCACTCAACGCCTGAGCAGCGCCCAAGTCGCAGTCGCTGCGACCTCCACCGACAAGGTCCAAATCGGTAGCTGGGTGACTTTTGCCGATGAACACGACACTGAACACCGCGTGCAACTGGTCGGCGAGGATCAGGCCGACGCCAGTCAGGGCCTGATCAACTGGGACTCACCGCTGGGCCGGGCTTTGCTTGGCGCCCGGCTCAACGATGAAGTGCTATGGCAGCGGCCTGCCGGCGACCAACTGATCGAAGTGATCCGCATCGAACCGGCTTAAACCACGCCTTGCGCCAACATCGCATCGGCGACTTTGACGAAGCCGGCAATGTTCGCGCCTTTGACGTAATTGATCTGACCGTTGTCTTCGCCGTAATGCACGCAGGCGTGGTGGATCGATTGCATGATCGCGTGCAGCTTGCTGTCCACCTCGCCCGCCGTCCACAGCAGGCGCATGGCGTTCTGCGACATTTCCAGACCGCTGACGGCAACACCGCCCGCATTCGACGCCTTGCCCGGTGCGAACAGAATACCGGCCTCGATAAAGATATCCACAGCCTCCAGCGTGGTCGGCATGTTCGCGCCTTCAGCCACACAGACGCAGCCATTGCGCAGCAGCGTGCGCGCGGCCTCGGCATCAAGTTCGTTCTGTGTCGCGCAGGGCAGCGCGATATCGCACGGCAGCGACCACGGATGTTGGCCGGCGCGGAATTCCAGACCATGGGCGTTCGCCAGTTCGCTGATGCGCCCGCGTTTGATGTTCTTCAGCTCCAGCAGCGCCAGCCACTGTGCTTCGCTCAAGCCTGCCTCGCAGTACAGCGTGCCTTCGGAGTCGGACAGGGAAATCACTTTGCCGCCCAGGTCCATCACTTTGCGCGCCGCGTACTGAGCAACGTTGCCGGAACCGGAAATCGCCACGCGCTTGCCTTCCACGCCCTGCCCGCGGCGCTTGAGCATCTCCTCGGCGAAGTACACGCAGCCGAAACCGGTGGCTTCCGGGCGAATCAGGCTGCCGCCGTAGGTCATGCCCTTGCCGGTGAGGACGCTGGTGAACTGGTTGCTCAGGCGCTTGTACTGGCCAAAGAGGAAACCGATCTCCCGCGCACCGACACCGATATCACCGGCCGGCACGTCAACGTCGGCGCCGATGTGGCGATACAACTCGCTCATGAACGCTTGGCAGAAACGCATGACCTCGGCGTCGCTCTTGCCCTTCGGATCGAAGTCGGAACCGCCCTTGCCGCCGCCCATGGGCAGGGAGGTCAGCGAGTTCTTGAAGGTCTGCTCGAAGGCGAGGAATTTCAGCACGCCGAGGTTCACCGATGGATGGAAGCGCAGGCCGCCCTTGTAAGGGCCGATGGCGCTGTTCATCTGGATACGGAAGCCGCGATTGACCTGGACCTTGCCCTGATCGTCGACCCACGACACGCGAAACACCACCGCGCGCTCGGGCTCGCAGATGCGCTCGAGAATGCCTGAAGTCAGGTAATGCGGATTGGCTTCAAGGAACGGCCACAGACTGCGCAGGACTTCTTCGACAGCCTGGTGGAATTCAGGTTGATCCGGGTCGCGTTTTTTCAGGCGCGCAAGGAAGGATTCGACGGATTCGATCATGGGCAAAGTCTCGGCAAATTTATTGTCGTTGGAGGAGATTGGGCCGGACTGTAACAAACGAATTGCGCACAGGAACAGAGCAAAATGTCGCAGTTATGAAATTAAATGGTGCACAGGATATAAATCCGAGGGGTATTTGATCCGTTTTTGCACCTGAGTGGGGAGCACAGATCCAAGACTTGCACCAACAGTTACACCGTATTCGCGAGCAGGCTCGCTCCCACATTTGGAATGCGTTACCCCTGTGGGAGCGAGCCTGCTCGCGAAAGCCGCAACTCGGTTTATCAGGAAAAACCCAGGGCAAAAAAAACGGAGCCCGAAGGCTCCGCTCTTGTGCAACCAACCCGAATCAGGCCAGTTTCTTGTGACGTACCCGGTGAGGCTGGGCCGCTGCTTCGCCGAGGCGTTTTTTGCGGTCGGCTTCGTACTCGGTGTAGTTGCCTTCGAAGAACACCGCTTGCGAGTCGTCTTCATACGCCAGGATGTGCGTGGCGACACGGTCAAGGAACCACCGATCGTGGGAGATCACAATGGCGGCGCCCGGGAAGTCCAGCAGGGCTTCTTCCAGCGAACGCAGGGTTTCCACGTCGAGGTCGTTGGACGGTTCGTCGAGCAGCAGGACGTTGCCGCCCTCCTTCAGGGTCAGCGCCAGGTGCAGACGACCGCGCTCACCGCCGGACAGATCCTTGACGAACTTCTGCTGATCGCCGCCCTTGAAGTTGAAGCGGCCGACGTAAGTGCGCGACGGGATCTCGTAGTTGCCGATGCGGATCTGGTCGGAACCGTCGGAAATCTGCTGGAACACGGTCTTGCTGCCGTCGAGGTCTTCGCGGCTCTGGTCGACGCAGGCCAATTGCACGGTTTCGCCGATTTCGATGCTGCCCGAATCCGGGGTTTCCTTGCCCATCAGCATGCGGAACAGCGTCGACTTACCGGCACCGTTACCACCGATCACGCCGACAATGGCGCCTTTCGGCATGGAGAACGACAGGTTGTCGATCAGCACGCGATCGCCGTAGCCCTTGGTGACGTTCTTGAACTCGATGACCTTGTCGCCCAGGCGTGGACCGGCCGGGATGTAGATCTCGTTGGTCTCGCTGCGCTTCTGGAATTCCTGCGATTGCATTTCTTCGAAGCGTTGCAGGCGTGCCTTGGATTTCGACTGGCGGGCCTTGGCGCCTTTGCGCACCCACTCCAGTTCTTCTTTCATGGCTTTTTCGTGAGCCGACTGCTGCTTTGATTCCTGGGCCAGACGATCGGACTTGGCTTCGAGCCAGCCCGAATAGTTGCCCTCGTAAGGAATGCCCGCGCCGCGGTCGAGTTCCAGAATCCAGCCGGCGACGTTGTCGAGGAAGTAACGGTCGTGCGTGATCGCGACCACGGTGCCCGGGAAGTCGTGGAGGAAATGCTCCAGCCACGCCACCGAATCGGCATCCAGGTGGTTGGTCGGTTCGTCGAGCAGCAGCATGTCCGGCGCGGACAGCAGCAGACGGCACAGGGCGACACGGCGCTTTTCACCACCGGACAGGTGTTCGACTTTCGCGTCCCAGGCCGGCAGACGCAGTGCATCGGCAGCAACTTCCAGCTGGCGCTCGAGGTTGTGGCCGTCGCTGGCCTGCAGGATCGCTTCGAGCTTGGCCTGTTCAGCAGCAAGCTTGTCGAAGTCGGCATCCGGGTCGGCGTAAGCCGCGTAGACCTCGTCCAGACGCGCTTGCGCATCCTTGATCACGCTGACCGCTTCCTCGACCACTTCACGTACGGTCTTGGCTGGGTCGAGCTGCGGCTCTTGCGGCAGGTAACCGATGTTCAGGTCCGGCATCGGGCGGGCTTCGCCTTCGAACTCGGTGTCGACGCCAGCCATGATTTTCAGCAGCGTGGATTTACCCGAACCGTTGAGGCCGAGCACGCCGATCTTGGCGCCGGGGAAGAAGGACAGCGAAATGTTCTTGAGGATTTCCCGCTTCGGCGGAACAACTTTGCCCAGCCGATGCATGGTGAAGACGTATTGAGCCATGGAGAACCTTGGGTCAGTGACAGATGAATGATTGGAGCGCAGGCGATGCCTGGCCAGACTGTGCGCGTCGTTCACTTGATCGCAATCAATGCGTGCGCGCTGGAAAAAGTCTGATTGTAGGGGCTGGAACGCCCCCGGTCTAACCGGCAAAGCTACCTTAATGCCGGAAGGCAGTCCAGCCGAGAGGGGCTGGCACTTCGCCACAACTCAAGGCATGCTAGCCGCCCTTCGGGCGTCCGGCTTATAGTGCACGTCGCGCCAGTCCAGCCAAATCGCAGGATCACAGCTTGACCAATGTCACTCCGCCAGCCTCTGTGAGCAGCACCCCACCGGCGCCCGGCTCGCCCCTGCGCGGGACATTGAAGGGTGCGCTGGCCACCCTCGTGCTGTTATTGCTCGCGTTGCTGTTCTGGCAACTGCTCGATCAATTGCGTGAAACCCAGAAGAACCAGCGCCAGTACACCATCGATTACACCGCCGATCTCGCCGCTCAGGTCAGCCTGAACATGGCGCTGAATGCGCAAATCGCCCTCAATCTGCTACCGATCGTCGAACAACCGCAAACTGCCGACGAACAGCAGATGCTCCTGCGCAAGTTGCAACGCTCGCTGCCCGACCTGCGCAGCATGGCCCTGCTCTCACCCTCCGGCCGCATCATCAGCGACAGCGCCACCGACAGTTCCGACGCCGATTACCTGACCGAACTGGTGCGCCGCAGCCGCGCCCAGGCGCATTACTTCAGCAATGCCGATGACGGCTCGGTGGTGCACCTGCTGTTGCATCAGGCCAGCGGCAGCAGTCGCGGTTACTGGGCCTTGCGCCTGACGCCAACCTTCTTCGACTCGCTGACCAAACAGGACGCCACCGCCCTGCGCCCGTTGTGGCTGGTGGAAAACCGCCTCAATCACCAGATCATCAGCCGCGAAGCAGGGCTGCCCTCGGTCAAGGCTGGCGGGCTGACGCCTGACGATGTCGCCAACACCGTACTGACCGTGCCGCTGAGCAGCAGCGACTGGCAACTGCGCGGGCTGTTCGACCGCCAGCGCGTACTGGAAGAATTGCTGCCGGCGTTCATCGGCAAATGCCTGCTCGGCCTGGCGTTCTCGATGTTGCCGGTGATCGCGCTGCTGAACATGCGTCGGCGCCAGCGCCAGGTGCATGAAGGCCGGCGGCGTTATCAGGATATTTTCGAAGGCACCGGCGTGGCCTTGTGCGTACTCGACCTGTCCGGCCTCAAGCAGACGTTCGACAAGGCGCAGATTCAGACCAGCGACCAGCTCAAGGCCTGGCTCGACCAACCGCATCAGCGCCAGCAGTTGCTCGGGGAAATGCGCGTCACCGAGGTCAATCAGGTCGCCCTGCAACTGCTCGATGTGCACTCCTGCGACGATGCCTGGCAACTGCTGATCGATGGCCAGCGCCATCCGCAGTGCGCGATCGGTCAGCAGATCCTCGACGCCGTCCTGCAGCAGCAGAAACAGCTGGAACTGGAAATCAAACTGCCCAACAGCAACGGTCGCGACCAGCATCTGTGGATGGTTTTGCGCCTGCCGAGCGAGCAGCACGACTATAAAGCGGTGATCCTCAGCATCAACGACATCACCAGCCGCAAGCTGATCGAGCTGTCGTTGCTGGAGCGCGAAGGCTTCTGGTCGGACGTGGTGCGCACCGTGCCGGATCATCTGTATGTGCAGGACGTGATCAGCCAGCGGATGATTTTCAGCAACCACCACCTCGGCCAGACCCTGGGCTACAACCGCACTGAACTGCATCAGATGGGCGAATACTTCTGGGAAATCCTTCTGCATCCGGAAGACGCCGATTATTACCATCGTTCGCGGCAGTTGCAGCGCCACGCCGGTTACAGCCAGCTGTTGCAATGCCAGCTGCGCTTCCGCCATCGCGACGGCAAGTGGCGGCGCTTTGACATTCGTGAACAGGCACTGGCGCGGGACAAGCACGATCAGGTCACGCGGATCATCGGCGTCGCCAAGGACATCACCGAACAGATTGAGGCGAGCGAATCGCTGCGTGACAGCGAGCAGCGCTACCGCATGCTCGCCGAGAGCATCAGCGACGTGATTTTCTCCACCGACAGCAAGCTCTCGTTGAACTACGTCAGCCCGTCGGTGCAGGCCGTGCTTGGCTACAACGCCGAATGGATCTTCCAGAACGGCTGGCAATCGATCATCGCCAATCCCGGGCAACTGAACGGCATTCATGTGCTGATGGACCGCGTCAGCAAGGCGCTGGACAAGCCCGAGCAACTGGCATTGCTGCGCAGTCAGGTGCAAACGCAACTGTTCCTCTTCGATTGCCTGCGTGCCGATGGCCGCAAGATTCCGATCGAACTGCGCCTGGTGCTGGTGTGGGACGAACACGGCGCGTTCGAAGGCGTGCTCGGCGTCGGCCGCGATATCAGCCAGCAGCGCCGTGCCGAAAAAGATTTGCGCATGGCCGCCACGGTATTCGAGCACTCTACCTCGGCGATCCTGATCACCGACCCGGCCGGTTATATCGTTCAGGCCAACGAAGCGTTCAGTCGGGTCAGCGGCTACAGCGTCGGCGAAGTGCTCGACCAGTTGCCGAACATGCTCACCGTCGACGAGCAGCAGGATGCGCACCTGCGCTACGTGCTCAAGCAGTTGCACGAGCACAGCACCTGGGAAGGCGAAGTGTGGATGAAGCGCCGTAACGGCGAGCATTACCCGGCGTGGGTCGGCATCACTGCCGTGCTCGACGACGAGGGCGATCTGGCCAGTTACGTGTGTTTCTTCAGCGACATCAGTGAGCGCAAGGCCAGCGAGCAGCGCATCCACCGCCTCGCCTATTACGATGCCCTCACCCATTTGCCGAACCGCACGCTGTTCCAGGATCGTCTGCACACCGCGCTGCAAGCGGCCGAACGGCAGAAGTCGTGGGTGGTGCTGATGTTCCTCGACCTCGACCGTTTCAAACCGATCAACGACTCCTTGGGCCACGCCGCCGGCGACCGCATGCTCAAGGACATGGCCACGCGCCTGCTGGCCTGCGTCGATGACGATGACACCGTGGCGCGCATGGGCGGCGACGAATTCACCTTGCTGCTGCAGCATCGCTCCAACCGCGAACTGGCGCTGAACCGGGCAATTCATGTCGCCGAGCAGATTCTCGCCAGCCTGGTGCGGCCGTTCGTGCTCGAGGGCCGCGAGTTCTTCGTCACCGCCAGTATCGGCATCGCCCTGAGTCCGCAGGACGGCAACGAACTCAGCCAGTTGATGAAGAACGCCGACACGGCGATGTACCACGCCAAGGAACGCGGCAAGAACAACTTCCAGTTCTATCAGGCCGACATGAACGCCAGTGCGCTGGAGCGTCTGGAACTGGAAAGCGATCTGCGCCATGCGCTGGAGCAGAACGAATTCGTCCTGTATTACCAGCCGCAGTTCAGTGGCGACGGCAAGCGCCTGACCGGCGCCGAAGCGCTGCTGCGCTGGCGCCATCCGCGTCGCGGGCTGGTGCCGCCGGGTGATTTCATTCCGGTGCTGGAAGAGCTCGGCCTGGTGGTGGACGTTGGCGACTGGGTTATCAGCGAGGCCTGTCGACAGCTGAAAACCTGGCACCAGCAACGGGTGCGGGTGCCGAAGGTGTCGGTGAACATTTCCGCACGGCAGTTCTCCGACGGCCAGTTGGGCACCCGAATCGCGACGATCCTGCGCGAAACCGGCCTGCCACCGGCGTGTCTGGAGCTGGAACTGACCGAAAGCATCCTGATGCGCGAAGTCAGCGAGGCGATGCAGATTCTTGCCGGGCTGAAGAACCTCGGCCTGAGCATCGCAGTCGATGACTTCGGCACCGGTTATTCATCGCTCAACTACCTCAAGCAATTCCCGATCGACGTGCTGAAGATCGACCGTACTTTCGTCGACGGCCTGCCGTCCGGCGAACAGGACGCGCAGATCGCCCGGGCGATCATCGCCATGGCCCACAGCCTGAACCTGGCGGTGATCGCCGAGGGCGTGGAAACCCACGAGCAACTGGACTTCCTGCGTGAGCATGGTTGCGATGAGGTGCAGGGCTATCTGTTCGGCCGGCCGATGCCGGCGGGACGGTTTGAAGCGCAGTTCTGTAACGATGCGCTGTTCATGTTCGACTGAACATCTGCGGCGCGCCCTTCGCGAGCAGGCTCGCTCCCACAGGGGAATGCATTGCAGCAGGGGAATGCATCTCAAATGTGGGAGCGAGCCTGCTCGCGAAAGGGCCGGCAAAAGCACCGCACATCTGTCATGAACGCCACTTGTCTGCGACATGACGTCGTTTCATATGTCATCCAAAAGCGGTTGGGTTAGAATGCCCCCCTTTTCTGCCCCCGATCCTTGAGGACCGCCATGTTCAGCCGTGATTTGACTATTGCCAAGTACGACGCCGACCTTTTTGCCGCCATGGAGCAAGAAGCTCAGCGTCAGGAAGAACACATTGAGCTGATCGCTTCGGAAAACTACACCAGCCCAGCGGTGATGGAAGCTCAAGGCTCGGTCCTGACCAACAAGTACGCCGAAGGCTATCCGGGCAAGCGTTACTACGGTGGTTGCGAATACGTGGACGTGGTTGAGCAACTGGCCATCGACCGTGCCAAGGAACTGTTCGGTGCTGATTACGCCAACGTTCAGCCGCACGCCGGTTCCCAAGCCAACGCCGCTGTTTACCTGGCTCTGCTGCAAGGTGGCGACACCATTCTGGGCATGAGCCTGGCCCATGGCGGTCACCTGACCCACGGCGCCAGCGTTTCCTCCTCGGGCAAGCTGTACAACGCCGTTCAATACGGTATCGATGCCAACGGCCTGATCGACTACGACGAAGTCGAGCGTCTGGCGGTCGAGCACAAGCCGAAAATGATCGTTGCCGGTTTCTCTGCCTACTCGCAGATCCTCGACTTCCCGCGCTTCCGCGAAATCGCTGACAAGGTTGGCGCTTACCTGTTCGTCGACATGGCTCACGTCGCCGGTCTGGTTGCCGCTGGTGTCTACCCGAACCCGGTGCCGTTCGCCGACGTCGTGACCACCACCACGCACAAGACCCTGCGCGGTCCACGTGGCGGTCTGATCCTGGCCAAAGCGAACGCCGAGATCGAGAAGAAGCTCAACTCCGCAGTGTTCCCGGGCGCCCGGGGTGGCCCGCTGGAGCACGTGATCGCGGCCAAGGCGATCTGCTTCAAGGAAGCGCTGCAGCCTGAGTTCAAGGCTTACCAGCAACAAGTGGTGAAGAACGCCAAGGCCATGGCCGAAGTGTTCATCGCGCGCGGTTTCGACGTGGTTTCGGGCGGTACTGAAAACCACCTGTTCCTGCTGTCGCTGATCAAGCAGGACATCTCCGGTAAAGACGCCGACGCCGCTCTGGGCAAAGCGTTCATCACCGTGAACAAGAACTCCGTGCCGAACGATCCACGCTCGCCGTTCGTGACTTCCGGCCTGCGCTTCGGTACTCCGGCTGTGACCACTCGCGGTTTCAAAGAGGCTGAGTGCAAAGAGCTGGCCGGCTGGATCTGCGACATCCTGGCTGACCTGAACAACGAAGCGGTGATCGATGCCGTTCGCGAGAAAGTCAAAGCCATCTGCAAGAAACTGCCGGTGTACGGCGCTTAATCGCGACGTTAAACCAGCAGCATGAAAAACCGGCCAAGTGATTGGCCGGTTTTTTTTCGCCTGCAATTCACCTGTAGGAGCTGCCGAAGGCTGCGATCTTTTGATCTGGATTTTAAAAACAAGATCAAAAGATCGCAGCCTTCGGCAGCTCCTATACGCGTTTGGGGCCACTGGTCAGACCGGTCATGCCAATTTCATGTTTCCCCCTTGTAATCAGGAAAAAACCAAGCCTAGACTGCGCCTGCACTGGACATACCGGTAAGACCACAATAATTAAGTCCTGCATCCGCTGCGCAACGCGTGCGGCAGCCAGGACACCGACCCAGGATTCCTCCCATGCTCAGATGGTGCTCGCGTTCAATCTTCCTTCAAGTGGTTCTCGGACTGATGCTCGGCATCGTCTGCGGGCTGACCCTTCCTGAATACTCCGCTCAGCTCAAACCGCTCGGCGATGGCTTCATCAAACTGATCAAGATGCTGATTGGCCTGATCGTGTTCTGCGTGGTGGTCAGCGGCATCAGCGGCGCGGGCGATCTGAAGAAGGTCGGGCGCATTGGCCTCAAATCGGTGATCTATTTCGAAGTGCTGACCACCATCGCCTTGGTGATTGGTCTGGTGTTCGCCTTCAGCACCGGCATTGGCAGCGGCGCGAACATTCATCTGGAGCAACTCTCCAGCGCCGACATGGGCGACCTCGCCGAGCGTGGCCAGCACATGCACACCACCACACAATTCCTGATGGACCTGATCCCGACCTCGGTGATCGGTGCCTTCGCTGACAACAATATTCTGCAGGTGCTGCTGTTCTCGGTGCTGTTCGGCAGTGCGCTGAATCTGGTTGGCGAAGCCGCTTCGGGAATCTCGCGGCTGATCAACGAACTCAGCCACGTGATCTTCCGCATCATGGGCATGATCGTGCGTCTGGCGCCGATCGGCGTATTCGGCGCCATCGCCTTCACCACCAGCAAATACGGTCTCGACTCGCTGCAGCACCTGGGCAGTCTGGTCGGTCTGTTCTACCTGACCTGCATCGCCTTCGTCGCGCTGATCCTCGGTCTGGTGATGCGCGTCTCCGGCCTGCGCATGTGGCCGCTGCTCAAGTACCTGCGGGAAGAACTGCTGATCGTCATGGGCACTGCCTCTTCCGACGCCGTGCTGCCGCAGATCATGCGCAAGCTCGAACACCTCGGTATCGGCAGCTCGACGGTCGGTCTGGTGATCCCGACCGGGTACTCGTTCAACCTCGACGGTTTCTCGATTTACCTGACCCTGGCCATCGTGTTCATCGCCAATGCCACCGGCACACCGCTGGCGATGACCGATTTGCTGACGATTCTGCTGGTGTCGCTGATCACCTCCAAAGGCGCCCACGGCATTCCCGGTTCGGCGCTGGTGATTCTCGCGGCAACGCTGACGGCGATTCCGGCGATTCCCGTGGTCGGCCTGGTGCTGGTGTTGGCCGTGGACTGGTTCATGGGCATCGGCCGCGCGCTGACCAATCTGATCGGCAACTGCGTCGCCACCGTGGCCATCGCCCGCTGGGAAAAGGACATCGACGTGCAGCGCGCGAACAAGGTGCTCAATGGCGAACAGGGCTATAACTTTCAACCGCGAAAAACCGTCGCTCCGGCGGCGGCCAAAGAATTCTGAATGAGTGCCGTGCCTGCCAATGCGCAGGCACGGCGCAGGAAGCCAATACGTGATTACAACTTCAACCGTCGTCAATTCAGTGGTGGAAAAACTCCGCGCCGCGTTGGCCCGAGGCCAGTGGCGCTCCGGCGACATGCTGCCGGGCCAGCGTGAACTGGCCGAACAGCTGGGCATCAGCCGGCCGAGCCTGCGCGAAGCGGTGATCGTGCTGGAAACACTCGGCCTGGTGCGCTCGATGCCGGGCAAAGGCGTGGTCGTCCTCGATGCGCAACTCAGCGACAGCCAGAGCCACGACAGCGCAGTCGCCGGGGCGAGCCTGGAAGATGTGCTGCAACTGCGCTACACCCTCGAGCCGTTCATTGTCGGGCTGGTTGCGCAATCGATCAGCAGCAAGGAAGTCGGCCAGTTGCGCCTGACCCTGATGGACATGCGCGAAGCCCTCGAAGCCGGTGACAGTGAAGCCGGGGTCAGCGCCTACATCGCCTTTCACGAAGAACTGTTCACGCTGACCTCGAACCCGATTTTCCAGAGCGTGGTGCAGCAGACCAGCAACGCGCTCAAGCAAAGTGCCGAAGTGTTGCGCAATTCACCGGAGCATCTGGCCGAACGCCTGGAAGAAAACGAAGCCGTAGTCCGCGCGATCCGCAGCAAGAACAGCGCTCAGGCCAGCGCCGAAATGCGTCGGCACATTCTGCGCGAAGGCCAGCGCATGGGCGTTGAGCTGAATATTCCGGACGACAACCTGCCCACCTGATTTGCCAGGAGAACGGCCATGAACAGTTTTGCTTCAGCCTCGCATGCGCATTCGACCGCCCTGCCCGTCTCTCGCCTCGGCACGCCGACGGAGGATCTGTATCCGCGACTGTTCGACGCGATACTGGAGCAGCGTATCGATGAAGACAGCCGGTTCACCGAGGACAGTCTGCAAGCGATGTTCGGCGCCGGCCGCGCCGATGTACGACGGGTGCTGACGCAGTTGTCCCATGAGCAGATCGTGGTATTGCGCGCCAATCATCGACCACGAGTGGCTGCGCCTGATCGGGAGCTGATCCGGCAGACCTTGCATGCGCGACGGTTGGCTGAGAACACGTTGGTGGGGTTGGCGTGTCAGCGTCCGCAGCCAGACGATTTGAATTGCTTGCGCACGTTGATAGAGCGCGAGAAGCGCGCCGTCGAGCAGGATCGGCGCGGGGCGGCGATTCGGTTATCGGGGGAGTTTCATCTGCAGTTGGCGCGGATGGCGGCTAATGTGCCGTTGGCGCATTTTCTGCACAGTCTGGTGCCGCTGACGTCGTTGGCGATTGCGCGGAGTCGGTGCCCGACGCGCAGCTGTTGCGCGTGGCAGGAGCATTTGGCGTTGGTTGAGGTTGTGGAGCGAGGTGATGCTGCTAAGGCAGAGGGGCTGATGAATCGGCATCTGGATCATCTTGAGCAGACACTGCTGGGTTCAGATCTTGAGCATTGTGCTGTCGGTTAGACCGCCTTCGCGAGCAGGCTCGCTCCCACAGTGGATTGCATTCCTTCTGACAGAATGCGTTCTACTGTGGGAGCGAGCCTGCTCGCGAAGAGGCCCGTTGAGCTATTGAAATTATCAGGCTTGTTGCGCTGCAACCCTGGCAAACCCCGCCCGAATCTTCTCTTCCGGCAAGTCATCGGCGATAAACACGATCACACTTTCCCGCGTCTCGCCCTCGGCCCATTCGGTGTCCCAGTCGAAACCATAGAGTTTCAGCACACCCTGAAACACCAGGCGCCGATCTTCGCCAGCAATATTCAGCACGCCTTTGTAACGCAGCAATTGCTTGCCATGCTCTTCCAGCAACTCGTTCATGAAATCGCTGAGCTGATCGATATCCAGCGCCTGATCGGTGCGCAGCACCAGGCTGGAGATGCGATCGATCGACGGTGCCTTGCTCACCGGACGCAGGCTCAAACCACCGCCCAGATCAGCATTGAGGTTGAAGCCGCGCACATCCAGCAGTTCGGCCAGATCGATGTTGCCATGCTCGACCACACGGATTGGTGCGCGGCGGTTGATTCGGGTGAGGCGTTCGCTCAGCGCGGTGAACGTCGCCTCATCGACCAGGTCGGTCTTGCTCACCAGCAAGCGATCGGCGAAACCGATCTGCGCCTGGGCAATGGTCTGGGTCAGGTGCACGTCGGCGTGAGCGGCGTCGACCAGGGTGATGATGCCGTCGAGCAGGTAACGCTCGCGCAGCTCTTCGTCGATGAAGAACGTCTGCGCCACCGGTGCCGGATCGGCGAGACCGGTGCACTCGATCACCAGACGATCGAAGGCAATTTCGCCGCTGTCCAGGCGCTCGAGCAGCAAGTACAGCGCCTTGGTCAGATCGGTGTGAATGGTGCAGCAGACGCAGCCGTTGGCCAGGGTCATGACCTGCACCGGCTCGTCACCCAGCAGTTGGGTGTCGATGCCGGCGTCGCTGAATTCGTTTTCAATCACGGCGATTTTCAGGCCGTGCTCGGCTTTCAATAAATGACGCAGCAAAGTGGTCTTGCCGGCGCCGAGGAAACCGCTGAGGACCGTTACCGGAATGGGAGAAGACAAAACCCGATCTCCTGAAAAGAACACAAAAACAAATGTGGGAGCGAGCCTGCTCGCGAAAGCGGTGTGTCAGTCAAATCCTTCATCAACTGACACTCCGTATTCGCGAGCAGGCTCGCTCCCACAGGGGATTACCTCAACCGAAGGCTGTCAGCTCAACAGCACTTCGGCCCACCCTTGCCACCGTAACGGGCTTCCTGACGCTCGCGAAAGAACATCTCGTAGCTCATCACCGGTTTGTCCGGGTGTTTGGTTTGCATATGCTCGACGTAGGTGTCGTAGTCGGGCATGCCGACCATCAGGCGCGCGGCCTGACCGAGGTATTTACCGAGGCGACTCAGGTCATTGAACATGCTGCAATCCTCTGGTTACGCATCCGGCAGGGCCTGGAATGGCGATTCTTTATCCGTACGCTCTTTCTTGCCCCAGGCGGCGATGCCGACCTTGAGCGCATAGAACAGGATGCTGAACACCACGAACAGGAACAGCGCGGTGAGTGTGGCGTTGGTGTAGGCGTTGAAGATCACGTGCTGCATCTGCTCGACGCTTTTCGCCGGCGCCAGCACCTGACCGTTGGCCAGCGCATCGCTGTACTTCTTGGCCAGGGACAGGAAGCCGATCGCCGGGTTGGCGTCGAACAGCTTGATGAAGCCAGCAGTGGTGGTGCAGATCAACAGCCAGGTGGCCGGCAACAGGGTGACCCAGATGTAGCGCTGGCGCTTCATCTTGATCAGGACCACGGTGCCGAGCATCAGCGCGATACCGGCGAGCATCTGGTTGGAGATACCGAACAGTGGCCACAGAGTGTTGATGCCGCCCAGTGGATCGATCACGCCCTGATACAGCAACCAGCCCCACATCGCCACACAACCGGCGGTGGCGATCAGGTTGGCGGTCCAGGATTCGGTGCGTTTCAGCGCCGGTACGAAGGAGCCGAGCAGATCCTGCAGCATGAAACGCCCGGCACGGGTACCGGCGTCCACAGCAGTGAGGATGAACAGCGCTTCGAACAGGATCGCGAAGTGGTACCAGAACGCCATGGTGTTTTCACCCGGCAGGACACTGTGCAGGATCTGCGCGATACCGACCGCCAGGGTCGGCGCACCGCCAGCACGGGCCAGAATGGTGGTTTCACCGATGTCGTGGGCCACGGCTTGCAGCGCCTCCGGCGTGATCGCGAAGCCCCAGCTGGTGACCATTTGCGCCACTGACGCGGCATCACTGCCGACCACGGCGGCCGGGCTGTTCATGGCGAAGTACACGCCTGGCTCGATCACCGAAGCGGCAACCATGGCCATGATCGCCACGAACGATTCCATCAGCATGCCGCCGTAACCGATGTAGCGGGCGTTGGTTTCGTTATCCAGCAGCTTCGGCGTGGTGCCCGACGAGATCAGCGCGTGGAAACCCGATACCGCGCCGCAAGCGATGGTGATGAACAGGAACGGGAACAGACCGCCCTTCCACACCGGGCCGGTGCCGTCGACGAACTGGGTCAGCGCCGGCATTTTCAGCTCGGGCATGGTCACCAGAATACCGATCGCCAGGGCGACGATGGTGCCGATCTTGAGGAAGGTCGACAGATAGTCACGCGGCGCCAGAATCAGCCAGACCGGCAGCGACGCGGCGACAAAACCGTAACCGACCAGCATCCAGGTAATCTGCACACCGGTGAAAGTGAAGGCTTTGGCCCATACCGGATCGGCAGCAATCTGCCCGCCCAGCCAGATCGAGCCGAGCAGCAGCAACACACCGACCACGGAGATCTCGCCGATGCGGCCCGGGCGGATGTAGCGCATGTAGATGCCCATGAACATCGCGATCGGGATGGTCGCCATCACGGTGAAGATGCCCCACGGGCTCTCGGCGAGGGCCTTGACCACGATCAGCGCCAGCACCGCGAGGATGATGATCATGATCAGGAAGCAGCCGAACAGTGCGATGGTCCCGGGAATCCGGCCCATCTCTTCACGCACCATGTCGCCCAGGGAACGGCCGTTGCGTCGGGTCGACATGAACAGGACCATGAAGTCCTGCACCGCGCCCGCCAGCACCACACCGGCAATCAGCCAGAGTGTGCCGGGCAGATACCCCATCTGCGCCGCCAGCACCGGACCGACCAGCGGCCCCGCGCCAGCGATGGCCGCGAAGTGGTGACCGAAAAGAATGTGTTTGTTGGTCGGCACATAGTCCAGACCATCGTTGTTGAGCACGGCGGGGGTGGCCCGACGCGGATCCAGTTGCATCACGTTGTTGGCGATGAACAGACTGTAGTAACGGTACGCAACCAGATAAATGGCCACGGCAGCGACCACAATCCACAAGGCGTTGATCGCCTCGCCGCGGCGCAATGCCACTACGCCCAGGGCGCACGCTCCTACGATTGCCAGCACGAGCCAGGGTAAGTGGCGCAGCAGGCTATTATTATTTTTCATTTTATTATTCCAGCCAGGGTGGACAAGAAAGACAGCCACCCCGAGTTTAGCGCTTACGGCGCCAAAGGCCATACCCCGACATAGGTCTAGACGCTTGAGCGATTGGCTGGCGCCCGCATTCGCGGTCTATAGTCAGCGAACCTTCATGAGGATTGCGCCATGAGCGAGCACCCCGCCAATCGACGTCGTTTCAAACGTATTGCGTTCGATGCCCGAACCGAGCTGAAACAGGGCGAATACATCTGGCCGGTCAAACTGATCGACCTGTCGCTCAAGGGCCTGCTGATCGAGCGACCGGAGCCGTGGCTTGGGGATAAAGAGCAGGACTTCCTAGTCGACATTCATCTGAGCGAAGACGTCGATATCGAAATGGACGTGCATCTGGCCCACGAGGAAAACGGCCACTTGGGGTTCATCTGCCGGCACATCAGCCTGGAATCGATCCAGCGCCTGCGCCGCTTGATCGAACTGAATCTGGCGGATGAGGCCGAGCTGGAGCGCGAACTGGGTGCGCTGATCGAAATCTAGCGCCACCCCCAACCCCGAATTGGAATGCCCTGTGGTGAGGGGGATCTATGTGGTGAAGGGACTTATGTGGCGAGGGGATTTATCCCCGTTGGGCTGCGCAGCAGACCCGTTTTTTTCAGGGCCGCTACGCGCCCCAACGGGGATAAATCCCCTCACCACAGAGGTTCGGCGTTCACTCAAACAGTGCGTCAAGTGCTTGTTCAAGGCGGGTCACGGCAATGATCTGCAACCCCGCCGGCGATTCCTTCGGAGCATTACCCTTCGGCACGATGGCGCGTTTGAAACCGTGCTTGGCCGCTTCTTTCAGCCGCTCCTGCCCGCTTGGCACCGGGCGCACCTCGCCGGACAGGCCGACTTCGCCGAACACCAGCAGATCATGCGGTAACGGCCGATTGCGCAAACTCGACATCACCGCCGCCATCAACGCCAGATCCGACGCTGTCTCCAGCACCTTCACGCCACCGACCACGTTGAGGAACACGTCCTGATCGTGGGTCGGAATCCCGCCGTGGCGGTGCAGCACCGCGAGCAACATCGCCAGACGGTTCTGATCCAGCCCCAGCGTCACCCGACGCGGGTTGGCCAGATGGCTGTCATCGACCAGTGCCTGCACTTCCACCAGCATCGGTCGGGTGCCTTCCCACGTCGCCATGACCACACTGCCCGGGACTTCTTCCTGGGCGCGGGTGAGAAAAATCGCCGATGGGTTGGAGACTTCTTTCAGGCCCTTGTCGGTCATGCCGAACACGCCCAATTCGTTGACCGCCCCGAAACGGTTCTTCACCGCACGCAGCAGACGTAGACGACCATCGGATTCACCTTCGAAATACAGCACGGTATCGACCATGTGTTCCAGAACACGCGGACCGGCCAAGGCGCCCTCTTTGGTGACGTGGCCGACGAGGAAGATCGCCGTGCCGCTCTGTTTGGCGTATCGCACCAGCAGCGCCGCACTTTCACGCACCTGCGACACGCCGCCCGGCGCCGATTGCAGCTGTTCGGTGAAGATGGTCTGGATCGAGTCGATCACCATCACCTTGGGTTTTTCCTGGCGGGCAGTGGCAATGATGGTTTCGATGCAGGTTTCGGTCATCACCCGCAGTTGATCCTGCGGCAGGCCGAGACGGCGGGCGCGCATCGCCACCTGCTGCTGGGATTCCTCACCAGTGACGTACAGCGCCGGCATGCTTTTGGCCAGATTGCACAGGGTTTGCAACAGAATGGTCGATTTGCCGATCCCCGGATCACCGCCGATCAGCACCACCGAGCCATCGACCAGACCACCGCCGAGCACGCGGTCGAGCTCACCGGAGGCGGTGGAAAAACGTGGAATCTCTTCGATGCTGACTTCGGCGAGCGTCTTGATCTGCGCCTGCTGGCCAGCCCAACCGGTGCGCCCGGTAGGTGCCGTGGCGCCGCCGCTTTCGATCATGGTTTCAGTCAGAGTGTTCCAGGCACCGCACTCGCCGCACTGCCCGGCCCACTTGGGAAAGGTTGCGCCGCACTCGGTGCAGCCGTACATGCGCTTGGCCTTGGCCATCAGAACCCCCGGAACAAAAGACGCGATGATAACGCAGCCATCGATGATCAGCGCGGCGCAGCGGTACGGATTTCGCCGCTGGCCAGACGCGCGGCGCTGTTGCCCAGCGGATCCTCGGCATTGAGGTCAGCGCCCTTGGCTTTCAACGCATCAAGCAATTCCAGACGCTTGAACAGCCCGGCGTACATCGCCGCTGTCTGCCCGGCGCCGTTACGCTGGTCGGGGCTGCAATCGGTGGCCATCAGGCGCCGGGCGATCTGTAATTCGCCTTTGAAAATCGCACCCATCAGCGCCGTGTTGCCGCGCTGGTCCTGAGCACAGGCATCCGCGCCAGCGGCGAGCAGGCGTTCAACCGCCGGCGCCTGACCGTGATAGGCCGCCAGAATCAGCGCGGTGTACCCCTTGCTATCGCGGGTATCGAGGGAATAGCCGGACTCGATAAAGGTCTCGAGCATCGGCACATCACCCCGGCGGGCGGCGTCGAAGTAGTAATCCTGCAACTGCGCCTTGATCGCTTCGGGGCTCTGCTCGACCGGGGTTGCCCACGCAGTAAGCGACAGGCACCCGGCCAGGCACAAAAGAAAAATACGCATCGGGCTCTCTCCTTGAACGCACGCGAGGCCGCACTGGCCCTCGCGTGCGCCGCATGGCTATCAGTCGGTCAGTTTCGCCGCCAGTGCTTTCACACGGCTGAGGTCGCCCTTGGCCACTTCGGTCACACCGCTGCCGTACTCAGGGTCGGCCTTGTACAGGAACGACAGGATGATGTGCTTGCTCTCGTCATCAGTGGTGGCCAGTGAGCCGCCGAAGCTGTCGATCAGGTCGCGGCGTTCCTGCTTGCTGTACGAGCGATACAGATCACCGGCCTGCTTGAAGTTCTGCTCACGCTGGATCTTCGCCTGCTGGGTGCTGCCCGCCAGCGCCGACTGGCTGTAACGCGCCGCTGGCGTTTCTTCACGCTGTTGCAGGCGGCTTGGCTGGTAGTTGACGCCGGACTGGCTGGCGCCGAAATTCATCGCACCATCCTGATTGCCATTGTTCACTGCGGTTTTCGGTGCGTTGATCGGCAATTGCAAAGCGTTGGCGCCGAGGCGATACATCTGCGTATCGGCATAAGAGAACACTCGCCCCTGCAACAAACGATCTTCCGAAGGTTCGATACCCGGAACTACGTTGGCTGGAGCCATGGCAACTTGTTCGGTTTCCTGGAAGACATTGGCCGGATTACGGTTCAGGACCATTTGTCCAACTTTGCGCTCGGCAATACCCGGCCAGATCTTGGTTGCATCCAGTGGATCGAAATCAAACTTGGACAAATCCTGTGGCTTGAGAACCTGCACGTACAAGTCCCACTTCGGAAAGTTACCCTTGTTGATATTACTCACCAAGTCGTTGGTCATATGACTGTAATCCTGACCCTGAACTTCGCTGACTTGTTTTGGCGTGAGGTTCTTGATGCCTTGAAGACTCTTCCAGTGAAACTTCACGTAGTGAACTTCATTCTTGGCATTGATCAGCTTATAGGCATGAACACCATTGCCATCCATTTCCCGATAACTGGCCGGAGTGCCGTAGTTGGAATACAACTCGGTCAGCGTGCGGGTGGCTTCCGGTACATGGGAGAAGAAATCGAACCGGCGCGAATCGTCATCGAGGTTGGTGCGCGGATCGGGCTTGAAGGCGTGGACCATGTCCGGGAATTTGATCGCATCACGGATGAAGAAGGTCGGGAAATTGTTGCCGACCAGATCCCAATTGCCGTCAGCAGTGTAGAACTTGGTGGCGAAACCACGCGGGTCACGCAGGGTTTCCGGGGAATGATTGCCATGCACCACCGCCGAGAAACGCACGAATACCGGCGTGCTCTGGCCTGCGGCGAACACCTTGGCCTTGCTCAGGTCGCTGAGGTCATCGGTCACGGTGAAGGTGCCGTGAGCGCCGGTGCCGCGTGCGTGTACGACGCGCTCGGGGATGCGTTCACGATCGAAGCGCTGCAGCTTCTGGATCAGTTGCACATCCTGCAGCAGCACCGGGCCGTTGGCGCCGGCAGTTTGCGAGTTCTGATTGTCACCGACTGCCGCGCCGTTATCGCGGGTCAGCGGAGCGGCGTTGACCGAGAAGGTCAGCAGCCCGGCAGTCAGTACGCCGAAGGTGCGGCGGAAGGGAAAAGCCCCCAGTCCAGGAGTGGATGTCATATCAGGTTCCTCTGGTTTTATTGGGCGCATCCAGGTGCGCCATACCAAGGCTAGAGGCCTGTGCCGCAGAACATAAATAGAAAGAACGTAACACCATGATTGAAGAAATTGGCTTTCCCGTCAGCGGGTTAGCGCGTATTCCGCGCGCGATTGCTGGCATTTTGCAAACTAATCTTCAATTGATGTGTCGATAAAAACGGGCATTGTAAGAAGGTGTTTCGCGCAGGAGGCGTTTCGCTGATTTACACTGCCAACACCAAACTCATCTGTAACAAGGAAATAACTATGGGCGTGCTTAGCGAGTTCAAGGCCTTCGCGGTCAAAGGCAATGTGGTCGACATGGCCGTCGGTATCATCATCGGCGCGGCGTTTGGCAAAATCGTTTCGTCGTTTGTCGGCGACGTGATCATGCCGCCGATTGGCCTGTTGATCGGTGGGGTGGACTTCAGTGATCTGGCTGTCACGCTCAAAGCCGCCCAGGGCGATGCGCCCGCAGTGGTGCTGGCTTACGGCAAATTCCTGCAGACGGTGCTGGATTTCGTGATTGTCGCTTTCGCGATTTTCATGGGTGTCAAAGCCATCAACCGCCTCAAGCGTGAAGAAGCCGTAGCACCGACCGCGCCGCCGATCCCGAGCAAGGAAGAGCAACTGCTGGGCGAAATTCGCGACCTGCTCAAGGCGCAGAACGAGCGGCCCTGAGGCATTCGGTAGTCATCAAAACGGCACCCGCGGGTGCCGTTTTCGTTACCAGTAATTTTCCACCGCAACCTGCCCCGGCTTGCGCGTCAGGCTCAGGCGCATGTCGCGCTGTTTCAGCAAGGCGCGGGTGTCGTCGATCATCTGCGGGTTGCCGCACAACATCACACGCGAATGCTCTGGCGAGAGCTCAACGCCCGCCGCACGTTCCAGCTCGCCGTTTTCAATCAGCGTAGTAATCCGGCCCCCCAGCGCGCCTGGATGCGCTTCGCGGGTCACAGTGGGGATGAATTGCAGCTTGTGGGCGTATTCGCTCAGATAGTCCCGTTGCGCCAACCCGGCGATCAACTCCTGATAAGCCAGCTCCCGCGCCTCCCGCACGCTGTAAACCAGAATGATTCGCTCGAATTTCTCCCAGATCTCGAAGTCCTGCAGGATCGACAGAAACGGTGCCACCCCGGTGCCGGTGGACAGTAACCACAGGTCTCGGCCATCGACAAAGCGATCCAGCGTCAGGTAGCCGAACGCCTGGCGTTCTACCATCAAGCTGTCGCCGACCTGGAGCCGGCTCAGCTCACTGGTGAATTCGCCGCCCGGCACGACGATGGAAAAGAACTCGAGAAACTCGTCGAACGGCGACGACACCATCGAATAGGCGCGCCAGACCGTGCTCCCATCGGCCTTGGTGACGCCCAGTCGGGCGAACTGGCCGGCACGAAAGCGAAAGCCGGGGTCGCGGCTGGTGCGCAGCGTGAACAGGTTCGGCGTCAACGGTTGCACATCGAGCAAGGTCTGGGTGGTGTACTTCTCGGCACTGGCAGTCATGAGGCACTCCTTGAAACGATTGCCTACAGTGTCCCGCAAAACCGCGCTGCCAAACACCTGCCAACGGTAATGATATTGACAGAATCAGCGCTGCACATTCGATGTGATGTCAATTTTAGATCTAGAGTAATAACTTTAAGATGGCAGTTAAAATATAACAGCGCGTATTGCTAAGAACACTTTATAAAAAACATCAAAGTTTCAATCTCGAAAAAATGTAAGGCGTTTCGCAGGAAAGATCCTACACTTCGATTCGTGCCGGATCTTTTGGATCCATTCCGCACCCCGATATCAAGATACAGAGGCAAAGTTCATGGAAACGTGGAAGGAATCACAATTGAAACAACTGACATTTGCCAAAGGCATTGAAGCGGCATACCCGATACTGCTGAGATTTGCCGAGAATCTGGGCTTTAACTACTGTGCAATAGCAGTGACGTCCCCTCATCGTGATGTCCACCTGAATGCCTTGCAGATCAATAACTACCCTAAAGAATGGAACATTCAGTACAACAAAGAGAACTTCCGCAATATTGATCCGGTAATAGCGCATTGCAATCACTCAATATTACCCATCGTCTGGGAAGAAAGAGTCTTCAACGATGCACCCGAGTTGTGGCAGGCGTTGAAACAGAATGGGCTGCAGCATGGCTGGTCGCAGGCCTTTCATGACGAAACCAGCGGTTTGTGCAGCATCATCAGTCTGGCTCGAACCCACTGCCCGATCAGCCCGCTCGAACTGTATGAGCATTACGGTTATCTGTTTTTTGCCAACCGACACTTCAGTGACCTGTATGCCCGCACCGTTCCCACACCGGCCAAACCCAGCAAACCGAGGCTATCGTCCCGGGAACTGGAGATCATGAAATTGTCCGCCATGGGCAAGACCGCTCACGATATTTCGAGAATCCTCAGCCTGAGCGAACGCACCGTTAACTATCATGTGCAAAACGTCATCGAAAAATTCAACGTCTGCAACAAGATTTCCGCAGTGATTGCCGCCGCTCGTGCCGGGATTATCTGACTGACGAGCGATATCGCACGGTAATCCTGCGAGTATTTACGCGCAAAAAAACGTACCATTCAGGCCTTTCCGAGTGATGACGCAACCTGCTTGCATCGCAGTCCACTCGGTCGGATCCCGTCGCACCATCTGCTGGCAACGGGATATCTGCCGAATATCCTGAGTCCCCGCCCCATGCCCTTGCTCGAAACGCCTTTCGCCCAGCTCGACCTGATCCGCCAGCCTGAACAGCAGAATGAACCGCTGCAAGCCTTCGATGCGGCGGACGAATACCTGCTCAATCATCTCGCCAGCGAACAACCTCAGAGCAGCACCCGCGTGCTGGTGCTCAATGACAGCTTTGGCGCCTTGGCGATCAGCCTGCTGGGCAAGGTCGAGGTGAGCAGCAGCGGCGACTCGTTCCTCGGTTTCGTCGGGCTGGAAAAGAATCTGCTACGCAATGGCCAGGCGTTCGATGCGATTCGTCCGATTCCGGCCAGTGAGCCTTTGGTCGGGCCGTTTGACCGGGTGCTGATCCGCGTTCCCAAGACGCTGGCGCTACTGGAAGAACAGTTGATCCGCCTGCAAGGGCAACTCGCGCCGGGCGCGCAAGTGATCGCCGCCGCCATGGTCAAGCATCTGCCGCGCGCTGCCGGCGATCTGCTCGAGCGCTACATTGGCCCGGTGCAGGCGTCGCTGGCCGTGAAGAAAGCCCGACTGCTGATCGCCACGCCTGAAACCAAAGCGCTCGCCACATCGCCCTATCCGACTCGCTATCGCCTCGACGAACCGGCAATCGAACTGCTCAACCACGCCAATGTGTTCTGCCGCGAAGGCCTCGACATCGGCACTCGCGCTTTTCTGCCGCATCTGCCGAAGAACCTTGGCAGCGCGCGAGTCGCCGATCTCGGTTGCGGCAACGGTGTTCTGGCAATCGCCAGCGCCTTGCAGAACCCGGATGCGCATTACACGCTGGTCGACGAATCGTTCATGGCGGTGCAATCGGCTGCCGAGAACTGGCGCGCGGCATTGGGCGATCGCGAAGTCATCGTGCGCGCTGGCGATGGTCTGGCCGGGCAGGCGCCGCAGTCGCTGGACGTGGTGCTGTGCAACCCACCGTTCCATCAGCAACAGGTGGTCGGCGATTTCCTCGCCTGGCGCATGTTCCAGCAGGCGCGCGAGGCGCTGGTGGTCGGCGGTGCGCTGTACATTGTCGGCAATCGGCATCTGGGCTATCACAGCAAACTGGCGCGCTTGTTTCGTGGCGTCGAGCAAGTGGCGGCCACGCCGAAATTCGTCATCCTCAAAGCGCGCAAATAAATCTGCGGCATAAAAAAACCCTCCGTGAGGAGGGTCGCAAGTCCATACCCGAAGGCGCCGGGACGGGATATTTCAGTGGGTGGTCAAACCCGCGGCATTCATGAACATGCGCATCAGGCTGGCGGCGATGAACAACACGCCGACACTGCCAACCCAGATCAGGGCCAACCAGCCGAGCCGCTGCCACAGCGGTTTTTTTTCGGCTTCTTCAATGTCGTGCAGGGAATGTTTGCCGGTCATTGCATCGATCTCCGTTAAGCCAAGGCGTCACTGCGGACGCCTTCGCGAGCAGGCTCGCTCCCACAGGGCAAGCCCAGCAATTGGATTAGTGATAACCATCTTCGTGGGTGACCTTGCCGCGGAACACGTAGTAGCTCCAGAAGGTATACCCCAGGATGAACGGGATGATGAACAACGTGCCGACCAGCATGAAGCCCTGACTTTGCGGCGGCGCGGCGGCGTCCCAGATCGAGATCGACGGCGGCACGATGTTCGGCCACAGGCTGATGCCCAAGCCACTGTAGCCGAGGAAGATCAGCACCAGGGTCAGCAGGAACGGCGTGTAGTTGGCGTTACGTGCCACCGCGCGGATCAGGCCGTACAAAGTGACCAGCACCAGAATCGGCACCGGCATGAACCAGAACAGATTCGGCATGCTGAACCAGCGTGAGGCGATTTCCGGATGCGACAGGGGTGTCCACAGGCTGACGATACCGATTACCGCCAGCAGCACGAACGCCAGCGGCCGCGCCAGGTCGTGCATCTGTTCCTGCAACTTGCCTTCGGTTTTCATGATCAGCCAGGTGCAGCCGAGCAAGGCATAGGCCACCACCAGCGCCGCGCCGCAGAACAGCGTGAACGGCGTCAGCCAATCCAGTGAACCTCCAGCGAACTGGCGATTGACCACCGGCAGACCATCGATGAACGCTCCCAGCGCCACGCCCTGAAAGAACGTCGCCGCGATCGAACCACCGATGAATGCCTTGTCCCACAGGTGACGTTTTTCATCCTTCGCCTTGAAGCGGAACTCGAAGGCCACACCGCGAAAGATCAGGCCCATGAGCATGAAGATCAGCGGCAGGTACAGCGCCGACAGCACCACCGAATAGGCCAGCGGGAAGGCGCCGAACAACGCCGCCCCGCCCAGCACCAGCCAGGTTTCGTTGCCGTCCCATACAGGGGCGACCGTATTCATCATCACGTCGCGATCGGTCTTGCCGGGCACGAACGGGAAGAGAATGCCGATGCCCAGGTCGAAGCCGTCCATGACCACGTACATCATGATGCCGAAGATGATGATCACGGCCCAGATCAGCGGAAGATCGATACCCATGAGTCAAATCTCCTTGGTCAAGCGAGTGTTGTCTTCGTGCTCGCCCTCGGCCGGATCGTCGGCTGCGGACAACGGACGCGCCGGGGTGCGTTTCTTGCCTGGACCACCGTCCGGCGTTTCACTGCCTTCGCTGATCTTCGGCCCTTTGCGCACCAGGCGCATCATGTAGCCGAGCCCCGCGCCGAACAGCGCGAAATACACCACTACGAACATGATCAGGGTGATGCTCATCTGCATGAAGCTGTGGTTGGACGAAGCATCTGCGGTGCGCATCAGGCCATAGACCACCCACGGTTGACGGCCGATTTCCGTGGTGAACCAGCCGGCAAGAATTGCGATCAGGCCGGACGGCCCCATCCACAACGCCAGATGCAGGAACGGCCGCGAGGTATACAGCGAATCGCGTTTGCGCAGCCACAGACTCCACAAACCGGTGAAGATCATCAGGAAACCGAGACCGACCATGATCCGGAAGGACCAGAACACGATGGTCGAATTCGGCCGGTCTTCCGGTGGAAATTCCTTCAGCGCCGGTACTTGTTTATCCAGCGAGTGGGTCAGAATCAGGCTGCCGAGGTATGGAATCTCTACGGCGAACTTGGTGCGTTCCTCTTTCATGTCCGGCCAGCCGAACAGGATCAGCGGCGTCGCTTCGTCGCCATGGTTTTCCCAGTGGCCTTCGATCGCAGCGATTTTTGCCGGCTGATGCTTGAGCGTATTGAGGCCGTGGAAGTCGCCGATCACCGCTTGAATCGGCGCGACGATCAATGCCATCCACATGGCCATCGACAGCATGGTGCGGATCGCCGGGTTGTCCCTGCCGCGCAGCAGGTGCCAGGCCGCCGACGAGCCGACGAAGAACGCCGTGGCGACGAACGCCGCCGTGGCCATGTGCATCAGCCGGTAAGGGAATGACGGGTTGAAGATGATTGCCAGCCAGTCGGTGGGGATGACCTGACCGTTGACGATTTCAAAGCCTTGCGGGGTCTGCATCCAGCTGTTGGAGGCGAGAATCCAGAAGGTCGAAATCAGCGTGCCGATCGCTACCATCACCGTCGAGAAGAAGTGCAGGCCGCGCCCGACCTTGTTCCAGCCGAACAGCATGACGCCAAGGAAACCGGCCTCAAGGAAGAACGCGGTGAGCACTTCATAGGTCAGCAACGGCCCGGTGACGGCACCGGCGAAGTCGGAAAAACGACTCCAGTTGGTGCCGAACTGATAAGCCATGACCAGCCCGGAAACCACGCCCATGCCGAAGTTGACGGCAAAAATCTTCGACCAGAAATGGTAGAGATCGCGGTAGGTGTCGTTGCGGGTCTTCAGCCACAAGCCTTCGAGCACCGCCAGGTAACTCGCCAGGCCAATCGTGATGGCCGGGAACAGAATGTGGAACGAGATGGTGAACGCGAACTGAATTCGGGCGAGATCGAGAGCCTCTAAACCGAACATATGGCTTCCTCTGTCAGGTAATACGGGTAGCTGGCCCGGAGGCCTGCACCACTGCCCCCACGGATATGGAGTGCGGCGAATTCGGATTCGTTCTTTTTTTGCAACCATCGCAACGCAGGGAGTCTGGCCAAATGGCCGCCAGATCAGTTCCGGTCGGGGTCTTGATCTGGATCAAGCAACGTTGAAAGAGTAGTCCCATTTTTACCAATGAACTGCGTGGTGGTTTGCCGCGTGACAAGTTGCCTCACTCCCCTGTGGCGAGGGGATTTATCCCCGTTCGGCTGCGCAGCAGTCGTCGCTTCCAGCTTTTGGGGCCGCTGCGCGACCCAACGGGGATAAATCCCCTCACCACAGGGTTGATTGTCAGCATGAAAGATCGATGTCTGGCTAACTGAATTGTTTCTCCTAGCAACTTCCTGTTACAGACTGGTGATAATCTCGCCGTTCACTCGCCCAAGACCTGCCTTCAGATGCCCATTCAAGAGCCCCTGCTGTTACGTCACCATCGACCATTCATGGCCTTTTGGCTGGCGCGGATTTTCACCGCCAGCGGTTTCCAGATGCTCACCGTCGCGATCGGCTGGAACCTGTATCAGCTGACTGGCAACGTGCTGGATCTGGGCCTGGTCGGTCTGGTCGAATTCGCCCCGCGCGTGCTGTTCATGCTGCACACCGGGCACGTTGCCGATCGCTATGATCGGCGCAAGGTCGCCGCGCTTTGCCAGTCGTTGCAGGCACTGATTGCCTTGGCGCTGGCTATCGGCAGCGCCACCGATCACGTCACCCGCGAGATGATTTTCATCCTCGCCTTCCTGCTCGGCGCCGCCCGTTCGTTCGAGATGCCGACGACTCAGGCGCTGCTGCCGAGCATCGTCCCCAGTGCGCTGTTCCCCCGCGCAGTTGCCGCCGCGCAATCGGCGCAACAGTCGGCCACTATCGTCGCTCCGGCTCTTGGCGGTTTGCTCTACGCGTTCGGCAGCGTCTGGGTCTACGGCCCGACCGTGCTGCTATACGTGATCGCCTGCACGCTGATGCTCAACCTGCCGGCACGCCAGACGCCATTGAATAAAGGCAAAGCCACGCTGGACTCGCTGCTGGCGGGAATTCGCTTCATCCGCAGCCGCCCGGACATCCTCGGAGCGATCTCGCTGGACCTGTTCGCCGTGTTGCTCGGTGGCGCCACAGCGCTGCTGCCGGTGTTCGCCAAGGACATTCTGCTGACCGGCCCGTGGGGCCTTGGCCTGTTGCGCTCGGCGCCGGCGGTGGGTGCGTTGCTGATGTCGCTGTTTCTGGCGCGATTTGCCGTGGAACGCAATGTCGGCCGGGTGATGTTCACCGCCGTCGGCATCTTCGGCGTCGCTACCATCGCGTTCGGCCTGTCGACCTCGTTCTGGTTCTCGCTGGCGGTGCTGGTGGTGCTCGGCGCAGCGGACATGATCAGCATGGTCATCCGCGCCTCGTTCGTACAACTGGAAACCCCCGACGAAATGCGCGGCCGGGTCAGTGCGGTCAACGGCCTGTTCATCGGCGCATCGAACCAGTTGGGCGAATTCGAATCCGGCCTCACCGCCCACTGGTTCGGCACCGTGCCGGCCGTGGTGATGGGCGGGATCGGCACGCTGGTGGTAACGGGGACGTGGATCAAACTGTTTCCGACGTTGGCGAGTCGGGATCGGATGCATGTGCCGGTGGAAGAGAAGGCCTGAATCCTTCAGGCCATCAACTCCCCCGCTACCCTCGCCCGCAACGCCTTGCCAGCAAGCTGCTCGACCAGGGTCAAGGCAAATTCCAGCGCCGCGCCCGAGCCTTGGGCGGTGATGCAGTTGCCGTCGACCACCACCGCTTGATCAACAAACGTACAGCCTGATAGTTGATGGCTGGCGCCGGGCAGGCAGGTCATGCGTCGCTGGCGCAGCACGCCTGATGCTTGCAGCGCGACAGCTGGAGCTTCGCCGATGGCGGCGAACAGGCGGCCGGCGCTGGCTTGGTCCTTGAGCAATTGCTGCAAGGGTTGATGCGCCGCCAGATGCCGGGAACCGACGGCACCGCCCGGCAGGACAATGAGGTCAAAAGTCTGTGCCAGTACATCGACCAGCATGCCGTCGGCAGTCAGCCGGGTGCCGCGCGCACAGGTCAGCATGCGTCGGCCTTCGATGCTGGCGGCGACCACTTCGAAGCCGGCGCGGCGCAGCACGTCGATCAGGGTCACGCTTTGCAAATCGTCGATGCCCTCGGCGAGGGCAATCAGGGCTCTGGAAGTCATGGGTGCTTTCCGCTGGATAGTCAGTCAAGCGTAGTCAGCTTTGTCCCACCCTGTTCGCAGACAGCCGTTACTTGATGTAAAGCTGGGTCGAAAGCGTGTTGCGCGGGGCGTTGATCGAGGTGTTGCTGAAGTTGAAGGTGCCTTCCTGTTTGCCGGCCAGATCGAAGGTATAAAGAGATCCGACGGTTTTGCTGCCGGGGGTGCATTCGGTGAGATTGCCATTATCGAAGGCGCACACCGGACCTCTGGTGCCGTTGACCTCGAAGCCATCCAGAGTCACGTGTGGCTGGTTCTGGCCATAGCCGACTTCCAGCACGAAGACTTTGATATTCGGCCCGCTGTGATTGCATTGGGTTTGCGGCTGGTTATCGGCAATATCTTCCAGGCCGCAGGACGGTGACTGCACTTTGATCACCTTCACCTCGGAGAGTGGCGGCGCCGATGCCGCGAACGCCGGAGCTGTCAGCAGCAGTGCTGCAATCCATCCGAAAATCCTGATCCAACCGTTGCGCATGCCTGCCCACTCCAAAAAATCAGCGCGCAGTATGGCGCAGTTGTCGGCTGCGCAAAACTTCGCCGACGATCGACACCAACATCCGCCAAATTCCTCACGCGGCTGGTATGATGCGCGGCTTTTTCCGGCCCACGACAATTTTCCAGGCGCTTGCGACGGTCTGTGCTTTGCTGTTGAGGTCGATACATTCACGGCGCAACGCGCGCCACGGGGAGCAGACATGCTGGAAAGGCTGTTTCAACTCAAGGCACACAACACCAACGTGCGCACCGAAATTCTTGCGGGCGTCACGACTTTCCTGGCCATGGCTTACATTCTGTTCGTCAACCCGAGCATCCTCGGCGAGACCGGCATGGACAAGGGCGCGATCTTCGTCGCCACCTGTCTGGCGGCTGCCATCGGCTCGACCGTGATGGGCCTGATCGCCAACTACCCGATCGCTCTCGCTCCGGGCATGGGCCTGAACGCCTTCTTTACCTACACCGTGGTGCTGCACATGGGCCACACCTGGCAGGTGGCGCTGGGTGCGGTGTTCATTTCCGCCGTGCTGTTCTTTCTGCTGTCGATCTTCCGCATCCGTGAATGGATCATCAACGCCATTCCGCTGCCGCTGCGCTCGGCGATTGCCGCCGGTATCGGCCTGTTCCTGGCACTGATCGCCCTGCACAATGCCGGCATCGTGGTCAGCAACCCGGCGACCATGGTCGGCCTCGGCGATCTGACCAAACCGGCACCGATTCTGGCCACCGTCGGCTTTGCCGTGATCGTCGCCCTCGAAGCGCTGAAAGTGCGCGGCGCGGTGCTGATCGGCATTCTGGCAGTGACCATCGCCTCGATCGTACTGAACGTCACCGACTTCGGCGGCATCATGTCAATGCCGCCGTCGCTGGCGCCAACCTTCCTGCAACTGGACATCAAAGGCGCACTGGACATCGGTCTGGTCAGCGTGATTTTCGCCTTCCTGTTCGTCGACCTGTTCGACAACTCCGGGACCCTGATCGGCGTCGCCAAGCGCGCCGGCCTGATGGGCAAGGACGGCCACATGCCGAAAATGGGCCGCGCGCTGATCGCCGACAGCACGGCGGCCATGGCCGGCTCGCTGCTGGGTACTTCGACCACGACCAGTTACATCGAATCCGCTGCCGGCGTCAGTGCCGGTGGCCGCACGGGCCTGACCGCCATCGTCGTGGCGATCCTGTTTCTGCTGGCGCTGTTCTTCTCGCCACTGGCGGCCAGCGTTCCGGCATTCGCCACCGCACCAGCGCTGCTGTTCGTCGCCGTGCTGATGACTTCCGGCCTGGCGGAAATAGACTGGGACGACATCACCGTGGCTGCGCCGGTTGTGGTCACAGCACTGGCGATGCCGTTCACCTATTCGATCGCCAATGGCATCGCTTTCGGCTTCATCGCCTGGACCGCCATCAAGCTGCTGTCCGGCCGCGCCCGTGAGCTGAACCCGGCACTGGTGATTCTGTCGATTCTGTTTGTGATCAAGTTGGGTTGGTTCAACGCATGAGTTTCGATTCCCAAGCCTACGCCGAACAACTCGAAGCCAAGGTCACGCGCTTGCGTGATCTGCTGGCACCGTTCGATGCACCTGCGCCGACGGTGTTTGACTCGCCTCTGCAGAACTTCCGCCTGCGCGCCGAATTCCGCCTGTGGCGCGAGGGCGGCGAACGCCACTACGCGATGTTCTCTCAGGACGACAAACGCACACCGATCCTTATCGAAGAATTCCCGATTGCCAGCCTGCGCATCAACCAGTTGATGCCGCAGTTGAAGGCCGCGTGGCAAGCCAGTTCGGCGCTGAGCCACAAGCTGTTCCAAGTCGAATTTCTGACCACGCTGGCCGGCGACGCGATGATCACCCTGTGCTATCACCGTCCGCTGGACGAGCACTGGCATGCGGCAGCAACGAAGCTGTCGGCAGATCTCGGCGTGAGCATCATCGGCCGTTCCAAAGGCAAGCGCGAAGTGCTCGGTCAGGACTATGTCGTCGAGAAACTCGAAGTCGGCGGCCGCACCTTCAGCTATCGCCAGCCCGAAGGCGCCTTCACCCAGCCCAACGGCACGGTGAACCAGAAAATGCTCAATTGGGCATACGACGCGCTGGGCGATCGCAGCGACGATCTGCTCGAGTTGTACTGCGGCAACGGCAACTTCACCCTGCCGCTGGCGACTCGCGTGCGCAAAGTGCTCGCTACCGAAATCAGCAAGACTTCGGTCAACGCGGCCCTGAGCAACCTCAGCGAAAACGCTGTGGATAACGTTACGCTGGTGCGTTTGTCCGCCGAGGAGCTGACCGAAGCGCTCAACGAAGTGCGCCCGTTCCGCCGCCTGCACGGCATCGATCTGAAGAGTTACGAATTCGGCAGCGTCTTCGTCGACCCACCACGCGCCGGCATGGACCCGGACACCTGCGAGCTGACACGACGCTTCGACAACATCCTCTACATCTCCTGCAACCCTGACACCCTGGCGGCCAACATCGCCCAGCTGCATGACACCCACCGCATTACCAAGTGCGCGATGTTTGACCAGTTCCCGTGGACCCACCACATGGAATCCGGTGTGCTGCTGACCCGGCGTTGATTGCGGGTAGCGGATACGGAAAAGCCGTCGTGATTGACGGCTTTTTTGTGGGTGCTATGGCGCGATATCAGTTTTACGTGGACGCCCGCCTTTTTTGCCATTGGCTCGCGCTGCCGCAGATTTCGCAGCGCTGCTTTGACGCCCGTTGCGCGAGGCGACGATCGACGCGGCCATGCGCATAAGTGGCGGGCTCGCTGAAATCATTCCGGCAATGGAAATATCCAGATCCTTACCCTCATGGCACAGCGCAGTGCCGGCGAAGCCGATCGTCAGGCTTGCATAATCGCCCGCTTCAAACCCCGCGAATTCGGGATACAGCTTCACCGGAAGCAAAACACCGCTGCCGTCCTCGAAACGAATGACCAAAGAGGATTCTTCGAAGCTCACTGACACGGCCTGCAAACCATTGGCCTGTCGTACTTCGCCAAGTGTGATGGCGGCATCGAGCATTTCTTCCGTCAGGGGGCGATGCACCGACGGTTTTGCCTTGATGACTTTCATAATTCGATCTCAACTCCTTCCAACTTGCCGATCAAGGACAGCAGCACCTTGTCTTCATCGGGTTCATAGCGCGCCGATCCGATCCTGTAGGTCTCGTCGGTGACTGGCTTCATCACGGGCACTTCGTTTGCTTGGCAGTCCCATATCTGATTATCGAGACAAACGGTCTTCAAGCCCGACCACCAGATCCCTCGTGCTCGACGCAGGTGCGCCGGTTGTCCAAGTGACAGACACAAGCCGTTCAGCACAGCGAGCGGTGGTCGTCGGGACAGCGGCACGACATCCCACAGATCAACTTCGTTGTGCCAGAAGCTGAACCGGAAGCGGGCATTCCAGGCACCCGCATCTACATGGGCGTGCGGTGGGCAGTGTTCGTCTCTCAACATGATGCGAATCGACATTCCTTTGTAGCTGCATATCTTCATGCTAACCCATCCGTTAGGTTAATTGATTTCCAGAGCTCGAATTTCCTTTCGAGTCCGACGACCGGTTAACACAAAGCGATGTGCCGGAGGTCACTGAAGACTAGCGGGCGTGGGGTTGGTGCTCGAGAAATGAGCCGAGAAAAACGTAAGAAAAGCTGTCGTTACGTTTTGAAATTACGCTTGGCATGATCCCCCCTGTGCGATCACCGAACGAAAATTACAGCTCTTAAAGTTGTCCAATTGACCGATGTAACCATCTAGTACATTTTATCTCCACAGGCTGAACCCTCTCGGCCAATGCCAAAAACAATAAGTGGAGTTACCCCATGCCCCCTATCGTTCTGGTGCTTAACGGCCCGAACCTGAACCTGCTCGGCACCCGCGAGCCGGCGACTTATGGTCATGAAACCCTGGCCGATATTTCTGCACTGTGTGGTCGCGCGGCTGACGAGTTCGGCCTGACCGTGGAATTTCGCCAGACCAATCATGAAGGCGAGCTGCTCGACTGGATTCACGCCGCGCGTGGTCGTTGTGCCGGGATCGTGATCAATCCGGCGGCGTGGACGCATACGTCCGTGGCGATTCGCGATGCACTGGTCGCCAGTGAATTGCCGGTGATCGAGGTGCATCTGTCCAACGTGCATGCCCGTGAGCCGTTTCGTCATCATTCATTTGTTTCCGGCATCGCCACGGCGGTGATGTGCGGGTTCGGCAGCCATGGCTACCGCCTGGCGCTGGAGCATTTCAGTCAGCGGTTGCAGAGGTAAGAACCATGTCGCGTTCCAGGGTGATACTCGCCGGGCTGATCGGCGCCGGGATTCAGGCTTCACGTACACCGGCACTGCATGAGCACGAAGGTGATGCGCAGGGCCTGCGTTATCTGTACCAGCTCATCGACCTCGATCAATTGCACCTCGACAGCACGGCCCTGCCCGACCTGCTGCAAGCGGCGGAGCGGATGAATTACACCGGACTGAACATCACTTTCCCGTGCAAACAGGCGGTCATCCCGCTGCTCGATGAGTTATCGCCGGAAGCCCGTGGCATCGGCGCGGTCAACACCGTGGTGCTGAAGGACGGCAAGCGTGTCGGCCACAACACCGATTGCCTCGGTTTCGCCGAGGGCTTTCGCCGGGGTCTGACAGACGCTGCCCGTGAACGTGTCGTCCAGATGGGCGCCGGTGGGGCTGGCGCGGCAGTGGCCCACGCGCTGCTCAGCGAAGGCGTACGGCAATTGACGATTTTTGATGTCGATCGCGAGCGCGCGGAAAGTCTGGCGAACAATCTGAATCAACATTTTGGCGCCGGTCGCGCGCAGGCCGGAGCGGATTTGCCCAGGGCGCTGGCGCAGACCGATGGTCTGGTCAACACCACGCCGATGGGCATGGCCAAGCTGCCGGGTTCACCGGTGCCGGCCGGGTTGCTGCGCAGGGAAATGTGGGTCGCGGAAATTGTGTATTTCCCGCTGGAAACCGAACTGCTGCGCGACGCCCGCGCCTTGGGCTGCCGCACCCTGGATGGCGGCAACATGGCGGTGTTTCAGGCGGTGAAGGCGTTTGAATTGTTCAGCGGCGTGGTGCCGGATGCGCAGCGCATGCTCGAGCATTTTCAGAGCATGAATGGCTGACCAACAGGGTAACTCTTGTGGGAGCGAGCCTGCTCGCGAAGGCGTCGATTCAGTCAACGAACAGGGCGACTGACACACCGCTTTCGCGAGCAGGCTCGCTCCCACAGGGGGGATCGAGTCAGGCCTTCAGGTAGCGCAACACCGATTCGCAGATCATCTCTCGGTGGCGCTGCTTGATGGTTTCGTCCGGCAGGTCGATCTGGAAGATTTCTCCCAGCGTGTGGCGGTTCGACACGCGATAGAAGCAGAACGAACTGATCAGCAGGTGCACGTCCAGCGCATCGATGCCACGCCGGAACAGACCTTCGTCCGCGCCTCGTTGCAGAATCCCGCCCAAGGTGTCGAGGATCGTGTTGTTCAGCGCCTTGATCGCATCGGAACGCTTTACGTACTCGGCGTTGTGGATGTTTTCGATGCTGACGATGCGCACGAAATCGACGTTGTGGTCATGGTGATCGAAGGTGAATTCCACCAACCGACGGATCGCCAGCTCGGGCGGCAGCTCGTCCAGGTGCAGGCGGTTTTCCGTGCTGCGGATATCGCCGTAAAGCTTCTCCAGCACCTCGACGTACAACTGCTCCTTGCTGCCGAAGTAGTAATAGATCATGCGCTTGGAGGTGTGGATGCGCTCGGCAATCGCGTCGACGCGGGCGCCGGACAAGCCCTGCTGGACGAACTCGACGATCGCCTCCTGGAGAATGTTTTCGCGGGTCTTTTCCGGGTTGTTCTTGCGACTCTTGCGCGGCACTGCGTCGGACTCGACAGCAGCGGCGGAAAGTTCTGAATTCATGGTCATCGCGGGCTCACGGCCATCACTGCACAAGCTGGCGATTATGGGCCGCGCGGGACAGTGAAGGAAGCCGCGCAGCCGGTGTTTAATCCCGCGTTTACGAATTCCCTACAACTTCGCCTGACGCACCGCACCGCTGCGGGATTTGGCCATCGCCGCCAGCCGCACCGCAACGTTGGCCGCGCCGTAGCCGGCATAGCCATTCTTGCGCTGGATGATCTCGAAGAAGAAACGCCCCTCGAACGGCTCGGTGTAGACGTGAAACAACTCGCCGCCCTGGGCGTCACGGTCGTAGAGCACGTTGTAATAGGCCAGCTCGCTGAGAAACTCATCGTCGAAATCGAAACGCGCCGCGAGGTCGTCGTAGTAATTCAGCGGGATGTCCAGCAGCGGCACACCGGCCTCTTTGGCGCGACTGACCTGGGCGAAGATGTCGTCACAATCGAAGGCGATGTGATGCACGCCGGAGCCGCGATAACTCGACAGCGCATGCGAAATGGCAGTGTTGCGGTTCTCGGAAATGTTCAGCGGCAGCCGGATCGAACTGTCGCGGCTACGCAGTGCGCGGCTCTTCACCAGACCGTACGGATCGGGCAGCACCACTTCATCGTCGGCTTCGAAATCCAGCAGGCTTTTGTAAAACAGCACCCAACTGTCGAGGCTGTCCGCCGGCAGTGCCATGGCCATGTGATCGATACGCTTGAGGCCGCCGCCGGTCTGCGCGTCCGGCAACAGATTGAAATCGGTGCCGTACACATCGGCTTCCGCATCGACCAGATAAATCAGGCTGCCGTCCGGTGCGCGCACCGCCGCCAGCTCCAGTTCATTCGGCCCGACCAGGCCGCGATAGGGCTGCCCCTTGTAAGCGACCGCGCGGGCCAGCGCACTGGCGCTGTCCTTGACCCGCACGGCCGTGGCGCACAGTGACGGGCCGTGGGCTTCGAAAAAGCTGTGGGCGAAGGAATACGGCTCGGAGTTGAGGATCAGGTTGATATCGCCCTGACGCAGCAGGCTGACACTCTTGGAGCGATGCTGCCCGGCCTTGGCGAAACCGAGGCGTTGCAGCCAGTGACTGAGCTTCGCGCCCAGCGCTTCGTCGACGGCAAATTCGAGAAATTCCACGCCGTTGTATTCGCTGGCCGGCGGCGTTTCGAAAAGAATCTCACGGTTGGCCACCGGCGCCGCTTCCTGCTCGAGACGCTGACGGGTCTTCTCTTCCAGATACAGCAGCGAGCGCAAACCGTCGGCGGCGTTGGCCCGTGGCGGCGCGGCGCGAAAGCCGTCGTTGAAGATTTCCAGCGACAGCGGCCCGGTATAACCACTCTTTATGATCGGCGCGAGGAAACCCGGCAGATCGAATTCGCCCTGCCCCGGGAAACAGCGGAAATGCCGACTCCACTCCAGCACATCCATGGCCAGGATCGGTGCGTCGGCCATTTGCACGAAGAAGATCTTGTCGCCGGGAATGTCGGCGATCGCGCTGGGATCGCCCTTCAGCGACAGGGTATGGAAGCTGTCGAGCAGCACGCCGAGGTTGGAGTGATCAGCCTGACGGACGATGTCCCAGACCTGTTGATAAGTATTGACGTGACGGCCCCACGCCAGCGCTTCGTAACCGATGCGCAAGCCACGGGCGCCGGCGCGTTCAGCCAGCAGGCGCAAATCATCGACGAGGATTTGTTGATCGCCGACACTGTCCGGCGAGGCGTTGCTGCAGACCAGCACCAGGTCGGTGCCGAGCTCCTGCATCAGATCGAATTTGCGCTCGGCACGCTCAAGGTTGCGCGCCAGGCGCTCGCGGCGGCAGCCTTCGAAGTCACGGAACGGCTGAAACAGGGTGATGGCGATCCCCAGATCGGCGCACATCTGCTTAATTTCCCGGGGACTGCCGTCGTAGTAAAGGAGGTCGTTTTCGAAAATCTCCACGCCGTCGAACCCGGCGGCGGCAATGGCTTCGAGTTTTTCCGGCAGGGTGCCGCTCAAGGAAACGGTGGCAATGGAACGCTGCATGTTTCAACTCCCGGACTGCGCCGCTTTATCTTTACTGTAGGAGCTGCCGAAGGCTGCGATCGTTTGATCTTGATTACCAAAACAGCAAAATCAAAAGATCGCAGCCTTCGGCAGCTCCTACCGGGGAATGGGTTTTTATAGTGAGGGAAATTATTGGCTGCATCCCTGCGCGCAGCAATTTAAAGTGTACTACCCGGTTAGTTTTGCGTGCGATTATCGAACACTAAGGCGATTTGGCGAATTGACGATTTTTTGTTCACTGCCCAACATCGGTTGCACATCGAGTCCGGCCACTAACCACCGGGCAAGGTGTTCGACAGAAAAGAACACCAAATAACAAATCCAAAAACGGGTGGAACACATGATTCCTTCACAGACTTCCCGCATGGCTCCGGCCATGAGCACTGCCACGGGTGGCATTGGCGACAAGATCCGCGGCGCCATGGCCGTCGGCAAGACCCGCTGGGGCATGCTGGCGCTGGTGTTTTTTGCCACCACCCTCAACTACATCGACCGCGCCGCCCTCGGCGTCATGCAGCCGATCCTCGCCAAGGAAATGAGCTGGACGGCGATGGACTACGCCAACATCAACTTCTGGTTTCAGGTCGGCTACGCGATCGGTTTTGTCCTGCAGGGACGCCTGATCGACCGGGTCGGCGTCAAGCGCGTGTTCTTCTGCGCCGTACTGCTCTGGAGCCTGGCCACTGGCGCCCATGGCCTGGCGACCTCGGCAGTCGGCTTCATGGTCTGCCGCTTCATCCTCGGCCTGACGGAAGCGGCCAACTACCCGGCCTGTGTGAAAACCACGCGCCTGTGGTTCCCGGCCGGTGAACGCGCTGTCGCTACCGGCATCTTCAACGCCGGCACCAACGTCGGCGCGATGTTCACGCCGATGCTGCTGCCACTGGTCCTGCATGTGTGGGGCTGGCAAGCGGCGTTCCTGTGCATGGCGGCACTCGGCGGCATCTGGCTGCTGTTCTGGGGCTTGAAGTATTTCAATCCGGAAGATCACCCGACGGTGAAGCAGTCGGAACTCGATTACATCCAGCAGCAAGTCGAACCGGAACAGGCCCGCGTGCCGTTCAGCAAGATCCTGCGCATGCGCGGCACTTGGGCCTTCGCCCTCGCCTACTCGCTGACCGCGCCGGTGTTCTGGTTCTATCTGTACTGGCTGCCGCCGTTTCTCAATCAGCAATACAACCTCGGCATCAACGTGACGCAGATGGGTATTCCGCTGATCATCATCTACGTCACGGCTGACTTCGGCAGTGTCGGCGGCGGGATTCTGTCCTCGTTCCTGATCGGTCGCGGGATGAACTCGATCAAGGCGCGGCTGCTGTCGATGTTGCTGTTTGCCTGCTGCATCATCGGCGTGGTGATGGCCGCCGGTTCGGCGAATCTGTGGGTGGCGGTGGCGGCGATCTCGCTGGCGATCGGCGCGCATCAGGCCTGGACTGCGAACATCTGGAGCCTGGTGATGGACTACACGCCCAAGCACATGATGAGCACGGTGTTCGGCTTCGGCGGCATGTGCGCGGCGATCGGCGGGATGTTCATGACCCAGATCGTCGGCCACATCCTCACCGTTACCAACAACAACTACACGGTGCTGTTCACGCTGATTCCGGCGATGTACTTCCTCGCACTGACGTGGATGTACTTCATGGCACCGCGCAAGATTCCGACCATTACCGAATAACCTGCCTGCATACATCCCATTGTGGGAGCGAGCCTGCTCGCGAAGGCGTCAAGTCAGCCACTGAACAGGGTGACTGACACACCGCTTTCGCGAGCAGGCTCGCTCCCACAAGTTGTACCGGGATTCCGCTCTTCAGCGCCGGCTCTGCTGCCACGCTGCCGCCAATCCGCTGCAACAGATCACCGCAATACCGATCACCGTCAACCCGCTCGGTGTGTGATTGAACAGCAGCCAGCCCAACAACCCGGCAAAGACGATCTGGCAATAGCCGAACGGCGCCAGCAAGGCTGGTGCAGCGTGACGGAAGGCCTGAGTCAGGAACAGATGCGCCGTCATCCCGCAACTGCCCAGCGCCAGCATCAGCGCGGCATGAGGCAACGTCGGCACCTGCCAGAAGAACGGCACCAGCGCGCTCATCACCAGGGTATTGCACAGCCCGGCGAAGAAGTTGCTGGTGGTCGGGCTGTCCACTTCGGCGAGCTTGCGCGTCAGCAATTGGTAGAAGCAGAAGAACAGCGCCGAGCAGAACGGCAGCAGGATTGCCGGGGTGAACAGTTCGCCGCCCGGGTGGACGATGATCAGCACGCCGATGAAGCCGCAGATCACCGCGATCCACTGCCCGCGCGTCACTCGTTCCTTGAGCAGCGGCACCGATAACGCCGTCACCAGTACCGGCGCGAGAAAGTTGACCGCCGTGGCTTCCGCCAGCGGGATGTACAGCAGCGCCGTGGTGAAAAACAGGCTGGTGCCGAGCAGACACAGGGCACGGGCGAGCTGCCATAACGGTTTTTTGGTGCGCAGAACGCGCAAACCGGACTGCGGCAGGAAAATCCCCGCCATCAACAAGGTGTGCACCACATAGCGCGCCCACACCACCATCACGATCGGATAAAAACCGGAGAGGTATTTCGACAACGCGTCGTGGCTGGAAAACAGGAACGTCGCCACGACAATCAGCAAGATCCCCTTGAAGGGCTGGTTGACACCGGAGAGCGGGGTGCTGACGGTCATTGGCAATCTCTGAAAAAATACCCGGGCGAGCGTTCGCGCTGGCGGCAATCGGTGTGGCAATCATAGTCGGCAGAGCTTTCAGCAACCGCACAGATTGCACTCTTCTTCGCCGGGAAACCGCCGTTAAGCAAAACCTCGAGGCAAGATTCCCGCCACTTCGGCGCCCGGCCAGTGTGCAACATCACAGACTGCCGTCGAAACAGCGGGTTCATGAATCGGCAGAAGAAATTCCACTCGGGATTGAATTCACGGCCCGCTCGACCGTCAATACCAGGCCCGCACCATGTGGGCGCGTGTGCATGGACGGACGACCGGACTGGCGCCACACTCACACAGCGGCAACACTCATCACCAGCAGATTCATCACCGGCAATAAAAGAGGATTCCCACATGCTATGGAAAAAAGGCCGACGCAGTGACAACGTGGTCGACGCCCGGGGTGATGATGCCGGCGGTGGCGGCGGCATGCGCTTCGGTGGCGGCAAGGGTCTGAGCCTGACGGCCATCGTGCTGATCGTCGGCATCGGCTGGCTCACCGGCCAGGACCCGATGCAGATCCTCGGCCAGTTGACCGGCCAGATGGAACAACCGGCGCCCACCTCGCAAACCCGTCAGGCGCCACCGGCCAATGATGAACAGGCCGAATTCGTCCGCTCGATTCTCGGCGACACCGAAGACACCTGGGGTCCGATCTTCCAGCAGGCCGGACGCCAATACAAAGACCCGACACTGGTGCTGTTCAGCAATCGGGTGAACTCCGCGTGCGGCATGGCCACTTCTGCCACCGGCCCGTTCTATTGCCCGGCAGACCAGAAGGTCTATCTGGACATGGCGTTCTTTCAGGAAATGTCGCAGCGCTTCAAAGCCGCCGGCGATTTCGCTCAGGCTTACGTGATTGCGCACGAAGTCGGCCACCATGTGCAGACGCTGCTGGGCGTCTCGGCGAAGATGCAGGCGGCGCGTCAGCAAGGCCGGCAGATGGAAGGCGACGGCGGCTTGCTGGTTCGCCAGGAATTGCAGGCCGACTGTCTTGCCGGCGTCTGGGCGTATAACGCGCAGAAACGCCTGAACTGGCTGGAACCCGGCGACATCGAAGAAGCCTTGAACGCCGCCAACGCCATCGGCGATGATCGCTTGCAGCAACAGGGCCAGGGCCGTGTGGTCCCGGACTCGTTTACCCACGGTACGTCAGCGCAAAGGGTGCGCTGGTTCAAAACCGGATTCGCGCAAGGCCAGGTAAGCCAGTGCGACACCTTCGCGGCGAAAACCCTGTAAATGCATAAATGGCTCGTGGCGTTATTGTTCATCGTCGGCACCGCGCAAGCGGCCGGCGTCGATGCGATCAGCCCCGGTCGCCTGCAACTCAAGGCCGGGGAAATGGCAGTGGGCATCGGCCCGGCACCGGAGAAGATCGAGCGGGTGCTGATCGTCATTCACGGTCGCCTGCGCAACGCCGAGACCTACCGCAAAAGCGCGGAAAGCGCCGCCGAACTCGCCGGGCAGACCGCGCACACGCTGGTGATCGCTCCGCAGTTTCTCAATGAAAGCGACGTCACCCTGTACTCCTTGCCGCCAACGGTGCTGCGCTGGCAGGGCAACGAGTGGATGGGCGGCGGCTTGTCCAGCGGGCCAAATCCGCTGAGCTCCTACGCGGCGCTGGATGAAATCGTCGCGCGGGTCAGCGATCGCAAACAGTTTCCGGACGTGAAGCAGATCGTGATCTTCGGCCACTCCGGTGGGGGTCAGGTGGTGCAGCGTTACGCCCTGCTGGCCAAGGATCAGCCAGCGCTCAAGGCCAACGGCATTCGCTTGCGCTATGTAGTGGCCAATCCTTCTTCTTATGCGTACTTCAACGAGCAGCGGCCAGTGGCGTTCGACCACGCACAATGCCCGGGCTTCAATCGCTGGAAGTACGGCCTGGCGGACATGCCGGTGTATGCCGGCGGGCAAACGCCGTTGCAGGTCGAGAGCGCTTACGTCAAACGCGAGGTGATTTATCTGCTCGGGCAGCAGGACGTCGACCCGGAACATCCGGCGCTGGACAAGAGCTGCGCGGCCGAGGCGCAAGGGGCTTACCGCTTGATGCGCGGAAAAATGTATTTCGGCTACTTACTGCGCCGGCATCCCGAGGGGGTCAATCAGCGGCTGATTGAAGTGCCTGGGGTCGGGCATGACGGGGATGGCATGCTGACGTCGGCGGAGGGGCAGAAGGCTTTGTTTGATCAGTGAGTTTTCTAATGAATCCACCGGCCCCTTCGCGAGCAGGCTCGCTCCCACATTTGGAATAAATGCCACACTCGGAATGCATTCCCCTGTGGGAGCGAGCCTGCTCGCGAAGGCGTCCGATCAGACAACAACGATCTCAGGCCTGCAGCATCCGCCGCAACTCGACACAATCCTTCGCATGCCAATCGGTCAACTCCGGCCACGGGTTATCCGGCAGGTTCACCAACACCGTCCGCGCCCCCGCTGCTCGACCGCAATCCAGATCAAAGCGGTAATCGCCGACCATCACCATGTCACTGGCCGGCACTTGCCAGGCCTCGGCCAGTTTCAGCAAACCGCCCGGATGCGGCTTCGGCGGTGCTTCGTCGCGACCCAGCACATCCTCGACCGCGAAGCAGTCGGCCAGGCCGATCGCCTCCAGCGTCACGTGCGCCAGCTCCCGCGCATTGCGCGTGAGAATGCCGAGGCGATAACCGCGCGCATGCAGGTCGCGCACCAGCTCTACCGCGCCGGTGGCCGGGGTCGAGCCCAGCGCCAGATCGCGTTCATGCTCGAGCAACCAGGCATGCTTGGCCGCTGCTTCATCCGCTGGCAATGCAGCGAGGTGGGTGAGGATGTCATCCTCCGGCGGAATCGCCAGTGCCACCCGAATCGCCGCGAAATCATGCACGGCGACAGTCAGCGTGCCGTCCATGTCGAACACCCAATGACGAACCTCGGTCAGGCTCATGCCCAGTCCTTGCGATGGCGGATCAGACCTTCCTGAGTCACCGAAGCGACCAGTTGCCCGGCACGGTTGAACACGCTGCCACGGGAAAAACCACGGGAGTTGCCGGCCCACGGGCTGTCCATCGCGTAGAGCAACCAGTCATCGGCGCGCAGATCATTGTGGAACCACAGCGCGTGATCAAGGCTGGCGACCTGCATGTCCTTCTGCCAGACCGACTTGCCGTGGGGCAGCATCGACGTGGTCAGCAGGCCGAAGTCCGAGGCATACGCCAGCAGGTATTTGTGCAGCGCCGGGATGTCGGCCAAGGCGCCGTCGGCGCGGAACCACACGTACTTCAGCGGATCGGCCGGTTGCGGGTTGTACGGGTCTTTTTCGGTAACCGGGCGTACTTCGATCGGTTTCGGACACAGCAGTTTTTCACGCATGTGCTCGGGAATCAGGTGCGCTCGCTGCTGGATCAGTTCCAGTTCCGAGGGCAGGTTTTCCGGGCCGACCACCACGGGCATCTGGCCCTGATGCTCGAAGCCTTTTTCGTCGTACTGGAACGAAGCGCTGCACGTGAAGATCGGGTGGCCCTTCTGAATCGCCGTCACGCGGCGGGTGCTGAAGCTGCCGCCATCACGCACGCGATCAACCGAATAGACCACCGGCAACTTGGCATCGCCCGGGCGCAGGAAATAACCGTGCAGCGAGTGCACGTGGCGCGCTTCTTCCACCGTCTGACTGGCCGCCGACAGCGACTGGCCGAGCACCTGACCACCGAACAACTGGCGGAACCCCAGATCCTGGCTGCGGCCACGGAACAGGTTTTCTTCGATCGGTTCCAGGGTCAGCAGATCGACCAGATCTTCCAGCACTTGGCTCATTAGGCACTCCTCACACAAAGCAATGGCCGCGCAGTCTTGGCTGCGGCGGACGATTCAGGTTCTGGCACGGGCCAAATACGATGGCGGCCATTGTAAACGTCCGTGTCGGCTTATTCATGCAAGGTTTGCAGCCATTGTTCGCGGCTGATGCGATACAGAACATGGCGGCGCAACGGGTGATCGAGCGCAAGCTTGGGGTGATCGAAATCATCCTGTGGATCGTGATGCATGCCGATCGCTTGCATGACCTTCTCCGACTGCGCATTCTGCCCGGCGGTAAACGAGACGATTTCCTCCAGCTTCAACTGGTCGAAACCCGCGCGCAGTGCGGTCCACGCCGCTTCGCTGGCGTAACCCAGGCCCCAGTGTTCCTTGGCCAGACGCCAGCCGATCTCCACCGCCGGGGTAAACGGCGCATCGAAGCCGACCACGCCCAACCCGGTGAAACCGATGAACTCGCCCGTGTCCTTGCGCTCCAGCGCCCACAGGCCAAAGCCATGCTCGGCAAAATGTCCGCGCACGCGGCCGATCAATGCGGCACTTTCGAGCCGGGTCAACGGTGCCGGAAAGTAGCGCATCACCTGCGGATCGGCGCACATCGCGGCGAATGCCGGCAAATCCTCGTCCTGCCATTGACGCATCAATAACCGCGCGCTTTGCAGCTCCAGTATCGGCTCCATCGTCCCCTCCATTTCCATGCCGTTGAGTCTACATCGCTGGTAGGATCGTTCATTCTTTCCCAGGTTCTGCGCGAAACAAGCCATGCCTCTGCCGTTGATCTATCACGAAGACTACAGCCCTGAGTTTCCTGCGGAGCACCGCTTCCCCATGGACAAGTTTCGTCTGTTGCGCGATCACCTGGTCGACAGCGGCCTGACCCGCGACGCCGACCTGCTGCGCCCGCAGATCTGCCCCAACGACATCCTCGCCCTCGCCCATGACCGCAGCTATATCGAACGCTACATGAGCGGCGAGTTGTCCCGCGAAGACCAACGGCGCCTCGGCCTGCCGTGGAACGAAGCGCTGGCGCGACGCACCGTGCGTGCAGTGGGCGGTTCGATCCTCGCGGCAGAGCAAGCCCTTGAGCATGGTCTGGCCTGTCATCTGGCCGGCGGCACCCATCACGCTCACTACGATTACCCTGCCGGCTTCTGCATCTTCAATGACCTGGCGATCATCAGCCAGTACCTGTTGCAGAGCGGCCGGGTCAATCGCGTGCTGATCTTCGATTGCGACGTGCATCAGGGCGACGGCACCGCGCGGATTCTCCACGACACGCCGGAGGCGATTACCGTTTCCCTGCACTGCGAGAAGAATTTTCCCGCACGCAAAGCCGAAAGTGACTGGGACATCCCGCTGCCCAAAGGCATGGGCGATGCCGACTATCTGCAGGTGGTCGATGACACGCTCAATTACCTGCTGCCGCTGTATCAACCGGATCTGGTGCTCTACGACGCTGGCGTTGATGTGCACAAGGACGATGCCCTCGGTTATCTGCAACTGACCGACGACGGGGTGGCCGAGCGCGATGAACGGGTGATGCGCCATTGTCTGGGCCGCGACATCCCGGTGGTCGGGGTGATCGGCGGCGGCTATAGCAAGGATCGCCACGCCCTCGCCCGCCGCCACGGCATCCTCCATCACAGCGCGCAACGAGTGTGGGATTCACACGGCTGTCATTGAAACGTGCTGCGTTACCCACAATCGCTGTGGAACTGGCTGTGGATAACCTGAGTGAAAGGGACTGCAGGCCATGCTGGGCAAGGCGCCCAGCGCACTGTTTGTTTTTTAACCAGCCTCGAAATACACCGCAGCCCCGGTGGGAGCGAGCCTGCTCGCGAAAGCTTTAGCACCTACAACATCTAATTGACTGACAGACCGCGTTCGCGAGCAGGCTCACTCCTACAGGGGTTCAGCGCTGTTAGAATGCGCGCCTTGTCCCGCCATACCGCAGCACACGCCCATGACCCAGAACTCCGCCCCCGCCAACACCCACGTCGCTATCATCGGCGGTGGCCCCGCCGGCCTGATGGCCGCCGAAGTGCTGAGCCAGGCCGGAATCCGCGTCGACGTGTACGACGGCATGCCCTCGGTCGGGCGCAAGTTCCTGCTGGCTGGGGTCGGCGGCATGAACATCACCCACTCCGAAGCGTACCCGGCGTTCCTCTCCCGCTACGCTGAACGCGCACCGCAGATCGCCCCGCTGCTGCGCGCATTCGATGCCGATGCCTTGTGCCAGTGGATTCACGATCTGGGCATCGAAACCTTCATCGGCAGCTCCGGCCGCGTGTTCCCCACCGACATGAAAGCCGCGCCACTGTTGCGCGCCTGGCTCAAACGCCTGCGCGACAGTGGCGTGGTTATCCACACACGCCATCGCTGGCTCGGTTGGAACGCAAGCGGCACATTGCGCATCGCCAGTCCGCAAGGCGAAATCAGCGTAAACCCCGACGCCACCCTGCTCGCCCTCGGCGGCGGCAGTTGGTCGCGCCTGGGCTCGGATGGCGCGTGGATGTTGCCGCTGGAGCAGCGCGGCGTGGATCTGGCACCGTTGCAGCCAAGCAATTGCGGCTTCGAGGTGCAGGCCTGGAGCGAGCTGATGGTGAGCAAATTCGCCGGCGCGCCGCTGAAAAACATTGCCATCGGTTTGAACGACGACATCCCGCGCTTGGGCGAATGCGTGATCACCGCGACCGGCATTGAAGGCAGCCTGATCTATGCGCTGTCGGCGCCGATTCGTGAGGAAATCAATCGCTATGGCGCAGCGGTTATCCACATCGACCTGCTGCCCGGCCGGCCTGTGGATAAATTGCAGGCAGCCCTGAGCAAACCACGCGGCTCGCGCTCAATGGCCAAGCATCTGCACAGTCAGGTGGGGATTGATGGGGTTAAAGCAGCGTTGTTGCGCGAGCTGACCGATGCCGAAACCTTCGCCAATCCGGCGCTGTTGGCCCGAGCGATCAAAGCGTTGCCGCTGACTCTGGTGAAAACCCGTCCGCTGGACGAAGCGATCAGCAGTGCCGGTGGAGTGCGGTTTGAAGCGATGGATGAGCGCTTGATGCTCAAGGCGTTGCCGGGGGTGTTTTGTGCGGGCGAGATGCTCGACTGGGAAGCGCCAACCGGAGGGTATTTGCTGACCGGGTGTTTTGCCAGCGGGCGCGCGGCTGGGCTGGGAATCGTGCAATGGCTTAAGCACAACCCCCTGTAGGAGCTGACGAGTGAAACGAGGCTGCGATCTTTTGATCTTCAAAAATCAACATCAACATCAAAAGATCGCAGCGTTCCGCAGCTCCTACAGGGAAACGCATCCCCAATGTGGGAGCGAGCCTGCTCGCGAAGGCGTTATCGCAGACGCCGCATCAAATCAAGGCTTGCGCTTACGCGGTCCGGTATTGAACACCGGCACTTTGCGCACCGGCTTGATCGATGGCTCCGGTGCCGAGGTCTCGCCGCTGTCGACCCACTTGCCCAGATTGCGTTTTCCACCGCCACCGCCCGATGCTTTCGGCTTCTTCGGTTTTTTCGGTTTCTTGATCACCTGACCGCTGGCATCGGTGTCCGGCACGCGGTGCTCGGGTTCGAAATCCGGCTCGTTCTGGCGCTTCAGGTTCTGCCGCGTCAGCATTTCGATGGCCGAGAGCATGTTCACTTCATCGGCACACACCAGCGAGATCGCCTCACCGGTGGCACCTGCGCGGCCAGTGCGGCCGATGCGGTGAATGTAATCCTCGGCGACGATCGGCAGATCGAAGTTGACCACCAGCGGCAGATCTTCGATGTCCAGACCACGGGCGGCGACGTCGGTCGCCACCAGAATCTGCACTTCGCTGAGCTTGAACCGGTCCAGCGCGCGCTGGCGCGTAGCCTGGGGTTTGTCGCCATGGATGCCGTCAGCATTCACACCGAGGCCCTGAAGTTTTTCCACCAGCGCATCGACGCCGTTGCGGGTCTTGGCGAACACCAGCACCTGCTTCCACTTGTTCTTGCGCATCAGGTGCACGAACAGTTCGGCCTTGCGCTTCTTGTCTACGGTGACGATCCACTGCTTGACCGTGTTGGCAGCGACGTTGCGCGGGCTGACTTCGACGCTCAAAGGATCATTGAGCATCTGCCCGGCAAGCAGGCGGATATCATCGGAGAAGGTCGCGGAGAACAGCAGGGTCTGGCGCTTTTTCGGCAGCATGCGGTAAATGTTCGCCAGTTCTTCGGAGAAGCCCAGGTCGAGCATACGATCGGCTTCATCCAGCACCAGCGTTTGCAGTTGATCGAGTTTCAGCGCGTTCTGGCGGAACAGGTCGATCAAACGGCCGGGTGTGGCGACCAGCACATCGACGCCGCCGCGCAGCTTCATCATCTGCGGGTTGATGCTGACACCGCCGTACACCGCATATGTGCGCAGCGGCAGGTTCTCGGCGTATTGGCGCACGGCTTCATGGACCTGCTCCGCCAGCTCGCGGGTCGGCACCAAAATCAGCGCACGCGCCGAGTTGGCGGTGACTTTCGGCCCTTCCATGGCCAGCAACTGCAACAGCGGCAAGGCGAAACCGGCAGTTTTACCGGTGCCGGTCTGGGCCGCTGCCATCAGGTCGCGACCGGCCAGCACCGCCGGAATGGCTTGCGCCTGCACCGGCGTCGGGGTCTGGTAGCCGAGCGTCTCGAGGGAGCGCAGCAAGGGTTCGATCAGGCCAAGGGAGGCGAAAGTCATGGGAGTACCGTAGGAAAAAATGACGCGGGGATGCAATGCCGCGCAGTTTACCCTAATTCGTACGCGCTTCCGTCGGAACGGCTTTCGCCTCTTCCACGGGTGGCTGCGCAGGTCGACGCCACTGCGGCAGGCTGATCAGCAGCACGGCGCTGATGATCACCAGCATCGCCAGCGCTTCTTCGATGCCGATGGTCTCGCCGACAAACACTACACCGAGCAACACCGCCACCGCCGGGTTGACGTAGGCGTAACTGGTCGCTGCCGCCGGGCGCACGTGTTTGAGTAGATACATGTAGGAATTGAAGGCGATGATTGAGCCAAAGAAGATCAGATAGGCCAGCGCCAGCCAACCCTCGAGCGGCGGCATGGCTTGCAGGTGCTCGCCACTCAGCGCACTGCCGATCAGCAAGACCACGCCGCCGACGAGCATTTCCACCGCGCTGGCCATCGCCCCCGCCGGCAATGGCAGGTATTTGCTCCACACCGAACCGAACGCCCAGCTCGCCGCCGCGAAGATCAGCAACATCGCACCGAGCGGGCTCGATTGCAGGTTGGAACCCATGTTGAGCATGGCGATGCCAATAATCCCCAACGCCACACCGGCCCACTCCAGCCGCGTATTGCGCGCGCCCCAGAAGTAGCCGAATAACAAGGTGAACAGTGGCACCGTCGCCACCGCCAGCGCGGCAACACCTGAAGCCACCCCGGTGTGCTCGGCCACGCTGACCGCGCCATTACCAAAACTGAGCAGCAGAATGCCGACCAGCCCCGCCGCTTTCCACTGCGCCCAGGTCGGCGCAGGAGCACCGCGCCAGCGCAGCCAGGCGTACATCAAGCTGCCGGCAATGACGAAGCGCACCCCGGCCAGCAACAGCGGCGGCCAGTATTCGACGCCAATGCGAATCACCAGATAGGTCGATCCCCAAATCACGTACAACGCAAAAAACGCAGCGATCAACGGCAGGGAAAAACGGCGCAAGGCAGGCATGGGCAGCTCGACAGTCAGATTCGGTGAACGGTTTATTCTAGAAAGGCCGCCGCGCAAAAATAAGTTACAAAACCTGTTTTTCGCGCCGGTACACTTTTGCATGAAAGCAACTGAGACCGCTAAGGTCCTTGTGGGAGCGAGCCTGCTCGCGAAAGCGGTGTATCAGTCACAGTTGCGTTGAATGACACACCGCATGGATCGTCCCCACGCTCCGCGTGGGAATGCCTCAACGGACGCTCTGCGTTCGGCTTTGAAAGGGACGCGGAGCGTCCCGGGCTTCATTCCCACGCTGGGCGTGGGAACGATCAGTCGGAGTACCCGGGATCAGCGATAACGCTGCAGATGCTCGCCGACTTTCGCCGCAGGGACTTTCTGCAATTTGCACAGCAGGTCGTGATTCAACTCGCGCACCCCGTGCTTGCCCCGCAACTCTTCCGCCAAATGCGCCATCAGATTGGCGGCCATCTCGGCGTCGGCCATGGCCCGGTGAGCCTGGCCGGTGTGCGGCAACTGCGCGAACGTGGTGAGCGTACCGAGCTTGTGATTCTGCGCCGCCGGCATCAGGCGCCGCGCCAGCAGCAGTGAACAGGCGAAATTCTGCAGGCGTGTGCGTTTGATCCGCCCCAGTTCGAAATCCCAGAACTTCTGGTCGAACGAGGCGTTGTGCGCCAGCAACGGCGTGCAGCCGACGAATTCGTTGACCTCTTCCATCACCCGCTCGGCCGGCGGCGCGGTGCGCAGCATGGCGTTGCTGATGCCGGTCAGTTGCTCGATGAACGCGGGGACGCGCACGCCGGCGTTCATCAGGCTCTGGTAACGCTCGACGATGCGGCCGTTTTCCAGCATGACCACGGCGATTTCCGTGGCGCGGCAGCTGCTGTTCGGCGACAGGCCGGTGGTTTCAAAGTCGATGACTGCGATGCGTTCCAAACCGGGGTGTACTCCGTTCAAATCTATTGTTCAGCTCAGCTCTTGAGCAACAGTGCGCCTTCGATCGGCACGTAGCGGCTGGCGGCGCGGATCAGCGAGTTGGCGGTCAGGCCGGGGACGCCGTAGGCCACCGCTTGCACACCGTGCTTGTTGATGATGCGCTCGAGCAGCATGTCGAAATCGCCGTCACCGGAGGCCAGCACCACTTCGTCGACATGGTCGGCGGCGTCCATGATGTCCGGGGTAATGCCCACGTCCCAGTCACCCTTGGCCGAGCCGTCGCTGCGCTGGATGTAGGGCTTGAGCTTCACGATGAAGCCGAGGTTGCGCAGGATCTGCTGAAACTGCTGCTGCTTGCTGTCGCCACGGTCGATCGCGTAGGCGTAGGCCTCGACGATCTGCCCGTTCTTGCTGATGTCCGCCCACAATGCGGCGTAGTTGAAGTGGCAACCATAGGCCTGACGCACGGTGTAGTAGAGGTTCTGCACATCGGCGAACACTGCGATTTTTTTCACCGGAGTTCCTGTGGGCGCACAAGCGCACGAAGCGGGGTCAGGCGATCAGGCCCGAAAAAGGCGCTCAGTATGCCAGCCAGGAGAAAGATTCAGCGAATAATCACCGGCTGGCGCCGAGGTGTCCCTGACAAACGGTGTTGTGGCGAGGGGAGTTATCCCCGCTGGGCCGCGCAGCAGTCCTCGCTCCAATTAGGAAAAGCGGGGCTGCTACGCAGCCCAACGGGGATAAATCCCCTCGCCACAGGGGTCGATGTCAGCCTTGAAAGGCTATGTCAGACGAAAGAGTCGTCGTCATCGAAGAACGACGAATTGTCGCTGCTGTAATCGGCGTCGCTGAAACCGCCCTGGTCATTGCCCGAGAAGCCGTTGTCCGCCACGCGCTGATCATCGCCCCAGCCGTTGTTGCTCTGGTCGGCGACTTGCGCCGGTTCTTCCTTGATGACCTCGACGATTTCTTCCGGTTGCTGATTGTGGTGGAACAGGCTGCTGATGCCCTGCGCCAGCATCACACCGCCGGCCACGCCAGCGGCGGTTTTCAGCGCGCCGCCGAGGAAGCTGTTGCCCGCCGCCGGGGCTGCCTGCTGCGCATAGTTGGGCGGCGCGGCGCCGAAGCTCTGTTGTGGCGCCGGTGCCTGGTAGCTCTGCTGCGGTGCCGGTTCACGCCAGCCGCCGGAGGACGACGGCGCTGCGCTCTGGCTCGGCGCCGGACGTGAATTGCCGCCACCAAAAATGCTCGACAGGAAGCCACCGCTACCGCTCGCTGCCGGTGCGCCACTCTGGGCCTTGGCCGATTGCAGCTCGGCCTGCAGGCGCTGGACTTGCTGGGTCAGTTGCTTGTTCTGCTCGTCGAGGCTTTTCAGCGCGGCCTCTTGCACCAGAATCGCCTGGGTCATGAAATAACCTGCCGCCGGTTGGCGCGTCAGGTGTTCCTTGATCCGCGTCTCGGCCTGGGCGTCGCGCGGGGCTGCCTCCGTTTCGGCCTGTTGCAGCCGGGAAAACAGTCCATCGATCAGGGTTTGCTCTTCGCTGTTCATGGCGACCTCGTAGATTGCCCGTAATAACATGCCCGCACCCACTCTGGGCGCGGTGTTCTCCTGTAATGGAGACAGTGACAAAACGTTTCAATGACCTTTACCGAATGTTTACGTTTGTGTCGCCCCGCGTTGCATCGGTTAAAGTGAGCCACTGTTTTCGACCTGCGATACCGACTGATGAATGCCCTCGAAGTACTGCGCGACTCTTTGTATTTTTTCAAACGCCATCTGGGCAGCATCGTGCAGTTGTGCCTGCCGCTGGTGATTGTCGAAGCTTTCTTGCAGCAGGCGGTCGATCACGCCACCGGGCCGGACACCTTCGCCGGAGTCAGCATCATCGTCGGCCTGCTGGTGTATCCGCTGTACACCGCCGCGCTGATTCTGTTTCTCGATGCGCGCAGCCGTGGCGAGTCGCCGCGCAACCGCGACCTGCTGGCGATGGCCGCAACCCTGTGGCCCCGCTTCGCGGTGCTGACCGCGCTCAATACCTTGCTGATTCTGCTGGGCCTGTCGCTGTACTTCCTCCCGGGCCTGATGCTGATGGTCATGCTCGCCTTCGCTGAATACCTGTTGGTGCTGCGCGGCCTCGGGCCGTTGCAGGCGATGAAGGAAAGCCTGCGCCTGACGCGCGGGCACTTCTGGCGCATCCTGCTGTGCATTCTCTGCGTGATGACGCCGTTGTGGTTGCTCAAGGGCGCGACGCTGGCGGTGTACCCCGAACCGCAGAATCCGCTGATTGCCGGGCTGATCGACAGCGCTCACAGCTTTCTGCAACTGTTCACCAGTGTGGTGCTGTTCCGCCTGTTCATGCTGATCAGCGAATTGCCTGACAAACGTAACGGAGCGGTCTGACCGCGCCGTGCTTGGGCTTCGCGGCTGCCGTCAGGTATGCTCGGGGCCACTTCCTGTAACGCTATAAGCCGAGCCATGACCCGTCTGCTGCGCTACACCCTGCTTCTCGTCATCCTTGCCGTCGTCCTGTTCGGCGTACTGCTGTTCAGCCTGACCTGGCGCCCCGATGCCCGCGAAACCCTGCCGGTCAGTTGCAACGCCACGGCGCCGACGCTGGTGCCCGGGCAAGCACTGAAAGTCATGACCTGGAACGTGCAGTTCCTCGCCGGCAAGCGCTACGTATTCTGGAATGACCTGGCTCAGGGCGACGACGAAGCGCCGACCGCCGAAGACATGGCCTTCAGCCTCGACGAAGTGGCGCGGGTGATCCGCGACGAACAACCCGATGTGGTGCTGTTGCAGGAGCTCGACGACGGCGCCAAGGCCAGCGACTACCAGAATCAGCTAAAGCTGTTGCAGGAACGTGTCGCCGATCTGTACCCGTGCAGCACCAGCGCCTTCGACTGGAAGGCGGATTTTGTTCCCGAGCCACATATCTACGGCAGCGTCGGCCGCCAGTTGGCGACGTTGAGTCGCTATCGCATCGAACACGCCGAACGCCTGCAACTGCCCGTGGCCCCGAGCAACTTCATCAGCCGCCAGTTCCAGCCCAAAGACGCTTTGCTGGCAGTCAAACTGCCGCTCAGCGATGGCGGACAACTGACCGTGTTCAACACCCACTTGCAGCGCGCCAGCCAGGCGGACGGCCACTTGCAGGCGCAAGTCGCCGCCGTGGCCAAGGTGCTAGACAAATATGAAAGCCAAGGCCTGCCCTGGCTGATCGGTGGCGATTTCAATCTGTTGCCGCTGGGCCAGTACCGACGCCTGCCCGTCGAGCGGCGCGCGCCCTACTCTGCCGACAGCGAACTGCATCTGCTGTGGGACAAGTACCCGATGATCCCGACCAACAACGAGGCTGGCGGCATCGACCGGGCCAAATGGCTGACCCATTACCCCAACGACCCCGGCCTCAACGGCCCGGATCGCACGGTGGATTATCTGTTCTACAGCCCGAAGCTCAAACGAGTGCAAGCGCAGGTGCGGCAGGACGATACCTTGCGCATCTCCGACCACATGCCGGTGATTGCGCGGTTCCTCCTGCCTGCTGCGCCCTGAGCGCTCTGCCCTTAGAAGCCGGGCGGAATGTAACCGGGGACAAACCGGACGCCCAGGCACTTGCCATGCAGGATTCGCCCGTCCTCGATCAGGAACTGTGCAATCTTCTTCTGTTGATCGATCTTCGCCTGCAATTTGCAATCGGAACTGTGCCCAACTTGCTGATAATGCTCGGTGTACACCATGCCGTTGCCGGTATGGGTCATCGAAGTGCCAGCCGCTTCGGTGGTGGTCCAGCTCGCGGACTTGTACCAGGTCAGCACGGCCAAGGGTTCGCCATTTGGGCCAATTTCTTTTTTCATCGAATCAGGCGTGCCGAACAGGTCCAGTGCTTCCTGGAGATCGCGGCCTTCCCAGCGGCTCTGCGCGATAGTGCCACAACCGCTCAAGAGCAATCCTGCCACCAGGGTTGCCAGCCACAAACGTGTGTAAGTCATTGGATGCCCCGGCTTATTTCTTCAGTTCGAGCAGGCTGTCGATGTTGTCCATCATCTGGCTCTTTTGCTGAATCGGCGCGAGCTTGAAGAACATCTGCTGCAGCATCTCGATCATCTGCAGGTATTCCATCTTGCCCACGGCGGCCATGTCGTTTTTGGCGCGACTGCCAGAGGCGCAGGCAAACTTCAGCGCTTGCTGGACCCAGAACTCTTTGGGGGTCTGCCATTGATTGGCAACTTTCAGATGACGCATGGTGTAGGCAAGACGCTCGATGGACTGGCCATTGATAAAACGCACCTTGCCCGTAGAGCATTGGGCTTCGAGGTTGTAGACGTCGATCATCGGTTTGCCCGGCTCTTCATACACCAGGGTCACTGCGACCATGGTTGCGCCTTTGGTTTTCTGCGAAGGCACGACCGAGGTGGCATCGGCGACGTACATGATGTTTTTCTGGGGCACGCCGTTGCCGTAGATAATCCACCAGTCGCCAATCGGGTTGGACTCTTCGGCCATTGCCGGATCAGAGGCGGCCAGCAGCGCAGCCGACAAGAAGATCAACTTCTTGAACTTGAAGAAAGAGCTCATGGGCAGTTCCGTTCCTTGGGCGCAAGTTGTCAGGCAACAAGGCTTGATATTGTTCAGGCGGCGATTTTGCGAGCCTGAACAACCAAGGGCAATTAGCACGGATGGGCTAATGGCACGCAGCCATTGCGGGTCAGGTGCCCCGTGGTTTCGCCCGCGCCGTGGCTTCGGCGACCAAGGGATCGTCCGGCCAATAATGCTTCGGATAACGCCCCTTCAGATCCTTCTTCACCTCGGCATAGGTGCTGCGCCAGAAGTTGGCCAGGTCCTGCGTGACCTGCACCGGTCGCCGCGCTGGCGACAGCAGATGCAGCTTGACCACTTGCCGGCCGCCGGCAATCCGTGGCGTATCGGCCAGACCAAACAACTCCTGCAAGCGCACCGCGAGAATCGGTGGATGGTCGCTGTAATCCAGGCGAATCGATGAACCCGACGGCACGCTCAAATGATGCGGCGCCAGTTCGTCGAGCTTCTGCGGCAGCGGCCACGGCAGCAGATTGCGCACGATGCTCGACAGGTCGAGGTTGGCGAAATGGCTCAGCCGCGAGACCTTGCCCAGATAGGGCAGCAACCAGTCTTCCAGGGTATTGAGCAGCGCTGTATCGCTGACATCCGGCCATTGGCTGTCGTCCTGAGTGCGCAGATCGAGCTGGCGCAACAGCGCCACCCGCGCTTGCCACTGGCGCAGTTCCGGCGTCCATGGCAGCAGCTCCAGACCCTTGCGTCGCACCAGATTGACCAGTGCCTGACTGCGCGCGCTTTCATCGAGACCGGTCAACGGTTCGCGGCTGAGAATCAGCTCGCCGACCTTGCGCTGGCGCTCGGCACGCAGCACGCCTTCGCGTTCATCCCAATCGAGTTGGTCAACGCTGCGCACTTGCTCGGCGAGCACCGAATCGAACAGCGCCGGATCGAAATCCGCCGCCAGATAGATGCGTTCTTCGCGCTGGCCCTGACGGCTGCCGAGGTCGGCGATGACAATCCACTCATGCTTCATCAAGCTGTCGGCCTCAGCGAACAGCGCGGCGCGACCGTTGGCCAAGCGGTATTCGGCCCCCCCGGCACGCCGTTGCTGGGCGACGCGATCCGGGTAGGCCAGCGCCAATAGCGCGCCGAGCCAGCGTGGATGCTCGGGATCGTTTACCGGTTCGCTCGGCTTGCCGCGCAGATAGCCGCGATATTGCCGAGCCAATTGCCGGGCACGTTGCACCCCGCCCTGCGCCCCACGACCGGCACGTTCTTCGCCGGAAAGCAGAACAAATCGGCTGTGCAGATCCGCGCCAGCACCGCGCAGGATATCGCGCTCGCCGAGCAGCGCCGCCACATCGCAGGCCATCGCCGCCAGCCCCAGCGCCTGACCGCGCAACAGCAAATGCGCAATGCGCGGATGCGCCGGCAGTTCAGCCATGGCCTGGCCGTGGGCCGTCAGCGTGTCACCGTGCAAGGCGCCCAGCCGTTGCAGCAGATCCTGCGCTTGCGCATACGCGGCCGCCGGCGGCACATCCAGCCAGACCAGTTCGCCCGGGGTCACGCCCCAGCGCCCCAGCTGCAAAGCGAGGCTGGCCAGATCCGCCGAGAGAATTTCCGCGCTGCCATAGGCCGCCAGTTGTTCGTGCTGATCCTGTGACCACAAGCGATAACACACGCCCGGCTCCAATCGCCCGGCGCGGCCGGCACGCTGGGTGGCGCTGGCCTTGGAGATGCGTTGAGTGTCGAGGCGGGTCATGCCGCTGCCCGGGTCGAAACGCGGCACCCGCGCCAGCCCGGCATCGATGACCACGCGCACGCCGTTGATGGTCAGGCTGGTCTCGGCGATGTTGGTTCCCAGCACCACTTTGCGCTGACCGGGCGGCGCCGGATCGATCGCCGCGCGTTGCGCATTGAGGTCGAGTTCGCCGTGCAACGGGCACAGCAAGATGTCTTTGCGCTCGCCAATTGCGTCGACCAGTTGCTGATGTACGCGACGGATCTCCGCTTGCCCGGGCAGGAACACCAACAGGCTGCCGGTCTCGTCGTGCAGCGCTTCGAGCACGGTTTGGGTAACGCGTTGATCGATGTATTCCCCTGGTTGGAACGGCCGGCCCCAGCGCATCGTCACCGGGTACATGCGGCCTTCGCTGCGCAGGATCGGCGCGTCATCGAGCAACCCCGCCAGGCGCTCGCCTTCGAGGGTCGCCGACATCAGCAGAATCTTCAGCGGCTGTTCAGCGCGAAACAGCTCGCGACCGTTCAGACTGAGGGCCAGCGCCAGATCGGCGTCGAGACTGCGTTCATGAAATTCGTCGAAGATCAGCAGGCCCACACCCTCCAGCGCCGGGTCGTCCTGCAAGCGCCGGGTGAGAATGCCTTCGGTGACCACTTCGATACGCGTCTTCGGGCCGACTTTGCTGTCGAGGCGGATGCGATAGCCGACGGTTTCACCGACCTGCTCGCCGAGCTCGCTGGCCAAACGTTCCGCCGCTGCGCGCGCGGCCAGACGCCGTGGTTCGAGCATGACGATGGTCTGCCCGGCCAGCCAGGCTTCGTTGAGCAAGGCCAAGGGCACGCGGGTGGTCTTACCGGCGCCGGGCGGTGCTTCGAGCACGGCTTCGTGGCGTGACGCGAGGGCTTCACGCAGGGCGGGTAAAACATCGTCGATCGGCAAAGAAATCATGCTGGCTCCCAAACAGAGCGGCGAGTATAACGACGAACTGTCTGACGTTCGTCAGGGTCTTAACTTCACAAGACGAAGCTTCGTTATTTGATGACTCAGGAGACATTTCCATGCGCTTACCCTCTCGCCTGATTGGCGGTGTTCTGGTTGCCACTCTGCTCACGCAACTGTCGGCGTGCGGTTCGATTTTCTACCCGGACCGCCGTGGCCAGATCGACGGCAAGATCGACCCGGCGATTGCCGTGCTCGATGCCGTCGGCCTGCTGTTCTACATCATTCCCGGGCTGATCGCGTTTGCCGTCGACTTCGCCACCGGGGCGATCTATTTCGAACCGGGCCACACCGCGCAGATCGATCCGGCCAAGCTCAAGCAAGCCATCGGCCCTGACGGGCAGGTCGACAATCACAAGTTGCAGGCGATTCTCGAGAGCGAACTGGGTAAAGACTTTCCTCTCGACGACCCGCGCCTGATCCAGCACAAGGGCAGCACTCAGCAACTGGCGATGTTCGGCCTGCAACCCGCCGCTTGAACAAGGACGTTCAATGACCTCCAGCCCCGAACACGCCCGCCTGCTGCGGCTGGCGACCCGCGCCTCGGTGGCGGTCGCGTGCACGCTGATCGTCGCCAAAGCGATTGCCTGGTGGCTCAGCGGATCGGTGAGCATGCTCGCCGGCCTCACCGACTCGGCGCTGGATGGCGTCACCTCGATGCTCAATCTGCTGGCGGTGCATTACGCACTGCGTCCGGCGGATGACGATCACCGTTATGGCCACGGCAAAGCCGAATCGCTGGCGGGCATGGCGCAGGCGTTGTTCATCGGTGGCAGCGCGGTGCTGATCGCGTTCCAGGCCTACCAACGCTTGCAGACGCCGGAGCCGCTTGGCGCGCCGTGGCTGAGCATCGGTGTGATCGTGTTTTCCCTGCTGCTGACGGCCGCGCTGCTGATGTTGCAGCACCGGGTGATCAAGCAGACCGGCTCCAACGCCGTGCGCGCCGACTCCCTGCATTACCGTTCGGACCTGCTGCTCAACGGCAGCATCCTGATCGCGCTGGTGTTGGCCGGGATGGGTTTTGCGCAACTGGACGCGTGGTTCGGGCTGGGGATCGCCGTGTACATTTTCTGGAGTGCGATTCAGATCGCCCGGGAAAGTTTTTCGGTGTTGATGGACGAGGAACTGCCAACCGATGTCAGCCAGCACATGCTTGAGCTGGCGTGCAGCGTCCCCGGCGTACTCGGTGCACATGACCTGCGCACGCGGATTTCCGGCAACCACTGGTTCGTGCAATTGCACCTGGAATTGCCGGGCGAACTGACCCTGTCAGTCGCCCATGGCATCAGCGATCAAGCGGCGGCGGCGATTCACAAGGAATATCCGAAGGCCGAGGTGCTGGTGCACGCCGACCCACAGGAAGTGGTGCTCGCCGCCCGCACTCAGTAATTGACTTGGTAACCGCGACTGCTCAGGCAGTTGCCCTGCGCCTGGCGATAAGCCTGAACCACCTCGGGCGCCGGTTGGTAGGTCGCGGTGCGCGGGTCGAAACCGCTTTGCTGCACCGCGTACTGCGAGCACTGGTAACCGTCCTGCTGCACCTGCTGCGGTGACTGGCCGTTGGCCGGGTAGGCTTCGACGTCATAGCGTTGAGATTGTGGTTGCGGCGGTTGCTGCAGCGGCGGCTCGACCACCACGTAATCCTGCGTTGCCTCTTGATAGGCGTAATACGAGCCGGCGGCGAGGAACAGCAGCGAGCCGCCGATCCACACTTCACGGGCGTAATCCGGCAAATACTGGATGCGGATCCCGCGCGGCGGCTGCACGACGATGTAGCGCGGGCCTTGCGGGCGATACCAGTAGCCGCCGGAATAGAAGTAATCCTGACCGCGATACGGCACGCGGTAATCACGATCCGGGAAACGATCGATCACATGGCCCGGACGATATTGCGGGCCAGGCCCCCAGCCATTGCCATGACCGTTCGGCCGTCCCGGCCAGCGGTTGTCATCGGGACGTGGCCGCGTCTGCCATTGCTGATTGTGGTAACCATTCTGCGGGCGCTCGTCGCGGTAGTAACCCTGACGCGGCTCCTGAGTCTGGTGCACGGCGTCGGGTCGCGGCTGGATCGGCAGGTTGTTGCCCGGCTGGCGAGGCGGTTCTGGACGATCATCGACACGGTTGCGGTTCTGCCATTGACCGTCATTGTTATGCGGCTGGCCGTTGTGCTCGAACTGACGGCTGTTGTCGCCACGGATAATCCCGTCGTTCTGCGGCCCGTTGCCCGGCCCGCGATTCTGCGGCTCATCGGCCAGCGCTTGCGCACTGACACCCACACACAGCAAACCAACACCGGCCAGACGCCAGATGCGCGAATTCATGCTTTTCCTCACTGTGGGAGCCTGTCGTTGGCAGGGCTTGTTGCTGAGACTCGAAACAGCCCCATCGGGTTCTGCAACAGGTTATCAGTCGCGCGACTTATTTATTGAGGCGCCAACATGAAATCGCAGGCAAGAAAAAAGGGAGACCCGTCGGCCTCCCTTCTGGAGAACTTCGTCCTGGCTCGACGCTTTTGACGTCGGCTCACCTCACGCTGTCTTCTGGGCAGTGTGCAGCTCGGGGGCCGGCACATCCCCGGTGGGGGTGGCGGCCTCGGCGGGCCTGATTGGGCGGGCCGCGTGGACTGTGTTACCGAGCAGTGATTCTGGTGTTAAGAATAAGCCTGAGGCTGCGACACAGGATTGCGAAAATTGCTCAATTAAACACCGCTTGCGCAATTTTTAACCCTGGATAGATAATCTGCCGCAATAGTTACGACCAAGGACAGATTGATGAGCAAACTTGACCGGTATGACCTGAGTATTTTGGCGGAATTGCAGCGCGACGCCCGTATCTCCAACCAGGAACTGGCCGAACGCATCGGTCTGTCGCCCTCGCCTTGCTCGCGCCGGGTCAAGCAGCTGGAAGACGATGGCTATATTTCGCGCCAGGTTGCGCTGCTCGATCGCAAGATGCTCGGCTTGAGCCTGACCGCGTATGTGCTGATCGGCATGGATCGGCACACCCCCGAGCGCTTCGAGAATTTCGAGGCGGCGATCCGCACATTGCCGCAAGTGCTGGAATGCAGTCTGGTGACCGGAGTGGATGCCGACTACCAGTTGAAAGTGGTGGTGCCGGATATGGATCACTATCAAAAGTTGCTGTTGGGGCATCTGACCCGGATCGAGGGGGTCACCAGCGTGCGGTCGAGTTTTGTGCTGAATCAGGTTTTGAACAGTACTGAACTGCCGCTGACTCATTTGCGTAGCTAAGCAAAAGCCCCTCACCCCAGCCCTCTCCCGGAGGGGAGAGGGAGCCGACCGAGAGATGCTCTAGAAGTACGCCGACCTGAAAGTTCTGTTGTGAATCCATAATCGACTCGATATTCAGGTCGATGTAAGACGCCAGACACCTCGGTCAGTCCCCTCTCCCGGAGGGAGAGGGAGCCGACCTAGAGATGCTCTAGAAGTACGCCGACCTGAAAGTTCTGTTGTGAATCCATAAGCGACTCGATATTTCAGGTCGATGTAAGACGCCAGACACCTCGGTCAGTCCCCTCTCCCGGAGGGAGAGGGAGCCGACCTAGAGATGCTCTAGAAGTACGCCGACCTGAAAGTTCTGTTGTGAATCCATAAGCGACTCGATATTTCAGGTCGATGTAAGACGCCAGACACCTCGGTCAGTCCCCTCTCCCGGAGGGAGAGGGAGCCGACCAAGAGATGCTCTAGAAGTACGCCGACCTGAAAGTTCTGTTGTGAATCCATAATCGACTCGATATTTCAGATCGATGTAAGACGCCAGACACCTCGGTCAGTCCCCTCTCCCCTCCGGGAGAGGGTTAGGGTGAGGGGAACAATTGCGGATCAGACCCAGATCAATGCCACCCCACCGACCATGGCGTATACTCGCCGCCGCCCTTTCAGCCCTGTCCGCGCCGGAGATCGCCAATGGATCCAGCACTGTTCGAAGAGTGGATGATGACCGGTCTGGTCAGCATCCTGATCATTTTCATGGGTTTCATCGTCTGGGATCTGGCGAAGAAGTCCAAGGCCGGGCGGTTCGGCTCGTTCATTCTGTTTTTCGTGCTGGGCCTGGGCGTGGCCGCGTTCATCATCAAGAGTGTGGTGATCGGCCTGATCGAGTCCGGCGCCTTATAAGCGCGCCGGCACTTCCCGCCACTGGCCCTGATCCAGCCCTTCAAGGGTCCAGTCGCCAATCCTGACTCGCACCAGACGCAACGTCGGCAGCCCGACCGCCGCCGTCATGCGCCGCACCTGACGGTTGCGCCCTTCGCGAATCACCAGTTCCAGCCACGAAGTCGGTATGGTCGCGCGAAAGCGTACCGGCGGATTGCGCGGCCACAACTGCGGCTCAGCCAGTTGCCGCGCTTGGGCGGGCAGAGTCATGCCGTCATTCAGCTCGACGCCATCACGCAGGCGCTGCAACTGCTCAGCCGTCGGCTCGCCCTCCACCTGCACCCAATAGGTCTTCGCCAGTTTGTGTTTCGGATCGGCGATGCGCGCCTGCAACTGGCCGTCGTTGGTCAGCAGCAACAAACCTTCGCTGTCGCGATCCAGACGTCCGGCCGGATAAATCCCCGGCACATCGATGTAATCCTTGAGCGTCGTCCGCCCCTCACCGTCGCTGAACTGCGTCAGCACATCGAAGGGTTTGTTGAACAGGATCAGCTTCGGCTCAGCCGGTGGTGCTTTTGCGACACGGCGTGGCGAGGACGATTGCGGCTTCACACCGGGACGGCGCGAAGGTGGACGCGGGGGACGGGACATAAGAGACAGAACATTTAGCGGTCAGGGCTGACAATGCTAGTGCCCCGACCACCAAATGACCACGACTAACCGTTAACGGAACGGCGGCTCGTCGAAGCTGCGCAGTTTGCGCGAGTGCAGCGAGTTGAGTTCGGTACGCAGCAGATCCACCGCTTCGATGCCGATTTTCAAATGCTGGCTGACCGCGCGTTCATAGAAGGCGTTGGCCGAGCCCGGCAGTTTGATTTCGCTGTGCAGTGGTTTGTCCGAGACACAGAGCAGCGTGCCGTACGGCACCCGCAAGCGATAACCCTGCGCTGCGATCGTGCCGCTTTCCATGTCCACCGCAACCGCGCGGGACAGGTTGATCAGCGGCCGCTCCTGAGCCCAGCGCAGTTCCCAGTTGCGGTCGTCGTAGGTCAGGACCGTGCCGGTGCGCAGGCGTTTTTTCAGGTCGTCGCCCTTCTCGCCGGTGACATTCGCCGCCGCCTGCTGCAGAGCAAGCTGCACTTCGGCCAGTGCCGGGATGGGAATATTCGGCGGCACCACACGATCAAGAATGCCGTCGCGGCGCATGTAGGCGTGGGCCAGCACGTAATCGCCGATGGTCTGCGACTGACGCAGGCCACCGCAGTGGCCGATCATCAGCCAGCAATGCGGGCGCAGCACGGCCAAGTGATCGGTGATGTTCTTGGCGTTGGACGGGCCGACGCCGATGTTCACCAGTGTGACGCCGTGGCCATCGTTGGCGATCAGGTGATAGGCCGGCATCTGGTAACGGTGCCAGACCACGCCGGCGGCAATCGCCGAGGCTTCGCCGTGATCCATGCTCTTCTCGATGATCACGTTGCCCGGCAGGACCATGCGCACGAAACGCGGATCGCGGCGCAACTGCTCCAGACCATGAACGATGAACTGATCGACGTAGCGATGGTAGTTGGTCAGCAGAATCCACGGCTGCACATGGCGCCAGTCGCTGCCGGTGTAATGCACCAGACGGCGCAGCGAGAAGTCCACGCGCGCCGCATCGAACAGCGCCAGTGGCAGCGGATCGGTGTTTTCCCAGTCGTAGAGGCCGTCGGCAATGCCATCGGTCGCGGCGGACAGATCGGTACTCGGGAACACCCGCGCCAGCACCGCCGCGGTGACACCGGAACCGGCCAGTTCATCGCCCTGCTCGACCACATACGGATACGGAATGTTCTGCTGGCTGACGCCGACTTCGACGGTCACGGTGAAGTCGTGCATCAACGGCGTCAGTTGTTCGAGCAGGTATTTGCGAAACGCCGCCGGGTGAGTGACGGTGACGCTGTAAGTACCGGGCAACTGCACCTTGGCGTAAGCGCGGGTGGTCTGCGGCACTTCGCCCTGGCAGTGGTAGGTCAGACGCAGTTCGGGATAACGAAACAGGGCACGCTGTTCGGCGTCGGGTTCGACGCGGTCCTTGAGGTAACGCTTGAGGGCAGAATTCAGCGCAGTGGTGGCCCGCTCATGCAGCTCGGCCAGACGATCCACGGCTTGTTCGGCGGTTTGAACGACAATAAACGCTTCGGTCACGATCAGCTTCCTGTGTTCTGACTTGCAGAGCTTCATCTTGCCTGCATCGTGGTCGCACGGGAACAGTGGCGTTGTGGGTGTACCGAAATCTTTCAGGTAACCCGAATCCCTGTGGGAGCTGGCTTGCCAGCGATGAGGCCGTCACATTCAACATCGATGTTGACTGACAGACCGCCATCGCTGGCAAGCCAGCTCCCACAGGGTTTTGTGGTGTCGGGAAAATTGCGGTCAGAAAAGCTGTGGAGTCGAGCGCGCGACGATGGCTTCGACGTCCAGCCCACGCGGCAACGCGCCGTAGACGCGACCTCCACCGCTCAGACGGCTGGCAATGAAGGCATCACTGACCACCGAGTTGCCCGCCTCGAGCAACAGCTTGGCCTGCAAACCGAGCGCAATGTCCTCGGTCAACTGCCGCGCCCGATACTGAATATCACTGGTGTCCTTGAATTGCGCCTGCAACTGCTGGATATGCGCAGCCAGACGCTTGTCGCCATGGCCGTCGCCCAGTTCGCTGAACAGCACATCGAGCACGCCCGGTTCTTTTGACAATGCGCGCAGCACGTCGAGACATTGCACATTCCCCGACCCTTCCCACGTCGAATTCACCGGCGCTTCGCGGTACAGACGCGGCAGGATGCTGTCTTCGACATAACCGGCGCCGCCCATGCATTCGGCGGCTTCGTTGATCATTCCTGGCGCACGTTTGCAGATCCAGTATTTGCCCACCGCCGTCACCAGCCGCGCGAATTGCGCTTCGTGGCGATCATCCAGATGATCGAGCGCCTTGCCCATGCGCAGACTCAGGGCCAGCGCGGCTTCGCTCTCCAGCGCCAGATCGGCCAGCACGTTTTGCATCAGCGGCTGCTCGCTGAGCAGTTTGCCGCCGACCTTGCGGTGCGCGCAGTGATGACTGGCCTGGGTCAGCGCCTGACGCATCAGCGAGCTGGAGCCGACCATGCAATCGAAGCGGGTCATCGCCACCATTTCGATAATGGTCGGCACGCCGCGCCCTTCTTCGCCGATCATCCACGCCAGCGCCCCACGAAACTCCACTTCGCTGGAGGCGTTGGACTGGTTGCCGAGTTTGTTTTTCAGACGCTGGATGTAGAACTGATTGCGCGTGTCGTCCGGGCGATGGCGCGGCAGCAGGAAGCAACTCAAGCCCTTGTCGGTTTGCGCCAATGTCAGGAAGGCGTCGCACATCGGCGCCGAGCAGAACCACTTGTGCCCGACCAGTTCATAGGCCTGACCCGGGCCGCTGGCGCCGACCGGATAGGCTTTGGTGGTGTTGGCGCGCACATCGGTGCCGCCCTGCTTCTCGGTCATCGCCATGCCGATGGTCACGCCGGCCTTGTGCGCCATGCCGACGTTGCGCGGGTCGTAGTCGGTGGCGAGGACTTTCGGCAGCCACTGTTCGGCCAGGTCCGGCTGCAAGCGCAGGGCCGGCACGCTGGCGAAAGTCATGGTCAACGGGCAACCACTGCCGGCCTCGGCCTGGCTGTGCAGATAGGTCATCGACGCGCGGGCGACATGTGCGCCGTCCTGCGGGTGCGCCCACGGCAGCGAGGTCAGGCCATGCTCGATCGCCGTGCGCATCAGCTCGTGGTAGGCAGGGTGAAATTCGACCAGATCGATGCGGTGACCGTAGCGATCATGGCTGGCAAACACCGGTTTGTTCTGGTTGGCGAGAAACCCCGCTTCCATCAAAGGCCCACCCGCGAGTGCGCCATAGGCATCGATGCGCGACTCGGCCCAATCGGCGCCAAAACGCCGCGACCACTCTTGCAGCGGCAGGTCGATGCGGTACAGGTTGGTGCCATCCAGCGACGGCGGCTGATTGGTGACTTCGTGGGTTTCGGCGAACTGATGCAGGTTCATGACGGCGCTCCGTGTTCAGCAATGGCACCAGTTAAGCACTGGTGCTTTTTTGAACAAAGTGTCATAGACGCCGTTTTTGCGGCGCTTTTACCCCATCAGCAACTGAGCACGCGGCGCTGTAATGCAGCCTGCAGATCCTCGAATTTGACCGGTTTGTGCAGATAGTCGATAGGCGCGCCCGGGGCGCATTGCTCGCGATCCGCACCCAGCGCCAGCATGAATACCGGCAAGTGCGCACAGCCCGGCAATGCATGGATCTGGCAGCACAGCGATGCGCCTTCGTGGCGGGGCAACTGGCAATCGATCAGCACCGCATCGAAGCTTTCCCGTTGCAGGCAGTCCAGCGCGGCGGCGCCGTTGTCAGCGCTGCGCACGCGGAAACCGAGCTTGAGCAACATGCCACGCATGACCAGTTGATTGACGCTGTTGTCGTCCACCAGCAGCACCGTGCAGTCCTGCGGCGCACGAATGCAATCGCGGGTCGGCTGATCCGCAGGCGCTTCGATCACCGGCAGTTCGAATTCGACATCGAGCTGGAAGCGGCTGCCGCGTCCCGGCTCGGAACGATGGGTGAGTTTGCCGCCGAGCAATTCGACCAGCTGCCGACAGATCGCCAGCCCCACCCCCAGGCCGCCGTATTCGCGAGTCATCGAACCATCGAGCTGGAAGAAACGCTGATACAGGGTCGCCTCGCCCAGATCAGTGAAACCGATACCGGTGTCGATCACCGCAAACGACAGCGCCATGCGCTCATCCGCCGACGGCCGCCCGGTAACGCGCAGTGCCAGCCCGCCGACGCGGGTGAACTTGATCGCATTGTCCAGCAGGCATTCCAGGCACTGCGCCAGTTTCGCGCTGTCGCCGAGCAAGCGATCCGGCAGGGTCGGCAGCACCTCGACCTTGAAGTCCAGCGACTTGCTCGCTGCATTACCTTCGAACTGCACGCGCAACGCCTCGACCACTGCGCGCAGGCTGAAACTGCCCGGCGTCGCCTTGAGTTTGCCGGCCTGCAATTCAGTGAGCGTGAGGATGCCATTGACCATGCGCATCATGTCGCGAGCAGAACCGGCGGCGGTTTGTTGATATTGCTCAAGCTCGGGATCGAGGTCGACGGTCTGCATCAGTTCCAGCGAACCGATCACGCCGTTCATCGGCGTGCGCAGTTCGTGGGTCAACGTCGCGAGGAATTCATCCTTGAGCTTGTTGCTGTGGGCCAGTTGCTGGTTGAGCACTTCGAGTTTCTGCCCGGCGTCGAACAAGGTCTGCGCCTGTTGTTCGCGCATCGCGTTGATGCGGTCGGCCAGCGCCAGCGACAGCAGCGCCACCTCGATGGCCGAACCGATCTGGCTGGCGTACATGGTCAGGAACACGTTGGGCAGCAGGCCCAGCACCATCAGCGTATTGACGATGCCGCCGAGCAGGAACGCCGACCAGGCGATGATGAAGTAACGCGCCACACGCAGGCCGCGCCACCAGGCAAGAATCCCGGCGGCAAAGATCACCACGGTGAAGGTCAGCGCCAGTGTGGTCGCCAGGCGCAGGGCCAGGGCGTAACTGGTCATCAGCGACAGGCCGATCACCAGCGCACTGAAGGCAATCAGGCCGATCAGCAAGCGATCCAGCCAGGGGCTGTGGGTCTTGGTCTGCAGGAAACTGCGGGCGAACTGGCTGCCGAACAGACCGGCGCAACCGATGAAGAACGGTGTCGCGGCGTTGGCCCACCATGGGTTGTCCGGCCAGAAATACTCGACCGCCGCGCCATTGACCGACAATTGATAGAGGCCGAACGAGCCGATATAGAAGATGTAATAGAGGTAACTGGTGTCGCGCACGCTCAAGTAGATGAACAGGTTGTAGACCAGCATCCCCAGCAGCACGCCATAAATGATGCCGAGTACATACAGGCGCACCGGTTGGTCTTCGAGGTATGCGCTGCTCGACCACAACGTCACCGGCGCCTGGATCGAGCCTTCGCTGGCCAGTCGCAGGTACAGCGTCTGCTGTTGATCCGGTTTGAAGGGAAGGTCGAACAGGTAGTTGTTCTGGCGGATCTCGCGACTGGCGAAGGGCAAGGCATCGCCGGTCTGGCGCACCAGCCGGTATTCGCCGTTGGCGCCAGGCAAGTACAGATCGAGGTGATCAAGCGGCGGATACGCCAGTTCCAGCAGCCAGGTGCGCTGGGCGGCCGGGTTGCTCGGGCGGTAATGCAGGTCGATCTTCAGCCAGAACGCCGAACGCGAGTAACCGGCGTTGAGCGTGGCTTTGTCGTGGGCTTTGAACTGGCCGGCGGCGTCTTGCGCGCGGACGTCGGCAATCGTCGCCTGACCGCTCGGGTCTTCGAACACTTGCAGCGATCGGCCCAGTGGCAGGCTCTGGGTGAATTCGTCGAATTCGACAGCGCTCGCCATGAGGGGCAAGCAGAACAGCAACATCAGCAAATAGCGCATTGAAGCCCCAGCGTGGCTCGTCCGGTTGTGTCAGGAAGCCCCCCATTCCCTTTGAGTAGACGTAAAACCGGTATTACCTGTGATTGTTTGGATCCAGCCTAGCATAGCCGTTGATGGCCATTGAGCACCATGGAAATTTTTCCTACAACGGCTCTAGAACGGGCGTTCCAGGGCAAAGCACCGAGATAGAGCTGTTGGGTTGGTCAACTCGCGACGACAGCCTCCTTGATAGATGACCAATTGTGGCGAGGGGATTTATCCCCGTTCGGCTGCGAAGCAGTCGCCAGTCCATCCAGCGAGGTGTGTCAGAAAGAACCGGATTGCAGGGTTTGGGGCCGCTTCGCAGCCCAACGGGGATAAATCCCCTCGCCACAAATGTGCTCCAAATAAAGACTGCGGGGTTGTCCGACAATCTGCTCGCAAACACCGTGAGTACTGAACCCCAAAATCAGCTTTGGTGGTAAGCTCGCGCACCATGAATATCTACAGCTCCCGCCCCGTTGTCCTCTGTCTCTCCGGCCACGACCCCAGTGGTGGCGCCGGCTTGCAGGCAGATATCGAAGCCTTGCTCGCGCAGGGTTGCCATGCGGCTCCGGCCGTCACCGCCCTGACCGTGCAAGACACCGTCAACGTCACTGACTTCCGCGTCCTCGACCGTGAGTGGGTACTGGCCCAGGCCAACGCCGTGCTCAACGATTCCGAAGTCGCCGCAGTGAAACTGGGCATGCTCGGTTCGCTGGAGATGGTCGACACGGTCGTCGAACTGCTCTCGGCGCACCCGCATCTGCCGGTGGTCTGCGACCCGGTGCTGCGTGCCGGCGGCGGCGGACGCCTGGGCAAGGACGAGGTCGGCTATGCGATGCGCGAGCGTCTGCTGCCGCTGTCGATCATTGCTACCCCCAATCTTCCTGAAGCGCGCATCCTCGCCGAACTGCCCGAAGGCACGGCCGACGAGTGCGCAGAAAAACTCCTGCCATTCGTCAAAAACCTGCTGATCACCGGCGGCCATGGCGACGAAACTGAAATCCACAACCGCGTGTACAGCCGCGACGGCCTGCGCGAAACCTTTATCTGCCAGCGCCTGCCGGGCAGCTATCACGGCTCCGGTTGTACGCTGGCCAGCGCCCTCGCCGGTCGCCTGGCTCAGGGCGAACACCTGGCCAGTGCCGTGCGCAGTGCGCTGGATTACACCTGGCGCACTTTGCGCGATGCCGAACAACTGGGCAAAGGCCAGTTCGTGCCGCGTCGCCTGCCGCTGGATTTCTGCTCGTAACGTCGTGAGGTCTGCCCGATGAAACTACGTGGCCTGTATGCCATTACCGACAGCCAGTTGCTGGCCGGCAAGTTTCTGTCTTACGTGGAGGCGGCGCTCGACGGCGGCGTCACCCTGCTGCAATACCGCGACAAGAGCAGCGACGAGGCCCGCCGTCTGCGCGAGGCCGAAACGCTGCGCAACTTGTGCGAGCGCTATAAAACGCAGCTGATCATCAACGATGACGCCGAACTGGCCGCGCGCCTCAACGTCGGCGTGCACTTGGGCCAGACCGATGGCCCGCTGTCGCCGACCCGCGCCCTGCTCGGCTCGAAAGCCATCATCGGTTCGACTTGTCACGGGCAAATCGCCCTGGCCGAACAAGCCGCTAAAGAAGGTGCGAGTTATGTCGCCTTCGGCCGCTTCTTCAATTCCACCACCAAACCCGGTGCGCCGAGTTGCAGCCTCGACTTGCTCGACGAAGCCAAGCGCACGCTGCACTTGCCGGTCTGCGCGATTGGCGGGATCACCCTCGATAACGCCGCGCCACTGGTCGAGCACGGTGTCGATCTGCTCGCCGTGATCCACGGTTTGTTCGGCGCCGAGAGCAGCGCCGAAGTGACCCGTCGCGCCCGCGCCTTCAACGAACTTCTGAAAATCTGATTTGAGAGCCCGATCATGTCTCGTTCCGAAACCCTGTTTGCCAATGCTCAAAAACACATCCCCGGCGGCGTCAACTCGCCGGTGCGCGCGTTCAAGAGCGTTGGCGGCACCCCGCTGTTCTTCAAACACGCCGAAGGCGCTTACGTCACCGACGAAGATGACAAGCGTTATGTCGATTACGTGGGTTCGTGGGGGCCGATGATCCTTGGCCACAGCCATCCGGACGTGCTCGACGCGGTGCGCAATCAGCTGCAACACGGCCTGTCCTACGGCGCACCGACGTCGATGGAAACCGAGATGGCCGATCTGGTCTGCTCGCTGGTGCCGTCGATGGAGATGGTGCGCATGGTCAGCTCCGGCACCGAAGCGACCATGAGCGCGATCCGACTGGCCCGTGGTTACACCGGTCGCGACAGCATCATCAAATTCGAAGGCTGCTACCACGGCCACTCCGACAGCCTGCTGGTCAAGGCCGGTTCCGGCGCTCTGACCCAGGGCGTACCGAGCTCGGCCGGCGTGCCTGCAGCGTTCGCCAAACACACCCTGACCCTGCCGTTCAACGACATCGACGCGGTTGAAGCGATGCTCGCCGAAGTGGGCGAGGACGTGGCGTGCATCATCGTCGAGCCGGTCGCCGGCAACATGAACTGCGTGCCGCCGGCGCCAGGCTTCCTCGAAGGTTTGCGTTCGCTGTGCGACAAGCATGGTGTGGTGCTGATTTTCGACGAAGTGATGACCGGTTTCCGCGTCGCCCTCGGCGGTGCCCAGGCGCACTACGGCGTGACGCCGGACCTGACCACGTTCGGCAAGATCATCGGCGGCGGTATGCCGGTGGGCTGCTTCGGTGGCAAGCGCGAGATCATGCAGCGCATCGCCCCGCTCGGTCCGGTGTATCAGGCAGGTACGTTGTCGGGTAATCCGCTGGCGATGGCTGCCGGCCTGACGACCTTGCGTCTGATCAGCCGCCCGGGTTTCCACGCCGAATTGACCGACTACACCGCGCGCATGCTCGACGGTCTGCAACAGCGTGCCGATGCTGCGGGCATCCCGTTCGTGACCACCCAGGCCGGCGGCATGTTCGGTCTGTACTTCAGCGGCGCCGATGACATCGTCACCTTCGACGACGTGATGGCCAGCGACGCAGCAATGTTCGGTCGCTTCTTCCACCTGATGCTGGAAGGTGGCGTGTACCTGGCGCCGAGCGCTTTCGAAGCCGGTTTCACCTCGATCGCCCATGGCGAAGCCGAGTTGCAACTGACACTGGACGCCGCCGAGCGCGCCTTCGCCGCATTGAAATAATCGCCGTACCGCTGACGTTGGCTATGGCCAGCGTCAGCTTTCGCCTACATCCGCTCGGTTTTTCCGACGTGCCTGCGAAAATCCTGCCCGAATCGGGCGATATATTCCCCACGCAGCAGAAAAACGAGTAAAGACTTTGTAAGGTTGGCCCTGCTTATTTCATAATGCGCGCTTATTGGATCCCTCGACGGGTCCGCGTGCCCTTCAGAGGTAAGTCGATTCCCATGAACCGCACCGGCCGCACCCTTGCATTGGGCTGCCTGTTGCTCCTTCAGCCCCTGCTCGCGCATGCACAAGCAGGCGGCAACTCGTTGTTGATCCCGGCGATGGGTCGTTGCACCCTCAATACTCAGCCGCAAGACGTCACGCAGGCACTGGCCGCCTGCCAGAAAGCGGCGGACGAAGGGGACGCGCAAGCGCAATACGAGTTGGGTGAGTTCTACTACGACGGCAAGAACGCGCCGCGCGACCTCAATCAAGCCCTGAGCTATTTCGAAAAGGCCTCGTTGCAAGGCCACGCCCAGGCGCAATACAAGCTCGGCAGCATGTTCTTCCACGGTGAAGGTGTGCAGGCCAACAATATCCAGGCCTACATCGTGCTGAAGATGGCAGCGGTCAACGGTGCCGAAGAGGCGCTGGACACGGCCGACGAAGTCTCGGAAAAGATGTCCCGCGAAGATCTCGAAACCGCCACTCAGGTGCTCGGGCAGATTTTCCGCAAATACCTGATGGAACTGCAGAACGCCGATGGGCGTACGCCATTCTCACCATTGCCCTAAAGGCTGCGGAGATTACCTGTGGCGAGGGGATTTATCCCCGCTGGGCTGCGAAGCGGCCCCAAAACCTGCAACCCGATTCTGTCTGACACACCTTACTGAATGGAGCTGCGACTGCTTCGCAGCCCAACGGGGCGGTGCGACGTTTCGCTCCCCCTCACCACAAACTCATCCCAATCCAGAATCCGCTGTTACTTCTCAGGCATCGGCATCGGAAACGGCATGACATTGCCGACCGCGCCACGGGCTTCGCTGATTTTCGGTGTACCCAGACGTTCGACCTCATCGATGCGCACGATCGAATGCATCGGCACAAAGCTGCGCACCACGCCTTCGAACTGCGCCTTGAGCTTTTCTTCGCTCGGATCGACGACCATTTGCGTACGCTCGCCAAAGACGAATTCTTCAACTTCCAGGAAACCCCACAGATCACTTTGATAGATCTGCTTGGCGTACATTTCGAACACCTGGCCCTGGTTGAGGAAAATCACCTTGTAGATTGGAGCTTCGCGTTTGGTCATGGCGGGCGGATAACATCGGGGTAAAAATGAGGGCGCGAACTATAGCATAGCCACCGGACGCACAGCGGTAGGAACCTGACGGCTTGTTCCCTATAATGCGCGGTTCTTTGAATCACGTGACGACCCGAATCCATGGCCAAGAAGCTTTACATCGAAACCCACGGTTGCCAGATGAACGAGTACGACAGCTCGCGCATGGTCGATCTGCTGGGCGAACATCAGGCCCTGGAAGTCACCGCCCGCGCGGAAGACGCCGACGTGATTCTGCTCAACACCTGCTCGATCCGCGAACGCGCGCAAGACCGCGTGTATTCGCAGCTCGGCCGCTGGCGCGAACTGAAGCTGGCCAACCCGGACATGGTCATCGCTGTCGGCGGTTGCGTGGCCAGTCAGGAAGGCGCGGCGATCCGCGATCGCGCTCCCTACGTTGACGTGGTGTTCGGCCCGCAGACCCTGCACCGTCTGCCGGAAATGATCGACGCCGCGCGCAGCAGCAAGCTGCCGCAAGTCGACGTCTCGTTCCCGGAAATCGAAAAATTCGACCACCTGCCCGAGCCGCGTATCGACGGCCCGAGCGCTTATGTGTCAGTGATGGAAGGTTGCAGCAAGTACTGCACGTTCTGCGTGGTGCCGTATACCCGTGGTGAAGAAGTCAGCCGGCCGTTCGACGACGTGATCGCGGAAATCATTCACCTTGCCGAACACGGCGTGCGTGAAGTGACGTTGCTCGGGCAGAACGTCAACGGCTATCGCGGCCAGACCCACGACGGTCGCCTGGCCGACCTGGCCGAACTGATCCGCGTGGTCGCCGCTGTCGATGGCATCGACCGCATCCGCTACACCACGTCGCACCCGCTGGAGTTCTCCGACAGCCTGATCCAGGCCCACGCCGAAGTGCCGGAGCTGGTCAAGCACCTGCACTTGCCGGTGCAGTCGGGCTCGGATCGGATTCTCGCGGCGATGAAGCGCAACCACACGGCGCTGGAGTACAAATCCAAGCTGCGCAAATTGCGCGCTGCCGTGCCGGGGATCTGCATCAGTTCGGACTTCATCGTCGGCTTCCCCGGTGAAACCGAGAAAGACTTCGAGCAGACCATGAAGCTGATTGCCGATGTCGGCTTCGATTTCTCCTACTCGTTCGTCTACAGCCAGCGCCCGGGCACGCCCGCTGCCGATCTGGCCGATGACACACCGGAAGAATTGAAGAAAGAACGTCTGAACGCGCTGCAACATCGTCTGAATCAGCAGGGCTTCGAGATCAGCCGACAAATGGTCGGCTCGATCCAGCGCATTCTGGTGACCGATTATTCGAAGAAAGACCCGGGCGAGCTCCAGGGCCGCACCGAGAATAATCGTATCGTCAACTTCCGCTGCGACAATCCCACCCTGATCGGCCAGTTCGCCGATGTGCACATCGACGCCGCGCAACCGCACTCGCTGCGTGGTTCGCTGGTTCAATAACACCATCGCATTGTGGATGGGGCTTCTGTGGTGAGGGGATTTATCCCCGATGGTTGGCGCAGCCGACCCAAAACCTGCACTCCGGGTGATCTGATACACCTCTGATAATGGTTTCAGGACCGCTTCGCGTCCCATCGGGGATAAATCCCCTCACCACAAATGACCCCGCCAGCCACAGAGAATGGGTTCGAAAGCAGCGTCGATATTTAAGAGCTTTCGCACCCAGGCCACTGGCGTTATCCTTGATTTCATCCTCATTGCCCCAGGGCGGCTAAATACGACCTTGAACGCACCCATCGAACCACATCGTTTTCTCCTCGAGCCTTTTGAGGCTCGCCGCTTCGCCAATCTGTGCGGGCAATTCGACGAGCATTTGCGCTTGATCGAACAGCGCCTGGCCATCGAGATCCGCAATCGCGGAAACCAGTTCGAGTTGATTGGCGATCCAAAACTCACCACGTCCGCGGAAAACCTGCTGCGCCGCCTGTACCGGGAAACCAAGGGTACCGAGCTGTCGCCAGACCTGGTGCACCTGTTCATTCAGGAATCAGCAGATATCGACAACCCGGCCCCTGCCGAAGCGACAGTCGCCCTGCGCACCAAGAAAGGCATGATTCGCCCGCGCGGCTTGAATCAGCAGCGCTACGTGAAGGAAATCCTCGGCAACGACATCAATTTCGGCATCGGCCCGGCCGGTACCGGCAAGACCTATCTGGCCGTGGCCTGCGCGGTGGATGCGCTGGAGCGCGAGCAGATCCGCCGCATCCTGCTGGTGCGTCCGGCAGTCGAAGCGGGAGAAAAGCTCGGCTTCCTGCCCGGCGATCTGTCGCAGAAGATCGACCCGTACCTGCGCCCGCTCTACGACGCGCTGTACGAAATGCTCGGTTTCGAATACGTCGCCAAGCTGATCGAGAAACAGGTGATCGAAGTCGCGCCGCTGGCCTACATGCGCGGTCGTACGCTGAACAACAGCTTCATCATTCTCGACGAAAGCCAGAACACCACCGTCGAGCAGATGAAGATGTTCCTCACGCGCATCGGCTTCGGCTCCACCGCCGTGATCACCGGTGACATCACCCAGGTCGACCTGCCGCGCGGCACCAAGTCCGGGCTGCACCATGTGATCGAAGTGCTCAAAGACGTGCCGGGCATCAGCTTCACCCACTTCCAGCCCAAGGACGTCGTGCGCCACCCGTTGGTGCAGCGGATTGTCGAGGCCTACGAGCGCTTCGAAACCCGTGCCGAAGCCGCGAAGGAAGCCTCGCGCGATGCTTGAGCTGGATCTGCAAATCGCCACTGAGGCCAGCGCGCCGAGTGAAGCCGAGTTCCGCCAGTGGTGCGAACTGGCCCTGCGCCAGCGCACCGCTGATTCGGAAATGACCATTCGTCTGGTCGACGAGGAAGAAGGCCGCGAGCTCAATCACACCTGGCGCCACAAGGACTACGCGACCAACGTGTTGTCGTTCCCGGCGGAAGTGCCTGACGAGTTTCTCGATATCCCGCTGCTCGGCGATCTGGTCATCTGCGTGGCCGTGGTCGAACGCGAAGCCGCCGAGCAGGGCAAGGAACTAAAGGCGCACTGGGCACATCTGGTCATTCACGGCTGCTTGCATCTGTTGGGTTACGACCATATAGATGACGACGAAGCCGAGGAAATGGAAGCACTGGAACGCGAGTTGCTTGCTGAACTGGGCTATCCCGATCCGTACGCGGACGACGAAACCGAACACTCCCCCATCGTTACAACAAAGGATTCAGAGTAATCGCTATGAGCGAAGATCGATCGAGCAACGGGCAGAAGTCATGGCTGGGTAAACTGACCCAGGCTTTTGCCCACGAGCCGAAGAACCGTCAGGAGCTCCTCGAGCTGCTGCGTGATGCACATCAGAACAAACTGCTGGACAGCGAAGCGCTGGCCATCGTCGAAGGCGCCATCCAGGTGGCTGACCTGCAAGTGCGCGACATCATGGTGCCGCGCTCGCAGATGGTCAGCATCAAGGCGACCCAGACACCCCGCGAATTCCTCCCCGCCGTGGTCGACTCGGCCCACTCGCGCTATCCGGTCATCGGCGAAAGCCATGACGACGTGATGGGCGTGCTGCTGGCCAAGGATCTGCTGCCGCTGATCCTCAAGGAGAACGGCGACAGCTTCAACATCAAGGACCTGCTGCGCCCGGCCACCTTCGTGCCGGAGTCCAAGCGTCTGAACGTGTTGCTGCGTGAGTTCCGCGCCAACCACAACCACATGGCCATCGTCATCGACGAATACGGCGGTGTGGCCGGTCTGGTGACCATCGAAGACGTGCTCGAGCAGATCGTCGGCGACATCGAGGACGAGCACGACGTCGAAGAAGACAGCTACATCAAGCCGCTGCCCAGCGGTGATTTCCTGATCAAGGCGCTGACGCCGATCGAGAACTTCAATGAGTTCTTCGACAGCGAGTTCTCCGACGACGAATTCGACACCGTCGGCGGCCTGGTGATGAGCGCGTTCGGGCACTTGCCAAAACGCAACGAAACCACTGAAATCGGCGCTTATCGTTTCCGCATCCTGAACGCCGACAGCCGTCGGATTCATTTGCTGCGACTGACGCCTATCGCTCGTTAATTCTAAGGACTGAAATGCGCTGGACAACCCGCCCCGGCTGGCCCGGTAACCTGCTGGCCGTGGCGGCCGGTGCAATCACCACATTCGCTCTCGCACCGTTCGACATCTGGCCGCTGGCATTGCTGGCGGTTGGTCTGTTCTATGCCGGTTTGCGTGAGCTGAGCCCGCGTCAGGCGCTCGGCCGTGGCTGGTGCTTCGGCTTCGGCCTGTTCGGTGCCGGCACCAGTTGGATCTATTACAGCATTCATCATTTCGGCGGCGCTTCGGTGTTGCTCGCCGGGTTCCTGATGCTGCTGTTCACCGCGGCGATTGCCTGGTTCTTCGCCCTGCCCGCGTGGCTGTGGGCGCGCTGGTTGCGGCGTAACGAAGCACCGCTGGCGGATGCCTTGGCGTTTGCGGCGTTGTGGGTCGGCCAGGAAGCCTTTCGCGGCTGGTTCCTCACCGGTTTCCCATGGCTTTATTCCGGTTACAGCCAGCTCGACGGCCCGCTGGCCGGGCTCGCGCCGGTGGGCGGGATGTGGCTGGTCTCGTTTGTTCTGGCACTGACCGCAGCGCTGATCTACAACGCGCCGCGCTTGTTGCAGGCGCGCCGCAAGGGTTTCATCGCGGCCGGTCTGGTACTTCTGGCGGGGCCTTGGGTGGCGGGCATTGCCCTCAAGGGCCACGCGTGGACCAGCCCGTCCGGCGCACCGCTGACGGTCGCCGCGATTCAGGGCAATGTCGCGCAAAGCATGAAATGGGACCCGGCCGAACTCAACGCGCAACTGGCGCTGTACCGTGATCTGAGTTTCCGCTCCAAACCAGTCGATCTGCTGATCTGGCCGGAAACCGCCGTGCCGGTGTTGAAGGAGTCCGCCGAGGGCTACCTGACGATGATGGGCAACTTCGCCGCCGAGCGTAAGTCGGCGTTGATCACCGGCGTGCCGATCCGCCAGACCGTGCATCACGAACGGCGCTTCTTCAACGGCATCACCGTGGTCGGCGAAGGCGACGGCACTTACCTGAAGCAGAAACTGGTGCCGTTCGGCGAGTACGTGCCGTTGCAGGACGTGTTGCGCGGCTTGATCGCGTTCTTCGACCTGCCGATGTCGGACTTCGCCCGCGGCCCGTCGGATCAAGCGCTCTTGCAAGCCAAGGGTTACCAGATTGCACCGTTCATCTGCTACGAGGTGGTCTATCCGGAATTCGCCGCCGGCCTGTCGGCACGCAGCGACCTGCTGCTGACGATCAGCAACGACACCTGGTTCGGCACGTCGATCGGCCCGCTGCAGCATTTACAGATGGCGCAGATGCGCGCGCTGGAGGCCGGACGCTGGATGATCCGCGCGACCAACAACGGCGTTACTGGCCTGATCAACCCGTTTGGGCAGATCACCGAACAGATTCCGCAGTTCGAACAAGGTGTGCTGTACGGCGAAGTGGTACCGATGCACGATCTGACGCCGTATCTGCAATGGCGCTCGTGGCCGTTGATCGCGTTGTGCCTGCTGCTGTTTGGCTGGGCGCTGATGGCGAGCCGGATGTCGAAGACCCTCTGAGAAATATGACGAGGGGATCTATCGCCGCTGGAGTGCGCAGCAGTCCCCTCTTCTGAAGGTAAGAGAGGGGTCGCTACGCGCCCCATCGGGGATAAATCCCCCTCGCCACAATGATCTTCAGCGGTAAAACAACGAATACCCCACCTGCCCCACCGCTTCATTGAGCAATTGCCCGCTCTGCCAGATCGACTTGAATTCCGGCAACCAGCCGCCAAAAGGCCGGGCGTTGTCAGTACCTAAAAAGCCCACCGGTGCCGGCACCACTTCGAATCCGGCCTGCTCAAAGCTCCACACTGCACGAGGCATGTGCCACGCCTGCGTCACCACGACGACCCGCTTGATCCCTTGCGGCAAGAGGATATCTGCCGTCATCTTCGCGTTCTCCCATGTGGTACGACTCTCGCCTTCCTGCCAGCGCACCGTTACGTCGAAATCATCACGCAACGAATCTGCCATCAATTTCGCTTCGGTCGGCGGCGTGCCGTAGTGCAGGCCGCCGCTGGTCAGGATCGGCAGGCCCGAGGCCTTGGCCAGGCGCGCCGCGTAACGCTGCCGCTCCAGTCCGATGCCGGTCGGCTGGTCTTCGCCCCAGGCCAGATCACCGCGCTCGCGCCCCGAGCCCAACACCACAATCGCATCGGCGCGTTGCGCCAGCGTCGTCCACTCTGACCGCGCCAGCGGCGGCTCACGTTCCAGCGCCTTGGCGCTCCACTGCACGACCACCGGCAGGCTCATCAGCAGCAGGCCACCAAAACCGACGGCAAAACACACGCCAGCCAGGCGTGGCCGCGAACGGCGCAGCCACCAGGCGACCAGCAACAGCAGCAAAAGAATGCCGGGCGGCAATAAAAGTTGTTTGATGAAATAGCGAAAGGGCATCGGGCATCTCCAAAGATGCCCGAAGCCTAAAAGTGTTGATTACGCGTTACAACCATTAGGCGGGATCCTGTTGCAAAAGATCCGTTTCCTGACCTGCCATGCGCTTACTTGGCCTGCACAGAACGCACCTTGCCGGTGTCTCTGCGCGGCGCCTTGTCCTTGAGCCAGATGACCTTGGCCGAATGTGCTGCATCGAGTTGCTTCACTGCTTGAGACAGGCATCCCTGCGTTTCACGTTCACTGCGATCCAGATAGGCCTTGACCAGTTTGAACTCGGCGGGGCTCAAGCCACGCAATTCCAGTTCCAGGGGGCGCTCGTCGCGCAGCCGGTCAGCGGTTTTCACGGCGTCCAGCGCCATGCCCAGACGATCGATCAACCTTTCATACAACTCGGGTTTCGTTACGTTCTTTTTCCGTTGCTCCACCATCCCTCACCTCATTGAAGATAAGACTCACTCCCCAATTAGAGCTTAGCTTCGCTGCACGAACCGGCTACACGCCGCGACCAACGGCCCTCGTCGTCCAAAAGGTCGGGCAAACAGCTGTAATCAGGGTTTCCCTCGGCCAAGCGCGGTCATGTATGCTACGGCGCTTCCTGTCATTCCACTTCCAGCGCACCCGGGCCATCCCGGATGCTGCCGTCGAAGAGGATTAGGCCACCCCTATCCAGTACAAAAGTAGCCATGCACGAACAATATCAGCCACGTGAGATCGAAGCCGCCGCCCAGTCGTTCTGGGATGAGCAAAAGTCCTTTGAAGTCAGTGAACAGCCAGGCAAGGAAACCTACTACTGCCTGTCGATGTTCCCTTACCCCAGCGGCAAGCTGCACATGGGCCACGTGCGCAACTACACCATTGGCGATGTGATCTCGCGCTACCAGCGCATGCAGGGCAAGAATGTTCTGCAGCCAATGGGTTGGGATGCGTTCGGCATGCCGGCGGAAAACGCCGCAATGAAAAACAACGTAGCGCCCGCCAAGTGGACCTACGAGAACATCGCCTACATGAAGTCGCAGCTGCGCAGCCTCGGCCTCGCGGTGGACTGGTCCCGTGAAGTGACCACCTGCAAGCCAGACTACTACCGCTGGGAACAATGGCTGTTCACGCGCCTGTTCGAAAAAGGCGTGATCTACCGCAAGAACGGCACCGTGAACTGGGACCCGGTCGACCAGACCGTTCTGGCCAACGAGCAAGTCATCGACGGCCGTGGCTGGCGCTCCGGCGCGCTGATCGAAAAGCGCGAAATCCCGATGTACTACTTCAAGATCACCGCTTACGCCGACGAGCTGCTGGAAAGCCTCGACGAACTGACTGGCTGGCCTGAACAGGTCAAGACCATGCAGCGCAACTGGATCGGCAAGTCCCGTGGCATGGAAGTGCAGTTCCCGTACAACGTCGATTCGATCGGCGAAGCCGGCACCCTGAAAGTCTTCACCACCCGTCCGGACACCCTGATGGGCGCGACCTACGTCGCCGTCGCTGCCGAGCACCCGCTGGCCACCCTGGCCGCGCAGAACAATCCTGAGCTGCAAGCGTTCATCGCTGAATGCAAGGGCGGCAGCGTCGCTGAAGCCGATGTCGCCACCCAGGAAAAGAAAGGCCTGCCGACCGGCCTGTTCGTCGAGCACCCGCTGACCGGCGAAAAGCTCCCGGTGTGGGTCGCCAACTACGTGCTGATGCATTACGGCGACGGCGCAGTCATGGCGGTTCCGGCGCACGACGAGCGCGATTTCGAGTTCGCGCACAAGTACAACCTGCCGGTGAAATCGGTGGTACGCACCAGCTCCGGTGACACCAACCCGGCGCCGTGGCAGGACGCCTATGGCGAGCACGGCACGCTGATCAACTCCGGCGACTTTGACGGCCTCGACTTCGCCGGCGCGTTCGACGCCATGGAAGTGGCCCTGATCAAGAAACAACTGGGCGCCTCGCGCACCCAGTTCCGCCTGCGCGACTGGGGCATCAGCCGCCAGCGCTACTGGGGCTGCCCGATCCCGATCATCCATTGCGCCGCGTGCGGCGACGTGCCGGTGCCGGAAGATCAACTGCCGGTCGTGTTGCCGGAAGACGTGGTGCCGGACGGCGCCGGTTCGCCGCTGGCGCGCATGCCTGAGTTCTACGAATGCAGCTGCCCGAAATGCGGCGCGCCGGCCAAGCGTGAAACCGACACGATGGACACCTTCGTCGAGTCGTCGTGGTACTACGCCCGTTACGCCTCGCCGCATTTTGAAGGTGGCCTGGTAGAAAAATCCGCAGCCGATCACTGGCTGCCGGTGGATCAGTACATCGGTGGTATCGAACACGCCATTCTCCACCTGCTTTACGCGCGCTTCTTCCACAAGCTGATGCGTGACGAAGGTCTGGTCAGCTCCAATGAGCCGTTCAAGAACCTGCTGACCCAGGGCATGGTGATCGCCGAGACTTACTATCGTCGCGAAGCCAATGGCGCTTACACCTGGTTCAACCCGGCAGACGTGGAACTGGAGCGTGACAGCAAAGCCAAGGTGATTAGCGCCAAGCTGAAATCCGACGGCCTGCCGGTGGAAATCGGCGGTACCGAGAAGATGGCCAAGTCGAAGAACAACGGCGTCGACCCGCAGTCGATGATCGACCAGTTCGGTGCCGACACCTGCCGTCTGTTCATGATGTTCGCCTCGCCGCCTGACATGAGCGCGGAATGGTCCGATTCCGGCGTTGAAGGTTCGCACCGTTTCCTCAAGCGTGTCTGGCGCCTGGCGCAAGCGCACGTTACCCAAGGCCTGCCGGGCAAACTGGATATCGCCGCGCTGAGCGACGAGCAGAAAACCGTGCGTCGTGCGATTCACCTGGCGATCAAGCAGGCCAGCCATGACGTCGGCCAGAACCACAAATTCAACACCGCCATCGCCCAGGTAATGACGCTGATGAACGTGCTGGAAAAAGCCGCCCAAGGCACCGAACAGGACCGCGCGCTGCTGCACGAAGGTCTGGAAGCGGTGACCCTGCTGCTGGCGCCGATCACCCCGCACATCAGCCATGAACTGTGGAAGCAGTTGGGTCACGCCGATGCGGTGATCGATGCAGGCTGGCCGGCCGTGGACGAAAGTGCCTTGGTGCAGGACAACCTGACCCTGGTCATTCAGGTCAACGGCAAGCTGCGCGGGCAGATCGAAATGCCGGCCAGTGCCACTCGCGAAGAGATCGAAGCCGCCGCGCGCATCAACGAGAACGTGCTGCGTTTCGTCGATGGCCTGACCATTCGCAAAGTGATCGTGGTGCCGGGCAAACTGGTCAACATCGTCGCCAGCTAAATTGGATCGGGTGCCGGGCTCGCCTGGCACCCAGTAAAACCTTTCGGGCCGCAGAGTCGGCTCACCTGGTTTCAAGGGGAGCAACACAATGATCAAACGCAATCTGCTGGTGATGGGCCTCGCCGTTCTGCTGAGCGCCTGCGGTTTCCAGTTGCGTGGTACCGGCACCAACGAACTGTCGATCAAGGAAATCGACCTGAGCGCGCGTAACGCTTATGGCGAAACCGTAAGACAGCTGCGTCAGACGCTGGAGTCCAGCGGCGTCAAGGTTTACAGCGGCGCGCCGTACAAGCTGTATCTGGCTGACGAGCAGGAAAGCCAGCGCATCCTCAGCTATGCCGGTGCCGGGCGCACAGGCGAGTATCAGGTCAACACTGTGCTGAGCTATGACATCCGCGGCGACAAAGACCTGTCCCTGCTTAGCGATAAGCTCGAAGTGCAGAAGGTGTTCATTCACGACGGCAACAACCTCGTCGGCTCCGATCAGGAAGCCAACGACGCCCGTCATGAAATCCGTCGCGAGCTGGTGCAGCGCATGATGCTGCGCCTGTCGCAGCTGACCCCGGGCCAGTTGCAGCAACTGCAGCAAACCGCCAACGACCGCGCCAAGGCTGAAGCCGATGCGCTGGAAGCGGCGCAGAAGGCTGAGGCGGAAACTCCGCGTCAGTCGCCGCTCGAAATCCCGCAGCAGTAAGACGGCCGGGGCGCTCAGGCGCCCCGCTCGCCCTTCCTTATGAAGCTCGCTCCCGCGCAACTCGGCAAACACCTGCAAGGCGCACTTGCGCCGGTCTACATCATCAGCGGCGATGATCCGTTGCTGTGTCAGGAAGCCGCCGACGCCATCCGCACCGCTGCTCGCCAGCAAGGTTTCGACGAACGTCAGGTCTTCGCCGCCGACGCCAATTTCGATTGGGGTACGTTGCTGCAGGCCGGCGCAAGCATGTCGCTGTTCGCCGAAAAACGCCTGTTGGAACTGCGCCTGCCGTCCGGTAAGCCTGGCGATAAAGGCGCCGCCGCGCTGATCGAATACTGCTCGCGTCCTGCGGAAGACACGGTTCTGCTGATCAGCTTGCCGAAGCTCGATGGCAGCGCGCAGAAAACCAAGTGGGGCAAGGCACTGGTCGAAGGCCAGCAAACCCAGTTCGTGCAGATCTGGCCGGTGGATGCCAATCAGCTGCCGAGCTGGATTCGTCAGCGCCTGTCCCAGGCAGGCCTGTCGGCCAGTCAGGACGCGGTCGAATTGATTGCCGCGCGTGTCGAAGGCAACCTGCTCGCCGCCGCCCAGGAAATCGAAAAGCTCAAGTTGATGGCCGAAGGTGGGCAGATCACCGTCGAAACCGTGCAGGCCGCCGTGGCCGACAGTGCCCGGTTTGACGTGTTCGGCCTGACCGACGCGGTACTCAACGGCGAACCGGCGCACGCGTTGCGCATGCTTGAAGGCCTGCGCGGTGAAGGCGTCGAACCGCCGGTGATCCTCTGGGCATTGGCGCGGGAGTTGCGCCTGCTGGCCAACATCTCCCTGCAATACAGCCAGGGCACGCCACTGGACAAATGCTTCAGCCAGTCGAAACCGCCGGTCTGGGACAAGCGCAAGCCGCTGATGAGCAAGGCGCTGCAACGTTACTCGGCGCAACGCTGGGCGCAGTTACTACTTGAAGCGCAGCGCATCGATGCGCAGATCAAGGGCCAGGCGGCGGGTTCACCGTGGATGAGCCTGAGTCGGTTGGCGCTGTTGATGGCTGGCCAGCGACTGTCTTTGCCTGCCGAATAAGGCAGTCGACCGCGTAGCGTCCATTCGCGAGCAGGCTCGCTCCCACAGCTGACCGCGTACCAATGTGGGAGCGAGCCTGCTCGCGAAAGCGCCAGAATATTCCTACGCATGAGCTACTGGACAGATGCGCCACATCGGCAGATTATTCCCGGCGCAAAACCCACCACGCCGAGAGAACCCTCATGAGCAAAAAGCCAGCAAAGCATGGCCCCAACAAGGCCAAATCCATCGTCGCCCAGCCATTGTTCCGCAGCCGCCAGGAACGACCAGCCAAGGGCAAAGGCAGCTACCGCCGCGAAGCCTTCCGGTCTGACAACCGGGAGGCTTTTTACTTTCTGGCTGCCTGAAGCGCACTACCCCTCGCTCATGTTAAGGTCTGCACCTGATTCGTTTCCCCTGGAACTGTGCATGCCCCCAAGTCTTTCCCGTCGTTGGCCCGTGCGCCAATTGATCGCTGCCTCCAGCTTCATTCTGCTTGTCGCCTGCGCGGAAAAACCCACCGCCGCCGATGCACAACCGCTTCAAGCCGCCCCGGTCACCACGGCCCCAGCGATCATTCCGCCGGTAGTGCCGTCCGCCGACCCGCTCGATATTCAACCGACCCAGACCTTTGCCGAATGGCAGGCGGGTTTCCGCAAGGACGCCCTCGCCGCCGGGATTCGCCCCGAGCTGTTCGATCAGGCATTTGCCAATATCAGCTTCGACGCCAGCGTGATTCGCGCCGATCGCAGTCAGCCGGAGTTTTCCCGCCCGGTGTGGGAATACCTCGACGGTGCGCTGTCGCCACTGCGCGTCCGCAAGGGCCAGGCGCTGATCAATCAGTACGCCGACATTCTGCAAAGCATCGAGCAGCGTTATGGCGTTGATCGCCAGGCGCTGGTGTCGGTGTGGGGCATGGAAAGCAATTTCGGCCAGTTCCAGGGCAGCAAGTCGGTGATCAATTCGCTGGCCACACTCGCCTACGAGGGGCGTCGTCCGGGCTTTGCTCACGCGCAACTGATCGCCGCCCTGCAGATTCTGCAACAGGGCGATATCACCCCGGAGAAGATGCTCGGTTCCTGGGCCGGCGCGATGGGCCAGACCCAGTTCATTCCGACCACTTACAACACCCACGCCGTGGACTTTGACGGTGACGGCCGCCGCGACATCTGGGGCAGCCCGGCCGATGCGCTGGCCTCGACCGCCCATTACCTGCAAAGCTCGGGCTGGCAGCGTGGCCAGCCGTGGGGTTTCGAAGTGCAATTGCCGAGCGGCTTCAACTACACCCTGGCCGATGGCGCGATTCGCAAAAGCGTCGCCGAATGGCGGCAACTGGGTGTAAACCTGCCCAATGGTGCGCAGGTGCCAGCCGGTTCCGAACAACTGTCCGCTGCCCTGCTGCTGCCAGCCGGTTATCGCGGCCCGGCGTTCCTGATCCTCGACAACTTCCGGGCGATTCTCAAGTACAACAATTCGTCGTCGTATGCGCTGGCGGTGAGCCTGTTGTCCGAGCGTTTCGAAGGAGCGGGCCTGATCAATGGCAGTTGGCCCAAAGATGATCTGCCGCTAAGCCGCACCGAACGCATCGAACTGCAGACGCTATTGAGCGCGCGTAATTACGACGCTGGCACGGCGGACGGGATTATCGGCGCCAATACGCGCAAAGCGATTCGCAGTGCCCAGCAGGCGCTGGGCTGGCCGGCGGATGGTTATCCGACGCACAAGTTGCTTGAGAGCCTGCGCAACCAATAGAGCAAATCAAAAGATCGCAGCCTTCGGCAGCTCCTACAGGACGATCATCAATCCCATGTAGGAGCTGCCGAAGGCTGCGATCTTTTGCCTCCCGAATTATCGGATGACCACATCCTGCTCCAGCAGCAACTCCTGCTTCCCTGCATCCAGGCGCACCAGCGCGCCCAACGGCAGCGTCAGGTTCGGGTCGCAATGACCACTGCGCCAGCCCGACAGCACCGGAATCCGCAACGGCTCAAAGGTTTGCTTGAGCAGGCGATTCAGCGCGTTGACCTCCACTCCGGCGATATCACCGACCAGCACACCGCGCAGTCTGGCCAGCTTGCCGGCCAGACGCATCTGGGTCAGCAACCGATCAATCCGATACAGCGGCTCGTTGATGTCTTCGATAAACAGAATCACCCCTTCGACATCAATCTCGTAGGGCGTGCCGAGGGTTGCAGCAATCATCGCCAGATTGCCGCCAAGCAACCGCCCGTGAGCGATGCCCGGTTCGACGGTTGATAACGGATAAGCCGCCGGATGGCTGAGCACACTCCCTGACTTCATTTGCCCGCGCAGCATGGCGAAGAATGAGGTGACGGTAGGCGGTTCCTTGTCGCCCAGCAGGTCGGCATTGAGCAGCGGCCCGTGAAAGGTCACAAACCCGGCGTAGCGACTGATGGCCAGGTGCAGCGCGGTGATATCGCTGTAGCCGATAAAGGGTTTGGCGTGCCGGCTGAGCAGGTCGTAATCGATTCGGTCCAGCAGGCGCGGCGTGCCGTAGCCGCCGCGCAGGCAAATGATCGCGTCGACTTCAGGGTCAGCGAATGCCGCGTGCAGATCGCGCAGGCGTACGTCGTCACTGCCCGCCAGATAGCCGTCCTTCTCATAGACACCGGGAAACACCTTCAGCCCATAGCCGCGCGCGCGCATCCATTGCAGCGCTTTTTCAGTGTCGAGGGCGCCGGGGCCGGCAGGCGCGATGACGCCGATCGTCCCTTCGGAGGGCAGCGCCGGTACGGCTCGGTGGGCAACGAGGGTGTGGCTCGGTCGAACGGTCATCCTTGGGCTCCAGCGGTAAAGTCATGCACACACAGTAGACAGCTCAAGAGGCAAACAAAAGCCCCTTGTCTCAGGCAAAAAAATGCCCGCCGAGGAACCGTCCTCGGCGGGCATTTTTACATCAGCAGTGAATCAGGAACCCAGCAGCTCGGCCTTGACCAGCTTCGCCTGCTCGTCGGCGTGGTACGAGGAACGTACCAGCGGGCCAGACGCAACGTTCTTGAAGCCCATCTTGTAACCTTCTTCGGCGAACCAGGCGAAGGTGTCCGGGTGCACGAAACGCTGCACCGGCAAGTGGCTGCGCGACGGTTGCAGGTATTGACCGAGGGTCAGCATGTCGATGTCGTGTTCGCGCATGCGCTTCATGACTTCGATGACTTCCTCGTCAGTCTCGCCCAGACCCAGCATCAGGCCCGATTTGGTCGGGATATGCGGCATCATCTGCTTGAAGCGTTGCAGCAGGGTCAGCGACCACTGATAGTCCGAACCCGGACGCGCAGCCTTGTACAGGCGCGGCACGGTTTCCAGGTTGTGGTTGAACACATCCGGCGGCTCGGCGGCGGTGATTTCCAAGGCGATGTCCATGCGCCCACGGTAGTCCGGGACCAGGGTCTCGAGCTGCACGTTCGGCGACAGCTTGCGGATTTCGCGGATGCAGTCGGCAAAGTGCTGGGCACCGCCGTCACGCAGGTCATCGCGGTCCACCGAAGTGATCACCACGTATTTGAGCTTGAGGTCGGCGATGGCGATGGCCAGGCTTTCCGGCTCGTTGACGTCCAGTGGCTTCGGACGACCGTGGCCAACGTCGCAGAACGGGCAACGACGGGTGCAGATGTCGCCCATGATCATGAAGGTTGCGGTGCCGCCGGAGAAGCATTCGCCGAGGTTCGGGCAGGACGCTTCTTCGCAGACACTGTGCAGCTTGTGCTTGCGCAGCAGGCTCTTGATGCGGTCGACTTCCGGCGAAACCGGGATGCGCACGCGGATCCAGTCGGGTTTCTTCGGCAGTTCGGTGGTCGGGATGATCTTGACCGGGATGCGTGCAACCTTCTCGGCGCCGCGCAGCTTGACGCCGGCTTCAACCTTGGGACGCGGGGCCGGGCGCTCGGTCACGTCGAGCGTCGGGATCATGGTTTGCACTGCATCAGTAGTCATATCAGTCGATTCCGCCCGTGAGGGTCGTCTGCTCAGCATAGTCGAGGTGTTTGACGAGCTGCGCGCGCAGCCGGGCACTTACCTCGGCAAATTCAATCGATCCTGCGTGATCGCTCAGCTGGGTCATGGCCAGCCCGGCGTAGCCGCAGGGATTAATCCGTCGAAACGGTTCCAGGTTCATATCCACGTTCAGGGCCAGGCCATGAAAGGAACAACCGTGGCGAATGCGCAAACCCAGAGAAGCGATTTTCGCTCCATCGACGTACACGCCGGGAGCATCTGGCTTGGCGGCGGCGGTGACGCCGTAGCTGGCCAGCAGTTCGATGAGGCAGGCTTCCATGCGGCTGACCAGATCACGCACGCCGAAACCCAGCTTGCGCACATCCAGTAACAGATAAGCCACCAGTTGCCCGGGGCCATGATAAGTCACTTGGCCGCCACGATCGACCTGCACCACCGGAATATCACCCGGCAGCAATAGGTGTTCGGCCTTGCCGGCCTGGCCCTGAGTGAACACCGGCGGGTGTTCGACGAGCCAGATTTCGTCGGCGGCATCGCTGCCGCGTTCGTTGGTAAAGCGCTGCATGGCATGCCAGACCGGCTCGTAAGGCATCTGGCCCAGTTCGCGAAAGCCCAGCGTGCCGTGCATCACAACACCATGTGCACGATGCCGGAAGCCCGCAGTTCGCTGTTGATGTTGTACAGCTGATCCTGATCGGTGGCGACGATGTGCAACTGGATGGTGGTGTATTTGCCGTTGCTGCTTTGACGCTCGTCGATGCGCTCATCATTGATGGTCGCGTGTTTCAGGACGATCGCGATGATCTTGTCCTTGTTGCCAACACCCGTATCGCTGATCACCTTGATCGGATAATCAGTCTGGGGAAATTCGATCTTTGGCGCCTTTACTTCGGTATCGGTCATGGCGTAACGGCCTCTATAGCGCAAGCCGTGGTAACGCACATGGCCCCGCACCGGATCGGGGCGGGGCCATGCAGGTCAACACAAAATCAGTTGAACAAGCCGTAGAAGAATAGACGGATGCTATCCCACATGCGGCGGAAGATACCACCCTCCTCGACGCCGTCCAGAGCGATCAGGTCAGCGCTGTGCACCACCTTGTCTTCCAGTTTGACTTCGACTTTACCGATCACGTCGCCCTTGGCGATTGGCGCAACCAGTTGCGGGTTCATGGTCATGCTGGCAGCGAGCTTCTTCAACTGGCCTTTTGGCAGAGTCATGGTCAGGTCTTGCGCCAGACCGGCCTTGACCTGGCTGGTGGTGCCTTTCCATACCGGCGCCTGCGCCAGTTCAGTGCCCTTCTGGTAGAAGGTCTGGGTTTCGAAGAAGCGGAAACCATAGGTCAGCAACTTCTGGGTTTCAGCGGCGCGAGCCACTTCGCTGTTGGTGCCGAACACCACGGCGATCAGGCGCTGGCCATCACGTACCGCCGAGGACACCATGCAGTAGCCGGCTTCATCGGTGTGGCCGGTTTTCAGACCGTCAACGGTCTTGTCGCGCCACAGCAGCAGGTTGCGGTTAGGCTGCTTGATGCCGTTCCAGAAGAACTCTTTCTGCGAGTAGATCGCATAGTGAGCCGGGTCTTCGTGGATGATCGCACGGGCCAGGATCGCCATGTCGTGCGCCGACGAGTAGTGCTCAGGGTTTGGCAGACCGGTCGGGTTCATGAAGTGGGTATTGGTCATGCCCAGTTCGGTGACGGTCTTGTTCATCAGATCGGCGAACGCGTCTTCGCTGCCGGCGATGTGCTCGGCCAGGGCGACGCTGGCGTCGTTACCGGACTGGATGATGATGCCGTGCAGCAGATCGCTGACAGTCACCTGCGAACCGACCTTGATGAACATCCGCGAACCGCCGGTGCGCCAGGCGTTTTCGCTGACGGTCACCGGGTCGTTTTCACCGATCTGGCCGCGACGGATTTCCAGGGTCGCGATATAGGCGGTCATCAGCTTGGTCAGGCTGGCCGGTGGCAGACGCTGGTCGCCGTTGTTTTCGACCAGCACATTGCCGCTGCTGGCGTCCATCAGAACGTAGGCCTTGGCGGCCAGTTGTGGTGGCGACGGCATCATCTCGGCCGCGAAGGCGGCTGGCGAGAGGAGCAGCGGGACTAGCAGACACAGGCGTTTGGCAAAGGTGGTGATGTTCATCCGTCTCTCGAAATCGCTAATGGAAACTTGCCCGAAGGCAAAACTTATTCAGACAGCCTTCTAACGGGCCATCGCGTGTTCAGTTGCTCACTCCAGTCACCCTTGCCGGGCTTTTGTTCTTCGACGAGCCAACAACCTGGTTCACCCCCCGAATACCGCAAGTGAACCGTCAATCAAGGTCTACGTGTTACTCGGTGACCACGCTGGGCGAACCCAGATTGGCCAGCCGCACACTGTTCTGCACCTGGGCGATCTCACCCGGCGAGCCGATCGGCCCCAGGCGTACCCGGTGCAGGGTCTGCTGATTGCGCACGATCGAGCTGATGAACACCGGCGCGCTCACCATCCCGCTGAGCTTCGACCTCAGCAGCTCGGCAGCGTCCGGGTTGGCGAACGCGCCCACCTGCAGATACTGGCCAGACGCTGGTGCAGAAGCGTTTTTTTGCATCGATCTGCACGGGCACCACGGCCGCGGCGTGTTGCTGCGGCGGCGGCGTCCATTGCTCGACGGTACCGGCCGACGCGGTGATGACCGGGGCGCTATTCTGCGCCACTTGCGGCTCATTGAGCATCAGCGGCGCCGGACGGCCCTTGGCCGCCCACCACTGCTGCGGATCGATGCCTTCGACCTTGACCCGTGCGGTGCCGGTTTCGGCATAGCCGAGCTTCTTCGCCGCAGCATAAGACAAGTCAATGATGCGATCGGAATAGAACGGCCCACGGTCGTTGACGCGCAGGATCACGGTCTTGTTGTTGTCCAGGTTGGTCACCCGGACGTAACTTGGCAGCGGCAAGGTCTTGTGCGCGGCACTCATGCCGTACAGGTCATACACTTCGCCGTTGGCGGTGTTCTGGCCATGGAACTTGGTGCCGTACCAGGACGCCGTACCCGAAGCCACGTAGGTCTTGGATTCCTGCAACGGAAAGTAGGTCTTGCCCAGCACGGTGTACGGGTTGGCCTTGTACGGGCCGGTGTGCAGGGTCGGTGTCGCATCCGGGATGCGCGAAACATCGACATCCCACCACGGCGCGCCGTCTTTGTGCGCGCGGTTGATGTCCAGGCCCGGTTGGGCGCGGACAGCGGTGGACGGGGTTTTCTGCGTCGGCGTGCGGCTGGTCGTGCAACTGGCGACCAGGACTGCCAACGCAGCGAAAGCCACCAGCTTCAGGGGTTTATTGTTAGGCAATGCCTGCATTACTTGACGCCCCGTGCTTGTACCAGCTGTTCAGACAGTTGATGTACGGCCATGGCGTACATCACGCTGCGGTTATAACGCGTGATCGCGTAGAAATTCTGCAGGCCCATCCAGTATTCAGGGCCGTTGTCGCCTTCGAGGCGAAATGCGGTAACCGGCATATCATCGCGCAGCGCATCATGACTTGACCAGCCCAGCGCCCGCAACTCTGCGACCGTTTTCACCGGTTCGATACCAGTAGTCAGGCCTTCATCAACCTGCTCGCCGCGTACATCGGCACGGCTGACCACCGGTTCGCCGGCGACCCAGCCGTGACGCTTGAAGTAGCTGGCGACGCTGCCAATGGCATCGTCCGGGTTGTTCCAGATATTGATGTGGCCGTCACCGTCGAAATCCACCGCGTAGGCGCGAAAGCTGCTCGGCATGAACTGCGGCAGGCCCATGGCCCCGGCGTACGAGCCTTTCAGGGTCAGTGGATCGACCTGCTCTTCGCGGGCCAGCAGCAGGAACTCACGCAGTTCCTTGCGGAAAAATTCGGCACGGGGAGGATAGTCGAAGCCGAGGGTCGATAAAGCATCGATCACGCGGAAATTACCGGTATTACGTCCGAAAAAGGTCTCGACGCCGATGATCGACACGATCACTTGTGCCGGCACGCCGTATTCCTGTTCGGCACGGGCCAGGGTCGCCTCGTGCTGACGCCAGAAGTCGACACCACGGGCGATACGCGCGTCAGTAATGAACATCGGGCGATATTCATTCCACTGCTTGACCCGTTCGGCGGGTTTGGAGATGGCGTCGAGAATCGACTGCTTGCGTTGCGCCTCGCGGAACACACCCATCAGTTGTTCACCGGCGAAACCGTAGTCGCGGGTCATTTCGCCGACGAATTCGGCCACCTGCGGCGAGCCTTCATAGTCGCCGGCCAGCGCTTCCTGCACGCTCCCCAGCAGGCCCACCAGGCCAACCAGCGGCGCGCATCGAGTCGCCCAGCCACGCATTACTTGCATTGCACTCTTCACCTTATTCAAACCTGTGCGATCCACTTGCGATGGGTATGGATCGACATCAAAACCCCAAACGCTGACAGCAGCGTCACCAGCGAAGTTCCTCCGTAGCTAATGAACGGCAACGGCACCCCCACGACCGGTAACAGGCCACTGACCATACCGATGTTGACGAAAACGTAAACAAAAAAAGTCATGGTCAACGCGCCGGCGAGCAATTTGCCGAACAGCGTTTGCGCCTGAGCGGTGATCACCAGCCCGCGACCGATCAACAACAGATAGATCAGCAGCAGCGCGCAAATCCCCACCAGACCGAACTCTTCGCCAAGCACGGCAATGATGAAGTCGGTGTGGCTTTCCGGGAGAAAGTCCAGGTGTGACTGGGTGCCGAGCAGCCAGCCTTTGCCAAATACGCCACCGGAGCCGATCGCGGCTTTCGACTGGATGATGTTCCAGCCGGTGCCGAGCGGATCGCTTTCCGGGTCGAGGAAAGTCAGGACACGCTGCTTCTGATAGTCGTGCATGACGAAGAACCACATCGCCACCGACACCGGCACCGCCGCCGCCAATACGCTGAGAATCCAGCGCCAGCGCAGGCCGCCCATGAACAGGACGAAGGCGCCACCGGCAAGAATCAGCAACGAGGTACCGAGATCCGGCTGGCGCACGATCAGAATGAACGGCACGCCGATCAGCATCAGGCTGATGCCGACGTGCTTGAGCTGCGGCGGCAAGGTGCGTTTGGACAGATACCAGGCGATGGTCGCCGGCATCAGGATCTTCATGAATTCCGAGGGCTGGAAGCGGATCACCCCGGGGATGTTGATCCAGCGCGTGGCGCCCATGGCGTTGTGGCCCATGATGTCGACGACGATCAGCAATATCACGCCGATCACGTAACCGAGCGGCACCCAGCGCGCCATGAAACGCGGTTCGAACTGGGCGATGACGATCATTGCCACCAGACCGATGCCGAAAGATGTGGCCTGCTTGCCGAGCAGATCCCAGCTCTTGCCGCTGGCCGAATACAGCACGAACAGGCTGCCGGCGGCGAGTATCAGCAGCAGGATCAACAGCGGGCCATCGATATGCAGTCTTTGCAGCAACGTCGCGCGGCGACGCATCACATCCTCGCTGGAGAGCATGCGATCGAAGTTATTCATCACGGGCCGGGGCCTCCGCAGTGATAGGGCTGGCGTACTCGGCTTTCAGGTGGCCGTCCTGGTCGAGCAACCAGGCGTCCATGACCTGGCGCACCACGGGCGCGGCAACGCCGGAACCGGACTCACCGTTCTCGACCATCACCGACACGACGATTTTCGGATCATCGGCCGGGGCGAAGCCGACAAACAACGCGTGGTCGCGGTGGCGTTCCTGGACCTTGGAGCGGTCGTATTTCTCGCCCTGCTTGATCGCCACCACCTGCGCGGTACCGGACTTGCCGGCGATGCGGTATTGCGCGCCGATCGCCGCTTTGCGCGCGGTACCACGGGCACCGTGCATCACCTGCTGCATGCCATGGTTGACCTTGTTCCAGTCGGACGGGTCGCGCAGGATGATGTTCGGCATCGGGTTTTCATCCACCGGTTTGACCCCGTCGAGGGACTTGGCCAGGTGCGGACGGTTCCAGATGCCCTTGTTGGCCACCAGCGCCGTGGCCTGGGCCAGTTGCAGCGGCGTCGACTGCATGTAGCCCTGGCCGATCCCGAGAATCAGGGTTTCGCCGGGGAACCATGCCTGTTTGCGCGTTGCCCGTTTCCATTCGCGTGACGGCATCAGGCCTGGGGACTCTTCGAACATGTCCAGCGAGACCTTCTGGCCGATGCCGAACTTGTTCATATAGGTCGACAGCCGATCGATGCCGAGCTTGTGCGCCAGGTCATAGAAGTAGGTGTCGTTGGAACGCATGATCGCCGTGTCGAGGTCGACGAAGCCGTCACCAGTGCGATTCCAGTTGCGATACTTGTGGTCGTAGTTGGGCAGCATGTAATAGCCTGGGTCGAACACCCGGCTCGAAGCCGTGACTACGCCGGCGTCGAGACCGGCAATTGCCACCGCCGGTTTGATCGTCGAGCCCGGCGGGTACAGACCGCGCAGCACGCGGTTGAACAACGGCCGGTCGATGGAATCGCGCAACTCGGCGTAGGCCTTGAAGCTGATACCGGTGACGAACAGGTTGGGGTCGAAACTCGGCTGACTGACCATCGCCAGCACTTCGCCGGTTTTCGGATCGAGCGCCACCACCGCGCCACGTCGCCCGCCCAGCGCGGCCTCGGCGGCTTCCTGCAACTTGATGTCGAGGCTCAGGACGATGTCCTTGCCGGGAATCGGATCGGTGCGTTTGAGCACGCGCAATACGCGGCCACGGGCGTTGGTCTCGACTTCCTCGTAACCGACCTGACCGTGCAATTCCGGCTCGTAGAAACGCTCGATGCCGGTCTTGCCGATGTGGTGGGTGCCACTGTAGTTGACCGGATCCAGCGACTTCAGCTCTTTCTCGTTGATCCGCCCCATGTAGCCCACCGAATGCGCAAAATGCGCGCCCTGCGGGTAATGCCGGACCAGTTGCGCGACCACTTCCACCCCGGGCAGGCGGAACTGGTTCACCGCAATGCGGGCGATCTGCTCTTCGGTCAGCTCGAACAGGATCGGCACCGGCTCGAACGGCCGACGGCCCTGACGCATGCGTTTCTCGAAGATCACCCGGTCCTCGGGCGTCAGCTCCAGCACCTCGACGATGACGTCGAGCACCTGTTGCCAGTCGCCGGAGCGCTCGCGGGTCATGCTCAGGCTGAAGCTCGGCCGGTTGTCGGCCACGACCACGCCGTTGCGATCGAAAATCAGCCCGCGCGTCGGCGGAATCGGCTGCACGTGGACGCGGTTGTTTTCCGACAGGGTCGAGTGGTACTCGTACTGGATCACCTGCAGGTAATACAGACGCGCGATCAGCACACAGATCAGCGCCACGATCACGATCGCACCGAACACGACACGGCTGCGCACCAGACGGGCGTCCTTTTCGTGGTCCTTGATGCGGATCGGCTGAGACATGAGGGCAGGCTTACTTGTGGTAAGGGTGGCCGGACAACACGGTCCAGGCACGGTACAACTGTTCGCCGATCAGGATCCGCACCAGCGGGTGCGGCAAGGTCAGCGGCGACAACGACCAGCGCTGGTCAGCGCGGGCACAGACTTCCGGTGCCAGCCCTTCCGGGCCGCCGACCATGAAGTTGACCGTGCGCGAATCCAGGCGCCAGCGATCGAGTTCGACCGCCAGTTGCTCGGTGCTCCACGGCTTGCCGTGAACCTCCAGCGTGACGACCCGCTCGTTGTGCCCGACCTTGGCCAGCATGGCTTCGCCTTCCTGGCGGATGAAACGGGCCACGTCGGCATTCTTGCCACGGGTGTTGAGCGGAATTTCCACCAGTTCCAGCGCCAGTTCGGACGGAAGACGCTTGGCATATTCATGCCAGCCTTCTTCCACCCACTTGGGCATGCGTGAACCGACGGCGATCAGGCGCAGTCGCACAGCAATCCCTTAGAACTGGTCTTTATTGAGCTTGGTGAAATGCTCGTGGGTGTTCTCCGGGCTGTGGTGCTTGGCATCGGCCGCACGGCTTTGCTCGGCACCGGCCCACAGGCGCTCCAGGTCGTAGAACTGACGCGCCGAGGCAGTCATCATGTGCACGATCACCAGATCGAGGTCGAGCAGTACCCAATCGCTGTCGCCCTTGCCTTCTTCGCCCAGCGGCTTGGCGCCCTGCTTTTTCACTTCCTCGCGGACCTTGTCGAGCATCGCGTTGATCTGGCGATTGGAGGTACCGGTGGCGATGATCATGTAGTCAGTGATGCTCTGCTTGTCGCGCACATCGATGATCTGGATGTCCTGGGCCTTGACGTCTTCCAGCGCAGCGACGGCAATCTTGACCAGTTCGTCGCCCTTGAGCGGCTCGTTGGTGTTGACGGCTTCCGGCAGTGGTGCGCTCTTGAACGTGCCTTTGCGCTTTACTTTCGGTAGATCTTTATCAGTCATATGTAACTCGTTTTGCTCATGTATTCGGCGGCTTGGGGATACGGTGATCCGTATCGGTGAAGCACGCCTTGTTCAGTTCGACGCACGGTACAGACCGTGCGCATCGATGTAGGCCAGGACCGCGTCGGGCACCAGGAAACGTACCGACTTACCGCTGGCCAGCAGTTGACGGATCTGGGTGGCGGAAACCGCGAGCGGTGTCTGCCAGACGAATGCAATCTGTCCGCTCGGCCCTTTCAGGGCCAGCGGGTCGCTCACCGAACGCGCTGCCAGCAGGTTGCGCAAGGCATCCGGCGGTTCGCTGTCGGCGTCCGGGCGCTGTAGCACCAGGATGTGGCAATGCTGGAGCAACTCTTCCCAGCGGTGCCAAGTGGGCAGGCCGCAAAATGCGTCCCAGCCCAAAAGCAGAAAAACCTGGGTCTCGGCGGGCATCTCTGCGCGCAGCGACTCCAGGGTATCGATGGTCCAGGACGGTTTGTCCCGCTGCAATTCGCGGGCGTCCACCACCAGCGGCGGCAATCCGGCCACCGCGCACTCGACCATCGCCAGCCGGTCCTGCGCCGACACCTGCGGCGTACCGCGATGTGGCGGCCGCGCGTTCGGCATCAGGCGCAACTCGTCCAGCGTCAGCGCTTCGACAACTTCCAGCGCGCCACGCAAATGGCCGATATGCACCGGGTCGAACGTACCGCCCAGCACGCCAATGCGTTGCGGGCGCGACTCGCTGCCGGTGTGCGGCGCTGTCAGGTCGAGGTCGGTCAAGTCAGACCGTCGCCTGGCCGCGCAACTGGCCATCGCCGACCACGATGTACTTCTCGCAGGTCAGCCCCTCAAGCCCGACCGGGCCGCGGGCGTGCAGCTTATCAGTAGAAATGCCGATCTCGGCACCCAATCCGTATTCAAATCCATCGGCAAAGCAGGTCGGCGTGTTGATCATCACCGAGGCCGAGTCGACTTCCGCCACGAACCGGCGGGTGTCAGCGAGGTTTTCGCTGACGATCGAGTCGGTGTGATGGGAGCCGTAATGGTTGATGTGTTCGATCGCCTGCTCCAGACCGTCGACCACGCGGATCGACAGAATCGGCGCCAGGTACTCGGTGTGCCAGTCGTCTTCGCCGGCCGCGACCGCTTCGATGATCGCCCGGGTGCGCTCGCAACCGCGCAGCTCGACGCCTTTTTCGCGGAACTGCGCGGCCATCGAAGGCAGGAAATCCACGGCAACGGCCTGATCGACCAGCAGGGTTTCCATCGCGCCGCAGATGCCATAACGGTAGGTCTTGGCGTTGAAGGCGATGCTTTGGGCTTTGGCCAGATCGGCGTGTTCGCTGACATAAACGTGGCAGATGCCGTCCAGGTGCTTGATCACCGGTACGCGAGCATCGCGGCTGATGCGTTCGATCAGGCCACGACCGCCACGGGGCACGATGACGTCGACGTATTCCGGCATGCTGATCAGCGCGCCGACGGCGGCACGGTCGGTGGTTTCCACCACTTGCACCACGGCGGCGGGCAGTTCGGCCTCGGCCAGACCGCGCTGAATGCACGCGGCAATCGCGCGATTGGAATGAATTGCCTCGGAGCCACCGCGCAGGATGGTCGCGTTGCCGGACTTCAGGCACAGACTGGCGGCATCGATGGTCACGTTCGGACGGGATTCGTAGATGATCCCGATCACGCCCAGCGGTACGCGCATCTTGCCGACCTGAATACCCGACGGACGGAAGCTCATGTCGCGAATCGCGCCGACCGGATCCGCCAGTGCAGCAACCTGACGCAAGCCGATGATCATGCCGTCGATGCGTGCCGGGGTCAGTTCCAGACGCTCCAGCAGCGCCGGCTCCAGACCGTTGGCGCGACCGGCAGCCAGATCCAGCTCATTGGCGGCGGCCAGCTCGGCGCGCGCAGCGTCCAGAGCATTGGCGGCAGCCTGCAAGGCGCGGTTTTTCTGCGCGGTGCTGGCGCGACCGATGACCCGGGAGGCAGCGCGGGCGGCGCGACCCAATCGGGTCATGTAGTCAAGAACGGACTCAGTCATGGTCTGCTGGGGTCTTGGCAAAGAGGAAAGCGGCAGATTATAGCTGTCGCGTCCCGGGACTAACAGCGGTGACGGGCGGATGGTCGAAATGAGCTGCGTTTGCCCGTCGTTCAGACGTAATTAAGCTCAGCGTTGTTATCATCACGACCTCTTGAGCCTGGATCAACCTTGCCCATCATGACCAACGTGCCCCTTTGCCCCGAGTCCGCGCGCCTGCCCGTGGGCCTGCCGGACAGTTTTTTCGACCGCGACGCCCAGGTGCTGGCGCAGGCGCTGCTCGGCAAAGTCATCCGCCATCGCGTCGGCGATCTGTGGCTGAGTGCGCGAATCATCGAAACCGAAGCCTATTACTGCGCGGAAAAAGGCAGCCACGCCTCGCTCGGCTATACAGAAAAGCGTAAGGCTTTGTTTCTGGATGGCGGCCACATCTATATGTACTACGCACGCGGCGGTGATTCGCTGAACTTCAGTGCGCAGGGGCCGGGCAACGCGGTGCTGATCAAATCCGCCTATCCGTGGGTCGATGAAGTGAGCGGTCCGGCGAGTCTGGCGCAGATGCTGCTGAACAATCCCGATGCCCAGGGCCGACCGCGTCCGACACAGAAGCTCTGCGCCGGACAGACCCTGCTGTGCAAGGCGCTGGGTTTGAAAGTGCCGATGTGGGACGCCAAGCGTTTCGATCATGAACTGTTGCTGGTCGAGGACCCGGGACCGCCACCCGCGCAGATCATTCAAACCACCCGGTTGGGCATTCCGCTGGGCCGTGATGAACACTTGATGTATCGCTTCGTTGACGCTGCGTATGCGCAATGGTGCACGCGGAACCCGCTGCGACGGGGTCAGGTCGAAGGCCGGGATTATATTTTGCTTCCCGTAACCGACGCCGCATCCGTCAATGAATGATGTCCCTCCTGTGGGAGCGAGCCTGCTCGCGAAGGGGTCGTGCCAGCCAACGCTTCTATCGTCTGACACAGCGTATTCGCGAGCAGGCTCGCTCCCACAGGTCAGCAGTCAACCGCGTAACAATTACTTAAAGAATGAATGGAGTTTTTCTGTATGGGCCCATGGCTCGATAGCATCACTGGATGGCTCGGCGCCAATCCGCAGTGGTTGGCCGCAGCGGTGTTCATCGTTGCGTGCGTGGAGTGTCTGGCGATCGCCGGGCTGATCGTGCCGGGCACGGTGCTGTTGTTCGGCGTGGCGGTACTGGCCGGCAGTGGCGCGCTGTCATTGAGCGAAACACTGTTGCTGGGCTTTCTTGGCGGCATTCTTGGCGATCTGATGTCGTATTTCCTTGGCCGCCATTTCCACCAGAACATCCGCCGCCTTCCCGGGCTGCGCCATCACCCCGAATGGATGGCCGGCGCCGAGTCGTACTTCCAGCGCTATGGCATCGCCAGCTTGCTGGTCGGGCGTTTCATCGGCCCGCTACGACCAATGCTGCCAATGGTCGCCGGGATGTGCGACATGCCCTTCCCGCGTTTTTTCGCCGTCAGCCTGTTGGCCGCTGCTGGCTGGAGCCTGGCTTATCTGCTGCCGGGCTGGGCCACCGGCGCGGCGTTCCGTCTGCCATTGCCTGAAGGGTTCTGGCTGGAGGCCGGGATTGTCGCCGCCAGCATCGCGGTGATGGTCGGCCTGAGCGTCAACAGCAGCGTGCGCCGCCATCGTCGCGCGACAATCTGGATCGGCGGCATGAGCCTGCTGATCCTGATCGGTCTGTTCATCGGCTATCCATACCTCACCGCGCTCGACAACGGCGTGATGACCCTGGTGCAGGAGCACCGCCAGCCAGCGCTGGACGAAATCGCCGTGACGCTGACCCTGATCGGCGAATTCCGCAACATGCTGCTGTTCAGTGCCCTGCTCGTCATTCTGCTGGTGCTGTGCAAGCAGTGGCGCCAGGCAATGTTCGCGGGCGCCACCATGTTGGTCACCGCAATGGCCAATACCGGAACCAAGTATTTTTTCGCCCGGGTGCGCCCGGAAGTGCTCAGCGATCCATTGACCACCTACAGCATGCCCAGCGGCCACGCTTCTGGCGCATTCGCCCTGTTCCTGACGCTGGGTGTACTCGCCGGACGCGGTCAGCCGCCGCGCATGCGCCTGACCTGGCTGCTGATTGCCTGCATCCCGGCACTCTCTATCGCCCTGTCGCGGGTGTATCTGGGCGCGCACTGGCCAACCGACATATTGGCCGGGGCGATGCTCGCCAGTTGCGTGTGTGCTGCAATGCTGTGGTTGAGCCAACGGCAGGCGTCCCTTAATGCGATGCCGTTCAAGATCTGGTGGCTGATCCTGCCATCGATGGTTGCTCTGTTCGGCTTCTTCGTACTGCGCCACTTGCCACATACATTGTTGCGTTACGCCTACTAAACCAGACAACTCACAAGCCAGATTTTTTATACGCCGCTCTTTCGGAATATTCCGACAAGAGCGGCGTTGATAACCTACGCAAACTTCCCCTCCTGCGGTTAACTTTCCTGGTTATAAAACCGACGTTTCCGCATTCCCAATCGACGCCAAACTAGCGTTACATAGTCCAGCCGGAACACGGTGGCGAAGTATTTCGCGCAACAGAAAATCCGTGAGTTCAATCCGCCCGGCTTGAGCACTTGCCAACAATCAATATTTATCCGGACCCGGCATTGAAGTTCTGCCGAGGCATTTATCAATTCATTCTTTGTCGAGTTATTCATGAGTCCAAAGATACCCCGCAAGACGCCTGTTACAACGCCGCATCAAACTGATCCGCACGCACCGGCACCACATCGCCCCTTGATCGATGCCAGCGCCGTTGAAATATCGAGAAGGACCGGTAGTCACGATCAGACGCTGCCCCCAACAACTTCCGGCAGCCCCCTCGCCGATGCAAACCCGAGACTTCCGGCGATCGAAATCTTCCAGTTACCGGCACATGGCGCTTATCGTTCTGAACATTCCACTTCAATAACCGATTACTGGTTGTCAGAGGCTTTTCTGCGTGGGATGAAGCCCGCTGACCCCGATGGATTTCGCTGGGTCGTTGGCAGAAAGTTCGTCGACGTCGAATATCAGGGCGCTTTGCAAACCACTCACGTCGGCGTGGATGAAACCGGCGCATGGCGCAGCAAGTTGCTGACCGAGCGCGTGCCCTCCGGGCCGCCTCTGTATAAAAACGCAGACAGCCCCACCTGGCGCCTGACCGAACAACCCGCGCCGAAGCGAGCGCGGCTCGCCCCCGCGACAACGCCCATCAATCAAAGCCGTTACAGTCCATCGGGGCGTTCGCCGGATGCTCAGGGTTACTACGAAATGCATCCGCTTTTTGCAGCGCGCACAGACGCCCCCCTGTTCGCCTTCAGGGATTCATTTGGCAATTTCATTCCGGTAGATCCTCCGTCGGGCGGATTCGCGGCGTCGCCGACCCACCTCAAACAGTGGACCGATCATGAGATCTGGCAGCTATATGGCTTGCAGGGCCAGGACATCGCGCGCTTTCGTGTCGAAGCTCAGGCCAGCGGCATGCCGCCACAGTGGGCACATCCCACAACCACCGGAAATCCGCTGACCGATCTGCTGCGCGACTCACTGCGCTGGCTGCATCCGCAGATGAGCCGTGCAGAGCGCGAAGCCTTTCTGCAATCGTTCAATCTGCTGCCCAGGCAATTGACCCGCTTGCAGCAGGAGATGAGCGACCATCTGGCGATTCCAGCCTGGGCACTGGCGCACAAGCGCCTGTTGGATGACATCACCCACCCGCAACGCTTTGAGCAATTGGCCACAGATGCGGTCGAGCAGCTCAACCTCAAGCACAATGCCCGCCACGACTGGTACGACGCCGAACAAGGCCTGACCCCCGAGGTCCGCGAAGCGCTGTTGAAACAGCTCGGTTACCTGCGCAACAAACACAATTGCCTGTATCGCACGGACATCCCGGCACTGTTTCGCGGTGACGAGCGCACGCCGTTCGAGCTGGCGAATGACGGCACCATGCTGCCCCGCTACCACCACGAACCCGGCGCCACCACGCACAAGCCGATCAGCGCGACGTTCAGTCTCGAGCAGGGCCAGATGTATGCCAGCGCCCCCGATCCCGCATACCTGCGCTTCAACAGCCAGACCCACAAATATCCGGGGCGCGACGCGGGTGACAGCAGCTCAGACAGCGGCGCAAGCGACGCCGATGATTCCAGCAGTTCCTCATCCGACTGGTCTGATCCTGAGAGTCCCGTCGCCTGGGATCACGAGCGGGGTTATCGGTCCTCACGCACGCGGCAGACAGAAATGTTCATGTACGCCCTCGACACGCGCAATCTGGAAGTCGTCCCGCACGAAGAGAACATGGCGTTCAATTCCGCTGCGCGTGAGAACCCGCCGACCTGGTTTCCCTCCGACGATTTCGAGGGGCTGATTTCGGTCACCCGCAGCGGAGTTCCAGCCGAGCGTATCTGGTTGCTGAACACAGACCTGAGCAAAGGCGCCAGGGTCGCAGACATCAAGGAACAGGCCGGCGCGGACGCTGAGCGCATCGAGGCGGCGACCCATGCCGGGCACGCCAACAAATTCCAATACGACCGACTGATCGACAAAGTGGAAGCGGCAGGACTGCCAATCCTCAGGCTGTCAGGCAATAAAAACGAGTTTGCATACGACATCGCCTGGCCCTGAACCGGGCACGCCCATACAACGCCGGAGAGGAGACCGGCATCCTCATGCACACCATTAAAGGATTAATACGTGTCGAAACTCATCGTCCCTGCGACCCATATCGCCCACGTTCGCGCACTTGAAGTTACCCCCATCGACGTCTCGGCGAATCCCCATGCGCCGCCCACCCATATGCGCAATCAGACGCAGGCGCCTGACATTGATCCGTCGCTTCGCAAAACCCTCAAAGCCCTGGACAAGCATCTGGGCCTGCTACGCATCGGTGAGATCATGATCAGTCGGGTCGAATTGCAAGCGCTGGGAGCGACCGTTGACGGTCAACCGGTCAGTGCGGCGAACGCCCACATCAAGAGCGTGGATCAGGCATTTCTCGACGGACTCAATTTTCAATCGGCGCAGGTACAGTCGCGCTTGCAGGCCGTGGATTTCCCAGACAATGACATGGCGGCAATGCTGTTTTACGAAATTGCCTGCAAGCGCTCGGTGGATGCCGGCCCACTGTTCATCAGTGATAGGCCGCTGGTTTCCGGCAGCGCCATGGATCGCCTCAACAAGCTGGGCAAGGCTGCGCAAAAGCTGGAAATCCACCGTGCGGACGCGTTTGAAAACACACCGGGCTGGATCAACAAGAGCAAAAGCTATTTGATGAGCGGCGCGGGAGTCGGCATGCAAGCCTTCGGCATCTACAGCAGCTACATGGCGCTGACCGATGCGATCAAGAAAGGCGAGGCACTGGAAATGCTGTACTACGGCGGATCCATCGCTGCAGAACTCGGCTCGCTGATCATCGAGCAGGGCCTGACCAGAACAGGCCAGGCGATGCTGACTCAGGGCAGCAACGTGCTGAGGGGTTTTGCGCTGACCTCAATCGGCAAATACATGAGCCGTGGTGCGGGACTGTTCGCCAGCGCGATTACCTTGCCGTTCGACATCGTTGACGCGATCAAATCCTTCAACGCCGCCGCCGCAACATCGGGCAAACAAGCTCAGGATCATTATTTCAGCGGTGCCCTGAGTGTAGCGGGCGCGGGTATCAGCCTGGTGCTGGGCGTCGCCGCGCTGGCCGGCTTCGGCAGCGTTGCCGGCCCGCTCGGCCTTGCGGCCGCTGCGCTGCTCATCGGCGGATCGATGATTTATCAGGCCGCCGGGGTCGTCGACGATATCGACGACTACATCGAACTGACGACACTCGAGCGTCTGCGCTCGGGATGGTTCGCCTTCACCGGCAGGGAACTGGACACCGAGGTGATGGATCGCTTCAAACTGTCCAGGCTTTACAGTGACTATGGAAAACAGCTCGAACTGTCGGCGAAAGACATGCTGGCCGGTGCTTACAAGGACTCCATCGCACAGGTCGTCAATGGCGCGTTTCGCGCTGAACTGCGCCCTGTCGAACTGTGGCGTTACCAGTGGGACGAAAGCGCCGGGCAGTTGCCGTTCAAACTCGACAGCCAAGCGGTGATCGTTGGCGGCGACGATGCAGTCGACGCGAGCCTCGGATTACCCGACAACCTCAAAGGCATGATCAGCGGCAGCCCAGGCGAAGGCAAAGGCGTGTTCTGGCGTCTGGGTGATGGCAACGACCGCGTGGTTGGCGTCAAGGCGCGGCCCAACCTCTTCACTTACCGCGACGGCCATAAGGCACTGACGGGCGGCGACACAAATGATGCGTTCTACCAGGAAGTCTCTGATCAGGAACTGGATCGATCGAGCAAACCGCCGCACATCAATGTGCTGGATGGCGGTTCGGGCAACGACCTGGTTGCGTTCGAAGGCGTCCGCCCGATTACCGACACGCGTTACATCGGTCACGACGTCAATCTGCAGACCGGCAAGGTCTCACTTCGCGGCCCGGACTCTGCGAACGACACCCTCGAAGTCGCCCATCTGACCTCCATTGAAAACGTTGCGACCTTGCGCAAAGGCACGAGCACTATCACGGGCAATGACCAGCCCAACCAGATTTCCGCCAACGGTTACGACCGCATCAGCGCCGGCGACGGCAACGACACGATCGCAATCACTGGTACCGAGTGCACGATAGAGGGCGGCGGCGGCGAAGATCGCTATTACATCGCCGACACCAATGCACGTACAACGATCATCGAGTGTGGCGACCATTCGAGCCTGATCGAATTCGGCTGGCCGATGGCGGTCATTCAACGCTGGCAAATCATCGGCACCTCACTGGTGGTCAATTCTTTGCGCGGCAGGGACGGCAGCGACCCCGACCATGTGCTGACCCTTGAAAACGTCTACCAGACAGTCAACGGTCAGCGTCAATTGAACAATGCTCGGTGGGTGTTCCGCACTCTCGATGGCTATGAACTGCGCGCGCAACTGCCCACTCGACCTGGTGAAGCGTTGAGTCAGGACATCGAGGTTGCCGTCACTGTCAGCGGACGGCCGGCACCCGCCCCGGCAATCGTCAACGGTGGCACGGTGGCGCTGGACGGTCAGGACGTGCAGCGCCACTTCGTCGCACGTACCGAGCACAGGGTCGAATTCGTCGCCACAGGCAACGCTACCGGCGCCCGTACGATTTACCTGGATTACCAGGACAGCGAGATCGTCGACGTGGTGGTCAGCTATGGCGTGGAATTGCGCCAGGGTGTTTCGGGCAATACGCACCTGACCTACAACAACATCAGCCTGTCGATTCTGCTGCCATCCAGAGTGCTGGCCTTCAAGGGCGTGATCCAGACGATTGCCGCCGCGACGGGCTACAGTGGCCAAAACAGCCTGAAGGTCACGACACCGCTTCTGGCCCGGGACATCGTGCTGGTCATGCAGGATGACGTTTCATACCGCGTGCAGGTGCCCGCGTTCGATTACCGGGACGACGCCAGAAATCCCGGCATCCGAGTGCTCAGCTCGCGGAGCTGGTTGAAGCGGCGCAACGGAAAATATCCATTCATCCGTCCGCTGGTCAGCGAGAAACCATCACTGGGCGCCCAGAACAGCAAAGTGGTCATCGAATCGCGGTCGCACACCGGGATTTATCTGCTCGAAGGCAAAAGCGCGACTTACGACGTCTATCTCGCCAGCAACAGCATCCTGCGTCTGGCCACACCGGGCGCTGCGGCAAAAACGGCCAATGCATCGAGATGGAATCTGTTCACCCGTACCCTGACAGAAACCGTCACGCGCGCCGACATTCAGCTCCAGGGCAACCGCCTGCGCATTGCCAGCGTCACGGTGGAGTTGCCGGACATCTTGGATGACACTCCGGTGGAGTGCATCGGTGTGGTGACGTCAGCCGGCAACATTTATGAAGTCTCGCTGCTGTTTGAGGTGTTGCAGCTGTATGTGATCGATGCTCGTGGCTACGCCAGTGTCGAGGCATTGCTGACGGATATCGACAAGCACAAACAGCGCCACGAACTGGCCGCGCGGGTCTACGTCACCCACATCGGCTACAAACCCGAGACAGCGGGCACGCTGGTTTACAACTCGGTGAGCAATCAATGGCGCCTGCTCAATGATCTGCAAGAGCGCGTCGACCGCGAAGGTCTGTTCATCCCGGTCAACATGAGCTGACGGTGCGCTGCCGGTTTCAACATCGTGCCAGGGTGGGCCTGCGCTGATCTTCGTTTGCGCCTTGAGTCATGCGTTTTGCAAGTGAAACTAGGCGAACAGTTCGCCCTGCAACTCGTCGAGTAATGCCTGGATCGCATCCAGCCGTTGCTGAGGGTCGTCGAGTTGCAGCAGATCGATCTTGTCTTCTTCGGCGAACGGCAACAGGTAGGCAAGCTGATTGGCCAGTGACTGTTGACCGGCGGCTTCAGTGCCCATGTCCAACGCTTCGACCATCGGGTGTTCGGCCAGCGCCTTGAGCAGCGCGACCAGATCGGCGTCCTCGTCCTGCAACGGTTGCTCGGGCTCATCGTCCAGCCATTCGACGTCGGCGACGATCAACTGATCGCGCTGCACTTCGGTGCGCAACACCGTGAAACGCCGCCCGCCCTGGACACGAATGCCGAGCAGGCCGTTGTCCTGTTGCTGGAAATCGGTGATCCGCGCTTCGCAGCCAACCAACGCAAAACCTTCTGGTGCCACACCGACTTCGTTGCCCTCCAGAATGCACACCACACCGAAACCGACGCCCTGCTTCATGCAGCGGCCGATCATGTCGAGGTAGCGCGCCTCGAAGATCTGCAGGTCGAGGTTGCAGCCGGGGAACAGCACCGTGTTCAGCGGAAAAAGCGGCAGACTCATAGACATTTCCTTACACCACCATCGACACCGCCAACGGCAGGAACACCGCCGTGGCCACACCCATCAGACTCATTGCCAGCGCGGCGAACGCGCCGCACTCATCGTTTTCCTGCATCGCCACCGCCGTGCCGACCGCATGAGCGGTCATGCCCAGCGCCATGCCGCGCGCTTCAGGGCTGTGCACGCCGAGGCGGGTCAGCAGCGTAGGGCCGAAGATCGCGCCGATGACCCCGGTGATCAGTACAAACACCGCTGCCAGCGCCGCCACACCGCCGATCTGCTCGGCAACCAGCATGGCGATCGGCGACGTCACCGATTTAGGCGCCATGGTCATCAGGATCATGTGATCGGCACCGAACCACCAGCCCAGCGCCACGCCCATGCCCGTTGCGACCACCCCGCCTATCACCAGCGTAGTAAAAATCGGCCAGAACAATTGCCGGATGCGGCGCAGATTCAGGTAGAGCGGCACCGCCAGCGCCACCGTGGCCGGCCCCAGCAGAATGCTGAGGATTTCGGTGCTCTTGCGGTACTCCGCGTAGGTCAGGCCGCAGCCGACCAGCACACCGATCACCAACAACATGGAGACCAGCACCGGTTGCAGAAAGATCCAGCGGGTTTTCTCGAACGCCGCCAGCACCAGTTGATAGGCACCGAGGGTGATGCCAATGCCGAACAGCGGATGGTGAATCACCGACGCCCACGCGCCTTGCCAGTCGAACAGCATCAGGATTCCTCCGCCGGCGGCGCGTGACGTTTGACCAGCCGCTGCATGAGCACGCCGGCAAAGGCCATCGACAGGATCAGCGAGACCACCAGCGCGCCGACGATCGCCCAGAAATCGGCGGCAATCGCCGTGGCATACACCATCACGCCCACCGCTGGCGGCACCAGCAGCAACGGCAGATAACGTAGCAGGCTGCCCGCCGCCTGATTCAGCGGCTCGCCGACTTCACCGCGAATGATCAGGAACACCAGCAACAGCAGCAGCCCGATGATCGGCCCCGGCAATATCGGCAACAGCAAATGATTGAGCGCCGTGCCGAGCAGTTGGAACAGCACCAGCAGGGTCAGGCCACGTAACAACATCTGACATCTCCGTCTTCTATTTCACCCAGCAGGGGCTCGGCATTATAAGCATGCCAGCGCTATGGACCGGCATTCGCCAAAAGCATGGTCGGTTGACCTGAGCAAATCGCCATGATGATCTACAGTGGTTCGCAGGCCGGTCAAATCCGCCCCCTGAAAAACTATAAAACCGATGAACCCAAGGAGAGTCTCAATGCCCTATGTTCCAGTTGCAGAGCTCAAAGATTATGTCGGCAAGGAACTTGGACGTTCCGAATGGCTCACCATCGATCAGGAGCGCATCAACCTGTTCGCCGAAGCCACCGGTGATTTTCAGTTCATTCACGTCGATCCGGTCAAGGCTGCCCAAACGCCGTTTGGCAGCACGATCGCCCATGGTTTCCTGTCGCTGTCGCTGATGCCGAAACTGATGGAAGACATCCTCGTGCTGCCCGAAGGCGTGAAGATGGTCGTCAACTATGGCCTGGACAGCGTGCGTTTCATCCAGCCGGTCAAGGTCAATTCGAAAGTCCGACTGAAGGTCGACATGGTCGAAGTGACCGAGAAAAACCCGGCCAGTGGCTGCTCAAGGCCACCGCGACACTGGAGATAGAAGGCTCGGACAAACCGGCCTATATCGCCGAGCCGCTGTCACTCTGCTTCGTCTGATCATCCCGGATGCGAAGCAGCGCACGCTGTTTCGCGTCACGTCTCTATATATGCGGCGCATAGCTGCGGCATACTCGGTCGCCTAATTGCCCGGATCCCGCTATGCGCTCAATCGCTCGACTTGCACCCCTTGCCCTGACCCTGATGCTCACCGCTTGCGGCGACGGCGAATCGCTGTTGCCGCCGGATGCGCGCCTGCCCGATGGCGGTCGCTATCGCGGTGAACTGGTCGACGGCTTGCTGCAAGGTCAGGGCCGCGTCGACTACCCCAACGGCAGCTGGTACGCCGGAGAGTTCGACAAGGGTCAGTGGCACGGGCAAGGCGAATGGCATGGCAGCAACGGCGAGGTCTATCGCGGCCAGTTCCAGCAAGGTCTGTTTGATGGACAGGGCAGCCTGAGCACCAATGCCAGCAGCTACACCGGTGGTTTCAAGCAGGGCCGGCGCGATGGCGAAGGTACGCTGAAAGAAAACGGCATGACCTATCGCGGCGAGTTCAAGGCTGACCAGTATTCCGGCCTCGGCCGTCTGGAAATGGACGACGGCAGCTCCTATCAAGGCCAGTTCGCCCACGGCAAACCCAACGGCGAAGGCCAGCGCGGCGATGCCAGCGGCAATTCGTTCACGGGCCATTTCGTCAACGGTCAACTGGAAGGCAACGGCACTTACAACAGCGCCGACGGCGATATCTACGTCGGCGGCTTCAAGAACAATCAATTGCACGGCAAAGGCCGCTACGAGAACGCCGACGGCGACGTCTGGCTCGGCCAGTTCAAGGAAGGCGCGCTGACCGGCAAGGGCGAACTGATCGGCGCTGATGGCAGCCATTACATCGGTGTGTTCAATGACTGGCGCTTCACCGGCCAAGGCCGTTTGAACCTCGCCGATGGCAGCTTCTACATCGGCGGCTTCGACAACGACAGCTATTCAGGACGCGGTACTCTGGTGCTGACCGATGGCAGCGTGCTCAGCGGCACCTGGATCAATGGCCAACGCGTACGCGACGCCGACGGCAAATTACTCCCCGACACCCTCGAACTCGGCTTGCTCGCCCAGGGTCGGTTGCTGGACGAGGCACTGGCGGCGATCCCCGCTTCGACTCCGGCAGTCGAGTTGTACACCCTGACCCTCGGTGGCGACGGCAAGCAAAGCGTGTTCCTGCGTGAATCCGATTACGTCGCCAACATGCTCAGTACGCGCTTCGGCGCCTACGGCCAGATCCGCCTGGTCAATCATCGCGATCATCTCGGCGACCGGCCGATGGCCACTCGCGAAAACCTGCGCCGCGCCGCGCAAGCCCTCGCCGAACGCAGCGGGCCGGAAGATCTGCTGTTCATTTATCTGACCAGCCACGGCACCGCCGAACATGAACTGGTGCTCGATCAGCCGCGCATGGAGCTGGCCGACCTGCCCGCCGATGAACTCGCCGCCGTGCTCGCGCCGCTGAAGCATCGCGACAAGGTCATCGTGATTTCCTCGTGCTATTCCGGTGGATTTATCCCGGCGCTGAAGGACGAACGCACGCTGATCATGACTGCCTCGCGCGCCGATCGGGTGTCGTTCGGTTGCTCGGAAGAAGCCAACTTCACCTATTTCGGCGACGCGCTGTTCGCCCAGGCGCTGAACCAGACCGACGACCTTGAGCAGGCATTCAAACTGGCCAAGGCCACCGTCGCCGAACGTGAGCTGGCCGACGGCTTCGAAGCCTCGGAGCCGCAGATCTGGGCGCCGAAAACCGTGCTGTCGCACTGGCAACTGCTGCGCAAACAGCAAGCACGTAAAGCTTTGCACAGCAGCGCATTGAACGACGCGGCGAAAAAAGGCAACTAAGCTGAACAGTATCAAGGGAGAGACACTATGTACTTGACGCCTCAGCACGTATTGCTTGCCGGAGCCACCGGACTGACCGGTGAACATCTGCTCGACCGTTTGCTCAACGAGCCAACCATTACCCGTGTCCTCGCCCCTTCGCGCCGGCCGCTGGCCGAGCATCCGCATCTGGAAAACCCGGTCGGTGACCCGCAGGCGTTTCTGCCGCAGCTCAGTGGCCGGGTCGATATCGCCTACTGCTGCCTCGGCACCACTATCAAGCAGGCCGGCTCCGAAGAAGCCTTTCGCGCAGTCGATCTGGACATGGTCGTGGCGTTTGCCAAGCGCGCGCGGGAGATGGGCGCGCGGCACCTGATCGTGATCAGTGCGATTGGCGCCGATCCGAATTCCTCGGTGTTCTACAACCGGGTCAAAGGTGAAATGGAACAGGCCCTGCGCGCGCAGAACTGGCCGCAGCTGACCATTTGCCGACCTTCGCTGTTGCTTGGCGAACGCACCGAACCACGTCTGGTCGAGCAACTGGCCGGGCCATTGTCGAAGCTGATTCCGGGGAAATACCACGGCATCGAAGCGTGCCAGTTGGCGCGAGCGATGTGGCGCCTGGCGCTGGAAGAACAGGATGGCGTGCGAGTGATCGAATCGGATGAACTGAGGAAGCTCGGCAAATAATCCATCCACCCATGATGATCGTTCCCACGCTCTGCGTGGGAATGCAGCCATGGACGCTCTGCGTCCTAAAAAGCGTGACGCGGAGCGTCACAGGATGCGTTACCACGCAGAGCGTGGGAACGATCAGTCGCTACAATCCACCAGTCGCCTGAAAGCCCACGCCAATCACGGTGAGCAACGACAACGGCAACAACAGCGTATCGAGCAACGCGCTGGCCGGCAGGTCCACTCCCGGATAGCTCGGCGCCTCGGCACCGAACCGGTCCATCGCACAACACCCGCCGTTCAACGCATACAAATCCAGCCGCGTCCCGGCATACACCACCGGCGCGCCGGGTTTGGCCGCATCCAGTGTGCGCACGGTAGCGCATCCAGCCAAATGCAGTGCCAGCACAAGCACCAGCAGCTTATTCATCGCTGCTCAAGTGATGCTCGCCCCAACGCGGCAGCATGTCCTGCGGGATGCCGAGCAGATTGAGAATCCGCGCCACAACGAAGTCGATCAGATCATCGATGGTCTGCGGCTGGTGATAGAAGCCCGGCGAGGCCGGCAGTATCGTCACGCCCAGATTCGACAGCTTGAGCATGTGCTCCAGATGAATGCTCGAGTACGGCGCCTCGCGCGGCACCAGAATCAACTGGCGGCGCTCTTTCAGCGTAACGTCCGCCGCGCGTTCGATCAGGTTGTTGCAGGCGCCGGTGGCAATCGCCGACAGCGTGCCGGTCGAACAAGGCACCACCACCATGGCTGCCGGCGAGCCGGAGCCCGAAGCCACCGGCGACATCCAGTCTTCCTTGCCATACACCCGAATCTGCCCGGCAGCGGCGCCGGTGTATTCGGTCAGAAAGGCCTGCATCATCTGCGGCTTGTTCGGCAGGGACACGTCGGTCTCGGTGGCCATCACCAGTTGCGCGGCCTTGGAGATCAGGAAGTGCACTTCGCGATCTTCGCGTACCAGGCAATCGAGCAGGCGCAAGCCGTACTGCGCGCCCGATGCGCCGGTCATCGCCAGGGTGATGCGTTCCGGGCCGCCGGCCTGGGAAAAGTGTTCATTGCAGTGCCTCGGCGAGCTTGCCGTGCAGGCCGCCGAAGCCGCCGTTGCTCATGATCACCACGTGGGTGCCGGGCTGCGCCTGGCTCTTCACGCGCTCGATGATGCCTTCCAGCGAATCGCTGACGATGGACGGCACGGTGCATAACGCTGCGGTGGCGCCGAGGTCCCAACCGAGGTTGGCCGGGGCATACCAGATCACCTGATCGGCATCGACCACGCTGTCCGGCAGACCGTCACGGTGGGCGCCGAGCTTCATCGAATTGGAGCGCGGCTCGATGATCGCAATCAGTGACGCGTCGCCGATGCGTTTGCGCAGGCCATCAAGCGTGGTGGCGATAGCGGTCGGGTGGTGAGCGAAGTCGTCGTAAATGGTGATGCCGCGCACCTCGGCGACTTTCTCCATACGCCGTTTGACGTTCTTGAACGCGCTCAACCCGGCGATGCCCATCGATGGCACCACGCCAACGTGACGCGCCGCAGCCAGCGCGGCCAAGGCATTGGCGACGTTGTGTTGACCGGTCAATTCCCACTCGACGGTGCCCTGGGACACGCCTTCGAACATCACTTCGAACGCCGAGCCGTCCTCGCTCAGTAGTTTTACCTGCCACTGACCGCCGGCGCCGGTGGTTTGCACCGGGGTCCAGCAACCCATCTCGATCACGCGCTGCAAGGCCGGCTCGGTGGTCGGATAGATAACCAGCCCTTCGCTCGGAATGGTGCGCACCAAGTGGTGGAACTGACGCTCGATTGCTGGCAGATCGGGGAAGATGTCGGCGTGATCGAACTCAAGGTTGTTGAGGATCGCAGTGCGCGGACGGTAGTGGACGAATTTCGAGCGCTTGTCGAAGAAGGCGCTGTCGTATTCATCAGCCTCGATCACAAAGAACGGCGTACCGCCCAGGCGCGCCGACACCGAGAAATTCTGCGGCACGCCGCCGATGAGGAAACCCGGGCTCATGCCGGCATGTTCCAGCACCCAGGCGAGCATGCTGCTGGTGGTGGTCTTGCCATGCGTACCGGCCACGGCCAATACCCAGCGACCTTGCAGCACGTGGTCAGCCAGCCACTGCGGGCCGGAGACGTACGGCAGGCCTTTGTTCAGCACATATTCCACCGCCGGGTTGCCACGGGACATGGCATTACCGATCACCACCAGATCCGGCGCCGGATCGAGCTGCGCCGGGTCATAACCCTGCGTCAGCTGAATGCCCTGGGCCTCGAGCTGCGTGCTCATCGGCGGATAGACGTTGGCGTCGGAGCCGGTGACGTGATGACCCAGCTCTTTGGCCAACACTGCCATCGAGCCCATGAAAGTCCCGCAGATACCCAGAATATGAATGTGCATAGTCGACCTCGTAAAACATGGCCGCAGGTTAGCGTAGGGAGGGGGAAATGGCACTCTTTAGCTGAAGGATGGAGACGGGTTGGCGGCTACATCTGCGCACGGCTTCAGACCGCAGCCCCTCACCCCAGCCCTCTCCCGAGGGAGAGGGAGCCGATCTCGGTCGCTTTCAAATTTTTAGTTCGGCTCGATATTTCAGGTCGGCGTAAATCGCCAAAACACCTCGGTCAGTCCCCTCTCCCTCTGGGAGAGGGTTAGGGTGAGGGCTTTCAGCTGACACGCCGCTCAATTCCGTGTTTACGCAGTTTTCTATAAAGGGTGTTGCGGCTTACGCCCAGTTGCTGCGCTGTATGGGTCATATGCCAGCGCGTCTGCTCAAGCGCATTGAGCAATGCGACACGCTCGGCGTCATCCAGTGGCTGCGCGGCAATCTGCGCAGGCGCAGCCGCCGGTCGCGCCTGCCGAATGATCACCGGTAAATCCTCAACGCCGACCCGCCCGCCATCACACAACGCCGCCAGGGTGCGCAGGACATTGCGCAACTGCCGCACATTGCCCGGCCAGTTGAATGCCAACAACGCCTGCCGCGCCGGTTCGTCGATCAGAATCGTTTCGCCCCCTGCCTCCTCGGCCAGGAGAAAATCCAGCAACTGCGATTTATCACTGCGCTCACGCAATGCCGGCAACGCCACTTCCAGCCCGTTCAAGCGGTAATACAGGTCTTCACGGAAACTGCCGTCCTCGACTCGTTCGAGCAAGTTGCGGTGCGTCGCACTGATGATGCGCACGTCTACCGCTTGCGGCTCGCCGCCAATCGGCACCACTTGCCGATCTTCCAGCACCCGCAGCAAACGCGTCTGCAACGCCAGTGGCATGTCGCCGATTTCGTCGAGGAACAAAGTGCCGCCATCGGCCTGTTGCAGCTTGCCGCGCATGCCGTCCTTGCGTGCGCCGGTGAAGCTGCCGCCGCGATAGCCGAACAGTTCGCTCTCGATCAGGCTTTCCGGAATGGCCGCGCAATTGAGTGCGACAAAAGCGTTGCCGCAGCGCTGGCTGGCCTGATGCACTGCCTTGGCAAACGCCTCCTTGCCCGAGCCGGTTTCGCCGTTGATCAACAGCGGCACGTCGCGCTCGAACACGCGCAGGGCTTTGCGAAACTCCGCCTGCAACGCTTCGTCGCCGAGGCAAATGCCGGACAGGCGGGGCGCTGGAGCAGTGATTGGCGTTGGAACAATGGCAGTAGGTTTGCGCGATTCACCGCGCAACACGGCAAACAGATGCCGGCCATCACGGGTGCGCAGCGGCCAACTGGCGCTGGCGTTGGCACTCGCGCGACCGAGCAGGTCATCCAGCGAACAGTCGAAAAACGCTTCCACCGGTTGCCCGAGCAAACCACCGCGAATATGCCCGAGCAGGTTCAGCGCACTCTGGTTGACCGCACTGATCCGCCCTTCGCCGTCAAACGCCAGCAGCCCTTCGCTGAACAGGCCGACGGACTCGGCCTGCAGATGAAAACGCAGCAACCATTGATTATCGAAACAGCGCAGGAAATAGCAGCTCTCGATCATCTTCGCCGACAGATTGACCAGCGCCATGGTGTGGAACTGGCTTTGGCGTGAAACGTCCGGCCGGGCCGAGGACACATCAAGTACCGCCAGCAATTCACCATGGGGATCGAACACCGGGCTCGCCGAGCAGGTCAGCCCGGTGTGGCGGCCGCGAAAATGCTCGTCCTGGTGAATGGTCAGCGCCTGACGCTCGACCAGGCAGGTACCGATGCCGTTGGTGCCTTCGCAGGCTTCGCTCCAGTCAGCGCCGAGCCAGAGACCGGCGCGCTCGAAAATCTTCCGTTCGGCCGGCGCGGTCACGCAATTGAGGATCACACCGCGCGCGTCAGTCAGCAGCACCGCATGGCCGGCGCCGGACAGTTGCTGATGCAGGCTGCTCATCTCGGTGCCGGCGATTTGCAGCACTTGCTGCAGACGTTCGCGACTTTCCAGCACCCGGCCATGCTCGAGCACGGTCGGCGCCATGGTCACAGAAGGATCGAGGTGATAGTCCTCAAGGCAACGCAGCCACGAACGGGCGATCGATGGATCGGCGCCGGGGCCGTGCACGTGCGGTTTGCCCTGGGTGACGGTGAGAACCTGGCGGGCATGGCGACTCAGATGGTTGTCGTGCATTTCTTATTGTTCTCCCCGGGGCGCGACGGCCCAAAGCATGAGGTGACGCCCAGCATCCTCCAGCCACCGACGCATTGCAATGCTGGCAAGACCGTCCGGTCACGGGCTGTGTCGCAACCGGTACAAATTGTCACGCGCGCTGTACCGAAACCGTCACAGCGGCTCTCCATTCGTCCGAGACAAACAGGCCAAGCCCTTGATTTGCCTGCCCTGCACGGCAGTGGCCCGAGCCTTGCTCTACGCTTATAGCAAGCGCACTTGCGCGTTTCTCTAATAAGTACAAAGCCAAGGAGAACATCATCATGCGTTACGCCCATCCCGGTACCGACGGCGCCAAAGTCTCGTTCAAGAGCAAGTACGGTAACTACATCGGCGGCGAATTCGTCGCGCCGGTCAAAGGTCAGTACTTCACCAATACCTCGCCAGTCAATGGCCAGCCAATCGCCGAATTCCCCCGCTCCACCGCCGAAGACATCGACAAGGCGCTGGATGCTGCCCACGCCGCCGCCGATGCATGGGGCGCCACTTCCGTGCAGGCACGCTCGCTGATCCTGCTGAAAATCGCCGACCGCATCGAAGAGAATCTCGAACTGCTGGCGATCACCGAAACTTGGGACAACGGTAAAGCCATCCGCGAAACCCTCAACGCCGACATCCCCCTGGCCGCTGACCATTTCCGTTATTTCGCCGGTTGCCTGCGCGCCCAGGAAGGCAGCGCTGCGGAAATCGACGGCAACACTGTGGCCTATCACATCCATGAACCGCTGGGCGTGGTCGGCCAGATCATCCCGTGGAACTTCCCGCTGCTGATGGCCGCGTGGAAGCTCGCGCCAGCGCTGGCCGCCGGTAACTGCGTGGTGCTCAAGCCCGCCGAGCAAACCCCGCTGGGCATCTGCGTGCTGATGGAACTGATCGGCGACCTGCTGCCGCCGGGCGTGCTCAACGTCGTGCAAGGCTTCGGTAAAGAGGCAGGCGAAGCGCTGGCGACCAGCAAGCGCATCGCCAAAATTGCTTTCACCGGCTCGACCCCGGTCGGCTCGCACATCATGAAATGCGCAGCGGAAAACATCATTCCGTCGACCGTGGAACTGGGCGGCAAGTCGCCGAACATATTCTTCGAAGACATCATGCAGGCCGAGCCGAGCTTCATCGAAAAAGCCGCCGAAGGCCTGGTGCTGGCGTTCTTCAACCAGGGCGAAGTGTGCACCTGCCCTTCCCGCGCGCTGGTGCAGGAATCGATCTACGACGAATTCATGCAGGCAGTGATGAAGAAAGTCAGCCAGATCAAACGTGGCGACCCGCTGGACACCGACACCATGGTCGGCGCCCAGGCATCGGAGCAGCAATTCGACAAGATCCTCTCGTACCTGGAAATCGCCAAGGGCGAAGGTGCGGAGCTGCTGACCGGCGGCAAGGTGGAAAAACTCGAGGGCAGCCTGGCCACCGGTTATTACATCCAGCCAACCCTGCTCAAGGGCACCAACAAGATGCGCGTGTTCCAGGAAGAAATCTTCGGCCCGGTGGTGAGCATCACCACCTTCAAGGACGAAGCCGAAGCCCTGGCGATTGCCAACGACACCGAGTTCGGCCTCGGCGCCGGCCTGTGGACCCGCGACATCAACCGCGCCTACCGGATGGGCCGGGCGATCAAGGCCGGTCGCGTGTGGACCAACTGCTACCACCTGTACCCGGCGCATGCCGCGTTCGGCGGTTACAAGAAGTCCGGCGTCGGGCGTGAAACCCACAAAATGATGCTCGACCATTATCAGCAGACCAAGAACCTGCTGGTGAGCTACGACATCAATCCGTTGGGATTCTTCTGATCCTGCGATGCTGATCGTTCCCACGCTCTGCGTGGGAATCCAGCCCGGGACGCTCCGCGTTCCTTCAAAGCCGAACGCGGAGCGTCCGTTGATACATTCCTATGCTGCGCGTGGGAACGATCAGGTTCCTGGCTGTAGCCGGGCCAATAAAACAATAAAAATGGTGAACCCTATGCCAAGCGAATCCCCGGCCGGCGCTCCGGCGACCGGCTCCTCCGTCGACTTCGAAAAAGTCGGCACCGATTATTTCCAACAACGCGAACTGAAAAAAGGCGCCGCCGGCTGGGTCCTGCTGGTGGGCCTCGGCGTCGCTTATGTGATTTCCGGCGACTACGCCGGCTGGAATTTCGGCCTCGCCCAGGGTGGCTGGGGCGGGATGTTTCTCGCCACGCTGCTGATGGCGACCATGTACCTGTGCATGTGTTTTTCCCTGGCCGAATTGTCGTCGATGATTCCCACCGCTGGCGGCGGCTACGGTTTCGCCCGCAGTGCGTTCGGGCCGTGGGGCGGGTTTCTCACCGGCACCGCGATCCTCATCGAATACGCCATCGCCCCCGCCGCCATCGCGGTGTTCATCGGTGCCTACTGCGAGTCGCTGTTCGGTATTGGCGGCTGGATGATCTATCTGGCGTTCTACATCATCTTCATCGCCATCCACATTTTCGGGGTCGGCGAAGCGCTCAAGCTGATGTTCATCATTACCGCCGTCGCCGCGCTGGCGCTGGGGGTGTTTCTAGTGGCGATGGTGCCGCACTTCGACGTTGCCAACCTGCTCGACATCCCGGTGACCACTGCGGTCGGTGCCAGCCCGTTTCTGCCGTTCGGCTACGTCGGCGTGTGGGCGGCGATTCCCTATGCGATCTGGTTTTTCCTCGCCGTCGAAGGCGTGCCGCTGGCCGCTGAAGAAACCAAAAACCCCAAGCGCGACCTGCCGCGTGGCCTGATCGGGGCAATGCTGGTGCTGCTGATGTTTGCCCTGCTGATTCTGATCGTCGGCCCCGGCGGCGCCGGTGCGAATTCGCTGCTGACCTCCGGTAATCCACTGGTCGAAGCGCTGAGCAAGGCCTACGGTGGCTCGACCTGGATGGGCAGCTTCGTCAATCTCGTCGGTCTGGCCGGGCTGATCGCCAGTTTCTTCTCGATCATCTACGCCTACTCGCGGCAGATCTTCGCGCTGTCGCGGGCCGGTTACCTGCCGCGCAAACTGTCGCAGACCAACAAGAGCAAGGCACCGGTGCTGGCTCTGGTGATTCCCGGCATCATCGGCTTTGGTCTGTCGCTGACCGGCCAGGGCGATTTGCTGATTCTGGTCGCGGTGTTCGGCGCGACCATTTCCTATGTGCTGATGATGGCCGCGCACATCACCCTGCGTATCCGGCGCCCCAAAATGGACCGGCCGTATCGCACGCCGGGCGGCATTTTCACCTCGGGTGTGGCGCTGGTATTGGCGTGCATCGCCGTGGTGGCGGGTTTCCTCGTCGATCCACGGGTGGTGATCGGCGCCGCGATCATCTATGGAGTGTTAATTGCTTACTTTGCTTTCTACAGTCGGCATCACTTGGTAGCGGGCACGCCGGAAGAAGAATTCGCGGCGATTCAAAAAGCTGAACAAGCCTTGCACTGATTGTCGAAAACCACGGCGCAGAGCTGTTCTGCGCCGTCACGGAGAACGCTGAATGGCCAGTTTTGCTCACACGGTCGGCGCGCAGACTTACCGCTTCGACAGCCTCAAAGACGTCATGGCCAAGGCCAGCCCCGCCCGCTCGGGGGATTTTCTCGCCGAGATCGCCGCGCTCAACGACGGCGAACGGGTGGCTGCGCAAATGGCCCTGGCGGACATCCCGCTCACGCACTTCCTGCAGGAAGCGCTGATTCCCTACGAAGCCGACGAAGTCACCCGGCTGATCATCGACACCCACGACAAACAAGCCTTCGCCGTGGTCAGTCACCTCACCGTTGGCGGCTTTCGCGACTGGCTGCTCAGTGACGCGGCGGACGAAATCAGCCTGCGCGCCCTCGCCCCCGGCCTGACCCCGGAAATGGTCGCCGCCGTGTCGAAGATCATGCGTGTACAGGATCTGGTGCTGGTCGCGCAGAAAATCCGCGTGGTCACCCAATTTCGCGGCACCCTCGGTTTGCGCGGGCGCCTGTCGACCCGCCTGCAACCCAACCACCCGACCGACGAGCCGTCCGGCATTGCCGCGAGCATTCTCGACGGCCTGCTCTACGGCAACGGTGACGCAATGATCGGGGTCAACCCGGCCACCGACAGCATCGCTTCGATCTGCGCGATGCTGGAGATGCTCGACGCAATCATCCAGCGCTACGACATCCCGACTCAAGCCTGCGTGCTGACCCACGTCACCACCTCGATCGAGGCGATCAACCGTGGCGTGCCGCTGGATCTGGTGTTCCAGTCGATTGCCGGCACTGAGGCGGCCAATGCCAGTTTCGGTATCAATCTGAATGTCTTGCAGGAAGGCTACGACGCCGGGCTCAGTCTCAAGCGCGGCAAACTCGGGCAGAACCTGATGTATTTCGAAACCGGTCAGGGCAGCGCGCTGTCGGCCAACGCCCACCACGGCGTCGATCAACAGACTTGCGAGACACGGGCCTACGCCGTGGCGCGACATTTCAAGCCGTTCCTAGTGAACACCGTCGTAGGATTTATCGGCCCGGAGTACCTCTACAACGGCAAGCAGATCATCCGCGCCGGCCTTGAAGATCACTTCTGCGGCAAGCTGCTCGGCGTGCCGATGGGCTGCGACATCTGCTACACCAACCACGCCGAAGCCGACCAGGACGACATGGATACCCTGCTGACGTTGCTCGGCGTCGCCGGGATCAACTTCATCATGGGCATCCCCGGCTCCGACGACATCATGCTCAATTACCAGACCACTTCGTTTCACGACGCCTTGTACGCCCGCCAGACCCTGGGCCTGAAACCGGCGCCGGAGTTCGAACAATGGCTGGCCAACATGGGCATCTTCACCCAGGCGGACGGCAAGGTTCGCTTCGGCAACAACCTGCCGCCGGCCTTCCGCCAGGCCTTGGCGCACTTGGGATGAGTCTTATGGAAAAACCACCGGTCGATCCGCAAAACCCCTGGCTGGAACTGCGCCGCCTGACCCCGGCACGCATTGCCCTGGGCCGCACCGGCACCAGTCTGCCGACGCGGGCGCAGCTGGATTTTCAGTTTGCCCACGCTCAGGCCCGCGATGCTGTGCACCTGGCCTTCGATCACAGCGAAATCCGCGCACAACTGAGCGAGCGCGGGCGGGAAACCTTGGCGCTGCAAAGCGCCGCGCCGGATCGACACACCTATCTGCAACGCCCGGATCTGGGGCGCAAGCTCAGCGATGAATCGGCGCAGACCTTGCGCGACTACGCCAGCGAACACCCGGGCGGCGTCGATCTGGTGATGGTCGTCGCTGATGGCCTGTCGGCGCTGGCGGTGCACCGCCACACGCTGCCGTTCCTGACGCGCCTGGAAGAACAGATGAGCGGCGACGGCTGGTCCGTGGCACCGGTGGTGCTGGTCGAGCAGGGCCGCGTCGCCATCGGTGACGAAATCGGCCAGCTGCTCGGGGCGAAAATGGTTGTGATGCTGATCGGCGAGCGTCCGGGCCTGAGTTCGCCGGACAGCCTCGGGCTGTATTTCACCTACGCGCCGAAGGTCGGCCTCACCGACGCGTATCGCAACTGCATTTCCAATGTTCGGCTTGAAGGTTTGAGCTACGGCATGGCGGCGCATCGCTTGCTGTATCTGATGCGCGAGGCCTGTCGGCGCCAGCTGTCGGGGGTCAACCTGAAGGATGAAGCTCAGCTGCACACATTGGAGGCGGACGACGCTGTCGACATGAAAGGCAACTTCCTGCTCGATCCACCGCCAGCCTGAACCGTTTCCGCATTGCCTTTCTGCGCTGCTTTCAGGCAGGATCGACGCACGGCCGCCCGGGTTTCCCATCGCCGTCGGAGCAGTTGAAGACAGCCACTTGAAGACGAGACCTATCATGCGGATTATTCAAGCGACCCTCGAACATCTGGATTTGCTGACTCCTTTGTTCGTCAAATATCGCGAGTTCTACGGCTCCCTGCCTTACCCGGATTCCTCCCGCGCGTTCCTCGAAAAGCGCCTGCGCCGCAAAGAGTCGGTGATCTATCTGGCCCTGGCCGACGATGACGACAAGAAACTCATGGGTTTCTGCCAGCTCTATCCGAGCTTTTCGTCGCTGTCGCTCAAACGCGTGTGGATTCTCAACGATATCTACGTTGCTGAAGACGCGCGCCGGCAACTGGTCGCCGACAATCTGATCCGTACCGCGAAGAAAATGGCCAAGGAAACCCAGGCCGTGCGCATGCGCGTCTCGACCAGCGCAAACAACGAAGTGGCGCAGAAAACCTACGAATCGATCGGCTTCAAGGAAGACACCGAGTTCAAGAACTACGTACTGCCGATCAGCGACGAGCTCTGACTCCAACGGCTTCGGTGATGAGGGAGTACGCTCCCTCGCCACGGCCACCTTTTCCCTGACAATTGCTCACTTCGCGACACTCCCCGCTACAAAACCGACGCGCTTTTCATCGCTCAGACCGTATAATCCCGATCTTTCCGGCTTGTAAGAAAAACTACACCCCGCTGTAGGCTTACACGAAGTCATCCGCACAGGCCTGCCGAGTCGGGCCGTCATACAGGTGCCCCCATGGATTTCAACCCGCTCGACCTTATCCTGCATCTCGATGTGTATCTCGATTTGCTGGTGAACAACTATGGGCCATGGATCTACGCCATCCTGTTTCTGGTGATCTTCTGTGAAACCGGTCTGGTGGTGATGCCGTTCCTGCCGGGCGACTCGCTGCTGTTCATCGCTGGCGCAGTGGCGGCCGGCGGCGGCATGGATCCGGTGCTGCTCGGTGGCCTGCTGATGCTGGCGGCGATCATGGGCGACAGTACCAACTACGTGATCGGACGTACGGCCGGGGAGAAGCTGTTCAGCAACCCGAACTCGAAAATCTTCCGTCGCGATTACCTGCAAAAAACCCACGACTTCTACGACAAGCACGGCGGCAAGACCGTGACCATGGCGCGTTTCCTGCCGATCATCCGCACCTTCGCGCCGTTCGTCGCGGGCGTGGCGCGGATGCCGTACCCGCGTTTCTTCGGCTTCAGCGTGCTCGGCACCATCCTCTGGGTCGGCGGTCTGGTCACTCTGGGTTACTTCTTCGGCAACGTGCCGTTCATCAAGAAAAACCTCTCGCTGCTGGTGGTGGCAATCATTCTGCTGTCGCTGGTGCCGATGATCATCGGCGTGGTGCGCAGCCGGTTCGGCGGCACCAAAGTGCAATCGCACTGATCCGATGTGGTCACTGAGCGCCTGGCGACGCCGGCGCCTCCTGGCCAGGCACCCGATTGCCGACGACCTGTGGCAACGGGTGCGCCATCAACTCTCCTTCCTCGATGGCATCAGCGCTGCTGAAGACCAGTGGTTGCGCGAAGCCTGCGTGCTGTTTCTCGACGACAAACACCTGACCGCCCTGCCCGGTGTCGAACTGCATCAGGAGCAACGCCTGCTGCTCGCCGCGCAAGCACAGTTGCCGCTGATGCATCTCGGTGATCTCAACTGGTACCAGGGTTTCCACGAGATCGTGCTGTACCCGGACGACTTCCTCAGCCCGCAACGCCATCGCGATGCCAGCGGCGTCGAGCATGAGTGGGACGGTGAACACAGCGGTGAAGCCTGGCAGCAGGGGCCGGTGATTCTCGCCTGGCCCGGCGTACAGGCCAGCGGTGGCTGGGAAGGCTACAACCTGGTGATCCACGAGCTGGCGCACAAGCTCGATATGCTCAACGGCGACGCCAACGGCCTGCCGCCACTGCACACCGACATGCGCGTCAGCGACTGGGCCAAAGTGATGCAGGCCGCTTACGACGACCTCAACCGCCAACTCGACCACGATCCCGACACCGAAACCGCCATCGATCCCTATGCCGCCGAGAACCCGGCGGAGTTCTTCGCCGTCACCAGCGAATACTTCTTCAGCGCCCCGGATCTGCTGCACGAGGCTTATCCACAGGTCTACTTGCAACTGCAGCTTTTCTACCGGCAGGATCCGTTGGGCAGACTGCGGCAACTTCAGGCCACAGACCCGGTCTATCAGGCGCACGACTAAGCTCTGCACGACTTCTGGTACGTGGCGTCGGCGTAGGAATGTGCCTATAATCGCCGCCACTTTTTGGTCAATCCGGCCAAGTGTTTTTGGTCAACTACGGGGGCAACGCCCAATGAGCTACAGCAAGATTCCGGCTGGCAAAGACCTGCCGAACGACATCTACGTCGCGATCGAGATCCCGGCCAACCACGCGCCGATCAAATACGAAATCGACAAAGACAGCGATTGCCTGTTCGTTGACCGTTTCATGGCCACCCCAATGTTCTACCCGGCCAACTACGGTTACATTCCGAACACCCTGGCTGACGACGGTGATCCCCTCGACGTGCTGGTCGTAACCCCTTACCCGGTTGCTCCAGGCTCGGTAATCCGCGCCCGTCCGGTCGGCATCCTGAACATGACCGACGACGGCGGCGGCGATGCCAAAGTCATCGCCGTGCCACACGACAAGCTGTCGCAGCTGTACGTCGATGTGAAGGAATACACCGACCTGCCACCCCTGCTGATCCAGCAGATCGAGCACTTCTTCGCGAACTACAAGGATCTCGAGAAGGGCAAGTGGGTCAAGATCGAAGGCTGGGCCGGTGCAGACGCCGCCCGCGAAGCGATCACCAAGTCGGTTGCCGCCTACAAGGGCTAAGCAATTGCGCCTTGCGTGACGCTTGAAAAAACCCCGGATTTCCGGGGTTTTTTGTTATTGGCGTCTGCATAATCGACTCGGTTGTTCAGGTCTATGTAACTCGAAATACACCTTGGTCGGCCCCCTCTCCCCTCCGGGAGAGGGTTGGGGTGAGGGGCTCTTGAAAAAGCCCGACTAAACAAACCGTTTAAATTCCTACATGCAGTTTTAATCTGTTTAATTTCCCACAAGTACGTCTTACATCCCGTCGCAAAATACAGGCTTTTTTTGAACGCCCGGTTTATTCAAACCGCTCTAGTCCGGCCGTAGACTCCGTGTTTATGAGAAAGAACACTAGCGGTCCACGATTCAAGGCACTCCTGGAAGCAGCGAACATCAGCACCACGGATTTCGCAAGGTTCTGGGGCACGGAAGCCCAAAACGTTCATAACTGGTACACCCGGGGCGTCCCGGCGTATCGCATGGAAGAAGTCTCACGCCTGTTGTCGGTCAATAGTGAATGGCTGAAAACCGGGGAAGGCGTCAAGGAGGTCGCGCGCCTGCACCCACCCGCCAGCAATGGCGACACGTTCGATGCCCAGGCCATCTGCGGCGTCTACACCGTCATCAACCCCAGCGACATCGACCTGGCATTTTTCAAGGAAACCCCGATCGCCAACGGCGACGGTAAAACCCACGTCATCCTCGACCCCGACCAATCCCTGCGCCTGCCCCGCGCCCACCTCGATCAACTCGACATCCAGCACGCCAACGCCATCTGCGCGCACATGATCGGCAACAGCATGGCCGATCGCATCGAAGACGGCTCCATCGTCGCCATCGACCGCGGCCTGACCCAGGTCGTCGACGGCGAAATCTACGCCGTAGAGCACGACGGCATGCTGCGCATCAAATACCTGCACCGCATGCCCGGCAACGGCCTGCGCATGCGCAGCCACAACAGCGCCGAATACCCCGACGAGGTCTTCCGGCCAGCGCAGATCGAAGAGCAGCGGATTCATATTCTTGGCTGGGTGTTCTGGTGGTCGACACTGGGCAAGCGCCGGCCGGTGGTGCCGTTTCTGTGATTGTTTGCCAGAACCTGTGGGAGCGGGCTTGCCCGCGAAAAGGCCCTGACAACCGGTACAAATCCGGAGTTTGTAGCGCTTCAGTCGCTCTAAACCGCACTTGAGACTGGGAATCCAAAGCAAAACTCAGTATCCTGCGCCCCACATTCGCGCATCGACCCGCCCAGCGGCTCGAATGACGCCCGACGCGGCAGACCAACGTCTGACCAAGTCCCACAGCCGGACGCAGATCCGGATGTACGTTTTGAAGGCTGGCGCGGTTTACCAAAAATAAACCAAGCCAGTCCCCGAGAAGCCGGCCACAAGCCGGCTTTTTAATGCCTGCAACAAACCATATCCATTGCTGAAATTGCATTCCAGCTTGTATAGCGCCCAATGCACTGGTTACCGTCCCGCCAAATATCGCAGGAAACACCAAATGCCCAAAACCTCATTCCCCATTGAGGACGCGCTGAAGCGCGCCGCCGAACGAGGCGAGCCGCCTGCCGAAGATAAGTTGGCCAGTGAAGAAGATGACGAACTTGCCGCCATCGTTCACGAGCGCCTCGCCGCTCCTCAGCGAATGCAGGTCAGTCTGGCTGATCTGTAAGCTGTTCGAGCGCCCAGCTACAGTTGCTGAATTTGTCCAACAACCCGTTGGACAAATTCCCCCTCACGGATAACTGAACGACTTCACCAGCGTCAATTCCCCCGCCGTCCGCATCGGCACTACAAACGTCTCCATCTTCTCGCTCGGCGTGCCTTCTTCAGTAATCACCGTCACCTGCGCCGTGGTCAGCGCCTGAACCGCTTCATCCCCACCTTCGTCATCTCCGCGATATCCACCGCCGTAATAATTCACATACACCAGATACTGCCCCTTGATCGGCGCGGCCATGGCGGCGATTTCCGGGCCGTAGCCGGTGGTGACGTCGACGTCGAGGGCGGCGCCGTTGGCGGCGCTGCGGTTGCCGTACCAGATGTGGGCGCCGTCGGGGGTGATCAGGTGCAGGTCGAGGTCGGTGCCGTCGCTGTCCCAGGCCAGCAGGACGCGCAGTTTGGCCGGGGTGGAGCCGCCGCGGGCGTTGAGGAATTGCGTGCGGTGGCGTTGCTGGCCGTCGGCGCTGCGCACTTCGACGCTGTTGCTGCCGTTGGGGAAGGAGAACGGGCGATCGAAGCCGCCGGCGGGGTCGATTTTCAGTGGCATGCTGACGCCGTTGACGATCAGGCGCCCGGGTTCGTTGTTCTTCGGCACGGCTTTGATCTGGCCGCTGATTCTGGCGGTATTGGCCTGGCCAAGCGGTGTGTTGACCGACGAGGCCGGGTAGTTGACAGTCTGGCGAAAGCTCTCGCCCTCGCCTTGCGGTGCGCCGCTGCGCCAGCCGCCCACCGGGGTGTCGAGTTTGACGCCATCGGCGGCGAACGCTTGCGGCAGCACGTTGAGGGCACAGAGCAGCAGCAAGACCTGTGGATAACGGAGTGTCATGGTCTATTCCAGCAAAAGGTGACGGGCGAGCCCTTCGATGTAGGTTTCATCCTGGCCGTTGGGGTGTGCTTCGAAGGCCAGGTGCAGATATTCGTGGGTCAGATCGAGGCGATCCTGCAGGCTCAGCACGCCGCGCACGTATATGCGCTGGCGTTCGCGGTCGACGAAGGGCCGGCCGAAGGCAAGTTTGCATACGGCGAAAGTACTGACTTCGTTGTAGCCGGTTTCGCTTTCGAGCCTCGGACGCCAGCCGCGTCGCTGCTTTTGCAGCCAGTCTTGCGCGGCGGGTAATGCTTCGCAGGAGGCGACCGGGTTGTCCCAGCGGCTGAGGCTGGCGCGTGGATAGGCGTGCAGCAGAATCGCGTCGTAGCGCTGGCGGGCGTTCGCTTGCTCGACGGCTTGCTGCCAAGCGAGTTTGTCCGGGCCGGGCTGGTCGGAGTGATAGGTGACGGTGCTGCCGGCCAGTACCAGATCCGCCGTCCACGCCGCGATGTTGCGTGACTCGGCAGAGGCTGGACGCGGGGCGACGCGCTGGCGATTGCTGCTGTCGTCGATGCTCAGGCAGTCGCCGTTGCGCGTGGCGTTTTGCAGCAGATAAGTGCGGATCGCTACGGCCAGCGCCTTGGCGGCTTCGGCAGGTTCAGGTTTGGCTTCGCGCTCAAGGACACGGGCGACATATTCTTCGCGATCAAGCCTTGCAACGAGTTTGTCGTTGAGCAGAAACAATTCGCCATCGCTGTGGATGTCCAGCGTGTTGCCGTTGGCGAATTCGACGCGGTAGTCGCCGCGCAATGGCCCGGACGTGGCAACACGATCTCCGGCCAGAACTTTCGACACCGGGTATTTCGAGAACAGCCCGACTTCCACACAACGCCCCGCGTCCGCTAGCCAAGCCGTCGGTAATACGCTGGCCAGCGCCTGACCGTAATGCCGCAGAACCATTTGACTGGTACCGGGTCCACCCGCCCAGATCGGTGCGCCGTCGGCGGTCCAACCGGCGAATCCACCTTGCCGCGATAGTGCATCCTGGTCGCCGAGCCAGCTCCAGGTTTTCACCCGCAGGCGCCCGCCCAACTCGCCGACGACATTGCCGTCCGCCGCGTTCAGCACGACATCGAGCAGCACGCGGCGCGTCTGATCCTGCGCTGGCAGCAATGCCAGAACGCTCGATAACTCGGCAACCGAAACCCTTGTTGCCGGTTGCACGGCTGGCAAATCCAGCAACCACGACGGTGCCTGCCGCGACTGCCAATACGCTCGCCAATCCTTCGCTGCAATGCCCAACCGCGCGGGGTCGAAATACAGACCGCAGGATTTCACCAGTGCCTGATCCCGCTCGATCTTGCCGCCCGCCGAGCAGCAATAAACTTCTTCTTTGGACTGCCCGCGACATTCATAAGCCGGCTCCCGCGCACCGGTATCCACCAGCCAGGCGTAGACGAACAACTTCCACAGACTGCCCAGCGGCGCATCCAGCGACGCTGGCAACGGTTCGCGCTTGATCAGTTGCGTCTGACTCAACGACAACAACTCGCCCTGATAGGCCACGCGCAACGGCTCATCCTGCGCTGTCGCCAGCGCAGGCATCACACCCATCAGCAGCCACAACAGCGGCCGGCGCATGTCAGTTGACCGTGACCTGACCGAGGGCAGCTTTAGCCTCCTGGGCCTGATGCTGCGGTGCATACACTTGCTTGAAGCGTACCGGCGGCAGGTTGAACTGGCCCTTCTGCGAGAAGCGCACCAGATGGCGCAGGCGCAACTCACCGCTCAATGCATCGACCGGCACCGCGTAAGCCAACTGACCCGGTTCGAAACGCGCTTTCTCGAGCGCGGTCGGTTCGGTGCCGTCCTTGCCCTGCAATTTGATGCCCCATGTCGTGCGCTCGACATCCGCGCCCGGTGGCAGCGGCACTTCAAGCATGCCGTAGCGCAGCGGTTTCGGCGCTTTGCTGGTAAGGATCACCTCGTCCAGGTACAGGCTGTCGCTGGACAGCGGCTTGGTGCCGACCGGCTCGAGTTTGAAGGTGAACGCTTCGTCGCCCGGCACCAGCCGCGACAGACGCCGAGTGACGCTCACGGCCATCGGATCGACCTGCGGCTGTTGAGTCTGGAAGCTCAGCGCTGCACGCAACGGCCGCTCTTGCGTGCCGGACACGCTCAGTATGTTCGGCAAAGGCGTCGCGCCTTGCCATGTCCAGTACATCTCGCCGCTGGCGCCGTAGTTTTTCTTCCAGCCCTCACCCGGCATCAGCGCGATGGTCGGCGAGGCCTGAGCGATGCTGCGTTGCAGCCAGGTCAGCGCCAGTGCACGTTCCAGTGTCGATTGCTGCGGCAACAGACGTTGCAACAACGCCGTCGCACGGGCCTGATCAAACGGTTGCAGCGACAGGTTCAGTGCTTCAACGAAGGGCTGCGAGCTGACCGCCAGACGTTGTTGCGCTGCGCCCAGTTGCCGATTGAACGCCTCCGGCAAAGCAACTTTCGCCTGCGTCGCCAACGATGCAGTGAGTACCCGCGCCGCCGCCAGACCGAGCGCCGAATCCGGGTCGTTCATCACCAGACTGTCCTGACCGTCGTCGAGCAAGGTTTCGGCAGCGCCTTCACCGGCCTTGGCCAGATCGTCGATCAAACCGCTGAGCAGCGTGTTCACTGGCAGCTGCATCTGTTTGGCGAACGACAGAATCAGCGCCCGTTGCAGCAACGGTGTATTCGGCGCTTGCTTGGCATAAACCTCCAGTACGCGCTGCCAGTGCTCCGGCGGCAGGGTCAGGTCGAGTACGCGGCTGGCATTCCAGTCGGCGTAATAGGCATAGGCGGTGAGAAAGGCATCGGGCTCGCCGTCGTAGCCCCACCAGGTAAAGCTCGCCGACGGCCCGGCCATTTGCACCAGACGCAGACGGCTGTTCTGCATGATCAGGCGCAAGCGATCGCGAATCTGCGGGTTCGACGCCAGCGATGGATAAGCGATGCTCAGCGGCAGCAAGCGACTGGCCGTCTGCTCGACGCCGCCGTACGGGTAGCCGAGCAGATCATCGAGGGCGGAACGGAACAGCGCTTGCGGACTGTCATCCAGACGCAGGCGGATATCCGTGGCATCCGCCGGCAAACTCAAGGGTGTGTCGCCGCTGACCACATCGAGACTTTGCGTTTGCGTGACTTGCCAGCCTTCACCGGTGGCACTCAAGCGCACAGCCAGGGCATCGGCGACTTTGCCGTCCTGCACCAACTCCGCCGTCCACTCGCCAGAGGCCAAAGCGAACGCCGGCAGTGGCAGGTAATTGATGCCGCTGTTCAGGGTCACCGGCAGACGTTGTTCGGTACCGGCATAGTGAGTCACCAGTTCCGCCTTGACCGGTTTCTCTGCCTGACTGAAAGCGAACACACCCAGCTGCGGCTGATCGCCCTTGCGGAATTTGCTCGGCCCGCTCCACTTCAGGTAAAGCGGTTTTTCCGAACGGACAAACTGCTTCTTCTGCCCGACCTGACCGTCATCGGCAATCGCTCGAGCGGTGATGCGCCAGCGGGTCAGCGAGTCCGGCATCTTGAAGGTGAAGCGGGTTTTGCCGTCGGCGCCGGTCAACAGCTCCGGCTGCCACGCAGCGGTGTCGACGTCTTCACGGCGCGGACGCTCAAGCACCTTCACGCCGCGTTCGCTGCGATTGGCTTTACCCGGGGCGCCGGGGCTACCCGGCAATGCCACGTCGTAGCTGATGAACGACAGGCTGGCACTGGTGCGCACGTTGTTGCGCCGTGGGTGGTAGAAGAACTGGTCAATGCTCGGCGCGACTTCCGGTTGCAGCGCGTAGACCATTTCGTCGACCACGCTGACCGTCAAGTGTGCCGGAACCGCTTTGCCGGCGAACTGCGTGGTGAGGTCGACCGTGACCGTATCGCCCGGCAGGTACACCGCTTTGTCGGTGCTGATCGCCACGTCGATTTGCGGCGCGACCACTTTGATCCCGGCGTTCTGAAAGCTGTACTGACCGCCCTTGGTGTAGAGCACGGAGAAGGTCAGGTTCGGCGCGAAGCTGTCTTTCACCGCAATGCGCGCGCGGTATTGGGTGTCGCTGAGTTTTTCCAGTTTCAGCCAGTCGCCGCCCTTGGCCAGCAGCGCAGTGGCCTCGACCTTGTCGCGCTCCAGCGACAGCAGTGCGTCGCTGACCGGCTCAGGGAAGGTGATCAGCGCCAGCGCTTCTTCGCCCGCCTTGTACTCGGGCTTGTCGAGGACGATTTCCACTGTGCCCGGCACCGCTTTCACACCGTCGCCGGTGACCGATTGGCCGGTGGCGCCGAGGACGCGACCGTGTTGATCCTTCAGCGTCAGGTTGTAGGTGCCCGGACGTTCGAAGGCGAGGCTGAAGCCTTTGTCCGTTGCGGCGAGTTTGCCTTCGCCGGTGCTCTGATCTTCCAGGCGCACCCAGGCGTAGCTGCTCGGCGTTACGGCTTTGCTTTGTTCGGTGCCGCCCTCGTTGGCGTAGCTGAAGGCAACCTTGTCACCGACTGCACTGAAACGCTGCGGCGCACTCAAGCGGAAACTCGCCGCGCCACGGTCGATGAGGATTTCCTTGGTGGTTTTGACCCGATAAGCCGCGCCGTCGCTGGCAAACACGGTGAGCATGTAGCGGCTCGGTTTATCGGCTGCCGGCAAATCGAGGGTCGCGTTGCCTTTGCTGTCGGTAGTCAGTTCGGTGCTGGTCAGCTCCACCGGAAATTGCCCGAGGTATTGCAGCTCGTTGTCGACCATGGACAGTTGCTGGGCGCGCAGGCTCAGGCTCAATTTGGCGTTGGCCACCGGTTTGCCGTCCGGATAGAGCAGCACCAGATTGCCTTTCACCGGCTCACCGGTGCGGTAATCCTGCTTGGCCAGATTCAGCGAGATTTCGAAGTGCGGCTTGATGTATTCGGCAACGCGGAAAGCACTGCTGTAGGCCTGATTCTTGTAGTTGAAACGGATCTCGTAACCACCGGCCACGGCGTTATCCGGCAACTGGAAACGGCCCTGGGTACCTGCTTTCGAATCAAGCTTCAGATCGAGGGTCTGCAGTTCGGTCCCCGTGGCATCAAGCACGCTGACACTGACATCCGCCGCGCCCGGCAGAACCGAATCCCGGGCATTCTTGAACTCGCGACCGACGATTTTCAGCGACACCCAATCGCCCGGGCGATACAGCGGCCGATCGGTGAAGGCATACAGTTTGGTGTCGTAGATTTCGCTGTCGTAGTAGAAGTTTTCCGAGACGAACACGCCGCCCTCTTCGTCCTCGCCGATGACGAACGAACGCTCCGGGCTGACGTGTTTCAGGCGCAGCAGACCGTCGGCATCGGTAGCACCGCTGCTCATCACGCCGAGGCCATCGGTCCACAGCACATTGACCTTCGGCACCGAACTGCCTTCGTGCTTGCGCGCGGCCCAGACCAGCAGTTCATCACCGGCAATCTTGCTCACCGCGACGGTGTTGGAGACGAACACCATGGTGGTCGCGCGGTACTTGCCGATCAGCGCTTCGACCAGATACAGCCCCGGTTTCAGATTACCCAGCGGAATGTAAACGTTGCCCGGCGAGACGCTGACGAAGTCACTGGACGAGCCGGCCAGATTGACCCCGGTCGGTGGCTGGATCGGCTTGGCCTGCCACAGTGGATAACGGAACTGGCTGACCACCGGCAGACCCGGGATCAGCGCAAATTGCGGCTGCGCGTCGTACGGCGTCGGCGCGGCCATGGCCTCGCCCATTTTCAGCTCCGGCACTTCTTCGGTGACCTGCTTGCGCGACTCGTAAGAGAACGCACGCTGCATCACCCGCCGGGATTTGCGATACCAGTTGTCCCACAGATACGCGAGAGTGTTGGACAAACCTTCGCCCTTGAACTGGCCGTCACTGACGACGCGGTGCAGGTTCTTCTGGCGCTTGAGGAAATCCAGCGGCTTGTCGATGCGATACACGCGAATGTCGGCGCCGCCGTACGGCTCCATGCGAAAACGCCGGTAGTCACGACCCGGGGCTTCGAGGCGGACCATCGCCGGCTCGTCGCTGGCAAAACTGCTGTCGGCGAGCAGGAAGAAACTCTCACCGGCCACCGGCGTGTAATTGCTCGGCTCCACCGAGTCTTCGGCGTTGACCCAGGTAAACGGCAGCAACAACGCTAACAGCAAAGAAATTCGCGAACAGATACGCAACATGCGGGCACCGGTCATTGGGAGAGAAAGTTCAGTCGATAGACGCCGATGAAGTTGGGGTTGGCTGCGTCGGGTATCCATCGGGTGTCCTTCCATGTCATGAGTTGCTGCAGGCTTGCCGAACGCATGCCGTTGTCAGTGGGGGTGGTGGTGCCGGTGTGATAGGCGATGTAGCGGCCCATCCAGATCATCAGGTGCTGGTCGTCGCCCTGATCGAAAAACATCAGGTCACCGGGCCGCGCCTGCGCCACATCGCGGCCGACCAGATGGCTGTTGAACTGAATCAGTTTGATCGCGTTGACGTACGGCCCGACCTTGCCGCCGCCCTGCTGCCACTGTTGCGCGAGCTTGCGTTGCTCGTTGCTCAGCGTCAGTTCCGGCGGCAGGTAGCGATTGGACAGACCATTGCTGCGCAGCCATTTGTCGTCGTGGACTTTCAGCGCTTCGTTGGCGGCAAAGCGCACCAGGCCGGCGCAGTCCTGCTGATACCAGCGCGGGCTTGGGCCTTGGCTCAATTGCTCTTGAGCAATACGCACAAACCAGGCGCGAAACACCTGGGATTGCGCCGGGTCGAGCGCTGGCGCTTCAACCGCACGGGCGCCTGCGCTCAGCAGCAAAGCAAGCAAGCCGAGGCTGCGGATCAGTGCGCTCACAGCGCCTTCCATTCCAGCGGCAGCCATTGCCAGTGGCCGTCAGGCTCACTGCCTTCGGGCAGAGTCAGGGCATATTTGCCGTAGCCGCCGAGGGTGCGCAGTTTCGGCATCAGGTAGGTTTGCGCGGCGTTGTAGAACACCGGCTCCATGTCCTGCGGCAGGCTGTCGAGGGTTTCGCGCTGCATCAGTTGCGCCATCGCGTCCGGGCCGAGGTAGATCGGCATCAGTACGTCTTTTGGCAAAACGTCGGCCATCGGCGGGAAGCGCTTGTCGAGGGTGCCGAGGGCTTTGTCGACGAGTTTGTCGTCGAGGGAAAACAGCAGCGTCGAGCCATGACGGGCAAGGCTGACTTTCATGAACGCCTTGCCGGAAATCGCCTCTGGGTTTTCAGCGGTCTTCGCCGCGTAAGGCCCGAAACTGGAACTGACCTGACGCTGCCAGACGTGGCTCTGGCCTTCCTGCTTGTCGATCACCGGGAATACGCTTTCGGCGACATTGGCTTCGAACGCGCCGACCATCGAGCCGAACAATTTGCCCAGATCACCATCAAGCTTGCTGCTGTCCTCGTCTTTGAGGCTGGCGACCAGCAATGGTGTATACAGCCGCGAATCGGCGTACCAGCACAGGCCAGCCGCGCCAGCGACGTGTTCGGTGAGGGTCTGCGCCACCGCTTCTTCAGCGCCGAGTTTGATCAGGATCGGTTTCTGCGGCTCGGCCGCCACCGGCAGGGTCACGCAAGCGCTCGCCCCCAGCGGCATCGCTTGCCAGACCGGTTTGAAGTCGAAGTCAGGCTGGTTTTCCAGCTCATCCATGGCCAGATAGCTGTGCCAGCCCTTGTCGTCCATGTCGAAACGCAGCCCGGCGAAATTCGGGATGAAGCGCTGATAGCCCATCGCGAGCACGCTGGAATTGACCGACAGACGCTGCTTGATTTCCGGGTTTTTCGCTGGCAAGCCGAACGCTTCGGGGAAGAGTTTTTCGCCGTTGAGCAACGCCGCCAGCGCTTGCGCGGAAACGCGGCCCGACTCTTCCGAGACGCCGCTCTCGGGGTCGTAGTACTTGGCTGGATTGGACAGCACCACCAGTTTGTCGCCGCGCGACGCGAACAGCAGAGATTTGCTGGCGTTGTAGCTGAGTTGATACAGCGGCACTTCGTCGCTGCCGACTTCGAGAGTGCCGAAGATGCTGAGCTGAGTGTCATCCAGCGCCACTTTCGCCAATGGCTCGAGCAGCTTGGCCAACCCGCCGCGATCCATCACCAGCAGGAAATCCTTCAAACGACCATCGGCGCCACGCCACAGCGCAACATCGGCCGGTTGATCGAAAAGCTGCTCGATCAGGCTGTCCTGCAACTTCAGGTCATGCTCGTAGATGATCCGCCGCAGGCTGCCGATCAGGCCGAGGCGATCGGCGTGGGTTTCGTAATAGAAGACGAAATCCTCGGTAAGCGTGGCCTTGAGGAACGGCACCGTCAGCAGGTCCTTGGGCAACTGGCTCAGTGAACGGGTTTCGAGCAAGGCATCCGGACGGCCGAGGCCGAGCCTGTCACTGGCCAGTGCCGCTGGCGGCGCTTTGGGCTTGAGCAGCAGCCAGCCGAAACCGCCCGCCACACCGGCCACCAGGCACAGGCCGAGCACGACCAGCGGCCAGCGCCGCGAAGGTTTGGCCGCCGGTGTCGCGGCAGCTGGAGTCACAGTGTTATCGCTCATGTTCACAACATCCGAGTTCATCCGTGGCGGGATGCTTAATAGTTGAAAGTCTTGACCAGCAACAAATCACCGATCGCCCGCAGGGGCACGATGAAGGTTTCGCGTTTTTCGTCGACGGTGTTTTCGTTGAGCACCAGGGTGATCTGCGAGGTGATCACCTCGTTCTGATTACTGGTTTCCTCGAAGTTATAGCCACCATCGCCGTAGTTGCCCCAATAGTTGACGTAGACCAGATACGTGCCGTGCAGCGGCGCGGTCATGGTGAACATTTCCGGGCCGGGGCCGTCGACACCATCCGGGTCGAGGCCGCCGCCATTGCTCAGCGCCGGCCGTGCCCAAAAGGCATGCTGACCGTCGGGGGTGACAATATGCAGATCCAGCTCGGCTTTCGGGTCGTCCCATCCCAAGACAAGACGAATCTTCGCCGGCGTGCGCAGATTATTTGCTTCATAAAATTGCACGCGCTTGAGCGACTGGCCCTCGGCGCTGATCACTTCAACGCTGTTGGAGCCGGCGCCGAAGGCGTAGGGCCGGGCAAAACGCCCCTGATCGTCGGTGTACAGATTCAATGGATTGCCGTTGACGGCGAGGCTGTGCGGCGGACGCATGTGGCCGAGGGCTTTGAGCTGGCCCTGGATCATCGTGCGATTGCGCTGAATGCCGCGATCGATCGGCGGCGTCGGGTAGGCGACCTGCGGATTTTCCGAACGATCGAGCAGGCCATGATAACGCCAGCCGCCGACCGGCTCGGACAATTGCGCAGCCGGCGCGGCCCACAGCACAGGCGCGCAGGCGAAGCCGATCAGCAGCAAAAGAAATGAACGCATGTGACGCCTCCTGCCATGCCTTGAACGAAACCTTGCACCCGATCCTCGGTACTTCACAGCGGTGAACTGCGTTTCGTCTGAACGCCCCGCAACTGTCGGGGCCGTAGAAGCCGCGAAGATTAGCGATTCGGCAGTTTTTTAACAATCGGATACATGTGTGATTGCTGTAGGAATCTCGCTTTCGAGAGGGCGTGAGCCGAATAGCGAAGTTATTCGGCTCATAAAATGAGCCGAATAAGCCTCAGCCCCGAAACACATTAACTTTGTGACGAGGGGATTTAACCCGCTCGGCTGCGCAGCAGTCGTAAAACCGGCGACTTCGATTTTCCTGAGAGTATCGGTCGTCTGGTTTTAGGGTTGCTACGCAACCCAGCGGGGATAAATCCCCTCGCCACGGGGTCATGTGCGCGGCTTTGGGTGGGGCGTCTCATTTGCCCATACCCCCCCTATCTGCTAGTGTCGCGCCGGTTTAACGTCTACCGGAAATTGCCGCCATGGCCCGCAAAAAAGCTGCACTGGATTTCGAACAATCCCTCGCCGACCTGCAAACACTGGTTGAGCGTCTGGAGAACGGTGAATTGTCGCTGGAAGACTCGCTGACCGCTTTCGAGCAGGGCATCGGTCTGACCCGTGACTGCCAGGCGGCGCTGGCCCAGGCCGAGCAGAAAGTGCAGGTGCTGCTGGAGCGCGATGGCGAACTCGCCGAGGAACCCTTCGACGCGGATGAGCCAGAATGATCGCGGCGTATTCGGCGAGCAGTCAGGCCCGGGTCAACGCGGCGCTGGAAACGCTGTTCGACGCGCCGCTGCCGGAACTGGCGCGGCTCTACGAAGCGATGCGCTACAGCGTGATGAACGGCGGCAAGCGCGTGCGCCCGTTGCTGGCTTACGCGGCGTGCGAAGCCCTCGGCGCAAAGGCTGAACAGGCCAGTGGCGCGGCGTGTGCGGTCGAGCTGATCCACGCCTACTCGCTGGTGCATGACGATTTGCCGGCGATGGACGATGACGATCTGCGTCGCGGCCAGCCGACGACCCACAAGAAATTCGACGAAGCCTGCGCGATCCTCGCCGGTGACGGCTTGCAGAGCCTGGCCTTCAGCGCCCTGCTCGACCCGCGCCTGAGCGAATGCAGCAGCGAAATCCGTCTGCAGATGGTCACAGCGCTGGCCCACGCAGCCGGTCCGGCGGGCATGGTCGGTGGCCAGGCCATTGATCTCGGTTCGGTCGGTCTCAAGCTCGATCAAACAGCCCTGGAACAGATGCACCGACACAAGACCGGCGCGCTGATTGAGGTCAGCGTCAAGCTTGGTGCCCTGGCCAGCGGCCGCGCCCAGCCTGATCAGCTGCAGGCATTGCAGACTTATGCACAGGCCATCGGCCTGGCCTTTCAGGTGCAGGACGACATCCTCGACGTGGAAAGCGATACCGCTACCCTCGGCAAACGTCAGGGCGCCGACATTGCCCGGGACAAACCGACCTACCCGGCCCTGCTCGGCCTCGACGCTGCCAAGGCCTACGCTCTGGAACTGCGCGATCAGGCCCTGCAGGCGCTGCGACCGTTTGACGCGGCCTCCGAGCCGCTGCGCGAGCTGGCGCGGTATATCGTCGAGCGGCGCAACTGACGGCGTATCGGCCAAAAAAGACCAACGCGTGGGCAGGGGCCGATGCATCAGGTAAACTGCCGCATCTTTTATACCTATAACGATTCGCCTGATGCCCACGACGTTTCATGAGATTCCCCGCAAGCGCCCGACCACGCCCCTGCTCGACCGCGCGAACACGCCGGACGGCCTGCGCCGGTTAGGCGAAGCCGAGCTGGAAACCCTGGCCGATGAGTTGCGCCTGGAATTGCTCTACACGGTCGGCCAGACCGGTGGGCATTTCGGTGCCGGCCTGGGCGTGATCGAGCTGACCATCGCGCTGCATTACGTCTTCGACACCCCTGACGACCGTCTGCTGTGGGACGTCGGGCATCAGGCGTATCCGCACAAGATCCTCACCGGTCGCCGCGAGCGCATGGCCAGCCTGCGTCAGAAGGACGGCATTGCCGCGTTCCCACGCCGCTCCGAGAGCGGGTACGACACCTTTGGCGTCGGCCACTCCAGCACCTCGATCAGCGCTGCGCTGGGCATGGCCATTGCTGCCCGCCTGCAGGACAGCGATCGCAAGGCCATTGCCGTGATCGGCGACGGCGCGCTGACCGCCGGCATGGCCTTCGAGGCGCTCAACCATGCGCCGGAAGTGAACGCCAACATGCTGGTGATTCTCAACGACAACGATATGTCGATCTCGCGCAACGTCGGCGGGCTGTCGAATTATCTGGCGAAGATCCTTTCCAGCCGCACCTACGCAAGCATGCGCGAGGGCAGCAAGAAAGTCCTTTCGCGCCTGCCCGGCGCCTGGGAAATCGCCCGTCGTACCGAAGAATATGCCAAAGGCATGCTGGTCCCCGGCACCCTGTTCGAAGAGCTGGGCTGGAACTACATCGGCCCGATCGACGGCCACGATCTGCCAACCTTGATCGCCACCCTGCGCAACATGCGCGATCTCAAAGGCCCGCAGTTCCTGCACATCGTCACCAAGAAAGGCAAAGGCTTCGCCCCGGCGGAAGTCGACCCGATCGGCTACCACGCCATCACCAAACTCGAACCTCTGGACGCCCCGGCCGCTGCGCCGAAAGCCGCCAGCGGGCCGAAGTATTCGGCGGTGTTCGGCGAGTGGCTATGCGACATGGCGGCGGCTGATGCTCGTCTGGTCGGGATCACCCCGGCGATGAAGGAAGGCTCGGATCTGGTGGCGTTCAGCGAGCGCTTCCCCGAGCGTTATTTCGATGTGGCGATTGCCGAGCAGCACGCGGTCACTTTCGCTGCCGGCATGGCCTGCGAAGGCGCGAAACCGGTGGTGGCGATCTATTCGACATTCCTGCAACGCGGTTACGACCAACTGGTACACGACGTCGCCGTGCAGAACCTTGACGTGCTGTTCGCCATCGACCGTGCCGGCCTGGTCGGCGAAGACGGCCCGACCCACGCTGGCAGCTACGACCTGTCGTACCTGCGCTGCATCCCGGGCATGCTCATCATGACCCCGAGCGATGAAAACGAATTGCGCAAAATGCTCACCACCGGCCACCTCTACAACGGCCCGGCGGCAGTGCGTTACCCGCGTGGCAGCGGGCCGAATGCAGTCATCGAAAAAGATCTCGAAGCGATCGAAATCGGCAAGGGCATCGTCCGTCGTCAGGGCAGCAAGGTCGCCATGCTGGTGTTCGGCGTGCAACTGAGCGAAGCCTTGAAAGTCGCCGAGAAGCTCGACGCCACCGTGGTCGACATGCGTTTCGTCAAACCGCTGGATGAAGCGCTGGTGCGCGAGATCGCCGGCAACCACGAGTTGCTGGTGACTATCGAAGAGAACGCAATCATGGGCGGCGCCGGTGGCGCGGTCAGCGAATTCCTCGCCCGCGAGAACATCCTCAAGTCGATGCTGCATCTGGGCTTGCCGGACATTTACGTCGAGCATGCGAAACCGGCCCAGATGCTTGCCGAGTGCGGGCTGGATGAGGCCGGGATCGAAGCGTCGATTCGCCAGCGGCTGGCATTGCTCGCCCAATAAACGCAATACCCTTGTGGGAGCGAGCCTGCTCGCGAAAGCGGACTGTCAGTCACAGACGAACTGACTGATACACCGCCTTCGCGAGCAGGCTCGCTCCCACATTTGATTTGTGTACACCTGAAACTCCCGTTGGACTGTCCATGAACCTCTCGCGCCTCGCCCTGCCCCTCCTCCTGCTGCCAACCGCCAGCGCCCTTGCCGATACATTCGAGCGCGATCAGGCGCTGAAGCTGCCGGACACGCTGATCAGCGCCAATCGTCAGGTCGAAGCGCGCAACGACAGCAGCGCCGCCAACACCGTGTTCACCCGCGAAGACATTGATCGCCTGCAACCAAGCGACGTGCCCGATCTGCTGCGTCGCGTGCCCGGCGTGCAAGTGGCGCAGACTGGCGGACGCGGCAGTCTGCCGGGGATCTACATTCGCGGCACGCAATCGGCGCAGAGCCTGGTGCTGGTCGATGGCCAGCGCATCGGCAATTCGACTTCCGGCGACAGCAATCTGCAACATCTGAACATCGAGCAGATCGAGCGCGTCGAAGTGCTGCGTGGTTCACGCTCGGTGATTTACGGCAGCGACGCGATTGGCGGGGTAATCCAGATCTTCACCCGACGCGGCACTGGGCAAGGCTTGCAGCCACGCCTGCATCTGGGCTTCGGCAGTCAGCAGACATGGGAACGCAGCCTCGGCTTGTCCGGCGGTGACGACAAAACCCGTTTCAACCTCGGCGCCAGCCTCGACGAAACGGCCGGGATCGACCGTACTCACGATTCGTATCCAAGCGACAGCGACCATGACGCCTATCGCAACAAATCCCTGAGCCTGAGCCTCAGCCACGCGTTGACCGAGGACATCGAAGTCGGCGCCAATCTGCTGGACAACCGTGGCAGGAGCGAATTCGACAATCCGTTCGGCCGCTTCGACATGGATACGTTCGAGTCGGTGCAACAGCAGCCGTACAGCGACTTCAATATCAGTAGCGTGAGCAGTTACGTCGATGCCCGGGTCAACGAAACCTGGAAAACCCGTGTCGAATTCGGCCACAGCGAAAACCGCGAGAAGACTTTCGACAAGCTCAGTGACGAGCGCACGGTGTTCAACACCTATCGCGACTCAGTGAACTGGCAGAACGACCTGACGCTCGACCCGCGCAACAGCCTGATCCTCGGTGGTGACTGGTACGAAGACCGGATCAACAGCAGCACTGCGTTCGACGAGGACAGCCGCTGGAATCGCGCAGCGTTCATCCAGCATCGCTATCAGGCCGACAGCTTCTCCACCGAGATCGGCGTGCGCCACGACGACAACCAGCAGTTCGGCAGCCAGAACACTTGGAGCGGTACTTTCACCCTGCCGCTCAATCCGGATAACGACGTGCTGCTGAGCTACAGCGAAGGGTTCCGTGCGCCGACCTTCAACGACCTGTACTACCCGGATTTCAGCAATCCCGACCTGAAACCGGAAACCTCGAAAAGCTACGAGCTGCAATGGCGCAGCCAATTGAGCGACAGCGCGCGGCTGGAGGCCTCGATTTACCGCACCGATCTGCAAGACGCGATCATCTTCGGTAGCAACTCACGCCCGCAGAACGTTGCGTCAGCGCGCATCAACGGTTTTGAAGCAGCGCTGAAGCAGGAGCTGTTTGGCTGGCAGAGCAATCTCGGCGTGGCAATCATTGACCCGCGAGATCGCGATACCGGGCATACGCTGGCGCGACGGGCGCGGCGCACGGCCAGTTGGGATCTGGATCGGCAGTTCGATCGCTTGGGTGTGGGCGCCAGCTGGCAATTGGTCAGTGGCAGTTACGACGACTTGAACAACACCCAGTCGCTGGGCGGCTACGGCACGCTCGGGCTGCGCAGCAGTTGGGCGCTTACTCGTGAGATCAAGCTGGATCTGAAGGTGGATAACCTGCTGGACAAGGGTTACAGCCGGGCGAACTACAGCTATGACGGCGCGCAGTATGGCTATCGCGAAGAAGGTCGGGCGTGGATGTTCGGGGTGACCTGGACCCCTGAACTCTGAGCTGAGATTTTTTTGGCGGGCTGGCCTCTTCGCGAGCAGGCTCGCTCCCACAGTTGACGGAGTGCGGCCACACCTTTTGTTTTCACCGCAAGTCCAGTGTGGGAGCGAGCCTGCTCGCGAATACAGGCGATACGATCTACCGATCCGGCGCGATCAATTGGCAAAGCTTGGCAGTCGCGCTGATCATCTGCCCGCTCGGTCGCTCAAGGCCTTTGTCAGTGACCAATAGCAGTCTCCCCTGCCTGACCGCCGCCACCTGCGGCCAGGCCTTCCACGCCCCTAGCTGCGCCTGATCACCTGCGACAATCACTTCGGGATCACGCTGCAATACCGCCTCGATACTCACCTGTGGTGCCGGCAGATTCAGCTCGGCGAAGATATTGCGCGCGCCGCACACCTCAAGCGCATCGCTGATGATCTGCCCGCCACCGATGGTGTACAGCGGCTTGTCCCAGACCTGATAAAACACCCGCAGCGGCACATCACGACGATAACGCTGGCGCAGATCATTCAGCTGCTCGCGCAATTCGGCCGCTCGTTTCGCCCCACGCTCAGGGCGCCCGAGCTGTTCGGCAATGGCTTCGATCTGCGTCGCCAGTTGCGTCAACGTGTGCGGCTCGGCGACGAAGGTCGGAATGTTCAGGCGCCTGAGCTGATCACGCTGCCCGGCGCCGACGCTGCCGGGCCAGAGCAGCAGCAAATCCGGTTTCAGGCTGAGCAAGCGCTCCATGTCGAGCTGACCGTAGCGCCCCACAGACGCAACATCGGCGATTGCCGGCGGCCGCTCGCCCGCATCCAGCACGCCGACCAACAGGTCGGCAGAGTCCAGCTCAACGACGATTTCGGAAAGCGACGGCGCGAGGCTGACAACCCGCAATGCGGCCGGAACCTGACTGCTCAGGGCGAGCAGCACAACCGCCAGCCACAGGCGAGGCATCAACCGAGTTGACGCGGAATACGGTAGAGGTAGAACAGCACGGCGGTGGACAGCGCCAGCAGCATCAACGGCACGGCTTCGAGGCCGACGAACACCGCCAGTGCGCCAATCCACGCCGGCAAAGACGCCACCAGCAACGCTGCACGCCGACGCGCCGCAAGGGCAATCCAGGCGGCGGGTTCTTCGGCGGTATCGAGGGCTTTTTGCGTGGCGATCAACGCGTGTTTGTAGCGGGCGAAATACTTCAGGCTGACAAACATCGAGGCGACGCCGGCGATGAACAAGGGCATTGCCAGCACTGGCAACAGGCCCTGGCCTTCACCGAACAGCGCGTTGAGCACAAACAGCGGCAACAGCGCCAGCGCCAGGTATTGCCACCAGGCCACCGCCAACCGCCGCCGCACCTGGCCGCGGGTCACGCGCGGTCGGCCTCGCCCTGATGCTCGTTGCCCATCATGTGGTCGAGCTTGCTGGCCTTGGTCGCCAGGTAGAGTTTGTTGTGCGGATTGTGCCCGGTGTGCAGCGGCACGCGTTCGGCGACGACGATGCCCATGTCGGTCAGCGCTTTGACCTTGCGCGGGTTGTTGGTCATCAGACGCAGGGATTTCACGCCCAGGTGTTCGAGCATCGGCAGGCACATGGCGTAGTCGCGCTGATCGGCGGCAAAGCCCAGACGCTCGTTGGCTTCCACGGTGTCAGCGCCGCCGTCCTGCAACTCGTAGGCACGGATCTTGTTCAGCAGCCCGATGCCGCGCCCTTCCTGACGCAGATACAGCAGCACGCCACGGCCTTCGCGGGCGATCGCCTGCAGCGCGGCTTCCAGTTGCGAGCCGCAGTCACAACGCTGGCTGAACAAGGCATCGCCGGTCAGGCATTCGGAATGCAGGCGACCGAGTACCGGGGCGCCATCGGCAATTTCACCGAGGCTCAGCACGACGTGCTCACGCCCGGTGCTCTCATCGAGAAAGCCGTGCATGGTGAATTGCGCAAAAGGCGTTGGCAGCTTGGAAGCGGCGACGAAGACGACAGGCACCGATGTGCTCCTGATCTAGAAGACTGAAAATTCGCAGGCCGGCATTGTAACAGCAGGTTCCTGTAGACGCTTAGGCTGAATTATCGGGCATAAACATCAAAAAGTTTGATGACAGCTGCCGCCAGCACCGCCGCTCCCTGTAGGAGCTGTCGAGTGCAACGAGGCTGCGATCTTTTGATCTGGCTTGATATCAAGATCAAAAGATCGCAGCGTGCCGCAGCTCCTACAGAGATCTGAGTCGGCTTCAGTTCGGGTTGAACGGATACGGCTGCTGCCACTTTTCGAAGACCGGCTTCAACTCTCCGCTCTTGACCAGTTCCACCATGCGCCGGTCATACAGCGCCATTAAGGCGCGAGCCTGTGGGGTATCGGCGAAACCGAGAAACAGCGGCAACTCAGCCAGATGCGAATAGCGGTACTGCGCGGGATCCGCGGCATCGCGCACGACCGCTTCAATTTCGGTCAGCGCATCGATGTAGTAATCCGCCCGCCCCTGCTTGAGCATCAGCAGAATGCCGGTGCGCCGTTCGATCTGGTTGAAGCGCTGAATGTTCGGCAAGTAGTTTTCGTAACGGTAGCCGCGCACCCAGGCCAAACGGTATCTGCCCAGGGTCGCCAGGGTCGGCGGCGGGCTGCTGGCCAGGCCCAGCGCGTAGATGTGATCAGAATCGAACTTCCACTGCGGGTACAGCACCTGCGTGGCTTCGTCGCGGTAGGAGCCGACCAGCGCGTCGACTTCCTTCAACTGCACCAGCCCGATCGAACGGGTGTACGGCACCGTGCGGATATCCAGCTTGACCCCGGCCGGCTCGAACACTTTGCGCAACACGTCCCAGGCCAGACCGTGACCATCGGCGGCGGTGTAATCCTCCCAGTCTTCGCTGGCCAGGTGGATGACCGCAGGCACAGGCGCGGCGGCCTGCGCGTGGGCGAACGTGCCCAGCAGAGCCAGAAGCAGCAGCGCCAACCCGCGTCGCAGCATTGCGTGGTTCCTCACGTGAGTCGAATCAGGCGAATACCCATACCAGCCCTTGCATCGCCAGCCAGGCGAACACACCGGCCAGCACGTCGTCGAGCATGATGCCGACGCCGCCATGCACATGCTTGTCGATCCAGCGGATCGGCCACGGCTTAAGAATATCGAAGAAGCGGAACACCAGAAAACCCGCGAGCAACCAGTACCAGCCTTCCGGCACCAGCCACAGGGTGATCCACATGCCGACCATTTCGTCCCAGACGATGCCTTCGTGGTCGTGAACGCGCAAATCGTCAGCGACTTTGCCGCACAGCCAGAAGCCGAACAGCATGGTGATGCCAAGCATCAGCCAGTAGCCCCAGTCGGGCAGCATCTGCCACAGCGGAATGAACGGCAGCGCCACCAGCGAGCCCCACGTGCCCGGCGCTTTTGGCAAGGTGCCGGAGCCGAAGCCGAACGCGAGGAAATGCCACGGATTGCGCCAGACCGAAGGAGGCACGAATTCGGCAGGAACCTGTTTCGGGTGATCTGTCACGGTGTCTCCTGAAAATGTTGGTAGCCGCGAATCTGCGGAGTGATGTCGTGTCGGTCGCGGTCCAGCAGCACCACGCCCTGGCCCGGCAGCACTCGCCCGATCACATGGATCGGCCAGCCGTCGGCCAGCAGTGCCGGCAACTCGGCGGACGGCAAGGTGAAGGCCAGTACGTAATCATCACCACCGCTCAATGCCGCGCGCTCGGCACCGCGCTGGCCGAGAAACGCGACTAAAGCATCCGACAACGGTACACGCTCGCGTTCAATCTCAAGTCGCACCTTCGACGCCAGCGCGATATGCCCGCAATCGGCGAGCAGGCCGTCGGAGATGTCCAGTGCCGCCGTGGCCTTGCCGCGCAGGGCCTGACCGAGCGCCAGTTGCGGTTGTGGCGACCAGTAATGCTCGAGCAGCGGCTGGGCGATATGCGCTTCGGCATCACGTTGACCCAATACCAGCGGCAAGGCGCCGGCCGCATTGCCCAGTTCGCCGCCGACGCAGAGCAGATCACCGGCCTGCGCACCGCTGCGGGTCAAGGCCTGGCCAGCGGGTACACGGCCGAACACGGTGACCGTCAGGCTCAACGGCCCGCGCGTGGTGTCACCGCCGACCAAGGCCACGCCGCAGCTTTGCGCCATGCGGTTCAAACCAAGGGCATAGGCTTGCAGCCAATCGGCGGTTACCGTCGGTAAGGTCAGGGCAAGGGTGAAGGCAACGGGCGCGGCGCCCATGGCGGCCAGGTCACTGACCGCGACGGCCAGCGAGCGCTGACCGAGCAGAAACGGATCGCAGGGGTCGGCGAAATGCACACCGGCCACCAGCGTATCGGTGGAAACCGCCAGCTGTTCCCCAGCGGGAACCGCCAGCAAGGCGCAGTCGTCGCCGATCCCCAGAGCAACGCCTTCGCCGCCCTGCGCACAAGGCGCGGCGGCGAAGAAATTGCGGATCAGCTCAAACTCGCCCATGGCCGAGAAAAAGTATTCAAGCGCCGATCAGCGCTTGAACGCCTTCACTTCAGCTTCACGCAGGCGCGGGGCCAGCTTGTCGAGCACACCGTTGACGAACTTGTGGCCGTCGGTCGAACCGAACACCTTGGCCAGTTCGATACCTTCGTTGATCACAACGCGGTACGGCACGTCGACGCGCTTGAGCAGTTCCCAGGTCGACAGGCGCAGTACCGCCAGTTCAACCGGGTCCAGCTCTTCGATCGCCAGATCCAGGCACGGCGTCAGGGCGGTGTCGATTTCGGTCTTGAACTGCGGAACCCCGTGAAGGATTTCACGGAAGTAGGCACCGTCAACATCGGTGAAATCGTTATCAACGCGAAACTGCGCTTCGATCTCGTTCAGCGATTGCCGGGCCATGTGCCACTGGTACAGCGCCTGGGTCGCGAGCTGACGGGCTTCGCGACGCTTGGCGCTTTTCGACGGCTTGCCGGCATCCGCAGGTTTCGGATCGCGCGGGTTGAAACGATCGCTTTCGTCGCTAATCACTTGGCCTCCAACTGTGCCAGCAGGCTGACCATTTCCAGAGCGGACAGGGCAGCTTCGGCACCTTTGTTACCGGCCTTGGTGCCGGAACGTTCGATGGCTTGTTCGATGGAATCAACGGTCAGCACACCGAACGCAACCGGTACGCCGAATTCCATGGAGACCTGGGCCAGGCCTTTGGTGCACTCGCCAGCCACGTATTCGAAGTGCGGAGTACCGCCACGAATGACCGCGCCAAGGGCGATGATCGCTGCGAACTCGCCTTTCTGGGCGACTTTCTGCGCAACCAGCGGGATTTCGAAGGCGCCCGGCGCGCGGATGATGGTGATGTCGCTTTCGCTCACGCCGTGGCGAACCAGGGCATCAACGGCACCGCTGACCAGGCTTTCAACCACGAAGCTGTTGAAGCGGCCCACTACCAGAGCGTAGCGGCCTTTAGGGGCGATGAAGGTACCTTCGATGGTCTTCAGGGTCATTCGTCAGTTCTCTTAAAGAGCCGGGACGCGTCTGCTACGCGCCCCTCAGTGATTATTTGCCGCGAATCGGAGTCCGGAAACAGCCGGTCATTATTCGGAGGGCACGTATTCTACAACTTCCAGATCGAAACCGGATATCGCATTGAACTTCATTGGTGCCGACATCAAGCGCATTTTGCGCACGCCGAGGTCACGCAGGATCTGCGAACCGGCACCGACAATGCTGTAAGTGGTCGGTTTTTTCGGCGCTGCCTGCTCGCCGGTTTCACGGATATGCGCCAGCAGCACGTCACCATCAAGCGGGTGACCGAGCAGCAGCACCACACCGCTGCCGGCCTCGGCGACCGCAGCCATGGCGGCGCGCAGGCTCCAGCGGCCCGGTTGCTTGACCATCAGCAGATCGCGCAGCGGATCCATGTTGTGCACGCGAACCAGCGTCGGCTCCTCAGCGCAGACAGTGCCCAGCGTCAGGGCCATGTGCACGTCGCCTTCCACCGAATCACGATAGGTCACCAGGTTGAATTGGCCCAGTTCGCTGTCCAGCGGCTGCTCGGCAATCCGCTGAACGGTACGTTCGTGGATCATCCGGTAGTGAATCAGGTCGGCGATGGTGCCGATCTTGATGTTGTGTTCGGCGGCGAATGCTTCGAGTTCAGCGCGACGGGACATGGTGCCGTCGTCGTTCATCACTTCGCAGATCACCCCGCTCGGCTCGAAACCGGCCATGCGCGCCAGGTCGCAAGCGGCTTCGGTGTGGCCGGCGCGAGCGAGGGTGCCGCCGGCCTGGGCCATCAGCGGGAAAATGTGGCCCGGGCTGACGATGTCTTCAGCCTTGGCGTCTTTGGCGGCTGCCGCTTGCACAGTGCGCGCGCGATCGGCGGCGGAGATGCCGGTGGTCACGCCTTCGGCAGCTTCGATCGAAACGGTGAACTTGGTGCCGAAACCGGAACCGTTGCGCGGCGCCATCAGCGGCAGCTTCAACAGTTCGCAGCGCTCGCGGCTCATCGGCATGCAGATCAGGCCACGGGCGTGCTTGGCCATGAAGTTGATGTGTTCGGCCTGGCAGCATTCGGCGGCCATGATCAGGTCGCCTTCGTTCTCGCGGTCTTCGTCATCCATGAGGATGACCATCTTGCCTTGGCGGATGTCTTCAACCAGTTCTTCGATGCTATTGAGCGCCACAAGGCACCCCCTTCAGTCAGGATTTGAGGTAGCCGTTTTGGGCCAGAAAGCTTTCGGTGATGGTGCTGCCGGCGGTCTTTTCCGCAGCCTTGTCACCCAGCAGCAGACGCTCCAGATAACGCGCCAGCAAGTCGACCTCCAGGTTCACCCGGCGGCCCGGCTTGTAAGAAGCCATGATGGTTTCGCTGAGGGTGTGCGGAATGATCGTCAGCATGAATTCGGCGCCATCGACTTCGTTCACGGTCAGGCTGGTACCGTCGACGGTGATCGAGCCTTTATGGGCGATGTACTTGGCCAGCTCTTTCGGCGCACGGATGCGAAATTCCACGGCGCGGGCGTTGTCGCTGCGCGAGACCACTTCGCCGACACCATCGACGTGACCGCTGACCAGATGCCCGCCGAGGCGAGTGGTCGGGGTCAGGGCTTTTTCCAGATTGACCGGGCTGCCGCTTTTCAGGTCATTCATGGCGGTGCAATCAAGGGTTTCGCGGCTGACGTCGGCGGCAAAGCCGTCGCCCGGCAACTCGACGGCGGTCAGGCAAACGCCGTTGACCGCGATGCTGTCGCCGAGTTTGACGTCACTCAGATCGAGCTTGCCGGTTGCGACGTGCACCCGCAAATCACCGCCCTTTGGGGTCAGTGCGCGGATACTGCCGATGGATTCGATGATGCCGGTGAACATGGGGTTCTCCTTGAGAACGAGGCCAGCGCTAACGCAATGGCCGGGAATTATACGCGGGCTGAAGGGACAGGGATCGCAGTGACTCGCCAGTCATCGCCCACCGCGCGGATTTCAGTGATTTTCAGTTCCGGCGCTTCTTTCATCTGCGCCAGCGGCCAGTCGAGCAGCGGACGCGCCGTGGAGCCGAGGAATTTGCCGGCAATGAAGATCACGAATTCGTCGACCAGACCCAATTGCGCAAAGGCACCGGCCAGACGCGGCCCGGCCTCGACCAGCACCTCGTTGGTGCCTCGATTGGCCAGTTCGATAAGCAATTGATGCAGATCGACCTGGCCGTCGGCACCCGGCACGATCAGGCATTCCGGGCCATTGGCATATTGCTCTTCCACCGCGACACAAGTGGCGACCAGTGCCGGCCCGGCCTTGAAGAACGGCGCATCCAGCGGCACTCGCAGGCGGCCATCGATCAACACCCGCAATGGTGGACGACTCATGGCCAGCGCGGTTTGCTCGCTGTCGAGACCGAGTTCGTCCGCGCGCACGGTCAAGCGTGCGCCGTCAGCCAGCACCGTATCGGCGCCGGTCAGCACCACCGCCGCCTCAGCGCGCAAACGCTGCACCGCCGAACGCGCCGCCGGGCCGGTGATCCATTGGCTCTCGCCGCTTTCCATCGCTGTGCGACCGTCGAGGCTCATGGCCAGCTTGACCCGCACGAATGGCAAGCCATGCTCCATGCGTTTCAGAAAACCTTGATTGAGCTTGCGTGCTTCTGCTTCCAGCACCCCGCTTTCAGTGGCGATACCGGCCTCGGCCAAGCGCTGCAAACCGCGCCCGGCGACCTGCGGATTGGGATCACGCATCGCCGCGACGACCCGGGCAACGCCAGCGGTCACCAAGGCATCGGCACACGGCGGCGTGCGCCCGTGGTGGCTGCAAGGTTCGAGGGTCACGTACGCCGTGGCGCCCCGGGCCTGCTCGCCGGCGGCGCGCAGGGCGTGGACTTCGGCATGGGGTTCGCCGGCGCGCTCATGCCAGCCTTCGCCGACAATCTGGCCGTCACGCACCACCACGCAACCGACCCGCGGATTGGGATGGGTGGTGTAGTGGCCTTTGCGCGCCAGTTCCAGCGCGCGGGCCATGAAATGCGCGTCGAGGATCGCCTGCTCGGCGGCGGTGGTCATTCTTTCACCGGTTCGCGGGCGAGGCGGTCGATCTCTTCGCGGAATTCATTGAGGTCCTGGAAGCGCTTGTACACCGAAGCGAAGCGGATGTAGGCGACTTCATCAAGCTTTTGCAGCTCGGCCATGACCAGTTCGCCGACCACGAGGGACTTGACCTCGCGCTCGCCGGTGGCGCGCAGCTTGTGCTTGATGTGGACCAGAGAGGATTCGAGGCGCTCGACGCTGACCGGACGTTTCTCCAGCGCGCGTTGCATGCCGGCGCGGAGTTTTTCTTCGTCGAACGGTTGGCGGCTGCCGTCGGTTTTGATCAGGCGCGGCAACACCAGTTCGGCCGTCTCGAACGTCGTGAAACGTTCGCCGCAGGCCAGGCATTCACGCCGGCGGCGCACCTGTTCGCCCTCGGCGACCAGACGCGAGTCGATGACCTTGGTGTCGTTGGCACCGCAGAAGGGACAGTGCATGGTGGCTGGCAACAAAAAATGGGAGGGCCATGGTAGCGCATCCCCGTGGCAAGACAAGCCATAGGCTTTGCGGTATACAGAACGGCATGATCGTCTGATCCATGGAATTCATTCTGCCGGAGCCTCCAATGCCGTTACGTCCGCTCATTCTGCTCAGTCTTTTCAGCCTGCTGGTGGCCTGTGGCAGCGACGCACCCAAGCCGCAACCGCCGACCCCAGGCCCCGCGCCGCAGCAGGCGCAGAAAAAAGCCAAAGAGGCTGCCGAACTCGGCCCGCTGCCGGCGCATCAGCGCGAATTGAGCGGCAGCCTGCAAGGGGTGCCGGCCGGCGCCGAAGTCGAACTGGCGCTCCTGGTGATCGATGAAAAGGACCGCCCACAGCAACTGCTCGCCAGTTCCAGCCTGATCGGCAACAACCAGATCCTGCCGTTTCACCTGCGGTTCAACCCCGAGGCGTTTCCGGCCGGCGCACGGGTCGAGCTGCGCGGGCGCGCCAGCCAGTCCGGGCAACTGATCCTGCATCTACCGTCGCAGACCATCACCCAACCGACCACTCAGGCGTTGGGCCAGCTGCAATTCGTCAAAGCGCCATGACAGCACCGCTCGACCTGCAACAGGCCTTGGGGGAGTTGCTCGGCGACGCCAGACTGAAAGCCTGCGCGTTGCCGGGCACCGATTTGCAGCTGTGGTTGATCGACGGCGACAACATGGCCCGCGAATTCAGCCAGGAAGAAACCCAGCGCATCCTGCATGAACCGCCCTATTGGAGTTTTTGCTGGGCCAGCGGCTTGGCCGTGGCGCGTTATCTGGCACAGTTTCCAGAGTGGGTGCGCGGCAAGCGCGTGCTGGATTTCGGCGCTGGTTCCGGGATTGCCGGGATCGCGGCGGTGAAGGCCGGGGCGCTGGAAGTGGTGGCGTGCGATCTCGATCCGTTGGCGATCGCCGCTTGCCGGGCAAATGCCGAGCTCAATGCTGTGCAGATGAGCTACTCGACGGATTTCTTTGCTGAAGCCGATCGCTTCGATCTGATCCTGGTCGCCGACGTGTTGTACGACCGGGCGAACTTGCCGCTGCTCGACGCGTTTCTCAGTCGCGGACGCGAGGCGCTGGTGGCGGATTCACGGGTGCGGGATTTTCGGCATCCGTTGTATGAACGGATCGAGATGCTGGAGGCGATGACCCTCCCCGATCTGGCGGAGCCCGAAGAATTCAGACATGTCAGCCTCTACCATGCACGGCGCTAGCTAAAGCTTCGCGAGCAGGCTCGCTCCCACACTGGATCTGTGTCGTTCATAAATCCCCTGTGGGAGCGAGCCTGCTCGCGAAGGCGTCCGCCCATGCAACACACCTCTCGACCCGCCCCGCTTCCGGCCACCCCCCACCAAGCCTTATAGTTGCCCCATCCACGCTTTGACGAGATCCCCCATGAGTGAGCAAACGCCGTATATCTTCGACGCCACGACTGCCGATTTCGACCAGTCGGTGATCGAAGCCTCCTTCAACAAACCAGTGCTGGTGGATTTCTGGGCCGAATGGTGTGCGCCGTGCAAGGCGTTGATGCCGATGCTGCAAGGCATTGCCGAGAGCTATCAGGGCGAGTTGCTGCTGGCCAAGGTCAACTGCGACATCGAGCAGGACATCGTCGCCCGCTTCGGCATTCGCAGCCTGCCGACCGTGGTGCTGTTCAAGGATGGTCAGCCGGTCGATGGCTTTGCCGGGGCACAACCGGAATCCGCCGTGCGCGCCCTGCTCGAACCGCATGTGCAGATGCCGCCACCGGCCGCTGCCGACCCGTTCGAACAGGCCCAAGCGATGTTCGACGAAGGTCACTTCGCCGAGGCGGAAGCGGTGCTGGTGACCATTCTCAATGAAGACAATACCAACGCCAAAGCGCTGATCCTTTACGCACGCTGCCTGACCGAACGCGGCGAACTGGGCGAAGCGCAAACCGTGCTCGACGCGGTCAAGAGCGATGAGCACAAAGCCGCACTGGCCGGCGCCAAAGCGCAGATCCAGTTCTTCGGCCTCGCCCGCGATCTGCCGGACGCCGCCGACCTGAAGAGCCGCCTGGCGCAAAATCCGCAGGATGATGAAGCGGTGTACCAACTGGCGATCCAGCAACTGGCGCGCCAGCAATACGAAGCAGCGCTGGACGCCTTGCTGAAGCTATTCATCCGCAACCGCAGCTACGGCGAAGGCTTGCCGCACAAGACCTTGCTGCAGGTGTTCGAACTGCTGGGCAATGATCATCCGTTGGTGACGGCTTACCGTCGCAAAGTGTTTGCGGCGCTGTATTAAGGCCTTACCCGATCCAGCTATAGAGCGGCGTATCCCCGCCGCTCGCCACTTTCACATCGGAACTGTGGCGCAAGCGCACGAGCAAACGCTTGCCCGCTGCCGCACTGCCGGTCAGCGCTTCCAGTTGATCGAGCAGATCCGGCCCGCTAAGTTGCCCGGCGTTGCGCAACAAGTCTTTGGCCACCTGCCACAGCGCATCATCCTGATTCACCGGCTTCGCCGCCGGGGCCGACGCCACTGCCTCGGACTGCGCGACCGGCGCCTGCCCGCTCAGCGCCGAACCCAGCCTGGCCCAATCGCTGTCATCCAGCTCCACCGTCAAATCCACCGGCACCTCGCCGACCGTTCCGCGTATCCGCAACATCGAGTTCGCTCCTGCACTTTTCTGACCTGCATGCTCCCACGGGACTTGTGCAACGCCAAGTAAAGGGCGCCAAACACATCTGGTAATTCCCGGTTGATCGGCTAAATTAATCTCTTTTTGCGGGAAGGATTCCCAATGTCTTCAGGACGAAAACTGGCCTCTAAAGGAGGCCCGACCTCTACAGGTGGCGTGATACTTGAAGGAAATGAGAACCTCAATATCGAAGGAAGAATAATCGCTTCCATTGGACAACTCGCCAGTTGTCCGGTCTGTGGGCCTGGCAAAGGCCCCATCGTAGCAGTGGGTGAAAGAACGCTGATTTTACCTGCCGGACCAGCTGCGCTAGAGGGTGACTACGTCGCCTGCGGTTGTCCGCCCATGACCAATAAGCTGCTCACTCAGCAACACAGTGGTTTCGCAGGAATTGGCCGGCCCGCTCCAATTGACATGGGGCCACCGATTGCTGCCCTGACCTCTTATCGCTACTTGCAGGTCATCATCGAACGCCTTGATGACACGGAAAAGCCAGGTTTGGCTTACAAACTCAAGGACAAGGCGAAGGTTGCCGTTTTACAAGACAGCACTTGCAACCTCACAGGCGAAGGCTGCGAACACCCGGTAAAAAACGCTTCGGATTACGACACCCTGTTGGTAGGGGAAGATTCCGAATGGACTTTCTATGCCTATGAAGAGCCCCTGACACAGGATTTGTCATGAAATCGGAAATCAAACTCATCTTTAAAGACTTTCTGATGCAGCCACCGCCAGGCGTAAAATTTCAGCTGCTTATCGACGGTCAGGTCGTAGATGACAACATCGTTCAAAACGATGACAGGCCTCGCATTTATTCATTGATATCCAAAAACGGCCAGATCGCTATAACGCTCGCGGGCAAGGAACTACCGTCGATCAAAACCCGAGACACCCACGAAGTGACGGTTCAGATTGTGGGGAACTCCGGTACAAAAAAAGGTATGCACACTGCTACGTTGAATCCAGGGAAGTCTCTTTCGATCGTAGCGATATCACCGTGGGTAAAAGTCCCGCTAACGACCAGCGGCGCTGTCTCGAACGACGCGTTCTACGAAGTCGAATATGGTGTGAAACGTACAAATGAAACCCGAACGGTGAAAGTCGTCATTCAGGACATGCCGCGCAGGATACTGATGGAGGCGCTGTCACACCGGGGATCAACACAGTGGGCAGGGAATAAAAGCAAAAAGTCGCTGCCACACCCTACTCTAAGGCAGAGCGTGGAATTTCCACCAAACACAAATAAATGCAATCTGTTCGTCTACGACGTGCTGACCGCAATTGGGGTCAACGTGGCGTTGATTGAACATGGCAAATCGAAATACCTGCCATATTTCTCCAAGGTTAGTCCTCCGCTCGCGGGTGAATGGGCGAATGGACAACGATTGCTCAACAGCTGGAAAGTCGAGCGCACGCCGTTGCCCGGGGACGTCGGCGCTTACGCAATGAATTATTCCGACGCCAGCGGCCATGTCGGCTTCGTTCTAACGAAGGGCGTATGCATTTCTGCAGGGTGGGAAAAAGTTGAAGTTAACGACGCAGGTTTTCGCCATGCGACCGGTAATGCAAATCCCAGCGACCATGACTTCACTATTTTCCGACGCTACAAACACAGCACGCCACAATGAAACGCCCTTATTCGCTCCTCCTCATAATTCCGTTTTTGCTCATCGTGGCATGGCGCATCTGGTTGCCTGCCGATCTTTCGGCTTGTCCCGCTGACGGGGAAACTGCAGGTCCACTGACCCTTGTTATTCGTGATTACTTTGAGCGCAATAGCCGAACCGACTGGCGAGACATGGATGATCGCTTCGACATACTTTCAACCCCCGAAGGCCAGAGCATAGCGAGTCAACCGAATTCACACACTTGCGAAGCATTGCGGGTACTGCAGAGTCCGGCGTTCAGTCAGAGTGAAAAAATCTTCACCATGGCACTTATGTTCAGACTGCCAATCGACCAGTACATGGCCCTGATGGATCGCAGTCATCAACTCTACACGCAGGGCAAAATGGATAAGGAGGTGCTGACTCTGGTGGTATTTCCGCGCGGAACAGCCATCAACTACTGGTGGCTTCCGGCTTGGCGACAGCGTTTCAGTCGCGATGCCCCGAGCGTGCTCGACGCAAATCTGATCAACGATGTTCTTTCGGGACACTATTGGTTCGACTATCCCGGCGCAGGCTTCTGATTCTGCAAGCATGACATCCAATCCCAGCACCGCCCGCGAACTCATCCCGGGCGGTGCTTAGCCATGTCTTGCGCAATCCCAAGCGCACGGGCACACTTTGCGCACTTTCGTTATAAGATTACATAACAAACTTTTCATTTTTCTCGGAGTCCGTCATGCGTCGTTTGCTGCTCGCTTTGCCGTTTGCCCTGTTGCCGCTGGCCGCTGCTCATGCGGTGGATGAGCACGATCACGATCATGAGCACGGCAGCCTCGGCGCCCATGAGCATGGTGTGGGTCGGCTGAACGCCGCGCTCGATGGTCAGACCCTGGAGCTGGAGCTGGAAAGCCCGGCGATGAATCTGGTGGGTTTTGAACACGCCGCGACGTCGGATGCCGACAAGGCCAAAGTCGCTGCCGCTCGTGCGCAACTGGAAAAACCATTGGCTCTGTTCAGCCTGCCCGCTGCGGCAGGGTGCAAAGTGGTCAGCCAGGAACTGGAAAGCCCGCTGTTCGGCGACAAGCCGGACGCCGATGATCACGACGAAGATGAAGCGGACAAGGACGGTCACGAGCATCACCACGACCACAGCGAAATCCATGCGCATTACCAATTCAGCTGCGCCACACCGGGCGCGCTGAGCACGCTGAACCTGACGAACATCTTCAAGACCTTCCCGGCGACGCAGAAGATTCAGGTACAACTGATCAGCGCGACCGGCCAGCAAGGTACCGAAGTGACGGCGAAATCGGCTGCGCTGAAATTCTAGGATCCACCGAAATCCCCTGTGGGAGCGAGCCTGCTCGCGAAGGCGGCGTGTCAGTTGACAGGTGGGTGTCTGACCCAGCGCTTTCGCGAGCAGGCTCGCTCCCACAGGGTTATGTGTTCACTTCATGAAAATCGGTGCCATGACCCAAGCACTCATCGAACTTTCCGACCTTGGCTTCAACTGGCCCGGTCACCCGCCGCTGCTGGACATCCCGGCGTTTCGTCTGGAAGCCGGCGAAACCCTGTTTCTCAAAGGCCCCAGCGGCAGTGGCAAGACCACGCTGCTCGGCCTGCTTGGCGGGGTGCAGAAGCCCAATCGGGGCAGCATTCGCCTGCTCGGCCAGGAGCTGACCGAGCTTTCTGCCGGCAAGCGCGATACGTTTCGTGTCGATCACACTGGCTACATTTTCCAGCAATTCAACCTGCTGCCGTTTCTCTCGGTGCGCGAGAACGTTGAGTTGCCGTGTCATTTTTCAAAACTGCGTGCGCAACGGGCGAAACAGCGCCACGGCAGCGTCGATCAAGCCGCCGCCACCCTGCTCGCCCACTTGGGTCTGAAAGACGAAAGCATCCTCAGCCGCCGCGCCGACTCGCTGTCGATCGGCCAGCAACAACGGGTCGCCGCCGCACGCGCATTGATCGGCCAACCGGAGCTGGTGATCGCCGACGAACCGACCTCGGCGCTGGATTACGACGCCCGCGAAAACTTCATTCGCCTGCTGTTTGCCGAGTGCCGCGAGGCCGGATCGAGTCTGTTGTTCGTCAGCCATGACCAGAGCCTGGCGCCGCTGTTCGACCGTCATCTGTCCCTGGCCGATCTCAATCGCGCCGCCACGTCCGCCGAGGTCTGAGATGTATCTGTTTCGTCTGGCCATGGCCAGCCTGGCCAACCGCCGTTTCACCGCATTGCTCACCGCCTTTGCCATTGCCCTGTCGGTGTGCCTGCTGCTCGCCGTCGAGCGCGTGCGCACCGAAGCCAAGGCCAGTTTCGCCAGCACCATCAGCGGTACTGACCTCATCGTCGGCGCTCGTTCGGGGTCGGTAAACCTGCTGCTGTATTCGGTGTTCCGCATCGGCAACGCTACCAACAACATCCGTTGGGACAGCTTTGAACACTTCGCCAACAACCCGAAAGTGAAGTGGGCAATCCCCATGTCCCTAGGCGATTCCCATCGCGGCTATCGCGTGATGGGCACCACCGAAGCCTATTTCCAGCACTACCAGTACGGGCGCCAGCAACACCTGGCGCTGGCCGACGGTCGCGCGTTTGCCACCGATCCTTTCGAAGTGGTGCTCGGTGCCGAAGTCGCCGAAGCGCTGCACTACAAGCTCGGCGACAAACTGGTACTGGCCCACGGCGTGGCGGCGATCAGCCTGGTCAAGCACGACGACAAACCCTTCACCGTGGTCGGCATCCTCCAGCGCACCGGCACCCCGGTGGACCGCACGTTGCACATCAGCCTCGGCGGCATGGAGGCGATCCACATCGACTGGCACAACGGCGTGCCGGCGCGCGGCAACGGCAGGATCAGCGCTGATCAGGCGCGCAATATGGACCTGACGCCACAAGCGATCACCGCGTTCATGCTCGGCCTCAACAGCAAGATTTCCACCTTCGCCTTGCAGCGCGAGATCAACGGATACCGTGGCGAACCGATGCTGGCGATCCTGCCGGGCGTGGCCTTGCAGGAATTGTGGAGCCTGATGAGTACGGCCGAGAAAGCCTTGTTCGTGGTCTCGCTGTTCGTTGTGCTGACCGGGTTGATCGGCATGCTCACGGCGATTCTCACCAGCCTCAACGAACGTCGCCGCGAGATGGCGATTCTGCGTTCGGTGGGGGCGCGGCCGTGGCACATCGCAAGCCTGCTGGTGCTGGAAGCCTTTGCGTTGGCGCTGACTGGAGTCATCGCCGGACTGGCATTGCTGTACGTCGGCATCGCCGCTGCGCAAGGGTACGTGCAGGCCAATTACGGTTTATACCTGCCGCTGGCATGGCCGAGCGAGTATGAATGGACGCTGCTCGGTGGCATTCTGGCGGCCGCGCTGCTGATGGGCAGCGTGCCGGCCTGGCGCGCGTATCGCCAATCATTGGCCGATGGCCTGTCGATCCGTTTATGAGGATGTTCACCATGCCCCGCGCCCTGCTTGCGCTGCTGATGCTGGTCGCCCTGCCCGTGTGGGCGGCGGCGCCGAGAGACCTGACCTGGTCGGAAATGATCCCGCCGGACGCCGCGCCGGAAGTGCCGAACATGACCCCGCTGCACGACCTGTCGAAGATGGGCGACGCACTCTCTGCCGAGTCCGCGCCGGCGGCCAAGCAGGACATGCCCAACGCTCCGGTAGTGAAAAGCCTCGACGGGCAGAACATTCGCCTGCCGGGTTACATCGTGCCGCTGGAAGTCAGCGAAGAGGGGCGCACCACGGACTTCTTGCTGGTGCCATATTTCGGCGCCTGCATCCACGTCCCGCCACCGCCGTCGAACCAGATCGTCCACGTGAAAAGCGAACTGGGCGTGAAGCTCGATGAGCTGTATCAGCCGTACTGGGTCGAAGGACCGTTGCAGGTGAAAGCCTCGAGCAGTGAGCTGGCCGATGCCGGGTATCAGATGGAGGCGGAGAAGATTTATGCGTATGAACTGCCGGAGTAATTCCCGGTAATTTTGTATTGGCTGGTCTATCGTCTTCGCGAGCAGGCTCGCTCCCACAGGTGATCACATTCCAAGGTGGGAGCGAGCCTGCTCGCGAATAGGCCCTCAAAGGTTCCACAAAACCCCGCCCCTTCACTGTTTCATTGAGCTGAGTCAAAACACCGTATCAGACGGCTTCGTACCCTAGGACATCGAATTTTTACGTCCTTTCGGAGCCCCCATGAACAAGTCCTTGCTCAGCGCCTCGCTGTTTGCCCTCGCGCTCGCAGCCCCGCTAGCCCACGCCCACGAAGCCGGTGACATCCTTGTGCGCGCCGGTGCGATCACCGTCAACCCGAAGGCCGACAGTTCCAGCGTCAAGGTCGATCAGGGTCCGCTGAGCGGCACTGATCTGGGCGGCAAGGCGACCATGAGCAGCGACACCCAACTGGGTCTGAACTTCGCCTACATGCTCACCAACAACATCGGTATCGAGCTGCTGGCAGCCACGCCGTTCGAGCACGACGTCAAGCTCAAGGGCACCGCCCTGCCCGCCGCCAACGGCAAGCTCGGCACCCTGAAACACCTGCCGCCGACCCTCAGCGTCGTCTACTACCCGCTGGATTCGAAATCGGCTTTCCAGCCGTATGTCGGCGGTGGCATCAACTACACCTGGATCTACGACGAACACGTCGGCAGCGAAGCCAGCGCCAACGGCTTCAGCAACTTCAAGGCGAAAAACTCCTGGGGTCTGGCCTGGCAGGTCGGCGCCGACTACATGATCACCGACAACATCATGCTCAACGCCCAAGTGCGCTACATCGATATCGATACACGCGCGACCGTCGAGAACAACGCCGTCGCACCCGGCACCCGCGCACGGGTGAATGTGGATGTCGATCCGTTCATCTACATGGTCGGTCTGGGCTATAAGTTCTAAGCTGACTTTGACCGAACGTTCACGTGGTGGTGAATGAGGCTTGGTGGCGGGCAGGCACAGACCTGACGACGACCGTACGCAGTCGATCGGGGAATAACATTCCCTCGCCACAGGGATAGCGATATTCCGGCCGTGAAAAAGGCGCCTGTTGCAGGGCGCCTTTTTCATGTCCGCTGTCCGACCGTTCGGAAGAAGGTCTCGGACGAAAGCTTGTTTCATCCGCGCCCGAGCAAGCGCGCCAAGCCCACACTCATCGGCGTCTGCGGCGGCATTTCGAAGCGCTGCAGCAAGCGTCGGTTATCCGCTCGCGAATGGCGGATATCACCCGAACGCGCCGGCCCGTAACTCACGGGCGGCAGTTCACCGACCACTGATTTCAATGCTTCGAGCATCTGCTTCAGGCTCATCGCCTGATTCCAGCCAACATTGACCGCGCCCTCCTGCACTTCAGGCTTTTCCAGCGCCTGCACCAGCAAATCCACCAGATCACCGACATAAAGAAAATCGCGGGTCTGCTCGCCATCGCCAAACACGGTGATCGGCAAACCTTTCGACGCGCGTTCGCTGAAGATGCTGATCACACCGGAATACGGCGAGGACGGATCCTGGCGGGGGCCGAAGATGTTGAAGAAGCGGAAAATCGCCGGCTCCAGGCCATGCTGGCGACGGTAGAAATCGAAGTACTGCTCACCGGCCAGTTTGTCCGAGGCATAGGGTGTCAGCGGCGCCTTCGGCGTGTCTTCATCAATCGACTCGCCCTCGCCATTGTTGCCGTACACCGCCGCGCTGGAGGCATACACCACGCGCTTGACCCCGGCCAGACGCATGGCTTCGCAGACATTCAGGGTGCCGATGAAATTGCTCTGGTGGGTTTTCACCGGATCGTCCACCGAGGCTTGCACCGAGGCCACGGCCGCCAGATGCGCGACCGCGCTGCAACCTTGCATGGCGCGGGCGACCAGGGCGGCATCGGCGACATCGCCCACTACCAGTTCAACCTTGGGATTGTCCAGCGGCAGGTTGCTGCGCTTGCCGGTCGACAGGTCGTCGAGCACGCGTACCGCATAGCCCTTGGCGAGCAAGGCATCGGTCAGGTGCGAGCCGATGAAGCCGGCTCCGCCAGTGATTAAAACCGTTGCTTCAGCCATGTCGGTAGAACCTGTCCAGTAGACCCGGGAGTGCGGCACGCCAGGCGCGCGGTTTGATCCCGAAAGTGTGGAGAATTTTCTTGCAGGCCAGCACTGCGTGTTGCGGCTCTTCGGCGGCGTCCGGGCGCGCGGCGTGGGCCTGCGCGGTCGGTGCTTCGATCGCCAGCGGATGCAGGCTGCGTGCTTCGGTGAGAATCGCCTGGCCCAGCGCCAGCGGTGTGGTCGCTTCGTGGCCGGCGTAATGGTAAGTGCCCCACAGCGGCGCGGCGCAGTCGAGTTGCTTGAGCACGGAGATGATCACTCGCGCGGCGTCATCGACCGGAGTCGGATTGCCGCGACGATCATCGGCCAGCAACAACTCTTCGGGTTGTTCCGCCCGGGCGAGGAAGCGTCCGAGGGTGCCGTCCGGGCTGTCGTCGAGCAGCCAGCCGAAACGCAGCAGCACATGTTGCGGGCAGGTCGCGCGCACGCTTTGCTCGATGCGCCACAAGGCCTGACCGCGCAGGCCCAGCGGCACCGGTTCGTCTTTTTCGCTGTAGGCCGTGGCCCGCGAGCCGTCGAACACGCGATAGCTCGACGGCTGCACGAGGACAATGTTGTGGTGCTGGCACAGCTCGGCCAGACGCTCGATGGCGCGTTCCTGGCCGCTCATGCGGCTTTCGCTGACGCTCTCGGCCTGGAACCAGTCGAAATAGTAGGCGAGGTTGATCAACGCATCGGGACGGGTGTCGTCGAGCAGTTGGGTGAGGCTCGCGGCATCCCAGCCGTTTTCGGGCGGGCGGGGGGCGAGGAAACCGATGTCTTCTTCCGCACCGAGGCGAATCAGCGCCTGCCCAAGGGCATTTCCGCCGCCCAGTAACATAAGGCGCATTCGCATAGAGTCAGCAGGCCCAGTCTGATTGGAACGATGGCTTTAGCGACGGTTCTTGTGGAACCGTCGTCGATAATTGCCGGAATCGTTGCATTTTGCGGGTTTAGTGCGCAACCGTCATCCGTAAAGTGTAGATCCGCGAATTTGCGCCGTCCTGGCCGGCCCCTTCGCGAGCAGGCTCGCTCCCACAGGGGACCGCATTCCAGGGTGGGAGCGAGCCTGCTCGCGAAGGGCTCCGAACGGTACTTGCATCTTCCCGCCCCCGCCCGCATAACTTCAGTCATGAATCTGCCCCTCCCCGCCAACAGCGCGCTGGCCGGTTTTCACCCCGCCGTCAGCGCCTGGTTCAACAAGACTTTCCCGGCGGTCACCGCCGCTCAGGCCCGTGCGTGGCCGTTGATTCGCCAGCGTCGGTCGACGCTGATCGCCGCGCCCACTGGCTCGGGGAAAACCCTGACCGCGTTCCTCGCCGTGCTCGATGAGCTTGTCCATCGCGGTCTGGAACACCCCGACGGTCTGCCCGCCGAAACCCTGGTGGTCTATGTCTCGCCGTTGAAGGCACTGTCCAACGACATCCAGATCAACCTGCAGAATCCGCTCGCCGGCATTACCGCGCAATTGCGCGAGATGGGCCTGCCGGAGCTGACCATCACTACCGCCGTACGCACTGGCGACACGCCGCAAAAAGACCGCGCCGCGATGCGCAAGAGCGCGCCGCATATTCTGGTCACCACCCCGGAATCGCTGTACGTGCTGCTTGGCTCGGAATCCGGGCGCAGGATGCTCGGCACCACGCGCACGGTGATCATTGACGAAATCCACGCCATGGCCGCCGGCAAGCGCGGCAGTCATCTGTCCTTGAGCCTTGAACGGCTGCAAGCGTTGTGCGCCGAACCGCTGACCCGCATCGGCCTGTCCGCCACGCAGAAGCCGGTAGAAGCCGTGGCGCGGTTTCTGGTCGGTCACGATTGCCCCTGCGAAATCGTCGACATTGGCCACGCCCGCCCACGAGACCTGGGTATCGAAGTGCCGCCGGTGCCGTTGTCTGCAGTGATGGCCAACGATGTCTGGGAACTGGTGTACGAGCGCCTCGCCGAACTCGCCCGCGAGCATCGCACCACGCTGATTTTCGTCAACACCCGACGCCTTGCCGAACGCCTTAGCCGGCATCTGAGCGAGCGCCTCGGCAAGCAGGCCGTGGCGGCGCACCACGGCAGCCTGGCCAAAGAGTTTCGCCTCGATGCGGAACAGCGCCTCAAACGCGGCGAGCTGCAAGTGCTGATCGCCACTGCATCACTGGAGCTGGGCATCGATATCGGTGAAGTCGACCTGGTCTGCCAGATCAGTTCACCGCGTTCGATTGCTGCGTTTCTGCAACGAGTCGGTCGCTCCGGACACCAGGTCGGCGGCACGCCCAAGGGCCGTTTGTTCGCCACCACCCGCGACGACCTGATCGAGTGCGCCGCCCTGCTCGACTGCGTGCGCCGGGGCGAGCTCGATACGCTGCACATTCCGGAAAAACCGCTGGATGTGCTGGCGCAGCAGATCATTGCCGAGGTCAGTTGCCAGGAATGGTCGGAGGACGCGTTGCTTGCGATGTTCCGCCGAGCCTGGCCCTATCGCGATCTCGACGAAAAACACTATCAGGCCCTGCTGAGCATGCTCGCCGAGGGCTACAACGGTCGCCAGGGCATCCGCAGCGCCTACCTGCACCGCGACGCCGTCAGCCGCACCTTGCGTGGCCGGCGGGGCGCGCAACTGACCGCCGTGACCAGCGGCGGCACCATTCCGGACAACGCCGACTACAGCGTATTGCTAGAACCCCAGGGCTTGAACATCGGCAGCGTCAACGAAGATTTCGCCGTGGAAAGTATCGCCGGCGATGTGTTCCAGCTCGGCAATACCTCGTACCGCATCCTGCGGGTAGAAAGCGGCAAGGTGCGGGTCGAGGATGCGCAGGGCATGCCGCCGACCATTCCGTTCTGGCTCGGCGAAGCGCCGGGGCGCAGTGATGAACTGTCGGCGGCCGTCGCGCGCCTGCAAGCGCAGTTGGACGAATTGCTCAGCGCCAGGCCCGGGAATCTGCAACCGGCGCTCGACTGGCTGACCACCACACTCGGCCTCAACCTCGCCAGCGCCGAGCAACTGGTCGAATATCTCGCCCGCGCGCGGCAAACCCTCGGCGCCCTGCCCTCGCAGGACACGCTGTTGATGGAGCGGTTTTTCGACGAGTCCGGCGGCACCCAACTGATCATTCACACGCCGTTCGGCAGCCGCATCAACCGCGCTTGGGGCCTGGCCTTGCGCAAGCGTTTCTGCCGCACCTTCAACTTCGAGTTGCAGGCCGCCGCCAGCGAAGACGCGATCGTGCTGTCGCTGTCCACCAGTCACAGCTTCGAGCTCGACGAAGTCTGGCGTTACCTGCACAGCAACAGCGCCGAACACACCCTTATTCAAGCCGTGCTCGATGCGCCCTTGTTTGGCGTGCGCTGGCGCTGGAATGCCGGGGTGGCGCTGGCGTTGCCGCGTTTTACCGGCGGGCGCAAAGTCGCTCCGCAACTGCAACGGATGAAAAGCGAAGACCTCATCGCCAGTGTGTTTCCCGACCAGATCGCCTGCCTGGAAAACCTCGCCGGCGAGCGCGAAGTCCCCGAACATCCGTTAGTGGAACAGACCCTCGACGATTGCCTGCACGAAGCGATGGACAGCGAAGGCTGGCTGACCCTGCTGCGGCGCATGGAGCGTGGCGAGGTGCGCCTGATCGCCCGGGATTTGCCGGCGCCGTCGCCGCTGGCGGCAGAAATCCTCAGCGCCCGGCCGTACACGTTTCTCGACGATGCGCCGCTGGAGGAACGCCGCACGCAAGCGGTGATCAATCGACGCTGGAGCGATCCGCAGTCGACCGATGATCTCGGCGCGCTGGACGCCGACGCGATCACGGCGGTGCGCGAAGAAGCCTGGCCGTCGCCCAACTCCCTGGATGAGATGCATGAAGCGCTGATGAGCCTCGCCTGCATCAGTGACGCCGAAGCGCGCGCCAACGCGGGTTGGCCGGACTGGCTGCAAACGCTGATGGCCAGCGGCCGCGCCTGCCGGTTGCAGATCGACGCCGAGCATCAGTTATGGCTGGCCCGCGAACGGTTGAGTTGCCTGCAAGCACTTTATCCACAGGCCACGTTGCTGACTGAGGCGGTGGTGCTGCCCGGCTTCGACGACACGTGGGCATTCGATGAGGCGCTGGTCGAAGTGATCCGCGCCCGCCTCGGCGCCTTTGGGCCAATCCCGTTGCCCGCCATTGCCGAGCCGCTCGCCCTGCCCGCCGCGCAAGTGAGTCAGGCCCTCGCCCGACTGGAGCGTGAAGGCTACGTCTTGCGCGGCCAGTTCACGCCGAAAAGCACGATTGAAGAATGGTGCGAACGCCATCTGCTGGCGCGTATCCATCGCTACACGGTCAAGCGCCTGCGCCGGGAAATCGAACCGGTGGCATTGCAGGATTTCATGCGTTTTCTGTTCGACTGGCAGCATCTGACGCCGGCCACCCAAGGCCAGGGCAGTGCGGTGTTGCCGGCGATTGTCGGCCAGTTCGAAGGCTACCCGGCGGCAGCTTCGGCGTGGGACAGCGACATCCTGCCGGCCCGCCTCAAGGACTATTCGCCGAGCTGGCTGGATGAACTGTGCCGCAACGGCAAACTGGTGTGGACGCGCATCAGCGCGCGGCAGAAGGTCAGCGGCTCGGCATTGCGCAGTACACCGATTGTGCTGCTGCCGCGTAGCCAAGTGGGTTTGTGGAGTGCGTTGGCTGAGCAGACGCCAGTGAGTGAGTTATCGCCGAAAACGCAGAAAGTCTTCGAGGCGCTGAGTCAGCATGGCGCGCTGTTTTTCGATGAGTTGATTCATGAAGCGCGCCTGCTGCGCAGCGAACTGGAAATCGCCCTGCAGGAACTGGTCGCCGCAGGTTTGGTGAACGCCGACAGCTTCGCCGGCCTGCGCGCGTTGATCACTCCTGCAAGCAAGCGCCAGCAGCGCAGTAGCCGACGCGGGCGCGGCGCTTTTATCGGTGGCATGGACGATGCCGGGCGCTGGGCATTGCTGCGACGGGGTTCGTCAGCCGATGCCGCCGAGACACTCGAACATGTCGCCATGACCCTGCTGCGCCGCTACGGCGTGGTGTTCTGGCGTCTGCTGGAACGCGAAGCGGACTGGTTGCCGAGCTGGCGGGAATTGCTGCGCACCTTTCATCGTCTGGAGGCGCGGGGCGAGATTCGTGGCGGGCGGTTTGTCAGTGGTCTGGCTGGCGAGCAGTTTGCCTTGCCCGAAGCCATTCCCTTGCTGCGCGAAGTACGCCGCCGCCCGCAGGACGGCAGCCTGGTGGCGGTGTGTGGGGTTGATCCATTGAATCTGGCCGGAACGTTGTTGCCCGGGGTGAAAGTGCCGGCGCTGGTGAGCAATCGGCTGGTGTATCGCGATGGGGTGCCGGTGGCCGCGGTGATTGCCGGCAAGCAGCAGGTTTGGGTAGAGCTGGATCCGATAGCCATGGGACAACTGCATGCCAAGCTGATCCGGCATTGAGAGTGTTCGCACCGGCGTCTTCGCGAGCAGGCTCGCTCCCACAGTCCAATCCCATTGCCCCTGTGGGAGCGAGCCTGCTCGCGAAAGCGCCGGCCCTGTCTCTACACAAACAGGCGTCAGGTCCGCGACTCCTGCGGCACCTCACCCGCAACCACCGCCCCCTCCTCCTGTCGCTTTGGCAACAGAACCTGCTGTGGATAAGTCTGCGCAAAATGCACATTGGGTGTGTTATCCACAAGCTTCTTCAAGCGCTGGTTGAACGCGCGGCTCACCGCATATTGCCCACCTGACACCGTGCGAAATTGCGCCGTCAACACCACGCCGTTCAAGTCCATTTTGTCCACGCCAAACACATCCAGCGGCCCTTGCAGGTTGTACTTGAGGAACGGGTCTTCGCGGATCGAATCACCGGCCTCGCGAATCAGCTCAATGGCTTTGTCGACATCGGTGTCGTAGGTGAACTGCACCGAGAAAAATGCGAAGGCGAACTGGCGTGATTGGTTGGTCACAGCCTTGATCTGGCCGAACGGCACCGAGTGCACAAAACCCTTGCCGTCGCGCAGGCGCAAGGTGCGGATGGTCAAACCTTCCACGGTGCCGGCGTGGCCGGAATCGAGCACCACCCAGTCGCCGATCGACAGGGTGTCTTCGATGATGATGAACAACCCGGTGATGACGTCCTGCACCAGTTGCTGCGAACCGAAACCGATCGCCAGACCGACCACGCCCGCACCGGCTAGTAGCGGCGCGACGTTGATGCCGAGGTTGGCCATGGTGGTAATCGCGCAGATCACCACGAGGATGATTTTGATCGCGTTGCGCAGCAGCGGCAGGATGGTTTTCACCCGCGTGCTCGGCTGGCGTGCCGCGCGTTTGCTCAGCGGCGGTTTCAGCGCTTCCTGAATCGCCGTGTCGAGCACCACCCACAGCAGCCACGTCACCAGGAAGATCAGGCCGATGCTGCTCAAGGCGTTGCTGATCGCTCGACCGACGGTGCTGCTCTGGGCGAAATCGAGCAACGACACGCCCCAGATCCGCCCGAGAATATCGATGAACACAATCGCCATGACGATGCGCAGCAACGCATGCAACAGGCTGAGAAAGCGTTCCTTGTAGGCACTGCTGCGCTGGATCGCTTCGGCTTTGCGCGACTTGAACAGGTGCTGCAACACCGTGCTGAGAAACACCGTGGCGATCAGCAGCACGGTGGTGAACAAGGCACAGCGCAGGGCTTTCTGATTGTCCTCGCCGATGCCGATCAGGCTGACTGCCGAGACCAGCACCATCAGCACGATCGGCCAATACCACAGCCCGGAAAATATCCGCAGCGACTCCTGCAGCGACGGTTGTTTCAAACGCTGACTGAGCGGGCGATTGCGGATCAGATGCGCCACGGGCCGGCGCAGGCGAATCACCAGCAAACCGAAAATCACCGAGGCGATCAGCCCGGTGAACACGGCGATGCTGCTGGTGATATTGCCGCCCAGTTGCCGGGCGATCTGCGGGCTGGTCAGGGCATCGCTGAGCGCGGCGAGAAAGCCGATGAGGAACAGCGGGCGCGGGCAGTATTCACGGATGATTCGCGCGGCGGCGCGCTTGTGCCCGACGTTGAACATCACCACCACGCACAACAACATCGATGTGGAGAAGATACCGCTGCTGGTGGCATAGGCCAGACACAGCGCCAGCGCACGGCCCACCGAAGCTTGCAGAAAATGGCTGACATACAGCGTCAAAGGCAGGCAGATCAGCGCCGGCACGGTGTACGGCAGCACGTAGCCGAGCAGATCCTGACTGCGCTGGCGGGTGCGCAACCAGCGGCCCTCACGCAGACGCTTGGCCAACAGACTGCCGAGCACGGTGAGCAGGGCGAAACTGCCCAGCCAGACTCCCGACAGCGTGAGGAAATCCCCTGCCACGCTCCAGCCCGAGCGATTCGACGGTTGCTTGACCAGCCGATCGACCTCATCCGCCGCGCGGTCGGCGCGCAGCCGCCAGGCATCGACCAGGTGTTCGTTGAGATCGAGTTTTTCCTGCACATCGTCGATGCTCGTACTGATCGCCCCGAGCAGACCACCCTGCACCAGCGGTTCCGGTTCGGCGGGTTTCTCTGCCGTGTCGGCGGCAGCCGGAACGCCCGGTAGCGCGACGGCTTGCGATGTGTTGACGCCCAAGCACAGCAGCGCTCCCAGCAGAATGGCGATCCTGAAATTGCGCAAAGCTCCGATCTCCCGTGGCTGACCCTGGTAAGGAACTGATCGGTAATTGCGCGGCAAGTTCAAGAGCCCCCTCACCCCAGCCCTCTCCCCCAGGAGAGGGAGCCGACCGAGTTGCATGACCAAAATCACCAACTGCACGTCTTGAGTCGAACTCAAGTCCTGAAAACCATGAAAATCTGCTCCCTTCACAGTCGTACGCGATTTCAGGAGGCATGAAGATCTGCTCCCTTCCCCCTCGCCCCCTTGGGGGAGAGGGTTGGGGTGAGGGGGTAAGCTCTTGATCTTCGCTTCACCCGCGACCGTCCGTAACGCCACCGAAACTTTCCCGCCCCCGCCGCAGTCATCACAGAACATCGGCAACACGAGGACTTTCTACGGGAGGATGGGATGGCGACGATTCACATCGGTATTTCAGGCTGGCGCTACGCCCCGTGGCGCGGGGATTTCTACCCGAAGGGACTGGCGCAGAAGCGCGAATTGCAGTTCGCCTCCCGCGCGGTCAACAGCATTGAAATCAATGGATCGTTCTACGCCCTGCAACGACCCGAACGTTACGCCCAGTGGTACGCCGAAACCCCCGATGACTTCGTCTTCAGCGTCAAGGCGCCGCGCTTCATCACCCACGTGCGCCGCTTGCGCGAAATCGAAAAACCGCTGGCGAATTTCTTCGCCTCGGGCGTTCTGGAACTGAAGGAAAAACTCGGGCCGATCCTTTGGCAGTTTCCGCCGAATTTCAAATTCGACGCCGAGCGCTTCGATCACTTTCTCGCGCAACTGCCCCACGATACCCAAGCCGCAGCCGCCCTCGCCCGCCAGCACGACTCGCATCTGCCCGGCAACGCCAGCGTCAAAGCCTGGCGCAAGAAACCGCTGCGCCATGCCGTGGAAATCCGTCACGAGAGCTTTATCGACCCGGAGTTCGTGCGCCTGCTCAAGCGCCATAACACCGCGCTGGTCATTGCCGACACCGCCGGCAAATGGCCGTACCGCGAAGACCTCACCAGCGACTTCGTCTATCTGCGCCTGCACGGCGCCGAAGAGCTCTACGCCAGCGGTTATTCCGAACAAGCGCTCAAGCGCTGGGCAGAGCGCATCGACGCCTGGCATCACGGTAAACAGCCAGAGGACGCCCACCTGATAGCCCCACGCCTGAAACCCCGCGCGCGCAAATCCCGCGAAGTGTTCTGCTACTTCGACAACGACATCAAAGTCCGCGCGCCCTACGACGCACGCAACTTGTTGCAGCGCTTGGACCTCGACAAAGACCTCGCCACAACTCCCGGGCAAGTCGCCGCAGAAGGAGTTCTGTCATGAGCATTCCCGAACCGGTCGGTTTCACCGACGAAGGCTCCGTGGTTGCGCCCTCGGTGCGCACCTTCACCGTACTGACTGTCAACACCCACAAGGGCTTCACCGCGCTGAACCGGCGTTTCATTCTGCCGGAGCTGCGTGAAGCAGTGCGCAGCGTCGCCGCCGACGTGGTGTTTCTGCAGGAAGTCCACGGCACGCACGAGCAGCATCCGAAACGCTACGACAACTGGCCGACGATGCCGCAATACGAATTCCTCGCCGACAGCCTCTGGCCGCAATTCGCCTACGGGCGCAATGCCGTGTACCCGGCGGGCGACCACGGCAATGCGCTGCTGTCGAAATTCCAGATCATCCGCCACGACAACCTCGACGTGTCGATCAGCGGCCATGAAAACCGTGGCCTGCTGCATTGCGTGCTGCGCCTGCCTGGCGACGGCACCGAAGTGCACGCGATCTGCGTGCATCTGGGCCTGCGCGAGAGCCACCGCAATGCGCAACTGGATCTGCTGATGCAACGTCTCGCCGAACTGCCCGCTGATGCCCCGGTGATCGTCGCTGGCGATTTCAATGACTGGCGCCAGCGCGCCGACGCGCAGCTCAAGCCCTGTGGCCTGCGCGAAGTGTTCGCCGAGCAGTACGGCAAGCCGGCGCGCAGCTTTCCCGCGCGGCTGCCAGCGCTACGACTCGACCGCATCTACGTACGCAACCTCAAGGCCAGCCGGCCGAAAGTTTTGACCAACCGGCCCTGGTCCCACCTTTCCGACCACGCACCGTTATCGGTGGAGATTGAACTATGAACAGTGCGCCACTGGAAAAATCCGCCGTCGACCCGGTCCCGCTGAACCCGCCGGTGCGCGAGCCCGGCCACGTGGACGTCGAGTATCAATGGCACAGCAATAACCGCGTAGAGCTGCTGGAGAACGGCGAGGAATATTTCCCCCGGGTATTCGAAGCGATGCGCGCAGCCAAGAGCGAGATCCTGCTGGAGACCTTCATCGTCTTCGAAGACAAGGTCGGCGCCGAGTTGCAGCAAATCCTCATCGAAGCCGCCCAGCGCGGCGTGCGCACCACGGTCAGCCTCGACGGCTTCGGCTGTGGCGAGCTGAGCACCGGCTATCTGTCGGCCTTGAGCGATGCCGGCGTGCATCTGCAAATCTTCGATCCGGCGCCGAAGCATTTGGGCATCCGCACCAACTGGTTCCGCCGCTTGCACCGCAAGATCGTGGTGGTCGACGGCTTGATCGCGTTCATTGGCGGGATCAACTTTTCCGGCGATCACCTGGCCGACTTCGGCCCTGAAGCCAAGCAGGATTACTCGGTGGAGATCCAAGGCCCGGTGGTCGCCGATATCCATCACTTCGCCCTGCTGCAAAGCGGTCGTCCCGGGCGCGCGCGGTTCTGGTGGCAGCGCCGGCGCCAGCGCCTGGAGGAAATGGCCTTCACCGATCACGACGGCCAGGTGCGCCTGGTGTTCCGCGATAACGATCAACACAACACCGATATCGAAGACGTGTATCTGCAAGTACTGCGCAAGGCCAAGCGCCGGGTGATCATCGCCAACGCCTACTTCTTTCCCGGTTACCGGCTGCTGCGTGAAATCCGCAACGCCGCCCGCCGTGGCGTCGAGGTGCGGCTGATCCTGCAAGGCCAGCCGGACATGCTCGTGGCGAAACTGGCGGCGCGCATGACCTACGATTATCTGCTGCGTGCCGGCGTGCAGATTCACGAATACTGCCAACGCCCGCTGCACGGCAAAGTCGCGCTGGTCGACGATGACTGGAGCACCGTGGGCTCAAGCAATCTCGACCCGCTGAGCCTGTCGCTGAATCTGGAAGCCAACGTACTGATCCGCGACCGCGCGTTCAATCAGCACCTGTACGAACGCCTCGAAGATCTCAGCCAGAACCACTGCAAAGCCATGGACGCCAAGCTGTTGCCGCGCGGGCGCATCTGGCACATGACCGTGGGCTTTCTGGTGTTCCACTTCCTGCGGCACTTCCCGGCCATGGCCGGTTGGCTGCCGGCGCATAAACCGCGTCTGAAGCCTTTCCGAGGTGCGCGTCCATGAGTCATTCCGAAGTGCACTCCGATAGCCATTCGACACAAGCGGCGCCGTCGAAATGGAGCCGCTGGAAACGTCCGCTGACCATCCTGTTTTTCCTCGCGCTGATCGTCCTCCTGACGATGTTCGCCACCCGCATCGAATGGGCCGAGGTGCTGGAGACCCTCGCCGATTTCAAGGTGCGCACGCTGATCATCGCCGCCAGCCTGACGTTGCTGAGCTTTCTGGTGTACGCCAGTTTCGACCTGATCGGCCGCACTTACATTCGGCAAGACCTGACCTGGAAGCAGATCCTGCCGGTGGGCATCATCAGCTACGCCTTCAATCTCAACCTTAGCGCCTGGGTCGGCGGCATCGCCATGCGCTATCGCCTGTATTCGCGGCTGGGCGTGAGCAAAGGCAACATTGCCAAGATTCTCGGCCTGAGCCTGGCAACCAACTGGTTCGGCTACATGACCATCGCTGGCGTAGTATTCAGCAGCGGTCTGGTGACTATGCCGCCGGGCTGGAAACTCAGCAGTTCGGCCTTGCAACTGGTCGGGGTGTTATTGCTGTTGGTCAGTGCCGGCTATCTGGCGGCGTGTCAGTTCTCCAAGCGCCGCGAGTGGTCGATACGCGGCGTGGAAATCAACCTGCCGTCGCTGCGCATGGCGGTGCTGCAATTGCTCTTGGGCGCGTTGAACTGGTCGCTGATGGCGGCGGTGATCTTCACTCTGCTGCCGAGCAAACTGGATTATCCGCTGGTGCTTGGGGTGCTGTTGATCAGCGCGATTGCCGGGGTCATTACGCACATTCCGGCGGGGCTGGGTGTGCTGGAGGCGGTGTTCGTGGCGTTGCTGCAGCATGAGGCATCGCGCGGCAGTCTGGTCGCGGGATTGCTGGCGTATCGGGCGATTTATTTTCTGCTGCCGCTGTTGATCACGGTGGTGATGTATCTGGTGGTGGAGGCCAAGGCCAAGGCGCTGCGGATCGAGAAGAAACCCACACATTAGAATCAACATCAAAAGATCGCAGCCTTCGGCAGCTCCTACATTTGAAATGCGTTCAACCTGTGGGAGCGAGCCTGCTCGCGAAGGGGCCGGTACATGCGACAGAATCATCTGGATTGGATAATGCTCAACCGCTCCCCCACCACCATCTCGGTAATCCAGTCCACCAGGATCGAGGTGTAGGCCTGCTGCGACACCGGATCACTCAATGCATGATCGGCGCCATCAATAATCCGATGGGTCAATGAGTGAGTCTGCTGACAGGCGGCGCGGTAACTCATGATCGTCGCGTGGGGCACGAAGTCGTCGGTTTCCGATTCCACCAACAGCACGTCGCCCGTGAATTGCGAACAGGCATGCAGGGCGCGATTGCTGTCGGCGCGCACTAGCGTATTGCGATAATCGCGCAGGTCGGCCTTGTCCAGATCGCGTTTGGGCGTGTGCCATTGCTCGTCGCGGTACAGCGCCGGCACGCGCAGCGCCAGCCAGCGCACCGGGCGCAGTGACGTCAGGATCGAGGCCAGATAACCGCCATAACTGGTGCCGACCACGGCGATCGCCGAAGTGTCGAGGGCCGGGTGCGCCAGCAGGCGATCGTAGGCCGCCAGCAAATCACGCAGATTGTCTTCACGGGTCACCCGGGTCAGCGGAATTCCGGTGCCGCCGGTATGCCCGCGCAGGTCGAAGGTCAGGCATACGCAACCCAGGCCCGCGATGCCTTTGGCCCGCTCGAGATCACGCTCCTGACTGCCGCCCCAACCGTGCACGAACAACACCCCGGGACTTTCGATTTGGGACTGAGAAAGGTCCCGCTCATCTGTTCATCATCAATGTCGATTTGAATGCTTTCGCTTCTAGCCGTCATAGGATTGGACCGTCACATATTTGAGAAGAAACGCGCTGTTTTCAGCCGGACCGCGATAGACCTCGATGGCGTCCGCCGGCAGCGCCTGATCGGTATAGGTTTCCACCGACGACACGCGAATCGCGCGCATCTGTGGATCGTTGACGAAGCTTTGCAGCGCCGCCACTTCGGCGCTGCTGGCACCGCCCATGCGCCAGGATTGTTCGAGCACGCCGCTGCGCGGGTTGCCGCTGGCGTCGAGGCCTTGGGCGATATCGTAATTGCGCCGCGAGGCGAAGAAGCGCGGGTAAGCTTCGTTGGCGGCACTGTCGAAGACCTGCGCCTGCTCGATGGCCAGACGCACATCATCAGGCAGATCCAGCGCGAGCAATTGGTCATAGCCGCCCTGCACCACCAGCAGATTCGAGCCGCCGTAGACCTCTTCGCCCTGACCGTCCTCGGTCAAGTATTGATCACCGCAATAGCTCAACACTTTGCCGCCGATGAACGACTGGCCGACGCTGTGGGTGACGACGTTGCTCAAGTCCTGCTCCAGCACTACGCCGTCGCTGAACAGGCTTTGCGCTTCGGGACGAGCGAGGATTTCATCGAACGCATCGAGGCTTTTGATCACTTCCTGACCGCGACCGGCGCAAGCGTGAATCGGCTTCAAGCGAATCGGCCCGGCGTACAACAGATGCTCGGCGGCGGGCCGCGCATCTTCCAGGGCGAATACGCTGAGACCGTCGAGCACAACGTTGCGCACCCGCTCCGAAAACAGCGGCGACCAGCCCTGCGGCGCGTGCGCCAGATGACTGCGCAAACCGTGGCTGATGGCTTTGGTGCAGATGAAATCGTATTCGACGTAACCGCCCCACAAGTCATCGGGGCCTTTGATGCCCAGCGCTTGCGCGTGGGCGGCGCCGACGATGGTTTGCGTTGGCAGCAGATACAGCTCGCGGCCCTGATGTTTGGCCGGATCGAAACTGCCGCCGAATTTGCAGCCGAGAATCTGCGCCAGCCAACGCGCCAGGGCCTTGTTGGTCTCGACTTCATGTTGCGGCGCCTCGGCACGCACCGAATGGGCCACGACGATTTTGTTGCTGGGTGTCGGGGTCATGCGTTCCCCTTTTATCAGTCGATGGGTTCTCAAAGGAAATTGCAGAGATCAGGCCAATCAACGATCCCCACGAACCGCCCGATAATCGGGAGCTTGCCGTGACTGTGCTGGCATCACGCCTGTTTCAAACTGCACGACACCGCGCAAAACTCCGGCAAATTGCACGATCTCTCACCCTCGCCGCGATCATTGTGGGAGCGAGCCTGCTCTCGAAAGCGTAGTGTCAGCCGACTACAATTCTGTAGATCCAGCGCCTTCGCGAGCAGGCTCGCTCCCACATTAGTTCATCGTCGTTCTGGGAGCGGGATTCACACCAAACCGCCCCCGGTACTCACTCGGCCCAAGCCCGGTAATCTTCTTGAAGATCGCACGAAACGCGCCCGGATCCTGATAGCCCACCGTCCAGGCAATGTGGTCGATCGTGCCATTGGTGAACTCGAGCATTTCCCGCGCCTTGCCGACCCGCAAGTGCTGGCAATACTCGGTCGGTTTCAAGCCTGTCGCGGCGCGGAATCGGCGCAGGAAAGTACGCTCTTCAAGTCCCGCACGCTCGGCCATTGCCGTCAGCGAAACATCCGTCGCCCCGGTGCTTTGCAGCCAGTGCTGGACCTTGAGAATCGCCGCGTCGCCATGGCTGAGGATCGGTGCGAAATTGCTTCCGCATTCACTGGCGCTGTCGCTGTGTTCCATCACCAGAAAACGCGCGGTCGCGGTGGCGATGCTCGGGCCGAGCAAGCGATCGACCAGGCGCAACCCCAATTCCGACCATGCCATCAGCCCGGCCGTGGTGATCAGGTCACCGTCGTCGACAATCGGCGTGTCGGCCTTGAGTTTGATCTTCGGGTAACGCTCGGCAAAAGCCTGGGCCGAGGTCCAGTGCGTGGTGGCGCTGCGACCGTCGAGCAAGCCGCTTTCGGCGAGCATCAACGAGCCCACACAAACACCACCAAGGGTTGCGCCGCGCGCATGCTGATCGCGCAGCCATTGCGCAAGACTCGCAGTCATCTGCGCCGCATCGAACCCGCCGAGGGACGGCGGAATCAGCACGGCGAGCAAACCGTCCTCGTCGCCCGGATGACTGTCATAGACCCGCGTCGGCAGCTGCTCGCCCTCAACCTGCCAGTGACTGACCCGCAGCACGGGCAATTGCACAGCCTGATACTCGGCAGCGATGCGATTGGCCACGGCGAACAGATCTGTCAGACCGTGCACCGCCGCCAGTTGCGCGCCGGGGTAAATCAGCACGCCCAGTTCAGCGGTGGCGGCTCTTTGTGCAGCCATTGTCAGTTTTCCCCTGCCTATTGTCGGTGCGGCCAATCCTCGAATCCTCGGCCAGCGTCAATACTGAGGCCACACCCAATCACCGTCTCGAGGACAATCCCATGGCCAAGCAAGCGCTCATCGTAGTCGATATCCAGAACGACTACTTCCCCCAAGGCAAGTGGCCGCTGGTCGGCGCCGACGCCGCTGCCGACAACGCCGCACGGCTGATCGCAGCCTTTCGCGAAACGGGCGATCCGGTGGTGCACATTCGGCATGAATTCACCTCCGAAGACGCGCCGTTTTTCACTCCCGGCTCCGAGGGCGCGAAACTGCATCCGAAAGTGCTCAACCGCGCCGACGAGCCGGTGGTGCTCAAGCACTTCGTCAACTCGTTCCGTGAAACCGAACTGAAAGCAGTACTAGACGAACACGGCATCACCGACCTGGTGGTGGTCGGCAGCATGAGCCATATGTGCGTCGATGGCATCACCCGCGCGGCGGCGGACATGGGGTATGCGGTCACGGTGATTCACGATGCCTGCGCCAGCCGTGATCTGGAATTCAATGGCCTGACGGTGCCGGCCGCTCATGTGCACGCAGCCTTCATGGCGGCGCTGGGTTTCGCCTATGCCAGCGTGGTATCCACTGACGAGTTCCTGAGCAGCAACGCCTAGCAACAACTGCGCAATCTACTGGCCCGCCACGTTGCGGGCCTTTTTGCGTCTGTCATGAAAATCTCACGCGTGAGTCATTGATGGCACTTTGCATTGGTTGTAGTGTGGCCCACGCGTGAGACGCTCATAACCGGATTCCAGCCATGACAAGCCGCACTCCGACGCCTGCCGCAGCCAGCCCCAAGGGCGAGCGTGGCAAGACGTCAGCGAAAAAACCGTCGAGCTTCTACATGAAGCAGATGCGCGCAGGCCTGGCCGCCGCCGGTTATGTGAAACACGAAACTTGGGTGCTTCCGGAAAACCGAAGCTTGCTCAAGCAAATGGAGCAACAGCTACGCCAACCGATTCTGGCTGGCTCTTTCATGTCGGAGAAATACATGAGCGCAGGCAACAACTGGACCATCGACAGCCTCTTCAATGCCCTCAAGGCGCTGGACGAGGTGGCTTCCCAAGAGATTTCGCTGTCCCTGATCCAGAGCTCCGAGCCGAGCATCAAGCTGGAAATGAACGAATTCGGCGGCCTGCCGATTCACATCGCCCTGGCCGGCCAGCAGATCATCGTCGACACCGTGCTGGTGGACATCGATTCGATCAGCAATGTCCAGGCGTTCAACGATGCCGTGCTGCGCAGCCGCGAGATGTTCCCGCTGTCTTCGATCGGGATCGAATCGATGCCGAACGGGCAGACCGTCTACAACATGTTCGGCGCGCTCAGTGCTGATTCGAGCCTGACCAACGTCGTCACCGAGGTGAAAACCCTGGTCGACAACGTGCAGCGCGCCAGCGAAGCCTTCGAACACTTCTTCAAGTAATCAACAGGGAATATCCAATGACTCAGTCCATCTGGAGCAAGTTGTTCACCGCACTGCGCGGCGGCGCCAATGAAGTCGGCGAAGCCATCGCCGACCAGCAGGCCCTGCGCATCCTCGATCAGGAAATCCGCGACGCGGACACCGCGCTGTCCAATGCCCGCCGCGAACTGGTAACGATCATGGCCAAGCACAAACTGGCCGCCGACCGCGTCAGCGAATACGACGCCAAGATCAAGGACCTCGAAGCCAAGGCTGTGGCCGCGTTGAATGCCGGCCGCGAAGACCTTGCGCTGGAAGTGGCCGAAGCGATTTCGACCCTGACCAACGACCTTGCTGCCGAGAAGAAACTCAGCGATGAATTCGGCGCCTACGCCGACAACATGCGCAAAGACATCAGCAAAGCCGAATCGCGGATCAAGAGCCTGCGCCAGCAAGTGGACATGGCCAAGGCCCGCGACAGCGTGCAGAAAGCCCAGGTCAGCGCCTCGATTGCCAGCGGCGGCGCCAACGGCAAACTGGAAACCGCGGTCGGCACCCTGAACCGCCTGCAAGCCAAGCAGCAGCAACGCGCTGCCGAGCTGAGCGCAGCGGACGAACTGGCCGATGCCTCCACCGGCAACGACCTGGAACGCAAACTGCGCGACGCCGGCATCACGCCGAACGAAGGCAGCGCCAATGCGATCCTTGAGCGCCTGAAGCAGAAGTCCGCGCAGTAAGGACTGAACGGTAACTTGTGGGAGCGAGCCTGCTCGCGAAAGCGTCGTGACAGTCAAATAATCGAGTGACTGACACAACCCATTCGCGAGCAGGCTCGCTCCCACATGGTTTTGCGGCGTAATTGCCTCTGCTCGTTCACCGCTTCGCCCGGTACACTACCGCCACTTTTTCACACCCGAACACCTCCACCCGCTTCAAGGAACGTACCCATGGGATGGTTTAAAGACTTGCTCGGCACCAGCAATTGGCAGACCGCTGCGCCAACGAGCACCGGCGCCAGCGGTCCGCTGGGCATGGCACAAGGCAAAGGCGTGCGCTTCGACACGACCCTGGCGTTGCTGCTGGAAGGCTCGACTTCGGTGCGGGTGCCATTCGATCAAGCGGTGTGGAGCGCCGGCTGGGTCGATCTCGGCCAGTCCAACAAACTGCACCGCTATTACATGAACGACGAGGATTTCTGGGTGCAGATCCACGTCACCGGCGATGATCAGGTCGAGTCGGTCACCCTGTTCAATTACATCAGCTATGTGACGGTCAACAGTGACGCCGAACTGCAGCGTCTGGCCGGCCCCAACAGCCTGATCGGTCTGCCGACCTACCACCACGACGGTGTTGAATACACCCGCGAATGGGGCACCGAACTGCATCAGACTGAACTGGTGCCAATGACCGAACACGTGGTCAATCCGGACGAGTCCTACACCATCAAGCACCACGCCATGCTGTATGCCCGCGACACCGGCCTGACCGATCGCCGCGAACTGCTGCTGTTCTCCGTCGAACAGGACGAAGAAGGCACGGTCAGCCTGAGCACTTCGCTGGGCATCTCGCTGTACACGACTGATTTGAGCGCCATCTAAAAAAGGAAGTTTTTCATGCTGGAAGTCTTGGCCGTTTCTCTGAACAAAACCGCGCTGGTCGGTTTTGTCGTCTACCTGATCGGCGCCGTGTTGCTGTTCATGCTGTTTCAATTCGTCTACACGCGCATCACCGCGCACAAGGAATTCGAGCTGATCCGTGCCGGCAACACTGCCGCCGCCATTGCCCTGTCCGGGGCGATCATCGGTTTCGCGATTCCGGCGAGCAACGTGATCGCCTACTCGGTCAACGTGCTCGACTTCGTCCTCTGGGCGGTCATCGCCGCCGTCGTGCAGCTGTTGGCGTTCGTTGCGACCGGGCTGGTGCTCAAGGGCACTTCCCAGCGCATCGCCAACGGCGAAGTGGCGGCCGGCATCTATGTGGCTGCCGTGGCGATCAGCGTCGGCATGCTCAATGCCGCGTGCATGACCCCGTCCCACTGACCGGCAGGAAGCCTCTCGATGAAACGCAGCAAATACGTGCAATTGTCCCTCGCCGCATCGGTGGCGATGGCGATTTCCGGTGAAGCAGCGGCGCTGGATCAGCCGCGCAACTTCCAGAGCGTTGAACAGTGTGTCGACGCCGAATTGGCCGCCGATCTCTGCTCCAGCGCCTACGTCGCCGCCCTGAACGAACACCGGCGCATCGCCCCGGCCTACAACGACAAGGCCAAGTGCGACGCAGACTTTGCCGCTGGCTGGTGTCAGAAAAATTCCGATGGCCGTTTCGTGCCGAAACTCGGCGGCTTCAAAGTGCCGGGCAATGCCGAGACGCCGCAAGATCTCGATGCCATCGCCAATTCGCAAATGCCGGCGGGCGACACCACCACCAGCAGCAGTGCCAGCCACGGCGGCTCGCACTATTCCGGTGGCTCAGGTGGCGGCGGCAATGGCTGGCTGACCGGATGGCTGATCGGCAACGCAATGAGCAACAACGCCGAACGCACCGTTTACCGTGATCGCGAAACGCGCCAGCCGTACAACACCTCAACGCAGTACCGCCGAGCTGACACAACCTCGCGCAGCCAATCGGATTACGAGAGCAGCAAGAGCAAACCGGTGAACGTTGCGTCGTCGACTTCGCGCGGCGGTTTCGGCAGCCAGTCCAGCGCCCGCAGCGGTTGGGGTGGCTGGGGCAGCAGTTCCGGACGCTCGAGCAGTTGACATGAAAAAAATCCACTGCGCCGAGCGCCCCGACTGGAAACACACCGCCGAAAGCCTCGGTTTCCTGTTCCACACCATCGACGACGAACCGTACTGGGACGAAAGCGCCTACTACCAGTTCAGCCTCGCGCAGATCGAAAACGATCTGGAAGACCCGACCACCGAACTGCATGAGATGTGCATGGACCTGGTGGATCGCGTCGTCAACAGCGAGGAGTTGCTCGATCGCCTGAGTATCCCGGCGGCGTACTACGACATGATCCGAACCTCCTGGCGCGAGGGTCATCCGCATCTGTACGGTCGCATGGACTTTTCCTACAGCGGCAACGGGCCGGCGAAACTGCTGGAGCTCAACTACGACACGCCGACCAGCCTCTATGAAGCGGCAGCCTTTCAATGGGGCTGGCTGGAACAGTGCATCGAGCGTGGCACGCTGCCGCCACATGCTGACCAGTTCAACAGCATCGACACCAAGCTGCATCAGGCCTTCGCCGAGTTGCAGTTGAAGCGGCCGTTCTACTTTGCGTCGATGAAGGATTCGGTCGAGGACAAAGGCACCACCGATTACCTGCGGCTGATCGCGGAAAAGGTCGGCATCGAATCACGCCACATCGATATCGAAGACATTGGCCTGACGGCTGAAGGTCGTTTCGTCGATCTGCAGGATCGCTGGATCCCGCACCTGTTCAAGCTGCACGCCTGGGAATTCATCTTCCACGAGCCGTTCGGCGCAGCGATCGCCGAATGCGATACGCAGTTTTTCGAACCGGCGTGGAAGGCGATTCTGTCGAACAAAGGTGCCCTGCCGCTGCTGTGGGAATTGCACAAGGGACATCCGAATCTGCTCGCTGCGCACCTTGATCCGAATCCGCAGAGTGCGGTGCCGAAGGGCTGGGTGCGCAAGCCGTACTTTTCCCGCGAAGGTGCCAACATCGAACTGCAAACAGTGGAAGGTCTGATCGTCAAAGAGGACGGGCCTTACACCGATGCGCCATTCATCCTGCAGGAGTTCGCACCGCTGCCGAAGTTTGGCGACAGCTACACGCTGATTGGCTCGTGGGTGATTGGCGATGAGGCAGCGGGGATTGGTGTGCGTGAAGACAATAGTCTGATCACCAAGGATTCAAGTCGATTTTTGCCGCACCTGATCCTCGACTGAAACAATTCCTCATGTAGGAGCTGACGAGTGCAACGAGGCTGCGATCTTTGATCTTCAGAAGCAACGTCAAAAGATCGCAGCCTCGTTGCACTCGTCAGCTCCTACAGGTGATAGGGGTCGCGCTGAAATTGCCTCACAAAAAAGGCCCGTCGTTTAAGCGACGGGCCTTTTTCATTCAAGACGGTTACAGCGGCAAATCAGAACGGTTATGCCTACCTTAAAACAGCAAGCATTGCGATTTATCCTTATAAAACAAGCAGTAGGCTGCATAAACAGCACTTCTGTTCAGTTTTTTGTCAATAAATCGGATCATTCACGCGTATTTGTTTACATCTCGTCTAGCGTATGAGACGTGGCGGTCATGAGGATAAGTGTTATGGATCAACGAAGCGACTCTCCTTGAAAAAGGGGAACCGCCGCATGGGACGGATCCCGATGGGTAGTTAAGCGATGCGGTGATGCGAAGGTTGGGTGGCTGTTTATTTGAGTAGACCAGCTTTCTACCGTGTCAGCCGATCTCAAGATCGACTAGCAAGAATTTGTATTCTTAACAGAGGAAGCAGGATCGTCAACAAAAACTTAAAAATGAAAATGGGCACCCGCCTAGCGACCCCGCTCGCCATCCGCAACTAGTGAATCCGAGCCCATGAGGTGACAGACAGATATCGGCCAATCTCGGACGTTTACGGAGGGGGATCAATCCAGAGCTAACCATAGACACACTGCCAACTACTTCGTAATCTGCGTGTAGGTCTTGTCGCTTTTTCTTCTGAGCCCATATCGTGTGTCTACCGCGGTGTTCGACTGGCTCATGGGGTTACGCATGTACAAGGAACGTTATGCGGCATAAGTGGCGTAAAATCACCCTACATATGTCGCCTGCTTATAGTTGGGACTGATGAGAAGAGTTGCGATATTTCTACGAAAGACAGGATCAGTTAACAAATTCCGAGCCGCCATTCTTGGTACGCTGAGAACGGACCTTGTGGACAATGCTCTCTTGTGTAGTGGTTTTTTTCAGGACGATGGAAAATATTCAGCCGGAGCGGATTTTGACTTAGTTTCTCATCGGCGTTGCAACTCATTAAAAATCACAGCACTTGGTCTGTATTCATACAGTTGGAAAGCACAGTACTCAACTTTCTTTGCGCAACTGCAAGCCCAGAACACATGTTCATGCTTTTCGGCTGTTCAGAAGCGGATTCCAAGCATGGGTTGGCATGCAAAGGTGTTTTTGGCTAAACAAGGAAACACCCCACTTGTTGGGATTATTGGGAGCAGCAACATAACAAGACGCGCCTTTGGTCTCGATAAAGACTTCAACTATGAATGTGATGTTGTATTTTGGGACGAATCTGTGCCCGAAATAGATCAAGCCATATCCGCGGCAATTGGCGACCCAGGCGATGTGTCTGATGTGATTGTTACCAATTACGACGAAAACCATCCCGCGAATCGACAACCACTGCAGGATAGGCTTTTGTCGTTAGAAGCCGAGATATTGGCCAAGGCAGTCGATTTCTAACAGGCTTTAACAATGTGCTCAAGCCCGCTTGTTTTTTTCTCGCCGGCCGCCAAAGGCTGCTCACTTATCTGCTTAGGTGATCGCCATTGGGTTAAAATAGACAATATGGGTCTGCCAACAGCAAGGAGAAGTCCGTGGCGTATAAAAAAATGGTCGCAATATTCTTGGATGTCATTGGATACAAAAACATAACTGATTTTTCAAAAAAACATGAACTCCATAGACTATTTCATGAGGAAGTAGCCATTCAAGCAAAGCGCCAACTGGACATACCACATGTGGTTTATGATAGAAAGGTTTTTGGTTTTTCGGATTGCGCATATTTTTTCTTCCATTACAAGGATGGGATCGAAGATAATAGAAAGAATGACGTCAATCTTGCTTATATAGCTTCATATAATGTATCGCAAACAATTTTAAGGCTTATGAGCAAAGGATTTCTTGCAAGAGGTGGCGTGGCTCTTGGAGATGTATTTATTGACGATTTGGGTTTTTTCGGACCCGCCGTAGAGCGCGCACATGAAATTGAATCAAGAGAAGCATTTTTTCCGCGACTCCAATTCGATCATGATATAGGAAAACAAGTTTTTGATTGGGAACATGATCAATCAAAAATTGACGAGAACCTAATTTCACTATTCACTGCCCCCCCCTTTATATCCGAGGTAGAACAAAGCTCATATTTTGTTAATCCTTTCAGTGTTTTGCAGAGAAGTGGAAAGCTTATCATTGGCTCTGACACCCTCACGATTGAGTCTGTGAAGCAAACTGTGATGAATCGAGTTAGTGAGGATCTAGAAAGCTACTCAAATGATCCTCGTGTCGTTGAAAAGCTAAATTGGCTCGGCAAATATGTTTCCAATAAAAGACTGTTGCTTAGAAAAGATATTGAGCCAAATTCATTCAGCTTCATGAATGTGGCCCCCCAGTCATTTCAGCGGAAAGATGACTGAAGATACCCATCCGAGGTTTACATTTTTCTACCAGCAAAATCGATTGACTATTGCCGCGATTGTCTCTTACAGGCGTCCACATTTTATGGAATGTGGACACCTGCGATTTTGCACAATCGTACTCGTCAAGTGCTGCTCGACCACCTTGAGTACAGTTGCACCGGGCTTGCCACAATCACCATGACAAGAAGCGGCATTCCGATTCTTTAGCTCGGTTAGTATGTCGGCAAGAAATTACCAGGCGGAGATTCTCCATGCATGAAGCGCAGCGAGTCGAGCACATCGAACGGCTAATCACAGGGATCGGACTGATCGGTCCAGGGTCGATATTCGAACGCTTCGGTGCCAAGTTTCTTGACCATCATTTGGACGCGAATCTGGTTCACCGCGGCCTTAACGCCCAGCTCAACCCCGTCGGCGGTACAGTAGACAGTGTCGACGATGCAGGCAAACTCGCCGCCGAATATTCAATCGAGAAGGATTATTTTCAAGCGCGATGGGCAAAACCCACCAATGATGTGCTTCACGTCCTAAAGCTGCATCCTGAGGTCAGTGACGTCTACTTGGTCTCATCGCAGCGCTCGACACCAGCGGATATAAAGGCTGCCAAGGCGCGAGTGAAAGATTGGCCCGGCTTCCACGGCCGGACGATTCACTACTACGACGCACGTCGGATCGCCGAGGTCATCGTTGACGAGTTGCTGCTTGACGACGCGGCCGTACGCGCGCTGGTAGAGCACTTACCTGTCCTGGACCGGGTTCTGAACGAGCACCGAGCAACGCTGACGGTACCAGCGATAGACCCTCGCAGGGTTGCATTGATCACCGTCGATGATGCCATCGATGCGGCCTTGATGAGCGGAAGTCCGGTTGTAACTATTTCTGGCATCGCTGGGAGTGGTAAATCGGATGCGGCAGCGGCCTATGTGAACAGCAGACGCGATCGTTACCAGACAACCATGTGGGTAGAAGGTGCAGAGCTGTCACAAGTAGCAGATCTCACATCGAAGCGCTTGTGGCGAGGCGGCGCGGATCTAAACATTGCCGGCATGCTACGGATTAAGCGCTGCCTCCTAGTCATCGACGATTTGCCAGCCAACATTTCCCCTGCCGATCTACAGCCCCTATGCATCTCGGGCACACACATTCTGGTGACACGGCGGGAAAGTGCGCAGGGTGATGTTTCGATTCCCGCACTAAGTACATCAGAGGCGCGGGAGCTCTTGGATCGTGACATGTCCGAACTCTGCCCCGATGCAGTGTTGCAGGCTTTGATGAAAGTCGTTGGAGGCCATCCTCTGAGCCTTGCTCTCGCAAACAAAGCCGCAGCTTCAGGGGTACCGTGGAGCGAGATCGGAGAGGATTGCGACAGCATCGCCGAACTTATCGATGGACGCGAACGACTCGCTGACCGGATTTTAGGCCGTTTGAAGCCGTTACTTGCGACAGAACTGGCCGTATTCGATTGGGTGGGCCAAGCGAGCTGCGATTACCGCTTCCTTAAATCCATCATTCGAATGCCAGGAATGATGAAGATTGGCGGTCAAGGCCTGCGAGCGGCCGATCGTCCTGCGATCATCCGACTCCACGATGTGGTTTTTGCCAGTTTGAAAGTTCAAGACTGGCTTTCAGAAGCGCGAGCTCAGGCCCTTGATCAGCAGCTCGACGCCCATCTAGGTGTGCTAATCGAGGAGGAAAGCCTGGCGCTTCTTGTGCTGGCCACCATCATGCGTACAAAGCTCGAATCTATAGCTAAGACGCGTTTTTCCCCGGCCGTGCTGGTTGCGCTCCTGGCCGTATGGCGGCCAGACGATATAGACACGGACGCTTTCAGTACTCCAGAGACTTATCTTTCTAATTTTGAGGTTCGCGGTACGCCCGTATCATACGTGGAGGTGAGGCTCATCCTCGAGACTATCGAAAGCCTGTATCGCTTCAACAAGCTTGAGTCCCTTGATGCTGCCAAGGCTAAGCTCGCTGAGCGTCTGCCACTTTTCGAGCGGCTCTTAGCGCTAAAACTGGACAATTCTCGGTCATTCGCCGAAACGCGGCATCACTGGGGTAAAGCTTTAAAGATCTTAGGTCATATCGAAGAAGCTACTAGAGAGTTCGAAGTGGTGTTGTCCAGCGCCGACCCGCTAGATGCGACTCGCTTGCAACTTATTCGTCTCTACGCCGGGAAAAACGACCGGGCTGTTCATCTCGCAGATGAAATTCTCACCGCTGCTCAAACACCCCTAACGGTCATAAGTTCGGTAGTCCTTGGCGTTGTGGAGAACCTGTCTTGGGCGAAGGGCCCCGCTTTGCAGGCTTTATTCGATAAACATGCGGACCTAATCGAACGGGAGATCATCGCGGCAGCCGACGCTGGGCTAGAACAGGCTTACGCCGCGCTGGCTTCTGTCGGTAGGTATTGGTCTTGGCACGAGCCTGAGAAGCTCAAGAAAATTTTCGGCGCAATACCTGTTCCGGCCGTCGAAACAGCCGATGACCGAACTTCTGCGGCCCTCGGGGAAATTCTGCTGAAGCTCGCCAAGTCCGGTTATCCGCCTGATCGGGAACTTCAAAAACAGGCCGTCTGCTACTACCGCTCTATTGCCGAGCCAAGCGACTTCCAGCTTCAAAAATATGGAGAAGTTCTAATTGACCTGACGCAATTTTCAGAAGCTGAGGTGGTGCTACGGCGCATATCTAACATCAATTCCGATGCTTTCGCGACCTATCGCCTCTCGCAGGCAAAGCTCGGCCTGGGTGATGCCGACGAGGCACTTTTCCTCATCGATGCAGCCTTAAAAGCACTCGATGAGGCGAAGCAGAAATTTTCCGGAGCATTTTTGGCTCACCGTTTTAAGGTTCGCCAGACAAGAGCTGACCCCGATGCGATTGATGATCTAAACAAGGCCATAGCCGCCACCGAGCCAGGAAAATACCGCACTTACCTTGAAAGTTTGCGAAATAAGATTTCCTAGTCTGAGAACGAAAGTGTTGGTCGGTTCTCTAGGCTAGGACCGACCTGCAGAGGGTAGGTACGCGTGGTTCGACATCCTTCCTGCATGATGCAGTCATGCGTCAGCCGGCGGGAAACCCGCCGGGCTGGCGTTGCTGAAGCGGCCCTGTTTGGAGATTTTCATCGGCTTATGGCAGATATCCGGACACTTTGCCCGCCAATCCGGGTTCACCCAAGCTTCTTCCGTCTCGAAAATTTAAGCCTACCCTGCGCAGAGCGGGTGCTTGCGACCATTGGCGTGCTCGACTGTCTTTCATCGCAACGTGCCGGAATGGGGTGATGACCAGGAAAGAATGCGATTTGCCGCTCTATGAGGTCAGCCACTTTTAAGTAACAGTCGTGATAGCTCCCCGCAACGACTGGAACCACGTTGACACTAAGTGATCGCAGTAACGATGTGACAGGCGTTTCACCTGCTTCAATATCGAGTGACACATGGTAGTAAAAAACCTGCCCAGTTTGGTGCCGACGTCGCCGTTTGTGCAGCAAGAGCCACCAGAGGTCGATCTCCGTAAAATCCAAGCCCAACCCCACGATATGTATGTGGTCGCGTAAGAAATAATCCACCCAAGAATACACAGAACGATTTTCAGTAAATTCGAGGTTCCCCCCTTTTACTGGGCTTCCGACGCGTCCGTGTGGCTGACCTTTAACCTCGACTGAATCTGTCACGTAGTTGCGGATTTTTTGCAGGTACCCAGCATAGTGGTCAAACCCTAAAACCATGGATCCCGGCCGGGCTACGTCGCCATGCACATGCCAGACATCCTTTGTTCCGGCGGTATGCCGTCGAAAAAGACTGTATCGCGATTCCGGCGCAAGAAACGTGGGCGAGTGCAGTGGTCCCGCAAACACCTCCTCGATCGTAAAGTCATAGTTTGTGGTCATGATCACGCTGAATTGGCTACATATTTTTTCGTGTGCCTCGACTGACTGAATCTGTTTCAGCAGCCTGGCGAACTCAACCTTTACCGCATGCTCGGCTTTCTGAAATGACAGGGACGATCTAGCACATAACTCCTCAATGAACATGGATAGTGGCTTAGCTTCAATGCCGGCAATCAAATCCAGGCCGTCAAATGTTCTCGCCAATTCCTGAAGAATTTCGTTCCAACCTCTCTGCATCGCTACGCGGTTAATGCCATTTCCAAGAAGAAGGCTATGCATGAAGTGTCCAATTTATGCTGGTATCCAAGTTTTAGACGTGCGCAGAGAGTGAGGTGTCAAAATTAGCCTACAGTGAACCCTACGGCGTGGTTCAACTGTAATTCAGTCGCCAATGACGCGCCAACGATGCCTGCACCGATGACAACGACTCGTTTGGCCTGACCATTTCCCATATCAACCTCCGTTCTGTCGACGAGCGGATGGTACGACAGCTGGATGATTTCATTACATGACAAACTGATCGTTCAGCACGCTTTTTGAGTGTCTGCTCCTAGACGTTTTCTGCCAGTCACGAAGATCTACACTAGGCCCACGTCGCCCGAGAACAGCATACAAAACCACCCGCTATAGCGTTTACGCCCGATAACAAAAAAGGAAACGCACCATTTCCATGGACACTTCAGAAATCAAGCAACGCCTGGCACGCCCTGCCATAAAATTCAGTGCCGGCGGCTTTCGTCCTCTTGGCACAGACGAAGAAAGCTGGCTGGTTAACGTCCTCCTGTTCCGCCCCGAAGAAGGCGTGCCCACCAATCAGGCAGGGCAACAGCTGCTCCCCTATGCACAGTTTTACCTGCCCGCCCTTCCCTTCACCAGCTCGCTACTGAAAGGAGTTCGTGTCCTGACGGTTTTCATCTCAAACCTGTTTCCCGAGCATTTTGAGCCCATGGGTGTTGGCGCTGCCCCTGGATTGACCCAGTTGCCGACGCAAGATCGCCCCATCTCCAAACCTGCAAAAATCCAGCACAGACAATGATCCACGAGGATTCAGACTGCGTCAGTGAAATCTCGGCAACTGGGTTAATTCGGCATCAGCGCCAACACCATGAGGCAGTCATGCAAAAATTACATAGGGAGTTTGGCGCATGAATGAGAAGTTAGATGCTTGTCTTAAGCTATCCAATGGCTCACGATTTTACCGGGGAGATCTTCACATCCATTCTTTCGAGGCATCACATGATGTTAAGGATGAAGGGATGACGGCCGAGGCGATAGTTGCCACGGCCCTTGCCGAAAATCTGCACATAATTGCTGTAGCGGACCATAACGAAATCGAAAACGTTCAGGCTGCAGTTCAGGCGGGAAATGCTCACGGGGTGCTTGTAATACCCGCTGTTGAGCTGTCAACGCCCGAAGGCCATTTGCTGTGCTATTTTCCAACCGTTGAAATGCTGCGGCGATTCCACGGTCGACTTGATATTGTTGATCGTGGTGCATCCACCAGTCGCTGTCAAAATGCGATGTTTGCTTGTCTTGAAATCGTAAGAGATTTGGGCGGATTTGGCGTCTTGGCTCACGTGGACGGGGGTAACGGACTGGAAACTAACTTTCCAGGCGGTGCACCGCATAAAGCCGACATATTGTGTCATCCGGCACTTTTAGCAATAGAACTGAAAAACGCAGAATCTGTTGTTTCTTTTTCGAGCGAAGATCCTGATTCGGCCCGCGCCTTAATTGGAAGGAATCGAATTGAGCGTCTTGAATTAGGAGCTAAGCAGTATTTGGCGCGCGTACTAAACTCAGACTCGCATACGCTAAGCGCTTTAGGTCGGAACGCTTCTCAAGATCGAAGGTTGACGCGTTACAAAATGGAAACACCGACATTCAATGGGCTCGTGTTAGCTCTACAGGAGAATGATTCACGTATCAGACTTGAAACTGAAATACCGGAGTCTACTCCCTATATATTAGCTGCAAGTTTAGAAGGAGGCTATTTAACAAACCAAAAAATAAACTTCAGTAAAAACTTAAACTGCATCATAGGTGGTAGGGGGTCAGGAAAGTCAACGACATTCGAAGCGATCCGTTGTTTGGTTGGGAATGACTCAGGTGCAGAGGTAGTCGACTCTGAAGTATGGCCTCAGCAATTATTTTTATTCTGGCAAGATGAAGCAGGGCAGCAGCATTCGTTATGTCGCCCCGCAGGTGGAGTGCTTGGCAATTTAGACGACGCCGCTAACGGCCCGGTGAGATTTGAAATAGATTGCTTTGGTCAGGGTGAGGCCTCCCGAGTGCGGGAAAACGCAAAAAAAGACCCGCTAGCTCTTTTAAAATATCTAGATACGTTCACGGATGCCCAACAAGCGCTATCACTTGAGCGTGAATGCATCGTCAAACTCGGAGTGCTGCGAGACCAGGTATTAACTGCCGAGGGTAATGTAGGAAAGATTCCAGAAACACAGAGGTTATTGAGTGTAGCGCAACAGCAGCTTGCTGCGTTTGAAGCAGTTCAAGGCTCTGAACTCGTCAATATCCAAAGAACAATGGCTGGTGAGAACGAAACCAGAAATTCGCTGAGTAATGCGATAGCGTCTCTAAGGGCTAATATTAATCCAGATGTTGTTATTGACATTATCGACGAGATGCGTGAATTAGCAAATGATCAAGGCATAGCTATCGGAAAGGAGCAGGCACTAGCCATTAGCGCGGCCGTTGATAAATTTTCGTTAGCAATCAATATGTTTTACAAGGGTATTGCTGAGTCATTTGTTGAGCTACAAACCAGTACAGATGATGCTTCTAAATCTTGGAAAGCAAAAGAGCAGCCGTTAAAGTTAGACATTGAAAATAAGCGCAGCGAGCTCGAGGCCAAAGGTGTAAAGCTGGATATGGCTCATATTGCAAGACTTACCCAACAAGAAAGTCAATATAAAGCAAATTTGGACAAGCTGAAAACCTGGATCCCTCATCTGACGCAGCGAAAAGAGGAATATGCCGAAGCTTTAAGAGCGCGTTGGTTGGCGCGTAAGGCAGTATCTAACGCTCGTCAAAGATATGCAATAAAGGCGTCCAAGGCGCTCGCCGAAGTGTTAGATGATTTGCAGGTTAAGCTCATCTATGCGGAAAGCGCCTACTCTCAAGAGGCCGTGACTATTATTGCCAATGCCATGGGCTGGAAGGCGGTGAGCCACGCGAAGGCGAAGGCGATGGTGAGTCAATTGACTTTGCCGGGACTGTTGAGCGCCTTAGAAAAAATGAAGACTGCCCCCTTGCAGGAGGTTATGGCAGACGGCGTTAAAATGTTCTCGCCTGCGGATGTGAGGGGCATAATGGCTGCTCTAAGCGAGCCGACTGTAATGGCTGCTCTTGAGAAATGCGAAGTCAATGATCTTCCAAAACTAACTGTAACTAAAAAAGCGGACGACCCAGTCCAAGTAAGATTCATACATAAGGATTTTACTCAGCTTTCATTAGGGCAACAGCAATCGGTTTTATTGGCTCTGATACTATCGTCGGACAGTAAACGCCCGTTAATTATAGATCAACCTGAGGACAATCTAGATAGTGAATTTATTGTTCACACGTTTGTTCCGGTATTGCGCAGGGCCAAAGAGCGTCGACAAGTTGTAATCGTGACTCACAATGCTAACATTGCAGTTCTGGGTGACGCTGAACAGTTAATTGTCCTCAAAAGCACTAGCGAGAAAAGCATGATTGTAGCTCGCGGATCCATAGACGATGAAAAGGCGCGGGTAGCAGCGTGCAAAATTTTGGAGGGAGCTCGGGAAGCTTTCTTGCGTAGGGCAAAAATATACGGAGTTATAAAATAGCGGGGACCAACCTCATGTATTGGAACACAATTATATGCACAGTTCAGAATCCGCGAGCACGTACAGACGACGCGACACTATATATCTGAATAAAGTGTTTGAATCGTTTGGTGGATCCTATTTCGAGGTTACGGTACACCAATTCGCACGAAGGAAGAAACGACCGTGAACAAAGACAAGAACGATCACAAAATCACACTGTCCCCCGGCTCTCGATTTCGCCGGCAGGCAGGTCCGTATGACCAGGAAACGGGTAGGCCGCGGTACGCCGTCCAGGTAAGCGCGCGGGACGACCAGGCGCGACTTCAAGTCGAAGATAACTCGCAGGTCATGGGTAACCCTGGCAGACACTTCTATGTGTGGGATATAAAGAACGGTTCTACCTGGCCTGTACTCTTGACCCTAACCGTAGACGGGGTGACTGTAGGCTAGGACAGCGACTGACGAATAGTTCGAGGAAAAGTCCGCCCATGACACAACTGATCGAGGCGCTACGCGCAAACGCTACAAGGTGGCGAGCAGGCAATTAAGAACACGGTGGCGGCGTCGTGCTGCTTTGGCAAGGCACTGTCTATGGGTGGAAAAATTGCCTTCGGGATGCGGCGCAACACCGGTAGGTGTGCCACCCCTTGTGTCCGGCGAACACTGAAAGTGGAGCAGTCTGGACCTGCTCATTCATACCAGCCGCATCAAGGGACTGGATGGGCGTCTAGGGAGGAAATTTATGCAATTTTCCAAACCAGGTAACGGTTCAGCGGCCCTAGCCCAACGCCTTAAAGCGTTCGGTGGTGTAGTTCGGGCCGCCGAGATACAGTCATGGAACTGCACATCCGCTGTCTTTCCATTTGTGTGGCGCTGTTGAGGTTGTAGACAAGGTTGATATTCAACTTCATGCTCGAGCGCCATAGAGCTTTGAAACCGCCTCAATATCCTTCTCGCTAAGAAAACCCTTGTTGTTCCAAGCTTTATTGCAGTAGTTCATGATAGATTGTGGATCATATAAGGTTAGCATTAGATCCGGAAAATCTCCCTGCTTCCTATTTTCTATACACCAGGAAATATCCTCATCTTTTGAGTCTGCATCATCGCGGTTCTGCTCATGTGCCAGACCTAAGGCATGGCCAAACTCATGAACGGCAGTAGCTCTAACACAGTACTCATTTCGATCCTTGCAGCTTTTGAACGCCGAATAGTCCATGCGAAGCAGCATGCCATTAGTAATCCCAGCGATCTTTTGACCTAAGAGCACAGTTTTTGATTCTGTTGCGCTTATGCCTATGCGAATTCCTAGGGAACTGTTTTTGCATTCATTCCAGCCGACAAATTTGACCATGCTGTAGTGCTGCCACGTCTTGGATACTGAGTCTCTCACGGCCTCTCGGAGTATGAGAGAGGAATCAGAAATATTTTCCCAGCAAACATCGATGAGTTTTTCACCTGCAGATGTCCATTCAGGCTTCATCCAAACGGCTCGCTCTTCCACAGCTCCATACGGATAAACGATAAATGTGTTCCCCTTGAAATTAATCGAAAAAGTGCTTTGGTCTGATAGGGTCCGCACCGAAGGGTCAGCCCCTGCCCCCCCTGGACTTAATGTCAGACATGTCGCCCCCCATAACAAAATGTAAAGACTGCACTTTAAGAAATTGCGATAGCTATCCTGCAGGATCATGGCCGCTGCACTCCTGCCAAGGCCAACTCGGCATCACGCACCTTGCGCTGCGCTTCAAGCAACGCAATTTGGGCATTCAACCGAGCCGTATCAGCTTTGACATCAGCTAGGGCGAAATTTTGGCTCATTTCAGCGTTAAGTTCGTTGGCTTGCTTGGTCTTCTGAAGGATCGCAATTCTAGCATCCAGTTCATCGAGTACGGACTGCCGCTCTGCTTCTGCCCTAGCCTTTTTATCCGCGTCTTTTTTAGACTCATAAGCTTGCTGGGCATCTCTATATGTAAGTACTTGATCCAAGCCGCCACTCATCGTTTCAACCAGTTCTTGGCCCCGAGCCGACTTTTCATCGTAGTTAATGGTTGCGACACCACCATTTTCCCGAAACGTGACCTTAAGTTCGTTATTCTGGAAAACACCATTTCGGAATGGAAGCAACCGTAACATTCCCATTTGGGGGACCATTACGACACTGCTGACAACAACACCTGACGCGCCGTTCACGTCGCAACTGCGTACGTCAGCCACTTCACAAATTAGCAGGCGAGCTGCAATAGGTTCGCGAAAGATTAAGCCCTCACCCGCGTCGGGCTTAACCCGTTTACGGCTGCACAACGGAGCATTTGAAATACAATCGATTGGTTTTGGGAGCTCGACGACGGGAGCAAGCCTGCCTTTCAAGTCTAAAGTTGATAGCAGTTGCGCTTCGCTGTATCCGTTTTTCCCTGGTTTGAAAAGGGCAAGTAGTGCCACTTTGCTTTGCAGGTTTGGCGCAGCATTTAAAGTTATTTCTTGGGGAGCCCGCGGCCAAATTATTTCGTCAGTCACTGAAACACGTTTGGTCCACTTGGCTAGCGCTTGGTCAGATTTTTTTACGATTTTCGTTTGAGCAGATGCGTCCTTCTGGGCTTGATTAAGAGCGTATTTTGTCTCTTCTGTAAGAGCTTCCAAGGTGGCTAATCGTTCTAATCTTGCTATTTCGTCAGTTAAGGTCACTAACTTATTGGTTTGTGTTTCAAGATTTTTGGTCTCTGCTTCAATCTCTCTCAAAGCGGAGATAGCACCATCGCTGCAAATATACGTGCGGGGCGGCCCCGGAAGCTCGCCATCCTCGTGAGGCTCCAAGCCCAAGTTCCCGAGCGGGACCTCTGCGACCAAATTCAAGACACTGATACCGCTCTTTACCGCACCGCTAACGATCGCCTTAGTTTGGTCTACGGCTGATGCGTTAAGGCTCTTTATTACACCGCTCTCATAAGTATCAAACGATAGCTTTGAAGTTTTACTCCAACTCGACATCTTTTCACTGTCTATAGAAAACCGCTCACCAACAATATAGGATGGAGCCGCTTCAACTTTTGTCAAAAACCGGATATCGGCCTTTCCATCTTCGTTAGTGCATTGCAGCAAAGTGCGACGAACCGATAGTTTAAATTGAAGCATAGGAATTCCATAACTGCTACCAATCTCGACAGCAGAACTGCCAGGCGTTTCCGTGTATTGTGCATATCCTTCCTGCCGGCTTTGCAACTCGGTCGTGCATCCGACATGGAGGACTGACGCAGCGATTGAAAAAGTAACCAAAGCTCTATTCATGATGGCACCTAAAAAAGGCTATCAGCTATACAACGCCGGTGAAGTTCTTGAAGCATGTCGCCTGTGTCATTGTCGACGTAAGGGACTAGGTACCACCGGAGGGAGCCTAAAGCGCATTTTCGAAGGGCCCTCTTCTTTGTAATTAATCAGGCAGTGCGACAACGTTCCTGAAGTAATAGCACAGTGGCATTATCTGTCAAATTTATGCAGCTATTTCTGATGGCTCGCTAATAGCCCCTCGCGTTGAAGCCACCTCCGAGTGGCTTAATGACGCCCATCCCTGTTGGCGTTGACGCCGAATTGACCCAGTGGCCGATGCCACGCTGACCCAACACCAATTGGCAAAAATCCAGCACTGGTAATGTTCCCCGAGTTAGGAGCTTGGGTCAGTGAAGTTTCGGTAACTGGATCAATCCTGCTCTGGCGATAACAGTCAATTGATGGGAGTTCGGATGTGCGGGGTCAAAGACATCCATATGGCACAGTCTCTCGATGGTTGAAGGAGTGCCTTACTGTTGTACTTCGTAAAACCGAAAGACAATCTCTAGGGCCCTTGACTGAACTTGTGTAATAAAAACTCATAAAGATGATAGTATTTTTCCTCAGCAGAAAGTGAGCACCTAGATTCAAATCCTAGTTGGAAGTCGCGTAGCAGGCCGTCGCATCGTCCGCTATTGGCGCAGAGTGTGTGAAAAACGATTTTCGGCGAAATAGGCATCTAAAAACGATCTGGAAATCACGGCCCTACGCAAAATCCGTATCTGCTCACTTGCCGATAAACTTCAGATTTAACGTAGAAACGAGCACTTGAATTTGGGCAACGCCTTTTTTACACAGCCTGGGCCTAAAGTGGTCGCCCGCGTTCCGACATAGTTTCGGTGCCTTCAGGCAAAGCGTAGGTCCTTTTCTAAGCGCTGTAACGGTTTCAGATCCAACAGTGGGTTGCCATACGGAAGCTTGGTACGATCTCCTCGTTTTTTCGAGGGCCGCTCATGTTCATGATCGGGAAAAAATGGCAAGTCAGGATGATCGGGCGCCGAGTCATCACGGTAGATCTCCTTGCTTGCACCAGCCGGGTACAACATGTACGCGTAGTCCATTAGGGTATCAGGCGCAGCAACCAATGGCCCCGCGTTCGGCGGCGGAGCTTGGGTGTACCTGATGGGCTATTCCAACCGGTCGAGGTATGACGCCAAAATGCCAAATTGAAAATTCGGAGGGGCAGTAGATTATTCAACGTTCAAGGCAATATAATTGTTTGAAACACTAAGGATAGTCTATGAACGTTTTGCAAATTTGCGACCTTAAAACCCTCGAACCATCACATAAAAAAGATATTTTGCGCTTGGCGAAGCGCAATAGTTCCCAACTGATAAATCGGCCAGTCAAATCTAATCACCCAATGTTTGGCTTGACTACCGCTTGGATGTTAGCAGACATTGAACTTCAGTTAGATCCGTACACAAGCAGCCGGATGGGATCCGGGCTCATACTAGTTACAGATCATGAATCAAAGGCTATAGGGTTTCTAACTTATAATCGCGCTTATGACTCCTCCACCGCCTGTGGATTAAACTACGTCTGCATTGATGCCAAACACAGAAATCAGGGTTTAATGACCTTGATGATTGATCATCTGAAGTCAAACTTCACTGAAATCGCTCTTGCGTGCTTCCCGGATTTAGTTGAAATGTATGAAAAGCAAGGATTTATTATGTACGAAGCTGCCGGATCGCAAATAGCTATGCGTATTGGAAGTGAACATATCATGAAAAAAGTCGGTCCTCAAATGCTCATGGATCACAGTGATTTCAAACATGCAACTCAGCTTTTCGTAACTAAACACGGTGAAAAAAAAGCTACCAAGATAAATAATGCTTTTGACGAAGAAACAGCTTTACTCTCTAAGAGAGTTGAAGCCTTCGTTCGAGATCGCAAAACAAATTCTAAGTAGAGAGCTCTCGATCATATCCGATCTACTTTGACGGTCCAAACTCATTGAGACTGCTCCAGTCACGCGCCCGGCAACCTGGCAAGGTTACCGGTCCCCCTTTACCCCCTGCAATTAACCCCCCTCCCCTAATCAATGGCCATCCATGGTCCGTCTGCACAGGTATGGGGTATGCAGAGGGAGATGATGAGCCAGACGTACGCCACACGGCTCGATCAGTTCTGGACGATGGAGCGTTAATGACTCAAAGACTGTCAGGAAGCCCTCGTTCTCGAAGGCTGCACTTCTTGTCCTGCTACAGCAAGTGGGTGATGGCCCACCCTTGATCGGCCAATGCCGCCTTACACTCGTCCGAAACCCGTTCTGCATTGACTGCCAAGCATAGAAAACTGGTAGGTCGCGACATACCGACATACAGGTTCCGAAATTGAGAAAGCTGAGTCTCAGGCATTTTCCCGGAGCGAGTGCCAATCCCGGCAATGATGGGTAATGCCAGCTGTAGGTCGAAGCGACGACTTGGATGGCCTAGAGACTCCATGACGAGGGTTGCCAGATGCGTTTCGCCTTTCATCGAGGCGAGGGTACCGATATGAATAACTAAGCTGCGACCATTTTTTTCGATAGCGCACATGGACCGGTGGGCTCCGTGAATAGCCATGGCCTCTGGTCGCTCAAAAACCGGGAGCGCGGCGAATATCTGTGGCGTCATGTGATTTGGGAGCAACGGGCGCAGCCTCACGTATAAAAAATTCACGATACGGATACGCCTAGCTTCATCCGCATCGCTCACGTTTGTCATGCACAGATCACGAATTAGTAGTCGGAAGGCTGAAACATCTCCATCAGCGTCACGGAGTTTTCGAATTAGCTGATGATCGGTTTTTAAGCCTTCGACAATCTCTGCCTTGGCTGCGCGTAGTATCAGAAATAGTGCTCTGCGGATCTCCTCAAATCTTGATGAAAATGATGCATTTACAGCAGGCTTGGGCCCCCCGAGCAGCGCCCAGATTCGCACAAGCTTGAGTCCGGGTGATTGGTCGCCGCCCGAGGCCGGCCAGTAGTCTAAGAGGGTTCGGCCTGCTAACTGTGTTATGGCATCCCCCTGTTTGCGAGCGCAAAGGGCTTTGACTTTTCCACTGGCCAGATCGGTATCGCTGAACCGGTCTAGTACATGATCTCCAAACGTCGAGATCACTTCCTGTACTCGTCCGGTGCTATAGACGATCAGCATAGACGCGTGACGATCTTCGCCCTCTCCGGTAATAGCGGTACCTGCCAGTTGGGCTCTAGACACGGACTTAGCGATGTGGGGACCGAAGCGCTTGCTGGAGGAGATCGGTAGTACGTCACCTCTAGGGAAAGTCAGGTTTTCCGCGCCTTACGAGCTTCCAAGGATTCGTTGGTTGATGTCGCCGAAGCGCTGAATGGTGACGGTCTCATCGAACATCAGCTGCAACAAACGCTCTTGCTCCCAGGACGTGTCCTGCATTTCGTCGATGAAGACGATAGGGAACCGTCGGGATAGCTGGGTGCGAACCTTGGGGAAAAGGGTCAACAAACGTTCTGCGTACGCGAACATGTCCGCGTGCCGGAAAACCCCTTCAGCGGAGAGTTTTTCTTTGATACCGACGATTGTCGGAAGGGTTTTCGCGCCTGGTTTAGGAAGCGAGCCAAACTCGCTGGCGAGGTCCAGAGAGGCACCTTTGTAGACCAGCCCCTCTAGCATGGGCGCGACGCTCGCATTCTTTTGCATGTAAAGCTTCAAGCCAAAATTAGCTTGGGCTAACGCCAATGCCCGGCGAGCAAAGATATCATTGTCGATCACATCGACAGTCATCCCATTGCTTCGCAGGTAGGGCAGAGCCAGAAACTGATTCACCATGGCGTGAATCGTCCCGATGAAGTGGGGATGCGTGAGCAGGCGACTCCCGTCATGACTTGTACCTAGCCGATGTTGAATCTCATCACGGGCGACATTGGTATGACTGAGCACACAAACGCCTGCGCGGCTTGACGTCCATCTGCGGCTCAGCATCATAAGCTTCGCGGCTAGTACCGTGGTCTTGCCACTGCCTGGCGCGGCATTGATGTCACGAGACTGGTTCTCCAGCAATACGGCACGCCGCTCTTGATCATCGAAGTTCAAGTCGGGTGTCAGTTCGCGTAGAGCCGCAAGATCGGCAGCATTGATCATAGGGACTGTCATGGCTCAGACCTGCCAGTCAGATGCCGTAACGCCTGCTGTAGGTAAGGCGGCAGCTTATTGAACAGCTCATCGCCTTTCCCATAGTCGCCTGTTGAAATCAGGTGAGCAGCGTATTGGGCGGTGATCGCTTTTGATGCCTCTTTTTCAACGAGCGGCTGGTAGATGAGTGACGCCAGTTCCACTGGCGAGTGTCCGGCGTTCGAGAGTTCTTTCCAACGCTCGCCTGCCTCGACGATCGTTTTCTTCTCGTCGTCCTCCGTCAGCCGTTCACCCCTCGAATCGGCCTTCTTCGCTAGGTGAATTGCGTCATGCATCAACTGGGCACATCCATGAAGGGCGAGATCGAATTCCAGCGTCCAGTTGTTGGATACGCAGACAATTGTGCTACCACCCTGGGCGCGGTTGACCTTCGTTTTGACCAGCGCCTCGACTTCCTCTGGTGTGTAGTCTTTTTCGAATCGTTTACGGTTGTTCTTGGGAGGAGATATGTAGGTGGCCTCATTGGGAACGATGTCACGATCCGTGATGCAGGCAACAGGAATGGGAATCGCCGAGCCATCAATCGGCTGCAAGATTCGCGCGTAGTGATAAAGTCCAACTCCGCCGACGTTAACGCAAGAAATGCCGTGTTCGTTGAACGAGAATCCTGAAGCTGCAGCCAGAGCGGGCAGCAGCAGCGCTTCTGCTGGCCCTTCCACGATCGCAACGCCGCGAGCGAAGAACAGATTCGCTTTGGTGGCATCGATAAAGCGCCTCAAAAACTCGTAATCGCTTTTCAGCAGTTTGGTCTTCCCGTGAGCTAGGCTGAATAGGTGGGCACGGTTTACCAAGGTCAGGCTTGCGATGTCCGCACCCGCCGCCAGAGATGGGCTGTGGGTAGTCATGATGATCTGAACAGGGCGGCTATCTGGCTCCGCCGCCTTGGAGGTACGTTCGAGGAGCTGCTGAACGCGCTCCTGCAGTTGCGGATGGAGATGGGCCTCGGGTTCCTCGATCAGCAGCAGTCCGAGTTCATCACCTTCCCTCAGCAGAACCAGTTCGGTCGCCATGAACAGAGCGTTGTTATAGCCGAGCCCCCGAATGCACCGCTCACCTGGATCGATGGTGGAGGATGGCAGCAGCGCCAATTCGAAGCGTTCCAGAATGGGCTGCAGGCCCAACTGCGGAGCGATCTGGATACGTGAGGATAGGGCATCGCCGGCAAACGCGAACTTGTTCAGGTAGTTGTCGTTGATGTCGTCCTGGACATCTCTAATGACCTGATGCTCGCCTAGGTGGTGCTGAGCAAACGCCATCAGCCCGACCAGGTTGCTGGGGACGGTAGCTGGAGCTGCTAGGTCGAAGTCATTTTGCTCCTGCCCATCAATGCGTTTATGAGCGCCCAAAATTTGGGACAGCCGAGACTGGCGACCAGGGCGTAGCTCGGCTTCGGCATCTCGAAGGGGGCGCAAGTAGGTGGCTCGGATGAGCTCGCGAACCGCCGTGCCGATCTCTGGCCCCGTGCCGTTCGGGCCCGAGCAGGTGATTGCCTCGACCCGCCCAGGTTTGTTGGCCTTCGGAGGTATCCAACGCGCCTGCAGATATACGATCAAACTATGAGACCCGTCTGCTTCGTGGGTCATCCATTCGAGAACCGAGGCCTCTTGCGCGGGGTCTAGGTCCACAAGGGTGGCTTCAATGAACAGGGAGCGAGCACGTGCTGTGCCCGTAATGTGAAAGTCGGTTTCGAAGAGGCGAATGAACTCGTAGCTGGTTGTCCACAGCACGTAGCGAATCGCGTCGATTACAGACGTTTTGCCGGAATCGTTTTCCCCGACAAGGATGTTAAGTCCTGGGGCAAGCTCCCAATCAAGTGAGGGGGCAACCGTACCGTCGCCAAATGCCCGAAAATTTGACGCCCTGATCCGCTTCAAATGCATCTTGGTTCTCCGCCCTGTTGGAAAGCCTGTCCCGGATGGCGTAAGGCATTCCGAGCGCTGTGTGGCTGTGATTGGCTTGTATCACGGTATAAAGCGGGTCGGAAGGGTACCTTAGTGGCAGGGAGCCATTGGTGAGGGTGGAATGTGGATTCCATGGTCATTTGGAGAATCAATCCACGAATACTTGGACACTCATTTCATGGCCACTTGGGCAGAGGCTTTCCACTGATTCTATCCAAGCCCAGGCAAGTAGCAATGCATGACTATTCGCTATCATCGATGATCTCTCTTTTCGAAGCTTAGAGGTCATCGTGGAGCGTATATCTCATTCAGCGATACAACTGGATAGTTCCCCCTTGCAGATACCGAAATGATTCTGCTGAATCAACCTGTAATCTATCACCCGATGCGCTGGATCTGATCATTTGAGGTGTGGGGAGTACCGATGCGAATTGACCAGCGTTATTCCCCACCGGAGAGTAGTACTCAGAACACATTTCTGTGCTGGAAACTGCCTCGCCAAGGCTAGCTGTTAGAATTGCACTGGTTTAGTGATCAGGCCCTTGAGTAGAAGCATGAACGAAGAATGGACCGAAGAAGAGATGCGCCAAGCGTTGTTCGGCAACGCTGAAATATCTGCTCCAGTGAGCACTGCCCCCGTGGAAGAAATCCAGCCGCACGTCGCTGCCGTGCCCGTATCAAAAGGGGCGAAAAAGAAAGCCCCCAAAGCTTTTAATCCCAGGATTCTAGTGACGCTCCTTGTGAGCAATGAGTTTGAAGGAAGGACGCTTGAGATCGTCCATGAAGCCGATACTCTGAGTACGCTGCTGGCAGAGCAGGAAGCCACCAGAGCAGCCAGGAAAAAATTCCGGTATGTGGAAGTGGTATCGATCAAATCAATGTAATCATGTTTCCCAGGAGACCAACGGCTTGGTGCGGTACATCGGAGAATGGCATACCCACCCGCAAGAGGTGCCTAGCCCTTCACACATCGATTTGGATGAATGGGAAACTCTGGCCACGAGCCGCGCGGATCGACGCCCGCTGTTTGCTGTGGTGGTCGGACGACAGAATCTTCATGTGGAGTTGATGCATGCAGATGGCATGCGTCAGGAGTTTATTCAGTGATGATGCCTTCGACTCGATAGCCCAGTCCCGCTTTAGGGCTTTTCAGCGCTACCGCTCGGGCTGACTGTGAGCAGCTCTGAGTTACGCCAAAAAGCCCAAGAGTCAATGCCCCAAGGAAGTAAGGAGTCGGCCGAAGCCGTAAAAGTGAAGAGCCAAAAACGGCGAATCCCGCTCTAGGCGGGATTCTCAGCCGTCGATTGCATGCGTTCGACGGGGCAGGACGCTGTTACCTGGCACTGGGCCATCTGACTTTCATCAAAAGCGGGGTGCGATCCGAAGATCCCTGTAACCACCCGGTGGTTCTCGCCTAAGCGCATATCAACAATAGTCAATCGACAATCACTATGTCAATCATGAAGTCACATCTTGGATCACCGCCGCTCATCCATTAGCGACACAAAACAACTGCAACCGAGAAGCGTCGGAAGCAAAAATCAACTCACTAATCCTTGCAACTTACCGCCAAACGTAACAGCTAATCATCAGCCCCACCCTCAAATACTAAAACCTCACTTGACTCTATACGATCAGAAATGCAGCCAACTCCGCTAGAAATGTAGCACCCTCCCCCTAAAACCCTATACACATAGTAGCAATCACCAGACACAAACTTACCCTTGGAGATACTCAATAATTGCTCCATCAACCAAGACCCGCTTTTATTAAAGTATCCAGGACTGACCAATTGTACTTCTTCAACTTTTACCAACTCACTTCGAGATAAAACCAAACGTTCAAGACTAAAAACATCAGATAGCATTAACATATCTCGATATTTACCGTCTTTAGTTATTTTCGCCACAGTCACATAGAACCAGGGCTGATGAAGTCCATGCTCAATAAATCGCCACAGGTGACAATCTGGTCCGAAAGCCTCGCCAATCTGAATTTCAGCATCTGCGTAGGTACGAAACATCGCATCACTCCATTTTATACTCTATCGAGTATAGCACTTTCATTCCTGTGAAGGCCTTATCGTTCCTTTTGCGAGTAATGCACATTGGAACTGAAATACGCATTTGGGCAGGCTCTGCGAGAGCTCAGAATGAGTAAGGATCTGTCGCAGGAAAGCATAGGTGCAAGTCAAAGCTACGTGAGTGACGTCGAGCGCGGCCTGAAGACCCCCTCTATCGAGAAGCTGGATGAATTCGCCTCAACTCTTGGCATTCATCCCGTGACGATTCTTGCAAAAAGCTACCTTGTTAAAGATAGATCCCTGTCAGCGGAAGACCTGATGGCACTGGTGCGCAAAGAGCTCGGCATGTGATAGGTGGCCCGCGAAAAGATAGAAAACGTAGCGCTCTCGCCTTCATCTCTCAATATTGGGTAATGGCGCATCAAGCTTGTCTTTCGACAAACCATGCTTATACGCATTGTATTGCCACCGGATAAACTGCTCGAGCAATCTAGAGCTCTCAGCGCGAAGTCGATCATTTTCATTTTCGAGACGCTTGATTCGTTGCTCGGCAATACTCAAGCTTGCTGGCCTTTTCCCAGCAACAATGCCTGTTTTTTGCTGCTCTTTCTTATGCGAGAACGCCGTCTTAACCTGGCCATGCGAGCTGAGTGTCTGTCGAGTCGGTCGCCCACCAATGAGAGGTGCGACGGCATCGCACAGCGCGTCCCAACTCAACTTCCCTTCCCACACATCGATGATATTGACCAGGATTTCGATGTCCCTGCGGGTCAAATGCCTAGCCATCATTCCTCCTAAGCAGCGCTCGCTTATCATCAAGCGAAGGCAGTCCTGACGTGACTGTCGGAACGTTATTTGGGGTCTTAGATCGGGCATCCAGTTCACGCTTAAGCGGGCTGAACTCCTGATCATCGCTCAAGCAAATCACTGATCCTATCGGCGTTTCCAGCGATTCAAGTATCTCGATGAGCTGAGTGACCCGCTCCAAGGTTTTATGTTGATGTTGACTCCACCGATCTGCGCCGTACAAGCCGTCCTCACTTGCCCCTCGTGCCTTTTCTAGCTGATGGAAAATTCCATCGCGTTGCTGCTTCAAGCGCTCTAATCTTTCATCGTCTCCCTTGATACAAACCTGTTCGGTGCAGTTCAAGCAATCGCGGTGCTTCTGGCATGGCAACATTGAGAAGTCATGGACGCAGAACCCATACTCGGTTACGTGAGCGATCCCATCACCTATGGCATTTAGGTCAGTAAGAGTCACCGGTGTGTTCGCTTTAATTTTAGCGAGAACGCCACCTACTCCAGCCTGCCTAGCCAGATCAACGTACTCCACGTCGCTCATGTGGTTGTAGGTAGCGTTCTGATGGATATTCGCGCGACCTGACCACTTAGCGAGATCTAGCTGACCGAGATCACCTCTTTGCGCAACCGTGTTCAAAAAGTGTCGCAACTGATGCGAAGTCATTGAAATTTCGTTGCCATCCAGATTGGCGTAGCCATGACGACGCCAGATATTGCTCTCTTGACCGGGAATGTAATTTAGGTCGGTCGTGAAGGTGCTTTTACCCGGCGTCCAAAGCAGTAAAGGACTGGTCGCACGATCGAGGTGGAACTGGTGAAGGCGGAAGCAGCAAAGTGCTTGCGAATACCTGATATGCCGATCCTTGTTCTTCCAAGGCCAGCCTTCCGGTAGCTGGCTATGAGCAAATGTGTTCAGGAATGCCAAGGTCAACCGTTCTCCCTTCGCCTTGAGCTCCTGATAGGGCTCGTAACCTTTGAAATAAGGATCGACATTCAGATGCTGTAGGGATAAACCGAGCGCCATGGCAGCCTGTTCATCCGATAGCGGCTCCAGCTCGCCAACATTTGGGCAGCCAGCATGCCGATAAAACTTATCGGGATGTGTTTCATACCAGGTAGCTAACCTTCGGCCTTCTTCAGACATCTCAGCCAGACGACGCACAGCTTCGACGGCTATATCCTTTGTGACGGTCGAAACCCACTTGATATCAGCGCCATAACCTTTACCAGAGTAGAAGCGCAGACCAAGGCGCTCGACACCTTTGCTGTCGACCTCTAAGTGCATGCAGTTAATCGGTAAATCCTGAACTTCACTAATACGTGATGGAGCGCACATCAATAGGGCGAATATCGAAGTCGTGAAACGATCTCGAGGAGCCTGAAGATTATTTGCAAACATCTCGCCCATATACTCAAGCAAGTGCTGTTCGGGCATTTTTTCAGCTCGCTTCTTTTTCGCCTCCATGTCTGTTCGGTGTATTTCCTTAGGCTTAGAGATCGGATTTCTCCAATTGATAGGCCTTGGAATGATTTTACTTTCGTTGAGAAAATTTATGAGGTGCACCAAGCTACTGCCCGCTTGATATGCAGTCGACTTGTATTCTCGGGCAACCTCAGCGGCTACATCCATAACTTGAATATCTGTTAACGTGATATCCGCTCGCCCTTTGACTTGCAAAAGCGCCTTCTCGATGCAGCGAATCGCTTTAAACTCATTCTTGAGCTTGTTGGGTTTATGCCCCTGCTGGTACCGCACATACGCCTTGGCGAAAGGGACGATTTCGAAATTTAGTAGCTGCCTGTCGGTAAATCCACGAGCGGGGGCCCCCATAACGGTGAAGTTGCCCACCCCTGGGCAGGTATCGCGCTCCCACTCAAGATCAGCCCCGAATACCGTAAGCCTGTCACGACACATTTCAATGAAATCACTGAGATTGCTTTTGGCATCGATTACATTCTTCGGTCTGAACAGGAGGATTTCAGCCACGACCAACCTCCTTTTTCATCGAATTGCAGCGGTTAACCACATCGCTTACGGCAAGAATCAATCGGTCGTTTACGGAAGCGATTTTCCTGTCTTCCGTCCGTTCCATGACCTTGTCGCGCTCATTGATCAAGCCCTTCAGAACAGCTTCGTGGGGTCCGTCCAACCACGGCTGGAAGTGACTGCAGGTGTAACACGCAATGGGGGCAAGGGCGCCGCAAAAACCATAGCTACCGCAGGTGCCAAGGTTTGCAGCACCATTGGAAATTCTGCTGTTTGGGTCATCTCCGCGCTTCGCGTCTCTCTCAGACACGACAAGCACGCCTTGAAACGCTTGTGCGATGGGCGCCAATTGCAAGGCAACCGCTTTATCAATTCGTTCGACAATCTCAGGAATGTTCCGGACGTACACTCCAGCGTTTTGAGTATCGGAATGATCAAGTGCTTCCGCAATGATAAGTTCGCCCCTGCCCTCTCTGGCTAAATTGGTGCCCAGCGTGTAACGAAAGCGGGTCGGATTCAGGTGCAGCAATCCCCCCGTGCGCTCACTGAAAACGCCCGTCGTTTTTGCCACCAGATCCATCGACTCCTTCACTGAAGCGCTGGGTGCGTGCAAACGATCTCCTACCAACTGGCTTCTGAGATCGGATCGCGCATCTAACGCACCGATTGCTGGAAATAGCGGCAGCTCCCCCACCAAGTCCAGCGGAACTTCTCTTCCCAGCACGCGGGAAAATGCACGCTGAACTTCCTCGGCCTGCTGCTGCAGAATTAGCCAGAGGTCTTCGACTATCGAGAACTCTTTGAAAGATGTACGCCAAGACTGATTACGCTGCTTAGCACGTGGAAAACTGATGAAGTATCTGTCAGATCGACAAATAAGATCGCGCAATTTCAATCCGGTAATCTGACTAGGTCGCCGCCCTGTCATGGCCAAAGTCAGTGCATAACACGCATCAATCAGCGCCAATCGATTCGCCACGTAGTCCCTGATGACTGCTGCTGTAATGCCCTGCATTTCGATATCTGTCAGCGGTCCGCTATCGGGGCACATCGATTGAACCGCATAGCCTTTTTCATTCCCTTTGAGCGTCCATTTGTCTAATAGGGTTAGCGCGTCCTTAGGAATACCTGCATATCCAAGTCTATCCCACTGCCTTATGAGTCCACGCAGTGTCCCCAAATACCATTCCGTTTTCGCGTCCAAAGTAGAGCGATACGAAATCAGCGACTCGGAACTGAAAGGCTTGCCCCCTACGGTAGACTCGAGGTAATACTTACAGCGATAAAATAAATTTTGGACGTGCGAAGGTGAACCGGATCTGGCGTAAAATGCGAGTACTTGCCGAAAGGCTAGGTACATAATCTCACTTAAAAGCGGTGTCACAACAGAAATAGGTATTTCAACATCCTTACTTAGCTTCCACCGATCACTATCAACCCTAACTAAATACCCCTCTCTTGAGTAAAACTCTTCAGTGGCACCAGTGTATGATGTAAGCACGCTCATAAAGCACCGCCCTTAAGAGCCTTATCTAGATGTTTATATTGAAGTTCAAGAACCGCTTTACTTGCCAGTTCTTTGGTATGCCTGCGGTTGTAGGTCGCAGCAGTGCCAGAAGTCTCACTCCAACCCATGAGATATGAACGGATTTTTTCTTCGCGCTGAGGTGTTATGCCTTGGATTTCGCAGGTCTTCGAGAAAGAATAGTTCCAATGATGGCGTAGCGCATGAGCGTGGATATCGCGATTACCTTCGACGATATTTTTCAGCATCCCCATGAATTTACCAAACCCGGCATTCGATAACGGTAGCCCCTGCGAACCTCCCGACTTATGCGTTATGAAGAGATAGCCGTGCTTTTTGGCGCCAGGTACTTTATTTCTGAGCCTGACTACATAGTTATAAATCTGATCTGCAAGTTCAGGTATCAGCGGGAAGACACGCTCCCGCGTCTTTACGACTGGCTGATAGGCCCTCGCATCCCCCTTTGAATCGGGGCGCCTGACGACCTGCATTGTATTCATTCCAAAGTCTATATCTTCGACTTTTAGATTTAACAGCTCGCCTCGGCGCAGCCCAGTGATACGGAGAATGGCAAACATCAGCGCGTTACGTACCTGGACGGCATACTCTCGCACCGGGTTGTTGGCTGAGCCAGGCCTCAGCGTAATCTCGAGCGTATCAAGCACCGTGTCATCCAGATATTTGTCTTCTCGACTCACAATGGATTTATCCGACGTCTTTGGTCGGTTGGCCTTGATCTGCGACACCATTCGCTCAACACCATCATGGCTCGAAATAGAGGCCGGTAGATTCTGGTCTGCGAGAAAACCCAGATAGTCCGCAATTACTGACATCCGCGCGTACTGATTGCCCTTACTTACGGTTCGCACCCTGCGGGAAATTGAAACGACACTCCCCCCATCCTCATCGGCCAAGGGCTTCTGCATGAAATCACGCAGCGAATGGATTTCGTGACTTAGCAGCAGCTCACCAGACGAAAAACGCGATTCGACATCAATGTTGTAGTAACGCTGCCATGCATACATGGCTTTGAGGGCACTGAGTGCGCTTTGAATTGTATTCAGAGCTAATGAGCGTCCGCGCATGTGCACGGTTACGTAAAGCGCAGGGTAAAACAGAGGCATCCCAAGCTCATCGACGAGAACGATGAGCCGCTCACCATTTGAGGACTTAACCCTACGAAGAGAGAGGTTCATAGCAGCCACCTATTCTTTACATTTTTACAGGGTAGTACCTCACAGGAATTTGCTCAGAATATTTTTAACGCTCAGAAAAGACGAAGCCCCCGCATGGCGGGGGCTTCGTGGCTAAACTTTACAAAAAGCTCTAAGGTATGGCCTAGAACGGAATATCGTCATCGAAGCTGTCGAAATCCGGAGCCGGTTGCGGTGCGGCCTGCTGCGGTGCTTGCGGAGCCGAACGCTGCTGTGGAGCCGACTGCTGCGGGCGCGGTGCCTGCTGACGTGGCGCCTGCTGCTGGTAGTTGTTGCCGCCGCCTTGCTGGTCGCCCTGTTGTGGACGGCCGCCGAGCAGTTGCATGGTGCCTTGCATGTCGACCACGATTTCAGTGGTGTAACGCTTGATGCCGTCCTTTTCCCACTCGCGGGTCTGCAGCTTGCCTTCGATGTAGACCTGCGAACCCTTGCGCAGGTATTCACCGGCGATCTCGGCAACCTTGCCGAACATCGACACACGGTGCCACTCGGTCTTCTCGACCTTCTGACCGGTCTGCTTGTCGGTCCATTGTTCGCTGGTGGCCAGACTCAGGTTGGTCACGGCATTACCGTTAGGCAGGTAGCGAACTTCGGGATCCTGGCCGCAAGTGCCGACCAATATGACTTTGTTAACCCCACGGGCCATAACGTTCTCCTAAGCGTCGCACGCAGCCCCGGCCGGGTTGTTGACCAGGCGTTCGAGGGTGGTGCGATCCACTAATTCTTTGTCCAGTTTGATGTAAACAGCCGCCTCTTCGGCGACTATCACTGCATCTGTTACCCCTACCAGGGCCTTGAGGCGCTCGACCAGACCCGCTTCGCGGATCGCTTCGGGCGACAACGGCAAGCGCAGGCTCGTCACGTAGGGAGGTTCGCGCATGGTAACAGCAAAGGCCAGCCAAAGTGCAGCCAGCGCGGCGCATCCGAGGAACACAACCGACAGACCGCCATGCTGGAACAACCAGCCGCCGAGTATCCCGCCGAGTGCCGAACCGAGGAACTGGCTGGTGGAGTACACGCCCATGGCCGTGCCCTTGCCGCCTGCCGGTGAAACCTTGCTGATCAGCGACGGCAACGATGCCTCGAGCAGATTGAACGCGGTGAAAAACACCACCGTACCGATCACCAGAGCACGCAGGCTGTCGCCGAACTGCCAGAAGAATAGTTCAGTCAGCATCAATGTCATGACGGCGCCGAGCAAAACTCGTTTCATTTTGCGTTTCTTCTCGCCGTAGATAATGAACGGGATCATGGCGAAGAACGAAATCAGCAACGCGGTGAGGTAGACCCACCAGTGCTGCTCCTTGGGCAAACCGGCTTTTTCCACCAGTGCCAGCGGCAAGGCCACGAAGCTCGACATCAACATGGCATGTAACACAAAGATGCCCAGATCCAGGCGCAGCAGGTCCGGGTGTTTGAGCGTCGGCATCAGTGCCTGCCGGGCGACGCCGGACTCACGGTGCTGCAACGGCCCGGTGGATTGCGGCACCATGAACATGATGATCAGGATGCCGACCAGCGCCATGGCGCCAGTGGCGAGGAACAGCCCGGACAGCCCGAACGCACTGGTCAGTAACGGCCCGACCACCATGGCCACGGCAAACGACAGGCCGATGGTCATGCCGATCATCGCCATGGCTTTGGTGCGATGCTGCTCGCGGGTCAGGTCGGAAAGCAGCGCCATCACCGCCGCAGAAATCGCCCCGGCGCCCTGCAGGATCCGCCCGGCGATCACGCCCCAGATCGAATCGGCCTGGGAAGCCAGAACACTGCCCAGAGCGAAGACGATCAGGCCGAGGTAGATCACCGGCCGGCGACCGATGCGGTCGGAAATGATCCCGAACGGAATCTGGAAAATTGCCTGGGTCAGACCGTAAGCGCCAATCGCCAGCCCGATCAGGGCCGGGGTCGCTCCCGCCAGATCCATGCCATAGGTCGCCAGCACCGGCAACACCATGAACATGCCAAGCATACGGAAGGCGAACACCAGGGCCAGACCGCTCGCCGCGCGGGTCTCGCTGCCACTCATGCGTTCGCTGTGGGGATCGTGCATGGAAAAACCTCGTGTGAACCGGCGGCGATTCTACCAGTCCCATCGGAAGACGGGGTATATCGCGACGCTATGACGCGTATAGATGAAACTCTCTTCATGAACGGCAAAACGCCCTTCGTTTGATAGTGTGCATCCATCCAGTATTTGCCCGTATACTCCTACGTTTTCGACGCCCGCCAAGCGAGGCCACTTTGGACAAGATCCTGATACGTGGGGCCCGTACCCACAACCTGAAGAACATCGACCTGACCCTGCCGCGGGACAAACTGATCGTCATCACCGGCCTGTCCGGATCCGGCAAGTCGTCCCTGGCGTTCGACACGCTGTATGCCGAAGGTCAGCGCCGCTATGTCGAATCGCTGTCGGCCTATGCCCGGCAGTTCCTGTCGATGATGGAAAAACCCGACGTCGACACCATCGAAGGCCTGTCGCCGGCGATCTCCATCGAACAGAAGTCGACCTCGCACAACCCGCGTTCGACGGTCGGCACCATCACCGAAATCTACGACTACTTGCGCTTGCTCTATGCCCGCGTGGGTACGCCGCGTTGCCCGGATCACGACATTCCACTGGAGGCGCAGACCGTCAGCCAGATGGTCGATCTGGTGCTGGCGCAGCCGGAAGGCAGCAAACTCATGCTGCTGGCGCCGGTGATCCGCGAGCGCAAGGGCGAACACCTGTCGGTCTTCGAGGAATTGCGTGCGCAAGGTTTCGTCCGCGCCCGGGTCAACGGACGCATTTGCGAGCTCGACGAGCTGCCGAAGCTGGATAAACAGAAGAAGCATTCGATCGATGTGATCGTTGACCGCTTCAAGGTCCGCGCCGATCTGCAGCAACGTCTGGCCGAGTCTTTCGAGACTGCGCTGAAACTCGCCGACGGCATTGCCTTGGTCGCGCCGATGGACGACGAGCCGGGCGAAGAAATGATCTTCTCCGCACGCTTCGCCTGCCCGATCTGCGGCCATGCGATCAGCGAGCTGGAACCCAAGCTGTTTTCCTTCAACAACCCGGCCGGCGCCTGCCCGACCTGTGATGGCCTGGGTGTGAAGCAGTTCTTCGACATCAAGCGTCTGGTCAATGGCGAGCTGACCCTGGCCGAGGGCGCGATCCGTGGCTGGGACCGGCGCAACGTCTATTACTTCCAGATGCTTGGCTCACTCGCCTCGCACTACAAGTTCAGCCTGGACAAGCCCTTCAACGAGCTGAGCGCCGAGCAGCAGAAGTTCATCCTGCATGGCAGCGGCTCGCAGAACGTCGACTTCAAATACCTGAACGACCGTGGCGACATCGTCAAACGCTCGCACCCGTTCGAAGGCATCGTGCCGAATCTTGAGCGCCGCTATCGCGAAACCGAATCGGCGAGCGTGCGCGAAGAGCTGGCCAAGTTCCTCAGCCATCAGGCCTGCCCGGATTGCCGTGGCACGCGTCTGCGCCGCGAAGCGCGGCACGTCTGGGTCGGCGAGAAAACCCTGCCGGCAGTGACCAATCTGCCGATCGGCGATGCCTGTGAATACTTCGGTGCGCTGAAGATGACCGGTCGGCGTGGCGAGATCGCCGACAAGATCCTCAAGGAAATCCGCGAGCGTCTGCAATTTCTGGTCAACGTCGGCCTCGACTATCTGTCGCTGGATCGCAGTGCCGACACATTGTCCGGTGGCGAGGCGCAACGGATTCGTCTGGCAAGCCAGATTGGCGCGGGCCTGGTCGGCGTTCTGTATATCCTCGATGAACCATCCATTGGCTTGCATCAGCGCGACAACGACCGGCTGCTCGGTACGCTCAAGCATTTGCGCGATATCGGCAACACGGTGATCGTGGTCGAGCATGATGAAGACGCGATTCGTCTGGCTGACTATGTCGTCGATATCGGCCCGGGCGCCGGTGTGCACGGCGGGCAGATCGTTGCCGAGGGCACGCCGGACGAAGTCATGGCACACCCTGATTCGCTGACCGGCAAATACCTGTCCGGCCGGGTGAAGATCGAAGTGCCGGCCAAACGCACCCCACGCAACAAGAAGCTCAACCTGTCGCTCAAGGGTGCGCGCGGCAACAATCTGCGCAATGTCGATCTGGACATCCCGATCGGCTTGCTGACGTGCGTGACTGGCGTATCCGGTTCGGGCAAATCGACACTGATCAACAACACGCTGTTCCCGCTGAGCGCCACGGCGCTCAATGGTGCGACCACACTGGTAGCGGCCGCACATGACAGCATCAAAGGTCTGGAACATCTCGACAAAGTCGTCGACATCGACCAGAGCCCGATCGGTCGTACGCCGCGCTCCAACCCGGCGACCTATACCGGGCTGTTCACGCCGATCCGCGAACTGTTTGCCGGCGTGCCCGAGTCGCGCTCCCGGGGTTACGGCCCGGGGCGTTTCTCGTTCAACGTCAAGGGCGGTCGCTGCGAAGCGTGCCAGGGCGACGGCCTGATCAAGGTGGAAATGCACTTTCTGCCGGACATCTACGTGCCCTGCGATGTGTGCAAGAGCAAGCGCTACAACCGCGAAACCCTTGAAATCAAGTACAAGGGCAAGAGCATCCACGAGACCCTCGAAATGACCATCGAGGAAGCTCGGGAGTTCTTCGATGCAGTGCCGGCACTGGCGCGCAAGCTGCAAACGCTGATGGATGTCGGCCTGTCCTACATCAAGCTCGGGCAGTCGGCGACGACCCTGTCCGGCGGTGAAGCACAGCGGGTCAAGTTGTCGCGCGAGCTGTCCAAACGCGATACCGGCAAGACCCTGTACATCCTCGACGAGCCGACCACCGGCCTGCACTTCGCCGATATCCAGCAGTTACTCGATGTTCTGCATCGTCTGCGCGATCACGGCAACACCGTGGTGGTGATCGAGCATAACCTTGATGTGATCAAGACCGCTGACTGGCTGGTGGACCTCGGTCCTGAAGGCGGTTCCAAGGGCGGGCAGATCATTGCCACCGGTACGCCGGAGGAAGTTGCCGAGATGAAGCAATCTCACACCGGCCATTACCTCAAGCCGCTGCTGATCCGTGATCGGGCGTAACTGCCAAGCATGAAAAAGCCCCTGTCACCGTTGAGGTGCCAGGGGCTTTTTTGTAGCTGGTGCAATCAGGACGCGTGGGATTGCAGGTAGTTCTCGAGACCGATCAGCTTGATCAGGCCCAGCTGCTTTTCCAGCCAGTAGGTGTGATCTTCTTCGGTGTCATTGAGTTGAACCCGCAGAATCTCACGGCTGACGTAATCCTGATGCTGCTCGCAAAGCTCGATGCCTTTGCACAGCGCAGCGCGGACTTTGTATTCGAGGCGCAGATCAGCTTCGAGCATCGTAGGCACGGTGGTACCGACGTCCAGATCATCCGGACGCATGCGCGGCGTGCCTTCAAGCATCAGAATCCGCCGCATCAATGCATCGGCGTGGCCGGCTTCTTCTTCCATCTCGTGGTTGATGCGCTCGTAGAGCTTGGTGAACCCCCAGTCCTCATACATCCGCGAATGAACGAAATATTGGTCACGCGCGGCCAGCTCGCCGGTCAGCAACGTATTGAGGTAATCGATTACATCTGGGTGGCCTTGCATCGCCCTACATCTCCCTTCCTGAAAGTCTGTAGTTTGAACCAACCTGACTGGAAGGTCACTCACCGCACGCAATAAAAGCGAAGATATTCTGAGAAAAGCAGGCCAAATAACGCAAAAACCGCCCAAATGAGGGCGGTTCTGCTTCTCGTTTAGACTTCGTTAAGCTGTAGGCTGAGCAGCTTTGCGATTGCTTCTCCATACGCTGGATCGGCTTTGTAGAAATGCTGCAACTGGCGATCGACGACGTCGCTGGAAACACCCGCCATCGCACCGGCAATGTTGCTAACCAGCAGCGCTTTTTGCTCTTCGCTCATCAAGCGGAACAAGGCACCGGCATGGCTGTAGTAGTCGGTGTCTTCGCGGTGATCATAGCGATCAGCGGCACCGCTCAAGGCCAGCGCTGGCTCAGCGTAATGTGGCGCTTGCTTCGGCGACTCAACGTAGCTGTTCGGTTCATAGTTCGGCGCCGCGCCGCCATTGCTGCCGAACGCCATAGAGCCGTCACGCTGATAAGTATTCACCGGGCTGCGCGGAGCGTTCACCGGCAATTGCTGGTGGTTGGTGCCCACACGGTAGCGGTGCGCGTCAGCGTAGGCGAATACGCGACCCTGCAGCATACGGTCCGGCGACAGACCCACGCCTGGCACCATGTTGCTCGGGCCAAACGCAGCCTGTTCAACTTCAGCGAAGTAGTTCAGCGGGTTGCGGTTCAACTCCAGCTCACCAACTTCGATCAACGGAAACTCTTTCTGCGACCAAGTCTTGGTCACATCAAACGGATTCTCATAATGAGCCGCCGCTTGCGCTTCGGTCATGATCTGAATGCACACGCGCCATTTCGGGAATTCACCGCGCTCGATCGCTTCGAACAGATCACGCTGCGCATAGTCCGGGTCGGTACCCGCCAAACGGGCGGCGTCGGCCGGCGTCAGGTTCTTGATGCCTTGCTGGGTCTTGTAGTGCCACTTCACCCAGTGACGCTCGCCTTTGGCGTTGATCAGGCTGTAAGTGTGGCTGCCGAAGCCGTGCATATGGCGATAGCCGTCAGGGATGCCACGATCAGAAAACAGGATGGTGACCTGGTGCAGCGCCTCAGGCGAATGCGACCAGAAATCCCACATCATCTGCGCGCTTTTCAGGTTGCTTTGCGGCAGACGCTTTTGCGTGTGGATAAAGTCCGGAAACTTCAGCGGATCACGGATGAAGAACACTGGCGTGTTGTTGCCAACGATGTCCCAGTTGCCTTCATCGGTGTAGAACTTCAAGGCGAAGCCGCGCGGATCGCGCTCGGTGTCGGCTGAACCACGCTCGCCACCTACGGTGGAAAAGCGCAGAAAGGTTGGCGTTTGTTTGCCTACCGTCTCGAACAACTTCGCACTGGTGTATTCAGTGATGTCACGGGTAACGGTGAACGTGCCGTAGGCGCCCGAGCCTTTAGCGTGGACACGGCGCTCAGGAATGTTTTCACGGTTGAAGTGCGCGAGTTTTTCGATCAAATGGAAATCGTCGAGAAGCAGCGGACCGCGTGGGCCGGCGGAGCGGGAATTCTGGTTGTCAGCGACTGGCGCGCCACTGGCGGTTGTAAGCGTCTTGGTCTGGCTCATGCGGTCTTCTTCCTCTGTCAGTCTTGAACTGCCGGCTAATGGGCTTGGCGGGAAGTATTGATCATCAACGTTACAGCTACAAATTCATTAACCTGCAAGCATCGATAGATAATTACTAATTATGTTTTCCCGGCACATAGTGGCAGTTCAGCCATGTCAGAAACTTGTATGGACGGCGCATTTCTTACGGGCACAAAAAACCGGGCACTAGGCCCGGTTTTTCGTTTCAGACTGACGTCTTACTCGGCGGATACAGCTTCGCCAGCAGTAGCACGATCAACCAACTCGACGTACGCCATAGGCGCGTTGTCGCCAGCGCGGAAACCGCACTTGAGGATGCGCAGGTAGCCACCCTCACGGGTAGCGTAACGCTTGCCCAGGTCGTTGAAGAGCTTACCAACGATAGCTTTCGAACGAGTACGGTCGAAAGCCAGACGGCGGTTAGCCAGGCTGTCTGTCTTGGCCAGAGTGATCAGCGGCTCGGCAACGCGGCGCAGTTCTTTGGCTTTTGGCAGAGTAGTTTTGATCAGCTCGTGCTCGAACAGCGACACCGCCATGTTTTGGAACATGGCCTTGCGGTGCGAGCTGGTGCGGCTCAGGTGACGACCACTTTTACGATGACGCATGGTTCATTCCTTACCAAACACTACGTTCGGTGATTACGACGATCAGGCAGTCGCCTTGTCGTCCTTCTTAAGACTTGCAGGCGGCCAGTTGTCGAGGCGCATGCCGAGGGACAGACCGCGGGAGGCCAGAACGTCCTTGATTTCAGTCAAGGATTTCTTGCCCAGGTTCGGAGTCTTCAACAGCTCTACTTCGGTACGCTGAATCAGGTCGCCGATGTAGTAGATGTTTTCCGCCTTAAGGCAGTTAGCCGAACGTACAGTCAGTTCCAGATCGTCAACCGGGCGAAGCAGGATCGGATCGATCTCGTCTTCCTGCTCGACAACCAGCGGCTCACTTTCACCTTTGAGGTCGACGAACGCAGCCAGCTGCTGTTGCAGGATGGTTGCAGCGCGACGGATAGCCTCTTCAGGATCCAGGGTACCGTTGGTTTCCAGATCAATAACCAGCTTGTCCAGGTTGGTACGCTGTTCGACACGGGCGTTTTCCACCACGTAAGCGATACGGCGAACCGGGCTGAACGAAGAGTCGAGCTGCAAGCGACCGATGCTGCGGCTTTCGTCTTCATCGCTCTGACGCGAGTCGGCTGGTTCATAACCACGACCACGAGCTACGGTGAGCTTCATGTTCAGGGCGCCGTTAGACGCCAGGTTAGCGATTACGTGATCGGGATTAACGATCTCGACATCATGATCCAGCTGAATATCGGCAGCGGTAACCACCCCCGAACCCTTCTTCGACAAGGTCAGCGTAACTTCGTCACGACCGTGCAGCTTGATGGCCAGACCTTTAAGGTTCAACAGGATTTCAATTACGTCTTCCTGTACACCTTCGATGGCGCTGTACTCGTGGAGCACACCGTCAATCTCGGCCTCGACTACTGCGCAGCCGGGCATTGAGGACAACAGGATGCGGCGCAGCGCGTTGCCCAGGGTGTGGCCAAAACCACGCTCGAGAGGCTCGAGAGTGATCTTGGCGCGGGTTGGACTGACAACCTGCACATCAATGTGGCGGGGTGTCAGGAACTCATTTACCGAAATCTGCATGGATGCACCTATTTTCTAGCCCTTACTTGGAGTAGAGCTCGACAATCAGGCTTTCGTTGATGTCGGCGGACAGATCACTGCGAGCAGGAACGTTCTTGAAAACGCCCGACTTCTTCTCAGTGTCTACTTCTACCCATTCTACGCGGCCACGTTGGGCACACAGATCGAGAGCTTGGACAATGCGAAGCTGGTTTTTTGCTTTCTCGCGAACTGCAACCACGTCACCAGCACGAACCTGATACGACGGAACGTTTACGGTCTGACCGTTAACGCTGATCGACTTGTGCGATACCAGTTGACGGGATTCGGCACGAGTCGAACCAAAGCCCATACGGTATACAACGTTGTCCAGACGGCATTCGAGCAGTTGCAGCAGGTTTTCACCGGTTGCACCTTTCTTGCCAGCAGCTTCTTTGTAGTAGCCGCTGAACTGACGCTCGAGAACGCCGTAGATACGACGGACCTTCTGCTTTTCACGCAGTTGGGTGCCGTAGTCGGACTGGCGACCGCGGCGCTGGCCGTGGATACCAGGTGCTGCTTCAATGTTGCACTTCGATTCGATCGCGCGCACGCCGCTCTTCAGGAAGAGATCGGTGCCTTCGCGACGAGCGAGTTTGCATTTTGGACCAATGTAACGAGCCATTCTTTACAATCTCCTGGATTACACGCGGCGCTTCTTCGGCGGACGGCACCCGTTGTGCGGGATTGGCGTCACGTCGGTGATGCTGGCGATCTTGTAGCCACAGCCGTTCAAAGCGCGGACTGCGGATTCACGACCTGGACCTGGACCCTTGACGTTGACGTCGAGGTTTTTCAGGCCGTATTCCAGCGCAGCTTGACCAGCACGTTCAGCAGCTACTTGAGCAGCGAACGGGGTGGACTTGCGGGAACCGCGGAAACCCGAACCACCGGAGGTAGCCCAGGAAAGAGCGTTACCTTGACGGTCGGTAATGGTCACGATGGTGTTGTTAAAAGATGCATGGATGTGGGCGATGCCATCAACCACTGTCTTTTTAACTTTTTTACGAGGACGAGCAGCAGGTTTTGCCATGATTAAATTCCTGTCGATTCGCTGGGGCGATTACTTGCGGATCGGCTTACGCGGACCTTTACGGGTACGCGCGTTGGTCTTGGTACGCTGACCGCGTACTGGCAGACCACGACGATGACGCAGACCGCGATAGCAACCGAGGTCCATCAAGCGCTTGATTTTCATGTTGATTTCGCGACGCAGGTCACCTTCAGTGGTGAACTTCGCCACTTCGCCACGCAGCTGTTCAATTTGCTCGTCGCTCAGATCTTTGATCTTTGCTGCTGGGTTTACCCCAGTCACTGCACAGATCTTCTGCGCAGTAGTGCGACCAACACCATAGATGTAGGTCAGCGAGATAACAGTATGCTTGTTATCTGGAATGTTAACGCCTGCAATACGGGCCATTCAGTGGGACTCCAATTGACAGCTACCTACGCCCCGGAAGCCAAGAAATAGGGCGCGAGATAATATCGCTGTAATAACAAATAATCAACCCGGTAGCGCACTAGCTACCGGGCTTGAAGCACAATCACACTCAGCCTTGGCGCTGTTTGTGACGCGGTTCCGCGCTGCAAATTACTCGAACAACACCTTCGCGGCGAATAATCTTGCAGTTACGGCACAGCTTTTTCACCGATGCACGAACTTTCATCACCAACTCCTCGAACCTTATGGGTACTCAGCGCAACATGCCGCTGCCGTAACCCTTCAGGTTGGCTTTCTTCATCAGGGATTCGTACTGGTGCGAAACGAGGTGCGATTGTACTTGGGACATGAAGTCCATCACAACCACGACCACGATCAGCAACGAGGTCCCGCCAAGGTAGAACGGAACGTTTGCTGCAACCACCAGGAATTGGGGCAACAGGCACACGGCCGTCATGTAAAGAGCACCGAACAGGGTCAAGCGGGTCAGAACGCCATCAATATAGCGCGCAGACTGCTCACCTGGACGAATGCCCGGAATAAAGGCACCGGACTTCTTCAGGTTTTCCGCTACGTCTTTCGGATTGAACATCAACGCCGTATAGAAGAAGCAGAAGAAAATAATCCCTGCACTAAACAGCAGAATATTCAACGGCTGACCAGGAGCGATCGACTGCGAGATGTCCTGCAACCAGCCCATACCTTCAGACTGACCGAACCAGGCACCCAACGAAGCCGGGAACAGCAAAATGCTGCTCGCGAAAATAGCCGGAATAACACCGGCCATGTTCACCTTCAGCGGCAAGTGGCTTGTCTGCGCAGCAAAAACCTTGCGGCCCTGCTGACGCTTGGCGTAATGAACAGCGATACGACGCTGACCACGCTCAATGAACACCACGAAACCGATAATCGCTACTGCCAGCAAACCGATGGCAACCAGGGCGAAGATGTTGATATCGCCCTGACGCGCAGACTCGAAAGACTGCCCGATTGCTCTCGGAAGACCGGCGACGATACCCGAAAAAATCAACATCGAGATACCGTTGCCAACACCACGCTCAGTAATCTGCTCACCCAGCCACATCATGAACATCGCACCAGCCACAAATGTGGTTACCGCGACGAAATGGAAGCCAAAGTCACCAGTGAACGCGACGCCCTGCCCCGCCAGACCAATGGACATGCCAATAGCCTGGACCAGAGCGAGAGCGACGGTGAGGTAGCGGGTGTACTGGCTAATCTTGCGACGGCCAGCTTCACCTTCCTTCTTCAACTGCTCCAGCTGCGGGCTGACGGCGGTCATCAATTGCATGATGATCGATGCCGAAATGTACGGCATGATCCCCAGTGCAAAGATGCTCATCCGTTCCAGCGCGCCGCCGGAGAACATGTTGAACAAGCTAAGAATGGTCCCCTCATTCTGTCGAAACAGGTCTGCGAGTCGGTCCGGGTTGATACCTGGAACCGGGATGTGTGCGCCTATTCGGTAGACGATAATCGCCAGGAACAGAAAACGCAGACGAGCCCAGAGTTCAGACATACCGCCTTTGCCGAGCGCAGAGAGAGCACCTTGCTTAGCCATTTATTCCTCGAACTTGCCGCCAGCTGCTTCGATAGCCGCACGCGCACCTTTGGTGGCGCCGATTCCCTTGCCGATAGTGACAGCGCGAGTCACTTCACCGGACAGCATGATTTTCACACGCTGTACGTTGACGTTGATCACGTTGGCATCTTTCAGGGACTGCACAGTAACGATGTCGCCTTCCACTTTAGCCAGCTCGGACAAACGCACTTCTGCGCGATCCATGGCTTTCAGGGAAACGAAACCGAACTTAGGCAGACGACGATGCAGCGGCTGTTGACCGCCTTCAAAGCCTGGAGCGATGGTGCCACCGGAGCGGGAGGTCTGACCTTTGTGACCACGGCCACCAGTCTTGCCCAAACCACTACCGATACCACGGCCCGGACGATGCTTTTCGCGACGGGAACCCGGCGCTGGACTCAGATCATTGAGTTTCATCGATTAACCCTCGACACGCAGCATGTAGTAAGCCTTGTTGATCATCCCGCGATTCTCGGGAGTATCCTGGACTTCTACAGTGTGACCGATGCGACGCAGACCCAGACCCTTAACGCACAGTTTGTGGTTAGGGATGCGGCCGGTCATGCTTTTGATCAGCGTAACTTTAACGGTAGCCATGATTACTTGATCTCCTCAACACGCAGGCCACGCTTGGCAGCGATGGACTCAGGAGACTGCATAGCCTTCAGACCCTTGAAAGTGGCGTGAACCACGTTTACCGGGTTAGTCGAGCCGTAGCACTTGGCCAGAACGTTCTGAACGCCAGCAACTTCGAGGACAGCACGCATAGCGCCGCCAGCGATGATACCGGTACCTTCAGAAGCAGGCTGCATGTACACCTTCGAAGCGCCGTGAGCGGACTTCATCGCGTACTGCAGAGTGGTGCCGTTCAGGTCAACTTGAATCATGTTACGGCGAGCAGCTTCCATTGCCTTCTGGATCGCAGCAGGCACTTCACGCGACTTGCCACGGCCGAAGCCAACACGCCCTTTACCATCACCAACCACGGTCAACGCGGTGAAAGTGAAGATACGGCCGCCTTTAACGGTTTTGGCTACGCGGTTAACTTGAACCAGCTTCTCGATGTAGCCTTCGTCGCGCTTTTGGTCGTTATTTGACATAACTTAGAACTCCAGCCCAGCTTCACGAGCAGCATCAGCCAGCGCTTTAACGCGGCCATGGTACTTGAAGCCAGAGCGGTCGAAAGCCACTTGCGATACGCCAGCGGCCTTAGCACGCGTAGCGACCAGCTGGCCAACCTTTGTGGCCGCGTCGATGTTGCCAGTGGCACCATCACGCAGTTCTTTATCCAAAGTCGAGGCACTTGCCAGGACTTTGTTGCCGTCGGCCGAGATGACCTGGGCGTAGATGTGCTGCGACGAGCGGAACACGCAGAGACGCACGACTTCGAGTTCGTGCATTTTCAGGCGTGCTTTGCGAGCGCGACGCAGTCGAGTAACTTTTTTGTCGGTCATTTGCTATGCCCTACTTCTTCTTGGCTTCTTTACGACGGACGACTTCGTCCGCGTAGCGCACACCTTTGCCTTTGTACGGCTCTGGTGGACGGAAGTCGCGGATCTCGGCGGCCACTTGACCTACCAGCTGCTTGTCGATGCCCTTGATCAGGATATCGGTCTGGCTAGGAGTCTCAGCGGTGATGCCTTCCGGCAGTTCGTAATCCACTGGGTGCGAGAAGCCAAGAGCCAGGTTCAGAACCTGACCTTTTGCTTGCGCTTTGTAACCAACACCGACCAGCTGGAGCTTGCGCTCGAAGCCTTGGCTTACGCCCTGGACCATGTTGTTTACCAACGCACGCGTGGTACCGGCCATTGCGCGAGTTTGTTGATCGCCATTGCGAGCAGCGAAACGCAGCTCACCAGCTTCTTCAACGATCTCAACGGACGAATGGATGTTCAGTTCAAGAGTGCCCTTGGCACCCTTCACCGAAAGCTGTTGGCCTGCGAATTTGACTTCGACACCGGCTGGCAGCTTAACGGGGTTCTTAGCGACGCGAGACATGCTTATCCCCCCTTAGAACACAGTGCAAAGAACTTCGCCGCCGACACCGGCAGCGCGCGCAGCACGATCAGTCATCACACCTTTGTTGGTGGAGACGATAGACACGCCAAGACCGCCACGAACTTTCGGCAGATCTTCAACGGACTTGTACTGACGCAGGCCTGGACGACTAACGCGCTTCACTTCTTCGATAACCGGACGGCCTTCGAAGTACTTCAGCGAGATGGACAGCGACGGCTTGGCGTCGGTGGTGATCTGAAAATCCGCGATGTAACCTTCGTCCTTCAGGACTTTTGCTACAGCAGCCTTCAACGTGGAAGACGGCATGCTTACGACAGACTTTTCAGCCATCTGGGCATTACGGATTCGAGTTAGCATGTCCGCTAACGGGTCCTGCATACTCATGGGCTAGACGCTCCTAATACAAAAAAATTAGCCTTGCGGCTACTACTTGTCGCCGAGAACTTCCGGGCAGAAAAACACGGGCTCAGGCGAGCCGGTCATTCTAGACACACCCCAGAAATGAATCAAGCCCCAAAAGGGGCTTGATTCAGATTCAAGGCCACCGATGGTCAGGTTCTTGCGAACCCGAACATCGAGACTTTGACAACAATTACCAGCTGGCTTTAACCAGACCTGGCACGTCACCACGCATTGCAGCTTGACGCAGCATGTTACGGCCGAGGCCGAACTTGCGGTACACGCCGTGCGGACGACCAGTCAGGCGGCAACGGTTACGCATGCGCGAAGCGCTTGCGTCACGTGGTTGCTTCTGCAGAGCTACGGTAGCTTCCCAACGCGCTTCTGGACTTGCGTTCAGATCGACGATGATAGCTTTCAGCGCTGCACGCTTGGTGGCGTACTTGGCAACGGTGAGCTGACGCTTCAGCTCACGGTTCTTCATGCTCTTCTTGGCCATTTTCCTACTCCAATCAGTTGCGGAACGGGAATTTGAAAGCACGCAGCAGAGCGCGGCCTTCATCATCGTTCTTGGCAGTGGTGGTCAGGGTAATGTCCAGACCGCGGAGAGCATCGATCTTGTCGTAGTCGATTTCCGGGAAGATGATCTGCTCTTTCACGCCCATGCTGTAGTTGCCACGACCATCGAAGGACTTGGCATTCAGGCCGCGGAAGTCGCGAACCCGAGGCAGGGAGATCGACAGCAGACGATCCAGGAACTCGTACATACGCTCACGGCGCAGGGTCACTTTGACGCCGATCGGCCATCCTTCGCGGACTTTAAAGCCAGCGATGGATTTACGAGCGTAGGTCACAACGACTTTCTGGCCGGTGATCTTTTCCAGGTCAGCAACAGCGTGCTCGATGACTTTTTTGTCGCCGATCGCTTCGCCCAGACCCATGTTCAGGGTGATTTTGGTAACGCGCGGAACTTCCATCACGTTCGAAAGCTTAAGTTCTTCCTTAAGTTTCGGAGCGATTTCCTTCCGGTAAATCTCTTTTAGTCGTGCCATGGTCTTCTACCTAGCAGTGTTCAAGCATCAACCGCTTTTTGGGTCGACTTGAAGACACGAATTTTCTTACCGTCTTCTACTTTGAAACCAACGCGGTCAGCCTTGTTGGTTTCGCCGTTGAAGATGGCGACGTTGGAAGCGTGCAGTGGCGCTTCTTTCTCGACGATACCGCCCTGTACGCCCGACATCGGGTTAGGCTTGGTATGACGCTTGACCAGGTTCAGACCACCAACAACCAGACGGTTGTCAGCAAGAACCTTCAGCACCTTACCGCGCTTACCTTTGTCTTTGCCGGCGATCACGATGATCTCGTCGTCACGACGAATCTTTTGCATGTCGGATCTCCTTACAGCACTTCTGGGGCGAGCGAGACGATCTTCATGAACTTCTCAGTACGAAGTTCACGGGTCACTGGCCCAAAGATACGGGTGCCGATCGGCTCTTGCTTGTTGTTCAGAAGAACAGCAGCGTTGCCATCAAAGCGGATAATGGAGCCATCAGCACGACGTACGCCGTGACGAGTGCGGACTACAACAGCAGTCATCACTTGGCCTTTTTTCACTTTACCGCGAGGAATTGCTTCCTTCACGGTAACTTTGATGATGTCACCGATACCAGCGTAACGACGATGGGAGCCACCCAGCACCTTGATGCACATAACACGGCGAGCGCCGCTGTTATCGGCCACATCGAGCATGGATTGAGTCTGAATCATATAATTTCTCCGACCCCTAGCCCTTAGACTTCCACAGCGCGTTCGAGAACATCAACCAGCGCCCAAGACTTGGTCTTGGCCATCGGACGAGTTTCACGAATAGTGACTTTGTCGCCGATGTGGCACTGATTGGTTTCGTCGTGCGCGTGCAGCTTAGTCGAACGCTTAACGTATTTACCGTAGATCGGGTGCTTTACGCGACGCTCGATCAGAACGGTGATGGTTTTGTCCATCTTGTCGCTGACAACACGGCCAGTCAGCGTACGGACAGTTTTTTCGGCTTCAGCCATGATCACTTACCTGCCTGCTGGTTGAGCACAGTCTTCACGCGAGCGATGTCACGCTTAACTTGCGAGAGCAGATGAGACTGCCCCAACTGGCCAGTTGCTTTCTGCATGCGCAGATTGAACTGGTCGCGCAGCAAGCCGAGCAGTTGCTCGTTCAGCTGCTGTGCGGATTTTTCACGAAGTTCATTCGCTTTCATCACATCACCGTCCGTTTAACAAAGGAGGTGGCGAGCGGCAGCTTTGCAGCAGCCAGGGCGAAAGCCTCACGCGCCAGCTCTTCAGAAACACCCTCGATTTCATACAGGACTTTGCCTGGCTGAATCTGGGCAACCCAGTACTCCACGTTACCCTTACCTTTACCCATACGAACCTCGAGAGGCTTCTTGGAAATCGGCTTGTCCGGGAATACACGGATCCAGATCTTGCCGCCACGTTTTACGTGACGGGTCAGAGCACGACGCGCTGACTCGATCTGACGAGCGGTGAGACGACCACGAGCAACAGACTTCAGCGCGAACTCGCCGAAGCTGACTTTGCTACCGCGCAGTGCCAGACCACGGTTGTGGCCGGTCATCTGCTTGCGGAACTTCGTACGCTTTGGTTGCAACATTTGGCGTACCCCTTACTTAGCAGCTTTTTTACGAGGCGCTGGTGCTTGTGGTTTCAGTTCTTCTTGGCGACCACCAATAACTTCGCCTTTGAAGATCCAAACCTTTACACCGATCACACCGTAAGTGGTGTGAGCTTCGTAGTTGGCATAGTCGATGTCGGCACGCAGGGTGTGCAGTGGCACACGACCTTCGCGATACCATTCAGTACGTGCGATTTCAGCACCGCCGAGACGACCGCTCACTTGGATTTTGATGCCTTTGGCACCAATGCGCATGGCGTTCTGTACAGCGCGCTTCATAGCGCGACGGAACATTACACGACGCTCCAGCTGCTGAGCTACGCTCTGCGCAACCAGCATACCGTCGAGCTCCGGCTTGCGGATCTCTTCGATATTGATGTGCACAGGCACACCCATTTGCTTGGTCAGGTCCTGACGCAGTTTCTCAACATCTTCACCTTTCTTCCCGATAACGATACCTGGACGAGCGGTGTGGATGGTGATGCGTGCAGTTTGGGCCGGACGATGGATATCGATACGGCTTACGGACGCGCTTTTTAGTTTGTCTTGGAGATACTCACGCACTTTCAGATCTGCGAACAAGTAGTCCGCATAAGTCCGACCGTCTGCGTACCAGACGGAGGTGTGCTCCTTGACGATTCCCAGGCGAATGCCAATGGGATGTACTTTCTGACCCATCTCTTCGACTCCGTTACTTGTCAGCAACCTTGACAGTGATATGGCAAGACCGCTTGACGATGCGATCAGCACGGCCTTTGGCACGTGGCATGATGCGCTTCAGCGAACGCCCTTCGTTGACGAAAACGGTGCTGACCTTGAGGTCATCAACGTCTGCGCCTTCGTTATGCTCGGCGTTGGCTACGGCCGACTCCAGCACTTTCTTCATGATCTCGGCGGCTTTCTTACTGCTGAAAGCCAACAGGTTGAGCGCTTCGCCCACCTTCTTCCCGCGGATCTGGTCGGCGACCAAGCGGGCTTTCTGGGCGGAGATTCGAGCGCCCGACAACTTAGCGGCTACTTCCATTTCCTTACCCCTTAACGCTTGGCTTTCTTGTCAGCCACGTGCCCGCGATAGTTGCGGGTACCGGCGAACTCGCCCAGTTTGTGGCCGACCATGTCTTCGTTAACGAGAACTGGGACGTGCTGACGACCGTTGTGTACTGCGATGGTCAGACCGACCATTTGTGGCAGGATCATCGAACGACGCGACCAGGTTTTAATTGGTTTGCGATCGTTCTTTTCCGCCGCCACTTCGATCTTCTTCAGTAGGTGAAGATCAATAAAAGGACCTTTTTTCAGAGAACGTGGCACTGTCGTATCCCTCTATTTACTTGCGACGACGGACGATCATTTTGTCGGTACGCTTATTACCACGAGTCTTCGCGCCCTTAGTCGGGAAGCCCCATGGCGATACCGGATGACGACCACCAGAGGTACGACCTTCACCACCACCATGTGGGTGGTCAACCGGGTTCATGGCAACACCACGAACGGTTGGGCGAACGCCACGCCAGCGTTTGGCACCAGCTTTACCCAGCGAACGCAGGCTGTGCTCGGAGTTCGAGACTTCACCCAGGGTCGCACGGCATTCAGCCAGGACTTTACGCATTTCACCGGAACGCAGACGCAGGGTCACGTAGACACCTTCACGAGCGATCAACTGAGCCGAAGCACCAGCGGAACGAGCGATCTGTGCACCTTTACCTGGCTTCAATTCGATGCCGTGTACGGTAGAACCGACTGGAATGTTGCGCAGTTGCAGAGCGTTGCCTGGCTTGATTGGAGCCAGAGCGCCTGCGATCAGCTGGTCGCCAGCACTCACGCCTTTAGGGGCGATGATGTAGCGACGCTCGCCGTCTGCGTAGCACAGCAGTGCGATGTGAGCAGTACGGTTTGGATCGTATTCGATACGCTCGACAGTGGCGACGATGCCATCTTTGTCGTTGCGACGGAAATCGACCATACGGTAATGCTGCTTATGACCACCACCGATGTGACGAGTGGTAATACGGCCATTGTTGTTACGACCACCAGACTTCGATTTTTTCTCGAGCAGCGGTGCGTGAGGAGCGCCTTTATGCAGCTCCTGGTTGACCACCTTGACCACAAAACGGCGGCCAGGGAAGTCGGTTTGCATTTAACGATTGCCATGATGCACCCCTTCCTTACTCAGCACTGCTGCTGAAATCGAGATCTTGGCCTGGCTGAAGGGAGATAACTGCCTTCTTCCAGTCATTACGCTTGCCCAGACCGCGAGCAGTGCGCTTGCTCTTACCCAGAACGTTCAGGGTAGTGACGCGCTCTACTTTCACGCTGAACAGGCTTTCGACGGCCTTCTTGATTTCCAGCTTGGTTGCATCAGTAGCAACCTTGAAAACGAACTGGCCTTTCTTGTCTGCCAGAACCGTAGCCTTCTCGGAAACGTGCGGGCCAAGCAGAACTTTAAATACGCGTTCCTGGTTCATCCCAGCAGCTCCTCGAATTTCTTCACGGCCGACACGGTGATCAACACCTTGTCGTATGCGATCAGACTAACTGGATCGGAACCTTGCACGTCACGTACATCTACGTGCGGCAGGTTGCGAGCAGCCAGGTACAGGTTCTGATCAACAGCGTCCGACACGATCAGAACGTCGGTCAGGCTCATGTTGTTCAGTTTGCCCAGCAGATCTTTGGTTTTCGGAGTTTCAACAGCGAAATCCTGAACCACGACCAGACGATCAGTACGCACCAGCTCAGCAAGGATGGAACGCATTGCTGCGCGATACATCTTCTTGTTCAGCTTCTGGGAGTGATCCTGTGGACGAGCTGCGAAAGTGGTACCGCCGCCACGCCAGATTGGGCTACGGATAGTACCGGCACGAGCACGGCCAGTACCTTTCTGACGCCATGGGCGCTTGCCGCCACCACGAACGTCGGAACGGGTCTTCTGCTGCTTGCTACCTTGACGGCCGCCGGCCATGTAGGCCACGACTGCTTGGTGAACCAGCGTCTCGTTGAATTCGCCGCCAAATGTCAGTTCGGAAACTTCGATCGCTTGAGCGTCATTTACATTTAATTGCATGTCAGCTTCCCCTTAACCGCGAGCCTTGGCTGCTGGACGTACAACCAGGTTGCCGCCAGTAGCGCCAGGAACAGCACCCTTGACCAACAACAGATTGCGTTCAGCGTCCACGCGCACTACTTCCAGGGACTGCACGGTCACGCGCTCAGCGCCCATATGACCGGACATTTTTTTGCCCTTGAATACACGACCAGGAGTCTGGCACTGGCCGATAGAGCCTGGGACGCGGTGGGATACGGAGTTACCGTGGGTGTTATCTTGCCCGCGGAAATTCCAACGCTTGATCGTACCCTGGAAGCCTTTACCCTTGGACTGACCGGTTACATCAACCAGTTGACCAGCGGCGAAGATTTCAGCGTTGATCAGATCGCCAGCCTGGTACTCGCCTTCTTCAAGGCGGAATTCCATGGTGGTGCGACCAGCGGCAACGTTCGCTTTAGCGAAGTGGCCAGCCTGAGCTGCTGTTACACGCGAAGCGCGACGCTCGCCGACAGTGACTTGCACTGCACGATAGCCATCGGTCTCTTCAGTTTTGAACTGGGTGACGCGATTCGGCTCGATCTCAATGACCGTGACCGGAATGGAGACACCTTCTTCGGTGAAAATACGGGTCATACCGCATTTACGACCGACTACACCAATAGTCATGTTGTAAACCTCATGAGTGTACGGGGCTTTCACCCGCTATGGCCGCCCATTTCAGAGCGTTACACGACCAAGACCGAGTCTTAGCCGAGGCTGATCTGCACTTCCACACCGGCCGCAAGATCAAGCTTCATCAGCGCGTCAACGGTTTTATCCGTTGGCTGGACGATGTCCAGAACACGCTTATGAGTGCGGATCTCGTACTGGTCACGCGCGTCTTTGTTGACGTGCGGGGAAACCAGAACGGTGAACCGCTCTTTACGGGTAGGCAGTGGAATTGGACCACGCACTTGAGCACCAGTACGTTTCGCGGTTTCCACGATTTCCTGGGTTGATTGGTCGATCAGGCGATGGTCAAAAGCCTTCAACCTGATACGGATTTGCTGATTTTGCATTGGATTTCAGACTCCGGCTGCTATTCCCACCGGGCGCAATACGCCCGTTAAAAGGAGGCGCAATTCTATAGACGCCCCCGATAGGTGTCAACCCAATAAAAAAGCCCCCGCTGAGCGGGGGCTTTTTCAATCCATCAAGCTGACTTTAAAAGTCTTACTCGATGATTTTGGCTACGACGCCAGCGCCGACGGTACGACCGCCTTCACGGATAGCGAAACGCAGACCATCTTCCATCGCGATGGTTTTGATCAGGGTAACAGTCATCTGAATGTTGTCACCTGGCATTACCATTTCAACGCCTTCTGGCAGCTCGCAGTTACCAGTCACGTCAGTAGTACGGAAGTAGAACTGTGGACGGTAGCCTTTGAAGAACGGAGTGTGACGACCGCCTTCTTCCTTGCTCAGAACGTAAACTTCTGCGGTGAACTTGGTGTGCGGCTTGACCGAACCTGGCTTGACCAGAACCTGGCCACGCTCAACGTCGTCACGCTTGGTACCACGCAGCAGAACGCCGCAGTTCTCGCCGGCACGACCTTCGTCGAGCAGCTTGCGGAACATTTCAACACCGGTGCAAGTAGTAACGGTGGTGTCACGCAGACCAACGATTTCCAGCGGGTCCTGAACGCGAACGATACCGCGCTCGATACGACCAGTCACAACAGTACCGCGACCCGAGATCGAGAATACGTCTTCGATTGGCATCAGGAATGGCTTGTCGATCATACGAACTGGTTCTGGGATGTAGGCATCCAGAGTTTCAACCAGCTTCTTGACGGCAGTGGTGCCCATCTCGTTGTCGTCTTTGCCTTCCAGCGCCATACGAGCCGAACCGATGATGATCGGAGTGTCGTCGCCCGGGAAGTCGTAAGTCGACAGCAGGTCACGAACTTCCATCTCAACCAGTTCCAGCAGCTCAGCGTCGTCTACCAGGTCAGCCTTGTTCAGGAAGACCACGATGTACGGAACGCCAACCTGACGGGACAGCAGGATGTGCTCACGGGTTTGCGGCATCGGACCATCAGCGGCCGAGCAAACCAGGATAGCGCCGTCCATCTGAGCAGCACCGGTGATCATGTTCTTCACGTAGTCAGCGTGACCTGGGCAGTCAACGTGAGCGTAGTGACGGATCTTCGAGTTGTACTCAACGTGCGCGGTGTTGATGGTGATACCGCGAGCTTTTTCTTCTGGTGCGCTGTCGATCTTGTCGAAGTCAACGATTGCAGAACCGAAAACTTCGGAGCAAACGCGAGTCAGAGCAGCAGTCAGAGTGGTTTTACCGTGGTCAACGTGACCGATGGTGCCAACGTTGACGTGCGGTAGGGAACGATCAAATTTTTCTTTAGCCACGACAATTAACTCCTAGCCTAAAGGGGCTGAATCAGCCTTGTTTTTTGGTTACGGATTCGACGATGTGCGACGGAGCCGTATCATATTTTTTGAATTCCATAGAGTAGCTTGCGCGACCCTGGGACATGGAACGAACGTCGGTCGCATAACCGAACATCTCACCCAGTGGAACCTCGGCACGGATAACCTTGCCGGACACTGTGTCTTCCATACCCTGGATCATGCCGCGACGACGGTTAAGGTCGCCCATCACATCACCCATATAGTCTTCAGGCGTAACAACCTCTACCGCCATGATCGGCTCGAGCAACTCACCACCACCCTTCTGGGCCAGTTGCTTGGTCGCCATGGAAGCAGCCACTTTAAACGCCATCTCGTTGGAGTCGACGTCGTGGTAAGAACCATCGAACACGGTAGCCTTCAGGCCGATCAGCGGATAGCCGGCAACAACGCCGTTCTTCATCTGCTCTTCGATACCCTTCTGGATAGCCGGGATGTATTCCTTAGGAACCACACCACCTACAACTTCGTTCACGAATTGCAGACCTTCCTGACCTTCGTCAGCAGGAGCAAAACGGATCCAGCAGTGACCGAACTGGCCGCGACCACCGGACTGACGAACGAACTTGCCTTCGATTTCACAGTTCTTCGTGATGCGCTCACGATACGAAACCTGAGGCTTGCCGATGTTGGCTTCGACGTTGAACTCACGGCGCATCCGGTCAACCAGGATGTCCAGGTGCAGCTCGCCCATGCCGGAGATGATCGTCTGACCAGTCTCTTCATCAGTTTTAACGCGGAAAGACGGGTCTTCCTGAGCAAGTTTGCCCAGAGCGATACCCATTTTTTCCTGGTCATCCTTGGTCTTAGGCTCTACGGCAACCGAAATAACCGGCTCCGGGAAGTCCATGCGAACCAGGATGATTGGCTTGTCAGCGTTGCAGAGGGTTTCACCAGTGGTGACGTCCTTCATGCCGATCAGGGCCGCGATGTCACCAGCGCGTACTTCCTTGATCTCTTCACGGGCGTTTGCGTGCATTTGCACCATACGACCCACGCGCTCTTTCTTGCCTTTGACCGAGTTGATCACGCCGTCGCCGGAGTTCAACACGCCCGAGTAAACGCGGACAAAGGTCAGAGTACCCACGAATGGGTCGGTAGCGATCTTGAACGCCAGAGCCGCGAAAGGCTCGTTGTCGTCTGCATGACGCTCCATCTCTTCTTCCTCGTTATCAGGGTTGGAACCCTTGATAGCAGGAATGTCGGTCGGAGCAGGCAGGTAGTCGATAACGGCGTCGAGAACCAGGGGAACGCCCTTGTTCTTGAACGAAGAACCGCAAACGGCCAGAACGATTTCGCCGGCGATAGTACGCTGACGCAAAGCCGCCTTGATCTCTTCGATCGACAGCTCTTCGCCTTCCAGGTACTTGTTCATCAGCTCTTCGTTGGCTTCGGCGGCAGCTTCAACCATGTTGTTGCGCCACTCTTCCGCCAGCTCTTGCAGCTCGGCAGGAATGTCCTTGCGAACAGGGACCATACCTTTGTCGGAGTCGTTCCAGTAGACAGCTTGCATGTTGATCAGATCGATCTGACCCTGGAAGTTGTCTTCGGAACCGATGGCCAACTGGATCGGCACCGGAGTGTGACCCAGACGCTGCTTGATCTGACCGATCACGCGCAGGAAGTTGGCGCCGGCACGGTCCATCTTGTTTACGTAAACAAGACGTGGAACGCCGTATTTGTTGGCTTGACGCCATACGGTTTCCGACTGCGGCTCAACACCCGAAGTACCGCAGAACACAACGACAGCGCCGTCGAGTACGCGCAGGGAACGCTCAACTTCAATGGTGAAGTCAACGTGGCCCGGGGTATCGATTACGTTGAAACGGTGCTCGTGAGAGTACTGCTTCTCGGAACCTTTCCAGAAGGCGGTAATGGCAGCAGAAGTAATGGTAATACCACGCTCCTGCTCCTGAACCATCCAGTCTGTGGTCGCGGCGCCATCATGCACCTCGCCCATTTTGTGACTTTTGCCGGTGTAAAACAGTACGCGCTCGGTGGTGGTGGTTTTACCAGCATCCACGTGAGCGACGATACCGATGTTACGGTAGCGGCTAATCGGAGTAGTACGAGCCATAAAGCCCTCGCAAAATTAGTGAAGCTAAAATTAGAAGCGGTAGTGCGAGAAAGCTTTGTTAGCTTCGGCCATACGGTGCACGTCTTCACGCTTCTTAACAGCAGCACCTTTACCTTCAGCAGCATCCAGCAGTTCGCCAGCCAAACGCAGAGCCATAGACTTCTCGCCGCGCTTACGGGCGAAGTCTACCAACCAGCGCATTGCCAGAGCGTTACGACGGGAAGGACGAACCTCGACCGGAACCTGGTAAGTAGCACCACCAACGCGGCGCGACTTCACTTCGACCAGCGGAGCGATGGCGTCGAGTGCTTTTTCGAAGAGTTCCAGGGGATCGGTGCCAGCCTTACGGGCCGCAACGGTTTCCAGGGCACCATAAACGATACGCTCGGCAACGGCTTTCTTGCCGCTTTCCATAACGTGGTTCATGAATTTGGCGAGGATCTGGCTTCCGTATTTCGGATCGTCCAGAATCTCACGCTTTGCTGCTACGCGACGTCTTGGCATGATAAGCCCTCAAGCGGTCTTCAGGTTAGCTCGGGACAGATCCAGAGGATGCGTGCCCGACCTTACTCTTATCGACTCAATAAAATAAAAATCTGCAAAACGGCCGATTACTTCGGACGCTTGGTACCGTACTTCGAACGACCCTGGTTACGGCCTTTAACGCCGGAAGTATCCAAGGAGCCGCGAACGGTGTGGTAACGAACACCTGGCAAGTCTTTTACACGACCGCCGCGGATCAGTACCACGCTGTGCTCTTGCAGGTTGTGGCCTTCACCACCGATGTACGAGGAAACCTCGAAACCGTTGGTCAGACGCACACGGCATACTTTACGCAGTGCCGAGTTAGGTTTTTTCGGCGTGGTGGTGTACACACGGGTGCACACGCCACGACGTTGCGGGCAGTTCTGCAGCGCAGGCACGTCGGATTTCTCGACGATACGCTTACGCGGCTGACGTACCAGCTGGTTGATAGTTGCCATCTACTAGCTCCACTGTTGTCTTGCGACGCTATTGTCTTGCAAGAAAAGCAAAATGGCAGGAACGAATTCCCGCCAAATTTAGGGGATCAAGAGTCTAAAGAGGATCTTGATTCCAGTCAAGGCAAGGCCCCGACCTCCCCGCCCATCGAACCTTGACTTAATGTCTCGATTCGACGAACGGAGCGATCAGGGCCTCACTCTCGTTTATCGCAGAACTCAGTTACCGCTCGAGTTCAGCGCTTCGGTCAGTGCAGCTTCCACTTCACTGGCGCTTACGCGCAACGGCTTGTCGGCATCACGGCGACGCTTGCGCTCGCTGTGATAGGCAAGACCGGTACCGGCCGGGATCAGACGACCCACGACTACGTTTTCTTTCAGGCCGCGCAGGTAATCGCGCTTGCCGGTGACTGCCGCTTCGGTCAGTACGCGAGTGGTTTCCTGGAAGGAAGCCGCCGAGATGAACGATTCGGTGGACAACGACGCCTTGGTGATACCCAGCAGAACGCGAGTGAACTTGGAGACAAACTTGTCTTCCGCGCTCAGACGTTCGTTCTCGACCAGAACGTGAGTCAGCTCCATCTGGTCGCCCTTGATGAAGCTGGAATCGCCGGACTCGGAGATCTCAACTTTACGCAGCATCTGACGCAGGATGGTCTCGATGTGCTTGTCGTTGATCTTCACGCCTTGCAGACGATAAACGTCCTGGATCTCGTTGACGATGTACTTGGCCAGCGCGCTCACACCCAGCAGACGCAGGATGTCGTGCGGATCGCTTGGACCGTCGGAGATAACTTCGCCGCGGTTTACCTGTTCGCCTTCGAAGACGTTCAGGTGACGCCACTTCGGAATCAGCTCTTCGTACGGATCGCTACCGTCGTTCGGGGTAATGACCAGACGGCGCTTGCCCTTGGTCTCTTTACCGAACGCGATGGTGCCGCTGACTTCAGCCAGAATCGACGCTTCTTTCGGACGACGCGCTTCAAACAGGTCGGCAACACGCGGCAGACCACCGGTGATGTCACGGGTCTTCGAAGTTTCCTGCGGGATACGAGCGATAACATCACCGATCGCAATCTTCGCACCGTCAGCCACACCGACCAGGGCGTTGGCTGGCAGGAAGTACTGAGCGATTACGTCAGTGCCTGGCAGCAACAGATCCTTGCCGTTGTCGTCGACCATCTTCACTGCAGGACGAATTTCTTTGCCCGCTGCAGGACGATCTTTCGCGTCGAGTACTTCAATGTTGGTCATACCGGTCAATTCGTCAGTCTGACGCTTGATCGTGATGCCTTCTTCCATGCCCACGTAGGTCACGGTACCTTTCATTTCGGTAACGATCGGGTGAGTGTGCGGATCCCACTTGGCCACGATTGCGCCAGCGTCGACCTTGTCACCTTCTTTAACCGAAATCACAGCACCGTACGGCAGCTTGTAACGCTCGCGCTCACGACCGAAATCGTCAGCGATTGCCAGCTCACCGGAACGGGACACAGCAACCAGGTGACCATCCACTCGCTCGACGTGCTTCAGGTTGTGCAGACGGACGGTACCGCCATTCTTCACCTGAACGCTGTCGGCTGCGGAAGTACGGCTTGCCGCACCACCGATGTGGAACGTACGCATGGTCAGCTGGGTACCCGGCTCACCGATGGACTGGGCAGCGATAACGCCGACCGCTTCACCGATGTTCACCTGGTGACCACGAGCCAGATCACGGCCGTAGCACTTGGCGCAAATGCCATAGCGGGTTTCGCAGCTGATCGGCGAACGCACGATCACTTCGTCGATGCTGTTCAGCTCGATGAACTCGACCCACTTCTCGTCTACCAGAGTACCGGCAGGAACGATGACGTCCTCGGTGCCTGGCTTGAATACGTCACGGGCAATGACACGACCCAATACGCGCTCACCCAACGGCTCTACAACGTCACCGCCTTCAATGTGCGGAGTCATCAGCAGACCGTGTTCGGTGCCGCAATCGATCTCGGTTACAACCAGATCCTGCGCCACGTCTACCAGACGACGAGTCAGGTAACCGGAGTTCGCAGTTTTCAACGCGGTATCCGCCAGACCTTTACGAGCACCGTGAGTCGAGATGAAGTACTGAAGTACGCTCAAACCTTCACGGAAGTTCGCAGTAATCGGCGTTTCAATGATGGAACCGTCCGGCTTGGCCATCAGACCACGCATACCGGCCAGCTGACGAATCTGTGCTGCGGAACCCCGCGCACCCGAGTCGGCCATCATGTACATCGAGTTGAAAGACTCTTGGTCGACTTCGTCGCCGTGACGGTCGATGACTTTCTCTTTCGAGAGGTTGGCCATCATCGCCTTGGAAACTTCGTCGTTCGCTTTCGACCAGAGGTCGATCACTTTGTTGTACTTCTCGCCCTGGGTTACCAGGCCGGAGGCGTACTGGCTCTCGATCTCTTTCACTTCGTCGGTGGCTGCACCGATGATGCGGGCTTTTTCATCCGGGATAACGAAGTCGTTAACACCGATCGAAACGCCGGAGATGGTCGAGTAAGCGAAACCGGTGTACATCAACTGGTCAGCGAAGATCACGGTCTCTTTCAGACCAACCACACGGTAGCACTGGTTGATCAGCTTGGAGATCGCCTTTTTCTTCATCGGCAGGTTGACGACGTCGAACGACAGACCTTTCGGCACAACCTGGAACAGCAGCGCACGGCCGACAGTGGTGTCGACGATACGGGTACCGCTCACGCTGTTGCCGTCACGGTCGTTGACGGTTTCGTTGATACGAACCTTGACCTTGGCGTGCAGTGCAGCTTCGCCGGCACGGAACACACGGTCGACTTCCTGCAGATCCGCGAACACACGACCTTCGCCCTTGGCGTTGATCGCTTCACGAGTCATGTAGTACAGACCCAATACAACGTCCTGCGACGGAACGATGATTGGCTCACCGTTGGCTGGCGACAGAATGTTGTTGGTCGACATCATCAACGCACGCGCTTCGAGCTGGGCTTCCAGTGTCAGCGGTACGTGCACGGCCATTTGGTCGCCGTCGAAGTCGGCGTTGTACGCGGCGCAGACCAGCGGGTGCAGCTGGATAGCCTTACCTTCGATCAGTACCGGTTCAAACGCCTGGATACCCAGACGGTGAAGGGTCGGTGCACGGTTGAGAAGAACCGGGTGTTCGCGAATCACTTCAGCGAGAACGTCCCAAACCTCTGGCAGTTCGCGCTCGACCATTTTCTTGGCCGCTTTGATGGTGGTCGCCAGACCACGCATTTCCAGCTTGCCAAAAATGAACGGCTTGAACAGCTCGAGAGCCATCTTCTTCGGCAGACCGCACTGGTGCAGACGCAGGGTCGGGCCTACGGTAATTACCGAACGACCGGAGTAGTCAACACGCTTACCGAGCAAGTTCTGACGGAAACGACCCTGCTTACCCTTGATCATGTCAGCCAGGGATTTCAGAGGACGCTTGTTGGAACCGGTGATAGCGCGACCACGACGACCGTTGTCGAGCAATGCATCGACCGCTTCCTGCAACATGCGCTTTTCGTTGCGCACGATGATGTCCGGAGCGGACAGATCCAGCAGGCGCTTCAAACGGTTGTTACGGTTGATCACTCGACGATACAGATCGTTGAGGTCGGAGGTCGCGAAACGACCGCCATCCAGCGGGACCAGTGGACGCAGATCTGGCGGCAGAACCGGCAGAACGGTCAGTACCATCCACTCTGGCAGGTTGCCGGAACCCTGGAAGGCTTCCATCAACTTCAGACGCTTGGACAGCTTCTTGATCTTGGTTTCCGAGTTGGTTTGCGGAATCTCTTCGCGCAGACGGCCAATCTCGTGCTCCAGGTCGATAGCGTGCAGCAGTTCACGGACAGCTTCAGCACCCATGCGGGCATCGAAATCGTCACCGAACTCTTCAAGCGCTTCGAAGTACTGCTCGTCGTTCAGCAGCTGACCTTTTTCAAGGGTGGTCATGCCTGGATCGATAACGACATAGCTCTCGAAGTAGAGAACGCGCTCGATATCACGCAGGGTCATGTCCATCAGCAGGCCGATACGGGACGGCAGCGATTTCAGGAACCAGATGTGGGCAACCGGCGAAGCCAGCTCGATGTGCGCCATGCGCTCACGACGAACCTTGGCCAGTGCAACTTCAACGCCGCACTTCTCGCAGATCACACCACGGTGCTTCAAGCGCTTGTACTTACCGCACAGGCACTCGTAATCCTTTACCGGGCCAAAGATCTTGGCGCAGAACAGGCCGTCACGCTCAGGTTTGAACGTACGGTAGTTGATGGTTTCCGGCTTTTTAACTTCACCGAACGACCACGAACGGATCATCTCCGGCGAGGCCAATCCGATACGGATGGCGTCGAACTCTTCGACTTGACCCTGGTTTTTCAGCAAATTCAGTAGGTCTTTCAAGGCCTTTCCTCCTGGCGGAGCAGAGAGCGGGCAATCCTGCCCCGCTCTCGATTCGCGTCACGTGTTATTCGGTTTCCAGATCGATATCGATGCCGAGGGAACGAATTTCCTTGATCAACACGTTGAAGGACTCGGGCATGCCCGGCTCCATACGGTGATCGCCATCCACGATGTTCTTGTACATCTTGGTACGGCCGTTCACATCGTCCGACTTCACTGTGAGCATTTCTTGCAGAGTGTAAGCAGCACCGTATGCTTCCAGTGCCCAGACCTCCATCTCCCCGAAACGCTGACCACCGAACTGCGCCTTACCACCCAGCGGCTGCTGGGTAACCAGGCTGTAAGAACCGGTAGAACGCGCGTGCATCTTGTCGTCTACCAAGTGGTTCAGCTTCAGCATGTACATGTAGCCAACGGTAACTGGACGCTCGAACTTGTTGCCGGTACGGCCGTCGGTCAGCTGCATCTGGCCGCTTTCCGGCAGGTCTGCCAGTTTCAGCATGGCCTTGATTTCGCTTTCCTTGGCGCCGTCGAACACTGGAGTGGCCATTGGAACGCCGCCACGCAGGTTGTTCGCCAGATCGAGGATTTCCTGATCGGAGAAGCTGTCCAGATCTTCGTTACGACCGCCGATCTGGTTGTAGATCTCGTCCAGGAAAGTGCGCAGTTCAGCGACTTTACGCTGCTCTTCGACCATCCGGTTGATCTTCTCGCCCAGACCTTTGGCCGCGAGGCCCAGGTGGGTTTCGAGAATCTGACCAACGTTCATACGCGAAGGTACGCCCAGCGGGTTGAGGACTACGTCGACCGGGGTGCCATTGGCATCGTGCGGCATGTCTTCAACCGGCATGATCACGGAGACCACACCCTTGTTACCGTGACGACCGGCCATCTTGTCGCCCGGCTGGATGCGGCGACGGATTGCCAGGTAAACCTTGACGATTTTCAGCACGCCTGGAGCCAGGTCATCGCCCTGCTGCAGTTTGCGCTTCTTGTCTTCGAACTTGTCGTCCAGCAGACGGCGACGATCAACGATGTAGGCCTGAGCCTTCTCGAGCTGCTCGTTCAGCGCATCTTCAGCCATGCGCAGTTTGAACCACTGGCCGTGCTCAAGACCGTCGAGTACTTCGTCGGTGATGTCCTGACCTTTCTTCAGGCCGGCGCCGCCTTCGGCCTTGTGGCCTACCAGTGCGGAACGCAGACGTTCGAAAGTCGCGCCTTCAACGATGCGGAACTCTTCGTTCAGATCCTTGCGGATCTCGTCCAGCTGGGACTTCTCGATCGACAGTGCACGAGCATCACGCTCAACGCCGTCGCGGGTGAAGACCTGTACGTCGATGACAGTACCTTTGGTGCCGGTTGGCACGCGCAGGGAGGTGTCTTTAACGTCGCTGGCTTTTTCACCGAAGATTGCACGCAGCAGTTTTTCTTCCGGAGTCAGTTGGGTCTCGCCTTTCGGAGTGACCTTACCCACCAGGATGTCGCCTGCGCCTACTTCAGCACCTACGTAAACGATACCGGCTTCGTCCAGCTTGTTCAGTGCAGCTTCACCCACGTTCGGGATGTCCGCAGTGATTTCCTCTGGGCCAAGCTTGGTGTCACGGGCCACACAGGTCAGTTCCTGAATGTGGATCGTGGTGAAACGGTCTTCCTGAACAACACGCTCGGACAGGCAGATGGAGTCTTCGAAGTTGAAGCCGTTCCATGCCATGAACGCGATGCGCATGTTCTGACCCAGTGCCAGCTCACCCATGTCGGTGGACGGGCCGTCGGCCATGATGTCGCTACGCTGAACCCGATCACCTTTACGTACCAGCGGACGCTGGTTGATGCAGGTGTTCTGGTTCGAGCGGGTGTATTTGGTCAGGTTGTAGATGTCGACACCGGCTTCACCGGTTTCAACTTCGTCATCGGCAACACGAACCACGATACGGCTGGCGTCGACGGAGTCGATCACGCCACCACGACGAGCCACGACGCAAACGCCGGAGTCACGGGCTACGTTACGCTCCATGCCGGTACCTACCAGCGGCTTGTCAGCGCGCAGAGTCGGTACAGCCTGACGCTGCATGTTCGAACCCATCAACGCACGGTTGGCGTCGTCGTGCTCGAGGAACGGAATCAGCGACGCTGCAACCGACACAACCTGCTTCGGCGAAACGTCCATCAGGGTGACGTCTTCCGGCGCCTTGACGGTGAATTCGTTCAGGTGACGTACCGCAACCAGTTCGTCGATCAGGACTTTCTGCTCGTTCATGGTCGCCGAAGCCTGCGCGATCACGTGATCGGCTTCTTCAATAGCGGACAGGAACACGATCTCGTCGGTGACCACACCCTCTTTCACCACGCGGTACGGGCTTTCCAGGAAGCCGTACTGGTTGGTGCGAGCGTACGCAGCCAGGGAGTTGATCAGGCCGATGTTCGGACCTTCCGGCGTTTCAATCGGGCAGACACGACCGTAGTGAGTCGGGTGTACGTCACGGACTTCGAAGCCTGCGCGCTCACGAGTCAGACCGCCAGGGCCGAGTGCAGAGACACGACGCTTGTGGGTGATCTCGGACAGCGGGTTGTTCTGGTCCATGAACTGCGACAGCTGGCTGGAACCGAAGAACTCTTTCACCGCTGCAGCCACTGGCTTGGCGTTGATCAGGTCTTGCGGCATCAGGCCTTCGCTTTCAGCCATCGACAGACGCTCTTTGACCGCACGCTCAACACGTACCAGGCCAACGCGGAACTGGTTTTCGGCCATTTCGCCTACGCAGCGAACACGACGGTTACCCAGGTGGTCGATGTCATCGACGATGCCTTTACCGTTACGGATGTCGACCAGAGTCTTCAGGACCGCGACGATGTCTTCCTTGCACAGCACGCCCGAACCTTCGATCTCGGTACGACCGATACGACGGTTGAACTTCATCCGGCCGACCGCAGACAGGTCATAACGCTCAGGGCTGAAGAACAGGTTGTTGAACAGGGTCTCGGCAGCGTCTTTGGTTGGCGGCTCGCCCGGACGCATCATGCGATAGATCTCGACCAGCGCTTCCAACTGGTTGCTGGTGGAGTCTATCTTCAGTGTGTCGGAGACGAACGGACCACAGTCGATGTCGTTGGTGTACAGGGTCTCGATGCGAACGACCTGGGCCTTGGCGATCTTTGCCAGGACTTCAGTGTTCAGCTCGGTGTTGCATTCGGCCAGGATTTCGCCGGTAGCCGGGTGCACGATAGCCTTGGCGGTGGTGCGGCCGAGGACGTAGTCCAGTGGCACGTCCAGCGTCTTGATACCGGCCTTCTCGATCTGGTTGATGTGGCGCGCGGTAATACGGCGGCCTTGCTCAACGATGACCTTGCCCTTCTCGTCCTGGATGTCCAGAACCGCAACTTCACCACGCAGGCGCGATGGCACCAGTTCCAGGCTGAGGGTTTCGCCGCTCAGGTGGAATACGTTGGTGGTGTAGAACGCGTCCAGCACTTCTTCGGTGGTGTAACCGAGTGCGCGCAGCAGTACCGAGGCCGGCAGCTTGCGACGACGGTCGATACGCACGAAGACGCAGTCTTTCGGGTCGAATTCGAAGTCCAGCCACGAACCGCGGTAAGGAATGATGCGAGCCGAGTAAAGCAGTTTGCCGGAGCTGTGCGTCTTGCCGCGGTCGTGGTCGAAGAACACGCCCGGGGAACGGTGCAGCTGGGAAACGATAACACGCTCGGTACCGTTGATTACGAAGGTACCGTTCTCAGTCATCAGGGGAATTTCACCCATGTAGACTTCTTGCTCTTTGATGTCCTTGATCGCTTTGTTCGACGATTCTTTGTCGAAAATGATCAGGCGCACTTTTACCCGCAAAGGTACGGCGAAAGTTACACCGCGCAATACGCATTCTTTGACATCAAATGCCGGTTCGCCCAGGCGATAACCGACGTACTCCAGCGCAGCATTGCCGGAGTAGCTGATGATCGGGAAAACGGATTTGAAGGCCGCATGCAGGCCCACGTCGCGGAACTGATCTTTAGTCGCTCCCGCTTGCAAGAATTCACGATACGAATCCAGCTGGATGGCCAGGAGGTAAGGCACATCCATGACGTCCGGCAACTTGCTAAAGTCCTTGCGGATACGTTTTTTCTCAGTATATGAGTAAGCCATCAGCGTTCCCCAGCTTGGTCACCTGCTTGTTTGGCCCCTCCCGACGGGAGCAGCCAGAAAATCGTGCAAACCCCATGGTTTGCGCCACCGCATCGGGTGGTTACAGCGCCTTTATCAGCACCGACCCAGTCGGCTGCCAATAACGGAAAAAGGCCGGTGGCAAGAGCCACCAGCCATCAGCCTGTCGCTTGACGCTCGGGCTGGAGGAGCAAAGTCGATGCTTACTTCAGCTCGACTTTAGCGCCTGCTTCTTCCAGCTTCTTCTTGGCGTCTTCAGCCGCTTCTTTCGAAACGCCTTCAGCTACAACCTGAGGAGCGCCGTCTACTTTCTCTTTGGCTTCTTTCAGGCCCAGACCGGTCAGTTCACGAACTGCCTTGATCACGTTAACCTTCTTCTCGCCAGCTTCCAGCAGAACAACGTTGAACTCGGTTTGCTCTTCAACAGCAGCAGCAGCTACAGCTGGGCCAGCCGAAGCGGCAGCAGCGGTAACACCGAAGGTTTCTTCCATCGCTTTGATCAGCTCAACGATTTCCACTACGGATTTCTGGCCGATTGCTTCGATGATTTGTTCGTTAGTCAGAGACATGACTCAATTCCTGAATTGGGGGACGGCCTACGCGACCATCGAAATAAACAAAAAACGCGAGAAGTGACGAGCCTTAGGCTGCGGCAGCTTCTTTCTGGTCGCGAATTGCCGCCAGAGTACGAGCCAATTTGCTGGTTGCGCCTTGAATCACGCTCATCAGCTGAGAAATTGCTTCGTCACGGGTCGGCAGAGTTGCCAGTACGTCGATCTGATTAGCTGCGAGGAACTTGCCCTCGAACGCAGCTGCCTTGATCTCGAACTTGTCCTGACCCTTGGCAAACTCTTTGAAGATACGGGCAGCAGCGCCCGGATGTTCGTTCGAGAATGCAATCAGGGTCGGGCCGGTGAACACGTCGTTGAGAACACTGTATTGAGTGTCAGCAACAGCGCGCTTGAGCAGGGTGTTACGTACAACACGTACGTAAACGCCAGCTTCACGAGCCTCTTTACGGAGTCCGGTCATTGCGCCTACTGTTACGCCACGTGCATCAACCACGACAGCGGACAGAGCGACTTTGGCAGCCTCGTTGACTTCAGCGACGATGGCCTTCTTGTCTTCGAGATTAATTGCCACGGGTTTAACTCCTGCTTGTTACCGTTTCATTCGATCGGAACCGAATGTCGTTTTGGTGTCTGATTCGGTAAGGAACCGGGAGCACCATCTGCGTAGGCTTGAGGTTTAAGGCTTGCGCCGCCTACGGTCTTGGATAGCCCCCGCCAGGCAGGGACCCCAATCTTTCAATTGGCGCGGCAATCCGCGCCAACCTTTGTCTTACGCGTCGAGCGAGCTCTGGTCGATAACCAGACCTGGGCCCATAGTGGTGCTCAGGGTAACGCGCTTGACGTAAATACCTTTCGAGGAAGCTGGCTTGATACGCTTCAGATCAGCGATCAGGGCTTCAACGTTTTCCTTCAGCTTGACGGCGTCGAAGCCGATCTTGCCAACGGAAGTGTGGATGATGCCGTTTTTGTCGGTGCGATAACGAACCTGACCAGCCTTGGCGTTCTTGACCGCGTTGGCTACGTCTGGAGTTACGGTGCCGACTTTAGGGTTAGGCATCAGGCCACGTGGACCGAGGATCTGACCCAACTGACCTACAACGCGCATGGCATCCGGGGATGCGATCACTACGTCATAGTTCAGGTCGCCGCCTTTCATTTCGGCAGCCAGGTCGTCCATACCTACACGATCAGCGCCGGCAGCCAGAGCGGCCTCAGCAGCTGGACCCTGGGTGAACACAGCAACGCGAACGGTCTTGCCAGTGCCGTGTGGCAGCACAGTAGCGCTACGAACAACCTGGTCGGATTTACGCGGGTCTACACCCAGGTTTACAGCAACGTCGAACGACTCGCTGAACTTGACAGTCGACAGCTCGGCCAGCAGAGCAGCGGCGTCTACAATGTTGTAGGCCTTGCCTGCTTCGATTTTGCCGGCGATAGCCTTTTGACGCTTGGTCAGCTTAGCCATTACACACCCTCCACGTTAAGGCCCATGCTACGAGCAGAACCGGCGATAGTACGCACGGCTGCATCCATATCAGCTGCAGTCAGATCCGCGTTTTTGGTTTTCGCGATTTCTTCCAGCTGAGCACGGGTAACAGTGCCAACCTTAACGGTGTTCGGACGAGCGGAACCGCTGGTCAGACCGGCCGCCTTCTTCAGCAGAACCGAAGCAGGGGTGGATTTGGTTTCGAAAGTGAAGCTACGGTCGCTGTAGACAGTGATGATCACTGGAGTCGGCAGACCTGGCTCAAGACCCTGAGTACGGGCGTTGAAAGCCTTGCAGAATTCCATGATGTTCACGCCGTGCTGACCCAGAGCAGGACCAACCGGTGGACTTGGGTTAGCCTGAGCGGCCTTCACTTGCAGCTTGATGTAAGCGGTAATCTTCTTGGCCATGAGGCACTCCAATTACGGGTTCGAACGCCTCGAAAGGCTCCCCGGTTACTTGCGCGTTTATCCCAGTGACGACAAAACCCCACAGCCTAAGGCTGCGGGGTTGGGATTGCTTGTCCAGCTAGACCTTCTCGACCTGACTGAACTCGAGCTCCACCGGAGTAGAGCGACCGAAAATGAGCACTGCCACTTGGATCCGGCTCTTTTCGTAGTTAACTTCTTCCACAACGCCGTTGAAATCAGCGAATGGACCGTCATTGACACGTACCGTCTCGCCCGGCTCGAACAAAGTCTTCGGCTTCGGCTTGTCGCTACCATCAGCAACGCGACGCAGAATCGCTTCTGCCTCTTTATCTGTAATTGGCGCAGGCTTGTCAGCGGTACCGCCGATAAAACCCATCACCCGAGGAGTATCCTTGACCAAGTGCCAAGTACCCTCGTTCATATCCATTTGGACCAGCACATAGCCTGGAAAGAACTTCCGTTCGCTTTTGCGCTTCTGGCCGTTACGCATCTCAACCACTTCTTCAGTGGGAACCAGAATCTCGCCGAAGCCATCTTCCATGCCAGCCAGCTTTACGCGCTCGATCAGCGAGCGCATCACATGCTTCTCGTAACCCGAGTAAGCATGCACAACATACCAACGCTTAGCCACGGGACACCCTTAGCCGACAATCAAGGAAACAAGCCAGCCGAGCAGGGAATCAAGACCCCACAACAGCAACGCCATAACCAGAACAACAGCCACGACAATCAGCGTGGTCTGCGTGGTTTCTTGGCGAGTTGGCCACACGACTTTACGAATCTCGGTGCGAGCTTCCTTAACCAGTACAAAGAAAGACTTGCCCTTCGCGGTTTGCAGGCCTACAAAGGCAGCTACGGCAGCAATGGCAAGCAAAGCGAGTACACGGTACAGGATCGGCGAAGCAGCGTAATACTGATTGCCAACAACGCCAACAACCACTAAAGCGACTACTACAAGCCACTTGAGCAGATCGAAGCGAGAGCCTTGAGCTTCAGCTTTAGGAGTCATCTATGAAGATCCTGTGAAAAGAAAGCCAGATACACCGAGTGAATCTGGCAGGTCAGGAGGGAATCGAACCCCCAACCTACGGTTTTGGAGACCGTCGCTCTGCCAATTGAGCTACTGACCTAAAACAAAATCAGGCCGACCATTATGCCGGCCCGAAAAATACATTACAACCGCTTATTCGATGATTTTTGCTACGACGCCAGCGCCGACGGTACGACCGCCTTCACGGATAGCGAAACGCAGACCGTCTTCCATCGCGATGGTTTTGATCAGGGTAACAGTCATCTGAATGTTGTCACCTGGCATTACCATTTCAACGCCTTCTGGCAGCTCGCAGTTACCAGTCACGTCAGTAGTACGGAAGTAGAACTGTGGACGGTAGCCTTTGAAGAACGGAGTGTGACGACCGCCTTCTTCCTTGCTCAGAACGTAAACTTCTGCGGTGAACTTGGTGTGCGGCTTGACCGAACCTGGCTTGACCAGAACCTGGCCACGCTCAACGTCGTCACGCTTGGTACCACGCAGCAGAACGCCGCAGTTCTCGCCAGCACGACCTTCGTCGAGCAGCTTGCGGAACATTTCAACACCGGTGCAAGTAGTAACGGTGGTATCACGCAGACCAACGATTTCCAGCGGGTCCTGAACGCGAACGATACCGCGCTCGATACGACCAGTCACAACAGTACCGCGACCCGAGATCGAGAATACGTCTTCGATTGGCATCAGGAATGGCTTATCGATCATACGAACTGGCTCTGGGATGTAGGCATCCAGAGTTTCAACCAGTTTCTTGACGGCAGTGGTGCCCATCTCGTTGTCGTCTTTGCCTTCCAGCGCCATACGAGCCGAACCGATGATGATCGGAGTGTCGTCGCCCGGGAAGTCGTAAGTCGACAGCAGGTCACGAACTTCCATCTCAACCAGTTCCAGCAGCTCAGCATCGTCTACTAGGTCAGCCTTGTTCAGGAAGACCACGATGTACGGAACGCCAACCTGACGGGACAGCAGGATGTGCTCACGGGTTTGCGGCATCGGACCATCAGCGGCCGAGCAAACCAGGATAGCGCCGTCCATCTGAGCAGCACCGGTGATCATGTTCTTCACGTAGTCAGCGTGACCTGGGCAGTCAACGTGAGCGTAGTGACGGATCTTCGAGTTGTACTCAACGTGCGCGGTGTTGATGGTGATACCGCGAGCTTTTTCTTCTGGTGCGCTGTCGATCTTGTCGAAGTCAACGATTGCAGAACCGAAAACCTCGGAGCAAACGCGAGTCAGAGCAGCAGTCAGAGTGGTTTTACCGTGGTCAACGTGACCAATGGTCCCAACGTTGACGTGGGGCAGGGAACGATCAAATTTTTCCTTAGCCATCGATATCACCCTCTACAGAAGAAATTAGACAAACAATATCAACCATTAAAACAAAGGCAGATATTTTCATATCTGCCTTGTTATATGGAGCTCTTGAGCGGATTTGAACCGCTGACCTCACCCTTACCAAGGGTGTGCTCTACCAACTGAGCTACAAGAGCAAAACCCTTTTGCACAACCTGCAAACTTGGAGCGGGTAGCGGGAATCGAACCCGCATCATCAGCTTGGAAGGCTGAGGTTCTACCACTAAACTATACCCGCGGAGCCTGCAGCTCACGCTTAAATCTGGTGGAGGGAGAAGGATTCGAACCTTCGAAGTCGTAGACGTCAGATTTACAGTCTGATCCCTTTGGCCGCTCGGGAACCCCTCCTAATCAGGCCGGCATTCTATATCATGCCAAACCCCTGTCAAGCATTTTCTCATTTAAAAACCTGAGGTTAGCTGCGTTGACACGCTTCACTTCGAATCCCGTTTAAGGTGTTCGCTGTGGAGCGGGCGCCATTCTATGCAAACTATTGAGCAGGTGCAACCCCTTCGCACAGCATTATTTTATGTTTTAACTCATTGAATTCCTTGGAAAGGTTTTGCAACTGCAGATCGCCCAACAAACGCTGGCTGTCCGGCGCAGCTGCCAGCCAGTACCCGCTTCCGGCAGCATCTTTCGGCAGGGATTGCACATTGACTTTCATCGCCACCAGACGCTGTTGCAACCTGGCAATTGAATCTTCGTCAGAAAATCCACCAAGGAACAAGCACTGCTGACGCGGCGCCACCTCGCCTCTTCGACCTTCACCTGCGGTTTCGCTCAGCAGACGGATATCCTGCTGCGAACCACGATACAGATTAAGAGGCGTTACATCTTTGGCTCGCAAGGGCGCTTCCTGCTGATGCCAGACATAGTAAAAAACATTGAGTACAACCAGCAGCAGGAACAACCAACGCATATAAACCTCAAGACAAGGGACAAGCCATCGCCAAGCCGACAAAAACCAGGTCGGGCACAACCCTGGCGTCAGGCGCGACGCCTTTAACCAACTCGGCATCCCCTCCCGTAATAAAGACGGCGAATTGCTCTCCCCAGTACGCTCGAGCCAGCTCTAATTGAGTGAGAACGAAGCCCCTCAGCATCAAAGAACAACCGCGCTCCACCGCTTCAACGGTGGTCCGTCCCGGGACGTGACTGGAAAGGGCGCGCTCTGCTGCTTCATCACCATAACGAATTTTACGGGTATGGGTGCGCAACTGGTTTCGCATCAAAGGCATACCAGGACAAATGAACCCCCCGAGATGCTCACCGTCAGCCGCGACAAAATCGGCAGTGACCGCGGTACCGAAATCGAGAACCAGGCAAGCACTTCCGGCAGCCAGGTGGAAGCCGCCGAGCATCGCCAGCCAGCGATCAAGCCCCAGACGCTCATAGTCTTCATAGCCGTTTCGAACACCGGACATCTCGCGGGCGGGTTTCGCACACACGATAGGAATACCGAACGCGCGCTCAAGCATTTCGGTTAAAGCGCTGGTTTCCTCGTTAGTCCTGACGCTTACCAAACGACACTTGCGCAGCGAGAGCGGCTTTATGATCCGTAGACTCTCAAGCAAAGCCTGATTGGAATCTACAACCCCTTCCGAAACCAGCCCACTCGCCGACGCATCCAGCACGCGCCATTTGATAAAACTATTGCCGCAGTCAAGCTCAAGAATCATCACGCAACCTCAGGCTGAGCTCTCCACCACTAAAGACTTTTTCAACACCATCTACAATCAAGCGCAACCCGCCTTGGCTATCAATCCCGAGCACTATCCCATCGATATGGCTGTTACCCGCGATCAACGACACGGATCGACCCTGCCACAGATGATTTTCCGCCCATTCTGCCTGCAGACTTGCGAACCCGTTGAGCTGGTGTTTATGGGTATAAGCTTTGAGTTGATTACTCAACTCAACCACCAGAGCATTGCGATCGCAGGCTTTGCCTGACTCCAGTTTTATAGAAGTCCATTGCTGGTCGACCTCATCGGCAACCTGCATATTCACGTTGATTCCTATACCCAATACAACATGACATACATCCGCCGGATCGCCGACGAGTTCGAGCAGGATGCCGGCTATTTTCTTGTTACCCACCAAAACATCGTTGGGCCACTTCAAACCGGCATTGGGCACGCCGGCGCTTCGCAAGGTCTGCATCACGGCCAAGCCAACAACAAGGCTCAACCCCTCAAGCTGACGCATGCCGCCATCTATTCGAAGAACCAGGCTGTAATAAAGATTTTCCGCAAATGGGCTCACCCACTTGCGGCCTCGACGACCACGGCCTGCCAATTGTCGCTCCGCGAGCACCAAAAACGGCGCGGGGGCGCCCTCGCTGATGGAGCGCAGAGCTTCGGCATTTGTCGAGTCGACGGAGTCGAACACACGCACCGGCCATTCGGGCATCTTCCTGGTTATTTCAAGTGGATCAAGGAGCATCAGAGGCGCCGACAATTGATATCCGCGACCGCGAACTTTATGGATCGACAGGCCGAGTTCAGCTTCAAGCTGTTGTAGCTGCTTCCATACAGCACTTCGGCTAATTCCCAGGGCAACGCCCAAGTCCTGTCCGGAATGGAATCGTCCATCCTTCAGTAGGTTCAACAACGTCAGCATGCAGGTATCGCCTCATAATGAGGCCCGCATAATAGCCATGCCCCGGGCCGTTGCATAGAAATCAAGCGGACACATTTCTCGCAGGCAAAACAAAACCCCAACTGCTTTCGCAATTGGGGTTTCGGAATTTAATCTTGACGATGACCTACTCTCACATGGGGAAACCCCACACTACCATCGGCGATGCATCGTTTCACTGCTGAGTTCGGGATGGGATCAGGTGGTTCCAACGCTCTATGGTCGTCAAGAAATTCGGGTACTGACTCGGGACCGGATGGCCTCGCTTCAGCAAATTGGGTATGTGACAGCTAGGTGTTTGTGCGTTTCGAACTTTCGGTTCGTTTCGTCTTCACACACCGCAATCTGGTGCCTTTTCAGGTCAGCAAATTGCTTGGGTGTTATATGGTCAAGCCTCACGGGCAATTAGTATTGGTTAGCTCAACGCCTCACAGCGCTTACACACCCAACCTATCAACGTCGTAGTCTTCGACGGCCCTTCAGGGAACTCAAGGTTCCAGTGAGATCTCATCTTGAGGCAAGTTTCCCGCTTAGATGCTTTCAGCGGTTATCTTTCCCGAACATAGCTACCCGGCAATGCCACTGGCGTGACAACCGGAACACCAGAGGTTCGTCCACTCCGGTCCTCTCGTACTAGGAGCAGCCCCTCTCAAATCTCAAACGTCCACGGCAGATAGGGACCGAACTGTCTCACGACGTTCTAAACCCAGCTCGCGTACCACTTTAAATGGCGAACAGCCATACCCTTGGGACCGGCTTCAGCCCCAGGATGTGATGAGCCGACATCGAGGTGCCAAACACCGCCGTCGATATGAACTCTTGGGCGGTATCAGCCTGTTATCCCCGGAGTACCTTTTATCCGTTGAGCGATGGCCCTTCCATACAGAACCACCGGATCACTAAGACCTACTTTCGTACCTGCTCGACGTGTCTGTCTCGCAGTCAAGCGCGCTTTTGCCTTTATACTCTACGACCGATTTCCGACCGGTCTGAGCGCACCTTCGTACTCCTCCGTTACTCTTTAGGAGGAGACCGCCCCAGTCAAACTACCCACCATACACTGTCCTCGATCCGGATAACGGACCTGAGTTAGAACCTCAAAGTTGCCAGGGTGGTATTTCAAGGATGGCTCCACGCGAACTGGCGTCCACGCTTCAAAGCCTCCCACCTATCCTACACAAGCAAATTCAAAGTCCAGTGCAAAGCTATAGTAAAGGTTCACGGGGTCTTTCCGTCTAGCCGCGGATACACTGCATCTTCACAGCGATTTCAATTTCACTGAGTCTCGGGTGGAGACAGCGCCGCCATCGTTACGCCATTCGTGCAGGTCGGAACTTACCCGACAAGGAATTTCGCTACCTTAGGACCGTTATAGTTACGGCCGCCGTTTACCGGGGCTTCGATCAAGAGCTTCGCGTTAGCTAACCCCATCAATTAACCTTCCGGCACCGGGCAGGCGTCACACCCTATACGTCCACTTTCGTGTTTGCAGAGTGCTGTGTTTTTAATAAACAGTCGCAGCGGCACTGGTATCTTCGACCGGCATGAGCTTACGGAGCAAGTCCTTCACCCTCACCGGCGCACCTTCTCCCGAAGTTACGGTGCCATTTTGCCTAGTTCCTTCACCCGAGTTCTCTCAAGCGCCTTGGTATTCTCTACCCAACCACCTGTGTCGGTTTGGGGTACGGTTCCTGGTTATCTGAAGCTTAGAAGCTTTTCTTGGAAGCATGGCATCAACCACTTCGTGTTCTAAAAGAACACTCGTCATCAGCTCTCGGCCTTAAGATCCCGGATTTACCTAAGATCTCAGCCTACCACCTTAAACTTGGACAACCAACGCCAAGCTGGCCTAGCCTTCTCCGTCCCTCCATCGCAATAACCAGAAGTACAGGAATATTAACCTGTTTTCCATCGACTACGCTTTTCAGCCTCGCCTTAGGGACCGACTAACCCTGCGTCGATTAACGTTGCGCAGGAAACCTTGGTCTTTCGGCGTGGGTGTTTTTCACACCCATTGTCGTTACTCATGTCAGCATTCGCACTTCTGATACCTCCAGCAAGCTTCTCAACTCACCTTCACAGGCTTACAGAACGCTCCTCTACCGCATCACCCGAAGGTGATACCCGTAGCTTCGGTGTATGGTTTGAGCCCCGTTACATCTTCCGCGCAGGCCGACTCGACTAGTGAGCTATTACGCTTTCTTTAAAGGGTGGCTGCTTCTAAGCCAACCTCCTAGCTGTCTAAGCCTTCCCACATCGTTTCCCACTTAACCATAACTTTGGGACCTTAGCTGACGGTCTGGGTTGTTTCCCTTTTCACGACGGACGTTAGCACCCGCCGTGTGTCTCCCATGCTCGGCACTTGTAGGTATTCGGAGTTTGCATCGGTTTGGTAAGTCGGGATGACCCCCTAGCCGAAACAGTGCTCTACCCCCTACAGTGATACATGAGGCGCTACCTAAATAGCTTTCGAGGAGAACCAGCTATCTCCGAGCTTGATTAGCCTTTCACTCCGATCCACAGGTCATCCGCTAACTTTTCAACGGTAGTCGGTTCGGTCCTCCAGTCAGTGTTACCTAACCTTCAACCTGCCCATGGATAGATCGCCCGGTTTCGGGTCTATTCCCAGCGACTAGACGCCCTATTAAGACTCGCTTTCGCTACGCCTCCCCTATTCGGTTAAGCTCGCCACTGAAAATAAGTCGCTGACCCATTATACAAAAGGTACGCAGTCACAGAACAAAGTCTGCTCCCACTGCTTGTACGCATACGGTTTCAGGATCTATTTCACTCCCCTCTCCGGGGTTCTTTTCGCCTTTCCCTCACGGTACTAGTTCACTATCGGTCAGTCAGTAGTATTTAGCCTTGGAGGATGGTCCCCCCATATTCAGACAAAGTTTCTCGTGCTCCGTCCTACTCGATTTCATGACTAAGAGATTTTCGCGTACAGGGCTATCACCCACTATGGCCGCACTTTCCAGAGCGTTCCGCTAATCTCAAAGCCACTTAAGGGCTAGTCCCCGTTCGCTCGCCACTACTAAGGGAATCTCGGTTGATTTCTTTTCCTCAGGGTACTTAGATGTTTCAGTTCCCCTGGTTCGCCTCTTGCACCTATGTATTCAGTACAAGATAACCATCTTATGATGGCTGGGTTCCCCCATTCAGACATCTCCGGATCAAAGTCTGTTTGCCGACTCCCCGAAGCTTTTCGCAGGCTACCACGTCTTTCATCGCCTCTGACTGCCAAGGCATCCACCGTATGCGCTTCTTCACTTGACCATATAACCCCAAGCAATCTGGTTATACTGTGAAGACGACATTCGCCGAAAATTCGAATTTCTCAACTAAGAGAACTCACAAATTTTACCTTAGCCTGATCCGTTACCAGTGAAAGTAACGTTCAGTCTATCTTTCTATCACATACCCAAATTTTTAAAGAACGATCTAGTCAAAGACTAGAAATCAACATTCATCACCAAACCGGTGGAATGCTCATTTCTAAGCTTTCAAACTTCAGAAGCAGTAGTGGTGGAGCCAAGCGGGATCGAACCGCTGACCTCCTGCGTGCAAGGCAGGCGCTCTCCCAGCTGAGCTATGGCCCCGTATTTCTACAGGCGTTTCCCACACAAAATTGGTGGGTCTGGGCAGATTCGAACTGCCGACCTCACCCTTATCAGGGGTGCGCTCTAACCAACTGAGCTACAGACCCAATTTCGGGCTGCTTCTATCGTCTTCTTCAATGAATCAAGCAATTCGTGTGGGAGCTCATGCAGCAGCTGATGTCGTCGATTAAGGAGGTGATCCAGCCGCAGGTTCCCCTACGGCTACCTTGTTACGACTTCACCCCAGTCATGAATCACACCGTGGTAACCGTCCTCCCGAAGGTTAGACTAGCTACTTCTGGTGCAACCCACTCCCATGGTGTGACGGGCGGTGTGTACAAGGCCCGGGAACGTATTCACCGCGACATTCTGATTCGCGATTACTAGCGATTCCGACTTCACGCAGTCGAGTTGCAGACTGCGATCCGGACTACGATCGGTTTTATGGGATTAGCTCCACCTCGCGGCTTGGCAACCCTTTGTACCGACCATTGTAGCACGTGTGTAGCCCAGGCCGTAAGGGCCATGATGACTTGACGTCATCCCCACCTTCCTCCGGTTTGTCACCGGCAGTCTCCTTAGAGTGCCCACCATTACGTGCTGGTAACTAAGGACAAGGGTTGCGCTCGTTACGGGACTTAACCCAACATCTCACGACACGAGCTGACGACAGCCATGCAGCACCTGTCTCAATGTTCCCGAAGGCACCAATCCATCTCTGGAAAGTTCATTGGATGTCAAGGCCTGGTAAGGTTCTTCGCGTTGCTTCGAATTAAACCACATGCTCCACCGCTTGTGCGGGCCCCCGTCAATTCATTTGAGTTTTAACCTTGCGGCCGTACTCCCCAGGCGGTCAACTTAATGCGTTAGCTGCGCCACTAAGAGCTCAAGGCTCCCAACGGCTAGTTGACATCGTTTACGGCGTGGACTACCAGGGTATCTAATCCTGTTTGCTCCCCACGCTTTCGCACCTCAGTGTCAGTATCAGTCCAGGTGGTCGCCTTCGCCACTGGTGTTCCTTCCTATATCTACGCATTTCACCGCTACACAGGAAATTCCACCACCCTCTACCATACTCTAGCTTGCCAGTTTTGGATGCAGTTCCCAGGTTGAGCCCGGGGATTTCACATCCAACTTAACAAACCACCTACGCGCGCTTTACGCCCAGTAATTCCGATTAACGCTTGCACCCTCTGTATTACCGCGGCTGCTGGCACAGAGTTAGCCGGTGCTTATTCTGTCGGTAACGTCAAAACAGCAAAGTATTAATTTACTGCCCTTCCTCCCAACTTAAAGTGCTTTACAATCCGAAGACCTTCTTCACACACGCGGCATGGCTGGATCAGGCTTTCGCCCATTGTCCAATATTCCCCACTGCTGCCTCCCGTAGGAGTCTGGACCGTGTCTCAGTTCCAGTGTGACTGATCATCCTCTCAGACCAGTTACGGATCGTCGCCTTGGTGAGCCATTACCTCACCAACTAGCTAATCCGACCTAGGCTCATCTGATAGCGCAAGGCCCGAAGGTCCCCTGCTTTCTCCCGTAGGACGTATGCGGTATTAGCGTTCCTTTCGAAACGTTGTCCCCCACTATCAGGCAGATTCCTAGGCATTACTCACCCGTCCGCCGCTGAATCCAGGAGCAAGCTCCTCTCATCCGCTCGACTTGCATGTGTTAGGCCTGCCGCCAGCGTTCAATCTGAGCCATGATCAAACTCTTCAGTTCAAACATCTTTGGGTTTTTAAGAAACCCTAAACTTGGCTCAGCAATCGTTGGTTACATCTTTGATTTCTCGCGGAGTAACTTGTGATGCTGATAATCTTGTTGACTATCAGTCTGACCGCACAAGCACCCACACGAATTGCTTGATTCAGTTGTTAAAGAGCGGTTGGTTAAGATCTTTCGTCTCAACCGAGGCGCGCATTCTACAGCAGCCTCATTTGCTGTCAAGTGATTATTTTCAGAAGTTTTCGAAGAATTCTTCAACAACTTCAACCACTTGCGCTTCCGATCTCTCGTTAGCGGGAGGCGAATTCTACAGCGTTAATCGCTGCTGTCAACACCTCTTTTTCTCCGCTTTCGACCGAGAAGATCGAACCGTTAAAAGAGCTACACATCACTGCTCTTTCAACTCCTTCCAGACTTCGATGATCTGAAGCAAGCCGCCGTCGAAAACTGCGTAACTCTTTGAATCTCAAGGAGTTTTCCGTTTCGACTGCGCCGGAAGTGGGGCGAATTATAGACTTCTAAAATTCGCCGTCAACCCCCAATTCCAACTTTATTCAGATTTCAGCGTAATACGTGCAAAAGCCTTCTTGCCGGCCTGACAAACGTGAGTCGTGCCCAGTACATATATAAAGGAGCGATCAACCACTTCACCATCGACCCGGACTCCGCCCGCCGCCAACAGATCACGCGCCGCCGCCGAGTTCTTCACCAGGCCTGCCTTATTAAGGACGGCAGCGATCGGCATATCCTCAACCGAAGACAGCTCGATCTCAGGCAAGTCATCTGGAAGCTCGCCATCCTTCATACGGTTGCCGGCGCCTCGGTGAGCATTCGCCGCAGCCTCTTCACCATGGAAGCGCGCAACGATCTCTTCAGCCAGCTTGATTTTGATGTCGCGTGGATTCGCTCCAGCTTCGACGTCAGCCCGGAAGGCGTTGATCTCGTCCATTGAGCGAAAGCTGAGCAACTCGAAGTAACGCCACATCAGCGCATCCGGGATGGAAACCAGCTTGCTGTACATGACGCCTGGTGCTTCCTGGATACCGACATAGTTGCCCAGCGACTTGGACATCTTCTTCACGCCATCCAGACCTTCCAGCAATGGCATCGTCAGAATGCACTGTGCCTCCTGACCATACCCACGCTGCAACTCACGCCCCATCAGCAGGTTGAATTTCTGATCGGTACCGCCCAGCTCGACATCGGCGCGCAGCGCGACCGAGTCATAACCCTGAACCAGCGGATAGAGGAATTCGTGAATAGCGATTGGCTGGTTGGTGGTGTAGCGCTTGTCGAAGTCATCGCGCTCAAGCATGCGAGCGACCGTGTATTGCGAAGTCAGGCGAATGAAATCCGCCGGCCCCATCTTGTCCATCCAGGTGGAGTTGAAGGCAACTTCGGTTTTCGCCGGATCAAGGATTTTGAAAACCTGAGTCTTGTAAGTCTCAGCATTTTCCAGAACCTGTTCACGCGTCAGCGGTGGACGCGTTGCGCTTTTGCCACTCGGATCACCGATCATCCCGGTGAAGTCACCTATAAGGAAGATGACCTGGTGCCCCAGCTCCTGGAACTGGCGCAGCTTATTAATAAGCACCGTATGACCCAGATGCAGATCCGGAGCGGTTGGATCGAAACCAGCCTTGATACGCAGCGGTTGGCCGCGCTTGAGCTTCTCGACCAGCTCGGACTCGACCAACAGTTCTTCCGCACCACGTTTAATCAGCGCTAGCTGCTCTTCAACCGACTTCATAACAGACCCGCAAGGCTCAGATTCAAAGGGAACCAACCATACAAGAACGCGCACCAATTACAAGTTTTGCCCGGCGCACGGACACCAATCCACAGACCCGAGGTCTGTAGACTTGCTTCAGCGATGATTTGGTTATATTTTATACAGTTATTTCATCTTCATCATGTCATTCATCTTTTCCAATTCATCTATTTCAAAGTCAAAAATTACCTATGACCACAGAACCGTCTAAAGCGCCCCCGCTTTACCCGAAGACCCACCTGCTCGCCGCAAGTGGAATCGCCGCCCTTCTCAGCCTGGCGCTGCTGGTATTTCCCTCCAGCGATGTTGAAGCCAAAAAGACGACTCTGAGTCTTGAACTGGAAAGTCCTGCTGAACAACTGACACAAGATCAAGACGCTGCCGATGCGGCTCAAGCCACAAACGAGCCCGCAGCTTCGCCGTTCGCCCAAATCGAAAACAGCGACGAAAACGCCGCGCAAACCGCTGAAACCGCGCCAGCACCTGTGGCGCCTGCTGAGAAACCGAAAGAGCCTGGGCACCGTGAAGTCGTGGTTTCCAAAGGCGATACACTGTCTACCCTGTTTGAAAAAGTCGGTCTGCCTGCAGCCTCCGTGCACGAAGTACTGGCAAGCGACAAGCAAGCCAAACAGTTCAGCCAGCTCAAGCGCGGCCAGAAACTCGAGTTCGAACTGAGTCCTGAAGGCCAGTTGACCAGCCTGCACAGCAAGGTCAGCGACGTTGAAACCATCACCCTGACCAAGAATGACAAGGGTTATTCGTTCAACCGAGTGACTGCCAAGCCAACTGTTCGCACTGCCTACGTCCACGGTGTCATCAACAGCTCACTGTCGCAGTCCGCAGCCCGCGCCGGTCTTTCTCACAGCCTGACCATGGACATGGCCAGTGTCTTTGGCTACGACATCGACTTCGCGCAGGACATTCGTCAGGGCGATGAATTCGATGTGATCTACGAGCAGAAAGTCATCAACGGCAAGGCCGTCGGCACCGGCCCGATCCTGTCGGCGCGCTTCACCAACCGCGGCAAGACTTACACCGCCGTTCGCTACACCAACAAACAAGGCAACAGCAGCTATTACACTGCCGATGGCAACAGCATGCGCAAGGCCTTCATCCGCACCCCTGTTGACTTCGCCCGCATCAGCTCGAAGTTTTCCATGGGCCGCAAGCACCCGATCCTCAACAAGATCCGCGCCCACAAAGGTGTCGATTACGCAGCGCCACGGGGTACGCCAATCAAGGCTGCCGGTGACGGCAAAGTGTTGCTGGCCGGTCGTCGTGGTGGCTATGGCAACACTGTGATCATTCAGCACGGCAACACTTACCGTACGCTCTATGGCCATATGCAAGGCTTTGCCAAAGGCGTGAAAACCGGTGGCAGCGTCAAGCAAGGTCAAGTCATTGGCTATATCGGCACCACCGGACTGTCCACCGGCCCGCATTTGCACTATGAGTTCCAGGTCAACGGCGTTCACGTCGATCCGCTGGGCCAGAAGCTGCCAATGGCCGATCCGATCGCCAAGTCCGAACGCGCGCGCTTCCTCGCGCAGAGCCAGCCACTGATGGCGCGCATGGATCAAGAGAAGGCCACCATGCTGGCTTCGAGCAAGCGCTAAGCCATGGCCCTGTATATCGGTGTGATGTCCGGAACCAGTCTCGACGGGCTGGACATCGCCCTGATCGAGCAGACCTCGGCGATCAAACTGATCGCCACCCACTACCTGCCAATGCCTGACTCCCTGCGCGCCGAGCTGCTTGGCTTGTGCGCCAGCGGCCCCGACGAGATCGCCCGCTCGGCGATTGCCCAGCAACACTGGGTCGAACTTGCCGCGTCGGGCATTCACACCCTCCTCGCGCAGCAACAACTCAAGCCCGAAGCAATCCGCGCTATCGGCAGCCACGGTCAGACCATTCGCCATGAGCCGGCGCGCGGGTTTACCGTGCAGATCGGTAATCCAGCCCTGCTGACTGAGTTGACCGGTATTACCGTCGTCAGCGATTTCCGCAGTCGCGATGTCGCAGCGGGTGGCCAAGGTGCGCCTCTGGTGCCAGCCTTTCATGAAGCGTTGTTTGAAGAGCGTAGCGGTAACCAGGCAGTCTTGAATGTCGGTGGATTCAGCAATCTCAGCCTGATTGAGCCGAACAAACCTGTAGCCGGCTTCGACTGCGGGCCGGGAAATGTTCTGATGGACGCCTGGATTAGCCGGCAACGGGGCGAGAACTATGACCGGGACGGCAAATGGGCTGCGACCGGCAAGGTTGAACCAGCCCTGCTCAAGGCACTGCTTAGCGACCCGTTCTTCGTGACCAAAGGCCCGAAAAGTACGGGCCGGGAAGTCTTCAATCTGCCATGGCTGGAACAGCATCTATCGCGTCTGCCGACTTTCGCTGCCGAAGACGTTCAGGCCACCCTGCTCGAACTTACGGCGCTGACCATCGTCGAGTCGCTACAAAGCGCTCAATCGGGCACTCAGGAACTGCTGGTCTGTGGCGGCGGCGCGCACAACGCCACGCTGATGAAACGTCTGGCGGACCTGCTGCCAAATACCCAAGTGGCCAGCACCGCAACTCACGGGGTTGATCCAGATTGGGTGGAAGCCATGGCCTTCGCCTGGCTCGCCCATTGCTGCCTGGAAGGCATCGCCGCCAATCGGCCAAGCGTCACCGGCGCTCGCGGCCTGCGCGTCCTCGGCGCCATCTACCCGGCATAACCTTCAGAAACAAAAACGCCGCAGAACCGAAAGGCTCTGCGGCGTTTTGTTGTGTGCTGTAAAGCGCGATCAGATCGAGAACGACGACCCGCAACCACAAGTCGTTGTCGCGTTCGGGTTCTTGATCACGAAGCGCGAACCTTCCAGACCTTCCTGGTAGTCCACCTCCGCACCGGCCAGGTACTGGAAACTCATCGGATCAACCACCAGACTCACGCCTTCGCGCTCGACAATGGTGTCGTCCTCGGCAACATCTTCATCGAAGGTGAAACCGTATTGAAACCCTGAACAACCGCCGCCCGTAACAAATACGCGCAGCTTCAAGCGATCATTCCCCTCTTCATCGACCAGGCTCTTCACCTTGTGCGCAGCACCTTGGGTGAATTGCAAAGCCGTGGGGGTGAAGGATTCGACGCTCATGCTGACTATCTCCCGGCGTTACGCCGCCATAATGCGTGATGACGCGCATTATCCGCTTGTCCTAGAAAATTGGTCAACTATTAGAAAGGCAGCTGCAAGCTTCAAGCGGTGAGCTTCAAGCTTGCGGCGCCTGACCTGTGACGGCCGTTAAGGAAGCATACCGGCGTGGGACAGACCGAAGCGCTCATCCAGTCCGAACAGAATGTTCATGTTCTGCACCGCCTGGCCCGACGCGCCCTTGACCAGGTTGTCAATCACCGAGAGTACCACCACCAGATCGCCATCCTGTGGACGATGCACGGCGATGCGGCACACGTTGGCGCCGCGCACGCTACGGGTTTCCGGATGGCTGCCGGCTGGCATTACATCGACGAACGGTTCGTTGGCGTAGCGCTTTTCGAACAGCGCCTGCAGATCCACCGAGCGATCGACCACAGTCGCATAGAGCGTGGAGTGAATACCGCGAATCATCGGCGTCAGGTGCGGTACGAAGGTCAGGCCGACATCCTTGCCCGCCGCGCGACGCAGGCCCTGGCGAATTTCCGGCAGGTGGCGATGACCTTTTACCGCGTAGGCTTTCATGCTTTCCGACGTCTCGGAGTACAAAGAACCTACAGCCGCGCCACGCCCGGCACCACTGACACCGGATTTGCAGTCGGCGATCAAACGCGATGCGTCAGCCAGACCTGCTTCCAGCAATGGCAGGAAACCCAATTGCGTTGCGGTCGGATAGCAACCTGGTACCGCAATCAGGCGCGCTTTCTTGATCTGCTCGCGATTGACTTCCGGCAACCCGTAAACAGCTTCGTCCAGCAGATCTGGCGCGCCGTGCGGCTGGCCGTACCACTTGGCCCATTCATCAGCGTCTTGCAGACGGAAGTCGGCGGACAGGTCGATGACCTTGGTGCCCGCCGCCAGCAGTTCGCCTGCCAAGGCGTGAGCCACACCGTGCGGCGTGGCGAAAAACACCACATCGCAGGCGCCAAGGGTTTTCACGTCCGGCACGCTGAAGGCCAGCCCGTCATAGTGACCGCGCAGGTTCGGGTACATGTCAGCTACGGCCAGACCGGCCTCGGATCGGGAAGTGATGACGACCACTTCTGCCTGCGGATGCTGTGCCAACAGACGCAGCAGTTCGACACCGGTGTAACCCGTGCCGCCGACGATACCGACCTTGACCATAAACCTGCCCTCAACGAACCCACTGGAAAGCCGTCGATAATAGGGGCCGCGCGCGCCTGCGACAACCGCCAAGGTGACGCGCGGACGCTCAAGCCTCTACTATCTGGCTACCGTGAATGAGGGAATACCCAAAAATGCTCTATCTATGGCTCAAAGCGTTTCACATTGTCAGCGTCGTCTGCTGGTTTGCCGGACTGTTCTACTTGCCGCGCCTGTTCGTTTACCACGCGCAAAGCGCAGACACGATCAGCCAGGAACGCTTCAGCGTCATGGAGCGCAAGCTGTATCGCGGCATCATGGGCCCGGCGATGATCGCCACGCTGATCTTCGGTGGCTGGCTGATCTACCTCAACCCTAGCCTTTTCAGCCAGGGCGGCTGGATCCACGCCAAACTGACCCTGGTCGTATTGCTGATCGGCTACCACCACATGTGCGGCGCGCAGGTCAAACGCTTTGCCCGTGGCGAAAACACCCGCAGCCATGTCTTTTATCGCTGGTTCAATGAAGTGCCGGTTCTGATATTGCTGGCTATCGTAATTCTGGTCGTGGTCAAGCCGTTCTAACTTCAATCAATAAAAATCTTCGGGGTGTTCACAATGTCGCTGCCCGCTTTGCTCGAACAACGTCTGCGTCTGCCCGTGGTGGCGGCACCGATGTTCCTGATCTCCAATCCGGAACTGGTGCTCGCCTGCTGCCGCAATGGTGTGGTCGGCAGCTTTCCGGCGCTGAACCAACGCGAAAGCAGTGGGTTCAAGGCTTGGCTGGAACAGATCGAAGCGGGCCTGGCGACGCTGGATAATCCGGCCCCTTATGCGGTGAACCTGATTGTTCACCACAGCAATCCGCGCCTGCAGGCGGATCTGGACATCTGCGTGGAGCATAAGGTGCCGATCGTGATCACCAGTCTCGGCGCGGTGAAGGAACTGGTCGACGCGGTGCACAGCTATGGCGGTCTGGTGTTTCACGACGTGACCACGCGGCGCCATGCCGAGAAAGCCGCTGAAGCCGGTGTTGACGGGCTCATTGCCGTTGCGGCCGGTGCCGGCGGGCATGCTGGTACCTGGAGCCCGTTTGCGCTGATTGCCGAGATTCGTGAGTTCTTCGACAAGACACTCTTGCTTGCAGGATGTCTGAACCACGGCCATGAGATTCTCGCCGCACAGTTGCTCGGTGCGGATTTGGCCTACTTCGGTACGCGATTTATCGGCACCACAGAAAGTCACGCGCCTGACGCATACAAAGACATGCTGCTGACAGCCAAGGCCGCCGACATCATTCATACTCCAGCAGTGTCGGGAGTGCCGGCCAGTTTCATGCGCCAGAGCCTGGAGGCGGCCGGTTTCGACATGGCGGCACTGCAAGGCAAGGGCGAGGTGAACTTCGGCGACAAGCTCAAGCCGATCAACGATGAAGCCAAAGCCTGGAAGACCGTGTGGTCGGCGGGCCAGGGTGTTGGCCAGATTGGTGACCTGCCAAGCGTGGATCAGTTGATCGCACGGCTCGACGCAGAATATCGTCAGGCTCAGGCGCGCGCCGCACAGCTGCCGGAACGCTGGCCGCGCTGAGCAATACCCCCGGCCAGTCGCTATCAGACTGGCCTTGAACTGACTACTGCAAACCTAATCGCGACAAGGATGCCTCGGCCATGAGCGACACCCGTTACAAGATCGTCTTCGACGGCGCGCTGCAGCCCGGCGTCGACCTCACCACCGCCAAACTGAATCTGGCGGATCTGTTCAAAAGCGATGTGGCCGCCATCGAGCGCCTGTTCAGTGGCCGCACCGTCGCCCTCAAACGTGATCTGTCCCACAGCGATGCCCAGACGTATCTGCAGGCATTGAACAAAACCGGGATCGATGCGCGGATCGAAGCGGAAACCACCATTGAGCTGGATCTGGCGGATGTCCACGATAACCCTGCAGCGGCGGCGGAACCGGACTCGCCTTACGCCCCACCGCGCGCCAATGTCGGTGAAGCCCTGCCGCCATTCGCCACGCTCAAGCCATTCAGCGTCGAAGGCCGGATCGGTCGCCTGCGCTTTCTCGCCTGGACCATGGTCTTGAGCCTGGTGACCCTGCCCATCGTCGGCGTGTTTGCCTTGATTGCGCTGGGCCTGGTCAGCGGCGACTCGACTACCGGCCTGATCCTCGGCGGCATTCTGGCGGTCTTCCTGTTCCTCGGCTTCATGATCGTCAGCATTCTGTTCAGCGTTCAGCGCCTGCACGATATCGGCTGGTCGGGCTGGCTGTGGCTGTTGAATCTGGTGCCGTTCGTCGGCAGTTTCTTCCCGCTGGTAATGATGGTCGTACCCGGCAATACCGGCGCCAACCGCTATGGGCCGCCGCCACCGCCGAACAGCACGGCCGTCAAAGTGCTGTGCTCGTTATGGATCGTATTCTTCGCACTGATTTTTGCCGGAGGCCTTCTTGGCGGCTTCTCGGCTGTGCAGGAAGAATATGAAAGCAATCTGGAGAGCAGCTATGACAGCGGCGCGGTGACCACCGACGAAGTTGAGGTCGTCGAACAGCCAGTGATTTCCGCCGACGAGGCAGCCGAACCGGCGCAGGCCCCTGTAGACTCTGCGCAAGAATGAACAGCGCTCCCTGCCGCGACAACCGCGTCGCCGGCGCGGAGCTGTTGCGATGGAGAACTGCATGACCCGTTACGCTCTGATCACCGGTGCTTCCAGCGGCATCGGCCTGGCCATGGCCGAAGCACTGGCCCGGCGCGGCCGCAGCCTGATTCTGGTGGCACGACAGCGTGATCAGCTGGAAAGTATCGCCATCGAGCTGACCCAGCGTTTCGATGTCGAAGTATTGTTTCGCGCCTGCGACCTCGGCGAACCGTTGCGCCTTTCCGGTTTTTTGCTGGAGCTCGAAGAAGGTGACCGGCAGATCGATCTACTGGTCAACTGCGCCGGCATCGGCACTTGCGGGCCATTCCTCGCGCAGGACTGGATGACCGAGCAGGACCTCATCGAGGTCAACATTCTCGCCCTCACCCGCCTCTGTCATGCGGTGGGTAACAGCATGGCGCTGCTGGGTGGCGGGCAGATTCTCAACGTCGCGTCGGTCGCCGCCTACAGTCCTGGCCCGTGGATGAGCACGTACTACGCCAGCAAAGCCTATGTGCTGCATTTTTCCGAAGCCTTGCGCGTGGAGCTCAAACAAAGCGGCGTGAAAGTTTCGGTGCTGTGCCCCGGCCCGACGCGCACACCGTTCTTCCGAACCGCACAGATGAGTAGCGAAAAGATCGAAAGCAGCCACTCGCTGATGAGTCCGGAAGAAGTGGCACTGCATGCCGTACGCGCACTGGATAAAAACCGCGCCATCATCATTCCGGGACGACGCAATCGCTGGCTGGCGTTCCTGCCGCGGCTGGGTTCGCGCTGGCTCAATCGCACCATCGTCGGCATGATCAACAAAGCTTACTGCCCCCGCTAGGAAGACAACTTCGAAGCGGTACACTCGATTCAGCCCAACTCAACGGAGAAACAGCAGTGGATACTCTGTTCACCAAGATCATCAACCGGGAAATCCCGGCGAAGATCATTTACGAGGACGACCAGGTTCTGGCCTTCCACGACATCGCCCCCCAGGCTCCGGTGCACTTTCTGGTAATCCCGAAAAAACCGGTGCGCACGCTCAACGACCTGACCGAAGACGACAAGGCGCTGGCCGGGCACATCCTGTTCACCGCGCAGCGTCTGGCGCTGGAACTGGGTTGCGAAGAGGGCTTCCGCGTGGTGATGAACTGCAATGAACTTGGTGGGCAGACTGTCTATCACATTCATATGCACGTGCTGGGTCAGCGCCAGATGAACTGGCCGCCGGGCTGACTGGCGACAACCAACTGTGGGAGCGAGCCTGCTCGCGAAGGCGCCGATACATTCAACACTTCAGTATCCGATAATCCGCTTTCGCGAGCAGGCTCGCTCCCACAAAAAAGCCTGACCGCGCAGCAAGTGACCCAGCGCAAACCCTCGCCGGCCGATTCGGTTAAACTGGCCGCCGAGATTCTTCCCGGAGGTCAGCATGACTACCCAACGTCACTACTCGCCCATAGACCGTCTGCTGCTGCAAGCCGATGCCGCGATGCGCACTCTGTTGCCCTTCAGTGGCCAGCCGTACCGCCCGTCGCCAGCGATTCTGCAGCCGGATACGCAGATGAGCGATGAAGACACTCGCCACGTCGCCGGCCTGATGCGCATCAACCACACCGGCGAAGTCTGCGCCCAGGCGCTGTATCAGGGGCAGGCGCTGACCGCCAAGTTGCCGCAGGTACGCGCAGCCATGGAGCACGCGGCTGAAGAAGAGATCGACCATCTGGTCTGGTGCGAGCAGCGCATCCATCAGTTGGGCAGCCACACCAGCGTGCTGAATCCACTGTTTTACGGCATGTCGTTCGGTATCGGCGCGGTGGCCGGACTGATCAGCGACAAGGTCAGCCTTGGTTTCGTTGCGGCGACCGAGCATCAGGTCTGCAAACACTTGAACGAACATCTGGAGCAATTGCCGGCCGAGGACGAGAAGTCCCGGGCAATTCTTGAGCAGATGCGCATCGATGAAGAACACCATGCGGAAAGTGCCCTGGATGCGGGCGGGTTTCGTTTTCCGGCGCCGGTCAAGTTCGGCATGAGTTTGTTGGCGAAGGTGATGACCAAGAGTACTTATCGGATCTGAGATCCGTGTCGGTGCTGATGACCTCTTCGCGAGCAGGCTCGCTCCCACAGCGGTTTTGTTTGAAGCATGAAAAAGGCGACCAGGAGGTCGCCTTTTTTGTTTCCGGGAATCTTAGGTCGGCATATTGCGCGCGTAGAAGATTTCCAGCATTTCGTGTTTCACACGGTCGGTCACCTGGGCACGCTGCTCGGGCGAGAGGTTGCTGGTGGCGTCGCCGAACAGGTAGTTGTCCAGTTCGAAGTTCTTCAGCAGCATTTTGGTGTGGAACAGGTTTTCCTGATACACGTTCACGTCGGTCATCTGGTACGCGTCGCGAGTGTCTTCGGAGAGGTAGTTCTGGATCGAGTTGATCTCGTGGTCGATGAAGTGCTTGTTGCCTTCAACGTCACGGGTGAAACCGCGCACACGGTAATCCACGGTCACGATGTCCGAATCGAACTGGTGAATGAGGAAGTTGAGCGCTTTGAGCGGTGAAATGACACCACAGGTCGACACGTCGATATCCACACGGAACGTTGCAATACCGTCGTCCGGATGGATTTCCGGATAGGTGTGCACCGTGATGTGGCTCTTGTCGAGGTGGGCCAGAATGATTTCGGGCAACGGGCCCGGCGATTCTTCGATCTGGCTGTCAGTCGGGGTTACCGGCTCTTCCGAAATCAGAATCGTGACGCTGGCGCCCTGGGGTTCATAGTCCTGACTGGCGATGTTCAGGATGTTGGCACCAATGATCTCGACAACTTCTGTGAGAATCTGCGTCAGGCGTTTCGCGTTGTACTCTTGATTGATGTACTCGACGTAAGCCTGCTGGTCTTGCGGGGTTTCCGCGTAGCAGATGTCATAGATGTTGAAGCTCAAGGTCTTTGTCAGGTTATTGAACCCGTGGAGCTTGAGTTTGCTTTTCACCGTTAAAAACTCTCTATGTATGCGGCGCGGCCGCGTGATCAAGCATGCCCGTCAAGTGCGAACAACGCACCTGCGTAGGACGGTTAACACCTCTTCGCGATGGCGATTTTGGTTATCTGTTCAGGCGGATGACCCGTCGGCTGACCGATCACTGCCCTGAAAAAAGTGGCGCATTATGCAGACGTCAGCGGGGGATCGCCAGAGTCTGCACTGCTTTTATGATAGTTGAATGTCGGTTCAGCCGAGTTCGACGATTTCATAATCGTGGGTGATTGCCACGCCAGCCGCGCCGAGCATGATCGACGCCGAGCAATACTTCTCGGCCGACAGCTCGATGGCGCGCTTGACCTGAGCTTCCTTCAGGCCCCGGCCCTTGACCACGAAGTGCATGTGGATCTTGGTAAACACCTTGGGATCTTCAGTCGCACGCTCGGCGTCGAGAAAGGCTTCGCAGCTTTCAACGGCCTGGCGCGACTTCTTCAGGATGCTGACCACGTCGAAGTTGCTGCAACCGCCGACACCCAGCAAGAGCATTTCCATCGGGCGAACCCCGAGGTTACGCCCACCGGCATCTGGCGGGCCGTCCATCACCACGACATGACCGCTGCCGGATTCGCCGAGGAACATGGCTTCGCCAGCCCATTGGATGCGTGCCTTCATCGCCCAGACTCCACTGTAAAAAAAGGGTCGCCAGCTTAGCACAGCACTTTGTCCCGACAGGAACGACGTCCTAGGACGGATGCTTTCTGGCTGTAGGTAATTTCTCGAATTCTCGACGAAGTGTCTGGTAAGCTGGCGCCAATTCGCTGGCGCCAATTCGTCAGCTCTGTAGCGACCGCCTTCAGCGCCTCATAAAAACTCAAACATCACCGTGCAGTCTTTTCGGGATACAACCATGGTTGCTATTACCCCCACACCCAAAATCAAGAACATCGACAAGCTGTTGATGCATTGCCAGCGCCGGCGTCATGCGGCCAAGAGCAATATAATCTGCGCCGGGGATCGCTCGGACACGCTGTTTTTCATCATCAAAGGCTCGGTCACCATCCTCATCGAAGACGACGATGGTCGCGAGATGATCATCGCTTACCTGAACGCCGGGGATTTCTTCGGCGAACTGGGTCTGTTCGAGCAGGCAGGTCAGGAGCAGGAGCGCAGCGCCTGGGTGCGTGCCAAGGTTGAATGCGAAACCGCGGAAATCAGCTACGCCAAGTTCCGCGAACTGTCGCAGCAAGATCCAGACATTCTTTACGCCCTCAGCGGACAAATCGCACAACGCCTGCGCAACACCACGCGCAAAGTCGGCGACCTGGCATTTTTTGACGTCACCGGCCGCGTCGCCCGCTGCCTGCTGGAGCTGTGCAAACAACCGGACGCCATGACTCACCCGGACGGCATGCAGATCAAAGTCACCCGTCAGGAAATCGGTCGGATTGTCGGTTGTTCGCGAGAGATGGTCGGCCGCGTGCTCAAGGATCTGGAAGAACGCAATCTGGTCGATGTGAAAGGCAAGACCATGGTGGTCTTCGGCACGCGCTAGACGTAAATCTGCGCCAGCATCAAACGAAACAATTCATCGAGACGCGCCAATGCCTGTGGCGCGTTGAATTTCTCATACAGGGCAATGTGGCTTTGCGCCCTCACCCGCTGCTCCAGGCCGCAGGCTTCATTGAAGCGATTGACCGCAGCAACCATCGCTTCGCGCTCGTCATCCATCAGCATCGCACCATGCACCAGGCCAACCGGACGCTGGCCTCCCTGACTCTGGCGCCAGCGCTGGGCGGTGCCGACCATCTTGCGACCGTCGAGATTGACGTTGAAACGGCCGTCGCAGAATGCGCCGTCGATTTCCCCGACCGACGAGGTGCCACCCAACTCATCCAGCAACTGACAGATCGGATCGCACAGGCGGCGGTAGCCGGTTTCGATGCGGTTCAGATCGCCTTCGCTGCGAGGCGGGGCATATACCAAGGCAATGTTGACGGTCGCAGCGGATTGCGGGACGGGCTCACCGCCGGTTTCACGCAACAGCACCGGCCAGCCAGCAGCAGCGGAAACTTCGCAGGCGTGGTCGAAATGCGGGAGACGGTTGAGGCGGCGCGGCATGACCAGCGCGCGATCGGTGGGTTGCCAGAACAGCAGGCCGAATTCGGCGTCGCCGGCGCAGACCGAGGCCAGCAAGTCCTGTTCGGCTTGCAGGCCGGATTCGATGGTCAGCGGGGTTGGCAGCGACATGGTGAGCTCCGGCAGATTGAATCTCTTTAGCGGAATTTAGCGCCCCTTCGCGAGCAGGCTCGCTCCCACAGGGGGAAATGCATTCCAAATGTGGGACCGAGCCTGCTCGCGAATGAGGTCGACTCGGTCAGTCGAGGGTCGAACCACTGATCGGCACACCACGCTCCGGGAAAAACAGGCGCTGCAATTCAATGCCCGGATTTTCCGCGCGCATGAACGCTTCGCCGACCAGGAACGAGTACACATCGCTGATTTCCATCAGCTCGACGTCGGCCCGATTGAGGATGCCGCTCTCGGTGATCACCAGGCGATCGCGCGGGATGCGCGGCAGCAGGTCGAGGGTGGTTTCCAGACTGACGTCGAATGTGTGCAGGTTGCGGTTGTTGACCCCGACCAGCGGCGTGTCGAGGGTTTTAAGCGCGCGCTCCAGTTCGTCACCGTCGTGCACTTCCACCAAGACGTCGAGACCGACCCCTTTGGCCACGGAGGCCAGCTCAGCCATTTTCACGTCGTCCAGAGCGGAGACGATCAACAACACGCAATCGGCGCCAAGCGCGCGGGCTTCAACGATCTGGTACGGATCGATCATGAAATCCTTGCGGATCACCGGCAATTTGCAGGCGGCGCGCGCCTGTTGCAGGTAGGCATCGGCGCCCTGGAAGTAGTCGATATCGGTCAGCACCGACAGACAGGTGGCCCCACCCTTTTCGTAGCTCTTGGCAATGTCTGCCGGGACGAAGTCTTCGCGGATCACGCCTTTGCTCGGCGAAGCCTTTTTGATTTCGGCAATCACGGCCGGTTGTTTCTTCTTCGCTTGCGCCAGCAAAGCCTGGGCAAAACCACGGGGTGCATCGGCCGCCTTGGCCAGACTTTCCAGCTCGCTCAGGCTGACCCGAGCGCTGCGCTCGGCGACTTCCTCAACCTTGCGCGCCAGAATGTTTTCCAGAACCGTCGGTACACTCATCCTTCATTCTCCACTTTGAATACCGCGGTAAAGGCACCCAGCTCCTCGAGTTTTTCCCGAGCGAGGCCGGTGTGCAGCGCGTCGTGCGCCAGCTCCACACCTTGTTTCAGACTGCTTGCGAGGTCGGCGGCATACAGCGCCGCACCGGCATTGAGCACAATCATCTCGGCAGCTTTCTGGCCGTTTTCGGTTTTGCGCTTGCCGAGGGCGTCACGGATCAGCGCCAGCGACGCTTCCGGGCCTTCAACCGATAGACCGTGCAGGCTCTGGCTCTTCATGCCGAGGTCTTCCGGTTCGACCCAATACTCAGTGATTTCGTTGTTTTTCAATTCAGCGACAAAGGTCGGCGCGGCGAGGCTGAACTCATCCAGGCCGTCCTTCGAATGCACGACCAGCACGTGTTTGCTGCCCAGTCGCTGCAAGACCTCGGCCAATGGCCGGCAAAGCGCCTGAGTGAACACGCCGACTACCTGATGTTTCACACCGGCCGGATTCGTAAGCGGGCCGAGCATGTTGAACAGCGTGCGCAGGCCGAGTTCGCGGCGCGGGCCGGCGGCGTACTTCATCGCTTTGTGGTGAGTCTGGGCGAACATGAAACCGATGCCGACGTTGTCGATGCAGCGCGCGACCTGCACCGGGGTCAGGTTCAGATAAATGCCGGCAGCTTCCAGCAGATCGGCACTGCCGCTCTTGCCGGACACCGCGCGGTTGCCGTGCTTGGCGACGGTGCAACCGGCGGCTGCGACAACAAAGGAAGACGCGGTCGATACGTTGAAGATGTTCGCACCGTCACCGCCGGTGCCAACCACATCGACTACGCCGTCGAGGGTTTTCAGCTCGACCTGATCGGCCAGCTCGCGCATCACCGACACGGCGCCGACGATTTCGTCGATGCTCTCGCTTTTCATGCGCATGGCCATCATAAACGCGCCGATCTGCGCTTCGGTGCACTGGCCGGTCATGATCTCGCGCATCACATCGCGCATTTCATCGGTGCTGAGGTCGAGATGTTCGACGATACGGCTGAGGGCTGTCTTGATATTCATGGGAAGTCCTTAGCGCGTGCCGCCGGTTTGTTTGAGGAAATTGGCAAACAGTTCATGACCCTGCTCGGTGAGGATCGATTCGGGGTGGAACTGCACACCCTCGATGTTCAGGGTCTTGTGACGCAGGCCCATGATCTCGTCGACCGAGCCGTCATCGTGCTGGGTCCATGCGGTCAGCTCGAGGCAATCGGGCAGGCTGTCGTGCTTGACGATCAGCGAGTGATAACGGGTAACGGTGAGCGGATGATTGAGGCCGGCAAACACGCCCTTGTCCTCGTGGAATACCGGGCTAGTCTTACCGTGCATGACTTGGCGGGCGCGGACTACATCACCGCCGAAGGCCTGGCCGATGGACTGGTGGCCGAGGCAGACGCCGAGGATCGGCAGTTTGCCGGCGAAGTGCTTGATCGCGTCGATGGAAACGCCCGCCTCGGTGGGCGTGCACGGCCCCGGGGAAACCACGATGCGCTCGGGATTCAGCGCTTCGATTTCGGCGATGGTCAGTTCGTCGTTGCGCACCACTTTGACCTCGGCACCCAGCTCGCCGAGATATTGCACAACGTTGTAGGTAAAGGAGTCGTAGTTGTCGATCATCAGCAACATGGCGTTTCGAACCTCTTGAATTCTGACTTGATGACAGCCTTCAGATGACTTGCCCGCAGGGCGCTGCGCGATGTCGGACGCGCAGAGGGCGCCAGCACAGCGGCATTTCAAACAGACAAGGAAGGCAAAGCGATACAGATCCGGCGGAGCCGGCAGAGAAGATTCAGGCGCGCCAACGCCAGCGGGCGTGTGCCTTGATGACTTGATCCAGGAGTTTGCTGGTGATCAACACGGGGAAGGTCTCGTTCATACGTTCCGGCACAGTAACTTAGCTGGGCGGAGCGTGCAATATGGCGGGGCCTGCGGGTTATAAAACGGCAGAAGGATTCGCGACCGATGGCAAAATGCCGAAAGTTTTTGGTACTGTCGTTTCGTTCACCTACAACAATAAATAAACGGACTTGCTCATGATCAGACAGACGTTGTTTGTACCGCTGGCCAGCTGCTTGCTCGCACTCGCCTGCGCCCAGGCCAATGCAGCGCCCAATCCTTATTCCAGTTTCATCGTCTTCGGTGACAGCCTCAACGATGCCGGCACCTTCGCCGACACCGGTGGCCCGGCGGGCTCCACCGAGCGTTACACCAACCGTACCGGGCCGGTGTATCAGGATGGCAGCGGCGAAGTTTTTTCATTGAATTCCACCCAGCTGCTTGGCGGCCGCCTGGGTTTTTCGGCCGACCAGACAGCCTCTTCCAGCTCCGCAGTGCGCGCGGAAAACGGCCAGCCTGACGGCAACAACTGGGCGGTCGGTGGTTATCGCACCGACCAGATTCTCGACTCGATCACCACCCAATCTGCCACCGGCGAACGCACCCGCGCCGGTTACCTGCCGTCGAACGGCTTCCGCGCCGACCCGAATGCGCTGTATTACATTTCCGGTGGCGGCAACGATTTCCTCCAGGGCCGCATTCTCAGCCTGCCCCAGGCCAACGCCGCAGCCGATCGACTGGCCGATAGCGTGCAAACCCTGCAGACCGCCGGCGCCAAATACGTGATGGTCTGGCTGCTGCCCGACGTGGGCCTGACACCTGCTCTGAACGGCACGCCGCTGCAAGCGTTCAGCAGCACCCTCGCCAACCAGTTCAACAGTCAGTTGGTGACGCGCCTGCAAGGCATCAACGCCGAAGTCATTCCGCTGAACATTCCGGTGCTGCTCTCGGAAGTCTTCGCCGACCCGGGGCGCTTTGGTCTGGCTACCGACCAGAACCTCACCGCGACCTGCTTCAGTGGCAATAGCTGCACGGAAAACGCCCGTTACGGGATCAACAGCGCCACGCCGGATCCGACCAAACTGATCTACAACGATGGCGTACACCCGACCGAATCCGGGCAAAAACTGATCGCCGATTACGCCTATTCGCTGTTGGCTGCGCCATGGGAATTGAGCCTGCTACCGGAAATGGCCCACGGCACCGTGCGCGCGCATCAGGATGAATTGCGCAATCAATGGCAGGCGGACTGGGAGAACTGGCAAGCGGTCGGCCAATGGCGTGCGATTGTCTCGGCCGGCGGACAGCGTCTGGATGTCGACAGCCAAAGCAGCGGCGCCAGCGCCGATGGCAGCGGTTACAACCTTAACGTCGGCGGCAGCTATCGCCTCAATGAGGCCTGGCGCGTGGGCGTGGCGGCCGGTTTGTACCGGCAGAATCTCGAGGCCGGGCACAACGATTCCGACTACAAACTCAACAGCTACATGGCCACCGCGTTCGCCCAGTTCCAGCAGAACCGCTGGTGGGCCGACGCGGCGCTGACCGGCGGCAAACTCGACTACGACAACCTCAAGCGCAAGTTCGACCTCGGCGCCAGCGAGGGCGCGGAGAAAGGCGATACCGACGGCAGCCTGTGGGCGTTCAGCACGCGCCTGGGCTATGACATTGCGCAACCGGGCAGCCAATGGCATCTGTCGCCGTTTGTCAGCGCCGATTACGCCAGTGTCGATGTCGACGGTTACTCGGAAAAGAGCAACCGCGCCACCGCGCTGACCTTCGATGACCAGAGCCGCGATTCGAAACGCCTGGGCCTGGGGATTCAAGGCAAGTACAACTTCACCGCGCAAACCCAGGTGTATGGCGAATACGCCCACGAGCGTGAGTACGAAGATGACGTGCAGAAGGTCAACATCGCCCTCAACACCCTGCCGGCCAATGACTTCACCCTTGAAGGCTACACACCGGCAAGTCACCTGAACCGCTTGAGCCTGGGCGTCAGTCACAAGCTGACGGCTGATCTGGCGCTGCGTGGGGGTTATACGTTCCGCAAGGATGATGACTTCAAGCAGCAGGGCCTGAATGTCGGGGTTGTGCTGGATTTCTGAGTCGTAGATGCAAAAAAGCGGCGCCTGTCAGGGCGCCGCTTTTTTTATGCCTCAACACAAAACCCAATGTGGGAGCGAGCCTGCTCGCGAAAGCGCTGGGTCAGTCAGCATCAACGGTGACTGACTCACCTCTTCGCGAGCAGGCTCGCTCCCACATGGAAAATTGCGTGGATCAGGCGTCCGGGGTTTGCTCGGCCAGGGCCACGGCGCGGAACATCGCGCGGCGTTTGTTCAGGGTTTCTTCCCATTCCAGCGCCGGCACCGAGTCGGCGACGATGCCGCCGCCGGCCTGCACGTGCAATTCACCGTTCTTGATCACCGCCGTACGAATGGCAATGGCGGTGTCCATGTTGCCGTTCCAGGCGAAGTAACCGACCGCACCGCCGTACACGCCACGCTTGACCGGCTCGAGTTCGTCGATGATTTCCATCGCGCGAATCTTCGGTGCGCCGGACAAAGTACCCGCCGGCAGAATTGCTCGCAGTGCGTCCATCGCGGTCAGGCCCGACTTCAACTGGCCGGTGACGTTGGAGACGATGTGCATCACGTTGGAATAACGTTCGATGACCATTTTCTCGGTGAGCTTCACCGAGCCGATTTCCGAGACTCGCCCGGTATCGTTGCGGCCCAGATCGATCAGCATCAGGTGCTCGGCGATCTCCTTGTCATCCGAGAGCAGGTCCTGCTCCAGCGCCACGTCGGCTTCTTCGGTGGCGCCGCGTGGGCGCGTGCCGGCGATCGGGCGCACGGTGATCAGGTTGTCTTCGACGCGCACCAGCACTTCCGGCGAACTGCCGACGACGTGGAAATCGCCGAAGTTGAAGAAGTACATGTACGGCGTCGGGTTGAAGCAACGCAGCGCGCGATACAGATCGATCGGCGCAGCCTTGAAGTCGATCGACATGCGCTGCGACGGCACCACCTGCATGCAGTCGCCGGCAAGGATGTATTCCTTGATGGTGTCGACGGCTTTTTCGTAATCGTCCTGAGTGAAACTGGAACGGAACACCGGATCGGCCGATTGCTGTTTGCTGAAATCCAGGCCACGACGCGGGGTGATCGGCTGACGCAGTTGCTCGAGCAGTTCCTGCAACCGCGCCTGGCCTTGCTCGAAGGCATCGGCTTGGGCCGGGTCGGCGAGGACGATCGCATGCATCTTGCCAGCCAGATTGTCGAACACCACGACGGCGTCGGAAACCATCAGCAGAATGTCCGGCACGCCCAGCGGATCGGGGTTCGGGCACCTGCCCAGACGCTTCTCGACATAGCGCACACAGTCGTAACCGAAGTAACCAACCAGTCCACCGTTGAAGCGCGGCAGGCCGGCGATGGTCGGCACGTTGTAGCGCGCCTTGAAGGTTTCGACGAACGCCAGCGGGTCTTCAACCTCGTGGCTTTCGGTCTCGACGCCATCAACGGTGATGCTGACGTGATGATCGTGCACCCGCAGCACGGTGCGGCACGGCAGGCCGATGATCGAGTAACGGCCCCATTTCTCACCGCCCTGCACCGACTCGAGCAGGTAGGAGTTGGGCTGGTCGGCCAGTTTCAGGTAGATCGACAGCGGCGTGTCGAAGTCGGCCAGGGTTTCGCAGGCCAACGGGATGCGGTTATAGCCGTCAGCGGCCAGACGCAGGAATTCTTCGCGATTCATAAAGTGCCTCGTGGGGTGAGGTGCAATCAGTCAAGTATGCAAACGCGCCGGCAGGGCCGGCCAGAATCAGTCAGGCGCGCCAACGCCAGCGGGCCAGGGCCTTGATGACTTTCATCCAGAGTTTGCGGGTGACCACCACGATGGCGTTTCCAGAAGGGGGTTGAACAGCGTCGGGCAACGTTATCCCACCGGCCAGATCCAGGCAACCGGGAATTAGTTTGCGCAAATCGTCGACCACCAGAGCCGGCGATTCCTCGGCAATCGGCCGGCCATGGTTATAGCCGTAACTCAGCGCCACACACTTGACCCCCGCTGCTTTCGCCGCCTGCACATCACTGCGCGAGTCGCCGACGAACAACGATTGCGAGGCCGGAATGTTGGCCATTTTCATTACGAAAAACAGCGCCGCCGGGTCAGGCTTCTTCTGCGGCAGGGTATCGCCGCCGATGATCCACTTGAAGTAGCGGCCGATTTTCATCTGATCGAGCAGCGGCGCGACGAAGCGCTCCGGCTTGTTGGTGATCAACGCCATGGCCACGCCTTGTTTGTGCAGCCACTTGAGCGTGTCGCGCACACCGGGATAGACCACGGTCAGTTCATGGCTGGCGCCGTACGCCTCCATGAAAATCTCCAGTGCGCGCTCGGCTTCAGCGTCGTCCACTGCCGAGTGATCGATGCCACCCGCCAAGGCCCGACGCACCAGCACCGGCGCGCCATTGCCGACCCATTCGCGCACCGCTTCGATACCTGCCGGCGGACGGCCGAGGGAGAGCAGCATGGTGTCCACCGCCGCTGCCAGGTCGGGAACCGAATCGATCAGCGTGCCATCCAGATCGAACATCACCAACCGTGGCAACTGCCCCGGGAACAACTGCTCAAAACCGCTCATGGGCGCGCCAGTGCCAGTTCGGAACGCATCTTGTCGATGACTTCCTGATAGTTTGGCGCGTTGAAAATGGCCGAGCCGGCGACGAAGGTATCGGCGCCAGCAGCGGCAATTTCGCGGATGTTGTTGACGTTGACGCCGCCGTCGATTTCCAGACGGATGTCGCGACCGGAAGCGTCGATGATCGCCCGCGCTTCACGCAATTTGTCGAGGGTGCCGGGAATGAACTTCTGCCCACCGAAGCCCGGGTTGACGCTCATCAGCAGGACCATGTCGACCTTGTCGATCACGTACTTGAGCACGTCCAGCGGAGTCGCGGGGTTGAACACCAGGCCGGATTTGCAACCACCTTCGCGGATCAGTTGCAGCGAGCGATCGACGTGCAAAGTGGCTTCCGGGTGGAAGGTGATGTAAGTCGCGCCGGCTTCGATGAAGTCGCCGACGATGCGGTCCACCGGGCTGACCATCAGGTGCGCGTCGATCGGCGCGGTCACGCCGTACTTGCGCAGCGCCGCGCAGACCATCGGGCCGATCGTCAGGTTGGGCACGTAGTGGTTGTCCATGACATCGAAGTGGACGAAGTCGGCGCCGGCGGCGAGAACGTTGTCCACTTCCTCGCCGAGGCGGGCGAAGTCGGCGGAGAGGATCGACGGAGCAATTACGAAGGGCTGCATGACGCACCTGTGCTGAGCTAAATCACGATGGCGCGCATTGTATACCTCAAGTTTCCACGCGCGCACCGGGACCGCGATGATTGGGTTGTGCCATGAGCCCTCAGCGTCCGCGTCTCAGTAAGCCGCGCGGTAGATCTTCTCGATGTCGCCGGCGCTGAGTTTGCGCGGGTTGTTGCGCATCAAGCGCTCGATGCCGGCGGCCTCCACGGCCATCGCCGGAATTGCTTCCTCCGGCACGCCGAAACTGCGCAGCCCCGCAGGGATTTCCACTGCCGCGCACAGGTCGGTCATGGCCTGCACGGCTTTGTCCGCGGCTTCGCTGGCGCTCAGATGCGCGGTCTTCACGCCCATGGCTTCGGCAATATCCTGCATGCGTTCGACACAGGCCATTTTGTTCCAGGTCATCACATAGGGCAGCAGCAAGGCGTTGCTGACACCGTGGGCAATGTTGAAGCGCCCGCCCAGCGGATACGCCAACGCATGCACCGCACCGACCCCGGCGTTACCGAACGCCATGCCGGCCATGAGGCTGGCGGTGGCCATGTCTTCGCGCGCTTGCAGATTGGCGCCGTTGGCGTAGGCCTTGGGCAGAGCGCTGGCGATCAGCTTGATCGCGCCGATGGCGAGGGAGTCGGTGATCGGCGAGGCATTCACCGACAGGTAGGATTCGATGGCGTGCACCAGTGCATCGACACCACTGGCGGCGGTGACGCTGCGCGGACAGGTCAGGGTCATTTGCGGACTGACCAGCGCCACATCCGGTAGGAGATAGTCGCTGACGATGCCTTTCTTCAACTGCGCGACCTTGTCGGAGAGGATCGCCACGTTGGTGACTTCGGAACCAGTGCCGGCGGTGGTGGGGATGGCGATCAGCGGCGGGCCTTTGCGCGGCACCTGATCGACGCCGAACAGATCTTCCAGCGCGCCGTGATATCCGGCGTAGGCGGCGACACTTTTGGCAATATCGATGGCGCTGCCGCCCCCGAGGCCGATCAAACCGTCATGGCCGCCTTCGCGATAGGCGCGCATGCAGTCTTCGACGATGGCGATTTCCGGATCGGGCAGCACACGGTCGAAAATCTCGTATTCGCGCCCGCCGAGTTGCACCAGCGCCAGTTCGACAGTACCGGACTTGACCAGCGCGGCGTCGGTGACGATCAGCGGATTGTCGATGTCCAGACGGGTGAGTTCAGCGGCCAGTTGTTCGATGGCTGCGGCGCCGGTGATCAGTTTATGAGCGATTTTGAACTGGGACAGACTCATGGTGCGCAGCCTCTTATAGATGTGGGAGCTGGGCACAAGATTAGCTGGGGATTTGGGGTTGTCTGCTATTCAGGGTGTGAATGGTTGATCGGATAGGAAGATCAAGAGCCCCTCACCCTAACCCTCTCCCGGAGGGGAGAGGGGACTGACCGGGTTGTACTCTCGAAATACATCGACCTGAATTACCGAGTCGAACTCCGGCCGCGAAAGCCTCGAAGATCTGCTCCCTTCCCCCTCGCCCCCTTGGGAGAGGGCTGGGGTGAGGGGTGGCTTTTGACCTTGATCTCAGACCTGCGCAGTACGCAGTTTCTCGCTACGCCCGCGCAGCCATTCCAGCGTCAGCAGCAGGATGACGGAGAAGGCAATCAGCAACGTCGCCGCCGCTGCAATCGTCGGGCTGAGGTTTTCGCGAATCCCGCTGAACATCTGCCGAGGCAATGTCGCCTGCTCAGGCCCGGCAAGGAACAGCGTCACTACCACTTCATCGAAAGAAGTCGCAAAGGCAAACAGCGCCCCGGAAATCACTCCCGGCGCAATCAGCGGCAAGGTCACCCGGCGGAATGCAGTCAGCGGCGATGCACCGAGACTCGCAGCAGCACGCACCAGGTTGTGATTGAAACCCTGCAACGTCGCCGACACGGTGATGATCACAAACGGCACACCCAATACCGCATGCACGACGATCAGCGAGAAGAAGCTGTTACCCAGCCCCAGTGGCGCGAAGAACAGATAGCTGGCCACGCCAATGATCACCACCGGCACCACCATCGGCGAAATCACCAGCGCCATCACCAGTGACTTGCCAGGGAAGTCGCCACGGGTCAGGCCGATCGCCGCCAGCGTGCCGAAGATCATCGCCAGCACCGTCGCCGCCGGGGCGACGATGATGCTGTTCTTCAGCGCGCGCATCCATTCCGCCGAGGCGAAGAAGTCGTGGTACCACTGCAGCGAGAAACCCTGCAGCGGGTACACCAGAAAACTCCCCGAGTTGAACGACAGCGGCACGATCACCAGCACCGGCAGGATAAGGAACAACAGAATCAGGCCGCAGAGAATCCGCAGGCTGTAGAACCACACCCGTTCGATGGGCGACATGTAAGGACTCAGCATCGCAAATTCCCCTTAGCTCAGGCGCAAGCGACTGGCGCCGACCAGCCAGCTGTAGATCAGATAAAGCACCACGGTCGCCAGCAACAGCAAGCCGCCGAGCGCGGTGGCCATGCCCCAGTTGATGCTGGTGTTGGTGTAGAAAGCGACGAAGTAGCTGACCATTTGGTCGTTCGGGCTGCCGAGCAGCGCCGGGGTGATGTAGTAGCCGATCGCGAGGATGAACACCAACAGGCAGCCGGCGCCAACGCCGGCGTAGGTCTGCGGGAAGTACACCCGCCAGAAACTGGCGAACGGATGACAGCCGAGGGAAATCGCCGCGCGCATGTAGGTCGGCGAGATGCCTTTCATCACGCTGTAGATCGGCAGAATCATGAACGGCAGCAGAATGTGCACCATCGAGATGTACACGCCGGTGCGGTTGAACACCAGTTCCAGCGGTTTATCGATGATGCCCATGGCCAACAGCGCACTGTTGATCAGACCGCCCGATTGCAGCAGCACGATCCACGCTGCGACCCGCACCAGAATCGAAGTCCAGAACGGCAGCAGCACCAGGATCATCAGCAGGTTGCTCTGCCGCGAAGGCAGGTTCGCCAGCAGATAAGCCAGTGGATAGGCGAGCAGCAGGCAGATCGCGGTGATGACCAGGCCCATCCAGAAGGTGCGGGCGAAGATGTCGAGGTAGATAGCCTGATCCGGGGTGGCCGGGGCCAGTTCGCCGAGATCATCGATACGGTGATCGACTGCCGCCAGCAGGTAATACGGAGTGATGCTGCTGGTGTTGCGTTTCACCGCTTGCCAATAAGCCGGATCGCCCCAGCGCTCGTCGAGCGCTTCCAGCGCTTCCTTATAAGAAGCCGGTTCGCTGGCGAACGGCAGCGCCCGGGCGGTTTTGGTCAGCAGGCTGCGATAGCCGGCCAACTCCATGTTCAAGCGCTTGGACAGATCGCCCAGCGTCTGGTTTTTGCGGGCTTCGGCGAGGTCTTCGCTGGCCGCCTTGTACACCGGTTCGGCCGGCAGACCACGGCCGTCCCAACTCGCGATGGCAGTGACAGTGCGCGGCATGCCGCCAACCACTTCCGGGTTGCCGACGCTTTTATAGAGCAGCGCCACGATCGGCACCAGAAACACCAGCAGCAGAAACAGCACCAGCGGCGCAATCAGTGCCTGGGCCTTCCAGCGGTTGACCCGCTCGGCGTGCTTGAGCTTCTGCTTCAAGGTGGGGCTGTTGCCCTCGTTCAGGGGAACGGCGATGGCCATGACGTACTCCGCAAATCTTTGATCGTTACAGAGGTGGCGAACCACCTCGAACTTTTGCCAGTGATCGTTCCCACGCTCTGCGTGGGAATGAATCCAGTGACGCTCTGCGTCACACAGGGACGCGGAGCGTACCGGGCGGCATTCCCACGCAGAGCGTGGGAACGATCATCCGGAAAGCCATCGGTCCGCATGCTTGGCTTATTTGGCAGCCCAAGAGTTGAAACGCTGTTCCAGTTGCTCGCCGTTGTCAGCCCAGAAGCTGACGTCGATCTGCACCTGGTTGGCGATGTTTTCCGGGGTGGTCGGCATGTCTTTCAGGACATCCTTGGCCAGCAGCGGCACAGCCTGGGTATTGGCCGGGCCGTAGGCGATGTTTTCCGAGTAGGTCTTCTGCTGCTGCGGCTGCACCGAGAAGGCAATGAACTTCTTCGCCGCTTCGGCGCGCTTGGCGTCCAGACCTTTCGGGATGGCCCAGGCGTCGAAGTCGTAGATGCCGCCGTTCCATACCACTTTCAGGTTGGATTCTTTCTGCACCGCCGCAATGCGACCGTTGTACGCCGAGCTCATCACCACGTCACCGGAAGCAAGGTATTGCGGCGGTTGCGCACCGGCTTCCCACCATTGGATGCTCGGCTTCAGCTCATCAAGTTTCTTGAACGCGCGATCCTGGCCACCCTTGCTCGCCAGCTCTTTGTAGACGTCTTTCGGCGCCACACCATCGGCCATCAGCGCGAATTCGAGGGTGTACTTGGCGCCTTTGCGCAGGCCACGCTTGCCCGGGAATTTCTTGGTGTCCCAGAAATCCGCCCAACTGGTCGGCGCGGTTTTCAGCTTGTCGGCGTTGTAAGCCAGTACAGTCGACCAAACGAAGAAGCCCACGCCGCAAGGCTGAATCGCGCCTTTGACGTAGTCTTCAGTCTTGCCGAACAGCGCCGGGTCGAGTTGTTCGAACATGTCTTCGTCGCAGCCACGGGACAGCTCTGGCGATTCAACTTCGACCAGATCCCACGACACGCTCTTGGTGTCGACCATGGCTTTGACCTTGGCCATCTCGCCGTTGTATTCGCCAGCGACGATCTTGCCGTTACCCGCCGCTTCCCAGGGTGCATAGAAGGCTTTGACTTGCGCCGCCTTGTTCGCCCCGCCAAACGACACCACGGTCAAGTCCGGGCCGGCGGCCATTGCGCCGGTCGCACCCATCAGGCCCAGAGTCAGGGCGGTGAACTTCAGGGATCTCAACATTTATTGTTCTCTCCACGTGCAGGGTTGGTGTTGGTATTGCCGGGGCGCTTAGTGCGCCTCTAAAAGCGGATCGAGCGCACGAACGTGCTCGACCTGCCAGCCAAGCGGTACCACGTCGCCGACGCTGAGCGCAGGATCGAGCTCGGCAATCGGTTGTTTCACGAAGAAGTCGGTCTTGCCGCAGACTTCCAGGCGCACCCGGACGTGGTCGCCCAGATAGATGAATTCCGCCACCCTCCCTGAGAAGCGGTTGACGCATTGATCGCTCGAACCGTTGAGGCTGACGCGCTCCGGACGGATCGACAGGGTCACCGGCTCGCCGGTCTGGCCAACGTTGACTGCCAGTGCCTCGACCTTTTCGCCACGACCCAACTCGACCACACAGCGCTCGCCGCTCTGGCTGAGCAGGCGGCCGTTGAGGCGGTTGTTCTCGCCAATGAAGTTGGCGACGAAGGTGTTTTTCGGTTCTTCGTAAAGCGTGCGCGGTGGCGCGATCTGCTGGATCTCGCCTTGATGGAACACCGCGACGCGGTCGGACATGGTCAGTGCTTCGCCCTGGTCGTGGGTCACGTAGACCACGGTCACGCCGAGGCGCTGGTGCAGGTGCTTGATCTCCATCTGCATGTGTTCACGCAGTTGTTTGTCGAGGGCGCCCAGCGGTTCGTCCATCAACACCAGTTGCGGCTCGAACACCAACGCGCGGGCCAGTGCCACACGCTGCTGCTGACCGCCGGACAACTGCGCCGGATAGCGCGAAGCGAAGGCATCGAGCTGAACCATGCTGAGGACTTTCTTCACCCGCTCGCTGACATCGCTTTTATTCAGGCCGCGCACGGTCAACGGGAAAGCAAGGTTCTCCGCGACAGTCATGTGCGGGAACAGCGCGTAGTTCTGGAACACCATGCCGATATCGCGCTTGTGCGGCGGCACGTTGTTGATCGAACGCCCGGACAGAAGGATTTCACCGGCGGTCGGCGTTTCGAATCCGGCGAGCATCATCAGGCTGGTGGTCTTGCCGGAACCGGACGGCCCGAGCAGGGTAAGAAATTCGCCCTTGCGAATGTCCAGGTTGAGGTCTTTGACGATCAGGTTCTCGCCGTCGTAGCTCTTCTGCACACCACGAAAGCTGACCAGCACATCACTGGTCCCTGCGCTTGTATCGACCTGGCTCATACCCACACCTTTGTTGTTGATGACTGCTTGTTCATCAAGCCTAGTGGCTGGCGGCGGCCACGCAAATCGGGGTGCAGGAGAGAATCGCTTAAGCGCAATGGAAGGTTGGGGGTAGGGATTGCCCTACAAGGATGGCGCGTTTGGGCAAACGCAGCGGCAAGGGGCAAGCTGCAAGCCGCTAGTAAAGGCAAAAGCGTCTGTCGCTAATGGATATGCCAACTCCGAACCTGTGGGAGCGAGCCTGCTCGCGAATGCGGTGGGTCATCAAACTGAATGGCTGACTGTTACGCCGCCTTCGCGAGCAGGCTCGCTCCCACATGAGGGCGGTGACGGTCAAAGGAGTTTGTGCTCCATCGCATATTTCACCAGCTCCGCCAGCGAGGTGATGTTGAGCTTCTGCATCAGCCGCGCCTTGTGCGTGCTGATGGTCTTGCTGCTCAAGGCCAGTTGCTGGGCGATTTCGTTGACGTTCGCGCCCTGAGCGAGGCGCTCGAACACTGAGAATTCGCGTTCTGACAACAGCGAATGCAGCGGGCGGGTATCGGTCAGGCCGACTTCGAAGACCATGCGGTCGGCCAGTTCCGGGTCAATGTAACGCCCGCCCGCTGCGACTTTGCGGATCGCCGTGAGCAGCAGCGCCGGATCGCTGTCCTTGGTCGCATACCCGGCCGCGCCGACCTTCAACGCGCGCGCGGCCATTTGCGCTTCGTCGTGCATCGACAGCACCAGAATTGCTGGCGGATTGTTCAGCGCCCGAATGCGCGGGATCGCTTCCAGGCCATTGACCCCGGGCATGGAGATGTCCAGCAGCACCACCTCGCAAGGTACGCTGCGCAGGGTTTCGAGCAGTTGCTCGCCATTGCTCGCCTCCCCCACCACTTGCAGATCCTTGGCCAAGCCGATCAATTGCTTGATGCCCTCGCGGACGATGGTGTGGTCTTCAGCTACCAATACACGGATCACGTTGTTCTCCAGATTTCAGGTACACACCAGTCCCTGTGGGAGCGAGCCTGCTCGCGAAGGTGTCAGCACTCACAATACAAAACTTCAGACCTCACTTACCGGCACCCACACTTGAAGACTGGTGCCCTCCCCCGGCTCACTCACCAGCTCCAGCCGCCCGCCCATGATCAGCACCCGCTCACGCATGCCGACCAGACCAAACGAGGTCGGCCGACCCTCGGCGGCGACAAATCCTACGCCATCATCGCTGACGGTCAGACACAATTCATCGCCCGCAAGCACCAGCGTCAGCTCCACCGTGTGCGCCTGAGCATGGCGCATCACGTTGGTCAGCGCCTCCTGCAAAATCCGGAACAGCCCCACCGCCTTGGCATCGCTGAGCGCCGGCAGGTTGTCCGGCACCTGCACCAGACACGGAATCTGCGTGCGCGCCTCGAACCGCCGCGCCTGCCACTCGATCGCCGAGGCAATCCCGGCATCCAGAATCGGCGGACGCAACGCGGTCGCCACATCGCGCACCAGCTGAAACAACTGCGCGATCAGGCGCTTCATGCTGTTGAGCCGCTCGTTCAGACCCGGATCGAGTTGCGCGTAGGCCAGTTCGCACATCGATGTCTCCAGTTTCAGCACGGTGAGCATCTGCCCCAGCTCATCATGAACTTCCCGGGCGATACGCGCCTTCTCTTCTTCGCGCACGCTCTCCAGATGCGCCGACAATTCGCGCAGTTGCTCGCGCGAGGCGGCCAGTTCCAGCTCGATGCGTTTGCTTTCGCTGATGTCCCAGACGATGCCGTCCCACACATAGGCGCCGTCCTCCAACTGGCGGGTGATCGCCTTGATCTCGGCCCAGCGTTGCTCGCCCTGGCGCGTGACGATGCGGCCCTGCCACGACCAGTCGCTGTCAGTGTCCAGCGCCTGATCCTGGGTACGGTGATAACTGGCCCTGTCATCGGGGTGCACCAGGCTGCGCAGGCCCATGTCGCGATGGGCGATGGCTGCCGGTGCGTAGCCGACCAGACTTTCGCTGCCCTCACTGATGTAGGCAAAGTCGATCTGCCCGGTGACCGGTGCCCGCTCCAGCCTGAACACCAGACCCGGAACGTTGGCGGCGATGCCTTGCAGGCGCGCCTCGCTTTCCTGCAAAGCGGCGAGCGCGCGGCGGCGGTCGGTGACGTCGGTGAGGTAGACCACCAGATATTCACTGTCGCGAAAACGCAGAAAGCTCAGGGAAACGTCCGCCGGCAGCACGCTGCCATCGGCGCGCAGGCAGCTGGTTTCGAAGCTCAGCGGCCCTTCTTCACTGGCCCGCGCACGCTTCCACAGATTGAGCCAGCGATCCATGTGCAGGCCGGGCTCGAAATCGATCAGCGGCCGTTCGATCAGCCCGCCCGAGGGATAGCCGAGCATGTTTTCCGCCGCGCGGTTGGCGTAGCGCACATGGCTGTCCCAATTGACCCAAAGAATGCCGACGGTACTTTGGTCGATGGAAAACTGCGTCAGTCGCAGGGCCTCTTCGCTGGCGGCGCGCAACGCGATGTCCTCGCGGGCGCTGAGCAAGCGTTGTTCGAGGCTGTGTTGTTGGCGCCGCTGCCAGACCACGATGGCCGCGCAACTGAGCAGCATCACCGCGAACAACAGGCTGAGGTTCTGCCAGAACCCCGGCGACTCGGTCAGCCGTGGGTATTTCGGTTGCAGCCATTGGTTGTGCAGTTGTTCCAGGTCCTTGGCCGGTATTGCGCGCAAGGCGCTCTGGACAATGCCGGCCAGTTCCGGCCAATCGCGGCGCGAGGCCACACGCAGCAGCTGCGGCAGGCCGATATCGCCGACCACCACCAGTTCGGCAAACTCCGGCTCCACCGACAGACGCCCCAACTGCGCTTCGTCGACCACTGCGTAGGAGGCTTGCTGACTCAACAGCAGTTGCAAGGCCTGACGCTCCAACGGCACACCTTGCAAATTCAAGTGCGGATAGTTGCTGCGCAGGTAATCGGCGGTGCTGCTGGGCATGCGCACGGCGACGCGGGTCTGGCTGTCGAGTTTTTCCAGATCGACCGCGCCGCTGCTTTTCTGATCGCTGACCACCAGTTGCGGCACGCGCATGTACGGGTCGGAAAACTGCCAGAGGCGCAGCGCGCTCGGGGTCTGGCTGAGGCCCGGGGCGATGTCGATCTCGCCCTCGCGCAAAGCGTTTTCCAACTGCCCGAGATCCTGAAAGTTGCGCCAGCTCAGTTCCACGCCGAGGGTTTTGGCCAGCAGCTTCATCAATTCGACGTTGGCCCCGGACAATCGCTGCAGGCGCCGATCGTAGGTCGCATAGGGCGCCTGCAACACCAGGCCGACGCGCAATTCGTTGTGCTGCGCCAGCCATTGTTGCTGCTCTGGCGACAATTGCGCGGCATGGCCCGGCGGCGCAGGCGCCGCCCAGCCCATCAAGGGAAACCACAAACAGCCGATAACCCACAGGCAGCAAAATCGCTTCATTGAAGTCTCATACACTGACAAATTCTGACCAACCCATTAGGCTGCCGGGATACTTTCTGGCCTGGAATAACCGATGCCCTCTGTCTACCGCCTGGCACTGCCAGCATTGTGCCTGTCGCTGATCCTGCCTTGTGCGTTTTCCGCCGAAGCCGCCGACCCGGCGCCCGCCGCCACGGATAAACCCGCCGAGGAAAAACCGGCCGAGCGCCAGCTACTGCTTGAGCGTAGTCAGGAAGAGGCCGCCGCACTGCAACGTAAACTGCCGGCGCAAGAGCAGCAACAACTGCAGGCTGGCAGCGACACTTTCCTCGCCCTGTGGAAACCGGCCAACAGCGCCGAACCCAAAGGTGCGGTGATCATCGTCCCCGGTGCCGGCGAAACCGCTGACTGGCCGCAGGCAATCGGCCCGTTGCGACGCAAATTGCCGGACGTCGAGTGGAGCAGCCTGAGTATCACGCTGCCGGATCTGCAAGGCGACGCCCTTGCTCCGCGCGTGATCGAACCGGCCGCGGCGCCGAAAGCCCCGGAAACCACAAGCAAGGATGCCACCACCGCGCAACCGATCGAGCAAGCCGCTGGTGGGGAAGCGGAAGTTGCCGAACAGGTGGTCGCCGAGACCAGCGAAGAACAAGCCAAGGCCGATGCCGATCGCATCTTCGGACGCATCGACGCGGCGATTGCCTACGCCGAACAGCAGAGCGCGCGCAGCATTGTCGTGCTCGGCCACGGCACCGGCGCTTATTGGGCGGCGCGTTTTCTCAGCGAGCGGCAGACGCCGCAGGTGGAGAAACTGGTGATGGTTGACGCGCAAGCACCAGCCAAAGCCCTGCCGCCACTCGCCGAACTGACGCCGACACTGAAGCTGCCGACGGTGGATATTTTCTACATGGACAGAGCGCTGGATCGCAACGCAGCGCTGGAGCGCATGCAGGCGAGCAAGCGCCTGAAGACCTCGGCGTTCAGCCAGGTGGCGCTGAAGGTGTTGCCGGACAAGAAGGCTGAGCAGGAACAGTTGTTTCGGCGGGTGCGGGGCTGGTTGAATCCTCAGGCTGTTGACTGACTGTCACACCGAATCGCCCTTAATTCGCGAGCAGGCTCGCTCCCACATTGGATCTATGCACAATTCAATGTGGGAGCGAGCCTGCTCGCGAAGGGGCAAGCACAAGCAACACCCATCTAACTTCTAGCGAAAATCCCGCCGCTCGCGAATCAGCGTATAGGCGTTATGCAATTCCCGCGTACGCTCGGTCGCGTCACGCACCTGCGCCGGGGTCGCCCCGCTGCCGGCGATTTTGTCCGGGTGATGGCGACTGAGCAATCGCCGGTAAGCGCGCTTGATCTGTGCCGGCTCGCTGCTCGCCGACACCCCAAGCAGCTTCATCGCCTCCTGATAGCTCACTGCCGCACTGACGATCGGCCGCTTGCCCGGCTCGTAATCGCTGGCCAGCGCTTGCACCTGCTGCGACGTCCAGCCGAGCCACTTGCCCCACTGCGCCAGCAACTCGCGTTCGCTGACCCCGGCGCGACCATCAGCCCAAACCATTCGCCAACAGGCGCGCAACACACCTTCGGCCGCGTGCGGTTGCGCACTCAAACGACGCAGATAGCCGCGCAGATTGTCGCTGCCGGACTTGCCGCGATTGAACGCGGCAATCGCCCGCCGAGTCGCCGGCTCGCTCATTTCCAGCGCGCGCATTTCATTGCGCGCCTGCTGGATATGCCCGTCAGTGACGCGCCCGTCGCTCTTGGCCAGACGCCCGAGCAACACGAACAGCAGTTCATCGTTACGCAGCATCGGCCGGCCGCCGAGCTTTTCGCGCAAGTGTCCCCAGCTCTGCAAGTGCAGGCGCCGATCCAGCGCCTGCCCCAACAACGCCCCAAGCATGGCCCCCGGAATGCTGGCAATCGCGTACCCCACTCCGGCTCCAATCAGAGTCCCTGGCCACAGCATCTCAGCGACTCGCTTCTATCAGGGCTTCGGCTTCGGCCAGACGCTCGTGGGTACCGACATCCACCCAATGCCCCTTCAGCCGCTCGCCCGTCACTTCATCTTTGGCCATGGCCTTGCGCAGCAGAGGCGCGAGCTTGAAGGCGCCATCGCTGCAACCATCGAACAACTGCGGATGCAGCACGGCGATGCCGCTGTAGGTCAGCGTCTGCGCATCAGGCTCGCCGTCCTGCACTTTGCCGTCGATGAGAGTGAAGTCGCCTTTCGGGTGATGCGCCGGATTGTCCGCCAGCACCAGATGCGCCAGGCCATTGATCGGCTGGTGCAGCACGCTGAAGTCGTAATCGGTCCAGATGTCGCCGTTGACCACCAGAAACGCATCGTCACCAAGTAACGGCAGCGCACGGAAAATCCCGCCACCGGTTTCCAGCGGCTCGCCTTCCGGCGAGTACTGGATACTCAGGCCGAAACGCGAACCGTCACCCAGATGATCCTCGATCTGCTGACCAAGCCAGGCGTGGTTGATGACGACTTCGTTGAAACCTGCGGCCGCGAGGGCGTGCAGGTGATACTCGATCAGCGGCACGCCAGCGGCACGCACCAGCGGTTTCGGCGTAGTCAGGGTCAGCGGGCGCATGCGCTCGCCTTTGCCCGCTGCCAGAATCATTGCCTTCATGCCGTCGCTCCAGCACGCAAGCTGCTGAACAGCGCTTGCAGTTCCGCCAGTTCAGGGCGGCGCGCGATCACTGCTTCTATATAAGTGAAGAAGCGCGGCACATCGGCCAGATAACGCGGCTTGCCATCGCGATGGCAGATACGCGCGAAGATGCCGATGACTTTCAGGTGACGCTGCACGCCCATCAAGTCGCTGGCGCGCAGGAAGTCTTCGAAATCAGCTTGCACCGGAATGTCCAGTGCCGAGGCTTGCTGCCAATAACTTTCCAGCCAGCCGCGTACACGTTCTTCCGGCCAGCTGAGGAAAGCGTCCTTGAACAGGCAAGTCACGTCGTAGGTCACCGGGCCGTACACCGCGTCCTGGAAGTCCAGCACGCCAGGGTTCGGCTCGCTGAGCATCAGGTTGCGCGGCATGTAGTCGCGGTGCACCAGCACTTTCGGCTGCGCCAGCGCGCTGTCGATCAAGAGCTCGCTGATGTGCTGCCACTGTTGCTGCTGGGCCGCATCGAACTCGACGCCCAGCTCATGCTTGACGTACCACTCGGGGAACAACTCAAGCTCACGACGCAACAAGGCGACGTCGTAACTGGGCAACGGCGCAACCATCGGCAACTGTTGAAAAGCCAACAGCGCTTGCAGGGCATCGTGGAATAACGCGTCGGCATTTTCGCCATCGATGACGTCGAGATAGGTCTTGTTGCCCAGGTCATTGAGCAAAAGAAAACCGCGTTCGAGGTCTTCGGCGTAAATTTTCGGCACATTAATTCCGGATTTCGCCAGCAAAAAAGCGATATCCACGAACGGTTTGCAGTTTTCCTGGGGTGGCGGCGCGTCCATCACGACGAAGCTGCGACCATCGCCCTCCCAGCGGAAGTAGCGGCGGAAACTCGCGTCGCTGCTGGCCGCGGTCAACGTGGCCGGGGGCACGGTGCCCCAGCCCTGCTCGGCAAACAACTTTGCCAACTGCTCATCGAGCCAAACTTTCAGGTGTTGCAAGCGTACATCTTGGTCAGGCATTGCAAGGGTCTCCGACGGCGCTAGCCGTCAAGCGGGTCATGCTTTATTATCCAGCATCTTTTTCAGACCATCGAGAGGCGTGCGGCCCACACCGCGGGCAGATGGCACGCAGGAAGCCCGGACTAATAAGATGGCATTGAAATCCCCCGCGTTTCGTAAAAAATTTCCATTGTTGGTAACCGGCAGTCTGCTGGCTATGCAACCTCTGGCCAGTCAATTCGTTGTTGCCGCCGAGCAGTATGACTGCTCCGTCTCGGCTACGGGTGGCTGGGACTGTGCGCCCAAGTCGCCCGCCGCGGCATTGCCGCCGCGTCCGGTGCATGACGGCAGTGCCGTCAGCGCCGCCGGCGAGCCTGCGGCCGACAAGGGTTCCGACGCCGACACTGGCGCGAAAACCGCACTGGTCACCGAGTCCAAGGGCCGTGGCCTGAAATCCCGTAGCGAAGACTACAGTCACCTCGACTGGGTTCCGCGCGAGAAGCTCACCGCCGCGCAATTGGCCGAGACCGGTCCTTACTGCTCTGGTTCCTATATCGAACCGATTCGTCCTGGCATGAATGACAAGACGAATAAAAGTGACGCGCCGACCTTCATCGGTGCCAAAGCGTCGCGTTACGAGCAGGACACCCAGGTCGCCAGCCTTGCCGGTGACGTGATCATGCGTCAGGGCAGCATGCAGGTCGAAGCCGACGAGGCCAATCTGTATCAGGCCGAGAGCCGTGGCGAACTGGCCGGCAACGTGCGCATCCGCGACAACGGCGCGCTGATCGTCGGCGACCACGCCGATGTACAGCTCGACACTGGTGAAGCCAAGGTCGACAACGCCGAATACGTGATGCACAAATCGCGCATCCGCGGTAACGCGCTGTATGCCAAGCGTGCCGAAAACGCGATCATCCGCTTGAAGGACGGCACGTACACCACGTGCGAACCGAACAGCAACGCGTGGCAGCTCAAGGGCAACAACATCACCTTGAACCCGGCGACCGGTTTCGGCACCGCGACCAACGTGACGTTGCGCGTCAAAGACATCCCGATTCTGTACACCCCGTACATCTACTTCCCGATCGACGACCGTCGCCAGTCAGGCTTCCTGCCGCCGACCATCGGTTCGGGCAGCGACACCGGCTTCATGCTGGTCACCCCGTACTACTTCAACCTGGCGCCGAACTATGACGCCACGTTGTACCCGCGTTACATGAGCAAGCGCGGCATGCTGGTGGAGGGTGAGTTCCGCTACCTGACCAAGTCGAGTGAAGGTCAGTTCGGTGCGGCGTACCTCAATGATGAGAACGACGATCGCAAGCTTCAGTCCGACTACAAAGACACTCGCTATATGTACAACTGGCAGCACAAGGGCGGGCTCGATTCCCGTGTGCTCACAGAAGTTGATTACACCAAGATCAGCGATCCGTATTACTTCCAGGATCTGCAGACCGATCAGATTGGTGTGAAGAGCGATGATTTCGTCAATCAGCAGGGTGCGGTCAGCTACCGTGGCGACAACTACACCGCACGCCTGAATGCTCAGCAATATCAGCTGGCTACCGTTTCCAACATCACACCGTATGGTCGTCTGCCGCAGATCACCTTCAATGGTCAGCTGCCGTACCATCCGGAAGGTCTGAATTTCGATTACGAGACCGAGCTGGTTCGTTTCGATCGCGATCTACGTGATGGCGACTTCATCAATGAAGATGGCATTGCCGAGCGTCGTCTGGACACAAACATCAGCGGTCTGGCCCGCGCTAACGGTGATCGCCTGAATCTGAAGCCGGGCGTCAGCCTGCCGATGAACTGGACCTATGGTTTCCTCAAACCATCGTTGAAGTATCAGTACACGCAGTATCAGCTTGATCTGGATAACACCGGCAAATCCCAGATTGATGCGCTGTCGCCGGAAAACCAGAAGCTTTACGGCAAGTTCGACAGCAACCAGAGCCGCGGCGTCCCGATTGCCAGCATCGACAGCGGCCTGTATTTCGATCGCGATACTTCCTACTTCGGCAAGAATTACCGCCAGACTCTGGAACCACGCCTGTTCTACCTCTATGTTCCCGAGACAGATCAGGAAGACATTCCAGTATTCGACACCAGCGAATATACCTTCAATTACTCTTCGCTGTTCCGCGACAACCGCTTCTCCGGCGCCGACCGTGTAGGCGACGAGAACAAACTATCGCTGGGCGTTACCAGTCGCTGGATCGAAGAAAACGGGTTTGAACGTCAGCGCATCAGCGTGGGCCAGGCGTACTACTTCAAGAACCGCGAAGTGCAATTGCCTGGTATCGATGCGAAAACTCGTGAAGACTCCAAATCCAGTGTTTCGCCGTACGCGCTCGAATATGAATACCGCTGGAACCGTGACTGGCGCGCCACTGCCGATTACAACTGGGATCCGGACAGCCGCAGCCCGCGCTCCGGCAGCGCGATGTTCCATTACCAGCCTGCGGACAACCCGAACAAGGTCATCAACGCCGGTTACCGCTATCGCAACGACCAGGTTCGATACGATCAGAATACTGGTCAATGGTCGGTGGGCGGCGGCGACTACGGCACCCCGGGTCAACCTGGCTACGTGAAGGACTACTACAAGATCCAGCAGCATGACTTCTCGGTCATCTGGCCGATCGTTCCGCAGTGGAACGCCATCAGTCGCTGGCAGTACGACTACAACCGCAATCGCACGCTGGAAGCCTTCGGTGGTTTCGAATACGACAACTGCTGCTGGAAACTGCGCCTGATCAACCGTTACTGGGTCGCCTATGACGAAAACAGTCAGAACGCCCCGGAAAACGAAAAAGGCGACCATGGCATCTTCCTCCAAATTGTTCTGAAGGGACTCGGCGGCCTGACTGGCGCCAAGGTAGAGAGCTTCCTCGACAAAGGCATTCAAGGTTATCGTGAACGTGAAGACCAAGCTTTCTGATTGTCTGCGCCCGCTGCTGCTGGGCGCGCTGTTCCTGGGTACGGCGGCCAACGCCGCCGTACAGTCCATCGATAAAGTGGTGGCGATCGTCGATAACGACGTGGTCATGCAGAGCCAACTGGACCAGCGCGTTCACGAAGTTCAGCAGACCATCGCCAAGCGCGGTGGCGGTCTGCCGCCTCCGGGCGTGCTCGATCAGCAAGTGCTCGAGCGTCTGATCGTCGAAAACCTGCAACTGCAGATCGGCGAACGCTCGGGCATCCGCATCACTGACGAAGAGTTGAACCAGGCTGTCGGCACCATTGCTCAGCGCAACAACATGAGTGTCGATCAGTTTCGTGCTGCGCTCGCTCGTGACGGCCTGAACTATGACGACGCCCGTGATCAGATCAAGCGCGAGATGATCATCAGCCGTGTGCGTCAGCGTCGTGTGGCGGAGCGTATCCAGGTGTCCGAGCAGGAAGTGAAGAACTTCCTCGCCTCCGACCTCGGTAAGATGCAGCTGTCCGAAGAACTGCACTTGGCCAACATCCTGATTCCGACCCCGGAAAGCGCCAACTCTGAAGCCATTCAGAGCGCTTATCGTCAGGCGATGGATGTATACCAGCAGCTCAAGCAAGGCGCCGACTTCGGTCAGATGGCCGTGGCCAAATCCGGTAGCGACAACGCGCTGGAAGGCGGCGAGATGGGCTGGCGTAAAGCCGCACAACTGCCACCTCCGTTCGATCGTGAGCTGAGCAGCATGGCGGTTGGCGACATCACTCAGCCTGCGCGCACGCCGGGCGGCTTCATCATTCTGAAGCTGCTGGGCAAACGTGGCGGCGAAGCGCAGATGCGCGACGAAGTGCATGTCCGCCACATCCTGGTCAAGCCGAGCCCGATCCGCGACGAAGCCAAGACCAAGGCACTGGTGCAATCGTTGTATGACCGCATCACCGCCGGCGAAGACTTTGCCGAGCTGGCGAAAAACTACTCGGAAGATCCGGGTTCCGCCCTCAACGGCGGCGACCTGAACTGGATCGACCCGAACGTGCTGGTACCGGAATTCCGCGAAGTGATGGCTTCGACCCCACAAGGTCAGCTGTCCAAGCCATTCCAGACCCAATACGGCTGGCACGTGCTGGAAGTCCTTGGCCGTCGCGCCACTGACGGCACCGAACAGGCCCGTGAGCAGCAAGCAATGACTGTACTGCGTAACCGCAAATACGATGAAGAGCTGCAAACCTGGCTGCGTCAGATCCGTGACGAAGCATACGTAGAGATCAAACTCCCTGGTGCAGACCAGGCAGCGCAGTGAAACCCAAGCGTTTCGCGCTGACACCCGGCGAACCGGCCGGCATCGGTCCCGACCTGTGCCTGCTGCTCGCCTCGCAAGCCCAGCCACATCCCCTGATTGCCATCACCAGCCGCGACCTACTCCTTGAGCGGGCCGCGCAGCTGGGGCTGGCCGTCAGTCTGCTGGATGTCGCGCCGGGGCAGTGGCCAGATGTTCCAGCACCGGCCAACAGCCTGTACGTCTGGGACACGCCGCTCAGCGCACCGGTAATCGCCGGGCAACTGGACAAGGCCAACGCTGCATTCGTCCTCGAAACCCTGACCCGCGCCGGCAACGGATGCCTGAACGGTGATTTCGCAGGGATGATCACCGCGCCCGTGCACAAAGGTGTGATCAACGAGTCGGGCATCGCGTTCTCTGGACACACTGAATTTCTCGCCGACCTGACGCACACCGCGCAAGTAGTGATGATGCTGGCCACTCGCGGTTTGCGCGTGGCGCTGGTCACCACCCACCTGCCCCTGCGCGAGATTGCCGACGCGATCACCCCGGAGCGGCTGGAGCGGGTCACGCGAATCCTGCACGCCGACCTGCAAGACAAATTCGGCATCGCCCGGCCCCGCATCCTGGTCTGCGGTCTCAACCCGCATGCCGGTGAAGGCGGCCACCTGGGCCATGAAGAAATCGACATCATCGAACCGACATTAGAGCGCCTGCGCGGCGAGGGCATGGACCTTCGTGGCCCGCTGCCTGCCGACACTCTGTTTACCCCCAAATATCTGGAGCACTGCGACGCAGTGCTGGCGATGTACCACGACCAGGGCTTGCCCGTGCTCAAGTACAAAGGCTTCGGCGCTGCCGTCAACGTGACGCTGGGCCTGCCGATCATCCGCACCTCGGTCGACCATGGCACCGCCCTGGATCTGGCCGGCAGCGGCAGGATCGATACCGGCAGCCTGCAAGTCGCCCTGGAAACCGCCTACCAGATGGCCGAGACCCGTTTATGAACGAGCAATATCAACACAAGGCGCGCAAACGCTTTGGTCAGAACTTCCTGCACGATGCCGGCGTTATCGACCGCATCCTGCGCTCCATCCATGCCAAGCCTGACGATCGCCTGCTGGAAATCGGCCCCGGTCAGGGTGCGCTGACCCAAGGTTTGCTGGGCTCCGGCGCGCAACTCGACGTAGTGGAGCTGGACAAGGATCTGATCCCGATCCTCAACCAGCAGTTTGCCGGCATGAGTAATTTCAACCTGCATCAGGGCGATGCGCTGAAGTTCGACTTCAATACACTGAACGCCGCGCCAAACAGCCTGCGGGTGGTCGGCAACCTGCCGTACAACATCTCCACGCCGTTGATTTTTCACCTGTTGAACAACGCCGGCATCATTCGCGACATGCACTTCATGCTGCAGAAAGAAGTGGTCGAGCGCTTGGCCGCAGGCCCGGGTGGCGGTGACTGGGGTCGTCTGTCGATCATGGTCCAGTACCATTGCCGCGTGGAACATCTGTTCAACGTCGGCCCGGGCGCATTCAACCCGCCGCCGAAAGTCGACTCGGCGATCGTTCGTCTGGTGCCCCACGCGGTACTGCCGCACCCGGCCAAAGATCACAAGTTGCTGGAGCGCGTGGTGCGCGAAGCCTTCAATCAGCGCCGTAAAACCTTGCGCAACACCCTCAAGCAATTGCTCAGCAATGCCGAAATCGAAGCCGCCGGCGTCGATGGCAGCCTGCGTCCCGAGCAGCTGGATCTGGCTGCATTCGTGCGTCTGGCCGACCAGCTCGCGATACAGGTCCCGGCCACTCCTGCCGCCGACTGACTCGCGATGAACGCTATCGGGCAGCACACCACTCTGGTTTACTGCCCGATACTTGCCTAGACTGATTCCCCATCAGCTACGCCCCGCGTTCCGCTTCGTTAAGGCCTTCTTGCATGTCCGATTCCCGTTATCAGGTCGATGTCAGCGTCGTCACCCGCTATCTGCCAGACCAATCGCAACCCGAACACGACCGTTTCGCCTTCGCCTACACCATCACCGTACAGAACAACGGCGAGGTTGCGGCCAAGCTTCTGTCCCGGCACTGGGTGATCACCGATGGTGACGGCCATGTCGAACACGTGCGCGGTGAAGGCGTCGTCGGCCAGCAACCGTTGATCGATGCAGGCAAGAGCCACACGTATACCAGCGGCACAGTGATGACCACCAAGGTCGGCACCATGCAGGGCACTTATCAAATGCTCGCCGACGACGGCAAACATTTCGATGCCGTCATCAAACCGTTTCGCCTCGCCGTGCCCGGAGCCCTGCACTGATGACGACGTATGCCGTCGGTGACCTGCAAGGCTGCCTCGAACCGCTCAAGTGCCTGCTCAAACAAGCTGCCTTCGACCCGGCGCTTGACCGGCTGTGGCTGGTCGGCGATCTGGTCAACCGTGGCCCGCAGTCGTTGGAAACCCTGCGTTTTCTCTTTGGCATGCGTGAGTCGCTGGTCTGCGTGCTCGGCAATCACGACCTGCACCTGCTGGCCGCCGCGAAGAAGATCGAGCGTTTGAAGAAAAGCGACACACTGCGCGAAATTATCGAGGCCCCCGATGGGCCGCAGCTGATGGAATGGCTGCGCCAGCAGAAGCTGATGCATTACGACGAGACACGCGATGTTGCGATGGTCCATGCCGGCATCCCGCCGCAATGGTCGCTGCGCCGTGCGTTGAAGTGCGCCGCCGAAGTCGAGACCGCCCTGCGTGACGATAACGTATTCCCCGCCTACCTTGACGGTATGTACGGCAACGAGCCGGCAAAATGGGACAACGACCTCAAAGGCATTGATCGTCTGCGAGTGATCACCAATTACTTCACACGCATGCGCTTTTGCACCGCCGAGGGCAAGCTCGACCTCAAAAGCAAGGAAGGCCTCGACAGCGCCCCACCCGGCTACAAGCCGTGGTTTCAGCACAAGGAGCGCAAGACCAAAGGCCTGCGCATCATCTTCGGTCACTGGGCGGCGCTCGAGGGCAATATCCACGAGCCGGGCATTTCCGCGCTGGACACCGGATGCGTCTGGGGCGGCAGCCTGACGCTGATGAACGTCGACAGCGGCGAACGCCTTTCATGCAAATGCGACGAGCACGGCGGGCTTGCGCCATCAGTCGCCCCACTCTCCCCTAACGATTCGCCCGTCAACGCCTCGCGTTAGACTGCGCCTTCAGTTGAGCACAGGAACTTTGTCATGACCGAATTCAAACGAATCCCGCCGGAACAGGCGCAGGCCCTGCGTGAACAGGGCGCAGTCGTAGTCGACGTACGCGATCCAGCGACCTTCGCCGCGCTGCACATCAGCGGCTCCAAACATCTCGACAACCATTCCCTGCACGCTTTCATTCAAGGCGCCGACCTCGATGCACCGACCGTCGTGGTCTGCTACCACGGCAATTCCAGCCAGGGCGCAGCCGCCTATCTGGTCAGCCAAGGCTTCTCCGACGTTTACAGCATGGACGGCGGCTTTGAGCTGTGGCGTACGACTTATCCGTCGGAAACCGCGCAAGGCACCGCCGAATAATTTTTTGCGCAGCGCAGGCCCCGGCTGCCGTGGGCCTGCGCGCGGCAGACGAACGGTCTGCCACAACTAATTACGTATCTCGCCTTTACCTCTCGAATTCCCAACTATCCTTAAGCGCAGGCCATCCAAAACAGGGGAGAGCCGGTACACCGGCGCGCGGGTCATCGGGAGTAGCTTTCGCGGTTTGTCGACCGTGGGAGAATTCTGGGGGGTAAACAGCAGCTGCCACAGCGACTGCTGCCAGCATCGACTGAGTGATCCGGCGTCGGCTCCACGTATCGAGCGAGGTGACGTCATGAGTATCTTTAGCCACTTCCAACAACGCTTCGAATCCACACGCCAGGAAGAACTCTCTCTGCAGGAGTACCTGGAGCTGTGCAAAAACGATCGCAGCGCCTACGTTTCCGCCGCCGAACGTCTGTTGATGGCGATCGGCGAACCGGAACTGCTCGACACTTCGACCAATTCGAGGCTGTCGCGCATCTTCTCCAACAAGGTGATCCGCCGCTATCCGGCCTTTGAAGACTTCCACGGGATGGAAGAATGCATCGACCAGATCGTCTCGTATTTCCGCCACGCCGCCCAAGGCCTGGAAGAGAAGAAACAGATTCTTTATCTGCTCGGCCCCGTCGGTGGCGGTAAATCGTCCCTGGCCGAGAAGCTGAAACAGCTGATGGAGAAAGTGCCCTTTTATGCCATCAAGGGCTCGCCGGTCTTCGAGTCGCCTCTGGGTCTGTTCAACGCCACCGAAGATGGCGCGATCCTCGAGGAAGATTTCGGCATTCCACGGCGCTACCTGAACACCATCATGTCGCCCTGGGCGACCAAGCGCTTGGCCGAATTCGGCGGCGACATCAGCCAGTTCCGCGTGGTCAAGCTGTACCCGTCGATCCTCAATCAGATTGCCGTGGCCAAGACCGAACCCGGTGACGAGAACAACCAGGACATCTCGGCGCTGGTCGGCAAGGTCGATATCCGCAAACTCGAAGAATTCCCACAGAACGACGCTGACGCCTATAGCTACTCCGGTGCGCTGTGCCGGGCCAACCAGGGCCTGATGGAGTTCGTCGAGATGTTCAAGGCGCCGATCAAGGTGCTGCACCCATTGCTGACTGCTACCCAAGAGGGCAACTACAACAGTACCGAAGGCCTCGGCGCGATTCCGTTTACCGGCATCCTGCTGGCTCACTCCAATGAATCGGAGTGGCACACCTTCCGCAACAACAAGAACAACGAGGCGTTCATCGACCGGATCTACATCGTCAAAGTGCCGTACTGCCTGCGCGTCAGCGACGAAGTGAAGATCTACGACAAACTGCTTTTCAACAGCTCCCTGTCCAAGGCGCACTGCGCACCGGACACCCTGAAAATGCTCGCGCAGTTCACCGTGTTGTCGCGCCTCAAGGAGCCGGAAAACTCCAACATCTATTCGAAGATGCGCGTCTACGACGGCGAAAACCTCAAGGACACCGATCCGAAGGCCAAGTCGATTCAGGAGTACCGCGATTCGGCCGGTGTCGACGAAGGCATGAACGGCCTGTCGACCCGCTTCGCCTTCAAGATTCTCTCCAAGGTATTCAACTTCGATCCGCATGAAATCGCCGCCAACCCGGTGCACCTGCTCTATGTGCTGGAACAACAGATCGAACAGGAACAGTTCCAGGCCGAAACCCGCGAACGTTACCTGCGCTATCTGAAGGAGTACCTGGCGCCGCGCTACATCGAGTTTATCGGCAAGGAAATCCAGACCGCTTATCTGGAGTCCTACAGCGAATACGGCCAGAACATCTTCGATCGCTACGTGCTGTACGCGGATTTCTGGATTCAGGATCAGGAGTATCGCGACCCGGAAACCGGCGAGATCCTCAACCGCGTAGCCCTGAACGAAGAGCTGGAAAAAATCGAAAAACCGGCCGGCATCAGCAATCCGAAGGATTTCCGCAACGAAATCGTCAACTTCGTCCTGCGCGCCCGGGCCAACAACAACGGCAAGAACCCGACCTGGCTCAGCTACGAAAAACTGCGGGTGGTCATCGAGAAGAAAATGTTCTCCAACACCGAAGACCTGCTGCCCGTCATCAGCTTCAACGCCAAGGCCAGCAAGGAGGATCAGCAGAAACACAACGACTTTGTTACGCGAATGGTTGAACGTGGCTACACCGATAAACAGGTACGCCTGCTGTCCGAATGGTACCTGCGGGTCCGCAAGTCGCAGTGAGGCAGCTGCAAGCTATAAGCCACAAGCTGCAAGAACAAAGCGTGTGAACCCTGAAACACGGGCATTTGCTTCCACTTGCAGCTTGCAGCTCAAAACTTGAAGCTCCCCGGAGGGGCCTTATGAGCTATGTGATCGACCGACGCCTCAATGGCAAGAACAAGAGCACGGTAAACCGTCAGCGTTTTCTGCGGCGTTACCGTGACCACATCAAAAAGGCTGTCGAAGAGGCAGTCAGTCGCCGCTCCATTACCGATATGGAGCACGGTGAGCAGATCAGCATTCCCGGTCGCGACATCGACGAACCGGTGCTCCATCACGGACGCGGCGGCAAACAGACCGTGGTGCATCCCGGCAACAAAGAGTTCACGGCCGGTGAACATATCGCCCGTCCACCGGGCGGCGGCGGTGGGCGCGGCCCGGGCAAGGCCGGCAATTCAGGCGAAGGAATGGACGAGTTCGTCTTCCAGATCACTCAGGAAGAGTTCCTCGAATTCATGTTCGAAGACCTTGAATTGCCGAATCTGGTCAAACGCAACCTGACCGGCACCGACACGTTCAAAACCGTCCGCGCCGGGATCAGCAACGAAGGTAACCCTTCACGCATCAATATCATCCGCACGTTGCGCTCGGCTCATGCGCGTCGTATCGCCCTGTCCGGCAGCAGTCGCGCGAAACTGCGCGAAGCCAAGGAAGAGCTGGCGCGGCTCAAGCGCGAAGAACCGGACAACTTCGGCGATATTCAGGAACTCGAAGCTGAAATCGAGAAACTCAGCGCGCGCATTCACCGCGTGCCGTTCCTCGACACCTTCGACTTGAAATACAACCTGTTGGTCAAGCAACCCAATCCCAGTTCCAAAGCAGTGATGTTCTGCCTGATGGACGTGTCCGGTTCTATGACGCAGGCCACCAAGGACATCGCCAAGCGCTTTTTCATCCTGCTGTACCTGTTTCTCAAGCGTAACTACGACAAGATCGACGTGGTGTTCATCCGTCACCACACCAGCGCCCGGGAAGTGGACGAAGAGGAGTTTTTCTATTCTCGTGAGACCGGCGGCACCATTGTTTCCAGCGCCCTGAAGCTGATGCAGGAAATCATGGCCGAGCGCTATCCGAGCAACGAGTGGAACATCTACGCCGCTCAGGCCTCCGATGGCGACAACTGGAACGACGATTCGCCGATCTGCCGCGACATCCTGATCAACCAGATCATGCCGTTTGTGCAGTACTACACTTATGTGGAGATCACCCCGCGCGAACATCAGGCCCTGTGGTACGAATACGAACGCATCGCCGAAGCCTTCTCTGACACATTTGCCCAGCAGCAACTGGTCTCGGCCGGAGATATCTATCCGGTCTTCCGTGAACTCTTCCAGCGCAGGTTAGTGACATGACCGCCAAAGAGCAGAAGCGCCAACCCATATCCACCGGCTCCGAATGGACATTCGAGCTGATCCAGACCTACGACCGCGAAATCGCCCGGATCGCGGCCCGTTACGCGCTGGATACCTATCCCAACCAGATCGAAGTGATTACCGCCGAGCAGATGATGGACGCCTATGCCTCGGTGGGCATGCCGTTGGGTTACCACCACTGGTCCTACGGCAAACACTTCCTCAGTACCGAAAAATCCTACAGTCGCGGACAGATGGGCCTCGCCTACGAGATCGTCATCAACTCCGACCCGTGCATCGCCTATCTGATGGAAGAAAACACCATCTGCATGCAGGCGCTGGTGGTGGCTCACGCCTGCTATGGCCACAACAGTTTTTTCAAGGGCAACTACCTGTTCCGCACCTGGACCGATGCCAGTTCAATCATCGATTACCTGGTGTTCGCCAAGCAGTACATCATGCAGTGCGAAGAGCGCCACGGCATCGATGCCGTGGAAGACCTGCTCGATTCCTGCCATGCCCTGATGAATTACGGTGTCGACCGCTACAAGCGCCCGTATCCGATTTCCGCCGAAGAAGAGCGCCGGCGGCAGAAGGATCGCGAAGAGCACATGCAGCAGCAGATCAATGATCTGTGGCGCACCATTCCCAAAGGCGCGGACAAATACAGCGACAAGGACAACGCCCGCTTCCCGGCCGAACCGCAGGAAAACATCCTCTATTTCATCGAGAAACACGCGCCGCTGCTGGAACCCTGGCAGCGCGAGATCGTGCGCATCGTGCGCAAGATCGCCCAGTATTTCTATCCGCAGCGCCAGACCCAAGTCATGAACGAAGGCTGGGCAACGTTCTGGCATTACACGCTGATGAATGACCTGTATGACGAAGGCCTGGTGACCGACGGCTTCATGATGGAATTCCTCACCTCGCACACCAGCGTGGTGTTCCAGCCGGGTTTCGACAGTCCGTACTACAGCGGTATCAACCCCTATGCATTGGGTTTCGCCATGTACCGCGACATTCGGCGCATGTGCGAAGAGCCTACCGAAGAGGATCGCCGCTGGTTCCCGGACATCGCCGGTTCCGACTGGCTGTCGACCATCAAGTTCGCCATGAGCAGTTTCAAGGATGAGAGCTTCATCCTGCAGTACCTGTCGCCCAAGGTGATCCGTGATCTGAAGCTGTTCAGCATTCTCGATGACGACCAGAAAGACGACTTGCTGGTGCCGGCCATTCATGATGAGGGCGGCTACCGCATCATCCGTGAAACCCTGGCAGCGCAATACAACCTCGGCAATCGTGAGCCGAACGTGCAGATCTACAGCATCGATCGGCGCGGTGATCGCTCGCTGACCCTGCGCCATCAGCAGCACGACCGCAAACCCTTGGGCGACTCCACCGAAGAAGTCCTCAAGCATCTGCACCGGCTCTGGGGCTTCGACATTCATCTGGAAACCCTGCAAGGCGACCAGATCATGAAAACCCATCACGTGCCGCCACGCAGTGAACACAGCGAAGGCGATTACGGCCGGCTCGATCTGGCCGTGATTCATCTTTGATCCGGTTCCGGCCTCCGAAAGTCTGACGCAAGGGTTATCCTGTCGGACTGACGGAGGTTTTTTATGCAGGTTTACAAGGTTGGCGGCGCAGTACGTGATCGCCTGTTGGGGTTGCCGGTCACTGACATCGACAGGGTCGTGGTGGGCGCCACCACGGAGGAAATGCTCGCCAAGGGATACCGCCCGGTTGGCGCCGATTTTCCGGTGTTTCTGCACCCCAAAACCGGTGAGGAATATGCCCTCGCCCGTACGGAACGCAAGAGTGGCCGGGGTTACGGCGGCTTCACCTTCTACGCAAGTCCCGAAGTGACGCTTGAAGAAGACCTGATTCGCCGCGACCTGACGATCAATGCCATGGCCGAGGACGATCAGCTCAACCTTACCGATCCGTACCATGGCCAGCGCGATCTTGAAGCGCGAATCCTGCGCCATGTATCCCCGGCATTCGCCGAAGATCCGCTCCGTGTCCTGCGTGTTGCCCGTTTTGCTGCGCGCTACGCAGGATTGGGCTTTACGGTCGCCGATGAAACCATGGACTTGATGCGCCAGCTCAGTGAGTCCGGCGAATTGCAGGCGCTGACTGCCGAACGTAGCTGGAAGGAGATTTCCCGGGCACTGATGGAAGATCATCCACAGGTGTTCATCCAAGTCTTGCGCGACTGTGGCGCACTCAAAGAGCTATTGCCGGAAGTCGACGCCTTGTTCGGCGTGCCGCAGCCAGAGACCCATCACCCGGAAATTGACACAGGCCTGCACACCCTGAGCGTGCTGGAGCAATCAGCCCAGCACAAACAACCACTGACAGTGCGCTGGGCCTGCCTGCTGCATGACTTGGGCAAAGGCCTGACGCCGGAAGATGAGTGGCCCGGGCATATCGCCCATGAGCACACCGGGCTGAAGCTGATCAAAGCGGTCAACGAGCGCTTCAAGGTCCCCAAGGACTGTCAGGAACTGGCGCTGCTGGTGGGGCAGTACCACACCCATGGGCACCGGGCGCTCGAGTTGAAAGCCTCGACGCTGTTGGAGTTGCTGCAAAGTTTCGATATCTATCGCCGGCCACAGCGCTTCGAGGAATTTATCGCCGCGTGCGAGATGGACGCCCGTGGCCGCAAGGGCCTGGAGCAGCGCAGTTATCCACAGGCCGATTATTTGCGCGGAGCGGCGAAGGCTGCGCGAGCGGTGGCGGTGCAGCCGTTGCTGGAGCAGGGATTCAAGGGGCCGGAACTGGGCGAAGCGCTGAAGCGGGAACGACTGAAGGCGTTGAAAGCCTACAAAGAGGCGGCGACAGCCTGATAAAAAACTTCGCGAGCAGGCTCGCTCCCACATGAGACCTCGATCCAATGTGGGAGCGAGCCTGCTCGCGAAAGCGCATTTGATATCACCGCAAATCCGAAGGCGTGAGCTGCTCCCCCCGCCATTCGAACGCAACCGGCGCCAACACCTGATCAATCTGCGCTTCAGCCCACAACATCGCAAAGCTCTTGCCCACTCCCGGATGCACCCGATCCGGCGCAATCAACGACAGCGGCCACAGCACAAAGGCATTTTTCAGGATTTCAGCACGCGGCAGCATCAATCCATCGAAATTACCCACCAGATCGCCATACAGCAGCACGTCGATATCCAGCGGCAGACCTTTGCGATCCGGGGCATAACGACCGTTGTCCGCCTCGATGAATTTCAAACGGCGATCAAGCTCTATCAATGGCAGGTCCGTGTAGGCCGAGACCACAAAATTGAAGAACGGCCCGCTCTTGATGCCCACCGGTTGGCTCTCGAACACCGCCGAACAACGGATATCCACCAGGAACGTGGCCAGCGCATCGAGACCGGCGCGCAAATGGGTTTCACGCTCGATATTGCTACCGAGCCCGAGGTAGACCTGAGTCAGCGACATCCGCGCTCGATCTCCACACCCACACCACCCTTGGCCGCTGGAACGGCGCCCGGCTTGGTCAGTTTCAGTCGCACCCAGGTGATCTTGAATTCGGCCATCAGCACTTCAACCAGACGCTCGGCGAAGGTTTCGACCAGTTGGAATTGCGCCTGCTCGGCAAAGGCCTGAATGCGCGTGGAAACACTGGCGTAATCGAGCGCCAGGGTCAGGTCGTCACCGGCGGCGGCCGGGCGATTGTCCCAGGCGAAGCTCAGATCAAGACGCAGGCACTGACGGATGCCGCGCTCCCAGTCGTAGGCACCGATCACGGTGTCGACTTCCAGGCCCTCGATAAACACTCTGTCCAAGCACTTCTCTCCGCTGCACGACAAGGGCGCGATGCGCCGTTAGAATCAGGGCGTCCTCGCCCGGAATAGTTAGCATGTTTTGGCTACTGGCGATTCTCGCCTACCTGCTCGGCTCGCTGTCCTTTGCCATTTTGCTCAGCCGCCTGACCGGAAATCCGGATCCGCGAATGAGTGGCTCGGGTAATGCCGGCGCCACCAACATGCTGCGCCTGGCCGGTCGCAAACTGGCGATCCTGACCCTGCTCGGTGATCTGTGCAAAGGCCTGCTGCCGGTGCTGATCGCCTCGGGCGCGGGCCTTTCACTGCAGGATCAGGCCTGGATTGGCGTGTGCGCCGTGATCGGTCACCTGTTCCCTTTGTACTTTCGCTTTCGCGGCGGCAAAGGCGTTGCCACTGCCGCCGGCATGCTGCTCGGTCTGTATCCACCCGCCGCGCTGCTGGCGGTGTGCGCCTGGCTGCTGACGTTCTACCTGACTCGCACCAGCTCGCTGGCGGCGCTGATTGCCACGCCACTGACCCTGCCATTGCTGGCCTGGCAGGAGCCGGAAGCCTTGCTGCCAATGAGCGCGCTGACCTTGCTGATTGTCTGGCGCCATCGCGGCAATCTACGCGACCTGTTTGCCGGGCGCGAACGGCATTTCTGACTGCCGTCCATGAGCGTCGCTCATTACAGCGCCGACAACTGCTCCATTGGCCAGCGTGCCTGCACGGTGATGGCCAGACTTTCCTGCTGGCCGGCCTTCAGGCGCTGGCAACCGGCAAATGCGATCATCGCGCCATTGTCGGTGCAGAACTCCGGGCGCGCATAGAACACATCACCCTTCATATCGCCGAGCATCTTTTCCAGCGAAACCCGCAACGCCTTGTTGGCGCTGACGCCGCCGGCAATCACCAGTCGCTTCATGCCTGCATGTTTCAGGGCGCGCTTGCACTTGATGGTCAAAGTCTCCACCACGGCCTGCTGGAACGCCAGCGCGATGTCGCAACGGGCTTGCTCGCCGTCGTCCCCGGCGCTGACGCATTGCTGCCAGGTATTGAGGGCGAAGGTTTTCAAGCCGCTGAAACTGAAGTCCAGACCCGGGCGATCACACATCGGACGCGGAAAGGTGAAACGTCCTGCGACGCCCTTCTCGGCCAGCTTGGCGATTTCCGGCCCGCCGGGGTAATTGAGGCCCATCATCTTCGCGGTTTTGTCGAAAGCTTCGCCGGCCGCATCGTCGAGCGTCTCGCCGAGCAGGCTGTATTGGCCAATGCCGTCGACCTGAACCAACTGGGTATGACCACCGGAAACCAACAAAGCGACGAACGGAAATTCCGGCGGTTTCGGTTCCAGCATCGGCGCCAGCAAGTGGCCTTCCATGTGGTGCACACCGAGAGCCGGAATGCCCCAGGCAAACGCCAGCGCCTGCGCGCAGGAAGCACCGACCAGCAACGCGCCGACCAGGCCAGGACCTGCGGTATAGGCGATTGCATCGATCTCGGTCGGCACGCAGTCGGCCTCGGCCAACACCTGACGGATCAAGGGCAGCATGCGTTTGACGTGGTCACGCGAGGCCAGCTCCGGCACCACACCGCCATAGACACGGTGCAGGTCGATCTGACTGAACAGCGCGTCGGCCAGCAGACCGCGTTCACTGTCATACAATGCGACGCCGGTTTCGTCGCAGGAGGTTTCTAATCCCAGTACTAGCATGGGTTTGCGCCTTGTTTAGGCTGAATTCGAAGGCGCGCATAATAGTCGCCACGTGATGCCCCGACCAGCGGTTTTCGATCAGAGGCTTTGCATTCCGAGCGATGAGGGGTTAACATCCGCAACCCTTAAAAACCGACGTCTTCAAGTGCTCTTTTGCCGCGAGGATGTTGACCCCGGTAATGAATGAAGGTAGCTCTGGATGCCAGCCGTCAAAGTAAAAGAGAACGAACCCTTCGACGTAGCTCTGCGTCGTTTCAAGCGCTCCTGCGAAAAAGCCGGTGTACTGGCTGAAGTTCGTAGCCGCGAATTTTACGAGAAGCCAACTTCTGAGCGTAAGCGCAAGGCAGCAGCCGCTGTTAAGCGTCACGCCAAGAAAGTTCAGCGCGAACAGCGCCGCGCCGTTCGTCTGTACTAATCCACAGACGTTCGTAGCAAGCTTCTTGCCTAAGCCCGGCCCTCAGCCGGGCTAATGGCATTTGCGTAAAACGCTTGATGCTTCACCGTCGACGCCGCCGATGCGACCGAGACAAATCTGCTTCACCGCGTCAGGCCTGGCTCTTTTGCCAGCGGTGCACGTCTTTTCTGACGAGCCTTTCAAGGCTACTGACGAGCACACCCACTGATTCCTCTTACGACGATCAGCCCAAGGCACCTGCATGCGTGCCCGCTTTATTGAGCTATCCGAGGTCGACAATCGGCCGTCAGCGGATTCAGCGCAACACTTTCACATAGTCGAAGACTGATAGGTACTAACGTCAGTGGATTTTCGGCAGATACACTTCCCGACAGCGATTACGCAGACGACACCGGTCGAGCCGCACTTTTGTGCGTTTCCAGCAATGGCCCGCGTCCGACGGCCTGTCGCAACGGATTTATTGCAGCGCAGACGACGAGAACGCCATGGCCGGGCTGATTCCCCAGAGCTTCATTGACGACCTGCTGAACCGCACCGACATCGTCGACGTGGTCAGCTCGCGCGTGCAATTGAAGAAGGCCGGCAAGAACTACACCGCCTGCTGCCCGTTCCATAAAGAGAAAACCCCGTCATTCAGCGTCAGCCCCGACAAACAGTTCTATTACTGCTTCGGTTGCGGCGCCGGCGGCAACGCCCTCGGCTTTCTCATGGATCACGACAACCTGGACTTCCCCCAGGCCGTCGAAGATCTGGCCAAAGCCGCCGGCATGGAAATCCCCCGCGAAGAAAGCGGTCGCGAGCGCAAGCCGCGCCAGCCGACCGATTCGCCGCTGTACCCGCTGCTGACCGCCGCCGCTGATTTTTACCGACAGGCACTCAAGAGTCATCCGTCGCGCAAGGCTGCGGTGGATTACCTCAAGGGGCGCGGGCTGACGGGCGAGATCGCTCGGGATTTCGGCCTCGGTTTTGCGCCGCCGGGCTGGGACAACCTGCTCAAGCATCTGAGCAGCGACACGTTGCAACAGAAGGCCATGATCGAAGCTGGCCTGCTGATCGAGAACGCCGAAACCGGCAAACGCTATGACCGCTTCCGCGATCGCGTGATGTTCCCGATTCGCGATACCCGTGGACGGATCATCGCCTTCGGCGGTCGCGTACTGGGCGACGACAAGCCCAAGTACCTGAACTCACCGGAAACCCCGGTATTCCATAAAGGCCAGGAACTCTACGGCCTTTATGAAGCACGCAAGAACAATCGCAACCTCGACGAAATCATCGTCGTCGAGGGTTACATGGACGTCATAGCCCTCGCCCAGCAAGGCTTGCGCAATGCCGTCGCCACGCTGGGTACCGCGACCAGCGAAGAACACCTCAAGCGCTTGTTCCGCGTCGTCCCGAACGTATTGTTCTGCTTCGACGGCGACCAGGCCGGCCGCAACGCAGCCTGGCGTGCACTGGAAGCGACCCTGCCGTGCCTGCAGGACGGTCGTCGCGCGCGGTTCCTGTTTTTGCCCGAAGGCGAAGACCCGGACACCCTGGTTCGCGCCGAAGGCACCGATGCTTTCAAGGCGCGCATCAATCAGCACGCGCAGCCGCTGGCCGATTATTTTTTCCAGCAACTGACCGAAGAAGCCGACCCGCGCTCACTTGAGGGCAAGGCGCACATGGCCACCCTCGCCGCGCCATTGATCGACAAGGTGCCGGGAGCGAACCTGCGCATCCTCATGCGTCAGCGCCTGACCGAGATTACCGGCCTGAGCAGCGAGACCGTCAGCCAATTGGTTCAGAATGCGCCGCAGGAAGCACCGCCCGCCTACGATCCGGGCTTCGATTATGACGCCATGCCGGACTACAGCGACTACCATCAGCCGCAGGCGCAGGACATGTATGCGCCGCAGCAGGAATGGACGCCGAAGAAACCCGGCGCCGGCGGCAAGAAGTGGGACAAGAAACCGTGGGACAAGAACGGCAAGCGTGGTGGCGATCGCGAACAGCAGCGCCCGCGTACGCCGATTGGCGTTGAATCGCCAACCCTGACGGCACTGCGAACATTGCTCCATCATCCGCAACTGGCCAAGCGCGTCGAAGACGCCGGGCACATTGCCGATGAAAATCAGACCAACGCCCAGCTGCTTGTGGCGCTGCTCGAAGCCGTACAGAAGAATCCCAAGCTAAACTCATTTCAGCTGATCGCGCGATGGCACGGTACTGAACAGGGTCGCTTACTCAAGGCGCTGGCAGAAAAGGAATGGCTGATTGACGGAGATAACCTTGAACAACAGTTTTTCGACACCATTACTAGCTTGTCCGCCCGCCAACGCGAGCGAAATCTCGAACAGTTACTCAGGAAAGCGCGGCAAAGCGAACTGAGCGGCGAAGAGAAAAATCAACTGCGCGACCTTTTAAGTCGCAATGTTTCCGCATCAAACCCGACCTCAACTGGCGCGTGAGGTCATAGCTCAGGTATAATCCTCGGCTTGTTTTTTGCCCGCCAAGACCTTCAGTGGATAGGGTGTTATGTCCGGAAAAGCGCAACAGCAGTCTCGTATTATTGAGTTGATCAAACTGGGTCGTGAGCAGAAGTATCTGACTTACGCCGAGGTCAACGACCACCTGCCCGAGGATATTTCAGATCCGGAGCAGGTGGAAGACATCATCCGCATGATTAACGACATGGGGATCCCCGTACACGAGAGTGCTCCGGATGCGGACGCCCTTATGTTGGCCGACGCCGATACCGACGAGGCCGCTGCGGAAGAAGCAGCCGCTGCGTTGGCGGCGGTGGAGACCGATATCGGTCGCACCACTGACCCGGTGCGCATGTACATGCGTGAAATGGGTACGGTCGAGCTTCTGACCCGTGAAGGCGAAATCGAAATCGCCAAGCGGATCGAAGAAGGCATTCGTGAAGTGATGAGCGCGATTGCGCACTTCCCAGGCACGGTTGACCACATTCTCTCCGAGTACACCCGCGTCACCACCGAAGGTGGTCGCCTGTCCGACGTCCTGAGCGGTTATATCGACCCGGACGACGGCATCGCGCCGCCTGCGGCAGAAGTGCCGCCGCCGGTTGACCCGAAAGCCGTCAAGGCCGACGACGATACCGACGACGATGATGCCGAATCTTCCGACGATGAAGAAGAAGCCGAAAGCGGTCCGGATCCGGTCATCGCTGCGCAGCGCTTCGGTGCCGTCGCCGACCAGATGGAAATCACCCGCAAGGCCCTGAAAAAGCACGGTCGTCACAACAAGGCAGCCGTTGCCGAGTTGCTGGCCCTGGCCGAGCTGTTCATGCCGATCAAACTGGTGCCGAAGCAATTCGAAGCCCTGGTCGAGCGTGTACGCAGTGCCCTGGATCGCCTGCGTCAGCAAGAGCGCGCGATCATGCAGCTGTGCGTACGTGATGCACGTATGCCGCGCGCCGATTTCCTGCGTCAGTTCCCGGGCAACGAAGTCGACGAAAGCTGGTCCGACGCCCTGGCCAAAGGCAAGAGCAAGTACGCCGAAGCCATCGGTCGCGTGCAGCCGGACATCATCCGTTGCCAGCAGAAGCTGATTGCGCTGGAAACCGAGACCGGCCTGACCATCGCAGAAATCAAGGACATCAACCGTCGCATGTCGATCGGTGAGGCCAAGGCCCGCCGCGCGAAAAAAGAGATGGTTGAAGCCAACCTGCGTCTGGTGATCTCGATCGCCAAGAAGTACACCAACCGCGGCCTGCAATTCCTCGATCTGATCCAGGAAGGCAACATCGGCCTGATGAAGGCGGTGGACAAGTTCGAATACCGTCGCGGTTACAAGTTCTCGACTTATGCCACCTGGTGGATCCGTCAGGCGATCACTCGCTCGATCGCCGACCAGGCGCGCACCATCCGTATCCCGGTGCACATGATCGAGACGATCAACAAGCTCAACCGTATTTCCCGGCAGATGTTGCAGGAAATGGGTCGCGAACCGACTCCGGAAGAGCTTGGCGAACGCATGGAAATGCCTGAGGACAAGATCCGCAAGGTACTGAAGATCGCCAAAGAGCCGATCTCCATGGAAACCCCGATCGGTGATGACGAAGACTCCCATCTGGGCGACTTCATCGAAGACTCGACCATGCAGTCGCCAATCGATGTCGCCACAGTGGAAAGCCTGAAGGAAGCGACTCGCGAAGTGCTGTCCGGCCTCACTGCCCGTGAAGCCAAGGTACTACGCATGCGTTTCGGTATCGACATGAACACCGACCACACGCTCGAAGAGGTGGGCAAACAGTTTGACGTAACGCGTGAGCGGATCCGTCAGATCGAAGCCAAGGCGCTGCGCAAGCTGCGCCACCCGACGCGAAGCGAGCATCTGCGCTCCTTCCTCGACGAGTGATACCAGAACCCCCGGCCCAGGCCGGGGGTTTTGCTTTATGGCAGATTAAATTCCCCGCTCCGCCCTCCCCGTCGCGTACCCCGTCTACACTCGAAACAATCATCCCAAGCCCTGACGAGAGCGTTATGCCCAGACTGGCGCCCGTGCTTTTTCTGCTGTCATTGATGATCTGCACCGCCACGGCTGACGCGCTGACTCTCACCGATGAAGAACGCAGCTGGCTGGCGGCTCACCCTGACTTGCGCCTGGGTGTCGACGCGTCGTGGCCGCCTTTCGAATTTCGTGACGACCAGAACCGCTATCAGGGTCTCGCCGCTGACTATATCGACGTGATTCGCCAACGTTTGGCGATCAAGCTGACGCCCATCGAACCGGCAAGCTGGACGGTGGTGCTGGAGCAGGTCAAAAAAAGCAAGATCGATTTGCTGCCGGGAATCATGTCCACGCCGGAACGCCAGAATTACCTGTCATTTACCCGGCCGTATCTCGACTTCCCGATCGTCATTCTGGCCCATGTCGGCGGGGCCCAGCCGCGCAAACTCGACGACCTCTACGGTCTGAAAATCGCCGTAGTGGAAAACTACGCTCCCCACGAACTGCTGCGCACTCACCATCCCGATCTGAATCTGGTGGCCATGCCCAATGTCAGTTCGGCGCTGCAAGCCCTGGCGACCGATGAAGTGGACGCGGTGGTCGGCGATCTGGCTTCCAGCGTCTGGAGCCTGCGCCAGCTCAAACTCGACGGCCTCTACGTCAGCGGCGAAACCCCGTATCGCTATCAACTGGCGATGGCCGTGCCCCGCTACAACAAGATGTTGGTGGGCATTCTCGATAAAGTCCTGGCCGACATGACACCGGCGGAAATCAGCAGCATTCAGGAACATTGGGTCGGTAATGTGCTCGACCACCGCACATTCTGGTCAGATCTGCTGATGTATGGCCTGCCCGGTCTGTTGTTGTTGATGACGGTGCTGGCCGTGGTGATTCGCATCAACCGCCGCCTGAGCTCGGAAATCTCCCGGCGCATCGACCTCGAACAGGAATTGCGCAGCAGCGAATATCACTACCGCGGTCTGGTGGAGAGCTTGTCGGCGATCGCTTGGGAAGCGCGGATGAGCGACTTCACCTACAGCTATGTGTCGCCCCATGCTGAAGACCTGCTCGGGTATCCACAGTCTCACTGGCTGATTCCGGGTTTCTGGCACAACATCATTCACCCGGCCGACCTGACCCGCACGCAAAACTATTGCAGGGAAGCGCTGCGCCAGGGCCGCGATCACATCGTTGATTATCGCGTGATCACCGCCGACGGCCGCTGCCTGTGGGTGCGCGACATTGTCAGCCTGATCGAGCATGGCCACGAACCGGTGATGCGCGGGTTGATGATCGATATCAGCGAAATCAAACGCACCGAAGAGGCGCTGCGCCTGTCCGAGCAGAAGTTCGCTTCGGTGTTTGAGCAATGCCCGGACATTCTGGTGATTGCGCGCCTGTCCGACGGCTGCCTGCTGGAGGTTAACGAGGCCTTCGAAGAGCAGATCGGCCTTAGGGCCGAGGAGGTGATCGGCCAGACCGCCACCAACCTCAATATCTGGGGCATCCCCGGGGTGGGGCCGGGCCTCTTGCAGCGTTTGCAGGCCGGCAGCATCCGTAATCTGGAAATGCCCTTTCGCCGCAACAACGGCCAATTGTTCACCGGGCTGATTTCCGCCGAGCCTTTCGACCTCGACACCACCCCGGCGCTGGTGGTGGTAGTTCGCGACATCAGCCAGCTCAAGGAAACCCAACAGCAACTGCAAACCTCTGAAGAGAAGTTCGCCAAGGCTTTCCATGCGTCGCCGGATGGCCTGTTGCTGTCGCGCCAGAGCGACGGCCTGCTGTTGGAGGTCAACGAAGGTTTTAGTCGTATCACTGGTTTCAACAGCGCCATGTCGGTGGATCGTTCAACGCTGGATCTGGGCATCTGGGTCAACCTCAACGAACGCAAACAGATGCTCGATCTGCTAAAGCGCGACGGGTTTGTCCGCGACTTCACATGCCACATCCGTCGCAGCGACGGGCAGATTCGCCTGTGCGAAGTGTCCAGTCGCCCGCTGCCGATCGGCGACGAGGATTGCATGCTGACCATCGCCCGCGACATCACCGAACGCCATCTCATGCAGGAAAAACTGCAGCAGGCCGCGACCGTTTTCGAGAGCACCGCCGAGGGCGTGTTGATCACCGATACTCAACAACACATCAGCGCCGTCAATCGCGCTTTCACCGAAATCACCGGTTACAGCGAAAGTGAAGCGCTGGGCCACACGCCACGCTTGCTGGCGTCAGGGCTGCATGACAGCGCTTTCTACGCGGCGATGTGGCACCAATTGACCGACGAAGGCCACTGGCAGGGCGAGATTTCCAACCGGCGCAAGAACGGCGAGCTGTACCCAAGCTGGCTGACCATCAGCGCCGTGCGCAATCGCGACAAGTTCATCACCCACTTCGTCGCGGTGTTCGCCGATATTTCCAGCCTCAAGCATGCCCAGGCCAAGCTTGATTACCAGGCTCACCACGACCCGCTCACCGGCTTGCCAAACCGCACCTTGTTCGAGAGCCGCCTGCAAATGGCCCTGACCAGCCAGCAGGAAAATGGCGGCCAGGGTGCCGTGCTGTTTCTCGATCTCGACCGTTTCAAACACATCAACGACAGCCTCGGCCACCCGGTCGGCGACCTGTTGCTCAAGGGCATTGCCGTGCGCTTGAAAGAACAATTGCGCGATATCGACACGGTCGCGCGGCTGGGCGGCGACGAGTTCATCATTCTGCTACCGGGCCTGCAGCAAGCCAGCGACGCCGACAACATCGCGACGAAACTGCTCAACTGCTTCGGTGCACCGTTCCAGGCCGGCGAACACGAGTTTTTTATCAGCGCGAGCATCGGCACCAGCCTTTATCCCCGCGACGGCTGCGATGTCGCCACACTGGTGAAAAACGCCGACGCGGCGATGTACCGCTCCAAAGCCAAGGGGCGTAACCGCGTCGAAAGCTACACCCGCGACCTCACCGCCCAAGCCAGCGAGCGCGTAGCGTTGGAACACGAACTGCGCCGCGCCATCGAGCGCGATGAGCTGTTTCTCTATTACCAACCGAAAATCAGCCTGGTCGACCACAGTCTGGTCGGTGCAGAGGCGCTGATTCGCTGGCGCCACCCAACCTTCGGCGACGTGCCGCCCGAGCATTTCATTCCGCTGGCCGAAGAGAACGGCATGATCCTGCAGATCGGTGACTGGGTGCTCGAAACCGCTTGCCGGCAAATGTTCGAGTGGAGCCGGATCTACCAACCGCTCGGGCCGCTCTCGGTAAACCTCGCTGGCGCACAGCTGCGTCAGCCGAACCTGTTGGTGCGCATCGAGCAACTGCTCAAGGACAACCGCCTCAGGCCGGATTTACTGCAACTGGAAATTACCGAGAATTTCATCATGAGTCAGGCCGAAGAGGCGCTGGCAGTGTTGCACCAGCTCAAACACCTCGGCGTGCAACTGGCGATCGATGACTTCGGCACCGGCTACTCCTCGCTCAGCTATCTCAAACGCCTGCCGCTGGACATCCTCAAGATCGACCAGTCCTTCGTCCGCGGACTGCCTGACGACCCCCACGACGCGGCCATTGTGCGCGCCATCATCGCGCTCGGTCGCAGCATGCAATTCACCGTGATTGCCGAAGGCGTGGAAACCCAGGCGCAACAACAATTCCTCGCCGCAGAAGGTTGTGAACAGATCCAGGGCTACATCGTCAGCCTGCCGCTGCCCCCGGACGAATTCGCCGCGACGTTTCTGCATATAACCGTATCGGATTTTTCGGATAGCACAGCCGCGAAACCGTCGCTATAATCCGCGGCCTACTGAGGGCCTATAGCTCAGTTGGTTAGAGCAGAGGACTCATAATCCTTTGGTCCACGGTTCTTATGTGGTATGAATGCCGGTGTGGTATTTGGAACCGGTTTTTGATAGTTTAACGCGATGTTTTAGGGCCTCTAGCTCATGTTGGTTAGAGCAGCGGACTTAGCAGCTCAGTACCTAACCCTGTTGGCATGGTACTGAACGAATGGGTTGCCCTGGGGTAAGTTAACTCTGTCCCTTGGTAGAATCGCTCAAATTCGGGGAAGCCTCTGCTTCGGCGTGGTAATCCCGAGCCAAGCCTCGAAAGAGGAAGGTGTAGAGACTGTACGGGCGAGCCGTAAAGGCAAGAGACAGTCCAGACCACAAACCCGAAAGGGGCAGCGAAAGCTGTAGCTGGTAAGCATAATCCGTTGGTGCCCGGTTCGACTCCGGGGAGGCCCACCATTCCAAAAGCCAGACCGCCAGGTCTGGCTTTTTCATTCCAGCTCAAAAGCACTGCCCCTCTGAGACTGGCCCCAATGTGGTCAGCTGAGCTTCCACAAGCTGCCTCCTCCCTAGCAGGCATCGGCTAATTCAAGAGATCACTGCCCGATCTGGCGGGAGTAGCCACCACCAAAGAACTCGTGTCTGAAAAAACTTGTTGACACCACAAGTGCCACACCGCAATGCTAAAAAAGGTGTGGTATTTGGAAGTGGGCTCATGAAAAATTTCATCCTGATCGATGCGCCGCAGACAAGCGAGGCGAGATACCTCCTGCTTCGCCTTGATCGAGGCCTATCCGACGAGGAAAGGGTCTTCCAACCCTTCTCCCGCTACTCGACCTGGTTAGCGAGCAGAGGCTTCGCTCTCAACACCCAGAAGCTCTATTCCGAGCACGTTGCTCGATTCATTGATTACGTCTACGAGGCATCGAAGACCCCCTTCCCAGCAGATGTCGAACTCACCATTCAGACCATCATCTACAGCTACCAATCGTTTCTTCTGTTCGGTAAAGATTCGGCAAATCCCATTGCCCGCACGCTGGCTCAAACCCTGGGCAAAGAAAAACTCACCAGCCATAACTCACTGGCTCAAACCATCGAGACGGCCATAGTTTGGTTTCTGAAGGGGGCAGCTGCGAGTAACAGCGTCGCCCCCGATCAGCTATTCAGTCCGTTTTACCTGAGTCGCGACGAGTACCGGAGCCAACACGAGATTTCGGGTCAGAAAGCCAACTCGTGGTTAGCCGGCGTCATTCGCGATTCGCTGAATTCAGCAATCCCTAAGAGCAGACAGGACAAACTATTTCCGCAAGCGAAGCGCAGAGACAGGAAAAACGACAAACAGCCCTTCAAGACCACCGCGTATCCCATCGAACGGTCTGTCGATTTGGTCAGGCAAGCCAAGCCCAAGAGATCCAGAACCTTTCATCGCGATATGTCGCTCTATGCCCTGCTGAGTGCTACTGGCGCCCGGACAAGCGAAGTTTTGCAGCTCAGGATGTGTGACATCGACAGCGATGAATTCAAGGTATTTCTTCGCGATCCGTTCAGCAGGAAAATTCCTGGCATCACCGAGGACGAATACGAACTTCTCTCATGGAAGGGTCGAGACACGGAAATGACTTTCATGATTGAACCATTCGCCAGTATTTTTTGGGACAACCTTGAGAAGTACCTGAGCCTCGAATACAACTCCAGCGTGAACCATGATTTCGTCTTTCAGGATGCCGATGGCCGGCCTTTCTTCGCAAGCGACAGGAGCAGCCGAGACAAAACCTTCAAGAAGTATGCTAAGGCGTCGGGGTTGCCAAATATCAAGGGGATCAGCCTGCATTCCCTTAGGCATATGTACGGAACCTACACCCTGAACTACATGCCGTTACCTGGCCAAAGCACCACAGGCTTGCCAATCACATATGTAAAAATCCTAATGGGTCACTCCAGTATAACCTCGACAATGAAGTACGCTAGGCAAGACACGGATATGTTAGAAGCTTACCTGCAGCATGCTAATCAATATGTTACTCAGCAGGGCGAACAGTCAATCAGAACAATACGCCAAGAGTTCCATATCCGACAGCTTGAAATTTTGCGAAAAGAAGCAGATCGGATTGAGGGGCGTGCGGCATGATTAATCTGACTCGCGAAGTAATGCCTATCAAGTCAGGCTTGGAGCTATCAGACTGCATTAAGTCTGCGATCTCACTCTCCAAGGATTGCGTAAAGAACGAGCTATATAATGGGGCATTTATATCCCCAAGCAAGGTTACGAGCTCTCCTAGAAATGAGTTCTATCAAGCCTCCATATTCCGGCTTTTCGAAAATCATCTAGACTGCTCTGACTCTTTGATCTTGGATGAAGAATGGGTGCATAGCCTATTCTTGTGCGCGCTAAAAACACCGACTCCAGAGTTGGCAAGGCGAGTACTACCTATAAGTGCACACAGCTGGCTCAATAAGACCTCTCTAGCAAGACTCAGCCAAGACGCCTTGTTGATTCTCCATTTCCTATGGCACGTAGGTGCAGTTCTACTGCCAATGACGCTGAAGAAGCCAACCGTACGAGACTCCGTCACGGGATCGAACTTCAAAGAATTCGCCGCCTCTACATATCATGAAGTCCTGGCACTTGTCAGCACTCCAAATGTGACCCATTATCAACATGCTGACATACCTGACATCCGCACAGTGATGAAGGCATCTGCTGTTGACAATTTCGGTTGGAATGCATGGAGACTTGTACGTGCAACCAACTGGTACGTTATTGAAGATATTGACCCGATCGACATCGCAGAGTGCGCCAACGCTTTAGTTTCTGCTAGAAAGGGCACCAACAACTGGATAACATACCCACTTGCGCCCAAAGCATTATTCTCGTACATCCAGAGACTTTACCCTGACAGGTGCAGGACTGAAGACCGGGATAACAAAATCAAGAATGACTTGCAGGCCTCAAAAGCTGCAATCAACAAGGGCGAATTTCATATTCCGGACGAACATTCGGAAACAGTTTCATTATGGCTGAAATACCAAGACAAGTTCGTTGATACGCTGAAGTCTCGCGGAATTAAGACCTACGACTCATACTGGCGCGCTTTAGCAATACTGAATACCTTCTTATTTGGTACGCTACCCGAAGTTGGTCTTCGCCCTCCACTACCAAGCGAGTTCAATCGCACGCATATGGAAGGCGACGGATACAAAGGTCTTCTTAAAGAAATCAAGACAGGAAGATCTTCATCCACAGTGCAACAGCTCATGTATCAGCTGAATGCGTATTTTGACTATTTAACTGCACACTCCAGCTCCGACAAGGGCTTGGCTGGATTTTCCAACCCGATTGCCGACATTGATTTTCCGATCGTCAGAAGGGGCTCTAGCAGCAATAAGCCTGCATTCCACTCAGAGCACTTCCCATACCTACTTCAATACTGCTACGCCATTGAATCATTCACGACCTACCTGTCCGAGAAGGTTCACTACGAACAGATAAACCTGTACGACGAACAATATAGATCTGACATCAAATCCAAGAATTGGCATGATGCACATAAAGTCATCCAAACCGAGAAGCTGGGTTACGTGCCAGTAGTATTCTACAAGAACCCACTATTCGACCCCTCCACTCCTAAAAGCCCAGATAATCAGCCGATCAAATATGAGCCACTGAAACTCATATCTAGATCGGTAGTACCTATAATTGAGCACTCGATAGAAAACAATGGCACTTGGGTGTTTTATCCTCAGGCCAACTACATCCGTCATAACATTGTGGCTTTGGAGACTGGAGTTCGGAGCATTCATATCCGATGGCTCGACAAAAGAAAGTACGACAAGAGCATTGATCGTTCTCGTAGGTTGCCACCCATCTGCAAGCTCCACGTCAATACAGACAAGGCCAACGGCCCTTGGGATGCATCTGTATCAAAAAGTGTAATCGACCTGCTAGATCGGCAGTGTGCGATGCTTGATTGGTTCGAAGACCCTTCAATGTCAGAAGAGGTATGGTATGACGACCATGAGGACAGCAGGTTTGGAAAAATCATAACGATTTTCCCTAACTGGATGAAGCCGGGGCCACTCAACCCAGATACCTATATGAAATATTTCAAAAAATTGATTTATTCTTTTGATCTATTTTGCCGGTATCAGTTGCTTGTGGACGCATCCAATCAGATGCCAGAAGCGTTGTCTGAACTTGATACAATCGATGAACCTGTTGACTTTTTGTCAGCCATTAAGCTTGAAGGAGAGGCCTGCAAGCTAATCGAGCACACACCGCACTCATGCAGGGTATCTGTGGTGTCGGAATACATTCGTATTCTTCCTCCGCACATCATCGGTACTTATTTGACAGGGCAGGCGACCGAGGCTCATGTCATGTATTACGCCAAGGTAGACCCAGCTTACTTAAAATCCTTAGCCAGATATCAGAAAATGAGTGTCGAGCAGGGCTGGCATCTTGATCGCCCAGCTTTTTCGTCTATCAAAGCTGAGGATGTGAACTCTAAACTACAGCAGGCGTTTCGCCGAAACAAAGAGCAGACTCTCCTCGACTTCGGTGCAATATCATTTGACCGTGAAACTAAGGATGACGTGGTATCAGGAATTAGGGCTGCAAAGCAGCGCCCGATCGATTCACTAGCGTTTATGCCGACTCACATCTGCCCATACGCCAATCACTGTACTGCAGATGTCGTTCGAGATTTTGGCGCAGTGCCTGGGTCAGTAATGCCCTGCGGGGGCTGTTACTATTCGATCAAGACGGTAGATCATCTGCCCAGAATCCACGGCCATATCCGTGTACTGACCGATGAATGCACCGAGTTGGAAAGCCATATCGCCGAAGCTAAAAGAAACGGAGCATCGCCCGAGAGCCTGGTTCAGAAGGCCAATCATCGTAAGTTTCTTGCTTCTGAAATAATTTCATGGAGCGTTACAGCTCACTGCCTTGAGCAAATGCTGAAAGATGTCAAAGCGCGTTCTGACCTTTTAATAGAAAAGCCTGAGATCGTAACAGAACACTTGGAACGCCTAGTACTGGAAGACCACACGCTAACCAATCTGATAGCCAAAACTGCCGAAGCTAAATCACATGCCGAATACTTCACCCCTCAACTCAAACGTCAGATAATGGTCGCGCGGAACAAACTTTTGGCATTTACCGGAGACTTCAACCGAATGCTTCAAGAAGCGCCTACCGGGTTCACATTGATCGATGAGTTCAGGGGCCTCATCCGATCGGCTTGCGAAGTTCTAGGCCTCTCTCTCCATGACCTGAGTGAGGCAATGAGTAAGCCCATGGCCATAGAACGTCCCAATTCGATTCTCAAGCTTATATCCAACCCTGAGAGCGTCGAAGTATGAGCAAGGGTGCCAAGCCAGGCCAGAATCGTTTTGCGGGCTCGCAGAAGCGCAATCTTGATTACCGAATCGGTAGGATCAAAGAGGAAGTAATACCAAAACTAAAGGCCTACGCAGGCAAGGCCACATTTGAGGGAATCACACCATTCTCCAGATTTTGTGCCGAACTGTACAATGAAGGGCTTCCTGTCAACGAGAAGAAGATCGGATACAGAACCTTTGTGCAGAGCTCTGACTACTGGGCATTGATCGGCCCGCTCTATTACAGATATTGGGACTTTAAAGACAGCATGGGGCCCAGAAAAGACAAGCTTGTGGGAAAGCTGGCTGCACAGCGGGCAAACGATCTTCAGTCTGAAGTTGAAAGATTACAGAATGAGGTGGAGGCTCTTCGAGCTGCCCTCCGGCTACATGGCGCCGCGCCAAAGCCAATTCCGAACGAACAGGACAGAGATCAATCGAACCTGACGAAGTTTGACAAAACTTGTCGTGCTTTGAAACTAGTGTTGGACGCCAGTGACGGTATGTTTTCCGTTGATATGCAAACCAAAAAAATTACGTGCGCTTATAACGACCTTGAACCAGAGGAAGGGCTTGCGCCAAAGGAGCTAACCGAACCATTCGTTGCTTGGTTGAAATCCAAAGAGAAAAATCATGGCCAGCAATAATCCGAAGCGGACACCATTTGAGCGCTACAGAGACTATGTTGCACAGTTGGAGCAGGCTGGCAAAAAGTTTCCCGTTAACCAATTCGGGGATGTCAATTTCAGTCGGATTGCTGACGACTGCGGCAACCGGCGACAGTGGTTTTCTGAAAGCGCCAAAAAGGTCTTCTGCCCCCAAGGCGATACTCTTGAGCAGGTGATAGCTAAAGACATTCGTCGAATAGGGAGCGAGGTCTATACCCCCAAAGACCCTGAATCAGTCCTAATGGAGATGGCTGATTCCAAGAGCAAAGAGGCCAGCCGACTGCGATCCATGCTTGAGCAGAAGTCAAAGGAAAATGAATTACTTCGAGAGCAAGTAGAGCGTCTCTCAGATGAGTTGCGCGTGCTTCGCTCGGCTGCTTCAGAGGTCAATGGCCAGCAAGATCTGATGATTGATTCTGGACGGTCATTCATTCTATGAGTCAACTATCCAATGTAGTGCAGGTGGGCTCGGTGAAGCCCGGCAGTTTCGGCGGTGCTATCTTCTCAGGTCGCATCATTGGTGAGAATAAGATCTTCACCTGCAAAGCCAGCTACAAAATTATCACCCGCGTTCCGCAGCCAGGTGAATGCTGGCAAGTCAGGGGGGCGATCGTGGGTCATGATCAGTTCAGAAATTTTGTGCTGGTCGAAAGCTGCCACATTGTTAACCTGCCGGTGGCTGCGTATGTCGAACGCCTCCTCATCAAGCATCCGGCATTTCGGGGACTTGCATTCGGGAAAGCCAAAGTAGCAAAGCTGGTTCGGGAGTTCGGTGCTGAGAACCTTGCTCAGACCCTGACAGCTGGAAGAACCAGCCACTTGGCTGAAGTCATCAATCCTGACTTAGCCCAGAAACTCGTTGAGGCATGGGGAACTCTACAGAACGAGATTTCAACCATTCAATTTCTGATGGAGCATGATTTCGACCCAGGACTTGCCAAGAGCATTCTCAAGGTGTGCCAGACAGACACCGTTGAACGGATAAAGCGCAACCCTTACAGCCTAGTGGCGTTTCATGGAGTTCATCCAAACCTTTGGAAAACGGTTGAAGCTGCAGCCGCCAAACTGGGGATCACTGTAGATGACCCTCGCAGGCTTTCAGGGATAGTCGAATACCTGCTGTACACCCGCCTTGATCAGGGACACACAGCATGTTCGCTAGAAGATCTTAAGGCGCTACTGAGGCAGAAAATCCCAGCTCCTGACCTAGTCGACCTATCAATAACTTCCGCCCTTAATAGGCGAGCTGTATGCATCAAGAGACTGGGCGGTGTGCCTTTCATACAGCCGCTAGGTGCCGCGCTGGTTGAGAGCCAGCTTGAGCAGCGTATAGCCAACTTAACATCTGCCCAGATGTCGCTCCTCCATAGCTCACCACGAGAACTGGAGAAGACCATTGAGGGCTACTGCGCTCGCATGGAGGCATCCTCTGGACACTCGCTAACATTAGAACAAAAGGGCGCGGTGCTAATGGCCCTTACGAACCGAATCAGTACGCTGACTGGTTTCGGGGGCACCGGGAAAACGACGGTGCTGAGGACAATTGTTGATATCGCTTCAGAACACCGCCCTGTACACGTCCTAGCGCTCAGTGGTAAAGCCAAGGAGCGAGCCAGGGAGGCGATTGATCGAGACACTCATACGATCCACAGCTTCTTGATCAAGATCAGCACAGAGTCGTCTGGGGTTAACGGTGGTGGCGACCCGCTTGTGGTCATTGACGAGGCCAGCATGGTCGACATCGCACTGATGCTCAAGCTGCTCAATGCCTTCGCCAAGAAAGAGCTTTCACTTCTCCTAGTCGGCGATACTGGTCAGCTATCCCCGGTAGGCTATGGCATCTTCTTTCACGCGCTGGCTAAGTCAAAGGCGATACCATCAACCCACTTGACCAAGGTTCACAGGACGGTTGGCGATAGTGACCTTCAGAAGACCTCCATGCAGATTCGCTCAGGGCAACTGAGCACCCTTCCAATATGGAACGGTGAGCGCGACGGGGTGTTTCTCATTCCCTGCACCACCACAAAGGATTTGCTTCGCCACCTGGCTCGAATCAAGCAGCTCATCCCCGATGCTCAGATCTTGACGCCTCACATGTCTGATCGAATGCCTGATTCTGGCCATAAGATTAACAATCATCTGCAAAGCGTCCTTCAACATACGGATGAGACGCCAGGCATCAAACTGGGTAAGTATTGGCTGCGCGTTAACGATCCAGTCATCGTCACGCAGAACAGCTACGAACATAACCTGTTCAACGGAAACACTGGTGTGATGTCCGGTATGACAGTCGTTGATGGGGAGAGCGCTGGCATCTTCAGCATCAATGGGCTCGAAGTCGTCCTCTCTCGGATAGAGCTGTTCCTGCTAGGCGTAAAGCTTGCTTATGCCATCTCAATCCATAAGGCTCAGGGCAGTGAGTATCAGACATCTATCATCTGCTCACTCAGCGAGAGCGAATTCGTGGAGCGGAGTATGCTGTACACGGCCATCTCCCGATCCAAACGACTGGCCCTAATCCTGAGCACCCAAACGCTTTTACAGCAAGGCGTGGCTCGACCAAACCGCAGCGATACCCTGTGCGTGGGATTCTCGATTTGAGATCTTTACCCCTGCTCCACCTCGGTACTGAACTGTCAAAAAAAATCACGGAGTGTCTGCCCGGCAAAGCTCGGGTAGAAACCGTTATTTTTATTGACAGCACCACTGCCCAGCGCAGCGACAGCCTAAGCTCTGGAAGGGGTTAGGCTCTGCCTGACCGCTTCCCGAGCCCCTCGGGCGGGGCAGAGCGGGGTCTGGGGCAGCGCCCCGTGGTGTTGCTGTAATGACTCCGGACACGCAAGAAAATGCTCACTACTCAAGCCCGTGTGGGCCCACCACTTTGAAAGCCTCCCCTTTTCTATCACGTCGCCCGCCCTCTAATTCATGAAAGCGTCCACACTCATTTTTTTGAGTCCCTGATATGTACAGCAAACCTCTTGGCCATCCAACCTTCGTACCTCAGTCCTTGCACCTCCGTCTTGATCTTCAGCCATCCGGTACCTGGATCTTCCACCAATTGAAATGTGCCGTATTCCCGCAACCTCACGACGGAGTCAAAATTTACACTGGCCCATTCCGTAGGTGAACATTATCTCTTTTTACAAACCATGCCCCGGAGCTTGCGAACTGATTTTCGTCGCTTTTGCTAGACCCTTTTTGCCATGCACAAATGTTTGAGTAATAGTCAGAAGAAACATTTTCTGACGGAAGGGTTTTACAAACAACAGAGATAAATCCGTCAACATCTGTGACTTTCCCCATAAACCCGAGAACTATAATAATCACCAACATCAAATATTCGACTGAATATTTACTACCTAAGTCGCCCCGCAAAAGCTCAAGCACTGCTTTTCTTAATTTCCGACTTGCAGCAGAGCTTTCTATATTTGAAAACAGTGCATTGATTTGATTACGATTTGAGCCATAATGTTCTTGCAAAACATCCGCAAAAGATAGACCAGAAGTTAAGAACCTGAAGCTTGAACAGCTCTTAAAGTCATCAAATGTTTTATACACGAATGTAATATCGCGAAAAGCCAATAGCGACTTATAGTGAAAAACAACACTTTCAGCGCCTTCACATAACTTATTCCACTTAGCTACCACTCCAGCCAATAGCTCACTAGCCGCAAGATCAATCCACTGCCCTCTAGTCAGACTCATGGACTGAAGGGTGGCACCCAAAGGACTCAGCGGGATCGCCTCAAAAACTTTCCTTAAAGGTACTTTCTTATCTACCGGATATTCCGGCAAAGGCAAACGCGGCCCTACAAAGTCCAGTCCAAAAGCTTTGCGAACCCAATCTGTATCTAAATTTTTCCGACTCATCCGGTCAACTACCCTACCTAAACTTCGCCAACGGATTCATATTAATAACTACCGCCATATGCCCCGGAATAAAATGTGCGTACTTCTGCGTCATAGCCAACGCCGCATGCCTCAACACCTTTTGCAGCGTAATGATATCCACGCCATTCATCATGTAACCGCTGGCAAACGTATGCCGCAAAACATGCGTTAACTGCCCAGTTGGCAGATCAAGCTCCATAGCAGCAACCGCCCGCCTGAAAGTATCGTAGGACGGCTTGAACGACAGCGCATTCTTCAACCGCACCTCAAGCTCTTCAGAGATCGAAATGGTTCGATTCTTACTCGACTCCGTCTTGCCTTAGTGAATCGCCCTACCGCGCACCTAACAAGGTTGCAGGCCTTCTGAGTCACCCCAGCGCGCACCGGTCGCCAGACATACTTCCGAAATCAGCAGCGTATCATCCTGCAACGTTGCCAGATGGGTCAGTAGGTGGCCAATATGTTCGTCCTCCAGATACACCATCTGCGCTTCGTCGAATTTGAGCTCCCGAACATTGTGGCAACACAGCCAAGCCGTGCAGCAACGCGCTGACGCCGAGGGCAACTGGTGCCGGCAGACAGATTGCCCGGATTGCCAACCACGCCAGAGAGCGCAAGGTGCAGGCGCTGGAGAACAGCGAGCGTTATCAGACCAGTGCTGTCGAGGTCGACAAGCAAAGCAGCGAGCCCGTCGCTGGGATCAAGACGATTGAGGCACTGGGTGCGATTAAGGTGTTGTCCAGCGGATCGGCCAGTCTAGTGACCATCGAGGATGTGCAGATATGCCCCGGCCAGGACTTGGGCCTGGCAATCGGTCGAAAGCTCAACTGCACCGTCCGCGACGATATGACCGAACGCATTGAGGGAGCCCGCGAGAGTACAGCGCTGGTCAGCCAAACCTTTCAAGCACCGACAACCTGGCTGGGTTCCAAACAAGTCAGCGATTGCCGCGACTTTGACACAGCCATCCAGGCCCCCGGGGACTGCGGGTATGTGGGATTTTGGCGAGTGTTTAATGCTCAATATTTCGAAGTCCTGCTTACTAGCCAAACCATCCAAATACAACACCAAGGTTGTATTTATAAAACCATAGTTGTGGCGATTGACTAATGGCCATAATCCCCTGTACTTGCTGACTTACGATGACATTCAGACCGGACGGACAGTTTCCGAGCGCACAATTTTAGTACCACATAAAGGTTCGAGTCCGTGTGGGCCCACCAAATTGAAAAGCCGCGCTGAATGCGCGGCTTTTTTGTGGGTGCGGTTTCTCAGTCTGGCTAATTCCGACCCAGGAAGAAAGCTGCGCTATCTGTAGGATCATTCTGAAGCGATGCTTCCGGGACGTTTGCAGCCTTGTGAGGCTTTCCTGCGAGCAATTAATCTCCTGACGCCATCGCCGCCCAGGACTGTTTCCATGCTCATGAATGCTGCTCCAACAATCAGCGAAGCAGCCGACCAAGCAACCTGGATCGATCTTGCCCTACCCGACTTGAGAACACTCTCAAAAGAACTTCGATCAGCCGCAATCACAGAAATAAAAAAGGGCTGACGATGCAGCGGGTGCCTTGGGAATACTCTTGGAATACTTCGGATTCATCGATGAGTCTGTTATGGCCGTCACGATCCTGACGCCGATTGGAAACGTTGCGGTTGCGAGAGACAAACTGGCCCACATCGTTGAAAAACGCCCGGACTCGCGCGAGCGCTATGTTCGACACGCTATCGATACCTTAACGGGACCCTTTGAAATATGGAAAGTCCGATACGATAACGGCGGACACCGCGTGGCATTCATCAATGCCTATGAGGCAAAAAATGACATGCTTGTGGTTGTAGACATTCGGAATGGACACGTTCTGTGGAATTTTATGCACGCTCCGGCGAGAGCCATGAACAGGCATCGAAAAGGCGAGCTTTTGTATAGGCGGTACATTCTTACGGACAAAAAAAGGGCAGCCATCGGGCTGCCCGTAACATCTAAATCCTGATATTTGCATCCTCAGGAAATGGGATGAAGAGGTCTCACCTGACACCGATGTTGCAGCATCGCTGAGGTACCTACATCTGCTAATGCCCTGCAAGGCAGCAGATTTCGCGCTCTTGTTGGCATTCTTGGGAAACAGGGCAGACAAGTCAAATCAATTGTCAGAACATTTGTTTCATCAAATTCATCAGTGACCACTTTGCTATGGCGCAAAAGCCTTTCCTTATTTGCCTGTAAAGTGCGCCTCCCTCCGACTCAACGCCAATGGAGCCCACCTTGCCAGACACCCGCCAACCCATCCTCGACGAAATCGACCGCCAGCTAATCGCCGCGCTGCAAATCAACGCCCGCGAAAGCGTGGCCATGCTCGCCCGTCAGCTAGGCATTGCTCGCACGACGGTGACGTCGCGCCTGGCCCGGCTGGAAAAGGCCAGAGTGATCACCGGTTATGGCGTGCGTCTTGGTCAGCGTGTAGTCGATGGTGGCTTGCAGGCGTACGTCGGGATCAAGGTGCAGCCGCGTTCCGGCAAGGACGTGTTGCGGCGTTTGAGTGCGATGGCGCAGGTGCAGCAGTTGTGTGCGGTGAGTGGCGAGTTTGATTATGTGGCGTGGTTACGCACCGATTCGCCGGAGCAGCTCGATCAGCTGCTGGATCAGATTGGCAGTGTCGATGGGGTGGAGAAGACCACGACTTCTATCATTCTGAGTAGCAAGATAGATCGGGGTCAGCCGGTTTAAGATTTTGATCGAGCTTCTCGGGTGAATTTCAGAGCCTCTTCGCGAGCAGGCTCGCTCCCACATTTTGGTCGGTATGCAGCCTGAAATCGTCAATCTGCACAATAATCAGGCAAAACGACGACACATTGCGTCTTATTAACGCGCTCCACGCTCCCTAGAATGGCTGACATCTTTTCCTATACTCAGACGTGAATCCTGCGTCGGGTCGCCAACAAGGTCAGCCATGAACAAGAACAACCGCCATCCTGCAGACGGAAAAAAACCAGTCACCATTTTCGGTCCGGACTTTCCGTTCGCGTTTGACGACTGGATCGAGCATCCCGCCGGGCTGGGGAGCATTCCTGAGCAGCACCATGGCGCTGAGGTGGCGATTGTCGGGGCGGGCATTGCCGGTCTGGTGGCTGCGTATGAACTGATGAAACTCGGTTTGAAGCCAGTGGTGTACGAGGCGTCGAAACTCGGCGGTCGTCTGCGCTCGCAAGCCTTCAACGGTACCGACGCCATCGTCGCCGAGCTTGGCGGCATGCGCTTTCCAGTGTCCTCCACGGCGTTCTATCACTACGTGGACAAGCTCGGCCTCGAAACCAAGCCTTTCCCCAACCCGCTGACCGGTGCTTCGGGCAGTACCGTGATCGATCTGGAAGGCGAAACCTATTACGCCGAAAGCCTGAAGGATCTTCCTGCTTTGTTCCAGGAAGTCGCTGACGCCTGGGCAGATGCGCTGGAAGCCGGTTCGCAGTTCTCCGATATCCAGCAAGCCATTCGCGATCGCGATGTGCCGCGCCTGAAAGAGCTGTGGAACAAGCTGGTGCCGCTGTGGGACGACCGGACCTTTTATGACTTCGTCGCCACCTCGAAAGCCTTCGCCAAATTGTCGTTCCAGCATCGCGAAGTGTTCGGGCAGGTCGGTTTCGGCACCGGCGGCTGGGATTCGGACTTCCCCAATTCGATGCTGGAAATCTTCCGCGTGGTGATGACCAATTGCGACGATCACCAACACCTGGTGGTCGGTGGCGTCGAACAGGTGCCACAGGGCATCTGGCGCCATGTGCCGGAGCGCTGCGTGCACTGGCCGGCCGGCACCAGCCTGAAATCCCTGCACCGTGGCGCACCGCGTTCCGGTGTGAAGAAAATTGCTCACGCACCGCAAGGCCGTTTCGCCGTTACCGACAACAACGGTGACACCCGCGAATACGCCGCCGTCCTGACAACCTGCCAGAGCTGGCTGCTGACCACTCAGATCGAATGCGATGAAACCCTGTTCTCGCAGAAGATGTGGATGGCCCTCGACCGCACGCGCTACATGCAGTCGTCGAAAACCTTCGTGATGGTCGACCGGCCATTCTGGAAAGACAAGGATCCGGAGACCGGCCGCGACGTGATGAGCATGACCCTCACCGATCGCCTGACCCGTGGCACCTATCTGTTCGACAACGGCGACGACAAGCCGGGGGTGATCTGCCTGTCGTACTCGTGGATGAGCGACGCGTTGAAAATGCTCCCGCATCCGGTGGAAAAACGCGTTGAGCTGGCGTTGAACGCACTGAAAAAGATCTACCCGAAAGTCGACATCGCCGCGCGGATCATCGGCGACCCGATCACCGTGTCGTGGGAAGCCGATCCGTATTTCCTCGGTGCCTTCAAAGGCGCCCTGCCCGGCCATTACCGCTACAACCAGCGCATGTACGCGCACTTCATGCAGGACGACATGCCGGCCGAGCAGCGCGGGATTTTCATCGCCGGCGACGACGTGTCGTGGACACCGGCGTGGGTCGAAGGCGCAGTGCAGACTTCGCTCAACGCGGTGTGGGGCATCATGAAACATTTCGGCGGCTCCACACATAAAGAGAACCCCGGCCCGGGTGATGTGTTCAAAGACATCGGCCCTATCGCCCTGCCCGAGTAAGAGGATTCCCCGATGCGCGTAGCCGTTTACCAATGTCCACCGCTGCCACTGGACCCCGCCGCCAACCTGCATCGCCTGCATCAAGTAGCGATGGAGGCCAAAGGCGCCGATCTGCTGGTGCTGCCGGAGATGTTCATGACCGGCTACAACATCGGCGCCGAAGCGGTCAGCACGCTGGCCGAGGTCTATAACGGTGAATGGGCGCAGCAGATCGGCCGGATTGCCAAGGCTGCGGGTCTGGCGATCGTTTACGGTTACCCGGAGCGCACCGCCGACGGGCAGATCTACAACGCCGTGCAACTGATCGACACCCATGGCGAGCGCCTGTGCAATTACCGCAAGTCGCATCTGTTCGGCGACCTCGATCGGTCGATGTTCAGCTCCGGCGAAGCGGAGTTGCCGGTGGTTGAGCTGAACGGCTGGAAGCTCGGCTTCCTGATCTGCTACGACCTGGAGTTTCCGGAAAACGCGCGGCGCCTGGCCTTGGCCGGCGCCGAGCTGATCGTGGTGCCGACGGCCAACATGATTCCGTTCGATTTCGTTGCCGATGTCACCGTGCGTGCCCGCGCCTTCGAAAACCAGTGCTACGTGGCTTACGCCAATTACTGCGGACATGAAGGCGATATCCAGTATTGCGGGCAAAGCAGCATTGCCGCGCCGGACGGCAGCCGCATCGCTCTGGCAGGTCTGGACGAGGCGTTGATCGTCGGTGAACTGGATCGACAACTGATGAACGATTCACGCCGGGCCAATCGCTATCTCAGCGATCGCCGCCCGGAGCTTTACGGCGCGCTCAACCGCCGCTAATCCGCTAGCATGGGCACTTCACTGTTCTGGAAGTGCCCATGCCCGCGCCGACTCATCCCCGCCCCCACTCTGAAACCCTGGCCAACGGCCTGCGCGTGACCCTGCGTCACGTGCCCGGTCTCAAGCGCAGCGCTGCCGCGTTGCGCGTGGCGGCCGGCAGCCATGACGTGCCATTGGCATGGCCGGGGCTGGCGCATTTTCTTGAGCACTTGCTGTTTCTCGGCACCGAGCGTTTTCCCACAGACGAAGGGCTGATGGCCTACGTGCAACGTCACGGCGGCCAAGTGAATGCCAGCACCCGTGAGCGCACCACGGATTTTTTCTTCGAGTTGCCTGTGTCGTCCTTCAGCGCGGGGCTCGAGCGTCTGTCAGACATGCTCGCCCGGCCACGGATGAATCGGGACGATCAACTGCGTGAACGGGAAGTGCTGCAGGCGGAGTTTGTCGCCTGGTCGCAGGATCCGACAGCGCAACAGCAGTTTGCCCTGTATGCAGGTTTACCCGCGCACCACCCGTTGCGTGGATTTCATGCGGGCAATCGGGACAGCTTGCAGGTCGAATCGCCAGGGTTTCAGTGGGCGCTGCAAGACTTCCATCAGCAGTTTTATCGAACCGGGCAAATGAGCCTGAGTATGGTCGGGCCACAAAGTATCGATGAGCTTCGGGAGCTGGCGCAGCAATTCGCAGCGGTGTTGCCGGTTGGGGATAAAGTTGCCCAGGCCGCACCGCCACTGTTGGCAGTGAACAGTTATCAACAGGTCGGCGCTCACGCGAACCTGTTATTCGCTTTCGACGCGTTGCCCGAGTCATCCGCCGAGGCGATGGCTTTTCTCTGTCATTGGTTGAATAGCGCAAAACCTGGTGGATTGCTCGCATACCTGCATCAACAGAATCTGGCTGACAGCCTGAAAGCCACGCCGCTCTACCAGTTCGCCGGCCAAGCGCTGCTGCATCTTCAATTCAATGCTGGCGGCGACCGCCTGGATACCATTCGCGAACACCTGCTGGACTGGCTGAGCTTCTTCGCCCGTCAGGACTGGACGCCGTTGCGCGAGGAATACGCCGCCCTGCTTCAGCGCCAGCAGCAAGTCAGCGGCGCATTGCAACTGGCGCGAACCGACATCGAGCAGCAAGCATTCGGCCTGTCCGAATCCGGCGCTGCCGCGCTTGAGCACATCCTCCGCGAAATCGCTGTTGTGGATAACTTCAGCGATCATTGGCTCCTGCCCGCCGCCAACCCTTTCTTGCGCGCCAGTGAACCGCTGGCCAACGCCGGGCTGATTCGCGGCCAGACCAGCGCCCACCGTGGCCTGCGCACCTTCGCCCAGGATCGCTCGCGCAGTCGTCGCGAGCGATCGCCGATGCAGTTCAGCCAGGCCCTGCCGGACAACAGCGATGAGGGCGCGATTTACCTGCGCTGGCAGGTCGAGACGGCGGCCAGCGCCGATCTGCGCGCAAGATTGCAGCGCAGTCTGCGCCAGACCCAACAGGATGCGTCCGAAGCCGGAGTGGACTTGTCTTTCAGCGCCGCAGGTAACCAATGCCTGCTGAAAATGACCGGACTACAGGAACCGATGCCCAGCATCCTCGAGCATGCGCTGAAATGTCTGACGATGATCGACGCCGATTCGCCGCGCGACGAGGTGCAGATACCGTCGATGCCGATCCGCCAACTACTCGAAGCGTTGCCAGAGAAATCCCTGCCCACGATTGAAACCAGCGATGACGCCAATCAGCTGTGGACAACTTCGCGCTGGGACGGCCTCGCTCTAGGCCTTAACCAATCCACCCAGTCAGCCTTGGGCCTGGCGCTGAGCCGCATTCCCGGCACACCGGACAATCAGCTACCGGTGACACCGATCGCCCAAGGCAAGTACCACTGGAGCCAGATCAACACGGCCTCCAGCGAACACGCCTTGCTGCTGATCTGCCCGACAGCCAGCCGCGATATTGCTGACGAAGCGGCGTGGCGCCTTGTGGCTCAGTTGTGCCAGACGCCTTTTTACCAGCGCCTGCGCGTCGAATTGCAATTGGGGTACGCCGTGTTCAGCGCGCTGCGTCAATTGCACGGCATGACCGCGATTGTCTTTGGCGTGCAATCGCCGACGAACCTGGCGGGCAAGTTGCTCGAATACATTCAGGAGTTCTTCAACGGCATTCCCGCGTTGATCGAAACGCTCGATGAAGCAAGCCTCGAGCAACAGCGTCAAAGCCTCGCCGATCAGTTCGACGACACCACACTGTCCACCAAGGATGCCGCCGAACTCCTCTGGCAAGGCAAACTTGCCGGCCATTCGTCGGATTACCGGGAGCAGTTGGTCACGGCGATCCGGCAACTCGATCGCCAGGCTTTGCTGGCCGCTGCGCAACGCCTGATCAATGCCGAGGGCGGCTACCATTGCCTGGCCAATGAATCGATGCCGGGCACACCGTGGCAAGCGACAAACTGATCATTACCGAGGCTGCAAGGAGCTTTCTCAAAGATTCACGGGTCACGGCGTTGAAATTTTGAGTAACATAGCCGCCTAACTAATTGGAACATCACCGCGCTACCGTGGACTATAACTATGGATAGCGCTATCCCAACCCTCAGAAGGAGACATCTCATGGCCTGGACCAAACCTGCTTACACCGACCTGCGTATCGGCTTCGAAGTCACCATGTACTTCGCCAGCCGCTGAGTTCTGCCTACGCAGAATCGCAGTGCAACGCCTCGGCTCGCCGAGGCGTTTTATTTTCCGCGTTGAAATGATGGAGCGTTCATGTTCGTCCAGATTCTGGGTTCGGCCGCCGGTGGCGGTTTTCCGCAGTGGAACTGCAACTGCGTCAACTGCGCAGGTTTTCGCGACGGCAGCCTGAACGCCAAGGCCCGCACCCAATCGTCCATCGCCATTTCCGATGACGGCGTGAACTGGGTGTTGTGCAATGCCTCGCCGGACATCCGCGCGCAACTGCAAAGCTTCGCCCCGATGCAACCGGGCCGGGCGCTGCGCGACACCGGCATCAGCGCGATCATCCTGATGGACAGCCAGATCGACCACACCACCGGCCTGCTCAGTCTGCGCGAAGGCTGCCCGCATCAGGTGTGGTGCACGGACATGGTTCACGAAGACCTGAGCACCGGTTTTCCCCTGTTCAAGATGCTCACCCACTGGAACGGCGGGCTGGACTGGAACCGTATCGAGCTCGACCAGAGCTTCACCGTAGCCGCCTGCCCGAATCTGCGTTTCACCCCGTTGCCGTTGCGCAGCGCCGCGCCGCCGTATTCACCGCACCGTTTCGATCCGCATCCGGGCGACAACATCGGTTTGATCGTTGAAGACCTCAACACTGGCGGCAAGCTGTTCTACGCGCCGGGACTGGGCAAGGTCGATGCGCCGTTGCTGGAAATCATGGCGGGCAGCGATTGCCTGCTGGTCGACGGCACGCTGTGGGATGACGATGAAATGCAGCGCCGTGGCGTCGGCACCCGCACCGGTCGCGAGATGGGCCATCTGGCGCAGAACGGGCCCGGCGGCATGCTCGAAGTGCTGGAGCAGTTGCCCGAGCAACGCAAGGTGCTTATCCACATCAACAACACCAACCCGATCCTCGACGAGGATTCGCCGGAGCGTGCCGAACTGGCGCGGCGTGACGTTGAAGTAGCGTTTGATGGCATGAGTATCGTGCTTTAAGCAATCGAGACCGCTGCGCGGTCTATCGCGAGCAGGCTCACTCCTACAATGGAATGCGATCAACTGTGGGAGCGAGCCTGCTCGCGAAGAGGCCAGCACAGACACCAGAGATTTCCGGGGTTGTTCCCGGAGAACAGACATGACCGACACCCCGCTGTCCCCCGCCGAATTCGAAGCGGCCCTGCGCGCCAAGGGCGCCTACTACCACATCTACCACCCTTACCACGTGGCGATGTACGAAGGCCGTGCGACCCGCGAGCAGATTCAGGGCTGGGTCGCCAACCGCTTCTACTATCAGGTGAACATTCCCCTGAAGGACGCAGCGATCCTCGCCAATTGCCCGGATCGGGAAATCCGCCGCGAGTGGATTCAGCGCCTGCTCGACCACGACGGCGCACCCGGTGAAGATGGCGGCATCGAAGCCTGGCTGCGTCTGGGCCAGGCTGTTGGCCTCGACCCGGACCAATTGCGCTCCCAGGAACTGGTGCTGCCCGGCGTGCGTTTCGCCGTCGATGCCTACGTCAACTTCGCCCGTCGCGCCAGTTGGCAGGAGGCCGCCAGCAGCTCGCTGACCGAACTGTTCGCGCCGCAGATCCACCAGTCGCGTCTGGACAGTTGGCCGCAGCATTACCCATGGATCGACCCGGCCGGTTATGAATATTTCCGCACCCGCCTCGGTCAGGCGCGGCGTGACGTCGAACATGGGCTGGCGATCACCCTCGAGCACTACAAGACCCGCGAAGGCCAGGAGCGCATGCTGGAAATTCTCCAGTTCAAACTGGACATTCTTTGGAGCATGCTCGATGCCATGAGCATGGCCTACGAACTGAACCGTCCGCCGTATCACAGCGTGACCGAACAACGGGTCTGGCATAAAGGAATCATCTTATGAGTTTCGACCGCAGCAAAGTGCCGAGCTGGCGCCCGGGCTATCGCTTCCAATACGAGCCGGCGCAAAAGGGTCACGTGCTGCTCTACCCTGAAGGCATGATCAAACTCAACGACAGCGCCGCACTGATCGGCGGCTTGATTGATAGTGAACGCGATGTCGCGGCGATCATTGCCAAACTCGACGAGCAGTTCCCCGGCGTGCCCGAGCTCGGTGACGACATCGAGCAATTCATGGAGGTTGCCCGTGCGCAGCACTGGATCGAACTTGCCTGATTCGTCAGTGCAAGTACCGCCGAAACCTGAAGTCGGCCTGCCCCTTTGGTTGCTCGCCGAGCTGACCTACCGCTGCCCGCTGCAATGCCCGTATTGCTCGAACCCACTGGATTTCGCCGAGCAGGGCAAAGAGCTGACCACCGAGCAATGGATCAAGGTGTTCCGCGAAGCGCGGGAGATGGGCGCGGCGCAATTGGGCTTTTCCGGGGGCGAACCGCTGGTGCGTCAGGACTTGGCCGAACTGATCCATGAAGCGCGGCAGCTGGGTTTCTACACCAACCTGATCACCTCCGGCATTGGCCTGACCGAGCAGAAAATCAGCGACTTCAAAAAGGCCGGGCTCGATCACATCCAGATCAGTTTTCAGGCCAGCGACGAGCAAGTGAACAACCTGCTCGCCGGTTCGAAAAAGGCCTTTGCGCAAAAGCTGGAAATGGCTCGCGCAGTCAAGGCCCACGGTTATCCGATGGTGCTGAACTTCGTCACCCATCGGCACAACATCGACAAGATCGACCGCATTATCGAACTGTGCATTGCGCTGGAGGCCGACTTCGTCGAACTCGCCACTTGCCAGTTCTACGGCTGGGCGCAGCTCAACCGTGTTGGCCTGCTGCCGACCAAGGTGCAACTGGTGCGCGCCGAACGCATCACCAACGAATACCGGGCCAGGCTGGAAGCCGAAGGGCATCCGTGCAAGCTGATTTTCGTCACTCCGGACTATTACGAAGAACGCCCGAAAGCCTGCATGAACGGCTGGGGCAGCATCTTCCTGACCGTCACCCCGGACGGCACCGCCCTGCCCTGCCATGGTGCCCGCCAGATGCCGGTGCAGTTTCCCAACGTGCGCGATCACAGCATGCAACACATCTGGTATGACTCGTTCGGCTTCAACCGTTTTCGCGATTACGACTGGATGCCCGAGCCGTGCCGCTCTTGCGACGAGAAAGAAAAAGACTTCGGCGGCTGCCGCTGCCAGGCGTTCATGCTCACCGGCGACGCCAGTAATGCCGACCCGGTGTGCAGCAAGTCCGAACATCACGGCGTGATCCTCAAGGCCCGCGAAGAAGCCGAGACCGCCACTCAAACCATCGAACAATTGGCCTTTCGCAATGAACGAAACTCACGCCTCATCGCCAAGGGCTGAGCCTTTCAGCGCCGCCCAGGCCGTCGCCGCCGGAACCGACTTCGCCGAACTGCAGCTCGGCGCCCATGGTGTGTTCTGGAATGAATACCGCCCCGAGGATGCCGCATGCCGGATCTGGCATTGGCGCGATGGCGCAGCGAAAAGTCTGACGCCGGACGGCTTCAGCGTGCGTAGCCGCGTGTACGAATATGGCGGTGGTGCGTTTTGTCTGACGCCTGACGGGGTGGTTTTCGTCAATGAAGCGGATCAGCAGATGTATCGGCAGGCGCTGGATGGCGAGCCGGTCGCGCTGACGTCGACTGACTGCCGCTACGGCGATCTGCAATTCGCCGCTGGCCGGGTGTTGGCGGTCGAAGAGCAGCAGGATCGACATCGCCTGGTGGCGATCGATCTGGCGACCGGTACGCGACAGGTGCTGGCCGAAGGTGCGGATTTCTATGCGTCGCCAACGCTCAGCCCCGATGGCCAGCGGCTGGCGTGGATCGAGTGGAGTCGCCCGCATCAGCCGTGGACCTCGACCCGGTTGATGGTCGCGCAAGGCGATTTTTCTGCGCCTCGCTGTGCTGCCGGTGAGCAGATGGAGGAGTCGATCCAGCAGCCGCGATTCGACGCTGATGGGCGGCTCTGTTGCCTGACGGACCGTGGCGGCTACTGGCAGCCGTGGGGCGAAACGTCTGATGGCTTGCACGCGCTACCGAGTGCCGAGGCCGATCACGCGCCCGCGCCGTGGCAGCTAGGCGGCTGCACGTGGCTGCCTGTCGGTGATCAATTTTTAGCCAGTTGGAGCGAGGGTGGTTTCGGTCGCCTGGCCCTTGGAAGTGAAGATTTCAGCGGTGACTACAGCCGCTTCCGCCACTTGGCGATGGATCAACAATTCATCTATTGCATCGCTGCATCGCCGACCAGCCCGTCGGCAGTGATCGCCATTGATCGTGTGTCGCATGCCGTGAAAATCCTCGCTGGCGGCGTGGCTCCATTGCCTGCCGAACGCATCAGCCGTCCGCAGACCTTGCGTTATCCGAGCGGCTCCGGCGAGGCGCACGGTTTCTTTTACCCGGCCATGAGCGGTGAAGCGAAACCTCCGCTGGTGGTGTTTATCCACGGCGGCCCGACATCGGCGTGCTATCCGATCCTCGATCCGCGTATCCAGTACTGGACCCAGCGCGGCTTTGCTGTCGCCGACCTCAACTATCGCGGCAGCAGTGGCTATGGTCGCGAATATCGGCAAGCGCTGCATCTGCGCTGGGGCGAGGTGGATGTCGAGGATGCCTGCGCGGTGGTGACTTATCTCGCTGACCAAGGTTTGATCGATGGCGACCGCGCGTTCATTCGCGGTGGCAGTGCAGGTGGTTACACCACATTGTGTGCACTGGCGTTCAGGCAGGTTTTCCGCGCGGGCGCCAGCCTCTATGGCGTCAGCGACCCGGTCGCGCTGGCCCGGGCCACGCACAAGTTCGAGGGCGATTATCTGGATTGGCTGATCGGCGATCCCGAAGGAGATGCCGAACGCTATGCCTCCCGCACGCCACTGCTGCACGCAGACAACATTCGCGTGCCGGTGATTTTCTTTCAAGGTGAACTGGACGCGGTGGTCGTGCCGCAACAGACCCGCGACATGGTCGCGGCGCTGGAGCACAACGGCGTCCCGGTCCAAGCGCATTACTACCCTGACGAACGGCACGGCTTCCGCCGCGCGGCCAACCAGGCACATGCGCTGGAGCAGGAGTGGACGTTTTATCGGCGGGTGATGGGGCTAACTGACTGAGCCCTCACTTTGAGACTGCGTAGCTCCAATCGCGGGCAAGCCCGCTCCCACAGGTTATTTGGTGTACACAAAAATTGTGATCACTCATAACACTGTGGGAGCGGGCTTGCCCGCGATAGCTATTGATCAGACGCCACTGGACTCAACGCTTGGCGATGATATACACCGCATGCACGATCCCTGGAATGTAGCCGCACAGCGTCAGCAGAATGTTCAGCCAGAACGCCCCGCCAAACCCGACCTGCAGAAACACGCCCAGTGGCGGCAACAGAATAGCGATGATGATACGAATGAAATCCATGGGGCAGCTCCTGAATGGGGGTTGGCTCACTTGAGCCATACAAGCTAATCGACCTGCGCCGTTCGTCAGGGTTCATTACGCTTGCTATTTGATCGCCAGCACCACAAAAAAACGCCCCACGCCAAAAGAATCAGGCGTGGGGCGTGCGTTATACCGCGAGACGGTTCGAGTAATCGGTTGGGGCTGCTCAGCTCACACGGCAATGCCCTTGCGACATTGCACTTGGGCGGTGCGCACTCGCGAGAAGGCGCGGCCCAAGCGCAGAAGCATTTCGTCGATGTTGGCTTTGCTGACAGTGAGGGCCGGGGTGAAGCGCAGGCAGTCAGGCTGCGCGGCGTTCAATATCAGGCCTTCGTGAAGTGCGGCATGGACGACGGCGTCGGCGCATTCCTCGGACAGCGTCAACCCGTAAAACAGGCCTTGGCCGCGCAACTCGCCGTGGCGGTAGCGGTGCGCCAGTCGCGCAAGGCCTTCGCGCAAATGCTGGCCGCTGTCGTTAACCTGCTGGAGAAAGCTGCGGTCATGGATGCTGTCGAGCACTACCAGACCGGCCGCCGTCATTAGTGCATTACCGTGATGAGTGCCGCACAATTCGCCAACGCCGAAACAGCAGGCCGTGCCCCGCGCCAGCAAAGCCGCCAATGGCAAGCCGCCGCCAAGGCCTTTGCCGAGCACGACGATATCGGCGCGAATGCCGTAGGACTGTTCGGCGAGCAAGCTGCCGCAGCGGCCGATACCGGTCTGCACTTCGTCGAGAATCAGCAGAATGCCCAGGTCACGACACAGTCGCTCGACCCCTTTGAGGTAATGCTCGGTCGCCGGAATGACCCCGGCGTCGCTCTGGATCGGCTCCAGCATGATCGCCACGGTCTGCGCGTCCACCGCCGCATGCAGCGCCGGCAGGTCGTTGAATGGCACTCGATCAATCGTCGCCAGACTGCGGCCATGACAACCCTGCTCAGCCATGATGATCCGCGAGGCGCCGCCGCGATGCAGCTGCCCCCATTTGCGCGCCAGTTTGATCGCCGCCTCACAAGCCTCGCTGCCACTGTTGAGCAGATACGCCTGTTCGCTGGACGTGCTGGCGCACAGACGCTCGGCGAGGCTGAGCATGCCGCGATTGTGCAGATTGCAGCCTGGATTGATCAGCGCCTGGGCCTGATTGGCGATGGCTTTGACCAGCGCCGTGGGGCTGTGGCCAAGGCTGTTGGCGCCGCCGGCCTGGGAAAAGTCGAGGTAGGCGCGATCGTTGCTGTCCCATAGCCATGAACCCTGGCCGCGAACGAACACTTGTTGCGGCCGATCGACGCTGGGCATCAGGCGTTGGGCATTGAGATGGTCGGTCATAGCGGATGGCCCCGCCTCGAAGCAGAGGTCATCCAGACTCGGCGTCTGGCGCCGCAAACTGAACAGATTCATGCGGAAAAACCTCGCTGGAGGTTTTTGAACTGCCTATGTAATCACGAACGAAGCAAATTGAATTCGTCACGCTTTCTGGCCCTGCAAGCCTTGTGAATGCGGTTAGACTAGGCGCGCAAACGGCTTCAGGCCATTTCGATTTTTCAGCCATTTCGATAAGCGCTACTTATGGATTTCAAACAACTGCGTTATTTCGTCGCGGTCTACGAAGAAGGCCATGTCGGCCGTGCGGCTGAGCGCTTGTCGATCTCGCAACCGGCGCTGTCGCAACAGATCCGTCAGTTGGAGCAGAATCTCGACGTCACCTTGTTCGAACGCAGCAGTAAACGCCTGCTGCCGACCCTCGCTGCGCATACGCTGTACAACCACGCGTTGCCATTGCTCGATGGCTTGCAGCGGGCACGCGAGGCATTGGGTAATTTCAAGGGGCAGGCGTTGCGCACCCTGGCGATCGGTGTGTTGCAAACGGTGCACACCAGCCTCGTGCCGCAAATGCTCGAGCGTGTGCGCAAGGCGCAGCCGCATCTGGTGGTGCAGATCTATGAACTTACGGGGCTGGAAATCGAGCGGCGTCTGCTCAATGGTTCGCTGGACATCGGCATCAGCTATCTGCCGCCGCGCCAACCCGGTCTGCACGGGGTGTTGCTGTATGAAGACGAACTGACGCTGGTGATCCCGGCGGACCATCCCTTGCGCGAGTTCAAGAAGGTCTCGATGCGCCAGGCTGCAGAGCTGCCCATGTTGCTGCTCGGCGAAGAGTTCCAGATCCGACAGATCTGGCAGGCACAACTGACCAGCCTCGGACGACGCCCGCAGGTGCAGGCCGAGCTGAACACTATGCTGGGGATTCTCGACAGCCTGCCGCACACCAGGCTGGCAACGGTGCTGCCGGGACGTTCGCAAAAGGAATATGACGATGAAGATCTGCTATGGAAACCGCTGAGCGAACCACGGGTGCCGTTGCAAGTTGGCCTGGTGTGCCGTGATGTGCAACGCCAGCAGGCCTCGTTGGCATTGCTGCGGACATTGCTTGAAGAGGTGATCGACCGCGAAACGAAGCCGCCCCTTGATCCGCTCGCCTGAAACTTTTCTTCAGGCAAAAGAAAACCCCGCCGAAGCGGGGCTTTGCAGACTGTTTCCCTGACATCCATTTCACTCCGCCACCCTGGCAGAATCCTACGTGTCCGTGTTGTTTACTTTGCGCTTCCTGCGCGACGTCCATGAAATGTAGATTAGCCGTGGATCCAATATACGGATATGGGAGAACAGCAGCACGTCACGTAAGCAAATGCTTACATGACGTCTACAGGATCAAAACTGTGCCGCATCCAGCAGGAACAGCGACTCGCTACCGGCCTTGACCGACGCGCTCAACGAGTGGATACGCGGCAGCAGACGGGCGAAATAGAAGCGCGCGGTGCCCAGCTTGCTCGCGTAGAAATCCTCCTGCGCTTCCTTGCCCAGCGCGGCTTTGGCCATCAACGCCCACATGTAGGCGTAAGCGGTGTAGCCGAACGCTTGCAAATATTCGACCGAGGCCGCGCCGATTTCGTTCGGATTGTTTTTCGCCCGGTCCAGCAGCCACGCGGTCAACTCGTCGAGGGTGTCGACGGCATCGTTCAACGGCTTGGTGAACTCGCCCAGATCAGCACTGGCGGTTGCGGTGAAATGGCGGATCTCGTCAGCGAACAGCTGGTAGAACGCGCCGCCACTGCCAACGATCTTGCGCCCGACCAGGTCCAGCGCCTGAATACCGTTGGTGCCTTCGTAGATCTGGGTGATGCGCACGTCACGCACCAGTTGCTCCTGGCCCCACTCGCGGATGTAGCCGTGGCCGCCGAAAATCTGCTGGCCGTGGACAGTGGTTTCCAGACCCAGGTCGGTCAGAAAGGCTTTCGCTACCGGCGTCAGCAACGCCACCAGATCTTCCGCGCGCTTGCGGGTGGTCGCGTCTTCACTGAACTTGGCGGTGTCCAGTTGCATCGCCACATACGTGGAGAACGCACGGCCGCCTTCGTTCGAGGCTTTCATGGTCAGCAGCATGCGTCGCACGTCCGGATGGACGATGATCGGGTCGGCGACTTTGTCCTTGTTCTGCGCACCGGTCGGCGAACGACTCTGCAGACGATCGCGCGCGTATTCAACAGCGTTCTGATAAGAGCGCTCGCCCGTGGCCAGGCCTTGAATACCAACACCCAGGCGCTCGTAGTTCATCATGGTGAACATCGCCGCCAGGCCTTTGTTCGGCTCGCCGACCAGATAACCCACGGCTTCGTCGAAGTTCATCACGCAGGTCGCCGAGGCCTGAATGCCCATCTTGTGCTCGATCGAACCGCAGTTGGCCGGGTTACGCGCACCGAGGCTGCCGTCGGCATTGACCATGAACTTCGGCACCAGGAACAGCGAAATACCTTTTGGACCGGCCGGCGCGTCCGGCAGCTTGGCCAGTACCAGGTGAATGATGTTTTCGGTGAGGTCGTGCTCGCCGCCGGTGATGAAGATCTTGGTGCCGCTGACCTTGTAGGAACCATCGGCCTGAGGTTCGGCTTTGGTGCGAATGATCCCCAGATCGGTGCCGGCGTGCGGCTCGGTCAGGCACATGGAACCGGCCCAGATGCCGGCGTACATGTTCGGCAGGTACGCAGCTTTCAGTTCTTCACTGGCGTGGGCATTGATCGACAGGCAGGCGCCGGCGGTCAGCATCGGATACAGACCGAACGCGAGGCTGGCGGAGTTGACCATTTCTTCGACCTGCGCCGACACGGCTTTGGGCATGCCCATGCCGCCGTAGGCCGGATCGCCGCCAACACCGACCCAACCGCCTTCAGCATAAGTCTGATAGGCCTGTGGGAAACCGGCCGGCGTGGTGACGGCACCGTCCGCCCAATGGCAACCTTCCTCGTCAGCGGCACGGCTCAGTGGCGCGATGCTTTTGCTGGTGACCTTGCCGGCCTCTTCGAGAATCGCTTCAACGGTTTCGGCGTCGACGGTCTCGGCCAGCGCCGGCAGCTCGGCCCAGAGTTTGGCGACTTCGAACACTTCATTGAGGACGAAGCGCATATCGCGCAGCGGCGCTTTGTAGTCAGCCATGGCAAACCTCGCAAGATCTAAACAGGTGGTTCGTGGAATGATGTTTTCGTTGATCCGGAGTGTACCTCAACAACTTTTGCGACACATAGGGTCAACCGGTGACTGATTTGTTATTTCTGGTCACCGGAAAAAGATCGCCGCGATCTTTCGATCTGCCCTACAAAGCAAACGCCTGCGCCGGCAAATTCATCAAACAATCACTCCCCGCCTCGATCGCCGCCTGATGCGCAGCCGTACGCGGCAGCAAGCGCTTGAAGTAGAACTCGCACGTCGCCAGTTTGCCCTTGAGGAAATCAGCCTCACCCTCGCCCGCCTCCAGCTGTGCCTGGGCCACCAACGCCATGCGCAGCCACAGGTAGCCCAGGATGATGTATCCGCTGTACATCAGGTAATCCACCGATGCGGCGCCGACTTCGTCCGGGTTCTTCATGGCCGCCATGCCGACCTTCATGGTCAGGTCGCCCCACTGTTCGTTGAGCCCGTTGAGTTGCGCGACGAAGCGGCCCAATTGCGCGTGGTCGGCGTTCGCTGCGCAGAACTTGTGGACGATTTTGGTAAAGCCGCGCAGCAGCTTGCCCTGACTGCCCAGCACCTTGCGCCCGAGCAGGTCCAGCGCCTGAATGCCATTGGTGCCTTCGTAGATCGGCGCAATCCGGCAATCGCGCACCAGTTGCTCCATGCCCCACTCACGAATGAAGCCGTGGCCGCCAAACACCTGCATGCCGTGGTTGGTCACTTCCAGCCCGGTGTCGGTCATGAAGGCCTTGCAGATCGGCGTGAGGAACGCCAACAGGTCTTCGGCCTCCTGACGCGCCTCGGCGTCGCTGCTCAGGTGCGCGACGTCGAGCATCTGCGCGGTGAAATAGGTCAGCGCGCGGTTGCCTTCGTTGAAGGCTTTCATGGTCAGCAACATGCGCCGCACATCGGGGTGGACGATGATCGGATCGGCAGGTTTTTCCGGGGCCTTGGCGCCGGTCAGCGCGCGCATCTGTAGGCGGTCGTTGGCGTACTTGATCGCACCCTGAAAACTCGCCTCGCCCAGACACAGACCCTGCATGCCAGTACCAAGCCGCGCGTGGTTCATCATGGTGAACATGCAGTTGAGGCCCTTGTTCGGCTCGCCGATCAGGTAACCCGTGGCGGCATCGAAATTCAGCACGCAGGTGGCTGAAGCCTTGATGCCCATCTTGTGCTCGATCGAGCCGCAGGAAACGCCATTGCGCTCTCCCGCTTCGCCTGCTGCATCGGGCAGGAACTTGGGCACGATAAACAGGGAAATGCCCTTGGTTCCGGCCGGTGCGTCCGGCAGCTTGGCCGAGGACCAGATGGATGATGTTGTCGCTCAGGTCATGCTCGCCGGCGGAAATGAAAATCTTGCTGCCGGTGATCGCGTAGCTGCCGTCGGCCCGTGGCACCGCGCGGGTCTTGATGATGCCCAGATCAGTGCCGCAGTGCGCTTCGGTCAGGCACATGGTGCCGGTCCACTGGCCAGCGGTGAGTTTACTCAGATAGGTGTCTTTCTGCTCGGCGGTACCGTGGGCGTGGATCGCCGACATCGCGCCGTGGGTCAGGCCGGGGTACATGCCCCAGGACGTGTTGCTGGAGCCGACCATCTCGCTGATCACCAGCCCCAGCGAACTCGGCAACCCTTGGCCACCGTAAGCCGGATCGGCCGCCAATCCATGCCAGCCGCCCTCGACATATTGTGCGAAGGCCTGCTTGAAGCCTGTAGGCGTTGTCACCACGCCGTTGTCGAAATGGCAGCCCTCTTCATCGCCGCTGCGATTGAGCGGGGCCAGCACGTTCTCGCAGAACTTCGCGCCTTCTTCGAGGATCGCGCTGATCATGTCCGGGCTGGCGTCATGCGCGCCGAGATTGGCGTAGTTGGTATGGAAGTCGAAGACGTGATCGATCAGAAAGCGCATGTCGCGCAGGGGAGCTTTGTACTCGGGCATAGTGGCTTCTCCGTCAGCAGATTTGTTCAACCTACTGCTGGCCACCACGCGCGACAATCACTGTGCAGGCGCTGAATGCGCCGTCATCACTCAACCCGCAGCAGCGTCCATGCGCACCGCGCCACGGCGGTTCTGCCCGAACGCCATGACGCAGTTACGCCCGGCGCCCTTGGCGCTGTACAACGCCTGGTCGGCGGACTTGAGCACTTCTTCAGGGGTGCGCTGCTCGACACGTTCGGCGACGCCGATACTCACCGTCACCGACACCGCCGAAGCCCCAGAACCGCTACGGCGCTGGCGACCTTGCTGATCATCCTGCGGGCGGTTTTCCTGGTTGCGTAACTGAATGCTGTAAGACGCAATCGATTCACGGATCACTTCCAGGTGCGGCATGCACTCCTCAAGGGTCTTGCCTGCGAACACCAAGGCAAATTCCTCACCGCCGTAGCGATACGCCCTACCGCCACCGCTGATTTTCGACAGTTTGCTGGCGACCAGGCGCAGCACCTGGTCACCGACATCGTGGCCATGGGTGTCGTTGAATTTCTTGAAATGATCGACGTCGCTCATCGCCAGCACATAGTTGCGCCCCAGTCGCTGCATACGTTCGTTGAGCGCACGTCGTCCCGGCAGGCCGGTGAGCTCGTCGCGGAAGGCCATTTGGTAAGCCTCATGCGCAACGGCGGCGGCGATCATCAGCATCACCTGGCTGCACATGATGTTCAGGGTGAACGGCAGAATGAAGGTCTTCGGCAGCATCCAGAACACACCGAGCAAGCCAACCAGTTGCGCCGCGTGCAAAGGGCGCGGGTTGCGCCAGTATTGCCAGGCCAGAAGCAGGAAGGCCGAGATGAACACCGGATAGGACAACTGGATGAGACTCATCCATGCCCCATGCAGCGCCGGCCAGCGGATCTCCGACAACCACAGCAGCAGCGCCTGTGGGTAACTTTGCTCCAGTCCCAGCGCCACGCTGCCAAATGCCAGCAGCACGGCAAAGCGCGCGACCATGTCCTGAAACAGATGGGTACGTTCCTGCCATGCGGCGAATAATCCGAACAACAACGGCAGCAGCAGGCAGACCAGATGAAACACCACCGCAGCGTCTTCGCGGACCTTGCCGTTGTCGCGGTAGAAATCTGTCTGGGTGTCCAGCAGAAAGTAGGCGATGTACACCGTCAGCATCAGAAACAGTTCGCGCTGACGTCGGTACACCGCGCAATACGCGCCACCGAGGAGCAGAACCAATGTCGGCAGGACGTTGAACAGTGACGTGAAGAATACACTGAGGTCTTTGACGTACGCAGCCGCCAGCCCCGCAAGCAATAACAGCAGTGATGGCAGGAAATGGCTGAAACGTACAGCGGAAGAACGCGGCAAGGGTAAGCTCCGACCCGTCATAGCAAAGAGATGGCATTGTGCCTGCAAAGTGCGGCCAAGCCCATACAATGTGATCCAGATCACACACGGTCTCTGTAACGGCCGGAAGCTCGACTATCTGAGCGATCCACAAACAAAAAAACCGCTGCCCCCTAACGGGAGCAGCGGTTTTCGTCAGACTGCGTTAAGGCTTAGTAGCCCAGTGCGAAGTCTTCTTCTTTCATGTCCATCAGGTTGCCAGCACCCGACAGCATAGTGGCCACGTGCGTACGGGTACGCGGCAGGATGCGCTGGAAGTAGAAGCGCGCGGTTTGCAGCTTGGCGGTGTAGAACGCCTCGTCGCTGGTGCCGGCAGCCAGTTTTTCCGCAGCCAGACGTGCCATGTCTGCCCAGAAGTAAGCCAGGCAGGCATAACCGGAGTACATCAGGTAATCCACGGAGGCCGCGCCGACTTCTTCGCGATCTTTCATGGCAGCCATACCGACCTTCATGGTCAGCTCGCCCCATTCCTTGTTCAGTGCAGCCAGCGGCGCGACGAATTCCTGGACGGCTTCGTTGCCTTCGTTGGTCTGGCAGAACTTGTGGACGATCTTGGTGAAGCCTTTCAGAGCCTCGCCTTGAGTCATCAGCACTTTGCGGCCGAGCAGGTCGAGGGCCTGGATGCCGGTGGTGCCTTCGTACAGCATCGAAATGCGGCTGTCGCGAACGTTCTGCTCCATGCCCCACTCGGCGATGAAACCGTGGCCGCCGTAGATCTGCACGCCGTGGTTGGCGGCTTCGAAACCGACTTCGGTCATGAACGCTTTGGCGATCGGGGTCATGAACGCCAGCAGTGCGTCGGCCTTCTTCTTCTCTTCTTCATCGACGCCGTATTTGACGATGTCGACCTGCTTCGCAGTGAAGTAGACCATCGCGCGGTTGCCTTCGGCGAACGCCTTCATGGTCAACAGCATACGGCGCACGTCCGGGTGGACGATGATCGGGTCAGCGGCTTTGTCCGGCGCTTTCGGGCCAGTCAGCGAGCGCATTTGCAGGCGATCACGAGCGTATTTCAGACCGCCCTGGAAGCCGATTTCGGCGTGAGCCAGACCTTGCAGTGCGGTACCGAGGCGAGCGGTGTTCATAAAGGTGAACATGCAGTTCAGACCTTTGTTCGCCGGGCCGATCAGGTAACCAGTGGCGCCATCGAAGTTCATCACGCAGGTGGCGTTGCCGTGGATGCCCATCTTGTGTTCCAGCGAACCGCAGCTCACTGCGTTGCGCGCGCCAATGGTGCCATCGGCGTTTGGCAGGAACTTTGGAACGATGAACAGCGAGATGCCTTTGGTGCCAGCCGGTGCATCGGGCAGGCGGGCCAGTACGATGTGGACGATGTTGTCGGCCATGTCGTGTTCACCGGCCGAGATGAAGATCTTGGTGCCGGAAACTTTGTAGGAACCGTCGGCCTGAGGCTCGGCCTTGGTGCGCAGCATGCCCAGGTCGGTGCCGCAGTGCGGTTCGGTCAGGCACATGGTGCCGGTCCATTCGCCGGAGACCAGTTTGGTCAGATAGGCTTCCTGCTGCTCTGGGGTGCCGTGCTCGGAGATGGTGTTCATCGCACCGTGCGACAGACCCAGGTACATGCCCCAAGACCAGTTGGCTTCGCCGACCATTTCGCTCACCGCCAGACCCAGCGACTCAGGCAGGCCCTGACCGCCGTGCTCGACGTCGTGCGCCAGGCTTGGCCAGCCGCCTTCGACGAATTGCTTGTACGCCTCTTTGAAGCCAGTCGGGGTTTTCACGCCGGACTCGCTCCAGGTGCAGCCTTCGATGTCGCCCACGCGGTTCAGCGGCGCCAGTACCTGCTCACAAAACTTGGCGCCTTCCTCGAGGATGGCGTCAACCATGTCCGGCGTGGCGTCTGCGCACGCTGGCAGGCTCTGATAGTGCGCTTCGTAGCCGAGCAGTTCGTCACGAACGAAGCGAATATCACGCAAGGGGGCCTTGTAGTCAGGCATAGCGATAAACCTCTGCTGATGTAACCGGGAATGAACGACCGTGTTGAGTTGTTGTGACGGTCAAACAGTTGTTTGAAACATACGTTTACGCCGAAATCTTGTCAAGCATCGTTCTTTTGCCGTTCGTCATCACGTTCTCCAAATGCCGGAAACTGGAAATCGCCGCGACTTCACGTAAGCCACGGGCGTTGTAAAAAGATTAGTTGAGCAAGAAGGACTTAAACGAAAAACGCCGCGACAGGGCGCGGCGTTTCGGGGTCTACAACAAATTCGATCAGGCGAAGGTATCGATGATCGTCCCGAGCACTTCGTCGGATGCCTTGGCCACCTTCACACCCAACTCTGCCTGGATCTTGCCCTGCGACAGCTCGACGATATTGCTCGTCAGGTCCGATTCTTGTGCGCGATCCACACCGCGCAGGCGATTTACCTGCACTTCGGACGACTGGCTGGTCACCGAACGTTCGATAGTGTTGTTGGCGATCTGGCTGGCGGCCTGATCGACGCGGTTCTGCCCGGACTGAATCGAGCTCAGCCCCGCATAAAAAGCTGTGTTGCCGGAGATTTCCATAGTCACTCTCATCCCTGCAAAGGATCAATGCTCGCCATTGAAGCAGACGCGCCGGCAAAACGCCCGTCAAAAACACTAATGGCACAGTGCCTGTTCATAGCGAGAAACTTAATCGAGCAAATCCAGTTGCAAATGCTCGGCCACCGCTTCGGCGCTCAACGCCTTGAGTTTCGGCACCCGGCCCAAGCACGGCGCGGGGATGCGCTCGGCCAGGGTCGCGAGGTTTTCCTCCAGCCGCGAAGTTTTCGGATCGATGATATTCGCCACCCACCCCGCCAATTGCAGACCATCGCGGGCAATCGCCTCGGCGGTCAGCAACGCATGACTGATGCACCCCAGCCTCACGCCCACCACCAGAATCACCGGCAGCTTCAGCGCAATCGCCAGGTCCGAGAGATTGTCCTGATCCGCCAACGGCACCCGCCAGCCGCCCGCGCCTTCGATCAGGGTGAAATCGGCGTTCATCGCCAGAATCCCGCGCATCGGCGCCAGCAGCGATTGCACCGTCAGCGCCACTCCTGCTTCGCGCGCCGCCAGATGCGGAGCGATCGCTGGCTCGAACGCCACCGGGTTGACCTGTTGATAAGTCAGCGGCAACGAACATTCGGCCAGCAGCGCCAGGGCGTCGGAATTGCGCAAGCCCTTGGGCGTGACGTCGCAACCCGATGCCACCGGTTTGCCCGCCGCCGTGCTCAAGCCTGCCGACCGCGCCGCATGGAGCAATCCGGCAGCAACGGTGGTTTTGCCGACATCGGTGTCGGTACCGGTGACGAAATAGGCTGCGCTCATAGAGGTTTCTCCAACACGGCGTATACCACCTGATACGTTGCCGGCAGCCCCGACGCCTGACGGAACCGCTCGTACGCGTCGATCAGCCCGAGAATCCGCGCCCGTCCGGTCAAACCGCCCGGCCGGCCGGGATTCAGATTGTGTGCGCCCAACGCCTTCAGCTCATGGGTCAGGCTGCGCACATCCGGGTAATGCAACACGTGCGGCTGATTCTCCAGCGCCAAAATGCGCATGCCACTGCCGGCACATAACTGTTCATAGCGGGCGAACTCGCGGAAGCGATTGACGTGCACCAGCCCGTCGACCTGCTGCCAACTCTCACGCAACTCGAACAGCGTCCCTGTACAGAGACTAGCAAACGCAAAAATCCCGCCCGGTTTAAGCACGCGCAAGGCTTCGCTGAGCACCGCCTCGAAGTCGGCGCACCACTGCACTGCAAGGCTGGAGAAAATCAGATCAAAGCTCGCGTCCTGCAACGGCAGCCTTTCGGCATCGCCGGCAATGAAATGCTCAGCGCCACCCAGCGGCCGTGCGTGATTGAGCATGCCCTCGGCGATGTCCAGCGCGACACCGCTGCCCTGGGTGAAACGCGAGGCCAGCGCGCGAGTGAAATAGCCGGTGCCGCAACCGAGATCGAGCCACCGCGACGGCATGAAACTCCCAGGCAAACGCTCAAGCAGCTGCGTGCCGACGTCACGCTGAAACTCCGCGACACTGTCGTAACTGGCCGCAGCGCGGGAAAAAGACGCCGCCACCTGGCGCTTGTCGGGCAAGCCCCCAGGCAGCACAAGGGACAGGTCAGTCATCAGCGCACTCATGTAGAAAAGCCTGGATCGCGCCCGCGACTCCATGCGGGTCTTCCAGCAGAAAAGCATGGCTGGCCTGTTCGATCAGACCAATTTCGATATCCGGCAATAGCGCGAACAATGCGCCGGCCGCTTCCGCCGGGACCAGCGCGTCCTGTCCGCCGAACAGATGAAACTGCGGGCCGCGAAACCCCTGCAACGCCTGGCGTGTGTCCAGTTGCGCAAGCAGCTCCAGCCCTGCCATCAGCGCGGCCGGCGCGGTTGCCGGCGCGCCAGCGAGCAGCAAGCGCGACAAGCCGCGCGGGTCTGGTGAACCTTGCGCACATAAAAGAGAGAAGCGCTTGAGCGTGGTACGCGGATCGGCCTGGCAACCGGCAAGAAACGCATCGAAGGTCTCGCCAGGCATCGCGCTCGGCCACTGCTCATGGGCGACAAACGCAGGGTTGCTCGCCAGCGTCAGCAGCCCGCAGCACGCCTCGCCGCGTCGTGCCGCCAGTTCGCTGGCGAGCATGCCGCCCAGAGACCAGCCACCAAGCCAGACTTCCTGCGGAATGCGCGCATCGAGTTCGTCGAGCCAGTCTTCAAGATCAGCGGAGTCCAGCTCCGGCAGCGGTTCGATCTCGACTTGCAGATGTTCGTCGAGGCCACGCAATGCTGCGCCCAGCGGTTCCAGCGGCGACACGCCGAGGCCCCAGCCGGGCAGCAGGATCAGACGATTACGCATGGCCTGGCTCCAACGACAATCGGGCGAAACAATCTGCCAGCCCATCCAGCAACTGTTGCACCTGCGCCTCGCTGTGGGCGGCGGTCAGCGTGACGCGCAACCGCGCGCTGCCGGCCGGCACGGTCGGTGGGCGAATTGCGGTCACCATCAAGCCGCGCTCGCGGAGCATTTGCGACAGCCGCACCGCGCGGCCGGCATCGCCGATCATGATCGGCTGGATCGGCGTGAAGCTGTCCATCAGCTCCAGCCCGATCTGCTCGGCGCCGTGGCGGAACTGGCGGACCAGTGTCTGCAAATGCTCACGGCGCCAGTGTTCACTGCGCAACAGCTCGAGGCTTTTCAGCGTCGCGCAGGCCAGCGCCGGCGGTTGGCTGGTGGTGTAGATGTACGGGCGGGCGAACTGGATCAGGCTTTCGATCAACTCTTCGCTGCCAGCGACAAAGGCCCCGGCGGTGCCGAAGGCTTTGCCGAGGGTGCCGACCAGCACCGGCACATCGTCCTGGCTCAAGCCGAAATGCTCGACGATACCGCCACCGTTGGCGCCCAACGGGCCGAAGCCGTGGGCATCGTCGACCATCAGCCACGCGCCTTTGGCCTTGGCCGCGCGGGCCAGTGCCGGCAAATTGGCGATGTCACCGTCCATGCTGAATACGCCATCGGTCACCACCAGTGTGTTGCCAGTGGCTTTCTCCAGGCGTTTGCCCAGGCTTTCGGCGTCGTTGTGCAGATAGCGGTTGAAACGCGCGCCGGACAACAGGCCTGCGTCCAGCAACGAGGCATGATTGAGCCGGTCTTCGAGCACCGTATCGCCCTGCCCGACCAGCGCGGTGACCGCGCCGAGGTTGGCCATGTAGCCGGTGGTGAACAGCAGCGCACGTGGGCGCCCGGTCAGATCGGCGAGCGCTTCTTCCAGTGCGTGATGCGGGCTGCTGTGGCCGATCACCAGATGCGACGCGCCACCGCCGACCCCCCAGCGCTCGGCACCGGCGCGCCAGGCTTCGATCACCTGCGGATGATTGGCCAGGCCCAGATAATCGTTGTTGCAGAAAGCGAGCAGCGGTTGGCCGTCGACCACGACTTGCGGGCCTTGCGGCGATTCGAGCAGCGGGCGCTGGCGATAAAGGTTGTCGGCACGACGGGCAGCAAGGCGTGCGGCGAGATCGAAAGACATGCAGGCCTCGATTTTCAAATGACACAGATCCCCTGTGGGAGCGAGCCTGCTCGCGAATGGGCGTCACATCCAACATGGATATTCGCAGCCAAACCGCTTTCGCGAGCAGGCTCGCTCCCACAGGGGTTTTGCATTCCTTCAGCGCAATCCGTGCAGCTTTTAAACGGCAGCGTTATAGAACTGCTCGCTGCTTTTCTGCTCCACCAGCGCCTGCTCGATCGCCGCTTGGTGCACCTCATCCGCGTGCTCTTCGCGAGCCTCAGGCTGGATACCGAGGCGCGCGAACAGCTGCATGTCCTTGTCCGCCTGCGGGTTGGCGGTGGTGAGCAATTTGTCGCCGTAGAAAATCGAGTTGGCGCCAGCGAAAAATGCCAGGGCCTGCATCTGCTCGTTCATCGCTTCGCGACCGGCGGACAGGCGCACGTGGGATTGCGGCATGAGGATGCGCGCGACGGCGAGCATGCGGATGAAGTCGAACGGGTCGATGTCTTCGGCGTTTTCCAGCGGCGTGCCGGCGACTTTTACCAGCATGTTGATCGGCACCGATTCCGGGTGCTCCGGCAGGTTGGCCAACTGGATCAGCAGATTGGCGCGATCGTCCAGCGATTCGCCCATGCCGAGAATGCCGCCGGAGCAGATTTTCATTCCCGACTCGCGCACATAGGCCAGCGTCTGCAGGCGCTCGCTGTAAGTGCGGGTGGTGATGATGCTGCCGTAGAACTCCGGCGAGGTGTCGAGGTTGTGGTTGTAGTAATCGAGACCGGCCTTGGCCAGCGCTTCAGTCTGCTCCTGATCGAGACGGCCGAGGGTCATGCAGGTTTCCAGGCCGAGGGCTTTTACTCCTTCAACCATCTTCAACACATACGGCATGTCTTTGGCCGACGGATGTTTCCACGCCGCGCCCATGCAGAATCGCGTCGAACCGATGGCTTTGGCGCGGGCCGCTTCTTCGAGGACCTTCTGCACTTCCATCAGTTTTTCTTTTTCCAGACCGGTGTTGTAGTGCCCGGACTGCGGGCAGTACTTGCAGTCTTCCGGGCAGGCGCCGGTCTTGATCGACAGCAGTGTCGAGACCTGCACGCGGTTGGCGTTGAAATGCGCGCGGTGCACCGTTTGCGCCTGGAACAGCAAGTCGTTGAATGGCTGTACGAAGAGTGCTTTGACTTCGGCCAGAGACCAATCGTGACGCAGGGTGGCGGTGGTGCTCGCGCTCATGGGCAATTCCTTGGTTATGCTTGGCTGGCGCTGGGGGAAACGGAATACCCACAGCCGCTACACGGATGTTCGGCATATTTAAGGAAGAGCGATGCGCTGTCAACCGCAATACCAAGGACAGGTTTACATCTGTTTAAAAAACGTACAGGCCTGTTTGCTGTGCGATGAGCCCGCAGAAGCACAAATGCCAATGTGCGAGGCCTGTGAAACCGAGCTGCCCTGGCTCGGCAGTCACTGCCAGACCTGCGCTTTGCCGCTGGCGGCGGATGGCCTGACTTGCGGCGAATGCCTGCTAGAGCCTCCGGCCTTCGAACAGGTCGCCGTGCCCTGGGTTTATGGCTTCCCCGTGGACAGTCTGATTACACGGTTTAAACACAACGCGAAATGGCCGTTTGGTCACCTGCTCGCCGACGTTCTCGGCCAATACCTGCAGCATCGCTTCGCCGAGGACCTGCCGCGCCCCGATGTGTTGCTACCGGTGCCGTTGGCGAATAAACGACTGCGTCGGCGAGGATTCAATCAAGCGGCGATGCTCGCGCGCTGGTTGAGTTTTTCGCTGGATTTGCCGTGCGAAGAACAGCTGCTGCGGCGAGTCATCGACACCGATGCCCAACAGGATCTCGACGCCAAGGCGCGCAAACGCAATTTGCGCAATGCCTTTGCGCTGGTGCCTGACGCGCAGGTCAGTGGCCGCCATTGCGCGCTGGTGGATGATGTTCTGACCACGGGCGCGACCGCTCAAGCGCTGGCGCGGTTGCTGATGAATGCAGGTGCGGCGCGGGTCGATGTGTATTGCCTGGCCCGCACGCCGAAACCCGGTACCTGAAGCGAATACAGATATCGTGTGGGAGCGAGCCTGCTCGCGAATGGGCATCACATTCAACAAAGCTGTTGTTGGTCAAACCGCTTTCGCGAGCAGGCTCGCTCCCACAGGGGGCTTTGCGTCAGGCTTGACTCATGCGTTGCAAGTGGCCAACGTCCATTTCATCGCCCGAGCCAGAAGCGTTCTGCCATGTCCCTGCCCACCCTGCTGTCCCAGCACATCGTCCGCCGCCCGCAGCGCATTGCCCTGCTGCAACACATCGCCGAGCAAGGCTCGATCACCCGTGCGGCGAAGAGCGCGGGGCTCAGTTACAAGGCGGCGTGGGATGCGATCGATGAGCTGAACAACCTGGCGCAGAAACCCTTGGTCGAGCGCGTGGTGGGCGGCAAGGGTGGCGGTGGCGCCAGATTGTCCAGCGAGGGCGAGCGAGTGCTGCGCCTGTATCAGAAATTGCAGGCGTTGCAGGCACAGGTGCTGGAAGCGGCGGAAGACGCCAGTGATCTCGACCTGCTCGGGCGGCTGATGCTCAGGACCAGCGCGCGCAATCAGCTGCATGGCACGGTCGCGGCCATTCAGCCGCAGGGGCGCAACGATCTGATCCGCCTCGAACTGGCAGAAGGCATTGCTCTGGAGGCACAGATCACCCACGACAGCACCGTGCATCTGGAATTGCAGGTCGGTACCGAAGTCATGGCGCTGATCAAGGCTGGCTGGCTTGAGTTGCTCGGCGCCGATCAGCCGGCCACGCCCGGACACAATGTCCTGCGCGGCACCATCGAAGCCATCCTCGATGCCGAGGACGGTCCCAGCGAGGTGCGCATTTCCCTGCCCAACGGCCAGACACTTTGCGCCTTGGCCGAACCGCTGCACTTGCGCAACCAGCAACTCGCCGTGGGGTCTGCGGTGCAGGTGCAATGCGCGCCGTCCAACGTGCTGATCGGCACGCCGCTCTGATTTGTCCTTGCCACAAAAGCGTCATCGACCCGCATTAAGGTGTTGCCCATAACCAAGCAGGGAGCCTGATGTGAGCCTATTAGAAGAAAACCAATCCACTGATCTGGAAAAAATGGTCGGCCTCAGCCGTCGCGGTTTCATCAGCGCCGGTGCATTGTGCGGCGCGGCGATGTTCCTCGGCGGCAACCTGTTGAGCCGCAGCGTCATGGCCGCCAGCGTCAGCGCCGGCAACAGCCGCCTGCTCGGTTTCGAGAGCATTCCGGCGGCGACCAGCGACGCCATCAGCCTGCCCAAGGGCTACAAGTCTTCGGTGCTGATCAGTTGGGGCCAGCCGTTGCACAAGAACGGCCCAGCCTTCGATCCGAGCGGTAACGGCACCGCTGCCGCACAGGAAGTGCAGTTCGGCGACAACAACGACGGCATGAGCCTGTTCGCCTTCCCGGACGACAAGAACCGCGCGCTGATGGCGATCAACAACGAATACACCAACTACCGCTACCTGTATCCGCATGGCGGCATGCCGCAGTCGGCTGAAGACGTGCGCAAGGCATTGGCCTGCGAAGGCGTGTCGGTGATCGAAGTGCAGCGCAAGAACGGCCAGTGGCAATTCGTCCAGGGCTCGCGCTACAACCGTCGGATTCACGGTAACTCGCCGCTGCGCATCAGCGGTCCGGCCCGCGGCCACGACTTGATGAAAACCGCCGCCGACAAGCACGGCAAAAAAGTCCTCGGCACCTTCCAGAACTGCGCCAACGGCAAGACGCCGTGGGGCACCTACCTGACCTGCGAAGAAAACTTCACCGACTGCTTCGGCAGCAGCAACGCCCAGCAGCAATTCGATGCCGCGCAAAAGCGCTACGGCGTTGTCGCCAGCAGCAAGGACATCAACTGGCACCCGCACGACCCGCGCTTCGACATGGCCAAGAACCCCAACGAGCTCAACCGTCACGGCTGGGTGGTCGAGATCGACCCATTCGATCCGCAATCGACTCCGGTCAAACGCACCGCGCTGGGCCGCTTCAAGCATGAAAACGCCGCACTCGCCGAGACCGACGATGGTCGCGCTGTGGTGTACATGGGCGACGACGAACGTGGCGAGTTCATCTACAAATTCGTCAGCCGCGACCGCATCAACCATCGCAATCAGAAAGCCAACCGCGACATCCTCGATCACGGCACGTTGTATGTAGCCAAATTCGATGCCGGCGACCGCAACCCTGATCACCCGAAAGGCCGGGGCCAGTGGATCGAACTGACCCACGGCAAGAACGGCATCGACGCCAGCAGCGGGTTTGCCGATCAGGCGGAAGTGCTGATCCACGCGCGCCTTGCCGCCAGCGTGGTTGGCGCAACGCGCATGGACCGCCCGGAGTGGATCGTCGTCAGCCCCAAGGACGGCCAGGTTTATTGCACCCTGACCAACAACGCCAAGCGCGGTGAAGACGGGCAACCGGTGGGCGGTCCAAACCCGCGCGAGAAGAACGTTTACGGGCAGATTCTGCGCTGGCGTACCGACCGCAACGATCACGCCTCGAAGACGTTTGCCTGGGATCTGTTTGTGGTCGCCGGCAACCCGGGCGTGCATGCCGGGACGCCGAAGGGTGGCTCATCCAACATCACCCCGCAGAACATGTTCAACAGCCCCGACGGTCTGGGGTTCGACAAGGCCGGACGCCTGTGGATTCTCACTGACGGCGATTCGAGCAACGCTGGCGACTTCGCCGGGATGGGCAACAACCAGATGCTCTGCGCCGATCCTGCGACCGGTGAGATTCGCCGTTTCATGGTCGGGCCGGTGGGTTGTGAAGTGACCGGAATCAGCTTCTCGCCGGATCAGAAAACCCTGTTTGTCGGCATCCAGCATCCGGGCGAAAACGGTGGTTCGACCTTCCCCGAGCACCTGCCCAACGGCAAGCCAAGGTCTTCGGTGATGGCGATTACCCGCGAAGACGGCGGGATCGTCGGCGCCTGATAAACCGCTTTCGCGAGCAGGCTCGCTCCCACAGGGAATCGCATTCCAAGGTGGGAGCGAGCCTGCTCGCGAAGAGGCCCGGGCAGACACCAACACCCTTCGCGCTGCCATCTGCGCTACCATGCCGGGCCGGACGCAGCAGCCTGCTGCGCGCAGGAGTCAGCATGGCCCACCCGTTTGAAACCCTCACCCCCGATCTCGTCCTGGATGCCGTTGAAAGCATCGGTTTCCTCAGCGACGCGCGCATTCTGGCGCTCAACAGCTACGAAAACCGTGTGTATCAGGTCGGTATCGAAGACTCCGAGCCGCTGATTGCCAAGTTCTATCGTCCGCAGCGCTGGACCAACGAGGCCATCCTCGAAGAGCACCAGTTCACTTTCGAACTGGCCGACATCGACATCCCGGTAGTAGCGCCGCTGATCCACAACGGCGAAACCCTGCATGAGCACGCCGGTTTCCGCTTCACCCTGTTCCCGCGCCGTGGGGGCCGTGCGCCGGAGCCGGGCAACCTTGATCAGCTGTATCGCCTCGGCCAGTTGCTCGGGCGCATGCATGCGGTGGGCGGTACCAAGCCGTTCAAGCACCGCGAAGCCCTCGCGGTGCAAAACTTCGGCCATGCCTCGCTGAACACCCTGCTTGAGGGCAATTTCATTCCCAAGAGCCTGCTGCCGGCGTACGAGTCGGTTGCCCGCGACCTGCTCAAACGCGTCGAAGATGTCTACGCCGCCACGCCGCACCAGAACATCCGCATGCACGGCGACTGCCACCCCGGCAACATGATGTGCCGCGACGAGATGTTCCACATCGTCGACCTCGACGATTGCCGCATGGGCCCGGCGGTGCAGGACATCTGGATGATGCTTGCCGGCGATCGCCAGGAGTGTCTGGGGCAGTTGTCGGAATTGATGGACGGCTACAACGAATTCCATGATTTCGACCCGCGCGAACTGGCACTGATCGAACCGTTGCGCGCCCTGCGCCTGATGCACTACAGCGCCTGGCTGGCGCGGCGCTGGGACGACCCGGCATTCCCGCACAGCTTTCCGTGGTTTGGCACGGAGCGGTATTGGGGCGACCAGGTGCTGGCGTTGCGTGAGCAGCTGGCGGCACTGAATGAAGAGCCGCTGAAACTTTTCTGATTCAAACCTGAACCCTGTGGGAGCGAGCCTGCTCGCGATAGCGGACGGACATTCAACTTTGATGTTGGCTGACCCGACGCTATCGCGAGCAGGCTCACTCCTACATTTGTCCGGTGTTCACAAATTCACAACTCACTTGCAGACAAATCTCCTTACAATCCCTCCTTTGTCAGCTGCCTGAGCAAGGATTCTGCATGCAAGCCGCCAACCCGCGTCGCGGGTACATTCTGGGCCTGAGCGCCTACATCATCTGGGGCCTGTTCCCGATCTATTTCAAAGCCATCGCCGAAGTCCCGGCCGTCGAGATCATCATCCATCGGGTGCTGTGGTCGGCGCTGTTCGGTGCGTTGCTACTGATGGTATGGAAACACCCGGGCTGGCTGCGCGAGCTGCTCGACAATCCAAAACGCCTGGCGATTCTGGCCCTGAGCGGCACGCTGATCGCGGCCAACTGGCTGACCTATGTCTGGTCGGTGAACAACGGCCGCATGCTCGAGGCGAGTCTGGGTTACTACATCAATCCGCTGGTCAACGTGCTGTTGGGCATGGTGATCCTTGGCGAACGGCTGCGGCGCATGCAGTGGGTCGCGGTCGGTCTCGCTGCCATCGGCGTGGCGCAGCAGGTGTGGCAGGTCGGCAGCTTGCCGTGGGTGTCGCTGGCGCTGGCGCTGACCTTCGGCTTCTACGGTCTGATCCGCAAGCAGGCGCCGGTCAAGGCGTTGCCGGGGCTGGTAGTGGAAACCTGGATGCTGGTGCCGATTGCGATCGCATGGTTGCTGTTCAATCAGACTGCCACGAGTGTGCAGCCGGCCTTCTGGACCACCTCTGAAGCCTGGTGGCTCGTGGCTGCCGGCCCGGTGACGCTGGTGCCATTGGTGTGTTTCAACGCCGCCACCCGCCACTTGCCCTACACCACCATCGGCTTCCTGCAATACATCGCGCCGACGCTGGTGTTGCTGCAAGCCGTGCTGCTGTTTGGCGAGCATTTGTCGTCCAGCACGCTGGTCGCGTTCATGTTTATCTGGGCCGGTCTGGCGGTCTACAGCGTTGATGCGTGGATAAGTTTGCGCCGGCGCGCCTGATCAAAAAACGCACAAACCTCCGCAGGCCACGGTTCTCGTGGCCTGCATCGTTCCTTCCCAAGCTTATCCACAGCGTGATCCCCGCCGTTTGTGCGCAAGTCACTGAATGTTGGCGATTTTTTGATCAACCTGCGCAAAGCCACGGCCGGCGTGGCGTGGCGGTCTGTCTCTACAGGTTATCCACAGGCAGGTGCACGTTAAACCTGAATAACCCTGTGAACGTTTAAACCTCTGTGCGCAACACCAGTTCGACCATCAGATCATCGGCCAGGGTTTCCAGGCGCGCCTGCAACACATCCAGCGACAGCGTCAGTGGTACCGCGAGAATCGCCTCGGCGTGGAACAGCGGCTCGCTACTCATTGGCGCCGGGCGCACTTCAGTTACCAGTCGCTCCAGGTTTACGCCCTGCTCGCTCAACAGCCGAGTGATATCGCGGACGATACCCGGCCGGTCATTGCCGACCAGTTCCATGGCGATCGGTTTCCACGTGCAGGACTGCTCCACTCCGCTTTCGGCAATCAATACCCGAATGCCATGGGCCGACAGCGCTTGCAGGGCATCGACCAGTTCGTCGTAAGCCTCCGCCGGCACGCCCACGCGCAGAATCCCGGCGAACTGCCCGGCCATGCGTGACATGCGGCTTTCCAGCCAATTGCCGCCGTGCTCGGCAATGCATTGGGCGATGCGCTCGACCTGCCCGGGCTTGTCCGGGGCGAAAACGGTGAGTACGAGATGGTCCATGGCGCAGCCCTCTTGTCATGACTTTTGTTATCGAAGGGCAAGTATAGGCAAGCGGCTTGATTCAGCCTGACCCAGTGCTGGCAGATGATGACCTGTGGCGAGGGGATTTATCCCCGTCCGGCTGCGCAGCAGTCGTGAGTCCTGCCAATTGGGTCTGCCAGCCGGACCGCAGGGGGCGGCTTCGCCACCCAAACGGGGATAAATCCCCTCGCCACAGATTCGCTCATCGCAAAGGGGGAGACGCCAAATCGCGCCATAGCAGTCAAACAGTAATTATGTGTACAACTTTCGATATTTAGCTGGAACAATCCAATGCTTTTTTGAGAACATCCCGTTCCGCGACGTGACCGCAATGCGTCATGAGGTCGCAGAACGACGTAATTAGTCTGATTTTCACAAGCGCAACTCATCATGTAGTATGCCGCAGCGCGCACTACATAACGCTGGATCGATGTCTGCCCAAGGCCCTTCGCAACCCTGAAAGCCCCGTCAGCAAGGCCTCCAAGCCGTTGATTGGTCCTAGCCCAGCCGCCAGCAATGGCATGTACTGGTCCGCAGGTTTGTGGTTTAAATGGCCGGAAGCTTCATTGTTAAATTGACGAGCTGAAAAGCGAAATAGCTGAGCAGAGTGAGGCAAGCAATGACTGAACACGTTCAAGTCGGTGGCCTGCAGGTCGCCAAAGTCCTGTTCGACTTCGTGAACAACGAAGCCATTCCCGGTACCGGCCTCACCGCCGAACAATTCTGGGAAGGTGCCGACAAGGTTATTCATGACCTGGCGCCGAAGAACAAAGCCCTACTCGCCAAACGCGATGACTTCCAGGCGCGCATCGATGCCTGGCATCAGCAGCATGCCGGCCAGGCGCACGACGCCGTGGCCTACAAAGCTTTCCTGCAAGAGATCGGTTATCTGCTGCCAGAAGCGGCTGATTTCCAGGCGACGACGCAAAACGTCGATGATGAAATTGCCCGCACCGCCGGCCCGCAATTGGTCGTGCCGGTGATGAATGCGCGCTTCGCGCTCAATGCTTCGAACGCCCGCTGGGGCTCGCTGTACGACGCTCTCTACGGCACCGACGCGATCAGCGAAGACGGCGGCGCGGAAAAAGGCAAAGGCTACAACAAGGTGCGTGGCGACAAAGTCATCGCCTTCGCCCGCGCCTTCCTCGACGAAGCCGCGCCATTGGCCGCAGGCTCCCACGTCGATTCGACCGGCTACAGGATCGCTGACGGCAAACTGGTCGTGACGCTCAAGGGCGGCAGCAACAGCGGCCTGCGCGATGACGCTCAGTTGATCGGTTTCCGGGGTGACGCCAACGCGCCGATCGCCGTTCTGCTCAAGCACAACGGCCTGCACTTCGAAATCCAGATCGATGCCAGCACTCCGGTCGGCCAGACCGATGCCGCCGGGGTCAAAGACATCCTCATGGAAGCGGCGCTGACCACGATCATGGACTGCGAAGACTCCGTGGCCGCCGTCGATGCCGACGACAAAGTGGTGATCTACCGCAACTGGCTCGGCCTGATGAAGGGCGACCTCGCGGAATCCGTGTCCAAGGGCGGCCAGACCTTCACCCGCACCATGAACCCGGATCGCACCTACACCGCGCCCAATGGCGGAGAAGTGACCCTGCACGGTCGTTCGCTGTTGTTCGTGCGCAACGTCGGCCACCTGATGACCATCGATGCGATCCTCGACAGCCAAGGCAACGAAGTACCGGAAGGTATCCTCGATGGTCTGGTGACCTGTCTGGCGGCAATGCACAACCTCAACGGCAACACCTCGCGGCGCAACACCCGCACCGGTTCGGTGTACATCGTCAAACCGAAGATGCACGGCCCGGTAGAAGCGGCGTTCACCAACGAGCTGTTCGGGCGCATCGAAGATGTCCTGCGCTTGCCGCGCAACACCCTGAAAGTCGGGATCATGGACGAGGAGCGCCGCACCACGGTCAACCTCAAGGCTTGCATCAAGGCCGCCAGCGAGCGCGTGGTGTTCATCAACACCGGTTTCCTCGACCGTACCGGCGACGAAATCCACACGTCCATGGAGGCCGGCCCAGTGGTGCGCAAGGCGGACATGAAGGCCGAGAAGTGGATCGGCGCCTACGAGAACTGGAACGTCGATATCGGTCTGAGCACTGGCCTGCAAGGTCGTGCGCAAATCGGTAAAGGCATGTGGGCCATGCCGGATCTGATGGCAGCGATGCTCGAGCAGAAAATCGCTCACCCACTCGCCGGCGCCAACACTGCCTGGGTGCCATCGCCGACTGCCGCTGCGCTGCACGCGCTGCACTACCACAAGGTTGACGTGTTTGCGCGTCAGGCCGAACTGGCCAAACGTGCCCGTGCCTCGGTGGATGACATCCTGACCATCCCGCTGGCGGTCAACCCGAACTGGACACCAGAGCAGATCAAGAACGAACTGGACAACAACGCCCAGGGCATTCTCGGTTACGTGGTGCGCTGGATCGACCAGGGTGTCGGTTGCTCCAAAGTGCCGGACATCAACGACGTCGGCCTGATGGAAGACCGTGCGACGCTGCGGATCTCCAGCCAGCACATCGCCAACTGGCTGCGCCACGGTATCGTCAGCCAAGAGCAAGTGATGGAAAGCCTCAAGCGCATGGCGCCAGTGGTTGACCGCCAGAACGCCAACGACCCGCTGTATCGCCCGCTGGCACCGGACTTCGACAGCAACATCGCCTTCCAGGCGGCGGTCGAACTGGTCATCGAAGGCACCAAGCAACCGAACGGCTACACCGAGCCGGTGCTGCACCGTCGTCGTCGTGAGTTCAAGGCCGCGAATGGTCTGTAATTTGCGCTGACGCTGGAAGTGAAAAAGGCCCTGATCGAGAGATCAGGGCCTTTTTGTTTGTGAGGTGGATTGGATTGTTGTGGTGGGCTTGAGATCCATCCCCCTCACCCCAGCCCTCTCCCCCAAGGGGTAGAGGGGAAAGGGGAGCAGATTGGGGAAGTTTCAATTCCTGAGTTCGACTCATGAAATTCAGGTCGGTGTACCTCCAACATTCACCGCGGTCAGTCCCCTCTCCCTCTGGGAGAGGGTTAGGGTGAGGGGCTTCTAGGGCTCAATGCCCAATTCATGCTTCACCAACTCAAGCAACTTGCCCGTATCAATCGGCTTGAGCAGAAAATCCACCACGCTCAAATGCATCGCTTCGATCGCATCTTTCACGTCGGCATCGCCGGAGACGATGATGATTGGCATCGCTGCCCGTACCGATTCACGCACCTGGCGAATCAGCTCGAGGCCGTCGACATTGCCCATGCGCAGGTCGGTAATCACCAGACCGATCGAAGGCTTTTCATCGAGCATTTTCAGCGCGGTTTCACCGCTGGCTGCGGTCATGCAGCGAATGCCGTCCAGCGCGAGTATCTCCGACAACAGCTCGCGGGCGTCCTTGTCGTCGTCGACGATCAGGACACGCTGCGGCGGCAGATCAGGTTCGAGCATCACTGCGCTGAGCGCTTCCCGCTCGGCGTCGCTCAAAATATCGTGGTCGGACATGGCGCTCTCTAAATGTTCAAACAATCCCTGGCAAGTCGTCAGACATCACCGGACAGCGCTTCAATGTGCACTTCGTCGGATTTTTTTCCAAGTGGCTAGCGCAAGCTTTTCCGAGCTTTTGCGTAGGTTATTTCCGAAAATCGGCCAATGGTGGCAAAACCTAGACTTACGTCCAATGGGCACCCTGCCCGCCGGGGTTGACCATGGTGGCAACGATCCGACAACAACAATTCGAAAAAGACTGCGGTAATGGTTATGAGCAAAGCGGACGCCTTCACCCAGGCAGGGAAAACCGCGGTGTTGCAGAACATTCAGGGCACCCTGCAATTCCTTCAGCGCTTCCCGCCCTTCAATCAGATGGAACACGCCCACCTCGCCTATCTGGTGGAGCAATGTCAGCTGCGTTTTTTTGCCCAGGGCGAGAGCATCATCAAACCGGCTGACGGCCCGGTGGAGCACTTTTATATCGTCAAACAGGGTCGGGTGGTCGGCGAACGCCAGCACATCACCAAGCCCGGCACAGAGACCACCTTCGAAATCACCACCGGCGAATGCTTTCCGCTGGCGGCGCTGCTCGGTGAGCGCGCCACACGCACCGAACATCTGGCGGGCGAAGACACCTTCTGCCTGCAACTGAACAAACTGGCGTTCATCAAACTGTTCGCCCTTTCCAGCGCCTTCCGCGATTTCGCCTTGCGTGGGGTGAGCAGCCTGCTCGATCAGGTCAACCAGCAAGTCCAGCAAAAAGCCGTGGAGACCCTCGGCACCCAATACTCGCTGAACACTCGTCTCGGTGAACTCGCGATGCGCCATCCGGTGACTTGCAGCGCCGAGACGCCGCTGCGTGAAGCGGTGAAGCTGATGCACGAGCAACAGGTCGGCAGCATCGTCGCAGTGGATGAGCACAAGGCGCCGCTGGGGATTTTCACCCTGCGCGATTTGCGCCACGTGGTCGCCGAAGGTGTCGGTGATTTCAGCGACGCCATCGAACAGCACATGACCCGTTCACCGTTTTATCTGTCGCCGGATCACAGCGCCTTCGATGCGGCGATCGCCATGACCGAGCGGCACATCGCTCACGTCTGCCTGGTCAAGGATCAACGCCTGTGCGGTGTGGTGTCCGAGCGTGACCTGTTCTCCCTGCAACGGGTCGATCTGGTCCACCTCGCCCGGACCATCCGCAGCGCGCAACGGATCGAGCAACTGGTGACCTTGCGCGGCGAGATCGGCCAACTGGTCGAGCGCATGCTCGCCCACGGCGCGTCGTCGACGCAGATCACTCACATCATCACCCTGCTCAACGATCATACGGTGTGTCGGGTCATTGAACTGACCCTCGCCGAAAAGGGCGACCCGGGCGTGCCGTTCAGTTGGCTGTGTTTCGGCAGCGAGGGTCGACGCGAGCAGACGCTGCACACCGACCAGGACAACGGCATCCTGTTCGATGCTCGCGATGCGGCGCACGCAGCAGAAATACGCGGCAAGCTGCTGCCGATTGCCCAGCAGATCAACCAGAGCCTGGCGCAGTGCGGCTTTACACTGTGCAAGGGCAACATAATGGCCGGCAATCCCGAGCTGTGTCTGTCGCGGGCCGAATGGGCACGACGCTTCGCGGCGTTCATCCGCGAAGCCACGCCGGAGAACCTGCTGGGCTCGAGCATTTATTTCGACCTGCGCGTGGTCTGGGGCGATGAGCAAGGCTGCGAGCAATTGCGCCGGGGCATTCTCGATCAGGTCGCCGACAACCGTTTGTTCCAGCGCATGCTGGCCGAGAACGCGCTGCGCAATCGCCCTCCCGTTGGGCGCTTCCGTGAATTCGTGCTGGCCCGCAAGAACGGCGAGAAAGCCACGCTGGATCTGAAGATCCAGGGCCTGACGCCGTTCGTGGACGGCGCCCGTCTGCTGGCGCTGGCCAATGGCATTGACGCCAACAACACCCTCGAACGCTTTCGCCAACTGGTCGATAAAGAGGTCATCGAGCCGCTCGACGGCGCGGCGTATGAAGAGGCCTATCACTTCATTCAACAAACGCGGATGCAGCAGCATCAGTTGCAAACCCGGGAAAATCAGCCGTACTCCAACCGCGTCGATCCCGACAGCCTCAATCATCTCGACCGGCGCATCCTGCGCGAATCCCTGCGCCAGGCGCAGCGCCTGCAAAGCAGCCTGACCTTGCGGTATCAGCTATGAGCCTGTTCTCCTGGCTACGCCCGGCCAGCCCCGTGGTGTCGGCGGACTTGCAGCAGCGGCTGGCGAAGCTGCCGGCGCTTGCCGAGCTGAGCGAATGCAGCCTGCGCGAGCAGCGCTGGGTGGTGCTGGACCTGGAGACCACCGGCCTGAATATGAGCAAGGATCGGGTTCTGTCGATCGGCGCGGTGGTGATCGAGGACGGCGCGATCGATTTCCGTCAGCAGTTCGAACGCACCTTGCAATGCCGCGAATTGAAGCTCAGCCCCAGCGTGCTGATTCATGGCCTCGGCCCTAGTGCAATTGCCGCAGGCAGCGACCCAGCGGAAGCGTTGCTGGAGTTGCTGGAGTTCATCGGCGACAGCCCGGTGCTGGCGTTTCATGCGCCGTTCGATCAGCACATGCTCGGGCGTGCAGTGAAGGAGCACTTGGGGCATAAGCTGCAGCATGTGTTTCTGGATGTGGCGGACATTGCGCCGTTTCTGTGTCCGCAGGCGCAGATTCGCGAGGCCGGGCTGGATGAGTGGATCGAGTGGTTTCGCCTTGAAGTGTTCGAGCGGCATAACGCGAGTGCCGATGCACTGGCCACGGCGGAGTTGGCGTTGATTCTGTTCAGCCGCGCTCGGGCGCAGCAGATTTACAGTCCGTTGCAGTTGCAGCAGCGGTTGAGCCAGTGGAAGCGGCGGCAGCAGGCGCCGTCCTTCTAGCTTTTCGGCACCTCCCCAGCCGCCTTCGCGAGCAGGCTCGCTCCCACAAGGCAACGCGTTGCTTCAGATCACCTGACCAGTGGCCAATTGCTAACCATTCCCACCTCTGCCAGAATCGCGAACTATTCTCGTTAGTTAACATTTCCCAATCGGTGATGTCCGGTGTCGTCAGTGCCCAACCCCCACAGTGAGCTCGTCGGTGCGATGTATCGCGACCATCGCGGTTGGCTGCTGGCGTGGTTGCGGCGCAATGTGGCGTGTCCGCAGCGTGCCGAGGACCTGAGCCAGGACACCTTCGTGCGCCTGCTCAACCGCGACGAACTGCTGACGCCGCGCGAACCTCGGGCATTTCTGGTGGCGATCGCCAAAGGCCTGTTGTTTGACTACTTCCGCCGCGCCGCGCTGGAACAGGCCTACCTCACCGAACTGATGCTGATCCCCGAAGACGAACAGCCGTCGGTGGAAGAACAGCAAATGATCCTCGACGACCTAAAGGCCATCGATCGCCTGCTCGGCAAGTTGTCGACCAAGGCTCGTGCGGCCTTCCTGTATAACCGCCTCGACGGCCTCAGCCACGGCGAAATCGCCGCCAGACTCGGCGTGTCAGTGCCGCGCGTGCGGCAGTACCTGGCCCAAGGCCTGCGCCAGTGCTACATCGCCCTTTACGGTGAACCGACATGACCGCGGCCAGTTCGCGGCCGGTGCCGGCGCATGTGCTGGACGCGGCGATTGCCCGGCAATTGACCCTCGATTCGAGCACCGCACTGGAGCGCGAGGAATTCGCCAAATGGCACGCGGCACATGAAGAACACGCCCGCGCCTGGCGTCAGTTGGGCATGCTCGATCAGCGTTTCAGCGTCGCCAAAGGCCCGGCCCGAAGTGCGTTGCTGCAATCGCGCGAAGGCATCCGTCGGCGCGTGCGAAAACTCGGCAGCGGGCTGGCCAGTGTCGTGGTGATCATCGGGCTCGGGCTGTTTGTCAGCGAGCGCTATCTGCCGCTGGATTACTGGCTCGCCGATCAGCGCACCGCCACCGGTGAACAGCGCACCGTGCGCCTGTCCGACGGCACTCTGCTCAACCTCAATACCCACAGCGCGGTCGACGTACGCTTCGATGACGAGCGCCGCTTGATCGTGTTGCAGGAAGGCGAAATCCTCGTCGAGACCGGCCATGGCGATGCGCGGCCGTTTATCGTCGAAACCCGCGAAGGCAGCATGCGCGCGCTGGGCACGCGGTTTCTGGTCAAGCGCGAGGACGATGGCACCCGCCTGAGCGTGTTGCAGTCGGCGGTCGCGGCCCATGCCCAGGCCAACCCGCAAGAACAGATTCTGCGCGAAGGCCAGCAGGTGTTGCTGCGCAGTGACGGGCTGGGCTCGATTGCCGCCCTCGCCCCCGGCGCCGATGCCTGGACGCGCGGCATGCTGGTGGTGGACAACGCACGGCTGGGCGATCTGGTGCACGAGCTGGGGCGCTATCGTCGTGGCCATCTGGGCGTGGCGCCGGAAGTGGCCGATCTGCGCATTACCGGCAGCTTTCCGTTGCACGACACTGATAAGGCCCTGAGCGCTTTGCTGCCGACTCTGCCGGTGCAGATCGAGCGGCATACGCCGTATTGGGTCACCGTGGCGAAGGCTGATATCAAGCCTGAGTAATGCGTCGGCAGGAAAACCGCCTTCGCGAGCAGGCTCGCTCCCACATTGGCATGCGATCACCTGTGGGAGCGAGCCTGCTCGCGATGACGGCATCAGCCGCACAACCATTTCCAGCAAAAAATAATTTCCACCGAGCCCTATCACTTTTCCAATCTCGTCCGGCACACAGGCAATTGAGAAATATTTCCATTCAGGAGCCGCCGTATGTCCCGTTCGCCAGACACCTTGTTGCGCCCCAGTCTGCTGGCTTTTGCCATCGCTTTCGGCACGCCGCTGATCAGCAGCCCGTTGCTCGCCGCTGAGCAAGCGTCCAGCGTGCGCGCCTACAACCTGCCGGCGGCGCCGCTGTCGACCACCCTGAACCAGATCGCCAGCCAGAGCGGCCTCGCCCTGTCGCTCAATCCTGCGCTGGCCGCCGGCAAAACCTCGGCGCCGGTTAACGGCCAGTACGACGCCGCCGGGGCCCTGCGCGCGGCTTTGCGCGGTACCGGTCTGCAACTGGAACAGAGCAGCGCCGGCACCTACACCTTGGTGGCCGTGCCTGAAGGCACGCTGGCCCTGCCGGAAACTTCGGTCATCGGCGTGGAAAACTTCGAAAGCGCCTGGGGCCCAGTCGAAGGCTACACCGCGACCCGCACCGCCGCCGGCACCAAGACCGACACTGCGCTGGTCGAAGCACCGCGTTCGATTTCGGTGGCGACCCGCCAGCAAATGGACGACCGCAGCGTGCACAGCCTCGATGACGCCGTGCGCTACATGCCGGGCATCACCGCCAGCAGCTACGGCAGCGACACCCGTGCCGACTGGCTGCGCGTACGCGGTTTCGAGCCGACCCAATTCCTCGATGGCCTGCCGCTGCCCAAAGGCGTGTACGCCAACCCGAAACAGGAAACCTGGAACCTCGACCGCCTCGCCCTGCTGCGTGGCCCGGCCTCGTCGGTGTACGGCCAGACCCCGCCGGGTGGTTTGCTCGACATGGTCAGCCGCCGCCCGAGCGCTGAAGCCAGCAGTGAAATCCAGCTGCAATACGGCAGCGATAACCACCGCCAGATCAACTTCGCCAGCACCGGCAAGATCGATGACGCCGGGCAGTTTCTCTATGGCCTCAGCGGCGTGGTGCGCGACAGCGATACGCAAATCGACCACATCGACAACAAGCGCTACAACATCGCACCGAGCCTGACCTGGAACATCGACGACGATACAAAAATCACTCTACTGAGCCAGTTCACCCGCGACGATACCGGCGTCACCAGCCAGTTCTATCCCATCCAGGGCACCAAGATCGACATGCCGTTCGGCAAGATTTCCCATCACAAGAATCTCGGCGATCCCGACTACGATTATTACGACCGCACCTATTACGCGCTGGGTTATGCCTTCGAACATCGCCTCAACGATGTCTGGCAGTTCAAGCAGAATCTGCGCTACACCAAATCCGACCTGTCGTTCCAGACCGTGACCGTCAACAGTTACAACCCATCGTTTGCCGGATTTACCGTGGACGATCAAGGCAATGTCGGTCGCAGTACCACTAACGCCGACGAAGACATCAGCCAGTTCGCCGTGGACAACAACTTCCAGGCCGACTTCGCCACGGGCAACATTCGCCACACCTTGCTGCTGGGTCTGGATCACCAGCGCAGCAACACCAACTACACCTCGATTTTTGGCGATGGTCTGCAAACCAACGTTATCAACCCGATCTACGGCCAGCCGATCGTACGTCCAGCACGCTCCACCGCGTTTTACGACTACAACCAGAAGACCTACCAGACCGGCCTCTACGTGCAGGACCAAATGGCCCTCGACCAGTGGCGCCTGACCCTCGGCGGCCGTGAAGACTGGGTGCACACCAGCACCCAATTCATCAACCAGAGCGACACCACCAACACCCAGCGTGACAAGAAATTCAGCGGCAACGCGGCGCTCAGTTACGTCTTCGATAACGGCTTCGTGCCGTACCTGTCCTACGCCGAATCATTCCAGCCGACCACGGGCGCCGATGCCACCTCGACCGGCTCGCTCAAGCCAACCGAAGGCAAGCAGTGGGAACTGGGCATCAAATACCAGCCTCCGGGCAGCAAGACCCTGCTGACCGCCGCCGTGTATGACCTGACCCAGAAGAACGTCGCGGTGAACACCTTCGTCAACAACGTTTCGGTGACCAGCCAGACCGGCGAAGTGAAGGTCAAAGGCCTGGAACTCGAGGCCGTGTCGGATGTGACCGACAACCTCAAAGTCATCGCCGCCTACACCCTGGCCAAGTCCGAAGTGCAAAAAGGCGTCGACAAGGGCAATCGTCTGCAACTGATGCCCAACCAACAAGCCTCGCTGTGGACCGACTACACCTGGCACGCCGGCGTGCTCGACGGTTTCGGCATTGGCGCCGGCGTGCGCTACACCGGCAATACCTACGGCGACAAGGCCAACACCTGGCTGGGCAAGGCTGACGCCTACACCGTGTTCGACGCCAGCGTGCATTATGATCTCGGCCGTCTGGACAACAGCCTCAAAGGTGCGTCGCTGGCGGTGAACGCGACCAACCTGTTCGACAAGGACTACATTTCCACCTGCGACAGCTTCTACTGCTATTACGGCGACCAGCGCAGTGTCGTCGCCAGCGCCACTTACAAGTGGTAAGCCAGTGAGCTGAAACAGGCCCTGTTACCAAGCCGTCCGAACCGGGCGGCTTCGGTGTTTTTGAAGGTCATGCAATGAAAAGTAAAACCATCCGCCGCTGGTCGTTCATTCACACCTGGACCAGCCTGATCTGCACGGTGTTTCTGCTGATGCTGGCGCTGACCGGTCTGCCGCTGATTTTCAGCCACGAGATCGATCATTTGCTCGGCAACGCCCCGGAGCTGCGCGAGATGCCGGCCGACACGCCGCAACTCGACCTGCAGCAACTGGTCGATGCCGCGCAGAAACATCGCCCGGGCGAAGTCATGCAGTACTTCGGTTATGACGACGAAGAGCCGAACGCGGCGTTCGCGATCATGGCCAGGACTGCCGACACCGAGCCGAACTCTTCGCACACCTTCATGCTCGATGCGCGCACTGGCGAAGCGCTGGAAACCCCTTCGGCCAACGGAGGTTTGATGCTGTTCATCCTGCGCCTGCACGTCGACATGTTCGCCGGGCTGCCGGGCAAGCTGCTGCTGGCGTTCATGGGGCTGCTGTTTGTCGTGGCGATCGTCTCCGGCACGGTGCTGTACCTGCCATTCATGCGCCGCTTGAAATTCGGCACCGTGCGCCAGGACAAATCAACGCGCCTGCGCTGGCTCGATCTGCACAACCTGATCGGCGTCGTCACTTTGACCTGGTGCCTGGTGGTGGGCGTGACCGGGGTGATCAGCGCCTGCGCCGACCTGCTCATCGCCGCCTGGCGCAACGACGCGCTGACCACCCTGATCGCGCCGTATCGCGATGCGCCGCCGCTGACTCAACTGGCGCCGGCTACGCGGCTGCTCGACATCGCCGAGGAAGTCGCACCGGGGATGAAGCCGGATTTCATCGCCTTCCCCGGCACCCGTTTTTCCAGCGAGCACCATTATTCGGTGTTCATGAAGGGCGGCACGCACCTGACCTCGCACCTGCTGACACCGGTGCTGATCGACGCCACGACCTTGCAGGTCACCGCCGTGGCCGAACGGCCGTGGTACATGGACGCCATGGGCATGTCGCAGCCGCTGCACTTTGGTGACTACGGCGGCATGCCGATGAAGATTCTCTGGGCGACGCTGGATGTGCTGACGATCATCGTGCTGGCCAGTGGTGTGTATTTGTGGGTGGTGCGGCGCAAGGCGGCCAAGCCTGTATTGGAAGCGGCGGAGGCCTCGGCATGAAGCCGCGTCAGTCGAGTTTCTGGAAGGTTTTCAGCACACCGATCGTGATCGCCTTGCTCAGTGCGGCGGGGCTGTTTGCGGCCTTGCTGGGGGATGGAATCTGGGATGCGTTGAGCTGGGTCGGGCTTGGCGTGCCGGCATTTCTGGCCATGAAAGGATTAATGCGGCGAAGCTGAGAATCCCTTGTGGGAGCGAGCCTGCTCGCGAAAGCGCCCAGACATTCAACATCAAAGTCGACTGTCACAACGCCTTCGCGAGCAGGCTCGCTCCCACATGGGTTCTGCGCCGCACGCGAGCAGGCTATGCTGCCCGATCATTGTCCTGATCGAGACCTTGCCATGTCCGCCCCCAGCATGACCCTGTACCACAACACCCTGTCGCCCTTCGTCCGCAAGGTCATGGTGCTGCTGCACGAAACCGGTCAGCAGGATCGTGTAGCGCTGCAGGACTGCGTGCTCAGCCCGGTCAGCCCGAACCCGGCGCTGATTGCCGACAACCCGCTGAGCAAGATCCCTGCCCTGCGTCTGGCCGATGGCAATGTCATCCATGACAGCCGCGTCATCCTCGAATACCTCGATCAGCAGCACGTCGGCAATCCGCTGATCCCCCGGGAAGGTGCGGCGCGCTGGCGGCGCCTGACCCTGGCGTCGATGGCTGACGGGATCATGGATGCCTCGGTGATGGTGCGTTATGAAACTGTGCTGCGCCCGGTGGAAAAACACTGGGACGAATGGCTCGACGCCCAGCGCGACAAGATCCGCCGCGCCCTCGCCGTGCTGGAAAACGAAGCAATTGCCGAGCTGACCAGCCATTTCGATGTCGCGGCGATCAGCGTGGCCTGCGCACTGGGCTATCTGGATCTGCGCTTCCCGGACATGGACTGGCGTGCAGCCAATCCGCAACTGGCCAACTGGTATTTCGAGGTGAGTCAGCGACCGTCCATGGTGGCGACGATGCCCAAGCCTTAGATCTGGGCTGCCTGTTCCGGCCTCTTCGCGAGCAGGCTCGCTCCCACAGTTGACCACATTCCAATGTGGGAGCGAGCTTGCTCGCGAATGCACCAACTCGGTTTCGGAGGTAGTGACGCAATAAGCAGCGTCACCAAAACCTCCGCTTCCCGCTGTTCCTCGCGTAACCCAAGCCACCCGCTCATTGCATCGCCTCCACGTCAAACTCCAGCGGCCTGGCCGGCTTCAAACCAATCCCGTACCAGTCCAGTTTGCGCGTCAGCACCATGAACACCCCGAGCAGACCGAACAGCATCAGCGAGCCCATCAGCAGCGCGTAATCCTCGGCACTTAGCAATCCGTACAGCAGGCCATACAGCGCCGCCAGCCCCGCCGAAAAACTCAAGCCATGCCGCGCGCTGCGCAGGACGTGGCTGACATAGAAGCCGATCAGCAACACGCAGCCACTCGCCGACAACAGATACGCCAGCGCAAAACCGATGTGTTCCGACAGCGACAACAGCAGCAGGTAAAAGAACGCCAGCGCGACACCGACCAAGGCATATTGCACCGGGTGCACCGCGAGGCTCTTGAGCACTTCGAAGAGGAAGAAACCGGCGAATGTCAGGACGATGAACAGCAGCGCGTATTTGATCGCCCGGTCGCTCTTCAGGTACTGATCCACAGGATCGATGAAGCTCACGCCGAAGCTGCGCCCGTTGAGTGCATCACAGTCGCCAGCGACGCAGCGCTCCATTGCCTCTTGCAGGTTGGTGGAGAAAAACGAGGTCTGCCAGTCGGCGCTGAAACCCTGATCGTTGATCTCGCGCTTGGCCGGGAGGAAGTTGCCGACGAAGCTGGGGTGCGGCCAATTGGCGGCGAGGCTGACGCTGCTGGTCTTGCCCACCGGCACCACTCGCAGCGAGCCGGTGCCTTGCAGGCGCAGGTCGAAACCGAAGGTCAGTTGCGTGGCTTTGCTGGCGTCGAGCGCCGGCAGAGTGACGTGTACACCCTCGCCGATCCAGGCCACTTCGCTGCCGGGCACGAAGTCCAGTTGCTGGCCGCCGAGCTCGAGTTTCAGCGCGTTTTCGATGCCGCGAATATCGCTGATACCCACAGCCAGGAACGGCGCGTCGAATTGGTAATCGGCAAAGTTCTCTTTGATGCCCAACTGCGCCGGCAGGGAAAAATGCCCATCGATGCGGTTGTCGGCGTGGAACAGTCGCGCCTCGTAAATGCCGCGTTTGCGCAGTTCGGTTTGCACCTGGCCGTCGAGTTCAAAACGCTCTGGCAGAAAGTACAGACGCCCGCGCGCTTCGCCGATCTCCTCGTAGCGCTTGTTGGTTTTCTCGTTGGTTTTCCAGGTGCGCACCACCTTGCGATATGGCACTACCATCACCGGCCCGGTCAGCTGCTGGCTGTAACTGGAGCTGCGCGCGATGTCTTCGAGCACACCGTCGCGCAGTTGCTGACGTTCGTCGATGATGCCGTCGATCATCAACAGCGGTATCAGCAACAGCAGGATCAACAAGGCAATCGCGCCGAGCTTGATGGTCAGATTCTTGTTCATGGGACTCTCCCTGTTTGGATGGGGGGAGTCTGCTGATGCGCTGTGGTGGGAGTGTGGGGGGAATATGGAGATTGTGTGGAGAATGCATTCTCCTGTGGGAGCGAGCCTGCTCGCGAAGGCAGCAACTGGGTCTCACGGCAAGCGCAATACCACCTCAACCCCGCCCTCGACATTGCCAATGCGCATCACCCCACCATGCAGCTTGACCACCTCCTCAACGAAGTTCAGCCCCAGCCCGGTGCTCTTGCGTCCGCTGTCCGGGCGCGGCAACGAGTAGAAGCGTTCGGTCAGGCGCGGCAAGGCGTAATCGGGAATCGGCGTGGTCTGGTTGAACAGGCGGAACTCGATCTGCTCGCCAACCCGCTCGGCACGCAAGCGCAGCAGGCCCTGCGCCGGGGTGAAATCCAAGGCGTTTTCCAGCAGATTGCCCAACGCCTGGCGCAGCAGAAACGGCTCGCCAATCAACAGCAGATCCTCGCCGATCGCTTGCTCGACGCGCAGTTGTTTGCCCTCGATCCGCGCGGCCTGCGCCTTGAGCAGTTCTGCGACCAACAGCGCCAGCGGTACTGCCACCCGTTCTTCCAGCCCTTGGCGCTGTTCGACCTGCGCCAGGTTGAGCAGGCGCTCGATCAACTGCTGCATCCGCGCGCTTTCGCTGTCGATGTTGCTGACAAAGCGCAAACGCTGGACGGCCGGCATCTCGCTTTGCAGCAACTCAGCCGCACCCCGAATGGCCGCCAGCGGACTCTTCAATTCATGGGTCAGGGTGTGCACATAGCGCTCGACGTAGGCCTTGCCTTCGAGCTGCGTGCGCATCTGCTCGACCGCCGTCGCCAGTTGCTCCAGTTCGCCGCCGCGATAATGCGGCACTTCCACGCGCCGGCCTTCGCTGACCGCCTGGGCATAACCGGTCAAACGATGTAGCGCACGGCTCAGCCACCACGACAACAGTGCACCGAACAGCAGACCGAGGCCGATCAGTCCGGCGCCGTAAAACAGCAAACGCCGCTCGGTGCGATCGACGTAGGGTTGCAACGAACTGTTGGGCTTGGCCACGGTGACCACGCCGATGATCTTGCCGTTGTCGCGGATCGGCGCACCGACGTGCATCACTGAAGAGCTCGGATCGTCAGGATCACTGCGGCTGGAGCGCGCGCCGTACTCGCCACGCAGGGTCAGGTAGACGTCGTTCCAGCGCGAATAATCCTGGCCGACCGCGACGCCGCTGGAGTCGAGCACGACGATGCCCTTGGCGTCGGTGACGTAGATGCGGTGGTTGACCTGATTTTTCGGCAAGCCCCAGATGGTCGCTTGCGGCTGCCGCTCGCCATAGGCGCGGAGCAATTGCGGCCAGCGGTTCTCGCTGAGGGTGCCGGCCTTGAAATCGTCGCGCAGGATTTCTGCCATCAGGTTGGCGGTGTCCACCAGCGTCTCTTCGGTGGACTGGCGCACGCCGGGGCGGATTTCCTCCATCACCGTGTTGAGGACGAAATAACCGGTCAGGCCGACAAACAGCACGTACACCAGAAAGATCCGCAGCCCCAGCGACATCAGCTGTGCCCCGGGCTATAGCTGTAACCGAGGCCGCGATGGGTCTGGATCGGCTCGGCTTCGGCGCGCACCAGGCGCAACTTGGCGCGCAGGCTTTTGATGTGGCTGTCGATGCTGCGTTCGTAACCGGCGTCTGCCGCTACGCCCAGCGCATCGAGCAATTGCTCGCGGCTGAACACCCGCTCAGGTTGTTCGAGCAGGCATTGCAACAAGCGGAATTCATGGCGGGTCAGGCTCAGCGGCTGGCCGCGATAGCTGATCTGCACGCGTTCGGCATCGATGCGAAACAGCGTTGAGCCTGCTTCCAGGGTTGCGCGCGGCGCCATGCGTTTGAGGATGGCTTTGACCCGCGCCGCCACTTCACGCGGGCTGAACGGCTTGACCACGTAATCGTCGGCACCGATCTCCAGACCCACCACGCGGTCGATCTCGGCGTCGCGGGCGCTGAGAAACAGCACCGGCACTTCCGTGAAGCGCCGCAACTGCTTGCAGGTTTCGAAGCCACTGATGTCCGGCAGACCGATATCGAGAATGATCAGGTCGGACGGGGTTTGCCGCTGATGCTCCAGCGCCGCCGCGCCGAGGTTCAGCCACGTGGTGCTGAACCCCTCGCCCTGCAAGGCAAAAATCAGTGTGTCGGCAATCGCCGCTTCGTCTTCGACAATCAGGATGTGCGGCATGGCGTCCGAGCCCGTGGCAGTTAGTGCGCGAACGGTGCCCCAAGCCCGGGGTTACGTCAATCAGACCACTTAGCAGTCAGGCTTGTCGGCGGTGTAACGCCGTGCCGGGTTGACCGCCGCGCCGAACTCACGCAAAGCCTTGGCGCCGATCAGCAGCGGATAGTTGAAGTGGCTGCGGTCGGTCAGATTGACCTCGACGGTGCGCTTGACGTTGCCCGAGGCACAGTTCCAGATCGACCACCGGGCGCTTGGCGACATCGCTGCTGTCGCGCTCTTCATCGTCCTCGTCGGAACGGCTTTTGATCTTGCTGATCCGCGCGACCTTGTGCTCGAAAACCTTGTTGCTGGCGTCCTTGGTGGCGAGGCGAAAACGCACCCAGTCTTCGCCATCACGGGTGAAGGTCTCGATGTCCTTGGCCGACAGCGAGGCGGTCAGCGCGCCAGTGTCCATCTTGGCCTTGAGCACTTCGCCACCGATTTCCGGCAGCGCGATGTATTCGTAGCGACCGTACAGCGTCGGCTCGGCGGCCATGACCGGCAGCGCGACGAGGGCAAACAGAGCAAGGAGGGATTTCACGTAAGGGGCTTCCTTGGAAATTGAGGGCGGCGGACTGGAGTTTTAGACACGCGCCGAGTTATTCGTTCGCTTCGGTCCTCTTCGCGAGCAGGCTCGCTCCCACATTTGAAATGCATTCCCCTGTGGGAGCGAGCCTGCTCGCGAAGAGGCCAGTGCATTCAGATCCAATCTTGAGCGAAGCATACCCGGCAAAAAGTGAAACATTCGTCAGCGCCGATTTGGCCTGTCGCGCGAAGCTGCTTATCATGGCTCGCCCCTGCCACTTCATAGAGTTGCTTATGCGCCGCCTGCTCACCGGCTGTTTCGTCACCCTGCTGCTGTTGCTCAACACCCTGATCCTGATCGGGCCATTGATGGTGTTTGCCCTGCTCAAACTGGTCGCACCCGGGCGCTGGCGGGATTACGCATCGGGGGCGGTGATGTGGATCGCCGAGACCTGGGCCGAAATCGACAAGCTGATCTTCCGGCTGTGCATCCCGACGCAATGGGACATTCGCGGCGGCGACGATCTGCGCCGCGACACGTCCTATCTGGTGGTCAGCAACCATCAATCGTGGGTCGACATTCCAGCACTGATCCAGACCCTCAACCGGCGCACGCCGTTCTTCAAGTTCTTTCTGAAGAAAGAGCTGATCTGGGTGCCGTTCCTGGGCTTGGCGTGGTGGGCGCTGGATTACCCGTTCATGAAGCGCTACACCAAAGCCTTTCTGGCAAAGAACCCCGAGCTGGCAGGCAAGGATCTGGAAATCACCAAAGCGGCGTGCGAGCTGTTCAAGCGCCAGCCGGTGACGGTGGTGAATTATCTGGAAGGCACGCGCTACACCCTGGCGAAAAGCACCCAGCAGGAATCACCGTTCAACCACTTGCTCAAACCCAAGGCCGGCGGCGTGGCGTTCGTGCTGGCGGCGATGGGTGAACAGCTCGACGCGATGCTCGACGTGACGGTGGTGTATCCGCAGGAAAAGATCCCGGGCTTCTGGGACCTGATCAGCGGCAACGTGCCGCGAGTGATCATCGACATCAGGACCCGCGAACTCGACCCGGCGCTGTGGCAGGGCGATTACGAGAAAGATCCGGCGTTTCGCCAGCGCGTCCAGAACTGGGTCAACCAGCTCTGGACCGAGAAGGATCAGCGCATCGTCGAGCTGCGCAACGAGCGCGGCTGACTCAAGTGCCGGTGCCGGTGCCCCAGATGCTGCCCAGGCTGCTCAACAGCGAACCACCGACGCCCTGCTGACCGAGATATTGCAGCAACACCGGGGCAAACTGGCCGATCATGCCACTGTCCATGCCCAGCGCGCTGAACGCGTTGTTCAGATCGTTGCTGTCTTTGACATTGCCCAGTGCATTCTCAAGGCCTGCGGACTTGCCGGACGAACCGAGCAAAGCCCCGAGCGCCGCCAGATTGCCGCTGCCACCGGACAGTTTGTCGATGCCCGGCACTTCCTTGGCCAGTTGCGAATAGTCGGTGCTGCTCAACTGATTCTTCGCCAGCCCAAGCATCGCACTGGTACCGCCAACGGCCTGCTCCGGCGTGACGTCCAGCGCACTCAAAGCACTCAACAAACCAGCGGTCTCCGAAGTCGGCGCTGCAGCGGCCGCCTTGTCACCACCTTGCATCCCCGCTACCGCACCGGCCACGTCGTTCAAACTGAAACCGGCAAACACCGGCCCGGCGGCCAGAGTCAGGAGCGATGCCAAGGCAAAACCGCGTGAAATCTTCATTCAGACATCCTCTTGTGGAAAAGCTGCCACCGGACAACGGCGACGAAACTGCCGGTTTGACCGGGTATTGGGCGGCATGTTCCTCCCGGCGCATCCCCTTCTCTACGCACTCACCTAAATGAATTGTTCAATCGTTGAATAGCCACTTCACTATTCGACTTCACACTGAAAACCCGACTATTTATTTCGATTGGAACTAACCAACTGTCAGATCTGACAGTTGGCAGTCATAACGATGCAAGTGAATATCTCCACTCCAATTACGTAACGGAGTACGAAAAGATGAAGTTGAAAATTGTCACTGGCGCCCTGCTTGGTCTGACCATGATGAGTACTGCCTATGCTGCAACCTGCCCAACGATATCAGTGACTCATGCGCAAGGCGCCGAAGATGTAACCTTCACTTCTGCCCGACTTAAAGATAAAGACACTGCTAATTCAGTTGTCATCTGCCGATACGAAGGTGAGGCAGACCTTGGCGTCTCGGCTGGCTACAGAAACGACACTCCGGTTCAAGCCACCGGTAGCAATTGGAATGGTGATGAGTGTGCAACCAAGGATGGTGACGCCCGCAAATGCGCCTTTAAATAACTGATCGTGTTCAGAACAAAAAAGGGCAGCCCGATCGGCTGCCCTTCTTACATGGGTAGAACTTACGCCGCACTGAACAACTTATGCGGATCAATCACAAACTTCTTCGGCACGCCCGCATCGAACTCGCCGTAACCTTCTGGCGCCTGATCGAGGCTGATCACTTGCACGCCGACTACTTCAGCGATGTTGATACGATCCCACATGATCGCCTGCATCAGTTGGCGGTTGTACTTCATCACTGGAGTTTGCCCAGTGTGGAAGCTGTGGGATTTCGCCCAGCCCAAGCCGAAGCGAATGCTCAGGCTGCCCATTTTCGCGGCAGCGTCGACGGCGCCCGGATCTTCGGTGACGTACAGGCCCGGGATACCGATCTTGCCGGCAACGCGCACCACGCCCATCAGTGAGTTGAGCACCGTGGCCGGGGCTTCGGCCTTGACGCCGTCGTGGCCGTGGCCGCGTGCTTCAAAGCCGACGCAGTCCACTGCGCAGTCGACTTCCGGCTCGCCCAGCAGCGCGGCGATCTGTTCGTGCAGCGGGGTATCCTTGGACAGGTCGACGACTTCAAAGCCCTGCGCCTTGGCATGGGCCAGGCGGATGGTGTTGACGTCGCCGACGATCACCACCGCAGCACCGAGCAAGCGTGCGGAAGCGGCAGCGGCCAGACCGACCGGACCGGCGCCGGCAATGTACACGGAGCTGCCCGGGCCAACGCCGGCAGTAACCGCGCCGTGGTAACCGGTCGGGAGGATGTCGGAGAGGCAGGTCAGGTCGCGGATTTTCTCCATGGCCTTGTCGCGATCCGGCAGTTTCAGCAGGTTGAAGTCGGCGTACGGCACCAGCACGTATTCGGCCTGGCCACCGGTCCAGTCGCCCATGTCGACGTAACCGTATGCGCCGCCGGCACGGGCCGGGTTGACGGTCAGGCAGACGCCGGTGTGTTGCTCCTTGCAGGAACGGCAGCGCCCGCAAGCCACGTTGAACGGAACAGAGACCAGATCGCCGATCTTCAGGTTTTCGACATCGGAGCCCTTTTCGATCACCTCGCCGGTGATTTCGTGACCCAGCACCAGACCGGTCTGCGCCGTGGTCCGGCCGCGCACCATGTGCTGGTCGGAGCCGCAGATGTTGGTGGAAACCACTTTGAGAATGACCCCGTGCTCGATCTTGCGACCACGCGGGTCCTGCATTTTCGGATAGTCGATTTTCTGTACTTCGACCTTGCCAGCGCCGAGATACACCACACCACGATTGCCAGACATGCTTTCACCTCGCTGTTGTTTTTATGGAACTGCGTTGCCCCGGTTGGGCAGCGCGTTGAGTGCTCGGGTATTGCTTGTTGGTCTTGCGTTGTTTGTTTTGGCCCCTTCGCGAGCAGGCTCGCTCCCACATTGGAATGCATACCCCTGTGGGAGCGAGCCTGCTCGCGAAAGCGATCTAGAGAACGACGGTTCTGTTGGCGTTCAGGAACACCCGTCTTTCGATGTGATACCCAACCGCCCGCGCCAAGGTCAGGCCTTCGATATCCCGGCCCTTGGCAATCAGGTCCTCGGGGTAATGACTGTGATCCACCGCCTCGACGCCCTGGGCGATGATCGGCCCTTCATCGAGGTCGTTGTTGATGTAATGCGCCGTCGCGCCCACCAGTTTCACGCCCTTGTTGTAAGCCTGGTGATAAGGCTTGGCGCCCTTGAAGCCCGGCAACAGCGAGTGATGAATGTTGATCGCCTTGCCGTCGAGCTTGCGGCACAGCTCCGGCGATAGCACCTGCATGTAGCGGGCGAGGATCACCAGTTCGGCACCGGCCTCTTCGATCACCTGCCAGACCTGACGCTCCTGCGCCGGTTTGTCGTTGGGGTCGAGAGGGAAATGGTAGTAGGGAATCTGGTGCCAGTCGGCCAACGGCTTGAGATCCGGATGGTTGGACACCACCGCCGCCACGTCCATCGACAACTGGCCGATGCGCTGGCGGTAGAGCAAGTCGTTGAGGCAGTGATCGGCCTTGGAGACCATGATCACAACTTTCGGCCGGTAGTTCGGCGCGGTCAGCTCGAAGAGCATGCCGAACGCTTCTCCGCGCTCGGCCAAACCTGCGCGGAAAGATTGTTCGTCGAAACCATCAGGCTGACGGAATTCCACGCGGATGAAAAAACGCCCGGAGAGGCGGTCATCGAACGAGTGGTGCTCGGTGACATAACAGCCCTGCTCGAACAGAAAACGCGTGACCGCGTCCACCGTGCCGAGGACGCTGGGGCAGTCGGCGGTCAGAATCCATGTGTCTGGGGCGCGGCTCATATTTTTTCCTCTGATCGTTCCTACGCTCTGCGTGGGAATGCCGCCATGGACGCTCTGCGTCCGCTCTTGGGACGCGGAGCGTCCCGGGATACATTCCCACGCGGAGCGTGGGAACGATCATCTATCTGCTCCCTTTCCCCTCTCCCCCTTGGGGAAGAGGGCTGGGGTGAGGGGGTAGCTTTTGATCTTTCAGGCCTGAACGCTGAGGCCGTACTCGGCCGAAGCATCCTGCAACCACAACCACCAGTAATCCGAGAAGCTGCGCCGGATCAGCAGTTCCCAGGTGTCTTCGGCGGTATGACGAATCATCAGCTGCGATTTGGCGAACACCGTGCCCACCGCTTTGCCGACCGGGAAGTTGTTCGGGTGCACGTCATAGCTGGTGGATTTCATCAGCACCTGGCGCACGTTCGGCCCGCTCAGTTCGAGGATCTGCTGGCCGCCGCTGACGTTGACAATGGCAATGTGCAGATCGCCCAGCGCTTCGCGCAGTTTCTGCTCGGCGGCGAATTCTTCGCCGCTTGGCACGATCAGCAGCCACTCGTCCGGGCCCATCCATTGCAGGCTGGTTTCGCCTTTGACGATCACGCTCAGCGCGCCGGGCAATTCAATGCCAAGCGCTTTGTGCACACCGGCCGCGAAGGCTGCATCGTGGCCATCGCCACGAATGGTCAGGTGGCCGAGGAGTTTTTTCTCACGCACGATCACGCCGGCGTTCTTGCGGCCCTTGCCGACCAGGCTGGCGAGGTCTGCATGGTGCAGCGACGACTCGGCACGGGCGCCGGTGGTCGGGCGTTGCTGGTAAACATTGGCTGTGGTCATAAAGCACCTTCTTGTATTGATCGTTCCCACGCTCTGCGTGGGCATGCCGCCATGGACGCTCTGTGTCCGCTCTTGGGACGCGGAGCGTCCCGGGATGCATTCCCACGCAGAGCGTGGGAACGATCAGTGTCAAATATTCTGGCGATCACCCTTCGGATCGAAGAACACCGAAGACACGATTTCCGCCTCGATCACGCTGCCATCGGCCAGCGGTGCGAACACCCGCTCGCCCATGCGCTTGAGGCCGCCCTTGACCACACCCATGGCAAACGAATAACCGAGGGAGTTGTGCGCGTAACTCGAGGTCACGTGGCCGACCATGGTCATCGGGATCGCCTGCTTGGTGTTGAACACCAGCTGCGCACCTTCCGGCAGCCATTTGGTCGGATCGATCGGCTTCAGGCCCACCAGTTGTTTGCGCTGTTCCTTGACGCAATCTTCGCGGTTCATGCCACGCTGGCCGATCCACGAGAACGGTTTGGTGCGACCGACACACCAGCCCATGTTCAGGTCGTCCGGGGTCATCGAGCCGTCGGTGTCCTGGCCGACGATGATGAAACCCTTCTCGGCCCGCAGCACGTGCATGGTTTCGGTGCCGTACGGCGTCAGGTTGTACTGCTTGCCGGCCTCGACGATTTTCTCCAGCACGCCCATCGCATAATCGGCCTGCACGTTGACTTCGTACGACAGCTCACCAGTGAACGAGATACGGAACACCCGCGCCGGCACATCGCCGACCAGACCTTCTTTCCAGGTCATGAACGGGAACGCTTCGTTGCTCAGATCAATGTCGGTCACGGCGCTGAGCAGCTTGCGGCTGTTCGGCCCGGACAGGGTCATGGTTGCCCAGTGATCGGTAACGGAGGTGAAGTACACCTTCATATCCGGCCATTCGGTCTGGTGGTACAGCTCCAGCCATTGCAGCACGCGAGCCGCGCCGCCGGTGGTGGTGGTCATGACGAAATGGTTGTCGGCCAGGCAAGCCGTCACACCGTCGTCGAAGACCATGCCGTCTTCTTTGCACATCAAACCATAGCGAGCCTTGCCCACGTCGAGCTTGGTCCAGGCGTTGGTGTACACGCGGTTGAGAAACTCGCGGGCATCCGGGCCTTGAATGTCGATCTTGCCGAGGGTCGAAGCATCGAGCAGGCCAACGCTGTCGCGCACGGCTTTGCATTCGCGCTTGACCGCCGCGTGCAGGTCTTCACCGTTTTTCGGGAAGTACCAGGGACGTTTCCACTGACCGACGTCTTCAAACTCGGCGCCGTTCTTCACATGCCAGGCATGCAGCGCGGTGTAGCGCACCGGTTCGAAGATGTGCCCGCAGTGTCGACCGGCCACGGCGCCGAAGGTCACCGGCGTGTAGTTCGGACGGAACATGGTGGTGCCCATCTGCGGGATGGTCACGTTCAGCGAACGGGCGGCAATGGCCAGACCGTTGACGTTGCCGAGCTTGCCCTGATCGGTGCCGAAGCCCAGCGCGGTGTAGCGTTTGACGTGCTCGACCGACTCGAAACCTTCACGGGTCGCCAATTCGATACCACCGGCGGTGACGTCGTTCTGGAAGTCGACGAATTGCTTCGGTGCACGCGCCGAGTTCTTCTCGTGCGGCACCTGGAACAGCGCCAGGGTCGGCTCTTCGAGACGGCTCAGGGCTTTCGGCAACACGCCTTCGACGGTCTGGAAACCGGCTTCGGCAGCAGCGCGCACGCCACCTTCAAAACCGTCGGCCAGCGAATCGCCGAGCGCGTAGACGCCATTGATGCCACCGACGCACACGCGCTTCTGCGGTGCTTCGCCCGGTACGAAACCGAGAATGTCTTCGCGCCAGACCGGTTTGCCACCGAGGTGCGAAGCCAGGTGAACCACCGGGCTGTAACCACCGGAGCTGGCCACCAGGTCGCAGTCGAGCCATTCGCCCGGACTGGTCACGGCGTGGGCCTTTACGTCAATCGCGGCGACGCGGGCAGCGGTCACACGCTTGCTGCCACGCACTTCGATGACGGCGCTGCCGGTGAGGATGCGAATGCCTTTGGCGCGCGCTTCCTCAACCAATGCACCGCGCGGATTGCTGCGCGCGTCGGCGATGGCGACTACTGGCAGACTGGCATCGAGCCAATCCAGAGCGACGCGATAGGCGTGATCGTTGTTGGTCGACAGCACCAGTTTTTTGCCCGGCGCTACGCCATAACGACGCACGTAAGTCGACACCGCACCAGCGAGCATATTGCCCGGCACATCGTTGTTGCCGTACACCAGCGGACGCTCGTGGGCGCCAGTCGCCAGCACCACGCGCTTGGCGCGGACACGGTGGATGCGCTGACGCACCTGACCGATTGGCGCGCGGTCACCGAGGTGATCGGTGAGGCGTTCGTGAATGGTCAGAAAGTTGTGGTCGTGGTAACCGTTGACCGTGGCGCGCGGCAACAGCAGCACGTCCGGGGTGTTCTTCAATTCAGCGATGACGCTGGCGACCCATTCCATCGCCGGTTTGCCGTCGAGGCTTTCGCGGGAATCAAGCAGGCTGCCACCGAACTCTTCCTGCTCATCGGCCAGAATCACGCGGGCACCGCTGCGCGCAGCGGCCAGGGCAGCGGCGAGACCGGCCGGGCCAGCGCCGACGATCAGCACGTCGCAGTGCTGGTTCATGTAGTCGTAGGTGTCCGGATCGTTCTCGGTCGGCGAACGGCCGAGGCCGGCAGCCTTGCGGATGTACTTCTCGTAAGTCATCCAGAACGATTGCGGGTACATGAAGGTTTTGTAGTAGAAGCCCGGCGGCATCAGCTTGCCGCCGACCTTGCCGAGAATCCCCATCATGTCGTTGTTGACGCTCGGCCAGCCGTTGGTGCTGGTGGCGACCAGGCCCTGATACAACGCCTGTTGCGTGGCGCGCACGTTGGGAATCTGCGTGGCTTCGGTGGCACCGATCTGCAGCACGGCGTTCGGCTCTTCGGAACCGGCAGCGAAGATGCCGCGAGGGCGCGAATACTTGAAGCTGCGGCCGATGATGTCGACGCCGTTGGCGATCAGTGCAGCGGCCAGCGAGTCGCCTTCGTAGCCTTTGTAGGTCTGGCCGTTGAAGGTGAAGCTCAGCACTTTGTTGCGGTCGATCCGTCCACCGTTGGACAGGCGATTGGTCTGGCTCATACCTTCTCTCCCAGCGCCGTCGTGGCTGTTTTCGCAGTGCCAGCCTTGTCGGTGAATTGCGGCTTCTCGCCGATCTTGTAGCTCTCGAGAATCTCGTAGGTCACGGTATCGCGAGTGACGTTGAAGTACTGGCGGCAACCGGCAACGTGGTCCCACAACTCGTGGTGCAGACCGCGCGGGTTATCGCGGAAGAACATGTAGTCACCCCACTCCTCATCGGAGCAGGCGTTCGGATCCAGCGGCCGCGGGATGTGCGCCTGACCGGATGCGTGGAATTCCTCTTCAGAGCGCAGTTCGCCGCAGTGAGGACAGAAGATATGCAACATGGGGATTTCTCCTGTTAGTGGGCAACCGCAGCAGCGCCGTGTTCATCGATCAACGCACCGTTGTGGAAACGGTCGATGGAGAAAGGTGCAGCCAATGGGTGCATTTCACCCTTGGCCAGACTCGCGGCAAACACGTTGCCCGAGCCAGGTGTGGCTTTGAAACCGCCGGTGCCCCAACCGCAGTTGAAGAACATGTTTGGTACCGGCGTCTTGGAAATGATCGGGCAAGCGTCCGGGGTGGTGTCGACGATGCCGCCCCACTGGCGGTTCATGCGTACGCGGGACAACACCGGGAACATCTCGACGATAGCCTGAATGGTGTGTTCGATCACCGGGTACGAACCACGCTGGCCGTAGCCGTTGTAACCGTCGATACCGGCGCCGATCACCAGGTCGCCCTTGTCGGACTGGCTGATGTAACCGTGTACGGCGTTGGACATGATCACGCTGTCGATAATCGGCTTGATCGGCTCGGACACCAGCGCTTGCAGCGGGTGGGATTCGATCGGCAGGCGGAAACCGGCAAGCTTGGCCATGTGCCCGGAGTTACCGGCCGTCACCACGCCGACGCGCTTGGCGCCGATGAAACCCTTGTTGGTTTCGACGCCGATGCACACGCCGTTTTCCTTGCGGAAACCGATCACTTCGGTCTGCTGGATCAGGTCCACGCCCAAGGCATCGGCGGCACGCGCGAAGCCCCAGGCCACGGCATCGTGACGGGCGACGCCGCCGCGACGCTGCACGGTCGCGCCCATGATCGGGTAGCGGGTGTTTTTCGAGCAGTCCAGGTACGGAATCTCGTCCGCAACCTGCTTGGCGTCGAGCAATTCGCCGTCGACGCCGTTGAGGCGGTTGGCGCTGACCCGACGCTCGGAATCACGGATGTCCTGCAGGGTGTGGCACAGGTTGTAGACGCCACGCTGGGAGAACATCACGTTGTAGTTGAGATCCTGCGACAGGCCTTCCCACAATTTCATCGCGTGTTCGTAGAGGTGCGCCGACTCGTCCCACAGGTAGTTGGAGCGCACGATGGTGGTGTTGCGCGCGGTGTTACCGCCGCCGAGCCAGCCCTTCTCGACCACGGCGACATTGGTGATGCCGTGCTCCTTGGCCAGATAGTAGGCCGTCGCCAGGCCGTGCCCGCCGCCGCCGACGATGACCACGTCGTAGACTTTTTCGGGGTGGGCGTGCGCCACATGCGCTGCCAGTTTTCGTGGTGGCTGAGCGAGTGTTTGAACAGGCCGAAGCCGGAATAGCGTTGCATAGTCATTACTCCAAAACCGACTCAGCGATAAACCGGGAAGTCTGCGCACAGGGCCGAGACCTGCTGGGCGACATTGGCCTCGACATCGGCGTCGCCGAGGTTGTCGAGGATGTCGCAGATCCAGCCGGCGAGGGTTTCGCACTGGCTGACCTTGAAGCCGCGCGTGGTCACCGCCGGGGTGCCGATGCGCAGGCCCGAGGTCACGAACGGCGACTGCGGGTCGTTCGGCACGGCGTTCTTGTTCACGGTGATGTGGGCACGGCCCAGCGCGGCGTCGGCGTCCTTGCCGGTCAGGCCCTGACGGATCAGGCTGACCAGGAACAAGTGGTTGTCGGTACCGCCGGACACAACATCGTAGCCACGCTTGATGAACACGCTGGCCATCGCCTGGGCGTTGTCGATCACTTGTTGCTGATAGGCCTTGAAGCCAGGCTCCAGCGCTTCCTTGAAGCACACCGCTTTACCGGCGATGACGTGCATCAGCGGACCGCCCTGGGCGCCGGGGAAAACGGCCGCGTTGAGCTTTTTCTCGATCTCTTCGTTGGACTTGGCCAGGATCAGCCCGCCACGCGGACCGCGCAGGGTCTTGTGCGTGGTGGTGGTGACCACATCGGCGTACGGCAGCGGGTTCGGATACAGGCCAGCAGCGACCAGACCGGCGACGTGGGCCATGTCGACGAACAGCAGTGCACCAACCTTGTCGGCGATCTGACGGAAGCGCGGGAAGTCCAGAGTCTTCGAGTAAGCGGAGAAACCGGCAACGATCATTTTCGGTTTGCACTCGACCGCCAGACGCTCGACTTCGTCGTAGTCGATCAGTCCGGTGTCGGTGTTGATGCCGTACTGCACGGCGTTGTAGAGCTTGCCCGAGGACGACACTTTCGCGCCGTGGGTCAGGTGACCGCCGTGGGCCAGGCTCATGCCGAGGATAGTGTCGCCCGGCTGGATCAGCGCCAGGTACACGGCGCTGTTGGCCGAGGAGCCGGAGTGCGGCTGGACGTTGGCATAGTCGGCGCCGAACAGTTGCTTGGCGCGTTCGATGGCCAGCGCTTCGACCTTGTCCACATGCTCGCAGCCACCGTAGTAGCGCTTGCCCGGATAGCCTTCGGCGTATTTGTTGGTGAGCCCGCTGCCTTGCGCCTGCATGACGCGCTTGCTGGTGTAGTTCTCCGACGCGATCAGCTCGATGTGATCTTCCTGACGTTGCTCCTCGGCATTCATCGCCGCCAGCAGTGCATCGTCGTAACCCTGGATCTGGTCTTGCTTGCTGAACATCGCGTCTCTCCCAGCGGCATCTGTGCGCCATTCGTCTCGGTAAGGCACTGGCAATGATGGCAGTGCCCTTTGATGCGATGGTATGACCGGCACAGACAGCTCAAATGCCTGCGGACGCCACGCAAAGGTGCGTTTACGACATGGCTGGAAATGACCTCTTCGAAACGCCGCAGATCCCCTGTGGGAGCGAGCCTGCTCGCGAAGAGGCCGGCACATCCGACATAGAAGTTGGCTGGCAGACCGCTTTCGCGAGCAGGCTCGCTCCCACAGGGGTCAGGCGATGATTTGGCGGATGGCAAGCAGCAGGAAGAAATGCGCGGGATACAGCGCATATGCCCAGCGCCGCATCGGTGGTGGCTGCAGATGTCGCCCATGTCGCAACAGGAACATTCCCAGCATTGGCGCAAGCAGACATGTCGCCAGGCCGAGAATCGCCACGCTGTTGCCGAAGCGCGCCGATTCGAGCAACACCTGCCATTGGTTCGCCGCCAGACACACCAGCCCCGGCAACAGGCTGAAATACCAGGGTCGGCAGAACACCAGCAGCATCGCCAATGGCAACAATACGCCGAAGAAACCGAACATCAGTCGTTCTGAAAAAACCGCCGCAACCACCAGCGCGGCCAGTGCGAGCAATCGCGCCACCGAGGCTGAATCCTGCCAGCCGCGCGCCACCAGCAGGCCCAGCGCCAGCGTCGGCATCACGTTGAACGTGTCAGGGTCGGGGATATAAAAGCGATAAGGGATTTCGCTGATGGCGCTGAACAACAACAGCCAGCCCAGATAGCGCCATTCCATCTTGCGCGAACCGTCTCGTGCCAGATTCGCCGCCATCGCCAGGCAAAACCATGGAAACGCCAATCGCCCGGGCACATACAAACAATCGGCGGAGAAGCCGACATATCGCAGGTGATCGAGCAACATGCTCAGCAGCGCCAGCCACTTGAGCAGATCCAGGGCACCGTCGCGTTGGCTCAGGTGCATAATCGGCCCATAAACTGGTAATTTTCCCCACCCGACATTGCATGTGCTCCCCGGAAGATCTTCGGTAAAGTGCGCATCCTCATTGACCACGAGCCTTCACAAGAGTCTCGATTACGGAAGCCGGCCATGACCGACAAGAGCCAACAATTCGCCAGCGACAACTATTCCGGGATCTGCCCTGAAGCCTGGGCCGCCATGGAACAGGCCAACCACGGCCACCAGCGCGCTTACGGCGACGATGAATGGACCGCCCGCGCGGCCGATCATTTCCGCAAACTGTTCGAAACCGACTGCGAAGTGTTCTTCGCCTTCAACGGCACCGCCGCCAACTCGCTGGCCCTGTCGTCGCTGTGCCAGAGTTACCACAGCGTGATCTGCTCGGAAACCGCCCACGTCGAAACCGACGAATGCGGCGCTCCGGAATTCTTCTCCAACGGCTCGAAGCTGCTGATCGCCGGCACCGAAAACGGCAAGATCACCCCGCAATCGATCCGCGAAGTTGCACTCAAGCGCCAGGACATCCACTACCCGAAACCGCGCGTGGTGACCCTGACTCAAGCCACCGAAGTCGGCAGTGTCTACACCCCGGAAGAAGTCCGCGCCATCAGCGCCACTTGCAAGGAACTGGGCCTGCACCTGCACATGGACGGCGCGCGGTTCTCCAACGCCTGCGCATTCCTCGGCTGCTCGCCCGCCGACCTGACCTGGAAAGCCGGCGTCGACGTGCTGTGCTTCGGCGGCACGAAAAACGGCATGGCGGTGGGTGAAGCGATCCTGTTCTTCAACCACAAACTGGCCGAAGACTTCGACTACCGCTGCAAGCAGGCCGGGCAACTGGCGTCGAAGATGCGCTTTCTGTCGGCACCGTGGGTCGGCATTCTGGAAAACGACGCCTGGCTCAAATACGCCCGCCACGCCAACCACTGCGCGCAACTGCTGGCAGAACTGGTCAGCGACATTCCCGGGGTCGAACTGATGTTCCCAGTTCAGGCCAACGGCGTGTTCCTGCAACTCTCGGAGCCGGCCATCGCTGCGTTGACTGCAAAGAACTGGCGCTTCTACACCTTCATCGGCAAGGGCGGCGCACGCTTCATGTGCTCCTGGGACACCGAAGAAGAACGCGTGCGCGAACTGGCGCGCGATATTCGCGAGGTCATGTCGGCCTGATTCCCCTCCAAGTTGCATTCCCATGCTCAGCACGGGAATGCAACCCAGAGGCTGCGCGTCGCAGACCTGCATTTTCAGAATCGGACTACACCAAGGCCTACAGAAAGCAAGAAAATCCCGCCATAGACTGCCCGCTCCCGATTCAAGGAGCGCACGCGATGGCAATTCCCGGCTACATGACGATCACGGGCAAGACCCAAGGGCTGATTTCGGCAGGCTGCTCAACGCCTGATTCGGTCGGCAACAGATATCAGGCGGCACACACCGATCAAATCATGGTGCTGTCGTACAGCCACAACCTCGCCAACCTCGACAACTCTCACCGAGCCACCCACGCGCCGGTCATTGTCACCAAAGTCGTCGACAAATCTTCACCGCTGCTGGCCCAGGCACTGGCCAACCGTGAAGAGATCGACTGCAAGATCAACTTCTACCGAACCTCCCCTCAGGGTCAGCAGGAAAAATACTTTTCTGTCTCGATCGACGGTGCGGTGCTCACCGAACTGAACCTGGATATGCCCCACGTCATTCTGCACAACGACGCGGAACCTCAGGAGCAGGTCGCCATTCGTTATCGTGGCATCAGCTGGGTGCATCACCTCGCCGGGACCAGCGGCCATGCCTCGTGGGGCGAAGAAGGTTGAGCGATCGGCGCCATGGTCTCAGCGACGTTCGACACGTTGCCGGCAAGCTGCTCGCACAGGCACAGACAGTCGGCTCACGTCATCTGGCATTCGGCAGTGCGCGCGTGCAGTTCAATCAGGAGGTCGCGCGCTTCGCCAAGGGCATTGTCGATGATGTCGCCAGCGGCCGCCTTTCAGCGGACATGGGCCTTGACGCCTTTGCACAGGAACAGCGTCATCTTCTGAACCAATCCAGAGTTCTGGTACGCGGCACCAAAGGTGCCGTTCCTGAAGCGGTGAAAAAACGCCTGTTATCGATGCTCAGGCAGCCTGCCTCGCGCTCCGATCCAGACAGGTTGCTGCGCGCGATTCATCAGCAGAACCTCAGGGTGGCGCGCGTTAATAACAGCAGCACCGCGCGCAGCCCTCACCCCATCAACGACTTGAAGTTCTTCCCCAGCGAGCACTGGCCGCAAGATCGTCCGGCCCCATCGGAGCCGGGTTTTTACATCGTGCCGAAAAGTATTGTCGCCGAGAAGCTTGAGGCACAACTGCTCCCCTCCGCCAACCCGAATGTCATCGCCAGATTCAGAAGTTTGAATCCGACCCCGGACATGATTAAAGCCGGTTCGATGATCGTGCTGAGCGACCCTGACAATCAGCAATGCACATACGAGGAAGCATTGCTGATGCAGACCGCGCGTTTCGTCAGTGCGACGCTGGAACCGCTGACCGTGGAGGAAGCGGATTTCATGGCGCAGCACTATGGCGTGATCCAGACCGCACTCGCCTATGAATCAAAAGTGATCGGGGTCGTCACGGCCATGGCAGCCAATCATCTGGATGGCATAAAAAATGTTCTCGCAGATCTTGAGAAGTTGCATGTTCAAACGCTGGGCGTAAAAGGCCACCGGGCCTCTGAAGAATTCATAAACAAGCGTGACCAATTACTCAAAAAGCTGGACGTCCAACTCAATCGGTTCACCCGGCAGAGTATTGGCATCCCCGATTACCCGAGCCTGAAGACCACTCTAGGCATTGATCATCCCTATCTTGTGCACCACTGGCGAAAAGCCGGCGGCATCGGCCAGAACCCAGGTTATGCCACGCATATTCGGGCAGTCAGCCAAGCATCACAGTACGTTAAATATGGCGGCTGGATCGGTACAGCGGTGGGTGGTGGCGCCTCCGCCTTAAAGGTGCAGGATGTCTGCATGCACGGAAGCGCGGAGGCATGTGAAAAAGTGAAGTTCACGGAGAGCGGAAGCTTTTTGGGTGGTGTGGGTGGCGGAATGGTTGCCGGCGCGCTCGTAAGCTTGACTGCCTCAACGATTTGCGTAGGCGCTGGCCTCCCGACAGGCGGGCTTGGCACTGTACTTTGCAGTGCGCTACTGGCAGGACTCGGAAATTATGCCGGCGGGACTTTGGGCGAGAAAGGCGGCGAACGGATCGCACAGAAAGTATACGAGGCTGTTAAATGACTCTTCATACTTCAGAGAAAATATTCTTGTTGATTGGTATTGTAGACTTCGTCGGCATATTTACTTTGATAGGAGTGATGTTGTATGTCGCGAAAACAAAGACCGAAATCATATTGGATCATCTAACAAACAGTTCTATTTCGAGCAGACTGATAATGCTTTGGCACGGAGGTCCTTGGGGCAAAATCTACATGATGGGAGAAGTGTTCGACATCATGCGAAACCCTGAATTTTACATTCACACAGGAAAGCTTTGCGCGAAAGACTTCGAAAACTTCCCCAAAAAACTGAAAAAGAACCTGATTATTTTATACAAACTGGTTTTCATTTTTTTTGCAATTATGATGTGCCTGGGAATAAGCTCATCCGTAGATCAAATTAACAATATCGTAAAAGATCCAATTGTGATCATGACACTGGTGAGTTTCACAGGTCTTTTAGTGGTAAATGGAATTTTACTTTATACCGCCAAGAGAAGACTGGAAACGATCCTAAACAGCCTAAAACGCAGTTCAATCACATCGTCTTTGCTCATGTTATGGCAAGCGGGCCTGGGGGGACGTATTTATATGTTGGGTGAAATTTTCGGCATCCTCAAAAAACCCGCACGGTACATTTCCCAAGGCAAAGTCAGCGCAAGAGATGTTAAGAATTTCCCGCCAAAACTCAAACGCGACCTGCTCAAACTGAATAAATACCAGCAAATATTTGGCTTTGCCTTTGTGGGCTTCGGCCTGCTCGCTTTGTTCGGGCTGATTTGAAATTGCACTTTCCCGGTCGATCTCCTCATTTAGGAGATCGACCCAAGTTCATGCCTATTTAAAACTCAATCCGCACATCCCCCTTCGGCACGCTGCAGCACGACAAGATAAACCCTTCAGCCTCGTCATCCTCGGTAATCCCGCCGTTGTGCTCCATCTCAACTTCACCGCCCAGTTTCATCACCTTGCATGTGCCGCAAATGCCCATGCCGCAGGCTTTCGGGATCATCAGGCCGAGCTTGGCGGCGGCTGCGTGTACGGTTTCGCCCGGGCCGACGCGAATGCTTTTGCCGGAGGCGGTGAATTCCACCTGATGCAGATCCGCGGCGTCGATTTCCGGCGCATCGGCGGCTTGTTCGGCCTGTTCCACCGCGTCGGCGCGGGCCTCGGGTGGCGTGGCGCCGAAGGATTCTTCGTGGTAGCGCGACATGTCGTAGCCGGCCGCTTCCAGCAAGCGTTTGACCGCAGTCATGTACGGCGTCGGGCCGCAGCAGAACACTTCGCGTTCGAGGAAGTCCGGAACCATCAGTTCGAGCATCTTGTGGTTCAGGTAACCGCGATAACCGGCCCATGGCTCACCGAGGCCGTGTTTTTCGCAGATCAGGTGCAGGCTGAAGTTGTCGATCCGCGACGCCATGTGCTCAAGCTCGCGGTGGTAAATGATGTCTTTCGGCGACCGCGCGCTGTGCACGAAGGTCATGTCGACATTGGCGTTGGTGTCGTAGAACCAGCGCGCCATCGACATGCACGGCGTGATGCCGACGCCGCCGCTCAGGTAGAGGACTTTCGGGCTCGGGAAGTCGATGGCGTTGAACAGCCCGACCGGGCCATGCACCGCCAGCTCCTGACCTTCATGCAAAGTGTCGTGCAACCAGTTGGAGACCTTGCCACCCGGCACGCGCTTGATCGTCACCGAGAAGCTGTACGGCACCGACGGCGAGCTTGAAATGGTGTACGAGCGCATGATCGGCTGGCCTTCGATTTCCAACTCCAGGGTGACGAACTGCCCCGGCTTGAAGAAGAACAGGATCGGCTGGTCGGCCATAAAGCAGAAGGTGCGCACATCCCAGGTTTCCTGGATGACTTTGACGCAACGGACAATGTGTCGGCCATTGGCCCAGGTCTGGGTGGTGACCGGATTCAGGAAGCTGTTGGACATGCTGTTCTCCACGGCCGACTGTCGGCCTCTTGTCGGCGATTCTGCGTATAGCGCAGACCGTGCGTTTACCTATCCGCGACATTGACATACTTATCGCGACCAGCCCTTGAACACCGGGGCTTGCGCGTCGGGAACAGATTGCGCCATGTCGCGCATGGATAAGGTTCCCCCCAGCGCCGGCCCCACACTCGCCCCAACACAAGACGACTTCTTTACACCTTGCGTAGCAACCGTTTTGCAGCACACCTGATCAGCCACTTTCGCCGGCCACGCAGAGGGCCATGAGGATTACATCGATGGACGTCACCGCAAAAATCAGCCTGGGCGATCCGCTGGAACCCGCACGCAAGGCCACCGCACAAATGCTGCAGGAGCGCGAGCGCACCTTCTCGCTGCCACAGCCGTTCTACAGCGACGAGCGCCTGTTCGATATCGACATGCAGGAGATCTTCCAGAAGGAATGGTTGATCGCCGGCATGACCTGCGAGATCCCGGCCAAGGGTAACTACCTGACCCTGCAGGTCGGCAAGAACCCGATCATCGTCATTCGCGGCGCCGAGGGCGTGGTGCACGCGTTCCACAACGTCTGCCGCCACCGTGGCTCGCGCCTGTGCACCAGTGAAAAAGGCAAAGTCGCCAAACTGGTCTGCCATTACCACCAGTGGACTTACGAACTGGACGGCCGCCTGCTGTTCGCCGGCACCGAGATGGGCGCCGACTTCGACATGAAGCAGTACGGCCTGAAACCGGTGAACGTGAAAACCGCTGGCGGGTACATCTTCATCAGCCTGGCGGAGAACCCGCCGGCCATCGATGACTTCCTGTCGACGCTCAACCATTACATGGAACCGTACGACATGGAAAACACCAAGGTGGCGATCACCACCACCTTGATGGAAAAGGCCAACTGGAAACTGGTGCTGGAAAACAACCGCGAGTGCTACCACTGCAACGCATCGCACCCGGAACTGTTGAAAACCCTGCTGGAATGGGACGACGTCACCGACCCGCGCGCCGATCAGGCATTCAAGGATCACGTCGCCGCCTCCGCCGCTGCCCGGGAAGCGGAAAAGATCCCTTACGCTCACGCCAGTTTCGGCTTGCGCAACCGGATCGTGCGTATGCCGCTGCTCAAGGGCACCGTGTCGATGACCCTCGACGGCAAACAGGGCTGCGCCAAACTGATGGGCCGCATCAAGAACCCGGACCTGGGCTCGATGCGCATCCTGCACCTGCCGCACTCGTGGAACCACTGCATGGGCGACCACATCATCGTCTTCACCGTGTGGCCGATCAGCGCTCAGGAAACCATGGTCACCACCAAGTGGCTGGTGCACAAGGATGCGGTGGAAGGTGTCGATTACGACGTCGAGCGCATGCGCCAGGTGTGGGACGCGACCAACGATCAGGACCGCCGTCTGGCCGAGGAAAACCAGCGCGGGATCAACTCCACCGCTTACCAGCCGGGGCCTTACTCGAAGACCTATGAATTCGGCGTGGTCAACTTCGTCGACTGGTACAGCGAGCGGATGTTGAACAACCTCGGGGCTGAGCCAGCGCCTTACCTCAAAGGCGTACCGGTTCAGTGCTGATCAAGAGCAAAAGATCGCAGCCTGCGGCAGCTCCTACAGGTGGAATGCATTCCCCTGTGGGAGCGAGCCTGCTCGCGAAGACGCCCTGACCCACGCTACATCTTCCAGCTGATCAATTTCCGATCAACCACCCTCGCACCCATACCCACCAAGCCCTCCAGCCTTCCGCAAACAAGTTATCCACATACCCGCCCACAGCAAATGGGGGTAACTGTGGATGACTCAAAAAATATCCTGCTGATTTGCAAAGAAAAATCGTGACTTATGCTGAATCGCGGTTTCTCAAAACAATTGATCGTTTTTTTTCATCACACTCGTACACAACACGTATTCAGAGGCCTGTAGCGGGTAGCGAACATGTTATCCACAGAAGCGCCAACAGAGATCGGGGACAACTTTCAATCTCCTGTGGAAAAACACCTGTGACTGGGGAAAAACCCTTCGCGTTAACAGCTCTTGGCCCCCGGGGATCACATTTGATCAATAATTGATCAAACCCATGTAAGCCCTGCTCCATATGGCCTATAGCTGGTAGCGAACATCTTATCCACAGAAGCGCCAACAGAGATTGGGGGCAACTTCTCGATTAATACCGAGTGAAAAGCCCGTTAAATCCGTGAGTTACACTGATCGTTTTTTGATCTTATGGCTGGAAGGCTTGAACGGCGTGGGGTGCGCGGAAGGGCGAACACGTTATCCACAGCTTCGCCAACAGCGATTGTGGGTAAGCAGTACAGATTGGCGGTGGAGAAATGCCAATGTGGGAGCGAGCCTGCTCGCGAATGCGTCGGGTCAGTCGATGCATGTGTCGGCTGACAGTGCGCTTTCGCGAGCAGGCTCGCTCCCACAGGAGTTATTCCCTGGAAGAGGGTGACTAGCGGACAACGCCCTCTTCAATAAGCAACTTCAGGATCGCCTCCGCCCCGGCCTGCGCGGTGACGCCTTTGAGCACCTGCCCACCGCCACCACTGGCCTTAGCTGTCGCTGCTTTCATCCGGTCGGCGCCGCTCTTGGCCTTGATCACCTTCAAGCGCTTGGGTCGTGGCTTGGCCGGTTGCAGCGTGGCGACGGCCAACAATTGGTCCTCAACAACTTCAACGTCATCGGCGGCCAATTCGCCCCGTCGCGCCGGGCCGTACGCGCTCTGCCGAGGCTTGGGGGCGGCGTTATCCACAGTCGCCAGAAACGGCAGTTTCACCTTCAAGCGGCGTCGCTGCCCGCGCGGTAACGCTTGCAGGACCAGCGCCGAACCGTCATTGATCGATTCGACCTGCGCCAGGCCCACCACCAGCGGCCAGCCCAGACCTTCCGCCAGGAGGAACGGCAACATTCCCGAACCTTCCCCGGTTTCCGCCTGACTGCCGGTCAGCACCACTTGCGCCCCGGCATCGCGCAGGTACGCGGTCAGCGCCGGCAAGGCGTCGGCGCCAGCGGGTTGTTCCAGCACATGCAGCTGTTCCAGGCCCATGCCCAGATAGGCACGCAGGGCCGGTTCGGCAACATCACCGGCATGCAGCACTTGCAGGTTATCCCCAGCCAATTGCAGGCCCAGTTCCACCGCGCGCGCATCCTGATCGGCGCGCCGTGGCCGACCTGAGGTCGGGTGAGCGCCGATTGAAACCAGACTGATAACGTTCGTGTTCATAGGGTTTCCTTACGCCGCATCGCGCTTGGCTTCGTTGCGGTAAGCCGCGACCGCTTCGATCAACGCTTGCAGAATCTCTGCGCTTTCGCCGATCACCGAGAGGTCGGCACGCTTGATCATGTCGCAACCCGGATCGAGGTTGATTGCCACCACCTTGTCGCAGGCGCCAATGCCTTGCAGGTGCTGGATCGCTCCCGAGATGCCCACAGCCACATAAACCCGCGCAGTGACCCAGGTGCCGGACGCGCCGACCTGACGATCGCGCGCCATGAAGCCGTCGTCCACCGCCACCCGCGAAGCGCCTTCGGTGGCGCCGAGGGCTGCTGCCGTTTCGTGGAACAACTGCCAGTCCTTGACGCCGTTGCCGCCGGAGAAAATGAACTCCGCTTCGGCCATCGGAATAGCAGCCGGATCCACCGCCACGGCACCAAGATCTTCGATTCGCGACAAGCTGCGCGCGACGCTTGTGGATAACTCCACTGGCAACGCTTCGTGACGAGTTTCGCTGACCGGTTCTGCGCATTCGGCAGCGGCGAGAATCAACCGCGCCACCGGACGCGCCAGATCTTGCAATCCGGCCCCGGCGCGGCCGATGCACTCCTGATCCTTGACCTGCCAGACCCGCGTGGCCGGGCGCTCGCCCAGTGCAGCAGCAAAGCGCCGGCCGAGTTCGCCGCCACCGCTGCGGCTGTCCGGCAGCAACCAGTGACGCGGGTTGAATTGGTTATCCACAGCGCGCAACCCCTGCACCCGTTGCTCCGGTGCATAACCGCTGAATTCCTCGCCTTCAAGCACCAGCAAGCGATCAACGCCCGCGGTTTCGAAAGCGCTTTCCTTGTGCTCGCCGAACACCACGGCGAGCACCGCACCATCGGTGCCGGCCAGTTGGTGAGCAAGGCCGAGCAGATCGCGGTCGTGGCTGCTCAGGCGACCACCGACCATATCCGGCACCACACTGATGTAGAACGCCGGGGCCGGTACCTGATGCAGCGGCAACTGCACTTCAACAGCAGCCGAGCGTTTGACCGCCCCACCCTGCTGCGCGCCGCTGCGGTCAATGCGTTTGATGCCGTTGGGGCCGATAAAACCCATGCCGTGCAGATTCTTGCGGATGACGCCATTGGGACCCATCCAGCTGTGCTGCGCCGGTTGCATCGCCGCGTGCAGCGGATGCAGGCGGTTGCGCGCAATCCATTCGGCGCGCGGGTCGCGGCGGATAATGTCGCTCATCAGTGCACCTCCGCAGGTTCACGTTTGGCCGGGGTGGCAGGCTTGCTTGGCGCGGCGTCTTCGAGCAACGCGTCGGCGACCAGTTCGGCGATGTCCTTGATCAGCGGACGCGGCTCGACCACGCCTTCGAGCATCGCCGTGCACTGTGGACAACCCACCGCCACCAGTTCGGCGCCGGTTTCGCGGATGTCTTCCATGCGCATGTCGGGGATGCGCTGCTTGCCCGGAATGTCGGTGATCGGCGCGCCGCCACCGCCGCCGCAGCAGCGCGAGCGGAAGCCGGACCGTTGCATCTCTTTGACTTCAATGCCGAGGGCACGCAGCACTTCGCGCGGCGCTTCGTACTCGCCGTTGTAGCGGCCCAGGTAGCACGGATCGTGATAGGTCACGCTGTTGCCTTTGTGCTGCCCGAGGTTGAGCGCGCCGGCCTGAATGATCTCGGCCATGTAAGTGCTGTGGTGCTGCACCAGATAGTTGCCGTCGAAGGCGCCGTACTCGTTTTTCAGCACATGGAAACTGTGCGGATCGCAGGTGACGATGCGGTTGAAACTGTATTTGGCCAATGTCTGGATATTGCGTTTGGCGAGCTGCTGGAACGTTGCTTCGTCGCCGAGACGCCGCGCCACATCTCCGCTGTCGCGCTCCTCAAGACCGAGTACAGCGAAGTCGACTTTCGCTGCCTTCAGCACTTTGACGAAGGCACGCAGGGTGCGCTGGTTGCGCATGTCGAACGCGCCGTCGCCGACCCAGAAGAGCACGTCGGTGGATTTCTTTTCGCTGAGCAGAGTGAGGTTCAGGTCCGCTGCCCAGTTCATCCGCCCGCCCGGGGCGAAACCGCCGGGGTTGTCGGTGGCGATCAGGTTTTCGAGGACTTCGGCGCCCTTGTTCGGCGTAGCGCCTTTTTCCAGGGTCAGATGCCGGCGCATGTCGACGATCGCATCGACGTGCTCGATCATCATCGGGCATTCCTCGACGCAGGCGCGGCAGGTGGTGCACGACCACAGGGTTTCGGCGTCGACCAGACCGTTGACGATCGGTTGATGCGGATTGCCGCCATTCTCGCCGATCGGTTTGCCCGGATACGGGCTGCCGGCGAACTTCGCGTCAGTGCCGCCGGCGAGGCCGACGACCATGTCCTGAATCAGTTTTTTCGGGTTCAGCGGCTGTCCGGCGGCGAAGGCCGGGCAAGCCGCTTCGCACTTGCCGCACTGCACGCAGGCGTCGAAACCGAGCAACTGGTTCCAAGTGAAATCCTTGGGTTTTTCCACGCCCAGCGGCGCATCGGGATTGTTCAGGTCCAGCGGTTTCAGACCGGTCGAGCGCCCGCCGCCAAAGCGTTCCGGGCGACGGTGCCAGGCCAGGTGCAGCGCACCGGCAAAGGCATGTTTCATCGGCCCGCCCCAGGTCATGCCGAAGAACAGTTCCGACACGCCCCACAGCACGCCAACACCGAGGATGGCTGCGAGCACCCAGCCGCCGAAGTTTTCCGGCAGGATCCCCGTCACCGGCAGGGTCACCAGGAAAAACGACGCGGAGAAGGCCAGCAGGCTTTTCGGCAGGCGCATCCACGGGCCTTTCGACAGACGTGCAGGCGGATTGAGCCGACGCAGGTACATGAAGATCGCACCGACAAACATCACCGCCGACATCAGCAGCAAGGCGTAGCCAAGGATGCGGTTATGCAGGCCGAAACCGTGCACCAGAATGGCCAGCACAATCGACGCCACCGCACCGCCCGCCGTGGCGACGTGGGTGTTGGCAATGTATTTGTCCCGCGCGACGACGTGATGCAGGTCGACCATGTAGCGCTTGGGCATGGCCAGCAGACCGCCGAGCAGATCGACCTTCGCCGCCCGCCCCCGGCGCCACATGTTCATCCGCCGCAACGCGCCGAGGACAGCAAGGCCCAGGGCTGCGAACAACAGGATTGGAAGAAGGGTGTTCAACATAGGTGAAGCTCCCACCAGTGCAACCTGGAGAAACACGATCCGCTTTACTGTGGGAGCGAGCCTGCTCGCGAAAGCGGTGAGTCAGTCGACATCATCGTCAACTGACAGATTGCATTCGCGAGCAGGCTCGCTCCCACAGGGTTTGGTGCAAGCCGTCAGAAATCCTTGCACAACCGCAGTGCGTCATAGATCGCGGCGTGTGTGTTGCGCTGCGCCACGCAGTCGCCGATGCGGAACAGCAAGTAGCCGTCGCCCGCTTCGCTCAGCGAAGGTTGCGGCTGGATCGCGAACAGCGCTTCGACGTCGATCTGGCCCTTGTTGCGCGAGCCGTCCTTGAGCGCGTAGTAGATTTCCTCGTCCGGGCGTACGCCGTTTTCGACGACCACCTGATCGACCACCCGCTCCTCTTTCGCGCCGGTGTATTCGTTCTCCAGCACTGCGATCAGCTTGTCGCCCTCGCGGTAGACCTTCTCCAGCATCATGTCGCCGGTCATGATCACTTCTTTCGGGTACATGCTGCGGTAGTAGGTCGGGAACGACGTGCCGCCGATGGCCACGCCCGGTTTGATGTCGTCGGTGACGATCTCGACCTGGCTGCCCTTGTCGGCGAGGAAGTCGGCCACCGACATGCCGGTGAACTCGCAGATGGTGTCGTAGACCAGCACGTTCTTGCCCGGCGCAACCTTGCCGTCGAGCACGTCCCAGCTGCTGACCACCAGCCCTTCGGCCGCGCCCCAGTGTTCGTTCTGCTCAAGGTACGGATGACCGCCGACCGCCAGCACCACCACGTCCGGACGCAGGTCCATGATGGTGTCGGCATCCGCCGCCGTGCCCAGGCGCAGATCGACTTTCAGCCGCGCCAGTTCCAGCTGGAACCAGCGAGTGATGCCGGCGATCTGGTCACGCTGCGGTGCTTTCGATGCGGTGGTGATCTGCCCGCCGATGAAGTCTTTTTTCTCGAACAGCGTGACGTCGTGGCCACGCTCGGCAGCCACGCGCGCGGCTTCCATCCCGGCCGGGCCGGCACCCACGATTACCACCTTGCGCTTCGGCCCGGTGGATTTCTCGATGATGTGCGGCACGCCCATGTACTCACGGGAGGTCGCGGCGTTCTGGATGCACAGCACGTCCAGACCCTGATACTGACGGTCGATGCAATAGTTGGCGCCGACGCACTGCTTGATCTGGTCAATCTGGCCCATCTTGATCTTGGCGATCAGGTGCGGGTCGGCGATGTGCGCGCGGGTCATGCCGACCATGTCGACGTAACCGCCCTCAAGAATGCGCGTAGCCTGGTTCGGGTCCTTGATGTTCTGCGCGTGCAACACCGGCACCTTGACCACTTCCTTGATCCCGGCAGCCAGATGCAGGAACGGCTCCGGTGGATAACTCATGTTCGGAATGACGTTGGCCAGGGTGTTGTGCGTGTCGCAACCCGAGCCGACCACGCCGATGAAATCGAGCATGCCGGTGTCGTCGTAATACTTGGCGATCTGCTTCATGTCCTCGTGGGACAAGCCGTCCGGGTGGAACTCGTCACCGCACAGGCGCATGCCCACGCAGAAATCGTCACCGACCTCGGCGCGCACGGCTTTGAGGACTTCCAGGCCGAACTTCATCCGCCCTTCGAAGCTGCCGCCCCATTCATCGGTACGCTTGTTGACGCGCGGGCTCCAGAACTGGTCGATCATGTGCTGGTGCACGGCCGACAGTTCGACACCATCAAGGCCACCGGCCTTGGCGCGGCGCGCCGCCTGAGCGTAGTTGCCGATCACCCGCCAGATCTCTTCCGGCTCGATGGTTTTGCAAGTGGCGCGGTGCACCGGTTCACGGATGCCCGAGGGCGACATCAAGGTCGGCCAGTTGAAGCCGTCCCAGCGCGAGCGACGGCCCATGTGGGTAATCTGGATCATGATCTTGGCGCCATGCTTGTGCATGGCGTCGGCCAGATTCTGGAAGTGCGGAATGATCCGGTCGGTGGACAGATTGACCGAACTCCACCATTCCTGCGGGCTGTCGATCGCCACCACGGACGAACCGCCACAGATGGCCAGGCCGATGCCGCCCTTGGCTTTCTCTTCGTAATACTTGACGTAGCGGTCGGTGGTCATGCCACCGTCAGTCGCATAGACCTCGGCGTGCGCGGTGCTGAGCACGCGGTTGCGGATGGTCAGTTTGCCGATCTGGATCGGCTGGAACATTGCTTCGAAAGCCATGGCACGATCCTCGGCTTACAACGGCTTGACGATGAACAGGCCGTCATCGTGGCCCTCTTCGGAGCCTCCGTAGACTTGTTCGGCCACAGTACGGATCTTGCTGCCACGGGCTTCGAGGATCTGATCCATGGCACCGGCGAACCAGCCGGTGAACATGTAGTCGACCTTGCGCCCGACCTTGCCGTAGACATAGACAAACGCCGAGTGCTCGAGCTTGACGCTGGCGGTGCCTTTGTCGAGGTCGATGTCCTGGATCTTGAACAGACCCCAGCCGCGCTGCGACAGGCGTTTCATGTAGTGCTCGAACACCGCGACGCCTTCCAGGCCGTGGCATTCGGCTTCCTTTTCACACCAGTGCCAGGCGGATTTGTAGCCGGCCTTGTAGAGGATCTCGGCGTAGGCTTCAGCGCCGAGCACTTCCTCGATGCCCATGTGGTTGTTGACGAAAAAGTGACGCGGCACATAGAGCATTGGCAGGGCGTCGGAGGTCCAGACACCGGTCTCGCTGTCGACTTCGATAGGCAATTGCGGGGCGATCTTGGCCATGGAAACTTAACTCCAGAAAAATGATGGTTCAGTGTTGGCCGCGGCCCTCACCCCAGCCCTCTCCCGCAGGAGAGGGGGCAGATCGGCGGCGGTCTTGAGAAAGCGTTATTCGCCCCAGACGTTCTTAAGAACGCTTACCCAGTTCTCACCCATGATCTTGCGCACCACACGCTCGGAATGGCCGCGCTTGAGCAGGGTTTCGGTGAGGTTGGGGAATTCGCCGACTGTGCGGATGCCCAGCGGGTTGATGATCTTGCCGAAGCTGGTCAGGCGGCGGGCGTAGCCCTTGTCGTGGGTCAGGTATTCGAAGAAATCCTGACCGTGGCCCTGAGTGAAGTCGGTGCCGATGCCGATGGCGTCTTCGCCGACGATGTTCATGGTGTATTCGATGGCTTCGGCGTAATCGTCGATGGTCGAATCAATGCCCTTGGCGAGGAACGGCGCGAACATGGTCACGCCGACGAAACCGCCGTGGTCGGCAATGAACTTCAACTCTGCGTCGGACTTGTTGCGCGGATGTTCTTTGAGACCCGACGGCAGGCAGTGCGAATAGCAGACCGGTTTTTTCGATTCGAGAATGACTTCTTCGGAGGTCTTGGAACCGACGTGGGACAGGTCGCACATGACGCCGACGCGGTTCATCTCGGCGACGATCTCGCGACCGAAACCCGAGAGTCCGCCGTCGCGTTCGTAGCAACCGGTGCCGACCAGATTCTGGGTGTTGTAGCACATCTGCACGATACCGACGCCGAGCTGCTTGAACACCTCGACATAGCCGATCTGATCTTCAAAGGCATGGGCATTCTGGAAGCCGAAGAGGATGCCGGTCTTGCCCTGCTCCTTGGCGCGACGGATGTCGGCGGTGGTGCGCACCGGCATCACCAGGTCGCTGTTTTCGCGGATCAGTTTCTGGCTGGCAGCGATGTTGTTCACGGTCGCCTGAAAGCCTTCCCACACCGACACAGTGCAGTTGGCTGCCGTCAGACCGCCCTTGCGCATGTCTTCGAACAGCTCGCGGTTCCATTTGGCAATGATCAGACCGTCGATAACGATGCTGTCGGCGTGTAATTCGGCTGGGCTCATCAGGCGTCCCCTTATTGGCAATTCATGCGCCGAATCGTCTGCCGGCGCTTTGGGGCCAGCATATGCCTCGGTGCCGGGGCGACCGGGTGCAAAAACGACAGGGGAATTGCCGAAAGCGTCAATCCGCGACAAAGGGTCGTCAGCCGTCCTCATCGGCTGGCTGTTCAAGCCCGCGCGCTTGCGCCAGAATCTGCCGCAGCCTGCACCTACCAACGGATTAGAGCGACCCCAATGAAATCAATAATCCTCGCCCTGGCACTGATTGCGACCGGCGCCCACGCCGCCGAAGAATCCGAGAACAACCCGTGCGACGCGGTGGAAAACGACATCCAGACCCTGGAATGCTCCGCCTACAGCCGCAGCACCGCCGAAGACCTGCTCAAAGACAACTACGCCAGCCTCAACGAGCGCATGCAGGCCGCCTACGGCAAGAACCCGACGCAACTGGCCGACATCACCGCCAAACTGAAAACCGCCCAGCAGCAGTGGTTGAAGACGCGGGATGCGGATTGCGCGGTGGAAGCGTTCCCGTCCACGGCGGGGAGCAAGGCCTTCACCATTGCGCAGAATGACTGTGTCGCGCGGATGAGTGATGAACGGTCGGAGTTTTTGGAGTCGATTGGGCAGGAGTGAGTGTTTTGAGCTGTAAGCTGAACCTCTTAAGCCAGTCTAAGGATTCCCATGAACATCTGCGGCATTGAAATCAAAGGCAGCGAAGCGATCATCGCCGTGGCGGCGCTCGATGGTTCGACGTTGAGCCACGTCCCTCTCGCCACGAAGAAGATTGCTCTGGATGACGACGACGAGGCGGCGAACGTGCGGCGGTTCGCGGCGCAGGTGGCATCGTTTGTGCGGGAGAACTCGGTGGACCGGATTGCGATCAAGAAGCGCAGCAAAAAGGGCGAGTTTGCCGGTGGGCCGACGACATTCAAGATCGAGGGCGTGTTTCAACTGCTCGATGGTTGTGAGGTAACGCTGCTGTCGCCGCAGACGATCAATGCCCAGGCCAAGAAGCACAATTTCGAACTGCCCGGGACGTTGAACAAATATCAGCATGAGGCTTACAAGGCGGCGTGCTCGGCGTTGGTGAAGAAATAAGCCGATTCCCGAAATCACCTTGGAACCTGTGGGAGCGGGCTTGCCCGCGATGGCGGTGTGTCCGGCAATAACAATGTTGGATGTGCTGGCCTCATCGCGGGCAAGCCCGCTCCCACAGGGTTCTAGGGTGGTGCTGAAACCATTCACGCCTGCGCGGTACGCCGGTCTTCCCGGGGGCAGCGGGCGAAACGCGCGCGATAACTGCGGGTGAAATACGACGGCGATTCAAACCCGCAGGCAATGCTGACTTCGAGCACGCTCATGTCGGTCTGGCGCAGCAACTGCCGGGCCTTTTCCAGCCTTAACCGCAGATAGAAATTGCTCGGCGTATCGTTCAGATGCAGCCGGAACAAGCGCTCCAGTTGCCGCCGGGTCACCTTGATCGACTCCGCCAGTTGCAGCGTGGTCAGCGGTGGTTCGCTGTGCTGTTCCATCTCGCCGATCACCTGCACCAGTTTCTTGTTGCTGATGCCGTAACGCGTGGCGACTTCCATGCGCTGGTGATCCTTGCGCGGGCGTATGCGCCCGAGCACAAACTGCTCGCTGACCTGAATCGCCAGTTGCGGGCCGTGGGCCTGGGCGATCAGGTCGAGCATCAGATCAATCGAGGCCGTACCTCCCGCCGAGGTGATCCGCCGCCGGTCGATCTCGAACAGCTCCTGGGTGACGCTGAGCTGTGGATAAGACTCCTTGAAGGCATCGATCGCCTCCCAGTGCAGGGTCAGGCGATGGCCGTCGAGCAGGCCTGCTTCGGCAAGGACGAAGCTGCCGGTGTCGATCGCACCGAGGGTTACGCCGTCCTTATCCAGCCTGCGCAACCAGTGTTCCAGCGTCGGCGTGATGAACTTCAGCGGTTCGAAGCCGGCCACCACCAGTAAGGTCGCACCTTTCTTCAGCGGCTCCAGCGCCGCATCGACGTTGACCGACATGCCGTTGCTCGCCAGTACCGCGCCGCCATCGGCGCTGAGCACATGCCAGCGGTACAACTCGCCGCGAAAACGGTTGGCCACGCGCAACGGTTCGATCGCGGAAATAAAGCCGATGGCAGAGAACCCCGGCATCAGTAAAAAGTAGAAATCCTGGGACATGGGCGCACTCGGTTGGCGGGTCGCGTGGCTCGTTGATACGCCGATTATCGGCGGCGTTCAAGCGTGCAGGTCGCTACAGTGCAAATGCCAGTCGCCGCAGTGCGCTTTCACGGGTGCATAGCTGCGTAACTTGGCCTCACCGGCGCGCAGATGCCGGGAACCACAATAATCGAACTGCCGAGGAACCCGACATGAAACGACTGATCAGCAGCTGCGTTCTTGCACTCAGCGGTACCGCTTTTTTCAGCACCGGCGTAATGGCGGCCGAACCGGCCTCCTGCAAGAACGTACGCATGGGCGTGGTCAACTGGACTGACGTGATCGCCACCAGTGCCATGACCCAGGTCCTGCTCGACGGCCTCGGCTACAGCACCAAACAGACCAGCGCCTCGCAGCAAATCATCTTCGCCGGGATCCGCGATCAGCGTCTGGACCTGTTCCTCGGCTACTGGAACCCGCTGATGACGCAAACCATCACGCCGTTCGTCGAGGCCAATCAGGTGAAAGTGCTCGAAGCACCGAGCCTGAAAGATGCCCGCGCCACCCTCGCCGTGCCGACTTATCTGGCCGACAAGGGCCTGAAAACTTTCGCCGACATCGCCAAATTCGAGAAGGAATTGGGCGGCAAGATCTACGGCATCGAGCCAGGCTCGGGCGCCAACACGCAGATCAAAGCGATGATCGCCAAGAACCAGTTTGGCCTCGGTAAGTTCCAGCTCGTCGAATCAAGCGAGGCCGGCATGCTCGCCGCCGTCGATCGCGCCGTGCGCCGCAAGGAAGCCGTGGTGTTCTTCGGCTGGGCGCCGCACCCGATGAACGTCAACATCCAGATGACCTATCTGACCGGCAGCGAAGACGCCCTCGGCCCGAACGAAGGCATGGCCACGGTGTGGACGGTCACCGCGCCGAAATACGCCGAGCAATGCCCGAACATCGGCCGCCTGCTGGCCAACCTGACTTTCACCGCCGAATCCGAGAGCCGGATGATGCAGCCGCTGCTCGATCACAAGGATGCCTTCGAGTCGGCGAAGCAGTGGCTCAAGGATCACCCCGAAGACAAACAGCGCTGGCTTGAAGGTGTGACGACTTTCGATGGCAAACCGGCTGCTGAAAATCTGCAACTGACCAGCAAATAACCCCTCGATTGAAGAGCCCCTCACCCTGACCCTCTCCCCAAGGGAGAGGGGAATTTGACGACGCTTCGCAGCCCCGCAACGGGCTGCGGACAGACCCATCACGCCTGAAGGAAACGCACCATGAACCACGACGTCATCATCACCTGCGCACTCACCGGTGCTGGCGACACGACCGCCAAAAGTCCACACGTGCCGATCACCCCGAAACAGATTGCCGCTGCAGCGGTGGAAGCGGCCAAGGCTGGCGCCACCGTGGTGCACTGCCATGTCCGTGATCCGCAGACCGGCAAGTTCAGCCGTGACGTGGCGCTGTACCGCGAAGTGATGGAGCGCATCCGCGAGGCGGACGTCGACATCATCGTCAACCTCACCGCCGGGATGGGCGGCGACCTGGAAATCGGCCCCGGCGAGAAGCCGATGGAGTTCGGCCCGAACACCGACCTGGTCGGCCCGCTGACCCGTCTCGCCCACGTTGAAGAACTGCTGCCGGAAATCTGCACCCTCGATTGCGGCACGCTGAACTTCGGCGACGGCGACACCATTTACGTCTCCACTCCGGCGCAACTGCGCGCCGGCGCCAAGCGCATCACCGAACTGGGGGTGAAGGCCGAACTGGAGATTTTCGACACCGGGCATCTGTGGTTCGCCAAGCAGATGATCAAGGAAGGCTTGCTCGACAACCCGTTGTTCCAGCTGTGTCTGGGCATCCCGTGGGGCGCACCGGCCGACACCACCACGATGAAAGCCATGGTCGACAACCTGCCCGCCGACGCGGTGTGGGCCGGCTTCGGCATCGGCCGCATGCAGATGCCGATGGCGGCGCAAGCGGTGCTGCTCGGCGGCAACGTGCGGGTCGGCCTGGAAGACAATTTGTGGCTGGACAAAGGTGTGCTGGCGACAAATGGCCAATTGGTTGAGCGCGCCACGGAGATCCTCAGCCGCCTCGGTGCCCGGGTGCTCACGCCGGCAGAAGGCCGGAAGAAAATGGGCCTGACCCAGCGCGGCTGATCCATCACCCATTTCACCTGTAGGAGCTGCCGAAGGCTGCGATCTTTTGACTTTGATTTTTTAGAAGCAAGATCAAAAGATCGCAGCCTTCGGCAGCTCCTACAGGGCTCTTCGAACTCTTCAGGACATCACCATGCGCTTTATCACCGAAATCAAAACCTTCGCCGCTCTCGGTAGCGGTGTCATCGGCAGTGGCTGGGTCGCCCGTGCCCTCGCACACGGCCTCGACGTGGTGGCTTGGGACCCGGCGCCCGGCGCTGAGGCGGCGTTGCGCCAACGCGTGGCCAATGCCTGGGGCGCGCTGGAGAAGAACGGTCTGGCGCCGGGTGCCTCGCAGGATCGTCTGCGTTTTGTCGCGACCATCGAGGAATGCGTGCGTGACGCCGACTTCATCCAGGAAAGCGCCCCGGAGCGGCTGGAACTGAAGCTCAATCTGCACAGCAAAATCAGCGCCGCGGCCAAGCCCGATGCGCTGATCGGCTCCAGCACTTCAGGCCTGTTGCCCAGCGAGTTCTACGAGAGTTCGACGCACCCTGAACGCTGCGTGGTCGGGCATCCGTTCAACCCGGTGTATCTGTTGCCGCTGGTGGAAGTGGTCGGCGGCAAAAACACCGCGCCCGAGGCGGTGCAAGCGGCGATGCAAGTCTACCAATCCCTCGGCATGCGCCCGTTGCATGTGCGCAAGGAAGTGCCGGGTTTCATCGCCGATCGCTTGCTTGAAGCGCTGTGGCGTGAGGCGTTGCACCTGGTCAACGACGGTGTCGCGACGACCGGCGAGATCGACGATGCAATCCGTTTTGGCGCTGGTCTGCGCTGGTCGTTCATGGGCACGTTCCTGACCTACACCCTGGCCGGCGGCGATGCCGGCATGCGCCACTTCATGTCGCAATTCGGTCCGGCGTTGCAGTTGCCGTGGACGTATCTGCCGGCACCGGAGCTGACCGACAAGCTGATCGATGATGTGGTCGATGGCACCACTGATCAGCTCGGTCGGCACAGCATTTCGGCGCTGGAGCGCTATCGTGATGATTGTTTGCTGGCGGTGCTTGAAGCGGTGAAGACCACCAAAGAGAAGCACGGAATGAGTTTCAGCGAATAGACCTTGCAAAGCGCTTCCGGCCCCTTCGCGAGCAGGCTCGCTCCCACAGGTAAACGCATTTCAATGTGGGAGCGAGCCTGCTCGCGAAGACGGCAGTCCAGTCATCATCAATGTTGGAACCGAAACCATGCCCCACCTCACCACCTACCAAACCACCATCATCCCCGACTGGGTCGACTACAACGGCCACCTGCGCGATGCCTTCTACCTGCTGATCTTCAGCTACGCCACCGACGCGCTGATGGACCGCCTCGGCATGGACAGCAGCAACCGCGAGGCCAGCGGCCACTCGCTGTTCACCCTCGAACTGCACCTCAATTATCTGCACGAAGTGAAACTCGACACCGAGGTGGAAGTGCGCACGCAAATCATCGGCCATGACAGCAAGCGCCTGCACCTCTATCACAGCCTGCACAAGGTCGGCGATGAGCAAGAGTTGGCCGGCAATGAACAGATGCTTTTGCACGTCGACCTCGCCGGCCCGCGCTCGGCGCCGTTCAGCCCCGACACGTTGCATCGCTTGCAGGCCATCGTCGCGGATCAGACCGACCTGCCCGCTCCCGCTTACATCGGCCGTGTGATCGCGCTGCCACCCGCTCGGTAAATCCCCCCCATCGCCAAGGAGCCGCCATGAACACCGCCGTCGCTGTTGCCGATTTTCGTACTTATCCGTTGATCAGCGCGCTCGGTGGCGTGCAGGGTCTGGCGGATCGCGTTGTCATCGAATGGGCTGACGGACGTGTCAGCCCGTTTCACCAGGTATGGCTGCGCGACAATTGCCCATGTGATCAATGCGTCTACAGCGTCACTCGCGAGCAAGTCTTTGAAAGCGTCGATGCCGCCGAGGATTTGCAACCGCTGGCCACGCGCATCGACACCGATGGTTGCCTGCGCATCGACTGGCAGGATGGTCACCTGAGCCGCTTCGATCCGGGCTGGCTGCGCGCACATGCCTATGACGATGAGTCCCGCGCCGAACGCCTGGCCGGCAAACCGCAGCCCCATTTGTGGCACAGCGATCTGCAGTTGCCGGTGTTCGACTACACCGCGCTGATGAACGACAACGCCGCGCTGCTGCAATGGTTGCTCGCCGTGCGCGACATCGGCCTGACCCAAGTGCGCGGCGTGCCCACCGAGCCGGGCTCGCTGAAGCTCATCGCGCAGCGGATTTCCTTCATCCGCGAAAGCAACTTCGGCGTGCTGTTCAATGTGCAATCCAAAGCCGACGCCGACAGCAACGCCTACACCGCCTTCAACCTGCCATTGCACACGGATTTGCCGACTCGCGAGCTGCAACCGGGACTGCAATTTCTGCATTGCCTGGTGAATGATGCCGAGGGTGGCGAGAGCATTTTCGTCGATGGTTTTGCGATCGCCGACGCCTTGCGTCTGGAGGATCCGCAGCTGTTTGAGGCCCTGTGTGAAATACCCGTGGAGTTCCGCAACAAGGACCGGCACAGCGACTATCGCTGCCTGGCACCGGTCATTGCTTTGGATGCGCTGGGCCGGGTGGCGGAGATTCGCATGGCCAACTTTCTGCGCGGGGCGTTCGATACGTCGGTGGCACAGATGCCGCTGCTGTATCGAGCCTATCGGCGCTTTATTGCGATGACCCGCGAGCCGCGATTCCGGCTGATGCAACGGCTCAAGCCGGGCGAATTGTGGTGCTTTGACAACCGCCGCACGCTGCATGCGCGCAATGCTTTTGATCCAGCCACCGGGGCGCGGCATTTTCAGGGCTGCTATGTCGACCGGGATGAGTTGTTGTCGCGGATTCTGGTGTTGCAACGTTGAACCGAGTCATCGTTCTTCGCGAGCAGGCTCGCTCCCACAGGGGTACGCATTCCAAAGTGGGAGCGAGCCTGCTCGCGAAAGCGCCAGCGGGAACAACAAATCTCTGGCTGATTCACAGGCAAAAAAAACTCCGATCAAGCCGTGACAGGATCGGAGCTGAGGAGGGTACTGTTGAGGAGCTGCCAGGCGAGGGTGACCAAACCTTCGTGAAGCGAGCTGGCGCCAGTGTGCCTAGTCGACAATCCAGTCGGTTAGCCGAAAACGACCTGTTCATAGTCGTCCCGGCCACCGCGACAAAACGCCCTTGCCGCGTCCGGTCGGGGCCACCAGAATCGAGCCAAGACCTCCGTTGCCACAGAAGGATTTGCGTAATGATGTACGCCGATTTGATTGACCAGGAAGATCTGTTGGGCCAGCTCAAGGCCTTGGGTATTCAGGTGCCGAGCGGTACCACCGCCGAGCAGGCCTGTGAGTGCGCGGTGCGTGGCCTGGATAATGTTCGCGCATTCGAACTGCGCAAGATGGTCAAGGACATGTACACCAGCGGCGCCAGCATTCAGCCGGCGGTGCGTCAGGCGATCGACAAACAGTTGTTGCCGGCCCTTGCGGATTACCAGCAGTCCCACAGCGCCTGAGAAACCCCTTCGCGAGCAGGCTCGCCCCCACCTGATCGTTCCCACGCTCTGCGTGGGAACGATCAGACTCGGTCTACAGCCTTACGCTGGCAAACGTCGACTCATTGCGCGCCTGACTCAGCGCTGACATCGGCCCCGACAGCGGCGACATCACGATGGCCTGCGGCAGCGGCAGCATGGCTACCTGCTGGGTGGTGTTGGAGCCCACGCGCTCGTCACGTGGCGGAATGCCGAAGTACTCGCGATAGCACTTGGAGAAGTGCGGCGTGGAGACGAACCCACACACCGACGCCACCTCGATGATCGACATCGGCGTCTGCTTGAGCAGTTGCCGGGCGCGGATCAGGCGCAACTTCAGGTAATAGCGTGACGGCGAGCAGTGCAGGTATTTCTGGAACAACCGCTCCAGTTGTCGACGCGACACCGCGACATACACTGCCAGCTCATCAAGGTCGATCGGCTCTTCCAGATTGGCCTCCATCAACGCGACGATTTCCTGCAGCTTCGGCTGATTGGTGCCGAGCATGTGCTTGAGCGGCACACGCTGATGATCCTGTTCGTTGCGGATGCGCTCGTAGACGAACATTTCCGAGATCGCTGCCGACAGTTCACGACCGTGATCGCGGCTGATCAGGTGCAGCATCATGTCCAGCGGCGCGGTACCGCCGGAACTGGTGAAGCGGTTACGGTCGAGGGTGAACAGGCGTGTGCTCATGGCCACGCGCGGGAAAGCTTCCTGCATCGCCGCCAGACATTCCCAGTGCACGCTGCAATCGAAGCCGTCGAGCAGACCGGCGCAGGCCAGCGCCCAACTGCCGGTGCACACCGCGCCCAGGCGCTTGGACTGGCGCGCCTGACTTTGCAGCCAAGAGACGTGTTCACGGGTCACGGTGCGTTGAATGCCGATGCCGCCGCAGACAATTACAGTGTCCAGGGGCGGGGCTTTGTGCATGGAGGCGTCGGGAGTGATCTGCAGACCGTCACTGGCCCAGACCTGGCCGCCATCGACGGTGAGGGTGCTCCAGCGATACAGCTCGCGACCGGACAACTGGTTGGCCATGCGCAGCGGCTCAACGGCGGACGCCAGGGAAATCAGCGTGAAATTGTCCAGCAGCAGAAAGCCGATGGATTGAGGCGCACGGTTCTGGGGTTGGGCCCCGGAGTTGAACGACGTCATCGCGGTATCTCCTCACACAAAGCGGGTGGCGGCCTCAGGCGGAGGCTCTTGTTATTGCCCGCGTCTCACAGAGAAAGCAGGCTTTGTTATGACAGAGCAATTGCCGTGCCTGAAATTGGACGGCCATTCAATAACTCCTGAAAACGACCTCGCGACGCGTCTATACGAGACCTCGGAACACGCCATTTCGAAGTGCCATCAGATGCCGCGAGCGCCCTGCCGCGCAGCCCGTGAGCAGATCGGTAGCACTTGTGGGAACTGGCCTGCAGAGGATTTGCACAGAGTGTCACCGCAAGCACGGACGACGGACGGTCGATTAACGACTGACAAGTCACGACTGACAATGACGCTTGTCTGATTGCGACGCGCCAAAAGGTAGCGTGACTGGATCGGGATGTTCTTTTGTTGAGCAGTTTTGACTGGTCTGGCGTCTTCGCGAGCAGGCTCGCTCCCACACTGGAATCTGGGGTTCACAAATATTGTGTTCCTGGAGATCTATTGTGGGAGCGAGCCTGCTCGCGAAGAATCCACCTCGGTGTGGCTGGCTCAGCACTCAACCGCACTGACCGCCAAGCCACCGCGCGAAGTTTCCTTATATTTGTCATGCATATCGGCGCCGGTATCACGCATGGTGCGGATCACCCGGTCCAGCGAGATAAAGTGCTGACCGTCGCCACGCAGGGCCATTTGCGCCGCGTTGATGGCTTTCACTGCGGCAATCGCATTGCGCTCGATGCACGGCACTTGCACCAGGCCACCGACCGGGTCGCAGGTCAGGCCCAGATTGTGTTCCAGGCCGATTTCCGCCGCGTTGCACAGTTGCTCAGGGGTGGCGCCGAGAATCTCCGCCAGCCCTGCCGCCGCCATGGCGCAGGCCGAACCGACCTCGCCCTGGCAACCGACCTCGGCCCCAGAGATCGACGCATTCTTTTTGCAAAGAATGCCCACCGCCGCCGCGCCGAGGAAATAGTCGACGACGTTGGCGTCGGTGACCGCTTCGCTGAATTTCATGAAGTAGTGCAGCACCGCCGGGATGATCCCCGCCGCGCCGTTGGTCGGTGCAGTGACCATACGCCCGCCAGCGGCATTCTCTTCATTGACGGCCAGGGCGAACAGGTTGACCCACTCCATGGCGCTCAGGGTCGAGCCGATGACGTTCGGTTTGTTCAGCTCTTGCAGGCTGCGGTGCAACTTCGCCGCACGCCGCCGCACGTTCAAGCCGCCGGGCAGAATGCCTTCGTGCTTGAGGCCCTGCTCGACGCAATCCTGCATCGCCCGCCACAGTTTCATCAGCCCGGCGCGGATCTCTTCTTCGCTGCGCCAGACCTTTTCATTGGCCATCATCAGCTCGGCGACGCGCAGGTTGTGTTTTTTGCACAACTGCAGCAGCTCGACCGCACTGGAGAAGTCGTAGGGCAATTCGGTGCGATCCAGATCGACCACACCGCTGGCCGCTTGCGCCTCATCAACGACGAAGCCGCCGCCGACCGAATAGTAGGTGTCACGGTGCAGCTCACCGAATTCGCCTTCGGCCACCAGGGTCATGGCGTTGGGATGGAATGGCAGGTTTTCGTCGATCAGGCGCATGTCCCGCGCCCAGACAAACGGCACCGACAGGCGACCATCCAATAAAAGCGTATGGGTTTCGCGCAGCGCCTGAATGCGCGGGCCGATCTGCGCCGGGTCGATTGCGTCCGGCCACTCGCCCATCAGGCCCATGATCACCGCGTTGTCGCTGCCGTGACCGATGCCGGTGGCCGACAGCGATCCGAACAACTGCACCTCGATGCGCCGCACCTGCTCCAGTTGATGCTTGCCGCGCAGCGACTCGACAAACAGTGCGGCGGCGCGCATCGGGCCGACGGTGTGGGAACTGGAAGGGCCGATGCCGATTTTGAACAGGTCGAAAACGCTGATAGCCATTGCTGCGAAGCTCCTGAGAATACCGGTCCGGGCTGCAAAAGCGCCCGCTGGCGGAGCTGCTACGCTCAAGCTGCGATCCGCCGAATGCCGGCATCATCGGGCTTTTGTCGGCGCGCACGGCGTCTGACACCGACGCAGTCATGTCCAGCAGCGTCGTCACGTTTTCGCCCCGCAAATACGCCGTTTTTATGCAGTCGAGCAGGTCATCGGGGGCGGAAAAAAGCTGTAAGCGACGTCACCGACACTGGAAGCGACCATCCCTGTACTGGATACGACCCTCCCTGTAGGCGTCAGATTTTCACTGGTACATGATCGGGATGACTCGATTGCAAGGCGCTGCGGTAGAGCTGTCGTCAGAACGCCACCAACCGCAACCCATAAGTGCGGTGGTCCACAGTCGGAACACTGCCAAAAAAAACACCAAGGAGTCCATCCATGAAAGGTTCCCCGTCGTTGTTGTTGGCCGCCCTGCTGAGTCTGCCGTTACTGGCGCAAGCCGCAGAACCGGCACAGTGCAGCCTCGTTAACTTCTCCGATGTCGGCTGGACCGACATCACCGCCACCACCGCTACCACTTCCGTTGTTCTCAACGCCCTCGGCTACAAGACCAAAACCACCATGATCTCCGTGCCCGTGACCTACAAGTCGCTGGCCGACGGCAAGAACATGGACGTGTTTCTCGGTAACTGGATGCCGACCATGGAGAACGACATCAAGCCGTATCGCGATGCCGGCACCGTCGACACTGTGCGCACCAATCTAAAGGGTGCCAAATACACCCTCGCCGTGCCGCAAGCCTTGTACGACAAAGGCCTGCATGACTTCGCCGACATCGCCAAATTCAAGAAAGAGCTCGACGGCAAGATCTACGGCATCGAGCCGGGCAACGACGGCAACCGGCTGATCCAGAGCATGATCGACAAGGATGCCTTCGGCCTGAAAACCGCTGGCTTCAAGATCGTCGAATCTTCCGAGGCCGGCATGCTCTCGCAAGTTGACCGAGCGCAGAAGCGCGACACCGCCGTGGTCTTCCTCGGCTGGGCACCGCACCCGATGAACAAGCGCTTCAAGATTCAATACCTGACCGGCGGCGACGACTTCTTCGGCCCCGATTTCGGCGCAGCCACCGTGGCAACCAACACCCGCAAGGGTTACGCCGAAGAATGCAGCAACGTCGGTCAGCTGTTGAAAAACCTGGAGTTCACCGTCGACATGGAAAGTGAACTGATGGGCAACATTCTCGACGACAAGATGAAGCCTGACGCGGCCGCCAAGGCCTGGCTGAAAAAGAATCCACAGGTTCTCGAAACCTGGCTCGCTGGCGTGACCACCATTGACGGTAAACCAGGCCTGGAGGCCGTGAAAGCCAAGCTCGCGCCTTGATTTGAAAGGCACCGCTTATGCCGGGCAGGCGTGCCTGCCCGGGCTGTTAATTTCCTTGCATGCGGACGTTCACTACCATGCTGATTGATCAGAAAATACCTTTAGGCCAGTACATCGCGGGCTTCGTCGAATGGTTGACGCAACACGGCGCCAACACCTTCGACGCAATCGCCGTGACACTGGAAACGATGATCCACGGCGTGACGTTTGCGCTGACCTGGTTCAACCCACTGGTGCTGATTGGCCTGATTGCCATCATTGCCCATCTGATTCAACGCAAGTGGGGCCTGACCGCGTTCGTGGTTGCCTCGTTCCTGCTGATCCTCAACCTGGGGTACTGGCAGGAAACCATGGAAACCCTCGCCCAGGTGCTGTTCGCCACCCTGGTCTGCGTGTTGATCGGCGTGCCGCTGGGCATCGTCGCCGCGCACAAACCGATGTTCTACACCATGATGCGGCCGGTGCTCGATCTGATGCAGACCGTGCCGACCTTCGTTTACCTCATTCCTACCCTGACCCTCTTCGGGCTGGGTGTGGTACCGGGCCTGATCTCCACGGTGGTCTTCGCCATCGCGGCGCCGATCCGCCTGACCTACCTGGGCATCCGCGATGTCCCGCAAGAACTGATGGACGCCGGCAAGGCCTTCGGCTGCTCGCGTCGCCAATTGCTCTCAAGGATCGAATTGCCGCACGCCATGCCGAGCATCGCGGCCGGCATCACCCAGTGCATCATGCTGTCGCTGTCGATGGTGGTGATCGCGGCACTGGTCGGCGCCGACGGACTCGGCAAACCGGTGGTCAACGCACTGAACACTGCTGATATTGCGCTGGGCTTCGAAGCAGGCCTGGCAATCGTACTGCTGGCGATCATGCTCGACCGTATCTGCAAACAACCCGACGCCAAAGTAGGGGGTGACGCATGAGCATAATTCGCTTCGAAGACGTCGACGTAATCTTCTCCAAGGACCCGCGCGAGGCACTCAAGCTGCTCGATCAGGGCATGACCCGCAACGAGATCCTGAAGAAAACCGGGCAGATCGTCGGCGTGGAAAAAGCCACGCTGGACATCAACAAGGGCGAGATCTGCGTGCTGATGGGCCTGTCCGGCTCGGGCAAGTCGAGCCTGCTGCGCTGCATCAACGGCCTCAACACCGTGAGCCGTGGCAAGCTGTTCGTCGAGCATGAAAACCGCCAGATCGACATCGCCTCCTGCACGCCCGCCGAGCTGAAAATGATGCGCACCAAGCGCATTGCCATGGTCTTTCAGAAATTCGCTCTGATGCCGTGGCTGACGGTGCGCGAGAACATCAGTTTCGGTCTGGAGATGCAGGGCCGACCGGAGAAGGAACGCAAGAAACTGGTCGATGAGAAACTCGAACTGGTCGGCCTGACCCAATGGCGCAACAAGAAGCCTGATGAGCTATCCGGCGGCATGCAGCAGCGCGTCGGCCTCGCCCGCGCGCTGGCGATGGACGCCGACATTCTGCTGATGGACGAACCGTTCTCGGCCCTCGACCCGTTGATCCGCCAGGGTCTGCAGGATGAACTGCTGGAACTGCAACGCAAGCTGAGCAAGACCATCGTGTTTGTGAGCCACGACCTCGATGAAGCACTCAAATTGGGTAGCCGCATCGCGATCATGAAGGACGGTCGGATCATCCAGTACAGCGTGCCGGAGGAAATCGTCCTCAACCCGGCGGACGACTATGTGCGCACCTTCGTCGCCCACACCAATCCGCTCAACGTGCTCTGCGGCCGCAGCCTGATGCGCACGCTGGACAAGTGCAAACGCATCAACGGCTCGGTGTGCCTCGATCCGGGCGGCGACTCGTGGCTGGACCTGGCCGAAGGCAACACCATCAAAGGCGCGCGGCAGAACGGCTCGGTGCTGAACCTGCAGAACTGGGCACCGGGGCAAGCGGTGGAAGGCCTGGAGCGCAAGCCAACACTGGTGGACTCGAACATCGGCATGCGTGACGCGCTGCAGATCCGTTATCAGACCGGCAACAAGCTGGTGCTGCACGATAACAATCATGTGGTGGGGATTCTCGGCGACAGCGAGTTGTATCACGCGTTGCTGGGCAAGAATCTGGGGTAATGCGCCAGGTGGGATAAAAAAAGGGATCGCGGTGAGCGATCCCTTTTTGTTGGGTCAGGAATAGCCCCTCACCCTAGCCCTCTCCCAGAGGGAGAGGGGACCGATCGGGGGATGCTGCAGATCTGCACCGACCTGATCTTGCTTTACCGAATCCATAATCGACTCGATCTTTCAGGTCAATGTACAACGCCAGACACCTCAGTCGGCTCCCTCTCCCTACGGACGGTCCGACGTTTCGGGAGGGCTGGGGTGAGGGTCAGCTTTTGACTTTAGCTATAAACCCGCCCCAACAACTGCCGATGGCTTTCGAACTGATCCAACACATCCCGCGTAATCTGCTCCGGTGTGAAGCCCATCAAGTCATAGTCCTGACTGCCATTGTGCAGATACACCTCAGCGCGGTAATAACGCTGACGCGCTTCATCCGACTGCGCCGATTCGGTCGGGGTCGCCAGATAACCATCCAGGCTCACTTCGTAAACGAAAGGGTTGCCCTCTTCCATCTCGACCCGCACGCCCATGCAACGCTTGGCCTTGCCCAGCAGCGTCTGCACTTCAATGCCCTGATTGCGCAATTGCGCCGCTGCATCTTCCAGCGCCGGAGTGACGTGCTTGTCCATGAAGCGCTGCACCACCGATTGGCTCGGTTGCAGATCCAGTTGCGTCAGGCGCTCGCTGAAACCACGGCGTCCGCGCTCGGCCAGTTGCGCTTGCTCCTGTTCGATCTGCACGTCCTGGCGCATCGCCTTGTGCAGGCCGAACATGAAGCAGATCAGCACCACCGAGAACGGCAGGCCGGCCAACACGACCATGGTCTGCATGGCTTCGAAGTTGCCGGCGAACAGCAGGCCGATGGTCACCAGCGTGATCACCACCGACCAGAAGATCCGCAGCCAGTGCGGCGCGTCTTCATCGACGTTACCGCCCTTGCAGGAAAGATTCGCCATCATCACCGCGCCGGAGTCGGCCGGGGTCAGGAACAGCACGAAGCCGACAAAGATCGACACACCAATCACGACTTTCGACGCCGGATAATGCTCAAGCAACTGATAGATCGCCATCGACGGCTGTTCCAGCGCCGTCTTGCCCAGCTCCACCGCGCCCTGATTCATCACCAGATCCAGCGCCGAGTTGCCGAAGATCGACAGCCACGCCAAGGTGAAGCCCAGCGGAATCAGCAGCACGCCAGCGACCAGTTCACGCACGCTGCGGCCACGGGAAATCCGCGCAATGAACATGCCCACGAATGGCGCCCAGGAAATCCACCAGGCCCAGTAGAACAGCGTCCACAGGCCCAGCCAGCGGTCGGACTTGGCGCTGTCGCCTTCATAGACGTAAAGGTCGAAGGTCTTCAGCACCACGCCGTTGAGATAGTCGCCAATGTTCTGCACGAAGCCGTTGAGCAGGTGCAGGGTCGGGCCGAACAGCAGGACGAAAATCAGCAGGCCGCTGAACAGCACGATGTTCAGGTTGGACAGACGACGGATGCCGTTTTCAACACCTGACACGGCAGCGATGGTCGCTACTGTGCTCATGACGATGATGACGATCAGCAGGTTGGTGTTGCTGTGCTCCATGCCGAACAGGTTTTCCAGCCCGGACGACACTTGCAGCGAGCCAATCCCCAGGTTGGTCACCAGACCCAGCAGGGTCACGAACATGCCGAAGCCATCAACCGCGTGCCCGGCGGCGCCTTTGACCCAACGCTCGCCGACCAGCGGATACAGCGCCGAACGCAGCGCCAGCGGCTGGTTATGTCGATAGGCAAAATACGCCACGGCCAGGCCGACCAAAGCGTAGATCGCCCAGCCGTGCAGGCCCCAGTGCAGGAAGGTCAGTTGCACTGCCTGACGCGCGGCCAGATTGCTGGCCGAGGTGCCTTCCGGCGGATTGAAGTAGTGATCCAGCGGCTCGGACGCGCCGAAGTACAACAGCGAAATGCCGATGCCCGACGAGAACAGCATCCCCGCCCAGGCGCCGTAACTGAAATCCGGGGTGTCGTCCTTGCTGCCCAGTTTGAGTTTGCCGTACGAGGAAAACGCCAGACCGACCACGAACACCAGGTAGGCGGCGATCACCACCATGTAGTACCAGCCGAAGCTGCGCGACAACCAGGCCTGGGCCATGCCCAACATTCTGCCGGCCTCTTGCGGGGCGATGATCAGAATGGCGGTCAACAACAGAATCAGCGCGGTCGAGGTGTAGAACACCCAACCGTTGACCGTCACCTTCTCGGGCGGGGTCTTTATTAGCGAGGCAGAACTCATGGCACAAATGCTCCAGGCAGTGCGAGAGAAGAACACAAGGCATCACGGAACCCGACCAATCGGTTAGTTGGCAGCCGACCGGCGGGTGATATAAAGACACTCCGAAAAAAGCCCGAACCTGCCGAAATGGCGCTGCGTATTCGCTTTCGTGGCCAAAGGTGCCGGACGTTCATCCGAAACCTGACCCCGAGCGTCTTGCCCTTTCAACACGTCCTTCGAATCGCGAACCGCGCCATGCCCCACGCAGGTTTCGAGCCGTTTCAGGTGTCGGTTTTTATCGTCATTACACGTAGGAATTTTCTGTAGGCAGCGACGAATTGTCGCAGATCTTATTCTTTGTTGATTGAACGTTCAATCAAAACAAAATAGACTGGCCCTCAATCCGATCGGCGTCATTCGCCTCTCGGAAGGCCTAAGGAGATGTGCAAGATGCCCAAGGTCGGTATGCAACCCATCCGCCGCCAACAATTGATCGAAGCCACTTTGCAAGCGGTCGATCAGGTCGGAATGGGGGACGCCAGCATTGCGCTGATCGCCCGTTTGGCCGGTGTCTCGAATGGCATCATCAGTCATTACTTTCAGGACAAGAACGGCCTGATCGCCGCCACGATGCGGTACCTGATGACCGCCCTCAGCGAGAGCGTCACCGCGCGCCGTCAGGCGCTGGCAGATGACAGCCCACGGGCGCATCTGCAGGTGATCATCGAAGGCAACTTCGACGCCAGCCAGGTCAATGGCCCGGCAATGAAAACCTGGCTGGCCTTCTGGGCCACCAGCATGCACCAGCCGTCTTTGCACAGGTTGCAGCGGATCAACGATCACCGTCTGTATTCCAACCTGTGCTGCCAGTTCCGCCGTGTGCTGCCGCTCGAAGATGCGCGCAGCGCCGCCCGGGGTCTGGCAGCGTTGATTGACGGCTTGTGGTTGCGCGGCGCGCTGTCGGGAGACGCTTTCGACACGGCGCAGGCGCAACAGATCGCTTACGAATACATGGATTTCCAATTGGCCAAGAAGGTGAGCTAGAGCACACAGAAAATGCTCGGCCCCTGAACTCCACCGCAGCGTCATCGCGGTGGTCAACGCCAACCACCAATGCACTTGCGAGGACACTATGGCCCGTTTCGAACTGCAAAAACTCTACATCGATGGCGCGTACACCGACGCCGGCAGCGACGCCACCTTCGAAGCCATCAACCCGGCGAACGGTGAAGTCCTCGCACTGGTGCAACGTGCGACCAAAGACGACGTCGAGCGCGCCGTGGTCAGCGCCGAAAAGGGCCAGAAAATCTGGGCCGCGATGACCGCCATGGAGCGTTCGCGCATCCTGCGTCGTGCCGTTGACATCCTGCGCGAGCGCAACGATGAGCTGGCTGCGCTGGAAACCCTGGACACCGGCAAATCCTTCTCCGAAACCAAGTACGTCGACATCGTCACCGGCGCTGACGTGCTGGAATACTACGCAGGCCTGGTGCCCGCCATCGAAGGCGAGCAGATTCCTCTGCGTGACACCTCTTTCGTTTACACCCGTCGCGAGCCGCTGGGCGTGGTCGCCGGTATCGGCGCGTGGAACTACCCGATCCAGATCGCGCTGTGGAAATCCGCTCCAGCCCTGGCGGCCGGCAACGCGATGATCTTCAAGCCAAGCGAAGTCACCTCGCTGACCACCCTGAAACTGGCTGAGATCTACACCGAAGCCGGCGTGCCGAACGGCGTGTTCAACGTGCTGACCGGCAGCGGCCGCGAAGTCGGCACCTGGCTGACCGAGCACCCGCGCATCGAGAAAATCTCCTTCACTGGCGGCACCGACACTGGCAAGAAAGTCATGGCCAGCGCTTCGGCTTCGTCGCTCAAGGACGTGACCATGGAACTGGGCGGCAAGTCGCCGCTGATCATCTGCGACGACGCCGACCTCGATCGCGCCGCCGACACGGCGATGATGGCCAACTTCTACAGCTCCGGTCAGGTCTGCACCAACGGCACTCGCGTATTCGTACCGGCGCATCTGAAAGCCGCGTTCGAGGCCAAGATCGTTGAGCGCGTTGCGCGCATCCGCGTCGGCAACCCGGAAGACGAAAACACCAATTTCGGCCCGCTGGTCAGCTTCGCCCACATGGAAAGCGTGCTGGCCTACATCGAAAAAGGTAAGGAACAAGGTGCCCGCGTCCTGTGCGGCGGTGGTCGCCTGACCGACGGCGAATTCGCCAAAGGCGCATTCGTTGCGCCAACCGTGTTCACCGACTGCACCGACGACATGACCATCGTCCGCGAAGAAATCTTCGGCCCGGTGATGGCGATCCTCTCCTACGAAACCGAAGAAGAAGTGATCCGCCGCGCCAACGACACCGACTTCGGCCTGGCTGCCGGTATCGTCACCAAAGACCTGAACCGCGCCCACCGCGTGATTCATCAACTGGAAGCCGGTATCTGCTGGATCAACGCCTGGGGCGAGTCCGACGCAAAAATGCCGGTCGGCGGCTACAAGCAGTCGGGTGTGGGCCGTGAGAACGGGATCAGCTCGCTGAACAACTTCACGCGCATCAAATCGGTACAGGTCGAGCTGGGCGATTACGTTTCGGTGTTCTAAGACCCGAGATTTGCATTGCTCGCGAAGGCCTCTTCGCGGGCAAGCCCGCTCCCACAGGTTTGGAGTCGTCCACCCAATTTGTGGCAGCCCCCAATCCCTGAGGGAGCTGGCTTGCCAGCGATTCGAGTGCACAGCACTCGCCAAGGTCCGACCTGACCACTATCAAAGAGGGTGCATTCAATGTCCCAAGAATTCGACTACATCATCATCGGTGCCGGCTCGGCCGGTAACACCCTGGCGACCCGTCTGACTGAAGACGAAGGCGTCACCGTTCTGCTGCTCGAAGCCGGGGGGCCGGACTACCGCCTCGACTTCCGTACCCAGATGCCCGCCGCGCTGGCGTTCCCGCTGCAGGGGCGTCGCTACAACTGGGCTTACGAAACCGATCCAGAGCCACACATGGACGGTCGCCGGATGGAATGCGGTCGCGGCAAGGGCCTTGGCGGCTCTTCGCTGATCAACGGCATGTGCTACATCCGTGGCAACGCGATGGACTACGACGGTTGGGCGAAACTGCCGGGCCTGGAAGACTGGTCGTACCTCGATTGCCTGCCGTACTTCCGCAAAGCCGAAACCCGCGACATCGGCCCGAACGATTACCACGGTGGCGACGGCCCGGTCAGCGTGACCACGCCGAAAGCCGGCAACAACCCGCTGTTCCACGCCATGGTTGAAGCTGGCGTGCAGGCCGGTTACCCGCGTACCGAAGACCTCAACGGTTACCAGCAGGAAGGCTTCGGCCCGATGGACCGCACCGTGACGCCGAACGGCCGCCGTGCTTCCACCGCCCGTGGCTACCTCGACATCGCCAAAAAACGTTCGACCCTGACCATCGTCACCCACGCCCTGACCGACAAGATTCTCTTTGAAGGCAAGCGTGCGGTCGGCGTGCGTTACCTGATCGGCGACGCTGAAGAACGTGTTGAAGCCAAGGCGCGCAAGGAAGTCCTGCTGTGCTCCGGCGCCATCGCTTCGCCGCAGATTCTGCAGCGCTCCGGTGTCGGCCCGGCGAAACTGCTGGAAAGCCTCGACATCCCGGTGGTCCACGATCTGCCGGGCGTCGGTGAAAACCTGCAGGATCACCTTGAGCTGTACCTGCAATACGCCTGCACCCAACCGGTCTCGCTGTACCCGTCGCTGCTCTGGTACAACCAGCCGGCGATCGGTGCCGAGTGGCTGTTCAACGGCACCGGCATCGGCGCCAGCAACCAGTTCGAGGCCGGCGGTTTCATTCGTTCGCGTCCGGAATTCGAATGGCCGAACATCCAGTACCACTTCCTGCCGGTGGCGATTAACTACAACGGCAGCAACGGTGTGAAAGAGCACGGTTTCCAAGCGCACATGGGTTCCATGCGTTCGCCGAGCCGTGGTCGCATCCAGGTCAAATCCAAGGACCCGCGCCAGCACCCGAGCATCCTCTTCAACTACATGGCCACCGAGCAGGACTGGCAGGAATTTCGCGACGGCATCCGCCTGACCCGCGAAATCATGCAGCAACCGGCACTCGATCAATACCGTGGTCGTGAAATCAGCCCGGGCATCGACGTGCAAACCGATGAGCAGCTCGACAAGTTCATCCGCGAGCACGCCGAAACCGCGTTCCACCCGTCCTGCTCGTGCAAGATGGGCACCGACGAGATGGCCGTGGTCGATGGCGAAGGTCGTGTGCACGGCATGCAGAGCCTGCGCGTGGTCGATGCCTCGATCATGCCGATCATCACCACCGGCAACCTCAACGCGCCGACGATCATGATGGCCGAGAAAATCGCCGATAAGATCCGTGGCCGCAAGCCGCTGCCGCGCAGCACCGCTGCTTATTACGTCGCGAACGGCGCGCCGGTCAAAGGCAAGCCGATGCGGGATATCACCCCGGTTACGCAGTAAGTCGTAGTACCGAGGCGCCGCCTTCGCGAGCAGGCTCGCTCCCACACTGGATCTGTGGCATTCACAAATCCCCTGTGGGAGCGAGCCTGCTCGCGAAGAGGCCCTCACAGCAACACACACTTCCCCGCTGCACAGTAAATCCCCCTACACCCCCTCTTCACTTGATCCTACCCCCACGCAGGCCTACTCTAGACCTCGCGCAACCGTTTCACCCCTCCCCGCTGTCGCCATGCCGCTACTCCATTACAAGGAGGTTCCCGAATGTTCGATTTCCACCCCCAGCTCAAGCAGCGCTTTGCTGCCTTGCGCACGGGCGCTGAATTTTTTTCCCTGCGGTATGTGCGCGAGTCCGGGCAGTTTCTGTCGGTGCGCAAGAACGTCGCCGAACCGCCGAGTTTGAGCCGCGATGAAGGGGCGATGCTCACCGTGCGCGTGAATGGCGTCGAAGCCTACGCGGCGACCAATGACCTCTCGCAACAAGGCCTGCAAGCCGCTCTCGAGCGCGCCGAGCAACAGGCCCGCCGGCTCAAGCCGCACGCCTTGCTCGATCTGCGCGAGCAGCCGCTTTCCAGCGATCGCGCTGATTATTTTTCACCCAATCTCGAACAGCCCTTCCCATCCCTGAGCGAATGCTTCGATCTGCTCGGTGCGGAGTCCGCCTCGGTGCCCAAGGATGAACGCCTGGTCAATTGGCAGGTGAGCATCGGCATCACTAACGTCGAGCAGATCTACCTGAGCAGCGCCGGCGCCGAATTGCGTCAGGCCCAGCGCTTTGTCTATCCGAGCCTCGACGTCACCGCCTACGACGGCAACGACAGCCAGACCCGCAGCCTCGGCCGCGAGAACTTCGGCCAGCAGGGTGGCGCCGACGTCATCAGCCGTTGCGGCCTGGTCGGTGCCGGTCCGCAAGTCGCCGAACAGGCCCTGCAATTGCTGCTCGCGCCGAACACCCCGCAAGGCCGGCGCGACCTGCTGCTGATGCCCGATCAGATGATGCTGCAGATCCACGAGTCCATCGGTCATCCGCTGGAGCTCGACCGCATCCTCGGCGATGAGCGCAATTACGCCGGCACCAGTTTCGTCAAGACCAGCGATTTCGGCAGCCTGCAATACGGCTCGAATTTGCTCAACGTGACTTTCGATCCCGGCATCCCGGAAGAACTCGCCAGCTACGGCCATGACGACGACGGCACCGCGGCGAGCAAACAATTCCTGATTCGCGACGGCCTTTTGCTGCGGCCGCTGGGCGGAGCGCTGTCGCAATATCGCGCCGGCCTCGATGGCGTTGCCAACAGCCGCGCCTGCGGTTGGAACCGGCCGCCGATCGACCGCATGGCCAACCTCAACATCGAACCGGGTGATCAAACGCTGGAGCAGATGATCGGCGGTATCGAGCACGGCATTCTGATGAGCACCAACCGTTCGTGGTCGATCGACGATGCGCGCAACAAATTCCAGTTCGGCTGCGAATGGGGCCAGTTGATCGAGCATGGTGAACTGAAAGGCGTGGTAAAAAACCCCAACTACCGGGCGATTTCCGCGCACTTCTGGAAGAGCCTGCGCGCCGTCGGCGATGCCAGCACCGTCAAGGTGCTGGGCACGCCGAACTGCGGCAAGGGCGAACCGAACCAGGTGATTCGCGTCGGCCATGCTTCGCCGGCCTGCGTATTCAGCAACATTGATGTGTTTGGGGGAGACGCCTGATGAGCATTTCGAAGCGTCAGTCCGACGCCTTCAAGGTCATGGTCAACTGGCTGCGCGACAGCGTGCGCGAGCCGGAACAGTTCACGCTCAGCTACGCCGCCGAAGCCTCGGCGTTCGTGCGCTTCAATCACGCCAAGGTGCGCCAGGCCGGGCAAGTGCAGCAGGCCAACGTCGGCCTGAAACTGATCAACGACGGTCGCCACGCCGACCTGCAGATCACCTTGTCCGGGGATCAGGAAGCCGATCTGCAACGGCTCGCCGAAGGCCTGCAACAATTGCGCGAAACCTTGCCGCTGCTGCCGCAGGACCCGTACTTGCTGCTCAATCACAACAGCTGGCAGAGCACGCACGTACAAGCGCATCCGCTGCCGGACACCGAAGATGTCGTCGGGCAAATCTGCGCCGCCGCTGAAGGTCTCGATCTGGTCGGTTTTTATGCTGCCGGTCCGATCAGCCGCGGTTTCGCCAGTTCCGCTGGCGCGTTCGGCTGGCATGAAGCCAACAGCTTCAATTTCGACTTCAGCCTGTTCCACGAAAACGGTGAAGCGGTGAAGGCCAGCTACGCCGGGCATGACTGGAGCGACGAAGGGTTTGCCCGGCGTTTCGCCCAGGCACGCGAACAGCTGGAGTTTCTCGGCCGACCGTTACGCACCCTGGCACCGGGGCAGTACCGCGCCTATCTGGCACCGGCGGCACTGGAAGAAATCATGGGCATGCTCAGTTGGGGCGGGTTCTCGGCGCAATCGATCGCCAGCAAGAGCAGCCCGTTACAGAAGCTCTACGTCGGCGATCAGGCATTCAGCCCGTTGCTGTCGCTGGATGAAAAAGTCAGCGAGTCCCTGAGCCCGGCGTTTTCCGCCGAGGGTTATCCGCGCAGCGATCTGCGTCTGATCATCGAGGGCAAGGCCGGCGATCAACTGGTGGGCTCGCGCAGCGCCGCCGAATATGGTCTGGCGGCGAACGGTGCGGGCGGCGGCGAGATGCCCAGTGCGTTGAACATGGCCGCCGGTGATCTGTCGCAGCAAGAGATCCTCAAGCAGTTGGGCACCGGGCTGTACATCAGCAACCTGTGGTATCTGAACTACTCGGATCAACCGGCGGCGCGCATGACCGGCATGACCCGTTTCGCGACCTTCTGGGTCGAGAACGGCGAAATCCAGGCGCCGGTCAGCACCATGCGCTTCGACGACAGCGCCTACAACCTGCTCGGTTCGCAGTTGGAAGCGTTGACCACCGAGCGTGAGCTGCTGCTCTCGGCGAGTACGTACAGCCAGCGCAATACCTCGTCATCGCTGTTGCCGGGGGCGCTGGTCAGCCGGTTGACCCTGACCCTCTGACGGCGATCGTTCCCACGCTCCGCGTGGGAATGCAGCCCGGGACGCTCCGCGTCCCAGCCAAAAGCGGACGCAAAGCGTCCGTTGAGGCATTCCCACGCAGAGCGTGGGAACGATCATCAAACAGACCACAAGAGGTTCCATGCCCAACCGCCCGCCTCTCGACGCCATCACCGCACGCTGGTTGCCGTGGGTCGTCGCCATTGCGTTCTTCATGCAGTCCCTCGACGGGACCATCCTCAATACCGCGCTGCCGGCCATGGCCAGCGATCTGGCCGAAGACCCGTTGCGCATGCAGGGCGTGATCATCGCCTACATGCTTACCGTGGCCCTGCTGATCCCGGCCTCCGGCTGGATCGCCGACCGCTTCGGCACCAAGAAAATCTTCTTCGGCGCGATTCTGCTGTTCAGCTTGGGCTCGTTGCTATGCGCGTTATCCAGCAGCCTGAGCATGCTCATCGGTGCGCGGGTGATTCAGGGCCTCGGCGGTGCGCTGATGTTGCCGGTCGGGCGGCTGGTGGTGCTGCGTGCGTACCCGCGCTCGGAACTGGTGCGAATCATGGGTTTCATCACCATTCCCGGCCTGCTCGGCCCGCTGATCGGCCCGACCATGGGCGGCTGGATGGTGGAATACGTGACGTGGCACTGGATCTTCCTGATCAATCTGCCGGTCGGGGTGATCGGTTGCTACGCGGTGTGGAAATTCATCCCCGACCTGCGCGGCACGGAGCGCACCCGCTTCGATAGCCTCGGCTTTCTGCTGTTCGGCGCAGCGATGATCCTCATCACCATCGCCATGGAAGGTCTTGGCGAACTGCACCTGCCGCACCTGCGGGTGATGCTGCTGCTGTTCGCCGGCATGGCCTGTCTCGCGGCGTACTGGCTGCGCGCCGGGCATATCGAGAATCCGCTGTTTGCGCCTTCGCTGTTCAAGACCCGCACGTTCGCCGTGGGCATTCTCGGCAACCTGTTCGCGCGACTGGGCAGCGGTGCTCTGCCATTTCTGGTTCCGCTGCTGTTGCAAGTGGCGTTGGGCTATTCGCCGTCGCAAGCCGGGATGAGCATGTTGCCGCTGGCCGCTGCGGCGATGGTCGCCAAGTGGGTCGCGCGGCCGCTGATCGAACGCCTCGGCTATCGCATCGTGCTCACCGGCAACACCCTGGCGTTGGGGATCATGCTGGCGAGCATGGGCCTGGTCAGCGAGCAGACGCCGTACTGGCTGCTGCTATGCCTGCTGGCGGTGCTGGGGGCAATCAACTCGCTGCAATTCACCGCGATGAATACGGTGACGCTGATCGACCTCGACGATGCCAGCGCCAGCAGCGGCAACAGTCTGCTGTCGGTGGTCGCGCAATTGTCGCTGAGCCTCGGCGTGGCCTGCGCCGGCGCGCTGCTCGGCGGCTTCACTGCGAAGGTCGGCAACGATGGCGTGGAAACCGTACTCGGTGCGTTCCAGCTGACCTTCGTCACGGTCGGCGTGATGGCGATGCTGGCGGCGACGATCTTCTCGCAACTGTCGAAGGAAGACGGGCGCCGGGCGAAACGTCCACAAGAACACATCGAACACTGATTCTGCTGAAGGAGTTCTTTGACTTCTGTGGCGAGGGGATTTATCCCCGCTGGGTTGCGCAGCAGCCCCAAAAAGGTTGGATGCGGTCAGCCTGATGAATCGAGGTGGCAGGTATTGGGGGTGCTGCGCACCCCATCGGGGATAAATCCCCTCGCCACAGATAAATCCCCTCGCCACAGGTAATCCCTGCCTCGGGTTCAATCGCTGTTCGTCCAGAACTGTCGAGGAAACCGGCACGGGGCTGCTACACTGCGCGACATTTTGTTTTGCAGGCCAGTCCCGTGACCACCATCGCCACCGCTTTTAATACTCTGCCGCTGTCCGCCGCCATGCTGGCTAACCTCGAATCACTCGGTTATGCCCAGATGACGCCGATCCAGGCGCAGAGCTTGCCGGTGATCCTCAAGGGGATGGACCTGATCGCCCAGGCCAAGACCGGCAGCGGCAAGACCGCCGCGTTCGGCATCGGCCTGCTCAACCCGATCAACCCGCGCTACTTCGGGTGCCAGGCGCTGGTGATCTGCCCGACCCGTGAGCTGGCCGACCAGGTGGCCAAGGAAGTCCGCCGTCTGGCCCGCGCCGAAGACAACATCAAGGTCCTGACCTTGTGCGGCGGCGTCTCGTTCGGCCCGCAGATCGCTTCGCTGGAGCACGGCGCGCACATCATCGTCGGCACCCCGGGGCGCATTCAGCAGCATTTGCGCAAGGGTTCGCTGGTGCTCGATGGCCTGAACACGCTGATCCTCGACGAAGCCGACCGCATGCTCGACATGGGCTTCTACGACGCGATCGAAGACATCATCATCAAGACCCCGGAGCGCCGGCAGACTCTGCTGTTCTCCGCGACCTACCCGGTGGGCATCAAGCAACTGGCCTCGAAATTCATGCGCGATCCGCAGACCGTCAAGGCTGAAGCCTTCCACGACGACACGCAGATCGAGCAGCGCTTCTACGAGATTTCCCCGGAAGAGCGCATGAGCGCGGTGACCAAAGTCCTGCACCACTTCCGTCCGGCGTCCTGCGTGGCGTTCTGCTTCACCAAGCAGCAAGTGCAGGAAACCGTCGATCACCTGACCGCCAAAGGCATTTCCGCTGTTGGCCTGCACGGCGATCTGGAACAGCGTGACCGCGATCAAGTACTGGCGATGTTCGCCAACCGCAGCACCTCGGTGCTGGTCGCCACCGACGTCGCAGCCCGTGGTCTGGATATCGATGCGCTGGACATGGTGATCAACGTCGAGCTGGCGCGCGATTCGGAAATCCACATCCACCGCGTCGGCCGTACCGGTCGCGCGGGCGAGAAAGGCATCGCCATCAGCCTGGTCGCGCCGTCCGAAGCGCATCGTGCGCAAGCCATCGAACAACTGCAGAAAGCGCCGCTGAACTGGGATCAGATCGACAACCTCAAGTCCCAGGGCCTGGCGCCGCTGCAACCGCCGATGACCACCCTGTGCATCGGCGCTGGCCGCAAAGACAAAGTGCGCCCGGGCGACATTCTTGGCGCACTGACCGGCGAAGCGGGCATTCCCGGTGCGCAGGTCGGCAAGATCGCGATCTTCGATTTCCAGGCCTACGTCGCTGTTGAGCGCACCGTGGCCATGCAGGCCTTGCAGCGCCTGAACGACGGCAAGATCAAGGGCCGCTCGTTGCGCGTACGCATTCTGTAAGCGATCTTCCATCCATAGGAGATCCCCTGTGGGAGCGAGCCTGCTCGCGAATGCAATCTGTCAGTCGACATCATTGTTGAATGACACAACGCTTTCGCGAGCAGGCTCGCTCCCACAGTTTGTTTTGTAGCGACCCACCAAGAGGACACCGTTTTGCGCTCTACCGAAGTCGTGATCATTGGCGCTGGCGCGGCCGGCTTGATGTGTGCCCTGACCGCCGCCGGGCGCGGGCGTCAGGTGTTGCTGCTCGACCACGCGAACAAGGCCGGCAAGAAAATCCTCATGTCCGGCGGCGGTCGCTGCAATTTCACCAACATGTACACCGAACCGAGCAATTTCCTCTCGCAGAATCCGCATTTCTGCAAATCGGCGCTGGCGCGTTACACCCAGTGGGATTTCATCGGTCTGGTGGACAAGCACGGTGTGCCGTACCACGAGAAGAAACTCGGCCAGCTGTTCTGCGATAACAAGTCCAGCGACATCCTCGGCCTGCTCCTTGATGAATGCGATCAGGCCGGCGTCGAGCTGCACCTGGACACCTCGATCCAGACCATCGAAAAAACCGACAGCGGCTACCTGCTCGACACCACCCTCGGTCAGGTCCAGTGCCAATCGCTGGTGATCGCCACCGGCGGCCTGTCGATTCCGACCCTGGGCGCTACCGGTTTCGGTTACCAGGTCGCCAAACAGTTCGGCCATGAACTGCTGCCGACCCGCGCCGGGCTGGTGCCGTTCACCATCACCGACCAGCTGAAGGAGTTGTGCACAGAGCTGTCCGGCACCTCGGTGGATTGTCTGGTCGGCTGCAACGAGCAGAGCTTTCGCGAGAACATCCTGTTCACCCATCGTGGCCTCAGTGGCCCGGCGATCTTGCAGATCAGTTCGTTCTGGGAGCCCGGCGACACGGTGGAGATCAACCTGCTGCCGGATCACGACGCCGCGAGCTGGCTGCAACAGCAAGTCGCCGAGCGTCCGAACAGCGAGTTGAAAACTTTGCTTGGCGAAATCTTCACCAAGAAGATGGCCAATCTGCTGGCGGACAACTGGTTTGTCTCCAAACCGATGAAGCAGTACACCCACGCCGAACTGGCGGAGATTGCCGAGAAGCTTGGCAGCTGGAAAGTCGTGCCGGCGGGGACTGAAGGCTATCGCACGGCTGAGGTGACCCTGGGCGGCGTCGACACCCGCGAGGTGTCGTCCAAGACCATGGAATCGCTGAAAAGCCCGGGCCTGTACTTTATTGGGGAAGTGCTCGACGTCACTGGGCATCTGGGCGGCTTCAATTTCCAGTGGGCCTGGGCCTCCGGTTACGCCGCCGCGCAGTACGCTTAACTCAAGGCCAAATACAAAACCCTGTGGGAGCGAGCCTGCTCGCGAATGCGGTGTACCAGTCGACATCAATGTTGAATGACACTCCGCTTTCGCGAGCAGGCTCGCTCCCACAATGGTTTGTGGTGTAAGTAAAAGGAACACTTTTTGCTGTCAGATGTGCTCGGCGCCATTGCGTCGGCGTCATTACTGGCTCAATTTAGCGGCATCGCCTCGGAAGGCCTTCGCACTTCATGTCCTCGACCTCGTTTCGTCAGTCTTTGCGGCGCCTGTGGGCGCTGGATAAATTCAGCTACAGCGTGCGGGTATTCATCGCCCTGACCGGCAGCATGGCGCTGTGCTGGTATCAGGATGAAATGGGCCTGCTGATCCCGTTGTTCCTCGGCATCATCGCCAGCGCCCTGGCCGAGACCGACGACAGTTGGCAGGGTCGTCTCAACGCCCTCGCGGTGACACTGGTGTGTTTCAGCATCGCCGCGCTGTCGGTGGAATTGCTGTTTCCCTACCCGATCATTTTCGCCGTGGCCCTGGCACTGGCCAGTTTCGGCCTGACCATGCTCGGTGCGCTGGGCGAGCGCTACGGTGCGATCGCCTCGGCGACGCTGATTCTGTCGGTGTACACAATGATCGGCGTTGATCAGCGCGGCGGCGCGGTCACTGATTTCTGGCACGAACCGATGCTGCTGGTCGCTGGTGCGGCGTGGTACGGCCTGCTCTCGGTGCTGTGGCAGGCGCTGTTTTCCAATCAACCGGTGCAGCAGAGCCTGGCGCGGCTGTTCCGCGAGCTGGGCCTTTATCTGAAGCTGAAATCTTCGCTGTTCGAGCCGATCCGGCAGATGGATGTCGAAGCCCGGCGGCTCGAACTGGCGCAGCAGAATGGCCGGGTGGTCGCCGCCCTGAACACGGCCAAGGAAATCATCCTGCATCGGGTCGGCAACGGTCGACCCGGCTCGAAAGTCAGCCGTTATCTGAAGCTGTATTTCCTCGCGCAGGACATTCACGAACGCGCCAGCTCTTCGCACTATCCTTACAACGCGCTGGCCGAGGCGTTCTTCCACAGCGACGTGCTGTTCCGCTGCCAGCGCCTGCTGCGCCAGCAAGGCAAGGCCTGCCGGGCGTTGGCCGAATCGATCCAGATGCGCCAGCCGTTCATCTATGACGCCAGTTTCGCCGAAGCCCTGAACGACCTGCATGCCTCCCTCGAACATTTACGCATCCAGAGCAACCCGGCATGGCGCGGCCTGCTGCGCTCGCTGCGCGCCTTGGCGGCCAACCTCGGCACCCTCGACCGACTGCTCAGCGATGCCAGCAACCCCGATGCCCTGGCGGACGCCACCGACAGCAGCCTGCTCGACCGCTCACCGCGTAATCTCAAGGACGTGTGGATTCGCCTGCGTACGCAACTGACGCCGACCTCGCTGCTGTTCCGCCATGCCCTGCGCCTACCGCTGGCACTGAGCATCGGCTACGGCATGGTGCACCTGATCCACCCGTCGCAAGGCTACTGGATCATCCTCACCACGCTGTTCGTCTGCCAGCCGAACTACGGCGCGACCCGGCGCAAACTCGGCCAGCGGATCATCGGCACGGCCATTGGCCTGACGGTGGCCTGGGCGCTGTTCGATCTGTTCCCCAACCCGGTGGTGCAATCGTGCTTCGCCATCGCTGCCGGTGTGGTGTTCTTTACCAACCGCACCACCCGCTACACCCTGGCAACGGCGGCGATCACGATCATGGTGCTGTTCTGCTTCAATCAGGTCGGCGATGGCTACGGGCTGTTCCTGCCACGGCTGTTCGATACCCTGCTGGGCAGCCTGATCGCAGGTCTGGCGGTGTTCCTGTTCCTGCCGGACTGGCAGGGTCGGCGCCTGAACAAAGTGCTGGCCAACACCCTGACCTGCAACAGCATCTACCTGCGCCAGATCATGCAGCAATACGCCGCCGGCAAAAGCGATGACCTCGCTTATCGCCTGGCCCGACGCAACGCCCATAACGCTGACGCGGCGCTGTCGACGACACTGGCGAACATGCTCATGGAGCCGGGGCATTTCCGTAAGGAGGCGGATGTCGGCTTCCGCTTCCTGGTGCTATCGCACACGTTGCTCAGCTATTTGTCAGGGCTCGGCGCGCACCGTGAAACACAGTTGCCAGCGGAGGTGCGCGAGCATTTGATCGAAGGCGCCGGGGTGAAACTGGCGACCAGCATCGACGAAATCGCCCAAGGCCTGGCGAGCAAGCAGCCGATTGCGATTCAGAGTGATGACGAGGAAGCGCTGGCCAATGAGCTGGAGCAGATGCCGGACGAGATTGATGAGGGGCAGCGACTGGTGCAGACACAATTGGCGCTGATTTGCCGGCAGTTGGGGCCGCTTCGGACGTTAGCGGCGCATTTGATCAAGGACACTGCCGAAATCAGCGGCGCCTGAGACGACGCGTTCGCGAGCAGGCTCGCTCCCACAGGGTATGCATTTCAAATTGTGGGAGCGAGCCTGCTCGAGAAGAGGTCATCAGCCACAAAGAAATTGCCGGATCACCCTTCACATTCCATGCCGCCGCAATAACTTCTCATAAGTCCCGTCAGCCTTCATCGCCTCGATCGCTCGATCAAACCCGGCGACGATCTGCTCATGCTGCGGATTCTTCAGGCTGACCAGAATATGCAGGCTGTTCTCACTCAACGGCTTGGGTAAAAACTCCACCGAATTGCGTACCTTGGCCGATTCCCGCGCCAGGTAATACTTCGCTACGTACTCATCTTCAAGCGTCAGCTTGACCCGATCCGCCGCGAGCATGCGCACGCCCATGGCGAAGTTGTGCACAGGGACTTTCTGCATCGCCGTATCCGCATCGAAAGGGGCGGAATAGGCATACCCGCGCACCACGGCAATCGGGTAAGTGTGCAGTTGCTCGAGATTGCTGTAGTCGATGGGTGCGTCTTTGCGCTTGAGGAAGCGGATGCGGTTGATCAGGTACTCACCGGAAAACTGACCGATCTGTGTGCGTTCGTCGTTGTACCAGGCATTGACCAGTACGTCGTAACGCCCCTCGCCAATCCCCAGCAATGCTCGCGCCCACGGCACTTGTTCGTAACCGCTGGCATAACCGGCGCGAGCCAGTGCGGTGCTGACAATGTCGGTGGCCAGTCCACCGTTGACCAGTGCATCGTCGGTAAACGGCGGCCAATTATCGAACGCCAGCCGCAGCTTCTGCGCCGCAGCATCCTGGCCCAGCACCAGCAGTCCGATCAAAGCAACGGCTTGAAGCAATCGCAGCATGCTTGAACATCCTCAGCGGGCAACCGCCCGACGTGGTTTCACGTCAAAACCAAAGGCCCCTTACCGGCAAAACCCAAGCATTGAACATTAGCTCATGGGAACCAGTGCGCAGTGCTCTTGAGCAGATTACACAAAGTCTCGGCGGCCGCGAGAAAGGAATGGTGGCATTTTGACCTTTATCACAGACTGTTGCGCCATACAGACATATGGCGCAGCTGCGCTTAGTATCGGGCGACATGGTCAAGGAATCGAAAAATGACAATCGAGTGGATCTGCAAACATCATCGTGATCTGGGCAAAGAGCAGTTGTACGCATTGTTGAAGCTGCGCTCTGATGTATTCGTGGTCGAACAGAAATGCGCCTACCCGGATCTCGACGGCCAGGATCTGGAGGGCGATACCCATCACCTGATGGGCTGGGAGGATGATCAGTTGATGGCTTATCTGCGCCTGCTGGACCCGGAATCACAGGGCGGCGACGTGGTGATTGGCCGCGTGGTGACCGCGCCCGCCGGCCGTGGCAAAGGGCTGGGCCACGCGATGATGGAACAGGCGCTGAAGCAGGCCGAAAAGCACTGGCCGCAGGTGCCGATCTATTTGTCGGCGCAGGCGCATCTGCAGGGGTATTACGGCAGGTACGGGTTTGTCGTGGTGGGTGAGGAATATCTTGAGGATGACATTCCACATATCGGCATGCGTCGTTCTTGAGGGCCTCATCGCTGGCAAGCCAGCTCCCACAGGTTCATCGCTCGTTCACGAAAACCGTGTTCGCTGGAGATCCCTGTGGGAGCTGCCAGCGATTGCGTCAGTTCAGGCGCGGCTGGATTCAGGGGTATTCCAGCACCGCTTTTATCTGCCGCAAATTGCGCTCGATCCATCCGCGATCAATCGCTCCCCACTCACGAATCCGATAGCGCCCGGCATGATTGCGTGCGCCCTCTTCCTGTTCGAACTCGCAGATGATGTCCAGATCGGCCAGCGCGGCAATCGTGTCCTGCGCCGTGCGTCGCGGCATGCCAGTGACTTCGGTCAGCGTCGGCACACTCGGCGCCAGGCCGCTATCGATGAGATAAGCCACGTACAAACGGCGATAGAAACTGCTTTTGGTCTTGCTGACGTCCATCCACACCTTCCTGATTGGTCAAGCCTGCATATCCCGCCACGTCAGGTACACACGCAGATCGAACTCGATCTGGTGATACCCCGGCAGCATGTGCTCGCACAGTTTATAGAACGCCTTGTTGTGATCCGATTCCTTGAAGTGCGCCAGCTCGTGCACCACGATCATCTTCAGAAAATCCGGCGCGGCGTCCTTGAACAGCGCGGCGATGCGGATTTCCTTGTTGGCCTTGAGCTTGCCGCCCTGCACCCGTGACACCGTGGTGTGCAGACCGAGCGCGCGGTGGGTCAGGTCGAGGCGGTTGTCGAACAGCACTTTGTCGATGGCCGGCGCATTGCGCATGTACTGCTGCTTGAGATCCAGCGCGTAGCTGTACAAGGCCTTGTCGCTCTGCACGTCGTGTCGCCCTGAATAGCGCTGATTCAGGTATTCACCCAGACGCCCTTCGGCTATCAGTTGGCGCACCTGATCCTGCAATTGCGCGGGGTAGGCCTGGAGGTACTTCAACACAGTCATGGACAAGCGACGCGGTTCGAAAAAGGTCCGCCAGTGTAGCGAATTCAACCGGGCAGCGCGCTCCAGTCAAACGGTTCGACGAAGCTGACCGCGTCTTCGGCGATCAACGGCCGCGCGACGAGGAAGCCCTGCACGTATTCGCAGCCATGGGCTTGCAGCCACTGATATTGCTCGAGGGTTTCCACTCCTTCGGCGATCACCAGCAGACCGTATTGCTTGCACAGGTCGATGACCATGCGCACCAGCGCCGCATCACGAGGCGAGTCCGGCAGGCGCGCGATCAAGTGGCGGTCGAGCTTCAGCGTGTCCAGCTCCAGATCGCGCAGATGCGCCAGCGAACACGGCCCCGAACCAAAATCATCCAGCGCCACGCGCACCCCGAGATGACGCAGCAGCCGCAGTTGCTTGCGGGTTTCGTCCGGGTCTTGCATCAACGCTTCTTCGGTGACTTCGACTTCCAGTTGCCGCGGTTGCAGCGCATGGCGTTCCATGACTTGACGCAATTCAGTGACCAGATTCGGCAGGCCGAACTGGGTATTGCTCAGGCTCACGCCGAGCACCAGATCTTCAGCGAACAAGGTTTCCCAGGCTTTACGCTGACCGGCGCCACGGTGATAGATCCAGCTGCCGAGGCGACTGATCAAGCGCGCCTCTTCCAGCAAAGGCAGAAACAACCCCGGCGGCACATCGCCGACGCTCGGATGCTGCCAGCGCAGCAACGCCTCGAACCCACGGATCTGTCCGCTGCCGATCGCCACCTGCGGTTGATAGACCAGATTGAAATCGCGATTCTCGATGGCCTCACGCACGCTGTCTTCCAGCATCAGACGCGAGCGTGCGCGGCCGTTCATTTCAGGGTCATAGAAACGATATTGCTGACGCCCGGCGCGCTTGGCCTCGTACATAGCGATGTCCGAGGCGCGCAGCAAGCCGTCCAGATTGCGCCCGCAGTCAGGATAGGTGGCGATGCCGATACTGGCGCCAAGAACGATATCCAGACCTTCGATCTGCTGACACACCGATACCCGTTCGATGAGTTTTTCGGCAATCTTCGCCGCTTGCTCGGGGAATTCCAGATCCAGCAGCGCGGTGAATTCATCGCCGCCCATGCGCGCGAGAATATCGAACGGCCGCAGGCACGCTTTCAATTGCTCGGAAACCCAGCGCAACACGCGGTCGCCGGCATCGTGACCGAGAGAATCATTGACCCGCTTGAAGCCATCGAGATCGAGGTAGAGCAGCACCCAGCTGCTGTCGCTGCGCTCGCCGCGCAACAGCAGGTTTTCGACGGTCTGGTAGAACCCGCGCCGGTTGAGCAGCCCGGTCAGCGGATCGGTTACCGCCTGGAATTCCAGTTGCTGGTGCAAGTGACGCACCACCGACATGTCCAGCACCGTCACCACCATCGCATGCTGTTCCGAGGGCAGCGGTGCGCAGGACAAGGCCACCGGCACTTGCTGCCCAGGCGCGGTGCGCAACAACGCATCATGCAGGCGCAGGGTTTCCCCGCGTTGGTAGCCGGCGTAGAACTCGGAATCGGCCCACAGGGGAATATGTGGCTTCTGCAGGAAATCGAGAAACTCCTTGCCTTCCAGATCCTTCACCGGCGCATTGAGCAGTCGCGAAATCGCCGGGTTGGCGAAGCGGATCACGCCGTCCTCGCTCAACACCAGAATGCCTTCGGCGGCGTTGTCCAGCACCGAGGCATTGAAAGCGCGCGCCACTTCCAGGTCATGACTCAGGCGTTGCAGGGCACGGCGATTGCGCTGGTGCTCGAGTAGCGCCTGGACTTTGGGCTTGAGAATTTGCGGATCGAACGGCTTGAACAGGTAATCCACCGCGCCACTGGCATAGCCCTTGATCACGGCATCCTGGGATTGCTCGTTGGCGGTGAGGAAAATGATCGGTGTCAGCCGCGTACGCTGGCTGCCGCGCATCAAGCGCGCGACCTCGAAACCGTCCATGCCGGGCATCTGCACATCGAGCAGGACCAGGTCGATGTCGTGTTCGAGCAAAAGGTTCAGCGCCTCGAAACCCGAGGCGGCGGTCATCACGTGCCAATCCTGACGCTGCAGCAACGCGCGCATGCTGATCAGATTTTCGGGGTAATCATCGACGATCAAAAGGACCGAGCTGCCTTCACCTGGCTGGGGTTGCGCGCATTCCATGCTGCTTCTCTTATCGGGACCGGTTGCCGGCAAAACCATAGACGTACTGAGCCTTCACTCTAGACGCGGATCAGTGAAAGCAGAAGCTGTCATCCCGCCATCATTTAAACAATGCTCAACCCAGCCGACTAACGGTCACCGCTACAGCCCCCGAAAACCGGGCGGGATGGCATTTCGACAGGACTTTGACGTCAAGTAATCGCCGGACGGGCATTAACAAAAATTGCCGCTACGCTTATAAAGACGCCCGAAAACGCGCGGGCTAGAGCTTCTGGCACCGACGTTCCGGATGAATTGATTGGAAGAACCGTCATGATCGACCTCGCAACCTGGAACCTCAGCGTTCCTGTTGGCAGCCCGCCGTACACCGTTGAAACCTCGAAACTGGTGGATGGCTTCAAGGATCAGTACTTCCATTCCGATACCGGCACCCTGTTCTTCTGGTCCCCGGTGACTGGCTCGAAAACCGAAAACGCCATCTACCCGCGTACCGAACTGCGCGAAACCTACAGCAACGGCACCCTGCGCAACTGGTACTACCCGGACGCCGACAACCTGCTGCGCGCCACCCTCGCAGTGAACAAGGTGCCGAGCTCGGGCAAGATCGTCATCGGCCAGATTCACGCGTACGAAAGCCAGCGGCCGATGGTCAAGCTCGAATACCAGTACAAGGAAAAAACCCAGACCGGCAATCTGGTGATCAAAGTGCGCATGCGCCCGGACGACGCCGAAAGCCGCGTCATCACCCTCGCCACCGGCGTCAAGCTTGATCGCGAATTCAACTACCTCATCCACTTGAGCCCCGGCGGTGCCCTGGGCGTGAGTGCGGCGGGCTATCAGTGGGACTCCCAGATCAGCGCGACCTGGCGCGACAAGCCGCTGTACTTCAAGGCCGGCGTGTATGTGCAGGACAACACCGGCTATACCAGTGAGGGTGGACAGGTGACGTTTACCAAACTGGATATTGATCACGACAAGTAGCTTACGTCCTCCTGTAAGAGCCACTGCGGGCTACGATCTTTTGATTGTTTTGGATGCTGAAAAGACAAATCGAAAGATCGCACCTCAGCGAGATCGGATTGATCTTCAAAATCCTTTCCGCATCACCGGACGTTCAATAACCGGATCTACAGCTCGGCGGTCACAAAAAACAATACAGCGGAAGCCGTGATTACCGTTCTACCATCTAAGGACCAAGTCAAAAACTGCTCCTTTTTTCTTGTAGTCAGACAATGCTCGACCATCGTCGAGCTGTTTGCCAGCAAAAATCAGGCGTTGCTGATCGGGTGAAATACCCTCTTTATCTTGAATTTTTGCTTTTACGTTTTCTATGGTGTCCAACGGCTCAGCATGCACCAGACCTATTGAATAATGTTAAATAGCATCTATGACCTTCATCGACAAAGGGACCGATAAAGGGGACACGCCGATACATCGAACTCCTCCAGTAACCCCGCAGACTATTTCACTGGCTCATCCCACAGATCAAAAAATTAAGTCCGCACGCATCATCCATAGCTAAATATTATAAATAACTGTCATTTATATCAGGTTACCTGCAAGCCTTTCTTGCCTAATCTCATGAACGCAATAGGAGACATCCTATTTGACTTTAATACTCGAATGCAGAAGGTGAACATCATGAAAACTTACAATGGCTTCGTATTCAACGCTAGTGAGCAACATGCCGCCACACTTAAATTTGACGATCTAGGCCAGCAAAACGGCAATATAAGCAAAGGCTACATGGACTATTGCGGACTAGATTTCATCGTCACTGGCACCTATACAAAACCCACCAGGTCTTTTAATCTTCAAGCGAAATCAGATGCCACGAAAAGAGATGAGCTTAACCATGGCCCAAGCTCTCTCTCGATCAAGATGAAATCGTCTGACGGGACCGACAGCTACTTGGAAGGTACAGTTAAAGTTGAATCAGGTGGGCCGAATGTCGGCCAGACATACGGAATCAAATTCACAAGAAGCTGACTTTTTTATTACCGATAAAACTGGATAAATCAGTTAACCTCAACGTTTATCTCATCCTTCCGATGACGCGGATAGATCGCCTCCAGCGAGATCTGCTGAATCTTCGAAGCATTATAAATTGCTCTTACTTTAAATCACTTCGTCAGGCGTAATAGTTGCCCACAAAAAACCCGCCTCTCGGCGGGTTTCTTTTTAATCAGCTCAACCCTCAGGCTCAGTTGACCTTGGCGTTCAACTCACCCTTCAGATAACGCTGGTACATCGCTTCCAGCGAGATCGGTTTGATCTTCGAGGCATTACCGGCAGTACCGAACGCTTCATAACGAGCGATACATACATCGCGCATTGCAGTCACGGTTGCGCCGAAGAATTTACGTGGGTCGAATTCGCTCGGGTTGGTGGCCATCAGGCGACGCATGGCGCCAGTGGAGGCCAGGCGCAGGTCGGTGTCGATGTTGACCTTGCGCACGCCGTGCTTGATGCCTTCGACGATCTCTTCAACCGGGACGCCGTAGGTTTCTTTGATGTCGCCGCCGTACTGGTTGATGATCGCCAGCCACTCTTGCGGAACCGAAGACGAACCGTGCATCACCAGGTGGGTATTCGGGATGCGCTTGTGGATTTCCTTGATGCGGTCGATCGCCAGCACGTCGCCGGTGGGTGGCTTGGTGAACTTGTAGGCGCCGTGGCTGGTGCCGATGGCGATGGCCAGGGCGTCGACCTGGGTGCGCTTGACGAAGTCAGCGGCTTCTTCCGGGTCGGTCAGCATCTGGCTGTGATCCAGAACGCCTTCAGCGCCGATGCCGTCTTCTTCACCGGCCATGCCGGTTTCCAGCGAACCCAGGCAACCCAGCTCGCCCTCTACCGAAACGCCGCAGGCGTGAGCCATGGCCACGGTTTGTTGGGTAACGCGGACGTTGTAGTCGTAGTCGGTCGGGGTCTTGCCGTCTTCGCCCAGCGAGCCGTCCATCATTACCGAGCTGAAGCCCAGTTGAATCGAACGCTGGCAGACGTCAGGGCTGGTGCCGTGGTCCTGGTGCATGCACACCGGGATGTGCGGAAATTCTTCGATCGCGGCCAGGATCAAGTGACGCAGGAACGGTGCGCCGGCGTATTTGCGGGCGCCGGCCGAAGCCTGGACGATCACCGGGGAGTCAGTCTTGTCAGCGGCTTCCATGATGGCGCGCATCTGCTCAAGGTTGTTGACGTTGAAGGCTGGAACGCCGTAGCCGAACTCGGCTGCGTGGTCCAGCATCTGGCGCATGCTGATAAGTGCCATTGTGTGTGTCTCTCCCGGTTGAGGGTCGTTGATCGTGCCAGCCTGCCGGAGCGGCGGCGGCTATTCAAGTTAATGCAGATCGGGGGTTGAGGCCCGACCTGGTGATTCGGTAAAGCAAATTCCAAGAACTACACAGATCCCCTGTGGGAGCGAGCCTGCTCGCGAAAGCAATCTTGCAGTCGCTGATGCAGTGCCTGCCAGGCCGCTTTCGCGAGCAGGCTCGCTCCCACAGTAGAACTGTGGTGTGTCAATTACTGCGCCTTGCAACCACGGCCAATCAGGTCATTGGTGGCGACCCAGTACACCAGGCCTTCGTCACCCTTGACGTGAAACGCCAGCATGCCGTCGCTGTACAGCGTGCCCGAGGCGCCCGGCTCTTCTTTCAGGCGATAGACCTGATCACCGCCGCCGAGGCGAACGTCGACTTCCTTCTGGCCGGCATCGGCGTAACGCCAAAACACCTTGGCCTGACTGTCGCAGGTCCAGGTCGTCCAGTTGTCTGCCGGGGCCGACGACTGAAACAGGTTCAACTGCGCGCAACCACCCAACAATGCCAACGCCGCAACGGCGATCAAGCCTTTCATCCGTGTTCCTCGGCTGACGACGCATGCCGCCAGCCCTGAGTTAAAGAGTCAGACCCGTCAAGGACAACCATGTTCCTTGACCGGGGTTTGCGTCTCGTATTTGTCCAGGCCGTCCGGCCCCGAGCGCTTGTTCAGCACCGGGTTGGTTTCGGCCTGCCAGTCGGCCTGATAACAGCCCTTCTGCGGCTCGCTCGGTGCTGGCGTCGCGTCAGCCTTCGGGGTGCTCCCGCAGGCCGCCAGCGTACCGGTCAGCAACAACAGCGCTAACGACTTGACCATGTGAACACTCCTTTGCCTGGCCAAACGGGCGGCCTCAGGCCTTGGCCCGGCTTTCCAGGACTTCAACGGCAGGCAGCACCTTGCCCTCGACGAATTCGAGGAACGCGCCACCACCGGTGGAAATGTAGGAGATCTGCTCAGCCACGCCATATTTATCGATCGCCGCCAGGGTGTCGCCACCGCCCGCGATGGAGAATGCCGAGCTTTCGGCGATAGCCTGGGCCAGCACTTTGGTGCCGTTGCCGAACTGATCGAACTCGAACACGCCAACCGGGCCGTTCCACAGAATGGTTTTCGACGATTTCAGCAGCTCGGCGAAATTGGCTGCAGTTTGCGGACCGATGTCGAGAATCATGTCGTCAGCCGCCACGTCAGCGATCAGCTTGACGGTCGCTTCAGCGCTTTCGGCAAATTCCTTGGCGACCACAACGTCAACCGGCAACGGTACGCTGACTTTGGCAGCGATTTCACGGGCGGTGTCGAGCAGGTCCGGTTCGTACAGCGACTTGCCGACCGGGTGACCAGCCGCCGCGAGGAAGGTGTTGGCGATGCCGCCGCCGACGATCAGTTGATCGCAGATCTGGCTCAGGCTGTTCAGCACGTCGAGTTTGGTCGACACCTTGGAGCCGGCAACGATGGCTGCCATTGGCTTGGCCGGCGCGCCGAGGGCTTTGCCCAGTGCATCCAGCTCAGCGGCCAGCAACGGGCCGGCGGCAGCGACTTTGGCGAACTTGGCTACACCATGGGTCGAACCCTCGGCGCGGTGAGCAGTACCGAAAGCATCCATCACGAACACATCGCACAGGGCTGCGTATTGCTGGGCCAGGTCGTCGGCGTTCTTCTTCTCGCCCTTGTTGAAGCGTACGTTTTCGAACAGCACGATGTCGCCAGCCTTGACCTCCACGCCACCGAGGTAGTCAGCCACCAGCGGCACTTCGCGGCCCAGCGCTTTGCTCAGGTAGTCGGCGACAGGTTTCAGGCTGTTTTCGGCGGAGAACTCGCCTTCGGTCGGACGGCCCAGGTGCGAGCAGACCATCACCGCCGCGCCTTTTTCCAGGGCCAGCTTGATGGTCGGCAGCGAAGCCAGGATGCGCGCGTCGCTAGTGACAACACCGTCCTTGACGGGGACGTTGAGGTCTTCGCGGATCAATACGCGCTTACCTTGCAGATCGAGGTCGGACATCTTCAACACGGTCATGGGTCGCACTTCCTACGGTTTTTTTGAAGTTGCTGTTTGCAGATAGTGATCTGCAACGTCCAGCATTCGGTTGGCAAAACCCCACTCGTTGTCGAACCAGGCCAGGATGTTCACCAGTTTGGGGCCGGAAACTCGGGTCTGGCTGGCATCGACGATGGCCGAATGTGGGTCATGGTTGAAATCACAGCTGGCGTGCGGCAACTCGGTATAGGCCAGAAGGCCTTTGAGCGGGCCGCTGGTGGCGGCTTCGCGCAGGATCCGGTTGACCTCATTGGCGTCAGTCGCCGTGGCGGTCTGCATCGTGATGTCGAGGCAGGACACGTTGACTGTCGGCACGCGCACGGCTTTGGCCTGAATTCGCCCGGCAAGTTCCGGCAGCAGGCGCTCGATACCGCGCGCCAGACCAGTGGACACCGGGATCACCGACTGGAACGCCGAACGCGTGCGGCGCAGGTCTTCGTGGTGATAGGCGTCGATCACTGGCTGATCGTTCATCGCCGAGTGAATCGTGGTGATCGACACGTAATCGAGGCCGATCGCCTGATCGAGCAGGCGCAGCAGCGGCACGCCGCAATTTGTCGTGCAGGAGGCATTGGACACCAGCAGTTCGTCGCCGGTCAGGCAGTCCTGATTGACGCCGTAGACGATGGTGGCGTCGACATCCGCTTCGCTGGCCATCGGCTGCGAGAACAGCACACGCGGTGCGCCGGCGTCGAGAAAACGCTGGCCATCGGCACGGGTGTGGTAAGCGCCGGAGCACTCAAGCACCAGATCGACGCCCAGCGACGCCCAATCGATGCCTTCAGGGGTGGCACTGCGCAGGACCTTCACGCAGTCGCCATTGATATGCAGACAATCGCCTTCAACCCGCACTTCGCCGGGAAAGCGGCCGTGGGTGGAGTCGAAGCGTGTCAGGTATTCGATGCTGGCCATGTCGGCCAGATCGTTGATCGCGACAATTTCAAACCCGGCCTTAGCGCCGCGCTCGAACAACGCCCGCAAGACGCAACGACCAATGCGGCCGTAGCCGTTGAGTGCAACTTTGTAGGGACGCGGTTGAGGCATGGGGTTCTCGATAGATTCGCTAACAACACAACCCCATGTAGGAGCTGACGAGTGAAACGAGGCTGCGATCTTTTGATCTTGTTTTTAAGATCAAGATCAAAAGATCGCAGCCTTCGGCAGCTCCTACAGGGGAACGCGGCGGCCAGGGCCACCGCATTCGTACTGCTTAGTCTTCCAGCAGCTCTTCAGCCTGACCGAGGATGTTTTCCAGGGTAAAACCGAACTCTTCGAACAATGCCGAAGCCGGCGCCGACTCACCGTAGGTGGTCATGCCGATCACACGACCTTCCAGACCCACGTACTTGAACCAGAAATCGGCGTGGGCCGCTTCGATGGCGATACGCGCGCTGACCTGCAACGGCAGAACCGACTGCTTGTACTCCGCATCCTGAGCATCGAACGCACTGGTGCAAGGCATCGAGACCACGCGAACCTTGCGGCCCTGCTCGGTCAGTTTGTCGAAGGCTTGCACGGCCAGACCGACTTCCGAACCGGTGGCGATCAGGATCAGCTCAGGCTCGCCTGCGCAGTCCTTGAGCACATAACCACCACGGCTGATGTTGGCAATCTGGCCAGCGTCGCGTTCCTGGTGCTGCAGGTTCTGCCGCGAGAAGATCAGCGCCGACGGGCCGTCCTTGCGCTCCAGCGCGTTTTTCCAGGCCACTGCCGATTCCACGGCATCGGCTGGACGCCAGGTGTCGAGGTTCGGCGTGCTGCGCAGGCTGGTCAATTGCTCGATCGGCTGGTGCGTCGGGCCGTCTTCGCCCAGACCGATAGAGTCGTGGGTGTACACGTGAATCACGCGCTTCTTCATCAAAGCCGACATACGTACCGCGTTGCGTGCGTATTCCATGAACATCAGGAAGGTCGCGCCGTAAGGCACCAGACCGCCGTGCAGGGCGACGCCGTTCATGATCGCGGTCATGCCGAACTCGCGCACGCCGTAGTACATGTAGTTGCCGCTGGCGTCTTCAGCGCTGACGCCTTTGCAGCCTTTCCACAGGGTCAGGTTGGAGCCGGCGAGGTCAGCCGAACCGCCGAGCATTTCCGGCAGCAGCGGGCCGAAAGCGTTGAGGGTGTTCTGGCTGGCTTTGCGGCTGGCGATGGTTTCGCCCTTGGCGGCGACTTCGGCGATGTAAGCCGAGGCTTTTTCCGAGAAGTCGGCCGGCAGTTCGCCGCTCAGACGACGAATCAGCTCGTTGGCTTCAGTCGGGAATGCAGCGGAGTAAGCGGCGAAACGCTGATCCCACTCGGCTTCGACCGCGCGGCCAGCTTCTTTGGCATCCCACTCGGCATAGATGTCGGCCGGGATTTCGAACGGGCCGTAGTTCCAGTTCAGCGCCTGACGGGTCAGGGCGATTTCCGCGTCACCCAGTGGGGCGCCGTGGCAATCTTCCTTGCCCTGCTTGTTCGGCGAACCGAAACCGATGGTGGTCTTGCAGCAGATCAGCGTCGGTTGAGCGCTCTTGCGTGCGGTTTCGATGGCGGTCTTGATCTCTTCCGGATCATGGCCGTCGACGTTGCGGATCACCTGCCAGTTGTAGGCTTCGAAACGCTTCGGCGTGTCATCGGTGAACCAGCCTTCGACTTCACCGTCGATGGAAATGCCGTTGTCATCGTAGAAGGCAATCAGCTTGCCCAGGCCCAGCGTGCCGGCCAGGGAGGCGACCTCGTGGGAAATGCCTTCCATCATGCAGCCATCACCGAGGAACACGTAGGTGTGGTGATCAACGATGTTGTGGCCGGGACGGTTGAACTGCGCGCCCATGACTTTTTCAGCCAGAGCGAAACCGACGGCGTTGGCCAGACCCTGACCCAGCGGGCCGGTGGTGGTTTCGACGCCCGGGGTGTAACCGAATTCCGGGTGGCCTGGAGTGCGGCTGTGCAGTTGACGGAACTGCTTGAGGTCGTCGATCGACAGGTCGTAGCCGGTCAGGTGCAGCAGCGAGTAGATCAACATCGAGCCGTGGCCGTTGGACAGCACGAAGCGGTCACGGTCGGCGAACGACGGGTTGCTCGGGTTGTGCTTGAGGTAGTCGCGCCACAGCACTTCGGCAATATCTGCCATACCCATAGGGGCACCGGGATGGCCGCTGTTGGCTTTTTGCACGGCATCCATGCTGAGGGCACGAATGGCGTTGGCACGCTCACGACGGCTAGGCATCGCTGATCTCCTGGGTGTGAATAGACTGAAACGGAAAAAGGAGGGCATTTTCCCTCACCCATGCGCCTCGGGGCAATGACAGATAGTCATCGGCAGGCGTTTTTCCAATCGATAGCACAGGTTTCGCTTGGTGAAACCTTTCCGCTATTCGTTTGTAGAGACTGCCGTCCGCCGAGAAGTGCCATTTATCGAGCAATATCAAAACTTTTTGATATTGACCTTGCGGTGCCTTGCCCCCGTCTCTAGACTGCCAGCCCTATGAACTTACGCGTGCCTTCCATTCGCCATGACGATTGCGACGAGCTGGCGGCCCTGTGCAAGGCCGGCGGCGATCCGCTGCGGCTGAATGTATTGCGCGCGCTGGCCAACGATTCGTTTGGCGTGCTGGAGCTGGCGCAGATTTTCGGCATCGGCCAGTCGGGCATGAGCCATCACCTCAAGGTGCTGGCGCAAGCCGACCTGGTGGCGACACGCCGTGAGGGCAACGCGATTTTCTATCGTCGTGCCCTGCCCCACAGCGAATTGCTCGGCGGCAAGCTGCACGCGGCATTGCTGGAAGAAGTCGACAATCTGGATCTGCCTGATGAAGTGCAAGCACGCATCGAGCAGGTTCATGGTCAGCGTGCCGCCGCCAGCCGGGACTTTTTCGCCCGGGTCGCGGAGAAATTCCGTGCCCAGCAAGATTTGATCGCAGGCCTGCCGCAGTACCGTGACAGCGTGCTGGCCCTGCTCGACAAACTGAACTTCGATGGTGCAGCCACGGCCATTGAAGTCGGCCCCGGCGATGGTGCTTTTCTGCCGGAACTGGCCCGTCGTTTCGGCACCGTAACCGCGCTGGACAACAGCCCGGCGATGCTCGAACTGGCGCGTCAGGTGTGTGAACGTGAACAGTTGGCTAACGTCAGCCTGCAATTGGCCGATGCATTGAACGGCACAAGCCTCAAGGCCCATTGCGTGGTGCTGAACATGGTCCTGCACCATTTCGCCGCTCCGGCCGATGCGCTCAGGCACATGGCCGATTTGCTGCAACCGGGCGGTAGCCTGCTCGTGACAGAGTTATGTAGCCACAACCAGAGTTGGGCCAGGGAGGCCTGCGGTGATCTCTGGTTGGGGTTTGAACAGGACGATCTGGCCCGTTGGGCCACCGCTGCGGGACTCGTTCCCGGGGAAAGCCTCTATGTAGGCTTACGTAATGGTTTCCAGATCCAGGTTCGCCACTTTCAGCGACCGGCTGGCGACACTCACCATCGGTAAATTCAGGAAAACATCGAGATGAGCGAATACTCCCTCTTCACCTCCGAGTCCGTGTCTGAAGGACATCCGGACAAAATCGCCGACCAGATTTCCGATGCGGTGCTGGACGCCATTATTGCCCAGGACAAACACGCTCGCGTGGCTGTGGAAACCCTGGTCAAGACCGGCGTAGCCATCGTTGCCGGTGAAGTGACCACCAGCGCCTGGGTCGACCTGGAGCAGATCGTTCGTGACGTGATTTGCGACATCGGCTACACCAGCTCCGAAGTCGGCTTCGACGGCGCGACCTGCGGCGTGATGAACATCATCGGCAAGCAGTCCCCTGACATCAACCAGGGTGTTGACCGCGCCAAGCCTGAAGATCAGGGCGCCGGCGACCAGGGCCTGATGTTCGGCTACGCCAGCAACGAAACCGACGTTTTGATGCCAGCGCCGATCACCTTCTCGCACCAGCTGGTGCAGCGTCAGGCTGAAGCACGCAAGTCGGGCCTGCTGCCTTGGCTGCGTCCGGATGCCAAGTCGCAAGTGACCTGCCGTTACGAAGGCGGCAAGGTTGTCGGCATCGACGCTGTGGTTCTGTCGACCCAGCACAACCCGGAAGTGTCGTACAAAGACCTGCGCGAAGGCGTAATGGAGCTGATCGTCAAGCACGTACTGCCTGCCGAACTGCTGAGCAAGGACACCCAGTTCCACATCAACCCGACCGGCCAGTTCATCATTGGCGGCCCGGTAGGTGACTGCGGTCTGACCGGTCGCAAGATCATCGTCGACAGCTACGGCGGCATGGCCCGTCACGGCGGCGGCGCGTTCTCCGGCAAGGATCCATCGAAGGTTGACCGTTCGGCTGCCTACGCAGGCCGTTACGTGGCCAAGAACATCGTTGCGGCCGGCCTTGCCGAGCGTTGCGAGATTCAGGTGTCCTACGCGATCGGTGTGGCCCAGCCTACGTCGATCTCGTTGAACACCTTCGGCACCGGCAAGATCAGCGATGACAAGATCATCAAACTGGTGCGTGAAGTGTTCGACCTGCGTCCATACGCGATCACCACCATGCTCGACCTGCTGCACCCGATGTACCAGGAAACCGCAGCCTACGGCCACTTCGGTCGCGCGCCGCAGACCAAGACCGTTGGCGAAGACAGCTTCACCACGTTCACCTGGGAAAAAACCGACCGCGCCGACGCCCTGCGTTCCGCCGCTGGCCTGTAATACCCTGGCTGCAAGAAAGCCCCGCACGGTTCGCGCCGTGCGGGGCTTTTTCATGCCTGACAGATTTTTGAGATCCCTGCGGGAGCGAGCCTGCTCGCGAAGGCGCCCGCTCATGCAACGTCAATTCAGAATCCGGAAACACCTCGAAAAACACCCCCGGTAACGCATTTCGAATCCTCACCTACCCTTCAAATATTACCCCCGAGCAAGGACGCTCAACGATGCTCTTCACACTGCGCCTGTTGCTGGCCTTCCTGCTGGCACTCATCACCCTTGTCAGCCAAGCCAACTGTCCGAACTGGGATCGTTCCCAAGCCCAACGCGAAATCACCACCCTGCAAAACCGGATCGACCAATGGGACGACGCCTATCACCGCGAAGGCCGTTCATTGATCAGCGACGAACTCTATGACCAGTCCCGACTGCGGCTGAAAGAATGGCAAGCCTGTTTCAACCAACCCTCATCCCCGCAGCCGTTGCACACCGCGTCCGGCCCGGTCACCCACCCCATCGCCCACACCGGTCTGGACAAGCTGCACAAAGCCGAAGACGTCGCCCACTGGTTGCGTGATCGCCAGAACGTCTGGGTGCAGCCCAAGGTCGACGGCGTGGCTGTCACGCTGATCTACCGCCAGGGGATATTGCAGCAGGCCATCAGTCGCGGTGACGGGGTCAACGGCCAGGACTGGACCGCCTCCGCGCGCAGGATTGCAGCCATTCCGCAACGGTTGAGGCAGCCACGGGATCTGCTGGTACAGGGCGAACTCTATTGGCGCCTGAGCGCGCATGTTCAATCACAGTCCGGCAGCGTCAATGCCCGCGCCACCGTCGCCGGGCTGATGGGACGTAAAACACTCGATGTTGAACAGGCCGCCGGGATCGGCCTGTTTGTCTGGGACTGGCCGCAAGGTCCTGTGCGGCTGCCGGAAAGATTGTCCGAACTTCAGACATTGGGGTTCGCCACAACCGAGCCCTATACCCAGCCCGTCACCCGATTCGAAGACGCGCAAAAATGGCGCGAGCACTGGTATCGCTCGCCACTGCCCTTTGCCAGCGACGGCGTGGTGCTGCGCCAGAGCCAACGGCCACCCGCCGAACGCTGGCAGGCTCGCGCGCCGTATTGGGCGATCGCCTGGAAATACCCTTTCGCCCAGGCATTGGCCGAAGTGCGCAAGGTCAATTTCAAGATCGGCCGCACCGGGCGGATCACGCCGGTGCTGGAACTGCTGCCGGTCAGACTCGATGACCGCGAAATCAAACGGGTCAGTGTCAGCTCACTCAAGCGCTGGCAAACCCTCGACATCCGTCCCGGCGATCAGGTGGCAATCAGTCTGGCCGGGCTGACCATTCCGCGCCTCGACAGTGTCGTGCTGCGCAGGAGCGAACGGGCGGACATCAACATCCCCGATGCTGGCGACTACCACGCCCTGAGCTGCTGGCAACCGACGCCGGGGTGTGAAAGCCAGTTTCTCGCGCGTCTGACCTGGCTCAGTGGCAAGCAGGGCCTGGCCATGCAGCATGTCGGTCGCGGCACTTGGGAGAAACTTTTGGAAACAGGCCGTCTGAAACACCTGCTGGATTGGCTGACCCTCGATGCGTCAGAGCTTGCTAACATTGCCGGCCTCGGCGAGCGCAGCAGCGCACGGCTGATCGACAGTTTTCAGGGCGCGCAGCAACAGCCGTTCGCTCGATGGTTGAAAGCGCTGGGCATGCCGCCGACCGGACAGGCACAACTGGACGATTCGTGGCAGGCCCTGGCACAACGCGACACTGAACAATGGCAGGCAGAAGCCGGTATCGGCCCGGGACGCGCGGCGCAACTGAGCGCATTCTTTCGCGACCCGCAGGTACTGGCTTTGAGTGACACCCTGAAAGCCGCCGGAATCGACGGCTTCTGAACCTGCAATCCCCGCCCGGCGGGAACCCAACGGCCGGCCAGACGCTCCAACAGCGCAGTGCCCTCCCACCCCGATTGCCTTTGCACATGGAGCTTTTATGAAATTTCTCGCACCGCTCGCCCTGCTTACTCTTTGCGGCGTCATGGCCGCCCCGGTCATGGCCGAAGAAGACGGCCCGGGCCTGACCGGTTGCGCTGCCAAGAAGCAGGGCATCATCAATCAGATCGAACAGGCCAAGTCGCGCGGCAACATGGAGCAGCAGGCAGGCCTGGAAACCGCACTGCGTGAAGTGAACGAACATTGCACCGACGCCGGGCTGAAGAAAGAGCGTGAGAACAAGGTGCTTGAGGCCAAGCATGAAGTCAGCCAGCGTCAGGCGGACCTCGACAAGGCCATGAAGAAGGGCGATCCGGAGAAGATCAACAAGCGCAAGGAAAAGCTCGCCGAGTCGCGCAAGGAACTGCAGGAAGCGCTGGACGAGATCGATAAGTAACCCAAGCCCTGTGGTGAGGGGATTTATCCCCGTCCGGCGGCGAAGCCGTCGCAAATTCGACTGATCGGGTCCGACTGAAAAAACTCGGTTATATGGTTTTGGGGCTGCTTCGCAGCCCATCGGGGATAAATCCCCTCGCCACAAGGTACTCAGCAGCCTCAGGAATCAATGATCGCGAAACTCTTTATGGCAAGCACTGCAGGCATCCTCGACTTTCTGCACTGCCGGTCCGAGATTGCTGGCCTTGTACGGCTGAACCTGACTGGCGACCACCAGTTCACCGGTTGCCGCTTCGAGGGCGCGGGCCAGTTGCTGAAAACGCGCCTGTTTCTGCCAGACATCGTCCTTGGCGCTGGTGTGATCTTCCTCGCGCACCTGCGGAAAATGCTTCCACGGTTCATGGGCCAACGCATCAAGTCTGACCGCGCCCTCGGCAAATTTCGGTCCGTCGAAGGCAATGCGCCCGCGCAACATGCCGCCGAGGTCTTCGCTGGTCTTGAGCATCTGCTTGAAGATGGCCTTGCGCTGGCCCAGCGGCGAATTCGGGTCGACGCCGCCACAGGCGGACAAGGTCAGACAGGCCAGCAATACAACAGCAATTGGTTTCAGAGTCATGATGGCTTCAGGTCGCGGAAATCGGCGGCCAGTATCCTCGGCTCACCGCCAAACACCAATAGCCCTATTAAAAATACGGGTTGGTCGAGCGCATGGAGCTCTCGGCCAATCGGCACAGGAATCACTCCATGAACAGCCGCTTCACGGCCTGGCGTCACCCGCTTATCGTCACCCTTCCACTGCTCGCCATCCTCGCCGGTTGCACAGGCGGCGACAGCGCCAAACCAAAAACCCATGCGCTGGCCACCTATTCCAGCGCGACCTGGGAAGCCTTGCCCGCTGTCTCCGACAGCGATCTGGTCGCCGGTTTCGGTTCCCGGCGCAGCGCGTGCACCCGACTCAAAGCCGACGCAGTCTGGGGGCCGACCTGCGCTGCGGCGGTGAATGTGCCGCAAAGCGCCGCCGAGATTCGTGCATTCCTCAAGCAGAATCTCGATGTCTACGGCCTGCGCGCCGAGAACGACAACCCCAACGGTCTGATCACTGGCTACTACGAACCGGTGTACCCCGGCAGCCTGACGCCCACCGCAACGGCGAACGTGCCGGTGTACGGCGTGCCGGAAGACATGATCATCGTCTCGCTCGACAGCATCTACCCGGAATTGAAAGGCAAGCGCCTGCGCGGCCGCCTCGAAGGTCGCGTGCTCAAGCCTTACGACGACGCGGCGACCATTGAATCCAAAGGCGTGAAAGCGCCAGTGGTCGCGTATCTGACTGATCCGATGAATCTGCAATTTCTGCAGATCCGGGGCTCGGGCCGGATCCAGACCGAGGACGGCAAACAGTTGCGCATCGCCTACGCCGATCAGAACGGCCACCCGTACCGGCCGATCGGTCGCTGGCTGGTCGAGCAAGGCGAGCTGAAGAAAGAAGACGTGACCATGACCGCGATCAGCAACTGGGCCAAGGCCAACCCGATGCGCATTCCGGAACTGCTGGCCAGCAACCCGAGCTACGTGTTCTTCACCCGCAACCCGGACAGCAACGAAGGCCCACGCGGCTCGCTGAACGTGCCGCTGACCGCCGGCTACAGCGCGGCGGTGGATCGCAAGGTGATTCCGTTGGGCAGTCTGTTATGGCTGTCGACCACCAAACCGGATGGCACCCCACTGGTGCGCCCGGTCGCGGCGCAGGACACCGGCGGCGCGATTGCCGGCGAGGTGCGCGCGGATCTGTTCTGGGGCACGGGTGATGCGGCCGGGCAACTGGCCGGGGACATGAAACAGCAGGGGCAGATCTGGATGCTCTGGCCTAAAGGAAAAGAGTTGCCGCAAGTGCCGCAGGTGGCTGACAAACCCTAAAGGCAAAAGATCGCAGCCTTCGGCAGCTCCTACAGGAGTATGCATTCCTCTGTAGGAGCTGCCGCAGGCTGCGATCTTTTGAGCCTGCTTTCAGATGGACACAAAGAAAAACGAAGCAATCAGCCCCATCCCGATAAACCACACCACCGAACGCAGTGCAGCCCAGTCAGCCAGATAGCAAATGATGTACAGCAGGCGGCTGGTGATAAACAGCACGGCCAGCACATTGACCGTCACCAGCTCCGCAGTGCCGACCAGATGCGCAACGATCACCGCAGCGGCAAACGCGGGCGTTACTTCAAAGCTGTTCAGTTGCGCGGCGTGGGCGCGACGGGCGACGCCATCGACGCTGTCGAGAAAGTTCCGTGGATCGTAATTGTCCTTGAGGCGGAAACCGCCGGTGGCCTTCGCCACGATCGTGCACACGTACGGCAGGAAAATCGCGATCAACACACACCACAGAGCCACTGTCATAACGTCGTCCTTTTTTCGATTGGAGAAATTGGCGAGCGGTCAGAACTTCATCACCAGCATGCCGATCAGCACCTGCCCACAGGCTAAGAGCAGCGCCCGGCCGAAAGGTTCTTTCAGCTGGATATAACACGGCAATTCCAGTGAGCCGTCGATTAGTCAGATTATTGATTCGCCATGTGTCAGCAGCTGTTTATACTGCAACCCACCACGCCGTACTCAGCTGCACACCAAAAAACTCCAATAAAAGCTGCCTGCTCCGCTTTCCTCGAAAACGGTCGCTGGCACGCGTATGCCTGATCAAAGCGTCAAGACTACCGACAGAGACCTTGCGCATGCCCCTCGCTTTACTTGCACTCGCCGTTGCCGCATTCGGCATCGGCACCACCGAATTCGTCATCATGGGCCTGCTGCCCGACGTTGCCCGCGATCTGGCGGTGAGCATTCCTCATGCCGGGCTGCTGATCACCGGTTACGCCCTGGGCGTGGTGTTCGGCGCACCGATCCTGGCGATCGGCACCGCCAATATGCCGCGCAAAGCGACACTGCTGGGCATGACGCTGATGTTCATCCTCGGCAACGTGCTCTGCGCGCTCGCGCCGAACTACGCGACGCTGATGGCGGCGCGCGTGGTCACGGCGCTGTGTCATGGCGCGTTTTTCGGCATTGGCTCGGTGGTTGCGGCCGGCCTGGTTGCGCCGAACAAACGCGCGCAAGCCATTGCCATGATGTTCACCGGCCTGACCCTGGCCAACGTGCTCGGCGTGCCACTCGGCACAGCGCTGGGCCAATACGCTGGCTGGCGCTCGACCTTCTGGGCGGTGTCGGTGATTGGCATTGTGGCGGCGTTGGCGCAATGGTTGTGGTTGCCCAAACACATCGCGATGGACAAGGCCAATCTCGCCAGCGAATTCAAAGTGCTGGGCAAGGCCAACGTCTTGTTGGCGCTGGGCATGAGCGTGCTGGCCTCGACCAGCCTGTTCAGCGTGTTCACGTATATCGCACCGATCCTGCAAGACATCACTGGCGTCAGCCCCCACGGCGTGACGGTGATGCTGCTGTTGTTCGGCGTCGGCCTGACAGCGGGCAGCATGCTCGGCGGGCGTCTGGCCGATAGCCGCTTGCTGCCGTCACTGGTCGGCGTGGCACTGGCAGTTGTGGTGATTCTGGCGGCGTTCAGCCAGACCAGCCGTGCGGTGATTCCGGCGGCGATCACCCTGGTGCTATGGGGGATTTTCGCCTTTGCGCTGTGCCCGATTCTGCAGCTGCTGATCATCGATCAGGCGCATGAAGCGCCGAACCTCGGTTCGACGCTGAACCAGAGCGCGTTCAATCTGGGCAACGCAGCAGGTGCCTGGATTGGCGGGCTGGTGGTGGCCAGCGGCGCGGATCTGGCGGATCTGCCGTGGACCGGGGCGCTGGTCGGCGTGCTGACGGTGCTGACGGCGCTGTTGTTCATTTACCTGCAACGTCGGCAGGCGAGTGCGGTCAATGTGACTGGCTGATCGTGGTGTGTCAGATAGAGCCCTCACCCTAGCCCTCTCCCGAAGGGAGAGGGGACTGATCGGGGGATGCTCGATACCCACGCCGACTTGAACGTGCATTGCTGAATCCATAATCGACCCGATCGTCCAGGTCGATGTACCTCGCCAGACACCTCGGTCAGCTCCCCTCTCCCTCGGGAGAGGGCTGGGGTGAGGGGGTTGTTGTTGAGCATGACGCGCCATTCGAATGTGCCCTCAGCCAACCCCGCCCCATCAAACCCCTGCGTCCAACCTCCGGTCGCGCTCCATTCACCCTTCATCCAAAGGACCCCGGATGCTTGAACTTGTCGCCGCTTTCATCTGCCTCACCACTCTCCTGACCTTCGTCAATTTCCGCTTTATCGGCCTGCCGCCGACCATCGGCGTGATGGTTACCGCCCTGCTGTTCTCATTGCTCCTGCAAGGCCTCAGCGTCCTCGGCTTTCCCGGCCTCGAAGATCGCGTGCAGCAACTGATCGGCCAGATCGATTTCGGCGATCTGCTGATGAACTGGATGCTCTCGTTCCTGCTGTTCGCCGGCGCCCTGCACGTCAACCTCAATGATTTGCGTAGCTACCGCTGGCCGATCGGCCTGCTGGCGACCTTCGGCGTGTTGATCGCCACCGTGGTGATCGGCAGCCTGGCCTTCTACATTTTTGCCCTGTTCGGCTGGCACGTGAGTTTCCTCTACTGCCTGTTGTTCGGCGCGCTGATCTCACCGACCGACCCGATTGCGGTACTCGGCGTGTTGCGTACCGCCAACGCTTCGAAGCCACTGAAAACCACCATCGTCGGCGAATCACTGTTCAACGACGGCACGGCGGTGGTGGTCTTCACCGTGCTGCTGGGCATCGCGCAACTGGGCGAAACCCCGACCGTCAGCGCCACGGCCATGCTCTTCGTCCATGAGGCGATCGGTGGTGTGTTGTTCGGCGGACTGATCGGTTATCTGGTCTATCGGATGATCAAAAGCGTCGAGCAGCATCAGATCACCGTGATGCTGACCCTGGCCCTGGTGATCGGTGGCTCGGCGATGTCCACCGAGTTGCACGTCTCGGCGCCGATTGCGATGGTGGTGGCCGGTCTGATCATCGGCAACCTCGGGCGCAATCTGGCGATGAACGACATGACCCGCCGTTATCTGGACGGCTTCTGGGAATTGCTCGATGACATGCTCAACGCGCTGCTGTTTGCGCTGATCGGCATGGAGTTGTTGCTGCTGCCGTTCAACTGGCTGCACATGGCCGCCGCAGGTCTGCTGGCGGTGGCGATTCTGTTGTCGCGCCTGCTTACCGTGGCGCCGGCGATCCTGCTGCTGCGGCGCTGGCGCTCAGTGCCGGCCGGCACCATCCGCATCCTCACTTGGGGCGGTTTGCGCGGCGGTGTTTCGGTGGCACTGGCGCTGGCGCTGCCGCTGGGCCCGGAGCGCGATCTGCTGCTGAGCATCACCTACATCGTCGTGCTGTCGTCGATCCTGCTGCAGGGCCTGACCATCGGCAAACTGGTCAAGCACGCGACGCGCAACGAGCCGGCGAGCGTGGCTGAGCCAGCTCACCATTGATCATTTCTTGATCGACTGCGGATCGGGCTTAACAGCCTGATCCGCAGGTTCCTTCGGCGCACCGCTTTCGCTGCGAATCTGCGCATGGCTGATCAGCGCGAAGATAAAGCTGCCGCCGATGATATTTCCCGCCAGCGTCGGCGCGGCGAACACCGCCCAGAAATCACTCCACGGCAACTCGCCGGCAAACACCAGATAGGACACTTCCGCCGATCCGACGACGATATGGGTGAAGTCGCCCAGCGCCATGAAGTAGGTGATGAGGATGATGATCCACATCTTCGCGCTCTCCATGGAGGGGATCATCCAGACCATGGTGGCGATCATCCAGCCGGAGACGATGCCCTTGGCGAACATCTGACTGGCGCTGTGCTCCATGACCTTGCGGCCGATCTCGAGGAAGGCGACGTCGGTCTTGCTGTCGAAAATCGGCAGTTCCAGCATCACGTAGGCGACCAGAATCGTCCCGCAGAGGTTGCCGACCAGTACCACTGTCCACAGACGGATCAGTCGCAGAAAATTCTTCAGCGTCGGCTTGGTCATCACCGGCAGCACGGCGGTCAGGGTGTTTTCGGTGAACAGCTGCTGGCGGGCAAGGATCACCGCGAGGAAACCGGCGCAGTAGCCGAAACTGGCGATTACCTTGAATTCGTCGCCGTCGGGCAGGCGCGAATTGAGCAGGCCCATGCCCATCAGGGACAGGCCCATGGTCAATCCTGCCGCCAGCGCAGACCACCACAGCGCGGCAATGCTGCGCTCCAGTTCCTGGTCGCCCTGGGTGCGGATGATTTCATGCAGAACGGCCGCGCGCGGCGGCTGGCTCTTCTCGACTTCGTGCTGCTCCTTGGCCGAGAGGTCGGGGGTCTTTTCGCTGGTGGGGGTGGTCATGGCGTGGCAACCGGTGGGGGGGATGTAGCTACGACCGTTGCGCTTCATGGCTGTTCAGTGGGCAGGCGAATCTCCGCTGAATTGGCAACCGCTTTCGCGAGCAGGCTCGCTCCCACAAGGATCACGCTGTACCTGTGGGAGCGAGCCTGCTCGCGAAGAATGCGCCGCCGATCTTATTGAACGGCTTCGTCATCCTTGAACTGGTCTTTCACGTATTTGATCTCGGTCCGCCCGTGCGGCGCCGGCAGGCCGTCTTCGCCGAGGTTGACGAACACCATCTTCTCGACGGTCAGGATGCTCTTGCGGGTGATCTTGTTGCGCACTTCGCAGGTCAGGGTGATCGAGGTGCGGCCGAATTCGGTGGCGGTGATGCCCAGTTCGATGATGTCGCCCTGGCGCGAGGCGCTGACGAAGTTGATTTCCGAGATGTACTTGGTCACCACACGCTGGTTGCCCAGTTGCACAATGGCGTAGATCGCCGCTTCTTCGTCGATCCAGCGCAGCAGGCTGCCGCCGAACAGGGTGCCGTTGGGGTTGAGGTCTTCGGGTTTAACCCATTTGCGGGTGTGGAAATTCATGTTCACTCCTGAGCGCTTGCCGAAAGATGCGCCCATCTTGGCAGACTGATCAGTCAGGCTCCGGGCAGCTGCGACTATGGTCGCCATTGGCGATCTTCATCTGGCCGACAGAAACCCTTTGGAAGATCAGCCCGGGCGGCTATAATCGCCCCCGTTTCAAAAAACGGTAACGTTCATTGGCTACCGTTTTCCCGCCACCTGTCCGAGGGGCGCTGCAGCAGGTTCGACCTGTCAGGCTCGGATGGGGCGTTGACCGGCTCACGCCGGACACTAAACGCACAACGGCGCCCATTCGCATACATTACGAATGGAGGCTCTTCATGAGCGCTGTCAACACGCCTGCCGATTTTACCGATTACAAAGTTGCCGACATGTCCCTGGCTGCCTGGGGCCGTCGCGAAACCATCATCGCCGAATCGGAAATGCCTGCCCTGATGGGTCTGCGCCGCAAATACGCTGCCGAACAGCCGCTCAAGGGCGCGAAAATCCTCGGCTGCATCCACATGACCATTCAGACTGCCGTGCTGATCGAAACCCTGGTTGCCCTGGGTGCCGAAGTGCGCTGGTCGTCCTGCAACATTTTCTCCACTCAGGATCAGGCCGCTGCCGCTATCGCTGCCGCCGGTATCCCGGTGTTCGCCTGGAAAGGCGAGACTGAAGAAGAGTACGAGTGGTGCCTGGAGCAGACCATCCTCAAGGATGGCCAGCCATGGGACGCCAACATGATCCTCGACGACGGCGGCGACCTGACCGAGCTGCTGCACAAGAAATACCCGCAAGTGCTCGATCGCGTTCACGGCGTGACCGAAGAAACCACCACTGGCGTACACCGTCTGCTGGACATGCTGGCCAAGGGCGAGCTGAAGATCCCGGCGATCAACGTCAACGACTCGGTGACCAAGTCCAAGAACGACAACAAGTACGGCTGCCGTCACAGCCTGAACGATGCGATCAAGCGCGGCACCGACCACCTGCTGTCCGGCAAGCAAGCGCTGGTCATCGGTTACGGTGACGTGGGCAAGGGCTCGGCCCAGTCCCTGCGTCAGGAAGGCATGATCGTTAAAGTCTCCGAAGTTGACCCGATCTGCGCCATGCAAGCGTGCATGGACGGTTTCGAACTGGTGTCGCCGTTCATCGACGGTATCAACGACGGTTCCGAAGCGAGCATCGACAAAGCGCTGCTGGGCAAGATCGACCTGATCGTGACCACCACCGGTAACGTCAATGTTTGCGACGCGAACATGCTCAAAGCGCTGAAGAAGCGCGCCGTGGTCTGCAACATCGGTCACTTCGACAACGAAATCGACACCGCGTTCATGCGCAAGAACTGGGCATGGGAAGAAGTGAAGCCACAGGTGCACAAGGTTCACCGCACCGGTGCCGGCAGCTTCGATCCACAGAACGACGACTACCTGATCCTGCTGGCCGAAGGCCGTCTGGTGAACCTGGGCAACGCCACCGGTCACCCGAGCCGCATCATGGACGGTTCGTTCGCCAACCAGGTACTGGCACAGATCTTCCTGTTCGGCCAGAAGTACGCCGACCTGTCGCCAGCGCAGAAAGCCGAGCGTCTGACCGTTGAAGTGCTGCCGAAGAAACTCGACGAAGAAGTAGCCCTGGAAATGGTTCGCGGCTTCGGCGGCGTGGTCACCCAACTGACCAAGCAACAGGCTGACTACATCGGCGTCACCGTCGAAGGCCCGTTCAAGCCGCACGCCTACCGTTACTAACAGGCGCTGAATGCTCGCTCTCCCTGTGGGAGCGAGCTTGCTCGCGAAGGCGGCTTATCATTCAACATCCGTGTTGTCTGACCCAGCTCTTCCGCGAGCAGGCTCGCTACCACACCGGATTGCAGCGCCTCGAAGGTACTTGTTTCCAAGGGTATGACCATGTCCCAAGACCGTCGCTACAGCTTCGAGTTTTTCCCGACCAAGACCGATGCCGGGCAAGAAAAGCTGCTCGCCACTGCCCGTCAGTTGGCCACCTACAATCCTGATTTCTTTTCCTGCACCTACGGCGCTGGCGGTTCGACCCGTGATCGCACGCTCAACACCGTGTTGCAGCTGGAAAGCGAAGTCAAAGTACCCGCCGCACCGCACCTGTCGTGCGTCGGTGACAGCAAGGACGACCTGCGCGGCCTGCTGAACGAATACAAGGCTGCCGGCATCAAGCGCATCGTTGCCCTGCGTGGCGACCTGCCGTCCGGCATGGGCATGACCAGCGGTGAGCTGCGTCACGCCAATGAACTGGTGGAATTCATTCGTGAAGAAACCGCCGATCATTTCCATATCGAAGTCGCGGCTTACCCGGAGATGCATCCGCAAGCACGCAACTACGAAGACGATCTCGCCAACTTCGTGCGCAAGGCAAAGGCCGGTGCCGACAGCGCGATCACCCAGTACTTCTTCAACGCCGACAGCTACTTCTACTTCGTCGACCGTTTGCAGGCGCTGGGCGTGGATCTGCCGATCGTGCCGGGGATCATGCCGATCACCAACTACAGCAAACTCGCGCGCTTCTCCGATGCCTGCGGTGCGGAAATCCCGCGCTGGATCCGCAAGCAGCTGGAAGCCTACGGCGATGACACGCGAAGCATTCAAAGCTTTGGCGAACAAGTCGTCAGCGAAATGTGCGAACGCCTGTTGCAGGGCGGCGCACCGGGGCTGCACTTCTACTCGATGAACCAGGCCGAACCTAGCCTGGCCATCTGGAACAACCTCAAGCTGCCGCGCTGAAGGTTTTCCATGCGATAAAAAAGGCCCTCACCGGGCCTTTTCACTGAAAAGCACAAATGGAATATTGTCGTCGATGATCTGCGCGCAAACAAAAACACGCCCTCAACTGGTCTATCTGGTTTTCGGTGCCGAGACTTACCATCAGGAAGCTGTTTTCAGCATCGCCAGTGCTCTGGCGTGGTTGCGCGAGACACCGGATGCCCCGATCGATATCCAGGTCTTCAGCGACAATCCGCAACCCTATGCACATCTCCCCGTACGCGTTCGCCCGCTGGACGCCGAAACGCGCCAGAAATGGAGCGAGCCCCACGGTTATCATTTCCGCATCAAACATGTCGCTTTGCGCTCGGTACTTGAAGAGCATGAAACGGCGCTGTTGATCGACACCGACACGTTCTTCCACTGCTCGCCGCTCAAACTGTTCGAGCGGGTGCAGCCCGGCACCCTGCTGTGCAACGACTACTACGCCCGCTATGGCGACAACAAGATGAGCCTGCTCTATCGCACGCTGTCGGCAACACTGCTGGACAAAGGCCTGACTGACGATCACATGCGCCTGCTCAACTCCGGCGTCATCGGCTTGCACCGGCAGGACGCACACGTGCTCGACCGCTCCATCGCTTTGATCGATGAGCTGTTCCCGTCGGCACAGGGCGCCTACACCCTCGAAGAGTTCTGCCTGTCAGTGGCCGCCTACCGCACGCTGGACGTCAACAAGTGCCCGGATCTGATTCACCATTACTGGAGCCGCAAGCACCTGTTCAGGGCCAAGGTTCAGGCCTGGGTCGCCAAACATGGCGACAACCCGACCGGCGAGACTGCACTGGACGACACCCGACGTGTATCACCGCAACTGCCTCGACCACCGCGACTGCAGCGGATGTTCTACAAGCTCGTCACGTTGCTGCTGCCGGCACATCTGCGTCAGTTCATTCGCGAAATCCTTTACGGCTGCTATGAACATCCCAACGAGTTCGATCAGGCGTGTGCAGCGGTCTGGTGGGACAAGGCGCTGGAAAACCAGCAGCAACGCATCGGCAAGCCGGTTTGCAGGCACTTGCTCAGGGACTGGTTCAGTCGCGGCCTGGTCAAGCGGATCCTTGGTTCGCGTCACGCGAAGGTCCACCAACACCTGCTGAAAACCGCAAGCAAATAAGGCCATCGCGGCCATTGCGCCCGGGGTCTGCGCGAAACATGCATGCCAGAGCTTCTCATCAGGCGTTTCGCGTACTAACCTCAGGCCATGCCCCTTATTGCCCAACTGCTGAGCGTTATTCTTCTGACTTGCCTGAGCGTCGCCGCTCGGGGGGAGAAGTTGCGTATTGTCACCGAGCCGTGGGCGCCTTACGTCTACGAACAGGGTGGTAAAAACCTCGGTCTTGACTACGAAACCACCGCCATCGTGTTCCAGCGCCTGGGCATTGAAGTGGAATGGCAGTTCCTGCCGTGGAAGCGCTGCCTGTCGATGCTCGAGACCGGACAGGCCGACGGTGCGCTGGACATCTTTCACAGCGCCGAACGCGACGCCACTCTGCTCTACCCCAGCGAACCGCTGTCCGACGTCGAATTCGTGATGTTCTACGCCAACGAGCGGCCGCATCCATTCAACACCCTCGAACAACTCAAAGGCCTGACCATCGGCACCTCGCCGGGTTATCTGTACAGCCCTGACTTCAGCCAGTCGGACCTGTTTACCCGTGAGCCGGCGCCAACTCATGAAGCCAATTTCGGCAAACTGGTGCGCGGGCGGATCGACCTGCTGATTACCGATCGCCGCGTCGGTCAGCATTTGCTCGATGAGCTGAATATTCGCGATCTGATCACGGAAAACCCGACGGTTATCAGCCGTCAGAGCCAGTTTCTTGCGGTTCGGCGCAATGCCGGTATGGACTTGCTGGTGCAGCGTTTCGGCGCCGAGCTCAAGCGTTTCAAGCGCGAACCGGCCTACGCCGAGCTCAGCGCGCGCTATGGTGCCGCACCTGTTGAGGGCGCACCAATGCGCTCGGCCACGGCCGGCGGCAAAACCGTTGAGCAGCAGGAAAGCAGCGCGCAGTGATTGCTCTGTTATACTCCGGCGTTCCCGCCAGGCTCACGCCCGGACGCCCGGAACCGTAACAGGCCTCTCGACCCGCTACAGCGCAGCTTCCAGCCCGCGCGAGCGCTCCTGACGTGCCTTCGGAACCGCCGCTGGACCGGACGGGATTGCGTCCTCTTAAACGTGATTCGCGCCAGGCAAGACTCCCATTGGGCCAAGCCCTAACTAAAACAGGATTACTCATGTCCTTTGCTTCCCTCGGTCTCTCCGAGGCTTTAGTCCGTGCCATCGAAGATGCGGGCTATACCGAGCCTACTCCGGTGCAACAGCGGGCCATTCCCGCCGTGTTGCAAGGTCGCGACCTGATGGTGGCGGCTCAGACAGGTACCGGTAAAACCGGCGGCTTCGCCCTCCCGATTCTGGAGCGGTTGTTCCCCAACGGTCACCCGGACAAATCCCAGCGTCACGGCCCGCGCCAACCGCGCGTGCTGGTCCTGACCCCGACCCGCGAACTCGCGGCCCAGGTGCACGAGAGCTTCAAGATCTACGCCCGTGACCTGAAATTCGTCAGCGCCTGCATCTTCGGCGGCGTCGGCATGAACCCGCAGGTCCAGGCCATGTCCCGTGGCGTCGACGTTCTCGTCGCCTGCCCGGGTCGCTTGCTCGACCTCGCCGGCCAGGGCAGCGTCGATCTGTCCCACGTGGAAATTCTCGTTCTCGACGAAGCCGACCGCATGCTCGACATGGGTTTTGTCCACGACGTGAAGAAAGTCCTCGCGCGTCTGCCGGCCAAGCGTCAGAACCTGCTGTTCTCGGCGACCTTCTCCAAAGACATCACCGACCTCGCCGGCAAGCTGCTGCACAACCCGGAACGCATCGAAGTGACGCCGCCAAACACCACGGTCGAGCGCATCGAACAACGCGTGTTCCGCCTGCCGGCCAGCCACAAGCGTGCGCTGCTGGCGCACCTGATCACCGCCGGCGCGTGGGAACAGGTACTGGTTTTTACCCGCACCAAGCACGGCGCCAACCGTCTCGCTGAATACCTGGACAAACACGGCCTGCCGGCTGTGGCAATCCACGGTAACAAGAGCCAGAACGCGCGCACCAAAGCCCTGGCCGACTTCAAGGCCGGCGAAGTACGCATTCTGGTTGCCACCGACATCGCTGCCCGTGGCCTGGACATCGATCAGTTGCCGCATGTGGTCAACTTCGAGCTGCCGAACGTCGATGAAGACTATGTGCACCGTATCGGCCGTACCGGCCGCGCCGGTCGTTCGGGCGAGGCGATCTCGCTGGTCGCGCCGGACGAAGAAAAACTGCTGAAAAGCATCGAGCGCATGACCAAGCAGAAGATTGCCGACGGCGATCTGATGGGCTTCGACTCCAGCACCATCGAAGCCGAGAAGCCGGAAGCCCGCGAGCGTCCGGACATCCGCAACCCGCGCAATTCCCGTGGCCCGCGTGGCGACGGTCCGAATGGCGGCGGTGGTGGTGGTCGCAAGGACAAAGGCAAAGACAAGGGCAAGGAAAAACCGGCCGGTGAACGTGGCGAGCGCCCTGCCCGTCAGCAGAAACCGCGCGAAGGCACCCCGAGCCGCGACCAGCGCCCGAGCCAGCCACCGCGTGCAGCGGCTGACCGTGCCCCGGACGAATTCCTCGACGACGATATCGATAACTTCGGTAACCGCGTCGACTACGTGCCGAAAGCCGCCCCTGCCGGCGGCCGTGGCCGTCGTCCGGGCGCACCGGCGCAAGGCGCTGGCGCACCCGCACCACGCGGTGGCCAGCCTCAGGGTCGCCAGAACGGTCCGCGCAACAGCAACGGCTCGAGCACCGGCACGCCACCAGCCAAACGCAGCGGCCCGCGCAATGGCGCACCGCGTGACGGTCAGGGTCGTCGCGACGAATCCGCGCCGCGCAATCGCCGCCCGGCCCGTGACGATCAGCCTCGCAGCGAACCGGCCGTGCAGAATCCGCGCAGCAGCGGTCCGAAGATCATGCACAAGGAATCGAAAGCCGACCGCTTCCCGACGCCTGAGCAACTCGATCAACTGCCAAGCCGCCCACGTGGCGAGAAACCAGCCTTGCTGACCCGCAATCGCTGAGTTTCAACCCGCCATGAAAAATGCCCCGACTCGAAAGAGCCGGGGCATTTTTTTACCTCGATTATCTCTGCCACACCGCAATACCCCTGTGGGAGCGAGCCTGCTCGCGAAGGCGGCGGGTCAGCTGAATCTTTGCCGATTGACACACCGCTTTCACGAGCAGGCTCGCTCCCACAAGGAATAGCGTGTTATGGCAAAAAAAAACGCCCCCGGCCTTTCGACCGGGGGCGTTTTCATGTGGCGGCGAAATTTATTTCGCTTTCACACCTTCGAACGAAACATACAGCTCGACCGCATCGGACTTCGGACCGAGGTCTTTCTGCTTGCCGAAATCGGAGCGCTTGATGGTGGTGGTGCCTTCGAAGCCGGCACGGTAGCCGCCCCATGGATCCTTGCCTTCGCCCAGGAAGGTGGCCTTGACGACAACCGGCTTGGTTACGCCCAGCAGGGTCAGGTCGCCGGTCACGTCAGCGGTGTTCGCACCGGTGGACTTGACGCTGGTGGATACGAAAGTAGCCTTGCCGAACTTGCTGGCGTTGAGGAAGTCAGCGCTGGCGATGTGCTTGTCGCGCTCGGCGTGGTTGGTGAACACGCTGGCAGTGTTGACGTTGAACTCGATCTTGCTGTCTTCAGGCTTGGCAGCGTCGAAGCTGAACTTGCCGTCGATGTCCTTGAAGGTACCGGTGATGTAGCTGTAGCCCAGGTGGCTGATCTTGAAGTCGACGAAGGCGTGCTGGCCTTCCTTGTCTACTACATAGTCAGCAGCCATTACGTTGGCGGACAGCACGGCCGAACCGATTGCCAGAGCGGCCAGAGTCTTTTTCAACATGCTTTCTTTTCCTTTGAGTCGAGGTTGAATTTCAGGCTTTGCGACCGAGCATTCGAGTGAGGGTCGCATCACGATCGATAAAGTGGTGCTTCAATGCTGCCAACGCATGGAGACCGGAAAAAATTACCAGTGCCCACGCCAGCCACAGATGAATCACCCCAGCGGTATCTGCCTGATCCGGTAGTCCGGAGAGCAGAGCAGGGACTTCAAACAGGCCAAACACCGGGATCCCGACACCGTCTGCGGTGGAAATCAGGTAACCGGCAATCATCACAGCGAACAGCGCCAGATACAGAAACCCGTGGCCGAACTTAGCGCCGATACGGGTCATGCGGCTGTAGCTTTGCAGCGTTGGCGGCGGTGGGCTGATGAAGCGCCACAGCACCCGCAGCACCATCACACCAAGCAGCACCAGACCGATGCTCTTGTGCAGATCCGGCGCGTCTTTGCGCCAAGTGCTGTAGTAATCCAGCCCAACCATCCACAGACCCAGTGCAAACAGCCCGAAGACCGCCAGCGCCACGCCCCAGTGCATGAAGATGCTGACCCAACCATAGCGCGAAGAAGAGTTACGTAGCTGCATTGCCCAAATCCTGTGAGAACTGCGAACCAAGACTAGCGAGTTATCTATCGAATTAAAGCGGAAAATTTTGCTTTGAAATATCGATAAATACGATCAAGAGTCTGCGAGCGGGGTGTTAAGGAAGCATTAAAGGCGATTCCTGCGTAGAGCGCTTGTACAAATGACGGGGGCTGCATTGACCATCGTCATCTCTGCACACGCATACGGCGAAACTCGACCCTGATAACTATGTACCGCTGATGCGCAATTCAAACCTGCTCGAATGATGCTTCTTTTCATTATTCAAACAGGCACGAAAACATGGCTCTGCGATATACGCCCTTTCAAGCAAGTGGTTCTTCTGTACTGCCGCCCAATCAAACGATGTCTGCGGGCCAATTCCTGCAATCCGAGAACGGTCGATTTCGTCTGATGCTGCAAAGCGACGGGAACCTCGTGCTCAAGGACGGTGAGGCGATCATCTGGATCGCCGACGCCAATCAACCTTACAGCGCAACTTTGCACCCGAAGAAGATGCGCGAGCCGTTGCAGTTTGTGATCAGCAACAGCGGCTTTCTTTATGACCCCTCCAGGCGACGATTATGGATCGCGGAAAGCACGCACAGCACCGACAAGTCGCTTTGGTACAACACGTACATGACTGTGCAGGACGATGGAAACCTGGTGATTTACGACCAGCGCACGGGCAGTCTGCGCTGGGCGCGTTTCGGTTTCATTCCCGGGCGCCTGCGCAAACCCAAGCAAAAGTGGCTGAGGAAACTGCCGAACGGGACAGAATTCTTCAAGTGGGAGTTTTGACTGACCAGCCATTCATGGCCGATCAGTTATGGAGTACTGCCGGCGGTTGCAGGCATTCGGCACTGTAGGGGTCTATGTGGCACTTGTGCGCCAGTTCAGAACCATAGCCGCCGGGGAAAAATTGCCCGTTGCTACATCCGGAAAGTGCAATCAAAACCAGTATCGCGATAAGCGTTTTCATAGCATGCCTCCAATTTTTTCCAGCATAAAATTGGCGCGCTGGCAGCGGCTATCACCTCATTCCGAGCATCTTGTGGGAAGGCTCCGGTACGCCGGTAAGTCCCGTAACCGGATGACGAAGGACTGAAACGCAGGGCAAAAAAAACGCGACCCGAGGGCCGCGTTTTCATGTGAACAAAGCCTTACTGCGCCTTGGTCTCGGTCGTTGCAGCAGGCTTGGCCGCTGGCTTCTTCGCCGGTTCAGCCTTCTTCGCCGCCGGTTTGGCCGCCGGCTTTTTCGTTTCGGTTTTTGCCGCCGGTTTCTTCGCCGCTGGCTTGGCCGCTGCTTTTTTCGCCGGCTCGGCTTTTACCGGGGCCGCTGGCTTCGGTGCTTCCACCGGCGCTGGCGCAGGTGCCGGGGTCGGTGCAGGCGCTGGAGCGGCCGGAGCAGGTGCTGGCTCTGGCGCTTTCACAGGCTCTGGCTTCTTCTCGTCATCCGAACCGCCGAACAGGTTGCTGAAGAAGTTGCCCTTCTTCGCCGCTACCGCACCCGCCGCGCCTGCCGCAGCTGCAGCCGGAACCACTTTGGCCGGTTCGAACGACTTGCCTGCCGCCAGATCTTCAACCTGGCTGGCCGCGCGCTGGCCGGTGCGCAGTGCGCCTTCCAGAGTGCCCGGGTACAAGGTGTCGGTGTGTTCGCCGGCAAACGCTACGCGTTGCAGCGGACGTTCCCACAGGCGCCAGAACTTGCTGATCTGCCCCGGGCCGTAAGCCAGGTAGGCGCCGCCCATCGACGGATCGGTGCTGTAGCGACGGATTTCATAACCGGTGAACGAGCCACGGGCCTGTGGGTAAAACGCGTGCAGACGGATCAGCACCTGATCGACCATCTGCTTGTCGCCGAACGCCTGCATCACACGGGCGTTATCGCCGGACAGGTTGATCACCACGTTGGCGCCGCCCTTCAGTGCCGGTTCGATCCAGAGCATGCCCAGACCGGTATTGCTGTAGATCTCGCCGGACATGCGCGATTTGCTTTCCCACACTGGCGTCTTGAACTTCAGCATGATCTGGTCGCGCCAGCCGTAGTTGGTGCCTTTGATCGCCGCCAGATGCTGGGCATCCAGCGCAGGGGTCAGGGCGATTTTGTTCAGCGCGCGCAGCGGTACCGCCAGCACAACGTAGTCGGCCTGATAGCCGACGCTGCCGACTTTGACGGTCACACCGTCCTTGTCCTGGATGATGGCCGAGACCGGCGAGCTGGTCTTGATGGTCTTGATCTGTTTGACGAAGGCCTGGGCCAGGACCTGGCTGCCGCCGACCAGACGCGAGGCGCGCAGGTCGCGGTCGGAAACGCCGCGATAGACGCGGTTCTGCTGAGCGAAATACAGCAGCGACAGACGCGAAGGTTCGTCGTAGTGGGTGCGAATGTCCTGGTTGATCAACTGACGCGCGGTGGCCGGCAGGTTCTGCTTGTCGAGCCAGCTCGATACGGTGATCTGGTCCAGTGCATGCAGGGTGGCGGTCGCCGCCGGGTTCTGCGGGTCGTCGATCGAGCGCGCCAGATCGTCGAGGGTTTTCTGGTAGCGCTTGAGCGCATCGGCGGTGGCTGGCTGTTTAGTGGCGAGATCAGCGGCGGAGAAATAATCGCCGTCGATCAGATAACCCGGCGTACGCACAAATTCCGGCGCCGGCGTGGTGCCGAGCTTGAAGGTCGAAACGTACTTGTTCAGCACCGGCTGAGTCTTGTCGTTGCCGATCCACTCGCTGGTGGCCATGCCCGAGCGCCCGCCCAGGCTCGGTTTGGCTTCCAGCAGGGTGACCTGCCAGCCTTTGTTCTGCAGTTCGTAAGCAGCGGTCAGACCCGAGAGGCCGCCGCCGATCACGATTGCGGTTTTATCCTTGGCCAGCGCCGTAACGCTGAACAGCCCCAACATCACCAGCGCACAGGCGCGCAGCCAACCGACAGACATTCAGCGAACTCCGGAAAAACATGTGGGAAAAAAGCAGTTTTGCGAGTCAGACGACTCAAAGAACCGCGAAGAATACGTTAGCCATCAAAACGCCGCCAGCGACGTCTATCGGCTCAGACAAAGTAGCTCAATCGACACAATGGGTTGTTCCCGCGCGATGCATTGCATAGGCTTGCGCGATTGTTCGCCCGCGCCTGACGCGAGCCGCCTCGAGGAGACTGTAAATGGGCCTGAATAACCAGTGGATGCAACGCGATCTCGCGGTGTTGTGGCATCCCTGCACCCAGATGAAAGACCACGAACAGCTGCCGCTGATCCCGATCAAGCGCGGCGAAGGCGTCTGGCTCGAAGACTTCGAAGGCAAGCGCTACCTCGACGCAGTCAGTTCATGGTGGGTCAACGTGTTCGGCCACGCCAACCCGCGCATCAACCAGCGCATCAAGGATCAGGTCGATCAACTCGAACACGTGATCCTTGCCGGTTTCAGCCACCAGCCGGTGATCGAGCTGTCCGAGCGCCTGGTGAAGATGACCCCGCAAGGCCTGAACCGGGTGTTCTACGCCGATAACGGCTCGTCCTGCATCGAAGTCGCGCTGAAGATGAGCTTTCACTACTGGCTCAATCGCGGCCAGCCGAACAAGAAGCGCTTCGTCACCCTGACCAACAGCTACCACGGCGAGACCATGGCGGCGATGGCGGTCGGCGATGTGCCGCTGTTCACCGAGACCTACAAAGCGCTGCTGATGGACACCATCAAAGTGCCGAGCCCGGATTGCTACGGCCGGCCCGACGGCATGAGCTGGGAAGAACACTCACGCAATATGTTCGCGGCCATGGAACAGACGCTGGCAGAGAATCATGACAGCGTCGCGGCAGTGATCGTCGAGCCGTTGATTCAGGGCGCGGGCGGCATGCGCATGTATCACCCGGTCTACCTCAAGCTGTTGCGCGAGGCCTGCGACCGTTACGGCGTGCACCTGATCCACGACGAAATCGCCGTCGGCTTCGGCCGCACCGGAACGATGTTCGCCTGCGAACAGGCCGGCATCCGCCCGGACTTCCTCTGCCTGTCCAAAGCCCTCACCGGCGGCTACCTGCCGCTGGCCGCGTGCCTGACCACCGACGAGGTCTACAGCGCCTTCTACGACGACTACCCGACCCTGCGCGCCTTCCTCCACTCGCACAGCTACACCGGCAACCCGCTGGCCTGCGCGGCGGCATTGGCGACGCTGGATATCTTCGAGCAGGACAACGTCATCGAGAACAACCAGGCGCTGGCTCAGCGCATGGCCTCGGCGACCGCGCATCTGGTCGATCACCCGAACGTCTCCGAAGTGCGCCAGACCGGCATGGTCCTGGCCATCGAGATGGTCAAGGATAAAGCCACGAAAGAGGCCTACCCTTGGCAGGAGCGTCGTGGCTTGAAGGTGTTCCAGCATGCGCTGGAACGTGGCGCGTTGTTGCGGCCGCTGGGCAGCGTGGTGTATTTCCTGCCGCCGTATGTGATCACCCCGGAGCAGATCGACTTTCTGGCCGAAGTGGCCAGTGAAGGTATTGATATTGCTACGCGTGACAGCGTCAGTGTTGCGGTGCCGAAAGACTTCCATCCGGGATTCCGCGACCCGGGCTGATTCGCCTTGCTTGAGATTTGCGGTGGCTGGACTGCCGCTTTCGCGAGCAGGCTCGCTCCCACAGGGGAATGCATTTCAAGTGTGGGAGCGAGCCTGCTCGCGAATGAAGTCGACACCGATCCAACTGATTCATATCTTTCCAGAGACCCGAAATGAGACTGTCCCGCTTCTTTATCGACGCCCCGCTGAGCACTGGCGAACACGAACTGCCGGAGGCCCAGGCGCATTACATCAGCCGCGTGCTGCGCATGGCCGAAGGCGATGCGGTGCAGTTGTTCGACGGTTCCGGCCATGAGTTTCGCGGATCGCTCGTCGAAGTCGGCAAGAAGCGCGTGGTCGTGCAGATCGACGAGCAGTTCGCCGGGCAAATCGAATCGCCGCTGCAGATCCACCTCGGCCGGGGCCTGTCCCGGGGCGAGCGCATGGACTGGGCGATTCAGAAAGCCACTGAACTCGGCGTGACGCAAATCACCCCGATCTTCAGCGAACGCTGCGAAGTGCGGCTCAAGGACGAACGCGCCGACAAGCGCTTGCTGCATTGGCGCCAAGTGGCAATCAGTGCCTGCGAACAGTGCGGGCGTTCACGGGTGCCGGTGATTCATCCACCAGTATTGCTGGCGGACTGGCTCAAGCAGACCGAAGCCGAATTGAAACTGGTGCTGCATCCGGTCGCAGAACCGCTGGTCAGCCATGCCAAACCGGCGACGCTGGCGTTCCTGATCGGACCGGAAGGTGGCTTGACGGACGGCGAAGTCGAGCAGGCCAAAGGCAATGGCTTCCACGCCGCCCGCCTCGGCCCGCGCGTGTTGCGCACCGAGACCGCGCCGGTGGTGGCGTTGGCGGTGGCCCAGCAACTGTGGGGTGACTTCTAAGGCCCCTTCGCGAGCAGGCTCGCTCCCACATTGGATCTAGGGTGTTCACAAAACCAGAGTTCACTGAAGATTTATTGTGGGAGCGAGCCTGCTCGCGAAAGCGGTGTTTCATTCAACGAAGGTGTTGGCTGACCTGACGCCTTCGCGAGCAGGCTCGCTCCCACAGGGATTGCATTTACAGGACGTAAAACAGAATCGCGACAAAGTGCAGCAGACTTCCCGCGATCACAAACAGATGCCAGATGCCATGGGCATGCCGCAGGCGGTGATCCAGGGCAAAGAAGATAATCCCCACCGTATACAAAACCCCGCCCGACGCCAGCCAGGCAAACCCGGCCGTGCCCAGTGCGGCAATCAGCGGTTTGACTGCGACCAGCACGATCCAGCCCATCACTGCGTAAATCACGATCGACAGAATCCGCGCCTCGGAACGCGGTTTGATCTCTTGCAGGATGCCGATCAGCGCCAGCCCCCAGACAATCCCGAACAGCGTCCAGCCCCAAGGCCCGCGTAACGTCACCAGGCAGAACGGCGTGTAGCTGCCGGCGATCAGCAGGTAGATCGAGAAATGATCGACCTTCTTCATGATCGCTTTCTTGCGCCCGCGCACGCTGTGATACACGGTCGAGGCGCTGTAGAGCACCAGCAAAGTGAAGGCGTAGATCGCCACGCTGACAATCTTCCACGGACTGCCGTCGAGGCTGGCAATCACCAGCATCCACACGCCGCCGATAAACGCGGCGATGGCCCCGACCAGATGGGTCCAGGCGTTGAGTTTTTCCCCGTGATACATGTATTGCTCACCTCACATTCGTTACCGCAGCGCGCAAGGCTCGGGCCTTGAGCGTAAAAGCGCAATGTTTCTGTTCAACCTCGCCTGCGCGGCCCGCGGGAATTGGGCACAATCGGCCGATATCAAAAAGAGTCCGCGCCATGCTGATCGACGAAGAATTGACCCTGAAAAAACTCGAGGTGTTCCTCGCCTTCATGCGCACCGGCAACCTCGCCCGCGCTGCCGCCGAACTGCAGACCAGCAACGTCAGCGTGCACCGCGCCATTCACTCTTTGGAAAACGCCCTGCGCTGCCCGCTGTTCAAACACGAAGGGCGCAACCTGACGCCGCTGGAAAGCGCTTATGTGCTGGAAGAACGTGCGCAGAAGCTGATCAACGACGTCGTCGACAGCGTGCGCCTGACCCGCGAAGCCGCCGGGTTCTCCGCCGAGCGCTTCAAGCTCGGCTCGCTGTATTCGCTGACGGTGAAAACCGTGCCGCAGCTGATCATGGGCCTGAAAATCCGCCGCAGCGAACTCAACATCGACCTGATCCTCGGCTCGAACATCGACCTGCTCTACAAGCTGAAAAACATGGAAGTCGACGCGATTCTGGTGTCGCTGGACGACAGCATCAACGACCCCGATTGCGAACAGATTGCGCTGTTCTCCGACGACATCTTCCTCGCCACCCCGGCCGATTCAAAATTCGCTCAGCGCAGTGAAGTCGATCTGGCGGAAGTGCGCGATGAAACCTTCATCACCCTGACCCAGGGCTTCGCCACGCATCAGGATGGTGTGCGGGTATTCAAGCAAGCGGGGTTCGAACCGAAGGTGGCGATGCAGGTCAATGACATCTTCACCCTGCTGAGCATGGTCAGCTCAGGGGTGGGGTACGCCTTGTTGCCGGGGCGGATTGCGGCGGTGTACGAGAATCGGGTGAAGCTGATTCCGTTGCAGGAGAAGTACCGGTTGCAGCAGCACATTGGCGTGGTGTTTCTGAAGGCCAAGGAGCGTGACCCGAATTTGCTGGCGTTGCTGGCAGAGTGTCGGATGTATGCCAATCGGCAGGCTGGGGTTTAGATCAAGATCAAAATCAAGAGCTACCCCCTCACCCCAGCCCTCTCCCCAAGGGGTAGAGGGGGAAAGGGAGCAGATCGGGGGCTTTTTCAGAACCTGAGTTCGACTTAGAAATTTCAGGTCGATGTATAACGCCAAAACAACTCGGTCAGTCCCCTCTCCCTCCGGGAGAGGGTTAGGGTGAGGGCAGCTTAAATTGACTAACCCATCAACCCGCGCATCGCCAGAAACAACAGCGAAGGCCCCAGCAGACACCCGAGCGCGGTGTAGAACGCCGCCGTCAGGCAACCGTACGGCACCAGCTTCGGATCGGTGGCCGCCAGACCTCCGGCAACGCCGCTGGAGGTGCCCATCAACCCACCGAAAATCACCGCGCTGCGCGGATTGTTCAGGCCGATCATCGGTGCCACGAACGGTGTCATCACCATCACCAGAATCGCCTTGATCAGCCCCGCCGCAATCGACAGCGCCATCACCTCGGAACTGGCACCAATCGCCGCGCCGGTCACCGGGCCGACAATGTAAGTCACGGCACCCGCGCCAATGGTGGTCAGGCTCACCGCATCGGTGTAGCCGAACGCCATCGCCACGCCGACCCCGGCGACGAACGAGGTGCCAACGCCGACAAACAGCGCCAGCACACCGACGAATCCGGCGCGTTTGAGCTCATCGACACTCACCCCAAACGCCGTCGCCACAATCGCGAAATCCCGCAGCATCGCACCACCGAGCAGGCCGATGCCGGACAGCAGGGGAATATCCACCACGCCTTTTTGCCCACCGGTCAGTGCGCCGCCGATATACGACAGCACCAGCCCGAGCAGAATGGCGATCGCCGAACCGTGCAGACGGCCCTTGGTGAAAGTGTTGGACATCCAGTAGGACACCCACATGGTCAGCCCGACAATCAAAAAGCCGCTGATCAGACCGTAGCCGGTGATCACTTTCATCATTGATTCGTACATGGCGATTACCCCGCAGTCTTGGCAGGAGCAATCGGCGTCTCTTGCTTGTTGCCCATGCGCGTCAGCACCGGCACCAGGGCAAAAGCGATCACTACGGCGAGGGTGCCGGCGAGAATCGCCATCGGCCCGCCCTTCAGCGCACCGTAGACATTCTGCTGCGCGGCCATGGCGACCACGATGGGGATGTAGATCGCGCTCCAGAACTCCACGCCCTGCTCGGTCTTGCCCTTGAGCCAGCCGCTCTTGTAGAGATAGCTGCCCAGGCCGATCAACAGCAGCATCGCAATACCGACACCGCCGACATTGGCCGGCACTCCGATCAGCTTGCCGAGCAATTCACCGACCCAGATACCGACCAGCGTGCAAAAGGCGAGAAATGCCACACCGTAAATAATCATTGTTGTAGTCCTCAAAGTGCATCGTCGAATGTTGTTTTTGTTGTTCGAAGCTTGAGTCGCGGCGGTTTTAGAGTTGGCGGCCACCCTCCTCGCGCAACAGCGCTTGCAGGGTATCGAGGCGGGCACTGTCGAAGGCAGTGACGGTGCCCTGCTCGAACACCCGGCGCGCCAGCCCGGTCAGCACCGCACCGGGCGGCAGTTCGATCTGTAGACGTACGCCGCGCTCGTAGGCGCTTTGCACGGTGCCGCGCCAGTCCACCACGCGGCACATGTTGAAAGCGAGGTCGTCACGCAGCGCTTCGACTTTGCTCACAGGGCGGGCGCGGCTGCCGCTGAGATAGCCGATCCGTGGCGTTTTAAGTTCGACCCTGGCGAAGGCTTCGGCAAGCGCCTGCGCCGGTTTTTCCAGCAATGGGCAATGCGACGGCACGCTCACCGCCAGCCGTTTCGCCACTCCGGCGCCGCGACTGCGTGCCAGTTCGGCCACCGCGTGCATGGCCTTGTCGCTGCCGGCAATCACCACTTGGTTATCGGCGTTGATGTTGGCCAGATACACCGGCGCATCTTCGCTGTGCACTTGCGCCAGCAGGGTTTCGACTGTGGACAACTGCAAGCCGATGATCGCGGTCATGCCGTAGCCCTGTGGATAGGCTTGTTGCATCAGCTCACCGCGCAGACTGACCAGATGCAGCGCATCGCTGAAACTCAAGACCCCCGCCACCACCGCCGCCGGATAAGCGCCGATGGACAGGCCGGCGACGTAATCCGCAGTCAGTTCATCCTGCAATAACTGCCGCGAAGCAGCGACACCGGCGATCAGCAGGCACAGCTGAACCGCTCGTGTAGTGGGCAATGCCTCGGCTGAATCCAGCAGCGCAACATCTTCGCCCAGTACATCACTGGCCTCGACCAGCGTTTCCCTTGGCAAACGCTGGAGCATGCCCGCTTGCTGCGCGCCCTGGCCGGGAAACACCAACAGGCTGCTCACGCTGCCTGCTCCTGCGGGTTCCACGGATCCGTCACCAGACAGGCCTGATAAGCATTTTTCAGCAGCACTCGGAACGAACCGCTGGCCCATTCCCGCAACGCCACAGCGCCGAACGGCGTCTGCAATTGCATGTCGACCCGGCACACAGTTTGATCTAAAAGCGCGACCAGTTCGCGCGCCTGATCACGGCCGATCATCTGCGGCGCACGCAGAATCAGATCGAGATCACTGGCCGCATGCATTGCTCTGAAACCACTGGCCAATTCAAACCCGACACTGCCGCTGACACCCCAGACCCAACGGCAGTCATCGAGCATCGGCCGCAGTTGTTTGAGCGCCTGCATCACCGGCAGATCTCGCTCACACTCAACATGACAAAGGGCTTCGGGACTGACTCGACAGGCAATCGAATCCAGCGCCATAAATGCCGCCAGCCGTTGTTGACGCAACACACCGCGCACGCCGACCGCGACAAAACCGTCAGCACTCACCGCCCGGCGCACCACCACCGGTTGCCCGGCCGCCAGCGCCGCGACCGCCCACTGCGGCGCATCCGCCGGCAACTGCGCCGGGGTCATGCCCCAGAGCAGATCGTGGGCCAGGGGCAGGTTCACCACTGCGCCCTCAGCAGTTCGCGGACGCGGCTGGAGGCGGCACGATTACTCGCACCAAGGCGCCCTTTCAAATCAGTGCTGGCCACGTCGTTGATCGCTTGCTTGAGGCACTCACTCACGCGCGTCAGATCTTCCGCCGTCGGTTGTTCGATCTGCTGCACCGAGAGGGTTTCCCAGAGCAGGCCGAGGCTGGCGTAACTGTCGATGTCGTAGGCCATCGGCGGCACGCTCGAGGCCAGCGCTTCCAGTTCCTCGACACTGCGCAAGGTCACCCGCGCCGCCGAGGCTTTGCCCATCGCGTGGACCATCACGCCGGGGTCGCGCAGCGCGATCAGGCGATTGGCCTGATAACCATGGGCGAGAAACGCACCCGACATGGCCTTGCCCACCAGCAGCGCAATCACCGGATGGCCGGCCAAGCGTGCACGGGCATAACTGTCCGCAGCGCCGGCGAGCGCCTGATGAATGCCGAGGGCTTCTTCGCGGCGGCCATACGCCTGGCTCGGTACATCGACGATGGCGATGATCGGGCGCTTCTTCGCGTTGTCGCGGTCGGCGCTGATCGCGTCATCCACAGCCTTGGCCAGCCCCCAGCCTTCGAGCAAACCGACTTCGCCGTTTCGGGCGCGGGGGAAACGATTGTCCGGGTCGGCGACCACGGCGATAAAACGCCCGAGCTCAGCGTCGGCCGCTTTCAATGACGGCGGCAACCCTTCGACGCTTTCAGCGCCGGTGCTCAAGGCGTTGAACCAGTGCAAACCGCGCAATGAATAACCGCTCATGAGCGCACTCCTTGATACAGATCGCGAACCACCGACGGTTCGATTTGCTGGTCAGTGTTCAGCTTGCCGAGGCGTTGCAGGAACCACTCGGCGCGTTGACTGCGTGCCTGTGCCGGCAAGCCTTGCTGGAGCAATTCACCGACCTGCTGGCGAATCTGCGCCACATCATCGCCGACATAACGGTCCACTAGTCCCGTGTTGAAACGCTGTTCGCCGCCGGTCAGGCTCCAGATGAAGGGCCGGTCGCGGGAGTCGTATTCCTCGATCCCGGCTTCCTGCTCGATCACCTGCGGGCCGTTCAGGCCGAGACGTGCTTCCTGGGTCACCAGCAAATAACTGCACAGCGCCGCAGCAATCGACATGCCGCCGAAGCAACCGACGCTGCCGGCGACCACGCCGACCACCGGTTGGTATTGCTGCAGATCGACAATCGCCGCGTGAATATCGGCAATCGCCGCCAGCCCTAGATTGGCTTCCTGCAAGCGCACGCCACCGGTTTCCAGCAGCAATACCGCGCGGGTGGGGATGCCGTTGCGGTTGTCTTCGGCAGCCAGTTCCAGCGCACCGGCAATCTTCGCCCCGCCGACTTCGCCAAGGCTGCCGCCCTGAAACGCACCTTCAATCGCTGCGATGACCACCGGCAAACCGTCGAGGCTGCCCTTGGCGATGATCACGCCGTCGTCGGCTTGCGGCACCACACCTTGGCGCTCAAGCCATGGCGACATGACCCGTTGAAACGGATCAAGCAGTTCGCGAAAGGTCCCGGCGTCGAGCAAGGCTTTCGCCCGCTGCCGTGCGCCAAGTTCAACGAAACTGTGTTTGTTCAGCAACGCTGCGCTGTCAGTCATGGCCGATCTCCTCGAAACCCTGTTCCAGACGCAAGCGCACCACCCCCGGCGTCGCGCCGAAATCGTGGATATCGATGGCCATCGCCGGTGGCGTGGTGCCGTCGAACATCCGCGCAAACAGGTGCTGCCAGCGCTGCTGCGCGCCGTTGACCGAGGTCTGCACGTTGATCGTCAGCTTGCCGGCCAGACCCGGTTCGATCAGCACTTCCAGATCACCCGAGCCGACACAACCGACCAGCGCCCGCCCGCGTGGCGGCTGCCCGGCGGGGAATTCAAACGATAGGCTTTCCATCAAAACGCTCCCTGAACAATGCCGTCGCGCTCGATGCGATCGAGCAGCAGCGTGGCCGCGAGCAAGTCAGCGGCGCCACCGGGCGAGGCATTCAATGCGATGAGTTGTTGATCGAGTTCGTGCAGGCGCCGGCGACCGCTGAGGCTGGCGCTGCCGCCGGCATCGAGTACCGCTTGCGCGCCGGCCTGCATGGCGTGCAGACCGGGCTCGCCGGCGCGGTAGAGCACGCAGGTGTCGGCCAGCTCGGTCATGATCGCCAGCAACGCATCAAGCCGGGCGTTCTGTTCGCCGTGGCCGTTGGCGCGACTTTTCTGCAGTTGCGGCAGGCCGCGTTGCAGCACGGATGGGAAGCCCAGTTGCGCTTCTTCGCGAGCACCGCGTGCGCCGTAACGCTGGGCGACTTGTGCGCCGTGGCTGAGCGGTGTCGGTGCGTAGCGGTCGTCGAGCAGTGCCAGGCGTGCGGCACACAGGGCGATGGATTTCGGTTGCAGCGCGGCGGCCGTCACCAACAGCCCCAATGCCCAGATCGCACCGCGATGGGTGTTGACGCCGTTGGTGGTCACGAGCATGGCTTGCTCGCCTTCACGACCGATGCGGCCAATCGCTTCGCGCAACGGCACACCGACTTCACCGGTCTCCAGCGCGGCCTCGGCCATTTCCTTGAATGCCGGCCACAAGGCCAGCGCCGACGCGTGCATCAGGCCCAGGTGCAGATCGGTGTGTGCGCCATTGCCACGACGGTCGACCAGCGCCGGTTTCGGCGACAGATCCGCTTCGTCGATCAGCGCGTCCACCGCCAGATCGGCCAGGTGTTCAGCCAGTGACAGCGGTTTCGCTTGCAGGTTGAATGCGTGCATTACCAGCTCCTGAATTTGGCGGGCGGGTTGTACAGGCCGCCGGACCACTCGACCAGATCGGCGACGCTTTTCGCCGCGAGCAATTCGCGGGTGGCGTCGGTGCGGCGGATGCCAAGGTCTTCGGGCAAGGCGATCAGGCCTTCGCGGCGCATGCGTTCGGTGTCTTTCGGATTGTGCCGCAGGCCGATGGCGGTAACCCCGGCGACCGCTGCGATCATCGCCTGGCGTTCTTCCAGCGAGCGCGCCTTGTACAGGTAGGCGATGCCTTCTTCGGTGAGCAGGTGGGTAACGTCGTCGCCGTAGATCATGATCGGTGCCAGCGGCATGCCGCTTTTCTTCGCCACTTCCACCGCGTCGAGCGTTTCGACAAAGGTCGGTTTGCCGCCCTCCTGGAAGGTCTCGACCATTTGCACCACGAGTTTCTTGCCGCGTTCGAGCATCGGTTGCGGCCCGTCGGCGTGGCGCATGTCCAGCCACGCCGGGGTGCCGTGACGGCGGCCGCGCGGATCGTGACCCATGTTCGGCGCACCACCGAAACCGGCGAGACGGCCACGGGTCACGGTCGAGGAATGGCCGTCGCCATCGACTTGCAACGTCGCGCCGATAAACAGATCCACCGCGTACTGCCCGGCGAGTTGGCAGACCATACGGTTGGAGCGCAGCGAGCCGTCGCGGCCAGTGAAGAACACATCCGGCCGAGCGGCAATGTAGTTTTCCATGCCCAGTTCGGTGCCGAAGCAATGCACGCTCTCGACCCAGCCGCTTTCAATCGCCGGGATCAGCGTCGGGTGCGGGTTGAGCGTCCAGTTGCGGCAGATCTTGCCTTTCAAACCGAGGGATTCGCCGTAGGTCGGCAGGATCAGTTCGATGGCGGCGGTGTTGAAACCGATGCCGTGGTTGAGTGACTGCACATTGTGTTTTTCGTAGATCCCGCGAATCGCCATCATCGCCATCAGCACGTGCACAGGCTTGATGTGGCGTGGGTCGCGGGTGAACAGCGGCTCGATGTAGAACGGCTTGTCGGCCACCACGACGAAATCGACCCATGAAGCGGGAATGTCTACGCGAGGCAGCTCGCTGACGTCATCGACCAATTGGTTGACCTGAACGATAACGATGCCATCGCTGAACGCCGCCGGTTCGATCAGTGCCGGGGTATCTTCGGTGCTCGGGCCGGTGTAGATGTTGCCGGCGCGGTCGGCCATGAAGCCGGCCGAGAGCACAACGTTGGGGATCAGGTCCACGACGAGGCGGGCGTAGAGTTCGATGTACGTGTGAATGGCGCCGACTTCGAGCAAGCCATCTTCGAGCAACTGGCTGATGCGCAGGCTCTGGGTGCCGGCGAAGGAGAAATCGAGCTTGCGGGCAATGCCACGTTCGAACAGATCAAGGTGCTCGGAGCGGCCGACGCTGGGCATGATCATGTGCAGATCGTGGAGCTTGGCCGGGTCGGCCTTGGCCAGCGAACGCGAGAGGAAATCCGCCTGCTTCTGGTTGTTGCCCTCCAGCACCACACGGTCGCCGGGATGGATCAGCGCTTCGAGCGCGGCGACGATCTTGTCGCTGGGCAACACCGCGCCATCGGCGAGCCCGCGCACCTTGTCGAGCCGGCGCTGCTTCTCGTCACGCCGCCGCGTCCAGCGCGAGTCGGGGGAAATTGTTGTTGTCATGCTCACTCCACGGGGTTCGCTGTCGTGGAGCCAAGTTAGGCGTGTGCGGTGAGGGCATCAATCAAGCTGGGCGGTGAATCATTACGCTGAGCGTAACGTTCAAAAGCTACCCTCACCCTAGCCCTCTCCCGGAGGGAGAGGGAACCGATTGGGGGATGCTTGGGAATGACGCTGACCTGAGCCCGTTGTAGTGAATCCATAATCGACTCGGTCATTCAGGTCGATGTAGGACGCGAGACACCTCGGTCGGCTCCCTCTCCCTTTGGGAGAGGGCTGGGGTGAGGGGCTTTTGATCGTTCCCACGCTCTCCGTGGGAATGCCTCCACGGACGCTCCGCGTTCGGCTCTTGATGGGACGCGGAGCGTCCCGGGCTGCATTCCCACGCGGAGCGTGGGAATGATCAGTCAAGCCTTGGATCAGCGGGCCAATCCCGCATCCACCAGTAACTGCTCCAGCCCCAACAAATCCGGCACCTTCGCCACCTGCTCGCCGACCTGCACCGCCGCCTGCTCCAGCGCACACAACGGCACATCGACATAACTCAACTGACTGTCCAGCTTGTACGACCGAGGAATCCCCTGCACCAACAGGGCGATGAATCTCAGCTCGGGCAAGCCGCCCAGCGCATTCAGGATGACGATCCGCGCCCGTTCGCCGATGACGATTTTCTGCCCGCAGGCCGATTCGAAACTGATCAGCGGAATCTGCCGCTCGCGCCACGTTACCCGCCCCAGGTACCACGGCGGCGTGTCGAGATCGAAGGCGCTGGCCTGGTAATCGATCAGCTCGGCAATGGCGACATTGGGCAGGATCAGGTTGCGATCGGCCAGCGGCAGCAGCAGCCCGGTGAGCTGGCTGGTGCGCGGGTTGTGCCGGTGCTCATGCATGTTTCTTGCTCCACTGGGCGATGCTCTCCAGCAACACCGATTCCTGATACGGCTTGCCGAGGTAGTCGTTGACGCCGATGGCCATGGCGCGGTCGCGGTGTTTCTGCCCGGTACGCGAGGTAATCATGATGATCGGCAGATGTTGCAGGCGTTCGTCGGCGCGCACCTGGGTGGCGACTTCGAAGCCGTCCATGCGCGGCATTTCGATGTCGAGCAGCATCAGGTCGGGCAAGTGCTCTTCGAGCAGCAGCATCGCATCGACACCGTCCTTGGCGGTCAGCACGTTCATGCCGTGACGCTCGAGCAAACGGCTGGTGACCTTGCGCACCGTCACCGAGTCATCGACGACCATGATCAGCAGCGGCTTGTGCGGTTCGCTGTCGATGTCCGTGCGCGCCGGCTCTTGCGCCAGGCGCGCCTGCATCGCGCGGATCGGTGCGAGCAGATCCAGAATCAGCACCACCCGGCCGTCGCCGAGAATCGTCGCCCCCGACACGCCCTGCACCGCCGCGAACTGCGGGCCGAGGCTCTTGACCACGATCTCGCGAGTGCCGGCCATGGCGTCGACCAGCACGGCAATGTGGCGGTCGTTGCAATGCACCAGCAGCACCGGCAACGGCAGGTTCTGCCCGAGCAGTTTTGGCCGTGGCGCAGTCTTCAACAGCTCGCCGAGATAGCACAGCTCATACCGCTGGCCGCCGTATTGATAACTCGGTGGATCGTGACGGAAATGCCCTTCCAGATCATTCGGCAACACACGCACGATGCCTTCGATGGTGTTCAGCGGAATCGCGTACTGATCCTCGCCGCACTGCACCATCAGCGCGCGGTTGACCGACACGGTGAACGGCAGGCGAATGCGGAAATGCACGCCCTGCCCCGGCACCGAATCGATACTCATGCTGCCGCCGAGCTGACGCACCTCTTCGTGGACTACGTCCATGCCGACGCCACGCCCGGAAATCTGGGTGATCTTTTCCGCCGTGGAGAAACCCGGCTGGAGGATGAACTGCAACACGTCGCGGTCGCTGATCTCGGCGTCGGGCGCCAGCAAGCCGCGTTTGATCGCCTTGCGCCGCACGGCTTCCAGCGGCACCCCGGCGCCGTCGTCGCGGATGTCGAAAACGATGTCACCGCCTTCGCGGGACAGATCAAGGGTGATCTGCCCTTGCGCCGGTTTGCCTGCCGCCAGCCGCACATCGGCGGGTTCGAGGCCATGGTCGACGGCGTTGCGCAGCATGTGTTCCAGCGGCGCGGCCATGCGTTCCAGCACATTGCGATCCATCTCGCCATCGGCATTGCCGACGACAAAAGCGACATCCTTGCCCAGCTCTTCGGCGACCTGACGAACGATGCGTTTCAGACGCGGCACCATGCGTTCGAACGGCACCATGCGCGTGCGCATCAGGCCTTCCTGCAATTCGGTGTTGATCCGCCCCTGTTGCTGCAACAGGTTCTCCGCATCGTGATTGCGGCGGTCGAGGGTTTCCTTGAGGTCGAGCAGGTCCGAGGCGGATTCGAACAGCGCCCGCGACAATTGCTGCAACTGCGAATGGCGATCCATTTCCAGCGGATCGAAGTCTTCATAACCGAGGCGTTCGCCATCGACTTGCTGGCGGCTGAGAATGCGCCCCTGGGTTTCGGTGTCGAGGCGGCGCAACTGATCGCGCATACGCTCGATGGTGGTTTCCATCTCGTTGAGGGCAATCTGCGCATCGTTGACCTGCTGCTCGATCCGTCCACGAAAGATCGAGGTTTCCCCGGCCAGATTGACCAGCTCATCGAGCAGTTCGGACGAGACCTTGACCATGTCCGCGCCAGCATCGGCGCTCGGCGGCGCGGCCTCGGGCTTGATGACTGGAGCCGGCGCTGGCGGCGCTTCAACCTGCACCGGGTGACTGAAATTCTGGATCGCATTGATCAGCCGATCGGCCGGTGGGCACGGCTGCCCGGCGCGCACACCATCGAGCATTTGCGCCAGTCGGTCATGGCCGCGCTGCACCAGCGCGAACAGTTCGGCGGACGGTTGCAGCACACCGCTAGAGAGACTTTCGTAGAGAAATTCCAGCTCATGGGCGAGGTCGCCGATCGGGCCGATTTCGACCATCCGCGCACCACCCTTGAGGGTGTGCAGATCGCGCAGCAGGGTTTCGATTTCCTGACGGTTGCCCGGCTCGGCCTGCCAGCGCAACAGCGCGGCGCCGGAGCTTTCGATGATGTCGAAACCTTCTTCGAGGAAGATCTCCAGCAACTCTGGATCATGCCCGGCGTTGTCATGTTCGACCGCTGCGTGGGCAGATTCGCTGGCGGCCTGGCCCTGACGCAACTGACGGATCGCGTCGATCAGATCTTGCGCCGGGGTCAGCGCTTGATGCGCTTGCAGTTGCTCCAGCATCAGCGCCAAACGCTCATGACTGTGCTGCAACAGACCTTCGAGCGCGGTGCTGTGGTTGTAGCGTCGATCGACCAGCCCTTCGTAGAGGTTTTCCAGTTCCTGGGCGAGGTCGCCGATGACCTCGACCTCGGCCATGCGCGCGCCGCCCTTCAGCGTGTGCAAGTCGCGCTGCAATGACGACAGCGGCGCGGCGTTGTCCGGATCCTTGCGCCAGCGCTGCAAGGCTTGCCCGGCGCTGTCGAGAATGTCCACCGCCTCTTCGAGGAAGATTTCGACGATCTCGTCGTCAGGCTCGAGGGCGGCAACCGATTGCTGCAATTGCGCGGTGGCGCTGCCCAGTTCGCGAATATCCAGGGTGCGACTGCCGTCGCTGCGGATCAGGCCCATCGCCGCCGGGTCGAGGCCTTCGTCGAGCAGTTCCTGCAAGGCACGAATCCGCTCCGGTTGCGCGGTGATTTCCTGGCCGGCAGCGAGCTCGTCGAGCATGTTGATCAGCGCTTCGTGGGCCAGTTGCGCTTCGTGGAAAAACCGCTCGCTGACCGCCAGGCTGCTTTCTTCCACCGCGCCATACAGGTCGAGCAAGGCTTCGCAGAGGCCATCGACCGCCAGCAGATCGGCAAGGTGCGCGCCTTCGCCGAGGGTGGTCAGTTCATCGAGCAGGGCGCTGAGTTCCTGGCGCTCGCCGGGGTGTTGCTGCCAGCGCTGCAAGAGGTTTTCGGCGTCGAGGAGGATGTCCATGCCCTGGGCGAGGAAGTTGTTGATCAGTTGCGGATCGCGCTTGAGGCGCAGGCCGCTGTCAGCGCCATCGGAGCTGGCTTGCAGGCGCTCGGCGAGCAGCGCCTCGGTGCGTTTGATCAGCGACTGCGCACCGACAATCGGCGCCAGCGGATCGTGTTTGAGCTGACGCAGGCCGACGCGGAACAAGCCCTCGGCTTCGAGCAGCAATTCGACCTCGTCCAGATCCAGCGGCAACTGATGCGCCTTGAACTCGCGGGCCAGTTGATCCAGTGAAGCCGCCAGTTCGGCCATCGGCAATACGCCGGCCATCGAGGCACTGCCCTTGAGCGTGTGCAGCGCCCGTTGCAGCTCGTCGCTGGCCGGTAACGGCACCTGTTCGGCGGCCTGATCGAGGAAACGGTTGAGGCTGGCGAGGTGGGTTTCGGCTTCTTTGCGGAAGATTTCCAGCAGCAGCGGATCAAGCGCGGCGACATCATCGGTATCTTCGGCTGCCAGCGGCTCATCGCCTTTGGCCAACGCGTGGGCGCGGGCGGCGAGTTGGTCGACATCGTTGCGTTGGCGCTGGCGCTGGGTGGCGAATTCGTTGATCAGCTCGGGCAGCAGCAACAGCGTGTCGCCGAGCAATTGGCGCAGCACTGCCCCGGGTTCGACGCTTTGTTCGAGCACGCGGTTGAGCAGGTTTTCCACCGCCCAGGCCAGTTCGCCAAGGACCAACGCGCGGACCATGCGCCCGCTGCCCTTCAAGGTATGGAAGGCCCGACGCAGTTCGGTCAGCGCGGCGCGGTCCTGGGGATTGGCGGTCCAGCGCGGCAGGTATTCGTGGAGGACCGCGAGGACTTCGTCGGTCTCTTCGAGGAACACTTCGCGCAGCTCATCGTCGACCGGTTCTTCATCCGCTGGCGGCGGCATCAGGCTGTCGGGGCTGTTGCGCGCCGGCGGGTTGAGCGCCGACAGCGGGCTGGCCAGCACCTCGGCCAGCGACTGCACGACGTCAGGGTCGTCGAGGGTTTGCAGATCCTGCATGAGCTGCGCTTCGCTGGGGCTGAGCACCTCATCGAGCAACGGCACTTGCGCTTCGCCGGGCTGCTCGTTAGCGAAGAAGCCGAGGCTGGCGAGGCTGTTTTGCGCGACATCGAGCAGATGCTCGGCGGGCGCCTGCGGGTCGTCGCTCAGGCGTTCGAGGTAATACTCCAGGCTGCTGATCACATCGGCCAGATGATCGAGTTGTTCCCAGCCCGGTTCGTGGGCATCGAGCATCAAATGCTCGCGAATGAAACCGTTGCAGGCCTCGACCAGACTCGCCGCGCGGGCCAGCGGAATCATCGCCAGCGCGCCGCGCACCTGCGTCAGCAGTTCGGGCAGCGGTTGCAGATGCTGGCGGTCCCAATCGGCGTCGATGTAATCGACGATCATGTCCTTGGCCTGTTGCAGGCAGATGCGCGCTTCCTTGATCACGATCTGATGGATCTGCGTCAGGTCGGTGGTCGGCAGGCGCGCGTCTTCGGCGCTTTGCGTCTCCACCGTGCCGACCATGCCGGCCAGCGTCGCTTCGACGTAGAGCAAGGCCCCGGCGACGTCCATGAGGATCGCGTCGTTCGGTTCGCGCTGGCCTTGGGCGAGGCTGAGCACCACTGCCAGTTGGTCGATGATGACTTTGCGCGGCTGGCCGAAACCAAGCACCGCGAGGGTGTCGGCAATCTGCCGCAGCGGCGCGAGCAGGCTGTCCAGATCCGAGGCGTGCTGGCGGTCACTGCGCACGAACAGATCGAGGCGCTCCTTGACCCGCACCAGCTCTTCGCACAGCGCCGCCAGCACCGAGCGCATGGCATCGCGGTCGGGGCCGGCGAGGCGTGCGCGTTCTTCATCGACCATCGCGCTGTCGGGCAACGCGTCGTCCAGGGAGTAGTGATCTTTCATGGTCAGCATCTGCCCGGTGGGATGTTCGGCTTTGGCAATATAGAACAACAGGCTTTTCAGCAGCTCGGCCGGCGCCGGTTGATTGAGCCCGACGACGCCTTGCTCGAGCAGGCGCTTGAGCTCTTGGTCGGCGTCCTTGAACAGGCTGCGCAGCGCCGGACTGTTGGCGATGACGCCCTCGCGCATGCCCTCGACCAATGCCGAGGCGATTTGCCACAAAGGGCTCAACGGCGCGTCGCCGCTCAGCGCTTCGAGACGGCTGAAGACTTTGGCCAGATAGCCAAGGTGCGTCTGGTCGTCCTGTTCGCGCAGCAGACCGACCAGAGCCATTTGCAGCATCTGCCGCAGTTTGCGCAGCACGTTCGGCAGATCGGGCGGTTCCAGCTCGGCGAGTGCCCCGTCGCCGAGCGGCGCCAGCTCGGGCAGTGGCGGGCTGAACAGGCTGGTTTCCGCCAGCAGGCTTTCACCACGGGCGCTGCGCAGATCGTTGATCAGCGGCAACACCACCAGCGGCAGGTCGCGGCGGGCGCTCTGCACGCGGTCAAGGTAAAGCGGCAGTTGCCCCAGGGCTTGCAGCAGCAGGTGCAAGGCCTCGTCGCGGTGCGGTACACGATCATGTTGCAGGGCTTCGACCAAGTGCTCCATTTCTTCGGCCAGTAACGCTGCGCCGTAGAACTCGACCATTTGCAGACTGCCGTGGACCTGATGAATGTAGGCCAGGCACTCGTCCAGACCGGGAAAGGCCTGCGGATCGTCGAGCACGGCCTCGATCGCCTGATGCGCCAGCTTCAGCGTTTCGGCAATTTCGCCCTTGACCCATTCCAGGGCCACGTAGTCGTGCCGATCACCCATAACCACTCCACTCACGCTTTATCTGTCGCCGCCGGCAAGGTGAAACCGGACACCGAACGGCGCAACTGACTGGCCATTTTCGCCAGGTTGCCGATGCTCTCGGCGGTGGCCGTGGACCCCGACGAAGTCTGCGAGGTGATCTGCTGGATCACGTTCATCGTCAGCGAGATCTGCCCGGCCGAAGACGTCTGCTGTTGCGCCGCGTTGGAAATGCTCTGGATAAGCGCCGCGAGGGTCTTGGACACGCCTTCGATTTCTTCCAGGGCCACACCGGCATCCTGCGCCAGTCGCGCGCCGCGCACCACTTCGGTGGTGGTCTGCTCCATGGAAATCACCGCTTCGTTGGTGTCGGCCTGAATCGCCCGCACCAGGGTTTCGATCTGCCGGGTCGCGGCGGATGAACGTTCGGCCAGCCGTTGCACTTCGTCGGCAACCACGGCAAAACCGCGCCCGGCGTCGCCGGCCATCGATGCCTGGATCGCCGCGTTGAGGGCGAGGATGTTGGTCTGGTCGGCGATGTCGTCGATCAGGCTGACGATGTCGCCGATTTCCTGGGACGACTCGCCGAGGCGCTTGATGCGCTTGGCGGTGTCCTGAATCTGTTCGCGGATGTTGTCCATGCCGTGGATGGTGTTGTGCACCACCTCGTTGCCCTTGTTGGCGATTTCCACGGAACGCTCGGCCACCGCCGACGATTCGGCAGCGTTGGCCGAGACCTGATCGATGGACTCGGCCATGTCGCTGATCGCTGTCGAGGCTTCGGAAATCTGCTGGGCCTGTTGCTCAGACGCTTGGGCCAGATGCATGGCGGTGGCCTGGGTTTCCTGCACAGCGGCGGCAACCTGGCCGGCGGTGAGGTTGATGGTGGCTACCAGATCACGCAATTGGTCGACGGAATAGTTGATCGAGTCGGCGATGGTGCCGGTGAAGTCTTCGGTCACTGAAGCGGTCACGGTGAGGTCGCCATCGGCGAGGTCTTCGATTTCGTCGAGCAGGCGCATGATCGCGTTCTGGTTGCGCTCGTTCTTCTCGGCGGTTTCACGCAACTGGCGATTGGTTTCGCGGACCATGACCAGACCGATGAGGATGATCGAGGCCAGCGCCAGCAGGCCCAGCACATAGCCGCCAATGGTGTCGGTGTTGCGCCCGCCGGCCAGATGCTCGAAACCTGTAGCAAGGTGTGAGGCTTCGTCGAGCAGGGTTTGCGACAGGGTGAAGATGTTGCTGGCCGACTCGCGGACCTTGAACAGCTCTGGCGAGGTTTCGAGGATTTCGTCCACCGAGCCGGAGACGAACTGGAACAGCTCGGAGATTTCGCTCAAACGCGCACGGGCGTCGCGGTCTTCGACCTGGCTGATTTTCAGCGCCGGGTTGCCTTGCAACATGCCGTTAAGCACCAGGCCGAAACGCGCGGCATCGCGGCCAAAGGCGTCGGCGGCCTGCTGCGAGTTTTCGTCACCGGCAAGCACCGTGTTGACGGCACCGAGGATGCGTTCGGCAAGCAACGATTGCCGTTGCGCCATTGCCACCTGCGCCGCCGGGGCGCCGCGCTGGAGCAGGATTTCCACGACTTTTTCGTATTCGATCTGCAACTGCGGCACGGTTTCGGCCAGCGTCGCGGCGACCTGATGCAGCGACAGCACGGTCTGTTCGCTGCTGAGGATCGCATCGGTGTTTTTCAACAGGCGCTCCCAGTCCATCTGCACCGCGCGCATTTCCGGGCGCACGGCGACGGGTGCCGGCGGCAGGCCGGTGTTCGGGTCACCCTTCTTCAGGTAGCCCCAGCGCTGGGCAAAATCGTTGCGCGCATCACTGAGCAGTTTGAAGGCGGCCGCCTTGCCCGCCGCCGCTTCGGTGGCGTTCTTGGCGATGCGTTGCGAGAGCACGCGCAGTTCGCCGGCATGGCCGATGTACTGCTTGTCGTAGTTCGCCTGGGTGTTGAGGTACGCGAAGTTGGCGAACAGCAGCATGATGAACACGATCAGTGCGATAAACAGCACGATGATCTGTGCGCGACTGCGCGATGCTTCTGCCGACTTGCCTGTTTTTGCTTTTGTCATCGGTCCTCGCCTATGAAACCTGCCATGGCCCTTGTGGGAGCGAACCTTGCTGGCGAGGGGATTTATCCCCGTTCGGCTGCGAAGCAGTCGCAAAAATATCGCATGCGCTGACAGTGTCAGGCATTGCAGTTTTTGGGGCCGCTGCGCGACCCAACGGGGATAAATCCCCTCGCCACATGGCTCGCGTCCACATGGGTTCTGTTGTTCGTGCTAAAGAGCGACACCCATGAACACCGGGGATCTGGCCAGTGCGAACAGGCTGAACACCCGCCAGTTCTGTTCACGGCGGAAATAGCCTTTGACGAATTCGGCCTTGGAGCCCTGGCGCTTGCTGATCGACAGCGGCTCGAAACTGCCCTGTTCGAAATGCTGCAAGCCGATGACTTCGTCGACCATTACCCCGGCGAACACGTCTTCATGTTCCACCACCAATACCCGCCGTTGTTTGCGCAGCGGCGACAGCTCATGGCCGAAGAAGCCGCACAGGTCCATGATCGGCAGCAGCCGCCCGCGCAGATTGGCGACACCCTTGACCCACGGCTTGACCCCGGGCAACTGGGTGAAGCGCGGTTCATGCAGGACTTCGCTGACTTCGCCCATCGGCGCCACATACCAATGCTCGCCGAGGCGAAAGCCGATGCCGCTCCAGCGATCCGGGCGCGCCGCTTGCGACGGCAGGTCCGCTGCCAGCAGGCGGCAGCGCTGGTCGATCTGCCAGAGCAGTTCGAACGCGGTCAGCGATTCGTTCATGATCGCGCGATCAGCCGTTGAGTACGTTGTTCAGGGTCTTGATCAGGGTGTCTTCGTCGACCGGTTTGGTCAGGTAATCCTTGGCGCCCTGGCGGGTGCCCCAGACCTTGTCGGTCTCCTGATCCTTGGTGGTGATGATGATCACCGGGATGTGGCTGGTATCGGCATCCTTGGTCAACTGGCGGGTCGCCTGAAAACCGTTGAGACCGGGCATGACGATGTCCATCAGCACCGCGTCGGGTTTTTCCTGACGGGCCAGGGCCACGCCGTCGGCGCCGTTCTCGGCCTTGAGCACTTCATGACCGTGCTTTTCGAGCATGCCGGTGAGTTTGTACATTTCAGTCGGCGAATCATCGACGATCAGGATACGTGCCATGGTCTTCCCCATTTTTCTGGTCGACTGCCGGCCCGCTGGCCGAGCGTCACTGTGCGTGTCTTACTGCGGCAAAACGGCGGCGAAGCCCGGAACATGGGCCTGGATCGCGTTGAGCAGTTCTTCTTTGCTGAACGGTTTGGTCAGAAATTGATCAGAGCCGACAATCCGCCCCTTGGCCTTGTCGAACAGACCGTCCCCGGACGACAGCATGATCACCGGCGTCGCCTTGAAGGCGCTGTTGTTCTTGATCAGGGCGCAGGTCTGATAACCGTCCAGACGCGGCATCATGATATCGACAAAGATGATCCCGGGATGGTGGTCGGCAATCTTCGCCAGCGCATCGAAACCGTCGATGGCGGTGATCACTTCGCAACCGACATTCTTCAACAATGTTTCGGCGGTGCGGCGAATCGTTTTCGAGTCGTCGATCACCATGACCTTCAAGGCGCTGGACTGCTGTTCCATAAGAGGGTTCTACCGTCGCCTTTGCGAATCAAATTGTCCGTTTTGCTGTGAATAATGGCCTGAAACCCTTGAAACCCATGGGGCGGCGCGATCTGCCAGCCTTTTTAGCACAGTCTCCAGATGCAATCTATCGACGGGTTTTTCCTTGACCCGAAACCCGCCCGGCGCCACTCTGGCGGCACTTTTTCAATACCGATCCGGTAGCCAAATTTCGAGGAAAACCCAATGAGCGTTCGCGTCGGGATTGTCATGGACCCTATCGCCAGCATCTCCTATAAAAAGGATAGCTCGCTGGCCATGCTGCTGGCCGCGCAGAAGCGTGGCTGGGAACTGTTCTACATGGAACAGAAAGACCTGTATCAGGCCGAAGGCCAGGCGCGGGCGCGGATGAGCCCGCTGAAAGTCTTCGCCAACCCGGACAAATGGTTCGAGCTGGACGCCGAACAGGACAAGCTGCTGAGCGACCTGGACGTGATCCTGATGCGCAAGGATCCGCCGTTCGACATGGAGTTCGTCTACTCCACTTATCTGCTGGAACAGGCCGAAGCCGCTGGCGTGCTGGTGGTGAACAAGCCGCAGAGCCTGCGCGACTGCAATGAAAAGCTGTTCGCCACGCTGTTTCCGCAGTGCACGCCGCCGACCATCGTCAGCCGCCGCCCGGACGTATTGCGTGAGTTCGCCGACCATCACGGTGACGTGATCCTCAAGCCGCTGGACGGCATGGGCGGTTCGTCGATCTTCCGCCACACCGCCGGCCACCCGAACCTCTCGGTAATCCTCGAAACCCTGACCCTGCACGGCAAGCAGCAGATCATGATTCAGGGTTACCTGCCGGCGATCGTCGATGGCGACAAGCGCATCCTGATGATCGATGGCGAGCCGGTGGATTACTGCCTGGCGCGGATTCCGGCGCTGGGCGAAACCCGTGGCAACCTCGCCGCCGGTGGCCGTGGCGAAGCGCGTCCGCTGACCGAGACGGATCGCTGGATCGCCGCCCAGGTCGGCCCGACCTTGCGCGAGAAAGGCCTGCTGTTTGTCGGCCTCGACGTGATCGGCGAGCACCTGACCGAAATCAACGTCACCAGCCCGACCTGCATCCGCGAAATCGACAATGCGTTCGGCACTGATATCGGCGGGATGCTGATGGATGCGATCGATAAAAAGCTGCAAGCGGCCGGCAAAAAGCCACAAGCTTGATGTACGTCACATGCAGCCTGTCGCTTGAAGCGTGAAGCCCAAGGCGCGAAACCAACATTGCGTTATCATGCGCAGCCTCTGAAAAACGCGATGTTGGTTTTCTTGTCATGACCCTCCCGTCCGATCTGCCCGCTGAACTCGCCCATCGTGGCGTGCGCCCGGCCGATCGCCTCGGTTTTACCCTGTTTCTCGCGGCGCTGATTCACCTGGCGCTGCTGCTCGGCGTCGGCTTCACCATGGTCGAGCCGCAGCAGATCAGCAAAACCCTGGAAATCACCCTGGCCACCTTCAAGGCCGAGAAGAAGCCGGAAAAGGCAGATTTTCTCGCTCAGGAAAACCAGGAAGGCAGCGGCACGCTGGACAAGAAAGCCCTGCCCAAGACCACCGAAGTCGCGCCCTTCCAGGACAATCAGGTCAAAAAGGTCACCCCGCCGCCCGCCGCCAAGCCTGTGGTGCAGGAAGCGGCACCGAAGGCAGCGGTGACCACCGTCGCGCCGAAACCGAAAAAGGCGCCGACCAAGAAAGAAGAAAGCAAAACCGAAGTCAAACCGACCGTCGACGCGCCGGTGTTCGACAGCTCGCAGTTGTCCAGCGACATCGCCAGCCTCGAAGCAGAGCTGGCCAAGGAACAACAGCTGTACGCCAAGCGCCCGCGCATCCACCGCTTGAGCGCGGCCTCGACCATGCGCGACAAGGGCGCCTGGTACAAGGACGACTGGCGCAAGAAGGTCGAGCGCATCGGCAACCTCAACTACCCCGAAGAAGCACGGCGCAAGCAGATCTACGGCAATTTGCGCCTGATGGTCTCGATCAACCGCGACGGTTCGCTGTATGAGGTGCTGGTGCTCGAATCCTCCGGCCAGCCGCTGCTCGATCAGGCCGCGCAGCGCATCGTCCGCCTGGCCGCGCCGTTTGCACCGTTTACCGGCGATCTGTCGGACATCGACCGCCTGGAAATCATCCGCACCTGGAAATTTGCCCGGGGCGACAAGCTCTCAAGCAACTGAATATTTATGTGGCGAGGGGATTTATCTGTGGCGAGGGGATTTATCCCCGCTCGGCTGCGCAGCAGCCGCAAAACCATTCCATACGGAGTGTCAGGCAGAACCCATCAAGCGATTCAGGGGCGCTTCGCGCCCCAACGGGGATAAATCCCCTAACCACAGATAAATCCCTTCACCACAGATAAATCCCTTCACCACAGATAAATCCCCTAACCACAGATAAATTCCCTAACCACAGATAAACTCCCTCACCACAGCAAATCCCCTCGCCACAAAAGCTCTGTTCCAATAATGGATCTGTGTTGTTGTCAGCATCTCCAGCTTGTCAGTTCGCCCCTCGAACGCCACACTAGCGCTCATGAAAAACGTCAGCCCCAGCTACCTCAAGCATCACTTCCTGATCGCCATGCCACACATGGCCGACCCGAACTTTGCCCACACCTTGACCTACATCGTCGAGCACACGGCCAATGGCGCGATGGGGCTGGTGGTCAACAGGCCGCAAGAGTTGAATCTGGCCGACATCCTTGAACAGTTGCGCCCGGACATCGAGCCGCCGGCACGCTGCCAGGATGTGCCGATCTTCATCGGCGGGCCGGTGCAGACCGATCGCGGTTTTGTCCTGCACCCGGCGGGCCAAACGTTCCAGGCCACGGCGCAACTGGATGGCGACCTGGCCCTGTCGACTTCGCAGGACGTGCTGTTCGCCATCGCTGACGGCGTCGGCCCCGCGCAGAGCCTGATTACCTTGGGTTACGCCGGCTGGGAAGCCGGGCAACTGGAAGCCGAACTGGCCGACAACGCCTGGCTGACCTGCCCGTTCAACGCCGACATCCTGTTCAACACTCGCAGCGAATTGCGCCTGGAAGCGGCAGCGCGGCATCTGGGCATCGATCTCAATCTGCTCACCAGCCAGGCAGGTCACGCCTGATGGCCCTGCGCCTGATTCTCGGCTTCGACTACGGCACCAAACAGATCGGCGTCGCGGTCGGCCAGGTCATCACCGGCCAGGCCCGCGAGCTGTGCACCCTCAAAGCACAGAATGGCGTGCCGAACTGGGATCAGGTCGAAGCGCTGATAAAAGAATGGAAACCCGACGCCGTGGTGGTCGGCCTGCCGCTGAACATGGACGGCACGCCCAGCGACATGTGCGTGCGCGCCGAGAAATTCGCCCGCCGCCTCAACGGCCGCTACAACCTGCCCTTCTATACCCACGACGAACGCCTGACCACTTTCGAAGCCAAGGGCGAGCGACTGGTGCGTGGCGGGCAGAAAGGCAGTTACCGCGACAACCCGGTGGACGCCATCGCCGCTGCCCTGCTGCTGCAGGGCTGGCTCGATGAAAACACTGCATTGTTTGAATCCTGACAAGCGCTTCGGCGCTTTTCTTTTGGTTATAAACCGAGCTTCGTCCGGCAGGACGCAGCGCGGAATCACGAAGGAGCAACCATGAGCCTGCCCAATCCCGCCGATCTGATCAGCCAGATGGCGACCCGCCTCAAGGCGCACCTTGCCCAGCGTGACATCAGCGAACCGCGTTACATCGGCATCCGCACCGGCGGCATCTGGGTCGCGCAGGCGCTGCTCAAGGAACTGAACAGCGATGCGCCACTGGGCACGCTGGATGTGTCCTTCTACCGCGACGACTTCAGCCAGAACGGCCTGCACCCGCAAGTGCGCCCGTCCGCCCTGCCCTTCGAGATCGAAGGCCAGCATCTGGTGCTGATCGACGACGTGCTGATGAGCGGTCGGACCATCCGCGCCGCCATGAATGAACTGTTCGATTACGGCCGCCCGGCCAGCGTCACCCTGGTCTGCCTGCTGGACCTGGACGCCGGCGAGCTGCCGATCCGCCCGAACGTGGTCGGCGCCACCCTGACCCTGGCCGGCAACCAGCGGGTCAAGTTGTCCGGCCCCGAGCCGCTGACGCTCGAACTGCAAGACGTCACCCTTTAATCCGCCCTATTGAGAGTCCCCCTCGCGATGACGCCTCTAGATACCAAGCGCCCGCTGCAGCTCAATGATCAGGGCCAGCTGCGCCACTTCCTCTCGCTCGACGGCCTGCGCCGCGAGTTGCTGACGGAAATCCTCGACACTGCCGACTCGTTCCTTGAAGTCGGTGCCCGGGCGGTGAAGAAAGTCCCGTTGCTGCGCGGCAAGACCGTGTGCAATGTGTTCTTCGAGAACTCCACGCGCACCCGCACCACGTTTGAACTGGCGGCCCAACGGTTGTCGGCAGACGTAATCACCCTGAACGTGTCGACATCGTCGGCGAGCAAGGGCGAAACGCTGCTCGATACCCTGCGCAACCTTGAGGCGATGGCCGCCGACATGTTCGTCGTGCGCCACGGCGACTCGGGCGCGGCGCACTTCATCGCCGAGCATGTCTGCCCGCAGGTGGCGATCATCAACGGCGGCGACGGCCGGCATGCGCACCCGACCCAAGGCATGCTCGACATGCTCACCATCCGTCGGCACAAGGGCGGTTTCGAAAACCTCTCGGTGGCGATCGTCGGCGACATCCTCCATTCGCGGGTGGCGCGCTCGAACATGCTCGCGCTGAAAACCCTCGGCTGCCCGGATATCCGCGTGATCGCGCCGAAAACCCTGCTGCCGATCGGCATCGAGCAATACGGCGTCAAGGTCTACACCGACATGGCTGAAGGCCTGAAAGACGTCGACGTGGTGATCATGCTGCGCCTGCAGCGTGAACGCATGACCGGTGGCCTGCTGCCCAGCGAAGGCGAGTTCTACCGCCTGTTCGGCCTGACCACCGCGCGTCTGGCCGGGGCCAAACCCGATTGCATCGTCATGCACCCGGGGCCGATCAACCGTGGCGTGGAGATCGAGTCGGCGGTGGCCGACGGCCCGCACTCGGTGATCCTCAATCAAGTGACCTACGGCATCGCGATTCGTATGGCCGTGCTGTCCATGGCCATGAGCGGGCAGACTGCGCAACGTCAATTCGAGCAGGAGAACGCCCAGTGAAGCTCAGCATTCTCGGCGCACGCGTCATCGATCCCAGCAGCGGCCTGGATCAAATCACCGACATCCACGTTGAAGCCTGCAAGATCGTCGCCCTCGGCGCCGCACCGGCCGGTTTCAGCGCAGTAGAAACCATCGATGCCCAAGGTCTGGTCGCCGCGCCTGGCCTGGTCGACCTCAACGTTGCCCTGCGCGAGCCGGGCTACAGCCGCAAAGGCTCGATCGTCAGCGAAACCCGCGCCGCCGCTGCCGGTGGCGTGACCAGCCTGTGCTGCCCGCCGAAGACCAGACCGGTGCTCGACACCTCAGCCGTCGCCGAACTGATCCTCGACCGCGCCCGCGAAGCCGGCAACACCAAGGTGTTCCCGATCGGCGCGCTGAGCAAAGGTCTCGACGGTGAGCAATTGGCCGAACTGGTGGCCTTGCGCGACGCCGGATGCGTGGCGTTCGGCAACGGTCTGGAGAGCTTTCGCAACAGCCGCACCCTGTGCCGGGCGCTGGAATATGCGGCGACTTTCGACCTGACGGTGATCTTCAACTCGCAGGATCACGATCTGGCCGAGGGCGGTCTGGCCCACGAAGGCGCGGTCGCCAGTTTCCTTGGCCTGCCGGGGATTCCGGAGACGGCGGAAACCGTGGCGCTGGCTCGCGATCTGCTGCTGGTCGAGCAAACCGGCGTACGTGCGCATTTCAGCCAGTTGACCAGTGCGCGCGGTGTGGCGCTGATTGCCCAAGCGCAGGCCCGTGGCCTGAAAGTCACCGCGGATGTAGCGCTGTATCAGCTGATCCTGACTGACGAAGCCCTGATCGACTTCAACAGCCTCTACCACGTGCAACCGCCGCTGCGCACCCGCGCCGACCGCGATGGCCTGCGTGAGGCAGTGAAGTCCGGGGTGGTTTCGGCCATTTCCAGCCATCACCAGCCCCACGAGCGCGACGCCAAACTGGCACCGTTCGGCGCCACCGAGCCGGGCATCAGCAGTGTTGAGTTGCTGCTGCCGCTGGCGATGACGCTGGTTGAGGATGGTTTGCTCGACTTGCCGACGCTATTGGCTCGGTTGAGCGCAGGCCCGGCCGAAGCGCTGCGCCTGCCGGCGGGCAAACTGGCGGTGGGCGGTGCGGCGGATATCGTGCTGTTCGATCCGAAGTCATCCACGGTGGCCGGTGAACAATGGCTGTCGAAGGGCGAGAACTGCCCGTTCATCGGGCATAGTCTGCCGGGCGTGGTGCGCTATACGCTGGTGGATGGGCGGATTACGCACCAGGCTTGATAGCCAGTTGACCCCTTCGCGAGCAGGCTCGCTCCCACAGGTATTGCGGTGATTCCTGTGGGAGCGAGCCTGCTCGCGAAAGCTTACTGGATGGCGCCGCGATTCTGCGCGTTGCGCACCGACACCTGATCGTTCAGGGTCCAGAAGTCATACAGCACGCCAATAAAGAACAACCCGCCGGTCAGCAGATATAGCAGGCCGCTGATCCATTTGCCCTGATACATCCGGTGCACGCCGAACACACCGAGGAAAGTCAGCAGAATCCACGCGACGTTGTACTCGATCGGCCCGGCAGCAAAGCGCAAATCCGCTTCGCGATCCATCGCCGGGATCAGAAACAGGTCGATCAGCCAGCCAATCCCCAGCAAACCGAAGGTGAAGAACCAGATCGTCCCGGTCACCGGTTTGCCGTAGTAAAAGCGGTGCGCGCCAGTGAATCCGAAAATCCACAGCAGGTAGCCGATGACTTTGCTGTGAGTGTCTTTTTCTTTCACGCGGGGGAGCTGATAGCTGTTCATTAAGACCTCATTGCACTCGATAGATAAATATTCTTCATTTCTTTGTGACTTTTTTACAGGTGGCCGACGTATGGCAAATGTTACCGTTGCTAGCGCGAAACCCTTGTAGAACCTGACTTCTGTCGGACAATTGCGTACTTTTTGAGCGTTTTTGGTTCCGTAGCCGGCGGAATGAATCGATGAACGGCCTCGGAACGGTAAAAAAAGCTGTTATAAAGTTGCGCGCTATCACTTATGAGCCACGCCTAATGCGACCATTTTTCAAGACATGGCTGACTATTTGCCTATTAATGCCACTGGCCGCCCACGCCACCAATCGTGAGCAACGTCTTCCCAACGTCAACGGCTTCACCCCTAAATCCCATGCTTCGGCTCCATCGAGCAAAAGCAGCAAGAGCAAGACCACCACGCTGAGCAGCAAGAGCCGCAGCAAGCTGGTGCCACCGATGGCGAGCAAGGAAAGCAGCAATGTGCTGAGCCGTGCGGTAAACGTCCTCGGTACACCTTATCGTTGGGGCGGCAGCAGCCCAAGTAAAGGCTTCGATTGCAGCGGTCTGGTGAAATACGCGTTCAACGACGCTACTTTCGACCTGCCACGCACCTCCAACGCCATGGCCAGCGGTCACGGCGAGAAAGTCGAGCGCAAGGATCTGAAGCCGGGCGATCTGATTTTCTTCAACATCAAGAGCCGTCGGGTCAACCACGTTGCCATCTACCTGGGCAACGACCGCTTCATCCACGCCCCGCGCCGTGGCAAAGCGGTGAGCATCGACACGCTGAACAAGCCGTACTGGGAAAAGCATTACGTCGTGGCCAAGCGCGTATTGCCGAAAGAACAACAGCAGCTGCGCGTAGTCCAGCGCTGAGCTGTTTGATCTCCTGAATCAGCTTCAGCAGTACCGGCCTTTTCGCGAGCAGGCTCGCTCCCACAGAAGAATGCATTCCAGCTGAAGGAATGCGGTTTGATGTGGGAGCGAGCCTGCTCGCGAAGGGGCCGGCAGCCGCACCAGCGACCCTCAGAAATTATCAGGCGTACGCGCCTTCTCCCGCGCATGCTCGCGGCTGATCAGGCCCTTGGTCACCAGATCCTTCAGGCACATATCGAGTGTCTGCATCCCCAACGACCCACCGGTCTGAATCGCCGAATACATCTGCGCCACCTTGTCCTCGCGAATGAGGTTACGGATCGCCGATGTCCCGAGCATGATTTCATGCGCCGCCACCCGCCCGCCGCCGATCTTCTTGATCAACGTCTGCGACACCACCGCCAGCAACGACTCTGACAGCATCGAACGCACCATCGACTTCTCGTCGCCGGGAAACACGTCGACCACGCGGTCGATGGTCTTCGCCGCCGAGGTCGTGTGCAGGGTGCCGAACACCAGATGCCCGGTCTCGGCGGCGGTCAGCGCCAGGCGAATGGTTTCCAGATCACGCATTTCGCCGACCAGAATCACGTCCGGGTCTTCACGCAAGGCCGAGCGCAGTGCGGTGGCGAAGCTGCGCGTATCGCGATGGACTTCGCGCTGATTGATCAGGCATTTGCGCGATTCATGGACGAACTCGATGGGGTCCTCAATGGTGAGGATGTGGTGATGGCGATGGGTGTTGAGGTAATCGATCATCGCCGCCAGCGTGGTCGATTTGCCGGAGCCGGTCGGCCCGGTGACCAGCACCAGCCCGCGCGGCGCATCGGTGATCTTGCGGAAAACATCGCCCATGGCGAGGTCTTCCATGCTCAGCACTTTCGACGGAATAGTGCGGAACACGGCGCCAGCGCCACGGTTCTGGTTGAATGCGTTGACCCGAAAGCGCGCCACGCCGGGTACATCGAAGGAAAAATCCGTTTCCAGATTTTTCTCGAATTCGATGCGCTGGGTGTCGTTCATGATGTCGTAGATCAGATCGTGCACTTGCTTGTGATCCAGCGCCGGCAGATTGATCCGTCGCACGTCGCCATCGACACGGATCATCGGCGGCAGGCCGGCCGACAGGTGCAGGTCGGAAGCGCCCTGTTTGGCGCTGAAGGCCAGCAGTTCAGTGATATCCATAGCGTCCCTCAATTCCAGTAGAATGCCGCGAACCTACAGACCGCCGGCGCCTCTTGATGTCCACGATAGCAGACAACATTCTTCAGGTTAGTTCGCGCATCCAGGCAGCGGCGAAAGCTGCGCACCGCGACGAAAACAGCATCCATTTGCTCGCCGTGAGCAAGACCAAACCCGCCCAGGCTCTGCGTGAAGCCTATGCCGCCGGGCTGCGCGACTTCGGCGAGAACTACTTGCAGGAAGCCTTGGGCAAACAGCTGGAGCTGGCCGACCTGCCCTTGATCTGGCACTTCATAGGCCCCATTCAATCGAACAAGACTCGCGCGATTGCCGAGCATTTCGACTGGGTGCACTCCGTGGATCGTCTGAAAATTGCCCAACGCCTGTCCGAGCAGCGCCCTGCCGAACTGCCGCCCCTGAACATCTGCATTCAGGTCAATGTCAGCGGCGAGGCGAGCAAATCCGGTTGCACCCCGGCCGATCTGCCGGCGCTGGCCGAGGCCATCAGCGCCCTGCCCCGGCTGAAATTGCGCGGACTGATGGCGATTCCCGAGCCGACCGAAGAGCGCGCTGAACAGGACGCTGCCTTCGCCGCCGTGCAGACATTGCAGGCGAGCCTCGCTCTGCCGCTCGACACATTGTCCATGGGCATGAGCCACGACCTCGAGTCGGCCATTGCCCAAGGCGCCACCTGGGTGCGGATCGGTACCGCGCTGTTTGGCGCCAGAGATTACTCCCAGTCTTGAACGTTTCCAGATAAGGACCACACATGAGCAACACACGTATTGCGTTTATCGGTGCGGGCAACATGGCGGCCAGTCTGATTGGCGGCTTGCGCGCCAAAGGTCTGGAAGCGGCGCAGATCCGCGCCAGCGATCCGAGCGAAGACACCCGCGCCAAAGTCAGCGCCGAGCACGGCATCAAAACCTTCGCTGACAACGCCCAGGCCATCGACGGCGTCGATGTCATCGTGCTGGCGGTCAAGCCACAGGCGATGAAAGCCGTGTGCGAGGCGATTCGCCCAAGCCTGAAACCGAATCAACTGGTGGTGTCGATCGCCGCCGGCATAACCTGCGCGAGCATGACCGCGTGGCTCGGCGAACAGCCAATCGTGCGCTGCATGCCGAACACCCCGGCGCTGCTGCGTCAGGGTGTCAGCGGTTTGTACGCGACCAGCGAAGTAACCGCCGAGCAGCGTCAGCAAGCCGAAGAGCTGCTGTCCGCCGTCGGCATCGCCCTGTGGCTGGAAGAAGAACAGCAACTGGACGCGGTCACCGCAGTGTCCGGCTCCGGCCCGGCGTACTTCTTCCTGCTGATCGAAGCCATGACCGCCGCCGGCGTCAAACTTGGCCTGCCACAAGAGATCGCTGAGCAACTGACCGTGCAGACCGCTCTGGGCGCCGCGCACATGGCGGTGTCCAGCGATGTCGACGCCGCCGAATTGCGTCGCCGCGTGACCTCGCCAAACGGCACCACGGAAGCAGCGATCAAATCATTCCAGGCTGGCGGCTTCGAAGCGCTGGTTGAAACCGCACTCGGCGCCGCCGCGCACCGCTCGGCCGAAATGGCCGAACAACTGGGCAAATAAAGGAGCCTTACATGATCGGATTGAACACCGCAGCGGTTTACGTGCTGCAAACCCTCGGCAGCCTGTACCTGCTGATCGTGCTGCTGCGCTTCGTCCTGCAACTGGTGCGGGCGAACTTCTATAACCCGCTGTGCCAGTTCGTGGTCAAGGCCACCCAGCCGCTGCTCAAGCCTTTGCGCCGGATCATCCCGAGCCTGTTCGGCCTCGACATGTCGTCGCTGGTGCTGGCGATTCTGGTGCAACTGCTGCTGATGGCGCTGACCCTGCTGCTGACCTACGGCACCACTGGCAATCCGCTGCAACTGTTGATCTGGTCGCTGATCGGCGTCACTGCACTGTTCCTGAAGATCTTCTTCTTCGCTCTGATCATCAGCGTGATTCTGTCGTGGGTCGCACCGGGCAGCCACAATCCGGGCGCTGAGCTGGTCAACCAGATCTGCGAGCCGGCGCTGGCACCGTTCCGCCGCTTCCTGCCGAACCTTGGTGGCCTGGATCTGTCGCCGATCTTCGCCTTCCTTGCGCTGAAATTGATAGACATGCTGGTGATCAACAATCTGGCGGCGATGACGATGATGCCGGAAATCCTGCGCTTGCTGATGTGAGGTGAGAGGGATTGGCGCTCGGCTTGATATGGCGTCGTCTGCGCCCCTCACCCCAGCCCTCTCCCAAGGGAGAGGGAGCCGATTTGTGTTGAGCTCAAGATTGGAGTTCGACTCGCAATTATCAGGTCGGCGCAGTTCGACAGAACACCTTGGTCAGTCCCCTCTCCCCTCTGGGAGAGGGTTAGGGTGAGGGCTGCTTGCCGCTAACCCCCCGGTCTTTAGACTTACGCCTCATTTCAACGAGAGCAGGGTCGATGCCAACTGCCTTTCCCGCCGATTCTGTTGGTCTGGTAACGCCGCAAACCGCGCATTTCAGCGAACCGCTGACGCTGGCCTGTGGCCGTTCGCTGGCCGCTTATGACCTGATTTATGAAACCTACGGCACGCTGAACGCCCAGGCGAGCAACGCCGTGCTGATCTGCCACGCGCTGTCCGGTCATCATCACGCCGCTGGTTATCACAGCGTCGACGACCGCAAGCCCGGTTGGTGGGACAGCTGCATCGGCCCCGGCAAGCCGATCGACACCAACAAGTTCTTTGTGGTCAGCCTGAACAACCTCGGCGGCTGCAACGGCTCCACCGGCCCGAGCAGTATCAACCCGGAGACCGGCAAGCCGTTCGGCGCCGATTTCCCGGTGCTCACCGTGGAAGACTGGGTGCACAGCCAAGCGCGCCTGGCTGACCTGCTCGGCATCGGCCAGTGGGCGGCGGTGATCGGCGGCAGCCTCGGCGGCATGCAGGCGTTGCAGTGGACCATCACCTACCCCGATCGCGTGCGGCACTGCCTGGCGATCGCCTCGGCACCAAAACTGTCGGCGCAGAACATCGCCTTCAACGAAGTCGCGCGCCAGGCGATCCTCACCGATCCGGAATTCCACGGCGGTTCGTTCCAGGAAGCCGGCGTGATCCCCAAGCGCGGGCTGATGCTCGCGCGCATGGTCGGGCACATTACCTATCTGTCCGACGACTCCATGGGTGAGAAATTCGGCCGCGGCCTGAAGAGCGAAAAGCTCAACTACGACTTCCACAGTGTCGAGTTCCAGGTCGAAAGCTACCTGCGTTATCAGGGCGAAGAGTTCTCCGGGCGCTTCGATGCCAACACTTATCTGTTGATGACCAAAGCGCTGGACTACTTCGATCCGGCGGCGAACTTCGACGATGATCTGGCGAAAACCTTCGAAAACGCCACGGCCAAGTTCTGCGTGATGTCGTTCACCACCGACTGGCGCTTCTCCCCGGCGCGCTCGCGGGAACTGGTGGATGCGCTGATGGCCGCGCGCAAGGACGTCAGCTATCTGGAAATTGACGCACCGCAGGGCCACGACGCCTTCCTGATTCCGATCCCGCGTTACTTGCAGGCGTTCGGCAATTACATGAACCGCATTTCGTTGTGAGAAAGCCATGAGAGCTGATCTGGAAATCATCCAGGAATGGATCCCCGCCGGCAGCCGCGTCCTCGACCTGGGTTGCGGTGACGGCGAGCTGCTGACCTGGCTGCGCGACAACAAGAACGTCACCGGTTATGGCTTGGAAAACGACGCCGACAACATCGCCGAGTGCGTGGCCAAGGGCATCAACGTCATTGAGCAGGATCTGGACAAAGGCCTGGGCAACTTCGCCAGCAACAGTTTCGACATCGTCGTCATGACCCAGGCCCTGCAAGCGGTGCATTACCCGGACAAGATCCTCGACGAAATGCTCCGGGTCGGTCGCCAGTGCATCATTACCTTCCCCAACTTCGGTCACTGGCGCTGCCGCTGGTATCTGGCGAGCAAGGGCCGCATGCCGGTCTCGGAATTCCTGCCTTACACTTGGTACAACACGCCGAACATCCACTTCTGCACCTTCGAGGATTTCGAAGAACTGTGCCGCGAACGTGACGCCAAGGTCATTGATCGGCTTGCCGTGGATCAACAGCACCGCCACGGGTGGGCCAGTAAGCTATGGCCTAATCTGTTAGGTGAAATCGGTATCTACCGCGTCAGCAGTCCGCAGTTGGCGGACGCCCGAGTCGCGGTCTGAGCCAGGGCATTTGAAGGAGCACGAACATGAGCCGTCTAGCGTTGCTGTTACTCACCGCCTGCCTGAGCGCCAGCGCCATGGCGGCGGACGCCATCAAAGGTGAACGCAAGGAAACCTTTGGCGACATCACGGTGCACTACAACACTTTCAACTCGACGTTCCTGCAACCGGACATCGCCAAGGCTGCCGAGCTGATCCGCAGCAAGAACCAGGGCGTGATCAACGTCTCTGTGGTCAAGGACGGCAAACCGATGATCGCCAGCGTCACCGGCACGATCAAGGACCTGACCAGCAACAGCGTGGCGCTGAAATTCCGCCAGGTCACCGAACAGGGTGCGATCTACTACATCGCCCAGTACCCGGTGCCGCAGCAGGAAACCCGCACCTTTGAAATCAAGGTGCAGAACGGCGACAAGATCAACACCATCAATTTCAACCAAGAACTCTTTCCCGGCGAATGATGAACATCAAGCAGCTCGTACTGGCCAGCCATAACGCCGGCAAACTCAAAGAACTTCAGGCCATGCTCGGTGACTCGGTGCAACTGCGCTCGATTGGCGAGTGGAGCAAGGTCGAGCCGGAAGAAACCGGCCTGTCGTTTGTCGAGAACGCGATTCTCAAGGCGCGCAACGCCGCGCGCATTTCCGGGCTGCCGGCACTGGCCGATGATTCCGGGCTGGCGGTGGATTTCCTTGGCGGTGCGCCGGGTATCTACTCGGCGCGTTACGCCGACGGCCAGGGCGATGCGGCAAACAACGCCAAACTGCTCGATGCGCTGAAGGACGTGCCGCAAGCCGAGCGCGGCGCGCAGTTCGTCTGCGTATTGGCACTGGTGCGCCACGCCGATGATCCGCTGCCGATTCTCTGCGAAGGCCTGTGGCACGGGCGCATCCTCACCGCTGCCAGCGGCGAACACGGTTTCGGTTACGACCCGCTGTTCTGGGTGCCGGAACGTGACGTGTCCAGCGCCGAACTGAGCCCGGCCGACAAGAACCAGATCAGCCACCGCGCCCGTGCAATGGATCTGCTGCGCCAGCGTCTGGGCTTGAAATGACCACTGATTCTTCCGCGTCGTCGCTGATTATCGGCGGCGCCGCGTCCTCGCCTCGGGCGCCGCTGCCAACTCTGCCGCCCCTGGCGCTGTACATCCACATTCCGTGGTGTGTGCGCAAATGCCCGTATTGCGATTTCAACTCGCACACCGCCAGCCCGGTGCTGCCGGAGCAGGAATACGTCGACGCGCTGCTGGCCGATCTCGATCAGGATCTGCATGCGGTGTATGGCCGTGAGCTGACTTCGATTTTCTTCGGTGGCGGGACGCCGAGCCTGTTCAGCGCCGAAGCCCTCGGGCGTTTGCTGAAGGGCGTCGAACAGCGCATCCCGTTCGCCGCCGACATCGAAATCACCCTTGAGGCGAATCCGGGCACCTTCGAGCAAGAGAAGTTTGTCGCCTATCGCAAGCTGGGGATCAATCGGCTGTCGATCGGTATCCAGAGCTTTCAGCAGGAAAAGCTTGAGGCCCTCGGCCGCATCCACAACGGTGACGAAGCCGTGCGTGCGGCGGGCATGGCGCGACAGGCAGGGTTCGATAACTTCAACCTGGACTTGATGCACGGTTTGCCCGATCAGTCGCTGGACGATGCCCTGAGCGATCTGCGCCAGGCCATCGCGCTGAAGCCGACGCACATTTCCTGGTATCAACTGACGCTGGAGCCGAATACGGTGTTCTGGAATCAGCCGCCAGTGCTGCCGGAAGACGATACGCTGTGGGACATTCAGGAAGCCGGCCAGGCGCTGCTGGCCGAGCACGGTTACGCGCAGTACGAAGTGTCGGCGTATGCCCAGGCCGGTCGACCGGCGCGGCATAACCTTAATTACTGGAGCTTCGGCGACTTCATGGGCATCGGCGCCGGCGCCCATGGCAAGTTGAGCCACCCGGACGGGCGCATCGTGCGCACATGGAAAACCCGCCTGCCGAAGGATTATCTGAACCCGGCGAAAAGCTTTCAGGCCGGCGAGAAATCGCTGAGCAATGACGAGATGCCGTTCGAGTTCCTGATGAACGCCCTGCGCCTGACTGCCGGGGTCGAATCGCGCCTGTATCCGGAGCGCACCGGCCTGTCGCTGGACACCCTCGCCGAAGGCCGGCGCGAGGCCGAACAAAGCGGTCTGTTGCAGGTCGAACCGTCACGCCTGGCGGCGACCGAACGCGGCCAGCTGTTCCTCAACGATTTGCTGCAACAATTTCTGAACTGACTTCAGCTCAAAGGGAAAACGCATGGATTTGATACTCGACCTGCTGGCCACCGTCTCCCGCTGGAGCCGCAGCAATCTCTCGGAAATCGCTTTGGCGCTGGTCGGTTGCCTGCTGGTGCTGTTCGGCGCTGACTTCAAAGGCTGGGTCGAGCAACGCCTGGGCAGCATCGCCGGCGCCCTGCGCGTGCCCCTGATGGCCCTGCTCTGCCTGATCGGCAGCGGCGCCGCGCTGATCTACGCCACGCCATGGGTGATCAAAGGCCTGAGCCAGTTCAACAACTACAGCCTGGCGCCGGTGCTGCTGGTAGTGCTGGTGTTGATCGGTGTGGTTGCTGATCGCCGCTGACCCCGCAAACACCCCAAAACAAAATGTGGGAGCGAGCCTGCTCGCGAAGGCGTCTTGACATCCAACATCATCGTTGATCGTCAGACCGCTTTCGCGAGCAGGCTCGCTCCCACAGTTGATCGCAATGAAAGGGAAGTTCATGAGTAAAAAACTACTGGATGAGACGAGCAAATTTCTTAGCTTCGTGTTGCGTCACGAGCCTCAGGCGATTGGTCTTACGCTGGATTCGGATGGCTGGGCAAATATCGACGCACTGATCAGCGGCGCGGCGCGTGATGGCAGGCATTTAAGTCGTGAGCTGATTGAAAACGTCGTGACCAGCAGTGACAAGAAGCGTTTTACGATTTCCGCTGATGGCCACTGTATACGCGCTGTTCAAGGCCACTCGACGAAAAGCGTTGATCTGCAATTCGAGCAGAAACAGCCACCGCAAACGCTCTACCACGGAACAGCGACGCGTTTTCTCGACTCGATCCACAGACAAGGCTTGATTCCAGGACAACGCCATCAGGTGCATCTGTCCGACGAGATCGCCACCGCGTCGGCCGTGGGTCAACGCTACGGAACGCCAGTCGTTCTGAAGGTTGCCGCGAAGCAGATGGAAGAACAGGGCTTCAAGTTCTATCAGGCCGAAAATGGCGTCTGGTTGACAGAGCAGGTGCCCGCTCGATTTCTTGCCCCCCTGTAATCTCCTCATACACAAAACAATTGTGGGAGCGAGCCTGCTCGCGAAGGCGTCTTGACATCCAACATCATCGTTGATTGTCAGACCGCTTTCGCGAGCAGGCTCGCTCCCACAGTTTTTATTGCGTGATGCTTAAGCGATCTTTTCGAACTTCAGATCCCACACGCCATGGCCAAGGCGTTCGCCACGGCGTTCGAACTTGGTGATCGGGCGTTCGGCCGGGCGTGGGACGCATTTGCCGTCTTCGGCAAGGTTGCGGTAGCCGGGGGCGACGTTCATCACTTCCAGCATGTACTCGGCGTACGGTTCCCAGTCGGTGGCCATGTGCAGAATGCCGCCAACCTTCAACTTGCTACGCACCAGTTCGGCGAACGAGGCCTGGACGATGCGTCGCTTGTGGTGGCGGCTCTTGTGCCACGGATCCGGGAAAAACAGCATCAGGCGATCGAGGCTGTTGTCGGCGATGCAGCGGTTGAGCACTTCGATCGCGTCGCAATCGTAGACCCGCAGGTTGGTCAGCCCTTGGGTCAGCACGCCATTGAGCAGCGCGCCGACACCCGGACGGTGTACTTCAACACCGATGAAATCCTGCTCTGGAGCAGCAGCGGCCATTTCCAGCAGCGAGTGGCCCATGCCGAAACCAATTTCCAGCGAGCGCGGCGCCGAGCGGCCGAACACCTGGTCGTAATCGACCGGCGCATCGGCCAGCGGCAGCACGTACAGCGGCGCGCCCTGGTCCAGGCCGCGTTGCTGGCCTTCGGTCATGCGCCCGGCGCGCATCACGAAGCTCTTGATGCGGCGGTGTTGGCGCTCGTCGCCTTCGTCCGGCTGGACAGGCGTGTCGTTCGATTCAGTCATCAATGGCTCTTACTTGATCAGACCATCCAGCGGCGAAGAGGCGCTGGCATAGAGTTTTTTCGGCATGCGGCCGGCGAGGTACGCCAGGCGACCGGCGACGATGGCGTGCTGCATGGCTTGCGCCATCATGACCGGTTGCTGGGCGTGGGCGATGGCCGAGTTCATCAGTACAGCGTCGCAACCCAGTTCCATGGCGATGGTCGCGTCGGAAGCGGTACCGACGCCAGCATCCACCAGCACCGGGATCCTGGCTTCTTCGAGGATGATCTGCAGGTTGTACGGATTGCAGATACCCAGACCGGAGCCGATCAGACCGGCCAGCGGCATCACGGCGATGCAGCCGATTTCCGCCAACTGGCGAGCGATAATCGGGTCATCGCTGGTGTAGACCATCACGTCGAAGCCTTCCTTGACCAGGGTTTCGGCGGCCTTGAGGGTTTCGATCACGTTGGGGAACAGGGTTTTCTGGTCGGCCAGCACTTCCAGCTTCACCAGATTGTGGCCATCGAGCAGTTCACGCGCCAGGCGGCAGGTGCGCACGGCTTCGATGGCGTCGTAGCAACCGGCAGTGTTCGGCAGGAAGGTGTAGCGATCCGGCGACAGCACTTCGAGCAGGTTCGGCTCGCCTTCGATCTGGCCCAGGTTGGTGCGGCGTACGGCGAAGGTGACGATCTCGGCACCCGAGGCTTCGATGGCCTGGCGGGTTTCTTCCATGTCACGGTACTTGCCGGTACCGACCAGCAAACGCGACTGGTAAGTACGACCGGCCAGCACAAAAGGCTTGTCGCTACGAACGATGCTCATGGGGAATCCTCTTTAAGGGTGAGGGTCTTGCAGAATTCTGTGCCCTTGCGGGCCGGGACAATCAGCCGCCGCCGATGGCGTGGACCACTTCGACGTTGTCGCCGTCGTTCAACGTGGTGTCGGCATGCTGGCTGCGCGGGACGATGTCCAGATTGAGCTCGACCGCCACCCGACGTCCGGCCAGATCCAGACGGGTGATCAGGCCCGCAACGGTTTCACCGTCGGGCAATTCAAAGGACTCACCGTTCAACTGAATGCGCATGCACAACGCCGCCATCATTTTTAGGGGCTGGCATTCTAGCCCGATCATGACCTAAAGGTCAGTACCAAGCGTCAAGCGGTTAGCTGCAAGCGCCAGGCGGCGAGGCCGAGGCAAACCCAACCGATGAGAAACGCGAGGCCACCAAACGGCGTGATGATGCCGATTTTGCTGATGCCGGTCATGGTCAGCAGATACAGGCTGCCGGAGAACAACACAATGCCGACGGTGAAGGACAGGCCGGCCCAAGTAATCAGGCGCCCCTGAATCTGCGTGGCCAGCAGCGCAACGCCGAACAGCGCGAGTGTGTGCACCAATTGGTAGGTGACGCCAGTGTGGAAGATCGCCAGGTATTCCGGGGTCAGGCGGTTTTTCAGGCCATGGGCGGCGAACGCGCCCAGCGCAACACCGGTGAATCCGAAAAAAGCGGCCAGCATCAAAAAGCCACGCAGCATGGGGAACTCCAGTCAGACGCCATCGGCAGGGTCTGTATAATGGCCCGCTCCACGGGTTCGGCCAAGCCATCTCTATGCTGCGTTCAATTTTCCGTCGTCTCACGAAGGCTCTGCTCTGGTTCGCCGGCGGCAGTGTCTTGCTGGTGCTGGTGTTTCGCTTTGTGCCACCGCCGGGCACGGCGTTGATGGTCGAGCGCAAGGTCGAATCCTGGGTCGACGGCGAGCCGATTGATCTGCAGCGCACCTGGAAACCGTGGGGCGAAATCTCCGACGACCTGAAAGTGGCGGTGATTGCTGGCGAAGACCAGAAATTCCCCGAGCACTGGGGCTTCGATCTGCGCGCGATTCAGGCCGCTCTGGCCCACAACGAACTGGGCGGTTCGATTCGCGGTGCCAGCACCTTGAGCCAGCAGGTGTCGAAAAACCTCTTTCTCTGGTCGGGCCGCAGTTATCTGCGCAAAGGCCTGGAAGCGTGGTTTACCGCGCTGATCGAGGTGTTCTGGCCCAAGCAGCGGATTCTTGAGGTGTACCTGAACAGTGTCGAGTGGGATGACGGCGTGTTTGGCGCTGAAGCGGCGGCGCGGCATCACTTTGGCGTGAGCGCGAAGTCATTGTCGCGCCAGCAGGCGAGTTATCTGGCTGCCGTACTGCCCAATCCACGGGTGTGGAGCGCGAGTCATCCGACCGGTTATGTATCGCGCCGGGCTGGGTGGATTCGGCAGCAGATGAGTCAGTTGGGCGGAGACAGTTACTTGCTCGGGCTGAACGATTCGCGGCGGGCGCCTTGGGCTGAATAACACCGAAATTCCAATGTGGGAGCGAGCCTGCTCGCGAAAGCGGTGTGTCAGCTTGCATTGATGGCACTGATAAACCGCTTTCGCGAGCGGGCTCGCTCCCACAGGGATTTGTGTTGAAACAGAAATGAAAACGCCCCGATCATCGCTGATCGGGGCGTTTTTTATTGCTGATGCGCCGGTTACGCGGCGATCGACAACTTGAGCTTGTTCATCGCGCTCTTTTCGAGCTGACGGATTCGCTCGGCCGACACGTTGTACTTCTGCGCCAGGTCGTGCAGCGTGGCTTTCTCTTCCGCCAGCCAGCGCTGGTAGAGGATGTCGCGGCTACGCTCGTCCAGCACTTCCAGTGCTTCGTGCAGGTTGGTGTTGGAGTTGTCGCTCCAGTCGGCATCTTCCAGTTGACGCGCCGGGTCGTACCGGTGGTCTTCCAGATAGTTGGCCGGCGACTGGAAAGCACTGTCGTCGTCGGCTTCGGCAGCCGGGTCGAAGGCCATGTCGTGGCCGGTCAGGCGGCTTTCCATCTCGCGCACTTCACGTGGTTCGACGCCGAGGCTTTCCGCCACACGGTGGACTTCCTCGTTGTTCAGCCACGCCAGACGCTTCTTCTGGCTGCGCAGGTTGAAGAACAGCTTGCGCTGGGCCTTGGTGGTCGCGACTTTCACAATGCGCCAGTTGCGCAGGATGAACTCGTGAATTTCCGCCTTGATCCAGTGCACGGCGAACGACACCAGACGCACACCCATTTCCGGGTTGAAGCGCTTGACGGCCTTCATCAGGCCGACGTTACCTTCCTGGATCAGGTCAGCCTGAGCCAGACCGTAGCCGGAATAGCTACGGGCAATGTGTACGACAAAACGCAGGTGGGCGAGCACCATCTGCCGAGCCGCCCCCAAATCCTGCTCATAGTAGAGACTCTCGGCCAGTTCACGCTCCTGCTCCGGCGTCAGCAATGGAATGCTGTTGACGGTGTGCACATAAGCTTCCAGGTTCGCACCCGGAACCAGCGCATACGCAGGTTGCAAAGAATTGGTCATACGAAAAAACCTCCCACTCACATACTCGTGCCTCTCGGCACTGCGAAAAATTGACCGGGAACTCAGGTACAAGTTCCCATAAAAACCGCAAGGTCAATCACGCGCAAAAAAGATTCTACTTCGGCGCCAGCTCCCTGAGATGACGTGCGACTGCAATCCATGCACCGATATAACCCAACAGCACCGCGCCAAGCAAGAGCGACAGACCGTCGGCCACTGGCACACCGGCCAGGGCGAAATCACTGCCGTACAAGCCGGCCAGTCCGACCACCGCATCGTTCAGCCAGTTCAGGCCGAACGCCAATACGCCCCAGGACAACAGCCCTGCACCGAAGCCATACAACGCGCCCATATAAAGGAAAGGGCGGCGCACATAACTGTCAGTGCCGCCGACGAGTTTAATCACTTCTATCTCGGTGCGGCGGTTTTCAATATGAAGACGAATGGTATTGCCTATCACCAAAAGTAATGCAGACACCAACAACACCGTCAGACCGAAGACAAAGCGGTCGCCAAGCTTGAGGATGGCGGCCAGACGCTCGACCCAGACTAGATCAAGTTGCGCCTGTTGTACCTTCGGCAGCTCGGAAAGTTTTTGTCTTAATGCTTCGAGTGTCGGCTTGTCGACTTCGTTCGGTGTCACCAGCACCACACCCGGCAACGGGTTGTCAGGCAGCTCACGCAGGGCTTCGCCCAGGCCGGACTGCTGCTGGAATTCTTCCAGCGCCTGATCGCGGCCGACATATTCGGCATCAGCTACCCCGGGCATGCCTTTGATCTGCTCACGCAGCGCTTCGCCTTGCTCCGGGCTGGCGTCGAGTTGCAGGTACAGTGAAATCTGCGCCGCGCGCTGCCAGGAACCGCCGAGACGTTCGACGTTATTGAGCAACAGCGACAGCCCCATCGGCAGACTCAACGCCACGGCCATCACCATGCAGGTGAAGAAGCTGCCGATCGGCTGTTTGCCGAGACGGCGCAGGCTGTCGAGCAGGCTGGCGCGATGGCTTTCGATCCAGGCGCTAAACAGCGTGGCGAAGTCCGGGCCGTCGTCATCGTCGTGCTTTTTCTTTTTCTGCGGTTGCGGATCGGCGGCCTTCGGGGCCACGCGCTCGGAAACCTTCGGACTGCGTGTCGCACTCATACCCCGGCCTCCCCGTCGCCGATCAGGCGGCCGCGTTGCAGGGTCAGCATGCGATGACGCATGCGCGCGATCAGTGCCAGATCGTGACTGGCGATCAGCACGCTGGTGCCCAGACGGTTGATGTCTTCGAACACACCCATGATTTCGGCGGCCAGACGCGGGTCGAGGTTACCGGTCGGTTCGTCCGCCAGCAGCAAGGCCGGGCGATGGACGATGGCGCGGGCAATGCCGACGCGCTGTTGCTGACCGGTGGACAGATCGCCCGGGTACAGATCGGATTTGTCCGACAGCGCCACGCGTTCCAGCGCCGAATCGACGCGCTTGGCGATCTCGACCTTGGACAGGCCGAGGATCTGCAGCGGCAAGGCGACGTTGTTGAACACCGTGCGATCGAACAGCAACTGGTGATTCTGGAACACCACGCCGATCTGTCGGCGCAGGAATGGAATCTGCGCGTTGCTGATGGTGCTCAGGTCTTGCCCGGCGAGCAGCAATTTGCCGCTGGTCGGCCGTTCCATTGCCAGCAACAGGCGCAACAGCGTGGATTTACCGGCACCGGAGTGGCCGGTGACAAACAAGAACTCGCCACGACGGACTCGAAAGCTCAGCTCATGCAAGCCGACGTGACCGTTCGGGTAGCGTTTACCGACCTGTTCGAAACGAATCATGAACGCTCCCGCTCGGCAAACAGTGCCTGGACAAAGGGTTCGGCTTCAAAGGTACGCAAATCGTCGATGCCTTCACCGACGCCGATGTAGCGAATCGGCAGGCCGAATTGCTTGGCCAGGGCGAAAATCACCCCGCCCTTGGCTGTGCCATCGAGCTTGGTCAGCGCCAGGCCGGTCAGTTCGACGGTCTGGTTGAACTGCTTGGCCTGGTTGATCGCGTTCTGGCCAGTGCCGGCGTCGAGCACCAACAGCACTTCATGCGGCGCGTCGGCATCGAGCTTGCCGATCACCCGGCGAACCTTTTTCAGCTCTTCCATCAGGTTGTCTTTGGTGTGCAGGCGACCGGCGGTGTCAGCGATCAGCACATCGATGCCACGGGCCTTGGCCGCTTGCACGGCGTCGAAGATCACCGAAGCGGAATCGGCGCCGGTGTGCTGAGCGATCACCGGAATCTTGTTGCGCTCGCCCCAGACCTGCAATTGCTCTACCGCCGCAGCACGGAAGGTGTCACCAGCGGCGAGCATGACTTTCTTGCCTTCCAGTTGCAGCTTCTTCGCCAGTTTGCCGATAGTGGTGGTTTTGCCGGCGCCGTTGACGCCTACCACCAGAATCACGAACGGCTTGTTCTGCGAGGCGATTTTCAGCGGTTGTTCGACCGGTTTGAGCATTGCGGCCAGTTCGGCCTGCAGGGATTTGTACAGGGCGTCGGCGTCTGCCAGTTCCTTGCGTGCAACCTTCTGGGTCAGGCGCTGAATGATCTGCGTCGTAGCCTCGACACCGACGTCGGCGGTCAGCAGTCGGGTTTCGAGGTCGTCGAGCAGGTCATCGTCGATGGTCTTGCGCCCGAGGAACAGGCTGGCCATGCCCTCGCCGATGCTGGCGCTGGTCTTCGACAGGCCTTGCTTGAGGCGGGCGAAGAAACCGGCTTTGGTTTCTTCGGTGCGCGGGGTTTCGACTGGCGCTTCTACAGGGACTTCGACCGGCACGACCGGCACGACCGGAGCGACAACCGGCGCAGCGGCAATCGATGCGGGCTCAGGCTCGGACGGCGGGACAACCGGGGCGGCGGGTTCAGAAATGACCGGCGCTGGCTCGACAACCGGCTCAGGCACAGGCTGCGCAGCCACCTCGGCAACCGGCGCAGGAATCACCGGCGTCACATGTGACGCCGCTTCTTCAACCAGGGCCACCGGCTCTTCTGCCACCGGCAAGGTCAGCCACGGCTCGGCGGCGGGCGTCAGCGGCAGTTCGGGAGCGGCGGGCGCTTCCGGCTCGGCTTCAGCCTCCGGTTGCAGCACCGGCTCGGCGATCGGCAGCACAATCGGCGCCGGCTCTTCTTCTATTACAGGTGCAGGCGCAGGGGCCGGCTCAGGAATCGCGGGCGGCTGTTCGACGACGGGTTCCTGCGGTTTCTTCCGCAGCCATCCGAACAGGCTTTTCTTCTCGCCAGCCGCAGCTGGGCTCTTCTTGTCGTCGTTGGAACCAAACATGGAGGACGGCTATCTCACGGTAGCGACGCGCCAACAGGGCGCCCCGGCAAATAAATATTCGATGCAGAACAGACTGTGTTTCACCCAGCTTGTTCACGCGCAACATTTTGTCGAGGCACCGAAGGCACCTCAAACTTCAATTAACACGAAGGACTGGAGCGGCATCGTCGGCGAAAATGCGCAGTTCAGATGAAAAACTGCTGCTATCCGCGACAAACCCATACAGCCTGACCGGGTATCGAAACCTGATAGGCGTGGCCGCCAGTAAAACGGATCAGTATCCTAGGGCGTGTCATTGATCATTACCAGTACCGCGTGGCCGCCTGAAAACGGGCCAGACAAGGCGCAGGCCGCAGGGAATGTGCTTTCCTTGCCAAGGACTGCAACGCAGTATGGCCCGTTTTCAGGCGCCACCCGGAGGGCCGGGCCTGATAGTGTGCAGGGCTGCGTTGCTCGGAGTTTATTTGGAACAACCAAACCACACTCCTCGCGCCTTGCCCTGCACACTATCAGGCGCCGGCGCGGTACTGGTAATGATCAATGACACGCCCTACCTCTCGCCCGCCGACGCTAAGACCAAGCGGGCAGCCCAACAGGTTGAAAAACGAATGAATGCTCTAGCCCGCCGCGCTGCTGGCCTGCTGCTCAGCGCAGTCTGCCTGCCCCTTTCGGCCTTGGCGGCCGACCCGCAACCGACCCATGAATTCACCCTCGACAACGGCCTCAAGGTCGTCGTGCGCGAAGACCATCGTGCGCCGGTGGTCGTTTCGCAGATCTGGTACAAGGTCGGCTCCAGCTACGAGACTCCGGGGCAGACCGGTCTGTCCCACGCGCTTGAGCACATGATGTTCAAGGGCAGCGAAAAAGTCGGCCCCGGCGAAGCCTCGCTGATCCTGCGCGACCTTGGCGCCGAAGAGAACGCCTTTACCAGCGACGACTTCACTGCTTATTACCAGGTGCTGGCCCGCGATCGCCTCGGCGTGGCCTTTGAGCTGGAAGCCGACCGCATGGCCAATCTGCGCCTGCCGGCCGACGAGTTCGCCAAGGAAATCGAAGTCATCAAGGAAGAGCGCCGCCTGCGCACCGATGACAAGCCGATGTCCAAGGCCTACGAGCGCTACAAGGCCATGGCCTACCCGGCCAGCGGTTATCACACGCCGACCATCGGCTGGATGGCTGACCTCGACCGTATGAAAGTCGAGGAACTGCGTCACTGGTACCAATCCTGGTACGCGCCGAACAACGCCACGCTGGTGGTGGTCGGTGACGTCACTCCGGACGAAGTGAAAACCCTCGCCCAGCGCTATTTCGGCCCGGTCGCCAAACGCGACGTGCCACCGGCGAAAAAACCGCTGGAACTGGCCGAGCCCGGCGAACGCCAGATCACCCTGCGCGTGCAGACCCAACTGCCGAGCCTGATGCTTGGCTTCAACGTGCCGAGCATTGCTACCGCTGAAGACAAACGCTCGGTCAACGCCCTGCGCCTGATCTCCGCGCTGCTCGATGGCGGCTACAGCGGGCGCATCCCTACGCAGCTGGAACGTGGCGAAGAGCTGGTCTCCGGCGGCTCGTCGGACTATGACGCCTACACCCGTGGTGACAGCCTGTTCACCCTGTCGGCCACGCCAAATACGCAGAAGAAAAAGACCATCGCCCAGGCCGAAGCCGGCTTGTGGAAACTGCTTGAGCAACTGAAAACCACCGCGCCGTCTGCCGAAGAGCTGGAACGCGTCCGCGCTCAAGTCATCGCCGGCCTGGTCTACGAGCGTGACTCGATCACCAGCCAGGCCACCGCGATCGGTCAACTGGAAACGGTCGGTCTGTCGTGGAAGCTGATGGACACCGAACTGGCCGATCTGGAAAGCGTGACCCCGCAAGACATCCAGAACGCCGCGAAAAAGTATTTCACCCGCGAACGTCTCAGCGTCGCCCACGTCCTGCCTTTGGAGACGACTCATGAGTGAGCGCAAAACCCCACGCCTGATGCTGCTTGGCCTGATTGCTGTCGCGGTGATCGGCTCGGCGGCCGTGTATCTGTCGCCCGGCGCTGACAGCCACGCCAGCGAAGCCCTGGATAACGCCAAAACCAGCCAGAAACTGCAATCGCTGGCCGAACTCGACGGCAAGGCCCCGGCCAGCCGCAAGCTCGATGTACAGACCTGGAACACCGCTGACGGCGCCAAAGTGCTGTTCGTCGAAGCGCATGAGCTGCCGATGTTCGATATGCGCCTGATCTTCGCCGCTGGCAGCAGCCAGGACGGCAACGCGCCCGGCCTCGCGGTGCTGACCAACGCCATGCTCAATGAAGGTATCGCCGGCAAAGACGTCGGCGCTATCGCCCAGGGTTTTGAAGGCCTTGGGGCCGACTTCGGCAACGGTGCGTTCAAGGACATGGCGCTGGCCTCGTTGCGCAGCCTGAGCGCACCTGAGCAGCGTGAACCGGCGTTGAAGCTGTTCGCCGATGTGGTCGGCAAACCGACCTTCCCCGCCGATTCCTTCGCGCGCATCAAGAACCAACTGCTCGCCGGTTTCGAATATCAGAAACAGAACCCCGGCAAACTCGCCAGCCTGGAGCTGATGAAGCGTCTGTACGGCGATCACCCGTACGCGCATTCCAGCGACGGCACTGCCCAGAGCGTGCCGAAGATCACCCTGGCGCAATTGCGCGAGTTTCATGCCAAGGCCTACGCCGCCGGCAATGCGGTGATTGCGCTGGTTGGTGATTTGTCGCGAGCCGAAGCCGAGGCGATTGCCAATCAGGTTTCCTCGGCCCTGCCGAAAGGCCCGGCACTGGCGAAAATCGCTGCGCCGCAGGAACCGCAAGCCAGCGTCAACCACATCGAGTTTCCGTCGAAACAGACCAACCTGATGCTCGCGCAACTGGGCATCGATCGCGATGATCCGGATTACGCCGCGCTGTCGCTGGGCAACCAGATCCTCGGCGGCGGTGGTTTCGGTACGCGCCTGATGAGCGAAGTGCGCGAGAAGCGCGGCCTGACCTACGGCGTGTATTCGGCGTTCAGCCCGATGCAGGCCCGTGGCCCGTTCATGATCAACCTGCAGACCCGCGCCGAGATGAGCGAAGGCACCCTGAAACTGGTGCAGGACGTGCTCGCCGACTACCTGAAAACCGGGCCGACACAGAAAGAACTCGACGATGCCAAGCGCGAACTGGCCGGCAGCTTCCCGCTGTCCACCGCGAGCAACGCCGACATCGTTGGCCAATTGGGCGCGATGGGCTTCTATAATCTGCCACTGAGCTATCTCGACGATTTCATGCGGCAGTCGCAGAGCCTGACCGTAGAGCAGGTCCGCGATGCGCTGAACAAACACCTGAGCACGGAGAAAATGGTCATCGTCACCGCTGGCCCGACCGTGCCGCAAAAGCCGTTACCGGCCCCATCTGATAAACCTGCCGAGCAACCGCTCGGGGTTCCGGAGCATTAATGGCCACTCGAGCACCGAAAAAACCTGTGCAAAACGTGCACAACGGCGTGAACCAGCTGCGCATCATTGGCGGCCAGTGGCGCAGCCGCAAGCTGAGCTTCCCTGACGCACCGGGCCTGCGCCCGACCCCGGATCGCGTGCGTGAAACCCTGTTCAACTGGCTCGCGCCCTATGTCGAAGGGGCGAAAGTGCTCGACCCGTTCGCCGGCAGCGGCGCGCTGTTTCTCGAAGCGCTGTCCCGAGGCGCGGCTACGGCCCAGGCGCTGGACGCCAGCAACGTTGCAGTTTCCAGCCTGAAAGAGCACCTCGGCACCTTGCGTTGCAGCAACGGCCAAGTACAAACCGCCGACGCGCTGCGCTACCTGGAAACCCAGGCCGCGACGCCGTTCGATCTGGTGTTCCTCGACCCGCCGTTCAACCAGAACCTGTTACCAGCGGTTTGTACTTTGCTGGAAGAGCGCCAATGGCTGGCCACCGATTCATGGATCTACACGGAAAGCGAAACAGCGCCATCGACGCTGGGCCTGCCGGGCAACTGGCGCCTGCACCGCGAACAGAAATCCGGTCGTGTGTATTACGCGTTGTGGCAGCGCAGCGCCTGAACCATCCGCACTGCGCTTTAGCGTGCGGTAGATAGTTACCGCACCCAGTGCCTCGCAGTCCGCCACAGTGGTTGCCGCAATCTGCGTTAACCACTGAGGATTTCGCGTATGGATACGCTCTGCAGCCGGATGCTGCTTTTTCTTGGCCTCGCGCCGTTCATGACGCTGGCCGCCACGCCCCCGCCGACTCATCAATTCACCCTGGAAAACGGTTTGCAGGTACTGGTGCGCGAGGATCACCGTGCGCCGCTGGTCACTTCGCATTTGTGGTTCAAGGTCGGCTCGGCAGACGAGGCGCCGGGGCAAGCCGGGCTATCGCACGTTCTTGAACACATGCTCTACAAAGGCAGCCGCAAGACCTGCGCCGGTGAGGCTTCGCGTCTTTTGGAATCCCTGGGTGCCGAAGAAAATGCCTTCACCGCCGAGGACGTCACCGGCTACTACCAGACCTTGTCGCCGCGCTATCTGGGCGTGGTTTTCGAGCTGATGGCCGACCTGATGACGACTGCTGATTTGCACGTCGACGACCTGAAAACCGAACTGGCAGTCATCCGCGAAGAGCGCCAGCTGCGCATCGACGACGATGTCGACGCCGCTGCGCTGGAACACTTCACCAGCCAGGCGCATGTCGCCAACAGCTATCGCATGCCAGTCATCGGCTGGATGCACGACCTGCAGCACGTGGACGCCAAGGAACTTCGCCATTGGTATCAAAGCCGTTATGCGCCGGGCAACGCCGTACTGGTGATCGTCGGCGATGTCACGCTCGCACACGTGCAGCCGCTGGCCGAGCGCTATTTTGGCGCGCTCGCAAATCGTCCCGTGCCGCGCCTGTTACGGCCCGTGGAGCTGAAAGTGCCGGGCGAACGCAGACTGACCTTGCAGCGCCATGTCCCAGCAGAGCGGTTGCTGATGGCTTTCAATCTGCCCGGACTGGCCACGGCCAAAGACCTGCACACCGTGCACGCCCTGCGCCTGATCAACGCGATACTCGGCGGCGCACATGGCGCGCGCCTGCAAAAGAAACTGATTTTTACCGACCGCGTTCTCAATCGTGTCGACACTCACTACGACGAACGGACGCGCGGCGACAGCCTGCTGATGTTGACTGCCGAGCTGGCCGATCCGCCGCTGACCGATCTTGAAGGTGCGCAAGCGCGGGTGTGGGAGCAGATCGAAACGTTGCGCACCACACCACCGTCGGCAGAAGAGCTCGAGCGGGCACGCACGCAACTGATCGCGCAGCAGGTGTATGCCCGCGATTCGATTCAGGAACAGGCGCGTCAGCTGGCCAGGCTCCAGGCCATCGGCTTGCCTTGGCGAATACTCGATGAAGATGCAGCTGCATTGGCGAAAGTGACGCCGCAACAGATCCGCGAAGTGGCCGCCACGTGGCTGACACCCGAGCGTCTCAGCGTTGCCCACGTACGCAAGGTGGACGTCCGATGAGCAGGTCCTCAAGGCGCACGGGGTTGGTCCTGATGTGGCTGTCGGCTGCGGCGGCTTGCGCTGATGGTCAGCCTGAACAAGCGCGGACATCGCGCCTGCAATCGCTCAGCGAAGTCCAGGCGCTGGAAATCAAGCCGCGCGCATTGCAGATCAGGGGCTGGAAAACCCTGACCGGCACCAAGGTGCTGTTCGTGCGCACGAGCGATCTGCCGATGTTCGATATTCACGTCAGCTTCGCCGCAGGCAGCGCCCGCGACGGTAGCCTGCCGGGCCTGGCTGCCACGACCTTTTCCATGCTCAATGAAGGTATCCCCGGCAAGGATTTGTCCGCCATCGTCGAAACCTTCGACGGGCTCGGCGCGCAATGGGAAATGGACATCGATCACGACCGCGCCGTGTTCTCCCTGCGCAGCCTCAGCGATCCGGCCAAGCGCCTACCGGCGATGGATCTGTTGACGCGAATATTCAGCGAGCCATCGCTCAGCGCCCAGCGCCTGCCGCCAGTGAAAGACGAACTGCGCGCCGCGCTCATCGCAGAGCAAGGCGATGCCGCGGGTCTGGCCTCGCAGAGCATCAAGGCACTGCTTGCGCCGGACAGCCCGTACAGCCTTCCGGTCTATGGCACGCAATGGGGCCTCAATGCCGTGACCCGCGCCGCCGTGGAGGATTTCCATCGCCGCTATTACGCTGCCCGACATGCGCAAATTACCCTCGTCGGCGACCTCACTCTGGACCAGGCACAAGCGATCAGCCTGCAGATCAGCAATGCCCTGCCCAAGCCTCCTGACGCGCTGGTGTCTTCAGCAATGGCAACACCCGGAAACGTCCAGTCCAGTCACCTGGAACTGAATCAACTGCAGACCCACATTGCCTTTGCCCAAATCAGCGTGCCGCGACGACATGCCGATCACACCGCCTTGTACGCCGCCAGTCAGATTCTCGCCGGAGGCAGCAACAGTCGGTTGATGAATGAACTGCGGCACAAACGCGGACAGGTTTATGACGTGTATGGCGCCAGCGTCAATTGGGCTGGTGGCGCCGGGTTGCTGACCGTCACCTTGCAGACCGGTAGCTCCATGAGCGACAGCACCGTCGCTTTGGTGCGCTCGATGCTCAATGATTTTCTTCGGGAAGGGCCGACCGCCCCGGAACTCGAGCACCTCAAGCGCAGGCTGGCCAACAGAAATGTGCTCACCAGCGCCAGCAACCGGCACATTCTGGCCAGACTCGTGGAGATCAACCGCTACGACTTGCCGCTCGATCTGGATTACACAATGCAACAAGTGCAGAGGCTGACGGTGGACGACATCAAACTCGCTATGAACCGTCACTTGTCTGTTGATCGCTGGGTGTCGGTTACGGTCGGCCCCAGTGTCGAGCAACAGCCACTGCCTGGACCGGAGGTTGCGCCGATCGGTCAGGCTGAAGAGGACATGTGTCGCGCCGACCCGGGCTTTGTGGCAAGTTAGGCGCTTTCGTTGAGAAGCGACAGCCCGCCCTGTGCGCCGGTCGCTTTACGCAAGACCTGTCGAGATTTGCCGTGCAATCACCGTCCCCGCTTCCCGCCTCGCGTTTCGTTCCGGCCTTCGGCCTCGGCAATCCGCATCTGCAAACCCTGTGGGGTCCGCTGTGGCGCAAGACCGTGCACATCGAGCGCGAACGCGAACGCCTGTGGCTCGAGGACGGCGACTTCCTCGACCTCGACTGGCACGGCCCGCACAGCGCCGAGGCGCCGTTGGTACTGGTGCTGCACGGTTTGACCGGCTCATCCAATTCGCCCTATGTGGCGGGCATTCAAAAGGCCTTGGCCGAGCAGGGCTGGGCCAGCGTCGCGCTGAACTGGCGCGGTTGTTCCGGCGAGCCGAATCTGTTGCCGCGCAGCTACCACTCCGGCGCCAGCGAAGACCTTGCCGAAGCCATCCAGCACCTGCGCGCGAAACGACCGTTGGCGCCGTTGTACGCGGTCGGCTATTCACTGGGCGGCAACGTGCTGCTCAAACATCTTGGCGAAACCGGCAGCAACAGCGGCGTGCTCGGCGCAGTGGCGGTGTCGGTGCCGTTCAGGCTCGACCAGTGCGCAGACCGGATTGGCCAGGGATTTTCGCGGGTTTATCAGGCGCATTTCATGCGCGAAATGGTCGCCTACATCAAAAACAAGCAGCGCCAGTTCCAGCATGACGGGCGCGAAGACGGCCTGGCGAAACTGGCCGCGCTCGGCTCGCTGGAAAACATGCGTACGTTTTGGGATTTCGACGGCCGGGTTACCGCGCCATTGCACGGTTTCAATGACGCCGAGGATTACTACCGCCGCGCCTCGAGCCGCTACTACCTCGGCGAGATCCGCACGCCGACGCTGATCATTCAGGCGGCGGACGATCCCTTCGTATTTCCCCATAGCCTGCCGCAAGCCGACGAGTTGTCAGCCTGCACCCGGTTCGAATTGCAGGCGCGTGGCGGTCATGTCGGCTTCGTCGACGGCTCGTTTCGCCGGCCCGGGTATTACCTGGAGCGGCGCATACCACAATGGCTGGCCGCACTAGGTCATTGAGCGCCGCATATCCCTTGCAGGAGTGAGCCTGCTCGCGATGGCGGTGTGTCAGTCTGGAAATTCAATGCCTGACAGGACGCCTTCGCGAGCAAGCTCGCTCCCACTGGGATTTGTGTCGGCATGAAAATGCATGGCACAACCTGGTTCAATGTGGGAGCGAGCCTGCTCGCGAAAGCGGTGAGTCAGTTGGCATTTAACTCACAGACATACCGCCATCGCGAGCAGGCTCACTCCTACAGGAGATCGCTGGGTTTATTCGCCCGTGGCAATGCCGCGCGACGGTTCGTTGATCCACTCGCTCCACGATCCGGCATACAGCGCCCCCAGCGGATACCCAGCCAGGCACAGTGCGAACAGGTTGTGACACGCCGTCACTCCCGAGCCGCAATACGCGACCAGTTCCGACGGTGAGCGATCACCCAGCTTCGCCGCAAAGCGCTGCTTGAGCTGCTCCGCCGGCAAAAAACGTCCATCACTGCCGAGGTTGTCGGTGAACGCCGCGCACTGCGCGCCGGGAATATGCCCAGCCACCGGATCGATCGGTTCCACTTCGCCCTTGAAGCGCGGCAAGGCGCGGGCGTCGAGCAGGGTCAGGGTTGGCTGGCCGAGGCGCTGCTGCAATTGCTCGGCGCTGAGCAACAGGCTCATGTCCGGCTGCCCACTGAAGTTACCCGGCGTCACGCTCGGCGGATCCAGGCTCAGCGGCAGGCCGGCCGCGTGCCAGGCCTTGAGCCCGCCGTCGAGAATGAACACGCCGTCGCGCTTGCCCAGCCATGCCAGCAACCACCACGCCCGCGCCGCATACGCACCCGGGCCGTCGTCGTACAAAACCACATCGCTGTCGTTGCTGATGCCCCAGGCTTGCAGGCGCTCGATCAACACCGCCGGCTCGGGCAACGGATGACGCCCGGTCACGCCCTTCTCGACTTTACCGCTCAGATCCCGTTCCAGATCGGCGAAACTCGCCCCGGCAATATGCCCTTCGGCGTAGCTGCGCTGGCCGTAATCCGGATCTTCGAGGGCGAAACGACAATCGAGAATCACCAGCCCCGGCTGCTCTTTGCGAGCGTCCAAAGCTTGTGGGCTGATCAACTGCGCAATCGACATAACGGGCTCCTGTGGAATTCGGCTGAACGGTTTATTTCACGTCTTCAAGGGCCTGCGCCAGCGGCACATAGAACTCGTCGAACAGTGCGTTGACTTCATCCCGCGCCTGATCGGTGACAAACCCTGCCTCAAGCACCAACACCTGATACACGCCACGCTTCACGGCCTGTTCGCTGAGGTGGTTGGAGTTTTCCCGGGTGGTGCACAGAAAACGCCCCCACGACGTCAGGATGATCCACGCATTGAGGGTCAGCGATTCGATCTGCACACGGTCCATTTTCAGGATGCCGGCGGCGACGAAGCCTTCGTAGATCGCTGCGCCCTGGATCACGCAGCGCTGGGAAAAGCGCCGATAGCGCGCGGCCAGTTCCGCATCGCTGTCGAGCAGATGCTCGAGGTCGCGATGCAGAAAACGGTAGCGCCACATGGCCGAGAGCAGTTCCTTGAGATAGAAACGCTTGTCTTCGACGGTCGCCGGGCGGCCCTGAGGCGGACGCAAAAAGCTGTCCACCAGGGCTTCGTACTCACTGAACAACACGGCGATGATCGCCTGCTTGTTGGGGAAGTGGTAGTACAGGTTGCCCGGAGAAATCTCCATGTGCGCGGCGATGTGGTTGGTGCTGACGCTGCGCTCGCCCTGCTGATTGAACAGCTCCAGGCTGTTCTGAACGATGCGCTCGCTGGTTTTTATTCGTGGGGCCATGGCTTGAGCTTTAATTCAGAGTGCGTAGACGGCGCATCTTACGACCTAACCGGAAATGGATAAAACCTTGCCGTGCACGGAAGTCGTTTGACTTTCTAGAGCTTAGACTCTAAAAAGTGCCCATTACAATAAAATCCGGAGCCCGCGATGACTGCCGACATTGCCTACCTGCAAACCCTGCAACAGCCTCTTGAAACCCTCGATCGGCAGTTCCAGGCGCAACGGGCTGCATATGCCGCCAACCCGATGCCGCCGGCCGCGCAACGTCAGCAATGGCTCAAGGCTTTGCGCGATCTGCTCAGCGCTGAGCGGCAGGCATTGATCGAGGCGATCAGCGCCGATTTCAGTCACCGCAGCGCCGACGAAACCCTGCTCGCCGAACTGATGCCGAGCCTGCACGGCATTCACTACGCCAGCCGTCATCTGAAGAACTGGATGAAGCCATCGCGGCGCAAGGTCGGCATGGCCTTCCAGCCTGCTTCGGCAAAGGTGGTTTACCAGCCGCTGGGCGTGGTCGGTGTGATCGTGCCGTGGAACTACCCGCTGTATCTGGCCGTAGGGCCGATGGTCGGCGCCCTGGCGGCGGGCAATCGGGTGATGCTCAAGCTCAGCGAATCGACCCCGGCCACCGGCCTGTTGCTCAAAGAGCTGCTCGCGCGGATCTTTCCCGAAGACCTGGTTTGTGTAGTGCTGGGCGAAGCGGATGTCGGCGTAGCGTTCTCGCGGTTGCCGTTCGATCACTTGCTGTTCACCGGTTCCACCAGCGTCGGCAAACACGTCATGCGCGCTGCGGCGGAAAACCTCACGCCGGTCACCCTGGAACTGGGCGGCAAGTCGCCGGCCATCGTCTCCACAGACGTACCGCTCAAGGACGCCGCCGAACGCATCGCCTTCGGCAAGACCCTCAACGCCGGGCAGACCTGCGTCGCGCCCGACTATGTGCTGGTGCCGGAAGACCGCGTCGGCGCCTTCGTCGAGGCCTACCGTCAGGCTGTGAAAGGCTTCTACCCGACACTGGCCGACAACGCCGACTACACCGCGATCATCAACGAACGCCAGATGGCCCGACTGAACGGTTACGTCAGCGACGCGACCAGCAAGGGCGCGCTGCTGATCCCACTGTTCGAACAAGGCCAGGGCCGACGCATGCCGCACAGCGTGCTGCTCAATGTCAGCGATGAGATGACGGTGATGCAGGACGAAATCTTCGGCCCATTGCTGCCAATCGTGCCTTATCGCGATCTGGAGCAGGCATTCGCTTACATCAATCAGCGGCCTCGTCCTCTGGCTCTTTACTACTTTGGCTACGACAAACGCGAACAGCATCGCGTACTGCACGAGACCCATTCCGGCGGCGTATGCCTGAACGACACCTTGTTGCATGTCGCTCAGGACGATATGCCCTTCGGTGGCATCGGCCCCTCGGGCATGGGCCATTACCACGGCCACGAAGGTTTCCTGACCTTCAGCAAGGCCAAGGGCGTGCTGATCAAACAGCGCTTCAACGCGGCCCGGCTTATCTACCCGCCCTACGGCACATCGATTCAGAAACTGATTCAGAAGCTGTTCATTCGCTAAACGTTCGTCGACGCCGGGTAATAAAAACAATGCACCCAAGCCTGACCGAAACACCTGCCCTGTCGCGCCGTAGCCTGCTGAAATTCAGCCTCGGCGCCAGCGCGTTTCTCGCCACCGCCGGCCTTGGCGCCAGCCTCACTGGCTGCTCGTCGAGCGTCAGCGCCAACGGTTTCGTCAGTTTGCGCGACGGCGATCTGCTGTTCCTGCGCGCGCTGATCCCGGTGATGCTCGACGGCGCCGTCGCCGCCGGGGAAATGCCCGCAGCGCTAGACGGCACGCTGAAGTCGCTGGACTACAGCCTCGATCACCTGTCGCTGGAAATGCTCAAGCTCACTCGGCAACTCTTCGATGTGCTCGGCATGGCCGTGACCCGTGGCCCGCTCACCGGTATCTGGGGCAGTTGGGAAAACGCCAGCCCTGAAGCGATGCGGCATTTCCTTGAACGCTGGGAGAACAGTTCACTGAGCTTGCTGCGCATGGGCCATAGCTCGTTGCAGCAGATGGTGATGATGGCCTGGTACACCCGCGCCGAGTCCTGGGCTCACTGCGGTTATCCCGGTCCGCCGAAGGTCTGAAACCAGGGCGCGGCCTTCGCGAGCAGGCTCGCTCCCACATTTGAAATGCATCCCCCTATGGGAGCGAGCCTGCTCGCGAAGGGGCCTGCTGCATCACCTCAGCATCCAGAATAATAAAGAGAACCTGACCGATGCCCGTACCCGATCCCTTCCGCGAAGGCCTCGCCCGAGGCTGGAAAACCTACAACGGCGCGCAACTGAGCGACGACCTCACCCTCGAAGCCGACGTGGCGATCATCGGCAGTGGCGCCGGCGGCGGCACCACGGCAGAGATCCTCAGCGCGGCCGGCTACAAAGTCCTGCTGATCGAAGAAGGCCCGCTGAAGACCAGCTCGGATTTCAAACTGCTCGAAGACGAGGCCTATAGCAGCCTCTACCAGGAAGGCATCGGGCGCATGAGCAAGGACGGCGCGATCACTATCCTGCAGGGCCGCGCGGTCGGCGGTACGACGCTGATCAACTGGACCTCGAGCTTCCGCACGCCCGAGCCGACCCTCGAACACTGGGCCAGCGAGCACAACGTCACAGGCCATAGCCCGGCAGAGATGGCGCCGTGGTTCGAAAAAATGGAGCAGCGCCTCGGGGTCGCGCCGTGGATGGTGCCACCCAACGCCAATAACGACGTGATCCGCAAAGGTTGCGAGCAACTCGGCTACAGCTGGCACGTAATCCCGCGCAACGTGCGCGGCTGCTGGAATCTCGGCTATTGCGGCATGGGCTGCCCGAGCAATGCCAAGCAATCGATGATGGTCACGACCATCCCGGCGACGCTGGAAAAGGGCGGCGAGCTGCTGTATCTGGCGCGGGTGGAGAAGCTGCTGATCAGTGGCGACAAGGTTACCGGGCTGCATTGCGTGGCGATGGACGAACGCTGCGTCGAGCCGACCGGGCGCAGCATCACCGTCAAGGCGCGGCATTACGTGCTGGCCGGCGGCGGCATCAACAGCCCGGCGCTGTTGCTGCGCTCCGACGCACCGGATCCGCATGAGCGCGTGGGCAAGCGTACTTTTCTGCATCCGGTGAACATGTCCGCCGCGCGTTTCGCCGAGGTGGTCAATCCGTTTTACGGCGCGCCGCAGTCGATCTATTCCGACCATTTTCAGTGGAAGGACGGCACCACTGGGCCGATGGCTTTCAAACTCGAAGTGCCGCCGCTGCACCCGGCGCTGGCGGCCACGCTGCTGGGTGGTTTCGGCCGGGAGAACGCCCGGCACATGGCCGACCTGCCGCACACCCACGCAATGCTGGCGCTGCTGCGCGATGGCTTCCACCCGGACAGCAGCGGTGGCTCGGTGGAGCTGCGCGGCGACGGCTCGCCGGTGCTCGACTATCAGGTTTCGCAGTACGCCTGGGACGGTTTGCGCCGGGCCTTTCACGTCATGGCCGAAATCCAGTTCGCCGGCGGCGCGCAATCGGTCATGCCGATGCACGCCGACGGTCGCTATGTGAAGACACTGGCTGAGGCGCGCTCGCTGATCGACGGATTGAGCCTGGAGCTGTACCGCACGCGACTGGGCAGTGCCCACGTGATGGGTGGTTGTGCGATGGGTGAAGATCCGAAAAGCGCGGTCGCCGACAGCCTCGGTCGCCATCATCAACTGCGCAATCTGTCGATTCACGACGGCTCGCTGTTCCCCACCAGCATCGGCGCCAACCCGCAGTTGTCGGTGTATGGCCTGACCGCGCAACTGGCGACAGCCTTGGCTGACCGACTGAAAAATCCATGAAAAAGCAGAATATTCCCATCGTCTATAGTGCTTTCTTACCCAACAGGCGACTTGGCCGACCGGGAAGGCTGCGATACCATCCGACTCCCCAACGGACTCCCGCCAGGACGACGCGATGAACCGAGTGTTGTACCCAGGTACCTTCGACCCTATTACCAAGGGCCATGGCGATCTGGTCGAACGCGCCTCGCGCCTGTTCGATCACGTGATCATTGCGGTCGCCGCCAGCCCGAAAAAGAACCCGCTGTTCCCGCTGGAACAACGGGTCGAACTGGCTCGCGAGGTCACCAAACACCTGCCTAACGTGGAAGTGGTCGGTTTCTCGACGCTGCTCGCGCATTTCGCCAAAGAGCAGAACGCCAATGTGTTCCTGCGTGGTCTGCGCGCGGTGTCGGACTTCGAGTACGAATTCCAGCTGGCCAACATGAACCGCCAACTGGCACCGGATGTGGAGAGCCTGTTTCTCACGCCGTCGGAGCGTTATTCGTTCATTTCCTCGACGCTGGTGCGGGAGATTGCCGCGCTGGGCGGCGATATCAGCAAGTTCGTCCACCCGGCCGTGGCCGACGCGCTGACCCTGCGCTTCAAGAAGTAGGAGCTGCCGCAGGCTGCGATCCTTTCGTTTTTGGATCGCAGCCAAAGAGTGCCCTTGATCGCCCCCGCGTGCACTGCGAGCTTCAATGCGGCACAATTGCGCGCATTGATTTATAGCGCCCGGGCCTGCCGCCCCGGCTGGAGTTAGCATGTCCCTGATCATCACCGACGATTGCATCAACTGCGACGTCTGCGAACCCGAGTGCCCGAACGCCGCCATTTCCCAAGGCGAAGAGATCTACGTGATCGACCCGAACCTGTGCACCCAGTGCGTCGGCCACTACGACGAGCCGCAGTGCCAGCAGGTCTGCCCGGTGGATTGCATTCCACTGGACGAAGCCCATCCGGAAACTGAAGAACAGTTGATGGAGAAGTACCGCAAGATTACCGGCAAGGCCTGATCTCTTCAGTGCCCGTCCGGCCCTCTTCGCGAGCAGGCTCGCTCCCACATTTGCAATGCATTCTCCTGTGGGAGCGAGCCTGCTCGCGAATGGGCCATCAGCCACACCCCTGAAACCCGATCAGCTCACTCGCGCTGCTCGAACCCCTCCCCCGTACACCCCAGACACCGCACAAACGCTGCTTTCGCCGGGTCTACCACCAGCGCCTGACCGGCATCGCCAACACCGCCGCCGAGCGCGGTAAACGGCAACGACACCACAAACGCTCCCGCACCGATCACCGTGGCCACCACCAGCAAAGGTCGGGCAATCAGCAGGTCGCCAAGCATGGCGTACGCCGGGGGATTCTGGATGGTGTATCGCGGGTCACCGCTGCCGTTTTCCGAGGCCTGAACGGCCAAGCTGGAACACAACAGCAGCGTGACGAAGAAGACTTGCAGGAGTTTCATGGCACGATCCTTCGGGCTGAACAGTGAGACTTCTCACTATAGACCCAAGGATTTTTTCAGGTCTGGCAGCGCGGGCAAAACACGCTGGCACGCTGACCGAGCTTCACTTCGCGCAATCCGGTGCCGCAGACCTTGCAGAGCTGTCCTCCCCGGCCGTAGACAAACAGTTCCTGCTGGAAATAGCCGGGCTGACCGTCGCCGCCAATGAAATCGCGCAATGTCGTGCCGCCACGCTCAATGGCGGCGGCAAGGATGCGTTTGATCTCGATCGCCAGTTTCAAGTAACGCCCGCGGGAAATGCTCCCGGCTTCGCGGCGCGGGTCGATGCCGGCGGCGAACAGCGCTTCGGTCGCATAGATATTGCCCACCCCGACCACCACCGCGTTGTCCATGATGAACGGCTTGACCGCCATCGAGCGCCCGCGTGACAGCTTGAACAATCTTTCGCCATCGAACAGATCGGTCAGCGGCTCCGGTCCGAGGCGAATCAGCAGTTCGTGATTGAGCGGGTCGTTGCTCCACAGCATCGCGCCGAACCGTCGCGGGTCGGTGTAGCGCAGGGCCAGACCCGATTCCAGTTCGATGTCGACGTGCTCGTGCTTCAACGCCGGCAACCCGGCCTCGACCAGACGCAGATTGCCCGACATGCCCAGATGGCTGATCAGTGTGCCGATCTCGGCGTTGATCAACAGGTACTTGGCGCGCCGCTCCACCAGCACGATGCGCTGCCCGGACAGGCGCACATCGAGGTCTTCGGGGATCGGCCAGCGCAGGCGCCGGTCGCGGACGATGACGCGGCTGACACGCTGGCCTTCCAGGTGCGGGGCGATCCCGCGACGGGTGGTTTCGACTTCCGGCAGTTCAGGCATGGTGTCCTCGGATCAATGCGCGCCGAGGTCGCGAATCGTTTGTTTGAGTGTTTCGAAGTCGTAGTCCGACAGACCGACGTAATCGAGCACCAACGGGCCGACCGCGTTCCACTCGAAATCTTCGGTCTGGTTGCCCAGCACCCGATACGAGGCGCAGATGTGCTCGGCCATTTTCAGAATCGCCAGCAAATTTTTCAGCTGGCTGTTCTTCGACGATTCGTCGCTGAAAATCGCCAGCGCGTTGTGGTGGTTGGCGATGGCGGCGCTGACATGCTCCGGCAGGCGCCAGGACTTGGCAGTGTAGTAACCGACCACGGCGTGATTGGTGTTGAACACACGGTTTTCCGTATCGACCACACGGCATTCCGGGCTGGCGCTGGCATAGGCCTCTTCCAGTACGGTCATGTAGTTGGGGAAACGCTGCAGCATCAACGGTACGCCGCAATCGTGGAACAGCCCTAACGCATAGGCTTCGTCACCGGCCTGGGTGCCGATGCGCTTGGCCAGGGTCAGGCAGGTCATCGCCACGTCCTGCGCGGTGTCCCAGAAACGGTTGAGGGTGACGATGGTGTCGTCGTTCATCTCGCCCTTGATCGACTGCGCGTTGATCAGGTTGATGATCGAGCGGCTGCCCAACAGGTTCACCGCACGCTGGATCGAGGTGATCTTGTTGCTCAGGCCGTAATACGGCGAGTTGACGATTTTCAGCAGCGCGCCGGACAGGCCGGGATCCTGGGAGATCAGCTTGGCGATCACCTCCAGGTCCGGGTCGGGCATGTACTGCTCCATTTGCAGATCCACCATGATCTGCGGTTGCGCCGGCACACTGATGCCTTGCAGCGATTGTTGAATCTGTTCGGTGGTCAGCTCTTGGGACATAAGTACACACTCCGGGGCAGGCGGCGATTCTAACCGCTGAAACGGCAGGGCGACACACCGATGGGCACATCGTCGGAACTTTCATCTGTGCCCAGGCTTCGGAATCTGTAGGGCGCATCGGACCTCAACGGTCCGCTGCGAAGGCAAAATCTCCACAGACTCAGGAGCTTACCGATGGCAACTTCCCTCAATGGCAAACGCGTCGCTATTTTGGTTACCGATGGTTTCGAACAGGTCGAAATGACAGGCCCCAAGGATGCTCTGGAGCAGGCCGGCGTGCAGGTCGATATCCTTTCCGCCGAGGCTGGCACGGTGAAAGGCTGGAACCATGACAAACCGGCCGACGACTTCCCCGTCAGCAACACTTTCCAGGCTGTGAGCGTCGATCAATACGATGCCGTGCTGCTGCCGGGCGGTGTGCAGAATTCCGACACCATCCGTATCGATCAGGATGCCCAGCATCTGGTCAAGACTGCCGCTTCGGCGGGCAAGCCGATTGCCGTGATCTGCCACGGCAGCTGGTTGCTGATCTCGGCAGGACTGGTCAATGGCAAGACCATGACCAGCTACAAAACGGTCAAGGACGATCTGGTCAATGCCGGGGTCAACTGGGTCGACCAGGAAGTGGTCAAGGACGGCAACCTGATCAGCAGCCGCCAACCGGATGATGTGCCGGCGTTCAGTCAGGCCCTGATTGACGCACTGGCTGCATAAGAGCTGAAATCGCTTTCGCGAGCAGGCTCGCTCCCACAGGTGAATGCATTCCAAGTGTGGGAGCGAGCCTGCTCGCGAAGGGGCCATCCGCTTTTCATCGCAGGCCAGACCGGAGCACGCGTCAACACGCTATACTCCCGCTCTTTTTTCCGGAGCGACGTCATGTCCCTGCCTAGCCTGCGCCTCAAAGCCAACGCCGACCGTCGCCTGCGCAACGGCCACTTGTGGGTCTACAGCAACGAAATCGACGTGGCCGCCACGCCTCTGCACGGCTTCAAGGCCGGCGATCAGGCGGTGCTCGAAGCCGCTGGCGGCAAGCCGTTGGGCATCGTCGCCATGAGCCCGAACAACCTGATCTGCGCGCGTCTGCTGTCACGCGACATCAAACTGGCACTCGACAAGTCGCTACTGGTGCATCGCCTGAATGTCGCACTTTCGTTGCGCGAGCGTCTGTTCGACAAACCATTCTATCGTCTGGTCTACGGCGACTCCGACCTGCTGCCGGGTCTGGTGGTCGATCGCTTCGGCGACATTCTTGTGGTGCAGATCGCCTCGGCGACCATGGAAGCGCACAAGGACGACGTGATCGCCGCGTTGACCCAGGTGCTCAAGCCAAGCGGCATTTTGTTCAAGAATGATTCCGCCGCCCGCGACGCCGAAGGCCTCAACCGTTATGTCGAAACCGTGTTCGGTCTGGTGCCGGAGTGGGTCGCGCTGGAAGAGAACGGCGTCAAGTTCGAAGCGCCGGTCATTCAAGGGCAGAAAACCGGCTGGTTTTACGATCACCGCATGAACCGCGCGCGCCTGGCACCTTACGCAAAGGGCAAACGCGTACTTGATCTCTATAGCTACATCGGTGGCTGGGGCGTGCAGGCCGCTGCGTTCGGCGCCAGCGAAGTGTTCTGCGTCGACGCCTCTGCATTCGCCCTCGACGGCGTCGAGCGCAATGCCGCGCTGAACGGCTTCGCTGACAAGATGACCTGCATCGAAGGCGACGTCTTCGAAGCCTTGAAGGAACTCAAAGCCAGCGAAGAGCGCTTCGACGTGATCGTTGCCGATCCGCCGGCCTTCATCAAACGCAAGAAAGACATGAAGAACGGCGAAGGCGCCTACCGTCGTCTCAACGAGCAAGCCATGCGCCTGCTGACCAAGGACGGCATTCTGGTCAGTGCTTCGTGCTCCATGCACCTGCCGGAAGACGATCTGCAGAACATCCTGCTGACCAGCGCCCGTCACCTGGACCGCAATATCCAGATGCTCGAGCGTGGCGGTCAGGGTCCGGATCATCCGGTGCATCCGGCCATCGCTGAAACCCGTTACATCAAAAGCATCACCTGCCGTCTGCTGCCCAACAGCTGATTGCGCTTGAACACCGGGGAGCCAATGAGCTCCCCGTTTTTTTTGCGCGCCCTCCCCCGTTTTTTCACACTCGACATGAGTGTACTGCCCTCTTCCTACAACTTCTTTCTCGCTGCCTTGCAGGAAGTTTCGTCATGCCTGTCAATCATGGAAATTAAACCTACACAGTAAGCCTCCTGCAAAAGATCACTCCGACAAAATTACTGGAATATTCCTACTTAATATCCGCTTGCCAATATTCGATTACAAACTAATATGAAGTTGTCGCAACGAAGCGACTCAACTACCAACGAACAAGGAGTTCACATCATGAAAACCATTTATCTCGAAACAGACAAACTCGCCAACCTGGCCTTTCTGGTTGCAGCCACCGGCCGCTAAGTAAGCCTGGACGCCGGAGAGTGCCGGCACTCTGGCGTCCATCAGACTTTTTCCCGAGTGACCTGAGCCCATGTATATCAATCCTTTTCTTTTTATATTGCCGCGCCCGCCTGGACAAGTTGTCTGGAACTACAAGAACCACACTCAACACGAACTTGATCTTGATTACTCCCATCGCCTCGCCAGACTTATACACAACCCTGAATTATTTGATCCGAACAACATAATAGACACACAACTTCTGGACGCAGGAATTCTGACAACTTCCAAAATAGACAGCCCGAATTGGGGCTGGGATGAATTGTCGAAGATCTATCACATCGGCACACAAAACATACCTAGCGCACATACGCCTCGGAATATCCACGAGTGGTCCAGGCAATATCTGGCGCACTGCAGCGAAGTGCTGGCGAAGCCAGAACCTGCAGACACCCGGGCGCGGCGATCAGTGCAGCCCCTGATTACCCTGCCCGTACCGGGCGCCATTGATGATGACAGCCTGACTCAGGCCCTGATGAGGCGCAAAACCTGTCGTTCCTACACCGGTGTAGCGGTGACACTGGATGAGGTTGGCACGCTGCTGTATTTGACCCTCGGCTATCTTCCCCCACGCGACAATGCCCACGACGATCCGGTCGCACCGGGTCTCGAGGCACGCCGAAGCTGCCCGTCCGGCGGCGGACTGAACGCCTGTGAGGGATTTGTCCTGGCGCAAAATGTCAGCGGACTGGAACCCGGCATCTACGCCTATCACCCTGCCGAACACGCCCTGAGTCGGATCAATGCGCTGCCGGATCCGGAGCTGGGTCAATTGCTCGGCGGCCAGCATTTCATCAACAACCTGCCACTGGGCGTGTTCATCACTGCAAGGTTTGATCGTCTCTGGTGGAAGTACGAGCACTCGCGTGCCTATCGCATGGCCTTCATCGAAGCCGGTCATCTCTCGCAAACCTTTCAACTGGTAGCGACGACGCTGGGGTTGAACACCTGGTTGACCGGCGCATTTGCCGACGCACAGATTGAAACCCTGCTCGGCATCGCGGACAGCGCCGAGCAACCGTTGTTCTTCGTCGGCTGCGGACAAAGCGATGGCCAGGCCATGTGCCAGGAAATGCGTGATCTGCTCAGCGGAGCACAGTCATGATTCCCACGGCTATGGACGAAAGCGAAGCCCCGGTGTCATGGTCGCTCAAATTCACGCTTCCAGGCTGGGAGAACCGTGCATCGGTACGCAGCAGTGTCCACGACTATCGATTACCGGGCGATGTCGAGCAGCAATTGCAAACCCGCTACTGGTTACCCCCGGCCTTTGTGCCCTATCTGGCGCATCCGGCCATCCAGGCCAAAGGTCGCGAAACCCTGCACCGCCTTACCGCCAATCATCTGGTGTATTTCCTCGACTACACCACCCTGCTCGAACACCGCATCGTCAACCGCGCGGTGGAAGTCATCGTGCACCGCGAACTGCCCATTTATATACCGCTACCGATGAAACATGCGGCACTGCAGCTGTATACCGACGAGGGCTACCACGCGCTGTTTTCCAACCAGATTGCCGAGCAGATCGCTGCGCTCTACGGCATCACCCGGCGACCGGTCATTCCGAAGCGGATCAGCCGCATGAACGCTTTGATCGCGCGCACGCCGGAGAAAAACCGTGCATTGGCCTGGTTCCTGCTGGGATTTGTCTCGGAAACCATCATTGCCCGCGAGTTGCTGGAGGTCTGCCGCGACACGCTGGTGTCCAGTGTGAGTGACATGTTGCGCGATCACCTTGCCGACGAAGCCCGGCACAGCCGCTATTTCGCCGAAGCCTTCCATTACTTCTGGATTGCGATGAACAGTCGTCAACGCCTGTTCGCCAGCAAGACGCTCGTGGAGATCATTTCCATCTTCTTCGAAGCAGATGAAGGCTGGCTGCAACAAAGCCTGCGTTCGGCCGGTATTGCCGAGATCGACGTGATGGAGATTGTCGGCGGCACGGCAACGGTGCAGGCCAACCGCGCCCGTGCACGCGTTGGCTGCAAACCTACTGTGGAGGCCCTGCACAAGGCCGGCTTCTTTGCATTGCCCCATAACCAGACACTCTTCGCCAAAGCAGGATTGATCGATGGATAAACACAGCCGTGCAACCACCCGCCGACAACAGCGCGGAGCAATCAGCCTGCTGCTGGCGATGATCCTGCTTGGGGTGTTTCCGCTGGATGTGCTGCTGCCTTCCTTTCCGGCATTGGCAGCCCACTTTGGCCGATCGGGAAACGACATCGCGCTGTCGATCAGTCTGTTTGCCGTGGGCATCGCATTTGCCCAGTTATTGATCGGCCCGTTGTCCGATGTGATCGGGCGCAAAGGTCTGCTGCTTGCCGGCATGAGCGTGTCGCTGCTCGGCGCACTTGGCTGCGTGCTGAGCAATGACTACACGCTGTTCCTGATTTTCCGGGTGATGCAGGCGCTGGGATGCGGTTGCTTCGTGCTGTCCCAGGCACTGGTGCAGGATCTGTTCGAAGGCAACGAGCGTGATCGCCTGCGGATCCTGATGGTCACCGCAACGGGCATCTTCATTTCGGTATCACCATTGGCGGGCACGTTTCTGCAAGCCACGCTCGGCTGGCGCGGCAGCTTCTGGGTCTTCATCGCCCTGGCCGCAGCAGTTCTGATCAAGACCTGGCGATTGCTCGATAACAGCCGTCCTCCTCATGATCCCACCCGCCTTGGCTTCATCCAGTCCTATCAGCGCGTCCTGGGCAATTTCGAATTTGTCGGCTGCTGGCTGATTTCCGCATTCGCTTTCGCTTGCCACTTTTCCTTCATAGTCATTTCCCCGCTGATCTTCATGGAGCAGCTGCAGATGGCACCTTACGATTTCGCCTTGATCCTGCTGATTTACGGCGCCGCCTATGTCTTTGGCGGCGTGCTCGCCAGCGTGCTGAACCGGCATATCAATGCGCAACAGCAGATTTTTACCGGGCTGAGTCTGATCCTGCTCTCGGGACTGGTAATGCTCTATCTGGCCGCCAATCATGATTTGTCAGCTGCGACGGTGCTGATTCCAATGCTCATCTGCACGGTGGGCACGACCATTTCCCGGCCACCGGCTACCTCCCGCGCCATGAGCCTGTTCGCCGAAAATGCCGGCGCATCGGCGTCCGCCGGCAGCACCATCATCTTTATCTGTGGCGGGCTGGTCAGCGCCTTGATCAGCCTCGGCCCGGCCAACCTGCAAGCGACGCTGGGTTACGGCTTCGTGGTGTTGAGCGGCGTATCGCTGTTGCTCAACAGCGTGATTGGCCGTCGCGTCAGCAACCTGCGCAGCAATCCGGTGATGCCGGGAGGCGACCACTGATCCTGCCAGTCGTCATCCCGCGTGCCTCTTCAGCGGGGGAACAACGCTTTGCGCCATTCCCTCGCGACGCCAGCGGTGTAGAATCGCCTCATTCATCGCCATTCATCCCCGGCGGGTTTATGAGCTCAGGCTGAGACCAGCGGCGATCCCGCAACGTCATCGGCAGCTTCCGGACACACGGCCATTTTTCGGGTGTTTCAGAGGTCAACAGAAGCTCACTCCCCTTTAGTACGTGATTAGCCGCCCGGAGTGCTCCATGCCAGATTACCGCTCGAAAACATCCACCCACGGCCGCAACATGGCCGGCGCCCGCGCACTGTGGCGCGCCACCGGCATGAAAGATGACGACTTCAAGAAGCCGATCATTGCCATCGCCAACTCGTTCACCCAGTTCGTCCCGGGGCATGTGCACCTGAAGGACCTGGGTCAACTGGTCGCCCGCGAGATCGAACGCGCCGGTGGCGTGGCCAAGGAATTCAACACCATCGCCGTCGATGACGGCATCGCCATGGGCCACGACGGCATGCTGTATTCGCTGCCGAGCCGCGAGATCATCGCCGACTCCGTCGAGTACATGGTCAATGCCCACTGCGCCGACGCTATCGTGTGCATTTCCAACTGCGACAAGATCACCCCGGGCATGCTGATGGCCGCGTTGCGCCTGAACATCCCGGTGATCTTCGTTTCCGGTGGCCCGATGGAAGCGGGCAAGACCAAACTCGCCTCCCACGGCCTCGACCTCGTCGACGCCATGGTGATCGCCGCCGACTCCAGCGCTTCTGACGAGAAAGTCGCCGAGTACGAGCGTAGCGCCTGTCCAACCTGTGGTTCGTGCTCCGGCATGTTCACCGCCAACTCGATGAACTGTCTGACCGAAGCACTGGGTCTGGCCTTGCCGGGCAACGGTTCCACTCTGGCCACTCACAGCGACCGCGAACAGCTGTTCCTGCAGGCCGGTCGCACCATCGTCGAGCTGTGCAAGCGTTACTACGGCGAGAACGATGACTCCGTGCTGCCGCGCAACATCGCCAACTTCAAGGCGTTCGAGAACGCGATGATGCTCGACATCGCCATGGGCGGTTCGACCAACACCATCCTGCACTTGCTCGCAGCCGCCCAGGAAGCCGAGATCGATTTTGACCTGCGCGACATCGACCGTCTCTCGCGCAGCGTGCCGCAGCTGTGCAAAGTCGCACCGAACATCCAGAAGTACCACATGGAAGACGTGCACCGCGCCGGCGGCATTTTCAGCATCCTCGGTTCGCTGGCCCGTGGCGGCCTGCTGCACACCGACCTGCCGACCGTACACAGCCGCAGCATGGAAGAAGCCATCGCCAAGTGGGACATTACCCAGACCAGCGACGAAGCCGTGCATCACTTCTTCAAGGCAGGTCCTGCGGGCATTCCGACCCAGACCGCGTTCAGCCAGTCGACCCGTTGGGAAACCCTCGACGACGATCGTGAAAACGGCTGCATCCGCAGCTTCGAGCACGCCTATTCGAAAGAAGGCGGCCTCGCCGTGCTGTACGGCAACATCGCGCAGGACGGTTGCGTGGTGAAAACCGCCGGGGTCGATGAGTCGATCCACGTCTTCGAAGGCAACGCGAAAATTTTCGAAAGTCAGGACAGCGCCGTGCGCGGCATCCTCGCTGACGAAGTGAAGGAAGGCGACATCGTCATCATTCGCTACGAAGGCCCGAAAGGCGGCCCGGGCATGCAGGAAATGCTCTACCCGACGTCCTACCTGAAATCCAAAGGTCTGGGCAAAGCCTGTGCGCTGCTCACCGACGGGCGTTTCTCCGGCGGTACTTCCGGCCTGTCAATCGGTCACGCTTCGCCAGAGGCTGCGGCCGGCGGCGCGATTGGTCTGGTGCAGGATGGCGACAAGGTGCTGATCGACATTCCGAACCGCTCGATCAACCTGTTGGTCAGCGACGAAGAACTGGCGGCACGCCGTGCCGAGCAGGACAAGAAAGGCTGGAAACCGGTCGAGGTGCGTCCACGCAAAGTGACCACCGCGCTCAAGGCCTACGCCCTGCTGGCCACCAGTGCCGACAAGGGCGCGGTGCGCAACAAAGCGATGCTCGACGGGCTGTAACCGTCAAATCGTCGATGCAAAAATGCCCCGCCATGTGCGGGGCTGATCGTTCCCACGCTCTGCGTGGGAATGTCTCAAGGGACGCTCCGCGTCCAGTGACGCAGAGCGTCACGGGCTGCATTCCCACGCAGAGCGTGGGAACGATCCAAAACAAGATCAAAAGATCGCAGCCTTCGGCAGCTCCTACATGCGATCGTGGCTTACTGGATGTCTTCCGGTTTGACGATCACCCAGTTCTTGTCCGCCGTCACCGGCAAGCCTTCCTTGGCCTGCGCCGCCGCGTGCACGGCCATCATGCCGTTGATTTGCGTCATGTACTTGTCCTTGCGGTTGATCCACAAGTGAATGCCGCCCTTGGCCACATCGACATCGTGGAACAGCATGTAACCGTCGCTCGTCGGGGTATCGCCGCCGACCAGTACCGGTTTTTTCCATTCATCGATATAGGTCAGGATCGCTGCGTGCTTGCCGGCCATCCACGTTGCCGGGGTCCACAGGTACGGCGTCAGCTCCAGGCCGAGGTTGGCCTTCTCGTCATATTTGCCGGCAGTGATCTGTTTGCGCGCAGTGGTCAGCTCGCCGGTCTTCTGATCCTTGAGCAGCAGTGAAACGCCAATGACATTCTGCGGTTTGACGTTGTAGCCGTACTTGGGATCCGCCGCGACCATGCGCACCAGCTCCTCTGAAGCGGCGGTCATCACGTAGACCTCGATACCGTTCTCCATCAGCTTGTTGTACAGCTCCTGCTGGCCAGTGAAGATCTTCGGCGGATTGACGTCGAGCTTCTTCACCACATCGCCTTCGTAATACGTCGCGGGCACCGGTTTGCCCGAAGCCATCAGCTCATCGACGTAGCCCTTGAGCTCCTTGAGGGTGAAGCCGGAGAACACCTGAGCCACCCACGGGTAGCAGACCATGTCGTCGACTTCGCAGAGCCGGTAGTAATAACTGAACAGGCTTTCCTTGTGCTCGGCGGTGTCCTTGAAGGGCATCAGTTTCAGCGAGGGGTCGAGCTTGTCGCGGGTGATCAGGCCCTTGTTTTCCATGAACGGCAGCAAGGATTCTTCGAGGTCGTAGCGGTAACTGGTGTTGTCCATGTCGAACACCGCGTAATTACCCTTGTTGGCGTTGGCGGCAATCATCGCGTCCAGCGCCTTGGCCTGATCCGCCGGCCAGTGCTTGAGGTCCGTGGCGAATGCATGGCCGGCGAGGCCAGCCGCCAGTGCTACAGCCAACAACGTGCGTGCAATTCTCATAGCGCTACTCCCCGATGCAAAGAGTTCGACGCTAACAAATCAGTGTGACAACCCTCGCCTGTCAGCGACCGCCTGCGTCCCCTGCGCGCCAGATGCATTGCCGACAACGACACGCGCTTATTCCAAAAACGACGGATGCCCAGCCATTTTGGTATTAAATCATTGCAAATCAAGCTGTTAGGCTTGCCGGTTCGCAGCAGCCCCGGATGGCTGTTGGCACAGTCTTTACTGGAGTTCTCATGAATCTACCGCTGATTCTCAACTTGCTGGTGTTCCTCGCCCTGCTCTTCGGTCTGGCGCAGACCCGCCACACCACCTGGAGCCTGGCGAAAAAAGTCCTGCTCGCACTGGTCCTCGGCGTGGCGTTCGGCGTCGCGCTGCACACGATTTACGGTGCCGGCAATCCGGTGCTGAAAGCCTCGATCGGCTGGTTCGATCTGGTCGGCAACGGTTACGTGCAGTTGCTGCAAATGATCGTGATCCCGCTGGTGTTCGCTTCGATCCTCAGCGCCGTCGCCCGCCTGCACAACGCCTCGTCGCTGGGCAAGATCAGTTTCCTGACCATCGGCACGCTTCTGTTCACCACCGCCATCGCGGCGCTGATCGGCATCGGCCTGACCAACCTGTTCGGCCTCAGCGCTGAAGGTCTGGTCGCCGGCACTCAGGAAATGGCACGCCTGCAAACCATTCAGAACGACTACGCCGGCAAGGTCGCCGACCTCAATGTGCCGCAATTGCTGCTGTCGTTCATTCCGCAGAACCCGTTCGCCGACCTGGCCCGGGCCAAGCCGACCTCGATCATCAGCGTGGTGATCTTCGCCGCGTTCCTCGGGGTTGCCGCGCTGCAACTGCTCAAGGACGACGTCGAGAAAGGTCAGAAAGTGATCAGCGCCATCGACACCCTGCAAGCCTGGGTGATGCGTCTGGTGCGTCTGGTGATGAAGCTGACCCCGTACGGTGTGCTGGCGCTGATGACCAAAGTGGTCGCCGGTTCCAACCTGCAGGACATCATCAAGCTGGGCAGTTTCGTCGTGGTCTCGTATATCGGCCTGGGCCTGATGTTCGTCGTGCACGGCGTGCTGGTGTCGGCCGCCGGGATCAACCCGCTGCGCTTCTTCCGCAAGATCTGGCCGGTGCTGACGTTTGCTTTCACCAGCCGCTCCAGCGCGGCGACCATTCCGCTGAGCATCGAAGCGCAGACCCGTCGTCTGGGCATTCCGTCGTCAGTCGCCAGTTTCGCTGCCTCGTTCGGTGCGACCATCGGCCAGAACGGTTGCGCAGGCCTGTACCCGGCGATGTTGGCCGTGATGGTCGCACCAACGGTCGGCATCAACCCGCTGGATCCATTGTGGATCGCGACGCTGGTGGCGATTGTCACGTTGAGTTCGGCCGGTGTCGCCGGAGTTGGCGGCGGCGCAACGTTCGCCGCACTGATCGTGCTGCCGGCGATGGGCTTGCCGGTGTCACTGGTGGCGTTGCTGATTTCGGTCGAGCCGCTGATCGATATGGGCCGCACCGCGTTGAACGTGAGTGGCTCGATTACCGCAGGGGCGATTACCAGTCAGGTCATGCAGCAGACGGATAAAGCGCTGCTGGATGCCGATGAGCACGCAGAGTTGGCCCAGGCTTAAGCTTCTCAGCGACTGAGCGAGCCTGCTCGCGAAGCTGTTAGGCTTTCTCCCAAACCTCAAAGCTATATGCAGGTTTATCGCCCTCTGCCGGATTCGGTACATTCGACACCAGCTTCCATTCGCTCAGATCAAACTCCGGAAACCACGCATCCCCTTCCGGGCTCAGCGCTACGCGGGTTAGGTACAGCCGATCGGCCTGCGCCAGCCCTTGCGCATACAACTGCGCGCCGCCAATCAGCATCAGTTCATCAACGCCCTGGGCTTTCGCCCATTCCTCGGCGCGGGCCACTGCGGCTTCCAGCGACGGATAGACCTCGGCGCCTTCGAGCCGCAGATCAGGCTGACGGCTGACCACAATGTTCAAGCGCCCCGGCAGCGGCCGGCCGAGCGAATCCCAGGTCTTGCGACCCATGATGATCGGCTTGCCGAGCGTGGTCGCCTTGAAGTATTTGAAGTCCCCCGGCAGGTGCCAGGGCATGCTGTTGTCGACGCCGATCACGCGGTTTTCACCGAGGGCTGCGATCAGGCTGAGGGGCAGTGATTTAGTCATGCCAGCGAGGATACCAGAGCCGCGCTTACCCCGATAAGCGCCACAGCGGTTATGCTCAGCGCTCGATTTAGCGACGGGACGCCGCGTGACTGAACTGACTCCACTGCAAAACCTCTGGCTCACCGAAACCATCCGCCTGCGCGAAGAACACGCGGGGCCGCTGGACGATCTGGAAGCCAATCGTCTGGCCCGCGCCGCTGGCGGCGATCTGCCGAGCCGCATTGCGCGCCGGGCGCTATGGCTGGCCGAGCGTGACGGACTGACCGCCGCCCTCAAGCACTGGCTGCAAGGCGCGCGTCTGGCGCTGGTGCTGCTGATGATTTTCGCCGTGCTCAGCGGCGCCGGTCTGGCTTTCGCCGCACTTGGGCAGACGCCGGTGAATGTGTTCTGGGCGCTGGGCAGTCTGCTCGGGATCAATCTGATTTTGCTGCTGAGTTGGGCGCTGGGCTTGATTTTCGCAGGCGAACACGGCGCCACCCTCGGGCGCTTGTGGCTGTGGCTCAGCGAAAAATTCGCCCGCGATGCCAAAGCCGCGCAACTGGCGCCGGCCCTGCTGTTGCTGCTGCAACGCAAGAAACTCAACCGCTGGGCGCTCGGCGCGTTGGTCAATGGCCTGTGGCTGCTGGCGATGCTCAGCGCGCTGATTCTGTTGCTGACCCTGATGGCCACGCGGCGCTACGGCTTTGTCTGGGAAACCACGATCCTCGGTGCCGACACCTTTATTCACGTCACCCAGGCCCTCGGCTATCTGCCGGCGCTGCTCGGCTTCAATGTGCCGACCGAGGAAATGATCCGCGCCAGCGGCGCAGGCGCACTGGATATTGAAAGCGCGCGACAGGCCTGGGCGACCTGGCTGGTCGGTGTGCTGGTGGTCTACGGCGTGCTGCCGCGCCTGCTGCTCGCGCTGTTCTGTCTGTGGCGCTGGAACAGCGGCAAAGCCGCGCTGCGCCTGGATCTGAATTTGCCCGGCTACGCGCAACTGCGCGAACGGTTGATGCCAACCAGCGAGCGCCTTGGTGTCAACGACCCGGAGCCGGCGCAACTGCATCGCGTCGAAAGCAACGTCGGCGAACTGGCCAGTGAAGGCGCGCTGCTGGTGGCGATCGAGTTGGACGAACAGCGTCCGTGGCCACCCGCGCTGCCGAAAAACGTCGGCAACGCGGGTATCCTCGACAGTCGCGAATCGCGGCACAAACTGCTCGAACAACTCAGTCGCTTCCCGCCGGCGCGGCTGGCCATCGCCTGCGATCCACGACGCTCGCCGGATCGCGGCAGCCTCGCATTGATCGCCGAACTCGCACGCAATGCCGGCGCCACTCGCATCTGGCTGCTGCAAGCGCCGCCTGGCGAAGCGCTGGACGGGCGACGTCTGGGTGACTGGCACGCGGCGCTGCAACAGCTGGAACTGCCGTTTGCCGATTGCGCGCCGATGAACTGGCTGGAGAGCGGACATGACTGATGCACGCAAGGCCCCGCTGAAACTCGCGGTTGTCGGCCACACCAACGTCGGCAAGACCTCGCTGCTGCGCACGCTGACCCGTGACGTCGGCTTCGGCGAAGTGTCGCACCGGCCGAGCACCACCCGGCATGTCGAAGGCGCGCGGTTGTCGGTGGATGGCGAGCCGTTGCTCGATCTGTACGACACGCCGGGGCTGGAAGATGCGATCGCCCTGCTGGATTTTCTCGAACGCCTGGAACGCCCCGGCGAACGCCTCGACGGCCCGGCGCGGCTGGCGCGGTTTCTCGACGGCAGCGAGGCGCGCCAGCGTTTCGAGCAGGAGGCCAAGGTACTGCGGCAATTGCTCGCTTCCGACGCCGGGCTGTATGTGATCGACGCCCGTGAACCGGTGCTGGCCAAGTATCGCGACGAACTGGAAGTGCTCGCCAGTTGCGGCAAACCGCTGCTGCCAGTGCTGAATTTCGTCAGCAGCGCCAACCATCGCGAACCCGATTGGCGTGAAGCGCTGGCGCGGTTGGGGCTGCATGCGTTGGTACGTTTCGACAGCGTCGCGCCGCCCGAGGATGGCGAGCGGCGCTTGTACGAGAGCCTCGCCCTACTATTGGAAAACGCCCGGCCGCAACTGGAGCGCTTGATCGCCGACCAGCAGGCGCAGCGCCTCGCCCGTCAGCAAAGCGCCGCACGCCTGATTGCCGAATTGCTGATCGACTGCGCCGCGTGCCGGCGCAGTGTGGTCAGCGAAGCCGAGCAGGAGCAGCAGGCAATCAGCGAGCTGCGCAAAGCCGTACGCCAGCGTGAGCAGAAGTGCGTTGAGGCGTTGCTCAAGCTCTACGCGTTTCGCCCGCAGGACGCGGCGGCCAGTGATTTGCCGTTGCTCGACGGGCGCTGGGGCGATGACCTGTTCAACCCGGAAACCCTGAAACAACTCGGCGTGCGCGTCGGCGGCGGCATTGCTGCCGGTGCGGCGGCCGGCGCTGGTGTGGATTTGCTGGTCGGCGGGATTACCCTCGGCGCGGCAGCACTGGCCGGCGCGATTGCCGGTGGCGCACTGCAAACCGCGCGCAGTTATGGCAGTCGCCTGCTCGGCAAGATCAAAGGCCAGCGGGAATTGACAGTGGATGACGCCGTGCTGCGCCTGTTGGCGTTGCGCCAGCGCCAGTTGCTGCTGGCCCTGGATCGGCGTGGGCATGCGGCGATGGACAGCATTCAGGTGGCCACGCCTGTGGACAAGACCTGGCGCGAAGGCAAGTTGCCGGAAGCGCTGAACAAGGCCCGTGCGCATCCGCAGTGGTCGTCGCTCAATCCGCAGGCGAAGTTGAATCAGGCGGAGCGGCAGGAGCAGGTTGAGGCGTTGGTTGATCGGGTGCTTGAGCTTTAGATCGCTACCCCCTCACCCCAGCCCTCTCCCGGAGGGAGAGGGGGCCGACTGTGTTGCTCTTGGGTCATACACCGACCTGAGATATCCAGTCGAACTCAGGTTTGAAAAGCATGGAGATCAGCGCCCTCTCCCTCCGGGAGAGGGCTGGGGTGAGGGCTGCAATCACTCAGCCGACAACAATTTCTCAGCCTTGCGCTTTAACACACTCAGATCCACCAGCGGCACCGCAACCTCCTTCGCCAACTCATCCCAGCGCCGCATGCGCAAACTCAGCGCACACAACGGATCAGCCTCGAACGCATCCGCCTCAGCCGCGCTCATCACCCCGCCCTGATATTCCAGCGTCCTGCGACTCGCCTCACTCAACCGCGCGTAATACCCCGGCTCGCGCAAGGTCAGATAGCGTTTAGCCTGAACGTGATATTCCACCAGTCGCGCCAGCCGTTCGCTGAAACCTGCCTCACGCAGATAGTCGGCACCGAGCCGTTCATGGCTGACCACGCCATAACCGCCCATGTTTTCCGCGCCCTCGGCACACAAATGGCCGATGTCATGAAAGAACGCCGCCAGCACCACTTCATCGTCACAGCCTTCAGCCATGGCCAGTTCTGCGGCCTGGGACATGTGCTCGAGCTGCGACACCGGTTCGCCGATGTAATCGCTGGCGCCGAAGCGTTCATACAGGCCGAACACCCGGGCGATCACCTGTTCGTGATTCATGCCTCCTCCAGTAACTGCGCGATGTTGCGTTCGGCCAGCGCCGGGCCGACGCTCATGCCGACGCCGGTGTGCATCAGCGCCACGCTCAGGCCCGGTGCCGGACGCAGGAATGAAAACGGCCCTGGCCCCCGAGAACCATAGACGCCCTGCCAGCGTTCGACCACTTGCACCTGGCAGCCCAGCGTCTGCTCGGCGAGTTCGAGCATCCAGTTGTCGACCTGTTCGGCGTTGAACGGTGAAGCATCGCTGCCGTAATGATGCGAATCGCCGATGATCAACTCGCCATACGGCGTCGGACTGATCAGCAAGTGAATGCCGTTAGCGTGCAGGTGCGGTTGTTCACGGAGGATCTGCGCCTGCACCGCTGCGGCTTCCGGCAGATCGGCGAAAGCGCCGTAGTGCACGCAGCTCAGGCCGGTGAGCACGGCGTGTTGCAGATTGAGACCGGCCTGCGGTCTGGCGCGGAGCATTTGCAAACGACAGATCTGCGGATTGAGCGCAGCAATCGGCTCGGCCAGCAGGGTCTGATAATCGTGGCCGGAGCAGACGATGATCTGCTTGCCGGTAAAACTGCCGGCGGTACTGTGCAAATGCCCCGGCTCGACGTCGCGCACCAGCGTGGAAAAGTGAAACTCGACACCGAGGTCGCGGCGCAGATAGTCGATCAGCGCCGGAATCGCTTCGCGCGAGTACAACTGCTGATCATCGATACCGTGCAACGCGGCGCGGTGATGGCTGAACTGGCCGCCATAGAGATCACGCAACGCCGCGCCGCGCAGCAGCTCGACGTTGTAGCCATGCTCGACCGCGCGGTCGGCGCAGAAGGCTTCGAGCAGGTGTTCTTCGGCCTCGCTGCGGGCGAACAGGTACGAACCGTTGCGCTTGATCTGCACACCGGCAAGTTGCGCCCAGTCGCCCCAGATTTCGCGGCTGGCCCTGGCCAGGTCGAGCATGGTGCCGGGCGGCTGACCGGTGACCAGTGCCTGGCCGAAATTGCGCACCGAAGCGCCAAGGGGCGTGGCTGTGCGTTCGAATACCGCGACTTTCAGGCCGCGTTTGGCGGCGGCATAGGCGTGGGACAGACCGAGGATGCCAGCGCCGATGATGAGCAGGTCTTTGGGTTGTGTCATGTAGAGGTGCTCTGAATGAGAAACCGCTTTCGCGAGCAGGCTCGCTCCCACAGGGGACAGCATTGCAACTGTGGGAGCGAGCCTGCTCGCGAAGGGGCCTTGTCAGTCGATAAAGATCTTACTTGGCGACAACTTTCTCGGACTTGCCGTCATACCGCTTGCGCCATTCAGCCAGAATCTCGTCGCGATTCTTCGAGGCCCAGGCAAAGTCGTTCTTGATCAGGCGCTGCTCATAGTCGGCTGGCAATTCGGTTTGCGGCTTGGCAATCCCCGGCTGGGCGAGCACTGCGAAGTTTTCCTTGTACAGATCCATCGCCTCGGCGCTGGCGGAGAAGTCAGCGAGTTTTTTCGCTGCCTCTTCATGCGGCGTGCCCTTGATCACCGCCGTCGCTTCGATCTCCCAGCCCAGACCTTCCTTCGGCAGGATGATGTCCAGCGGCGCGCCCTGGCGTTTCAGCTGTACGGCTGGATATTCAAAGGAAATCCCGATCGGAAACTCCCCCGCCGCCGCCAGTTTGCACGGCTTGGAACCGGAGTGAACGTACTGGCCGATGTTCTGGTGCAAGCCGTCCATGTAGGCCCAGCCCTGTTTCTCGCCGAAGGTTTGCAGCCAGGCGCTGACGTCGAGGAAACCGGTGCCGGACGACGCCGGATTGGGCATGACGATCTTGCCCTTGTACTCAGGCTTGGTCAGGTCCTGCCAACTGACCGGTTTGCTCAGCCCCTGCTTCTCGGCTTCGACGGTGTTGAAGCAAATGGTCGCGGCCCACACATCCATGCCTACCCAGGCTGGCGGGTTGGCGGCGTCGCGGTAATTCGCGCCGATCTTGGCCAGATCCTTCGGTGCATAGCTTTGCAGCATGCCTTGCTGATCGAGAATCGCCAGGCTCGACGCGGCCAGGCCCCACACCGCGTCAGCCTGCGGACGAGCCTTTTCGGCGAGCAGTTTGGCGGTGATGATCCCGGTGGAATCGCGCACCCATTTGATCTCGACGTCCGGGTTGGCCTTTTCAAAGGCCTCCTTGTAGGACTTCAGTTGTTCGGCTTCGAGGGCGGTGTACACCGTCAACTCGGTTTTTGCCGCGAAGGCATTCAGGCTGAAAGTCGCGAGCACAGCAGCGGCCAGGGCCATAGGCTTGAACATGAGCGTTTTCCTGTAGATGAGTTGAACGGAGTTGCAATCAGTGACCGGGCGCGGTTTGCCGCCAGGCCTGGGAACGGCGCAGCAAGCCGCGCGAAGCCCACGCCAGCAGCAAGGACACGCCGGCCGAAGTGAACAGAATCAGGGTCGACATCGCCGCCGCGCCGCCGACGTTGCCGGCATCGTCCATGTTCAGCACCGCCACCGCCGCGAGGATGGTGTCGGGGCTGTAGAGGAAGATCGCGGCGGAAACCGTGGTCATTGCCGAGACGAACAGGTAGCGCACGATGTCCAGCAGCGCCGGCAGGCAGATCGGCACGGTCACGCGCAGGTAATGCCGGTACAGCGGCGCCTTCAGCGACAGCGCCGCAGCCTCGAACTCAGCATCGAGCTGGCGCAGCGCGGTGGTCGCGGTCATTTGTGCGGTGGTCAGGTAGTGCGCAATGGTGCAGACGATCAGCAGCGTCATCGTCCCGTAGAGCACGTGCAGCGGATTGCCGCTGAGGTTGAAGAAGAAGACGTAACCCAGGCCCAGCACCAGCCCCGGCACCGCCATCGGCACGAAGCTGAGCATGCGCAAAGCCAGGTTCAGCCCGCGCTGAGTGCGGGTTTTCTCCATCAGATAGGCGCCAGTGAAAATCAGCACGCTGCCAATCAGCGCCGTGCCCAGAGCCATCTTCAGACTGTTGCCGTAGGCGAGCCAGCCACCGCCGGCGGTCTCGTTGAACTGATAGTGGTTGAGCGACAGCGACAGGTTGTACGGCCAGAACTTCACCAGCGACGAAAACACCGCCATGCCGAACACCAGGATCAACGCCGCACTGATCAGCAAAACGATCGCCAGATAGCAGCCGTCGCGCAGCCTGGACGGCAGCGGTTTGAACACCTGCGCGCGTCCGCTCATGGAGTCGCCATGGCGGCGACGCAACCAGGCATCGACACCGAAACTGAACAGCGCCGGCAGCAACAGCACCATGCCGATCAACGCGCCGCGACCGAATTGCTGCTGGCCGACCACGGCTTTGTAGGCCTCCAGCGCCAGCACTTGATAGTCGCCACCGACCACCACCGGCACACCGAAATCGGTGATAGTCAGGGTGAACACCAGACAGAACGCGGCGAACACCGCCTGGCGGGTCGCCGGCCAGGTGATGCTGCGAAACGCCTTGGCCGGGCTGGCGCCCATGCTTGATGCGGCATCGAACAGCCGCGCATCGGCCAGCGACAATGCCGAGAGCAAAATCATCAGCGCATGGGGAAAGGTGTAGATCACCTCACCCAGCACAATGCCCCAGAACCCGTAGATATTGTCCGAGAGCAGCCCACGCAGCATGCCCTGATTGCCGAACAGATAGACCAGCGCAATTCCCGGCAGCATCGACGGCGCCATCAGCGGCAGCAGGGAGATCCCGCGCCAGATGCCTTTGCCCGGAATCAGCGTGCGTTGCAGCGCGTAGGCAAACAGGTAGGCCAGCGGTACGACAATGGCCGCCACGCTGAGGGACACTTTCAGGCTGTTGCCGAGCAACCAGTGGAAATTGGCGCTGGTCACCAACTCCTTCGCCGCGAGCCAGCCACCGCCCTGCCCGGCGTCATTGCTGAAACCGCGCCAGAAGATCGCCAGCAACGGCAGCAGCACCGCGAGACCGAGCAACACCAGCAGGAGGATTTTGCCGCCGAGCACGAACAGGCGATCGCCGATCTCGGCTTTCGAGGACTGTCGCACCTGCTTGTGCGGTAGCGGCAGCGCGAGGTTGCTGTTCATCAGGCGAACACCTGCAAACTGCGCGGCGGCAAGGCGACCATGATCTGCTGGGCGCCGAGGCGCGGCATGGCTTCTGGCGCGAGCTCGGCGAGCAGCGCGTGGCCCGGCAATTGATCAAGTTCGAAGCTCATCCGGCAGCGGTTGCCGAGAAAAGTGATTTCGCGAACCCTGGCCGGGAACAGGTTCTCTTCGTGCACCAGCGGGTTGACGTTGATCGCCTCCGGGCGGCAGAACAGTCGACCCGAAGCGCCGTGCACGCTGCCCTCGGCCAGACGCAGATTCATCCCGCCGACCTGGGCGTGACTGTCGCTGCTGCGCTGGAACGGCAGCCAGTTGCCCTGGCCGACAAACTCGGCCACGAACGGCGTGGCCGGACGGTTGTAGATTTCCTGCGGCGTGGCGTACTGCTCGACGCGGCCGTTATTCATGACCGCGATGCGATCGGCCATCAGCATCGCTTCGTCCTGATTGTGCGTGACCATCAGCGTGGTGATGCCGAGGTTGCGTTGCAGCTGACGCAGCTCGGTGCACAGATGCTCGCGCACCCGCGCGTCGAGGGCCGACATTGGTTCATCGAGCAACAGCAGCGACGGCGCCGGCGCCAATGCGCGAGCGAGCGCGACCCGCTGTTGCTGACCGCCGGACAATTGGCCCGGGTACTTTTTCTCACTGCCGGTGAGACCGACCAGTTCCAGCATCTGACCGACTCGCCGGCGCACTTCATCGCGGCCGCTGCCCGCGAGGCCGTAGGCAATGTTCGCCTCGACCGTCAGATTCGGGAACAGCGCGTAGGACTGGAACAGAATCCCGTAATCCCGTGCTTGCGGGGCGAGGTGCGAGACATCGCGATCGCCCAGGTACAGCTCGCCACTGTCCTGCTGCTCCAGCCCGGCGATGCAGCGCAGCAACGTGGTCTTGCCACAGCCCGATGGACCGAGCAGGCACACCAGTTCGCCGGCGGCGACATCAAGGGAGACGTTATCCAGCGCAGTGAACGCGCCGAAACGCTTGTGCACGCCGCGCACTTTCATCGGCGCGCCGGGGTTGGTCAGGGCAGTTGCGATGGCAGGATTCATGGACAGGCCTCATCAAACGGATGAGGCCAATCCTAGAGTTGTAATGCGTCCGTCATGTGGCAGCGAGGCAAAAACGGCTGATAGTGGTATTCGGGGATTTTGGTTCACTGCAGATCGTTCCCACGCTCCGCGTGGGAACGATCATCTTCAGGCCGGGGACATTTCCTGTGCGAGCCCCAAAAAGGCCGCCGGCAACCGCGCACCCTTGCGCTCTTTGAGGCAATACAGATACTCCGGAATCTGCGGCGCATTCTCGATGGTCAGCACGCGCAATTGCGGATCATGCGGCACTTCCTGCCGGGCAATGATGCTGATGCCGATATTGCGCAGCACCGCTTCGCGGATCGACTCACGGCTGCCGATTTCCAGCAGCGGCCCGAAGCTCACTCCGGCGCTGGCCAGCAACTCTTCGGTCAACCGCCGCGTGGTCGAACCCGGCTCGCGCATCAACAACGTATGCCCGGCCAGCGCGTTCAGCGTCACATGTTCCTGCGCGGCCAACGGATGATTGCGATGCACCGCCAGCACCAGCGGATCGGTGCCGAGTACCCGGCGAATCAACCGCGCATCGTCGAGCAACTGCGACGATGCCGCGACATCCACGCGGTAATCCTCCAGCGCTTCCAGGACCTGCTGCGAGTTGCCGATTTCCACCGACACTTCCACCTGCGGCAAACGCTCGCGGAAGGTCTTCACCAGATCGAGGATGTAATACGGCGCCGTCGCGGCAATGCGCAGCGTGCCCTGCACCTGACCGCTGTTGCGCAGGAAAAACTCGATGTCCGCCTCTTGCTGCAACAGGGTCTTGACCATCGGCAGCAAGCGCGCGCCTTCGTCACTGACGCTTAAGCGGCGCCCGCCACGGTAGAACAGTTCCACCGAATACTGACTCTCCAGATTGCGGATTTGCGTGGTCACGGTCGGTTGGCTGAGGCCGAGTTTTTTCGCCGCCAGCGTAATGCTGCCCAGGCGGGCGACCATGTAAAACGCTTTCAGCTCGGCACTCAGCACAACCATCCCTCACGTTTATTTGCGCAGCAGGCGCAAACCGTTGAACACCACCAGCAGGCTCACACCCATATCGGCAAACACCGCCATCCACATGGTGGCGAGCCCGGCAAAGGTTACCGCAAGAAAGATCGCCTTGATCACCAGCGCCAGTGCGATGTTCTGTTTCAGGATGCTCGCGGTGTTGCGCGACAGGCTGATGAACGCAGGGATCTTGCGCAGATCGTCGTCCATCAGGGCGACATCGGCGGTTTCGATCGCGGTGTCGGTGCCGGCGGCGGCCATGGCGAACCCGATCTCGGCGCGGGCCAGTGCCGGGGCGTCGTTGATGCCATCGCCGACCATACCGACCCGGTGGCCCTGCTTGTACAGATCTTCGATGGCTTGCAGCTTGTCGGTCGGCAGCAAATCGCCGCGCGCCTCGTCGATGCCGACCTGGGCGGCAATCGCCTCGGCAGTGTGGACGTTGTCGCCGGTCAGCATCAGGGTTTTCACCCCGAGTTCATGCAACTGACGAATCGCTTCGCGGCTGGTTTCCTTGACCGTGTCGGCCACGGCGAACAGTGCCAGTGGGCCTGATTTGTCGAGCAGCAACACCACGGATTTGCCCTGCTTTTCCAGGGCGAACAGCTTCTCTTCCAGCTGCGGTGAGCACAGGCCGAGCTCTTCGACCAGACGATGATTGCCCAAGTGATAAGTCTGGCCGTTGATGTCACCTTTAACACCGCGCCCGCCCAGTGCCTCGAAGTTATCCACAGTCAGCGCGGCGAGGTTTTTATCCACAGCGGCGTTGGCAATCGCCAGCGACACCGGGTGATCGGAGCGCCCGGCCAGCGCGGCGGCGATTGCCGGTGCGCTGGCATCGGCCGTCGGGTCGAGTGACAGGTAATCGGTCTGCACCGGTTTGCCGTGGGTGATCGTGCCGGTCTTGTCCAGCGCCAGATAATCAAGCTTGAAGCCGCCCTCCAGATACACGCCGCCCTTGACCAGAATGCCCTTGCGCGCCGCCGCCGCGAGGCCGCTGACGATGGTCACCGGGGTGGAAATCACCAGTGCGCACGGGCAGGCAACCACCAGCAACACCAGCGCGCGGTAGATCCAGTCGAACCACGCCGCGCCCATGAACAACGGCGGGATGATCGCCACGGCCAAGGCGAAGACGAACACCGCCGGGGTGTAGATTTTCGAGAATTGATCAACGAAGCGCTGCGTCGGTGCCCGCGCGCCCTGGGCCTGTTCGACGGCGTGAATGATCCGCGCCAGGGTCGAATTGTTCGCCGCAGCGGTCACCGTGTATTCCAGCGAACCGGCCTGGTTGATGGTGCCAGCGAAGACTTTGTCACCGACGGTTTTTTCCACCGGCAGGCTTTCGCCGGTGATCGGCGCCTGGTCGATGGTCGAGCTGCCGCTGACCACCGCGCCGTCCAGCGCGATGCGCTCGCCGGGTTTCACCCGCACGCGGGCGCCGAGATCGACGCTTTTCACCTCTTGTTCGCGCCAGTTGCCGTCGGCCTGCAAGACCGTGGCTTGCTCGGGGGTCATCTGCATCAAGCCGCTGATCGCATTGCGTGCACGATCCAGCGAGCGTGCCTCGATCAGCTCGGCGACGGTGAAGAGGAACATCACCATCGCCGCTTCCGGCCACTGGCCGATGAGAATCGCGCCAGTCACGGCGATGCTCATCAGCGCGTTGATGTTGAGGTTGCGGTTCTTCAGGGCGATCCAGCCCTTTTTATAAGTGCCGAGGCCGCCGCTGAGGATCGACACCAGCGCAACGACTGCCACCACCCAGTCCGGCGCGGCGCTGGTGAAATGAATGACTTCGGCGCCCAGCGCGGTCAGGCCGGACAGCGCCAGTGGCCACCAGTGTTTTTTCACCGCAGCCGGTGCCGGCGCGTCGACACCCGCCTCGAGCGGCTCGGCGTGCATGCCGAGGGACTTGATCGCTTCGGTGATCGGCTCGGTGCCCGGCAGATTGTGGGTCACGCCAAGTACGCGGTTGATCAGATTGAATTCCAGTTGCTGCACCCCGGCCAGTTTGCCGAGCTTGTTCTGGATCAGGGTCTGCTCGGTCGGGCAGTCCATCGCCTCGATGCGGAAGCTGCTCAGGCGCGCGTCGGCGCTGGTCTTTTCGCTCAGTTGCACCCGCGCAGGTGCGGCGGCTTTTGACGAGCAGCAGGAATCGCCGCCATGCGCATGTTTATGCACGGGCTGCAATTTATGACTGTGATCGTGACCGTCGCCGCGCTTGTGGGTGTGCAGGGAATCGCTCATTGGTCGCGTCCATGAAGGTGCCTGTTGCCAAGTAAAGACCCTGTAGCCACTATAGGGTCAAGCACCCTTTTGGAGATGGCGGTCATGAAGATCGGCGAACTGGCGAAACTCACCGACTGTGCGGTTGAAACCATCCGCTACTACGAGCGCGAAAACCTCCTGCCGGAACCGGCGCGCAGCGACGGCAACTACCGCGTCTACACCCAGGCCCACGCCGAGCGCCTGACCTTCATCCGCAACTGCCGCACCCTCGACATGACCCTCGAAGAAATCCGCAGCCTCCTCGCCCTGCGCGACAGCCCGCAGGATCAGTGCGAGAGCGTCAATGCGCTGATCGACGAACATATTCAGCATGTGAAGGCGCGGATTGATGGCTTGCTGGCCTTGCAGACACAACTGCTCGACCTGCGCCAACGCTGTGGCGAAGGGCCGGATGCGGATCAATGCGGGATCTTGCAGCGGCTGGAGGTGAGTGGCGGGGTTGTCGCGACCGAAGTTGAGCATTCCCACGTCGGCCGTAGCCACGGCCACTAAGCACACCGCAAAAACAAATGTGGGAGCGAGCCTGCTCGCGAAAGCGGTGTATCAGTCGACACATCTGTGACTGACACGCCCTCTTCGCGAGCAGGCTCGCTCCCACAGGGATATTGCGGTGTGGTTTAGACCGCCATCGGCGCGGTCATCGGCGGATGGTGCTCATAGCCTTCCAGCGAGAAATCGCTCGGCTCGACCAGCTCCAGCCATTCCGGCTGATACACACCAGTCTTGGCAAACTCCGGCACGCGGTCGGAGATTTTCAGTTTCGGCATGGCAAACGGCTCGCGCTTGAGCTGTTCGTTGAGCATGTCCAGGTGGTTTTCGTAGACGTGCGCATCGCCGATGAAATAGGTGAACCAGCGCGGCGTGTAACCGGTCAGGCGACCGATCAGGCTCAGCAGTGCGGCGCCTTCGGTGAGGTTGAACGGCGTGCCCAGTCCCAGATCATTGGAGCGGATGTACAGGGTCAGCGAGATCTCTTTGGTCTCGACGTTCGGGTGGAACTGGTACAGCAGGTGGCATGGCGGCAGGGCCATTTCATCGAGCTGGGCGACGTTCCAGCCGTGGAACAGAATGCGGCGGCTGCCCGGATCCTTGATGATCGTGTCGACGCACTTGCGTACCTGGTCGATCGCCTTGTACAGCACGACGTAGGCCTGGCCGTCTTCTTCGCCCTGAGCGATCTGCTTGTAGCCGTTGCTCAGGGTCTGTTCGATGGCAGCGGTGTTGCTCAGCGGGATCTGCTTGTACGCCGGCCACTTGCGCCATTGCACGCCGTAGATTTCACCGAGGTCGTCGTCGCCCTGACGGAACGGGTTGGCCAGCCACTGCGCGTTTTCGTTGGCGTTCTGGTCCCAGACCTTGCAGCCCAGCGCGCGGAATTCAGCGGCGTTGTTCACGCCACGCAGAAAGCCGCACATCTCGCCGATGGCCGATTTGAAGGCCATTTTGCGCGTGGTGATCGCCGGGAAGCCTTCCTGCAGATCGAAACGCAGCATCGCTCCCGGGAAACTGATGGTGTTGATACCGGTGCGGTTGGCCTGTTTGGTGCCGTTCTGAATGACGTGCGAGACCAGTTCGAGATATTGCTTCATGAGGTACCTGTGTCCTTGGAGCCCCGGCGTCGCGCGCCGGGGTTCGTAGTTTAAGCCGTCGGCGCGAGCGGCGCTGCCGGGGCGCGACGATAGGCCAGCCAGATCAGCAACAGCCCGCCGACAATCATCGGCACGCAGAGCACCTGACCCATGGTCAGCCAGTTCCACGCCAAGTAGCCGAGCTGAGCATCCGGGACGCGGACGAACTCGACGATGAAACGGAAGATGCCGTAGAACAGCGCGAACATGCCGGAGACCGCCATGGTCGGGCGCGGTTTGCGCGAGAAGATCCACAGGATCAGGAACAGCGCCACGCCTTCGAGGGCGAACTGATACAGCTGCGACGGGTGGCGCGGCAACTGCGCCGGATCGCTGAACGGCGGGAACACCATCGCCCACGGCACGTCGGTCGCCTTGCCCCACAACTCGGCGTTGATGAAGTTGCCGATGCGCCCGGCGCCCAGGCCGATCGGCACCATCGGCGCGACGAAGTCCATCAGCTGGAAGAACGACTTGCCATTGCGCTTGCCGAACCACAAGGCCGCGAGCATCACGCCGATGAATCCGCCGTGGAACGACATGCCGCCCTTCCACACTTCGAAAATCAGCGTCGGGTTGGCCAGGTACGCGCTCAGATCATAGAACAGCACGTAACCCAGACGGCCGCCAACGATCACGCCCATCGATAGCCAGAACACCAGATCGGAGAGTTTCTCCTTGGTCCAGGTCGGGTCGAAGCGGTTGAGCCGGCGCGACGCCAACAGCCACGCGCCGCCGATGCCGATCAGGTACATCAGACCGTACCAGTGGATTTTCAGCGGACCGATGGCCAGGGCCACCGGGTCGATCTGCGGGTAAGGCAGCATTGCGACTCCTTGTTAGAGTTGAAAGCAAAATTCCCGGGTGACGCTGCCACCTCAGGATTAAGCCAGGATTGCCACGCGGTCAGAGCAGAAAGCTCAAACCCACGCAGAACAGCAAAGCGGCGAACAGCCTTTTCAGCAAGCGCGGCGACAACCTGTGCGCCAGACGCGCGCCGAGCCGAGCGAAGACCATGCTGGTCAGGGCGATGCCCAACAATGCCGGCAGATAAACAAAACCGAGACTATGGGCCGGCAACAACGGATCGTGCCACCCCAGAATCATGAAACTTGCTGCACTGGCCAGAGCGATCGGCAGGCCACAGGCCGATGAGGTCGCCACGGCCTGCTGCATCGGCACGCTGCGCCAGGTCAGAAACGGCACGGTCAGCGAGCCGCCGCCAATACCGAAAATCGCCGACGCCCAGCCAATCACCGTACCGGCGGCAGTCAGACCGAGTTTGCCCGGTACCGTTCGGCTGGCCTTGGGTTTGACATCCAGCGCCAGTTGCACGGCGATCACCAGAGCGAACACACCGATGATCTTTTGCAGGTTCGGCCCGGAGATGGCTTCTGCGGTCAGCGCACCGAAACCGGCGCCGAGCAGAATGCCCACGGTCATCCAGCGAAAAATCGCCCAGCGCACCGCGCCACGACGGTGATGTTCACGCACGGCGTTGACCGAGGTGAATATGATCGTCGCCAGCGATGTGCCCACCGCCAGGTGCGTAAGAATCGACTGATCGAAGCCCTGCAAAGTGAAGCTGAACACCAGCACCGGGACGATGATGATCCCGCCGCCAACGCCAAACAGCCCGGCGAGCACGCCCGCACAGGCGCCGAGCGCCAGGTAGAGCAGAAATTCCATGACCGTCTCCAGCACGCATCGGCAAAACAGGAGCGGCATGTTAACGGATGCGCAGCCTTCTGCTCCACTGGCGATGGATGCACGGACGCCGGATGCGTAGAGTGGGCAAAAAACACACAAGGACCACCTTATGTGCCTGATTGTTTTCGCCTGGCGCCCGGGCCATGCCCAGCCGCTGATCGTCGCGGCCAACCGCGACGAGTTCTACGCCCGCCCCAGCCTGCCATTGGCGCCGTGGCCCGAGGCGTCACAGGTGCATGCCGGGCGCGATCTTGAAGCTGGCGGCACCTGGCTGGGGATCGGCAGCAACGGACGCTTCGCAGCGCTGACCAATATCCGCGATCCGCAACAGCCGCCCGCGACCAAATCCCGGGGCGAGCTGGTAGCGCGGTTTCTCACGACTGATCTGTCGATTGATGATTATTTGAGCGATGTAGTGGCCCGTGCCGCCGAATATGCCGGGTTCAATCTGCTGCTGGGCAATGCCCATGAGTTGTGGCATTTCAATGCACGAGCGTCAGAGCCGGTGATGTTGCAGCCTGGAGTTTATGGGTTATCCAACGCGGGGCTGGATACGCCCTGGCCGAAACTGCTCAAGGCCAGGGCGGCGTTGAGCGCGGTACTGGATGATCCGCAGCCTGAGCATTTGTTGACCTTGCTCAGCGATGCACAGACCGCACCCGAGGCCGAATTGCCGGATACCGGGGTGGGCATGGCGACGGAGTCGTTGCTGTCGAGCGTGTTTATTGCCAGCCAGAGTTACGGGACGCGGGCGAGTACAGCGTTGGTTGTGCAGGCGGACGGCACGCGGCGGATGGTGGAGCGCAGTTTTGGGCCGTATGGCGGGCATCTCGGGGAAGTTGAGGTTTGTGTCTAACAGCAGCCCCTCACCCCAGCCCTCTCCCGGAGGGGAGAGGGGGCCGACCGAAGTGCCTTGCGGTATACATCGACCTGAGAGATCGAGTCGATTATGGATTCAGCAAAGCACTTACAGGTCGACGGAGTTCTGCAGCATCCCCCAATCAGTCCCCTCTCCCTCTGGGCGGTCCGACGTTTCGGGAGGGCTAGGGTGAGGGGCCTTTGATCTTTAGAGAGCCTTGGTCACCACCGGCGAATTCATCTTGGCCAACCCGAGATTCTTCAGCGCCAGTTGCAGCGAGCTGTGGATAACCTGCGGGTTATCGATCTTCATCAGTTCCGCCAGCATCTCCTGCGCCTTGCTCAGGTTCACCTGACGCAACATCCACTTCACCTTCGGCAGGTTGGTGGCGTTCATCGACAGGCTGTCGAAACCCATCGCCATCAACAGCACCGCCGCCGCCGGATCACCGGCCATCTCGCCGCAGATGCTCACCGGCTTGCCTTCGGCGTGGGCGTCAGTGACCACGGTTTGCAGGGCTTGCAGCACCGCCGGGTGCAGATAGTCGTAGAGGTCGGCGACGCGCGGGTTGTTGCGGTCTACCGCCAGCAGGTACTGGGTCAGGTCGTTGGAGCCGACCGAAAGGAAATCGACCATCCGCGCCAGCTCCTTGGTCTGGTACACCGCTGCAGGGATCTCGATCATCACGCCGATCGGCGGCATCGGCACATCGGTACCTTCGTCGCGCACTTCGCCCCAGGCGCGGTGGATCAGGTGCAGGGCCTCTTCGAGTTCGTGAGTGCCGGAGATCATCGGCAGCAGAATCCGCAGGTTGTTCAGGCCTTCGCTGGCCTTGAGCATCGCGCGGGTCTGCACCAGGAAGATTTCCGGGTGGTCGAGGGTGACGCGGATACCGCGCCAGCCGAGGAACGGGTTGTCTTCCTTGATCGGGAAGTACGACAGCGATTTGTCACCGCCGATGTCGAGGCTGCGCATGGTCACCGGTTGCGGGTGGAACGCGGCGAGCTGTTCGCGGTAGATCGCCAGCTGTTCCTTCTCGCTCGGGAAGCGCTGGTTGATCATGAACGGCACTTCGGTGCGGTACAGGCCGACCCCTTCGGCGCCACGCTTCTGCGCCCGCGCCACATCGGCGAGCAGGCCGGTGTTGACCCACAGCGGCATGCGGTGACCATCGAGGGTCACGCACGGCAGGTCGCGCAGGGTGTCGAGGCCCAGCGCCAGTTGTTTCTCTTCTTCGACGACTTCGGCGAACTGCTTGCGCAGCACTTCGCTCGGGTTGGTGTAGACCTCGCCACGGGTGCCGTCGACGATCATTTCGATGCCGTCGACCTTGGCGTACGGCAGATCGACCAGGCCCATCACTGTCGGAATGCCCATGGCTCGGGCGAGAATCGCGACGTGAGAGTTACCCGAACCGAGTACCGAAACCAGACCGACCAGCGTGCCTTCCGGCACCTCGCCGAGCATCGCCGGCGTCAGCTCTTCGCTGACCAGAATGGTTTTTTCCGGGTAGACCAGATTCTGCTGGCGCTCTTCCTGCAGATAGGCGAGCAAGCGGCGGCCAAGGTCTTTGACGTCCGAAGCACGCTCGCGCAGGTAGGCGTCGTCCATCAGTTCGAAACGGTTGACGTGCTCAGTGACCACCTGACGCAGCGCGCCCTGAGCCCACTGCCCCGTTTTGATCACCGTGGTGATTTCGCTGCCCAGCGAGGCATCGTCGAGCATCATCAGGTAGACGTCGAACAACGCGCGCTCTTCCGGGCGCAGTTGGGTCGCGAGTTTGGCGGACAAGGCGCGCATGTCGGCGCGCACGCCTTCGATGGCAGTCTTGAACAGCGCCAGCTCAGCGTCGATGTCGGTGATGGTCTTGTCCGGCACCACGTCCAGGTCCGCCGGCGGCAGCATCACCACGGCGGTACCGACGGCAGCACCCGGCGAACCCGGTACGCCGACGAACTTGGCTTCCTGAATGCCCTTGCCCTGCCGGCCCAGACCACGGATCGAACCGGTGGCCTCGGCGTGGGCGATTACACCAGCAAGCTGCGCGCTCATGGTCACGAGGAAGGCTTCTTCACCTTCGTCGAACTGGCGGCGTTCTTTCTGCTGGATGACCAACACGCCGACGACGCGGCGGTGGTGGATGATCGGTGCACCGAGGAACGAGGCGTAACGCTCTTCACCGGTTTCGGCGAAGTAGCGATAGCGCGGGTGAACCGAAGCGTTTTCCAGGTTCAGGGGTTCTTCACGCGTGCCGACCAGACCGACCAGACCCTCGTTGGGGGCCATGCTGACCTTGCCGATCGAGCGCTTGTTCAAGCCCTCGGTGGCCATCAGGACGAAGCGATTGGTTTCCGGATCAAGCAGGTAGACCGAGCAGACCTGGCTGCCCATGGCCTCTTTGACGCGCAACACAATAATCCCCAACGCCGCCTTGAGATCCTTGGCGGAGTTAACTTCCTGGACGATCTTGCGCAGCGTATTGAGCATGGCTCGGGGTCGAACTCCGTCGTCAGTCGCGCGCTAAAAGGCGCGGGGCAAGCTCTTTGAGAGCGCGTCGATACACCTCGCGCTTGAATGTCACCACCTGGCCCAACGGATACCAATAGCTGACCCAGCGCCAGCCATCGAACTCCGGTTTACCGGTCAGATCCATCCGCACCCGCTGCTCGTTGGAGATCAGGCGCAGGAGGAACCATTTCTGTTTCTGGCCGATGCACAGCGGTTGGCTGTGGGTACGCACCAGGCGTTGCGGCAAACGATAGCGCAACCAGCCTCGGGTACAGGCCAGTATTTCAACATCTTCACGTTCCAGGCCAACTTCTTCGTTCAGCTCGCGGTACAAGGCGTCTTCCGGCGTCTCCTCGGGGTTGATCCCCCCTTGCGGAAACTGCCAGGCGTCCTGATTGATACGGCGAGCCCATAGCACCTGGCCGGCGTCATTCGTCAGAATGATCCCGACATTGGGGCGGAAACCATCGGGGTCGATCACGGCAACAACCTCGCAAACGCATGTCGCCGCATTGTTCCACAAAGCTTGATCAGGCGGCAACGAAGGTTCCTACCTTATGTGCACTCTTGTGAAAAGACCGTATTCTTGTCGCCTTTTTACTGACTTTTCAGCGGGTAACTGCAATGCGCCTGGCTCTATTCGATTTGGACAACACCCTACTGGGCGGCGACAGCGATCACGCCTGGGGCGATTATCTGTGCGAGCGCGGCTTCCTCGACCCGATCGCCTACAAGGCGCGCAACGACGAGTTCTATCAGGATTACCTGGCCGGCAAGCTGGACAACGCCGCCTACCTGAACTTCTGCCTGGAAATTCTCGGCCGCACGGAAATGGCCGTGCTTGAGCAATGGCACAGCGATTACATGCGCGACTGCATCGAGCCGATCGTGCTGCCCAAGGCACTGGAGCTGCTGAAGAAGCACCGCGATGCCGGCGACAAACTAGTGATCATCACCGCCACCAACCGTTTCGTGACGGCACCGATCGCCGTGCGCCTGGGCGTGGAAACCCTGATTGCCACCGAATGCGAAATGATCGACGGCCGCTACAGCGGGCGCAGCACCGACATCCCGTGCTTCCGCGAAGGCAAGGTCACGCGCCTCAATCGCTGGCTGGAAGAGACCGGCTATTCGCTCGAGGACAGCTATTTCTATAGCGATTCGATGAATGATCTGCCGCTGCTGGAGCAGGTGGCGAATCCGGTGGCGGTGGACCCGGATCCGAATCTGCGGGCCGAGGCCGAGAAGCGTGGCTGGCCGGTGATTTCGTTGCGCGGCTGAGATTGCTATCGCTGGCAAGCCAGCTCCCACAGGGTTGTCAGTGTCCACTTAATCTGTGTTCACTGAATACCCCTGTGGGAGCTGGCTTGCCAGCGATGGGGGTCAACTCGGTCTCAAGCCTTAAACCGGCTTGGCCCCCATCAACGCCGCTATGGCGACAAACCCGACGCCGCTGACAATCGCCAGCGCCAGATTGAATGTGCGGTTGCCCACCCCGCTTGTCCACAGCCGATCCAGCCGGACCAGCAGCCAGACCGCACTGAACGTGGCCACGGCGTAGATCACGCTGGATCCCAGAATCCACAATTGGCCCAACGGCCAGCCCACCAGGTGCACCAGCCACCAGCCGGTGAAAGGCATGCTGAGCATGCCGATCAGCATCAGACACCAGATGAACAGCCAGGGACGGCGCATCGTACTGGCCGGCCCTTCGCTGCGATTTCGCCAGGTCAGGGCGGCGAGCCCCAGCCCGCTCGCGAGGATGACCACGGTCGCAGCGACGTGGAGGACTTTCAGGGTGGTCAGGGTTTCCATGTCGTTCTCTTCCGTAGATCCATGCCCATCAGCGTAGCCGCTTAGCCAAGAAACAGCTGATAGGCCGGGTTGTCGCTTTCATCCCAATACGGGTAGCCGATTTCCGCCAGTGCCGCCGGCACCAGATGACGTTCGTCATGGGGCACTTGCAGGCCGGCGACCACGCGGCCGTCCGCTGCGCCGTGGTTGCGGTAGTGGAACATCGAGATATTCCAGCGCCCGCCGAGCTTGTTGAGGAAGTTGAACAAGGCGCCCGGACGCTCCGGGAATTCGAAACGCAGCACCACTTCATCGACCACCTGCGCGGCGCGGCCACCGACCATGTGGCGAATGTGCAGCTTGGCCAGCTCGTTGTCGGTCAGGTCGAGCACCGGAAACCCCTGTTCGGTCAGGCTCGCCAGCAGGGCGCTGCGCGGATCGTTGTCCGGGTGGGTCTGTACGCCGACGAAGATGTGCGCTTCGCTGCCGGTGTTGTAGCGGTAGTTGAATTCAGTGATCTGGCGCTTGCCGATGGCTTCGCAGAACGCCTTGAAGCTGCCGGCCTTTTCCGGAATGGTCACGGCGATGATCGCTTCGCGACCTTCGCCCAGTTCGGCGCGTTCGGCGACGTGGCGCAGGCGGTCGAAGTTGACGTTGGCGCCGGAGTCGATGGCGACGAAAGTCTGGCCGCTTACGCCACGCTGCTCAACATACTTCTTGATCCCGGCCACGCCCAGCGCGCCGGCAGGCTCGGTGATCGAGCGGGTATCGTCGTAGATATCCTTGATCGCCGCGCAGATCTCGTCGGTGCTGACAGTGATCACTTCGTCGACGTAATCCTTGCAGATCTCGAAGGTGTACTGGCCGATCTGCGCCACCGCCACGCCGTCGGCGAAGATGCCTACGGTCGGCAGAACCACGCGTTCGCCCGCTGCCATCGCTGCTTGCAGGCAGTTGGAATCGTCCGGTTCGACGCCAATCACCTTGATGTCCGGACGCAGGTATTTCACGTACGCCGCGATACCGGCGATCAGACCACCACCGCCGACCGGGACGAAAATCGCATCCAGCGGCTGCGGGTGCTGACGCAGGATTTCCATGGCCACGGTGCCCTGCCCGGCAATGGTGTGCGGATCATCGTACGGGTGGATGTAGACGTAGCCTTTTTCATCGACCAGTTTCAGCGAATAGGCCAGCGCTTCCGGAAACGAGTCACCGTGCAGCACCACTTTGCCGCCGCGCGAACGCACGCCTTCGACTTTGATTTCCGGGGTGGTCTTGGGCATGACGATGGTGGCTTTGACGCCCAACACTTTCGCCGCCAGAGCCAGACCCTGCGCATGATTGCCCGCCGACGCGGTGACCACGCCACGAGCGCGCTCTTCGTCGCTCAATTGCGTCAGCTTGTTGTAGGCGCCGCGAATCTTGAACGAGAACACTGGCTGCAAGTCTTCGCGCTTGAGCCAGATGTCATTGCCCAGCCGCTCGGAGAGCTGGCGGGCGTTCTGCAGCGGGGTTTCTACGGCAACGTCATAAACGCGCGAGGTGAGGATCTTTTTGACGTACTGTTCGAGCATCGGAAAGCATCACTGGCGACTGGGCGGGACCAGCGAGTCTAACCCGCCTTTTGCCGAGGCGACCACACTAAACAGGTGGTTTTAAGGTCTGGAAACCCAATCTTGAGTGAGCACCGTTGTGGTGAGGGGATTTATCCCCGCTGGAGTGCGAAGCGCTCCCCTGCTTTTTTTCAGTCACACCGCGTTCCTGGGTTTTACGACGACTGCGTCGCCGAACGGGGATAAATCCCCTCGCCACAGCTTGTTTCCCCCTGTACCACCGCGAGGCCTATAATGCCGGCCTTTCTGCCCAACCCTTGCCCGCTTCCGGAGCCCGCATGACCCAGGATCAACTCAAACAGGCCGTGGCCCAGGCCGCCGTCGACTTCATCCTGCCGAAACTCGACGACAAGAGCATCGTCGGCGTCGGCACCGGCTCCACCGCCAATTGCTTCATCGACGCCCTGGCCCAGCACAAGGGCGCGTTCGATGGCGCGGTCGCCAGCTCCGAAGCCACCGCCGCGCGCCTCAAGGGCCATGGGATTCCGGTGTATGAGCTGAATACCGTCAGCGATCTGGAGTTCTACGTCGACGGCGCCGATGAGAGCGATGCGCACCTGAACCTGATCAAGGGCGGCGGCGCGGCCCTGACCCGCGAGAAGATTGTCGCCGCCGTGGCCAAGACCTTCATCTGCATCGCCGACGCCAGCAAACTGGTGCCGGTGCTCGGCGAGTTCCCGCTGCCGGTGGAAGTCATCCCGATGGCCCGCAGCCACGTAGCCCGCCAACTGGTGAAACTGGGCGGCGACCCGGTGTACCGCGAAGGCGTGCTGACCGACAACGGCAACATCATCCTCGACGTGTTCAACCTGCAGATCACCAACCCGGTGGAGCTGGAAGCACAGATCAATGCCATCGTCGGCGTGGTCACCAACGGCCTGTTCGCCGCGCGTCCGGCGGATCTGTTGTTGCTGGGCACCAGTGAAGGCGTGAAAACCCTGAAGGCTGAGTAACAGACTGCCCCACTTGCCATGGGCTGATAAATAACCTGTGGGAGCGAGCCTGCTCGCGAAAGCGTCGGGTCAGTCAACATATTCAGAGACTGATCAACCGCCTTCGCGAGCAGGCTCGCTCCCACAGTGTTTTGTGATGTCAGTTAGTTTGGTGTGGGTTTTTTGAAGACGTAAAACAGATTCGGCTCGCTCACCAGGTACAACGTGCCGTCATCATCCATTGCAATTCCCTCCGCCTGCGGCACGGTTTTCTGCAAACCCTGGCGCCCGCCGCTGATCGACATGGTGCTCAACGGGCGCCCGTCGACATCCAGTTCGATGATCAAGCGCGACTCGTCCGACAGCGCCAGCAAGTGCCCGCTGCGCTCGTCGTACTGCAGACTCGACAGATCACGCACAAACATTCCGGCATCGCGCTTGGGGTTGTTGATCACGTGCACCGCGTAGGTCTTGTCCGGTTTGAAATGCGGGAAGCCGTGGACTTCGTAGATCAGCATCGGGTCGCGTTCTTTCGCCACGAATAGCCGCTTGCCCACAGAATCATAAGCCAGCCCTTCGAAACCCTTGTTGCCGGACATGTGCACGCCAAGGGTCATTTGCTCGGCATCCTCGGCATCGAGAAAAGTGGTGTCGGCCTCGAGGTGGATCTTGATCAGGCGTTGCTGACGCTCGTCGGTGATCACGTAGGTGTCGGCACTGATGTACTCGACGGCTTCCGGATCGCCGAACCCAACCAGAGCGATGCGCCGCAAAATTTTGCCTTCCAGGGACAATTCGACCAGTTCGGAATTCTTGTTGGTCACGGTGAACAGGCTTTTACGCACCGGATCGTAGGTCAGCGCCGAGACGTCATCGTCGAGCCCCTCGATCGGCCGCGCCTCGATCGTCACCCGATACTGGTCGAGCCCGATCGCCTCGCTGCTCACCGGTTGCCACAGCGTGTGCAGGTTGAACCAGGCGCGCTCGAACAGACGCAGGTATTGGCCGATCGCGATCAACGCAATCAGGACAATCATCAACAGGACGAGAATCAGCGGTTTGGGGCGGGCAAGTCGACGCATTCAGGCAGGCTCGGATTCATGACAGGCCGATGAAATATCACGCCCGTCTGAATTGAAGCTTAATGGCCACTTGCCTCAGATCACAAGCCAAGCGCCGTAGGAGCTGCCGAAGGCTGCGATTTTTTGACTTTCATAAGCAAGATCAAAAGATCGCAGCCTGCGGCAGCTCCAGGGAAGGCATCACCGGTGTTTTTCGAATCGGTAGAACAGGTTCGGCTCGCTGACCATGTACAGCGTGCCGTCCGCATCCATGGTCATGCCTTCGGCGCGGGGAATGGTGTCTTTCAGACCGTTGAAATTCCCAAGCAACGTCATGAAGCTGACTTGCTTGCCATCCTCGTCGAGTTCAAGCAACAGATGTGAATCCGCCGACAGCACCAGCAGATGGCCAGTGCGCGGATCGACAGCCAGCGCCGACAGGTTGCGCAGATCCAGCTGATCGCTGGCCAGCTTCTGCTTGTCGCCCTGCAGGGTCTGGCCGCCATCGCTTTTCCAGGTGAACAGCGCCGGTGGGCGTTCCTCCCCCAGAATCAATCGCTGATTGCGCGGATCCCACGTGATGGCCTCAAACGCCTTGTTCTGATCTTTCGACGGCCCGAGGTCGTATTTGGGGAAATCGGCGATGTTCAGCTCACGAGTCGCGGCGTCGATCTTGACGATCGACAAGGTATGCTCACGCTCATCGACAATGGCCAGCAAGCCGTTTTCCATGACCGTCAGGCCTTCCGGATTGCTCCAGCCCACCAACGGCATCTTGCGCAACACGTCGCCCTCAAGCGTCAGCTCGACCAGGAAGGCATTCTTGCCCATCACCGCGAACAGGGTCTTGGTCTGCGGGTTATAGGCCAGATCCGAAGCTTCGTCCTTTTCCATACCCGGCAGCGGCTTGGCATCGATGACCACCTGATAATCCGGCAGCCACACACTCTCCTTTTGCTCGGCCTTGCTCTCGAAGCGCTCCAGCACCCACAGCACGCCGCGATCATCCCAATGCATGGCGAACGCCAGCCCATAGGCTGCGGCGATGACCAGCAACAGCCAGACATACCAGCGCAGGACGAAGCGCGAACGGGAGGGGGATTTCTGCTGAGTTCGAGATGCCATCGAGGGATGCGTTCCGTTAATTCAGGCCAAGGGTAATAGCACAAAGAGGCCGGCTGAGACGCCAGAATCGCGGGAATTATCCAGAGAGGATGTGAAAAAAACGGGAAATGGCGGGATTGCCGTGTGCGTTTGCCAGCAACACACTTGTGGCGAGGGGATTTATACCCTCACCACAAAGCTCACCCCCTGCAAGGGGTTCCGCGGTTAGCGCACGCTGCTGCTGAAGCTGCTCGCCCCCGGCAGCTCGAGGACGATTTCATCGCCGACGTTCAGCGGGCCGACGCCCACTGGCGTACCCGTAAGGATCACGTCACCGGCCTGCAGCGAGAAGCAGCCAGCCATGTGCTGGATCATCGGCACGATCGGGTTGAGCATCGCGCTGCTGTTGCCGTCCTGGCGCACTTCGCCGTTGATGGTCAGGCGGATGCCGATGTCGGTCAGGTCAGCGAAGGTGCTGCCGACCACGAACGGCGCGATCACCGCCGCGCCGTCGAACGACTTGGCGATTTCCCACGGCAGGCCCTTGGCTTTCAGCTCGGCTTGCTTGTCGCGCAGGGTCAGGTCCAGCGCCGGGGCGAAGCCTGAGATCGCATCGAGGACTTCTTCACGGCTCGGCTTGGTCGACAGCGGCTTGCCGATCAACACGGCGATCTCCGCCTCGTAGTGCACTGAACCACGCTCGGTCGGAATGCTGAACCCGCCTTCCAGCGGCACCACGCAACTGCCCGGCTTGATGAACAGCAGCGGCTCGGTCGGCACTGGGTTATCCAGTTCCTTGGCGTGTTCGGCGTAATTGCGGCCAATGCACACGACTTTCCCGATCGGGAAGTGAATGCGCGTGCCGTCGACGTACTGGTGCTGATAGCTCATTTACCGACTCCTGCCTTTATTGATTCAACAGAGATTACCGATCAAACCGGGAAAATCTTGCCCGGGTTCATGATGCCGTTCGGGTCGAAGACTGCCTTGACCGCTTTCATGTACTCGATCTCGGCCGGCGAGCGGCTGTAGGTCAGGTAATCACGCTTGGTCATACCGACGCCGTGCTCGGCCGAGATCGAGCCGTTGTATTTCTCGACGGTTTCGAACACCCACTTGTTGACGGTGGCGCACTTGGCGAAGAACTCGTCCTTGCTCAGGTTTTCCGGCTTGAGGATGTTCAGGTGCAGATTGCCGTCGCCGATGTGGCCGAACCAGACGATTTCGAAATCCGGGTAGTGCTCGCCAACGATCGCGTCGATTTCGCGCAGGAACGCCGGCACTTTCGAGACGGTAACCGAGATGTCGTTCTTGTACGGCGTCCAGTGGGAGATGGTTTCGGAGATGTACTCGCGCAGCTTCCACAGATTGTGCAGCTGGGTTTCGCTCTGGCTCATCACGCCGTCGAGCACCCAGCCCTGTTCAACGCAGTGTTCGAAGGTTTCCAGCGCGCTGTTCGCCACTTCTTCGGTGGTCGCTTCGAATTCCAGCAGGGCGTAGAACGGGCACTCGGTGTCGAATGGCGCCGGCACGTCGCCACGGCCCATGACCTTGGCCAGCGCCTTGTCGGAGAAGAATTCGAACGCCGTCAGGTCGAGTTTGCCCTGGAAGGCATGCAGCACCGGCATGATCGAATCGAAATCGGCGGTACCGAGGACCATCGCCGTGAGGTTTTTCGGCGCGCGATCAAGGCGCATGGTCGCTTCGACGACGAAACCGAGGGTGCCCTCGGCGCCGATGAACAGCTGACGCAAGTCGTAACCGGTGGCGTTCTTGATCAGGTCCTTGTTCAGTTCGAGCACATCGCCCTTGCCGGTGACGACTTTCATGCCGGCCACCCAGTTGCGGGTCATGCCGTAGCGAATCACTTTGATCCCGCCGGCATTGGTGCCGATATTGCCGCCAATCTGGCTGGAACCTGCCGAGGCGAAGTCGACCGGATAGTACAGGCCGTTTTCTTCGGCGACGTTCTGCAGATGCTCAGTGACCACGCCCGGTTGGCACACGGCAGTGCGGTCGGTGAGGTTGACGTCGAGAATCTGGTTCATGTAATCGAACGAAACCACCACTTCGCCATTGGCCGCCACCGCAGCGGCGGACAAACCGGTGCGCCCGCCGGATGGCACCAGCGCAACCTTATGAGTGTTGGCCCAACGCACCACGGCCTGCACTTGCTCGATGGTCTTGGGAAACACGATGGCGCTCGGTGCCGGGGCAAAGTGTTTGGTCCAATCCTTGCCGTAAGTGTTCAGGGAGTCGGCGTCGGTGAGGACTTTGCCAGGCTCAACCAGGGTCTTCAGTTCATCAATCAGCGCAGGATTGGTCATCGACAGAACTCTCGAACAATTCATGGTCATCCTGAGAACGCTTCACGTCGCAGGAATGAGTGTTTAGCGGGGTGGCTATGCTAGCATACCGACCCCGCAGGACAGTGCCCAAGGCCAGATCCGCGGTGACGGCTTTGTTGCCGTGCGGGTCAGCTCCAGGCTGCTCCCTCCCTGCCATTTTTCTCCGGGATACAGGTTTACGCAGATGAGCAAGACTTCTCTCGATAAGAGCAAGATCAAGTTCCTTCTTCTCGAAGGCGTCCACCAATCGGCTGTCGACGTCCTCAAGGCGGCGGGCTACACCAGCATCGAATACCTGACTGGTTCCTTGCCGGAAGCCCAGCTCAAGGAAAAGATCGCTGACGCTCACTTCATCGGCATTCGCTCGCGCACCCAACTGACCGAAGAGATCTTCGATCACGCGAAGAAACTGGTCGCGGTCGGCTGTTTCTGCATCGGCACCAACCAGGTTGACCTCAGTGCGGCCCGCGAGCGCGGTATCGCCGTGTTCAACGCACCGTACTCCAACACCCGTTCCGTAGCCGAGCTGGTACTGGCCGAAGCGATCCTGCTGCTGCGCGGCATCCCTGAGAAAAATGCCTCCTGCCACCGTGGCGGCTGGATCAAGTCCGCTGCCAACTCGTTCGAGATCCGTGGCAAGAAACTGGGCATCGTCGGCTACGGCTCGATCGGCACGCAGTTGTCGGTGCTGGCTGAAGGTCTGGGTATGCAAGTTTTCTTCTATGACACCGTGACCAAGCTGCCACTGGGCAACGCTACGCAGGTCAACAATCTGCACGAGCTGCTGGGCATGTCCGACATCGTCACCCTGCACGTACCGGAAACCGCCGCCACTCAGTGGATGATCGGCGAGAAGGAAATCCGCGCCATCAAGAAGGGCGGCATCCTGATCAACGCTGCACGTGGCACCGTGGTCGAGCTCGACGCCTTGGCGGACGCGATCAAAGACAAGCACCTGATCGGCGCGGCCATCGACGTGTTCCCGGTGGAGCCTCGCTCCAACGACGAAGAGTTCGAAAGCCCGCTGCGTGGCCTCGACAACGTGATCCTGACCCCGCACATCGGTGGCTCGACCGCCGAAGCGCAAGCCAACATCGGTCTGGAAGTGGCAGAGAAACTGGTCAAGTACAGCGACAACGGTACTTCGGTGTCGTCGGTCAACTTCCCGGAAGTGGCCCTGCCGGCTCACCACGGCAAGCACCGCCTGCTGCACATCCACGAGAACATCCCGGGTGTGATGAGCGAGATCAACAAGGTCTTCGCCGAAAACGGCATCAACATCTCCGGTCAGTTCCTGCAGACCAACGAGAAGGTCGGTTACGTGGTGATCGACGTCGACGCCGAATACTCGGAGCTGGCGCAAGAGAAGCTGCAACACGTCAACGGTACTATCCGTAGTCGGGTGCTTTTCTAAAAGCAGCTACAAGCGGCAAGTGAAAGCGCTTTGCCTTTACTTGCCGCTTGCAGCTAGCCACTTGAAGCTGAATAAAAAAGGGAGCCCCGAAAGGCTCCCTTTTTTTATTTCACGTTGACCGTGATTTTTTCCGAAACGATCGATGGGTCGAACGGCATGTGGCCGCTGTCGCCGAGGATCAGTTGCAAGGTGTGCTTGCCCGGGGCCAGTTTGATCGTGGCTTCGGTCTGCGCCTTGCCGAAATGCATGTGGTGGGCGTCAGTCGGAATCGGCGCGCCTTCGGCCGGCAAATCATCGACGTCGATCAGCAGGTGATGGTGGCCGGTGTTCTTGGTGGTGTCACCCGCCGGGGCCAGCGCGATGTTCTTGACGCCGAACTTGACCTTGAATTCCTGCGAGACGGTGGCGCCGTCCTCGGGAGAAACGATGAACACTTCAGCATCCTTCGGCGCCGGTGTCGCCGCACTGGCCAGCACCGAAACACCCATCAGCACACCGGCCAACGCTGCACGAGACATAAAGCTTTTCATTTTCTTCTCCAGTTTTTCCGTAAAATCCGCACGGTCATGACAACTTCATGACCATTCGTTGTCGAAGGCACTCGACAACCATAGCAAAGCGAGCCTGAATCAGAGCGTCGCGATAATGATTTCAAAGGAGTGACCATGCGCTTGCTGCCTGGCCTGATCTGCCTGCTACCCCTTCTGAGCCCGCTGGCTCACGCCGAACTGATTGATGACGTCAACGACCGTGGCGAGCTGCGCATAGCCCTTGAGGCTAATACACCGCCCTTCAATTACAAGGAAGGCGACACCCTCACGGGGTTCGAGGTCGAGCTTGGGCAACTTCTGGCCCAAGAGCTGGATGTACGCGCCGACTTCATCGTCACCGACGAGGGCGACCTGCTCCAGGGCGTTGAAAGCGGCAAATACGATGTCGCGCTCAACCACATAGCACTGACACCCGAACTCAAGGATCGTTTCGACTTCAGCGAGCCGTACGGCGAGGTCGACGGGCAGTTGTTGGCGAAGAAGGACGAGACGCCGCGGCCGCTGGTGCTGGTGCAGGCGTTGACCGAAGCGAAGCCGAAAGCGGCAGTGCCGGTCGAGCTGGCGATCCCGTTTCAGAAGGGTAATCCGGCATTTCAGGCCAGCCTAAAGAGCGCGCTGGAACGGATCAAGGCGGATGGGCGGTTGGCGGCGCTGTCCGAGAAGTGGTTGAAACCGTAAGACCCCCTCACCCTAACCCTCTCCCGGAGGGGAGAGGGAACTGATCCGGGGATGCTTTAGAGGTACGCCGACTTGGGATTGCTATACCGAATCCGAAATCGACTGATCATGGCTTTGTCGAATCTCTGGTCGCCAAGGTCTTTCAGGTCGATGGACAGCGCCAGACACCTCGGTCGGCCCCCTCTCCCCCGGGAGAGGGCTGGGGTGAGGGCAACGATGGCGGATCAGTCCAAAGCCGCCAGAGTCACCGCCGCCTCAGCCAGCTCAAGCTCACTGAAAACCCGAACCCCATGACGCTTGAGCAACGCCGCCGTCACCCCTTCGCCATTGACCTTGACCCCACTGAACGTGCCGTTATACGTCAACAGATTCCCGCAAGAGGGGCTGTTGGCCTTGAGCACCGCCACCCGAATGCCGTGCTTTTGCACCAGGTCCAGCGCTTGCCGCGCCCCCTCGAGAAATTGCGCGCTGACATCCTCGCCCTCAGTAGTGATGACTGCGGCAATGCCATCCAGCACCTCAACACCTTGCCCGCCAGGAATCTCCGCCGCCGCCCGCGGCGTCGGCAATCCACCGGCCACCTCAGGACACAACGGCACTACCCGCCCTTCTTCGATCCATTGCTCAAGCAGATCAAACGGCCCGCTCGCGCCACCGTCATAGCGCACGCGATGGCCCAGCAGGCAGCGACTGACCAGGATCTTTTCCATGTTCAGAACGGCTCGTTGCCACGGCGACGGAACCAGCCAGTCAGCGACAGGCGCTCGCGATGGGCCGGCAACACTTCGTGGGGCACTTCGCCGGAGAGAAACACCACCAGGCAGCCGCCGGTCGGCTGCACGTCGTGCACACGTTCCTCGCCCAGGTACATGCGCAACTGGCCACCGTCCTCCGGCAACCAGGCGTCGTTGAGGTAGATCACCGCCGACACCATGCGCCGGTCATCATCGCGAAAACGGTCGAGGTGCTTGAGGTAGAACGCGCCGGGCGGGTACAGGGCGAAATGGCATTCGAAATCCTCAAGCCCCAGAAACAAGCCGCGATTGAGCGCCTCGCGCAGACTGTCCATCAGGCTCAGGTAGCGGTCAGTGGCGTCGGCCTGACCCGGGTCGATCCACTGGATGTGATCGCCGCGAATACCCTCGCGAATCTCGGAAAACGGCCCGCGTCCGACCGCCGCCGGCGCCAGCTCACCCTCGGCTTCACGTTTACGGCACTCGGCCGCCAGCGCCTGGGTCAGATCGGCGGGCAGGAAGATGTTCTGCTGCGACCAGCCGTGTTCGGCCAGGTCGTCGACAATGCGTAACAGCAGCGGGTGTTCAGAGGATATCGGCATGGCGCGCATAGTATGCCGACGGCAACAAATCCGACAGAGCCACGCAGCGCCTTGCTACGAATTCTCGACAAGTACCGGCACCGCACGGACAATAGTCCGCTGCTGACAGGAGTCCCTATGCGCCGTTTGCTTTTTTCACTGTTGATGTTCTGCGTATTGCCCACCTGGGCGGACGGCCACGATCAGTTGTACAAGGTCGCCGGCTGGCCAGAACAACGCGCGCATTTCAACGATGCCCTGAGCGCCGCCCAGCAGCGCTATCAGAACAGCCTGCCGCCTGCGGTATTTCAGGCGCTGGTCAACAACAGCAATCAGCGCTTCGCCGCGCAGGCCATGGATCAGCGTGCCGAAGCGCAACTGCGGCAGAAACTCGCCGACCCGAAACCGGCGCTGACCTTCTTCCAGTCACCACTGGGCAAGAAAATCGTCGCCGCCGAATTGCTCGCAACCCGTCGCGATCAACTGGCAAAAAATGCCCAGGGCCTGCCGAAGATGCAGGCCAGCGACAGTCGCTTGCTGATCATCGGCCATCTCGCCCAGGCCCTGCCGGCCCGTGAGGCTGGCGCCGAGGTCAGCCTGGCGATTGCCGGCGTAGCGGCGGACAGCTTGAGTTCGATGATTCCGGGATTGCTTGGCGGTGGACAGGCACAGGGCATGCTGAATGGTCAGCGCCAGCGGCTGATGGATCAGATCGGCGCCGATCTGAACAACACGTTGCTCTACGTCTATCGCGATTTGTCGGATGAAGAGCTGGAAGAGTTTGCGACGTTTGCCGAGTCGACCGAGGGCAAGGCTTACTACCAGGCGGCACTGGCGGCGATTCGGGCGGGGTTGGCGGTCGGCCAATAATCTTCGTTGCCTGAAAGATCGCATTCGCGAGCAGGCTCGCTCCCACATTGGATCATCAGTGGACACAAAATGCGTGAGCATCCCGAATTCCCTGTGGGAGCGAGCCTGCTCGCGAAGAGGCCCTCCAGGCACTAGAGATTCCGGCCCCTGATCCGCTTGCTCAAGAATTCGAAATACTCCTCACGCATCTCCGCCGTTTCATTGGCCAGGTGATGCCGTGCCTCGGCCAACAGCAGAATCTGCGGCCGGTCGAACTTCCATTTCAACACCTGCAGATTGTGCTGCCAGTCGACAGTCATGTCCGCCTGCCCCTGAATGATCAGCGGCCGTCGCGGACTTTTTTTCGCGTGCTCGACGCGGATGATCCAGCGCGACAGCGCGCCCACCCATTTCGTCGGCAGACGTCTTGGCTGCAACGGATCGGCCAGCAGAAACGGCAGAAAATCCGGATCGTTGGAGTTCTCGCTGAAGCGTCGCGCCACACCGCGTACAAACGGCCGCAGCAGGTAATAACTCAGCTGCGACCAGCCCCACGCCCTTGGTCGCACCAACGGCGCCAGCAGAATCACCTGCCCCTGCGCCGGGCTGTTCTCGCCATGATTGAGCAGATGATCGACGACAATCGCGCCACCGGTGCTTTGCCCGCACAAATGCCAAGGCTGCGGCAGCGCGATCGAGTTCGCTTCAGCGAACAGCGCCTGCAACACGTCCTGGTATTCAGCGAAATCACGAATGCTTGCCCGTGGCCCGCTCGACAGACCATGGCCCGGCAAGTCGCAGGCGATCACGGCGAAATCCTGATCCAGCGCCCACTCGATCACATGCCGGTACAGGCCGATGTGGTCGTAATAACCGTGGAGCAGAAACAGCGTCGCCTTGACCTTCTCCGGCCACCAGCAATGGCTGACCAGCTCGTAGCCATCGACTTCGAAACGACCCATGCCGCGCCAGACATCGCGCTCGGCGAAGTCGGTCTTGTAGAAGCGCTGATAATCCTTCGCCTCATCCGATAACGGCTGCCACTCGGCCAATGGCTTGAGGCTCGCGCGTAAATGATCGGGGTCGAAAGTATCAGGCATGCGGACATTCCAGAGCGGGAAACGGACTTTATCGGCCTGCGATATTCATCTCTAGAGGCAGACATGGCAAGCTAGCCGGCCTTTCGAGGATCGAAAACCATGCGTTCGCCCTACCGCACCGCACTGTTCGCCAGCCTGCTCGCGCTGATCTGCGCCGGGGTGCTATGGGCGGCGTATGACTGGTTTCAGGGCCGCTATCTGCGCGCGTTCAGCGAACATACGGCGGTATTTTCCGGTGACCCGCTGCGCCTGCCGGACAACCTCGCCGGGCCGGGAAATATCCGCCTCGTGCACTTCTGGGACCCGGCCTGTCCGTGCAATGTCGGCAATCAACAGCACCTGAGCGAGATGGTCGAACAGTTCGGCGCGCGTGGAGTGGAGTTCTTCGCCGTGCAAAAGCCCGGCAGCCACGGCCAGTTGCCCGCCACCCTCGCCAGCCTGAAAACCATCATCGTCCTGCCCGGCGCCGAACAGATCCCCGCCAGCCCTGCCGTGGCGATCTGGGATCGCAGCGGCAAACTCGCCTACTTCGGCCCGTACAGCGAAGGCTTGACCTGCAACTCCAGCAACAGCTTTATCGAACCGATCCTGCATGCCCTGACGGAAGATCGCCCGGTCAATGCTACCCACACCTTGGCGGTGGGTTGTTATTGCCCATGGCCGGCGGACGCGAAGTAAGGCATTCCGGACTTTTCAAGGACAGCGCTGCACCGCACAGATGCTCTGTGCTAAATGTTTGCAGCCCGACGGGTGGCCTTCCCGCCTGCACAAGGAGTCACCATGAAGCGTGCGTTGATCGTCGTTGCCCTGCTCATCGTTGTCCTGCTCGGCGCCGCCGGCGGGTATATCTACAGCAAGCAGCCGACGCGCCAGGGCCAGGTCGAGCTGCGCAACCTGCAAGGCTCGGTGACCGTGCGCTATGACGAGCGCGGTGTGCCGCATATCCGCGCCGAGAACGAAACCGACCTCTATCGCGCCCTCGGTTATGTGCACGCGCAGGATCGTCTGTTCCAGATGGAAGCCATGCGCCGCCTCGCCCGGGGCGAGCTGGCCGAAGTGCTAGGGCCGAAACTGCTCGACACCGACAAACTGTTTCGCAGCCTGCGCATTCGCGAGCGCGCGGCCAGTTACGTCGCCAGCCTCGACAAGCAGTCGCCGGCATGGAAGGGCCTGCAAGCCTATCTGGATGGCATCAACCAATATCAGGACGCCCACGCCGCGCCGATCGAGTTCGACGTGCTGGGCATCCCCAAGCGGCCGTTCACTGCCGAAGACAGCATCAGCGTCGCCGGCTACATGGCCTACAGCTTTGCTGCTGCGTTTCGCACCGAGCCGCTGCTGACCTACGTGCGCGATCAGCTCGGCGCCGATTACCTCAATGTCTTCGATCTCGACTGGCAGGCCAAAGGCGTTCTGGCCACCGATCACACCCGGCACGCACCGGCCCTCGCCGCCGGCGACTGGCAGGACCTCACCGCCCTCGCCCGCCTCAGCGAACAGGCGCTGCTCGACAACGGCCTGCCGCAGTTCGAGGGCAGCAACGCCTGGGTGATTGCCGGCAGCCGCAGTCAGAGTGGCAAGCCATTGCTGGCCGGCGATCCGCATATTCGTTTCTCGGTGCCGTCGGTGTGGTACGAGGCGCAGTTGTCGGCGCCGGGTTTCGAGTTGTACGGCCATCATCAGGCACTGGTGCCGTTCGCGTTTCTGGGACACAACCTCGATTTCGGCTGGAGCCTGACCATGTTCCAGAACGATGACCTCGATCTGATCGCCGAGAAGGTCAACCCGGACAATCCCAATCAGGTCTGGTATCGCGGCCAGTGGACCGAGATGCTCGTCAGCGAACAACAGATCAATGTAAAGGGTCAGGCGCCGGTGACTCTCACCTTGCGCCAGTCCCCGCACGGGCCAATCGTCAACGATGCTCTTGGCAGCGCCGCCGGCAAGACCCCGATCGCGATGTGGTGGGCCTTCCTCGAAACACCTAACCCGATCCTCGACGGCTTCTACCAGCTCAACCGCGCCGACACCTTGGCCAAGGCCCGCGCGGCAGCGGCCAAGGTGCAGGCGCCGGGCCTGAATCTGGTGTACGCCAACGCCAAAGGCGATATCGCCTGGTGGGCCTCGGCCTTGCTGCCCAAACGTCCGGCCGGGGTGAAACCGGACTTCATCCTCGACGGCAGCACGCCCGAGGCGGACAAGGACGGCTATTACCCGTTCAGCGCCAACCCGCAGGAAGAGAACCCGGCGCGCGGCTATATCGTCTCGGCCAACTTCCAGCCCGTGTCGCCGACCGGCATGGAGATTCCCGGTTATTACAACCTTGCCGATCGCGGTCAGCAGCTTGACCGTCAGCTCAGCGACAACCGGGTGAAGTGGAACAACGAGGCCAACCAGCAACTGCAACTGGGCACCGCGACCGGTTACGGCCCGCGTCTGTTGGCGCCGCTGTTGCCGGTGTTGCGCGAGGTGGTGAGTGATCCGGCGCAGCTGAAACTGGTCGAGCAATTGGCGCAGTGGCCCGGCGACTATCCGCTGAATTCGATCAGCGCGACGGTGTTCAACCAATTCCTCTACGACCTTGCCGACGCGTCGATGCGCGATGAGTTGGGCAATGACTTCTTCGAGACACTGCTGTCGACGCGGGTAATCGATTCGGCGTTGCCACGCCTGGCGGCCAAGGCGGACTCACCGTGGTGGGACAATCGCAGCACGCCGGCCAAAGAAACCCGCGCCGATGTCGTGCGCACGGCGTGGGCGGCAAGCATGGCGCATCTGAAACTGACCCTCGGCGATAACGTGGCCGGTTGGCAGTGGGGCGCGGCGCACACCCTGACTCACGGCCATCCGCTGGGGCAGCAGAAGCCGCTGGATCGCCTGTTCAACGTCGGCCCGTTCGCGGCGCCGGGCAGTCATGAAGTGCCGAACAACCTCTCGGCAAAAATCGGCCCGGCGCCATGGCCGGTGACCTATGGACCGTCGACGCGGCGTCTGGTGGATTTTGCCGATCCGGTCCATAGCCTGACGATCAATCCGGTCGGCCAGAGTGGCGTGCCACTGGACAGTCACTATGACGATCAGGCCGAGGCGTATGTGGAGGGGATTTATGTGCAGGCGCATTTCAGCGAGGAAGAGGTGCTGGCGAATACGCGCAGTACGTTGAAGCTGCTGCCTGCGCGGGCTGCGCAATAGATTGATGCCGTCTCGACCGGCCCTTTCGCGAGCAAGCTCGCTCCCACAGGAGATTGCATTCCAAATGTGGGAGCGAGCCTGCTCGCAAGCGCTGTGTCAGCCGGCATCGGAGTCGACTGACACTCTGTCTTCGCGAGCAGGCTCGCTCCCACATTTACAACCAGGTTGGCCGCAGGGTTGAGGCCAACCTGATATTGCTTAGGCCGCTTCCGGCGCTGGCGCGCGGCGTGCGTCCGGTTGTTTCCACGAATCGGCGGCGCTTTCTTCGATGGCTTGCTGGATGGCTTTCTTGCGTGCTTCTTCGGCGCGGCGGCTGAAGAACCAGACGAGGAAGGTCACCAGCGACACCGCCAGCAGAATCAGACTGGCCACGGCGTTGATTTCCGGCTTCACACCCAGGCGCACGGCCGAGAACACTTCCATCGGCAGGGTCGTCGAACCCGGGCCGGACACGAAGCTCGCCAGCACCAGGTCATCCAGCGACAGCGCGAACGACATCATCCCGCCCGCCGCCAGCGACGGCGCGATCATCGGGATGGTGATCAGGAAGAACACCTTCCACGGCCGCGCGCCCAAGTCCATCGCCGCCTCTTCGATCGACAGGTCCAGCTCACGCAAGCGCGCTGACACCACCACCGCCACATACGCGGCGCAGAACGTGGTGTGGGCGATCCAGATGGTGACGATGCCGCGCTCCTGCGGCCAGCCGATCATTTGGGCCATGGCCACGAACAGCAGCAACAGCGACAGACCGGTGATCACTTCCGGCATCACCAACGGCGCAGTCACCAGGCCACCGAACAGCGTGCGGCCCTTGAAGTGAGTGATGCGGGTCAGCACGAACGCTGCCAGGGTACCCAGCGCCACCGCAGCAACCGCGGTGTAGCAGGCGATTTCCAGCGAGCGCAGCACCGAGCCCATCAGTTGCGAGTTGTCGAGCAGGCCGACGTACCACTTGATCGACCAGCCGCCCCATACCGTCACCAGTTTCGAGGCGTTGAACGAGTAGATCACCAGAATCAGCATCGGCAGATAGATGAAGATCAGACCCAGTACCAGCATCAGGCTGGAGAAACGGAAGCGCTTCATTCTTTACCCTCCATTTCCTTGGCCTGACTGCGGTTGAACAGAATGATCGGCACAATCAGGATCGCCAGCATCACCACCGCCAGGGCGGACGCCACCGGCCAGTCGCGGTTGTTGAAGAATTCTTGCCACAGCACCTTACCGATCATCAGGGTTTCCGGGCCGCCGAGCAGTTCCGGGATCACGAACTCGCCGACCACGGGAATGAACACCAGCATGCAGCCGGCAATGATGCCGTTCTTGGACAGCGGAATGGTGATTTTCCAGAAGCTGTTGAAGGTGCTCGAACCCAGATCCGACGCGGCTTCCAGCAGACTCTGATCGTGCTTCACCAGGTTGGCGTACAGCGGCAGGATCATGAACGGCAGGTACGAATAGACAATCCCGATGTACACCGCCAGGTTGGTGTTGAGGATCTGCAGCGGCTCGTCGATCAGGCCCATGCTCATCAGGAAGCCGTTGAGCAGGCCGTTGTTGCTGAGGATGCCCATCCACGCGTACACGCGGATCAGGATCGCCGTCCAGGTCGGCATCATGATCAGCAGCACCAGTACCGTTTGCAGCTCCTTGCGCGCGCTGGCGATGGCGTAGGCCATCGGGTAACCGATCAGCAGGCAGAGCACGGTGCTGATAAAGGCCATTTTCAGCGAGCCGAGATAGGCGGCGATGTACAGTTCGTCGTCGCCAAGCAACGCGTAGTTGCCCAGGTTCAGCAGCAGTTGCAGCTTCTGCTCGGCGTAGGTGTAGATCTCGGTGTACGGCGGGATCGCCACGTCGGCTTCGGCGAAGCTGATCTTCAGAACGATGAAGAACGGCAGCATGAAGAACAGGAACAGCCAGATGAACGGCACCCCGATGACCAGCTGCCGGCCATTGGGGATGATTCGGTTTATACGGCGTTTGAATTTGCGCATGTTCATGAGCGAAGTACCACGCCGCTATCGTCTTCCCACCACACGTAGACCTGATCGCCCCAGGTCGGACGCGCGCCGCGACGTTCGGCGTTGGCGACGAACGACTGCACCAGTTTGCCGCTCGGCAATTCGACGTAGAACACCGAGTGCCCGCCCAGATAAGCGATGTCGTGGACCTTGCCGCTCGACCAGTTGTACTCGCAGGTCGGCATGTCGGCGGTGACCAGCAGTTTTTCCGGGCGAATCGCGTAGGTGACCGACTTGTCCTGCACCGAGGTACTGATGCCGTGGCCGACGTAGATCTGCCGGTCGAGGTCCTTGCAGGTGATGGTCGCGTGGCCTTCGGCGTCGTCGATCACTTCGCCTTCGAAGATGTTGACGTTGCCGATGAATTCGCAGACCAGACGGCTGGTCGGGGTTTCGTAGATGTCAATCGGGCTACCAATCTGCGCAATCCAGCCCAGGTGCATGATCGCGATGCGCTCGGCCATGGTCATGGCCTCTTCCTGGTCGTGGGTCACCATCACGCAGGTCACGCCGACGCGCTCGATGATTTCCACCAGTTCCAGCTGCATCTGCGAACGCAGCTTTTTGTCCAGTGCGCCCATCGGTTCGTCGAGCAGCAACAGCTTCGGCCGCTTGGCCAGCGAACGGGCCAGGGCCACGCGTTGACGCTGGCCGCCGGACAGTTGATGCGGCTTGCGCTTGGCGTACTGGCTCATCTGCACCAGCTTGAGCATCTCGGCCACGCGGGCGTCGATCTCGGCCTTGGGGATCTTGTCCTGCTGCAAGCCGAAGGCAATGTTCTGCGCCACGGTCATGTGCGGGAACAAAGCGTAGGACTGGAACATCATGTTGATCGGACGGTCGTACGGCGGCATGTCGGTGATGTCGACGCCGTCGAGGAAAATCCGCCCTTCCGTGGGCCGTTCGAAGCCTGCCAGCATCCGTAGCAAGGTGGATTTGCCCGATCCCGAACCGCCGAGCAGGGCAAAGATCTCGCCCTTCTTGATTTCCAGGGACACGTCGTCCACGGCAATCGTCTCGTCGAACTTCTTCGTGACCCGGTCGATTTTGACCAGCACCTGTTTCGGTGTCTGGTCGCCCTCGAGGGCTTTCTTGTAGGCGCCGGAGGCAACTGCCATTTACGAAACTCCCAACAGAAGCAGCAGTTCGCCCCGCAAGACGAACCCTGGATAGTTTGTGCGTTATTTGCCCGACTTGACCTTGGTCCAGCTACGGGTCATCAAACGCTGAATATTGGCTGGCAACTCGGTCGACACGTAGGTCTTGTCGAGGACTGCTTGCGGTGGGTAAACCGCTTCATCGGTGCGAATGGATTGTTCCATCAGCTTGTCCGAACCCGGATTGGGGTTGGCGTAACCGACGTAATCACTGACCTGGGCGATCACCTCAGGTTTCAGCAAATAGTTGATGAAGGCGTGGGCCTCTTTGACGTTGGACGAATCCTTGGGGATCGCCAGCATGTCGAACCACAGCGCGCCGCCCTCTTTCGGAATCGAATAGGCGATGTTGACGCCCTTCTTGGCTTCCTCGGCACGGTTCTTCGCCTGGAAGATATCGCCGGAGAAACCGATGGCCACGCAGATGTCGCCGTTGGCCAGATCGCCGATGTACTTCGACGAATGGAAATAGGTCACGTAGGGACGCACCGCGAGCAGCTTGGCGGTGGCCTTTTCGTAGTCCTTGGTGTTGGTGCTGTTGGCGTTCAGGCCCAGGTAATTGAGCATGGTCGGCATCATTTCGTCAGCCGAATCGAGGAACGCGACACCGCAGCTGTGCAGCTTCTTGATGTTTTCCGGCTCGAACAGCACGGCCCAGGAATCGATCTTGTCGATACCCAGCACAGCTTTGACCTTGTCGACGTTGTAGCCGATGCCGTTGGTGCCCCACAGATACGGTACGGCGTAGAGGTTGCCGGGATCGTTCTGCTCCAGGCGCTTGAGCAGCACCGGGTCGAGGTTGGAATAATTCGGCAACTGCGCCTTGTCGAGCTTCTGGAACGCGCCCGCCTTGATCTGCTTGCCAAGAAAGTGGTTCGACGGCACGACCACGTCATAACCGGTGCGCCCGGCGAGCAGCTTGCCTTCCAGGGTTTCGTTGGAGTCGAAAACGTCGTAGACCGGTTTGATCCCGGTCTCTTTCTCGAAGTCGGCCAGAGTCGATTCGCCGATGTAATCGGACCAGTTATAAATATGCACCGTACCGGCGGCCTGGGCTCCGACAGCGATTGTCAGGCCGGCAGCGGCCAGCAGGGCTTTGCGCAAAGAAGAAAATACAGGCAAGTGGAGGTCCTCTAAATTGATTGGGCCCAAGTTGCCCCGCGCTGCATGACAGCCATGGCTGCCCGACAACAAAACCGGCGCGCAACTTACCCTCGAAAAACCGATCCAGCAAAACTTTCTGTCATTTAATTATCCGCTGGCCGCCGTCGCGACGACGACGGCCAGTGGTTGTGGCGACAAACCGGCTTATTTGCCCGATTTGATCTTGGTCCAGCTGCGGGTGATCAGACGCAGTGTGGCGGCGTCCAGATCGCTGATCGCATAGAGTTGCTTCTTCACTTCAGCCGAAGGATAGATGCTCGGGTCGCTGGTGATGTCCTTGTCCACCAGAGGCGTTGCCGCCTTGTTGCCGTTCGGGAAACGCACGGCGTTGGTGATGCCGGCCATCACTTGCGGCTCCAGCAGGTAGTTCATGAACTTGTAGGCGGCTTCGACGTTTTCGGCATCCTTGGGAATGGCGACCATGTCGTAGAAAGTACCGGCGCCTTCTTTCGGAATGGTGTAGGCCAGCTTGACCTTGTCACCGGCTTCCTGGGCGCGGGTCTTGGATTGCTCCAGGTCACCCGAGTAACCGACGGCGACGCAGATGTTGCCGTTGGCCAGGTCCGAGATGTACTTGGAAGAGTGGAAGTAGGCGACCGAAGGACGGATCTTCAGGAACAGGTCTTCGGCGGCTTTCAGATCAGCCTTGTCCTTGCTGTTGGTCGGCTTGCCCAGATAGTGCAATGCCGCCGGAATCATTTCGGTCGGGGCATCGAGGAAGCTCACGCCGCAGCTTTTGAGTTTCTCGATGTTTTCCGGCTTGAACACCACGTCCCACGAATCGATCTTGTCGATACCCAGCGCAGCCTTGACCTTGGCCGGGTTGTAGCCGATGCCGATCGAGCCCCACATGTACGGGAAGGCGTGTTTGTTGCCCTGGTCGCTGGCGTCGCCAACGGCCTTGAGCAGGTCTTCGTCGAGGTTTTTCCAGTTAGGCAGCTTGGACTTGTCCAGCTCCTGGTAAACGCCGGCCTTGATCTGCTTGGCGAGGAAGTTGTTGGAAGGCACCACGATGTCGTAACCGGACTTGCCGGCCAGCAGCTTGGCTTCCAGGGTTTCGTTACTGTCGAAGACGTCGTAGACGACTTTGATCCCGGTGGCTTTTTCGAAGTTGGCCACGGTGTCCGGCGCGATATAGTCGGACCAGTTGTAGACGTGCAGCACCTTGTCGTCCGCGTGCACCGCACCCGCCATCATGCCCGCCATGGACAGCGCGAGCAGAGTCTTGCCAGCTAGCTTTTTACCTAATGCCTTCATGCGTCATGCTCCAAATTTTTCTTTTTTGAACCACTTTGTTCAGCGGCCGAACCCGGACAACTGGAACCGCGGCTAGTCTGGCAAGATCCGAGGCGGTCTTTCAACAAAAGACCAGCCTTTCTGACAGCTTTGAGCGAGTGCGCCGCAGCTCCCCCGCCCAAAGCCTAGCACCTAGGCCTGCAGCGCATTGAGGGTCAGGTCCAGACACTTGCGTGCTTTTGTAACCAGCTCATCGATTTCGGCTTTGCTGATCACCAGCGGCGGCGCGATGATCATGGTGTCGCCCACCGCGCGCATGATCAGGCCATTGTCGAAGCAGAACTGCCGGCAGATCATGCCCACGCCCTTGCCTTCGTAACGCTTGCGCGTGGCCTTGTCCTGCACCAGCTCGATCGCCCCCAGCAGACCGACGCCGCGAACTTCACCCACCAACGGGTGATCGTTCAGCTCGCGCAGACGTTTCTGCAAATACGGTGCCGTTTCGTTGTGGGCGTTCTCGATAATTTTTTCGTCGCGCAGGATGCGGATGTTTTCCAGGCCCACCGCTGCTGCCACCGGGTGCCCGGAGTAAGTGAAGCCGTGGTTGAAATCGCCGCCTTCGTTGAGCACGGCCACCACCGAATCACGCACGATCAATCCCCCCATCGGGATGTAGCCGGAGGTCAGGCCCTTGGCGATGGTCATCATGTCGGGTTTGAGGTCGTAGAAATCGCTACCGAACCACTCACCGGTACGGCCGAAACCGCAGATCACTTCATCGGCGACGAAGAGGATGTCGTACTTGGCGAGGATTTCCTTGATGCGCGGCCAGTAGGTGTCGGGCGGAATGATCACGCCGCCGGCACCCTGAATAGGCTCGGCAATAAAGGCACCGACGTTGTCGACGCCGACTTCGAGAATCTTTTCTTCGAGCTGATTGGCCGCCCAGATGCCGAACTCTTCCGGCGACATGTCACCGCCTTCGGCAAACCAGTACGGCTGGGCGATGTGGACGATGCCCGGAATCGGCAGGTCGCCCTGCTCGTGCATATAGGTCATGCCGCCGAGGCTCGCGCCGGCCACGGTCGAACCGTGATAACCGTTCTTGCGGCTGATGATGACTTTCTTGTTCGGCTGGCCTTTGATCGCCCAGTAGTGACGGACCATGCGCAACATGGTGTCGTTGCCTTCGGAGCCGGAGCCGGTGAAGAACACGTGGTTCATGCCTTCTGGCGCCACTTCGGCGATCGCCTTGGCCAGTTCCAGCGCCGGCGGGTGGGCAGTCTGGAAGAACAGGTTGTAGTAAGGCAGTTCGCGCATCTGTTTGGCGGCGGCATCGGCCAGTTCATCGCGACCGTAACCGATCGCCACGCACCAGAGGCCAGCCATGCCGTCGAGGATCTTGTTGCCTTCGCTGTCCCACAGATAAACGCCCTTGGCGTTGGTGATGATCCGCGGGCCCTTCTCTTTCAGTTGCTTGAAGTCGCTGAACGGGGCCAGGTGGTGATCGCTGCTCAGCGCTTGCCACTCACGGGTTTGCGGGTTGTTGCTGGTCATGCCAATTCTCCTTGTTATCGGTGAAGGCGCGACGGCTGGCCGCCGCGCCCGGCGTATCAGACGGCGAAGAGCAGGTACTCACGCTCCCAGGAACTGATCACGCGCTTGAAGTTTTCATGCTCGGCCCGCTTGACCGCGACGTAGCCGGTGATGAAGGTCTTGCCGAGATACTTCTCGATGGTCGCGCTGTTTTCCATACGCTCCAGCGCGTCTTCGATGGTCAGCGGCAGGCGCAGGTTGCGGCGCTCGTAACCACGGCCGACCACTGGCGCGCTCGGGTTCAGGCCCTCGACCATGCCGATGTAACCGCAGAGCAGGCTCGCGGCGATCGCCAGGTACGGGTTGGCGTCGGCGCCCGGCAGGCGGTTTTCCACGCGCCGGTTCTGCGGGCCGGCATCCGGTACACGCAGGCCGACGGTGCGGTTTTCTTCACCCCACTCGACGTTCACCGGTGCCGAAGTGTCCGGGAGGAAGCGGCGGAACGAGTTGACGTTCGGCGCGAACAGCGGCAACAGCTCGGGGATCAGTTTCTGCAAGCCACCGATGTGGTGCAGGAACAGCTGGCTCATGGTCCCGTCTTCGTTGGAGAAAACGTTCTTGCCGGTCTGAATGTCGATGATGCTCTGGTGCAGGTGCATGGCGCTGCCCGGCTCGCCGGTCATCGGCTTGGCCATGAATGTCGCAGCGACATCGTGCTTGAGCGCGGCCTCGCGCATGGTGCGCTTGAACACCAGAATCTGATCGGCCAGCGACAGGGCATCACCGTGACGGAAGTTGATTTCCATCTGCGCGGTGCCGTCTTCGTGGATCAGCGTGTCGAGGTCCAGCTCCTGCAATTCGCACCAGTCGTAGACGTCTTCGAACAGCGGGTCGAATTCGTTGGCCGCTTCAATGGAGAACGACTGCCGACCGATTTCCGGACGGCCCGAGCGGCCGATCGGCGGCTGCAACGGATAGTCGGGGTCGTCGCTGCGCTTGGTCAGGTAGAACTCCATTTCCGGCGCCACGATCGGCTGCCAGCCCTTGTCGGCATACAGCTTCAAGACTTTCTTGAGGACGTTGCGTGGCGACAGCTCGATCGGGTTGCCTTGCTTGTCGTAGGTGTCGTGGATCACCTGCGCGGTCGGCTCGATCGCCCACGGCACCAGGTACACGGCGTTCTGGTCGGGACGGCAGATCATGTCGATGTCGGCCGGGTCGAGCAGTTCGTAATAGATGTCGTCTTCGACGTAGTCGCCGGTCACGGTCTGCAGCAGCACGCTCTCCGGCAGACGCATGCCTTTCTCGGCGATGAACTTGTTGGTCGGCGAAATCTTGCCCCGGGTGATCCCGGTCAAGTCGCCGATCATGCATTCGACTTCTGTGATCTTGCGGTCTTTCAACCAATCGGTGAGCTGGTCGAGGTTGTTACTCATAAATGCCTCTGGGCTGAGTCTCCTGACGCGATGTCAGGCAATTTTGACGCTTGCGGCGTCGCGTTAAAGGGGGCTTGCTCGCGCAGTGCCGGCTTACGCCTGGCACCGCGCATAGACAATGAAAGAGGAGCTTACCTGCCCTTGACGCTGGCGTTGCATTTCCCGTGCACTTTGCAAACGTGCAGAATCACAAGCATGACGCTGAGTGCGGCACGGGCTTTGGGAGGGAAAGAGTTCTATAGTGAAAGGAGACGCCATAAAGCGGATGCTGTGCCCGACGTCCAGAATATCGGACGCTGCCGTTTTGCCGGATGTTGACGAGAGTCTCGTCAACAGGCTGCGCGCCTTGCTGGCTGCGCTACGGACGGATTGATCGCCACTGATGTGATGAGCATGCAGACCGGACTGTTGCGAGCAGTCGGTGATGCCGATTAACGGCAGGCGAGACATGAAGCACCCCGGTATTATTGCTGTTATGGGTTTGACCGGAGCTTAGCCTTGTTCATTTTTTTACACAACACCCCCGTAAAAAATACAACACGGCCTGCTCAAGCCCGCAGCTGAGCAACGTTCAAGGTTTGAAAAAACGCCCCAAAGTGCCCCATAAATGCCCTTCAAGCGCTTTTTCGGGGCAAAAAAGGCCTCGCTTGACTTCGGCAGGCCGTTCGGGTTGACTGAAACCAGAAAAGATCAATGATTGATATTTTTAACAACAAAGGTGTTGCATCATGTCGGTACCCCCGCGTGCCGTTCAGCTTAACGAAGCGAACGCGTTCCTTAAGGAACATCCTGAGGTTCTGTACGTTGACCTTCTGATTGCGGATATGAATGGTGTGGTGCGCGGCAAGCGCATCGAACGCACCAGCCTCCACAAGGTTTACGAGAAAGGCATCAACCTGCCGGCCTCTCTATTTGCTCTGGATATCAACGGCTCCACGGTGGAAAGCACCGGTCTGGGCCTGGACATCGGCGACGCCGATCGCATCTGCTATCCGATCCCCGATACCCTGTGCAACGAGCCATGGCAGAAGCGCCCGACCGCGCAGCTGTTGATGACCATGCACGAACTCGAAGGCGATCCGTTCTTCGCCGATCCCCGTGAAGTGCTGCGCCAGGTGGTGACCAAGTTCGACGAGCTCGGCCTGACCATCTGCGCCGCCTTCGAACTCGAGTTTTACCTGATCGACCAGGAAAACGTGAACGGCCGTCCACAGCCGCCACGCTCGCCGATCTCCGGCAAACGCCCGCACTCGACTCAGGTCTACCTGATCGACGACCTCGACGAATACGTCGACTGCCTCGAGGACATTCTGGAAGGTGCCAAAGAGCAAGGCATCCCGGCCGACGCGATCGTCAAGGAAAGTGCCCCGGCGCAGTTCGAAGTGAACCTGCACCACGTCGCCGACCCGATCAAGGCCTGCGACTACGCAGTGCTGCTCAAGCGTCTGATCAAGAACATCGCCTACGACCATGAAATGGACACCACCTTCATGGCCAAGCCGTATCCGGGCCAGGCGGGCAATGGTCTGCACGTACATATTTCGATTCTGGACAAAGCCGGCAAAAACATTTTTGCCAGCGAGGATCCCGAGCAGAACGCCGCGCTGCGTCACGCGATCGGCGGTGTGCTCGAGACCCTGCCGGCGCAGATGGCTTTCCTCTGCCCGAACGTCAACTCCTACCGTCGCTTCGGCGCGCAGTTCTACGTACCGAACTCGCCGTGCTGGGGCCTGGACAACCGCACCGTGGCGATTCGCGTACCGACCGGCTCTGCCGATGCCGTACGTATCGAACACCGCGTGGCCGGCGCCGACGCCAACCCGTACCTGCTGATGGCTTCGGTACTGGCCGGCGTGCACCACGGCCTGGTCAACAAGATCGAACCGGGCGCGCCTGTCGAAGGCAACAGCTACGAGCAGAACGAACAGAGCCTGCCGAACAACTTGCGCGATGCCCTGCGCGAGCTGGACGACAGCGAGGTGATGGCCAAGTACATCGATCCGAAGTACATCGATATCTTCGTTGCCTGCAAGGAAAGCGAGCTGGAGGAGTTCGAACACTCCATCTCCGACCTTGAGTACAACTGGTATCTGCATACCGTTTAAGCGTTGTAACGTCCAAAGAAACGCCGTTGGCTTCGCGCCCACGGCGTTTTTTTATGGCCGAACACAAAACCTGTGGCGAGGGGATTTATCCCCGTTGGGTTGCGAAGCAGCCCCAAATCCATCCCACTCGGTGTGTCAGGAATACCCGGCTCTCAGGGTTTACGACTGCTGCGCAGCCGAACGGGGCGGTGCGACGTTTCGCTAAATCCCCTCGCCACAGGGTACTGGCAGACAACACCTGAACCGCCTCGTACAATGCCCGCTGCCCCGCAGGAGACTTCCATGACGCGTCCCGCCACCGTCCGCAAACCCCGTGCCCGCAGTCAGGCGCGGATCGATTCGATCCTCGATGCCGCGCGCACGTTGCTGGCGGCGGAGGGCGTGGCCAGTCTGTCGATTTACAGCGTGGCCGAGCGCGCGCAGATTCCGCCCTCCTCCGTGTATCACTTTTTCGCCAGCGTCCCGGCGCTGCTCGAAGCGCTGACCGCCGATGTCCACGCAGCCTTCCGCGCTTGCCTGCAAGCACCGATCGATCATGATGCCTTGCGCGACTGGCGAGATCTGTCGCGACTGGTCGAACAGCGCATGCTCGAGATCTACGATCAGGATGCCGCCGCACGGCAATTGATTCTGGCGCAACATGGCCTGACCGAAGTCACCCAGGCCGACCGCCAGCACGACCTCGAACTGGGCGACCTGATGCACAAGCTGTTCGACCAGCATTTCGAGTTGCCGAGGCTGCCGGACGATGTCGATGTGTTTGCCCTGGCGATGGAACTGGGCGACCGGGTCTATGCACGTTCGGTGCAGCAGCACGGGCAGATCACCCCGCGCATGGCCGAGGAAGGGATGCGCGTGTTTGATGCCTATATCGGGTTGTACCTTCCGCCGTATCTACCCAAAAGAAATCTCTAGCGCATGCACCGGCCCTTTCGCGAGCAGGCTCGCTCCCACATTTGAAATGCGTTCCCCTGTGGGAGCGAGCCTGCTCGCGAAAGCCGCGCCGCCGAATCCGCGACAGGCACAAAAAACCCCGAAGGGCTCACACCCTCCGGGGTTGTTTTTTGCTCACCGGCTCACAACTTGGCGATGGACACCTCGGTGGACTTCACAAAGGCGATCACCTCACTGCCGACCACCAGCTCCAGCTCTTTCACAGAGCGGGTAGTGATCACCGAAGTGACGATGCCCGAAGCGGTCTGCACGTCGATTTCCGACAGCACGTCGCCGAGGACGATTTCCTTGATCGAGCCTTTGAACTGGTTGCGCACGTTGATGGCTTTGATAGTCATGGCATTGATTCCTGTCGTTGATAAAGGTGTTATTGCGCCCAGCGCAGTTGCGTAGGCAGGGGTGAAACGGGTTCCGGCGCCGGCGGTTCGCCGGGCAGGGACAGAACACGGTTGAGCACTTCGGTTTCCAGTGCGGCGAGGCGATGCGAGCCACGCACCCGGGGCGCGGCAGTTCGACGTGCAGGTCGAGGCCGACTTCGCCGTCCTCGATCAGGATCACCCGATCGGCGATCGCCACCGCTTCACTGACGTCATGGGTCACCAGCAGCACGGTAAAACCGTGTTGCTGCCACAGCCGTTCGATCAATTGCTGCATCTCGATGCGGGTCAGCGCATCCAGTGCGCCGAGTGGTTCGTCGAGCAGCAGCAGACGCGGCTGGTGAATCAGCGCCCGGGCCAGCGCGACGCGCTGCTTCTGGCCACCGGACAACGCCGCCGGCCATTCATTGGCGCGATCGGCCAGGCCCACTGCTTCCAGTGCGTCCAGCGCTTGCTGGCGCCAGTTGCCCTTGAGGCCGAGACCGACGTTGTCGATGATCTTTTTCCACGGCAGCAGCCGCGCTTCCTGGAACATCAGCCGCGTATCGTCGCGCGCCTGGCTGAGCGGCGCGGAACCGGCCAGCAGCTCGCCGCCAGTCGGTTGATCGAGGCCGGCGAGCAGGCGCAAAAACGTGCTCTTGCCACAACCACTGCGCCCGACCACGGCGACGAATTGCCCCGCCGGAATGTGCAGATCGATGTCGCGCAACACTTGGCGTGAGCCGAAGGTTTTCTGCAGATTGCGCACCGCCAGCGGAATCCCGCGCAACAGGCGTGGAGGTTGTTGAGCGGTCATGCCGCACCTCCCTTGGCAACCTGATAGGCCGGGTGCCAGCGCAGCCACACACGCTCAAGTCCACGGGCGGCGAGGTCGGCAAGTTTGCCGAGCACCGCGTAAAGCAGGATCGCCAGCACTACCACATCGGTCTGCAGGAACTCGCGGGCGTTCATCGCCAGATAGCCGATACCGGAGCTGGCCGAGATGGTTTCAGCGACGATCAGCGTCAGCCACATAAAGCCCAGGGCGAAGCGCACGCCAACCAGAATCGACGGCAACGCACCCGGCAGAATCACCTGCCAGAACAGGCTGAAACCGCTCAGACCATAACTGCGCGCCATCTCCACCAACGCCGGGTCGACGTTGCGGATGCCGTGGTAAGTATTGAGGTAAATCGGGAACAAAGTGCCCAGCGCCACGAGGAAAATCTTCGCTGACTCGTCAATGCCGAACCACAGGATCACCAGCGGAATCAGCGCCAGATGCGGCACGTTGCGGATCATCTGCACCGAGCTGTCGAGCAGGCGTTCGCCCCACTTCGACAGGCCGGTGATGAAACCCAGCACCAGACCGATGCTGCCGCCGATGGTGAAACCGAGTGCTGCGCGCCAGCCGCTGATCGCCAGGTGTGTCCAGATCTCGCCGCTGCGCACCAGACTGACACCGGCTTCGATCACCGCCACCGGTGCCGGCAGAATCCGCGTCGACAACCAACCGGCCGACACCGACAACTGCCACACCGCCAGCAGCAACACCGGCAACGCCCAAGGCGCGAGGCTGTGGATGAATTTGTTCATGGCCGCGCCTCAGCTCTGCGACGCGGCTTTGGGCAGAATGTCGTTGGCGACCATCTCGCCGAACGGGCTGACATAACCGGCGCTCTTCGGCAGTTCCGGGCGCTCGACGTCGAGGTGCGGGAACAGCAGCTCTGCCACGCGATACGATTCTTCGAGGTGTGGATAACCGGAGAAGATGAAGGTGTCGATGCCCAGATCCGCATATTCCTTGACCCGCGCTGCCACGGTCGGGCCATCGCCGACCAGCGCCGTACCGGCACCGCCACGTACCAGACCGACGCCGGCCCAGAGGTTCGGGCTGACTTCAAGATTGTCGCGGCTGCCGCCGTGCAGCGCGGCCATGCGTTGCTGGCCGACCGAATCGAAGCGCGCCAGCGAAGCCTGGGCACGTTGGATGGTGTCGTCGTCCAGATGCGAGATCAGCCGGTCCGCTGCCTGCCAGGCTTCGGCATTGGTTTCACGGACGATCACATGCAGACGAATGCCGAAGCGCACGGTGCGGCCGAGCTTGGCGGCTTTGGCGCGCACTTGTGCGATCTTCTCGGCCACCGCGGCCGGCGGCTCGCCCCAGGTCAGAACCATCTCGACCTGCTCGGCGGCCAGATCTTGCGCCGCTTCCGAAGAGCCACCGAAATACAGCGGCGGACGCGGTTGCTGGATCGGTGGATAGAGCAGCTTCGCGCCTTTCACGCTGATGTGCTCGCCATCGTAATCGACGGTTTCGCCTTCCAGAACACGGCGCCAGATGCGGGTGAACTCCACCGAGGCCTGATAGCGTTCTTCATGGTTGAGGAACAGACCATCGCCAGCCAGTTCCTCCGGATCGCCACCGGTGACCAGATTGAACAGCGCACGCCCGCCGGACAAACGATCCAGCGTCGCTGCCTGGCGCGCCGCGACCGTCGGGGAGATGATCCCGGGGCGCAGGGCGACCAGAAACTTCAGGCGCTGGGTCACTGGAATCAGCGAGGCCGCGACCAGCCATGAGTCTTCGCAGGAACGCCCGGTCGGAATCAACACACCGCCAAAACCCAGACGATCCGCCGCTTGCGCGACCTGTTGCAGGTAACCGTGATCAACCGCGCGGGCGCCTTCGGCGGTGCCAAGGTAATGGCCGTCGCCGTGGGTCGGCAGGAACCAGAAGATGTTGAGGCTCATGGAGTGGTCTCCTTGTGGATTCGAATTACTGGGCTTGGGAGCTTTGGGCCACAGCGGCCGGCGGGGTCCAGATCACATCCTTGATGCTCAACGGCTTGGGAATCAGCTTGAGCTGGAAGAACGTGTCGGCGATTTTCTGTTGCGCAGCGACCACTTCCGGGGTCAGGAACAGCGCGCCGTAGCCCTGGCGTTTCACCGAGGTCAGGGTGATGTCCGCCGGCAGGCCAAGCAGTGGCGCGACCTGTTGCGTCACGTCTTCGGGATTGGCTTTCGACCATTCACCAACCGCGCGCACCTCTTCGACGAGGGTCTTGATCACCTCGGGATTTTTCTGCGCGTAAGGTTTTGTGGCCAGATAGAACTGATGGTTGTCGACGATGCCTTTGCCGTCGCGCAGGGTGTGCGCTTGCAGTTGTTTCTCGGCAGCGGCCTGATACGGATCCCAGATGACCCAGGCGTCGACACTGCCACGTTCGAACGCAGCGCGAGCATCGGCTGGCGGCAGGAACACGGTTTGAATGTCGCTGTACTTGAGGCCGGCGTCTTCCAGTGCACGCACCAGCAGGTAGTGGACGTTGGAGCCTTTGTTCAGGGCGACTTTCTTGCCCTTGAGATCGGCCACCGATTTGATCGGCGAGTCCTTCGGCACGAGGATCGCTTCGCTGTTCGGTGCTGGCGGTTCATAGGCGACGTAGAGCAGATCCGCGCCAGCGGCCTGGGCGAAAACCGGCGGGGTTTCGCCGGTCACGCCGAAATCGATCGAGCCGACGTTGAGGCCTTCGAGCAGCTGCGGGCCGCCGGGAAACTCGGTCCATTGCACGTCGACGCCTTGCGCGGCGAGGCGTTTTTCCAGCGTGCCCTTGGCTTTGAGCAGCACCAGCGTGCCGTACTTCTGATAACCGATCCGCAATGTCTCGGCTTGAGCTTGGGTAATGGCGCCGAAGGTGACAGCCGCAGCAAACAGAGCGACCAGACCACGACGCAAAAATACAGTGCGCATAGCGCTCTCCTTTTTGCTGTTGGGTTGTGGCTGCACCTGCTTGCCCGTTGGCGGGCGAGTAAGGCCAGTACTTCAAGTTTCGATAAGGCTTAAATGCTCCAGCGAGCACTCAACAAACGTTCGTTCAGCAGGCCTGGCTCCAGCGGTTTCGGCCGGCGCGCCATGGCGCCGATGAACTGATCCAGGGCCTCGTGCAAGCGCTGCTCCAGGGCCGGCGCCAGTTGCGCGGCGGCACTGCCTTCGCCGTAAGCGATCTGGCTGTCCTCGGCGAAAATGCCCTGAAGCATCTCTTGGGCCTTGAGTGCCGACAGCACAGGCTTGAGGGCGTAATCGACCACCAGCATGTGGGCGATGCTGCCGCCCGTGGCCATCGGCAAGACAACCTTGTGGTTCAAAGCACGCTCGGGGAGCAGATCCAGCAGGGTCTTCAGCGCTCCGGAAAACGAGGCCTTGTACACCGGCGTGGCGATCAGCAGGCCATCGGCGTTTGCGATCTGTTGCAGCAGGTCGAGGACCTTCGGACTGTCGAAGCGCGCGTGGAGCAGATCCTCGGCCGGGAAGTCCCGCACCTGATAACTCACCACTTCCACCCCTTGCTGTTGCAACCAGCGTTGCGAACGCTCCAGCAGCACCCCGGAACGGGAGCGCAGGCTGGGGCTGCCACCGAGTGAGACGACCAGCATTGCAGATTCCTTTAAGCGTTACAGGCGATTCGCAGGCTGCGATCTCGCTTCAATGGCAGTGACCTTACCAGCTGATTTATATATCCATAAATCATATTTATTCATTTGGTTATGCGTTTAAGAAATATGAAGATAAGCAGAATCCAGGCGAAAAAAAAGGCCGTCGAAACGGCCGAAATTCCCCTGCGTTGTGATTCTGGATTCTCAAGTGCCTGGACTGACGCCTTCGCGAGCAGGCTCGCTCCCACAGGGGAATGCATTGCAAATGTGGGAGCGAGCCTGCTCGCGAAAGCGGCGGTGACTGCACCACAAATCTTATTTGTTCGGCTGCGGCGTCAGGCGCAGGTAGGGCTTCACCGCGCGATAGCCTTTGGGAAGCGCTGCTTGATCTCGTCTTCGTCCTTGAGCGACGGCACGATCACCACTTCTTCACCGTCCTGCCAGTTGGCCGGGGTGGCGACTTTGTAATTGTCGGTGAGCTGCAGCGAGTCGATCACCCGCAGGATCTCGTGGAAGTTGCGCCCGGTGCTCGCCGGGTAGGTAATGGTCAGACGGATCTTCTTGTTTGGATCGATGACGAACAGCGAACGTACGGTCAGCGTGTCGTTGGCGTTCGGGTGGATCAGGTCGTAGAGATCGGAGACCTTGCGATCGGCATCGGCCAGGATCGGGAAGTTGACGATAGTGTTCTGGGTTTCGTTGATGTCCTCGATCCACTTGTGGTGCGAGTCCACCGGGTCAACCGACAGCGCGATGGCCTTGACGCCGCGTCGGCTGAATTCATCCTTGAGCTTGGCGGTGAAACCCAGCTCGGTGGTGCACACCGGAGTGAAGTCCGCCGGATGGGAAAACAGCACGCCCCAGCTATCGCCCAGCCATTCGTGAAAACGAATCTTGCCGGCGCTGGAGTCCTGTTCGAAATCGGGGGCGATGTCGCCGAGTCTGAGGCTCATGGTGCTGCTCCTGATGAGGGATGGGAGACAACAACTGTAGCTCGGGATCGATCAGCGTGAAAAAGAATAAATAACTAGATATCTAGATCATTAGTGAATATTAAACATCTGTTCATTGGACACCGACCCGCATCGCGACGAACATCCAACGCAAGGTTCGAGAAGGCCTTGAGTTGCAGCAAAGAGGGAAATCGAGAAGGGCTTACGGGGGTGAGCCTGACTCGAAAACGCAAAAGCCCCGTCCGGCGCGATGCCGGACGGGGCTTTTTTTGCTTCAGTTGCTCGAGCGCTATTACAGCAGCGGGATCGAGTAGCTGAGGATCAGGCGGTTTTCGTCCTGGTCGCGTTGACCAGCGATGTCGGTGCGCCACGAAGCGTTTTTCCACATGAAGCCGACGTTCTTCAACGGGCCTTCCGGAACCACGTACGCCACGGTCAGATCGCGTTCCCACTCGGAAGCGCCATTGGAGGTTTGCACACGACTCGCGTAGGTATCGACATTGTCGCCACGCAGGTAAACCATGCCTGCGGTCAGGCCAGGCACGCCAACCTTGGCGAAGTCATAGGAGTAACGTGCTTGCCAGGTGCGCTCGCCGGCACGGTTGAACTTCTGGATCTGCATGTCGGTGATGGTGTAGTTCGACGAACCGTCGCCCTGGTTCAGCCAAGGGAAGTCGCTGCTGCCGTTGCTCACCTGATAGCCGCCACCAAAGGTGTGACCGGCAACGGTGTACAGGAACAGGCCGCTGTACAGATTGTTGTCGACCTTGCCTTTGCCGTTACCCAGCGAACTGTTGCCGTAGGCACCGTTGCTGAAATAGGCAGATTCATCGCCATTACGGCCGTCGTCGGAGCTATTGAAGTAACGGAAGTCGGACTTCAACACACCTGGACCGATCGACCAGTTATGCACCAGACCCAGGAAATGCTGCTTGTAGAAGTTTTCCAGATTGCCGTAGTAGTACTGGGCAGTCAGGTCCTTGGTGATTTTGTAATCACCACCGGCGTAGATGAACTTGTTGCTGTTCGCGGTGCGTGCGTTTGCACCACCGATCGACAGCTGTTCATTGTTGCTGGAGTTACGACCTTTCACGTGCTCGATCTGGCCACCGACCAGAGTCAGGTCCTTGATCTCGCCGGAAGTGATCTGGCCACCCTGCCAGGTTTGCGGCAGCAAACGACCGTCGTTGGTGACGATGACCGGGTTCTTCGGCTGCAGAGTACCCAGCTTCAGTTCGGTCTGGGAGATCTTCGCTTTGGCTGTCAGGCCCAGGCTGGAGAAGTTATCAACTGCCTGACCGTTGGATTCGCTTGGGAAAACAGTGCCGCCGTAAGCAGTGCCTGGGGTGCCGTTGGAGGCAACGTTACCGTTGGTGCCGCCGCCCGAATCCAGACGTACGCCCAACAGGCCGATGGCATCGATACCGAAGCCGACAGTGCCTTGGGTGTAACCGGAAATGAAACGCAGATCGAAGCCTTGGCCCCACTCTTCGTTGCGGCTTGGTTCGGCAGTGCCGTTACGGTTGTCAGTGTTGATGTAGAAGTTGCGCAGACCCAGAGTAGCCTTGCTGTCTTCGATAAAACCGGCGGCGCCTGCCTGCTGCGCCATAACCCCAACGGCCACAGCCAGGGCCAAGGTGGACTTGTTCATGTATCGCTCCTCTCGTTCTAATTCTTGTGTTCCTGGTTCGGGGTCGATTTGCCCTGAATCCTAAGATCCGCGATTAGCGCCAGACCGTGACTGCCAAGTCAATCGTAACCTTGTATGTCTACGACCATCGTCTAATCGCGAGTGATTTGGTCCCTGCAGCGTAAAGACTTCCTGATAATCCCAAAAAGAATTTATTCGTTCTTTTTCATGCCATTCAGGTATATGGCCCATTAATGGCCATCCGCGCCGGGAAACAGCGTATCGGCGCCTAAGCTCATTCCTAAATGGTATTTGTTGACCTTTTTTTAGATCGATTAGCTTTGCCGTGCTCCCAACACGGCAAATCCCATCGAAAAGGCGACGCATCATGGCGAAACGCGCACTATCAAGTCAATTTGTTACAGTTTGTGTGTCGGCACTGTTTTCTTTTTCCACACATGCCGCCGGTCTGACGGTCGGTTACCAGACCGGGATCGATCCGAGCAAAGTGCCGCAGGCCGATGGTGTCTATGAAAAAACCATCGGCGAGAAGATCGACTGGCGTCGTTTCAACAGCGGCCCGGAAGTCGTCACTGCCATTGCTTCTGGCGACGTGCAGATAGGCAACCTTGGCTCGAGTCCCTTGGCTGCAGCGGCCTCGCGCAATTTGCCGATCGTGGCGTTTATCGTTTCGGCGCAGATTAATGCCGCAGAAGCCTTGGTGGTGCGCAACGGCAGCGGCATCGACAAACCGCAGGATCTGGTCGGCAAGACCATCGCCACACCGTTCGTGTCGACCTCGCACTACAGTCTGCTTGGGGCGCTGAAGCACTGGGGCCTGAATACTTCGCAAGTCAAAGTGGTCAACCTGCAACCGGCGGAAATCGCCGCCGCGTGGAAGCGTGGCGACATTGATGGTGCGTTTGTCTGGTCGCCGGCGCTGGGCGAGATCCGCAAGACCGGCAAGACCCTGACCGACGCCGCCCAGGTCGGCCAGTGGGGTGCGCCGACCTTCGAGGTGTGGGTCGCGCGCAAGGACTTTGCCGAGAAGCATCCCGAGGTCGTGGCGAAATTCGCCAAGGTCACCCTGGATTCGTTCGCTGATTACGCCGCGCACAAAGACAGCTGGACGGCCGACTCGGTGCCTGTGCAGAAAATCGCCAAATTGACCGGTGCCAACGCAGCAGATGTACCGGAACTGCTGGCCGGTTCGGCGTTCCCGGATGCCAAGGCGCAGCAAAGCACGGCGCTGCTGGACGGCGGCACCGCCGAGGCCATTGCCGAAACGGCGAAATTCTTGAAGGAACAGGGCAAGGTCGAGACAGTGCTGGCGGATTATTCGCCGTACGTCAGCGCCAAATTCATCACTGACTGAATGCAGAAAGTGGCGAGGGGATTTATCCCCGTTGGACTGCACAGCAGTGCCCCAGCGATTCCAAGTGAAACCACAGGGGGCCGCTACGCGACCCAGCGGGGATAAATCCCCTCGCCACAGACCTCGCTGTTGTTCAGAGGGTCTTTTCGAAGATCTTCGAATTACGCTGATAGTTGTACAGCGACGCCCGTGCCGCTGGCAGGCGTTCGACGCTGCTTGGCTCGAACCCGCGCTCGCGGAACCAGTGCGCAGTGCGCGTAGTAAGTACGAACAGGGTTTTCAAACCCTGCGCCCGCGCGCGGGTTTCGATGCGTTCCAGCAATTCGTCGCCGCGTCCGCCGTGGCGGTATTCCGGATTCACCGCCAGACACGCCAGTTCGCCGGCATCGGAATCGGCAATCTGATACAGCGCCGCACAGGCGATGATCATGCCTTCGCGCTCGACCACGCTGAACTGCTCGATCTCGCGCTCCAGCACTTCCCGCGAGCGGCGCACCAGAATGCCCTGCTCTTCCAGCGGACTGATCAGGTCGAGCAAACCGCCGACGTCTTCAATCGCCGCTTCGCGCACCAGTTCGAACTGCTCCTGCGCGACCAGCGTACCGCCACCGTCACGGGTGAACAGCTCAGTCAGCAGCGCGCCATCTTCGGCGTAACTGACGATATGACTGCGCGCCACACCGCCACGGCAGGCTTCGGCGGCGGCATCGAGCAACTCCGCTTGATAGTTGCTCATGCCGAGGCGCTGCAAATGTGCCGGCACTTGTTGCGGGCGCAGTTCGCGCACCAGTTTGCCGTTTTCGTCGATCAGGCCGAGTTCGGCGCCGAACAACAGCAGCTTGTCCGCGCCCAGATCAATCGCGGCGCGGGTGGCGACGTCTTCGCAGGCGAGGTTGAAAATTTCACCGGTCGGCGAGTAGCCCAGCGGCGACAGCAATACGATCGAGCGTTCATCGAGCAGGCGATTGATCCCCTTGCGGTCAACCCGACGCACTTCACCGGTGTGGTGATAGTCGACACCTTCCAGCACACCGATCGGCCGCGCGGTGACGAGGTTGCCGCTGGCCACGCGCAGACGCGAGCCCTGCATCGGCGACGAGGCCATGTCCATCGACAGCCGCGCCTCGATGGCGATGCGCAACTGGCCCACCGCATCGATCACACACTCAAGCGTCGCGGCATCGGTGATGCGCATGCCGTGATGGTAATGCGGGGTCAGGCCACGGGCGGCGAGGCGGGTTTCGATCTGCGGGCGCGAGCCGTGCACCAGCACCAGACGCACGCCAAGACTGTGCAGCAAGACCAGGTCGTGGACGATGTTGCCGAAATTCGGATGCTCGACGCCGTCGCCGGGCAGCATGACGACGAAGGTGCAATCGCGGTGGGCATTGATGTATGGGGACGCGTGGCGAAGCCAATTGACGTATTCGGGCATGAACCTGGGCCTGTAATAAAGAGCAGCCGAAAAAAGGGGCGAAACGAAAAACGCACAGCGGGCTGATGGTTATCGTCGGAACAGGCTTGGCGACACGCGCGCTCTCCTCATGAATACGGGTTGGGGTGCAGGCAATTTACCGGGTTGATGCAAGACATTTAACCCTGTGGGAGCGAGCCTGCTCGCGAAAGCGGTGGATCAGGTTCATCAATGGCGACTGACAAAACGCTTTCGCGAGCAGGCTCGCTCCCACACAGGGCCGTCATCGTTCGTCTGTCGTCAGGCAGTAATGTTCAATCAACTGCCGAATCAGATGCACGGTAGGCTGCAAACGTGACATTTCAAGGTACTCGCCGGGTTGATGCGCGCAGGCAATGTCGCCGGGGCCGAGGACGATGGTTTCGCAGCCGAGGCGCTGAAGATAAGGCGCTTCGGTGCCGAACGCTACTGCTTCGGCGCGATGGCCGGTGAGCTTTTCAGCGATGCGCACCAGTTCGGCATCTTCGGACTGCTCGAACGGCGGCACTTCCGGGAACAGCGGTTTGTAATCGATTTTCACCTTATGCCGCTCGGCCACCGGGTTGAGCTTGCGCAGGATTTCCGCGCGCAGCAGGCTCGGGTCCATGCCCGGCAGCGGCCGCAGGTCGAATTCCAGCGAGCACTGGCCGCAGATGCGATTGGGATTGTCGCCGCCATGAATGCAGCCGAAGTTCATCGTCGGTTGCGGCACGCTGAACTGTGGATTGCTGAATTCACGCTGCCACAACAGGCGCAGACCGCGCAGTTCGCCGATCGCATCGTGCATCGCTTCAAGGGCGCTGTGGCCCAGGCGCGGATCCGACGAATGGCCGCTCTGCCCGAGGATGTCGATGCGCTCCATCATGATGCCTTTGTGCATGCGAACCGGCTTGAGCCCGGTCGGCTCGCCGATCACCGCCGCGCGGCCCAACGGTTGCCCGGCCTCGGCCAGCGCGCGGGCGCCGGACATCGAGCTTTCTTCGTCGCAGGTGGCGAGGATCAGCAATGGCTGTTTGAACGGCTGATCGAGCAGCGGCCGCACGGCTTCGATGATCAGCGCGAAGAAGCCCTTCATGTCACAACTGCCCAGCCCGACCCAGCGACCATCGACTTCAGTGAGCTTCAGCGGATCGGTCTGCCACAACGCGTCGTCATAAGGCACGGTGTCGCTGTGCCCGGCCAGCACCAGGCCGCCGGGGCCGCTGCCGATACTGGCGAGCAGATTGAATTTGCCGGGGCTGACCTGCTGGATATCGCAGCTGAAACCCAGGTCACCGAGCCAGCCCGCCAGCAGATCAATGACGGCGCGGTTGGACTGGTCCAGGTTCGGTTGGGTGCAGCTGACCGATGGCGCGGCAATCAGCGCGGCGAACTGGTCTTGCATGGACGGCAATGGCATCACTGACTCCAGGTCCCGGATTGAGGCCCACTATAGAACCATCCGGCGCGCGGAATAAACCGCCGCAGGGCGTAGGAAGTTTGACTCCTGTACACTGCACGGCCTTGGCAGCCACACATTCCCCCGGCTGCGCTCCCGATTCTGGATGTTCCGGCCATGCAAAAAGAAACTGAAATCAAACTCCGCGTCAGCCGCGAAACCCTCGCTGCCCTGCGCGAGCACCCGCTGCTGAAGAAACGCAACAAAAGTGGCTGGGAACGCCGTGAGTTGATGAACCAGTACTTCGACACCCCCGAGCGCGACCTCGCCCAGGCCAAGGTCGCCCTGCGCCTGCGCAAGGACGGTGACGAAGTGATTCAAACTCTCAAGACCCGTGGCCAGAGCGTCGCCGGTCTGTCCGAGCGTAACGAGTACGACTGGAAACTGCCGAAAGCCAAGCTCGACGTGAAGAAACTCGACGGCGAATGCTGGCCAGAGTCGCTCGCCGAGCTGGACAAGAAAACCCTCAAGCCGATCTTCACCACCGATTTCGTCCGCGAGCGCGCCGAAATCGCCTGGGGCCGTGGCAAGACCAAAGTAGTCATTGAAGCCGCGCTGGATCTCGGTCACGTGGTGGTCGGCAAGCAGAAAGAAGAAATCTGCGAGCTGGAACTGGAGCTGCGCGAAGGCGCGCCTGCTGCGTTGCTGGAACTGGCTGCCGAACTGGCCGAAACCCTGGCGCTGATGCCATGCGATATCAGCAAGGCCGAGCGTGGTTATCGCCTGCACGACGCCAACAGCTACTCGCTGAGCCTGCCAGCGCCGCAGCTGACCACCGAAACCCGTCTCGACGACGCCTTCGCCGCGCTGAGCTGGCATCTGCTCGGCAGCAGCCAGCGTCTGGCCGAACAATATCGCTTCAACGGCCACTGGCGTCTGCTGCAGGACTGGGTCGAGAACCTCGCGGAAATGCGCGCCCTGCTCAGCAGCCTCGGCCAGGCTGCGCCGCGTCAGTCGACCCACGATTTGCGCGTGGCCCTCGATGCCTTGCTGGAAGACTGGCGTCCGCTGGTACAGGTCGGTATCGAAGACGAAGACGTGCGCAAGGCCGCGCCGGAGCAGTTCCTCGAAGAACTGGAAGACCCGCGCTGGGGCCAGTTCTCGCTGAACGCTTCACGCTGGCTGCTGGCCCGCACCTGGACCGCCGACCGCAACACTCGCGGTAATCGTCAGGGTGACGCGCAACTGCACAGCTGGCTGCCGCGTCTGCTCGGCGAAGAAGCCACTGCTCTGCAGCTGCAACGCTATCAGCAGCAGCCGGAAGATCTCGCTGAACAACTGCCGCGTATCGAACGCATTCAGGTCTGGTTGCACCATGCGCGCAACGTGCTGGACATCCCGGAAATGGATCGTCTGTACGGTGAGCTGAACAAACTGGCGCAACTGGCCAACGAGCCGACCATCACCGACGAACTGCTCGATGCGCGCAAGCATCAGGCGATTGCGGTGTACCAGAACCGCGCCTGGAAAATCCTCCTGCGCAGCTAAACACCTTCCCACCTGATCGTTCCCACGCTCTGCGTGGGAACGCCTCAATGGACGCTCTGCGTCCGCTTTGGGACGCAGAGCGTCCCGGGCTGCATTCCCACGCGGAGCGTGGGAACGATCAAGCGGGGTCTGCTGGGCAGCCCTCAGCGGGAATAAATCCCCTCGCCACAAAGGCCATCCGCACTAGACCGGCAGGCTGGTGGTGGACTTGATTTCAGAAAGCGCCACAATCGAATTCACTTCCTGTATCCCCGGCACCAGCGACAGCTTCTCGAAGAAGAATCGCTCGTACGCCTCGATGTCCGCCGCGACTATGCGCAACATGAAATCCACCGCGCCCATCAGCACATAACACTCCAGCACTTCCGGAAAGCCGCGAATCGCCTCGGTGAATTCGGTGAAGTTCGAACGCCCATGAGCGTTGAGTTTGATCTCGGCAAAAATCTGCGTGTTCAGGCCGATCTTCTTGCGATCCAGCAAGGTCACCCGGCCGCGAATGATGCCCTCCTCCTTCATCCGCTGAATCCGCCGCCAGCACGGCGATTGCGACAGGCCGACCTGTTCGGCGATCTGCGCGCTCGACAGCGAAGTGTCTTCCTGCAGCAAGGCGAGGATCTTGCGGTCGTAGGCATCCAGCTCGCTGTGCATAAAAAAATCCTCAAAGATCAGCTTTCACGAATCAACTCTTTCGATAAATCCGTTCAGACGCCGATCATAGCCAAGAAATACCCCGCACCGAATGTAAAAATTTCTCCACTGATCTGGAGATTTGCCATGCCGCATCTTGAAGCCGTGAACAGCGCGCCTGCCCGCGCCGATGTCTGGAACGTCAACAACGCCCATTGCCTGGCGCAGTACCGGATCCTTGCCGAGGCCGAGCCGGACCTGCTGGTGCGCGTCCTGAATCTGTTCGCCTTGCAGTTTCTGACCCCGGAGCAGGTCAACGTCCAGCGCCAGGACGATCTGCTGTCGATCGACCTCCTCATGAGCGGCCTGAGCTGGCATCGCGCGCAAGTGATCGCGGAAAAACTGCGCAACCTGATCAGCGTCTGCGCGGTGGACCTGCACAACGCCGACGCCGCGTGGCAAGCGCCCGCCCAGGCTGCCGGCTGACAAATCCGGCAACGGCTTCGTCGGGTAGTGGCCCAACGGTCAGCAGAGCCACGACTATCCTTTTGCGCATGACGCTTAAAAAGGAAAGCCGCATGTCCGTTCAATTTGTCACTCAGGACCGCTGGCTGGACCTCAACGATGTATTACGGGAACTGGTCGCCCAAGGCTTCATCTGCCAGGACGCGGCGGAACAGGCGCTCAATGCCCGCCGTCGCCATGCTGCTCACGGGCAGATGCATCCGCTGGAGTTCATCGCCAGCCAGCAACTCGACGACCTCAGCCGTCCGGGCAAACATCTGGATCTGGAAAGCCTGACCCTGTGGCTGGCGCAACAGGCCGGCCAGCCGTACTTGCGCATTGATCCGTTGAAAATCAACGTCGCAGCGATCACACCGCTGATGTCTTACGCCTTCGCGCAACGGCACAAGATTCTCGCCGTCGCCGTGGACCGCGACTCGGTCACCGTGGCCAGCGCTCAGCCCTACGTCAGCGGTTGGGAAGCTGACCTGACCCACGTATTGAAGCTGCCGATCAAACGGGTCGTGGCCAACCCGGTCGACATCCAGCGCTTCAGCGTCGAGTTTTTCCGGCTGGCCAAATCGGTCAGCGGCGCCAGCAATGCCGACGCCCAGGGCGGCAACCTCGGCAATTTCGAACAACTGCTCAACCTCGGCGCCAGCGATCAGGAGCCGGACGCCAACGACGCGCACATCGTCAACATCGTCGACTGGCTGTTCCAGTACGCTTTCCAGCAGCGCGCCAGCGATATCCATATCGAACCGCGCCGCGAGCACGGCACCGTGCGCTTTCGCATCGACGGCGTGCTGCACAACGTCTATCAGTTCCCGCCGCAGGTGACCATGGCGATCGTCAGCCGCCTGAAAAGTCTTGGCCGCATGAACGTCGCGGAAAAACGCAAACCCCAGGATGGCCGGGTCAAGACCAAGACCCCGGACGGCGGCGAAGTGGAATTGCGTCTGTCGACCTTGCCGACGGCGTTCGGCGAAAAAATGGTCATGCGGATTTTCGACCCGGAAGTGCTGCTGAAAAATTTCGACCAGTTGGGTTTCAGCGCCGACGACCTGCGCCGCTGGCAGGACATGACCCGCCAGCCCAATGGCATCATTCTGGTCACCGGGCCGACCGGTTCGGGCAAGACCACCACTCTGTACACCACGCTGAAAAAACTGGCGACGCCGGAGGTCAACCTCTGCACCATCGAGGACCCGATCGAAATGGTCGAGCCGGCCTTCAACCAGATGCAGGTGCAGCACAACATCGAACTGACCTTCGCCGCCGGGGTGCGCGCGCTGATGCGACAGGACCCGGACATCATCATGATCGGCGAGATCCGCGATCTGGAAACTGCGGAAATGGCGATTCAGGCCGCACTCACCGGCCACTTGGTCTTGTCCACCCTGCACACCAACGATGCACCAAGCGCCATCAGCCGTTTGCTCGAACTCGGTGTGCCGCATTACCTGATCAAAGCCACCGTGCTCGGCGTTATGGCTCAGCGTCTGGTGCGCACGTTATGCCCGCACTGCAAGGCGCCACTGACGCTCGAGGATGAAGACTGGCAAACCCTGACCCGGCCCTGGCAAGCGCCGCTGCCGAGCAATGCGCAGCGAGCGATCGGTTGCCTGGAATGCCGCGACACCGGCTATCGCGGCCGCGCCGGGGTCTACGAAATCATGCAACTGAGCGACAGCCTCAAAGCGCTGATCACCCCGGATACCGACCTCACCGCGATCAGGCGTCAGGCATTCAAGGAAGGCATGCGCAGCCTGCGCCTGTCCGGCGCGCAGAAAGTCGCGGCGGGGCTGACCACGGTGGAAGAAGTGCTGCGGGTGACGCCGCAAAGTGAGTTGAAATAATTCAGCACGGAACTGGATCGGGGGATCGGCTATCCAACGCCGTAGTCAATCCCAGGAGTCACCTCATCATGCGTCTCAAACTTGCTGTCGCCACCTTGGCCCTGCTGTCGCTTCCCGTTGGTTCGGCCATGGCGGACAGCTTTTGGCGTAACGTCATCTCCTCCGGTGCCACCACCGGCTCGACCTACCTGACGTTCAAGGATCACAAGCTGATCGTCGCCGCCCAGGACGACGCCGGCAGCTTCGTCGCCAGCGACGGCGGCATCCGTGGCCCGTACCTGGAAGCAGCCATGCAGAAAGTCCGCGCCGACAACCCGGGCCTGCAGGCTTCGGACATGGAACTGGCGAACGCGATTCTGGCGAAGAACGCCGTGGCTTCCGAGTAAACGTTGCGCCGATGAAAATGCCGCTCGATCGAGCGGCATTTTTTTGCCCGTCTTCTGAAACCGATACAAAACCCTGTGGGAGCGAGCCTGCTCGCGAAAGCGGTGAGCCAGTCACCGAAAATGCTGGCTGGACGATTGCTTTCGCAAGCAGGCTCGCTCCCACAGGGACGGCGGTGGATTTAGAGATCAGCGGTAATCATCCACCGGGACACACGCGCAATACAGGTTGCGATCCCCGTAAACGTTGTCCACCCGATTCACTGCCGGCCAATACTTGTGCGCCCGGGTATGCGCATCGGGGGTGATGGCCTGTTCGATACTGTAGGGTCGCTCCCAGATTCCAGTGACATCGGCCAAGGTATGCGGCGAGCGTTTGAGCGGGTTGTCTTCGGCGGGCCAGTTGCCCTTCTGCACTTCATTGATCTCGGCGCGAATACTCAGCATCGCAGCGATGAAACGGTCGAGTTCTGCCTTGGATTCGCTCTCGGTCGGCTCGACCATCAACGTACCGGGCACCGGGAAGGACATGGTCGGCGCGTGGAAGCCGTAATCCATCAGCCGCTTGGCAACGTCTTCCTCGCTGATGCCGGTCTGCGCCTTCAGTGGGCGCAGATCAAGAATGCATTCATGCGCCACCCGGCCGTTGCGCCCGGCGTAAAGCACCGGGAACGCCCCGGATAGATGCTGCGCCAGATAATTTGCCGCCAGAATCGCCACCTCGCTGGCGTCCGCCAGTTGCGGGCCCATCATGGCGATGTACATCCAGCTGATCGGCAAAATGCTCGCACTGCCCCACGGCGCTGCGCTGACTGCGCCGTTCTGTGCCAGCGGCCCGTCAATCGGCACCACCGGATGATTGGCGACGAACGGCGCCAGATGCGCGCGAACCCCGATCGGGCCCATGCCCGGCCCGCCGCCGCCATGGGGAATGCAGAAGGTCTTGTGCAGGTTCATGTGCGAGACGTCGGCGCCAATGTCCGCCGGTCGGGCGAGACCAACCTGGGCATTGAGGTTGGCGCCATCCATGTACACCTGGCCGCCGTGCTGGTGGATCACTGCGCAGATGTCGCTGATGCCTTCCTCGTAAACGCCATGGGTCGACGGATAGGTTGCCATCAGGCACGACAACTTGTTCCCGGCCTCTGCGGCTTTCAGCTTCAAGTCTTCCAGATCGACGTTGCCCGCCTCATCGCATTCGACAATCACCACGCGCATCCCGGCCATCTGCGCCGAAGCCGGGTTGGTGCCGTGGGCCGACGATGGAATCAGACAGATGTCCCGAGCGCCCTCCCCTCGGCTCTCGTGATATTTACGGATCGCCAGGAGCCCGGCGTATTCGCCCTGGGCGCCGGAATTGGGCTGCATGCAGATCGCGTCGAAACCGGTAATCGCGCAGAGCCAACGCTCAAGCTCTTCGATCATCAGCGTGTAACCAACAGCCTGCTCCCTCGGCACAAACGGATGCAGATGGGCGAACTGCGGCCAGGTGATCGGGATCATTTCGCTGGTGGCGTTGAGCTTCATCGTGCAGGAACCGAGCGGAATCATCGACTGATTGAGCGCGAGATCCTTGTTTTCCAGTTGTTTGAGGTAACGCAGCATCTCGGTTTCGCTGTGGTGAGCGTTGAACACCGGATGTTGCAGGTACGGTGTGCCGCGCTGAAGATGCTCTGGAATTCCAGAAGCCATGTCTTCGGCATCCAGCGCGTCAACGCTCAGGCCGTGATCGGCGCCGAGCAGCACATCGAACAGCTTCGCCACGGTGTGTTCATCACAGGTCTCGTCCAGACTCAGACCGACGCGGCCGCGACCGAGAATGCGCAGGTTGATCTGCGCTGCCTGAGCACTTTCGATGATCGCCGTTTGCGCACCGCCGACCTCCAGCGACAGGGTGTCGAAGAATTGCCTGTTGAGCCGCTTGATGCCGTTGCGCTCGAGTCCCGCCGCGAGGAGGCAGGTCAGGCGATGCACGCGCTGGGCGATACGCTTCAAGCCCTCGGGGCCGTGATACACCGCATAACAGCTGGCGATATTGGCCAGCAGCACCTGCGCGGTGCAGATGTTCGAATTGGCTTTCTCGCGGCGGATGTGTTGCTCGCGGGTTTGCAGGGCCATGCGCAGCGCGACGTTGCCGCGAGCATCTTTCGATACACCGATGATCCGCCCCGGAATCGCTCGTTTGTACTCCTCGCGGCTGGCGAAAAACGCCGCGTGCGGGCCGCCATAACCCATCGGCACACCGAAACGCTGGGACGAACCGAACACCACATCGGCACCCAACTCACCCGGCGGCGTCAGCACCAGCAGGCTGAGCAAATCAGTGGCGACGCAGGCCAGGGCCTGTTGCGCGTGCAGGTGGTTGATCAAGGGTTTGAGATCGCGGATTTCGCCGTGGGTGTCGGGGTATTGCAACAGCGCGCCGAACACCTCGTGCTGCGCCAGGTTATCCACCGCGTCGACGATCAGCTCGAAGCCGAAACCTTCGGCGCGGGTCTGCACCACGGAGAGGGTTTGCGGATGGCAGTTTTCATCCACAAAAAACAGATTGCTCTTCGACTTCGCCACGCGCCTGGCCAACGCCATGGCTTCGGCCGCTGCGGTGGCCTCATCGAGCAGCGAGGCGTTGGCCAGTTCCAGGCCGGTGAGGTCGATGGTCAGCTGCTGAAAATTCAGCAGGGCTTCGAGCCGGCCCTGGGCGATCTCTGGTTGATATGGGGTGTACGCGGTGTACCAGCCGGGATTTTCCAGCACGTTACGCAGAATGACGGTCGGCGTCACGGTGCCGTGATAACCCATGCCGATCAGGCTGGTGAACAGCTGATTCTGCTCGGCATAACCGCGCAGTTTCGCCAGCGCAGCCTGTTCGTCGAGTGCCGGCGGCAGATCCAGTGCGCGATTGAAGCGAATGCCCGGCGGCACGGTCTGCTCGATCAGCTCGGCACGACTGCCCAGGCCCAGGCTGTCGAGCATCGCCTGCTGCTCGGCGGCATCCGGGCCAAGGTGGCGGCGCAGGAAGGCTTCGGGATCGCGTAACTGGCTCAGGGACGGCGACTGGGACATGACGGGCTCTCCTGGCTGGCGCTTGGCGTCAATCGACACGGTCAAACCAGCATAGCAGGCGAATTTTCAAGATCACGCCGCCCCTGTGGGAGCGAGCCTGCTCGCGAAAGCGGTGTTTCAGAAACCTTGGCATTGACTGATATGGCGCTTTCGCGAGCAGGCTCGCTCCCACAAAGGGAGATTCGTCGCCCATAAAAAAGCCCCGACGAATCGGGGCTTTGGGTCATACCGGCAAGTTACTCGCCGATGGCAGCCTTGTAAGCCGCCGCATCCAGCAGCTTGTCCAGCTCGGCCTTGTCGCTTGGCTTGAGCTTGAAGATCCACGCGCCGTACGGGTCGGAGTTCAGCAGCTCAGGCGAGCCACCCAGCTCTTCGTTGATCGCGATGACTTCACCGCTGACCGGGGCGTAGATGTCGGAGGCGGCTTTCACCGACTCGACCACGCCGGATTGATCACCGGCGGCGAACACCTTGCCGACTTCGGTCAACTCGACGAACACCACGTCGCCCAGCGCTTCCTGCGCGTGATCGCTGATGCCCACGGTGACAGTGCCGTCAGCTTCCAGACGCGCCCATTCATGACTTTCGGCAAAACGCAGTTCGGCAGGGATATCGCTCATCTTCGGTTCCTCGGAAATTGGTCAGCGGTCATGCCCGCCAGAAAAGGTTAGATCAAGGTTTTGCCATGGCGCACGAAGGTCGGTTTGACCACTCGCACCGGATACCACTTGCCACGGATTTCCACTTCGGCGCGGTCGGCAGTCGCCATCGGTACACGCGCCAGGGCAATCGATTTGCTCAGCGTAGGAGAGAAACTACCACTGGTGATCTCCCCTTCGCCAACATCGGCGATGCGAACCACTTGGTGAGCGCGCAAAACCCCGCGCTCTTCCAGCACCAGACCGACCAGTTTATGCGCCACGCCGACGGCTTTTTCCGCCTCCAGCGCCGCACGGCCGATGAACTGCCGCGAGGCCGGCTCCCAGGCGATGCTCCAGGCCATGTTCGAGGCCAGCGGTGAAACGTCCTGATGAATGTCCTGACCGTACAGGTTCATTCCGGCCTCGACACGCAAGGTGTCGCGAGCACCGAGGCCGATCGGCGAAATACCCGCACCGACCAGATCGTTGAAGAAACCCGGCGCCTGATTGGCCGGCAGGCAGATTTCCAGGCCATCCTCGCCGGTGTAACCGGTACGCGCGATGAACCAGTCGCCGTCGATGGCGCCTTCGAAAGGTTTGAGTTGCTGGATCAGCGTGGCGCGCGACTGGGTGACCAGTTCGGCAATCTTGTGCCGGGCCTGCGGGCCTTGGATGGCGAGCATCGCCAGCTCGGCGCGCTCGTGCAGTTGCACGTCGTAGGCGCCGAGCTGGGCGTTCATCCAGGCCAGATCCTGATCGCGGGTCGAGGCGTTGAACACCAGCCGGTACGCGTCGTCGAGGCGATAGACGATCATGTCGTCGACGATGCCACCGCGCTCATTGAGCATGGTGCTGTACAACGCCCGGCCGGGGCGGTGCAGACGTTCGACGTCGTTGGCCAGCAGATGCTGGAGCCAGGCCTTGGCCTGGGCGCCGGTGACATCAATCACGGTCATATGGGAAACATCGAACACCCCGCAATCGCGGCGCACTTCGTGGTGCTCCTCGACCTGCGAGCCGTAATGCAGTGGCATGTCCCAACCGCCAAAATCGACCATCTTCGCGCCGAGCGCGAGGTGCAGGTCATACAGAGGCGTACGCTGTCCCATGGGTTTCTCCTTCCGGGCGTGGCGAGGGTGCGGACCGCCGCTATACGGCTGAAAGCCTTGATGGATAAGGCTTGCAGCCGATTCCAGCGCACGGGTCTGTCAGACGAACCGCACCGAATGCCGCGCATTGTAGCCGCATGATGTAGGACTGACGACTAAGTGTTTCGATGCGCCGAACGTCGAATCAATCCGATCACCGGCAACAACCCGACCAGCACCAGCGTCAATGCCGGCAATGAGGCGCGCGCCCATTCGCCTTCGCTGGTCATTTCAAAGATGCGCACCGCCAGCGTGTCCCAGCCAAACGGGCGCATCAGCAGGGTCGCGGGCATTTCCTTGAGCACATCGACGAACACCAGCAACGCGGCGCTCAACGTGCCGGGCAGCAAGAGCGGCAGATACACTTTGAAAAACAGTCGCGGCCCACTGACACCCAGGCTACGTGCCGCTTCAGGCAAAGATGGCCGTATACGCGCCAGACTGCTTTCCAGCGGCCCATAGGCGACGGCAATGAAGCGCACCAGATAAGCCATCAGCAACGCCGCGAGGCTGCCGAGCAGCAACGGTCTGCCCGCACCGCCGAGCCATGACGAAAGCGGAATCACCAGCTCACGATCCAGATAACTGAAGGCAAGCATGATCGACACGGCCAGCACCGAACCGGGCAACGCGTAGCCGAGATTGGCCAGGCCGACCCCGGAGTTGATGGCTGGGGTCGGTGCCAGGCGCCGGGCAAACGCCAGCAACAGCGCAACGCTGACGGTGATCAGCGCCGCCATCGCGCCCAGGTACAGCGTGTGCAGAATCAGTCCGGCGTAGCGCTCGTCCAGATCGAAACGCCCACGCTGCCAGAACCACACGATCAGTTGCAGCACCGGGATGACGAAGGCGCAGGCGAACACCAATCCACACCAGCCTGTCGCCGCGAACGCCTTGAGCCCGCGCAGGTGATACAGCGCCTTCACCCGTGGCCGCTCATTGCTGGCCCGATTCGCCCCGCGTGCCCGGCGCTCGCCGTACAGCACCAGCATCACCACCAGCAGCAACAGACTGGCCAGTTGCGCAGCGCTGGGCAGGCTGAAGAAGCCGTACCAGGTCTTGTAGATTGCCGTGGTGAAGGTGTCGAAATTGAACACCGACACCGCGCCAAAATCGGCGAGGGTTTCCATCAGCGCCAGCGCGACGCCCGCGCCAATCGCCGGACGCGCCATCGGCAGCGCAACCCGCCAGAACGCCTGCCACGGCGACTGGCCCAGCACCCGCGCCGCTTCCATCAAACCTTTGCCCTGAGCCAGAAACGCGGTACGCGCCAGCAGATAAACGTAGGGATAAAAAACCAGCACCAGCACCACGATCACCCCGCCGGTGGAACGCACCCGTGGCAGGCGCAGGCCGCTGCCGAACCATTCGCGCAACAGGGACTGCACGGGCCCGGCGAAATCCAGCAGGCCGACGAAAACGAACGCCAGTACATACGCTGGAATGGCGAAGGGCAGCATCAGCGCCCAGTCGAGCCAGCGCCGACCGGGAAATTCGCAGAGGCTGGTCAGCCAGGCCAGGCTGACACCCAGCAGAGTCACGCCGACACCGACGCCGAGGATCAGCGTCAGGGTATTGCCGAGCAGACGCGGCATCTGGGTTTGCCACAGGTGCGACCAGATCTGCTGATCGATGGTCTGCCACGACAGCAGCAACACGCTCAGGGGCAACAACACCAGCGCGGCGATGGCGAAGACGATGGGGTACCAGCGGCGTTGGGCGGGGTGGGCCACTTTTGGGTCTCTGGTGGGATTGGGGTGTTCTTGGATTGCGTATTTCAGGTTGGGATTGCTGCCCTCACCCTAGCCCTCTCCCGGAGGTAGAGGGAACTGACCGAGGTGCTCATGCAAACTACATCGACCTGAGATATTGAGTCGAACTCAAGTTTCGAAAGCAACACAAGTTGGCTCCCTCTCCCTCCGGGAGAGGGCTGGGGTGAGGGAGCGATCTTGAAAGATCAACAGTTACACGAAACGCCTCAGTTCCACCCCGCCCGATCCATCATCCGGATCGCCTCGGCCTGACGTTTGCCCGCCACTTCTACCGGCAAGGTATCAGCAATGAACTTGCCCCACGCCGCCACTTCTTCCGATGGCGCCACCGCCGGGTTGGCCGGGAATTCCTGATTCACATCAGCAAAAATCTTCTGCGCCTCAGGCGTGGTCATCCATTCGACCAGAGCCTTGGCCGCTTCCGGGTGCGGTGCATGTTTGGTCAGGCCGATGCCTGACAGATTCACATGCACGCCGCGATCAGCCTGATTCGGCCAGAACAGTTTCACCGGCAATTCAGGCTTCTGCTTGTGCAGGCGACCGTAGTAGTAGGTGTTGACGATGCCAACATCGCACTGCCCGGCGTTGATCGCTTCCAGCACCGCAACGTCATCGGAGAACACGTCGGTGGACAGGTTGTTGACCCAGCCCTTGAGGATCTGCTCGGTCTTCTCGGCGCCGTGGACTTCGATCATGGTCGCGGTCAGCGACTGGTTGTAGACCTTCTTCGCCGTGCGCAGGCACAGGCGACCTTCCCAGTTCTTGTCGGCCAGCGCTTCATAGGTGGTCAGTTCGCCCGGCTTCACTCGCTCGGTGGAATAGGCGATGGTCCGCGCGCGCAGGCTCAGGCCGGTCCATGCGTGGGTGGACGAGCGATATTGCGCGGGAATGTTGGTGTCGATGGTTTTCGAGGTGAATGGCTGGAGGATGCCCATCTGCTCGGCCTGCCACAGGTTACCGGCATCGACGGTGAGCAGCAGGTCGGCGGTGGCGTTTTCGCCCTCGGCCTTGATGCGCTGCATCAGCGGCGCTTCCTTGTCGGTGATGAACTTGATCTTCACCCCGGTCTTGGCGGTGTAGGCATCGAATACCGGTTTGATCAGCTCATCGATGCGCGACGAGTACACCACCACCTCATCGGCGGCCTGGGCAGTGGTGCTGCCGATCAGGGTCAAGGCCAGTGCGGTCAGAAGACGCTTGGGTGCCAACATGGGAGTGGTCTCACGGTCGGGAAATGTGGGCCAAATGATAAGGACTCACATTTACCTTCTCAATCGAACACTGGGGGAAGGCGTTACCAGATGTTGCACGGCTCAAAACTGCGGTAAGCGGGCGGACGCTTTCGCGAGCAGGCTCGCTCCCACATTGGAATGCATTTCAACGGTGGGAGCGAGCCTGCTCGCGAAGGGGCCATCAGCCTCAATGAGGCGCTCAGGGCTTTGCCAGAGCGGGAAGATCACCGGTCAACCCCAGCGCCTCGCGCACAAACAACGCCTTCGCCTCGGGCATCTGCTCGACCAGTTTCAATCCGGCATTGCGCAACCAGCGCAGCGGCAGGGGGTCGGCCTGGAACAACCGCTCGAAGCCTTCCATCGCTGCCATCAGCGCCAGATTGTGCGGCATGCGCCGACGCTCGTAGCGGCTCAGCACCTTCACGTCCGCCAGTCGCTCACCGCGCTGATGCGCTTGCAGGAGCACTTCCGCCAGCACCGCTGCATCGAGGAAACCAAGGTTCACACCCTGCCCCGCCAACGGGTGAATGGTGTGCGCCGCATCACCGATCAAGGCCAGGCCCTCAGCGACGTAGCGCTTGGCATGGCGCTGACGCAGCGGCACGCACAGACGCGGATCGGCGTTGATCACTTCACCGAGGCGCCCTTCGAAGGCTCGCTCCAGCTCAGCGCAAAACGCCGTCTCCTCGAGTGCCATCAGGCGCTCGGCTTCACCCGGCGTGGTCGACCAGACGATCGAGCACCAGTCCTGCTGACCATCACGCTCCAGCGGCAAAAACGCCAATGGCCCGTGATCGGTAAAGCGCTGCCAGGCGGTTTTGCGGTGCGGCTGGCTGCAGCGCACACTGGTGACGATGGCGTGATGCAGATAATCCCACTCGCGAGTCGCCACGCCGGTCAGACGGCGCACAGCAGAATTGGCGCCATCGGCCGCGATCACCAGCGGCGCGCGCAAGGTGCGGCCGTCGGCCAGCGTCAGCAGCCAGTCATCGCCGGAGCGACGCATCTGCTCCAGCCGCGCATTGGCCAACATGCCGAGGTCGCAACCATGCAAACGCTCGAGCAGCGTATCCTGGACCACGCGATTTTCGACGATGTGGCCGAGCACATCGGCATGCACGCTGCTCGCCGAGAAATGAATCTGCCCGGTGCCGCTGCCGTCCCACACGTGCATGTCGGTGTACGGGCTGCTGCGCCGCTGGGCGATGCCGTCCCAGACGCCAAGGCGCTCGAGAATGCGCTGGCTCGCCGCCGACAATGCACTGACGCGCGGTTCGAACGCCGCTTCGGCAGCGAAGGGTTTGACACTCAGCGGGCTACCGTCGAGCAACAGCACTTCCAGCCCACTGTCCTGTAACGCCAGCGCCAGGGCGCTGCCGACCATTCCGGCTCCGACAATCAGCACATCTGCGCGCATTTCCATGCTTTAGGCCTGTCTCGCTTGCGGCTTGAGCCGCACGTAAAGGGTTTTACCGACCCGCGCCACAAGGTTGCCGGCGCCGTCATGAATGTCGACCTGCAACTGCGGCAGGTATTTCTCGCCATTGGCGGTCTGCCGGCGGATCTCGTCGAGCAGGGTCTGGTCGATGTTGAACCGGGCGAACACCGGGCCTTTGCCCGGCGCAATGAAATCGATGTCGGCGGCCTTGTCCCAGACGATGTACTTCGGGCCGAGGTTTTCCATGAGCATCAACATGAAGAACGGGTCGACCATCGAATACAGACTGCCGCCAAACTGGGTGCCGACATAGTTGCGGTTGTACCAGCCCAACCCCATGGACACCTGCACATCGCGAAAGTCGTCACTGATGTGCCGCACCCGCACACCCGCGCCGAGATACGGCGGGTAGCAGGTCATTACCCAGCGCATCAATCGCGCCTTGCCGAATGTGTTGCTCAGCCACTCAAGCATCCGGACGGGTTCCCAGGCCCATCGCCTGCCGGGCGAACCAGCGTTTGGCTGGCGGCAGCAGGTCGAGGCCGAGCAGGCCGAGATTGCGCCCCAGCGACACCAGCGGCTGGCTGCTGCCGAACAGACGCGTGACCTGATCGGAGAAGCCCACCGTCAGGTCCTGATCGAGGCGCTGCCGCTCGCGATAGGCCTGCAACGTGGCGAAGTCGCCCAGCGGCTTGTCGCTGGCCAGCAGCGCGGCAGCCAAGGCATCGGCGTCACGCAGCGACAGGTTGAAGCCCTGGCCGGCAATCGGGTGCAGGCTGTGTGCGGCGTTGCCGAGCACGGCCAGATGCGAACGCACCTGTTCTTCAGCTTCGATCAGCGACAGCGGATACAGATGCCGTGCGCCGACCTGTTTCAAGGTGCCGAGGCGGTAACCGAACACGCCTTGCAGCTCGCTGAGAAAATCACGCTCGCTCAATTCAGTCAGACGCTGCGCGTCCATGCCCAGCCGCGTCCACACCAGTGCGCAGCGATTGTCCGGCAGCGGCAGCAGGGCCATCGGCCCCTCATCGGTAAAGCGCTCGAAGGCCATGCCGTTGTGCGCTTCGCTCGGGGTGACGTTGGCGATCAGCGCGCTCTGGTTGTAAGGGCGCTTGCGCACGTTGATGCCCAACTGTTCGCGCAAGCCGGAGCGGCCGCCATCGGCGAGCACTGCGAGATCGCATTCCAGCGTGGTTTCATCGTTGAGGGTCAGGCGATAGCCATCGGCCAACGGCTCCATGCGCGTGACTTCCGCCGGGCAGCGCCACGTGATCACGTCTTTGTCGAGGTGCTGCCACAGGCACTGGCCGAGCCAGGCGTTTTCCACCACGTAACCGAGCGCTGGCACACCCTCTTCCATCGCCGACAAGCGCGCGGTGGAGAAGCGGCCACGGTCAGAGACGTGAATCTGTTTGATCGGCTCGGCGCGGCGGGAAATTTCCTGCCACACGCCCAGGCGCTGATAAATCTGCCGCGAGCCGAACGACAGCGCCGAGGAGCGGGCGTCGTAGCTCGGCTGCCAGTTGTCGCCGGGCGCGAACGGTTCGATCAGGACGATTTTCCAGCCTTGCGCCTTGGCCCCGGCCTGCAACGCCAACGCCAGACTGGCGCCGACCAGACCGCCACCGATGATTGCCAGATTGACTCGACTCATGCTGCGTGTGTCCTTGCTTGTGCCATCAGCGCTTCGATCTCGGCGACGGTTTTCGGCACGCCGCTGGTGAGAATTTCACAACCGGATCGGGTCACGACCACGTCATCCTCGATACGCACGCCAATACCGCGCCATTTCTTCGCCACGTTCTGATTGTCTGCCGCGATGTAGATACCCGGCTCCACGGTCAGCGCCATGCCGACCTCCAGCACGCGCCATTCGCCGCCGACCTTGTACTCGCCGACGTCATGCACATCCATGCCCAGCCAGTGGCCGGCGCGGTGCATATAAAAAGCCTTGTAGGCTTCGCTGGCGATCAACTCGTCAACCTCGCCCTGCAACAAGCCAAGCTTGACCAGACCTGCGGTGATCACCCGCACCGTGGCTTCGTGCGCCTGGTTCCAGTGCTTGTTGGGGGCAATCTCGGCGAATGCCGCTTCCTGCGAAGCCAGCACCAACTCGTAGATCGCCTTCTGCTCTGGCGAGAACCTGCCATTGACCGGCCAGGTGCGGGTGATGTCGCTGGCGTAGCAATCGATCTCGCAACCGGCGTCTATCAACACCAGGTCGCCGTCCTTGAGCAGCGCGTCATTCTGCTGGTAATGCAGGATGCAGCTGTTGCGCCCGGCGGCGACGATCGAACCGTAGGCCGGCATCTTCGCCCCGCCCTTGCGGAATTCGTAATCCAGTTCGGCTTCGAGGCTGTACTCGTGGAGCCCGGCCCGACTGGCTTGCATCGCGCGGATGTGGGCTTGCGCCGAGATCCGTGCGGCTTCGCGCATCACCTTCACTTCTGCCGCCGATTTATACAGGCGCATGTCGTGCAGGAGGTGATCCAGGGCAACGAATTCATTCGGCGGCTGCGCGCCGAGGTGCGCCTTGGAGCGGATCACGTTGATCCAGTCCATCAAATGCCGATCGAATTCAGGGTTGCTGCCCATCGCCGAATACACCCGGTCGCGGCCTTCGATCAGGCCCGGGAGGATGTCGTCGATGTCAGTAATCGGAAAGGCGTCGTCGGCGCCGTACTCGCGGATCGCGCCTTCCTGCCCGGCGCGCAGGCCATCCCACAATTCGCGTTCGGCGTTGCGTTCACGGCAGAACAGGATGTACTCGCCGTGCTCGCGGCCGGGCATCAGGACGATGACGGCCTGTGGCTCGGGAAAACCGCTGAGGTACTGGAAGTCGCTGTCCTGACGATAGACATGCTCGACGTCGCGGTTGCGGATGGCCACCGCGGCGGCGGGCAGGATCGCGATGCTGTTGGGTTCCATCTGCGCCATCAGGGCCTTGCGGCGACGGCTGTATTCCGCTTTGGGGATATGGGTCATGGGCAGATGGCTTTCCCTGGCTCGCGATTAATGCAGCGAAGGTTTGGCGGCTGGCGGCACATCGGACTTCTTGGTTTCCGAGAACAGCAGCAACGGCGCGACGCGCAGGTATTCCATGACTTCCATGTAGTCGGATTCGCCGTCTTCGGATTCTTCCAGCGCGTCCTGCACCTGGGAAATGGCTGCCAGATCCTGCAGCACTTCGGTGGCTTCGGTGCTGAGCATGCTGCTGTCGCGGCAGTTCAGGCCGAAACCGCTGAGGAAGCCCTGGCACCATTCGCCCAGTGCAGCAGCGCGGTCGGCCAGCGGCGCATCGTCGGTCGGCAGCAGCAGCACGACAGTGACGTCGTCGCCGGTCAGCTCGCCTTTGACCATCTCCTGCAGGCCGATCAGGGCGTTGCGGACGTTGTCCTGGATATCGCCTTCGAGCAGCTCGGCGGCGTCGATCAGCCAGCCTTCGTGATCGAAGCCGGCCCCGGCGCAACTGCGCCCGAGCAGCACGCCGTGCAGTTCGGCAGGCGAGACGTTGTGGCCGCTGGCAGTCAGCAGGGTGGCAAAGGCTTGGTACGGGGAATTCGCAATGGTCATGGGCAGCTAGGCGCCAGACGGCGCTATGTCTAGAATGAAGGCCTTGTATCCTACATCGACAGCCCCGCCAAGACCATTAAAGGCTGTCCGCCAGTCACCACCCATCAGACGAACACGTGGACCCAATGGAAGACACCGACCTGCAAGCGCTGATGGCCAGACTCGAACTGCTGATTGGCCGAGTCGAGCAACTTAAGAGTCAAAACGCACTCTTACTAGCTCAGGAAAAAACCTGGCGCGAGGAACGCGCTCACCTCATTGAAAAAAACGAAATCGCCCGGCGTAAGGTCGAATCGATGATTTCGCGCCTCAAGGCCCTGGAGCAAGACTCATGAGTTCAAGCAATAGCGTTACCGTGCAGATCCTCGACAAAGAGTATTCGATCATCTGCCCGCCGGAAGAACGCAGCAATCTGGTCAGTGCCGCGCGCTACCTGGACGGCAAGATGCGCGAGATCCGCAGCAGCGGCAAAGTCATCGGTGCCGACCGCATTGCCGTGATGGCCGCGCTGAACATCACCCACGACCTGTTGCACAAAGAAGAGCGCCCGGACATCCAGGCCAGCGGTTCGACCCGCGAACAGGTGCGCGACTTGCTCGATCGTGTCGATCTGGTCCTGGCCGACGATCAGAACACCGCCAAGGGCTGATTCGGCTGGCAGCTTGAGGTATACTCGCGGCACTCCCTGGGGTGCTTGCCAGTTGACGATGTCCCGGAGCCGATTCGCACTACCCTGGAAGTTGCACGTTGGGCTGGTGTGCATGTCCGCTAGACGGAAAGCCTTAAAGTCTACTGCTTCTTCCACCTTGAACTTTCGGGTTCAAGGGCTGAGTTGACAGCGGTTCATCCGGGGAGCCTGATTCGAATCCGATGTCGGTGTATGCCGACATCGGATTTTTTATGCGTACGTTTTTGCATCCACCTGCCGAAGCCGAACCATGACCGGACCCGCGCTGCTGCCCCGCCCGCAACTCCGCCGCCTGCTGCGCAAGGCGCGCCGCGCACTGACGCCAGGCGAACAACGCCAGGCTGCCAAAGGCCTGTTCCGCCAATTGGCCCAGGACCCGCACTTTCGCCGGGCAAAACATATCTCTCTGTATTTGCCCACCGACGGTGAAATCGATCCGCGCCTGCTGCTGCGCGAAGCCCAGCGTCGCGGCAAGGCAACTTATCTGCCGGTACTCAGCACGTGGCCACGAACGAAAATGGTCTTCCAGCGCATCCGCCCTGGCGAAAAGCTCACCCCCAATCGTTTCCGCATCCTCGAGCCCCGGGCCAATCTGGCTCGGCAACGCAAGGTCTGGGCGCTGGATCTGGTGCTGTTGCCGCTGGTAGGGTTTGACGATGTCGGCGGGCGCCTGGGCATGGGCGGCGGATTTTATGATCGCAGCCTCGCCTATCTGGCCCGGCGCAAGAACTGGCGCAAGCCGACGCTGCTGGGCCTGGCCCATGAGTGTCAGAAGGTCGAGCGTTTGGCGCAGGCGAGCTGGGATGTCCCGTTACAAGGCACGGTCACCGACAAGGCGTGGTATTTCGCAGAGTAGACGCCGCATGGAACAGCGGCGTCGAAGAGACAGGTTCAGCGTTTGAAAGCGGTCGACTGTTGCACCTGTTGCGCCACTTTAATGGGCGCGTCGGTCTTGTTCGCCCACAGGCTCTGCGCGTAACCGGTGGTTACCACGCCCAGGCCAAACAAAATTACCAAAGTCCATAGCAAATCCGGTTTGCGTTTCATCGATTGCCCCCCTCAAGGCACATCATCACGATGACAGCAGCGGTTTCCGTTCGTAGGCCGTGCAGCAGCGTCAAGCTTTAAAGGCCGGCATTTTGCGGCAACGTGAACCTGTGCGCAAACGCTGACGTCAACCGACTGTCGGTTTGTCATAAAATTGCCCGACAACCTGCCCAATGACCGCTTCAGGAGCACACGACATGGCCTACTGGCTGATGAAATCAGAGCCCGACGAACTCTCGATCAAGGGTCTGGAAAAGCTCGGCAAGACGCGCTGGGACGGGGTTCGCAACTATCAGGCGCGCAATTTCCTGCGGGCGATGGCGGTCGGTGACGAGTTCTTTTTCTACCATTCCAGCTGCCCCGAGCCGGGGATTGCCGGGATTGGCAAAATTATCGAAGCAGCGTATCCCGATCCGACGGCGCTGGAGCCGCAGAGCCATTACTTCGATCCGAAGGCCACAGCGCAGAAGAATGCCTGGAGCGCCATCGACGTGGCGCACGTCGAAACCTTTGCGCGAGTCTTGAAGCTCGACTACCTGAAACAGCAGACCGCGCTGGCAGAAATGCCACTGGTGCAGAAAGGCTCGCGGCTTTCAGTGATGCCCGTCACCGCCGAACAATGGGCCGCAGTGCTCGGCCTGCGCTGAGAACTGCCAAGTCACTCCGTGGTGGCAGACAAAAGGGTCTAGGCTTGACGCTCATTTGACTGACATCAAGCGCCCCCAGCGCTTGAACCGTCAGAGTGGACGCCACAGCCGCAGGATGCCCCCATGTCGACGCACCGCCGTTCCTCACTGTTATTTGCCGGATCGCTCATAGCCTTGCTGTTGGCCGCTGGCGGCTTCGGTTACTGGAAGTCGATGAGCAGCCGCCTGCCCGAGGGGCTGTCGGCCGGCAACGGACGACTTGAGGCCACCGAAGTGCAAATCGCCAGCAAGACCCCCGGTCGCCTCGCCGAGGTATTGGTCGATGAAGGCGACAAGGTCACTCAAGGCCAACTGCTGGCCCGCATGGACACCCGCACTCTTGAAGCCCAGCGCAACCAGGCCGAAGCCGAGGTGGTGCGCGCCCGGGAAAACCTCAACGCCGCCCAAGCCAACGTGCAGTTGCGTCAGAGTGAGCTACTGCTGGCCCAACAGGAACTCGGGCGCTCTGAGTCGCTGTTCAAGCACGGTTTCGTCAGCGCTCAGGTCATCGATCAATTGCAGTCGCGCATCGGCACCGGCAACGCTGCCGTGACGGCGGCCCGCGCCCAAGTGTCGGCGGTCGCTGCAGCGATCGGCGCAGCCCAGGCGCAGGTCGCTCAACTGACCAGCGAAATCGACGACAGCAGCCTGCGGGCGCCGATTGACGGCGTGATCCAGTTACGCATGGCCGAACCCGGGGAAGTGCTGGGTGCCGGTGGCCGCGTCCTGCTGTTGATTGACCCCAACGATCAGTACATGAATCTCTACTTGTCCGCCTCGGTGGCCGGGCGTCTGGCGGTGGGCGATGAGGCCCGGGTACTGCTCGATGCCCTGCCCGACAAGCCCTTGCCAGCGAAAATCAGTTTTGTCGCCGGCAAATCGCAGTTCACCCCCAAGGAAGTCGAAACCCGCGACGAGCGGCAAAAACTGGTGTTCCGCGTCAAACTGCGCTTGACCCAACCCAGCGCCGTACCGCAAGCCAAGCCCGGCATGCCCGGTGCCGGGTATGTGCGCACCGCGCCGATCGTCTGGCCGGCCAATCTGCAATGAGCAGCCTCGCGGTCCAGGCCAATGCTATCGCGCACCGCTACGGCAAACAGCAAGCACTGAGCGATATCACCTTCAGCCTGCCAGCCGGCACCCGTTGCGGTCTGATCGGCCCCGATGGCGCGGGCAAGTCCAGCCTGCTGGGACTGATCGCCGGCGTGAAGGCCTTGCAGCAAGGGCAACTGGACGTCCTTGGCGGGCCGATCCAGCAGCGCCACCACCGCGACACGCTGTATGCACGCATCGCTTTCATGCCGCAGGGATTGGGCGGCAACCTGTATCCAGAACTGTCGATCCGCGAAAACATTCAGTTCTTCGCCACGCTGTTCGGCCTGTCGAAGGCCGACAGCGAACAACGCATGCGCAATCTGCTGCTTGCCACCGACCTGCTGAAGTTCGCCGAGCGCCCCGCCGGCAAGTTGTCCGGCGGCATGAAACAGAAACTCGGACTGTGCTGCGCGCTGATCCACGAACCGGATCTGTTAATCCTCGATGAGCCAACCACCGGCGTCGACCCGCTCTCACGACGGCGTTTCTGGGAGCTGATCGACGACGTGCGGCGCCAGCGCCCGCAACTGACCCTGCTGGTCGCCACCGCGTACATGGAAGAAGCCGAACAGTTCGAGCATTGCCTGATGCTCGACAACGGCAAATTGATTGCCACCGGTCTGAGCCGTGAACTGGCGGCCGTCACCCCCAGTGGCAAACTCGATGAGGCCTTCACCCATTTCCAGGGTGACAGCCAGCATGACGTCAGGCCGCTGGTGATTCCGCCACGTAGCAGTGGCAGCAGCGACACCGCCATCGAGGCCCACGACCTGACACTGCGTTTCGGCGACTTCACTGCGGTCGATCACGTCAACTTCGCCATCGGTCGCGGCGAAATTTTCGGTTTTCTCGGCTCCAACGGCTGCGGCAAGACCACCACGATGAAAGTCCTGACCGGGCTGATGCCTGCCAGCGAAGGCCGCGCGACACTGCTCGGCAACCCGGTAAATGCCAAGGATCTGGCCACACGCAAACGGGTCGGTTTCATGTCCCAGAGCTTTTCGCTGTATGGCGAACTCAGTGTGCGACAGAACCTTGATCTGCACGCCCGGCTGTTCGACTTGCCCAAAGCCGAGAGTGCGCCACGCATCGATGCCCTCATTCAACGCTTCAACCTGCTCAGCGTCGCCGATCAGCCGTCCGGCGCCCTGCCTCTGGGGCTGCGTCAACGCCTGTCGCTGGCGGTTGCGGTGTTGCATCGTCCGGAAGTGCTGATCCTCGATGAGCCGACCTCCGGCGTCGACCCGGCCGCCCGCGATGACTTCTGGCGACTGTTGATCGAACTGTCCCGCGAGCAAGGCGTGACGATTTTTCTCTCCACCCACTTCATGAACGAAGCCCAGCGCTGCGACCGCATTTCGCTGATGCACGCCGGCCAAGTGCTGGCGTGCGACACCCCGGCAGCGCTGCAACGTCAGTTCGCTGGAGAAACGCTGGAAGCCGCTTTCGTGACGTGCCTGGAACAGGCTCAGGGCACTGCGCAGTCGCCGCCTGCCAGTGAATCGCCGACCGCGCCAACGACCGCCACGCCGCCGCTCCAGCAGCGCGGTTTCAGCCTCGGTCGCCTGCTGGCAGTGGCCAGTCGCGAAGGCAAGGAGCTGCTGCGTGACAAGGTGCGCATGGCATTCGCCCTGGCGGGGGCAATTTTCATGATGGTGATTTTCGGCTACGGGATTTCCCTGGACGTGGAAAACCTCGCGTTTGCCGTGTACGACCAGGACCAGACACCGCAGAGCCGAACCTATCTGGAGGCCTTTCGCGGCTCGCGTTACTTCGATGAACGGCCAGCCATCCATGATGCACAGGAATTGCACCGACGCCTGCAACGCTCGGAGATCAAACTTGCGCTGGAAATCCCCCCCGGTTTCGGCCGTGACCTGTACGCCGGACGCCAGCCCGCGGTGGCGGCATGGCTGGATGGCGGCATGCCGTTTCGCGCCGAGACCAGCCGCAATTATGTCGAAGCGGTGCACTTGGCCAACCTGCAACAGTTGGCCGAACAGAGCAGTCTCGCCATCAACCATCAGGCGGGCGCCAGCCTGGAAACGCGCTTTCGCTACAACCAGGATGTGGTCAGCGTCAACGCTATCGGCCCCGGCGTCATGGCGCTGATACTGGCGTTCATTCCAGCGATGCTCACCGCACTCGGCATCGTGCGCGAGAAAGAACTGGGCTCGATCACCAACTTCTACGCCACGCCCCTGACCCGCCTGGAGTTTCTGCTGGGCAAACAGGCGCCATACCTGCTGGTCAGTCTGGTCAATCTCGCGCTGCTGGTGGCGATGAACCGCTGGCTGTTTGGCGTGCCGTTCAAGGGCAGCCTGCTGACACTGGCGTTTGGCGGCCTGCTCTACGTGCTGGCGACCACCAGCATGGGTCTGCTGATCTCGGCCTTCACCCGCACACAGATCGCCGCGATCCTCGGCACCATGATCATCACCAGCCTGCCGACCATCCAGTTCTCCGGGCTGATCGTGCCGCGTTCTTCGCTGCAAGGTGCGGCTGCGGTGATGGGCATGCTGTTTCCGGCAGGACATTTTCTCGATATTGCCGTGGGGACGTTCACCAAGGCGCTGGACTTGCGGCAGCTGTGGCCACAATGCCTGGCCCTGTTCGGCTTCTTCGTCGGGTTCACAGGGTTGAGCCTGATCATGCTGAAAAAGCAGGAGGCCTGATGCACAAGTTCGCGCACATCCTGCGCTTGGGACTCAAGGAACTGACCAGCCTGCGCCACGACAGCGTGTTGTTGCTGTTCCTGTTCTACGCCTTCACCGTGGCGATCTACATGCCCGCCGCCGGTTCGGTAATCGGCGTGCACAACGCCAGCGTGGCGATCGTCGACGAAGACCGCAGCGCCCTCTCGCGCCAGTTGGCCCAGGCCCTGCAACCGCCGGAGTTCCAGACGCCGGTGCTACTGCCTTACCCGCAACTGGATCAGGTGATGGACAGCGGCCAGTACACCTTCGTGATCAACATTCCGGCGGGGTTTCAAACCAACCTGCTCGCGGCGCGGCGACCGGCCATTCAGGTCAACGTCGATGCCACCGCGATGAGCCAGGCGTTCATGGGCGCCGGTTACATCGGCCGGATCTTCCAGCGTGAACTGCAGGCCTACGGCGGTCAGAGCGATGCCGCGAGCAAGACGCCGATTTCGCTGACCACCCGCGCGCTATTCAATACCAACCTGGAGGGTGGCTGGTTTCTGGCGGTGATCCAGATCGTCAACAACATCACCATTCTGGCGATCATCCTCACGGGCACCGCGCTGCTGCGCGAACGCGAGCACGGCACGCTCGACCATTTGCTGGTGCTGCCGCTGACGGCGCTGGAAATCATGCTGGCGAAAATCTGGAGCAACCTGCTGGTGGTGGTGCTGTGCACCTGGCTGTCCGTGGAGGTGGTGGTCAAAGGCGCACTCGGCGTGCCGCTTTCCGGCTCAATGAGCCTGTTTTTGCTGGTGACTGCGGTTTATCTGTTTGCCAGTACCGCGCTGGGCATCTTTCTGGCGACACTCGCGCGCTCGACGCCGCAGTTCGGCTTGCTGGCGATTCCGGTGATCATCCCGATGCTGCTGCTGTCGGGCGGCAGCACGCCACTGGACAGCATGCCGCACTGGCTGCAGTGGGTCATGCAGGGCTCACCGTCCACGCATTTTGTCAGCCTCAGCGCCGCGATTCTGTTTCGCGACGCCGGGCTGAGCGTGGTCTGGCCGGAGTTGCTGGCGCTGACTGCCATCGGTCTGCTGTTCTTCGCCATCGCCTTGGCACGCTTTCGCAAAAGCCTGGCGTCCTGAAGAGCAGCAGCCAACGTATTTACTGGATGATCAGGTTGTTGAACAACAGATCCTCAACAACAGGCTTGCCGGTCTCGTCATTCATGACCTGCTGGGTCTGCTTCAACGCTTCCTGACGCAGCTTTTCCTTGCCCTCGATGCTGCCCATCGCCTCGGTCGACTGCTGAGTGAACAACGCCACCAGCTGATTGCGGATCAGCGGCTCGTTGGCCTTGACCAGTTTGGTCGCCTCCTCACCAGTCACACGCAATGCCACATCGGCTTTGTAGACCTTGAGCTTGGCGGTGCCGTCCAGGCCATAGTTGCCGACGAACGGCGGGCTCAGGGTGATGTAATTGACCTTCGGCGCCTCGCCTTCTTTGGCTTCTTCGGCCAGTGCTGCCACAGGCAGAGACAGGGCCAGCAATAACATGATCCACGCTTTCACAATTCGCTCCTTATCCGGTTTGCGGCCTAGCATAACGACCCGCCGCGCAAGCACAAGCTTATGGCTGACTATCAGGGCCGGGCATGCTCGTTGACCCGTTGATTCACACACCTACACTTATCGGCCATCACTCCCAAAGGAATAGCCCTGATGAAAGCCGTGCTGTGCAAAGCCTTCGGCCCTGCCGAATCGCTGGTGCTGGAAGACGTCGCCAGTCCTGTCGCGAAGAAGAATGAAATCCTGCTGGACGTGCACGCTGCCGGAGTCAATTTCCCGGACACGCTGATCATCGAGGGCAAGTACCAGTTCAAACCGCCCTTCCCGTTTTCGCCAGGCGGTGAAGCGGCGGGCGTGGTGCGTGAAGTCGGGGAAAAGGTCAGCCATCTGAAAGTCGGCGACCGGGTCATGGCCCTGACTGGCTGGGGCAGTTTTGCCGAGCAGGTGGCGGTGCCGGGCTACAACGTCCTGCCGATTCCGCCGTCGATGGATTTCAACATCGCCGCTGCATTCAGCATGACCTACGGCACCTCGATGCACGCGCTCAAGCAACGCGCCAACCTGCAACCGGGCGAAACCCTGCTGGTGCTCGGCGCATCGGGCGGCGTCGGCCTCGCCGCCGTGGAGATTGGCAAAGCCATGGGCGCCCGCGTGATCGCCGCCGCCAGCAGCGCCGAAAAACTCGCGGTGGCCAAGGCTGCCGGCGCCGATGAGCTGATCAATTACAGCGAAGCCAGCCTCAAGGAGGAGATCAAACGCCTCACCGACGGCCAGGGCGCCGACGTGATCTACGACCCGGTCGGCGGCGACCTGTTCGACCAGGCCATCCGCGCCATCGCCTGGAACGGCCGCCTGCTGGTGGTCGGCTTCGCCAGCGGACGCATCCCGGAACTGCCGGTCAACCTCGCCCTGCTCAAGGGCGCGGCGGTACTCGGCGTGTTCTGGGGTTCTTTTGCCCAACGCCAGCCACAGGACAATGCAGCCAACTTCCAGCAGCTGTTCGCCTGGTTTGCCGAGGGCAAGCTCAAACCGCTGGTGTCGCAGGTGTATCCGCTGAGCAATGCCGCGCAGGCGATCGATGATCTTGGCCAGCGCAAGGCTGTGGGCAAGGTTGTCGTTCAGGTTCGTTAACAACATGGAGCGATCCGGAGCAACCATCCGGATCGCTTTAGTGTTGAGGTCTGCCTCTTCCATACGTCAAACCGCAGAAACCCACCCGAGCCACCATCCCCTCAGCGCCGCCTTCTTATCTCAGAGCGACATGTTCATAAAGGAACGCTCATCTGCCCAAATTTCCGCTGTTTTGCCGACGTGAAGCGATGCTATTTTCGGTAACGAAACTGTAACATTCGCATCCGCAGTCAAAACAAGAAAACTGGAGCTCTTGAATGTTTGCTTTCTTTCGTCCTGCCGCACATCAGGCTCCGTTGCCTGAAGAAAAAATAGACAGCACCTACCGCCGCCTGCGCTGGCAGATCTTCGCCGGTATCTTTATCGGCTACGCCGGTTACTACCTGCTGCGCAAGAACTTCTCCCTGGCCATGCCGTACCTGATCGATGAAGGCTACAGCCGTGGCGACCTTGGTCTGGCGATGTCGGCGATCGCTATTGCTTACGGCCTGTCGAAGTTCCTCATGGGCCTGGTGTCCGACCGTTCCAACCCGCGCTTCTTCCTGCCGTTCGGTCTGCTGGTCTCGGCCGGGGTGATGTTCATTTTCGGTTTCGCGCCGTGGGCAACGTCCAGCGTGACGATGATGTTCATCCTCCTGTTCATCAACGGCTGGGCGCAGGGCATGGGCTGGCCGCCGAGCGGGCGGACCATGGTGCACTGGTGGTCGCAGAAGGAACGCGGTGGCGTGGTGTCGGTGTGGAACGTGGCGCATAACGTCGGCGGCGGTCTGATCGGCCCGCTGTTCCTGATCGGCATGGGTCTGTTCAATGACTGGCACGCGGCGTTTTACGTCCCGGCAGCAGTCGCACTGGGCGTAGCGGTATTCGCCTTCATCACCATGCGTGACACCCCGCAATCGGTCGGCCTGCCGCCGATCGAGCAGTACAAGAACGACTACCCGGAAGGCTACGACGCCAGCCACGAAGACGAATTCAGCGCCAAGGAAATCTTCGTCAAATACGTGCTGCGCAACAAAATGCTCTGGTACATCGCTCTGGCCAACGTCTTCGTCTACTTGCTGCGCTACGGCGTGCTGGACTGGGCGCCGACGTACCTGAAGGAAGCCAAGGGCTTCACCGTGGATAAAACCTCGTGGGCCTATTTCTTCTACGAGTGGGCGGGCATTCCGGGCACGCTGCTGTGCGGCTGGATGTCGGACAAGATCTTCCGTGGCAACCGTGGCCTGACCGGCATGGTGTTCATGGCCCTGGTGACTGTCGCGACCCTGGTGTACTGGCTGAATCCGGCCGGCAATCCGATGGTCGACATGATCGCCCTGCTGTCGATCGGCTTCCTGATCTACGGCCCGGTGATGCTGATCGGCCTGCAAGCGCTGGAACTGGCGCCGAAGAAAGCCGCCGGTACCGCAGCGGGCTTCACCGGTCTGTTCGGTTATCTGGGGGGTTCGGTCGCGGCCAGTGCGGCGATGGGCTACACCGTTGACCACTTCGGCTGGGATGGCGGTTTCGTGCTGCTGGTCGGCGCTTGCCTGCTGGCGATGGCCTTCCTTGCGCCAACGCTGTGGCACAAGCAAGTCGCCAGTCAGAGCCGTGAAGCGGTCGCCTGATCGCTGTGTGATTTACAGCGCTTGAGCCGCGCCTCCAGATTTCGATCCGGCATGGCGTGGCTGCGCAGGGCGTGCGCGGTCTGCTCGACATAATCGCGAGTGGTGCCGTAACGCCCGCTGGCGCTGGCGAACACCTGGCTGAGCACATGATCCGGCAAGTTGCCGGCATAGCTCGGCAGGTGGCGCTCCAGAACGAATCCCAAAGCCTGCACCTGAGTGCCATCTTCGAGCCGGCAATTGAGCCAGTGCGGGCGATACGAGGGAAACGGCATCTCACGTTTCCACAGGGCATACAGCGCGGTATCGAGATTGTCTTCCGGCAAGCGGTAGGCAAAACCACTGCACGAACCACCACGATCCAGACCGAACACCAGGCCGGGCATTTCCGGCGTACCCCGATGCTCGTGGGACCACAGGTACAAGCCGCGATGGTAGCCATGCACGCGACCGCGCATGCGCTCGACCGCCGTGCATTCCGGCCGCCAGATCAGCGAGCCATAGGCGAACAGCCACACCGGCCCGCCCTTGTGGCGTGCCATGGTCGATTGCATGGAAGCGAGAAGTTGTTCGTGCGTCAGCTGCGGCCCAAGATCGAGCCGCGGAGGGTAAGCCAGGTTCAGAATTGCGTTTTCAATGGCGCTCATGGCGAATAGCGTTCAGCTCCCCGCGGGTGAAGAATTACTTAATAGAACGCACCGTTGTAACAATAAGGCACATATGTTTTAAGGCAAATTAAGTGCCACTGATTAATTGCCTGATTCATATATAACCTAGCGATATTTACTGTTTAGGGTAAATACCGATCGGCTATATACCAAGTTATAAGTCTCAGGAGCGCGGCGCGTAGGCGAACACATCAGCGCGCATCTGATGCGCATCCATCCCCGCCTCGACCAGCGCGTCCAGCGTGCCGTAGACCATCGCCGGCGAACCGCTGGCATAGACGTGCAGCGGCTTCAGATCGGGGAAATCCTCGCAAACTGCCTCGTGCAACATCCCGCAGCGCCCTTCCCAGCCGCACTGGTCGCTGACTACCTTGTGCAGGAACAGATTGGGCAGCTTCAGCCATTCGTCCCAGTGCTCGATCTGATAAAAATCTTCGGGACGGCGCACGCCCCAATACAGATGCACTGGATGCTTGAAGCCTTTGGCGCGGCAATGTTCGATCAGACTGTGAATCTGGCCCATGCCGGTGCCGGCGGCGATCAACACCAGCGGACCGTCGGGTAGCTCCGCAAGATGTGTGTCACCAAACGGCAACTCGACACGTACCAGCGGGTTGCGTTGCAGCTGCTCGATCAGGCTCAACGCACTGGTTTCGCGCGCCAGCACATGAATTTCCAGATCACGCCCGCCGTGGGGTGCCGAAGCCATGGAGAACGCCGATTTCTCACCGTTCTCACGCTCGATCATCAAATATTGCCCGGCGTGATAGCGCGGCGGCTTGCCCGCCGGTGCCCGCAGACGCACGCGCCAGGTGTCGCCGCCGACCTCGCGGCACTCGATGACCTGACACGACAGGCTACGCACCGGCAGCTCACCCAGTGCGAGCACGCCATCCCACAACAGCACGCAGTCTTCCAGCGGTGCGGCGATGCAGGTGTAGAACTCGCCATGGTCGTGGACTTTGCCGGCCTGCTCGACGCGGCCCTCCACCAGCAGCGCTGCACACACGTGGCAATTGCCGTTGCGGCAGCTTTGCGGGCAGTCATAGCCCAGGCGCCGCGCACCGTCGAGTATCCGCTCACCGGGCTGTATCTCGAGCACTGCTCCGGAAGGCTGCAGGGTTACACGCATCAATCTATTCCTAACTGATTCCAGATGGCATCGATCCGTTGGGTGACGGCGTCGTCCTTGACGATCACGCGGCCCCACTCGCGAGTGGTTTCGCCCGGCCACTTGTGGGTGGCATCCAGGCCCATTTTCGAGCCCAGGCCGGAGATCGGCGAGGCGAAGTCGAGGTAGTCGATCGGCGTGTTATCGATCATCACCGTATCGCGCTTGGGATCCATGCGCGTGGTGATAGCCCAGATCACGTCGTTCCAGTCGCGGGCGTTGATATCGTCGTCAGTGACGATAACGAACTTGGTGTACATGAACTGTCGCAAAAACGACCAGACACCGAGCATCACGCGCTTGGCATGCCCCGGATACGACTTCTTCATCGTCACCACGGCCATGCGGTACGAGCAGCCTTCCGGCGGCAGGTAGAAGTCGGTGATTTCCGGGAACTGCTTCTGCAGGATCGGCACGAACACTTCGTTCAGCGCCACGCCGAGAATCGCCGGCTCATCCGGCGGACGGCCGGTGTAGGTGCTGTGATAGATCGGCTTGATCCGGTGGGTGATGCGCTCGACGGTGAACACCGGGAAGCTGTCGACTTCGTTGTAGTAACCGGTGTGGTCGCCATAAGGGCCTTCGTCGGCCATTTCGCCCGGATGAATCACGCCTTCAAGGATGATTTCGGCGGTGGCCGGTACTTGCAGATCGTTGCCACGGCACTTGACCAGTTCGGTACGGTTGCCGCGCAAGAGCCCTGCGAAAGCATATTCGGAGAGGCTGTCCGGCACCGGCGTCACGGCACCGAGAATCGTCGCCGGATCGGCGCCAAGGGCCACGGACACCGGGAACGGCTGGCCCGGGTGCTTCTCGCACCACTCGCGGAAGTCGAGAGCGCCGCCACGATGGCTGAGCCAGCGCATGATCACCTTGTTGCGGCCGATCACTTGCTGGCGGTAGATACCGAGGTTCTGGCGTTCCTTGTTCGGGCCTTTGGTGACCGTCAGGCCCCAAGTGATCAGCGGGCCGACGTCGCCTGGCCAGCAGGTCTGCACCGGCAACATCGCCAGATCGACATCGTCGCCTTCGATGACCACTTCCTGGCATACCGCGTCTTTGACGACTTTCGGCGCCATCGAAATGATCTTGCGGAAGATCGGCAGTTTCGACCACGCGTCCTTCAAGCCCTTCGGCGGCTCCGGCTCCTTGAGGAAGGCCAGCAGCTTGCCGATTTCGCGCAGCTCGCTGACCGACTCGGCGCCCATGCCCATGGCCACGCGCTCGGGGGTGCCGAACAGGTTGCCGAGCACCGGAATGTCGTAACCGGTAGGCTTCTCGAACAGCAGTGCCGGGCCTTTGGCCCGCAACGTGCGGTCGCACACCTCAGTCATCTCCAGCACCGGCGAGACGGGAATCTGGATGCGTTTCAACTCTCCGCGCTGCTCAAGCTGCTGCACGAAATCCCGAAGATCCTTGAATTTCATTGACGATGGCACCCTCAAAATAGGCGTACATCCTACCTGCTCTGAGGGGCAAACAGCAGCCCGTCATTGCTCGATTGTGGTCCCCGCGCTGCGGCGAAGGCGCAGGCCTCGAACTCGGGAGTGCGCTGCCGACGCCGCAATATCGGCCCATCAACAGATATCTGTGATGGCCGCGAGATTTTTCGGGGCAAAAAAAAACGCCCCCTCGCGGGAGCGTCCTTTGCTGAAACGCCAGCGTATTACTTGCGTTTCATCGACAAGAAGAACTCGTCGTTGGTCTTGGTCGTTTTCAGCTTGTCGACCAGGAACTCGATGGCGGCGACTTCGTCCATCGGGTGCAGCAGCTTGCGCAGAATCCACATGCGCTGCAGTTCGTCGTCGGCGGTCAGCAACTCTTCGCGGCGGGTGCCGGAGCGGTTGATGTTGATGGCCGGGAACACACGCTTCTCGGCGATCTTGCGATCCAGAGGCAGTTCCATGTTGCCGGTACCCTTGAACTCTTCGTAGATCACTTCGTCCATCTTCGAGCCGGTTTCAACCAGCGCGGTGGCGATAATGGTCAGCGAGCCGCCTTCTTCGATGTTACGCGCGGCACCGAAGAAACGCTTCGGCTTCTCGAGGGCGTGGGCATCGACACCACCGGTCAGGACCTTGCCGGAGCTCGGGATCACGGTGTTGTAGGCACGGGCCAGACGGGTGATGGAATCGAGCAGGATCACCACGTCTTTCTTGTGCTCGACCAGGCGTTTGGCCTTCTCGATTACCATTTCAGCAACCTGCACGTGACGGGTCGGCGGCTCGTCGAAGGTCGAGGCAACCACTTCGCCGCGCACGGTGCGCTGCATTTCGGTCACTTCTTCCGGACGCTCGTCGATCAACAGCACGATCAGGTGAACTTCAGGATTGTTACGGGCGATGTTCGCTGCGATGTTCTGCAGCATGATCGTTTTACCGGCTTTCGGCGGTGCGACGATCAGACCACGCTGGCCTTTGCCGATCGGTGCACACAGGTCGATCACGCGACCGGTGAGGTCTTCGGTGGAACCGTTGCCGGCTTCCATCTTCATGCGCACCGTCGGGAACAGCGGCGTCAGGTTCTCGAAGAGAATCTTGTTTTTCGCGTTCTCCGGACGATCGAAGTTGATCGTGTCGACCTTGAGCAGGGCGAAGTACCGCTCGCCTTCCTTCGGAGGCCGGATCTTGCCAACGATGGTGTCACCGGTGCGCAAGTTGAAGCGGCGGATCTGGCTCGGCGAGACGTAGATGTCGTCAGGGCCGGCGAGGTAGGAAGCGTCTGCGGAGCGCAGGAAGCCGAAGCCGTCCTGGAGAATCTCCAGCACGCCATCACCGGAGATTTCCTCGCCGCTTTTCGCGTGCTTTTTGAGCAGGGAGAAAATCACGTCCTGCTTGCGCGAACGGGCCATATTTTCTATGCCCATCTGTTCGGCCAATTCGAGCAGTTCGGTAATCGGCTTTTGCTTGAGTTCAGTCAGATTCATATAGGAATGACGTAATCATTTATGGAGGGGGGAAATTAAGCTTTTGGCTTAATGAGGCCGCGCCGCAGAGAAGGCGACAGGATCGCGAACTAATTCGAAAAGGAGTGCGTCGGCGACGGCTAGCAGGGGGCATTGGAGAAACCAGTGCGGGGCCGAATGTACCACCTGAGTTTCGGAGCGTCTAGCCCTGAATACGCAAAAAGCCCCGCGATTTGCGGGGCTTTTTTTCAGCGTTTTACTGCGACGCTCAGATGTTGGCGTCGAGGAAAGCCGCCAGCTGCGACTTCGACAGTGCGCCGACCTTGGTCGCTTCAACGTTGCCGTTCTTGAACAGCATCAGCGTCGGGATACCACGCACGCCATGCTTGGCCGGGGTTTCCTGGTTTTCGTCGATGTTCAGTTTGGCAACGGTCAGCTTGCCTTTGTAAGTCTCGGCAATTTCGTCCAGAACCGGTGCGATCATTTTGCAAGGGCCGCACCATTCAGCCCAGTAGTCGACCAGGACAGCGCCTTCGGCCTTGAGTACGTCGGCTTCGAAGCTAGCGTCGCTAACGTGTTTGATCAGATCGCTGCTCATGGAATTCTCCAGGTTGTAAGCAAAAAAACGTGGCCCATCATAGCCGCCCTTCCCTTGTTCAGGAAGCCGCAGATGATTGAGTGTTGCTATGGCCCTTGATGAGTTTGGGTATAGCTCAACTCACGCCGTGGCGGGAGCGATGAAGGCGATTCCGGTGCGCAGGGCGGCGTTGCGCACGTGTTCCTGCATGGCTTTCTGCGCCGCCGCCGAAGCGCGGCGCGCCAGTGCGCGGAGGATCTTGCGGTGTTCCTGCCAGGTTTCCATGGCGCGCTCGGCGCGGATGAACGGCAGTTTCTGGCTCTCGAGAAAGATCTCGGCGCTGGCGGTGAGGATGCTCAGCATCGCCTGATTACCGCTGGCGAGAAGGATGCGTCGGTGAAATTCGAAGTCGAGTTTCGCCGCTGCCTCAAAGTCGCCGAGCTTCAATTGCTCGCGCATGGCCGCAACGTTGTCTTCCAGCGCATCCAGATCGAACGTGCTCAACGTCACTGCCGCCAAACCTGCTGCAAACCCTTCGAGCGCATAGCGCAATTGAAAGATATCCAGCGGCGATGCCTGCGCCGCAAACGACCAGCCTGGCGCGTTGTCGCCGCGCGACAATTCGACCGGCGACTGCACGAACACGCCCTTGCCCGGCTGAATGCTGACCACGCCCAGTGCACTGAGCGACGACAGCGCTTCACGCAACGATGCCCGACTGACGCCCAGTTGCAGCGCCAGATCCCGTTGCGAAGGCAACGCGTCGCCGGCACCGAAGCCCTGTTCGGTGATCAGTTTGCGGATCGCTTGCAGCGCCACTTCGGGTACGGCGCGGGAGATCGAATTCATGATGTGCGGACGCGTCAGGGCCAAGGTGCGGCTAGTTGTAAAGCTATTCGTCGAGTCCGGCAAGTCGTGCCCCAGCGGGGTTCGGCGCGCACTGCCGATGCGCCATCGCAGTGCGAAAACCGAGTTGACTGTTCAGACCAGTAAGACCGAACCAAGCCGCTGATGCCGCGGCCTGCCGGGGCGAAATCCGCCTGTTGGCACGGCCCATGCTCTGTCCGATCGCAGCAACCACTTCCCGCCGATCCGGAGATTGTCCATGACCCAGCGTTACAGCGCCCTCCTCGCTTCCCTGTTTGCCGGCCTGCTGCTGTGCCAGGCCCCCGCTCACGCCGACGGTCTGGACGACGTGGTCAAACGCGGCACGCTGAAAGTTGCCGTGCCCCAGGACTTCCCGCCGTTCGGCTCGGTCGGCCCGGACATGAAGCCGCGCGGCCTGGATATCGACACGGCGAAGCTGCTCGCTGACCAACTCAAGGTCAAACTTGAACTGACCCCGGTCAACAGCACCAACCGCATCCCGTTCCTCACCACCGGCAAAGTCGATCTGGTGATTTCCAGCCTCGGCAAAAACTCCGAGCGTGAGAAAGTCATCGACTTCTCCCGCGCCTATGCGCCGTTCTACCTCGCCGTGTTCGGTCCGCCAGACGCCGCGATCACCAGCCTCGACGACCTCAAGGGCAAGACCATCAGCGTCACCCGGGGCGCCATCGAAGACATCGAGCTGAGCAAAGTCGCCCCCGAAGGCGTGACCATCAAACGTTTCGAAGACAACAACTCGACCATCGCTGCTTATCTGGCAGGCCAGGTCGATCTGATTGCCAGCGGCAACGTGGTGATGGTGGCCATCAGCGAGAAGAACCCCAAGCGCGTGCCGGCGCTGAAGGTGAAGCTCAAGGATTCCCCGGTCTACGTGGGCGTGAACAAGAACGAAGCGGCGTTGCTGGCCAAGGTCAACGACATCCTCAACACCGCCAAGGCTGACGGCGCACTGGAAAAGAACTCGCAGACCTGGCTGAAAGAGCCGCTGCCGGCCGATCTCTGATCGACTGCGCGGGAGACGTTCATGGCTTATCAGTTCGATTTTATGCCGGTGGTGGAAAACACCGACCTGCTGCTGCGCGGCGCACTGTTCACGCTGGAGCTGACCGCCATCGGCGCGCTGCTCGGGGTCGGCGTGGGCATTGTCGGCGCGCTGGTGCGAGCGTGGCAGATCCGCCCGTTCTCAGCGATCTTCGGCGTCTACGTCGAGTTGATCCGCAACACGCCGTTTCTGGTGCAACTGTTCTTCATCTTCTTCGGCCTGCCGTCGCTCGGCGTGCAGATTTCCGAGTGGCAGGCGGCAGTGCTGGCGATGGTGATCAACCTTGGCGCCTATTCGACCGAGATCATCCGCGCCGGCATCCAGGCGATTCCGCGCGGGCAGCTGGAAGCGGCTGCGGCATTGGCGATGACGCGCTTCGAAGCGTTCCGCCACGTCGTCCTGCTGCCCGCGCTGGGCAAGGTCTGGCCGGCGCTGAGCAGCCAGATCATCATCGTCATGCTCGGTTCGGCGGTGTGTTCGCAGATCGCCACGGAAGAATTGAGCTTCGCCGCCAACTTCATTCAGTCGCGCAACTTCCGCGCCTTTGAAACCTATGCGCTGACCACCCTGATCTATCTGTGCATGGCGCTGCTGATCCGCCAGTTGCTCAACTGGTTCGGGCGTCGGTTCATTGCGAGGAGCAGCCAATGAGCGATTTCACTTTCTGGGACATCCTGCGCAACCTGCTCACCGGCCTGCAATGGACCCTGGCGCTGTCACTGGTGGCGTTCATTGGCGGCGGCCTCGTCGGCCTGCTGATTCTGGTGATGCGCATTTCCAAGAACACGCTATCAAGCAGCATCGCCCGCACCTGGATCGAGCTGTTTCAGGGCACGCCCCTGTTGATGCAACTGTTTCTGGTGTTCTTCGGCGTGGCGCTGGCCGGCATCGAGATTTCACCGTGGATGGCCGCCGCGATCGCTTTGACCTTGTTCACCAGCGCCTATCTGGCGGAGATCTGGCGCGGCTGCGTCGAGGCCATTCCCCACGGTCAGTGGGAAGCCTCGTCGAGCCTGGCGCTCAATCCGCTTGAGCAGTTGCGCTACGTGATCCTGCCGCAAGCGCTGCGCATCGCCGTGGCGCCGACCGTGGGCTTCTCGGTGCAAGTGGTCAAAGGCACAGCGGTGACCTCGATCATCGGCTTCACCGAACTGACCAAGACCGGCGGCATGCTCGCCAATGCCACGTTCGAACCGTTCATGGTCTACGGCCTCGTCGCCCTCGGCTACTTCCTGCTCTGCTACCCCTTGTCCCTCAGTGCGCGCTACCTGGAAAGGAGACTGCATGCCTCTGCTTAGAATTTCCGCCCTGCATAAATACTACGGCGATCACCACGTACTCAAAGGCATCGATCTCAGCGTCGAGGAAGGCCAGGTCGTGGCGATCATCGGCCGCAGCGGCTCGGGCAAATCGACCCTGTTGCGCACGCTCAACGGCCTGGAATCGATCAACGATGGCGTGATCGAAGTCGACGGCGAATACCTCGACGCCGCCCGCGCTGATCTGCGCAGCCTGCGACAGAAGGTCGGCATGGTCTTCCAGCAGTTCAACCTGTTCCCGCACCTGACCGTCGGCGAAAACGTCATGCTCGCGCCGCAAGTGGTGCAGAAAGTACCCAAGGCCAAGGCAGCCGAACTGGCGCGCGAAATGCTCGAGCGAGTCGGGCTCGGGGAGAAATTCGGTGCCTTCCCGGACCGTTTGTCCGGTGGTCAGCAGCAACGGGTGGCGATCGCCCGGGCTTTGGCGATGTCGCCGAAGGTGCTGCTGTGCGATGAAATCACCTCGGCGCTGGACCCTGAGCTGGTCAATGAAGTGCTCAGCGTGGTGCGGCAATTGGCCAAGGAAGGCATGACGCTGATCATGGTCACCCACGAGATGCGCTTTGCCCGAGAGGTGGGCGACAAACTGGTGTTCATGCACCATGGCAAGGTGCATGAGGTGGGCGATCCGAAGGTGTTGTTTGCCAATCCGCAGACGGTCGAGCTGGCGAACTTTATTGGCACGGTGGAAGCGACAGCCTGAAAGGCCCTCTGTCCTGTTGATCGTTCCCACGCTCCGCGTGGGAATGCAGCCAGGGACGCTCCGCGTCCCAAAAGCGGACGCAGAGCGTCCGGTGAGGCATTCCCACGCGGAGCGTGGGAACGATCAGGTTCGGGGTGCGCGCTCCGGCGGTTTGAGCCATGCGCGTTGGCGCCAGCGTTTGATCGTGGCACGATGTCGGGGTTATCGACCGAGACCCCCTGACCATGCCGCAATCCCAAGCCAAGAATCTGTCCCTGATCGCCGCAATCGACCTGGGCTCCAACAGCTTTCACATGGTCGTGGCCAAGGCCCAGAACGGCGAAATCCGCATCCTCGAGCGCCTCGGCGAGAAGGTGCAACTGGCCGCCGGCATCGACGACGCGCGCCAGCTCAACGAAGAATCGATGCAGCGCGGCCTCGATTGCCTCAAGCGCTTTGCCCAACTGATCAACGGTATGCCGCTCGGCGCCGTGCGCATCGTCGGCACCAACGCCCTGCGTGAAGCGCGCAATCGTGGCGAATTCATCCGCCGCGCCGAAGAAATCCTCGGCCACACGGTAGAAGTCATTTCCGGCCGTGAAGAAGCGCGCCTGATCTATCTCGGCGTTTCGCACACGCTCGCCGATACCCCCGGCAAACGTTTGGTCGCCGACATCGGCGGCGGCAGCACCGAATTCATCATCGGCCAGCGCTTCGAGCCTTTATTGCGCGAAAGCCTGCAAATGGGCTGCGTGAGTTTCACTCAGCGTTATTTCAAGGACGGCAAGATCACCCCGGCGCGCTACGCCCAGGCCTACACGGCGGCGCGCACTGGAGATCATGAGCATCGAGCACGCCCTGCATCGCCTGACCTGGGATGAAGCCATCGGCTCCTCCGGTACGATTCGCGCCATCGGCCTGGCCTTGAAGGCTGGCGGCCACGGCAGCGGCGAGGTCAACGCCGAAGGCCTGGCGTGGCTCAAGCGCAAGCTGTTCAAGCTCGGCGACGCCGACAAGATCGATTTCGAAGGCATCAAGCCTGACCGCCGGGCGATCTTTCCGGCGGGCCTGGCGATTCTCGAAGCAATCTTCGACGCCCTCGAACTGCAACGCATGGACCATTGCGAAGGCGCGCTGCGCGAAGGCGTGCTCTACGACCTGCTCGGCCGCCATCACCATGAAGACGTGCGCGAACGCACCCTGACCTCGCTGATGGAGCGCTATCACGTCGACCTGGAACAGGCAGCGCGGGTCGAGCGCAAGGCCCTGCACGCCTTCGATCAGGTCGCCGTGGACTGGGAACTGGATGACGGCATCTGGCGCGAACTGCTCGGCTGGGCGGCGAAAGTGCACGAAGTCGGCCTCGACATCGCTCACTATCACTACCACAAGCATGGCGCCTACCTGATCGAACACTCCGATCTGGCCGGCTTCTCGCGAGAAGACCAGCAGATGCTCGCGCTATTGGTGCGTGGGCATCGGCGCAATATTCCCAAGGACAAATTCGCCGAATTCGGCGATGACGGCATCAAACTGATTCGCCTGTGCGTGCTGCTGCGCTTTGCGATTCTGTTCCATCACATTCGCGGGACCCAGGCGATGCCACAGGTGGCGCTGCATGCCAATGGCGATCATCTCGACGTGGAATTCCCGGAGAACTGGCTGGATGAAAATCAGCTGACCCAGGCGGATTTCGGCCTGGAAGCGGATTGGCTGACGCGGGTTGGAATTGTCCTCACGGTGCACTGAGTAACTGGCTGGCACAAAAAAGGCGATCCGTTAGGATCGCCTTTTTATTGGGTTTGGCTTGAGAGCGGCGGTGTAGCTCTCCCCTCACCCCAGCCCTCTCCCGAGGGAGAGGGAGCCGATTTGTACTAGCGTTGAGGCCAGAGTTCGATCAGGTATTTCAGGTCAGTGTATGACGCAAGACACCTCGGTCAGTCCCCTCTCCCTCCGGGAGAGGGTTAGGGTGAGGGGCTTTTGACCTTCGGCACTTAACTGCTGACAGGCAATATCGGGCTGCCCAGCCGCTCCAGCAACGTCGCCTGGGCACTGCGCGGGTTCTGGTTGCCAGTGGGTGTGTTGCGGATGTAGCGGCCGTCCGACTGCAGGCTCCAGCTGTGGGTGTTGTCGGTCAGGTACAGCTCCAGCTCCTTCTTGACGCGGGTCAGCAGCTTCTTGCCTTCCACCGGGAAGCAGGTCTCGACGCGCTTGTCGAGGTTGCGCTCCATCCAGTCGGCGCTGGAGAGGAACATCTGCTCGTCGCCGCCGTTGAGGAAGTAGAACACCCGCGTGTGCTCGAGGAAGCGGCCAATGATCGAGCGCACATGAATGTTGTGCGAGACCCCGGCGATGCCCGGACGCAGGCAGCACATGCCGCGCACCACCAGATCGATGCGCACGCCGGACTGGCTGGCCTTGTACAGCGCGCGGATGATCTTCGGATCGGTCAGCGAGTTGAACTTGGCGATGATGTGCGCCGGTTTGCCTTCGAGGGCAAACTGGGTTTCGCGGGCAATCATGTCGAGCATGCCCTTCTTCAGGGTGAACGGCGCATGCAGCAGCTTTTTCATGCGCAGCGTCTTGCCCATGCCGATCAACTGGCTGAACAGTTTGCCGACGTCCTCGCACAAGGCGTCGTCGGAGGTCAGCAGGCTGTAGTCGGTGTAGAGCTTGGCATTACCGGCGTGGTAGTTGCCGGTACCGAGATGCGCATAACGGACGATCTCGCCAGCCTCACGACGCAGGATCAGCATCATCTTGGCGTGGGTCTTGAAGCCGACCACGCCGTAGATCACCACTGCGCCCGCCGCTTGCAGACGGCTGGCCAGCTGCAGGTTGGATTCTTCGTCGAAGCGCGCGCGCAGCTCGATCACCGCCGTGACTTCCTTGCCGTTACGCGCGGCGTCGACCAGCGCATCGACGATCTCCGAGTTGGCGCCGGAGCGGTACAGGGTCTGGCGAACCGCGAGCACGTGCGGGTCTTTCGCGGCCTGACGCAGCAGGTCGACCACCGGCGTGAACGACTCGAACGGGTGCAGCAGGAGGATGTCCTGCTTGCTGACCACGCTGAAAATGTTTTCGCTGTTCTGCAGCAGTTTTGGGATCTGCGGGGTGAACGGCGTGTATTGCAGCTCTGGATGGCTGTCCAGACCGGTGATGCTGAACAGGCGCGTCAGGTTGACCGGGCCGTTGACCTGATACAGCTCGGTCTCGCTCAGGTTGAACTGCTTGAGCAGGTAGTCCGAGAGGTGTTTCGGGCAGGTGTCGGCAACTTCCAGACGCACCGCGTCACCGTAGCGCCGCGAGAACAACTCGCCACGCAGGGCGCGGGCCAGGTCTTCGACGTCTTCGGAGTCGAGCGCCAGGTCGGCGTTTCGGGTCAGACGGAACTGGTAGCAGCCTTTGACCTTCATGCCCTGGAACAGGTCATCGGCGTGGGCGTGGATCATCGACGACAGGAACACATAGTTGTCGCCGGCGCCGCCGACTTCTTCCGGCACCTTGATGATCCGTGGCAGCAGGCGCGGCGCCGGAATGATCGCCAGACCGGAGTCGCGCCCGAAGGCGTCGATGCCTTCGAGCTCGACGATGAAGTTCAGGCTCTTGTTCACCAGCAACGGGAACGGGTGCGTCGGGTCTAGGCCGATCGGGGTGATGATCGGCGCGATCTCGTCGCGGAAATAGCGGCGTACCCAAGTCTTGAGCTTGGTTGTCCAGTTGCGCCGACGGATGAAGCGCACCTGATGCTTTTCCAGCTCGGGCAGCAGAATATCGTTAAGGATCGCGTACTGGCGGTCGACGTGACCGTGGACCAGCTCGCTGATCCGCGCCAGCGCCTGATGCGGCTGCAAGCCGTCAGCACCGGCCTGTTCACGGGCGAAGGTGATCTGCTTTTTCAGCCCGGCGACGCGGATCTCGAAGAATTCGTCGAGGTTGCTGGAGAAGATCAGCAGGAACTTCAGACGCTCCAGCAACGGGTAGGACTCGTCCAGCGCCTGTTCCAGCACGCGGATGTTGAACTGCAATTGCGAAAGCTCGCGGTGGATGTACAGGCTGCTGTCATCCAGGCCGGGAATGGCGATCGCCGGTACCGCCACAGCGGTTTCGGCAACCGGCGCGGGTGGCGCAGGCTCCAGTTCCGGCGGGGTTTCGGTGATTTGCTCGACCACCGGCTGAGCTTCTTTTACGGCAACTTCAGTGAGTCCTTCGGTATTCATGGAATGTTCCTGGGAGGGCTATTTCTGCTCTCGTAACAATTGAGCGGCACGAACGGCAAAGTAAGTCAGGATGCCATCTGCACCGGCACGTTTAAAGGCGGTCAGTGACTCGAGGATCACCGCTTCGCTCAACCAGCCATTCTGGATAGCGGCCATGTGCATGGCGTATTCGCCACTGACCTGATAGACGAAGGTCGGCACCTTGAAGGCATCTTTGACGCGAAAAAGAATGTCCAGGTAGGGCATGCCCGGCTTGACCATGACCATGTCCGCGCCTTCGGACAAGTCCGCACCGACTTCGTGCAGCGCTTCGTCGCTGTTGGCCGGGTCCATCTGATAAGAGGCCTTGTTGGCCTTGCCGAGGTTCGACGCCGAACCCAAGGCATCGCGGAAAGGGCCGTAGTAGGCGCTGGCGTATTTGGCCGAGTAGGCCATGATGCGCACGTTGACGTGACCGGCAATTTCCAGCGCCTCACGAATCGCCTGGATGCGGCCGTCCATCATGTCCGATGGCGCCACCACCTGCGCGCCGGCTTCGGCGTGGGACAGCGCCTGACGCACCAGCGCATCGACAGTGATGTCGTTCTGCACGTAGCCGTCTTCGTCGAGAATGCCGTCCTGACCGTGGGTGGTGAACGGGTCCAGCGCCACGTCAGTGATCACGCCCAGCTCCGGGAACCGCTCACGCAGGGCGCGAGTGGCGCGCTGGGCGATGCCTTCGGGATTCCACGCTTCGGCAGCATCGAGGGATTTCAGTTCAGGCGGCGTGACCGGGAACAGCGCCAGCGCCGGAATGCCCAGCTCGATCCATTTCGCCGCTTCTTCAAGCAGCAGATCAATGGTCAGTCGCTCGACGCCCGGCATCGAGGCCACGGCTTCGCGGCGGTTTTCACCGTCGAGCACGAACACCGGCAGGATCAGGTCATCGACCGTCAATACGTTTTCACGCACCAGCCGCCGCGAAAAATCATCACGACGATTGCGACGCAGACGAGTGGCTGGGAACAGACGATTGGCGGGGGTAAAGCTCACGGCAGACTCCTGAGCCCGGGCAAACGGGCGAGCGTGACAGTTATAGACGGCCATTATGACTAACAGATGACAGTTATGTGTGCTCTGTGACAGGTAGCCGCAATCCATTGTCGATGTAGGAAATGTTCACGTCGAGACACATTTGGACACTTTCATGAATGTGCCCGAAGGGTTAGGCTGCGCGTTCATTTCGCCAGCACCCAGACAATGCTCCAACAATTTCTGCACGACTTTGGCTACTTTGCCTTGTTCCTCGGCACGTTCTTCGAAGGCGAAACCATTCTGGTGCTCGCAGGCTTCCTTGCGTTCCGTGGATACATGGACATCAACCTGGTGGTGGTTGTGGCGTTCTTCGGCAGCTATGCCGGCGATCAGCTGTGGTACTTCCTGGGACGCAAGCACGGGCGCAAATTGCTTGCGCGCAAGCCGCGCTGGCAGATGATGGGCGACCGTGCGCTCGAGCACATCCGCAAACATCCGGACATCTGGGTCCTGAGCTTCCGCTTCGTTTATGGCCTGCGCACCGTGATGCCGGTGGCGATCGGCCTGTCCGGTTATCCACCGGGACGTTACCTGCTGCTCAACGGCATCGGCGCGGCGATCTGGGCCACCGCACTGGCTGCGGCGGCTTACCACTTCGGCGCAGTGCTGGAAGGCATGCTCGGCAGCATCAAGAAGTACGAGCTATGGGTGCTCGGCGCCTTGCTGATCCTCGGGCTGGGCCTGTGGCTGCGGCGCCGCTTCAAGAATGCGCAACTGGCAAAGAAAATCTATCAGGACGAGCAGCTCGCCAAGGCCGCCGAGGCAGAGCAGTTGCGCCAGGCCGAAGCGCCCCCTCCTGCCGGGCCGAAAACGCCAGCCGAATAAGCCATTCGCTGGCGGCTGCCACGCGCATTCCAGGCAAATAATGAACACCCCGCCGCCGTTGCGATCCATTGAGAGAGCGCTCTGTTCCCGCGCGCGTCAGCCATGCCCCTATGGCCACGCGCGACGATTTAAGGGACATTGAGCGCCATGAATCTGGAGAGAAGCCCATGAGCAAAAAAGTTGCAGTGATCCTGTCCGGCAGTGGCGTGTACGACGGCGCCGAAATCCAGGAAAGTGTCATCACCCTGCTGCGCCTCGACCAGCGCGGCGCACAGGTGCAGTGCTTCGCGCCAAACATCGCGCAATTGCATGTGATCAACCATCTGACCGGCGAAGAAATGCCGGAATCGCGCAACGTACTGGTGGAATCGGCGCGGATTGCCCGGGGCAACGTCAAGGATATCCGCGACGCCGATGTCGAGGATTTCGACGCACTGATCGTGCCCGGCGGTTTCGGCGCGGCAAAGAACCTGTCGAACTTCGCCATCGAAGGCGCCGGCTGCACCGTGCAACCTGAAGTGCTGGCCCTGGCCGAAGCATTTGCCGAAGCGGGCAAACCGGTCGGGCTGATCTGCATCTCACCGGCACTGGCGGCGAAAATCTATGGCCCGGGGGTGACTTGCACCATCGGCAACGACGCCGACACCGCTGCGGCCATGAACAAAATGGGCGCCACCCACGAAGAGTGCGCTGTGACCGAAATCGTCGAGGACAAGGCGCGCAAACTGGTCACCACCCCGGCTTACATGCTGGCGCAGACCATCAGTGAAGCGGCTTCGGGGATCAACAAACTGGTCGACCGCGTGCTCGAACTGACCCACGAAAACGACGCTTGAAATCAAAAAATCGCAGCCTTCGGCAGCTCCTACAGGTTTCGTGTCGCGCCGTGATATTGCGGCATACACCGCCCCTGTAGGAGCTGCCGCAGGCTGCGATCTTTTCAGGGCTTGCGGGTGAGCCGGGTGAGAATCCGATCCAGCGCATTGGCAAACGCCTGCTTCTCGCGCTCGCCAAACGGCGCCGGGCCGCCGCTCATCTGGCCCTGCTCCCTGAGATCGGTGAACAGATTCCGCACCGCCAGCCGCTCGCCCATGTTCTGCGCATCGAACTCCTTGCCGCGCGGATCCAGTGCCGCCACGCCCTTCTTGACCAGCCGATCGGCCAGCGGAATATCGCTGCAGATCACCAGCTCGCCCGGCACGGCGTGCTCGACCAGATAATCATCCGCCGCATCCGGCCCGCTCGGCACCACGATCAGTTTGACGATGGCCAGCCCCGGCTTGGTCTGCGGCTGCCCGGCTACCAGCACCACTTCGAACTGGCGCTTGAGGGCGAATTTCACTACAAGATCCTTCGCCGCCCGTGGACAGGCGTCGGCATCAATCCATACACGCATGTTCTTGCCTCCAAAAAATTCGCGAGCAGGCTCGCTCCCACAGGATACATACCGAACCTGTGGGAGCGAGCCTGCTCGCGAATATGAGCGCAGCGAATGCCTTTATGCAGCCGAAACCCGACGCTTCTCCGCCACCCAACTGCGCCCATACAGCACAGCAATCGCCACAATCGCCACCACCTGCGCGGTCAGCGAATAGGCATCGGCATGGATCCCCAGCCAGTCGAATTCAAAGAACGCGACCGGCCGTGTGCCGAAGATCCCGGCTTCTTGCAAGGCCTTGACGCCATGCCCGGCAAACACCACCGACAGCGCGCACAACAGCGCAGCGTTGATGCTAAAGAACAAGGTCAGCGGCAGTTTCGCCGAGCCGCGCAGAATCACCCAGGCCAGGCCGACCAGCAGCACCAGCGCCGTCGCGCCGCCGGCCAGCACGGCGTTGTGCCCGGCTGGACCGGCCTGCAGCCACAGGGTTTCGTAGAACAGGATCACTTCAAACAACTCGCGATAGACCGAGAAGAACGCCAGGATCGCAAAGCCGAAACGTCCACCGCCGCCGACCAGACTGCTTTTGATGTAATCCTGCCAGGCCGCCGCATGACGGCGGTCATGCATCCACACGCCGAGCCACAACACCATGACGCTGGCAAACAGCGCGGTGGCGCCTTCCAGCAACTCACGCTGCGAACCGCTGACGTCGATGACGTACGCCGCCAGTGCCCAGGTACCCAGACCTGCCAGCAGTGCCAGACCCCAGCCAACGTTGACACTGCGTACTGCCGATTGCTGACCGGTATTGCGCAGGAAGGCGAGGATCGCCGCCAGCACCAGAATCGCTTCCAGGCCTTCGCGCAGCAGAATCAGCAGGCCGGAGATGAAGCTCAGCGACCAGCTCAGACCATCGCTGCCCAGCATGCCGGCGGATTCCTTGAGTTTGGCTTTGGCCGCGTCCAGACGCTGTTCGGCCTGCTCGACCGGCAGACCATCCTGCAATGACTGCCGATACGCCATCAGCGATTTTTCGGTGTCCTTGCGCACGTTGGCATCGACGTTATCCAGCGAGCTTTCGACCAGTTCGAAGCCTTCCAGATACGCCGCCACCGACAGGTCATAGGCCTGATCGTGTTCACCGGCGCGGTAGGCCGCGAGGCTTTTGTCCAGCGTGGCGGCGGTGTAATCGAGCAACTGCGCCGGCCCGCGCTTGACCTGCGGTGGTTGCGCGCGCTGGGCACGGAACGACGCCGCGACCTCTGCGCCCTCCGCCGCCTGCACTTCGGCCGGGGTCTGCCGGGCCAGGTCGGCGATGTTGTAGACCTTGTCGGACTTGGCGGCCGCCGCATCGGCGCTGAAGCCGGCGATGTAGGTGGCCAGATCCCAGCGCTGGCGATCATCGAGCTGATCGGCGAACGCCGGCATGTCGGTGCCTTCGACGCCTTGGCCGAGGGTGCTGTAGATCGCGTACAGGCTCAGGTGATCCATCCGCGCAGCGTCGCGCAGGTTGGCTGGCGCAGGGGTCAGACCGACACCGGCCGGGCCGTCGCCAGCACCAGTGTCGCCGTGGCACACCGAGCAATTTTGCGCATACAGCGGCGCACCGCGTGTCGGGTCCGGGGTGATGATCGGTGCCTGGCTGACTTCATAAGCCACCGCCAGTTTCGCCCCCAGCTGTCGGGCCTGACGGGCGACATCAGCACCGTCCTGCTTCGCAGTGATGGCGGCGTGCAAAGATTCGACGCCCTGTTCCAGCGCGGCTTTTTCCGGTTTGGCTGGCAATGCAGTGATCAAGCCTTGCAGAACCTGGGTGAATTCCAGCTGCTCGCGGTATTCGCCATCGTCGATGACTTTGCCTGCCGCGACCGTCGGCGGGTAATCGGCACTGATGTAATCGAGCAGGTGCAACGCTTGCGGCGCGCCTTCCACGGTATCGGCCAGCAGCGGCAGGCTGCTCAGGGACAATAACGGGAACAGCAGCCAGGCCAGCAATCGGGACGAGGCAGTCATGAACGAATCTCAAATGGAAATGCGAAGTTACATATTGTTCACTTCGAAGACATTTCTCTCAAGCTTTGTCGGCGTTTCGCTTTGATTGGCAGGAAATACCCGGCAGACGGCAGCAGCGTTTGTCGCCGAGTATTGCCGCACTGCCCGCTGCCGATTGACGCTCGATCAAGATCGCAGCCATTTGCCACCATCCACTTTATACTGCCCGCCCCAGAGCATTTGCGCGCAAGGAATCAACCTCAATGCGGAGTCTTCCGTTCGTTTTGCTGCTTTGCGTCGCTGTTCAGTTGAGCGGTTGTGCCGCCTATCGCAACTACGATCTTGAAATGCAGCAGACCACCGAGCAAATGACCCGGGGCAATCTGACCGGGGCTCTGGCACTGGTGGAAATGAACAACCCGTGGGAAGACAAGGATCTGCTGTATTACCTGGAAAAAGGCGCGATCCTCAGCGCTGGCAGTGCCCTGCCCGACAGCCAGGACGCCTGGCGCAATGCCGACCGCATGATCTTCCAGCGCGAGGAAGCCAACCCGTCCGGCGCGATGAAATTACTGGCCCGTTTCGGTGATGAAATGGGCACGATGCTGGTCAACGACAAGCTGCGGCGCTATGAAGGCTACGATTACGAAAAGGTCATGTTGACTACGCAAATGGCCTTGAACCAGCTATCCGTCAATGACTTTGCCGGCGCCCGCGCAGACATCAGGAAAACCCACGAACGCGAAGCATTGATCGCCCGCCAGCGTGAAAAGCAATACGAAGCGGCCGAGGAACAGGCAAAAGCTCAAGGCAAAGTTCTCCATTACAAGGAACTGGAAGGCTACCCGGTCGCCTTGCTTGATGCGCCGCAGGTCGTTGAGCTGAAAAACGGCTATCAGAGTGCGTTCAGCCACTATCTGGCCGGATTCACCTATGAAGCCCTCGGCGAACGCGCCCTCGCGGCGGCCGGTTATCGTCAGGCGATCGAACTGCGGCCGGATATGCCCTTGCTGCAAAAGGCCCTGCGCAATCTCGACAAACCGCCAGCGAAAGCCGATGAAAGCGATGTGTTGCTGATTATCCAGAGTGGCCTGGCCCCGGCTCGCAGCTCCGTGCAGGTGCCGATCCCGGTTCGTCTGAACGAAACGCTGGTCATCATTGCGCCCATTTCATTCCCGGTGATGGTGCCGGACGCGGTCACACCCAACTTCAGCCATATCACCGTAGACGGTCGCAAACAGCCGTTGGTAGTGATCAATAGCGTGACCGATATGTCCATGCGCACACTGCGCGACGACATGCCGCAAATCATCTCGCGGGCGATGTTCCGCGCCAACATGGCCGCCATCGGTCAAGCGCAGGAAAACGAGCGCAACCCGGCGAAAGCCTCGTTGATCGTCACTCAGCATGATCCGTTCGAAGAAGCCGACACCCGCACATGGCGAGCGTTGCCGGACAAGACGCTGGTCGCCCGCCTGCGCTTGAAAAAAGGCCTGCATACCTTCCGTTTTGCGCCTGCGTCCATCGACCACCCTTTTGAAATGCGCGTCGACCAGGACCGCCAGATTCTGCACCTGCGGGTATTCCGGGATCAGGTCTATACCGTCGGATCAGCCTTTGTACCGAATCAAAAACCCGCGTCGGATACACCCGCTTCTGCGGAGAAGTGATGGCACAACATCTAGAAATGCACCCAAAAGGCTATTACATAGCCATCACCCCACGTTTATAATGCCGCGCCCTCGCCCAGCGAGCCGGCATCAAAAGCTCCTCACGCATGAGGAATTGGCAGGAGGCCAGCGCCGCCGTCGATAGGTCACACCAGCCCGACCAGCACACGCGGCTGCAAGTTTTTTACTCAGGGAAGAAGTACCCATGGCATTCCGCGCTCCCATGCTGCTCGCGCTCAGCGCCGTCACGCTGTTGTCCGGCTGCGCAGCGTTTCGCAACTACGATTCCGAACTGGCCCAGACCAATCAGCAACTGGCATCCGGCAACGTCGACGCGGCGCTGACCCTGCTGGAAAAGAACAACACCGGTACCGACAAAGACCTGCTCTATTACTTCGAGAAAGGCGAACTGCTGCGCGCCAAGGGCGACCTGTCAGGCAGCCAGAACGCCTGGGGCAGCGCCGATCAGGTGGTCGGTCAGTGGGAAGACGCGGTCAAGCTCGATTCGGCCAAGTACCTGGCACAGTTCGGCAGCTTCATCGTCAACGACAAGGTGCGTCGCTACGAAGGCTATGACTACGAGAAAGTCATGCTGACCACGCAGATGGCCTTGAACCTGTTGGCGGTCAACGATTTCGATGGCGCCCGCACTGCGATCAAAAAGACCCACGAACGCGAAGCGGTGATCGCTGACCTGCGCGACAAGGAATACCTCAAGAGCGAAGAACAGGCCGAAAAAGAAGGCATCAAGACCCAGTACAAGGATCTGCAGGGTTATCCGGTGGCCAGCCTCGACGCGCCGGAAGTGGTCGGCCTGAAAAACAGCTACCAGAGTGCGTTCAGCCATTACCTGGCCGGTTTCGTTTACGAAGCCCTGGGCGAGAAGGATCTGGCCGCGCCGGGTTATCGCAAGGCTGCCGAATTGCGCCCGAACACGCCGCTGCTCGAGCAGGCGCTGGTCAATCTCGACAAGCCTTCCAAATCCGATGACAGCGACATTCTCATCGTCGTGCAGAGCGGTCTGGCCCCGGCCCGTGACTCGATTCGCGTACCGTTGCCGCTGCCGATTTCCAACAACGTGGTGATCACCCCGTTGTCGTTCCCGATCATCAAACCGGACACCTCCACCGCGCCTTTTGCGCAGATCGGCGTCGACGGCAAGCAGGTCGACCTGACCGCACTGAACAGCACCACCGCCATGTCCCGCCGCGCTCTGCGTGATGACATGCCGGGGATCATCGTGCGCACCACCGTGCGCGCGATCACCAAAGGCGTGGCGCAGAAGCAGATCAACGAAACCAATCCGCTGGCCGGTCTCGCTGTGGGTATTTCTTCAGCAGTGCTCGAAGGTGCCGATACCCGTACATGGCGCACCCTGCCGGACAACACCCAAGTGGTGCGTCTGCGCCTGAAAAAAGGTGAGCATCAGGTTACCCTGCCGAGCGCCGTCGGCGGCTCGGTGGTCAAGGTCACCGTCGACCAGCGTTACCAAGTGATCAGCCTGCGTGCCGTGGGCAACCAGGTATTCGCTGGCGGCATCGCTGCTCACGTAATGCCGAGCGCTGCCGCGACCAACGTCGCCAGCCTCAAACAACCTTAAGAACGGAGTCTTTGCAATGCGCTTGAAGATCATCGCCGTCGCCGCCCTCGCCTTGCTGGCAGGCTGCGCCACCCCGCCACCACCTGAGCCGGGCAGCGCCGCGAGCAAAGTCGTGGCCATGGGCCCGCAGAAACACATCGTCGTCGGCGCCATGCGCGTGGCTCGTGAAAACGGCTTCATGACCGTCAACGTGCAGTTGAGCAACACCCTTAACAGCAACAAGATTTTCTACTACCGCTTCGCCTGGCTCGGCGCCGAAGGTTTCCCGGTTGCCGAAGAAGAAGTGTGGAAAAGCCAGATGATGTACGGCGCCCAGACCAGCTTCATTCAGGCCATCGCCCCGACCCCGAAAGCCGTGGATTTCCGTCTGGAAATCAAGACGCCTTAAGCCCGCCACCCTATTTCTGATTGAGAGAGCTTTCTCATGTTTGCACGCTTTTCCTGCATCGCCGTCATCGCCCTGCTCGCCTCCGGTTGCGCCAACACCTCGCCGACCCTGGGCAGCAAGAACATCAGCTACGGCGACACCAAAGCGGTTGAAACCGTGACCAACGAATTCGGTTCGACCGACCTGCAAATGATCGCCGAGTCGATGACCCGCTCGCTGGCCCAGTCCGGCATTCTGCAGGGCCGTCCGGTGGTTCAGGTCTACGATGTGAAGAACAAGACCAGCGAGTACATCGACACCCGCGAAATCACCACCAGCATCAAGACCCAACTGATGAAAACCGGTGTTGCGCGCTTCGCCAGCGACAACAATGCAATGCAGAGCCAGGTCGACCAGCTCAAGCTGCAAAACCAGAGCGGCCTGTACAAGAAAAGCACCGTGGCCAAGACCGGCAACATGGTTGCCGCCAAGTACCGCATCGAAGGCTCGATCAGCTCGATCGTCAAGCGCAGCAGCGACTACAAGGACGTCTTCTACAAATTCAGCCTGCAGTTGATCGACGTCGAAAGCGGTCTGGCCGAGTGGATGGACGAAAAAGAGATCCGCAAAACCACGGAGCGTTAATCGATGCGCACATGGATTGGCATGATGGCCCTGGCTTGCGCGTTCAGCGCGCAGGCGGCCCCGAAAGTGGCGGTGACGGATCTGGCGTATCAGGAGCGCGTGGAGCAATACATCCACATCGTTTCGGCGCAGAGTAATCATCGTGAGAGTTACTACAGCGCCAGCGGCTCTTCGAGCTACAACGAGATCGAAGCGACCACCAGCTACATCGAACAGGGCGAGTTGCGCAAATTCACCGGCGACATCAAGGGTGAAATCCTGCGTACCGGCATGTTCCAGCTGGTCCAGGGCACGCCGTATACCGCCTCATCCAAAGGCGACGTGTATGACGTGATCAAGCGCATCAAGGCCGGCAACTTCAAAGGCGCCGACTACGTACTGTTCGGCACCGTGTCCGACATCGATTTCACCCAGGACATCAACGAGCTGGCGCACACCGACAGCTACTCGGCGGTGCTGGGCCTGACGCTGGTGGCGGATTTCAGCCTGATCAACACCAAGACCTACGAGATCACCTCGGCCTTCACGGCGATGGGCGAAGCGCAGGACACCAAACTGGTGAACCATCGCGACATCAAGATCTCGCTGAACCGTCCGCGGGTGGTGCGTGAGGTGTCGAAGGCCTTGGGCGAAGACGTGGCCGGGCAACTGAGCATGCAACTCGGTGGCGGTGACGGTTATGAGCAGCCGCGTGAAGCGCCGCAGCGCAATAATCTGCCGCGTGATACGGCGCCGGTGATTTTACGCTGAGCCGATCTGAGGACTTTTGTGGCGAAGGGCTCTGTGGCGAGGGGATTTATCCCCGTTGGGTCGCGAAGCGGCCCTCGCTATTGATTCAAGACGATTGGGACTGCTGCGCAGTCCAACGGGGATAAATCCCCTCGCCACAAAAGCTCGCTTGCCCCGATGTCTCGGTAGAAATGAAAAAGGCGACCTCTTGAGGTCGCCTTTTTTCTGTCCGAGCGGTTTACGCCGCCGCTTTGCGCAACGTCGCCATGAACGCCGCCGCGCCAATGAATAACCCGGCAAAGGTGCGGTTCATGCGTTTCTGCTGCTTGGGCGTGCGCAACAGGCGCAGCACCTTCGACGCCAGTCCGGTGTAGCCGGCCATGACAATCAGATCGACGAAAACCATGGTCACGCCGATCACCACATACTGAATCAGCAGCGGCGCATGGGGATTGATGAACTGCGGCAACACCGCGAGCATGAACACCAACGCCTTGGGGTTGCTGATGTTCACCAGAAAGCCGCGAAACACCAAAGCCAGCGGCTTGCCGATCGGCCGCACTGCGGCGTCATCGCTCATGTCCATGGGCAGCGCCCGCCATTGCTTGATCGCCAGGTAAACCAGATAGGCGACACCGAACCATTTGATCGCATGGAATGCTGTGGCCGAAGCGGTGAGCACAGCGCCAACACCCGCGCCGACAATCGCGATCTGCACCGCCAGACCGATCTGCAGGCCCAGTGCGTTCCAGTAGCCGCGCCAGAACCCGTATTGCAGACCGCTGGACATCGACGCGATGGCGCCCGCGCCCGGGGACAGGCTGATCACCCAGCAGGCGGCAAAAAATGCCAGCCATGTTTGAAGCTCCATCGCACACCTCGGCTGATGCTTGTGACAAGTCGTCAAAACTAATGCTGTTTGGGGCTAAAAGCAAAAGATCGCAGCCTTCGGCAGCTCCTACAGGGATCGTATTCCAAATGTAGGAGCTGCCGAAGGCTGCGATCTTTTGATCTTGCTGGAAAAGCTACTTCTCAAAGCCACTCGACGGAAACACATCTGTCCCGCGCCAACGCCGCACCGAACGCTGGAAGAACAGGCTGTTCGGCACCTGCACCATGGCGCTGCCGGTGCCCAACTCTTCGGCCTCGACCAGCGTGGTGTAGAGCAGATTGATCGCGATCACCCGGCCTTTGACGCCAGGCTTGTCGGTGGTATCCACCAGCTCGACTACGTCGCCGAGGCGGAACGGCCCGACGGTGAAGATCAGAATCGCGCAGAGCAGGTTCGACAGCACGCTCCACATGGCGAAGAACGCCACCGCCGCCACCGCGACAAATCCCGACAGCGCCGTCCACAGCACCGTGGCCGAAACGCCGAGGCGCTCGAGCACGAAGAGCAGCGCGCTGCCCATGATCAGCCAGCGCAACACGCCGCGTAGCGGCATCAGCAACTGCGGCGGAAACGGATAGCGCTCACCCAGGCGAGTGAGGCCTTTGGCGACGAAACGCTGGGTCAGGTAACCGGCCAGCAGAATCAGCAGAATCTGCGCGGTGAACCACAACGGTTCGACCCACACCGCCGAGAAAGGCAGCTTGAAGGCTTCCATCAGGACAACGCCTCCAGCTCCGCCTGCATGCTTTCCAGGGTTTCCAGCGCTTCCATCCAGGCTTCTTCCAGCTCGGCTTCACGAACCTTCAATTTCGCCTGTTCGGCGAGCAGATCACGCAATTCATTCTTGCGCGCCGGCTCGTAGATATCGCTGTCACCGAGGCTGGCATCGACCTTGGCCAGTTTCTCGTGGAGCTTGCCCAGCTCGGCTTCAAGCTTGTCGGCCTCGCGCTTGTGCGGCGCCAGTTGCTGACGCAACGCTGCCGCCGCCTGGCGCTGCGCTTTCTTGTCGGTCTTGTCCGGGTTGACAGGCGTGTTGCTGACCGGCGCATTGCGCTGACGGTATTCCACCAGCCAGCGCGCGTAGTCTTCGAGATCGCCGTCGAACTCTTCGACCTTGCCGTCAGCGACCAGATAGAAGTTGTCGGTGGTGCTCTTGAGCAAGTGCCGATCGTGAGAGACCACCAGCACCGCACCGCTGAATTCCTGCAGGGCCATGGTCAGCGCCAGACGCATTTCCAGATCGAGGTGGTTGGTCGGTTCGTCGAGCAGCAGCAGGTTCGGCCGTTCCCAGGCGATCAACGCGAGGGCCAGACGCGCCTTCTCGCCACCGGAGAAATTCAGCACCGGCTCATCGATGCGCGCACCCCGGAAGTCGAAGCCGCCAAGGAAGTCGCGCAAGGTCTGCTCGCGCTCACCCGGCGCGAGGCGCTGCAAGTGCAGCAACGGGCTGGCCTTGGAGTCCAGCGAATCGAGCTGATGCTGGGCGAAGTAGCCGACCACGGTGTTTTCGCCACGGGTCAGGCGCCCGGCCAGCGGTTCGAGCTCGCCGGCGAGGTTCTTGATCAGCGTCGATTTACCCGCACCGTTCGGCCCAAGCAGACCGATCCGCGCACCCGGGGTCAGTTGCAGCTTGACCTTCTCGAGGATGGTCTTGTCGCCATAACCCAGGCGTGCATCGGACAGGTCGATCAGCGGACTGGAGATCTTGGTCGACTCGCGGAAGACGAAGTCGAACGGCGAATCGACGTGGGCCGCCGACAATTCTTCCATGCGCTCCAGCGCCTTGATCCGGCTCTGCGCCTGACGGGCCTTGGTCGCCTGGGCCTTGAAGCGAGCGATGTAGCTTTCCATGTGCGCACGCTGCGCCTGCTGCTTCTCGTAGGCCTGTTGCTGCTGGGCCAGACGCTCGGCACGGGCGCGCTCGAACGCGGTGTAGCCGCCACGGTAGAGGGTCAGTTTGCGCTGATCGACATGGGCAACGTGATCGACCACTTCGTCGAGGAAATCCCGGTCGTGGGAAATCAGCAGCAAGGTGCCCGGATAACTCTTCAGCCACTCTTCGAGCCAGATGATCGCATCGAGGTCCAAGTGGTTGGTCGGTTCGTCGAGCAGCAGCAGATCCGACGGGCACATCAGTGCCTGCGCCAGATTCAGACGCATCCGCCAGCCACCGGAGAAATCGCCTACCTGACGATCCATCTGCTCATTGGTGAACCCAAGACCGGCGAGCAGCTTGCGCGCCCGCGCATCGGCGGTGTAACCGTCGGCGCTGTCGAGTTCGGCGTGCAGGCGCGCCAGCGCGGTGCCGTCGTGGGCCTGCTCGGCGGCGGCAAGCTCGCGTTGCACCTCGCGCAGACGCAGGTCGCCATCGAGCACATAATCGACCGCCAGGCGTTCGAGGGTGTCGACCTCCTGGCGCATGTGCGCGATACGCCAGTCGGCCGGCAGCAGGCAGTCGCCCGAATCCGGGTGCAACTCGCCGCGCAGCAGGGCGAACAGGCTGGATTTGCCGGCACCGTTGGCGCCGATGAGGCCGGCTTTGTGGCCGGCGTGCAGGGTCAGCTCGGCGTCTTCTAGCAGACGTTGCGGGCCACGCTGTAAAGTCAGGTTCTGAAGTCGGATCATAATGGCGGCGGAGTCTACCAGCTTCGCTCACAACTGGCGCGAGTAGCACGATGTCCTCTGACCTGTGGAGCTTTGCCCTTGATGTCTACGCCCGCCCGGGTGTGGAAGATGCCTGCCTGCAATTGCAAACGGCGGGCGCCAATGTCTGCCTGCTGCTGTGCGGTTTGTGGCTGGAGCAGCGCGCGGTGGCCTGCGATCAGCCGCGCGTACGCCTGCTCAAGGCTCTCACCGCGCCATGGGATATCGAAGTGGTGCAGCCGCTGCGAACCCTGCGCCTGCAATGGAAAGCGCGGGCCATCGACGATGCGGTGGTGGCCGGCATGCGCGAGCAGATCAAATCACTGGAGCTTGAAGCTGAGCGCACCTTGCTTTCACGCCTTGAAGGTGTGGCGCAAGAGTGGACGCGCAACGATGCAGGTTCGGTGACCTGGCTTGAAGACCTGGCCGGCAATGCCGCCAGCCTGAACCGCGACGCGCTGCAAGTGCTGCGCGTCGCGGCAACCGGCACTTAGGAAGCGCTGGTCGGGGTGCTGCTGACGTTCGACGAAGCGGCTGGTGCTGGCGCAGTCGAAGGGGTCGAGTGGGCGGCGGACGACGGTGCCGACGCAGCTGGAGCAGCCGGGGTAGCGGCAGTGACAGGCTTGGCCGCTGGAGCGGTGGCCGGTTTGGTCGCGGCTGGTTTGGCAGCTGCAGGCTTTTTCACCGCTGGTTTTGCGGCTGGCTTGGCGGCCGGTTTTGCAGCAGCGGTCGCAGGCTTGGCAGCAGGCTTGGCGGCCGGTTTCGCAGCGGTTTTTGCCGCAGGTTTTGCTGCCGATGTTGCGGCTGGTTTGGCAGCCGGTTTTACCGCCACTTTCGCAGCAGGTTTGGCGGCGGCCGGCTTGGCCGCAGTCTTGGCAGCAGGTTTTGCTGCTGGTTTCGCTGCTGCTTTGGCAGCAGGTTTGGCGGCTGCGGTTTTCGCCGGTGCAGCTTTGCTCGCGGCCGGTTTTGCAGCGGCTTTGGCAGGGGTGGCTTTCACTGCTGGCCTGGCTGCAGCAGGTTTGGCTGCGGTGGTTTTAGCCGCCGGTTTTGCCGCGCTCGCCGCCGGCTTCTTCGCTGCAGTTTTCGCCGCTGGTTTGGCAGCCGCTTTCACTGGCGCCTTGGCCGCTGGTTTGGTGGCGGTTTTCGCAACAGCAGGTTTCGCCGCAGCGGTCTTCGCCGGGGCTTTGCTTGCAGCAGGTTTAGCAGCGACTTTCTTCGCTGGTGCTGCTGCCGGTTTGGCCGAACGCGACGACAGAACTTTGCCCACTGCTTCCTGAACGCGGCCAACACCCTGGGCCAGTTTCAGGCTTTCCTGGGCATCGCGCTTGAGCTGCAGAATGTAGCTGCGGGTCTCGGACTGACGATCTTTCAAAGCGTCCAGCAGGTCTTCGAGTTCTTTCACGGAAGACTTGGCTTTGTTCTGAGCCTTGGCTTTGCCGGCAGTGGCGGCGTCCTGCAACTTGGTGCGCGATTTGTGCAGTTTTTCCTGCGCCTTGCCACGCTGTTTTTCCAGCTTGGCGAGCAGTTTTTCAGCATCAGCCAAGGCTTGCGAGCAAGCGTTTTCCAAATGCTCGAGCAGGCTGCCCGACAATTGTTGGAGTAAGTGCAACGGAGTATTTACAGGCTTCTTGGTGGCCGACATGGTTTACCTCCTGGCTGACGTGAGTGCGGCTCATACTAGACCTCTGCTGATACCGCCGCTAGCGCATGTTGACAGTATCTGCACCGTTGCGTTGCACCGCGGCCGAAATGTTCTGCGCCGAGGAAAAAGCAGTTCACCGATGCAGACGTTTGCACTGGCATAATCCCCCGCATCTCAGGTCGGAGAGTGCCCATGTCGCGCTACTTTATTTTGTCCCTCTGCGTGTTTTTTTCGACGGCGTATGCCGATGAAAAAAACACGGCGAACGATGCTCATGATCTGGCTTACAGCCTCGGTGCCAGCCTCGGCGAACGACTGCGCCAGGAGGTGCCGCAGTTGCAGATCCAGGCGCTGATCGAAGGTCTGCAACAGGCGTATCAGGGCAAGCCACTGGCGTTGAGTGAAGCGCGCATTGAACAGATTCTGGCCGACCATGAATCGCAAAATGCCGAGCAGGCTTCACGGCAGTCGAGCGATGCTGCGATGGAAAACGAGCAACGCTTTCTCAGCACAGAAAAAGCCAAACCGGGGGTGAAGGAACTGGCCGATGGCATCCTCCTGACTGAACTGGCTCCGGGCACTGGCGCCAAGGCCGGCCCGGACGGCAAAGTGCAGGTGCTGTATGTCGGCAAGCTGCCGGACGGCACCGTGTTCGATCAGAACACCCAGCCGCAATGGTTCAACCTCGACAGCGTGATTGCCGGTTGGCGCACCGCCTTGCAGAACATGCCGGTGGGGGCGAAATGGCGGCTGGTGATTCCATCGGATCAGGCCTATGGTGCCGACGGTGCCGGCGACCTGATTGCGCCGTTCACGCCTCTGGTTTTTGAAGTGGAGTTGCGTGGTGCGACGAGCTGATCAGGCATAAAAAAACGGTGCGCTTGCGGGCGCACCGTTTTTCATGAAGGACGTGGATCAGGCCTGAACCGAATATTCTTCCTTGTGTGCCGTGTGCAGCACTTCGATCAGGCAATCCTCAAGTTCAAAGCGCTCATGCAGCAAGCCGCCCAATTCCTTGAATTTCTCCGCAACGCATTTGCCTTCGTCGCACAGATCATTGAATGCGAGCAGCTTCTCGGTAATGACGTCGATGCGCGGGTAGATGGTCTCGGCGAGTTCCAGGCCGCGCTTGTCGTTGAACGCCTTGGCTTCGCCGGTCAGCTGTTCATAGATTTCGAAGTGACCCGCCGATACGTAATCGACCAGTACACCGCAGAACTCCAACAAGGGTTTGCGGCTTTCGGACAGCGAATCAGGCTGCGCACCGAGCTTGTCGTAGGCGACGATCAGCTCTTCACGCTCCTGCAACCAGCGGTCGATCAGCAGATGAACCCCACCCCAACGTTCCTGAGCATTCTGACAACTTTCGAGCATGGCGATCTCTCTTCCCTTGTGGGTCATGCTGCTCTACACCCGCGCCCCTGTTCTGATTTGACTGGTGGACGATCGGGCAGAGCGTCATCGAGCAACATAAATCCAATGACACGTGCCGGCCAGATTATGCCCGCACGCCTATGGCTTCAAGGTACGCAGGAGATAAAGTTCATACAAGTGTTTAATCCCTGACCAGCATGTGGTGCGACGCTTCGTCGCTGACCGGTCGTTGCAGAGCACTCCAGATCAGACGCAGCAACTGATAAACCGCAAGGATCGACACACCGACAAAAAACAGCAGGCTCCATTCGGGGATGCTCAAATCGAACAGTGTCCAGGAAATATCCGCACAATCAGCGCCGCCGTTGAACATCCGTTGCAAGGCGCAGATCCACGGCAGTTCGCTGAACAGTGACTCCACGGTGGGCGAGCATTTGACCAGTTGCAGCATGGAGTCACTCTGAATCAACACCTGCCGCCACGCAGCGGTGGTTCCCCCCAGACTGGCGCCGAGCGCAAACAGCCAGTACCACCATAAGCCAACGCGCCGGGGGCCATGCACCGCCGCCACGCCGCAGCCGATGCACAGCAATGTGAGGAACAACCGCTGCACCAGGCACAGACTGCAAGGCGTCAGTCCGACCGCGTATTCGAGGTAATAGGAAGCTCCCAGAGCAAAGGCCCCCGCAATGAAAGCCATGAAGAACAAGGAGCGTGAGCAGGCCAACGACATGGCTTTTCCGTAACAGTAGAGACAGACGGTTACGGTAGAGGAAAGCGTGTCAGCCTTTCAAGGCAAGGGCCTGGCGACAGTTCACCACAGGTGTAGGGAAAACCCGACAGGCTCGATAGGAAACGGTGAAGCGCTTTGTAGGACTTTGTCTGTAGAGCGCAAAGAAGGGGAATTTTCGGTCATCGAAGTTCACGATGGAGCAACCTCCCTCGCCATTCATACCTTCGCCGGGACTGGCAGAGGCGCCGCCAGCAGGCGTTCATCAAGCAGCCCCAGACCTTCCTGGAACAACTGATTGCTGCGCTCGGTATCGCCAAGCTGTGCAAGCAGACGGGCCAACTCCGCACAGGTCTCCGGATTGCGCTGCACGCGCAGACTGCTTTCCAGATAGTCACGGGCCTTGCCCCAAAGGCTGGTTTGCAGACACAGGCGTCCAAGGGTCAGCAGCAGGCTCGGATCGGCCGGGTGCTCCTTGAGCCAGCCTTCGGCCGTCTGCAACTGACGCGCAGGATCACTGCCACGAACCAGACCATAAAGCCGCGCCAGATGGCTGTCGTATTTGCGCTTGAGCGCTGCTCGCAGGACCTCTTCGGCCTCGACCTGAGCGCCCAGCTGGCGCAATTGCTCGGCATAGGCCAGTACCAAAGGTGCTTCCTGACGCTGCGCCGAAGTCAGCTGTTCCCACGCCCGCTTGAGCGATTGCAGACCCACCGTACCGTCTTCTTCACGATGCGCTGCCAGCGAGAGGTTCTCACCCCAGGCGCGCCGTTCGAGCTCGGCCAGTTCTGCCGGCGGCAGCACTTTGTCCTTGCGCAACTCAGGCAGCAAACGAATCACCGCCGACCATTCGCCACGCTGCTGATGCAGACGTTGCAATTGACGCAACGTCTGCGCGCTGCGCGGATGCCGTTCATGCATTGCCTGCAAGGTCACCAGCGCACCGTCGGTGTCGCCACGATCGGTCTGCAATTGTGCGTGACTGAGAGCGATCGCCAATTCGGCTTGCGGCTGACGCTCCAGCGCACGTTCGAGCAAACGATCACTTTCTTCGTACTGACCTTGCTCGTTCGCCGCACGTGCGGCGCCGAGGTAATAAAGCAATGGCTGGCGCTCGGCTTCCGCCGCGCGGGTCAGATGCCGTTGCGCACTGGCCCAGCGACCTTCAGCCAGATCCAGCTGCCCGTGCTCGATCGCCACTTGCACGCGGCGGCTGCGATTGCGTCGCGACCACGGATTGACCACGCCGGTGGAGGTCATCACCAGCTCGACCAGCACCTTGATGCCCCAGAACAGCAGCCACAGCACCGCTATCACCGCCAGGGTCGCCCACAGGCTCGATTCGTAGCGGAAGCTCTTGTACGCCACCAGCACGTAACCGGAATGCTCGGCAATCGCCAGGCCCAGCGCTGCCGTCGCGGCGATGACCAGAAACACGATTACATAGAGGCGCTTCATGGGGTCGCCTCCTGCGCAGCATTGGCGGCAGGCTTGGCGAACGGTTTCACCGATTCTTCAGCATTGACGTTACGCCGCTCCAGATACCCCTGCACCGCACTCAAGGTGCCGGTCAGATCCGGCGTCTTGACGGTGACCGGTTCCTTGCTCAGCTCGGAGACCTGTTCCAGCATGACTTTGCTTTGCGGATTGTCCGGGTTGAAATTGCCCTTGAGCACATCGCGTGCCTCGGCCAGCGCCTGGGTGTACACCGCCGCCTGACCGTTGAGCGCCGCCCACTGCGCTTGCTCCAGCGCCAGGCTCAGGGCCAGGCGCACCTGGCTCAGGCTTTGCCCGGCCAGCAGCGGTTTGACGTTTTTGTCAGCGTTGAAATCGATGCGGATATAGCGCGACACCTTGTCCCACCACTGCGCCCAGCGACCGGCGCCATCGCCATCGGCGGTCAGCCCCAGCAGGGACTCGCCGCGATCCTTGTACTCCGGCGCCAGCTCGGTGAGGTCGATGACCTGATCGCGCAGCGCGCCGAGACGCAGGAACAGCCCGGTGCGATCCGGCTGTTCGGTGCTGCGCAAGGCGACCAGGGTTTTCGCCACTTGCTCGCGCGCGGCGAAGGAACCCGGATCGTTCTGCTCACGGAGAATTTCATCGGCGCCCTGCACCAGTGCCTGGGCGCTGCTGATGTCCTGCAGCGCTGAAAGGCGCAGGCTGGCCAGACGCAGCAAGTGCTCGGCCTCGGCCAGACGCCAGTCCTTGCGGCTGGCGCCGAGGACGGTTTCCAGACGTTGATTGAGGCGCTGCTGATCGCCCTGCAATTGCGTGACCAGACGCTGGCGCTCGGCGAGCTCGTCAGCACCGGGCAGCTGCGCCAGGCGTTCGGTCAGACGCTGTTCGTTGAGCTTCAGACTCTGCGCCTGATCGTTCAGCGCCTGCACCTGACTCGACTGTTGCTGCGTGTTGTTCTGCAGGTGGCGCACCTGCCAGACACCCCAGCCGCCAATGGCGACACCGGCGGCGCCGAGCAGCAGGGCGACAATTGCCAGTCCATTGCCTCGGCGCGGCTCTTTGGCCGGTGGTGGAGTTTCAACCTGGGCATCGAGCGCAGGCTGGACGTCATCTTTTGGCAAGGCTGTTTCGCTCACGTATCCATCCTTTGCATTAGAAAACGGCACGGGACATTCCCGTAACGCCGTCAGCAAAGCCGCGGCACTCGCGCCGCGGCAATCCACAACTGTTTGAGCCCCGGCGGCACGTGTCAGCTCGGCGACCCTCGGGCTTGGAACAAACAACGGCAACTGCGCGATCTTCGGCCAGGCATCGCCGGCCATCTGCCGCAGGTGCTCGAAACCCTGTCCACTGCTGACCACCAGCCCGTTCAAGCGTTCCGCTTCGATCCGCCGTGGCAGCTCGTTCAGCGGATAGGCTGGCAGTTCACGGCGATACAACTCCAGATACTCGACACTAGCACCAAGCGCGCGCAGGCGCTCGGCGAGCAGCTCACGACCGCCCTCGCCGCGCAGGATCATCACCTGCGCGCCGGGCTGGCTCACCGCCTCGCGCAGACGCGGCAATTGCAGCAAAGCTTCACTGTCATCGCCGTCAACCGGAAAGCTCACATCGAGACCGTGTTCGCGAAGAATGCCTGCGGTCGCCGCGCCGACGCTGAACCACGGCATGCTCAATGGCGGCGCGCCTTCAGACTTGAGCAAGTCCACCGCGATCCGCGCCGCCGGTTTGCTGACCACGATCACTGCGCTGCAAGCGGGCAATCGCGAAATCGCTTGGCGAATAGTGTCAGAGACCGGCAGCGGAACAATGTCCAAAAGCGGCAGACAACTGCTGAAAATCCCGTGCCCGGCCAGCTGTTCGGCCAGCGCCGCGCAGTCGTCTGCCGGGCGCGTCAGCAGCAGGCGCCAGGCTGTCACTCGTGACCCGCCTCGCCGTAGACAGCTTTGAGAATGTCGTCAGCGCCTTGCTTGAGCAAGTCTTCAGCGACCTGCACACCCAAGGTTTCCGCGTCGGCACGCGGCGCCCGGGCTTGGGCACTGAGAAGCTTGCCACCGCTCGGCTCACCGACCAGACCGCGCAACCACAACTGCTCGCCCTCAAGCACGGCGTAGCAGGCGATCGGCACTTGGCAGCCGCCGTTCAAATGTTTGTTGAGGGCGCGTTCGGCGTTCACCCGCGAAGCGGTATCGGCGTGATGCAAAGGTGCGAGCAAGGCGTGGATTTCGTCGTCGGCGCTGCGGCATTCGATGCCGACCGCGCCTTGGCCACCGGCCGGCAGGCTGTCATCGACACTGATCGCCGAAGTGATGCGATCTTCGAAACCCAGGCGGATCAAGCCCGCCGCAGCGAGGATGATCGCGTCGTACTCGCCGGCGTCGAGCTTGGCCAGACGGGTGTTGACGTTGCCACGCAGGAAACGGATCTGCAGATCCGGGCGACGCGCCAGCAATTGCGTTTGCCGACGCAGGCTCGAGGTGCCGACGATGGCACCGGCAGGCAGCGCTTCAAGACTGGCGTAGGTGTTGGAGACGAAAGCATCGCGCGGGTCTTCACGCTCGCAGATGCAAAACAGACCCAAGCCTTGCGGGAAGTCCATCGGCACGTCTTTCATCGAATGCACGGCGATATCAGCTTCGTTTTCCAGCAGCGCGGTTTCCAGTTCCTTGACGAACAGGCCCTTGCCGCCGATCTTCGACAGTGGCGAGTCGAGCAGCTTGTCACCGCGACTGACCATGGGCACCAGCGTCACCAGCAGGCCCGGGTGGGCCGCCTCGAGACGGGCTTTGACGTATTCGGCCTGCCAGAGGGCCAGCGCACTTTTACGGGTGGCGATGCGGATTTCGCGAGGGGACATGGAACAATCCGTACTGAATAGATACGGCGGATAATAACAGCTCAGTCAATTTCACTTTGACCTGAATCAGAACCGGCGCGGCCTCCCTGGCCTGCCATGCCGGGTAAAAGAACTCGAAAGGCCCGGCGAAGACCGGGTCACAGCCCCTGCATCATCTTGCGCACACCGGCAACATGCCGACGGCTGACAATCAGCGCATCGCCATTGAGGCCTTTGAGGAACAACTGGAAATGTCCCAGTGGGGTGCGTTGCAAGCGCTCGATGCGGTCGCGAGCGACCAGCGCGTTGCGGTGGATACGCACAAAGCGTTCGCCGAATTCGTCTTCAAGGGCTTTGAGGGGTTCGTCGAGCAGCACCTCGCCGGCTTCGTGACGCAGGGTCACGTATTTGTGGTCGGCGATGAAGTAGACCACCTGATCCAGCGGAATCAGCTCGATGCCTTTACGGGTCCGTGCGCTGATGTGGCTGCGTGGGCCGTTGCCACTTTCGGCAGCGGGACGGGTCAGGGCCGAGAGTTGCGCCCGGTTGGGACGTTCAGCCCGCTTCAGGGCTTCATTCAAGTGTTCGGTTCGCACAGGTTTCACCACATAGCCCACGGCGCTGGCCTGCAGGGCTTCCACGGCAAATTCATCGGGACTGGTGCAAAACACCACGGCCGGCGGCGTCTCTCGTTCGCACAGTCGGGCAGCAACCTGCAGGCCATCGAGGCCCGGCATGCGGATATCGAGCAGCACGATATCCGGCTTGTGGCTGTCGATCAGCGCTAACGCCTCCTCGCCATTCGTGGCACTGGGCTCCAGGACTGTGTAACCCTCGAGCTCACTCACCATACGGCTTAGGCGCTCGCGAGCCAGGGGTTCGTCATCAACGATCAGGACATTCATATTGCGCTGGATTCCTGCGTGAGTCTCGCACAAGGATAGCGTAGACAGGTGTAGTGACCTCCGTCACCGCGATCCACGCTAAGACTAGCCCGAGCGCCAAAAAGTGCCGTACGTCGGCCAGCAATATTTGCCAGCGTCCGGGTCGAACGGCTCAGAGCCCAGTGTTTCCTGCGTTTCTCGCGGTGGGTGACCGTTGTACAACTCACCCGCCCCCTCTTCTTATAGCCAGTGGCCGGACCTTTGCATGATCCGCATTCGCACCGACCCTTATGTCCACTGTAGACGTTCGTCGGAACGATATTGCTCAATCAAAAAATATCCTTTTGTAAATTCCTTGCAGACCGCGCCGGACATGCCTGACACATCCGCGAAAAAACGTATCGACCGGTGTCAGCGACAGGATTGGCAACCCTGTTATTATCCGCGCCAGCGTTTCACGCCATTTCTTCAAGCCGATACGAGCGAATTCATGAGCACTGACAAGACCAATCAGTCCTGGGGCGGCCGCTTCAGTGAACCCGTCGACGCCTTCGTCGCCCGCTTCACCGCCTCCGTCACTTTCGACCAGCGCCTGTATCGCCACGACATCATGGGCTCGATCGCCCACGCCACCATGCTGGCCAAGGTCGGCGTGCTGACCGATGCCGAGCGCGACAGCATCATCGATGGCCTGAAGACCATTCAGGGCGAAATCGAGGCCGGCCAGTTCGACTGGCGCGTCGACCTCGAAGACGTGCACATGAACATCGAAGCACGCCTGACCGACCGCATCGGCGTCACCGGTAAAAAGCTCCACACTGGGCGCAGCCGCAACGACCAGGTCGCCACCGATATCCGCCTGTGGCTGCGCGATGAAATCGACCTGATCCTCGCCGAGATCACCCGCCTGCAAAAAGGCCTGCTGGAGCAAGCCGAGCGTGAGGCCGCAAGCATCATGCCGGGCTTCACCCACTTGCAGACCGCGCAGCCGGTAACTTTCGGGCACCACATGCTGGCCTGGTTCGAAATGCTCAGCCGCGACTACGAGCGTCTGGTCGACTGCCGCAAGCGCACCAACCGCATGCCATTGGGCAGCGCCGCACTGGCCGGCACCACCTACCCGATCGACCGCGAATACACCGCGCAACTGCTCGGCTTCGACGCCGTCGGCGGCAACTCGCTGGACAACGTCTCCGATCGTGACTTCGCCATCGAATTCTGCTCGGCCGCAAGCATCGCGATGATGCACCTGTCGCGCTTCTCCGAAGAGCTGGTGCTGTGGACCAGCGCGCAGTTCCAGTTCATCGATCTGCCGGATCGTTTCTGCACTGGCAGCTCGATCATGCCGCAGAAGAAAAACCCTGACGTGCCCGAACTGGTACGCGGCAAGACCGGCCGCGTCTTCGGCGCGCTGATGGGCCTGCTGACCCTGATGAAGGGCCAGCCGCTGGCCTACAACAAGGACAATCAGGAAGACAAGGAGCCGCTGTTCGACGCCGCCGACACCCTGCGCGATTCGCTGCGCGCGTTTGCCGACATGATCCCGGCGATCAAGCCGAAACACGCGATCATGCGTGAAGCGGCACTGCGCGGTTTCTCCACTGCGACTGACCTGGCGGATTATCTGGTGCGCCGTGGCCTGCCGTTCCGTGATTGCCATGAAATCGTTGGCCACGCGGTGAAATACGGCGTGGACACGGGCAAGGATCTGGCCGAGATGAGCCTCGAAGAACTGCGTCAATTCAGCGATCAGATCGAGCAGGACGTGTTTGCCGTGCTGACCCTGGAAGGCTCGGTGAATGCCCGCGACCATATCGGCGGGACTGCGCCGGCGCAGGTCAGGGCTGCGGTGGCGCGCGGTCAGGCCCTGCTGGCCAGCCGCTAGAAGCATCGCGGGCAAGCCCGCTCCCACAGGGTTCTATGTGGAACACAATTTTGCGTTCGACCCATAGCCCTGTGGGAGCTGGCTTGCCAGCGATGACTGACTTCAGAGCGCTACAAAATTCACTTCTTGGCTGCAATCATCGCCAAAAACGCCGGCATCGCCGCGTCTTTATCCGCCGCAATCTTCTGCACGTGCGGATTCTGCTCTAACCGCTCCAGCAGCGCCTTCGCCTGCGGCATCTCGGCCAGCAGATCAATCCCGAACAGCTTCTGCCCGACCGCACAGGCCAGCGGCACGCTGTAGAGGAAATACAAATCGGCAATGCTCAGGCTGTCACCCGCCACATACGGGGCGAACTGGCCGTGGCGGCCGAGTGCCGCGAAGCCCAGCAGCAGCTCCGTCCGGGTCTTCTCTTTGATCGCCTCCGGCAACGTCATACCGAAAAACGCCTCGCCATAGCAGGCACGCCCCGGCAACTCGATGTACAACTCGATCTCCTTCGCAATCGCCAATACCTGCGCGCGCTCGAACGGATCGCTGGGCAGGAGCGGCGTGCCCTTTTGTGATTGTTCGAGGTATTCGAGAATGATCGCGGTTTCGTTGATATAACCGGCGTCGACGCCCAGCACCGGGACCTTGCCGCGCGGGCTGATCGCCAGTGACTCCGGGGTTTGCGCCGGGTAGAACGTCACCTCTTCGAAGGGCAGGCCTTTTTCCAGCAGCGCCAGTTTGACCATGTTGTAGTAGTTGCTGACAGCAAATCCGTAGAGCTTGAACATCACAGAGCCTCCAGGCCGTGCGGGGTGGGCAGTGCCTGTTTATAGATCGCCGCGACGTTTCCCGCCAGCAGCATCACGCCGCTGAATGCGGGTAAACTGGCGCCTTTCCCTGAGGAGCCTGCCATGAGCGAGCCGACAGATATCGTCAACGATGACGACGAAGAAGCATTCACCGAAGCGACGCTGATCGAAGCCATCGAGAACCAAATCGAAAGCGACACCCCCCCAGCGGCCAAGGCGACATTGAACAAGCTGACTCTGGTCGGTATGGAGCGCGAAGAGATCCTCAACCTCATGGCTCACGTGCTTGCCTATGAGATTGACGCGATGCTCGATGAAGACCGCGCGTTCAACACCGAATGGTATGAAGCGGCCTTGCGCGCATTGCCAGAGCTGCCACCGGAAAAGCTCTAAAATCAAAAGATCGCAGCCTTCGGCAGCTCCTGCACCAATCTCCTGTAGGAGCTGCCGAAGGCTGCGATCTTTTTTATGCGGACTACACTGGAATTCGCCTCAAGACAAAATCCCCTGATCCGAGCACTGGACATGCTGCACCAGCGGGTTCACCTTAGGGGCGCTGTCGTCCAATTCCTAGAAAGTCTGGAGTCCTTATGTCGCTTACCCCTGAGTTGGTTGCCGAACTGGAAGTCCTTGCACTCTTCAACCTGGACAGTTCCCAGGAAGGTCTGAAAATTCATCAGACCGCTGCCCCGAAACACATAGCCGCCGCCAAACGCCTCTTCGAAAAAGAACTAACCGACCAGCCCGATGGCGGTTATCTGACCAGCCTCGGCCGCGATGCCGCGCAAAACGTGCAGACCGTACTGACGATTCTGAGAGAGCAGGAAACCGCCTGACTTTTTCCGACTTTGCCCACGGAAACTCCTGCCACGGGATTTCCGCGGGCCAGCCTGATCACTGCCGATGAAAATCTGACGTCAAAAAACAAATTCAGCTTAAACCTCCTGCTGCGCAGAGGCTAAACTGCGGCCATTCCGAGACCCTCTACGTCCGAGCCTGCAAGCCGGTTTGAGCTGACATGACGCGCACCCACGAAATCCGCCCCGACCTGGACGAAGGCATCGACCGCAAGGTACTCAGCCAACTGCGCGCCCGTTTTCTCAAACTCAATGAAGGCCGCCTCGGCCGCGCCCTCGAAGGTTTTTCGACGCGCCAGCAAAGCGTGCTGACGCTGTTGCCGCTGTTCTTTCACGTCAATCATCCGTTGCTGCCCGGCTATGTCTCGGGCAGTACGCCGGCCGGTCTCTCGAATTATGAGCCGGACGCCAATGCGCTGACCGAGGCGCAGCGCCTGACCCGCTCGTTTTCTTACAAACCGCGCCATGGCAGCAACCCGCCGCGACCGATTCACGGTTTGTTCCTGATGGGCAGCCTAGGCACGCTGGCACAGGCCGATCAGAGCGACATGGATGTGTGGGTCTGCCATGCCCCAGATCTGAGCGAAAGCGAACTCGCCGAGCTACGCAAGAAATGCCAGTTGCTGGAAACCTGGGCCGCGAGCCAGGGTGCCGAAGCGCATTTCTTCCTGATCGACCCGGCGCGCTTCGTCAAAGGCGAACGTGATGCTCAGCTCAGTTCGGAAAACTGCGGCAGCACCCAGCACTATCTGCTGCTCGACGAGTTTTATCGCACGGCGATCTGGCTGGCCGGGCGCACGCCGATCTGGTGGCTGGTGCCAGTCTATGAAGAAACAGCCTACGACGCTTACACCCACACCCTGCTGTCCAAACGCTTTATTCGCGCCGATGAAACCCTCGATCTCGGGCCGATGGCGACCATTCCGCCCGGGGAATTCATCGGGGCCGGATTGTGGCAGTTGTTCAAAGGCATCGAGTCGCCCTACAAGTCGGTGCTCAAACTGCTGCTGACCGAGGTGTACGCCAGCGAACATCCGCAGGTGCAGTGCCTGAGCCTGCGCTTCAAGAAAGCCGTGTTCGCCAATCAGCTCGATCTCGATGAGCTTGACCCGTACATGGTCGTGTACCGGCGTATCGAGGAATACCTGATCGCCCGCAACGAGCCGGAACGTCTTGAGCTGGTGCGCCGCGCGCTGTATCTGAAGGTCAACCGCAAGCTCACCGGCAACAGCCGCAGTCAGGGTTGGCAACGCGCACTGCTCGAACGCCTGGCCGGCGAGTGGCACTGGGATCAGCGGCAACTGGCGCTGCTCGACAGCCGCAGTCAGTGGAAAGTCCGCCAGGTCAGCGCCGAGCGCCGCGCGCTGGTCAACGAACTCAATTACAGCTATCGCTTCCTGACCCAGTTCGCCCGCAGCGAACAGACTGTCAGCCTGATCAACAAGCGCGACCTCAATGTGCTTGGCCGTCGACTCTACGCGGCATTCGAGCGCAAGGCCGACAAGGTCGAGTTCATCAATCCGGGCATCGCCCCGGACCTGGCCGAAGATACCCTGACCCTGGTGCAGTCGCCGAACAAAAAGGAGCCGGGGCAGACCCAGTGGGGTTTGTACAACGGCAGCCTGACGGCGCTGGAGTGGGAACATTTCGCGCCGATCAAGCGCAGTCGCGAACTGCTCGAACTGCTGACCTGGTGCCACCGCAACGGCGTGATCGACAGCAGCACCCGCCTGGCCCTGCATCCGGGCACCAGCGACTTGAGCGAGTTCGAGCTGTTCAACCTGCTCGGCAGCCTGCAGCAGTGCATCGCCCTGCCCTTGTCCACCGTCGCCGAAGAGCCCTTGCTGCGCGCCGCCGTGCCCAGCGAAGTGCTGCTGCTGATCAACGTCGGCGTCGATCCGCTCAAGCATCACCGTGATCTGAACATTTTGATGACCACCGAACGCACCGACTCGCTGAGCTATGCCGGCGTGCGCGAGAATCTGGTGCTGACCCTCGATCAGGTCACGCTCAACAGCTGGAACGAAGTGCTGGTCAATCGTTTCGACGGCCCGCATGCGCTGCTCGACTGCCTGCGCGATTACCTCAACAACCTGCCGCGCGGCCCGGTGCAGCCTTCGCTGAAAGTGCGCTGCTTCTGCCACAACCGCGCGCAATTCATTGCCCGCCGCGTCGAGGAAATCGTCGACACCGCGCAGACCCTGTTGCTCAGTGACTTGAATCATCGCTACCTGATTCAGGTGCAGCAGCACTATCACGTGCTGGAGCTGGTGCCGGGTCAGGTCAACCATGTCGCCCTCGCCACCCTGCCGGCGCTGCTCGATTATCTGGGCGAAGAACAACCGCGCTACAGCCCGCTGCACCTCGACCCGATGGCGCTGGAAGATCACGATCTGGCGCTGATCCTGCCGATGGGTCAGCCGGAGTGCATTCAAGTGTTCTATCGCATCAGTGAACAGCAGGCGGAGCTGTACGTGCTGGATGAATTCAATGCGCTGTGGCAACAGCAGCTGCCGTACCACGACGAGCAGAGTCTGCTGGTGCCGCTGCAACGTTTTCTGCAATCGATCCAGTACCGCCGTGAAGCGCAATTGCCGATGGACGGTGGCCCTGCGGGCAGCCCCGAGACTTTGTATTACCAGCTGTTGCCGTCAGGCCCGGGGCGCTCGCGCAGGGTCGAAACCCGACCAGCACCGCAGACCCCGGTGAACAAACCGTTCTACGACGTGCAGGCAATCATCGGCAAAGCCGCACCCGGCGAAGTGCAGGTCACCTTGTACTGCAATCAGCGGGAATTCAGCGAGCTGGAGCATGGCGACCAGTTGTTCAGCGTGGTCGCCCGGGAGATCGTCGAGCAGCGTCGCGAGACCGAGCGTTATCGCTGCTACATCACCGACCTCGACCTGTCGGGTCTGCTCGGTGACGGGCACAGTTCAAGCAATCTGTATCTGCGCTACAAGGCAGACCTGGAGCGCTCGTTGAATGAAGCGCTCGAACAGGTTTGAAGCAGGAATTTATTCGGGAAAGGCGCCGCCGTTGACCGGTTGCGATTCCACTTCCAGCAAGGTCAGTTTCAGCGACTTGCCGCCCGGCGCCGGCCAATCGATGTGCTGACCGACCTTCAGGCCCAGCAGCGCACTGCCAACCGGAGCGAGAATGGAAATCTTGCCTTCATCGGCGTTGGCGTCCTTGGGATAGACCAGCGTCAGGTGGTAATCCTTGCCACTGCCTTCTTCGCGGCAATGCACGCGGGAATTCATGGTCACGACATCGGCGGGCACTTCATCGTGGCCGACCACGGTATCGGCGCGGTCCAGCTCGGTTTGCAGCGCAATCACGCCCGGCGCAGCCTGGTCTTTGTCGCTCAGGCTGTCGATCAGGCGCTCCAGACGTTGCACGTCCAGACGGGTAAGGGTGATGGAAGGTGCGGTCATGATCCAGGCAGACTCCTTTCTTCTGCACAAAAAAGCAAAACCCCGCCAAAAAAGACGGGGTTTTCACCGTGCCTCGGTGGTTTGAGGCGTTCGCGGACACTATCACAGCTCAAAAAATATACAAGTCACGCCCTTTTTTGCCTGGGTGAAACCCTTGTGGCGAGGGGATTTATCCCCGTTCGGCTGCGCAGCAGCCGTATAGATTTTGGGGCCGCTACGCGACCCAACGGGGATAAATCCCCTCGCCACAATATCAACAGGCTTGGGACTTTCGTGCGGTAGCCTGCTGGCAAATCACCCGGCGCCGCTGATCGTCCGCCGAGCGCCATTCGCGAATGTCCTCGACGTGGCGCGCACAGCCGAGACAGACTTTCTGTTCGTCCAGCCGACATACGCCCGTGCACGGCGAAGGCACCGCCGGGCTGACGTTGCTGTAGAGCGGTTTCGGCGGGCGAACAGGCGCGGCATCCGTCACGAATCACAGACCTTCGAAATCGAATTCGGCGCCAGCCTGCTGCTTTACGAGGCGCTGAAGCATTTCGCCCAATTGCTCTTCGCTCTTGTCGCACATCCAGCGCTCGCTTTCTTCGTCGTAGTCGAAGTGGAAACCACCGGACACGGCCGCCAGCCACAGCTGACGCAACGGCTCCTGGCGGCTGAAGATCAGCTGGCTGCCGTTTTCGAATTTGACCGTCAGCACGCCGGCCGAGCTCTCCAGGTCGATATCCAGGTCGCTGTCATCAAAGATATCTTCCAGCGTCTGCTGGGTAGCATCGACCAGATCGTGGAAACGGGCTTCGGACAAACTCATTGCGGCAACCTCAAAAATGTCTGATCAGGCTCAAGCGCCGAAAGATACGGACGCTGCCGACCGATTGCAAAGATTAACGACCAAGTACCTGTCGGCCCATCCAGCACCGCCCCCGTGGGAGCGAGCCTGCTCGCGAAAGCGGTGTGTCAGGCAACGAGCCTGTTGAATTTGCCGACGCCTTCGCGAGCAGGCTCGCTCCCACAGGGATGATGCGCATCACAGGAGCCCCGCCGGACGGGAACCCCCTCGCATAGGCAAGCTGCCGGGTGGCCGGTATACTCCGGCGCAATTAACGCATTTTCAAGGATTTCGCCATGAAGCGCCTGATCTCTTCCCTTGCTGCGCTCGTCGCGGTTGCCTGCCTCGTTTCGGCCTGTGGTCAAAAAGGCCCGCTGTACCTGCCGGATGACGATCAGGACCCGGCCGAACAAGCCCAGTCTTCGCAGAAGCAGCCATCCAAGGCTCACAAGCACGACGTTTACTAAGGGATCGCCATGGACGCTTTTAACTACCGTGGCGGGGAGCTGTTCGCGGAAGGTGTGGCGCTGTCCGCCATCGCCGACCGCTTCGGCACGCCCACCTATGTCTACTCGCGCGCGCACATCGAAGCGCAGTATCTGGCCTACGCCGATGCGCTGGCCGGCATGCCGCATCTGGTCTGCTTCGCGGTCAAAGCCAACTCCAACCTCGGTGTACTGAATGTCCTGGCCCGTCTCGGCGCCGGTTTCGACATCGTTTCCCGTGGCGAGCTGGAACGTGTACTGGCCGCTGGTGGCAGCGCCGACAAGATCGTTTTCTCCGGCGTCGGCAAGACCCGTGACGACATGCGCCGCGCCCTCGAAGTCGGCGTGCACTGCTTCAACGTCGAATCCACCGACGAGCTCGAGCGCCTGCAAGTAGTCGCCGCCGAGCTGGGTGTTCGCGCCCCGGTTTCGCTGCGCGTGAACCCGGACGTCGATGCCGGCACCCATCCGTACATTTCCACCGGTCTGAAAGAGAACAAGTTCGGCATCGCCATTGCCGATGCCGAAGACGTGTACGTGCGCGCCGCGCATCTGCCGAACCTGGAAGTAGTCGGTGTCGACTGCCACATCGGTTCGCAACTGACCACCCTGCCGCCATTCATTGACGCCCTCGATCGCTTGCTCGATCTGGTCGACCGTCTGGGCGATTGCGGCATTCACCTGCGCCACATCGATCTCGGTGGCGGCCTGGGCGTGCGTTACCGCGATGAGGAGCCGCCGCTGGCTGCCGACTACATCAAAGCCGTGCGCGAGCGTCTCGACGGGCGTGATCTGGCGCTGGTGTTCGAACCGGGTCGCTTCATCGTTGCCAATGGCGGCGTGTTGCTGACGCAGGTCGAATACCTCAAGCACACCGAGCACAAGGATTTCGCCATCGTCGACGCGGCGATGAACGACCTCATCCGTCCGGCGCTGTATCAGGCGTGGATGGACGTCACGGCGGTGAAACCGCGCGACAGCGCTGCACGCAAGTACGACATCGTCGGCCCGATCTGCGAAACCGGCGACTTCCTCGCCAAGGACCGCGAGCTGGCGCTGGAAGAAGGCGATCTGCTGGCGGTGCATTCGGCCGGCGCCTACGGTTTTGTGATGAGCTCCAACTACAACACCCGTGGCCGTGCCGCCGAGGTGCTGGTGGATGGTGATCAGGTTTTTGAAGTGCGTCGCCGCGAAACCGTGGCCGAGCTGTTTGCCGGCGAAAGCCTGCTGCCGGAGTAACCCATGCTGCTGCGTTTTACCAAAATGCACGGCCTGGGCAACGACTTCATGGTCCTCGACCTGGTCAGCCAGCACGCGCACATTCAGCCCAAACACGCCAAGCAATGGGGCGATCGCCACACCGGTATCGGTTTCGACCAGTTGCTGATCGTCGAAGCGCCGAGCAACCCGGACGTGGACTTTCGCTACCGGATCTTCAACTCCGACGGCTCGGAGGTGGAGCAGTGCGGCAACGGTGCGCGCTGCTTCGCCCGCTTCGTGCTCGACAAGCGCCTGACCGCCAAGCGGCAGATCCGCGTCGAGACCAAGGGCGGCATCATCGAACTGGACGTGCGTAACGACGGCCAGATCGGCGTCAACATGGGCGCGCCGCGCCTGGTGCCGGCAGACATTCCATTCCAGGCGCCGGCCCAGGCCAGCAGCTATCAGCTGGAAGTCGATGGCACCACGGTCGAACTGGCCGCCGTGTCGATGGGCAATCCCCATGCGGTCATTCGCGTGGACGACATCAACAGCGCACCGGTGCATGAACTGGGGCCGAAGATCGAACACCACCCGCGCTTTCCGGCGCGGGTCAATGTCGGCTTCCTTCAGGTCATCGATCGCCATCGCGCGCAACTGCGTGTTTGGGAGCGCGGCGCCGGGGAAACCCAGGCCTGCGGCACCGGCGCCTGTGCGGCGGCGGTGGCGGCCATCAGTCAGGGGTGGATGGATTCGCCGCTGTTGATCGACCTGCCCGGCGGGCGTCTGTCCATCGAGTGGGCCGGCCCGGGCGAACCGGTGTTGATGACCGGTCCGGCAGTGCGTGTATACGAAGGACAAGTGCGTCTTTGAGCGAGCAGAAATCATGACCGACAAGCCACAGGTACCCGCCCGACCAGCCGACGAATCAGCGTCCGAGAGCCTCGAGGCAGCCGCGGTTGCCGCCTACCTGGGGGCTCATCCGGACTTTTTCGTCGAGCACGAAGAGCTGCTGCCGTCGTTGCGCATCCCGCACCGACGCGGCGACACCGTGTCGCTGGTCGAACGGCAGATGACCATCCTGCGCGACCGCAACATCGAGATGCGCCATCGCCTTTCGCATCTGATGGACGTGGCCCGCGACAACGATCGCCTGTTTGAAAAGACCCGCCGCCTGATTCTCGCGCTGATGGATGCATCGACCCTGGAAGACGTGGTCATCAGCGTTGAGGACAGCCTGCGTCAGGATTTCCAGGTGCCTTTCGTCAGCCTGATCCTGCTCGGCGACAACCCGGCACCGGTCGGCCGCTGGGTGACTCACGCCGACGCGCAAACCGCGATCGGTGGCCTGCTCACCGAAGGCAAAAGCGTCAGCGGCAGCCTGCGTGAACATGAGCTGGATTTCCTCTTCGGCGAAGAACAGCGCCAGCAGATCGGCTCGACCGCCGTGGTTGCCATCAGCCATCAGGGCATTCACGGCATTCTGGCCATCGCCAGCCGTGACCCGCAGCACTACAAGAGCTCGGTCGGCACCCTGTTCCTGAGCTACATCGCCGAGGTCATGGGCCGCGTGCTGCCACGGGTCAACAGCTCGCTGCGCTCGGTACGCTGACCATGGAACGACAACTGGACGCTTACTGCGAACATCTGCGCAGTGAGCGGCAGGTGTCGCCGCACACCCTGTCGGCTTATCGCCGCGACCTCGATAAAGTCCTTGGCTGGTGCATCAAGCAGAACATCGGCAGCTGGGCCGCGCTGGACATCCAGCGCCTGCGCAGCCTGATTGCCCGGTTGCATGCGCAAGGCCAGTCCTCGCGCAGCCTCGCCCGCCTGCTCTCGGCGGTACGCGGGCTCTATCACTATTTGAATCGCGAAGGCCTGTGCGACCACGACCCGGCCACTGGCCTGGCCCCACCGAAAGGCGAACGACGCCTGCCGAAAACCCTTGATACCGATCGCGCATTGCAGCTGCTGGAAGGTGCGGTCGAGGACGATTTTCTCGCCCGGCGCGATCAGGCGATTCTGGAGCTTTTCTATTCCTCTGGCCTGCGCCTGTCCGAGCTGACCGGGCTCAATCTCGATCAACTCGATCTCGCCGACGGCATGGTTCAGGTGCTCGGCAAGGGCAGCAAGACCCGGCTGCTGCCAGTCGGCGCCAAGGCCCGCGAAGCCCTCGAACACTGGTTGCCGCTACGCGCAATGACCAACCCGGCAGACGATGCCGTATTTGTCAGCCAGCAGGGCCGACGCCTTGGCCCGCGCGCGATTCAGGTGCGGGTCAAACTGGCTGGCGAGCGCGAACTGGGGCAGAACCTGCACCCGCACATGCTCCGGCACTCCTTCGCCAGCCATTTGCTCGAGTCCTCGCAGGATCTGCGCGCGGTGCAGGAATTGCTCGGCCACTCCGATATCAAAACCACACAGATCTATACCCACCTCGACTTCCAGCATCTGGCGGCGATCTACGACAGCGCCCATCCCCGGGCCAAACGCATGAAAGGCGATGATTCATGAGCATTCAGTTGATCACCTTCGACCTCGACGACACCCTGTGGGACACCGCTCCGGTGATCGCCAGCGCCGAAACCGTGTTGCGCGAATGGCTGAGCGAACATGCCTCGGGTCTGGGCGCGGTGCCGGTGGAGCATTTGTGGTCGATTCGCGAGCGTGTGCTGGCGGGCGAACCGGGGCTCAAGCACCGCATCAGCGCGCTGCGTCGACGTGTGCTGTTCCATGCGCTGGAAGAAGCCGGGTATGCCCACGGCGAGGCCTCGGAGCTGGCTGACAAGGCTTTTGAAGTGTTCCTGCATGCGCGGCATCAGATCGAGGTGTTCCCGGAGGTCGAGCCGCTGCTGGAGCTGCTCGCCAATCATTACGCCCTCGGCGTGGTCACCAATGGCAATGCCGACGTGCGCCGGCTGGGGCTGGCGGATTACTTCAGGTTCGCCTTGTGCGCCGAAGACATCGGCATCGCCAAACCGGATGCACGGCTGTTTCATGAAGCGTTACAGCGCGGTGGTGTGGGTGCTGAAGCGGCGGTGCATGTTGGCGATCATCCCGGCGATGACATCGCCGGGGCGCAGCAGGCGGGGTTGCGCGCGGTGTGGTTCAACCCGACAGGCAAGGTCTGGGAGGCGGAGCGCTTGCCGGATGCGGAAATTCGCAGCCTCACTGAACTGCCAGCCGTCCTCTCCCGCTGGAATGCTTCCTCGAACTGATCTACAGCCCTGTGGGAGCGAGCCTGCTCGCGAATGCGGTGTGTCATCCAACATGTATGTCGGCTGACATGCCCTCTTCGCGAGCAGGCTCGCTCCCACAGGGGACTGCATTTGTTTTCAACGCATTTATTCCAGGCATAAAAAAGCCCGCAGCGACGGCGGGCTTTTTCAGCAAGCGAGCGACGCGCCTCAGATAGGGCGGCTGCCGTACTTGTTATCCGGCTTCTTGGGCGGATCGGCGACCACGTTGGCCTCAACTTCCTGCACCTTGCCGCCGCGCGCAAGGAATTCTTCCATGGCCTTGGCCAGGGCGTCGCGCTCCTTGTTCTTGGCTTCGATGCTCGGCAACTCGTCGACCGAGACCGCAGCCTTGGCTTTGCCTTTGGCAGCCGGGGCCGGCGTGTCGTCACCGCCATCGTCTTCGGTAACGTCTTCCGCTGCCGCTTCCAGGCCTTCCTCGGCCTCGTCTTCGTCGCCTACTTCGAGGTCGTCGTTTTCCAGATCATCGTCGCTCATGTTCTACCTCATGACTTGCCAAAAGCAGATTAGTTATAGACCAGCTTTGGCGGCTGTCGAAGCCGCCGTTGAAAAATCTTCTGCCGCTGCCCGGCAGCGGCTCATGCCTGTTCACCGTGCAAGGTGGCGAGGACTTTACGGGCACCGCCATGATCACGGTGCTCGCCCAGATAAATCCCTTGCCAGGTACCCAGTGCCAGCCGCCCTGCCGCAACCGGCAGACTGATCTGGCAACCGAGCACGCTGGCCTTGAAGTGCGCCGGGAGATCATCCGGGCCTTCGTCGTTGTGCTCGTAGCCGTCTGTTCCTTGTGGGATCAGACGATTGAAAAATCGTTCGAAGTCGCGACGAACTGCCGGATCGGCGTTCTCGTTGATGGTCAACGATGCCGACGTGTGCTGCAGCCACAAATGCAACAGACCGACCCGACAGGTCTTGAGTTCAGGCAAGCCTGCGAGTAACTCGTCCGTCACCAGATGAAAGCCCCGGGGCCTTGCCCGCAGGGTTATCAGAGTCTGTTGCCACATACAGTTCTCCGCTCGTTCGGGGCGCATTCTAGCGTGCTCTGAAAAAAAACAAAGGCCCTAATATTCCTGCAGCGATGTAAGCGATTGCCCGCAGAAAAAGCCTCGTCGTAAAGACGACCAAAGCCGTAAGAAAAATCCTTTCAGCCGCACCTTGAATGACAAATCCCGGACAAAAAAATGCCCGGCGAACCGGGCAATTTTTTTATCGCGCGTACTTACAGGTTGTAGCCGCGTTCGTTGTGTTGTGCCAGATCGAGGCCGACCGACTCTTCTTCCTCGGTTACGCGCAGACCCATGACGGCGTCCAGCACCTTGAGGATGATGAAAGTGACGATCGCGGTGTAGATCACCGTGAAGCCGACGCCTTTGATCTGAATCCAGACCTGCGCGCCAATGTCAGTCACGGTGCCGAAGCCGCCCAGTGCCGGTGCGGCAAACACACCAGTGAGGATCGCGCCGAGGATACCGCCGATACCGTGCACGCCGAAGGCATCCAGGGAGTCGTCATAGCCGAGTTTGCGTTTCAGGGTGGTGGCGCAGAAGAAGCACACCACGCCTGCGGCCAGACCGATCACCAGTGCACCCATCGGGCCTACAGTGCCAGCGGCCGGAGTGATCGCGACCAGACCGGCGACCACACCCGAAGCAATACCCAGTGCGCTTGGCTTGCCGTGGGTGACCCACTCGGCAAACATCCAGCCCAGTGCCGCAGCGGCAGTGGCGATCTGGGTAACCAGCATGGCCATACCGGCAGTGCCGTTGGCGGCTGCAGCGGAACCGGCGTTGAACCCGAACCAGCCGACCCACAGCATCGCCGCGCCCATCAGCGTGTAGCCGAGGTTATGCGGAGCCATTGGTGTGGTCGGGAAGCCTTTGCGCTTGCCCAGTACCAGGCACGCGACCAGACCGGCGATACCGGCGTTGATGTGCACCACGGTGCCGCCAGCAAAGTCGAGCACGCCCCAGTCCCACATCAGGCCGCCGTTACCGGACCAGACCATGTGCGCGATCGGTGCATAAACCAGCGTGAACCAGATGCCCATGAAGATCAGCATCGCGGAGAACTTCATGCGCTCGGCGAACGCACCGACGATCAGCGCCGGGGTGATGATCGCGAAGGTCATCTGGAAGGTGATGAAGACCGCTTCAGGGAACAGCGCCGCCGGGCCGGTGATGCTCGAAGGCGTGACACCAGCGAGGAACGCCTTGCCCATGCCGCCGAAGAACGAATTGAAGTTGACGACGCCCTGTTCCATGCCGGTGGTGTCGAAGGCAATGCTGTAGCCATAAATGACCCACAGGATGCTGATCAGGCCGGTAATGGCGAAGCACTGCATCAGCACGGAAAGAATGTTTTTCGAGCGAACCATACCGCCGTAGAACAGCGCCAGACCGGGGATGGTCATGAACAGCACGAGCGCTGTCGAGGTGAGCATCCAGGCGGTGTCGCCGGAATTGAGGACTGGCGCTGCCACTTCGTCTGCCGCCATGGCGATGCCGGGCATTACGATGGACAACAGGGCGCCTAGCCCTGCGAATTTACGCAGAGTCATATTGTTTTCTCCTGGGGCGTTGGGTTTGTGGCGGCGCTTAGATCGCGTCGGTATCGGTTTCGCCGGTACGGATGCGGATCGCCTGTTCCAGATTGACCACGAAGATCTTGCCGTCACCGATCTTGCCGGTGTTGGCCGCTTTGGTTATCGCCTCGATAACCCGATCCAGGTCCTTGTCGTCGATGGCCACGTCGATTTTCACCTTGGGCAGAAAATCGACCACATATTCCGCGCCGCGATACAGCTCGGTGTGACCCTTCTGCCGGCCGAAGCCTTTGACTTCAGTGACGGTAATGCCCTGCACGCCGATTTCGGACAGCGACTCGCGCACGTCGTCCAACTTGAACGGCTTGATGATGGCAGTGACTAGCTTCATGAAACTCTCTCCCGAATTGGTGGACTTGCCCCAGGAAAACAAACCCGTCTCAAGTCTAAGCGCAGTGCCTGGCTTTGTAACGCATCGTTGACGCCAGCTAACCGCATCAGACGAAACTCCCCGCTTCGTCTGCCGCACTGCATTCGTCACAGCGACTGCATCAGTGCATGGGTCGAGGGTGACTAAGCAGAAACCTTGCCAGCTCGGCAAAAACCCTGCATTTCAATCTCTTGGCCCCTGTTGCACGCGCTCGGGCAGAAAAGCTTTTGCCGATACGCACAACAACGGTGCGCCACCGTCCGTCCCCCTGCGCGAAAAGCGTGCATCCGTGCAACGGGATTGACTATAGACACTGCGTGATACACTGCCGGCCATTGTTTCCAGGACATTTCCCATGCTCGCGCCCAAAGACTTCCTCGACGCCCTGAGCGGCACCGCCTCCCGCCTCTTCAGCGGCGACACCCCGCTGCCGAAAGCCGAAATGGAAAGCCAGTTCAAAATGCTGCTGCAAAGTGCCTTCAGCAAACTCGATCTGGTCAGCCGGGAAGAGTTCGATAGTCAGATGGTAGTGCTGGCGCGTACTCGCGCCCGCCTCGAAAGCCTCGAAGCCAAGGTTGCCGAGATGGAAGCGAAGCTGACACCGCCCGCTGAATAATTCGCGTCCCCTGTAGGAGCTGCCGAAGGCTGCGATCTTTTGATCTTCAGCCCTTGAACCATCCCCGCAACGTCCTACAACCTTAATGACCGCCGTCCGATTGCGCCAAAAAGCCCAGGTTTCTAAGCTATCTGATGCTGAATGTTCAGCAGAGGATTGGGCGACCCGGGCAGGGCCATGGTGGAAAAGGGCTTCGCGGATGCTGCAATCGCTATGAGCCCGCATGCCGGAGCTGGGCTCTGCGCAAATCGTAAGTCGACTGAAGATTCATCCATAACTCAGGCGTAGTGTTGAGCTGAATGGCGAGGCTGATTGCCAGATCGGCGCAGATCCTGAGCTGGCATTTCACAAGCTCTTCGATCTCGCTTTCGGGCCATTTCGTGGGCATGGCCAGATCCATGACGGTCATGCTCAACGGCTCCATGAATTCCTTATTCAGAACCTCGCCCGGAAGAATCGGGCGCATACCACTGCGGTCCATTTTTTTTCGCCTCCAGAGGCTGCGTTGAGTGGCCAAACTGGAACATCCGACTCCGGATACAAGATCTTCACACCCCTTTCGCCAGCGTCCTACAAATATTAGGGCATGGCCCTACAAACATCAGCGTCTGCGCCTGATTCCGTGAGCTCTTCGCTGTGATTAGGCTGGTGGCTTTCGCCTGCGCTGGTCGATCCTATTCGTCGAGTTCCAGGCGATACACATTGATCGCCAGACACTCTGGTTCTGGATCCCTCTTGTCTGATTTGCTCAAGCTCAAAGAAAACACGCTGGTTCAGCATCCAGATGGTGGTTACATCTTTGGCACGATCCCCGATATGCCAAAATTCGGCTTGCCAGGCGGGAAGATTTATCTGCGGGTAGGTATTCACCGTCGAGCGAATAGTGGTTTTGGCGTAGTGCACATTTGGGAAGCCCATAGTGCCGATTTGCTCAAGCATGGTTGCCAGACTGCCGATGGGGTAGCAGCGATTGTTGCGAAAATGATCGTCCCGGGGGCGCAAATCTATTGTGAGTTCAAAGAACAACGATGTGGAAACAGGGTCGCGGTACTGAGGACATCTATGGGAACACTGATTCTTGAACCGCGACACGAGCGCGCCACAGGATTTGGTTACTTCGTGGTGACTTGGTACCCGCAAAAACGTGCACATGGCACGTTAGTGGGGCAGATACCACGAGCACCACCAAATCAGAAATAAAAAAAGGCGTCCGATGGACGCCTTTTAAGTATTTTTTGAGGAGTAGTCGCAGCGATTCTTTAGCTCCTGGCTTTACGGCCTTGGGTTCAGAATCCGACAGGCTAGCCCGTCGTCACTACTTCAGAGAAACCAGCTTTCTCTGCTGCCAAAAATGCGGGGGAGCTTTTGCTGGTGCCCAGTCCCGACGAATGCGCAGTTGCAGTCCTCGAATGGGATGATCCTTCAATGCCGTGCGAGAGTCAACGCTCTAATTCAGGCAAGCAGTGACAGCCCATCGGGTCTGGATACGTCTTGTAAACCTCTATTTCAGCACCGAAACCCGGCTCAACTACCCTTCAAAAACCCGCAGGAAGCGGCTCCCCGATTCAGCTCAAGGAACGACCATGTCCCTCTCCATTGTCCACAGTCGCGCCCAGATTGGCGTGGAAGCCCCCGCTGTTACCGTCGAAGTCCATCTGGCCAACGGTCTGCCGTCGCTGACCATGGTCGGCCTGCCTGAAGCGGCGGTGAAGGAGAGCAAGGATCGCGTACGCAGCGCGATCATCAATTCCGGACTGCAATTTCCGGCGCGGCGGATCACCTTGAATCTGGCGCCGGCGGACCTGCCCAAGGATGGCGGGCGGTTTGATCTGGCGATTGCCTTGGGGATTCTGTCGGCGAGTGTGCAGGTGCCCTGCCTGACCCTGGACGAGGTGGAATGTCTGGGTGAGTTGGCGCTGTCGGGTGCCGTGCGGCCGGTGCGTGGCGTGCTGCCGGCGGCACTGGCGGCGCGCAAGGCCGGACGGGCGCTGGTGGTGCCTCGAGCGAATGCGGAAGAGGCGTGCCTGGCATCCGGGCTCAAGGTGTTTGCGGTCGATCATTTGCTGGAAGCGGTGGCGCATTTCAATGGGCATACGCCGGTGGAGCCTTACGTTTCCGATGGTTTGATGCACGCTGCCAAGCCCTATCCCGACCTCAACGAAGTGCAGGGTCAAACAGCCGCAAAGCGCGCACTGCTGATTGCCGCAGCGGGAGCTCACAATTTGTTGTTCAGCGGGCCACCGGGAACCGGCAAGACGCTGCTGGCCAGTCGTCTGCCGGGTTTGCTGCCGCCGCTTTCCGAATGCGAGGCGCTGGAAGTGGCAGCGATTCAATCGGTCGCCAGCGGGGTGCCTCTGACTCACTGGCCGCAACGCCCCTTCCGCCAACCACACCATTCGGCTTCAGGGCCGGCATTGGTCGGTGGCAGCTCGAAACCGCAACCCGGCGAGATCACCCTCGCCCACCACGGCGTGCTGTTTCTCGATGAGTTGCCGGAGTTTGATCGCAAGGTGTTGGAAGTTTTACGCGAGCCTTTGGAGTCGGGACATATCGTCATCGCGCGGGCCAAGGATCGCGTACGTTTCCCCGCGCGATTTCAATTGGTTGCCGCGATGAATCCGTGCCCCTGTGGATATCTTGGCGAACCCAGCGGCAAATGCTCGTGCACACCGGATATGGTCCAACGCTATCGCAACAAGTTGTCAGGGCCGCTGCTGGATCGTATCGATCTGCACCTGACCGTGGCGCGGGAGGCAACCGCGTTGAATCCGGCAGCCAAGCCCGGCGAAAACAGCGCCAGCGCTGCTGCGTTGGTGGCCGAGGCTCGCGAACGACAGCAGAAGCGTCAGGGCTGTGCCAATGCGTTTCTCGATCTGCCGGGGCTCAAGCGTCACTGCAAGTTATCCACAGCTGACGAGAAATGGCTGGAGGCGGCCTGCGAGCGACTGATCCTGTCGCTGCGCTCGGCGCATCGCCTGCTCAAGGTCGCGCGCACACTGGCGGATCTTGAGCAGGCCGATGCGATTACCCGCGAGCATCTGGCCGAGGCACTGCAATACCGGCCGGCGACACCTTAATGCTCGGTCAGATCAACCAGCGGTGCCTGACGCACTTCAGTGTCGCGCCCGGCCTGAATCTCGGTCACGCGCTTCAAGGCGTTATCCACCGCAGCTTTATCCGCCAACAGGCTGTAGCTGATCTGGAACTGCTTGTGCTGTTTTGGGGCGATGGTCGGCACCAGATTCAACGGCCGCTGATAGCGACGGTTATAGGAAAAACTCGTCCCAGGCTCCAGCCCGGTGACGTAGCCCTGCCCCTGGGTGTCGGTGTTTTTCCACAGCGAGAACACCGGCAACTGCTCGGTGTTGAAGCCAACGGATACGCCGAGACTACCGGCCTTGTTGTGCAACACGGTCAAGGTGTCGCCCTTGGCGTCGGCGTAAGGCACGACGTTGTAGACGGTTTCATCGTAATCCTTGGTCGGCGCGCGATAGGTCTGCCAGTCGGGCAGATCACCCTTGGCCTTGTCGTTGAACGGCGACACCTGCTTCACCGGCGCAGCGAATTTTGCCCCTTGCTCAAGAAACGGCGTGCTGAAGTTGCTGTGATACAGCGCCTGATATTCCTTCGCATAGTCGCCGTTGTTGGTCAGGGTGTCGTTAAGGGCGAAGCTTGCGCTGCCCGGTTCGGTGACCAGTTCGGTCGCTACCGAGAAATCGACTTTCTTGAATGCCTGCTCTTTCAGCTCGCCACGCAGCGTGATGGCATACGGCGGCTTCTCGTCGATGTGCAAAGTGACGGTGCTGGCCGGGATGTTGGCGGCGCGACCGTGCAGGGTCAGCAGTTCGCCGTTGTCCATGCCGGGATGGCCAACCCACTCGTAACCGCAACGGGTGACCAGCTCATTGAAGCCCTCCAGCCAGCCCAGACCACCGCGACCGTTGAGCTCGATGAACGCTGGGTTGACCACGTCCTTGACCGGCGAGTCCCAGCCCATGCGCACGTCGCCCACCGAAGCTTGCAATACGTTCATGCCACGGGTTGGCACCACCGAGAGTTTCATCGTGCCGTTATCGATGTCGACGATGCTGACGCCCTCCTGACGACCGCCATGCAGAGTACGCAGGGTCACGGAAAACGGTTTGGCGGTTTTTACACCGAGTTGCTCACTGGTGATCGTCCGGTTTTTTGCCGGAGTGTTGGCGTCGAGCAGGACATAGTCCCAGGCCATGGCATGAGAAGCGGCAGAGAATGCGCCGAGGGCGACGAGGAGTTTGAGCGGGGTCATGGCAGCAGCCTTTATTGGAGTTGTGCCATTTTTATAGCGCTGCGGAAACGTTTCAGCAAGTGCAAAGAAGCGGTGGGAGAAAAGCATTCGCGAGCAGGCTCGCTCCCACAGGGACATCGGGCCTTCACAATATTTGTGAATTACGCCGACTACTGTGGGAGCGAGCCTGCTCGCGATAGCTGTTTCAAAGATGCATCAACGGAAGCGGTCAACCTCGGAACGCAGATCCGCCGCCAGCTTCTCCAGCTCTTTCGCGGTGACAGCCAGGTTCGACACCACCTCACGCTGCTCGCTGTTGGCCAAGGCGATGCTCTGCAAATTGCTGCTCAGCAACGTCGCAGTGCTGCTTTGTTCCTGAGTGGCGGTGGTGATCGCAGCAAACTGCTGGCCTGCCGAACGGCTCTGCTCGTCAATCCGCGCCAGCGCCGAGGCGACATTGGCGTTGCGCGACAGGCCTTCCTGCATCAGCACGTTGCCCTGTTCCATAGTGCTGATCGCGTTGCCGGTTTCCTGTTGGATGCTGTGGATCATGCTGGAGATTTCATCGGTCGCCTGACGGGTACGCGAGGCGAGGCTGCGCACTTCGTCCGCGACCACGGCAAAACCGCGACCTTGTTCACCGGCACGCGCGGCTTCGATGGCAGCGTTGAGTGCCAGCAGGTTGGTCTGCTCGGCGATCGAGGTGATCACACCGACAATTCCGCCGATTTCCTGAGAGCGCTGCCCCAGCGTGTTGATCACGCTGGCGGTGCTGTTCAGCGCACCGGCGATCTGCTCCAGCGACGACGACGCTTCTTCCATCGAGCTGCGGCCGATCTGCGTTTGCTGAGCGTTTTCCTGCGCCAGGCGCTGGGTCGCGCCCATGTTGTCGGCGATGTTCAACGACGTCGCGCTGAACTCTTCCACGGCGCCGGCCATGCTGGTGATTTCGCCCGACTGCTGCTCCATGCCTTCGTAAGCACCACCGGACAAACCGGACAGCGCCTGCGCACGGCTGTTGACCTCTTCCGAGGCGCGGCGGATGTGCTCGACCATGGTCGACAGCGCCTGGCTCATCTGGTTGAACGCGCGGGACAGCTGTCCGATTTCATCGTGGCTCGATACGTTCAGACGCACGCTCAGATCACCAGCACCCAAGGCCTCAGCCTGACGCACCAGATCGCCCAGCGGCGCGAGTTTGCTGCGCAGCAGCCAGACTACGGAACCGACCGCGAGCAACATCGCCAGCAGGCTGCCGATCGCCAGTTGCGTACCGACGCTCCAGGTCACCGCGCGGATCTCGGCTTTCGGCATGCTCGCCACCACCGACCACGGGCCACCTTCGAACGGCACGGCGATGCTGTAGAAGTCCTCGCCCTTGTCGCTCCAGAACTCACCCTTGCCCGGGGTTTTGACGAGGTTGTTAATGGTCGGGGCGGCTTGATCCAGGTTTTCGACGCCGGCAATCGGCACCAGCCATTTGTTCTGCTCGTCGAGCAGCGCCAGCGAGCCGGTCTTGCCAATGCGGAAGCGCTTGAGATTGGCGAACTGCGCGTTCTGCGCGTCGGTGTAATCGAAACCTACATACAACACGGCGATGATCTTGCCGCCCGCATCGCGCACCGGTGTGTACTGCGACATGTAGTAGCGCTCGAACAGCAACGAGCGGCCGACATAACTCTGCCCTGCCATCAACTTCGCGTAGGCCGGGTTGGCATGATCGAGCACGGTGCCGATGGCACGGGTGCCGTCCTGCTTGCTGACGTTGGTGCTGACGCGAATGAAGTCTTCGCCGCTGCGCACGAATACCGTGGCCACACCGGCAGTCATCTGCTTGAACTCGTCAACTTCCTTGAAGTTGTTGTTCAGCACTTCGTTGCCCAGATGCAGACCCGGGGTCTGCACGCCGGCCACGGTCACTGGCTGATCGGGGTGCACACTCAGGCCACTGCCGAAGCGTTTTTCGAACAGACCGCTCAGGCGCAGGGTGCTTTCGCGCAGCGTACCGTGGAAGGTACTCAGTTGATCGGCCAGCAGCCGGGCCTCACTGGCCAGATGCTCTTCACGGGTGGCGAGGTTGGCGGAATCCAGCGAACGCAAGGCGAACACCGTACTGCCGCTGATGACTATCGCCAGTATCACAGCAAGGGCAAGACCCAGCTGCGAGGCGATCCGAGCACGAGGTTGAGACATGAACAGCTCCTGGCCGAGCCACCGAATCCTCCTTGATCGCGGTAATTGCCCGGAAAATATTCTAATAGTGGGGTGTAACGCGGAACCGGCACGACGGTTCCACATGCTCGTAGTCGGCGGTAAAACCGAATACTTGAGCGGATTGCGTGGGTATGGCGCAGTGGTGGCATTGTGCCGGCTCGAACGTTTCAGCTCAAGCGCGCCACCGCCGGCAGTTGCATGGCGCGGACTTCGCTCTGCAGAAAATCGCTGAGGCGGCGCAAACGTTCACCTCCCGGGCGCGGCTTTGGCCAGACCAGGTAATAATTCAGGCCACTGGCGACGGCCGTAGGCCACGGCAGGCTCAAGCGCCCTTGCGCAACATCTTCGGCAACCATCAACAGATCCCCCATCGAAACGCCGTAGCCGCGCGCCGCCGCGATCATGCCCAGCTCCAGCGTATCGAACACTTGCCCGCCCTTAAGCGAAACTTGCTCGGACAGACCCATGCGCTCCAGCCAACTGCGCCAGTCACGGCGATCCGGGGTCGGGTGCAGCAGTTCGGCGGTCGCCAGACGCGCTACATCCCAAGGTTGATCATTGAGCAGGTTCGGCGCGCCGACCGGAATCAATTCCTCGGGAAACAGCAGGCTCGCTTCCCAGTCCGGCGGGAAATGCCCGTCACTGAGCAACACCGCGCAATCGAACGGTTCGTTGTTGAAGTCCACCGAATCGATATCCATCCATGCGCTGGTCAATTGCACCTCATTGCCCGGCTGCAAATGGCGGAAGCGACTCAACCGCGCCAGCAGCCAACGCATGGTCAGGGTAGATGGCGCTTTCATGCGCAGGATGTCGTCCTCGGCGCGCAAGGTATTGCAGGCGCGCTCAAGGGCGGCGAAGCCTTCGCGGATTCCGGGTAGCAGCAGCCGCGCCGATTCGGTGAGTTGCAGGTTGCGCCCGCTGCGATGAAACAGCCGGCAGGCGAAGTGTTCTTCAAGGGTGCGCATGTGCCGACTGACCGCGCTCTGGGTGATCGACAACTCTTCCGCCGCGCGGGTGAACGAGCTGTGTCGCGCTGCCGCTTCGAATGCGCGCAGGGCATACAACGGCGGAAGGCGTCGGGACATGCAAAAAGCTCCAGTAGCGGGGATACAGCCAATTCGGCAGGACGTTTCAGGATGAGTATTAATCATGCCACCCATCCTTTTTATCCCTTTGTGCAAAGCCTGCCAAGCGCCGAGAATCGACGCTCTTCTGCTTCCTCTGATATTTGGGTGGTGATGACCATGCAGCATCCTGTGCGTACCGAACTCTGGGCCATTCTGCGGCTGGCGGGGCCGCTGATTGCTTCGCAGTTGGCGCACATGCTGATGGTGCTCACCGACACCCTGATGATGGCGCGCCTCAGTCCCGAAGCGCTGGCCGGTGGCGGCCTCGGTGCGGCGAGCTACTCGTTTGTATCGATTTTCTGCATCGGCGTGATTGCCGCAGTTGGCACATTGGTGGCGATCCGTCAGGGTGCCGGCGACATCATCGGTGCCGCGCGCCTGACCCAGGCCGGGTTGTGGCTGGCGTGGCTGATGGCCCTCGGCGCCGGGCTGCTGTTGTGGAACCTCAAACCTGTGTTGCTGCTGTTCGGCCAGACCGAAACCAACGTCAACGCCGCCGGGCAATTCCTCATCGCCCTGCCTTTCGCCCTGCCCGGTTATCTGAGCTTCATGGCGCTGCGCGGCTTTACCAGTGCAATCGGCCGGGCGACGCCAGTGATGGTCATCAGCCTCGCCGGCACGGTGGCCAACTTCCTGCTCAACTACGCGCTGATCACCGGCATGTTCGGCCTGCCGCAACTGGGTCTGACCGGCATCGGTCTGGTCACGGCGATTGTCGCCAACTGCATGGCACTGGCGCTGGCCTGGCATATCCGTCGGCATCCGGCTTATGACGCTTATCCGTTGCGCGCCGGTCTGTCGCGGCCGAACCGGCAATACCTGAAAGAACTCTGGCGCCTGGGCCTGCCGATTGGCGGCACCTATGCGGTGGAAGTCGGGCTGTTTGCCTTTGCCGCGTTGTGCATGGGCACCATGGGCAGTATGCAAATGGGTGCGCATCAGATCGCCCTGCAGATCGTGTCGGTGGCCTTCATGGTCCCGGCCGGGATGTCCTATGCCATCACCATGCGCGTCGGCCAACACTACGGCGCCGGGCAACTGGTCGATGCACGGATGTCCGGGCGTGTCGGTATCGCTTTCGGCGCCGTGGTGATGCTCGGCTTCGCCCTGGTGTTCTGGCTGTGGCCGAACCAGTTGGTCGGCCTGTTCCTGGACCATAATGACCCGGCGTTTGCCGAGGTGATCCGTCTGGCGGTGAGCCTGCTGGCAGTAGCGGCGTGGTTCGAGCTGTTCGACGGCACGCAGACGATTGCCATGGGCTGTATTCGCGGGCTCAAGGATGCCAAGACTACGTTTCTCGTGGGGCTGGCTTGCTATTGGCTGATTGGCGCACCGGCGGCGTGGTGGATGGCGTTCCACCTCAACTGGGGGCCGACGGGCGTCTGGTGGGGATTGGCGCTGGGCCTGGCGTGTGCGGCGGTGAGCCTGACGCTGGCGTTCGAATGGAAGATGAAGCGGATGATTCGGCGCGAGCCGCAAGCTCAAGGTTTCAACATCCCCCAGGCCGAATGAGGGTTTCCTTTGTGGGAGCGAGCCTGCTCGCGAAGACCGAGTGCCAGGCCCAGATCATTCAGCTGACATAACGCCTTCGCGAGCAGGCTCGCTCCCACGGGGATTTGCGCCGGCCGCAACAATTGTGATCAACCGACGATTTCCAGGGCCGGCTGCTGGTTCGATCCAGACGTCAGATATTCCACCAGCTCATCCAACGGCAACGGCCGGCTGATCAGATAACCCTGTACCTGATCGCAGCCGAACCCGCGCAACAATTCCAGTTGCTCCGGCGTTTCGACGCCCTCGGCGACCACTTCCAGATGCAGGTTGTGCGCAAGGTTGATCATCGCGTGCACCAGTTTGCGGTTCTCTTCGCGCTGTTCCATGCCGCCGACAAAACTCTTGTCGATCTTCAGCAATGTGATGGGCAGGCTGTTGAGGTGCACGAACGACGAAAACCCGGTGCCGAAATCGTCCAGCGAGAAGCGCACACCGAGGCGGCCGAGGGCGTCCATGGTCTGTTTGACCAGATCGCTGCGCCGCATTACCGCGGTTTCGGTCAGTTCGAATTCCAGCCACTGCGCCTCGACGCCGCGCTCGGCAATCAGACGGCTGAGTGTCGGCAGCAACTGGCTGTCCTGAAACTGGCGGAACGACAGGTTGATCGCCATGTGCAGCGCCGGCAGACCCTGCTCGCGCAAAGCCTGCATGTCGCGCAAGGCGCGAGAAATCACCCAGTAACCCAATGGCACGATCAGACCGCTCTGCTCGGCCAGCGGGACGAACTCGCTCGGTGGCAACAGACCGCGCTCGCCATGACGCCAGCGCACCAGCGCTTCGAGGCCGACAATCTGGCCGTCCTCAAGATTCAGGCGTGGCTGGTAATGCAGTTCCAGCTCATCGCGGCGCAAGGCCCGGCGCAGCTCGCTTTCGAGATCGGCCATGCTCCGCGCGTTGCGATTGATGCGTTCGTTGAAGATATGAAAGGTGCAGCCCTGCGTGCTCTTGGCCTGCTGCATGGCGATGTGCGCGTGCCACATCAATGGATCGGCGCCGCCATTGGCGCGGGCATGGGCGATACCAAGGCTGGAGCCGATCAGCAGGCTCTCGCCGTCGACCCAATAAGGTTCGGCCAACGCCTCAGTGATGCGTTCGGCCATCCACTCGGCGCGTTGCGGCGCGCGGCGGGTATCGATCAGCAGAGCGAATTCATCGCTGCCCAGCCGTGCCAGTTGATCGCCGGCCTCCAGCTGACTTTTCAGCCGCGCGACGACCTGCAGAATCAGACGATCCCCGGCCTGATGCCCGAGGGCGTCGTTGGCATGGCGAAAATTGTCGAGATCAAGATGGCCGAGGGCGAGACCGCGCCCGTCGCCCTCGGCAAGGCGCGCAGCAAGCAGAGTCTGAAAGCCCTGGCGATTGGCGATGCCGGTCAGCGGGTCCTGTTCGGCGAGGCGCTGGAGAGTGTTTTCCAGCACGCCGCGCTCGCGCACATGGCGCAGGCAGCGCTGGAGCATGCCGGCGTCGAGAGCGTCGAACACCAGCCAGTCGCTGACACCGACCGGCGCGGTGGCCGGCTCGTGCTCCAGCAGCAGAACGGTCGGCAGGCTGCAACGCCCGGGCGGCGGTTGCAACGCTGGCAGGGTCAGCAGTACCGCGTGGCGGTTGTCTTCGAACAGGCGGCTGACCGAATCCCAGTTCGGCGCGCTGATCAGCACCGCCGCGCTCCCCATCGGAGCCAGACACTCACGCAACAACGCTGTCCACGCTGGCTCTTCGGCCAGTAGCAGCAAACGCAAGGGTTCGACAGGCGTAGACAAGCTGACTCCCTAGACTCTGCAATGATGTAGGCGGGGCATTATGCCGGTGTGCTGAACAATGACCAATGCGTTGTCTGATGACAACGGCCTCGAAACGTTATTTTGTGTCACGAATGAGAACATTAGCCGCAAAATCCCCGCGCATCCTGCGTGAAAGTAACAAAACCGGCAAATTTGAATCGCGTGTTGCGTCACAAGTCGGACAGAGCAGCACAAATCGCTGAGCCTGTTAAAATGCCGGCCCATTTCGTCAACGACTCCCGAATTTTCGTATGTCCCGACTCAATCCCCGGCAGCAAGAAGCCGTGAACTACGTCGGCGGCCCTCTATTGGTGCTCGCCGGTGCTGGCTCCGGCAAGACCAGCGTGATCACGCGCAAGATCGCGCACCTGATTCAGAACTGCGGCATCCGCGCCCAGTACATCGTCGCCATGACCTTTACCAACAAGGCCGCGCGCGAAATGAAAGAGCGGGTCGGCACCCTGTTGCGTGCCGGTGAAGGACGCGGCCTGACCGTCTGCACCTTCCACAACCTGGGCTTGAACATTATCCGCAAGGAGCATGCGCGGCTGGGCTACAAACCCGGTTTCTCGATCTTCGACGAGACCGACGTCAAAGCCCTGATGACCGACATCATGCAGAAGGAATACGCGGGCGACGACGGCGTCGACGAGATCAAGAACATGATCGGCGCCTGGAAAAACGACCTGATCCTGCCCGCCCAGGCCCTGGAAAACGCGCGCAATCCCAAGGAACAGACCGCCGCGATCGTCTACACCCACTACCAGCGCACGCTCAAGGCGTTCAACGCGGTGGACTTCGATGACCTGATCCTGCTGCCGGTAAAGCTCTTCGAAGAACACGCCGACATTCTCGAAAAGTGGCAGAACAAGGTCCGTTACCTGCTCGTCGACGAATACCAGGACACCAACGCCAGCCAGTATCTGTTGGTGAAGATGCTCATCGGCAAGCGCAACCAGTTCACCGTGGTCGGCGACGACGACCAGTCGATCTATGCCTGGCGTGGCGCGCGCCCGGAAAACCTGATGCTGCTCAAGGACGACTATCCGTCCTTGAAAGTGGTGATGCTGGAGCAGAACTACCGCTCCACCAGCCGCATCCTGCGTTGCGCCAACGTGCTGATCTCGAACAACCCGCACGAATTCGAAAAGCAGCTGTGGAGCGAGATGGGCCACGGCGACGAGATCCGCGTGATCCGCTGCCGCAACGAGGACGCCGAAGCCGAGCGCGTGGCGATGGAAATCCTCAGCCTGCATTTGCGCACCGACCGCCCGTACAGCGATTTCGCCATTCTCTATCGCGGTAACTACCAGGCCAAGCTGATCGAATTGAAGCTGCAGCACCACCAGGTGCCGTATCGCCTGAGCGGCGGCAACAGCTTCTTCGGTCGTCAGGAAGTGAAGGACCTGATGGCCTACTTCCGCCTGATCGTCAATCCGGATGACGACAACGCCTTCCTGCGCGTGATCAACGTGCCACGCCGCGAGATCGGCTCGACCACCCTGGAAAAGCTCGGTAACTACGCTACCGAACGCAAGATCTCGATGTACGCCGCCACCGACGAAATTGGCCTGGGCGAACATCTCGACAGCCGCTTCACCGATCGCCTGGCGCGCTTCAAGCGCTTCATGGACAAGGTCCGCGAGCAGTGCGCCGGCGAAGATCCGATTTCGGCGCTGCGCAGCATGGTCATGGACATCGACTACGAGAACTGGCTGCGCACCAACAGCTCCAGCGACAAGGCGGCGGACTACCGCATGGGCAACGTCTGGTTCCTGATCGAGGCGTTGAAAAACACCCTCGAGAAAGACGAAGACGGCGAAATGACCGTCGAAGACGCCATCGGCAAACTGGTGCTGCGTGACATGCTCGAGCGCCAGCAGGAAGAAGAGGACGGTGCCGAAGGTGTGCAGATGATGACGCTGCATGCGTCCAAAGGGCTGGAATTTCCCTACGTGTTCATCATGGGCATGGAAGAGGAAATCCTCCCGCACCGTTCCAGCATCGAAGCCGACACCATCGAAGAAGAACGCCGCCTGGCCTATGTGGGCATCACCCGCGCCCGCCAGACCCTGGCCTTCACCTTCGCTGCCAAGCGCAAGCAGTACGGTGAAATCATCGACTGCGCGCCGAGTCGCTTTCTGGATGAGCTGCCGCCGGACGATCTGGCCTGGGAAGGCAACGACGACACCCCGACTGAAGTCAAAGCCGTGCGTGGTAATAGCGCATTGGCCGATATACGCGCGATGTTAAAGCGCTAGAATCGACTACTTTTTAATCTACCTTCGGCGCCCATCGCGCCACCAGAGGAAGCTGTTGTGGAAGCACTGCACAAAAAAATCCGCGAAGAAGGCATCGTGCTTTCCGATCAGGTCCTGAAAGTCGACGCTTTCCTGAACCACCAGATCGACCCGGCCCTGATGAAGCTCATCGGTGACGAATTCGCCGCGCTGTTCAAGGATTCCGGGATCACCAAGATCGTCACCATCGAGGCCTCAGGCATCGCCCCGGCGATCATGACCGGTCTGAACCTCGGCGTGCCGGTGATCTTCGCCCGCAAGCAACAGTCGCTGACCCTGACTGAAAACCTGCTCTCGGCGACCGTCTACTCGTTCACCAAGAAGACCGAAAGCACCGTGGCCATCTCCCCGCGCCACCTGACCAGCAGCGACCGCGTGCTGATCATCGACGACTTCCTGGCCAACGGTAAGGCCTCGCAAGCGCTGATCTCGATCATCAAACAGGCCGGCGCCACCGTTGCCGGTCTGGGCATCGTCATCGAGAAGTCGTTCCAGGGCGGCCGCGCCGAACTGGACTCGCAGGGCTACCGCGTTGAGTCCCTGGCCCGGGTGCAATCGCTGAAGGATGGCGTCGTTACCTTCATCGAGTAAGGCCACACCGCCGCTCCCCGGTAGGAGCTGTCGAGTTAAACGAGGCTGCGATCTTTTGATCTTGATCTTGAAACAGATCAAAAGATCGCAGCGTGCCGCAGCTCCTACAGGTTTTGCGGTGAGCCTTTATTGCGCGGTGGCTTTCAGACCGGTGAGCAGCAAGCGCTGGAACAGGTCTTCCTTGAGACCTTCCGGATTGGTCAGCTGCATCCGCTCAAGGTGTTCCGGGAACGTTGAGGCCTCCGGCGCATCCAGCGCTGCCTTGCCCAATTCCAGAATCTCCGTCAGCTTGAACTTGCTCTTCAGCCAGTTCAGCGCCCGCAGCAGATCCCGTTCGATCACAGTGAAATCACAGCCCAGCGGATACTCCGGAAACAGGTTCGGATGTCGCGCGGCAATCGCCTGCAAGCGTTGCGGTGTGTTATCGGCAAACCGTGGATCGATACGGAAATCCTTTGGCAGCTTGCCGACTTTCTGCGCCTGTTCGATCAGCCCCGGCTGGAAGCGCGAATCGCTGATATTGAGCAGCGCTTCAATCACCGCCGCGTCGGACTTACCGCGCAGGTCGGCGATGCCGTACTCGGTGACGACGATGTCGCGCAGGTGCCGCGGGATCGTGCAGTGGCCGTAGTCCCAGACGATATTGGAATTGACCTCGCCGCCGGACTCGCGCCAGCTGCGCAGGATCAACATCGATCTCGCGCCTTCCAGTGCGTGGCCCTGAGCAACAAAGTTGTACTGCCCACCGACACCGCTGAGCACGCGTCCGTCTGCCAATTGATCAGCCACGCCGGCGCCGAGCAGAGTCATGGTGAACACGGTGTTGATGAAGCGCGCATCGATGCGCTGCAAGCGCTTGAGCTCTTCCTGGCCGTACAGCTCGTTGATGTAGCTGATACGGGTCATGTTGAATTCCAGCAGCTTGCTTTGCGGCAACTCGCGCAGCCGCTCATAGAAACTGCGCGGGCCAAGGAAGAAGCCGCCGTGCACCGAGATACCGTCAGGCTGTGCCGCTTCATCTAGGCTGCCGGCGTTGGCCTGCTCTTGGGTCGGCACATCCGGATAGACCTTGCGCCGGATGATCCCGGCATCCGCCAAAACCAGCAGCCCGTTGACGAACATCTCGCTGCAACCGTAGAGGCCTTTGGCAAATGGCGCGGTGCCGCCCTCGCGCTGAATCAATTGCGCCCATTGGCTGAGGTTGATGTCATCGAGCACCGCCTGATAGCCGGCGTTATCGGCCTGCCGCGCGAGTAGCGCAGCAGTCAACGCATCCCCCATCGAGCCGATACCAATTTGCAATGTACCGCCATCGCGCACCAGCGCACTGGCGTGCAAACCAATGAAATGATCCTGAAAGCCCACCGGCATGTTCGGCGTCGAAAACAGCGTGCTGCTGTCCTTCTCGTCGATCAGCAGGTCAAAGGTATCGATGTCGACTTCCGCATCGCCGGGCATGTACGGCAGATCCGTATGCACCTGGCCGACCAGCACGATGGTCTCCCCTGCCTCGCGGCGCTTGGCGATCATCGGCAGCAGATCGAGGGTAATGTCCGGGTTGCAACTCAGGCTCAGACGATCGGGATGCTCACTGTTGCTGGCCAGCAGTTGCGCCACAAGGTTCAGGCCCGCCGCATTGATGTCGCGGGCGGCATGGCTGTAATTACTGCTGACGTAATCCTGCTGCGCCGGCGCGCTGTTGAGCAGACTGCCAGGCTGCATGAAAAACTGCTGGATACGGATGTTGGCGGGCAGACTGTCGCGCTGCAGATCGGCGAGAAAATCAAACTCCGGATAATCACCAAACACCCGCTCTACAAAGGGCTCGATAAAGCGCTTCTGCAAGCCATCGCCCAGATTCGGCCGACCGAGGCACAGCGCGGTATAGATCGTCAGCTGCCGCTCGGGCAGCTCCTTGATGCGCCGGTATAGCGCGTTAACGAAGTGATTCGGCTTGCCCAACCCCAGCGGCAGGCCCATGTGGATGTGCGCAGGCAAACGCGCCAGCACATCGTCCACCGCCTGTTCGATCGAACACAACTGCACCATCTGAAGCCTCCCGCCCGTTCTGTTGATAGGGGTAGACCGAGATTGCCTTGAGTTTGCTGCAAAGGACAGTGTTTGGTTTGGAGGGATCAGGGCCTGAATGAATCGGAAACCAGAAACCACAGACACAAAAAAACCGTCCGAAGACGGTTTTTTTTCAAAGCCGGCGCTGATTACAGACCGGACATCTCTTTGATCGCGCCCTTGAGCTCTTCATCGGAGCAATCGGCGCAGGTGCCTTTTGGCGGCATGGCGTTGATGCCGGTGATGGCCTTGGCGAGGATGCCGTCCAGACCACCCTGATGATCGGCCCGTTCCTTCCAGGCTGCCTTGTCGCCGATCTTCGGCGCGCCGAGCAGGCCCGTGCCGTGACAAGCGTTGCAGTGCTTGGCGATCACGTCTTTAGGGGCCTTTGCTCCCCCGCCACCGCCAGCGGTAGCAGCCACTTCCATACCCTTGCATTCCTGCCCTTGAACACACACCTGGCCGACGGGCTCGAGGCGCTTGGCGATGTCGTCATTTGTCGCAGCTTGAGCGCTGACAGCCCAGAGGGCCAGTACGGTTGCTGGTGCAGCCAGCATTTTCATAATTAGGTTCACGCGTTCACCCTCAATGGTGGCTATTCACGCCTGCGGCCACGGTTCGCAGGCGGGCGCAAGTATAGCGGGTAGGCCGCTGTACTGAAACAACCCCATGGTTAGAGGGGTCTTGTTGCCCATCGGTAAAACGGTTCTGGGGCCTTTGCCGTATTGGCTTGGCGCCTTCTGCTTAGAAATTCGCCGGCGTGGCTGCGCTGATTAGTCGCGCCGGCACGTCGAACGGGTTACGGAAACGATGCGGCTTGGTACTTTCAAAATAGTAGCTGTCGCCGGCTTCGAGGATAAAAGTTTCCAGACCCACCACCAGTTCGAGGCGGCCTTCGACCAGAATTCCGGTTTCCTCGCCCTCGTGGGTGAGCATTTCTTCGCCAGTGTCGGCGCCCGGCGGATAGATTTCGTTGAGGAAGGCGATGGCGCGGCTCGGGTGGGCGCGGCCGACCAGTTTCATGGTCACGGCGCCGTCGGAGATGTCGATCAGCTCATTGGCCTTGTAGACGATCTGGGTCGGCTGGTCCTGCAGGATCTCTTCGGAAAAGAACTCGACCATCGACATGGGAATGCCGCCGAGCACCTTTCTCAGCGAACTGATCGATGGGCTGACGCTGTTCTTTTCGATCATCGAAATGGTGCTGTTGGTGACGCCCGCGCGTTTGGCGAGTTCACGCTGGGAAAGCCCTTTGAGCTTGCGGATCGATTGCAGTCGTTCACCGACGTCCAAGGCGGGAGCCTCCTGATGTTGTAAGAATATTGAGCGTTATCATGGCGACAGCGTTCAGTATTTACAACACTTGGCCCCCGCAGCGGCGTCAACCCTCGGAATAGAGCCTTGGCACACGTTTCAGGTTGCAGAAGATCTGATACGGGATGGTATCGGCCCACTTCGCCACATCGCTGGCGAGGATGTTTTTGCCCCACAGTTCGACGTTGGAACCGAGGCCCGCTTCCGGTATGTCGGTCAGGTCGATGCAGAGCATGTCCATCGACACACGCCCCAGCAGGCGGCTGAGTTTGCCGGCCACCAGCACCGGCGTGCCGGTCGGCGCCTGACGCGGGTAACCGTCGGCGTAGCCCATGGCGACCACGCCGATGCGCATCGGCTTGTCGGTGATGAATCTGGCGCCATAGCCGATCGGCTCGCCGGCCGGCAATTCACGCACGCTGATGACTTTCGATTCGAGGGTCATCACCGGTTGCAGGCGTTCGGCCACTGCGTTGGCTTCTTCGAACGGGGTCGCGCCGTAGAGCATGATGCCCGGGCGTACCCAGTCGCTTTGAATTTCTGGCCAACCGAGCACGGCTGGCGAGTTGCGCAGGCTGACTTCCGCCGCCAGACCCTGACGCGCCGCTTCGAACACCGCGACCTGCTCGGTGCTGCTTTGCGCATGCAGTTCATCAGCGCGGGCGAAGTGGCTCATCAGCACGATTTTCGCCACTTTGCCGCTGGCCAGCAGACGCTGGTACGCCGCTGGGTAATCTTTCGGATGCAGGCCGACGCGGTGCATGCCGGAATCGAGCTTGAGCCACACCGTGATCGGTTTGCTCAGGACTGCCTGTTCGATCGCTTCGAGCTGCCACAGCGAATGCACCACGCACCAGAAATCATGCTCGGCGATCAACGCCAGCTCATCGGCTTCGAAGAAGCCTTCCAGCAGCAGTACCGGCGCGCGAATTCCGGCAGCGCGCAGCTCCAATGCTTCTTCGATGCAGGCCACGGCAAAACCATCCGCCTCGGCTTCCAGCGCCTGGGCGCAACGCACCGCGCCATGGCCGTAGGCGTCCGCCTTGATCACGGCGAGCGCCTTGGCGCCGGTGACTTCGCGGGCAATTCGGTAGTTGTGGCGCAGGGCTTGAAGGTCGATCAGGGCACGGGCAGGACGCATGGCGGCAGACTTCTGGGCGGTCATGGGAAGAAAAACCGGCGCTGACTGACGGCGTGAACCGCCAACAGCACCGGGAGAGGGATCTGTAAAACGTTATGGCAGCGCGGCGACGATGGAGATCTCCACCAGAATGCTCGGCTTGGCCATCTTCGCTTCGACGGTGGCACGGGCCGGTGCGGCGCCTTTTGGCAGCCACTGGTCCCACACCGCGTTCATCCCGGCGAAGTGCGCTTCAATGTCGTTCAGGTAGATCGTCGCCGACAACAGATGCTGCTTGTCCGTCCCGGCCAGATCGAGCAGGCGCTCGATATTGGCGAGCACCTCGCGGGTCTGCTGTTCAATTCCGGCGTCGAAGTCGTCGCCGACCTGCCCGGCCAGATACACGGTGCCGTTGTGGCTGACGATCTGACTCATGCGCTCATTGGTGAGCTGGCGCTGGATTGACATGTTTTGCGGACTCCTGGGTCTGGTTGCCGTAACGGGAAATATCGAGGCCTTCGGCGCTGATCTGCGGCTTTTTCTTCGCCATCAGGTCGGCGAGCAAACGGCCGGAACCGCAGGCCATGGTCCAGCCGAGCGTACCGTGACCAGTGTTGAGGAACAGATTCTTGAACGGCGTGGCGCCAACGATCGGCGTACCGTCCGGCGTGGTCGGACGCAGGCCGGTCCAGAAACTCGCCTCGGCCAGATTGCCGCCCTGAGGATAAAGGTCGTTGACGATCATCTCCAGGGTTTCGCGCCGACGCGGGTTAAGCGACAGGTCAAAACCGGCAATCTCGGCCATACCGCCGACGCGGATGCGGTTGTCGAAGCGGGTGATCGCGACCTTGTAGGTCTCGTCGAGAATGGTCGACGTCGGCGCCATGTCCGGGTTGGTGATCGGCACGGTCAGCGAGTAACCCTTGAGCGGATATACCGGGGCCTTGATGCCCAACGGCTTGAGCAGCTGCGGCGAGTAGCTGCCGAGCGCCAGCACGTAGCGGTCAGCGGTTTCCAGCTTGCCGTCGATCCACACACCGTTGATGCGATCACCGGCGTAATCGAGCTTTTGAATGTCCTGGCCGAAACGGAATTCCACGCCGAGCTTGCGCGCCATTTCGGCGAGGCGCGTGGTGAACATCTGGCAGTCGCCGGTCTGGTCGTTGGGCAGGCGCAGCGCACCGGCGAGAATGTCGGTCACGCCTGCCAGCGCCGGCTCGACGCGGGCAATACCGGCGCGGTCGAGAACTTCAAACGGCACGCCGGATTCTTTCAGTACGGCAATGTCTTTGGCGGCGTTATCCAGTTGCGCCTGGGTGCGGAACAACTGCGTGGTGCCGAGGCTGCGGCCTTCGTAGGCAATGCCGGTCTCGGCGCGCAATTCGTCGAGGCAGTCGCGGCTGTACTCGGACAGACGCACCATGCGCTCCTTGTTCACCGCGTAACGGCTGGCGGTGCAGTTGCGCAGCATTTGCGCCATCCACAGGTATTGGTCGATATCAGCGGTGGCCTTGATCGCCAATGGCGCATGGCGTTGCAGCAGCCACTTGATGGCCTTGAGCGGCACGCCCGGCGCGGCCCACGGCGAGGCATAACCCGGCGAGACCTGGCCGGCGTTGGCGAAACTGGTCTCCATGGCCGCAGCAGGCTGCCGGTCGACCACCACCACTTCAAACCCGGCACGGGCCAGATAGTAAGCACTGGCGGTACCGATGACGCCGCTACCCAAGACCATGACGCGCATTTTCAATCCCTCATCGCGGCTTTTCGCCGAACTGTTTGTTAGAGCAATGATGGGCGCAGTGTAAAAAAGAAATGCCAGTGCTTTTCACTATATAAGCGCCTATATTTGGCGACAATTCTCGGCAAAAACCCTTTTCACGGAGGCGCATCCCCTATGCGTACTAACACTCAGACCAAACGTGAGCTGGACAAGATCGACCGCAACATCCTGCGCATCCTCCAGGCGGACGGGCGGATTTCCTTTACCGAACTCGGGGAAAAGGTCGGCCTCTCGACCACGCCGTGCACCGAGCGCGTGCGGCGTCTGGAGCGCGAGGGGATCATCATGGGCTACAACGCCCGGCTCAATCCGCAGCATTTGAAGGGTAGCCTGCTGGTGTTCGTCGAGATAAGCCTCGACTACAAATCCGGTGACACATTCGAAGAGTTCCGCCGCGCGGTGCTGAAGCTGCCGCATGTGCTGGAGTGCCATTTGGTCTCAGGAGATTTCGACTATTTGGTGAAGGCGCGGATTTCCGAGATGGCCTCGTACCGCAAACTGCTCGGCGACATTCTGTTGAAGCTGCCACATGTGCGTGAATCGAAGAGCTATATCGTCATGGAAGAGGTGAAAGAGAGCCTTTGCCTGCCGATTCCGGACTGATCACCGCAATGATCGTTCCCACGCTCTGCGTGGGAATGCCTCTTCGGACGCTCTGCGTCCCAAAGGCCGAACGCGGAGCGTCCGAAGAGGCATTCCCACGCAGAGCGTGGGAACGATCACTTACACCAACACCTGCCGATTCGCCGCCATGTACTCGAAAATCTGCTTCTCGACCCGTGGATGTATCAACTCCACCGGCCGCCGCTCGTTCGGGCACGGCAGGGTCTTGGTCGTACCAAACAATCGACAGATCAGCGGCCGCTCTTCATACACCGTGCAGCCATTCGGCCCCAGGTGCACACAGTTGAGTTCTTCCAGCGCGGCATCCTGCTCGGCGCGGGATTTGCGCGGCAGCCGGGCCATTTCCTCGGGCGACGTGGTCACCGGGCCGCAGCAGTCGTGGCAGCCCGGCACGCAGTCGAACGTGGGGATCTGCTGACGCAGGGTGCGGATTTTCTGACTGTTGCAGCTCATCGAAACGGTGACCAAAGTGGCGGGCTGATGATTGTGCCGCAAAAGTCCGGATCCAGACACCGCAGGCCGACCGATGTTGCCCACGTTCGGGCGCGCGGCTTATGCTCCGTCAAATTTTCTCGACACTCAGCCGTTGGATGATGCCCATGACCGCCCGCGCCCCGACCACCGCGAGCCAACCCCACGTTGCCTCTTATTACGCCGCCAGCAGCCTGCCGCAGCCTGACCATCCCGTGCTGCAAGGCGAGGTGGTGGCGGATGTCTGCGTGGTCGGCGGTGGCTTTTCCGGGTTGAACACGGCGCTGGAACTGGCCGAACGCGGTTTCAGCGTGGTGTTGCTGGAAGCGCACAGGATCGGCTGGGGCGCCAGCGGTCGCAACGGCGGGCAGTTGATTCGCGGTGTCGGTCACGGCCTTGATCAGTTCGCCAATGTCATCGGTGCCGAGGGCGTGCGCGAAATGAAACTCATGGGCCTGGAAGCGGTGGAGATTGTCCGTCACCGCGTCGAGCGTTTCGGCATTGCCTGCGATCTGACCTGGGGCTACTGCGACCTCGCCAACAAGCCTTCCGATCTCGACGGTTTTGCCGAAGATGCCGAAGAACTCCGCAGCCTGGGTTATCGCTACGAAACCCGTCTGTTGCAGGCCAGTGAAATGCACACCGTGGTCGGTTCCAAGCGCTATGTCGGCGGTTTGATCGACATGGGTTCCGGGCATCTGCACCCGCTGAATCTGGCGATGGGCGAAGCGGCAGCGGCGCAGCAACTGGGCGTGCAGTTGTTCGAGCAATCGGCAGTGACGCGCATCGATTACGGCCCCGAAGTGAAGGTGCACACCGCGCTAGGCTCGGTGCGGGCGAAGACTCTGGTGTTGGGCTGCAATGCCTATCTCCATGACCTCAACCCGCAACTGAGCGGCAAGGTCCTGCCCGCCGGCAGCTACATCATCGCCACCGAACCGTTGAGCGCAGAGCAGGCGCACAACCTGCTGCCGCAGAACATGGCGGTCTGCGACCAGCGGGTGGCGCTCGATTACTACCGGCTCTCGGCGGATCGACGTTTGTTGTTTGGTGGCGCCTGCCATTATTCAGGGCGCGATCCGAAAGACATCGGCGCCTATATGCAACCGAAGATGCTTGAAGTGTTCCCGCAACTGGCCGAGGTGAAAATCGATTATCAGTGGGGCGGGATGATCGGCATCGGTGCCAACCGCTTGCCGCAGATTGGCCGGCTCGCCGACCAGCCGAACGTGTATTTCGCCCAGGCTTATTCGGGCCACGGAGTGAATGCCACACACCTGGCCGGCAAGCTGCTGGCCGAAGCAATCAGCGGGCAGCACGGCGGCGGCTTTGATCTGTTCGCCAAGGTGCCGCACATCACCTTCCCCGGCGGTAAGCACTTGCGCTCGCCGTTGTTGGCGTTGGGGATGTTGTGGCATCGGCTGAAAGAGTTGGTCTGACGAATCAGGATCGTTCCCACGCTCCGCGCGGGAATGCATCCAGTGACGCTCTGCGTCACAGCGGACGCAGAGCGTCCGGGCCGGCGTTCCCACGCAGAGCATGGGAACGCTCTGCGGTATTCATATCCGCCAGAACGGCTTCAACCCCTCCTCCCTTGCCTGCTCCCGCGTCAACCCGACATCCTTGAGCTGCTCCGGTGTCAGGCCGAGCAACGCCTTGCGCGTGTGCAGACGATGCCAGAACAGCTCCCAGCGACTGAGGCCGGACGGCGCATTACGCAGCAGATTGCGCGCGTTGTCCTTTTGCCCTGCCGCCAGTTCCTGACTGTGTAACGTCAGCCGCACATCGCTCAAGCCGTTCATTTTCGTTGCTCCTGTTTACTTGGGTAGCCAGAGATTCCATGATGCGCGGGCGAGCAAAACCATTACAGACTCAAAGAACCAGTATTAAATCCATACAGATTTGCCGATTCGCCGACTGAATGATTGATTTTTGCCGCATCTGTACTGGTTTTCACCAAGACGCACCGAGGCCACCATGACTCTGTATGTAAACCTCGCCGAATTGCTCGGCACCCGCATCGAACAAGGCTTCTATCGTCCCGGCGACCGCTTGCCGTCGGTGCGTGCCTTGAGCGTCGAACACGGAGTCAGTCTGAGCACGGTGCAGCAGGCGTATCGCGTGCTTGAAGACAGCGGTCTGGCCACGCCAAAACCCAAGTCCGGCTATTTTGTCCCCGTAGGACGCGAATTGCCGGAGCTGCCCGCAGTAGGCCGCCCCGCGCAACGGCCGGTAGAGATTTCGCAATGGGATCAGGTGCTGGAACTCATTCGCGCCGTACCGCGCAAGGACGTCGTGCAATTGGGTCGGGGCATGCCCGACGTCGGCTCACCCACCATGAAGCCGCTGCTGCGTGGGCTGGCGCGAATCAGTCGGCGGCAGGACATGCCTGGTCTGTATTACGACAACATCCACGGCAACCTCGAACTGCGCGAACAGATCGCACGGCTGATGCTTGATTCCGGCTGCCAGTTGAGCGCCAGCGATCTGGTGATCACCACTGGCTGCCACGAAGCGCTGTCCACCAGCATCCACGCGATCTGCGAGCCGGGCGACATCGTCGCGGTGGACTCGCCGAGTTTCCACGGCGCCATGCAGACCCTCAAAGGCCTGGGCATGAAAGCCCTGGAAATCCCCACCGACCCGCTCACCGGGATCAGCCTCGACGCCCTGGAACTGGCGCTGGAACAGTGGCCGATCAAGGCCATTCAGCTCACCCCAAACTGCAACAACCCGCTCGGCTACGTCATGCCCGAGTCGCGCAAACGCGCGTTGTTGACGCTCGCCCAGCGTTTCGACGTGGCGATCATCGAAGACGATGTGTATGGCGAGCTGGCCTATACCTACCCGCGCCCGCGTACGATCAAATCCTTCGACGAAGACGGCCGCGTGTTGCTGTGCAGCTCGTTCTCCAAGACCCTGGCGCCGGGGCTGCGCATCGGCTGGGTGGCGCCGGGCCGATATCTGGAGCGAGTGCTGCACATGAAATACATCAGCACCGGCTCGACCGCACCACAACCGCAGATCGCTATCGCCGAATTCATCAAGGCCGGCCATTTCGAGCCGCACTTGCGGCGCATGCGCATGCAGTACCAACGCAATCGTGACGCGATGATCGATTGGGTGACCCGCTACTTTCCCGCCGGCACTCGCGCCAGTCGCCCGCAAGGCAGCTTCATGCTCTGGGTGGAACTGCCGGAAGGTTTCGACACGCTGAAACTGAATCGCGCGCTGCACGATCAGGGCGTACAGATTGCTGTCGGCAGCATCTTTTCCGCCTCGGGCAAGTACCGCAATTGTCTGCGTATGAACTACGCTGCCAAACCAACAGCGCAGATCGAAGAAGCGGTGCGCAAGGTCGGCGCTGCAGCAATCAAATTACTCGCTGAGACCGACTGACCTTTTTTGCGCGCCCGGCGTCCAAATTGCCGACCTCAGCCGCCAACCGGAACGACCCTACGTGAGCTTCAGACAGCCCCTACTCGCTTTACTGATACTCGCCTCGTTCCTCAGCGGCTGCGCCAGCCTTGATGTACCGCGCGAACCGAGCCAGGCTTTGCCAGCTTCGCAATCCAGCTTCGGCCGTTCGATCCAGGCGCAGGCCGCGCCCTACAAGGGGCAGTCAGGGTTTCGCCTGCTCTCCGACAGCGGCGAGGCGTTTACTGCCAGGGCCGAGCTGATTCGTCACGCCCAGGTCAGCCTCGATTTGCAGTACTACATCGTCCACGACGGCATCAGCACGCGGATGCTGGTGGAGGAAGTGTTGAAGGCGGCCGACCGTGGCGTGCGCGTGCGCATCCTGCTCGACGACACCACCAGCGACGGCCTCGACCAGATCATCGCGACCCTTGCGGCACATCCGCAGATCCAGATTCGTTTGTTCAATCCGTTGCACCTGGGACGCAGCACCGGCGTAACACGCGCGGCCGGGCGACTGTTCAATCTGTCCGTGCAGCACCGGCGCATGCACAACAAGTTGTGGCTGGCGGACAACAGCGCGGCCATCGTCGGCGGGCGCAATCTGGGCGATGAATATTTCGACGCCGAAGCCAACCTGAATTTCACCGACATCGACATGCTCAGCATCGGCCCGGTGGCCGAGCAGCTCGGACACAGTTTCGACCAGTACTGGAACAGCGCGCTGAGCAAGCCGATCGACGAATTCCTCTCCAGCCAACCGACCGCCGCCGACCTGCAAAACACGCGCACGCGCCTGGAAGAGTCGCTGGAAGAAACCCGCAAGCAGAACCACGCGCTGTATCAGCAGTTGATGAAGTTCACCACCGACCCGCGCATGGACATCTGGCGCAGAGAGCTGATCTGGGCCTGGAACCAGGCCTTGTGGGATGCGCCGAGCAAGGTCCTGTCCAAGGGCGAACCCGATCCGCATCTGCTGCTGACCACGCAACTGGCGCCGGAACTGACCGGCGTCAGCAAAGAGCTGATCATGATTTCCGCCTACTTCGTGCCGGGTCAGCCAGGGCTGGTCTATCTGACCGGGCGCGCCGATGCCGGGGTCTCCGTGAGCCTGCTGACCAATTCACTGGAGGCCACTGACGTGCCGGCGGTGCATGGCGGTTACGCGCCCTATCGCAAGGCGTTGCTTGAACACGGAGTGAAACTCTATGAGTTGCGCCGCCAGCCTGGGGATAACTACGGCAGCGGGCCACGCGTGTTTTACAGCAAGTCGTTTCGCGGCTCGGATTCCAGCCTGCACAGCAAGGCGATGATCTTTGATCGACGCAAATCGTTTATCGGTTCGTTCAATTTCGACCCGCGCTCGGTGCTGTGGAACACCGAAGTCGGCGTCCTGGTCGACAGCCCGGAACTGGCCGAGCATGTGCGCGCACTGGCACTGCAAGGCATGGCGCCGACCTTGAGTTATCAGGCGAAACTCGAGGACGGCAAGGTCGTCTGGGTCACCGAAGACAACGGCCAGATGCACACCCTGACCAAGGAGCCGGGGAGCTGGTGGCGGCGCTTCAACTCATGGTTCAGCACCAGCGTCGGCCTGGAGCGGATGCTGTAAAAAGCAAAGATCGCAGCCTTCGGCAGCTCCTACAGTTGGAAATGCGTTTGCCCTGTAAGAGCTGCCGAAGGCTGCGATCTTTTGATCTCAAGCAGTCTGGATTTTGCCGAAGGCGCCCTGGCGCAACAACAGGATAACCAACCCGAAAGCCCCAGCCGCCATCAACAGTGGCAACGCATGCCCGTTGATCCACTGACTCCCCGCCCCCGCCGCCAACGGCCCGACCAGACAACCGACACCCCACAACTGGGCAATATGCGCATTGGCACGCACCAGCGCATCGTCACGATAACGCTCGCCAATCAGAATCAGCGACAGGGTAAACAAGCCGCCAGCACTGGCGCCGAACAGCACCCAAAGCGGCCAGATCAGCAGCGTGTCGAGCAGCATTGGAATGGCCAGACTCGACAGCATTAACACTACCGCGCACCCGGCAAACAGCGTGCGCCGCGACAGGTAATCGGCCAGGGCGCCAATCGGCAATTGCAGCAGCGCATCGCCGACCACCACGGTGCTGACCATGGCCAGCGCGATTTCGGCGGTGAACCCCTGTTGCAGACAGTACACCGGCAGCAGCGTCAGGATCATCGCTTCGAACGCGGCGAACAATGACACCGCCCAGGCAATCGCCGGCAGCTCACGGGCAAAGCCCCACAGATCGCCAAACGTGACGCTGTTGGCCTCGCTGCTCGGCGCGCCGCTGCGCCCCAGCAGCAGGAAAGGCGAGAGCGTCAGCAGACCGACCCCGACCCAGAAACCGTAATCATGCTCGGTACCCAGCGCACCCAGCAGCAACGGACCGGACAGCTGGCTCAGCGCATAGCTGCTGCCATACAGCGCCACCAGACGCCCGCGCCACTGCTCGACCACCAGCTGATTGATCCAGCTCTCGCCAAGAATGAACACGATGGTCAGGATCACACCGATCAGCAACCGCAGCAGCAACCAGATCGGATAACTCGGCAGCAGCGCCAGCAGGCCGATCGACAATGCCCCGGCCCACAGGCACAGGCGCATCAGGTTCGCCGTGCCGAAATACGCAGCGAGATGGCTGGAAACCTTCGCCCCGAGCAGCACGCCGATTGCCGGCATGGCTGCCATCACACCGATGGCGAACGAGCCGTAGCCCCAGCCCTCCAGACGCAACGACACCAGCGGCATGCTGACCCCCAGGGCCAGACCGACACTCAAGACAGACGCCAACACGGCGAAATACGTCGCCCACCGCATGTTCCACGCTCCTGTGGATATTTTTATATGCACCACAAAATCACTGTGGGAGCGAGCCCCTGTGGCGAGGGGATTTATCCCCGTTGGGTCGCGCAGCGGCCCCAAAACCTGCAACCACGATGTACCAGGTACACCTCGTGCAATGGTTTAGCGACTGCTTCGCAGCCAAACGGGGATAAATCCCCTCACCACAGAGTTCGCTCCCACAGGGGATCTCTGTTTGGTCAGGAAGCCCGGAGTGACCGGGCTCGCTAACGTCTTACAGCTTGATCCACGTCGCCTTCAGCTCGGTGTACTTGTCGAAGGCGTGCAGCGATTTGTCGCGACCGTTGCCCGACTGCTTGAAGCCACCGAACGGCGCGGTCATGTCGCCACCATCGTACTGGTTGACCCACACGCTACCGGCGCGCAGGGCCTTGGCAGTCAGATGCGCCTTGGAGATGTCCTGGGTCCACACCGCTGCGGCCAGACCGTATGGCGTGTCGTTGGCAATCTGGATGGCTTCTTCGGCGCTGTCGAAAGCGATCACCGACAACACTGGGCCGAAAATCTCTTCCTGAGCAATCTTCATCGCATTGCTCACACCATCGAAAATGGTTGGCTCGACGTAAGTGCCACCGGTCTCCTGGAGGATGCGCTTGCCGCCGGCGACCAGTTTGGCGCCATCGCTATGGCCGGATTCGATGTACGACAGCACGGTGTTCATCTGCTGGGTATCGACCAGCGCACCGACGTTGGTCGCCGGGTCCAGCGGATTGCCGGGCTTCCAGGTTTTCAGCGCCTCGATCACCATCGGCAGGAATTTGTCCTTGATCGAGCGCTCGACCAGCAGACGCGAACCGGCGGTGCAGACTTCGCCCTGGTTGAAGGCGATGGCGCTGGCGGCGGATTCAGCGGCGGCCTGCAGATCCGGCGCATCGGCGAAGACGATGTTCGGGCTCTTGCCGCCGGCTTCCAGCCAGACACGCTTCATGTTCGATTCGCCGGCGTAGACCATCAGTTGCTTGGCGATCTTGGTCGAGCCGGTGAAGACCAGCGTGTCGACATCATTATGCAGACCCAGCGCCTTGCCGACGGTGTGGCCATAGCCCGGCAGCACATTGAGCACGCCTTTCGGAATCCCGGCTTCAATGGCCAGCGCAGCGATACGGATGGCGGTCAGCGGCGATTTTTCCGACGGCTTGAGGATCACCGAGTTGCCGGTCGACAGCGCCGGGCCGAGTTTCCAGCAAGCCATCATCAGCGGGAAGTTCCACGGCACGATAGCGCCGACCACGCCCACCGGCTCGCGAGTCACCAGGCCCAGTTGATCATGTGGGGTCGCGGCGACTTCGTCGTAGATCTTGTCGATCGCCTCTCCGCTCCAGCTCAGCGCCTGCGCCGCGCCCGGCACGTCGATGTACAGCGAATCGCTGATCGGCTTGCCCATGTCGAGAGTTTCCAGCAGCGCGAGTTCTTCGGCGTGCTGTTTCAGCAGGCTGGCGAAGCGGATCATGGTGGCTTTGCGTTTGGTCGGCGCCAGGCGCGACCAGACGCCGGAATTGAAAGTAGCGCGAGCGTTTTCCACGGCACGGTCAGCATCGGCGGCGTCACAGCTGGCGATCTTGCCGAGCAGGCGGCCATCGACCGGGCTGATGCATTCGAAGGTTTCGCCGGAAACGGCGTCGGTGTATTCGCCATTCAGGAAGGCGCGGCCTTCGATTTTCAGATCGCGGGCGCGTTGTTCCCAGTCGGCACGAGTCAGGGTGGTCATTCGGGTGTCCTCCTCTTATTGAATACGGGCACCGCAAGCGCTGCGGCGCTGTTCAAGAATTCTGCCCGGCCAGCCTGCACTTTCGGCCCGAGGCACCCGCCACCCTAAACCAGCGACCGGGTTTGTTTCAATATATTTGACATAAGCTGGCCATACGGCCTTGCGGTGTTCATTTTAATAAACATAGACTTTGGCCCATTCCAGCCAACGCGCCGTCATTAACGGAGAAAACAACAATGAACATCCAGAACGTCGTCGACATCAGCCTCGCCAGCAGCGAAGTCGAGCGTTATCGCCCGGACCCGGCGAAAGTGCTCAAAGGCGACCCTGAGCAAGCGGTGTTTCATCAATACGACAGCCCTTGTGGGCAAATGGGTGTTGGTGTGTGGGAAGGCGCGGTGGGCCAGTGGACGGTGAATTACACCGAGAATGAGTACTGCGAGATTCTGCAGGGGGTTTCGGTATTGCGTGACAGCGATGGCAATGCCAAGACCTTGCGCGTTGGCGATCGCTTCGTGATCCCGGCGGGTTTTCGCGGCACCTGGGAAGTGCTGGAGGCTTGCCGCAAGGTTTATGTGATCTTTGAACAGAAGGCTTGAGATGTTTGCTGGCTGATCGGCCCTCATCGCTGGCAAGCCAGCTCCCACAGGTTTTGTGCATGACACAGGTTCTGTGAAGACCGGCAATCAATGTGGGAGCTGGCTTGCCAGCGATAAGGCCCAACCGGTCACCGCAGAATCCAAGGCAAAAAAAAGGCCCGTATCTCACGATACGGGCCTTTTTCGCAGTCAGGAAAAATCAATTACTTGATTTTGCCTTCCTTGTACATCACGTGCTTGCGAACAACCGGATCATATTTCTTGATCTCGATTTTGTCCGGGGTAGTACGCTTGTTCTTGTCGGTAGTGTAGAAGTGACCAGTACCGGCGCTCGAGATCAAACGAATCAATTCACGCATGATTAGCTCCCTTAAATCTTGCCATCGCGGCGAAGTTCGGCGAGCACGACAGTGATGCCACGCTTGTCGATGATACGCATGCCTTTGGCAGATACGCGCAGACGCACAAAACGTTTCTCTTCTTCAACCCAGAAGCGGTGATGCTGCAGGTTCGGCAGGAAACGACGACGGGTTTTGTTGTTTGCGTGGGAAATGTTATTCCCAGTCACCGGACCCTTACCGGTAACTTGACATACTCTCGACATGCCTCAGCCCTCTAAAACCACATGCCCAACCCGGCATGGGTTGGCCGCTTAATCTCTCAGTCATTTGGCGCCAGGCGCCGCGTTTCTTTAGAGGTCTTACCGGCTACACCTACAGTGAAGGAACCGGGCCCCTAGAAAAGAGCGCTGCTTTATACCAGAAAGACCGGGGTGCAACAACAATCGGTGTGCAATCAATCGGCAAAAGGGCGATTTTTTCCGCCGCAGACGCCTTGGACAAAGGCTGCGGCCAGTTTTGACCACTCGTCGCAGAAATCCCGTCCTACAGGCGATTCAGACTTTTCATCGGGCGGCCCACGCTCGAAACCGCGCAAGAGTGCGCCTGAAAATGCAAAAAGGGGATAGTCATTTGCAATTCAGAGCTCTAGGGTAGGACTTTTCCAGACTGCACTTGCAGATGGGCCTTCGATCTGTAAAGGAAACCGACCATGCGCCTCGCTGCCCTACCCCTGTTGCTCGCCCCGCTCCTGCTGAGCCCCCTTGCCCAGGCCGCCGCGTTGAGCGTGTGCACCGAGGCCAGCCCTGAAGGGTTCGACGTGGTGCAGTACAACTCACTGACCACCACCAATGCTTCGGCTGACGTATTGATGAACCGCCTGGTGGATTTCGACACCGCCAGCGGCAAGGTCATTCCGAGCCTTGCCGACAGCTGGGAAGTCAGCACCGACGGCCTCACCTATGTGTTCAAACTGCACCCGCAGGTGAAATTTCACACAACCGATTACTTCAAGCCGAGCCGCGAGCTGAGTGCCGAAGACGTAAAATTCAGCTTCGACCGCATGCTCGACCCGGCCAACCCGTGGCACAAAGTCGCGCAGAGCGGCTTCCCCCATGCGCAGTCGATGCAACTGCCAAGCCTGATCAAGAAGATCGACGCCCTCGACCCGCTGACCGTGCGTTTCACGCTTGATCATCCGGATTCGACCTTCCTCGCGACCCTGAGCATGGGTTTCGCCTCGATCTATTCCGCCGAATACGCCGACAAACTGATGAAGGCCGGCGCCACCGACAAACTCAACAGCCAGCCGATCGGCACCGGTCCGTTCGTGTTCAATCGCTTCCAGAAAGACGCGGCGATTCGCTACAAGGCCAACCCGGATTATTTCCATGGCAAGCCTGCCGTCGACCCGTTGATCTTCGCCATCACGCCGGACGCCAACGTGCGCCTGCAAAAGCTGCGGCGCAATGAGTGCCAGATCGCCCTGTCGCCGAAACCATTGGATGTACAGGCAGCGCTGAAGGAACCGACACTGAAAGTCGAAAAGACTGACGCGTTCATGACCGCTTTCGTGGGCATTAACAGCCAGCATCCGCCGCTGGACAAGCCGGAAGTGCGCCAGGCGATCAACCTCGCCTTCGACAAGGCCAACTACATCAAAGCCGTGTTCGAAGACACCGCCGAGGCAGCCAATGGGCCATACCCACCGAACACCTGGAGCTATGCCAAGAACCTGCCGGGCTATCCGCACGACGTGGCCAAGGCCAAGGCGCTGCTGGCCAAGGCCGGCTTGAAGGACGGCTTCCAGACCACGATCTGGACGCGGCCATCGGGCAGCCTGCTCAACCCGAACCCAAGCCTCGGCGCTCAGATGCTGCAGTCGGATCTGGCCGAGATCGGCATCCAGGCAGAAATTCGTGTGATCGAATGGGGCGAGCTGATTCGTCGCGCCAAGGCCGGCGAACATGATCTGCTGTTCATGGGCTGGGCCGGTGACAACGGCGACCCGGACAACTTCCTCACCCCGCAGTTTTCCTGCGCAGCAGTGAAGTCCGGGACCAACTTCGCCCGGTACTGCAACGCCGATCTGGACAAGCTGATCAGCGCCGGCAAGACCACTAGCGAGCAAGGCGTGCGCACCAAGCTGTATGAGCAGGCACAAGCGCAGATCCAGCAGCAGGCATTGTGGCTGCCACTGGCGCACCCGACGGCCTACGCTTTGACGCGCAAGGATGTTCAGGGTTATTCCGTCAGCCCGTTTGGCCGGCAGGATTATTCCAAGATCAGCCTCAAATAACCTGCCTGACACACCGGTGGATGGAAACAATCTGTGGGAGCGAGCCCGCTCGCGAAAGCGGTCTTTCAGCAAACAATGATGCTGACTGATAAAACGCCTTCGCGAGCAGGCTCGCTCCCACAAGGTCCAGAATCGGCGCCGAGAACTACATCCAACCACACTCCGCCATCGACAGCGGCTCGCCGTCGCCGATGATGAAGTGATCGAGCACTCGCACGTCAATCAGCTCCAGCGCTTTCTGCAGGCGCTTGGTCAGCAGCCGATCGGCCTGACTCGGATCGGTGTTGCCGGACGGGTGGTTGTGACACAGGATCACCGCTGCGGCGTTATTGGCCAGCGCGCGCTTCACCACCTCCCGAGGATGCACGCTGGTGTTGTCGATCGAGCCGCGAAACAGCGCCTCGAAATTCAGCACCTGGTGCTTTGAATCGAGAAACAGGCAGCCGAACACCTCGTGCGGCTCATGCCGCAGCATCGCCTTGAGGTAATCGCGGACGACCTGAGGGTTCTCCAGTGCCGGTTTCTGTCGTGAGCGCTCGGCCAGATGGCGCTTGCTCATTTCCTGCGCGGCTTGCAGCTGCGCGAACTTGGCGGGGCCGAGGCCCAGTTGTTTGCTGAATGCGTCCTGATCGGCCTCGAGCAGCAAACGCAGGCCACCGAATTGCGTCAGCAGATGTCTGGCGAGGTCGACAGCGCTTTTTCCGGGCAATCCGGTGCGCAGAAAAATCGCCAACAACTCAGCGTCCGAAAGACTCCCTGCGCCGTGTTCCAACAGCCTTTCCCGCGGCCGTTCCGCCGCCGGCCAATCGCGAATACTCATAGCACCTCCTTGTCTGTGGGCGCCGCTGTTCCGTAGCGGTCGCTGTGATATCGTAGCCCATCTTTTTGGCGGTCGATTCAACCCTGGGGAGGGGTATCGCGCCGCCGTCATCAACGAAATGAAAGGCAGACCTATGCAGCGGCTGTATCGGAAACGCATCGTTCTGGGCGTCGGCGGCGGCATTGCGGCCTACAAGAGCGCCGATCTGGTTCGCCGCCTGATCGACCAGGGTGCCGAAGTGCGCGTGGTCATGACCCATGGCGGCGCCGAATTCATCACCCCGCTGACCATGCAGGCCCTGTCGGGCCACCCGGTTCACCTCGACTTGCTCGACCCTGCCGCCGAAGCCGCCATGGGTCATATCGAGCTGGCGAAATGGGCCGATCTGGTGCTGATCGCCCCGGCCACCGCCGACCTGATCGCCCGTCTGGCCCAAGGCATTGCCAACGATCTGCTGACCACGCTGGTGCTGGCCACTGATGCCGTGGTTGCCGTCGCACCAGCGATGAACCAGGCGATGTGGCGCGACCCGGCGACCCAGGCCAACCTGCAACTGCTGGAGAGCCGTGGCCTGAAGACTTTCGGCCCGGCCTCGGGCAGCCAGGCCTGCGGCGACGTCGGCATGGGCCGCATGATGGAAGCCACCGATCTGGCACTGCTCGCCGCCGATTGCTTCCAGCGCCAGGCCCTGACCGGCAAGCATGTGGTGATCACCGCCGGCCCGACTCAGGAAAACATCGACCCGGTGCGTTACATCACCAACCACAGCTCCGGCAAAATGGGTTTTGCCCTCGCCGAAGCAGCCGTGGAAGCCGGCGCCCGTGTGACGTTGATCAGCGGCCCGGTGCACCTGCCGACGCCGGATCGCGTGACGCGGATCGATGTGGTCAGCGCCCGCGACATGCTCGCCGCCTGCGAATCGGCCATGCCTTGCGATGTGTTCATCTCGTCGGCAGCGGTGGCGGACTACCGCCCGGAAGTAGTAGCTCCGCATAAACTCAAGAAAGATCCTACGAGCGGCGACGGCTTCGTCCTGCAAATGGTGCGTAACCCGGACATCCTGGCCACCATCGCGACCCGTCCCGACCGTCCGTTCAGTGTCGGCTTCGCCGCCGAAACCGAACACCTGCTCGACTACGCTGCACGCAAGCTGAAGGACAAGAATCTCGATCTGATCGTCGCCAACGACGTCGCCAACCCGAGCATCGGTTTCAACAGCGAAGAAAACGCCTGCAGCGTCATCGACCGTGAGCTGCACGCCACGGTTTTCGCCCAGACCAGCAAGAGCAAGATCGCTCGCCAACTGGTCACTTTTATCGCCGAACGTCTGAACCAGGTTTAATTTACATGCACGCTTTGCAAGCCAAGATCCTCGATCCACGCATCGGCACCGAATTCCCGCTGCCGCAATACGCCACGCCGGGCTCCGCCGGCCTCGACCTGCGCGCCATGCTGGAACAGGACATCGTGATCAAACCGGGTGAAACCGTGCTGATTCCCACCGGCCTGTCGGTGTACATCGGCGACCCGAATCTCGCCGCACTGATCCTGCCTCGCTCGGGCATGGGCCACAAACACGGCATCGTGCTGGGCAATCTGGTCGGCCTGATCGACTCCGATTACCAGGGTCCGCTGATGGTCTCCTGCTGGAACCGCGGCCAGAGCGACTTCACCATGACCGTCGGCGAACGCCTGGCGCAATTGGTGCTGGTACCGGTAGTGCAAGCACATTTCGAAATGGTTGAAGAGTTTGTCGAGACCGAGCGCGGTACCGGCGGCTTTGGCCACACTGGCACCAAATAACCGGATAGAAATTATGGTGGTGAGGGGATTTATCCCCTCACCACAAAAAATGCGCTACATCGGCAGCAGGTTTTAACACCGTAAATCAAGGTTTTGCCGGCCCAAAGCCACGCCAGCCGGGGCGTCATGGCCCTTTCATAGCACGAACTCTCTGTGGAAAACGCCGTCATACCCTTCAGTTTGAGCCTGCCGTCGAATCATTCGCCGGTCTGTCCCGCCCTTTTCGAGATGGAGCATGTCCACAGATGAGCACCCCCGCCAAGATCGCCCCGAAGCTGCCTGACAGCATTTTCCGCGCCTACGACATTCGTGGCACCGTGCCGGAATTCCTCAACGGCGAAACCGCCTACTGGATCGGCCGTGCCATCGGCTCGCAGAGCCTGGCCCAGGGCGAACCGAACGTGTCGGTCGGTCGCGACGGCCGCCTGTCCGGCCCGGAGCTGGTCGCGGAACTCATTCGCGGCATCGCCGAGAGCGGTTGCCACGTCAGCGATGTCGGTCTGGTGCCAACGCCGGCGCTGTATTACGCCGCCAACGTGCTGGCCGGCAAGTCCGGGGTGATGCTCACCGGTAGCCACAATCCGTCGAACTACAACGGCTTCAAAATCGTCATCGCCGGCGACACCCTCGCCAACGAGCAGATTCAAGTGCTCCACGAGCGCATCAAGAACAATGACCTGAGCAGCGGCCAGGGCAGCGTCACTCAGGTCGAAATCCTCGACCGCTACAACACCGAAATCGTCCAGGACATCAAACTCGCTCGTCGCCTGAAAGTCGTGGTCGACTGCGGCAACGGCGCGGCCGGCGTGATCGCCCCGCAACTGATCGAAGCGCTGAACTGCGAAGTCATCCCGCTGTTCTGCGAAGTCGACGGCAACTTCCCTAACCATCACCCGGATCCGGGCAAACCGGAAAACCTTGTCGACCTGATCGCCAAGGTCAAGGAAACCAACGCCGATATCGGCCTGGCCTTCGACGGTGACGGCGACCGCGTCGGCGTGGTGACCAACACCGGCAGTATCGTCTACCCGGATCGTCTGCTGATGCTGTTCGCCCGCGATGTGGTGGCACGCAACCCGGACGCGGAAATCATTTTCGACGTCAAATGCACCCGTCGCCTGGTGCCATTGATCAAGGAATACGGCGGTCGGCCGCTAATGTGGAAGACCGGTCACTCGTTGATCAAAAAGAAAATGAAACAATCCGGCGCACTGTTGGCCGGCGAAATGAGCGGGCACATCTTCTTCAAGGAACGCTGGTTCGGTTTCGACGACGGCATCTACAGCGCCGCACGTCTGCTGGAGATCCTCAGCAAGGAAAAATCCACCGCGGAAGAGCTGTTTGCGACCTTCCCGAACGATATTTCCACGCCGGAAATCAATATCCATGTGACCGAAGAGAGCAAATTCAGCATCATTGATGCACTGCACGATGCTCAGTGGGGCGAAGGCGCCGACCTGACCACCATCGACGGCGTGCGTGTCGATTACGCCAAAGGCTGGGGCCTGGTGCGCGCATCCAACACCACACCGGTGCTGGTGCTGCGCTTCGAGGCCGATGACGAGGCTGAATTGCAACGCATCAAGGATGTGTTCCACGCCCAACTGAAACGCGTTGCACCTGATCTCCAACTACCGTTCTGATCCACCCGGAGCCCTGAATGACCCTCGAACGCGAAGCCGCCGCCAACACTGCCAAGGTCCTGTCCGAAGCGCTGCCTTACATCCGACGCTATGTCGGCAAGACCCTGGTGATCAAATACGGCGGCAACGCGATGGAAAGCGAGGAGCTGAAAACCGGCTTCGCCCGCGACATCGTGCTGATGAAAGCCGTGGGCATCAACCCGGTGGTCGTGCACGGTGGCGGCCCGCAGATCGGTGATCTGCTCAAGCGCCTGTCGATCGAAAGCCACTTCGTCGACGGCATGCGCGTTACCGACGCGGCGACCATGGACGTGGTGGAAATGGTCCTTGGCGGTCAGGTCAACAAGAGCATCGTCAACCTGATCAACCGCCATGGCGGCAGCGCCATCGGCCTGACCGGTAAGGATGCCGGGCTGATCCGGGCGAAGAAGCTCACCGTTTCCCGCCAGACCCCGGAGATGACCCAGCCGGAAATCATCGACATCGGCCATGTCGGCGAAGTCGTCGGCATCAATACCGAGCTGTTGAATCTGCTGGTCAAAGGCAACTTCATCCCGGTCATCGCGCCGATTGGCGTCGGTGAGAACGGCGAGTCGTACAACATCAACGCCGACCTGGTGGCGGGCAAGGTTGCCGAAGCACTGAAAGCTGAAAAGCTGATGCTGCTGACCAACATTGCCGGCCTGATGGACAAGTCGGGCACCGTGCTGACCGGCCTGAGCACGCAGCAGGTCGACGACCTGATCGCCGATGGCACGATCTACGGCGGCATGCTGCCGAAGATCCGCTGCGCACTGGAAGCGGTTCAGGGTGGCGTAGGTAGTTCGTTGATCATCGACGGTCGTGTGCCGAACGCGATTCTGCTGGAAATCTTCACTGATACTGGCGTGGGTACGCTGATCAGCAATCGCAAGCGTCCTTGATCGCTGATACACCGGAGATCGCAATCTGCGGCAGCGCCTGCAAATTTCGTTGATGCGAAATTTCTGTAGGAGCTGACGAAGGCTGCGATCTTTTTTGTGCGCGCAGGAAAAGCCTGACGCGACACAGCGAAACGTCCGACATCCCTCCAGAACAAATCTCCATAGGATCTTCCCCTCATCCAACGGAGATCTTCCCATGCAAAAAAACAGCGTTCCTTACGGCAGTGACATTTCGGCTGGCATTTAGGCCTGCGTGGACTGCGGCCGAGAGTATTCAGCCCCTTCGCAGACTTCGATGCCGCCCTGCCCTGACTTCACCGAAGCCTCTCACCCACTCAAGGGCTGGAAAGTGCTCACCGGCCAAGGAGATGCGCCCCAGGATCCCTACCCAGCCGCCAGCGACAAATAACCGGAGCGGCGACTCATGCAGATCTCGTTCACGATCGACGCCGATGCTTTCGAGCAGGAACAAAAGGAACCGGTAAAAAAGACCTTGCGCATCGGCGACGCTGAAATCGCCCATGCGCTGGAGCGCATCGCCAAAGCCAGCCTGACCGAATACCTGAAAATGCTGGTTGAGGGCGGCATGCCCAGCCGGGCGGACGAAGCCAAACAGGATCGCCTGCTGTATCTGATTCAGAGTTACTTTGGGCAAACCCTGCCGACCGAATCGCAGATCTCGACGATCTTTCAACTGACCCAGAGCCAAAGCAAAACCCTGCTGAAGAACACCGTTTCGCGTTTTCGCAATCAGCTCGACGACATCCTGCAGCACAGCATGCGCGCCGTAATCCAGTCCGCCGAGCATGCGCAAAACGTGTTTCTGGTGGTGATCAGCTCGGACGTGATCCGCGATGAATTGAACATGCTCATCACCCAGAACGAGCCGACCTTCAAACCCATCACCAAACGCAAGGGCAGCGCCGGGCAATTCGAGATCAGCGAAGATTCCCACGCATTGCTGTGTGCAACGCTGGGTCTGAATGCCGTTCAGTGACATCGTCGCGGTCAGTGGCTTGCTGCTGACCCTGACCACGTTCATGTTCAATCTGGCGTGGCCGGCGCTCAATGAAGCGCTGGCTGAAGATGAATTTCAAAAAGGTTCGCAGGCCCGCAAGCGCAGTCGAGACAAGGTGATGGCAGCTTTCTACTGGCGAGCATTGCCATTGACGTGCGCGTTTGTGGCGCTGTTTTACGTCAACTTGCCGGCTGCGGTTAGCATCATCGACAGCAGCACGCTGGATTTGTGGGATTTCGATGTGGATCGCACGTTGTACGTGATGGTGGTTGTAGCGCTGCTGGTGTTTGCGCTGGTCAATGCGGGACTGGCGCTGAGACTGCTGATCAAATGGCAAAAACTGCGTAGACCACTGTAGGAGCTGCCGAAGGCTCGGGCCGCGATCGGACGATCTTTTGATCTTGATCCTGAAAAACAAGATCAAAAAATCGCAGCCTTCGGCAGCTCCTACAGGTGCGTATCACACGCCAAATTGGGCGCGGTACGCTTCCACGGCTGGGAGGTGTTGCTTGAGCTGCGGATCGTCGGCGAGGAACTCCAGCACCTGATTCAGCGAGACGATGCTGATCACCGGAATGCCGAAGTCACGCTCGACTTCCTGGATGGCCGACAATTCGCCGTTGCCACGCTCCTGGCGGTTCAGTGCGATCAGCACACCGGCGGCCTTGGCGCCGTCCTGGGAAGCAATAATCTGCATCACTTCACGAATGGCGGTGCCGGCGGTGATTACGTCGTCGATGATCAAGACTTCGCCAGTCAGCGGTGCGCCAACCAGGCTGCCGCCCTCGCCGTGGGCCTTGGCTTCCTTACGGTTGAAGCACCACGGCAGGTCACGATCGTGATGCTCGGCCAGCGCAACGGCGGTCGTGGCCGCCAGCGGAATACCTTTATAAGCCGGGCCAAACAGAACGTCGAAGGGGATGCCGCTCTCGGTGATGGCGGCGGCGTAGAAACGCCCCAGCTGCGCCAGGGCCGAACCCGAGTTGAACAGGCCGGCGTTGAAGAAGTAGGGACTGGTGCGCCCGGACTTCAGGGTGAACTCACCGAAGCGCAAAACGCCGCGATCGATGGCAAAACGAATGAAATCGCGCTGATACGCTTGCATGAAAAAAACCCCAAATACCACGGATTTAGCTAATTAGCTTGACGCCGTGTATCATACACGCACGCGATTTTTGGGGCCATTTATGCGGATCATCAGTGTGAACGTCAATGGTATTCAGGCGGCAGTCGAGCGCGGTTTGCTCAGTTGGCTGCAAGCCCAGAATGCCGACGTCATCTGCCTGCAGGACACCCGTGCCTCCGCCTTTGAACTGGATGACCCAGCCTTCCAACTGGATGGCTACTTCCTTTATGCCTGCGATGCTGAAGTCCCTGCCCAAGGCGGCGTGGCTTTGTATTCGCGGTTGCAACCGAAGGCTGTCATCAGCGGTCTCGGTTTCGAGACGGCCGACCGCTACGGGCGCTACCTGCAAGCAGATTTCGACAAAGTCAGTATTGCCACCTTGCTGTTTCCTTCGGGGATGAACGGCGATGAGGACTTGAACCAGAAGTTCAAGCTCATGGACGATTTCGGCAAGTACCTGGACAAACAGCGACGCAAACGTCGCGAGTACATTTATTGTGGCTCGCTGTACGTTGCGCAGCAGAAACTCGACATCAAGAACTGGCGCGACAGCCAGCAATCTCCAGGCTTCCTGGCGCCGGAACGCGCCTGGATGGACGAGATTGTCGGCAACATGGGCTACGTCGATGCGCTGCGCGAAGTCAGCCGCGAAGGCGATCAGTACAGCTGGTGGCCGGATAACGAACAGGCCGAGATGCTCAATCTGGGCTGGCGTTTCGATTATCAGATCCTGACCCCGGGCCTGCGTCGCTCGGTGCGCAGTGCACGCCTGCCGCGTCAGCCACGGTTCTCGCAGCACGCGCCGTTGATCGTCGACTACGACTGGACGCTGACCATCTAAGCGTCGTATCGCAGCCAAAGAAAATGCCCGCATCGTGAGATGCGGGCATTTTTTATGCGCCGTGCTTCCTAAACCGCAGCGAAGAATGGCAAGGCCAGGTACAGCTTGATCACGATGACGTTAACGATATCGATGAAGAACGCTCCTACCATCGGCACCACCAGAAACGCGATTTGCGAAGGGCCATAGCGCTGCGTCACCGCTTGCATGTTGGCAATGGCCGTAGGCGTGGCACCCAGCCCAAAGCCGCAGTGTCCCGCAGCGAGTACGGCGGCATCATAGTTGCTGCCCATCACCCGAAACGTTACGAAAATCGCGAACAGCGCCATGACCAGCGCCTGCACGGCCAGAATGATGAAGATCGGCAATGCCAACGCCGCCAGATCCCAAAGCTTCAGCGACATCAGCGCGATCGCCAAAAACAGCGAGAGGCTGACATTGCCGAGCACGGAAACTTCACGCTCGAACACCTGATACAAGCCAAGTGCTGACAGACTGTTGCGCAACACCACACCTACAAACAGCACGCAAACAAACGTCGGCAGTTCGAACGCAGTGCCATGCAGAACGCCATTCAGAAGGTTGCCAGCGAGCAGGCTGACGGCAATCAGCGCCAGCGTCTCGACGAACGAAAACGGCGTGATTGAGCGTTCCTTGTTTGGCTGTTCAAAACCTCTTGGCAGTCGCGGCGCTTGTTGCGGATTGCAACCCGGCACTTGCACGCGCTTGATCAGCAACCGGGCAACGGGCCCACCGATCAGACCACCCAGCACCAGACCGAACGTCGCTGAGGCCAGCGCCAGCTCTGAAGCCGACGCCAGGCCATATTTCTCGCTGAACACCGCGCCCCATGCAGCGCCAGTGCCGTGGCCGCCGGCCAGCGTGATCGAGCCCGTCAGCAAGCCCATCAAAGGGTCGAGCCCGAGCAGGGTTGCCAACCCGATGCCCATGGCGTTCTGCACCACCAGCAAGCCAATGACCGCCAGCAGGAAGATACCGACAATGCGGCCGCCCTTCTTCAGACTGGCAAGGTCAGCACTCAAGCCAATGGTGGCAAAGAAAGCCAACATCAGGGGGGTTTGCAATGATGTATCGAAGCGGACTTCAATGTCGAAAGTGCGCAATATCAACAGGAGCACGGCAACCACAAGGCCGCCTGCTACCGGTTCAGGAATATTGTAACTTCGCAGAAAGCCGACACGCGTAACAAGTCCGCGTCCGAGCAGCAGTACTAAAGAAGCGGCCACGAGCGTGCCGTAGAAATCGAGCTCAATCATGTGGATTATTCTTGGCTAAGTATTCACGAGGCGAGCGTTTACCTGGGCTCGACGGGTGAACCGGCTGATTTTCTCAACACTGATTACTGGGGAATTCAAGTGCCATCGATGGCTTGAACATATCGGAATGTTTCAACCGAAACATTACATCGGGCAACTTTAACAACCAGCTCGCGCCAATAACAAGAACGGGAATAAGCACTGGACCGATCAGTTGTGACCAAAGATGTAATAGAGGAACATCAGCAAATAAATGCCAAACCGCACATCGTTAACAGACTAGTCCTACAACAAAAACCAATTATTAAGTTGCACAAATAAAAATACCCCGATAAGTCGGGGTATTTTCATATTGCGACACAACAGACTTTCACTTGATCAATCGCCAGGTGAACGGATATCTGTATGGGAAACCTTCGTTGGCTTTGACCCCTGCAATGATCGTCAGGACCAGTGCGGCGATCGCCAACAAACCAAACAGGAAGAAACCAATGATCAGCAGCATGAGCAGGAAGCAGATCATTGAGGCTATCGCCACCGTGATCTGAAAATTCAACGCCTCTTTGCCCTGTGCATCGATAAAAGGGTCTTTCTCGCGCTTCATCTGCCATAGGATCAACGGCCCGATCAGATTGCCGAACGGAATCCAGATCCCCAGCAAGGCGGACAGGTGACAGAACATTGCCCACTGGCGAACCTCCTGGCTCGGTTTGGGCAGCAACTCTTGCTCGTCACTCATCATGTCCTCCTTGTGGTCGAAAACCTCAGTCGGCCAGTGCAGCCTTCTGCAGTTCGAAGATCTCGTTCATGCCTTTCTTCGCCAGTTCCAGCATGGCGTTCAAGTCTTCAGGCTGGAACGGCGCGCCTTCAGCAGTGCCCTGCACTTCGATGAAACCGCCGGTGCTGGTCATCACTACGTTCAGGTCGGTTTCAGCAGCGGAATCTTCAAGATAGTCCAGATCCAGCACCGGCTCGCCCTGGTACATGCCCACCGAGACTGCACCGATCATCTGCTTGAGCGGGTCACCGCCTTTCAGGCCGCCGCGCTTCTTGATCACTTTCAGGGCATCGACCAGCGCAACCATGGCGCCGGTGATGGACGCGGTGCGAGTACCGCCATCGGCCTGGATCACGTCGCAATCGACATACAGGGTCACGTCGCCAAGCTTGGACATATCCAGCGCCGCGCGCAGGGAGCGGCCGATCAGACGCTGGATTTCGAGAGTACGACCGCCCTGCTTGCCACGGCTGGCCTCACGCTGGTTACGCTCACCGGTGGCGCGCGGCAGCATGCCGTACTCGGCAGTCAACCAGCCCTGGCCCTGGCCTTTGAGGAAGCGCGGCACGCCATTTTCGACGCTGACGGTGCAGATGACTTTGGTATCACCGAATTCGACCAGTACGGATCCCTCGGCGTGTTTGGTGTAGTTGCGGGTGATGCGGATCGAGCGGAGCTGATCGGCAGCGCGACCACTTGGACGTTTCATAGGGATACCTGTACTGAGGACGGAAAACTGCCGAGCATTATAGAGCCCTGCACCGCGAGTGGGCACTGGTTAAAACCGCCGGCCGACGACCGAAGCCCCTCAAGCGCGCATAACCGACGGGCTGCAGCGCTTTGTCACACCGTGTGTTTGGGCGCATTCGCCGCACTGCGCTACAATCCTGCGCCTTTGCTGCCAGTCGGCTTAAATTCATTGAAATCGCGCCTGCGAAACAGCGTTTCGCGCCGATCTGCATTGCGAGGTCACCGCCATGGTGCACAGCATGACCGCCTTCGCCCGCGTCGAGAAAGCCGGCGTTCAGGGCACCCTGAGCTGGGAACTGCGCTCGGTCAACAGCCGCTATCTGGAACCGCACCTGCGCTTGCCCGAATCGTTTCGCGACCTCGAAGGCGCCGTGCGTGAAGCACTGCGTCAGGGCCTGTCGCGGGGCAAACTGGAATGCACGCTGCGCTTCACCGAAGAAAGCACCGGCAAACCGCTGCAAGTGGACCGCGAGCGCGCCGCGCAACTGGTGGCCGCTGCGGAAACCGTTGCCGGTCTGATCAAGAATCCTGCTGCGCTGAATCCGCTGGAAATGCTGGCCTGGCCCGGCGTGCTGGTGGCCGATGCGACCGACCCGCAAGCGCTGAACGCCGAAGCGCTGGCGCTGTTCAATCAGGGCTTGAAGGATCTGAAGGCTGGTCGCGAGCGCGAAGGCGCGGAGCTGGCTCGCTTGATCAACGACCGCCTGACTTCCATCGAAGAAGACGTGGTGACCCTGCGTGAACTGGTGCCGCAGATGCTCGCCACCCAGCGCCAGAAGGTTCTCGACCGCTTCGCCGACATGAAGGCTGAGCTCGACCCGCAGCGCCTGGAACAGGAAATGGTCATCCTCGCGCAAAAAAGCGACGTGGCCGAAGAACTGGATCGCCTGAGCACTCACATCATCGAAGTCCGCCGGGTGCTCAAGTCCGGTGGTGCCGCCGGGCGGCGTCTGGACTTCCTGATGCAGGAGCTCAACCGCGAGGCCAACACACTGGGCTCCAAAGCCTTCGACCCGCGCAGCACCCAGGCCGCCGTCAACCTCAAGGTGTTGATCGAGCAGATGCGCGAACAAGTGCAGAATATTGAGTAAGGCTACCCTGACATGACCCAACACACCGGCACCCTGTACATCATTTCCGCGCCATCGGGCGCGGGCAAGAGCAGTCTGGTCAAGGCGTTGACCGACGCCGACCCGGAGATCCGCGTTTCGGTCTCGCACACCACCCGCGCCATGCGCCCGGGCGAAGTGGATGGCGTGAACTACCATTTCGTGACCCGCGAAGAGTTCGTGAAGATGGGCGAGCACGGCGACTTCCTTGAACGCGCCGAAGTCTTCGGCAACTTCTACGGCACCTCGCAAAGCCGCCTGCAGCAGACGCTGGACGAAGGTCACGACCTGATTCTGGAAATCGACTGGCAAGGCGCCGAGCAAGTGCGCAAACTGATGCCGCAGGCGCGCTCGATCTTCATCCTGCCGCCATCGCTGCAAGCCCTGCACCAGCGCCTGACCAACCGCGGCCAGGACAGCGACGAGATCATCGACGGCCGCATGCGCGAAGCGGTCAGCGAGATGAGCCATTACGTCGATTACGATTACCTGATCATCAACGACGATTTCGCCCACGCGCTGGACGATCTGAAAGCGATTTTCCGCGCCAATCAGCTGCAACAGAAACGCCAGCAAGTGCGTTTCGGCAAATTGCTGGCTGAATTGCTCGGCTAAAACAGCACTTCCCAAAATGCCTGCAAGCGCTTTACATTGGTGCTTGCAGCGCGTTGAAGGGTCTGGTCAAAAAATCAGCGCTTCCCTAATCGCTGGTGATTTTTTAAACTGCTCAGTCCGCTCGCCCAACCGGGCAGCGCGCATATTGCATTCGCTCCGAGGAATACCATGGCCCGCGTAACCGTTGAAGACTGCCTAGAACACGTGGAAAACCGCTTTGAGCTGGTCATGCTCTCTACCAAGCGTGCCCGTCAACTGGCCACCGGCGGCAAAGAGCCATTGGTGCAGTGGGAAAACGACAAGCCGACCGTTGTCGCGCTGCGTGAAATTGCTGAAGGCCTGATGAGCTACGAGTTCATCGCCGAGCAGGAAATCGTCCAGGATGAACCGCTGTTCGCAGCGTTCGAGGACGAGTCGAACGAGGCCGTCTAAGCCTATGCCTGGTCGACGTAGCACGGCGCGGGGTCACAGCTTTCGGCAGGAATCATCATGCCGAGCATAGACGCCCTCGCCGATCGCTTATCGACCTACCTCGGCAACGACCAGGTCAACCTGGTCCGCCGAGCGTATTTCTACGCCGAACAAGCCCATGACGGTCAACGCCGTCGCAGCGGCGAGGCGTATGTCACGCATCCTCTTGCCGTGGCCAATATTCTTGCCGACATGCACATGGACCATCAGAGCCTGATGGCCGCGATGCTGCATGACGTGATCGAAGACACCGGTATCGCCAAGGAAGCGCTGCAAGCGCAGTTTGGTGAAACCGTGGCCGAACTGGTCGACGGGGTCAGCAAACTGACCCAGATGAATTTCGAGACCAAGGCCGAAGCCCAGGCGGAAAACTTCCAGAAAATGGCCATGGCCATGGCGCGCGACATCCGGGTGATCCTGGTCAAGCTCGCCGACCGTCTGCACAACATGCGCACGCTGGAAGTGCTGTCCGGCGAAAAACGCCGGCGTATCGCCAAGGAAACCCTCGAGATCTACGCACCCATCGCCAACCGGCTGGGCATGCACGCGATCCGCATCGAATTCGAAGACCTCGGCTTCAAGGCCATGCACCCGATGCGTTCCGCGCGGATCTACCAGGCGGTCAAACGCGCCCGGGGCAACCGCAAGGAAATCGTCAACAAGATCGAAGAATCCCTCGGTCACTGCCTCGCCATCGACGGCATCCAGGGCGAAGTCAGCGGTCGGCAGAAACACCTCTACGGCATCTACAAGAAAATGCGCGGCAAGCGTCGGGCCTTCAACGAGATCATGGACGTTTACGCGTTCCGGATCATCGTCGACAAGGTCGATACCTGCTACCGCGTACTGGGTGCTGTGCATAATTTGTACAAACCGTTGCCGGGGCGCTTCAAGGATTACATCGCGATCCCCAAGGCCAACGGCTATCAGTCGCTGCACACCACGCTGTTCGGCATGCACGGTGTACCGATCGAGATCCAGATCCGCACCCGCGAAATGGAAGAAATGGCCAACAACGGCATCGCCGCCCATTGGCTGTACAAATCCAGCGGCGACGAGCAGCCCAAAGGCACGCACGCCCGCGCTCGCCAGTGGGTCAAAGGCGTGCTGGAAATGCAGCAACGCGCCGGCAACTCGCTGGAATTCATCGAAAGCGTGAAGATCGACCTGTTCCCGGACGAGGTCTACGTGTTCACGCCCAAAGGCCGGATCATGGAGCTGCCAAAAGGCTCCACGGCGGTCGACTTTGCCTACGCAGTGCACACCGATGTCGGCAACAGCTGCATCGCCTGCCGGATCAATCGTCGTCTCGCGCCGCTGTCCGAACCGCTGCAAAGCGGCTCCACGGTCGAGATCGTCAGCGCTCCCGGCGCCCGGCCGAACCCGGCATGGCTCAACTTCGTCGTTACCGGCAAGGCGCGTACGCACATTCGTCATGCGCTGAAGCTACAACGCCGCTCCGAGTCCATCAGTCTTGGCGAACGCCTGCTGAACAAGGTCCTCAACGGTTTCGACAGCTCCCTGGAGAAGATCCCGGCAGAGCGCGTCAAAGCAATGCTTACCGAGTACCGCCTCGAACTGATCGAAGACCTGCTCGAAGACATCGGCCTGGGCAACCGCATGGCGTACGTGGTCGCCCGTCGCCTGCTTGGCGAAGGCGAGCAGCTGCCGAGCCCGGAAGGTCCGCTGGCGATTCGCGGCACCGAAGGCCTGGTGCTCAGCTACGCCAAGTGCTGTACACCGATCCCCGGCGACCCGATTGTCGGACATCTGTCGGCGGGCAAAGGCATGGTCGTGCACCTGGATAACTGCCGCAACATCAGCGAAATCAGGCACAACCCGGAAAAATGCATCCAGCTCTCGTGGGCCAAGGATGTCACCGGCGAATTCAACGTCGAGTTGCGCGTCGAGCTGGAACACCAGCGCGGCCTGATCGCCCTGCTGGCCAGCAGCGTCAACGCGGCCGACGGCAATATCGAGAAAATCAGCATGGACGAACGCGATGGTCGCATCAGCGTCGTGCAGTTGGTGGTCAGCGTCCACGACCGTGTGCACCTGGCCCGCGTGATCAAGAAACTGCGCGCCTTGACCGGGGTGATCCGCATCACCCGCATGCGCGCATAACCTGCCTATTACAAGGAGTCCTACATGACCAAAACCGTCATCACCAGCGACAAGGCCCCGGCCGCCATCGGTACTTACTCCCAGGCGATCAAGGCAGGCAACACCGTGTACATGTCGGGCCAGATTCCTCTGGACCCAAAAACCATGGAACTGGTTGAGGGCTTCGAAGCCCAGACCGTCCAGGTCTTCGAGAACCTCAAAGCCGTGGCCGAAGCTGCCGGCGGTTCGTTCAAGGACATCGTCAAACTGAACATCTTCCTCACCGACCTGAGCCACTTCGCCAAGGTCAACGAGATCATGGGCAAGTACTTCGACCAGCCATACCCTGCCCGCGCCGCCATTGGCGTGGCCGCCCTGCCGAAGGGTGCGCAGGTTGAAATGGATGCCATTCTGGTCATCGAGTGATGCGCACGGCGCGGCCTTCACGCCGCGCCGACTGCCGCAAGAAAAGGTTTTGAAAGGATTTCACCATGCGCAAAGCGCTAGCTCTCTCGCTGCTCGCCCTGTTTCTCGGCGGCTGCGCCAGCGACCCTGCCGACCGTGACATCAGCGGCACCTGGATCAACCAGGTGGCGATCGATGCCGCCGCCAAGGGCGGTCCCCTGCGTGAAGCGCTGCAGGCTTACGGCCCGAATCTGGAGTGGGACGTCAACACCAAGGCCGGTCAGGCCCGCTACACCAACGGTTTTGAGAACGTCGAAGGACGGCTGCTGGGCGGAGAGTCCGGCGCCTGGAAGGTCGACTTCTACGGCAGCTCCGCCAGCGAACTGAAACGCGACGGCGGGCGCCTGCAACAAGCTGCCAGCGACAACGAACCCGAACAAGTCTTCGATCGCGCACAAATCCCCGTGCCGGAAGGCGCGCCAATCGGTGCCAGCTTCGAACGCGCGCTCTACTCAGCATACCTGGGCGGCAACTGGACCATCGCCAGCGGCCAGGGTGAAGGCGGCACCGTGCAGTTCCAGGCCGACGGCCAGGTGACCGGCCTGCCGGGCGTTGACCGTTATGCCTTGTGTCTGGCCGGCGATTGCGCGTCCATGAGCAATGGCAACGACAGCATGTGGCTGCAACTCAATGGCCAGGGCAACAACTGGATCTTTGTGCGCAAGGGCAAGGAGCTGGAGATTCTGCAGGCAGTCAATGCTGCGCTGGCAGATGAGCAACCGCAGTTTGCCGCAGGTGAGCGCAAGTGGTTGCTGGAAAAGCAGTAACCCGCTGAAAAGATCGCAGCCTTCGGCAGCTCCTACTTTGGAATGCATTTTCCTGTAGGAGCTGCCGAAGGCTGCGATCTTTTGCTTTTAGCGACCTTCCAGGATCGCTGCATAGCCTTCGCGGTAACTTGGATACTTCGGCACCCACCCCAACGCTTTCGCCCGCGCATTGCTGCAACGCTTGCTGCCGGTGCGCCGCACACTGGCGTCGTCCGCCCATTCAGTCACACCCAGGTACTCGCGCAACCAGCCCACCACCTCGGCCAATGGCGCTGGCGCGTCATCCACACCGATATAGAGCTCGTCCAGCTTGACGCCCTCGCGGTCTTTTTCCAGCAAGAACGCCAGCAGCCCCGCTGCATCATCGGCATGAATACGATTGCCATACAGCGGTGGCTCCGTAGCCACGCGATAGCCGCGACGCACCTGAGTCAGCAGCCACTCGCGGCCCGGGCCGTAAATGCCGGTCAGCCGCAGCACACTTGCCGGGATGCCGCTATTGAGCGCGACCTGCTCGGCTTCGAGCATCAAGCGACCTGAATAACCGGCCGCGACCGTCTCGGAGGTCTCATCCACCCATGCTCCGTCCTGCTGGCCGTACACGCTGCTGCTGGACACGAAGATCAGCCTCTCGGGCACTTGCCCATAGTCACCCAGCCAGCTCAGCACATTCTGCAAACCCTGCACGTAGGCCTTGCGATAGCCCTCTTCGTCGTGATCGGTGGCCGCGGCGCAATACACCAGATAGTCGACAGCGCCTATCGGCCAGGTCGCCGGGCACTCTTCGCTGAACAGGTCGCCGGCGACGCCGATGACACCCTCCGGCAGCTTGGAAACGTCGCGGCGCAGGCCATGAACCTGCCAGCCAGCCGCCAGCAATTGCGTGGCCAGACGACTGCCGACATCACCACAACCGGCAATCAAAAGAGAAGGCGCGGACATCAGAAAACTCCCATCAGAAAGGCACAGACTAGCTCTGGCACAGGACGAACGGCTAGCAATGAAGGAAAAAAAGTTACTCTATTACTTTTGTTAACAAGAATTACTTGCAATAATGCACGCCACTTTTGTTCTCGGCCTCACGAGGCCTGGAAGAGCAACAACGTTTTTCTATCTCAGGTCCGGCCAGCATGACACGTAATCAAACTCCCGCTTCGCCAACCACTCGACCTCGCGCCTGGAGCGCCGTCGCGGCTCTGTTGCTCAGCCTGATGCTGGCACCGACCGCCGCCTTCGCCGACGCTCAAGCACCCGCCACCCCAGCCGCCACCGAGCAGAGCGCACCCGCTGCCGCTCCGGCTGCACCAGCCGCCACCGATCCGGTGCAGGCTGTCGACGCCGCCGACGCACCTGAAGCCCTCGAAGCCGACAACACCTTGGGCATGGCCCACGACCTTTCGCCGTGGGGTATGTACCAGAACGCCGACATCATCGTGAAAATCGTGATGATCGGTCTGGCCATCGCTTCGATCATCACCTGGACTATCTGGATCGCCAAAGGCTTCGAGCTGATGGGCGCCAAGCGTCGTCTGCGTGGCGAAATCGCTGCACTGAAAAAAGCCACCACCCTTAAAGAAGCAAGCGCCACGGCCGGCAAGGAAGGCACCCTCGCCAACCTGCTGGTGCACGACGCGCTCGAAGAGATGCGCCTGTCGGTCAACAGCCGCGAGAAAGAAGGCATCAAGGAACGCGTCAGCTTCCGCCTTGAGCGCCTCGTTGCTGCCTGCGGTCGCAACATGAGCAGCGGCACCGGCGTCCTCGCCACCATCGGTTCCACCGCACCGTTCGTAGGTCTGTTCGGTACCGTGTGGGGCATCATGAACTCCTTCATCGGCATCGCCAAAACCCAGACGACCAACCTTGCAGTTGTCGCACCGGGCATCGCTGAAGCGCTGCTGGCCACTGCACTGGGTCTGGTTGCGGCGATTCCTGCGGTGGTGATCTACAACGTCTTCGCCCGTTCCATCGCCGGTTACAAGGCGCAGGTCTCCGATGCCTCGGCAGAAGTCCTGCTGCTGGTCAGCCGCGATCTCGACCACCAGCCTGAGCGCAGCTCGCAGCCGCACATGGTTAAAGTGGGGTAATCGGCCATGGGCCTGCATTTGAAAGAAGGCGCAGACGACGATCTGGCCGAGAACCACGAAATCAACGTCACGCCGTTCATCGATGTGATGCTGGTGCTGTTGATCATATTCATGGTGGCCGCGCCGTTGGCCACTGTGGACATAAAAGTCGACCTGCCAGCCTCGACCGCCAAACCGGCGCCGCGGCCAGAGAAACCGGTGTTCCTCAGTGTGAAAGCGGACCAGCGCCTGTTCCTCGGTGACGACGAAGTGAAAGCCGAAACCCTCGGCGCCACCCTCGACGCCAAGACACAGGGCAAGAAAGACACCACCATCTTCTTCCAGGCTGACAAAGGCGTGGATTACGGTGACCTGATGAGCGTGATGGACAGCCTGCGCGCCGCCGGTTACCTGAAGGTTGGTCTGGTCGGACTTGAGACGGCAGCCAAGAAATGATCACGACGCGCCATAAGCTGACGCGTTACAGCGGTAGCCTGGCCGTGGTGCTGGGCGTGCACGCGCTGGCCATCGCGCTGGCGCTGAACTGGACCGCCCGCCCGCCCATCGAATTGCCGCCGCAGGCAATGATGGTCGAGCTGGCCCCGTTGCCTGCCCCGCCACCGCCGGCTCCGCCGAAAGTCGTCACACCGCCGCAGCCACCGGCTCCGGTTGAAGAGTTGCCGATCCCGAAACTGGCTGAAGCACCGAAAGCGGAAATCGCGGTACCCAAACCCAAGCCTAAGCCCAAGCCGAAACCGCCAAAGCCGGTCGAGAAAAAGCTGCCCGAACCGCCGAAGGAGAAACCTTCCGAGGAGAAACCGGCCGATACCCAGCCGACCCAGGCACCGACGGAGAAATCCGCCCAGCCCGCACCAGGTCCGTCGCCGGCTCAGTTGGCGGCCAAGGCCAGTTGGCAAGGCACCCTGCTCGCGCATCTGCAAAAGTACAAGAAGTACCCGCAGAGTGCGCAGTCGCGGGGCAAGGAAGGCTTGAATCGTCTGCGTTTCGTGGTCGATGGCGAAGGTAATGTGCTGTCGTTCGAACTGGTGGGCCGCTCTGGCAACGCTGATCTGGACCGGGCCACCCTGGACATGATCCGCCGCGCGCAACCGCTGCCCAAGCCGCCGGCCGACATGCTCAACAACGGCTCGATCGAAATTGTTGCGCCGTTTGTTTATTCGCTCGAACGCCGCCGCTAAGCAACACCGCAATACCTGTGGGAGCTGGCTTGCCAGCTCCCACAAGGTTCTCCGCCAGCCGAGAGAACCAAGCCAAGAGGCACCGAAAGGTGCCTTTTGCATATCTGCCAGCGGCAAACCGACCTCGACCGGTGTCGCACTCAGCCCGCAGTCTGATAACGTGCGTCTATCGATTGCAGCCGGTATGCTTGGCGCGCATCTTCATGGACGCTTGCTATGACCCTCACAGAATTACGTTACATCGTTACCCTCGCCCAAGAGCAGCACTTCGGCCATGCCGCCGAGCGTTGCCACGTCAGTCAGCCGACGCTGTCGGTGGGCGTGAAAAAACTTGAAGACGAACTCGGTGTGCTGATTTTCGAGCGCAGCAAAAGCGCCGTGCGCCTGACCCCGGTCGGCGAAGGCATCGTCGCCCAGGCGCAGAAAGTCCTCGAACAAGCCCAAGGCATCCGCGAACTGGCCCAAGCCGGCAAGAACCAGCTGACCGCACCGCTGAAAGTCGGCGCCATCTACACCGTCGGCCCGTACCTGTTCCCGCATCTGATTCCACAACTGCACCGGGTCGCCCCGCAGATGCCGTTGTACATCGAAGAAAACTTTACCCACGTGCTGCGCGACAAACTGCGCAACGGCGAGCTCGACGCGATCATCATCGCCCTGCCGTTCAATGAAGCCGACGTGCTGACCCTGCCGCTTTACGACGAGCCGTTCTACGTGCTCATGCCGGCCCAGCATCCGTGGACCAAGAAAGAATCCATCGACGCCGGCCTGCTCAACGACAAGAGCCTGCTGCTGCTCGGTGAAGGTCACTGTTTCCGCGATCAGGTGCTCGAAGCCTGCCCGACCCTGACCAAGGGCAACGACGGCGCCAAGCACACCACGGTAGAATCCAGCTCGCTGGAAACCATTCGCCACATGGTCGCGTCCGGCCTGGGCATCTCGATCCTGCCGCTGTCGGCGGTGGACAGCCATCACTACGCCCCCGGCGTGATCGAAGTGCGCCCACTGACCGCGCCGGTGCCGTTCCGCACCGTGGCGATCGCCTGGCGCGCCAGCTTCCCACGGCCGAAAGCCATCGAGATCCTCGCCGACTCCATTCGCCTGTGCTCGGTGGCCAAGCCAGCGGCGCCGGTCACGGCCGGTTAAGCGAGCGTCATGACGGAGCTGTCGCAAGTGTCGGTGACGGCACTCAAGGGTGTCGGCGAAGCCATGGCCGAGAAACTGGCCAAGGTCGGCCTCGAGAATCTGCAGGACGTGCTCTTCCACTTGCCGCTGCGTTATCAGGATCGCACCCGCGTGGTGCCGATCGGCGCATTGCGACCGGGGCAGGACGCCGTGGTCGAAGGCACCGTCAGCGGTGCCGACGTGGTCATGGGTCGCCGCCGCAGTCTGGTCGTGCGCTTGCAGGACGGCACCGGCGGGCTGAGCCTGCGCTTCTACCATTTCAGCAACGCGCAGAAGGAAGGGCTCAAGCGTGGCACGCGGGTTCGCTGCTACGGCGAAGCCCGGCCCGGCGCCTCAGGCCTGGAAATCTACCACCCCGAATACCGCGCCATCACCGGCGACGAACCGCCGCCAGTGGATGAAACCCTGACCCCGGTCTACCCGCTCACCGAAGGGCTGACCCAGCAGCGCCTGCGCCAGTTGTGCATGCAGACCTTGACGCTGCTCAAGCCGAGCACCCTGCCGGACTGGCTGCCGACCGAACTGGCCCGCGACTACCAACTGGCGCCGCTGGCCGACGCGATCCGTTACCTGCACAACCCGCCCGCCGATGCCGACGTCGATGAACTCGCCCTTGGCCATCACTGGGCGCAGCATCGCCTGGCTTTCGAAGAACTGCTCACGCATCAACTGTCGCAACAGCGTCTGCGCGAAAGCATGCGTTCACTGCGCGCGCCGGCGATGCCGAAAGCCACAAAGCTGCCACCGAAATATCTGAAAAACCTCGGCTTCAACCCCACCGGTGCTCAGCAGCGAGTCGGCAACGAAATCGCCTACGACCTCAGCCAGCACGAACCGATGTTGCGCCTGATTCAGGGTGACGTTGGCGCGGGGAAGACCGTGGTTGCCGCCCTCGCCGCACTGCAAGCGCTGGAGGCCGGTTACCAGGTTGCATTGATGGCGCCGACCGAGATCCTCGCCGAACAACACTTCATCACCTTCAAGCGCTGGCTCGAACCGCTTGGCATTGAAGTCGCCTGGCTGGCCGGCAAGCTCAAAGGCAAAAACCGCGTCGCCGCGCTGGAGCAGATCGCCAGCGGCACACCAATGGTGGTCGGCACCCACGCGCTGTTCCAGGACGAAGTGCAGTTCAAGAACCTCGCACTGGTGATCATCGACGAACAGCACCGCTTCGGCGTGCAACAGCGTCTGGCGCTGCGGCAGAAAGGCGTTGGCGGGCGCATGTGCCCGCACCAACTGATCATGACCGCCACACCGATTCCACGGACGCTGGCGATGAGCGCCTACGCCGACCTCGACACCTCGATCCTCGATGAATTGCCGCCCGGGCGTACCCCGGTCAACACCGTGCTGGTCACCGACACCCGCCGCGTCGAAGTCATCGAACGGGTGCGCAGCGCCTGTGCCGAAGGTCGTCAGGCCTATTGGGTGTGTACGCTGATTGAAGAATCGGAAGAGCTGACCTGTCAGGCCGCCGAAACCACGTTCGAAGACCTCACTGCCGCCCTCGGCGAATTGAAAGTCGGGCTGATTCACGGCCGCATGAAACCGGTCGAAAAAGCTGCGGTGATGGCCGAGTTCAAGGCCGGCAACCTGCAACTGCTGGTGGCGACCACGGTGATCGAAGTCGGCGTCGACGTGCCCAACGCCAGCCTGATGATCATCGAAAACCCCGAGCGCCTCGGCCTCGCGCAGCTGCACCAGTTGCGCGGTCGCGTCGGCCGGGGCAGCGCCGCCAGCCATTGCGTACTGCTCTACCATCCGCCGCTGTCGCAGATCGGTCGCCAGCGCCTGGGCATCATGCGCGAGACCAACGACGGTTTCGTCATCGCCGAAAAGGACCTCGAACTGCGTGGCCCCGGGGAAATGCTCGGCACCCGCCAGACCGGCCTGCTGCAATTCAAGGTCGCCGACCTGATGCGCGACGCCGATTTATTGCCCGCCGTGCGCGATGCAGCCCAGGCTTTGCTGGAGCGCTGGCCGACCCACGTCAGCCCATTGCTTGACCGTTGGCTGCGGCATGGGCAGCAATACGGCCAAGTGTGAGCACCGTCGCAGTTTGTGCAGGATCGTTCCTACAGAGCTGGTTATACTCCTGCCATTGTTTCAAAAACGGATACAGACCATGACCGAAGCTGCTCTCGTCCCCGAATCTCCGCAAGCTCCGTCTGTTATTCGGCTGCTGCTCAACAAGCTGGGCGTTGCCTACGAAGAAGTGCTCGACCACCACGGCCTCAATGCCTCGCGCAAAGTGCAGGCCGTGTTGCTGGACGACGCCGTGGGCGCGTTGATGGTGCTGTTTCCACAGAGCCAGTTGCTGGATCTCAATCGCCTCGCCGAACTCACTGGTCGCCGACTCACAGCCGTGTCCACCGAACGCCTGGAAAAGATGCTCGGCAAACACAATCTGAGCCTGCTCCCAGGCCTGCCGGCGCTAACCAGTTCGCCGTGCCTCTACGAAGAAAGCCTGCTGCGCGAGCCGAAGCTGCTGATCAACTCCGGCGAGCCGGGCCTGCTGCTGGAAATCAGCAGCGAAGACTTCAAATCGATGCTGACCAAGGCCAGCGCCGCCAACTTCGGCGAATCCCTGAGCAGCATCCGCCCGAACCTCGACCGCCCGGACGATGACCGCGAGGAAATCACCCAGGCCGTGCAGGCGTTCACCGCGCGGCGCATTCAGCAGCGTCTGGAAGCGACCATCGAGATTCCGCCGCTGGCCGAAACCGCGCAAAAAATCATCAAGCTGCGCGTTGACCCCAATGCCACCATCGACGACATCACCGGCGTGGTTGAAACCGACCCGGCGCTGGCCGCGCAAGTGGTGAGCTGGGCGGCGTCGCCGTACTACGCCTCGCCGGGCAAGATTCGTTCGGTGGAAGACGCGATCGTCCGCGTGCTGGGCTTCGATCTGGTGATCAACCTCGCGCTGGGCCTGGCCCTCGGCAAGACCCTGAGCCTGCCCAAAGACCACCCGCAACACACCACGCCGTACTGGCAGCAGTCGATCTACACCGCCGCCGTCATCGAAGGCCTGACCCGCGCCATGCCGCGCGCCCAGCGCCCGGAAGCCGGCCTGACGTATCTGGCCGGTCTGCTGCATAACTTCGGTTACCTGCTGCTGGCCCACGTGTTCCCGCCGCACTTCTCGCTGATCTGCCGCCACCTGGAGGTCAACCCGCACCTGTGCCACAGCTACATCGAGCAACACCTGCTCGGTATCAGCCGTGAACAGATCGGCTCGTGGCTGATGCGCTACTGGGACATGCCGGATGAACTGGCCACCGCCCTGCGCTTCCAGCACGACCCAAGCTACGACGGCGCCTACGCCGAATACCCGAACCTCGTCTGCCTGGCCGTACGCCTGCTACGCAGCCGCGGGATTGGCTCCGGGCCGGATGAAGATATTCCGGATGCCCTGCTTGAACGCGTCGGCCTGAGCCGTGACAAAGCCAACGATGTCGTCAGCAAAGTGCTTGAGGCTGAAGTGCTGCTGCGTGAACTGGCTTCGCAGTTCAGCCAGGCCTGAAAAGCTTCGCAGGCAAGCCCGCTCCCACAAGATCGATGCGATCTTCAGGAGCGGGTGCGTTGCGGCCAACTGTTGATTATTGGCGTAATCAACCGCGGTACCGAATCACCCAGCCCTGCGGATTCGGGAAGCTTCCAATGAAATACCCTCCCACTACAATTCGGCCGTCCCCCAGTACCGTCATGTCATGAAGAGCCTCCAGGACCCCGGCCTCGTCGAAGATGCTGAACCCTGTGCCGTTGAATGACAGGTCCGGTGTTCCGTCCGCCAAAAACTTCGCCGTGATCGCACTCGGATCATCGTCGGTGACTCCGATTCCGGTGTCGCCGCTGACGACGATTGAACCGTCAGGTCGCGCTACACAGCGCAACCATCTCAAACCTTGCGGGACGAAGTCGGATAACAACGGTTTACCATTATTGAATACGAGATTGTAGGAACCTTTGGATGTGAGTACCGCAATCACTCCACGCATGCCACCGTCCCTTACGGCAGCCCCTGCAAGAACAATCTTGCTATCCACAATTGAAACGGCGGACAGGTGGATCTCATCCTCACCTGAGAGGGTCACGACTCCGTTACCGCTCTCGCCGAATGACCTGTCGATCTTGCCGTTAGCGTCGAATCGAATGACGTAAGCGCCCGAAGATGGCCCGCTATAGCTGCCACCAACCACCACAGCGCCGTCAGGTTGATGCGCGACCAGCTGCGCAGAACTGTGTTGGTGTGCAATGCCAGCGAGCTCGACAAGCGCGAAACCCGTGCCATTGAACGTGGTGTCGTCGGAGCCATCCGCATTGAGCCGCATGACGATGCCGCTCACACGGCCAGCGTCGTCTTCGACGGAGCCGACCAGCAGGATTTTCTCGTCTTGCCGCAAGACATTGTCGCCATGACCCGCGCTCCCCATCTGCGCATAAGGAATGTAACGCACACCCTGGTCAGCAAAGTTGTGATCCAGCCGTCCATCTTTGTCTTGTTTCACGACAACCAGCCCGGCAGAAACATCAGGCCCATTGTTCTGGTACTCGGCACGAACGAGCCAACCGCCATCCGGGAACGGCGTCAACTCGAGCATCGAGTGCATATACAAACCGTCCTTGAGTGAAATCTCGACGAATCCGGTCTTTTCTTCACCAAAACCGAGGTCCAGTTGGCCGTCCTCCAGAAGCCGGGCGATCAGCGTTTCCAGGCCATCCTTGCGTCGACGAACAGCCACCAGCAACTTGTTGTCCGGCAGAGCCAATACCGCTCTTACGTCAAACTCAGACAATCCTCCAAGCGGAAATCTGACAATGCCGTTTTCGCCAAAAGACGGATCAAAATTCAGCGTGCCACTCGTCAGGTTTGCGCTTAGATAGCGAGTGATCCAGCCATCCACCCGGGAAGGGTCAGAAAGGCTGGTGTGGGTCATGGACACCACTATCCGACCGTCCTCCATGATTGCCAGATCATGAGGAAACACTGGCCCCGCTACGTTATCGAAGAGCGTATAGCCAATACCGTTGAAGGCCGTGTCCAGCTTGCCGTCTGCGAGAAAGCGCGCGGTAATTACCGCGGAATCACCGGCTCCAACGACAATGATCGAGCCGTCGAGCTGTGATGTATGCCGCCACGTCAATCCGTCTGGCAGTAACGGGGAAAACAGAGGCTGGCCATCATTGAATACAAGATTGGATGCTCCGCTGGCGTTCAGCACAACCACCAACCCGCCATGGACGTTCTTTTGCCAGGCGTCACCCACCGCAACGATCCTGCCATCACTTTCGCGCACCGAAACAGCGTTCAAAGAGCTCTCGCCATCCTCGTCGAAAATCAGCTTCGCCTGGCCGTTGTTGAAATCCTTATCCAGCTTCCCCGCTACGTCCAAACGTGCCAGAAAAACTCCGGAGGCTGTCTCACCACTCTGAAAAACGCCGCAAACCAATACTTTGCCATCGGCTTGAACAGCGATAGCGCCAGCGGTGCTCGAGGTGGCACCGACATCCACCAAGACGTACCCCGCGCCGTCAAATGATGGATCGAGCGAGCCGTTTGCCAAAAGACGCATCACGACGGGCGATGGCCATGGCTCATCGATCAGCAGGAAATGGAGCAGGACGATTTTGCCATCGGCCTGCTGAACTGCAGAGACGGTAGAGGCATTTGTAGCGGGGGACTTTTGGCTTGACTTCGCCCCTGCCGACGACGCAAGCGTGGAGCCCGGGATCTTGTAGAAAGAAAATAAACTCACGCCTTTATCGCCGAACGAATCGTCCAGCTCACCGTCGCCTTTCAAGCGGATCATTGCTTGGCCGGCATCGACGGCCTTCTGTGTGAAGTATTGAACGCGCACCAGCCAGCCGCCGTCCCGCAACGCATCGAGCCCAAACACGGTGCTGATGCTAGCGCCGTTCAAAGATATCTCGACGAAACCCGTCTCATGACTTCCGAAGGACTTGTCGAGCGTACCGTCTTCGTTCAATCGGGCGATGGCCAGCAGCGCGTCACTTCCTTCCAGAGGAAGAGCGACCAGCAACTTCCCGTCGGGAAGGGCCAAAACGGCCGCAGCCTCATGGCTCGCAATGCCCGGTATCGGTAATTTCAATAAACCATTCAGGGCAAAAGAGGGATCGGGGGTACCTGGCGTGGTCAAGTCCTGAGCCTGAGTCATGTTCTTGCTCCATCAAGTGCGTGGCGTCCTTTACGGGACTGGAGCTTGAGTAGAGCATCGCGAAGATGAGCAAAGCACCTGACAGAAATGACAGTTCGACCGTCTTTACAGGCCTGAATAAAGACTTTGCGAGCCAAAGAACGCACGATTCTTCATTGTGCTTCGCTTGAAGCCAACCCAAAAAAATCTCAAGCCTTGGCCTTTGCCTTCCTCGGCTTCAAATACTTCATCAACCCCTGAAACCACATCACCAGCGCCGGGTTGCCCTTGAGCTGGATCGACTTTTCCTGAATCCCCTGCATAAACGCCAACTGCTTGTTCTTCGCCTGCATCGTGGCAAAGCCATAACCCGCGTCTTTAAACGCAATCGCAAACGCCGGCTCCGGCACCACGCCAGACTTGCTGGTGATGCGCTGATCCTTGACCACGAAATGCCGCGCCACTTTCCCGTCCAGCGTCTGCAGCTGAAACACCAGATCCTTGTCACCCAACTGCTGCTGGAACGCAGGATTTGTCCGGCTGGCCTTACCCATCAACAAACCCATCATCCACAGGAGAAAACGAAATTTCATGCGCACAGCCTCAAAAGGAAAATGAACGGCCGGGGCAGTGTAAGGGATTCGGACGATAACGCCAGTATCTCACGCTGTTGGAAGAGGATGCTGACCATTTCCCGCACGATGACTGCCAAGTCACGATTCAGCGCTCGCCCACTGATCGTTCCCCCGCTCCGCGTGGGAATGCATCCCGAGACGCTCCGCGTCTCACCACTCACCTTTCCTACACCTGTTGAAACACATCCCTGTAGGAGCCGGCGAAGCCTGCGATCTTTTGATCTTCCGGCCCGCGAATCCATGGGAAATTTCCTGCAAAGTGCGGGGCTGTCCATGAACTAGGCGAGCTTGAAGATCACCGATAGGCTTCCTGCGTCATCGGGTATTCGGTGACCGGATGTGCAAGTCCGAATTCGGGAGCAATTTCTTCTTACTCCAAGGGATTTACACCGATGACCAATTCAACTACCAGCACCGAGGACACCTCCCCCTACGAATCCTTCGATTCAAGAAAACTACATGAAGCCGCCGAACGCGCCCTCGATCACCACTTCGGCAAATCTGACCTCTCTCAGGCCCCACGCCCTGAAGGCCTGTTCAGCCTGAACCCGGACATCGATGCCGAAGCCCTCCTGGCCAACGCCTCGGAAGATCTGCTGTCCATCAGCATCATCGCTGCGGACCTTGCGGACGACATAGATGGCTCACGCCGCTCGGTTGCATTGGCATTGAGTAGGATGGCGGACGGGGTCAGATTGATGGTGGAAGGGACGCTTGATCACATTGAAGTGCGAAGCGTGGCGGCCAAGCCGTAGCGAGATTGGTGAATGAAAAAAAAGGGGACGTTAAGTCCCCTTTTTGAATATTCCCTGCTTCACCACTGGCAACCTGTTTCAGGTTTCGCATTCACGTTGTAATCGTTTTCAAACGAATACTTCTTTGCAGACTTGTAATTCGTATACGTCATCGCATCAACCCGGCCACCCTGAGTGACCATCTGATACTCACCTGTCAGTGCGCCATCAACTACTTCAACCCAAGTTGTCGTGTACTGGTAGGGCCGGCCATACACGAGTTCTTCTTGTTCAGTACTGCGATGAACCAGCCCGATTGCCTTTTTCGACTTGCTGTACTTGACGCCAGCACCGCTCCATTTGGCGACAGAGTCGTAATAGGTTCGGAATTCAAAATTTATGGGTTTGCCTTCTTAGGAGCGAAAGCAAAAAACCCCGGTCGTGACCTCGCTATGAGCCGCCAGAGGAACGAAAACGAGCATCGCGGAAAACAATGCAGACGAAAATTTCAAACCAAACATTCCTTTAGCGGTTCATGGGTAATTGAAAGCGCATCCTCACCACGCAGTAGGCGACGTCTTCACGCAACAGACGGCTAGCCATCTGGCAGTGCCCTTCTGCGTACTTCTTCCAAAGCGGATCATCGAATTGATCCCCTCCCAGCCGCTCGATTGAGGCCGCTAAATTTCTCTCACGATCCTTCCCTGCAATCGCGGATGCCGCTTTGTAAAAACCATCCAGCAGTAAACCCGTCTGTAGAGCGATCAACTCTCCCAGCCGAGCATTGGTCGTCTGCACCAGACACCCAAGCCTCTCGATTGGCGCCTCAGCACCCGGCAACGCAGCTTGGTAAAGCTCTTCGCAAAACGACTCTTTGAAGCGCACCCAGTTCTTTTGCACATCTCTCAGGTGGCTTTGCTCCGCAGGAGCCAGAGTCGACAGCGCTTTTTTGTATTGCTCGTTCAAGACACCATCGACTTTCTTGAAGGTTTGCTGGCCGCAGGTGATCAAGTCCGGGTTGGACAAACTGTCTGGGTTGCACGCTTCTCCAGCAAACAATGCGGATGAAGCAGCAGAGAGCAAGCAACCGAGAAGAATCGAAAATACTTTCACGCTGTTACTCCTTCCTTTGACGGTCATGTCTGTACAGCCAAAACAGCGGCGGCAACAACACCAACAGAGCTAAACCATCCAGCCACACGTGCGACCAGACCTGCTGTTGCGCCGAGAGCCACATGTCCTGCGGCGCCCATAACAGGATGCCGGCGATCAACCAGCCCCAGATGGCCGGAGCTTTCAAGCGATTGCCCAAGTGCACCAGCGCGAACATGTACAGCGAATAACTTTGCAACGTCGCGCCGAACAGCGCGAGCCACCAGACTTGTTGTTCGTGGCCGGCGGTGGGAACCGCATCGGCACCCCAGAACGACAGTTCGAGGACTTGCAGGTAGCCATCGAGCAAGCCGGAGTCACCGGCCCAGGTCAGGGTAAGACCGGCGAGGATGTGCGTGATCGCAGCGGCATATAGCCAAAGCACCAACGCTGGGCGAAGCGAGGAAGAAGAGGCTGGCATTCCGTGTCCTGAGCGCGTTCCTTGGGGGTGGGGAGTTTAAAGGAAAATCGGGGGAGTCAGATGCTCAAGCGTTAAACGTTTTAGCCTGAGGGATTCAGGCAAAACTTGTGCAAAACCGCCTCAAACAGGCCCTCGAAATTCAAATGCAGTGGCTGGATTTGATGGGCGCCGTGGCTGACGATCCCAATCGCCCCACGTTGAAGAAGCCCAGCTGATCACCTTTGTCAGCCGCCATTTGATAACAGGCTAACGCTCGAGACATATCCTTCGTTCCCCACTCGCCTGCTTCAAAGGTAGAAGCCAGATAATTCATCGCGTCTGTGGAGCCCATGGTAATCGCTCGAATAACCTGCTCTTCTGCCTGCTTGGGATGAAGGCAAGGGCCGTTATAGTCGGTGGAGTTTCCCGAACAAAGAAACGTCGCATAGCCCAGCGCACCCTTTGGTATTTTCGAAGCCGCTTTGAACAAAGCCTCAACCTTAGGGGTTTCCAACTGAGATGCCATTTGCGAAAGACTCAGGCTCGCCGCCGACAGGCTCGCCTGTGCATCGCCCGACTCTGCAGCACACACAAAATTTTCCAGCGACGCTTCAATCAGCTCCGCAGTCAGCCCGTATTGCTCAAGAGACCCCAGCCCACCCAACGCTTCTGCACGCTGATAACAAAAGTTTTCGGCGCGGCTCATTCCCGGGTTATCCGTTGCGACAAGATCCTTCTCGCTGACCGACCAATCCTCAATCCCCTCAAGCACCCAGCACGCCTGACGAGAGAAGTTGAAGATTTTCACATTGCTGTTACCTGCCCTCTTATCCACCACATTGACGTGACTGTCATCGACCTCTTCGATTTCGACTCCAAGTGTCTTGCCGGGCGTGATTGCAGCCATCAGCGGATAGTTGAAAGTAGCTCCACTGACTCCCGAGGTCGAAGGCTCAAAGGTACTACGTTCCTTTCCCGCCACCGGTTTCAACACCAGCGACTTGACCGTCATCGCCGTGAGACGGCGTTGTGATTCGCTGTTGGCGGAAAACGCAGTCAGGAAAGGCGCGAACTCCTCCGAGGGGCAAGCGTCGCTGGTCGGTGCCGTCGAAGCGCTCTTATCGGATGCAAGCGCAGGGACAATCTTGTCCAGATACGCCGAGCGCTCGCGACTCATTCTGGCGATGCACAAGTTAACCGCGAACACATGCGCCGGCATCCCAGTCTCGATCTCGAATGCCTCCAAAGGGCAGTTAGCATCGCGCAATTTCAACCACGCACGTTGCGACTCTTTAACCTTCGCCGCGTACTCCGCACCCAACGCCGGATCTGCTCGATAGTCAGACTCAAGCCGCGACATCAACTGCTTGTAGCTGACGTTCAACTGCGCATCGGCAGCCTTCTTCGCCGCCTCCGAACAGGGCACCATTTCCAGGCTTGAGGTGACATGGCTGCAGTCATCCTGCGCATAGGCCGCTGAAACCGGCAGTAGCACGGCCAGCAGGGTAAAAACAAAACGTTTCACGGGGTTCTTCCTTGAGTCATTCAGGCTTTGCGTTTGGTGAGTCGGGTGATGCATTGATCTGGTCCGTTCATGCCCCAGTAAGTGCTGAGCAACGTCTTACGTTTTTTGTCGACGCGCAGGTTAACGAAGCCATCGCCGCAGTCCGGCTGCAACTCTTCAAACGTGCCGGATTTGGGGCTGATTTCGTGTCGACACCGTTGACGGGACTCAATGTGGTGGTTTCAGCTAACGCCGGCATCGTCCAAGTCAGACCGATTAGTGATGCCGCTAAAGGGTTGAACTGAATTTACCCGCCCTACTCCCACCTGCGCCCGGAATCCCAGGAGTGCAAACGGGTCGTTGCAACATCAGGGATAGTCGATGGCGACAACGCAGGAAATGAACACGCTGGAGAAAGGGGAGGTGCGGACTTAGCCAGAGGCACATCCGTCACCTTTCCCCTTGGAATAAACCAAATTTACTGATCGACAAGTTCGATCAGAGTGAGCTTCTTGCCATCGAACTCGTAGAAGCGCTGCCGGTTACCCTCCTCGAGATCGTTACCCTCTACATCCACTTCCGGATCGGCCGCTACACCCATAATTTCGAGCAATTTGCTGTCTGGCTTGTAGACGGCCGCGTAGGGTGCGGTACCGTCATTTCCGATGATGTAATAAGCATTAGGAAAGGACGTAACAACCTCCCCCGTTTTCACGTCAAGAATTTCGCCACAGATAGACCCGCCGCCACAGCCGTTTGCGTAAACAACATAATGGCCCGCAAAATTTACGGGTTGCTTGATGGCTTTCTTGCGCCCCTCAGCCCAGCTTTTATTTTCATCACTGGCAACAGCGTCGTGATGTTGGCCCTTAAAAATTTCGTCGACTTTATAGTTTTCGAACCGCGGCACATCGGCCTTGGCAAAACACGAGAAGAGAAAAAGCGCGCCCAACCAAAACAAGCGGGACGCTGATAACTTACTTGCCATTGTTTTTTGACTCCTCGAGAACACGAACCATGTCAGCCGGCAAAATGTGAGCGGTATTGAGACCGTCGCCCGCATAATACGACTGTCCCTCAAAGCTTGCGACCCTCGCGAGCATCACCGGTTTGCCGTCTTTCATTTCGATGTTTCCGTGCTCATCTTTCTTCGGCACCGGGCTAATGGTCTTGCCCTTTCTTACACCTGCCGAGGCGAATTCCAAGGCCCAGGCATAGGCAGCTTTTTCGACGTCGCCATCGCCTTCCAGATACTGGATGAATGCCTTGCGCTTAACTTTTATCAAGTATTCCTCAAAAATCTTATCCTGAGTCTCTTCGTCAAATTTAAGCGTGGAAGCAAGTTCGAGCTTTTTCACAGCACCATTTATCGTGTCAGGAACCATTTGATAGCGACCCGCCGCAAAAATATCCCGGTCCTTCTGTTTCTGCTGTAGTTCAGCGATGGTCAACGTAGTCAAATCAGTTTTATAAAACGCTTTCAGTCCACCCTTGGTCCTGTTGTAAGCAGTGTAATCATTATTCGACTCAACGCTCGCGAGCAAATTGGCAAACGCACTGTGCGCCCAACCTTTTCCAGGCACGGCAAACTTCATGAAATTATTGACGAACGCAATCGGGTGAAAATGATAGACCTGTTTCGGAAGAGGCATCTGTAACGCACCCGCCAGCTCATCCCAAAAAACAAGCTTGTCAATCCGCTCTTTTTCATGTTCCAGTAACTTTGGCGACTCAGCGAGCAATTGATCAAGACGACTCCACTTGGGCTCGGAAGACTTCGCCTGCCACTCGGTGGGGTGGTAAGCAATCAACTTTGTCCATTTATCCCGGAACTCCACATTCTTCAATGCCGAGTTCAAGTCCGCGGAGGTAACTTCACCATCTTTGTCACCCAAAGCGTCGAGTTTCGCATGGAGCTCCTTGAAAAAAGGCGGCATCGAGTCCGGATCAAGAAAACCATCTGAATTCTCATCGCCCTCTTTGACAACTGCATATCCCAACTTTGCCCAATCATGTTGAGATATCAACTGAGCACCTGCAGACGTAAAGGTAACATCTGCCTTTTTGATCAGGCCCGTCAGCTTTTTATCTTTCTCTGTAACGGTCGGCTCATACCACTCAACCCCTTTTGAGTCTTTGAACACAGAGACCGATCCCATAGGAACTATATGTTTGGACTCAAGGGTCGCAGGCTGTCCCGTGGTCGCCTTACTGGCAAGTACCGTGCCCGCCGGCAGATTCAGGTAACTCATGCCAATTTTCAGGGCAGCTTCATTCTGCAAGAATTTATCGAGGCCGGTATCACTGGTGAATATCTCAATATGAGCGTGATATTTGCTAGAGATTGAACCCTCAACTTTCCCGAGGTTCTCCTGCAAGCCTAAAAACCCTATTGGATGGCCTGCTTTTATCGCTGCTTCGCAAGCAATTACCTTATCGAATTCGGCAGGTGTGACTTCGGCCCACGTGACCATCCGACCGTTACCGATATCTTCGACGCTCGCCCAGAATGTTGACGGAACCGTTCCTGCGCCTCTCAAACCGCCAGACAGGCAGGTGCACTCAGCCATCCGAACCAGAGAACTTCCAACCTTCAGATTAAATACTTTGGTGCCGTCGAATTTAATTTCACTGTTCAAACAAAGGGCCATTTCTCCCAGCGGTTCACCAGCACTTTCACCGTTAGCAACAGCTTTGGGCGCTGCGAACAACGGCAATCCGTTCGGGGCGCTGACACGAGCCTTAACCAGCCCCTTCCAATAGCCTGGCCGGGTTCGTTCCGGCGGTAATATTGCGCTCCAGATCGCGGTGTCTTTTTTATTCTTGACTGCCACACCATCTTTCTTATAAGCAAACCAGGATTCTTCCCCTAATTTCCTGTTAGGCACCTTGCCACTTAACAACTTACCTCGGGCGTAAGTGATACCGTTGCTGGCAAGCTTTTCTTCTAGAACTTCAAAGACAGAGCCCGCAGAAATCAGCCCATACTTCACGCATTCCGGACCTTCCTCAGAATCACTGCGGGCAGTAAAATCTCCCACCGTGAACTTTATCTTCGGCTTACCCAACTCCTCCTCTGTAGGCAAGTAGCCTTTATAGGGCATCAAGTGCATATAAAGACTGAAAAATACCAGCTTATTTTGTTTCCCTTTGTTCGGGCCTTCTTCCGGGTTAGCGGGCGACTTGTAGTCATGCCGAACCAGGCAGAAAGAATTAGAGTATTTAAGCTTGGCCGGTTTATCTCCAGCGTACTCCGACTGTAAATAATCTTCGTTGAGGCGATAGGCTACAACCACACCATCCGCCATGCATCGTACGGGCTCGTCTTTCACACAGTAGGATGCACTGGCATTGCTAATATGAATGCCACCGTGCCAAAAGTTATAGCTACCCAAAAGGTATTGACCTGAGGTCTCATTTTCGATGGCGGCATACAGTTCATTGGCACTGTCGAACTGTTTCCCATCAGCCTTTCTTATGGGGAATTGAAAGTTTAGAACAGGCTCCGGTCCAGCAGGCGTTGGTGCAGGAGCGGGGGCAGGGGCCGGTTGTTCCGCTGCGCCGGTTCTATACTCTTCTTTAGCCCTGAGAAATTTTGTAGGAATGGGCCAGTAGAAGGCCGGATCTTTAGTGCCAAAGTAAGTAAATGACGGCCCTTTCCTCGTCTGCGCGCCGAAGAACTTGCCTGCAGTACCGGTAGGATTAACGTCAACAACAATACCGGTATGAAATAACTTATCTCCACCACCCAGCGGATCTTCATTAATCCAAAGAGCGATATCGCCTTTCTTGACGTCGGGTGGCACCACGGTTGTGTAGTAAGTGGAGTCCACCATTACACGTGTGTCTTGATACGGGATTTTATAGCCAGCCCCCGTTAGCAACAAATTAACCATGTGCGAGCAGTCGATTAACTTATTACCGGCCGCATTTGTTTTTATGCCATCGCCGCCCATCTTGTACACGTAGCCACGGTTTTCGTAATTACCCGTTAAATCTAATGGTTCTGTCATTTCTGCATCCTGCAAATCAATAGCAATGGCTGGATTCTGTGGCGTCAGCGGTTTGCGATTTCAATCTGGTTAAATTACTCAGGGCGGTGGCATTTCCTTTACTGGCGGCCAAGCGATAGCAATCCAGTGCTCTGGAGGCATCCTTGGTTACCAATCTACCGGTCTCGAATGTATCACCCAGTTTATTTTGAGCATCGGAAGAGCCCATCGATGCGGCGCGAATCAATTCCCTTTCTGCTTCTTCAGGATGCTGACAAGGGCCCTCGGGGTCTGTGTCATTGCCATAACAATAGAATGTGGACAATGCAGAAGCTCCGCTTGCCAGAGTAGTAGCGGCGGCCTTGAACAGGGCTTCGACCTTCTCTGTTTCCAATTGCGATGCCATTCCGGAAAGGCTCAGACTGGCAGCACTGAGACTTGCCTGAGGATCGCCGGAAGCTGCTGCACACAGGTAGTTTTCCAATGCTGCTTCAAAGAGTTCTCCCGTCAGGGAGTATTTGTCCAGGCCACCAAGGCGTCCGTAAGTTCGCGCACGCTGATAGCAAAAGTTCTCGGCGGTACTCAGGGTCGGCGTGGTCCCTTCAACAAGGTCTTTATCATTGATCGACCAGTTCTCGACGCCCTCGAGTACCCAGCATGCCTGACGAGAAAAATTGAAAATCTTGATGTTGCTGTTACCCGCTCGCTTGTCCACAACGTTGACGTGACTGTCGTCGATTATTTCGACTTCAACCCCGTCTGTCTTGTCTGTGGCTAAAGGTGCCATCAGCGGAAACGCCAATGTGGAGCTGTTGATCTCCGCCGTTTGCGGCTCAAGAGTCCGCCCCTCTCCTTCGGGTTTCAACACCAGCGACTTCACCGTCATCGCAGTCCACCGCTGCTGAGTTTCGGCATTCGCAGAAAACGCCGGCAGAAACTGGGAAAAGTCCTCGGACGGACATTCATCCGCATAAGCGCTGCCATGAAACAGGCTCAACAGCGACGCGGTGAAAACCGCTATCGCGATGCCATTGCTCTTCTTCAAAACACGATTCATGTCGATCACTCGGAAAACACAAAAAAAGCCTTCGGTTTAACTTTCTCAGTCGGTGCATTCAACAACGCCTGATCCATCAAACTCCCCGCCTTATCCTTATCCGCCGCACCCGGCAGCACCGGCGGTTTAATCCCGATGCCAGTACCCGACCCAGCCGAGCCCCCGGCATTGATCTTGATCACCGGCCCAACCACCGTCACCCCACCGCCATCAAGCTTGATAAAACTCCCACCCCCAAGAATGGTCAGCTCCGTCCCCGCCTCGATAACAATCTTGTCCCCAGCCTTGAGGTGTATCTCTTTCCCCACGCTGGTCAGTTGCGCCGTGCCCAGCTTCACATGCTGGTTCTGCCCAACCGTCAAATGATCATCCAGCTTCGCTTCAACCTTACGGTCAGAGATCGTGGTGCGGTGTTCTTCTGCCTTCAGCTCGGTGTAAGTGTTCTTCACCACCGTGTCGTGGCGTTCATTGCCGACCCGAATCTTCTGGTCATGCTCAACGTTCTCATCCCAGTCACGCTGCGCATGAATGTAGATCTGCTCCGCACCTTTCTTGTCTTCAATACGCAGTTCGTTGTAGCCACCGCCACCCGGTGAGCTAAGCGTTTTGAACACGCTGCGCGTCTTGTTCGCCGGCAGTGCGTACGGCACCGGGTTTTCCTTGTGGTACAGGCAGCCGGTCACCAGCGGTTGGTCGGGGTCGCCTTCGAGGAAGGTGACGAGGACTTCCATGCCGATGCGCGGGATGCTGATGGCGCCATAGCGGTCGCCGGCCCAGGAGCTGGAGACGCGTAGCCAGCAGCTGGTTTTGTCGTCGGCCTGGCCTTCGCGGTCCCAGTGGAATTGCACTTTGATGCGGCCGTATTGGTCGCAGTGGATTTCTTCGCCTTTTGGGCCGGTGACCATGGCGGTCTGGCTGCCGAGTACGCGCGGTTTCGGGTGTTCGAGGGCCGGGCGGTAGAACACGTCCCACGGGGTGGCGAGGAAGGTGTTGCGGTAGCCCTGGTGGAAGTCGTCCTTGTTGTCGGTGGTGTCGCTGGTTACGCCTTCTTCGAGGACTTGCGGCTGCTTGCCTTCGTGGAAGATTTCGGTGAGCAGCCACAGGTCGTTCCACTCGCTGCGCGGGTGGTCGGACATTTCCATGAAGTGGCCGCTGACCAGTTTGGTCTGGTCGCCGCGACCTTCGGCCTGGCGGTAGTCGGCGCGGTGGCGTTCGAGGGCGCGCTGGCTGAGGAACTTGCCACGGGCGCGGTCGATGAAGCGGCCCGGGTAGTCGTAGTCTTCGAGATCTGGCTCAGTGCTTTCGCCATCGGGTCTGTAGGCCGCTTCCATTTGCAGGCGCGGTTTTTCGAAGTCGTAGTCGCGGCGTGTGGTGCGGCTGGTGCGGGTTTCCAGGCGCAGCTTGAAGCCTTTGATCACCGGTTCTTCGGCGACCATGCCGCTGCCCTGCACGTACGCGGTCGGCTGGCCGAGATCGGGGAACACGGTCTGGTCGTCGCCGAACACCAGCAGGTGGCCTTTGTCGCTGTGCTGGAAGTGGTAGTGAATCCCTTCCTCTTCGCACAGGCGCTGGACGAAATGCAGGTCGGTTTCGTCGTACTGCACGCAGTAGTCGCGATCCGGGCACGGCTGGCTGAGCTGGAAGCTGTAGGCGTTGCTCTTGATGCCGTGCTCTTCAAGGATCAGCGCGATGATTTTCGGCGCCGACATCTGCTGGTAGATGCGCTGGTTGGTGCGGTGATGCAGGTATTGCAGTTGCGGCACGATCGAGACTTTGTAGCGGGTCAGGCGCTTGCCGGCATCGCCCTGGGCGACGCGGTAGATCTGCCCGTGAATGCCCGAGCCCTGTGGATCGAATGCCAGAAACGCCTGCTTGTGCAGCAGTTGTTCGAGGTCCAGATCGGGGTTTTCGCTGACCAGTTCGAGGTCGAAGCGATACGCCTGGCTGATGCCTTCGGTGCCGGTGAACGACAGCACTTGCAGGTCGCCGACGTAGTCTTCGACCTTGAGGCTGAAGTGGGTTTCGTTAGCTGAGTTGAACATCGTGTGCTCCCTGTTCGAATGTCATCCGTTACGCCCGAAGTCGCAGACGTTGCAGCCAGGACGAAGTGGCGCCCAAGGCGTCACGCAATTGTTGGGCAGTGATGGTGCGTTCTGCCGGGTTGAAGCTCAGCGCGGTTCGCAGCGCTTGCCAGCCGTGCTGGGGTAGATTCGCTGGGGCGCGCAGTTCGCGCTCCAGGTGCTCGTCGCGGGCCTGGGTCGAGGGCAAGCGGCGGAACGGGTGTTTGCCGCCCGCCAGTTCATAGATCACGCAGGCCACGCCGTACACGTCCGCGCTGGCCGACAACGGTTGGCCCTCAAGCAGTTCGGGGGCGGCGTAGCCCGGGGTCCAGGCGTTGAAGCGCTCGCGGCTCAGGTGCGGCAGACCGGGCAAGGTGCCCTCTTCTGCCTGCCCCAGACCGAAGTCGAACAGGCGCAGGCCGTCTTCGCTGAGCATGACGTTGCTCGGTTTCAGATCACCGTGCAGCACGCCGCGACGGTGGGCGTAGGCCAGCGTGTCGAGCAGCGGCAGGACGATGTCGCGCAGTTCTTTCCACGGTAGGCCGAGGGGCCGTTCGCAGAGCAATTTGTCCAGGGTCAGGCCACGCATGTATTCCATGGTGATGAAGGCCCGCTGGCAGTCGGTGTCGACTTCAAAGGTGTGCGCACGCACGACATTGTCGTGGCGCAGGCGTCGGGTCAGGGCGAACTCGCTGTAGAGCAAGGCACTGGCATCCGGCGATTCGGCAAATTCTTCGCTGAGGATTTTCAGCGCAATGTAAGGGTCGGGATCGCCGAACTGCTCATGCAGCAGATCCCGCGCCCGGTAAACAGCGCCCATGCCACCGGCCCCGAGCAGACGCTCGAGGTGGTAGCGACCGGCGAGTACATCCGGCAGCGCACCGATGCTGGCCTTGGTCGGCGCCAGCAACGGTTCGGCCTGGTTGCCCTTGGCGAAGGCGAAGTAGGTCAGGTTGTTGGCCTGTTCTTCGCTGATCAGCAGGTCATCGATGGGCGATTCGAGTTCACTCATTGGCGGATCACCACGGCAGTCAGGTTGTCGCGAGCGGCGCCCCGCAGAGCGCCGTCGAACAAACGTTCCAGCGCCACGTGCGGCGCGCTGAGGCTGAGGGCGTTGCCGAGGGCATCGCTGCTCAGGCCCTGATACAAACCATCGCTGCAGAGCAAAAACACATCGCCCGGGTAGACCTCGAGTTCAAGCACATCCGGGGTCAGTGTGTCGGCGGCGCCGACGGCTCGGGTGAGTGCCTGAGCCGCTGGGTGCGCTGCCGCCTGTTCGACGCTCATTTGCTGCTCGTCGATCAGCTGCTGTTGCAGCGAATGGTCCTTGGACAGCTGATACAGCCGCTGCCCGCGCCACATGTAGCAACGACTGTCGCCGGCCCAGATGCAGGCCGCGCGATTGCCTTCCACCAGCAGCGCGACGACGGTGCTGCCCATGATGCTGTCGTGGCGTCCGGCGGTGACGGTCAACTCCTGCCCCAAGCGCCGGTTCAGCCAGTGCAGGCACTGGCGGATGGCTTTGAGGCGTTCGTCGAAGTCCTCGTGTTGCGGCAACTCAGCCAGGCTGGCAACGATCAACTGGCTGGCGATGTCGCCACCCTGATGACCGCCCATGCCGTCCGCGACCACCCACAGCCCATGCTGCGGCGAGTCGAGGAAGGCATCTTCGTTGCGCGCCCGCACCTTGCCCGGGTCGGTACGCGCCGCGCTGCGCCAGGGACTGGCCACCAGCATCAGAGCTGCACCGGCATACGGAAGGTGCGCAGCACGCCCATGTCGAACGGGTTCGGCGTGCGCTGGCTGGTCAGCAGGTAGTTGGCGCGCAGGCCGCCCACGTCGGCTTTCAGTACCAGCACGTCGCGACCGTTCAGGTACTCGGTCTGCATCAGGTCGAACAGACGGAACAGCGACCATGGGCCGGAGTTCTTCTCGATCCCGATCGGACGCCCGGCCATCTTGTCCATGACCAGGCTGGTGCGACCGTCTTCAGCATCGGTCGGCCACTTGAAGGTCATTGGCAGGATCGGGCCGTGACGGTATTCCATGGTCTTGTCACCGAACTTGAATTCGGAGCGGCTGACCGCCGGATCGAGGGTGTAGGGCTCAAGCTTGAACTGCACGGTCGGCTCGGCCGGGTTGATCGAGAAGAAGCTCTGGCGAATGGTCTGCGCCGCCGCCATCTGATCGAGGTAGACCTTCGATACCGGCAGGCTGTGACCGTCGACGCTGCGCATGCGGTAGTTGCCCGGATCGCCGCTGACGAATGGACGCATATAGCTGTCGAAGAAGCGGTCGACGGTACCTTGCGCACGGAAGAACTCACGGAAATCGCTGATCGCCACGTCGCTGGTGCTGCTGGCGCTGAACGGATAGCGCTTGCTGATGGTCTTGCCATACACGCTGTACAGCTCGTTCTGATAACGGCCGTTCAGGTATTGATAGGCATCGTTGAGCACCAGACGCCACGAGTCCTCGGCCAGCACGTTGAACCACACGCTGAGCGGACGCGGCAGACGACCGGAGGCATTGCGCAGGTTGGTCAGCGCATCACGCTGGCCGCTCATGCGCGTCTTGGCCATCTCGAATGCGGCTTGCTCCGGCGTGCTGGAACGGGCCAGGCCGGCCAGTTGCAGTTGCAGGTCGTTGAGCGCGCTGAACGCCGGCGTCAGGTCAGCGCCCGGGCCGTTGTTGTCATCGAGCAGACGATGCAGCGGTTCGAAGCGGCGTTGCAGGGATTTCTTCGCGGTATCCGGCAGGTTCTTCGCCACGTTCAGCGCCGAAGCCTTGTCGGCGGCAGCGGCGGCGAGTTTGCCGACCTTGCCCAGTTTGCCTTTCTGCCCGGCCAGCGCATCAGCAGCCTCGCCGGCTTCATCGACCGGATCAGCAGCGGCTTCGAAGCGGGTGTTTTCACGTACTTCGGTGAGCAGCGCGAGTACCGGCGAGTTGGCCGACGTCAGGCCCGCCAGTTGCTCGGCGCCTTCGCCAGCGTCGCTGATTGGTGGCAGTGCGACCTGGCCAACGGCTTCGCTCCAGTAGTTGGCGTAGTCGCGGAAGTACAGCTGCTCAAGCTCGACCATCAGGCGACGCAAGTCCATGTCGCTGATGCCCGCGCCTTCGCCCAGTACCCAGTTGTCACGCAGGATATCGGTGACCAGCGCCGCGCCCTGCACCGAGAAATACTGCTGATAACCCTGCTGGGTGTAGAAACCCGGGATCACGTATTCAGTGCCGATGAACAGCGAGCCTTGTGGGCCGAGGTGTTGGCTGAAGCGATAGTCCGGCAGGTTGCGCGCCTGCTCGCGGAGCATGCGGTAAACCACGTTGGCCAACGATTCGCTGCGCAGGACCTGACGCGCTTGGGTGACCAGTTGATCGTTCAGCGGGTAGATGAACGGCTGCTTGAGCAAACGCTCGAGGTGCGTGTTCAGACCGTTCTGCACCGCGGTGTTACCGGTGTAGCGCTGCGACCAGTCAGTGGCGACCCAGTCCTTGAGCCACGCCGCGTCGCGACGATCCTTCATGTTCAACATCAGGTACGCGCGCAGGCTGTTGAGCAGGCGATCGCGGTCCTTCATGTTGGCGCGGATCTGGCCTTCGAGCATGGTCGCGACCCGTGGCAGCAACTGCGCTTCCAGCTCACGCTCGTAGGCGGTTTTCACCACCGGGTTGATCTCTTCGCCCTGATACAGGCCGCCACGCTCGTGGTACGAGACGTCGCCCTTGCTCGGGAACACCTGAGTCGCGGCGTAGCTGGTGTCGAGGACTTTCAGCACACCCATGGCGTCATCGCGCGGCGTCACGGCCGAGCGTTGCTGAGTCCAGTTCTGCGCCAGCGTGCGCAGGTTTTCCAGACGCTCGTAGTTGGCCGAGAAACCACCGGCCCAGAGCATGCCGAACAGTGCCAGTGCCGCCAGAGCGCCGACGTACAGCGCACGCTGGCCCCAATGAATGCGGCTGCGCTCGCGCTTGTCCAGACCGGCCAGATCGGCCTCGGGGAAAATCACCTGGCTGAGCAAGTGGTGGATGAATCGCGAACGACCGCTGCGCAGAGTCGGCAGCACACCGGCGTTCATGCCCAGGCTGGCGCCGATGCCGGCGGTGGTCGAATCCATTTCCTGGGTCAGGTGCGGCGCGCTGGTCAGGTAGAAGCCGCGCAGTTGCGTGGCGCGCTGATAGCGGTTGCCGGTGAACGCCATGTCGACGAACAGGCACAGGCGCTCGCCGATCTGCCCGAGCTGATGCGGGAAGTCGAGGATGCGGCCACGGCGCTGAGTGTCGCGCTCGGAGTGCATGCGCATGATCACTTGGCTGTTCAGGCGGCGCAGCAGCTCTTCGAACTCGTTGCGCAGGACCGTGACGTCGGTGCCAACCTGATCCTTGCGGAAACTGGTGCCGAGCACCTGATCGCTTTCTTCGCGGGTCAGTTGATCGAAGAACTCGTCGAAGCCGAGCAGCTTGTCAGCCTTGCTCAGGACCAAATACACCGGCACGTCGACGTGCAGTTTCTGATGCACATCCTGCAGACGGCTGCGCACCTGGCGTGCGAGGGTTTCGATGTCCTGCTCGCTGCCGCCGGTCAGGGTTTCCACCGGAATGGTCACCAGCACGCCGTTCAACGGACGACCGCGACGACGCTTGCGCAGCAGCTCCAGCAGTGTTGTCCAGGCGTTGCCGTCGACTTCGGCGTCCGGTTGAGTGGTGTAACGCCCGGCGGTGTCGATCAGTACACCGTGATCGGCGAAATACCAGTCGCAATGACGGGTGCCGAGGGTGTCGCGGGTCAGCTTGCGGTCGATCTTGTTGATCGGGAATTCCAGACCGGAGAAGTCCAGCAGGCTGGTTTTGCCCGAGGCCTGCGGACCGATCAGCAGGTACCACGGCAAGTCACTGCGCCAGCGCTCGCTGCGACCGCGATACAGGCTCGACGTCTTCAGGGTTTTCAGCGCGTCCTTGAAACGCGCCTTCAACTCTTTCTGTTCTTCGTCGATCAGCTCTTCGCGGCGAATGCGGTCCTGACCGTCCTCGCTTTCCTCCTCGGCTTTCTTGCGGATACCGGCGCGCCAGCTGACGAAGACCATGGTCAGGCCCCAGATCAGGAACAGCACGCTGATGGTCAGCAGGCGCGAGGTCGCGCTTTCCCAGAACTTGTAATCATCGACCGCCAACAACGGGCCGACGAACCACACCAGCAGCGCCACGAACAGCACCAGCAGCAGAGTCCAGACCCAGGTCTGGCGCAGGAAGGCGCCGACTTTCTTGAAAAACTTTTTCATCACACGTCCCTGTTTTACGGCTGCGCCTGCGGTTGCACCGCGGCTGGATCAAGCGGCTGATAAGGATGCAGAACGGTGTCGCGTTGTTCGCTCAGGACCCAGGCGAAGCCCGAATACATCACCACCAGACAGACCAGAGTAAAGAGCACCACCATCCACGCCGGCACGATGCGCACCAGGTTGCGGCGCTGATCGTTGAGACCTTCCCAGTGCGGCGACAACTCGCGCGGCACGTCGCCGCGCAACTGACGGATCTGCCGGTACAAGGCGTCGCGGATGCCTTCAAGCTCAAGCATGCCGCGCGCCTGCACGCGGTACTTGCCCTCGAAACCGAGGGACAGGCACAGGTACATCAGTTCGAGCATCGGCAGGTGCTTGACCGGGTTTTTCGACAGCCGATCGAGCAGCTGGAAAAACTTCTCGCCGCCGAAGGTTTCGTTGTGGAAGCTGCTCAGCAGGCTCATCTGCGACCACTCGCTTTCGTTGCCCCACGGCGTGGTCACGACGGCTTCGTCGACCACGGTGCAGAGCACGTAACGCGCGGCCATTACCTGGCTGCTTTCGGCGCCGTTGTGCAGGGCGCGTACTTCAAACAATTTCAGCCCGGCGGTCAGACGCTCATTGAGAGCGTACAGATCTTCACGGGTTTCGCTGTGCTTGAGGCGCACCACTTCCGAGAGCAGGTCGGACGAAGCGGCGACCAGCGAGTTGAGGCTGATGTTGAACGCCTCCGCCGGACGCAGGCGCGCGGCGTAGATCATGCGTTCTTCCAGTTGCTCGAAACGCGGCGGCGCGGCGAAGTCGGTCAGCGGACTCGATGCCGGTCCGTGGCCCTGACGGTCGAGCAGGACGGTTTTGTCGTCCTGGTTGTAATCCGTTTCCTTGATCATGTCGGTCAGTTCCTGATGGCCCAGAATTTCAGTTCAAGCTCGGCGAATTCGCCGGACACGTGGAACGCGAAACCGCCGGAGCGCTCGAGTTGTGCCAGGTCTTCGGAACTGAGTTCGAGGATGAAATAGGTTTTGTTCGAATGGAACGCGATCTGCCGTGGGGCCACCGGCAACGGTTTGACCTTGATCCCCGGCAAGTGCAGGTTGACCAGTTGGCGGATGCGCTCCACCGGGCCGACCTTGAGGTGCTGCGGCAAGCGCTGACGCAGTTCTTCGGAGTCGCAGTTGGCACTGGCTGCCAGCACGAACGAGGCCGAGCCGAGCAGTTTGTGATCGTGCAACGGCGAGACGATGATGCCGTACTGACGCGCCTGCAGGATCAGTTCGATGGCGTGCTGTTCGAGCACCATCGACAGCACTTGGCGGATCGCTTCCATCAGTTTGCGAAAGCTCGCGCCCTGATCGGCGTGGGAATAGCGGCTGTCCAGACGCGGGCGTTTGCTCTCGCCGGAGAAGGTCGCCAGATCGCCGAGCATGGTCAGCAGCGTGCGGTACAACTCTTCCGGATGCACCTGCTCCAGACCCAGATAGTGACGCAGCAGCAGTTCGGTGCGGTTGATCAGTTGCAACATCATGAAGTCGCCGACTTCAGCGCCGCCGACCTTGCCGTTGGAGCGAATCCGCTCGGCGATGGTGTCGCCACGGTGGCTGAGCATGCTGATGACTTCTTTCAGGCACGACAGCAGATAACTCGAGGCGTGGGCCTGAATGTAGGTCGGGACGAAATCCGGATCGAGGCTGATCACGCCGTCGGGCGTGGTGTCGAGCACGTCGCAGATTTTCAGCTTCACGTAGGCCTGATCGCTCTGCTGCTCGCCGAGCAACAGTTTGAAATCCGGACGACCGCAGCTGACCTGACTGGCGGAATCATCGCCGGCGTTGGAGTCGGCGACTTCGGCGTCATACGCGGTGTAGCGCGCGAGCACGTCGGATTGCTCCGGGCGCCGGGCCTCGATGTGGTTGCCGGTGACCAGCGGCAGCGCCAGATAGATCGGCGTGTTGCCGGTGTTCGGCGGCACGTCCAGCGCCAGTGGCTCAGTGTTGCCACCGAGTTCGAACAGGCTGCCGTCCGGCAGAATCCCCGAGGCTTCACTGATCACCAGTTTGCCCATGTTGAGGAACTGCAAGTCGATTTCCAGATTGAGAAAACCCCAGGTGTAGCCACCGAGCAATTGCGTGCGGGTTTTCATCTGGTGATCGTAGTAACGATCGTTGTGCTGGAAGTGCTGCGGTCGCAGCAGCATGCCTTCCTGCCAAATGACTTTATGGGTGTTCATGATCAGTCATCCGCCTTGGCGAGCACTTGTTGGGTGTTGCGGATACCGGCCTGATCGAGGGTCAGATCAGCCTCGGTGAGTTCCAGCGGAGTGATCTGCACGGTGTGGCGCCACTGGGTATCCGGCAGGTCGCGATAGGCGGCGAGGATGCCCACGTAACGGCTGCCCTCCTCCACGCTGAGTTTCAGTTCCACTGTTTCACCCGGGCGCAGTTCGAGTTCTTCGCTGGCCACCAGATCCGGGTTGAGGGATTCCTTGGCGCGTTCGTAGAGGCTGAAGAAGTCAGCGTTCTCGAAGGTCACCGGGTGCTTGAGTTCGAACAGGCGCACGACGATCGGCGACGGCCGCCCGTTGAGGTCCGGATTGAGCTGATCGCTGCCGGTCAGCTTGAGGTTGATCTTGGTCACTTTCGAGTACGGCGACAGCGACGAGCAACCAGCGAGCAGCACCAGCACGGTGAGCGCAGTCAGCGCCTTGAGAAAAGCGGTCGAGCGGCGAGACATGCGCATCATCCTTGGTGGTCGGTGTGGAGGGTGGAGATCAGGCGGATCTGTTCTTCGTAGGCCTGGGCGAAGTCGCGGGCCAGCAGACGCTCGCTCCAGTCATCGTCCTGACGCAGTGCCTGGTGATAGCGGCCGAACGCTCTCCAGCGCCCACCCGACGTGGCGATCAACGGCTTGCTGTCGCGCTCGAAACGCAGGGTCAGTTGCTCCGGCGAGAAGTGCTCCAGGGTGCCACGCACAGCGGCGCGACTGGCGGTTAGCAGAGCCACTTGGTGCGCCTGCAAATCACGGAATGCGCGGGAGATCGCCTGCTCGGCCGGCAGGTGCCCGGGCTTGCTTGGCTGCAACAGAATCTGTAGCGCTTCGCTCGGGTCGACGGCGAATTTCAGCGGGTTCTTGTTGGTGCCTTGCACGGTGGTCTGGGCCAAACGCAGCTCGTTTTTCAGCTCGGAGCGGGTGCGCAGGCTCTGCTGCAAACCGCCGATGCTCTGGCGCAGCAGGCGCGCAGCGTTCAGCGCCAGCGCTTCACGTTCGTCGTGGCTGAGGCCTTTGACGTCGACGCCCAGCGCCGCGCCGAAGTGTTCCCAGAAACCTTCGCTCTGACGCTCGACGGCTTTCGGCGCAGGCGCCGGCTCAGGTTCGACCGGGGCGGCAATCAGCTCGGGGACCATCAGGCTTTCCATATCGATGCGCGCGTAGTCGGCACGCTGACGGGAGTCTTCCGGCTTGGCGGTCGGCGACAGCAGTTCGTCGATTTCCGAGTACACGCGCTCTTGCTGTTCGAGGGCATTGAGCGGGTCGAGGTCGAGGAACGCGTCATCCGGAATGATGCTGCCAGCGGCGCGCGGACGGCCGACTTCGCCGTCGAAGGTCGCCGGGTCACGAACCAGCCGCGCGCGGATCTCGAAGTCGCCGAGAATGTAGGTGCTGCCGTGCTCGATGCGCACCGGCTCGCCCTTGTGCAGGCGCGCGCCGCTGCTGCCGTCCTGGACACCGTTGCTGCTGGTGTCGGTGAGGAAGAACGAGCCCTCGCGGTAGCTGACAATCGCGTGATGATTGGACAGGTGCCGCTTGCGGTCAGGGATGATCCAGTCGCAGTCCTCGCCGCGCCCGATCACGCCGCCGGCCTGCTTGAAGGTCCGCTGGCACAGCTCGGTGGGCACGAACTGCTTGGTGTTCAGCATTTCGAAAACCAATTCCATGTTTGATGCTCCTTGCGGTCACTTGCCGCGATTGACCGCTTGCGGATCACCCAACGGGCGATAGTCGTTGTCGTTGAATTTGTAATTGCCGCTACAGCCGCCAAGGCCGCATAGAACGACGAGGGTCAGCAGGACAGCGTGCCAGTGACGAACAGACATCAGAGGGTCTCCAGGTGTAGACAAAGCACAAAGCGCCGACCCTTGCGGGCGGCGCTGAAATAAGTTTTTGAGGTGGGCTCGAAGCCTCTAGATCGGGGCCTTGAGCCATAGCCTGGAGGTACGGCGACCTCCCGTGGCGAGGGGACTTGTCCCCGTTGGGGTGCGCAGCGCCCCCATAACCTGCCAGCGCGATTTCTCAGTGAAACCGTATGTACCGGACTGCGACTGCTGCGCAGCCGAACGGGGATAAATCCCCTCGCCACAGGGTATGTGTTGGGTTCGAAGAAGTGCTGTAGCTCAACCATCAAAGTCACCCAAATTGATATTCAGGCGCCCGAGGCGGTACAGCAGCGTGCGCCGTGGCAGGCCCAGCTCGCGGGCCGCGAGGGTCTGGTTGCCGTCGTTCTTGCGCAGACAATCGAGGAGCAATGTGCGCTCGACTTGCTCCAGGCGTTCGCGCAGATTCAGGCCGCTGTTGTCTTCGGGCATCGGTTCCAGGCGCAGGGAAAAATGCTCGGCGAGCAACTCGCCACCCTCGCAGAGCAACACCGCGCGCTCGACCAGCGCCTTGAGTTCGCGAACGTTGCCGGGGAAGGTGTAACCGCACAGATGCTCCAGCGCCGAATCCGACCAGCGCACCGGATCACGCTGCAGAAAGGTGCAGGTCTTCTCGGCGAAATGCCGGGCCAGATCGAGGATGTCGCCTTCGCGCTGACGCAGGGCCGGCAGCTCGATCGGGAATTGTGCGAGGCGGTAGTACAAGTCCTCGCGGAACTTGCCTTCGCTGACCAGCGCCGCCAGATCACGGTGCGTCGCGGCGATGATGCGCACGTCGATCTTGTGCGTGTCGTTGGAACCCAGCGGACGAATCTCGCCTTCCTGCAACACACGCAGAATCTTCGCTTGCAGCGACAACGGCATGTCGCCGATTTCATCGAGCAGCAACGTGCCGCCATTGGCCGCGTCGAACAGCCCTGCGCGATCTCGATCGGCGCCGGTGAAGGCGCCTTTGCGGTAGCCGAACAGTTCGCTTTCCAGCAGGTTTTCCGGAAACGCCGCGCAGTTCTGCACGATGAACGCCTGGGAGCGACGCGGGCCGCAATCGTGGATCGCCCGCGCCACCACCTCCTTGCCGGTGCCGGTCTCGCCACGCAACAGCACAGTGTACGGGCTGTGAAGAATCTTGCTGATCAGCGAATAGGTCTGGCGCATCGCCGCGCTTTTGCCGATCAGGCCGTAGCCGCTGATGCTCGGCACGCTGCGTGTGGCGGTGGCCGATTCGGCGGCTGGCTGACGCAGGCGTTGCAGCAGATGCAGTTGGCCGAGCACGAACGAGCCGAGCTGGCCGAGGGAGTCGGCGAAACCCTGCAAGTCAGTGCGACGACGACTGGCACACAGCAACAAGCCCTCGACCGACTTGTGCTGATTGACCAGCGGCACGCACAACAGCGACTGCCACGGCGTGCTCGCCGCCGGTAGAAAACTGGTTTCGTGCAGGCTGCCGGTCAGGTCGTCGAGGCACACCACGCGGTTCTGGCACAGGGCGAATTGCAGCAGTTGCTCGCCGTTGTAATCCGCTGGCAGGCTCGCCGCCTGACGCGGTTGCAGCGCACCGTCGAGGCACTCGGCGTTCATCCCCAGGCAAGTGTGGGTGGCATCGAGCAGATACAGCTGCGTCAATTCACAGCCGCTCAGCTCGGCCAGGCCACGGACGAATTCACCCAGCAGCGCAGCACTGTCCGCCGCGCGCGAAAGACTGGCGAACTGCGCCAGCAACGCTTCGGCATAGACCAGTGGCTGCGGCACTTGAGTGAACATCACGCCCACCTCAGACGAACTCGCAGGTCACGCTGGAATTGCCGTCGAGCGTGGCATGCACACGCTTGAGGCTCTCGCCGGTCGCCATCGCGTCGAGCAGACGGTCGGCCACCAGCGGCAGTACGTGTTGATCGAGCAGATGATCGATCAGGCGCGCGCCGCTTTCGCTTTGCGTGCAGCGCTCGGACAGGTGATCGACGAGGTTCTGGCACCAGCTGAACTCCAACTGACGACGGTTCAGGCGCTCGCCGAGACGGCCGAGTTTGATCTCGATCAGCTCGCGCAGCACCGGGCCGCCCACCGGGTAGTACGGCACCACTTTCATCCGCGCCAGCAGCGCCGGTTTGAAGTGTTTGCTGAGTACCGGGCGAATGGTTTCTTCGAGCACTTCGGCGGTCGGCCGCGCGCCGTCTTCGCAGAGTTCGCTGATCTTGTCGCTACCGAGGTTCGAGGTCATGAGGATCAACGTGTTGCGGAAGTCGATCTCGCGACCTTCGCCATCGTTGGCCACGCCTTTGTCGAAGATTTGGTAGAACAGGTTGAGCACGTCCGGATCAGCCTTCTCGACTTCATCGAGCAACACCACCGAATACGGCTTCTGACGCACGGCTTCGGTGAGCATGCCGCCCTCGCCGTAACCGACGTAGCCCGGTGGCGCACCAATCAGACGCGAGACGGTGTGCTTTTCCTGGAACTCGGACATGTTGATGGTGGTGATGAAGCGGTCGCCGCCGTACAGCAGGTCCGCCAGTGCCAGCGCGGTTTCGGTCTTGCCGACGCCGCTCGGGCCGACCAGCAGGAACACACCGACCGGTGCATCAGGCTTGTTCAGACCGGCAGCGGTCGCGCGCATCGAGCGATCCAGCGCGTGCACGGCTTGTTCCTGACCACGGATGCGCGTGCGCAGATCGGTGGCGAAACTGGCGACCTTGGCGTTGTGCTCGCGGGCCAGTTGGGCCAACGGCACGCCGGTCCAGGCGCTGATCACTTCGGCAACCAGACGCGGGCAGACTTCGAAGCTGACCAGGCGTTCTTTGACTTGCGCGGCAGTCAACGCGGCGTGGGTTTCATGCAATTGGGCTTCCAGCGCTTCGACGCTCTGGCCTTCTTCGACTTCGGCGACCACAGTTTCAATCACGGTGCCTTCGGCGTCTTCTTCCACGCTGACGGTCGGCTCAACAGCTGCAGCCTCGCGGGCCTTGGCCAGTTGCTGACGCAGTTCCAGCAGACGCTCGGCGAGCTCTTTCTGCTCAGTCCACAGGGTCTCGAGCGCAACCATCTCGCTTTCGGCTTCGTCCAGCCGCGCTTCCAGCGCCTCCAGCGCTTCGTGGTCGATCAGCAGACCGGCCTCGGCATCGCGGCGCAGGGCCTGACGCTGGCGGCCGCCTTCAGCCAGTTCGCCACGCAGGCGCTCGAGGCTTTCCGGGGCCGCAGCGAGGCTGATGCGCACGCGGGCGCACGCGGTGTCGAGGACGTCTACAGCCTTGTCCGGCAGTTGCCGACCGGCCAGGTAACGCGCGGACAATTCAGCAGCGGACACCACCGCGTCATCGCGCAGGTAGATGCCGTGGCTCTTCTCGTAGACCTGAGCCAGACCACGCAGAATGGTCACCGCTTCGCTGACAGTCGGTTCGTGCAGTTGCACGGGCTGGAAGCGACGCGCCAGCGCCGGGTCTTTCTCGAAGTATTTCTTGTACTCGGCCCAGGTGGTGGCAGCGATGGTGCGCAGTTCGCCACGGGCCAGTGCCGGTTTCAGCAGGTTGGCCGCGTCGGAACCGCCGGCATTGCCGCCCGCGCCGATCAGGGTGTGAGCTTCGTCGATGAACAGAATGATCGGTTTTGGCGAGGCTTTGACCTCATCAATCACGCCTTTCAAACGACGCTCGAATTCACCTTTGACGCTGGCGCCGGCCTGCAACAGGCCCATGTCCAGCGAGAGTAATTCAACGCCTTTGAGCACCTGCGGCACTTCACCAGCAGCGATGCGCGAGGCGAGGCCTTCGACGATGGCGGTCTTACCGACACCGGCCTCACCGACGACGATCGGGTTGTTCTTGCGCCGACGGGCAAGGATGTCGACCATCTGGCGGATCGCGCCATCGCGGCAGAGCACCGGGTCGAGTTTGCCGTCGCGGGCCTGTTGGGTCAGGTTGTGGGTGAAGCGCTGCAACAGCGATTCGCCCTGTGCGGCCGGTTTGCCGTTGGCCGCCGGTTGCTCCTGTTGCGACAGGGCAAATTCTTTCAGGCGATCAATGTTCAGTTTGGCAAGCAGCGGTTGATAGCGGCTGCCGGCATAACGCATCGGGTTGCGCAGCAACGCCAGGATCAGCGCCGCGTCTTCGACCTGGGTCTGGCCCAGTTCGAGGTTGGCCACCAGCAGTGCGTCTTGCAGCCATTGCACCAGTTCCGGGGCGAACACCGGGTTGCGCGAAGCACTGTGCTCGACCCGCGACTGCAATGCAGCGGTCAGTTCACCGGCGTCGACGTCAGCATCTTGCAGCGCGCGCGACAGCAAGCCGTTCGGGCGCTCGAGCAAGCCCAGCAGCAAGTCTTCGACGAGGATCTTGCTGCCGCCACGGGCGACGCAACGCTCGGCCGAACGTTCCAGATCACGACGGGTTTCGGCGTCCAGCGCCTGGATGAGTTGTTGCAGGTCTACGTTGATCATGGCTCACGTCCTTAATGAATTTTGCTGCCCAGGGTCACCACGCCGTCCGCTTTTTCGCGGCCCAGCCAACTGGTCCAACCGAGGCGACAGGCGTTCTGCTCACCGATGCGCAGTTCGCGGATTTCTTCCTGGCGCAGGACCAGGCGGATGTCGTAATCGAGCGGGTCACGCAAGGTGAACCGCACCAGCGCGCAGAGCGGCTGGTAGCCGAAACCGATCGGCAGGAATTCATGGAATCGCTGCCAGTCGAGTTCGGTGATGTGGATGCGGAATTTGCCGCTGCGATCGCGCACGTGCTCGCCCAGCACCAGGTCTTCGCCGAGTACGCTGTTGGCGCGACCCAAACGATTGCGCTGCTCGTCGAGAATTTCCACGCGGCGCTCGATGCACTGCTCGATGACCAGGTCTTCGTGCTTGAAGTAGTAACGCAGCACGGCTTCGATCAGCGCCGCCGAGTGCGCCCGCAAACTGAGCAGGCCGAGGTACGGCAGCAGGCGTTTCCAGTTGAGTTCCTTGGCCTTGCGGATCTCGTCGCCGCCCAGGCCGATCAGCGCAAAGAGTTGCGCCGAGAACGGGTCGATCGCACCGCTCTGGAAGCTCGCGCGGTAGCGGTACTTGCGCCAGATCGGCAGCATCAGTCGTTGCAGGCGATGGTGGAACAGGTCGAGGAAATTGCGCGTCGGGTTGCCGTCCTCGCTGTCGCCCAGGGCTTGTTCGCCATAGAACGCTGGCAGTGGCGAACCGGAGCCGACCAGGCCGATCAGGTTGAAGCGCATGCGCGCGCGCATCTTGCCGTGCTCTTCGAAAAACTCGACGCGATCGACGTCGCTGCGCGGAAAGCCCAGGCTCGGGTTGGCCTGGAACTCGACCTGGTCGTACAGATCGTCTTCGCTCAGATGCGGGTGTGCCTCGCGCAGCCGGTCGATCACCAGCAGCACGGCCTGAAACAGCGAGTACTCGCGTATTACCTTGGTCAGCCCGCTTAAAGCAGGGGCTGCAGGCCCATACGTGGTGTCCATTGGTACACCTCTCCCTGTGTGCTTTTTACCCGCAGCTCATGGAATGAATTGAGACTGGCGTAAAGCGCGAAAAACTCGTTGAGAACCGAAGCGAAGACGAACAGGTCGCCTTCGCCGATATAGCCTTCCGGGTCGATGGTCAGTTCGGTGCGCAAGCCGCGTACCGGCAGACCGCGATGCAGTCGGTCGACGTGGTGATGCTTGATGTGCTTGAGGCCGCCCAGCAGGCGCTTGCTGACCTTCTCCGCGTGCTGGTCGTAGTAGCGCGGCAGGTCGTAGGTTTCCAGAATCACCTTCAACGCATTGACGTCCGCCAGCGACAGATAGTTAAGCGACATGTTGCTGATCAGCTTCCACAGGAAGTCACGGTTCAGCGGCGGCGCGAAGCTCGGAGTGGCCGGGGTGATGTTGCGGAAACTGAGGAATTCCGGGGTCTGCTCGCTGGCCATGCAGATGTCGCCGAGCTTGAGCTTTTTCGGCAGGTTCTGGTTGGTGCACATCAGCTCGATCGACAGGGTTTCGTGGGCTTCGGTGTGGCGGATGCCGAAGCTCAGGTAAGTGTCGAGGCCGTCATGCAGCAAAGACGAACGCTGGCGAATGCTGTAATGCGGACGGCTGTTGGGCACGTCGAAACTCGGGTCGTGCTCGAAGGACTCGAACGGCACGTATTCCTGATAACCGAGACCGCCGGGCTTCCAGCCAGTGACGGTTTCCACCGAGAACACACCGCAGTTTTCCAGGTCGTATTCCGCCGGTAGCAACAGGTACTCGTCCTGCTTGCCATCGAGACGGATCGGCAGCGCGTCGTGCTCGAACAGATTGACGATCGGCGTGCAGAACAGCTTCACGTTATCGAGGGTCGGGCGCATACGCATGATGCCGCTCTTGCGGATGTCGAAGCGCAGTTCGAGACCACGCATCTGCTTGAGCGTGTCTTCCGGCAGCGCCTTGAGAATGTCCAGACCGTTGACGTCGACGAACAGGAACTTGTCCTGGAAGGCGAAATATTCCTGCAGGTAGCGATAGCCACGGAAGGTGTTCAGCGGATACGGAATCAACGCTTCTTCTTCGGCAAAGCCCACCGGTTTGACCCGATCACCGGGAATCTTGAACGCCATCGGCTTGCCGCTGACGCCATCAATCGGCTTGCCGGCGGCGTCGAGCGGAATCAGCTCGATGCCGTCGAGGTTGCGCAGCAGGCTCAGATAAAGCATCTGGCTGATGTAGCGCTCGCCGGCAAAGTGCAGGCGCAATTTGCTCAGCTCCAGTTCGCCGAGGTGGCCGTCAGCGCTCATCTCGAGGCGCAGGCTGAGCAGCGAGCCATCGCCCTTCACCGAGTAATTCAGCGCAGCCAGATCCAGCGGCAAGACTTCGGTCGGATAGCAGGTGCGGAAGCGGCAGCGCACGTCTTCTATCGGCTTGCTCTCGATCGGCGTATCGCGCTCAACCAGCAGCGCCGGGCCGGAACGCTTGAGCGGATCAAACTGCAGAATGCTGAACGCCGGCAGCGGGCGCATGTAGTTCGGCCACAGCAGCTGCATCAGCGAATGGCTGAGCTCCGGCAGTTCGTCATCGAGCTTCTGCCGCAGGCGCCCGGTGAGGAATGCAAAGCCTTCCAGCAACCGCTCCACATCCGGATCCCGCCCGGCCTGCCCCAGATACGGCGCCAGCGCCGGACTACGCTCGGCGAAACGGCGACCGAGCTGGCGCAGTGCGGTGAGTTCGCTTTGGTAGTAGTGGTTAAAGGACACGGGGTACCTGCCTGGTAATGGAGCTCATGGAATTACCGACCTGTGAATTACGTTCAACGCCCGACTTGGTCATTGGATTGCACCTGCAGGCCGACTTGGCTGAATGCGACCTGTGATGTTTCGCAAAGCCCAGCGCAACTCGATGACTTGAGTGGTGAGGATCGCCAGCAACGTGACGCAACCTTGGGCCACGCCGTAGAACAGGGCTCTGAACGGGTTGTCGGGTAGCATCCAGAGCAGGATGAAGCCCACCATCAGAAAAAGGATGACCAGCTTGGCAACCAGATTTGGAGTCAGCGCAACGATCAGATTGACGCCCAGAAAAATGTAAAACAGTGAGTAAGTCGCAATTCCGATGGCGACGCCATGGGAGGTAAATCCGCCGTTAAAAAGCTTGTAAGCATGCACAACCGCGTAATTCAAGAATGCATAAGCCACGCATCCGAGGGCGTGGGTTAATAAACATAGGTCGAGACGGACGTAGCTATTCATACTGCTATCAGTTTTCCAGAATCTCGTAGGGTGTATTACTGATGAAAATATTCAGCCAGCTTTCTTCCCATTGCGGCATGGAAATTACAAAAGCCTTATCTTTCTTTTCGAAGGAGATCCAAGTAATTCCAACCTCAGCATCATCTTCAAATGTACGCATATCCAATGACTGAGTATCATACAACGGGGTTCGATATACCTTTTCTGGCTCTTTTGAATCGATAACTCTTAAATACGCCATGCCACCAAGCATGAAGATCCTGCCGACACGTACATTCTCAATTGTGTAGCGGCCCGAGGGACTAGCTGTAGTTGTACTTGCAGGATAATCCAGCATTGCGTTCAAGCAATAAACGAGCAACGCAATAAACACCAAGAGCAAACTGATAGGCACTAGCCTTTTCTTTTTTAAGCGTAGTCATTTTTTCGCCACACCCAGTTCGACAGCGGATTGTACACGAGTAAAAATGCGCATCATTTATTCCAAACACTAATAACTGTCGCGGGAACGTTTTGATATTGAACATCAGACAAAACCTGGAAATCACCGCCTTTTTTAAATTCCATCCGATATTTTACAAAGTGAGAATTTGTAATATAGAAATAACGCGAGCTCTCTATTTCCCTAAACATCGCCTGAGAATCTTCCGCACTGATATAGGGGTTTGAAGCGATGTCTGACTTCATCTGCGCTGCACCGGTATTTGCGGTGGCCGCATAGGCAGGGTTGGCTATACCATCAAAGTTCCAGAACCCCAATGGCTGACTGAAATTGTCATCCGGTGAGTCATTGAAGTCATACGCGTCCTCAGCATAAAACCCAATTCGCTCCACAAACAGCTGAATGCTATCTACGGAAATCACCAGTTTTCCTTCTGGAAATACGCGGACATTAAAGTTTGCCAGCGCAGCTCGCAACTCATCAGTCTTGTCTATCAGGCCAAATTTAACTGCTCGACTATTGCTGTATCCAAACTCTTCAACCTTCCTGGCGCTCGCAAACTTAAAAGGATAGACACCCGGCGCCGAGCCAAGATACTTATCTTTAATCTTCTTGCTTATATTATTACGACCTGCAGTATTATCCCAAGCAGACTTAAGCTCTTCAATGACAGCTTTCGCAGGTTCAAACTGCATCAACCAGTCCATTTTTACGATAGTGTCATTCACGTAGGCGATGTCAGCAAGAGCAATATGGTCTTTGACCTCTTTACTCATCGCACCATCGGCGGTTGGCCATGGCGCGCCATCAAACCAGTGGCGCATAAGCTTCGCAGCAACTGGCCATTTCATCTTATCCATCGCATCAGGTATATCTGTGATTTTGAATTGACGGACAGCTGCAGACTTACCAGTTTGGTTACTGGCCGGCGTCAGACTTGATGCTATTTTCGTATCCGCCATAACAAAATCCTTTTATCCAATTACGACTTCAGATTGCTGTTCAATAGTCAACTCATAGGACTCCGCTATAGAGGACGAGATTTTTTGCGTCTTCCCGTCGGCTCCCGTGACCCCACTGATAACTTTCCCCGAGGCTGTTTTGAAGCTGTATGCCACTCCCGCCAGTGGCTTCCCAGAGTCCTGACAATTGATCACGTAGTGCTCGTTGAACGGCCATTTGATCTCCACCGGCAACGGCGGCACAAACGGTGCCGGCGTATGCGAATTGCCAATAATCACCGTGCCGGATCCAGCCGTAACCTTGTTGCCATGGGTCCCCACCGAATCAACCGTCGCGGCAGGCTTGCCGTTGATCAACACAGTGGTCGCCAAACCGCCCGACATCGCACCACCACACGCCGACGCATCGCCTTGGCGGGCGGCCGCGAGGCCGTCGAAGAATACGTCGCCGGAACCGGCGGCGATCGGGTTGGTGCCGTGGCCGGGGAGCGGGCAAGCGGTGGGGTCGGATACGCGTGCTGCGGGTTTGCCAGACATCGGGGATCTCCTTAGGTGACCTTGACTTGACCGCTGCCATCCAGGCGCGCGGAAAACCTGACCTGGCGCTTGAACCCTTCAACTTCCAGCAGGCCTTCGATACTGAAGGCCAGGCGCAGTTGATCGTGGTCACGCGGCAGGGAAATGACACGCACATTGCTCAGGCGTGGCTCGTAGGCTTCGATGAAGTTTTCGATAGCCAGACGTGCCTGACTCAGGGAGTCGTGCAGGCTCAGGCGCATGTCATTGAGATCGGGCAACCCGTAGTCGGCCAGCGTTTGCACGCTGCCGGCCCGGGTGCTGAGCATTTTGGCCAGATGGGCAGCCACTGACGCCATGGCACAAGCCTCAAGGCTGTTGCCCTTGCGTAGTTGTGCGTCGCCGTTGAGGCGTTCGAACAGGCTGCCGTATCCGTCCATGAGTCGCTCTTACTCTTTGTCCAGCTTGCCAACCAGCGACAGGGTGAAATCGGCACCCATGTACTTGAAGTGCGGACGCACGTTCAAGCTCACGCGGTACCAGCCCGGCTCGCCTTCAACGTCGCTGACGATCACTTGCGCAGCGCGCAGCGGACGACGGCCACGCACTTCGGCGCTCGGGTTTTCCTGGTCGGCAACGTACTGACGGATCCACTTGTTCAGTTCCAGCTCGAGGTCGGTACGCTCTTTCCACGAACCGAGTTGCTCGCGCTGCAGCACTTTCAAGTAGTGAGCCAGACGGTTGACGATCATCATGTACGGCAGTTGGGTGCCGAGCTTGTAGTTCAGCTCTGCGGCCTTGCCTTCTGCGCTGATGCCGAAGAACTTCGGCTTCTGTACCGAGCTGGCGGAGAAGAACGCCGCGTTGTCGGAGCCTTTACGCATGGTCAGGGAGATGAAGCCTTCCTCGGCCAGTTCGTATTCACGACGGTCGGAAACCAATACTTCGGTAGGGATCTTGGTTTCGATTTCGCCCATGCTTTCGAAATGGTGCAGAGGCAGGTCTTCAACCGCGCCACCGCTCTGCGGGCCGATGATGTTCGGGCACCAGCGGAATTTGGCGAAGCTGTCGGTCAGTTTGGTGCCGAACGCGTAAGCGGTGTTGCCCCACAGGTAGTGCTCATGGCTGTTGGCAACGGTTTCCTTGTACACGAACGATTTCACCGGGTTTTCTTCCGGATCGTACGGGTTACGCAGCAGGAAACGCGGCACGGTCAGGCCAACGTAGCGCGAGTCTTCCGAGGTACGGAAGCTCTGCCATTTGGCGAATTGCGGGCCTTCGAAGTGGTCTTTCAGATCTTTCAGATCCGGCAGGCCGGTGAAGCTTTCCAGACCGAAGAATTTCGGCCCGGCGGCAGCGATGAACGGCGCGTGGGACATGCACGAAACGCTGGCCACGTACTGCATCAGCTTGACGTCTGGCGAGCTTGGCGACATGTAGTAGTTGGCGATGATCGCGCCCACTGGCTGACCACCGAACTGGCCGTATTCAGCGGTGTAGATGTGCTTGTACAGGCCCGACTGCATGACTTCCGGCGAATCTTCGAAATCGTCCAGCAGGTCTTCTTTGGAGACGTTGAGGATTTCGATCTTGATGTTTTCGCGGAAGTTGGTGCGATCGACCAGCAACTGCAGACCACGCCACGACGATTCCAGCGCCTGGAAATCCGGGTGGTGCAGGATCTCGTCCATCTGACGGCTGAGCTTGGCATCGATCTCGGCGATCATGCGGTCAACCATGGCTTTCTTGACCGGCTCACCGTTGTTCTGCGGCTTGAGCAGCTCTTCGATGAACGCCGACACGCCACGCTTGGCGATGTCGTAGGCTTCGTCGTCCGGAGTCAGACGGGTTTCGGCGATGATGCTGTCGAGAATGCTGTATTCGCCGCTGGCGGCGCTCTTCTCTTGTGCTGCGCTAGTGCTCATTGTGTTGGCTTCCTTGGCTACTGGAGTCTCAGGCGTCCGGGGCTGCGGCGTTCAGGCCCAGCTCACCGAGTACGCGACCGCGGGATTCGTCGTCGGCGAGCACGCCTTCGATCGCTTTACGGAACGCAGGTGCGTTACCCAGCGGGCCTTTGAGGGCCACCAGCGCATCGCGCAGTTCCATCAGTTTTTTCAGCTCAGGCACTTGCTCGACCAGGCTGGCCGGGTTGAAGTCCTTCATCGAATTGACGCGCAATTGCACGGCCAGCTCTTCAGCCTCGCCATCTTCCTGCAGACGGTTCGGCACGCTCAGCGTCAGACCCAGCTCTTGCTTGGCCAACACTTCGTCGAAGGTCATCTTGTCGATGCTGATCGGCTTGCGATCTTCGATTTTGCGATCGTCCTTGCGGTGGGTGTAGTCACCGATTGCCAGCAGCTTCAGCGGCAGTTCAATCTCTTCCTGAGCTCCGCCGGTGGCGGGTTTGAAGGTGACGTTGATGCGTTCCTTGGGGGCTACCGAGCCTTCTTTGGCCATGGCTTTTCTCCTTGCGGTTGTGGCCCTGGGGCCTATTCGAGTACCACTTCGAGGTCGAGGTGGCACAGCCTGCGATAAATCTCTTCCTTGCTTTCACGTACGGCGTGGTTCTGCGGCAACAACTCGCAGCAACTGTGCAGCAGGTGCAGCACTTGCAATGCAAGATCGGGCTCCCAGGCGTGCAGGCCTGAGTCCTGTAATGTCTGATCGAGGGTTTCGAGCTGGTTCTTGGCCAGTTCGTATTTCTTGGCCAGGAAACACAGCCGCGCGAGGGTGAACTGCCAGAAGAAGCGTTCACGGCCACCGTGGGCCGATTGCAGACCCTGCTTGAGAATCTGCACGGCCGGCTTCAAGCCTTCCTTGCGCAGGATCGGCTGGACTTCCTCGAGGGCTTTTTCCCAGGCCGGCTGGGTTTCGACGTTCTCGCTTTCGACCTTGCGCGGCGCGCTGGCGCTTTGCAGGTGCGGCATGACATTGGCGGCGATCCACGCCCGGGTGGACGGATCGGCAAACGGCGCGCCGTCATGGAAGCGCAACTCGATGATGCCCGGCAGGCGCTGAATCAAAAGCGCGAAGTGGATTTCCACTTCGCGCATTGCCAGCTCGGCGTTGAGGTTCTGGAGACATTCCCAGACCATCCTCTGGCCATCGAACCAGAACGGCGCCTTCGCCAGGCTCGCCTCCAGTTCCACCAGCAGATCGGCGTATTTGCCCTGATCGAAACGGTCCTGATAGAGCTTGAGTTTTTCCAGCGGCAGACCGCGCAGCACGGTGATCTGCTCGGCGTTGCGCTCGGGCACTGCGTCGATGGTCATCCACAACAGCGTGCGATTGAGGCGCAGGGCACGCAGATCGGTAGCCTTCTGCTTGAGCCACCAGGCACACAACGGCCGGGCGCTGTCCTGCTGGGCGCGCAGGGCTTTGTGCGCATCCCGCTCGTTGTCGATCGGTGCGCCAGGAGTGAGCAGCTGGGTCGCGGCCTGCTTGACCTGCGCCACCGCCGCCCCCACCACGCCGGGTGCCGGCTGGTTGTCGGCGGCACGCTGGATCATGGTTTTCAGGCGGCGGGAGATCGGCAGCAGCAGTGGCGCGTCATCGCCCAGATGTTCAGTGCACGCGGCCTCAAGACCGGCCAGGTGCTCAGAGAGCTGCCGGAACATCGGCAACTGCTCTTTGATCGCAATGTTTTCGGTGATGACCTGCTCGAGACGCGGCACCAGCCAGCCGATCGCGGCGGCACGGGTGCGGGGTTTGAGCGGGTGTACGTCGGCCCAGTTGTTTTCCGACAGATGGTGCAGCAGACCGAGGCCGGCAAGCAGCCCGGGGAAGGATTCGCGCTGGTATAGCGACCACGTCAGCCAGGCGCCGACACGCAGATCCTTGGATTGGGTACGCAGCAGATTTTCGCTGTTTTCGCGGATTTTCAGCCAGTCGATCTGCCCGCTTTCGTGCATCGACGAAGCCTTGGCCAGCTCACTTTCCAGCGCCTCGAATTCGATCGAAAAACGAACGTCTTCGCCCGCGAAATTCTCTTTGGAAACAGAGACTTTTGCGAGTTCGAGGTAATGGGCGGAAAGTTTGCTTGAGTAGGACATCCATGGCCTTTATTAAGGATTACAGTCATGCGCGCGAATGGAGTTTCAGCAACGCGGGACAGTATCGAAGAGCAGTTCAGCGACTCATCCAATTGAGATGTGCTCTTTCAAGTGGGCGCATCGTAATCACTATGATGGCCACTAGCAAGCATCTGATTAAACAACAAGACGAACTGTTCATTGCGATCTGTAGGAGATCGCCCTATATATCGCAGGGGTTTCCCTGATGCCGTTTATAAATCAGCGCATTTTCCCGGCTCCCGCCAAACCATTGTCCCAGAGCCTCGGCCGCAGCCGGGCGAGTTTACCTGACGCCCGCACCCTCGAGCGGCGTGCAGCATGCCAAATTCAAAAAAAAATAGAAGTAGGACACTTCCTAAAATGACCGGGTTCCATCGAGAAGTTTGCAGCGACAACGATCAATGCAAAAAGTGCCACTATAATGATGGCATTTCATTGTTCTGAAACTTTACTCCCCCGGCAAATACTGGCACTTCGATAGTTATCCGAGCCGCGTCCTACAGACACTTCTCGCATTCCAACCAAGACTTCCACACCGGAATACTCTGACAAATTTCAGGGATACTTCTTACATCAATTAGTTTGCCGCGCCGCTAGCTTGCCCTGGCAACTTTTCATGCGCGGCGATCAGGGAGGACGGTATCGCGCTTTGACTCACTTTGCTTAAGGACAAGCCCATGTTCGGCAAAGGCCACTGCGCGCCATTCTCACTGCATATCCCGGCCATTCGTCACGACTTCAAGGTGCTCGCGTTCACTGGCACCGAAGCGATCAGTCAGCTGTACGCATTTCGCATCGAGCTGGTGAGCGAGTACGCGGACTTCGATCTGGAAAGCCTGCTCAGCCAGCCTGCTTTTCTGCAATTCGGGTTAGCGGGCGAAGGCATTCACGGGCGGATCGAAAATGTCATGCTCGGCGAATCGGGAAAGCGCCTGACCCGCTATGAGCTGTCAGTGGTACCGGCGCTGCATTATCTGCAAATGAGCCACGACCAGCGGATTTTCCAGCAGCTGACAGTGCCGCAGATCATCGCGCAAGTGCTCAAAGGGCATGGCATCCAGGCCGATGACTTCACGTTCAATGTCGCCGCCGGTGAGCCTCGTGAGTACTGCACGCAATACGGCGAAAGCGACTTCCTGTTCATCCAGCGCCTGTGCGCCGAAGAGGGTATTGCCTGGCACCACCAGCATTCGCTCGACAGGCATTTGCTGGTGTTCAGCGACAGCCCGGTGTTCGCGCGCAAATTGGGCACCACACCCTTCAGGGTCGATAGCGGCATGGTCGCCGAACACCCGGTGGTCAACCACCTGAGCATGGGCTTCAACACACGTACCAGCACGGTCACCCGCCGCGACTATGACCTCAAGCGCCCAAGCCTGCTGCTGGAAAGCCGCTTCACCGCAGAATTCACGCCGGCTCTGGAGGACTATCGCTATCCACTGCTGATCAAGTCCGAGAAGCACGGCAAACAGCTGGCGCGTCAGGCATTGGAGCGCCATCGCAGCGACTATCAATGGATTGAAGGCAAAAGCAATCAGCCGATTTTGCGCAGCGGTCACCTGTTCGAGCTGAGCGAACATCCCAGGGCCGACTGCAACGAGTTGTGGCTGCTGGTCAGTCTCAGTCACGAAGGCAAGCAACCGGCGGTGCTCGAAGAGGCTTTCAGCAGCGAGGCGAAACCTGCCGATGGTTTTTCCCAGGGTTACCGCAATACCTTCAGGGCCATTCCCGCAGAGGTGGTTTACCGTCCGCCTTTGCCCGCGCCAAGGCCCTTGCTGGTCTGCCAGACCGCGCGCGTTACCGGGCCTCCCGGAGAAGAGATCTTCTGTGATGAATACGGCAGGGTTCGTGTCGAGTTTCCTTGGGATCGCGCTGAACGCAACAGCGAAAAAAGCAGTTGCTGGTTACGCGTAGCGTCCAGTTGGGCAGGTGACGGATTCGGTGCGGTGACCATTCCCCGGGTCGACATGGAAGTGGTCGTGACCTTCCAGGAAGGCGACCCGGACCAACCGCTGATTACCGGCTGCGTCGCCAACAAGGTCAATGCCGTCGCTCATCCCTTGCCGGCGAGTAAAACTCGCACGGTATTACGCAGCCAGAGCTCACCGCGCAATGGCGGCTACAACGAGCTGTCGGTCGAGGATCGCGCCGGGCAGGAGAAAATCTGCCTGCGCGCGCAGCGCGACCTTGAGCAACTGATCCTCAACGACAGCCGCAGCCTGATCACTCGTGACCGCCATGAGCATGTCGGCAATGACAGCACCAGTCTCATCGAGGGCAGGGATTCGCGCACTCATCAAGGGCTGCGCAGCACCGTGATCAACGCCGATGACTTGTTGCAGGTCAGCGGCACCAGCAGCCAGACCCTGGGCGCTCTGGTGATCCAGGCCGGCCAGCAGGCGCATGTCACGGCAAGCAACGTGGTGATCGATGCCGGCATGAGCCTGACGCTGTCAGCGGGCGGTCATCACGTCGTGATCAATGCCGGCGGGATTTTCAGCAGCGTGCCCATCGTTCAGGGCGGCGCGCCACTGCCGGGTCTCGCACCGCTACAACCGCTACAGGCAGAGGCTGGCCTGATTCTTCCGAGCAGCGCCACACCGCTGTCGATCGTCAACAGCGCCCGCCAGCAGGCAGCGGATTTTTGCCCGCTGTGCGAAGCCTGCGCAGCGGGTCTGTGCGAGCTGGGAGAAGTCGCATGAGCCCGGTCGAACAATGGTTGCACGCTCAGTCCTGCGCCGGCTGCGATCTGTATCTGATGCTCGACACCGACGGCCACAGCGCAGAGCACGCTGCGTTGACCCGCGACCTCGGCACCGAGCGGTTTCGTCCGCTCTACACCGGCACGCCGGCCGAGTCGCTGGTGCCGACCGGCCCGCTGCTGTTGCAGATCGATACGGCGCAGCATCCCGCGATCCAGACCTTGCTCGCCACGCCCGAGCGCAATTGGGGCTGGCTGGCCAGTGCCCGTCACGTCGAACTTGATCTGCTGGCGGCGCATTGGCGCGATCGCCTGATAACCGGCGAACGTCCGAATCAGGCGGTGTACCGCGTGCATGACAACCGGGTTCTGGGACGTGCGCTGGCGCACCTGCAACCCGAGCACCGCGCGGCGTTTCTCGGGCCATTCAACAGCGTTTGCTATTGGCACGCAGAACGATGGAACGCCATCGACAACCCGGACCCCGGCCACCACCCGCTGCCGATGGATCCGCCGTGGCTGCACACGCCGACCCCGGAGCTGATCTACGCCAACGTGCTGTTCGACAACACCCGCCGTTACCTGGTCGGCGAACATACCGAAGCCATGGCCACGCTGGCCGAACAGCTCGACGTCGATGAATGGTTGTGGGGCCTGATTCAACTGACGCACTTGTGGGGCTGGCAACAACCGGAGCAAGTGCATTTCTTGCTGACGCGCAGTTTGCAGTTACCGGGATATCGGCCAGGCAAATCATGGCTGCCCAAACCCGGTGAAGATCCGGCGATGCATTTTGAGCGGGTATATCAGGAAGCGTTGTATTGGCAGGGAGAAGTAGGTCGATGAGGAACTTGAAACGAGGGTTGCTGCTGAGTGGTTGCCTGGAATTGCTGGTGGGTTGTACGACGGTGAAGACCCCGAACACCTTTATGTTTGTTCCGGATTTTCCACCTGGATTCAAGTACGACCTGACGGCCACCTATGTTCCGGCCAAGGGCCAAACATGCACCGTGCCTGGCGGGAGAAACACTCAGCTGGGATACAACAAAACCAATATGAAGTACCAAGGGACTTCCGAGATCCCGCTGTACAGAACCGTAAGCGAATGTCCGCTGGCGCTGAATTACATCGAGATCAAGGTCATCGGTATTTATGGTTCAGGGCGAAGCAACTTCAGCTATGACTACGCCTCGATTGCTGTACGTCCGGAGTTGCTGGAACGACAGATGGGTAGTTTCAGAGATGACGAGACAGCTGAGTTCTTTGGTGAGTGCATGTGGTCTTTTCGCACGGTGGGCCCGAAGCGTTATCTGATCAAACTGCTGACCTGCAAAAAAATGGATGCACAGGGCAATGTCGGGCGGAGCCGTCCTTTCACGGCGTACACGCTGACTCAGCTTTCTGGAAAAACGGTGACTCTGAAAATCCAATTATCTGAGCGGGAAAAGCCCGCTTTTGGTGACACGTGGGTAAAAGTGCCCGGCGGATGGAAGCGCTGCATGGGGAAAGCCTTTGAGGATCAGGATGCGTTCTGTTTCGGCAATTACAAAGACTTCAGCACATTCAGGATGGTAGACGAGCGCATCTGCACTATTTACCCCGATTGCACTGAAAACAAGGATCAGACCCCATGAGCATTGAGCCGACAGATTCCGGCATTGCGGCCTTTATGCAAGGCAACATCCACGCCTGCCCAAGACGCGGACAAGCCACAAGTTTTCAATTGGTGGACGAGTTCGGTGATGGCAAACCCTACGCCGGTTTGACCTACGAAGCCGTCGATTACGAAGATATTGTTTATACCGGCAAACTGGATTCCTCGGGCTCCGGAAAAGTTCTTGATCATTACTGCGGTCCCGTAACCCTGAAGCTCAGTCAGTTTTATCAGGGTAAAGAGGAAGTATATGCGCGACTGAAGGAACGACCGCACTACCCTCTCCCCATCACCGAACTCCAAGTCCGCGCCGAAAAAACCCGCTTCTTCCACAAAACAGGCACTCGCACCCAGGCCAACCCCGCCAAGGACCTGTCCGAAACCGATGCGTACTGCCAGGTCGAAGTCAGTGAACTGGTAAAACACATCGCCCACTTGCCGCCGCTGGCTGCTCGTCGCGACGCTCCGAAGAGGGCGGCGCACAAGCTCATGCGCCCCGCTGCGAAGTCCAGAGACTTCACGGTCGTCGATAAAACTTCTGCGGATGGCGGACTGCACACCATCTTGAGTGCGGCGGAGATGGCCACCGTCGAGTTGGGGTTTTCCCCGCCGCCGCCCAAGGGCGTCGCACTGCTGCCGAACAAACACCATGTGCTGGAAGTACGGCCGATGAGAGCGCTACGGCCAATGCTGTCGACAGGCGACGCGTTCTGCGCGCTCAACCTTTATCAGCTGTCGGTGATGGCGACGCTGAGCTACACCGATTTCGGACAGGAACCCAACACTCAACCGGTGCAGACCGACACGGTAAGCTTTCCGCTACAGCCCAGCAGCGGCAACTGGTTCGGCCACGCGCTGCCGCAGTTCGATGAGTTGTGGAAGGTCGATGACTCACAATCGCAGAAATACTATCCACTGTATGAAGACGTGCCGTATTCGAAACGCCTGGAAGTGGTGCCGTTTGACCCGAATCTTTACCCCGAAGTGAATGACCCCGCGTTAGGGAATCAACAAGAACACCCCGCCAGACTGCATTTTTTCGATGATCGCAAACAGGTCGAAAGCACGGACACTCAGGCTTTCATCTGCCACCACGACGAACTGATCCTGATCAGCGTACGCGGTACCAGTGAGATCTGGCCCGACGGCCGGCGTGACGGCGATGCCTATCAGGTTCCCTTTGCCGAAGGCGAAGGCAAAGTGCACCGCGGTTTCTACGGTGGCGCTTTGGCGGCTTATCCATTTATCGTGACTTATCTGGAAAAATTCTACAGCGGGCAAAAGCTGCTGATCACGGGTCACAGTCTGGGCGGTGCAGTTGCACTGATCCTGTCCGAGATGCTGAGACGCAACCTGGAGTTCTCCCCGCAAATCGTGCTCTACACCTACGGCGCCCCCCGCGCCGGCGACACCACCTTCATCGAAAGCGCCAAAGCATTGGCCCACCACCGCATCGTCAATCAGAACGACCCGGTTCCGAGCGTCCCCGCCACATGGATGAATACTTTCGCCAAGCCGAAGGAAATGTATGCGGCCAACGTGGGACTAGTGGCCCTGCATCCAGTTGGAGGTTTCGCATTTCTGATCCTGGGAATGATCAACTTACTGGGAGATGACTATGGGCATCACGGTGATTTGCGTCATTTCATGCCGGTGACATTTGGCGAAGGTCACAAGTCGTCGATTCTGTGGAAACCGGGTTGCAGCACGATCATCGATCACGGCTGCGCCAAGGCCCTGCGCGCTACCAACGGCTTGCCCGAGCGCGAATCGTTTTTGCGGCAGTTGTTCTCCGCAGGTCACCACTCAATGGTCGGCAGCTACATCCCCGGCTGCTGGGCCAGCTTGCGCCGTTGGCAGGAAGCACTGCAGCTCAAGCGTTCGCTGGTGACCAATCGCGAATACGAATGGATCAGCAGCGCCCTGGAGAATATTCAGCAACAGCTGCGGGCCGTTAAGCGCGATCTGCAAAACAACCACCGTTCTTACGTGCGAGAGCAGGAGCGCGCGCACAAGACGCTGATGCTCAATCAGGAAATAGACAAGATCAGCATGACCATGGCCCGCCTGACAGCGCTGCGCAGTCAACGGGTCACCGAGGTCGACGTTTACGGCAGCTATGCCGACCAGCCCGAATGGGTCGAGGAAGGTCTGCTGCGCTGGAACGCCCATCCTGAAAACCTGGTTCAGGAGCAACTGGCGATGATCCCGCCAGCCGCTGAAGACCACGACGCCGCTATCGCCGCGATGACCGGTGGGCATGCAGTTGGCGCGCCGTTTCATCTGGATATTGATTCGATTGTGTAGCGCTCTGACGTAATCCTTTCTCGACTCAAAAAGACATGCAGTGCGCTTGGCGGCGCAATTAAGGACAAGGAGTTCAATTAGACATGGGCACTAGCTTTTTCAAAAAACGGATCACGATTCCAGCCTTAATTTTGCTTTTTATCAGCACCTCTGTTTCGGCTGAAATGTGCATTGCAAAAATTTGCCTGTTTAAAGGCCCTTTATCATCAACGGGGGCTATGTTGCTCTTCACAACAACCGTGCCGTTTTATACGACGTCGGAAGAAATCAAAAGCCTTTCGAAGCACTATGTGCAAGCTGTAAAGGACGACGCCACTACATATATCGCTACGGACGGAGAATTCGACGGGGCCATGCTTGAATCCGCATGGCGTGCATATCTCCATCAAAATACCGAGCAAAAATTAAGCAAGAGAGATTTTGCCCATATGGTTTTGGCTACCTATGGATAATCATTAAGTATCCGGACGGATGGTAGATGTACAAAAAATGGGCACCCGACCGCAATCGGTGTGCCCATTTCTCATTTGCGGTTCTCCCCGTCATTCAGGGAAGCACGCCGCCATCAAGGATTGACGCTGTCTTTCAACGATTTGCCTGGCTTGAATGCCACGGTGTTGCTGGCCTTGATCTTGACCGGTTCGCCGGTCTGCGGGTTTTTGCCGGTGCGGGCGCCGCGGTGGCGTTGCAGGAAGGTGCCGAAGCCGACCAGCGTCACGCTGTCCTTGCGGTGCAGGGCGCCGGTGATTTCTTCGAGGACGGCGTTGAGGACGCGATTGGCCTGTTCTTTGGTCAGGTCTGCCTTTTCGGCGATTGCAGCGGCGAGTTCTGGTTTACGCATTAGTGAAGCCCCTTTGACGGTTTTTTGTTGTTATGTCCGTGCTGTTCTCGTTGGAACAGCGCCCAAGGCGCCGCAGGCTCTACTCTGCGGCAGACGGGAGTGAGAATGGCACGCCGCCAACGGCGGCGCCAGTCTCCCCAAGACCTTTGTCGGGGCAAAAGAGCGGTGTTTGCGACAGAACGACCGGCATTTACGCCAGCAGCGGCGGCAGCTGTTTGTTCAGGGCCAGTTTTTCCATGACTGCCCCGCCGGTCAGGGCGTAACCGAGCAACTGACCGTCGGCACTGTGGCATAGCGCTTTGATGTCGGCGCCCTGCCCTTCGACGCTCCAAATGCCTTCGCTGCCCCGTGGCGGCGGCGAAACCACCAGCGGGCACACCGGGGTTTTCACGGTGATCGGCATCGGCCCGTAGCTGACCGCAGTCGGGTTTCCAGCGAGGGTTTGCGCCAAAGCGCGCGCGCAGCTCATCAGCGGCATCACGTAAAGCAGATTGAGCCCGTCGACTTCGGCGCAGTCACCCAAGGCGTAGATGTTGGCGTGGGAGGTCTTCAGGTAACGATCGACCATCACGCCGCGATTGACCTGCACGCCGGCAGCCGCTGCCAGATCGATGCGCGGGCGCAGACCGATCGCCGAGACCACCACATCGCACGGGATGATCTGACCGTCGGACAGGTGCGCTTCCAGGCCATCGGCGACTTTCTCCAGCCGGGTCAGCACCGGGCCGAGGTGAAACTTCGCCCCGATACTTTCCAGCCCGGCCTGCACGGCCGCCGCCGCGGCAGGATGCAAGAGCATTGGCATGACCTGTTCGCACGGCGCGACCAGTTGCACTTCGTAGCCGCCGAGGATCAGGTCATTGGCGAATTCACAGCCGATCAGCCCGGCGCCGAGTACCAAGACCCGACGCTTGCCCGCCGCTGCGGCACGGAAGCGCGCGTAGTCTTCCAGATCGTTGATCGGGAACACCAGTTCCCCGCCGTCGCCTTCGATCGGCACACGCACGGTTTCCGCGCCCCAGGCCAGAATCAAGTCGCGATAGGGCACGGCTTCTTCGCCGATCCACAAGCGTTTGTGGCCGGCGTCGATACCGCTGATGCGCGTGTGGGTGCGCACTTCGGCCTTCAACTGCTCGGCCATGGCGCCGGGCTCGGCCATGCTCAGGCCGTCGGCGTCCTTGTTCTTGCCGAAGCCGGTGGAGAGCATCGGCTTGGAGTAAGAGCGGCCGTCATCGGCGGTGATCAGCAGCAGCGGGGTTTCGCTGTCGAGCTTGCGAAACTCGCGGGCCAGGTTGTAGCCCGCAAGCCCGGTGCCGATGATGACGACTGGTGCGCTCATGCCTTACTCCTCTATTTGCTTAGTTGATTTCAATCATTTCGAAGTCCATTTTGCCGACGCCGCAGTCGGGACACAGCCAGTCTGCCGGTACGTCTTCCCAGCGGGTGCCCGCCGCGATGCCGTCATCCGGCCAGCCCTCGGCTTCGTTATAGATCAGGCCACAGACGATACATTGCCACTTCTTCATTCAGGTACTTCCTCAGGGTTCAGGCGTAGTGCCGGCGCGGACGGTCGATGGGTGTTGCGCTGCCATCCTGCTCAGGGCGTTTTGTACTGAGGGTGCCGCGCAGATGCAAGCCTGTTCGGCGCAACGGCGGCCGGCGCCGCTCAATCCTGTCGCCTGCCATGGTAAGCTCGCCGCCTCATTTGCGGCCAATAATGACTCATTGTGCAACATTCAAATGCCTGCCCCGCCCCGCTCTGGCTGACCCAAGACCGCCTGACGCCCCGCCCCGATCCGTTGACCCTGGACTGGTTGTTCGACGAAGGTTCGCTGACCCGCCGTTTGACCCGTTTGTCCGAGGATGGCTTCAGCGTGTCGCCGCTGTTCGAAGGCTGGGACACCCTGCGCGCTGATGAATGCGCGGCGCTGGATCTGGCCGAGGGCAGCGAAGGCTGGGTGCGTGAGGTGTATTTGCGTGGTCATGGCGAAGCCTGGGTGTTTGCCCGCAGCGTCGCCTCGCGGGCGGCTCTGCAAGGCGATGGTTTGCACATGGATGAACTGGGCAGCCGCTCGCTGGGTGAACTGCTGTTTTGTGATCAGGCGTTCCAGCGCCGCGCGATCGAAGTCTGCCGCTACCCCGAACAATGGTTGCCGCCAGCGGTGCAAGCCCCTGACCTGTGGGGCCGGCGTTCGCGTTTCGACCGTGGTGCGCTGAGCGTGCTGGTCGCGGAAATCTTCCTGCCGAGCCTGTGGGACGCCGCCCGCGCCCATCCGGAGAATTGCTGATGTATCAGAGCCTGCTCAAGTCCCTCAACCGTCTGAACCCGCGCGCCTGGGATTTCGTTCAGTTGACGCGCATGGACAAGCCGATCGGCATTTACCTGCTGCTGTGGCCGACGCTGTGGGCGTTGTGGATTGCCGGCAAGGGTTCGCCGTCGCTGGCCAACATCGTCATCTTCGTCCTCGGCGTGGTGCTGACCCGTGCCGGTGGTTGCGTGATCAACGACTGGGCCGACCGCAAGGTCGACGGCCACGTCAAACGCACCGCGCAACGGCCGCTCGCCGCTGGCCGGATCAGCTCGAAGGAAGCGCTGGTGTTCTTTGCCGTGCTGATGGGCATCAGTTTTCTGCTGGTGCTGTGCACCAATGCGCCGACGATCTGGCTGTCGCTCGGCGGTCTGGCGCTGGCGTTCACTTACCCGTTCATGAAGCGCTACACCTACTACCCGCAAGTGGTGCTGGGCGCGGCGTTCTCCTGGGGCATGCCGATGGCCTTTACCGCCGAGACCGGCGAGTTGCCAGCGGCGGCGTGGCTGCTGTGGATTGCCAACCTGCTGTGGACGGTGGGCTACGACACTTATTACGCGATGACCGATCGTGATGACGATCTGAAGATCGGCGTGAAATCCACGGCGATTCTGTTTGGCGAGGCAGATCGGGCGATCATCCTCAGCTTGCAGGCATTGTCGCTGGCCTGCCTGATCCTGGCCGGATCGAAGTTCGAACTGGGGATCTGGTTCCACCTCGGCTTGCTGGTAGCTGCGGGATGTTATGCGTGGGAGTTCTGGTACACGCGCAGCAAGGACCGTATGCGTTGCTTCCAGGCCTTCTTGCACAACCACTGGGCAGGGTTGGCGATATTTGTCGGGATCGTGCTGGATTACGCACTGCGCTGACTGAAAAGATCGCAGCCTGCGGCAGCTCCTACAGGTCCTACTCATTCCAGTGTAGGAGCTGCCGAAGGCTGCGATCTTTTGCGTTATTTGGCCTTGGCGACTTTCCAGGCGCCGTCCATTTTGCCGTCGCCGGTCATGTCGCCGGCCTTCTTGTCCATCACGAAGGTGTACAACGGCATGCCCTGGTAGGCCCACTGCATCGTGCCGTCGTCACGCTTGATCACCGTCCAGTCGCCCATGGATTTGTCACCCGCCTGCGCCATCAACGGCGGCCAGTTTGCCGCGCACTTGTCGTTACACGCGGACTTGCCAGCGGAGTCCTTGGCGAAGGTGTACAGGGTCATGCCCTTGTGGTCGGTGTACATGCCGTCCTTCTCCATCGCCGGATCGGCCGCCATGGCCAGCCCCGGTATTGTCAGGGCGGCGGCCAGCAGCAGGGCTTTGAACGAAACAGTCATTTGAGTCATGGAAACCTTCTTTTGTGGTTGTCAGGATTCGGACTTAGAGCTTAGTCGAGGATGGGTGCAAATGTTGCCGGCCTGAAATACTGTCACACGACTGCAATAATTCCGTTATCTAATGCGGCGCAAGACAGTTAAATGACAAGAGGATTAAGGCATGGTTGGCAGGAGCATTCTGATCGTCGACGACGAAGCGCCCATTCGCGAGATGATCGCCGTGGCGTTGGAAATGGCCGGCTATGACTGCCTCGAGGCAGAGAACTCGCAGCAGGCTCACGCCATTATTGTCGACCGCAAACCGGACCTGATCCTGCTCGATTGGATGCTGCCCGGCACCTCGGGCATCGAACTGGCCCGGCGCCTCAAGCGTGACGAGCTGACCGGGGACATCCCGATCATCATGCTCACCGCCAAGGGCGAAGAGGACAACAAGATCCAGGGCCTGGAAGTCGGCGCCGACGATTACATCACCAAACCGTTTTCCCCGCGTGAACTGGTCGCCCGCCTCAAGGCTGTGCTGCGCCGCGCCGGACCGACCGATGGCGAAGCGCCGATCGAAGTCGGCGGCCTGCTGCTCGACCCGATCAGCCACCGCGTGACCATCGACGGCAAACCCGCCGAGATGGGCCCGACCGAATACCGCCTGCTGCAATTTTTCATGACCCATCAGGAACGCGCCTACACCCGTGGCCAGTTGCTTGACCAGGTCTGGGGTGGCAACGTCTACGTCGAAGAGCGCACCGTCGACGTGCACATCCGGCGCCTGCGCAAGGCCCTCGGCGACGCTTACGAAAATCTGGTACAAACCGTGCGCGGCACCGGCTACCGGTTCTCCACAAAAGCATGAAAGCAGCTGCAAGCTTTCAGCTACAAGCGGCAAGAAACAGCGAGCCGCTCTGACTTGCAGCTTGTAGCTTGAAACTTGACGCTGCGGCTAAGGACGCCTCTGTGAATCAAAACTGGCATGGCACCCTGATTCGCCACATGCTGTTGCTGGTCACCGCCTGCCTGGTGATCGGCCTGATCACCGGCTATTACGGCTGGAGCCTCGCGGCGGGTCTGGGGCTTTATCTGGCCTGGACGCTCAAGCAATTGCTGCGTCTGCACGAATGGCTGCGCCAGCACCAACCCGACGAAGCGCCGCCCGATGGCTATGGTCTGTGGGGCGAGGTGTTCGACAGCATCTATCACCTGCAACGCCGCGACCAACGGGTGCGCGGGCGTCTGCAAGCGGTGATCGACCGGGTGCAGGAATCCACCGCCGCGCTGAAAGACGCGGTCATCATGCTCGACAGCGACGGCAACCTCGAATGGTGGAACCGCGCCGCCGAAACCCTGCTCGGCCTGAAGACTCCGCAGGACAGCGGCCAACCGGTGACGAACCTGGTGCGCCATCCGCGCTTCAAGGAATACTTCGAGCAGGACAGCTTCGCCGAGCCATTGGAAATCCCTTCGCCGACCAACGATCGCGTGCGCATTCAGCTGTACCTGACGCGCTACGGCAACAATGAACACCTGATGCTGGTCCGCGACGTGACGCGCATCCATCAGCTGGAACAGATGCGCAAGGACTTTATCGCCAACGTCTCCCACGAGCTGCGCACACCGCTGACGGTGATCTGCGGCTATCTGGAAACCCTGCTGGACAATGTCGAGGAAGTGAACCCGCGCTGGAGCCGAGCTCTGCAACAGATGCAGCAACAGGGCGGACGCATGCAGACGCTGCTCAACGATCTGTTGCTGCTGGCCAAGCTGGAAGCCACCGACTATCCGTCGGACAACCAGCCAGTGCAGATCGACACGCTGCTGCAATCGATCACCAGCGATGCGCAGCAGTTGTCCGGGGCGAAGAACCAGCGCATCAGCCTCGAGGCCAATGCCGGAGTGCTGCTCAAGGGCAGCGAAGCGGAGTTGCGCAGCGCGTTCTCCAATCTGGTGTTCAACGCGGTCAAGTACACTCCGGCCGAAGGCAACATCCGCATTCGCTGGTGGGGCGACGATCAGGGCGCGCACCTGAGCGTGCAGGATTCCGGCATCGGTATCGACAGCAAACACCTGCCGCGCCTGACCGAACGTTTCTACCGCGTCGATTCCAGCCGCAACTCCAACACCGGGGGGACCGGCCTCGGCCTGGCCATCGTCAAGCACGTGCTGCTGCGCCACCGCGCGCGAATGGAGATCAGCAGCGTGCCCGGCCACGGCAGCACGTTTACCTGCCATTTCGCCCCGGCCCAGGTGGCCAGCGCACGGGCGATCAGCGCCACCGAGTGACGCCGCCCGGCACACGCCACTAGGCAATCGCACGGTCAGCCGCTACATTGGCTGACTTGTGCCTGCCTTTCAGGCGCTGTTTCTCCCTAATTTCGAATCACACGGAACCCGCAAAACTCCATCATGGACCCTTCCCCTGGCTTGTCCCTCGCGACCATTTTTGCCGACTTCGGCATGATTCTTTTTGCTCTGATCCTGGTTTTGCTCAACGGCTTTTTCGTTGCGGCGGAATTCGCCATGGTCAAACTGCGCTCGACCCGGGTCGAGGCCATCGCTGAACAACATGGCTGGCGCGGACACATCCTGCGCACCGTGCACAGTCAGCTCGATGCCTACCTGTCGGCGTGTCAGCTCGGCATCACCCTCGCCTCTCTCGGTCTGGGCTGGGTCGGTGAACCGGCGTTCGCGCATATTCTCGAGCCGCTGCTGAGCGCAGTCGGCGTCGACTCGCCCGAGATCATCAAAGGCGTGTCGTTCTTCACCGCGTTCTTCATCATTTCGTACCTGCACATCGTGGTCGGCGAGCTGGCGCCCAAGTCATGGGCGATCCGCAAACCCGAGCTTTTGTCGCTGTGGACCGCGGTGCCGCTGTACCTGTTCTACTGGGCGATGTACCCGGCGATCTACCTGCTCAACGCCAGCGCCAACGCGATTTTGCGTATCGCCGGGCAAGGTGAACCCGGCCCGCACCATGAACACCATTACAGCCGCGAAGAACTGAAATTGATCCTGCACTCCAGCCGTGGCCAGGATCCGAGCGATCAGGGCATGCGCGTGTTGGCTTCGGCGGTGGAAATGGGCGAGCTGGAAGTGGTCGACTGGGCCAACTCCCGCGAAGACCTGATCACCCTGGAGTTCAACGCGCCGCTGAAGGAAATCCTGGCGATGTTCCGTCGCCACAAGTTCAGCCGTTATCCGGTGTACGACAGCGAGCGCCAGGAGTTCGTCGGCCTGCTGCACATCAAGGATCTGCTGCTGGAACTGGCCGCGCTGGACCACATTCCAGAGTCGTTCAACCTCGCCGAGCTGACCCGCCCGCTGGAGCGCGTGTCGCGGCACATGCCGCTGTCGCAACTGCTGGAGCAGTTCCGCAAGGGTGGCTCGCACTTCGCCGTGGTCGAAGAGGCTGACGGCAACATCATCGGCTACCTGACCATGGAAGACGTGCTGGAAGTGCTGGTCGGCGACATTCAGGACGAACACCGCAAGGCAGAGCGCGGCATTCTCGCCTATCAGCCAGGCAAGCTGCTGGTGCGTGGCGATACGCCGTTGTTCAAGGTCGAACGTCTGCTGGGCATCGATCTCGATCACATCGAAGCGGAAACCCTTGCCGGGCTGGTTTACGAAACCCTGAAACGGGTGCCGGAAGAGGAAGAAGTGCTGGAAGTCGAAGGCCTGCGGATCATCATAAAGAAGATGAAAGGGCCGAAGATTGTTCTGGCCAAGGTGTTGATGCTCGATTGATGGGAGTTTTGGGGGCTCTTGTGGCGAGGGGATTTATCCCCGTTGGACGGCGCAGCCGTCCCAAAACCATTGAATGCAGTCAGTTAGTACAGAGTTGCAATATTTGGGGCCGCTTCGCGGCCCAACGGGGATAAATCCCCTCGCCACAAAAACCCTCAACACCCTATCGCGCCTACTGCTTGCCCAACGCAAAGTTGGGCAAGGCTCCCAGTGGCTGGTTGAACTGATAGGGAATCGACACCAGCCCCTCTCCGGTATTGCGCTGCACCACGAAGTGCAGGTGCGGGCCGCTGCTGTTGCCGGTGTTGCCCGACAGCGCCAGCGGGCTGCCGACCTTGACCCGTTGTCCTTCGCGCACACTCACCGAACCCTGTTTGAGATGCAGGTACACGCCCATGGTGCCGTCGTCGTGCAGCACCCGGACGAAATTACCGGAGGCATCGGTACCGCGCCCGCTCTGGGAATTCTCGGTTTTCACCACTACTCCCGCTCGCGCGGCGATGATCGGCGTGCCCACCGGCATGGCGATGTCCATGGCGTAGCGGTTCTTCGGCCCGTAGTGGCTGTATTGGCCGTTGGCGCCCTGACTCAGGCGAAACGGCCCGCCACGCCAGGGCAGCGGATAGCGATAGCTCTGTGCGGTGCCTGCGGGGTCGCCCAGCGAATACTGGAACTGCGGCGAATACACCAGCGGCTGGTCACGGCTGATCGCCGTCAGCAGCGCCAGCCGTGTGTTGCTGCGCGGCGGCAGCACGCGACGGATCGCCCGCGCGGGCACGCCGCGCACATTACTCGTGCCAATGAAGGCCAGGGCAACCTCGACCGGCGCGTACAAATCGTTGCGCGCAAACACCACGTCGACGCCTTTCTGCTTCTTGATGTCCAGGTACACCTGGCGGTCGAGGCGCTCGACCATACGGTCCTGAAACACGAACACCTTTGCGCCTTTGCTCGGGCGGTCGCTGTACGAGACCACGCCGTTGGCATCGGTGGATTTGTAGATGGTCATGGCCATCGCCAGCTGGGAGGCCAGGCAGAGACCGCAGAAAAACAGCAGGCGCGCGAACATGGGCAAAAGTCTGTCGAAGGAAGGCCTGGGAATCAGCCTAGCAGCTGAGACAGACCAGGCTAGTCGACAGATGTTTCAAATGATCGTCCCCACGCTCTGCGTGGGGATGCAGCCCGGGACGCTCTGCGTCCCCTGCACAGAGGACACGGAGCGTCCGGTTGAGGCATTCCTTTGCTGCGCGTGGGAACGATCAGAGCACGGGAGACAAGTGGTGTTTTGGCTGGCCCCTTCGCGAGCAGGCTCGCTCCCACATTTGGAATGCGTTCCAGGGTGGGAGCGAGCCTGCTCGCGAAGGCGGCCTATCGGGCGACGAAGCTTACGCGCCGGGTACGAAGTGCTTCTGCGCCGTGCCCCGGGCGATCAGGCGCGAGATGTAGTCGAGCTTCTGCGCATCCTGGTCGACAAAGCGGAAGGTCAGTTGCAGCCAGTCGCTGTCGGCTTTCTGCTCGTGGGCGACGATGGCGTGCAGGTAACCATTGAGGCGCGCGATCTCGGCGTTGTCGCCCTGCTCCAGATCGAGCACGGCGCTGTCGAGGATCTGCGGCAGGGTCTCGGTGCGCTTCACTACCAGCAGGGCTTCCTTGATGCTCAAGGCCTTGATCACGCATTGCTGAGTACCGCTCGGCAGGCGCAACTGGCCCTGACCACGACCGCCCACCGGCGCCTTGGATGCACCGGGCGCCTGAACTGGCGGGCTGTTGAGCAAACCGCGCGACGGCGCAGCGGCTGGAGCGGGTGCAGCAGCGGCAGGCTCGGCCGCAGCGCCGCCGACCACGGCAGGCTTGCCGCCGGTCAGTGCGCTCAGGGAATCGTTGCCGAATGCCGAATTCATCTTGGTCGGCGCGCTGTTCATCAAGGTGTCGAGCTTGCCGACCTTGTTCAGTGCCTGCTTGACCTTGGTCAGCAGCTGCTCGTTGGTGAACGGCTTGCTGACGTAACCGGATACGCCGGCCTGAATCGCCTGCACGACGTTTTCCTTGTCACCACGGCTGGTGACCATGACGAACGGCATGGTCTTGAGGTTGTCCTGCTCGCGGCACCAGGTCAGCAGTTCGAGGCCGGACATTTCCGGCATTTCCCAGTCGCACAGCACCAGGTCGAAAGCCTCTTTGGCCAGCATCGCCTGGGCCTTTTTGCCGTTGATGGCGTCCTCGGTGCGGATCCCCGGGAAGTAATTACGCAGGCACTTTTTCACCAGGTCACGAATGAACGAAGCATCGTCCACGACCAACACACTGATCTTGCTCATCCAACACCCCTATTAAAATCCCGGCAAGCATAACGCTGGCTGATGGCACATTGCCAAAACTCTTCAGTCACGCCGGGACTTTTCGTTCGCGGGTGCTGCTTTTAATTCGAATCCGCTTCTGAAAAGCAGAAACAAAAACGCCCGGCCAGAGGGCCGGGCGCTTTTCTCAGGCAATCTTACTTATCGTCAGCTTCGCCCGGAACATTAGCGGTTTCAGCGCTTGTGCCTTCAACTTCTTCTTTCATGCGCTTGAGGCCCATGTGACGCACATCGGTGCCGCGCACAAGGTAGATCACCAGTTCGGAGATGTTGCGCGCATGATCGCCGATGCGCTCCAGCGAACGCAGGACCCAGATGATGCTCAGCACCCGCGAGATAGAGCGCGGGTCTTCCATCATGTAAGTGGCCAGCTCACGCAGGGCGGTTTTGTATTCGCGGTCGATGATCTTGTCGTACTGCGCCACCGACAAGGCCAGATCGGCGTCGAAACGGGCGAAGGCGTCCAGCGCATCACGAACCATGTTGCGTACCTGGTCGCCAATGTGGCGGACCTCGACGTAACCGCGCGGCGCTTCACCTTCTTCGCACAACTGGATGGCACGACGGGCGATCTTGGTGGCTTCGTCGCCGATACGCTCGAGGTCGATCACCGACTTGGAAATGCTGATGATCAAACGCAGGTCGGAGGCTGCCGGCTGACGGCGGGCGAGAATGCGCAGGCATTCTTCGTCGATGTTGCGTTCCATCTGGTTGATCTGGTCGTCGATCTCACGCACCTGCTGAGCCAGGCCGGAGTCGGCCTCGATCAGCGCCGTGACCGCGTCGTTGACCTGCTTCTCGACCAGCCCGCCCATGGCAAGGAGGTGGCTGCGCACTTCCTCCAGTTCAGCGTTGAACTGCGCGGAAATGTGATGGGTAAGGCCTTCTTTGGAAATCATTGTTCGCTCCGCGAAAGTTGCAAGCTTCAAGCTGCAAGCTTCAAGCAGTTATGTATAAGTCCTGATATCGCACCAATTCTTTCTTGCCGCTTGAAGCTTGCGGCTTGCCGCTGCTGCAATCAGCCATAGCGACCGGTGATGTAGTCTTCGGTCTGCTTCTTCGCCGGATTGGTGAACAGAGTATCGGTGTCGCCGAATTCCACCAGTTTGCCCATGTACATGAACGCGGTGTAGTCGGACACCCGTGCCGCCTGTTGCATGTTGTGGGTCACGATGACGATGGTGAACTTGGACTTCAGCTCGTAGATCAGCTCTTCGACTTTCAGCGTCGAGATCGGGTCGAGAGCCGAGCACGGTTCGTCGAGCAGCAGCACTTCCGGCTCGACCGCGATGGTGCGCGCGATCACCAGACGCTGTTGCTGACCACCGGACAGGCCGAGGGCCGAGTCGTGCAGACGGTCTTTGACCTCGTCCCACAATGCCGCGCCTTTCAACGCCCATTCAACGGCTTCGTCGAGGATGCGCTTCTTGTTGATGCCCTGGATGCGCAGGCCATAGACCACGTTTTCGTAAATGGTCTTCGGGAACGGGTTGGGCTTCTGGAACACCATGCCGACGCGACGACGCAGTTCGGCAACGTCTTCGCCCTTGCGATAGATGTTGTTGCCGTACAGGTTGATCGCGCCCTCGACACGGCAGCCGTCGACCAGATCGTTCATCCGGTTGAAGGTACGCAGCAGCGTCGACTTACCGCAGCCGGACGGGCCGATGAACGCGGTCACACGCTGCTTCGGGATGTTCATGCTGACGTCGAACAGTGCCTGTTTGTCGCCGTAGTACAGGCTCAGGCCCGGCACTTCGATGGCGACGGTTTCCTGCGCCAGGTTGAGGCTCTGCTTGTCGCGGCCCAAGGCAGACATGTTGATGCCGTGGCTGTGTGTTTCGTGCTGCATGGGTCTCACTCCGTTCGTAGCTGCAAGCTTCTGGCTGCAAGCTGCAAGTTTGAGCAAAAGCGGCTTGTAGCTTGCCGCTTGTGGCTAATGGCTTTAGCTATCCAGTGCTTTGTATTTTTCGCGCAGGTGGTTGCGGATATACACCGCCGACAGGTTCAGCGTCGCGATCACCAGCACCAGCAGCAGCGCGGTGGCGTACACCAGCGGGCGGGCTGCTTCGACGTTGGGGCTCTGGAAGCCGACGTCATAGATGTGGAAGCCCAGGTGCATGATCTTCTGGTCCAGGTGCAGGTACGGGTAGTTGCCGTCCACCGGCAGCGACGGCGCCAGTTTCACCACACCCACCAGCATCAGCGGCGCCACTTCACCGGCGGCACGGGCCACGGCGAGGATCATCCCGGTCATCATGGCCGGGCTGGCCATCGGGATAACGATTTTCCACAGCGTTTCCGCTTTGGTCGCGCCGAGGGCCAACGAGCCTTCACGCACGGTACGAGGAATCCGCGCCAGACCTTCTTCGGTCGCCACAATCACCACCGGCACTGCCAGCAGCGCCAGGGTCAGCGAGGCCCAGAGCAGGCCCGGCGTACCAAAGGTCGGCGCCGGCAGTGCTTCAGGGAAGAACAAGCGGTCGACCGAACCACCCAGCACGTAGACGAAGAAGCCCAGACCGAACACGCCGTAAACGATCGCCGGTACGCCGGCGAGGTTGTTCACCGCGATACGAATGACGCGAGTCAGGGTGTTCTGCTTGGCATATTCGCGCAGGTACACCGCTGCCAGCACGCCGAACGGTGTAACGATCATCGCCATGATCAGGGTCATCATCACAGTGCCGAAGATCGCCGGGAAGATCCCGCCTTCGGTGTTCGCTTCACGCGGGTCGTCGGAGAGGAATTCCCAGATCTTGCTGAAGTAGAAACCAACCTTGGTCAAGGTGCTCATGCCGTTTGGCTGGTAGGCATGCACGACTTTGCCCAGACCGATTTCGATTTCCTTGCCGTTGGCGTCACGGGCGGTCAAGGCGTCGCGGTTGAACTGTTCATGCAAATCAGACAGACGTGCTTCGATGTCTTTGTAGCGCGCGTCCAGCTCGGCGCGCTCGGACTCCATGTCCGCTTGTGCGGTGGCGTCGAGTTTGCCCTCCAGCTCCAGTTTGCGCCCGTGCAGACGGATTCGCTCGAGGCCGGCATTGATTGCGCCGATGTCGGTTTTTTCCAGCGTCTTCAGTTGAGCCGCAAGATCGTTCACCCGATCGATGCGCGCTTGCAGTTCAGGCCAAGCGGCCTCGCCTTCGGCGATGACCTTGCCATCCTGCTTGACGTTGACCAGGTAGCCGTAGAAGTTGCCCCACTCGCGACGCTCGATCGCCATCAGCTCGGGCGGCGTGGTCTGCTTGGTCAACCACTCGCCGACGATCCACGTGAAGTCGTTGCCGTTCAGGTCACGGTTGCCGACCTTGATCAGCTCGCGGGTCATGAATTCCGGGCCTTCGTCCGGCACCGGCAGACCGGCGCTCTTCAGACGTGCGCGCGGCACTTCTTCTTTCTGCACCACTTCGCCGATCACCAGGTGATTGGCCTGGCCCGGTACGTCGTAATGGGCGTGGATCAGGTCCGCCGGCCAGAAGTGACCGAGACCGCGCACGGCAATCACCGCCAACAGGCCAATGGTCATGATGACCGCGATGGACACCGCGCCACCGCTGATCCAGACGCCCGGGGCGCCGCTCTTGAACCATCCTTTCAGGGAGTTCTGTTTCACAGACTTCTACCTTTGCTTAAAGCGACGAGTATTTCTTGCGCAGACGCTGACGAATCAGTTCTGCCAGGGTGTTCATGACGAAGGTGAACAACAGCAGCACCAGCGCCGAGAGGAACAGCACGCGGTAGTGGCTGCCGCCGACTTCCGACTCGGGCATTTCCACCGCGACGTTGGCGGCCAGGGTGCGCAGGCCTTCGAACAGGTTCATCTCCATGACCGGGGTGTTGCCGGTGGCCATCAGCACGATCATGGTTTCGCCGACCGCACGGCCCATGCCGATCATCAGCGCCGAGAAGATGCCCGGGCTGGCGGTCAGGATCACCACGCGGGTCATGGTCTGCCATGGCGTCGCACCCAAGGCCAGCGAACCCAGGGTCAGGCCGCGCGGCACACTGAACACGGCGTCTTCGGCGATCGAGTAGATGTTCGGGATCACCGCGAAACCCATGGCCAGACCGACCACCAGAGCGTTGCGCTGGTCGTAGGTGATGCCCAGATCATGGGAGATCCACATGCGCATGTCGCCGCCGAAGAACCAGTTCTCCATGAACGGGCTCATGTACAGCGAGAGCCAGCCCACAAACAGGATCACCGGAATCAGCAGCGCACTTTCCCAACCGTCCGGGACTTTCAGGCGGATCGATTCAGGCAGGCGGCTGAAGGTGAAACCGGCGACCAGAATGCCGATCGGCAGCAACATCAGCAGGCTGAAGATGCCCGGCAGATGGCCTTCTACGTACGGCGCGAGGAACAGGCCGGCGAAGAAACCGAGGATCACCGTCGGCATCGCTTCCATCAGTTCGATCACCGGTTTGACCTTGCGGCGCATGCCCGGGGCCATGAAGTACGCGGTGTAGATCGCAGCGGCGACGGCCAGTGGCGCGGCCAGCAGCATGGCGTAGAACGCGGCTTTCAGGGTGCCGAAGGTCAGCGGCGACAGGCTCAGTTTCGGTTCGAAATCGGTGTTGGCCGCCGTCGATTGCCAGACGTATTTAGGCTCGTCGTAGTTCTCGTACCAGACCTTGCTCCACAGCGCGCTCCACGATACTTCCGGGTGCGGGTTGTCGAGCAGCAACGGCTGCAGCTTGCCGCCGGCTTCGACGATCACTCGGTTGGCGCGCGGCGACAGACCGAACAGGCCTTGGCCTTCAACCACCTGATCGACCAGCAACGTGCGGTGTGCGGTGCTGTGGAACACGCCGAGCTTGCCGCTGGCATCGAGGGCGAGGAAGCCTTTGCGGCGCTCTTCGGCAGCGATTTCAACGATCGGCGTGGTGCCCATCTGGAAGGTGCGGATCTGCTTCAGACGCTGCTCGCCATCGGTATCGCGAGCCATGAACCACTGGGCCAGACCGCCCTTGGAATCGCCGACGATCAGCGAGATACCGCCGACCAGCTGCGCGGTGGCGGTGACTTGGGCGTCGGCATTTTCCAGCAGTTTGTAGCGCCCGTTGAGGCTCTTGTCGCGCAGGCTGAACACGTCGGCCTGAGCACGACCGTTGACCACGTACAGCCACTGCTGGCGCGGGTCGACGAAGATGTTTTTCACCGGCTCGGTCATCTGCGGCAGATCGATGCGCGTCTGCTCGTTGGTGACTTCGCCGGTCATCATGTTTTCTTCGCTGGTCAGCGACAGCACATTGAGTTGCGAGCCAGTGGAGCCGACCAGCATCAGGGTCGAATCGGTGGCATTGAGGCTGACATGCTCCAGCGCGCCGCCGCTTTCGTTCAGCGCGACCGGTGCTTCGCCATAGGGATATTCGATGGCCGGGCTGATGGTTTTCTTGCCATCGGGATAGCTGACTTTATAGGTATGACGGAACACCAGCGCCTGACCGTTGGACAGACCCACGGCCACCAGCGGATGACCCGGCTGGTCTTCGCCAATAGACGTCACAGTGGCGCCCGCAGGCAGCGGCAGATCGACACGCCTCAATTCAGCGCCACTGTCGAGATCGAAGAACAGCGCCTGGCCCTTGTCGGATACACGCATGGCCACCTGATTCTGCTCTTCGAGCGAGATCATCAGCGGCTTGCCCGCGTCCTGCATCCAGGCCGGGGTGATCGAGTCTTTCGCGGTCAGGTCGGCGCCTTGAAACAGTGGCGCAACGACGTAGGCGAGGAAGAAGAAGATCAGGGTGATGGCCGCGAGCACCGCCAGGCCGCCAACGAGGACGTACCAACGGGTGAAGCGATCCTTGAGCGCGCGGATGCGGCGCTTGCGTTGCAGCTCAGGCGTATTGAAATCAATGCGCTTGGGAGGGGAAGACGTAGTCATTGGGGAATTGGCCAGATCATTCATGCGCACACCCTAGCGATCCTGTATGACAGAAAGATGACAGTGCAGTGACGCAGCAAATCCGCCAGCCGGAAGTCCGGCAGCGGAGTCGAGAATTCGAGGTTGTGAAACCTGTGCAGGAGCTGTCGAGGGAACCGAGGCTGCGATCTTTTGATCTTGCGATCAGAGGCCAGATCAAAGATCGCAGCCTCGTTTCACTCGTCAGCTCCTACACGGTTCCAGCAGGTCCGGGGGTTGCCCCGGATCTGCGGTGTTACTTCTTGGCGACAGCGCCGCCTTCTTGCAGACCGAGGTCAGCCAGTGCTTTGGCAGCAACCTTGGCTGGCAGCGGGATGTAGCCGTCTTTCACTACCACTTCCTGGCCCTGCTTCGACAGCACCAGCTTCACGAACTCGGCTTCCAGCGGGGCCAGAGGCTTGTTCGGGGCTTTGTTGACGTAAACGTAGAGGAAGCGCGACAGCGGATACTTGCCGTTCAGGGCGTTTTCTTCGGTGTCTTCGATGAACTCGCCGCCTTCTTTCTTGGCCAGGGCTACGGTTTTCACGCTGGCGGTCTTGTAGCCGATGCCCGAGTAGCCGACGCCGTTAAGCGAGCTGCTGATCGACTGCACCACCGACGCCGAACCTGGTTGTTCGTTGACGTTTGGCTTGTAGTCACCTTTGCACAGGGCTTCTTCCTTGAAGTAGCCGTAGGTGCCGGACACCGAGTTACGGCCGAACAGCTGGACCGGCTTGTTGGCCAGGTCACCGGTCACGCCCAGGTCACCCCAGGTCTTGACGTCAGCTTTGGCACCGCACAGGCGCGTCGAGGAGAAGATCGCATCGACCTGAGCCATGGTCAGGTGCTTGATCGGGTTGTCCTTGTGCACGAACACGGCCAGAGCATCCACGGCAACCGGGATCGCCGTCGGCTTGTAGCCGTACTTCTGCTCGAAAGCCTGCAGCTCGTTGTCCTTCATCTTGCGGCTCATCGGGCCCAGGTTGGCGGTGCCTTCGGTGAGTGCAGGTGGCGCGGTGGAAGAACCGGCAGCCTGAATCTGGATGTTGACGTTCGGGTATTCTTTTTTGTAGTTCTCGGCCCACAGGGTCATGAGGTTGGCCAGGGTATCGGAACCGACGCTGGACAGGTTGCCCGACACACCAGTGGTCTTGGTGTAGCTCGGGATAGCAGGGTCAACAGCGGCGAACGCGTTGGCAGTCGCAACGCCAGCAGCGACAAAAGTCATTGCCGCCATCAAACGCTTCAGTTTCATGCCTTACTCCTAGCAGATAGGGTGTGTTAAGTCGGGGCCAAGTATCAGCAGGCCATGTGAACACTCTATGGCTGAAATATGACAATTGGATGAAAGGCCAGCATCGGGTTTTGCTGGATGATTTGTGGCGTCCCCATTCGCGAGCAGGCTCGCTCCCACAATTGAAATGCATTCCAACTGTGGGAGCGAGCCTGCTCGCGAAGTGGCCGGTATTGGTGGAGTAGATCCTGGGCTTTAGCGCCCCTTCTTCCAGAGCCAGGCGCCTACCAGAATCCCCATCCCGCACAGCACTGCCACATAGTAAGCCGGCCCCATTGCGCTTTCCTTCAGCAGCAGGCTCACCACCATCGGCGTCAAGCCACCGAAGATCGCGTACGCGACGTTGTACGAGAACGACAGGCCACTGAAGCGAACCACCGGCGGGAACGCCTTGACCATCACGTACGGCACCGCGCCGATGGTGCCGACCAGCAAACCGGTCAATGCGTACAGCGGGAACAACCAGTCCGGGTGGTCGGCGAGGCTGTGGTAGAAGGTCCAGGAGCTGATCAGCAGACCGAGGCAGCCAAAGACAAAGACGCGACCGGCGCCGAAGCGATCGGCCAGCGCGCCAGCGCCAATGCAGCCGAGGCTGAGGAAGACGATGGCCAGGCTGTTGGCCTGCAGCGCCGTGGTCGGCGAGAAGTGGTAGACCGTTTGCAGCACGGTCGGGGTCATCAGGATCACTACGACGACGCCAGCCGAGAGCAGCCAGGTCAGCAACATCGAAATGGCGATGGCGCCGCGATGATCACGCAGCACCGCGCGCAACGGCACTTCTTCGGCCAGTGCCTTGCGCAATTGCAGTTCGGCGAACACCGGTGTCTCGTGCAGCCAGCGGCGCAGGTACACCGAGAACAGGCCGAACACGCCGCCGAGCAGGAACGGGATCCGCCAGGCGTAATCCGACACTTCGGCTGGCGTATAAATGCTGTTGATTGCCGTGGCGACCAGCGAGCCGAGGAGGATGCCGGCAGTTAGGCCACTGGTGAGCGTGCCGCAGGCATAACCGATGTGCTTTTGCGGTACGTGTTCGGAAACGAAGACCCACGCTCCCGGCACCTCACCGCCAATAGCGGCGCCCTGGATCACCCGCATCAGCAGCAACAGGATCGGTGCCCAGATGCCGATCTGCGCGTAGGTCGGCAGCAGCCCCATGATCAGCGTCGGCACGGCCATCATGAAAATGCTCAGGGTGAACATCTTCTTGCGCCCCAGCAGGTCACCGAAGTGCGCCATGACGATGCCGCCCAAAGGACGCGCCAGATAGCCGGCGGCGAAGATGCCGAAGGTCTGCATCAAGCGCAGCCACTCGGGCATGTCGGCCGGGAAGAACAGCTTGCCGACGACGGTGGCGAAGAAGACGAAGATGATGAAATCGTAGAACTCCAGCGCCCCGCCAAGGGCGGACAGCGACAGAGTCTTGTAGTCATTGCGGGTCAACGGTCGTGCGGGTTGCTCGGGCTGCGCGAGGCTCGAAGGCGCTGTGGTCATGGCAAGGGCTTCTCTTATAGTCGAATCTGTCGCCACAACAACGCTGGCGGTGGCTTGGACAGGTTCGGCACCATAGCAAATTGTTCGAAAAAGCACATAGAGGCGCGTAATTGACGGTCGAAATCAGAACCGGGTGGTCGTCGCGGGGTCTATCGACCGATATACTCGCCACCTGCGCAGGATTTGTAAGAGGTTGCTGTGCGAAAACGTTGTTGGCCCGTCCTTTGCTCGGGATTTAGCCTTTTTCGCAGAGTTTCCCTTTAGGCGCCTGATGGAAAACGTGACGAACGCAGTGTGTTCGGTGTTGAATCGTTTTTCTTGAAGACGGCTACCACTCGCAATACCCACGAAGAGTCATGGGTCAGAGGCCCCTCGGCATGATAGAGCTCGAACAAGAAGATCCGATCCCACAGGGCGACCTGGCCCTGCAAATCACCGCACTTCCCCGCGAAACCAACGGCTTTGGCGATATTTTCGGCGGCTGGCTGGTCGCGCAGATGGATCTGGCCGGCACCGCCATGGCCAGCCGGGTGGCCGGTGGCCGCGTTGCCACTGTCGCCATCGACCGCATGGCGTTCCTCGTCCCGGTCGCGGTCGGCGCGCAGTTGTCCTTTTATACCCAGACCCCGGAAATCGGACGCAGCTCGATCCAGATGATGGTCGAAGTGTGGAGCGATGACCCACTCTCCAGCGAATGGCGCAAGGTCACCGAAGCGGTTTTCGTTTTCGTCGCCATCGACGGCAGCGGTCGCACCCGTTCGGTGCCGCCACGCGCGCGTTAAACCTCGCGACCGTTTTGCGGTCGATAGTCGTCCCCAGTGTCTGATCGAGAGTTGCCCATGAACACGCCCAACGTTGAAGCCGTGAAACAGGATGAACTGAACTGCTGGCGCATCCGCCACGGCAAGGCCGAAGTGCTGGTGGCCCAGCAAGGCGCGCACATCCTCAGTTATCAGATCGACGGCCAGCCGCCGATCATCTGGCTCAACGACAAGGCCGAGTTCAAGACCGGCAAAAGCATCCGCGCCGGCGTGCCGGTGTGCTGGCCGTGGTTTGGCAAATTCGAACGCAACCCGAGCAGCGTGCAGGCCATGTACACCGGCGAGCAGCCGGCCCCCGCGCACGGTCTGGTGCGGGCGATGGACTGGGAGTTGGGCAACATCGAATCAGAGGCTGACGGCATCAAGGTCGAATTCAAGCTGCCCTACCCGGAAGGTGGCCTGCCGGGCTGGCCCCACGAAGTCGATCTGACCCTGACCCTGCATCTGGCGGATCAACTGCATTACAGTCTGACCAGCCATAACCGGGGGACTGACAGCGTCACGCTGAGTCAGGCGCTGCACACCTATTTCGCCGTGAGTGACGTGCGTAATGTGCATGTCGACGGCGTGGCCGGGCTCAACTACATCGAGACCCTGGACGACTGGAACACGGCCAGCCAAAGCGGCGATCTGCATTTCGCCGGCGAGACCGACCGCATCTACCTCGACGTTCCGCCGCAATTGAGCATCGTTGATGCGACCTGGGAACGACGCATCGTGCTGACCTCTACCGGCTCGCGCACTGCGGTGATCTGGAACCCGTGGATCGACCGCGCCGCCGCACTGCCGGACATGGACAACGATGGCTGGCAGCGCATGCTGTGCATCGAAACGGCGAATGTGATGGATGATCTGGTGACCCTGGCGCCGGGTGCGAGCCATACCATGGGTGTCAGCGTAGCCGCTACGCCGTTCTAAGCTCTAGCGCAATACAAAAGGGCAAAGAGCCCCGTGGCGAGGGGATTTATCCCCGCTGGGTCGCGAAGCTGCCCCCGCTTTTTTTTAAATCAAAAGCTGGGGCCTGCTGCGCAGTCCAGCGGGGATAAATCCCCTCGCCACAGATAAATCCCTTCACCACAGATAAATTCCCTCACCACAAAGGCTCGCTCCCAAATTTATGTGCGGCGCGCTTTAGAGGTCAGCCTCCTGCACCACCCGCACCTTCTCCGCCTCCAGCGCATACGCCGCATCCGCCAGGTCATTACTGACCTTTTCGATTTTAAGCGTGCCGGTCACCCACAGCGGTGTGTAGATGTCCTCCAGCTTCAACCCTTTTGGATACCGCACCAGCACCAGTTGATTCGGCGGTGGTGGCGGCACGTGGATGCAGGCGCCCGGATACGGCACAAGGAAGAACAGCGTGCTGCGGCCCTTGGCATCCGACTCAAGCGGCACCGGGTAACCACCGATGCGGATGTGCTTGTCGTTCATTGACGCCACGGTTTTCGTCGAATACATCACCGCTGGCAGACCCTTGGCCTGCTTCATCCCGCCCTTCTCGGTGAAGGTGCCGGTGGCTTCGGGGGAGTTGTGGTCGATTTCCGGCATGGCCTCAAGGGCCTTTTGATCCGACTTGGGCATCAGTTCCAGCCAGTCGGTTTCCGGCAGTTCGCCGGCGTGGGCGAGATAGCTGCCCAGCAAGAGGAGAGTCAACAGAAGACGGCGCATGAAGGTGCTCGGCAGGCAAAGGAATGGACGGTGAGTCGCCGCGCATTCTAGCCCTCCCGGCCGCGCTGGCCGAGAGGGCTTTGTCGCTTTCGATCAGTTCTTTTTGATCAGACCGTAGATCACCAGCAACACGACAGCGCCGACCAGTGCGCCGAGGAAACCCGCGCCCTCGCCCGCCTGATAGATGCCCAGAGCCTGGCCGCCGTAGGTGGCCGCCAGCGAACCGCCGATACCGAGCAGGATGGTCATGATCCAGCCCATGCTGTCATCGCCCGGTTTCAGGAACCGAGCCAGCAGGCCGACGATCAAGCCGATAAAGATGGTTCCGATAATTCCCATGGCATTTCCCTCTGATTTGGAAGATATGCGAAAGACTAGCCAGTGTTTCGCATCCTGCCATGAGAGAACGGCGGCCCCTGAATGGTTCCGCCGCGGCCACATGAAACTGTTTTACTCGGCGATCAGCGCTTCGACCTTGATGATCTGCGCTTGCAGGGTGGCCATGTCGGCGCAGCGCAGGTTGGCGTGGCCGACCTTGCGTCCGGCCTTGAAAGCTTTGCCGTAGTGATGCAGATGGCAGTCTTCGATGGCGATGACTTTCTCCACCGGCGGCACTACGCCGATGAAGTTGAGCATCGCGCTCTCGCCGACCTTGGCGGTCGAACCCAGCGGCAGGCCGGCCACGGCGCGCAGGTGGTTTTCGAACTGGCTGCACTCGGCGCCTTCGGTGGTCCAGTGCCCGGAGTTGTGCACGCGCGGGGCGATTTCATTGGCTTTGAGGCCACCGTCGACTTCGAAGAACTCGAAAGCCATCACGCCGACGTAGTCGAGGTGCTTGAGCACGCGACTGGAATAATCTTCCGCCAGCGCCTGCAACGGGTGATCGGTGCTGGCAACCGACAGCTTGAGAATGCCGCTGTCGTGGGTGTTGTGCACCAGCGGATAGAACTTCGTTTCACCATCGCGGGCACGCACCGCGATCAGCGACACTTCGCCGGTGAATGGCACGAAGCCTTCCAGCAGGCAGGCAACGCTGCCCAGTTCGGCGAACGTACCGGCCACGTCTTCCGGTTTGCGCAGGACTTTCTGACCCTTGCCGTCATAACCCAGGGTGCGGGTTTTCAGCACGGCCGGCAGACCGATGGAAGCGACGGCGGCATCCAGGTCGGCTTGCGACTGGATGTCGGCGAAGGCCGGGGTCGGAATGCCGAGGTCTTTGAACATGCTCTTTTCGAACCAGCGGTCACGAGCAATGCGCAGGGCTTCGGCGCTCGGGTAGACCGGCACGAATTGCGAAAGAAACGCCACGGTTTCGGCCGGGACGCTTTCGAATTCGAAGGTCACCAGATCGACTTCATCGGCCAGTTGGCGCAGATGATCCTGATCGCCGTAATCGGCCCGCAGGTGTTCGCCCAGCGCGGCCGCACAGGCGTCCGGCGCAGGGTCGAGAAAAGCGAAGTTCATGCCCAGCGGAGTGCCCGCCAGGGCCAACATGCGACCCAACTGGCCGCCACCGATTACACCGATCTTCATCTCAACAACCTCAGGCAATACGTGGGTCTGGATTGTCCAGGACGCTGTCTGTCTGCTCGGCACGGAAGGTTTTCAGTACCGCGTGAAATTGCGGGTGCTTGGCGCCGAGGATGCTCGCCGAGAGCAGGGCGGCGTTGATTGCGCCAGCCTTGCCGATGGCCAGGGTGGCAACCGGAATGCCAGCTGGCATCTGCACGATCGACAGCAGCGAATCGACGCCCGAGAGCATGGCCGACTGCACCGGCACGCCCAGCACCGGCAGGTGGGTCTTGGCCGCACACATGCCCGGCAAGTGGGCTGCGCCACCGGCACCGGCGATGATCACCTCGATGCCGCGGCTTTCAGCCTCTTCGGCGTACTGGAACAGCAGATCCGGGGTGCGGTGGGCGGAAACCACCTTGACCTCGTACGGGATGCCGAGCTTTTCCAGCATATCGGCGGTGTGGCTAAGGGTGGACCAATCGGACTTGGAGCCCATGATCACGCCAACCAGTGCACTCATCGTCGCGCCTCTTCTCTCTGGAGCGCCCGCAGGCGCGTCATAAAACAACAAGCCACGCAGGTTGCGTGGCTTGATTGTACGAAAAATGGCCGGACGTGCCGGCCGAAGGCCGCGCAGTATACCGCAAAGAAAGCAATAAACAGCCCCCGAAACGACCATCTGTCAAATGAGCGAAACGCCCGGTTTTATTGACCTTGAGGTCAGCGAAAGAACACCGCAAAAATCCCCCTGTGGGAGCGAGCCTGCTCGCGAAAGCGTTGCGTCAGACGATACCTCAGCGCCTGAAACTCCGCATTCGCGAGCAGGCTCGCTCCCACATTCGATCTTCATCAGCTTCAAGCGCTTTGTGCGGCGCCACCTTCTAGTTTTCGCCACAGCAACCGCACGTTGGCCTTGCGCACCAGGGCGCAGCGGTACAGGCGGATCTCCAGCGGCACATGCCATTGCGGGCCGCCGCACACCACCAGTTCACCGCGAGCCAGTTCGGCGCGTACGCTCAGTTGCGGCACCCAGGCAATGCCGAGGCCTTCCAGGGCCATGCTTTTCAGGCTGTCGGCCATCGCGGTTTCGTAGATCGTGGTGAAGCGCAACTGGCGCTGGCGCAGCAAGCCGTTCACCGAACGGCCGAGAAACGCCCCGGCGCTGTAAGCCAGCAACGGCACGCTGGCCTCGCCTTCCAGATCGAACAGCGGTTTGCCATCCAGATCCGCCGCGCACACCGGCAGCATTTCGGTCTGGCCCAAGTGCAGCGACGGGAAAATCTCCGGGTCCATCTGCATCGCCGAATCCGGGTCGTAGAACGCCAGCATCAGATCGCAGCCACCTTCACGCAAAGCGTGCACGGCGTCGCCAACGTTGGTCGCCACCAGCCGTGTGGCGATGTTCAGCCCTTCGTTGCGCAACTGGGCGATCCAGCGCGGGAAAAAGCCTAGCGCCAGCGAGTGCGCCGCTGCGACTTGCATGACCTCGCCCTGCCCGCCTTCCAGATGATGCAGATGGCGCAGCACTTCACCGAGTTGTTCGACCACGGTGCGCGCAGTCACCAGAAACAACTGCCCCGCCGCCGTCAGTTCGACCGGCGTGCGCGAGCGATTGACCAGGGTCAGCCCCAGCGCCGCTTCGAGGCTGCGGATCCGCCGACTGAACGCCGGCTGGGTCACGAAGCGCCGTTCGGCCGCCTGCGAGAAGCTGCGGGTGGCGGCCAGGGCACTGAAGTCCTCAAGCCATTTGCTTTCCAGATTCATCACGTCCTCCCGGACACGCACCAAAATAGGTCACACGTCTGCCGCACAGGCGGCGTCACACGGGCATTATGCCGAATGTGCATAGGGCAGTGCTGAACAGCATTGGCCCAAAAATCCCCACAAGCCTAGCATTCGCAGCGTTCCGGCACAGACCGGGTCCTTATCGAGATGATTTCTATCATGTCCTCCGCTGCATCTTTCCGCACAGAAACCGACCTGCTTGGCGCCCTCGAAGTACCGGCCCATGCGTATTACGGCATCCAGACCCTGCGAGCGGTGAATAACTTCCGCCTCTCGGGCGTTCCGATTTCGCATTACCCGAAACTGGTTGTGGGCCTGGCGATGGTCAAACAGGCCGCCGCTGACGCCAACCGCGAGCTGGGTCACCTGAGCGAAGCCAAGCACGCTGCCATCAGCGAAGCCTGTGCGCGATTGATCCGCGGCGATTACCACGAAGAGTTCGTGGTCGACATGATTCAAGGTGGCGCCGGCACCTCCACCAACATGAACGCCAACGAAGTGATCGCCAACATTGCTCTGGAAGCGATGGGCCACGAGAAAGGCGAGTACCAGTACCTGCACCCGAACGACGACGTGAACATGGCGCAGTCGACCAACGACGCCTACCCGACGGCGATCCGCCTGGGTCTGCTGCTGGGTCACGACGCGCTGCTGGCCAGTCTCGACAGCCTGATTCAGGCCTTCGCGGCCAAGGGCAAAGAGTTCGACCACGTCCTGAAAATGGGCCGTACCCAGCTGCAAGACGCCGTGCCGATGACCCTCGGCCAGGAATTCCGCGCGTTCGCCACCACCATGGGCGAAGACCTCGCGCGTCTGAAGACGCTGGCCCCGGAGCTACTGACCGAAGTCAACCTGGGCGGCACCGCGATCGGCACCGGCATCAACGCCGACCCGCGTTATCAGGCACTGGCGGTACAGCGTCTGGCTTTGATCAGCGGGCAACCGCTGGTACCGGCCGCCGACCTGATCGAAGCGACCTCCGACATGGGCGCGTTCGTGCTGTTCTCCGGCATGCTCAAGCGCACCGCGGTCAAGCTGTCGAAGATCTGCAACGACCTGCGCCTGCTGTCCAGCGGCCCACGCACCGGCATCAATGAAATCAACCTGCCGGCGCGTCAGCCGGGCAGCTCGATCATGCCCGGCAAGGTCAACCCGGTGATCCCGGAAGCCGTGAACCAGGTCGCGTTCCAGGTCATCGGTAACGATCTGGCGCTGACCATGGCAGCCGAGGGCGGCCAGCTGCAACTGAACGTGATGGAGCCGCTGATCGCTTTCAAGATCCTCGACTCGATCCGCCTGCTGCAACGTGCCATGGACATGCTGCGCGAGCACTGCATCGTCGGCATCACCGCCAACGAAGCGCGCTGCCGTGAACTGGTCGAGCACTCGATCGGTCTGGTCACCGCACTGAACCCGTACATCGGCTACAAAAACGCCACCCGCATCGCCCGTATCGCTCTCGAAAGCGGCCGCGGCGTGCTGGAACTGGTGCGCGAAGAAGGTCTGCTCGACGAAGCTATGCTCGCCGACATCCTGCGCCCGGAAAACATGATTGCCCCGCGTCTGGTTCCGCTCAAAGCCTGAGCCGACGCGAACTTGTAGCACCGCTCACCAGGTCGAGGGACTAGACACCTCTCACCTTTTGAGGGCTTGGGGATTTTGTCCCCGAGCCCTTTTTTTAACTTCTTTGCGGGCAGGACGTTAGATGCTTTGTGTATTCGATACCGCCAAGATCGCAGCCTTCGGCAGCTCCTACAGGATTGACGTGCACCTGTAGGAGCTGCCGAAGGCTGCGATCTTTTGATTTGCAGCAACCTCGTTTCGTCGCTTGCACCACTACCGTGCAGACGGGCGCGCCACTGATCGGTATAGTGCCGCCCCTCTTCGCGTGAGCGGTCGTTGGTAACGAGGCCATAACCCATGCGAAACCCGAACTAATAACAAAACCCGCGATATGGATCCGGGACGAAACCTTCGCCTCACCCGTCGTGCCGTGCGCAGACCGGTGTAACACGATGTTTCTCCGATCCAGCATTTGCACCCACAAAAAACAGCGAGGATAAATCCATGCTCGAAGTCATCAACGACTTCCTCTCAGGGAAAGTACTGATCGTGCTCATTGTCGGGCTCGGTAGTTACTTCACGATTCGCTCGCGTTTCGTTCAACTGCGTCATTTCTTCCACATGTTCGCGGTGTTCCGCGACAGCCTCAAAGGCAGCGCCGGGCAACTCAGCTCGTTCCAGGCCTTGATGCTCAGCCTCGCCGGCCGCGTCGGTGCAGGCAACATCGCCGGTGTCGGCATCGCCGTGACTCTCGGTGGTCCGGGTGCGGTGTTCTGGATGTGGGTGACCGCACTGGTCGGCATGTCCAGCAGCTTCTTCGAGTGCACCCTGGCCCAGGTCTACAAGCGCGCGGATGGCGACGGCCTGTACCGTGGCGGTCCGGCCTACTACATCCAGCACGGGCTCAAGCTCAAAGGCATGGCGATAGTGTTCTCCGTTCTGCTGCTGGTCACCTACGGCTTCGCCTTCATCGGCCTGCAGTCCTACACCGTGACCCACTCGCTGCAGAACGCCTTTGACTTCAACCCGCAACACACCGGTATCGTCCTGGCGGTGCTGCTGGCCATCACCTTTATCGGCGGGATCAAGCGCATCGCTTCGGTGTCCGACCTGCTGGTACCGATCAAGACCCTGGCCTACATCGGCGTGACCCTGTACGTGATCGGCACCCAGATCGAACACGTGCCGGCCATGCTGGAAACCATCTTCAAGAGCGCCTTCGGCCTCGACCCGGCCTTTGCCGGCCTGCTCGGCAGCGCCATTGTCATGGGCGTGAAGCGTGGCGTGTTCGCCAACGAAGCGGGCCTGGGCAGTGCGCCGAACGTCGCGGCCGTGGCCGCCGTCAAGCACCCGGGCGCGCAGGGCGTGGTCCAGGCTTTCAGCGTATTCCTCGACACCTTCGTGATCTGCACCTGCACCGCGCTGCTGATCCTGCTGTCGGGCTTCTACACCCCGGGTTTCGAAGGTGACGGTATCGTCCTGACCCAGAACTCGCTGGCTGCGGTGGTCGGTGACTGGGGTCGCATGTTCGTCAGCGTCGCGCTGTCGCTGTTCGTCTTCACCTGCATCCTCTACAACTACTACCTGGGCGAGAACAGCTTGCAGTTCCTCAGCCGCAACCGCGCCCTGCTGATGCTGTTCCGCGGCCTTGTGCTGGCGCTGGTGGTATGGGGTTCGATGCAGGACCTGACGACGGTGTTCGCCTTCGCCGACATCACCATGACCTGTCTGGCCTTCGTCAACCTCGTGGCCCTGGCCATGCTGTTCAAGGTCGGCCTGCGGGTGATGCGCGACTACGACGAGCAGCGTCGCGCCGGCGTCAAACAGCCAGTGTTTGATTCGAGCAAATTCGCCGATCTGGATCTGGATCGCAACGCCTGGCCGGTGAACCCGCCAGCAGCGGCGGGCCAGACTGAAACTGCGCCGCAAGGCGTACCTGCAGCGCAACGCTGACAGGTGAATGACGGGCGCATCCCCTGCGCCCGTCAGTTATTGTGATGCAATAACTTGTAGGAGTGAGCCTGCTCGCGATGGCGGACTTTCAGCCAACATCATTGTTGAATGACACACTGCTTTCGCGAGCAGGCTCGCTCCCACAGGGCCCTCATCGTTTCGGAGAATCCTATGAGCTCGTCGACCTATCCCGCCGCTCAACACGTCATGGTGCTCTACACCGGTGGCACCATCGGCATGCAGGCCAGCGCCAACGGTCTGGCCCCGGCGTCCGGTTTCGAAGCGCGGATGCGCGACTACCTGCACAGTCAGCCTGAGCTGGTAGTGCCGCAGTGGCAATTTCGGGAAATGTCGCCGCTGATCGACAGCGCCAACATGACCCCGGCCTACTGGCAGCAACTGCGCGAAGCGGTGGTCAATGCCGTGGACGTGCAAGGCTGCGACAGCGTGCTGATTCTGCACGGCACCGACACCCTGGCCTACAGCGCGGCGGCGATGAGTTTTCAGTTGCTCGGCCTGCATGCCCGCGTGTGTTTCACCGGTTCGATGCTGCCGGCGGGCGTGACCGACAGTGATGCCTGGGAAAACCTCGGCGGCGCGCTGGTCGCCCTCGGCCAGGGCCTGGCGCCAGGCGTGCACCTGTACTTCCACGGCGAACTGCTGGCACCGACCCGCTGCGCGAAAGTGCGCAGCTTCGGCCGCCATCCGTTCAAACGCCTGGAGCGTCAGGACGGTGGTGTGAAGGCGCCTTCGATTCCAGGCGCGCTGAACTACAACCAGCCGAAGCAACTGGCGAAAGTCGCGGTGTTGCCGCTGTTTCCCGGCATCAGTGCCGAAGTCCTCGACGGCCTGCTCGACAGCGGCATTCAAGGTCTGGTGCTGGAATGCTACGGCAGCGGGACCGGGCCGAGCGATAACCCCGAGTTCCTCGCCAGCCTTGGCCGTGCACGGGATAACGGCGTGGTGGTGGTGGCAGTGACGCAATGCCATGAAGGCGGGGTAGAGCTGGATGTCTACGAGGCTGGCAGCCGCTTGCGTGGGGTGGGCGTGTTGTCCGGTGGCGGCATGACCCGCGAGGCGGCGTTCGGCAAGTTGCATGGCTTGCTGGGGGCCGGGCTGGAAACGGCTGAAGTGCGCCGATTGATCGAACTGGATTTGTGTGGTGAGTTGAACTGAGCTCGGCGCTGGATTGCCCCTCACCCTAACCCTCTCCCAGAGGGAGAGGGAACTGACCGTAGTGTCTTGCGCTATACACCGACCTTATAAACAGTGTCGATTATGGATTCGGCGGCGGTGTCTCACGTCGGTGTATTTCTGCAATATCCCCCGTTCGGCCCCCTCTCCCTCTGGGAGTGGGCTGGGGTGAGGGCCTGCGGCATGCAACTTGCTGCGTCCCAGCCATCTCCAGGCTGGAAGATCCCATGCTCCACTCCCACCTCACCACCCTCAACGCGGTCTCGCTGATCCTCAACACGTTCAAGGCCGAAGGCCTGTCGAGCGAGGCGTTACTGGCCGGCAGCGGCATCGTGGCAGCGGATCTGCAGCGTGCCGATACGCGCATCACCACCCATCAAGAGATGCAGGTCTGCACCAACGCGGTCGCGCTCAAACGTGACATTGGCCTTGAGTTGGGTCGACGCATGCACGTGTCCTGTTACGGCATGCTCGGTTACGCCCTGCTGACCTGTGCCACCTTCGGTGACGCTTTGCGTCTGGCTATCCGTTATCCGGCGCTGTTGGGCACGTTGTTCGAACTGAGCCTGGAAGACGATGGCGAGCAGGTCTGGTTCGTCGCTGCTGATTACCGTGAAAGCGCGGCGATGGCGGTGTTCAACGCCGAATTCTGTCTGGTGTCACTGAAAGTCATCTGCGACGACTTGCTCGGCCATTCCCTGCCGCTGCGCGCCACGCGCTTCGAACATGCAGCGCCGGACTACCGCGACAGCTATGCCGAACCCTTTAACTCGCCACTGCACTTCTCGGCCAAAGTCAACGCCTTCGCCTTCGACCGCCATTGGCTCGATCAGCCGCTGCCGCTGGCCGACGCGATCACTCATCAGGCCATGGCCGAACGTTGCCGCAAGCAGAATCTTGAGTTCACCGGACGTCAGGCCTGGCTGGGGCGGATTCGTCAGTTGCTCAGCGCACAATTGAATGCCGCGCCGGGGCTCGAGGGGCTCGCGCAGCAAATGAAGTGCTCACCGCGCACCCTGCGCCGGCATTTGAAAGACATGGGCAGCAGCTATCAGGAACTGCTCGATGAACTGCGCTTCGAACGGGCCAAGCAGATGCTGTGTGAGGACCAGTTACCAATCTATCGGATCGCCGAGACGCTGGGCTTCAGCGAGACCGCGAGTTTCCGTCATGCATTTGTGCGCTGGAGTGGCGTGGCGCCGAGTCAGTTCAGACCGCATTGATGTCTACTTCAGGCATGAGCCTGCATGAACAAGGGGCGAATTGCGGTCAGAGGTTTTGGCCATATCGATCCCCTTTTGGCCGCTCCCGACGTTCTCCGATTCAAACTGCGCCGCAACACTGAAAGCCACCGAATCAGCCTTGCGGAGAACAACAAATGCTGACGATCTACTCAGACGATCACCACTTGCACCATGGCCGCTGCGAACTCATCGATGGCCAGCTCAAGCCGTGCTTCGAAATGCCGTCGCGTGCCGACCATGTGCTGCAACGCGTGCAGAAGCAAAACCTCGGTGCGGTCGAAGCGCCGAAGGATTTCGGCCTGGAGCCGATCGCGCGCATTCACAGCCGCGACTATCTGGAATTTTTCAAAGGTGCATGGCAACGCTGGACCGAGTTCAACACCGACGGCGACCTGCTGCCCTACACCTGGCCGGCGCGGACCTTGCGTGCGATCAAACCGACCAGCCTGCACGGCCAGCTCGGTTATTACAGCTTCGACGGCGGCGCGCCGATTACCGCCGGCACCTGGCAAGCGGCCTATAGCGCGGCGCAAGTGGCGCTTACCGCGCAGGCAGAAATCCAGCGTGGCGCACGCGCGGCCTTCGCCCTGTGCCGTCCGCCGGGACATCACGCCGCCAGCGACTTGATGGGCGGTTATTGCTACCTCAACAACGCCGCCATCGCCGCTCAGGCCTTTCTCGATCAGGGCCACAAGAAAGTCGCGATCCTTGACGTCGACTACCACCACGGCAACGGCACTCAGTCGATTTTCTATGAACGCAGCGACGTCCTGTTCACTTCGATCCACGGGCACCCGGAAGCGGAGTTTCCGTTCTTCCTCGGCTATGGCGACGAGCGTGGCGAAGGCGCCGGTGAAGGGTTCAATTTCAACTATCCGCTGCCGGCCGGTTCCGGCTGGGATGTCTGGAGTGCAGCGCTGGATCAGGCCTGCGACGAGATTGATCGCTACGGAGCGGACATCGTTGTCGTCTCCCTCGGCGTCGATACGTTCAAGGACGATCCGATCTCGCAGTTCAAACTCGACAGCCCGGATTACCTGGCCATGGGCAAGCGCATCGCCGCCCTCGGCAAGCCGACCCTGTTCGTCATGGAAGGTGGCTACGCGGTGGAGGAGATCGGCATCAACGCAGTGAACGTGCTGGAAGGTTTTGAACAATGAAAAAGCGACTGATCGCCTCGGCGCTGTGCGCGGCCCTGCTAAGCGCTGGCGCCCACGCCGAAGAACGCACGCTGCGCGTCTATAACTGGTTCGACTACATCACGCCCAAGGCGCTGGACGACTTCAAGGCACAGAACAGCCAGACCAAACTGATCTACGACATCTTCGACACCAACGAAGCGCTCGAGGCCAAGCTGCTCACCGGCAACTCCGGCTATGACGTGGTGGTGCCGTCCAACGTGTTCCTCGCCAAGCAGATCGAGGCCGGAGTGTTCCAGCCGCTTGATCGCAGCAAGTTGCCGAACTGGAATCATCTCGATCCGAAGCTGATGAAGCTGATCGAAGCCAATGATCCTGGAAACAAATTTGCCGTGCCGTACATGTACGGCACCATTCTGATCGGCTTCAACCCCGCCAAGATCAAAGCAGCCCTGGGCGATAACGCGCCGGTAGACAGTTGGGACCTGATCTTCAAGGAAGAGAACATCAGCAAGCTCAAGCAGTGCGGCGTCGCCCTGCTCGACTCGCCGTCGGAGATTCTGCCGCTGGCTCTGCAACACCTGGGCCTGGACCCCAACAGCAAGAAGCCGGCGGATTACGCCAAGGCCGAAGCGCTGCTGATGAAGATTCGTCCTTACGTGACCTACTTCCATTCGTCCAAGTACATGGCCGACATCGCCAACGGCGACATCTGCGTGGCCGTCGGTTATTCCGGCAGCTTCTCGCAAGCGGCCAACCGCGCCAAGGAAGCGAAAAACGGCGTGGTGGTGGAAATGCGCTTGCCCAAAGAAGGCGCGCCGATCTGGTTCGACATGCTCGCCATTCCCAAGGGCGCGAAGAACACCGAGGACGCCTACACCTTCATCAACTATCTGCTGCAACCGGCGGTGATTGCCCCGGTCAGCGATTTTGTCGGCTATCCGAACCCGAACGAGGACGCCACCGGCTTGGTCGATCCAGCCATTCGCAACAACCCGAACCTGTACCCGACCGACGCGGCAATGAGCACGCTCTACACCTTGCAGCCGCTGCCTCGGGATGCCGAACGCGCACGCACGCGAGCGTGGACGAAAATCAAGTCCGGGACCTGAAACCGGCTCGTTTGCTCAAGACCCGCCTCGGCGGGTCTTTTTTTGCCTGGCAGCTTTATCTACCGCACGGGTCGCTGTTGCGCCTTTTAACTTGCCCTGCTCCGCCGCCCTTGCGGCGTCCCGACAGAGCAGGAAACCACCATGACCGCCATTCCCAAAGCCAGTGCCGTCGATATCGTGACTCAGCTGGTTACTGGCCCCTCACTGCAGGAAGTCGCTTCAAAAACGCTGCGCGATGCCCTCAAGACGCTGTATCCGAATCTCGACATAGACCCGCGTCTGGCGATGGTCGTGCAACCCACCTGGGCTATTGTGGATGGTCGAGTCGTACCCGATGGGTATCAGGCTGGATCGCTGACCAACGCCTTGGTGCGGCTCGGCCTGTCCGGCACCACGGTGACGTACCTTGATGGCGAGCATTATCTGACCCTGCAACCCGGCATGCCCGCACCCGCGCATCTGCCGGTAAAGATCGATGCCATCGGCCTGTTGCTCAACGAACTGGCGCCACTGCTGTTCATCGCCTACAAGGAGCAGCACGTCGAATACTGGGACGAGTTCACCTACCCCGGGCAACCGCGCTGGCAGCAGTTGTCCGAGGCACTGCGCAACCTGTGGAACGTCGATGCCAGCGTCGGCTGGGACGCTGACGAGATCGCCATGGCCCGGGCGATTTTCAAACAGCCCGACCCGCAACAACGCCTGGCCCCCGCCCCGTACTCGGCAAAGGCATATCTGATTGACCTCGATCGCGGTAGCTCCGACAAGTCATCGCACTTGACCCTGGTCGATGCCGCAGTAGTGATCGGCACAATCGCAGACCGCAAGTTGATTCTCACCCACGCGGTCACCCAGGGCTTTCAGCGTTTCGATTCACTGGAGGAGCTCGGCGAGGCTCTGCTGCGGATATATGGCGCAAGCGCCTCGGGCGAAGATCTCAAGTGGCGGCTGGTCGAACCCCAGGGCAATTTCTTCGACCAGCAGGCGTGCACGCTGATTTCCATGGAAGCGGATGCCTTGGGCGAAATCAGTTTTTTTCAGGATTCCCCTGGTAAACGCGTCTATCCGCATACCGGCACGGCCGGCAAACCGGCTCAACCGACACCGCGCCTCGAAGCGCACTTCGAGCGTTTGCAGCCGATGCTTCCGGACTGGCTGAACGACGCACTGCCCATGGATCAGACGCGTTACAGCCGGCACCTGCTGGATCTGACAACGCTGCAGCACGAGAACAACGGCAAATCCTTTCAAAGCGAAATCACCAGCCTGCAGGCGTTCACTCGTGCAGCGCTGATCAAACAGATTCTCAAGGAGCAGCCCGGCGCCAAAGACGTGAACATCGACAACATCGAAATCACCATCACCAGTCTCGTGGTCTGGGGCACGTTTGTATTGCCGGGAAATACTCAGGCTCAGACATGGACGCTGACCGAGCTTGCCCTGCAAAACCTCGCAGGCCTGCCCTTGGGCAACAAGACTGTGCGGTACAAGGATGGCAGCCCGGTACCCGAGTGGATGAGCGCGACTTTTCTGGAAAAACTGGTCAGCACGGTCGACATCGGCAAGACCTACCCGGCGCATCTCAAGGCCATGCTGCTAGACGACCCCGTGCAAGCGCCGCTGTTGCAAGGGCTCTACACCAGTCAGTTGCGCATTGAGCTGCCATTGCTGGCGTTGCAGCACAAGATCCGGGGTAGAGCCGGCCTCGATGAATCGGGTTATCGATACGTGGTCGCCGCATTCGCCACGACTGGCGCGGAACGCTACGTCGATGGCGAGGAAATCGTCATTCGCCCTTTGGCCTTCGTCGCTCATCGCAGCCGCTCCACCGCAGACACTGTCGACAACATGTATGTCATAGGCCCGCGCGATGCCGACAAAGGGCCGTGCGTGCTGTATCGACCGCTGTTCGACAAGACTCTGCTGCAATATCCGGGGCCCGCGAATCTGCTTTTTGCGATCCAGCATTCGCGACATTTGCGTGACTCGGTACTGGCCTGGTTGCCGGACGATGTGCGCTTCAATTACAGCCAGTTCGTCTTTACCGCCAGGCTGCCGTCGGTGTGGACGATCCCGCAACTGATGATCAATCCGACCACTGCGCTGGATATGTCAGGCGCGGTTGCGCTGGGCACTCAGGTGATCGCCAGCGATGTCCTCGCAACCCTGCACGAACGCAACGTCAAGGCGCTTGTCACTCAAGCCGACCGGCAGTCGGTCTCCGATGCCGAAGCACGCTGGGCCTCGCTGAAACAGGGCGGCTGGGTGATGCTCAATGCCGCGCTGCCGTTCCTGGGCCGCAGCGTAGGCACAGCGGCGTGGATCTGGCAGATCATGGATGATCTGCAGGAAATCACCGACGGCGCCAACGAGCAATCGGGGAAGATCGCCTGGACGGCCATCGCCGATATTCTCCTGGCGCTGGGCATGGTGCTCGCCCACCGTGCGGCGGTGGGCGATGCGCCATCGACACCCGTGGCCACGGAGCTCGAAGAGGACCCAGCGACGACCAGACCTGCCGCCAGAATCGTCAAAGCGCTGCGCCAGCCCGATATCACCGGCCCGCAGTTAACCCAATTCCATGGCACATCGATCGACAGCATCACGGCGCTGAAACGATCCCCGACGGCACTCGCCACGCTATTGGACGGGTTCGAGGTCGGCAAGCCCAAAGCCCTTGGCGCAGCCACCCGGGAAGGCGCGTACCGAGACCTCTACGCCCAGGCAGACAAATGGTACGCCCGGGTCGGTGAGCGCTGGTTCGAAGTCGCGCGCAACGTGCATGGCGATGTGCACATCGTCGATACGCGTCAGCCCACCCGACCAGCCGGGCCCAGGCTTGCCTATACCGCCAATGGCCAATGGGTGATAGATCTGCGTTTGCGCCTGCGCGGAGGCGGGCTGGAGGACGGTCGCAAGGTGGCGCAAGGCAAAAAAAACCAAGAGGTGGCCGTATTGTCCGAGCAGATCACCGCGTTCGATTTGACGATGGAGAGCAAAGGCAGCCTTCTCGATACCGAACGCAACAGCCTGCGCGATGCCCCTGCGCAGGCACGCGAACAAGCGCTTGCGCAGTACCTCGCCACGCTCGATTCACAGCACAACGAATATGCCGCGAACATTCAGCTGATCAAGACACTCAACTGCAAGCAATCGATTCCTAACTACCGCACGGTCATGCCGGAGCGGTTGGACATGCAGTTGTTTCTGGGGCAGGAGTGGCTCAGTAATAACGCTTCGGATTACCAGCAACGCGTACTGAGGGTGCAGGCGATACTGGACGACGAACTGCGCGGCGAATCGCAGGCGGTCACCTCTGCGTTCGAACAGTTGAACGATGCCACTCAAACCATTATCGAGAAAATGGAGTCGGCTGAAGCCTGCCTGGATGAACTTACCAGGCTGGGACCTGATGGCCTGGAGATAAAGCAGAAATACAACATCAGCCTGGCGCCCTACCCGCTGGATGATCTGAAGACTCTGCAGATCAGTCTCGGCCAGTACACCTGCATCAAGCCCGGCGATTCCACCGCTCATGTCGAGGCGCAACAAGCGCTGGCCAGTCTGTTCGAAGATGCTGCGCTGAACGTTCAGAGTTCCCGGGACCTGAGCGCCGATGAAAGCCTCAGTGATCTGCGCATACGCATCGACGCCCTGAGTCAGGTGAGCGAACAGTTCGCTTCCGTGGACAAGCGTTTCGATGACCTGGCGAGTGAATATTCCGAACACATACACACGGAACGACTCAGGCAATTGCAGGCGCGCGTGGCCGCATTCAAGGATAGCGCCGACAACCGACTCGCCGACCTGTTGCGCTACCGGCACTTACTGGTGCCGCAAGCCGGTCCGTCGAGACCCGCAACGTCAGCTTCGAATCGGCAGATCATCAAGACACGCAACAAGGGCACCCTGGTCGGCCAGCGGAAAAAAAGCCTCGACGGCAAGAACACCGATCTGGTCGAAGTCGGTACGGCGCTGACGAGAGTGATCGCGACATTCAAGGAGGAATCGCCAGGTATCTGGGTCGAGCAGAATGCACGGCCTGCACCGTTGCCTAAAGCCCGGCCCAACCTCAACAAGAGCATCAGCGAAGGGCAGGCATTGATCGACGGGCTGGCGGCGTTTCATCGGCGCATCGAGGCGCGTCTCAAACGCGGCTCGCGCATCCCCGTGGAGGTCGAAGAGGAATACCACAACCACGCCACCCTATTGCGCAAAGCCTGTGCGGCGATCGATGAAGCGTTAACGGCGAGTAACCTCACCGCTGCTCTGCATGAACCGTCCGAAGAGCTCAACCACAAGCTCGACGCTGCGGCTACGACACTGGAGCAAAAAGGCACCAGCACGCGAATCCGCCTGGTCAAGCAACAACTGCCAACAGCTGCCGGGGTCGAGTGGCTCAAGGACAAGGGCGAAGTGAGCATCTCGAAAACCCTGACCCGACGGCGTCTGAGGCGCCATCAGAACGATTTTCTCGACGAGTATCAGATTCGTGATGCGCATACCGACAAGGTCCTCTGCTATGCGCATTTCCATTACAGCAGCGTCGACGCGCCCGTTGCTGCATTTGTGCGTGGACATATGAAAACGCTCGCTCAGCACCGCATGGGGGGCGTCGCCGAAATAACGGGTGTGGATAATCAGAGGCTGATAGAAATCCATCGCAGCGAAATTTCCACTCGCAGCGCCGAAACGCTGTTCTTCAATCTCTCCAAGCCTGCCGCAGACGCGACAGCGCCGCTTTGATCGCAGGCTCTGGTACGGCGGCAAAACCCAGCACCAGGCCGGCGCGCTGATCCATGGGCGTAGTCGAGTCGGGTAACCAGTAGCTGCTCAGGCCGTTGATTTCGACATCGACATCAGCGGCCTGAGCGATCAATTGCTGCTCGCGCGCGATGCTGTCCACGGCGACGGTCAGGTGCAGCCCGGCCGACACGGCGGGCAACTGACCGACACCGGCGATCATCGGCCAGCCTTCGAGCAGGCAGTTGCGCCGGCTCAGCGCAGCCCGGCGCATGCGACGGATATGCCGCTGGAAATGCCCGGCAGCCATGAATTCGGCCATCACCGCTTGGGTGCTGACCTCCGAGTGCCGCACATCGACGGCGCGGCGTTGCGCAAACGCGTCGACCAGCGCTGGCGGCAGCACCAGATAACCAAGGCGCAACGCCGGAAAAGCGACCTTGCCGAAGGTGCCGACGTAGAGCACACGCCCCTGACGATCAAGTGCGGCCAACGGCGCCAGCGGTGCGCCGGTGTAGCGGTACTCGCCGTCGTAATCGTCTTCGACGATCCAGCCGCCGACCCGCTCGGCCCAGGCGAGCAATTCCAGACGCCGGGCCAGACTCATCACCACTCCGGTCGGGTACTGATGAGACGGCGTGACATAAGCCACCCGACAATCGCTGAGCCGGGCCATGGCGCTGCAATCGATGCCGTCACTATCTACCGCCACCCCATGCAATTTCGCCCCCGCCACAGCGAAGGCATGCCCGGCGGCGCGATAGCCCGGATTCTCGATCGCCACACCGTCCCCCGGCTCGACCAGCAACTGTGCACAAAGGCTGATGCCCTGCTGTGCGCCACTGGTGATCACAATTTGCTCAGCCGTGCACTGCATACCGCGCGAGCTGCGCAAATACGCAGCAATCATGCCGCGCAGCCGCGCATCACCGGCCGGGTCGCCGTAACACAGCTGCTGCAGATCCGGTTTACGCCAGAAAGCCGCGTTGAGCTTGGCCCAGACCTCGAACGGAAACAGATCGAATGCAGGCACACCCACCCGAAAAGCACGCGGCGGACCGCTCGGTGGTCGTGGCAAATGATGCTTTTCAATGCGGGAAAATCCGTCGCTGTGGATAACTTTGCTGGATGAATTCACAGGTAAATCCAGCCAATTTGTGGATAAGGCTGTGGGTAAGCCTGTTGACAAGCCTGTGGATGAATTTGTGGATAGTTTTTTCTCAGGCGTGGATGCCTGAGCCAATTGCGCCACGTAAGTACCGTCGCCCACGCGCCCTTCGATAAAGCCCTCGGCATACAACTGATCGTAAGCGCGCACCACGCTGTTGCGGGAAATGCCCAGCGCCGAGGCCAGGTCACGGCTGGCCGGCAATCGCGTGCCACTGGCCAGACGTCCATCAAGCACCCGCAGGCGCAAAGACTGATAGAGCTGGCGACTCAGGCCTTGGCGGCGATCAAGCTCGATACCGGCCGGGTTGAAGGGCATCGACAAGGGTGGCAGATCGGGCATGGCGAATGGACCTATGAAATGGCTCGGCAATGGCTCTTACAACGGACCAATAGCCTGCCTAGGATGCAGGCATTCGCCAAGGAAAATCTGTCCATGTACACGCCACGCGCCTTTGCCATCGAAGACTTGTCCCAACTGCACGAACTGATCCTCGCCACGCGCCTGGCCATTCTGGTCAGCCACGGTGACAGCGGATTGCAAGCCAGCCACGTGCCGGTGCTGCTGCATCGCGAACAGGGCGAATACGGCACGCTCTACGGCCATCTGGCCAAGGCCAATCCGCAGTGGAAGGACCTGCGGGACGGCGCCGAGGCGATGCTGATCTTTGCCGGACCAGACGCCTACGTCAGCCCAGGCTTCTATCCGAGCAAGGCCGAGCACGGCAAGGTCGTGCCGACCTGGAACTACATCGCCGTGCACGCCTACGGTCAGGCCGAGACCTTCAGCGATGGCGGCCGCTTGCTCGACATCGTCAGCACCCTGACTGACCGTCACGAAGCGGGCCGCGCCCAGCCATGGTCGGTGGACGATGCGCCAGCCGAATACATCGACGGCATGCTCAAGGCCATCGTCGGGTTTGCCATTCCCATCGACCGCCTCGAAGGCAAACGCAAGCTCAGCCAGAACCGCAGCGCTGAAGACATTGCCGGCGTGCGCGAAGGCCTCGCCGCCAGCCCCGACGCCAACGATCAAACCCTCGCCCGCTTGATGCGCTAAGGAAATCACCATGACTGAGATCGACATTCGCCAGGTCAGCGCCGACGACCACGATGCCTGGCTGCCGTTGTGGCAAGCCTATTTGCGCTTCTACAACACCGAACTGCCGGACGCCGTCACCCAGAGCACCTGGCAGCGCTTTCTCGACCCGAATGAACCGACCCACGCCGCCCTCGCGTGGGCCGATGGCAAAGCATTGGGCATGGTGCATTACATCTATCATCGCTCGAACTGGAGCATCGAAAATTCCTGCTATTTGCAGGATCTGCTGGTGGTGCCGGAAGCCCGTGGCACGGGAGTCGGTCGGCTGTTGATCGAGCATGTCTACGCTACCGCCAAGGCCGATGGTTGCTGCAAAGTCCACTGGCTGACCCATGAAACCAACGCCACGGCGATCCAGCTCTACGAGCGCATTGCCGAACGTCCGGGCTTCATCCAGTTTCGTAAAGCCCTTTAAGGAGACGCGCACATGACTGCTTCACTCGCTGACTGGAAAGGCGTCCCCGCCCCCTCCGCCACCCTGCTCGAGGGCCGTTTCATTCGTCTGGAAAAACTCGACCCGGCGCGTCATGGCGATGAGCTTTACGCCGCCCTCGAAGGGCCGGGTGCCGATCCGAAGCTTTGGGATTACTTGCCTTACGGTCCGTTTCCCGAGCGCAGCGCGTTCAACGACTGGCTGAACAATCATGCAGCCAACAGCGACCCGTATTTCTTCAGCATCATCGACCGTGCGACTGGTCAGGTCCAAGGCATCCTCAGCCTGATGTCGATCGTCCCGGCGCAGGGCCGCATCGAAATCGGCCACGTCACTTTCGGTGCGCCAATGCAGCGCTCGCCGAAAAGCACCGAGGCGGTGTATCTGCTGGCCAAGTACTCGTTCGGGCTGGGTTATCGGCGCCTGGAATGGAAATGCAACAACGGCAACGCCCGCTCCAAATACGCGGCCGAGCGTCTGGGCTTCAGCTTCGAAGGCGTGTTTCGCCAGCACATGGTGGTCAAGGGGCAGAACCGCGATACCGCGTGGTATTCGATTCTGGATGCGGAATGGCCGGCGATTGGTGCAGGGTTCGAGCGCTGGCTGAGCGATGAAAACCAGACGCCTGCTGGCCAACTCAAAGGTCTGGCCGAATGCCGTAGCTGAACTTCACGGATACCCCTGTGGGAGCGAGCCTGCTCGCGAAGGCGCTGTGTCAGTCACTGCAAATGTGGCCTGACTGACCGCTTTCGCGAGCAGGCTCGCTCCCACAATTGGCGGGGTCTTTCTTAACGACGCAGTTCTTGCGCCAGCACCGCAATGTGCTCTGGCCCGATCCCGCAGCAGCCACCCAGATGACTGGCGCCGCGCTGTTGCCAGTCCAGCGCCCAGTGCAGATACCCCGGCGGATCGAGATCGTCACGCAACGGGTCGAGGCCGTCGTTGGCCGTGGCTTCTTTCGGTTGCGGAGGAAACGCGTTGGCATACGCGCCGATGTTGATATCCACACCGAGACGCTCAAAGGTTGCGCGCGCCGCGTCGATTGCTGCGCCAATCACTTCAGGCTGACTGCAGTTGAACAGCAGGGTTTCGACGCAGAGTTCAGCCGCCACCGCAGCCGCTTCGGCCACTGGCTCGCCAGAGCGCAGGCGCGGCACTTCATCGGTGTCTTCATCCTTGAGCGTGAATGACAGCCAGAACGGTTTGCCATCCTTCGGCAGCCCGGCGTGAATGGCCCGCGCCTCGACGATCGAGCTTTGCGTTTCTGCCAGCCACAGGTCCACATGTGGCGCCAGACCGTTAACCAAAGGCGTCAACAGTTCGGTCACGCGACCAGCCTCGAACAGATCCGGACGGTACGAACCAAACAGCGGCGGCAACGAACCGGCAACACGCACTGGCTTGCCGGATGTCTGCACCGCCCGCCGCGCCAACTCCCCCGCCAGTGCCGCAAGCGCCTGGCCTTCAGCCGCAAAGCGCGCCTCGCCAATGTGAAATGGCACCACCGCGTAACTGTTGCTGGTGATCACGTCGGCGCCGCTGTTGATGTAAGCGGCATGCACCGCCTCGACCGCCTGCGGCGCTTCGCTCAGCGCCAGTGCCGACCACTCGGGCTGGCGAAATGGCGCCCCGGCGCGTTGCAGTTCACGGCCCATGCCGCCATCGAGAATGACCGTACTTGCTGCGCCCATATGCTTTTCACTCATATGCTTATGAAAATAACTCACTATCAGAGTCGTTCTTATAACTATTTAATACGCACCACTCGGTTAATAACAACCTCTTTTTTCAACAGGAAGCGACTGTGAAATTCCAACCGCTATTGGCCCTGGGCCTGACCATTCTGGCCTCCACCCAAGCCTTCGGCGGCGCGACGCTGGACCGTGTCGAACAGAAAAAAGAGCTGGTCGGCGTGCTCATGGAAAGCTATCCGCCCTTCTCATTTCTCAATGAGCAGAATCAACTCGACGGTTTCGATGTCGACGTTGCCAAAGCGGTGGCGGACAAGCTTGGCGTCAAACTGCGTCTCGAAACGCCGTCCTGGGACGTGATCGCCGCCGGTCGCTGGAGCGGGCGCTACGACATCTGCATCTGCTCGATGACCCCGAGCAAGGCCCGCGCAGAAGTGTTCGACTTCCCGGTCGAGTACTACGCCTCGCCAGCGGTAATCGTGGTCAATGCCAAGGACGATCGCATCCACAGCGCCAAGGATCTGAGCGGCAAAAAGGTCGGCCTGACCAGCGCCTCCAGCTACGAAAGTTATCTGAACAAAAATCTGGTGATCGAAGGCGCCGAGGATACGCAGTTGCAGTATCCGTTCGAGGATGTGCAGATCGCCCCGTACGACACCGACAACGTCGCCTTCCAGGATCTGGGCCTGGGCGCCGGCGTGCGCCTGGATGCAATCCTTACCAATCTGGTCACCGCACAGCCGCGCCTGAATCAGGATCAGCGCTTCAAATTGGCCGGCGAACCGCTGTACTCGGAACCGAACTCGGTGGCCATCGAAAAGGGTGACCCGCAATGGGACGCCAAGGTGCGCGAGGTGTTCGCCCAGCTGAAACAGGACGGCACCCTGAGCAAGCTGTCGCAGAAATGGATCGGCGCCGATATCAGCCAATGACTTCCTTTCCGACCCCGCCCCAGCCACCGCAACCGGTGGCTGAAACCCGCCTGCAAAAGCTCTTTGGTTTCCGCACGCGCCTGTACCTGACGTGGGCGGCGCTGTTCTGCCTGTTCGCCGGATTCTTCCTGAGCTTCGACCTGAAGTTCGCGATCATCCTCGACAAACTGCCCAACCTCGTTGGCCTGAAGCTGGCGCCAAACGGCTTCCTGCAAGGCGCAGCGCTGACGCTGTTTCTCTGCGCCTGCTCGATCATCGCCTCGTCGCTGCTCGGTTTCATCACCGCGCTGGCGCGCCTGTCGAGCAGCGCCGTGGCGTTTGGCATCGCCAGTTTCTACACCTCGTTCTTTCGCGGCACGCCATTGCTGATCCAGATCCTGCTGATCTACCTCGGCCTGCCGCAACTGGGCATCGTCCCCGGCGCCATCGTCGCCGGCATCATTGCCCTGTCGCTGAACTATGGCGCCTACCTGAGCGAAATCTTCCGCGCCGGCATCCTCGGCGTCGATCACGGCCAACGCGAAGCATCCCTGGCACTGGGCCTGCGCGAAAGCGTGATCTTCTGGCGCATCACCCTGCCCCAGGCCATGCGCACGATTATCCCGCCGACTACCAACCAGTTCATCTCGATGCTCAAGGACTCGTCGCTGATCTCGGTGATGGGTGTCTGGGAAGTCATGTTTCTCGCTCAGTCCTACGGGCGCTCAAGCTATCGCTACATCGAAATGCTCACCACGGCGGCGATCATCTACTGGCTGATGTCGATCGGGCTGGAGCTGATTCAGGCACGGATGGAGCGGCATTACGGCAAGGCTTATGTGCGCCGTAGTTGAGGTGCATTCAAATGGTGTCCCGGCGAATCCGCACTACGCCCATTTTCATGCCGAAGGGGCGGAACACCGCGTTCAGCGACTTCAGGGTCTGATTGCCTTCGCCATGTTCGATATGCACCAGCGTGCGCACTGAAATCTTGCACATCTTCGCGAACTGGGTCTGATGCAGACCGGTGACTTCGACCCGTAAACGGCGCACGGCGTCACCGATTTCCAGAGTGCCTTCGGCCAGTGATTGCTGAATGCTTTCGATGAGCGCCGTGCGCTCGAGGACGGTCAGACTCATTGCAGGTCCCACTCTTTCAAACGTTGCTCGAGGTTTTTCAGATGAACGCTCGGGTGATTCATGGTTCTGGCGGGCAAACCGCTGGCCGCAAGAATATCCGGCAGTGCGGCCAGACGGCGGGCATCCGCGCGCAGGCCTTCGAACAGCGCCGAGGCATCCAGCCCCGTCAAAGATTCGTGCGGATCTGCGCTATCTGCCAATACGCGGCAGACACCTCGCCAATCGACATCTCCCGCCCGCTCCAACTCTTTTGGCCACTTGGTCGTACGAGTCACGCCTTCGTCATCCATGACCATCGGGGCGAGGTCATAGATCGGCGCGAGTTGGAAAGCATTCTCTTGCCGGATGATCGCCGTGTTACGACCGTGGTTATCGGAGTTTCCGAGGATTTTATTGATCAGGTCGCGACGCAGATAATCGGCGACGAGGCCGGGAATCTGGCTGGCCTGACCCGCTTTGCTCCAGAGCCCGGCGAGCATGCGGATCACTTCCAGATGATTCATGGCGCTGCCTGGCGTCGTCACTTCAGCCAGCGAATAAATCGATTCGACGGCGAAACGCGACACCGCCCCATCTTTCACTTGTCGATCAAAACGCCGCATCCACAAACTCGGTTTGGTCGCCTCTTCCAAGGCCAGGCCTTGTGCCGCGACGGTTGCGATGCCCAATGTCTGCAGCGCTTTGTAGTAATGGAATTCGCTGCGCAGGATGTCCTGGTCGGTCTGCCCGCCCCTGTTTCTGGCGAATTTCACGAACCAGTGCTGTCGCACTTCTTCATCGTCCAATACCGCATCGGGATACAGAAGCCCGGCGCTGTTCTCTGCCAGTAAGAGCTTCGGAGCTTCCCCACCTGCCCCCGTCGCGCCACCGATGGCCGCGCCCAGCTCGTAGGCATATTCAAGAAAGCGGTTGTCGCGGCTAATGACCTCCTCGCGCTTGAATCCGATCGGCTTCCTGTCATCGACTGCTTCCGCCGATTCCTTTATTCGCATGTTGCCAATGGGTGCCGGTGTACTGCGACCCAGCAGAAAGAGATCGGCGCTGATCTCGGCGGGTCTTTCCTGACCCAGGCGGGCGAGTAGAAACCGCTTGGCTGCGCCTGCCGGTGCGATGTCGTGGACAAAGGCCGGCGTCTTCGCGCGCCGACCTTCCCAATCCAGCGGATACAGGGCACTCACGGCTTGGGAAAAAGGCGACCCGATCAACTCGATGTTTTCCACCAGATAGTCCGCTTCATAGCCAAAACTGCAGCGGCTTTCGAAGCCTTTTTCCGGATCATCGAAGTCAAGAATCATCGCGTCGTGCCATTGCCCAGCGGTGAAGATCTGGAGTGTCAGGTTGTACATGTTGATTCCGTGTGCATTTTAATGCGTTTCAAGAAAGAGAAATCTTCGACAATTGCAATATAGTGCATTCTGGCAGCCAAAGACGCCCCAAATCTGCAACTAAATGCACATTAGCGCTCGCTACTGACTTACCAAATGCAAAATAATGCAGACAAGCATTTAACTTCACGCTGATAAAAATGCCGTCTTCAAGCGAAAGCTGTAGGAAAAAGAACAAGTGGCGCCGCGCAAAAGAATTGTTTGCGAAATCCAGTGAGGATTTTCCACAGAACGATCCGATGTCGCCTGCGTGGATGTGGGAAGCGGCCGACATCGGTTTTTTTCAGGCAGCAATAGAGTTGGATTTTCTCGATACGGAAATCGAACCTGATGCCCACTCAACACCTATTCGCACCAAAACACCTGGCTCTGGCTATTTCATTGGCAATGGGTTGCGTAGCGCTGGCGAACGCCGAGCAATCCACTGAAGCAATCGAGCAGCCCCCAAGCATGGAAACGACGGAGCAGCCCGAAGCCAACCCCAAGCAACAGGCTTTGGAACGGCTCCAGGGTTTTCTCAACGACGCGAGCACAGTGCCGATTACCTTTACGACACCGGAAGCCGTGTTCAAAGGGACTGAAGTCAACGACTTGATCACCCTTGCAGACGGGGCAAGCTTCACTGGCCGGCTGGATGGCGGCAAGGGCGATAACGTGTTGTTCCTGAATGCTGCGGATGGCGGCACGTTGAACGACACGCGCAACTTCAATGGGTTATTCGTCGCCCAAGGCGACTGGACATTGAGCTCCAAAGGCGATTTCCATGAAGGTGTTCTGGTCGACAGCGGTGGAGCGTTGACCAACCTCGGCAGCATCAAGGGTGATGTGTATGTCCAGAATGGCGGCAGTTTCGCCGGTAAAGGCACGGTGGGAAATCTTGAGGTGGGTGGGCTGCTCACCGTCAATGCAGCGCTTGGCGCACCACGAGTGAAGGGTAATTTGCACTTGGCGCCTGGCGCCGAATTGGCTTACGAGGTCACTCCCGCTGGTGGTCAGACGATCAAGGTCGATGGCACCGCCCAACTCGAAGGTGCCACCCTGAAGATTGTTTCGGCTCCCGGAGAATATCCGCAGAGCAGCCAATACAAAATCATCGAAGCCCGTGAGGTGAAAGGCGAGTTTGGCCGGATCGAGAACGATCTGGCGTATATGACGGCCACGGCTCAATACAACAAGAAATCGGTTGGGCTGACTTACGCTCGCAATGGTGAACCGCTTGAAAGCCTCGCTCCTACAGAAAATGCAGGCGCACTTGCAGGAAGTATTATCGAGCCAGAGCAGCCGACTTCTCCCGCTGTACCGATCGCGACAACGCCCGCTCCAGCTTCAATGACAGCGGGGATCGCAACTCCAGCCCCCGCCCTGACCTCAGTTGCGACCTTGATTGAAGACTCCGCATCGGTGGAATCATCGATACCCGACGAAATCGTAACTGCACAAACCACCGCACAGCCCGCGTCGGAGCCTGCAAAGCCCATTAACACCGCCGTCGCCGCACTGCTGACCAGCGATAAAACCACCGCACCCATCGCGCTCGATCAACTTGCCGCAGGCAGCAATGCCAACCTCGCCAAAGCCACGCTGAGCAGTATCACGCCGGTCAGTGCGAGCATGCTTTCGGCGATGCGGCAGCTGGACAATCATTCCGCCTCGACCTACGGCTCGCGCAGTTCACCGCGTCAGGCCGCAGGCAACGAAGACTCCGGACGGGTGTGGGTTCAGGCGCTGGGCCACGGCGGCAAGGTTGACCGCGACGCTGACGGCATCCTCCAACATGCCACGCAAGGACTGGTCGTGGGCGCTGACTGGCGACTCGACGAGCACTGGCATGTCGGCCTGCTTGGCGGCAAATCGCAGACGAAACTCGATGCCCGCCAGTACGACGGCGACCTCGACAGCTGGCACCTCGGTGCCTATGCCGTGCGTCAGGACGGCCCGCTGTCGCTGCGTCTCGGCGCGACCTACGCCAGCCATGACGGCAGCAGCACACGGCGGGTAGCGTTCAAGGGTTTCAGCGATCGTCTCAAGGGCAATTACGACGCCAATACTCAGCAAGCATTTGCCGAGGCCGGGTTCAACCTGGGCCGCAACAACGTGACCCTCGAACCCTTCGCCAGCCTCGGCTATCAGCGCTATCAGCGCGACAGCTACAACGAAAAGGGCGGCGACGCGGCGTTGAAAGTCTACGGCCAGACCCGCGACAACTTCAGCAGCACCTTCGGTCTGCGTGTTGCGCAGGTCAATACGCTGGATAACGGCATGCATTTGACCCCGCGATTGAGCGCAGGCTGGAAACATACCTACGGTGACATCAACAGTGACACCCGCCAGCAACTGCGCAAGGGCGGCAAGCGCTTCGAAGTGAACGGCGCGGCACTGGATCGGAACAGTCTGTCGCTGGATGCGGGGTTCGATCTTGGCCTTTCGGCGGCGCACACACTGGGCGTGGGCTTGACGGGTGAGCTGGGCAGCGACAGCCGAACGTATGGCGTGGCGGGTCAATGGCGCATGGCGTTCTGATGGATTAAGCACGCCTCCTGTGGGAGCGAGCCTGCTCGCGAAAGCGGTGCATCATACAAAAGATGCTATTGGCTGACCTGGCGCATTCGCGAGCAGGCTCGCTCCCACATGCGGTCCCTGACAATGACCTGACAGGTCGGAAAATCACAGGCAAAAAAAAGGGGAGCACATGCCCCCCCGAGGTTTAAAGCATTGGATCGCGACTGTTATCTCAGCCTTCGATCTCGATGAGGATTTCGCCCGGGTTGACCCGGTCGCCCTTGGCCACATGAATCGCCGTGACCTTGCCGCCGATGGCAGCCTGGACTTCGGTCTCCATCTTCATCGCTTCGGTGATCAGTACCGCCTGGCCTGCCTTGACGGTATCGCCCTCCTTGACCAGCACATCAACGATGTTGCCCGGCATGGTGGTGCTCACGTGGCCTGGTGCCGAGGCCTGTTTGCGTTTGCTGCTGCCACCACCGACAAATTCGTTGAGCGGTTCGAACACCACTTCTTCCGGCATGCCGTCGATGGACAGATAGAAGTGGCGCTTGCCTTCGGCCTTGACGCCGACACCGGTGATGTCGACGCGGTAAGTCTCGCCGTGGACGTCGATGACGAACTCGGTCGGCACGCCTTCGCCGCTCGCCGAGGCAACGGCGCCCGCTTCCGGGATCGGCAAAAGCACTTCCGGCGTAAGAGTGCCGGCGGCGCGTTCTTCAAGGAACTTGCGGCCGATGTCCGGGAACATGGCGAAGGTCAGTACGTCTTCTTCGGATTTGGCCAGTGCTCCGATATCGGCACGCAGCTTGGTCATTTCCGGCTTGAGCAGATCGGCCGGGCGCACGTCGATGACGTCTTCGCTGCCGATCGCCTGACGCCGCAGCTTTTCATTGACCACGCCCGGTGCCTTGCCGTAGCCGCCCTGCAGATACAGCTTCACTTCGTTGGTGATGGTCTTGTAGCGCTCGCCGGCCAGTACGTTGAAGAACGCCTGGGTGCCGACGATTTGCGAGGTTGGGGTCACCAGCGGCGGGAAGCCGAGGTCTTCACGTACGCGCGGGATTTCTGCGAGCACTTCGCCCATGCGATTCAGAGCGCCCTGCTCTTTCAACTGGTTGGCGAGGTTGGAGATCATCCCGCCCGGTACCTGGTTGACCTGCACACGGGTATCCACGGCGGTGAATTCGCTTTCGAACTGGTGGTACTTCTTGCGCACGGCATAGAAGTACAGGCCGATTTCCTGGAGCAGCTCCAGATTCAGGCCGGTGTCGTACTCGGTGCCCTTGAGCGCGGCAACCATTGATTCGGTGCCCGGGTGGCTGGTGCCCGAGGCGAAGCTGGAGATCGCGGTGTCGATGTGATCGGCGCCGTTTTCGATCGCCTTGAGCTGGCACATGGCGGCCAGGCCGGCGGTGTCGTGGGAGTGGATGAACACCGGCAACGACTGCTCGGCTTTCAGAGCACGCACCAGTTCACCAGTGGCATACGGGGTCAGCAGACCGGCCATGTCCTTGATCGCTACCGAGTCACAGCCCATGGATTCCATTTGCTTGGCCTGGGTGACGAAAGCGTCGATGGTGTGCACCGGGCTGGTGGTGTAGGCGATGGTGCCTTGCGCATGTTTGCCTGCAGCTTTCACTGCTTCAATGGCAACGCGCAGGTTACGCACATCGTTCATCGCATCGAAGATGCGGAACACGTCGATGCCGTTCACCGCTGCCTTGGCGACGAAGGCTTTGACCACGTCATCGCTGTAGTGGCGATAGCCGAGCAGATTCTGCCCGCGCAGGAGCATTTGCAGGCGGGTGTTGGGCAGCGCCGCACGCAGTTGGCGCAGGCGCTCCCACGGGTCTTCCTTGAGAAAGCGCACGCAGGCGTCGAACGTCGCGCCGCCCCAGCATTCCAGCGACCAGTAGCCGACCTTGTCGAGCTTGTCGCAGATCGGCAGCATGTCTTCGGTGCGCATGCGGGTGGCGAGCAGCGATTGGTGAGCGTCGCGCAGGATGGTGTCTGTTACGAAGATTTTCTTGCTCATTCTTGTATTCCTCACAGGCCTGCGTGGGCGGCGATGGCGGCGGCGATGGCCAGGGCCAGCTCTTCGGGTTTGCGCTTGATCGAGTAGTTGGTCAGTTCCGGGTGGCTTTCAACGAAGCTGGTGTTGAACTGGCCGCTACGGAATTCCGGGTTGCGCAGGATTTCCTGGTAGTACGCGGCGGTGGTCTTCACGCCCTGCAGACGCATGTCGTCGAGGGCGCGCAGGCCACGGTCCATCGCCTCTTCCCAGGTCAGCGCCCAGACCACCAGTTTCAGGCACATCGAGTCGTAGAACGGCGGAATGGTGTAGCCGGTGTAGATCGCCGTGTCGGTGCGCACGCCCGGGCCGCCGGGGGCGTAGTAACGGGTAATTTTGCCGAAGCTCGGCAGGAAGTTGTTCTTCGGATCCTCGGCGTTGATACGGAACTGCAATGCAAAGCCACGGTGCTGAATGTCTTCCTGCTTCACCGATAGCGGCAGGCCGGAAGCGATGCGAATCTGTTCGCGGACGATGTCGATGCCGGTGATTTCTTCGGTGATGGTGTGTTCCACCTGCACCCGCGTGTTCATTTCCATGAAGTACACCTCGCCCTCGGCGAGCAGGAACTCCACGGTGCCGGCGTTCTCGTAGCCCACAGCCTTGGCTGCACGTACCGACAGGTCGCCGATGTAGGCGCGCTGTTCCGGGGTCAGCTGCGGGCTCGGCGCGATCTCGATCAGCTTCTGGTTGCGGCGCTGGATCGAGCAGTCACGCTCGAACAGGTGCACGACATTGCCGAAGCTGTCGCCAAGGATCTGCGCTTCAATGTGCTTGGGATTGACGATGCATTTTTCCAGGAACACTTCCGCCGAACCGAACGCCTTGGTGGCTTCGGAGATGACCCGGGGGAAGTTCTGTTCGAGTTCTTCGCGGCTGTTGCAGCGACGGATACCGCGCCCGCCACCACCGGAGGTGGCCTTGAGCATTACCGGATAACCGATACGGTCGCCTTCGACCAAGGCTTCTTCGATGCCGGAGACGTTGCCTTCGGTACCGGGCGTTACCGGTACGCCGGCCTTGATCATGCTGCGGCGCGCTTCGGTCTTGTCGCCCATGCGCCGGATGACCTCCGCCGACGGGCCGATGAATTTGATGCCGCGCTCGGCGCAGATTTCCGCCAGCTCGGCGTTTTCCGAAAGGAAGCCGTAGCCGGGGTGCAGCGCATCGCAGCCGGTTTCCACCGCCAGGTTCACCAGCTTGCGCGGGTTCAGATAGCCGGCCAGTGGCTCGGCACCCACGCTGTGGGCCTCGTCCGCACGCTTCACATGCAAGGCATGGCGATCGGCGTCGGAGAAAATCGCAACCGAGCGAATGCCCATTTCGGCGCAGGCTCGTACGATGCGTACGGCAATCTCACCACGGTTGGCGATCAGGATCTTTTTTATCACTTGGAGGTTCCCTTGAGCCGGTGGCACCACGACCTGCTAGACCCAGGTCGACGCGTGACCAAATGTTTCAATTCAGTCGCAGGTCCACACTAGCGCTGCTGAGGGATTAACAAAAATGAATAAAAATTGGGTCAGGCATAAGCAAACACTTATAGTTGAATTACCTGACCGCTGACCGAGCCTGAAAACTATGCGTAAGTCATTGATGCGTATGACATTGCGTCAATTGCAGATCTTCAATGAGGTGTGTGATTTACGCTCGTACAGCCGCGCCGCCGAGGAAATGTCCCTCACACAACCGGCCGTCAGCCTACAGATTCGTCAGCTGGAAGAGCTGATTGGCCAGCCGCTGTTCGACTATGTCGGCAAAAAACTCTACATGACCGAGGCGGCGGAAGCGCTTCAGCGCGCCAGCCGCGACATTTTCGGGCGCCTGGAAAACCTCGACATGCAACTGTCGGACATGCAGGGTTCACTGCAGGGTCAGCTGAAACTGGCGGTGGAATCGAGCGCCAAATATTTCGTGCCGCATCTGTTCGCCGCGTTCAAGCGCCAGCATCCGGAAGTCAATTTGCAGCTGACCGTGGTCAACCGTGGCCAGGTCATCCGCCGCCTCTCGGACAATCGCGATGATCTGGTGATCATGTCGATGGTGCCGCAGGACATGGGCCTGGAATTCCTGCCATTCCTCAACAATCCGATTGTCGCCGTGGCGCGCCCGGATCATCCGCTGGCACACATGGGCCCGTTGCGCTTGCAGGATCTGGAGCCGTATACGCTGCTGATCCGCGAGCCGGGCTCGGGCACACGTCTGGCCTGCGAAGAATATTTCAAGGAAAAGCGCGTGCACTTCACTCAGACCCAGGAAGTGGCCTCGGCCGAAGCTCAGCGCGAATGCGTGTTGGCGGGTCTGGGCCTGGCGCTGCTAACGCGCCACGCCCTGAACCTGGAGCTGGCGACCGGCGGCCTGATCGAGCTGCCGGTCGAGGAGTTGCCGCTGATGCGCAGCTGGTGTCTGGTGCAAGCCAAAGCCAAACGGCTGTCACCGGTGGCGCACGCCTTCCTGGCGTTCATCCGCAGCGAGCGGGCGCAGATTATTGCGCTGGTTGAGCGTTTCGACGGGAAGCGGCGGGCGCTGCCTGCCAGTGCGTGATCTCGGGAAAATCGCCGATCTCGGCCTGAAGCTGGCGAAGTTCGAAGCGATCCTCGATTGCGCGGCGAAATTCCATGCGGCGCTGATCTTCCTGCTGACGACGGGTTTTCGCGGCGCTGTTGCGTTCTTCGTAGGGCTGAGCCATTTCGAGTCTCCCAGGGCGAGTACGGGAGTTTCACGATAGGCGTGGGGGATGACGGTTTGGCTGCGCGGGGATGACAATGTGATGAAATGTGCGCAGGGATGTGCTGTTGTTGAGGACGCTTTCGCGAGCAGGCTCGCTCCCACATTTGATCCCGTTATGACCCAGAATTTATGTTCTCAGAAGCCCCCTCTGGGAGCGAGCCTGCTCGCGAACAAGGTCGGAACGACCTTGCTCAATCGTCCAGCGCTTTCACGGCCTTGGGCGACAAGCGCAGACTGCGCAGACTGCGCTTCACGCTCTTGAGATGATTGACCAGGCTCGGCCCGCGCGCCATGGCCACGCCCATCGCCAGCACGTCGATCACCACCAGATGGGCGATTCGCGAGGTAAGCGGCGTGTAGATTTCGGTGTCTTCATGCACATCGATCGCCAGATTGACGGTCGACAGTTCGGCCAACGGCGTCTGGCTCGGGCACAGGGTGATCAGCGATGCCCCGCTCTCGCGAACGAGGTTAGCGGTGATCAGCAAATCCTTGGAGCGCCCTGACTGGGAAATACAGATCGCCACATCGGTCGGCTTCAGCGTCACAGCCGACATCGCCTGCATGTGCGGATCGGAATACGCCGCCGCGGTCAGCAGCAAACGGAAAAACTTGTGCTGTGCATCCGCGGCCACCGCTCCGGAAGCACCGAAGCCATAGAACTCGACACGCTGCGCCTGGGACATCAGCGTCACCGCGCGCTGCAGCTCCACTGGATCGAGCTTCTCGCGCACTTCCATCAGGGTGTGCAGCGTGGTGTCGAAAATCTTCAGGCTGTAGTCGGCGACGGAGTCATCTTCGTGGATCGCGAACTGGCCGAAGCTGGCGCCGGCGGCCAGGCTTTGCGCCAGTTTCAGCTTGAGATCCTGAAAGCCGGAACAACCGATGGCGCGGCAGAAACGCACGATGGTCGGCTCGCTGATACCGACGCTGTGAGCCAGGTCGGCCATGGAACTGTGCATCACTGCCGCAGGGTCAAGCAGCACGTGGTCGGCGACCTTGAGCTCCGACTTGCGTAACAGGTGACGTGACTGGGCGATGTGTTGCAGCAGATTCAAGGGGCTGGACTCTTCTTGTGGGCAAGGATGTAGCAAGCTTGTAGTTATACTACATGAATGGGCATTTTGCCTGCTCAATGCGTAACTCGATGTCCCGGCATCAGGCGCGCTGAGGTGCATGTAGCCCTTACTGCGGATTTGCCTGATCACGCAAGAGCCCGGCCAGACGGGCAGCGTCCACCGGCCGGCTGATCAGATAACCTTGCACTTCGTCGCAGCGTTCGGCGCGCAGAAATGCCAGCTGATCCTCACGCTCGACACCCTCGGCGACGACTTTGAGGGCCAGTCCGTGAGCCATGGCGATGATCGCGCGCGTGATCGCCGCGTCCGCACTGCCCTCGCTCAAGCCGCGAATGAACGCCTGATCAATCTTCACGTAATCCACCGGAATGCGCTTGAGGTAACTCAACGACGAATACCCGGTACCGAAATCATCGATCGCCAGTTTCACTCCCAGATCGCGCAGTTGCTGGAACGTCGCAATGATGTGTTCGACGCTGTCGAGCAAATGACTTTCGGTCAGCTCCAGCTCGAGGTAGTGCGGCGCCAGCCCGGTTTCTTCCAGCACTTGCCGGACCAGACTGACCAGCTTGCCTTGGCGCAGTTGATGCACCGACAGGTTCACCGACACGCGGATCGGCGCCAGCCCCTGCCGTTGCCATTCGCAGGCTTGCCAGCACGCCTGACGCAAAACGAATTCGCCGATCGGCCCGATCAGACCGGTCTCTTCGGCCAGGCCAATGAAATCTGCCGGCGGCACCTGGCCCATGCTCGGATGATCCCAGCGCACCAGCGCTTCAGCGGCATTCATGCGGCCGGTTTGCAGGCACAGTTTCGGTTGGTAGAACACCGTCAGTTGCTGTTCTTCAATAGCTCTGCGCAGGTGGTTTTCCAGCTGCAAGCGTTCGAGTGTGCTGGCTTGCAGGCTGTCGGTGAAGAACTGGAAATTGTTGCCGCCCAGATGTTTGGCATGCTGCATGGCCATGTTCGACTGGCTGACCAGCGCGGAAATCTCCCGCGCGTTGTCCGGCAGCAGGCTGATGCCCATCGAAGCGCTGACCACCAGTTCATGCCCGTCGACGCTCAGCGGCAAACGCAGCTTGGCCGACAACCGCGTCGCCACCCGCGCCAGGCTCGACAGATTGCCGTAGGCATCGAATAGCACGGCAAACTCGTCTCCGGACAAGCGCGCAATGGTGTCGGCCTCAGGCAAGGCATTGACCAGCCGCCGCGCCATTTTTTGCAGCAGCTGATCGGCGACTTCATGGCCGAGGCTGTCATTGAGCAATTTGAAGCGATCCAGATTGATGTGCAGCAATGCGAGACTGCGGCGCCCGCCCTGCCGCACCCGCTGATGGGCTTCGTGCAGGCGTTCGCGGAACAGTGAACGGTTGGCCAGGCCGGTGAGCTCGTCGTAATGGGTCAGATAACGCAGGCGTTCTTCCGACGCACGCCGTGCCGAGAGGTCGGCGAAGAAGCCGACAATATGGCTGACATTGCCCCGGCTGTCGCGCACCGCGTTGAGCTGCAACCACTGCGGGTACAACTCGCCGTTCTTGCGGGTTTCCACCAACTCACCCTGCCAACTGCCGTGCTGCTCCAGTGCATGACGGATCGCCACATAGTGGCGATGGGCATCGCGGCTGCAAGGCAACTCGACGACGTTGCGCCCGAGCATGTCGTCGATCTCGTAACCGGTGACCCGGCTAAAAGCCTGATTGATCGCAATCAGCGCGTAGTTCGGGTCGAGAATCACGATGCCTTCGCTGGCCGCTTCGAACACCGTGGCCGCCAGCCGCTGCTGCTCTTCAAGGCTTTTGCTGGCGCTGATATCGCGGCGAGTGCCGACCATGCGGATCACCCGGCCGCTGGCGCTGCGCTCTACGGCGCGGCCACGGTCCTCGATCCACACCCAGTGGCCGTCGCCGTGGCGCAGGCGATACTCAACCTGATAATCCTCGGTGCGCCCCTTCAAATGCTCGACCAGGGCGAACTTGAGTGACGGCACGTCTTCGGGGTGCAGTCGTGGCTTGAGGTCGCGCAGCAGCGCGGTGACGTACTCCGGGGCGAGGCCAAACAGTTCCTGAATCTGTGTGTGATGGACTTCGTCGGTCTGCAGGTTCCAGTCCCACAATCCGAGCTCACTGGCCTTGAGCGCAAGCGCCAGGCGCGCTTCGCTTTTGCTCAGGGCCTGATTGGCGGCATCCAGTTCGCGGCTGCGCTGGGCCACGCGATCTTCCAGATCGACCTGCGCTTCACGCAATTGCGCCTCGGCACAGCGGCGCTGTTCGATCTCTTTGCCAAGCTCCTGATTGAGTTGTTCGCTGCGCGTCTGCGCTTGCTGCAAATGCTCGATCAGGTGCTCATTCTGGAAACGCCGCAGCAATCCACGGTCGATCAGCCGATTGACCTGCCATGCCACCACGCTCAGCGAACCGAGCAGGATCAGCCCCAGCCAGCCCCAGCCCCGCGCCTGATCGTCGCCGCCCCAGAACAGGTAACCGATCGCTGGCAGCAGGCACGGTAAGGTAAACGAGAGGAACGCCGGCAGGCTCACCGCGTAGGCGACACTGGCCGACAACGTTGCCGCGCCAATCAGACCGAATACCCAGGCCTGCTGAATGAAGTTGTCAGCGGGTACCAGAGCGATGCCGGCTCCGGCCAAAGTCAGGCCAGTCATGGTCGAACCGAGCAGGAACATGCGGAACCAAATCGGCCGGGCCTGACGATCGGGAATCGCCGAATCGAACGCGGCCACCTGAATCACCCGCAGCGCGACCAGCGACAGCAGCCACACCAGCCAGACGCTGACCACAAAGTAGCGCTGCGGGCTCCAGAGCAAAGCGGCGCAGACCAGACCATTGATCAACATGAAAAGCGTGGGCAACAACGAGCCCTGATACAGCAGACGCGTGCGCTCCACCGCCATTTCGACGGCATAGTGCTTGCGGATCACCCGGGGGTCCACGGAGGGCCCCGACAGTTCGGCGCTGAGGATCATGGGCAACGTTCTTGTTCTTATAGGAGGGCGTGCGCCCGAAACGTGGACGGAGCATACACAAGCCGATCCCGATGCCAAACTGCTGCCGATCACAATTGCGGGGAAATTTTCCGCCGCTTGCGCACCGCTGCAACCCCTCAGGCGAGACGGGCCGAAGCCTGCAGCCAGTGACCGACCGGTCGTCATCGGCAGCACTTTCATCGGCTAATGCAACGCACGGTTTGCCCGGGCCTGCGGCGCACCCTAGAATGCCCCGATGCGCGATGATCTCTCCCTTCTGCTGAACTCCCTCAACGATGCCCAACGCCAGGCCGTAGCAGCCCCCGTTGGCCGTCAGTTGGTCCTGGCCGGCGCCGGTTCCGGTAAAACCCGAGTGCTGGTGCACCGTATCGCCTGGTTGATCCAGGTCGAAAACGCCTCGCCTCACTCCATCCTGTCGGTGACCTTCACCAACAAGGCCGCTGCCGAGATGCGCCATCGCATCGAGCAGTTGCTGGGCATCAACCCGGCCGGCATGTGGGTCGGCACCTTCCACGGCCTCGCGCACCGCTTGCTGCGGGCGCACTGGCAGGAAGCGGGCCTGAGCCAGACCTTTCAGATTCTCGACAGCGATGACCAGCAGCGTCTGGTCAAGCGGGTGATCCGCGAACTGGGCCTGGACGAGCAACGCTGGCCGGCGCGTCAGGCGCAGTGGTTCATCAACGGCCAGAAAGACGAAGGTCTGCGGCCGCAACACATTCAGGCCAGCGGCGACCTGTTCCTCGCCACCATGCGCGGCATCTACGAAGCCTACGAGGCAGCGTGCCTGCGGGCTGGCGTGATCGACTTCTCCGAACTGCTGCTGCGCGCGCTCGATCTGTGGCGCGATCACCCGGGCCTGCTGGCGCACTACCAAAAGCGCTTCCGCCATATTCTGGTCGACGAATTCCAGGACACCAACGCCGTGCAGTACGCCTGGTTGCGCCTGCTCGGCAAGGGCGGCGACAGCCTGATGGTGGTCGGCGACGACGACCAGTCGATTTACGGCTGGCGCGGGGCGAAGATCGAGAACATCCATCAGTACTCTTCGGACTTCCCGGACTCCGAAACAATTCGTCTGGAACAGAATTACCGCTCCACCGCCGGTATCCTCAAAGCCGCCAACGCGCTGATCGCCAACAACACCGGGCGTCTCGGTAAAGAGCTGTGGACCGACGGCGGCGACGGCGAAGCGATCAACCTGTACGCCGCGTTCAACGAACACGACGAAGCGCGTTACGTGGTGGAAACCATCGAAAGCGCGCTGAAAACCGGTCTGGCCCGTAGCGATATTGCGATTCTGTACCGCTCCAACGCCCAGTCGCGGGTGCTCGAAGAAGCCCTGCTGCGCGAGCGCATCCCGTACCGCATCTATGGCGGTCAGCGCTTCTTCGAACGCGCGGAAATCAAGAACGCCATGGCCTACCTGCGCTTGCTCGAAGGTCGTGGCAACGACGCGGCGCTGGAGCGAGTGATCAACGTACCCGCGCGGGGCATCGGCGAGAAAACCGTCGAAGCGATCCGCGAGCATGCGCGACACAGCGACGTGTCGATGTGGGAAGCGATGCGCCTACTGGTGGCCAACAAAGGCCTGACCGGGCGCGCCGCGAGTGCGCTCGGTGCGTTCATCGAACTGATCGAGAACCTCGCCGCCAAGTGCGCCGAGATGCCGCTGCACCTGATGACGCAAACCGTCATCGAGCAATCCGGCCTGATCGCTTATCACGAAGCGGAAAAAGGTGAGAAAGGCCAGGCCCGGGTGGAAAACCTTGAGGAACTGGTCAGCGCTGCACGTAACTTCGAGAACACCGAAGAGGACGAAGAACTGACGCCACTGGCGGCCTTCCTCGGCCACGCATCGCTGGAGGCCGGCGATACTCAGGCCGACGAGCACGAAGACAGTGTTCAGTTGATGACCCTGCACAGCGCCAAAGGTCTGGAATTCCCTTACGTGTTCCTTGTTGGCATGGAAGAAGGCCTGTTCCCGCACAAGATGAGCCTGGAAGAACCGGGTCGTCTCGAGGAAGAACGGCGTCTGGCTTACGTCGGTATCACCCGGGCGATGCAGAATCTGGTCATGACCTACGCGGAAACCCGGCGCCTGTACGGCAGCGAAACCTATAACAAGGTATCGCGTTTCGTCCGCGAGGTGCCCAAAGGCCTGATCCAGGAAGTGCGCCTGTCCAATAGCGTCAGCCGACCGTTCGGCGGCAACCAGTCGATGAGCGGCAGCAGCCTGTTCAGCGGCAGCGAGATTCCGGAAACCGGTTTTGTGCTCGGTCAGGCCGTACGTCACTCGATCTTCGGCGAAGGGGTGATCCTCAACTTCGAAGGTTCCGGCGCCCAGGCCCGGGTGCAGGTGAATTTCAGCGAAGGCAGCAAGTGGCTGATGCTCGGCTATGCCAAGCTGGAAGCGATCTAATCACCGGCACTGAACCCATGTGGGAGCGAGCCTGCTCGCGAAAGCGCTGTGTCATCAAGCAATCATTTGCCTGACACGACACCTTCGCGAGCAGGCTCGCTCCCACAGGTTATGCGACGCAAGTGCATCAATCCCTCTGAACCTATCGCCTTTTCCTACAGACAAAAGTACATCGGCTGATTGCCTCGCCAAGCTGAACGCAACCTGTCAGGCAAAAGCCCGAAACACTCTCTCGCTAGCCAGTAACACTTCAGCTGTGCAACATGGCGCGCGTGTCTCCACAAAACGGGAATACCCTTTATGAAACGTTTTCTTAGCATCGCCATGGCGTTGTGCATCGGCCTGACGATGAGCCTCGACGCCAACGCCAAGCGCTTTGGTGGTGGCAAAAGCGCCGGCGCTGCGCCGACGCACCAGACCAGCCAGATGGCTCCTTCTTCTCCAGGCGTGGGCGGCGCAGCAGCGACCGCTGGCGCTGCCGGTGCTGCTGGCGCCGCGGCCAAGGCCGGCGGTGCTTCGCGCTGGCTCGGCCCATTGGCGGGCATCGCCGCCGGTGGCCTGCTCGCGTCGATGTTCATGGGCGACGGTTTCCAGGGCATGCAGATCTTCGACATCCTGATCATGGCCCTGATCGCGTTCGTGATCTTCCGCTTCATCGCCGCCCGTCGTCGCAAGCAGCAGGAGCAATTCGCTCCAGCCGGCGCGCCGATGCAGCGTGAAGTGTTCGAGCAGAAGCCTGCCGCCATGGGTTCGATCTTCGGTGGTTCGGCTGCTCCGGCTGCCGCCCGTCCAGTGATCAACGCACCGGCCTGGTTCAACGAAGAACGCTTCCTTGAAGCTGCGCGCAGCCACTTCCAGTCGCTGCAGCAGCACTGGGACGCCAACGAAATGGACAAGATCGCCGAGTTCGTGACCCCGCAAATGCTTGAGTTCCTCAAGCGTGAGCGTGCGGATCTGGGCGATGGCTTCCAGTCGACCTACATCGACAACCTGCAGGTGCAACTGGACGGCGTCGACGATCGTGCCGACAAGACCATCGCCACCCTGACCTTTACCGGCGTGTCGAAAACCTCGCGTTTCGACCAGGGCGAAGTGTTCAGCGAAAGCTGGAACATGGAACGTCCGCAGGGCGACAACCAGCCTTGGCTGGTCGCCGGTATCCGCCAGAACGGCTGATCCCTGCTGCGCTTCACTTGCGGTAACAGAACCCCGGCCCCGGCCGGGGTTTTTCATTTCACGGTTGCATCTATGGCGAGCTACTGTATAAACCGGCCCATATAAACCGCGCCATTCAGCAAGAGGATCCCGGACGTGGAAGAAATCATCGAACAACTGCGCGAAGCCAACGAACCCGTGCCGGTTCCTTTGGAATTGCCTGACGAAGACCTGCTGGTGGAAATCGAAGAACAACTGTTCATCGACATTCCGTTCGTCTTCAAAGAATTTTTGCTGACCGTCAGCGATGTGGTCTATGGCAGCCTTGAGCCAGTGACCGTCACTGATCCGCAATCGCGCACCTATCTGCCGGACGTGGCGGCCAATGCATGGGACGCGGGTGTTGATCGCAGCTTGATCCCGATCTGTCAGGACGACGATGACTACTACTGTGTCGAAGAAGACGGCACCGTGGTGCTGTGGCAGGCCGAAGAAGAACTGATTGCTGAAGAAACCTGGGAATCGGTGTGGCACTGGGCGCGGGACGTCTGGCTGGAAAGCTGAGCCGCCAAACGCCCCTGTGGGTCAATGCCCCGACGATTCCTTATGGTTGTCGAGGGTTTCCAGCAAGGCCACCTGCATCCGCGTATGCACGCGGATGAACCAGCGCCAGAGCAGCGCCGCAACGGCGGCCGCGACGACGGCGATCAGCACCAGCAGCTTGTTGGTCGGCAGGATACTGGCCGACAAGGCTGCCAACAGCAGGAAAATCACCAGCAGCGAGAGAATCGGGATCACTTCGGCGATCACCCGGCGCACTCGCTGCGTGTGACGCCCGGCCATCTCCGGCTTGACGCCCATCTCTGCCAGCAGCATCGACAGCGCCTTGAGCTTGCGATAAGCCGCAATCAGGAACGGTAGCGAGACCAGCAACGCACCGCCCCAGATCAGTGCCTTCTGCCAGCTCGGATCGCTGATCCAGTCCTGCAGCCACAACGACATGCGCTCGGCGAAGTATGCGCCGGCAAAGAAGATCGCAATCACCAGCGCCAGATTGACCCCGACCTGCAACAGGATCCGCCGGATCATCGACGCCAGTAGCGCGCCCTCACCTTGCGGCTGGATGCTGCGCAACCATTCGCCATACATGCCGAGTACACGCCCGAGACGCTTGGGCACGACTGCCGAGAGCTTGATCGACAACGGATCTGCCGCGCGAATCAGGTACGGCGTCAGCAGCGTGGTGATCACCGACACGGCTACAGCGACCGGGTAGAGGAAGTTGCTGGTCACCTGCAAGGTCATACCCAGCGCGGCGATGATGAAGGAAAATTCGCCGATCTGTGACAGACCCATGCCGACCCGCAGTGAGGTCCGTCCGTCGTTGCCAGCGATAAACGCACCGAGGCCGCAGGACAACATCTTGCCCAGCACTACGGCCACGGTAATCACCGCAATCGGCCAGGCGTATTCGATGAGAATCAGCGGGTCGAGCATCAAGCCGATGGCGACAAAAAAGATCGCACTGAACAAGTCGCGAACCGGCTCGACCAACTGCTCGATTTTCAACAACTGCTTCGACTCGGCCATGATCGCACCGATCAGGAAAGCCCCGAGAACCATGCTGTATTCGAGCTTGACCACAAGGAGGCAGAAGCCGAAACACAGGCCGAGCACGGTGATCAGCAGCATCTCGTTGCTTTCGAATTTCGCCACATAAGCCAGCAGACGCGGCACCAACAGAATGCCGATGACCAGCGCGACGATCATGAACAGCGACAGCTTGCCGACCGTGGAAAACACTTCCCCCGAGCTCACCGTGCCGCTGACGGCGATGCTCGACAGCAGCGCGATGATGCCGATGCCAAGGATGTCCTCGACAATCAGCACGCCGAAGATCAACTGCGCAAAGCGCTCGTTTTTCATCTTCAGATCATTCAGCGCTTTGACGATGATCGTGGTGGAGGAGATCGCCAGAATCGCGCCGAGGAACAACGAATCCATGGTGTTCCAGTCGAACCAGCGACCGATTTCGTAACCGATCCAGATCATCAGGATGATTTCGAGAAATGCGGCAATGAACGCCGTGGCGCCGACCTTGAACAGCTTGCGCAGGCTGAACTCCAGGCCAAGGCAGAACATGAGGAAGATCACCCCGAGTTCGGCCAGGGTCTTGATGGTTTCTTCATCGTGAATCAGGCCGAACGGCGGCGTATGCGGGCCGATGATGAAGCCGGCGACGATGTAGCCGAGCACCACCGGTTGTTTGAAACGATGAAACAGTACGGTTACTACGCCCGCGACCAGCATGATCACTGCCAGATCCTGAATGAAACTGATGGCATGCATGGCGTGGGCTCCTTGATGACGAGGCGCGCGGACAGACGTCAGAACGTTCTGCGCGAGCAGGGTAAAAATCCGCTTTTAATGTAGGAATTGCCCTTGGGCAGGGCTTTTGCAGGTTAACACCGCGACTTCGCTCTGGAAGCCGGTGCAATATATGGAAACAGATCGCTACCGGCGTGACGGCGGCCCGCCGCGCGGCGTCCCGATAACGGTGCTTCTTGAAAAGCCACCAGGTGCCCGCAGAGGCGCTTCCTGCAATCAGCCTTGATCCGTGAGAACGTTATGGAACCCGGAAACGCCCAGCTGTCGATGACGGTACTGATGACCCCCGACATGGCCAACTTCTCTGGCAATGTTCACGGCGGCACCCTGCTCAAATACCTCGACGAAGTGGCCTACGCCTGCGCCAGCCGTTATGCCGGGCGCTACGTGGTGACCCTGTCGGTGGATCAGGTGATTTTCCGCGAGCCGATTCATGTCGGCGAACTGGTGACGTTCCTCGCCTCGGTCAACTACACCGGCAACACGTCGATGGAAGTTGGCATTAAAGTGGTCACCGAAAACATCCGCGAACGCTCGGTGCGCCACACCAACAGCTGCTTCTTCACCATGGTCGCGGTGGATGATCAGCGCAAACCGGCCGCCGTGCCGCCGTTGCAACCGCAGAACAGCGAAGACAAACGCCGCTTCATGCAGGCGCAGCAGCGCCGGCAGATTCGTCAGGAACTGGAGAAGCGTTATCAGGAGATCAAGGGCGACGCCTGAGACCAAAAAGCAAAAGATCGCAGCCTTCGGCAGCTCCTACATTTTGGAATGCAAACCCATGTAGGAGCTGCCGAAGGCTGCGATCTTTTTTGAACAACGACGAAATTACAGACTGATCGCGGTAGCCTCGAATTTCACCCGCGGATGCGCAATGCGATCCTGCGCCCGCACCAGTTGCAGCTCATAACTGGCGCACGCCTGGGTTTCCAGCAACACCTCATGCACCGCCGCTGCGGTGAATTCGAACGCTGCGAGCAGGCTGTCGCCCAGCAGCACCCGCGCCAGAAACAGGCCGGACGTTAGGTCGCCCACCCCCACCGGCTGACGCGGAAACGCCAGCAAGGGACGGCGCAAATGCCAACTGCCCTCAGCCGTCACCAACAACATTTCGAAGCCATCCGCCGGTTTGCCCGGATAATCCAGATGCTTGACCAGTACCGCTTTCGGCCCGCGCGCCAGCAGCGCCCGTGCCATCGCCAGGCAATCGAACAGCGACTGCGGCTTGCGCCCGGAAAAACTGTCCAGCTCCAACTGGTTCGGGCACATGATGTCCGCCACGGCAGCCGCTTCATCGAGAAGGAAATCGCTGACCTCGGTGGGCACGCTGCAACCCTTCTCTGGATGGCCCATCACCGGATCACACAGGTACAGCATTTTCGGATTGACCGCTTTGATCCGCGCCACACCGCTGAGAATCGCCCGGCCCTGCGCGGCGCTACCGAGATAGCCGGACAGCACCGCGTCGCAATTGCCCAGCTCGCCAATCGCAGCGATGCCTTCGATCAGCTCGGGAATCTGCTGCGGCGCCAGCACTTCACCGGCCCACTGACCATACTGGGTGTGGTTGGAGAACTGCACGGTGTTGAGCGGCCAGACATTGACCCCGACGCGCTGCATCGGAAAAACCGCAGCGCTGTTGCCGGCGTGGCCAAACACCACGTGGGACTGGATGGCGAGCAGATGAGGCGTACGTTTCATTCGGGTCATTCCGTAAAACGATTGAAATTCAAGCCGCGCAGTATGCGACGAAACACAGCCTGTACGACAGACCGGCGAGACAGTTAAGCTGACGCCATCTTTTGGAGTTCGATGTCGATGCTGACCCTGGAAAACATCTTCGTGCTGATGCTGTTCGCCGCCGCTGGTGCCTGGCTATGGCACAACCACGGCTTGCGCGAGCGTGCACTGGAACGGGTCAAACAGCATTGCACCAATGTCGGCGTCGAGCTGCTGGACGGTAACGTCGCGCTGAAAAAGATCGGGCTGATCAGGGATGCCAACGGTCGCCGACGACTGGCGCGGGTCTACAACTTCGAGTTCACCGTGACTGGTGAAAGCCGCCACAACGGCACCGTCACCCAGTTCGGCGCGCACAGTGCGCAGATTGAACTGGCGCCCTACCCGGCGCCGTTCGACGACACGCCGCCGGTGGTCGAAGTGCACAAGCCTCGCGCAGAAGTCATTGAGCTGAGCCAGTGGCGCCAGGAACATACCAAGTGGAAGCCTTGAGCTGACTCACTGAATCCGGCATTCAGCCAAACCGGCTTGCAGCTGTTCGATGTTCTGCGGTTCAGCGAAGATCAGCTCGATTCTTGAGTCTTTTCGCCATTCGCTGGCTTGCCAACTCAGCTCGGCATGCTCCAGGGCATTGCCCGAAACCCAGCCATCCGTGCTGTGGATAACCAGTTTCGCCCGCTTCCAGTCGAGCGCGCTCAGCCAATAGGCGATGCGTGCTTGATCAAATACCTGCTGCGGATGCCAGCGCCAACCGATGCTCCACCCACCCTCCTGCGCCTGACTCAGGCAAATCGGTTCGGCCGGATCGCTCCAGAGCGCTGGCAGCTGTGCCAATCCAGTGGGCAGCGGCAGATGCCCTGCGCCTTCGTTCGCTTTTACTGCCAGCCCCGGAAGCTCGCTCAGAGGCAGCTGGGCTTGCTGCGTCCAGATCAGCCTGACGGGCGGCAACTGGCTGGCGATTCTGTCTCGAGCTGTTTCATCGAGATCTTCCGCCTTGTTCAACAGCAACAACCCCGCGCTGGCCAACGCTTGCTGCTGGGCGTCCGGCAAGGCTCTACCTGCGTGCAATGCCTGAGCGTCCAAAACCAGAACACAGGGCTGAACCGCCAGCACGCCCGGCCACGGCGCCTCGTTAAGTTGCTTGAGCAATTGCGCCGGATGGCCCAGCCCGGATGGCTCGATAAACAGTCGATCCGGCCTGGCCTTGCGCAGCAGGCGGCCAAGGCCGATCTGGAATGGCGCGCCATTGACGCAACACAGGCAGCCCCCGGCCACCTCACCCAGTGCGATACCATCGTCGTCGCGAGTCAGCAACGCGGCGTCCAGACCAATCTGGCCGAACTCGTTGATCAGTACCGCCCAACGTTCGTCCGCCGGCCGTTGCGCCAGCAACTGGCGAATCAGGCTGGTCTTGCCGGCGCCCAACGGGCCGGCGATGACGTGGGTCGGAATGTTCTGCAACATGGCGGCTACTTTCTGCGGACAGTTATTGAGGAGATCGAAGATGCGCTGGTCGGGATGGTCGTTGCTGTTGGCGCTGCTGTCGAGTGAAGCGTGGGCCGAGGCCTGCGTGGTGCACACACAGGGCGAACGGCTCGACGTCAAAGTCTGTCAGCAGAACCGGACGATTCCGCAGAAATTGTTCAATGACGGCTTCTGCCAACCGACGCTGGCCGGGCAGAAGGTCGAGGTGCAATACGTCGACCAGTGCCCGAGCGGCGCTTTCGGCGTGTGCAGCAACGCGCAAGTCGCCAATATGCCCTATCGCCAGGATATCCACTATTACGGCGTGGCCACCGATGCGGCGTATCTCAAGCCATATTGCGAAGGCCAGAGCCAGGGCGTCTGGCGCAAGCCCTGATGTGTCAGCCGAGCCAGTCGAGGGTCAGCAACAGACGGCGCTCACCGGGTGCCGGTTGCGGCGAACGATGGATCAGGCCGAAGCCTTCATTGCCGTGCCACTTTTCGCCTTTGAGCAGCGCGACGTCGCCGCTGTTGAGCTGACGAATCGACGCTGGATCTTGCGGTTCGGCATTGGACTGGCCAAGTTGCGCGCGGTCCATCGCACCCTCCTCAAGCCATTGGCTGCCGATGCCAGCGTAAGTAGTGATCAGGCGCACCGGCACGTGATCGACGTGGAAACGCGGACACATGGCCTTGTCCAGCACGCGCAAACGCACGCCGATACGCCGCGCGCCCAACAGACAGGCGAAGGCACTGATCAGCCACTTGAGGTCGCTCATGAAGCCTTCGAATCCTTGCAGATCACACAGCCCTGCAGCCAGACCGGCGAGATCCGGTTCGGCATCTTCGTCGGGCAATTCCAGACACAGCGACTCCGCCAAGGGCTCGTTGAGCGACAGCACCAATTGCGCAAAATCGGCGATGTGCACGGGTAGCTGGCGTTGCCAGACGGCGAGATTGGTCTGATCTTCGAGGATTCGCGTCAACGTTTGCGGGGTCAGGCCCTGGTACTGATGACGGGCAAGAAGCGGCTGATCCTTGAGTGCGAGCATCAGGCGGCCTCGTCGTGCCACGGGCCGAATGGATCAGGCAGCAAACGCCAGCCTTCTACACCCATGGCCATTTCTTCGTCGGTCAAAAGACAGGCATCGAGTTCGGCGGAGAGCTGTAGGAAATCGATGTTCTGACCGATGAAAACCAGCTCCTGGCGGCAATCTCCTACGCTTGGAGTCCAGTTTTCCATGATCGCCTGGACACTTTCCTGATCTTCGGGCCATTGATTCTTTGCTACGAAACGCCACCAGCGCCCGGCGAATCCATGCCGCATCAAACCACCGGCCTGCGACCAGCTACCGGCGTCGGTGGGTTTGCTGGCGAGCCAGAAGAAGCCTTTGGAGCGCAGCAGCTTGCCGTTCAGCCAAGGCCGGTCGATGAAGCTGAAAAAGCGTTGCGGGTGGAATGGCCGGCGGGCGCGGTAGGCCGTCGAGGCGATGCCGTATTCCTGTGTTTCCGGGACGTGCTCACCGCGCAATTCCTGCAGCCATCCCGGGGCTTGTGCGGCTTTCTCGAAATCGAAACGACCGGTGTTGAGGATTTTCTCCAGGGGGATTTCGCCCATCACCATTGGAATGATTTCAGCCTGGGCATTGAGGCGCTTGAGGATCGCGGTAAGTTCTTCGCGCTCGTGCTGGCTGATCAGGTCGATTTTGCTGATCAGCAGGACGTCGGCGAACTCGATCTGCTCGATCAACAGATCGGTGATGGAGCGCTCGTCTTCTTCACCGAGAATCTCGCCGCGAGAGGCGAGGCTTTCGGCCGCTTGGTAATCGAGCAGGAAATTCACACCGTCGACCACGGTGACCATGGTATCCAGGCGAGCAATGTCGGCGAGGCTTTGCCCTTGTTCATCGCGAAAGGTGAAGGTTTCAGCGACCGGAAGCGGTTCGGAAATGCCAGTGGACTCGATCAGCAGGTAATCAAAACGATCCTCGCGGGCGAGTTTGCTGACTTCTTCAAGCAGGTCTTCGCGTAACGTACAGCAAATGCAGCCGTTGCTCATCTCAATGAGCTTTTCTTCCGCACGGTTAAGACTGACATCGCGCTGGACTTCACTGCCATCGATGTTGATTTCGCTCATATCGTTGACGATCACCGCTACACGCAAGCCGTCTCGGTTACGTAGTACGTAATTCAAAAGTGTACTTTTTCCGGCGCCGAGAAATCCTGAAAGTACGGTGACGGGCAATTTGGCTGACATTGGATAATCCTCTTAAATGGCAGCCGATTTGCGCTTTCAGGTGTGCGCTTGGCGTGTTGCGCTCCATTTACTCGGGACAATGAAGGCAAACGATTGTGATCGGCAGCTCAGGCTGGTGGCGGTTGATGTTATAGTATAACAACTTGAGCTTGCCAGTCCGACGCAGGAGATTTCGCAAATTGCCGCAGCACCGATCGTGGAAATTCTCAATGAACAATGGGTTGAAATACCTGCTTTTGAGCTTTGCTATGTCGCTGGCCGGCCAAGCCCAAGCGCAGATGCCCTCGCTTGCGCACTGCACACGCAGCGCTAATTTGCTGGCATGCGTAGACGCCGACGGCAATGCCTATAGCGTCAATACGGTCGACACCACGCTTTACCTGCGCGGATTCGAGAAGGACGGCCATCGCTATTGGGCGCAAACCAACAGCCGCTTCGGCCAATTAACCTTCTTTACCGGCATAGCCTCCGATGGCGAGGCTTGGGTTGGCTATACCCGTCGTGTCGGCTGGACGACCATCAACCGTTTTTCCAGCTCGGGAGGGAGCAGCGCCAGATTCACTTGCAGCCGGATGACGGGCTGCTAGTGAAAACCTCTTCATGAAAAAAGCATCGCCCAATGGATTGTTATAATGTAACGTAAATAGAGATCAATACGACGGTCTCAACCATGAATGCTCTTACTCTCCCGGATATTGCCGCCCAATCTGCGCGCCAGGCACTGCCACTCGATTGGGTAGGCATGCGTGGGATTGCCCTACCCGTTGTGCTCGAAAGCCAACGCCTCAGCGCCAGAGTCGACGCTGGCGTGAGTCTCGATGATGGTGAAGCGCGTGGTATTCACATGTCGCGCTTGTATCTGGCACTCGAAGCCCTCGAACAGCGAAGCCTTTCTCCCGCTCTGCTGCATCAGGTACTCAAGGGTTTTCTGATAAGTCACCAAGGTCTATCCGCCTGCGCATATCTGAACATTCACACCGACTTATTGCTGAAACGGCCGGCGTTAGTCAGCCCCCTAGCCGGCTGGAAATCCTATCCGACAACCATTTCAGCAAGCCTGAAACAGCAAATGTTCCACGTGGAACTAAAACTCGAGGTGCCCTATTCCTCGACATGCCCCTGCTCGGCAGCCTTGGCAAGGCAATTGATCCAGCAGCAATTCATCGACGACTTCGCCAACAACGCTCTGCAACATGCCGATGTTTTGGCATGGCTTGGCTCAACCAAAGGGATCGTAGCGACGCCGCACAGCCAACGTAGCTATGCGCAACTGCACCTGCATCTCGACAATTTCATCGACGAGCTACCGCTGACAGCGATCATCGATGACGCTGAAGCAGCCCTCGGCACAGCCGTGCAGACCGCAGTAAAGCGCCCCGACGAGCAAGCCTTCGCACTCGCCAATGGGCAAAACCTGATGTTCTGCGAAGACGCCGCGCGCCGCCTCAACCTAGCACTGCAACGCACACCCGGCATCAAACAATTGCATATCCGCGTGATCCACGCCGAAAGCCTGCATGCTCATGACGCCGTCGCCGAAAGCAGCTGGCAGCGGGAGCAAATATGATCCGCTGCCAATCGCTGGTCTGGGGCGCTCCCGGTCAACCGCTGACGACGCCTCTGAGTCTTGAGTTCGAGAGCGCCAGCCTGACCGCCATCATCGGCGCCAACGGCTGCGGCAAAAGCAGCCTGCTAAAGGTCATCGCCGGATTGCAGAAGCCTCTCGCTGGCAAAGTGGAAATGGCTGTTCCACGCCAAAGCGGAATTTCCTTTCTGCCGCAGCAACAGCACTTGGATCGGCAATTTCCAATAAACCTGGAAGAACTCATCGCCGCAGGTTTCTGGGGCCGCCGGCTGTCGACGCAACTGCGCACGCAGCGACTGAAAAACGCATTGGAAGACTGGCACTTGAGTGGCCTCGAACAGCGTCCGTTGATGGCCCTGTCCGGCGGTGAGCTACAACGTGCCCTGCTCGCACGACTGAGCCTCGCTGACGCCCCGGTGCTGTTGCTCGATGAACCGCACGCCGCACTCGACGATCTCGGCCAGCAATTGCTCTGGCAACACATTCACCACTGGCACGCCGAGGGCCGGACACTGGTCGTGGTCTGCCATGACCTGGCGGCGGTACGAGAACATGTTCCACATACGCTGCTGATCAAAAACGGCCACTGCGTGTACGGAACCAGCCGAGAACTGATCCAGCCGACACCGCACATGCAGGTCGCCTGATGCTCGCCACCGTCAGCCATTTCTGGCAGCCGTTCAGCGAATTCGTGTTCATGCGCCGCGCCCTGCTCGGTGGCCTGATGCTGGCGTGCAGCACGGCGCCCTTGGGCGTGTTTCTGATTCTCAGACGGATGAGCCTGATCGGCGACGCTGTCGCCCACGGCATTCTCCCTGGTGCAGCGCTGGGATTCTGGTTTGCCGGTTTGAGTCTTCCCGCACTCACCCTCGGTGGCTTGGGAGCCGGTCTGAGCATGGCCGGACTTGCGGCCTGGATCACCCGGCGAACGGGGTTGCGAGAAGATGCCAGCCTCGCCGCGATCTATCCGATCTCACTGGCCAGCGGCGTTTTGATCCTTGGCATCGCCGGCAAGCGCCTAGACCTTCTGCACTTGCTGTTCGGTTCGGCGCTAGCCGTGGATGGACCGACGCTGACCGGCATGCTTTGGGTCTCGGCCATCAGCCTCATGGCCATGGCGGCGATCTACAAACCCCTGCTGTTGGACACACTCGACCCGCTGTTCTTGCGCACAGTCAGTCGTCTCGGGCCACTGGCTCATGGCGTGTTCCTGACTCTGGTCGTGCTGAATCTGGTGATCGGTTTTCAGGCCATCGGCGCGCTGATGGTAGTGGGACTGATGATGCTTCCGGCTGCCGCGTCGAGATTCTGGAGTCGTCGTCTGCCGATACTGATTGCCGTCGCCGCCGTCATGGGCTGCGTGTCTGTGTGGCTGGGCTTGCTGCTGTCGTTCTACTACTCGCTGCCCAGCGGCCCGGCCATCGTGCTGGTCGCGGGGGTCGGCTATCTGCTGTCGGTGGTGTTTGGACCGGTTCACGGTTTGCTGCGCCGCCCGCCTTTGCTCACATCCCAATGAGGTGTTTCCCGATGCGCGCTCTACTTGTGCTGTTCAGCCTGATGCTGTCGATGTCCTTGTCGGCCGCCGAAAAACTGCCGGTGGTCACCAGCTTCAGCATCCTTGCCGACATGGTTCATCAGGTCGGCGGCGAGCACGTGCAGATTACCAACATGGTCGGCGCGGACGCCGATGCGCACACCTACGAGCCGACACCGGACGATGCCAAGGCGCTGCTCAAAGCCAAAGTGATCATCAAGAACGGCCTGGGTTTCGAACCTTGGCTGGATCGCCTGGTGACCAGCACCGACAGCAAGGCGACGGTGATCAGCGCCAGTCGCGGGGTGATTCCACGTTCGCTCGATGAAGACGGCGAGACTGTTGCGGATCCACACGCCTGGCACAATCTGGCGAACGCTGAGTTGTACGTCGCCAACATCACCAAGGCGCTGATCGCCGCCGACCCGGCCAACAAGCCTGACTACGAGCGCAACAGCCAGACCTACCTCAAGCAGATCTATGCCCTGCTCGACGAAGCCAAAAACAAACTCGGCGCGCTGCCGCCGGGTAATCGCAAGATCGTCACCAGCCACGATGCCTTTGGCTATCTGGGACAGGCCTATGGCATCGACTTTATCGCGCCACAGGGTTTGTCCACCGAACGCGAACCCTCCGCAGCCGAAGTTGCTGCGCTGATCACGCAGATTCGCCAGGCCAAGGTCAAAGCGGTGTTCATGGAAAACATCAAGGACGCGCGTCTGCTCAAGCAGATCGCGGACGAAAGCGGCGCACACATCGGTGGCACACTGTACTCGGATGCGCTGGCGGCGAGTGGACCGGCGAGCACCTTTACCGGGCTGTTCGAATACAACCTCAATACGCTGTACAAGGCGTTGAGTCAGCCATGACTTGAGGTGTACTTCCGATCTATTCGCGAGCAGGCTCGCTCCCACAGTTGGAATGGGTTCCAGCTGTGGGAGCGCTGCGAGGGGTTTAAGCGCGGGGTTTTACCGTGCCGCAATCCTGGCCCAGCCAGACTGCCCGGGTTTCCAGGCTGCCCTTCTGGTTGATGCCGATGGCGTTGAAGGTGCCATTGGCGACGGTGGTGAATTCGCGGTCACTGAGGAATGTTGCCACGCCGGTGCCTTGGGCTTTCGGGCAGCTGAAGCGGAATTTCCACTGGTTGCCGGTGCGCTCGGTGATCTGCTGTTTGCAGCCCGATTGCGGATCGGCCAGCGGGATATCGTTGGTTGCCACCTGCTGCGGCGTCAGGCAGGCACGGATCCCCTTGCCGCCAATATTGATGCCGTTTTTCTCGAGCGCAGCGCGCTGCTGCGGGGTGATCTGGCCTTGAATCTGGCCAAGGATCGATTGCACGTCCATGGCCTGATCATCGACCTTCAGATTGCTCGAAGACATTTCCCACAACCCCGGCTGCAGCATTTGTGCCTGCGCAACCACCGGTAATGCCAAACCCAGGCCCAGCGCCAAACCCAGCAGACGAACGTTCATCGAGTAACTCCTGATCAGTTGTGGCCGTTAGACGCCGGCCGATTGTGTCGGTTCATGCGCCGATTAAATAGAGACATTCGCCGCAGAACATGGTCTGTTAAGCATTGCATCTCACGGAGCAAGGCTGCCCCATGGATTTTTTCGGACCGCACATTTTCGGTTATCTGATCGCCCTGTTGCACACACTCGGTTCGATCGCTGCGATCCATGCGGTGCTTACCGTGCGCACTGCGCAAGGCTCGATCGCCTGGGCATTGTCGCTGATCTTCATTCCCTACCTCACGCTTATTCCGTATCTGGTATTTGGTCGCAGCACCTTCGATGGCTACATCAAGGCGCGGCGCCAGGCCAACGAGCAGATGCGCCTGGCCATTTCCGAATTGAACTGGCGCCCGTGGGTGGAAGAAGCCCTCGCCGCTCGCGCTTCGAGTGCCTATGCCTCATTGCGCGCGATGCCGAAACTGGGGCGCATGCCGTGCCTGGCGAACAACGAGGTGCAACTGCTGGTGAACGGCACCGCGACCTTCGATGCGATTTTTCAGGCGATCGCACAAGCGAAGGAAGCCGTGCTGATCCAGTTCTTCATCATTCACGACGATCGGCTCGGCCAGCGCTTGCGTGATTTGCTAGTGAAGAAAGCCGCCGAAGGCGTATCAATTCATTTGCTCTACGACCGCATCGGCAGCCATGCCCTGCCCCATCAGTACGTGCAGGCGCTGCGTGATGCCGGCGTCGAGGTCAAAGCCTTTGCCACGCGCAGCGGCTGGCTCAACCGCTTTCAGGTCAACTTTCGCAACCACCGCAAAATCGTTGTGGTTGATGGCGTAGTCGGCTTTGTCGGCGGGCATAACGTCGGCGATGAATACATGGGTGAGAAGCCACCATTAGCGCCGTGGCGTGACACCCACGTCAAAGTCCGCGGGCCGGTGGTGGCCTGCATGCAGGAATCGTTCGCCGAAGATTGGTTCTGGGCTGCTCGCACATTGCCGCCGTTGATCCTTCCGGATACATACCCGGAGGATGGCGTGCTTTGCCAATTGCTCGCCAGCGGCCCGGCGGATGCCTACGAAACCTGCTCGCTGTTTTTCGTCGAAGCCATTCACGCAGCAACGCAACGCGTATGGATCACCAGCCCTTACTTTGTCCCGGACGAAGCGGTGTTCGCGGCATTGAGGCTGGCGGTGTTGCGTGGTGTCGATGTGCGCCTGCTGTTGCCGTCGCGGCCTGATCATCGCATCGTCTATGCCGCCTCCAGCCTGTATGCCTTCGAGGCGGTGCGTGCCGGCGTGCGGGTGTTCCGCTATCGTCCGGGTTTTCTGCATCAGAAAGTCGTGCTGATCGACAGCGAAATCAGCGCCATCGGCAGCGCCAATCTGGACAATCGCTCGTTCCGCCTGAATTTCGAAGTGATGTTGCTGACCGTCGACAGCGAGTTCGCCGCCGCCGTGGAACACATGCTCAATGACGATTTCGCCCTGGCCGATGAAGTGGCCAAAGAAGAAAGCCGGGAGATCCACCGCCTGCAACAGGTCGGCATGCGGATCGCCCGGCTGATTTCACCGATACTCTGAGCGCCCCGTTTCAGGGGGTGGTAGATGTCGTCGCGGGTCCAAGGCAGTTCGTGGCTGCCATCCGGATGCGCTTTCACGGCGAGGATCTGATGCAGATTGATCCAGCCCCGCGCAAAGGCATACGCGCAACCGGCCAGATACAGACGCCAGATACGCAGTGCTTGCTCAGGCACCAGTTTCGCCGCAGCTTCGAGGTTATCCTCCAGTCGCTCACTCCAGTGATCGAGCGTGCGCGCGTAGTGCAGGCGCAAGCTTTCGACATCGACGATTTCCAACCCGGCTTCACTGATCTCGGCTGAGATCATCGCCAGATGCGGTAGCTCGCCGTTGGGGAACACGTATTTTTCTATGAAGTCGCCAGCGCCGCGTCCAACCGGGCGGCCATCGGTGTGCTTGGCGGTGATGCCGTGGTTCATCACCAGGCCGCCCTCCTTCACCGCGCCAAACAGCGTTGCGCAATACTCGGCGAGATTGGCATGACCAACGTGTTCGAACATGCCGACGCTGACAACCTTGTCGAAGCGGCCGTCCTGCGGCAGATCGCGGTAGTCGAGCAATTGCAGTTCGACCTGATCTTCCAGACCTTCGGCCTTGACCCGCTCCTGCGCCAGCGCCAACTGCTCCTTGCTTAAAGTAATACCGAACACCTTTACGCCGAACTCTCGCGCCGCATACCGCGCCAGACCGCCCCAACCGCAGCCGACATCCAGCAAATACTCGCCCGGTTGCAAGCGTAGCTTGCGGCACAGATGGCGGAATTTGGCTTGCTGCGCCTGTTCGAGGGTTTCGCTACCGGTTTCGAAATAGGCACAGGAATACGCCATGTCGCTATCCAGCCAGAGCTGGTAGAACGCATTCGACAGGTCGTAGTGATAGGAAATGGCTTTGGCGTCGGTGTCTTTGTCGTGATGCGCACGCACCGGCTGACTCTCTTCGTCTTCGTCGAGCAGCGCATTGCTCAATTCATCGCAAACCCGGATGACCTCGCTGATCGAGCCCTCCAGTTCCAGCTTGCCTTCGACGAACGCCGCACCCAGCGCATCCAGGCTTGGGTGGGTGAATTGAGTAACCATCTGCGGGTCCTTGACCACGATGGTTACGCTGGGCGTCGGGCCCAGATTGAACTCGTGGCCGTCCCAGAGTCGCAGGCGAAGCGGTAGCTGCAGATTCTGTAAGGCCGGTGGAAGTTGCGCGAGCATGGAAAATCCCCCCTTGTTTCAGACGTCTGATCTGAGGGTAGACCAACCTGGAAAAATAGCAGGCTATCGATTCGATCGGCCTTGTCTATCGTGATCGGCACTTCGGCTGAACGCCACAGACGACGCGCCTTACGATAGATGACTGCCTGCGCACTTGGCGGTTCGATGAATTTTCTTTCATTTATCCCGAGGGTCGAGCCTGGGCAATGGCTCCTGAAAGCGCAGCAAACGTCCGGCGTTGCCCAACACCAACAGGGTGCTCAGGTTATGCAGCAGAGCCGCGATCATCGCCCCGGCCGCACCAAGCCAGCCGAACGCCGCGAAGACCACGATCGCCATGGTCCAGCCGAGACCGATGATCACATTGACCTGCAAAGTACGCCGGCACTGACGACTCAAGCGCACGCAAGTACCGAGGCGACGCAAGTCGCTGCCGATCAACACAATGTCCGCTGAAGCCAGAGCAATATCGGCCCCGCCAGCGCCCATCGCCACGCCGACCACGCCGGCCTTGAGCGCGAGCGAATCGTTGATGCCGTCGCCTACCACCATCGGACGAAAGCCGTGATCGATTTCCTTGAGCACGCGATTGAGTTTGTCCTCCGGTAGCGCTTGCGCCTGGACTTCGTTCAGCCCGACGTCCTGCGCCAGGTTTCGCGCGACGCTCTGACGATCACCGGTCAACAGGAGTTGGCGTCCCAGCCCCAATTCGCGTAACTCGTTCAAGGCGAAGCGCGCTTCCGGTTTGATGCTGTCTGCTAGCAGCAGCCAGGCGAGGAATTCGCCGTTCAGGGCCAACCCGGCGATCGGGCCATCGTGCTCAGGAACAAGGGTGGTTGTGATACCCAGTTGCGTGAACAACTCTGGACGACCGAGCGCGGCCTCGCCCTTTTCTGTCGTCGCCACTACGCCCAAGCCTTGGCGCTCATGGATGTTGGTCAGAGGCCAATAGGCCTCCTGATCGGTCATCCCGGCGAGTGCCCGGCTCACCGGATGACTGCTCGCCGCGCCGAGACTGGCGGCCAGTGTCTGCACTTCGGCGGTTTCCGCATTCAGGCTGTCGATCGACTGCAAACGCAAGGTGCCGTACGTCAGCGTGCCGGTCTTGTCGACCACCAGCGAGGTCAGATCGGCGAGTTCTTCGAGGAACGCCGAGCTGCGAATCAGAATCCCGTGACGCGCGGCGACGGCGACACCGGCAATCGCCGTGGCCGGCGCCGACAGCACCAACGCACACGGACACGCCGCCACCAACACCGCGAGCATCGCCTGTGCATCATGGGTGACGAACCAGGTCACCGCCGCCAGCAACAAGACCAGCACCATGTAGCTGCCGGCATAGCGTTCGAGCAATCGCGTGATCGGCGGTTTCGAGCGCTCGGCGTTTTGCATCAGGGCGATGACTTTGCCCAAAGTGGATTCGTCGCCGGTGCGGGTGACTTCGACGCGCAGCAATCCATCCAGGTTGATCGCGCCGCCGAACACCAGCATGCCGACGCCAGCTTCCACCGGTACCGACTCACCGGTAATCGACGCCGTATCGAGACTCGCTTGGCCGGACAATACCCGACCGTCCGCCGGCACCCGATCGCCGGCCCGCACCTCGACAACATCGCCAGCGCTGAGCGTGCCGTTGTCCACTTCGATGATCGAACCGTCTGCTTGCAGCTTGCGCCCATGGCTGCGGGTCAACTGGCCAAGCGCATTGATCGCTTCCTGGGAACCGATGACGCTACGCTCTTCCAGCACATGGCCAAAGATCATGATGATCGGCAACAACGCCGCAGTGAGCAGATCACCGGTCGCCCAGGCACCGAGCATGGCCAGCGCGATCAACTGATCGGTGATGCCGTGCAGGCTTGGATAACGCAGGCTGTACCAGGCCGAACGCATCACCGGAACCGCTACCAGCAAAGAAGCGAAACCCAGCAGCAGTTGGCTGACACCGATTTGCTCCGGGAGTATCCAGCGCCAGACCAGCCCCAGACCCAGCAGCCCGAGCGCAAGCATCGCCAGGGTCAATTGGCGCGCGGCGCGACGTTGTTCGGCCGAGGACAACAGACTCGGAGCAGCGGTGGTCGCCGTCATTGACTGGCTCCTTGAATGATCAACCGGGAATCGTCTTTCGGGTTGACGGTGGTGACCGACCCGGCCTGACCGAGGATCTTCGGTATGCGCTCGCGATACAGACGCAGGAGCATTTGCGGGTCGGCAGACGTGGCCAGACTCGAGACGGTTGCGGTATCGGTCGAGGCTTTTGCAAGACGCTCGCCTGCCTGCGCGTGAGCCACCTGGAGCGTGCGGTCTGCCTGTTCGTTGGCGGACTGGGCAAGTTTCTCGGCATCGGTGCGCGCGTTAGCCACTGCTTTGTCAGCCTGCTGACTGGCGGTCAGCACCGCATTGAAGGCACTGACCGCTGGCTCCGGCAGACTTGATTGCACATCGACCCGCGATACCTCGATACCGATGCCCTGCCCGCTCGCCTTCAGTTCAGCGAGACGCGCGTTGATGCCTTGCAGCAGATCACCGCGCAATCGTTCACGACGCTCGGCCGCCTGATTGTCGGCGCCGATCAGTTCCGGGCGAGCGACCAGAATGGTGTCGAGATCTCGCGCGGCGGTCAGGGCCACGGCGCTGCGCGTCACCAGCCGATCGAGTGCTGGCAGCACATGCTCGCCTTGCAACACGAATTCGTAGGGATCGGAGACTTGGTAAAACACCCGCACGTCCAGTTGCACTACGCCGGCGTCACCGGTCAATAAATAACCAGATCCGGCGAGTGCATCGCTCAATGGCGTGGCGAAGGACGCCACCCGGTCTGCCTTCAGAGCTTCGTCACTGCGCAACAGATTTTCCACCCGGCGCTCGATCACCCGGTCAGCCGCCGGCAACAGAACCACCTGTTCAAAAGGTTGCGGCCATGCCCATAACAGTCCGGCATTCTGAACGCGATCCAGCGCACCGAAGTGCAGCACCACGGCGCGGTTTTGCGGATCAATCTGCCGGACATTCGAGAACGCCCATGCTAGCGCCGCCAACACGGTGATCGCATACAGGGCGATGAAGGTCAGACGTCCCGCCTGAATCCACGGACTGTTCAATGCATGTGTTCCACGTGGAACTTCTTCGCTCATGGCTGCGATCCGACTTTGTTGTCGAGCGTCGGTGGGCCGTCGACCAATACACGGAACGGCGCAGCATCGGTGCGCAGAATCAATTTGGTATCCGGCGTGACGATGGTGCCGAGGGTGTCGAGCGAGCGCAGCAGGTTGTAAAGCTGTGGCGAGCCGGCGTAGGCGCGCCCATAAATCTGCGCAGCCTCGACTCGCGATTGCGCTTCAATGTCAGCGGCTTTCACCATTGCATCAGCCTGGACGATCCGCGCATCGCGCTCGGCGGCGGCACGGATTTGCGCCGCTTCGCGTTTGCCAACAGCCGTGCGTTCGGTAGCAATGGTTTCACGCTCGGCACGCATGCGGTCGACCGTGGCGCTAAGCGTGACCGATGGCAAAGTCAAACGCTCGACACCCACCTGCACAACGCGCACGCCATATGTAGCGAGCAACTGTTGCTCGATCTGCTGACGCAACTGCGCTTCAAAATCGCCGATGCGCACTTGTTTGGCATCAGTGTTGACCAGATTGGCCAGATCGAAACTGCTGGCCGTGGTCTCCAGTGCCGAGCCGACAAAGGTGCGAATCTGCCGCGCCGCTTCATCCGGCTGATTCTGCACGGCACGCATGAAACGCTGCACATGTTCAGGATCACCCTGCACCTGCCACGCCACGTAGGCCTGAACGATGATGCGCAAACCGTCCTTGGTGCCGACGTCCTGCAAACCACTTGAGGTGGTACGTAGACGCAAGTCCACTGGAATCGCCGCTTCGAACGGCGCAGGCCAGCGCCAGCTCAAACCGGGATCAAGCAATACCCGCGACGGATTTCCGAAACGCGTGATGACCGTGGCTTCGCCGGAGCGCACTTGCACCAGACTCGCGGCGGCAATGGCAAACGCCACCAGCAACGCAGCCCAGGCCATACGCCGCCATGGAAATGGTCCGGCTTCTGGCACCTCGCCGTGATGGTGATGATGACCATGATGATGGTGATGCCCGCCGTGGCCGTGGTCGTGGCCGCTGTGGTCGTGAACGTCATGAACAGGCGACTGGCTCAATGGGTGGCTCCTGGTTGAGCGGTGGTACGGGCGGGCGACGGATCAGTCGGCAGTGTGAAAGTACGCAGATCGATGGTTGGCGCATTTGCGCTCCCGCCAAGTCGATGGTCGAGCACCAGCAACCTGGCTTTACTCAAGCCCTGACTGAGCTGGCTGAGATATTGCTCCAGCACGAAGGCCTGGCCAGCACTGGCGAAGGCTTTCTGCTCGGCGCTGAACTTCAGGTCGGCGGTTTGCGCAGCGGCGTTGATCTCCCGCGCGTTTGCCATTGCCTGATCCCGCGCCGCGCTCGCCTGCAACTGCGCCTCGTTAGTGGCCTGCGCAGCCGCCCCGCGTTCGCGAGCGATCAACGCCTGCGCGCCGATCTGCGCCGCTTGCACACTGTGATAGGCATTCGCCGCGCCGGCCGGTGGATGAATCGCTTCGACGACTGTGGCAAGGATCTCCACGCCACTGTTCAATCTGTTCAGATCGCTTTGCACCGCGCGACCGATTTCCTCGGCCAGCCCTGCCCTGTCGTCGCCGAGCAGACCGTCGAGGGTGCGCGAGGCAAAATCGTGAACCAGGATGCGGCTGGCGGTGCTGCGAATCAGCGTCGGTACATCGGCGCTGTTATAAGTCGCGGCGAGTGCCGCCTCGTCGTTCAAACCGATGCGATAAACGAAGCGCACGTCCATGTTGACGATTTGCAGGCCCTGTTGCGCGCCGCGGCTGCTGGCGATGACCTGGGATTTGTCATTGACATGGCTGGCGTCCCACAAACGGTTGGCGGTCAGCGGCGCCGGGCCTTCAGCGGAGTCGGACTGCACGGCGATTGGCTTGTCGCCGACACTGGTTGCCAGTTCATGGACCACGCCGTTTTCAACGGAGATCACACGCCCCAATGGCCAAGGCAACCCGCTATGCAAACCCGGGCCGAAAACCTGTACCGGTTTACCGAAGCGCTCGTAGATGCCGCGACCTTGCAGGGGAATTTCATGTACGCCGGTCAGCAGCCAACCGCTAAGGGCGACCACCGCCAACACTGGCAACAAGGCCCGGCGCATGTAACTGAAGGCCCAGATCTGGCGCAAATCGATGCCGAAACGGTTGTGCATTTCATGCTGTAACGCCAGCCACGGCTGCGGCGGCCAACGCAGCATATCGGCGATATAACTGCGCGCCAGCAGGGTCGGTTCGAGTTGTTCGCGGCGCGGGCTGAAAACAGACAGCACTGCGCGCAATAACAGTTCGATGGCAACCAACATCGGCAGGATTGCGCTGAATACCGCAACACGCGCCGGCCAGACTGCGTCTTCGCTGGCAAACAACAGACACAGCGCACCGATCAACAGAGTGATGATCACCACCCGGATCAGTTGTGCCAGCGCAGCCGCTTCCGGCCACTGCGCCGGCGGTTCCTGCGCCAGTTGCCGCTCCAGCACCAGCAGGGCAAACGCCAGCAACAACGCCAATGCCGCACCGATGCTCGCCGACAGCCCCAAGGCCGCCGCAGGCAACGTGAGATTCCACACCTGCTCAATACCAAGCAGAACCAGCAACGCCCAACCGCCGAGCCACAACGTCGGCGCACCGATTTGTCCAAGCACATGGCGGCTCTGCTGACTCAAGCGCTCCAGAAGCCTTTCGTACCAGCCCTCGGCTGCGGCGCCCTCTTCCTCGACGGTCGATTGCGAGGCGGGCGGATGCATCACCCGCGCGCGCCATTGCGTCACCCACCACGCCGATTGCAACCCGGCGACCAGTACCAGCAACGCCGCGCTCTGATTGACCAATAACGATAACCACAGGGACTGCGGCGCAAACAGGCCGACGAAAAACGCCAGCACCCAGCCCAAACCGGCCAATGCGCCGAGTCCATAAGCCAGCCGACGTAATTTGCGTGACTGCGCATCTGCTTGCTGAAAGCGCGGCAGCCCGGTGACTGGCGTGGCGTCCAACTCAAGATCGACTTGCATAAAACCCCGGAAATGTAGGCTCAGCGTTCATAGCGTTACGATATAACGGACACTGTGAAATATTCGTACACAATTTCATCTATTCAAAGATGCCGCAGCTGTCGCTTGCCTGAAGCCTTGACCGAAATGTTCGACGAAGCTCATATTACGCACATAATTTTTATCGCGACTAATCTTGGCTATCCCCATCGAGCAATCTGGAGCAAGCGCATGAGCAACTATGACGTGGTGATTCTGGGCGGCGGCCCCGGCGGTTATAACGCAGCGATCCGCGCCGGCCAGCTCGGGCTCAAGGCCGCTTGCGTTGAAGGACGTGCAACCCTCGGCGGCACCTGCCTGAACGTCGGCTGCATGCCGTCCAAAGCCTTGCTGCACGCGTCGGAGCTGTACGCCGCTGCGGTGGGGACAGAGTTCGCCAATCTCGGCATCGAGGTCAAACCGACGCTGAACCTTGCGCAGATGATGAAACAGAAAGACGAGAGCGTCGCCGGCCTGACCAAGGGCATCGAGTTTCTGTTTCGCAAGAACAAAGTCGACTGGATCAAGGGTTGGGGCCATATCGACGGCCCGGGCAAAGTGACGGTGACCGACGCTCAAGGCAACAAGAGCGAGCTCAGCGCCAAGGACATCATCATCGCCACCGGTTCCGAGCCCACTCCCCTGCCCGGCGTAGAGATCGACAACCAGCGCATCCTCGATTCCACCGGCGCGCTGTCATTGAGTGAAGTACCCAAACATCTGGTAGTGATTGGTGCCGGGGTGATCGGCCTGGAGCTGGGTTCGGTGTGGCGCCGACTCGGCGCGCAGGTCACCGTGGTCGAATACCTTGATCGTATCTGCCCCGGCGTCGATGGCGAGGCCGGCAAGACCTTGCAGCGCGCGCTGAGCAAGCAAGGCATCGCCTTCAAACTGAGCTCGAAGGTCACCAGTGCCACCAGCTCCGCCACAGGCGTGCAGCTTAGCGTCGAGCCTGCCGCCGGTGGCACGGCTGAGCTGATCGAAGCCGACTATGTGTTGGTAGCCATCGGGCGCCGCCCGTACACCCAAGGCCTGGGGCTGGAGAACGTCGGCCTGAGTACCGACAAACGCGGCATGCTCGCCAACAAGCAACATCGCACCGAAGCCGCCGGGGTCTGGGTGATCGGCGACGTCACGTCCGGCCCGATGCTCGCGCACAAGGCAGAAGATGAGGCCATGGCCTGCGTCGAGCAGATCCACGGCAAGGCCGGCGAGGTCAATTACGCGCTGATCCCCAACGTCATCTACACCCAGCCGGAGCTGGCCAGCGTCGGCCAGACCGAGGAACAGCTCAAGGCCGAGGGCCGCGCCTACAAGGTCGGCAAGTTTCCCTTCACCGCCAACAGCCGGGCGAAGATCAATCACGAAACAGAAGGCTTTGCCAAAGTCCTCGCCGACGAGCGCACGGACGAAGTGCTCGGCGTGCACCTGGTCGGGCCGAGCGTGAGCGAGATGATCGGCGAATTCTGTGTGGCGATGGAGTTCAGCGCCTCGGCCGAGGACATTGCCCTGACCTGCCATCCGCACCCGACGCGTTCGGAGGCGTTGCGTCAGGCAGCGATGAATGTCGAGGGGATGGCGACGCAGATGTAGGTTCTAAACCTTGCCGCCGTCTTCGCGAGCAGGCTCGCTTCCACTTTGGAATGCGTTCCCCCGTGGGAGCGAGCCTGCTCGCGAATGGCGCCACCCGGTCTACAGCGGCAGATGCCCCAGCGGCAGTGCGCCCGGCGCCTTCACCGTGTGAATGGCAAAGTTGCTGCGAATATCGCTCACACCCGGAAGCTTGAGCAGATGGCCGCTGACAAAGCGGTCATAAGCGCGCAAGTCAGGTACCACTACCTGCAACAAAAAGTCCGATTCGCCGGACACCAGAAACGCTGAGACCACCTCAGGCAGCGCAGTAACAGCCGCATAAAAAGCCTCGGCGCGTTCTTCGTTGTGCCGCTCGACCTTGACCCCGACAAACACCGTCAGCCCCAGCCCGACTTCATCGCGATCCAGATTGGCCTGGTAGCCCCGGATCACCCCCGCCTCTTCCAGCATGCGCACCCGCCGCAGACACGGTGAGGCCGACAGGCCGATTTGTTCCGCCAGCTCGACATTGCTCAGGCGGCCGTTGCGCTGCAGCGCAGCGAGAATCTTGCGGTCATAAGCGTCGAGTTTCATCTTTGGCAGATCCCGATAGTCTGACGGTTGAAAACCAGCAGGTTATGCCAAAGCTGTAAACAATTGAAGCCGACTACGCAAGCACCTGCCCTGCCGTCTCGCTCTAGACTGGCGCGAGAAAATCGACATCGAAAACGGGGTGTGATGTGGCAAGTCTTTGGCTGTTTATTCTGACGCTGGCTGTGGTTCTGCTACTGCCGGGACCGGACATGATCCTGCTATTGCAAACCGGTGCTCGGCAAGGTCGCGGTGCGGCGCTGGCCACCGCACTGGGCCTGGCCATCGCCCGCGCCTGTCACGTTGCCTTGGCGGCACTGGGGCTGGCGGCGCTGTTCAAAACGGCGCCGTGGACGTTTGACGTGGTGCGCATCGCCGGCGCGGCCTATCTGCTGTGGATCGGCATCCAGTGTTTTCGCAGCTCGCTGGTACCGCGTCTGCAAAACCAAGAGCAGGCACCTGCTCCCGGCCAGTGGCGCGATGCGATCCGTCGCGGCTTGCTGACCAACCTGCTTAATCCCAAGGCTTTGCTGTTCTGCTCAGTGCTGCTGCCGCAATTCATCGTCAGTCACGGCGCGCCGGTGCTGAGCCAGTTTGCCGTGCTTGGCATGGTGCTGGTCGCCGTCGGTCTGCTGTTCGACAGCGTGGTTGCCCTGACTGGCGCGGCACTGGGCCGTTGGCTGCAACACAGTCCAACCGCCCAGCGCGTTCAGCAATGGTTGTTCGGCAGCCTGTTGATTGGCTTCGCCGTACGCCTGAGCTTCCTTCAGCAGACTTAAGCCTTGCGTACCTTGCGCTGACGACGGGTGATCAGCAGTAACGCGATGGCCGCGACTACGACGATCGCGCCGATCTGTACCGGCCACTTGTACGGTCGCAGCGTCCCACGCACGGCATCGGTCACTTGGGTAACGTAACGCTTGTTGGCATTTTCGAAGTCCGGGTACGGGCATTGATTGCCGAAGTCTTGCGCCCACGGCACATAAGGGCCTTCCTTGACGTAGCGCTGATACAGCGCGCTCTGGTCCGCAAGGCTGCTGTTCCAGCCGGCCGCGTTGCACAACACGGCGGCAAACGCCTGACTGGTGTGCGGCAGGTTATCGGCGGCGCGACTGGCCAGTGCCGTGGCGACGAAACGATAGTGATAACGCTGATCCGGTTGCGCGGCGCTGGCCTGCTGGCGCTGCACTTCCGCCGTGGAAATCAGCGGGCCGACATCCAGCTTCGTGCTCTCCAGCGTGTAATTGCCACCGAAGGTGGCGTAATCAGGGGCCATCTCATAACCGAGGATGTCCATGCCCCACTCCCGGGCTGTCCACGCGGCGTTGTACAACGCACTGGCGCGTTTGCTCGGCCACCACGCCGACTCAGCCTTGAGCCGTTGCTCGCCATAGAGCCGGGCCTTGTGCTGCAGATCGTCACTGGCGAAATAACCGACCGCTTCCTCGTAACGGCCCTCACGCAGCAAGCGCCGACCGAGCAGATTGCGCAGATTGGCGGCCACCGACAGCGGCACATAGTTGTCGCGCTCTTGCTGCGTCAATGGCGGCGGCGCCGGCACGTTCTCATCGACGTACCGCTTGAGCTCATCGACCGTCAGCACCCGCTCGGCAACGGTGGCGGCATCGAACCAGTAAAGGCTGTTGCTGCGATACAGCTGCACGAACGCCTGAAGGTATTCGCCGCGTTGCAGCGCCAGGATCGCGCTTTCGCCCTCCACCCGACATTTTGGCTGTACCGTTTCAAACGCCCAGTCCGGTGTGCGGCGATAACCCCAGTCTTCGTTCTGCGGGAAGGCCTGGGCGGCTTTGGCGTAGGCGGCAGCGGCGGCAGTCGTGTCGCCCTCACGCACTGCCAGTTTTGCCCGCAGCCACCAGGCCAGTCCGCCGTCCCCGGCGTTTACCAGAAAGGCCTTGGCAGACGCGTAGGCGCCCTGTTGATAACTCATCGCCGCCAGTCGATCGGCATTGTCGAGGCTGCCACGGGTGCTGTTCTGCAACAGCGTTACCAATTTCTTTTCGTTGGCCGGCTGCTCGCCAAATGACCAGCCCTGGCGGCTGACCAGCGACGCCGTGACCAGTTGCTGCACCGCTGGCTGCTGCAGCAGTTTGGCCAGTTGAGATTCCGGCAACTCGGCCAGTTCGTTCATCAGTTGCTTGAGCGAGGTGTAACCGACGGCCGAACCGTGCAGGTTCTGTGCTTCGTACAGTTCGATGGCGCCGCTCCAGTCGCCCGCGCTGCGCAACACCCGTGCCTCTTCACCGAGGCTGGCAACGCCCAGTTCCAGCGGATCGCTGAAGCCGTCGATGCTCAGTTGCCGTGCCTGGCGGAAGGCATCGCGCGCCTGCTCCAGCGTTTCGATGCGGTCGTGCGCCCCGTTGCTCATGGCGAAGGCAATGCGCCCGAGGGAATACGCCGCCCACGTGCTGCGCAACGGACGCTGGTCTGCCGGCAGGGCCAGCACCTTGTTGAAATACTCACTGGCCAATTGATGATCACCGGTGGCAAAGGCCACCGCGCCGGCGACGTACAAACGTATTTCCGCCGGCAGACTGGCGCCCTGCTCCTCGGCCTGACGCGCATCGCTGAGCCCACGCAGGCGCTTGACCACCGCGTATTGCTCAGCGCTCAGGCCCACCTGCTCAGCCTGTTCGCGGGCCAGCTCTGACGCGTTGTCTTCGGAATAGTCGTTGGGGTTATGGGTCGCTGCGGTGACGTTTTTCAGCCCGGCAATGGTTTTACCCAGGCGACTGATTTCGAAGCTGAAACTGCCTTCGGGCAGATCGGCGAGGGTCTGCGCGCGGTTGTCGAGCAAGCGCATCGGGAAGTCCGGGCCGCAGGCCAGCGCCGAACCCAGCGGCAGGCTAAGGCTCAGGCAGAGCAGATGGCGGGGCCAGTTACGGGTCAACATGCGAACCTCCTTGATCAATATGTGCACAACGCGCCCAACCGACAGCGCGCTGCCCGCCCGCCGGCAAGCGGCCGTCACGCAGGCGGGTGAAGGTAAGCAGATTGGCACTTTGTTGCAACGAGTAACCGGCGAGCGCATCGGCGCCTGCACAATCCTGCGCCTTCAGCGTGATTTGCGCGGGCCACGGACTGTCGAGATTGCCGCGGTTATCGAGCAGGATGTCATAGAGTCCACCCTGCTCTTTGAATGACAAGCGCAACTGACTGTTCAGCCCATCGCCCCGCGCCACGGCGCGCAAAGTAGTCAGGCTCCAGGCGCGACGATCGTTGGCCAGCGGCAGGCGAAACCAGATCAGCCCGGCCAGATGCTCGGGCGGATCCTCGCGCAAGGTCTTGGCCAATTGGCTGAGTTGCTGCGGATCGGCGAGCAACTCCCGGCGCTGCCCGCCGCGCTCCAGTTGCACTTCGCTTTCCACTACCGGCGCGCCACCGTCATCGCTCAACAGCGCAACGCCGTAGGCCGGCAGCGCCAGATAGAAGGGTTTGTCGCTGATACGTGCCCAGGCCTTGGCCCATTTCAACGCCTGCCTGGCGTCGAAAAGACCCAGTCGCGGATCGCTCACGGCGTGGACTTGCAGCACGCTGCTGTCGACGCTCTGCAACAGCGCCGGCAAGTGCGCGCTGTCGAGCCAGGCCGGCAGTGCGGTGATGCTCAAAGGCAACGATGGCGGCAAGGTCGCGCGCAGATCTTTGAGCAATTGGGCATACGCATGCAGCCGTGCTGTACCGGCGTCGTGATCGATCTCGACGCCGCTCAACGTGAGGCCCTGCGCCTGCCAATCGGCGATGACTTGCAGAATCTGCGCGGTGACCTGCTGCTGGTCCAGTGATTGCAGCTGACCATCAAGGCGAATCACTGCAATCAACGGCCGGCCATCGGCTCTCAACAAGGCTGGATCAACCCGCGCCCTGCTCCACCGCTCGCCGGGAAAGGCCTGCAATGCCAGTACGCGCAGCGTCGAGAAATCATCGCGACTGTCACGCAATGCCGGTTCATGCGCCGGTGTCCATTGGCGCTGCCAGACGTAGAGTTGCTGGTCGAGGGCCGGCGCGACGTGTTGCTCGCAACCTGCCAGCAAGACGCCAAGGAACAGACACACAATCAACCGCATACCTTGAAAATCCCTGAAACCACAGGGCTGCAAGGTTACACAAAAACCGTGTAGGAGCTGACGAGTGAAACGAGGCTGCGATCTTTTGATCTTGCTTCAAGACTCCAGATCAAAAGATCGCAGCGTGCCGTAGCGCCTACAGGGATGCCGCAGGCTTGCGCGCGATAATCACCTGACTCTTGGCCACCACCGCATCCAGCGCCTGCTTGATCTGCGCGCCGCGCGGGGAATCCAGCACCGCTTGCCAGGTATTGGCCCAGTGCTCGAGCATCGGGTGATCGGGGTTGCTGAGATCGACCTTGGCTTCCCAGAACAACATCATCCACATCGACCAGTAGAAGCCATATTTACTGTGGCTGATGATCTCCAGCCCGGCGTCGCTGACCATGGCCTTGAACTGGTCTTCGCTGATAATGCGTATGTGATTGGGTTTCTGGAAATACTCCGGCGCGGCGATGTCCTTTTGCAGGTCCTCGGAGCTGGGATGCGGCACGCTCAGCAGATACAAAGCGCCCGGCTTGCCGACACGCACCAGTTCGGCGAGAAACTGCGCGGGATCATCAACATGCTCGATCACCTCGGTGCAGACCACGCGCGTCGCCGTTGCCTCGGCAATCGGTAGCGGGTTGCAGTCGGTAACGTGGCATTCGATGTCCCGGGCCGGGGTGTCGCTCAGACGCCGGCGCGTGGCCTCGACCTTGGCGGTATCGATATCGGCAAGAATGATCTTCGCCCCGCGCATACCGCAGAAGTGCACGTTGCCGCCATCACCGCAGCCGACATCAAGCAGCGTGTCGTCGGCGCTCACGGCGAACCCCGTGTACAGCTCGTGAGTTTCCTGGTTGAACCAGCCGCTGAGCTTCGCATCGTAAAGGCCGAGCATGTACGGGTCGACTTTGTCGGCGACCGCAGCGACCGGTTCTGCTGCAGGCTGTGCAGGCGCTGTCGCCGAGAGTTTCTTCAAAAAGCTCAGCATGAGGTGGCTCCGGGTGAGGTAACTGCAGTTCGGGAGGTGCCGAGGCGCTTGACCAGTGCAGCACCGCGATTGCGCATCGGCATTTCGACCACGCGGTAGTTGAGTTCGCTGAGGAGCGCGATCAGGCCAAAGGCAATCAGCATCGTAATGATGGGATGTCCGGCGGGGCTCGGCAGGCCACTGCTCTGCAAGCGAAAGATCAGTTCACGCACCAATAGATACGCCGGAATGTGAATGAGGTAGATACCGTAGGAGCGGCTGCCGATCCATGCCAGCAACCGCTGCAAGCGTCCGGCAGGCATCAGGTAGTCACAGTTGTACGAGGCGATCCAGACCAGCAGCGCACTGAGCACGGCGATCGAACCGATCCGATAATTGGCCAGGGTAAAACGGTCGGTGGCCATGAAGCTCAACAGCGCTCCAATGACCATCAACGCTGAAATGCCAAGCCATGGTCGGCGCAAGAACGAGGGCTGCCAGCGCTGAAAACCCGGCTGCGCACTCCACATCGCCAACAGCACGCCAAGGGCCAGCGCATCGGTGCGTACTACCATCAGCAAAGGCGTGCGCACAGTCAGAATCTGCACCGCCACCAGCGCCAGCAATGCCCAGACCAGGTGTCGGCGAAACAACAGGATCAGCAACGGAAAGAGCAGGTAGAACTGCTCCTCCAGCGCCAGGCTCCAGTAGACGAAACTGCTGCCGTATTCGTATTGGAAAAAGCTGTCGGCGAAGCGGAAATTGGCGTATTGCAGCACCCCGGCCAAGGTCGCCTGAAGATTGGCGGATAGCGTGCCGAACGCACCGGACCGGTTGAAAAACACACAGGCCAGCAGGATCACCGCCAGCCATAACCAGGCCGAAGGCAACAGGCGAAAAGCCCGGCGCAGCCAGAAATGGCGCACCTGTTGCCAGCGCTCCTGACCCGTCGTGCAGCCTTGCAGCACCGGGATCAAGCTGCGGGCGATGACAAAACCGGAGATCGCAAAAAACAGGTCGACGCCCCACCACGTCTGCGCCCATTCGTGGATCCGGGCCAGCGACGGCACCGGGTCAGTGAACAGATTGTCCGGCAAATGGTGGAACAACACCGCGAGCACCGCGACCGCACGCAGGACTTCAACGTCCATGATGCGCTTGGCGTTCATGCTTGGGGGGCTTCCAAGGCAGGCGCACGATGCTCGAACAACTGCGTCAGAAACCCTCGCAAACGCTGTTCAGCCACAGTCTGGCTGCAGAACGCCTGCAAACTGTCGACTGCCTGCGCGGACATATCGGCATAGCGCTGCGGCTGGTTTTTCGCGACATCGTAACTGGCCCGATAGGCCTCGCATAACGAGGTCCAGTTGGTCACGTAACGCAGGGTTCGAAAGGCCTTGCGCGGGTCGTGAGGCCAGGCTGTCAGCTCATCCGTGGACTCGATGAGAAAGGCATTTTCCGTGCTCAGGTAATCGATCATCGCCGTGGTACGCGGCGCCACCGCCGGCTTGCCGCAGGACATGAATTCCATCAGCGGCAGGCACTGGCCTTCACCGTACGAGGTGTTGACCACATACCGCGTGGCCTGCACCAGTTGCTCGTAGTCCGGATCGGCAAGGTAACCGTAGATCAGAACGATGCGGCAGCGGTAAGACTGGTTCTTGTACAAGTGGTGGAGGATATCGCTGAGCGCTTCTTCGGCGTCGTGGTGAGTGAGCTTGAGCACCAGCGTCGCGTCTTCGACATCGCGAAAACTAACGCAAAAAGCGCTGAGCATGTCTTCCCAGTTCTTGCGCCCGTCACCGGGATTGAACACCGAGGTATAAACCACTCCGTCAAGCACCAGCGTCTGCTCGGAGGCCGGCGCGGCGAAGTCGATGCCGTCGCCGCTGCGCAGGTGCGCCGGCCCGAATGCATTCAGATTGAGGGTGCGGCTGTCCGCGACCAGACCTTTGATCGTCAGGCTGTAGGCGGTGGCCAGGGCTTGCTCGGGCATTTTCGCGCCACGGGCAGCAAAGCGGTCCCAGACCGGCGCCGGCACCGCGACGATCGGGTACTCGGCACCCATCGCCTCGTGCACGGCATTGACCGTGTAGCTGGAGTGGGTGATCGCTGCGCCACAGGCATGCAAGACGCTACGCCAGTCATTGCGCGGCTCGCCCGCAAAGGCTTCATTGGGGATCGTGCTGAACTCCCACGCAAACACCGGCAGCGTCGGACAGGCCAGCTGAACGGGAGTGCGATGCGGCGGCGAGAACGACAGAAACACGCAGGGCTCGCCACGGCTCAGACACTCCAGATACAGAGCATCGACTTCCGTCTGCGGATCGGCCACTTCCACGACCCGACCGATGCGTTCGAGCACCGGGCGATACTCCTTGAGCACGAAGTAATAGCTGTACTCCGAACGCCCGAGGTTCTGCGCAATGGTGTGCCGGTTGGTTTCCGAATGAATGATGATCAGCATGAGGCGTTATCCGTCACAGGCGCAGCATCGTTGGGGCCTGCTGTCAGCGCAAAGAACTCCGCGAGCCGTTTGCGCACCGGCGCGAAGGCGCAGTATTGCTGCATGCGCGCGACGGCGGCGGCAGACATCCGCTGATACTCCTGCGGCTGGGCCTTGGCCATTCGATAGCTGTTTTCGTAGGCGTTTTTCAGCGAGCCCCAGTCGGGGCGGTGCCGCAGCGTGCGGTAGATGATCCGCGTGTCCTGCGGCCAGATCGTCAGCTCTTCACTGGACCTGACCACGAACGCCACCGAGTCATCGATGTAATCTTCCATCGCCGTGTGATCGGGGGCGATCACCGGTTTACCGCTGGACATGAACTCCATCAAGGGCAGGCACAGCCCTTCGCAGCGTGACGCGTTGACGTAGAAACTGGCCGCCTGATAGAGCCTGGCGTACTGCGCGTCGTCGAGGTAACCGTGCATCACCACGACCCGACAGGCGAACGGTGTGAGTTGCGCCAGCAGGGTCATCAACTCGCTGTAATAGGACGCCAGATCATTCTGGGTAATCTTGAGCACCAGCGTCGCGTCGGGCGTTTCGCGGAACGCCCAGCAGAATGCGCTGATCAGTCGATGCCAGTTCTTGCGGCCATCCTTGGGATTGAATACCGAGACGTACACCACACCCTCGACTGTGGTTTCGACCACCGATGAGGTGTCCGGCAGATCGAGTGGCGCCGGTTCGATCACGGGCACCGGCGCAGCGCCGCACACCTCAGGCCAACGCTGTTGCAGCCAGCCATGCAACGCGTCCGGCAGCAGATCGCGAATGCCCTCCCAGTACCAGTTGTGCAGAAATTTCACCCGCGGCACCGGTTCCGTCTGTTCGCGTCCCAAGTCCAGTGCCCACAGGCGCAGATAATGTCGAGCAATGACCAGTCGGCGTTTGAACGTCAACGGTGGCGGGCGCGCGGCTTCAATTGCTGCGGCCAGTGCAGCCTGCTCTTCAGGGCTGATTGGCGTTGGGATCAGCGCATCGGCTGACAGGCCGAGGGTGCGCGAATCGAAAATACAGCCCTTGATCGCCAGTGCAGTCCCGGGATTGACCGGCATGGGTTGGTGTTGCTGACGAATCGTTGCGAAGCTGTCCCACAACGGCGTCGGCAAAACCAGCACCGGGAACGCTTCGCCCATGGCGCGGCGGATGGCCGTTGCCGTGTGGCTCGACAGAGTGATGACCCGGCCGTGGCGTGCGAGCATGCGTGTCCAGTCCTGACGCGGATCGTCGTCCCACTGTTCATCGGGGATCGAATCGAACTCCCAGGCCACCACGCAAATCGTCGGGCATTCCAGATCAACCGGGGTCTTCTGCGGTGGGGTGAAGGACAGGAACACAGTGTCTTCACCTGCGGCGAGCAATTGCCGGTAAATCACATCGACGTCGGCGACAGATCCGGCCACGTGCACGCGCCCCAGGCTTTCCAGCACCGGGCGATAGGCTTTGAGGACAAAGTAATAGCTGTATTCCGGACGCCCCAGACTGGCACTGATGGAGCTGTCGTTGACGTCCGAGTAGAGAATGAAATTCATGGCATCCCACGATGAAGCGCCATCCCGGCGACTTCATGCTATGACGGCCGCGCGTCGGATCGGGTCGGCAGGGCCGGCACTCGTCCGTCATCATCGGGCACGTCTCTGTTCTTGTTTTAGTGGTCAGTTTCACCCCGCGTCGCGGCGTCCGGAAAACAATCGGCCAACTCGCGACGAAGGCCATTCTAAACACATCCATCGCGAGTCCGGGAACCGCCGGGCGAGAATAAATCGGACTATGCTGACGAGAACTGACCAGTCACGGTTTGCCCGGTTGAAATTGCCGAGCAATTGGCACAGATTGGCAACCAAACAACTACAACAACGGCTTCGCCTGCTGTTTGCGCGGATATTCCCCGCTGTATTTCAGACTTATCCCAAAAGCATCCGGGAAAGCGGCGCGAGTCATGACCAAGGGGTCGCTGTTTGAAAAAACGTCTGTTCGTCACGGGCCTCAGCGGCTTCGTGGGACAACACATTCAGTCTCGTCTGGCTTCGCCGGGATCGTCGTGGGCGCTGCTGCCTGCCGCATCGGCCTACGACCTTACGAACGCCGACAGCCTCATCGACCTTTGGCCCGAGATGCCGGATGCAGTCATTCATCTGGCCGGACAGACCTTCGTGCCGGAGGCCTTTCGTGACCCGGCCCGCACCCTCGATATCAATCTTTTCGGCACCCTCAACCTGTTGCAGGCGCTCAAGGCTCGCGGCTTTGCCGGCACTTTCCTGTACGTCAGCTCCGGCGACGTTTACGGGCAAGTCGGCGAGCAGCACCTGCCGATCACCGAGCAACAACCACCGCTGCCACGCAATCCGTACGCGGTAAGCAAACTTTCAGCGGAGTTCCTCAGTTTGCAATGGGGCCTGAGTGAAGGCTGGCCAGTGCTGGTCGCACGCCCGTTCAACCACATCGGCACCGGGCAAAAAGACAGCTTCGTCATCGCTAGCGCAGCCCGGCAGATCTGCCGCATCAAACAGAGCCTGCAAGCACCGCAACTGCAAGTCGGCGATATCGACGTGACCCGCGATTTCCTCGATGTCGGCGATGTGATTCGCGCGTACTTCGCATTGCTGGAAAACGGCACACCGGGGCAGGTCTACAACATCTGCTCGGGCCGCGAGCAAAGCATTCGCAGCCTGATCGAGCAATTGGCCGATCTGGCCGAAGTCGACGTTGAACTGGTGCCGGATCCGGCGCGCATGCGTCGCGCCGACCAGCGCCGCGTCTGCGGCAGCCACGCAAAACTGGCCAACGCCACAGGATGGGCGCCAGCCATCACCACACAACAATCCCTGCGGGCGATCCTGTCCGACTGGGAGATGCGAGTACGACAACAATGACAAAAAGTGCACTGATTACCGGGATTACGGGCCAGGACGGCGCCTATCTGGCCAAACTGCTGCTGGACAAGGGTTACAAGGTTCACGGCCTCGTTGCTCGACGCAGCAGCGATTCACGCTGGCGCCTGCGCGAGATGGGTGTCGAAGCCGACATTGTCTACCTCGACGGCGACATGGCCGATGCCTGCTCGGTGCAGCGTGCGGTAATCAAATCGGCACCGGACGAAGTCTACAACCTCGCCGCACAGAGTTTTGTCGCCGCCTCCTGGGATCAACCGGTGACCACCGGCATCGTCGATGGATTGGGCGTGACACACCTGCTCGAAGCGATCCGTCAGTTCAGTCCGCACACGCGTTTTTATCAGGCCTCGACCAGCGAAATGTTCGGCCTGATCCAGGCTGAGCAACAGGACGAGAACACGCCATTCTACCCGCGCAGCCCTTACGGCGTAGCCAAGCTCTACGGCCACTGGATCACCGTCAACTACCGCGAAAGCTTCAACCTGCACGCCAGCAGCGGCATCCTCTTCAACCATGAATCACCGCTGCGCGGCATCGAATTCGTTACCCGCAAAGTCACTGACGCTGCCGCGCGCATCAAGCAGGGCAAACAGCACGAGTTGGCGCTTGGCAACATTGACGCCAAGCGCGATTGGGGCTTTGCCGGCGATTACGTCGAGGCCATGTGGTTGATGCTGCAACAGGACAAACCCGACGATTTTGTGGTCGCCACGGGCGTCACCACCACCGTGCGCGAAATGTGCCGCATTGCCTTCGATCACGTCGGCCTTAACTACCGTGACTACGTGAAGATCGACCCGGCGTTTTTCCGCCCGGCCGAAGTCGAAGTGCTGCTCGGCAACCCGGCCAAGGCCCAGCGTGTGCTGGGCTGGAAACCGAAAACCGACCTGGATACCTTGATCCGCATGATGATGGATGCGGACATGAAACGCGTCGCCAAGGAGTAGGCCATGCTGATTCCGGTGATTCTGTCCGGCGGTGCCGGCACCCGTTTGTGGCCGGTGTCCCGTGAGGGCCACCCCAAGCCGTTCATGACCCTGCCCGACGGCCAGTCGCTGCTGGGCAAGACCTACCAGCGAGCGGCGGCGTTGCTGGACGGCTGGGGCGACATCGTCACGGTGACCAACCGCGAGTATTACTTCCAGAGCAAGGATCACTATTGCGCGGCTCAGGTGTCGCGCCATCGCGGGCACTTTCTGCTGGAGCCGAGCGGGCGCAATACCGCACCGGCGATCGCAGCGGCAGCGCTGTCATTGCAGGCGCTGCATGGTGACGACGCAATCATGGTGGTGATGCCGGCGGATCATTTGATCGTCAATCAGGACGCCTTGAAGTGTGCGGTCGAGCACGCAGTGAATCTGGCGAAGGACGGTTATCTGGTGACCTTCGGCGTGGTCCCTACCGCGCCGGAAACCGGCTTCGGCTATATCGAAACCGGTGCGCCGCTGGACGCCAGAGGCGCGGCCAAGGTGCAGCGCTTCGTCGAGAAACCCGACCTGCAGACCGCCACGCATTACCTGGAGAGCGGCAACTTCCTGTGGAATTCGGGGATGTTCTGCTTCACCACCGCGACACTCATTGCCGAACTGCAACTGCACGCACCCGAGTTGCTGGAACAGACCCGCGCCTGCATGGCCGTCAGCGCACCGGTCGAAACGGTCGGCTGCCTGCAACAGGAGTTGTCGTCGACCCTGTTTGCCGAAATCACCGACATCTCCATCGATTACGCGCTGATGGAGCGCTCGGAAAAAGTCGTGGTGGTGCCTGCCGGTTTCGACTGGAGCGACATCGGTTCGTGGAGCGCGGTCGCCGCGCTGATTCCCGCCGATGCCGACAACAACCGCGCCAGCGGCGAAGCGATCTTCATCGACAGCCACAACAACTTCGTGCAGAGCGAAGGCCGGCTGGTGGCAACCGTCGGCGTGGATAACCTGATCATTGTCGATACCGCCGACGCGGTGCTGGTGGCCCATGCCGACCGTGCGCAGGATGTACGCCGCGTGGCGAAGCAACTCAAGGACAAGTCCCACGAAGCCTATCGCCTGCATCGTACGGTCAGCCGTCCGTGGGGCACCTACACCGTTCTGGAGGAAGGCCCGCGTTTCAAGATCAAGCGCATCGTGGTCAAACCCGGTGGCAAGTTGTCGTTGCAGATGCACCATCACCGCAACGAGCACTGGGTGGTGGTCGAAGGCATGGCCAAGGTCACCAACAACGGTTCCGGCACGACCCTGGTCGCCAAGAATGAATCAACGTTCATCGCCGCCGGCCACAAGCATCGCCTGGAGAACCCCGGGGTGATCGATCTGGTCATCATTGAAGTGCAAAGCGGCGAATATCTGGGCGAGGACGATATCGTTCGCTTCGAAGATCAATATGGCAGGACGGTCTGAATGCTGCTTTCCCTGTACCGCTCGCTGCACAGCTACCGTGGATTCATCCTCGGCAGCGTGCAGCGCGAGTTTCAAGCGCGTTATCGCAATTCGCTGTTCGGCGCGCTATGGCCGATTTTCAATCCGCTGTCGATGATCATTGTCTACACGGTGATCTTTTCCCAGATCATGCGCGCACGTTTACCGGGTATGGACGACAGCATGGCCTACAGCGTCTACCTGTGCGCTGGTCTGCTGGCTTGGGGACTGTTTTCCGAAATAACCCTGCGCAGCCAGAACATGTTTCTGGAAAACGCCAACCTGCTGAAGAAAATCAGCTTCCCGAGGATCTGCCTGCCGGTGATTGTATTGATCAATGCCGGGATCAATTTCGCCATCATCATCAGTCTGTTTCTCGGTTTTCTGCTGATCACCGGGCGCTGGCCGGGAATGGCTTTGCTGGCGCTGATTCCGCTGATTGCTCTGCAAATGATGTTCTGCGCCGGGCTGGGTATGGTCCTTGGCGTGTTGAACGTGTTCTTTCGCGATGTCGGCCAGTTGTTCGGAATCTGCCTGCAGTTCTGGTTCTGGCTGACACCGATCGTCTACCCGATCACGATCCTGCCGGAATGGGTGCAGCGCCTGCTGCAACTCAACCCGCTGACCAAGCTGTTCAGCAGTTATCAGAACCTGTTTCTCTACGGTCAGTGGCCGGTATGGAGTTCGCTGCTGCCGGTATTCATTACTGGCGTGGTGTTCTGTCTGATCGGTCTGCGGCTGTTTCGCCAGCGCGTCGGCGAAATGGTGGATGAACTCTGATGGGACATATTCGCGTCACCGGCCTGGGCAAGGCCTATAAGCAATACCCAAATCGCTGGGCACGGCTGGCCGAGTGGCTGATTCCGTTTTCGCCGCTTCGGCATCAACAGCACTGGGTACTGCAAGATGTCGAATTCGAGATTGCTCCGGGTGAAGCGGTGGGTATCGTCGGCGCCAACGGAGCAGGCAAAAGCACCTTGCTGAAAATGATCACCGGCACCACTCAACCCACCCAAGGCAAGATTGAATTGCAAGGGCGCGTCGCAGCGCTGCTGGAGCTGGGCATGGGTTTCCACCCAGACTTTACCGGTCGGCAGAACGCAATCATGGCCGGTCAGTTGTTGGGCATGCAGCTTGAAGAAATCCAGGCCCTGATGCCCGATATCGAGCGTTTTGCCGAAATCGGCGAAGCCATCGATCACCCGGTCCGCACTTACTCCAGCGGCATGCAGATGCGCCTGGCGTTCAGTGTCGCCACCGCCCGGCGCCCGGACATCCTGATCGTCGACGAAGCGCTGTCGGTGGGCGATGCCTATTTCCAGCACAAGAGCTTCGAACGCATCCGCAGCTTTCGCAAATCCGGCACGACGTTATTGATCGTGTCCCATGATCGCTTCGCGATTCAGTCGATTTGCGACTCGGCGATCCTGCTCAAGGATGGGCGCGTGGCCATGCGCGGCAAACCGGAGCCGGTTCTCGATTATTACAATGCGCTGATGGCCGAACGTGAGGGTCAGGTAGTACGCCAGGAAACGCTCGCCGGCGGCGAGGTGCAAACGGTCTCCGGCACCGGCGAGGCGGCGATTCTGAGCGTACGCCTGCTCGATGAAAACCAGCGCAGCATTGAGGCTGTCGAAGTCGGCCAACCGGTGGTGCTCGAAGTGCAGGTCGAAGTGCGCAAGGACATCGAACGGCTGGTGCTGGGCTTCATTCTCAAGGATCGCCTCGGCCAGATGATGTACGGCATCAACACCCACCGGCTGAACAAGGCATTGACCGATCTGCGCGCCGGTGAACGCTTCACCTATCGCTTCGCCTTCATCATGGGCCTGGGCAAAGGCAACTATTCGGTGTCGCTGAGCCTGTCGCGTCTGGACTCACATCTGGATCGCAATTTCGAGTGGCGTGACTACGGGATGGTGTTCCAGGTGATCAACAGCCGTCGGGAAGACTTCGTCGGCTGTACCTGGCTGGACGCTAAAACCACCATCAGCCGCGACACCGAGGCCCGGCCTGTCGAGCGTGCGCCATGACCCGCCTCTTGGTTGAATGCACCCACGTATTCAAACACCCCAAGATCAATTCGGGGATCCAGCGCGTGGTGCGCAACGTCATCAAGCAGCTGCCCGCCAGCGCTGACGGCGTTGAGTGCTTGCCGGTGGTGGTGATCAATCGCCAGCTCTACCGCGTGCTGCAACTGGCGCCACTCGATACACCGTTCTGGAACAGCCTCGAAACCTTCGGTGAACGCCTGGAGCGCCTCGCCCATCGTTTCTGGCAGTGGCATCAGCGCCGTGATGCGCGATGCACTTCGAAACTGGCGCGGCGGCTCCTTTACGCCAGCTATCGGTTGACCCAGTTTGCCGTGCTCGGCCTGCCGATTCGGCTCGTCAGACGGATCAATCGCAGGCAGCTGCTTAAACGTTGCTCGCCGCTTCAACACCACCCGGGCGATCAACTGGTGCTGCTGGATTCATCCTGGCACTCGGACTTTTTCGCCCATGTCGAGCAGCTCAAACGCGACGGCGTCGGCATGATCGCGGTGATCTACGACCTTATTCCGCTGACGCATCCGCAGTTTTACGACACGCGGCTGGTCGAAGTTTTCAATGAGTGGTTCGCCTGGATCACCCGCACGGCCGATGGCTACATGGCGATTTCCGCCACAGTGCGTGATCAGGTGCGTGGCGAATTGCAGCGCAGAATCGGCGCTGACCAGACTGACAGTCGCTGGTTTGATTTCTTCCATCTGGGTTCCGAACTCGATCTGCATCACAGCGCAGCATCGGTCGAACCACGCCTCAAGAATCTGTTCGCCGGGTCCGAAGCGATCTTTCTGATGGTCAGCACCATCGAGCCGCGCAAGAACCATGGGTACCTGCTCGACGCCTTCGAACGCGCCTGGGCTGCCGGTTCGACCGCACGCTTGTGCATCGCCGGGCGTATCGGCTGGAAATGCGAGGCGCTGCTTGAGCGAATCCGCAATCATCCGGAACTGAATCGGCGCCTGTTCATGTTCAATGACCTGAGCGACACCAGCCTCGAATACGCCTATGCGCAGGCCAGCGCGTTGGTGTTTCCTTCGTTTGTCGAAGGCTTCGGCCTGCCGCTGGTGGAAGCGATGCAACGCGGGTTGCCGGCAATGGGCAGCGACATCGCGGTATTCCGCGAAATCGGTGGCGAGTTCATGGCGTATTTCGATCTGCTGGATCCACAAAGCCTTGCCGATCTGATCGAAACCTATCAGCGCAGCGGACAGTTTCCCGCCGCCCGCGACGTCGCTGACTGGCGCTGGATCGGCTGGCGCGAGGCCAGTGAGCAGTTGGCGACACGCAGCCTTGCCCATGTTCAGCAGGCCCTGCGCGTGCAAGCGAGGCCGCATGCGCATTGCTCTTAACGCCCGCATCCTGCAAGCGCCGCGCACCGGCATTGGCCACTACGTCGCCGAACTGGTCAACGCCTTGCGCAGCGAACCCGATGTGGACGTAAGCCTGTTTCACGGATGGGGCTGGAGTTCGGCCCTGCCGGACGCGGCCATGCCCGGCTACTCGCGCATGACGCCATTGCTGCGAAAAATTCCCGGGGCCTATCAGGCACGCCGCTGGCTGGAGCAGAAACGTTTCGATCAGGTGCGTGCACAAAAGATTGATCTTTATCACGAGCCAAGCCTGTGGCCGCTGGCCTTCGACGGCCCGACCGTGATCACCCTGCATGATCTGACGCACCTGCATTTTCCAGAAACCCAGCCACCTGCACGTTTGAGGGAAATCGAACGTCGTCTGGCCGCCGGCGTGGAGCAGGCGCGGGTCATTCTGACCGATTCGCAGGCGATCGCTGACGAGGCGCAGGCCTACTTTAATCTCCCTGCACAGCAATTCGTTGTGGCGCCGTTGGGTGTGTCCGAGCGCTTCCGTCCCCGGCCACTTGAGGAAATCGACAGTGTGCTCAAGGCTCACGCCGTCCAGGCACGGGAATATTTCCTCTGTGTCGGCACCCTGGAGCCGCGCAAGAACCTGAGCCTGGCGTTGCAGGCCCACGCCCTGCTGCCAGACGCCGTGCGCCAGCGCTTTCCCTTGTTGATTGCAGGCATGGCCGGATGGCAGCGCGAGCAGTTCAGCGAGCCACTGCGCCAGGCATTGGCCAGCGGCCACGTGTGCCTGCTCGGCTATCTGCCCGATGAGCAATTGGCGCAACTGCTGGCCGGCGCCCGGGCGCTGATATTTCCGTCGTTGTATGAGGGCTTTGGCTTGCCGGTGCTGGAAGCCATGGCCAGTGGCACACCGGTGGTGACCACCCGTTCTTCGGCGATGCCGGAAGTGGCTGGCGCGGCTGGCAACTATATTGAAGCGGACGATGCCGAGGGTCTGCGTGATGCAATGGGCCGGCTGATCGACGACTCGCTGCATTGGCAGGCCTGCCGCGAAGCGGGATTGCAGCAGGCGGCACTTTTTTCCTGGCAACGTTGTGCACAGGCTACGGCTGGTGCCTACCGCCAGGCCATGGGAGGTTGAATGCGCGTTCTTCATTTCTTCAAGACGTACCTGCCCGATTCGGTCGGCGGCATCGAACAAGTCATCTTTCAGTTGTGCGAAAGCGGCGCTCAGCATGGCATCGATGGGCAAGTGCTGACCCTCAGCACCAATCCGACACCGCCCGTGGTGCAACTGGGTCAGCACGAAGTACATCGGGCGAAGCTGGATGTCCAGTTCGCCTCGACCGGGTTTTCCTGGAGTGTGTTCAAGCAGTTCCGTGAGCTGGCCGCCGAAGCCGACGTGATCAACTATCACTTCCCCTGGCCGTTCATGGACCTGGTGCATTTCGCCAGCGCCGTGAACAAGCCGAGCGTGGTCACCTATCACTCGGACATCATTCGCCAAAAGCATCTGCTCAAGCTCTATCGGCCACTGATGAATCGCTTCCTCGCTAGCGCCGACCGCATCGTTGCTGCATCGCCGAACTATCTGCACACCAGCGATGTGCTGCAGCAGTTTCAGGACAAGACCCGCGTTATCCCCTACGGCCTGAATAAAGCAGGTTATCCACAGCCCGATACCGAACGCATGAACCGCTGGCGCCAACAGCTTGGGGATAAGTTTTTTCTGTTCGTCGGGGTGATGCGTTATTACAAGGGCCTGCACATCCTGCTCGACGCGCTCAAAGACATCGATTATCCCGTGGTGATTGTCGGTGCCGGTCCGCTGGAGCAGGAACTGCATGCACAGGCCGCCGCGCTGGGCCTGCGCAATATTCATTTCCTCGGCCGTCTGAGTGACGAGGACAAAGTGGCGTTGCTGCAATTGAGCTATGCGATTGTCTTTCCTTCGCACCTGCGCTCCGAGGCTTTCGGGATTTCGTTGCTCGAAGGCGCGATGTACGGCAAACCGATGATCTCCAGCGAAATCGGCACCGGCACCAGTTTCATCAATATCCACAACGAAACCGGACTGGTGGTGCCGCCGAGCAATCCACAGGCCTTTCGGGAAGCCATGCGTACGCTATGGGACAACCCTGAGCGTGCCGCCGAGATGGGCGTCAAAGCGGAAGTGCGCTATCGGCAGTTATTCACTGCCGATGAAATGGGCCGCAAGTGGACAGAGCTGTATCAGGAACTGCTGGCTGAAAAGGCTCTGTCCTACGCTTGAGTGGAGGTCACGCGGTTTTCTGCAACCCGGCCACCGTGCGCGGCATTGCGACAAAACCCGGCAACGCTTCGACTCGTGCCAGCCAGGCGCGAACGTTGGCGTAGTCATCCAGCGCGACATTGCCCTCCGGCGCATGTGCAATGTAGCTGTAGGCAGACACGTCAGCGATGGTCGGTTCTTCGCCCGCCAGATACGCTGTTTTGCCCAACTCCAGCTCCATGACCTTGAGCAGATTGTGCGCACGGCCGATGACTTCCTCGGCATTCAGTTGCGCACCAAACACCGTGATCAGGCGTGCCGCCGCCGGGCCAAATGCAATCGGTCCCGCCGCTGCCGACAGCCAGCGCTGCACATGCGCTGCGCCCACCGGGTCGGCCGGCAGCCAGCGTCCGTTGCCATATTTCTGCGCCAGATAAACCAGAATCGCGTTGGAATCGGCCAGCACCACGCCGTTGTCATCAATCGCCGGCACTTGGCCAAAGCTGTTGATCGCCAGGTACTGCGGCTGTTTGTGCTCACCTTTGGCCAAATCGACGAAGATCAGCTCGGTCGGCAGTTGCAGCAGCGACAGCATCAACTCGACGCGGTGGGCGTGACCGGAACGGGGAAAGTTGTAGAGTTTGATCGCTTGCATGGTCGACTCCGATGGAAAGTGACGTCGCTACGGGGATGAGCGCGCCGATGGAGTCATCATCTATGGGTTGCCGGAACAACAGAATAACCAGCCACTGCAATCGATTATTTCATCTCGTGCAATAACGCCGCAGCACTCAGGGCTGGATGCTCACGCAGCGCCTTCACGGCAAAGTCGACAAAACTGCGGATCCGCGCCGGTGCCTTGCGCCCGCCCTGATACACCACATGGATCGGCAACGGTGGCAATTCAAACTCGGCGAGGACGATTTCCAGCTCCCCCGCCGCGACTTTGTCCGCCACTTGATACGACAGCACTCGCGTCAGGCCCAGGCCTTTGCGCGCGGCAGTGATCGCCGACTGATTGGCCGTGACGGTCAGGCGCGGTTCGGTGCGCACACTGAGTGCTTCACCGCCGTCGAGAAACGGCCAGTTGCGTTGCTGACCGATCGCCGATGTCGCCACCACCGGCAACCCGGCCAATGCCTGCGGATGCTCCGGGCGGCGATGTTCAGCCAGAAACCCCGGCGAAGCGCAGATTACCCGCCGCACTTCCCCAACTCGGATCGCATGCTGATTGCTGTCCGGCAGCTCACCGATGCGTACCGCGACATCAATGCCCTCCTCGACCATGTTGACGACCCGGTCCAGCAACAGCGCGTTGATCGACACATCCGGATAACGACAAAGGTAATCGGCCATCACTGGCGTCACGAACAGATCGCCAAACAGCACCGGCGCAGTAATCGTCAACTGCCCGCGCGGCAAGGCATGGCTGCCCGCCGCCGAATCCTCGGCCTCCTGCACCTCGGCAAGAATCCGCCGGCAGTCATCGAAATAACGCTGCCCGGCTTCGGTGAGATGCACGGTGCGCGTGGTACGCACCAGCAACTGCGTACCGATATGCTGCTCCAACGCCGCTACGGCCCGGGTGACGCTCGCCGCCGACAGACCCAGACGCCGCGACGCCGCCGAAAAGCCTTGCTCTTGGGCGACGACAACGAAGATCTGCATTTCCTGAAAGCGGTCCATCGAATTCCTCCGGGCGGATACGACAATCGCAGCCGAGGCTGCGATTGTGGGAGCGTAGATCAACGGTGGATAACTTATTCCACGGTGACCGATTTCGCCAGGTTGCGCGGCTGATCAACGTCGGTGCCCTTGAGCACGGCGACGTAATACGACAGCAGTTGCAGCGGGATCGTATAAAGGATCGGCGAGAGAATGTCGTGGATGTGCGGCATTTGCACCACGTGGGTACCTTCGCCGTTGGTCATCGCAGCCTTCTCATCCGCGAACACGATCAACTCGCCGCCGCGAGCGCGGACTTCCTGCAGGTTGGATTTGAGCTTCTCCAGCAACTCGTTGTTCGGCGCGACGGTCACCACTGGCATGTCGTTATCCACAAGTGCCAGCGGCCCGTGTTTGAGCTCGCCGGCCGGGTAGGCTTCGGCATGGATATAGGAGATTTCCTTGAGTTTCAAGGCACCTTCCATCGCTACCGGGAATTGCGCGCCACGGCCGAGGAACAGGGTGTGGTTTTTCTCGGCAAACAGCTCGGCGATTTTTTCCACAGTGCTGTCCATCGCCAGCGCTTCGCCGAGGCGAGTCGGCAGGCGACGCAGTTCTTCGACGAGTGTGGCTTCGACACCGTTGGCCAGAGTGCCGCGCACCTGACCCAGCGATAGAGTCAGCAGCAACAGGCCAACCAGTTGCGTGGTAAAGGCTTTGGTCGAAGCCACACCGATTTCGCGGCCGGCCTGGGTCAACAGGGTCAGGTCGGATTCACGCACCAGCGAGCTGATGCCGACGTTGCAGATCGCCAGGCTGGCGAGGAAGCCCAGCTCCTTGGCATTGCGCAGGGCCGCGAGGGTGTCAGCGGTTTCGCCGGACTGCGAGATGGTCACGAACAGCGTGTCCGGCTGCACCACCACTTTGCGATAACGGAATTCACTGGCGACTTCCACCTGGCACGGGATGCCGGCCAGTTCTTCGAGCCAGTAACGCGCGACCATGCCGGCGTGATAGCTGGTGCCGCAGGCGACGATCTGCACATTGCGCACTTTGGCGAACAGCTCGGCAGCTTGTGGACCGAAGGCCTCAACCAGCACTTGATTGTTGCCCAGGCGACCTTCGAGGGTGCGCTGGACCACGGCCGGCTGCTCGTGGATTTCCTTGAGCATGTAATGGCGGAACTCACCCTTGTCGGCGGCTTCGGCACCGTCGGTGTACTGCACGGTCTGGCGCTCGACAGCGTTGCCGTTCACGTCCCAGATCTGCACGCTGTCGCGACGGATTTCAGCGATATCGCCTTCTTCCAGGTACATGAAGCGGTCAGTGACCTGACGCAGGGCCAACTGGTCGGAGGCGAGGAAGTTCTCGCCCAGACCCAGGCCGATCACCAATGGACTGCCACTGCGCGCGGCAACCAGGCGATCCGGTTGGCTCGCATTGATCACCGCCAGACCGTAGGCCCCGTGCAGTTCCTTGACGGTTGCCTTGAGCGCTGCAGTCAGGTCCGGTTGTTCCTTGAGCTTGTGGGTCAGCAGGTGCGCGATGACTTCGGTGTCGGTGTCCGAGCTGAACGCATAACCCAGTGCTTTCAGTTGTTCGCGCAGAGCTTCGTGGTTCTCGATGATGCCGTTGTGCACCACCGCGATGTCACCGGAAAAATGCGGGTGAGCGTTGCGCTCGCACGGCGCGCCATGGGTCGCCCAACGAGTGTGGGCGATACCGAGACGACCGGACAGCGGCTGTTCGGCCAGCGCGGTTTCCAGTTCGCTGACCTTGCCCGGACGGCGCATGCGTTCCAGGGTCTGGTCATTGGTATAAACCGCCACACCGGCGCTGTCATAGCCGCGGTATTCGAGGCGCTTCAGGCCTTCGAGAAGGATGGCGGTGATATTACGTTCAGCTACAGCGCCGACAATGCCACACATGGTTATTTCTCCTGACTGACAGCCGCACAGATCAAAGTGATCCCGCGGGCCTGAAGCTGATCGCGTGCCTCGACAGACAGGCGATCATCGGTAATGAGGGTATGGATGCTGCTCCAGGGCAGCTCCAGGTTGGGAATCTTGCGACCGATCTTGTCGGCCTCGACCATGACGATCACTTCTCGCGCAACGTCGGCCATCACCCGGCTGAGGCCGAGCAGTTCATTGAAGGTGGTGGTGCCGCGCACCAGATCGATACCGTCAGCGCCGATGAACAGTTGATCGAAGTCGTAAGAGCGTAGTACCTGCTCGGCGACCTGGCCCTGAAAGGATTCCGAGTGCGGATCCCAGGTGCCGCCGGTCATCAGTAGCACCGGCTCGTGTTCCAGTTCGCTCAAGGCATTGGCGACATGCAGCGAGTTGGTCATCACCACCAGACCCGGTTGCTGGCCCAGTTCGGGAATCATCGCGGCGGTGGTGCTGCCGCTGTCGATGATGATGCGCGCGTGCTCGCGGATGCGTTTGACCGCCGCGCGGGCGATCGCCTGCTTGTACTTGGAAATACTCTGCGCCGTTTCTGCGACCAGCTCTTGAGGCATGGTGATCGCACCGCCGTAACGACGTAGCAACAAACCATGGGTTTCCAGCGCGGCGAGATCCTTGCGAATCGTAACTTCCGAAGTTTCGAAACGCTTGGCCAGCTCGTCGACACTGACTTCGCCCTGCTCATTGAGCAAGGCGAGGATGTTATGGCGACGTTGGGGAGTGTTACGCTTGGACATGGCGACTTAAGTTTCGATTCGAAAGATAACGCAAGCAATGAAACTCTATCGAAAGGTTGCCGTCAAGACACGAAGAGAAAAATTCAGAAAGATTGAAATGACTGTGGGAGCGAGCCCGCTCGCGAAAGGGGAGTCCTAGCCACTCAAGACGTGACGGAGAGACCGCATTCGCGAACAGGCACGCTCCCACAGGGGATTGTGGATAAATCAGGATTTTTTGATTTTTTCCGGCCGCTTCCAGCCGTCGATGTTCTTCTGGCGGGCTCGGCCTACCGCCAACTGAGCGTTATCCACATTTTGCGTGATGGTCGAGCCGGCCGCAGTCGTCGCACCGTTGGAGATATCCACAGGCGCGACCAGCGAGTTGTTGGAACCGATGAACACATCAGCACCCAGCACGGTTTTCCACTTGTTGGCGCCATCGTAGTTGCAAGTGATGGTGCCGGCGCCGATGTTGGTGCGTGCGCCGATTTCTGCATCGCCCAGATAGGTCAGATGGCCAGCCTTGGCACCCTCGCCCATGTGTGCATTTTTCAGCTCAACGAAGTTACCCACATGGGCGCGCGCTTCGAGCACAGTGCCCGGGCGTAACCGCGCGAAGGGACCAGCGTCACTGCCTTCACCGAGAATGGCGCCTTCTATATGACTGTTGGCCTTGATTACCACGCCTTTGCGCAGGGTGCTGTCCTTGATCACGCAGTTCGGGCCGATCTGTACGTCGTCTTCGATGATGACCTTGCCTTCGAGGATCACGTTGATGTCGATCAGCACATCGCGACCGACGCTGACTTCGCCGCGTACGTCGAAGCGGGCCGGGTCACGCAGGGTCACGCCCTCAGCCATCAGGCGGCGGCCGGCGCGCAACTGGTAATGACGCTCCAGTTCAGAGAGCTGCTTGCGATCGTTGGCGCCCTGCACTTCCATCGGGTCGTGCGGCTGTTCGGTGGCAACCACCAGACCATCGCTGACCGCCATTTCGATCACGTCGGTAAGGTAGTACTCGCCCTGCGCGTTATTGTTCGACAGGCGACTCATCCAGTCCGCCAGGCGATTGGCCGGCACAGCGAGGATGCCGGTGTTGCCTTCGGTGATCGCACGTTGCGCTTCGCTGGCGTCTTTGTGCTCGACGATTGCCGCGACCTTGCCGTCAGCATCACGCACGATGCGGCCGTAACCGGTCGGGTCATCCAGCTCGACAGTGAGCAAACCCATCTGGCCCGGCACGACATGCTTGAGCAGACGTTGCAGGGTATCGACTTCAATCAGCGGCACATCGCCGTAAAGAATCAGCACAGTGTCGGCATCAATGAACGGCACCGCTTGGGCGGTGGCATGGCCAGTGCCCAGTTGCTTGTCCTGCAACACAAAATTCAGGTCATCAGCTGCCAGCCGCTCACGCACCACATCGGCACCGTGACCGATCACCACGTGAATGCGTTGTGGATCAAGTTGCCGAGCGCTGTGGATAACATGACCGAGCATGGAGTTGCCGGCAATCGGGTGCAGCACTTTGGGCAGCGCCGAGCGCATGCGAGTGCCTTGACCGGCCGCGAGGATAACGATTTCGAGAGACATGACTGGCTACCAATCCTGGGTGGTCAGCAACTGCGACCGGGTTTGAAATTCGGAAAAGAAAAAAGGGTAGCCGAGGCTACCCTTTTTTATCAATCGCACAACAAGCGGATGACGGATTAACCGCCAAACTTCTTGCGGATCTGCTGGACGGTGCGCAGCTGGGCTGCAGCCTCGGCCAGACGAGTGGCAGCGGCGCCGTAATCGAAGTCCGCGCCTTTTTCGTTCAGGGCATTCTCGGCAGCCTTGAGAGCTGCCTGAGCCTGAGCTTCATCCAGGTCGGCGGCACGTTGCACGGTATCGGCAAGTACCTTGACCATGTTCGGCTGAACCTCGAGGAAACCACCGGAGATGTAGAACACCTCGGCTTCCCCGCCTTGCTTGATCAGGCGGATCGGACCCGGCTTGAGATTAGTGATCAGCGGCGCGTGACCCAGAGCGATACCAAGATCACCCAGTGCACCGTGCGCAATCACCATCTCGACCAGGCCGGAAAAGATTTCCCCTTCCGCGCTGACGATATCGCAATGGACTGTCATAGCCATCTGATTGCCTCAACCTAAATTAGCGCCCGTTGCCGGGCGCCGGGATTACAGTTTCTTGGCTTTCTCGATCGCTTCTTCGATGCCGCCAACCATGTAGAACGCTTGTTCTGGCAGGTGGTCGTAGTCACCGTTGAGGATGCCTTTGAAGCCAGCAATGGTGTCTTTCAGGGAAACGTATTTACCCGAAGCACCGGTGAAGACTTCAGCCACGAAGAACGGCTGCGACAAGAAGCGCTGGATCTTACGAGCACGGTTAACCAACTGTTTGTCGGCTTCCGACAGCTCGTCCATACCCAGGATCGCGATGATGTCTTTCAGCTCTTTGTAACGCTGCAGAACATACTGAACGCCGCGAGCGGTGTCGTAGTGGTCCTGACCGATCACGTTCGGGTCCAGCTGGCGCGAAGTCGAATCCAGTGGATCTACCGCCGGGTAGATACCCAGGGAAGCGATGTCACGGGACAGAACGACGGTGGCGTCCAAGTGGGCGAAGGTGGTCGCTGGCGACGGGTCGGTCAAGTCGTCCGCAGGTACGTATACCGCCTGGATCGAGGTGATCGAACCTTCCTTGGTCGAAGTGATACGTTCCTGCAGAACGCCCATCTCTTCAGCCAGGGTCGGCTGGTAACCTACTGCCGAAGGCATACGGCCCAGCAGTGCGGATACTTCAGTACCGGCCAGGGTGTAACGATAGATGTTGTCGACGAACAGCAGAACGTCGTTACCTTCGTCACGGAACTTCTCGGCCATGGTCAGGCCGGTCAGTGCTACGCGCAGACGGTTTCCCGGCGGCTCGTTCATCTGACCGTAAACCAGTGCCACTTTGTCCAGAACGTTGGAGTCCTTCATCTCGTGGTAGAAGTCGTTACCCTCACGAGTACGCTCACCCACACCGGCGAACACGGAATAACCGCTGTGCTCGATGGCGATGTTACGGATCAGTTCCATCATGTTTACGGTTTTGCCTACACCGGCACCACCGAACAGACCGACTTTACCGCCCTTGGCGAACGGGCAGACCAGGTCGATAACCTTGATGCCGGTTTCCAGCAGGTCGTTGCCGCCTGCTTGCTCGGCGAACGAAGGTGCTGCGCGGTGAATGCCCCAGCGCTCTTCGGTGTCGATCGGGCCAGCTTCGTCGATCGGGTTACCGAGGACGTCCATGATCCGGCCCAGGGTCGCTTTACCGACCGGTACGGAGATGGCTGCGCCAGAGTCGGTGACTTCCAGACCGCGCTTCAAGCCCTCGGTGGAACCCATCGCAATGGTACGCACCACGCCGTCGCCCAGCTGCTGCTGAACTTCCAGAGTGGTTGCGGCCGCGCTTTGTACAGTCAGCGCGTTGTAGATGCTCGGTACGCTGTCGCGTGGAAATTCCACGTCGATAACGGCGCCGATGATTTGAACGATACGTCCGCTACTCATAGCTGGATCCTCTGAATATTTGAACCGTTAAACCGCGGCAGCGCCGCCGACGATTTCCGAGATCTCTTGGGTGATCGCAGCCTGACGCGCCTTGTTGTAGATCAGCTGCAAATCGCTGATCAAATCACCGGCGTTGTCGGTAGCGTTCTTCATCGCGATCATCCGCGCAGCCTGTTCAGCCGCGTTGTTCTCGACCACCGCCTGGTAGACCTGCGACTCGACGTAACGGACCATCAAGCCGTCAAGCAGCTCTTTGGCGTCCGGTTCGTAGAGATAGTCCCAGTGGTGCTTGAGATCCTGATCCGGGGTTGCCACCAGTGGAATCAACTGCTCCACGGTAGGCTGTTGCGTCATGGTGTTGATGAACTTGTTGGACACCACGGACAGGCGGTCGATACGGCCGTCCAGGTAGGCATCCAGCATCACCTTGACGCTGCCGATCAGGTCATTGATCGACGGCTCTTCACCCAGGTGGCTGATAGCTGCAACGACGTTACCGCCGAAGTTGCGGAAAAAGGCCGCACCCTTGCTACCGACTACACACAGATCAATCTCGACGCCGTTTTCGCGGTTTACCGCCATGTCCTTGACCAGGGCCTTGAACAGGTTGGTGTTCAAGCCGCCGCACAGACCACGGTCACTGCTCACGACGACATAACCGACGCGCTTGATTTCGCGGTCGATCATGAACGGGTGGCGGTATTCCGGGTTGGCGTTGGCCAGATGCCCAATTACCTGGCGGATACGCTCCGCATAAGGACGGCTAGCAGCCATGCGCATTTGTGCCTTGCGCATTTTGCTGACCGCCACTTTTTCCATGGCGCTGGTAATCTTTTGCGTGCTTTTGATGCTCGCAATCTTACTGCGAATCTCTTTTGCGCCTGCCATGTAACACCTATCAGGTTAGCAAGCGGGAGCCTCGCGGCTCCCGCTGCGGCTTACCAGGTTTGGGTGGCCTTGAACTTCTCGATACCGGCTTTCATGCCAGCGTCGATTTCGTCATTGAAGTCACCTTTAACGTTGATCTTGGCCATCAAATCGGCGTGATCGCGGTTGAAGAAAGCAATCAGCGCTTGTTCGAAGCTGCCGACCTTGGCGATTTCAATGTCAGTCAGGAACCCACGCTCAGCGGCATACAGCGACAGCGCCATGTCAGCGATCGACATTGGTGCGTATTGCTTCTGCTTCATCAGCTCGGTAACGCGCTGACCATGCTCAAGTTGCTTGCGGGTCGCTTCGTCCAGGTCAGAAGCGAACTGGGCGAATGCCGCCAGTTCACGGTACTGAGCCAGAGCGGTACGGATACCACCGGAGAGCTTCTTGATGATCTTGGTCTGAGCGGCACCACCCACACGGGATACCGAAACACCGGCGTTCACTGCAGGGCGGATGCCCGAGTTGAACATGGCCGATTCCAGGAAGATCTGACCGTCGGTGATGGAAATCACGTTGGTCGGAACGAACGCGGAAACGTCGCCAGCCTGGGTTTCGATGATCGGCAGTGCGGTCAGGGAACCGGTTTTTCCGGTCACTGCGCCGTTGGTGAACTTCTCTACGTATTCTTCCGAAACGCGGGATGCGCGCTCCAGCAGACGGGAGTGGAGATAGAACACGTCGCCTGGGTAAGCTTCACGGCCTGGTGGACGGCGCAGCAGCAGGGAAATCTGGCGGTAAGCCACTGCCTGCTTGGACAGATCGTCATAAACGATCAGCGCGTCTTCACCGCGGTCGCGGAAGAATTCACCCATGGTGCAACCGGAGTACGGTGCCAGGAATTGCAGCGCAGGAGATTCCGAAGCACTGGCAGCCACGATGATCGTGTTGGCCAGGGCGCCGTTTTCTTCCAGCTTGCGAACCACGTTGGCGATGGTCGATTGCTTCTGACCGATGGCTACGTAGACGCAGAAAATGCCGCTGTCTTTCTGGTTGATGATCGCGTCGATCGCCAGAGCGGTTTTACCGATCTGACGGTCACCGATGATCAGCTCACGCTGGCCACGGCCGACAGGGATCATGGCATCGACAGCCTTGTAGCCAGTCTGTACAGGCTGGTCTACCGACTTACGCCAGATCACGCCCGGAGCAACTTTCTCGACCGCGTCGGTCTCGGTGTTGCCCAGTGGACCTTTGCCGTCAACAGGGTTACCCAGAGCATCGACTACGCGGCCCAGCAATTCCTTACCAACAGGAACTTCGAGGATGCGGCCGGTGCACTTGGCGCTCATGCCTTCAGCCAGCGACTGGTAGGAGCCCAATACCACGGCACCTACGGAGTCCTGCTCCAGGTTGAGGGCCATACCGTAGACGCCGCCCGGAAACTCGATCATCTCGCCGTACATGACGTCGGCCAGACCGTGAATCCGCACGATGCCGTCAGATACGCTGACGACAGTGCCTTCGTTACGGGCTTGGGAGGTCACATCGAGCTTGTCGATGCGGCCCTTGATAATTTCACTTATTTCGGAAGGATTGAGTTGCTGCATTGCTCTGCTGCCCCTTCAAACTCAAGATTTCAATGCTTCGGCAAGTTTCGCGATTTTGCCGCGAATCGAGCCATCGATAACCAGGTCGCCGGCGCGGATCACGACACCACCAATCAAGGCAGCGTCCTCCGCAACTTGCAGGCGCACTTCCCGGTTGAGTCGTGCACTGAGAACCTTGGCGAGTTTGTCTTGCTGTTCTTGGTTCAATGCAAATGCACTGGTTACTTCAACGTCTACCGATTTCTCTTGTTCGGCCTTGTACAGGTCGAACAGAGCGGCGATCTCCGGCAGAAGCAGGAGACGGTCGTTCTCGGCAACGACGTTGATGAAATTGCGTGCCTTTTCATCAAACTTGTCGCCGCACACGTCAATGAACGTGGCGGCCTTTTCTGCGCTCGTCAGTCGCGGGGCCTTGAGCACGCGCTGCAGGGTGTCGTCTTGCGACACCGCTGCTGCCAGGCCGAGCATGGCTGACCAATTGGCCAGTTGCTGGTGGGCCTGAGCGTGCTCGAAGGCCGCCTTAGCGTAAGGTCGGGCCAACGTGGTCAGTTCTGCCATGATCGCCCTCGCTTAGATTTCAGCAGCCAGTTGGTTAACCAGCTCTGCGTGCGCGTTTTGATCGATTGTGGCACCCAGGATCTTCTCGGCGCCGCCAACAGCCAGCAAGCCCACTTGGGCACGCAGCTTGTCTTTGACGCTGTTCAGTTCCTGTTCGATCTCGGCTTGAGCCTGAACCTTCACACGGTCAGCGTCGATACGGGCTTTTTCAACAGCCTCTTCGACGATCTGGTTACCGCGTTTCTTGGCTTGCTCGATGATTTCAGCTGCCTGAGCTTTCGCTTCGCGCAGTTGCTGACCCGCTTTCTCTTGGGCCAACTCCAGGTCGCGAGCTGCACGGCTGGCAGCGTCCAGACCATCAGCGATCTTCTTTTGACGTTCGTGCAGAGCAGCGATGACCGGAGGCCATACATACTTCATGCAGAACAGTACAAAAATCAGGAACGCAACGGACTGGCCAATCAGGGTCGCATTAATGTTCACGCCAACACCTCGCAGTTACGTTGTCCATCACACCAAATTACCCGGAAGATCCGAGTAATCAGCCAGCGATCTGACCAACGAACGGGTTCGCAAAGGTGAAGAACAGAGCGATACCAACACCGATCATGGTTACGGCGTCGAGCAGACCGGCAACGATGAACATTTTCACTTGCAGCATTGGAACCATTTCTGGCTGACGCGCTGCGCCTTCCAGGAACTTGCCGCCCAGCAGGCCGAAACCAATTGCGGTACCCAGTGCGCCCAGGCCGATCAACAGTGCAACAGCGATAGCGGTTAGACCAACTACAGTTTCCATCTTTCCTCCCGACTTTTACGTCGTATGGTTTAGGTTTTTTAGATTAAAGCGGTAAAACAAATCGTTTCAGCTGCCCCGCAAGGAGCTCCCTCCCGTTTGACCGGGAGGAACATCAGACTAGTCGAGACTGGTCTTAATGGTTTTCTTCGTGCGCCATCGACAGGTAGACGATGGTCAGCATCATGAAGATGAACGCCTGCAGGGTGATGATCAGGATGTGGAATACAGCCCACGCCCACTGCAGAACAACGCCCAGGCCGCTGAGCCAGAGCAGGCCGCTGCCGAACATCACAGCGATCAGAATGAACACCAGCTCGCCGGCATACATGTTGCCGAACAGACGCAGAGCCAGAGAGATCGGCTTGGCGATCAGGGTGACGAATTCCAGCAGGAAGTTCACCGGGATCAGCAGGGCCTGAACGAAGATGTTCTTGCTGCCGAACGGGTGCAGGGTCAGTTCGCCGATGAAGCCGCCGATGCCCTTGACCTTGATGCTGTAGAAAATGATCAGTGCGAACACCGAGAACGCCATGCCCAGAGTCGCGTTCGGGTCGGTAGTCGACACGGCGCGGAACGGGATGTGGGCATCGCCGGAGATCAGGATGGCCAGCTGAGGAATCCAGTCGACCGGTACCAGGTCGACGGCGTTCATCAGGAACACCCAGACGAAGATGGTCAGTGCCAGCGGTGCAATCACCGGGCTACGGCCATGGAAGCTGTCTTTCACGCTGCCATCGACGAATTCGACCAATACTTCAACGAAGTTCTGCAAGGCACCCGGCTGACCCGAAGTCGCTTTCTTTGCCGCCATGCGGAAAAGAAGAACGAAGATCAGACCCAGCGCGACCGACCAGCCGAGGGTATCGACGTGGAAAGCCCAGAAGCCCATTTCCTTGGCTTCTGCTGCGGTGTGGGCAAAGCCCCAGCCGCCGTTGGGTAGCTGACCGAAAGTCAGGTTCTGCAAGTGGTGCTGGATATAGCCCGAAGCGGTTGTCTCTGCCATGGTTGCCTCAAACGCCCTAAGGTCTCGAAAGTCTTGTTCTCATCAGCAGGGGAGCGAACCAGCTGACCGACTGCGTCAGCACGAACACGCCGAATACTGCGATCGGCGCCAGTGGCTTCACACCTGCGAACACCAGTGCAAACAGCACTGCCGTCAAAATAAGTTTGCCTGCCTCGCCGGCATAAAAAGACCGGACGATGGACTGGGCTGCTCGGGCGCCGGAAAACCGAAATGCCCTGTGAGCGAAATAAACATTGGGCAGCAAGGCTATCAGGCCTCCGCAAAGTCCCGAGTATCCGGCAACGACTCCATGCCATTGCCAGAGCGCCAAAGCGGCAATGAGCAGAATGACAAATTGAGCCATCAACACCGGAAAAACCGCCAGGCGATGGAAAGGCAAGCGGTTTGGCGTGCGGGTTCCCATCACAGTTGCTCTCCAATGGTCGGCTGCCGAAATCCAATAACTTGGCATAATTTGTGCCGACAAAATGCGCGCAGAGTATAGGGGCGGTTCTGCCCCTATTCAACTGTCAGGTAGTGATTTCCGACTGCGCGCTACATGAGGAAATGTTTCAGCGGATGTGTGCGAGCACACCTTGAAGCTCGTCGAGCGAGTTATAACCAATCACCAATTGGCCCTTGCCCTTCTTGCCATGGCGAATCTGCACCGCAGAGCCTAGGCGCTCGGCCAAACGCTGCTCGAGGCGAGCGATGTCCGGGTCAGGTTTTGCAGCTTCCACAGGCTCCGGTTTGCCACTCAACCACTGACGAACCAGTGCCTCAGTTTGGCGCACGGTCAGTCCTCGTGCGACAACATGTCGCGCCCCTTCGACCTGCTGATTGTCCGGCAGACCGAGCAAGGCACGCGCGTGACCCATTTCCAGGTCACCGTGCGACAGCATTGTCTTGATCACTTCAGGCAGTGCAATAAGTCGCAACAGGTTAGCCACAGTCACCCGCGACTTACCCACAGCCTCGGCAACCTGCTGCTGAGTCAGCTGGAATTCCTGCTGCAAGCGCTGCAAGGCGACGGCTTCTTCGATCGGATTGAGATCTTCGCGCTGGATGTTCTCGATCAGCGCAATCGCAATGGCGGTTTCATCCGGCACATCGCGAACCATCGCCGGGATGGTTTCCTGCCCGGCCTGCTGACTGGCGCGCCAGCGGCGTTCACCGGCAATGATCTCGAAGCGACCGCCGCCAATCGGGCGCACCACGATCGGCTGCATCACACCTTGGGCCTTGATCGACTGCGCCAGCTCTTCCAGGGCCTGCGGGTCCATGTCACGGCGCGGCTGATATTTGCCGCGCTGCAGCAGGTCCAGCGGCAGGTGTTGCAGTTCGCGGGTGTCGGCCTGCGCGGCTTGTTCTTCCAGCGCGCTGACCGTCGGACCACTCAGCAGTGCATCCAGTCCACGTCCGAGACCTCGTTTCTTGACGGCCATGGGGATTCCTTAAGTTGGCTGAGCAGCAGCAATGCGTGAATTTTTGCGCTGACGACGAACCATCTCGCCTGCCAGAGCCAGATAGGCCAGGGCACCACGCGATTGCTTGTCGTAAGCCAGCGCCGGCATGCCGTAGCTCGGTGCTTCGGCCAGGCGAATGTTGCGCGGGATCACCGTGTCGTACAGCTGATCGCCGAAGTGTTCCTTGAGCTGCGCCGAAACATCGTTCATTAGGCTCAGGCGCGGGTCGTACATGGTCCGCAGCAGGCCTTCGACTTTCAGGTTCGGGTTGAGCAGCTCGGCGATGCGCTTGATGTTATCCACAAGGTCGCTCAAACCTTCCAGCGCAAAGTATTCGCACTGCATGGGGATAATCACCCCGTCAGCGGCGACCAGTGCGTTGAGTGTGAGCATCGACAGCGACGGTGGGCAGTCGATCAAAATGTAATCGTAGTTGTCACGGATCGGCGCCAGCGCGCTGCGCAGACGGCTTTCCTTCATCTGCATTTCCAGCAGCACCACTTCGGCCGCGGTCAGATCGCGGTTGGCCGGCAGCAATTGATAACCGCCGTGCTCGGAGAAGTGCATGGCCTGACCCAGATCGCATTCACCGATCAGCAGATCGTAGACCGAGTTTTCCAGACCATGTTTATCCACACCGCTACCCATGGTGGCGTTGCCCTGTGGATCGAGATCGATCAACAGCACCCGTCGCTTGGTCGCGACCAGGGATGCTGCGAGGTTGATGCAGGTGGTGGTTTTGCCCACACCACCCTTCTGGTTCGCTATCGCGAATACCTTAGCCATTCTTGCTTGTGTTCCCAATCATGCCGTGCGGCGCAGTATCAGCAGATGGCGTTGGCCTTGGCAACCGGGGACGGCCAGGGCGTGTTCGCTATCGAGTTTGAAATCTGCCGGCAATGCTACCAGCTCATCGGCCGGATGAACGCCCTTCATTGCCAGCCAGCGTGTATCGGCATCGCCCAAGTGGCGAGTCCAGTTGGTGAAGTTTTCCATGCTGCTGAAGGCCCGGGAAATGATCCCGTTGAATGGTTGCGCAGGCTGGAACGCTTCGACGCGACTGTGGATAACTTGCAGGTTATCCAGCTTCAGCTCCAGTTTGACCTGAGTCAGAAAGCGGGTTTTCTTGCCGTTGCTGTCCAGACAGGTCACTTGCGAGTCCGGGTACAGGATCGCCAGCGGGATACCAGGCATGCCACCGCCACTGCCGACATCGAGCCAGCGACCGTTTTCGATGAACGACATCACGCTGAGACTATCGAGCAAGTGCCGCGAAACCATTTCATCAGGATCGCGCACGGCGGTCAGGTTGTAGGCCTGGTTCCATTTGATCAACAGGGCCAGATAACCCAGCAGCAATTCGTGCTGGGTTTCTGTGAGATTGACACCGAGCTCGCGGGCTCCTGTGGATAACTCTTCGGCGTGTTGCGAAGTGACCTTGGCACTCAAGCGCTTTGCTCCAACTGACGGCCCGCGCCGCGTTTTTTCAAATGAATCATCAACAGCGAAATCGCTGCCGGGGTTACGCCAGGAATCCGCGAAGCCTGGCCCAGCGTTTCAGGACGTGTGGCGCCGAGCTTGCTCTGGATCTCCTTGGACAGACCGGAGATGTTGGTGTAATCGATATCCACAGGCAATTTCGTGTCTTCGCTGGCGCGCAGACGGGCGATTTCGTCCTGTTGGCGGTCGATGTAACCGGCGTATTTGGTCTTGATCTCGACCTGCTCGGCGACCTGCGGATCTTCGGCGCCCTGCCCGGTCACTTCGACCAGACCGGAGTAATCGATTTCCGGACGGCTCAACAGGTTGAGCAGGTTGTATTCGTGAGTCAGCGGTGTGCCGAATTTCTCGGCAATCGCATCGCCCTGCGGGGTGTTCGGCCGCACCCAAGTGCTTTTCAGGCGCTGCTCTTCAAGCTCAATGCTTTCGCGTTTCTTGCAGAAGGCCGCCCAGCGCGCGTCATCGACCAGACCGAGCTCGCGCCCTTTTTCGGTCAGACGCAGGTCGGCGTTGTCTTCGCGCAGAATCAGGCGGTACTCGGCGCGAGAGGTGAACATGCGGTACGGCTCTTGGGTACCGAGGGTGATCAGGTCGTCGACCAGAACGCCGATGTACGCTTCATCGCGGCGCGGACACCAGGCTTCTTTGCCCTTGGCCCGCAGCGCAGCGTTGGCGCCGGCGAGCAGACCTTGAGCGCCGGCTTCTTCGTAACCGGTGGTGCCGTTGATCTGCCCGGCGAAGAACAGACCGCCGATGACTTTGGTTTCCAGACTGTACTTCAGATCGCGGGGATCGAAGTAGTCGTACTCGATCGCATAACCCGGACGCACGATGTGCGCGTTTTCCATACCGCGGATCGATTGCACGATCTGCAATTGCACGTCGAACGGCAGGCTTGTGGATATCCCGTTCGGATACAGCTCATGGGTGGTCAGACCTTCCGGTTCGATGAACACCTGATGGCTTTCCTTGTCGGCAAAGCGATGAATCTTGTCTTCGATCGACGGGCAATAACGCGGGCCGACACCTTCGATTTCACCGGCAGCGGAATACATCGGCGAACGATCAAGATTCGCCGCGATGATTTCGTGGGTACGCGCATTGGTATGGGTAATCCAGCAACTGACCTGGCGCGGATGCTGCTCCTTGCTGCCCATGAACGACATCACCGGGATCGGAGTGTCACCCGGCTGCTCGGTCATCACCGAGAAATCCACAGATTTGCCATCAATACGCGGCGGTGTACCGGTCTTCAGGCGCCCGACACGCAATGGCAACTCACGCAGACGGTGGGCCAGAGCAATCGACGGTGGATCACCGGCGCGACCGCCGGAGAAATTCTGCAAACCGATGTGGATAAGTCCGCCGAGGAATGTACCGGTGGTCAACACCACGGAATCGGCGAAGAAACGCAGCCCCATCTGTGTAACCACACCACGGACTTGCTCCTGCTCGACGATCAGGTCGTCAGCAGCCTGTTGAAATATCCACAGGTTTGGCTGGTTTTCCAGGATTTCGCGGACAGCGGCCTTATAGAGAATTCGGTCGGCTTGCGCACGGGTGGCCCGTACTGCCGGGCCTTTGCGGCTGTTCAACACGCGAAACTGGATGCCGCCCTTGTCGGTAGCCATGGCCATCGCGCCGCCGAGGGCATCGATTTCCTTGACCAGATGGCTTTTGCCGATGCCACCGATGGCCGGGTTGCAACTCATGGCGCCGAGGGTTTCCACGTTATGCGTCAGCAACAGGGTTTTTGCCCCCATGCGTGCTGACGCCAGTGCTGCCTCGGTACCGGCATGACCGCCGCCGATGACGATCACTTCAAAACGGGAAGGGAAATCCACCACGCACCTCGTGCCTGCTTAAGTAGGTCATTCAGGAAATATTGAAACCAGGTTTCTGGACCTGGTCGGCAAGTATAGGGACTTCGCCCTTTCTAAAGAACCCTTTGCACAAAATTTAACCAGCTGTGGAGAACTCGAGGTTAAAAAAAATAAAAAAGAGAGAAATTTATAAAACCTTTGTTTTTATGTTTATTCTTACTGAGCACCATTTCTGTGGATAGATCGCTACAGGCCATGTATTACAATGTGTACAGAGATTAAAAACCCTGTGCTCATGTGGCAATGAGGCCCTTGGATAACCGGTGTAAGCCTGTGGATGAAAGGGATGGTTATCCACAGAGCGGGTTATATCCAGTTTTCAACCCCCTTTATCAACTGACCTCAGGAGCAGTTATTCACAGGGCTTAGTCCACAGAAAATCGCCAACATGTCTTTTTCCGGACGCAAAAAAAGCGTCAGCTAGGGATTAGTGACGCTCGGCAAGCCAAGGGCAGGAAATGAAAAGGCTATTGTGAGAGGACGTAACAGAAGCTAATAATAGCCATTATCATTAAAACATCAGTTTCTCCCATGCCCCTACCCGCCCACACCGCTGCGATCGAGCAAATCTACGAGCAACATCATTCGTGGCTGTATGGTTGGCTCAAGGGCAAACTGCACAACGCCTGCGATGCAGCCGATGTGGCGCATGACACGTTTTTGCGAGTTCTGGCGGCGCGCAATGCAGCTCATATTCGTGAGCCGAGGGATTACCTGACGACTATTGCGCGCGGCCTGGTCATCGATCGTTATAGACGCAGGGCGATTGAAAGCGCTTATCTGCAGGCCCTCGCAGCTCGGCCGGAAGCGTCAGTCATTAGCGAAGAAGACAGGGCGCTGATCATTGAAACCCTGATCGCTGTGGATAAAGCATTGACCGGGCTGGGTCCGCGAACACGGCAGATCTTCATGCTTTCGCAAGTCGACGGACTGACTTATCAACAGATCGCCGTGCAATTGACAGTCTCGCTGACCACAGTAAAAAAACACATGATCCGCGCCCTGACTGAGTGCGCCCTGATCATGGCGCAGCCATGATGGCCGCCGCTGCAAACCGTCAGGTATTGGAAACTGCCGCCAGCTGGTATGTGCAGTTTCAGTCTCAGCCACCGAGCCTTGCCGAACAAAAGGCCTGGCAGTTGTGGATAGACAGCGATCCAGCGCATCTGGCGGCGTGGAACCAGATGGAACAATTGCAGCGCCACCTCGGTACGCTGCCGCAGGATCTGAAACGATGTGCGCTCAATAACACTGGTCAGCACCGCCGGCAGGTGCTCAAGCTGTTGCTGCTCGCAGCGGGAACAGGCTTCGTTGGCTGGAGTGCTCAACGACACACATCCCTCGGCAACGTTTGGGCCGACTATAAAACCGGTGTGGGTCAGCGTCGCACCATCAGCCTGGCCGATGGCAGCCAGATCCAGCTCAACACCGACTCGGCCATCGATGTTTCTTTCGACGCAGCGCAACGCCTGATTCAACTGCGTGCCGGTGAAATCCTCATCCAAACCGGCAAGCTTGGCGATCAGCGGCCGTTTTATGTGCAAACCCGCGACGGGCGGATTCAAGCTTTGGGCACCCGGTTCTCGGTGCATCAGATGTCCAGCTCAACCAGAGTTGGGGTGCTGGAAGATCGAGTCAGCGTTCAACCCGCGCAGTCATCCACTGCTGCGCTCATTCTGAAAGCAGGCGAAGGCGCGGATTTCGATAGTCGGCACATCGGCCTCAGTCATTCCTTCCAGTCATCAGAAGTGGCCTGGATCAACGGCCAGTTGATCGTTTTCGACGCGCGCCTGGGCGATGTAATCGCGGAGTTGGGACGCTATCGCAGTGGTGTATTGCATTGTGATCGCCGCGCCCGGGATCTGCGGGTCTCCGGGACTTTCCGGCTCGATTCGACCGACGCAGTGCTGGCCAACCTTCAGGCCTCGTTGCCAATCAACGTGCGTTATTTCAGCCGTTATTGGATCTCGATCAGCCATAGCGCTTGATCAAAAAATGCCTGGGGAAAAATAATTTCAAGCAGGGTTATCTTTTTTCGCCCTGACCCGGCCCTACAGGTAATCGCGATAAACGCGGCTCTTCGCCACCTTCAGGGCTAATCCACACATGCGTCTTCCCACGTTCCGTCAGCGCTTTTCTCCACATTGCATTGCATGCAGCTTATTGATGGCCAGCGCTGCGTCTTGTCTGGTGATCAGCAACAGCGCCTTCGCGGCGTCGACATCCCAGCGCTTCGCCATTGCCGCCGGCCCGCTGGATAGTGCCTTGAGCCAGTTCGCCGCTGCCGCCAATGTGATTCTGTCGTTCTCGCCGCAGCAGACCAGCCGCTTGCGCAGTGCCGGTTTAAATGGCGATTTCAGCGTCGAACAAGGTTTCGCTCAATTGCTGCAAGGCTCGGGTTTACAGGCAGTGCCACAAGCACCCGGCAGTTACATTCTGCAGAACGTGCCCAGCGGTGACTCCCTGGAGCTGGCGCCGACCAACATCAATGCGCAGTTGGGTAATCCAATGAATCTGGATTACACCGCCGACGTCGGCTACAAGGCGCAAAACAGCCGGATCGGTACGAAAACCAATACGCCGCTGTCGGAAACACCGCGTTCCGTGTCAGTGGTGACCGGGCAGCGCATCAAGGATCAGAAATCCCAGACACTCTCCGACGTACTCGGCTACGTGCCGGGGATCTTCGCCCCACCTTTTGCCGCCGGTGACAGTCTGGCTGGCGACCTGTTCTATATCCGTGGTTTCAACGCCACCGATTACGGCTACGGTTTGCTGCGCGATGGACTGCGCGTGCAGGGCAATCGCTATGACACCAGCACCGAGCCGTACGGACTTGAGCGGGTCGAGGTGTTCCGTGGCCCGTCTTCGCTGCTGTATGGCGAAAATGCGCCAGGCGGTCTGGTCAATCTGGTCAGCAAACGCCCGACCGCCGCGCCTCAGGGCGAAGTGCAACTGGGCTATGGCTCGAACAATCGCCGGCAAATCGGCGTAGATGTCTCCGGCCCGCTCAATGACAACGGCAACGTTCTCGGACGCGTGGTGATGCAGGGGCGCAAATCCGATACCCAGACCGAGCACGTTCCTGACGACCGGATTTATATCGCCCCTTCGCTGACCCTGAACTTCGACGATTTCAATACGCTGACGCTGCTGGCCAACTACCAGAAAGACCACACCAACATGGAGCTTGGCCTGCCGGCCGCCGGCACGTTGCTGAGTAATCCCAACGGCCAATTATCCAAAGACACAATGCTCGGCGACCCGGACTGGAATACCTTCGAACGGGAAACCTGGAGCAGCGGTTACGAGTTCAGCCACTCGTTCAACGACGACTGGCAGTTCCGCCAGAACTCGCGCTACATGCAGTCGCGCATCACCCGCCACGAAACCTGGCCGGGCAATCTGAACAACGCCGGTTTCGGCACGCGGTTGAACGTGACCGCTTACGATCGCTTCAACAAATCCATGGTGTATTCGCTGGATAACCAGCTCGAAGGCAAGTTCGAGGCGGGCGAGCTGGAAAACACCGTGCTGTTGGGCGTCAGCTACGATCGCACCTCGTTCAACCAGGACTGGAATGCCGGCGTTGTCGGGCCGATCGATGTGTATAACCCGGTTTACCTGCGCGATCCGACCACGCCAATTGCCGTGCAGAACACTTTGCTCGAGCAGCAGATGAAGGGTGTTTATGCACAGATTCAGAGCAAGTACGACCACTGGCTGTTCCTGCTGGGCGGGCGCCAGGACTGGGTCGACAGTGACTTCCGCGACAAGGTGGCGCGAGGCAGCAACATCAGCTCCGAGGACAAGAAATTCACCTATCAGGGCGGCGTGATGTATGAGTTCGACAACGGCATGACGCCGTATGTCAGCTATTCAACAGCGTTCGTGCCGGTGCAGCAGATTTCCAATGCCGGCGCACCGCTTGATCCGATCACCAGCAGCCAGTACGAAGTGGGTTTGAAGTACGAACCGATGGGCTGGGACACCGCTTTCACCGCTTCGGTGTATGACCTGCGCAAGAAGGACGACACCTATTTCGACGCAACGACGTCAACCTATCGCCAGGTGGGCGAAAGCCGCGCCAAAGGGGTGGAGCTGGAACTCAACAGTAATTTGACGCAGAACCTCAATGTCACGGCGGCTTATACCTACACCGACGCAAAAATTACCAAGGATTCGGCGACGTCGCTGGTCAAGGGCCACCAAATGACCGGCGTGCCGCGTAATCAAGCGTCGGCCTGGGCGAAATATCGCTTCCTCGACGGTGATTTGAAAGGCTTGTATGTGGCCGGTGGCGTGCGTTATTTCGACAGTGCGTTTGCCTACACTTCGCCTTCTCTCTACGGAAAACTGGATGCCGGCGACGTGACATTGGTCGACGCGGCGGTTGGATATCAGATCGATACACACTGGAGTGTCGATCTGAACGCGAAGAACCTGTTCGATAAGGAATACGTTTCGGGATGCAACGATGCAGGTCGCTGTTACTGGGGCGAGGATCGTACTTTGCTCGGTACGGTGTCCTATAACTGGTGAACAAAAAAGGGGCTGTGGATGAATTATCCACAGCCCCCTCTTTTATTTGCCAATGCAGAAGCTGGAGAAAATCCGTCCGAGCAAATCATCAGAACTGAACGCCCCGGTAATTTCACCCAGGGAATGTTGAGCCTGGCGCAAATCCTCAGCGAGCAACTCCCCAGCGCCCGCCAGGGTCAGTTGCGCGCGGCCATGTTCCAATGCCGCGCTGGCGTGGCGCAGTGCCTCCAGATGCCGGCGACGTGCGCTGAAGCTGCTTTCCGAGGTCTGCTCGTAACCCATGCACGCCTTTAGATGATCACGCAGCAGGTCGAGGCCTTCAGCGGACTTGGCGCTGAGACTGATGGTCACGTGGCCGTCGTCACTGGTTTCCAGAGCAATCGCTTCACCGGTCAGATCGGCTTTGTTCCGGATCAGGGTGACTTTCGCCGGATCCGGTCGTGATTCGAGGAATTCTGGCCATAAGGCAAAAGGATCCAGTGCCTCCGGTGCAGTCGCATCGACCACCAGCAAAACCCGATCCGCTTCACCAATGGCTTTCAACGCCCGTTCCACACCGATCTTTTCCACATGATCATCGGTGTCACGCAGTCCTGCAGTATCGACCACATGCAACGGCATCCCGTCGATGTGGATATGTTCGCGCAAGATATCCCGCGTAGTACCGGCAATCTCGGTGACGATGGCGGCTTCGCGACCGGCCAATGCATTCAACAGGCTGGATTTACCGGCATTCGGCCGCCCAGCGATGACGACTGTCATACCATCACGCAACAATGCGCCCTGCCCCGCTTCGCGCAGCACTGTGGATAACTCATCGCGTACCTTATCGAGCATGCCCAATACATGACCGTCGGCGAGAAAGTCGATTTCCTCTTCCGGGAAGTCGATGGCGGCTTCGACGTAGATACGCAGACCGATCAGTTGCTCGGTCAAGTTATGCACACGCTGAGAAAACGCACCCTGTAATGAACGCAATGCATTGCGCGCAGCCTGTGCAGAACTGGCTTCGATCAAATCGGCAATTGCCTCGGCCTGGGCCAGATCGAGTTTGTCATTGAGGAAGGCGCGCTCGCTGAATTCACCTGGACGGGCCAGACGGCAGCCCAGTTCCAGACAACGCTTGAGCAACATGTCCAGAACGATCGGGCCGCCATGGCCCTGCAATTCCAAGACGTCTTCGCCGGTAAACGAGTTCGGACCCGGAAAATACAAAGCCAGACCTTCGTCCAGCACCTGCTGGTCGTCACTGAAAAACGGCCCGTAATGAGCGTAACGTGGTTTCAGTTCTCGGCCGCTGATGGCTATTGCCGCAACGCTGGCCAACGGCCCGGAAATACGGACGATGCCCACACCGCCGCGCCCTTGAGCGGTGGCGACAGCGGCGATGGTTTCACGGGGTGTGCTCATAAAGCGGCATCCAGACAAAAGTGGCAGATAGCAAAACGCCCCACTAGGGGGCGCTTTGAGTGGTGTTATCCACAGTGCAAGTTACGCCTCGGCTTTTTTCGTCGCCGCTTCGATCTTACGCGTGATGTACCACTGTTGTGCAATCGACAGGCAGTTGTTCACAACCCAGTACAGTACCAGGCCCGCCGGGAACCACAGGAAGAAGAAGGTGAAGATGATTGGCATCATTTTCATGACCTTCGCCTGCATCGGATCCGGAGGCGTCGGGTTCAGCTGCTGCTGGATGAACATGGTTGCGCCCATGATGATCGGCAGAATGAAGAACGGATCCTTGATCGACAGGTCAGTGATCCACAGCATGAACGGCGCCTGGCGCATTTCCACGCTTTCCAGCAGAACCCAGTACAGCGACAGGAAGACCGGCATCTGCACGAGGATCGGCAAGCAGCCGCCCAGTGGATTGATCTTCTCTTTCTTGTACAGCTCCATCATGGCCTGCGACATTTTCTGCCGGTCATCGCCATGTTGCTCTTTCAGCGCAGCCAGTTTCGGAGCCACGGCACGCATGCGCGCCATCGATTTGTAGCTGGCGGCCGACAGCGGGAAGAAGATCCCTTTGATCAGCATGGTCAGGAAGATGATCGACCAGCCCCAGTTACCGACAATGGCGTGGATATGTTGCAGCAGCCAGAAGATCGGCTGGGCAATGAACCACAGAATGCCGTAGTCGACGGTCAGTTCCAGACCTGGGGACAACTCTTTCAACACAGCCTGGCTTTTCGGACCTGCGTACAGCACAGCGCTGGTTTCAACTTTTGCACCTGGAGCAGCGGTCAGAGTCGGACCGGTGTAACCGATGATGTAGTTGCCTTTGCTGTCTTTACGGGTCTGGACGATATTGTTCTCGCCCTTGGCCGGAATCCACGCAGTCACGAAGTAGTGCTGCAGCCAGGCTACCCAACCACCGGTGACGGTTTCCTTGAGCTGCGCCTTGTCCATGTCCTTCATCGACACTTTCTTGTACGGCTCGGAACTTGTCCACAGGGCGGCGCCCAGGTAAGTCGCGGTGCCAGTAGCCGTGGTCGACGAAGGATCAGCGCTGGCGTCGCGCTTCAACTGGGCAAACATTGCGCCGTTCCAGGGCTGAGCGCTCTGGTTATCCACAATGTAGGAGACAGCGACGTCGTACAGGCCACGTTTCATGGTGAAACGCTTGATGTAGTTGACGCCGTCCTTGCTGAATTTCAGGTCAACGACGAGTTGATCCTGACCGTCAGCCAGTTGGTAAACCTTCTTCTCCGAGGAATAAACCGGACGACCGGCCGGGTTTGCATCCGGGCCGTTGGTACCGATCAGACCGCTTTGCGCCAGATATACACGTTCGCCGCCGTTATCGAACAGCTGGAACGGAACGTCAGGACGATCCTGACGACGTGGATACAAAGGCAGAGTCAGTTGCGCAACGTCGCCACCCTGTGGATCGATCGCCAGATCGAGCACATCGGTCTTGACCTGAATCAGATCCTTGCTGGCGGCGACCGGCGTTTCGGCAGGTGCGCTGGTATCGCTGGCGGCGCGCGGAATATCGTCACTGGCAGCATTTGTGCCAGTGGCGGTGTCCGGCAAACCGGATGTAGTCGTACTGGAAGCAACATTCTGAGTCGGCAGGGCAGCCTGGCCATAATCCTGGTTCCATTTAAGAACCATGACGTAGGACACGATTGCCAGGGCGACGATCAGGATCGTGCGTTTGATATCCATGATTACTCGGCCATCGAAGAAGAACGGGAGGTAGGGACAGGTGGAACCGGGTCATAACCACCGGGATTCCACGGATGACAGCGACCTAAACGACGAAAGGTCAGCCAGCCACCGCGCAGAAGGCCATGATTTTCAATGGCTTCATACGCGTAGCAGGAACAACTGGGGTAGAAGCGACAGTGGCTGGCCATTAAAGGACTAATGGCATAGCGATAAAACTGGATCGGAACGAGGGCCAGTTTACGCATCGGTACTGTCTACCCCTACAGTTTCGGTTTTGACTGCCGGAACGGGCTTGTTGCGTGCCAGACGCTTCCAGAGTTTGCCGAAATGCTGAATCAATTCGGGGTTTTCTACATCACCCAAACCTTTGCGCGCGACGATAACGATGTCCCAGCCGACCAGTGAATCCTGGTGCAGACGGAACGATTCGCGCATCAGACGTTTAAGGCGATTGCGCTCAACGGAGAGCTTTACGCTCTTTTTCCCGATAACCAGCCCGAGACGGGGGTGATCAAGATCGTTGTTGCGTGCAAGGAGCAGGAGATTTTTCCCCGGAACCTTGCCGGTAGGGGAGTCAAAGACTGCCTTGAAATGCCGGGGGGTAAGCAGACGCTTTTCCCGACTGAAGTCCTGACTCACCTCCAGTACCGGATTATCAAACTGCCAGACGCGCACGACCTTTGGCGCGACGACGCGACAGGACTGCGCGGCCGTTCTTGGTAGCCATGCGAGCACGGAAACCGTGGGTACGAGCGCGTTTGATAGTGCTTGGTTGGAAAGTACGTTTCATGTCGTGTTACCTGGTTCGTCCACAACGGGCCGGAATGGCCCCCGTTTTAAGAGACCGGGGATTCTAGAGAAAGCAAGCCCTCAGGTCAATTTCCAACCAGCGTTTCCTTATAAATAGATCAGGGCAGGGTTTGAGCTCGAAAGCCTGTCAGCCAGATATAGAAATAAAGAAGGGAATTATTTAAAGCTTTTCTGTAAAGCTTGTAAAAGCTAGACACGCCATCTTCTGTGGATAACTGCCATGGGGCCTTATTCTTCGGGGTGTACAGAGAATGACAACTACAGTGGAAAACCGTGTTCAGCCTGTGCTGCGCTATCGGAAAAGCTGTGTGTGAAAGGGCTTGTTATCCACAGGCTGGTTATCCACCGGGTTTAACCCCCAGTTGTCCAGTGCCCTCAGAGGCGTTTATCCACAGGGCTTATTCATGTGCCGTTGGTCGCCTTTTAATGCGTTAACGCATTGATAAATGATGGCGATGGACCTACCTGCATGTGGATAAGTGAACCGCTCGCCGCTACAATGGCCGCTTGTTTTTGCCTCACCGGCTTTCAACTTAGGGGATATCCGTGTCAGTGGAACTTTGGCAGCAGTGCGTGGAGCTTTTGCGCGAAGAGCTGCCTGCCCAACAATTCAACACCTGGATCCGTCCACTACAGGTCGAAGCCGAAGGCGACGAGTTGCGCGTCTACGCACCGAATCGTTTCGTGCTGGACTGGGTCAACGAAAAGTACCTGGGCCGCGTTCTTGAACTGCTGGATGAGCACGGCAATGGCTCGACGCCGGCGCTGTCCTTGTTAATAGGCAGCAAGCGCAGCTCGGCACCTCGTGCCGCACCCAATGCGCCGCTGGCGGCCGCGCAGGTTGCTCAGGCGCAGGCCAATAATGTGCCAGCGAGCAATCCGGCACCGACGCCAGCCCCTGCTCCGGCCAAACGTTCCACACAGAAGGCCGCTGAAGTCAGCGAAGAACCTTCCCGCGACAGCTTCGACCCGATGGCCGGCGCCGCTTCGCAGCAGGCCCCGGTTCGCGCGGAGCAGCGCACCGTGCAGGTAGAAGGTGCGCTCAAGCACACCAGTTACCTGAATCGCACGTTCACCTTCGAAAACTTCGTTGAAGGTAAATCCAACCAGCTAGCCCGTGCAGCGGCCTGGCAGGTGGCGGACAATCCCAAGCACGGCTATAACCCGCTGTTCCTTTATGGTGGCGTCGGCCTGGGTAAAACCCACTTGATGCACGCGGTGGGCAACCATCTATTAAAGAAGAATCCGAATGCCAAGGTCGTGTACCTGCATTCCGAGCGCTTCGTGGCCGACATGGTCAAGGCGTTGCAACTGAACGCCATCAACGAATTCAAGCGTTTCTACCGTTCGGTGGATGCCTTGCTGATCGACGATATTCAGTTCTTCGCCCGCAAGGAGCGTTCCCAGGAAGAGTTTTTCCACACCTTCAACGCGCTGCTTGAGGGTGGTCAGCAGGTCATTCTCACCAGTGACCGCTACCCGAAAGAAATCGAAGGCCTTGAAGAACGCCTCAAATCCCGCTTCGGCTGGGGCCTGACCGTTGCGGTCGAGCCGCCTGAGCTGGAAACCCGCGTGGCGATCCTGATGAAGAAGGCCGATCAGGCCAAAGTCGAGTTGCCTCACGATGCCGCATTCTTCATTGCCCAGCGCATTCGCTCCAACGTCCGTGAGCTGGAAGGTGCGCTGAAACGCGTAATCGCCCACTCGCACTTCATGGGCCGCGACATCACCATCGAGCTGATCCGCGAATCCCTGAAAGACTTGCTGGCGTTGCAGGACAAACTTGTTTCTGTGGATAACATTCAGCGCACCGTCGCCGAGTATTACAAGATCAAGATTTCCGACCTGCTGTCCAAGCGCCGTTCGCGCTCGGTGGCTCGTCCGCGTCAGGTGGCCATGGCGTTGTCCAAGGAACTGACCAACCACAGCCTGCCGGAAATCGGCGATGTGTTTGGCGGCCGCGACCACACCACCGTGCTGCACGCCTGCCGCAAGATCAACGAACTTAAGGAATCCGACGCGGACATCCGCGAGGACTACAAGAACCTGCTGCGTACACTGACCACTTGATGAACACCAGCGCAGCTTATTAAGGCAAGGGACTAGACCATGCATTTCACCATTCAACGCGAAGCCCTGTTGAAACCCCTGCAACTGGTCGCAGGCGTCGTCGAGCGCCGACAGACCTTGCCGGTACTGTCCAACGTGCTGTTGGTCGTCGAAGGCCAGCAACTGTCGCTGACCGGTACCGACCTGGAAGTCGAGCTGGTCGGTCGTGTGCAACTCGAAGAGCCGGCCGAAACCGGTTCCATCACCGTGCCGGCGCGCAAGCTGATGGATATCTGCAAAAGCCTGCCCAACGATGCGCTGATCGACATCAAGGTCGACGAGCAGAAGCTGGTGGTAAAGGCCGGCCGTAGCCGCTTCACCCTGTCGACCCTGCCGGCCAACGATTTCCCGACCGTCGAAGAAGGCCCGGGCTCGCTGACCTGCAGCCTGGAGCAAAGCAAACTGCGTCGTCTGATCGAACGCACCAGCTTCGCCATGGCCCAGCAGGACGTGCGTTACTACCTCAACGGCATGCTGCTGGAAGTTTCCGCTGGTGTGATCCGCGCCGTGGCCACCGACGGACACCGTCTGGCGATGTGCTCGATGCAGGCCGATATCGGTCAGCCGGATCGCCATCAGGTGATCGTGCCGCGCAAAGGTATCCTTGAGCTGGCGCGTCTGCTCACCGAGCCGGATGGCAATGTCAGCATCGTCCTCGGCCAGCACCACATCCGCGCCACCACGGGCGAGTTCACTTTCACCTCGAAACTGGTCGACGGTAAATTCCCGGATTACGAGCGCGTCCTGCCGAAAGGGGGTGACAAGCTGGTACTCGGCGATCGTCAGGCGTTGCGTGAAGCGTTCAGCCGTACCGCGATTCTGTCCAACGAGAAGTACCGCGGTATCCGTCTGCAACTGGCCAGCGGTCAGTTGAAGATCCAGGCCAACAACCCGGAGCAGGAAGAAGCGGAAGAAGAAGTGGGCGTTGAATACAACGGCGGCTCGCTGGAGATCGGCTTCAACGTCAGCTACCTGCTCGACGTGCTGGGCGTGATGACCACCGAGCAGGTTCGCCTGATCCTGTCCGACTCCAACAGCAGTGCGCTGGTGCAAGAGTCCGACAATGACGATTCGGCTTACGTTGTCATGCCGATGCGTCTGTAATCAGCTGATCCTGAATGTCGTTAAGTCGTGTTTCGGTCACCGCGGTGCGCAATCTGCACCCGGTGACCTTCTCCCCCTCCCCCCGCATCAACATTCTTTACGGCGCCAACGGCAGCGGCAAAACCAGTGTTCTGGAAGCCATTCATCTGCTGGGGCTTGCCCGTTCGTTTCGCAGTACGCGGCTGTTGCCTGTCATTCAGTACGAACAGCTCGCCTGTACCGTATTCGGTCAGGTTGAACTGGCTGAAGGCGGACACAGTGCGCTGGGGATTTCCCGCGACCGTCAGGGCGAGTTCCAGATTCGCATCGACGGCCAGAACGCCCGTAGCGCTGCGCAGCTGGCGGAGATCCTGCCGCTGCAGTTGATCAACCCGGACAGCTTCCGTCTGCTGGAAGGCGCACCGAAGATTCGCCGGCAGTTTCTCGACTGGGGCGTGTTCCACGTCGAACCGCGTTTCATGGCCACTTGGCAGCGTTTGCAGAAGGCGCTGCGCCAGAGAAACTCCTGGCTGCGGCATGGTACACTTGACGCCGTTTCGCAAGCGGTTTGGGACAGGGAACTGTGCCAGGCCAGCGCTGAAATCGATGAATACCGCCGCGCTTACATCACAGCCTTGAAACCGGTCTTCGAACAGACCTTGAGCGAACTGGTTGAGCTCGAGGGTTTGACGCTCAGCTATTACCGAGGCTGGGACAAGGACCGCGAATTGAGCGCCGTACTCGCCGCTTCCGTACAACGGGACCAGCAGATGGGGCACACCCAGGCCGGACCGCAACGAGCTGATTTGCGTCTCAGATTGGGCGCACACAATGCCGCGGACATTTTGTCCCGGGGTCAGCAGAAGTTGGTGGTGTGTGCACTGCGGATTGCCCAAGGGCACCTGGTCAGCCAGGCCCGTCGCGGACAGTGTATTTATCTGGTGGATGACTTGCCGTCCGAGCTGGACGAGAGCCACCGTCGCGCGCTATGCCGCTTGCTGGAAGACTTACGCTGCCAGGTGTTTATCACCTGTGTAGATCACGAATTACTGAGGGAAGGCTGGCAGACGGAAACGCCAGTCGCTTTGTTCCACGTGGAACAGGGCCGTATCACCCAGACCCACGACCATCGGGAGTGAAGGCATTGAGCGAAGAAAATACGTACGACTCAACGAGCATTAAAGTGCTGAAAGGCCTGGATGCCGTACGCAAACGTCCCGGTATGTACATTGGTGACACCGACGATGGCAGCGGTCTGCACCACATGGTGTTCGAGGTGGTCGACAACTCGATCGACGAAGCCCTCGCCGGCCATTGCGACGACATCAGCATCATCATTCACCCGGACGAATCCATCACCGTTAAAGACAACGGTCGTGGCATCCCGGTAGACGTGCATAAAGAGGAAGGCGTTTCCGCCGCAGAGGTCATCATGACCGTCCTCCACGCTGGCGGTAAGTTCGACGACAACTCCTACAAAGTATCCGGCGGTCTGCACGGCGTAGGTGTGTCGGTGGTGAACGCGCTGTCCGAAGAACTGGTCCTTACCGTTCGCCGCAGTGGCAAGATCTGGGAACAGACCTACGTCCACGGCGTTCCTCAGGCACCGATGGCCATCGTTGGCGACAGCGAAACCACCGGTACCCAGATCCACTTCAAGGCTTCCAGCGAAACCTTCAAGAACATTCACTTCAGCTGGGACATCCTCGCCAAGCGCATTCGTGAACTGTCCTTCCTCAACTCCGGTGTCGGCATCGTCCTCAAGGACGAGCGCAGCGGCAAGGAAGAGCTGTTCAAGTACGAAGGCGGCCTGCGTGCGTTCGTTGAATACCTGAACACCAACAAGACTGCGGTCAATCAGGTGTTCCACTTCAACATCCAGCGTGAAGACGGCATCGGCGTGGAAATCGCCCTGCAGTGGAACGACAGCTTCAACGAGAACCTGTTGTGCTTCACCAACAACATTCCGCAGCGCGACGGCGGCACCCACCTGGTGGGCTTCCGCTCGGCGCTGACGCGTAACCTGAACAACTACATCGAGCAGGAAGGTCTGGCGAAGAAGCACAAAGTCGCCACCACCGGCGACGATGCCCGTGAAGGCCTGACCGCGATCATCTCGGTGAAAGTGCCGGATCCGAAGTTCAGCTCGCAGACCAAAGACAAGCTGGTGTCTTCCGAGGTGAAGACTGCGGTGGAACAGGAGATGGGCAAATACTTCTCCGACTTCCTCCTGGAAAACCCGAACGAAGCCAAGCTGGTGGTCGGTAAGATGATCGACGCCGCCCGTGCCCGTGAAGCCGCGCGCAAGGCCCGTGAGATGACCCGCCGCAAAGGCGCGCTGGACATCGCCGGTCTGCCGGGCAAGCTCGCCGACTGCCAGGAAAAAGACCCGGCGCTGTCCGAACTGTACCTGGTGGAGGGTGACTCCGCGGGCGGTTCTGCGAAGCAGGGACGTAACCGCAAGACCCAGGCGATCCTGCCGTTGAAGGGCAAGATCCTCAACGTCGAGAAAGCGCGTTTCGACAAGATGATCTCGTCCCAGGAAGTGGGCACGCTGATCACCGCGCTGGGCTGTGGCATCGGTCGCGAAGAGTACAACATCGACAAGCTGCGCTATCACAACATCATCATCATGACCGATGCTGACGTCGACGGTTCGCACATCCGTACCCTGCTGCTGACCTTCTTCTTCCGTCAGTTGCCCGAGCTGATCGAGCGTGGCTACATCTACATCGCCCAGCCACCGCTGTATAAGGTCAAGAAAGGCAAGCAAGAGCAATACATCAAAGACGACGACGCCATGGAAGAGTACATGACGCAGTCGGCCCTGGAAGATGCAAGCCTGCACCTGAACGAAGAAGCCCCGGGCATTTCCGGGGAAGCGCTGGAACGTCTGGTGAACGACTTCCGCATGGTGATGAAGACCCTCAAGCGTCTGTCGCGCCTGTACCCACAGGAGCTGACCGAGCACTTCATCTATCTGCCGGCCGTCAGTCTGGAAACCCTGGGCGACCACGCGGCGATGCAAGAGTGGCTGGCGCAGTATGAAGTCCGTCTGCGCACCAACGAGAAGTCCGGCCTGGTCTACAAGGCCAGCCTGCGTGAGGATCGCGAACGTGGCGTCTGGCTGCCAGAGGTCGAACTGATCTCCCACGGCCTGTCGAACTACGTCACCTTCAACCGCGACTTCTTCGGCAGCAACGACTACAAAACCGTTGTCACTCTGGGCGCGCAACTGAGCACCCTGCTCGATGAAGGCGCGTACATCCAGCGTGGCGAACGCAAGAAAGCCGTTACCGAGTTCAAGGAAGCCCTCGACTGGCTGATGGCCGAAAGCACCAAGCGCCACACCATCCAGCGCTACAAAGGTCTGGGCGAAATGAACCCGGATCAGCTGTGGGAAACCACCATGGACCCAAGCGTGCGGCGCATGCTGAAAGTCACCATCGAAGACGCCATCGGTGCAGACCAGATCTTCAACACCCTGATGGGTGATGCGGTCGAACCTCGCCGAGACTTCATCGAGAGCAACGCACTGGCGGTTTCCAACCTGGATTTCTGATCCTGATTGCTACCCGCTCATGAAAAACCCCGGCCAATGCCGGGGTTTTTTTTGGCCTCACTCATTTCCAGTGCCGACACTCTCCAACCGATACCCATACCCATAAATTGTCAGCAACTGCCAACCCCGATCCGCTGTCAGCCCGAGCTTGTTGCGCAATCGGTAGATATGCGTATCCAGTGGCCGCGAAGAAGTTGTCTCCTCGTTCGGCCAGAAGCGCTCGTACAGGTAATCCCGCGACAATGGCCGCCCCAGGTTGCTGAACAGGCAGCGCGCCAGGCGGTATTCGCGTTCGGTCATGAGGATCGGTTTGCCTTCACGGGTGACGGTCAGTTCGGCGTCGTCGAAAGTCAGATCGTGAAACGTCTGTATTTCGCCCGCCGCGCTGCGCGGTTGGCTATGCCGACGCAGTACCGCTGCCACCCTCGCCTTCAACTCATTCGGGCGAAACGGCTTGCTGACATAATCGTCGGCCCCGGCATTCAAGGCTTGAACGATATCGCTTTCGCCGTCGCGGCTGGTGAGCATGATCGCCGCAGGTGGCGCGTCCATGTGTTCGCGGGTCCAGCGCAGCAGTGCCAGGCCCGTGAGATCAGGAAGTTGCCAATCGAGAATCAACAGGTCGAAGGTTTCCCGGCGCAACTGGCGCAACAAGTCTTCGCCGCGCTCGAAGCTGTGCAGCGACCACGGCTGCTCGCCCGCTTCGGCCATTTGCTCCAGGGTTTGCTCGACCCGGCGCAGTTCGGCGGGTTCGTCGTCCAGAATGGCAACGCGCATCGGCGGTGTTCCTTGTCGCTGGGGCTGGGATGTCGACAATAGCGACTCCCCGGCCGCGATGAAAGAAGCAGCCCGTCGGTGGTCGACGTCCGCTATGATTCTTCGGGTCTACGCCTCCGACCAGAGACCTATGAAACCCTATCCACTGCCCTGCCCTTTGCCTCATGCGTAACCCTCAACGCCGACGTGAAAGTCGTGAGCCGAGCCAGGTCCAGCGTCTGTTCCGGCGGCTGGTGCGCGAGTGGTTGTGGATAAGTCTAGTGCTGTTGCCGCTGACTGCCTTGTTGTCTTATCGCGCCCAGATCAATCTGCACAATCTGTCGCCAGCGCCCGGCGCTCTGTTGTCCGTGGCGATGGTCGCGGGTGTGCTGGGATTGTTGCTGTGGCGGCCGCGTTGGGCGCTGTGGGTAACCTTGGTCGGTATGGCCTGTGCGCTGATCGCCAGCGCCCTGCTGGCCGAAGTCCGCTACTGGTGGTCGCCAACGCCAGCAGCCCTGGGGATGTTGTTCGGTTACCTGATCTGGAACTGGCGACGCTTGAGTGTTGTGTTGACGTATTTCGGCTGGGAGCTGGCACGTCTGGACAGCGAACCGAAAGTCTTCCCTGAACGTCGGCGGACCCGCTTCACCGGTGCCGACCGTTTGCAGGGCCAGATCATGGCGCTCGAACAAGCCATGAGCCGCACCCGCGACACCCGGCGGTTCATTGCCGATGGCCTGGAATACCTGCCGGTGGCGACGCTGATCAGTGATCCGCTGGGCAAGATCCTGCTGGGCAATCGCAAGGCGCGCGAGTTGTTCGAGGATCCGCTGGTGGGCGATGACGTGCTCGATCAACTGGCACGGCTCGGCTATCCGGAATTATCCACAGCGCCGCGACCGCCGCTGGCCACCCTGCCGCTGCTGGAATTTCGCGATCACAAGGAGCGCAGTCTGCGCCTGGAAAGAGCGGCGCTGCTGCCGGTCGACGGCGATACGCCGATCGGTTGGCTGCTCAGCCTGACGGACTTGAGTGCCGAGCGTGCGGCTGAGGAGCAGCGCGGCGTCCTGCTGCGTTTTCTTTCCCACGACCTGCGCGCCCCCCATTCGGCGATCCTCGCCCTGCTGGATGTGCATGGTCACCAGGCGGGTGCTGATGCGCCGCTGTTCGAGCAGATTGAGCGTCAGGTGCGCCGCGCGCTGGATCTGACTGATGGTTTTGTCTTGTTGGCGCGGGCTGAATCCGAAACCTACCAGTTCCGCCCGACATTGTTCGCCATGCTGGTACTGGATGTGCTCGATCAGGCGTTGCCGATCGCCCAGCAGAAACGCATCGAGCTGCTCAACGAGGTCGATGAGCAATGCCAGGAGCGGCTGATTCTGGCCGATCAGGGATTGCTGACGCGCGCCCTGTTCAACCTGCTGGAAAACGCGATCAAGTACAGCCCCGCAGACAGCACTGTGCAACTGCAGGTCAGCTGTGCTGGACAGTGGCTGCGCTGCGAATTGACCGATCAGGGCAAGGGCATTGCCGCCGATGAATTGCCTGACCTGTTCAGCCAGTATCGGCGTTTCTCTTCGGCCCAAGGCATCGACGGCGTGGGCTTGGGTTTGTCGATGGTCAAAGCCGTGATTGATCATCATGGCGGTACGATTGAGTGTCGTAGCGTGGTCGATGCGGGAACCACTTTCCTTATCGAGTTGCCGCTGCTCGCTGAATGAAAAAGGGGCACAAAAAAACCGGCTATAACGGCCGGTTTTTTTACATCCGAATAAAACTTATGCACGGATTTTGTTCAATTCATAAATTTATAAATATCTATGAAAATCAATAATTTAGAAAACAATTGCGGTCTTTTTTAGCAAAAGCGTACACAGGTTATCCACAAAATTCAGACAGCCAGCTGGTCACTCGCTGCCGGTGCCTGTGGCGCCGGTGGCAGCGAGCCCATTTCACGCTGGGTTTTCTCGTTCCACGCCTGCACACGGTCATTCAGATCAGCGATGGCGCGCGGCCCGCTGCCTTCGGCATACATCGGTTCGCCGATGACCACGGTGATCACTCCGGCCTGTTTGCCCCAGCCGATTTTGGGCCAGAATTTGCCGGCATTGTGTGCAATCGGCAGCACCGGAAGCGCCGCATTCACCGCCAACGCACTGCCACTGCGAGAGAATTTTCCGACAGTGCCGTAGGGGACTCGTGTGCCTTCGGGAAAGATCAGCACCCAGACGTTGTCCTTGAGCAGCTCGTCGCCTTTAGCCGCGACTTGTTTGAGCGCGGCCTTCGGGTTGTCGCGGTCAATGGCGATCGGGCGCAGCATTGCCATGGCCCAGCCGAAGAACGGCACGTAGAGCAATTCGCGCTTGAGCACTTGGCTCAATGGCGAGAAATAAGCGGAGAGAAAGAAGGTCTCCCAAGTGCTCTGATGGTTCGATTGAATCACGCAGGGCCGGTCAGGCACGTTTTCCGCGCCTTTGATTTCGTAGCGGATGCCAAGGAAAACCTTGGTCAGCCACAGGGCGCAACGGCACCAGTACACGTTGATGAAACGATAGCGCGCCTTGAAGGACAGAAACGGCGCGATGAAAAAGCTCAGACTGCACCACAGCAACGCTGTTGTGCCCAGCAGCAGGTAAAAAACAAAGATTCTGAAGGCCCGCAGTATCGACATGGCGACGGTTACCGTTACGGGGCAATGCCCCGACTGTTCAAGCGCACTCCCGAGCAATCCCTGGCCAGGAAATTCAGAAGTACTCTAGTTGTGGATAAGTTCTGCGGCAATCGCCGCCAGATCGTCAAAAATCAGGGTGCCAACCGGCAGGGTTTTACCCTGAGTCTTTTCGCCTTTCCCGGTCTTCACCAAAACTGGCTGTGAATCGACGGCTTTGGCGGCCTCCAGGTCACCAAGGCTGTCGCCGACGAACCAGACGTTGGTCAACGGCACCGTGTAATGCTCGGCAATGGTTTTGAGCATTCCCGGTTTCGGTTTGCGGCAATCGCAACCTTCATCCGGGCCATGCGGGCAATACACGATCAAACCGACTTCACCGCCCTGCTCCGCGACCAGCTCGCGCAGGCGCGCGTGCATGGCCTCGAGGGTGGCGAGGTCGTAATAGCCGCGAGCAATGCCCGACTGGTTGGTGGCCACCGCCACCGTCCAGCCGGCCTTGCTCAACTGCGCGATCGCTTCGATCGAGCCGGGCAGCGGGATCCACTCCTCCACCGACTTGATGTAGGCATCGGAGTCGTAATTGATCACGCCGTCACGATCGAGAATCAGCAGTTTCAACAGCAATCCCTCAACCCAGCAGCGAAATGTCGGCAACACCGAGGAACAGGCCACGCAGGCGCGCCAGCAGCGCGTAGCGGTTAGCTCGCACATTGGCGTCGTCGGCATTGACCATCACCGCGTCGAAGAACGCGTCGACCGGCTCGCGCAGTGCCGCCAGGCGTGCCAGCGATTCGTTGTACTGACGCGCCGCGGCCATTGGCTGCACCGCCTGATCCGCTTGCTGGATCGCCGAATAAAGCGAGAACTCGTTGGCATTGTCGAAATACTTCGCCTCGACCACGGTCGGTACCGAGCCTTCGACTTTGCTCAACAGGTTCGACACCCGCTTGTTCACCGCCGCCAGCGCTGCCGCTTCCGGCAGTTTGCGGAAAGCCTGCACCGCCTGCACACGCTGGTCGAAGTCCAGCGCCGAACCCGGCTTCAATGCACGTACCGACAGGTAGGTGGCGACGTCGACGCCTTCGTCTTCATAACGCGCACGCAGGCGGTCGAAGATGAAGTCCAGCACGGCATCGTTGAGGCCGGCAGCCTTGACCTTGCCGCCGAATGCATTCACCGCGAAAGCCACGGCGTCGTTCAGGTCCAGGTCCAGTTGTTTCTCGATCAGGATACGCAGCACGCCCAGTGCCGCACGGCGCAGGGCATACGGGTCTTTGCTGCCGGTAGGCAGCATGCCGATACCGAAGATGCCGACCAGAGTGTCGAGCTTGTCGGCGATCGCCACGGCTGCACCGGTCAGGGTCGCTGGCAATTCGGCACCGGCACCGCGTGGCATGTACTGCTCGTTCAGCGCCAGCGCGACGTCCTGCGGCTCGCCGTCATTGAGGGCGTAGTAGTAACCGGCGACACCTTGCATCTCCGGGAACTCGCCAACCATTTCGGTGGCCAGGTCGCACTTCGACAGCAGGCCCGCGCGGGCAGCCCACGAGGCGTTGCCGCCGATACGTGCGGCGATGTACGCGGCCAGTTTGGAAACGCGCTCGGCCTTGTCGTAGACGCTGCCGAGTTTTTCCTGGAACACCACGTTTTGCAGGCGCAGGTTGAAGTCTTCGAGTTTGTGCTTCTTGTCCTGCTTGAAGAAGAACTCGGCGTCGGTCAGGCGTGGGCGCACCACTTTCTCGTTACCGGCGATGATCTGCTGCGGGTCTTTGCTTTCGATGTTGGCCACGGTAATGAAACGTGGCAGCAACTTGCCGTCGGCATCCAGCAGGCAGAAATACTTCTGGTTGTCCTGCATGGTGGTGATCAGCGCTTCCTGCGGCACGTCGAGGAAGCGTTCTTCGAACGAGCACACCAGCGGCACCGGCCATTCAACCAGCGCAGTCACTTCGTCGAGCAGTGCCGGCGGCACGATCGCCGTGCCTTCCTGACGGGTGGCCAGCTCTTCGGTGCGCTTGCTGATGATCTCGCGACGCTCGTTGGCATCGGCCAATACGTAAGCGGCACGCAAGTCGGCGAGGTAGCTCGATGGCGAACCGATGCGCACGCTCTCCGGATGATGGAAACGGTGACCACGGGATTCACGGCCAGCCTTCTGCGCGAGGATCGTGCAATCGATGACCTGGTCACCGAGCAGCATCACCAGCCACTGGGTCGGACGCACGAATTCTTCCTTGCGCGCACCCCAACGCATGCGTTTCGGGATCGGCAGGTCGTTCAGCGAATCTTCGACGATGGTCGGCAGCAGGCTCGCGGTCGGCTTGCCGGCGATGTTCTGGCTATAACGCAGTTTCGGACCGCTCTGCTCGATTTCGCTCAGCTCGACGCCGCACTTCTTGGCAAAGCCCAGGGCGGCCTGAGTCGGATTGCCGTCAGCGTCGAACGCGGCCTGACGTGGCGGGCCATCGAGGTTGATGCTGCGATCCGGCTGCTGAGTGGCCAGCGCAGTGATCAGCACAGCCAGACGACGTGGCGCGGCATAAACGGTTTTGCTTTCGTAGCTCAGGCCAGCGGCTTGCAGGCCCTTGTCGATACCGGCGAGGAACGCATCAGCCAAAGTGTTCAGGGCTTTGGGTGGCAGTTCTTCGGTGCCCAGTTCAACCAGAAAATCTTGCGCACTCATTGTGCAGCCTCCAGCTTGGCCAGTACTTCGTCACGCAGGTCCGGGGTCGCCATCGGGAAGCCCAGCTTGGCGCGGGCCAGCAGGTAGGCTTGCGCAACGGAACGCGCCAGGGTGCGTACGCGCAGAATGTATTGCTGACGCGCAGTCACCGAGATCGCCCGGCGCGCATCCAGCAGGTTGAAGGTGTGCGACGCCTTCAGCACCATTTCGTAGCTCGGCAACGGCAGCGGCTGGTCGAGTTCGATCAGGCGCTTGGCTTCGCTTTCATAGAAGTCGAACAGCTCGAACAGTTTGTCGACGTTGGCGTGTTCGAAGTTGTAAGTGGACTGCTCCACTTCGTTCTGGTGGAACACATCGCCGTAGGTGACTTTGCCGAACGGGCCGTCAGCCCAGACCAGGTCGTAGACCGAATCGACGCCTTGCAGGTACATCGCCAGGCGCTCGAGACCGTAGGTGATCTCGCCGGTCACCGGGTAGCACTCGATGCCGCCCGCTTGCTGGAAGTAGGTGAACTGGGTGACTTCCATGCCATTGAGCCAGACTTCCCAGCCCAGACCCCAGGCGCCGAGGGTCGGCGATTCCCAGTTGTCTTCGACGAAGCGGATGTCGTGCACCAGCGGGTCGAGGCCGACATGCTTGAGCGAGCCCAGGTACAGTTCCTGGAAGTTGTCCGGGTTCGGCTTCAGGACTACCTGGAACTGGTAGTAGTGCTGCAGACGGTTCGGGTTTTCGCCGTAACGGCCGTCAGTCGGACGGCGGCTTGGCTGCACGTACGCGGCGTTCCAGGTTTCCGGGCCGATGGCGCGCAGGAAGGTCGCGGTGTGGAAAGTGCCGGCGCCTACTTCCATATCGTAGGGCTGAAGTACCACACAACCTTGCTCGGCCCAGTATTGCTGGAGCGCGAGGATCAAGTCTTGGAAGGTACGCACGGCTGGCGTAGGCTGGCTCACGAAATTCACCTGTTTCTTGGGCTGCGATTTAAAGAGCGGGAGTATACCCGATTCGTTGCTGCGCACGCCCCCTGGAGCCTTATGCCACGCTGCTTTTGGTGTACCGAAGATCCGCTGTACATGGCTTATCACGATCAGGAGTGGGGCACGCCGCTGCGCGATGCGCAGGGTTTGTTCGAGTTGCTTTTGCTCGAAGGGTTCCAGGCCGGGTTGTCGTGGATCACTGTGCTGCGCAAACGCGAGCGTTACCGTCAGGTGCTGTTCGGCTTCGATTTGCAGCGCGTGGCGCAGATGAGTGACGCCGAGATCGACGAACTGATGCTCGATCCGGGCATCATCCGCAATCGCCTGAAACTCAACGCCGCCCGGCGCAATGCCCAGGCGTGGCTGGCGCTGGAGGATCCGGTGGCGTTGCTCTGGTCATTCGTGGGCGACCAACCGATCATCAATCATTTCAAGGATCGCAGCGAAGTCCCGGCGATCACCCCCGAAGCGCTGGCCATGAGCAAGGCGCTGAAAAAAGCCGGCTTCACCTTCGTCGGTCCGACCATTTGCTACGCGCTGATGCAGGCCTCGGGCATGGTCATGGACCACACCCAGGATTGCGACCGCTACGCGCAGCTCGCCAACGCCGGTTAGAATGCCCGCCTCGCGCACAGCACAAAGATCAGGAGTGACCTGTGGAAAAGTTTAAAGGCGCCTTGCTGGTAGGCGCTCTGCGGCTGTTTGCCCTGCTGCCATGGCGAGCCGTGCAGGCCGTGGGTTCGGCGATCGGCTGGATCATGTGGAAAATCCCCAACCGTTCCCGCGACGTGGTGCGGATCAACCTGTCCAAGTGTTTTCCCCAGATGGATGCGGCCGAACGTGAGCGTCTGGTCGGACAGAGTCTGAAGGACATCGGCAAGTCGCTGACCGAAAGCGCCTGCGCGTGGATCTGGCCGGCGCAGCGCTCGATCGATCTGGTCCGCGAAGTCGAAGGCCTAGATGTGTTGAAAGACGCGCTGGCCTCGGGTAAAGGCGTGGTCGGCATCACCAGCCACCTCGGCAACTGGGAAGTGCTCAACCACTTCTATTGCAGCCAGTGCAAACCGATCATTTTCTACCGTCCGCCGAAGCTCAAGGCAGTGGATGAATTGCTGCGCAAACAGCGCGTGCAGCTGGGCAACAAGGTCGCGGCGTCGACCAAGGAAGGCATTCTCAGCGTCATCAAGGAAGTGCGTAAGGGCGGTGCCGTGGGCATCCCCGCCGACCCGGAACCGGCCGAATCCGCAGGGATTTTCGTGCCGTTCTTTGCCACTCAGGCACTGACCAGCAAATTCGTGCCGAACATGCTGGCCGGCGGCAAAGCGGTCGGTGTGTTCCTGCACGCCCTGCGCCTGCCTGACGGCTCGGGCTACAAAGTCATTCTCGAAGCCGCGCCCGAAGCGATGTACAGCACCGATACCGCAGAGTCCTGCGCGGCGATGAGCAAGGTAGTGGAACGTTATGTTGCGGCGTATCCGAGCCAGTACATGTGGAGCATGAAACGCTTCAAGAAGCGTCCGCCGGGCGAGGCGCGCTGGTACTGAGCAACTTCGATGGGGTGACGGTTGATGCAGACGGGCTCGCCTTGCTCAATCGGTAGCTCAAGGCGCCTGCCGCTCAAGCTTTTTCAGGAATACCGTCATCTCCTTCTCGGCCTGTTTGTCACCGTGGGCGCGGGCCGCTTCCAAGCCTTGTTCCCAGGCCTGACGCGCAGCGGCGTGATCGCCTAGCGTCAGCTGCGCCTTGCCCAGCAGCTTCCACGCTGCCGAGTATTTCGGATCGAAAGCGACACAACGCTGAAAATGCTCGGCAGCCTTGGCGTTTTCACCCAGGTCCAGATAACCCTTGCCCAGACCGAAGCGCAACAGCGCGTTATCCACACCCTTGGCGAGCATTTTTTCCAGGGATTCGAGCATTGGCGGATTCCTTTCTATTGTTCGTCAGAGAACCTGCGAGTCTGTCAAACCGCTTTCGCGAGCAGGCTCGCTCCCACATTTGGAATGCATTCCACTGTGGGAGCGAGCCTGCTCGCGAAGGGGCCATCACGGGCAACGTTGTCTTCAGGTCAGAAAAAGCTCAACCCCACATGAAACAGCTTTTCCACATCGCGAATATGCTTTTTATCCACAAGGAACAGAATCACATGGTCACCCGCTTCGATGACCGTGTCGTCGTGGGCGATGATCACGTTCTCGTTGCGGATCACTGCGCCGATGGTGGTGCCTGGTGGCAGGCCGATCTTCTCGATCGGCTTGCCGATGACCTTGCTGGATTTCGCATCACCGTGGGCAATCGCCTCGATCGCTTCCGCCGCGCCGCGGCGCAGTGAGTGCACGCTGACGATATCGCCTCGACGTACGTGGGCGAGCAGGGTGCCGATGGTCGCCAGTTGCGGGCTGATGGCGATATCGATGTCGCCGCCCTGGATCAGGTCGACGTAGGCCGGATTGTTGATGATCGTCATGACCTTCTTCGCCCCCAGCCGTTTGGCCAGCAGCGACGACATGATGTTGGCTTCATCGTCGTTGGTCAGGGCGAGGAAGATATCGGCGTCGGCGATGTTCTCTTCCAGCAGCAGATCGCGATCCGACGCACTGCCCTGCAAGACCACGGTGCTGTCGAGGGTATCGGAGAGGTAGCGGCAGCGCGCCGGGCTCATCTCGATGATCTTCACCTGATAACGGCTTTCGATCGCCTCGGCCAGGCGCTCGCCGATCTGCCCGCCCCCGGCGATAACGATGCGTTTGTAGGTTTCGTCGAGGCGACGCATTTCGCTCATCACTGCGCGAATGTCCTCACGGGCAGCGATGAAGAACACCTCGTCATCGGCCTCGATCACTGTGTCGCCCTGCGGCAAAATCGGCCGGTCACGGCGGAAGATCGCCGCTACGCGGGTTTCGACGTTCGGCATGTGCTCACGCAACTGGCGCAGTTGCTGGCCCACCAGCGGCCCGCCGTAATAGGCGCGCACCGCCACCAGTTGCGCCGCGCCTTCGGCGAAGTCGATCACCTGCAAGGCGCCGGGATGCTGGATCAGGCGCTTGATGTAGTTGGTCACGACCTGCTCGGGACTGATCAGCACGTCGACCGGAATCGCTTCGTTCTGGAACAGCTGTTCCTCGCGATTGAGGTACGACGCTTCGCGCACGCGAGCGATCTTGGTCGGCGTGTGGAACAGCGTGTGGGCGACCTGGCAGGCAACCATGTTGGTTTCGTCGCTGTTGGTCACCGCTACCAGCATGTCGGCGTCGTCGGCACCGGCCTGACGCAGCACCGAGGGCAGCGAGCCCCGGCCCTGCACGGTGCGGATATCGAGGCGGTCGCCGAGGTCGCGCAGGCGCTCGCCATCGGTGTCGACCACAGTGATGTCGTTGGCCTCGCTGGCCAGATGTTCGGCCAGCGAACCGCCGACCTGTCCCGCACCGAGGATGATGATTTTCATCCAGTCACTCCATGAATCCGTTTAGCCGCGCGCGGCGGCGATCTTGATCAGCTTGGCGTAGTAAAACCCGTCATGCCCGCCCTGCTGGGCCAGCAACTGGCGACCATGGGGCTGCTTGATGCCGGCCGCTGTGGCCAGATCCAGTTCACGGGCACCGGGGGTGCGCTCGAGGAACGCGGCGATGACTTCGGTGTTCTCGGTCGGCAGCGTCGAGCAGGTGGCGTAGAGCAGGATGCCGCCGACTTCGAGGGTTTTCCACATGGCGTCGAGCAGTTCGCCTTGCAGTTGCGCGAGGGCAACGATGTCGTCCGGCTGACGGGTCAGTTTGATGTCCGGATGACGGCGGATCACGCCGGTGGCCGAGCATGGCGCGTCGAGGAGGATGCGCTGGAACGGCTTGCCGTCCCACCATTTGTCGATATCGCGACCGTCGGCGGCGATCAGTTCAGCGTTGAGGCCGAGGCGCTCGAGGTTTTCCTTCACCCGCACCAGACGCTTGGCTTCCAGATCCACCGCCACCACCCCGGCCAGCGCCGGTTCGGCTTCGAGGATGTGGCAGGTCTTGCCGCCGAGGGCGCAGCAGGCGTCGAGCACCCGCTGCCCCGGGGCCAGATCGAGCAGGTCGGCGGCCAGTTGCGCGGCTTCGTCCTGCACGCTGATCCAGCCTTCGGCGAAACCCGGCAGGCTGCGCACGTCGGCAGCGGCTTCGAGGACGATGCCGTCGCGGCTGTAAACGCACGGTGTCGCGGCGATCCCGGCTTCGCCCAGCAACGCCAGATAAGCATCGCGGCTGTGATGACGGCGGTTGACCCGCAGGATCATTGGCGGATGCGCGTTATTCGCTGCGCAGATCGCTTCCCACTGCTCGGGCCAAAATGCCTTCAGGGATTTTTGCAGCCAGCGCGGGTGAGCTGTGCGCACCACCGGGTCGCGTTCCAGTTCGGCGAAGATCGTCTCGCTTTCGCGCTGGGCATTGCGCAGCACGGCGTTGAGCAGACCTTTGGCCCAGGGCTTTTTCAGCTTGTCTGCGCAGCCGACGGTTTCGCCGATCGCGGCATGGGCCGGTACCCGGGTGTAGAGCAGTTGATACAGACCGACCAGCAGCAACGCCTCGACATCAGCGTCGGCGGCTTTGAACGGTTTCTGCAGAAGTTTTTCCGCCAATGCCGACAGGCGTGGCTGCCAGCGTGCGGTGCCGAAGGCCAGATCCTGAGTGAAACCGCGATCACGATCCTCGACCTTGTCCAGTTGCGTCGGCAGGGAGCTGTTCAGCGAAGCCTTGCCGCTGAGTACGGCGGCGAGCGCCTTGGCGGCGGCCAGACGCGGGTTCATTGCGCTTCCACCGCAGCGCCGAGCACGCTGCCGACGGCGAATTTCTCACGACGGCTGTTGAACAGGTCGCTGAAGTTCAGCGCCTTGCCGCCGGGCAATTGCAGGCGGGTCAGGCACAGCGCTTGTGCACCGCAGGCGACAATCAGGCCGTCCTTGCTGGCGCTGAGGATTTCACCCGGAGCGCCAGTGCCTTCGGCCACGGTCGCGGCCAGCACTTTCAACGCTTCGCCATTGAGCGTGCTGTGGGTGATCGGCCATGGATTGAAGGCGCGGACCAGACGTTCCAGCTCCACCGCCGGGCGGCTCCAGTCGATGCGTGCTTCGTCTTTGTTCAGTTTGTGCGCGTAAGTGGCGAGCTCATCGTTCTGCACCTCACCTTGCAGGGTGCCGGCAGCCAGACCGGCAATCGCCTGCACCACGGCGGGCGGACCCATCTCGGCGAGGCGATCATGCAGGGTGCCGCCAGTGTCTTGCGCGCTGATCGGCGTGACGACCTTGAGCAGCATCGGCCCGGTATCCAGCCCGGCCTCCATGCGCATCACCGTTACACCGCTTTCGGCATCGCCGTGTTCGACCGCGCGCTGGATCGGCGCCGCACCGCGCCAGCGCGGCAGCAACGACGCGTGGCTGTTGATGCAACCCAGACGCGGAATATCCAGCACCGCTTGCGGCAGGATCAAACCGTAAGCGACCACCACCATCAGATCCGGCTTCAGCGCGGCCAGCTCTGCCTGAGCGTCGGTATTGCGCAAGGTCGGCGGCTGCAACACCTGGATATTATTTTCCAGGGCCAGTTGTTTGACCGGGCTCGGCATGAGTTTTTGCCCACGGCCGGCCGGGCGATCCGGCTGGGTGTAGACCGCGACGATCTCGTACGGGCTGCTCAGCAGGGCATTGAGGTGTTCAGCGGCGAATTCCGGGGTACCGGCAAAAACGATGCGCAGTGGCTCAGTCATGAAGGGCGTCTCATAAAAGAAAAAGGCTTGCCGCAGCAAGCCTTTGAAGAGGGGCATCAAGCGTTCTGGCGGTGCAGCTTTTCCAGCTTCTTCTTGATCCGGTCGCGTTTGAGCGTGGACAGGTAATCGACGAACAATTTGCCGTTGAGGTGGTCGCATTCGTGCTGGATGCACACCGCGAGCAGGCCTTCGGCGATCAGCTCATAGGGCTTGCCGTCGCGGTCCAGCGCCTTGATTTTGACCTTCTGCGGGCGGTCGACGTTTTCGTAGAAACCCGGTACCGAGAGGCAGCCTTCCTGGTACTGGTCCATCTCGTCGGTCAGCGATTCGAACTCGGGGTTGATGAACACCCGTGGCTCGGTGCGGTCTTCGGACAGGTCCATCACGACGATACGTTTGTGCACGTTGACCTGGGTCGCGGCGAGGCCGATGCCCGGCGCTTCATACATTGTTTCAAACATGTCGTCGACCAACTGACGCACTTCGTCGTCCACTACAGCCACTGGTTTGGCGATAGTGCGCAGACGCGGGTCCGGAAATTCGAGGATGTTTAAAATGGCCATAGGCTTCGATTGCTGCACACGTTGAGTAAAGTCGGGTCGATGGCCTGGCGGGTCCGAAGATGCAGGCTACCGTTGTGAAGCGTAGCTTCTGAAAAACAGAAGCGAGCCACGGGGGCTCTGACGATTCACGCGAATGCACATGATAAAGGGATTCACTGCATGAGGAAAACACTACTCGCCCTGCTGCTTCTGGCTTCGGCCGGCGCCGCGCAAGGGCAAGTGCAACTCAGGGATGGTTTTCCACAGCAATACACGGTGGTTTCCGGGGACACGCTCTGGGACATTTCCGGCAAATACCTGCGCGAGCCGTGGCAGTGGCCACAACTGTGGCGGGCCAACCCGCAGATCGAAAACCCCAACCTGATCTATCCCGGCGACACGCTGACACTCAGCTACGTCAACGGCCAACCGCAGTTGACCGTCCAGCGTGGCGAGTCGCGCGGCACCATCAAGCTCTCGCCACGGATTCGCACCAGCCCGGTGGCCGAGGCGATTCCGAGCATTCCGCTGAAATCGATCAACAGTTTTCTGCTGAGCAATCGCATCGTCGACAAGGCCGAAGACTTCGACAAGGCGCCGTACATCGTCGCCGGCGATGCCGAACGGGTGCTCAGCGGTACCGGTGACCGCATCTTCGCCCGTGGCCATTTCGATCCGGAGCAACCGGTGTACGGCATCTTCCGCCAGGGCAAGGTCTACACTGACCCGCAGACCAAGGAATTCCTCGGCATCAACGCCGACGATATCGGCGGCGGCGAGGTTGTTGCCACCGAAGGCGACGTCGCCACTCTCGCCTTGCAACGCACCACCCAGGAAGTGCGCCTCGGTGACCGCTTGTTCGGCGGTGAAGAACGTTCGATCAATTCAACGTTCATGCCCAGCGCGCCGAAGCGTTCCATCGACGGCCTGATCATCGACGTGCCACGCGGCGTCACGCAGATCGGTGTGATGGACGTGGTTACCCTGAACAAAGGCAAACGTGACGGTCTGGCCGAAGGCAATGTCCTGGCGGTGATGAAAACCGGCGAAACGGTGCGCGACCGGATTACCGGCCAACCGCTGAAAATTCCCGATGAACGAGCCGGCCTGCTGATGGTGTTCCGCACCTACGACAAACTCAGTTACGGCCTGGTCCTCAATGCTTCACGCTCGCTGGCGGTGCTCGACAAGGTGCGAAATCCGTAAGCTTGCTTAACAAGTTACCAACAGAGTTATCCACAGCTTGTTCCGAATGGTTCGGAGCATCGAACGATCAAGGATGATCCATTCATGTTGTCTGTCAGTACAGCCATTTCCCCGGCGGAACTGGAGGCGCGTCTGCGCCTGCACCGCATGCCGGATATCGGCCCCAAGCGTTTTGCCAAACTGCTCGAAGCCTTCGGCTCGGCGTCCAAAGCCCTCAGCGCGCCGGCCAGTGCCTGGCGCTCGCTGGGATTGCCGGCGGCGTGCGCCGAGGCACGGCGTTGTCCGACGGTGCGCGACGGCGCCAGCCACGCAATGCGCTGGCTAGAGCGCCCCGGTCAACATTTGCTGATGTGGGACCAGGCGGACTATCCAGCGTTGCTGGCGCAGATTCCTGACCCGCCGCCACTGTTATTCGTCGCCGGCGATCCGTCGATTCTGGAAAAACCGCAACTGGCGATGGTCGGCAGCCGCCGCGCTTCGCGCCCGGGCATGGACACGGCGGCGGCGTTTTCTCGCAGTCTGGCCGGGGCCGGTTTTGTCATCACCAGTGGTCTGGCGCTGGGCATCGATGCCGCTGCCCATCAGGCTGCTCTGGACGTTGGCGGGTTGACCGTGGGGGTGCTTGGCACGGGCCTGGAGAATTTTTATCCACAGCGCAATAAACGCCTGGCTGAGGCGATGATTGCGTCGGGAAGCGCGGTGCTCTCGGAGTTTCCGCTGGACGCCGGGCCAACCGCGAGCAACTTCCCCCGGCGCAATCGCATCATCAGCGGGTTATCCCTTGGCGTGCTGGTGGTCGAGGCCAGTGTTGCCAGCGGTTCGTTGATTACCGCGCGGCTGGCGGCAGAGCAAGGGCGCGAGGTTTATGCCATTCCGGGCTCTATCCATCACCCCGGCGCGCGCGGTTGTCATCAGTTGATTCGCGACGGGGCGGTGTTGGTGGAGACTATCGAACATATCCTCGAAGCCCTGCGCGGCTGGCAGCAACCGTTGCTATCCACAGCGCCGCCGCAGGCTGATCATCCGTTGCTGACGCTGTTGCACGCGGCGCCCCACAACAGCGAGGCGTTGGCCGCGAGCTGTGGCTGGGCGTTGCCGAAAGTGCTGGCAACGTTGACCGAGCTGGAAATCGAAGGCCGTGCGGTATGCGAAAACGGTCGCTGGTTGGCGCGGTCAAGCTAGGTTTTACGATGAAGATCGGTAAACTGCGCGAAACCTGTTTGTGGAGAGTTTTTTCATGGTCAACAGTTGGCGTGTGCAACAAGCCGCGCGTGAAGTTCGCGCCGGCGCGGTGATTGCCTATCCAACCGAAGCCGTCTGGGGGCTGGGTTGCGACCCGTGGAACGAAGACGCAGTGGACCGCTTGCTGGCGATCAAGAATCGCTCGGTGAGCAAAGGGCTGATCCTGGTCGCCGACAATATCCGCCAGTTCGATTTCCTCTTCGAGGACTTCCCGCAGGACTGGATCGACCGCATGGCCAGCACCTGGCCGGGGCCGAACACCTGGCTGGTGCCGCACCAGAACCTGTTGCCGGAATGGGTCACAGGCGTGCATGACACCGTGGCGCTGCGAGTCAGCGATCACCCGCAGGTGCGCGACTTGTGCTCGCTGGTCGGGCCGCTGATCTCGACATCAGCCAATCCACAGGGGCGACCGCCCGCGCGCACGCGTTTGCGCATCGAGCAGTATTTCCGTGGGCAGGTCGATCTGGTGCTCGGCGGGAGCCTTGGCGGGCGCAAGAATCCCAGCGTGATCCGCGACCTGGCCACCGGTAACGTCGTTCGTCCTGACTGACGCCATTCTTTTTATTTTTTGCGGACTCCTCGGCGCTATCGACGAGGAGTTTTGCGCATGCCTGCAGTTTATTCCTGCACTCGCTTAAAACTTATCCGTTGCCATTGTTCTTGCATGCGTCAGACGGATCTTCGACTCTGCAATATCTGTAAGTTTTCCTACGCGATTATCAGAACGCGTGCAGTGGCGAGATTTTCAAAAGCAACCATTCTTTCAATGTGCTTGATACAACTTCGAAATGTTAATGGCTGCGGAGAAGTAATGGATATTACGGATTTACACCTCAAGGATTATCTGCAGGGCTTTCAGGAGACACTCAAGAATCAACAGGCCGACTATCGAGTGGCCATTCTTGAGGCGGGGTCGGACGCCGGAGAATTCGAGCGTTTCATTGGTCGGCATTTTCGCCTGCGATTGCAGCATTACATGCTCACCTCCAGAGCCCGGGCGCTGGAAACCCGCTTGGCGATCACCTCGCGCAGTACGCACTTCTTGCTCTACCAGCGAGATCAACTCATTGCAGTGCTGCGGGCAACCCCGGCGCCGTTCGAATGGGCCTCACTGGCGCAGCATCACGTGTCTCCCACTGTGGCATTGGCACGGCATGTCGAATTCAGTCGCTTGATCACCCATTCCCAGCAGCACCGGCCGGTGTCGATCAATGGCCTGCTCGCCACCGCCGCCGAATGGGCGATCGATCGCGGATATCATGGGGTCACGGCCTTGTGCAGATCGCCACAGCGGCAACTGTTTCAGCGCTTCGGCCTGACACCGATCGCTTCGCACGCCATGCATATCGAGCAGCGTGCCCGGGGCGATTATTGGCTGTTGTCCGCCGAATGGCGGCAAATTCTGATGGCCCTGGATCAGCCAGTGAACATGAACGTGCATCAGCCGGAGTATCGTGATGTTCATAACCGTCAGTATTGATCCGCCAATAATCGAAGAGTGGGCAGAGAAATGGCTTGTATACGAGCCGAAGAAGTTGCGCAGGAAGTTTTCCGGTCGTAGGCCAGCGGCGAAGAAGCTTCACCGGAAGATGTACTTGATATAGCTGAAAGATACTCGGCGAACTCATGGAAGAGTTCACCGAGTATCAACTTGAAGCGTTATGGCAACAGAATCGTGGAACCGGTAGTGCGCCGTGCCGACAGTTCGGTTTGTGCTTTTGCCGCATCGGCCAATGCATGGCGCTGGCTGATGTCGACCTTCAGCTTGCCGCTGATGATCATCTCGAACAGCTCGTCGGCCATGCGCTGCAGGTTCTCGGCGTTGTTGGCGTAGGTCGCCAGCGTAGGCCGGGTGACGTACAACGAGCCCTTCGCGGCAAGAATGCCCAGGTTGACGCCGTCGACTGCGCCCGAAGCATTGCCGAAACTCACTACAAGGCCACGTGGTGCCACGCTGTCCAGGGACGTGAGCCAGGTGTCCTTGCCGACGCCGTCATACACCACCGGGACTTTCTTGCCGTCAGTCAGCGCCAGCACGCGCTCGGCAACGTTTTCATGGCTGTAGTCGATGGTGGCCCAGGCGCCGTTGGCCTTGGCCAGTTCGGCTTTTTCCTTCGAGCTGACGGTGCCGATCAGCTTCACGCCCAGCGCTTTGGCCCATTGGCAGGCCAGCGAGCCGACGCCACCGGCTGCGGCGTGGAACAGAATGGTTTCGCCGCCCTGCAGTTGGTAGGTCTGGCGCAGCAGGTATTGCACGGTCAGACCCTTGAGCATGACCCCGGCGGCAGTTTCGAAACTGATTTCATCGGGCAGGTGCACCAGATTGTCCTGCGGCAGAACATGCAGCTGGCTATAGGCGCCGAGCGGGCCGCTGCCGTATGCCACGCGATCGCCGACCTTGAAACGGGTGACTTCGCTGCCCACCGCTTCGACCGTGCCGGCGCCTTCCGAACCCAGGCCGGACGGCAACGCGGGTGGTGCATAGAGGCCGCTGCGGTAATAGGTGTCGATGAAGTTCAGGCCGATCGCCTGGTTGGCCACGCGCACCTGATTCGGCCCGGGTTCATCGGGTTCGTAGTCAACATGTTCGAGCACTTCGGGACCGCCGTGGGCGCGGAACTGGATACGCTTTGCCATCTGCCTGCTCTCCTTGGGTCGTTGCTAAGCCCTCTATCCAACTCCCCTGCTTGATCTTCGTCAACTGCGGCGCGCCGGTCTGCGATGGTATGCTACGCGCCCATTTGCGCCGCCCGCCTGCCGGGGCGCCGCCCGATTCAAGGTGAAGCCATGACGACCCGCACCGACGCCGTAAAGGCCTATCTGCTCGATCTGCAAGACCGCATCTGCGCTGCACTGGAAACCGAAGACGGCGGCAAATGCTTCGTCGAAGACGCCTGGACCCGGCCGGCGGGCGGTGGCGGGCGCACCCGCGTGCTGGAAAACGGTACGCTGATCGAAAAGGGCGGCGTCAATTTTTCCCACGTATTCGGCAGCGGCCTGCCGCCCTCGGCCAGCGCCCATCGGCCGGAACTGGCCGGGCGTGGTTTCGAGGCGCTCGGCGTGTCGCTGGTGATCCACCCGCACAATCCGCATGTGCCGACCTCCCACGCCAACGTGCGTTTTTTCATTGCTGAAAAAGAAGGCGAAGAACCGGTCTGGTGGTTTGGCGGCGGTTTCGACCTGACCCCGTATTACGGCGTTGAGGAAGATTGCATTCATTGGCACCGCGTCGCCGAGCAAGCCTGTGCGCCGTTCGGTGCGGACGTCTATCCGCGTTACAAGGCCTGGTGCGACACCTATTTCCATATCAAGCATCGTCATGAGCCACGTGGCATTGGCGGTCTGTTCTTCGACGATCTGAACGAGTGGGATTTCGACACCAGTTTCGCCTTCATGCGCGCCATCGGCGATGCCTATATCGAGGCCTACCTGCCGATCGTGCAACGGCGCAAGAACGACGCCTTCACTGCCCAGCAGCGCGAATTCCAGGAATTCCGCCGAGGCCGCTACGTCGAATTCAACCTGGTTTACGACCGTGGCACGCTGTTCGGTCTGCAATCGGGTGGCCGCACTGAATCGATTCTGATGTCGCTGCCACCGCAAGTGCGCTGGGGCTATGACTGGAAGGCCGAGCCGGGCAGCGCAGAAGCGCGCCTGACCGATTACTTCCTGCAGGATCGCGACTGGCTGGCCGAGGCCTGAGGACGGGTGATGGATCGTTACGTCGTTTTCGGTAATCCGATCGGCCACAGCAAGTCGCCGATGATTCACCAGTTGTTCGCCGAACAGACCGGCCAGCGCCTCGACTACAGCACGCTGCTGGCGCCGCTGGATGATTTTGTCGGCTACGCCAAGGCGTTCTTTCGCGAAGGGCGCGGCGCCAATGTGACGGTGCCGTTCAAGGAAGACGCCTACCGTCTGGCCGACAGTCTGACCGCCCGCGCGCAGCGCGCCGGTGCGGTGAACACCTTGAGCAAACTGGACGATGGCTCACTGCTCGGCGACAACACCGATGGCGCAGGCCTGGTCCGCGATCTGACGGTGAATGCCGGGTTCAGCCTGACCGGTAAGCGCATCCTTTTGCTCGGCGCTGGCGGCGCGGTGCGCGGTGCGCTGGAGCCATTGCTGGCGGAGAAGCCGGCCTCGGTGATCATCGCCAATCGCACCGTGGACAAGGCTGAACTGCTGGCCGAGTTGTTCTGCGACCTCGGGCCGGTGTCGGCCAGTGGTTTCGACTGGCTGCGCGAACCGGTGGACGTGATCATCAACGCCACCTCCGCCAGCCTGACCGGTGACGTGCCGCCGATTGCGCCAAGCCTGATCGAGCCAGGCCAGACGCTGTGCTACGACATGATGTACGGCAAGGAACCGACCGCGTTCTGCCGCTGGGCCACTGAGCACGGCGCGGCGCTGGCGATGGATGGTCTGGGCATGCTCGCCGAACAGGCAGCCGAGGCGTTCTGGCTGTGGCGTGGCGTACGCCCGGATACCGCGCCGGTACTCGCCGAGCTGCGCCGCCAACTGGCCCTTTAAGCTTTGCTCCCACATTGAAATACGATCAATGTGGGAGCGAGCCTGCTCGCGAATCGCATCACCACCGCGATATCAGATCAATCCTCAAACCTGATCGGGCACTTCTCAGCCCCTTCCAGCTTCCTCAACTCCTCCACGACCGGCGGCCGCGCCCGGCGCAGGGTCAGGCTGCGACCCTGGCCCAGCAGGCGTCGCGCTTCCTGATGCAGCATCTCCACCCCCGAATAATCGATGAAGTTGATCTGCTCTGCCTCGATCACCACCCGTGCGCCATGCAGGCGTTGCAGGCGCACTTGCAGGTAATGGCTGGCGCCGAAAAAGATCGAACCGCCCACGCGCAGCACATCGTCGTCACCGTCGCGCCAATGCTGCACCCGTGGTTGCGAGGTGCGCTTGAGGTAAAAGAACAACGACGCCAGCACCCCGGCGTAAATCGCCGTCTGCAATTCCAGCAGCAAGGTCGCAAGACAGGTCAGGGCCATCACCACGAACTCGGCACGGCTGACCCGCAGCAAAGCGCGAATGCCCCGGTGATCGACCAGACCCCAGGCGATCAACAGGATGCTGCCGGCCATGGCCGGGATCGGAATATGCGCGATCAGCCCGGCGCCGAACACCGCGAACAGCGCCACCCAGAGCGCCGAAAACACCCCGGCCAGCGGCGAGCAGGCACCCGCCTCGTAACTCAATCCCGAGCGGGTAAACGATCCGGCGGACAGCGACCCGGAAAAGAACGCGCCGACGATGTTCGACAAACCCTGTGCGCGGACTTCCTGATTGGCGTCGAGCAACTGTTGCGAGCGCGCCGAAATCGAGCGGGCAATCGACAGGCTGGTGACCAGCCCGAGCATGCCCACTGCCACCGCGCTTGGCAGCAGGCGCAGGATAGCCTCCAGATCCAGCGGCAGCGTACTGAACGGCGGCAGGCGTCCGACGAAAGCGCTGACCAGATGCACATGGCCGAACATCGCTGGCCAGATCCACACCAGCAGACTGGCCAGCACCAGCGTGAGCAACAGCGTCGGCCAGCGCGGCAGAAGTTTTTTCAGGGCCACGCCGACGATTACCGTGCCGACGCCGAGCATCAGCGAAGGCTTATCCACAGCCCCCAGATGCCGCAACAGGTCCATCAGGCTGGCGAGCGCTGTGGTGTTGGCCGGCAATTCCAGCCCGAGCAGATTGGGCAATTGCCCGATGGCGATCACCACGGCGGCACCGAGGGTGAAGCCGAGCACCACCGAATGCGAAACGAAATTCACCAGTGCGCCAAAGCGCAGCAAGCCGAGCAACCACTGGAAAATCCCCGCAAGGAACGTCAGCAGCAGGATCAGGGTGATGTAGTCCTCGGAAGCCGGCACCGCGAGCGGGCTGACGCTGGCGTACAGGACAATCGAAATCGCCGCCGTCGGGCCGCAGATCAGATGCCATGACGACCCCCACAGGCAGGCGATCAACACCGGGATAATCGCCGCATACAGGCCGTATTCCGGTGGCAGCCCGGCAATCAGCGCGTAGGCAATCGACTGGGGTAAGGCGAGAATCGCACCGCTGAGGCCAACGATCAGGTCCCGCCCGACGCTGGCGCGGGTTTGCCGCGGTAACCAGCTCAGGAAAGGAAAAAGTGAATGGCGGCTGGGGAAGGCCATGGGTCCTCGCGGTTGGGGTTTTGTTCAAGGTTATCAGGGTGTCAGGTGTAAAAGCCCCTCACCCTAGCCCTCTCCCTGAGGGAGAGGGGACTGACCGAGCTGTTTGTTGAAGATTCACCGACCTGCGATTTCGGCGTTGAACGCAAGTTTCGATTCAACAGCGATCGGCTCCCTTTCCCCCTCGCCCCCTTGGGGGAGAGGGCTGGGGTGAGGGGGCAAAAATCTCCAGCCGAACGCTATTCCAGCAACCCTGAGATCAAAGCTTGGCCTTCACCGCCACCAACGCATCCTTGCCATCCACGGTCTTCACCCCGTCCAGCCACTTGTCCAGCACCGCCGGATTGGCCTTGATCCACGCCTTCGCCGCTTCGGCATTGCTGACCTTCTTGTTCACCACCTCGGCCATGATGCTGTTCTCCATGTCCTGGGTGAAGGCCAGATTGGTCAGTAACTTGCCCACATTCGGGCAGGCCTCGGCGTAGCCCTTACGGGTCAGGGTGAATACGCTGCCGGTGTCGCCGAAGTATTTTTCGCCGCCCTTGAGGTAACGCATTTTCAGTTGCACGTTCATCGGGTGCGGGGTCCAGCCGAGGAAGGTGACGAATTTCTGTTTCTTCACCGCCCGCGACACTTCGGCGAGCATCGCCTGTTCGCTGGACTCGATCAGCTTCCACTGGCCCATGTTGAAGTCGTTCTTCTTGATGATCTCCTGCAGCGAAATGTTCGCCGGCGCCCCCGAACCGATGCCGTAGATTTTCTTGTCGAACTTGTCGGCGAATTTGTTCAGGTCGGCAAAATCATGCACACCCGCCTCCCAGACATAGTCGGGGACGGCGAGGGTGAATTCGGTGCCTTCCAGGTTCTTGGCCAATTGCGTCACATCACCGGTGGCGACGAACTTGTCATAGAAGCCCTGCTGCGCCGGCATCCAGTTGCCGAGGAACACGTCAACCTGGCCATCCTTCAAACCGCCGAAGGTGATCGGCACGGCAAGGGTGTCGACTTTGGCCTTATAGCCCATGCCGTCCAGCAGAAACCCGGTGATGGCATTGGTCGCGGCGATGTCGCTCCAGCCCGGATCGGCCATCTTCACGGTTTCGCAGCTTTGCTCGGCGAACGCCGAGGCGCTGCTCAATGCGATCAGGCCGACAGTGACAGCTGTGGATAACTTGCGCATGGACTTCCCCTTAACATTTTTGGTTTTGGCAGGGTTGTGGATAACGGGCCTTGCGCTCCAGATCATCAAGGTCGATGTGGTTGCGCATGTACTGCTGACTGGCATCGACCAGCGGCTGGTGGTCCCAGCTCTTCAGCTTGCCGATGGTTAACGCATCGGCGACGAAACGGCGTCGGCGCTGGCTGGCCAGTACGTCCCGATGGATCGCCGGAATGTCCCACTTGGCCCGCGCTTCGGCGAGAAAGTCTTCGAACAGCGGACGATGTTGCGGCGATTGGCTCAGCTCTTCTTCTTCGCGCGGATCGTTATCCACATCGAAGAGTAGGCACGGGTCGCTTTCGCTGTAGATAAATTTGTAGGCGCCCCGGCGAATCATCATCAGCGGGCTGACAGTGCCTTCGGCCATGTATTCGCCGAACACCTCGTCGTGTCCGCCCTGCCCTTGCAGGTGCGGCAGCAAGGAACGGCCGTCCAGCGGCAGGCCCGGCAAAAGCGTGCCACCGGCCAGATCCACGAAGGTCGGCAGCAGGTCGGCGGTGGAAACGGCGGCGCTGACCCGGCCGGCCTCGAATTGTCCCGGGGCGCTGATCAGCAGCGGCACTCGCGCAGCCATCTCGAACCAGTGCATTTTGTACCAGAGGCCTTTCTCGCCGAGCATGTCGCCATGGTCACCGGAGAAGACGATGACGGTGTCATCGATCAGCCCGGTTTCCTCAAGGGTTTGCAGCAGTTTGCCGACATTGGCGTCGATATAGCTGCAAGCGCCGAAGTAGGCGCGACGGGCATCGCGGATCTTATCCACAGGCAGCGGCTTGTCCCACAGGTCGTAAACCTTGAGCAGACGTTGCGAGTGCGGATCGAGTTCGTCCTGGTTCAAAGCTGTAGGCAACGGGATATCAGCATCGTCATACAGATCCCAGAACGCCTTGGGAATCGTGTACGGGTCGTGCGGGTGGGTCATCGACACAGTCAGGCAGAACGGCTGGTCGCCGTCCTCGCGGATGTGATCGAACAGATATTGCTGCGCCTTGAACACCACCTCTTCGTCGAAATCCAGCTGATTGGTGCGCACGCACGGCCCGGCCTGCAGTACCGAAGACATATTGTGATACCAGCTCGGCCGCACGTCCGGCTCGTCCCAGTTCACCGCCCAACCGTAATCGGCCGGATAGATATCGCTGGTCAGGCGTTCTTCATAACCGTGCAACTGGTCCGGCCCGCAGAAATGCATCTTGCCCGACAGCGCGGTGCGGTAGCCGAGACGCCGCAGGTAATGCGCGTAAGTCGGAATGTCGGCAGGAAAGTCAGCCGCGTTGTCGTAGGCGCCGATCTTGCTCGGCAACTGGCCGCTGACCAGGGTGAAACGCGACGGCGCGCACAGCGGGCTGTTGCAGTAAGCAGCATCGAACACCACGCCTTGGGCGGCGAGGCGGGACAGATTCGGCAGTTTGATTGGCGATGGGCCGTAGAACGGCAACATTGGCGCGGCCATTTGATCGGCCATGATGAAAAGAATGTTCTTGCGCTTCATGTGATCGCGGCATTCCATGTTGAATATTTATGCGAGAGTGCTGCGATCGAGCATGGATTCCATGCCTGTTCCGGTAAAGCCCGCGCCGGACAATGACTAGGATAAGTACAGCTTATGTATGACGCCCTCGGTGACCTCTCCCTCGATCTGCTGCGCACCTTTGAAGCGGCGGCCCGCCATCGCAGTTTTACCGCTGCTGCGGTGGAGCTTGGCACCACGCAGCCGGCTATCAGCCAGCAAATGAAACGTCTGGAAGAGCAGCTCGGTACGCGCCTGTTCGACCGGATTTACCGGGGTATCGAGTTGACAGAGGTTGGCGCCCTGCTTTTCGAGCAAGTTAGCCTCGGTATGCAGAATATCGATGCAGGATTGAGCGCAATCAGCACTCAGCAGCAACATGAAGTGCTGCAAGTGGCCACGGATTTCGCTTTCGCCGCTTATTGGCTGATGCCGCGCCTGCATCGCTTCCATGAGGCCAATCCGCATATCGATGTCAGCCTGGTCACCAGCGAGCGCAACCACAACATGCTGCGCACCGACATCGACGTGGCGATCCTGTTTGGCGATGGTCGATTCAAGCAGGGTGAGAGCCACTGGCTGTTCAGCGAAGAAGTGTTCCCGGTGTGCAGCCCGCTGCTGCTCAAGGAGCGTTCATTGCCGTTGCCCGCGCAGGCCCTGCTGGAATTGCCGCTGCTGCATCTGCGTGGTGAAAACAGCAGCAATTGGTTCGACTGGAGCGGGCTGTTCCGTCAACTTGGCCTGACCACGCCGCCGGCGCCGGGGCAGCTGCGCTTCGACAATTACACGTTATTGATCCAAGCGGCGATCGGCGGGCAAGGCGTGGCAATCGGTTGGCGCCACCTTGTGGATAACTTGCTGGTGCAGGGTTTGCTGTGCCGACCGCTGGCGGAAATCACGCTGTCGCGGCTGGGGTATTACGTGGTGTTACCGCAACGCAAGCGTCGGGGTGCACTGATTCAAGAATTTGTTGATTGGTTAATGGCGGAACAGGCCAGCAGTGCCGAATCGCTTAACGGTCTGGCCCTGCCCTCGATTGCGGTGTGAAGAGCAAAAGATCGTCCGATCTTTTACGAATCAGAAGCCGCCACAAAATTCACATGCTGCCCCACATGCAGATTCAACCGCAGTTCATCGGCAATCCCCACCGCGACACGGTTCAAGCGTTCCAGCGGTTCGGCCAATCCCGGTTCGAGATTGCCGCCGACCTGACTGAAGTGCTCGATGGTCAATCCGGCCATGCCATGGGGCGCATTGACCAAGGTCCAGCGCAGTGAGCTGCTTTGTACCGCCTCGAGGATTTCTTCGGCAGCGTGACGTTGCAGACGCTCGTCATTGTCAGGCTCGTCGAGCACACCGAAGTTGCCGACCAGAAACAGGCGCGGCACGCTGGCCAGTTGCAAACCTTCGACCAGCGCGTCGACTGCCAGCACCTGCTCCACTGGGCCGAGCGTCACCGAGCGCTCGACATGATCGCTGCTGAACGGCAGCCCCGGCGCGTCCAGCAGGCAGATCACCGCCGAGCTGCCGGCGACGCTCTGATTGACCCGCTCGGCATCGAACAGATCGCCGGTCTTGGTGCGCAACCCCGGACGCGGCGCGAGTGCGGTGAGATCGTCGAGAATGGCGATGACTTCGTGTTGGCGACGCAGCAATTCAGCCATCAATGCACCGCCCAGGCTGGCCATGGCACCATAAAGCACCACTTTGACCACTGGGGTCTCGGCATTTTTCATGGCTGTTTTCCTTATAGTTGTCCTATATGACCTGTGACGGTGGAAACAGCCAAGGGTTCGAACCGATTGAGAGGCGACACGATGCAAGGGATCAAGGGCTATCACGCCCATGTCTATTTCGACGCACAAGGCATCGACCAGGCGCGGGCCCTGTGCGAACAGGCCGCGCAGTTGTTTGCGCTGAAAATGGGCCGCGTGCACGAACGCCCGGTGGGGCCGCACCCCGACTGGAGCTGCCAACTGGCTTTCGGTCCCGAGCTGATCGGCGAGGTGCTGCCGTGGCTGGCGCTTAACCGCAAGGGGTTGGTGGTGTTCCTGCATCCGGACACTGGCGATGACCTGCTCGACCACACCGAACACGCGATCTGGATGGGCGCGGTGCGGCCGCTGGATCTGTCGATTTTTTAACCAAGTGCTTGGACTGAACTGATAACGAATATGTCCAGACTGCCAGCCAGCGTTGCCTGTCCGTTCCCTCGCATCGCTTCTCGGCCCGTATTCATTGGCTGTCGCTGCATCCGACCGCCGGTTGACCATTCATTCATCGCTTTCGGTCGCGAAAGGTAGCTGAAAGCTTCCCCGATTAGGATCGCCCCACTCCCGGCAACAGACCGGTTGGCCCAAGCCCTGTGTTTTTTCCACAGGCCCGGCCCAATTAACAACAACAATGGTGATTCTGATGTCTTCTGCAACCCGCCGTTTCTCCCGCTTCCTGCTGGTCACTCCGCCCGTACGCCTCGCGCCTCCCGTTCTGCGCTGATCCCGCCCGATCCGCTCATTCAACTAGCCGCGCTACGCCTGGAGTATTCCCATGCTGACTTTCCTTGGCTTCGCCATGGTCATCACGTTCATGTTCCTGATCATGACCAAGCGCCTGTCCGCGCTGATCGCCCTGATCATCATCCCGATCCTGTTCGCCCTGTTCGGTGGTTTCGCGCCGAAGATCGGCCCGATGATGCTTGAAGGCATCACCAAACTGGCGCCGACCGGCGTGATGTTGATGTTCGCCATTCTGTATTTCGCCCTGATGATCGACTCCGGTCTGTTCGACCCGGCCGTGCGCAAGATCCTCAAACTGGTCAAGGGCGACCCGTTGAAAGTTTCGGTCGGTACCGCCGTTCTGGCGCTCGTCGTTTCCCTCGATGGTGACGGCGCGACCACTTACATGATCTGCGTGGCCGCGATGCTGCCGCTGTACAGCCGCATCGGCATGAGCCCGCGAATCATGGCCGGTCTGATAATCCTCGCCGGTGGCGTGATGAACATGACCCCGTGGGGCGGCCCGACCGCCCGCGCGGCGAGTGCTCTGCATGTCGATCCGTCGGACATTTTCGTACCGATGATCCCGGCGATGGCCGCCGGTGTCTTGGCGATCCTGGTGATTGCCTACTTCTACGGCAAGCGTGAACGTGCCCGTCTCGGCGAGTTGCACCTGGTTGGCGACGAGATCGATCACAGTGAAATCAGCGTCTCGCAATTCCCCGACGCACGCCGTCCGAAGCTGATCTGGTTCAATGCCGCACTGACTTTCGGCCTGATGTGCACGCTGATCGGCGGCCTGTTGCCGCTGCCGGTGCTGTTCATGGTGGCGTTCAGTATTGCGATGATCGTCAACTACCCATGCCTGCAAATGCAGAAGGATCGCGTCGCCGCGCATTCCGGCAGCGTGCTGGCAGTGGTCGGGCTGATCTTTGCGGCCGGTATCTTCACCGGTATCCTGTCGGGCACCGGCATGGTCGATGCGATGTCGAAGAGCCTGTTGGCGGTGATTCCGGAATTCCTCGGCCCGTACCTGGCGGTGATTACGGCGCTGGTGAGCATGCCGTTCACCTTCTTCATGTCCAACGATGCGTTCTATTACGGTGTCTTGCCGGTGCTGACCGAAGCGGCCAGCCACTATGGGATCACTGCGGTGGAAATGGCCCGTGCCTCGATCGTCGGCCAGCCCGTCCACTTGCTGAGCCCGTTGGTGCCATCGACGTATCTGTTGGTAGCCCTGGCCGGCATTGATTTCGGTGACCACCAGCGTTTCACCCTGAAATGGGCGATCCTGGTTTGTATCTGCATCCTGATTGCTGCACTGCTGTTGGGGACTTTCCCGGTGTTCAGCACTCTATAAGCCCAAGACTCACCGTTTCGGGTCCTGGCTTCGCGGTTTGAAGCCCGGACCTTTTTCGGTTTAACAATCGCTCAAAGGAATACACATGGAATGGCTGACCAACCCCGAAATCTGGGTTGCCTTCTTCACCCTGACCGCCCTGGAAATCGTCCTCGGCATCGATAACATCATCATGATTTCGATCCTGGTCAGCCGCATGCCGAAACACATGCAGCAGCGCACCCGGATTTTCGGTCTTGGCCTGGCCATGATCACCCGCATCCTGTTGCTGCTGTCGATTACCTGGGTCATGCGCCTCACTGCCGACCTGTTCGAGGTGTTCGGCCAAGGGATTTCCGGCCGCGACCTGATCCTGTTCTTCGGTGGCCTGTTCCTGTTGTGGAAGAGTTCGCAGGAGATGTACCACGCGCTGGAAGGTGAAGATGAAAGCGACGACGCGCCATCGGGCAAGGGCGGCAACTTCCTCTACACCATCATCCAGATCGCGATCATCGATATCGTCTTCTCGCTGGACTCGGTGATCACTGCCGTCGGCATGGTTTCCCACGTGCCGGTGATGGTCGCGGCGATCATCGTGGCGGTGCTGGTGATGATGCTGGCGTCGGGCAAGATCAGCGAATTCATCGACAAGCACCCGTCGCTGAAAATGCTCGCGCTGTCCTTCCTGCTGGTGGTCGGTACCGTGCTGATCGCCGAATCGTTCGACGTGCACGTGCCAAAAGGCTACGTCTACTTCGCCATGGCGTTCTCGCTGGCGGTTGAGGCTATCAACATCAAACTGCGCGGCGCGATGGCCCGGAAAAAGAAACAGCAGGATCCGGTGAAACTGCGCAAGGATGTGCCGGGCCAATAACCCGGTAGTCCCGGCAGCACGCTACACCCCTGTGGGAGCGAGCCTGCTCGCGAAGACGGAGTGCCAGTCGACAACAATGTTGGCTGGCCCACCGCTTTCGCGAGCAGGCTCGCTCCCACAGTTGTTTGTGCAACATTCAGTCACTGCGGACCTTGTGGGAGCTGGCTTGCCAGCGATAGCGGAGTGTCAGGCGACATCAATGTTGGTTGTGCTGACGCCATCGCTGGCAAGCCAGCTCCCAAAGGAGACGGCGTTGATTTAAAGGGAGTGTATGAAGCGCTTTTCATGACACTTTTGTTTCAATCCACTCTTTAGCTGTGCAATGCTGGCGCCGAGACCGTTAGCCAACTACAGCTTAAGTATCAAGAACGTAGAAACCGCGCGGTGCCGTTCACTTGCCCCTCTGGGGCGCTGCTACTACAGGGGGTCTGCATGCTCACCCTGCTCAATCTGTTGTCCGCCGTCGCCCTGTTGATCTGGGGCACGCACATCGTCCGAACCGGCATCCTGCGGGTTTATGGCACCAATCTGCGACATGTCATCGGCCAGAACATGTCGAAGAAATGGCTGGCGTTCATCGCCGGTATTCTCGTCACCGCGATGGTGCAGAGCAGCAACGCCACGGCGATGCTGGTCACTTCGTTTGTCGGTCAGGGTCTGATGGCGCTGACCCCGGCGCTGGCGACCATGCTTGGCGCAGACGTCGGTACCGCGTTGATGGCGCGGGTGCTGACCCTCGATCTGTCATGGCTGTCGCCGCTGCTGATTTTCCTCGGGGTGATTTTCTTTCTGTCGCGCAAACAGACGCGGCTCGGGCAAATGGGCCGGGTGTCGATCGGGCTGGGGCTGATCATTCTCGCCCTGCAATTGATCGTCGAGGCCGCTGCGCCGATCACTCACGCGCAAGGGGTGAAAGTGATTTTCGCCTCGCTGACCGGCGACATCCTCCTCGACGCCCTGGTCGGAGCACTGTTTGCGATGATTTCCTACTCCAGCCTCGCCGCCGTGCTGCTCACCGCCACGCTGGCCGGGGCTGCGGTGATCAGTTTGCCGGTGGCGATCGGTCTGGTGATCGGCGCCAACATCGGCAGCGGCATCCTCGCCTTCATGAGCACCAGCATGCAGAACGCCGCCGGCCGCCAGGTTGCGCTGGGCAGTCTGTTGTACAAATTGATCGGTTTGCTGCTGATCATCCCGGTGCTCGACCCGCTGGTGCACTGGATCGACAGCCTTGATTTCAGCCCGCAGGAAATGGTCATCGGCTTCCACCTGCTCTACAACACCGCGCGCTGCCTGATCCTGCTGCCGAGCGTCGGGCCGATGGCGCGGCTTTGTGCGTGGCTGTTGCCGGAGCGGCCGGAGGTCAACGGCACCGCCAAGCCGCGCCATCTCGACCCGACCGCGCTGGTCACGCCGAGCCTGGCGCTGGCCAATGCCGCGCGGGAAACCCTGCGCATGGGCGATCTGCTCGACAACATGCTCGACGCCTCCCTCGATGTGTTGCGCGGCAAGCAGACCGCCGTCACGCAGGAGATGCGCCGACTGACCGACGACGTCGAGGCGCTGTACAGCGCGATCAAGCTGTATCTGGCGCAGATGCCCCGCGAGGATCTCGGCGAGCACGACAGTCGGCGCTGGGCCGAGATCATCGAACTGGCGATCAACCTGAAACTCGCCGCCGACCTGATCGAGCGAATGCTGCGCAAGATCCAGCAGCAGAAGACTTCGCAACGGCGTTCGTTTTCCGAAGAAGGCCTGGAAGATCTTGCCGGGCTGCAACAGCAACTGATCGCCAACCTGCGCCTGGGCCTGTCGGTGTTTCTCAGCGGCGACCGCGAAAGCGCGCGGCAGTTGTTGCGGGAGAAACGCCGCTTTCGTGCGCAGGAACGGCGTCTGGCCCATGCGCATGTCAGCCGTTTGCAACGCAAGATCGTTCAGAGCCTGGAGACCAGCTCGCTGCATCTGGAGTTGATCGCCGACATGAAACGGCTCAATTCTTTGTTCTGCAGCAGCGCCTATGTGGTGCTGGAAACGGCGGACACTGGCGCGCTGGCGGTGGATGACATGGCCGACATTACGCATTCGCCTTGAACGTCTGGGGCTGGGGCCAGTCAGTTACAGTGGTTCAGCCTTGAGACCGTCATCGCTGGCAAGCCAGCTCCCACAGGGTTTTGTAAGCGCCGCAGATCCTTGTGGGAGCTGGCTTGCCAGCGATGGGGCCCTGACTGACGACACGGATCTCCAAATCAGCCGTATGGAAGCCTGTTATGCGTTGCCTGTTGTTCGCCTGTCTGTTGCTCGGTTCCCTGCCCGCTTTTGCCCTGGATCGGTTTCAGGTCGAAGGCTATGCGCTGCCCAACGGTTTGCAACTTATGCTCAAACCCGGCACCGAGCGTGGGCATGTGGCGATCCGGCTGGTGGTCGGCGTCGGCCTGGATGACTTCGACTGCGACGAGAAAGAGCTGCCGCATTTGCTCGAACACCTGCTGTTCAGCGGTATCGACGCCACTGGCGAAGGCGGTCTGGAAGAGCGTATGCAGGCGCTGGGCGGGGACTGGAACGCGTTCACCAGCAACGCCGACACCACGTTCGTCATCGAGGCCCCGGCGAAAAACCAGCGCAAGGTGCTCGACCTGCTGCTCGCGCTGCTGACCCAGACTCGAATTGACGACAACGCAATCAACGCGGCGAAACGAGTGGTCGAGCGTGAGGACGGCGGGCATTACACCAAGCTGCAACGTTTCCTCGACCGTCAGGACCTCGGCCATACCGCGAGCAATCAACTGGCTGTCGAGCTGGGACTGAAATGCCCGCAGCGTGCCGAAGTCGGCCATCTGACCCAAGAGCAACTGGAGAAGGTGCGCAAGGCCTGGTATGCGCCGAACAACATGACCCTGATCGTCGTCGGCGAACTCGACAAACTGCTGCCGGCCTATCTTGAGCGTACCTGGGGTGAGCTGGAGCCGGTCGAGCCGAGCGAACATCGGCCGCTGCCGGACATCCGCACCAGTGCCGCCCATGAACGCACCCTCACCCGTGGCTTTATCGGCGACAGCGCCAAGCTGCACTGGCTGGTGCCGGAACCGGTGCTCGACGATCAGTACGACCAGACGTTCGACATTCTCAAGGATTACCTCGACTGGGCGCTTTACCGGCAGATTCGTCTCAACCACGGCTTGTCGTACGGGCCGTGGGCCGAGCGCGAAGTGTTCGGCGGTGTCGGCTTCATGAGCCTCAACGCTGACCTGGATCGCGATGACGTCGACGAAGCCATTCAAGTGCTTGATGACCTCAAGGCCGACCTGCTGCAAAACGGCCTCGACCCGAGCACCTTCGCCCGCATCAAGCAAGCCGCCATCGCTCACCAGGCCTGGGCCGTGCAGGGCAACAGCGCACTGGCTGACTATTACTGGAGCGCGCTGGCCGACTATCAGGATGGCCGCTTTGCCAATCCCGCGCGCGAGCTGCAAGGGGTGACGCTGGAAGCGGCGAACAAGGCGATGCGCGAGCTGTTGCTGCAGCCGGGGTATATTCGGATCGAGAAGCCGTTGATCAGTGATGATCAGGTGTTGTGGCTGGCTGCAGGCGGCGTCGGTCTGGTGCTGCTGATGTTGATCGGCTGGCGTGTGTATCGCCGCCACAAAATTGCTGGAAGCCATTAATCCTGTGGTGAGTGAGCACTTGTGGCGAGGGGATTTATCCCCGATGGGCTGCGCAGCAGCCCCGATAAGGGCAGCTCGGTATATCCAGACAGAATTCGCTCGCAGGATCTACGACGGCTGCGCCGCCGATCGGGGATAAATCCCCTCGCCACAGGGGTCATGCGGCGTTAACCTTTCCGGGATTTTCCCCATATCGTCGTGAACCGCCAAAATGCCAAAACTGACCCTCCTTATCCAGCGCATTCTCGAGCTGATGAAGCGCTACCCCGGGTTGATCGCGGCGGGTGGGTTCATTTCCGGGGTCGGCAGTTTCATCCTCGTCGATCGCCAACAGGGTCTGGCGAGCTGGATCACGGTGATCATGCTGCTCAGCTGGATCTGGCTGATGCTGGAAAACACCCTGACCGGGCTGTTCACACGGATCTTCAAACGCGAAATTCCCCAGCCGCTGCTGCGTTACGCGACGCAGATGATCCATCAGGAAAGCCTGTTTTTCGTTTTGCCATTCTTCTTCATCACCACTACGTGGAACAGCGGCCAGTTTGTCTTCACGGGGCTGCTCAGCGTTGCCGCACTGATCTCCATCGTCGATCCGCTGTACTACAAATGGCTGGCGCCACGGCGCTGGGCGTTTCTCGCGCTGCACACCCTGACCCTGTTCGCCGCACTGCTCACTGCGTTGCCGGTGATCATGCACCTGACCACCGCGCAGAGTTTCAAATGGGCGCTGGGAATTGCCGTGCTGCTGTCGTTCCCGAGCCTGGCGTCAATCTTCCCGATCCGCACAGTGCGCAATGCCCTGGCGATTCTGTTCATTACCTTCGGCATCGGCGGCGTCGGTTGGGCGCTGCGTTCGTGGGTGCCGCCGGCAACGCTGTGGATGACCGACGTAGCGATCAGCACGCAATTGCAGGATCGCACCCCCGGCGCCAGCCTCGACACCGTCAGTGCCGAGCAGATCCGCAGCGGCGGGCTCTACGCCTACACTGCGATCAACGCGCCGCGCGGTCTCGACGAGCGGATTTATCACGTGTGGACCTTCAACGGCAAAGAGGTCGACCGCATCGCCCTCGACATCCATGGCGGGCGCAAGGAAGGCTACCGGGCGTGGACGCACAAACAGAATTTCCCCGGCAACCCGGCGGGCAAGTGGCAGGTGCGGGTGCTGACCGAGGATGGCCAGTTGATCGGCGTGCTGCGTTTCGCAATTACCGACAGCACACCGGCCAAAGAAAAGTAATCCGGTTCGTGCTATTACGTAGGATCTCGTAACGGCCGTACAAGCACGGAGCTTATGACCAGCAGCCCAACCCCCGGCAGTGCCCATCTGGACACCGCGCTCAGCCCTGCCCGTCTGCGGGTCAGCGGCGACTGGACGCTCGCCCACTACACCGCGCTCAAGCATCTGAGCGAAAAGCTCCGCGGCCAGTACGACGCCAACACTTCCATCGATCTGAACGGCCTCGGAGCCCTGGACACCGCCGGCGCCTCGTTGCTGGTCGAGCTGCTCGGTTCCGAGCGCTTGGGCAAAACCGCCGAACACCCCGATTGCACCCTTTCAACTGCCGACCGCGCCTTGCTGCAAACCGTGTATTGCTCGCTGAGCGATTTCTGCGTGCCGATCAAGGAGCCGGAAGTCAGCGTCAGCGTGCAACTGCTGACGCGCATCGGCCGCGCAGTGGATACGGTGTGGAAAGACACGATGCAGCTGCTCGGCTTCGTCGGCCTGATTCTCGAAGTCATCGCCCGTGGTCTGTTGCGGCCCAAGCGCTGGCGCATTACGCCGATGATCGCGCACATCGAGCAGACCGGCCTCGACGCTGCGCCGATCGTGGCCTTGCTGACGTTTCTGGTCGGTGCGGTGGTGGCGTTTCTTGGCGCCACGGTACTGGCCAGTTTCGGCGCGACGATTTTCACCGTGGACCTGGTCGGCTTCTCGTTCCTGCGCGAATTCGGCGTGTTGCTCACGGCGATCCTGATGGCCGGGCGCACCGCCAGTGCATTCACCGCGCAGATCGGCTCGATGAAGGCCAACGAAGAAATCGACGCGATCCGCACCCTTGGCCTCGACCCGATCGAATTGCTGGTGGTGCCGCGTGTGCTGGCGCTGCTGGTGGCGCTGCCGATGCTGACGTTTCTGGCGATGCTCTCGGGGATCGTCGGCGGCGGTGTGGTTTGTGCGGTGTCGCTGGACATCTCGCCGGCGATGTTCCTCTCGCTGCTGCAATCGGACATCGGCATTCAGCATTTTCTGGTCGGGCTGGTGAAGGCGCCGATCTTCGCCTTCCTGATCGCGGCGATCGGTTGCCTGGAAGGCTTCAAGGTCAGCGGCAGCGCCGAATCGGTCGGCGCGCACACCACCTCCAGCGTGGTCCAGTCGATTTTCGTGGTGATCGTGCTTGATGCGGTGGCTGCGCTGTTTTTCATGGAGATGGGCTGGTGAGTCGTCTACCCCGCGCGCCCTCGGAGGCGGTGATCGAAGTCCGTGGCCTGTGCAATCGCTTCGGCCCGCAGAGCGTGCACGAGAACCTTGATCTGGACGTGTACAAGGGCGAGATCCTCGCCGTGGTTGGCGGCTCCGGTACCGGCAAATCGGTGCTGCTGCGCAGCATTGTCGGGCTGAATCGGCCCAGCGAAGGCATGGTCAAAGTCTTCGGCCAGAACCTGCCGAACCTGGCCGAGCATGAACGCTCGCTGATCGAACGCCGCTTCGGTGTGCTGTTCCAGAAAGGCGCGCTGTTCTCGTCGCTGACCGTGACCGAGAACGTCGCCCTGCCCCTGATCGAACACGCCGGCCTCAGCCGTCACGACGCCGAGCATCTGGCGGCGGTGAAACTGGCGCTGGCCGGGCTGCCGTTGTCGGCGGCGGATAAATACCCGGCGTCGCTGTCTGGCGGCATGATCAAGCGCGCGGCGCTGGCGCGGGCTTTGGCGCTGGATCCGGACATTCTGTTTCTCGATGAGCCCACCGCCGGACTCGATCCGATTGGCGCGGCGCAGTTCGATCAATTGATCCTGACCCTGCGCGATGCGTTGGGGCTGAGCGTGTTTCTGGTGACCCACGACCTCGACACGCTGTACACCATCACCGATCGCGTGGCGGTGCTGGCGCAGAAGAAAGTGCTGGTTGCCGGCCCTATCGACGTCGTCTCGGAAACCGCCGATGCGTGGATTCACGAATACTTCCACGGCCCGCGCGGCCGCTCGGCGCTGGACGCCGCCAAACTGCTCAACGAGGTCTGATATGGAAACCCGAGCCCATCATGTGTTGATCGGCCTGTTCACGGTGATCGTCGTGGCCGGCGCCCTGCTCTTCGGCCTGTTTCTGGCAAAGTCCAGCGTCGACACCGAGTTCAAGGATTACGAAGTGGTATTCAACGAGGCGGTCAGCGGTCTGTCCAAGGGCAGCTCGGTGCAGTACAGCGGGATCAAGGTCGGTGACGTGGTCAGCCTGCGCCTTGACCCGCAGGACCCGCGCCGGGTGCTGGCGCGGATTCGTCTGGCGGGCGACACGCCGGTCAAGGAAGACACCCAGGCCAAGCTGGCACTGACCGGCATTACTGGCACGTCGATCATCCAGCTCAGCGGTGGTACGCCAGAGAGCCCGAAATTGCGCGGGCATGACGGCAAGCTGCCAACGCTGGTCGCCTCGCCCTCGCCTATTTCGCGTCTGCTCAACGACAGCAGCGATTTGATGACCGGCATCAGCGCCCTGCTGCAGAACGCCAACCACATGTTCTCCGCGGAAAACGTCGAGCGCGTGAGCAAGACCCTCGCCCATCTGGAACAGACCACCGGCACCATCAACGACCAGCGCGGCGACATCAAACAAGCCATGCAGCAACTGGCGACCGTCGGCAAACAGGCCGGCAGCATGCTCGAGCAGACCTCACTGCTGATGCGCAACGCCAACGGCCTGCTCAACGATCAGGGCAAACAGGCCCTTGGCAGCGCCGAACAGGCGATGAAGTCGCTGGAGCAAAGCAGCGTGACCATCAACGGCTTGCTCAGCAAAAATCAGAATTCGCTGGATAACGGCATGCAGGGCCTCAACGGCCTGGCCCCGGCGATTCGCGAACTGCGCGAGACGCTGACCTCGCTGCGCGCCATTTCCCAACGCCTTGAGGCCAACCCCAGCGGCTACCTGCTGGGCAGCGACAAGAACAAGGAATTCACCCCATGAAACTGACTCGAATCGCCCTGCTCGGCGCTGGCCTGACCCTGATCGGCGCGTGCTCGATCTTGCCCAAGTCGGAACCTTCGGATGTTTACCGCCTGCCCGCTGCACCGGCGCCCGCCTCGGCCAGCCCGGCGACGGTTCAGCCGTGGTCGCTGCGCTTGAATAAATTGCAGGCCAGCGAAGCGCTGAACCGGCCGAGCATTGCCGTGATCCCGCAGGGCGATGTGATCAGCAGCTACAAGGGCTCGCGCTGGAGCGATCCGGCGCCGGTATTGCTGCGCAATCGTCTGCTCGATGGATTCCAGCGTGATGGTCGGGTGACGCTGCTGAGCACCGACGACAGCAACTTTCAGGCAGATCTGGAACTGGGCGGTAGCTTGCAGGCGTTTCAGACGGAATATCAGGGCACCCAGGCCGGCGTTGTGGTGCGGGTCGATGCGTTGCTGGTGCGTGGCTATGACCAGCGCATCCTCGCCAGCCGCCGTTTTGAAGAGCGCCAGTCGTTGAATGATGTGCAGGTGCCAGCGGTGGTCGCCGGGTTTGGCCAGGCCAGTGATCGCCTTACGGCCAAGGTCGTCGCGTGGGCCGTCGACCAAGGCCAAAAGCTCGCCCCCCCAAAACCTTAAGCCCGACACAACCCCTGTGGGAGCGAGCCTGCTCGCGAATGCGGAGTGTCATTCACATTGATGTGGCTGACACGACGCCTTCGCGAGCAGGCTCGCTCCCACAGTGGATTTGTGGTTAGCCGAAGAACCAGTAGCAGACGCCGATAGCGCCAACCACACCAGCAAACTCCGCCAGCAACGCACACCCCACCGCGTGCCGCGCGCGCTGAATGCCCACTGCGCCGAAGTACACCGCCAGCACATAGAAAGTGGTTTCGGTACTGCCCTGCACCGTCGCCGCGACCAGCGCCGGGAAGCTGTCGACGCCGGAGGTCTGCATGGTCTCGATGAGCATCGCCCGCGCGGCGCTGCCGGAGAACGGTTTGACCATCGCCGTCGGCAACGCATCGACGAAGCGCGTGTCCCAGCCGGCCCACTCGACCAGATGACGAATACCGTCCAGGCCGAAATCCAGCGCACCAGAGGCGCGCAACACGCCAACCGCACAGAGCATCGCCACCAGATACGGCAAGAGATTCTTCGCCACATCGAAGCCCTCTTTCGCGCCTTCGACGAACGCTTCGTACACCTTGACCTTGCGCAGCGCGCCGATCAGCAAAAAAAGCATGATCAAGCCGAACAGCGTGAGATTGCCGAGGATCGACGACAATCCCGCCAGTGCTGTCGCAGAAAGCGTACCAAGCAGGGCCATGAAGCCGCCGAGGATCAGCGCGCCGGGCACCAGATAGGCGAGCACCACCGGGTCCCAGATGCGCAGGCGTTGCATGAAGGCAACGGAGAGGAAGCCGACGATGGTCGAGCAACTGGTCGCCAGCAGAATCGGCAGGAACACCAGCGTCGGATCCGGCGCGCCTTGCTGGGCGCGGTACATGAAGATGGTCACGGGCAGCAGGGTCAGCGACGAGGCGTTGAGCACCAGAAACAGGATCTGAGCGTTGCTGGCGATGGTGGCGCTGGGGTTGAGCTCCTGCAGCGCTTTCATGGCCTTGAGGCCGATCGGCGTGGCGGCGTTGTCCAGGCCCAGACCGTTGGCGGCGAAGTTCAGCGTGATCAGGCCAAGGGCAGGGTGGCCGGCCGGGACTTCCGGCATCAGCCGCAGAAACAGCGGACCGAGCACCTTGGCCAGCCACTCGACGATCCCGGCCTTTTCGGCGATGCGCAGAAAGCCCAGCCACAGGGTGAGGGTGCCGAACAGCAGCACCATGACTTCGACCGACAGCTTGGCCATGGCGAAAATGCTTTCCACCATCGCCGCAAAGATCCCGGCGTTGCCGCCGATCAGCCACTGCGCCAGCGCCGACACGGCTGCCACGATGAAGAAGCCAAGCCACAGGCCATTAAGCATCAGTCAAATCCCCCGAAGAATGCGGCGAATGATAGCGGGGTCACCAGAAACGACAAACCCCGGATTGCTCCGGGGTTCGTATGGATCTGCCGCCCCCCGATTTACTGGGTGGCCTCAATCTACTGTAGGAGCTGCCGAAGGCTGCGATCTTTTGATTTTGTTTTTTAAAAGCAAGATCAAAAGATCGCAGCCTGCGGCAGCTCCTACAGGGGGGTGTCAGTTCTTGGAGATTTCGCCAGCCGGCAGTTTTTCCTTGCTGCGCCAGTGCGGCAGGGAGTTCCAGTAACGCTCGCCCTTGGCGTCGTCGTACATGCCTTCCCAGCGCGCGATAACCAGCACCGCCAAGGCATTACCGATCACGTTCAGTGCGGTACGCGCCATGTCCATGATGCGGTCGACACCAGCGATGAACGCCAGGCCTTCAAGCGGGATGCCGACGCTGCCCAGAGTCGCCAGCAGCACCACGAAAGACACGCCCGGTACACCGGCGATGCCTTTGGAGGTGACCATCAGGGTCAGCACCAGCAGCAGTTGCTGGCTGATCGACAGGTCAATGCCGTAGAGCTGGGCAATGAAGATCGCCGCGATCGACTGGTACAGGGTCGAGCCGTCGAGGTTGAACGAGTAACCGGTCGGTACCACGAAGCTGCAGATGGCTTTCGGTGCGCCATAGGCTTCCATCTTCTCGATTACCCGTGGCAGCACGGTTTCCGAGGAAGCGGTGGAGTAGGCCAGCACCAGCTCATCCTTGAAGATGCGCATCAGCTTGAGCACCGAGAAGCCGAACAGCTTGGCGATCAGGCCCAGTACCACGAAGGCGAAGAACGCGATGGCGACGTAAACCAGGATCACCAGTTTTGCCAGCGGCAACAGCGAAGCGAAGCCGAAGTTGGCGACGGTCACCGCGATCAGTGCGAATACGCCAATCGGAGCGTAGTTCATGATCATGTGGGTGACTTTGAACATGCTTTCCGAAACGCCCTGGAACATCTTTACCAGCGGCTCGCGCAGGTCCGACTGCAGGCTCGACAGGCCGAGACCGAACAGTACGGAGAAGAAGATGATCGGCAGCATTTCGCCGCGAGCCATGGCCGCGAAGATGTTCGACGGGATCAGGTTGAGGATGGTTTCGATGAACGCATGTTCATGCTGCACTTCGGCGGCGGTCGCCTGGTACTTGGAGATATCCACCGTGCCCAGAGTGCTCATGTCGATGCCGGTGCCCGGATGGAACACGTTGGCCAGCACCAGGCCGACGACGATGGCGATGGTGGTGACGATCTCGAAATAGATGATCGTCTTCAGGCCGATACGCCCGAGCTTCTTGGCGTCGCCCACGCCAGCGATGCCGACGATCAGCGAGGAAATGACGATCGGGATCACGATCATCTTGATCAGACGGATAAAGATATCGCCTGCCGGTTGCAGGACGTTGCTGATCCACCAGGCCTTCTCGGCGCTGAAGTGATTGAGCAACGCACCCAGTGCAATCCCCAGAACCAGACCGATGAGGATCTGCCAGGCGAGGCTGATTTTTGCCTTCTTCATTATCTTTACCCTTACTTGCGTTTGACTCAGGCACATGCAGGAACTGGAACGCTCATCAGCGGAAAAGTCTGTGCATCTGCCTCCGTATAAGGTGCCCCGAAGCGCGTGTTTACGGCTCTTCGGCAGGCGAAAAAAGGCGCAACTATTCCGATGCAAGGTGGCGCCGTCTAATGCCGTAAACGCCTACCCTATGCCGAATCGGCATGAGTTTTTTCAATTGAAACTGGCGTCCCAAGCGGTTCGATTGTGACATTTCAGCCGGCATAAGTGCCGTGAACCGGCCATTACAGCTTAGGGCGGTCAAATTTTGTACAGCGGGAATTGGCGGAAATTTCCAGAAAAACTCCAAATCGAAAGACTAGGAGTCACACGAATCGAGCGCGATCTTTGTCGATATACGGTCGTCAGGAAACACCGCGAAATGTTTTTCCGCACAGTGTCGACGATTCTAAGAAGGGTATTGGCGCGCTGGATCAATGGTTTAGCTGATTCAAAGCCCAGCGCAGATTCGTCAGACCATCGGGTCGACGAACCTGCGGCGCAGCTTTTACCCTGACCCGGCCCTTGCGCAGGTACTCCCTGTACCCGTAGGTCACTCCGACTCTGCATCAGTCAGAACGTCCCGGCCCCCTGGTCATGCACCGACCCTCATCGGGCGGCGCAATGGAAAGCAGCGGGGCGCTGCTTTCGTGTTCGAAACCTTTGCGCGTCCTGCGTCAGTACCACTTCGGATCTTTCTTCAGGGTTTCCATCAGCAGATCCTGCATGCCCTGATCAGGTTTGCCGAAGAAGCGATAAGTCGCGTGTCGCGTCGGCGACTTGTCTTGCGGCAGACCTTCCGGCACATCGACCAGCATGGCGTAGGCGTCATCCTTGTCGAAGCTGAAGGCCACGATCAACCGGTGATTCAGGCACTTGTCCTGACTCTCGCAGAGCGGGCCGACCAGATACTGATCACCATCTTCCGTAACGGCGTGCATCTGTTGCTCGGAAGTGCCGGACAGGTTGATCACCCATTCCGGTACGCGCTCTTCCTTTTTGATCACGCCTTCCCAGGTTTCACGGTACTGCGCGTCGGAGGCGAGCAGTTCGTTGACCCGGGTCTGGCCGTCATTGGCCGCCATGGCCATGGCACTGCCGCCCAGAAACAGGGCGGCGGCCAATGTCTTGAGACCGATCATCGTTAACCTCGGCCGCGACGGCCAAAGAAGAAGGAAGCGATGAACATCACCAGGAACACGACAAAGAGAATCTTGGCGATACCCGTGGCGGTGCCCGCGATACCACCGAAGCCCAGAACGGCGGCGATGATGGCAATGATCAAGAATGTAATTGCCCAGCTCAACATGGTGATTCTCCTTACTTCTCTATTTAGGGGTGTTTCCGGTTTCCGGCGCTACGCGCCCGAGTGTATTCACTGACTTAGAAAACCCAGCGCTCTTCCCGTGGCAATTGATCCAGCGGTTGCGCCTGGTCGACATCGATCATGTGCATCGAAGCGTTTTCAGCCTGGCTGCTGCTCACGGCACTGAAGTGCGTCTGAGTGCTGTGCTGCATCGAAATCAATGGCTCGGGTTTACGGCTGTTTTCCCAGCTCATGTACTGCTGGCAGACGATCAGGGTGATCAGCAACGCCAGTACACCGAACAGACCTTGCTGGATCTGCAGTGGCGAAATACGTACTTGGGCGGCGATTGGGCGAGTCATCCTGTGTTCCTCACGCTTGTTCTGTTGGGGCAGTGCTGTTCTGCCCGGGCTGAGTGAGGTATTGCAGCCTGCATGCCAGTTTTTTGATGTCAGAAATTATCAATAAAAACAATAAGTTACGTACTCTTCGGAAATTTCCTGCGACGCATCCTGCACGATGGCTCTTCTGCGGTCGTGCGCAATGCACGATTATTTCGTGGGAAATTTCGATGATATGGAATTGCTACCGGTACGCAGATGTCAGAAGAGGACGCAGGATCTGCCCTGCAAAACGCCGAATGTTTTAAAACTCAACGAAATCAATGAATTAGCCGTTATGGCAGTAGAGAGCTACCCTCCTATGGCTGGTATCGTTCAGAATCAACCATGCAACTTGCCCGATTTTTCCGGGACTAACCCAAGACTAATCACTATGGAGCGTAGGAAAAATGGAATCTGCCACTGAGCAACAAGGCCGCATTCTGCTGGTGGACGATGAATCCGCCATCCTGCGTACGTTTCGTTATTGCCTCGAAGACGAAGGCTATACGGTAGCCACCGCCAATAGCGCAGCTCAGGCCGATGCTTTGCTGCAACGTCAGGTCTTCGATCTGTGCTTCCTTGATTTGCGTCTGGGCGAGGACAACGGTCTCGACGTCCTTGCACAGATGCGCATTCAGGCGCCGTGGATGCGCGTAGTGATCGTCACCGCCCATTCGGCGGTCGACACTGCGGTTGATGCCATCCAGGCTGGCGCCGCCGATTATCTGGTCAAGCCGTGCAGCCCTGATCAACTGCGCCTGGCCACCGCCAAGCAGCTGGAAGTGCGCCAGCTCTCCGCGCGGCTCGAAGCGCTGGAAGGCGAGATCCGCAAACCGAAAGACGGTCTCGATTCCCACAGCCCGGCGATGAAAGTCGTGCTGGAAACCGCACGGCAGGTCGCAAGCACCGACGCCAACATTCTTATCCTTGGCGAGTCCGGTACGGGTAAAGGTGAACTGGCCCGTGCGATCCACGGCTGGAGCAAGCGCGAGAAGAAGTCCTGCGTCACCATCAACTGCCCGTCGCTGACTGCCGAGCTGATGGAAAGCGAGCTGTTCGGCCATAGTCGTGGCGCGTTTACCGGTGCCAGTGAAAGCACCTTGGGGCGTGTTAATCAGGCTGATGGCGGCACGCTGTTTCTCGACGAGATCGGCGACTTTCCTCTGACGTTGCAACCAAAATTGCTGCGCTTCATCCAGGACAAGGAATACGAGCGGGTCGGCGATCCGGTCACTCGCCGCGCCGATGTGCGCATCCTCGCCGCCACCAACCTCAATCTCGAAGACATGGTCCGCGACGGCCGCTTCCGCGAAGATCTGCTCTATCGCCTCAACGTCATCACCCTGCATCTGCCGCCATTACGCGAGCGCGCCGAAGACATCCTGACCCTTGCCGATCGCTTCCTCGCACGTTTCGTCAAAGAGTACGCGCGTCCGGCGCGGGGCTTCAGCGACGAGGCCCGCGAAGCACTGCTCGGTTATCGCTGGCCGGGCAACATTCGCGAACTGCGCAACGTGGTCGAGCGAGCGAGCATCATCTGCCCGCAGGAACGCGTGGAAATCAGCCACCTGGGCATGGCCGAACAACCGGCCAACAACGCGCCACGGGTCGGCGCGGCGCTGAGCCTGGACGAGCTGGAGAAAGCGCACATCGGCGCGGTTCTGGCCACCGCCGGCACTCTGGATCAAGCGGCGAAAACCCTCGGCATCGACGCCTCGACCCTGTATCGCAAACGCAAGCAGTACAACCTGTGAGCACTGCGCGATGAAACTGGCGATCAAGCTGCGCACGCGCCTGTTCCTGAGCATTTCTGCGTTGATCACCGTGGCCTTGCTCGGGCTCTTGCTCGGGCTGGTCAGCGTGATGCAGATGGCCGGGTCGCAGGAAGCGCTGGTGCGCAGCAACTTTGTCACTCTGGATCTGGGCCTCAAGCTGCGCCAGACCCTCGGTGATCAATTGATCATCATGCTCGCCGAGAAGCCCGACCCCGTCGCGTTCGAAGCGTCCAAGCAGCACTACTTCGAGTTGCTCGACCAAGGCATCGCCCAGCAGCAGGAGGGCGATGGCCAGCCTTACGGTTTCCGCCAGGCCAAGGCCGATTACCTGAACTTCCTCGCCTCATTCGACGTCACCGCCGAAGCGGCAAAGAACGCCAGCACCAGCGCGGATTTCCGCGAGCGCTTCAATATCCTGCGTAATGGGTTGATTGCTGAGCACAAGCACGCGCTGGACAGTATCAATGAGGTGCAGCACGCCGCTCGCGAACGCGCCCTGCTGATAGCCGGGCTGCTTGGCCTGGTCGGGCTGGCAGTGCTGATCATCGGTTTTGTCACGGCGCAGGGCATTGCTCGGCGCTTCGGCGCACCGATCGAAGCGCTGGCCAAGGCTGCCGACAACATCGGCCAGGGCAACTATGACGTGACTCTGCCGATTTCCACGGCCATGGAAGTCAACCTGCTGTCGCGCCGCTTCGGCCTGATGGCCGAGGCGTTGCGCGAACACCAGGCGATGAATGTCGACGAACTGTTGGCCGGTCAGCAGCGCTTGCAAGCGGTGCTCGACAGCATCGACGACGGTTTATTGATGATTGATCGCCAGGGCCAGCTCGAGCACCTCAACCCTGTTGCTCAGCGCCAGTTGGGCTGGGAAGACGATCGACTGGGCCAAGGCTTGGGCACCGCGCTCGGCCGCCCGGAACTGGATGCACAACTGCAATTGGTCCTGCGCGGCGGCACGCTGGAGCGCGCGCCGGAAGATCTGAGCATCGAAGTCGATGGCGAATCGCGCCTGCTGACTTACAGCCTGACGCCGGTCAGTCATACCCAGGGGCATATTCTCGGTGCGGTGATGGTGCTGCACGACGTCACCGAGCAACGCGCGTTCGAGCGCGTGCGCAGTGAGTTTGTCTTGCGCGCTTCCCATGAACTGCGCACGCCGGTAACCGGCATGCACATGGCCTTCGGACTGTTTCGCGAGAGGGCGAAATTCCCGGCTGAATCGCGCGAAGCTGACCTGCTGGATACGGTCAACGAAGAAATGCAGCGGCTGATGCAGTTGATCAACGACTTGCTGAATTTCTCGCGCTACCAGAACGGTCTCCAGAAACTCACCCTGGCGCCATGTTCCATTGAGGACCTGCTGGAGCAGGCGCAACTGCGCTTTGCCGACGTGGCTGCGGCCAAAGGTGTTGCGCTGAACGTCGAGATTCAAGGCCCGCTGCCAAGGTTGCAGGCTGATCAGGCGCAACTCGATCGCGTCCTCGACAACCTGATCGACAACGCCTTGCGCCATACCGCCCGCGACGGCCAGATCCGTCTTCAGGCGCGCCGCCATGGCGAGCGGGTGATCATCAGCGTCGAAGACAATGGCGAAGGCATTGCCTACGGCCAGCAGGGGCGGATTTTCGAGCCGTTCGTGCAGGTCGGGCGCAAGAAGGGCGGCGCCGGGCTCGGCCTGGCGCTGTGCAAGGAAATCGTCCAGTTGCACGGCGGGCGCATGGGCGTCTACTCGCGGCCTGGGCAGGGCACCCAGTTCTACATGGCGCTGGCCGTTTAAGCCTCGTCGTCCATACGCCGCCCGGCCAGGCGTCGACCTCGGGTGATCAGTTCGATGAATTGCACGGCGCTCAAGGCGTGGGCGAACAGCCAGCCCTGACCGAACTTGACCCCCTCACTGCTGAGCAGCGCTGCCTGGGATTCCAGCTCGATGCCTTCGGCAATCACTTTCAGATCCAGCGCCTGCGCCATGTGAATGATGTGCGGAGCGACGCCGCTGCTCGCCGCGTCATGGCCCAGCGCATCGATGAACGCCTTGTCGATCTTCAGGCAGTCCACCGGCAAGGTCTGCAGATAGGCAAGGCTGCAATAGCCGGTGCCGAAATCATCGATCAGCACCTGATGGCCAACGTCGCGCAAGGCTTGCAGGTTTTCCCGCGCCACCACTACATCGATCAGACCGCGTTCGGTCACTTCGAAGGCTATCTGCCGCGCGGCGACACGGTGCAGCGCCAGCAGCCGCGCCATGACCTGGCCGATGCGCGGCACCATGACATCGCAGGCCGCGAGGTTCACCGAGATATACAGCTGCGGATTGGCGCGCAGTAACTGGCCCAGTTGTTCGAGCAGACGCTGCAACACGAAGTCGGTCATCTGCCGGATCTGCCCGGTGTTCTCGGCCATGGGAATGAACAGGTCGGGGCTGGTCAGGGTGCCGTCCGGGCGCCGCCAGCGCAGCAGCGCTTCGGCGCCGACGCAGTGGCGGCTGTCGAGGTCGAAGATCGGCTGATACAGCACCTGCAACTCACCCCGGCGGATCGCTCCGTGCAGCTCGGCATCCAGTGACTGGCGCTGACGCACCAGCAGCAAGGTCAGAAAGCCGACAACGGCGCCGGCGATCAGGCACACCGGCAACAGCCACCACCACACAGCCGGGACGTGCATGCCCGTGCGCGGCGTGATCAGCACCAATTGATATTCCGGGTTGTCGGTGGGCATGCGATAGATCAGCCGCGTTTGTGTGACTTGCAGCGCATCACGGCTCTTCGGTGGCCAGGGTTCGGTCGGTGGCCAGGTCTGTGCGGTGCCGAGCACCGGGATCGCGCGAGTGCCGTGATCGAGTACCACCAGCAGGCTGCTGCCGGGCGACAGATCGACCATGTCGGTCAAATGTCCGCGCGAGGTAGCGACACGAAAGTTACCGCGCCCGAGCATCAGTGCCGCGCGGTTTTCATCGGGTTCGGTGGTGGTATTCAGCCAATAGCTGTAGGTCGGGCCCTGAATGTCCGGCGCGCGCACCAACGACAGACCTTCCTGGCGCGGACGGTTGGAGCAGAATCGCGAAGCGTCCATATATGCCGCTTCATAGACGAAGCGGTAGTTGAAGGTGACTTGCTGCAGAGTCGCGATCATTTCTTCGTCGCAGCCGCGCAAGGGCTGGGCTTCAAGGTCGTCGAGACTTTCGCGCAACTGACCGAACAATTGTTCGAGGCGAGCGAGGAAACGCTCGCCCTGGGCGTTCATTTCCTGGCTCTCGCGCATTTCTATCTGGCGTATCGCCGCGAACATACCGCCGGCGATCAACAGGCTGGCGCTGAGGACAGCCGCGATCATCGCCAAAAAAGCAGGGCGATAAAACCAGCTACGCAGCGTCTCTCGGGTCGCAGCCATCAAGGATTTTCCGAAGAATTACCATGAGTTATAGCTGCTGATTGCGATTTCGCCCTGACCGTCGGGCGGGCGTCATTATTTTGTCTGATTGAGGACCAGAAGAAGTGCTGCGGTTTGCGCATCCGGCGTGCCGTCGAAGCGAGCAGGGCGGTAATGCATCTGGAACGCGGCGAGGACATGGCGCGTGGCGACGTCCAGTTCGCCGGTTTGCGGCGTGTCGTAACCCAGGCGCGCAAGTTGCGCCTGGAACCAGCCTGGTTCCGGCAGCGGACTGCTGTTGAACACGGCTTGCTGACGCGCTACCGCTTGCTCGTTCGGCCACAGTCCCAAGCCTTCATCAGCGAGACGTTTCCACGGAAACAATGGCCCCGGATCAAGCTTGCGCAGCGGCGCAATGTCGCTGTGACCAATGATGTGCCGCGGGCTGATGCCGTTGCGTTTGCTGATGTCCTTGAGCAGCGTAATAAGCGACTGGATCTGCGCTTCGCTGTACGGATACCACAGGCGCCCGGTCGGGGTGTCCTTGTAGCCGGGATTGACGATTTCGATGCCGATGGAGCTGGAGTTCAACCAGGTGCGGCCTTGCCATTGACTCTCGCCGGCGTGCCAGGCCCGTTGGTTTTCGTCCATCAGTTTGTAGATTGTGGCGTTGTTGTCATCGCCGATCAGGTAATGGCTGCTGACGTCGCCATGGGTCAGCAATTGCAGCGAACGCTCCAGCGACGCCGAGGTGTAATGCACCACGACAAACTGGATGCGGCTGTCGTAATTGGCCGAAGGGTGGCTGGTGTCGTAACGCGGGCCGCTGGCGCAACCAGCGAGGACGAACAGCGAGGCAACAAGGGCAAAGAATTTCATGGCAGAGGACAATACGCAGAAGACAGTAATGCAACAGTGTAACGTACCGGTTTGGCCAGCGTTCGCCAGCGGGCGGAATTAAACAAAATGGAACAATTGCCTTAGCCGAGCTCCACTCGGTTGCGTCCGGCGTTTTTTGCCCGATACAGCGCCTGATCGGCTCTTTTCAACACTAGATCGCTGTGTTCTCCGACCTTGAACGATGCCAGTCCCATGGAAATCGTAATGGTCACTCGCTCGCCCTTGAAATGAAACGGGCAGGCTTCGATCGCCGCGCGCAGGGTTTCCAGCAGTTTTGCGCCAACCGCTGGCGGCGTCGCCGGCAGCAACAGCACAAACTCTTCACCGCCGAAACGGGCGATGAAATCCGAGCCGCGCAGGCGCTTGCGCAGCACTGTGGCGATGATCTTCAGGACTTTGTCGCCGGCCAGGTGGCCGTAGCTGTCGTTGATGCGCTTGAAATGATCGAGGTCGAGCATGGCCAGGCTAAGGGTGTTGCCGTGCTGCTGCCATTGCTGGATTTCATGCTCCAGGCGTTCACTCCACGCCGCGCGGTTAGGCAGGCCGGTCAACGGATCGATCAGGGCTTTCTGCCGCTGCTCTTCAAGATGTTCACGGAAGCCCATGGCTTCCTGCTCCATATGCGCCACGCGCTCCGACAGGCTCTTCAACCTGGCGGCGACTTCCTGCTCGCGGGCGTCGCGCTGCTTCTGGTGCTGATCCATCGTTCCCAGCAGGCCTTCCAGATGATTCTCCAGCACATGCTTGAGGTCATCGAGGTCGGCTGCTTGCTGGACGCTGCTCTGCAAGCCGTCGACCTGCTCGCGAATCTGCGTGTCCATGGCCCGCGCCGCCGAGCTGTTGTCGGCATGCCCTTCGCTGGCCGCTTGCAGGTTGCTCTGGAACGCTTCAAGGCGTTCGTTGAGCTGTTGCAGATAGGCTTCGAATTCGTGCTGACCGCTATCGGTAATCGCCAGCATCAAGGTTGCGAGATCGTCGAGGATCGGTAGCAGCTCGTACCAGTTCAGTCCGTGTTTGAGCCGTTCGCGCATGGCTTCGGCTTGCGGCCGGTGGCGCTCGGGCAGGGTCAGGTCGTCGAGCAGGCCGATCAGCGTGTCTTCGATGTGTCTGGCCACGGAGCTGTAGGACGGCTCCGGGGAATCCGGCAGAGCGAAGAGGATGTCGTGTTCCGACTGCTCCGGGTCGATAGCGGCCAATGCTTGAGCGATTGGCTCGGGCAAGGGCAGGCTGTCGAGGAGCAGCGGCGAGGGATCGCCGGGGTGGATCAGTTCATCGGGGTTGAACGCCTCGGTTGCTGGCGCAGCGACGGTCATCTCGGCGTCCGCGGCGGGTTCAACTTGCGCTGGCTCGGCTTCAACGACGACCACAGGCGCAGCGAACGCAACGACTTGCGGCTCATCAGGCGGCGTCTGGGCGGACGTTTCGATGATGGTCTCGGGCGCTGCGATCGCTGGCTCCGCGTTGGCCACCGGTGCCGATTGCGCAGGCTCCGGTTCAGGCTGCTGAGCTTCGACCAGCTGCGGCACTGGTGTTGCTGGTATGTCGGCCGCCGGTGCAACGGTTTCTTCACTGTCGCGACTACCAAACAAACGCTGCAACAACCCCGGCCGACCCGGCTCGGCAGGCGTCTCCAACTGACTCAAGGCCTTGCCCTGCAAGCCACTGAGCTCGCTCAGCAGCAGTGGCATTTCCCGCGCCTGACCGACGCGGCTGTCCAGTTGTTTGGCGAATTTCTTCAGCGGTTGCGCGACTTCGCGCGGCAATGGCAAAGCCTGCAACTGGGTGACCAGCGCGGTCAGCGCGGTGCTGACCTGATCAATGCGGGTCTCACGGCGCTGCTCGGAGTCGAGCACGGCTTTTTCCAGACGCGGCAGCAGGGCGGCGAGGCCGGCGTCCATGTCATCGGTGCGCACCACTTCGCGCATTTCTTTCATGCACTGATCGACAGCCTTGTCGGTGCCTTCGGCCGCCAGCGTGCTGCGCACCAGACCGCGCCGCAGCAGGTCGAGTCGCGCGGCCCAGCGGCGTTCGAGCTTGTCCTGCTGTTCGATGCTCTTGAGGTACTTCTCTTTCCAGCGCTGGGCGTCGTCGCTCATTCACAGGTTCCGCGAGGGGCAGGGCTCAACGCGGGCAATGCGTCGGCCGTGAGCGAACCCGGCAGACGAATTTCCACCGCGACCGGCAGGTGATCGGAAATGGGCTGGGCCAGTACCTCGACCTTTTCCAGGGTCAGGGTCGGGCTGAGCAGAATATGATCAAGGCAACGCTGTGGGCGCCAGCTGGGGAAGGTCGCTTCCACCTGCGGGGCCAGCAGGCCGAGATCGCGTAATGGCGAGTGTTCGAGCAGGTCGCTGGCATGGGTATTCATGTCGCCCATCAGCACCTGATGCTTGTAGCCGCTGATCAAATCACGAATGTAGGCCAGTTGCAGGCTGCGCGTCCGCGCGCCGAGGGCCAGGTGCATCATTACCACCACCAACGCTTCCGGACCTTCGCCGAAGCGCAGCAGGATCGCGCCGCGACCTTTCGGGCCGGGCAGCGGATGATCCTCGATCGCCCACGGCTTCAGGCGACTGAGCACGCCATTGCTGTGCTGGGCCAGTCGACCGAGGTTGCGATTGAGTTGTTGATACCAGTAGGGAAAGGCGCCGAGGTGGGCCAGATGTTCGACCTGATTGACGTAGCCCGAACGCAGGCTGCCGCCATCGGCTTCCTGCAGCGCGACCAGATCGAAGTCGCCGAGCAGGTCACCGATCTTCTGTAGATTGCCGGAACGCCCGGTGTGCGGCAGCAGATGCTGCCAGCTGCGGGTCAGGTAATGCCGATAGCGCTCGGTGCTGATGCCGACCTGAATGTTGAAACTGAGCAAGCGCAGACGCTGGTCTGCGGGCAGGCCCGTAGACGCCAGGTGATGCTCGTTGACCTGCGGATCATGCAGGCCAACGATGCGTTCGGACTTCCAGCGGCGCATGGCGAATGCCGCGCTTAGTTGGCAGCAGCCTTGTTCGCCGCTCGCTCTTTGGCGACCAGATCGTCAGCCAGCTTCAATGCTTGCTCGGCACCACCGGCAGAGCCGATGTCGAAGCGGTATTTACCATTGACGATCATGGTTGGCACGCCAGTAATTTCGTACTTCTTCGCCAGCTCACGGGCCTTGACGATCTGGCCTTTGATAGCGAACGAGTCGAAAGTGGCGAGGAACTTGTCCTTGTCCACGCCTTGAGTGGCGAGGAAGTCAGCCATGTCGTTCTTGTCGGTGAGCTTCTTGTGTTCTTTCTGGATCGCGTTGAACACGGCGTTGTGTACCTGATGCTCGACACCCATGGCTTCCAGAGTCAGGAACATCTGGCCGTGAGCGTCCCATGGGCCGCCGAACATGGCGGGAATGCGCACGAAGTTGACGTCGGACGGCAATTTTTCAACCCATGGATTGATCACTGGCTCAAAAGCGTAGCAATGCGGGCAGCCGTACCAGAACAGCTCGACCACTTCGATCTTGCCAGGCTTTGCAACCGGCACCGGATTGGCCAGTTCGACATAAGGGGCGGCAGGGGCTTCAGCGGCCTGGGCGGTGACGCCGAACAGGCTGGCAGCGACGAGGGCGGCGCTGATGATCAGATTACGCATGCTTTACTCCTGAACAATTTGGGTCGCCTCGCTCGACCTGTTGCGACACAGATCCTGGCGGGCATGAGTGCTGTAGTGTAACGGCAGCGGCCACAAAAAAGGGCGGCCAAAGCCACCCTTTTTATACTTGCTGCGAAGGATTAATCGAGCGTTAACGTGGCCGGCGCTGCGCGCCTCGTTCAGCCCTCGATTCAGGGCCTCAGTGCAGGCCCTGGATGTAGCTGGAAACCGCAGCGATGTCTTCGTCGCTCAGCTTGCGCGCGATGGTGCGCATGGTCATCGCGTCGCCGTCGTTGGCGCGACCGCCGTCTTCCTTGCGGAAATCGGTCAGTTGCTTGGCGATGTATTGAGCGTGCTGGCCACCCAGGTGCGGGAAGCCTGCGGCGGCATTGCCGGCACCGTTCGGCGAATGGCAACCGGTGCAGGCTGGCAGGCCTTTTTCCAGGTTGCCGCCACGGAACAGCGCTTCACCGCGAGCGACGATCTTCGGATCGGCGGCGCCGACACTGCCTTTCTGACTGGCGAAGTACGCAGCGATGTCGGCCAGATCCTGATCATTCAGGTTGGTCAGCAGCCCGGTCATTTCCAGCACCACGCGCTTGCCCGACTTGATGTCGTGCAATTGCTTGTCGAGGTAGCGTTCACCCTGACCTGCCAGTTTCGGAAAGTTTGGCGCCATGCTGTTGCCGTCCGGGCCATGGCAGGCCCCGCAAACGGCAGCTTTGGCCTGGCCTGCTGCGGCATCGCCGGCAGCATGGGCGATACCTGAAATTCCCACGGTCAACAGCAGACTCACGATCAATTTGTTCATCAGCTAATCCAACTACGGCTAAGGGTTAAGTTATGGACCGGGCTTACTCTCGCTCATCCACAGGATGATGGCCTGGTAATCCTCGGCACTGCAGTCCATGCACAAACCACGCGGCGGCATCGCCTTGAAACCCTGGGTCACGTGTTGCACCAGCGTCCCCATACCTTTCGCCAACCTCGGCGTCCAAGCTTCCTGATCGCCTCTTGCGGGCGCCATGGGTAGTTGGCCGGAATGACAGGCACCACAAACACGGTTGTACACGGCTTCCGGATCCTGTGTAGCCTGTGCGCTGTAAAGCGGCATCAAGACTCCGGCAGCCAGCAGCCATTTCGTCATAAAACGACCTTTTCAGGGTTGAGAGCGTTCTGCGTTCTAATGCGCAATCAAAGTCTGTCGCTCTCGTGAGCTTCATCCTTCGCTGGGACAAAGCACACACAAAATCTGCGGCATTATATACTGGCGTCACTGAAACGGAAGCGACACCGCGTTCCGCGCCCAATCCCGGCGCCGCCCACATCGGAAATCCCATGCAACTCAAGAATCCCATCCTCGGCCTGTGCCAACAGTCCACATTCATGCTCAGTGCCGCCAAAGTCGATCAATGCCCTGACGACGAAGGCTTCGAAGTGGCGTTTGCCGGTCGTTCCAACGCCGGCAAATCCAGCGCGCTGAACACCCTGACCCACGCCAGCCTGGCGCGCACCTCGAAAACTCCGGGTCGCACACAGCTGTTGAACTTCTTCAAGCTAGACGATGATCGCCGTCTGGTCGACCTGCCGGGCTACGGTTATGCAAAAGTACCGATCCCGCTCAAGCAACACTGGCAGCGCCACCTTGAGGCTTACCTCGGTGGTCGGGAGAGTTTGAAAGGTCTGATTCTGATGATGGACATCCGCCATCCGATGACCGACTTCGACCTGCTGATGCTCGACTGGGCCGTCGCCGCTGGCATGCCGATGCACATTCTGCTGACCAAAGCCGACAAGCTCACCTACGGCGCAGCCAAGAACACCCTGCTGAAAGTACAGTCGGAAATCCGCAAGGGCTGGGGCGACTCGATCACCATCCAACTGTTCTCCGCACCAAAACGCATGGGCCTGGAAGAGGCCTACACCGTATTGGCCGACTGGATGGAACTGGCAGACAAAAACACCGAGGCGGCAGCCGAGTAAGACAATTTCAAAACTGACTGTGGTGCTGTCAGGCAAGGCGAAAGCACCGCTAAAAAGCGGAGTTTAGGGTACCTAAATGAGCATTTTTAGCGGTGCTTTTAACGCAGCATGACGGCATCACAGCCAGTTTTGGGGCAAAAAAAAGCCCCGGACTTCATTGGGGAGGGAGAAGTTCCGGGGTTTAAGTTCCGAACCGCTAGGGCGGGGTTCAGATATCTGCCAACACTTAACACAACATAGGAGCATCGAAGGGCTTCACCAGCCATTCAGTATCTCAGAGTGTTCGGTCGACAGATTAGTTCAGATTTTTTCAAAAAGCTTTGGAATAGCCTCAAGCATTTATCGTTCTAAGCCGGTTTACGAGGCTTGCCGCGACGTCGCGTCGCGGCACCTCTACAAACTCAGTGCGCCTCATCCCAGTTGTTGCCCACGCCAACTTCCACCAGCAGCGGCACATCCAGTTTCGCCGCTTCGCTCATGTGCGTACGAATTTCGGCGCTGACCTGCTCGACCAGATCCTCGCGAACCTCCAGCACCAGTTCGTCGTGCACTTGCAGGATGACCCGGGCATCCAGCCCCGACGTGGCCAGCCAGTTATCCACTGCCACCATGGCTTTCTTGATGATGTCCGCTGCGGTGCCCTGCATCGGCGCGTTGATCGCTGTGCGTTCTGCAGCGGCGCGTTCCTGCGGCTTGTTCGAGTTGATCTCCGGCAAGTACAGGCGACGACCGAAGAAAGTTTCGACGTAACCCTGATCCGCCGCCTGCGCACGAGTGCGCTCCATGTATTCGCGAACGCCTGGATAACGAGCGAAGTAAGTATCGATGTAGGCCTTGGCGGTCTTGGTGTCGACGCCGATGTCCTTGCCGAGCTTCTGCGCGCCCATGCCGTAGATCAGACCGAAGTTGATCGCCTTGGCGCTGCGGCGCTGGTCGGAGGTCACTTGATCAAGCTCGACCTTGAATACTTCGGCAGCGGTTGCAGTGTGCACGTCGAGATTGTTGCGAAAGGCTTTCATCAGGCCTTCGTCGCGGGACAGGTGGGCCATGATCCGCAATTCGATCTGCGAGTAGTCCGCCGCCAGTAGTTTGTAGCCCTTCGGCGCGACGAACGCCTGACGAATGCGTCGGCCTTCGGCGGTGCGCACCGGAATGTTCTGCAGGTTCGGATCACTGGAGGACAGGCGTCCGGTCGAAGCCACAGCCTGGTGATACGAGGTGTGGATGCGCCCGGTGCGCGGGTTGATCTGCTCGGGCAGGCGATCGGTGTAGGTGCTTTTCAGCTTGCTCATCGAGCGGTGCTCCATCAGCACCTTCGGCAAGCGGTGATCGTCTTCGGCGAGTTTCGCCAGCACTTCTTCAGCGGTGGACGGCTGGCCCTTGGCGGTTTTCTTCAGCACCGGCAGGCCGAGCTTCTCATAGAGAATCACGCCCAGCTGCTTCGGCGAGCCGAGGTTGAATTCCTCCCCGGCAATTTCGAAGGCTTCACGCTCCAGCGCGACCATTTTGTTGCCCAGCTCAATGCTCTGAATGCCGAGCAGTTCGGCATCGACGAACGCGCCCTGGCGTTCGATGCGCGCCAGTACCGGTACCAGTGGGATTTCGATGTCGGTCAAGACGCTGGCCAGGCTCGGAATCGCGCTGAGCTTGTCGAACAGGATCTGGTGCAGGCGCAGAGTGATGTCGGCGTCTTCGGCGGCATACGGCCCGGCCTGTTCCAGAGCGATCTGGTCGAAGGTCAGTTGCTTGGCACCTTTGCCGGCGATGTCCTGGAAGCTCACCGTGGTGTGGTCAAGGTACTTCTGCGCGAGGCTGTCCATGTCGTGACGGGTCGCGGTGGAATTGAGTACGTAGGACTCGAGCATGGTGTCGAAGGCGATGCCGCGCACGCTGATGCCTTCACTCTGATCGCCGCCAATGGCGCAGTTGGCCAGAATGTTCATGTCGAACTTGGCGTGCTGGCCAACCTTGAGTTTGCTCGGGTCTTCCAGAATCGGCTTGAGTGCGCGCAGCACGGTGTCGCGATCCAGCTGCTCAGGCACGCCGATGTAGGAGTGGGTCAGCGGGATGTACGCAGCTTCGTTGGCCTGTACGGCGAACGACAGACCGACCAGTTGCGCTCGCTGCGCGTCGATGCCGGTGGTCTCAGTGTCGAAGGCGATCAGTTTGGCGTTGCGCAGTTTTTCCAGCCAGACGTCGAAGCGAGCCTGATCGAGGATGGTTTCGTACGCGGCCTCGGCAGGGGCAACAGGTGCCTCGGCTTGCGGGGCGCTGAACAGATCATGGGCGGGCGCAGGTTCGGCCGCCGCACTCAGTTCCAGACGCTTGGCATCGCGATCCAGATCATTGAGCCAGCTCTTGAATTCCAGCAGGGTGTACAGCTCGTAGAGTTTGGCCGGATCTTCCTGGCCCATCTGCAGATCATCGAGGCCGATATCCAGCGGCACGTCGACCTTGATAGTCGCCAGTTGATAGGACAGGAAAGCCATTTCCTTGTGCTCTTCGAGCTTGGCCGGCAGGGTTTTTGCGCCACGGATCGGCAGGGTCGGCACGATGTCGAGGTTGGCGTACAGCTCGGTCAGACCGCCGTTGACGCCGACCAACAGGCCGGACGCCGTCTTCGGGCCGATGCCCGGCACGCCCGGAATGTTGTCGGAGGAATCGCCCATCAGCGCCAGATAATCGATGATCTGCTCCGGTGCGACGCCAAATTTCTCCTTCACGCCTTCCACATCCATCGAGCTACCGGACATGGTGTTGACCAAGGTAATGTGGCCGTCGACCAGTTGCGCCATGTCCTTGTCACCGGTGGAGATGATCACCGGGCGATCGGCCGCCGCACTGCTGCGAGCGAGGGTGCCGATCACGTCGTCGGCTTCGACGCCGTCCACGCACAGCAGCGGGAAGCCGAGGGCGATCACGCTCTGGTGCAGCGGCTCGATCTGCACGCGCATGTCATCGGGCATGCTCGGCCGGTTGGCCTTGTATTCGGCGTACATCTCGTCACGAAATGTTCCGCCCTTGGCGTCGAACACCACGGCGAAGGGGCTGTCCGGGTACTGCTTGCGCAGACTCTTGAGCATGTTCAGCACGCCTTTGACCGCACCGGTCGGCAGGCCTTTGGACGTGGTCAGTGGTGGCAGTGCATGAAAGGCGCGGTACAGGTAAGACGAACCGTCCACCAGGACGAGGGGGGCTTGGCTCATGAGCAGGATCAACCTTTTCGGCGGGTCCGGCGCTAGAATAGCGGGACCGTTGACGACAAAGGGACAAGGTTATCATGCGTACGTTAAATCGCTTGCTGCTGGTCGGGTTGATCGCTGTCTCACCACTGGCCGCGATTGCGGCGGATGATGCGCCGGGCGGCGACCCCGAGGTCACCATCCGCACGGAGGGCGACAAGACTATTCAGGAGTACCGTCAGAACGGTTTCCTGTATGCGATCAAGGTCACGCCGAAGGGCGCGCCGCCGTACTTTCTGGTGCGCGCCGACGGGACGGATGCCAACTTCATCCGCTCGGACCAGCCGGATATGCTGATCCCGTCATGGAAGATCTTCGAATGGAAGTAGGTTTTTAATTCACTTGTGGCGCCGCCGTTGCGGCGCCCGTACTGGCAGTCAAGACATGTCTGTGTTCACTCCCCTGGCTCGGCCCGAGCTGGAAACCTTTCTCGCCCCTTACGGGCTCGGCCGCCTGCTTGATTTCCAGGGGATCGCCGCCGGCAGCGAAAACACCAATTTCTTCATCAGTCTGGAGCAGGGCGAGTTTGTCCTGACCCTGGTCGAACGCGGCCCGGTGCAGGAGATGCCGTTCTTCATCGACCTGCTCGACGTGCTGCACGAAGCCGAACTGCCGGTGCCTTACGCCCTGCGCACCACCGACGGCTTGGCCCTGCGTGAGCTCAAAGGCAAACCGGCGCTGCTGCAACCGCGTCTGTCGGGCAAGCACATCAAGGTCGCCAACGCCCAGCATTGCGCGCAGGTCGGCGAGTTGCAGGCGCATCTGCATCTGGCAACCCAGGGCGAGCGCATGATCAAGCGCAAGACCGATCGCGGCCTGGACTGGATGCTGGAGGAGGGCACTGAATTTCTCTCGCACCTGAGCGATGAGCCGCGTGCCTTGCTGCAAAAGGCGCTGGATGAGATCACCGAGCGCAAAGAGAAGATTCTTGCGCTACCTCGCGCCAATATTCACGCCGATCTGTTCCGCGACAACGCCATGTTCGAAGGCACCCATCTGACCGGGTTGATCGACTTCTACAACGCCTGCTCGGGGCCGATGCTGTACGACGTGGCGATCGCGTTGAATGACTGGTGTTCGGACGAGGAGGGCGTGATCGATGGCCCGCGCGCCCGGGCATTCCTCGGTGCCTACGCGGCGCTGCGCCCGTTCACGGCGGCGGAGGCTGAGCTCTGGCCAACGATGTTGCGTGTGGCTTGTGTGCGGTTCTGGCTGTCACGCCTGATCGCCGCCGAGCAGTTCGCCGGGCAGGACGTGTTGATTCACGATCCGCAGGAATTCGAGCAGCGCCTGGCGCAGCGGCAGCAGGTGCACACACCGTTGCCTTTCGCCCTTTAAGATCAAAAGATCGCAGCCTTCGGCAGCTCCTACAAGGGATTGATGTACACCCTGTAGATACCGTCTTGAGCCTCACCGGGCAAGCGCAAGTTTCGGGTCATATGGCAGTCCAGACTTGAGCACTCCGTAGACGAAGTGCAGCAGCTTGCGCATTGCTGCGCAGATGATCTGCTTGGGGGCCTTGCCATTGGCTTCCAGGCGTTCTTTCATCGCCTTGATCGCCTTATTGTGTTTCAGCGCCACCATGCCAGGCATGTAAAGGCCTGCACGCAGCCGTGCTGACCCTACTCTTGAGATCAGGGTGTGACCTTTGAGCTTTCCTGATTCCTGCAGCTTTGGATTGAGCCCTGCAGCAGCGACCAGTTGGCGAGGATCACTGTATTTGCGCAAGTCACCCAGTTCGGCGAGCAATCGTTAAAGCGTTTTTTGTCCGATGCCGTCGATGGTTACGATGAGATCCCGCATCTGACGCATATCCGGGTCGTCATCGATGTGTTTTTTGATCGCCTTATGCGTTTCTACGATCTCTTTTTCGATATGGCGCAGAACGGAGTTGATCGAGTCTTTGACCTTTTCGTCGGAAACGTCCAGACGATTAAGCTCCATTTGTTCCATTTCCTGAAGGTCATCCAGGCGGCGCACCATTGCTTTTAACTGGCGGTATTTCAGCGGCTCAGGCGCCCATGGGTGAAGTTTTTGATCCTTTTCCCGGGCAAAGTCGGCGATCAGTTTGGCATCGCTTTTATCAGTCTTGATGCGGCGCAGTTCGCTGTCAGCGTACGCTTTGGTCGTAGCCGGGTTCACGACGCAGACCCGGAAGCCTTTGTTGTAAACGAATTCCGCGAGCTCCAAGTGGTAGACGCTGGTGGCTTCCATCACGATCAGGGCCGAACGCTCGGCATTTTTTTCTAGCCACGCCTCAAACTCTTTAAAGCCCTTTGGATCGTTGGCCAGCTTGGCCTTGGTTTTGTGCTTGCCGTTGGGCTGGTGTGTAGCGATATCAAAGGTGTTCTTTGCGATGTCGACGCCAACGAAACCGGACATGATTGATTCTCCACTTGTTCCCTGTTGCGATCATCACGTCACTCTGTCCAACCTTGCGAATGCGGGCTCTCGCCGCAGGCGGGCCCAAGATACCGTGCGAACTGTACGAGTGAGTGTGGAGGGCTGAGCACGATCTACGTCACAGGCAAAAAGCCTAAGGAGCTGCGCGGCTTCCAAGTCCCTCCCTCGATGATCAGTCGAGAACTATCGCTCCTGACGGAGCGTTAGTCGAGATACAAGGAGCTGCCGAAGGCTGCGATCTATTTCTATGGGGTTACAGAGATTCCAGGCATCCCGCCAAATCATTGCCCAACTTTTCCAGCACCTGCTCATAGCCCTGAGCCGTCGCCGGGGTGTACCCGCCCAACGCATCCAGTTCCGCCAGCTTCACCGGCAGGCCAGCCACCAGTGTTTCTGCCAGGCGCGGACGCAATGGCGGCTCGCTGAACACACAGGTCTTGCCTACTTCCTGCAAACGCTTGCGCATCGCCGCGACATGCTGGGCGCCGGGCTGTACTTCGGCGGCCACCGCGAACACCCCGGCGTGCTTCAGGCCGTAAGCGTCTTCGAAATAATCAAACGCCTCATGAAACACGAAGTACGGCTTGCCTTCGACATTGGCCAGACGCTTCTTCAAGCGCTGATCCAGCGCATCCAGACGTTCATCGAAGGCTTTGGCATTGCTCTGATAGCGCTGGGCATTGGCCGGGTCGGCGGCGCTGAGGTCGGCGGCCATTTTGTCAGCGATTACCCGCGCATTGGCCGGTGACAACCACAGGTGTGCGTCCAGCGAGCCGGGGCGATGGTCGTGATCATGCTCATCGGCCTGTTCGGCGTGGGAATGGTTGTCCGCGCCGAAATGCCGCAGCTTGAGCCCCGGCAGATCCTGCACGGCGACGCTCGGCAGGCTGCGACCGCCGAGCACGCGCGGCAGGAAACCTTCCATGTCCGGGCCGATCCAGTAGAGCAGATCGACCGACTGCACCTTCCGTACGTCGGATGGGCGCAGGGCGTAATTGTGTGGGGAGGCACCCGGCGGCAGCAGCACCTCGGGAATCGCCACGCCGTCCTGCACGGCAGCCGCAATCAGCTGCAACGGTTTGATACTGGTGAGCACTTTGACCTCGGCCTGGGCCGTACCGATCAGCAGAAAACTGGCAACAAAAGCCACAAAAACAGAAAAAAGTCGGGACACGATGACCACTCAAGGAAGCGAGAACGGGTAACATAATAACGTCTCCAGCAAATCTCGTCGCCGCTCATGCCTATTACACCGATTGCCAGCCGTCCCCACGACCACTCCCATTGCGTGCACAGCGCTCTGTCCGAGGCCGATACCTTGTGCGCGCAGAAAGGTTTGCGTCTGACTGCCCTGCGCCGCCGTGTGCTGGAACTGGTCTGGCAGAGTCACAAACCGCTGGGTGCCTATGACATCCTCGCGGTGCTCAGCGAGCAGGACGGCCGCCGCGCCGCGCCGCCTACGGTGTACCGCGCACTGGATTTCCTGCTCGAAAACGGCCTGGTCCATCGCATCTCGTCGCTCAACGCCTTCGTTGGCTGCGTGCATCCTGAACACGCGCACCAAGGCCAGTTCCTGATCTGCCGCGAGTGCCACGCCGCTATCGAACTTGAGCAAAAAGTGATCAGCGACGCGATCATCAGCAGCGCCAAAGACGTGGGTTTCATCGTCGAGGCGCAGACGGTCGAAGTGGTCGGCCTGTGCGCCGGTTGCCGGGGGCCTGATGAGCAACGCGCTGATCCGTCTGGAGCAGGTCGCCGTCACGTTTGCCGGGCAGACCGTGCTGGACAACATCGAGCTGAGCGTCGAGCCGGGGCAGATCGTCACCCTGATCGGCCCCAATGGCGCCGGCAAGACCACGCTGGTACGCGCCGTGCTCGGGCTGTTGAAGCCGAACAGTGGCAGCGTCTGGCGCAAGCCGAAATTGCGCGTCGGTTACATGCCGCAGAAACTGCATGTTGACCCGACGCTGCCGCTGTCAGTGCTGCGCTTCCTGCGCCTGGTGCCTGGCGTCGATCGTTCGCGTGCCTTGGCCGCGTTGAAGGAAGTTGGCGCCGAACACGTGATCGACAGCCCGGTGCAGAGCGTTTCCGGCGGCGAAATGCAGCGCGTGCTGCTGGCTCGGGCACTGCTGCGTGAGCCGGAACTGTTGGTGCTCGACGAGCCGGTGCAGGGCGTCGACGTGGCCGGGCAGGCCGAGCTGTACAGCCTGATCACCCGTCTGCGCGACCGCCACGGTTGCGGCGTGCTGATGGTGTCCCACGATTTGCATCTGGTGATGAGCACCACCGATCAGGTGGTCTGCCTCAACCGTCACGTCTGCTGCTCCGGGCATCCCGAGCAGGTCAGCGGCGATCCGGCATTTGTCGAGTTGTTCGGCAAGAACGCGCCGAGTCTGGCGATCTATCACCACCATCACGACCACGCCCACGACCTGCACGGTTCGGTGGTCAAAGGTCCGCTCGGCGGGCAACCTCATGTTCATGGAGACGGCTGCAAGCATGGCTGATTTTCTTTTGTATGCCCTGCTTGCAGGTCTGGCCCTGGCGCTGGTGGCCGGACCGCTCGGCTCGTTTGTGGTGTGGCGGCGCATGGCCTATTTCGGCGATACCCTGTCCCACGCCGCGTTGCTTGGCGTGGCGCTGGGCTTTCTGCTGGACGTCAGCCCGACGGTGGCGGTGACGGTCGGTTGCCTGCTGCTGGCGGTGCTCTTGGTGACGCTGCAACAGCGTCAGCCACTGGCGTCCGACACACTATTGGGAATTCTTGCACCGAGCACCCTCTCTCTCGGCCTGGTAGTACTAAGCTTCATGCATGAAGTGCGGATCGACCTGATGGCCTATCTGTTCGGCGACTTGCTGGCAATCAGTCCGAGCGATCTTGCGTGGATTCTCGGTGGCACCGCGGCGGTGCTGGTGTTGCTGGTGACGCTGTGGCGACCGCTGCTGGCGGTCACCGTGCACGAAGAATTGGCGCGGGTCGAAGGCCTGCCGGTTGCGGGTTTGCGCTTGGCGCTGATGCTGTTGATCGCGGTGGTGATCGCCGTGGCGATGAAAATCGTCGGTGTGCTGCTGATCACTTCTCTGCTGATCATTCCGGCGGCTGCTGCACAGCGTCACGCCCGTTCGCCGGAGCAGATGGCCTTGGGCGCGAGCCTGCTGGGCATGCTCGCGGTGTGCGGCGGGCTGGCGTTGTCGTGGTTCAAGGACACCCCGGCGGGGCCGTCTATCGTTGTGACGGCAGCCGCGCTGTTTCTGTTGAGTTTTGTTCTGCCCCGTCGTGGGGTGTAGACTTGGCCGCTTTTTGCGCAATTAGAGAGTCGCAGGAATGAAGCCGTTCGCCTCCCGTTATCTGCTCCTTGTCGCATTTTCAGTGCTACTGGGCGCCTGCCAAAGCACGCCGCCGGTGGCTGAAGTCCCGGACGCGCGGGCTACGGCCATCGCGCAGCTGGAGCAAAGCCTGGCCAGCAGCGAACTGGCCACCGCCGAAGACCAGTTGGCCGCCTTGCAGGCCGCGACCCCCAACGATCAGTCCCTTGAGCAGTACCAGCGGCAGCTGGCCGAGGCGTATCTGCGCCGCAGCCAGATCGTTCTGCAGAAAGGCGATGTCAACGCTGCCGCCACCGCGCTCAGCCGCGCCCGTGCTCTGATGCCCAAGGCGCCAGCGCTGACCGGCGGCGTCAACGGCGCGATCACCGAAGCGCGCAAGGCCGAGCTGGAAAAGGCCGAGGCCGCGTTGCTGGCTGCCGAAGCCAGGCCGAAAGCCAAGGTCATCGACCCGACCGCCGAGAGCACCACTGTTGCGTTGAACATCGGCGATATTCACAAGCTGCAACGACAACTCGATGCGATCGCCGCCGATGTGGTGAATTACGAATGCGCCGTCAGCATTCAGGCGCCGCGCACCGCGGATTATCCGTGGCTGGCGACGTTGCTGAGCAAGCGAGTCAAGAAGCTCGATCCTGATTTTGATTTGCAGATCGAGAAGCAGATCTTGCGCACGGTTCCGGCGCAGATGGTTTTAAGTCCGCGCAAGCCTTAAAAAGCTTCGCGAGCAGGCTCGCTCCCACAGGTGCAACAGCGTACCTGTGGGAGCGAGCCTGCTCGCGAAAGCGTCCTCTCAGCCAATAAAGATCTTAAGCCGGAATAGCCTTGGCCTTAGGCTCCCGCGCCCAGACCCGATGCTCGCCGATCGCGGCGAAGAACGGTTTGGTCAACGCCCCTACATCCGCGCCCTGCAGCAGCCCAGCATCCGCATCCAGCTTCAGCAAGTCCTGCAATTGCTTGGCCTCGCCGTGCAGCGCGATCGCCTTCAGGTGCTTGTAGGCTTCGAGCAGGTAGTGCAACGCCACGCCGTCACCGCTCAACGCGGTAATCGACGCCGCGCCACCCGGTACGAACACCGCATCGAACGCAATTGAAGGCATGCCTTCCATCGACGCATCCACCGGCAATGCCTTGCCGTCAGCGGTCTTCACTGGCGCCGAGGTCGGGCCGAGCAGTTTCGCGTGGGCGCCTTCGGCTTCAAGTGCTTTCTTCATCGCATCGATGGCTGCAGCATCAACGCCGTTGGCCGCGAGAATCGCCACTTTGCGCGTCTTGATGTTGCCTGGCAGCAGGTTGGCCTGGCTCAGCGCTGGCGATTGCTCCAGCGAGGTCTTGCGCACTTCGACCGTGCCTTTGGCGGGTGCCGGCAAACCAAGGTTTTCAGCCACACGTTTGGCCAGGGTCAGGTCGATATTGGCGAGGATCTCGTTCACTTCACGGGCACGGATGAACTCACGTTCGACCTTGCCCAGCTCGAAGCTGTAGGCAGCGATGATGTGCTCTTTTTCGTGGTCGCTCATGCTGTTGAAGAACAAGCGGGCCTGGGAGAAGTGATCGCTGAACGATTCGCTGCGCTGACGGATCTTCGCCGCATCGATGCGCTCCGGGTAGCTCTCGAAACCACCGTCCTGTGCCGCTGGCGGGGTTTCTTTTGGCCAACCGCCGTCGATCGAGTTCGGCTCGTACGAGGCACGCCCCTTGTCGATGGTGCTGCGGTGTTGCGCATCGCGCTGGCCGTTGTGGAACGGCGCCACCGGACGGTTGATCGGCAACTCATGGAAGTTCGGCCCGCCGAGTCGGCTGATCTGCGTGTCGGTATAGGAAAACAGCCGACCTTGCAGCAACGGGTCATTGGAGAAGTCGATACCCGGCACAATGTGGCCAGGGCAGAAGGCGACCTGCTCGGTTTCGGCGAAGAAGTTGTCCGGGTTGCGGTTCAGGGTCATTTTGCCCAGCGGCGTAATCGGGACGATTTCTTCTGGAATGATCTTGGTCGGATCGAGGATGTCGAAGTCGAAATCGTGTTCGTTCTCTTCTTCGACGATCTGCACGCCCAGTTCCCATTCCGGGTAATCGCCCATCTCGATCGCTTCCCACAGGTCGCGGCGGTGGTAGTCGGTGTCCTTACCGGCGAGCTTCTGCGCCTCGTCCCACACCAGCGAGCAAGTGCCGGCGGTAGGGCGCCAGTGGAATTTGACGAAGCGTGATTTGCCCTCGGCGTTGATCAGGCGGAAGGTGTGTACGCCAAAGCCCTGCATGCTGCGCAGGCTTTTCGGGATCGCCCGGTCGGACATCGCCCAGATCACCATGTGCGCCGATTCCGGCACCAGCGAGACGAAGTCCCAGAACGTGTCATGAGCCGAGCCGCCGGTCGGGATTTCGTTGTGCGGCTCGGGTTTCACCGCGTGGACGAAGTCCGGGAACTTGATCGCGTCCTGAATGAAGAACACCGGCATGTTGTTGCCGACGAGGTCGAAGTTGCCTTCGTCGGTGAAGAATTTCACCGCAAAGCCGCGCACGTCACGCACGGTATCGCCGGAACCCCGTGGCCCCTGCACCGTAGAAAAACGCACGAACACCGGGGTTTTCTTGCCCGGATCCTGTAGGAAACCGGCCTTGGTCAGTGCTGCATGGTTCTCGTAGGTCTGAAAGAAACCGTGGGCGCCGGTACCGCGCGCATGGACGATACGCTCCGGAATGCGCTCATGGTCAAAGTGCGTGATCTTTTCACGCATGATGAAATCTTCCAGCAGCGACGGCCCGCGCGGCCCGGCTTTGAGGGTGTTCTGGTTGTCGGCGATCTTCACGCCCTGGTTGGTGCGCAGTGCCTGACCGGTGGCGTCGGAACGGAATTCTTCCAGGCTGTCGAGCTTGGCGTTGGTGTTGGCGCGATCCGGGGTATCGGTCCCGGCCATTTCGCTTTTATCAGGTGCAGGCTTTTTGATGCTCATCAGACGTAAACTCCTCGTTTGGCCCCGGATGCCTTCCGCAGACCCTTGAGTGATTCCCGGGCACGGCACCCAGGGTTTTCAAGTCGCTTAACTAGTGACTGATGAGGCGCGCGGAGCGTTCCTTTTTTATGACCTTTGATCTTGTTATTGCCAAATCGAAGGTTAATTGCGAAATAAATGCTAAGAACCTCTATACGGACAGGCTAAAATGCGCGCCCGGCTAACCGCTGATCCTTTTCCAACGCGCCCCACAAGGTTCGCTACGTGATCGAGTTTCAAAACGTCCACAAGACTTACCGCGTCGCCGGTAAGGATATTCCCGCGCTGCACCCGACCAGTCTCGCCATCGAGAACGGTCAGGTGTTCGGCCTGATTGGCCATTCCGGTGCGGGCAAAAGTACCCTGCTGCGTCTGATCAATCGCCTGGAAGACTCCAGTGGCGGCAAGATCATCGTCGACGGCGAAGAAGTCACCGCACTGGACGCCAACGGCCTGCGCCGTTTCCGCCAGCAGGTCGGGATGATCTTCCAGCACTTCAATCTGCTCGCCTCCAAGACCGTCGCCGACAACGTGGCCCTGCCGCTGACCCTGGCCGGTGAGCTGTCGAGCAGTGAAATCAATCAACGCGTGGCCGAGCTGCTGGCGCGGGTCGGTTTGTCCGACCACGCGAAAAAGTACCCGGCGCAACTGTCCGGCGGTCAGAAGCAGCGCGTCGGCATCGCTCGTGCGCTGGCGACCAAGCCGAAGATTCTGCTGTGCGACGAGGCCACCAGCGCCCTCGACCCGCAGACCACGGCATCGGTCCTGCAACTGCTGGCAGAAATCAATCGCGAGCTGAAACTGACCATTGTCCTGATCACCCACGAAATGGACGTGATCCGGCGCGTCTGCGATCAGGTCGCGGTGATGGACGCCGGCGTGATCGTCGAGCAGGGTCCGGTGGCCGATGTGTTCCTGCATCCGCAGCACCCGACCACCAAGCGTTTCGTGCAGGAAAGCGAGCAGATTGACGAGAGCGAGCAGCGTGACGATTTCGCCCACGTGCCCGGGCGCATCGTGCGTCTGACCTTCCAGGGCGAGGCGACCTATGCGCCGTTGCTCGGCACCGTCGCCCGGGAAACCGGCGTCGACTACAGCATCCTTGCCGGTCGCATCGACCGCATCAAAGACATTCCGTACGGGCAACTGACCCTCGCTGTCACCGGTGGCGACATGGAGGCGGCGTTCGCCCGCTTCACCGCCGCTGACGTTCACATGGAGGTGTTGCGCTAATGGCTGATCTGATGAGTTTCTTCGCCAATATCGACTGGTACGAAATCTGGCTGGCGACTGGCGACACCATGCTGATGCTCGGCGGTTCGCTGCTGTTCACCGTGCTGCTCGGCCTGCCGCTGGGGGTGCTGCTGTTTCTCTGCAGCCCGCGTCAGTTGCTGGAGAACCGTGGCCTCTACGCCGTGCTGTCGCTGGTGGTGAACATCTTGCGTTCGCTGCCGTTCATTATTCTGCTGATTGTGATGATCCCGTTCACCGTGCTGATCACCGGCACCTCGCTGGGTGTGGCCGGGGCGATCCCGCCGCTGGTGGTGGGCGCCACGCCGTTCTTCGCGCGTCTGGTGGAAACCGCGCTGCGCGAAGTCGATCGCGGCATCATCGAAGCGACCCAGTCGATGGGCGCGACCACGCGGCAGATCATCATGAACGCCTTGCTGCCGGAAGCCCGGCCGGGCATCTTCGCAGCGATTACGGTGACAGCGATTACACTGGTGTCCTACACGGCGATGGCCGGTGTGGTCGGCGCCGGTGGTCTGGGCGACCTGGCGATCCGTTTCGGCTACCAGCGTTTCCAGACCGACGTGATGATCGTCACCGTGGTGCTGCTGTTGATTCTGGTGCAAGTGCTGCAAATGGTTGGCGACCGTCTGGTCGTGCATTTCTCGCGCAAATAAGCGGTTTTTTAATCAAGAGGCGCGGGCCATTCGCTGGCGGGCGCCCTCACAAGGAGTTAGCTGAATGAAAAAACTGATCGCTGCTTTCGCCGCTGTTGCGGCGTTTTCGGCCCACGCCGAGACCCTGACCGTTGCCGCCACTCCGGTGCCGCACGCGGAAATCCTCGAGTTCGTCAAACCGGCCCTGGCCAAGGAAGGCGTGGATCTGAAGGTCAAGGTCTTCACCGACTACATTCAGCCGAACGTACAGGTCGCGGAAAAACGCCTCGACGCCAACTTCTTCCAGCACCAGCCGTACCTCGATGAGTTCAACAAGGCCAAGGGCACCAGCCTCGTTGCCGTGACCGGCGTGCATCTGGAGCCGCTGGGCGCTTATTCGAGCAAGATCAAGGATCTGAAAGACCTGCCCGGCGGTGCCAACGTGGTGATCCCGAACGACGCCACCAACGGCGGCCGTGCGCTGTTGCTGCTGGACAAGGCTGGCGTGATCAAGCTCAAGGATTCGAAGAACATCCTGTCGACCGTCAAAGACATCGCCGAGAATCCGAAAGACCTGAAGATCCGTGAACTGGAAGCCGCGACCATTCCGCGCGTGCTGACCCAGGTCGATCTGGCGCTGATCAACACCAACTACGCGCTGGAAGCCAAGCTTGATCCGTCCAAGGATGCGCTGGTGATCGAAGGCAACGACTCGCCGTACGTGAACATCCTCGTGTCCCGCGCTGACAACAAGGACAGCGACGCGATGAAGAAACTGGCGGCTGCGCTGCACAGCCCGCAAGTGAAGCAGTTCATTACCGAGAAGTACAAAGGCGCGGTATTGCCGGCGTTCTGATTTGGATGGCTGCAATGAAAAAGGGGACGCCAATGGCGTCCCCTTTTTTTGTGTCTGGTGTCTGGCTTTGGACCTGCTTTGAAGCTGCCCCTCACCCCAGCCCTCTCCCGAGGGAGAGGGGGCCGACCTTCAAGCTTTTCGAGCCTGAGTTCGACTCACAATTGGAGGTCGGCGCAATTCGAATAAACACCTCGGCCAGTCCCCTCTCCCTCTGGGAGAGGGTTAGGGTGAGGGGCTTTTTAGCTTTTGAACTGTCAATTGCGCTCAAGCATCGCCGGCAACTGCGCCACCAGCTTGGCATTGTTCAACGGCGCCCGAATAAACCCACGCTGCGTACCATCCGGCCCGATCACCGCCAGATTGCCGCTATGGTCCACCGTGTAATTCGGCTTGCTGGTATCAGCCGGAATGAACGGAATGCTCACCGCATTCGCCACCTTCTGCAGCTCTTCGATAGATGAAGGCGTCAGGCCAATGAACTGCGGATCGAAGTAGCCCAGATACTGCTTCAACTGCTTCGGCGTATCGCGGTTGGGGTCCACGCTGACCAGCACGATCTGCAATTTATCCACAGCCTCTTTCGGCAGTTCACTCTTGATCTGTCGCAGTTGCGCCAGGGTGGTCGGGCAGATGTCCGGACAGAAGGTGTAGCCGAAGAACAACAGACTCCATTTGCCTTTCAACTCATCGATTGCAACCGGTTTGCCGTCCTGATCGGTCATGGTCACGTCCGGCAGGTTGCGGCTCTGCGGCAGCAGGATGATCCCGGCGTCGATCAGCGCAGTCGGATCGCCCTGGCCTTTGCCGTTCAGCACTTTATTCACGGTAAGCCCGAGGATCAGCGCGATCACGGCGACGAGGATGAAGACGGTTTTCTGGGTTCGGGTCATAGGTTCAACAGTAAGTAGTGGTCTACGAGCAGGGCGATGAACAACAGGAACAAGTAATAAATAGAGTACTTGAAGGTGTTGATCGCCGCGTGCGGCCGAGTGCCACGGTACAGCACCACGGCCCATTGCAGAAACCTTGCGCCCAACGCCAGCGCACAGACCAGATACAGCACGCCGCTCATGTGAATCACGTACGGCAGCAGACTCACTGCCAGCAGCGCGAAGGTGTAGAGCAGAATGTGCACTTTGGTGTAGTGCTCGCCATGGGTCACCGGCAGCATCGGAATGTCGGCCTTGGCGTATTCCTCCTTGCGATGAATCGCCAGCGCCCAGAAATGCGGCGGGGTCCAGGCGAAGATGATCAGCACCAGCAACAGCGGTTCGGCGCTGACATGGCCGGTGGCGGCGGTCCAGCCGAGCAGCGGTGGCGCGGCGCCAGCGAGGCCGCCGATGACGATGTTCTGCGGCGTCGCGCGTTTGAGGAAACCGGTGTAGACCACCGCGTAACCGAGCAGCGAGGCGAGGGTCAGCCAAGCGGTCAGCTGATTGGTGAACGTCAGCAGCAGCGCTTGGCCGAGCAGCGCCAGCACCAAGGCGAAGGTCAGCGCCGCCGCAGGTGAAACCCGGCCTTCGGCCAGCGGCCGTTTGTGCGTGCGCGCCATTACCGCATCAATGCGCCGATCGACCACATGATTGACCGCCGCCGCGCCGCCGGCACACAAGGCGATGCCCAGATTACCAAACACCAGCACTGTCCACGGCACCCCGGCGCGGGTGGCGAGGAACATGCCGACCAGCGAGGTGATCAGCATCAGCACCACGACTTTCGGTTTGGTCAGCTCCAGATAATCGCGCCACAGCGCTTGCGCTGCACGCTGGCCGATCAGACTCGCCATGGCGTTTCTCCTTTCAATGCGATGGGCGCGACGACAGGTTTGTGCGCACTCAAGCGCCAGCGCACCAGCCCTGGTTGGCTCACCCGCAACAGGCTGGTGCGCGCGTGATAATTGACCAGCACCAGCGTCAGTAACAGCGCCGCGCCGCCGGCGTTGTGCGCGACGGCCACCGGCAGCGGCAGATGAAACAGCACGTTGCTGATGCCAAGGGTGATCTGCGCGGCGAGGGCGATCAGCAGCAACCCGGCCAGTCGGGTCATGCCCACCACCTTCAGTTGCCAGGCCAGACCGAGCAGCACGACCGTCACCAGCAAAGCGCCGATGCGGTGAGTCAGGTGAATCGCCGTGCGCGCATCGCTATCGAGTTGTCCGCCGAGATAATTCGGGCCGATGTGCTGGGTCAGGTGGAAACCGTTGGCGAAGTCCGCCGGCGGCAGCCACTGGCCGTGGCAGGTGGGGAAGTCGATGCAGGCCACCGCTGCGTAGTTGGAACTGACCCAGCCGCCCAAGGCGATCTGGCCGATCACCAGCAGCAGCCCCGCCGTCGCCCAATATTGCAGGCGCTTGGGTACGGTCAGCGCCGGCAGCACGCCGGACAACCTCAGCGTCAGCAGGAACAGCAGACTCAACGTGGCAAAGCCGCCGAGCAAATGCCCGGTGACCACTTGCGGCCAGAGCTTGAGCGTCACCGTCCACATACCGAACGCCGCTTGGGCGATGACCACCGCCAGCAGAAACAGCGGCAGTTTCACCGGCTGGCCCGGATGGCGCCGGTTGACCCAGGCGCGCCCGGCCAAAACTGAAATCAGCAAGCCGAGGGTGCCGGCGAAGTAGCGGTGGATCATCTCGTTCCAGCCCTTGTGCGCCTCCACTGGCGCGTCAGGGAAATGCAGTTCGGCATGGGCCAGTTGCGCCTCGCTTTTCGGCACGCTGATAAAGCCGTAGCAGCCTGGCCAGTCCGGGCAGCCGAGGCCGGCGTGGGTCAGGCGGGTGTAGGCGCCGAGCAACACCACAATCAATGCCAGCAGGGTGGCAAACAGCGCGAGGCGAAATCCAGGTTTGGCCATGACGATGCCCTCATCCGATGTTCGACAGTTTCAGCAGATGCCGCAGGTCGTTAAGCAGATCCTTGCCCTTCACATTCGGCTCGTAACGCAGCACCAGATTGCCGTGCGGGTCGACGATCCACAGCTGCGGCACGGCTTTATCGCCGGTGGTCCTGGCGAACACCCCGGGATCCAGCGGATAGCGCTGCAGCTGCGGATATTCACGGTCGAGTTTGGCGGCGTAATCAGCGCTCAACGGTTGCGCGGCGGCGAGGGCGTGGCTGGCGCGCCCGGCTTCGCGGCCGAGGCTGATCTGGATCTGCCGGGCCAGATAAACCAGTTGCTGGCAATCGACTGCGCAGTCCTTTGGCGCCGTGACCAGAATCTGCCAGCGCTGCTCATCGGCCTGCACGCCGAGGTCGGCGCGGGTCTGGCCGTTGCCGATCAGCTCGCCGTGGTAGCTGCGTCCTTCCGGCACCCAGAACTGCAGTTTGTACATGCCGGTGGCGAGCAGCATCGGCCCGACCACGCCAAGGACGATCAGCAACAACTGAATGCGGCCGCGCCGGCGGCTGGGGGCAGGTTTGGCCTCAGACATGCTGGGTGGATTCATGGCGCTTCCCATGGCGTTTCTCCTTTGCGTTGTGCCAGCCCAAATAGAGGTAGAGCCCAAGCAGGGCCGTGGCCATGGCGAACCATTGCACGGCGTAGCCGAGGTGTTTTTCCGGACCCATCGCGACCACCGGCCAATCGGTCTGATAGCTGACCGGGCCGGGTTCGGCACGTAATTCGTAGGCGAAGCCGTCGCGCTCCAGGGTTCGCCACAATTTGCCCGGCTCGACGGCGGTGATGGTCTGCGGCCAGATACTGCTGACCGGATCGGCGTGCAACTGGAACGTTGCGCCGGGGGCGACATAGACCCAGGCGTCGAGCGTCAGCGCCTCGGCCGGTGTCGTGAATTGCGGCGGCACACGCCGGTCGGGCCAAGGCAGCCAGCCGCGATTGACCAGCAGCCACAGACCGCTGCGTTGATCCTGAAACGGTTGCAGCAATTCAACGCCGACCTTGCCGCCACGCTGGCGGTTGTCGAGCAACAGGGTATGGGCGGGGTCGAACTGGCCGTGCAGGCGCACGCGGCGGTAAGCCGGGTCGGCGCTGGCGAGCAGTTCACTGCTCGCCAGCGGTTCGGCCACGCGACGTTCGGCATAACTGGCCAGCAGCGCGGTTTTCTCCGCGCCCCGGCCCAGTTGCCAGAAGCCCAGCGCAACCATCAGCGGCAGCAACAGCGCCACCACGACAGTGGGAATCACGCCCGGGCTAAAGCGCTTCATGGGCGCGCCATAAAGTCAGTCATCGCGATCGCTATACTCAATTGCATCGCCTGTCCCCCGGAGTCTTGCCATGTTCAAAGCAGCGATCGTCCTGATGCTGATTGCCACGGTCGTCAGCCTGTTCAGCGGCCTGTTTTTCCTGGTCAAGGACGACAGCAGCTCCAATCGCCTGGTCATCGCCCTGAGTGTTCGGGTGGCACTGGCCGTGGTCACCGTCGGCCTGATGGCCTGGGGGTTCTACAGCGGCCAGTTGGTGTCCCATGCGCCCTGGTAGCGCCAGCAGTCAGAGGACGTAAACGAAGAAGAACAAACCGATCCACACCACATCGACGAAGTGCCAGTACCAGCTCGCCGCCTCGAAACCGAACTGGTGCTCGTTGTCGAAGTGGCCCTTCATGATGCGCATCAGCATCACGAACAGGATGATCGTGCCGATGGTCACGTGGGCGCCGTGGAATCCGGTGAGCATGAAGAACGTCGCGCCGTAGATGCCCGAGCCGAGGGTCAGCCCCAGCTCTTTGTAGGCATGGATGTACTCTTCCGCCTGGAAACCGAGGAACGCGACGCCCAGCAGTACGGTGATCGCCAGCCACAGTTTCAGCGCGCCGCGATGGCCTTTCTTCAGCGCATGGTGGGCGATGGTGATGGTCACGCTGGAGCTGACCAGCAGAATGGTGTTGATCAGCGGCAGGCCCCACGGGCTGATGACTTCTTTTGGCGGCGGGAACAGTTTCGGATCAGGTGTGTGCAGCAGCGGCCAGACAAATTCGAAGTTCGGCCAGAGCATGTGCGCGATGCCTTTCGGCCCCTCACCGCCCAGCGCCGGCCCGGACACATGGCGCACATAGAACAGCGCGCCGAAGAAGGCGACGAAGAACATCACCTCGGAAAAGATGAACCAGCTCATGCCCCAGCGGAACGAGCGGTCCAGCTGCGGGCTGTACAGTCCCGCGCGACTTTCCTTGATCACCGCACCGAACCAGCCGAACAGCATGTACGCCAGCAGCAGGCCGCCGACGAAAAAGATCAGCGGGCCGTGGGAGTCCGGGCGTGCGGCCTTGAGATCGTTGAACCAGGTGGCGAGGCCGTACACGGTGACGAACATCCCGAGCGTGGCGATGATCGGCCATTTGCTCTGGGCCGGGACGTAATAATGCTCATGAGTTGCCATTTATTGTTCTCCTTATCGGCCACGCTCAACCGCCAGTGTTAACAGCCACCGGCGGATGTCGGGCGGTGATATCGAACAGCGTGTAGGACAGCGTCAGGTGCTTCACTTCCTTGGGCATGTCGCGGTCAACGATGAAACGCACCGGCATCTCGATCTGTTCACCGGGTTGCAGCACCTGCTGGGTAAAGCAGAAGCATTCGGTCTTGTGGAAAAACGCCGCGGCGTTGCTCGGCGCAATACTCGGCACCGCTTGCGCACTCATCGGTTTGTCGGTGGGATTGCGTGCGATGAAGACCATCTCGTTCACCGCGCCGGGATTGGCGGTCAGCTCGTCGTGTTTCGGGTAAAAGTCCCACGGCATGTCGGCGGTGTTGGTCGACAAGAACTGCACGCGCACCTGGCGCGACGTGTCCACTACTTGCTCGCCCGCATACTGGCCGCCGGTCTTGCCGTTGATGCCGAAGGCTTTGCACATCACGTCATAGATCGGCACCAGGGCGAAACCGAAGACGAACATCGCCACTACCACCAGCAACAGGCGGGTGACGAGTTTCTTCAGCGAGATCGAGTCAGCCATGGTTCATGCCTCCCTCGTGTTCCCTGGTGGCCGGTGATGCTGTGGTGAGGGGATTTATCCCCGTTGGGCTGCGAAGCGGCCCTGAATCCAGCGCACACGGTCTACCTGATAAATTTCGATTGCAGATTTTGGGGCTGCTGCGCAGCCCAACGGGGATAAATCCCCTCGCCACGGGGGATCTGTGTACATCCACAGAAGATCTGTGAGCATCCACTGGGGATCTGTGCCTCTGCACACATTGCAAAAAACAGGAGGTGTTCATTTCACTTCCGGCGGCGTGGTGAAGGTGTGATACGGCGCCGGCGACGGCACGCTCCACTCCAGCCCTTCGGCGCCGTCCCACGGTTTGGCCGGGGCCGGTGCGCCGCCACGGATGGTCTTGATGACGATGAACAGGAAGAAGATCTGCGTGGCGCCAAACATGAACGCGCCGATCGACGAGACCATGTTGAAATCGGCGAACTGCAGGTTGTAGTCCGGGATCCGCCGTGGCATCCCCGCAAGGCCGACGAAGTGCATCGGGAAGAAGGTCAGGTTCATGCCGACGAACGACAGCCAGAAATGCAGCTTGCCGAGGGTTTCGTCGTACATGTGCCCGGTCCACTTCGGCAGCCAGTAATAGGCCGAGGCGAAGATGCCGAATATCGCCCCGGGCACCAGCACATAGTGGAAGTGCGCGACAACGAAGTAGGTGTCCTGGTACTGGAAGTCCGCCGGGGCGATTGCCAGCATCAGCCCGGAAAAACCACCGATCGAGAACAGGATGACGAACGCCACGGCAAACAGCATCGGCGTCTCGAAGGTCATCGAGCCTTGCCACATGGTGCTGGCCCAGTTGAACACTTTCACACCCGTCGGCACGGCGATCAGCATGGTCGCGTACATGAAGAACAACTCGCCCACCAGCGGGATGCCGACCACGAACATGTGGTGCGCCCAGACGATGAACGACAGGAACGCGATGCTCGCCGTGGCGTAGACCATCGAGGTGTAGCCGAACAGCGGTTTGCGCGCGAAGGTCGGGATGATCTGGCTGACCGCGCCGAACGCCGGCAGGATCATGATGTACACCTCGGGGTGGCCGAAGAACCAGAACACATGCTGGAACAGCACCGGGTCACCCCCGCCGGCAGCACTGAAGAAACTGGTGCCGAAGTGGATGTCCATGAGCATCATCGTCACGCAGCCAGCGAGCACCGGCATCACTGCGATCAGCAGAAACGCGGTGATCAGCCAGGTCCACACGAACAGCGGCATTTTCATCAGGGTCATGCCGGGTGCGCGCAGGTTGAGGATGGTCGCGACTACGTTGATCGCGCCCATGATCGAACTGATGCCCATCAAGTGGATGGCGAAGATGAAGAACGTCACGCTTTCCGGTGCATAAGTCGTCGACAGCGGCGCGTAGAACGTCCAGCCGAAATTCGGCCCGCCACCGGGGGTGAACAGGGTCGAGACCAGCAGCAGAAACGCGGCCGGCAACAGCCAGAAACTGAAGTTGTTCATCCGTGGCAGGGCCATGTCGGGCGCGCCGACCATCAGCGGGATCATCCAGTTGGCGAGGCCGACGAAGGCCGGCATCACCGCACCGAACACCATGACCAGACCGTGCATGGTGGTCATCTGGTTGAAGAATTCCGGCTGCACGATCTGCAGGCCGGGCTGGAACAGCTCGGCGCGAATGACCATGGCGAACGAGCCGCCCAGCAGGAACATGCAGAAGGCAAACCACAGGTACAGCGTGCCGATGTCCTTGTGGTTGGTGGTCAGCACCCAGCGCATCAGGCCTTTGGCGGGGCCGTGGGCGTGGTCGGCGTGACCGTGGTCATCGATGACAGCGCTCATGGCCGGTCTCCTTTACGAAGTTGGACGGGGCGGGCCGGGGCGCGCTGCCCCGACCGGTTCACTGAATACGCAATTGACCGGCTCATTTGCTTTCCGCCTGTTTCAGCTCCAGCACTTCTTTTGGCGTGACCATGTCGCCCTTGTTGTTGCCCCAGGCGTTACGTTCGTAAGTCACGACCGCTGCGATATCGACTTCCGACAGCTGTTTGCCGAACGCCGCCATGGCGGTGCCGGGTTTGCCGTGGTAGACGATGCTCAGGTGGTCCTTGATCGGCCCGGTGGCGATTTTCGAGCCCTTGAGCGCCGGGAACATCGGCGGCAGGCCCCGGCCTTCAGCCTGGTGACAGGCCACGCAAGTGGTGTGGTAAACCTTGTCGCCGCGCTCCTTGAGCTCGTCGAGGGTCCATTCCTTGCTGGTCAGTTCTTTGAGCTGCGCGGCCTCGGCCTTGCGCTCGGCGAGCCATTTTTCGTAGTCGGCCTGTTCCTTGACCTCGACCACGATCGGCATGAAGCCATGGTCCTTGCCGCACAATTCGGCGCACTGGCCACGGTAGAGGCCGGGCTTGTCGATGCGCGTCCAGGCTTCGTTGACGAACCCGGGGATCGCGTCGCGCTTGACCGCAAACGCCGGCACCCACCATGAGTGAATGACGTCAGCCGAGGTCACCAGAAAGCGCACCTTGGCGCCGATCGGCAGCACCAGCGGCTTGTCGACTTCGAGCAGGTAGTGCTCGCCCTTGGCTTCTTTGTTGTGAATCTGTTCGGCGGGGGTGGCCAGGTTGCTGAAGAACTCAACGTCCTGGCCCAAGTATTTGTAGTGCCACTTCCACTGATAACCGGTGATCTGGATATCGATGTCCGGCTCGCTGGTGTCGTACATCTTGATCAGCGTCGCGGTGGCAGGGACGGCCATGGCCACCAGGATCAGCAGCGGCACGATGGTCCACATGATCTCGACGCCGGTGCTTTCGTGGAATTTGGCCGCGACCTGGCCGGTAGAGCGGCGGTGCACCATCATCGACCAGAACATGGCGCCGAAGACGATGATCCCGATCACCACACAGATCCAGAAAATGGTCATGTGCAGGTCGAATACTGCGTGACTGATTTCAGTCGCTCCAGGCGCCATATTCACAGTCCAGGCCGCGTTGGCCGGGCTGAAAATCGACCACAACAGGAGGCCCATCCAGACATGTGGATGTCGCATCATTGCGGGTTCCCCTTATCGTTCTTGTTATCCCGCCGGCGTATCGCCTGCGGCAAGGGAGCGGCTGCATCAGACTACGAACTTGAATCGCCGGGCCTTGCTGCGGGTGCAGTCGGGCGTCATCAGCTAACTCCATTCATTGGCGAGTATAGACAGCGCCCGGGAATTGCAACCCGGGCACGTAAATGAGCTGAAACACCCGGCGCTTGCGTTCAAGTGCCCGAATGGAGAAGGATGCAGACGAGTGGTGGCGAATGGATATAACGCAGCTGCATCAAGGATGAAATAATTATGACAAATGCGTCTTAGCGTTTTTCGTAAGCCAGCTAAGTTATGTCTTCCCTATTTCATTGCCTTGTTTCCTGGAGTTTTCATGAACACCGCCGCATTGCGCGAGCAGATCCAACAAGCCCAACAGCACGAAAAAGACACCGGCCTGCTGACCCGTCAGCTGGAAAGCAAGCTGCCTCACCTGCACCCGGCGATCCAGTTGCCGGAAGCCGACGCCCAAGGCGTTCTGACACGTTTTGTCGCCGCCTACATCGATGAAGTGCCCGATCTGCTGGATGCAGCCAATGAAGTCGCCAGGGAAGCCGGCATCGAATCGCAGATCAAACCGGTGCTGAAGATCGCCGAGCAGTATTTCCTCCAGCCGCCGGCGATCATGGCCGGACATGTCGGCCTGGACAGCCTGCTCGACGAGGCCTATCTGGCACACCGTTTTGTCGAAGAGGTCAACGACCTGTACATCAAGCATTTCGGCCAGCCATTGATCCCCTTGGACATGACGGTCGCCAACCTGATTGCTCACCAATTGATCGGTGAGGAATTCGCCAACCAACTGGACGAAGCGGTGCATCACGCGATTGACGAGATGCTCAACGAGGAAAGTTTTGCCCTGGAATCGGTAGAAGCCTACCGCGAACAACTCAGCAGCCCGGACACTGGCGCGGCGTGGAAACGCTGGCCGTGCATGAGCCGCCGGTTGGGTGTGGGGCTTGAGCTGGATCAGCCTGCTGCCTGATTTTCTTGGGTCATAAATCCAGTGTGGGAGCGAGCCTGCTCGCGAATGCGGTCGATCATTCAACATCTCTGTTGGCTGATACACCGCTTTCGCGAGCAGGCTCGCTCCCACAGGGTTTGTGTTCACAATGGATTATCTAGCCGGCCGCACCGATGCCGGTGTTAGTCCGCACCCGCCCCTCAAGCCGTCGCTTCAACCCGCGCGATTCGATCAACAGCTTCGAACCCTTCGCCGCATTCGCCCGGCCCCACTCCTCAAGCAACTCGAGACACGAATGGTCGATGTAGCTCAGGTTGTTGAGCGGCACATGCACTGTGGTGCCGTGAGGAATGCTGCCCAGCACCTGGGTCAGCGCCGGCACTTTGAGGAACGTCGCCGCGCCGACCAGACGCAGTTCCATCTCGCCGTCCTGCGGCAAGTCGATCAGGCTGATCTTCAGGCGCGAAGCCTTGAACGCCAGCTTCAACATCGTCAGGCCGAAACCGATCAGCACACCGGTGAGCAGATCAGTGAAGATGATCGCCAACGCTGTAGCGGCGTAGGTGAACATCGGCATCCGCCCGTACCGGCCCAGACCACGGAAGGCTTTCAGGTCGACCAGTTTGAAGCCGGTATACACCAGCACACCCGCCAGACTCGCCACCGGAATGCTTTGCAGCACGCTCGACAGCAACAGCACGAATGCCAGCAGCCATAGGCCATGGAAAATCGTCGAGTAGCGTGTGGTCGCACCGGCCTGGACGTTGGCCGAACTGCGCACGATCACTCCGGTCATCGGCAGCGCGCCGACCAGACCGCAGAGCATGTTGCCGACACCTTGCGCCGACAGTTCACGATCGAAGTCCGAACGCACGCCGCTGTGCATGCGATCCACCGCCGCAGCGGACAGCAGGGTTTCGGCACTGGCGATAAACGCCACGGCGAACGCGGCAACCAGCAGTGTCGGGTCGGCCAGATTCATCAGGTCGGCCGGCTTGAGCCAATCGATCGCTTCGGCCAGGTTCGCCGGTACCTCAACGCGCTTGACCTGCAACGCCAGCATCAGGCTCGCCACCGTCGCCAGACCCACACCGAGCAATGCGCCGGGAATGAAGCGCAGCGAATGCGGACGGAATTTTTCCCACAGCCACATCACCGCAATCGTCGACAAGCCGAGCAGACCCGCCTGCCAGCCCAACGATGGCAAGGCCTGCGCCACGGCCGCCGGGAACGCCGTGAGGTTGTCCAGCCCGGAAGGCTGCGGCTTGGCATCGAGCATCACATGGATTTGCGAGAGCACAATCAACACGCCAATGCCCGCGAGCATGCCGTAGACCACCGCTGGCGCCGTGACCCGAAACCAGCAGCCAAGCTTCAGTCGCCCGGCGACCAGTTGCAGAAAACCGGCGAGCAGCAGGATCGGTCCGAGCATCTCGACGCCATGCTGGCGCACCAGCTCGAAAACCAGCACCGCCAGACCCGCCGCCGGACCGCTGACCTGCAACGGCGAGCCCGCCAGCCAACCGACCACCAGACCGCCGATGATGCCGGTGATCAGACCTTTTGCCGGCGGCAGCCCTGAGGCAATCGCGATGCCCATGCACAGCGGCAGGGCGACCAGAAACACAACCACGGAGGCGAGCAGCTCCCGTGGCAACACAGCTTTCAATTGAGCCGCACGCATGGCGATTCTCCCGAAGTTTTCTTCAGGCGTGGCGAGGCCGGACCGCTGAATCAGCGGCCGGCGTCATACCACACAGATTGTTGGGAAGATTTAGAAGCGCGCTTTGGGCGTCGCCACAGGAATCGGATGGCTGCCGTCGAGAGGCAGGAAACGACCCTGGTCCGCGTCGTAAGCTTTGATTTCGCTGGTTTCGATGTTGTAGACCCAGCCATGGATGAACAGATGACCGTTCGCCATGCGCGAGGCTACCGAAGGATGGGTACGCAAGTGCTGCAGTTGGGCGATGACGTTTTCCTCGGTGAGGATCGGCATGCTGTCTTTTTCGTCGGTGCAGTTGCAGTTGTCGTGCACCATGGTTTTCGCGACTTCAGCGTGGCGCAGCCAGGCTTTGACCGTCGGCATTTTTTCCAGGCTGTCGGGGTTGAGTACCGCGCGCATGGCGCCGCAATCGGAGTGGCCGCAAATGATGATGTGCTGCACGCCCAGCGCCAGTACCGCGTACTCGATAGCGGTGGAGACGCCGCCGTTCATCTGACCGTAGGGCGGCACCACGTTGCCGACGTTACGGGTAACGAACAGATCGCCCGGCGAGCTCTGGGTGATCAGCTCGGGAACGATGCGCGAGTCGGCGCAAGTGATGAACATCGCCTTGGGCGCCTGAGCGGTGGCGAGCTTCTTGAACAGTTCTTCCTGCTGCGGAAAAACGTCATGGTGAAAGCGTAAAAAGCCATCAACGATCTGTCGCAGTGCTGCATCGGCGGATTGTGCTTCAGGGCTTTGCGCCGAGGCAGCCAACGACTGTTTATCCTTGTCACTCATGATTCATCCTCTTGTGCGGATTCAGGGAGTCTTCCCCGGTATTCCGGTATGAAGCCAGTGGCTGTTTAAACCATCCGGGTCATCCCGACCCGTCAGTCACTCGATGAACAAGGTAGCCGCCGAAACTTAACTGAAACTGAATCAAACGCTCTAGAACGTGTGTTCCAGGTCACAAAAAACGTGACCGGCGTGTTTCGGCGGAAGGATTCCAACCCGTCAACCCAAAGCCAATTGTCGCTAAATCAACGACATCTGGCGACCCGGCGGACAGAAGGCCGAGCAGTCGAGGTTATAGCCCTCGCGTTTGTTCAGGCCAAGCTTTTTGATGGCCTTGGCAAATCTTTGTGCGAGCAGGTCGGCAAACGGCCCTTCACCACGCATCCGCGCGCCGAATCGACTGTCGTAGAGTTCACCGCCGCGACTCTGGCGGATCAGGCTCAGCACATGGGCGGCACGTTGCGGATAGTGCGCCTGCAACCACTCCTCGAACAGCGGCGCGACTTCCAGCGGCAGGCGCAGCATCATGTAGGCAGCGCTTTGCGCACCGGCGGCGTGGGCCTCGGTGAGCAGGCTTTCGATCTCACTGTCATTGATCATCGGAATCATCGGCGAACACAGCACGCCTACTGGAATGCCTGCTTCGCGCATGACCCGGATCGCGCGCAGGCGTGCCTTGGGCGCTGCGGCGCGCGGTTCGAGGATGCGTTTGAGTTCATCATCCAGCGTGGTCAAGCTGATCATCACCGACACCAGCCGTTGCTGCGCCAACTCGGTCAGCAAATCGAGATCGCGCAGAATCAGCGAACCTTTGGTGACAATGGTCACCGGATGCCGGTAACGCAGCAGCACTTCCAGGGTCTGACGGGTGATTTTGTATTCGCGCTCGATGGGCTGATACGGGTCGGTATTGGAGCCGAGATTGATCGGCGCACATTGATAGCCGGGTTTGCTCAGCTGTTCCTCGAGGACCTGGGCGGCATTGGTCTTGGCAATCAGCCGGGTTTCGAAATCCAGGCCCGGCGACATGTCCCAATAGGCGTGGCTGGGCCGTGCGTAGCAATAGATGCAGCCGTGTTCGCAGCCGCGATAGGGATTGAGCGAACGGTCGAAGGGCAGATCCGGCGAGGTGTTGCGGCTGATGATCGATTTGGCCTTCTCGATGATCACTTCGGTGTTTTGCGTCTCTGGCACTTCCTGATACCAGCCATCGTCCTCGGCCACCGAACGACTCGGCGCAAAGCGGTTGTGCGGGTTGGTTGCGGTGCCGCGACCGCGAGGTGGCAATGGAGTAGACATGAAAACGCCCCGATACTGTATATGCGCACAGTATCGGGGCGATCCTCATCTGGCTAGTGCCGTCGGGCGAGTGGTCAGTTGTGGTTGTTCATGTCCGCTATGTTCGCGGAGAGGAACAGCATTCAGGGCTTTCTCTGATCGTAACCGACGTTCCCACAACTGTGTGCACATACACCCTGTCAGATATGACAGTAGACGTGGTTGCAAGCGCCGTCTTAGGTTAAAGCCTCATGACTAATAACGTCTTGCCAACCGGAATGGATTGAATGTGATGCCAATCAGAATTTTGCTTGAAATTGCAGACATGGAACGCGACGGAAGTCCCGAGGTTGTTTTTTATCATTATGGCGATAACGCCGCCGAAATGATGGACTACGACTACGCGCTATTTGCCTCTTCATCGCAGGCAAACGATCGCTATGACCTGCTTTCCGAAGAGGTTATCGATAGCGACGGGGATGGCGATATCGATAACCATGACAAGAGACTGTACTTGCAGTTGGCGGATGCGTTTGTGCAGTTCAGAGGTCTGAAATCGACACGATGAACACCGCTGACTCAACATGCGAAGTCATGTCGTGCCAGCGGTCTGTCGACACATTTCGCTCAGTTATGCGAGGTGAGCTGCCCAAGATCGTCACCGGAGGTCTGCTTCATATCCTCCGTACGCAACTCGGCAACATCGGCAGCTTTCACTGGCGCACCCTTGTTGCCCCAGCTGCCACGAATGAAACTCACCACATCCGCCACTTCCTGATCCGACAGGCGCCAGGCGAAACCGGGCATGGTGAAGGTCGATGGCGCGGTGTGCGTTGCCGGCAAAGTCCCGCCCTTGAGCACGATGTGGATCAGCGATGTCGGGTCATCCGTCTGCAGCACCGGATTGCCCGCCAGCGCCGGGAACACCCGGGTGTAGCCCTGGCCATCGGTACGGTGGCAGGCTGCGCAGTTGTCGATGTACACCGACGCGCCGCGTTGGCTGTCGTCGCCGTTCCACAGCGCTTTGGCCACTTTCTCGTCGTACTGATGCGGCTGATCCGCCGGGTCATTGGCCGGCAGTGATTTGAGATAACGGGCAATCGCGGTGAGGTCGGCGTCGCTCATGTACTGCATGCTGTGGGTGACCACATCACTCATACCGCCGAACACTGCGCTGCGATCACTGCGCCCGGTCTTGAGGAACTGCACCAGTTGTTCTTCGCTCCAGCTGCCGAGGCCATCCTTGTGATCGCCGCGCAGGCTCTTGGCGATCCAGCCTTCCAGCGGCGCACTGCCGGCGAGGAATTCGCTGCCGTCCGCCGCGCTCAGGGATTTTTCCTGCATGGTCAGCGCGCGCGGGGTATGACAGGCACCGCAGTGGCCGAGACCTTCAACCAGATATGCCCCGCGATCGATCACCGGATCGGCCGATGTGGCCTGGTAATCCTCGACCTTCGGCGCGAACAGCCAGCGCCAGCCCATCAGCGGCCAGCGCATGCTCAACGGCCAGGGAATATCGCTGGCCTTGTTCTCCTGCGCCACCGGTTCGACGCCGTGCATGAAGTAGGCGTACAGCGCCTGCATGTCGGCCTGGTTGACCCGCGCGTAGGACGGATAAGGCATCGCCGGGTACAACGTGCTGCCGTTTTTGGCCACACCGTGGCGCACGGCCTGATCGAAGTCTTCGAAGCTGTAGTCGCCCAGACCGGTCTTGTCCGGGGTGATGTTGGTCGAGTAGATCGTGCCGATCGGCGTCTCCATTGGCAGACCGCCGGCGAACGGCTTGCCGCCCTTGGCCGTGTGGCAGGCCACGCAGTCACCGGCGCGGGCAAGGTATTCGCCTTGCTTGATCAGATTTTGATCAACATCGGCCGCATAAATTGCAGTGCTGCCGAGCAGGGCGAGGGTGGCGATAACGAAAGTTTTCATGGTCATCGCTCCTTAAGCCTGTACCAGCGGGCCGGGGTTTTTCAGGTATTGCTCGCGGATCGCTTTTGCCGACCAGTAGGTCAGCGCCGCCACCAGCCCGGTCGGGTTGTAGCCCAGGCCCTGCGGGAACGCCGAGGCGCCCGGGACGAATACGTTGTGCACGTCCCAGCTCTGCAAATAGCGGTTCAGGGCGCTGGTCTTCGGATCGGTGCCCATGATCGCGCCACCGTTGAGGTGGGTGGTCTGGTACGAGGCGGTGTTGAAGTGATCGCCGACCTGCTTGCCGATCACTGCAATGGCTTTCGGGCCCATGGCTTGGGCGATCTTGCCCATTTTCTCGACCATGAAGCGGTTCATCTTGATGTCGTTTTCCTGCCAGTCGAAAGTCATGCGCAGCAGCGGCAGGCCGTAGGCATCGCGGTACACCGGATCGAGATCGAGGTAGTTGCCACGGTAGGATTGATGCGCGCCGTGGGCGTCCATCGACACCTGGTGGGTGTAGTAATCGGCGGTGGCGCGTTTCCATGCGCTGCCCCAGGCCGGTGTGCCCGGCGGGTTCGAGGTGCCGGCAATCGGTCGACTGCCAGCCTGGTTGACCCACATCGGCGAACCGCCGACGAAGCCGTGCGGCCCGTGGTCGAAGTTGTCGGCGTTGAAATCGTCCACCGCCACGCCGTTGCCGCCGGCGCCAATGAAGTTGTTGGTGTGGGTGTCCTTGTCGAAAAAGGCTTTGATGGTCGCCATGTTCTGATAGGCGAAGTTACGCCCGACCACGCCTTCGCCGCTGATCGGGTCGTACGGTTTGCCGATCCCGGACAGCAGCATCAGACGCACGTTGTGCAACTGGAATGCGCCGAGGATCACCAAATCCGCCGGCTGCTCGATCTCGCGGCCCTGGCCATCGATGTAGGTGACGCCGGTGGCTTTGCTTTTCGTGCTGTCGAGATTGACCCGCAGCACATGGGAGTTGGGCCGCAGCTCGAAATTCGGCAGGGGCTTGAGCGCCGGCAGAATGTTCACGTTCGGCGAGGCCTTGGAATACATGTAGCAGACGTAGCCGCTGCAGAACCCGCAGAAATTGCACGGCCCCATCTGTGCGCCGTAGGGATTGGTGTACGGCCCGGAAGTATTGGCGGAAGGCAGGTTGTAGGGTTTGTAACCGACTTCTGTAGCCGCCTTGCCGAACAGCTGTGCGGATACGGTGTTCTTCTGCGCTTCAAGCGGGAACGGGTTGGAACGATCCGCCGCGTATGGGTTGCCGCCCTTGCCCTGACCGACCAGTTGGCCCTTCACCGTCCAGGCCTGGCCGGAGGTGCCGAAGACTTTTTCCGCGAAGTCGAAAAACGGTTCCAGCTCTTCATAGCTGACGCCGAAATCCTGGATGGTCATGTCTTTGGGGATGAAGCTTTTGCCGTAGCGTTCTTCGTAGTGGCTGCGCATACGCAACTCGATCGGGTCGACGCGAAAGTGCACGCCCGACCAGTGCAGACCGGCGCCGCCGACGCCGTTACCCGGCAAAAACGCGCCCAACTGGCGGTTGGGCAGGGCGATGTCGTTGACGCTGTGGCGAATGGTCACCGTCTCTTTGGAGATGTCCTGAAAGAGTTTCTTGCGCACGCTGTAGGTGAGTTCGTCGATCACCTGTGGATAGTTGCCGTCGGGGTAGGTGTCCTGCATCGGCCCGCGCTCCAGCGCCAGCACGTTGAGGCCCGCCTCGGTGAGCTCCTTGGCCATGATCGCGCCCGTCCAGCCGAAACCGACGATAACTGCATCAACCTTCTTCATTACCGTTGCCATGCTTACGCCCTCTCGCCGCGAATCGACACTGCCGGGAAGGGGTATTGCTCGTTGCGTTCCACCCAATCCATGAAATCGGCGCGGGCGCCGGGGAAACCGATCATGGTCCAGCCGACCATGCCTTTATTGCCACCGTGGATCGGGTCGCAGAAGAACCCTTCCTTGGTGTTTTGCAGCAGCAGATTGAAGAAAATCTTCGCCGGCACCGCATCGAACTGCGGCTTGCCGGCTTCCAGTTGCTTGAGCAAATCGTCTCGGGTAGCGCTGTCTTGCTCGGCAAATGTTTTACCGCTCAAACCTTTTACCCACTGATCCGTGGCGGCGATGCCGAGGCGATAGATGTCTTTGGGCACCAGTTTGCTCTGCCAGCCCATCTCCGGTGCCGCGTCGGCATTGAACGGGCCTTGCATGTACCACAGGGCACCGGCGGCGTACGGGGTGTTCATCTGGCGGTCGATGTATTCCGGCACGCCGGCTTCGAGGGCACCGGGGCCTTGCGCGTCGTTGGGGATCAACTGGGCGACGGCGGCATTGATGAATGCCCATTCTTCAGCGGTGAAAAAGCTCGGCTGATAGTCACCAGCGACAGAGGCCGGTTTTGCTGCGGCCGGCGCCGGTGTGCTTTCAGGTGCGGCTTGCAGCACGCTGCTGCCCAGGCCGGTACCGGCAAGCGTGACCACCGGAATCAGGGTCAGGGATTTGCGCAAGAACTCACGCCGCGGGTTGTCTCGATCTTGATCAGACATGGGGGGCACCTCATCAGGCATAGAAGTCAGCCGCTTCTGCGAGCAGCTCGAGGAATTTTGCGTTGCGACGATCAGGGTCCGGTCGGGTAAAAGCCGTTCCCTCTGCAACATCATGTGACAAATGGTAGCAGGCTAAGCATCAAGAAAAACCGTTTGCACGGAAAAAAGCCCGGCGAGGCGCCGATTCACGTTTCTTTGACGGCCGGCTCACGGCGTATTGACCGCTTGATAGCGAAGCTGCAATTCCTCCCATGAAGATTGCCGAAACGGTCAGCCCAGCATGTCTCGAGTGCGCTTTTTCCCCGCGTTATGTTTTTCGCTTGTTGCACTGTTGCATGGCATTGCCGCCCGGGCGGCCGACGCCACGCCATCTCGCCCGGCCGAGTGGGCGCAGCCGGTTGAGGCGCAGTTCAACCTGTTCCGCATGTCACCGACGCTGTATCGCAGCGCCTTGCCCAGCCGCAGTGCGGTGCCGCTGTTGAACGATCTGCATGTCGTCACCGTAATCAACTTCCTGCCTGACGCTGATAGCGACTGGCTCTCCGCGCCGGGCATCAAGCAAGTGCAGCTGCCGTATCGCACCAACCACGTCGACGACAGCGATGTGCTCAAGGCTTTGCGCGCGATTCAGTCCGCCGAAGCCGACGGCCCGGTGCTCATGCACTGCAAGCACGGTTCTGACCGCACCGGACTGATGGCGGCGATGTACCGCGTGGTGGTACAGGGCTGGAGTAAAGAGCAGGCGCTCAAGGAAATGACCGAGGGCGGTTTTGGTGACAGTCAGCATTTCCACGACAGCGTGCGCTACGTGATGCAGGCCGATGTCGATCGGTTGCATGAAGCCTTGATCAATGGCGAATGCAGTACCAGTGCATTCGCCATGTGTTCGATGAAGAGCTGGTTCGACTCGGCCCACGTTCAGCGTTGATCAGCTCAAGCGGCTGGTGCAGGAAATAGCGCGTTGTCGATGGGTTTTCCGAGAAAGGCTTGCAGTGCGGCGGGCAGTGCCTGCCTGTCCCCCGAGAGCAGGTGTTCGCGCATGTCGCGGCCCGTCTGTTCGTTGAACAGACCTTCACGTTCGAAGCGCTTGAACGCCTCGCTCGCCAGCACACCCGACCATTTGTAGGCGTACAGCGAAGCCTCATAACCGGTAACCAGATAATCGCAGCTGTTGGCGAAGCGGCAGTAGGCCGGGATGGACAGGTGCGCGAACTCACTTTGCACATCCTCGACTACTTGCTGAACAGTGCGACCGTCACCGTGACAGCGGTGCAGTTCGAAGTCGACCAGCGCGTTCAGCAACAGCATTGCCGTCTCCCGGCTGCGCTGGATGCCTGTGGCGGAAAACGCGGTATTGGCCTGCGCTTCGGACAGACGCTCACCGCTCTGGTGATGCGTACCCAGCCAGCGCAGGAATTGCCCGGATAACGCCCATTTTTCGAACAGTTGCCCGACAAACTCGGCAGCGTCGCGGCTCAGATGCGAAATGCCGGACAGGTTGTAATGCGGCGAACGCGTCAGCACGTGATGCAGGCAATGGCCGAATTCGTGCAGCAGAACACGCAGATCCTGCGGATCCAGCAGGTGCGTTTGCCCGTTTTCCGCTGCCGGGTAATTGCATTGAAGCGAGGCAATCGGCAGTAATGGTCGGCCTTCGGCGGTGATCCGTCGATTGCGCAGTACACCGGTCCAGGCATAGTCGTTGCCCGCGTCGCGGTGGAACGGGTCGATGTAGATGTAACCAACCGGTTGCTGACGCTCGCTGATTTCGAACAGGCGAACATTTTCGGCGAAACGCTCGTGGACGGTATTTTCGCTGATGCTGATACCGAACATATGCTCGCTGAAGCGGCAGAGGCTGTGCAGTGTGGCTTGCAGCGCGAAGAACTCGCGCAGGTCCTGCTCCGTGCCGCCGGACTGCTTCAGGCGTAATTGCCCGGCGAGGAAATCGTGATCCCACGCTTCTAGCTGTTCAACCCCGTGCTCGCGGGCCAAGGCCTGCAAATCATCGGTCTCGCCCGCCAGTGACACGGCGTTGCGGGCGATCTGCTGGCGCAGAAAACGACCAACCTGATCGGTACCGGTGGCCATCCGGTTGTGCAGCCGCAGGTGGGCAAAGTTGTCAAAACCCAAGAGCCGGGCTTTGGCATGACGTGCGGCCAGCAGTTTTTCCAGCACCGGGCCGTTATCGAAGCGACCGGCCTGTGGCCCCTGATCCGAAGCGCGGGTGCACCAGGCTTTGAAATACTCCTCGCGCAGTCCGCGGTGTTGTGCCCGCCTCATGACCTGTTGGTGAGTGTTCTGATCCAGGGTCAGCCGCCACCCGGGCAGGCCGGCCTTGTGGGCATTGGCGGCCAGATGCGTCTGCATTTCGGCCGGCAGTCCCGCCAATAGCGCGGCATCGTCGATGTCCTTGCTCCATGCCGCGTTGACCGATTTGAGGTTGCTCATGAAGCGCTTTTCCAGCAGATCGATTTCGCCGTTCAATCGCGCCAGATCCTTGCGCTGCGCACTCGACAATTCACTGCCGGCCAAGTGAAACCGGCGCAGGATTTTCGCCAGCGAGGCTTTGCGTGCATCGCTGAAGCTGGCGGCTATGGAGCTCTGTGCCAATCGTTGATAAACCTGGAGCAACTGTCGATTGCCGGCCTTCGCAGTCTTGTAACGCTGCGCGGCGTGCGTACTCAGGGCTTCCTGCATCAACCACTGGGGCTCATCGGCATGACTGATCGAGAGGAATTCGATGATTGCCATGGTTTCATCCAGGCGCGCATCGGCTTCATCGATGGCAATTACCACGTCGTCCCAGTTGGGATGATCGACCTGAGTGGCGATGACGTTTTCGATGATCAGCAGGTTGTCGGCAACGATGCGCTCGACTGCTGGCAGCAGATGTTCGGCGCGTATCGCCGCCCAGGGCGGCAACTGCCAATGTTGCAGGAGTGGGTTGGTGTCAGGCATGGCGTCTTCCGTGAGAGAGGGCTGGATTGGCCAGCCTAATCAGGAAGCGCAGAGGCAAGGTGGTGGATAGATACCGCCACCTGCCGACGATGATCGGCAGGCAGCGGTCGTTGTCATTGTTGCTCGTCGGGCTTTTTCTTCAACTTGGGGTTGGGGAAGAACTGCACCGCCTGAACCTTTTTGTCGGCGGCAGGCTTCAGCGCGCTGGTATTGACCCGCGTGCCCAGCTCTTTGGGCACCGACAGGCCTTGCTCGTTGAGCGTGTCGGAGTAACCGCAGGCCACGCATTCGCGGTGCGGCACGCCGTCTTCGTTCCACATCATCAACTTGTCCGGCTCGCTGCACGCCGGGCAGACCGCCCCGGCGATGAAGCGCTTCTTGGTGATCACAGGGCCGTCGCTCATGCTGCCGCGTCCTCACTCAGGCCGCTGTGGCGAAGCAGCGCGTCGATCGACGGCTCACGGCCCCGGAAGTCGACGAACAGCACCATCGGTGCCCGGGAACCGCCGCGCGCCAGAATCGCTTCACGGAACGCACGACCGGTTTCAGCGTTGAGCACGCCGTCCTCCTCGAATTTCGAGAAGGCGTCGGCGGACAACACTTCGGCCCACTTGTAGCTGTAGTAACCGGCTGCGTAACCGCCGGCGAAAATGTGCGCAAAGCTGTTAGGGAAGCGGTTGTACGCCGGTGGACGCATCACCGACACCTCGTCACGCACGCCCTCCAGCACTTGGGCCACGCTGCGGCCATCGCCGTGGGTGGCGTGCAGTTCGAAGTCGAACAGCGAAAACTCCAGCTGACGCACCATCATCAGTCCGGACTGGAAATTCTTCGCCGCGAGCATTTTTTCCAGCAGGTCCTGCGGCAGTGGCTCGCCGGTCTCGTAGTGGCCGGAAATCAGCGCCAGGCCTTTCGGCTCCCAGCACCAGTTTTCCATGAACTGGCTTGGCAGCTCGACCGCATCCCAGGCCACGCCATTGATGCCGGATACGCCAGCGTGTTCGACGCGGGTCAGCAGGTGATGCAGGCCGTGGCCGAACTCGTGGAACAGCGTGGTCACTTCATCGTGGGTCAGCAGCGCAGGCTTGCCGCTGTCGGCCGGGGTGAAGTTGCACACCAGATTGGCGACTGGGCTTTGCAGCGCACCGTCGACGGTGCGACGACGGTCGCGGGCGCCGTCCATCCATGCGCCGCCACGCTTGTTGGCGCGGGCATACAGGTCGAAGAAGAAGCGGCCGACGTGCTGGCCGTTTTCCTTGATCTCGAACAGGCGGACGTCCGGATGCCAGGTGTCGAAGCCTTTCTGCTCGGCGATCTCGATGCCGTACAAACGCTGGACGATGGCGAACAGACCGCTCAGGACCTTATCGATCGGGAAGTAGGCACGCAGGGTTTCCTGGGCGACGCTGTAACGCTGCTCGCGAAGTTTTTCACCGTAGAAACCACTGTCCCAGCTTTGCAGATCGGCGCAGCCCTGTTCGGCAGCGTAAGCGCGCAGCTGTTGCAGATCCTGCGCGGCGAACGGCTTGCTGCGCTGGGCCAGATCCCGCAGGAAGCTCAGCACCTGATCGCTGGATTCGGCCATTTTCGTCGCCAGGCTCAGCTCGGCGAAACTGGCGAAGCCCAGCAGTCGGGCCAGTTCCTGGCGCAGGTCGAGGATCTCTTCCATCACCGGGCCGTTGTCGTTCTGCCCGGCATTCGGGCCTTGATCCGAGGCACGGGTGCAGTAGGCGGCGTAGACTTCTTCGCGCAGCGCGCGGTCTTGCGCGTAGGTCATCACCGCGTAATAGCTGGGGAATTCCAGAGTGATCAACCAGCCATCCAGACCTTTGGCCTGGGCGGCGGCAGCCATTTGCGCCTTGGCTGAATCGGTCAGGCCGGCGAGGGCGGCTTCATCGGTAATGTGTTTGGTCCACGCCTGAGTGGCGTCGAGCAATTGGTTGGAGAAGCGGCTGCCGAGCTCGGACAGCTTGCTCTGCACTTCGGCGTAACGTTTCTGCTCGGCTTCCGGCAGGTCGATACCCGACAGGCGGAAATCGCGCAGGGCGTGTTCCAGAATGGTTTTTTGCGCGACGTCGAAACTGGCAGCTTCCGGACTGTTGGCCAGCGCTTCATACGCCTGGAACAGTTCGCGGTTCTGGCCCATTTCGGTGGAGTAGGCGCTCAGGGCCGGCAGGCACGACTCGTAGGCTTCACGCAATTCGGCGCTGTTGCACACGGCGTTAAGATGGCTGACCGGGCTCCATGCCGCACCGAGGCGATCGTTGAGTTCGTCCATCGCCAGCACCAGACCGGCCCAGGTCGGGTTCTTGCCCTGGGTCTTGAGGATCTCGGCGATGGCGGCGCGGTTGTCCGCGAGGATGGTTTCGATGGCGGGCAGGACGTGTTCGGCACGGATCGTGGAGAACGGCGGCAGGTCGTAGGACTGCAAAAGAGGGTTGTTCACGCTCACGGTTGGCACCTTGGCTGGAAGAAACATGCGCCCATCTTAATTACAATCGACACTCACCGCAGCTATCGGCGACAGAGAGAGAACTAATCGTGTCCCTTCGCAAATACCAGAATCACACCCCCCGCTTGAGCAACGGCGCATTCGTCGACGGTTCGGCGGTGGTGATCGGCGACGTCGAAATTGGCGCAGACAGCTCGGTCTGGCCGCTGACGGTGATCCGTGGCGACATGCACCGCATCCGCATCGGTGCGCGCACCAGCGTGCAGGACGGCTGCGTGCTGCACATCACCCACGCCGGCCCGTTCAACCCGGACGGCTTTCCATTGCTGATCGGCGATGACGTGACCATCGCCCACAAGGTCATGCTGCACGGGTGCACCGTTGGCAGCCGCGTATTGATCGGCATGGGCAGCATCGTCATGGACGGTGCCGTGGTGGAAGACGATGTGATCATCGGCGCCGGCAGCCTGGTGCCGCCGGGCAAGCGCCTGCAGAGCGGCTTCCTGTATGTCGGCAGCCCGGTCAAGCAAGTGCGCCCGCTGACCGAAAAGGAAAACGCCTTCTTCACCTACAGCGCGGCGAATTACGTCAAACTCAAGGACCTGCATCTGGCCGAAGGCTACGACCAGCTCTGAATCGCCCTACACCTGCTCGGGAATTTCCATGCATTACCAGACTGTACTGTTCGACCTCGATGGCACCCTGACCGACCCGCGTGAGGGCATCACCCGCTCAATTCAATTTGCCTTGGCCAATCTCGGCATCGACGAGCCGGACCTGAGCAAACTGGAACACTTCATCGGCCCGCCGCTGCTGCAAGCGTTCATGCAGTTTTACGATTTCGACGAGGCCAAGGCCTGGGAAGCGGTGAATTTCTACCGTGAGCGCTTCAAGGTCACCGGCCTCTATGAGAATCGGGTGTTCGACGGGGTGACGCCGTTGCTGGAAACCTTGAGCGGGCAGGGGCGGCAGTTGTACATCGCCACCTCCAAACCGTGGGTGTTCGCCCGCGAGATCGCCCGGCACTTCGACTTCGCCCGCCACTTCAAGGTGATCTACGGCAGCGAGCTGGACGGCACGCGGACCAACAAGGTTGAGTTGATTGCGCATCTGCTTGAGGAAGAACGCCTGGACCCGGCACAGACCCTGATGATCGGTGATCGCAAGCATGACCTGATCGGCGCGCGCAGCAATGGTCTCGATGCAGCGGCGGTGGGCTATGGATTTGGCAGCTTCGAGGAATTGAACGCCGAATCACCGGCTTATCACTTCGAAACTTTGAATGCGTTGCATCAGGCTTTTTTGCAGCGCTGAGCAGATGGCTATCGCTGGCTTGCCAGCGATGAGGCCCGTTCAGCCGCTGGTGGACTCAGGAACTGCCAAGGCCCTCAAAGCCGCCTTACGCTCATCAACCGGCAATCGCCCCAACCGCTCAACCTCGGCATAGAACCTCAACCAATCCTCACCCACCTGCCTGAACAGCGCCGCAAACGCCGGCACCCACTGGTCATACAGCCCGAACGGCAACAGTCGCGCGTTGTTCAGCGGCGCATTGACCCAGGCGTCATAGCGCTTGTCCCCGGCCCACTGACTGTCGCGCGTTGCCTGATACTCCCGGCGCAAGCGCTCGAATTCAGCTGCTTTGTGCTCACGCATTTGCTCAACCGACAGCGGCTGCGCATACAGCGTCTCCAGTCGTGAACGCGTGGCGAGTACCAGTTCGATGAATTGGTCACGCTGCTTGAGCCTCGCATCCGACTCTGCCGGTAGCCCGCGAAAGGTGCGCCATTGCCGCGTACCTTCCTGCTCGACAAACGTGGCAAATGACTCGTTGAATTCGGTGTCGTCCTTCACATAGAACTTCTGGTGCGCCAGCTCATGAAAGATCAGCGTGGCCAGACGTTCGTCGCCCCAGCCCATCATCGAATTGAGGATCGGGTCATTGAACCAGCCGAGCGTCGAGTACGCCTCGACCCCGCCGATCGACACATCCATACCCTGCAAACGTTGAATCGCCGCTTCGCCACGGGCGGCGCTCTGGCTGTAGTAGCCGCGATAGGCCACGCAGCCGGCAATCGGGAAGCAGTGATTCTGCGGTGTCAGGGAGAACTCTTGAGTAGCGAACACATTCCACACCACGTAGGGGCGATGGATATCGGCGTACAGGCGATAGCTCTGGTTATCCGGCAAATGCAGATGCTCGCTGGCAAAGGTACGGGCCTTTTGTGATTGAGCCAGATGCGCGCGCAATTTGGCATCGCGGCTGGGGTCGGCAATGACCTTCTCCACCGGCTCCCGGGCGCGCAGCAATTGCAACTGGCCGCTGGCGAGCTGGCTGTAATAGCTGACGCTGGCGCAACCGTTGAGCAACAAAAACAACACACCCGGAAACAAAATCGGAAAAACGCGATCAAGTAACCCAAGGCTGGAAAACGGCCTGATCAAAATAAGAAATTCCCCGGAAAGTCTGCCCCAAGACTATCCCGCCTCAAGGAGCACCGCTATGCGCATGTTCATGCTGACAGGAGGCCTGCTGACGCTGGCCGGTTGTGCCGGATTCGGAATGCCCGACCCCGACCCCTCGCAAGCCTGGATCGATCTTGACGCTCGCCAACACGACACGGCGCTGCAAGCCGTTCAAGTCGATGCCACCCAGGCCATCGACAAACGCTATTTCGAAGTGCAGCCCGGCAGCCATGAGCTGAAGGTGCGCTATCAATTCCCGGTCGAGGCCACCAATATCGGCCCGACTGCCGAACCGCTGTGGCGCGATTGCCAGTTGAGCGTGAAATTCAAGGACTTCAACGCCGGCCAGCGCTATCAGCTGCAGGCTGGCAGCATCGGCTTCAGGCCTTGGGCCAAGCTGTATGACGAACAGCGCAAGGTTGTCGGTCAGGGCACACCGGCGGGCTGTCAGAGCAGTTGATCGGCGCTATGCTGGAAATCCCGTCTAAGGATATCGATCATGCGCAAGTTGACGACATTGCTGGCCGCCAGTGTGCTCGCCGGTTGTCAGAGCCCGTTGCCGGCGGCCGATCCAGACAAAGCCTGGGTCGACTTCGCCATGCCTACCCCCGGCGGCAAGGTGCTGATGGCCGAGCGCCTGGATAAACAGCGCTCGCGCGACGGACGGTTTTTTCAGGTGACGCCCGGTAGTCATGAGCTCACCGTGCGCTTTGACTTCGAAGTATTCGGGGGTGGTCAGGGCATGGATACCGATCCGCAAGAGCGGCTGTGTTACATGACCGTGCCCTATGAATACTTCGAGGCCGGGCAGCGTTACCGCCTTGAGGCCCGATCGCTGGCCTTCACGCCAAGTGCACGCTTGATCAATCGTCAGGGGCAGATCGTTGCCAACGAGCGGCAGATCAATTGCGTGCCGTGATAGGCAATCAGCTATCGTTTTTCTGATAGATGATTCGCTTGGTGCCGTTCTCGCAAGTACCGACGATCATGGCCGAGTCATGCTGCTTCGCCTCCTCCGCCGTGATGATTTCCAGGGTGTACGTTGGGACCGCTTTCGCCTGAATTTTAACCTCGATTTCCTTTCTGAGCTCTTCGCACTTCTTGGGGGCTGCGAAAGCGGAAGTGGCCAGTGCACTGCAAAGGATCGCCAAGCCAATACGTTTCATCGATGAAGCTCCTTGAGGCAGCGCGCACGGGTGTGCGCTGAAGCTGCTGTCGATTATTCGACCACAATTCTGCGGAGCGGGTTCTGACTTTGCTCACACCTTGTATTAATTGCCGGCCGCTGAGCAGGTTTCTAGACTGCCTTCGCGAGCAAGCTCGCTCCCCCACTGGATCTGCGCCGTGCACAAATCCCCTGTGGGAGCGAGCCTGCCCGCGAAAGCGTCAGCCCTGCAAACGCCCAATCAGCTGACCAGCGAAGCCTCGAGGGTGATCTTCGCGTTCAGCACTTTGGAAACCGGGCAACCTTCCTTGGCCTTGTTGCTCAGTTCTTCAAACTGCTGCTGAGTTGCGCCTGGAATCTTCGCCTTGAGAATCAGCTTTACCGCAGTGATTGCGAAGCCGCCGTCAACCTGATCGAGGGTGACTTCAGCGTTGGTGTCGATGCTGTCTGCCTTCAGGCCGGCATCGCCGAGAATCATCGAAAACGCCATGGAAAAGCAGCCGGCGTGGGCCGCGCCGATCAGTTCTTCCGGATTGGTACCCTTGCCGCCTTCAAAGCGCGCCTTGAAGCCGTACGGCGCTTCGCGCAGTACGCCGGTTTCGGTGGAGATCGAGCCGAGACCGGTTTTCAGATCGCCTTCCCAATGCGCCGATGCCTTTTTCACGATAGCCATGTCTGCCTCCTCAAATGTGGCGCGGGACGCCGCGCCTTCGCGGTTTTTACTAGCAAGGCTTCTGAGGATAGACGGCGGAACAAAGTTCAGCCTGGCTGAATCGTTGACTTTTTTAGTAGGAAATTTCGCCGCTGCTATTGAATCTCGGGTATATGCCCTCATTCCATAAAACACGCTTATGGATTTGGCAGGTTTTCGCTCGCAAGAAAAACCTGCCTCCCCACCCGGAGATGCAGGTTCATGAAAAAACTGTCCGACGTAAAATTTTCCACCCTCGACCTGGTGCCAGTGCGCGAAAACGGCAGCGCGGCGCAATCGCTGCGCAACTCGCTGGACCTGGCGCAGCATGCCGAGAAATTCGGCTACACGCGCTTCTGGGTCGCCGAACATCACAACATGGACGGCATCGCCAGTTCGGCAACTTCGGTGTTGCTCGGCTATCTGGCCGGAGGCACGTCGACGATCCGCGTCGGTTCCGGCGGGGTAATGCTGCCCAACCATGCGCCGCTGGTGATCGCCGAGCAGTTCGGCACCCTCGAGAGCCTGTACCCGGGACGGATCGACCTGGGTCTGGGCCGCGCGCCCGGCTCTGACCAGATGACCGCCCGCGCCTTGCGCCGTGAGCGCTCGGGCAGCGCTGACGACTTCCCTGAAGACGTTGCCGAACTGATGCGCTACCTCGGCCCGCGCACCCCGGAGCAACGGGTGATCGCCATGCCCGGCACCGGCACCAACGTGCCGGTCTGGCTGCTCGGCTCAAGCCTGTTCAGTGCGCAATTGGCGGGTGAGCGCGGCTTGCCTTACGCCTTCGCCTCGCACTTCGCGCCGCGCTTCATGCACGAGGCGATCCGCATCTACCGCAATCACTTCAAACCGTCGGCGGTGCTCGACAAGCCGTACGTGATGCTCGGCGTGCCGCTGGTGGCAGCGGATACCGATGAGCAAGCCGATTATCTGGCGACGTCGGTGTACCAGCGCATTCTTGCGCTGATGCGTGGTCAGAGCCTGGTGCAGCGTCCGCCGGTGAAAACCATGGACGGCCTGTGGCTGCCCCATGAACGTGAAGCGGTGGGCGATTTCCTCGGTCTCGCCATGGTCGGCGGCCCGCAGAAGATCCGCGCCAAGCTTGAGGTTTTGATCGAGCAGACCCAGGCGGACGAGCTGATTTTCACCAGTGATCTTTACGAACACGCCGATCGCATCCATTCCTACGAATTGCTGGCCCAAGTCATGAAGGGATAACGCGAGCCCTTGTAGGAGCTGTCGAGTGCAACGAGGCTGCGATCTTTTGATTATGATTTGAAATCAAGATCAAAAGATCGCAGCGTCCCGCAGCTCCTACCCGGAAAATCATCGTCCACAAAAAAGCCGACGCATCCACGTCGGCTTTTGTGTTTCAGGCGCAATCAACCTCGCTTGTAGACGATGTCCTTGCTGCCGCCTTCGCAACTGCCGACGACGTCGCCATCAACGGCCGCACCCTTGTCGACAACTTCCAGCGAATAACCGGATACGCCTTTGGCGTCGAGCTTCGCGGCGATTTCGCTTTTCAGCTCTTCACATGGCTTGCCGGCTGCAAACGCACCACCCGCAAGGCTCAACAAACCTACTGCCAACATGAACTTCTTCATCGGTCGCACTCCCTGGTCGGATTGAATGAGGCGGGCATCGGGTCATCCACCCGATGCGCTCACCTTGTAGCGCTTTGCCATTCCCTATGGCACTCGGCCAGCGCGCAAGTTCAGAAGACTAGCTCAAACTCAGCTGGCGGCAATCTTGAAGCCGACTTTCAGCGTTACCTGAAAGTGCGCCACCTGGCCGTTTTCGATGTGGCCACGGGTTTCGGTCACTTCAAACCATTCCAGATTGCGCAGGGTTTTGTTGGCTTCGGCCAGTGCGTTGTTGATGGCGTCTTCGATGCTGGTGGTGGACGAACCGACCAGCTCGACTTTCTTGTACGTGTGATGGTCACTCATGGCGTTCTCCTTGGGTTGGAATGGCGTGTGAAATTGAGCCTAGCAGGCAATTGCACTGTTGATTTCGGCGCCGCTGCGCTGCCGAAGTTCAGAATTTCTGCACTTTCTCGAAGTGGTGAAGTCCCAACCAACACACGCCACTCATCACCAATGCAGGAGAGCCACCATGGCCAACACCTCTTTACGTAAAGCCTCGTTGCAAAGCATGGAAGCCGAGATCGAGAGTCTGCTCAAATCGTTGGAAAGCTTGAAAGACGATGCTTCGGACGAGTCGCGCAAGACCCTCAAGGCGCTGAAAAGCAATGCCGAAAGTGCACTGAAACATTCCCGTCATCTGCTCAGCGACGCTTACGAAGAAGTCAAAGTGAAAACCCGCGAGACCGGCATTGCCACTCGTGACTATGCGCAGGAACACCCATGGACCACGGCTGGCGTGGCTGTCGGTGCAATCGGTCTGCTCGCCGCCTACTTTTTGTTCAAGCGCGGTGAGTGATCAGTCTGGCGCAGCTCGTTCTTGAGCCATTGCGCCAGTTGCCGGGCGCGTCCGTCTGCGGCGCGCTTGGGTAGCCACAACGCCAGTTGCGCCGGGGTTTCGCAGAAGCCCCATGGCGCAACCAGGCGTCCTGCCTTCAGATCTTCGGTTACCAGCGGCTCCGGCGCGATTGCCACGCCGAGACCTGCAACAGCCGCCTCCAGCAAATAATACAAATGCTCAAAACCTTGCCCGAGCTTCAACGCCTTGGGATCAAGGTGGTTTTGCTGTGCCCAGCTGGGCCAGGCTTGCGGGCGAGAGGTGGTGTGCAGCAAGGGCTGCTTGAGCAATTCTGCGCCAGGAGCGTCGTGCAGGTTCTGATAACCGCTGAATAACGGGCTCATCACCGGGCCGATGCGTTCCGCCGCCAGTTCATAGACCTGCATATCGGCCGGCCACGGTGGCTCGGCGAACAGCAATAGCGCATCGAGGCCCGGGCGCCGAGGGTCGAGATCGCCTTCACCGGCCGACAGGTGCAGTCGCAGATCAGGCAAATCGGCATTCAACCGCCCCAGGCGCGGAATGAACCAGCGCGCCAGCAGACTCCCCGAACAACCAAGCACGAATGGCGCATCGGCAGTGCTTTGGGTCAATTCCGCACAAACACTGCGCAAGCGATCGAACGCCTCTGCGCTGGCATCGCGCAGACGCACGCCGGCATCTGTGAGTTTCAAGCCGCGCCCATCCTTCACGAACAGACTCACGCCGAGATGTTCTTCAAGCGCTTTCAGCTGGCGGCTGACCGCGCCGTGAGTGACATGCAGCTGCTCGGCAGCCTGACTGACGCTGTTCAGACGGGCGGTGGCCTCGAAGGCGCGCAAGGCATTGAGCGGGGGAAGGTCGTGGCTCATGGTATCTGTGAGTTTTCCTGACAGGTTGCGGCGATCTTATCGGTTTTCAGCCTGGAAAGTCAGGGGTAGAGTGGTCGTCATTGTCTTCTGACCGAATTCACCTGGAGCGACCCATGACCCAGACTTCGAACACCTCTGATCTGCGTAACGGCCCTGACGCCAACGGCCTGTTCGGTGCGTTCGGTGGCCGTTATGTAGCGGAAACCCTGATGCCGTTGATCCTCGACCTGGCCCGCGAATACGAAGCGGCCAAGGAAGATCCGGCATTCAAAGAAGAATTGGCCTACTTCCAGCGTGATTACGTCGGACGTCCGAGCCCGCTGTATTTCGCCGAACGCCTGACCGAGTTCTGCGGCGGCGCCAAGATCTACCTCAAGCGTGAAGAGCTGAATCACACCGGCGCGCACAAGATCAACAACTGCATCGGCCAGATCCTGCTGGCGCGGCGCATGGGCAAGAAGCGCATCATCGCCGAGACCGGCGCCGGCATGCACGGCGTGGCCACGGCCACCGTCGCTGCGCGTTTCGGTCTGGACTGCGTGATCTACATGGGCACCACCGACATCGAACGTCAGCAGGCCAACGTCTTCCGCATGAAGCTGCTTGGCGCTGAAGTCATTCCGGTGGTGGCTGGCACCGGCACCCTGAAGGATGCGATGAACGAAGCCCTGCGTGACTGGGTGACCAACGTCGACAACACTTTCTATCTGATCGGCACTGTGGCCGGCCCACACCCTTATCCAGCAATGGTCCGCGACTTCCAGGCCGTCATCGGCAAGGAAACCCGCGATCAGCTGCAGGCTCAGGAAGGTCGTCTGCCGGACAGTCTGGTGGCATGCATCGGTGGCGGTTCCAACGCCATGGGCCTGTTCCACCCGTTCCTCGATGACAAGAGCGTGGAGATCATCGGCGTCGAAGCCGCCGGTTATGGCATCGAAACCGGCAAGCACGCGGCCAGTCTGAACGGCGGTGTGCCGGGCGTGCTGCACGGTAACCGCACTTTCCTGCTGCAGGACGACGATGGGCAGATCATCGACGCCCACTCGATTTCCGCTGGCCTCGACTATCCGGGCATCGGCCCTGAACACGCCTGGTTGCATGACATCGGCCGCGTCCAGTACACCTCGGTGACCGACGACGAAGCGCTTGAAGCGTTCCACAAATGCTGCCGTCTGGAAGGGATCATCCCTGCCCTGGAAAGCGCTCACGCCCTGGCCGAAGTGTTCAAACGTGCACCGAAGCTGCCGAAGGATCACCTGATGGTGGTCAACCTCTCGGGCCGTGGCGACAAGGACATGCAAACCGTGATGCACCATATGCAACAGTCGCAGCAGGAGAAACACTGATGAGCCGCCTGCAAACCCGCTTTGCCGACCTCAAGCAACAGAACCGCGCCGCGCTGGTGACCTTTGTCACCGCTGGCGATCCTGACTACGACACTTCGCTGGCAATCCTCAAAGGCCTGCCTGCCGCAGGTGCCGACGTGATCGAACTGGGCATGCCGTTCACCGATCCGATGGCCGATGGCCCGGCGATCCAGTTGGCCAATATCCGCGCACTGGGCGCCAAACAGAATCTGGCGAAAACCCTGCAAATGGTTCGCGAATTCCGTGAAGGCAACAGCGACACGCCGCTGGTGTTGATGGGTTACTTCAACCCGATCCACAAATTCGGCGTCGAGCGTTTCATCACAGAAGCCAAGGATGCCGGCGTCGATGGCCTGATCGTGGTCGACATGCCACCAGAGCACAATGAAGAACTGTGCGACCCGGCGCAGGCTGCCGGGCTGGATTTCATCCGCCTGACCACGCCGACCACCGACGACGCGCGTCTGCCGCGTGTGCTCAACGGTAGTTCCGGTTTTGTCTACTACGTGTCGGTCGCGGGTGTCACCGGCGCCGGTGCAGCGACTCTGGAACACGTGGAAGAGGCGGTTGCACGTCTGCGTCGGCATACCGACCTGCCGATCAGCATTGGCTTCGGTATCCGTACACCGGAGCAGGCTGCGGCCATCGCGCGTCTGGCTGACGGTGTGGTGGTGGGCTCGGCGCTGATTGATCACATCGCCAGTGCCGATACGCCTGAGCAGGCCATCGATGGCGTGTTGAGTCTGTGTTCGGCGCTGTCCCAAGGCGTGCGCAAGGCTCGCGTCTAAGGCCGCAGGGGAAAACAAAAAGGCTTCAGAACAGGCGTTCTGAAGCCTTTTTTGTGCTCAGGGCAATTGCAGTCCGCCCGAAGCCTTGTGCAGTTTGCGCAGATGCTCGCCAATCTGCTTGACGTTGGCCTCGCTGGCGGCAATCTCGGCGGCGCGCTTGGGTTCGAGCAGCTTGCGCACTTCAGTATCGAGGTCGCCGGACAGGGCGAGCAGCTTCTTCTGCCGTTGGCTGCTTTCCGCTTCCAGTCGGCCAAACTCGCTCGGCTGCGGTAGTCCGTAACCTTTGGAGTCGAGCAGTTCCGCCGGGCGGCTGAGGAAACCACTGTTGGCGAGGATCTCCTGCAAGGTCGCGTTGGCTTTGTCCATGCCGCCATTTTCCAGCTCGCGGGCGCCGAGGTAGCGTTGCTTGACCTCGTCCTGGGCCAGCAACAACTGCCGGCGGAAACTGGCTTGCTCCAGCAGCAACAGCGCCGCGCTGGTGCGCAGGTCGGCGCGGTCGAACCATTCGCGGCGTTGCTCAGCGCTGAGTGACAGCCAGTCTTCGACAGTGGTCTGCTTGATCGGCAGCTGCTTCTTCAATACATCGAACATCGCTTGATAGCGATCGCGGAACGAGTCGAAGCGGTAACCCAGACGCAGCGCTTCTTTCGGATCGTCGAGCACACTGGTGTCGGCCAGACCACGGCCCTTGAGCACTTCCAGCAAGCCGTTGGGCATGATGCTGTCGAGGCCGACCAGTTGGCTGTTGTTGCTGCCGCTGCGCAACAGTTTTAAACCTTCTACCGCGCAGTTGTTGGACAGGAAGAAATAGTTGCCGTCGTAGCTCCAGTGCATCTCGGCGGCATGTTCGACCACGCCCTCGATCTCCTCGCGAGACAGGTTCAGCGGCACTGAAGCGAGGCTGCGCAGCTCGGTCTTGGTGTATTCGTCGATCACCTGTGCCAGCGGCAACACGAACAGCCGCGACGGGTATTTGCCGACCAGTCCATCCCAGCTCGACAGCTGCACATCGCCAACGAAGGCGCGATAGGACAGCACCAGGTGCTGATCGAGGTCGAGGCGGCAATCCGGGCCGCGCGGGCGACCGGGGGCGCAGATCACCAGGCGCAGCATGCTGTGGCCCCAGCGACTGACCCAGTTCTGATTGGCCTCGGCCAGCAGGTAATCGACAGCGTAGACGCGCTCCGGATCGACTTGCCCCAGAGGCTGCTTGGCGAAGTCATTGCCCGCATTGAGAAAGGCAAAGCTCTTGCTGCAGGTGTCCCAGCGCTGGCGGCGCCCAGCCGAAATGTTCCTTGTAGTAGCGATACAGCGCCGGGCGGCGGCAGGCGTAGCTCGGGTCGAGGAGGAAGTACTCCATGTTGACCGCGACAAATTCCTTGGGACTGGAAATTTCGTAGAGGTCCGGGCTGCGAGCGATCTGCCGGTTATGTTGTTCACGCTCGCCACGGCGGCCGACGTATTGCTGCCACCCGGCGAGGTCAAGCAGGCGCGGGTCGTCGCTGATGGTGAAGCGGCGACCGTTCTGCCCGCGACACTCATCGGGAATGCCGATCAGCCCGGAGCTGTTGAAACGTCGGGTGCAGCGCTGGATCAACGCGCGTTCGGCGCTTGGCCATAAACGCGCGCGGTCGTAGATATGCGTGATTTCGTGCAGCACTGTGGCTAGCAGTTCCTGGCGCACAGTGCCGTGGGGGCGATTGGTTTTCTCTTTCGCCGCGCTGCCATCGGTGAGAGCTGCGAGAAGCTTGCGATTCAGATCAAGTTCGGCAACCAGCGTCGCCTGCCCGTAAGCATTGGCCGGCATGTCGTCGGTCCAGCCGACATCGATACGCCGATCCAGCCGCTCGATGAAGCTCGGCGGCAGTTTCGCCATGGCCTCATCAATCAGCGCCTGACTGGCCTGTTGTTGAGCCGGGCTCAGACCCTCGGTCTTGAGCCGCAATTGCAGGCCGGCGTGGGCGCTGTTGCCAAGCAGCAACAACGCCCCGGCCAGCAGCCAGGCGCCAACGGACCTCACAGTGCGAGGATGGCTTCGGCGAGTACCTGGTCACTGGCGTCGCGCGCTTCCGGCACCCGTGTACGCAATGTGTTGAGAGCGGCCTCGAGGTGCGCGCCACGGATGTCGCCGTTGCTGGCGACGAAACTGGCGGCGTCGTCGTGGGCTTCGCGGATGATTTTCGAATCGCGAATCGACGTGGTGGTATCGGAGGTGAAATCGATGCTGCGCTGGGAGGCACGAACGATGATGTTACTGGTGGCTACCAGGGTGTGCGCCTGGGCCACATCGGCCAACACAAACAGGCCAAGGGCGGCAGCAATCAGCGGGCTACGCATGGAACGACTCCGGAAGGACAAGGATAACTATTGGACGAGAATTGCTTCTGCCAGTTCAAGGTCGCTGGCATGAAGTTTCGGCCGGGTTTTGCGCAGGTAATGCAGCGCGGATTCCAGCCGTGCGCCTCGCCATTCACCGTCACTGGCGACGAAGGCGGCCGCGTCATCATGGGCGGCGAGCAGCAGTTTACGGTCGAACGGCGCAGAAGACACCATGCTGGTGGCGTAACCGCTGACAACCGTGCCTTGGGTCGATGCATTGAAAGCATCGAAGGCGTTTGCAGACATCGCCCAGCAGGCGCTGAACAAGGCAGAAGAGATGAGCAGATTTGGAAGAAAGCGCATGGGACTCGACAACTGTTAGCGAGCCTGAAGGCTAGCGCAAATGCCCGGGCCAGAGCCAGCGTTGAAACATCGGGACACGGCTGGCGTGTCCCGCAATACCGCAAGCGATCAGAGCGTCAGAATGGCCTGAGCCAATTGGGCATCGGTGGCATTGAGTTGTGGCGCCTGATGGCGGATGTGATCGAGCGCGCTTTCCAGTTTCACACCACGGATATCGCCTTCGCTGGCCACGAAGCTGGCGGCATCGTCGCGGGCGGCGAGGACGATCTTGTCGTCACGGAACGAGGAGGTCACATCGGAAGTGGCGTCGGAAGTGGCTTTCAGCGCGCCGACGATCGAGTCGGTGGTGACGATGAAACTGGTAGCACTGGCGTTGGCAGCCACGGCCAGCAGGGCGGCGGCACTGAGCAGGCGAAGACGGGTCATGATGTAACTCCTTTGGATAAACCGTAGTGAGAGGTGGCTCGGTATCTGAGGAGTCAGACGCCTGTTGCGCAACGTTCGCCACGTTCTGCATGGATATTAGGCTGCCAAATCCGGTTCGCCCAGTGGTGGCCAGTGATACTCCAAAGGTTCTGCATAACTGTACTGGTGTTATCTGAGGCTTTCGTGAATTGTACCTGTACTCATTCAGTTATGCGTTTTAGAGCATTCAAGGCCCTGAAACGACAAAACCCGTCGTGGTTGCCCACGACGGGTTTTGCTTGTGCAATTCGGGTTGCTGGCGGTGGGTCTGACGACCAGAGCCAGCGACGCTGCTTAGCGCCAGAACGGCTTGCTCAGCTCTTCGTAGCGTTGTGCTTCGCTGATACCGGCGTCGGCCAGCAGACGCGAATCCAGACGGGCCAGTTGGTGGCGGCTGGAGATGCGGCGCTGCCACAACATCAGGTTGGCGATAACGCGCAGAGGCAGGGAAGCCTGGGTGTTTACAGCTTTGTCTTCGAAGAACAGTTCGGAACTGAGTGTACGTTCCATGGTTGACATCCTTCCGCTTGTGGCGGGATCAGGTAGTGGTTTGACTGGTGCCCATGATCCTCTCGTTTGGATAGTCTCTGTAGATACAGTTCATTTGTATTGTGAGTGAGCAGTTAACTGTTTATGGATGGTGTACGGGTCGAAATTGGGCAAACTGTACCTGTCTGCACTTGATTGGTGCATTTCGGCTCGTATCAGGGGGTTGAGTAGGAGTTTGCGGTAGGAAAAGACCGGTACAGCAGTACAGTTTTTTGCGATCCTGCTTCTCGCGGGCATCCACCGAGGCAAAACTGTGTTTGCCTCGGTGGGTATCTGTGTGAATCACACTGCCAGCATGCGCCCGGTTTCTTCCAGGTTCATATGCCAGCTCAGGGCTTCGCGCAGAATATGCGGGGTGTGACCGCCGATTGCACAGGCAGCGCTGAAGTAGTCATTCAGTGCCTGGCGGAAGTCCGGATGCACACAGTTGTCGATGATCACTCGCGCACGCTCCCTTGGCGCGAGGCCGCGTAAATCGGCCAGCCCGACCTCGGTCACCAGGATGTCGACGTCATGCTCGGTATGGTCGACGTGGCTGACCATCGGCACCACGCTGGAGATGGCGCCACCCTTGGCGATCGATTTGGTCACGAATACCGCCAGATGCGCATTGCGCGCGAAGTCGCCGGAGCCGCCGATGCCGTTCATCATCCGCGTACCGCAGACATGGGTAGAGTTGACGTTGCCGTAGATATCAAACTCCAGCGCAGTGTTGATGCCAATGATGCCCAGGCGCCGCACCACTTCCGGGTGATTGGAGATCTCCTGCGGCCGCAGAATCAGTTTGTCCTTGTACTTCTCCAGGTTGCCGAACACGTCGCTGTTGCGGCGCTCGGACAGGGTGATCGAACTGCCCGAGGCGAAGCTCAGCTTGCCGGCATCGATCAGGTCGAAAGTCGAATCCTGGAGCACTTCCGAGTACATGGTCAGGTCTTCGAACGGCGAGTCGATCAAGCCGCACATCACCGCGTTGGCGATGTTGCCGATGCCGGCCTGCAGTGGGCCAAGCTTGTTGGTCATGCGCCCGGCCGCGACTTCCTGCTTGAAAAAAGTGATCAGGTGTTCAGCGATGGCATTGGTGTCAACGTCCGGTACCGATACTGTGGATGGCGAGTCCGACTGCTGAGTGATGACAATCGCAACGATCTTCTCCGGCGGAATCGGAATTGCCGTGCTGCCGATGCGATCGTCGACTTTCACCAGCGGGATTGGTGTGCGCGTCGGGCGGTACGTCGGGATATAAATGTCGTGCAGGCCTTCGAGGTTGGCGTTGTGGGCCAGGTTGATCTCGACGATCACTTGTTTGGCGAAGATCGCGAAGCTGGCCGAGTTGCCCACCGAAGTGGTCGGCACGATATGGCCTTGTTCGGTGATGGCGATTGCCTCGATGACGGCAATGTCCGGCAGCTTCAATTGCTGGTTGCGCAACTGCTCGACCGTTTCCGAGAGATGCTGGTCAATGAACATCACTTCACCGGCGTTGATTGCCTTGCGCAACGTGCTGTCGACCTGAAACGGCATGCGCCGCGACAGCACGCCGGCCTCGGTCAGTTGCTTGTCGAGGTCGTTGCCCAGGCTGGCGCCAGTCATCAGGCTGATCTTCAGCGGCGTGACCTTGGCGCGCTCGGCCAGTGCGTGGGGAACGGCTTTGGCTTCGCCGGCGCGGGTGAAACCGCTCATGCCGACGGTCATGCCGTCCTCAATCAGAGCGGCAGCGTCGGCAGCGCTCATCACTTTGTCCAACAACGAAGGCAGGCGAATACGGTCACGGTACATGGATTATTATCTCGGGCAACGAGTAGCAGGATGCGCAGTCTAGTGAATTTGGCCGGCGCCTGTCCCGCTACCAAGGTCGCAAACGAGGCCTCTATTTCGCGGGTTTGCAGTAAAACACCGTTACCGGATCTGCAACAACGCGGCAAATTGTCCAGCGTCTGGCGCAAACAAAAACGCCCCGACAAGTCGGGGCGTTCGTTATTGCAACGGGTGATTACTCGACCGCTTTGACCATGTCTTCGATGACTTTCTTCGCATCGCCGAAAACCATCATGGTTTTGTCCAGATAGAACAGTTCGTTGTCCAGGCCGGCGTAGCCGCTGGCCATCGAGCGCTTGTTGACGATGATGGTCTTGGCCTTGAACGCTTCGAGAATCGGCATACCGGCAATCGGTGACTTCGGATCGTTCTTCGCGGCCGGGTTGACCACGTCGTTCGCGCCGAGCACCAGCACCACGTCGGCCTGACCGAACTCGGAGTTGATGTCTTCCATCTCGAACACCTGGTCGTAAGGCACTTCGGCCTCGGCGAGCAGGACGTTCATGTGCCCAGGCATGCGACCGGCCACCGGGTGAATCGCGTACTTCACGGTTACGCCGCGATGGGTCAGCTTCTCGGTCAATTCCTTCAGTGCGTGTTGTGCACGGGCCACTGCCAGACCGTAACCCGGGACGATGATCACGGTGTCGGCGTTGGTCAGCAGGAAGGTTGCGTCGTCAGCCGAGCCGGATTTCACCGGGCGGGCTTCCTGCGCACCGACAGGACCTGCATCGGCTGTGTTGCCGAAACCGCCTAGCAGCACATTGAAGAAGGAGCGGTTCATTGCCTTGCACATGATGTACGAGAGGATCGCACCGCTCGAACCCACCAGCGAGCCGGCAATGATCAACATCGAGTTGTTCAGCGAGAAGCCGATGCCCGCCGCCGCCCAGCCGGAATAGCTGTTGAGCATCGACACCACCACCGGCATGTCAGCGCCGCCGATCGGGATGATGATCAGCACGCCCATCACGAACGCCAGCGCCAGCATCAGTGCGAACGCCGTAAGGTTGCCGGTGAACATGAAAGTCAGACCGAGAACCAGCGTTGCCAGACCCAGAATCGCATTGAGCTTGTGCTGGCCACTGAACTGTACCGGTGCGCCCTGGAACAGGCGGAACTTGTACTTGCCCGAGAGCTTGCCAAAGGCAATCACCGAACCGGAGAAAGTGATCGCACCGATTGCCGCACCGAGGAACAGCTCCAGACGGTTGCCCGCCGGGATCGCATCGCCCAACTGTTTAACGATACCCAACGACTGCGGCTCAACCACTGCCGCAATGGCAATGAACACCGCCGCGAGGCCGATCATGCTGTGCATGAACGCTACCAGTTCCGGCATCTTGGTCATTTCAACGCGCTTGGCCATGATCGAACCGGCGGTGCCGCCGATCAGCAGGCCGACGATCACATAACCGATGCCAGCCGTGGCCAGTTCAGCGCCCAACTTATAGATCAGGCCCACCGTTGTGATGATGGCCAGCGCCATGCCAAGCATGCCGAACAGGTTGCCGCGCCGCGAGGTGGTCGGGTGGGACAGGCCTTTGAGGGCCTGGATAAAGCAGATCGACGCGATCAGGTAGAGCGTCGTCACGAGATTCATGCTCATTACTTCGGCGCCTCTTCTTTTGCTTTCGGGGCTTTCTTTTTGAACATCTCAAGCATGCGGCGAGTGACCAGGAAGCCACCGAACACATTGACCGCCGCCAGTGCCACAGCCAGCGTGCCCATGGTCTTGCCCAAAGGCGTGACTGTCAGCGCAGCGGCGAGCATGGCGCCGACGATCACGATCGCGGAAATGGCGTTTGTGACTGCCATCAACGGCGTGTGCAGCGCAGGTGTAACGTTCCAGACCACGTGGTAACCGACATAAATCGCCAGCACGAAGATGATCAGGTTGTAGATACCGGGGGAGATAAGCTCTTCCATCGTCTGAATCCCTGCTTAGGCGTTTTTGCGGATGACTTGGCCGTCGCGGCACATCAGGCACGCGGCGACGATGTCGTCTTCGAGGTTGACGTCGAACTGGCCTTCCTTGGTGAACACCAGCTTGAGGAAGTCCAGCAGGTTGCGTGCGTACAGCGCCGAAGCGTCGGCGGCGACTTCACCGGCGAGGTTGGTCGGACCGACGATCGTCACACCGTTTTCCACAACGACCTGATCGGCGACGGTCAGCGGACAGTTGCCACCCTGAGCGGCCGCGAGGTCGATGACCACCGAGCCCGGCTTCATCTGCGCCACGGTCTCGGCGCTGAGCAGCGTCGGCGCCTTGCGGCCCGGAATCAGCGCGGTGGTGATGACGATATCGGCCTGCTTGGCGCGCTCGTGCACGGCCTGGGCCTGACGCTGCATCCAGCTCGCCGGCATCGGCCGCGCGTAACCGCCGACACCGACGGCGCATTCGCGCTCTTCATCGGTCTCGTAAGGCACGTCGACGAACTTCGCGCCGAGGGATTCGATCTGTTCCTTCACCGCTGGGCGCACGTCGGACGCTTCGATCACCGCACCCAGGCGTTTCGCCGTGGCAATCGCCTGCAAACCGGCCACGCCCGCGCCAAGAATCAGCACCCGCGCCGCTTTCACGGTACCCGCAGCAGTCATCAGCATCGGCATGAAGCGTGGGTAATAGTGAGCCGCGAGCAACACCGCTTTGTAGCCGGCGATATTCGCCTGCGACGACAACACATCAAGACTCTGCGCCCGCGAGGTGCGCGGCGCCGCTTCGAGGGCGAATGCGGTAATGCCGCATTCGGCCATCTTCGCGATGGTCTCGTTGTTGAACGGGTTGAGCATGCCCACCAGCACCGTGCCGCGCTTGATCAGCGGCAGTTCGGCATCGCTTGGCGCGACCACTTTGAGAATCAGCTCGGCGCCAAACGCGTCATTGGCGCTGCCAATGCTTGCGCCGGCCGCTTCATAGGCACTGTCGACGACACTGGCTTTGACGCCAGCGCCGCTTTGCACAGTGACCTTATGGCCTTGGCTGATCAGCTTCTTGATGGTTTCCGGGGTTGCAGCAACCCGTGTTTCACCGGTCTGGGTTTCGAGAGGAACACCAATGTGCACGTCAAATCTCCTGCGTGATCTTATTGAGTAAACCCATGCACTACGGATGGTGCGACTGGGGCGGCCGATCAGCACGATCCCGCCGAATCAGGGCGGGGCGCGGCATTTTGCAGGCGAACTTTATGCCCTTCAAGGGATTATGACGGGTGACGGAAAATTAACTACAAGTCATGCCGTGACCGAATGTCGCAGATGGCCAGTTGAACCCCTTGCAGGCCGTGCCCTGCAAGGATTCTGGCTGAATTTGAAAAAAATTCGCATCGGTGGCGTGAATAGGCAGCAATGAGTCGCCATTAGAGGCTCAAAGCCACGTGTTTGGCAGCTTGTGGGACGTCTGTACGACTTTCGGATACAGTCTGCTCAGAAGCGACAAATAGTTATATCTGTAGGGCTTTTGTTTTTCTGACTACGGGGTTAGGTATTGCGCAAAGCCTTTATTCTTCTAGGCTGTAGCTCTGCGCCTGATTTACCAGCCAGTCACGAAATGCCTTCAGCGATGCCGATTCGACCTTTCGCTCCGGAATCATCAGGTAATAGGCCTTGATGCTGGAGAGCGCTTGAGAGTTGGCAACCACCAGACGTTTCTCTGTCAGCTCGCGCTGAATCAGAAACGGCGGAATCAGCGCAACGCCCATGTCGTGCATGGCTGCCTGGGCAAGCATGGAGAATAGCTCGTAGCGTGGACCTGTCATGTCGCGAGGGATATTCAGTTGCTGCGAGTTGAACCATTGGCGCCAGGCGTAAGGTCGGGTGGTTTGCTGCAGCAGCGGTAGTTCAGCGATGGCTTGCGCTGTCAGATGCTTGCGATCGCCGAGTAGGGCGGGGCTGCACACCGGCATCGGATTCTCGCCCATCAATCTGTGGGATTCGGTACCCGACCAGTCGGCGTCGCCGAAGTAAATCGCGGCATCGAATTCGGTGTCGGCAAACAGGAACGGCCGGGTGCGGTTGGTCAGGTTGACGGTCACTTCCGGGTGCTTGAGCTGGAAATCCTTGAGCCGTGGCAGCAGCCATTGCGTGCCGAAGGTCGGGACGACTGCGAGCTCGATGACGTTGGTGCCCTGCTGGCCCATCACGGAAAGGGTGTCGCGCTCCACTGCATCGAGCTGAGTCGCCACCCGACGGCTATATGAAAGACCCGCCTCGGTCAGTTTCACTCCACGTCGCGAGCGTCGGAACAGTTCCACGCTGAGGAAGTCTTCCAGGCTGGCGATCTGTCGGCAAATGGCGCCTTGGGTGAGCGACAGTTCTTCAGCAGCACGGGTAAAGCTCTCATGGCGGGCGGCAGCTTCGAAACTGATCAGGGCGGCGGTGCTGGGGATCTTCCTGCGCATGTACGTCAACCTCACTAATGCGCCGCATAAAAGGCTATTCGCGACGGTACGGAGTGAGAAATTAGCACAACAGAATGCGAAATCCTCGTTTGCTCCGACGGCGAACCGCGCCTAGGATCAATGCCACGTTAATTCACCCGATTGCGAGGGCACACTCATGGGCGGTAAAGCTAGCTTCAACTGGATCGATCCCCTGCTGCTGGATCAACAGCTCACCGAAGAAGAGCGGATGATCCGCGACACCGCCGCGCAGTTCGCTCAACAGAGTCTCGCCCCGCGTGTGCTCGAAGCTTTCCGTCATGAAAAGACCGACCCGGCAATCTTCCGCGAGATGGGTGAAGTCGGCCTGCTCGGTGCGACCATTCCCGAACAATACGGTGGCAGTGGTCTGAACTATGTCAGCTACGGCCTGATTGCCCGTGAGGTCGAGCGCGTCGACTCCGGCTATCGCTCGATGATGAGCGTGCAGTCCTCGCTAGTGATGGTGCCGATCAACGAATTCGGTACCGAAGCACAGAAGCAGAAGTACCTGCCGAAACTGGCTTCCGGCGAATGGATCGGTTGCTTCGGTCTGACCGAGCCGAACCACGGTTCCGATCCGGGCGCGATGATAAGCCGGGCGCGCAAGGTCGATGGCGGCTACAGCCTGACTGGCGCGAAGATGTGGATCACCAACAGCCCGATCGCTGACGTATTCGTGGTCTGGGCCAAGGACGATGCTGGCGACATCCGTGGTTTCGTTCTGGAGAAAGGCTGGAAAGGTCTGAGCGCTCCGGCGATTCACGGTAAGGTCGGCCTGCGCGCTTCCATCACCGGCGAGATCGTCATGGACAATGTGTTCGTGCCGGAAGAAAACATCTTCCCGGACGTCCGAGGTCTGAAAGGTCCGTTCACCTGCCTCAACTCCGCACGCTACGGCATTTCCTGGGGGGCGCTGGGCGCGGCCGAGTTCTGCTGGCACACCGCGCGTCAATACACTCTGGATCGTCAGCAATTCGGTCGACCGTTGGCCGCGACTCAACTGGTACA